>NZ_CP144274.1:0-4800000 GCF_036542145.1 Pseudomonas sp. ZY71
GTGGAGCTTTTGCGCGAGGAGCTGCCTGCCCAACAATTCAACACCTGGATCCGTCCACTACAGGTCGAAGCCGAAGGCGACGAGTTGCGCGTCTACGCACCGAACCGTTTTGTGCTGGACTGGGTCAACGAAAAGTACCTGGGACGGGTCCTTGAACTGCTGGATGAGCACGGCAACGGCATGGCGCCTGCGCTTTCCTTATTAATAGGCAGCAAACGCAGTTCCGCTCCGCGTGCCGCACCGAACGCGCCGCTTGCAGCCGCGCAGGTTTCCCAGCAGGCCCAGGCAAATGCCGCGCCTGTGAGTACGCCGGCACCCACGCAGACGTCAGCCCCGGCAGCCAAGCGTTCAACGCAGAAAAGCCCTGAAGTCAGCGATGAACCGTCTCGCGACAGTTTCGACCCGATGTCCGGCGCTGCTTCGCAACAGGCCCCGGTCCGTGCCGAACAGCGGACTGTGCAGGTCGAAGGTGCGCTCAAGCACACCAGTTATCTGAACCGCACCTTTACCTTTGAAAACTTCGTCGAAGGTAAATCCAACCAGCTCGCCCGCGCGGCGGCCTGGCAAGTGGCGGACAACCCCAAGCACGGCTACAACCCACTGTTCCTTTATGGTGGCGTCGGCCTGGGTAAAACCCACTTGATGCACGCGGTGGGTAACCATCTATTAAAGAAGAACCCGAATGCCAAGGTCGTGTACCTGCATTCCGAGCGTTTCGTCGCCGACATGGTCAAGGCGCTGCAACTGAACGCGATCAACGAGTTCAAGCGTTTCTACCGTTCGGTGGATGCCTTGCTGATCGACGACATTCAGTTCTTCGCCCGCAAAGAGCGTTCGCAGGAAGAGTTTTTCCACACCTTCAACGCCCTGCTTGAAGGTGGCCAGCAGGTCATTCTCACCAGTGACCGCTACCCGAAAGAAATCGAAGGCCTTGAAGAGCGCCTCAAATCCCGCTTCGGCTGGGGCCTGACGGTAGCCGTCGAGCCGCCGGAACTGGAAACCCGCGTCGCGATCTTGATGAAGAAGGCCGACCAGGCCAAAGTCGAGTTGCCACACGACGCCGCGTTCTTTATTGCCCAGCGCATTCGCTCCAACGTCCGAGAGCTGGAAGGCGCGCTGAAACGCGTGATCGCCCACTCGCACTTCATGGGCCGCGACATCACCATCGAGCTGATTCGCGAATCCCTGAAAGACCTGTTGGCGTTGCAGGACAAACTGGTCTCTGTGGATAACATTCAGCGCACCGTCGCCGAGTACTACAAGATCAAGATCTCGGACTTGCTGTCCAAGCGCCGTTCGCGCTCGGTGGCGCGTCCGCGTCAGGTGGCCATGGCCTTGTCCAAGGAACTGACCAACCACAGCCTGCCGGAAATCGGCGATGTGTTTGGCGGCCGTGACCACACCACCGTGTTGCACGCCTGCCGCAAGATCAACGAACTTAAGGAATCCGACGCGGACATCCGCGAGGACTACAAGAACCTGCTGCGTACACTGACCACTTGATGAACACCAGCGCAGCTTATTAAGGCAAGGGACTAGACCATGCATTTCACCATTCAACGCGAAGCCCTGTTGAAACCCCTGCAACTGGTCGCAGGCGTTGTCGAGCGCCGACAGACCTTGCCGGTACTCTCCAACGTGCTGCTGGTTGTCGAAGGCCAGCAACTGTCGCTGACCGGTACCGACCTGGAAGTCGAGCTGGTCGGTCGTGTGCAACTTGAAGAGCCGGCTGAAACAGGTTCCATCACTGTGCCTGCGCGCAAGCTGATGGATATCTGCAAAAGCTTGCCCAACGATGCGCTGATCGACATCAAGGTCGACGAGCAGAAGCTGGTGGTAAAAGCCGGCCGTAGCCGTTTCACTCTGTCGACCTTGCCGGCCAACGATTTCCCGACCGTTGAAGAAGGCCCGGGCTCGCTGACCTGCAGCCTGGAGCAAAGCAAACTGCGTCGTCTGATCGAACGCACCAGCTTCGCCATGGCTCAGCAGGACGTGCGTTACTACCTCAACGGTATGCTGCTGGAAGTGTCCGAAGGCATCATCCGCGCCGTGGCCACCGACGGTCACCGTCTGGCCATGTGCTCGATGAAAGCCGATATCGGCCAGCCTGATCGCCATCAAGTGATCGTGCCGCGCAAAGGTATCCTTGAACTGGCACGGCTGCTCACCGAGCCCGACGGCAACGTCAGCATCGTCCTGGGTCAGCACCACATCCGCGCGACCACTGGTGAATTCACCTTCACCTCGAAACTGGTCGACGGCAAGTTCCCGGACTACGAGCGCGTTCTGCCGAAGGGCGGCGACAAACTGGTACTCGGCGATCGCCAGGCGCTGCGTGAAGCGTTCAGCCGTACCGCGATTCTGTCCAACGAGAAGTACCGCGGTATCCGCCTGCAACTGGCCAGCGGTCAGTTGAAGATCCAGGCCAACAACCCGGAGCAGGAAGAAGCGGAAGAAGAAGTGGGCGTTGAATACAACGGCGGCTCGCTGGAAATCGGCTTCAACGTGAGCTACTTGCTTGACGTGCTGGGCGTGATGACCACCGAGCAGGTTCGTCTGATCCTGTCCGACTCCAACAGCAGTGCGCTGGTGCAAGAGTCTGACAACGACGATTCGGCTTACGTTGTCATGCCGATGCGTCTGTAATCAGCTGACTCTGGATGTCCTTAAGTCGTGTTTCGGTCACCGCGGTGCGCAACCTGCACCCGGTGACCTTCTCCCCCTCCCCCCGCATCAACATTCTTTACGGCGCCAACGGCAGCGGCAAAACCAGTGTTCTGGAAGCCATTCATCTGCTGGGGCTTGCCCGTTCGTTTCGTAGCACGCGTCTGTTGCCGGTCATCCAGTATGAGCAGCTCGCCTGTACCGTGTTCGGTCAGGTCGAATTAGCCGAGGGTGGCCATAGCGCGTTGGGGATCTCGCGCGATCGTCAGGGTGAGTTCCAGATCCGCATCGACGGCCAGAACGCCCGCAGCGCCGCGCAACTGGCGGAGATCCTGCCATTGCAGTTGATCAACCCCGACAGCTTCCGTCTGCTTGAAGGTGCGCCGAAGATTCGCCGGCAGTTTCTCGACTGGGGCGTGTTCCACGTCGAGCCACGGTTCATGGCCACTTGGCAGCGTTTGCAGAAGGCCTTGCGCCAGAGAAACTCATGGCTGCGGCATGGTACACTTGACGCCGTTTCGCAAGCGGTTTGGGACAGGGAACTGTGCCAGGCCAGCGCTGAAATCGATGAATACCGCCGCGCTTACATCAAAGCCTTGAAACCAGTCTTTGAACAAACCTTGAGCGAACTGGTTGAGCTCGAAGGTTTGACGCTCAGCTATTACCGAGGCTGGGACAAAGACCGGGAACTGAGCGCCGTACTGGCTGGTTCCGTGCAACGGGATCAGCAAATGGGTCATACCCAGGCCGGACCGCAACGAGCTGATTTGCGTCTTAGATTGGGCGCACACAATGCCGCGGACATTTTGTCCCGGGGTCAGCAGAAGTTGGTGGTCTGTGCACTGCGGATTGCCCAAGGGCATCTGGTCAGCCAGGCCCGCCGCGGTCAGTGTATTTATCTGGTGGATGACTTGCCGTCCGAGCTGGACGAGGGCCACCGTCGCGCGCTGTGCCGCTTGCTGGAAGACTTACGCTGCCAGGTGTTCATCACCTGTGTAGATCACGAATTATTGAGGGAAGGCTGGCAGACGGAAACGCCAGTCGCTCTGTTCCACGTGGAACAGGGCCGTATCACCCAGACCCACGACCATCGGGAGTGAAGGCATTGAGCGAAGAAAATACGTACGACTCAACGAGCATTAAAGTGCTGAAAGGCCTGGATGCCGTACGCAAACGTCCCGGTATGTACATTGGTGACACCGACGATGGCAGCGGTCTGCACCACATGGTGTTCGAGGTGGTCGACAACTCGATCGACGAAGCCCTCGCCGGCCACTGCGACGACATCAGCATCATTATCCACCCGGATGAGTCCATCACCGTTAAAGACAACGGCCGTGGCATCCCGGTAGACGTGCACAAAGAGGAAGGCGTTTCCGCCGCCGAGGTCATCATGACCGTCCTCCACGCTGGCGGTAAGTTCGACGACAACTCCTACAAAGTATCCGGCGGTCTGCACGGTGTAGGTGTGTCGGTAGTGAACGCACTGTCCGAAGAGCTGGTACTGACCGTTCGCCGCAGCGGCAAGATCTGGGAACAGACCTACGTCCACGGCGTACCTCAGGCGCCGATGGCCATCGTTGGCGACAGCGAAACCACCGGCACCCAGATCCACTTCAAGGCTTCCAGCGAAACCTTCAAGAACATTCACTTCAGCTGGGACATCCTCGCCAAGCGCATTCGTGAACTGTCCTTCCTCAACTCCGGTGTCGGCATCGTCCTCAAGGATGAGCGCAGCGGCAAGGAAGAGCTGTTCAAGTACGAAGGCGGTTTGCGTGCGTTCGTTGAATACCTGAACACCAACAAGACTGCGGTCAACCAGGTGTTCCACTTCAACATCCAGCGTGAAGACGGCATCGGCGTGGAAATCGCCCTGCAGTGGAACGACAGCTTCAACGAGAACCTGTTGTGCTTCACCAACAACATTCCGCAGCGCGACGGTGGCACCCACTTGGTGGGTTTCCGTTCGGCACTGACGCGTAACCTGAACAACTACATCGAGCAGGAAGGTCTGGCGAAAAAACACAAAGTCGCCACCACCGGTGACGATGCCCGTGAAGGCCTGACCGCGATCATCTCGGTGAAAGTGCCGGATCCGAAGTTCAGCTCGCAGACCAAAGACAAGCTGGTCTCCTCCGAAGTGAAGACCGCGGTCGAGCAGGAGATGGGCAAGTACTTCTCCGACTTCCTTCTGGAAAACCCGAACGAAGCCAAGCTGGTCGTCGGCAAGATGATCGACGCGGCGCGTGCTCGTGAAGCGGCGCGTAAAGCCCGTGAGATGACCCGCCGCAAAGGCGCGCTGGACATCGCCGGCCTGCCGGGCAAGCTCGCTGACTGCCAGGAAAAAGACCCGGCGCTGTCCGAACTGTACCTGGTGGAAGGTGACTCCGCGGGCGGCTCTGCCAAGCAGGGACGTAACCGCAAGACCCAGGCGATCCTGCCGTTGAAGGGCAAGATCCTCAACGTCGAGAAAGCCCGTTTCGACAAGATGATCTCTTCCCAGGAAGTGGGCACCTTGATCACCGCACTGGGCTGCGGTATCGGTCGCGACGAGTACAACATCGACAAGCTGCGTTATCACAACATCATCATCATGACCGATGCTGACGTTGACGGTTCGCACATCCGTACCCTGCTGCTGACCTTCTTCTTCCGTCAGTTGCCGGAGCTGATCGAGCGTGGCTATATCTACATCGCCCAGCCGCCGCTGTACAAGGTCAAGAAAGGCAAGCAAGAGCAATACATCAAAGACGACGACGCCATGGAAGAGTACATGACGCAGTCGGCCCTGGAAGATGCGAGCCTGCACCTGAACGAAGAAGCCCCGGGCATTTCCGGTGAAGCGCTGGAGCGTCTGGTGAACGACTTCCGCATGGTGATGAAGACCCTCAAGCGTCTGTCGCGCCTGTACCCACAGGAACTGACCGAGCACTTCATCTACCTGCCGGCCGTGAGCCTGGAAAAGCTCGGCGACCATGCCGCGATGCAAGAGTGGCTGGCCCAGTACGAAGCGCGTCTGCGTACCGTCGAGAAATCTGGTCTGGTCTATAAGGCCAGCCTGCGTGAAGACCGTGAACGTGGCGTGTGGCTGCCAGAGGTCGAACTGATCTCCCACGGCCTGTCGAACTACGTCACCTTCAACCGCGACTTCTTCGGCAGCAACGACTACAAAACCGTCGTCACCCTCGGCGCTCAACTGAGCACCCTGCTCGACGAAGGCGCGTACATCCAGCGTGGCGAGCGCAAGAAAGCGGTCACCGAGTTCAAGGAAGCACTGGACTGGCTGATGGCGGAAAGCACCAAGCGCCACACCATCCAGCGATACAAAGGTCTGGGCGAAATGAACCCGGATCAGCTGTGGGAAACCACCATGGACCCAAGCGTGCGCCGCATGCTGAAAGTCACTATCGAAGACGCCATTGGCGCAGACCAGATCTTCAACACCCTGATGGGTGATGCGGTCGAACCTCGTCGTGACTTCATCGAGAGCAATGCTCTCGCGGTATCCAATCTGGACTTCTAGGTTGCCGACTCCGCACAGGAAAGGCCCGCGCAAGCGGGCTTTTTTTTGCGTTCAATTTCGTCTTGAAGCGCGATACGATGCGGCTCTTTCGTCGCAGACAGGCGGCGGCCAGATTGTAGAAAAACGACTAAAAAAAGAGCAATCAATTGACTCATCAATGCGTCAGGAAGGATTCCGTCACACGTCTATCGGTCAATGTGCTGCCCCTGCTGTTGGGGATTCTGGCCTTTTTTATCGTCATCGGTCCAAGGGCGCTAAACCCGCAAAACATTGCGTGGCTGGGCAGCGGTGATCCGGCAACGCACTACCTTGGCTGGGTGTTTTTCAGGCATTCGCCCTGGTCGTTGCCGCTGGGGCTCAATCCTTCGTATGGATTGGAGCTGAGCAGCGCGATCATCTACTCGGATTCGAACCCGCTGCTGGCGTTGATCTTCAAACCCTTTGCCGCATGGCTTCCCGAGCCTTTCCAGTACTTTGGCCTGTGGCTGTTGTTGTGTTTTGTGTTGCAGGGCTGGTTTGCCTGGAAGCTGATGGGCCTGGCCACCGCCAACATTGCGCTGCGTTTGCTGGGGGCGGCACTGTTTCTGTTCAACCCGGCGCTGATTTCGCGGATGGCAGAGCATTTATCTCTCGCCGGGCACTTCCTGATCCTGGCCGCCCTGTATCTGGCCCTGCGCCCTCATGCCGAGCGGCGTTGTCCGGCCTGGGGCACATTGTTGGCGGTCGCGGCCTTGATACATGCTTATCTGTTGGCAATGGTTGGCTTGATCTGGCTGGCCGACTTGCTGGCCCGATCATTGAGGCGGCAGTTGCTGCTGAAGAAGTCGTTCGTCGAGCTGGTTGGCCTGCTGTTGCTGACCGGGGTGTGTTGCTGGCAAGCAGGCTATTTCACCGTTGAAGGTGAAGGACTGGCTTCATTCGGATTCGGATTGTTTCGCGCCAATGTGCTGACGTTTTTCGACCCCGCTGGATGGTCTCGCGTCCTCGGCGATATACCTGGCGTACCTGGGGATTCGGCCGGCATGGCTTTCCCGGGGCTGGGGGTGATGTTTCTGCTCGTTTGCGCGCTGTGGTTCATTTGCTCAGGCGAAGGCCAGATCGTTGCAACGATGCGCAAACGCTGGTTATTGCTGCTGGCACTGTTTGGAATGATGCTTTTTGCATTCTCCAACAGGATCGGCGTCGGACCGCTCGAGTTCGTCTACTGGTTGCCTGACCCCGTCATTTCCATGGCCGGTATTTTCCGCGCTTCGGGGCGGATGATCTGGCCGGTCATGTACGCGGCGATCTTTGCGGTGGTGTTCCTGATCGCGCGTAACGCGGCGCCACGGACTGCGCTGTTGCTGCTGGTGACAGCCCTTCTGGTACAGGTCTTCGACACCCGCGCCGGTTGGGCAGGCATACGCCGGCAGCAGATGGTCACACCTGCTGCGACCTGGAAAACCCCGATGGTCAATCCGTTCTGGCAAAGCGCGGCAGCGCATTATCAGAAAGTCCGCTACGTGATTCCGCAGAACCTGACGACGCATTGGATGACCCTCTCCGATTACGCGGGCCGCAATCATCTCGCCACCGATGCGGTGTACCTGGGCCGGGTGAGTGCGCAAGCGCAGGAGGATCTGCAGCGTACTGCCGCCAGAACCATCGACTCCGGCAAGTATGAGCGCGATACCCTCTACGTGCTTGAGCAGCGGACAGCGCTGCAAGCGGCGCTAAACGTGGATGACGACAGCGATATGCTGGCCAGGATTGACGGCTTCCATGTGCTGGCCCCGGGCTGGAAGCGCTGCGCTGATTGTCTGCCACTCATGGCCGGTGCTTCCCGGGATTTGATCCCTTCATTCGACGCCGGCGAAAAGCTGCAGTTTGTGGAGGGCAGTCGGGGCACGGCTGCACTTGGAAAAGGCTGGTGGTTTGCCGAGGCGTGGGGCACCGGATCGGTCGGGCCGGATGCCGAGATCATCCTGCGCCCCAAGGCTGGCGTGAGTTCACTGACGCTTGAAACCAACGCGTTCCTGTCTGAGAAAACGCCGCGCCAAACGGTGGATATCAGCATCAATAACGTGCCGGTAATCTCTGCCAGCCTGACCAACGCCACCAGCAATGCAATCAATATCAACCTGCCCGCCGAGGTGCAGGCCCTCGTCGCGCAACAAGGTGTGCTGCGTATCCAACTGCATTTCCCGCTGGCAGTCAGTCCGCATGATCTCGGCTGGGGAGAAGACATCCGCAAACTGGCGATTGGTTTGCTGGCATTGACCTTTCATTGATCAGTGGTGCCAGCCGGGGCCAACGTAATGCCGTTGGCCTTCCCTCTTCACTCGCTCGTTGCCGTGACACTCTCCAGCCGATATCCATACCCATAAATGGTCAGCAGTTGCCAACCCCGCTCCGCCGTCAGCCCGAGCTTGTTGCGCAGACGATAGATATGCGTATCCAACGGTCGCGATGACGCCATCTCCTCATGCGGCCAGAACCGCTCATAGAGATAATCCCGCGACAACGGCCGGCCCAGATTGCTGAACAGACACCGCGCCAGTCGATACTCGCGCTCGGTCATGACGATGGGTTTTCCCTCGCGGGTAACAGTCAGTTCGGCGTCATCGAAGGCAAGGTCGTTGAAGCTCAGCACTTCGCTCGCGGCGGTGCGTTGTTGGGCATGTCGCCGTAGCACCGCAGCCACTCGCGCCTTCAGCTCATTGGGCCGAAACGGCTTGCTAACGTAATCATCAGCCCCGGCGTTCAGCGCCTGAACAATATCGCTCTCACCATCGCGACTGGTCAGCATGATCGCTGCCGGTGGCGCTTCCATGTGCTCGCGGGTCCAGCGCAGCAGGGATAGACCCGTGAGGTCGGGCAGTTGCCAGTCGAGGATCAGCAGGTCGAAGGTCTCCCGGCGTAGCTGTCGCAACAGGTCTTCACCACGCTCGAAGCTGTGCAGTGACCACGGCTGTTCGCCGGCATCGGCCATTTGCTGCAGGGTTTGCTCGACCCGGCGCAGTTCGGCGGGTTCGTCGTCCAGTATCGCAACGCGCATACGCGGTGGTTCCTTGTTGCTTGGGCAGTTGGGCGTCAACCATAGTCGCTTGGTCATCACCTTGAAAGTAAGCGGCCCGCCGTTGGTCGACGTCCGCTATGATTCTTCGGGTCTACGTCTCAGACCTTTGACCTATGAAAGCATTCACCCTGCCCTGCCCTTTTTCCCCATGAACAATAAGCGCCGGCGCGAAAGCCGTGAGCCGAGTCAGGTGCAGCGACTGTTTCGACAGTTGGTGCGTGAGTGGTTGTGGATAAGTCTAGTGCTGTTGCCGCTGACTGCGCTGCTGTCTTACCGTGCGCAAATCAACTTGCACGATGCGCATCCGGCGACGGGCGCATTGTTGTCGGTCGCTTGGGTGGCAGGCAGTCTAGGGCTGCTGTTATGGCGCCCGCGCTGGGCGCTTTGGGTCACGTTGATCGGCATGGCGTGTGCACTGCTAGCCAGTGCGGCTCTGGCAGAAATGCGCCTTTGGTGGTCGCCGACGCCGGCAGTGCTGGGCATGTTGTTCGGTTATCTGATCTGGAATTGGCGGCGCCTGAGTGTGGTGTTGACCTATTTCGGTTGGGAATTGGCACGACTGGACAGTGAACCGAAAGTTTTCCCCGAGCGCCGGCGCTCGCAATTCACCGGGGCTGACCGCCTGCAGGGCCAGATCATGGCGCTCGAACAAGCCATGAGCCGCACCCGCGATACCCGGCGTTTTATCGCCGACGGTCTGGAGTACCTGCCGGTTGCCACACTGATCAGTGACCCCAAGGGGCAGATACTGTTGGGCAATCGCAAGGCTCGCCAGCTCTTCGATAACAACCTGGTGGGAGATGACGTCCTCGATCAACTCGAGCGGCTCGGTTACCCGGAATTATCCACAGAGCTGCGCCCGCCGCTTTCCGCCCTGCCGCTGTTGGAGTTCCGTGATCACAAGGAGCGCAGCCTGCGTCTGGAACGTGCCGCCCTCCTTCCGGTGGACGGTGACACGCCAATTGGCTGGCTGCTGAGCCTCACCGACCTCAGTGCCGAACGCGCCGCCGAAGAACAGCGCAGTGTGTTGCTGCGCTTTCTTTCCCACGACTTGCGCGCGCCGCATTCGGCGATCCTCGCCTTGCTCGATGTGCACCGTTATCAAGTCGGGGCCGATGCGCCGTTGTTCGAACAAATCGAACGCCAGGTACGTCGCGCGCTGGATCTGACTGACGGGTTTGTTCTGTTGGCGCGGGCCGAATCCGAGGCTTACCAATTTCAGCCGACGCTGTTCGCTATGCTGGTATTGGATGTGCTGGATCAAGCGTTGCCCATCGCCCAGCAGAAACGTATCGAGCTGTTGCATGACATGGATGAAGAGTCGCAGGAACGTCTGATCAATGCTGATCAGGGCTTGCTGACCCGGGCGCTGTTCAACCTGCTGGAGAACGCGATCAAGTACAGCCCGGCAGATACCACTATCACCCTGCGCGTCAGTTGCCGTGAGGAATGGTTGCACTGTGAATTGATCGATCAAGGCAAGGGCATCGCCGCTGATGAATTGCCCGACCTGTTCAGCCAATACCGACGTTTTTCTTCCGCGCAGGGCATCGACGGCGTGGGCCTCGGCTTGTCGATGGTCAAAGCGGTAGTCGATCACCACGGCGGCAAAATCGAATGCCGCAGCGTGGTTGATCAAGGCACCACCTTCCTGCTTGAGTTACCGCTTGTCCCCGACTGATCAGGCACAAAAAAACCGGCTATATCAGCCGGTTTTTTTACATCCGAAAAAAACTTATGCACCTTTTACGGTCTTTTATGAGCTTGAGAAATATATAAGTAAATCAATCACTTAATTTCAATATTCAAGCGTTTTCAACAAAACCGTACACAGGTTATCCACAAAATCTCAGACAGCGATCTGATCACTTGCGGCCGGTGCCTGCGGGGCCGGTGGCAGTGAGCCCATTTCGCGCTGAGTCTTCTCGTTCCAGGCTTGCACCCGGTCGTTCAGCTCGGCGATGGCGCGCGGGCCTGTGCCTTCGGCATACATCGGCTCACCGATGACCACGGTGATCACGCCGGACTTTTTGCCCCAGCCGATTTTCGGCCAGAACTTGCCGGCATTGTGTGCAATCGGCAGCACCGGAAGCGCCGCATTCACCGCCAACGCGCTACCACTGCGGGAGAACTTGCCGACAGTACCGTAAGGAACGCGTGTACCTTCCGGGAAGATCAGCACCCAAACGTTGTCCTTCAGCAACTCATCACCCTTCGCCGCGACTTGTTTCAGCGCAGCTTTCGGGTTGTCGCGGTCAATCGCGATCGGCCGCAACATGGCCATCGCCCAGCCGAAAAACGGCACATAGAGCAATTCGCGCTTGAGCACCTGGCTCAACGGCGAGAAATAAGCGGAGAGAAAAAACGTCTCCCAGGTGCTCTGGTGGTTCGACTGAATCACGCAGGGCCGGTCAGGCACGTTTTCAGCGCCTTTGATTTCGTAACGGATACCGAGAAACACCTTGGTCAACCACAAGGCGCAACGGCACCAGTACACGTTGATAAAACGATAACGCGCCTTGAACGGCAAAAACGGCGCGATAAAAAAACTCAAGCTGCACCACAGCAGGGAGGTGGTGCCCAGCAGCAGGTAAAAGAGAAAAATCCTGATGGCCCGCAGTATCGACATAGTGACGTTTACCGTGACGGGGCAATGCCCGAGTGTTCAAGCGCACTCCCGATCAATCCCTGGTCAGGAACTTCAGAAGTACTCTAGTTGTGGATAAGTTCTGCGGCAATCGCCGCCAGATCGTCAAAAATCAGAGTGCCAACCGGCAGGGTTTTGCCCTGAGTCTTCGCGCCTTTTCCGGTCTTTACCAAAACTGGCTGTGAATCGACGGCTTTGGCAGCCTCCAGGTCACCAAGGCTGTCGCCGACGAACCAGACATTGGTCAGCTCGACGTCGTAATGCGCCGCGATGGTTTTCAACATCCCCGGTTTCGGCTTGCGGCAATCGCAGCCTTCGTCCGGCCCATGTGGGCAATACACGATCAGCCCGACCTCACCGCCCTGCTCCGCTACCAGTTCGCGCAAACGCGCGTGCATGGCATCGAGGGTGGCGAGGTCGTAGTAGCCGCGAGCGATGCCCGACTGGTTGGTGGCCACTGCCACCGTCCAGCCGGCCTTGCTCAACTGCGCAATCGCCTCGATCGAGCCGGGCAACGGAATCCACTCCGCCACCGACTTGATGTAAGCGTCGGAGTCGTAATTGATCACTCCGTCCCGATCGAGAATCAGCAGTTTCAACAGCAATCCCTCAACCCAGCAGCGAAATGTCGGCAACGCCGAGGAACAGACCACGCAGGCGCGCCAGCAGCGCGTAACGGTTGGCCCGCACATTGGCGTCGTCGGCATTGACCATCACCGCGTCGAAGAACGCATCCACCGGCTCACGCAATGCCGCCAGGCGTGCCAGCGATTCGTTGTACTGACGCGCCGCGGCCATTGGCTGCACCGCTTGATCCGCTTGCTGGATCGCCGAGTACAGCGAGAACTCGTTGGCGTTGTCGAAGTACTTGGCTTGCACCTCTGTCGGTACCGCGCCTTCGAGTTTGCTCAACAGGTTCGACACACGCTTGTTCACCGCCGCCAGCGCTGCCGCTTCCGGCAGTTTGCGGAAGGCTTGCACCGCTTGCACACGCTGATCGAAATCCAGCGCCGAACCCGGCTTCAAGGCACGGACCGACAGGTAAGTAGCGACTTCAACGCCTTCGTCTTCGTAACGCGCACGCAGACGGTCGAAGATGAATTCCAGCACGGACTCGTTGAGGCCGGCAGCCTTGACCTTGGCACCGAATGCGGCCACGGCGAACGCCACGGCATCGTTCAGGTCCAGATCGAGTTTCTTCTCGATGAGGATACGCAGCACGCCGAGTGCCGCACGGCGCAGGGCATACGGGTCTTTGCTACCGGTTGGCAGCATGCCGATACCGAAGATACCGACCAGGGTGTCGAGCTTGTCAGCGATCGCGACGGCTGCACCGGTCAGGGTCGCCGGCAGTTCTGCACCGGCACCGCGAGGCATGTACTGCTCGTTGAGCGCCAGCGCGACGTCTTCCGGCTCGCCGTCATTGAGGGCGTAGTAGTAACCGGCGACACCTTGCATCTCCGGGAACTCGCCGACCATTTCGGTGGCCAGGTCGCACTTCGACAGCAGGCCAGCGCGAGCGGCCCACGAGGCGTTGCCACCGATGCGCGCGGCGATGTACGCAGCCAGTTTCGATACGCGTTCGGCCTTGTCGTAGACGCTGCCGAGTTTTTCCTGGAACACCACGTTCTTCAGGCGATCGTTGAAAGCTTCGAGTTTCTGCTTCTTGTCCTGCTTGAAGAAGAACTCGGCGTCGGTCAGGCGTGGGCGAACCACTTTCTCGTTACCGGCGATGATCTGTTGCGGGTCTTTGCTTTCGATGTTGGCCACAGTGATGAAACGTGGCAGCAACTTGCCGTCGGCATCCAGCAGGCAGAAATACTTCTGGTTGTCCTGCATGGTGGTGATCAGTGCTTCTTGCGGCACGTCGAGGAAACGCTCCTCGAACGAGCACACGAGAGGCACCGGCCATTCGACCAGCGCGGTCACTTCGTCGAGCAGTGCCGGCGGAACGATGGCCGTGCCTTCCTGACGGGTGGCCAGCTCTTCGGTGCGCTTGCTGATGATCTCGCGACGCTCATTGGCGTCGGCCAGCACGTAAGCGGCACGCAGGTCGGCGAGGTAGCTCGACGGCGAACCGATGCGCACGCTTTGCGGGTGATGGAAGCGGTGACCACGGGAATCACGGCCAGCCTTCTGCGCGAGGATGGTGCAGTCGATGACCTGGTCGCCGAGCAGCATCACCAGCCATTGGGTCGGACGCACGAACTCTTCCTTGCGCGCACCCCAACGCATGCGTTTCGGGATCGGCAGGTCGTTCAGCGAATCTTCGACGATGGTCGGCAGCAGGCTCGCGGTCGGCTTGCCGGCGATGCTCTGGCTGTAACGCAGTTTCGGGCCGCTCTGATCGATTTCGCTCAGATCAACGCCGCACTTCTTGGCGAAGCCCAGTGCTGCCTGAGTCGGGTTGCCGTCAGCGTCGAACGCCGCCTGACGTGGCGGGCCGTCGAGGTTGATGCTGCGATCCGGCTGCTGGGTAGCCAGCGCGGTGATCAGCACAGCCAGACGACGCGGTGCGGCGTAGACGGTTTTGGTTTCGTAGCTCAGGCCAGCGGCTTGCAGGCCCTTGTCGATACCGGCGAGGAACGCGTCAGCCAAGGTGTTCAGGGCTTTCGGTGGCAGTTCTTCGGTGCCCAGTTCAACCAGAAAATCTTGCGCACTCATTGTGCTGCCTCCAGCTTGGCCAGTACTTCGTCACGCAGGTCCGGGGTCGCCATCGGGAAGCCCAGCTTGGCGCGTGCCAGCAGGTAGGCTTGCGCAACGGAACGCGCCAGGGTGCGAACGCGCAGAATGTATTGCTGACGCGCGGTCACCGAGATCGCCCGGCGCGCATCCAGCAGGTTGAAGGTGTGCGACGCCTTCAGAACCATTTCGTAGCTCGGCAACGGCAGCGGCTGGTCGAGTTCGATCAGACGCTTGGCTTCGCCTTCATAGAAGTCGAACAGTTCGAAAAGTTTGTCGACGTTGGCGTGCTCGAAGTTGTAAGTGGACTGCTCCACTTCGTTCTGGTGGAACACGTCGCCGTAGGTGACTTTGCCCATCGGGCCGTCAGCCCAGACCAGGTCGTACACCGAATCCACGCCTTGCAGGTACATGGCCAGACGCTCGAGACCGTAAGTGATCTCGCCGGTCACCGGGTAGCACTCGATGCCGCCCGCCTGCTGGAAGTAAGTGAACTGAGTCACTTCCATGCCGTTCAGCCAGACTTCCCAGCCCAGACCCCAGGCGCCGAGGGTCGGCGATTCCCAGTTGTCTTCGACGAAGCGAATGTCGTGGACCAGCGGGTCGAGGCCGACATGCTTGAGCGAGCCCAGGTACAGTTCCTGGAAGTTGTCCGGGTTCGGCTTGAGGACGACCTGGAACTGATAGTAGTGCTGCAGACGGTTAGGGTTTTCACCGTAGCGGCCGTCAGTCGGACGGCGGCTTGGCTGCACGTAGGCGGCGTTCCAGGTTTCCGGGCCGATGGCGCGGAGGAAGGTCGCGGTGTGGAAAGTGCCGGCGCCTACTTCCATATCGTAGGGCTGAAGTACCACGCAACCTTGTTCGGCCCAGTATTGCTGGAGCGCGAGGATCAAGTCTTGGAAGGTACGCACGGCTGGCGTAGGCTGGCTCACGAAATTCACCTGTTTCTTGGGCTGCGATTTAAAGAGCGGGAGTATACCCGATTCATTGCTGCGCACGCCCCCTGGAGCCTTATGCCACGCTGCTTTTGGTGTACCGAAGATCCGCTGTACATGGCTTATCACGACCAGGAGTGGGGCACGCCGCTACGCGATGCGCAGGGTTTGTTCGAGTTGCTTTTGCTCGAAGGGTTCCAGGCCGGGCTGTCCTGGATCACCGTGCTGCGCAAGCGTGAGCGTTATCGCGAGGTGCTGTTCGGCTTCGATGTGCAGCGCGTGGCGCAGATGAGCGACGCCGAAATCGACGAATTGATGCTCGATCCGGGGATCATCCGCAACCGCCTCAAGCTCAACGCCGCCCGGCGTAACGCCCAGGCCTGGCTGGCGCTGGAGGATCCGGTGGCGTTGCTCTGGTCGTTCGTCGGCGACCAACCGATCATCAATCATTTCAAGGATCGCAGCGAAGTCCCGGCGATCACCCCCGAAGCGCTGGCGATGAGCAAAGCCTTGAAAAAGGCCGGGTTCACGTTCGTCGGACCGACCATTTGCTACGCGCTGATGCAGGCCTCGGGCATGGTCATGGATCACACCCAGGATTGCGACCGCTACGCGCAGCTCGTCAACGGCGGTTAGAATGGCCGCCTCGCGCACCGCACAAGATCAGGAGTGACCTGTGGAAAAGTTTAAAGGCGCCTTGCTGGTAGGCGCTCTGCGGCTGTTTGCCCTGCTGCCATGGCGGGCCGTGCAGGCCGTGGGTTCGGCGATCGGCTGGATCATGTGGAAAACCCCCAACCGCTCCCGCGACGTGGTGCGGATCAACCTCGCCAAATGTTTTCCACAGATGGACCCGGCCGAGCGCGAGCGCTTGGTTGGCCAGAGTTTGAAAGATATCGGTAAGTCGCTGACCGAAAGCGCCTGCGCGTGGATCTGGCCGGCGCAGCGTTCGATCGACCTGGTGCGTGAAGTCGAAGGTCTCGACGTTCTCAAGGATGCGCTGGCCTCGGGCAAAGGCGTGGTCGGCATCACCAGTCACCTCGGCAACTGGGAAGTGCTCAATCATTTCTATTGCAGCCAGTGCAAACCGATCATTTTCTACCGTCCGCCGAAGCTCAAGGCTGTGGATGAATTGCTGCGCAAGCAGCGCGTGCAACTGGGCAACAAAGTCGCTGCTTCCACCAAGGAAGGCATTCTCAGCGTCATCAAGGAAGTGCGCAAAGGTGGTGCAGTGGGCATTCCCGCTGACCCGGAACCGGCCGAATCCGCCGGGATCTTTGTGCCGTTCTTCGCGACTCAAGCGCTGACCAGCAAATTCGTGCCGAACATGTTGGCTGGTGGCAAAGCCGTCGGCGTCTTCCTGCATGCGCTGCGCCTGTCCGATGGTTCTGGCTACAAGGTGATCCTCGAAGCGGCGCCGGAAGCCATGTACAGCACAGATACCGCCGAATCCTGCGCAGCGATGAGCAAAGTCGTCGAGCGTTACGTGGCGGCGTACCCGAGCCAGTACATGTGGAGCATGAAGCGCTTCAAAAAGCGTCCGCCGGGCGAAGAGCGCTGGTACTGAGCTGATTGGCATGATCTGTGGATAACCTCACGGGCGAGGTTATCCACAACCGTTCATCAAAGGGCGCAACAAGATGTCCGAACACCGCAAATCCTTCCGCATCAAGATCACCCACGACAGTTTTGGCGAATGCCTCGGGCAGACGCGCAATCTGTCGCCTACCGGCGTGTTCGTGCAGCATCCGGTTTTGGCTTCCTTACCCAAAGGCGCAGTGGTTTACGGCCAGGTGCAGGGTTTACCCACCGGCGCGCCGCGGGTGCGCATGGAAGTGGTGACAGTGGATGCCGACGGTATCGGTCTTCGTTACCTTTGATTCACTGCGGCTGACGATCCAGTTTCTTCAGAAACACCGTCATTTCCTTCTCGGCCTGTTTGTCGCCATGGGCGCGGGCGGCTTCCAGACCTTGTTCCCACGCTTGCCGCGCGGCAGCGTGATCGCCCAGCGCCAGCTGCGCCTTGCCCAATAGTTTCCATGCTGCCGAATACTTCGGATCAAAACCGACACAGCGCTGGAAATGCTCGGCAGCCTTGGCGTTTTCGCCCAGATCCAGATAACCCTTGCCCAGGCCGAAGCGCAGCAATGAGTTATCCACACCCTTGGCGAGCATTTTTTCCAGGGATTCGAGCATGAGAGATTCCTTGAATGAGGTGTGTCAGGGATGAGTCTTGCTATGGGATAACGCTATCGCGAGCAGGCTCACTCCTACAGGGAACGCATTCCAAATGTAGGAGTGAGCCTGCTCGCGATGGCGCCGGTCTGATCACCCAAAAATCCGGATCAGAAGAAGCTCAACCCCACATGGAACAACTTCTCCACATCGCGAATATGCTTTTTATCCACAAGGAACAGAATCACATGGTCGCCCGCTTCGATCACGGTGTCGTCGTGGGCGATGATCACCTGTTCGTTGCGGATCACCGCACCAATCGTGGTGCCCGGTGGCAGGCCGATTTTCTCGATCGGTTTGCCAATCACCTTGCTCGACTTCGCATCGCCGTGGGCGATCGCCTCAATCGCCTCCGCTGCACCGCGACGCAGTGAGTGCACGCTGACGATATCGCCCCGGCGCACGTGGGCCAGCAGCGTGCCGATGGTCGCCAGTTGCGGGCTGATGGCGATGTCGATGTCGCCGCCCTGGATCAGATCGACGTAGGCCGGGTTGTTGATGATCGTCATGACCTTCTTCGCCCCCAGCCGTTTCGCCAGCAGCGACGACATGATGTTGGCTTCGTCGTCATTGGTCAGCGCGAGGAAGATATCGGCGTCGGCGATGTTCTCTTCCAGCAGCAGATCACGGTCGGAGGCGCTGCCCTGCAACACCACAGTGCTGTCGAGGGTGTCGGACAGATAACGGCAACGCGCCGGGTTCATCTCGATGATCTTCACCTGATAGCGGCTTTCGATGGCCTCGGCCAGACGTTCACCGATCTGCCCGCCGCCCGCAATGACGATGCGTTTGTAGGTTTCGTCGAGGCGGCGCATTTCGCTCATGACCGCGCGAATATTCTCACGGGCGGCGATGAAGAAGACTTCGTCATCGGCCTCGATCACCGTATCGCCCTGGGGCAGGATCGGCCGGTCGCGACGGAAAATCGCTGCCACGCGGGTTTCGACATTCGGCATATGTTCGCGCAACTGCCGCAGTTGCTGGCCGACCAGCGGCCCGCCGTAATAAGCGCGCACCGCCACCAGTTGCGCCGCGCCTTCGGCGAAGTCGATCACCTGCAAGGCACCCGGATGCTGAATCAGGCGCTTGATATAGTTGGTCACCACTTGCTCGGGACTGATCAGCACGTCGACCGGAATCGCTTCGTTCTGGAACAGCTGTTCTTCGCGATGGAGGTAAGACGCTTCGCGCACCCGGGCTATCTTGGTCGGGGTGTGGAACAGCGTGTGGGCGACCTGACAGGCGACCATGTTGGTTTCGTCGCTGTTGGTCACCGCCACCAGCATGTCGGCATCGTCGGCGCCGGCCTGACGCAGCACCGACGGCAGCGAGCCACGGCCCTGCACGGTACGAATATCGAGGCGATCGCCGAGGTCGCGCAGGCGCTCGCCGTCGGTGTCGACCACCGTGATGTCATTGGCCTCGCTGGCCAAATGCTCGGCCAGCGAACCGCCGACCTGTCCCGCACCGAGGATGATGATTTTCATCCAGTCACTCCATTGAATCCGTTTAGCCGCGCGCGGCAGCGATCTTGATCAGCTTGGCGTAGTAGAACCCGTCATGCCCGCCCTGCTGGGCCAGCAATTGGCGACCATGGGGCTGTTTGATCCCGGCTGTTGTGGCCAGGTCCAGTTCGCGGGCACCGGGGGTGCGCTCAAGGAACGCGGCGATGACTTCGGTGTTCTCGGTCGGCAGCGTCGAGCAGGTGGCGTACAGCAGGATGCCGCCGACTTCGAGGGTTTTCCACATCGCATCGAGCAGTTCGCCTTGCAATTGCGCGAGGGCGACGATGTCGTCCGGCTGACGGGTCAGCTTGATGTCCGGATGGCGACGAATCACGCCGGTGGCCGAGCACGGGGCGTCGAGCAGGATGCGCTGGAACGGTTTGCCGTCCCACCACTTTTCGATATCGCGACCGTCAGCGGCGATCAGTTCGGCATTCAGACCAAGGCGTTCAAGGTTTTCCTTAACGCGCACCAGACGCTTGGCTTCCAGATCCACCGCGACTACGCCGGCCAGCGTCGGTTCGGCTTCGAGGATGTGGCAGGTCTTGCCGCCGGGCGCGCAACAGGCGTCGAGCACGCGTTGCCCCGGCGCCAGATCGAGCAGGTCGGCGGCCAACTGCGCCGCTTCGTCCTGGACGCTGATCCAGCCTTCGGCGAAACCTGGCAGGCTGCGCACATCGGCGGCGGCTTCAAGGATGATGCCGTCGCGGCTGTAAACGCACGGCGTCGCGGCAATCCCGGCCTCAGTCAGCAACCCGAGGTAAGCGTCGCGGCTGTGATGACGACGATTGACCCGCAGAATCATCGGCGGATGCGCGTTGTTCGCCTCGCAGATCGCTTCCCACTGTTCCGGCCAGAACGCCTTGAGGGATTTTTGCAGCCAGCGCGGGTGAGCGGTGCGCACCACCGGATCACGTTCCAGTTCGGCGAAAATCGTTTCGCTTTCGCGCTGGGCGTTGCGCAGCACGGCGTTGAGCAGGCCTTTGGCCCATGGTTTTTTCAGCTTCTCGGCGCAACCGACGGTTTCGCCGATGGCGGCGTGGGCCGGGACGCGGGTGTAAAGCAATTGGTAGAGACCGACCAGCAGCAGCGCTTCGACATCGGCATCGGCAGCCTTGAACGGTTTCTGCAGCAGTTTCTCGGCCAATGCCGAAAGACGTGGCTGCCAGCGCGCGGTGCCAAAGGCCAGATCCTGAGTGAAGCCGCGATCGCGATCTTCGACCTTGTCCAGTTGCGTCGGCAGTGAGCTGTTCAACGAGGCTTTGCCGCTGAGCACGGCGGCGAGTGCCTTGGCGGCGGCCAGACGCGGATTCATTGTGCGTCCACCGCTGCGCCGAGCACCGTGCCGACCGCGAATTTCTCCCGGCGGCTGTTGAACAGGTCGCTGAAGTTCAGTGCTTTGCCTCCCGGTAATTGCAGGCGGGTCAGGCACAGGGCTTGGTCGCCGCAAGCGACGACCAAACCGTCCTTGCTGGCGCTGAGGATTTCACCCGGGGCGCCTTTACCGTCGGCGAGTGTCGCCGCCAGCACTTTCAATGCTTCACCGTTGAGGGTGCTGTGGGTGATCGGCCATGGGTTGAAGGCGCGCACCAGGCGTTCCAGCTCAACCGCCGGACGGCTCCAGTCGATGCGTGCTTCGTCCTTGTTCAGCTTGTGTGCGTAAGTGGCGAGCTCATCGTTCTGCACTTCGCCTTCCAGGGTGCCGGCAGCCAGACCGGCAATCGCTTGCACCACGGCCGGCGGGCCCATTTCGGCGAGGCGGTCATGCAGGCTGCCGCCAGTGTCTTCAGCGCTGATCGGGGTGACGACCTTGAGCAGCATCGGTCCGGTGTCGAGGCCAGCTTCCATACGCATCACGGTGACGCCGCTCTCGGCATCACCGTGTTCCACGGCGCGTTGAATCGGCGCCGCACCGCGCCAGCGTGGCAACAAGGACGCGTGACTGTTGATGCAGCCCAGACGCGGAATATCCAGCACCACTTGCGGCAGGATCAGGCCGTAGGCGACCACCACCAGCAAGTCCGGTTTCAGTGCGGCCAGTTCAGCCTGTGCATCGGCGTTGCGCAAAGTCGGCGGCTGCAACACCTGGATATTATTTTCCAGGGCGAGCTGTTTGACCGTGCTCGGCATCAGTTTTTGCCCGCGACCGGCCGGACGATCCGGTTGGGTGTAGACCGCAACGATCTCGTAAGGGCTGTTCAGCAGGGCCTTGAGGTGTTCGGCGGCGAATTCCGGGGTGCCGGCAAAAACGATGCGCAGTGGCTCAGTCATGAAGGGCGTCTCTTGAAAAGAAAAAGGCTTGCCGCAGCAAGCCTTTGAAGGAGGGGCATCAAGCGTTCTGGCGGTGCTGCTTTTCCAGTTTCTTCTTGATCCGGTCGCGTTTGAGCGTGGACAGGTAATCGACGAACAATTTGCCGTTGAGGTGGTCGCATTCGTGCTGGATGCACACCGCGAGCAGGCCTTCGGCGATCAGTTCATAGGGCTTGCCGTCGCGGTCCAGCGCCTTGATCTTGACCTTTTGCGGGCGATCGACGTTTTCGTAGAAACCCGGTACCGACAGGCAGCCTTCCTGGTATTGGTCCATTTCTTCGGTCAGCGATTCGAACTCGGGGTTGATGAACACCCGCGGTTCGGTGCGGTCTTCGGAAAGGTCCATCACGACGATACGTTTGTGCACGTTGACCTGGGTCGCGGCAAGGCCGATGCCCGGCGCTTCATACATTGTTTCAAACATGTCATCGACCAACTGACGCACTTCGTCGTCCACTACAGCCACAGGCTTGGCGATAGTGCGCAGACGCGGGTCCGGGAATTCGAGGATGTTTAAAATGGCCATAGGCTTTGATTGCTGCACACGTTGAGTAAAGTCGGGCGATGGCCTGGCAGGTCCGAAGATGCAGGCTACCGTTGTGAAGCGTAGCTTGTGCATTTTGCACAAGCGAGCCACGGGGGCTCTGACGGTTCACGCGAATGCACATGATAAAGGGATTCACTGCATGAGGAAAACACTACTCGCCCTGCTGCTGTTGGCTTCGGCCGGCGTGGTGCAAGGGCAAGTGCAACTCAGGGATGGTTTTCCACAGCAATACACGGTGGTTTCGGGGGACACGCTCTGGGACATTTCCGGCAAATACCTGCGCGAGCCCTGGCAGTGGCCACAACTGTGGCGGGCCAATCCGCAAATCGAAAACCCCAACCTGATCTATCCCGGCGACACGCTGACCCTCAGTTATGTCGACGGCCAGCCACGTCTGACCCTCAATCGCGGCGAATCGCGCGGCACCATCAAGCTCTCGCCACGGATCCGCACCAGCCCGGTGGCCGAGGCGATTCCGAGCATTCCGCTGAAATCGATCAACAGCTTTCTGCTGAGTAACCGCATCGTCGACAAGGCCGAGGATTTCGACAAGGCACCCTACATCGTCGCCGGCGATGCCGAACGCGTGCTCAGCGGCACCGGTGACCGCATCTTCGCCCGTGGCCATTTCGATCCGGAGCAGCCGGTCTACGGCATTTTCCGTCAGGGCAAGGTCTACACCGATCCGCAGACCAAGGAGTTTCTCGGGATCAACGCCGATGACATTGGCGGCGGTGAAATCGTCGCCACCGAAGGCGACGTCGCCACGCTCGCCCTGCAACGCACCACGCAGGAAGTGCGCCTTGGCGACCGCTTGTTCAGCGGCGAAGAGCGTTCGATCAATTCGACCTTCATGCCCAGCGCGCCAACGACCAGCATCAACGGCGTGATCATCGATGTACCGCGCGGCGTCACCCAGATTGGTGTGATGGACGTGGTTACCCTGAACAAAGGCAAGCGCGACGGTCTGGCTGAGGGCAACGTACTGGTGGTGATGAAAACCGGCGAAACCGTGCGTGACCGCATTACCGGCCAGCCACTGAAAATTCCCGACGAACGCGCCGGCTTGCTGATGGTGTTCCGCACCTACGACAAACTCAGTTATGGCCTCGTTCTCAACGCATCGCGCTCGCTGGCGGTGCTCGACAAGGTGCGAAATCCGTAAGCTTGCTTAACAAGTTACCAACAGAGTTATCCACAGCTTGTTCCGAATGGTTCGGGGCTTATAACGATCAAGGATGATCCATGATATTGCCTGTCTGTACGCCGGTTTCCCCAGCGGAACTGGAAGCGCGTCTGCGCTTGCACCGCTTGCCGGATGTCGGCCCGAAACGCTTTGCCAAATTGCTCGAAGCCTTTGGCTCGGCCTCCAAAGCCCTCAGCGCACCGGCCAGCGCCTGGCGTTCGCTGGGTGTACCGGCGGCGAGTGCCGAAGCGCGGCGCTGTCCCGAAGTTCGCGACGGCGCCAGTCACGCAATGCGCTGGCTAGAGCGGCCGGAGCATCATTTGCTGATGTGGGACCAGGCGGATTATCCAGCATTGCTGGCGCAGATTTCTGACCCGCCGCCACTGTTATTCGTTGCGGGTGATCCGCTGATCCTGGAAAAACCGCAACTGGCGATGGTCGGCAGCCGCCGCGCGTCGCGCCCGGGAATGGACACCGCTGCGGCGTTTTCCCGCTGCCTGGCCGGGGCCGGTTTTGTCATTACCAGCGGTCTGGCGCTGGGTATTGATGCCGCCGCGCATCAGGCCGCACTGGATGTTGGCGGGTTGACGGTCGGTGTTCTCGGCACGGGGCTGGAAAACTTTTATCCACAGCGCAATCGGCGTCTGGCTGACGCGATGATTGCCTCGGGCAGCGCGGTGCTTTCCGAGTTTCCGCTGGATGCCGGGCCGACGGCGAGCAACTTCCCGCGCCGCAACCGCATCATCAGCGGTTTGTCCCTTGGTGTGTTGGTGGTCGAGGCCAGTGTCGCTAGCGGTTCATTGATCACCGCGCGGCTGGCAGCGGAACAGGGGCGCGAGGTGTATGCGATTCCCGGCTCGATTCATCACCCCGGCGCGCGCGGTTGTCACCAGTTGATTCGCGACGGTGCGGTGTTGGTGGAAACCATCGAACATATCCTCGAAGCCCTGCGCGGTTGGCAGCATTTGCCGTTGTCCACGGACACTGCGAAAGTCGATCATCCACTACTTATTCTGCTCCACGCGGCGCCGCACACCAGCGAAGGCTTGGCCGACAGCAGCGGCTGGGCATTACCGAAAGTGCTGGCAGCTCTTACCGAGCTGGAAATGGATGGCCGTGCGGTGTGCGAAAACGGTCGCTGGTTGGCCAGGACGAGCTAGGTTTTACAAGGAAGATCGGTAAACTGCGCGAAACCTGTTTGCGGAGAGTTTTTTCATGGTCAACAGTTGGCGTGTGCAACAAGCCGCACGAGAGATTCGCGCCGGGGCGGTGATTGCCTATCCAACCGAAGCCGTCTGGGGGCTGGGTTGCGACCCGTGGAACGAAGAGGCAGTGGATCGCTTGCTGGCGATCAAGAATCGTTCGGTGGTCAAAGGGTTGATTCTGGTTGCCGACAATATTCGCCAGTTCGACTTCCTGTTCGAAGACTTCCCGCAAGAATGGATCGACCGCATGGCCAGCACCTGGCCGGGGCCGAATACCTGGCTGGTACCGCACCAGGGCTTGTTGCCTGAGTGGGTGACCGGCGTGCACGACACCGTGGCGCTGCGGGTCAGTGATCATCCGCAAGTGCGCGATCTGTGCTCGATGGTCGGGCCGTTGATTTCCACCTCGGCCAACCCGCAGGGTCGCCCGGCGGCGCGCACCCGATTGCGCGTTGAGCAATATTTCCGCGGGCAGATCGATCTGATACTGGGCGGGCAACTGGGTGGGCGCAAGAACCCCAGCGTGATCCGTGATCTGGCCACTGGAAAAGTCATTCGTCCCGACTGAACCAGCCTCGAACATTTGTAACGTGAGTACTCCTCGCCTCGATGGCGAGGAGTACTACGCGTGCCTGCGATTTATCCTGCAATGATGCTTGTTGTTGCGTCGGAGAAATCCTCAACTGCTTGGATTAGCTGAATTTTCCCACCTGATTATCAGACCGCGTTTCGTGGCGGTATCGCCAAAAGCAACCATCCTTTCCCTGCACTCGGAACACTTCGATAAGTTAAGGTCTGCGGAGAAAGAATGGACACTACGGATTTGCAACTCACGGATTACCTGCAGACGCTTCAGGTGACGTTAAACAGTCATCATGAGGGCTGTCGTATCGTGATGCTTGAAGCGGGGTCGGATACCCAAGTGTTCGATCGGTTTATCGATCGGCAATTTCGGCTTCGGCTGCAGCACTACATGCTGACGTCCCGGGCGCGGATGCTCGAAACGCAACTGGCGACAAGGTCGCGCAGTACCCACTTTCTGTTGTATCGGCACGAGCAGTTGCTGGCGGTATTGAGGGCCACTCCGGCGCCGTTCGAGTGGGCATCGCTGGCGCGGCAACATGTATCGCCCACGGTGGCGTTGTCACGCCATGTCGAACTCAGTCGCTTGATCTCGCAGGTGCCCAGCCAACAGCCCATTGCCGTCAACAGTTTGCTGGCGGCGGCTGCCGAGTGGGCGATAAAACAGGGCTATCAAGGTGTCACAGCGTTGTGCAGGGCATCGCAGTTGCGCCTGTATCAGCGTTTCGGTCTGATGCCGGTCGCCTCCAATCCCTTGCAGATTGAACATCGCGCACGCGGTGATTACTGGGTGTTGTCAGCCGAGTGGCGGCAAATCCTCGCAGCGGTTCAACAGCCTGATCACACAACGGTCGGTCATTGGGCGCAAAAACCATTGGCGAGTCATCTACCGAGGTTCTGAACGCGCCTGAATCGTCCAGTCAGTCATGGTTGTGAAACCCTGACTGGCCGGACGCCGGAAGGTATCAGGGCAGCAGAACGGTGGAGCCTGTGGTGCGTCGTGCCGAGAGTTCGGTTTGCGCCTTCGCTGCATCAGCCAGTGAATAACGCTGGCTGATGTCTACCTTCAGCTTGCCGCTGATGATCATCTCGAACAATTCATCAGCCATCCGCTGCAGGTTCTCTGCATTGTTGGCATAAGTCGCCAGCGTCGGTCGGGTCACGTACAGCGAGCCCTTGGCGGAGAGAATCCCCAGGTTCACGCCGTCTACCGCACCAGAAGCATTACCGAAGCTCACGACCAGGCCGCGTGGCGACACGCTGTCGAGGGAAGTCAGCCAGGTGTCCTTGCCGACACCGTCATAAACCACCGGGACTTTCTTGCCGTCGGTCAATTCCAGCACGCGTTGCGCAACATTTTCGTGGCTGTAATCGATCGTCGCCCAGGCGCCATTGGCCTTGGCCAGTTCGGCTTTTTCTTTGGAGCTGACGGTGCCGATCAGCTTCACGCCCAACGCCTTGGCCCACTGACAGGCCAGCGAACCGACGCCACCGGCCGCCGCGTGGAACAGAATGGTTTCGCCACCCTTGAGTTCATAGGTCTGGCGCAGCAGATACTGCACGGTCAGGCCTTTGAGCATGACCCCGGCAGCGGTTTCGAAACTGATCTCGTCGGGCAGGCGCACCAGATTGTCCTGGGGCAGCACATGCAATTCGCTGTAGGCCCCCAACGGGCCGCTGCCATAGGCCACGCGATCACCGACCTTGAACCGGGTGACGTCGCTGCCCACGGCATCGACGATCCCCGCACCTTCAGCACCCAGGCCGGACGGCAAGGCGGGCGGTGCGTACAGACCGCTGCGGTAATAGGTGTCGATGAAGTTCAGGCCGATGGCCTTGTTGGCCACGCGCACTTGATTCGGGCCGGGTGCGGCGGGTTGGTAATCAACATATTCGAGCACTTCGGGGCCGCCGTGGGCGCTGAACTGGATACGCTTTGCCATCTGCCTGCTCTCCTTGGGTCTTTTGTGAGCCCCCTATCCAACTCCCATGCTTGATCTTCGTCAACTGCGGCGCGCTGTTGTGCGGTGGTATGCTACGCGCCCATTTGCGTCGCCCGCCCGCGGGGCGCCGCCCGATTCAAGGTGAAGCCATGACGACCCGCACCGACGCCGTAAAGGCCTATCTGCTCGATCTGCAAGACCGCATCTGTGCGGCCCTCGAAAGCGAAGACGGCGGCACGCGCTTCGTCGAAGACGCCTGGACTCGTCCCGCCGGCGGTGGCGGTCGCACCCGCGTGATCGAGAACGGTACGGTGATCGAAAAGGGTGGCGTCAACTTCTCCCACGTCTTCGGCAGCGGCCTGCCGCCATCGGCCAGCGCCCATCGCCCGGAACTGGCCGGGCGCGGTTTTGAAGCCCTTGGCGTGTCGCTGGTCATTCACCCGCACAATCCGCATGTGCCGACTTCCCACGCCAACGTGCGCTTTTTCATTGCTGAGAAGGAAGGTGAAGAGCCAGTCTGGTGGTTCGGCGGCGGCTTTGACTTGACCCCTTATTACGGCAACGAAGAAGACTGCATTCACTGGCACCGCGTTGCCGAGCAGGCTTGCGCGCCGTTCGGCACGGACGTCTACCCGCGCTACAAAGCTTGGTGTGACACCTATTTCCACATCAAGCATCGCCACGAACCGCGAGGTATCGGCGGTCTGTTCTTCGATGACCTGAACGAGTGGGACTTCGACACCAGCTTCGCCTTCATGCGCGCCATCGGCGATGCTTACATCGACGCTTATCTGCCGATCGTTCAGCGTCGCAAACACGATGCCTTCACCGCTCAACAGCGTGAATTCCAGGAATTCCGCCGTGGCCGTTACGTCGAATTCAACCTGGTTTACGACCGTGGCACCTTGTTCGGTCTGCAGTCGGGCGGGCGTACCGAGTCGATCCTGATGTCGCTGCCGCCGCAAGTGCGCTGGGGCTATGACTGGAAGGCCGAGCCTGGCAGCGAAGAAGCGCGCCTGACCGATTACTTCCTGCAAGATCGCGACTGGCTAGGCGAAGCCTGAGGATTTCTGATGGATCGTTACGTCGTTTTTGGTAACCCGATCGGTCACAGCAAATCGCCGATGATTCACAAGCTGTTTGCCGAACAGACCGGCCAGCACCTCGACTACAGCACCCTGCTGGCGCCGCTTGATGATTTCGCTGGTTGCGCCACGGCGTTTTTCCAGGAAGGTCGCGGCGCCAACGTCACCGTGCCGTTCAAGGAGGACGCTTACCGTTTGGCCAACAGCCTGACTGCTCGTGCGCAACGGGCCGGCGCGGTGAACACCTTGAGCAAACTGGCCGATGGCTCGCTGCTCGGTGATAACACCGACGGTGCCGGACTGGTGCGCGATCTGACGGTGAACGCCGGGTTCAGCCTGAGCGGCAAACGCATCCTGCTGCTCGGCGCTGGTGGCGCGGTGCGCGGTGCGCTGGAGCCGTTGCTGGCGGAACAACCGGCATCGGTGATCATCGCCAATCGCACGGTGGACAAGGCTGAGCTGCTGGCGGAGTTGTTCTGCGATCTGGGGCCGGTGTCGGCCAGTGGTTTCGACTGGCTGCGCGAGCCGGTCGACGTGATCATCAATGCCACGTCGGCGAGCCTGACCGGTGATGTACCGCCGATCGCGCCGAGCCTGATCGAGCCGGGCAAGACCCTGTGCTACGACATGATGTATGGCAAGGAACCGACGGCGTTCTGCCGCTGGGCCAGTGAACAGGGCGCGGCAGTGTCGATGGATGGCTTGGGAATGCTCGCCGAGCAGGCCGCCGAGGCGTTCTTTTTGTGGCGCGGTGTGCGCCCGGACACAGCGCCAGTATTAGCCGAACTGCGCCGCCAACTGGCGCAATAATCCTTGTAGGAGTGAGCCTGCTCGCGATAGCGGAGTGTCAGTTGATAAGATTTTATCTGACACACCGCTATCGCGAGCAGGCTCACTCCTACAGGGTTATGCGGTGATATCAGGTCAATCCTCAAACCGGATCGGACACTTCTCCGGACCTTCCAGCTTGCGCAACTCCTCCACCACCTGCGGCCGCGCCCGGCGCAAGGTCAGGCTGCGATTCTGGCCCAGCAGGCGTCGCGCCTCCTGATGCAGCATCTCCACCCCCGAATAATCGATGAAGTTGATCTGCTGCGCCTCGATCACCACCCGCGCGCCATGCATCCGTTGCAGACGCACTTGCAGGTAATGACTGGCGCCGAAAAAGATCGACCCGCCGACGCGCAGCACATCGTCCTCACCGTCGCGCCAATGCTGCACGCGCGGTTGCGAGGTGCGCTTGAGATAGAAGAACAGTGAGGCCAACACGCCCGCGTAGATTGCCGTCTGCAATTCCAGCAGCAACGTCGCGAGGCAGGTCAGGGCCATGACCACGAACTCGGCGCGGCTGACCCGCAGCAAGGCGCGAATTCCGCGATGATCGACCAGGCCCCAGGCAATCAAAAGAATGCTGCCCGCCATCGCCGGAATCGGAATGTGCGCAATCAGCCCCGCGCCGAAAATCGCGAACAGCGCGACCCAGATCGCCGAAAACACCCCGGCCAATGGCGAACAGGCACCCGCCTCGTAACTCAATCCCGAGCGAGTGAACGATCCGGCCGACAACGATCCGGAAAAGAACGCCCCGACGATATTCGACAAGCCCTGCGCGCGGACTTCCTGATTGGCATCGAGCAATTGCTGCGAGCGTGCCGAAATCGAGCGGGCAATCGACAGACTGGTGACCAGTCCAAGCATGCCCACCGCCACAGCGCTCGGCAGCAGGCGCAAGATCAAATCCAGATCCAGCGGCAACGCACTGAACGGCGGCAACCGCCCGACAAACGCGCTGACCAGATGCACGTGGCCGAACATCGCCGGCCACAGCCACACCAGCAGGCTGGCCAAAGCGAGGGTTATCAACAGCGTCGGCCAGCGCGGCAGCAATTGTTTCAACACCACACCGACAACCACCGTCGCCACACCGAGTACCAACGAAGGTTTATCCACAGCCCTGAGGTGTTGCAGCAGCTCCATCACACTCGCCAGCGCCGTGGCCTTGGCCGGCAACTCCAGCCCAAGCAGGTTCGGCAGTTGCCCGATGGCGATCACCACAGCGGCACCGAGGGTGAACCCCAGCACCACCGAATGCGAGACGAAATTCACCAGCGCGCCGAACCGCAGTAAACCGAGCAGCCACTGGAAAATCCCGGCCAGAAACGTCAGCAACAAGATCAGGGTGATGTAGTCCTGCGACGCCGGAACTGCTAAAGGACTGACACTGGCAAACAGCACAATGGAAATCGCTGCCGTCGGGCCGCAGATCAGATGCCACGACGAGCCCCACAGGCAGGCGATCAGCACCGGAATGATCGCGGCATACAGTCCGTACTCGGGTGGGAGGCCAGCGATCAACGCGTAGGCAATCGACTGGGGTAACGCGAGAATCGCACCGCTGAGGCCGACGATCAGATCCCGTCCTACGCTGGCGCGGGTTTGCCGCGGTAGCCAGGTGAGGAAGGGCAAGAGAGAGTGGCGGCTGGGGAAGGCCATGGGTCCTCGCGGTTGGGGTTTTGTTCAAGGTTATCAGGGTGCCAGGGGAAAGGCCCCTCACCCTAGCCCTCTCCCGGAGGGAGAGGGGACTGACCGAGGTGATTGGACTGACTACATCGACCTGAGGAATCAGCGTCGAACTCAGGTCTCGAATCAAACAACGATCGGCTCCCTTTCCCCCTCGCCCCCTTGGGGGAGAGGGCTGGGGTGAGGGGGCAAAAATCTCAAGCCGAGCAAAATTCAAAAAAACCCACAATCAAAGCTTCGCTTTCACCGCCGCCAACGCATCCTTGCCATCCGCAGTCTTCACCCCATCCAGCCACTTATCCAGCACCGCCGGATTCGCCTTGATCCACGCCTTCGCCGCCTCGGCATTAGTGACCTTCTTGTTCACCACCTCAGCCATGATGCTGTTCTCCATCTCCTGCGTGAACGACAGATTGCTCAGCAACTTACCCACATTCGGACAGGCTTCGGCGTAGCCCTTGCGCGTCAACGTAAACACGCTGCCGGTATCGCCAAAATACTTCTCGCCACCCTTGAGGTAATGCATTTTCAACTGCACGTTCATCGGGTGCGGGGTCCAGCCGAGGAAGGTGACGAATTTCTGTTTCTTCACCGCCCGCGACACTTCTGCCAGCATCGCCTGTTCACTGGATTCGATGAGCTTCCACTGACCCATGTCGAAGTCATTCTTCTTGATGATTTCCTGCAGCGAGATATTCGCCGGCGCGCCGGAGCCGATGCCGTAGATCTTGCGCTCGAACTTGTCCGCATATTTGTTCAGGTCGGCAAAGTTATGCACACCCGCGTCCCACACGTAGTCCGGCACGGCGAGGGTGAACTCGGTGCCGTCGAGATTTTTCGCCAGTTGCGTGACATCGCCGGTGGCGACGAACTTGTCGTAGAAGCCCTGTTGCGCCGGCATCCAGTTGCCGAGGAACACGTCCACCTGGCCATCCTTCAAACCGCCAAAGGTGATCGGCACCGCAAGGGTGTCGACCTTGGCCTTGTAGCCCATGCCGTCCAGCAGAAACCCGGTGATCGCATTGGTCGCGGCAATATCGCTCCAGCCCGGGTCGGCCATTTTCACCGTGTCGCAGCTTTGCTCGGCGAAGGCCGAGGCGCTGCTCAGCGCGAGCAGGCCAACCGTCACTACTGTGGATAACTTACGCATGGACTTCCCCTTAACATTATTGGTTTTGGCAGGGTTGTGGATAACGTGCTTTGCGTTCCAGATCATCGAGGTCGATGTGGTTGCGCATGTACTGCTGACTGGCGTCCACCAGCGGCTGGTGATCCCAGCTCTTCAGCTTGCCGATGGTCAGCGCGTCGGCAACAAAGCGCCGACGGCGCTGGCTGGCGAGTACCTCCTGATGAATCGCTGGAATGTCCCACTTGGCCCGGGATTCTGCGAGAAAATCGTCGAACAGCTGGCGATGTTGCGGCGATTGACTGAGTTCTTCCAGTTCACGCGGATCGTTGCTCACATCGAAGAGTAGGCAAGGGTCGTTTTCACTGTAGATAAATTTGTAGGTGCCGCGACGGATCATCATCAACGGGCTGATGGTGCCTTCGGCCATGTATTCGCCGAACACTTCGTCATGACCGCCCTGCCCTTGCAGATGTGAAACCAGTGAGCGACCGTCCAGCGGCAAGCCTGGTTGCAGCGTGCCGCCGGCCAGTTGAACGAAGGTCGGCAGCAGGTCGGCGGTCGACACGGCAGCGCTGACGCGGCCCGATTCGAACTGCCCCGGCGCACTTATCAACAGGGGCACACGGGCTGCCATTTCGTACCAGTGCATTTTGTACCAGAGGCCTTTCTCGCCGAGCATGTCGCCGTGGTCACCGGAGAACACAATGATCGTGTCATCGATCAGCCCGGTTTCTTCCAGTGTTTGCAGGAGTTTACCGACGTTGGCGTCGATATAGCTGCACGCGCCGAAGTACGCCCGGCGTGCATCGCGAATCTTATCCACAGGCAGTGGCTTGTCCCACAGGTCGTAAACCTTGAGCAAACGCTGCGAGTGCGGATCGAGCTGATGTTGATCCGGGGTTGTAGGCAACGGGATATCGGCATCGTCGTACATATCCCAGAATGCCTTGGGAATCGTGTACGGATCGTGTGGGTGAGTCATCGACACGGTCAGGCAGAACGGCTGGTCGCCGTCCTCGCGAATATGATCGAACAGATACTGCTGCGCCTTGAACACCACCTCTTCATCGAAGTCCAGCTGATTGGTACGCACGCACGGCCCGGCCTGCAACACCGAAGACATGTTGTGATACCAGCTCGGTCGCACGTCCGGCTCATCCCAATTCACTGCCCAGCCATAGTCGGCCGGGTAGATGTCGCTGGTCAGGCGTTCTTCGTAGCCGTGCAACTGGTCGGGGCCACAGAAATGCATCTTGCCCGACAGCGCCGTGCGGTAGCCGAGACGGCGCAGGTAATGGGCGTAAGTCGGCACATCGGCGGGGAAATCGGCAGCGTTGTCGTAGGCGCCGATCTTGCTCGGCAACTGGCCGCTGACCAGGGTGAAACGCGACGGCGCGCACAGCGGGCTGTTGCAGTAAGCGGCGTCGAACACCACGCCTTGTTTGGCGAGGCGGGAAAGATTGGGCAATTTGATCGGCGAAGGGCCGTAGAACGGCAACATTGGCGCGGCCATCTGATCGGCCATGATGAAAAGAATATTCTTGCGCTTCATGTGATCGCGGCATTCCATAGTGAATATTTATGCGACATTGCTGCGACCGAGCATGGAGTCCATGCTGTATCCGGTAAAGCCTGCGCCGGACAATGACTAGGATAAGCACAGCTTATGTATGAAGCCTTGGGTGATCTGTCGCTCGACCTGCTCCGCGCCTTCGAAGCGGCGGCTCGGCAGCGCAGTTTCACTGCTGCCGCGGTTGAGCTTGGCACCACGCAACCGGCGATCAGTCAGCAGATCAAACGGCTGGAAGAACAGCTCGGCACGCGGCTGTTTGATCGGATTTACCGAGGGATCGAGTTGACCGAAGTCGGCGCGATACTGTTTGAGCAAGTTACTCTTGGTTTGCAGAACATCGACGCAGGATTGAGCGCGATCAGCGCACAACAGCAACACGAGGTCCTGCAAGTTGCCACCGATTTTGCCTTCGCCGCTTATTGGTTAATGCCACGCTTGCACCGTTTTCACGAAGCCAATCCGCAGGTCGACGTGAGCCTGGTGACCAGTGAACGCAACCACAACATGCTGCGCCCCGATATCGACGTCGCGATCCTGTTTGGCGACGGGCGTTTCAAGCAGGGCGAAAGCCATTGGCTGTTCAGCGAAGAAGTGTTCCCGGTGTGCAGTCCGCAGTTGCTCAAGGATCGCCTCCTGCCCCTGCCGGCTCAGGCGTTGCTGGAGTTTCCGTTGTTGCACCTGCGCGGGGAAAACAGCAGCAACTGGTTTGACTGGAGTGGTCTGTTCCGTGAACTCGGTATCAATACACCGCCGGCGCCGGGGCAATTGCGCTTCGACAATTACACGCTGCTGATTCAAGCGGCGATTGGCGGTCAAGGCGTGGCGATTGGCTGGCGCCACCTTGTGGATAACTTGCTGAGTCAGGGTTTGCTGTGCCGACCCATCGCCGAAACGACCCTGTCGCGCCTCGGTTATTACGTAGTGCTCCCGCAACGCAAACGCCGGGGCGCGTTGATTCAGCAGTTTGTTGATTGGCTGATGGCGGAACAGGCGAGCAGTGCGGAGTCCTTGAGTAGGCTGGCGCTGCCTTCGATTGCGGTTTGAGGATCAAAAGATCGCAGCCTGCGGCAGCTCCTACACCGATCTCATGTAGGAGGGGCCGAAGGCTGCGATCTTTTACGAATCTGAAGCCGCCACAAAATTCACATGCTGACCCACATGCAGATTCAACCGCAGCTCATCAGCAATCCCCACCGCCACGCGGTTCAATCGCTCCAGCGGTTCGGCCAGACCCGGTTCCAGATTGCCGCCGACCTGACTGAAATGCTCAATCGTCAGCCCGGCCACGCCATGGGGCGCATTGACCAGCGTCCAGTGCAGCGGACTGCTTTGCACGGCTTCACGTATTTCCTCGGCGGCGTGACGTTGCAGGCGATCATCGACATCCGGCTCATCGAGCACGGCAAAGTCGCCCACCAGAAACAGCCGCGACACATTGGCCGCTTGCAGCCCATCGACCAGTGCGTCGACGGCCAGCACCTGCTCGACCGGGCCGAGCACGACGGCCCGTTCAACCTGATCGCTACTGAACGGCAACCCCGGCGCATCCAATAAACAGATGACCGCCGAACTACCGGCCACGCTCTGATTGATCCGCTCCGAGTCGAACAAATCGCCGGTTTTGGTGCGCAAACCCGGACGCGGTGCGAGTGCAGTCAAATCGTCGAGGATGGCAATGACTTCATGCTGACGGCGCAGCAATTCAGCCATCAACGCGCTGCCCAGGCTACTCATGGCACCATAGAGCACCACTTTTACCGCCGGGGTTTCGGCATTTTTCATGGCTGATCCCTTTTCTTATCCCTTGTATGGCGTGTGACATACGGGCAACGCCGAGGGTTCGAACCGATTCAGAGGCTTTCAGATGCAAGCGATCAAGGGTTATCACGCCCATGTCTATTTCGACGCCGGCACCATCGATCAGGCGCGCGCGTTGTGTGAGCAAGCCGCGCAGTTGTTTCCATTGAAAATCGGCCGCGTCCACGAACGCCCGGTCGGCCCGCATCCGGAATGGAGCTGCCAATTGGCCTTCGGCCCGGAGCTGATCGCCGATGTACTGCCGTGGCTGGCGCTCAATCGCCAAGGCCTGGTGGTATTCCTGCACCCGGACACCGGCAATGATTTGCTCGACCACACTGAGCATGCGATCTGGATGGGTGCGATCAAGCCGCTGAATCTGTCTGTTTTCTGATCACAGCGTTTCTTCGGCTTCGCCCGGCAGATGCTCGTCCAGATGTAGCCAAGGTAATTGGCTGTCAGTCCAGATATGGCGCTCGGCGGGCGCCAGTTCCGGGTGATCAAGTGTGGCGATGGTCACGTCGATGCTTTCAGGGCTGAGCAACGTCACCAACGCCAGTTGCGCGCCGCACTGCGCACAGAAGTACCGCGCGCAACTGGCGGATGAGTCATAACGCGCGGGCTTACCGGCCAGCCATTGAAAACTCACCGCCGGCACGGTGATCCACGTCGTGACAATCCCGCCGCTGACTTTGCGGCAAATCGAGCAATGACAGTGGGCGATGTCGTGCAACGCTCCGCTGAACTGATAACGAATGTGTCCGCAGTGGCAGCCGCCGCTGTGCAATTCGCTCATGGCGAACGCCCTCCTTCCCGTGTTTGTTGACTGTAGTTCGCATCCGACGGCCGGTTGACCGTTCATTCAAAGCTTTCTGCAGCGAAAGGTAGCTGAAAGCTTCCCGGATTAGGATCGCCTCACTTCCGGCAACAGACCGGTTGGCCAATGCGTGTGATACCTCGCACGAACGGCCCAATTAACAACAACAATGGTGATTCTGATGTCCTCTGTAGCCCGCCTTTGCGCTGTCCCTCCGCCCGTACGTCTCGTGCTTGCCGTTCTGCGCTGATCCCGTCCGATCTGCTCATTTAACTAGCCGCGCTACGCCTGGAGTATTCCCATGCTGACTTTCCTTGGCTTCGCCATGGTCATCACGTTCATGTTCCTGATCATGACCAAGCGCCTGTCCGCGCTGATCGCTCTGATCATCATCCCGATTGTCTTCGCCTTGTTCGGTGGTTTCGCGCCGAAGATCGGCCCGATGATGCTCGAAGGCATTACCAAGCTTGCGCCGACTGGCGTGATGCTGATGTTCGCCATTCTCTATTTCGCCCTGATGATCGACTCCGGCCTGTTCGACCCGGCCGTGCGCAAGATCCTCAAACTGGTCAAGGGTGACCCGCTGAAGGTTTCGGTCGGCACCGCCGTACTGGCGCTCGTCGTTTCCCTCGATGGTGACGGCGCGACCACTTACATGATCTGCGTGGCCGCCATGCTGCCGCTGTACAGCCGCATCGGCATGAGCCCGCGGATCATGGCCGGTCTGATCATCCTCGCCGGTGGCGTGATGAACATGACCCCATGGGGCGGCCCGACTGCCCGTGCCGCGAGTGCGTTGCATGTCGATCCGTCGGACATTTTCGTGCCGATGATTCCGGCCATGGCCGCGGGTGTGGTGGCGATTCTGCTGATCGCTTATTTCTACGGTAAACGTGAGCGTGCGCGTCTGGGTGAACTGCATCTGGCCGGCGACGAGATCGATCACAGCGAAATCAGCGTCTCGCAATTCCCCGATGCCCGCCGTCCGAAACTGATCTGGTTCAACGGCGCCCTGACCTTCGGCCTGATGTGCACCCTGATCGCCGGCCTGTTGCCGTTGCCGGTGCTGTTCATGGTGGCATTCAGTATTGCCATGATCGTCAACTACCCTTGCCTGCAGATGCAGAAGGATCGCGTCGCCGCTCACGCCGGTAGCGTGCTGGCAGTGGTCGGGCTGATCTTTGCGGCGGGTATCTTCACCGGTATCCTGAGCGGCACCGGCATGGTCGATGCGATGTCGAAGAGCCTGTTGGCAGTGATTCCGGATTTCCTCGGCCCGTATCTGGCCGTAATCACGGCGCTGGTGAGCATGCCGTTCACCTTCTTCATGTCCAACGATGCGTTCTACTATGGCGTGTTGCCGGTGTTGGCCGAAGCCGCCAGCCACTACGGGATCACCGCAGTGGAAATGGCCCGTGCCTCGATCGTCGGTCAGCCCGTCCACTTGCTGAGCCCGTTGGTGCCATCGACGTATCTGTTGGTGGCCCTGGCCGGCATTGATTTCGGTGACCACCAGCGTTTCACCCTGAAATGGGCGATCCTGGTGTGTATCTGCATCCTGATTGCTGCACTGCTGTTGGGGACTTTCCCGGTGTTCAGCACTCTATAAGCCCAAGACTCACCGTTTCGGGTCCTGGCTTCGCGGTTTGAAGCCCGGACCTTTTTCGGTTTAACAATTGCTCAAAGGAATACACATGGAATGGCTGACCAACCCCGAAATCTGGGTTGCCTTCTTCACCCTGACCGCCCTGGAAATCGTCCTCGGCATCGATAACATCATCATGATTTCGATCCTGGTCAGCCGCATGCCCAAGCACATGCAGCAGCGCACCCGGATCTTCGGTCTTGGCCTGGCCATGATCACGCGCATCCTGTTGCTGCTGTCGATCACCTGGGTCATGCGCCTCACCGCTGACCTGTTCGAAGTGTTCGGCCAAGGCATTTCGGGTCGCGACCTGATCCTGTTCTTCGGTGGTCTGTTCCTGCTGTGGAAGAGCTCGCAAGAGATGTACCACGCGCTGGAAGGCGAAGATGAGAGTGATGACACCCCCGGCGGCAAGGGCGGCAACTTCCTCTACACCATCATCCAGATCGCGATCATCGACATCGTCTTCTCGCTGGACTCGGTGATCACTGCCGTGGGCATGGTTTCCCACGTGCCGGTGATGGTTGCGGCGATCGTTGTGGCCGTGCTGGTGATGATGCTGGCCTCGGGCAAGATCAGCGAGTTCATCGACAAGCACCCGTCGCTGAAGATGCTGGCGCTGTCGTTCCTGCTGGTGGTCGGTACCGTATTGATTGCCGAGTCGTTCGACGTGCATGTGCCGAAGGGCTACGTCTACTTCGCCATGGCGTTCTCGCTGGCGGTTGAGGCGATCAACATCAAGCTGCGCGGCGCGATGGCCAAGAAAAAGCAGCAGCAAGACCCGGTGAAACTGCGCAAGGACATCCCGGGCCAGTAACCCGGTAGTCTTCAGGCAACACCCCTTGTAGGAGTGAGCCTGCTCGCGATAGCGGTCTGTCAGTCAACATCAATGTTGAGGCTGATGGCCCTATCGCGAGCAGGCTCACTCCTACATTTGTTTGTGGTGGATTCAGGTGGGTGTATGAAGCGCTTTTCATGACACTTTTGTTTCAATCCACACTTTAGCTGTGCAATGCTGGCGCCCAGACCGTTAGCCAACTACAGCTTAAGTATCAAAAACGTAGAAACCGCGCGGTACCGTCAACTTGCCTCTCTGAGGCACTGCTATTACAGGGGGTCTGCATGCTCACCCTGCTCAATCTGCTTTCCGCCGTCGCCCTGCTGATCTGGGGTACGCACATCGTCCGAACCGGCATCCTGCGGGTGTACGGCACCAACCTGCGCCATGTGATTGGCCAGAACATGTCCAAGCGCTGGCTCGCCTTTGTCGCCGGCATCGTCGTCACCGCGATGGTGCAGAGCAGCAACGCCACCGCCATGCTCGTCACCTCCTTCGTCGGCCAGGGCCTGATGGCGCTGACCCCGGCGCTGGCGACCATGCTCGGCGCGGACGTCGGTACCGCGCTGATGGCGCGGGTGCTGACCTTCGACCTGTCGTGGCTGTCGCCGCTGCTGATTTTCCTCGGGGTGATTTTCTTTCTGTCGCGCAAACAGACGCGCCTCGGGCAGATGGGCCGGGTGTCCATTGGCCTCGGGCTGATCATTCTCGCGCTGCAACTGATCGTCGAGGCCGCCGCGCCGATCACCCATGCCCAAGGTGTGAAGGTGATTTTCGCCTCGTTGACTGGCGACATCCTCCTCGACGCCTTGGTCGGCGCGCTGTTCGCGATGATTTCCTACTCCAGCCTCGCCGCCGTACTGCTCACGGCGACTCTCGCCGGTGCCAGTGTGATCAGTCTGCCGGTGGCAATTGGTCTGGTGATCGGCGCCAACATCGGCAGCGGCATTCTTGCGTTCATGAGCACCAGCATGCAGAACGCCGCTGGCCGGCAAGTGGCGTTGGGCAGCCTGTTGTACAAACTGATCGGCCTGCTGCTGATCATCCCGGTGCTCGACCCGCTGGTGCACTGGATCGACAGCCTCGATTTCAGCCCGCAGGAAATGGTCATCGGTTTTCACCTGCTCTACAACACCGTGCGCTGCCTGATTCTGCTGCCGTCGGTGGGGCCGATGGCGCGGCTCTGCGCGTGGTTGCTCCCGGAGCGGCCGGAGGTCAACGGTACTGCCAAACCGCGTCACCTCGACGCTACCGCGCTGGTCACGCCAAGTCTGGCCTTGGCCAATGCCGCGCGGGAAACCCTGCGCATGGGCGATCTGCTCGACAACATGCTCGACGCCACCCTCGATGTGCTGCGCGGCAAGCAGACCGCTGTCACCCAGGAAATGCGTCGGCTGACCGATGACGTCGAAGCGCTGTACAGCGCAATCAAGCTGTACCTGGCGCAGATGCCCCGCGAAGACCTCGGCGAGCAGGACAGTCGGCGCTGGGCCGAGATCATTGAGCTGGCGATCAACCTCAAATTGGCTGCCGACCTGATCGAACGCATGCTGCGCAAGATCCAGCAGCAGAAGACTTCGCAGCGCCGCTCCTTTTCCGAGGAGGGGCTGGAGGATCTGGCCGGGTTGCAGCAGCAATTGATCGCTAATCTGCGTTTGGGGCTGTCGGTGTTTCTCAGTGGTGACCGCGAAAGCGCCCGCCAGCTACTGCGCGAGAAACGCCGCTTTCGCGCACAGGAACGCCGTTTGGCCCATGCGCATGTCAGCCGTTTGCAACGCAAGATCGTGCAGAGTCTGGAAACCAGTTCGTTGCACCTGGAGTTGATTGCCGATATGAAGCGGCTCAATTCGCTGTTTTGCGGCAGTGCGTATGTGGTGCTGGAAACGGCGGATACCGGGGCGCTGGAGTCGGATGATATGGCCGACATAACGCATTCGCCTTGAACGTCTGGGGCTGGGGTTAGTCAGTTACATTGATTCAGCCTTCAGGCCGCTATCGCGAGCAGGCTCACTCCTACAGTGGGACGCATTGCAAATGTAGAAGTGAGCCTGCTCGCGATGGGGGCCTGACTGACGACACGGATCTCCAAATCAGCCGTACGGAAGCCTGTTATGCGTTGCCTGTTGTTCGCCTGTCTGTTGCTCGGTTCCCTGCCCGCCTTTGCCCTGGATCGTTTTCAGGTCGAAGGCTATGCGTTGCCCAACGGTTTGCAGTTGCTGCTCAAACCCGGCACTGAGCGCGGGCACGTGGCGATCCGGCTGGTGGTCGGCGTCGGCCTCGACGATTTCGATTGTGATGACAAGGAGCTGCCGCACCTGCTTGAGCACTTGTTGTTCAGCGGCATCGATGCCACTGGCGAAGGTGGTTTAGAGGAGCGCATGCAGGCGCTGGGCGGTGACTGGAACGCCTTCACCAGCAATGCCGACACCACGTTCGTCATCGAAGCTCCGGCGAAAAACCAGCGCAAGGTGCTCGACCTGCTGCTCGCTCTGCTCACGCAAACGCGCATCGACGACAACGCAATCAACGCCGCCAAGCGTGTGGTCGAGCGCGAGGACGGCGGCCATTACACACGCCTGCAACGCTTTCTCGATCGTCAGGATCTCGGCCACACCGCGAGCAATCAACTCGCCGTCGAACTGGGCCTGAAATGCCCGCAGCGTGCCGAAGTCGGTCACCTGACTCAGGAGCAGTTGGAAAAGGTGCGCAAAGCCTGGTACGCGCCAAACAACATGACCCTGATCGTCGTCGGCGAACTCGACAAACTGCTACCGGCGTATCTGGAGCGCACGTGGGGCGCGCTCGACGCGGTCGAGCCGAGCGAGCATCGGCCACTGCCGGACATCAGCACCAGCGCCGCCCATGAACGCACCCTCACCCGTGGTTTTATCGGCGACAGCGCCAAGCTGCACTGGCTGGTGCCGGAACCGGTGATCGATGATCAATACGATCAGACCTTCGACATTCTCAAGGATTATCTCGACTGGGCGTTGTACCGGCAGATTCGTCTCAACCACGGCTTGTCCTACGGGCCATGGGCCGAGCGTGAGGTGTTTGGCGGCGTCGGTTTCATGAGCCTGAATGCCGACCTCGATCGTGATGACGTCGATGAAGCCATTCAGGTGCTGGAAGACCTCAAGGCTGATCTGCTGAAAAACGGCCTCGACCCGGACACCTTCGCGCGGATCAAACAGGCTTCTATCGCCCATCAGGCCTGGGCGGTGCAGGGTAACAGCGCGATGGCGGATTACTACTGGAGTGCACTGGGCGATTACGAGGACGGCCGTTTTGCCAACCCGGCGCGGGAGCTGCAAGGGGTGACCCTGGAAGCGGCGAACAAGGCCATGCGTGAGTTGCTGTTGCAACCGGGGTATTTGCGGATCGAGAAGCCGTTGATCAGTGATGATCAGGTGTTGTGGTTGAGTGCGGGTGGCTTGGGCCTGGTGTTGCTGGTCCTGATCGGCTGGCGCCTGCACCACCGCCGAAAACCCGCCGAACACTAATCCTGTAGGAGTGAGCCTGCTCGCGATCGCGGTGTATCAGCCGAAAAGAGGGTGACTGAAGGACCGCTATCGCGAGCAGGCTCGCTCCCACAGGGTGAGGTGGTGAATTTACTGACCGGCAGCCTCGCCACAACGCCCGGCGGGCGCTACTCTGTCGAGGTTTTTTCCTATCCAGTCGTGAACCGCCCAAATGCCGAAAATACAGCTCCTGATCCAGCGCATCCTCGAACTGATGAAGCGCTATCCCGGGGTCATTGCGCTTGGCGGTTTCATTTCCGGGGTCGGCAGTTTCATCATGGTCGATCGTCAGCAAGGGCTGGCGAGCTGGATCACCGTGATCATGCTGCTCAGCTGGATCTGGCTGATGCTGGAGAACACCCTCACCGGCCTCTTCACCCGCGTGTTCAAACGCGAGATTCCCCAGCCGCTGCTGCGTTACGCGACGCAGATGATCCATCAGGAAAGCCTGTTCTTCGTCCTGCCGTTTTTCTTCATCACCACGACCTGGAACAGCGGCCAGTTGTTCTTCACCGGCCTGCTCAGCGTCGCCGCCCTGATTTCCATCGTCGACCCGCTCTATTACAAATGGCTGGCGCCACGGCGCTGGGCGTTTCTCGCGCTGCACACCCTGACCCTGTTCGCCGCCCTGCTCACCGCGTTGCCGGTGATCATGCACCTGACCACGGCGCAGAGCTTCAAATGGGCGCTGGGCATTGCTGTGCTGTTGTCGTTCCCGAGTCTGGCGTCGATCTTCCCGATCCGCACGGTGCGCAATGCCCTGGCGATCTTGTGCATCACCGTCGGTATCGGTGGCGTCGGTTGGGCGTTGCGTTCGTGGGTGCCGCCGGCGACGCTGTGGATGACCGACGTGGCGATCAGCACGCAAATGCAGGACCGCACCCCCGGCGCCAGCCTCGACACGGTCAGCGCCGAGCAGATTCGTGGCGATGGCCTCTACGCCTACACCGCGATCAACGCGCCGCGCGGGCTCGATGAGCGGATCTATCACGTCTGGCAATTCAACGGCAAAGAGGTCGACCGTATCGCCCTCGATATCCATGGCGGGCGCAAGGAAGGCTACCGCGCCTGGACGCACAAGCAGAATTTCCCCGGCAACCCGGCGGGCAAGTGGCAAGTGCGGGTGCTGACCGAAGACGGCCAGGTGATCGGCGTGCTGCGCTTCGAAGTCACGGACAGCACAGCGATCAAAGAAAAGTAATCCGGTTCGTGCTATTACGTTAGTTCGCTTAGCAGACGAACAAGCACGGAGCTTATGACCAGCAGCTCGATCAGCGGTAATGCCCAACTGGACACGTCGATCAGCCCTGCCCGCTTGCGGGTGACGGGGGACTGGACGCTTGCCCATTACGCCGAGCTCAAGCAACTGAGTGAAAAGCTCCACGGCCAGTACGATGCCAATACGCCGATCGATCTCAACAGTCTCGGCGCCCTCGACACCGCTGGCGCTTCGTTGCTGGTCGAACTGCTCGGCTCCGAACGCCTCGGTAAATCCGCCGAACACCCCGATTGCACCCTGACCTCCGCCGACCGCGCGCTGCTGCAAACCGTGTATTGCTCGATGACCGATTTCTGCGTGCCGATCAAAGAGCCGGAAATCAGCGTCAGCGTGCAATTGCTCACCCGCATCGGTCGCGCCGTCGACACCGTCTGGCAAGACACCCTGCAATTGCTCGGCTTCGTCGGCCTGATTATGGAAACCATCGCGCGCAGCCTGTTCCGGCCCAAGCGCTGGCGGATCACGCCGATGATCGCGCACATCGAACAGACCGGCCTCGACGCCGCGCCAATCGTGGCTTTGCTGACTTTTCTGGTGGGCGCGGTGGTGGCGTTTCTCGGCGCCACGGTGCTGGCCAGTTTCGGCGCGACGATTTTTACTGTGGACCTGGTGGGCTTCTCGTTCCTGAGGGAATTCGGTGTGTTGCTCACGGCAATCCTCATGGCCGGGCGCACCGCCAGTGCCTTCACCGCGCAGATTGGCTCGATGAAGGCCAACGAAGAAATCGATGCGATCCGCACCCTTGGCCTCGACCCGATGGAGTTGCTGGTGGTACCGCGTGTGCTGGCGATGCTGGTGGCGCTGCCGATGTTGACCTTCCTCGCCATGCTTTGCGGGATCATCGGAGGCGGCGTGGTCTGCGCGGTGTCACTGGATATCTCGCCGGCGATGTTCCTGACGCTGTTGCAGTCGGACATCGGCGTGCAGCACTTTCTGGTCGGCTTGGTGAAGGCGCCAATCTTCGCCTTCATCATTGCCGCGATTGGTTGCCTGGAAGGCTTCAAGGTCAGTGGCAGCGCCGAGTCGGTCGGCGCCCACACTACGTCCGCCGTGGTGCAATCGATTTTCGTGGTGATCGTGCTCGACGCGGTGGCCGCGCTGTTCTTCATGGAGATGGGCTGGTGAGTCGTCTACCCCGCGCGCCCTCGGAGGCGGTGATCGAAGTCCGTGGCCTGTGCAATCGCTTTGGCAGCCAGAGTGTGCACGAGAACCTCGATCTGGATTTGTACAAAGGCGAAATCCTCGCCGTGGTCGGCGGCTCCGGCAGCGGCAAATCGGTGTTGCTGCGCAGCATTGTCGGATTACGCCGGCCCAGCGAAGGCATGGTCAAAGTGTTCGGCAAGAACCTGCCGAGCCTGTCCGAGCATGAGCGCTCACTGGTTGAGCGGCGCTTCGGTGTGCTGTTCCAGAAAGGCGCGCTGTTCTCCTCGCTGACGGTCACCGAGAACGTCGCCCTGCCCCTTATCGAACACGCCGGCCTCAGTCGCAACGACGCTGAGCACTTGGCTGCCGTGAAACTGGCGCTGGCCGGATTACCACTGTCAGCGGCGGACAAATACCCGGCGTCGCTCTCTGGCGGCATGATCAAACGCGCCGCGCTGGCCCGGGCCCTGGCGCTGGATCCGGACATACTGTTTCTCGACGAACCTACTGCCGGCCTCGATCCGATTGGCGCGGCGCAGTTCGATCAATTGATCCTGACCCTGCGCGATGCACTCGGCCTTAGCGTGTTTCTGGTGACCCACGACCTCGACACGCTCTACACCATCACCGACCGCGTGGCGGTGCTGGCGCAGAAAAAAGTGCTGGTCGCCGGTCCCATCGACGTGGTCTCGGAAACCGACGACGCGTGGATTCACGAATACTTCCACGGCCCGCGCGGCCGCTCGGCGCTGGACGCCGCCAAATTGCTCAACGAGGTCTGACATGGAAACCCGAGCGCATCATGTGTTGATCGGCTTGTTCACCGTGATCGTGGTGGCAGGCGCCCTGCTCTTCGGTCTGTTCCTGGCCAAGTCCAGCGTCGACACCGAGTTCAAGGATTACGAGATTGTCTTCAGCGAGGCAGTCAGTGGCCTGTCCAAGGGCAGCCCGGTGCAATACAGCGGGATCAAGGTCGGCGATGTGATCAACCTGCGCCTTGATCCAAAGGATCCACGGCGGGTGCTGGCGCGGATTCGTCTGGCCGGGGACACGCCGGTGAAGGAAGACACCCAGGCCAAACTGGCGCTGGCCGGGATCACCGGGACGTCGATCATCCAGCTCAGCGGTGGCACGCCCGAGAGCCCGAAACTGCGCGGGCATGACGGTAATCTGCCGACCATCGTTGCATCGCCCTCGCCTATTTCGCGCTTGCTCAATGACTCCAACGATTTGATGACCGGTATCACTGCGCTGCTGCAGAACGCCAACCAGATGTTCTCCGCCGAGAACGTCGAGCGCGTCAGCAAAACCCTCGCCCATCTGGAGCAAACCACCGGGACGATCAACGATCAACGCGGCGACATCAAACAGGCCATGCAGCAACTGGCGACCGTCGGCAAACAGGCCGGCAGCATGCTCGAACAGACCTCACTGCTGATGCGCAACGCCAACGGCCTGATCAACGACCAGGGCAAACAGGCACTGGGCAGCGCCGAGCAGGCGATGAAGTCGCTGGAGCAAAGCACGACCACCATCAGCACCTTGCTCAGCAAAAACGAAAACTCCCTCGACAACGGCATGCAGGGCCTCAATGGCCTGGCCCCGGCGATCCGCGAACTGCGTGAAACGCTGACCTCGCTGCGCGCCATCTCGCAACGCCTTGAGGCCAACCCCAGCGGCTACCTGCTGGGCCGTGACAAGAACAAGGAATTCACGCCATGAAGCTGACTCGACTTGCCCTCCTCGCCGGCTTCACGCTGATCAGTGCCTGCTCGATTCTGCCGCAATCCGAGCCGTCGGATGTCTATCGCTTGCCGGCCGCACAGGCGCCCGCCTCGGCCAGTTCAGCGGCGACGCAACGGTGGTCGTTGCGGCTGAACAAGTTGCAGGCCAGTGAGGCGTTGAACCGGCCGACGATTGCGGTGATTCCGCAGGGCGATGTGATCAGCAGCTACAAGGGCTCGCGCTGGAGCGATCCGGCGCCGGTGCTGGTGCGTAATCGTCTGCTGGATGGGTTTCAGCGTGATGGTCGGGTGACGTTGCTCAGTACCGATGACAGCAACTTTGCTGCGGATCTGGAATTGGGCGGGAGTTTGCAGGCGTTTCAGACCGAGTATCAGGGCACGCAGGCCAGCGTCGTGGTGCGGGTTGATGCGTTGCTCGTGCGTGGTTATGACCAGCGGATTCTGGCCAGTCGACGGTTTGAAGAGCGTCAGCCGTTGACTGATGTTCAGGTGCCGGCGGTGGTCGCCGGGTTTGGTCAGGCCAGTGATCGCCTGACCGCGAAAGTCGTGGCCTGGGCCGTCGACCAGGGCCAGAAACTAGCCCCCAAAGACCTTAAGCCCAACACAATCCCCTGTAGGAGTGAGCCTGCTCGCGATAGCGGACTGACAGTCACCGATGATGGCGACTGATAAACCGCTATCGCGAGCAGGCTCACTCCTACAGTTTGGATTTTTGTTCAGCCGAAGAACCAGTAGCAGACGGCAATGGCGCCCACCACACCAGCAAACTCCGCCAGCAACGCACACCCTACCGCATGCCGCGCGCGCTGAATCCCCACCGCGCCGAAATACACCGCCAGCACATAGAACGTGGTCTCGGTACTGCCCTGAATCGTCGCCGCGACCAACGCCGGGAAGCTGTCGACACCGGACGTCTTCATCGTCTCGATCAACATCGCCCGCGCCGCACTGCCAGAGAACGGTTTGACCATCGCCGTCGGCAACGCATCGACAAATCGCGTGTCCCAACCGGCCCACTCGACCAGATGGCGAATCCCGTCCAGGCCAAAGTCCAAGGCCCCGGACGCACGCAGTACGCCGACCGCACAGAGCATCGCCACCAGATACGGCAGCAGGTTCTTCGCGACATCGAAGCCTTCTTTGGCGCCTTCAACAAACGCCTCGTAGACCTTGACCTTCTTTAGCGCGCCGATCAGCAAGAACAGCATGATCAACCCGAACAGCGTGAGATTGCCGAGGATCGACGACAATCCCGCCAAAGCCGTCGCCGAAAGCGTGCCCAGCAGCGCCATAAAGCCACCGAGAATCAGCGCGCCGGGAATCAGATACGCCAACACCACCGGATCCCAGATCCGCAAACGCTGCATGAACGCCACCGACAGGAAGCCGACAATCGTCGAGCAACTGGTCGCCAGCAGGATCGGCAGAAACACCAGCGTCGGGTCCGGCGCGCCTTGCTGGGCGCGGTACATGAAGATCGTCACCGGCAGCAGGGTCAGGGAGGAGGCGTTGAGCACCAGGAAGAGGATTTGCGCGTTACTGGCGATGGTGGCACTGGGATTGAGCTCCTGCAGCGCCTTCATGGCTTTCAGGCCGATGGGCGTGGCTGCGTTGTCGAGGCCCAGACCGTTGGCGGCGAAGTTCAAAGTGATCAGGCCCAGGGCAGGGTGGCCGGCCGGGACTTCCGGCATCAGCCGCAGGAACAGCGGGCCGAGCACCTTGGCCAGCCATTCGACGATCCCGGCCTTTTCGGCAATGCGCAGAAAGCCCAGCCACAGGGTGAGGGTGCCGAACAGCAGCACCATGACTTCGACCGAGAGCTTGGCCATGGCGAAAATGCTTTCCACCATCGCCGCAAAGATCCCGGCGTTGCCGCCGATCAGCCACTGCGCCAGCGCCGATACGGCTGCCACGATGAAGAAGCCAAGCCACAGGCCATTAAGCATCAGTCAAATCCCCCGAAGAATGCCGCGAATGATAGCGGGGTCGCCAGAAACGACAAACCCCGGATTTCTCCGGGGTTCGTATGGCTGACTCGGTCCACTGTAGGAGTGAGCCTGCTCGCGATCGCGGTGTATCAGACAACAGAGATGTTGAATGTACAGCCCTCATCGCGAGCAGGCTCACTCCTACAGGGATTTGTGTCAGTTCTTCGAGATTTCGCCCGCTGGCAGTTTTTCCTTGCTGCGCCAGTGCGGCAGGGAGTTCCAGTAGCGCTGGCCCTTGGCATCGTCGTACATGCCTTCCCAGCGTGCGATAACCAGTACCGCCAAGGCGTTACCAATCACGTTCAGTGCAGTACGCGCCATGTCCATGATGCGGTCGACACCGGCGATGAACGCCAGACCTTCCAGCGGAATACCAACACTGCCGAGGGTCGCCAGCAGCACCACGAAGGACACGCCCGGTACACCGGCGATGCCTTTGGAGGTGACCATCAGGGTCAGGACCAGCAGCAGCTGCTGGCTGATCGACAGATCAATGCCGTACAGCTGAGCGATGAAGATCGCCGCGATGGACTGGTACAGGGTCGAACCGTCGAGGTTGAACGAATAACCGGTCGGTACCACGAAGCTGCAGATGGCTTTCGGCGCGCCGTAGGCTTCCATCTTCTCGATCACGCGTGGCAGCACGGTTTCCGAAGAAGCGGTGGAGTAGGCCAGCACCAGCTCATCCTTGAAGATGCGCATCAGCTTGATCACCGAGAAGCCGAAAAGCTTGGCGATCAGGCCCAGCACCACGAAGGCGAAGAAGGCGATGGCGACGTAAACCAGGATCACCAGTTTGGCCAGCGGCAGCAGTGAGGCGAAGCCGAAGTTGGCGACGGTCACCGCGATCAGTGCGAATACGCCGATCGGCGCATAGTTCATGATCATGTGGGTGACTTTGAACATGCTTTCCGAGACGCCCTGGAACATCTTCACCAGCGGCTCGCGCAGGTCCGACTGCAGGCTCGACAGACCGAGACCGAACAGCACGGAGAAGAAGATGATCGGCAGCATTTCGCCGCGGGCCATGGCCGCGAAGATGTTCGACGGGATCAGGTTGAGGATGGTCTCGATGAACGCGTGTTCATGCTGTACCTCGGCGGCGGTTGCCTGGTACTTGGAGATATCCACCGTGCCGAGGGTGCTCATGTCGATGCCTGTGCCCGGATGGAACAGGTTGGCCAGCAGCAGGCCGACGACGATGGCGATGGTGGTGACGATTTCGAAATAGATGATCGTCTTCAGGCCGATACGCCCGAGTTTCTTGGCGTCGCCCACGCCGGCGATGCCGACGATCAGGGAAGAGATGACGATCGGAATCACGATCATCTTGATCAGACGGATAAAGATATCGCCTGCCGGTTGCAGGACGTTGCTGATCCACCAGGCCTTCTCGGCACTGAAGTGGTTGAGCAACGCACCAATTGCAATACCCAAAACCAGACCGATGAGGATCTGCCAGGCGAGGCTAATTTTTGCCTTCTTCATTATCTTTACCCTTACTTGCGTTTGACTCAGGCACATGCAGGAACTGGAACGCTCATTAGCGGAAAAGTCTGTGCATCTGCCTCCGTATAAGGTGCCCCGAAGCGCGTGATTACGGCTCTTCGGCAGGCGAAAAAAGGCGCAACTATTCCGATGCAAGGTTGCGCCGTCTAATGCCGTAAACGCCTACCCTATGCCGAATCGGCATGAGCTTTTTTAAATGAAACTGGCGTCCCAACCGGTTCGATTGTGACATTTCGGCCGGCATAAGTGCCGTGAACCGGTCATTACAGCGTGGGTTGGTTATTTTTTGAACGAGAAAAATCGACTAAAAATCTCGGAAAAAGCCTACGAAGGAAGACTAGAAGTCCTACTGTTTAAACGGTCTCTTTGTCGATATACGGTCGCCGTGAAACACCGCGTAATGTTTTTGCGCGCAGTGTCAGCGATAAAAAGGATGAGCTGGACGCTCTGGATCAATGTTTTGCGTGTTTGAAAGCCCAGCGCAAGTCCGTCGAGCCACTGTGGGTCGGCGAACCTGCGGCGCAGCTTTTACCCTGACCCGGCCCTCGCGCAGGCACTCCCTGTACCCGTAGGTCACTCCGACCCTGCAACAGTCAGAACGTCCCGGCCCCTTGGTCATGCGCCGGCCTTCCTCAGGTGGGCGCAATGGAGGGCAGCAGGGCGCTGCCCTCATGTTCAAATCAATACCACTTCGGATCTTTCTTCAGGGTTTCCATCAGTAGATCCTGCATACCTTGGTCGGGTTTGCCGAAGAAGCGATAGGTCGCATGTCGCGTCGGTGACTTGTCTTGCGGAAGGCCTTCAGGCACATCAACCAGCATGGCGTAGGCGTCATCCTTGTCAAAACTGAATGCGACGATCAATCGATGATTCAGGCACTTGTCCTGATTCTCGCAGAGCGGGCCGACCAAGTATTTCTCGTCGTCCTCAGTAACCGCGTTCATCTGTTGTTCGGAGGTCCCGGACAGGTTGATCACCCATTCCGGTACGCGCTCTTCTTTCTTGATCACGCCTTCCCAGGTTTCACGGTACTGCTCGTCAGAGGCGAGCAGTTCGTTGACCCGCGCCTGGCCGTCATTGGCCGCCATCGCCATGGCACTACCGCCCAGAAGCAGGGCGGCTGCCAGTGTCTTTAACGCACTCATCGTTAACCTCGGCCGCGACGGCCAAAGAAGAAGGAAGCGATGAACATCACCAGGAACACGACAAAGAGAATCTTGGCGATACCCGTGGCGGTGCCCGCGATACCACCGAAGCCCAGTACTGCGGCGATGATGGCAATGATCAAGAATGTAATTGCCCAGCTCAACATGGTGATTCTCCTTACTTCTCTATTTAGGGGTGTTACGTGTTCCGGCGCTGTGCGCCCGAATTCGTTTGCTCTTTAGAAAACCCAACGCTCTTCACGTGGCAGTTGATCCAGTGGCTGCGCCTGATCGACGTCCATCATGCGCATCGAGGCGCTTTCGGCCTGGCTGCTGCTTACGGCGCTGAAGTGCGTTTGCGTGTTGTGCTGGATCGAAATCAGCGGCTCAGCCTGCTGGCTGTATTCCCAGCGCAGGTATTGCTGGCAAGCGATCAGGGTGATCAACAGCGCCAATACGCCAAACAGACCTTGCTGGATGTGCAGTGGCGAGATACGCACTTGGGCGGCACGTTGGCGAGTCATCCTGGGTTCCTCACTCTTATTTGGTTGGGGCAGTTCATTTCTGCCCGGGCTGAGTAAGGTATTGCAGCCTGCATGCCAGTTTTTTAATTGAAAAATATCCAATAAAATCAATAAGTTATGCGTATGCAGAAAATCGTTTGCGACGCATCCTGCACGATGGGTCATCTGGGATCGTGCGCAATGCACGATTTTTTCGTAGGAGATTTCATTCTTATGGAATTGAGAGCGGGGCGCAGATGTCAGAAAAGTACGCAGGGAATTCCCTGCAAATCGGTATTTGTTTAAAAAACCAACAAAATCAACGTATTGGCCGTAAAGGCAGGAGAGAGCTACCCTCCTATGGCTGGCATCGTTCAGAATCAACCATGCAACTTGCCCGATTTTTCCGGGACTAACCCAAGACCAATCACTATGGAGCGTAGGAAAAATGGAATCTGCCACTGAGCATCAAGGCCGCATTCTGCTGGTGGACGACGAATCCGCCATCCTGCGTACTTTCCGTTATTGCCTCGAAGATGAAGGCTATACGGTCGCCACAGCCAACAGCGCGGCCCAGGCTGACGCCTTGTTGCAACGTCAGGTCTTCGACCTGTGCTTCCTTGATTTACGCTTGGGCGAAGACAACGGTCTCGACGTGCTGGCGCAGATGCGCATTCAGGCGCCATGGATGCGTGTGGTGATCGTCACTGCGCATTCGGCCGTCGACACTGCCGTGGATGCGATCCAGGCCGGCGCCGCCGACTATCTGGTTAAACCGTGCAGCCCGGATCAGTTGCGTCTGGCCACCGCCAAGCAACTGGAAGTGCGCCAACTGTCGGCGCGCCTCGAAGCGCTGGAAGGCGAGATCCGCAAACCGAAGGATGGCCTCGATTCCCACAGCCCGGCGATGAAAGTTGTCCTGGAAACGGCCCGCCAGGTTGCCAGCACTGACGCCAACATTCTTATCCTCGGCGAGTCCGGTACCGGTAAAGGTGAGCTGGCCCGAGCGATTCATGGCTGGAGCAAACGCGAGAAGAAATCCTGCGTGACCATCAACTGCCCGTCGCTGACGGCGGAATTGATGGAGAGCGAGCTGTTCGGTCACAGTCGCGGTGCGTTTACCGGGGTCAGCGAAAGCACCTTGGGGCGAGTCAATCAGGCGGACGGCGGCACGCTGTTTCTCGACGAGATCGGCGATTTTCCCCTGACATTACAACCCAAATTGCTGCGTTTCATTCAGGACAAGGAATACGAGCGGGTAGGGGATCCGGTCACCCGCCGGGCCGACGTGCGCATTCTAGCGGCGACCAATCTCAATCTCGAAGACATGGTCCGTGACGGGCGTTTCCGTGAAGACCTGCTCTATCGCCTGAACGTCATCACCCTGCACCTGCCGCCACTGCGCGAGCGTGCCGAGGACATTCTGACCTTGGCCGATCGCTTCCTCGCCCGTTTCGTCAAAGAGTACGCACGTCCGGCACGGGGCTTCAGCGACGAGGCTCGCGAGGCGCTGCTGGGCTACCGCTGGCCGGGCAACATTCGTGAGCTGCGTAACGTGGTCGAGCGGGCGAGCATCATCTGCCCGCAGGAACGCGTGGAAATCAGCCACCTCGGCATGGCCGAGCAACCGGCCAACAACGCTCCTCGCGTCGGTGCGGCGTTGAGTCTCGACGAGTTGGAAAAGGCCCACATCGGTGCGGTACTCGCTACTGCCGGCACCCTGGATCAAGCGGCAAAAACCCTCGGCATCGACGCTTCGACCCTGTACCGCAAGCGCAAGCAGTACAACCTGTGAGTGTCCGGCGATGAAACTGGCGATGAAGTTGCGGACCCGTTTGTTCTTGAGCATTTCCGCGCTGATCACCGTGGCCTTGCTCGGGCTGTTGCTCGGGCTGGTCAGCGTGATGCAGATGGCCGGCACTCAAGAAGCGTTGGTGCGCAGTAACTTCGTCACTCTGGATCTGGGGCTCAAGTTGCGCCAGACGCTGGGTGATCAACTGATCATCATGCTCGCGGAAAAGCCTGATCCCGTGGCGTTCGAAGCGTCAAAACAGCATTACTTCGAATTGCTGGACCAGGGCATCGCCCAAGAGCAAGAGGGCGATGGTCGGCTCTACGGCTTCAGTCGGGCAAAAGCGGATTATCTGAGTTTCCTCGAAGCTTTCGATTTGTCCCGTGACCCGGCCAGCTCGATGAGTAGCAGCGCCGAATTCCGGGAGCGCTTCAACACGTTGCGCAACGGACTGATCACCGAACACAAGCATGCACTGGACAACATCAACGCGGTACAGCGTGAGGCGCGTGACCGTGCCTTGTTGATTGCCGGTCTGCTGGGATTTGTCGGGTTGGCGGTGCTGATCATCGGTTTCATCACGGCCCACGGCATTGCCAGGCGTTTTGGCGCGCCGATCGAGGCGCTGGCGAAAGCGGCGGACAATATCGGCCAAGGCAATTTTGAAGTGACCCTGCCGATTTCGTCAGCGATGGAAATGAATCAGCTGACCAAACGCTTCGGCCTGATGGCTGAGGCACTGCGCGAGCATCAGGCGACCAACGTCGATGAATTGCTCGCCGGCCAGCAACGCTTGCAAGCGGTGCTCGACAGCATCGATGACGGCTTGCTGATGATCGACCGTCAGGGAAATCTGGAGCACCTCAATCCAGTGGCTCAGCGCCAATTGGGCTGGGACGATGATCGTCTTGGCCAGGGGCTGGGCACGGCGCTGGAACGCCCAGAGCTGGATGCACAGCTGCAACTGGTGCTGCGCGGCGGCACGCTGGAGCGGGCGCCGGAAGATTTGAGCATCGAGGTCGACGGCGAATCACGCCTGCTGACCTACAGCCTGACCCCGGTCAGTCACACCCAAGGGCATATTCTCGGCGCGGTGATGGTGCTGCACGATGTCACCGAGCAGCGCGCCTTCGAGCGGGTGCGCAGTGAATTCGTCTTGCGCGCCTCCCACGAACTGCGTACGCCGGTCACCGGCATGCACATGGCGTTCGGTTTGTTCCGCGAGCGGGCGAAGTTTCCAGCGGAGTCCCGCGAGGCTGATCTGCTCGACACCGTGAACGAGGAAATGCAGCGTCTGATGCAGTTGATCAATGACTTGCTCAACTTCTCGCGTTATCAGAATGGCCTGCAGAAACTCACACTGGCGCCGTGCTCCATCGAAGATTTGCTGGAGCAGGCGCAATTGCGTTTTGCCGACTCGGCGGCGGCCAAGGGCATCGCCCTGAATGTCGAAGTACAGGCGCCGCTGCCACGTTTGCAGGCCGATCAGGCGCAACTCGATCGCGTACTCGACAACCTCATCGACAACGCCCTGCGCCATACCGCCCGCGACGGTCAGATCCGTTTGCAGGCGCGACGACATGGCGAGCGAGTGATCATCAGCGTCGAGGACAACGGCGAAGGCATTGCCTACGGCCAGCAAGGACGGATCTTCGAGCCGTTCGTGCAGGTCGGTCGCAAAAAGGGCGGCGCCGGGCTTGGTCTGGCGCTGTGCAAGGAAATCGTCCAGTTGCATGGCGGACGCATGGGCGTTTACTCGCGGCCGGGGCAGGGCACGCAGTTCTATATGGCGCTCGCCGTTTAGGCTTCGTCGTCCATACGCCTTCCCGCGAGGCGTCGGCCACGGGTGATCAGTTCGATGAACTGCACCGCGCTCAGCGCATGGGCGAACAACCAGCCTTGACCGAATTTCACCCCTTCACTGCTGAGCAGTTCAGCCTGTGATTCCAGTTCGATGCCTTCGGCAATCACCTTCAGATCCAGCGCTTGGGCCATGTGAATGATGTGCGGAGCGACGCCGCTGCTGGCGGCGTCATGGCCCAACGCATCGATAAAGGCCTTGTCGATCTTCAGGCAATCGACCGGTAGGGTTTGCAAGTAGGCGAGGCTGCAATAGCCGGTGCCGAAATCGTCGATCAATACCTGATGGCCGACATCGCGCAAGGCTTGCAGGTTTTCCCGCGCCACCACCACGTCAATCAAGCCACGTTCGGTGACCTCGAAGGCAATCTGCCGCGCGGCCACCCGATGCAGTGTGAGCAGCCGCGCCATGACCAGGCCGATGCGCGGCACCATCACATCGCAGGCGGCGAGGTTGACCGAGATATACAGTTGCGGATTGGCCCGCAGCACCGGACCCAGTTGTTCCAGCAAACGCTGGAGGACAAAGTCGGTCATCTGGCGAATCTGCCCGGTGTTTTCCGCCATGGGGATGAACAGGTCCGGGCTGGTCAGTGTGCCGTCGGGGCGGCGCCAGCGCAGCAGGGCTTCGGCGCCGACGCAGTTGCGGCTGTCGAGGTCGAAGATCGGCTGATAGAGCACCTGCAACTCGCCCCGACGAATGGCGCCATTAAGTTCGGCGTCCAGCGATTGGCGCTGGCGCACCAGCAAGAACACAAAGAACCCTACGAATGCGCCGAGCAATAGACAGGCCGGAACCATCCACCACCAGATTGCAGGGATGTGCATGCCAGTGCGCGGCGTGATCAGCACCAGTTGATATTCCGGGTTGTCGGTAGGCATGCGGTAGATCAGCCGAGTCGGAGTGACCTGTAACGACTCGCGACTTTTCGGTGGCCAATGTTCGGTCGGTGGCCAGGCCTGCGCCGTGCCGAGCACCGGGATCGCCCGGGTGCCGTGATCGAGTACCACCAGCAGGCTGCTGCCGGGCGACAGATCGACCATGTCGGTCAGATGACCGCGTGACGTGGCCACACGAAAATTACCGCGTCCGAGCATCAGCGCGGCGCGGTTTTCATCGGGTTCGGTGGTGGTATTGAGCCAATAGCTGTAAGTCGGCCCTCTGATATCCGGCGCTCGTACTACCGACACGCCTTCCTGACGTGGGCGGTTGGAGCAGATCCGTGAGGCATCCATGTAAGCCGCTTCGTAGACGAAGCGATAGTTGAAGGTGACTTGCTGCAGGGTCGCGATCATTTCATCGTCACAACTGCGCAATGGCTGCGCTTCGAGATCGTCGAGACTTTCGCGCAACTGGCCGAACAATTGTTCGAGGCGGGCGAGGAAACGTTCGCCTTGCGCGTTCATTTCCTGACTTTCGCTTTGCTCGACCTGTCGCATTGCCACGAACATTCCGCCGGCGATCAGCAGGCAGGCACTGAGGACAGCCGCGATCATCGCCAAAAACCACGGGCGATAAAACCAGCTACGCAGTGTCTCTCGGGTAGCAACCATCATGGAATATCCGAAGAATTACCAATGAGTTATAGCTGCTGATTGCGATTTCGCCCTGACCGTCGGGCGGGCGTCATTATTTTGTCTGATTGAGGACCAGCAGCAACGCTGCCGTTTGCGCATCCGGCGTGCCGTCGAAGCGCGAAGGCCGGAAGTGCATCTGGAAGGCTGCGAGGACGTGGCGCGTCGCAACGTCCAGTTCGCCGGTTTGCGGCGTGTCATACCCCAAGTGCGCCAGTTGTGCCTGGAACCAGCTGATGCTCGGCAGTTCGCTGCTGTTGAACAGCATTTGCTGACGCGCAACCGCCTGTTCGTTCGGCCATACGCCAAGGCCTTCAGCGGCGAGACGCTTCCAGGGGAACAACGGCCCCGGATCGAGTTTGCGCAGCGGCGCGATGTCGCTATGGCCGATGATGTGTCGCGGGCTGATGCCATTGCGTTTGCTGATGTCTTTGAGCAGGACGATCAATGATTGAATCTGCGCTTCGCTGTACGGATACCACAGCCGCCCGGTCGGCGTGTCCTTGAAGCCCGGATTGACGATTTCGATGCCGATCGAGCTGGAGTTGAGCCAGGTGCGGCCTTGCCATTGGCTTTCGCCGGCGTGCCAGGCGCGCTGGTTTTCATCCATCAGCTTGTAGACAGTGCCGCTCTTGTCGTCGCCGATCAGGTAATGGCTGCTGACTTCGCCATGGGTCAGCAATTGCAGCGAGCGCTCCAGCGATGTCGAGGTGTAATGGACGATCACGAACTGGATACGGCTGTCGTAATTGGCCGAAGGATGGCTGGTGTCATAACGCGGGCCGCTGGCACAACCGGCCAGAACGAGCAGCGACGCGAGGAGGGCAAAGAATTTCATGGCAGAAGGCAGTACACGCAAGACAGTAATGCAACAGTGTAACGTACTGCCTTGCGTCTCGACGGTCAGCGGGCGGATTTAAACAAAATGGAACAATTTGCTCAGCCCAGCTCGACCCGGTTGCGTCCTGCATTTTTAGCGCGGTAAAGCGCCTGATCGGCTCTTTTCAGCACCAGATCGCTGTGTTCTCCAGCGCGGAATGTTGCCAGTCCCATGGAAATGGTGATCGTCACGCGCTCGCCCTTGAAGTGGAAAGGGCAGGCTTCGATCGCTGCGCGCAGGGTTTCCAACAGTTTGGCGCCGACTGCCGGCGGCGTTGCCGGCATCAACAGAACGAACTCTTCCCCGCCGAAACGGGCAATGAAGTCCGAGCCGCGCAGGCGTTTGCGCAACACGGTGGCAATGATCTTCAGCACCTTGTCGCCGGCCAAATGGCCGTAGTTGTCGTTGATGCGTTTGAAGTGATCGAGGTCGAGCATGGCCAGGCTCAAGGTGTTGCCGTGCTGCTGCCACTGCTTGATCTCGTGCTCGAGGCGTTCGCTCCATGCGGCGCGATTGGGCAGGCCGGTGAGCGGATCGATCAAGGCTTTCTGCCTTTGTACTTCAAGATGTTCGCGGAAACCCTGGGCTTCCTGCTCCATATGCGCCACGCGTTCGGACAGGCTTTTCAGTCGCGTGGCGACTTCCTGTTCGCGGGCATCGCGCTGCTTCTGGTGCTGGTCCATGGTGCCGAGCAGGCCTTCGAGATGGTTCTCCAACACGTGCTTGAGGTCTTCCAGATCCGCCGCTTCCTGCACGCTGGTCTGCAGGCCGTCGACTTGCTCGCGGATCTGCGTGTCCATGGCCCGCGCCGCCGAGCTGTTGTCGGCATGCCCTTCGCTGGCGGCTTGCAGATTGCTCTGGAACGCTTCGAGGCGCTCGTTGAGCTGTTGCAGGTAGGCTTCGAATTCGTGCTGGCCGCTGTCGGTAATCGCCAGCATCAACGTCGTAAGATCGTCGAGGATCGGGATCAGTTCGTACCAGTTCAAGCCATGTTTCAACCTTTCACGCATGGCTTCGGCTTGTGGACGGTGACGTTCCGGCAGGGTCAGGTCGTCGAGCAGCCCGATCAGGGTGTCTTCGATGTGTTTGGCCACGGAGCTATAGGATGGCTCGGGGGTGTCCGGCAGGGCGAACAGGATGTCGTGCTCGGGCTGCTCCGGGTCGATGGCGGCCAGCGCTTGGGCAATTGGCCCGGGCAGCGGCAGGCTGTCGAGGATCAGCGGTGTCGGATCGCCGGGGTGGATCAGTTCATCAGGATTGATGGCGGCAGGCGCGATGGGCGTCTGAGCTGGAACTGCGGCGAAAACAGGCTCGGGCTCGAAGTGCTCAGCCTGCGGTTCGAGCGGAGGGTTGCCGACTGTGCTGACGACCTTCGGTGGCACAAAGGTAAACACTTCTGCCGGTTCCGGTGCCAATTGAGCCGGGGTGGCTGGCGTCGTTGTTTCGGCAGTTGCAGGTGCTTCTATGGCAGGCGCTGCCGTCACGGCTTCGATCGCCGCGACAGGGGCGGGCTGTGCGGCTTCTGGTTCGGGCGCCGATGGGGCAAGCGGTTGCGGCGGCGTGGCTTGCAGCGGCGCGGGTGATTCTGTCGCTGGCGCTTCTTCGCTGTCGCGGCTACCAAACAGCCGTTGCAGCAGACCCGGGCGACCCGGCTCTGCGGGCGTTTCCAGCTGACTCAACGCCTTGCCCTGCAAGCCGCTGAGTTCACTCAGCAGCAATGGCATTTCCCGCGCAGACCCGACGCGGCTGTCCAGCTGTTTGGCGAACTTCTTCAGTGGCTGAGCGACTTCACGCGGCAGCGGCAACGCCTGCAACTGGGTGACTAGCGACGTCAGCGCGGTGCTGACCTGATCGATGCGGGTTTCGCGACGCTGCTCGGAATCGAGCACGGCTTTTTCCAGACGCGGCAGCAAGGCGGCGAGGCCGGCGTCCATGTCATCGGTGCGCACCACGTCGCGCATCTCTTTCATGCATTGATCAACGGCCTTGTCGGTGCCTTCAGCCGCCAATGTGCTGCGCACCAGACCGCGACGCAGCAAATCGAGCCTGGCGGCCCAGCGGCGTTCAAGTTTGTCCTGTTGTTCGATGCTTTTGAGGTACTTCTCTTTCCAGCGCTGGGCGTCGTCGCTCATTCAGGGGTTCCGCGAGGGGCAGGACTCAACGCGGGCAATGCATCGGCCGTGAGCGAACCCGGCAGACGAATCTCTACCGCGACCGGCAGGTGATCGGAAATCGGTTGTGCCAGCACTTCGACCTTTTCCAGGGTCAGGGTCGGGCTGAGCAAAATATGATCAAGGCAACGCTGTGGGCGCCAGCTGGGGAAAGTCGCTTCCACCTGCGGGGCCAGCAGGCCGAGATCGCGTAACGGAGAATGTTGTAGCAGATCGCTGGCGTGGGTGTTCATGTCACCCATCAACACTTGGTGTTTATAGCCACCGATCAGCTCACGAATATAGGCCAGTTGCAGGCTGCGGGTTCGCGCGCCAAGGGCCAGGTGCATCATCACCACCACCAGCGCTTCCGGGCCTTCGCCGAAACGCAGCAGAATCGCTCCACGACCTTTCGGGCCGGGCAGCGGGTGATCTTCAATCGCCGACGGTTTCAGACGACTGAGCACGCCATTGCTGTGCTGAGCGAGTCGGCCGAGGTTGCGATTGAGTTGTTGATACCAGTAGGGAAAGGCGCCGAGTTGCGCCAGATGTTCGACCTGATTGACGTAGCCCGAACGCAGGCTGCCGCCATCGGCTTCCTGCAGAGCGACCAGATCGAAGTCGCCCAGCAAGTCACCGATCTTTTGCAGATTGCCTGAGCGGCCGGTGTGCGGCAGCAGGTGCTGCCAGCTACGGGTCAGGTAATGCCGATAGCGCTCGGTGCTGATGCCGACCTGGATATTGAAACTGAGCAGACGCAAACGCTGGTCTGCGGGCAGGCCCGTGGACTCCAGGTGATGCTCGTTGACCTGCGGATCATGCAGGCCAACGATGCGTTCAGACTTCCAGCGGCGCATGGCGGTTGCCGCGCTTAGTTGGCAGCAGCCTTGGTTGCCGCTCGCTCTTTGGCGACCAAGTCGTCAGCCAGTTTCAGTGCCTGCTCGGCGCCACCGGCAGAGCCGATGTCAAAGCGGTACTTGCCGTTGACGATCATGGTTGGCACGCCAGTGATTTCGTACTTCTTGGCCAGTTCGCGAGCTTTTACGATCTGACCTTTGATGGCGAACGAGTCGAAGGTGGCGAGGAACTTGTCCTTGTCCACGCCTTGGGTGGCGAGGAAGTCAGCCATGTCGTTCTTGTCGGTCAGCTTCTTGTGTTCTTTCTGGATTGCGTTGAACACGGCGTTGTGAACCTTGTGCTCGACACCCATCGCTTCCAGGGTCAGGAACATTTGACCGTGAGCGTCCCACGGGCCGCCGAACATGGCCGGGATGCGCACGAAGTTGACGTCGGAGGGCAGTTTTTCAACCCAAGGATTGATCACCGGCTCGAAGGCGTAGCAGTGCGGGCAGCCGTACCAGAACAGCTCGACCACTTCGATCTTGCCAGGCTCTGCAACCGGCACCGGGTTGGCCAGTTCCACGTAAGGGGCGGCAGGTGCTTCGGCGGCTTGAGCGGTCACGCCGAACAGGCTGGCAGCGACGAGAGCGGCGCTGATGATCAGATTACGCATGCTTTACTCCTGGACAATTTTGGTCGCCTCGCGCGACCTGTTTTCAGACAGATCCTGGCGGGCATGAGTTCTGTAGTGTAACGGTAGCGGCCACAAAAAAGGGCGGCCAAAGCCACCCTTTTTATACTTGCTGCGACGGATTAATCGGGCGTTAACGTTGCAGGAGATGTCCATCGCCTGCGGTGCTCGATCCGTAGGCCTTAGTGCAGACCCTGAATGTAGCTGGAGACCGCTGCGATGTCTTCGTCGCTCAGGCGCTTGGCGATGGTCTGCATGGTCATGGTGTCGCCGTCGTTGTTGCGGCCGCCTTCTTCCTTGCGGAAATCGGTCAGTTGCTTGGCGATGTATTGAGCGTGTTGGCCACCCAGGTGTGGGAAACCGGCAGCGGCGTTGCCGGCGCCGTTCGGCGAGTGGCAACCGGTGCAGGCTGGCAGGCCCTTGGCGAGGTTGCCGCCACGGAACAGCGCTTCACCGCGCGCGACGATCTTCGGATCGGCGGCGCCGACGCTGCCTTTCTGGCTGGCGAAGTAGGCGGCGATGTCGGCCAGGTCCTGATCGCTCAGGTTGGTCAGCAGCCCGGTCATTTCCAGAACGGTGCGCTTGCCCGACTTGATGTCGTGCAGTTGCTTGGTCAGGTAGCGTTCACCTTGACCGGCCAGTTTCGGAAAGTTTGGCGCCATGCTGTTGCCGTCCGGGCCATGGCAGGCTCCACATACGGCGGCTTTTGCCTGGCCTGCTGCGGCATCACCGGCAGCATGGGCGAAGCCTGAGATTCCCACGGTCAACAGCAGACTCACGATCAATTTGTTCATCAGCTAATCCAACTACGGCTAAGGGTTAAGTTATGGACCGGGTTTACTCGCTCATCCACAGGATGATGGCTTGGTAATCCTCGGCACTGCAGTCCATGCACAAACCACGCGGCGGCATCGCCTTGAAACCCTGGGTCACGTGTTGCACCAGCGTCCCCATACCTTTCGCCAACCTCGGCGTCCAAGCTTCCTGATCGCCTCTTTCGGGCGCCATGGGTAGTTGGCCGGAATGACAGGCACCACAAACACGGTTGTACACAGCTTCCGGATCCTGTGTAGCCTGTGCGCTGTAAAGCGGCATCAAGACTCCGGCAGCCAGCAGCCATTTCGTCATAAAACGACCTTTTCAGGGTTGAGAGCGTTCTGCGTTCTAATGCGCAATCAAGGTCTGTCGCTCTCGTGAACTTCATCCTACGCTGGGACAAAGCACACACAAAATCTGCGGCATTATATACTGGCGTCACTGAAACGGAAGCGACACCGCGTTCCGCGCCCAATCCCGGCGCCGCCCACATCGGAAATCCCATGCAACTCAAGAATCCCATCCTCGGCCTGTGCCAACAGTCCACATTCATGCTCAGTGCCGCCAAAGTCGATCAATGCCCTGACGACGAAGGCTTCGAAGTGGCGTTTGCCGGTCGTTCCAACGCCGGCAAATCCAGCGCACTGAACACTTTGACTCACGCCAGTCTGGCGCGTACCTCGAAAACCCCGGGTCGCACACAGCTGTTGAACTTCTTCAAGCTAGACGAAGATCGTCGTCTGGTCGACCTGCCGGGCTACGGTTACGCAAAAGTACCGATCCCGCTGAAGATGCACTGGCAGCGTCACCTTGAGGCTTACCTCGGTGGCCGTGAGAGTTTGAAGGGTTTGATTTTGATGATGGACATCCGTCATCCAATGACCGACTTCGACTTGCTGATGCTCGACTGGGCCGTTGCGGCCGGCATGCCGATGCACATCCTGCTGACCAAGGCCGACAAGCTCACCTACGGCGCAGCCAAGAACACCCTGCTCAAAGTGCAGTCGGAAATCCGCAAGGGTTGGGGCGACCTGGTCACCATCCAGCTGTTCTCGGCGCCAAAACGCATGGGCCTGGAAGAGGCCTACACTGTACTGGCCGGCTGGATGGAACTGGCTGATAAGGGTGCCGAGGCGGCTGAGTAAACAGGGATTAGAAAATTGGCTGTGGTGCGCTCAGGCAAGGCGAAAGCACAGCTAAAAAGCGGAGTTTAGGGGACCTAAATGAGCATTTTGAGTAGCGCCTTTAACGCAGCATGGCCGCGCTACAGCCAATTTTTGGGCAAAAAAAGCCCCGGATTTCATTGGGGAGGGAGAAATTCCGGGGTTTAAGTTCCGAACCGCTAGGGCGGGGTTCAGATATCTGCCAACACTTAACACAACATAGGAGCATCGAAGGGCTTCACCAGCCATTCAGTATCTCTGAGTAGTGTCCTTCCAGATTAGTTCAGAATTTTTTCAAAAAGCTTTGGAATAATCCCAAGCGCTTTTCGAAATAAGCAGGTTTTACCGGCGTTGCCGCGACAACAGGTCGCGGCAGACCGAGATCAAATGGCTCAGTGAGCCTCATCCCAATTGTTGCCCACACCCACTTCGACCAGCAGCGGTACATCCAGCTTCGCCGCTTCGCTCATGTGCACGCGAATCTCGGCGCTGACCTGGTCGACCAGATCCTCGCGAACCTCCAGCACCAGTTCATCGTGCACCTGCAGGATGACTTTGGCGTCCAGCCCCGACGTCGCCAGCCAGTTATCCACCGCCACCATGGCTTTCTTGATGATGTCCGCAGCCGTGCCTTGCATCGGCGCGTTGATCGCCGTGCGCTCAGCGGCAGCGCGTTCTTGCGGTTTGTTCGAGTTGATCTCTGGCAAATACAGACGACGACCGAAGAACGTCTCTACATAACCCTGATCCGCCGCCTGCGCGCGGGTGCGATCCATGTACTCACGCACGCCTGGATAGCGGGCGAAGTAGGTGTCGATGTAAGCCTTGGCGGTCTTGGTGTCGACGCCGATGTCCTTGCCGAGCTTCTGCGCGCCCATGCCGTAGATCAGGCCGAAGTTGATCGCCTTGGCGCCACGGCGCTGGTCGGAGGTCACTTCGTTGAGCTCGACCTTGAACACTTCGGCTGCGGTCGCGGTGTGCACGTCCAGATTGTTGCGGAAGGCGTTCATCAGGCCTTCGTCCTTGGACAGGTGCGCCATGATCCGCAGTTCGATCTGCGAATAGTCCGCCGCCAGCAGTTTGTAGCCTTTCGGCGCGACGAAGGCCTGACGGATGCGCCGGCCTTCAGCGGTACGCACCGGGATGTTCTGCAGGTTCGGATCGCTGGAGGACAAACGCCCGGTCGACGCTACAGCCTGATGATACGAGGTGTGAATACGCCCGGTGCGCGGGTTGATCTGCTCCGGCAGGCGATCGGTGTAGGTGCTTTTCAGCTTGCTCATCGAACGGTGCTCCATCAGCACTTTCGGCAAGCGGTGATCGTCTTCGGCGAGTTTCGCCAACACTTCTTCAGCAGTGGACGGCTGACCTTTGGCGGTCTTCTTCAGCACTGGCAGGCCGAGTTTCTCGTAGAGAATCACGCCCAGTTGCTTCGGCGAGCCAAGATTGAATTCTTCCCCGGCGATCTCGAACGCTTCGCGCTCCAGCGCGACCATTTTGTTGCCCAACTCGATGCTCTGGATGCCGAGCAGCTCAGCGTCGACAAACGCGCCTTGGCGTTCGATACGCGCCAGCACCGGCACCAGCGGGATTTCGATGTCGGTCAGCACGCTGGCCAGGCTCGGGATGGCGCTGAGCTTTTCAAACAAAGTCTGGTGCAGACGCAGGGTGATGTCGGCGTCTTCGGCGGCGTACGGCCCGGCCTGCTCCAGTGCGATCTGGTCGAAGGTCAGCTGCTTGGCGCCTTTGCCGGCGATGTCCTGGAAACTCACGGTGGTGTGATCCAGGTACTTCTGCGCGAGGCTGTCCATGTCGTGGCGGGTGGCGGTGGAGTTGAGCACGTAGGACTCAAGCATCGTGTCGAAGGCGATACCGCGCACGTTGATGCCTTGGTTCTGGTCACCGCCGATGGCGCAGTTGGCCAGAATATTCATGTCGAACTTGGCGTGCTGGCCGACCTTGAGCTTGCTCGGGTCTTCGAGAATCGGTTTGAGCGCGCGCAGTACGGTGTCGCGATCCAGCTGTTCCGGCACGCCGATGTAGGAGTGGGTCAGCGGGATGTACGCGGCTTCGTTGGCCTGCACGGCGAACGATAGACCGACCAGTTGCGCCTGCTGTGCGTCGATGCCGGTGGTTTCAGTATCGAAGGCGAACAGTTTGGCGTTCTTCAGTTTTTCCAGCCAGACGTCGAAACGTGCCTGATCGAGGATGGTTTCGTAGGCAGCCTCAGCGGGAGCGGCGGGCGCTTCTTCTGCTGGCGCGCTGAACAGATCGCCGGCCGGCGCAGGCTCGCTGGCTGCGCTCAGTTCCAGACGTTTGGCGTCGCGATCCAGATCATTGATCCAGCTTTTGAATTCGAGCAGCGAGTACAACTCGTAGAGCTTGGCCGAGTCTTCCGCGCCCATTTGCAGGTCGTCGAGTTCGACGTCCAGCGGCACGTCGACTTTGATGGTCGCCAGTTGATAGGAGAGGAACGCCATCTCCTTGTGCTCTTCGAGCTTGGCCGGCAGGGTTTTCGCGCCGCGAATCGGCAGGGTCGGGACGATGTCGAGATTGGCGTACAGCTCGGTGAGCCCGCCATTGACCCCGACCAACAGGCCGGAGGCAGTTTTCGGGCCGATGCCCGGAACGCCCGGAATGTTGTCGGACGAATCGCCCATCAGCGCCAGATAATCGATGATCTGCTCCGGTGCGACGCCAAATTTCTCCTTAACGCCTTCCACGTCCATCGAGCTACCGGACATGGTGTTGACCAAGGTAATGTGGCCGTCGACCAGTTGCGCCATGTCCTTGTCGCCGGTGGAGATAACCACCGGGCGATCCGCCGCCGCGCTGCTGCGGGCGAGGGTGCCGATGACGTCGTCGGCCTCGACGCCTTCCACGCACAGCAGCGGGAAACCAAGAGCGATCACGCTCTGGTGCAGCGGCTCGATCTGCACGCGCATGTCGTCGGGCATGCTTGGGCGATTGGCTTTGTATTCGGCGTACATCTCATCGCGAAATGTCCCACCCTTGGCGTCGAACACCACGGCGAACGGGCTGTCCGGGTACTGCTTGCGCAGACTCTTGAGCATGTTCAGCACGCCTTTGACCGCACCGGTCGGCAGGCCTTTGGAGGTGGTCAGTGGTGGCAATGCGTGAAACGCGCGGTACAGGTAAGACGAACCGTCCACCAGGACGAGGGGGGCTTGGCTCATGAGCAGGATCAACCTTTTCGGCGGGTCCGGCGCTAGAATAGCGGGACCGTTGACGACAAAGGGACAAGGTTATCATGCGTACGTTAAATCGCTTGCTGCTGGTCGGTCTGATTGCTGTCTCACCTATGGCCGCGATGGCGGCGGATGATGCGCCTGCCTCGGAGCCGGAAGTTACGATCAACACGCACACGGAAGGCGACAAGGTCATCCAGGAATACAGTCGCAGTGGCTTCGTCTATGCGATCAAGGTCACGCCAAAGGGTGGCAAACCGTATTTCCTGGTGCGCGCCGATGGCACGGACGCGAACTACATTCGCTCCGACCAGCCGGATATGCTGATTCCGTCGTGGGAAATCTTTACCTGGAAGTAAGTTTCCCGACTTTTAATCGGCGTCGCCTGACCGCGACGCCTGAACTGAGCAGTTTTTAACCATGTCTGTGTTCACTCCCCTGGCTCGGCCCGAGCTGGAAACCTTTCTCGCCCCTTACGGGCTTGGCCGTCTGCTTGATTTCCAGGGGATCGCCGCCGGCAGCGAAAACACCAATTTCTTTATAAGCCTGGAGCAGGGCGAATTCGTCCTGACCCTGGTCGAGCGCGGCCCGGTGCAGGAGATGCCGTTCTTCATCGACCTGCTCGACGTGTTGCATGAAGCCGACTTGCCGGTGCCTTACGCACTGCGCACCACCGACGGCGTGGCGTTGCGTGAGCTGAAAGGCAAGCCGGCACTGTTGCAACCGCGCCTGTCCGGCAAGCACATCAAGGTCGCCAATGCCCAGCATTGCGCGCAGGTCGGCGAGTTGCAGGCGCATCTGCACCTGGCGACCCAGGGCGAGCGCATGATCAAGCGCAAGACCGATCGTGGCCTCGACTGGATGCTGGAGGAGGGCAAGGAGTTTCTTTCGCACCTGAGCGATGAACCGCGTGCCTTGCTGCAAAAGGCGCTGGATGAAATCACCGAGCGCAAAGACAAGATTCTTGCGCTGCCTCGGGCGAACATTCATGCGGATCTGTTTCGCGACAACGCGATGTTCGAAGGCACGCACCTGACCGGGCTGATCGACTTCTACAACGCCTGCTCAGGGCCGATGCTGTACGACGTGGCGATTGCCTTGAATGACTGGTGTTCGGACGAGGAAGGTTTGATTGATGGCCCGCGTGCCCGCGCGTTTCTCGGCGCCTATGCGGCGTTGCGACCGTTTACGGCGGCGGAGGCTGAGTTGTGGCCGACCATGCTGCGCGTGGCGTGTGTGCGGTTCTGGCTGTCGCGGTTGATCGCGGCGGAGCAGTTCGCCGGGCAGGACGTGTTGATTCACGATCCGCAGGAGTTTGAGCAGCGCTTGGCGCAGCGGCAGCAGGTCAGTACACCGTTGCCTTTCGCCCTTTAAAAGCTTCGTCGGAACGCCGCCCGGAGCAGGCTCGCTCCCACATTGGTTCTGGGCCGGGCACAAATCTAATGTGGGAGCGAGCCTGCTCGCGAAGACGTCGGTACATTCAGTCTCTATATTGACTGACACACCGCTTTCGCGAGCAGGCCGCTCCCACATTTATTGAGTTGTTACAACGATTCCAGGCATCCCGCCAAATCGTTACCCAACTTCTCCAACACCTGCTCATAGCCCTGAGCCGTTGCCGGGGTGTACCCGCCCAACGCATCCAGCTCAGCCAGTTTCACCGGCAAACCCGCCACCAGCGTCTCCGCCAGACGCGGCCGCAATGGCGGCTCACTGAACACACAAGTCTTGCCCACTTCCTGCAATCGCTTGCGCATCGCCGCAACATGCTGCGCACCGGGCTGCACTTCGGCGGCCACGCTGAACACACCGGCATGCTTCAGGCCATAAGCTTCTTCAAAGTAATCAAACGCCTCGTGGAAGACGAAGTACGGCTTGCCTTCAACACTGGCCAGACGCTTCTTCAAACGCTGATCCAGCGCATCCAGACGCTCATCAAACGCCTTGGCGTTGCTCTGATAGCGCTCGGCATTCGCCGGGTCTGCGGTGCTCAAGTCAGCGGCCATCTTGTCGGCAATCACCCGCGCATTCACCGGCGATAGCCACAAATGCGCATCCAGCGTGCCCGGACGATGATCGTGATCATACTCGTCAGCCTCTTCGGCGTGGGAATGGCTGTCTTCAGCAAAACGCCGCAGCTTCATCCCCGGCAAATCCTGCACGGCGACGCTCGGCAGCGTACGACCGTTCAGCACGCGCGGCAGGAAACCTTCCATGTCCGGGCCGATCCAGTAGAGCAGATCCACCGATTGCACCTTCCGTACGTCGGATGGGCGCAGGGCGTAATTGTGTGGCGACGCGCCCGGCGGCAGCAGCACTTCGGGAATCGCCACGCCGTCCTGCACGGCCGCTGCAATCAGCTGCAACGGTTTGATGCTGGTGAGGACTTTGACCTCGGCCTGAGCCGAACCGATCAGCAGGAAACTGGCGACAAAAGCCACAAAAACAGAAAAAAGTCGGGACACGATGACCACTCAAGGAGGCGAGAACGGGTAACATAATAACGTCTCTATCAAAACTCGTCGCCGCCCATGCCTATTACACCGATTGCCAGCCGTCCCCACGACCACTCACATTGCGTGCACAGCGCTTTGTCCGAGGCCGATACCTTGTGCGCCCAGAAAGGCTTGCGCCTGACCGCGTTGCGCCGCCGGGTGCTGGAATTGGTGTGGCAGAGCCACAAACCGCTGGGCGCCTACGACATTCTTGCCGTGTTGAGCGAGCAGGACGGCCGCCGCGCCGCGCCGCCGACCGTGTACCGTGCGCTGGATTTCCTTCTGGAAAACGGCCTGGTGCACCGCATCTCCTCGCTCAACGCCTTTGTCGGCTGCGTGCATCCGGAACACGCGCATCAGGGCCAGTTCCTGATCTGCCGCGATTGCCACGCCGCCATCGAGCTTGAACAAAAAGTGATCAGCGACGCGATCATCAACAGCGCCAAAGACGTTGGTTTCATTGTCGAAGCGCAGACCGTCGAAGTCGTCGGCCTGTGCTCCGGTTGCCAGGGGGCTTGATGAGCAATGCGCTGATCCGTCTGGAGCAGGTCGCCGTCACATTTGCCGGGCAGACCGTGCTGGACAACATCGAGCTGAGTGTCGAGCCGGGGCAGATCGTCACCCTGATCGGTCCCAACGGCGCCGGCAAGACCACGCTGGTGCGCGCCGTGCTCGGGCTGTTGAAACCAGACAGCGGCAGCGTCTGGCGCAAGCCGAAACTGCGTGTTGGCTACATGCCGCAAAAACTCCACGTCGATCCGACCCTGCCGCTGTCGGTGCTGCGCTTTCTGCGGCTGGTGCCGGGTGTTGATCGTCCGCGTGCGCTGGGCGCATTGAAAGAAGTTGGTGCCGAACACGTTATCGACAGCCCGGTGCAAAGCGTTTCCGGCGGTGAAATGCAGCGTGTGCTGCTCGCGCGGGCGCTGCTGCGTGAACCGGAACTGCTGGTGCTCGATGAGCCGGTACAAGGCGTCGACGTTGCCGGCCAGGCCGAGCTGTACAGCCTGATCACCCGTCTGCGCGATCGCCATGGTTGCGGCGTGTTGATGGTGTCCCACGATTTGCATCTGGTGATGAGCACCACCGACCAGGTGGTCTGCCTCAACCGTCACGTCTGCTGCTCCGGGCATCCCGAGCAGGTCAGCGGCGATCCGGCGTTTGTCGAACTGTTCGGCAAGAACGCGCAGAGCCTGGCGGTCTATCACCACCATCACGACCACGCTCACGACCTGCACGGTTCGGTGGTCAAAGGGCCGGTTATTGGCCAACCCCACGTTCACGGAGACAACTGCAAGCATGGCTGATTTTCTGTTGTATGCCCTGCTTGCAGGTCTGGCGCTGGCGATCGTTGCAGGTCCGCTGGGTTCGTTCGTGGTCTGGCGGCGCATGGCCTATTTCGGCGATACCCTGTCCCACGCCGCGCTGCTCGGCGTGGCGCTGGGCTTTTTGCTGGATGTCAGCCCGACCGTTGCGGTCACCGTAGGCTGTCTGTTGCTGGCGGTGCTGCTGGTCACGCTGCAACAGCGCCAACCGCTGGCGTCCGACACGCTTTTGGGAATTCTCGCACCGAGCACGCTCTCTCTCGGCCTGGTGGTACTAAGCTTCATGCATGAAGTGCGGATCGACCTGATGGCCTATCTGTTCGGCGACCTGCTGGCGATCAGCCCGACTGATCTGGCGTGGATCCTCGGCGGCAGCGCGGCGGTGTTGGTCTTGCTGGTGACACTGTGGCGGCCCTTGCTTGCGATCACCGTCCATGAAGAGTTGGCCAAGGTCGAAGGCCTGCCGGTCGCGGGCCTGCGCATGGCGCTGATGCTGTTGATTGCGGTGGTGATCGCGGTGGCGATGAAAATCGTCGGTGTGTTGCTGATTACTTCACTGTTGATCATCCCGGCAGCTGCGGCACAGCGTCACGCCCGCTCGCCGGAGCAGATGGCACTGGGCGCGAGCCTGCTGGGCATGCTCGCGGTGTGTGGCGGGCTGGCGTTGTCGTGGTTCAAGGACACCCCGGCCGGGCCGTCAATCGTTGTGACGGCGGCCGCACTGTTTCTGCTGAGTTTTGTTCTGCCCCGTCGCGGGGTGTAGACTTGGCCGCTTTTTGCGCAAATAGAGAGTCGCAGGAATGAAGCCGTTCGCCTCCCGTTATCTGCTCCTTGTCGCATTTTCAGTGCTGCTGGGCGCCTGCCAAAGTACGCCGCCGGTGGCTGAAGTCCCCGATGCGCGGGCTACGGCCATCGCACAGCTGGAGCAAAGCCTGGCCAGCAGCGAACTGGCCACTGCCGAAGACCAGTTGGCCGCTTTGCAGAAAGAAACCCCCAACGATCAATCCCTTGAGCAATACCAGCGGCAGCTTGCCGAAGCGTATCTGCGTCGCAGCCAGATCGTGCTGCAGAAGGGTGATGTGAATGCTGCCGCCACGGCGCTGAGCCGTGCCCGTGCGTTGATGCCGAAAGCACCGGCGCTGACCGGTGGCGTGAATGGTGCCATCACTGAAGCGCGCAAGGCTGAGCTGGAAAAGGCTGAAGCGGCGCTGTTGGCAGCCGAAGCGAAGCCGAAAGCCAAGGTGATCGATCCGACTGCCGAGAGCACTACGGTGGCGTTGAATATCACTGATAGCCGCAAACTTCGCCGACAACTGGATGCGATCGCCGCTGATGTGGTGAATTATGAGTGTGGGGTGACCATTCAGGCGCCACGCACGAATGACTATCCGTGGTTGGCGACGTTGCTGACCAAGCGGGTCAAGAAATTGAATCCGGATTTTGATCTGAAGATTGAGAAGCAAACTCTGCGCACAGTACCGGCGCAGATGGTCTTGAGTCCGCGTAAACCTTAAAAGCTTCGCGAGCAAGCTCGCTCCCACATTTGATCTCCGGCTTGACACAAAATCTGTGTTCACCAGAGATCCCTTGTGGGAGCGAGCTTGCTCGCGAAAGCGTCCTTTCAGCCAACGAAGATTTTAAGCCGGAATGGCTTTCGCCTTAGGCTCCCGCGCCCAAACCCGATGCTGCCCGATCGCCGCAAAAAACGGCTTGGTCAGCGCCGGTACATCCTTGCCCTGCAGCAATCCAGCATCCGCTTCCAGCTTCAGCAGATCCTGCAGTTGCTTGGCATCACCCTGCAACGCAATCGCCTTCAAATGCTTGTAAGCCTCCAGCAGGTAATGCAACGCCACGCCGTCGCCGCTCAACGCCTTGACCGACGCCGCGCCACCCGGCACGAACACCGCGTCGAAGATCACTGATGGCATGCCTTCCATCGAAGCATCCACTGGCAAACTTTTGCCGTCAGCGGTCTTCACCGGCGCCGAAGTCGGGCCGAGCAATTTCGCATGCGCACCTTCAGCGGCCAAAGCTTTCTTCATCGCATCAATCGCTGCACCATCGACGCCGTTGGCAGCAAGAATCGCCACTTTTCGGGTTTTGATGTTTTCTGGCAGCAAATTAGCCTGGCTCAATGATGGCGAGTGATCGAAAGACACCTTGCGCGCATCCACCGTGCCTTTGGTAGGTGCGGGCAGACCCAGATTAGCCGCCACGCGCTTGGCCAGTTCCAGATCGATGTTGGCGAGAATTTCGTTCACCTCCCGCGCACGGATGAACTCGCGCTCAACCTTGCCCAGCTCGAAGCTGTAAGCGGCAATGATGTGCTCCTTCTCGTGATCGCTCATGCTGTTGAAAAACAACGTCGCCTGGGAGAAGTGATCGCTGAACGACTCGCTGCGCTGGCGGATCTTGTTCGCATCGATGCGCTCTGGATAACTTTCGAAACCACCGTCCTGCGCGGCTGGCGGCGTTTCTTTCGGCCAGCCGCCATCAATCGAGTTTGGCTCATAGGAGGCGCGGCCCTTGTCGATCACCGTGCGGTGCTGCGCATCGCGCTGACCGTTGTGGAACGGCGCCACCGGGCGGTTGATCGGCAACTCATGAAAGTTCGGCCCACCGAGTCGGCTGATCTGCGTGTCGGTGTAGGAAAACAACCGACCTTGCAGCAACGGATCGTTGGAGAAATCGATGCCCGGCACGATGTGGCCAGGGCAGAACGCGACCTGCTCGGTCTCGGCAAAGAAGTTGTCCGGGTTACGGTTCAGCGTCATCTTGCCGAGCGGTGTGATCGGCACGATTTCTTCGGGGATCAGCTTGGTCGGGTCGAGGATGTCGAAATCGAAGTCGTGCTCGTTTTCCTCCTCGATGATCTGCACGCCGAGTTCCCATTCCGGGTAGTCGCCCATTTCGATCGCTTCCCAGAGGTCGCGACGGTGGTAGTCGGTGTCTTTACCGGCGAGCTTCTGCGCCTCGTCCCAGACCAGCGAGCAAGTGCCGGCAGTAGGGCGCCAGTGGAATTTGACGAAGCGCGATTTGCCCTCTGCATTGATCAGGCGGAAGGTGTGGACGCCAAAGCCCTGCATACTGCGCAGGCTTTTCGGGATCGCGCGGTCGGACATTGCCCAGATGACCATGTGCGCCGATTCCGGCACCAATGAAACGAAGTCCCAGAACGTATCGTGCGCCGAACCGCCAGTCGGGATTTCATTGTGCGGTTCGGGTTTCACCGCGTGAACGAAGTCGGGAAACTTGATCGCGTCCTGAATGAAAAACACCGGCATGTTGTTGCCGACCAGGTCGAAGTTGCCTTCATCAGTGAAGAACTTCACCGCGAAACCGCGCACGTCACGCACGGTGTCGCCGGAGCCACGCGGGCCCTGCACGGTGGAAAAGCGCACGAACACCGGCGTCTTTTTGCCCGGATCCTGTAGGAAACCCGCCTTGGTCAGCGTCGAATGGTTCTCGTAGGCCTGAAAGAAGCCATGCGCCCCGGTGCCGCGTGCGTGGACGATACGTTCCGGGATCCGCTCATGGTCAAAATGCGTGATCTTTTCGCGCATGATGAAGTCTTCCAGCAGCGACGGCCCACGCGGGCCGGCCTTGAGGGTGTTCTGGTTGTCGGCGATCTTCACGCCCTGGTTGGTGCGCAGCGCCTGGCCGGTGGCGTCGGAGCGAAACTTTTCCAGGCTGTCGAGTTTGGCGTTGGTGTTGGCGCGATCCGGGGTATCGGTACCGGCCATCTGGCTTTTGTCGGTCGTAGGCTTCTTGCTCATCAGTCGTAAACTCCTCGGTTGACCCCGTGGTTTGCCGGGGACTCTTGAGTGGTTCCCGGGCACGGCACCCAGGGTTTTCAAGTCGCTTACTTAGTGACTGATGAGGCACTTGGGGCGTTCCTTTTTTATGACCTTTGATCTTGTTATTGCCAAATCGAAGGTTAATTGCGAAATAAATGCTAAGAACCTCTATACGGACAGGCTAAAATGCGCGCCCGGCTAACCGCTGATCCTTTTCTAACGCGCCCCACAAGGTTCGCTACGTGATCGAGTTTCAAAACGTCCACAAGACTTACCGCGTCGCCGGTAAGGACATTCCCGCGCTGCACCCGACCAGTCTCACTATCGAGAACGGGCAGGTGTTCGGCCTCATCGGCCATTCCGGCGCGGGCAAAAGTACCCTGCTGCGTCTGATCAATCGCCTGGAGAACTCCAGTGGCGGCAAGATCATCGTCGACGGCGAAGAAGTCACCGCGCTGGACGCCAACGGCCTGCGCCGTTTCCGCCAGCAAGTCGGGATGATCTTCCAGCACTTCAACCTGCTCGCCTCCAAGACTGTGGCCGACAACGTTGCGTTGCCGCTGACCCTGGCCGGCGAACTGTCGGGCAGCGAGATCGACAAGCGTGTGGCCGAGTTGCTGGCGCGGGTCGGTCTGTCCGACCACGCCAAGAAGTATCCGGCGCAATTGTCCGGCGGTCAGAAACAGCGCGTCGGCATCGCCCGCGCCCTGGCGACCAAGCCAAAAATTCTGCTGTGCGACGAGGCCACCAGTGCCCTCGACCCGCAGACCACCGCGTCGGTCCTGCAACTGCTGGCCGAGATCAACCGCGAGCTGAAACTGACCATCGTCCTGATCACCCACGAGATGGATGTCATCCGTCGCGTCTGCGATCAGGTGGCGGTGATGGATGCCGGCGTGATCGTCGAGCAAGGTTCGGTGGCCGATGTGTTCCTGCATCCGCAGCACCCGACCACCAAGCGTTTCGTTCAGGAAAGCGAGCAGATCGACGAGAGTGAACAGCGTGATGACTTCGCGCACGTGCCGGGCCGCATCGTGCGTCTGACCTTCCAAGGTGAAGCGACCTACGCGCCGCTGCTCGGTACTGTCGCCCGGGAAACCGGCGTCGACTACAGCATCCTCGCCGGTCGCATCGACCGCATCAAAGACATTCCGTACGGGCAATTGACCCTCGCCGTCACCGGTGGCGACATGGAAGCGGCCTTCGCCCGCTTCACCGCCGCTGACGTTCACATGGAGGTATTGCGCTAATGGAAGACCTGATCAGTTTCTTCACCAATATCGACTGGTACGAAATCTGGCTGGCCACCGGCGACACCATGCTGATGCTTGGCGGTTCGCTGCTGTTCACCGTGCTGCTCGGCCTGCCGCTGGGCGTGTTGTTGTTCCTCTGCAGCCCGCGTCAGTTGCTGGAAAACCGTGGCCTCTACGCATTCATGTCGCTGGCGGTGAACATCCTGCGTTCGCTGCCGTTCATTATTCTGTTGATCGTGATGATCCCGTTCACCGTGCTGATCACCGGCACGTCGCTGGGCGTGGCCGGTGCGATTCCGCCGTTGGTCGTTGGTGCCACACCGTTCTTCGCGCGTCTGGTGGAAACCGCGCTGCGTGAAGTCGATCGCGGCATCATCGAAGCGACCCAGTCGATGGGCGCGACCACGCGGCAGATCATCATGAACGCCTTGCTGCCGGAAGCCCGCCCGGGCATCTTCGCGGCGATTACGGTGACGGCGATTACACTGGTGTCCTACACGGCGATGGCCGGTGTAGTCGGTGCCGGTGGTCTGGGTGACCTGGCCATCCGTTTCGGTTACCAGCGTTTCCAGACTGACGTGATGATCGTCACCGTGGTGTTGCTGTTGATTCTGGTGCAAGTGCTGCAGATGGTCGGTGATCGACTGGTCGTGCATTTCTCGCGCAAATAAGCAGTTTTGTATTGAACAGATGAGCCGGCCATTCGCTGGCAGGCGCCAGACGGGCGCCTCATAAGGAGTTAGCTGAATGAAAAAACTGATCGCTGCTTTTGCTGCCGTTGCAGCATTCTCGGCCCACGCCGAAACCCTGACCGTTGCCGCCACTCCGGTGCCGCACGCAGAAATCCTCGAGTTCGTGAAGCCGGCGCTGGCCAAAGAAGGTGTGGATCTGAAGGTCAAGGTCTTCACCGACTATATTCAGCCGAACGTACAGGTCGCGGAAAAACGTCTGGACGCCAACTTCTTCCAGCATCAGCCTTACCTCAATGAGTTCAACAAGGCCAAGGGTACTAATCTGGTCGCCGTGACCGGCGTGCACCTGGAGCCACTGGGCGCCTACTCGAGCAAGCTCAAGGATCTGAAGGACCTGCCAAGCGGCGCCAACGTGGTCATCCCGAACGACGCCACCAACGGCGGCCGTGCGCTGTTGCTGCTGGCCAAGGCTGGCGTGATCACGCTGAAGGATCCGACCAACATCCTGTCGACCGTCAAAGACATCGCGACCAACCCGAAAGACCTGAAAATCCGTGAACTGGAAGCCGCGACCATCCCGCGCGTGCTGACCCAGGTCGATCTGGCGCTGATCAACACCAACTACGCGCTGGAAGCCAAGCTCGATCCGTCCAAGGATGCGCTGGTGATTGAAGGTAATGATTCGCCGTACGTGAACATCCTCGTGTCCCGCGCGGACAACAAGGACAGCGACGCGATGAAGAAACTCGCTGCTGCGCTGCACAGCCCGGAAGTGAAGCAATTCATTACCGAGAAGTACAAAGGCGCAGTATTGCCGGCGTTCTGATTTAGATTGCTGCAACGAAAAGGGGACGCCATGTGCGTCCCCTTTTTTGTGTCTGGTGTTTGGCTTTGGACCTGCTGTGAACCCGCCCCTCACCCCAGCCCTCTCCCGAGGGAGAGGGGGCCGACCGAGGTGTCTTGCGTTCTACATCGACCTGAAAGATCCAGTCGATTATGGATTCGGCACAGCACATCGACCTATACGATCTTGACGATTATGGATTCAGCACAGCGCTTACAGGTCGGCGTATTTCTACAGCATCCCCCATTCAGTCCCCTCTCCCTCCGGGAGAGGGCTAGGGTGAGGGGCTCTTGGCTTTTAAACTGTCACTTACGGTTAAGCATCACCGGCAGCTGCGCAACCAGTTTGACGTTGTTCAACGGCGCCCGAATAAACCCACGCTGAGTGCCATCCGGCCCGATCACCGCTAGGTTTCCGCTGTGATCCACGGTGTAATTCGGCTTACTGGTATCCGCCGGAATAAACGGAATACTCACCGCGTTCGCGACCTTCTGCAGCTCTTCAATCGAAGTCGGCGTCAGGCCAACGAACTGCGGATCGAAGTAACCCAGATACTGCTTCAACTGCTTGGGGTTATCGCGGTTCGGGTCGACGCTGACCAGCACGATCTGCAACTTGTCCACAGCGTCCTTGGGCAGTTCACTCTTGATCTGCCGCAACTGGGCGAGGGTGGTCGGGCAGATGTCCGGGCAGAAGGTGTAGCCAAAAAACAGCAGGCTCCACTTACCTTTGAGCTCATTGATCGCCACCGGTTTGCCGTCCTGATCGGTCATCGTCACGTCCGGCAAATTACGGCTCTGCGGCAGCAGAATGATGCCGGCGTCGATCAGCGCAGTGGGGTCGCCCTGGCCCTTGCCGCTCAGCACTTTGTTGACGGTCAGGCCGAGGATCAGCGCGATCACGGCGACGAGGATGAAGACGGTTTTCTGGGTTCGAGTCATAGGTTCAACAGTAAGTAGTGGTCTACGAGCAGGGCGATGAACAGCAGGAACAAGTACCAAATAGAGTACTTGAAGGTGTTGATCGCCGCGTGCGGCCGAGTGCCACGGTACAGCACCACGGCCCATTGCAGAAACCTTGCACCGAGGGCGAGTGCGCAAATCAGGTAGAGCATGCCGCTCATGTGAATCACGTACGGCAGCAGACTCACCGCCAGCAGCGCAAACGTGTACAGCAGAATATGGACCTTGGTGTAGTGCTCGCCGTGGGTGACCGGCAGCATCGGGATGTCGGCCTTGGCGTATTCCTCCTTGCGATGAATCGCCAGCGCCCAGAAGTGCGGCGGCGTCCAGGCGAAGATGATCAGCACCAGCAACAACGGTTCGGCGCTGACGTGACCGGTGGCGGCGGTCCAGCCCAGCAGTGGCGGTGCGGCGCCGGCGAGGCCACCGATGACAATGTTCTGCGGCGTCGCGCGTTTGAGGAAACCGGTGTAGATCACCGCATAACCGAGCAGCGAAGCGAGGGTCAGCCAAGCGGTCAGCGGATTGGTGAAGGTCAGCAACAACGCCTGACCGAGCAGGGCCAACACCAACGCAAAGGTCAGCGCCGCCGCCGGCGAAACCCGGCCCTCGGCCAGTGGCCGTTTATGCGTGCGCGCCATCACCGCATCAATGCGCCGATCCACCACATGATTGACCGCCGCCGCACCGCCGGCACACAACGCAATCCCCAGATTGCCGAACACCAGCACCGTCCACGGCACCCCGGCACGGGTCGCGAGGAACATGCCGACCAGCGAGGTGATCAGCATCAGCACCACGACTTTCGGTTTGGTCAGTTCCAGATAGTCTCGCCACAGCGCTTGGGCGGGACGTTCGCCAATCAGAATCGCCACGGCGTTTCTCCTTTAATAGTGATGGGCGCGGCCGAGTGTTTACGCGGGCTCAGGCGCCAGCGCGCGAGCACCGGTTGTTTGACCCGGACCAGACTGGTGCGCGCGTGGTAATTGACCAGCACCATGGTCAGCAACAGCGCCGCACCGCCAGCGTTATGCGCGACCGCCACCGGCAGCGGCAGATGGAACAAGACATTGCTGATGCCGAGGCTGATCTGCGCCGCGAGGGCAATCAGCACCAGACCGGCCAAGCGAGTCATGCCGACCACTTTCAATTGCCAGGCCAGACCGAGCAAAACCAATGTCACCAGCAGCGCACCAATGCGATGAGTCAGGTGAATCGCCGTGCGCGCATCACTGTCGAGTTGCCCGCCGAGATAGTTCGGGCCGATGTGTTGAGTCAGATGAAAGCCATTGGCGAAATCCGCCGGCGGCAGCCATTGCCCGTGGCAGGTCGGGAAGTCGATGCAGGCCACCGCCGCGTAGTTGGAACTGACCCAGCCACCCAGCGCGATCTGGCCAATCACCAGCAACAATCCCGCCGTCGCCCAATACTGCAGACGCTTGGGCACGGTCAGCGCCGGCAACACTCCGGACAATCGCAACGTCAGCAAAAACAGCAGACTCAAGGTCGCAAACCCGCCGAGCAAATGCCCGGTGACCACCTGCGGCCAAAGCTTGAGCGTCACCGTCCACATGCCGAACGCCGCTTGCGCAAACACCACCGCCAGCAGAAACAGCGGTAGCTTCAACGGCTGTCCCGGATGACGACGGTTGACCCACGCGCGCCCGGCCAGAATCGAAATCAGCAGGCCGAGGGTGCCGGCGAAGTAGCGGTGGATCATCTCGTTCCAGCCCTTGTGCGCCTCCACCGGCGAGTCGGGGTAATGCAGTTCGGCATGGGCCAGTTGCGCTTCGCTTTTCGGCACGCTGATAAACCCGTAGCAGCCCGGCCAGTCCGGACAGCCGAGGCCGGCGTGGGTCAGGCGCGTATAGGCGCCGAGCAGCACCACAATCAGTGCCAGCAGGGTGGCAAACAACGCGAGGCGAAATCCAGGTTTGGCCATGACGATGCCCTTATCCGATGTTCGACAGTTTCAGCAGGTGACGCAGGTCGTTGAGCAGATCCTTGCCTTTCACATTCGGCTCGTAACGCAGCACGAGGTTGCCGTGAGGGTCGATGATCCACAGTTGCGGCGTGGCCTTGTCGCCCGTGGTTTTGCTGAACGTCGTAGCGTCCAGCGGATAACGTTGCAGCTGTGGATATTCGCGGGTCAGTTTGGCGTCGTAATCGGCGCTCACCGGTTGCGCAGCAGCGAGTGCATGGCTGGCGCGGCCGGCGTCGCGACCGAGGCCGATCTGGATCTGCCGCGCCAGATACACCAGTTGCTGGCAATCCACCGCGCAATCCTTCGGCGCGGTGACCAGGATCTGCCAGCGTTCTTCATCGGCTTGCACGCCGAGGTCGGCGCGGGTCTGGCCGTTGCCGATCAGTTCGCCGTGATAGCTGCGACCTTCCGGCACCCAGAACTGCAATTTGTACATGCCGGTGGCGAGCACCATCGGGCCGATCACGCCAAGCAGGATCAGCAGCAACTGAATGCGCCCGCGACGGCGGGTGGCGGCAGGTTTCGCCTCAGACATGCTGGGTGGATTCATGGCCGTTCCCATGGTGTTTCTCCTTTGCGTTGTGCAAGCCCAAATAGACGTAGAGGCCGAGCAGGGCGGTGGCCATGGCGAACCACTGCACGGCGTAACCGAGGTGTTTTTCCGGGCCCATGGCAACCACCGGCCAATCGGCCTCGTAGCTGGCCGGGCCGGGTTCGGCGCGTAATTCATAGGCGAAGCCGTCGCGCTCAAGGGTTTTCCACAGCTTGGCCGGGTCGACGGCGGTGATGGTTTGCGGCCAGGTGCTGCTGACCGGGTCGGCGTGCAACTGGAAGGTCGCGCCGGGGGCGACGTAGACCCAGGCGTCGACATTCAATGCTTCGGAAGGCGTGGTGAATTGCGGCGGCACGCGGCGATCCGGCCACGGCAACCAGCCGCGATTGACCAGCAGCCACAGGCCGGTGCGTTGGTCCTGAAACGGTTGCAGCAGCTCGACGCCGACCTTTCCGTTGCGCTGGCGGTTATCCAGCAGCAAGCTGTGCGCGGCTTCGAACTGGCCTTGCAGATGCACGCGGCGATACGCCGGGTCGGCGCTGCTCAGCAACTCGCTGCTGGCCATTGGTTCGGCGGCGCGGCGTTCGGCGTAACTGGCGAGCAGGGCGGTTTTCTCAGCGCCCCGGCTCAGTTGCCAGAAGCCCAGCGACACCAGCAGCGGCAGCAACAACGCCACCACCACGGTCGGAATCACGCCCGGACGAAAGCGCTTCATGGCTGCGCCACAAAGTCAGTCGTCGCGATCGCTATACTCAACTGCATCGCCTGTCCCCCGGAGTTCTTCCCATGCTCAAAACAGCCATCGTCCTGATGCTGATTGCCACGGTGATCAGCCTGTTCAGCGGCCTGTTTTTCCTGGTCAAGGACGACAGCAGTTCCAATCGCCTGGTCATCGCCTTGAGTGTTCGGGTGGCATTGGCCGCTGGCACCGTCGGCTTGATCGCCTGGGGCTTTTATAGCGGCCAACTGGTGTCGCATGCGCCTTGGTAGCGTTGATTCTCAGAGTACGTAGACGAAGATAAACAGGCCGATCCACACCACGTCGACGAAGTGCCAATACCAGCTCGCCGCTTCGAAGCCGAACTGGTGCTCGTTGTCGAAATGGCCCTTCATGATGCGCATCAGCATCACAAACAGAATGATCGTGCCGATGGTCACGTGGGCGCCGTGGAAACCGGTGAGCATGAAGAACGTCGCGCCATAAATGCCCGAACCGAGGGTCAGGCCCAGTTCGTGATAGGCGTGCATGTATTCCTCAGCCTGGAAACCGAGAAACGCGCAACCCAGCAGCACGGTGATCGCCAGCCAGATTTTCAACGCGCCGCGATGGCCCTTTTTCAAGGCATGGTGGGCGATGGTGATGGTCACGCTGGAGCTGACCAGCAGAATCGTGTTGATCAGCGGCAGGCCCCACGGGCTGATGACTTCCTTCGGTGGCGGGAACAGTTTCGGATCCGGCGTGTGCAGCAGCGGCCAGGTGAACTGGAAGTTTGGCCAGAGCATGTGCGCGATGCCCTTGGTGCCTTCACCGCCGAGCGCCGGTCCGGAGACGTGCCGCACGTAAAATAGCGCGCCGAAGAAGGCGATGAAGAACATCACCTCGGAGAAGATGAACCAACTCATGCCCCAGCGAAACGAGCGATCCAGCTGTGCGCTGTAAAGGCCCGCGCGGCTTTCCTTGATCACCGTACCGAACCAGCCGAACAGCATGTACGCCAGCAACAGGCCACCGACGAAAAAGATGTACGGGCCGTGGGATTCCGGGCGCGCCGCCTTCAGATCGTTGAACCAGGTGGCGAGGCCGTACACGGTAATGGCCATGCCGAAGGTCGCGATGATCGGCCATTTGCTCTGGGCCGGAACGTAATAGTGCTCATGAGTTGCCATTTATTGTTCTCCTTATCGGGCACGCTCAACCGCCAGTGTTTACAGCCACCGGCGGATGTCGGGCGGTGATATCGAACAGCGTGTAGGACAGCGTCAGGTGCTTCACATCCTTGGGCATGTCGCGGTCAACAATGAAGCGCACCGGCATCTCGATCTGCTGACCGGGCTGCAGCACCTGCTGGGTAAAGCAAAAGCATTCGGTCTTGTGGAAATACGCCGCCGCGTTACTCGGCGCGATGCTCGGCACGGCTTGCGCACTCATCGGTTTGTCGGTGGGATTGCGCGCGATGAAGATCATCTCGTTGACCGCGCCGGGGTTGGCAGTGAGTTCGTCATGCTTGGGGTAGAAATCCCACGGCATGTCGGCGGTGTTGGTCGACAGAAACTGCACACGGATCTGGCGAGAAGTGTCGACCACTTGCTCACCCTCGTACTGCCCACCGGTCTTGCCGTTGATGCCGAAGGCCTTGCACATCACGTCGTAGATCGGCACCAGGGCAAAGCCGAAGACAAACATCGCCACCACCACCCCGAGCAGGCGGGTGACCAGTTTTTTCAGCGAGATCGAGTCAGCCATGGTTCATGCCTCCCCACCAAACCCTGTAGGAGTGAGCCTGCTCGCGATGGGTCCACCGCGGTGTGCCTGACACACCGCCATCGCGAGCAGGCTCACTCCTACAAAAGTCAGGCGTTTCATTTCACTTCCGGCGGCGTGGTGAAGGTGTGATACGGCGCCGGTGACGGCACGCTCCACTCCAGACCTTCCGCACCATCCCACGGTTTGGCCGGTGCTGGCGGGCCGCCGCGAATGGTCTTGATCACGATGAACAAGAAGAAAATCTGCGTCGCGCCAAACATGAACGCACCAATCGAGGAGACCATGTTGAAGTCGGCGAACTGCAGGTTGTAGTCCGGAATCCGTCGCGGCATCCCCGCCAGTCCCACAAAGTGCATCGGGAAAAAGGTCAGGTTCATGCCGACGAACGACAGCCAGAAATGCAGCTTGCCGAGGGTTTCGTCGTACATGTGGCCGGTCCATTTCGGCAGCCAGTAGTAGGTCGAGGCGAAGATCCCGAAGATCGCCCCCGGCACCAGCACGTAGTGGAAGTGTGCGACCACAAAGTAGGTGTCCTGATACTGGAAGTCCGCCGGGGCGATGGCCAGCATCAGCCCGGAGAAACCGCCGATGGAGAACAGGATCACGAACGCCACGGCAAACAGCATCGGCGTCTCGAAGGTCAGCGAGCCTTGCCACATCGTGCTGGCCCAGTTGAACACCTTCACCCCGGTCGGCACCGCGATCAGCAGCGTGGCGTACATGAAGAACAGCTCGCCCACCAACGGAATGCCGACCACGAACATGTGGTGCGCCCAGACGATGAACGACAGGAAGGCGATGCTCGCCGTCGCGTAGACCATCGAGGTGTAGCCGAACAGCGGCTTGCGCGAGAAGGTCGGGATGATCGAGCTGACGGCGCCGAAGGCCGGCAGGATCATGATGTACACCTCGGGATGCCCGAAGAACCAGAACACATGCTGGAACAACACCGGGTCACCGCCACCGGCGGCACTGAAGAAACTGGTGCCGAAGTGAATATCCATCAGCATCATCGTCACGCACCCGGCCAGCACCGGCATCACCGCGATCAGCAGGAACGCGGTGATCAGCCAGGTCCAGACGAACAGCGGCATTTTCATCAGCGTCATGCCCGGAGCGCGCAGGTTGAGGATGGTCGCGATCACGTTGATCGCACCCATGATCGAACTGATGCCCATCAAGTGGATGGCGAAGATAAAGAAGGTCACGCTTTCCGGCGCATACGTCGTCGACAGCGGCGCATAGAACGTCCAGCCAAAGTTCGGCCCGCCACCGGGGGTGAACAGGGTCGACACCAGGATCAGGAACGCCGCCGGCAACAGCCAGAAACTGAAGTTGTTCATCCGGGGCAGGGCCATGTCCGGCGCGCCGATCATCAACGGGATCATCCAGTTGGCGAGGCCGACGAACGCTGGCATCACCGCCCCGAAGACCATCACCAAACCATGCATGGTGGTCATCTGGTTGAAGAACGCCGGCTCGACGATCTGCAATCCAGGCTGGAACAGTTCGGCGCGAATCACCATCGCGAACGTACCGCCGAGCAGGAACATGCAGAACGCAAACCACAGGTACAGGGTGCCAATGTCCTTGTGGTTGGTGGTCAGCACCCAGCGCATCAGGCCTTTGGCGGGGCCGTGGGCGTGGTCGGCATGACCGTGGTCATCAATGACAGCGCTCATGGCCGGTCTCCTTTACGTGAGTGGGTGGGGCAGGCCGGGGCGCGCTGCCCCGGCCGGTTCACGAGGTACGCGATAGACCGGCTCATTTGCTTTCCGCCTGTTTCAGCTCCAGCACTTCTTTTGGCGTGACCATGTCGCCCTTGTTGTTGCCCCAGGCGTTACGTTCGTAGGTCACGACCGCTGCGATATCGACTTCCGACAGCTGTTTGCCGAACGCCGCCATGGCAGTGCCGGGCTTGCCGTGGAAGACAATGCTCAGGTGGCCTTCTTTCGGTCCGGTGGCGATTTTCGAACCCTTGAGCGCCGGGAACATCGGCGGCAGGCCCTGACCTTCGGCCTGGTGACAGGCAACGCAGGTGGTGTGATAGATCTTGTCGCCACGTTCCTTGAGTTCGTCGAGGGTCCATTCCTTGCTGGTCAGCTCTTTCAGCTGCGCGGCCTCGGCTTTACGCTCGGCGAGCCACTTGTCGTAGTCGGCCTTGTCCTTGACCTCGACCACGATCGGCATGAAGCCGTGATCCTTGCCGCACAGTTCGGCGCACTGGCCACGGTAGATTCCGGGCTTGTCGATGCGCGTCCACGCCTCGTTGACGAACCCCGGAATCGCATCGCGTTTCACCGCGAAGGCCGGCACCCACCAGGAGTGGATAACGTCGGCCGAGGTCACGAGGAAGCGCACCTTGGCGCCGGTCGGCAGCACGAGCGGCTTATCGACCTCGAGCAAATAGTGCTCGCCCTTGGTTTCCTTGTTGTGGATCTGTTCGGCGGGGGTGGCCAGGTTGCTGAAGAACTCGACGTCCTGGCCCAGGTATTTGTAGTGCCACTTCCACTGATAACCGGTGATCTGGATATCGATATCCGGCTCACTGGTGTCGTACATCTTGATCAGGGTGGCGGTCGCCGGCACGGCCATCGCTACCAGAATCAGGAACGGTACGACGGTCCAGAGAATCTCGACGGTGGTGCTTTCGTGGAATTTTGCGGCGACCTGCCCGGTAGAACGGCGGTGCACCATCATCGACCAGAACATGGCGCCGAAGACGATGATCCCGATCACCACACAGATCCAGAAAATGGTCATGTGCAGGTCGAATACTGCGTGACTGATTTCAGTCGCTCCAGGCGCCATATTCACAGTCCAGGCGGCGTGCGCAGGACTGAAAATCGACCACAACAGGAGGCCCATCCAGACGTGTGGATGTCGCATCATTGCGGGTTCCCCTTATCGTTCTTGTTATCCCGCCGGCTTTCGCCTGCGGCAAGGGAGCGGCTGCATCAGACTACGAACTTGAATCGCCGGGCCTTGCTGCGGGTGCAGTCGGGCGTCATCAGCTAACTCCATTCACTGGCGAGTATAGACAGCGACGGGAAATTGCAATGTGCGCACGTAAATCAACTGAAACAGCTGGCACTTGCGTTCAAGGGCACGAATGGAGAAGGATGCAGACGAGTGGTGGCAAACCGATATAACGCAGGTGCATCAAGGATGAAATAATTATGACAAATGCGTCTTAGCATTTTTCGTAAGCCAGCTAAGTTATGTCTTCCCTATTTCATTGCCTTGTTTCCTGGAGTTTTCATGAACACCGCCGCATTGCGCGAGCAGATCCAAAAAGCCCAACAACACGAAAAAGAAACCGGCCTGCTGACCCGTCAGCTGGAAAGCAAGCTGCCTCATTTACACCCGGCGATCCAATTGCCGGAAGCCGACGCCAATGGTGTGCTGACGCGTTTTGTCGCCGCCTATATCGATGAAGTGCCAGACCTGCTGGATGCAGCCAATGAAGTTGCCAGGGAAGCGGGAATCGAATCGCAGATCAAACCGGTGCTGAAAATCGCCGAGCAGTATTTCCTCCAGCCGCCAGCCATCATGGCCGGGCACGTTGGCCTGGACAGCCTGCTCGACGAAGCCTATCTGGCGCACCGTTTTGTCGAAGAGGTCAACGACCTGTACATCAAGCATTTCGGCCAGCCACTGATCCCCTTGGACATGACGGTCGCCAACTTGATTGCTCACCAATTGATCGGTGAGGAATTTGCCAACCAACTGGACGAAGCGGTGCATCACGCGATCGACGAGATGCTCAACGACGAGAGTTTTGCGCTGGAGTCGGTAGAGGTTTACCGCGACAAACTCAGCAGCCCGGACACCGGCGCCGCGTGGAAACGCTGGCCGTGCATGGGCCGCCGACTGGGTGTGGGCCTGGAACTGGACCAGCCTGCTGCCTGAGTTCACACGATCCAATGTAGGAGTGAGCCTGCTCGCGATGGCGATAGATCATTCAACATCTCTGTTGACTGACCCACCGCCATCGCGAGCAGGCTCACTCCTACAGGGGTTGAGTTCAACCAGCAAATTTAGCCGGCCGCACCGATCCCGGTGGTAGTGCGAATCCGTCCCTCAAGCCTGCGCTTCAACCCCCGCGACTCAATCAACAGCTTCGAGCCCTTCGCCGCATTTGCCCGGCCCCACTCCTCCAGCAACTCCAGACACGAATGGTCGATGTAGCTCAGATTGTTGAGCGGCACATGCACCGTCGTCCCCTGCGGAATACTGCCCAGCACTTGCGTCAGCGCCGGCACCTTGAGGAATGTCGCCGCGCCGATCAGACGCAACTCCATCTCACCGTCCTGCGGCAGATCGATCAGGCTGATCTTCAACCGCGACGCCTTGAACGCCAGTTTCAACATCGTCAGACCGAAACCGATCAACACGCCCGTCAGCAGGTCAGTGAAGATGATTGCCAGCGCTGTCGCCGCGTAGGTGAACATCGGCATGCGCCCATAACGACCCAGACCTCGAAACGCTTTGAGATCGACCAGTTTGAACCCGGTGTAAACCAGCACACCGGCCAGACTCGCCACCGGAATGCTTTGCAGCACACTCGACAGCAACAGCACGAATGCCAGCAGCCACAGGCCATGGAAGATCGTCGAGTAACGCGTGGTCGCGCCGGCCTGGACGTTGGCCGAACTGCGCACGATCACCCCGGTCATCGGCAGCGCCCCGAGCAGACCGCAGAGCATGTTGCCGACCCCTTGCGCCGACAGTTCGCGGTCGAAGTCCGAACGTACGCCGCTGTGCATGCGATCCACCGCTGCGGCGGACAGCAGGGTTTCCGCGCTGGCAATAAACGCTACCGCGAAGGCGGCGATCAACAGCGTCGGATCGGCCAGACTGAGCAGGTCCGCCGGTTTCAGCCAATCGATGGCTTCGGCCAGATTCGCCGGCACTTCAACACGTTTCACCTGCAACGCCAGCAGCAGACTCGCGCCTGTCGCCAGCCCGACACCGAGCAATGCCCCGGGCACGAAGCGCAGCGAATGCGGGCGAAACTTCTCCCACAGCCACATCACCGCAATCGTCGACAGCCCGAGCAGCCCGGCCTGCCAGCCGAACGACGGCAAGGCCTGCGCCACAGCAGCCGGGAACGCCGTGAGGTTATCCAGCCCTGAAGGCTTGGGTGACGCATCAAGCATCACATGCACCTGTGACAGCACGATCAACACGCCAATCCCCGCCAGCATCCCGTACACCACCGCTGGCGCCGTGACCCGAAACCAACAACCGAGTTTCAAGCGGCCGGCGACCAGTTGCAGAAAACCGGCAAGCAACAGAATCGGCCCGAGCATTTCGATTCCGTGCTGGCGCACCAGTTCGAACACCAACACCGCCAGACCTGCCGCCGGCCCGCTGACCTGCAACGGCGAACCCGCCAGCCAACCGACCACCAGACCACCGATGATCCCGGTGATCAGCCCTTTGGCCGGTGGCAACCCTGAGGCGATCGCAATACCCATGCACAGCGGCAGGGCGACCAGAAACACAACCACTGAAGCGAGCAGCTCCCGTGGCAACACCGCTTTCAATTGAGCCGCACGCATGGCGATTCTCCCGAAGTTTTCTTCAGGCATGGCGAGGCCGGGTCGCTGAATCAGCGACCGGCGTCAAACCACACAGATGTTTAGGAGGATTTAGAAGCGCGCTTTAGGCGTCGCCACCGGAATCGGATGGCTGCCGTCGAGCGGCAGGAAACGTCCCTGATCCGCGTCGTAAGCTTTGATTTCGCTGGTTTCGATATCGTAGACCCAGCCATGGATGAACAAATGACCGTTCGCCATGCGCGAGGCTACCGAAGGATGGGTACGCAAGTGCTGCAGTTGGGCGATGACGTTTTCCTCGGTGAGGATCGGCATGCTTTCTTTTTCGTCGGCGCAGTTACAGTTTTCATGCACCATGGTTTTCGCGACTTCAGCGTGGCGCAGCCAGGCTTTGACTGTCGGCATTTTTTCCAGGCTGTCCGGATTGAGCACTGCACGCATGGCGCCGCAATCGGAGTGGCCGCAGATGATGATGTGCTGCACGCCGAGCGCCAGTACCGCGTATTCGATTGCGGTGGAAACGCCGCCGTTCATCTGCCCGTAAGGCGGCACGACGTTGCCGACGTTACGGGTCACGAACAGATCGCCGGGCGAACTGTGAGTAATCAGCTCGGGGACGATGCGCGAGTCGGCGCAGGTGATGAACATCGCCTTGGGCGCCTGGGCCGTGGCAAGTTTCTTGAAGAGCTCTTCCTGCTGTGGGAAGACCTCATGATGAAAATGCAAAAAGCCGTCTACGATCTGTCGCAGCGCTGCATCGGCGGATTCCGCTTCAGGGGTTTGCGCCGACGCAGCCAACGGCTGTTTATCCTTGTCACTCATGATTCATCCTCTTTGGCGGATTAGGGGAGTCATTCCCATGTATTCCGGTATGAAGCCAGTGGCTGTTTAAACATCCGGGTCATCCCGACCCGTCAGTCACTCGATGAACAAGGTAGCCGCCGAAACTTAACTCAAACTGAATCAAACGCTCTAGAACGTGTGTTCCAGGTCACAAAAAACGTGACTGAGTGATTTCGGCGGAAGGATTCCAACCCCTCAACCATAGGCCAATTGTCGCTAAATCAAAGACATCTGGCGACCCGGCGGACAGAAGGCGGTGCAATCGAGGTTATAGCCCTCGCGATGATTCAAGCCAAGACGCTTGATCGCTTTGGCAAACCGCTGCGCGAGCAGATCGGCGAATACCCCTTCGCCGCGCATGCGTGCACCAAAACGGCTGTCGTAGAGTTCGCCGCCACGGCTCTGGCGGATCAGGCTCAGCACGTGCGCGGCCCGCTGTGGATAGTGCGCGGCGAGCCATTCTTCAAATAGCGGCGCCACTTCCAGCGGCAGGCGCAGCATCATGTAGGCCGCGCTTTGTGCGCCGGCGGCGTGGGCTTCGCTGAGCAGACTCTCGATTTCGCTGTCGTTGATCATCGGAATCATCGGCGAACACAGCACGCCGACTGGAATGCCGGCCTCGCGCATCACCCGAATGGCGCGCAACCGCGCTTTAGGGGCAGCGGCGCGCGGTTCGAGGATGCGTTTGAGTTCGTCGTCCAGCGTGGTCAGGCTGATCATCACCGCCACCAGCCGTTGCTGCGCCAGTTCGCTGAGCAAGTCGAGGTCGCGCAGGATCAGTGAGCCCTTGGTGACGATGGTCACCGGGTGCTTATAGCGCAGCAGCACTTCGAGGATCTGGCGGGTGATTTTGTGCTCACGCTCGATCGGCTGATACGGGTCGGTGTTGGAACCCAGGTTGATCGGCGCACATTGATAACCCTTTTTCCCGAGCTGTTCTTCCAGCACTTGCGCGGCGTTGGTCTTGGCGATCAGCCTGGTTTCGAAATCCAGCCCGGGTGACATGTCCCAATAGGCATGGCTGGGCCGCGCGTAACAATAGATGCAGCCATGTTCGCAGCCGCGATAAGGATTGATCGAGCGGTCGAAAGGCAGATCCGGTGAAGTGTTGCGAGTGATGATGGTTTTTGCGGTTTCGATCATCACCTCGGTGCCCTGAGTCTCAGGCACTTCCTGATACCAGCCGTCATCCTCGGCCACAGAACGGTTCGGCGCGAAGCGGTTGTGCGGGTTGGTCGCGGTGCCGCGACCGCGGGGCGGGAGAGGATTGATCATTGGGCGGGCTCCTGATCTGTATATGCATACAGTACCTGAGCGTGCCCGGTGTGATCCAGTACCGTTCAGCGATGGGATCTTTTTGAATTCAAAAGTTTATATAGAGGTGCGAAGGATAAATACAACCCGAGATACATATGTTCCATTGTCGCGACAAGTTATCGAATATAGTCTTGGCCACTTCCATCGGTACTTGTCCGATAACTAGATTAAAAGGATTTAATTCATGTCTTATCTCAATCAGCGTGGCGTCTTTATGCAACTGATGTTGCCCAATGCATCGGAGCCCAATACTGTTGTTTCGATGCAACTTGCGCGTAAGGAGCTGGGCTGGAACGCCGAGCAGGAGCTGCCCACCGAGACGCTGGTCGACTCGATCTACGTGGTGGCGGTGTCCAGCGACCGTGGCAAGACATTCACTATTCGCACCAACAAGAAAGATGTAGACGGTGATGGCGATATTGATAACGACGACAAGGCAAAATTGATTTCCCTGGCCAAAACCTATGTAAGTATCGTTAATCCGTAAGATTGAAGTTTGTTGCGATATCTGTAATTAAAAAACCCTGCATGAATGGTTCATGCAGGGTTTCAGTTTTTAATGATGATCTGTTATTTGGCCAAGATCATCAGTGGACGTTGTTTTCATATCGTCGCTGCGTAACTCCGCAACTTCTTTGGCACTGACCGGCGCACCTTTGTTGCCCCAACTGCCACGGATGAAACTCACCACATCCGCCACTTCCTGATCCGACAGGCGCCAGGCGAAACCGGGCATGGTGAAGGTCGACGGTGCCGTGTGTGTCGCCGGCAACGTGCCGCCCTTGAGCACGATGTGGATCAACGAAGTCGGGTCTTCCGATTGCAGCACCGGATTACCTGCCAGCGCGGGGAATACCCGGGTGTAACCGTGGCCATCGGTGCGGTGGCACGCTGCGCAGTTGTCGATGTAGACCGCAGCGCCACGTTGACTGTCATCGCCGTTCCACAGCGCTTTGGCGGCTTTTTCATCGTACTGATGCGGTTGATCGTTCGGATCAGTGGCCGGCAACGACTTGAGGTAGCGGGCAATCGCCGTCAGGTCGGCATCCGTCATGTATTGCATGCTGTGGGTGACCACATCGCTCATGCCGCCGAACACGGCGCTGCGATCGCTGCGACCGGTCTTGAGGAACTGCACCAGTTGCTCTTCGCTCCAGCTACCGAGGCCATCCTTGTGATCACCGCGCAGACTTTTGGCGATCCAGCCTTCCAGCGGCGCACTGCCGGCGAGGAAGTTTTTGCCATCGGCCGCGCTCAGGGATTTTTCCTGCATGGTCAAGGCGCGCGGCGTATGGCAGGCACCGCAATGGCCGAGGCCTTCGACCAGATACGCGCCACGGTTGATGACCGCGTCGTCACCGGTTGCTTTGTAGTCCTCGACCTTTGGCGCAAACATCCAGCGCCAGCCCATCAGCGGCCAGCGCATGCTGAGTGGCCACGGAATGTCGCTGGCCTTGTTCTCTTGCGCCACCGGTTCTACGCCGTGCATGAAGTACGCGTACAACGCTTGCATGTCGGTTTCGCTGACACGCGCGTAGGACGGATACGGCATCGCCGGGTACAACGTACTACCGTTTTTGGCGACGCCATGGCGTACGGCCTGGTCGAAGTCCTCGAAGCTGTATTCACCGACGCCGGTTTTGTCCGGGGTGATGTTGGTCGAGTAGATCGTGCCGATCGGGGTTTCCATCGGCAGGCCACCGGCGAACGGTTTGCCGCCCTTGGCGGTGTGGCAGGCCACGCAGTCACCGGCGCGTGCCAGATATTCGCCCTGTTTGATCAGACTTTGATCAACTTCAGCCGCATGAATTGAGGCACTGCCGAGCAGCGCCAGGGTCGCGATAACAAGATTTTTCATGGTCATCGCTCCTTAAGCCTGAACCAGCGGGCCGGGGTTTTTCAGGTACTGCTCGCGGATCGCCTTCGCCGACCAGTAGGTCAGTGCGGCAACCAGCCCGGTCGGGTTGTAACCGAGGCCTTGCGGGAATGCCGAGGCACCCGGAACGAAAACGTTGTGCACGTCCCAGCTCTGCAAGTAGCGGTTCAGCGCGCTCTTCTTCGGATCGGTGCCCATGATCGCGCCACCGTTAAGGTGAGTGGTCTGGTACGACGCCGTATTGAAGTGATCGCCGACTTTCTTGCCGATTACCGCAATCGCTTTCGGCCCCATCGCTTCAGCGACCTTGCCCATTTTCTCGACCATGAAGCGGTTCATCTTGATGTCGTTTTCCTGCCAGTCGAAGGTCATCCGCAGCAGCGGCAAACCGTAGGCATCGCGGTACACCGGATCGAGATCGAGGTAGTTGCCCCGGTAGGACTGATGCGCGCCGTGGGCGTCCATCGACACCTGATGGGTGTAGTAATCGGCGGTCGCGCGTTTCCAGGCACTGCCCCACGCGGGTGTGCCCGGCGGGTTCGAGGTGCCGGCAATCGGCCGGCTGCCGGCCTGGTTGACCCACATCGGCGAGCCGCCGACGAAGCCGTGCGGGCCGTGGTCGAAGTTGTCGGCGTTGAAGTCGTCCAGCGCCACGCCGTTGCCGCCGGCGCCGATGAAGTTGTTGGTGTGAGTGTCCTTGTCGAAGAACGCCTTGATGGTCGCCATGTTCTGGTAGGCGAAGTTACGCCCGACCACGCCTTCGCCGCTGATCGGGTCGTACGGCTTGCCGATGCCGGAGAGCAGCATCAGACGCACGTTGTGCAACTGGAACGCGCCGAGGATCACCAGATCCGCCGGTTGCTCGATCTCGCGACCCTGTCCGTCGATGTAGGTCACGCCGGTGGCTTTGGATTTCGTGCTGTCGAGGTTGACCCGCAGTACGTGCGAGTTAGGCCGCAACTCGAAATTCGGCAAAGGTTTCAGCGCCGGCAGAATGTTCACGTTTGGCGAAGCCTTGGAGTACATGTAGCAGACGTAACCGCTGCAGAAGCCGCAGAAGTTGCATGGGCCCATCTGCGCGCCGTAGGGATTGGTGTACGGCCCTGACGTATTCGCGGACGGCAGGTTGTAGGGTTTGTAACCGACTTCCATAGCCGCTTTGCCGAACAGCTGTGCGGAGACCGTATTCTTCTGCGCTTCCAGCGGGAACGGGTTGGAACGATCCGGCGCGTAGGGGTTGCCGCCCTTGCCCTGACCGACCAGTTGGCCTTTCACGGTCCAGGCCTGGCCGGAGGTGCCGAAGACTTTTTCGGCGAAATCGAAGAACGGCTCCAGCTCTTCATAGCTGACGCCGAAGTCCTGGATAGTCATGTCCTTGGGGATAAAGCTTTTGCCGTAGCGCTCTTCATAGTGGCTGCGCATGCGCAACTCGATCGGGTCGACCCGGAAGTGCACGCCCGACCAATGCAGGCCGGCGCCGCCCACACCATTACCCGGCAGGAACGCGCCCAACTGGCGGTTCGGCAGGGCGATGTCGTTGACGCTGTGGCGGATGGTGACGGTTTCTTTCGAGATGTCCTGAAAAAGTTTTTTGCGCACGCTGTAGGTGAGTTCGTCGATCACCTGTGGATAGTTGCCGTCGGGGTAAGTGTCCTGCATCGGCCCGCGCTCCAGCGCCAGCACGTTGAGACCCGCTTCGGTCAGCTCTTTGGCCATGATCGCGCCGGTCCAGCCGAAACCGACGATCACTGCGTCAACCTTCTTCATTACCGTTGCCATGCTTACGCCCTCTCGCCGCGAATCGAAACTGCCGGGAAGGGGTATTGCTCGTTGCGTTCCACCCAATCCATGAAATCGGCGCGGGCGCCGGGAAAGCCGATCATGGTCCAGCCGACCATGCCTTTGTTGCCACCGTGGATCGGGTCGCAGAAGAACCCTTCCTTGGTGTTTTGCAGCAGCAGATTGAAGAAAATCTTCGCTGGAACGGCGTCAAACTGAGGTTTGCCGGCTTCGAGTTGCTTGAGCAAATCGTCTCGGGTAGCGCTGTCTTGCTCAGCAAATACTTTACCGTTGAGGGATTTTGCCCACTGATCCGTGGCGGCGATGCCGAGGCGATAGATCTCTTTGGGCACCAGTTTGCTCTGCCAGCCCATTTCCGGAGCGGCGTCGGCATTGAACGGGCCTTGCATGTACCACAGGGCGCCGGCGGCGTACGGCGTGTTCATCTGGCGATCGATGTATTCCGGCACACCGGCTTCGAGCGCGCCCGGGCCTTGGGCATCGTTGGGGATCAACTGCGCGACGGCGGCGTTGATAAACGCCCACTCTTCGGCGGTGAAATAACTCGGTTGGTAGACGCTGGCGTCAGCACGAGCCGGTTGTGGTGCGGGCGCAGCCGGTGCCGCTTCAGGCGCTGCTTGCAGGACGCTGCTGCCCAGACCGGTGCCGGCCAGGGTGACCACTGGAATCAGGGTCAGGGATTTGCGCAAAAACTCACGCCGCGGGTTGTCTCGATCTTCATCAGACATGGGGGTGCACCTCATCAGGCATTAGGGGACAGCCGCTTCTGCGAACGGCTTGAGGATTTTTCGTCGCGACGACAGCGGTCTGACCCGGGAGGCGACGCGCCTGCAACATCATGTGACAAATGGTAGCAGGCTAAGCTTCTGGATGAACCGATTCATCGGAAAAAAACAGCGGTTTTCTGCGTGACGGTGAATGAAACCATGCCGATTCACGATTCTTTGACAAGCGCCTCACAGGGCTTTGACCGCGCAACGCCGAAGCTGCGGTTCCTATCACCGATGAACCCCGACACGGTTACCCCAGCATGTCCCGAGTGCGTTTTTTCCCTGTTTTGTGTTTATCACTTGTAGCACTGCTGCACTGGCTGCCGGCCCAGGCTGCGGCAACCGCGACGGCCCGTCCCGCTGATTGGGCGCAACCGGTCGAAGTGCAATACAACCTGTTCCAGATGTCGCCGACGCTCTATCGAAGCGCGTTACCGGATGGCGGCGCCGTGCCGTTGCTGAAAAATCTCAAAGTTGCCACGGTGATCAACTTCCTCCCGGAAGCTGACAGCAACTGGTTGTCCGAGCCCGGCATTAACCAGGTGCAACTGCCATATCGCACCAACCACGTTGACGACGCCGATGTGCTCAAGACCTTGCGGGCTATTCAGTCTGCCGAAGCCAACGGTCCGGTATTGATGCACTGCAAGCACGGCTCCGACCGCACGGGTCTGATGGCGGCGATGTACCGCGTGGTGGTTCAGGGCTGGAGCAAAGAGGATGCCTTGAGCGAGATGACCCAGGGCGGATTCGGCGAGAGCGGGCACTTCCGCGACAGCGTGCGCTATGTGATGCAGGCCGATGTCGACAAGCTGCGCACGGCGCTGGCCAATGGCGATTGCAGCACCAGCGCGTTCGCCACTTGCTCGATGAAGAGCTGGTTTCAGTCCGTCAATCTGAAGTAATCCGCGACCTTCCACGACATTGCATCGTGGAAGGTTTTCAAGCCGCCGCTCAGTCTTCGGATTTCTTCTTCAGCTTCGGATTCGGAAAGAACTGCACCGCCTGCACGGTCTTGTCCGGCGCAGGCTTGTTCAGCGCGCTGGTGTTGACCCGCGTGCCCAGCTCTTTCGGTACCGACAGACCTTGCTCGTTGAGCGTGTCGGAGTAACCGCAAGCCACACATTCACGGTGCGGCACGCTGTCTTCGTTCCACATCATCAACTTGTCCGGCTCGCTGCACGCCGGGCAGACCGCCCCGGCGATAAAGCGTTTCTTGGTAATCACAGGCCCCTCACTCATGCTGCCGCGTCCTCACTCAGGCCGCTGTGGCGCAACAGTGCGTCAATCGACGGCTCACGGCCACGGAAGTCGACGAACAGCACCATCGGTGCCTGCGAACCGCCGCGCGCCAGAATCGCTTCGCGGAAGGCACGGCCGGTTTCTGCGTTGAGCACGCCGTCTTCTTCAAACTTCGAGAAGGCATCCGCCGACAGCACTTCCGCCCACTTGTAGCTGTAGTAACCCGCGGCGTAACCGCCGGCAAAGATGTGCGCGAAGCTGTTCGGGAAGCGGTTATAGGCCGGTGGACGCATGACAGAAACTTCGTCACGCACGCCTTCCAGCACCTGCGCAACGCTACGGCCGTCACCGTGGGTGGCGTGCAGTTCGAAGTCGAACAGCGAGAACTCCAGCTGACGGACCATCATCAGGCCGGACTGGAAGTTTTTCGCCGCGAGCATTTTTTCCAGCAGATCCTGCGGCAGCGGCTCGCCGCTTTCGTAATGACCGGAAATCAGCGCGAGGCCTTCCGGCTCCCAGCACCAGTTTTCCATGAATTGGCTCGGCAGCTCGACCGCGTCCCACGCCACGCCGTTGATGCCGGAAACACCGGCGTGATCAACGCGGGTCAGCAGGTGATGCAGGCCATGGCCGAATTCGTGGAACAGCGTGGTCACTTCATCGTGGGTCAACAGCGCAGGTTTGCCGCTGTCGGCCGGGGTGAAGTTGCACACCAGATTGGCCACCGGGCTTTGCAGCACGCCGTCGACGGTGCGACGACGGTCGCGGGCGCCGTCCATCCACGCACCGCCACGCTTGTTGGCGCGAGCATAGAGGTCGAAGAAGAAGCGGCCGACGTGCAGACCGTTTTCCTTGATTTCGAACAGGCGAACATCCGGGTGCCAGGTGTCGAAGCCTTTCTGCTCGGCGATTTCGATGCCGTACAGGCGCTGCACGATGGCGAACAGACCGCCCAGTACTTTGTCGATCGGGAAGTAGGCGCGCAGGGTTTCCTGGGCGACGCTGTAGCGTTGTTCACGCAGCTTTTCGCCGTAGAAACCGCTGTCCCAACTTTGCAGATCGGCGCAGCCCTGTTCGGCGGCGTAGGCGCGCAGCTGTTGCAGATCCTGTGCGGCGAACGGTTTGCTGCGCTTGGCCAGATCGCGCAGGAAGCTCAGCACCTGATCGCTGGATTCAGCCATTTTGGTGGCCAGGCTTAGCTCGGAGAAGCTGGCGAAACCCAAGAGTTTGGCCAGTTCCTGACGCAGGTCGAGGATCTCTTCCATCACCGGGCCATTGTCATTCTGGCCAGCATTCGGGCCTTGATCCGAGGCGCGGGTGCAGTAGGCGGCGTAGACTTCTTCACGCAGCGCACGGTCTTGCGCGTAGGTCATTACTGCGTAGTAGCTCGGGAATTCCAAAGTGATCAGCCAGCCGTCGAGGCCTTTGGCTTGTGCCGCAGCAGCCATTTGCGCCTTGGCCGAATCGGTCAGGCCGGCAAGCGCGGCTTCGTCGCTGACATGTTTGGTCCACGCCTGAGTGGCGTCGAGCAGTTGGTTGGAGAAGCGGCTGCCCAGCTCGGACAGTTTGCTTTGCACTTCGGCGTAGCGTTTCTGCTCGGCTTCCGGCAGGTCGATACCCGACAGACGGAAGTCACGCAGGGCGTGTTCCAGAATAGTCTTTTGCGCCACGTCGAAACCGGCGGCTTCAGGGCTGTTGGCCAGTGCTTCATAAGCCTGGAACAGTTCGCGGTTCTGGCCCATTTCGGTGGAGTAGGCGCTCAGGGCTGGCAGGCACGACTCGTAGGCTTCGCGCAGTTCGGCGCTGTTGCACACGGCGTTGAGGTGGCTGACCGGGCTCCAGGCAGCGCCGAGGCGGTCATTGAGTTCGTCCATCGCCAATACCAGGCCGGCCCAGGTCGGGTTCTGGCCTTGGCTCTTGAGGATGTCGGCAATGGCGGCGCGGTTGTCCGCCAGGATCGTTTCGATGGCGGGCAGGACGTGTTCGGCACGGATCGTGGAGAACGGTGGCAGGTCATAGGACTGCAGCAGAGGGTTGTTCACGCTCACGGTTGGCACCTTGGCTGGGGAAACATTGCCCCATCTTAATTACAATCGGCATCATCCGCAGCTATCGGCGACAGAGAGAGAAATTATCGTGTCCGTTCGCAAGTACCAGAATCACACCCCCAGCCTGAGCAAAGGCGCATTTGTCGACGCCTCTGCGGTGGTTATCGGCGACGTCGAAATCGGCGAAGACAGCTCGGTCTGGCCGCTGACCGTGATCCGTGGCGACATGCACCGTATCCGCATCGGTGCGCGCACGAGCGTCCAGGACGGCTGCGTGCTGCACATCACCCACGCCGGCCCGTTCAACCCGGACGGCTTCCCGCTGCTGATCGGCGACGACGTGACCGTCGCCCACAAAGTCATGCTGCATGGCTGCACCGTCGGCAGCCGCGTGTTGATCGGCATGGGCAGCATCGTCATGGACGGCGCGGTGGTTGAAGACGATGTGATCATTGGCGCCGGCAGCCTGGTGCCGCCGGGCAAGCGCCTTGAAACTGGCTTCCTGTATGTCGGCAGCCCGGTGAAACAGATTCGCCCGCTGACCGACAAGGAAAAAGCCTTCTTCACCTACAGCGCCGCCAACTACGTGAAGCTCAAGGACCTGCATCTGGCCGAAGGCTACGACCAGCTCTGAATCGCCTTACACCTGATCAGGATTTCTCATGCATTACCAAACCGTACTGTTCGACCTTGATGGCACCCTGACCGACCCGCGTGAGGGCATCACCCGCTCCATCCAGTTCGCCCTCGCCAAGCTCGGTATCGATGAGCCGGATCTGACCAAGCTGGAACACTTCATCGGCCCGCCGTTGTTGCAGGCGTTTATGCAGTTCTACGATTTTGATGAAGCCAAGGCGTGGCAGGCGGTGAATTTCTATCGTGAGCGCTTCAAGGTAACGGGCCTGTATGAAAACCGCGTGTTTGAGGGTGTTACGCCGTTGCTGGAAACCCTAAGTGGCCAAGGCCGGCAGCTGTATATTGCCACTTCGAAACCGTGGGAATTTGCTCGCGAGATTGCCCGGCACTTCGACTTCGCCCGGCACTTCAAGGTGATCTACGGCAGTGAACTGGATGGTACGCGGACCAACAAGGTTGAGCTGATTGCGCATCTGATCAAGGAAGAAGGGCTGGATCCGGCGGATACGCTGATGATCGGCGACCGCAAGCATGACCTGATCGGTGCGCGCAGCAACGGTCTGGATGCGGCGGCGGTCGGTTATGGATTTGGCAGTTTTGAAGAATTGAATGCCGAAGCGCCGGCTTATCACTTCGAGACACTGGATCAGTTGCATCAGGCCTTTTTGCAGCGCTGATTAGATTGCAATCGCGAGCAGGCTCACTCCTACATTTGGAACGCATTCCCTTGTAGGAGTGAGCCTGCTCGCGATGACTTACTCCCAATCAACTCAACTGTTTGGATCTGCCAACATTTTCAAAGCCGCTTTGCGCTCAGCCACCGGCAACCCACCCAACCGCTCAACCTGCGCATAAAACCTCAGCCAATCCCCTCCAACCTGCTTGAACAACGCCGCAAACGCCGGTACCCATTGGTCATACAGCCCAAACGGCAACAACCGCGCATTGTTCAACGGCGTATTCACCCAAGCGTCATAACGCTTGTCCCCGGCCCACTGGCTGTCCCTCATCATTCGGTATTCGCGGCGAAACTGTTCGAACTCGGCTGCTTTGTGTTCGCGTATTTGCTCAACCGGTATTGACTGCGCGTAGAGCTTTTCCAGCCGTGAGCGGGTATCGAGGACCAATTCAATAAACTGATCGCGCTGCTTCAGCCGTGAATCGGTGTCCGCCGGCAACCCACGAAACGCCCGCCACTGCCGCGTGCCTTCCTGCTCGACAAACGTGGCAAAGGATTCGTTGAATTCGGTGTCGTCCTTGACATAGAAACGCTGGTGCGCCAGCTCGTGAAAGATCAGCGTGGCCAGACGCTCATCGCCCCAACCCATCATCGAATTGAGGATCGGGTCGTTGAACCAGCCGAGCGTCGAATAAGCTTCAACACCGCCAATCGACACGTCCATGCCCTGCAGGCGCTGGATCGCCGCTTCGCCTCGCGCGGCACTCTGACTGTAATAACCGCGATAGGCCACGCAGCCGGCAATCGGGAAGCAATGATTCTGTGGCGTCAGGGAGAACTCCTGAGTGGCGAACACATTCCACACCACGTACGGGCGATGGATATCGGCGTAAAGGCGATAGCTCTGGTTATCGGGCAGGTGCAGATGTTCGCTGGCAAAAGCGCGGGCTTTTTGTGACTGGGCCAGATGCGCTCGCAAAGTGGCATCGCGGGTCGGATCGGCAATCACCTTTTCCACAGGCTCTCGGGCCCGCAGCAATTGCAACTGACCGCTGGCCAACTGAGCGTAATAGCTGACGCTGGCGCAACCGTTGAGCAACAAAAACAACACACCCGGAAACAAAACCCGAAAAACGCGATCAAGTAACCCAAGGCTTGGAAACGGCCTGCTCAAAATAAGAAATCCCCCGGAGAGTCTGCCCGCAAGACTATCCCGCCTTAAGGAGCACCGCTATGCGCATGTTGATGCTGTCAGGAGGCCTGCTGACGCTGGCCGGTTGTGCCGGATTCGGAATGCCCGATCCCGACCCTTCGCAAGCCTGGATCGACCTCGATGCCCGGCAACAGGACACGACCTTGCAAGCGATGAAGGTCGATAGCAGCGTGACCGACGACAAACGCTACTTCGAAGTGCAGCCCGGCAGCCATGAATTGAAGGTGCGTTATCAGTTTCCGGTGGCCGCGACCAACATCGGTCCTGACGCTGAGCCGCTGTGGCGCGATTGCCAGTTGAACGTGAAATTCAAGGACTTCAATGCCGGCCAGCGTTATCAGTTGCAGGCTGGCAGTATCGGCTTCAGGCCGTGGGCCAAGCTCTATGACGAGCAGCGCAAAGTAGTAGGCCAGGGCACGCCGGCAGGCTGTCAGAGCAGCTGATCGGCGCTATGCTGAATATTCAGATCTGTGGATATCCATCATGCGCCAGTTGCTGTTGTTGCTCGTTGCCAGTCTTGTGGCCGGTTGTCAGACGCCGTTGCCACCGGTCGATCCGCAGATGGCCTGGGTCGATTTTTCGACGCCGACACCCGGCGGTAAGGTGCTGATGGCCGAGCGCCTCGACAAACAACGACTGAATGACGGGCGCTTCTTCCAGGTCACCCCCGGCAGCCACGAATTGCGCGTGCGGTTCGATTTCGAAGTGTTTGGTGGTGGCGGCAGTTTGATGAACAGCCCGGTAGAGCGGTTGTGTTACATGTACATCCGCTATGACCATTTCGAGGCCGGTCAGCGTTACACGCTGGAGGGCCGTTCGCTGGCGTTCACCCCGAGTGCCCGGCTGTACAACGCCAAGCGCGAAATCGTCGCCGAGGACTACGACTACAACTGCATTATCTGAGGCGACTCAGCTGTCGTTCTTCTGATAGATGATCGCTTTGGTGCCGTTCTCGCATGAACCGACCACCATGGCGATGTCATGTTTTGCGGCTTCTTCCTTGCTTACGATTTCCAGTGTGTAGGACGGCACTGCTTTGGCCTGAATCTTGACCTCAATCTCGTTCTTCAATTCTTCGCAGTCTTTGGGTGCAGCAATTACCGAGGTGGCCAGTGCACTGCAGAGGATCGCCAAGCCAATACGTTTCATGAGTGAAGCTCCCTGAGGCAGCGCGCACGGGGGTGCGCTGAAGCTGCTGTTACTTATTCGACCATATTTTTACAGCGAGGGTTCTGACTTCGCTCACAAGTTGTGCTGAAGGTTTCAAACCTTGTGTTGATTTTGAAATTGCCTTCGCGAGCAGGCTCGCTCCCACATTTGGAACTGTGTGCCACACGAATCCCTGTGGGAGCGAGCCTGCTCGCGAAGGCATCAGAGCGGTCAGCGTCGAATCAACTGACCAGCGAAGCCTCAAGGGTAATCTTCGCATTCAGCACTTTCGACACCGGGCACCCTTCCTTGGCCTTGTTGCTCAGCTCTTCAAACTGCTCCTGCGTCGCCCCCGGGATTTTCGCCTTGAGAATCAGCTTCACCGCGGTAATCGCGAACCCGCCATCCACCTGATCCAGAGTCACTTCAGCCTGAGTATCAATGCTGTCGGCCTTCAGGCCCGCATCGCCCAGAATCATCGAAAACGCCATGGAGAAGCAGCCGGCATGCGCGGCGCCGATCAGTTCCTCCGGGTTGGTACCTTTGCCGCCCTCGAAGCGGGCCTTGAAGCCGTAGGGCGCTTCTCTGAGGACACCGGTTTCGGTGGAAATCGAGCCGATACCGGTTTTCAGATCACCAGCCCAATGTGCGGATGCTTTCTTCACGATAGCCATGTCTGCCTCCTCAATATCTGGCGCGGAAACGCCGCGCCGTCGTGGTTTTGCTTGCAAGGCTTCTGAGGATAGACGCCGCAGCAAAGTTCAGCCCGGCTGAATCGTTGACTTTTTTAGTAGGAAATTTCATCGCTGCTATTGAAACTCGGGTATATGCCCTCATTGCACAAAACACGCTTATGGATTTGGCAGGTTTTCGTTCGCAAGAAAAGCCTGCCTCCTCACTCGGAGACGCAGGTTTATGAAGCAACTGTCCGACGTAAAATTTTCCACCCTCGATCTGGTACCGGTACGCGAGAACGGCAGCCCGGCGCAATCGCTGCGCAATTCGCTGGATCTGGCGCAGCACGTCGAGAAATTCGGCTACACGCGGTTCTGGGTGGCCGAACACCACAACATGGACGGCATCGCCAGTTCTGCGACGTCTGTTCTGCTCGGCTATCTGGCTGGCGGTACGTCGACGATTCGTGTCGGCTCCGGCGGCGTGATGCTGCCCAACCATGCGCCGCTGGTGATTGCCGAGCAGTTCGGCACACTGGAAAGTCTGTACCCGGGCCGGATTGACCTCGGCCTGGGCCGTGCTCCCGGTTCCGATCAGATGACCGCTCGTGCCTTGCGCCGTGAGCGCTCTGGTAGCGCTGATGATTTCCCCGAGGACGTCGCCGAACTGGTGCGCTACCTCGGTCCGCGTACTCCGGATCAGCGGGTGATCGCGATGCCGGGCACCGGCACCAATGTGCCGATCTGGCTGCTGGGTTCCAGCCTGTTCAGCGCGCAATTGGCTGGTGAGCGCGGCTTGCCTTACGCCTTCGCCTCGCATTTCGCTCCGCGCTTCATGCATGAGGCGATCCGCGTTTATCGCAATCACTTCAAGCCTTCGGCGGTGCTCGACAAACCGTACGTGATGCTCGGCGTGCCGCTGGTGGCCGCCGATACCGATGAACAAGCCGATTACCTGGCGACTTCGGTGTACCAGCGCATTCTTGCGTTGATGCGTGGGCAGAGTCTGGTGCAGCGTCCGCCGGTGAAGACCATGGACGGGCTGTGGCTACCGCATGAGCGTGAGGCGGTGGGGGATTTCCTGGGGCTGGCGATGGTGGGGAGCCCGCAGAAGATCCGCGCCAAGCTTGAGGTGCTGGTTGAGCAGACGCAGGCCGACGAGCTGATTTTCACCAGTGATCTCTACGAACACGCTGATCGAGTGCATTCGTACGAGTTGTTGGCGCAGGTGATGAAGGGCTGAAAAGCCCCTCACCCTAACCCTCTCCCGGAGGGAGAGGGGACTGACCGGGTTGACTGTTCGAGATACGCCGACCTGAAAAATCCAGTCGTACTCAGGCTCTGAACAACCCCCGATCTGCTCCCTTTCCCCCTCGCCCCCCTGGGGGGAGAGGGCTGGGGTGAGGGGGTTCGATTTCAAATCCACCAAAAATCCCAAATCCCGGACACAAAAAAGCCGACGCCTTCACGTCGGCTTTTGCATTTCAGTCACGATCAACCGCGCTTGTAGACGATTTCCTTGGCGCCGCCCTCGCAGGAGCCAACGACTTTGCCGTCAGACGCTGCGCCCTTATCAACAATCTCCAGCGAATACCCGGAAACGCCCTTGGCATCCAGCTTCGCCGCAATCTCGCTTTTCAGCTCTTCACATGGCTTACCGGCAGCAAACGCACCACCCGCAAGGCTCAACAAACCTACTGCCAACATGAACTTCTTCATCGGTCGCACTCCCTGGTCGGATTGAAAGAGGCGGGCATCAGGTCATCCACCCGATGCACTCACCCTGTAGCGCTTTGCCATTCCTATGGCACTCGGCCAGCGCGCAAGTTCAGAAGACTAGACCAAACTCAGCTGCTGGCAATGCGGAAGCCGACTTTCAGCGTCACCTGAAAGTGCGCAGCCTTGCCGTCCTTGATGTGGCCACGGGTATCGACCACTTCAAACCACTCAAGATGCTTGATGCTCTTGTTGGCTTCGGCCAGCGCGTTGTTGATGGCGTCTTCGATGCTGCTGGCGGACGAACCGACCAGCTCGACTTTCTTGTACGTGTGATGGTCACTCATAACGATCTCCTTGGCGTGTGGAATTGAGACTAGCAGTGAATCTGCACTGTTGATTTCGGCGGCTTTGCGCAAGCGAAGTTCAGATTTTCTGCACTTTCTCAAACCGCTGAAGTCCCAACCAACACACGCCACTCATCACCAATGCAGGAGAGCCACCATGGCCAACACCTCTTTACGTAAAGCCTCGTTGCAAAGCATGGAAGCCGAGATCGAGAGTCTGCTCAAATCGTTGGAAAGCTTGAAGGACGACGCTTCGGACGAGTCGCGCAAGACCCTCAAGGCGCTGAAAAGCAATGCCGAAAGTGCGCTGAAACATTCGCGTCACCTGCTCAGCGATGCCTATGAAGAAGTCAAGGTTAAAACCCGTGAAACCGGGATCGCCACCCGTGATTACGCGCAGGAACATCCGTGGACGACGGCCGGTGTGGCGGTCGGTGCAATCGGTCTGCTCGCGGCTTACTTGCTGTTCAAGCGCGGCGAGTGATCGCTCTGGCGCAGCTCGTTCTTGAGCCATTGCGCCAGTTGCCGGGCGCGCCCGTCTGCGGCGCGCTTGGGTAGCCACAACGCCAGTTGCGCCGGGGTTTCACAGAAGCCCCATGGTGCAACCAGGCGACCGGCCTTCAAATCTTCTGTTACCAGCGGCTCCGGCGCGATGGCCACGCCAAGGCCTGCCACTGCTGCTTCCAGCAAGTAATACAAATGCTCGAAACCTTGCCCCAGCTTCAACGCTTTTGCGTCGAGTGCGTTCTGCTGCGCCCAACTCGGCCAGGCTTGCGGACGCGAAGTGGTGTGCAGCAGTGGTTCATTGAGCAGCGCCGAGGCTGGCGCGGTTTCCAAGCGCTGATAACCGCTGAACAGCGGACTCATGACCGGACCGATGCGTTCTGCGGCCAGTTCATAGACCTGCATGTCCGCAGGCCATGGTGGCTCGGCGAACAGCAGCAAAGCATCCAGTCCCGGACGTCGTGGATCGAGATCGCCTTCACCCGCCGACAGATGCAGGCGCAAATCCGGCAGATCGGCATTCAATCGCCCCAAGCGCGGGATAAACCAGCGCGCCAGCAGACTTCCCGAGCAACCCAGTACGAAAGGCGCATCCGCCGTGCTTTGCGTCAATTCCGCGCAAACACTGCGCAACCGGTCAAACGCCTCGCCACTGGCATCGCGCAAACGCATGCCGGCATCTGTGAGTTTCAAGCCGCGCCCATCCTTGACGAACAGACTGACGCCCAAGTGCTCTTCCAGCACTTTGAGCTGACGACTGACCGCGCCATGCGTGACGTGCAACTGCTCGGCAGCCTGGCTGACGCTGTTCAATCGGGCGGTCGCTTCGAACGCACGCAATGCGTTCAGCGGAGGAAGGTCGTGGCTCATGGTATCTGTGAGTTTTCCTGACAGGTTGTGGCGATCTTATCGGTTTTCAGTCTGGAACGTCAGGGGTAGAGTGGTCGTCATTGTCTTTTGACCCGAATTCACCTGGAGCGACTCATGACCCAGACTTCGAACACCTCTGATCTGCGTAACGGCCCGGACGATAACGGCCTGTTCGGCTCGTTCGGTGGCCGCTACGTGGCGGAAACCCTGATGCCGTTGATCCTCGATCTGGCCCGCGAATACGAAGCGGCCAAGGAAGATCCGGCATTCAAAGAAGAATTGGCCTACTTCCAGCGTGATTACGTCGGCCGTCCGAGTCCGCTGTATTTCGCTGAACGTCTGACCGAGTTCTGCGGCGGCGCCAAGATCTACCTCAAGCGCGAAGAGCTGAACCACACCGGCGCGCACAAGATTAACAACTGCATCGGCCAGATCCTGCTGGCGCGGCGGATGGGCAAGAAACGCATCATCGCCGAGACCGGCGCTGGCATGCACGGCGTGGCCACCGCCACCGTCGCTGCGCGTTTCGGTCTGGATTGCGTGATCTACATGGGCACCACTGACATCGAACGTCAGCAGGCCAACGTCTTCCGCATGAAGCTGCTGGGCGCTGAAGTGATTCCTGTGGTGGCCGGTACCGGCACCCTGAAAGACGCGATGAACGAAGCCCTGCGTGACTGGGTAACCAACGTCGACAACACCTTCTACCTGATCGGCACCGTGGCCGGCCCGCATCCTTACCCGGCGATGGTTCGCGACTTCCAGGCCGTGATCGGCAAGGAAACCCGTGATCAGTTGCAGGCTCAGGAAGGCCGTCTGCCGGACAGCCTGGTGGCGTGCATCGGTGGCGGTTCCAACGCGATGGGCCTGTTCCACCCGTTCCTCGACGACAAGAGCGTTGAGATCATCGGCGTTGAAGCCGCCGGTTACGGCATCGAAACCGGTAAGCATGCAGCCAGCCTGAATGGCGGTGTTCCGGGTGTGTTGCACGGTAACCGCACCTTCCTGCTGCAGGACGACGATGGCCAGATCATCGACGCTCACTCGATCTCCGCTGGCCTCGATTACCCCGGCATTGGTCCTGAGCACGCCTGGTTGCATGACATCGGCCGCGTTCAATACACCTCGGTGACCGACGACGAAGCCCTCGACGCGTTCCACAAATGCTGCCGCCTCGAAGGGATCATTCCTGCCCTGGAAAGCGCTCACGCTCTGGCTGAAGTGTTCAAACGTGCACCGAAGCTGCCGAAGGATCACCTGATGGTGGTCAACCTGTCGGGCCGTGGCGACAAAGACATGCAGACCGTCATGCACCATATGGAAAACTCTCAACAAGAGCCATCCAAGCAGGAGAAACACTGATGAGCCGCCTGCAAACCCGTTTTGCCGACCTCAAAGAACAGAACCGCGCCGCGCTGGTGACCTTCGTCACTGCCGGTGATCCGGACTACGACACTTCGCTGGCGATCCTCAAAGGCTTGCCGGGTGCTGGCGCCGATGTGATCGAGCTGGGCATGCCGTTTACCGACCCGATGGCCGACGGCCCGGCGATTCAACTGGCGAACATCCGTGCCTTGGGCGCCAAGCAGAACCTGGTGAAAACCCTGCAAATGGTTCGCGAGTTCCGCGAAGGCAACAGCGATACGCCGCTGGTACTGATGGGCTACTTCAATCCGATCCACATGTATGGCGTTGAACGCTTCATCGCTGACGCGAAAGAGGCCGGCGTCGATGGCCTGATCGTGGTCGACATGCCGCCTGAGCACAACGCTGAGCTGTGCGATCCGGCGCAGGCTGCCGGTCTGGACTTCATCCGTCTGACCACGCCGACCACTGACGACGCACGTCTGCCGAAGGTGCTCAATGGCAGCTCCGGTTTCGTTTACTACGTGTCGGTGGCCGGTGTCACCGGTGCTGGCGCCGCAACGCTGGAACACGTTGAGGAAGCGGTGACCCGTCTGCGTCGGCATACCGATCTGCCGATCAGCATCGGTTTTGGTATCCGTACGCCGGAGCAAGCAGCGTCCATCGCACGTCTGGCCGACGGCGTGGTGGTGGGCTCGGCGTTGATCGATCACATCGCCAATGCGACCACGCCTGCTCAAGCCGTCGACGGCGTATTGAGCTTGTGCTCGGCACTGTCGGAAGGCGTGCGTAAGGCCCGCGTCAGCTGAAGGTAAAGTTCCTGATACAGAGGAATTAGCGCTTCGAGGCACAGACTAAATGAGCAAGACCGAGGGATTCAGAACCAGGTTCTGAGTCCCTTTTTGCTGTTTGTGCCGTGAGGAAAGACCCGATGAAAATGCCGAAATGTCTGATAGCCGGACTGGGCGTGCTGTTGATCAGTGCGACTCCGCTGCTGGCCAGCGCTGATCAGCGCGACGATCACGACCACGGCGGCCCACAGCAGGGCCAGCACGATAACCGCGGCGACAATCACGGTGACGACCACCGTGGCCCACAGAATGATCACCGTGGTGGTCCGCCGCCTCACGACTTCGGGCCTTTACGCCAGACCATTCGTGACAATCATGGCTACTTTGTCCGCGGTGCGCCGCCACCTCCGGGGATTCATCTGGAGCGTGGGCGACCGTTGCCGCATGGCTATTACGGCGAGCGTCTGGATAATCGGGCGTTAGGTCGTTTGCCGGTGTATCCGGGCTACGAATGGCGTCGGGCGGGGGGCGATATCGTGCTGATCGCGGTGGGCACCGGGATCGTCTACGAAATTCTCGATGGCGTTTTGTATTGATCCGCAGGCAATAAAAAAGACCGCAGCCAATGGCTGCGGTCTTTTTTTCAGGGCAGTTCCAGTCCGCCGGAGGCCTTGTGCAGTTTGCGCAGATGCGCGCCAATCTGCTTCACGTTCTCTTCGCTGGCCGCAATCTCCGCAGCCCGCTTGGGCTCCAGCAACTTGCGCACTTCGGCGTCGAGATCACCCGACAGTGCCAGCAGCTTCTTCTGCCGCTGACTGCTCTCCGCTTCCAGTCGAGTGAACTCGGTCGGCTGTGGCAATCCGTAACCCTTGGCGTCGAGCAATTCCGCCGGACGGCTGAGGAACCCGCTATTGGCGAGGATTTCCTGCAAGGTCGCGTTGGCCTTGTCCATGCCGCCGTTTTCCAGCTCCCGCGCGCCGAGGTAGCGTTGCTTGACCTCATCCTGAGCCAGCAACAACTGGCGGCGATAACTCGCCTGCTCTAGCAACAATAACGCGGCGCTGGTGCGCAAGTCGGCGCGCTCAAACCACTCACGGCGTTCTTCGGCTGTCAGTGAAAGCCATTCTTCGACGGTGTTCTGCTTGATCGGCAATTGCTTCTTCAGCACATCGAACATCGCCTGATAGCGATCGCGGAACGAGTCGAAGCGATAGCCCAGACGCAAGGCTTCTTTCGGATCATCCAGCACACTGGTGTCCGCCAGACCACGGCCCTTCATCACTTCCAGCAAACCGTTGGGCATGATGCTGTCCAGACCCACGAACTGGTTGTTGTTACTGCCGCTGCGCAACAGTTTCAAACCTTCCACTGCACAGTTGTTGGAGAGGAAGAAGTAGTTGCCGTCATAGCTCCAGTGCATCTCGGCCGCATGCTCGACTACGCCTTCGATCTCGTCGCGGGACAGGTTCAGCGGCACCGAGGCGAGGCTGCGCAATTCGGTCTTGGTGTATTCGTCGATGACCTGCGCGAGCGGCAGTACGAACAGCCGTGATGGGTATTTGCCGACCAGTCCATCCCAGCTCGACAGCTGCACATCGCCGACGAAGGCGCGGTAGGACAACACCAGATGCTGGTCCAGATCGAGTCGGCAATCCGGCCCGCGCGGGCGGCCCGGTGCGCAGATCACCAGACGCAACATGCTGTGGCCCCAACGGCTGACCCAGTTCTGATTGGCCTCGGCCAGCAGATAGTCGACGGCATACACCCGCTCGGGATCGACCTGCCCCAAGGGTTGCTTGGCGAAGTCGTTGCCGGCATTGAGGAACGAGAAAGTTTTGCTGCAGGCGTCTTTGGCCGGCGGCGCCCAGCCGAAGTGCTCCTGGTAATAGCGATACAGCGCCGGGCGACGGCAGGCATAGCTCGGATCGAGGAGGAAGTACTCCATGTTGACCGCGACGAACTCCTTCGGGCTGGAGATTTCGTACAGGTCCGGGCTACGAGCGATCTGCCGGTTGTGTTGTTCGCGTTCACCACGACGACCGACGTATTGCTGCCAACCGGCGAGGTCGAGCAGGCGCGGATCATCGCTGAGGGTGAAGCGACGGCCGTTCTGGCCACGGCATTCATCGGGGATGCCGATCAGCCCGGCGCTGTTGAACCGTCGAGTGCAACGCTGGATCAGCGTGCGCTCGGCACTCGGCCACAGGCGCGCGCGATCATAAATGTGGGTGATTTCATGCAGCACCGTGGCGAGCAGTTCCTGACGCACAGTGCCGTGGGGGCGATTGGTTTTTTCTTTGGCTGCGCTGCCGTCAGTCAGGCTGGCGAGCAGTTTGCGATTCAGATCGAGTTCGGCCACCAGCGTGGCCTGGCCATAGGCGTTGCTCGGCATGTCGTCGGTCCAGCCGACATCGATGCGCCGATCCAGCCGCTCGATAAAGCTCGGCGGCAACTTTTGCATTGCCTCATCGATCAGCGCCTGGCTGGCCTGTTGTTGGGCGGGACTCAGACCGTCGGTCTTGAGCCGCAGTTGCAGGCCGGCGTGGGCGTTGTTGCCAAGCAGCAACAACGCCCCGGCCAGCAGCCAGGTGCCGAGTGACTTCACAGTGCGAGGATGGCTTCGGCGAGAACCTGATCACTGGCGTCGCGCGCTTCCGGCACACGGGTGCGCAGGGTATTGAGCGCGGCTTCCAGATGCGCGCCACGGATATCACCGTTAGTGGCAACGAAACTGGCAGCGTCGTCGTGGGCTTCGCGGATGATTTTCGAATCGCGAATCGACGTGGTGGTGTCGGAGGTGAAATCGATGGTGCGCTGGGAGGCACGAACGATGATGTTACTGGTGGCTACCAGGGTGTGCGCCTGGGCCACGTCGGCCAACAAAAACAGGCCAAGGGCGGCAGCAATCAGCGGGCTACGCATGGAACGACTCCGGAAGGGCAAGGATAACTGGGGTACAGGATAACTATTGGACGAGAATTGCTTCTGCCAGTTCAAGGTCGCTGACATGAAGTTTCGGCCGGGTTTTGCGCAGGTAATGCAACGCAGATTCCAGACGAGCACCTCGCCATTCACCGTCACTGGCAACAAATGCAGCCGCGTCATCATGGGCGGCGAGCAGCAGTTTACGGTCGAACGGTGCGGAAGACACCATGCTGGTGGCGTAACCACTGACGACGGTGCCTTGGGTCGACGCGTTGAAAGCATCAAAGGCATTGACCGGCGCCGTCCAGCAGGCGGTGAACAATACGGAGGGAATCAGTAGATTTGGAAGAAAGCGCATCGGACTCGGTAATTTTTGGTGAGCCCAAAGGCTAGCGCAATGCCCGGGCCAGAGCCAGCGCCGAAACATCGGGACACGACCGGCGTGTCCCGATGGGTACCTGGCGCTTAGATCGTCAGGATGGCCTGCGCCAGTTGTGCGTCAGTGGCTTGCAACTGTGGCGCATGGTGACGGATGTGATCCAGTGCGCTTTCCAGTTTCACCCCACGGATTTCACCTTCGCTGGCCACGAAGCTGGCAGCGTCGTCACGGGCGGCGAGGACGATTTTGTCGTCACGGAAGGATGAAGTCACATCGGACGTGGCGTCGGACGAGGATTTCAGAGCGCCGACAACGGCGTCGGTGGTCACGATGAAGCTGGTGGCGCTGGCGTTGGCAGCCACGGCCAACAGGGCGGCGGCACTGAGCAGGCGAAGACGGGACATGGTGTAACTCCTTTGGATAAACCGTAGAGAGAGGTGGCTCGGTATCTGAGGAGTCAGACGCCAGTGACACAGCATTCGCCACGTTCTGCGTGGATATTAGGCGCAGAACCCGATACCTAACCAGCATCCAGACGAAAAACTGTAGGAGCTGCCGAAGGCTGCGATCTTTTGCTTTGGATTTTCAAGATCAAAAGATCGCAGCCTTCGGCAGCTCCTACAATTGTAATGGTCTTATTTCGAATGATGTGAACTGTACTGGTATGGCTTTTTTAGAGCCAAAAACGACAAAACCCGTCGCGGTTTCCCACGACGGGTTTTGTTTGTTCAATTCGGGTTGCTGGCGGTGGGTCTAACGACCAGAGCCAGCGACGCTACTTAGCGCCAGAACGGCTTGCTCAGCTCTTCGTAGCGTTGTGCTTCGCTGATGCCGGCGTCAGCCAGCAGACGCGAATCCAGACGAGCCAGTTGGTGGCGGCTGGAGATGCGGCGCTGCCACAACATCAGGTTGGCGATAACGCGCAGAGGCAGGGAAGCCTGGGTGTTTACAGCTTTGTCTTCGAAGAACAGTTCGGAACTGAGTGTACGTTCCATGGTTGACATCCTTCCGCTTGTGGCGGGATCAGGTAGTGGTTTGACTGGTGCCCATGATCCTCTCGTTTGCCTAGTCTCTCTAGATACAGTTCAACTGTATTGTGAGTGACCAGTTAACTGTTTATAGGGGGTGTACGGGTCAAAATTGAGCAAACTGTACTTGTCCGCACTCAAGTGGTGCATTTTTGCTCGATTCACTCGGAAAAGTAGGTAAAGCCTGTAGGAAATGACCGGTACAGCAGTACAGTTTTTGTCAGGTAGGGAGGCTTAAAAAATCCGCCGACGCAAACTGTATTTGCGTCGGCGGTTTATCTGTGTGAATCAGACAGCGAGCATGCGCCCGGTTTCTTCCAGATTCATGTGCCAGCTCAGGGCTTCACGCAGGATGTGCGGGGTGTGACCACCGATTGCACAGGCCGCCGTGAAGTAATCGTTCAATGCCTGACGGAAATCAGGGTGAACACAGTTATCGATGATCACTCGCGCCCGTTCCCGTGGCGCCAAGCCGCGCAAGTCGGCCAGCCCAACTTCAGTCACCAGAATGTCGACATCATGCTCGGTATGGTCAACGTGGCTAACCATCGGCACCACACTGGAAATCGCGCCGCCCTTGGCGATCGACTTGGTCACGAACACCGCCAGGTGCGCGTTACGCGCGAAATCGCCAGAACCGCCGATGCCATTCATCATCCGCGTGCCACAGACGTGCGTGGAGTTGACGTTGCCGTAGATGTCGAACTCCAGCGCCGTGTTGATGCCGATGATGCCCAGGCGCCGCACCACCTCCGGATGGTTGGAGATCTCCTGCGGCCGCAGCACCAGTTTGTCCTTGTACTTCTCCAGATTGCCGAACACGTCGCTGTTGCGGCGCTCCGACAGGGTGATCGAGCTGCCCGAAGCAAAACTCAGCTTGCCGGCATCGATCAGGTCGAACGTCGAATCCTGCAGCACTTCGGAGTACATGGTCAGGTCTTCGAACGGCGAATCGATCAGGCCGCACATCACCGCGTTGGCAATGTTGCCGATCCCGGCCTGCAACGGGCCGAGCTTGTTGGTCATGCGCCCGGCGTCGACTTCCTGCTTGAAGAAGGTAATCAGGTGATCGGCGATGGCGTTGGTGTCGACGTCCGGCGACGACACGGTGGACGGCGAATCGGCCTGCTGGGTGATGACGATGGCGACAATCTTCTCCGGCGGAATCGGAATCGCGGTGCTGCCGATGCGGTCGTCGACTTTCACCAGCGGGATCGGCGTGCGCGTTGGGCGGTACGTCGGGATATAAATGTCGTGCAGGCCTTCGAGGTTGGCGTTGTGCGCCAGGTTGATCTCGACGATCACCTGTTTGGCGAAAATCGCGAAACTCGCCGAGTTGCCCACCGAGGTGGTCGGCACGATGTGGCCCTGTTCGGTGATGGCCACGGCTTCGATGACCGCGATGTCCGGCAGCTTCAGTTGCTGATTGCGCAGTTGCTCAACGGTTTCCGACAGGTGCTGATCGATGAACATCACCTGGCCGGCGTTGATCGCCTTGCGCAAAGTGCTGTCGACCTGGAACGGCATGCGCCGCGACAGTACGCCGGCCTCGGTCAGTTGCTTGTCGAGGTCGTTGCCCAGGCTGGCACCGGTCATCAGGCTGATCTTCAGCGGCGTGACCTTGGCGCGCTCGGCCAACGCGTGAGGGACGGCTTTGGCTTCGCCGGCGCGGGTGAAACCGCTCATGCCAACGGTCATGCCGTCCTCAATCAGAGCGGCTGCGTCGGCGGCGCTCATCACTTTGTCCAACAACGAAGGCAGGCGAATACGGTCACGGTACATGGATTATTATCTCGGGAAGCGAGTAGCAGGATGCGCAGTCTAGTGAATTTGACGGGCGCCTGTCCCGCTACCAAGGTCGCAAACGAGGCGTCTATTCAGCAGGTTTCAAGTAAAACACCGTTACTGGATCTGCAACAACGCGGCAAATTGTCCGACTGTTTGCGCAAACAGAAACGCCCCGACAAGTCGGGGCGTTCGGTGTTGCAGCGGGGAATTATTCGACCGCTTTAACCATGTCTTCGATGACTTTCTTCGCGTCGCCGAAGACCATCATGGTCTTGTCCAGATAGAACAGTTCGTTGTCCAGGCCGGCATAGCCGCTGGCCATCGAGCGCTTGTTGACGATGATGGTCTTGGCCTTGAACGCTTCGAGAATCGGCATGCCGGCAATCGGCGATTTCGGATCGTTCTTCGCGGCCGGGTTGACCACGTCGTTCGCGCCGAGCACCAACACCACGTCGGCCTGGCCGAACTCGGAGTTGATGTCTTCCATCTCGAACACCTGATCGTAAGGCACTTCGGCCTCGGCGAGCAGAACGTTCATGTGCCCCGGCATACGCCCGGCAACCGGGTGGATCGCGTACTTCACGGTCACACCACGGTGGGTCAGCTTCTCGGTCAGCTCTTTCAGCGCATGTTGTGCACGCGCTACTGCCAAGCCATAACCCGGCACGATGATCACGGTGTCGGCGTTGGTCAGCAGGAAAGTCGCGTCGTCAGCCGAACCGGATTTTACCGGGCGGGCTTCTTTCGCACCGGCAGGGCCTGCATCGGCTGTGTTGCCGAAACCGCCGAGCAGTACATTAAAGAAGGAACGGTTCATCGCCTTGCACATGATGTACGAGAGGATCGCACCGCTCGAACCCACCAGCGAACCGGCAATGATCAGCATCGAGTTGTTCAGCGAGAAGCCGATACCTGCCGCCGCCCAGCCCGAATAGCTGTTGAGCATCGACACCACGACCGGCATGTCTGCACCGCCAATCGGGATGATGATCAGCACGCCCATCACGAACGCCAGCGCCAGCATCAGCGCGAACGCGGTGAGGTTGCCGGTGAACATGAAGGTCAGGCCGAGTGCCAGCGTAGCCAGACCCAGCACGGCGTTCAGCTTGTGCTGACCGGTGAACTGTACCGGTGCGCCCTGGAACAGCCGGAACTTGTACTTGCCCGACAACTTGCCGAACGCAATCACCGAACCGGAGAAGGTGATTGCACCGATCGCCGCGCCGAGGAACAGCTCCAGACGATTGCCCGCCGGGATCGAGTCGCCCAACTGTTTAACGATGCCCAGCGATTGCGGCTCAACCACCGCAGCGATGGCGATGAAGACTGCCGCGAGGCCGATCATGCTGTGCATGAAGGCGACCAGTTCCGGCATCTTGGTCATTTCAACGCGCTTGGCCATGATCGAACCGGCCGTGCCGCCGACCAACAGGCCAACAATCACGTAGCCGATACCGGCAGTCGCGAGCTCAGCGCCGAGCTTATAGATGAGGCCGACGGTGGTGAGGATCGCCAACGCCATGCCGAGCATGCCGAACAGGTTGCCGCGCCGCGAGGTGGTCGGGTGCGACAGGCCTTTGAGGGCCTGGATAAAGCAGATCGACGCGATCAGGTAGAGCGTCGTGACGAGATTCATGCTCATTACTTCGGCGCCTCTTCTTTTACTTTCGGGGCTTTCTTCTTGAACATCTCAAGCATGCGGCGGGTGACCAGGAAGCCACCAAAGACGTTGACTGCAGCCAGTGCCACGGCGAGGGTGCCCATGGTTTTGCCCAGCGGCGTGACAGTTAGTGCCGCCGCGAGCATGGCGCCGACGATCACGATCGCCGAAATGGCGTTGGTCACCGCCATCAACGGCGTGTGCAGCGCAGGTGTAACGTTCCAGACCACGTGGTAACCGACATAAATCGCCAGCACGAAGATGATCAGGTTGTAGATACCGGGGGAGATAAGCTCTTCCATCGTCTGAATCCCTGCTTAGGCGTTTTTGCGGATGACTTGGCCGTCGCGGCACATCAGGCACGCGGCGACGATGTCGTCTTCGAGGTTGACGTCGAACTGGCCTTCTTTAGTGAAGACCAGCTTGAGGAAGTCCAGCAGGTTGCGTGCGTACAGTGCCGAGGCGTCTGCAGCGACTTCGCCGGCCAGGTTGGTCGGGCCGCAAATGGTCACGCCATTCTCGATCACGACTTGATCGGCCACGGTCAGCGGGCAGTTGCCACCCTGAGCGGCGGCGAGGTCGATGACCACCGAGCCCGGTTTCATCTGCGCCACGGTCTCCGCGCTTAACAGCGTCGGCGCCTTGCGGCCCGGAATCAGCGCGGTGGTGATGACGATATCAGCCTGCTTGGCGCGCTCGTGCACAGCCTGCGCCTGACGCTGCATCCAGCTCGCTGGCATTGGCCGCGCGTAACCGCCGACACCGACGGCGCATTCGCGCTCTTCATCGGTCTCGTACGGCACGTCGACGAACTTCGCGCCGAGGGATTCGATCTGCTCTTTTACCGCCGGACGTACGTCAGACGCTTCGATCACCGCACCCAGACGTTTCGCCGTGGCGATCGCCTGCAACCCGGCCACGCCGGCGCCAAGAATCAGCACGCGCGCCGCTTTCACGGTACCCGCAGCGGTCATCAGCATCGGCATGAAACGTGGATAGTGGTGAGCGGCCAGTAACACAGCCTTATAGCCGGCAATGTTCGCCTGCGACGACAGCACATCGAGACTCTGCGCGCGCGAGGTGCGCGGCGCCGCTTCGAGGGCGAACGCGGTAATGCCGCACTCGGCCATCTTCGCGATGGTTTCGTTGTTGAACGGGTTGAGCATGCCCACCAGCACCGTACCGCGCTTGATCAGCGTCAGTTCGGCATCGCTTGGGGCGACCACTTTGAGAATCAGCTCGGCGCCAAACGCGTCATTGGCACTGCCAATGGTTGCGCCTGCCGCTTCATAGGCACTGTCGACCACACTGGCTTTTACGCCGGCGCCGGTTTGCACAGTGACCTTATGACCTTGGCTGATCAGCTTTTTAATGGTTTCCGGGGTTGCAGCAACCCGTGTTTCACCGGTCTGGGTTTCGAGAGGAACACCAATGTGCACGTCAAATCTCCTGCGTGATCTTATTGAGTAAACCCATGCACTACGGATGGTGCGACTGGGGCGGCCGATCAGCACGATCCCGCCAAATCAGGGCGGGGCGCGGCATTTTGCAGGCGAACTTTATGCCCTTCAAGGGATTATGACGGGTGACGGAAAATTAACTACAAGTCATGCCGTGACCGAATGTCGCAGATGGCCAGCTGAATCCCTTGCAGGCCGTGCCTTGCAAGGATTCTGGCCGAATATGGAAAAATTTCTCATCGGTGACGTGAATAGGTACTAATGCGTCGCTGATGAAGGCTCAAAGCCACGTCGTCAGGCGCTTGTGGGACGTCTGTACGACTTTCGGATACAGTCTGTGCAATTGCGACAAATACTTATATCTGTAGGGCTTTTGATTTCCTGACTACGGGGTTAATTATCGCTGTGAGCCTTTACCCTTCAAGGCTGTAGCTCTGTGCCTGGGTTACCAGCCAGTCACGAAATGCCTTCAATGACGCTGATTCGACCTTTCGTTCGGGAATCATCAGGTAATAGGCCTTGATGCTCGAGAGTGCCTGGGAGTTGGCAATCACCAAGCGCTTCTCGGCCAGTTCACGTTGAATCAGGAACGGTGGAATCAGCGCAATGCCCATGTCGTGCATGGCGGCTTGGGCGAGCATGGAGAATAGCTCGTAGCGTGGACCTGTCATGTCGCGGGGGATATTCAGGTGTTGTGAGTTGAACCATTGGCGCCAGGCATAAGGGCGGGTGGTCTGCTGCAACAAAGGTAGCTCGGCGATTGCCTCGGCTGTCAGATGTGTCTTGTCACCGAGTAGGGCCGGGCTGCACACCGCCATCGGATTCTCGCCCATCAGTCTGTGGGATTCGGTGCCCGACCAGTCGGCATCGCCGAAGTAGATCGCTGCATCGAACTCGGTATCGGCAAACAGGAAGGGGCGAGTGCGGTTGGTCAGGTTGACGGTGACCTTCGGGTGTTTGAGCTGGAAATCCTTGAGCCGTGGCAGCAGCCATTGCGTGCCGAACGTCGGCACTACCGCCAGTTCGATCACATTCGTGCCTTGCTGGCCCATCACTGAAAGTGTGTCGCGCTCAACCGCATCAAGTTGCGTGGCGACGCGGCGGCTGTAGGAAAGTCCTGCTTCGGTCAGTTTCACTCCGCGTCGCGAGCGTCGGAACAGTTCCACGCTGAGGAACTCCTCTAGGCTGGCGATCTGTCGGCAAATGGCGCCTTGGGTGAGGGAAAGTTCTTCAGCGGCGCGGGTAAAGCTCTCGTGACGCGCGGCGGCCTCGAAACTGATCAGTGCTGTGGTGCTGGGGATCTTCCTGCGCATGTACATCAACCTCACTAATGCGCCGCATAAAAGGCATTTCGCGACGTTTCGGAGTGAGAAATTAGCACAACAGAATGCGAAATCCTCGTTTGCCGCGACGGCGAACCGCGCCTACGATCAATGCCACGTTAATTCACCCGATTTGCGAGGACACACTCATGGGCGGTAAAGCTAGCTTCAACTGGATCGATCCCCTGCTGCTGGATCAACAGCTCACTGAAGAGGAGCGCATGATCCGCGACACCGCCGAGCAGTTCGCTCAACAGAGCCTCGCACCGCGTGTTCTCGAAGCTTTCCGTCATGAGAAGACTGACCCGGCGATCTTCCGCGAGATGGGCGAAGTCGGCCTGTTGGGCGCGACCATCCCTGAGCAGTACGGCGGCAGCGGTCTGAACTATGTCAGCTACGGTCTGATTGCCCGTGAAGTCGAGCGTGTCGACTCCGGCTACCGCTCGATGATGAGCGTGCAGTCTTCCTTGGTCATGGTGCCGATCAACGAATTCGGCACTGAAGCACAGAAGCAGAAATACCTGCCGAAGCTGGCTTCCGGCGAGTGGATCGGCTGCTTCGGCCTGACCGAGCCAAACCACGGTTCCGATCCGGGCGCGATGATTACCCGTGCACGTAAAGTCGACGGTGGCTACAGCCTGACCGGCGCGAAGATGTGGATCACCAACAGCCCGATCGCCGATGTGTTCGTGGTCTGGGCCAAAGACGATGCTGGCGACATCCGTGGTTTCGTACTGGAGAAGGGCTGGAAAGGCCTGAGCGCTCCGGCGATTCACGGTAAGGTCGGTCTGCGCGCGTCGATCACCGGTGAGATCGTCATGGACAACGTGTTCGTGCCGGAAGAGAACATCTTCCCGGACGTGCGTGGTCTGAAAGGTCCGTTCACCTGCCTCAACTCCGCGCGTTATGGCATCTCCTGGGGTGCACTGGGCGCTGCCGAATTCTGCTGGCACACCGCTCGCCAATACACACTGGATCGTCAACAATTCGGTCGCCCATTGGCCGCTACTCAGTTGATCCAGAAGAAACTGGCCGACATGCAGACCGAGATCACGCTGGCGCTGCAAGGCTGCCTGCGTCTGGGTCGCATGAAGGATGAAGGCACGGCTGCGGTCGAAATCACGTCGATCATGAAGCGCAACTCCTGCGGCAAGTCGCTGGACATCGCCCGCATGGCTCGCGACATGCTCGGTGGTAACGGTATCTCCGATGAATTCGGCGTGGCCCGTCATCTGGTCAACCTGGAAGTGGTGAATACCTATGAAGGTACCCACGACGTCCACGCGCTGATCCTTGGCCGTGCGCAAACCGGTCTGCAGGCGTTCTATTAATAGGAGAGCGACCATGGGCGCGCTGTCGCATCTGCGGGTATTGGATTTATCGCGCGTGTTGGCCGGGCCGTGGGCCGGGCAGATCCTTGCCGACCTTGGCGCCGAGGTGATCAAGGTCGAGCGCCCGGGCAATGGTGACGACACTCGCGCCTGGGGGCCGCCCTTCCTTAAAGACGCTTATGGCGAGAATACGTCAGAAGCGGCCTATTACCTGTCGGCGAACCGCAACAAGCAATCGGTGACCATCGACTTCACTCGCCCTGAGGGTCAGAAGCTGGTGAGAGAGCTGGCGGCGAAGTCGGACATCCTCATCGAGAACTTCAAGGTCGGTGGTCTGGCGGCTTATGGGCTGGACTATGAGTCGCTGAAGGCGATCAATCCAAACCTGATCTATTGCTCGATTACCGGGTTCGGCCAGACCGGGCCGTATGCCAAGCGTGCCGGCTATGACTTCATGATTCAGGGGCTGGGAGGGCTGATGAGCCTGACCGGTCGTCCCGAGGGTGATGAAGGTGCCGGGCCGGTGAAGGTGGGTGTGGCGTTGACGGATATCCTCACCGGTCTGTATTCGACGGTGGCGATTCTGGCGGCGCTGGCTCATCGCGATCACGACGGTGGTGGTCAGCACATCGATATGGCTTTGCTGGATGTGCAGGTTGCGTGTCTGGCTAACCAGGCGATGAACTACCTGACGACGGGCAATGCCCCGAAGCGCCTGGGCAATGCGCATCCGAACATCGTGCCTTATCAGGACTTTCCTACGGCTGATGGTGATTTCATTCTTACCGTGGGTAATGACGGGCAGTTCCGCAAGTTTGCTGAAGTGGCAGGGCAGCCGCAGTGGGCAGACGATCCGCGCTTCGTTACTAATAAGCAGCGAGTGGCCAATCGGGCGGTGTTGATTCCGCTGATTCGTCAGGCGACGGTGTTCAAGACAACTGGCGAATGGGTCGCTGAGCTGGAGCAAGCGGGTGTCCCTTGTGGGCCGATCAACGATCTGTCGCAGGTGTTTGAGGATCCGCAGGTAAAAGCGCGCGGCCTGGCGATAGAGCTGCCGCATGCGTTGGCTGGGATGGTGCCCCAAGTGGCTAGCCCGATTCGCCTGTCGCAGACACCGGTTGAATATCGCCGGGCGCCTCCTTTATTGGGTGAGCATACGCTGGAGGTTCTGCAGAGTGTGCTGGGCCTGGGGGCGGGTGCGGTGGCTGAGTTGAAGGCGGCTGGGGTGCTCTGACAATCCCTTCTATATAGAAGGGATCGTGTTTTCTAGCTATATATGGAGGTTTCTGGTCGCTTTTTAACCAATCTGCAAGTGATTGAAAGAAAAGCGAAATTAACAGTTGACGACAGATTTCAGATGTCTATAATTCGCCCCACTTCCGGCGCAGTCGAAACGGAAAACTCCTTGAGATTCAATGAGTTATGTAGGTTTCGTCAGCAAGTTGCTTCAGTTCATCGAAGCCGAAAGGAAGTTGAAAAAGAGGTGTTGACAGCAGCGTGTAACGCTGTAGAATTCGCCTCCCGCTGACGAGAGATCGGAAGCGCAAGTGGTTGAAGTTGTTGAAGAATTCTTCGAAAACTTCTGAAAATAATCACTTGACAGCAAATGAGGCTGCTGTAGAATGCGCGCCTCGGTTGAGACGAAAGATCTTAACCAACCGCTCTTTAACAACTGAATCAAGCAATTCGTGTGGGTGCTTGTGGAGTCAGACTGATAGTCAACAAGATTATCAGCATCACAAGTTACTCCGCGAGAAATCAAAGATGTAACCAACGATTGCTGAGCCAAGTTTAGGGTTTCTTAAAAACCCAAAGATGTTTGAACTGAAGAGTTTGATCATGGCTCAGATTGAACGCTGGCGGCAGGCCTAACACATGCAAGTCGAGCGGATGACAGGAGCTTGCTCCTGAATTCAGCGGCGGACGGGTGAGTAATGCCTAGGAATCTGCCTGGTAGTGGGGGACAACGTTTCGAAAGGAACGCTAATACCGCATACGTCCTACGGGAGAAAGCAGGGGACCTTCGGGCCTTGCGCTATCAGATGAGCCTAGGTCGGATTAGCTAGTTGGTGAGGTAATGGCTCACCAAGGCGACGATCCGTAACTGGTCTGAGAGGATGATCAGTCACACTGGAACTGAGACACGGTCCAGACTCCTACGGGAGGCAGCAGTGGGGAATATTGGACAATGGGCGAAAGCCTGATCCAGCCATGCCGCGTGTGTGAAGAAGGTCTTCGGATTGTAAAGCACTTTAAGTTGGGAGGAAGGGTTGTAGATTAATACTCTGCAATTTTGACGTTACCGACAGAATAAGCACCGGCTAACTCTGTGCCAGCAGCCGCGGTAATACAGAGGGTGCAAGCGTTAATCGGAATTACTGGGCGTAAAGCGCGCGTAGGTGGTTCGTTAAGTTGGATGTGAAATCCCCGGGCTCAACCTGGGAACTGCATTCAAAACTGTCGAGCTAGAGTATGGTAGAGGGTGGTGGAATTTCCTGTGTAGCGGTGAAATGCGTAGATATAGGAAGGAACACCAGTGGCGAAGGCGACCACCTGGACTGATACTGACACTGAGGTGCGAAAGCGTGGGGAGCAAACAGGATTAGATACCCTGGTAGTCCACGCCGTAAACGATGTCAACTAGCCGTTGGGAGCCTTGAGCTCTTAGTGGCGCAGCTAACGCATTAAGTTGACCGCCTGGGGAGTACGGCCGCAAGGTTAAAACTCAAATGAATTGACGGGGGCCCGCACAAGCGGTGGAGCATGTGGTTTAATTCGAAGCAACGCGAAGAACCTTACCAGGCCTTGACATCCAATGAACTTTCCAGAGATGGATTGGTGCCTTCGGGAACATTGAGACAGGTGCTGCATGGCTGTCGTCAGCTCGTGTCGTGAGATGTTGGGTTAAGTCCCGTAACGAGCGCAACCCTTGTCCTTAGTTACCAGCACGTCATGGTGGGCACTCTAAGGAGACTGCCGGTGACAAACCGGAGGAAGGTGGGGATGACGTCAAGTCATCATGGCCCTTACGGCCTGGGCTACACACGTGCTACAATGGTCGGTACAAAGGGTTGCCAAGCCGCGAGGTGGAGCTAATCCCATAAAACCGATCGTAGTCCGGATCGCAGTCTGCAACTCGACTGCGTGAAGTCGGAATCGCTAGTAATCGTGAATCAGAATGTCACGGTGAATACGTTCCCGGGCCTTGTACACACCGCCCGTCACACCATGGGAGTGGGTTGCACCAGAAGTAGCTAGTCTAACCTTCGGGAGGACGGTTACCACGGTGTGATTCATGACTGGGGTGAAGTCGTAACAAGGTAGCCGTAGGGGAACCTGCGGCTGGATCACCTCCTTAATCGACGACATCAGCTGCTCCATAAGTTCCCACACGAATTGCTTGATTCATTGAAGAAGACGAAAGAAGCAGCCCGAAATTGGGTCTGTAGCTCAGTTGGTTAGAGCGCACCCCTGATAAGGGTGAGGTCGGCAGTTCGAATCTGCCCAGACCCACCAATTTTGTGTGGGAAACGCCTGTAGAAATACGGGGCCATAGCTCAGCTGGGAGAGCGCCTGCCTTGCACGCAGGAGGTCAACGGTTCGATCCCGTTTGGCTCCACCACTACTGCTTCTGAAGTTTGAAAGCTTAGAAATGAGCATTCCATCGTTGTGATGATGAATGTTGATTTCTAGTCTTTGACTAGTTCGTTCTTTAAAAATTTGGGTATGTGATAGAAAGATAGACTGAACGTTACTTTCACTGGTAACGGATCAGGCTAAGGTAAAATTTGTGAGTTCTCTTAATTGAGAAATTCGAATTTTCGGCGAATGTCGTCTTCACAGTATAACCAGATTGCTTGGGGTTATATGGTCAAGTGAAGAAGCGCATACGGTGGATGCCTTGGCAGTCAGAGGCGATGAAAGACGTGGTAGCCTGCGAAAAGCTTCGGGGAGTCGGCAAACAGACTTTGATCCGGAGATGTCTGAATGGGGGAACCCAGCCATCATAAGATGGTTATCTTGTACTGAATACATAGGTGCAAGAGGCGAACCAGGGGAACTGAAACATCTAAGTACCCTGAGGAAAAGAAATCAACCGAGATTCCCTTAGTAGTGGCGAGCGAACGGGGACTAGCCCTTAAGTGGCTTTGAGATTAGCGGAACGCTCTGGAAAGTGCGGCCATAGTGGGTGATAGCCCTGTACGCGAAAATCTCTTAGTCATGAAATCGAGTAGGACGGAGCACGAGAAACTTTGTCTGAATATGGGGGGACCATCCTCCAAGGCTAAATACTACTGACTGACCGATAGTGAACTAGTACCGTGAGGGAAAGGCGAAAAGAACCCCGGAGAGGGGAGTGAAATAGATCCTGAAACCGTATGCGTACAAGCAGTGGGAGCAGACTTTGTTCTGTGACTGCGTACCTTTTGTATAATGGGTCAGCGACTTATTTTCAGTGGCGAGCTTAACCGAATAGGGGAGGCGTAGCGAAAGCGAGTCTTAATAGGGCGTCTAGTCGCTGGGAATAGACCCGAAACCGGGCGATCTATCCATGGGCAGGTTGAAGGTTGGGTAACACTAACTGGAGGACCGAACCGACTACCGTTGAAAAGTTAGCGGATGACCTGTGGATCGGAGTGAAAGGCTAATCAAGCTCGGAGATAGCTGGTTCTCCTCGAAAGCTATTTAGGTAGCGCCTCATGTATCACTGTAGGGGGTAGAGCACTGTTTCGGCTAGGGGGTCATCCCGACTTACCAAACCGATGCAAACTCCGAATACCTACAAGTGCCGAGCATGGGAGACACACGGCGGGTGCTAACGTCCGTCGTGAAAAGGGAAACAACCCAGACCGTCAGCTAAGGTCCCAAAGTTATGGTTAAGTGGGAAACGATGTGGGAAGGCTTAGACAGCTAGGAGGTTGGCTTAGAAGCAGCCACCCTTTAAAGAAAGCGTAATAGCTCACTAGTCGAGTCGGCCTGCGCGGAAGATGTAACGGGGCTCAAACCATACACCGAAGCTACGGGTATCATCTTCTGATGATGCGGTAGAGGAGCGTTCTGTAAGCCTGTGAAGGTGAGTTGAGAAGCTTGCTGGAGGTATCAGAAGTGCGAATGCTGACATGAGTAACGACAATGGGTGTGAAAAACACCCACGCCGAAAGACCAAGGTTTCCTGCGCAACGTTAATCGACGCAGGGTTAGTCGGTCCCTAAGGCGAGGCTGAAAAGCGTAGTCGATGGAAAACAGGTTAATATTCCTGTACTTCTGGTTATTGCGATGGAGGGACGGAGAAGGCTAGGCCAGCTTGGCGTTGGTTGTCCAAGTTTAAGGTGGTAGGCTGAGATCTTAGGTAAATCCGGGATCTTAAGGCCGAGAGCTGATGACGAGTGTTCTTTTAGAACACGAAGTGGTTGATGCCATGCTTCCAAGAAAAGCTTCTAAGCTTCAGGTAACCAGGAACCGTACCCCAAACCGACACAGGTGGTTGGGTAGAGAATACCAAGGCGCTTGAGAGAACTCGGGTGAAGGAACTAGGCAAAATGGCACCGTAACTTCGGGAGAAGGTGCGCCGGTGAGGGTGAAGGACTTGCTCCGTAAGCTCATGCCGGTCGAAGATACCAGGCCGCTGCGACTGTTTATTAAAAACACAGCACTCTGCAAACACGAAAGTGGACGTATAGGGTGTGACGCCTGCCCGGTGCCGGAAGGTTAATTGATGGGGTTAGCTAACGCGAAGCTCTTGATCGAAGCCCCGGTAAACGGCGGCCGTAACTATAACGGTCCTAAGGTAGCGAAATTCCTTGTCGGGTAAGTTCCGACCTGCACGAATGGCGTAACGATGGCGGCGCTGTCTCCACCCGAGACTCAGTGAAATTGAAATCGCTGTGAAGATGCAGTGTATCCGCGGCTAGACGGAAAGACCCCGTGAACCTTTACTATAGCTTTGCACTGGACTTTGAATTTGCTTGTGTAGGATAGGTGGGAGGCTTTGAAGCGTGGACGCCAGTTCGCGTGGAGCCATCCTTGAAATACCACCCTGGCAACTTTGAGGTTCTAACTCAGGTCCGTTATCCGGATCGAGGACAGTGTATGGTGGGTAGTTTGACTGGGGCGGTCTCCTCCTAAAGAGTAACGGAGGAGTACGAAGGTGCGCTCAGACCGGTCGGAAATCGGTCGTAGAGTATAAAGGCAAAAGCGCGCTTGACTGCGAGACAGACACGTCGAGCAGGTACGAAAGTAGGTCTTAGTGATCCGGTGGTTCTGTATGGAAGGGCCATCGCTCAACGGATAAAAGGTACTCCGGGGATAACAGGCTGATACCGCCCAAGAGTTCATATCGACGGCGGTGTTTGGCACCTCGATGTCGGCTCATCACATCCTGGGGCTGAAGCCGGTCCCAAGGGTATGGCTGTTCGCCATTTAAAGTGGTACGCGAGCTGGGTTTAGAACGTCGTGAGACAGTTCGGTCCCTATCTGCCGTGGACGTTTGAGATTTGAGAGGGGCTGCTCCTAGTACGAGAGGACCGGAGTGGACGAACCTCTGGTGTTCCGGTTGTCACGCCAGTGGCATTGCCGGGTAGCTATGTTCGGGAAAGATAACCGCTGAAAGCATCTAAGCGGGAAACTTGCCTCAAGATGAGATCTCACTGGAACCTTGAGTTCCCTGAAGGGCCGTCGAAGACTACGACGTTGATAGGTTGGGTGTGTAAGCGCTGTGAGGCGTTGAGCTAACCAATACTAATTGCCCGTGAGGCTTGACCATATAACACCCAAGCAATTTGCGTCGAAAGGCCAAGTTGCGGTGTGTGAAGACGAAACGAACCGAAAGTTCGATGTTCACAAACACCGAAAGCTGTCACATACCCGATTTGCTGAAGCGAGGCCATCTGGTCACGACTCAGTACCCGAATTTCTTGACGACCATAGAGCGTTGGAACCACCTGATCCCATCCCGAACTCAGCAGTGAAACGATGCATCGCCGATGGTAGTGTGGGGTTTCCCCATGTGAGAGTAGGTCATCGTCAAGATTAAATTCCGAAACCCCTGTCTGCTAACGCAGTCAGGGGTTTTGTTTTAGTAGAAACATCCGTTTTTGCTGGCTTGTTACCGTGTTGACGGGCCAGATACAGAATTTCTTGACGACCATAGAGCGTTGGAACCACCTGATCCCATCCCGAACTCAGCAGTGAAACGATGCATCGCCGATGGTAGTGTGGGGTTTCCCCATGTGAGAGTAGGTCATCGTCAAGATTGAATTCCGAAACCCCTGTCTGCTAACGCAGACAGGGGTTTTGTCATTTCAGGGCTTGTAAAAGCCAATTCTCACATCGCTTTACGTGCCTTGCTGGTACGGCGAGCCTGCCATTTGCGCCACCAGATGTAGACGCCAGTACCTGACAACCCTGCAATCAAAACACCTAACACCGCGATCATTACTTGCCCGGTCACACCAATGATCCTTCCTCCGTGTATCGGTAATTGCAACCGGTAAAACTGTTCCCCTAACGTCCCCTGTCCTGCGATCTCCTGCCCTAACAAGCGCCCATCCGTTCCATGAAAGAACAACCAGGATTTGCCATGGGCTTCAGTGTCGTGCTGCCCAAATCCTGCGCCGTAGAAGTTGTACTCAAAGCTGTAATACAACTCCCCGATCGCTGCAGTCAGTCCTAACCTTTTCCCCTCCTGTAGTGCCCTTTCGTACGCTTGCTGGTAACTCAACTGCGTCACCCCAAGATCACCAACAGGCATTCGCCCCCGAGCCTCATAGACGCTCGGCTCGATCGGTGAAAACAGCGACACCGCAGGCTTGAACACCTGGCTCGGTAAGTTCATCGCTACGCTGCTGACGGCGATCGGCAGCAACAACAGCCACAGCCACAATCCCCCCGCACGATGCAGATCGAAGTTCAGCCGGTAGGCATGCCCACCCTTGACCTTCCAGGCCGTCGACCACTTCTTCCAGAATGGCTTTCCTCTCGGCAATGTCAGCCACAGCGCAACGAAGCAATCGATCACCCAGGCAATGGCAACCAGGCCCATCAACAACAATCCCCAATTACCCGGCAACGTCAGGTTGTAGTGGAACTCAAGAATGAACGGGACAAAATTCTCCCGTTGAAAACAGCACTCGCCCCAATACCTCTGGCCCTTTTGCTCAGCATTCACCGGATCCAGATAGAACACCTGATTACGCTCAGCGAATGGCTGGCCGGTTCCCGGATCGTTACGCGGGACCATCGCAAGCAACGCGGTGTGGCCAGTCTCATTCGGGTACTCCATGTACCAGACCTGCAACTTTGGATGGGTACTCTGCACGGCATCAACCAATTCACCGGGCGGCAGTCGCTCACCCACTGCAGACGCGGCATAAAACTGCGGATTCAACCATTCATCCAGCTCATGATTGAACGCCAGAATGCTTCCCGTAACCCCGGCCAGCAACAAAAAAACCGCCGTGGCCAAGCCGATATAACGATGCAACAACACCAAAAACGCACGCATGAGAGTTTCCCCACAGAAACGACAAAGCCAGCCCCTGAGCCATCAGGGGCTGGCTTTTTTATGCACAGGACAAAAGGCTTAGAACTGGTAGCTGACCGTCGCCGCGACGTTGCGCTCTTCACCCATGTAGCAGAAGTTCAGGCTCGCACAGGAGGCGACGTAGGACTCATTGGTCAGGTTGTTCGCGTTCAGACGCACATCGACGCCCTTCAAGCCGATCTTGCTCAAGTCATAACCAATCGAGGCATCGAATAATGTGTAGGAAGGTACCTTCAGGGTGTTTTCCGCATCAGCCCAGCTATAACCGACATATCGCACACCGCCACCCAGGCGCAGGCCATCGAGCGCGGCGCTGTCGAATTTGTAGTCAGCCCACAACGACGCCATATGCCGCGGCGCCTGCGTTGGCGAGTTACCCTTGTTCTCGATCACTTCGGTCGGTGTGCTCAAGGTGCTGACCATCGACTTCGAGTATTCGATATCGGTGAAAGTGTAGCTGCCGAGCACTTTGAGGTTGTCTGTCAGTTGCATGTGCGCTTCCAGTTCCAGGCCTTGCGAGCGCACAGCGCCGACCGCGCGGTAGAAGTTTTCCTGCGGCAGTTTGGTTGCCAGGTTTTCCTGATCGATGCGGAACAGCGACGCGGTGAACAGGTTGTCAGTACCCGGTGGCTGATACTTCAAGCCGACTTCCCATTGTGTTCCGTCGGTAGGAGCCAGCGGGTTACCGGCGCTGTCGGCGTAGGAGTTAGGGTTAAACGATTCGGAGTAGCTGATGTAGGGCGCCAAACCATTATCGAACAGGTACAGCGCGCCGGCACGGCCGGTGAGTTTGGTGCGGCGATCATTGATCTCTGTGCCAACCGGACGTCCGGCCTCAGCGATACGGTTTTCGTCCGACGTCTCGACCCAGTCCTGGCGCAGACCCAGCGAGAAACGCCACTTGTCCATCTCGATCAGGTCTTGCAGGTAAACCCCGGTCTGTTCCAGACGGCGCAGGTAACTGGTCTCGCCATACATGTCGATCGCCGAATTGCCGTACACCGGATTGAACGCATTGATCGGCGCGAGTCCGCCACTGGTCCAGTCGACCACGGTTTTACGCCGCTGATAATCCGCGCCCATCAGCACCGTGTGTTTGGTTGCGCCGGTGAAAAATTCAGCCTGGAGCATGTTGTCGACGATAAACGCATGCAGGCGCTCGTCCCCGCCGGTGTAATAGCGGTTAAGTTCGTTGCTGCTCGGCGAGGTCCAGCCGTAGGCGTAGACCTGATCCATGTTCACTTTGGAATCGAGATAACGAAAGTTCTGTCGCGCGGTGAAGACATCGTTGAAGCGATGTTCGAATTGATAACCGAACGATTGCTGATCACGCGAGTAACCATCGACGCCCGGCTCACCTTCGAAGAAGTGTGGCGAGATACGGTTGCCGTTGCGCTGATGAATGGTGCCGTCGGCCGGTACACCGCCGTGGTAACCGCCATCTGGATCGTGTTGCAGATAAGCCTGCAGCGTCAGCGAGGTGTCTTCACTGAAATCGATACTCAGCGTGGGTGCAAGGGCGAAGCGTTTTTCCTTGTTGTGGTCGAATTGCGTGTCGGACTGATCCGTTAACCCGGTCAGACGAAAGGCGATACGCTTGTCGTCATCGACCGGACCGCTGAAGTCAAAACCGACCCCGCGCTGACCTTGCGTGCCGACCGTCGCTTGAACCTGATGGTAAGCCTCGTACAGCGGTTTCTTGCTGGTCAGCGCCACCAGACCACCTGGCGAACTGCGACCGTACAGTACCGACGATGGTCCCTTGAGAATGTCCACGCGCTCCAGGAAATATGGGTCGACTTGCATGGTGCTGTAAGTACCGCTGTCGCCCATCGACTTGAGGCCGTCGAGGTAGATGTTGTCCACCGAGCCGTCGTTGAAGCCGCGCATTGCCACGTAGTCATAGCGATGAGTCGCGCCGTACGGATTGGTCAGTACGCCCGGGGTGTAGCGCATCGCTTGCGAGACAGTCTGCGAACCCTGATCGTCCATTTGCTCGCGAGTGACCACAGACACGCTTTGCGAAGTTTCCAGCAACGCGGTACTGGTCTTGGTGGCGATCTGGCTGTGAGTGGCGTTGTAGCCATCCATGCTGCCCAATGCGTTGCCGAGGGCGAAGCCTTTGATGTCGGTGGTCGGCAGGGCCAGTACTTCGGTCTCAGCCAATGGGCGCAGGATGTAACTGCTGCCGTCCTGACTAACCGCTTCCAAACCGGAGCCACCGAGCAAATGGCTCAACGCCTGATCGGTCGAATATTCACCCTGTACGCCCGGCGATTGCCGTCCTTGAGTTTGCTGCGGGGTCATCGACAACGTGATGCCAGCCTGACGGGCAAACTGATTCAGCGCCTCACCGAGAGGGCCTGCAGCCACATTGTAGCGATGGCTGACTTCACCGCCAGCGGGAGTCGCCGCCATGCTTATAGCAGGCATCACACCAACACTTAATGCAGTCGAAAACAGCGCCGCTCGAACGGCGTGGCGCAATAGGCCAGATTCGGTATTGAAATTCAGAGAGTTCTTACAGGTGGCGCGGACAGTCATTGTAGGTTTCCGTAGGCAGTCGCGAAGGCTGAGTTGAAGTGCTTACTGACCAAGCCGGACTTGCTGCAAAAACCCGCCAAAAAATTTCAGACCGCACGTTCCAGCGTCACCCACCAACGCGTGCGATAGCGCAATTGCACCGGCAACGTCTGCGGCAGAATCGCCAGCAGTTTGTCGGTGTCTTCCAGGCGGAATACACCGGACAGACGCAGCTCCGCCACTTCCGACGCGCAATTCAGAAAGCCCTGACGATAACGGCTGACTTCGCTGAGGAAATCCCCCAGACGCATATTGCGCGTGACGATCAAGCCATCGACCCAGGCGCCAGCGTCCATGTCCAGCGTCGGGGCCGGACGGACCTGGTGATGGTCGATCAGATAACTCTGCCCGGCGAGTGCTTCTACCGAGGTGCCGCCGGAGTGGATGGCAACCTGGCCATGGGTGACGCTGAGCCGCGTGCAGTCATTGTCCTGACGCAGGATGAATCGGGCATCGACGGGCTCATAAGTGCCGTGACGATTTTGTACCCGCAGCGGCCGATCAGTCGGCGCGCCCTCGTCGGAGCCACCACACGTGACAATGATCTCGCCGCGAGTCAGTTTGATCAGGCGCTGTTGCGCGGTGTAATCCAGATCCACCGCGCTGGCAGTGTTCAACTCGATCCGGGTACCGTCCGGCAACTGAAAGCCGCGCCGCTCGCCCGTCGCGGTGGCGTAATCGGCACTCCATTGCTGCCACGCGGCAGTGTCCTTGGCCAGCCAGGCGGCGGAACCCATCAGCAATGCGCCAGACAATAGCTTCAACGCCTGTCGCCGGCCCAAACCCTGAGCACTGTTTTCCAGGGTGTTGAAAGCCACCTGCGCGCCGGGCACCGCGCGCAGGTTATTGCTCAACTCGGCTTGCAGCGACTGCACCCGTTGCCAGGCCAGTTCGTGCTCATGGTGTTCGGCGCGCCACTGTTCGCACTGGCGATTCAGGCGCGGATTGCCGTGATTGTTGCGCAGTCGCAACAGCCAGTGAATGGCCTGCTTGACCACCTGTTGCTGCGGCTCGGTGCGGCGGCTCAGAGAAAGATTATCCACAGGCATCAGCTTTCGTACCGCAGCACATAACAGTGATACAGCGCATCGGCGACGTAGCGTTCAACTGAGCGCAACGACAGTCCCATCTGCTCGGCGATCTGCTTGTGGGTCAAACCTTCGCACTGCGCCAGCAGAAAGGCCTGACGCACTTTTGGCTTCAGTCCTTCAAGCATGCGCGCGATGCTTTCCAGCAGTTCGATCACCAGCGCCCGGGCTTCGGCACTCGGTGTTTCTGCTTCAGGCAAATGGGCGATCGTTTCGAGATAGGCCCGTTCGATTTCCTCACGGCGCCAGTGATCGATCACCAGCCCACGCGCAATCGTGCGCAGGAAGGCGCGAGGTGCTTTGAGTTCGAGGCGTTCGGTGCGTTGCAACAGGCGTACGAAAGTATCCTGGGCTAGATCCGCCGCATCCGCCGCGTTGCCCAAACGGGCGCGCAACCACGCGTTAAGCCAGCCGTGATGACTACTGTAAAGCGCCTGTACTGCAAACTCAGGAGAGGACATGAACGCGAACGTCACAAATGATAATTACTCGCATTGTCATCAAGGGTTACGAAATTTGCAACAGCCACCCGAACATCAGCCCTGAAAAACATCGGGGAGAACGCTCTGGCACGCCGTTCGGCGGGAATCCTTCAGAAATGTCATCCATTTCCCGCTCAGCCCTAAGATTTCTCCGACACGTGCCGACAGACTGGTGAGACATGCGTGCACCAAAGTAGAGCGGCCTGAAGAACGCTGCCTGCGCTGTACATGGAATGTTGCATCCAGAACGCATCCCCACTTTTCGCATAAGAAGTCCCATGAAATGAATCTCAAGTTCAGCCATAAAATCCTGTTGGCCGCCTCGGGCGTCGTGGTCCTGGCGTTCGCGCTGTTCACCCTCTACAACGACTATCTGCAGCGAAACACCATTCGCCAGAACCTCCAGTCCTCTGTGCAGCAGGCCGGTGATCTGACCGCCAGCAGCGTGCAGAACTGGATGAGCGGGCGGATTCTGGTGCTGGAAAACCTCGCGCAGAACGTTGCCCATCAGGGCAAGGACGCGGATTTCCCGGGCCTGGTCGATCAACCAGCGTTCACCTCGAACTTCCAGTTCACCTACGTCGGCCAGGCCAACGGTGTGTTCACCCAGCGACCTGACGCGAAGATGCCGGACGGCTATGACCCGCGTCAGCGCCCTTGGTACAAGCAAGCCGTTGTGGCTGACAAAACCATGCTGACCCCGCCGTACATGGCCGCTGTCGGTGGCCTGGTAGTGACCATCGCCATGCCGGTGAAAAAGAACGGCGAGCTGCTCGGTGTGGTCGGTGGTGACCTGAGCCTGGAAACCCTGGTGAAGATCATCAACTCGGTGGACTTCGGTGGCCTCGGCCATGCGTTCCTGGTCAGCGCCGACGGTCAGGTGATCGTCAGCCCGGACAAAGACCAGGTCATGAAAAACCTGAAAGACATTTACCCGAACACCAGCGTGCGCATCGAGAAGGGCAACCAGAACGTCGTGCTTAACGGCCAGGAACGCATTTTGTCGTTCACTCCGGTCAGCGACCTGCCGAATGCGCAGTGGTACATCGGTCTGTCGATCGATCGCGACAAGGCCTACGCCGCACTCAGTCAATTCCGCACTTCGGCGTTGATCGCGATGTTTGTCGCCGTGGCCGCGATTGCCTTGCTGCTGAGCCTGTTGATCAATGTGTTGATGCGTCCGCTGACCACCATGGGCCGTGCGATGCAGGACATTGCTCAGGGCGAAGGCGACCTGACCCGTCGTCTGGTTGTGGAAAGCAAAGACGAGTTCGGTGAATTGGGCAGCGCGTTCAACCAGTTCGTTGAACGGATTCACGCGTCGATTTCCGAAGTGTCCTCGGCAACCCGTCATGTGCATGACTTGTCGCAACGGGTGATGGCGTCGTCCAACGCCTCGATCGTCGGCTCCGACGAGCAAAGTGCGCGCACCAACAGCGTGGCTGCGGCGATCAACGAACTGGGCGCCGCCACCCAGGAAATTGCGCGCAACGCCGCCGATGCTTCGCAACACGCCAGCGGTGCCAGCGAGCAGGCCGATGATGGTCGTCAGGTGGTCGAGCAGACGATCCTGGCGATGACCGAGCTGTCGCAGAAGATCAGCCTGTCGTGCACGCAGATCGAAACCCTGAACGCCAGCACCGACAACATCGGCCATATCCTCGATGTGATCAAAGGCATTTCGCAGCAGACCAACCTGTTGGCGCTCAACGCCGCAATCGAAGCAGCGCGTGCCGGTGAAGCCGGACGTGGTTTTGCGGTGGTGGCGGATGAGGTGCGTAACCTCGCCCATCGCACCCAGGAATCGGCGGAAGAGATCCACAAGATGATCACCTCGCTGCAGATCGGTTCGCGCGAAGCGGTGACCACCATGAACGCCAGTCAGGCCTCCAGCGAGCAGAGCGTGGAAGTGGCCAACCAGGCCGGTTTGCGTCTGGTCAGCGTGACTCAGCGCATTGGTGAAATCGACGGCATGAACCAGTCGGTGGCCGCGGCGACCGAAGAGCAGACCGCCGTGGTGGAAACCCTCAACGTCGACGTTAACCAGATCAACCTGCTGAACCAGCAGAGCGTGGCCAACCTCAATGAAACGCTGAAGGATTGTGATGCGTTGTCGCAGCAGGCAAACCGCCTGAAGCAATTGGTCGACAGTTTCAAAATCTGACCTCAAGTCAGACCGCGTTATCGTTCATCGCGAGCAGGCTCACTCCTACAAATTAACCGGGTTCCATCTGAAGGAACCCGATCAACTGTAGGAGTGAGCCTGCTCGCGATAGCGGTCTAGAACTCACCGTCAAACTCAGGCCTTAAACAAACAGCCTCAGCACATTCCCCATCGCATCATCCGCAAACCCCTGCACAAACTCCTTGAACCCCGGCAACGCCTCTTTACCGCCCGAAGCCGGCTCGGCAATGATCGTCCACGTCGCCCGGGATTTACCTGCGCCCAGCGACTCCACATTCATCGCCGCCCACAGATTCGCCACCCCCAGCGTGTTGTAAATCGTCGTCCAGGTCATGCTCCACGCCTGCTCATCGCGGGAGTTGAGTTGCTCGACCACCACGTTGCCGTCCTTGAAGCATTTCTTGCGCAGCGAGGACACACCTTCGCCGATTGTTTCGATGTGCGACAGCGCCGGAATGAAACGGTCGAAACCGCCGAAGTGGCCGACCACCGCCCAGACTTGCGTCGCGTCCGCTGGCACTTCCACCGACGACACAACGTGGCAGCCATGCGGGTTTTGGATCAGCGTATCCGGTTGCAAATTGCTCATGGTGTTGCTCCTTTTTGTTGGATCAGATGAAGTTGATTTGTTTCAGGTAGTCGCAGCCGCGACGCAGCAGCGCCGGGGATTTCTGCGGGTAGTGCGCGCCCATTTGTTGCACGCCGGCCTCGGCGTTGGCGTGGCCGATCAGGGAGATGTCGCCGATGTCTTCTTCGAAGCCGTTGAGGTAGAAACCGAGCACGCCGAACAGCGCGTTGTCGGCGTCGACCCGGCCCAGTTGCTGTTGCCAGTCAGCGACGCTGACCAACGCGAACTCGCTGCCGCTTTCGCGGAACGACGCGACATAGGCGTCCCAGCTCAATGGTTCGGGGTTATGCAGGTTGAACACCGCACGTTCCGGCGAATAACGGCTGGCGTGGAAGGCAATGAAACGGGCGAGAAAGTCCACCGGCATCAGGTCGAAATTCAGCGCGAAGGCTGGTACCTGGCCGAGCTGGATCGAGCCTTTGAGCATCAGCATCAAGCGGTTTTTGTGCGGCTGACAAACGCCGCTCAAGCTGTTGAAACTGATGTTGCCGGGGCGATACAGATTGACCCGTACGCCGCGTTCCCGTGCCCGTTCGAGGATGCGCTCGCCGACCCATTTCGACAGGTTGTAACCGTTGCGAATGTAGATCGGTGGCGTCAGCGCGGCGGGCAGTTCCAGCACCCGTCCCGCGTCATCGACCGTGCTTGAAGCCGACAGCGTCGAGACAAAATTGAAGACCTTTTTGCTTTGCCCTTCGCACAGGCGCAGCAGGGCGAAAATCGGTTCGACGTTGTCCGTCGCCAGCGACTCGTAATCAAGTACGTGATTGACGTTGGCGGCGTTGTGCACCAGTGCGCCGAACTCATGATCCAGGCGTTGATAATCGTCGTCGTTCAAGCCCAGTTGCGGGCGGGTAATATCTGCCGCGTAAACCCGCACGCGACTCAGATCCAGATGCTCCAGGCGGTTTTCACTCAGTGACTCGGCAAAGCGTTGCGCCGCCGTTTTCCCGCCGCCATCGCGTACCAGACACGCGACTTCGCTGGCGCCCCAACCGAGCAGTGCCTCGACGATGTGCACGCCGACAAAACTGTTGGCGCCAGTGACGATGACCTTATGCACATCGCCCATGCGGCTGATCGGCAGTGGCTCGATATCAAGCGCGCGCTCGGCGTCGGCCATGGCCTGGGCGCTGAGCACGGCGCTGTCATCGGTGCCACGCACCAGCGTTGCCAGTTTGATGATGGTCGGCAGTTCGATGAAGCGGTTGATCGAGATGCTGCGGCCGAACTCCTCACGCAGCCGCAGCAACATCCGTGACAGCAGAATCGAGTGACCGCCGAGATTGAAGAAGCTTTCGTCGGTGGAAATATCGCTGTTCGGCAACTCCAGCAATTCCGCCCAGATCTCCAGCAACAGCGCTTCGTCGGCATTCGCCGGCAGGCATTTCGGCCCGTTGTCTTGCACGCTCACTGGCAGTGCCAGCAGCGCGTTGCGGTCGACCTTGCCGTTGCTGGCGAAAGGCATGTTCGGCAGTTCGGTCCACGCGACGGGTTGCATGTAGTCGGGCAGAAACTGCCGGGCGTGGGCCTTCAGCGCTTCGCGCGCGGTGTCCGATTGCGGCTGGGCGAAGAACGCCAGAATCCGTCGCTGAGTGTCGATCACCACTGCGATTTGCCGGTACAACTGGCTCTCGCGCAGGCAGCGTTCGATCTCTTCCGGCTCGACCCGGAAGCCGCGAATCTTCACTTGGTTATCGCGCCGTCCACACAGCTCGATACCGTGCCCGCCCCATTTGGCCATGTCGCCGCTGCGGTAAGCGCGCAGCGTTTGGCCGTCCGGCAGATTCAGGGTCAGATAACGTTCGGCGGTCTGCTGTGGGTTGTTCAGATAGCCGAGGCAGACGCCGGGGCCGACGATGAACAATTCGCCGACGGTGTTCTGCGGCACCGGTTGCAAATCGTCGTCGAGAATCAGCACCTGGCTGTTGGCGATCGGCGCACCGAGGCTGCGGTTGCTGTCGCCGGGTATCAGTTGACGCGCAGTGATCAGCACCGTGGCTTCGGTCGGGCCGTAAAGATTGTGCAACGTGCCCTGACGGGTCAGTTGCTCGATGACAAACGGCTCGCAAACATCGCCGCCGGTCATCACTTGCACGCCTTCCAGTTGCTCCAGCGGCAGGATGCTCAACAGCGCCGGTGGCAGGAACGCGTGGGTCAGTTGCCGTCGGCGGATCAACGCGACCAGTTGCAGCGGATCGCGCCGTTGCGTGTCGTCGGGCACCACCAGTTCGGCGCCTTCGAGCAGGGTCGGGAAGATGTCGATCAGTGATGAGTCGAAGCTCAGTGACGAGAACTGCAAGACCCGACTTTCTGCCTGCAACTGCACGTAATCGGCGTACCACGCAGTGAAGTGCGCAAGGTTGGCCTGACTGAGCAGCACACCCTTCGGATGCCCAGTGGTGCCCGAGGTGTAGAGCGCCATGCACGGCGCATCGAGCTCTGGGCGTCGGCACATCAGCGGTTGGCTCAGATCCGCGTCTGCGCTGGTGATGTGACTGACATCCAGCCCCGCCATGGTTTCGCCAAGCGGATGCTCGCCATCATGCAGCAACAACAACGCGCCCGAGTTTTGCAGAATGTATTGCTGGCGCTGCAACGGATGACTCGGTTCCAGCGGCAGATACACCGCACCGCTGCCGAGGATCGCCAGAATCGAGGCGAACAGCGCCGGGCTTTTCGGCAGGCAGATGCCGACCACCCACGGTTGCGGATGTTGCTCGAGCAAGGGCTGCAAACGCTGTTGGATCGCGCGACTGTGGGCGTGCAGTTGGCGGTAGCTGATCGACTGTTCGGCGAGGTGCAGCGCCGGTCGTTCGGCATGACGGATCAGGCTTTGTTGCAGACGCTCGATCACTGGGAGCTGCGCCTGCTTCAGCAGCGCCGGATTGGCCGTGTCATTGAGGCGATGGACGTACGCCAGGCTGTCGAGAAACAGCAGGTTTTCCATCCGCTCGAAATCCGGTGCAGTCACCGGCGCGACCTGCTGAAGATAGTCAGCATCGCGGGAGATGCGGCTGACCAGCAGCGCCACTTCGTCCACCACCTGCGTCAGCACTCGCTGGCGCAGCGCCTGACCGTTGCCGGACGGCTCATCGCCGATCGGCACACGACTGATCAGTGACGAGCCGAGGAAGCACAGCAGGTCGAGTGTCGGCAAACCCGCCGCGCTCAGCGCGCCAACCCCCAAACGCAGATGCAGGTGTGGGATCGCGCAGAAATCGCCGGCGCCGATGAAGCCATCGTCGATGATCAAATCCACCGTCGATGCCGCCACGCCGCTGCGCCGCAAGGAGTGCCCGTGTTGTTCCAGTTCCTGCGCCAGGTCGGTCATGGCCTGGCTGGCGCCAATCAGCAAAATGTCGAGACGTTTCATGTCGGCCTCCTCATCAAACCAGGTAATCGCGCAAAGCGTGCTGCACGCACGGCGTGTCGAGCAGCGAGCTGTTGTGGAAGAACTTGACGATGTTGCCCACCAGCGGATGGTGGCGATTGATCGGGAACGCCAGCCCGGCCATCTCGTCCCTGAGCGAGCGCCGTGTGGCCTCGCTGACCGGCAGCGCGTCGATCAGGCGCAGGTCGAAGGATTTCTGGATGTCGTTGGTCAGGTAATGGCCGATGAACACCGGCAGAATCTGCGCGATGGTTTCGCGATCCGCCGCGCTGGCGGTGTGCCAATAGATGCGCACCATCCGCGCCCAGAAACTCGAATGGCGACCCTCATCGAGCAAGTGATCGGCCATCAGGCCTTTGATCGACGGCTTGACCGAGTCGTCGCGGGCGAACGCCGCGACATCGCCGGTCACGGTGTTTTCGGCGATGGCCACGCAAATCAATTCCATCGCGCTGCGCAGGTGCTCCGGTGCCAACGCTACAGCAGCAGGAATCGCCCGGCTCAGTTCGATTTCATCGGGCAACTGAATCGGTTCGATGCCGGTCATCGCCACCGTTTGCTGCATGAAATCCATCGCCACCAAGGCGTGGTAATCCTCATCGACCACCACGGTCATCGCGTCGTAACGACAGGCAAACGGGAAGGCCACGGCGAAGCGATTCTTGGCGATGCTGCGCGCGGTTTTATCGACGATTTCGGTCTCGAAAATCACCACGTCGTTGATGAATTTGTACAACGTCTGCACCAAGGCGAAATCGCGCTGCTGCGGACAGTCGCGCAGAAAGGTTTCGCTGAGCACCAGCGGCTGACGACTGAGCGGGTAGATCAGGCGTTCATCGTCTTCCAGCACGCGGCGCGGGCGAGTGCGGATGGTGGCGCGGTTCTCCCAGGCGTCGGCAAAGGATTGATAGTCGGCAGCGTTCATTGGGTCACCTCCGCCAACGGTTCGCGCATGCTCAGGCGCAGGCCGTCCCACAAGGCGATGCGGCTTTCCACGGCAGCGATGGCGCTGGCGTAGACCTCGGCTTCACGTTGCGGGTCGCCGTCGACCAGGCGTTCGAGCAGGTGTTCTGCCGCCGGGCCATGGTCTTCGGAGTCGACCTCGATATGCCGCTCCAGGTAATAGCGAAAGGTCGGCGCCTGTTCGATGCCGATGCCCCAGTCGTCAAGAATGCGCTGGAACATGGTCGGGATCACGCTCTCACGGCCATGCAGAAACGCCGCCGCCACACTGTGTCCCGGTGCATGCAGGGCGGTACGCAAGGTGTCGCGGACAAACTGTGCGGCGGCCGGATCAACCTCGACGCTTTGCAGCGCGACGTCATAGCTCACGCCTTCCTGTTGCAGGGCAACAAAGCGCTCCACGGCCGTGGTACTCGCGCCGATTTCGCGCATCGCATCCAGGTACAACTCGAAATGGCTGTAATGACCTTCGGTCAGGCGATCATCCGATTCTTCACCCAGAACGATCTCGTTGATCAACCGGGCGGCGTGAGGGTCACGCGGCGGTAGCCAGGGCAAACGCGTGCAGGTCAGTTCCTGCTGCAGGCGTTTGGTCAGCGACATGAAATCCCAAACGGCAAATACGTGGGTTTCCATGAAACGCCGCAAGACCGATAACGAAGTGATCTCGGAAAAGATCGGGTGAATACTAAGTTCGGCTTTCTTCAGGGCGAGTTGGTTCTTATTGGGCATCATGATGTCCTTTATCGTTGATGTTAAATTGAGCTGCTCTGGCAGCTGCGCAATCATTGAAACGACGACTTAATTATTTTCTGTCGGCGGACGACAAGCTTCCTTCCTGATAGGTAAGTGCGGATCGATATACCTGTGACATGGCTTCATGTCTGCCCATAAGGCGCTGCCTGCTTGCTGCTGGCGTTGGGCGGGTGCCAAAGCGAAGAACAAAGTTCAAACTTGGCGAGGAAAAACTAATACACCGGCAAAGTGTTTAACAAGTGTATTTTTAATTATTTTAAGTTTGCTGTTTTTTGAAGTTGAGTCGATCCGATAAAACTTTTGGCTGAAGTTTTATTTGGGCGTAGTTGCTCCTTTCGGCGAATAACGGCCAAAATTGATCGATAAGAGTGAATGCCTCACTCGAAGCAACTTTCCAGTAATAAGAGTTGAATGATTTAAAAGGGCGGAAGTTGGCCGTGACCCCGCGCCATGACTTCCTTTTTCCCGTGGCAAGGCTCCTTCCGTAGGTTCCTGGTGCGGGGACTGCGCCGTCAGGGCGGCGCGTCGCCCGTTCTTTATGGGGTTGGCCGTTCAAGAGTGCGGGTAAATGAGCGCCACGGCTATTACCGATTCATCAACCGCGAGGTGCAAATTTCGGCCTGAACGGCGCAGGGAGGTTAGAGCGGGCAGGCGGATCCGCCCACCCGAGGGCTGGCAGATCGCTTGGGGATTTGTAAGAGAGTGATTCGCGGAGGGTGCGCGCTCAGTGCGCGGCTTTGCGGCTTTGCGCGGCGGGGGTGGCGAGATAGCGGGTAATCACCTCGACGCCCCGATTAAGGTGCTGCTCGAGGAGTTTGATCGACAGTTCAATGTCGCGCTCCTGCACAGCCTGCAGCATCGCCCGGTGATCGTCCTGGGACAATTTGCCCAGGCCCATGGCCTCAAGATTGAAGCGCAGAAAACGCTCTTCTTCGTTGAGCCCGTCTTCGACCAGGCGCAGCAAGCGTTGGTTGGGCGCCTTGCTGTACAGGGCCATATGGAACAAACGGTTGAGCCGGCCGATTTCCGTGTAATCGTGTTGCGCTTCCAGCTCTTCGATGTAACCGGCGGCGCGAGTGTGATCGGCAGCGGTCAGCAACGGAATCGACTGGCGCATGGCTTCGGATTCGAGGAGGATGCGCAGCTCGTAGGTTTCGGTGGCATCGCCCTGAATCAATGGCGCGACCACTGCACCTTTATGCGTAGTAACGCTCAGCAGTTCCTGGGCTTCGAGCTGGCGCAACGCTTCGCGCACCGGCATGCGGCTGACGCCGAACAAATCGGCCAGATCCTGCTGGCGCAGCGCCGTGCCGCAGGGCAGACGACCATCGAGGATTGCCGAACGCAGGGTTTCCTCGATCACCGACCGGGCCAGATGCGCAGGAATCGGTCCATCGACTTTAATGCTGTGCAGCGGTTTGGGCTTCTGTGTCACGACTACGCACCCTGTATGTCGGCCTGATTTGGATCCAAATGACACTAGTGATTGCTCTACAGGTTGTCAAACCTTGTAAAACATCGGGCGCCAACTGAAGTTTAGCGCGTCGTCGATGATCTCATGGTGCCATTGTTTTTTGCCGGGCTAAGCTTCACCATCAAACGCTTTCTATCCTGCCTCCTGGAAACCTGCTGTGGCGGTACGTTTCGCGATCCCCCGGACGTTGCGCTGGCTAGGCTGCGCACTGTTGCTGGCCGGCATGATGCTGGGCGGTCTGCATGCCGATTGGGATTTTTCCACGATCAGCCGCAAAGCCACGGCGCTCTACGGACCGTTGGGTGCCGGGCAGCAGCGCATTGATGCCTGGCAAAATCTGTTGGCCACGCAGAAACAGGTCAGCGAGATGGAAAAGCTCAAAGTGGTGAACCTGTTTTTCAATAAACAGGTGCGCTACGTCGAGGACATCGATCTGTGGCACGAGGTCGACTATTGGGAAACGCCGATCGAAGCCTTATGGAAAGGCGCCGGCGACTGCGAAGACTATGCGATCGCCAAGTATTTCAGCCTGCGCCACCTCGGGGTTTCCAGTGACAAGCTGCGCATCACCTATGTCAAAGCGTTGCGCCAGAACCGCGCGCACATGGTCCTGACTTACTATGCCACCCCCGATGCCATGCCGCTGGTGCTCGACAGCCTGATCGATCCGATCCAGCCGGCGTCGCAGCGAACCGATTTGCTGCCGGTCTACTCTTTCAATGCTGAAGGTCTGTATTTGCCGGGGGCCAAAGGCAACAAGAAGGTCGGTGACACCAAACGCCTGTCGCGCTGGCAGGATGTCTTGAAGAAAATGCAGGCCGAAGGTTTCCCGGTCGAGACGACTAACTAGGAGCACGCGCTCAGATGTCTTTGTTCAAACAGCTGTTGATCGCTATCTGTCTGTTCCTGGTGGTCGCCTTCACCGGCAGCTTCATGGTCAGTCTGGAAAGCTCGCGCACTCAGTACGTCAACCAGTTGCGCTCCCACGCGCAGGACGCCGCGACGGCGCTGGCCTTGTCGCTGACGCCGAATATCGACGACCCGGCGATGGTCGAGCTGCTGGTCAGCTCGATTTTCGACAGTGGTTATTACGCGAGCATTCGTGTGGTCGATCTGAAGACTGATCAGACCATTGTCGAGCGCAGCGGCATTCCGGCCGTCAGCAATGTGCCGGACTGGTTCGTCAAACTGATCGGTCTGGAACCGGCTGGTGGCGATGCACTGGTCAGCCGTGGCTGGGAACAGGCCGCGCGGGTCGAGGTGGTCAGCCATCCGATGTTCGCCGTGGCCAAGCTGTGGCAGAGCGCGTTGGGCAGCCTCGGTTGGCTGCTGATCTGCGGCGCAGTGAGTGCCGTGCTCGGGGCACTGCTGCTGCGTCGGCAGTTGAAGCCACTGGATTACATGGTCAAGCAATCGCACGCCATCGCCCGCCGCGAATTCCTCAGCCTGCCGGATCTGCCGCGCACGCCTGAGTTGCGTCGCGTGGTGCAGGCGATGAACCAGATGGTCGAGAAGCTCAAGGCACTGTTTCAGGAGCAGGCCGAGCGCAGTGAAAAACTGCGGGCTGAGTCTTATCAGGACAACCTCACGGGGTTGGCCAACCGCCGCTATTTCGAGATGCAGTTGAACAATCGCGTGAGCAACCCGGAGCAGGCCAGCTCCGGTTATCTGCTGCTGTTGCGGGTCAAGGATCTCGCCGGGCTCAACCAGCGTCTCGGTGGCCAGCGCACCGATGAACTGCTGAAAGCAGTTGGCGAACAATTGTCCCGCGAATGCGCGAAGTACCCGGAAACCCAGAACCTTGTCACCCGTATTCGTGGCGGTGAATTCGCCGTGCTGGCGCCGGGGCTGGTTCGTGAAGAAGCGCTGCAACTGGCGCAGAACCTCGACAATGCCTTGAGCAGTCTGCACGCTACCGGCGCGACCGACGTCGCGGCCGTGGCGTCGATCGGCCTGGCGCCATTCACTCACGGCGATTCGCCGCAACAGGTACTGACGCTTGGCGATCAGGCGCTGGCGCAAGCCGAAGGGCAGGGCGAGCAGAACTGGGCGTGCATCGATCAGAGCCTGACGGCGGACGTTGGCGACGATCATCACGCTTGGCACCGTTTGCTCGATCAGGCCTTGAGTCAGCAGCGTTTCGAGCTGTATTTCCAACCGGTGGTCGCCGCCGACACGCAACTGGTGCTGCATTACAAAGTTCTTTCGCGCTTGCTCGATGATCAGGGCCAGACCATCCCGGCCGGGCGCTTCCTGCCATGGCTGGAGCGCTTCGGCTGGACCGCGCGGCTGGATCGGCTGATGCTCGAACGCGTGCTGGAACAGATGAAGGCGCATGAGGATTCGCTGGCGCTGAACCTGTCCTCGGCGACCCTGGCTGATCCGCAGGCGCTGAATAAAATCTTCGAGATTCTGCGCGCGCATTCCAATCTTGGCGAGCGCCTGACCCTGGAAATCGGTGAGGAGCAATTGCCGGAGCAGGCGGTGCTGGAACAGTTGACCCGGCGCCTGCGCGAACTGGGTTTCTCACTGAGCCTGCAACGCTTTGGTGGTCGTTTCAGCATGATCGGCAACCTGGCGCGGTTGGGGCTGGCGTACTTGAAGATCGATGGCAGCTACATTCGTGCGATTGATCAGGAGAGCGACAAGCGTCTGTTCATCGAGGCGATCCAGCGTGCGGCGCACAGCATCGATCTGCCGCTGATTGCCGAGCGCGTCGAGACGGAAGGCGAGTTGGCGGTGATTCGCGAGATGGGCTTGTACGGGGTTCAAGGGCAGTTGTTGGGTGAGCCGAAGCCTTGGCAGTGAGTCATTGCAAAAGCAACCCTCACCCTAGCCCTCTCCCAGAGGGAGAGGGGACTGATTGGGGGATATTCGGGAAATACGCCGACGTGAGCGATTTGCGCTGAATCCATAATCGACCCGGTTTTTCAGGTCGATGTATGGCGCCAGACACCTCGATCGGCACCTCTCGGTCAGGGAGAGGGGACTGATTGGGGGATATTCGGGAGATACGCCGACGTGAAAGATGTCCGCTGAATCCTTAATCGACTCGATTTCTCAGGTCGATGTATAACGCCAGACACCTCGGTCGGCTGCTCTCCGTCGGGGAGAGGGCTTGTATGGGATTCAGGGGCAGTTGTTGGGTGAACCGAAGCCTTGGCGGTGAGCCATTGCAAAAGCAACCCTCACCCTAGCCCTCTCCCGGAGGGAGAGGGGACTGACCGTGGGATATTGATGTAATACGCCGACGTGAAAGATGTCCGCTGAATCCGTAATCGACTCGACTTCTCAGGTCGATGTATAACGCCAGACACCTCGGTCGGCTGCTCTCCGTCGGGAGAGGGCTTGTATGGGATTCAGGGGCAGTTGTTGGGTGAACCGAAGCCTTGGCGGTGAGCCATTGCAAAAGCAACCCTCACCCTAGCCCTCTCCCGGAGGGAGAGGGGACTGACCGTGGGATATTGATGTAATACGCCGACGTGAAAGATGTCCGCTGAATCCGTAATCGACTCGATTTCTCAGGTCGATGTATAACGCCAGACACCTCGGTCGGCTGCTCTCCGTCGGGGAGAGGGCTTGTATGGGATTCAGGGGCAGTTGTTGGGTGTACCGAAGCCTTGGCGGTGAGTCATTGCAAAAGCAACCCTCACCCTAGCCCTCTCCCGGAGGGAGAGGGGACTGACCGTGGGATATTGATGTAATACGCCGACGTGAAAGATGTCCGCTGAATCCGTAATCGACTCGATTTCTCAGGTCGATGTATGGCGCCAGACACCTCGGTCGGCCCCCTCTCTCTCGGGGAGAGGGCTGGGGTGAGGGTAGGCTTTTGATTACGGGGGATCAGATCAACCCGCCCTCATCCTCATCGATCAACTGGCTCAACCCACCCAACGCTTCCCGCGCCTGTGTCCGGTCCATCAACTTGGCCTGGGCCGCCGGCGGCAGATCGGTGACGCGGATTACGCCTTTCTGGGTCAGCACCTGAATCAGGTCGTCGAGGACCCGAATCATTTCGAAGTCACTCTGCTTGAGCTGTTTGAGGCTGGTTTCCACCACTTCGTTGGCGAACCAGGCCTGGATTTCATGGCTGTCGGCCGGCAGGGTTTCCGTGGCCTCGGCGTAGGCCGCGGCTTCCACGCGAATCAACAGACCTTGCGCATCGCGTTGCACGTAAAACATTGAGCATCCCTCGGAAATGAACCAGCGTCATGCTGTCAGCAGCATAGCCAACTGCGCGCGATTATGCGGTGCGGCGACGTAATCGTCACCGTCGCGGTAGGCGCAAACGTGACGGCCGCCCCAGAAGGGCGGCCGTTTTGTTCATGTATCAGCTGTTGTTGTGGTCGACCTTGATGGTCGGATCGCTGCCGGCAATCAGATTATGAATGTTGGCGCTCGACCAGTTGTTGCCTTCCAGTTTGATCGTCACATCCGGGGTTGCCGCAGCGGCGTCGCCGGAGTTGAACTTGCCCGCCGAGCTGACTTGCAGCGACGACGTGCCGTCGACCGTGGTGATCTTCAGGAAGTTGTCGATGGTGCTGCCGGTCTCGCCCTGCAACAGATCGCGCAGATCGATACGGTCACCGTCAGCGGCTTTGAAGTCCTTGATCACGTCGTTGCCGGTGTCGCCCGCTTTCCAGACGAAGGTGTCGGCACCCGAACCACCGATGAGGATGTCGTTACCCTGACCGCCGATCAGCGTGTCGTTGCCAGTGCCGCCGAGCAGAATGTCATTGCCTTTGCCGCCATCGAGCCAGTCGTTGCCGCCCGAGCCGAAGAGGATGTCATTGCCTGCGCCACCCAACAGCGTGTCGTTACCGTCATGTGCGCCGGAGACATCGAACGCCTGATAGTGCTCGGTGATGTACTGGTGCACGTTGCTGGTGGTGACTTTGCTGACATCGACCCCGGTTTCCTTGGCCACGAACGCCTGCATCGCCTGATAACCCTCGCCGGCAATGCCGTTGAAGCTCACCAGATCGCCGAACAGGATGTCGTTGCCGTCGCCACCGCTGACGGTGTCGTTGCCTGGCATCGTCGCTTCGGTGTGGCCGATGATCGAGTTGGCCAGGTCCTTCGGATCGATGTTGGTCTGCGGCGTTTTGTCCGAGTCGTAAGGCTTCAGATCGTTGAGGCTGACATCGTTGTTCAGTCCGATAGCCTCGACGTTCGACAGACCGCTGAGCAAGGCAAAACCACTGGTCGAGTTACTGGTCGTTGCCGAGTTGGTGCTGTTGCCGGTACCCGCCAGACTCGACAACTCATAGGTGCCGTCGCCCTGCGCGTGGATGGTGCCCAGATTAGTGCCGCTCCAGCCCCACCACGAATTGTAGGTTTGCAGGGTCACTGTGCCGGCGCTGTTGATCGTCAACGCATGGGTATTGTCGATATAAGTGCTGAAGGTATCGCCCGGCTTGTAGTTGCTGGTTTTCACCACATCGTCGAGCTTCACGTTGCCGTACAGCGTCGGGTTGGTCTGCTCGCCGCTCTGGTAGTAGGTCGGCTGGCCGTCGGTGATGAAGTACGTGAGGTTCTTCGCCCCGCTGTTGGCCACCGCGTCAGCGCTCTGGAACCAGTTGGCCGTGGTTTTGAACACGTCCTCATAGTTGGTGCCGCCGCCGGAAGCCATCGAGTCCAGTACTGCTTTGAGTTGCGTCAGCGCGTTCGGATTGTTGAGGTTCACCGACACCGACTTGTTGACCTGGGTATCGAAGTCGACGAGGAAAATGTTCACCGTGCCCGAATTGCTGCCGCCCAGGCTCTGCTTGAGGCTGTTGAACACCGAGGTCAGCGAGTCTTTGGCGGCGTTGAGCGACGAACTGCTCATGCTGCCGGAGCTGTCGACCATGAACGCGATGTTGTAGTTGGTACCCGGCACCACGGTCAGGCCACCGATGTCGGCGACGATGATGTCGTTGCCATCGGTGCCGGTGACGGTATCGTCGGCCGAGGTGGCGACAATGGCGTTGTAGACCGCCGGCACCACGCTGACCGGAATGGTCGCAGTGCTGCTCGCCGAACCGCCGACCATCTCGGTGGAGGTCGAGGTCACGGTCAGGTTGAACTGGCCGTTGTAGTACGGCGGTGGCGTTACGGTCAGGCTGCCGAGGTTCCAGCCGGTGACGTTGGCGTCGCCGCTGCTGGCGGTGACGGTGAAGGTGTGACCCGCGCCATCACTGAGCACCGAGCCGACCGGTGCACCGCTGATCTTCACGCTCAGGGTTTCCGAGCCGTCGGTGTCGGTCAGGGCGGTGGTGATGGCCGACAGTTTCACCGTGGTGCCTTCGGCGCCGGTGTTGAGTTTGTAGCCGTCGTAATAGCCTTCGCCGTTGCTGCCGTGCAGATCGGAGACGGTCACGCCCGAGTTCACCAGATCCTGCACGCCGGTGTAAATCGGCACGCCGGTGCTGCTCAGGTCGATCGGCGTGCTGCCATTGACCGACAGGTTGACGTCGTAGCTGCCCGGGCCGCTCTGGTTGTGGTGGTAGATGTCCAGGGTGTAGTAGCCGCTGGTGGTCGGGGTGAACGAACCGTTGAGGTTGCCGCCCACGCCCCACGTGGTCGATGCCACATTCTTGCCACCAATGGTGACCAACAGGCTGTCATCGCCGATGCCGCTGAAGGTGTAGGTCTTGCCGGCTTCCAGATAGATCAGGCCCGAGGTCTTCGACGCTGTGCCGGCGGTCACGCTGCCGTCGGACTGTACGTTGTTCACATTGGTGCTGGTGTTCGGAGTGCCAGCGCCGTCGATCACATTTTTCAATGTGGTCGAATCTGCGCCGTTGCCGTTGGTGCCCAGACCCGACAGGCCGGTCCAGACTTCCTTGATCAGGCCGGTGGACTTCACGCTGTTGTCGGCCACGCTCACGGTCGGCGCATCCGCCACCGGCGTAATGTCGATTTTCACGGTGCCGGTGTTGCCCAGCAGTTGGCCGTCGGTTGGCTGGAACTTGATCTGTGCGTAGTCAGCCTGGTTGTTGCCCAGACCTGTGCCGCCGTAACCGTTGACGCCCGACTCGTTGGCATCCGGCAGGAAGCGCAGCTTGCCCGAGTCGATGTCAGCCTTGCTGAAGGTCTGGTTGTTGGCGACGTCTTTCCAGGTCGAACCGTCCAGATACTGCAGTTTGCCTTCGCCCGGCAGTTGGGTGATTTTGATGCCGAGGCTGCTGGCCGGGCTGTCGACGTCAGTTACACCGAAAGTCGACCAGCCGAGCACCAGCGGGGTGTCTTCGGTGCCGGTGACATTGCTCGGTGCAGCGACCGGTGCGTCGTTGACTGCCACCACGTTGACCGTGGTGGTCGCAGTGTTGGAGTAGTTGCCGCCATCGGTCACGGTCACAGTGATGATACGCGGCACGGTGCTCGGGTTTTCGCTGCCGTTGGTGAAGCTGATGTTCTTGATGGCCTGCATGTAATCAGCCAGCGTCGCGTTGCCCGACAGTGTCAGGGTCACGGTGCCGTTGGTGCTGTTGGCATTGATGGTAATGCCGTTGACGCTGTTGCCCAGGTTCAGCGCATCGCCGTCCTGACGGTTGGTCAGGACCACGGTGGCACCGGTGAGCAGGGTGCTGTCCGGGTCAGTGATGCTGATATCGGTGTCGGCAATCGACACGCCGGCGCCCGGGGTGTTTTCGGTGAAGGTCACCTTGTAATCGGCACCGGTGGCGCCGCTGGAGTTGTTGGCGTCCAGGTCGAGCACGGGCGGCGCATCGTTGTCGATGATCGAGGTGCTGACGCTGCCATTGGTGCTGCTGACCGCAAGGTTCTCGAAGTTGCCGCCGGTGGCCGAATCGATCTTGACCACGAAGTTCTCGGTGCCCTCGGTGATCTTGTCATCGATGGTGGCGACGTTGAACTGCGCGCTGCTCGCACCTGCCGGGATCTTCACGGTGTACACACCGGTGAAGTCGGAACCGTCGGCGGCGGTGCCGCTGTAGACGATTTTCAGGGTCACTTCGGTTTGCGCCGGGTGGTTCAGGCTGACGGTGTAGCTGGCGGTCTGGCCTTCGGTCACCGAACTGCTGCCAGTGATGCTGACGGTGGTGGTGTCGATAGTGTCGGTGACGCTGGTCACGGCTGGCGTGTTGCTGGTCACCAGATTTTCGAAGCCGCCGCCGCTGGTGCCAGTGATGGTTGCCTGCACGGTGCCGGCGTCTTTGTAGACGTCATCGGCTGGCGCTGGAACGGTCACGGTGCCGCTGGTTTTGCCGGCGTCGATGGTGATCACCGAGCCATTGCTCAGGGTTACGGTGACTGGCGAGCCAGCGGCGTTGGTCAGGGTCGCGGTGTAGGTGATCTGGCCACCTTCGGCCACGGTGCCGGTCGCGGACAGCGTCAGGTTGGTGGTGTCGACGGTGTCGGTGACGGTAGTGCTGGCCGGGGTTTTGTCGGCGACCAGATTTTCGTAGTTGCCGCCCGTGACGTTGGTGATCGAGTTGGTCAGCGGTGCATGGCCGGTCAAAGCGTCGTTTGGCGCAGTGGTGGTCGCGGTGCCCGTGGTCTGGCCAACACCGATGGTGATGGTTTGACCGTTGGCCAGCGTTACAACCACAGGCGAACCGGTCACCGGAGCACCGACGGTCGCGGTGTAGACGACGTTGCCGCCTTCAGCCGCTGTACCGGTTGCAGTCAGTTTCACCGTGGTGGTGTCGATGGTGTCGGTGACGCTGGTCACGGCCGGAGCCGTGCTGGTGACCAGATTTTCGAAGTTGCCACCGGTGGCGGCGCTGATCGTTGCCTGGACGGTGCCAGCGTCTTTGTAGACGTCATCGGCTGGCGCCGGGACGGTCACGGTGCCGCTGGTTTTGCCCGCGTCGATGGTGATCACCGAGCCGTTGCTCAGGGTTACGGTGACTGGCGAACCGGCAGCGTTGGTCAGGGTCGCGGTGTAGGTGATCTGACCACCTTCGGCCACGGTGCCGGTCGCGGACAGCGACAGGTTGGTGGTGTCGACGGTGTCGGTGACGGTAGTCGAAACCGGAGTCTTGTCGGCGACAAGGTTCTCGTAGTTGCCGCCAGTGACATTGGTGATCGAGTTGGTCAGCGGTGCGTGGCCTGTCAAAGCGTCGTTAGGTGCAGTGGTGGTCGCGGTGCCGGTGGTCTGGCCAACACCGATGGTGATGGTCTGACCGTTCGACAGGGTTACCACAACCGGCGAGCCAGTCACTGGAGCACCGACGGTCGCGGTGTAGACGACGTTGCCGCCCTCTGCCGCTGCGCCGGTAGCCGTGAGTTTCACCGTCGTGGTGTCGATGGTGTCGGTGACGCTGGTCACGGCCGGCGTCGTGCTCGGTACCAGGTTTTCAAAGTTGCCACCGGTGGCGTTGCTGATCGTCGCCTGTACGGTGCCGGCGTCTTTGTAAACGTCGTCGGCCGGGGCGGGAACAGTCACGGTGCCGGTGGTTTTACCGGCGTCGATGGTGATCACGGCGCCGTTGCTCAGCGTCACGGTCACTGGCGAGCCAGCGGCATTGGTCAGGGTCGCGGTGTAAACAATCGAACCGCCTTCAGCGACCGAATTGGTAGCGCTCAGCGACAGATTGGTGGTGTCGACAGTGTCGGTCACGTTAGTGCTGACCGGGGTTTTGTCAGCCACGAGATTCTCGTAGTTGCCGCCCGTCACGTTGGTGATCGAGTTGGTCAGCGGCGCATGACCGGTCAACGCATCGTTCGGTGCAGTGGTGGTCGCGGTGCCGGTGGTCTGGCCGACGCCAATAGTGATGGTCTGACCGTTGGCCAGGGTCACAACAACCGGCGAACCGGTGACTGGCGCGCCGACAGTAGCGGTGTAGACAACGTTGCCGCCCTCGGCTGCAGTTGTGGTTGCAGTGAGTTTTACGGTGGTGGTGTCGATCGTGTCGGTGACGCTGGTCACGGCCGGAGTCGTGCTCGGCACGAGGTTTTCGAAGTTGCCACCGGTGGCGGTGCTGATGGTCGCCTGCACGGTACCCGCGTCTTTGTAGACGTCATCGGCTGGCGCTGGAACGGTTACGGTGCCAGTGGTTTTACCGGCGTCGATGGTGATCACGGCGCCGTTCGACAGGGTGACGGTCACTGGCGAGCCAGCGGCGTTGGTCAGGGTCGCGGTGTAGACGATCGAACCGCCTTCAGCAACCGAGCCAGTCGCGCTGAGCGATAGATTGGTGGTGTCGACGGTGTCGGTCACGTTGGTGCTGACTGGCGTCTTGTCGGCCACGAGGTTTTCGTAGTTGCCGCCGGTCACGTTGGTGATCGCGTTGGTCAGTGGCGCATGACCGGTCAATGCATCGTTTGGCGCTGCGGTGGTTGCGGTGCCGGTGGTCTGGCCAACACCGATGGTGATGGTTTGACCATTGGCCAAAGTCACGACAACTGGCGAGCCGGTAACCGGTGCGCCTACGGTAGCGGTGTAGACAACGTTGCCGCCTTCAGCCGCCGACTCAGTGGCCGTCAGTTTGACGGTGGTGGTGTCGATGGTATCGGTGACGCTGGTCACAGCCGGCGTCGTGCTCGGCACCAGGTTTTCGAAGTTGCCACCGGTGGCTGTGCTGATCGTCGCCTGCACGGTGCCGGCGTCTTTGTAAACGTCGTCAGCCGGCGCAGGAACGGTCACGGTGCCGGTGGTTTTGCCGGCGTCGATGGTAATCACGGCGCCGTTCGACAGGGTGACGGTCACTGGCGAGCCAGCGGCATTGGTCAATGTCGCCGTATAGACGATCGAGCCACCTTCAGCCACAGAGCCGGTCGCGCTCAGCGACAGGTTGGTGGTGTCGACGGTGTCGGTCACGTTGGTGCTGACTGGCGTCTTGTCGGCCACGAGGTTTTCGTAGTTGCCGCCGGTCACGTTGGTGATCGCGTTGGTCAGTGGCGCATGACCGGTCAATGCATCGTTTGGCGCTGCGGTGGTTGCGGTGCCTGTGGTCTGGCCGACACCGATGGTGATGGTTTGACCATTGGCCAAATTCACGACAACTGGCGAGCCAGTTACCGGTGCGCCGACAGTCGCGGTGTAGACAACATTGCCGCCTTCAGCCGCCGACTCGGTGGCCGTCAGTTTGACGGTGGTGGTGTCGATGGTGTCGGTGACGCTAGTCACGGCTGGCGTCGTGCTCGGCACCAGATTTTCGAAGTTGCCACCGGTGGCGTTGCTGATTGTGGCCTGCACGGTGCCGGCGTCTTTGTAAACGTCGTCGGCTGGTGCTGGAACGGTCACGGTGCCAGTGGTTTTACCGGCGTCGATAGTGATCACGGCGCCGTTGCTCAGCGTCACGGTGACTGGCGAACCAGCGGCGTTGGTCAGCGTGGCGGTGTAAACAATCGAGCCGCCCTCAGCCACAGAACCGGTCGCACTGAGCGACAGGTTGGTGGTGTCGACAGTGTCGGTCACGTTGGTGCTGACCGGGGTTTTGTCAGCCACGAGGTTTTCGTAGTTGCCGCCGGTCACGTTGGTGATCGCGTTGGTCAGTGGCGCATGACCGGTCAATGCATCGTTTGGCGCTGCGGTGGTTGCGGTGCCTGTGGTCTGGCCGACACCGATGGTGATGGTCTGACCGTTGGCCAGCGTCACGACGACAGGCGAGCCGGTGACGGCTGCACCAACAGTGGCGGTGTAGGTGACCGTGCCACCCTCAGTTGCCGACTCGGTCGCAGTGAGTTTGACGGTGGTGGTGTCGATGGTGTCGGTGACATTGGTCACGGCCGGCACGGTGCTCGGTACCAGATTCTCGAAGTTGCCGCCGGTCGCGGTCGAAATGGTTGCTTCGACTTTGCCTGCATCTTTGTATACGTCATCCGCCGGTGCAGCGACGGTGACGGTGCCAGTGGTTTTACCCGCCTCGATGGTGATCACGGCGCCGTTGGACAGCGTCACGGTCACTGGCGAGCCTGCGGCGTTGGTCAGCGTGGCGGTGTAAACAATCGAACCGCCTTCGGCCACAGAGCCGGTCGCGCTGAGCGACAGATTGGTGGTGTCGACGGTGTCAGTGACATTGGTCGAAACCGGCGTCTTGTCAGCCACCAGATTCTCGTAATTGCCGCCGGTTACACCGGTGATCGAGTTGGTCAGTGGCGCCTGACCGGCCAGCGCATCGTTCGGTGCGGTGGTGGTCACGGTGCCGGTGGTTTTGCCGACTTCGATGGTGATGTTCTGGCCGTTGGCCAAGGTCACCACGACAGGCGAGCCGGTCACTGGAGCGCCGACAGTGGCGGTGTAAGTGACGGTGCCGCCTTCAGCGACCGACGTATCAGCCGTGAGTTTGACGGTCGAGGTATCGATGGTGTCGGTGACTTCGGTCACGGCCGGCACAGTGCTCGGCACCAGATTTTCGAAGTTGCCGCCGGTGGCGGTGGAAATCGTCGCTTCGACTTTGCCGGCGTCTTTGTAGACGTCATCGGCCGGAGCTGGAACGGTCACGGTGCCGGTGGTTTTGCCGGCGTCGATGGTGATCACTGCGCCGTTGGACAGGGTCACGGTGACTGGCGAGCCGGCCGCGTTGGTCAGCGTCGCGGTGTAGACGATCGAGCCACCTTCAGCAACCGAACCAGTCGCGCTCAGCGACAGGTTGGTGGTGTCGACAGTATCGGTGACGTTGGTACTGACCGGCGTCTTGTCGGCCACGAGGTTTTCGTAGTTGCCGCCGGTTACGCCAGTGATCGAATTGGTCAGCGCCGCGTGGCCGGTCAGCGCATCGTTCGGTGCGGTGGTGGTCACGGTGCCGCTGGTTTTGCCGACTTCGATGGTGATGTTCTGACCGTTGGCCAAGGTCACCACGACTGGCGAGCCGGTCACTGGAGCGCCGACAGTAGCGGTGTAAGTGACGGTGCCGCTTTCAGCCACGGAGGTATCGGCCGTCAGTTTGACGGTCGAGGTGTCGATGGTGTCGGTGACTTCGGTCACGGCCGGCACAGTGCTCGGCACCAGATTTTCGAAGTTGCCGCCCGTTGCCGTCGAGATCGTCGCTTCGACTTTGCCGGCGTCTTTGTAGACGTCATCCGCTGGCGCTGGAACAGACACGGTGCCAGTGGTTTTGCCGGCTTCGATGGTAATCACCGCGCCGTTCGACAGGGTCACGGTCACTGGCGAGCCAGCGGCGTTGGTCAAGGTTGCGGTGTAAACAATCGAACCACCCTCAGCCACAGTGCCGGTCGCAGTCAGCGACAGGTTAGTGGTGTCGACAGTGTCGGTGACATTGGTCGAAACCGGGGTCTTGTCGGCCACCAGATTTTCGTAGTTACCGCCGCTCACCTCAGTGATCGCATTGGTGATCGGTGCGTGACCGGTCAATGCATCGTTCGGTGCGCTGGTGGTTGCGGTCCCGGTGGTTTGGCCAACGCCGATGGTGATGGTCTGACCGTTTGACAGGGTGACGACAACAGGCGAACCGGTAACCGGCGCACCCACCGTCGCGGTGTAAGTGACGGTGCCACCTTCAGCGGCGGTCTCGGTCGCCGTCAGTTTCACGGTCGAGGTGTCGATGGTGTCAGTCACTTCGGTGACGGCTGGAACCGTGCTCGGCACCAGGTTCTCGAAGTTGCCACCGGTAGCGGTGGAGATCGTCGCTTCGACTTTGCCCGCGTCTTTGTAGACGTCATCGGCCGGAGCTGGAACGGTCACAGTGCCAGTGGTTTTACCGGCTTCGATGGTGATTACCGCGCCATTAGACAGCGTCACGGTGACTGGCGAGCCAGCCGCGTTGGTCAGCGTCGCGGTGTAGATGATCGAACCACCTTCGGCCGCGGTGCCGGTCGCAGTCAGCGACAGGTCAGTGGTGTCGACGGTGTCGGTGACATTGGTCGAAACCGGCGTCTTGTCCGCCACCAGATTTTCGAAGTTGCCGCCGCTTACCTCGGTGATCGCATTGGTGATCGGCGCGTGGCCGGTCAATGCATCGTTCGGCGCGATGGTGGTCGCGGTGCCGGTGGTCTGGCCAACACCAATGGTGATGGTCTGACCGTTAGCCAGAGTCACGACCACAGGCGAACCAGTGACTGGCGCGCCGACGGTTGCGGTGTAAGTCACGCTGCCACCCTCAGCCGCCGACTCGGTCGCGGTCAGTTTGACGGTGGTGGTGTCGATGGTATCGGTGACGTTGGTCACGGCCGGCACGGTGCTCGGCACCAGATTCTCGAAGTTGCCGCCCGTTGCATCCTTGATCGTCACTTCGACTTTGCCGGCGTCTTTGTAGACGTCATCGGCAGGCGCAGCAACGGTCACGGTGCCGGTAGTTTTGCCAGCCTCGATGGTGATCACCGAACCGTTCGACAGGGTCACGGTTACCGGCGTGCCAGCCGGGTTGGTCAGCGTCGCGGTGTAGACGATCGAACCGCCTTCAGCCACCGAATCGGTTGCGGTCAGGTTCAGGTTGGTGGTGTCGGTAGTGTCCGAAACCGCGGTGTCGGCGGACTTGCCGTCGACCGCGAGTTTTTCGTAGTTGCCGCCGGTGGCGCCGTCGATGGTGACGCTCAGCGAGCTGCCACCGGCCAATGGGCTGTTCGGTGCAACGAAGTTCACCGAGCCGGTGGTTTCACCGACAGCGATGGTGATGGTCTGGCCGTTGGACAGGGTCACGACAACCGGTGAACCCGTCACTGGCGCGGTCACGGTCGCGGTGTAGACCACGGTTTCGCCTTCGGCGACGTTGGCCGTGGCGGTCAGCGACACGGTGGAGGTGTCGATGGTGTCGTTGACGGTGGTGACTGCTGGAGCGGTGTTGGTAACGAGGTTTTCGAAGTCGCCACCGGTCGCGCCTTTGATGGTCGCTTCAACGGTGCCGGCATCTTTGTAGACGTCATCTTTCGGTGCGTCGACGGTCACGGTGCCGGTGGTTTTGCCGGCGTCGATGGTGATCACCGAACCGTTGCTCAGGGTTACGGTGACCGGACTGCCAGCAGCGTTGGTCAGGGTCGCGGTGTAAGTGATCTGGCCGCCTTCGTTCACCGAACCGGTGGCGCTGAGCGACAGGTTGGTGGTGTCGACGGTATCAGTCACGGTGGTGCTGACCGGGGTTTTGTCGGCCACGAGGTTTTCGTAGTTGCCGCCGGAAACATCGGTGATCGCGTTGGTCAGCGGAGCGTGGCCAGTCAGCGCATCGTTTGGCGCGGTAGTGGTCACGGTGCCGGTGGTTTTACCCACTTCGATGGTGATGTTCTGACCGTTGGCCAAGGTCACCACAACTGGCGAACCAGTGACTGGCGCACCGACCGTGGCGGTGTAGGTGACGGTGCCGCCTTCAGCTGCAGACTCGGTGGCGGTCAGTTTGACCGTCGAGGTGTCGATGGTGTCAGTGACGTCGGTGACGGCTGGCGTGGTGCTCGGCACCAGGTTCTCGAAGTTGCCGCCGGTAGCGTCCTTGATGGTGACTTCGACTTTGCCGGCGTCTTTGTAGACGTCATCGGCCGGTGCAGCGACGGTGACGGTGCCGGTGGTCTTGCCCGCTTCGATGGTGATCACCGAGCCATTGCTCAGGGTCACAGTCACCGGGGTGCCGGCCGGGTTGGTCAGGGTTGCGGTGTAAACGATCGAGCCGCCTTCCGCCACGGTGCCGGTCGCGGTCAGCGACAGGTTGGTGGTGTCGACGGTGTCAGTGACGGTGGTCGAAACCGGGGTTTTGTCGGCAACGAGGTTCTCGTAATTGCCGCCGCTCACGTCGGTGATCGCGTTGGTCAGCGGCGTATGGCCGTTCAGCGCGTCGTTCGGTGCGGTGGTGGTGACGGTGCCGGTGGTTTTGCCGATTTCGATGGTGATGTTCTGGCCGTTGGCCAGGGTCACGACGACCGGCGAACCGGTGACTGGCGCGCCGACAGTGGCGGTGTAGGTGACGGTGCCACCTTCAGCCGCCGACTCGGTGGCGGTCAGTTTGACGGTGCTGGTGTCGATGGTGTCGGTGACTTCAGTCACGGCCGGAACAGTGCTCGGCACCAGGTTCTCGAAGTTGCCGCCGGTAGCGTCCTTGATGGTGACTTCGACTTTGCCGGCGTCTTTGTAGACGTCATCGGCCGGTGCAGCGACGGTGACGGTGCCGGTGGTCTTGCCCGCTTCAATGGTGATCACCGAGCCGTTGCTCAGGGTCACGGTCACCGGCGTACCGGCGGGATTGCTCAGGGTCGCGGTGTAGATGATCGAACCGCCCTCGGCGACCGAATTGGTAGCGCTGAGCGACAGATCAGTGGTGTCGACGGTGTCAGTGACCGTGGTCGACACCGGGGTCTTGTCGGCCACCAGGTTTTCGAAGTTGCCGCCGGAAACGTTGGTGATGGAGTTGCCCAGCGACGCCTGACCGTTCAATGCGTCATTCGGCGCGGTGGTGGTCACGGTGCCGGTGGTTTTGCCGACTTCAATGGTGATGCTCTGGCCGTTAGCCAGAGTGACCACGACAGGCGAACCCGTGACCGGCGCGCCAACAGTGGCGGTGTAAGTGACAGTGCCACCTTCAGCGACAGTGGTGTCGGCCGTCAGTTTCACGGTCGAGGTGTCGATGGTGTCAGTCACATCGGTCACGGCTGGCGTCGTGCTTGGCACCAGGTTTTCGAAGTTGCCGCCCGTGGCGTCCTTGATTGTGACTTCGACTTTGCCGGCGTCTTTGTAGACGTCATCGGCAGGCGCCGCAACGGTGACGGTGCCGGTGGTTTTGCCCGCTTCGATGGTGATCACCGAGCCGTTGCTCAATGTCACGGTGACTGGCGTGCCGGCCGGGTTGGTCAGCGTTGCGGTGTAAACAATCGAACCACCTTCAGCCACGGTGCCGGTCGCGCTCAGCGACAGGTTGGTGGTGTCGACGGTGTCGGTCACCGACGTCACGGCCGGAGTTTTGTCGGCCACAAGGTTCTCGTAATTGCCGCCGCTGGCGCCGTCGATTTTCACGCTCAGCGTATTGCCGCCAGCGAGTGCATCGTTCGGTGCGGTGAAGTTGACGCTGCCGCTGCTGGCGCCGACCGGAATGGTGATGGTCTGGCCGTTGGACAGGGTCACCACAACCGGTGAACCAGTCACCGGCGCGGTCACGGAAGCGGTGTAAACCACCACGCCGCCTTCAGTGGTGCTGGCGGTAGCGGTCAGCGAAACGGTGCTGTTGTCGATGGTGTCGGTCACGTCGGTGACCGCTGGAGTCTTGTCGACCACCAGGTTTTCGAAGTTGCCGCCGGTGGTCTTGGTGATGCTCGCGTCGACCTTGCCCGCGTCCTTGTAGACGTCATCGGCAGGCGCTGCGACGGTCGCGGTGCCGGTGGTCGCGCCCTTGGCGATGTTGATCACCGCGCCGTTGCTCAGGGTCACGGTCATCGCCGTGCCAGCAGCGTTGGTCAGGGTCGCGGTGTAGACGATCGAGCCGCCCTCGGCAACCGAAGCGGTGGCGCTCAGGCTGATATTGGTGGTGTCGACCGTATCGGTGACGGTGGTAACCACTGCAGAACGGTTGGCATCGACCTGCTCGAAGTTGCCGCCGCTGTGGCTGGCAATCGCCGTCTGTACCTTGCCGCCGTCGATGTACGGGGTATTGGCAGGCGCAGCGAAGTTCACCGAACCGCTGGTGGCGCCGGCGGCGATGTTGATCACCGCGCCGTTGGCCAGGGTCACGGTCATGGCAGTGCCAGCCGGGTTGCTCAGGGTCGCGGTGTAGGTGATCTGGCCACCTTCGCTGACGGTGTCGCTGGCGCTGAGGGTCAGCGTGGTTTTGTCGACGGTGTCATTGACGGTGGTGCTGACCGGAGTCTTGCTGACGTCAAGCTTCTCGAAGTTGCCGCCAGTGGCATCGGTCATGGTCACGGTGAGCTTGCTGACGTCTTTGTAGACGTCGTCGCTCGGCGCAGCGATGGTCACCGAACCGCTGGTTTTGCCAGCTTCGATGGTGATGGTCTGGCCGTTGCTCAGGTTGACGGTGACCGGCGTTTGCGCGGCGTTGGTCAGGGTCGCGGTGTACGTGATCGACGTGCCTTCGAGCACATAGCTTTCAGCGCTGAGGGTCAGGTGCGTGGTGTTGATGGTGTCGGCAACGTTGGTCACCGCTGGCGTCGGATTGGCCACCAGATTTTCGAAATTGCCGCCGTCGGTGCCCTTGATGGTCACTTCGACTTTGCCGGCGTCCTTGTAGACGTCATCGGCCGGGGCTGGGACGGTCACGGTGCCGGTGGTCTTGCCGGCGTCGATGGTGATGGTCGAACCGTTGCTCAGGGTCACGGTCACCGGGGTGCCGGCCGGGTTGGTCAGCGTCGCGGTGTAAACGATCGAACCGCCTTCGTTGACGTTGCCGGTGGCGGTCAGCGAAACGGTGGTGGTGTCGACGGTGTCGGTCACGGTGGTGCTGACCGGAGTTTTGTCGGCGACCAGGTTTTCGTAGTTGCCACCGGTAACGTTAGTGATCGAGTTGGTCAGCGGTGCATGGCCGGCCAGTACGTCGTTTGGTGCGGTGGTCGACACGGTGCCGGCGGTTTGGCCGACAGCGATGGTGATGCTTTGACCGTTAGCCAGGGTGACTACGACTGGCGAGCCGGTCACTGGCGCGCCAACAGTGGCGGTGTAAGTGACGGTGCCGCCTTCAGCAGCAGTTTCGGTGGCAGTCAGCTTCACCGTCGAGGTGTCGATGGTGTCAGTGACGTCGGTCACGGCTGGAACGGTGCTTGGCACCAGGTTCTCGAAGTTACCGCCGGTGGCGTCCTTGATGGTGACTTCGACTTTGCCGGCGTCCTTATAGACGTCGTCGGCGGGTGCTGGGACGGTCACGGAGCCGGTGGTTTTGCCCGCTTCGATGGTGATTACCGAGCCATTGCTCAGGGTCACGGTGACAGGCGAGCCTGCTGCGTTGGTCAGGGTCGCGGTGTAAACGATCGAACCGCCTTCAGCCACGGTACCGGTGGCGCTGAGCGTCAGGTTGGTGGTGTCGGTGGTGTCGGTCACGGTGGTGCTGACCGGGGTTTTGTCAGCGACCAGATTTTCGTAATTGCCGCCGCTGACCGCGGTGATTGAGTTGGTCAGTGGAGCATGACCGGTCAGCGCATCGTTCGGTGCGGTGGCAGTCGCGGTGCCGGTGGTCTGGCCGACGGCGATGGTAATGGTCTGACCGTTGGTCAGGCTCACGATGACCGGCGAGCCGGTGACTGGCGCGCCGACGGTCGCGGTGTAAGTGACGGTGCCACCTTCAGCAGCGGTCTCGGTCGCGGTCAGTTTTACCGTCGAGGTGTCGATGGTGTCGGTCACGTCGGTGACGGCTGGCGTGGTGCTCGGAACAAGGTTCTCGAAGTCGCCGCCGGTGGCGTCCTTGATGGTCACTTCGACTTTACCGGCGTCTTTATAGACGTCATCAGCGGGTGCGGCAACGGTCACGGTGCCGGTGGTTTTACCGGCCTCGATGGTGATCACGGCGCCGTTCGACAAGGTTACGGTGACGGGTGAGCCGGCTGCGTTGGTCAGGGTCGCGGTGTAAACGATCGAACCGCCTTCAGCCACGGTACCGGTGGCGCTGAGGGACAGATTGGTGGTGTCGGTGGTGTCGGTGACGGTGGTGCTGACCGGAGTCTTGTCGGCCACCAGGTTTTCGTAGTTACCGCCGGAAACCTCAGTGATCGAAGTGGTCAGCGGCGCATGGCCGGTCAGCGCATCGTTCGGTGCAGTGGCGGTTACGGTGCCGGTGGTCTGGCCGACCGCGATGGTGATGGTTTGGCCATTGGCCAAAGTCACCACTACTGGCGAACCGGTGACCGGAGCGCCAACGGTCGCGGTGTAGGTGACGGTGCCGCCTTCAGCCACGGTGGTGTCAGCGGTCAGTTTGACGGTCGAGGTGTCGATGGTGTCGGTCACTTCGGTGACGGCCGGAACGGTGCTCGGAACGAGGTTCTCGAAGTTGCCGCCGGTGGCACTGTTGATGGTGACTTCGACTTTGCCGGCGTCCTTATAAACGTCATCGGCAGGTGCCGCGACGGTCACGGTGCCGGTAGTCTTGCCCGCTTCAATGGTGATCACCGAGCCGTTCGACAGGGTCACGGTCACCGGAGTACCGGCAGCGTTGGTCAGGGTCGCGGTGTAAACGATCGAACCGCCTTCAGCCACAGAACCAGTGGCGCTGAGCGACAGGTTGGTGGTGTCGGCAACGTCAGTGACATTGGTGGAGACCGGGGTTTTATCGGCGACCAGATTTTCGTAGTTGCCGCCGCTGACATTGGTGATCGAGTTGCTCAACGGCGCGTTGCCGGCCAGCGCGTCGTTAGGCGCGGTGGTGGTCACGGTGCCGGTGGTTTGGCCGACGGCGATGGTGATGTTCTGGCCGTTGGCCAAGGTCACGACAACCGGCGAGCCGGTGACTGGCGCGCCGACGGTCGCGGTGTAAGTGACGGTGCCGCCTTCAGCGACCGAGGTGTCAGCCGTCAATTTCACGGTCGAGGTGTCGAGGGTGTCGGTTACTTCGGTGACGGCCGGAACGGTGCTCGGCACCAGGTTCTCGAAATTGCCGCCGGTGACGGTATTGATGCTGACTTCGACTTGGCCGGCGTCTTTATAGACGTCATCGGCTGGTGCTGGAACGGTCACGGTGCCGGTAGTCTTGCCCGCGTCGATGGTGATCACCGAGCCATTGCTCAGGGTCACGGTCACTGGCGTGCCGGCCGGATTGGTCAGGGTCGCGGTGTAAACGATCGAGCCGCCTTCAGCAACGCTGCCGGTCGCTGACAACGACAGATTGGTGGTGTCGATCGAATCGGTAATGGTGGTGGTCGCTGGCGTGGTGTTAGGCACCAGATTTTCGAAGTTGCCACCGGTTGCGCCGGTAATCGTGGTGCTGACCGTGCTGCCATTGTTGTAGACGTCGTTGGCCGCTGTCGGCACGTTGACGGTGCCGGTGGTTTTGCCGGCTTCAATGGTGATGGTCGAACCGTTCGACAGGGTGATCGTCACCGGCGTTTGCGCGGCGTTGGTCAGGGTCGCGGTGTAGGTGATCTGACCACCTTCGACAACGGTGCCAGTGGCGGTGAGGCTGACGTTGGTCGTGTCGACCGAATCAGTAATCGTGGTCACTGCTGGCGTCGGGTTCGGCACCAGGTTTTCAAAGTTGCCACCGGTGGTACCGGTAATCGTAGTGCTGACGGTGCTGCCGTTGTTGTAGACGTCATTGGCCGGGGTCGGCACGTTGACGACGCCAGTGGTCTGGCCGGCTTCGATGGTGATGGTCGAACCGTTCGACAGGGTGACGGTCACCGGGGTTTGCGCCGGATTAGTCAGGGTCGCGGTGTAAGTGATCTGGCCGCCTTCAGTGACGGTCGAGCCAGCGGTCAGCGTGACCGTGGTGGTGTCGATCGAATCGGTGATGGTGGTCACCGCAGGCGTTGTGTTCGGCACCAGATTTTCGAAGTTGCCACCGCTGGCACCGGTGATGGTGGTGGTGACGGTGCTGCCGTTGTTATAGACGTCGTTGGCCGGGGTCGGCACGTTGACGGTGCCGGTGGTCTGGCCGGCGCCGATGGTGATCGTCGAGCCGTTCGACAAGGTGACAGTCACCGGAGTTTGGGCCGGGTTGGTCAGGGTCGCGGTGTAAGTGATCTGGCCACCTTCGGTGACACTCGGCCCGGCCGTCAGGGTGACGGTGGTGGTGTCGATGGTATCAGTGACCTGGGTCGTGGCCGGGTTGGTCGGCGTCGTCACGGTGATGCCGTTGCCGCCGGTGGTGCCGGTGACGGTCACGTCGATCTGGCTCGGGTCGTTATAAACGGTGTCGTTCGGCGCCAGCGGCACGTTGACGGTGCCCGTGGTGGAGCCGGCTGGAATCACAATCACCGCGCCGTTGGAGAGGGTGATGGTCAGGTCGGTCAGCGGCGCCTGGGTCAGGGTCGCGGTGTACACCAGCACGCCGCCGGCTTCTGTGATGGTCGGCGTGGCGCTGAGGCTCAGGGTCGATTCACGCAGGGCGTTGGTGGTGGTATCGGTGGTCTGGCCGCCGGTGATGTTTTGCGCAGCCTGACCGGCAGCGTTGATGCCTGCGGTCGGGAAGCCAATGGTCGGGTCAACGCGGCCAGCGGTGGCGTCGAGCATCACGAAACTGTGACCGCCGCCGGCGGCACCGCCCGTGCCTGCGGCGCTTGGGCCGGCAGCGGTGGCATCGAGGGCGGTGGTCGGGTCGACACCGGCGGCGATGGCTTGCTGCAGTTCGGCTACCGACGGCGCAGCCTGCGCGGTGGCTTCAGCCAGGTCAGTGCTGGAGTCGGGCGCGGTGGCACTCCACTGGGTTTCGCGGCCCAGATCGAGGGTGCGGCCATCTGCCAATTCCAGCGACACGGCGCCGGAGAGGCCGGTGTCGATCTGGTCGCCGACAAACAGGCGATCGCCTTCAACGAGTACGCGACGTACACCCTCAGGGGAGACTACAAATACCTGACCGACAATGCTTTTGACGATGGCAACAACACTGCTCATTGAAGACTCTCCGGGGGTGTCACGTTCAGTTGACTTCCATAGACCTGATGGCTTTTGGCGCCGACTCAGTCTGGACGTACTTTTAAAATTTGCGAATCAAGTTTGACGCGTCATTTCGTCAATAATTTGGCTAGATTCTTTCGCTATTAACTTTATGCCAAACTATTGACCTTCTGGGTGCCATCCTAAACAATCGCCCCACTAATGTCACATTGATATTTCCGCGGCGACCTGTCCTTCAGCGTGTGATCCAGTTCCTGTTTTGAACTTTCCGACATACGGTCAATCTGGTTGCCATCATCCGACGCAGCGCCACGTTTTGCTGTGATTCAAGACAAGAAGTTCTGGGAAATTCCTATCATGCGTTCGCCCCTGCTTTTCGCCGTACCCTTCGCTCTAGCCGCCTCTTTTGTACAAGCACAATCCTTACCAGAAGCCATGCAGCAGGCACTGGATGTCCATCCGGAAATCCAGGCAGGGGTCAACAGTCGTTTGGCGGCGGATTATCAATTAAGAGCGGCAAAAGGTGGATACCTGCCGAAGGTCGACCTGCTCGGCGGTTATGGCCGTGAGGGCACCGACAGCGTCACCACCCGCGCCAATTCCGGTAACCACTACGAAACCCTGAACCGCAGCGAGTCAAGTTTACGTCTCTCGCAAATGGTCTTCGACGGTTTTGCGACGTCCAGCGAAGTCGGGCGTCAACAAGCCACCGTTAACTCCCGCGCTTACTCCTTGCTGGGCACTTCCGAGCGCACCGCGCTGACTGTCGCCCAGGTCTATCTGGACGTGCTGACCCGCCGCGAATTCGTGCGTCTGGCCGAAGAAAACCTCAAGAGCCACCAGCGCATCTACGACCAGATCCAGTTGCGCACCCAACGCGGCGTTGGCAGCGGTGCCGACCTCGATCAGGCCGAAGCGCGGATGGCCCAGGCGCGCAACAATCTGATCACCGAGCAGACTAACCTCGCCGACTCGGAAACCAACTTCCTCAGCGCCGTTGGCCAGATGCCCGATCAACTCGAGCGTCCGGCGCCGTTCATGGCGATGATGCCGGCCAACCTCAATGAAGCGCGCCAGCAGATGCTGGAAAACAGTCCGATCCTGCGTTCGGCCGAGTCCGACATCGCCGCCGCCGAGAAACAGTACGAAACCGCCAAATCGACCTTTTACCCACGTTTCGACGCCGAACTGGGCCGTACCGCCGATAACGATCTCGATGGCCAGAACGGCCACAACAACGAATGGCAAGCCATGCTGCGCATGCGCTTCAACCTCTATTCCGGTGGCAGCAACAAGGCCGATCTGGAATCCAAGTCGTACCTGTCGAACCAGGCGCTGGACATCCGAAACAACGCCCTGCGTCAGTTGAACGAAGAACTCGGTCTGGCTTGGAACGCCTTGAACAACGCTAACGCGCAGGTGCCGATCGCGCAGCAATACGTCGATCACAGCACCTCGGTGCGCACCGCCTACCAGCGTCAGTTCAGCCTCGGCGAACGTACCCTGCTCGATTTGCTCGACAGCGAAAACGAGTTGTTCACCGCTTCGCGGCGTCTGGCGGAAATCAAAAACATTCAGTTATTTACTCAGTACCGAATCAAGGCGACCATGGGCGAGTTGCTCAGAAGCCAGGGAGTGGTCGCACCGTTGGCATCCGTTGTGCAAAACGACGTCAAGCCCAAGGTCCAGCTGCCTGGGATGAATTGAGTTATCCCTTTTCAACTGTCAAAGAGTGTCGAGCGTGGAATCAGAAGTCAGTCGAGTTCAACTCAGTCATGATCCACGCGCGTTGCACGACGATCCGTTGCTGGACGGTCTGCTCGCCCTTTGCATGCTGCATCAGAAACCCGCCAGCGCGGCGATGCTGACCACCGGCCTGCCGCTGCCCAAACAACGCCTGAGTGTCGAGTTGCTGCCCCGCGCGGCGGCTCGCGCCGGCCTGCAAGGTCGGGTGCTACAGCGCAAGCTGGAAGAGATTCCGGCGATCGCCATGCCGGCGTTGCTGCTGCTCAAGGATGGCCGCAGCGCCGTCCTGCTCGGCTGGCAGGGTGACAACGAAGCGCGGGTGCTGCTCAGTGAAACCGACGGTGGCGAGTCCATCGTCAGCCGTGAGCTGCTCGCCGACGACTACACCGGCAAAGTCTTCTTCGCCCAGCCGCAGCACAAATTCGACGTCAACCACGGCACGCTGATTCCACGTGCGCGTTCGTGGTTCCGCGACACCCTCAAGCGTTCGCGCTGGCTGTACGCCGATGCCATCGCCGCGAGTTTCCTGATCAACATCATCGCCATGGCCGCGCCGCTGTTCGTGATGAACGTCTACGACCGCGTGGTGCCGAACCAGGCCGAAGCGACCCTGTGGGTGCTGGCGCTGGGCATCACCGGCGCCTACCTCTTTGACCTGATCCTCAAGAGCCTGCGCAGTCTGTGCCTGGATCTGGCCGGGAAGAAAACCGACCTGATCATCTCGGCGACGCTGTTCGAACGCATCGTCGGCATGTCGATGAAATACCGCCCGGCGCGGGTCGGCAGCTTTGCGCAGAACATCCACGAGTTTCAGAGCCTACGCGACTTCCTCGCCTCACTGACCCTGACCAGCCTGATCGACCTGCCGTTCACCATCCTGATCTTTATTGTTATCGCCATTCTCGGTGGGCATCTGGTGTGGATTCCGGTGCTGGCATTCCCGATTGCCCTGCTGATCGGCTACGCCTTGCAGAAGCCGCTGGTGGCGACCATGGAGCGCACCATGGCCCTTGGTGCCGAGCGCCAGTCGAGCCTGATCGAAACCCTCGCCGGCCTCGACGCGGTCAAGGTCAACAATGCCGAAAGCGAACGCCAGTATCAGTGGGAACAGACCATCGGCACCCTCAGCCGCCTCGAACTGCGGGTGAAAATGCTCTCCGGTCTGGCGATGAACATCACCTTGCTGATCCAGCAACTGGCCGGGGTGATCATGATCGTCTTCGGCGTCTACCAGATCATTGCCGGCAACCTGAGCATGGGCGGTCTGATTGCCTGCTACATGCTTAGCGGCCGCGCCCTCAGTCCGCTGGCGTCGCTGTCCGGTCTGCTGACTCGCTATCAGCAAGCGCGAGTGACCATGACCTCGGTCGACCAGATGATGGAGTTGCCGCAAGAGCGCAATTTCGAAGAGCGCCCACTGAGCCGCAAGGTCCTGCAAGGCGCGATCGAATGCCGCCAGCTCAGCTTCACCTACCCGGAACAACAGAATCCGGCGCTGAAGAACATCAACCTGGTGATTCGCCCCGGCGAGAAAATCGGCATCATCGGCCGTAGCGGCTCGGGCAAAAGCTCCCTCGCCAAATTGCTGGTTGGCCTCTATCAGCCGGATGACGGCGCCTTGCTGGTCGACGGTGTGGATATCCGCCAGATTGACGTCAGCGAGCTGCGCTACAACATCGGTTACGTGCCGCAAGACATTCAACTGCTGGCCGGCACCCTGCGTGACAACCTCGTCTCCGGCGCACGCTATGTAGAAGACGAACTCGTCCTGCAAGCCGCCGAACTGGCCGGCGTCCACGAATTCGCCCGTCTGCATCCACAGGGTTACGAACTGCAAGTCGGCGAGCGCGGGCAGAACCTCTCCGGCGGCCAACGACAGAACGTCGCACTGGCCCGGGCTTTGTTGCTCAACCCGCCGATTTTGCTGATGGACGAGCCAACCAGTGCGATGGACAACACCGGTGAAGAACGCCTCAAGCAACGCCTCGCCGCCGTGATCGAAAACAAGACCGTGGTGCTGGTCACGCACCGGGCTTCACTGTTGTCGCTGGTCGATCGTCTGCTGGTGATCGACCGTGGACAAATTCTCGCCGATGGCCCGAAAGCCGCCGTGATGGAAGCGTTGAAGAAGGGGCAGATCAGTGTTGCTTAAGTCGGGTTTCAAGGATTCGATCCGTCGCTACTTCAAGGGCTCGGCATCGCTGCAGGGCCAGCCGCTGCCGGAGGTCAACAAAGCGCTGATCGAAGACGCCCCGCGCGTCGTGCGCCTGACCATCTGGGCGATCATCGGCTTCTTTGTCTTTCTGCTGCTGTGGGCCAACTTCGCCGTGATCGACGAAGTGACCAAGGGCGACGGCAAGGCGATTCCATCGTCGAAGATCCAGAAAATCCAGAACCTTGAGGGCGGGATCATCTCCGAACTGTTCGTCAAGGAAGGCCAGATCGTTGAAGCCGGCGCGCCGTTGATTCGTCTCGACGACACGCGATTTGCTTCTAACGTTGGCGAAACCGAAGCTGATCGTCTGTCGATGCTGTTGCGCGTAGAGCGCCTCAGCGCTGAGGTTGACGACCGGCCGCTGAATTTCCCCGAGGACGTGCTCAAAGCCGTGCCGGGTCAGGCAAAAAGCGAAGAATCGCTGTACATCAGCCGTCGTCAGCAACTGCACGACGAGATCGGTGGTTTGCAGGAGCAGTTGATTCAGCGTCAGCAAGAGCTGCGCGAATTCGCCTCCAAGCAGGCGCAGTATCGTCAGCAACTGGGCCTGCAGCGCCAGGAAATCAACATGTCCGAGCCGCTGGTCGCTCAGGGCGCTGTGTCCCCGGTGGAAGTCTTGCGTCTCAAGCGTGCCGAGGTGGAAACCCGTGGTCAGCTCGATGCCACGACGCTGGCGATTCCACGTGCCGAATCGGCGATCAAGGAAGTGCAGCGCAAGATCGACGAGACGCGCGGCAAATTCCGCAGCGAAGCGTTGACCCAACTCAATGAAGCGCGCACCGACCTGAACAAGGCCAGCGCGACCGGCAAGGCGCTGGAAGACCGCGTCAGCCGCACGCTGGTTACCTCGCCGGTGCGCGGCATCGTCAACAAGTTGCTGGTCAACACCATCGGCGGCGTGATCCAGCCAGGCAGCGACATGGTCGAAATCGTACCGCTGGATGACACCTTGCTGGTCGAAGCGAAGATCCGTCCGCAGGACATCGCCTTCCTGCACCCGGGGCAGGAAGCGATCGTCAAGTTCACCGCGTACGACTACACCATTTACGGTGGGCTCAAAGCCAAGCTTGAGCAGATCGGTGCCGACACCATCACCGACGAAGACAAGAAAACCACGTACTACATCATCAAGGTGCGCACTGAGCGCAGCCACTTGGGTACCGATGAAAAGCCGTTGTTGATCATCCCGGGGATGGTTGCGTCGGTGGACATCATTACCGGCAAGAAGTCGGTGTTGAGTTATCTGCTCAAGCCGATCATCCGCGCGCGGGCCGAGGCGTTGCACGAGCGCTGATTCTCTAGCGGCCTTACCGGCCTCATCGCGAGCAGGCTCACTCCTACAGTAATCGCATTTCTCCAGATGGAATGCGATTACTGTAGGAGTGAGCCTGCTCGCGATGGCGGCAGCCCAAACACCACATCTCTGTCAATAAGTGACAAAAACCGTCACTCACCATCCAGTCCATTCCTCACCAATCGCCATATCGTTATTCATTAACGGTATTTAATTTCAGATTCTTATAGCTATAAAGTCATCCCCCTGCGTACCTGCCGACCAATCGGCGCGCCGCACGACCTGAACCAACACGCAATCCAGCGTGAGTGTCTGATCGACGAGCGCGCCCGTGAGCGTGCCGTGCGTGGGAGATGGAAAGATGTCCGCAGCTACTGCTTCCCCAAGCGCCGCGACCGCCGCGCCGCAACCCTTTGAAATCCGCCCGTTCAGTGGTGCCGTCGGCGCCGAGATCGTTGGCCTCGACCTCACCCGGCCGATCAATGATCAAGACTTCGCGCGCATCCATCGCGCGCACCTGGATCACCACGTCGTGGTGTTCCGCGACCAGCAAATCACCCCGCAACAGCAAATCGACTTCAGCCGCCGCTTCGGCGTGTTGCAGATCCATGTGCTCAAGCAGTTCCTGCTGGCCAATCACCCGGAAATCCTCATCGTTTCCAACATCATCGAAAACGGCCAGAACATCGGCCTCGGCGATGCCGGCAAATTCTGGCACTCCGACCTCTCCTATAAAGAGCTGCCAAGTCTCGGCTCGATGCTCCACGCACAGGAGTTGCCAGAGCAGGGCGGCGACACGTTGTTCGCCGATATGCACAAAGCCTGGGACAACTTGCCCGAAGCGTTGCGCAAAGCGGTCGAAGGCCGCAGTGCCGCGCACTCCTACACGGCGCGTTACAGCGAAACCAAATTCGAAGGCAACTGGCGCCCGACGCTGACCCCGGAGCAACTGGCTCAGGTCGCGGAAGTGGTGCACCCGGTGGTGCGCACGCACCCGGAAAACGGTCGCAAAGCGCTGTTCGTCAGCGAAGGTTTCACCACGCGCATCGTCGGCCTGCCGGAAGACGAAAGCCAGCAGCTGCTGACCGAGCTCTATGCCCACAGCGTGCTGCCGCAGAACATCTACCGCCATCAGTGGCAGCCCCACGATCTGGTGTTCTGGGACAACCGTTCGCTGATCCATCTCGCCGCCGGCTGCCCCGCGCACCTGCGCCGCAAGCTGTATCGCACGACCATTCAGGGCGACGCGCCTTTCTGATTCGCCGGAGATTGATCAAAAAATGAACGCTCCCTTGCCAGGCCACGCGGCCAGCAACCCGATCGCTCGCAGCGAAGCGCTGCTGGCGGTCGATCATGTCAGCCTCGAATACCGCACGCCGCAACGCGTGGTGCGTGCCACCCACCAAGTCAGTTTCGAAATCGACCCGGCCGATCGCTACGTGCTGCTCGGTCCATCCGGGTGCGGTAAGTCCACCTTGCTCAAAGCAGTGGCCGGCTTCATTCAACCGTGCGAAGGCGAGATCCGCCTGCAAGGCCAGCGCGTCGACGCGCCGGGTCCGGACCGGATTGTGGTGTTTCAGGAATTCGATCAGCTGCCACCTTGGAAAACCGTCAAACAGAACGTGATGTTTCCGCTGCTCGCCTCACGCACCCTGAAGAAAAAAGAAGCCGAAGAACGCGCGCTGCACTATCTGGAAAAAGTCGGGCTGGCAGCGTTCGCCGATGCTTACCCGCACACCCTGTCCGGCGGCATGAAAGCGCGCGTGGCCATTGCCCGGGCGTTGGCGATGCAGCCGAAAATCCTCTTGATGGACGAACCGTTCGCCGCCCTTGATGCACTGACCCGACGCAAAATGCAGGAAGAATTGCTGCTGCTCTGGGAAGAGGTGCGCTTCACTCTGCTGTTCGTCACCCACTCGATTGAAGAGGCGCTGGTGGTCGGCAATCGCATCCTGCTGTTGTCGCCGCATCCCGGCCGAGTGCGCGCCGAAGTGCACAGCCATCAATACGATCTGCACAGCCTCGGTGGCGTGGCGTTTCAGGAATCGGCGCGGCGCATTCATCGTCTGCTGTTCGACGAAGGCCAGTCGCCGGAAACCGAGCGTGACCACGACTTCAACGACATTCGCATCGCCTATTGAGCGGCCAGGAGGACTACCCGATGAGCCATTCATCATCTGTGCGTGAAGAATTCGAAGTTGTGCTGGAGCCGCTGACTGAAGTGCCGGTCGAGCGGGAGTTGTCGCTGGGTACGCGGCTGTGGCAACAGGGCTGGTTGCGTAAAGGGCTGATCCTGATTGTGCTAGCGGTGCTGTGGGAAGTGGTCGCGCGGATTCAGAACAATGACCTGATGCTGCCGAGTTTCTTGCAGACCAGCCACGCGCTGTTCGAGGGGCTGCTCAGTGGTGAGCTGCTGAACAAGGTGTGGATCTCGCTGGTGGTGCTGATCAAGGGCTACCTGATCGGCATCGTTTTGGCGTTCGCCCTGACTACGTTGGCGGTATCGACGCAGTTGGGCCGTGATCTGCTGAGCACGATGACCTCGATGTTCAACCCGTTGCCGGCGATTGCCCTGCTGCCGCTGGCGCTGCTGTGGTTTGGTCTGGGGCAGAACAGCCTGATTTTTGTGCTGGTGCATTCGGTGTTGTGGGCACTGGCGTTGAATACCTATGCCGGGTTTCTCGGCGTTTCCGAAACCCTACGCATGGCTGGGCGCAACTATGGTCTGAAGGGTTTGCGACTGGTGCTGTTCATCCTGATCCCGGCCGCGCTGCCGTCGATTCTCGCCGGGTTGAAGATCGGCTGGGCGTTTGCCTGGCGCACGTTGATCGCCGCTGAATTGGTGTTTGGCGCTACCAGTGGCAAGGGCGGGTTGGGTTGGTACATCTTCCAGAACCGTAATGAGCTGTACACCGACAAGGTGTTTGCCGGGTTGGCGGTGGTGATCTTGATTGGTTTACTGGTGGAGAATCTGGTGTTCGATACGCTGGAGCGAGTGACGGTCAAGCGTTGGGGTATGCAGCGGTAATTCTGTGGCGTTGCGGCTGGCCTCATCGCGAGCAGGCTCACTCCTACAGGGGATCTGCGTAGGACACAAAATCTGTAGGCACTGAAGATCTAATGTAGGAGTGAGCCTGCTCGCGATAGCGTCAGTCATGCCACCGCAATACTTGAAGAATGTTTGCTAGCATTGCGCCCAGATCAATACTGATCGGCCATGAGTGCTCAGCATGCAACTCCCGGACATGAACCTTCTGGTCGCCCTCGACGCCTTGCTCGACGAGGGCAGTGTGGTTGGCGCCGCGCGGCGGATGAACCTCAGCCCGGCCGCCATGAGCCGAACCCTGACGCGGATCCGCGAAGCGATCGGTGATCCGATACTCGTGCGTGCCGGACGTGGCTTGGTGCCGACACCCAAGGCGCTGGAGTTGCGCGAACAAGTGCGCGACGTGGTCGAGCAGGCGGCGCTGTTGTTCCGTTCCGCCGACACCGTGGAGTTGGGCACACTACGCCGGCGCTTCAGCATCCGCGCCAACGACTTCTTCATCGGCGTCTACGGCGGCAAGCTGTTCGACACCCTCGATCAACTCGCGCCGCACTGCGAATTGCGCTTCGTCCCCGAAGGCGATGGCGATGATGAAGCTCTGCGCGAAGGCCGCATCGATTTGAGCGTCAGTAACACCCGCCCTGTCACCCCTGAAGTCAAAGTACAGAACCTGTTCTCCACTCACTTCGTGGGCCTGGTGCGCGAAGACCATCCATTGCTCGACGGCGAAATCACCGCCGAGCGTTACGCCGGGTTTTCCCACATCAGCATGTCGCGCCGTGGCATCGCTCGCGGCCCCATCGATACGGCGCTGAATGCTTTGGGTCTGGAGCGGCGCGTGGCGGTGATCGCGCCGAGTTTCCATGCGGCGATGTTTGCCTTGCCGGATTCCGACCTGATCCTGCCGGTGCCCAAGGAAGCGCTGCTCAGCGTCCGCCGGCTCGGGCTGAAACTGCGCTCGTTCGACCTGCCAATCCCGTTGCCGACGCTGATGCTGACTCAAGCCTGGCACCCCCGATTCGACAAGGATCCCGCGCACCGCTGGCTGCGTGAAACCCTCAAGGCCTGTTGCGACGAAACGTGGCTGGCGGCACAGCCTTAGTCCCCCAGCCAATACAAAACCTGTGGGAGCGAGCCTGCTCGCGAAAGCGCTGGATCAGTCACCAATGATATTGACTGACCTGACGCCTTCGCGAGCAGGCTCGCTCCCACAAGGGATGTTCATTGTTGTGTCTGGCGCACTTATAACCTGCCAATAAGTCAATTTTCGTCATTGCCAAGCCCGACTAAGATGCTCCGGTATTTTTCCCTCCGGAGTTTGCATTCATGACATCCCTGACGGCGGCAGCGCCCATCGCTGCGGCCAGCCCGGCGAAGGCGGCGACGCCACCGGTGTTCGGGGCGCGGATCATCATTGGCCTGGTCGGTGTGCTGCTGGCGGTGCTGGTGTCGGGCCTCAACGAGATGGTCACCAAGGTGGCCCTGGCCGACATCCGTGGCGCGCTGAGCATCGGTTACGACGAAGGCACCTGGCTGGTGGCCAGTTACACCGCCACTTCGGTCGCGGCCATGGCCTTCGCGCCGTGGTGTTCGGTGACCTTCTCGTTGCGCCGCTTCACCCTTTGCGCGATCGGTCTGTTCACGTTGCTCGGCGTGCTGTGTCCATTCGCGCCCAACTACGAAAGTCTGCTGCTGATGCGCATCCTGCAAGGTCTGGCCGGAGGCGCGTTGCCGCCAATGCTGATGACCGTCGCCCTGCGCTTTTTGCCAGCGAACATCAAACTCTATGGCCTGGCCGGCTACGCCCTGACGGCGACATTCGGCCCCGGCCTCGGCACGCCGCTGGCCGGTTTGTGGACTGAATACGTCGGCTGGCAGTGGACGTTCTGGCAAATCATCGTGCCTTGCCTGATCGCCATGGCGATGGTCGCGTGGGGCATTCCGCAGGACCCGCTGCGTTTGGAACGCCTCAAATCGTTCAACTGGAAAGGTCTGCTGCTGGGCTTTCCAGCGATCTGCATGTTGGTGATCGGTTTGCTGCAAGGCAATCGGCTGGACTGGTTCGAATCGAGCCTGATCTGTGGATTGCTCAGCGCCGGCGCGTTGTTGCTGGTGGCGTTTCTGATCAACGAGTGGTCGCAGCCGATTCCGTTTTTCAAGTTGCAGATGCTCGGTATTCGTAACCTGTCGTTCGCCTTGATGACCCTGGCCGGTGTGCTGATAGTTCTGCAGGCGGTGGTGTTGATTCCGTCGAGTTATCTGGCACAGGTGCAGGGTTATCGCCCGGCGCAGACCGCGCCGATCATGCTGATCGCCGCGTTGCCGCAGTTGATCGCGCTGCCGCTGGTGGCGGCATTGTGCAACCTGCGTTGGGTTGATTGCCGCTGGGTGCTCGGGATCGGTTTGAGCATGCTGGTGCTGTCCTGCCTCGGTGGCTCGCTGCTGACCGCGGAATGGATTCGCGACAACTTCTACGTTCTGCAATGGCTGCAGATCTTCGGTCAACCGATGTCGGTGTTGCCGCTATTGATGTTGTCCACCGGCAGCATCCAGCCGCAGGACGGGTCGTTCGCCTCCGCGTGGTTCAACACGGTGAAAGGCTTGGCGGCCGTGGTCGCAACCGGCGTGATCGAAGCGCTGACCACCGCGCGCCTGCATTTCCACTCGACCATGTTGGTCGACAGCCTGGGCAATTCGCCGCTCGCCGATCACAGCGATCCGGGCCTTGCCCATCGCCTGCACGAACAGGCTGTGGTGCTGACTTCTTCCGATCTCTATGTGTGCATGGCCGGCGTCGCGGTGGCGTTGATCCTGCTGATTTTCTGGCTGCCGACGCGAATCTATCCGCCGCGCGCGCCGACCTGATCGCTGTACTGAAACAGAAGGTTTTTATGACAACTCAAGCAAAGCAAAAACTCGCGGTGGCTGTGGCGGCCGCGCTGGCTGTAGGCGTGCTGGTGTATCTGGCGCTGCCCGGTGTGTTTGGCAAACGTACGCAGCAAAACACCAACGACGCTTTCGTCTCCGCCGACTACACCCTGGTGGTGCCGCGCGTGGCCGGTTTCATCAAGGAAGTGCTGGTGGAAGACAACCAGCAAGTGAAGGCCGGACAGTTGCTGGCGCTGATCGATGATCGCGATCTGCGCGCTTCAGCCGAGGCGGCGGATGCGCAAACTCTGGTGGCGCGAGCGCAGTTGCAGAACGCCAAAGCGACGCTGGAACGCCAGACGTCGGTGATCGCCCAGGCGCAAGCTTCGGTGGTGTCGGCCAAAGCTGAAATGGCTTTCGCCCAGCAGGAGTTGAATCGCTACAACCATTTGGCCGGCGTTGGTGCCGGCACCGTGCAAAACGCGCAACAGGCGCGCACGCGCATCGATCAGGCCACGGCTCATCTCGACACCGCCACGGCGAAACTGGCGGCGGAGCGCAAGCAGGTCGACATTCTCACCGCTCAGCGCGATGCGGCCGAGGGCAGTTTGAAACACGCACAAGCGGCACTGGAAATCGCCAGTTTCGAACTCTCCTACACGCGCATCACCGCACCGCAGGACGGCATGATCGGCGAACGGGCCGTGCGCGTCGGTGCCTATGTGACGCCGGGTAGCAAGCTGTTGGCGGTGGTGCCTTTGAAGCAGGCATATGTCGTTGCGAACTTTCAGGAGACGCAACTGACTGATGTGCAGCCAGGGCAAGAGGTGCAAGTACGCGTCGACAGCCTGGGTGGTGAAGCGCTGACCGGTCGCGTCGAGAGTATCGCTCCGGCGACGGGCGTGACCTTTGCGGCGGTGAAACCGGACAACGCCACCGGTAACTTCACCAAGGTGGTGCAGCGGATTCCGGTGAAAATCATGCTGGAGCCAGGGCAGCCGCTGGCCGAGCGCTTGCGCGTGGGGATGTCGGTGGAGGCGAGCATTGATACCAAAAGCGCGGCGACGTCGGTGCGTGAGGTGACTCAGCGATGAGCCGTGTTGATCGAACCGACACCTTCGCGAGCAGGCTCGCTCCCACAGGGAAAACGCAATCCAAAATGTGGGAGCGAGCCTGCTCGCGAAGAGGCGCGTGGCAGCCAATCACCTTGAGTGCCTTGCTCGCAGTAACTCTCACCGCTTGCACAGTAGGCCCTGACTTCCAAAAGCCTCAAGCCACACAAATCGCCGACTGGGCCAAACCCGCCAAGTCCGCCCCCAGCCAAGCCGTCAGCGAACCCCTGAACGAACGCTGGTGGGAAGTCTTCCACGACCCGCAACTGTCCGCGCTCACTCAACGTGCGGTGCAGAGCAACCTCGATCTGCAACTGGCCAGCAGCCGTCTGCAACAAAGCCGCGCCGCTCGCCAGGTCATCACCGCCGACCGCTATCCAAACACTGCGGCCACCGGCAGCTACGCGCGCGAACGCAACAGCAGCAAAGGTCTGAGCGACCCGTCCGGACACAACGGCGATTCCGCCTTCAACCTGTGGGACGCCGGTTTCTCCGCCTCGTGGGAACTGGATTTCTGGGGCCGCGTGCGCCGTGAAACCGAAGCTGCCGATGCCAACCTCGAAGTCGCCGAAAACGACCGTCGCGGGGTGTTGCTGGCAGTGCTTGCCGACACGGCGCAAAACTATATTCAACTGCGCGGCGTGCAGAACACCCGCGCCGTCACCGAGCAGAACCTCGACGTCGCGCGGCACAGTCTGAAACTCTCGCAACTGCGTCTGGCTGACGGCGTGGCAACTGATCTCGACGTCGCCGAAGCCGCCGCGCAAGTCGCGGCCATCGAATCGCGCCTGCCTGCGCTGGAACAACGTCAATCGCAGTTGATCAACGCGATAAGCCTGCTGATGGGCGAACCGCCGCAAGCCTTGGCCAAAGAGTTATCCACCGACGCCGCCGTGCCGCGGTCGCCGCTGCAAGTCGCTATCGGCCTGCCGTCGCAACTGGCCGAACGCCGCCCGGACATCCGTCAGGCCGAAGCGCGCTTGCACGCCGCGACTGCCAATATCGGCGTGGCCAAGGGCGATTTCTATCCGCGTATTACCCTGTCGGGCAACCTCAGCTCCCAAGCCATGCAACTCAGCGATTTCGGCTCGTGGAGCTCGCGCGCCTTGGGCATCGGCCCACAATTCAGCCTGCCGTTGTTCGACGGCGGACGCCTGCGCGGCATGCTGCAACTGCGCGAAGCGCAACAACAGGAAGCCGCCGTCGCCTATCAGCAAACCGTGCTGCGCGCGTGGCATGAAATCGACGATCAACTGACCGCCTACAACGCCAGCCAGCGCCGGCGCGACAGCCTCGCCGAAGCCGTACGCCAGAACCAGATCGCCCTGCGCACTGCGCAACAGCAATACGTCGAAGGCGTGGTCGATTTCGTCAACGTCCTCACTGTGCAAGGCGCGCTGCTGGCGACGCAGGAGCAGTGGGTGGAAAGCTCCACTGGCGTGTCGCTGGCCATGGTCGGGCTGTACAAGGCCTTGGGCGGCGGTTGGCAATCGGTGTATCCAGAGGCGAAAGTCGCCGCCGGGTTGCCGGGTGTCGTGAAAGCGCCAACCGGCATCGACGGTTCTGCTTTGGCTGACCTAAAGTGATGGGCAGGTTGGCGCGTCATACTCTCGTGGCGCTGCGGCGCGGCAAGAGGAAGCGATGGCGGTCAACAGAGTCACGCCAATGGGCGACACGCAAGACCCGTTTGCCGCGCCCGGTTCCTGGTTCGGCAGCCTGCGTTGGGTGCGCTGGGTAAAAGATCACTGGCTGTGGCCAATTCTGGTGCTGGCCGCGTTCGTGCGTTTTTATGACCTGACGGCGGCGGCGATCTGGGGCGATGAAGGCTCCAGCCTGCTGCTGGCGCGCTATTCGCTGAGTGAAATCTGGCAGCACGCGGCATTTGATGTGCATCCGCCGCTGTACTTCATGGTCTTGCATGGCTGGATCGGGTTGTTCGGGGACGGCATCTTTGCGCTCCGCTGTCTCAGTGCGCTGGCCGGCATTGCGGCGGTCGGGCTGGGCGTGTGGCTGGTGGATCGCCTGGCCACTCGCCGCGCCGCGTTCATCGCCGGATTGTTGCTCGCACTGCTACCGACGGCGGTGCGCTACAGCCAGGAAGTGCGCATGTACGCGCTGCTCGGTGCGCTGCTGATTGCCGCAAGCTTGGCGCTGGTCTACTGGATCCGGCACCCGCGACGTCAGCGCTATCTGGTGTATTACGTGCTGCTGATGAGTGCAGCGTTCTACACCCATTATTTCGCCGTGCTGGCCGCACTGTGTCACTGGGTTTATCTGCTCGGCATTCGCGTGCAGCGCGGTTATCGCTTCCGGCATATCCAGCGTGCGGACTGGTGGCTGGCGAATCTGGCCATCGGCGTGCTGTATCTGCCCTGGTTGCCAAAACTGCTCGACTTGATGCAGCACATGCAACAACTCGAAGTCGGCGGCGATGTCGGTTGGGAGCCAGCGGTGACGCTGGGTTCGTTGCCGTCGATGATCTGGTCATGGCTGATTCAGGACGATGGCGAGAGTCTGCCGCTGCTGGTCTTTGGCGCGCTGCCGTTGGCACTGCTGGTGCTGGCAGTTGTGGCCGTCATGCGCGATCGCAGTGTGTCGCGCGGCAGCATTCTGCTGGCGCTGTACACCGGCCTGCCGCTGTTGCTGGTGTTCGCGGTGTCGTTCATCACGCCGGTATTCATTGAGCGATATCTGACGGCATTCGCCCTCGGTTTACCGATGCTCGCAGCGTTGGCCATTGATCGTTTGTATAGCCGCGTTCGCATGCTTGCTTTGGCGGTGCTGGTAGCGCTGGTCGGCGTGGAACTGGTCGGTGTGAACAATAACGCCACGGTCGACAGTCATGATCAACTCGACACGGTCGTGAAGTACGTCAACCAGCATTTCCTTCCCGGTGACCGCATCGTCACCAGCGACATGCTCTGGTATCTGAGCTACGTCTACTACGATCGCAGCGGGGCGCAGGTGCGCCTCTTCACCCCACCGAAAGCCGATGGCCAATCGACGCGGCCAAATGAGTACGGGTTCGGCACGCTGGTGACGAGTGATGTCTATCTGAACAGCCTGACGGAGCTGCCAGCCGGAGGCCGGGTCTGGCTGGTCGGAACCGTCGACGAGCCACAAGAGTTCTCAGCGCTACCCGCAACCTGGCAGCCCAGCGCTGAAGTCCATGCGGGCGGGATGCAAGCACGCTTGTTCGTGCCCAAACCTGCGGGTGAATAGGCGGGTCATGACTTGCCGGACAAATCCGCCATGCCCTTGAGCAATTCAATCGGCAACGGAAAGACAATCGTCGAACTCTTGTCGCCGGCGATCGAACTCAAGGTCTGCATATAGCGCAACTGCATCGCCCCGGGCTGACGGCCGAGCATTTCCGCCGCCTGCATGAGTTTTTCCGAGGCTTGCAGTTCGCCTTCGGCGTGAATCACCTTGGCCCGTCGTTCGCGCTCGGCTTCCGCCTGTTTGGCGATGGCGCGGACCATCGATTCGTTGAGATCGACATGCTTGATTTCGACGTTGGCGACCTTGATCCCCCAGGCGTCGGTCTGCGCATCGAGCACCTGCTGAATGTCGATATTCAACTGTTCGCGTTCGGCCAGCAGTTCATCCAGTTCGTGCTTGCCGAGCACCGCGCGCAAGGTGGTCTGGGCCAGTTGGCTGGTGGCCGAGAGAAAATCCTCGACCTGAATGATCGCTTTCTGTGGGTCGAGCACGCGGAAATACAGCACGGCGTTGACCTTCACCGACACGTTGTCGCGGGTGATCACGTCCTGTGGCGGCACATCGAGGACGACCGTGCGCAGGTCGACCCGGACCATTTGCTGAACCACCGGAATCAGCAGAATCAAGCCGGGACCTTTGACTTGCCAGAAGCGGCCAAGCTGAAACACCACGCCGCGCTCGTACTCCCGCAGGATGCGAAACGTCGAACCGGCCAAGGCAATGACCAGCAACAGCAGCGCAACAAAACCGATTTGCAGACCCATGATCACTCTCCGAGCGGTGCCGCGTCAGTCGCGGCCACTTGCAGCAACAATCCCTTGCGCGCCACCACGCGTACCGGTTGCCCGGTGTGCAGCGGCGTGGCGCTGAGCACTTGCCAGCGTTCACCTTGCAGTTGCACCCAGCCATTACGGGCATCGCCCGGTTGCACCGTGGTGATCGCGGTCACGCTGCCGAGCAGGCCGGCGTCGCCACTGACCGCATGGCGCGGGCGGGTTTTCAGGGCGCGGATCAGCAGCGCGAGCAACAGCAGGGCGCTGATCAGACCGAGGCCGATCATCATCGGCACCGGCAACTCGGCGTTGCTCAGAATCAGCGCACCGATGACGAACATGATGATGCCGCCCAGCCCGATCACTCCGTAATTGGGCAGTGCAGCTTCCGCGATCAGGAAAACGATGCCCAAGGTAATCAGCCACAAACCGGCCGGACTCATCGGCGGCAACGGGGTGTCGGCAGCCAAGGCTGAGCCGCTGATCAGCAGGAGCAAGGCAAGCGCACAACATCGGCTGTTCACGTGACCCTCCGCGAGCGTCATGGGCTGGTTCTTTCAGTCTAGTTGAGGGTTGTCCTGTATGAATTTTGATCAATGTGCAGATATGTCCGGTGAGCGGATTTCCCTGCGCCAGACACCCGCCGAACTAGACTCAAAGACACGGCAACCACCGTTCAGCGCAACACTGAGGTGCATCATGCGTATGGCAAGAAAGGTGCAGAGCAGCCTGAACCGGGCGCACTGCGAATACGACATCGTCGCTCACCGTCACTCGTCCAGCAGCCTGGAAACCGCACGGGTCGCCGGGGTGCCCGCCGAGCGCGTGGCCAAATCGATCATCCTCGACGACCACCACGGGCACTACCTGATGGCCGTGCTGCCGGCCAGCCGTCACCTGGATTTGAGCAAAGTGCGCACCAGCGGCGAATGGCAACTGACCCGCGAAAGCAATCTGGCGCACATCTTCGACGACTGCGAACGCGGCGCGGTGCCGCCGCTGGGTGGCTCCTATGGCCTGGACATGGTAATCGACCCGTTGCTGACGCGTCAGAAGGATATCTACCTGGAGGCGGGCAACCACAATTACCTGCTGCACATGAGCATGCCGGAGTTTCTGAAAATGGTGCCGCATGCCGAGGTGCGGGAGTTGAGTGATTAAGCTTTGTGGCGCCGGCACTGACGCCTTCGCGAGCAGGTTGATCGCATTCCCCTGTGGGAGCGAGCCTGCTCGCGAATAATGTTCCAAACACCCCATTTTTGAAGGAGTTCAGCAATGGAGCAACCAACCCACAATCTCCCATCCCTGTTCAAACAACTCGGCCTGGACAACGACCCGACCAGCATCGACCAATTCATCACCACCCATTCCCCGCTCAAACCCGAACTGCATTTGGCTGACGCGTTTTTCTGGTCGAAGAGCCAAGCGGAGTTTTTGCGTGACGAGATTCTGGATGACGCCGATTGGGCGGAGGTGGTGGATCAGTTGGATGTGTTGTTGCGTAAGGGCAGAAGTGTGTAAAAAAAATTGTAGGAAAAGGCTGAAATGTAAAAAAAACATGCGAGATGTAAAAAAAACTGGGCTTTAATCGTCGCAGTGAATTTTTTATGTGGACGATGACGATGCCAACTGTTGGATATGCCCACCTGCGTGATGCGCTGAAGCTTAATGCATTTGCCCCCAAGCGCATTGCGATGATCAAACCGGTTACCCGGATTACCTTGATCGGTGAGTGTCTAGCGGTTCCAAACGGCGTCGCGCCGGCACAGGGTTCGACACTTGAGCACATCTTGTTTGCTCTGAAGCATGAGGGAATAAACCTGTGCATTCTTGCTCAGGCGCTTGAAACCGTTGAAGCGGACGAGTTGCTAGGTGAGTTGAGCCGATCACCTAACGGGGTATTTATCCGCAAAGCCTGTTTTCTTTGGGAAAGTTTCACGGGCAAACAGCTGGAATATTCCGTACCGGTTCGGGGCAACGTTGTCGCTTTGTTTGATCCCAAGCGTTATGTCACCGGGCCTGCAATTCGAAATAGTCGTTGGCGGGTAGATTTTAACGGGTTGGGGTCAATGCGTTACTGCGCCACAGTCGAGCGTACGACGGAGCTGCAGGCGCTGCTTGATCTGGACATCCTTGGTCGAGCCCAGGCTTTTATGGCGACGTTGCCGCCGGAAATGATGGATCGGGCAATCAATTGGGCCTATCTGCATGAGACCCGCGATTCTTTTGCTATTGAGAAAGAAGAGCCCAACGAAGAAAAGTCTCGCCGTTTTGTTCGGCTTCTCCGCCAAGCCCATGAGCGAACAGAGTTGAGCGAAGACTATTTGGTCGAGTTGCAGAACAGTACGGTTTCCAATCCTTTCGATAAAGCTGTGCTTTTCCGTCATGAACAGAACCATTTACACAACGGCTTGAGAGGCGCAGCTGGCGTCAGCTATGTCCCGCCTCCACCGCAATTGTGCAGGGAGTTGATGGACGAGTTGATGAGTTTTGCCAATCACTCAGCCAAGCAGGTTGATCCGTTGATAGCTGCAGCGGTTGTGGCTTTCGGGTTTGTCTTTCTTCACCCGTTCATGGATGGCAATGGTCGACTTTCACGTTTCCTGATCCACCAGACGCTTTGCCACTCTGGCGCTCTAAAAAATGGTTTGTTGTTACCGGTTTCCGTAGCGATGAAACACGAAGAGTCTGGCTATCTCGAAGCGTTAAAGGAGTTCTCGAAACCCGCAAGAGAGTTCTGGAATGTCACTTGGCTGGACGCTGATCAGATGGCTTTCGATTTTATTGGGCACGACTCGATCTATCGATTCTGGGACGGGACTCAATGTGCAGAATTTACCTTGCAGATGGCCTTGCGAGCATTGGAAGTGGAGCTGCGCGAGGAGACCGAGTTTCTTGAAAAATACGACTACGTCATCAAAGAGGTGAATGGGCGTTTTGACGTACGGGGGAGCGACCTCTCGAAATTGGTAATGATGTGTCTGGAAAACGGTGACAAAGTTTCAAAGCATCGACGTAAGCAGTTCCAGTTCAGCGTGCCGGAGGAGGTTTTCGATTTCATTGAGCAGATTGCGGGTGATTTCGATTCGGTAGGCTAACCCTGAACAGGCAATTTGTTTCAAAACTTGACTGAAATTCCCCTCCAATGCGATATTGATAGTTAGCAAACTAACAGTGTGCATTTCCTCGTGCCGAACGAACTCGACGCTCTCCAGATGAACATCAGCAGTGCCATGGTGGTGGCCGCCAGGCATTGGCGGAAGATCTGCCAGACCACGCTGGTCAACTACGGAATCTCCGAAGCCTGCGCCGTGCCGCTGTTGATGATCGGTCGCTTGGGCGAGGGCGTGCGTCAGGTGCAAGTGGCGCAGGCGGCCGGGATGGAGAGTCCGTCGCTGGTGCGTCTGCTCGATCAGTTGTGCCATTCCGGCTACGTCTGCCGCACCGAAGATGCCCAGGATCGCCGCGCCAAATGCCTGAGCCTGACCGACACCGGGCGTGAACTGGTGCAGGCTGTCGAGATCGAACTGGTGCGCTTGCGTCACGAGGTGCTCGAAGGCATCGAGCAAAGCGATCTGGAAGCTACGCTTCGGGTACTCAGAGCTTTTGAGGCGGCCAATCCGCCTGTGGTGGTCAATTCTTGAACGGTTTTTTCTCCGGCATTCCGCCGGCCCGCGACTGGTTCTACGGGATCCGGACTTTTGCAGCGTCGATGATCGCGCTGTACATCGCCTTGCTCATGCAAATGCCGCGTCCGTATTGGGCGATGGCCACGGTTTACATCGTCTCCAGCCCGTTTCTCGGGCCGACCAGTTCCAAGGCGTTATACCGCGCAATCGGTACCTTTCTCGGCGCGGCGGCGGCGGTTTTTTTCGTGCCGATGTTCGTCCAGAGCCCGTATGTGCTGGTGGTGGTCATCGCGCTGTGGACGGGGATTTTGCTGTTCATGTCCCTGCATCTGCGCACGGCCAACAGCTACGCGCTGATGCTCGCCGGTTACACCTTGCCGCTGATTGCCTTGCCGGTGGTGGATAACCCGCTGGCGGTGTGGGACGTGGCGGAAGCGCGGACCGAAGAGATTTTCCTCGGCATCGCTGTCGCCGCCGTGGTTGGTGCGATGTTCTGGCCGCGTCGCTTGGCGCCAGTGTTCAACGACGCGGTGAGCAAGTGGTTCGCCGACGCGACGACCTACAGTCTGAAATTCCTCAGCCGCGACGTGCAACCTGAGGAAGTCACCGCGCTGCGCATGGCCATGGTCGCCAACTTCAACAGCCTTGAATTGATGATCGGCCAGTTGCCCCACGAAGGCGCGCGACCGCAAACCGTGCGCAACACCAAGGAATTGCGCGGGCGCATGATTCATCTGTTGCCGGTGATCGATGCGCTGGAAGATTCGCTCTACGCCCTCGAACGGCGCACGCCGGAACTGGTGGAAAAATTCGCACCGCTGCTGGCCGCGACCCGCGAATGGCTCGCTCATCAGGACGCCGATCTCGATCGCTGGCAAGCCCTGAAAGATCAGCTCGAAGCCCAGCAGCCGAGCATCGAGGCACTTGAGGATCGCAGGCAGTTGCTGTTCTCAAATTCGATTTATCGCCTCGGCGAATTCATCGATCTGTGGCAAGACTGCCGCAGTCTGCAGGACGCGATTCTTTGCGAACGCCAGGACAGCTGGCGCGCGGTTTATCGCCACTGGCGCCTGGGTCGGCTCACCCCGTTTATCGATCGTGGGCTGATGCTCTACTCGGCGGCCTCGACCGTTCTGGCGATCATCACTGCCTCGGTGCTGTGGATTCTGCTCGGCTGGCCGGACGGCGGTAGCGCAGTGATTCTCGCCGCGGTGGCCTGTAGCTTTTTCGCCTCGATGGACGACCCGGCACCGCAGATTTACCGGTTCTTTTTCTGGACCGGCATGTCGGTGTTGTTCGCCAGCCTTTATCTGTTTCTGATACTGCCCAACCTGCATGATTTCCCGATGCTGGTGCTGGCGTTTTCCATCCCGTTCATCTGCGTCGGCACGCTGACGGTGCAGCCGCGGTTCTTCCTCGGCATGCTGCTGACGCTGGTCAACACCTCCTCATTCATCAGCATTCAGGGCGCTTACGATGCGGATTTTTTCGCCTTCGTGAACTCGAACCTCGCGGGTCCGATCGGGCTGTTGTTCGCGTTTATCTGGACGCTGGTCGCACGCCCGTTCGGTGCCGAACTGGCGGCGAAACGCCTGACGCGTTTCAGCTGGAAAGACATCGTCCACATGACCGAGCCGGCCAACCTTGCCGAACACCGCAAATTGGGCGTGCAGTTGCTCGATCGCCTGATGCAGCACCTGCCGCGTCTGGCCCTGACCGGCCAGGACACCGGCATTGCCATGCGCGAAGTGCGTGTGGGCCTGAACCTGCTCGATTTGCTCGCCTACACCCCACGGGTGACCGGCGCGCCGAACGTGCTGTTGCAGCAAGTGGTCAGTGAAGTCGGCGAGTATTTCCGCGCTTGCCTCAAGGCTGGCGAACGCTTGCCGGCGCCAGCGCCGTTGCTGATGACCCTCGATCGCACTCGTCGCGCACTCAATGGCCACGGCGACGATGAAACCCGTCTGAACCTGTTGCATGCCTTGAGCGGTTTGCGTCTGGCGTTGTTGCCCGGCGTCGAATTCGTCTCCAGTGCCGACTCCGAAGAACCGCTGCCCGATGGAGCGCCCCTATGATCGGTGATCTGGACATCAGCGGCATTTTCCTGCCGACCCTGCTGGTGTTGATGGGCATCACTTATGTGCTGTTTTTACTGGTGCATGCCGTGCTTACGCGCGTGCACTTTTACCGTCTGGTCTGGCACCGGGCATTGTTCAACGTGGCCCTCTACGCGGTACTGCTGTACGGCGTGGACTCACTCAGTCGATACCTGATGACATGAAAAAACCGTTTTTGACCATCGGTCGCGTGGTACTGACCCTGCTGATCGTGACTTTTGCCGTTGTTCTCGTCTGGCGCATGGTGATGTATTACATGTTTGCGCCGTGGACCCGTGACGGCCACATTCGCGCCGACATCATCCAGATCGCTCCGGACGTTTCCGGGTTGATCCAACAGGTTGAAGTGAAAGACAACCAGTTGATCAAGCGTGGCCAGGTGCTGTTCAGCATCGACCAGGATCGCTTCAAACTGGCCCTGCGTCAGGCCAAAGCGGCTGTCGCCGATCGCGAAGAAACCCTCGCCCAGGCCCAGCGCGAAGCCAAACGTAACCGTGGCCTCGGCAACCTCGTACCGGCTGAGCAATTGGAAGAAAGCCAGTCGAAGGTCGCCCGTGCGCAATCGGCACTGGCCGAAGCCATGGTCACCGTGGACAGCGCTCAACTCAACCTCGACCGCTCAGTGATTCGCAGCCCGGTGGACGGCTACGTCAACGACCGCGCGCCGCGTCCGCAGGAGTTCGTCACCGCCGGGCGCCCGGTGTTGTCGGTGGTCGACAGCAACTCGTTCCACATCGACGGCTATTTCGAAGAGACCAAACTCGACGGCATTCATGTCGGTCAGTCGGTGGATATCCGCGTGATCGGCGACCGCGCCAAACTGCGTGGGCATGTTGAAAGCATCGTTGCCGGTATCGAAGACCGCGACCGTACCAGCGGCAGCAACCTGCTGCCTAACGTCAACCCGGCGTTCAGTTGGGTGCGGCTGGCGCAGCGGATTCCGGTGCGGATTGCCTTTGACGACGTGCCGGAAGACTTCCGCATGATCGCCGGGCGCACTGCCACGGTATCCATTATCGATGACGCAAAAATCGACGATAAAAAGCAGGAGCCCGCGCAATGAGCAGGGCGCTGATGATCGCCGGGTTGGGCGTGATGCTCTCGGCCTGTCAGATGGTCGGGCCGGACTATCACGTGCCTGAGGATGCGGCGGTGCAGCGCAAGGATTTTCAGGGTGAACTGGCCGTGGCCGGCAAACCTGTAGTTTCGGCGCCAGTGCCGGCGGACTGGTGGCGGCTATATAAAGATGCGCGGCTGGATCAACTGGTGCAGCAGGCCATGGCCTCCAACACCGATTTGCGCGTCGCAGCGGCGAACCTGCAACGGGCTCGCGCTCAGGTCGATGAGGCGGAAGCCGCGGGCGGCTGGAGCGCAGGTGTGAAGATGGGCGCGCAGCGTTTGCAAGAGTCTGGTCAGGCATTCTTGCTGCCGGAAAAAGTCCCGGTCGATAACGTCGGCGACATCGGCATCAGCGCTTCTTATCAGTTCGATCTGTGGGGCACCTTGCAGCGTGGCATCGAAGGCGCAAAGGCCAATGCCGACGCGACCCAGGCCGCGGCAGACACGGCGCGGATCACTTTGGTGGCAGACGTCGTGCGTGCTTACACCCAAGTCTGCGCGGCCAACGAAGAACGGGAGATCGCCCAGCACTCTCTCGACCTGCAATCGCAAGGCACCACGCTGATCCAGCGACTGCGTGACGCCGGACGTGGCGACGAAACCCAGGTGACTCGCTCGCAAACCCAATTCAAATCCCTGCGCGCCGAACTGCCGCGCTATGAAGCGGCCCGTCAAGCTGGGTTGTACCGTCTGTCGATGTTGCTGGCGAAACCGGTTGATCAGTTGCCCGCTGGCACCGCGACCTGCGCCGAATTGCCGAAAATCGCCCAATTGGTGCCGGTCGGCGATGGCTCTGCGCTGCTCAAACGTCGCCCGGACATTCGCCAGGCCGAACGTCGTCTGGCCGCTTCGACCGCCGGGATCGGCGTCGCCACTGGCGAGTTGTATCCGGACATCAGTATCGGCGCGACCATCGGCACTGTTGGTCTCATCGATGACTTGGGTGATCCGTCGACCAACCGCTGGGGCTTTGGCCCATCGCTGAGCTGGAAAGTGCCGACCAACGGCGCCCGTGCGCGTATCCGCGAGGCTGAAGCCAGCACCCAAGGCGCACTGGCGCACTTCGACGGCGTGGTGCTCAACGCCATTCGCGAAACCCAGACCGGTCTGGCCCAGTACAGCGCCTTGCTGCAACGCCGCGACGCACTGGCCGATGCCGAGCAGTCAGCGAAACTGGCCGCCGACCAGACTCACCGCTTCTTCCAGGCCGGCCGCGAGTCGTTCCTCGCTGACCTGCAAGCAACGCGCACCTACACCGACGTCACCGCGCAATTGGCCGCCGCCAACACCCAGGTTGCGATGAGCCAGATCGATTTGTTCCTCGCTTTGGGCGGCGGTTGGGAAAGCGGACGAACGAACGCTGCAAGCCCCGGCAAACCCTGAGGCCGTTGCTATGCTTTGAAGTGTTGGAAGGGCGCCCCGTGCAAAGCACCCTTCCAGCGCACATTGCTAGCGCTGGTCTAGGGGAAACCAATAATGAAAAACCCTTACGCTCTCGGCTTCTGGTGCGCCTTGGTAGCGTTGGTGCTGCTCTCGGCCACTTATTTCTACGGCATCATGCTGGCTCACCAGATCGACAAGGCCATGGTCTTCCTCGACAGCGCCGTCGCGCTGATTGCGGTCATGGCAATCGTCGTGGTCGCTTGGGCGTCGATCCAGGTGCAGCGTGTCAAGAAACGGCAACTTGAACAGGGCAAGACTCTGGTGCTGATCTGGGACACCAAAGTCGCTCTGCGCCGGGTCGAAACCGTGTTCGACCGGTATTTCTGGGGCAGCTACTGGCAGCCGGGACGGACCTTCGCCGAAGTCATGGGCGAACTCACCGGCACGCCGTTGGAAAAGAGCCTCGAAGCGCTGAAAAAGCAGTGTCTTGAACTCGACAAGCAGATTGATGGCGAGGGCTGGCACTGGCTCAACAATGCCCGCGAATTATCCGATGTCGCCACAGCGATGGCCCGTGAACGCTATCAACTGGATTTCTGCGATCCGCGCGCCGACGGGGCGGGCGGGGCGGTGATTGATCGGGATTTTGAGGTTCTGGTTTACACCTGGACCGCGCGGCTGAAAAGCTTTGATCATCAACTGGATGAGATTGAGGTTCAGTATTCCTGAATCTCGCTGAATCGACCGGCCTCATCGCGAGCAGGCGAAGGCCTACATTTGGGATGCGTTCCCCTGTAGGCCTTCGCCTGCTCGCGATGGCGACTTAAAAAACAGCGAAACTCTTGCAGCCCGCTCACTGTCCACTCTCCCCATAGACACTCTTTAACCTTTAAACATTGGGCCAGCTCACGCGCCCGGTGCTAATCTCCACCGCTGAATTCAGCGGAGTCGAGCCGCGACCCGGTCACGGGTTCAGGGAAGACGACGACACTCACAGCCACGGAAATCGATCAGGTCATTCATGAATAAATCAGCAGGCGTGCTTCTCGGAATTGTTGTTGCCATCGGCGCGATCAGCGCAGGCGGGGCCTGGTACACCGGGACCAAGATCGAAGGCGTGCTGAACAACGCCGTTACCAACGCCAACCAGGAGCTGCAAACCGCCATGGCCGGCACCAACGGCACCGCGTCGCTGGAACTGGTGTCGCTGGAACGCCACACCTTCACCAGCACCGCGCACTATCGCCTCAAGGGTGAAGGCGAGATGTTTGGCGACAAACCAGTCGAATTGCTGTTCGTTGATCACATCGAACATGGCCCGCTGCCGTTCTCGCGTCTGGTTTCGCTGAAATGGCTGCCGGTCATGGCCACCAGCAACTATGAGCTGGAAAAGAATCCGGCCACCGAAAAATGGTTCGCCGCCACCAAGGGCGCCGCGCCGCTCAAAGGCGTGACCAGCATCGGCTACGACGAATCCACCACCAGCACCCTCGATCTGCTGCCGTTCGAAACTGCACTGGATGAGCAGTCGAGTCTGAAGTTTTCCGGCCTGACCATGAACATTTCTGCCAACGCCAAAGCGCAGAAGGTCAAGGCGGACGGCTACATGGACAATCTGAAACTGGTGACCGTCGCTGAAGACCAGGCGCCGGTGCAGGTCGAACTCAACGGTCTGACCCTGGCCAGCAACCTCGCCAAGAGCAGCTACGGCTACTACACCGGGGAAAACACCCTGGTGCTGACCAACAGCAAAACCACCTTCGGCACCAAGCAATCGGTGCTTGGCGTGAAGAACTTCGAAATGAAGAACCTCACCGAAGAAAACGGCAGCAATGCCTCGGGTCGTGCGGACTACAAGATTGGCGAAGTCAGCCTCAACGACAAGAAAATCGGCTCGGCGAACATGGCCATGAGCCTGAAGAACCTCGATATCCCTTCGACCATGTCGCTGATGCAGGTCTACCAGACCAAATTGCAGCCGTACGAAAAAGCAGCCGCCGAAGCCGCAGCCCAAGGCTTGCCAGCGCCGGAGCTGAACCTCACCGAAGCGGAAAACGCCCAGGTCAAAGCCGACCTGCAGAAACTGCTGGCTGCCGGCCCGCAGTTTGCGTTGGAAAACCTCTCGTTCAACACCGCCAACGGCGAGAGCAAAGCCAATCTGGTGATCGACCTGACCAAGCCGCAATCGATGGACTTGCCGCCGGATCAACTGGGCAAACAACTGATCGCATTGCTGGATCTGAATATCCAGGTGTCCAAGCCGATGCTGGTCGATCTGCTCAGCGTGCAGGCACAGCTGGATGGTCAGACCGATGCCAAAGCCATCGTCGATCAATCCAAGGAAGCGGCCGACATGTTCGCCGGCATGGCCGTTGGTTCGCAGTTGGCGGTCGTCGACGGCAGCAACGTGGTGACCAAGCTGCATTACGCCGCCGATCAGGTCGAATTCAACGGCCAGAAGATGACCGTCGAGCAGTTCATCGGCTTCCTGATGAGCAAGTTCGCCGGCGTCACGCAAGTGCAGTAATTCTGCGTTCTTGATAGCAACGCCCGGCCTCCGTATCGCACGGACGCCGGGCGTTTTGCTGTCTGGCGTTCGGGTTTTCGGTGTGCCGGCGGAGCCGCCAGCACGATTCTGAACAATTATTGTGTTCCGGAGATCGGTCTGCGCTTGCATGCAAAACTGCCTGACTAAGCTTGGTCGTTGCATCTGTATTGGCGGCCACCGTTACGAAAGGGCAAGGAGGGCATTGCGACCCGGCTGGCCATGTAAGGATGCTGACGAATGCCGCGTATTGATGTTCCTGTATTACATCGTGGTTTACGCCCTTTGTTTCGAGTCGCGCTGTGCAGCCAATTGCTCTGGCCGGCACTGGCGTTTGCCGATACACCCTACGATCAGATGGTGCGTGACGCCCGTGCCGGGCAAACCACACCTGCGCTAACGGTTTTGCGTCAGGTGCCGCCCGGCCAGTCGACCACCGGGCAGATCAGCGATCACCTGCAGATCGCCAGTTGGGCCGGACTGGACGCCGAAGTGGTGCAGGTATATGAAACCCAGGGCCGCGACCGCGTCCTGCCGGTGCAGGCACTGACCGCCACCGCCCGTGCCTATCGCGACCTCAAGCGTTGGGATCAAGCCACGCAGGTCTACAACAAGGCCTTGGCGCTTGAGCCGGATAATGCTGACCTGCAGCTCGGGCTGGCCCTGACTCAGGCGGATGCCGGTAAACCCGACGAAGCGGTGAGCCGCGCAAAGGCGCTGGTGGCGGCCAAACCTGATGATCCGTCGCGCCGTCTCGCCTTGGGCTACGCCCTGACCCGTGACAACAAACCTTACGATGCTCTGTTCGAATACGATCAGGCCTTCAAGCGCGCCGGCAGCAAGCCGGAAGTCGCTCGCGAATACGTGGTTGCTCTGCAAAAGGCGCGTTTGCCGGAACCGGCGTTGCGTCTGGCCAATCAGCGTCCGGGGTTGATCGATCCGGTCACGTTGCGTCGCCTCGAAGGTGATCTGGCCGCCGAGCGCGTGCGTCTCGCCGAACTCGCCACCCGCAGTGAAAAAGAACGCTACGTCATCGCCGACCGCGCACTGGCCGACTACGACAAACTGCTCGCCACCTGGACACCGGACGCCACGGCTCACGACGACGTGATTCGCTGGCGCATCGACCGCATGGGCGCGCTCAAGGCCCGGGCGCGCACCGACGACGTCATCACTGAATCCCAAAAGCTGCAAGCCGAAGGCGTGAAGATTCCGACCTACGCACTGCGTTGGGTAGCGGCGTCGTATCTGGATCAACGTCAGCCGGAAATCGCCACGGACTTGTATCGTCAAGTGCTGGCGGCGCCGGATGCCGATGTCGGCGACCGACTCGTAGACACCACTGCGCTGTACTACTCGCTGCTGGAAAGCGACCGCGCTGATGAGGCGCGCAAAGTCGCCGAGGACGCCGCCAAGTCCCAGCGTCCGCGTGTCGAACTCAAGGGCTTGCCGATCGGCAACCCCAATGATGAATGGATGGACGCCCAGCAACTGGCTGCGCAGGCCGGCACTTACAGCGCTGACTTGCCCCATGGCGAGGAGCGCTTGCAGACGCTGGTCGATCAGGCGCCGGGTAACGTCGGTTTGCGTCTGGCTCAGGCCGATTTATACCTGGCCCGTAACTGGCCGCGCCGCGCAGAAATGCAGCTCAAGGAAACCGAGAGCATGGTGCCACGCGCCATGGGCCTGGAAATTGGCCAGGCCCACACCGCGATGGAATTGCAGGAATGGCGGCAAATGGATGCGCTGACCGACGACGTCGTCGCACGCTATCCGGATAACCGCCAGGTACAGCGTCTGGCCCGTGAGCGCGAAGTGCATGACATGTCCGAGCTGCGCGTCGAAGCCTACGGCGGCAAGGCCAATGATGGCGGTAGCGGCGATGCCGGAGCCGTCAGTGGCAGCCGCGATTTTGGCATCCAGACCACCCTGTACAGCCCGCCGATCGATGAAGACTGGCGCGTGTTCGCCGGGGTCGGGTATGCCACCGGTGACTTCGCTGAAGGCACCGGGCACCACCGCTTTCAGCGTGTTGGCCTGGAACGCCGCACTCGTGACATGACCCTTGAAGCCGAAGTGTCCAGTCACGATTACGGTTTCGGCGACAAACAGGGCGCGCGGCTGGCGATCGCCCGTGACATCAACGATCACTGGCAGTACGGCGGCAGCCTCGAATACCTCTCGGCCGAGACGCCGTTGCGCGCGCTCAACAGTGACATCAAGGCCAATGGCGGCAGCGGTTTCATTCGCTGGCGCGCCAACGAAAGCCGCGAGTGGCGTCTGTCGGTAAGCCCGTCGCACTTCAGCGACGGCAACAACCGCGTCGAAGCCTTGCTCACCGGCCGCGAGGGCGTCTACAGCGCGCCGAACGTGCAGGTCGATGCAGGACTGGAAGTCGGCACCAGCCACAACTCCAAGTCTGATGACGTGCCGTACTTCAACCCCAAATCCGACTTCAGCGTGATGCCGCTGGTCAACGTCAATCACGTGCTCTACCACCGCTACGAAACGGCCTGGAGCCAACAATTCCAGGCCGGCGCGGGAACGTACAGCCAGCGTGAGCACGGCACCGGCGGCATGGCCCTGCTCGGTTACGGCCAGCGTTATGCCTGGAACGACGTGTTCGAGGTGGGCGGTTTGCTCAGTGTGATCAACCGGCCCTACGACGGTGATCGGGAGACCGATCTGCGTCTGCTCGTCGACCTCACTTTCCGCTTCTAGAAGAGTTTGAAGATGCCTTTGATTTCGCGTTTCATCCTTCTGCTGGGAGCGCTGCTGGTCAGCGCCTGCGCCCAGCAAGCTCCGGCCTTCGCGCCGCCGTCCGAACGTCCGCTGGCGGTCAACGAAAAACCATGGCCGAAAAATCACGTGCTCGGCATTGCCTATCACGACGTCGAAGACCGCGATCCTGATCAGGCCGTAGTTGCGGTGCGCACCGAGCGCTTGATCGAGCAACTCGCCTGGCTGCGCGAGAACGGCTACAAACCGGTCACCGTCGACCAGATCATGGCTGCGCGCAAGGGCGGCCCGGAACTGCCGGCGAAAGCGATTCTGCTCAGTTTCGACGACGGTTATTCGAGTTTCTACACCCGCGTCCTGCCGGTACTGCGCGCCTATAACTGGCATGCCTTGCTGGCGCCGGTCGGCAGCTGGATCGACACGCCACTCAATCAACCGGTGGATTTCGCCGGCGCTCCGCGTGCGCGTTCCGACTTTCTGACCTGGGATCAGATCCGCGAAATCTCACGCTCCGGGCTGGTGGAAATCGCTGCTCACACCGACGCCAATCACAAAGGTATTCTGGCCAACCCGCAGGGCAACCTGCAGCCTGCGGCGGCCACCCGGCGTTATGACCCAGTGACCAAGCGTTATGAATCCGAGGCTGATTTCCAGGCGCGGGTCCGCACTGACGTGAACAACATCTCGGAAAAAATCCGCAAGGTCACCGGCAACAAACCACGCGTCTGGGTCTGGCCGTATGGCGCGGCGGATGGCACATCGCTGACGGTGGTCGGCGAGGCGGGCTACGAAATGGCCCTGACCCTCGAAGACGGTCTCGACGCCCTCGACAACCTGATGAGCAGCCCGCGCTTTCTCGTTGCTTCGGATCCTGACGGCGAGCGTTTCGCCAACAGTATCGTCGACGTGCAGTCGGATTTCGTCATGCGCGTTGTGCATGTTGATCTGGACAACGTTTACGACCCGGATCCGGCGCAGCAGGACATCAACCTCGGAAAACTGGTGCAGCGCATCGCTGACTTGGGCGCCAACACGGTGTTCCTGCAAGCCTTCGCCGATCCCAAGGGCGATGGCCTGGTGCATTCGCTGTACTTCCCTAACCGTCACTTGCCGGTGCGTGCGGATATTTTCAACCGCGTCGCCTGGCAACTGCGTACCCGCGCTAACGTGAAGGTCTTCGCGTGGATGCCGGTGCTGAGTTTTGGTCTCGACTCGAAACTGCCGCGCGTGACCCGTTGGGACCCGAAAACCGGCATCACCTCGGTGGATCCGGATCAGTACCAACGCTTGTCGCCGTTCGATCCTGAAGTGCGACGGATCATCGGTGAAATCTACGAAGACGTGGCGCGCCTGACCTCGGTCAACGGCATTCTTTACCACGACGACGCGGTACTGTCGGATTTCGAAGATGCCGGTCCTGAAGCCTTGAAAGCCTACGCTGCCCACGGTTTGCCGGGCTCGATTGGCGCATTGCGCGACGATCCGGCAGCGATGCAGCGCTGGACGCGCTTCAAGAGCCAATACCTCATCGACTTCACCAACGAGCTGACCGCCAAAGTCCGTGCGATTCGCGGCCCGCAGGTGCTGACCGCACGCAACATCTTCGCTGAGCCAATGCTCAATCCCGAGAGCGAAGCATGGTACGCACAGAACCTCGATGACTTCCTCGTGACCTACGACTGGACCGCGCCGATGGCCATGCCGCTGATGGAAAAACAGACCCAGGCAGAGTCCGGCCCTTGGCTGGAAGCGCTGGTGGCCACGGTCAAAAAGCGCCCCGGCGCGCTGGATCGTACGGTGTTCGAATTGCAGGCACGCGACTGGACGAAAAAGGATCAGGCCGACATCGATGGTGCCCTTCTGGCGGACTGGATGGGTCGCCTCAAGCGTCAGGGCGCGACCAGTTTCGGTTACTACCCGGACAACTTCCTCGACAACCTGCCGGACCTGAAAACCGTAAGGCCTGCACTCTCCAACAAATGGAATCCATAACATGCTGGATAGACTGTTAGCCCTGCTTGTTCTGGCGATCGTCCTCGGCGTACCGCTGGGGCTGATCTTCCTGGTGACCGGGCAGTTCCTGATGGACTTCGTGTTCTTCTACCCGTTGTTCATGTCCGGCTTGTGGATTGCCGGTGGCCTGTATTTCTGGCTGCACTGGGAGCGCCACTGGCCGTGGCAGGACGACACCCTGCCGCCGCCACTGGAAGGCGAGCCGCTGATCTCGATCCTGATCCCTTGCTACAACGAAGGTGACAACGCCGCCGACACCATCCATGCGGCGCTGGCCCAGCATTATCCGAACATCGAAGTCATCGCGATCAACGACGGCTCCAAGGACAACACCGCCGAAGTGCTCGATGCGCTGGCCAAGGAAGACCCACGTCTGCGCGTGCTGCATCTGGCGGAAAACCAGGGCAAAGCTGTGGCCCTGCGCATGGGCGCCATCGCGGCACGCAGTGAGTATCTGGTGTGCATCGACGGTGATGCGCTGCTGGCGCCGAACACCGCAGCCTATCTGGTGGCACCGATGCTGGATAACGCACGCCTCGGCGCGGTGACCGGTAACCCACGGATTCGTACGCGTTCGACGCTGGTCGGGCGGGTGCAGGTCGGTGAGTTCTCGTCGATCATCGGGCTCATTAAGCGTACGCAACGGGTGTTCGGGCGGATTTTCACCGTCTCCGGCGTGATCGTCGCGTTCCGTCGTACCGCGCTGAACCGCGTCGGTTACTGGAGCCCGGACATGATCACCGAAGACATCGATATCAGCTGGAAGCTGCAACTCGATCACTGGAGCATCTTCTACGAGCCGCGCGCGCTGTGCTGGATCCTCATGCCGGAAACCCTCGGTGGGCTATGGAAGCAACGACTGCGCTGGGCGCAGGGCGGTGCCGAAGTGCTGTTCAAGAATATTCGTGGCATCTGGCAGTACCGCCATCGTTACCTGTGGCCGCTGCTCTTCGAATACTGCCTGTCGACCGGGTGGGCATTCACCTTCCTGTTGTCGGTGATCTTCTGGGCCGTCGGCAAGTTCGTGGTCATGCCGGAAGCCATCGCGGTGGATCATCTGATGCCACCAGCGTTTACCGGGTTGCTGCTGGCCTTCGTCTGCCTGGTGCAGTTCGCGGTCAGCATCGTCATCGACCGGCGCTATGAGCCGGGGTTGGGCCGCACGATGTTCTGGGTGGTCTGGTATCCGTTGGTGTTCTGGCTTGTCAGCCTGCTGACCACGTTGGTCAGCTTCCCCAAAGTGCTGTTCGGCCAACATCAGAAACGTGCGCGTTGGGTCAGTCCTGATCGGGGCATAAAACCGTTCGGCGACGACGAAGAGGAGGTCATCAAATGAAAATCATCCGGACTCGCCAGCGGCCCTTTCTGGTAGTGATCGATGTGATCCTCACCGTGCTGGCCTGGGTTGGCCTGCTGTTTCTGCTGATCCGCGGCTTGTGGCCGCTGGTCGAAACTCACGCGGGCGGCCCGCTGATCGATAAATCGGCGTTCGACGCGCTAGGCACCCTGCAGATTTATCTGTGGATTGCCTTGGTCAACGCGGTGATTCTGATTTCCTGGGCGCGTTATCAACAGCGCAAGAGTCGCAGTTTTGCCCAGCGCAGGTTGCCGTCGCCGGTGATCGACGATCAAGGGCTGAGCAAGAGCTTCAAGCTTTGCGATGACCGCTTTCAGAAACTGCGCACGCCCGGGGTGATGACCATTCACAACGATCAGGAAGGCGACATCAGCCATGTGGTGACGCATTTCTGGCCGGTGCAAAAGGAAGAATTGCCACCGCCGCTGGCACCGCTGGAGCACCCGCGCGTGATCTTTCTGCATGCTGAAGATGATGACAATCGCGAGCCCTTGCTTCGTTAATTGATCGTTCCCACGCTCCGCGTGGGAATGCCTCTAGGGACGCTCTGCGTCCAGTGACGCGGAGCGTCACGGGCTGCATTCCCACGCAGGAGCGTGGGAACGATCAAGCGTAATCGCGGACCAGTGTCCAAGCCTCTTCCATTGCCAGCGGTTGCTTCATTCGCTCGGCCAGCAGCGCCATCGCCCGTTCCTTCTCGCAAGCGACTGCAGCGACCAGAATGCCGTTTTTACCGAACAGACCAATAAATGGCGGATGTTCAGGCTCGCCAAGAAACTCCACCTCATCCCAGTGCTCAGCGTGGCCAAGGTAGTCGTAATTCTTGCCGAAATGCCAGGTCCAGAAGAACGGCACGTCGAGGTAATGTTCGTCGCCACCGAGCATATTGGCAGCGGCGATACGCGCGTGTTGTTGAGCCAAGCGCCAGTGCTCGATGCGTTGCAACTGGCCGTTCAACGGGAACGTGGTGATGTCGCCGATGGCCCACAGATTTTCGCTCACACGCAGGCCGTCATCGACGCGCAATGACTGATCCTTTTCCCTCGGCAGTGACGCGAAAGCTTCGGTGGCCGGGTGCACACCGATCCCGGCCAGTACCAGATCCGCAGAAAGCCGCAGGCCATTGTCCAGCAGCACCGCCTCGACTTTGCCGTCGCCGATGATCTCGGTGGCTTCGTGTTCGGTGATGAATTTCACCCCGTTCTTTTCGTGCAACGCGCGAATCGTTTTGCCCACGGCTTCGCCGAACTGGGCAGCGAAGGGAATCGCGTGCCGAGCCAGCACCGTGACGTCGAGGCCGTATTGGCGCAGGGCCGAGGCGCATTCGAGAGCGATGAAACTGTCGCCGATGATCACCGCGCGTTGCTCGGGTTTGGCGGCATTCATTATTTGCTCTGCCTGGGCTTTTGAGCGCAGGACGAAGACCTGCGGCAGGTCGGCGCCGGGCAATTCCAAGGAATTGGGTTCACCGCCGGTGGCGAGCACGGCCGCGTCATAGCGCAGGGATTGACCGTCGCTCAGATGCAACGTCTGGTTTGCAGCATCCAGCGAGGTGATTTGGTTTTCCAGTCGCTCGATGCGCTGCTCTTTATAGAAAGTTTCATCTCGCAGCGGCGGGGCTTCCTCGGGTGGCATTTCCCCGGCGAGGACAAATTTGCTCAGCACCGTGCGGTCGTAACCGGCATCGGCCTCGCGGTCAATCATCACGATGCGGCCACCGAAACCCTTTTCCCGCAGCGCCGCTGCACATGCCGTACCGGCGGCACCCGCGCCGACAATCACGAACGTACGCGAATCATCCGCCGGAGGAGTATGCGCATCGGGCAACGGTTGTTCATCGACCCAAACGTCATCGCCGCGCAGCTCCAGTGGATACCGCTTGAGGCTGTCGAGCGCTGGCGGCTCACATAGTGCGCCGTCTTCTGCGCGAAACGCAGCCTTGTGCCACGGGCAGATCAGGCGTCCGTGACACAACGCACCGTCAGCCAGCGGCGCCCCGGCATGTGGGCATTCGCCCTGAAACGCACGTAATTGCCCGCCAGCGCGCAGCAGCACAATCTTGCTCTCGCCGATTTCAACTTGCAGGCCACGGTCTTCAGGGACATCGGCAATACAGGCGACACGGTGCAGGGGCATGGTCGGCTTCCTCGCGGGCATTTCTCTTGTGAGTTTGCGTGGTAGTGCGAGGTTCAGCCATTTGCCACTGCCACGGCACGAACGGTACAGCTATAGTTTGCAGGCCGACGACGGCCCCACTGCACAAGGTGCTCCCGGAATGACCCGATTGACCTCTCTCAACCCATGGCTGGCGGCCCTCGCCGTCACCCTTTGCGTGCAGTATCCGGCGCAGGCCCAGGAGCGTTTCACCCTGAACATTCCGGGTGTTTCCGATAACCGCCTGTTCACCTCGGCCGCGGCCAGCGATGCAGCCGGCTGCGGTGGCAAGAACCAGTCGCCGGCCCTGAGCTGGAACGCAGGTCCTGCCGGTACCCAGAGTTATGCGATCGTCATGCACGACCCGGACGGCCAGAAAGGCCTGGGCGTCGATCACTGGATTCATTACGGCATCAAATCCACCACGCGCCAGATCGCCGCGGGCGTCGGCGCCAAATCCGCGTTCGAAGGTGTCGGCGGCACCAACAGCAAGGGCAATACCCATTACATGGGGCCGTGCCCGCCAGTGGGCGACAGTGCGCACCACTACATCATCCAGATCTACGCACTGGATCTGGCCCCGGATGCCTTGCCGGCCGGTCTGACCCGCGCTGAGCTGATGGAAAAAATCAAAGGCCATGTGCTGCGTAACAGCAGTGCGGTGCGGCGTTATCACCGCTGAAATTTTTTCGCGGCGTTTAACCCGAACTGAAAGGGCTGCCCGTCTCAGTGGATGAATGATCAATTTCATCCCGAGGTCAGCCCCCATGTCTCATCCTCTCTTGCGTCCTGTTGCGGTTGCTGTGTTGCTGGCGCTCGCCGGTTGCGGTGCGTCGTCCACACCCGATTCCGCCGCTGTGCCAGCGCCGGCGCAGCCTGAGGTGCTGGTTCAGCAGGAAGCGGTCATGGCTGACACCTCAATGGCCAAGCGCGCGCTGTACAAGATGCCCAACGCGGGCAGCGCGCCGATGCCGTTGAGTGAAAGTTATCCACAGGGCTATCGCGATACGCAGCGCGAGCAGTATCAGGCGTTGGCCGACAACCCGATCCATAGCGTCGTCGAAACCCCGGTTTCAACGTTCAGTGCCGACGTCGACACGGGCGCTTATGCCAACGTCCGTCGCCTGCTCAATCAAGGCCGATTGCCGCCGGAAGGCGCGGTACGGCTGGAGGAAATGGTCAATTACTTCCCCTACGACTACGCGCTGCCCAGCGACGGCTCGCCATTTGGCGTGACCACTGAACTGGCGACCTCACCGTGGAACCCGCACACCCGCTTGCTGCGCATCGGCATCAAGGCTTCCGACCGCGCCGCGGCGGAACTGGCCCCGGCCAATCTGGTGTTTCTGGTCGATGTCTCCGGCTCGATGGATCGCCGCGAAGGCTTGCCGATGGTCAAAAGCACGCTGAAATTGCTGGTCGATCAATTGCGCGATCAGGATCGCGTTTCGCTGGTGGTGTATGCCGGCGAATCGCGAGTGGTGCTGCAACCGACTTCCGGACGGGAAAAAGCGAAAATTCGCACGGCCATTGAACAATTGACCGCCGGTGGTTCGACCGCTGGCGCCTCGGGTATCGACCTGGCCTACCAAATGGCGCAGCAGGCCTTCATCCCCAAAGGCATCAACCGCATCCTCTTGGCCACCGACGGTGATTTCAATGTCGGCGTCAGCGACTTCGACAGCCTCAAACAAATGGCTGTGGATAAACGCAAAACCGGAATTTCCCTGACGACGCTGGGTTTTGGTGTGGATAACTACAATGAACACTTGATGGAACAACTGGCCGACGCCGGCGACGGCAACTACGCCTACATCGACAACCTGCGCGAGGCGCGCAAAGTGCTGGTGGATCAGTTGAGTTCGACCCTCGCCGTGGTGGCAAAAAACGTCAAATTGCAGGTGGAGTTCAACCCGGCACAGGTCAGCGAGTATCGCCTGCTTGGCTATGAAAACCGAGCGTTGAAGCGTGAGGATTTCAGCAATGACAAAGTCGATGCCGGCGAAATCGGCGCAGGACACACGGTGACCGCGCTGTACGAAATTGTTCCGGCGGGCGAGAAGGGCTGGCTGGAGCCGCTGCGTTACGGCAAGTCGGAGCCAGTTGTTTCCGGGAAAAGCGGAGAATTGGCGATGCTGCGTGTGCGTTATCAACGTCCTGAGGGTGGGAAAAGTCTGCTGATCGAGCGGCCGATAGCCAATCAGACCGCGCCGGCTAGCGAGGATCTGCGTTTTGCTGCTGCCGTTGCCGCGTTTTCCCAGCAGCTCAAGGATGGCCGTTACACCGGCGACTTCAGCCTGAAAGACACGGAGACACTGGCCCGTGGCGCTCGTGGCGATGATCGCTTCGGTTTGCGCAATGAGTTCGTGCAACTGGTCGAACTGGCGCAGAGCTTGCGCAACTCAACCGCATCGAACGCGTTGGCCACTGAACAACGGATTGAATAAGTGAGTAGTCTGAAAGGCTTCATCAGTCAGCTGTTTGCCTCGGCAGACAGCTCAACCGCCAGCAGCGATGAATCGCTGCTGGCGCGTTATCGCGAGGGCGACGGCGCCGCGTTCGAGATCTTGTACGCGCGCCATCGCCAAGGCCTGTACCGGTTTCTGCTCGGCTTGAGCGGCAAACCGGAACTGGCCGACGAAGTATTTCAGGAAACCTGGCTGAGCCTGATTCGCAGCGCCAGTCAGCCACAAGGCCGGGCGACATTTCGCACATGGCTGTTCCAGATCGCGCGCAATCGCCTGATCGATCACTGGCGCAAGCATGGCGCCCAGCAACCGCTGCACGACAGTTATGATGAACAAGCGCATGCCGTCAGCGACGAGGCGAACGATCCCGAACAACTGCTCAGCCTCAGCCGCGACAACCAGCGTCTGGAAAGCGCCCTGCAAACCCTGCCCGCCGACCAGCGCGAAGTGTTCCTGCTGCGCGCCCACGGCGACCTCGACCTGGCACAAATCGCCAGCCTCACCGAAGCACCGCTGGAAACCGTCAAAAGCCGCTTGCGCTACGCCCAGCATAAACTGCGTCGGCTGCTGGCCGAGGAGGTACTGACATGACTGACGCCCGCCAGACACCCGAAGATCCGCTGATCAAACATGTGCGCGAACAGCACAACGCCGAACCACCAGCGCACCTCGATGCGTTCATCCTCAACGCCGCGCAGCGTCAAACCCCTGCGCCGAAACCAAGCCTGTGGAAACGCTGGCTCGACGTCTGCCGCAAACCGCGCTGGCAAGTCGCATTCGCCAGCCTCGTCGGCGTGGCATTGATGCTGTCGCTTGTCCAGCGTGCTCCTGAGCCGCTGCGTCAGTACGACTACATTCCTGCCCCCGAGCTAGCAGTGCCCATGACCGACACGGACTCAGCGCAACTGCACCGATTGTCCGCCCCGGCCGGCGCCCTGCCAGCACCTGTGCCGATGATGGAAATGGCCGCGCCGATGCAAGATCAAGCCATCAGCGCCGATGAAGCCAAATTCAGCAAACGCGCCGCCGCCCCGACCAACGGCCTCGACGCACAACTGCGCGAAGTCCTGCGCCTGCGCGAATCCGGCCAATCGCAAGCCGCCGACAGCCTGTTCAACAACCTGCACAAACGCTACCCGAACGCCGATCTCGATGCCCGACTTGAGCAGTTGCGGAAAAAATGACCACTTGATCCACCAGCCATTTGGCATTGCCCCGCAAAAACGCGCACTATCGAGGCATTGCCGATGCGCTGGAGGACAACGTGGCAGCAAAAATTGACCGCATCGCCCAACTGCTCAACTGCCCGGAGAAGGGCGAAGAGATGCGGCGAGCGATTACCGAGACGCGTAAGGAGTTTCTGCTTAACCAGTCGGAAGAGGATGTCGTCGATGAAGGCGACGTTTTTGAGGAGGTTGAGGAGGAAGAAGACGACGATGATTACGACGAGTTCGACTGGACGACGGAGTGACGTCGTTCGAGAACCATCGCATCGCCCACAAAAAAGCCCCGGACCATCACAGTCCGGGGCTTTCTCGTTTAAATCAATGGTGCACCAGGCGGGATTCGAACCCACGACCCCTGCCTTCGGAGGGCAGTACTCTATCCAGCTGAGCTACTGGTGCAGCGGGCGACATCATACCTAGGTCGGCTCGGGGCGTCCATGCTGGGTTTCGGCACGGATTGTCAGTGCGCGTGTCGGTGCAAATCGCTGCATTCCATAAAGCTGTAACGTCCTGCAAAACCCTCGCTTGGCGCTTTCTCGGGACTGTTCTATGGTTTTGTTGCGGCTGAGGCTTTTGGCGCGTTGATCTGAAAAATTCCACAAACACGCCGTTTTTGTTCTTTTTTTCGAACGACCTATTGTCCTTTAACCCCTTTGATCCTACGATCCGTTTGAGATTTCAAACGCTCGTTGACCGGGCGTTGAAGCGCCAGTGTTTAGAATCGTGCACTGTTGATGCGCCACACCCGGTCACTGATTTCCCTGACGGCAGCCTCGCGAGGCGCCTTTCTACAATCATAATTTGCTCCGCGCAGGCCGCGGTGCTGTTAAGGAAAGCCGACATGCAGCTTAAAGACACCCTGTTGTTCCGCCAGCAAGCCTTCATTGATGGCGCTTGGGTCGATGCGGACAACGGTCAGACGATCAAGGTCAATAACCCGGCCACCGGCGAAATCCTCGGTACTGTGCCGAAAATGGGCGCTGCCGAAACCCGCCGTGCCATTGAAGCCGCTGACAAAGCGCTGCCGGCCTGGCGTGCACTGACCGCCAAAGAGCGCGCCGGCAAGCTGCGCCGCTGGTTCGAACTGATGATCGAGAACCAGGACGACCTCGCGCGCCTGATGACCCTTGAGCAGGGCAAGCCGCTGGCCGAAGCCAAGGGCGAAATCGTTTACGCCGCTTCGTTCATCGAGTGGTTCGCCGAAGAAGCCAAGCGCATCTACGGTGACGTGATTCCGGGTCACCAGCCTGACAAGCGCCTGATCGTGATCAAGCAGCCAATCGGCGTGACCGCAGCAATCACCCCGTGGAACTTCCCGGCGGCGATGATCACCCGTAAGGCCGGCCCGGCACTGGCTGCCGGTTGCACCATGGTGCTCAAGCCGGCTTCGCAAACACCATTCTCCGCTTTCGCACTGGCCGAACTGGCTCAGCGTGCGGGCATTCCTGCCGGCGTGTTCAGCGTGGTGTCCGGCAGCGCCGGCGACATCGGCAGCGAGCTGACCAGCAACCCGATCGTGCGCAAGCTGTCCTTCACCGGTTCGACCGAAATCGGTCGTCAGCTGATGGCTGAATGCGCCAAGGACATCAAGAAAGTTTCGCTGGAACTGGGCGGCAACGCGCCGTTCATCGTGTTCGACGACGCGGACCTCGATAAGGCCGTCGAAGGCGCGATCATTTCCAAGTACCGCAACAACGGCCAGACCTGCGTCTGCGCCAACCGTCTGTACATTCAGGATTCGGTCTACGACGCGTTCGCCGAGAAGCTGAAAGTGGCTGTGGCCAAACTGAAGATCGGCAACGGTCTGGAAGACGGCACCACCACCGGTCCGCTGATTGACGAAAAAGCCGTGGCCAAGGTGCAAGAGCACATCGCTGACGCCGTAGCCAAAGGCGCCACCGTGCTGGCTGGCGGCAAGGCGATGGAAGGCAACTTCTTCGAGCCGACCATCCTCACCAACGTGCCGAAAAACGCTGCTGTGGCCAAGGAAGAAACCTTCGGTCCACTGGCGCCGCTGTTCCGTTTCAAAGACGAAGCCGAAGTGATCGCGATGTCCAACGACACCGAGTTCGGTCTGGCTTCGTACTTCTATGCTCGCGACCTAGGTCGTGTGTTCCGTGTCGCGGAAGCGCTGGAATACGGCATGGTTGGCGTCAACACCGGGCTGATCTCCAACGAAGTCGCGCCGTTCGGCGGCATCAAGGCCTCGGGCCTGGGCCGTGAAGGCTCCAAGTACGGCATCGAAGATTACCTGGAAATCAAATACCTCTGCCTGGGCATCTAAGCCGGGAAAGGGATCGCTGCAAACGCAAAGGGCACGAGAGCGCTGTCCCTTTGCGTGGTTTCAAACCGGAATTTTCTCTGCGGCCAGGAACGCCGTGGCAGTCGATCATCGCATGCTGCCACCGTCGATTTCTCCCGCTTAATCCTTGAACCACGCCGCCCGATGAGCGGCGAATGAGGACTGTAATGAGCAAGACTAACGCTGAACTGATGGCCCGTCGTACCGCAGCTGTTCCACGTGGTGTTGGCCAGATTCACCCGATCTTCGCTGAATCGGCAAAAAACGCTACCGTGACTGACGTTGAAGGTCGTGAGTTCATCGACTTCGCCGGCGGCATCGCTGTACTGAACACCGGCCACGTGCATCCGAAAATCATCGCGGCCGTGACCGAACAACTGAACAAGCTGACCCACACCTGCTTCCAGGTACTGGCTTACGAGCCGTACGTTGAGCTGTGCGAAAAAATCAACGCCAAGGTGCCGGGTGATTTCGCCAAGAAAACCCTGCTGGTCACCACCGGTTCCGAAGCCGTGGAAAACGCCGTGAAGATCGCCCGTGCCGCCACCGGCCGCGCTGGCGTGATCGCCTTCACCGGCGCCTACCACGGTCGCACCATGATGACCCTGGGTCTGACCGGTAAAGTCGTGCCGTACTCGGCCGGCATGGGCCTGATGCCAGGCGGCATCTTCCGCGCGCTGTACCCGAACGAACTGCATGGCGTGAGCATCGACGACTCGATCGCTTCCATCGAGCGCATCTTCAAGAACGACGCCGAGCCGAAAGACATCGCCGCAATCATCATCGAGCCTGTACAGGGTGAAGGTGGTTTCTACGTTGCGCCGAAGGAATTCATGAAGCGTCTGCGTGCCCTGTGCGACCAACACGGCATCCTGCTGATCGCTGACGAAGTACAGACCGGCGCTGGCCGTACCGGCACTTTCTTCGCCATGGAACAGATGGGCGTTGCTGCCGACCTGACCACCTTCGCCAAATCCATCGCTGGCGGCTTCCCGCTGGCCGGTGTGTGCGGCAAGGCCGAATACATGGACGCCATCGCCCCGGGTGGCCTGGGCGGCACCTACGCCGGTAGCCCGATCGCTTGCGCCGCTGCACTGGCGGTGATGGAAGTGTTTGAAGAAGAGCAACTGCTGGACCGCTGCAAGGCTGTTGGCGAGCGTCTGGTCACTGGCCTGAAAGCTATCCAGGCCAAGTACCCGGTGATCGGCGAAGTCCGTGCCCTGGGCGCGATGATCGCGGTTGAGCTGTTCGAAAATGGCGACAGCCACAAGCCGAACGCCGCCGCTGTAGCGTCCGTTGTGGCCAAGGCGCGCGACAAGGGCCTGATCCTGCTGTCCTGCGGCACCTACGGCAACGTTCTGCGCGTCCTCGTACCGCTGACCTCGCCGGACGAGCAACTGGACAAAGGTCTGGCGATCATCGAAGAGTGCTTCTCCGAGCTCTGATCACCCCATGTGACCTGATCGACAAAAAACCCGCTTCGGCGGGTTTTTTTACGCCCCTTGAAACACATCGGAGGCTTTAGCGCTGTATCGAATGGCCAGCATTGGCTAAGGTTCAGGCATTGCAAGGGAGAGCGCGCATGACTGCCGTTGATTTACCCGCCGTACCGCGAGTGCTGATTGCCGAGGCTGATCCGTGGTCTCGCGATCTGCTCAAACAAGTGTTGCTGAACGTGCGTTGCGATGCGCGACTGGATCTGTGTGCCGATGGCCAGCAAGCCATGTCGTTGCTCAGCGAAGTGCCCTATGACCTCGCCATCGTCGACTGGGAACTTCCCGGCGTCGATGGTTTGAATGTGCTGCGCAGCGTGCGTCAGCGCAAACGCAATCCGCCGCTGCCGTTCATTCTGATGAGCAGCCGCAACGACAGCGCCAGTGTGCGCGAAGCGATTCCGTTGGCGCCGACGGCGTATCTGACCAAACCACTGAACATGGAAAACCTGACTGAGCGTCTACAGGGCTTGTTGCTGAATGCCGGTGAAGAAGTTTTCTGTGAGGTGCCGGCATTGGCCCCGGGCATGACCTTGTCGGTGTTTCTCGAGCGCCGCCGCGAGCAAGCCGACGGCGCACCGTTGATGACCGATGTGCAAGTGGCGGTCAAACGCAGTCTCAATCCCAACGGTCTGGATTTGAAGCTGCTGGAAGATGAGATCAAAACCGATCCACAAATCACTGCCGTGTTGATTGCTGCGGCCAACAGCGCGGCGCAGCACCATGGCGCGCCGGTGCAAACATTGGCGCAAGCCCTGCATCGCTTGGGCACCGGACAGAGCATGAACCTGATTCTGGGGTTGGCCCTCAAGCGCAGCGCCAAGCTCAGTGATCCGTGTCTGGCTGATTACGCCGAGCGTTACTGGGGGCTGTCGCTGCACACCGCTGAATATGCGCGAACCCTCGCGCGGCTGCTCGATCTCGATCAGGAGCGCTGTTACTGCGCGGGCATGCTGCATCGCTTGGGTGATCTGGCGTTGCTGCGTTGTCTGCAGGAATGGCAGCAGGCGGGTGGTGAGCTGGATGAGCTGGAGGAAGTTGGCGAGGCGTTGGCCGAGTTTGGCGCGGCGTATGGTTCGGCCCTGCGTACTCGCTGGCGATTGCCGCTGGAGCTGCGTGAGCTGATTGCGTCGGTCTATCAGCTCGGCGGTGGCGTGTATTCACGTGAGGCGCTGGTGATGAACATGGCGGCGCAGATGGCGCATCTGACTGAGCATGAAGGCGTTGAGGAACTGGCGAAGAGCCGCACGGCGCGGTTGCTCAAGATCGGCTTGCCGGAGTTGATGCGGATGCGCAAATAAACGACGTACACATTTCCAATGTAGGAGTGAGCCTGCTCGCGATAGCGGAGTGTCATACAACAATTGTTCGTTTGACACTCCGCTATCGCGAGCAGGCTCACTCCTACAATTGATCTCTGTGTGGTTGAAATAGGGCTCAGGCAGAAATGATGCGGTTCTTGCCCTGTCGCTTGGCCTCATACATGGCCGCATCCGCGCGGGCGAACAGGCTGTCGAGGCTTTCGTCTGTCTCGGTCAGATTGGTCAGACCCTGGCTGACGGTGATGCCAAATGTCTGCCCGTCATGGCTGAAGCTCAAGCGCTGAATCTCCTGCTGCAGCCGTTCAGCCACTTGCATGGCCATGTCCGGTGCGCAACCCGGAAACACCGCCGCAAACTCTTCCCCGCCAATCCGCCCGAACAGATCACCGCGACGTAACGAGCCGCGCCCGCACTCGGCGATCCGCTGCAAGACGTTGTCGCCTTCGGGGTGGCCGTAACTGTCGTTGATCACTTTGAAGTCATCGATATCGAGCAGCAAAAACGCCATGGGCGAACCCTGCGCACGCGCCTCTTCGAACTCGCGGTTGGCGCACTCGAAGAAGTGGCGGCGGTTGCTGCTTTGCGTCAGCACGTCGGTGGTCGCCAAGCGATGCAGCTCGGTTTCCATCTGCTTTTTGTCAGTGATGTCCTCGGCGATGCCGACGATGATCACCGGTTGCCCCGGCTCGTCCTGACGGTTGATGAAGCACTTATCGCTGAGCCAGCGCACCTGACCGTCGGCGGCGATGATGCGGTATTCGCGATCCTCCACCGCGCCTTTGTGCAGGACTTCGGCGAGGCTGCGTTCGGCGTATTCCAGGTCGTCGGGGTAGATGCTGTCGCGCCATTGGTTGTAGTCGGCGAGCAGGAGGCCGGCGGAGCGACCGAAAATCCGTTCGTAGGCGGGGCTGACGTACAGCACCTGACGGGTTTCCCAGTTGAAAGCCCAGAGCACGGCATTGACGCTGACCAGCAATGAGCTGAACAGCTGCTCGCGTTCGCTCAAACGGGCGACCTCGCCTTGGGCGTGCATCAACGCCATGAGGGTTTGCGCGGCCTCGGGCCACTGCGGGAGGGATGAGTCTTTTTGATTGTTGTTGACCATCGGCACAGATCTCAAAGGACGTGCCGCAATTCGACAACGGCCACAGTACAGCCCGCCGGGATGGCGAAGTGTCTTTGAGATAGGCGATTTTTAGCGAAGTTCCGAAGGGTGCACCCGGGAGCCGGGTGCACCGATCAACGGTCTCAGACCGCCGCAGGGCGCAGCGAGTAGGTTTTCAGCTGGTCAGCGAATTCACGCAGGGACTGGATACCACTGGCTTCTGCCTCGTGAATCCATTCCTTGATGGCGGCGAGCATGTCATGGCCATTTGCGCTGGTCTTGACCCAGATCTGCTGCAGGGCCAGGCGTTTTTCGTAAATTACCTTCAACGCCTGACTGTGCTCGAGCATGGTCTGGATACGCAAGTGATGACGGTCTTCCAGCAGGCTGGTTTCCCGCGACAGCAGACGTTTGGCGCGGTGGAACTGATGACGCACTGAATGATCGACCTTGGCCAGCTCTTGCTTGACCAGCGGGCCGATCACCAATTTGCGGTACTGGGCCATGATCTGAAAGCGGTTGTTGAGGATGGCCATGGCGGTGTCCATGTCCAGATTGCCCTTGCCTTCGACACGGTGGGCGATCGGCGCTACACGCTGAACCTTGGCCAGACGCAGGAAACTGAAGACTTTGATCCACGCCCAACCGAGGTCGAATTCCCACTTTTTCACCGACAGCTTGGCCGAGTTAGGGTAGGTGTGATGGTTGTTGTGCAGTTCTTCGCCGCCGATCAGGATGCCCCAAGGCACCAGATTGGTTGCCGCGTCGCGGCATTCGAAGTTGCGATAGCCAACGGCATGGCCCAGACCGTTGATCACGCCGGCAGCCCACACCGGGATCCACATCATCTGGATCGCCCAGATGGTGATGCCGATGGTGCCAAACAACAGCAGATCGATAACGCCCATGATCGCCACGCCCAGCAGCGGGTAGCGGCTGTAGACGTTGCGTTCGATCCAGTCTTCGGGGCAGTTCTTGCCGTAGATGCGCAGGGTTTCCGGATTCTGCGCTTCGGCGCGGTACAGCTCGGCACCGGTACGCAGCACAGTGGAAAGACCTTTGATGACCGGGCTGTGCGGGTCGTCTTCGGTTTCGCATTTGGCGTGGTGTTTACGGTGGATGGCGGTCCACTCGCGGGTGTTCTGCGCCGTGGTCAGCCACAGCCAGAAACGGAAAAAGTGCTTCAGACCGGCATTCAGCTCCAGCGAGCGATGGGCCGAGTAGCGGTGCAGATAGACCGTGACGGCAACAATCGTCACGTGGGTCATCAGCAGGGTGACTGCGACCAGAGACCAGGCCGACAAGCCAAGAAAACCTTCGTACCACATAGGCTATAGGGCCCTCGATAAAGATAAAAACAGCCGTTGCATTATCACCAAGCACACAGATAAAACCAGTCGCCCTTTCAGATAAGAGTCGCTGGATGTTTCTTGACCTATAATTCCAACCTTTTTGTAGGGACATGGACAGCCGAATGCCTGCCACTTACCGCGATGCATTGCGTGCAGCGCTGCTCTATCTCGTGCTTGCCGCTGTCTGGCTGCAAGGTACTGATCATTTATTAAACAATTTCTTCGATAACTCCGTCGATCTTGCCCGATGGCAACTGATCAACGGTTACGTCTTTGCGGCGCTCAGCGCCGGGCTGATTTTCCTGGCGCGGGCGCGCTTGTGTGAGTTTCTCGGGATTGGCGCGCGTTTGCGCGAGCGCCACGCTGATCGCGAACGCCTGCGTCAGGCCGCGGCGGTCTTCGATTGCACCCGCGAAGGGGTGTTGGTGACCAACCATCAAGGGCTGATCGTGCACGTCAATCGCGCGTTCATCGAGATTACCGGTTATCAGCGTGAAGAAGTCATTGGGCAACAGCCGAGCCTGTTCAAATCCGGCCACCATCCGCCAGGGTTCTATCAGGCGATGTTCGCTACCCTTGAGTCGCAGGGCGAATGGAGCGGCGAGATCTGGAACCGGCGCAAAAGCGGCGAGATTTATCCACAGTGGCAGACCATCCGAGTCATTCACGATGATCAGGGCCGGCTCAGCCATTACGTCGCGGTGTTTTCCGACATCAGCGCGATCAAGGATTCCGAGCATGAACTCAAACACCTCGCACACCACGATCCGCTGACCGATCTGCCCAATCGTCTGCTGTTCAGCGATCGCGCCGAGCAGGCGCTGGCCTCGGCGCAAAACCACAAGCGCGGCTGTGCATTGCTGATGCTCGATCTCGATCACTTCAAGATGATCAACGACAGCCTCGGCCATAACGTCGGCGATCGCTTGCTCAAGGCCGTGGCGGCGCGTTTGCAAGCGCTGTTCGGCCCCGGCATTTCCCTGGCGCGGCTCGGCGGCGATGAGTTCGCGGTACTGGCGGAAAGTTGTCCACAGCCGGTGCAGGCGGCGGCGCTGGCGCAACGGATTCTCGATGCGCTGAAGGAGCCGTTCAGCATTGATGGCAATCAGTTGTTCATCAACGCCAGCCTCGGCATCAGCCTGTTCCCCAGCGATGCGCTAAGCGCCGAGCAACTGTTGCGCAATGCCGATGCGGCGCTGTTCAAGGCCAAGAGCAGCGGCCGTAACGGTTATGCCTTGTATACCGAAGAACTTACCGCCCACGCCCAGCAACGTGTGGAGATCGCATTCGAGCTGCGCCGCGCGCTGGAGCAGCAGGAACTGCGGGTTTACTACCAACCCGTGCATGACTTGAAAACCAGTCGCCTGATTGGCGTCGAAGCCTTGGTGCGTTGGCAGCATCCGCAACGCGGCCTGGTCTCGCCGGCGGAATTCATCCCTATTGCCGAGCGCACCGGGTTGATCGCCGAGATCGACGCTTGGGTCATGCAGCAGGCGTGTCGACAAATGTGCCAGTGGCAGCAGGCCGGGCTGGTGCTGTCGTTTGTCGCGGTGAATGTTTCGTCACGATTGTTCGCTCGTCGTGAGTTGTACCAACAGGTTGCGCAGGTGCTGCACGACACCGGGCTGGATCCGGCGTATCTGGAGCTGGAGGTGACTGAAAGTGCGGTGATGGATGATCCGGAAGTGGCGCTGGAGCAGATGCACCGTTTGCGTGAGTTGGGTATTCGTCTGGCCATCGATGATTTTGGTACCGGGTATTCATCGCTGTTGCGACTCAAGCGCTTGCCGGTGCAGAAACTGAAGATCGATCAGGGTTTCGTCGCCGGGTTGCCGTGGGATGAGGACGACGCGGCGATTGTTCGGGTGATTATCGCGTTGGCCCGGAGCATGGGCATGCAGGTGCACGCCGAGGGTATCGAACAGGTTGAGCAGGCGGCGTTTCTGCTTGAGCAGGAATGCGATCTGGGGCAGGGGTATTGGTTTGGGCGGCCGGTTCCGGAGCAGGAGATTGATTGGGCGAGAACTCCGGTGATTGGTTAAAAGATCAAAAGATCGCAGCCTGCGGCAGCTCCTACACCGATCCCTGTAGGAGGGGCCGAAGGCTGCGATCTTTTGCTTCAACAGGCTGCAAACCCTTGCCCCGTCACATAATGTTTTTCAGTTATATAAACATTCTTAAATAGTCTTTTTAAGAATATCCGCGCCTCTCTTATATTGCTCCTACGCCGAACGCAGTGCCGCCCACTGCCAGGCAAATCCCATTCAAAGGAGCAGCACCATGAGCGCATCCCTTCGCAGCGTTGACGGTCAGGACGAAAGCGCCATCTTGCGTGAAATCCAGAGCGCCCTGCGCGATCTGCGTTTCGGCGCGGTGGAGATCACTGTGCATAACGCGCAAGTCGTGCAGATCGAACGCAAAGAGAAATTCCGTTTGCAGCAACCGGGCAAACAACCGGGCTGAGTTGAAGATCAAAAGATCGCAGCCTGCGGCAGCTCCTACAGGGGGCTGTGTGCAGGAGCTGCCGAAGGCTGCGATCTTTAGCCGGCACACCCGATTCCAGATATTCATAAGAAAAAGCCACCACCAAGAATTCCAGGAGCTTTCACCATGTCGTCGATTCGCCGTTACGCTTTGGCCGCCCTGGCCAGCGCTGTGTTTGCCGGTTCCGCGGTTGCCAAGGATTACGAACTGCTCAACGTGTCGTATGACCCGACGCGCGAGCTGTATCAGGACTACAACGCTGAATTCATCAAGTTCTGGCAGAAAGATCACGCTGGCGACACCGTTAAAATCCAGCAATCCCACGGTGGTTCGGGCAAGCAGGGCCGTGCGGTGATCGACGGTCTGCGCGCTGACGTGGTGACCCTGGCCCTGGCTGGCGACATCGACGAAATCGCCAAACTCGGCAAGACCCTGCCCGCCGACTGGCAGAAGCGTCTGCCGGAAGCGAGCACGCCGTACACCTCGACCATCGTCTTCCTGGTGCGCAAGGGCAACCCGAAAGGCATCAAGGACTGGGGCGATCTGGTCAAGAACGACGTCTCGGTGATCACGCCGAACCCGAAAACCTCCGGCGGCGCGCGCTGGAACTTCCTCGCCGCCTGGGCCTACGGCCTGAAAGCCAACGGCGGTGACGAAGCCAAAGCCAAAGAATACGTACAGACCCTGTTCAAGCACGTGCCGATTCTCGACACCGGTGCACGCGGTTCGACCATTACCTTCGTCAACAACGGTCAGGGCGACGTGTTGCTGGCCTGGGAAAACGAAGCGTTCCTGGCGCTGAAAGAAGATGGCGGCGCCGACAAGTTCGACATCGTCGTGCCGTCGCTGTCGATCCTCGCCGAGCCACCCGTGGCCGTGGTCGACAAGAACGCCGAGAAGAAGGGCAACGAGCAGATCGCCGAAGCCTATCTGAAGCACCTGTACAGCCCGGCCGGTCAGGAGATCGCCGCGAAGAACTTCTACCGTCCGCGTGACAAGGACGTGGCCGCCAAGTACGCCCAGCAGTTCCCGAAACTGGATCTGGTGACCATCGACAAGGACTTCGGCGGCTGGAAAACCGCGCAACCGAAATTCTTCAACGACGGTGGCGTGTTCGACCAGATTTATCAGGCGCAGTAATCTGACCCACAACGAGCCTACTGTTTAGGCACACCACATGTGGGAGCGAGCTTGCTCGCGAAGGCGGTATTTCAGGCGACAGGGATGTTGACTGATACTTCCTCTTCGCGAGCAGGCTCGCTCCCACATTGATGCGTTTTTAACCAAGGACTTTTATGTCGCGTCGTATCTCCCCCGTCATACCCGGCTTCGGGCTGACGCTGGGCTACACCTTGGTGTACCTCAGCCTGATTGTGCTTATCCCGCTGGCGGCGATGTTCGTCCACGCCGCTCAACTCACCTGGGATCAGTTCTGGGCGATCATCTCCGCACCACGGGTGTTGGCCGCGTTGAAGCTGAGCTTCGGCACCGCGCTGTGCGCTGCGATCATCAACGGCATCATCGGCACCTTGCTGGCCTGGGTGCTGGTGCGCTACACCTTCCCGGGGCGCAAGGTGATCGACGCGATGATCGATCTGCCGTTCGCCCTGCCGACAGCGGTGGCCGGTATTGCGCTGACTGCGTTGTACGCGCCGGCTGGACTGGTCGGCCAGTTCGCTGCCGACCTCGGTTTCAAAATTGCCTACACCCCGCTCGGTATCACTCTGGCGCTGACCTTCGTCACCCTGCCGTTCGTGGTGCGCACGGTGCAGCCGGTGCTGGCCGACATTCCCCGTGAAGTCGAAGAAGCTGCCGCGTGCCTCGGTGCGAAACCGTTGCAGGTGTTCCGCCACATCCTCGTACCTGCGCTGCTGCCTGCCTGGCTCACCGGTTTTGCCCTTGCGTTCGCGCGTGGTGTCGGCGAGTACGGTTCGGTGATATTCATTGCCGGCAACATGCCGATGAAAACCGAGATCCTGCCGCTGCTGATCATGGTCAAACTCGACCAATACGATTACACCGGCGCCACTGCCATCGGCGTGCTGATGCTGGTGGTTTCCTTCGTCCTGTTGCTGCTGATCAATCTGCTGCAGCGGCGCATCGAAACCCCATAAGGAGGCGCGAACATGTCCCAATCGTCTATTGCGGCCGCCTCTTCGGCCAACGCTGCACGCCGTGGCAGTGCCACTTCGCGCAGAATCCTGATCGGCCTTGGCTGGCTGGTTTTTTTCCTGTTTCTGCTGCTGCCGTTGTTCATCGTGGTATCGCAGGGCTTGAAAAATGGCCTCGGTGCGTTCTTCACCGCGATCTTTGAACCGGATGCACTGTCGGCACTGAAACTCACCGTATTCGCCGTGTTGATTTCTGTGCCGTTGAACCTGGTGTTCGGCGTCAGCGCTGCGTGGTGCGTGAGCAAATACTCGTTCCGCGGCAAGAGCATGCTGGTGACCCTGATTGACTTGCCGTTCTCGGTATCGCCGGTGATCGCCGGTCTGGTCTACGTGCTGATGTTCGGTGCGCAGGGCCTGTTCGGACCTTGGCTGCAGGATCACGACATCCAGATCGTCTTCGCCTTGCCGGGCATCGTGCTGGCGACGATCTTCGTCACCGTGCCGTTCGTGGCTCGTGAACTGATCCCGCTGATGCAGGAACAAGGCACGCAGGAAGAGGAGGCCGCGCGTTTGCTCGGCGCCAATGGCTGGCAGATGTTCTGGCATGTCACTGTGCCGAACATCAAGTGGGGCCTGATCTATGGCGTGGTGTTGTGTACCGCGCGGGCCATGGGTGAATTCGGTGCGGTGTCGGTGGTGTCCGGGCACATTCGCGGGGTGACCAACACCTTGCCGTTGCACGTCGAGATCCTCTACAACGAATACAACCACGTGGCCGCGTTCGCCGTGGCGAGCCTGTTGCTGATCCTGGCGCTCTTCATCCTGCTGCTCAAGCAGTGGAGCGAAAACCGTATCAACCGCCTGCGCGCCAGCGCCGCGGAGGAATAATTCATGTCGATCGAAGTGCGTAACGTCAGCAAGAATTTCAATGCCTTCAAGGCGCTGGACAACATCAGCCTGGACATCCACAGCGGTGAACTGGTCGCGCTGCTCGGCCCATCGGGCTGCGGCAAGACCACCCTGCTGCGGATTATCGCCGGTCTGGAAACCCCGGATAACGGCAATATCGTCTTCCACGGCGAAGACGTTTCCGGTCACGACGTGCGTGATCGCAACGTCGGTTTCGTCTTCCAGCACTACGCCTTGTTCCGCCACATGACCGTGTTCGACAACGTCGCCTTCGGCCTGCGCATGAAACCGAAAAACCAGCGCCCGAGCGAAAGCCAGATCGCGACCAAGGTTCACGAACTGCTGAACATGGTGCAGCTGGATTGGCTGTCGGATCGTTATCCGGAGCAGTTGTCCGGTGGTCAGCGTCAGCGCATCGCTTTGGCCCGTGCCTTGGCGGTCGAGCCGAAAGTACTGCTGCTCGACGAACCGTTCGGCGCCCTCGATGCCAAGGTACGTAAAGAGCTGCGCCGCTGGCTGGCGCGCTTGCACGAAGATATCAACCTGACCTCGGTGTTCGTGACCCACGACCAGGAAGAGGCGATGGAAGTCGCCGACCGTATCGTGGTGATGAACAAGGGTGTGATCGAGCAGATCGGCTCACCGGGCGACGTCTACGAAAACCCGGCCAGCGATTTCGTTTATCACTTCCTCGGCGATTCGAACCGCTTGCTGCTGAGCGACGACAACCACGTGCTGTTCCGCCCGCATGAGGTGTCGTTGTCCAAGCATGAGCTGGAAGATCACCATGCTGCTGAGGTGCGTGATATCCGGCCGTTGGGCGCGACCACGCGGGTGACGTTGAAGGTAGAAGGGCAGACTGATCTGATCGAGGCCGAAGTGGTGAAAGATCACGACAGCCTGATCGGCTTGGCCAAGGGTGAAACCCTGTTCTTCAAACCCAAGGTCTGGCAGAAAGTCGCCAGCCTCTAAGATCAAAAGCTTCGCGAGCAGGCTCGCTCCCACAGGGAATTCGGTCGGACTTGAATTTTGTGTTCAGCACCAGTCCACTGTGGGAGCGAGCTTGCTCGCGAAAGCGATTCAGACAGCCGCACGATTCGGATTAACCCGCACAACCCCCGCCCGCGCCTCGATCTGCTCTTTCAACTCATGCCGCATCCCGAGCATGAACGCCAACTCGGCCACGACAAACAACGGCCCGACAATCAGCCCCGACACATCATCGACAAACGCCGGTTTGCGCCCTTCATAGTGATGCCCGACAAACTGGATCACCCAGCCAACGACAAACATCGCCAGCCCGCTGCTCAACCAGACCATGGTGCTCTGCTGCGCCAATACATGCCCGGCCCAGACCGACAGGCCCATCAGCACCGTCATCAATACCCCGAGCTTCAATTCCAGACGCAGGTAAAACCACGCCGAGGCCAGCGCCAACACAACGGCTGGAGATATCCACAGCCCGTCCAGCGACCATTCCGGGCGCGACAACAACACCGCCACGGCCACCACAATCAGCGGAATGCCGATAAAGTGGCTGGCGATGTTGCGCGGGTCACGGTGGTAGGCGGCGTATTGACTGAGGTGGTCGACGAGGCTTTTCATTGTTGTTCCTCCGGTAGGGTTGATCGCATCATCCCTCGGGATCAGGGTTCGCTCTGTCAGGCAGGCGACAATCCAGGAGTGTTTATGCAAATTCGTTCGCGATTGATGACCGGCCAGTGGTTCAGTCATCTGCCGGTGTCCTTTCAGGATAGTCTGCTCGCGGCGGCCCGCGAGCGGCGGCTGACGGCAGGGCAGCGCTTGTTTCAGCGTGGAGATGCGCCGTGCGGCTTGTACGCAGTACTCGACGGCACGGTGCGCATCGGTGCGGTGAGTGAGCAGGGCAAAGAGGCGTTGTTGAGTCTGATCGAGGCGCCGCACTGGTTCGGCGAAATCTGCCTGTTCGATGGCCAGCCGCGCACCCATGATGCCTACGCTGTGGGGCCGTGCACGCTGCTCAATATCCCGCAGGCACCGTTACTGAAGCTGCTTGATGAAAATCCAGTGTACTGGCGACACCTGGCGCTGCTGATGAGCCACAAACTGCGCCTGGCCTTCATCAACCTCGAACAACTTAGCCTGCTGCCAGCCCCGGCGCGTTTGGCCCATCGCTTGCTGATGATCGCCGAAGGCTACGGCGAACTCGACGCGCCACGCCGGGTACTGCAACTGCCGCAGGAGCAGTTGGCATCGATGCTGTCGCTGTCGCGGCAGACCACCAACCAGATCCTCAAGGATTTGCAGGGGCAGGGGATTATCGGGCTCGGGTATGGCGAGATCGAGATCCTCGACGCCGCACGATTGCGCGCCCTGGCCACGATCTAGGATCCAACGCCGAACCATTGTAGGAGTGAGCCTGCTCGCGATGGCAATCTGTCAGTTGATCAATCTGTGACTGACAGATTGCCATCGCGAGCAGGCTCACTCCTACAGGGGGATTTGTGTAGGGCTCAGGAACCGCGATAGGTCGAGAAACCGTACGGGCTGAGCAGCAGCGGGATGTGGTAGTGCTGATCGGTCTGCTTCACTTCAAAGATCACCGGAATCTCCGGGAAGAACGTGTCGTGCTTGACCTTCTTGAAGTACTCGCCGGTCTTGAACACCACGCGGTATTCACCCGCTTCAAAAGGCTGTTTGGCCGGGAACAGCTCGGCGATCCGCCCCTGTTCATTGGTCGTGCCCTGGGCCAGTGGCTGCCAGTTCTGGCCGACGTGTTTTTCCAGGGTCACGTCGATGCCCGGCGACGGCAGGCCGTTTTCCAGGTTGAGCACGTGCACGCTCAACGGATTGCCGGCGGCCAGGGCCAGGCTGGAAAAAGCGCTCAGGCCGAGCGCGGCGAAGGTCATGCGCATAGTCGTCATGAATGAAATTCCTTATTGGGAACGGGTTATGGCCAGACCGGTTTTCTCGGCAGCCTTGATCGCACAGTTTTCGTCTTGCTCACCGCCGCCGGAACCGGCCACGCCCATCGCGCCCACCAGTTCAGTGCCGAGGAACAGCGGGATACCGCCGCCAAGCAGCAGCAATTCATCGAGGGTGTTGAGGTTGGCGGTTTCCGGGTTGCTGCGAGCGCGTTCGGCGAACAATCGGGTCGCGGTTTTCGTCGACAGCGCGGTGTAAGCCTTGCGCTGGCTGGCAGCGGTGTTGTGCGGGCCTACGCCATCGCCGCGCAGGGTCACTAGCAGATTGCCGCCCCGATCGAGCACCGACACCGTGCCGGTGCAATTGGCCATTGCCGTGTCGGCGAGAAGGCGTGCAGTTTTCAGGTCGAGGTCGGCGTGACGCGGCAGCTCAGGGCTGGCGACAGCGGCACCACTGAGGCCGATCATCAGGCTTGCAACGAGGAATTTAACGGTCATGGACAGCCTCCAAAAGCGAAGGTCGCCACCTTAATCGTCGGTCCTCGTCAGAACCTCGTCAGTCTGATTACAAGTTTGTAATGGGCAACGCCGCCGAAGGCGCCTAGCCTGTGTGTCTGAATAATCGAGGTGTGCCATGCGTTTGCTGGTCGTAGAAGATGAAGCCAAAACCGCGAATTTCCTCGCCAAAGGCCTGGGCGAGTCGGGTTTCGCCGTGGACGTGGCGCTCAATGGCCTCGATGGCCGTTACTTTATCGAGCAGCAGGAATATGACCTGATCATCCTCGACGTGATGCTCCCCGGGCTCAATGGCTGGCAATTGCTGCAGCTGATCCGCCAGCGCGGCGCCACGCCAGTGCTGTTCCTCACCGCCAAGGACGCCATCGAAGACCGCGTGCGCGGCCTCGAACTGGGCGCCGACGATTACTTGCTCAAACCCTTCGCCTTTGCCGAACTGCTCGCGCGGGTACGCACGTTGTTGCGGCGCGGGCCGATGCGCGAAGCCGAGTCGTACACCATCGCCGATCTGGAAATCGACGTACTGCGTCGCCGCGTCAGTCGCGGTGGCCAGCGCATTGCCCTGACCAACAAGGAGTTCGCCCTGCTGCAATTGCTCGCCAGTCGCCAGGGCGAAGTGCTGTCGCGCACGCTGATCGCCTCGCAGGTGTGGAACCTGAATTTCGACAGCGACACCAACATGGTCGAAGTCGCGGTGCGCCGTTTGCGCGCGAAAGTCGATGACCCGTACATGCCGAAACTGATCCACACCGTGCGCGGCGTCGGTTATCAGTTGGAAGCCCCTGAAGATGCGCTCTAGGTCGATCGCCTGGCGCCTGGCGCTGGCGTTCGCATTGGTTTGCGCTTTGGTGTTGAGTGCGATTGGTGTGTTTCTCTATCGCTCGCTGGCCTCGGAAATCGCCTACCGCGACGACCTCGCGTTGCTCGGTCGACTGGAGCAAGTGCGCGCCTTGCTCGCCGACAGCGACAGCCTGGGGGCTTTGCAGGCTCGACCACGTTTGTATCAGAACATGCTCGGCAATCTCGACAGCCTGTTGCTGGTGCGGCGTGCAGATGGGTCGAGCGTGATCGCCATCAATCCACGGCAACGCGCTTTGCCCGCGCTGAACGCGATCCCTCGCGAGCAAACGCCACAGCGTCCCGATGTGCTGACGTGGCAAGCGCCGGACGGTGCCGAGCTGGCACTGTTGTCCGGCGAAGCGCAGGGGCCGAACGGCGAGCCGCTGACCGTCATCGCCGGCAAGGTGTTGAGCGAGCGCGAGCAGATGCTCGGTAGCTATCGCTTGCGCTTATATCTGTCGGTTGGACTCGGCGCGTTGCTCGCTTTTGCCTTGGGTTTACTGCTGCTACGACGGGGCCTGCAACCGCTACGTCAGTTGAGCGAAGCGGTACGCGGCATCGATCTGCGTAGCCTCGATCAACGCCTGCCCGCCAACGGCACGCCGGCAGAACTGCTTGAACCGGTGCAGGCGCTCAACGGCATGCTCGCGCGGCTGGACGACAGCGTGCAGCGCCTGTCGCAGTTCTCCGCTGACCTCGCCCACGAGATTCGTACGCCGCTGCACACGCTGTTGGCGAGCAACGGCCAGGCGCTGAATCATCCGCGCAGTACCGAGGAGTATCAGGAAGTCCTGGCCTCTAACATGGAAGAGTTCGAGCGACTCAAACGCATGGCGGAGAACCTGATGTTCCTCGCTCGTGCGGAGCAGGCAGAACGTGCGCTCAATCTGCAATTGCTGGATCTGCACAGCGTTGGCGGCGAACTGTGTGATTACTTTGAAGCCTTGGCCGATGACCGCGATCTGCGGCTGGACAATCAACTGCATGGCGAACTGCTTGCCGATCAGCAATTGCTGCAACGGGCGCTCGGGAATTTATTGGCGAATGCCGTGCGCCACGCTGACTCCGGAACCGTGATCAGCTTGCGCCGCCGCGACGAGTCGGGCTGGTGCTGGTTACAAGTGCACAACCATGGCCCGGCCATTGCGGCGGAGCATCTGGGCAAACTGTTCGACCGTTTCTACCGCGTCGATCCTGCACGGGCAGAGCCGGGGGATTCGGGTGGGTTGGGGTTGGCGATTGTGCAGTCGATCATGCAGTTGCATGGTGGGCAGGTGCGGGTGGGCAGTGATGCTGACGGCACCGTTTTTGAGCTGGGTTTTGCGTTGAATTAAAGGGCCCCTTCGCGAGCAGGCTCGCTCCCACATTTGGAATGCGTTCCCCCTGTAGGAGTGAGCCTGCTCGCGATGGCGCCAGATCAGACAAACTGATTCTGGATCAGCGCAACCCATCGCGAAACTGCCCCGGCGTCATCCCCGTCCAGCGCTTGAAAGCACGGCTGAAACTACTGGTGTCGGCAAACCCGAGCAAATAACTCACCTCACTCAACGAACACTGCGGATCGCGCAAGTGCAGCAACGCCAGATTCTCGCGGCTCTCGTTGAGCAACGTATCAAAGCGACAACCTTCATCCGCCAGATGCCGTTGCAGGCTGCGCAAACTCAGGTGCAAGGCTTGGGCAATGCGTTCAGCACTCGGCTCACCTTCCGGCAGTTGTTCTTCAATCGCGTCGCGCACCTTGCGCTCCCAGGTCAGCGGCTGGAGCTGAGCCATGGTGCGTTTGAGCACCGCTTCGTTGTGTTCGGCAAGTTCCGGGTTGGCGTCGTCGAGGTGGCTGTCGAAGTCGGCGAGGGCGAATTCCAGGCGATCCTCCGCACAACCAAAATGCACCGGAGCGCGGAAGACTTTGTGCCATTGGTGCGCATCGCTCGGCTCCGGGCGGCGCAGGTAAACGGCCAGCGGCGCGTAATCGCGACCAAGACGATTACGGCAGGTGCGCACGTAGATCGCGGTAAACGCATCGATGGCTTCGAAGGCTGGCGCCGGATTGCCTGACGGAATTTTCAGACGGAATTGATAGCGATCATCGCTGCGGTTCAGCTCCAGCTCCAGCGCATCGCTGACCACCGGGTGATAGCGCACGATACGTTCGAACACCTCGCGCAAACTGCCGCTGGCCACCAGCGCATACCCGAGGGCATGGAACGTGGTAGGACTGACAAAGCGCGACACGCGCAGACCAAGCGCCGGGTCGCCGCTGACCTGCACGGCGATTTCCCACAGGCGCGTGGTGCCGGACAGCGGATAGCGCGCGTTGGGGTCGTCCATCAAATTCGGATCGAGCCCGGCCTGTTGGCACAGGGCAGTGCTGTCCAGCCCCAGCGCATCGAGTTGCTTGCGCAAGGCACGGGTCCAGCTGGCGAGAGAGGTCGGTTCCTTCATGCTGATTGGCGCTTCCGGTCAACAGGTTGGCGTTCTCGGCTACCGCAATTGAAGCCTTGGCGAGGCACGATGCGAACATCATAAACCCGAGGATGGAAGCATGGACGGTACTTCTGCAAGTCCCCAACGACACAATGCGGCCCAGCGATCAGCGCATATTCGCCAAGTGGTGCTGGCCAAAGGCGTCGAATTGCGCGAACGCTACCCGATTCTCAAGCATCAGGATGCGCTGGGGGCGGGGATTCTGGCCTTTGCCCTGATCGGGATGATTGGCTCGGCGGCGCTGTACATCACCGGCCATATGGCGTGGTGGGTGTGCCTGTTGCTCAACGCGTTTTTTGCTTCGCTGACCCATGAGCTGGAACATGACCTGATCCACAGCATGTATTTTCGCAAGCAGCGTGTGCCGCACAATTTGATGATGGGCCTGGTGTGGCTGGCGCGGCCGAGCACGATCAATCCATGGATTCGCCGGCATCTGCACCTCAATCACCACAAGGTCTCCGGCACTGAAACCGACATGGAAGAACGCGCGATCACCAACGGCGAGCCGTGGGGTCTGGCGCGTTTGCTGATGGTCGGCGACAACGTGATGTCGGCCTTCATCCGCTTGCTGCGGGCGCCGACCTGGGCGCACAAGTGGAGCATTCTGAAACGGGTTTTCAAAGTCTATGCACCGCTGGCGCTGGTGCATTGGGGCGCGTGGTATGTGTTTCTCGGTTTTCACGCGGCCAATGGCATCGCCTATCTGCTGGGCGCGCCGATCGAATGGTCAGCGACCACATTGTCGGTGATGCAGGTGATCGATATCGCCGCTGTGGTGATTATCGGCCCGAACGTGTTGCGCACGTTTTGCCTGCACTTCATCAGCTCGAACATGCATTACTACGGCGACGTCGAGCTGGGTAATGTGCTGCAGCAGTGCCAGGTGCTCAACCCTTGGTGGTTGTGGCCGTTGCAGGCGTTCTGCTTCAACTTTGGCAGCAGTCACGGGATCCATCATTTTGTCGTGAAGGAGCCGTTTTATATTCGTCAGATGACGGTGCCGGTGGCGCATAAGGTAATGCGTGAGATGGGCGTGCGGTTTAATGATTTTGGGACGTTTGGGCGGGCGAACCGGTTTGTTCGTCGGGATGAGGTTGTGGTGGCAGGGGAGGCGGTGGAGGCCTGACAGAAGGCGCCCTCACCCTAGCCCTCTCCCGGAGGGAGAGGGGACTGATCGGGGGATATTGGGGAACTACGCCGACCTGAATGTTTTTCTTCGAATCCATAATCGACCCAGTTTTTCAGGTCGATGTTTGACGAAAGACACCTCGGTCAGTCCCCTCTCCCTCTGGGAGAGGGTTAGGGTGAGGGGCTTTTGATCTTTCCCTCAATCCGGCTGAAACGGCGATTCGCTGAGGATCACCCCGGTCTCCTCGACATACTGCTGCCAATGCCCGATCAACGCGCTGAGCTTGTCCGGCTGACTCACCGCCAGATCATGAATCTCTCCCGGATCGCTGGCCAAATCATAAAGCTGCCAAGTCGCCGGCCCGACCGGTCCCGGGATCCACACCGCTTTCCACGACCCCTGCCGAATCGCCCTTCGGCCAAACAATTCCCAACCCGTCACCGTGTGCTCGTCATGCACCTGCGCAGTCTCACCCGACAAGAACCCCAGCCACGATTTGCCACGCAACGGCGCCACCGGTTTACCGTGCCACAGCTTGCCCGGATGACGCACGCCAGCCAGATCGAGAATGGTTGGCGTGATATCCATCACCGTGCCGAAGCCATGGCTGATCTGTCCTTTGATCGCCAATTGCGGATAGTGCAACAGCGCCGGCACGCGAATCCCGCCCTCGGTGGTAAAAGCCTTGAACAGCCGCGACGGTGCGGTAGCCACTTGCGCCCAGTTCGGCCCGTACCAGACGTAAGAATTGGCCCGGCCAATGTTGTCGAGGCTGTTGTCGTAATGCTGGCTGAGGTACGTCACCAGTTCCGGGCCGAATTTGGGGAACGCTTCAAGCAGCGCACCTTCGGCACCGTTGTCAGACATGAACAGGATGAACGTGTTGCCGAGCTGCCCTTGCTGGCGCAGATAGTCGACAACCCTGCCAATGTTCCAGTCCATGCGCTCGACCATCGCCGCGTAGACCTCCATGGCCCGCGCGGAAATCTGCTTTTGTTCCTCGCTCAATGCGTCCCACTGCTGGGTCAACTGAATCAAAGGATGCGGCTCGACGTCTGGCTCAATCAGGCCGAGGGCTTTGAGTTTTTCCAGTCGCTCCAAGCGCAGCACTTCAGGGCCGGCGTCATAGCGCCCACGGTATTTCTCAACGATCTCGGCAGGCGCCTGCAACGGCCAGTGCGGCGCGGAGAACGGCAAGTAAGCGAAGAACGGCCGGGTCTGGTCACGTTCCTTGAGGTACTGCAGCAACTTGTCGCCGAAGGCATCGGAGGAATAAAAGTCCTTCGGCAACTCATCAAGGAAAGTATCGTCCTCGATGTACAGCGCCGGAGTGGATTTCAGCAGGCCGGGCGTTTGCTCATCGTAGGTCGGCTCGAAACCATAGTGATTGGCCGCGCCTGGCAGCAGCGAAAACGAGCGCTCGAAACCCCGCGCATGGGGCGCCAGTTCAGCCTTCAAACCGAGGTGCCATTTGCCGCTCATCAAGGTTTGATAACCGGCCTCGCGCAGCAACTCCGGCAGCGCCACCACGCGGTCGTTGAGGTAGCCCTCATAACCCGGTTTACCGATCAGTTCCGGCGTCAGCGTTTCGGCCATGGTGCCGATGCCGGCGATGTGGTGATCGGTGCCGGTGAGCAACATCGAGCGGGTCGGCGAGCAGGTCGGTGCGGTATGAAAATCGGTGAGGCGCAGGCCATTGTTGGCCAGGGCATCAAGGTGCGGCGTGGCGATTTCGCCGCCGAACGCGCCGATGTCGGAGAAGCCAAGATCGTCGGCCAGAATCACCAAAAAATTGGGACGTTGCGGCATCGCAAAACTCCTGTTCAGCAGGCAATGAACGTCAACGGCAGATCGCGGATCTGTACCGGTACGCTCGGTTGGTAATGGTCGTCACTGGTCAGTTCGTGCAGCAGCTCTTCACGCAACTGATGGAAGTCGAAACTGCTGCGCTGGCGCGGGTGCGGCAGGGCGATGTCGACCACTTGCTTGATCCGCCCCGGGCGCGGCTCCATCACCACCACGCGGTCGGCGAGGAAGATCGCTTCTTCGACGTCATGGGTGACGAGGATCGTGGTGATTTTTGCGCGGTCGCGAATCGCCAGCAGTTCGTCCTGCATTTGCTGGCGGGTCAGCGCATCAAGCGCGCCGAACGGTTCGTCGAGCAGCAGAATTCTTGGACTGGCAACCAGGCCGCGAGCAATCGCCACACGCTGGGCCATGCCGCCGGAGAGCTGGTGCGGATAGGCGCGAGTGAAGTCGCGCAGGCCGACCAGATCGATGAAGTCGTTGATCCGTTGTTGTTTCTGCGCAGTGCTCAGCGGCTCGTTGACCAGACCCAGACCGATGTTGTCGGCGACGGTCAGCCACGGGAATAAACGGTGTTCCTGAAAGACGATGCCGCGCTCGCCGCCAATGCCGCTGACGGCTTTGCCATCCACCGTGATCTGCCCGCGAAACTGCGTATCAAGACCCACCAGCAAACGCAGCAAGGTAGATTTGCCGCAACCGCTGGAACCGACAATGGCGACGAATTCGCCCTCGGCGATGTCCAGATTGAATTCGCGAATCGCCTCCAGTTCGAAACCGTCGACATCGAAGGATTTGCCTACGTGGGTGAAGCTGACAATCGGTGCGTTCATGCGTGTCTCCAGCGGGTCGCGCGAATTTCCAGGCGTTGGCCAATGAGGTTGAGCAGGGCGCCGGTGAGACCGACGAAAAGCATGCCGGCCATGATCAGATCCATGCGCAACAACTGTTGTGCGCCGATCATCTGGCTGCCGATGCCGCCGTTGGACGGCATGAAATATTCAGCACCGATGGTGCCGAGCCAGGCGTAGATCAGGCTCAGCCTGAGCCCTGCAAAAATCCCCGGCGCAGCGCCCGGCAACACCAGTCGACGCAGGCGTTGGCCGAGGCTGAGGCGCAGGACTTGAGCGGCTTCGTTGAGTTGTGGCGAGAGGTTGGCGACGCTGCGTTGCGTGGCGATAAACAGCGGAAAGAACGCGGCGAGGGCGACGAACACCCACTTGGCCAATTCGCCGAGACCGAACCATGCGGTAAGCAGCGGCACCCAGGCGAAAATGGCGATCTGGCGGAGGGCGGCGAGGGTCGGACCGAGCAGGCGTTCGCTGGTGCGCGACAAGCCCAGCAGCAAGCCGAGGGCGAAACCGAGTCCGCCGCCCAACAGCAAACCGCCGAGGGTGCGACTGAGGCTGAGCGCCATGCCGCTGATCAACGTGCCATCAAGCAGACCGTCCCATGCCGTGCTCAAAACGGCCAACGGGCTGACCAGAATGTTGGCATCGACCCACTGCAGTTCGTTTGCCAATTGCCACAGCGCCAACAAGCCCAGCGGCAGCAGCCATGGCTGCAGACGCTGCCAGCCTGCATAGCGCGGGCCGCGACGAATTTCGGCGGTGGCCGGATGCGGCCAGTGCACCAGTTTCTTGTCCAGCAGGCCGATGCCGCGATCCATCGCCACACCAATCAAACCGATCACCACGATGCAGACGAACACGATGTCGAGCATGAACAACTGCCGCGCCCAGACCATCAGGTAACCGATGCCTTCACTGGAGGCCAACAGTTCGACCGCCAGCAACGAAGTCCATCCTGCGGCCAGCGCCAGGCGCACGCCAGCCATGAACGCGGGGAGGGCAGCGGGCAAGACCAGGCGGCGCACCAGCAAGTGCGGCGGCAGACGCAGAACCGCGGCGGCTTCGCGCAGTTTTGGTTGTGCGTCGCGTACGCCGACTAGCGTATGCAGGGTCACCGGCACCACCACCGCTTTGATCAGCACCACCAGTTTCAGCACTTCGCCGATGCCGAAAAACACCATGAACAAGGGAATCCAGGCCAGTGTCGGTATTTGCGACAGGCCGGCGAAGGTCGGGAAGATCAGGCGTTCGAGACGTCGGCTAAAACCCAGCGCAGCACCCAGTACCGCGCCCGCCGAAATCCCTGCGAGCAACCCCCAGAACAAGCGTTGCAGGCTGATCCACAAATGGCTCCACAACTCGCCCTGCGACAACTCGACAGCGCTGTTCCATACCAGCGAAGGCGCGGGCAGGATCTGTTCGCTCATCCACTCATTACGCGCGGCCAGCCACCACAGGGCGAACAGGCTCAGGGGCAGCAGCCACGGCAACAGACGTTGGTTCAGGCTGGGCCAGGTACGGCGGCTTTTCAGCGGCGGCGCGGGGAGTGGGAGACTGAGCAAGGATTGGCGGGCCATGGGTGACCTCCGTTGTCGGGTTGGCTCAAGATCAAAAGATCGCAGCCTTCGGCAGCTCCTACGGGGGGAATGCGTCCTTGAATTGACCCCTGCAGGAGCTGCCGAAGGCTGCTACCTCTTGCGATATTAACTAAGATCTAATGGTTATAAGTAATATGTAATAAGTTGTTTTTAGAGATAAGCAGCGCCATTTAAGGCTTCCAGCCCACACGCATCCAATGCATTCGAAGAATATTTTCGATGCTGTTAATGCATACGCCGCTGCAAGCCCCGTTAATGCTTGCTTAGCGTTAAAAGCTATAAAAATGTGCATTTATAGTATTTAAGCGAAGGTATTCATTCGGCCTACTTTCGGCTCCTCAACGCCCGTCGTGATCAAGGAGCTGCACCCATGAACCTCCCCTACAAACGTGTTTTCAGTCTGTTTGCCGTTCCTGCACTGGCGGGCCTGCTGGCGTTCACCGCTCACGCTGATGAACTCAAGGAAATCAGAATCGCCGTGCCCGACCTGAGCGCCGGCACCCAGCACAGCGGCGGTGGCGTGGTTGATGTGCTGCGTGATCAGCAGATCTTGGAAAAAGCCTTCGCTGATCAGGGCATCAAGATTCAGTGGAGTTTCTTCAAAGGTGCCGGGCCGGTGATCAACGAGGCATTTGCCAATGGTCAGGTTGATTTGGCGTATCTGGGCGATCTGGCGGCAATCATCGGCAAGTCCAATGGCCTCGACACCCGCTTGCTCAGTGCCACTGCACGTGGGGTGAAGCAGTATCTGGGCGTGGTGCCGGGTTCGGGGATCAAGACCCTGCAGGATTTGAAAGGCAAGCGCGTGGCGATCTTCAGGGGCACTGCAACACAGTTGTCGTTTGATGCGGCACTGGCCAGCCAAGGCTTGAGCGAGAAGGATCTGAAAGTCATCAACCTCGACTTCACCGGCGCGACCGCTGCGCTGGCAGCGAAGCAGATCGATGCATCGTGGGGCAGTTCCGGATTGGCGGCGCTACAGACCAAAGGGCTGGCCGAGTTGCCGCTGAACACCAAGGATCTCGGTGGCGCAGGCAGCGTGCAGTCGGTATTGGTCGGCACGGGCAAGTTTGTCGATGCGCACCCGGAGGCGGTGGCGAAATTGCTCAAGGCGCAGCAGCAGGCGGTCGAGTGGCTGACCCAGGACAGCAACAAGGCTGCCTACGTGCAATTGGTCTCGGGGCTGGCGAGTTATCCGCCGGTGATCCTCACCGAGGATCTGAAGGATCAGAAATTGAGCGAGGTGTTTCCTTCGACACTGGATCCGGTGTTCCTTGGCAGCTTGCAGGACAAAGTGGATCTGGCGGCGCAGCAGAAGCTGATTCGCAAGCCGTTCAAGGTGAATGACTGGGTGGCGCCTGAGTTGGCGGCGGCCAAACTCTGAATCTCTAGCGTTTGACCCGGTGCCATCGCGAGCAGGCTCACTCCTACATTTGGAATGCGTTCCCCTGTAGGAGTGAGCCTGCTCGCGATAGCGTACTAAACAGCGACACTGACTTCCTGCCGATCCACCGCCACCAATGTCTCAATCAGCGCCCGCGCCGCCGGCGACAGGCGAAACCCGGTGCGACTGACAATCCCGCAGCGCGCATTCATGCTCTCCAGGTTCTGCGGCAAATTGCGCCAGTGCAGCAACACCAGCGAACCCTTGGCAATGTCCTCGACAAACGCCTCTTCCGTACCGACGCCAATCGCATTCGATTGCAGCACCACTTTCACCAGTGCCGGAAAATGCTCGGTCTCGATGGTCGGGGAAAAATCGATGCGCCCACTGAGGTTCGCCAATAATTTGCGAATCCCCGGCGGGATCAGCGTGGTCGCCAGCGGGTAGTCGAACATGTCGTTGGTCGACAGGCTTTCCTTGGCCAGCAACGGATGCCCGGGCCGGCAGAAAAATACCCCGCGCTTGGGTGTCAGCGCTTGGGTCTGGAAGTTCGGATCAGACTCGAAATGACGGATGTCGGCGATGAAGAATTCGATCTCTTCACGGCTCAACGCGCGGCTGAGTTTTTCCCAGTTATCCACCTGAAAACAGGTGCGCACTTTCGGGTGCGCGTTGATGAATTGCGCCACCGCATCCGGCACCAGTTTCACCGCTGGCGCCGGGCCGCAACCGAAGTGCACCTCGCCGGCATCGAGCTTGGTCATCTGCGTCACTTCAGCACTGAGCAGCGCCGCGCCTTGCACCAGGCTCAGGGCGTGTTGCAGCACCACCTGGCCCTCAGGCGTGGGGCGCAAATCTTTGTTGCCGCGATCCACCAGCACGCAGCCGAACTCCTGCTCGAGCCCCTGAATACTGCGGCTGAACGCCGGTTGAGTGATGCCCATCGCGTCCGCCGCACGGACAAAACTGCGGTGTTCGTTAAGGGCGATGAAGTAACGCAACTGGCGAAGATCCATATGCTTTTCCGGCATCCTAAAAATAGCTCGAAGGCATTTGCGACGAGGGTTGCTAGAGGTTTTAAATGCAAGCTCTTATTCCGTCAACGAAGCATGTGAATATCTATTAGATGCAAATGGAATATAGATAGAGCGTTGTTTCGCTGCCGTCCAACCGTAAGCAGTCGATGAGGGCCTACCCATGAGCAATGCCGCACTCGCAGTAAAACCCGCTGTCCACGCGCTGGAAATTCATCCGGTGGCCGGTCGTATCGGCGCCGAGATTCGTGGCGTGCATTTGTCCGGTGAGCTGGACGCCGCCACGGTCGAAGCGATTCAGCAGGCGCTGGTTCAGTACAAAGTCGTGTTCTTCCGTGAGCAGACCCAGCTGGATGATCAGCGGCAGGAAGCCTTCGCCCATCTGCTCGGCGAACCCGTGGCGCACCCGACCGTGCCGACCCGTGAAGGCACGCGTTATCTGCTCGAACTGGACGGTGCCGAAGGCCAGCGCGCCAACTCCTGGCACACCGACGTGACCTTCGTCGACGCCTACCCGAAAGCCTCGATCCTGCGCTCGGTGGTGGCCCCGGCCTTCGGCGGCGACACCCTGTGGGCGAACACCGCGACGGCGTACAACGGCTTGCCGACCGAGCTGCGTGAACTGGCCGACAAACTGGTCGCCGTGCACAGCAACGAATACGACTATGCCAGCGCGAAACCGGACGTCTCGGCAGAGAAGCTGGAGCGCTATCGCAAGGTCTTCACCTCCACCGTTTACGAGACAGAGCACCCGGTAGTCCGCGTGCATCCGATCAGTGGCGAAAAGAGCTTGCTGCTGGGGCATTTCGTCAAACGTATCAAGGGTTATTCGCAGGCGGATTCGGCGCATCTGTTCGGGCTGTTGCAGAGCCATGTGATTCGTCAGGAAAACACCGTGCGCTGGCGCTGGAAGGCCGGTGATGTGGCGATCTGGGATAACCGATCGACGCAGCATTATGCGATTGATGATTACGGCACTCAGGATCGGGTGGTGCGTCGGGTGACGCTCAAGGGTGAAGTGCCAGTGGGCGCGAATGGGCAGCGTAGCCAGACCATCAAAGGTCGTGACTGAAGATCAACAGCCCCTCACCCCAGCCCTCTCCCAGAGGGAGAGGGAGCCGACCGAGTTGTCTTTCGGGATGCATCGACCTGAACAATCCGTTCGATGTTGGATTCGGCAAAGCAGAATCAGGTCGGCGTATAGCTAAAAAACAACTCGGTCAGTCCCCTCTCCCTCTGGGAGAGGGTTAGGGTGAGGGGCTCTTCCCGCTACCAAACACCAATCTGAACAACCTTCTCGGACTCCGGCTCTCCATAACGAAACCGTTGCCCACGCAAATCAATCTCCTGATGACTGATCGTCGTCCGTCGCTTCAACCCCCGCACCCACTCAAACAAATACCCCGCATGCTCCTCGCGCACCGCCGCATACGCCGGGTCATCCCCCACATCACGCAACTCCTGCGGATCATTCAGCAGATCAAACAACTGCGGTCGAAAGCCGTCGTACGCCAGGTATTTCCAGCGCTCGCTACGCACCATGGTCATCCGGCAACGATCAACCGGCTGGCCCAGACGCTCACGCGCCGGCGCTTGGAAGGCGTAGTCGTATTCGCTGATCGCATAGCGGCGCCAGTCCGGATTTTCACCGTGCAGAAGCGGGATCAACGAACGCCCTTCAAGCCGATGCTCTGCCCCCGGCAATCCCAATGCCTGAAGAAACGTCGGCAACGCATCAATGGTTTCCGCCAGTCGATCATCGACGGTTCCTCGGGTGACATCCGCCGCCGCCCGAGGGTCGCGCACGATCAACGGCACCCCCACCGCCTGCTCCAGCAAAAACTCCTTCTCGCCAAGCCAGTGATCACCGAGAAAGTCGCCGTGATCGCTGGTAAACACGATCAACGTGTCATCCCAGCGACCGTTGCTCTGCAGAAAATCGAACAGCCGCCCGAGTTGATCATCCACCTGCTTGATCAGACCCATATACGTAGGGATTACAGTCAATCGTACTGAATCGCGGGAAAAGTTGAGGCTTTCCTCATGCTGGCGAAAGGCAGTGTATACGGGGTGTTTGCTGGCTTCGGAGGGCGTCGCGCGGACCGCTTCGAGAATCGATTTCGTACTGTACAAGGCGTGGTACGGCGCTGGTACGATGTAGGGCCAGTGCGGTTTGATATAGGAAAGGTGTAAACACCACGATTTCTCGCCTTGCTCGGTGATGAAGTCGATGGCTCGATTTGTAGTGTAGACAGTCTCTGAGTGTTGCTCGGGAATTCGTGCTGGCAAATTCGCATGACGCATTTGCCAGCCGCTGAGGATTTCACCGTTTTCGCCTTCGGCAGCATTGGCCCAGTCGTGCCAAGGGTTTTTGCCGTCGAAACCGTGCTCGCGCAGGTAATGGGTGTAGGGCGCGGATTCGCGTTTGTCGTCGAACAGCGGGTCGTCGGGGTAGATGCCGTCGTGGCGCATGTAGGGTTCGAAGCCGACTTCGTTGAGGATTTCGGCCTGCTCGCTCTGCGGATTGATCGCCAGCCGTTGCAAGGCATCGACATTCGCGGTGGCGTGGGTCTTGCCGACCAGCGCGGTACGAATGCCGTGCGGGCGCAGATAGTCGCCGATGGTCAGTTCTTCCAGCGGCAACGGCACGGCGTTCCACGCGACTTGATGGCTGCTCACATAACGCCCGGTGTAAGCCGACATCCGCGACGGGCCGCAGATCGTGCCTTGGGTGTAGGCGTGGCTGAAACGTACGCCGGCGGCAGCGAGTCGATCGATGTTGGGTGTGTGCAGGTGCGGATGGCCGTAGCAGGACAGGTAATCGCGGCGCAGTTGATCGCACATGATGTACAGCACGTTGCGCACGGGGTTTGGCGGGGTGGGCATGGGGTTGACCGGTCAGTGGGACAGGCGAGGTTTTTCGCTTTCAGTGGGGGTGTTCGGCAAGTGCATTTGGGGAATGGGTTTTATGCAGGAAATGCATGGGTGCCTGTACTGGCGCTATCGCGAGCAGGCTCACTCCTACAGGGGAATGCATTTCAAATGTAGGAGTGAGCCTGCTCGCGATAGCGGTCGATCAGACGGCAAGTCTATCCAGCGAACACACCTCCTCATCCACCGCATCAATCGCCTTGATCTGCTCAATCATCGCCTCCGCCAACGGCGACAACCGATACCCCGCGCGGCTGACAATCCCATAGCGGGTGTACAACTCCTCAAGATCATCCGCCAACCCTTCAATGCGCAAACACACCAACTCACCCTTCGCTTGATGCAGTGCATCGGAATATGCCCCGACAATCCCGATCGCATCTGAACGCAGCACCACACTGAGCAAACTGGAGCTGTTTTCACACTCCACATTCGGCGTGAAATCCGGCCGCCCACTGAGGTCGACAATGACCTTGCGCAGGTTCGGCGGACGAATACTCACCGCCAGCGGATAGCTCATCAATTGCTCGGCCGTGACCCGCTCAAACCCGGCCAAAGGGTGGCCGGCACGGCAGCAGAAATGCCACTTGCGCGGTCGCAACCGGTGGGTCAGGTAATCCGGATCTGCCTCGAAGTGCCGAGTGTCCGCGACAAAAAATTCAAACTCTTCGCTGAGTAACCGCTTGCTCAGACTCTGCCAGTCATCGACCTGAAACTGCACCCGCGCTTTCGGATAGCGCCCGATGAAGCTGCCAATCGCCCGCGGAATCAGACCCGCCGCCGGCGCTGGCCCACAACCGAAGCGCAATTCCCCAGCCTCAAGCCCGTTGAACTGGCTGATCTCGTTGGCCATCTGCTGCGCGCCACTGACCAGTCGCCGCGCGTGCTCGAGCAGCACCTGGCCCTGTTTGGTCGGCGGTAATTCCTTGCGCCCGCGATCAACCAACTGACAGCCGACGCTGTGCTCGAGCGCCTGAATGCTGCGGCTGAACGCTGACTGCGACAGGTTCACCGCCTGCGCGCCGGCGACGAAGCTGCGTTGTTCAGCCAGGGCGATGAAGTGACGAAGTTGGCGCAAGTCGATATGCATTTTTCACATAAAAAATATCCGGGAAATGCATTGGATATGCATTAGGTCGACTCCTTATAAAGGCAATCTCTTATGCAGTAAATATCTGTAAATACATAAATAAATAACTTAAAAGAATATACAGCGTTAAAGATGTCTGTGTGTTTTTTGACCAGGAGCCGCGCCATGAGTCCGTTGAACCTTGCGTCACCCCTAACGCCACGACGGCTCAAACGTCTGCCTCTGGCCCTGTTGCTGGCAGGGAGCGCGAGCTGGACTCACGGCTACGCCGCCGATTCTGAAACCCCGGCGCCAGTGCCGGCCGGCAAGCCTGCCGCCAACAGTTCGCAACTGGAAACCGTGACCGTCACCACCCGCCGCCGCGAGGAAAGTTCGCAGGACGTACCGACGCCCATGAGCGTGGTCAGCGGGCAGAATCTGGAGACGCAACGGGTCTACCGGATTCAGGATTTGCAGCAATTGGTGCCCAGCGTCAACGTCGCCTACATGCACGCACGCCAGTCCAGCGTGTCGATCCGCGGCCTCGGTAATAACCCGGCCAGCGATGGTCTTGAAGGCAGCGTTGGTCTGTACATCGACAACGTCTACCTGGGTCGTCCGGGGATGGCGGTGTTTGACTTGATGGACATCGAACAGCTCGAAGTCTTGCGTGGGCCGCAGGGCACGCTGTTCGGCAAAAACACCACCGCCGGGGTGATCAACATCAGCACCCGCGCGCCAACCTTCACCCCTGAGCGCAGCATCGAAACCTCGGTCGGCGAGGACGGGTATTTCCAGACCAAGGGCACCATTTCCGGGCCGCTCAATGATCAACTGGCCGGGCGTTTTTCGGCCTATCGCACCCGTAGCGACGGCGACATCAAAAACGAATACGACGGCCATGATTTGAATGGCGGCTCGCGCGAGGGCTTCCGCGCGCAACTGCTGTTCAAGCCCAACGAAGATTTCAACCTGCGCTGGATCGGCGACTACAACGAAGAGGATTCCAGCGCCGGCACCCGTGTGCTCTACAATACCGGGCCGACCATCAACGGCGTCAACCTGTACCAGTCGCGCGCCAACGCGGCCGGGGCAACGTTGGTCAACGGTTCGCACCGCAAGGTCAATCTGGACAACGACCAGCATGTCACCGTGCATCAGGGTGGCACCTCGGTGGAGGCTAACTGGACGCTTCCGAGCGATTTCACGTTGACCTCGATCAGCTCCTATCGCTTCTGGAATTTCACCCCGCGCAACGACGACGGTCTCAACGTGCCGGCGAGCTATAACGCCGGGGTGTCGGTGGAAGATAAACAGTACTCGCAGGAATTTCGCCTGGCCTCGCCCAAGGGCGAGTTCTTCGATTACGTCGTCGGCGCCTACTACTTCGGTTCGGATCTGGACAATAAATCCTTCGCTTATTACGGCCCGCAAGCCGATATCTGGAATGGCACCGCGCGCGGTGCGCTGGCCAACGTCACCAGCATTGGCAACGGCCATATCAAGACCGACAGTTTTGCGCTGTTCGCCCAAGGCACATGGCACCTCAGCGAGCGGCTGGATTTCACCGCCGGGGTGCGTGGCACTTATGAAGAAAAATCCGCTTGGGTCACGAGGGATGCGCCGATTGGTGGCGCTGCTGTAACAGGCGCGGCGGCCACCGCACGACGTGGTCGTGCCGGCGCTTACGATTCCGGCGATTTGAATCAGTACAGCTCCAGTCCCTCTGGGCTGCTCAATCTCAGCTACCGGATCACCGACGATGTGCTCGGCTACGCCACGTTATCCCACGGCGAGAAATCCGGCGGGGTTAACCTCGCCGTCGGTTCTGCGCCGGTGGCCGGCGCCGATTCGCTACTGATCGGCACTGAACGCGCGAACAACGCCGAACTCGGCTTCAAGAGCACGCTGTGGGATCACCGTCTGCAACTCAATGCCAACGTGTTCTGGACGCAGGTCAACGCTTACCAGACCAACGCCTACGACGCGGAAAACCGCGTGCAATACCTGACCAATGCCGGCTCCGTGCGTTCGCGCGGCGTCGAGTTCGAGAGCACGGTGATCCCGTTGCGCGGCCTGACTCTGAACATCAACGGCTCCTACAACGACGTCAGTTACCTCTCGTACAAAGATGCCCCGTGCCCGCCGGAAGTCAGTCAGGCGCCGGGTGCTCCAGCGTCTTGCGACCTTAGCGGCCATCAAGTGGTCGGCGCCTCGAAATGGATCGGCAACGCCAACGGCGAATACAAATGGAATCTGGATAACGGCTTCGAACCTTACGTCACCGCCAGCTATGCGTTCCGCTCCAAAGCCGTCGGTACGGTCGAGGATTCCGACTACGGCCAGATCCCGAGTTACGCCGTGGTCAACTTCTCCACCGGCCTGCGTGGCGACTTCAATCAGGGCCAGTGGGACGTGTCGCTGTGGCTGAAAAACGCTTTCGACAAAACCTATTACACAACCCTGTGGACGGGCGGCAATGGCGGCTATGAAGGCTTGCTCGGCACGCCGCGCACGTTGGGCGTCACCGGTCGCTACGACTTCTGATTCGTCACTCAAGGAGCTGCATCATGTTGCGTATCAAAACCGCTTTGCCGGTGTTGCTGTCCGGCGCAGTGCTCAGTGCCGGCGCCTTCGCCGCACCGAGTGTTTACCCGACGGGTGTCACCCGTTACGACCCGAACAAGGCGTTCAACCAGTACGTGATTTTCAGCGGCGCCGACAAACAGACGCACTTGATCGACATGAACGGCAACGAGGTGAAAACCTGGCCACAGGCAGGTTTCCCGTCAGCGATCATCGATCCAAAACTGGTCGGCGGCGAGCGCGGGCATGTGTTGCTGCAACTGAGTGACAAGGATCCCGGAAAACTCGGTTCGGCCGGCAACGGTCTGGGCAATCAGAGCGTCGGCGAGCTGGACTGGAGCGGCAAAGTCGTCTGGCAGTGGGGCGACAAGGCGCCCGGTGGCGCCGCGCAACAGCACCATGATCAGCGCCGTTTGAGCAACGGCAACACCATGGTGCTGGCGAACAAGGTGCACACGGTCAAAGGCTTCAAAGTGCCCGAGGTGATCGACGATGCGATCTATGAAGTCAGCCCCGACGGCGCGGTGAAATGGCAGTGGCTGGCCTCGGAGCATCTCAATGAATTCGGCTTCACCGCCGAGCAGTTGAAGCTGGTCCGTGCCAGTGAGAATCCGGACTACCTGCACATCAACAACCTCAGTCTGGTCGGGCCGAACAAGTGGTTCGATGCCGGTGACAAGCGCTTCAATCCGGACAATCTGCTGATCGATTCACGCAACGCGAACTTCATCGCGATCATCGATAAAAACAGCGGCAAAGTGGTCTGGCGTCTTGGCCCGAATTTGCCGCTGATCAACCCGAAAACCGCGCAGAAATTGCCGCGTCCGGTGGATCAGTTTGTCGGTCAGCATGATGCGCACATCATTCCGGCCGGATTGCCTGGAGCCGGCAACGTACTGGTGTTCGATAACCAGGGTTCGGCGGGTTACCCGAACGTCGCCCTTGGACTGATTTCCGGTTCGCGGGTATTGGAAATCGACCCGGTGAAAAACGAAATCGTCTGGCAGTACAGCGCGGCAAATTCGAAGCAGCCGGGCTGGGCGTTTTACAGCTCGTTTATCAGCAGTGCGCGGCGCTTGCCCAACGGCAACACGCTGATCGACGAAGGTATGAATGGACGGTTTTTCCAAGTGACAGCCAGCGGTGAAAACGTCTGGGAATACGTCAGCCCCTATCTCGGCAAGGCGCCAGGCAGCGACGCGATCAGCAACTGGGTGTATCGGTCACTGCCTGTGAGTTATGACTGGGTGCCAACGGGTACGCCACGCTCCGAGACGGCGGTTAATGCCCCGGTTGTCGGTGTGCAGCAAACCAATGCCAGTCGTTAGTTGAATTGGAATTAATGCTCGATCGAACGGCGATAAGTTATGAGCGGGTTGAACAGTGCTTATTGCAATTTGGTTAGTAACTCGCGTGGACAATAATTGAATGTCCAACCATCCTGACTGTCGTGAGTTTCCAGGAGGAAACTTGCTCTCATCGGAAGACACTTATCCAACGATAAAGGAAATCTCGTTATGTCGAGCATTAATGGCAATTATGTAAACGCTAACGCTGGCGCCAAACTGACGATTACCGATGGCAACGATTCCAACGGCACCTTCAGCGGAAAATTCAGCCAGAATGGCGTGAATTACGACATCGCTTATGGTCACTACCATTTCCAGAACAGCACCGGGCAGCCTACGATCATCACGTTCGCGGCGTTGAATGAAGGCACAGGCTATCAGTCCTGGACATTGTTCTCGCCGGATCACAATTACTCGAAAGTTCGTGCGGTTGGCTCGCGCACCAACTTTGACGGTGATGTTGTTGGCCTGGCAGGGGAGTTCCTCAAGCAATAACAGTTGATTAAGCAAAAAGGCCGGTGCACGAAAGTGCCCGGCCTTTTTGCTGTTTCTGGAAAATAATAATCAACTATCTACTTGGTATTAGTCGTCCTGCAAAACCGGGTCAGGCGAATTTGATGCGTTGCATGAATACTTTCAATGCCTGAAAAGCATGCTCTTTTTCACGCATCGCTGCAGCCCGCGTGGCGCGTGGCTTTGGCAGAATTGATCAATTTTTATATTCCATAAAGACCTATGCATAACGTTAAAGATTACTTTCGGAGATAAGCGTCAAGCCCAATGATTCACCCATCGATTCGCCGTGGGGGATTCAACAAAACGGTTGATCGGCAGTTTTTGTAGAGAACGCAAAAAGACCGCAGGGAGTGAATCAATGGGCAATGTCCAGACCGCCGCCAGCGCAGAGGAATTGCTGTGGCGTCAGACGTCGGGTGGCGAGTTGGTCGATCTCGGCCGGCCGCATCGTGTGCCGTTGGGGCAGTTGCGTTTGCAGCGTGCGCCCAAGGGCATTCTGAGTCGGCGCGAAACAATTCTGCTCGGCGTGCTCGCGCTGGTGGTGCATGGCGCGGTGATCTACTGGATCAGCCAGAAGCCGACGCCAGTGCTGCCGATCGTGCCACCGGAAATTCCGCCGATGACCATCGAGTTCTCGCGCCCGGCACCGCCAGCGCCACCGGTAGTCGAGCCGCCGCCACCTGCGCCAGTGGTTGAACCACCACCGCCCGTGGAAGACGAACTCGCGGTAAAACCGCCGCCGCCCAAACCCGTTCCGAAACCTAAACCGGTGGTTAAACAGGCACCCAAACCAGCACCGAAAGCGGTTGAGCAACCACCGGCGCCGCCACAACCGGCAGCCCCGGTTGCAGCGCCAGCGCCACCTGCACCTCCCGCGCCGGCACCGGTAACCCCGGCCTCAGCGAATGCCGCGTACCTGAAAAACCCGGCACCGGAATACCCGTCACTGGCCCAGCGTCGCGGTTGGGAAGGCACGGTGTTGCTGCGCGTGCATGTGTTGGCCAGCGGCAAACCGGGTGAGATCCAGATAGCCAAAAGCAGCGGCCGGCAGCAGCTCGACGACGCGGCGCTGAACGCCGTGAAACGTTGGAGTTTCGTCCCGGCCAAGCAGGGTGATGTCGCCCAGGACGGCTGGGTCAGCGTGCCCATCGATTTCAAGATTCATTAAACCGAAACCAAATTCGCGCGAAACGTTTACACGAGGGAATACATCATGACGTTACTGGCATCTCCACTGGAATCCATCGAAAGCGCGGTGATCTGGCTGCTGGTGGTTTTTTCCGTCGCCACCTGGGGTCTGGCATTGCTCAAGGCTGTGCAGTTCGGGCGTCTGAAGGCACAGGATCGCAAGTTTCATAAACGTTTCTGGGCGGCGTCGAGTCTCGATTCCGCCGCTGAATTGAGCGAAACCCAACCCGGCGCTGCGGCCCGGGTGGCACAGGCCGGTTACGCAGCGATTCAAGTAGGTGAGGCGCCACAGGCCACGGATTTGAGCCAGGCGATCAACCATCAGGATCGACTGGAGCGCGCCCTGCGTCAGCAAATTGTCCGCGAACGCCGTTCGCTGGAAACCGGTCTGGCAGTGGTCGCCAGTATTGGCAGTACGTCGCCGTTCATTGGTTTGTTCGGCACGGTATGGGGAATCATGGAGGCGTTGAAAGGCATCAGCGCGGCTGGCTCGGCGAGCCTGGAAACGGTGGCCGGCCCGATCGGTGCGGCACTGGTCGCAACGGGCGTGGGTATCGCCGTCGCGGTGCCGGCGGTGCTGGTTTACAACTACTTTTTGCGCCGGTTGAAACTGACGGCGGCGGATCTGGATGACTTCGCCCACGACTTCTACAGCCTGGCGCAGAAGAGTGCGTTCCGCGTGTTGATCCATCCGACCGCGCACAAGGTCGCCGCGCCGGGCAACGCAGCAAAAGTGAAGGAGGCGTCCTGATATGGCCTTCTCCACGCAAGACAGTGATGAGGTACTCAGCGAGATCAACGTGACGCCGCTGGTGGACGTGATGCTGGTGCTGCTGGTGGTGTTTATCGTCACCGCGCCGCTGCTGACCAACGCGATCCCGATCAACCTGCCGAAGACTGAAGCGGTGGCGCCGGTCGAGCAGAAGGATCCGCTGGTGGTGAGCATCGACGGCGCCGGCAAACTGTTTATCAACAAGGATGAGATTCAGCCGGACTTGCTGGAATTCAACCTCAAGTCGGCCAAGGCCAAGGACCCGGAAGTGCGCGTGCAATTGCAGGCCGATGACGGGGTGAACTACGGCGAAGTGGCGCGGGCGATGGCTTCGATTGAACGGGCTGGGATTACCAAGTTGTCGGTGATTACTGCGCGGTAACAGATTCAACGTTTTTCCGGGGCCGTCTCCTTGGCAGGGTGCGGCCCTTTTTTTATTTCTGGCAGGGAGAAAAGCCCCTCACCCTAGCCCTCTCCCGGAGGGAGAGGGGACTGACCGCGTTGTTTGGCCGCTATACGCCGATCTGAAATATCCAGTCGAACTCCAAATCTGAAAACCGCATAGATCGGCTCCCTTTCCCCCTCGCCCCCTTGGGGGAGAGGGCTGGGGTGAGGGGGAAAGGATCTAAAGTCATACACAATACTCATATTCAATTCAGATCTTAATAAATAGCTTCTTATTCCTTAACGAATATAAATCCCCTCCCTATACTCGTTCAGGAACAGACACGACGCAGGAGAGCTCCCCATGCGCAACGAATCAATCCGCTACCTGATTGTGCCGGGCTGGCAAGGATCGCCAGAAGATCATTGGCAAAGTCACTGGCAGAACAGCCTGCCGAACAGCGCGCGAGTCGAGCAGGCCGATTGGCTGACGCCGCGTCGTGAAGATTGGGTCGCGGCACTGGCCGAGGCGATTGCTGCCGACAGTACGCCGGTGATCCTTATCGCCCACAGCCTTGGCTGCGTCACGGTTGCCCACTGGGCGGCCACGGCGCCGTTGCAATACCTGCGTCAGGTACGCGGCGCATTGCTGGTTGCGCCGGCCGATGTCGAGCGCCCGGCGTGCGCGCCGGCGCTGCGCAATTTCGCACCGATTCCGACCGATCTGCTGCCATTTCCAAGCCAGGTGGTCAGCTCCGATAACGATGCTGCCGTCAGTGCACCGCGAGCGCTTGAGCTGGCGCGCAACTGGGGCGCCGAGGCGGGGATTCTCGCCGGTGCCGGACACATCAACGTCAAGTCCGGGCATCAGCGCTGGGAGCAGGGTTTTGCTTATCTCTATCGCCTGCAAAACCGCATGGAACACCACGCTCGCCGCCGCGCCTGATTTTTATTTCTTTCAACGCCCCCGTCTCCCGGCGGTTTTGGGCGGGAGTCTGCCATGAGTTTCGAAACCTTCGGTCAGCCATTGCTGACCTTTCCTGACGCGGAAAAAAGCCCCCTGAGCATTCGCGCCAAGGCATTGGTGTTTGTCGACCCACGCTCACGTCAGTTACGTGAAGAGCTGGAGCAATTGGCGCCGCGCTCGACCTCGGTATTGATCCGTGGCGAGACCGGTACGGGTAAAGAATTGCTCGCTCGCCACATCCATCGCGCCAGTGACCGTAGCGGCCTGTTCGTTTCGGTCAATTGCGGTGCGATCAGCCCGACCTACGCCGATGCCGAACTGTTCGGCTATGCCGCCGGCAGTTACAGCGGCTCGGCCAGCAGCCGTGCAGGCTGGTTCGGTTCGGCCAACGGCGGCACGCTGTACCTCGATGAAATCGGCGATTTGCCGCTGCCGATCCAGATCAAACTGCTCGCCGCCCTGGAGAACCACGAAGTCACCCGTGTCGGTGCACATCAACCGAGTCCGGTGGATGTGCGCCTGGTCGCGGCGACCAGCATCGATCTGGCGCAAGCAGTGGACGCCGGCAAATTTCATGAGCGGCTCTATCACTACTTGAGCGAAGGGCAACTGGAACTGCCCGCCTTGCGCGCGCGTATTGGCGACATTCTTTCGTTGGCCGAGTATTTCCTCGGCATCTATAGCCAACGCCTCGACCTGCCCGTGCCGCTGATCAGCGAAGCCGCGCAGCACGTGCTCGAACAACACAGCTGGCCAGGCAACACCCGCGAGCTGGAAAACGTCATTCACTTTGCCTTGCTGGTGAGCACCGGCGACGAGATTCTGCCGGAGCACCTGAATCTGCCCGAGGTGTCTGGGCCGCAGCTTCAGATCGAACGGCTGGTTGCACAAATCAACATCGGCGGCAGCGTCGATGAGCGTAAGGCATTGAAAGATTTGCTGATTCGTTTGGGTGAGGCGTTGTAACCGTTTCGTTCAACATGAACAAAATGGAATATGAAGCTGAATAAACGTTATTGTCCGGGAATAAAAAATCCCGGTATTGTCCGACCCACGCCAGCGATATCACTTCACTGGCACACGTATTAATGCCGTCGTCGATGACGACCGTGATTTTCGATAAGGACACTGCATGAAAAAGGTTCTGTTGTTTACCGCATTGGCGGCTGCTCTGACTGCTTCCCTGGCCAATGCCGGCGAGAAACTGGTGGTTGCCGCGACCCCGGTGCCGCACGCTGAAATCCTTGAGCTGATCAAACCGACCCTGGCCAAAGAAGGCGTGGATCTGGAAATCAAGGTGTTCACCGACTACGTTCAGCCGAACGTACAGGTCGGCGAGAAGCGTCTGGACGCCAACTACTTCCAGACCCTGCCGTACCTGAACAGCTTCAACCAGGGCAAATACAAGGACGACAAGTCCAAGTACCTGGTGACCGTGCAGGGCGTTCACGTTGAACCGTTCGGTGGTTATTCGAGCAAGTACAAGACCCTGGCTGAACTGCCGGACGGCGCCACCATCGCCATCCCGAACGAAGGCAGCAACAGCGGCCGCGCCCTGATCCTGCTGCAGAAGGCTGGCCTGATCGAGCTGAAAGACCCGAAAAACGCTCTGGCAACGCCAAAAGACATCGCCAAGAACCCGCACAACTTCAAGTTCAAGGAACTGGAATCGGCCCTGCTGCCACGCGTTCTGAAAGAAGTTGACCTGGACATGATCAACACCAACTACGCGCTGGAAGCCAAACTGAACCCGCAGAAAGATGCGCTGGTGATTGAAGGCGCTGACTCGCCGTACGTGAACTTCCTGGTGGCCCGTGAGGACAACAAGAACAGCGACGCGATCCAGAAGTTGGCCAAAGCCCTGACCAGCCCGGAAGTCAAAGCGTTCATCGAGAAGAAGTACAACGGCGCGGTACTGCCGGCGTTCTGATCTGACGCTTGAGTGAACCCCTTCAAGGTGTGAAAACGCCGATGGCCAGTGATGGGCATCGGCGTTTTTGTGTGTGCGTTGAAAAAGCCCCTCACCCTAGCCCTCTCCCAGAGGGAGAGGGGACTGATTGGGGGATGCTGTAGAGGTACGCCGACGTGAAAGATCTCTGCTGAATTCATAATCGACTCGATGATTCAGGTCGACGTAATACGCCAGACACCTCGGTCGGCTCTCTCTCCCTCCGGGAGAGGGCTGGGGTGAGGGGACTGATTGGGGGATGCTGTAGAGGTACGCCGATGTGAAAGATTTCTGCCGAATCCATAATCGACTCGGTCTTTCAGGTCGATGTAAAACGCCAGACACCTCGGTCGGCCCCCTCTCCCTCCGGGAGAGGGCTGGGGTGAGGGGACTGATTGGGGGATGCTGTAGAAGTACGCCGATGTGAAAGATCTCTGCCGAATCCATAATCGACTCGATCTTTCAGGTCGATGTATGACGCAAGACACCTCGGTTAGCTCCCTCTCCCTCCGGGAGAGGGCTGGGGTGAGGGGCTTTTGACTTACGCTGCAGCCTTCAACGCCCGCCTCAACGCCACCAACAATTTCACAATCTCCTGCGGATCCAGTCGCTGCGGCACTTTTACGTCCATGTTTTCTTCCTTGTTATGGGTTTGGCCGGGGGAGTCTGGCCAAAAGCTGTTCGTCCTTGGAGGGCTTTCGTGAAAAAAAGATCCGTCCTACAGCGCAAAGGAAAATAGCCTTCTTATTCCTTCCCGGCAAACCCACAGGATAGTTTTTTGGGTGATATCAATATGCTTTAACGGTATTTAAATTCTTGTTTTTATACCTATAAAGTCGGTGCTTGCCGGACAGCCATCCGCTGTCCACGGACTGCACCACCGTCGCTTACCGAGCGGCGTCCAGGACGTTTCATGACTTTCGATTACGCATTTATCCTCAGCACCCTGCCGGCGTTTCTCAAGGCCGTGGGCGTGACGCTGCAGGTGGGTTTTATCGCCATTGGCACCTCGTTGCTGGTGGCGCTGCTCAACGCGACGATTCTGGTGTTCCGCACGCCATACCTGCAAAAACTGGTCGGCCTGTATGTGGAACTGGCGCGCAACACGCCGCTGTTGATCCAGTTGTTTTTCGTCTACTTCGCCTTGCCGGCAGTGGGGATCCAGGTTTCCGGTTTCACCGCCGCAATCATCACCATGACCTTTCTCGGCGGCGCCTACCTCACCGAAGTGCTGCGCGCCGGCGTCGACGCGGTGCCGCAGGCGCAACTGGAATCAGGGCGCTCTATCGGTCTGTCCCACGGCCAGTTGCTGCGCTACGTGATCCTGCCGCAAGCGGGGATTCTCAGCCTGCCGTCGCTGTTCGCCAATTTCATTTTCCTGCTCAAGGAAACCACCGTGGTCTCGGCGGTGGCGGTGCCGGAAATTCTCTACACCACCAAGAGCTACATCGCGCTGTATTACAAAACCTACGAAATGCTCGCCGTGCTGACGCTGATCTGCGTGCTGTTGTTCTTGCCGTTGTCGCTGCTGCTCAGCCGTCTGGAAAGGAGGCTCCAGCATGGCCAGTTCGGGTCTTGAATTGCTTTGGGTGTCGTTGCCGCAATTGGCCAAAGGCGCCGGGCAAACTCTGTCGATCTCGTTTCTGAGCATCGCCATCAGCACCGTCGGCGGCGTGCTCTACGGGGTGTTGCGCACGTTGAACGTGACGTGGTTGAACGCGATTCTGCGGGTGTACCTGGAGCTATTCCGGGCGATCCCGGTGCTGGTCTGGTTGTACCTGTTGTTCTTCGGTCTGCCGATTTTCTTTGGTCTGAGCATTCCGAGTTTCTGGTGCGCGGTGCTGGTGCTGTCCCTGTGGGGCGCCAGCGAGGTGGGCGAAGTGGCGCGCGGTGCGCTGCGTTCGTTACCACGCGGCCAGCGTGAAGCGGGGCTGTCGATTGGTTTGAACACCGCGCAACTCTACGGTTACGTGCTGCTGCCGCAAGCGCTGAAACGCATGACGCCGCCGACCATCAACGTCTACACACGGATCATCAAGACCAGCTCGCTGGCGGTGCTCATCGGTGTGGTCGATGTGATCAAGGTCGGGCAGCAGATCATCGAACGCACCTACGAATCGGTGCTGATCTACGGCGCGCTGTTCCTGTTTTTCTTTTTCATCTGCTATCCGTTGTCGGCCGCCTCGCGCGTGCTGGAGCGGCGCTGGACGCAAGCATGAGCGCATTGATCGAGTTTCACGGTTTCAACAAATTCTATGGCGAGCAGCAAGTGCTCAACGGCATCGACCTGCAAGTGCAGAGCGGCGAAGTGATCGTCATCCTCGGCCCCAGCGGCTGCGGCAAAAGCACCTTGCTGCGTTGCCTCAATGGTCTGGAGGAGGCGCACAGCGGCAGCCTGAAATTTATCGGCCGTGAGCTGCTGGACAAGGCCACCGACTGGCGCGAGATCCGTCAGCAGATCGGTATGGTGTTCCAGAGTTATCACCTGTTCCCGCACATGAGCGTGCTCGACAACCTGCTGCTCGGCCCGCTCAAGGTGCAGAAGCGTCAGCGCCGTGAAGCCCAGCAACAAGCCGAAGCGCTGCTTGAACGCGTGGGACTTTTGGACAAGCGCGATGCCTTCCCGCGTCAGCTCTCCGGCGGCCAGCAGCAACGCATCGCCATCGTCCGATCGCTGTGCATGAACCCACGGGTGATGCTCTTCGACGAAGTCACCGCCGCCCTCGACCCGGAAATGGTCAAGGAAGTTTTGCAGGTCATCCAGGGCCTGGCCCGTGAAGGCATGACCCTGTTGATTGTCACCCATGAAATGGCCTTCGCCCGCGCGGTGGCCGACCGCATCGTGTTCATGGATGCCGGGCGCATCCTTGAACAGAACCCGCCCGAGATTTTCTTTACGAACCCGCAAACCGCACGCGCGCAGCAGTTTCTGGAGAAGTTCTCCTTCGTTGCAACACTGCCAAAAACGAATCCGACAAAGGAACTGGAACTGTTATGAAAACTGCCGCTTTTTTACTGCCTCTACTGAGCCTCGCCTTGCTTGCCGGTTGCAGCAAAACCGAAGAACCGCCGAAGCCGAAAGTCGCCAGTGAAAGCACTGCGCCGGCCGGTTACCTGGACAAGATCAAGGCTCGCGACAAACTGATCGTTGGCGTCTTTACCGATAAGCCGCCATTCGGTTTTGTCGATGAGGCTGGGCGCTACGTCGGTTTCGATACCGACATTGGCCGGCGTTTCGCCAAGGATCTGCTCGGCGATGAAAACAAGGTCGAGTTCGTTGCCGTCGAGCCGGCAAGCCGTATTCCGTTTCTGCAAAGCGACAAGGTCGACCTGATCCTCGCCAACATGACCGTCACGCCTGAGCGCAAGGAAGCGGTGGAGTTCACCAACCCAAACCTCAAGGTCGCGGTGCAGGCGTTGGTGCCGCAAAGCAGCTCGGTGAAAAACCTCGATGATCTGGCGACCCGCACTACCATCGTCACCACTGGCACCACCGCTGATATCTGGCTGACCAAGAATCATCCGGACTGGAAACTGCTGAAATTCGAGAAAAACTCCGAATCGCTGCAAGCTTTGGCCAACGGTCGTGGCGATGCTTATGCACAGGACAACCTGGTGTTGTTCAGCTGGGCCAAGCAGAACCCGGGCTATCGCGTGCTCGATGAAAAGCTCGGTGCCGAAGCGCCGATTGCGCCGGCGGTGAAGAAGGGCAATATCGAATTGCGTGACTGGGTGAATACCGAGCTGACCAAGCTGGGTGAGGAGAAGTATCTGCTCAAGCTGTACGACCAATATGTGCGTAAAGAGCTGAGTGATGACACCAAGCCTGAGAGTGTGATTGTTGAAGGCGGCAAGTGGCAGGGGTGATTGTCTGTCAGGTCGGTGGTGAGGCCTGCCCCTCACCCCAGCCCTCTCCCGAGGGAGAGGGAGCCGACCGAGGTGTCTTGCATCAGACATCGACCTGACAAACCGAGTCGATTATGGATTCACAGACGCATTTCGCGTCGGCGTCACTTCGACTTTGGATTCACAGATGCATTTCGCGTCGGCGTAGCTTCGTCTTTGGATTCACAGATGCATTTTCATGTCGGCGTCACTCTTGAGCATCTCCCAATCAGTCCCCTCTCCCTCTGGGAGAGGGTTAGGGTGAGGGGCTTTTGGCTTGAACGCTCAATCCGGCCAGTTCCACGCCGGCTCATCCAGCACCCGCTGCCCGACAATCCCGGTCTGCCCCAGTGTCTTCTCCAGCACAATGCAGTTGCACTCCGGATCTTCCTGCAACGCCGAAATCAACCGCCGCGCATGCGACACCACCCACACCTGACACTGCTCCGAGGCACGGACAATCAACCGCGCCAACGCTGGCAGCAGATCCGGGTGCAAACTGGTTTCCGGTTCGTTCAGTACCATCAATGACGGTGGCCGTGGCGTCAGTAATGCCGCGACGAGCAGCAGATAGCGCAACGTCCCGTCCGACAGCTCCGCCGCCGACAATGGCCGCAACAAACCTTCCTGATAAAACTCGATGGCAAACCGTCCACCGGCCTGCGCTTCGATATGCACCCGCGCGCCCGGAAACGCATCGGTAATCGCCGCACGCATCGCATCCCCATCGCCAATCTCGATAATGGTCTGCAACGCCGCCGCCAGATCACGGCCGTCGTGATGCAGCACCGGCGTGCGTGTGCCCAATTGCGGCTGGCGCACCGGTGCATCGGCATCGCTGCGAAAGTGATCGTAAAAGCGCCAGCGACGAATGAACTCACGCATCTGGAACACTTCCGGTGAGCTGCGCAGGCTGCCGACCTGATCGAACAGACTGTCAAAGTTCGGCGTGTGCTGTGCCAGCACATCCCATTGGCGCTCGGCGCGTGCGCGGATCATCGGGCCGTCACGATCCACCAGCAGGCTGGCGGGACGGTAGAGCGCACCGGCCCAGATGCATTCGCGCTTGATCTGCGGGTCAAGGCTGAAACGCGAGGGGATCGGCCGTGAATGTTCGGGCAACATGAAGTGCCCGTTGGAATCGGGCAGGCCGAGGCTGATCGAATAACTGAAGTCCTCCCCGGCAAATCCCAGACGCAGGCGCTTCACACCTTGGCGCACCGTCGACTGGATCGGCACTTCGCCGTTGCGCATACGCCGGCTGATGGTTTCCGGCCCGGCCCAGAAGGTCGACTCCAGCCCGCCTTCACGGGCCAGCGCATTGACCACGCCACCCTGAGCGGTTTCCGCCAACAGGCGCAAGGCCCGGTAGAGATTGGATTTGCCGCTGCCGTTGGGGCCGGTGATCAGGTTCAGCCGGCCGAGCGGGATCACCAGTTTGTTGATCGAGCGGTAATTGGCCACTGCCAGAGTGTTGAGCATGGAATTCCTTCTCTTGAGACGCCTATTGTAGGAGCTGCCGCAGGAAAACATGGGGGACGAACGGGCGAACGTTGAACCCTGTTCTAAGCTCACAGTCGTATCGTCACTTGCACGTTCGTACACAGGAAGGAGTCTGCATGGCGAGTCCCGGTTTGAAAACAGCGGTCATGCTGAGTCTGTTCACTTTGCTGACCGCATGCGGCGAGAAAAAAGCTCCTGAGGAATACCTGCCCAGGGTCTTCGTACAGGAAGTGAAACCCACGGATTACGCGGCTGCGGTGACATTGACCGGGGACGTGCAGGCGCGCGTGCAGACCGAACTGTCGTTCCGCGTCGGCGGCAAGATCATCCAGCGCATGGTCGACGTCGGCGACCGGGTTACCGCCAAACAGGTGCTGGCCAAACTCGACCCCAAGGATTTACAGACCAACGTCGATTCGGCTCAAGCCCAGGTCGTTGCTGAACAAGCCCGGGTGAAACAGAGCGCTGCGGCCTTCGTGCGCCAGCAAAAACTCCTGCCCAAGGGCTACACCAGCCAGAGCGAATACGATTCCGCCCAAGCCGCGTTACGCAGCAGCCAGAGCGCCTTGAGCGCGGCGCAGGCGCAATTGGCCAATGCCAAAGATCAGTTGAGCTACACCGCGTTGATTGCCGATGCTCCGGGGGTGATCACCGAGCGCCAAGCCGAAGTCGGCCAGGTCGTGCAGGCCACTGCGCCGATTTTCAGTCTGGCTCGCGATGGCGACCGTGACGCGGTGTTCAACGTATACGAGTCGCTGCTGGCCGAGCGTCCTGCGGATCCCTCGATCGTCGTCAGCCTGCTCGATAACCCTGCCATCAAAACCACCGGCACGGTGCGTGAAATCACCCCGGCGGTGTCGGCGCAGTCCGGCACGGTGCAAGTCAAAGTCAGCCTCGACAGCCTGCCACAGGGGATGCAGCTGGGCTCGGTGGTCAGCGCCACCGCCAAGGGCAGCGGCAAGTCGGCAGTCGAACTGCCGTGGTCAGCGCTGACGAAAAACATCAGTGATCCGGCGGTGTGGATGGTCGACGATAAAGGTGAAGCGCAGTTGCACAACGTGACCGTCGGCCGCTACCTGATCGGCAAGGTCATCATCAGCGAAGGCCTCAAGGGCGGGGAGAAAGTCATCGTCGCCGGTGGGCAGTTGCTGCATCCCGGCATGAAAGTCGAAATCGCTGAAAACACCTACAAGGGTCTGCAACCGGGAGCACAGCCATGAAGCGTCTGGGGCTGTTATCCGTGGGGGTGTTGCTGGCGGCCTGCTCGAAAAGCGAGCCACCTCCGGAGCCGGTACGTCCGGTGTTATCGGTCAAGGTTCAAGCGTTGAGCGAGGAAAGCCTCGGGCGTTTCGCCGGCAGCATCCAGGCGCGTTATGAAAGCAACACCGGTTTCCGCGTCGGTGGCCGCATCGCCAGCCGCAACGTCGATGTCGGAGCCGAAGTGCAAAAGGGCACGCTGCTCGCCACCCTCGATCCGTCTGATCAGCAGAACCAATTGCGTTCGGCCCAGGGCGACCTGGCCAAGGTTCAGGCGCAACTGATCAATGCCCAGGCCAATGCCCGCCGTCAGCAGGCGCTGTTCGATCGTGGCGTCGGGGCGCAGGCACAACTGGACATCGCCACCACGGACTTGAAAACCACCCAGGCCTCGCTGGACCAGGCACGGGCGGCGGTCAATCAAAGCAAGGATCAGCTCGGCTACACCGAACTGCGTTCCGACCATAAAGCCGTGGTCACCGCGTGGAACGCCGAAGCCGGGCAAGTGGTGACGGCGGGCCAGCAGGTCGTGACCCTGGCGCAACCGGACATCAAGGAAGCGGTGATCGATCTGCCCGACACCCTGGTCGATCAGATTCCCTCCGACGTGGTGTTTCTGGTGGCCGGGCAACTCGACCCGAGCATCAACACCACGGCAACCCTTCGCGAGATCGAACCGCAGGCGCAAAGCGCCACGCGTACTCGTCGCGCACGCCTGACGCTGGCCGAGACACCGGACGGTTTCCGCCTCGGCACGGCGATCAGCGTGACCCTCAGTTCGGCGATCAAACCGCGCATCGAATTGCCGGCTACCGCTTTGCAGGAGGTCGACGGCAAACCACGGATCTGGGTCATCGACACCCAGAGCAAAACCGTCAGCCCCCGCGACGTCAGCGTGATCAGCCGCACCGACAGCAGTGTGGTGCTTGCGGGTGGCGTGAAGAACGGCGAGCGCGTGGTCAGCGCCGGCGTCAACAGCCTCAAACCCGGACAATCGGTAAAACTTGACGAGGACAGTCAATGAAAGGCTCTTTCAACCTCTCCGAATGGGCCCTCAAGCATCAGTCATTCGTCTGGTACCTGATGTTCGTCGCGTTGCTGATGGGCGTGTTCTCATACTTCAATCTGGGCCGCGAAGAAGACCCGTCGTTCACCATCAAAACCATGGTGATCCAGACCAAATGGCCGGGCGCGACCCAGGAAGAAACCCTCGCGCAGGTCACCGACCGCATTGAGAAAAAACTCGAAGAACTCGACTCCCTCGACTACGTGAAAAGTTACACGCGCCCCGGCGAATCGACGGTGTACGTGTACCTGCGCGACACCACCAGCGCCAAGGACATCCCGGAAATCTGGTACCAGGTGCGCAAGAAGATCGACGACATTCGCGGGCAGTTCCCCAAAGGTATTCAGGGGCCCGGGTTCAACGACGAGTTCGGTGATGTGTTCGGCTCGGTCTACGCCTTCACCGCCGACGGCCTGACCATGCGCCAGTTGCGCGATTACGTAGAACAGGCGCGGGCCGAGATCCGCAATGTACCGGGGCTGGGCAAGATCGAAATGATCGGCCAGCAGGACGAAGTGATTTATCTGAACTTCTCTACCCGCAAACTGGCGGCGTTGGGTATCGATCAGCGTCAGGTTGTGCAGAGCCTGCAATCGCAGAACGCCGTGACCCCGGCCGGTGTGATCGAGGCCGGTCCTGAGCGGATTTCCGTGCGCACTTCGGGGCAATTCGCCTCGGAAAAAGATCTCGCCGAGGTCAATCTCAAGCTCAACGACCGTTTCTATCGTTTGGCTGACATCGCCGACATCACTCGCGGTTACACCGATCCGGCTACCCCGGAATTTCGCTTTGACGGCAAACCGGCCATCGGTCTGGCGATTGCCATGCAGAAGGGCGGCAACGTTCAGGAATTCGGCAAGGCGTTGCACCAGCGCATCGATGAACTGACCGCAGACTTGCCGGTTGGCGTGGGTGTGCACACCGTGTCCGATCAGGCGGTGGTGGTGGAGGAGGCCGTTGGTGGCTTTACCAGCGCGCTGTTCGAAGCCGTGATCATCGTGCTGGTGGTGAGTTTTATCAGCCTCGGCGTGCGCGCCGGCCTGGTGGTGGCGTGCTCGATTCCGCTGGTGTTGGCGATGGTGTTTGTGTTCATGGAATACAGTGGCATCACCATGCAGCGGATTTCTCTCGGCGCATTGATCATCGCCCTCGGCCTGTTGGTCGACGATGCGATGATCACCGTGGAGATGATGGTCACGCGCCTGGAAATGGGCGAGAGCAAGGAGGAGGCTGCGACGTACGCCTACACCTCGACGGCGTTCCCGATGCTCACCGGGACGCTGGTGACGGTCGCCGGTTTCGTGCCCATCGGCCTCAACGCCAGTTCCGCCGGTGAGTACACCTACACGCTGTTCGCGGTGATTGCCGTGGCCATGATTGTGTCGTGGATTGTCGCGGTGTTCTTCGCGCCGGTGATCGGCGTGCACATTCTCAGCGCCAACGTGAAACCCCATGACGCCGAGCCGGGCCGCGTCGGGCGTGCGTTCAATGGCGGTCTGTTGTGGGCGATGCGCAATCGCTGGTGGGCGATCGGTATCACCGTGCTGCTGTTTGCCCTGTCGATTTTTTGCATGCGCTTTGTGCAGAATCAGTTCTTCCCGGCATCGGACCGCCCGGAAATTCTCGTCGACCTGAACCTGCCACAAAATGCCTCCATCGACGAAACACGCAAAGCCGTCGACAAGCTGGAAGCAACCCTCAAAGGCGACCCGGACATTGTGCGCTGGAGCACCTACATCGGTCAGGGCGCGATCCGTTTCTACCTGCCGCTCGACCAGCAATTGCAAAACCCGTACTACGCACAACTGGTGATCGTCAGCAAAGACTTCGAGGCCCGGGAGGCACTGAGTCAGCGTCTGCGCGAGCGCTTGCACAAGGACTTCGTCGGCATCGGCAGTTACGTCCAGGCGCTGGAAATGGGCCCGCCGGTGGGGCGGCCAATCCAGTACCGGGTCAGTGGCAAGGACATCGATCAAGTGCGCAAGCACGCCATCGATCTCGCCACCGAACTGGACAAGAACTCGCACATTGGCGAAATCATTTACGACTGGAACGAGCCGGGCAAAGTCCTGCGCATCGACATCGCCCAGGACAAGGCACGCCAGCTCGGGCTGTCGTCCGAAGACGTGGCGAACCTGATGAACAGCATCGTCAGCGGCGCGCCGCTGACCCAGGTCAACGACGACATCTACCTGATCAATGTGGTCGGCCGGGCGGTGAATTCGGAGCGTGGTACGCCGGAAACCCTGCAGAATCTGCAGATCGTTACGCCCAACGGCACATCGATACCGTTACTGGCGTTCGCCACTGTGCGCTATGAGCTGGAACAGCCGCTGGTGTGGCGTCGCGACCGCTTGCCGACCATCACCATCAAGGCCTCGGTGCGCGACGAGATCCAGCCGACCGATCTGGTGAAACTGCTCAAGCCGTCGATTGATGCCTTCGCCGAGAAATTGCCGGTCGGCTACAAAGTCGCCACCGGCGGTACGGTCGAGGAGAGCGGCAAGGCCCAGGGGCCGATTGCCAAGGTTCTGCCATTGATGCTGTTTTTGATGGCGACCTTTCTGATGATCCAGTTGCACAGCGTGCAGAAGATGTTCCTCGTCGCCAGTGTCGCGCCGCTGGGGCTGATCGGCGTGGTGCTGGCACTGGTGCCGACCGGCACGCCGATGGGTTTCGTGGCGATTCTGGGGATTCTGGCGCTGATCGGCATCATCATCCGTAACTCGGTGATTCTGGTGACGCAGATCGATGAGTTCGAGAAGAAGGGCTATGCGCCGTGGGATGCAGTGGTCGAGGCGACCGAGCATCGGCGTCGGCCGATCCTGCTGACCGCGGCGGCGGCGAGCATGGGCATGATCCCCATCGCCCGGGAAGTGTTCTGGGGGCCGATGGCGTACGCGATGATTGGCGGGATCGTGGTGGCGACGTTGCTGACGTTGCTGTTCCTGCCGGCGCTGTATGTGGCCTGGTACAAGATTCGCGAGCCGAAGAAGGATTGAGTCAACAGCGACCCTCACCCTAACCCTCTCCCAAAGGGAGAGGGGACTGATTGGGGGATGCCTTGGAGATACGCCGACCCGAAATATCTTCGCTGAATCCATAATCGACTCGGTCTCTCAGGTCGATGTATGAAGCGAGACACCTCGGTCGGCGCCCTCTCCCTGTGGGAGAGGGCTGGGGTGTGAGGGGCTTTTCCTGACTCAACTCAGTCCTTGCGCCAGACGCTGGCCAACCAAGGCTGCTGCTCGCGCGGCAACCCCGCCGGGCGAAAGTAATGCTCAAGCTCGACAAACCCCGCGTCCGTCAGCAACCCTCGCCAAGCCTCAAGATCGTGATACGAGCCATAACGCGGCCCGTTCCAGCCTTCGCGGTTATCCCCACGCGGATTCGAGCTGAACAGCACACCACCGGGCTTCAACGTCCCGTGCAATTGCTCAAGCACCCGTGGCAATTCCTGCAACGGCACATGAAACAGCACCGCATTGGCAAAAATCCCGTCGAAGCGTTCAGCCGGCAGATCGAGTTTCAGAAAGTCCTGCTGCAACACTTCACAGCCACTGTCCTCCCGGGCCATTCGCGCGAACTCTTGCGAACCGTCCAGCCCGACGGCGATGTGCCCCATACGTGTAAACGTCTGCAAATCCCGCCCCGGCCCGCAGCCGAAATCCAGAATCGTGAACGGCGCTGAACCCTGAATATGCCGAAGCAGCGCATCGATGTTCTGGCTGACATCGTGGTCGCGGGTGCCTTCACGGAAGTCTTCAGCCACCGAGTTGTAGTGGCCGAGGGTGGTGGCGGTGATCTGTTCGAGATCGGTGGGGGTCTGCTTCATGGTGGGGATACGCGGGCAATTGGGGTTTGCCGAATATACGCCATGAAGCGGGGCTGCTGCGCAACCCATCGCGAGCAGGCTCGCTCCCACAGGGGAACGCATTCCAAATGTGGGAGCGAGCCTGCTCGCGAAAGCGGTTTCAGAGGCGCGGCATGATTCCGGATGAGCTCAGCGCTTGTTCAACCCCCGCGCCAACCGGTCCCCACCCAACTGAATCACCGCCACCAGAGCCACCAGCAACACAATCACCGTCAACATGATCTGGCTGTCAAAGCGCTGATAGCCGTAGCGATAGGCGATATCCCCCAACCCGCCAGCGCCAATCGCCCCGGCCATGGCCGACGAATTGATCATGGTCACCAACGTAATGGTGAAACCGCCGACAATCCCCGGCAGTGCCTCAGGCAGCAACACATGCCAGACAATGTGCCAACGCCGGCAGCCCATCGCTTGCGCCGCTTCGATCAAACCATGATCAACCTCACGCAGACTCACTTCGGCAATCCGCGCGAAAAACGGCGTCGCCGCAATCGTCAGCGGAACAACAGCGGCCCACACACCGTACGTAGTACCGACAATCAACCGGGTAAACGGAATCAGCGCGACCATCAGAATCAGAAACGGGATCGAGCGGAACAGGTTCACGAACGCGCCCAAGGCACGGTTCAACACCGGCGCTTCGTAGATCCCGCCCTTGTCGCTGGTGACCAGAATCACCGCCATCGGAATCCCCACCAGCAACGCGATCAGCGACGACACACCGACCATCAGGAACGTGTCGATAAAGCCCTGCAACAAGCGATCAAACCACATAACCCGACACCTCCACTCGCTGCGCCCATTGCCCTGCGCGTTCACGTAATTGCTCGGCACTCAATGGCGAACCGCTGACAGCCAACAGCAGTTGTCCCAACGCATGGCCCTGAATTCGTTCCACGCCACCCTGCAGCAATTTCACCCGACCGCCGAGTGCTGTGAAAAGCGCGGCCAGATCCGGCTCATCACTGGTGCTGCCGGTGAACTGCAAGCGCAGCACCACAGCGGCGTCGGAGGACGGCGCTTGGGCTTGCAAGCGGCTCTGCAATTCCTCCGGCAAGGCGTGTTGCAGCGGCGCGAGCAAGGTCTGGCTGACCTCGTGTTGCGGATTGCCGAACACTTCCCAGACCGGGCCTTGTTCGACAACCCGACCGTGCTCAAGCACGACAACGCGATCGCAGATTTCGCGGATTACCGCCATCTCGTGAGTGATCAGGACGATGGTCAGGCCCAGGCGTTTGTTGATCTCGCGCAGCAGGCCAAGGATCGACTGGGTGGTCTCCGGGTCGAGCGCCGAAGTGGCTTCGTCGCAGAGCAAAATATCCGGGTCATGCACCAGCGCGCGGGCGATGCCGACGCGCTGTTTCTGCCCACCGGAAAGTTGCGCCGGATAGGCTCTGTGCTTTTCTTGCAGGCCAACCAGTTCGAGCAGTTCGCGCACCTTTTTTTCGCGTTGTTCTTTCGGCACACCCGCGACTTTCAGCGGCAGTTCGACGTTCTGCCAAACGGTCTTGGCCGACATCAGGTTGAAGTGCTGGAAGATCATGCCGATGCGCCGGCGCAGTGCGACCAGCCGGTCTTCATCGAAACCGCCGATGTCGACCTGATCGATCAACACCCGCCCTGAGGTCGGTTGTTCCAGACGATTGATGGTGCGGATCAGCGATGACTTGCCGGCGCCGCTGCGGCCGATGATGCCGAACACTTCGCCGCGCTGAATCGCCAGATCAATGCCCTGCAAAGCCGCGACCGGACCTTGCCGGCCGTTGTAGGTTTTGCCCAGACCGATGAAACGCACGTGGGCGCGATTCAACTCCGGGTGCAGCTCGGTTTTTTCAGCATTGTGTGGCTCTGGAATCTCCAGTCGCCGTTGGATCGCGGCCGTCATGCTCAGCTTTCCCAACCGGCTTGATACAGCTTGCCGTGGGCCTTATCCAGCGCCGCGCGAACGACCGGCGAGTGCTGGTAGATGTCGACGAATTTGATCAGGCGCGGATCGGTTTTGCTCTTCGGCTGGATAACGAACTGGATCACGTATTCCTTGTGGTCGAGACCGTCGAACAGCAGTGCCGAACCGGCATCGAAGGTCTTCGCCAGGCGGATGTAGGCGGGGTAACCCTGGACCAGATCGGCGTCGTCATAGGCGCGCACCAATTGCACGGCTTCGACCTGGAGGATTTTGATCTTCTTCGGGTTGGCGACAATGTCATCTTCGGTGGCTTTGTAGCCGACGCCCGGTTTCAGCGTGATCAAACCGGCCTTGGCCAGCAGTTGCAAACCACGACCACTGTTGATCGGGTCGTTGGCGATGGCGACGCTGGCGCCTTCGGGCAACTCATCGAAGCTTTTGTATTTTTTCGAATAGAGGCCGACGTTGTTGATGATCCCCGGGGCGAATGGCACCAGATCAAAACCCGCGGCGGCTTTGGCGTTTTCGAGGAACGGGATGTGCTGGAAGTAGTTCACGTCGATGTCGCCAGCGGCGAGGCTGACGTTCGGTGCGATCCAGTCGGTGAACTCCACCAGCTCGACTTTCAGGCTTTGCTTGGAGGCTTCTTCGACAGCGGCTTCCAGCGGAATGGCGAAGGCGGCGGTGGTGCCGATTTTCAACGGGGCGTCGGCGGCGAAGATGGCCGAGCTGAACAGGCCGAGGGCCAGGGCCAGTGCTTTGACTGGGTGGGACAGGCGTTTTTTGGTCATGATGGGTTTTCCAGTCAGTGCATGAAATTTGTGGTGTTTGTTATGGCCTCATCGCGAGCAGGCTCACTCCTACATTTGGAATGCGTTCCCCTGTAGGAGTGAGCCTGCTCGCGATGCTTTTAGCGGCGAAACGCGGAGCCGGTGTGTTGCTCGGGCAACTGCGCCTCACCGCGAAACAGCTTCTCGCGCAAGCTGCCGCTGTCATATGCGGTCTTGTACGACCCACGCCGCTGCAGCTCCGGAATCACCAGATCGATAAAATCGACATAGCTCTCCGGCGTAACAATCCGCGTCAGGTTGAAACCGTCGAGGCCGGTCTCGGCGATCCACGATTCCAGCTCATCCGCCACTTGCTCAGGCGAGCCAACCACGGTGATGTAACGGCCACCGAGGGCGTGCTGGTCGAGCAATTTGCGCCGAGTCCAGTCGTTGTTCTGCAGGTTCTTGGTAGCCGACTGGATCGCATTGCTCTTCACGTACTGGATCGGTTCATCGATCTCGTACTGGGAAAAATCGATGCCGGTCGACGCGGAGAAATGCGCCACGCCGGCCTCGGCGCTGGCGTAACTCAGGTACTCGGCGTGCTTGGCCCATGCCGCCTCTTCGGTCGCGCCGACAATCACATTCAGGCCCATGAACACCTTGATGTCCTCAGGATTACGCCCGGCTTCGACGGCACTGGCGCGGACCTTGTCGACCTGAACCTTGGTTGACGGCTTGTTCTGGCCACTGATGAACACGCACTCGGCGTGACGCCCGGCGAACAGCAAACCGCGATCGGAACTGCCGGCCTGAAACAGCACCGGCGTGCGCTGTGGTGAAGGCTCGCAAAGGTGATAACCCTCGACCTGATAGAACTCGCCCTTGTGCTCGACCTTGTGCACTTTCTCCGGTTGCGCGTAGATCCGCTGCTCGCGGTCGTTGAGTACGGCGCCGTTTTCCCAACTGCCTTCCCAAAGTTTGTAGAGCACTTCCAGGTACTCGTCGGCCTGATCGTAGCGACGGTCGTGTTCGACCTGTTCGCTAAGGCCCATGGCTTTCGCAGCGCTGTCGAGGTAACCGGTGACGATGTTCCAGCCGACGCGACCACGGCTCAGATGATCGAGCGTCGACATGCGGCGGGCGAACAGATAGGGCGGCTCGTAGGTGAGATTGGCAGTCAGGCCGAAACCAAGGTTTTTGGTCACGGCGGCCATGGCTGAAACCAGCAACAACGGGTCGTTGACCGGCAACTGGATCGACTCTTTCAGCGGTACATCGACCGAGTTCTGATAGACGTCGTACACACCGACGATGTCGGCAATGAACAAGCCGTCGAACAGCCCGCGCTCAAGCAATTGCGCCAGTTCGGTCCAGTATTCGAGGGTGTTGTAGCGCGTTGAGGTGTCGCGCGGATGCGTCCACAGGCCATGGTTGATGTGGCCAATGCAGTTCATGTTGAACGCGTTGAGCAGGATCTTCTTTTTCGCCGCGCTCATCAGATCGTCCCTCGCAACGGAGGGTTTTCGTCATTGAGGTAGTAGTTGCCCACCGCGTGATATTTCCAGCGCACCGGGTCATGCAGCGTGTGTACGCGGGCATTGCGCCAGTGACGGTCGAGACCGTGTTCGATCAGGGTCGCCTGGCTGCCGGCCAGTTCGAACAGCGTGCTGCCGGCGGCCAAAGAGATTTCAGTGCTGATCGCCCGTGCTTCGGCGACGGCAATCGAAGCCGCGGCGACGGTTTCTGCATTGGTCTCGGCTTGTGCGGCGTCGAGGAATTCGCCGGCCCGTTCAAGCAAGGCTTCGGTGGCGTGCAGACGAATACTCAAGTGGCCGAAGCTTTTCAGCGTCAGTGGGTCTTCGGTGGCTTTGTCGTTGCCGGAATCGATCCATGGGCGGGTTTTGCTGCGCACGAAGTGCAGGGCGTCTTCGTAAGCGGCGCGGGCGATGCCGGTGTCGATGGCGGCGTGAAGGATTTGTGCCAACGGGCCGACCGTGGTTGGCCGTTCGAAGGCGCTTTGGAAGGGCAGCACGTCTTCAGCCGCGACGAATACGTCTTCGAACACAACGGAGCCGCTGCCGGTGGTGCGCTGGCCGAAGCCGCTCCAGTCGTCGATCACCGTCAGGCCTTTGCTGTCACGCGGGACGAAGGCCAGTTGCTGCACACCGTTTTCATCGACCACGGAAGTCGGAATGCGCTGGGCGTAAATCGCCCCGGTCGAGTAAAACTTGCGGCCATTGATGCGATAGCCGTCACCGTCGCGCTTGAGGCTGGTGACGCGGTCGTGGGCGGTTTTTGTGCCCAATTCCGCCAAGGCATTGCCGAAGCGTTGGCCGGCGAGTACTTCGGCGTATAGCCGTTGTTTTTGCGCGTGGCTGCCGTTCACCCGCAGCACTTCCAATGCATAAAAATGGTTCTGCGGAATCTGTCCGAGCGAGCCGTCGGCCTGAGCGATCAGGGCGATGACGTTGGCCAGGGTTACGTTGGACACACCCGCGCCGCCGTATTCCTTGGGCACGCTGATGCCCCATAGACCGGAGCGGGAAAATACATCGAGTTCCGGCAGTGGCAAGCGACGTTCACGGTCGCGCAGGGCGCTGTCGCGCTTGAAGTCTTCGGCCAGGTCGCTGGCGACGATCAGGGCTTGCTCATCGCTGGTGATGACCGCGACGTGATGGGAAAAAGTCATAGGTTTCTCCAGATGTCTGGTCGTCTCAGATCCAGGAATGGCGAGCAGGCAAAGCGCCGTTGAGGCGATAGGCGCCGACCGCGTGATATTTCCAGCGCACCGGGTCGTGCAGCGTGTGCACGCGGGCGTTGCGCCAATGGCGGTCGAGATTGAATTCGGCGAGGGTCGCGCGGCTGCCGGCCAGTTCGAACAGCTTTTCGCTGGCGAGCAGGGAAATCTCGGTGGTCAACACTTTCGCTTCGGCCACAGCAATCGAGGCGCGGGCGGCAGAGTCGGCGGTGAGCGGTGCGGCGTGTACTTGATCGAGCACTTTGCCGGCCTTGCGCAGCAACGCTTCGGCAGCGTGCAATTCGATTTTCAGTTTGCCGATGTCAGCGATCACGTAAAGGTCATCGCTGGCCCGTTCAACCTTGGCGTCGATCCATGGCCGCGCACGGGTTTTGACGAACTCGATGGCGTCGTCAATGGCACCACGGGCGATGCCGGCGTCGATCGCGGCTTGAATCAGCTGTGATACCGCGCCTTGAGTATTCGGGAAGTCGTTGATCTTCCAGTTGTCGACGACCAGGCTCGACTCGACGCGCACGTTATTGAGCAGAATCGTGCCGCTGGCGGTAGTGCGCTGACCGAAGCCCGACCAGTCATCAACGATGCGCAAACCCGGCGTGCCGCGACGGACAAAGGCCAGCACTTGCTTGCCGTCATCGTTGAGTGCCTTGACCGCCACCCAGTGCGCGAACAGCGCACCGGTGGAATAAAATTTCTGGCCATTGATCACGTAATCGTCGCCGTCGGCGGTGATTCGCGCTTTCAGTTCCAGGGTGTTTTTGGTGCCGCGTTCCGGGCCGGCATTGCCGATGCGCCAGCCTTCCAGAACACTTTGGAACAGCTGCTTTTTCTGCTCCTCGGTGGCGCTGCCGAGCACCAGATTGATGATGCCGAACTGGTTCTGCGGAATTTGCCCCAACGCCGGATCGGCGGCGGAAATGATCGCAAACACCTCGGCCAAAGTGACAAAGGAAACCTGCGGGCCACCGTATTCGCGCGGGATGGCGATGCTGCCTAATCCGCTGCGGGTGAACTGTTCGATTTCCGACCACGGCAGCTTGCGCTGGCGGTCGCGTTTGGCAGCCTGCACGCGGGCGACTTGCGCCAGCTCATGGGCAGCCTTGATGGCTTGGGCGTCGTTGCGCAAGACCTGCGCGGGCAACAACAACGGGGCGATGTCCAGATCCGACTGGACATTTGCGTCTGCCAGACTGGACATCAGTGCCGCTCCTTGGCTGCACGCAATGCCCTGGCGATCTGCACTGGGGTGATTGTGTTCCGGACCATACTACCTACCTCACATCTCATGAAAAACGCCGCAAAAGTGCGGCGAACGAAAGAATGTCCGGTGGTCCGGTTCATATACCCTAAGCGTGTATAAAAATTAAATAAACTAACTTTTAGGAATATGTATAGAAGGGGTGATGGTCTGATTGGTTAAGAGTTTTCAGGTGAGGGGGATAACCCCCCACCCTCGGCCAGACACATCAATCCTTGCGCGATTCGGCCGCCTTGAGTTCCTGCCTCAGAGGGACTTTCAGATAAGGATTTACACAGCCGATCTTCAAGGTACGTGGCGGCGCCCAGCGTGAGTTGTTACCGACTCGATCAAGGATGCAATACGTCACGTCCAGGCGCAGATCCTCGCCCGCTTCGACAATCACCGACGGTGGGACCCAGACCTGAATCGGCAAGCCGATATCCGCGGCGGTGACCGGCGCCAGATCCATGCGCACATCACCCCAGCGCAAGGTGATGGCGTCGTCCTCGGCCATGTTCAGGTACGGCTCGATGGTCAGCGGCACACCGCGTTTGATCTGGTTTGGATTTACACCCTGACGGCGAATGGTGTCGGGAATGGTCACCGGGGCCAGTTGCTGGTTTTCATCTGCGCTCAGTGTTGAGGGTTGCCCACCGGGGCAGTCAAGTTTGACCTGCACGCGCGTCGCTGCCGACAGCGCCGGACCCTGACCGACCTGCATCACCCGGTAGTGAATGCGCGCGGTACCGCTGGCGATGAAACTCTCCGGCACCCGTAGGCGCACTGCCGTGCCGATGTCATCCGCCGTCAGCACCCTGGAGGCGACATAGCATTTGTTCCAGAACAGCTCGATGAGGTCTCCGCTGTCCATATCGGGGTAGGGCGACACCTCGACCAGAAAATGTGCGGCGGCGCTCAGATTGATGCCGGTTTTTTGCGCAGGCGCCAGGATCGGCGCTGCCAGTTCGGGGGGATGCGAAGTGCGGGTCATCGATTTCTCTCCTTGAAGCCTTGCAGCGAAGTCCGTTTCTGGAAGAACAAAAGGCGTGAATAAACTGGCAATAAAGCTTTGAACTTTCATTCAGGTTGAATACGGGTTTATTGAACTAAGTGGTGCCAGTTGTCGACTAGATAAGAGTGTGCGGGATGGGGTGTCAATAGACGATATTAGCTAATCCGTGAATTACGAATTAATCAGAAGTTTCCTACGCTGCTGTGGTCATGTGCCTAGGCGGTCAGGAGAAATGAGCCACGGAACTTAGGGCTTTTTGGCGGGTTTTGCGCGGATTTATTCGAGCGTTGTCATGTCGGGTGGTGCGGGATTGAGACCGGCATTATCTGTTGCAGAACATATATATGTACCGCTTCGGATATGTTTTGTCTGGATAGGGTGTTGCTGAGGCGAGGCTTTAACAAAGGTAACTTCCATCCATGGAAGTTGCCGGTATAGCAATGAAAGTTCTCAGGCGTGATTCAAGAACTTGCTGAGAAACTGTTGAGTACGTTGTTCTTTCGGGTTGGCAAACAACGCTTTCGCTTCACCTTGCTCGACAATCACGCCTTTGTCGAAAAACACCACACGGTTGGCCACGTCGCGAGCAAACCCCATCTCATGGGTGACGATCACCATGGTGCGTTTCTCTTCAGCCAGGCCACGAATGGTCGCCAGCACTTCGCCGACCAGTTCCGGGTCGAGCGCCGAAGTCGGTTCGTCGAAGAGAATCACTTCCGGCTCCATCGCCAGCGCTCTGGCTATCGCCACGCGCTGTTGCTGACCACCGGAGAGACGACGCGGATAAGCGTCTTCCTTACCGGCGAGGCCGACCTTGGCCAGCAGCTTTTTGCCCAATGCAACTGCCTCGTCGCGCGGCATCTTCTTGACCACTATCGGGCCTTCGATGACGTTCTCCAGTGCGGTGCGATGGGGGAACAGGTTGAAATTCTGAAACACGAAGCCAACGTGCTGGCGCAGGTTGCGCACCAGACTCTGCTGCTGGTTCAGCGGGCGACTGGTATCGATTTCGATATCGCCGACCTTGATCCGGCCGCTGGTGGGTTGTTCAAGGAAATTCAGGCAGCGCAGAAACGTCGTTTTCCCTGAACCACTGGGGCCGATGATCGCGACGACTTCGCCTTCCTTGACCTCCAGGTCGATGCCGTTGAGCACGACCTGACCCTTGAATTGCTTGGTCAGTTTTTCCACGACAATCATCGTCAGGACTCCTGGTCGTGCCGATTGACCCGCTCTTCCAACTTGTTCTGGAAGTGCGAAAGCACCGTGGCCAGAATCCAGTAGATCAGCGCGGCGGCAAGATACATGGTGAAGACTTCGAAAGTCCGGGCGGTAATCAGTTGCGCCTGACGGAACAGCTCCGGCACCTGAATGGTGGCGGCCAGTGCCGTGTCTTTGACCAGCGAAATGAAGCTGTTGCCCAGCGGCGGCAACGCCGTGCGCATCGCTTGCGGCAGGATGGCCCGGCGCAGGGTTTGCGCGCGGGTCATGCCAATACTCGCAGCAGCTTCCCACTGACCACGCTCGATCGAACCGATCGCGGCGCGCAGAATTTCACAGGCGTACGCGGCCATGTTCAGCGAGAAGCCGATCAGCGCTGCTGGTAACGGATCCAGTTCGATTCCCAATTGCGGGAAGCCGTAATAGATCACGAACAACTGCACCAGCAACGGCGTGCCGCGAAAGAACGACACGTAGACGCGCGCCAGCCAGCTCACTGATTTGAAGCGCGACAGGCGCATCAACGCCAGGCCGAAGCCCAGCAGCAAGCCGAAGAACATCCCGCCGAGGCTGAGGACTACCGTGTAGTACGCGCCCTTGAGCAGAAAGGGCGCGGAGTCCAGCAACAGCGCCGTGGTTTCGGCGAGTTGCTGGCTCAACTGCGGGAAGTGCGCTTCGAATTGAAATCCAACTTCCATTATTTAGTGACGTCTGCGTTGAAGTACTTCTCGGACAGCTTCTTCAAAGTGCCGTCTGCACGCAGTTCGTCGATGGCCTTGTTCACGGCAGCCAGTAGTTCAGGTTCGCCTTTGCGCAGAGCAACACCGGCTTCCTGACGGGAGAAAGCTTCACCGGCAGCAACGGTTTTCGGGGCTTTCTTGGCATATTCAAGTGCAGCCAGACGGTCGATCAGGATGGCGTCGGTGCGGCCGTTGTTCAGGTCGGCGAACTTGGTCGGATCATCATCGTAGGTGCGCACGTCAGCGCCCGGCACGTTGGCGCGGACCCATTGCTCGTAGTTGGTGCCCAGGCCCACACCGACTTTTTTGCCGGACAGGTCATTGGCGGTCTTGATGTTCAACGCGGCTTCTTTGCTCTTCAACACCAGCGCCTGAATACCGGAAACGGTGTACGGCTCGGAGAAGTCATACTTCTTCTTGCGCTCGTCGGAGATGGTCACCTGATTGACTACAACGTCCAGACGCTTGGATTCCAGCGCCGCGAGGATGCCGTCCCACTTGGTCGGCTGAATCTTGGCTTTGACGCCGAGTTTTTGCGCCAGCGCTTCAGAGAGTTCAACTTCGAAACCGGACAGTTTGCCGTCGGCATCGACGAAGCTGAACGGTGGGTAAGTGCCTTCCAGGCCGACGTTGATAACGCCTTTGTCCTTGATCTGTTGCAACTGCTCACCGGCCACTGCCTGGCCGATCAGACCGGCGCTCAGCGCCAGGCCCAGCGAACCCACCAGCAGATTGCGACGTAGTGCGGAAAAATTCATGACAAGCCCCTGTGTTTTCTTATGGAAGACGCTTAAGGAAAGTTGGCGAATGGGTGATTCGACGACAGCGCTATCCTGCCTTAAAGCAGCTTATGCGTCTTGCGCGAAATTCGCCTGCGGCGAGACTATAAGATGTCTGCTTTAGACTTGAAAATACTTAATATTTGAAATGTTATTCTTTATTGGAATATGAGGTTCGTTCCCACGCTCTGCGTGGGAATGCCTCTAGGGACGCTCCGCGTTCCAGCTCTCGAAGGGACGCAGAGCGTCCCGGGCTGCATTCCAACGCAGAGCGTGGGAGCGATCAGTCAGAGGAAATCCTTGTAGGCGAACAACGCTGGCGCCCCACCGGTGTGCAGGAAGATGATCGGGCCTTCATCAAAACGCTGACGACCAATCCCATCAAGCAAACCCGCCATCGCCTTGCCGGTGTACACCGGATCGAGCAACACCGCTTCCTGACTCGCCAGCAATTTCACCGCCGCCAACGTCCCGGCATTCGGCTCGCCATAACGCGGGCCAAAGTATTCGTCCCACAACTCGACCTTGAAACTGGCTGGCAGTTCGACGCCGAGCAGCTCTGCCGTGCGTTCCGCCAGACCCTGTACCTTCGGCCGCTGGTCTTCTTCGCTGCGCGAAACCGTCACGCCAATCACCGGTAATTGCGGCAGCACTTCGCTCAACGCCAACGCCAGACCACTGTGAGTGCCTGCACTGCCCGAGGCCAGAACCACCGCGGCAAACTCCAGCCCGGTGTCCTTGATCTGCTCGGCCAGTTCAAGCCCAGCGCGCACGTAACCCAAAGCACCGAGAGCATTCGAACCGCCCACCGGCACCAGATACGGCTTCTTGCCGTTGCTGCGCAAACGCACGGCGAGGGCGGCCAGTTGTTCGTCGGCGTTGTCGAGGTTGTCGACCAGTTCGACTTTGGTGTCGAACAGATCCAGCAGCAGGCGATTGCCGTTGCCGGTGTAATTGCTGTCGTCGCTGCCCAGCGGATTTTCCAGCAGCGCCACACAGCCCAGGCCGAGTTTGGCGGCCAGTGCAGCGGTCTGGCGGACGTGGTTCGATTGCAGCGCACCGGCGGTGATCAGCGTGTCGGCGCCTTGCGCCAAGGCGTCGGCGGCGAGGTATTCGAGCTTGCGCAGTTTGTTGCCGCCCATGGCCAGCGGCGTCAGGTCATCGCGCTTGATGTACACCTCGCGGCCGAGCCAGGTGGACAGGCGTTCGAGTTTTTCCAGCGGCGTCGGGTGGTTGAGCAGATCGAGGCGGGTAAAGCGGTCCAGCTGTTGTTTGATCATGAGTCCGTACTGGCTTGGAAGATGAAAGGACTATAGGCACGTGCTTTTGCAGGGGCAACCGCCAATCGCTTATAGCTAAATCGACTGAGCCCAGCACTATCGGTTCTTAATTCGCCCTCCCAGCCTTGCCGTAAAGTAGTCGCCGTTGACGCGGCCAGACAGTCCGGCCGCCCCTGAGGAGTCTTTACCGTGAGCGAGCGTTCCAGCCATTGGCAATTGCAGACCATCGTCAGTCAACTGCGCAGCGCGCGGGATCAGTGGCGGGCACAGAACGGCCGGGCGTCCGGCGAGCAGGGTGGTCGCGAGTTGCCGTCGCGGGCAGCGATGGCGGAGATTCTTGAAGCGCTGTGTGGCGCGCTGTTCCCGATGCGTCTGGGACCGGTGGATTTGCGTGAAGAGAGTGAAGACTTCTACGTCGGTCATACCCTTGATGTCGCACTGAATGCCTTGTTGGCGCAGACCCGTCTGGAACTGCGCTACGTCGCCCGCCATAGCGCGCAGGCCGACACCGAAGTCGAAGCCCGCGCGATTCAGATCGTGCAGGATTTCGCCCTCGCATTGCCGGGCCTGCGCACGCTGCTCGACACCGATGTGCTGGCGGCCTATCACGGTGATCCGGCGGCGCGCAGTGTTGATGAAGTGCTGCTGTGCTACCCGGGGATTCTGGCGGTGATTCACCATCGTCTGGCGCATCATTTGTATCGCGCGGGTTTGCCGTTGCTGGCGCGGATCAGCGCGGAAATCGCTCATTCGGCGACCGGCATTGATATCCATCCGGGTGCGCAGATTGGCCGCAGCTTCTTTATCGATCACGGCACGGGTGTGGTGATCGGCGAGACGGCGATCATTGGTGAGCGCGTGCGGATTTATCAGGCGGTGACGTTGGGCGCCAAGCGCTTCCCGGCGGATGAAGACGGCCAGTTGCAGAAGGGTCATCCGCGTCATCCGATCGTTGAAGATGATGTGGTGATTTATGCCGGAGCGACGATTCTCGGGCGGATCACCATTGGCAAGGGTTCGACCATTGGCGGCAATGTGTGGCTGACGCGCAGTGTGCCGGCGGGGTGCAATTTGACCCAGGCGAATTTGCAGCATGATGACGGGACGCAGAAGTAGGGCTTTAACGGCTTACCCTCATCGGAACGCCGCCCGCCCAGCCCTCTCCCAGAGGGAGAGGGGGCCGACCGAGGTGTTTTGGGTTATCCATCGACCTGAAACACCGAGTCGATGATGGATTCGGTACAGCAGGATCATGTCGGCGTATCTCCCCAATATCCCCCAATCAGTCCCCTCTCTCCTTGGGAGAGGGTTAGGGTGAGGGGCTATTGAACGAATACCCTCAAACCCACGTCATACCCATCCTTGAGCTAGCGTAGGAAAACTACCGCCTAGCCGTACGATTAGTCCTTACCCCCCTATCCATGTTTAACTTGAACGTTCATTCAAGTTAAACCGGTGGTTCGCTGCCCGCTCACAACAGGAGGCTTGCCTTTGCTGAGTCCGATCATTTCAGCCACGTTTCAACCCCTCGAGGTGCACGTTTCATGAGTGCATCGTCAACTCCCGCCAGCGGTCTGGTACGCATGAATCCGCCGGTGTTCTATTTCGCCGCGACGGTCATTCTGCTGTTTGGTCTCGTTGTTATCGCCATGCCTGAGCAGGCCGGCGCCTGGCTGCTGGAAGCGCAAAACTGGGCGGCCAATACGGTCGGCTGGTACTACATGCTCGCGATGACCCTGTATCTGGTCTTCGTGGTGGTCACCGCCTTATCCGGCTACGGCAAGATAAAACTCGGTGCCGACCACGACGAGCCCGAATTCAGTTACCTGTCCTGGGCCGGCATGCTGTTCGCCGCCGGGATCAGCATCACGCTGTTCTTCTTCTGCGTCTCTGAACCGCTGACTCATATGCTGCAACCGCCGCAAGGCGAGGCGGGTACGGCGGACGCGGCGCGCCAGGCCATGCAGATTCTGTTTCTGCACTGGGGCCTGCATGGCTGGGGCGTGTTCGCCTTTGTCGGCATGGCGCTGGCCTATTTCGCCTATCGCCACAACCTGCCGCTGGCGCTGCGTTCGGCGCTGTATCCGCTGATTGGCAAACGCATCAACGGCCCGATCGGTTACGCGGTGGACGGCTTCGGCATCATCGCCACGGTGTTCGGTCTGGGTGCCGACATGGGCTTCGGAGTACTGCACCTCAACTCGGGCCTCGACTACCTGTTCGGTATCGCTCACACCCAGTGGATTCAGGTCGGCCTGATCACGCTGATGATGGGCGCGGCGATCATCGTTGCCGTCTCCGGCGTCGATAAAGGCGTGCGGGTGATGTCCGACATCAACATGCTGCTGGCCTGTGCGCTGCTGCTGTTCGTGTTGTTCGCCGGGCCGACCCAGCACCTGCTCAACACCTTGATCCAGAACCTTGGCGACTACCTCGGCGCCTTGCCGATGAAGAGTTTCGACCTCTACGCCTACGACAAACCGAGCGACTGGCTCGGCGGCTGGACCGTGTTCTACTGGGCCTGGTGGATTGCATGGTCGCCGTTCGTGGGCCTGTTCATCGCACGGATTTCCCGTGGCCGGACCATCCGTGAATTTGTTTTCGGCGTGCTGTTGATTCCGCTCGGTTTTACTCTCGCGTGGATGTCGATCTTCGGCAACAGCGCCATCGATCAGGTGCTCAACCACGGCATGAGCGCGCTGGGCATGTCGGCCATCGACAACCCGTCGATGAGCATTTACCTGCTGCTGGAAACTTATCCATGGAGCAAAACCGTCATCGCCGTGACGGTGTTTATCAGCTTTGTGTTCTTCGTCACCTCTGCCGATTCCGGCACTGTGGTGCTCTCGACGCTGTCGGCCAAGGGCGGTAGCCCGGACGAAGACGGGCCGAAATGGCTGCGGGTGTTCTGGGGCGCGATGACCGCGCTGATAACCAGCGCGCTGTTATTCTCCGGCAGCATTGATGCGCTGAAGTCAGCGGTAGTGCTGACTTCGTTGCCGTTCTCGCTGATTCTGCTGCTGATGATGTGGGGTCTGCACAAGGCGTTCTATCTCGAGTCGCAGAAGCAGATCGCTCAGTTGCATTCGCTGGCACCGGTCTCCGGTTCTCGGCGCGGCACGGGCGGCTGGCGACAGCGCTTGAGTCAGGCTGTGCATTTCCCGTCGCGGGACGAGGTGTACCGCTTCATGGACACCACGGTGCGCCCGGCGATTGAAGAAGTGACGGCGGTGTTCGTCGAAAAAGGCCTGAACGTGGTCACCCAACCGGACCCGGCGAATGACAGCGTCAGCCTCGAAATCGGTCATGGTGATGCGCATCCGTTCATCTATCAGGTGCAGATGCGCGGCTACTTCACGCCGTCGTTCGCCCGTGGCGGCATGGGTTCCAAGCAGCTCAACAATCGTCGTTACTATCGCGCCGAAGTGCACTTGAGCGAGGGCAGTCAGGACTACGATCTGGTCGGCTACACCAAAGAGCAGATCATCAACGACATCCTCGATCAGTACGAGCGGCACATGCAGTTCCTGCATCTGGTGCGTTGATCGGCGACTGGGCGCCGGGACGTTTTACGACTCGGCGCTCAGCACCATGAACAACACCATCGCCGCCACCGGCACGCCGAATACCGCACTGCCAATGGCTATTTCCGATCCCACGGACTGTCCGGCATGCACCACGCCCACCGCACCATTGATCACCGTCAACGCCAACCACAGCGCGGCGAAGCCGTAGCCCATGGTCTGGCGGCTGAAGCCGATGCGCTCGCCGATGTACAGCATCAGCGCGAGCAGGATCAGGCCGAAGAAGATGATGATGGCGGTGTGCATGGCGGGTTCTGCCTGATGAATGGGTATCGCCTGAAAGACCGCTATCGCGAGCAGGCTCACTCCCACAATGGATCCCGGCTGGACATAAATTTCATGTACACAGGAAATCCCTGTGGGAGCGAGCCTGCTCGCGAAGGGGCCACCTCGGTGTTCTTTAGAGCATAGCCAATCCAGTCCCGCCACATCTCCACTGGACATATTTTGCGACCCTTACAGAGAGTCTGGCCGGCGACGTGTTTTTCTTGCTGGCCCAAGCCTGCCGTTGATCTGCCCATAACCGAGCGATTGTTCAGTGAGCTAATATTTATCTGAGTGTGTATCGTGTGTATCAAAGGCTCCTGCGCCCTCTAGAGTAAATGGCTCTAGCTGTCGAACAGGGCAAAGGAAATGCGCAGTCGGGAAATGATCAGGATGATCGAAGACGATGGTTGGTATCTCGTGGCGGTGAAAGGCAGCCACCACCAATACAAGCATCCGCGCAAGCCAGGAAGGGTGACGATCAAGCACCCTGATTCGGATCTGCCCAAGGGCACGATCAACAGCATTTTGAAACAGGCGGGCTTGAAATGAGGCCCGTTATTGGAAACGAAGGCCGTTTTATGGGCCTGTCAGAGGAAGGACTCACTCATATGAAATTCCCGGTCGTTCTGCACAAGGATGCCGACTCAGACTACGGAGTGATCATCCCGGATGTCCCGGGTTGTTTCTCCGCAGGCACTACGGTCGCTGAGGCGTTTGAAAATACTCAGGAGGCATTGGCGCTTCACTATGAGGGGTTGGTCGCCGACAGCGCGCCGTTACCGCAAGTGCGGGACATTGATGCTCATCTCGATAACCCGGATTACGCGGGAGGGATCTGGGGAGTGGTCGATTTTGATATCACCCCGTATTTCGGCAAGTCAGTGCGTTTTAACGCCACGCTGCCGGAGCAGTTGCTTGAGCGTATTGACCAGACAGTCCGCCGTGACCAGCGCTATCGATCCCGTTCCGGATTTCTCGCGGCGGCCGCCTTGCGCGAACTGTCGGTATAGCGAAGTCAGGTGCTTTCCCGTTCGATGACTTGGCACTGCAGCAGGTTCAGCCGCTGCACCTCGTCGCTCGGCAACACGCCAAGGCTTTCCAGCACGCGTGTTGCGGCGAGTACACCGATCTCCAGCGCCGGTGGTTTGATCGTGCTGAGGCTCGGCAAAAGCATCTCGGCGAACGGGTAGTCGCCAAAGCCAAGAACGGCGCAGTCTTCGGGGATTTTCAAACCCGCGCGTTGCCCGGCGAGCAGGCCGCCGGCGGCGAGGTTGTCGTTGGCGAAGATGATCGCGTCGGGGCGCGGTGAGGCGTTCATCAGGGTGTCCATCGCCTGTTTGCCGGCCTCGAATGGTGCGCGATCAGCGTCAGGGGCGTAGACCCAGGGTTCCAGGCTGGATTCTTTTAAAGTCGCTGCGTAACCGTCGCGGCGTTCCAATGCGCTGAAGTCGCCCGCCGCGCTGTTCTGCACGAAGGCGATACGTTGATAGCCTTTTTTCAGCAGATATCTGGCGGCTGTCACGCCCACCTCGAAATGCGAAAAGCCAATCTGCATCGGCTCGCGATCCGGCTGGTAATCCCAGGTCTCAATCACCGGCACATCGGCCTCGGCGATCATCTTTTCCGTACCCGCACTGTGAAAGTGACTGGTCAACACCAGCGCCGCCGGCGACCAGCCGAGAAACGCCCGCACCGCATTTTCCTCCTGCTCGGTGCTGAAGTAACTCGACGCCAGCAACAGTTGATAACCGTGACGGCTGAGCGTGTCGCTGAAGCCTTGAATGGTATTGGCGAAGATCGGCCCGGAGATGTTCGGGATGACCATGCCGACGATTTTCCCCCGCGCCGAGGCCAGCCCGCCGGCCACCAGATTCGGTACATAGCCCAACTCAGCTACCACCGCCGCAATCCGCTCGCGACGCTCGGGCGAAACCTGCTCGGGCTGATTGAAATAGCGCGACACGGTAATCGCCGAAACCCCGGCCTCACGCGCCACGGCATTCAGGGTCACACGTCCGGCGCCACGGCGTTTGCGGGGTTTTTCTTCGCTCAAGGCTCGATCCTTCTTAAAAACCAAATCGCATATAAAAGTAATTTTTCAGTATTGGACGCTCTATGTGCAGCTTGCCAATACTGTCGATGGTAGCGCTAACAAAGCGCGCTGTCTGCTACTCGCTCGAGCGAATGCCCAAGACACCGATTCAGGCGCTGTCGTCGCAGAACGGCAGCGGTTAAGGGCTAATTTCGAGCGGGCAAACATGCACAACATTCCTGGGGCGACACACAAACTGGCGCAATCGATTCGCGCCGCTGGTTGGTTATTTACGGGGTTGGCGGCGCTGCCGTTGCCCAACGCATTCGCTGCCGAGAGCAGTGATCAGGAGCCAACACTCAAATCGGTGACCGTCACCGCCACCCGCCGCGAGGAGTCGCTACAAAAAGTGCCGGTCGCGGTGTCGGTGATCGACGGCGAGCAGCTCGAACGGGATAACCGCAACGGCGTGGCGAGCATTGTTCAGCAGGTGCCATCGCTGAACTTTCGCACCGGCGCATCGAACAAGGACACCTCGTTGTTCGTGCGCGGCGTCGGCACGATTTCCACCTCGCCGGGCGTCGAACCGACCGTGGCGACGGTGATCGATGGTGTGGTCTACGCACGTCCCGGCCAATCCACTCTCGACTTACTGGATCTGGAACGCGTCGAAGTATTGCGCGGGCCGCAAGGCACGCTGTTTGGCAAAAACGCCTCGGCCGGTGTACTCAACATCACCAGCAAAGCACCGACCGCCGAGACCCACGGCTACATCGATCAGTCGTACTACAGCGGTAACGAAAGTCGTACCCGTTTCGGCATTGGCGGCAGCCTGATTCCGGATACGTTGAAAGGCTCGATCAGCACCCTGTTCGGCACCTACGACGGCAACGTCGACAACAAGCACAACGGTCAGGAGGTCAACGGCTACAACCATCGCGGCGTGCGCGGCAAACTCGAATTCACGCCGAATGACGACGTCACTTTCACCCTGATTGCCGACTACATGCAGTCCCACGACGACGGCCCCAACGGCGTTGTCAGTAAATCGCTGACCCCGGCCTTCGCCAATGCGCTGAGCCCGGTCAATGCGAGCAGCCACAACCGCGACATCAACACCGACACCCGCTCCCATGTCGAAGACACCAACAAAGGCTTGTCCGGCCAGCTCGACTGGCAATTGGGCGATTACACCCTGACGTCGATTACCGCGTGGCGTGGCTGGGACAATACGCAGTATCAGGATGGCGACCGTCTCGGCACGGTAACCGCAGCGTTTCCGGGCACGGCGGACAAGGGCGATCTGGCCTTCGATCAATATTCGCAAGAGCTGCGTTTGGCCTCGCCGAAGGGTGAATTCCTTGAGTACGTCGGCGGCCTGTTCTACATGCACGGCAAGGACGACGAGACCTATCAGCGCACGCTGACAACGACCACGCGCACCGACCGTGGTGTCGCCGATTACAGCACCACCAGCGACAGCTATGCGGTGTTCGGTGAGAGCACGCTGAACTTCACCTCGGACTTTCGCGGCATCGCCGGCCTGCGCTACACCCACGATGATCTCGAATACGATCACCGCCGCGTCTCGACTTCGGCGACCACCGTCAGCGGCATCCAACCGGCGACCAGCAGTTCCGGTTCGGTGGACGAAGACGGCTGGTCCGGCCGCCTCGGTGTGCAGTACGACTTGAGCGATACGGTCACCACTTACCTGACCTACTCGCGCGGCTACAAAGGCCCGGCCTACAACGTGTTCTTCAACATGCAGCCGCGCGACACCGAAGCGCTGAAACCGGAGACCTCGAACACCTGGGAAGCGGGCATCAAAGCCACTTCCTGGAACAATCGCCTGACCACCAACCTCGCGGTGTTCCACAGCGATTACGACAACTATCAGGCGAACTTCTTCGACACCGTCGCCGGGCAAGTGGTGACGCGCCTGATCAATGCCGGCAGCGTCAGCACCGAAGGCGTCGAGCTCGATTACGCCTTGCAGGCCACCCAGCAATTGAAACTGTCCGGCGCGCTGGCCTACACCCGCGCACGCATCGACGAGTTCGCCTGCCCGGCGGGCGCGGCGGCGTCGTGCAACGTCAACGGCAAACCGCTGCCGTTCAGCCCGGACTGGAAAAGCTACGTGCGCGCCGACTACAGCATCCCGCTGGATAACGGTCTGGATATCGAACTCGGCACCGACTACAGCTGGCAGAGCGAAGTGCAGTACGACATCAGCCAGAACGCCGACACCAAGCAGGGCGCCTACGGTCTATGGAACGCCAGTGTCGCGCTGGCCGATTACAGCAATGGCTGGCGCGTGGCGCTGCTGGGCAAGAACCTTACCGACAAATCCTATTCGCCGTTGCTGGCCAGCGGTGGCAATTACATCTATCGCGCCGTGCCACGGGATGACGAGCGCTACTTCGGCGTGCAACTGCGCAAGGATTTCTGAGATGAGCAGACAGTTGAAACTCGGCGCATTCCTCATGGCCACCGGGCACCACGTGGCGGCGTGGCGTCATCCTGATGTGCCGGCGAATGCGGGTCTGGATTTCGCCCATTACAAGCGGCTGGCGCAAATTGCCGAGGCGGCGAAGTTCGATGCGTTGTTTGTCGCTGACAGCGTCGCCGCGCCGACTCAGGACATCGCCAGCCGCATGGCGCGCTCCGATCACTTTGAGCCGTTGACGTTGCTCTCGGCCCTGAGTGCAGTGACCGAGCACATCGGCCTGATCGCCACGGCGACCACCAGTTACAACGAGCCGTATCACGTGGCGCGCAAATTCGCTTCGCTTGATCATCTTTCGGGAGGGCGAGCGGGGTGGAATCTGGTGACTTCGGACAATGCTGCCGAGGCGCTTAATTTCGGGCGTGACGAACATATCGGCCATGCCGAACGCTACAGCCGCGCTCGGGAATTTCATCAGGTGGTCACCGGGCTTTGGGACAGTTGGGAGGATGATGCGTTTGCGCGCGACAAGGCCAGCGGGGCGTATTACGACCCTGCAAAGCTGCACGTGTTGGACCACGTCGGCGAGCACTTCCGGGTCAAAGGCCCACTGAACGTCGCGCGCTCGCCGCAGGGGCAACCGGTGATTGTTCAGGCCGGCTCTTCGGAAACCGGACGCGAGTTGGCGGCGCAGACGGCTGAAGTGGTATTCACCGCGCAGACTTCCCTGGCCAGTGCCCAGGCGTTTTACGCCGACCTCAAAGGACGCTTGCCCAAGTATGGGCGCAGTACCGATTCGTTGAAAATCATGCCCGGAGTTTTTGTCGTCGTCGGCGGCACCGAAGCCGAGGCGCAGGAAAAGTATGAAACGTTTCAGCAATTAGTCGAACCCGAGGTTGGCGTCGCCTTGCTTGGGCGTATGCTGGGCAACTTCGATTTGTCGAAGTACCCGCTGGACGGGCCGTTGCCAGAGTTGCCGCTAACCGAAAGCGGTCAGCAGAGCCGGCAGAAACTGCTGACGGAATTGGCAGGCCGGGAAAACCTGAGCCTTGCGCAATTGGGTCGCAAGATTGCCGGCGGGCGCGGGCATTACAGCCTGGTCGGTACGCCCGAGCAGATCGCTGATCGCTTGCAGGAATGGTTCGAACAGGGCGCGGCGGACGGTTTCAACGTGCTAGTGCCGCACTTGCCCGGCGGGCTCGAAGACTTCGCCAATGGCGTGGTCCCGGAACTGCAACGGCGTGGGTTGTTCAGAACGGAGTATGAGGGCCGGACCTTGCGTCAGAACCTTGGCCTGGCTCACCCCGGCAACAGATTTGTGTAGCACCCTTCGCGAGCAGGTTCGCTCCCACAGGGAAATGCATTCCAAAGGTGGGAGCGAGCGTGCTCGCGAAGCAGTCGACACCCATTTCAAGACAGACAAGAGAGGATTCGATGACTTACACCGCTGCCGAAAACCGCTACGACTCCATCCCTTACCGCCGCGTCGGGCGCAGCGGTCTGGTGCTGCCGGCGCTGTCGCTGGGCCTGTGGCACAACTTCGGTGACAGCACGCCGATCGACACCCAGCGCGCCTTGCTGCGCACCGCGTTCGATCTGGGCATCAACCACTTCGACCTGGCCAACAACTACGGCCCGCCGTACGGCAGTGCCGAGATCAATTTCGGCCGTCTGCTGCGCGAAGACTTCAAGCAGTACCGCGATGAACTGATCATCTCCAGCAAGGCCGGTTGGGACATGTGGCCCGGCCCTTACGGTCAGGGCGGTGGCTCGCGCAAATACGTGTTGGCCAGCCTCGACCAGAGCCTGCAACGCCTGGGGCTCGACTATGTGGATATCTTCTATTCGCACCGCTTCGACCCGGACACCCCGCTGGAAGAAACCGCTAGCGCCCTCGCCACCGCCGTGCAACAGGGCAAGGCGTTGTACATCGGTATCTCGTCGTATTCCGGGGTGAAAACCCGCGAGATCGCTGCGCTGTTGAAAGAGTGGAAAGTACCGCTGCTGATTCATCAGCCGGCGTACAACCTGCTCAATCGCTGGGTGGAAAAAGACCTGCTGGATACCACCGATGAACTCGGCACGGGTGTGATTGCTTTCACGCCGCTGGCGCAAGGTCTGCTCACCGACAAATACCTCAACGGCGTGCCGGCGGATGCGCGGGTCAATCGTCCGGGCGGTGGGTCCTTGCAGGCTTCGCACTTGTCTGAGGCCAACATCGCTCATGTGCGGGCGTTGAATGAAATTGCCAAGCGTCGCGGTCAGAGCCTGGCGCAACTGGCGCTGGCGTGGACGCTGCGCGATCCGCGGGTGACCTCGGCGTTGATTGGTGCGAGCCGGCCGGAGCAGATTATCGAGAACGTCGGGGCGTTGAAGAATCTGAGCTTTAGTGCTGAAGAGTTGGCGGAGATTGACCGGTTTGCGCAGGAAGGTGGGATCAATCTGTGGGAGAGGCCTTCGACGGCGGAGTGATGAAGGTCGGGTTGGGTCAGCAAGATCCAACCCCCTCACCCCAGCCCTCTCCCCAGGGGGCGAGGGGGAAAGGGAGCCGATCTTCATGCTTTTCAAAACTTGAGTTCAACCCGATATTTCAGGTCGATGTAGCTTGTACAAACACCTCGGTCAGTCCCCTCTCCCTTTGGGAGAGGGTTAGGGTGAGGGGCTTTTGGCTGTAAAAATGGCTCAACGAAAAAACGGCACATCCCCCAACACCGTCGCCCGCTGCATCACCCGTCGCGCCGGCCGGTAGTCATCCACCGCGTAATGCTGCGTCACGCGGTTATCCCAGAACGCAATATCGTCCTGCTGCCAACGCCAGCGAATGGTGAATTCCGGTCGCGTCGCATGGGCGAACAGAAACTTCAGAATCGCTTCGCTCTCGGTTTCCGACAGCTCATTGATCTTCGACGTGAAGCCTTCATTGACGAACAATGACCGCCGCCCGCTGACCGGATGCGTACGAATCACCGGGTGCGACAGCGGCGGATTCTTGCGTCGGGCTTCTTCCCACTGCGCCAGCGCTTCAGGCGTGTTGCCATAACGCTCCAGTGGAAACGAGCGAGTGAAATCGTGGGTTGCAGTCAGCCCTTCCAGCAAGCCTTTCAGCGGCGCCGACAGCGCTTCATACGCGGCAATGCCGCTGGCCCACAACGTGTCACCACCAAACTCCGGCAGCAACTTGGCGCTGAGCACCGCGCCCATCGCCGGGGTCGGCAGGAAGGTCACGTCGGTGTGCCAGATCGCGTTGTCACGCACGTCGGTGACGGCGGTGTCGAGGATCAGTACTTCCGGCTGTTCCGGCACGTTCGGGTAGATCGGGTGAATGTGCAGATCGCCAAAGTACGCAGCGAAGCGCGCCTGTTGCGGCGGCTCGATTAGTTGGTTGCGGAAGAATAAAACCTGATATTTGAGTAGCGCCTGCTCGATGGCGTCGCGGTGTTCCAGGCTCAAAGGCTGGCTGATGTCGACGCCGCTGATCTGTGCGCCGAGGGCCGAGCTTAATGGGGTGATGTTGAGGCTGCTCATGGTCTTTCTCTTCGAATTCGGGGTTCAAGCTTTTGTAGGAGTGAGCCTGCTCGCGATTGCAGACTGGCAGTCAATGCTGTGGTGAATGACACACCGCAATCGCGAGCAGGCTCACTCCTACAGGGGGTTCATATGAAACTTGTCAGTGGGCCTGGCCGTGCCATGGCACCAGTTTGCGTTGCAGGGCGCGCAGGCCCATTTCCATGGCGAAGGCGATCAGGGCGATGACCAGAATCCCCAGCACCACCACGTCGGTGACCAGGAATTGCGCAGCCGACTGCACCATGAAGCCCAAACCGCTGGTGGCCGCGATCAGTTCAGCAGCAACCAAGGTCGACCAACCCACGCCCAGACCAATACGCACACCCGTGAGAATGTCCGGCAACGCGCTGGGCAAAATCACATGGCGAATCAGCTGCACGCGAGTCGCGCCCAGCGACTGTGCTGCACGCAATTTCGCCGGATCTACCGTGCGCACACCGGTCGCCGTGGCAATGGCGATCGGCGCAAAAATCGCCAGATAAATCAGCAGCACTTTCGACAACTCGCCGATGCCGCACCAGATCACGATCAGCGGCAAATAGGCCAGCGGTGGGATAGGGCGGTAGAACTCGATCAGTGGATCGAGCACGCCACGGGCAATGCGATTGGCGCCGATGGCAATGCCCACGGGCACGGCGGTCAGGATCGCAAAACCGAGGCCCAGACCGATGCGGCTCAGGCTTGCGCCGAGGTGCTGCCACAAGGTCGAATCCATGTAACCCGTGGTCGCCAGCAACCAGCCCTTTTGCAACACAGCGGAGGGTGGCGGCAGGAACAGCGGCTCGATCAATCCGGTGGCGGTGACCGCCCACCAGATCGCCAACAAGGCAAACAGCGTCAGCAGGCTGATCCAGCGCGTGCTGAGGCTACGGCGCACCGGAATCACCGCCGATGCGCTGACCGGTTTTACCGCAGTCGAAGAAACGTCGTAACTGCTCATGCGCGCTCCTGCCGTTGCCCGGCACTGCGTTGCGAGAACACTTTGCTCAGCACGTGTTCGCGGGTTTCGATAAAACACGGGTCGGATTTGATCGCGCGGGCGGATTCGCCGGCGGCATAACGCTGACCGAAATCCAAGTGCAGACGCTCAACGATCTGCCCCGGATTCGGCGCGAGCAGAATCAGGTCAGTGGCGAGGAACACCGCTTCTTCAATGTCATGGGTAATCAGGAAAACCGGCTTGGCCGTGCGCTGCCAGACTTGCAGCAACAGCTCTTGCATCTGCTCGCGGGTGAATGCGTCGAGGGCACCGAAGGGTTCGTCCATCAGCAATACACGCGGATCAGCGGCGAGGGCGCGGGCGAGGCCGACACGCTGCTTCTGACCACCGGAAAGCTGCCAGATACGACGGCTTTCGAAACCCGAGAGATCAACCAGTGCGAGCATTTCACGGGCGATTTTTTCGCGCTTGTTCCTGGCGATACCGGCCAGTTCCAGACCGAATGCAACGTTGGCCAACACGTCCTGCCAAGGCAGCAACGCGTCGTCCTGGAACACCACGCCACGTTCGGCGCTCGGGCCTTTGACCGGCACGCCGTCGAGGGTGATGCGCCCGGCGCTCGGTTCGACGAAACCGGCAATCAGGTTCAACAGCGAGGTCTTGCCACTGCCGGACGGGCCGAGGGCGACCAGCAATTGCTGAGGCCCCAGGGTCAGAGAAATATCCGCCAGCACCGGTGTCGGGCTGCCCGGGTACTGTGCGCTGATGCGCTCCAGCTGTAGCAAGGCCATCGCGGTTAACTCCCGATCAGTTGGTGATGAATTTGGCGCTGACGTACGGCGCATAGTCCGGCAGAACGGCTTCGACCTTGCCTTGCTCCTTGAGGAACGCGGCGGTGTCGGTGATGGCTTTGGTGGTCGGCGCGCCGAGGCTGACGACCTGATCAGCCGCGAGCGGGTAGACGTTGCCTTGCAGCAGCAACGGAATGTCGCTGGCCTTGGCGCCGGAGAGTTTCACCAGCTTGTCGACGTTGGACTGATTGGCGAGCCAGGCTTTCGGGTCTTTGCGGTAGTCGGCGTAGGCATCGAGGGTGACCTTGGCGAACGCGGTGACGATTTCCGGGTGCTTCTCGGCGAAGTCTTTGCGCACGATCCACGCATCGAAGGTCGGTGCACCGAACTTGGCCAGTTCGCCGGAGGTGATCAGCACTTTGCCGTTTTCCTTGGCCACGCCCAGCGCCGGATCCCACACGTAAGTGGCGTCGATGTCACCGCGTTTCCATGCGGCAATGATCGCTGGTGGGGCGAGGTTGAGCACGGTGACTTTCGATGGGTCGATGTTCCAGTGCTTCAGCGCCGCGAGCAGGCTGTAGTGACCGGTGGAAACGAACGGCACGGCGATTTTCTTGCCGATCAGATCTTGCGGAGTCTTGATGCCGGAACCGTCACGGGCGACCAGTGCTTCGGCAGCGCCGATCTGGGTGGCGATGAGGAAGGTTTCGACCGGGACCTTGCGGGTGATCGCAGCGGTCAGCGGACTCGAGCCGAGGTAGCCGATCTGCACGTCACCGGAGGCGATGGCGGCAATGATGTCGGCGCCGTTGTCGAACTTGCGCCAGGCGATATCGGCTTTGGTGGCTTTTTCGTAAGCGCCGTCAGCCTGGGCGACTTTCGCCGGGTCAACGGTGGTTTGGTAGGCGACAGTGAGGTCGGCGGCCTGAGCCAGAAAACTCGCGGCAGCCAAGGAGGCTACGGCGAGCAGGCGAAGCGGGAAATTCAGGTTCATTGAACAGCTCCATATCAGGCGACCGAGCGTCGGCGTGAAAGGAGACTAAATGATCTAAGAATCGGTAAATAAATAACTTTTTCGAATGAGCTTATGAGCGGAAAAATCTAAGAGCGGGGGGAGTTTGTGGGCGTTTCGGATTTATTCGTTCGACGTTAGATCTTTGCCCCCTCACCCCAGCCCTCTCCCCCAGGGGGGCGAGGGGAAAGGGAGCAGATCTGTGTGCTTTTCGAGCCTGAGTTCGACTCGGTATTTCACGTCAGCGTAACTTTCATGAGCACCTGAATCAGTCCCCTCTCCCTCTGGGAGAGGGCTAGGGTGAGGGGCTTTTAGTTACTGATCGCCAAAATACTCGCCTGATACGAACCGACAAACACATCGAAATCCCCAACCTCGTTCTGCTCCAGCTCAGCCTGCGCAGCCAAAGAAGTACGTGCCAACTCCTCAAACTTCGCCTGCTCATCCGCCGCCAATGGCTCGCTGCGGAAGAACTCGGCATGCGCCTGACTCTGACGCAACGAGAACTGCGCAAAGCTTTCCTTGTGCTCAGCCATCGCCGCCAACACCTGTGCGGATGGCGTCAGGGACGGATCACTGACCTTGGCCAGTTGCGCATCGAGCGCCTTGCTGTGCGCATCGCCGCCATGGCTCTGATCCAGCAACGCCGCCAATGGAGCAATCTGTTCCAGCAGCTCGGCCGCCCAAGTCTTCATCTCGACCGATTCACCGTCACGCTGCAATTGCAGGCCCGGACGGCGACCTTCCTTGACCACGCTGAGGAAGTTCGACGTCGCGTTGCCGCACGAATTGTTGGTCAGCAACGGGCTGTCGTTCAACGCGCAGTACAGCAGAAACGCGTCGAGGAAGCGTGATTCAGTGAGATCGATGCCCATCGGCAGGAACGGGTTGATGTCCAGGCAACGCACTTCAACGTACTGAATGCCACGGGCCACCAGCGCCTGAATCGGCCGCTCGCCGGTGTAGGTCACGCGTTTCGGGCGGATGTTGGAGTAGTACTCGTTTTCGATCTGCAGGATGTTGGTGTTGAGCTGCACCCACTCGCCATCCTTGTGCGTGCCGACTTCAACGTACGGCGCGTACGGCGTGGCCACGGCTTTGCGCAGGCTGTCGGTGTAGCTCGCCAGATCGTTGTAGCACGGCGTCAGACCGGCCTGGGCGTTGCTCTGGTAACCGAGGTCGCTCATGCGCAGGCTGGTCGCGTACGGCAGATACAACGTGTCCGGATCAAGCTGTTCCAGCTGATGCGAACGACCCCGCAGGAAACCGGCATCCAGCGCTGGCGACGCACCGAACAGGTACATCAACAGCCAGCTGTAGCGGCGGAAATTACGGATCAGGGCGATGTAGGAAAACGACTGAAAATCGCGATCGGTGCCGACAAACCCTTCGGTCTCGCGCAGCAGCGGCCAGAGCTTTTCCGGCAGGGAGAAGTTGTAGTGGATCCCGGCGATGCACTGCATGGTCTTGCCGTAACGCAGGGCCAGGCCCTTGCGGTAGACGTACTTGAGCTGACCGATGTTGGAGGTGCCGTAATAGGCAATCGGGATATCTTCCTCGGCCGGCAACGGGCACGGCATCGATGGACTCCACAGGTACTCGTTGCCGAGCTTGCTGTAGGCAAAACGATGAATCTTGTCCAGGCTCGCCAGCGTATCGGCCGGATCCGGCAGGGCAGGCGTAATGAATTCCAGCAGCGACTCGGAGTAGTCGGTGGTGATCTGTTCGTTGGTCAGCGCGGAACCCAAGGCTTCGGGGTGCGGCGTTTGCGCCAGGCGACCTTCGCTGGTCACGCGCAGGCATTCACGTTCGATACCGTGCAGGCACTGCTCGAGCAGAGAGAGGTTAGCGCGCTCGCCGAGCAGAGCCAGGCGGCGGTTGAGAAGTTCGCTCAATTTGGATTCCTTCACGCGTCAGTCGCCCCAATATGGGGGTGGGCAGGACGGTCTACAAGGGTGAAGTTGAAACTGGCGTTATCGCCTGGTTTTTGAGCCGTAAAGGCCCGTGCCGATCGCCAACTTCACTCCTTGAATCTGGCTATTGCGCGTGCGGAAAAGTTCGACGCCGCAGACACAGCGCCGAAATTAACTCAAATTGATGACGACTAGCTACAGGACAGCGAAGGTGCCTTGCGCTTTTGCGACCAGTTTGTCGCCCTGCATCACGTCGGCTTCGACCACCAACGTGCGCCGGCCCGGGTGAATCACCCGTGCCGTGCACAGCACCTCACCGTCGGAAACGGCGCGGATATAGTTGATCTTGCACTCGATGGTCGCGCTCTGCTGATCGAAGCCGTGAATGCTGGAGCAGGCCAGCCCCATGGCAATGTCGACCAGACTGAACAGCGCGCCACCGTGCAATTTGCCGCCGCGATTGCGCAGTTCCGGTTCCAGCACCAGGGCAACTTGCGCCACCCCGGTTTCCAGGCTGTGCAGGCGGCAGCCCAACAGCTTGAAAAACGCGCTCTCGACGAGCCCGGCCGGAATCTCCATCAACGTTTCTTCAATTGCTTGGCGTTGGCGAACAGCGAGGCCATCGCGTTGTTCACTGGTGCGGCGGTCGCGGTTTCCTTGCGTGGCGCATTGTTCGAAGGCTGGCGCTGCGCCGAGCCCGGACGCGAGCCACGGGCACCGTCGATTTTCTCGCCCGGGGTGTCGCCCATGCGCATCGACAGGCCAACGCGTTTGCGCGGGATATCGACTTCCATGACCTTCACTTTCACCACGTCGCCGGCCTTCACCGCTTCACGCGGATCCTTGATGAATTTCTCCGACAGCGCCGAGATATGCACCAGACCGTCCTGATGCACGCCGATGTCGACGAATGCGCCGAACGCGGTCACGTTGGTCACCACGCCTTCGAGGATCATCCCCAGTTGCAGGTCTTTCAGATCTTCGACGCCTTCCTGGAACTCGGCGGTCTTGAACTCCGGACGCGGGTCGCGGCCCGGTTTTTCCAGTTCCTGAATAATGTCGGTCACGGTCGGCAGACCGAAGGTCTCGTCGGTGAATTTCTTCGGATCCAGACGCTTGAGGAAGCTTGCATCACCGATCAGCGAGCGGATATCACGGTCGGTTTCAGCGGCAATGCGCTGCACCAGCGGATAGGCTTCCGGGTGCACCGCCGAGGAATCCAGCGGGTTGTCGCCGTTCATCACGCGCAAGAAACCGGCCGCCTGTTCGAAGGTTTTTTCGCCCAGACGCGCGACTTTCTTCAGCGCTGCACGGGTTTTGAACGCACCGTGCTCGTCGCGGTGCGCGACGATGTTTTGCGCCAGCGTGGCGTTGAGGCCGGAGATCCGCGCCAGCAGCGCCACCGAAGCGGTGTTCACGTCAACGCCAACGGCGTTCACGCAGTCCTCGACCACAGCGTCCAGACCACGCGCCAGTTTCAGCTGCGAAACGTCGTGCTGGTACTGGCCGACACCGATGGATTTCGGATCGATTTTCACCAACTCGGCAAGTGGATCCTGCAGACGACGGGCGATGGAAACGGCGCCACGGATCGATACGTCGAGATCCGGGAATTCCTTGGCCGCCAGTTCCGACGCCGAGTACACCGATGCACCGGCCTCGGAAACCATGACCTTGGTCATTTTCATCGCTGGGTATTTTTTGATCAGCTCGATCGCCAGTTTGTCGGTCTCGCGGCTGGCAGTGCCGTTGCCGATGGCGATCAGGTCAACCGAATGCTTGGCGCACAGGGCGGCCAGGATGGCGATGGTCTGATCCCACTTGTTGTGCGGCACGTGCGGGTAAACCGTGGCGTGATCCAGCAGTTTGCCGGTGGAGTCGACCACGGCAACTTTGCAACCGGTACGCAGGCCCGGGTCGAGGCCCAGGGTGGCGCGCGGGCCGGCCGGTGCGGCCAACAGCAAGTCGTGCAGGTTGTGCGCGAACACGTTGATCGCCTCGGTTTCGGCGCCGTCACGCAGTTCGCCGAGCAGGTCGGTTTCCAGGTGCGTGTAGAGCTTGACCTTCCACGTCCAGCGCACCACTTCGCCGAGCCATTTGTCGGCCGGGCGGTTCTGGTTCTGGATGTTGAATTGCTGGCCGATCATGCCTTCGCACGGGTGCATGGTGCCCGGCAGCTCGTCGCCGACTTTCAGCGCGGAGCTGAGGATGCCTTCGTTGCGGCCACGGAAAATCGCCAGCGCGCGGTGCGACGGCATGCTTTTCAGCGGTTCGTCGTGTTCGAAGTAATCGCGGAACTTGGCGCCTTCCTCTTCCTTGCCGGCGATGACGCGGGCACTGAGGGTGGCTTCCTGCTTGAGGTAGTTACGCAGTTTTTCCAGCAGGCTGGCGTCTTCGGCGAAGCGCTCCATGAGGATGTACTTGGCGCCTTCCAGCGCTGCCTTCACATCGGCCACGCCTTTTTCGGCGTCGACGAAGCGCGCAGCTTCGGTTTCCGGGGCCAGGTTCGGGTCGTTGAACAAGCCATCGGCCAGGTCGCCGAGGCCGGCTTCCAGGGCGATCTGGCCCTTGGTGCGGCGCTTCTGCTTGTACGGCAGGTACAAGTCTTCGAGGCGGGTCTTGGTGTCGGCGAGTTTGATGTCGCGCTCGAGGGCAGGGGTGAGTTTGCCTTGCTCTTCGATGCTGGCGAGGATGCTGATGCGCCGTTCGTCGAGTTCTCGCAGGTAGCGCAGACGCTCTTCCAGATGACGCAACTGGGTGTCATCAAGGCTGCCGGTGACTTCTTTCCGGTAACGGGCGATGAAGGGAACGGTAGAGCCTTCATCGAGTAGCGCGACGGCCGCTTCGACCTGTTGTGGGCGTACGCCGAGTTCCTCGGCAATGCGGCTGTTGATGCTGTCCATAAAACCACCTGACATATTGTGAAATCAGGCTCGCAGGCACGGAAATAAAGGCCCGGAGTCTGGTTGAGCGGCTAGAAAATTGCCGCTGCCTGGGTCAAAAGGCAGCCCATTGACCCGTGAAATCGAACAATTACTGCGCAGGACAGGAAAAAAAGCCTGCCACCTGCGGTAACGATTCAGACGTTGCCTGGCACAAAACGCCGCGCATTATAACCAGCGTTCTGTCATTCGGGGGCGTCGCAGTCTGTAGGCATAAACCCCGGTTTTCTGGCAGTGAAGGAAAAATCTGCTAACAATGCACACGGTGCGTATAACGGCAGCTACGCCATAATGCGCGCCGAGCTAAAAGGAGCATCCAATGAGCAGCACTGCACAAACTGCTGAAGGCGAAAAAATTCTCATCGTTGACGACGATCCGGGGCTGAGCAGCCTGCTGGAACGTTTTTTCGTCAGCAAGGGCTACCGTGCCCGCACCGTACCGAACACCGAACAGATGGATCGTCTGCTGTCGCGTGAAGTTTTCAATCTGGTCGTCCTCGACCTGATGCTGCCCGGCGAAGACGGTCTGACCGCTTGCCGCCGCCTGCGTGGCGCAAACAATCAGATTCCGATCATCATGCTCACCGCCAAGGGCGATGAGTTGAGCCGCATCAAGGGGCTGGAACTGGGCGCCGACGATTATCTGGCCAAGCCGTTCAACCCGGACGAGCTGATGGCCCGCGTCAAAGCCGTCCTGCGTCGTCAGGCCGCTCCGGTACCGGGCGCGCCGGGTAGTGAAGACGAAAACGTCACCTTCGGTGATTACGTGTTGTCGCTGGCCACCCGCGAACTGAAACGCGGCGACGAAGTGCACATGCTCACCACCGGTGAGTTCGCGGTACTCAAGGCTCTGGTGATGAACGCGCGTCAGCCGCTGACCCGCGACAAACTGATGAACCTCGCCCGTGGCCGCGAGTGGGATGCCCTTGAGCGTTCCATCGACGTGCAGATCTCCCGTCTGCGCCGCATGATCGAGCCTGATCCATCGAAGCCGCGTTATATCCAGACTGTCTGGGGCGTGGGTTACGTATTCGTACCCGATGGTGCCGCCACCAAGTGATCGGTGATTTGTAGGAGCGGGTCTGCAGGTTTTGGTTGAACAGCCATGCCCGCAGACTCGCAATCCGCAATATGCGAGCATTGCTCGCTCCTGCAAGTGTGTAGCGGTTATAGATGAAAACCCCCGTCTGGTTCCCCCAAAGTTTTTTCTCCCGCACCCTCTGGCTGGTGCTTATCGTCGTGCTGTTTTCCAAGGCGCTGACCCTGGTTTATCTGTTGATGAACGAGGACGTGCTGGTGGACCGCCAATACAGCCACGGCGTCGCCCTGACGCTGCGTGCCTATTGGGCCGCCGATGAAGAAAACCGCGCGAAGATCGCTGATGCCGCCACCCTGATTCGGGTCGTGGGCGCCGGTGTGCCGGAAGGCGAGCAGCACTGGCCGTACAGCGAAATCTATCAGCGGCAGATGCAGGCGGAGTTGGGCGCCGACACCGAAGTACGCTTACGCATGCACTCGCCGCCGGCGTTGTGGGTCCGCGCGCCGAGCCTCGGTGACGGCTGGCTGAAAGTGCCGCTGTATCCGCATCCGTTGCGCGGCCAGAAAATCTGGAACGTGCTCGGCTGGTTCCTCGCCATTGGCTTGTTGTCGACGGCGTCGGCATGGATTTTCGTCAGCCAGCTCAACCAGCCATTGAAACGCTTGGTCTACGCCGCCCGGCAGCTCGGTCAGGGTCGCAGTGTGCGTCTGCCGATCAGTGACACGCCCAGTGAAATGACCGAGGTGTATCGCGCCTTCAACCAGATGGCTGAAGACGTCGAGCAGGCCGGACGCGAGCGCGAGTTGATGTTGGCCGGCGTGTCCCACGACCTGCGCACACCTTTGACCCGCTTGCGGCTTTCGCTGGAGCTGATGGGCGATCGCAATGACTTGACCGATGACATGGTCCGCGACATCGAAGACATGGACGCGATTCTCGACCAGTTCCTCGCGTTCATCCGCGACGGTCGTGACGAGTCGGTGGAAGAGGTGGATCTGACTGACCTGGTGCGCGAGGTCGCGGCGCCGTACAACCAGAATGAAGAGAAAGTGCGTTTGCGTCTGGAGCCGATCCAGCCGTTTCCGCTGCGTCGGGTATCGATGAAACGCTTGCTGAACAACCTGATCGGCAACGCCTTGAACCATGCTGGCGGTCACGTTGAAGTCGCGGCTTATGTGTCCGGTGACGTCAGTGCGCCGTATGTGGTGCTGAGCGTGATGGACCGAGGGGCGGGGATCGATCCTTCGGAGCTGGAGGCGATCTTCAACCCGTTTACCCGGGGCGATCGTGCCCGCGGCGGCAAGGGCACAGGGTTGGGTTTGGCGATTGTGAAGCGGATTGCTTCGATGCATGGCGGCAATGTTGAACTGCGTAACCGGTCCGGGGGAGGGCTGGAGGCGCGGGTGAGGTTGCCGCTGGGGTTGATGCTGCCGCGAGATGCTGTGTAGATCAAGAGCCCCTCACCCCAGCCCTCTCCCGGAGGGAGAGGGAGCTGACCGAGGTGTCTGGCGTCATACATCGACCTGAAAGTCCGAGTCGATTATGGATTCGGTAAAAATCGATCATGTCGGCGGAGTTTTCCAATATCCCCCAATCAGTCCCCTCTCCCTATGGGAGAGGGTTAGGGTGAGGGGCTGTTGCTCTTAGCTCTAGCTCTTAGCTTTAGCCCTTGCCTTTGGTCCGAGTCATATTCGGTCCGCCATTCTTCTCAAGATGCTCAATGATGATCCCCGCCACATTCTTCCCCGTGGTGGTCTCGATCCCTTCCAGCCCCGGCGACGAATTCACTTCCATCACCAGCGGCCCGTGATTGGAGCGCAGGATATCCACGCCCGCCACCGCCAGGCCCATGACCTTCGCCGCGCGCAACGCGGTCATGCGTTCCTCTGGGGTGATCTTGATCAGGCTGGCGCTGCCGCCGCGATGCAGATTTGAACGGAACTCACCCGGTTTGGCCTGGCGCTTCATCGCCGCGATGACTTTGTCACCGACCACGAAGCAGCGAATATCCGCGCCGCCCGCTTCCTTGATGTATTCCTGAACCATGATGTTCTGCTTCAGGCCCATGAACGCCTCGATCACCGACTCCGCCGCCGTGGCGGTTTCGCACAGCACCACGCCGATGCCCTGGGTGCCTTCCAGTACCTTGATCACCAGCGGCGCGCCGTTGACCATGTCGATCAAATCGGGAATGTCATCCGGCGAGTGGGCAAACCCGGTCACCGGCAGACCGATGCCGCGCCGCGACAGCAGTTGCAGCGAGCGTAACTTGTCCCGCGAACGGGCGATGGCCACCGATTCGTTGAGCGGGAATACCCCCATCATTTCGAACTGGCGCAACACCGCGCAGCCGTAGAACGTCACCGACGCACCGATCCGTGGAATCACCGCGTCAAAGCCTTCCAGCGGTTTGCCGCGATAGTGGATCTGCGGCTTGTGGCTGGCGATGTTCATGTAGGCGCGCAAGGTGTCGATCACTACCATTTCGTGCCCGCGCTCGGTTCCGGCTTCGACCAGACGGCGGGTGGAATACAGACGCGGGTTCCGCGACAGCACAGCGATCTTCATGCAACACCTGTGGAGGAGGTAGATACCGGGAACACCGGCTTGTCTTGTACATACTTGATGCCCGGATTGACGACCAGTTGGCCATCGATCAGGGCTTTGGAACCGAGCAACAGGCGATAGCGCATGGATTTGCGGCAGGCGAGGGTGAACTCGATCGGCCAGACCCGATCACCCAAAGCCAGAGTGGTGCTGATCACATAGCGCTCCTGGGCATGGCCGTTGGAGCTTTTGATGGTTTTGCGCGTCACCAGTGGCGCTTCGCAGCGGCGGTGACGCAACTGCACCACCGTGCCCAGGTGCGCGGTGAAACGCACCCATTTCTCGCCGTCGCGTTCGAACGGCTCGATGTCGGTGGCATGCAGGCTGGAGGTGCTGGCGCCGGTGTCGATTTTCGCTCGCAGGCCCGCGACTCCCAGATCAGGGAGCGCCACCCACTCGCGCAGACCGACAACGGTCAAATGGTCAAATGTCTTCAATAGAAAAAACCAACGATTAACGCGCCCAGGCCTCAGGTGAAACCTGGGCCAACGCTTTGAATGCAGGTTTGGCGAACCAGAAGCCCTGCATCAGAAATATTCCACAGTCCGCCAGGAAATCCCGTTCACCGGCGCTCTCAATGCCTTCGGCAATGACTGTAACGTCCAACTCCGCACAGATTGTGACAATCCCCCGGACGATCGCCTGACGGACACGGTCTTGATCGACATCGCGGATCAGCGCCATGTCGAGTTTGATCAGGTCCGGTTGGAAATCAGCCAGCAGATTGAGCCCCGAATAACCGGCACCGAAATCGTCGATGGCGGTCTTGAAGCCGAATTCGCGGTATTCACGCAGAATATTGGTCAAATGGCGATAGTTATCTACGTGCTCGCTTTCCAGGGTTTCGAAAATCAGCCGGTCGATAGGGAAACGATGTTTTTTTGCCGCCTCGAGCGTACTGCGAATACACAGCTCTGGACGATAGACCGCGTTGGGCATGAAGTTGATCGACAAGTGTGTCTGCATATTTAGATTGGCCGCGCCTTCGATGGCGCGGGTCCGGCAGAGCTGGTCGAAACGGTAGCGGTTATCTTCTGTAACCTGATCCAGCACAGTGAGTGCGCCTTCACCGGCCACACCTCGAACCAACGCTTCGTGGGCGAAAACCGACTGGTCGCGCAGATCGACGATGGGTTGGTAGGCGAAGGCAAAATCGAAGCCCAGCGGCTCGCTTTGCTGGCAGCCCTGGCAACCGGCCTTGGGCGAGATTAATGAAGATGGAAATTTAGTCACTCGATCACTCCATGCCGATGCACCGGCCAAGATCACAGTCTATCTGGAGGGCTGAGTTCTTGCGCCCGACAGAAACGGTAGTACAGTTCCGACTACTGGCTGAACGAGGAATTCACATGGCGCAAAAACAGGAAGAGGACGACAAGGTTCGTCTCGACAAGTGGCTGTGGGCTGCGCGTTTTTACAAAACCCGTGCCCTCGCCAAAGCAGCGATCGAAAGCGGCAAGGTGCATTGTCGCGGAGAGCGCTGCAAGCCTGGCAAAGAGCCACGCATCGGCGATGAGTTCGAGATTCGTACCGGGTTTGAAGTGCGCACGGTGAAGGTTGAGGTGTTGTCGATTGTGCGACGCGGCGCACCGGAGGCGCAGGCGTTGTATGCGGAGACCGAGGCAAGTATTGCCAAGCGTGAAGCGGCTGCGGCAATGCGCAAGGCAGGGGCGCTGGGCGTTACCACGGATGGCAAACCGAGCAAAAAACAGCGGCGGGATTTGTTCAAGTTTCGTGGCGGCAGTAACGACGAGTAAGCGAGGCGTTTTGGCGTTGTTGGTGCTGGCCTCTTCGCGAGCAGGCTCGCTCCCACGGGAGATTGCATTCCAATGTGGGAGCGAGCCTGCTCGCGAATCGAGGGCGCAGCCCTCGCCGAAGACAGCTCGGAATCAGGCGCTACGCACCACACTCATCCGCGAAACCAGCGGCAACTTGCCCAGCAGCGCAAAGATCGGCGCTGTCACTTTCAGCCAAAAGTTCGACGCATGGTAGGCAAACGGCGTGTAGTAACCCCAACCCAACGCCCACACCGCCAGCAGCACACCGCCGATGTAATCGTCCTGACCCCAATGCGCGCCGGCGACCAGGCGCGGCAGCATGAACAACAGCGCCAGGCCCCAGATCGTCAAAAACTGCCCGACCGTGCGGCTGAACACCCCCATGAACAATGCCCAGATCAGCAACACCGAAGCGTGGTCACCCGGGAAACTCTGGCCCGAGCGATCCTTCAGCTCCCAGGTTTTCTCCAGGTGCGGGAAGTAATCGCTGATATGCACCGCGCCTTCCAGCACCATCGACGGGCTGCTGTGCTGCCAGTCCATATGGTCGGCGAACTTGGAAAACAGCGCGCGGATCACCACCATCAACAGCAGGATCGAGAAAAAACCGAAAAACGCGCGACGCACGTCAATGGCCTTGAACACCCAGTCGCCCTTGATCAGCAGCGTCAACAGAATCAGGCCGACGACGATGTCGAACGGACGCAGACTTGCAATTGCCCAGATGTGGAGCCATATCGGGTTGCTGGCCAGCGGTGCATTGAGCGAGCGGAACAGCCACTCGTCGAAAATCACACACAGCGCGTTGCCCGTAGGCCATAACCAGAAAGCCAGTAGCGCCAACGGCACTACGTTGCAAAGAACCAGCCGGCCGAGGTTCCACCTAGATTGGAACAAACCCGGATTGTTCATAAAATGCCTCCCATGGCAGAGCAGTCGGCACCAAAAAGAGTGCCAAGAAGCGCAAATTTTCACGTCTTGTAACCATTTTGTCACCACATTCAGATACCCAAAATTATGACCGAGCTAGCGGATACCGATTTCACCCAACGTTTCATCTTCGATGACAGCGATACGCGCGGCGAACTGGTTGCGCTTGAGCGCAGCTACGCCGAAGTCCTTGCCAAGCACCCGTACCCGGAGCCGGTAGCGCAACTGCTCGGCGAATTGATGGCGGCGGCCTCGTTGCTGGTGGGCACCCTGAAGTTCGATGGTTTGCTGATTCTGCAGGCACGTTCGGAAGGCCCGATCCCGATGCTGATGATCGAGTGCTCCAGCGAGCGCGACATCCGTGGCCTGGCGCGTTACGACGCCGAGCAGATCATGCCGGACGCGACCCTCGCTGACCTGATGCCGAATGGCGTTCTGGCCCTGACTGTCGACCCGACTGTTGGCCAGCGTTATCAGGGCATCGTCGACCTCGACGGCGAAACCCTCTCCGACTGCTTCACCAACTATTTCGTCATGTCGCAACAGGTCGGCACTCGCTTCAAGCTGTTTGCCGACGGCCGTCGCGCCCGTGGCCTGCTGCTGCAGCAATTGCCGGCTGACCGTCTGAAAGACGAAGAAGATCGCGCCGCCAGCTGGCAGCACATCACCGCGCTGGCCACCACCCTGACCGCCGATGAATTGCTCAGCCTGGACAACGAAACCGTCCTGCATCGCCTCTACCATGAAGAGCAGGTTCGTCTGTTCGATGTGCAGAAACTGCGCTTTCGTTGCAGCTGCTCGCGGGAACGCTCCGGCAATGCGTTGGTCAGTCTCGGTCTGGAAGATGCGCAGCAATTGGTGGTCGAACACGGTGGCAACATCGAGGTTGATTGCCAGTTCTGTAACGAGCGCTACCTGTTCGATGCCACGGATGTTGCTCAATTGTTCGCTGGCGCAGGCGTCGACACGCCGTCAGATACCCGGCACTAAAACGGTTCAGCGCAGGTAAATTCACTGCGTAACGACGGAATTTCGCCGTTACGACGGGAGGACCCTACTCTTTTTGGGCTTTTCTGGCATAATCCGGCCCACTTTTTTCGCGGTAGTAGTGCACGACTTTCTACTACAAAACGTTTGGAGCACACTCGGCCACTGGCCGACGGGGAACCTCATGACGCAAGCCAATAACGCCGTGTACACCGATCTGAGTGTTGATGATCTGGTAAAAGAAGCCCTGAACCGCGGTGAGGGCGAGCTTGCCGATACCGGCGCTCTGGTTGTTCGCACTGGTCACCGCACCGGTCGTTCGCCTGTTGACCGTTTCATCGTTGAAGAGCCTTCCACCCAGGCTGCTATCGCCTGGGGCCCGATCAACCGCAAGTTCCCGGCCGACAAGTTCGACGCGCTGTGGGCTCGCGTTGAGGCGTTCAACAACGCGCAAGAGCACTTTGTGTCCCACGTGCATGTAGGCGCGGCGGAAGATCACTACCTGGCCGTGAAAATGACCACCCAGACTGCCTGGCAGAATCTGTTCGGTCGTTGCCTGTTCATCAACCCGGCCCAGTACAACCCGGCCGGTCGTGAAGAGTGGCAAGTGCTCAACGTGGCCAACTTCGAGTGCGTGCCTGAGCGTGACGGCACCAACTCCGACGGTTGCGTGATTCTCAACTTCGCACAGAAGAAAGTGCTGATCGCTGGCATGCGTTACGCCGGTGAGATGAAGAAAGCCATGTTCTCCGTGCAGAACTTCCTGCTGCCGGCCGCTGACGTGCTGCCAATGCACTGCGCTGCCAACATCGGCGAAGAAGGCGACGTGACCCTGTTCTTCGGTCTGTCGGGCACCGGTAAAACCACCCTGTCGGCTGACGAAAGCCGTTACCTGATCGGTGACGACGAACACGGCTGGGGCGAAGGCGTGGTGTTCAACATCGAAGGCGGTTGCTATGCCAAGTGCATCGACCTCTCCGAGAAGAACGAGCCGGTTATCTGGAAAGCCATCAAGCACGGTGCTGTGCTGGAGAACGTCGTCATCGACGACGCCAAGCACGCCGACTATGCCGATGTCAGCCTGACCCAGAACAGCCGCGCCGCGTACCCGCTGGAGCACGTTGCCAAGCGTTCCGAGCACAACCTCGGTGGCGAGCCAAACGCGGTGATCTTCCTGACCTGCGACCTGACCGGCGTCCTGCCGCCAGTGTCGATCCTCAACGAAGAACAAGCGGCCTACCACTTCCTGTCCGGCTACACCGCTTTGGTGGGCTCGACTGAAATGGGTTCCGGCAGCGGCATCAAGTCGACCTTCTCCACCTGCTTCGGCGCACCGTTCTTCCCGCGTCCGGCTGGCGAGTACGCTGAGCTGCTGATCAAGCGCATCCGCGGTTTCGGCTCCAAGGTCTACCTGGTCAACACCGGCTGGACCGGCGGCGGTTACGGCGTCGGCAAACGCTTCAACATCCCGACCACTCGCGCGGTGATCGCAGCGATCCAGAGCGGCGCGCTGATCGGTGCAGCCACCGAACACCTCGACACCATCAACCTCGACGTGCCACTGGCCGTACCGGGCGTTGAAACCAACCTGCTCAACCCACGCAACACCTGGGCTGACAAGGCTGCGTACGACGAGGCCGCGAAAGCACTGGCCGGTCTGTTCATCGAGAACTTCAAGAAGTTCGAAGTGAGCGACGCGATCAAGGCTGCAGGGCCGAAGTTGTAAGATTGGTTTGTTGTGAATGAAAAAGCCGCCCTTCGGGGCGGCTTTTTTGTGGGCGTTTTTCTTGCTATGTGCCCTGCGAGGGCTTTCGCGTCAGCAATTCAGACAGCGAGTGAGTATTCATTGGGAAGTTCTTGAGTTTGTCTTCACTCACATATGCGGCTTCGATAACGCTCGTGTGTGAAGTCGGTAGTTTTCTTGGCTTTGGAATATCGAGACTCGGTTCACTCGCTGATTTTTTGCCGAGTGAAGTCTTGGAGGAAAGAAGCCTTGAGTCCTGCAGTCGGTAACCGAGTTCATCCGTGGAACCCAGAAGATTCAGATCTTGCTCGAGACCTAGTACGTGCATCACTGACAAGTACGCTCCCATTGTGACGCCTGCACTACCTGCTTCCAGTGAGCGTAATGTCATGACTGACATTCCAGCCCTTTCAGCGACTAGTTTTGCAGTGAGTCTGCGTCTAAGACGGGCCAGTTTCAGGCGCTCACCAAGATCGTTCAAGAGTCGTGCAACCTTCGGAAGTAGCGGCGAGGTTCTCCTGGCCATAAAGCTAAAATTCCTTCGCTTTTGGGGTGATAACAACGGAATAATTACAGTTGACCGGGGGGCAAGGAGTTACGTTTACCCTTGGGTCATTCAACCTTCTGAGCGCCCCATCACTCAACTGTCTGACGTAATCACGGCCATTTTTGCCTGGCATGCATCACTCTCAATACTTCCACACATTCGTCTTTGATCGTGTAAACGATGACGTAACTGGGGGTTGCGACGATTTCCCGTGTTCCTTCAACTCTGCCCTTTTTGTACAGGGTTGGACGCTGTCGGGCGAGCTCCCCTTTTGATTCAAATATTTCATCGAGGTCAGCCGCTGCTTCAGGGTTGTCCTGACTAATACGATCCATAATCCGCTCTCGGTCAATATGCGTCTCCGGACGCCAAATCAACTTCATTAGCGCACTCGTTTACGCAGGGCATCACGCTTGGCGGCAAATATTCGGCGGGTTTCTTCATCGCTAATACTAGGTCTTGGATCGTCAATACTGATCTGTACCTGTCGTTTGAACCATTCGTCATATGCGGCTGCCTCATGCGCTTGTTTCATTGCTTCGGCGCGATCAGGACGAGCGTATGTTTTCATTTGCGATGGGTCATAGCTGGAAGCGTCAACATCGAACTGGTTGATACCCAGTCCTCTCAAATAGGTCACCAGTGTTTCAAGCCTTTTGAACAGGCGCACCTGGCCACTCCGTTGCGCTGTTAGCAGATATTCTTCATTGCCATGCTGAATTTGGATCGCCCAGCCACCAGACTTGGCGACGATACTTGTGCTTCTTACAGAGCCGTTTTCAATCAGGCGACTGAGAGTGCTGTGATCAATGGTTTCAGTGGTCATGGAGGCAAACTCTTGGCTGAACAGTGGCGTCCATCGTACGCAATCAATAGTAGTTTGCAAAATTCAACTCCTGGCAGTAGACACCGAGTGTCCAAAATTACGTTCGTTGGTGAGGCAGGCGATTCTCGTCGGAAACACACCTGCCTGAGATTGTTTTCAGGCTGGATCCTTCCAATTGAGCATTCGCTGCTGCGCAACCTGCAGCAGGTCACAGCCATCCTGCGTCAGCAGATAGAGGGCGTGGGTGATGTGGGGGATGTCTTCGACGTCGGCTTGTTTGAAGCTGAGGCAGTAGAGGGTGCGTAGCAGATCGGCGGAGGCGCGCAGGCGCTGGACGGCGCATTCGAGGATGTCTTGTGGATTGGCGGCTGTGTCGATGAGTAGAGGCTTGGTATCGGTGAGGTTGGATTCGAGTGGGCGGTAGCGATCAGGGGTAAGCGGGTTCCATGCTTTCATAATGTGTATTCCAGATGTCGTGAAGTGTCATCCCCACCGTGACCAAGCGATGGGAGGCGAACTGTGTTCAGGTTGGTCAACCGGAGGAACACACAATCCGGCACGCTCGAAAGCGTCCCGAACACAGTCACCATGAAGCATGCAGACATTTGAAGTGTCGGCAGCATACAACGGACGTGTTTGTGTGTTCCATCAGGTGACCAAGCCTGAGTCGCTGATTTGGCAGCGACAGTCACGACTATAGATTTGACTTACCAAGCTGCGATAGGCGGCAAGGGAGTCTGAGCTTGTAGGAACGGGACGAATAGCGGATAGGCTATTGCTGTAGGTTTTTTCGTCCGCTCACACCCCCAGCGCCATCAACCAATAATCCGATACTCCGCAACGTTTAACAGGCTCGTCGTCAGCCCCGTTGCCGGCGCGTAGATCGAACCCTTTACCGCCGAGAACGGCAAGCCTTTGCTGCCCAACGAAACATAGCGCTCACCTTTATCCAGTTCGGTGAAGTAGGTGTAGGAAATGCTGTGCATCCGCTTGTAGCGCGCTTCGTCGGCGACGATGGCGCCCGTCAGGCGCAGCAGATCTGTTTCGCTCAGATTCAGGGTTTTGTTCAGTTGTACGCCCCAGCGCTTGAGGCAGGTTTCGGCGAGGTGGCGGACGATGCGGCCAGGTTCGACCAGCGCTTTCAGGTCGCCGCTGTTGGTGGGTACGCCACCGTCAGCTGTGGCGTTGCCGGCCATGGTCGCGTGGCGGCCGGCCATCGGGTAGACGCAGGTTTTAGTGCCGGTGGCGGTTTGCGGAATGACACAACTGAAACCTTTGGAGCGTTCATCGCGGGCATAGAAGGCGACATATTCTTTGACGTTGGCGCCAAGTTTGACGCGCGCATCCTGGAAGTTGCCGATTCCTGGTACCGGATCAAGGGCAAATATATTCACCGGGATATTATTCAGTTCGCGATCATTGAGCATCGCATTGGCCAGCATATGGCAACTTACACCCCCTCGGCTCCAGCCCACCAGATTGACCTGAGTGGGAATAACGCCATCCTTGCGAAATGTCTTGATGATCTGCTCCTGTAATTTCTGTTGGGTCACGCTGCGATCACCGTAGTTATATTTGCGCCAGAACCACGAACCCTCGACTTTTACGTCTTCAATAGGAATGCCAGCGGCTTTGAGGCGGTTGTATTCAGTCTCGGTCAGTTGCTCGCGCTGCCAATCGCATTTGCCCTTGATGACATTGACGGCATGCGCCACGTTTTCTTCCCAGCCTTTGCCGAACAGTGTGCCGGACAGACCGTACTCCTTGGTCTTGGTGAACAGGTCGTCAGCTTGCAGGTTACCGCTGCCGGGTCCGTCGACGACGATCCATTCGGCGAACTCGCGGCCGGTATGATTGGAAGCCAGCGTGGAAACCAGTTCGCCGTCCCAGAAGTTTTCATGGGCGGTATCGAACTTGTTGGAACCCGTACCGCAAAAAAATATGGTTAAAACTGTCATGGTGTTGCTCTCGTTTAGTTGTAAGAGCAAACAAGTTAGTGTGAGTTTCATATATAAATAAAGAGTTCTGGTGTTTCCGAGTTTGTAGCAAATTTTAGTTATATGTTGTTTGTGGTGGTTTTTGTTTGGCAACTTCAAGCAAGTCGCAACTGTCCTGTACCAGTAAATAAAGGGCGTTGACGATGTTGGGAATATCCTTCACGTCAGCCTGTTTGAAACATAAGCAGTAGAGCGTTTCCAGCAAATCACCGGCCGCGCGTAAACGCTGATCGGCGGCATTGATCAGGTCGGTCTGGCTGGAGTGGCTGTCGATAAGCAGTACCGGGTTTTCGCTGTAGCAGGTCTTGAGTGGGCGATAGCGGTTGATCATGGTGAGGCGTGTCCTGTTCGAAGGCGCTGTGGCGGGCCGGCAGCGGGTTTGCAGCTGCGCCGGCCACTATAGAAGGGCGTTTCTCTGTGGGACAAGACAGCCGCAATGGACAGTATTCGTAGGGGTTTTTCCGTGTTTTGAGGAAATGCCCTACGTGTTTTCGCAGCTTTTTCAGGCCAAAACCCTTAGGCGTAATAATTCCTACGTGATTGTCAGGCGATTCGCGGTAAACCGCTGTATCGTGCGCGCCAGAATCTGTAGGGCGTTTCCAAACGTCTGACACGCGCTTAAAGGGAATTAGGTATGCACTGGCTACGAATGGCCGCAATTTTATTGCTCGGGCTGGGCACTTGCCGTTTGGCCATGGCCTCGGACGTTGGCAATGCGTGGGTGCTGGATCGCCTCGATCGCACCGATTGGCCGGAGGCACTCATCAGCCAGGCGAGCGTGGACACGGCGTCGCGCGGTGAAGTGTTGATGTTCGCCAAAGCGCTGTTGGCCAGCGAAGCGCTGGATGAAGAGGGGCTTGAGCAGCGACTCGGTGTGCCCCACGTGCAGTTGAAGTCGATTCGCCACGTGCGCGACGGCCTCTGGGAGGGATTGCTGAGCACCTATCGCAACGCCAGTCAGAACTGTGATGAGCAACTGTTCTGTCCGCGTGTGCGCAGCGTCGCTGATCTGCGTCAGTTGGCGGCGGCATTCACCGGCGACATCAGCCCGGCCCATGCGTTGTGGGCGAGCAAGAGTCAGGGCGTGCATGAGCAGATGCTGAATGAGCAGTTGCGGGTGGCGGTGTTGCGCCCCTGAACTTCAGGATTTTGTATTGTTCTGAGTGGCCTCTTCGCGAGCAGGCTCGCTCCCACAGGGACCGTGGTGTTCAAGTAATCGCTGTATCATTCCGAATCGATTTGGCCCCGACCTTTTCTCGACTCGCTGCGATCGCCCGCTAGGCTGTTGGCATGGCAGCAGTCAACGGAGTGACAGCGAATGCACAACACCCTGGAACAGGTTTTTGGTTTTCCACAGTTTCGACCCGGGCAAGAAGCCGCGATCAGTGCGGTGCTGGCCGGGCGTTCGGCGGCGGCGATTTTTCCCACCGGTTCCGGCAAGTCGATTTGCTATCAATTGCCGGCGCTGATGCTGCCGCACCTGACGTTGGTAGTCTCGCCGTTGCTGGCGCTGATGCAGGATCAGTTGGCCTTCTTGCAGCGACACGGTATTTCGGCTGGCAGCATCGATTCGGCGCAGAGCCGCGATGCCGCCAATGACGTGATGGCCCGCGCCCGTTCGGGTGAATTGAAGATTTTGATGATCTCGGTGGAGCGCTTGAAGAACGAGCGTTTCCGCAACTTTCTGCAGCAGGTGCCGATCTCGCTGCTGGTGGTGGACGAGGCGCATTGCATCTCGGAGTGGGGCCACAATTTCCGCCCCGATTACCTCAAGCTGCCGGACTACCAACGCCAGTTCAACATCCCGCAGACCTTGCTGCTGACGGCGACGGCAACGCCGAAAGTCATCGCTGACATGCAGGCCAAGTTCGCTATCGCCGCTGACGATGTGGTGACCACCGGTTTCTACCGGCCCAATCTCAATCTGCTGGTGGAACCGGTACGTGGCCAAGACAAGCGCCGGCGTCTGGTCGAGTGGATGACCGAGCGTGCGGGGCAGCCGAGTATCGTCTACGTGACCTTGCAGAAAACTGCTGAGCACATCGCTGAACACCTTGAGCGCAACGGCATTCAGGCCGAGGCGTATCACGCCGGTTTAGCCCACGACAAACGCGAAGCGATCCAGAAACGCTTTATGGTCGGGCAGTCCAATTGCATCGTTGCGACCATCGCGTTCGGCATGGGCATCGACAAGAGTGACATCCGCAATGTCGTGCACTTCGATCTGCCCAAATCCATCGAAAACTACAGTCAGGAAATCGGCCGCGCCGGCCGTGACGGGCAGCCGTCGGACTGCCTGGTATTGGCCAATCGCGACAGCCTCAATGTGCTGGAAAACTTCGTCTATGGCGATACGCCGGAGCGTGATGGCATTCGCTATGTACTCGACGAACTGAAGGCCTCGGTGCCGGAAGGGCAGTGGGAGTTTCTGCTCGGGCCGCTGGCGGATCAGAGCAATATTCGCGCATTGCCGCTGAAGACCTTGCTGGTACAACTGGAACTGCGCGGCTTGATCGCGCCGCGCTACGCCTATTACGCCGAATACCGTTTCAAATACCTGCTGGAACCCGAAGTGCTGCTCGAGCGCTTCGAAGGTGAGCGCAGGGATTTTGTCGGCGCGATCATTCAGACCTCGCCTCGTGCGCGCACTTGGGCCACGGTGAATTTCGAGGCGATGTACTCGCAGTATTCCGCCGAGCGCAATCGAGTGGTGAAGGCGCTGGATTACTTTCAGGAAAAGGGCTGGGTCGAACTGGAAAGCAAGCAGATGACCGAGGTCTACAGCCTTCTGAATAGCGACTTTGACAGCGATGCCCTGAGCGCTGAGCTGCATGACTATTTCACCCGGCACGAGCAGGCCGAAGTGGCGCGCATCCACGCGATGCTTGAAGTCTTCGCCAGCGAGCGTTGCCTGGGCTATCGCTTGGCCGAGTATTTCGGTGATCACAATGCGCCTGAGCAATGCGGGCATTGCTCGGTGTGTCATGGCCAGGTTGCACGGTTGCCGGCACCACCGGAGTTGCCAGCGCTTGTGGATAAAAACTTCGCGGCGCTGTGTGGTGATTTTATCCACAGGCATGAGCAGCACACCGGGGTGATTCCGTCGGCGGAGCGGGTGACGCGGTTCCTGTGCGGGATCAGCGTGCCGTTGTTCACCAAGCTCAAGGCGCGCGCTATTCCCGGGTTTGCTGCGTTGGAGGAATATCCCTACGCCGAAGTCCGCAGCTGGGCTGATGATCATTTGCTCGGTTGAGCAAGAGCCCACAAAAGCAGGGCTTTATCCATCCGCTGAATGTCGATCATCACGGTAATAAACTTCAAAAACCGTCGTTGGCTGACTATGGTTGAGGTCTGTCTTTGGATCGCCAACAAGAGAACAACATGAGCCAGACATCCTTCGATATTCAGCAGGCTGCGGTGATCGGCGCGGGCACCATGGGGCGGGGCATTGTCATGTGCCTGGCCAATGCCGGCGTGAGCGTGCAGTGGGTGGATAACAATCCACAGATGCTTGAACAGGCACTCGCCACCGTGGCCGAGACATATGCACACAACGTGCGGCAGGGCCGGATTGATCAGGCCGAGGCGGATGCGCGTCTGGCGCGGGTCAGTGCGGCGGCGGATTACGCGGCAATTCGCAATGTCGATCTGGTAATCGAAGCGGTGTACGAAAATCTTGAGCTGAAGCAGAAGATCTTTCGTGAGCTGGATGGCTTGCTCAAGCCAGAGGCATTGTTGGCGAGTAATACCTCGGCGCTGGACATCGATGCGATTGCTGCCGCGACAAGGCGTCCGGAGCAAGTGCTGGGACTGCATTTCTTCAGCCCGGCGCACATCATGAAACTGTTGGAAATCGTGCGCGGCGCGCAGACTTCCGCGGCGGTGCTGGAGGCCGCACTGGCGCTGGGCAAACGCATGGGCAAGGTCAGTGTGGTGTCGGGCAATTGCCACGGATTTATCGGCAATCGCATGTTGCATCCGTATGTGCTGGAGGCGCGCAAGATGTTGCTTGAGGGTGCTTATCCACAGCAGGTCGACGCGGCGCTGCAAGGTTTTGGTTTTGCCATGGGGCCGTTTCGCATGTACGACGTGGTCGGCATCGATCTGGAATGGCGTGCACGCGAATTGGCCGGCAAGGGCCAGGATGCGCCAGAGGTGCAGGTGGACAACCGCTTGTGCGAGCTGGGCCGGTTCGGGCAGAAGTCCGGCAATGGCTATTACCATTACGAGCCGGGCAGTCGTCAGGCTGAGCACGATCCTGAGGTTGATGCGCTGGTCCTGCAGGTCAGCGAAGGGCTGGGCTTCCAGCGCCGCGAGATCGGTCCGGAAGAGATTCTGGAGCGCAGTTTGCTGGCGTTGGTCAATGAAGGCGCGAAGATTTTGCAGGAAGGCATTGCCGAGTCGGCGCACGACATCGATCTGGTGTATCTGAACGGCTACGGCTTCCCGGCGGACAAGGGCGGGCCGATGGCCTGGGCGGATCAGCAAGGGCTGGCGGATATTCATCAACGCTTGCTGGCGCTGGAGACGCGACAGGGTGATCAGTGGAAGCCGGCGCGGTTGATTGGTGAGTTGGTGGCGCAGGATAAGGGGTTTGCTCAAGTGTAATGTCGCGGCCAAAATCGTTCCCCCTCACCCCAGCCCTCTCCCCCAGGGGGGAGAGGGGGAAGGGAGCCGATCTGCTTGGGTTTCAGCATCTGAGTTCGACTCGAAGGATCAGGTCGGTGTATTTCGAGAGAACACCTCGGTCAGTCCCCTCTACCTCCGGGAGAGGGCTAGGGTGAGGGCAAGCGGCCTCACTGAAAACACAAGAGAATCAGCCCAACCATGTCCACCCCTCAGCGCACCGACTACCCCCACTTCCAGCCCATCACCACACGCTGGCACGACAACGACGCCTACGGTCACGTCAACAATGTCACCTACTACAGCTTCTTCGACACGGCGGTGAACACCTACCTGATTCAGGTCGGTGGTCTGGATATCCATGACGGTGAGGTGGTGGGGTTTGTGGTCAGTTCGGCGTGTGATTACTTTGCCTCGATCGCCTTTCCGGATCTGATCGAGATCGGTCTGCGGGTCGGCAAGTTGGGCAACAGCTCGGTGCAGTACGAATTGGCGGTGTTCAAGGTCGGTGAAAGCGAGGCGTGTGCGGCCGGGCGCTTCGTGCACGTATTCGTCGATCGGGCGAGTAATCAGCCGGTGCCGATTCCTGCCGAACTGCGGCAGGCCTTGGAATACCTGGTGGTGTAAATGGCAAAAAAAATCGCAGCCCTTGGGCTGCGATTTTGCTTTACCGGCCAGCGAGGTGTTTGAGGCCTCAGTCGCGATAATACTTGTGATGTTTGCGGTGGCCATAAGCGTGGCCGCGGCCCGGGTGACGGTCGCGGTAATAACCACGGTCACGGTCACGACCGCGGTCGTAATGACGATCGTCGTCATCGCTTTTGTTACCCATGTAGTTGCCCAGCGCGCCACCGGCGCCGCCACCTGCTGCGGAGCCGATCAGGCTGCCGGTGGTGCCGCCCATGCTGCGGCCAACCACGTTACCGCCGGCCGCGCCCAACGCACCACCGATGGCGGCTTCGCCACGGCTGCGCTTGTCGGCGCCGACCGCACTACCACCCGCGCCGCCCAGGGCTGCGCCGATGGTGGAACCTGTATTGCCGCCTAAAGACTGACCGACGACCGAGCCAAGAACCCCGCCCAATGCGCCGCCCACACCTGCTTCGGTGGTGCCGCCTGCAGACGCCAAACCACTGACCAGGCCAAGGGACAACAAGAGAATCGAGGAGAACTTCATAGATGAGCCTCAAAGGGATGACGGCGCCGATCCTGAGGCTGTGTAACAAGCGTGACAATCGAAATCCGACGAATAACACGACTTGTATACAATTTTGCAAGTTGCTGTTTTATCAGCGGAACTTAACCGATTTTCGCCGGTCTTTAGCTACTTCGGACAGGCCGCTTTTGTGAAAAAGCGGCCTTTTTTGTGGGCGGTTGAAAGCGTTTGAGCTTAGAAAGGTATTGTCTGAACCAACGCCTTCGCGAGCAGGCTCGCTCCCACATTTGAAATGCATTCCAATGTGGGGGAGCGAGCTTGCTCGCGAAGAGGCCGGTTCTGACATCGCGTTACGCGGACTTGGCCATGATCAACCCAGTCTCACTCGCCGCTTCCAGCCGAATCGCAATGAACTTCGACGTCGGTGTATGGCTGCCATCCCCGGTGCTTTCCAGCGGCACCAGCGGATTCACTTCCGGGTAATAAGCTGCCGCTTGTCCCGCCGGAATATCAAATGCCAGCAGCGTGAAGCCCTTTACCCGACGCTCGCGGCCATCATCCCACAGCGAAACAATGTCAGCCTTCTGCCCCGGACGGAAGCCCAGACGAATGATGTCCGCCTCATTGGCGAACAGCACATCACGCTGGCCCTTGACCCCGCGATAACGGTCGTCGAGACCATAAATCGTCGTGTTGTACTGATCGTGGGAGCGCATCGATTGCAGGATCAGGTCCGGCAGTTGTCCGGTCGCGCGGGTGCGCTCGTGCACAAGATCTTTCGGCAGCATGTTCGCGCGGAAATTGGCCCGGCCCGATGGCGTGTTCCACTTGCGCGCGCCAGCGCTGTTACCGAGGTAGAAACCGCCCGGGTTCTTGATCTTCTCGTTGAACTCTTTGAAGTTGGGAATGGTGTCGGCGATCAGTTCGCGGATGCGCCCGTAATCGGCCACCAGCCAGTTCCAGTCCACCGGTTTGCTGCCCAGCGTGGCGGCAGCGATACCGGCGATGATCGACGGCTCGGAGCGCATCTGGTTCGACAGCGGCTGCAACTGACCGTTGGAGGCGTGAACCATGCTGAACGAATCTTCCACGGTGACCGCTTGCGGGCCTTCGGTCTGGATGTCGATGTCGGTACGACCGAGGCACGGCAGGATCAGCGCGTCTTTACCGTGAGCGAGGTGGCTGCGGTTGAGTTTGGTGCTGATCTGCACGGTCAGGTCGCAATTGCTTAGCGCGGCGAAGGTACGCGGGCTATCCGGCGTGGCTTGGGCGAAGTTGCCGCCCAGACCGATGAAGACTTTGGCGCGACCTTCGGCCATCGCATGGATCGCCTCGACCACGTTGTGGCCGTTGTGGCGCGGCACCTTGAACTGGAAGCGTCGTTCCAGCGAATCAAGGAACGCCACCGGCGGACGCTCGTTGATGCCCATCGTGCGGTCGCCCTGCACGTTACTGTGGCCGCGCACCGGGCACAGGCCTGCGCCCGGTTTGCCGATGTTGCCGCGCAGCAGCATCAGGTTGGCGATTTCCTGGATGGTCGGCACCGAGTGGCGATGCTGGGTGATGCCCATCGCCCAGCACATGATCACGTTCTTGCCTTTGGCGTACATGCGCGCGGCTTGCTCGATCTCGACAAGAGTCAGGCCGGATTGCTCGACGATCTGTTCCCACGGTGTGTCATCGACCACGCCGAGATACTCCAGCACGTTGGCGCTGTGGGCATTGAGGAAGTCGTGATCGAACACGGCAGGTTCGCCAGCCTTCTGCGCATCGCGCTCCCATTGCAGAAGGAACTTGGCCATGCCGCGCAGCAGCGCCATGTCGCCACCGAGGGCCGGGCGGAAATAGGCGGTGTTGGTCGGCTTGTCACCGTTGGTGAGCATTTCGATCGGGTGTTGCGGATGCTGGAAACGTTCCAGACCGCGTTCCTTCAACGGGTTGATGCACACCACTTGTGCACCGCGCTTCACCGCTTCACGCAGGGGTTCGAGCATGCGTGGGTGGTTGGTACCCGGGTTCTGGCCCCAGACGAAAATCGCGTCGGCGTGTTCGAAATCGTCGAAGGTCACGGTGCCTTTACCGACGCCAACGCTTTGCGCCAACGCCACACCGCTGGCCTCGTGGCACATGTTCGAGCAGTCAGGGAAGTTGTTGGTGCCGTAAGCGCGCACGAACAGTTGATACAGGTACGCCGCCTCGTTGCTGGCGCGACCCGAGGTGTAGAACTCGGCCAGATCCGGGCTCGGCAGGCTTTGCAGGTGCTTGGCGATCAGCGTGTAGGCGTCGTCCCAACTGATCGGTTTGTAGCGATCGGTTTCGGCGTCGTAGACCATCGGCTCGGTCAGACGACCCTGATATTCCAGCCAGTAATCGCTCTGCTCCAGCAACGAAGTGACGCTGTGTTTGGCGAAGAACTTGGCATCGACGCGGCGCTTGGTGGCTTCCCAGTTCACCGCTTTCGCGCCGTTCTCGCAGAACTTGACCATGCCGCTTTCCGGCGAATCGCCCCACGCGCAACCGGGGCAGTCGAAGCCGCCGTTCTGGTTGGTCTTGAGCATCATGCGCAGGTTTTTCAGGGCGTTGTCGCTGGTCAACCAGGCCTGGGCCACACTGATCAGGGCACCCCAGCCGCCGGCAGCGCCTTTGTAAGGCTTGTAGCGCGGGACAGGTTTCTGGTCGGCTTGATGATGTTGGCTCACGCTTGATTCTCCATCGCGGGGCTATACACCCGCGGCGCACTTTTCTGCGGCAGGTGGATGAGATTGAGGTTGTGTCGACGGGCCCATTGCACGGCAAGGCCCGTGGGCGCGGACAGGCTGACTAAAGTCTGGATGCCGGCGCGCAAGACTTTCTGGATCAATTCGAGGCTGCAACGGCTGGTGACAATCGCCAGGCCGCCTTCTGTGGATATCTTTTGCCGGATCAGTCCGCCGATCAGCTTGTCGAGGGCGTTGTGCCGGCCGATGTCTTCGCGGCCGAGCAGCAATTCGCCGCTGGCATTCATGAACACGGCCGCGTGCACGGCGCCGCAATGCTGACCCAAAGGCTGAAACGCGCCGATGCGCTGGCGCAAACCGTCGAGCCATTCGATCGGTGGTAACGCTGCGCCGGCCAGGACTTTGAGATCTGGCAGCGCTTGCTCCACCGCTTCCACACCGCACAACCCGCAACCGCTGGTGCCAGCCATTTGCCGACGCTGTTGCTTGAGGTTCCAGAACGCACGGTTGGCGATGGTCACTTGCGCGTATTGCGCAGATCCAGCGCCGGTCAGTTGCAAGTCATAGATGTCGGTCGCGTCCTCGATGATGCCGCTGCCGAGGCTGAAGCCGACGATGAAGTCTTCAAGGTCGGTCGGTGTCACCAGCATCACCGCCTGACTGATGCCGTTGTAGGCGATCGCCAACGCGACTTCCTCGGCGAGCGCAGTGCTGGCCGATTCCTCGCGGGGCAAATCGCTGTAACTGTAGGTCTGGCTGGCGGCAGGCGCGGGCGTTTCAATTGCAGGCGCCGCGCAGGCTGGGCGCTTGGCGTTCATGGCATCACCGACGGTTTGATCAACGTTAAGACTAGGCGCGGCAAGTTGTCGCGTCTAATCGCTAGTGTCGATCTATCGATAGATGCCGTCGATCAAGAGGCTGTTGGTGATTCTCGATACAGCGCGAAACAGGCCTCCGCCAGCGCCGAGCGTGGCGCTCCGCGACGCATGATCAGGCCCAGCGGGGCGAGGGTCTGGGCGTTTTCGATGGGTTGCAGGCGCAGGTGGTCGGTGAGTTTTTCCAGACCACCGTCGAGCGGCATGATCGCGCAGCAGAACCCACCGTGCACGGCTTGTAACAATTGATGCACGGCGTCGGTTTGCAGCAAGGGTTGCGGGGTCAGGCCACGGCTGTGGAAGTTGTGGTCGATGGACTGGCGAAAGTGCATGCCGCTGGTGAGCATGCCCAGCGGCAATTCGATCAGTGATTCCCAGCTCAGCGGGGCTTCACCGAAGGTAAAGGTGCGCTGGTCGTACAGCAGGCCCATGCGCGTTTCACTGAAGGCCAGGGATTCGAAGCGCTCGTTATCCAGTCGATCAAGATAAGACACGCCGAGATCGATGCGGTTGTTCGCCAAATGCTCAAGAATTTGCTCGGAACTCAGCGCCGACATTTCAAAACGCAAATTCGGGTGGGCGCTGTGCAGGCGTTGCATCAACGGCAGCGGATCGAAACTCGACAGCGGCACCACGCCCAGCCGCAGCGTGCCGATCAGATTGCCGCGACACGCTGCCGCTTCGGCGTGCAAGCCGTCATAGGCCGCCATCACCGAACGTGCCCACGCCAGCACCCGCTCGCCCGGCGCGGTGAAGCCTTCGAAACGCTGGCCCCGGTTGACCAGTGGCAGGTCGAGCTCTTCTTCAAGGCTGCGCAGGCGCATCGACAGGGTAGGCTGGGTGATATGACAACGCGCGGCGGCCTGGCCGAAGTGGCGGGTTTCGTCGAGGGCGATGAGGAATTTCAGCTGCTTGATGTCCATCTTCGCTCCAGGCGCTGGCGGGGGTGGGCGATTCTACCGCTTGCGCGGTGGCAGGGTCATTGGTCGGCTTGGAACCGGGTTTGTCCGTCGTGGTCTAGGCTTGGACGTCTGGAACCCAAATCAAGGAGTGTGCGCTATGAGTCTTTTGAGCTTTGTGAAAGAAGCCGGTGAGAAGCTGATCGATCTGCTGACCCCGGGCAACGCCAATGCCAGTGAGCAGTTGAAGGAACACATCAGCAAGGTCGGTCTGGGCAATCCGAATGTTCAGGCGACGGTGGATGGCGACAAAGTGACCGTCACCGGTGAGGTTGCGAGTCAGGAAGAGAAAGAGAAGATTCTGCTGGCGGTGGGCAATATTGCCGGGGTTGGCAGCGTGGATGATCAGATCACCGTGAGCGGGCCGGTTGTCACTGCCGCACAATTTGTCGTGGTCAAGTCGGGTGACACCCTTAGCGCGATTTCTCTGCGTGTGTACGGGGATGCCAACAAGTATCAGAAAATTTTCGATGCCAACAAACCGATGCTCAAGGATGTGAACAAAATCTATCCGGGGCAGACGCTGCGTATTCCTGAGTAACCGATAAAACGCTTTCGTCGGAACGCCGCCCGGAGCAGGCTCGCTCCCACATTGGATCGCATTCCAAATGTGGGAGCGAGCCTGCTTGCGAATGGGGCAACTCGGAATCAAAGCCCTGCAATCAAATCCCGGTAATCCTCAACCGCCGCAAACTCAGCCGTGTCCTTCGGCCCCTTGCGGCTGTCCGGCTCTTTCACCGCCAACAAATGCGCCACACCAAAATCCCGCGCACTGCGCAGAATCGGCAAGGTATCGTCGATAAACAGACTGCGCGCCGGATCAAAACCGATATCCGCCTGCAAGGCATCCCAGAACTGCGGGTTCTCCTTGGGAAACCCGTAATCATGCGAGCTGATCAGCCGTTCGAAATACGGCGCCAGCTCAATCCGCTCAAGCTTCAGCGACAGTGAGTCGCGGTGTGCATTGGTGATCATGATCACCCGTTTACCGGCACGTTTGATTGCTTCCAGAAAGGTATCGGCATCCGGCCGCAAGGCAATCAGATGCGCGGTTTCGAGCTTCAATTCCCGCACCGACAACTTCAGCTCGGCACTCCAGAAATCCAGGCAATACCACTGCAGCTGGCCGGCGTGGCGTTCGAACATCGGCTGCAATTCCATCTCGGCCATGGCCCGGCTGACCCCGTGCAGTTCGGCGTAGCGCTGCGGCAGGTGTTCCAGCCAGAAGTGATTGTCGAAGTGCAGATCCAGCAGCGTGCCGTCCATGTCGAGCAGAACGGTATCGATGTCGGACCACGGTAATGAAGGCATGGCAACGTCTCGAGCGGTAGAAAGATATCCGACATAAACAATCGGGAAAGCCGCGTTATAGTAGCGCGTTCACGCCAAGGAGCTTTGCATGCGCCAGAAACCCACCGTACTTGCCCGCGAGATCGTCGCCACCAGTCGTCTGTTTTGCGTCGAAGAACTCAAGCTGCGCTTTTCCAACGGCGTGGAACGCACTTACGAGCGTCTGGTCGGCAAAGGTGCGGGCTACGGCGCGGTAATGATTGTGGCGATGCTGGATGCTGAACACGCAGTGCTGGTCGAGGAATACTGCGGCGGTACCGATGAGTACGAACTGTCCTTGCCTAAAGGTTTGATCGAACCGGGCGAAGACGTATTGGCAGCCGCCGAGCGCGAACTCAAGGAAGAAGCTGGTTTTGGCGCGCGACAACTGGAGCATCTGACCGAGCTGTCGCTGTCGCCCGGTTACATGAGCCAGAAGATCCAGGTCGTTCTGGCTACCGATTTGTACGAAGAGCGGCTGGAAGGCGACGAGCCCGAGCCGATGCGTGTCGATAAAGTGAACCTGCGCGAACTGTCGTCGCTGGCGCTCAATCCGCAATTTTCCGAAGGTCGCGCCCTGGCCGCCCTGTATTTGACCCGCGATCTGCTGACCCAGCGCGGATTCTTCCCAGCATGAGTGAAGCGTCGATGAATTTTCCCCACCCGTTGATGGCGCCGGTCGTTGAGCTGGCATTGCAGGCTGGCGAGGTGACTTTGCCGTTCTGGCGCTCCGGCGTTGAAGTCACGGCCAAGTCCGATGACTCGCCCGTGACGGCGGCGGATCTGGCCGCGCATCACCTGATTGTCGCCGGTCTGACGGCGCTGGATGCGAGCATTCCAGTGTTATCGGAAGAGGACGCCAACATTCCCCAGAGCGTACGCGCCGGCTGGCAGCGCTGGTGGTTGGTCGATCCGCTGGATGGCACCAAGGAATTCATCAGCGGCAGTGAAGAGTTCACCGTCAACATCGCGTTGATCGAAGACGGTCGAGTGGTGTTTGGCGTGGTGTCGATGCCGACCAATGGTCGTTTCTACGTTGGCGGTGCCGGGCTTGGCGCATGGCGCTGCGACAAGGGCGGCACGCCGGATGCGATTCAGGTACGCGATGTGCCGGGGCCGGGTGAGGCGTTTACCGTGGTCGCCAGCCGTCGCCATTCGAGTCCCGAGCAGGAGCGTCTGCTGGCCGGGCTGAGTGCGAGCCTGGGCGAGTTGCAATTGGCGAATATTGGCAGCTCGCTGAAATTTTGCCTGCTGGCTGAAGGCGCGGCGGATTGCTATCCGCGACTGGCGCCGACTTCGCAATGGGACACGGCGGCGGCGCAGGGTGTGCTGGAAGGTGCGGGCGGTGAAGTGTTGGATCTGCGCGGGGAAGCGTTCAGTTATCCGGCGCGGGAATCGCTGCGCAATGAGTTCTTTTTGGCGCTGCCGGCGAGGGCAGCCTGGCGTTCGCGATTGTTGGAGTTGGCTCGCGGTTAAGTCGGCTGATCCGGCATCCCCTCACCCCAGCCCTCTCCCCCAGGAGAGGGAGCCGACCGAGTTGTCTTGCGTCATACATCGACCTGAAAGATGAGGTCGATTATGGATTCAGCAAAGCGCCATCAGGTCGGTGTACGTCTGAAGCATCCCCCAATCAGTCCCCTCTCTCTCGGGGAGAGGGCTAGGGTGAGGGGCTTTTGATCTTCAGCGGTGCAAAACGTACTGGCCGGTAAATGTCACGGCGTCCTCGTTGCTGCCCTGATTGACAATCCGCGTATCGAGCACCAACCGCGCCCGCCCATAACGCTGATACATCGCCAGAAACTTCTTCCACACCTTCGCATCGGGCGCCGGGCAAATTGCTACGGCATCGCCGGTCACGGGCAGTGGATAACGGATCTGTCCCTCCTGAATCACAATGTGCCCGTCGGTGATTCCTTCTTCTTTCAGACGCAAATGCAACCAGCCCCAACCGGCCAGCACCGCGCCGCAGTAAAGACTGCCGCCGAACATGGTGCTCTTGTGATTGACGTTCGGATCCAGCGGTAAATGCAGACTCAATTGCTGCTCGCGCCAGTCGAGCACTTTGAGGCCCATGTCGCGGGTCAGTGGAATATCGTGATGGAGCACGGACTCCAGATAGTGACTGTCGGTGCTCATTCGTTCTCGTCCCCAGGATTGCTGTCGCCGAAGTTGAGGCCATGCTTGCGCAACTTGTCATGCAGGGTCTTGCGCGGAATGCCCAGGGCTTCGGCGAGGCTGCGCACCGAACTGTGGGAGCGCGCCAGTTCGGCCGCGATCAAGGATTTTTCGAAGTTTTCCACTTGCTCGCTGAGGCCGCCGTTGATGACTTCGACTGTGGTGTTACCCCCACCTTCGGCGCCAGCGTTATCCAACGCCAGTTCCAGACCCAAGGCGAAGCGTTCGGCAGCATTCTGCAGTTCTCGTACGTTGCCCGGCCAGGTGTGACGCAGCAGCAAGGCGCGTTGTGCCGGTTGCAGTTCGTGAGGCGGCAGGCCGTGGCGGGCGCTGGCTTCATCGGCGTAATGCTGGAACAGCACCAGCGCATCTTCGCCGCGTTCGCGCAGCGGCGGAATGCGCAGCGGCGCAACGTTGAGGCGGTAATACAAGTCGGCGCGGAAGCGCCCCTGATCGGCGGCCTGGCGCAGGTCTTCCTTGGTCGCGGCGATCACGCGGATGTCCAGCGGGATCAGTTGATTGCCACCCAGACGCTCGACCACGCGCTCCTGCAGCATGCGCAGCAACTTCACCTGCACGTCCATGCTCATGCTTTCGATTTCATCAAGAAACAGCGTGCCGCCATTGGCGAATTCGAATTTGCCGATGCGGCGTTTTTGCGCGCCGGTGAACGCGCCCGGTTCGTGGCCGAACAGTTCGCTTTCCACCACCGACTCGGCCAGTGCGCCGGCGTTGATCGCCACGAACGGGCCGTTACGGCGGCTGGATAAATCGTGCAGCGCACGGGCGACCACTTCTTTGCCGGCGCCGGTTTCGCCGAGGATCAGCACGTCCGCCTTGGTCGCGGCCAGCGCACCGATCTGCTCGCGCAAACGCAACATGGGCGTCGAATGGCCGACCAGCCGCGCACTCAGTTCATTGCGGTCGCTCAGGGCCAGGCGCAGGCTGCGGTTGTCCAGCACCAGTCGGCGCAGGGCCAGCGCGCGACGCACGCTGTCGAGCAGCGCATCGCTGGCGAAAGGTTTTTCGAGAAAGTCATAAGCGCCGGCGCGCATGGCCTGCACCGCCAGCGGCACGTCGCCGTGGCCGGTGATCAGCAGCACCGGCAGTTCGGGATCCTGCGCGTGCAATTCGCTTAACAATTCGAGGCCATCCATGCCCGGCATGCGAATGTCGCTGACCACCACACCCGGCCAGTCACGCTCAAGCTGTGCGGCCAGGCCTTTGGCTTCGGACAGCGGCAGAATTTTCAGCCCTGCCAGATCCAGTGTCTGACCAAGGGCCTGACGCAGGTGCGGATCGTCGTCGATCAACACCACCTGAATGCGATTGTCGATGGTCATGCACTTCGATCCTCGGACGGTTGCAGGCTGACCCCGGGCGCACCGGCGCGCAGCCGCAGGGTAATCAAGGCGCCACCTTGCTTGTGGTTGGCGAACGACAGTTCACCGCCGAAGGCGCGCATCAGCGTTTCACAAATGGCCAGACCCAGCCCCAGACCCTGAGTGCGGGTCTTGGTCGTGTAGAAAGGCTCACTGGCGCGGCCGAGGGCTTCCATGCAGAAGCCCGGGCCGTTGTCGCGAATGTACAGATTGACGCCCTCGGTGGTGGATTCGGCACTCAACCACAATTTGCGCGGCGGGCCTTTTTCGGTAAGGGCATCGAGAGCGTTGGCGAGCAGGTTACCGAGCACTTGGCGCAGACGCGTTTCCCCGGCCTCGACCCACAGGGTGGCGGCCGGCAGATCGCGGATCAGCTCGACTTCCATGCTCCGGCGCCGTTTGGCCAGCAGTGCCAAGGCATCGTCGAGCGCCGGTTGCAGGGCAACGCTTTCCGGCGCGTGGCGATCACGGCGGGCAAAGGCGCGCAGATGGGCGATGATCGAGGCCATGCGTCCGGTCAGTTCGCTGATCAGTTTGAGGTTGCCGCGCGCATCGTCGGTGCGCTGATGATCGAGCAACACCTCGGCGTTTTCCGCGTAGCTGCGGATCGCTGCCAGCGGCTGATTGAGTTCGTGGCTGATGCTTGCGGACATCGTCCCCAGCGCCGACAGCTTGCCGGCCTGAACCAAATCATCCTGGGCGCGCACCAGCTCCTGCTGAGCCTGCTCACGCTCCAGCACCTCTTCCTTCAAACGCCGGTTGAGGCCTTCGAGGTCGCTGGTGCGTTCCGCCACGCGGCCTTCCAGTTCTCGGCGTGCCTTGGCTTCAAAGGCAATGCGTTCGAGATAGTGGCGGCGGCGCTGCATCATCAGACCGAGCAACAACATCACCACCAGCAGTGTGGCGCCGCCGATCGCAACCACGGTGCGCACCGGACGGTCGATCAGCGTGCGCGGCGCGAGGATGCTCACGCTCCAGCCGGTTTCGGCGATGTCGTGGGTCTGGATCAGCCACGCGCTGGGGCTGAGGTTCAATGGACGTGGCTCACGGGTAGGGTAAGGCTGGATGGCGGTGATCGCTGAGCGTTCGCCGTCGCTCAAGTTACGGGTCGAGCGAAAGCGCCATTCCGGACGCGAGGTGAGGATGACCACGCCGTTGTGGTCGGTCACCAGCAGTTGTTCCGGGGTTTTGCCCCACAGGCTTTCGGTATGGTCGAGGTCGACCTTGATCACCAGCACGCCGATGATTTTTTCGCCATTGCGCACGGCGGCGGCGAAGAAGTAACCGCGCTTGGCCGAGGTGGTGCCGAGACCGAAAAAGCGCCCGAGGCGTCCGGCCATGGCTTCACTGAAATACGGGCGGAAGGAGAAGTTGCGACCGACAAAACTGTCGTGCTTGTCCCAATTCGACGCTGCCAGCGTCTGGCCGCTGGTGTCCATCAGGTACATGACTTCGGCGCCGGTCTGCGCAGCGATGTTCTTCAGCAGACGGTTGGCATTGCCTTGGGTGACGCCGTCGTCCGGTGCGCCGAGGACCGAGCGCAGGGCCGGCAGGTCGCCGAGAATCTGTGGTAACACTTCGTAGCGGTGCAGGGTGCCCAACAGGTTGGCGACGTACAGGTCGAGGGTCTGACGGTTCTGGCCGGCCAGTTCGCTGCGGTAATAGCGCTCGGCCAGATGTTCCAGCGGCCACAACAGCGGCGCCAGACACAGGGCCAGCAGGGCGAGGCTGCGCCAACGAGGTCTGCGGGGAAGGGTTGGTTTCATGAGCCGGATGCGCCTGAGATGTCAGGCGCATTATGCCTCGGCTCTGTACGAAAACTGCCTGCGCGTCGATCGTGCTGCGTTAAAAACAGGCTCGGAATGCTCATTTAGGGGCCTAAACTCCGCTTCCTCGCCTGTTTTTGCCTTGCCTGATCGCCGCTCGGCGAGTTTTCGTACAGACCCGGCTCAGGCGAAGACGTCAGCGTCCTTGAGCAGCGCTGCGGCTTGATCCTTGGCGGACAGCTTCGGCGCTTCGTCCAGCTGCCAGTCGATGCCCAGAGCGGGATCATCCCAGCGAATGCTGCGCTCGGACGATGGGTCGTAGTAGTTGGTGGTCTTGTAGAGGAATTCAGCGAACTCGCTCAGCACCACGAAACCATGGGCGAAACCTTCCGGTACCCACAGTTGGCGATGATTGTCGGCAGAAAGACGTACCGCTACGGATTTGCCGAAGTGCGGCGAGCTGCGGCGAATATCCACGGCCACATCCAATACTTCGCCAACGGTCACGCGGACCAGTTTGCCCTGGGTGTTTTGCAGTTGGTAATGCAGGCCACGCAACACGCCTTTTTGCGAACGCGAGTGGTTGTCCTGGACGAATTGCGTGTCCAGACCGGTGGCGTCCTGGAACGCTTTGGCATTGAAGCTCTCGTAGAAAAAACCGCGCTCGTCACCAAACACCTTCGGTTCGATGATCAGGACACCGGGCAGGTCGGTGGTGATTACATTCATGAGGATTTCCATAGGCAGGTGTGAATGGCCGACATTCTTGCGCAAAGTGTCCAAGGGTGCGAGTGCCGGAAGAGAAATAGCCCCGATACCTTTACGCGGTTGGGGGTTGCGGATCCTGCGAACCAATGGCGATATAGGCGCCTAATAAAATTTCAGGGGTCGTTTCATGCCGCTCGCCACGTTGATTCATCGCGCCAGTTTGCCCTGCCCGCAGGTTCCTGCGGAGCAGGCCCTGCAATGGTTGGCGGAGCATTACGGACTCAGCGGCACGTTGCAGGCCCTTGGCAGTCAGCAGGATCTGAATTTTCGCGTCGACAGCCCGCGCGGGCGGTTTGTGCTGAAAATCTGCCGTGGCGATTACGCCCTGGTGGAGCTGCAAGCCCAACACGCCGGTCTCAAATACCTGGCCGAGCATTCTGCGGTGACGGTGCCGCGGGTGATCGCGGCCAATAATGGCGAGGATCTGCTGTCGCTGGAAGTCGGCGGCGAAGCGGTTCATGTGCGGCTGCTGGATTACATCGAGGGCCAGCCGCTGACGCATCTCGATCACTTGGGTCGTGATGTGGTGGCGGGGTTCGGCCGGCTCTGCGGTGAGATGGATCTGGCGCTGGCCGGGTTCGACCATCCGGGCCTTGAGCGCACGTTACAGTGGGATGCGCGCCACGCCAGCGCACTGATCAGCCATCTGCTGCCGGTGATCAAGGATGAGCAGCAACGCGCATTGATTGCCGATGCGGCAGAACGGCCGAGCGCCGCTTGCAACCGTTGCAGGGCAAACTGCCGGTGCAGGCGATCCACATGGACATCACCGATGACAACGCTGTCTGGGCGCGCGATGCCCAGCGGCACTGGCAATTGCAGGGCGTGATCGACTTTGGCGATCTGGTACGCACCTGGCGCATCAGCGATCTGTCGGTGACTTGTGCGGCGTTGCTGCATCACGCCGGTGGTGATCCGTTCGTCATCCTGCCGGCGGTTCAGGCTTACCACGCGGTCAACCCGTTGCAACACGAAGAGTTGCAAGCGCTGTGGCCATTGATCGTCGCGCGTGCGGCGGTGCTGGTGCTCAGTGGTGAGCAACAGGTCAGCATCGACCCGACGAATATTTACAGCCGCGACAACCTCACCCATGAGTGGGAAATCTTCCGCGTGGCCACTTCGGTGCCGCAGGCGCTGATGGAAGCGGCGATCCTCACGGCCGTCGGTCACAGCTTGCCGGCGATCGACGGCGAAGGTTTTGCGCCCTTGCTGCCCGGTCTGGTCGGGCGTGAATTTGCCCTGATCGATCTCGGTGTCCTCAGCCCGCATTTCGAGGCCGGCAACTGGGAGCAGGAAGGCATCGATCAGCACCTGTTGAACGAAGCGGCAGCTGCCCATGGTTTGGCGGCAAGCCGTTACGGTCAGTACCGTTTGTCGCGCACTCGTCCCGACAGTGCCGTTGAACCGGATACCTTCCCGCTGCACGTGGAATTGCGCGTGCCCGATGGCAGCACCGTGGAGGCGCCATTCGCTGGCGTCGTACATCAAGCCGCAGACGGTGTGCTGCAACTGGATGGCCCGCAACTCAGCGTGCGCCTGTGGGGCGTAACACCGTCGCTGCACAGTGGCGCGGCGCTGGTCAAAGGTCAGGTGCTGGGCGCGGTCAGCGGCCCGTTGCGGGTGCAGTTGTGCCGTGGCGCGCAACTCAATGCGCCGTTGTTTTGCACCCCTGCGCTTGCAGCGGCGTGGCAGGCCCTGTGCCCGTCGCCAGCGGCGTTGTTAGGACTGGCCTGCGATGCCGAGCCGGAGCTGGACGCGAAAACCCTGCTCGAACGCCGCGACGCCAGTTTCGCTCGCACGCAAAAGCACTACTACGTCGACCCGCCGCGCATCGAACGTGGCTGGCGCAATCACCTGATCGACATGCAGGGCCGTTCCTATCTGGACATGCTCAACAACGTGGCAGTGCTCGGTCACGGTCACCCGCGCATGGCAGCGGTCGCGGCTCGCCAGTGGTCGTTGCTCAACACCAACTCGCGATTCAACTATGCGGCGGTGGCGGAGTTTTCCGAGCGCTTGCTGAAATTGGCGCCGGAAGGCATGAATCGAGTGTTTCTGGTCAACAGCGGCAGCGAGGCCAATGACCTGGCGATTCGTCTGGCGTGGGCCTATAGCGGCGGGCGCGACATGATCAGCGTGCTTGAGGCCTATCACGGCTGGACGGTCGGTGCCGATGCGGTATCGACGTCAATCGCCGACAACCCGAAAGCCTTGGAAAGCCGCCCGGACTGGGTGCATCCGGTACCGGCGCCAAACACGTATCGCGGTGAATTCCGCGGTCTCGATTCAGCGCCGGATTATGTGCGCAGCGTTGAGCACCACCTGGAAAAACTCGCCGAGCAGAAGCGCCAATTGGCCGGGTTTATCTGCGAGCCGGTGTATGGCAATGCCGGCGGTATCTCGCTGCCGCCGGGATATTTGAAACAGGTGTACGGGTTGGTGCGCGCGCAGGGCGGCGTGTGCATCGCCGACGAAGTGCAGGTCGGGTACGGGCGCATGGGTCATTGCTTCTGGGGCTTTGAAGAGCAGGGCGTGGTGCCGGACATCATCTGCATGGCCAAGGGCATGGGCAATGGTCAGCCGCTGGGTGCGGTCATCACGCGGCGGGAAATTGCCGAGGCGCTGGAGGCCGAGGGTTATTTCTTTTCGTCGGCGGGCGGTAGTCCGGTCAGTTGCCAGATCGGCATGGCGGTGCTCGATGTGATGGAAGAAGAAAAACTCTGGGAGAACGCGCAGGTGGTCGGTGGCCACTTCAAGGTGCGACTCGAAGCGTTGATCGATAAACATCCGCTGGTGGGCGCGGTGCACGGCTCCGGGTTTTATCTGGGGCTTGAGTTGATCCGCAACCACGAGACGCTGGAGGCGGCGACCGAAGAAACTGCGTTGCTGTGCGATCGCCTGCGCGAGTTGGGGATTTTCATGCAGCCGACCGGCGATGATCTGAACATTCTCAAGATCAAGCCACCGATGGTGACGTCGCGTCAGAGTGTGGATTTCTTTGTCGACATGCTTGATCGGGTCCTCAGCGAAGGCCTGTAAGCCCTCACGCTGACCTCCTGTGGGAGCGAGCCTGCTCGCGAAAGCGGTTTCTCATTCAACAACTGTGTTGATTGATCAATCGCCTTCGCGAGCAGGCTCGCTCCCACATTTGTTTTTGGTTTCTAATTCGATTTGTATCGGTATTTATTGAATTTATTTAGACGAAAGGCATTTAACAAGCTTCTAAAGCCGATATTTATCGGCTATAAAGTCGCCATTGCTCCGGCATGGCGATCTCATGTTCGGTGCGCGCGTTTTTCTTTTCGGTCGAATTGTCGGCCGTCAAAGCACTTGCCCGGAGATGATTCATGAGCCGTATCGTTACCGTTGCCGCCACTCAGATGGCCTGTTCCTGGGATCTGCAAGCCAACCTCGAAATCGCTGAAAGACTGGTGCGCGAAGCCGCCGCCAAAGGCGCGCAGATCATCCTGATTCAGGAGCTGTTCGAGGCGCCGTACTTCTGCCAGAAGCCAAACCCGGACTACCTGCAACTGGCGACGACGGTGGAAGAAAACGTCGCGATCAAACATTTCCAGAAAATCGCCAAAGAGCTGCAAGTGGTGCTGCCGATCAGCTTCTACGAATTGGCCGGCCGTGCGCGTTTCAACAGCATCGCGATCATCGACGCCGACGGCAGCAACCTCGGGATTTATCGTAAAAGCCACATCCCGGACGGCCCGGGTTACCACGAGAAGTACTACTTCAACCCGGGCGACACCGGTTTCAAAGTGTGGAACACCCGTTACGCGAAGATCGGCGTGGGCATCTGCTGGGATCAGTGGTTCCCGGAAGCTGCACGCAGCATGGCCTTGCAAGGCGCTGAAATACTCTTTTATCCAACCGCAATCGGCAGCGAGCCGCACGACAAAACCATCTCGTCGTGCGATCACTGGCAGCGCGTGCAGCAGGGTCATGCCGGCGCCAACCTGATGCCGTTGATCGCCAGTAACCGCATCGGCAACGAAGAACAGGACGGCTACGACATCACGTTCTACGGCTCTTCGTTCATCGCCAACCAGTTTGGCGAAAAAGTGCAGGAGCTGAATAAAACCGAAGAAGGTATTCTTGTGCACACTTTCAACCTCGACGAGCTCGAACACATTCGCAGCGCGTGGGGTTCATTCCGTGACCGCCGTCCGAACCTGTACGGCGCGTTGAAAACCCTCGACGGTTCCCTGGAGTCCTGATCCCGATGACCACCTTGAAAAGTACCCCGCGCGCCGACGGCTTTTACATGCCGGCCGAGTGGGCGCCGCAAACGCAGACCTGGATGATCTGGCCCGAGCGCCCGGACAACTGGCGTCTGGGCGGCAAACCGGCGCAAGCCGCACACGCCGCGGTGGCCAAAGCCATCGCGCGTTTTGAACCGGTAACCGTGGCCGTGTCCGCCGGCCAATATGAAAACGCCCGCGCACGCCTCGACGTGCCGAATATCCGCGTGGTCGAGATGTCCAGCGATGACGCCTGGGTACGCGACAGCGGCCCGACCTTCGTCATCAACAACAGCGGCGAAGTGCGCGGTGTGAACTGGGACTTCAACGCCTGGGGCGGTTTCGACGGCGGTCTGTACTCGCCGTGGAATCGTGATTCGCAGGTCGGCGGCAAGATCCTCGAGATCGAGCGCAGCCCGCGTTATCGCACAGAAGGTTTCGTGCTAGAAGGCGGTTCGATTCACGTCGACGGCGAAGGCACGCTGATCACCACTGAAGAGTGCCTTCTCAACCGCAACCGCAATCCACATCTGGGCCGCGAAGAGATTGAAGCGGTGCTCAGCGCCAATCTGTCTGTGGATAAAATCATCTGGCTGCCGGACGGTTTGTTCAACGACGAAACCGACGGCCATGTGGATAACTTCTGCTGCTACGTGCGTCCGGGCGAAGTGCTGCTGGCGTGGACCGACGATCCGCAGGATCCGAACTACCCGCGCTGCCAGGCGGCGATGAAAGTCCTGCAAAGCAGCACCGACGCCAAGGGGCGCCCATTCACGGTGCACAAAATGCCGATTCCGGGGCCGCTGTACGCGACCGAAGAAGAGTGCGCCGGTGTCGATCCGGTGGACGGCACCCAGGAACGCAATCCATCGGTGCGTCTGGCTGGTTCCTATGTGAACTTCCTGATCGTCAACGGCGGCATCATCGCGCCGAGCTTCGACGATCCAATGGACGCGCCGGCGAAAGAGATTCTGCAGAAGCTGTTCCCGCAGCATGAAGTGGTGCTGGTGCCGGGCCGTGAACTGTTACTGGGTGGCGGCAATATCCACTGCCTTACCCAACAGCAACCCGCGCCGCACAAAGAGTGAGTTGAGTCGTAACAGCTTGAGTTGATTAACAAATCAGCCGAGCAATGATTAGCTCGCTATGCATGTAAAGAAGCCCGCAGCCCGGTTGGACTGCGGGCTTCTTTGTATCCGCTTGTCGACAAATCAGAAACCTTGGCATAGGTCTTGTATCCGACTAAGGGCACTAGGGAGGGGGAAGAACTTCAACAGTTCTGTCATAAACCTTGGATAACGTAGCCGCTCACGAACGGGGAGAGAGCGCTGAAAATGAACGCCGAAGTGAACGTAGTCAGCGAGCGGACGTTGCATCCCATGGCCGTTAACGGCGAATCGCTCCAGATTGTCGCGCACTGGTTGAAGTCCAATGGAACGCGTCAGATCAGGCAACCTGATCCGCGCCGGATGATGATCGAGCGTTACCCCGCTGACCTGTTCAGCGAGGCCGAACTGGACGCGTTGTGGGCTGTGATGGAAGGATAAGAAGAACAACAGGGATTGGTAAAAGCGCTGCCGGGATGGCGGCGCTTTTTTATGCACGACACAAAACCCATTGTAGGAGTGAGCCTGCTCGCGATAGCGGTGCGTCAGTCGCCATCAACATTCACTGGCACACCGCTATCGCGAGCAGGCTCACTCCTACAGGTTTTGCGTTGAATCAGAAGGAATAGGTGCCGGTCATCACGACGCTACGTGGCGCACCCGGCTGGATCTGATACTGGCTGGTCGCCGACGCGTAATACTCACGATCGGTGATGTTGTTCAGCGCCGTACGCAAATCCCAATCCTTGAAGCGGTAGCCGACCAGCGCATCCCAACGGCCATAACCCGGCAACACGGTGGTGTTGGCGTTGTCGGCATAGCGTTGACCCACCAGGGTCAGACCGGTTTCGCCGTACCAGCCCATTTCCGGTTTCCAGGTCAGGAACAGGCTGCCGTTGTGCTTGGCGACGTTGTTGATGCGTTTGCCTTCCAGGCCGTTGTTGTCCTTCTCGATCTTCGCGTCCTGCATACCGACGCCACCGCGCATGTACCAGTTGCCGACAATGTTGCCAGTGGCCGTCAATTCAATCCCGCGCGAGCGCTGCAGACCGGACATCACGGTCAAAGTCGGGTCGTTTGGGTCGGTAGTACGGCGGTTATAGAGTTCCAGGTCATAGATCGCCAGCGTGGTGCTCAAGCGGTCATCGAACCAGTCGCTCTTCACGCCAATCTCTTTCTGCTTGGTCAATTCGGGGCTGAGGTCGTTGGTGTTGCCGGCCGCGCCTGGGGTGATGCCGATCAAGCCGCCGCCCACTGGCGAAAACGTTTTGGACCATGAGGCGTAGAACGAATGGTTCTGCAGCGGCGTCCAGACCAGGCCGACGCGCGGGCTGGTGCTGTGGCTGTCGCGGTCTTCCGAGATGTTGCGCAGCTTGTTGGTCGACTCGATATCGAAGGTGTCGTAACGCAGACCGGCGAGCACTTGCCATTGATCGTTCAAGCGCAGTTGATCTTGCACATATACCGCACGGCTTTCGACTTCGGTGTGGCTGCTGCTGGAGACCTGCATGCTGCCGGTGTGGCGCAGATCGCGATTCGGGTTGTACAAGTCGAGCGACGGCACCGGCTGCGCGCCGGGCGTTCTGCCAGTGGCGGCGTTGTACAGCATCGGATCGCGGCGCTGGCTGCCGATCTCGACGCCAGTGAGCAGACGATGTTCCAGGCCGAAGGTATCGAATCCGCCTTCCAGTTCGAGGTTGTTGTACACGTTGCGGGTGGTCAGATCCTGCTGCCAATGCTGGCGCGTGACCTTGTTGGTCGCCGGCGTGTAACCGGTGAGGTAGGTGTTGTCGAAATCGCTGTCGAGCTTGAACACGCCGAGGGTCTGGCGCAGTTGCCAGTTGTCGTTGATTTCGTAGGTGAGTTTCGAGCGCAGCGATTGCGACTTGTCGTCAATGAAGTCGTGATCGTTGCCGTAGGTGGTGTCCCGACCTACATCGGCCGGACGCCCGTTGACCCCAGGGATGCCGCGATCCGGGGTGCGGTTGTAGCGGCTGTATTCGTACTGCACCAGCCAGTTCAGATCCGGCGTCAGTTGCCAGCTCATCGACGGCGCGAATAGCTGGCGATTGCCGCTGACGCCGTCACGGAAACTGTTTTCATCCATGTTGCCCATGTTCAGGCGCAGGCTGATGTTTTCGCTCGGGTCGGTGCTGAGGTCGGCGTAAAGACTGCGCAAATCTTCGCTGCCAGCCTGAGCTTCGATGGTCGAGCGGCGGCCGAACTCGGGCATCTTGCTCACGCGGTTGACGATCCCGCCCTGACTGCCGCGGCCGTACAGCACGGCGGCCGGGCCTTTGAGCACTTCGACGCGTTCGATGTTGTGCAGGTCGCGCTTGTATTGGCTGTCGTCGCGGATGCCGTCGAGATAGAAATCGTTGCTGGCATCGAAGCCGCGAATGCGCAGGCTGTCGAAGCGAGTGTCGGCGCTGCTGCTGACGTTGGGCATGCCGCTCAAGGCGTCGGCGATGTCATTGGTGCCGTAGTTGGCGACGTTCGAGGTCTTGATCGAATCGATCGCCTGCGGCACATAGCGCACGGGTGTCGAGGTGCGGGTCGCGGTGCTGCTGAGCTTTACCCGTGGGTCATCGGCTTGCGCTTCGGCGCTGATCGCGGTGGCGGGTAACTCGGTCGCGGAGTAGGCAAAACCGCTGGACAGAAAAGCAGAAAGCCCAAGAGTGACGGGCGTAAGACGGAACGGGGCAGGCATTGAACAGCGCATCCGAAAGGGTGGAAGAATTCGATCGCGCGAATGGTAATGCTTTGCATTTACTTCCGTTAATTATTCCTTATAAGTTCCCTTGTCTGATTGTTTCAATTTGTGTCTAGTTCGACACAATCTGACCGGTCGGCCCATTCGACCGATTCATGAAACAGACTGAAAGCCTTTCCAGCGTTTTTCCCCATGAGTGCAGGGACTAATCTGCCGCCATCGATTTCCTCAGTTTTGCTGGAGCTTCCCCATGATTCTGCATTACGTCTACGACCCGTTGTGCGGTTGGTGCTATGGCGCCAAGCCGCTGATTGAAGCCGCACAACAGGTGCTGCCAGTGCTCGCCCATGCCGGGGGCATGATGAGTGGCGCCAACCGCCAGCCGGTTTCCTCGCAACTGCGTAATTACGTCATGCCCCACGACCGGCGCATTGCCGAGTACACCGGTCAGCCTTTCGGCGAGGCGTATTTCGACGGATTGCTGCGCGATCACTCTGCGGTGTTCGATTCGACGCCACCGATTGCGGCGGTCATGGCGGCCGAAGCCATCGACCGAGGCGGTTTGCGCATGCTGGGGCGGTTGCAGACGGCGCACTATGTGGAAGGGCGACGTATTGCCGATTCAGCCGTGCTGTTGGAATTGGCCATGCAGATGGGCTATGCGCAGGAAGATTTCCACATTGCGTTTGAGTCCGTTGATAGCGAGGGGCATATAAAAGCCAGTCGCCAGTTTTTGGCTCAATTGGGCGGTCAGGGTTTTCCAACGATTGCTCTGGAGCAGAACGGCACATTCCAATTGATCGACATCAGCCCCTGGCTGGGCAAACCGCAGGCATTTGCCGATTGGTTGCAACAGGCAATCGTCCTCGATGAAACCGGTAAAACTTCTGCATTTTGTTCTATCGATGGTTGCGCCTGATACGCGCTGGATTCACTGGCTGTTTGCATTTCCCAGCAAGGACTCAGCGCAAAATTTACGTTTCTTAGACGATTTTTACCTATTTAAAGACGATTCTTGAAATTGACACATTGTTGAGGGCGCGGCTACGATTCGGCCCAACGCCTGTGGCCAACCGCCATGACTCAAAACAAGGAGCAGGCCCGCCATCACGTTATCGTGGGCGGGCCTTTTTGTTTCGGGGTGAATAAAAGAGTGCAAAAGCGCCGTTTCCGCCGTTCGACACAGCGCGTTTCAACCCGTAATAAGGAAAACAAAATGTTGAACAAGCGAATCAGTCTGATCGCACTGGGGATGTTGAGTGCCACTCAGGCCATGGCTAACGACCAGGCCGAGTCCAAGGGTTTTGTTGAGGACAGCAGCCTCAAAGTGCTGCTGCGCAATGCCTACATCAATCGTGATTACAAAGACGGCAACAAAGACAAAGCCGAGTGGGGCCAAGCGGCCATCGGTACGTTCTCGTCCGGCTTCACCCAAGGCACCGTGGGTGTCGGTGTCGACGCTTTCGGTCTGTACGCGCTGCGTCTGGATGGCGGCAAGGGCCGCAGCGGCGCCGGTGGTATCGATTTCTTCAAGCAGGAAAATGACGGTCGCGCGAACCATGACATAGCGAAGGGCGGTGCCGCAGTTAAGTTCCGCTTCTCCAACACCGTGTTGACCTACGGCGACCAGATGCCGGCCCTGCCGGTGCTGAACTACGACAACTCCCGCCTGCTGCCGGAAAGCTACACCGGTACCCTGATCACTTCCAAAGAGATCAAAGGCCTGGAACTGAACGCCGGTCGTTTCACCGCTGAATCGCGCAAGAGCGATGAAGGCCGTGACAGCGGTGGTCTGAAGTCGATCAACGTGTTGGGCGGTAGCTACCAGTTCACCGAGAACTTCAAAGGTGCGTTGTACGCTTCCGACGTCGAAGACGTATTGAAGAAACAATACGTGAACGCCAACTACGTGCTGCCCTTCAACAAGGATCAGTCGCTGACCCTGGACTTCAACGGTTACCGCACCAAGCTCGACAGCTCGTACGTTCGCGAAAACACCATTCCCGGCGAAAGCATCGTGACCGGTCGCGACAACAAGATCTGGAGTCTGGCTGCAACGTTCGCCACTGGCCCACACTCGTTCACCGTGGCCCACCAGCGCTCCACCGGCGACAGCAACCTCGGCTACGCCTACGGTGGTTACCAGAAAGATCAACATCGCGTTGGCGACGGTGGTAACACCATCTACCTGGCCAACTCCTACTGGTCCGACTTCAACGCTGAAGACGAACGCAGCTGGCAGTTGGGCTACGGCCTCGACTTCGGCGCTTTCGGCGTACCGGGTCTGAGCTACAACTTCGCTTACGTGCGTGGCGACAACATCACCACTTCCACCAGCGAAGGCGGCACCGAGCGCGAGATCTTCAACCAGTTCAAATACGTCGTTCAATCTGGCCCGGCCAAAGACCTGAGCGTGAAATTGCGCAGCTCGATCCTGCGTGTTTCGCAGAAATCCAGCGAGTACAACGTCAGCGGTAACGAACTGCGTGTATTCGTGGACTACCCGATCAACATCTTCTGATGCCTGATCAAGTGTAAGAAACATGAGAAAAACCCCGACTGGTTCGGGGTTTTTTTTCGACGGCTTTTCGATGAAAACCGGAAAAACCCGTGTTTTTGTCATGTAAAAGTTGTTTTTGAGGCGCTGCAAACTCCGTTTCAAACAGGGCTTTAAATGCCTGAAATTCTTTCTCATGGACGCAAATTCTCCACCTAATAGATTAGGCCGCTCAACGCAGCGGAGAATTTGGTAATGATCGTTTTGAACAGAGAAGTGGGCGAATCGCTACGGCGCGACAAATATGTCAACGTCCAGGGTGGTGACTTCAATCTCTACGGTCATTTTGCCGACTTCGTCAGACTGACCAAAAGTTGGGAAAACATGGAGCCTGACAGCTACTACGGTCAGGCCGAAGCCGGCATGCGTTACCGTCGTTACAGCGACTTCGAGTACAACCCCAAGACTCGCGAGCTGAAGCAGCTCGAACATCGCGCCTACGTGCAGTCGAAAGAGAACAACGCTTATGTTGGCGGCCTGGTACGGCACTTCCAGGACTTCTCCGATGAAGTGATTACTTCACCGGTGATGCGCAGCCTGATCGACACCGATTTCGAAGTGTACAAAAGCGTGCTGCCGGAAGAGCTGCACGATGAAATCTGGCAGTGCCAGATTCATCAGATCCGCATCGAGATCAAACCCGGCAAACAGCTGGAAATCACCCCTGAAGGGATTCACTGCGACGGTTATCCGTTCAGCGGTGTGCACTTCTGGGGCCGCAATAATGTCGAGGGTGCGGAGAGTCGCCTGTACGACATCCACGAGCATCAACTGGCGTCGACCACCTACCAGGAAATTCTCGACACCACTTACTTCCTCGACCGCGACATGCGCCACTACGTGACCCCGGCGCGTAACACCCACACGCATGCCATGGCGTATCGGCAGATTCTGGCGATTTCCTTCTCGCGGCCCGGGACCGCTTTCGACATTGTTCGCTAATCAGATCACCCCAATCGACGGCGTCGAGTGCTCGACGCCGGTGGTGCTGCGACGCGCCACGGCCAAGGATGCGCAGCGCATGGAGCGCTTCTTCCGCCAGTTCGACGAAGTGTCCTTCTGCGAATGGCAGGACGCCAAGTGCCTGCGCGGCGTGCTGATCCAGAAAACCACCACGGCCTATCTCGCCTTCGACGTTGCTGGCGAAATCGTCGGTGCGGTGCTTGGTGGCATGCTCGGCAGTCGCGGCACCATCAACCACTTGGCCGTCAGCCCGCGCTATCGCAGCCAAGGCGTCGGTCAACGACTGGTTGAAGCGGCGTCGTCGGACATGAAACGTGTCGGTGTGTTGCGGATGTTTCTGTTCGTCGACGATGCTAACCTCGCGGGCAAGCGTTTTTGGACTGCCCAGGGTTTTTGCGAGCCCCACGGCGAACGGACATTTGAGAGGGATCTATGAATGAAACGTCCGGCAGTGCGCCGCTGATGGTCAACCATCAGCCGTCGCGCACGTTTGCCGAAGCCAGTCCGGTAGTTGCTGGCTACTTCACGGTGTCATTCGTGTTCGGACTGATGGCCGTCAACGCCGGCCTGCCGATGTGGCTGCCGGTGGCGATGTGTCTGTTCGTGTATGCCGGCGCTTCGCAATTCGCCGCGCTGGCGCTGATCTCCAGCGGCGCCTCGCTGACCACCATTGTTCTGACCACGTTCCTGATCAACGCGCGGCATATGTTGATGTCGGTTTATATGGCCAAGGCCCTGCGCGCACTCGGTTTGAGCCGGATGGAGCGCTGGGCTTACGCCGGTGGCCTGACGGATGAATCCTTCGCGTTCCACAGCGTTAAACTCGGCACTGGCGCACCGGTCAACGTGCGTTATCTGATCGGCTTCAATCTGTTCTGCCACACCTCTTGGGTGCTCGGCGGTTTGCTCGGCGCGGTTTGCGCGCAGTACGCGGCGCACCTGATCAAATATCAGCTCGACTACGCCCTGACGGCGATGATGCTCTACGTGCTGGTGTCGCTGTGCAATACGCGCAACAAACTCATCGCCGCCGCCGCTGCCGTGGTGTGCATGGGCGCGCTGAGTCTGGTCGGCAGTTCGCCGTTCAATGTGTTTATCGCCACGTTTGTGGGCTGCGGAGTGGGTGTATGCCTGACCAAACGTTCCTGATTCTGGTGGTCGCGCTGATGATGGCGGTGACTTTCCTGCCACGCGCGCTGCCACTGCAAGTCAACACCGAGCACTGGCCGCCGTTCGTTGCGCGGGCGCTGGAGTACCTGCCGGTGGCGATCGTCGCTGCGATCAGCCTGACACCCTTGTTGATCAAGGATCAGCACATACAGCTCGATCGCCCGGAATTCTATGCCGCGATTCCGACGTTGCTATGTGCGTATTTCAGCAAAAACCTCTTTCTCAGTGTGGCGGTTGGGACGGCTGCGTACATTGCGCTCGGCTCGTTCATGTAGCGGCAGATCGACGACATCGTTCAACGCCTGGCTCGACAAATCCGGATTGTTCACCGCCAGGCGTACTTCGAGGAAATCCTCGAAACCGGGGAAAATCGTCAGGCCGTTCTTCTGCGCGGCCTCCCGCGAAACCATGCCGACCGCGTCCATCTGCGTGATCAGCGACAGCGTCAGGGTCTCGCTGCACGAATAGACCATGCGCTGGCCGTTCTCGTGATTGCCCAGCCCGGCGTCGAGAAAACGCAAAAAGCTGTGGGAATACGGACAATCTTCCGCAGGACGAACCTGAAACTTGTTGCCCAGCAACGTCAGCGGATCGTTCTCCTGCCCGCAATGCGCACCGACGACTTGTACCTGCACCTCCGGCAAGACAATGCTCGGCAGCCCCGGCCGCTGCGGACCGATCAGCACCGCCAGGTCGAAGTCTTCATTCTTCAGCTTGCTGAGATTTTCCATCGACTCGGCGTAGCTGAATTCCATCTGATAATCGGGAAACACCTCGATCAGGCGTCCGATCATTCGCCGATTGAAATCAGGCGACAAGGTGTTGTTCAACGCAACCTTCAACGTGCGCTGCCCCGGCACTTTCAATGCCTCGACTTTCTCTTCCATCTGTCGCGTGGCAATCAGCACTTTGTCCATATACGGCGTCAGCTCGGTGCCTTGCGGCGTCAGCGTCAGACCTTTGTTGGAACGTCGAAACAAGCGGAAACCGAACTGCTCTTCGACCTTGTTCAACTGCGCGGCCAACGCCTGCACAGTCAGGCACGAATGCTCGGCTGCGGCCGACAACGAGCCGGTCTGCACGATGCGCATGAGGTTGCGTAAGGTTCTGCTATCCATGGGTAATGCCCTCTGAAGTGGGCTGGGTATTGTTGTTTACGAGACTGCCGGTCAGGCGCCAATGCTGGCTATATTCCTGCACCTGAGCATAGTTGTCGCGGGTTTAGTAGCGAATTGATGTCCTCGCCGATGGCTGGAGGCTGACACAGGATCGGGGTTTTTGGTGACGTGGGGGTGATGGGGGTCAAAAAAAGTGCGTGGTTTTGGTGCGTGAGATGAGTTTTTGTCGACGGTTTCTGGCGAAACTCTAATTCGTTTATGTATTAAAGATTAATTTTTATCCGTATCTGTACTAGGCTCATATTCAGGTTTCTAATCAAGGAGGCGGCCACATGACCACCTCATCGCAGGCCGTAACCCCACGCGAACAACTCGACGCCCCCGAAGCCGGTCGCGTCGCGCTGAAGTTCTTCTTCAACCTCATGGAACGCTGGGGCTGCAGCGCCGAGCAGCAACGCACACTGCTGGGCGGCGTCGGCAACACCACGTTTTACAAATACAAACACCTGCCGAACATACGTCTGCCTAACGACACCCTTGAGCGCATCTCCTACCTGATGGGCATTCACAAGGCGCTGAGTATCATCTTCAGCAACAGCCGTGAGCGTGCCTACACGTGGGTCAGTAGTCCGAACACGGCAGCGCCATTCAATGGCCAAACGGCGCTGGATTACATGCTGGCGGGTCGAGTGGTCGATATCGCCGATGTACGCCGCTACCTCGACGGGGTGCGCGGTTGAAAATGCCCGATTTGGTTGATGTGCCGTGGCCGCGAGCCTACCGGATCGTCAACAGCAGCTTCCCGCCGATTGCGTTGTTCGAAGACGTGCTCGATCCCGAAGACCTGGAAGTTGCCTACGCGATTGAAGCGCTGACCAACGATCGCCTGATCGAACAGGCCGGGGTTCTCGCCCGAGTGCGTCCCGAAGATCGACTTTCCGGCCCCGGATCGACTCCGGTGATGGCTGCATTTACTCATATCGGCAAACGCAGTCGTTTCTGCGACGGCACCTTCGGCGTTTACTACGCCGCGAGCAGTCAGGCTGCTGCCATCGCCGAGACCTGTTATCACCAGGAACGATTTCTTGTGGCGACTCAGGAAGCGGATCTTGAGTTGACCATGCGCACTTACGTCAATCGCGTGGTTAAACCGTTACACGATATCCGCCACGATCTCCCCGAGTTGCACAATCCGGATCCTGAGGCTTACGGACCGTCTCAGCTATTCGCCCGGCAACTGCGCGAAACCGAGTCGTGGGGACTGCTCTACAACAGCGTTCGCCTGCCGGGCCATGAATGCGTCGCCGCATTTCGACCTCCAGCGGTATCGATTCCGAAGCAGGGCAAGCATTTGCGGTATGTGTGGAGTGCGAGTCAGCAGAAGATTTCGTTTGTGTTTGAGATCAGTCAGGTCTGAAACGCAAAAAGCCCTCGTATCGGCGAGGGCTTCACGTGGCTGATTACATCAACGGCTTGTCCGGCGGCGCATCCATCACTTTCACTACATCATCGATCAACGCCTTGCTTAACTCCTGCAAATACTGCGAGGCATAAGCGTGAAGATCTGGATCGCGTGAGACTGAAGTGTCTGCAGTGAGCAGTCGTGAAATGTGAAGCAAGTGTGAGGCGTGGGAAAGGGCGGCGATTACCGGTACACCACGGTTGGTGCGGAACATTGCTTGATTGGAGTGGAAGGAAAAGTGGGTGAGGCCGAGGGTTTTCAGTTCTTGAGAGGTGGTCATTTCGCTTCACCTGCCGTTCGAGAAGGGCGGCGTGAAGTGACCGGGGTTACTGACGGATCAATGGCTTTCATTTGTTAACTCCCTGTATCAAATGAGAGCTGTCATTTTCGTTCTCAGGCGAAAAGGTGGCAGCTATGCGCAGGCTGAGAAACCGGAGATACAGGAACCCGGCAGACCCGAAGGTCTCCCACGCACAGCCGCCATTACACGTGGATGCGAACACAAAAAAGCGCCGGCAATCGTGATTTGGGGCGCTGGTGCGCCTGCATCTTACGCGGGTTCTCAGGCCCGGTCGCTGAATTGGCAGCGACGGGTTTGAAGGTAGCTTGGGGAGTACCAGGCGCGCAATCGTGGCCAGTAGTGGCTTTGCTTGGCTTCTCGTTACAGCAGATTTCTCAGGATTTCGCGCCGTGCGTTTTGTCGGTCATGACTTGTCCTTAGCCTTTTCTAAGCAACAAAACGAGGAGATCAGAGATGGTCGATGAACTGGAGCAATTCCAGCAGGATTTACTGGAGTCTGTACGTCAGATGAAGGCCGGTGAGGCAGCGTGCGTAACCCACGTACCGTTTTCTGCGGCGGAAGAACCGAGCGTCGAAGCGCCAAGCGATATTGGATTGGGAAACCTGATTTCCATTGAGTCCGCCAGTTAAGGACACTGAGAAAAGTTGCTTAACCTATTTACCTTTTTATGGGTACGCCATAATTATTGCCAGTTCATAACTTGGCATAGAAACGGAAATTCGAGCTTTGGGAGCGGTGCTTTCTGAGGGAAGGACGTCCGGCGAGTAGATCGACGTGCGAGGAAAGGAGGCGCTATTTCTATTGAAGCTGAAACGCTGCAAAAAATATAAACACCCCAGAAACAACAAAGCCCCAGCATTTCTGCAGGGGCTTTGTTTTGTATGGTACGGCACGTTGGCGCAAGGAAATGACCAAGCGGATAGGTTGCGGCAGGGCAGCTATGAAAGGGGATGAGTTGCCGCAGTGGGCACACTGATAAAAGTAGGCATTCATCACATCGCTGTGACCGTGCGAGCCGCCGGACGCTAATCGCACTTTGGGAGAATCATCACTGTGTGGCTTAGCCTTAAAGGTTCTTGCTACCTGGGTTGCTGTCGGCGACAGCGCCTTGCCCGATCTTTTCTACGTCTGTGGATAGTTCGTCATCTTGATCTTGGAGGAGTGACGTTCGCCCCGAACTGGCTCACTTACATGATTGCGTTAACTGCACGGCAGAAATGCCGTACTGAATCAAAATCAGCCCGCGGCCTAACTCCCCTCAATCAAAGCCCGCTCTTCCAGCCAGATCTCTTGAACAAACTGATCCGTAATCGCGTAAATCCCGTGCCCGCGTCGCATGATGATGTTCTCGGCAACCAGCGCAATCACCACCGGTTGAATCTCTTCGACCCGCACCTCTCGCCCGACGGACTTTGAATACTCAGCCGCTGCGTCAGTGGAGAAAATTCCGCGAGCATCGCCTTCTGTAGAGGCGATCTTGTTGAAAACGGCTTGAGCCAGGCTACCCAGTTGCTCGACTTTTTCCAGCTCGATGCTCGCCGCTGCCGAGCGCAATGTGCTGGCGATTACCGGTAGGAACACATCTGGCTCGCCCTCTTGCTGTAAGAGTTGGCGTAGGGCCTTCAGCATTTCTTCAGGTCGATTGCCCAAAGTGTCGAACGCTTCGATTGTAGCTTCGAGGGACGGTAATTTGTCCTGCTTCACGGTCATTGCGAGTCGGTTGAGCAGGAATTCAACGTAATCGCCTTTCAGCAATGGATAGGCTGCTGACGTGGCTCCGGAAAAGGCGTGGTTGCGTTTGGCGGGTAGTTCGCTGACTTGCGCTCTGTGCGAACCTGTTCCGATAAATAGAAAGTATCCCGGCGTTTTCGGACGAGGGTTGATTGCATCGCGAGCGGCTTTGAGTGCCAGGAGCAGCTGATTGCCGTCGTCTGAGGAAATGGCGTGCTGCACCTCGTCAATGATCAACACCAGATCAGTCTTGGCTTGATCTACGACTTCGGTGAGTGCTTGCGCCAGTGTTGGGCCGTCGACGTTGCCAATGCTGTCGAGTTTGAAGCCGAACTTGAATCCAGCGGCGCCGATTTCAACATTGCTGACTCGCTTGAATGTTTCCAAGGCAGAGGAGCCCGGCGTTTGCAGATCTTTCAGGGTTTCCCGGATGGCGTTGTGCACAAGCGTTGCCGGGTTGGCCAGAGTGTCGCTCCATAAGTCGACGTAGATGACCAAAGCACCTGCTTCTTCCAAGGCCGGGATAAGGTCGTTCCTCAGAAACGTCGTTTTGCCTGTGCGGCGCAGGCCAGATAGAAATAAACCTGAGCGCAGACCTTCGTCGAGCACACCTGGATTGAGAAGCTGGTTAGCCATTGACTCGGCCAGTTCTGGGCGCTGAAAAATGCTGCTCATACGATTACACCTTTTTATGTGTACACCATAATTATTGCTATTTCATAATTTAGCATAAAGATGGAAATGTGAACCGTTGGTTCAAAGTCCGCGCTTTCGAAGTGTGTAAGAGGAAGTGTGGCTAATCGCGCGAAGTGCGAGGGGAGAAGCTATTTTCACCGAGGGTAAAACTGCCAGGAATATAAACATCCCAGAAACAACAAAGCCCCTGCATTTCTGCAGGGGCTTCGTTTTGTATGGTGCCGGCACCAGGAGTCGAACCCGGGACCTACTGATTACAAGTCAGTTGCTCTACCAACTGAGCTATACCGGCGTGTGGGCGACGATTATAGCGATTGGGAAGATCCTGTAAACCCCTGAATTCAGACTATTTTTGCATCGCAGCAAATTAAGCCCTGCGCAATGCGTAACGCAGCATTTGTGCCTTACGCACGATAGGGCTGTTTTGCAGGTCAGGCAGTGGAGTTTCGGCTTTCGCGAGGGCGAAATTATTCGCTCGGCGAGCCCATTATTCGGCGGTTATGTCGTTTTGATTGGCAGCTTATGCACAACTGAGAGGCACGAAGTCATACTCAGGCGAGGTTTTGTGAACCCATTCTCATTTTGTTCGCAAATCCCTGTTTTACAGGTTTTTTATTTATGTGAACAAAAAATGACCAGCGCTGTTAACGCAGCGAAACAGGCGCAGATATTGGATCCATGGGAAAACCATCAACAGAGTTATCCACAGGCTGTGATGTTTTAAACGCGTTCGGCCAGTACCAGCAAATTACGCGGAGTCAGCGGGGTGTCGCAGAAGGTGCCGAGGCGGACGGTGTAGCCCTGTTGTTCAAGGAAAAGCGCCCGATCCAGATTCAGCCAAAGCTCCAGCGGCCGTCGGAACAATCCGCGAAGCAATTCGAGGTTGCGAACTTCGGCCAACCGCTGCCAACCGACCGCTTCGAGTGCGGACCAATCTGGCGAGCCGATTGTGGATAACTCTTTCAGCGCTGCCAGATCGCGGCAGTAATCGGCGAAGGTTTTGTCCAACCAGGCGCTGGGCAGAGAGGGCGTTGGCAGGTATTCGTCGACGCCACGCACTTGCCGTTGCAGCAGGTCGAAGGCCAGACGACGGGCCATCGAGGTGTCACGCTGGCGTCGGACGCGTGCCCCGGCGGTGACGGTTTCGCTCATCGGCAGCGCCAGATCTTCTACCGAGAGCTGTAGGAGCGATACCGATCCTTCGCAGGACAATGCCTGATATTCGCTGCGACTGATGCGGTTGTAGCAGCAGGGCGCGATCGCCATTTGCTGGCAACCTGCAGCGCTGGCCAGTTGCATCAAACGTACATGCAGATCCCCGCAGGCGTGGAGAGCGACGGGTGTATGGGTGGCGTTCAATACGGCTGGGGCGTCCGCCGCAAGCACATCCTGTTCGACATGCAGTGCATGTAAGTGATGACGCTGACTCAAGGTCTGACCGCTGGCGACCAACAGAGGGTCGTATTCAACGCAAGTCAGTTGCTGTCCCGTGCCCAATAAGCGCCGACCCAAATGCCCCTTGCCCGAACACCAATCCAGCCAATGCGTCGGCTGCGAGGCAAAGGACAAACGACTGGCAAATGCCTCGATCTGCCGCCACTTGCGTCCCGGCACATCGACATTCAACCGATGCCCCGCAGCTTCCAGCGCATGCCCCGGCAACTCACCAACAGCACTCAGTTCAGCCGACAATGCCGCCAATGTAGCAAACGGCTCCGGCGCATCAACAAGATCAGCAGGTTGGTTGTGAGCGTTTTCCGCCTCTTCCAGCGACCGCCCGCGTAGCCACAAGGCCAGTTCCGGGTAGGACGCTTCCCAAGCAAGCGAAAGATGAGTGAACGGTCGAGGTTTCCACAGTGCCTGATGCTCAATCAAAAAAGCATCCAGCGCCGTGAAGCGGGCGAGTAAGTCCTCGCCCGTCAGCACGTAGGAAGTATCAACGCCCTTGGCAGGCATCGACGCGCAGCCAGCGCTCCAGCAGCTTGAAGCCGCGTACCAGCACGTAAGCCATCAACAGATAGAACACGCCCGCCGCGAAGAAGATCTCCACCGGCAGATAGGTGCGGGCAATGATCGTGCGCGCCATGCCGGTCAGTTCCAGCAAAGTCACGGTGCTGGCCAGCGCGCTGGCCTTAAGCATCAGGATCACTTCGTTGCTGTAGGCCGGAAGGCCGATGCGCGCGGCACGCGGGAGGATGATGTAGAACATCGCTTTCGGCTTGGACATGCCCAAGGCTCGTGCCGCTTCGATTTCGCCCGTCGGAATTGCTTGAATCGCCCCGCGCAAAATCTCGGCGATATACGCAGCGGTGTGCAGCGTCATGGTCACTGTCGCGCACCAGAACGGATCGCGCAGGTACGGCCACAACGCGCTTTCACGCACCGCGTCGAACTGCGCCAGTCCGTAATAAACCAGGAACAGCTGAACCAGCAACGGCGTGCCACGGAAAAAGAAGATGTAGGCGTAAGGCAGCGAGCGCACGTACCACAGCTTCGAAGAGCGGGCGATGCCCAGCGGAATTGCCAACAACAGACCGGCAATCACGGCGATGGCCACCAGCTCCAGGGTCAGGGTCGCGCCCTGCGCCAGTTTCGGCAGCCACTTGATGATCACTTCCCAGTTCATGAAGCGCTCCTCGCAAAGCCGCGAGCGGCGCGTTTTTCCAGGAAGTGCATGCCGGTCATCGCCAGCACCGTAAGGCCCAGGTACATGATCGCGGCGACCATATAGAAGGTGAACGGTTGTTTCGACACGGTCACGCCGATTTGCGCGTGACGCATGATTTCTTCCAGACCGATCACCGAGACCAGCGCAGTGTCTTTCATCAGGATCATGAACAGATTGCCCAGGCCGGGCAGGGCGATGCGCCACATCTGCGGCATGATCAGCCGGGTGAAGATCCGCCATTTCGACAGGCCCAGGGCCTGGCCGGCCTCACGGTGGCCTTTGGGAATGGCGAGGATCGCGCCGCGAAACACTTCCGTGGCGTAGGCGCCGAAGCACAGGCCGAGGGCAATTACGCCGGCGGCGAAGGCGTTGAGTTGCAGGTCGGGGTTGCCGAAGTACTCACCGAGGGCGCGCATCAGGTTGACCGTACCGAAGTAGATCAACAGCACCCAGAGCAATTCCGGGACGCCGCGCACAAGGGTCGAATAGGTGCCGCCAAGCCATTGCAGCGGCTTGTACGGGGAAGTCTTGGCCAAGGCGCCGAGCAGGCCGAGCACCAGACCCAGGCATAGGGCGGTGAGGGCCAGTTGGACGGTCATCAGCGCGCCGGCAGCGAGCGCCGGGCCGAATCCGTAGAGGTCGATAATCATGGGTTTCTGTTCAAATTGCGGCAGGCAAAGTCGGGAGCCGGCGCCGTTGCATCACGGCGCCAGTCCCACAGGTCAGGATCAGTAGATGCTGAACGGGAAGTACTTGTCGTTGATCTTCTTGTAGGTACCGTCGGCGACGATTTCCTTCAGAGCAGCGTTCAACTTCTCACGCAGGGGGTCGCCTTTGCGCACAGCGATGCCGATCTTGTCGCTTTCTACGACCGGGTCACCTTTGAACTCGTAGTTCTTGCCAGCGTCGCTTTTCAGCCAGTCATAGTTGGCGTACTTGTCGGCGAGGATCGCGTCGACACGACCGGAAGTCAGGTCGAGGTAGGCGTTTTCCTGGGTGTCGTAGAGGCTGACTTTGATGTCATCGGCGTAGGTGTCTTCCAGCCAGGTACCGGCCAGAGTGGCGCGCTGAGTACCGATGGTCTTGCCTTTCAGCGAGTCCTTGTCGGTTTTGAAGTCGACGTTTTTCGGGGCGATGAACTGCAGCTTGTTCGAGTAGTACGGGTCGGTGAAGTCGACCGCGCCTTTGCGCTCTTCGGTGATCGACAGCGAGGAGATCAGGAAGTCGAACTTCTTCGCGTTCAGGGCCGGGATGATGCCGTCCCAGTCGGAAGTGACTACGGTGCACTCGACTTTCATCTTCGCGCACAGAGCGTCGCCGATGTCTTTGTCGAAGCCGACCACGTTGCCGCTGGCATCTTTGTTGTTGAACGGCGGGTAGGCCGCTTCGATGCCCATCTTCAGGGTTTCAGCCATGGCCCCGGCGCTGAACGCGAGGGTGACGGCGGCGGCCAGGAAGACCTTCTTGAAATTCTGCATGCATGTTGCTCCGTTAGCGGTTGCTGGACATGAATTGTTTGCAGCGCGCCGAAAGCGGGTTTTCGAACACCTGCTGAGGCGATCCTTGCTCTTCTATCAGGCCCTGATGAAGGAACACCACTTCGCTGGAGACCTGACGGGCGAAGCCCATTTCGTGGGTCACGAGCAGCATGGTGCGGCCTTCTTCGGCCAATGCGCGGATGACACTAAGTACTTCCTGAACCATTTCCGGGTCAAGCGCCGAGGTGGGCTCGTCGAACAGGATAACCTTCGGTTGCATCGCCAGCGTACGGGCGATTGCCGCGCGCTGTTGTTGACCACCGGACAATTGCGCCGGGTAGGCGTGGCGCTTGTCGGCGATGCCGACCTTGGCCAGCAGCGCTTCGGCGACTTCGATGGCTTCGGCTTTGCTCTGGCCGAGCACGCGGCGCGGTGCCTCGATGATGTTGTCGAGGATGCTCATGTGCGGCCACAGATTAAAGTTTTGAAACACAAAACCAATCTCGGAGCGCAAGCGGTTGATCTGCTTGCCATCGGCGGCAACCAGTTCGCCATTTTTGGCGGCCTTGAGCTTGAGTTCTTCACCGGCTACGAGAATCTGGCCCTGGTGCGGGTTTTCCAGCAGGTTGATGCAACGCAGGAACGTGGACTTGCCGGAACCGGAGGAACCGAGGATCGAGATCACATCGCCGTCGCGGGCGGTCAGCGAGATGCCTTTAAGCACCTCAAGCTGTCCGTAGCGTTTGTGCAAGTTGCGGATTTCAAGCGCGGGCGTGGCCTCAGCCATGTGCGTTCCTCATATATGTTGCGCTCCAGCTGTTGGATGGCCGTCCTGGCGAGGCGGCCAAGCTAGCATAGCGTTTCAATGGCAGCCAACAGCGCTTCGAGCGGTTAACGGGTGGCATGTGGCAGGTTGTCGCATCGGCACAGCAGACTGTCGCCCCATCAACAACCGAACGGGTGTTTGATCGTGCAAACCCGCGGGTGTCGCGTAAAAAAAGGCGCGATGTTGCCAGCTTTGGCGGGGTGTTGGAAGCGCTATCCGGCCGATCGTTCCTGATTCGCCCTTTTATTGTGCATCCCACACTTTTTCAGTGTGTTTCTGGTGCGCGAATTCGTCCTGAAAGTGAGTCGCAGGGTAACGCTCTGGCGAATAGCCATTAATCTCAAGGACTTGCGATGACTGTCCGGTCTCGCGCAAAACCGCAGCCCAGAAGAGTTTGAAACATTTTGGCGCATTTATTGCGTGCAGAATCCGGAACGCCTCGTTGGTTTCTTTTTACGAGAAAGAAAATTCCAGACGGGCCGGACGCAATCGCTTTCCTCGCAAAGGTAGTTTCGATGAGCAGTACCCCAAGCTCCAATGGCCTCGAACAGGGGCTCAAACCGCGTCATGTGACCATGTTGTCGATCGCCGGTGTAATCGGCGCCGGTCTGTTCGTTGGCTCCGGCCACGCCATCGCTGCCGCCGGCCCTGCCGTGCTGCTGGCTTACGCCGCCGCCGGTACCCTGGTGGTGTTGGTGATGCGCATGCTCGGCGAAATGGCCGTTGCCTCGCCGGACACCGGTTCGTTCTCGACTTACGCCGACCGTGCCATCGGGCACTGGGCCGGTTTCACCATCGGCTGGTTGTACTGGTGGTTCTGGGTTTTGGTGATTCCACTGGAAGCCAACGCCGCGGCAACCATCCTGCACGCCTGGTTCCCTGATGTTGGCATCTGGGCGTTCGCGCTGATCATCACCATGCTGCTGACTATCACCAACCTGTTCAGCGTGAAGAACTATGGTGAATTCGAATTCTGGTTTGCCCTGATCAAAGTGCTGGCGATCATTGGCTTCATCATCCTCGGTCTGGCGGCGATCTTCGGCTTCCTGCCGAACAGCCAGGTCAGTGGCGTTTCGCACCTGTTCGACAGCGGCGGCTTCCTGCCTAACGGCATGGGCGCGGTATTGGGCGCAATCCTGACTACCATGTTCTCCTTCATGGGTACCGAGATCGTGACCATCGCGGCCGCGGAATCGAAGAACCCGGGCAAGCAGATCTCCAAGGCCACCAATTCGGTGATCTGGCGGATCGGCCTGTTCTACCTCGTATCGATCTTCATCGTTGTGGCCTTGGTGCCTTGGAACGATCCTACGCTGGCCAACCTCGGTTCCTACCAGACCGTGCTTGAGCGCATGGGCATTCCTAACGCCAAGATGATCGTCGACATTGTGGTTCTGGTTGCGGTGACCAGCTGCCTGAACTCGGCGCTGTATACCTCGTCGCGCATGCTCTTCTCCCTCGGCAAGCGTGGCGATGCACCGGCCATGGCGACCCGCACCAACAAAAGCGGTACGCCTTACTGGGCGGTGATGCTGTCGACTGGCGCAGCGTTCCTGTGCACCTTCGCCAACTACGTGGCCCCGGCGGCGGTGTTCGAATTCCTGCTGGCCAGCTCCGGCGCGATCGCACTGCTGGTGTACCTGGTGATCGCTTTCTCGCAACTGCGCATGCGTAAACAACGCATGGCGCGCGGCGAGAAAATCGTCTTCAGCATGTGGCTGTTCCCCGGCCTGACCTACGCGGTGATCATCTTCATCGTCGCGGCTCTGACGATCATGCTGTTCCAGGAAGCGCACCGCGTGGAAATCCTCGCGACTGGCCTGCTGAGCCTGATGGTGGTGGCAGCCGGTTTGCTGGTAGCACGTCGTCGCAAGCTGGAAAAACGTGGCGCGGTGGTGTTGAACTGATCCGTAACGCGTAATGCAAAACGGCCGCTGTCAGTGATGACGAGCGGCCGTTTTTGTTTCTGAGCGTAATTTATTCGCTCTTGTCTTCCTGCGCTTCCACCGACTTGCCATAAGCATCCAGCGCAACCCCGAAATCGGTGATGAACTGTGGCTCGCTCAGCCAGGCCTGGGCCTCTTCGATCGTTGCGCCTTCGGCCCACATGCGGTAGTCGATCAACATGTCGGCGGCCAGGTGGGTGGCGGCCATGCCTTCGTTGTCGGCGTTTTCCATGTCCAGCAGCTCTGGATGGTCAACGATGACGAACGCCAGTTCGCGCAGCAGGGTCAGCAGCATTTCGTTGCGGCTGATGGCTTCGGCGTCGCGCATTTTGCTGAACATCGCCAGGGTGTATTCCGGGATCGGCTCGGCGAGGTGGTCGATGTCTTCGTCCTGCTCCAGTGGCTTGCGGCCGACCATACGGATTTGCTTGGCTTTGGCCTTGGCGCGTTTGGCGCGTTTCTGTTGCTTGTTCAGGGATGCCATGGGAACTCAGTTCTTCTGCTGGGTTTGTGCGGCAATCGCGTCGGACGCCGCTACATAGTCGGCCTGGAAGGCCGGGGATTCGATCCACGCCAGCGCGCCGGCCTCGTCGGTTTCCTGCGACCACTGGCGATACTCGATCAGCGCGGCGAGGATGAAATCCATCGCGCCTTCTTCGCCTTCCTGTTCGTAAACCAGTTCCAGCAGCGGGTCTTCGAGGAACGCGCTGCACAGGGCCTGCTGGCTGATCTTCTCCGCGTCGATCATTTTCTTGAACAGTTCGGTCAGATCCACCGATTCGAAGTCGATGCGATCATCGTTCGGGTCCAGCTCGACCGGCGCTTCGGCGCGTTTGGTGCGGTTCTGCTTGGCCTTGGCTTTGGCCCGGGTGGCGCGTTTTTGCTGCTTGTTGGCGGAGGCCATGATGTGTTCCGTCGTACGTTGAGAGGGCTCAGCTGCGCGGGACTTGCCGCCCCGGTGTGTCGGGTGCCAGTGCGCCGGTTTGCAGCCAGGTCAGAGCGATGGGCCATAGTGTGGCTTGGTATGCGCTGCGAAAAAAGGCGAAATGTCCGACTTGTTGTTCGCCGATGTCCTGCGGCTCGATGCGCAGGTGGGTTTTTGCAGCGTTATTGAAGTAGTCGAGCAGGCGTTCGATGGCCGGAATCGTGCCGTAGGGATCGTCGCTGATGCTGATCGCCAGTGTCTGTGCGCGGACGTTGGCGAAGGGCAGGGCGCCGATCTTGTTCATCAGTGCGCGACCACTGGGGCGCAGTTCGTAACGTGCAGCAGGCGTGCTCCAATCGTGCACAACGCCTTTCGGCGTATCTTCCAGCCAGCCGAGTCGCTTGCCGGGGAAAAAGCCGCAGAACAGCGTCAGCAACGGCATCAGCACATGCCATTTGCCGAACATGCGCCAGCGCTGGTCGGGGGCGTAATCGCGCCAGAAGGCGAACTGCGCGCCAACGGTGACCAGCCGTCGGATAACCCGCCCGGATTCGCCGAGCCCTGCCGCGCAACCGCCAAAACTGTGGCCGACGACGTCAATTGGCTGACCGGGAAACTCCCGTTGTGCGCGTTTGAGCATCGCTTCGAAATCCAGTGCGCCCCAATCTGTCCACGAGGCGTTCAAGCCTTTGATCGACGCGGATCGTGATTCGCCGATGCCGCGGTAGTCGTAGGTCATCACGTCGAAGCCGTTTGCGAACAGATAAGCCGCGAAACGCGAGTAGTGGCGGCAACGTACCGACGTGGCGGCGCTGATGATCACTACTGGGCGTTGGCTATCAGGCAAGAACTGACGCCAAGTGAAACCGCCAAGTGCAAAACCGTCGGCCGCAGCTTCTTTGAAAGGCTCACCTTGCTCGGCAGTCAAGGTTGGCGACCCTGACTGCATGTCTTGCCTTGTGGGCGTGTCCTGACAGCTCATGACGCTCGACCTTGAAGAGTAAGCTGACAACGATAGTCTCAGCGCCGCCCGGCAACAATCCGCAAGTTTTACTCGGTGGATTGAGTGAGCCTGCGCTCCTCGATCAACGCCTGTTCGCGATTGAGTTCTGCACGCAGCTCTTCTTCACTCGGCAGGATCGTCTTGTAACTGCTGGCAAACAGTTGCTCATTGCCCTTGAGCATTGAGTAGCGCGCCACCGAGTCGTTGCTCTCGGCAGACAGAATAATCCCGACTGTCGGCTTGTCGCCCTCGCTGCGCATGAGCTCGTCATACATGCGCACATACATGTCCATCTGCCCGACATCGCGGGCGCTGAGCTTGCCGCGTTTGAGATCAATGATCACAAAGCATTTGAGCAGGTAGTTGTAGAACACCAGATCGATGTACAGATCGACGCCGTCGGTACTGATGCGTTGTTGGCGGGCGACAAAGGAAAAGCCTTTGCCCAGCTCAAGCAGAAAGCCCTGCAAATGGTCGATAAGAGCTTGTTCGAGACCGCTTTCCCTGACCTTGCCTGCCGAGGGCAGACCGAGAAATTCGAGCATGACGGGATCGCGAATGAATTCACGCGGGTTGCATTTCAGCGCTTCGATATTGGTGGTGGCTTCTTCGATCACATCGGCTTTGTCGCGACTCATGAGAAGCCGCTCGTAGTAGAGCGTGAGGATCTGGCGGTCGAGGGCGCGGCTCGACCAGTTCAGGTTGGCGCATTCATCCATGTACCAATGGCGTGCTTTTTCATTGGTCACGCCCAGAAGCCGACGATAGTGGGTCCAACTCAATTCGTGACGCAGTGCGTCACGAATTGGAAACGCCTGATAAAAGAGGCGCATATAACGCAGGTTGGAAGCGTCAAAACCCTTTCCGAATTGCGCCGTCAGATCTTTCGCCAACAACACGAGCAACTGTTTTCCATAGCCCGCACGCTGGGCTCCCTCTTGTTCAAACTCGACAATATGCCTGCCGATCTGCCAGCAGGTCTGCACTTGAATCGTATCCACCGCACGCAGCACTTTTTGCCGCGCCTGGCGAATCAGTTCGCCCAGCTCCCCCAGCAACGAATCGATTTTCGGGTCTTGCGTGTCAGCAGGTTTTAGCGGGCTCATCGGCTCTTCCACATCGTTGGATACAGGCGTCAAAGCATGCCAAGAGTCGCCGCGTGGGTATGTCGGGCGAGCCGGTTAAATGGGACGGAAGAAGGGATTGATGTTGCAGGACGTTGCCGCTGAAAGAGGCGTCAGAGAGTAATGGCCTGTAGTCCATTTCGTACACGTGCCAAGTTCCAAACAATCTAAAACCCGCCCCGATACGAAAAATCTAAAAGGAGTAACGGTTGGGTTCTGCAAGAACCCGGGAGTCGTGATCATGAAACGCGTTCTTTCATTCATGCTGCCCATCGCCGCCGTCGCTGCATTGCTGTTTCCGGTGATGTTGCAGGCAGCCAGTCTTGACCCTGTCGACAGTGCCGGGGTGCAAGTTCAGCAGCAACAACAGAACGGCGTCACTTATCTGGCCGGCGGGATCGGTGAGGATGAGGCGAAGGCCATTCAACAAACCGGCGGTTACAACCTGCACATGACGTTCGCTGTGGGCGCGCAAGACGAGTACACCGCTGATGTCGATGTGATGATTGAAAAGTCGCCAGGGCAAACCCTACTGACGCTTAACCAGACGGGCCCGTTGGTATACGTGCAACTACCGCCCGGCAAGTACACGGTGGTGGCCACGCGTAAAGGCGAAACGCGGCGCGACGTGACAGACGTTGGTGCAGGCGTTCCGCGCAATCTGGTGTTCCACTGGAATGACGCTGGATAGCGATGGATGTGATGGCGAAGCCGAGGCGCGAGTACAATCCCGCGCCTCATCTTTGTGACGTAAGGAAACGCTGGTTTGAAAGGGATTTTGCGTGCGGTTTGTGTCATCGGCCTGGTATTGCAGTTGAGCGGCTGCGGAACGTTTATCGGGCGCTTGAATGACGGCCTGTCCGATGCCCAGTATTACCGAGGGGTTGATGGCAGCCTTCACCTGCTGGGTGTGCGTGGTGGTGGTAGCGATGGCATGCCGGCGGCGATCGTCTGTTACATGATGATTGTCTGTCCGGTTATCACCGTCGTATCCCTGCCAGTGGATGCCGCTCTGGACACGGTTTTGCTGCCGGTGGATTACATCAATACGCTTTAGGTTTTCTTTGCGCGGCGCTTGCTCTTCGGCGTGTGCACGGGCTCTTGCACTTTGCGATAGATCCACACGCCGAACACTCCCACTGCCAGCAGAAACACTGTGCCAACGCTCTGCCAGAAAAACTCGAACCAGAACCGCCGAGGCTGCAGGGCCAGGGTGTAAGTGCTGCGCGGGCCGCGATTGTTGGTGGTGATAGAGCCGGTGATCCAGCTGTCGATCAGCATCCAGATCGACAACCCAATGGCGACAGTAATCAGCAAAGCAACGAGAACAGTCAGCCAGTAAGTCACGCGACTTGGGCGATAGGGTGGCGGATGGGGCAGAGGGACGCGGGTTTTTCTTTGGTTCATGACGCTTGGGACCTGTTTCCGGTATTGATGAACTGCGCTATCTGGCTCGCCAATTCCATTGCGCGTGGCGGGTTTTCCCTGAGCCACGTCGATACAGCGTGGTCACACCCCGGCAGCACGATTTTTCTGAGCTGGTGGGGGGCCAGGCTCTTTTCAATGGCCTGGATGACTTCATACGGAATCGCGCTGTTGATCGCGCGCGCGCCCATTTGCTGCGCCCCGGCAGACGTCCCGGCGATCCCGCCAAAAGCAGTTGCCTGAAGACCGTCATACTCGCCGATCATCAGCAAGACCTCGCCGTCGAACGTGCGCAGGAACTCCAGCGATGTCGAGTCGAGAAAACCGTAAGGCACAGAAATGGCACGTTTGAACGGTGGACCAAACGGTTGCTGCCAGGCCGCCTCCGCGTACAGGGCCGGACAGACCAGCACGATGCGCCTGACTGAAGCGCGATGCGCTTGCGCCACCTTGAGCGCGAGTGCGCCCCCCAGACTATGGCCGATCACCGTGCTGAGTTCGCCGCCAAGATGACCGGCAAACTGCAAAGCCTCCTGAAGGTTGTGCGTCAGTGAAGTCTCCTCCAGGGCGAGGTCAGCGCTTGGACCGTGGCCGGAAAGATTGAAGCTCAGGCTGGCAATTCCCTGCGCCTGCAAGGGATACAGGATGGCGTTGAGTCGCGAATAGTCAGAGCGGGCACCGTGAATGGCCAGCACCTTCGGCGTAGACGTTTCTGCGGCGGAACCGGCTAATACGCGACCTTCCAGTTGGTAGCCGGCGAAGGTTTGCGCAAAGAAGAACTCAGGGCCGGTTGGCGCCTCGTCGAACTGCAACCGAGAGCGAAGTCGCGACGCGCCGGTCAGCGCCAACCGATTGATCACAGGGCTGCCAGGGTGTGCAGGACCGCAACCCGCAATGGATTGGTCTCCACGCTCAGCAGCTTGATCGCCAGGGCGCAGCAGACCACGATCAACATGGGTTTGATCAAGCGTGGGCCGACGCGGACGGCCGCTCTTGCGCCCAGTTGTGCACCGAGGAAAGCTGCCAGAGCCATGGCAATTGCGATCGGCCAGATGATCACGCCTTTGGTGATGAAGACAGACAGCGAACCCAGATTGCAGGAGGCATTGGCCAGTTTGGTGAAACTCATGGCCCGCATCATGCCAAGCCCGCAGAGCAGCACGAAACCAACGATAAAGAACGAGCCTACACCCGGGCCGAAGATACCGTCGTAGAAGCCCAGGATCGGCGCCACGGTGAACGAGAAGAGCAGAATGCCGATTCTCTTGCGTCGATCCTCATTGGCCAGTTTCGGCGAGAGCGCAAAGTAGATCGCCACCAGAATAAGCATCACGGGTACGCACACTTCCAGATAGCGCTTATCAATAGAACTGACCAAGAGTGCCCCGCTGGCGCCACCCAGGAACGCGCAGATAACCAGGAAGCGCCCCTCGCGCCACTCAATCATGCCTTTGCGAGCGAACGTGACCGTGGCTGAAATAGTCGCCGACGCGGCCTGAAACTTGTTTGTGGCAATCGCACTGATCGGGTCGACACCGGCCAGAAACAAGGCAGGCAAAGTAATCAATCCACCACCCCCGGCAATCGCATCAAAAAAACCGGCGCAAAAAGCCACAAGCGCCAACATGCCAATTACATCCCAAGCCATTACATTTTCCCTTTTATAGTTATTGGCCAGACATCCACATGACTGGCCATGCTGCAGCTTCGACGTGCGCTAAGTATCAGCCCTGAATCAGCAGCGGATCGTCTGAGATGACAATGGGGGATGAGAACTTCGACAGGCCGAAGATGCGCACCAATACACGTCGGTTGTCTTTGATGACATCGCGACAGTGCAGCGCCCGGACGTTATTGATCACCATGGCCGACTCTTGCGTCAGTGTGTATTGCACCGGTGTTGCTTTACCCACGCTTTGGCAAAGCGCGGAGTACGCCTCTTTGACAAAGTCCGAGGCGTTGTCGTTGACCGAAAAACGGTACGAGTTGAATCGCGCGGCGAATCCGACGTTGTCATCGAACTCCAGAATCGAAACATTACGGCCATCCTCGCCCTTGCCACTGACGAAAGAGTCGCTGCGGGTGAACTGGAAGCTGCCCGTTGTGAGTGCGAGGCATCCGGTGACGCCGATTTCATCCAGCAGGGGTGGCAATGGAATCACCGAGGTGGGCTCCAGGCTTGGATTCCATAGCGCCGACAGGATCAACGACGAGGGCGAGGGCGAATGCCCGTCCTGCGCGTTCACAGCGCACCAGTACGGCGCTTCGGTGTGCGGGCCGAGGGCGAGACCGGAGTGGGAACTCAGCTCTTTGATTTCCGGTTCGTCATTGATTTTGGTCAGTCCGCCGCCCTTGAAGTTAGCGACGAGTCGGACCAGTTTGCCTTCGTTGTCCATGTCGTAGGCAAAGGAGCTGTTATCCACCAGTTTCAACAGAATCTGATTACGTGCCGCCAGACACAGTACGTCGTGACGATTCTCCAGAGCGACCAGCTCGGGAAGTTCATCCGGTGGGCTGGTCTCGGTGAATGTTTGCATCCCCTCAAAAATCAGCAGGGAAACCAAGCCGTCGGAATAAGCGCCAAGCAGTTCACATTGACCTTTGGAAAACGAAAACTTCAACTCGGTCGCTGCCAGCGAGGCTTTGGATTTTGCGCCTGCGGCTTGTGGCCCGCCCATGGCTGCCAGTTCTTCAGAGAAGGTGTGCAGCAGCTTTGCTTGTTGCGTGTCAAAACTGAAAGTTCTGACTTCCTGTTCAACTAAAGACTCAACGGTTTTATTGGTTTGTTGTAGGACTTCGGTCATTGGTTACATCCCTGTCGTATCGGCTCCCGTTATATTTTTTGTGGGAGCTGTTGGCTGTTTCGATGATGCAATGCGTGCCGAGCGCACGCACAGATCCGGACGTGGGCGAGTTGATACAGGTCTGGTTTTTTCGGGAGGGCACAGGGCGCTGTGACGCGACAGTTCACACAAGTGTTGAATGCCGGGTCAATGTTTGCTGTCGCTTGCCTGACAGTTGAAACAACAGCAGATGACCTGCGCTGAGGTCTTGTCCTCCATGACAACTTGATGAGGGGGCTTGGTTCTGCGAGCGATCCTGCTCGCAGACGCAACTCTCCTGCTGCCTGCAATAACCTCGGTAGGTTCCGAGGGTTCCGGGCGCGGAGTGCGTTATTCGGGTAATGCGTTAAATGCCGGTCGTCAGGACTGAAGTACTCGGCGATTATTTTCGACAGTCAGCAATGACCTGCCGGAAAAAGCTGACGGAGCCTAACATCAAAATAATGGCCAGCAAAAGCACTGGAAGAGGGTGAGGTGTGGCTTATCAAATCGCAGGCATAAAAAAACCCTGAATCTTGCGATTCAGGGTTTTCGGTATTTGGTGCCCAGAGACGGAATCGAACCGCCGACACGGGGATTTTCAATCCCCTGCTCTACCGACTGAGCTATCTGGGCAACGGGGCGCATTAAAAGGGTTTTTCGGATTTACGTCAACGACTTTTTTAAAATTTCTTAAATTAATTCCGTCGCTTACGATCCGACCCCCGATTTTGCGGGGTTTACTCTGCAGGCGGAACGTAGCCTTCGGCCTTGGCGTATTCCTCGCCGGAGAAGTACTTGTCCATTTCGCCCTGAAGATATTTGCGGTCTTCGGCGTTCATCATGTTCAGACGCTTTTCGTTGATCAGCAGGGTCTGGTGTTTCTGCCAGTCAGCCCAGGCCTTGGCCGAGACGTGGTCGAAAATATCCTGACCTTTGGCGCCCGGGAAAGGAGCGCGGTCCAGCGCGGGCAGTTCTTCTTTGTACTTACGGCACATTACGGTGCGGGTCATGGCGACACTCCTGCATTCAAGACGGCGGCCGCGCGTTCGAGCAAGGTTTTGACCGGGGCGGCGAGGCCCAGGCGCGGCGGGGTGGCGAGGTTATACCAGAGCCAGTCGGCCTCGGCCACGTGATGGGCGGCCTCCTGCACCTGAACCAGCCAGGGTTCGATGGACAGCTGGAAATGGCTGAAGGTGTGGACAAGGCTCGGCAGCGCCTGCTGCTCGCCCATGGTCAGCGAGTGCTGATCGGCGAGATGTTGCAGGTCGTCGAGGTCGTCGAGTTCCGGCAGGCTCCACAGGCCGCCCCACAAACCTGTTGAGGGTCGGCGGTAAAGCAGAATCGCGCCGTCGCCGTTGGCGAGCATCGGCATCAGCGTGCGCTTCTGCGGGATGGCTTTGCGCGGCTTGGGAATCGGGTAGCGAGTTTCGAGGCCGAGCATGTGCGCTTCGCAGCCACGCTCCAGCGGACACAGCAGACAGCTCGGCTTGCTGCGGGTGCAGAGTGTTGCGCCAAGATCCATCATCGCCTGGGTATAGGCATTGACCCGATCGTGCGGCGTAAAGCGCTCAGCGTTGGCCCACAGCTGTTTGGCGACCTTCGGCTCGCCGGGGTAACCCTCTTGCGCAGTAAAACGCGCCAGCACGCGTTTGACGTTGCCGTCGAGAATCGGCGCGCGCAGGCCCATGCTGATGCTGGCGATGGCGCCAGCGGTGGACAGGCCAATGCCCGGCAGATCGGTAAGCTTTTCAACGTCACGCGGAAACTCGCCAGCGTACTGGCTGACGACGATCTTTGCGGTCTTCTGCAAATTGCGTGCGCGGGTGTAGTAACCGAGCCCGGTCCACAGATGCAACACTTCGTCTTCGGGGGCTTCGGCCAGCGCTTCGACCGTCGGCAGTGCGGCCATGAAACGGTCGAAATAGTTGAGCACGGTGCTGACCTGGGTCTGCTGCAACATGATCTCCGACACCCACACCCGGTACGGGTTGATGTCCTGCTGCCAAGGCAGATCGTGGCGGCCGTGGCGGTCGAACCAATCCAGCACCGCCGTGGAAAATTGCTCCGCTCTCATCGCTTGAACAGCCCCTTCAATGCGTTTTTCAATTCCGGGCTGACCTTGTCACCGAGTTTCTCGTCGATTTTTTCACTGAGCTTGTCGCCGGCCAGTTTGGTTGCGACCTGACCGAGGCGATCGTTGTCGACGCGGCAGGCCTTGGCGCCCAGCTCCAGCGGGCCGCGGCAGCGCAGCGGCCATTCGACACCGACGAATTTTTCGCCGACCTGACACGCCGGATCCGGTATGGCGCTGGTGTCGCCCTCGACGATGATGCCGACGCGGTAGTCCATGCCGAGCACGCGCAGGTCGATGTCGCCGTCACCGTTGACAGTCATGCCGGGGATGCGCACTTTCAGGTCAGGGTTGCTGGCAATGCCGTTGCGGAAGGTCAGGTTGCCCTTGAGTTCCTGGAACGGCGTGTCTTTGCCGCGTGGCTCGCCGCTGAGGGTTTTGCGGTTGAGCGTGGCGATGCCTTTGCACAGTTGCTGTTCAAGATTGGCGTTGAGCAGCACGCCGTTGTTGATCACGAAACCGGCGTTGCCGTTCAGCGTGTCGATCAATGCCTGCTGACTATTTCCGCTGCCGGTCACGTTGCTGGTGAGGGTCACCAGACCTTTGACGGGAGGGTTCTTGCCTTGGCTTTCGAGGATTTTCTCTACAGGCACACGATTGAGCCTGGTCTGCAGGTTCAGTACCGGAGCGCTTGGGCGCACATCGAGGGTGCCGTTGGCTGCAAAACCACCGTTGTACAACTCGCCGCTCAGGTTGGTCAGGGTCAGCAAGCCGCCCTGGCCGGTAGCCTTGAGCGCTGCGTTCTGGATTGGCAGTTTGTCGAGGGTCAGCTGGCCAAAGGTCAGATCGGCATCGACGTCGAGTTTGGCCAGGCGTTCAACCGGCAACAGGCGCTCGGTACTCCAGGCGGTTTTGCTTGGTTTGTCCGGCAGAGGCGTGGAGCCCGCGCCGGCCATGGCATCGGCTTCGGTGCTGGCGACTTCGGCCTGGCGCGTTTGTGTGGCGTTGGCGGCTTTTTCCGATTTTGGTGGCAGGTAACGGTCAGCGTTGAACGTGTCAGCCTTGAGGATCGCCCGCAACGATTGCTTGGCGAAGTCTTCGACGGCGATGCGGCCGCTGAAGCTGCTGTCGTCGAGTTTCAGGTTGATGTTGTCGAAGGCGATGCTGGTTGGCGTGGCCGCTACGCGGCTGACCAGTTCGACCTTGCTCAGACTGCCTTCGGCCATGGCCGGGAGCTTCTGGCCAACGCTGTCGACGAACTTCGCCAGATCGAACTGGGCGATGGAGATGCCGCCGGTGATCTGCGGGGTCTTGTCGAGGTCGTTGGCTTTCAGCTCGCCCAATGCGCGCAACTGGTTGGCGGAGATCTTGATGCCAGTCCATTCGGCGACGTTCGCAGCTTTATCGAGCAACAACTGCCCTTGAGCGGCGAAGGTCATGGTCTTGCCTTGCAACGGATCGCCAGCCAGTTCGCCGGAAAGCTTCAGGTCTTCAAACTTGTAGCGTTGCAGGGCGCGTTCGATACGCAGCTCGCCGGTGAGTTCGGTACGCACGCGCAGAACCGGCTGATTGGTACCGAGGAAGGCAGTGGCTTTCACCGGGATATTCGTCGAATCGTGTACCGGGCCGGTGCTCAGCTGGATACTTTCGGCACTGAATTGCTTGCCGGTCTTCTCGTCGTTGTACTCAACACGGGCGTTGTTGACGGTCAGGCTGTCGATGTCGAGGCGGATCGGCTGTGGTGGTTTTTCCACGGCTGCTGTGGTTTCGCTGGGCGGTTGGCCTGGAGTAGCAGCTGGCGGCGTCGCACCGGCGGGTGCGGGCACCTTGCCGATGTCTTCCCAGTTGCCGTGGCCGTCCTTGTCGCGGTTCAGGCGCAGGTTCAGGCCTTCGACGCGCACGTCGCTCATCTGCACTTCGCGGCGCAGCAGCGGCAGCACGCGCACGGACAGACCGAGCATCTGCAAATCGGCAAACGGTTCGGCAGGTTTGACCAGGGTGGCGACGCTGGCCTCGTGCAATTCCAGGCCAAGCCATGGGAACAGGCTCCAGCCGATATCGCCATTGAGCGTCAGCTCGATGTGGGCCTTGTCGCGGGCTATCTGGCGGATCTCGTCTTTGTAGTCGTTGGGATCGAAGAGGTGGGTCAGGGCAAAGCCTGCCGCCACAATGATCAGCAACAGCCCGAGAAGTACCAGACCCAGGATTTTGCCGAACGCTTTCATGGGCGAGTCCTTGTAGTTAGTCGAATTCGTAATTTAGCCGGGGAGTATAGCGCTGCAAGCACCCGGTTCGCTGTGACGTCATGTTGCCAGGACCTCCAGCGGCACCTGCAATTTGGCGGCGAGTGCCTGAGCCTCAAATTGTCCAATAGGAGCCAGCAAACGCAGTTCGGCCCCCGATTGCGACGCCATTTTCCGCGCTTGGTTCACCAGCCGCTCGGCTACCCCACGGCGGCGGGTAACTTTTCGTACGCATAAATGGGACAAGTACCAAACGTCGTGGTGCTTTTGCAGACGCGCTGCGCCAAGCAGGCGATCGTTGAAGCGTCCGGCAATCAAAGTCCCGTCTGCGAGGGCGCTTTCGATCAGTTCAGCCTCCCCGGAAAACGGCGCGAGCAGCCATTCCGGGGCATCGCGATAAATCTTCTGCAAATCCTGCTGATCCTGATAACTGGCGTCTTTCAGGGCTTGGACAACGATCGGCATGGCGTCTTCCTGAGTGGTACGAGAACAGATGACATAAAAAAGGTGATATCAGTTTGGTTTTTCTGTCACGTGCAAATGGTAACCTTCGCCCGTTCGTCCGTCCTTCTGCGACTTAACGTCGCGCCTTCAAGGAGCTTCACCCAAAAAAACGGTCATGCCTGCGTGCATAAAGGCCGGGGGTGAACAGTGGCTGGCGAACCATACTAATAATTGGGGGATACACAATGAGCACGAGCATCACGGCGGACGGCCTCAAAGCCGATCAGCCCGCGTTCCTGTCCAAGGAACGCATCATCGCCAAGCCCGGTTTCAACCGTTGGCTAGTCCCACCGGCCGCTCTGGCCATCCACCTGTGCATCGGCATGGCCTACGGCTTCTCGGTGTTCTGGTTGCCGCTGTCCAAGGCGCTGGGCGTTACTGCTCCGGTGGCTTGCGCACCGGACATGAGCTTCATCGCACAAGTGTTCTCGTCGCAATGCGACTGGCCGATCTCGATGCTCGGCTGGATCTACACGCTGTTCTTCATCTTCCTCGGCTGCTCGGCAGCGATCTGGGGTGGCTGGCTGGAACACGCAGGGCCACGCAAGGCCGGTGTGGTATCGGCACTGTGCTGGTGCGGCGGTCTGCTGATTTCGGCGCTGGGTATTTATACCCACCAGATCTGGCTGATGTGGATCGGCTCCGGCGTGATCGGTGGTATCGGTCTGGGTCTGGGCTATATCTCGCCGGTTTCGACCCTGATCAAGTGGTTCCCGGACAAGCGCGGCATGGCCACCGGCATGGCGATCATGGGCTTCGGTGGCGGCGCGATGGTCGGTGCACCGCTGGCAACCGCGCTGATGAGCCACTTTGGCTCGGCTGAAGGTGTTGGCGTCTGGCAGAGCTTCGTGGCCATGGCTGCTATCTACTTTGTGTTCATGATCGGCGGCGCTCTGGCTTACCGCGTGCCGCCAACCGGCTGGAAACCTGAAGGCTGGACCGCTCCGGCGAAAAAAGCTTCCAATTCGATGATCACTCATCGCCACGTGCACGTGAATGTGGCGTGGAAAACCCCGCAGTTCCGTCTGGTCTGGCTGGTGCTGTGCCTGAACGTCTCCGCCGGTATCGGCATCCTCGGCATGGCTTCGCCACTGCTGCAGGAGGTGTTTGGCGGCAAGCTGCTGGGTGTTGATGTGCCGTTTGGCCAACTCGATGCCGGGCAACTGGCCTCGATCGCCGCGATCGCTGCCGGCTTCACCGGTCTGCTGAGCCTGTTCAACATTGGTGGCCGCTTCTTCTGGGCCTCGTTCTCGGACTACCTGGGTCGCAAAAACACCTACTTCGTATTCTTCGCCCTGGGTTTTGCCCTGTACGCGCTGATTCCGAACATGGGCCATCTGGGCAACGTTGCGCTGTTCGTGGCGGCGTTCTGCATCATTCTGTCGATGTACGGCGGCGGTTTTGCCACTGTTCCGGCTTATCTGGCCGACCTGTTTGGTACGCAGATGGTTGGCGCGATCCACGGTCGTCTGCTGACGGCGTGGGCTGCGGCTGGCGTGCTCGGTCCGGTGCTGGTGAACTACCTGCGTGAATATCAACTGAGCATCGGCGTTGAACGCGCTGCCGCTTACGACATCACCTTGTACATCCTCGCCGGCCTGCTGGTGCTGGGCTTCCTGTGCAATCTGCTGGTGCGTCCGGTGGCCGACAAGTACTTCATGACCGACGCGGAACTGGCTGCCGAACAGGCGCTGGGTCACGACAAGGGTGCTGATGCCAGCACCGTTCTGGAGTGGAAAGCCGCGCCGGGCAGCAAGCCGCTGGCAATCGCCGCGTGGTTGGCAGTGGGTATTCCGTTGGCGTGGGGTGTGTGGGTGACCCTGCAGAAGACGGCGGTACTGTTTCACTAAGGTGTTAGCTGAATAAACACCGAACCTGTGGGAGCGAGCCTGTTCGCGAAGACGGAATGTCAGTCAACTTAATTGTTGGCTGACCCACCGCATTCGCGAGCAGGCTCGCTCCCACATTTGTTTTTGCGCTGCCTGTAATGGCTTGTATGGACATGTCTACCCGCGACAGCCGGGCGTTCTATCCGTCAGCCATCTCACCTCTCGTGTTTCTGTTTCGGCCCCGCGTGCCTATAATGGCTGCCTTTTTCGCCCAATGATTTTGCGGAGCTGGTGATGGCCGAACGTAAGGCTTCTGTCGAGCGCGACACTCTGGAAACCCAGATCAAAGCCTCGATCAACCTTGATGGCACCGGAAAGGCCCGATTCGATATCGGTGTTCCTTTTCTTGAGCACATGCTGGATCAGATCGCCCGTCACGGGTTGATCGACCTGGATATTGAATGCAAGGGCGATCTGCATATCGACGACCACCATACGGTGGAAGACGTCGGTATCACCCTCGGCCAGGCATTTGCCAAAGCCATTGGCGACAAAAAAGGCATCCGTCGCTACGGCCACGCCTATGTGCCGCTCGATGAAGCGCTGTCGCGCGTCGTCATCGATTTCTCCGGTCGTCCAGGCCTGCAGATGCACGTGCCGTACACCCGCGCCACCGTCGGCGGCTTCGACGTTGACCTGTTCCAGGAATTCTTCCAGGGCTTCGTCAATCACGCGCTGGTCAGCCTGCACATCGACAACCTGCGTGGCACCAACACCCACCACCAGATCGAAACCGTGTTCAAGGCTTTCGGCCGCGCCCTGCGCATGGCCGTCGAGCTGGATGAGCGCATGGCCGGGCAAATGCCATCGACCAAAGGCGTTCTGTAATGCAGACGGTTGCAGTTATCGATTACGGCATGGGCAACCTGCACTCGGTGGCCAAGGCCCTCGAGCACGTCGGCGCCGGTAAAGTGCTGATCACCAGCGATGCTGCGGTGATTCGCGAAGCTGACCGCGTGGTGTTCCCCGGTGTTGGCGCGATTCGTGACTGCATGGCGGAGATCCGTCGCCTCGGTTTCGACTCACTGGTGCGCGAAGTCAGCCAGGATCGTCCGTTTCTCGGCATCTGTGTCGGCATGCAGGCATTGCTCGACACCAGCGAAGAGAACGACGGCGTCGACTGCATCGGCCTGTTCCCGGGCGCGGTGAAGTTCTTCGGCAAAGACCTGCATGAAGACGGCGAACACCTGAAAGTCCCGCACATGGGCTGGAACGAGGTGAAGCAGAAGGTCAGCCACCCGTTGTGGCACGACATTCCGGACATGGCGCGTTTTTACTTCGTGCACAGCTACTACATCGCTGCCGCCAACGCGCGGCAGGTGGTCGGTGGCGGTCATTACGGCGTCGATTTCGCTGCAGCGCTGGCCGATGGTTCGCGTTTCGCTGTGCAGTTCCACCCGGAGAAGAGCCATACCCATGGCCTGCAATTGCTGCAGAACTTCGCCGCGTGGGACGGTCGCTGGTAAATGGCTGCCAAGAAATCCAAACCGCCGATCCTGACCCTCACTGCCGAGCAGGAGAGTGACGCCAATCGCAAGATTCAGCGGTTCATGGAAGACCGTTTCGAACTGGACCTGGGTTCGTTCGAAGCGGCGGAAATTCTTGAGCTGTTTACCCGCGAAATTGCTCCGCACTATTACAACAGGGCGATTTTCGATGTGCAGACCCACCTCAAAGAGCGGTTTGAAAGCATCGAAAGCGACCTGTGGGCGCTCGAAAAAAATTAGGAGCAGCTGTAAGCCGCAAGCTTCAAGCTGCAAGAACTGGTACACCGCATGCTCGCAGCTAGTCGCTTGCAGCTTGCCGCTCTTTTGACGAAGGAAAAAGCATGCTGATTATTCCCGCTATCGATCTTAAAGACGGTGCCTGCGTACGTCTGCGCCAGGGCCGCATGGAAGATTCCACAGTGTTCTCCGATGACCCGGTGAGCATGGCTGCCAAGTGGGTGGAGGGTGGTTGCCGCCGTCTGCATCTGGTCGATCTGAACGGCGCTTTTGAAGGCCAGCCAGTCAACGGCGAAGTGGTTACCGCGATCGCCAAGCGCTACCCGACCCTGCCGATCCAGATCGGCGGCGGTATCCGTTCGCTGGAAACCATCGAGCACTACGTCAAGGCTGGCGTGAGCTACGTGATCATCGGCACCAAAGCGGTGAAAGATCCGGCGTTCGTCGCTGAAGCCTGCCGCGCGTTCCCGGGCAAGATCATCGTCGGTCTGGATGCCAAAGACGGTTTCGTCGCCACCGATGGCTGGGCTGAAATCAGCACCGTGCAGGTCATCGATCTGGCCCGGCAGTTTGAAGCCGACGGCGTCTCCTCGATCGTTTATACCGACATCGCCAAAGACGGCATGATGCAGGGCTGCAACGTACCGTTCACCGCTGCCCTGGCCGCAGCCACCAAGATCCCGGTGATCGCGTCTGGCGGCATCCACAATCTGGGTGACATCAAGTCGCTGCTCGACGCCAAGGCGCCGGGCATCATCGGCGCCATCACGGGCCGGGCGATTTACGAAGGCACCCTCGACGTCGCCGAAGCGCAAGCTTTCTGCGATTCGTACAAAGGCTGAGGACTGACCATGGCGTTAGCCAAACGCATCATCCCTTGCCTGGACGTGGACAACGGCCGGGTCGTCAAAGGTGTGAAGTTCGAAAACATCCGCGACGCCGGTGACCCGGTGGAAATCGCCCGTCGCTACGACGAGCAGGGTGCCGACGAGATTACCTTTCTCGACATCACCGCCAGCGTAGATGGCCGCGACACCACGCTGCATACCGTCGAGCGCATGGCCAGTCAGGTGTTCATTCCGCTGACCGTCGGCGGTGGCGTGCGTACCGTGCAGGACATTCGTAACCTGCTGAATGCCGGTGCGGACAAGGTGTCGATCAACACTGCGGCCGTGTTCAACCCGGAATTCGTTGGCGAAGCCGCGCAGCATTTTGGCTCGCAGTGCATCGTCGTCGCCATCGACGCGAAGAAGGTCTCCGGCCCTGGCGAAACCCCGCGATGGGAAATCTTCACCCACGGCGGGCGCAAGCCGACCGGCCTCGACGCGGTCGAGTGGGCGAAGAAAATGGAAGGCCTCGGTGCCGGCGAGATCCTGCTGACCAGCATGGATCAGGACGGCATGAAAAACGGTTTCGACCTCGGCGTGACGCGCGCGATCAGCGATGCGCTGGGCATTCCGGTGATTGCTTCCGGCGGTGTCGGCAACCTGCAGCATCTGGCTGACGGTATCCTCGAGGGCCATGCCAGTGCGGTGCTGGCGGCGAGTATTTTCCACTTCGGCGAATACACCGTGCAGGAAGCCAAGGCTTACATGGCCAAACGCGGCATCGTCATGCGCTGATCAGGCTGAGCTTGCGTACTACCGGGCGGAACTCCATGAGGGTTATTCACCGCCCGGCTTGTTGACGCACGACGGCTCAAGGTTTTTGCAGTGTATCTGTACGCACAGTTGACGTATTGAAATCGCGATCCATGGTGTAGCTGCACAAAGTCAGTGGCAGGGCATCGTTGGGTACCAGAAAACTGTCGTCTATCTTGCTGTAACTTCTGGAATCGATGGCGGCACAGTCCGTTGAGTTCACAGCCCCAACGTATATCTGAGTCCAGATATTGCGATCTGTGGTTCCACGGTATTCGATCAACAGATCTTCAGTACCAGGTTTAATGTGCGGGGTTGGTTCAGGCAGTCGAATTCCTCCCGGATTGACCAATCGTGCCGGCAGAATTTGTGCATTGCGCAGTTTTCCCTCGATAATTTCTTGATCGACTGAGTCGACACCCATCAGGCACAGATAATATAAACCCGCTTCGCTGCCGATCGTTTTATTAATAAGGCCAGCACTGATATTAATCGGGTCGCTGTAGTGTTCTGGTAAGTAGCAGGCATGTGCATCGCGCACATTTTTAAAACGAAAGAAGTCGGTGTTCATTGAAAACCTGACGTCCCAGATTGGCCCATTTTCATGGCCTTTGTCCGGGGTTTTATAAAGAGTAACGTCTGCGTTGTTTCTGGCTCTGAAGTTAAAGTCGGGTTTTAGCGTACAGGCAGTTGCGTCCCTGTTGAAGCGACCCGCCGAGAAGCAGGACATCAGGTAATCGATGGGGAAACTTTGACTGGCCTGGTCAGGCAATATGGATTGACGGGGAGGGTTTGCACAGAGTCCATGCCAGAAGCACAAATCGTCTGCTGTGATGCCGTAGGTGGTTCCCGATATCACACCGGTGACTTCCCGTGTTGCGATGTCCATGACCGGGGAGCCGGACGAGCCCGGTTCGATGCCTTTGCAATCCTGCTTCTGATAATCGGTATGGACGGTCAGGTACTTGATCAGCGTGGTGTTTGCCGGCTCTTGTGTGCAGGACGAAAGCCTGAGGCCCGGGGCGCTCAAGGGTGCGCCGATGACATTGACCGGCCCGGGTTTTTCAGGCGCGTTGCGTCCCAGCTTGAGTGGATTGATGCCGTCGTCGATCACCGCTTGCAGCGAAGTGTTCAATTCCATGACCGCGACATCGGTGCCGGCGAGGCTTGCCCACTTGACCTGTTGAATGTCGTAAAGCCTGGCATCGAGCAGAGTGTCTTGAAAATAGTTGAATTGCATTTGGCCCTGATAGGCCATATCAGCGGCTGTTCCAATCCAGATTGAGGCGCAATGTCCGTTGGTCAGGATATACGCCGGGCCGTTCGAGTTATTGTCAGAGTCGCGGGTGTCGATAAGAAAAGCGGTGCAATAGCGACGGTCTCCTTTGATGATCTGCCCAATGCCATTTAAATGATTGTTCTGGCCGTCAGCATTATTCAAAAGAACAGGCTCAGCGGATTCCGGAATACTGTATGCGCAAGACGTCAACGTGAACGTAATTGTTAGCAGTGCGAGAGTTGTTGTCAGTTTTGATCTGTAATTCATGACCGATCCTTGGTCTAGGCTGAAAGTTATGTTGGTTGTTATTGAAACTTTAATTTAATTCGTTTTTTTGGTGTTGTTGGCGCTGTAGCAAAATGTGAGTTGCAGGCTCTTCAAAACTGGCTTTATTGGTGGAAAAACAACTGAAAAAATCGTCCTGCTGACGCTTGTCACTCGAGCGCAGTGCATTGACTCCGTACAGGCCAGTGGACAGCATGGCGCACCCAAGGCACTCTTGGGCACGCCATGGATTCCGGTAGCCCGACATGATCAAACGCCTGCTTCTTGTTTTCGCCAGTGCATCGATGTTGCTCATCAACACGGCCCGCGCCGAAACCAGTCCCGACACCGATCTGGTGCTCCTCACCGAAAACTTTCCGCCGTACAACATGGCGAAAGATGGCAAGAACTTCGCCAAAGGCGAGAACATCAATGGCATCGCCGCCGATATCGTGCGCGAAATGTTCAAGCGTGCCGGCGTCACTTATAGCCTGACCCTGCGTTTTCCATGGGAGCGAGTCTATAAACTCGCGCTGGAAAATCCCGGTTATGGCGCTTTTGTGATGGCGCGCCTGCCGGACCGCGAAAAACTCTTCAAATGGGTTGGTCCCATCGGCCCTGATGACTGGATCATGCTGGCCAAGGCTGACAGCAAGATCACCCTCGAGACTGTCAACGACGCACGCAAGTACAAGGTTGGTGCCTACAAGGGCGATGCGATTGCCGAGACGTTGGCCAAACAAGGCCTGAAGCCGATTGTGGTGCTGCGCGATCAGGACAACGCGAAGAAACTGGTCAATGGTCAGATTGATCTGTGGGCCACCGGTGATCCTGCCGGGCGCTATCTGGCGCGGCAGGATGGGGTCACCGGCCTGAAAACCGTGCTGCGCTTCAACAGTGCCGAGTTGTACCTGGCGCTGAACAAGGACGTCTCCGATGAAGTCGTCGCTAGGCTTCAGGCTGCGCTGGATCAGCTGCGCAAGGAAGGGGTGGTCGACGAAATCATGGCGCGCTATCTATAGCAACCGGCAGGTCCGGGGCTGGCTGTGCGCTAACGTTGGCGCCATCGATGTCCGGTTCTGCCGGGGTGTCTGTCGTCAGTGGCGGGCATGCGCTGACGACCTCGACGGACTCCGGCGGATATTGCGTCAACAGCACGCTTGAATCGTCGGTATAACCAAAGTCGACCGCTACTTGAGTGCCGTCTTCCCGTACCAACTCGTAATGGCTTTGCAGCTGATAAACCGCGACGGCTGTTTGCTTCGGCGCCATGCCAATCACCACTTGAGGTCGTAGCTCGTTCCAGCCGCTGGAAGATGTTTCGGTGTGGGTCAAATTCTTCGGCAGGCAGGCTGAGAACTTTGTCAGGCGGATATCGCTGAGAGGCATGGTCGGCCAGGCTTTGACGATTTCCATGGCGGTAAAACCCTGGAACATGCGCATCGTCAGCGCGTTTTGCGCACGCGGCGCCGTCCATTTAACGGCCCGATACTTGTCCGATTCATTATGCTCGTGACCAATGAGCAAGTATTCGTCAGTTCTTTTCAGTTCGTAGTAGGGCGAATTGCGAAATTGTTCGCCGGGATGAGCATGGTCTCGCACTACAAACCAAGGCAGGCGGGCAATCTGGGTGACGGTGGCAGGTTCGTTTACTGCGGGCTTCGCGTACCCGGTCAGAATCGGAATTGGCGGCGGTGCGCTGACTTGTAGCGGGATTTGCATGCGCAGGCTGTACGCCGTCGAGGGTGCTACAGGCTTGCTATAACCCTGGATGCCCACGAAGGTGCAGGGCGCAAAATGGATGTCGCCTGCAGCGGCAGTCGGCGGTTCGATGCCAAAGGCGCTGAAACTGAGTTTGGCGCCGCTGCCCTTGTCATTCCAGATCAACTCGCCGATGTTCGCTGCGATCACCAGGTCGAGCCTGACGCAGCGCACCGAGTTCAACGAAGGTTTGCAGTGATCGTTGGAGCACACGAGCCCCAGAGCGACGTAACCGACAGGGGCCAAAGGTCGCCAGATCGACATGGGCGTGACACTGGGCGCCCCGGTTTCTTTCCAGACAAGTTCAAAGTCGACAGGGCGAGCCAGTGCCTTTCCTTTAGTGCTCTGGGCCCCTTCCATATCTTTCTCGCAGACCACGGCTGCGACCATTTCGCCATTGATATTGGTGCCGCCGGGAATGAGCACGTCGCCCAGCGGAAAGTAGCCCGGCAATGCATCCGGAGCAGGGGTGGGGCGCCAGAACGTGGCGGGTTTTGCTTTGGAACCGTTGGTGCTCCAGACCCGGTGAAACTCCGTGGTGAAGTTGATCAGCAGATTGTCCTGCGTGATCGGTTCCATCTGTTTGGGGTGGGCTGCGGTGTTGTCTTCGATAGTCATGATGATTCCTGATAGTTGAAAGCGACGCGAGGGCGTCACGACCTGTTGCAGGTCGCACTATCGGGAACGCAGATGGTTATCGGGTGGTAACTATGTATGTGTCAGTGTCACAAAGTGCTACCGGTACACGCCGTCCTTGCCATGGCCAGCCATGGCGCGATTGCTGCGTACGCTGATCATCTGTTTGATATCGATCCACTCGATGCCCTGAGCTTTCAACTTCGGCAATTCGCGCTCCAGCACCGCCAGCGTTTGCGGATACGGATGGCCGATCATCACCGCCGAACCCTGTTTGCGCGCCAGGTTGATCGCAGTCTGCAGTTGCGTGTAGATCGCGGCTTCAGTGCGTTCGTCATCCAGAAATACATCGCGTGACACACTCGCCAGATCGATCTTCTGCGCCTGCTGCGCGGCGACGGTCTGGGCGCTGGTGCGGCTGTCGATGAAGAACTTGTGCCGGCGCTGCAATTCGCCCATCAACCATGCCATCGCCACTGGCTGCGCGGTCATGCGGCTGCCCATGTGGTTATTGATGCCGGCGGTGTACGGGACCATTTTGAACGCGGCGTTCAGGCGTTTTTCCAGTTCTTCGATAGGCAGTTCGGGGTGCCAGGCGTAGGGCCCGGTGGCCGGATCCATTGGCATGTGCAGGATGACGATTTTGCCGGCGCGGTGAGCCTCGCGGGCAAATTCAGTGGCGTGCGGGGTGTCGGGCATGATCGCCGTTGTCACCGGGCCGGGCAGGGCCAGCACGCGGCGATCCCGGGGCAGGTTCTGCCCCAGGTCATCGATGATTAGTGTCAGGTAGGCTTTGTGCGGCGTTGAGCTGGCGGGCTCCGCATGAGCAGCACCCGCCAGGCAGCACAGCAGAACGAAGACGAAACGCAGAGACATCCTCAGCGGCCGGACGTAATGCTCAGCCCTTTGAGCAGGCTCAGGGCCTGGGCCAATTGGTAATCGTCATCCTGCGGCATGGCTTTGGGCTTGGCGCCGGAGCCGGTCGGTTTGTCCGCGCCGCCGTTGCCGTTGCCCAAGTGACCTTGCAGGTCGGCTTCCTTGAAGTAATCGCCATCGGCCTCGTTGGTGATCTTGGCCTTGCGTACTTCGATATCCGGAACGATGCCCTGTGCCTGAATCGAGCGGCCGTTCGGTGTGAAGTACAGCGCTGTGGTGATCTTCAGTGCGCGGTCGTTGTTCAGCGGCAGCACGGTTTGCACCGAGCCTTTGCCGAAACTGGTGGTGCCCATGACCACGGCGCGTTTCTGATCCTGCAGGGCGCCGGCAACGATTTCCGAGGCCGAGGCGCTGCCACCGTTGATCAGCACCACCATTGGCACCGCTTCGCTTTCGTCTTTGCCGGTGGCAGAGAAGCGCAGTTCGGAGTTGGCGATCCGGCCTTTGGTGTAGACGATCAGACCTTTGGTGATGAAGTGGTCGACCACTTCCACCGCCGCCTGCAACACGCCGCCCGGGTTGTTGCGCAGGTCGAGAATGATGCCGTTGAGCTTCTTGCCGTTGTCCTTGCGCAGCTTGGCCAGGGCCTTGGAGACCTCTTCGCCGGTCTTGACCTGGAACTGGGTGATGCGGATGTACGCGTAGCCGGTTTCCAGCAGCTGCGCCTTGACGCTCTTCACCTGAATCACCGCACGGGCCAGGGTCACGTCGAATGGCGTGCCGCCATCGCGCACCAGGGTCAGGGTGATTTTCTGGCCAATCTTGCCGCGCATCTTGTCTACGGCTTCGGTCATGGTCTGGCCGCGCGTCGGTGCGCCGTTGATCTTGACGATGAAGTCGCCGGCCTGAATACCGGCCTTCGACGCCGGGGTGTCATCGATTGGCGAGACGACTTTGATGAAGCCGTCTTCGGCGCCGACTTCGATGCCCAGGCCGCCAAATTCACCGCTGGTGCTTTCCTGCAGCTCGGTGAAGTCTTCAGGGCCAAGGTAGGCCGAGTGCGGATCAAGGTTGCTGAGCATGCCCTTGATCGCGTTTTCCAGCAGGGTCTTGTCGTCCACCGGCTCGACGTAAGCGGCTTTGATCCGGTCCATGACCTCGGCAAAGGTGCGCAACTCTTCCAGCGGCAACGGTGCCTTGGAGGTTGCGGCTGTGCCTGCCGGAGCGACGGCCGGGGCCGGTTGCGCGGCGAACGCCAGAGGCGCGCCGATCACCAGGGCGATCGTCAGGGCCAGCGAGGTAAGGCGGGACAAATGCAGCATGTCGAACGAACTCCTGAATTAGGCGGCACGCTTATCCTTGCGCGCGGCACCATTGCGCCGGATCACTCGGGTGACCCTGCTGACGAATTGCGAAATACAGCGCTGATGTGTCCTGACCGCCACTGTTACCGACAGTGGAAATGGACTCACCGGCTTTAACCACATCACCGGCCGACTTGAGCAGCGTCTGGTTGTGACCGTAAAGACTCAGAAAACCGTTGCCGTGATCAAGGATCACCAGCAACCCGGCACCGCGCAGCCAGTCGGCGAACACCACGCGACCACCGTGTACGGCATGCACCTGGCTGCCGGCAGAGGCGCTGATCATCACGCCGTCCCACTTGGTCCGGGCATCGTCGCCACGGCTTTCGCCGAAGCGTGCCAGCAGTCGACCATCAACCGGCCAAGGAAGTTTTCCCCGGGTTGCAGCAAAAGGGCCACCGAAGGTCTCCCCGCTGCTGGAGACCAGCGCGCCGGGAGTGGATTTGACCGGTTTCCGTGGGGCGTCGCTGTTTTCAGCCTGCGCCTCACGCAAACGCTTTTTTTCCGCTTCCTGCTGGGCGATCAGCGCTTTCTGCCGCGCTTCTTCTGCCTCACGGGCCTGGCGGGCCAGGGTTTCTTCAATGGTTTTAAGGACTTTAGACAGGTCTGCCTGATCCTGCTCGCGGGCGGCCAGTTTCTGGTCGCGGGCTTTCACGTCATCGTTGAGCTTGGCGAGGACCTGCTGACGTTCCTTGCGGACATTTTCCAGTTCATCGCGCTGGGTATCGAGGCTGCTTTTCTGCACCAGCAATTGCGCCTGCTGGGCGGCAATGTCTTTTTCGACATTGGCCAGTTGGCGCAGGGTTTCGTTGAAGTTCTTCAACTGCTCCAGGCGGGCCTGGCTCAGGTAATCGTAATAGGTGAGGGTGCGGGCGAATTTCTCGGGGTTCTGCTGGTTGAGCAGCAGCTTGAGGTATTCCTGGCGACCGTTCTGATAAGCCGCACGGGCCTGAATGGCGATCAGTCGCTGCTGTTCAGTGCGCGCGCTCTGGAGTTTTTTTTTCTCTGCATCGAGTCGCTGCAGCTCGGATTCGCTTTTCTGCAGTTCTTTCTGCAGTGCGTCGACCTGCTTCTGCAACTTGCCCAGCTCGGTTTCAGTGCCCTTGAGCTCTTTCTGTACGCCGGATTTTTCTTCCTGGACTTTGCTCAGCAGCTTTTTCAGCTCGGCAATGTCCTGACGCGTGGCGTCCAACTGCTGTTGGGTTTGCGCGCGCTCGTCAGCGAAGGCCGGTTGGAGCAGGCAGGTCAGAGCAAGGGCGATCAGGACGCGAAGCATAGGGGCGGGCGGCACCAGGGTAATGGACGGCCTAGTATGCCCGCCCGAGGCTGCAAAAAAAACGCCCAATTGGGGCTGTGTGATAACTGGCCTGAAAAACACCACAAACCAATGTAGGAGTGAGCCTGCTCGCGATGGCGTACTCACATTCAACAGAGTAGTCGACTGTCAGATGGCTATCGCGAGCAGGCTCACTCCTACAGGGTTTTGCGGTGTTTTCTGGACTCGGGTCAGACCAGAATCGAGGTGCCGGTCATTTCCGCCGGTTTTTCCAGGCCCAACAGCTTGAGCATGGTCGGGGCCACATCCGCCAGCACGCCGCCTTCACGGACTTTCAAATCACGCTTGCCGATATAAATGAACGGCACCGGCTCGGTGGTGTGCGCGGTGTGCGCTTGCCCGGTGGATTCATCGGCCATCTGCTCGACGTTGCCGTGGTCAGCGGTGATCAGCGCTTCGCCGCCAACCTTTTCCAGTGCATCAACGATGCGACCGACGCAGGTGTCGAGGCATTCAACGGCTTTCACCGCCGCATCGAACACGCCGCTGTGGCCAACCATGTCACCGTTGGCGTAGTTGACCACGATCACGTCGTAACGCTGGTTTTCGATGGCTTCGACGATGCGGTCGGTAACTTCGGGTGCGCTCATTTCCGGCTGCAAGTCGTAAGTGGCGACTTTTGGCGACGGGATCAGGATGCGTTCTTCGCCCGGGAACGGTTCTTCACGACCGCCGGAGAAGAAGAACGTCACGTGCGCGTATTTCTCGGTTTCAGCGATGCGCAGTTGGGTTTTGCCGTTCTTCGCCAGATAGTCGCCCAGCACGTTTTCCAGGCTGCCGGGAGCGAATGCCGACGGTGCCGGAATGCTGGCCGCGTATTGGGTCAGCATGACAAAACCGGCCAGTTTCGGCTGGCGTGCGCGTTCGAAGTCCTTGAAGTCATCTTCGACGAACACGCGAGTCAGCTCGCGGGCACGGTCGGCGCGGAAGTTCATGAACACCACGGCGTCGCCATCTTCAACTTTCACTGGCTCGCCGATGGAGGTGGCTTTAACGAATTCGTCGCTTTCGCCACGCGCGTAAGCAGCGTCCAGACCTTCCTGTGCGGTGGCGGCGTTGAACTCGCTGTTGCCGTCGACGATCAGGTTGTAGGCCTGAGCGACGCGATCCCAGCGGTTGTCACGGTCCATGGCGAAGTAGCGGCCGATGATGCTGGCGATGCGGCCCTTGCCCAGTGCCTGGAAGGTCGCGTCGAGCAGTTCGATCGACGAAGTAGCGCTTTTCGGTGGGGTGTCGCGGCCGTCCAGGAAAGCGTGCAGGTAGATTTTTTCGGCGCCACGCTTGAAGGCCAGTTCGGCCATGGCGATCAGGTGATCCTGGTGGCTGTGCACGCCACCATCGGACAGCAGGCCCATGAAGTGCACGGCTTTGCCGGCAGCCACGGCTTTATCCACAGCGGCGCAAATGGTCGGGTTTTCGAAGAATTCGCCGTCGCGGATCGACTTGGTCACGCGGGTGAAGTCCTGATACACCACGCGGCCGGCGCCGAGGTTCATGTGGCCGACCTCGGAGTTGCCCATCTGGCCGTCCGGCAGGCCGACGTCCATGCCGCTGCCCGAGATCAAGCCGTTCGGCACGGTGGCCCAGAGGCGATCGAGAACAGGCTTCTTCGCCGCAAAAACGGCGTTGGATTCGGGGCTGTCGCTGTGACCGAAGCCGTCGAGAATCATCAGGACCAAAGGTTTAGGCGTGGTAGTCATGGAATCCACTCGTGGCTAATAAAGAAGAGGGCGATGGAAAAGGGAGTTGGAGTTTAAAGCTAAGTTCCGACCGCGTCACCGCCGGACGGGGTTTGGCCGACCATAGTGGCTGTGTATACTGGCCGACATTTTAACGCCCTGGAACCTCCTTCGATGGTTGCTCACCTGATTGAATTTGCCACTAACCACTACATTCTTGTCGGTATCTTCGTCGTACTGCTGGCTCTGCTGCTGGCGCACACGATGCAGGGCGGCGGTAAAAGCCTGAGCACCGGCGAACTGACTGCGCTGGTCAATAAAGACGCAGGCGTGGTGGTGGACATCCGTCCGGCCAAGGATTTCGCTGCCGGCCACATCGTTGGCGCGATCAACATTCCCCAGGACAAACTGGCTGCGCGCGTCGCCGAGCTGGAAAAACACAAGGCCAAGACCATCATTCTGGTCGACGCCCTGGGCCAGACCGCCGGCACCCACGCCCGCGAACTGATGAAATCCGGCTTCACCGCCGCCAAGCTGTCCGGCGGGATCTCCAGCTGGAAAGGCGACAACCTGCCGCTGGTGAAGTGATATGAGCGAAGTCATCGTCTACTCCAGCGATTACTGCCCTTATTGCTCGCGAGCCAAGTACCTGCTCGAGAACAAAGGCGTGGCCTTCAAAGAGATCAAGGTCGATGGCAAGCCGCAGGTGCGTGCCGAAATGACCCAGAAAGCCGGGCGCACGTCCGTGCCGCAGATCTGGATCGGCAGCAAGCACATCGGCGGTTGTGATGATTTGTATGCCCTGGAGCGCGCCGGCAAGCTCGACGCGCTGCTCAAGGCCTGAACGGCTGCACCCACGTACAGCACTCCCTAAAAGACCCAAGATCGATAAGGATCTGAGATGACTGACCAACAGAACACTGCAGCCAGCGAAGAAGAAACCGCACCGCAATTCTCCTTGCAGCGCATCTACGTACGCGACCTGTCCTTCGAAGCCCCGAAAAGCCCGGCGATCTTCCGCCAGCAGTGGGATCCGGCGGTCGCGCTGGATCTGAACACTCGCCAGAAAGCGCTGGAAGGCGATTTCTACGAAGTTGTGCTGACCCTGTCGGTCACCGTGAAAAACGGTGAAGAAGTGGCCTTCATTGCTGAAGTGCAACAGGCCGGTATCTTCCTGATCAAGAACCTGGACGCGGCTTCGATGAGCCACACCCTGGGTGCGTTCTGCCCGAACATTCTGTTCCCGTACGCGCGCGAAACCCTGGACAGCCTGGTGACCCGTGGTTCGTTCCCGGCGCTGATGCTGGCTCCGGTGAACTTCGACGCTCTGTACGCGCAAGAATTGCAGCGCATGCAGGAAAGCGGCGAGACGCCAACCGTTCAGTAAGACGGTTTAGCAACACCCCATGTGGGAGCGAGCCTGCTCGCGAAGAGGGCGTGTCAGATGACGTTTTTGTCGACTGATACACCGCTTTCGCGAGCAGGCTCGCTCCCACATTTGTTTTATGGTGTTACTTGAAGTCGTTCTGGCGCCAGGCTTCGTATACAGCGACGGCCACGGTGTTGGACAGGTTCAGGCTGCGGCAGCCTTCGCGCATCGGCAGGCGCAGGCGCTGTTCCGGCGGCAGCGCGTCGAGCACTTCCGGCGGCAGGCCACGGCTTTCCGGGCCGAAGATGAACGCATCGCCAGGAACAAACGCGGCATCATGAAACGGCCGTGAGCCCTTGGTGGTGAACGCAAACAATCGCGGGTTGCCCAGGCTTTCCAGGCAACTGGCCAGGTCCGCGTGACGCTGCAGCGTGGCATATTCGTGGTAATCGAGACCGGCACGGCGCAAGCGCTTGTCGTCCATCTCGAAACCCAGCGGTTCGATCAAATGCAGGTGGCAGCCGCTGTTGGCGCACAGCCTGATAACGTTGCCGGTATTCGGCGGAATTTCTGGTTGAAAAAGGATGACGTGAAACATGCACGGCTCCGAAGGTAAAGATGAGCGGCATTCTACGCCGCCTGTGGACAACCGTTCGAAACTATTGCCGCGAGTCATAGGTTCGCTGGCGATTGTCGGCATGATGATCGGCTTGATGATCGGGCGCCTGACCACGCCGGACCCGAGCTTGCTGCAGCAGGTCGAAGTGACCGATGGCGGGCTGGTGGTGTGGTTCAACAATGAGCCCAAGCTGCACGGCGAGATCATCGACGGCACGGTGGCGCTGTTGTTCCAGGCTGAAGGCCCCGCGCAGAAGGGCCAGTTCAAACTCAACGGCAAAGATGTGAACTGGCGGACGCGAGCGAGTGACGGAGGGTTGTTGCTGACGGTGCTGGCGGCGCGGCCGCTGCAGGGCGATTGGGTCGGCAGTGAGGTCGATGACCGCTGGCGGCTGGAAATCCATCTCCGCGAGTAATAAAAGCGGGAATCCCTGACCTGCCTGTATCAGGGTTCCCAAAAGGGTGGACTTCGCTGTTGGCGTCGGTCCGGTGTAAAGAGGGAACCCCCGGCCTGCCTGTACCAAGGATCCCAAAAGGATGGGCTCGTCGCGTTGCGGTGTGAGCCCGATGTAAAGAGGGGAATCCCCGGCCTGCCTGTACCAAGGTCCCCGAAACGGGTGGTGAATCGAATCACCTGTAAAGATTGTTGCAGGGGGCGTGCCAGGTTTTAATCTGCTGAAACAAAAAAGGTGATCAGAAACACGAAAGCCCCGGAATTCGGGGCTTTCGTGTTTCTGAATAAAGGATTCTTCAGTGTTTTCAGGAGTGGTTGTGGCGATGCGGCTGTGCGCGATCACGGGTCATTGTGCATTGATGCGGTGCACGGCGGCCCCTCACCCTAACCCTCTCCCTGAGGGAGAGGGGACTGACCGAGTTGCCCGGTCAAATTACGCCGACCTGAAATACCGAGCCAAACTCAGGCCTTTAACATCACACAAACCGGCTCCCTTCCCCCTCTCCCATTGGGAGAGGGGACTGACCGAGTTGCCTGGTCAAATTACGCCGACCTGAGATACCGAGCCGAACTCAGGCCTTTAACATCACACAAACCGGCTCCCTTCCCCCTCTCCCATTGGGAGGGGGGACTGAGCGAGTTGCCTGGTCAAAATTACATCGACCTGAATACCCCGCCGAACTCAGGTCTTGAAAATCATACAAATCGGCTCCCTTTCCCCCTCTCCCCCATGGGGGAGAGGGCTGGGGTGAGGGGGATGGATCCTGAGTACACAACCACTCTCAAGCGAACAAGGTTTAACCCTCATCCCCCTCATCATCATCGCCACCATCCACCTTCATTCCCAATTCCTTGATCTTGCGCGTCAGGGTATTACGCCCCCAACCCAGCAATACTGCGGCATCACGCCGACGTCCGGCCGTATGCTTCAGCGCCGTTTCGATCATGATCCGCTCAAATGCCGGCACCGCACTGTCGAGCAAACTCGACTGGCCACGCGCCAAGGCCTGATCGGCCCATTGACGCAACGCCTGCTCCCAGTTGGTCACCGGTGCCGAATCCTGCGGCAGGTTCAACAGCTCCGGTGGCAGGTCACTGATGTGCACTTCGCGCCCGGACGCCATCACGGTGATCCAGCGGCAGGTGTTCTCCAACTGACGCACGTTGCCGCCCCACGGCAGGTTCTTCAGGTATTCCTCGGTCTCGCTTTTCAGTAGTTTCGGCTCCACCGCCAGTTCCTGCGCGGCGCGGCTGAGGAAGTGCTTGGCCAGGGTCGGGATGTCTTCGCGACGGTCCGACAGGCGCGGGATGTGGATGCGGATTACGTTGAGGCGATGGAACAAGTCCTCACGGAATTTACCGGCGTGTACCAGGGTTTCCAGATTCTGGTGCGTCGCGGCGATGATGCGTACATCGACCTTCACCGGTACATGACCGCCCACGCGATAGAACTCGCCATCGGCCAATACCCGCAGCAGGCGTGTCTGGGTGTCGGCCGGCATATCGCCGATTTCATCGAGGAACAGCGTGCCGCCGTCAGCCTGTTCAAAACGCCCGCGACGCAGGTTCGCCGCACCGGTGAACGCGCCTTTCTCATGGCCGAACAGTTCGGACTCCATCAGATCCTTGGGGATCGCCGCCATGTTCAGTGCAATGAACGGCGAGGCCGCGCGCGGGCTGTGGCGGTGCAGGGCGTGGGCGACCAGCTCTTTACCGGTGCCGGACTCGCCGTTGATCAGCACGGTGATATTGGAGTGGCTCAAGCGGCCGATGGCGCGAAACACTTCCTGCATCGCCGGCGCTTCGCCGATGATTTCCGGGGTGCGGGTCAGCGCCGGCACGACTTCCAGGCCTTGCTGTTCTTGCGCGTGCTGGTTGGCGCGCTTGACCAGCGAAACGGCCTCGTCGACGTCGAACGGCTTCGGCAGATACTCGAACGCGCCGCCCTGATAGGAGGCGACAGCGCTGTCCAGATCGGAGTGAGCGGTCATGATGATGACCGGCAACCTTGGGTGCTGCTCGCGAATCCGCGCCAACAAATCCAGACCGCTAGCGCCCGGCATGCGAATGTCGGAAATGATCACGTCAGGCTGCTGACGGGCCAGACGACTCATCACGCCATCAGCGCTGTCGAAGCTCTGGGTGGTCATGCCTTCCTGCTGCAAGGCCTTTTCCAGAACCCAACGGATAGAACGGTCGTCATCGACGATCCATACGGTTTCACTACGGCTCATGTCGATGTGGCTCCTTGTTCCAGTGGCAGAAAGATCGAGAAGGTGGTGTGGCCTGGATGGCTGTCACACTCGATCAGACCCTGGTGCTGGCTGATGATGTTCTGGGTAATGGCCAGGCCCAGCCCGGTACCGTCCGGACGACCGCTGACCATGGGAAAGAAAATGGTTTCCTGAAGTTCCGCCGGGATCCCGGGGCCGTTGTCGATGATCTCGATCTTGGTCACCAGGCGATGGCGGACGTGGCCGATGGTGAACTGGCGCATGGTTCGGGTGCGCAGGCTGATGCGGCCCAGGCGCAGCTCGTTCTGGCTGCTGATCGCCTGCATCGCGTTGCGCACGATGTTCAACACCGCTTGAATCATTTGCTCGCGGTCGATCAGCACGTCGGGAATGCTTGGGTCGTAATCGCGCACCAGGGTGATGCAGCCCTGGCTTTCGGCTTCGACCAGTTGGCAAACGCGCTCGAGCACTTCGTGAACGTTGCACATGGCCAGCGACGGCAGTTTGTTCGAGCCGAGCATGCGGTCGACCAGATTGCGCAGGCGGTCGGCTTCTTCAATGATCACGTTGGTGTAATCGCGCAGACTGTCTTCTGGCAGTTCGCGGGCCAGCAATTGTGCTGCGCCGCGGATGCCGCCGAGCGGATTCTTGATTTCGTGAGCGAGACCGCGCACCAGCATCTTGCTGGTTTCCTGTTTGGACAGCTGCGCTTCTTCCTTGGTAATCCGCAGCAAGCGGTCACGTGGATGAACCTCGAGCAGCAACATTGTCGCGCCGTTACTGAGAATCGGCGTCACCGCGTAATCCACGGTCAGGGTCTGGCCGGTCAGTGCGGTGAGCATGGCTTCGCGTTTGGTAAACGGATGCGCCTGTTCCACCGCCTGGCGCAGGGAGTTGAGCGCCTCGGTGGATTCGGTGAACAGCTCACTGATGAATTGCCCATGGCTGCGCTGCCCGCTGATGGCGAGCAGCATCTCCGCCGCCGGGTTCATGTACTCAAGGCGCAGTTCGGCGTCGAGCAGGATGGTGGCGGTGGTCAGGTTGTCGAGCAGCAAACGGTGGATTGCGTCGCTAATGGTCATCGGAGCCTCTTTTGGGGGCGGAGCGTGCGCAACAAGCAAGCGTCGGTATCGGGAAAATGCAAAAACCAAACCAAGGCTCCGAAAAGAAGCGCTTAACCCGTGAAACAGGCGTTTGACGCTCGTTTGCGTGGCACAGGGCCAGCTCTCGCGGGTAGTTTCGAACCAAAATGGGTTGGATTGTGGGTACGGTGCAGCCTGTTGCACCAATATAGTGCGCAACGCTGAGCGGCGTTAGAAGAAACGCAGGAAGGGGTTTTTCGGTTCTTCAGGTTTGTCTTTCAAAGGGCGTTCCGGGCGCACGCCGTAATCGTCCTTGGTGCAAGGTTTGACCTGGCGTTTCTGCGCGAGGGATATGCGCAGCATGTGGAAAGGCTGGTTGGCGGTGCGTTCGACGGTGCGACCTTCGGCATCGAGAATTTCCACGGACAGGTTGTGACTGCCACGGTCGATGTTGCTCAGCGGGAACACCGGACTTAGCCCGGGTTCGCCGGTGGCTTGGCCATCCAGCAGCAGGCGATAGCGGTGACCGCGTTGCAGACCGGGTTCGCTGGTGACGCTGACGATGATTTCGCCGGCGCTGCTGCGAATGGTTGCATCGGGTTCGGGCACCAGAATGCGCAGCATGTCGTAGTGGAACAGCGGTTGTTCCGTGGATTTTTTCGCGGTGGTGATCGGCGCGGCGGCGGGGTTGGCGGACATGCGATTGCTGGTCGCGATGGGCACTCGCTTGGCGTTGCTTCGGGGCTGGTCGGTGTAGACGCGATTGCCTTGTGCGTCGGTATAGGTGAAGACCTCGGCTGAGGCTTGAAGGTTTATCAGCGCCAACACGACGATCAGCCATGCGCGGATCATGGCTTGTGCACTCGCTGCACGCTGAGGGCCACTGGCTGACTCTGCTGGATGATCGTCTGCCCATCAATCACCTGCACCACGAGCCGGTGTTCGCCGCGATCGACGTTCACCAGTTGCAGGATCGGCACGTTGCTCGGCTGACCGTAGGGCACATCGTCCAATACCAGCCTTAATTGATGCGGCGGTTGCAGGCGCGGCTTGATCAGTACGTTGACGGTGAAGGTGCCGTTATTGGCGCGCAGGGCTTCTTCGGTTGGCAGGCCGGCCAGTTCAAGAATGTCGTAGGCGTTGCGCGCAGGCTCACGGTTGGCGGTTTCGGGCGCGGGTGATGCGCTGGGTGCCTGCGGCTCGACACGATTGAGCGGCGGTAACTCCACCGGCTGCGCCTGCACGCCGTCGGGCGAGTGATCGCTGTAGACCGTGTTGCCGTTGGCGTCGGTGTACTTGTAGATCTGCGCGGCGGCGGGCAGGGCGATCAGCAGCAGAATGTAGAGAAAGGTGCGACCCATGAAATCGACCGGGATTGAAAGCGATGGGGTGCAGCATAGGCCAGACGCGGCGGTTGGCCCAACTCGGTAAACATTCAGAGATCATTCAGACACCACAAATCCCCTGTAGGAGTGAGCCTGCTCGCGATGGCGTAGTGTCAGTCAGCATCACCTTCAATGATCCACCGCTATCGCGAGCAGGCTCACTCCTACAGGGATTTGCGTCGAGCCATAAATCGCAATAAAAAAGGCCTCCCGAAGGAGGCCTCTTTCACTCACGCCACGGAACGCGGCGCTACCGGATCAGCAGCTGTAGTACAGCTCATATTCCAGAGGGTGTACGAAGGTGCGAACCTTGATTTCTTCTTCCGATTTCAGCGCGATGTAAGCGTCGATGAAGTCGTCGGAGAACACGCCGCCCTTGGTCAGGAACGCGCGGCCCTTGTCCAGCTCTTCCAGGGCTTCTTTCAGGCTGCCGCAAACTTGCGGGATCTCTTTCGCCTCTTCAGGCGGCAGGTCGTACAGGTTTTTGTCGGCAGCGTCGCCTGGGTGGATCTTGTTCTGGATGCCGTCCAGACCAGCCATCAGCAGTGCTGCGAAGGCCAGGTACGGGTTGGCAGCCGGATCCGGGAAGCGTGCTTCGATACGGCGGGCTTTCGGGCTCGATACGTAAGGAATACGGATCGAAGCGGAACGGTTGCGAGCCGAGTAGGCCAGCATTACCGGAGCTTCGAAGCCTGGCACCAGACGCTTGTAGGAGTTGGTCGCCGGGTTGGTGAAGCCGTTCAGGGCCTTACCGTGTTTGATGATGCCGCCGATGAAGTACAGAGCGGTATCGGACAGGCCGGCATAACCTTCACCTGCGAAGGTGTTCTTGCCGTCTTTCCAGATCGACATGTGTACGTGCATGCCCGAACCGTTGTCGCCGTACAGTGGCTTCGGCATGAAGGTCGCGGTGCGGCCGTAAGCGTCAGCAACGTTGTGCACAACGTACTTCAGGGTTTGGGTTTCGTCGGCTTTCTTCACCAGGGTGTTGAACTTGACGCCGATTTCGTTCTGGCCGGCAGTCGCCACTTCGTGGTGGTGAACTTCAACGGTCAGGCCCATTTCTTCCAGTGCGTTGCACATGGAGGTACGGATTTCGTGGTCGTGGTCGAACGGTGGCACCGGGAAGTAGCCGCCTTTGACGCCTGGACGGTGACCTTTGTTGCCGCCTTCGATGTCCTGGTCGGACATCCACGAACCTTGCTCGGAGTAGATCTTGAACATCGAGCCGGAGATGTCCGACTTGAATTTCACCGAGTCAAAGATGAAGAACTCAGGCTCTGGACCAGCGAACACGGTGTCACCGATACCGGTGGCTTTCAGGTGTTCTTCGGCGCGCTTGGCGATCGCACGTGGGTCGCGGTCGTAGCCTTGCATGCTCGAAGGTTCGATGATGTCGCACACCAGGATCAGGGTGGCGTCTTCGGTGAACGGGTCGAGAACGGCAGTTTCGTCAACCGGCATCAGGATCATGTCGGAGGCTTCGATGCCTTTCCAGCCAGCGATGGAGGAACCGTCGAACATCTTGCCGACTTCGAAGAAGTCTTCATCCAGCGCATCGCGAGCCGGCATGGTCACGTGGTGCTGAGTGCCTTTGGTGTCCGTGAAGCGCAGATCAATCCACTTGACGTCATGATCTTTGATGAGTTGAACCGTCTTCGACATATGTCCTCCGGGTGGCTTCGGGCTTGGTAGTGGATGCCCTTGAATTTGGGTGATGCCGGCGCGAATACTCTGCCAAGGCAACCTGCCTCACAAGGGAGCAAATTGCATGCCAGTGCCCCAGCATGGGTTTTTTGCCCCAAATTCACGCTTATTAAGGCTTCAAACGCCTGAATGCTGAAAATCTCGCCCTCTAATGTAGCGTCTTGATTCGAAAATGACCTGTTTTGGTGCACGCAAAACCTTCTGCACATTAACTGGTTAAACCTTGAGCAATTTCCGCTATAATCCGCGCCCCCCTTTTTCGGCTGGCCGTTCGCGCGCTGTTTTCATGAAACTAATCGTAAAAGTCTTCCCCGAGATCACCATCAAAAGCCGACCCGTCCGGACGAAATTCATCCGCCAGTTGGCCAAGAACATCCGCACCGTGCTCCGTGACCTGGACCCGGCCGTGGTGGTGAACGGTGTGTGGGACAATCTCGAGCTGGAAACCCGCGTTACCGACGCCAAAGCCTTGAAAGAGATGGGTGAGCGCCTGACCTGCATGCCGGGCATCGCGCACTTTCTGCAGATCGACGAGTACCCGCTGGGCGACTTCGACGACATCACCGAGAAGTGCAAAGAGCACTACGGCGCTGCGCTGGCCGGGAAGATTTTCTCGGTGCGCTGCAAGCGTGCCGGCAAGCACACGTTCAGCTCGATGGACGTCGAAAAATACGTCGGCAGCAAGCTGCGCCGTGAGTGCGGTGCTGCCGGTATCGACCTGAAAGCGCCGGAAATCGAAGTCCGTATCGAAGTTCGCGACAAACGGTTGTTCGTCATTCACAGCCAGCACAACGGCATCGGCGGCTACCCGCTCGGCGCCCTGGAGCAGACGCTGGTATTGATGTCCGGCGGCTTTGACTCGACCGTTGCGGCCTACCAGATCATTCGTCGCGGCCTGATGACGCACTTCTGCTTCTTCAATCTGGGCGGTCGTGCCCACGAATTGGGCGTAATGGAAGTCGCGCATTTCATCTGGAAGAAGTACGGCAGCTCGCAACGCGTGCTATTTGTCAGTGTTCCGTTCGAAGAAGTGTTGGGCGAAATTCTCGGCAAAGTCGATAACAGTCATATGGGCGTCGTATTGAAGCGTATGATGTTGCGCGCGGCCTCCAACATCGCCGACCGTCTGCACATCGAGGCGCTGGTCACCGGCGAGGCGATCTCCCAGGTGTCGAGCCAGACACTGCCGAACCTGTCGGTGATCGACTGTGTGACCGACAAGCTGGTCCTGCGTCCGCTGATCGTGGCGCACAAGCAGGACATCATCGACACGGCCAACGAGATTGGCACCGCCGATTTCGCCCGGCACATGCCGGAATACTGCGGGGTCATTTCGGTCAACCCGAAAACTGCCGCCAAACGCGGTCGCGTTGAGCACGAAGAGAAAGAATTCGACATGGCAGTCCTCGAGCGTGCGCTCGAAAACGCCAAACTGGTGCCGATCGATCGGGTGATCGACGAATTGGGCCAGGACGTACAGATTGAAGAAGTCAGCGAAGCACTGGCCGGCCAGATCGTGATCGACATCCGTCACCCGGATGCCGCCGAGGATGAGCCGCTGGAACTCGCTGGCGTAGAAGTACAGACGATGCCGTTCTACGCAGTGAACGCTCGTTTCAAGGAGCTGGATCCGACTCGCCAGTACCTGCTGTATTGCGACAAAGGCGTGATGAGTCGCCTGCATGCTCACCATTTGCTCAGTGAGGGGCATGCCAATGTGCGCGTTTATCGACCGAGCTAAGTGCCCGGGGCTGTTTGCCTGTGGCCTGCGTCACCGGCCCCCCGACACCGCCGTCAAGCTGTAACGGCCATGCCGGACACTACTGCTAATCGCTGCCAAGACTTGTCAGCAAACCGAATCCTCTGATCGAGATACACAAGTGATCGAAAATCTACGCAACATCGCCATCATTGCCCACGTTGACCATGGTAAAACCACCCTGGTAGACAAACTCCTGCGTCAATCCGGCACTCTGGAGCGCAACGAGCTCAACGACGAGCGCGTGATGGACTCCAACGACCAGGAAAAAGAGCGCGGTATTACCATTCTGGCGAAAAACACCGCCATCAACTGGAACGGCTACCACATCAACATCGTGGACACCCCGGGCCACGCCGACTTCGGCGGCGAAGTTGAACGTGTAATGTCGATGGTTGACTCCGTTCTGCTGCTGGTTGACGCTCAAGACGGCCCTATGCCGCAAACCCGTTTCGTGACCAAGAAGGCTTTCGAAGCCGGCCTGCGTCCAATCGTGGTAATCAACAAGGTTGACCGTCCAGGCGCGCGTCCGGACTGGGTTCTGGACCAGATCTTCGACCTGTTCGACAACCTCGGTGCTACCGAAGAACAACTGGACTTCCAGGTTGTTTACGCCTCGGCCCTGAACGGTATTGCCGGTCTGGATCACACCGCCATGGCGGAAGACATGACTCCGCTGTACCAAGCGGTAGTCGACCACGTTCCGCCTCCGGCTGTTGACCGTGATGGCGCGTTCCAGATGCAGATCTCCGCTCTGGACTACAACAGCTTCCTGGGTGTTATCGGCGTTGGCCGTATCGCTCGTGGCCGCGTCAAGCCGAACACCCCGGTTGTGGCGATCGGTGCCGACGGCAAGCGCCGTAACGGCCGTATCCTGAAACTGATGGGTCACCACGGTCTGCACCGCATCGACGTTGAAGAAGCTGCAGCAGGCGATATCGTTTGCATCAGCGGTATGGACTCGCTGTTCATCTCCGACACCCTGTGCCACCCGGACACTGTCGAGGCGATGAAGCCTCTGACCGTTGACGAGCCAACCGTTTCGATGACCTTCCAGGTAAACGACTCGCCATTCTGCGGTAAAGAAGGCAAGTTCGTGACGTCCCGTAACATCAAGGACCGTCTGGACAAAGAGCTGCTGTACAACGTTGCACTGCGCGTTGAAGAAGGCGACACCGCTGACAAGTTCAAGGTTTCCGGCCGTGGTGAGCTGCACCTCTCGGTACTGATCGAAACCATGCGTCGCGAAGGCTTCGAAATCGCTCTGGGTCGTCCGGAAGTGATCATTCGTGAAGTTGACGGCGTCAAGCAAGAGCCGTTCGAAAACGTGACCATCGACATCCCTGAAGAAGCTCAGGGCAAGGTCATGGAAGAGATGGGTCTGCGTAAAGGCGACCTGAGCAACATGGTTCCTGATGGCAAGGGCCGTGTTCGTCTGGAATACAACATCCCTGCTCGCGGTCTGATCGGTTTCCGTAACCAGTTCCTGACCCTGACCAACGGTGCTGGCATCCTGACCTCGATCTTCGATCGCTACGACACCGTCAAGTCGGGCCACATGTCCGGCCGTCAGAACGGCGTTCTGGTTTCGGTTGAAACCGGCAAGGCACTGACCTACTCGCTGGAAACCCTGCAGGCTCGTGGCAAGCTGTTCGTAGAACACGGCCAGGAGATCTACAACGGTCAAATCGTTGGTCAGAACAGCCGCGACAACGACCTGGGTGTAAACCCAACCAAAGGCAAGAAGCTCGACAACATGCGTGCTTCGGGTAAAGACGAAACCATCGCTCTGGTTCCACCTGTTCGCTTCACCCTGGAACAGGCTCTGGAATACATCCAGGAAGACGAGCTGTGCGAAGTTACTCCTAAGTCCATCCGTCTTCGCAAGAAGATCCTGGACGAAAGCGAGCGTACCCGCGCTGCCAAGAAAGCCAAGGCGTAATTTAGCCCGAGCTTGAAAAAACGCCCCCGGTCGCGAGACCGGGGGCGTTTTTGTTTGTCTGGGGGATGTGCAGGTTGGGCCTTCAAGATCAAGAGCCCCTCACCCTAGCCCTCTCCCGGAGGGAGAGGGGACTGAATGGGGGATATTCGTGAGATGCACCGACTTGCAAGAATTCTGCTGAATCCATATCGATTTGGTGGGGCTGTACCGAATCCATAATCGACTGGGTGTTTCAGGTCGATGTATGGCGCCAGACACCTCACCCCAGCCCTCTCCCTCCGGGAGAGGGCTGGGCGGGCGGCGTTCCGATGAGGGTTGGCTTTTAGAACTTCTCGATCGCGCGGAAATTCTGCTCGCGCACGACTTCCTTCGGCTTGTACGCGCAATACCCCGGCCGCGGGCCGATCTTCGGGTGATTGCGGCAGGTATCCGGGCGTTTGTCATAAATGGTGCACAAGCGGCTCTTACGATCCAGGTAGTAGCAATCGTTGTTGCTCATGCGCTGCAGGGTAAAGATGCCGGACTTCTGATTGAAGCGTTCAACCAGACCTTCCTTTTGCAGACGCTTGGCGATGTTCTTTGGCGGATCGCCCAGTTCGAACTCGTCGACCACGCCGATACGCACCAGATCCTTGATCTTCACCTCAACCGGCAGCGTGCAGCAGCTGGACACGCAGGAACCGCACATCGGGGCTGAGTATTTCGCCCACGTATCGAGACGATCGATCTCGGCGGCGGCAATCAGGTTGGGCTTCATCATCGGGAGTTACCAGGTGTGTATGCATCAGGGCGCGCGATCATACCGGGACTGGTGGATTTTTGAACAACCTTTCGCCAGATTTTTTCTGCGTGCAGGCACATTGCCGGACAATTCGGCACGGCCCCTGCATTCATTAGCTCACTCGCCAAGGTAATGCCGGGCTATCTCACAGTCTCAGGAAATACTGCCGAACCGGAGCCGCTACCGTCGGTCAGACCGTCTAGGCTCAGACAATTCCCCGCTCGCTCGAGGTCCTATCGATGACTCAAGAACCACTAGTTCGCGAAGCAGAGGTGGCCGCATTCCGCGACGCCGTCCTGACCAAACTCACCTATGCGGTGGGCAAAGACCCCGATCACGCCTTCGACCATGACTGGTTCGAAGCCATCGCTTTGGCTGCGCGTGATCACATGGTCGAGCACTGGATGGACCACACCCGGCAGATCTACCGTAAAGGCCAGAAGCGGGTGTATTACCTTTCGCTGGAATTCCTCATCGGCCGTTTGCTCTACGACAGCCTCAGCAACCTCGGTCTGCTCGACGTCGCCCGTGAAGCGTTGACCGAACTCGGTGTCGACCTGGAGCGTATTCGTTTACTGGAGCCCGATGCTGCGCTTGGCAACGGCGGCCTCGGTCGTCTGGCCGCATGCTTCATGGAAAGCATGTCGACCCTCGGCATCGCTGGACACGGATACGGCATCCGCTATGAGCACGGTTTGTTCCGCCAGGCCATTGTCGATGGCTGGCAGCAGGAGCAGACCGAGCACTGGCTGGATTTCGGCAACCCGTGGGAGTTTGAACGGCCGGAAGTCGTCTACTCCATCGGCTTCGGCGGCAGTGTCGAAACCGTCACCGATGTCAGCGGCAAATCCAAACAAGTCTGGTCGCCGGCAGAGACCGTCCGCGCGATTGCCTACGATACGCCGGTGGTCGGCTGGCGCGGGGCGAGCGTGAACACGTTGCGCCTGTGGCGTGCTCGCGCCATGGAAGATTTGCACCTAGAGCGCTTCAACGCCGGTGACCACTTGGGCGCGGTTGCTGAAGTGGCCCGCGCCGAAAGTATCTCCCGCGTGCTTTACCCGGCGGACAGCACCGAAGCAGGGCAAGAGCTGCGCCTGCGCCAGGAATACTTCTTCGTCGCTGCTTCCTTGCAGGATCTGCTGCGCCGCCATCGCAACATGCACACCTCGGTGCTGACCCTTGGCGATCACGCAGCCATCCAGCTCAACGACACCCACCCTTCGATTGCCGTCGCTGAACTGATGCGGCAATTGGTCGACGTCTACGATGTGGCGTGGGATGCGGCGTGGCAAGTCACCGTCGACACGCTGTCATACACCAACCACACGCTGCTGCCAGAAGCGCTGGAGACCTGGCCGGTGGGTTTGATGGAACGCATGCTGCCGCGACACATGCAGATCATTTACCTGATCAACGCTCAGCACATTGATTCGCTGCGGGCCAAAGGCATTCACGATTTCGACGTGCTGCGTGCGGTGTCGCTGATCGAAGAAGACAACGGTCGCCGGGTGCGCATGGGCAACCTCGCGTTCCTCGGTTCGCACAGCGTCAACGGTGTGTCTGGCTTACACACGCAGTTGATGCGCAAAACCGTGTTCGCCGAACTGCACAAGCTCTACCCGGAGCGGATCAACAACAAAACCAACGGCATTACCTTCCGCCGCTGGCTGTATCAGGCCAACTCCGAACTGACTTCGATGCTGGTCGACGCGCTCGGCCCGGATCTATTGGATAACCCCGAAGAGCGTCTGCTCGATCTCGAGCCGTTCGCCGAAAAAACCGCGTTCCGCAAAGCCTTCGCCGAGCAACGTCTGCACAGTAAAAAGGCTTTGGCCTATCTGATTCACGAACGGCTGGGTATCGCGGTCAACCCGGCGGCCATGTTCGATGTGCAGGTCAAACGGATCCACGAATACAAACGCCAGTTGCTCAACCTGATGCACACCGTGGCGCTGTATCAGGCGATCCGCGCCGAGCCGGAAGTCGATTGGGTGCCACGCGTGAAGATCTTCGCCGGTAAAGCCGCGGCGAGTTATCACCAGGCCAAACTGATCATCAAGCTGACCAACGACATCGCTCGGGTGGTCAACAACGACCCGACGGTGCGTGGTCTGCTGAAAGTGGTGTTCCTGCCCAACTACAACGTCAGCCTGGCGGAGAGCATCATTCCGGCGGCGGACTTGTCCGAGCAGATATCCACCGCCGGTTTCGAGGCCTCGGGCACCAGTAACATGAAATTCGGCCTCAACGGCGCGCTGACCATCGGCACGCTGGACGGCGCCAACGTCGAGATGTGCGAACGCATCGGGGCCGAACACATGTTTATCTTCGGTCTCAGCGCCCAGCAGGTGGAAGCGCGTAAACAAAACCACGAGTTCAGTGCGTTGCCGGACATTGCTGCGTCGCATCGTTTGAACGATGTGCTGCAAGCGATTCGCGGCGGGGTGTTCTCGCCGGATGACACCTCGCGCTATACCGGGCTGATCGACTCGCTGGTGGATTACGACCGCTTCCTGGTCTGCGCCGATTTCGACTCCTACTGGGAAGCGCAGAAGCGTGTTGAAGCGCACTGGCATGATTCCAACAACTGGTGGCGTTCGGCAGTGCTCAATACGGCGCGGATGGGCTGGTTCTCCTCGGACCGGACGATTCGCGAGTACGCCACGGATATCTGGAAAGCGCTGGAGTAACTTTCCGCAACAAATGTGCGCAAGGCCCAACGTTTGTTGGGCCGCATCGATATACTGAGCGCCGGTTACCGGCTGCTCCAGTCACCACCAATCCAAAGTGGGAGCGAGCCTGCTCGCGAAGCGGTTGTCATGTTAAACAGAAATGTTGCCTGACAAACCGCTTTCGCGAGCAGGCTCGCTCCCACAGGGTTTGTGCCTAGACTGAAGCAATCGCCGGACTCGCCCCGTCTTGGGGCTGCTTAGGGATATCGACCATGCAATGGATGTTCATGTTGATCGGGCTGGTGCTCGGCTGGCTGCTCGACGAGTCGTTCAGTGATGCGTTATTAGGCGCGTTGCTGGGGCTGGTGATCGGGCAGACGATCCGCATCGCGCGACTTGGCTCGCAGGCGATGGAGCAGCAACGTCAACTTGAGCAGGCGAAGGTCGCTTTGCAGGGCGTCGAGCAACGTCTGTTTTTACTGGAAGGCGCGCCCATTCATGCCGCGCCACCACCGAGTGCGGTGCCGGTTACCGAGCCTGTCGTCGAATCTATCAAAGCCGCCGAAGCAGCCCCGGCCCCCGAACTGGTCTGGGAACTGCCGCCCGAACTCGAACCGATTTCCGCCGTCGCCAGTGAAACCAGTCAACCGCTGCCCGCTGATGTCTGGCGCCTCGACGCCGTCACGCCCGAACCATCAAAACCCGCCGAACCCCGTGGCCCGAATCTGATCGAACGCGGCATCAGTGCTGCGCGCAACTGGTTGTTTGGCGGCAACACCGTGCTGCGCGTTGGCGTGGTGTTGTTGTTCTTCGGCTTGGCGTTCCTGTTGCGCTATGCCACCGAAGGCATGGTCGTGCCGATCGAATTGCGTTACGCCGGTGTCGCGGCGGCCGCGTTGGGCCTGCTCGCGCTGGGTTGGTGGCTGCGTCGGCGCAACAGCAATTACGCGTTGATGCTGCAAGGCACCGGGATCGCGGTGCTGTACCTGACGGTGTTTGCGGCGATGCGTCTGCACCCGTTGCTTGATCCATCGGCCGCGCTCGGCCTGCTGGTGGCGGTCACCGTTTTCTCGGCGATCCTCGCCATCACTCAGGATGCTTTAGGGCTGGCGGCTGCAGCGGCATTGGGCGGTTTCGCCGCGCCGATCCTGACCTCGACCGGCGCCGGTAACCATGTCGCGCTGTTTAGCTATTTCGCGCTGCTCAACGCCGGCATTCTCGCCATCGCCTGGTTCAAGGCCTGGCGTCTGCTCAACCTGATCGGCTTCGTCGGCACCTTCGGCATCGGTTTCGCCTGGGGCCTGCGTTCGTATGCGCCGGAGCTGTTGTGGAGCACCGAGCCGTTCCTGATTCTGTTCTTCCTGATGTACCTCGCTATCGGCCTGCTGTTTGCCCGGCGCAAATTGCTCGATATGTCTGACGCGCCGGCAGACAGCGACCGTGATGCCTTGCTGCACTGGTCAGCGCGCAAGGGCGATTACGTCGATGGGACGATGCTGTTCGGCCCGCCGATCATTGGCTTCGGTTTGCAGTTTGCGCTGGTCCAGCATCTGGAGTTTGCCGCCGCGTTCAGCGCGCTGGCACTCGGCATGATTTACATGGCGCTGGCCAAGGTGTTGATGGGCGGGCGCGCGATGTTGCTGGGCGAAACCTGTCTGGCGCTCGGGGTGATTTTTGCCAGCCTGGCGATTCCGCTGGGACTGGATGCGCGCTGGACGTCGGCGGCGTGGGCGGTGGAAGGTGCGGGGATTTTCTGGCTGGGGTTGCGTCAGCATCGACCGTTTGCCCGGGCCTTTGCCTTGCTGCTACAACTCGGTTCCGCGCTGGCGTTCCTCAGTCAGTTGCGGGTTGGCGAGAGCAGTCTGCTCGACGGTGCTCCGCTGGGCGCGCTGATGCTGGGTATTGCCCTGCTGTTCAGTTTCGATCAATTGCGCAAGGCCGCGCCGGAACAGGCATCGCCTTGGGAGCGACAAGGTCTGCCGGTGTTGGCGTCTCTGGGCCTGACCTTCCTCTATCTGCTGGCACCGCTATTTTTCTTCGTTCAGGCCACGGCAATCAGTTGGGCGCTGGCCGGGCTGGCGACTCTGTTTGTCGGTCTGCGGATTCAATCGCGTACGTTCCTGTTCAGCGCATTTGCCGTGCAATTGCTGGGTGGCGCGTTGTTCCTGCTACGTCTGCAAGGTGCGGGGGAAGATTCCGCCGCAGTGTTCAGTGCTGGCTGGAGCGGTTTGCTCAGCGCGTCGTTGATCGGTCTGGCATTGATCGCCGGCATGCTGCTGGCGGCTCGCGATGAGATGGTGCGTGGCGATGTGCGTCTGCTGCGCGGTTTGTCGGTGGTGCTGTTGGCCGGTCTGGTGCTGATCAATCTGGCGGTGCTGTTTGTGCTGCCGTGGCAAACGGCGAGCGCTGTGTGGGCGGCGAGTGGTTTGCTGATCATCTGGCTGAGCCTGTACCTCAAGCAGCGCGTGAGCTTTGTTTTCGGTCTGCTATTGCAGGTGATTGGTGGCGCGGCGTTTTTGCTGGCCGGCCCCGAGTTGCTTGGGCCGCTGTCCAGCGAAGGTCTGAAGCCTTTGGCCCATGGCGGATTCTGGACGCCGCTGGTGTTGGGGCTGGCGGCGATGATCGGTGCGTGGCGCCTGCAACTGGGCAATCATGCCTCGGCATTCGATGCGTTGAGTTTGCAGCGTTTGTCAGAAGTGTTGCTGGTGTGGGGCGCCGGTTGGTGGGCGTTGGCGTGGGTCAGCGAGGTGCTGCGCTTCGCATCGCCGACTCTGCAAGGCACCTTATTGCTGTTGGTCGCCGCCGTCAGCGTGGCGTTGTGGACTGTGTTGTCGCTACGTTTGAAATGGCCGGCGCTGGGCTTGCTCTGCACTTTGCTGATTCCGGCTGCCGGACTTGTCCTGATCGCCGCGTGGCACTCGCGTTATCACCCGGCGGCCGATTTCGGTTGGCTGGCGTGGGCAGCCGTGTTCGCCGTGCATTTCTTCAGCCTGCGACGTTTGGCGCCGATGCTGCCGGCGCGCGTCTTGAGCACGGCGCATGTGCTCGGCTGCTGGCTGCTGATCGGCGTGCTGGCGCTGGAGTTGCGCTACGGTCTGCTGCTGTTGTCCGAGCAATACAACGCCTGGCGCTGGCTGGGCTGGGCGATTCTGCCGAGCGTTTATCTGTTGCTGGCAGCGGCACCGCGCACTTGGCCATGGCCGGTTGCCACGTTTGCCCGCGAATACCGCTTATATGCCGCCGCGCCGTTGGCGGTGTTGATGCTGGCGTGGTTCTGGCTGGCGAATGGTGTCAGCGATGGCAATGCCGAACCGCTGCCGTATGTGCCTTTACTCAACCCTTTGGAATTGGGCCTGCTGTTCGCGTTGTTCGGCGTTTACGTATGGTCGCGCAGTGCGATTTCGCAGTTGTCGATCCGTCAGGACTACGCCGATTACGGCACACAGCTGATCGCCGGGATATCGCTGTTCGCCTTCTGCACCGCGTTGGTCACCCGCGCCGCGCACCATTGGGCGGGGATCCCGTTCGAACTGGACACGCTGCTCGCCTCGATGCTGGTGCAGGCTGGCTTGTCGATCGTCTGGACGCTGATGGCGCTCGGGCTGATGATCGGCGGCCACCTGCGCCATCGCCGCGAGGTCTGGCTGATCGGTGCGGCGCTGATTGCGCTGGTGGTGGCCAAACTGATTTTTGTCGAACTGAGCAACCGTGGTGGCCTCGCCCGGATCGTCTCGTTTATCGGCGTTGGCGTGTTACTGCTGGTGGTCGGCTATTTCGCGCCGCTGCCGCCCAAACGCGTTGAAGCTGAGCCGGCGGCGGACAAACCGGCCCCGGACACCGAAGGAGTTTCATCTTGAGTCGCATGCGAAATCTGGGTTGGTTGGCGTTGGGCGTGGTGATGGTGGCCGGCGCACAGGACAAACCGGCGGACTTTGCCACGCAGGTGCCGTTGTCGGTCAGCGGCAACGGTCCGTGGTACCGCCTCGAATTGCCGCTGAGCGTGCAATTGCAGGCGCGCCAGACCGATCTCAGTGATCTGCGTGTGTTCAACGCCGCCGGCGAAGCGCAGGCTTACGCCTTGGCACGCGAATCGGCACAGACCCGCGACGACGGTCAGTTGCACGAGGTGAAGTGGTTCCCGCTGTACAACGCCGCCGACGCCAGTGAACGCGCGCCGAACGTGCGCGTGCAATCGACCACCAACGGCACGCTGGTCGAGGTGCAGCCGTCCAGCCAGTTGGAGGCGGGTGAAGAGGTTCTGCGCGGCTGGTTGTTGGATGCGAGCGCGATCAAGGCGCCATTGCAGCAGTTGATCCTCGATTGGACCAGCGAGCGCGACGGTTTTCAGCGTTTCAGTATCGAGGCCAGCGATGACTTGCAGCACTGGCAGCCGTGGGGCGAAGGTCAGGTGGCACGACTGACTTTTTCCGATGAGCGCATTGAGCAGCACGAGGTGACGTTGCCGGGACAATCGGCGCGCTACGTGCGGTTGCTGTGGGAGTCGCCGAACTCGGCGCCGATCCTGACGGCGGCCCAATTGAAAAGCAGTGATCCGCGCAACGTTCCGCTGCCGTTGGTCTGGTCGCAAGAGTTGGCCGGCGGCAGCGCCAAGGCCGGGGAGTACACCTGGCAATTGCCGATGGGGCTGAATATCGAGCGGGTGCAGGTCGAAATCAAACAACCGAACAGTCTGGCACCGGTGACATTGGCGGGCCGACGTGAGAGCAGCTTGCCGTGGCAGGCGCTGAGCAGCGGTTTGCTCTATCGCCTGACCCAGAATGGTCAGGACGTGGTGCAGAACGAATTGCAGCTCTACGGGCAGACTGTGCAGCAGTTGAAGCTGACGGTGGATGAGCGTGGCGGTGGTCTGGGTGAGCAGGCGCCAAGCGTGAAGTACGCGGTGCGAGCGACGCAGGTGATTTTCCTTGCGCGCGGGGAGGGGCCGTACAGTCTGGCGTTGGGCAACCCGAGTGTGAAGACAGCGAATCTGCCGTTGGCGACGCTGATTCCGGATTTCAAACCGGAGAAACTGGCGGCGTTGGGTAAGGCTGTGGTTCAGGGTGAGGCGGTGGCTACGCAGACTTCTACCGCGACTACGGCGGCGGTGGCTGAGACCAACTGGAAGAAGATCGGCTTGTGGGCGGTGTTGTTGCTCAGCGTGGTTTTTCTCGGGGCGATGGCGTTCAGCTTGTTGCGCAAGCCGCCAACCAACACCTGAGAATGGCTGGCGCTGCGCGCCATTCGCGAGCAGGCTCGCTCCCACAGTGGATCTTCAATGGACGCCAATTCAGCGGTCACCCCCGATTCCCTGTGGGAGCGAGCCTGCTCGCGAAAGCGGCGTGCCAGCCAATACATATTCCGAACTGATCAATTAACCCCCAGCCACACCCGTCCGATTTCCAACTACGCTAACCCCGCTACCTGAACTCTCCACCCACATTCACGTCTCATGCAGGCAATTACACCCCAACGCACGTTACCGGGCGTCTTCGCTCGCTACGTTTTCAGACTCCCTGTAAACTGCGCGGGTTTTTAGCCCCCCATTCCACCGGAGCCGTCCATGTCCCGCGTTACCCTGAGTCGCTATTTGATTGAGCAGACCCGCAGCAATAACACTCCTGCCGATCTGCGTTTCCTGATCGAAGTGGTGGCGCGTGCTTGCAAAGAAATCAGCCACGCCGTGTCCAAAGGCGCCCTGGGTGGTGTTCTGGGCAGCATGGGCACTGAAAACGTCCAAGGCGAAGTGCAGAAGAAGCTCGACGTGATCTCCAACGAGATCCTTCTCGAAGCCAACGAATGGGGCGGTCACCTGGCTGGCATGGCGTCCGAAGAAATGGACAATGCCTACCAGATCCCGGGCAAATACCCGAAAGGCGCGTACCTGCTGGTATTCGACCCACTGGACGGCTCGTCGAACATCGACATCAACGCCCCGGTCGGCACCATCTTCTCGGTACTGCGTTGCCCGAACGAATACCTGAGCCAGAACGAGCCGCTGAACGAGAAAGCGTTCCTGCAGCCAGGCACTCAGCAGGTTGCCGCCGGTTACGCGATCTACGGCCCGCAAACCATGCTGGTACTGACCCTGGGCGACGGCGTCAAAGGCTTCACCCTCGACCGCGAAATGGGCAGCTTCGTGCTGACCCACGAAGACATCACCATTCCTGAGTCGACCCAGGAATTCGCCATCAACATGTCCAACCAGCGTCACTGGGAAGCCCCGGTACAACGCTACGTGGGCGAGCTGCTGGCCGGTGAAGAAGGTCCGCTGAAAAAGAACTACAACATGCGTTGGGTCGCGGCGATGGTTGCCGATGTACACCGCATCCTGACCCGTGGCGGTCTGTTCATGTACCCGCGCGACAGCCGTGAGCCTTCCAAGCCAGGCAAACTGCGTCTGATGTACGAAGCCAACCCGATGTCGTTCCTGGTGGAACAAGCGGGCGGCGCGTCCACCGACGGTCACCAGCGCATTCTCGACATTCAGCCTGAAGGCCTGCACCAGCGTGTAGCGGTGTTCCTCGGTTCGAAAGAAGAAGTCGCACGCGCTACGGCCTACCACAAGGAATAAACCATGACCGCGCTCTGGCAGCCGTTGCTCGATTGGTGGTTCGGACAAGCCGAATCCCCCGACGAGATATCGGCTGACAAGGGCAAGTTGTGGTTCGGTAAGCGAGACAGCCAAGACCTCGAAGCGCGTGAGCGTTTCGGGGTCTTTGTCGATCAGGCCCTGGCCGGCGAATTGACCGCGTGGACGCAACGTCCCGAAGGTTGGCTGGCGGTAGTGCTACTGCTCGATCAACTGCCGCGAATGATCTTTCGCGATACTCCCAAAGCGTTTTCCGGTGATCTGCGCGCGCAGAAACTCGTCGCCCAAGGCATTGCGGCGGATTTCGATCGGCAGTTGAAACCGATCCAGCGGGTGTTTATTTATCTGGTGTTTGAGCACTGCGAGAATCTCGCGGTGCAGAACGAGGCGGTTTCCAGGTTTATCGAACTGGTGGCTGAACAGCCGGAAGGGGAGCGAGCGGTGTTTGCCGACAATCTGGATTATGCCGAGCGACATCAGAAAGTGATTGCGCGGTTTGGCCGGTTTCCGCATCGCAATGCGGTGTTGGGGCGGGAGTCTACGGCTGAGGAGTTGGTGTTTCTTTCTGAGCCGGGGTCGCGGTTTTAAGGGCTTACCCTCACCCTAGCCCTCTCCCAAAGGGAGAGGGGACTGACCGAGGTGTCTGGTCTTGATACATCGACCTGAGATATCGAGTCGAACTCAGGTTTGAACAGCATGAAGATCGGCTCCCTTTCCCCCTCGCCCCCCTGGGGGAGAGGGTTGGGGTGAGGGGGTAAAGATCTTGATCTTTAAATCCTGAAACTACCCACCAATTGCTTCAACCGCGCCGCCTGCTGCTCAAGATCCGAACAAGCCCGCAACGTCGCCTGCAAGTTCTCCACACCTTCCTGATTCAGCGTGTTGATCTCATTGATATCCAAGTTGATCGACTCGACCACAGCGGTCTGCTCTTCGGTCGCCGTGGCCACCGACTGGTTCATCCCGTCGATCTCGCCGATACGCTGAGTCACGCTGCCCAATCGCTCGCCGGCCTGATTGGCGATGCCGACGCTGCTTTCGCTCTCGCGCTGGCTCTCGGTCATGATGCTCACCGCCTGACGCGCACCGACCTGCAGCTCTTCGATCATCTTCTGCACCTGCTGCGCCGAATCCTGAGTGCGGTGGGCGAGGTTGCGCACTTCATCGGCAACCACGGCGAAACCACGACCGGCTTCACCGGCACGCGCCGCTTCGATCGCGGCGTTGAGTGCGAGCAAGTTGGTCTGCTGGGAAATGCTGGTGATCACTTCAAGAATCTGACCGATGTTCACCGTGTTGCTGTTCAAGGTTTCGATGTTGCCGCACGAATCACTGATCTTCGCCGACAACTGCTGCATCGCGTGGATGGTTTTATCCACAACCTGCTGACCGTCGACCGCGAGGCTGCGCGCGTCGCTGGAATGCTGCGACGCGAGGGCGGCGTTCTGGGCGATTTCCTGTGCGGCGGCGCCGAGTTGGTTGATCGCCGCGGCCACGCTGTTGGTGCGCGAGGCTTGCTGATCGGAGTTGTACATCGACGAGTTTGACGCCGCGACCACGCGCAGGGCGACTTCGTTGACCTGGCCGGTGGCCGAGGATACTTCGCGGATCGAGGTGTGGATGCGCTCAACAAAACGGTTGAACGAAGTGCCCAGTGCGCCGAACTCGTCGTTGCCGTGAATCACCAAGCGTTTGGTCAGGTCGCCTTCACCTTCGGCGATGTCGTGCATCGCGCGGCCCATGGTCAGCAGCGGTTGCATCAGCACGCGGATGAGCATGCCGAGCAGGGCGATGATGATCACCACGGCAATAACCATGGCGATCAGTGCCGAGGTGCGGAATTCGCTGAGCATCGAGAACGCGGTGTCCTTATCCAGCACCAGCGCTACGTACCAGTCGGCCGACGGCACGCCGTTGATGTGGGTGAAGGAGATCAGTTGGGTCTTGCCGTCGAACTCGACTTCTTTCAGGCCCGGGCTGACTTTAGGTGCACCGTTCGGGTAGGCCTCGGCGAGGGTCTTGAGTACCAGTTTGCTGTCCGGGTGGATCAGGATCTTGCCCTCGCTGCTGACGATGAACGCGTGACCGTGGCCGCCGAAGTTCAGCGAGTTGATGATCGCGCTGACACTGGTCAGGTCAATGTCCGCGCCGGCGACGCCGAGCATCTGGCCCTGGCGCTGCACCGGGGTGGCAACGGTGATCACCAGTTTGCCCGAGGAGGCGGCGATGTACGGTTCAGTGACGATGGTCTGCTGCGCGCTGTTCGCTGCTTTGTACCAGCCGCGTGCACGTGGATCGTAGTCCGGTGCGCGGTTGCCGGCCGGTACCGAGAACATCACGCCGTCAGCGCCGCCGAAATAACTGAGCTGGAAATTACCGGTATAGGCGGGCAGGTCGATGATGCGTTTCAGGCTGGCGGGGGCGTTGCCGTCGACCGCGACTTGCTGCGACAACGATTGCAGCAACTGAATGCGGCTTTCCAGCCAGGTCTGGATGTTGCTGGTGGTCAGGCTGCCCAGTTCCTGCATCGAGGCTTCGGTGCTCGTGCTCAGGGCTTCGCGCTGTCGATAGTCGTTGAAGAAAATGAAACAGGCGAACGCAACGGCCACCACAAGGGCGGCAGCCAACAAGATCTTGTGGCTGAATTTCATGTTTCTGGTCATCGAATGAACTACCGCGAAGGGGCTGGTCAAGAAAGGGCGGCAATTTGCCACACTCGGGGGCTTTGCGCTGCTCTTATTTCGACCGCGGCGCGCCAAAGATTAGGCGTCTTTGGTGAAAGGCGACGAAATGCTCAATAGCCCTACAAAGTGTCTGATTTATCGGCAAATGCCAGACGGGCGGGCTAATAAATAGCCGTTCCTCCACGGAACCAGATGAGGGTTTTCTCTTCTAAGCTTCTGGTTGGCACCATGCCATCCCCCCTCGTTCCAGGAGTTACACCATGTCGCTGCGATCTATCGCCCTTCTGACGTTTTGCGTGCTGTTGGCCGCATGCAGCAAGGTCAATCAGGAAAACTACTCGAAGCTCTCGGCCGGTATGGCCAAGGCCGAAGTCGAGACTCTGCTCGGCAAGCCCACCGATTGTTCGGGCGCGCTCGGCATGTCCAGTTGCACCTGGGGCGACAAGAACAGCTTTATCAGCGTGCAGTACGCCGGTGACAAAGTGCTGATGTTTTCCGGCCAAGGCCTGAAGTAAACCGGGGCTTCGCGCCCACGGAGAAGAAAAATGAAGCGGTTATTGCTGATCCTTTTTGCCGGCCTGGTACTGGCCGGCTGCGCCAGTTCCGGCGTCGACCCGTTGGCGCCGAAAACCGTCAACAGCGTCAATCTCAAGCGCTATCAGGGCACCTGGTACGAGCTGGCGCGCTTGCCGATGTACTTCCAGCGCAATTGCGCGCAGTCCGAAGCGCATTACACCCTCAAGCCTGACGGCAATGTCGCAGTGCTCAATCGCTGCCTGACGCCGGACTGGCAGTGGGAAGAGGCCAAGGGCACGGCCTATCCACAGGTGCCGGGCAAGACTGACAAGCTTTGGGTGGAGTTCGACACCTGGTTCTCGCGGCTGATTCCGGGTGTGGCGAAAGGCGAATATTGGGTGCTGTACGTCAGCGATGACTACAAGACCGCCATCGTCGGCGACCCGAGCCGCAAGTACATGTGGTTGCTGTCACGCACGCCGACCGTCAACGGGGTGGTGCGTGAAGAACTGTTGAGCAAGGCGCGTCAGCAGGGCTATGACACCACGCGACTGATCTGGCGCGCGTCGGATCGGCAGATGGCCAAGACCTCGAACTAAAGAACACCACAAAACCAATGTAGGAGTGAGCCTGCTCGCGATAGCGTTGTGTCAGAGCACAAATAAGTGACTGACACACTGCTATCGCGAGCAGGCTCACTCCTACATTTGGTTATGCGTCGCCCAGGAGGTCGCGCAGGACTTGGGTGAACGCGCGAGCACTGTCCTCTTCCCCGGCATGTCGACCATCGCGCACAACCCACTGGCCATTGACCAGCACATCACGCACCTGACGATCGCCGCCGGCAAACAACCAGCGATTCAAAATCCCGTCACCGCTCGCCGTCGCCAGATACGGATCGTTGCCATCGAGCACAATCCAGTCCGCACGTTTGCCAACTTCCAGCGCGCCAACCGGCTGCCCCATCGCCTGCGCACCGCCATCCAGCGCTGCGTCATACAACGTACGCCCGACCATCGGTTGATCCGCACCATACAAACGGTTACGTCGCTGATCACGTAGGCGCTGGCCGTATTCCAGCCAACGCAATTCCTCGACCACGCTGAGCGAGACATGGCTGTCGGAACCGATGCCCATGCGTCCGCCCTGGGCGAGGAAATCCACCGCCGGGAAAATCCCGTCGCCCAGATTCGCTTCAGTGGTCAGGCACAGGCCGGCAATGGCGCGACTCTTGGCCATCAGCGTGACTTCTTCCGGATTGGCGTGGGTGGCGTGCACCAGGCACCAGCGCTGATCGACTTCGGTGTTTTCGTACAGCCATTGCAGCGGACGCCGACCGCTCCAGCTCAGGCAGTCATCGACTTCTTTCTGCTGTTCGGCGATGTGGATGTGAATCGGGCATTGCTTGTCGCTGGCCGCCAAGACTTCGTTGATCTGCTGCGGGGTCACCGCGCGCAACGAGTGGAAGCACAGACCCAACGACTGCGCCTTTTGCTGCGCCAGTAACGGCTGCAAACGCGATTGCAGATTCAGGTAATTTTCGGTGCTGTTGATGAAGCGGCGCTGGCCGTCATTCGGCGTCTGGCCGCCAAAACCGGAGTGGCTGTAGAGCACCGGCAACAGGGTCAGACCGATGCCGCTTTCACTCGCCGCCTGACTGATGCGCAACGCCAGTTCAGCCGGATCGGCATAAGGCTGGCCATTGCTGTCGTGGTGCACGTAATGAAATTCGGCCACCGATGTGTAACCGGCCTTGAGCATTTCGATGTACAGCTGACGGGCAATCACGCCGAGCTGATCGGGGCTGATTTTTCCGACGAGCCGATACATCAGATCACGCCACGTCCAGAAACTGTCATTCGGATTACCGGCCACTTCGGCCAGTCCCGCCATCGCCCGCTGGAACGCGTGGGAGTGCAGATTCGGCATGCCCGGCAGCAGCGGGCCGCTCAGCCGTTCGGCGCCATCTGCGGTGGAATCGGCCTGGATTTGGGTCAGCAGGCCATCGGCACTGACTTCAAGACGTACATTGTTGGCCCATCCGTTAGGCAGCAGCGCGCGTTCGGCAAAGAAGGCGGACATGGTTCAGCACCCCATCGTGTGTTATTTGTATATACATATACAGACGTTTGCCTGCCCGGTAAACTCCGGCAAGCTAGCCACTTTCATCCAATGAACAGGGATCAACCGTGCCGACTCCGCCTCCAGTCTCCCCGTTGGCCGCGAACATGGGCGACAGTCCGGCGCCCTTGTACGCCCGCGTCAAACAGATGATCACCCAGCAGATCGACAGCGGAAACTGGCCGCCGCACTACCGCGTGCCGTCCGAGAGCGAGCTGGTCAATCAACTCGGCTTCAGCCGCATGACCATCAACCGCGCACTGCGTGAGATGACCGCCGACGGCCTGTTGGTGCGTATGCAAGGCGTCGGCACGTTCGTCGCCGAACCGAAGAGCCAGTCTGCGCTGTTCGAAGTGCACAACATCGCCGACGAAATCGCTTCCCGTGGTCATCGCCACACCTGCCAGGTCATCACCCTCGAAGAAGAGGCCGCCGGTTCCGAACGCGCGCTGGCGCTGGACATGCGCGAAGGGCAGAAAGTATTTCACTCGCTGATCGTGCATTTCGAAAACGATATCCCGGTGCAAATCGAAGACCGTTTCGTCAACGCATTGGTCGCCCCGGAATACCTCAAGCAGGACTTCACTCTGCAAACGCCGTACGCGTATCTCAATCAGGTGGCGCCGCTGACCGAAGGCGAGCATGTGGTTGAAGCTATCCTTGCTGAGTCGTCCGAATGCAAGTTGCTGCAGATTGAAAAAGGCGAGCCGTGCCTGTTGATTCGTCGGCGCACGTGGTCGGGGCGTCAGCCGGTGACGGCTGCACGTTTGATTCATCCGGGTTCTCGTCATCGTCTGGAAGGTCGATTCCATAAATAGAGAGCATAAATGAGTGCACTTAAGGTTTTACGCGCTGAAGGCTACCCGCGCATGCCGTGGAAAAACGGCGGCGGCAGCACCGAGGAAATCACCCGTGATGCCGGCGCAGGGCTGGACGGTTTTGGCTGGCGTCTGTCGATTGCCGATATCGCCGAGTCGGGCGGCTTTTCGACCTTCGCCGGTTACCAGCGGGTGATCACCGTGTTGCAGGGGGATGGCATGACCCTGTGCGTTGACGGCGACGACACGCGCGCGCTGTTACCGCTCGACCCGTTTGCCTTCAGTGGTGAAAGCCAGGTTTCGTGCACGCTGCTCGGTGGCGCGATTCGCGACTTCAACCTGATTTACGCGCCACAGCGTTACAGCGCGCGTTTGCAGTGGCTGGACGGCGAGCAGCGGTTCTTCAGCTCGGCCGGGACGGTGCTGGTGTTCAGTGTCAGCGAGTTGCTGCAGGTGAAGGTCGCTGACAATGTTTCGCAACTCGGTCGCCATGATTGCCTGCAACTGGACGGCAACAATGGCTTGGTTGAAGTGTCCGTTGATGCGGGTTGCTGTGTCATTGAGCTGACTGCCCGCTGATTGAAAAGCCTTAAGAGATCGCAGCCTTCGGCAGCTCCTACATTGGGATTGATGTACACCCTGTAGGAGCTGCCGAAGGCTGCGATCTTTTGCTTTTGGGGTGTTCCCAACCCACGCACCAACTTGTTACCGAACGCCCCAGCGTGGCGCAAAACCACGCTCACGTAACAAAGTCCCGTCGCCCTAAATCATCCCCACGAAAAAATTCATCCACGCCCGAACCCTTGATTCAGGCGCTCTCCAGCCGTGCCCGTAATTTTTCTTGAATACCCCTCCAACAAGTTGGCCGCTTGATTGCATATGCTTGTATGTACAAGTAAAGACGTATGCGTATGAGTCGCTCGAGACTCTCCGCAGCGTCCACTGATTCGCTTGTCGCGCAGCGAAGCGCACAGGCTGCTTGCCCACTGCCAGGGTTGGTTTGAATTGATCGCTGAGGAGTCTCTTTCGTGACTGATAACAAAATGACTAAGTTTCGCGACGTCGAAATCCGTGCCGCCCGCGGCAACAAGCTGACCGCCAAGAGCTGGCTGACCGAAGCGCCGCTGCGCATGCTGATGAACAACCTCGACCCGGAAGTCGCCGAGAACCCGAAAGAGCTGGTGGTCTACGGCGGTATCGGTCGCGCCGCGCGCAACTGGGAGTGCTACGACAAGATCGTCGAGAGCCTGACCAACCTGAACGACGACGAGACCCTGCTGGTGCAATCCGGCAAGCCGGTCGGCGTGTTCAAGACTCACAGCAACGCCCCGCGTGTACTGATCGCCAACTCCAACCTCGTCCCGCACTGGGCGAGCTGGGAGCACTTCAACGAACTCGACGCCAAAGGCCTGGCCATGTACGGCCAGATGACCGCCGGCAGCTGGATCTACATCGGCAGCCAGGGCATCGTTCAAGGCACCTACGAAACCTTCGTTGAGGCCGGTCGCCAGCACTACAACGACAACCTCACCGGCAAATGGGTATTGACCGCCGGCCTCGGTGGCATGGGCGGCGCACAGCCTCTGGCCGCAACCCTCGCTGGCGCATGCTCGCTGAACATCGAATGCCAACAGGTCAGCATCGATTTCCGCCTGAAAAGTCGGTACGTCGACGAGCAGGCCAAAGACCTCGACGATGCCTTGGCGCGCATCGACAAATACACCAAAGAAGGCAAAGCGATCTCCATCGCCCTGCTGGGTAACGCCGCAGAAATTCTGCCGGAACTGGTCAAGCGCGGCGTACGCCCGGACATGGTCACCGACCAGACCAGCGCCCACGATCCGCTCAACGGTTACCTGCCAGCCGGCTGGACCTGGGACGAATACCGCGCCCGCGCCAAGACCGAACCGGCCGCTGTAATCAAAGCCGCCAAACAGTCGATGGCCGTACACGTCAAAGCCATGCTGGAATTCCAGAAGCAAGGCATTCCGACCTTCGACTACGGCAACAACATCCGTCAGATGGCGCAAGAAGAAGGCGTCGAAAACGCCTTCGACTTCCCCGGTTTCGTACCGGCTTACATTCGTCCGCTGTTCTGCCGTGGCATCGGCCCGTTCCGTTGGGCGGCGCTGTCGGGCGATCCGCAAGACATCTACAAAACCGACGCCAAGGTCAAAGAGCTGATCCCGGACGACGCGCACCTGCACAACTGGCTGGACATGGCTCGCGAGCGCATCAGCTTCCAGGGTCTGCCGGCACGTATCTGCTGGGTCGGTCTGGGTTTGCGCGCCAAGCTCGGTCTGGCCTTCAACGAAATGGTCCGCAGCGGCGAATTGTCCGCACCTATCGTGATCGGTCGCGACCACCTCGACTCCGGCTCGGTCGCCAGCCCTAACCGCGAAACCGAATCGATGCAGGACGGTTCCGACGCTGTGTCTGACTGGCCACTGCTCAACGCGCTGCTGAATACCGCGAGCGGCGCGACCTGGGTTTCCCTGCACCACGGCGGCGGCGTCGGCATGGGCTTCTCGCAGCACTCGGGCATGGTGATTGTTTGCGATGGTACTGACGAAGCGGCCGAGCGCATTGCGCGCGTGCTGCACAACGACCCGGCCACTGGCGTCATGCGTCATGCCGATGCCGGTTACCAGATCGCCATCGACTGCGCCAAGGAACAGGGCCTGAACCTGCCGATGATTACCGGAAAGTAATTCTTTCCCCTGTAGGAGTGAGCCTGCTCGCGATAAGGCCGACACATTCAGCAAATGTGCTGACTGAACCACCGCAATCGCGAGCAGGCTCACTCCTACAAAAGCCAAAACAAGAACAACACCCGGAACAATCCACAGAGGTTGAATCATGGCTGTCAACACCGATCGTGCAGGCAACAAACCGTTGATCGAAAGGCGTTCGATCGACTACATCCCGGAAGCGGAAAGACACGGTCGTCTGTTTAGCCAGTTCACCCTGTGGATGGGTGCCAACCTGCAAATCACCGCGATTGTCACCGGGGCCTTGGCCGTGGTGTTGGGCGGTGATGTGTTCTGGTCGCTGATCGGTCTGTTGATCGGTCAACTGCTCGGCGGCGGGGTGATGGCGCTGCACGCGGCGCAAGGGCCGAAACTCGGTCTGCCGCAGATGATCTCCAGCCGCGTGCAGTTTGGCGTCTATGGTGCGGCAATCCCTATCGTCTTGGTGTGCCTGATGTACCTGGGTTTCACCGCGACAGGCACGGTGCTTTCCGGTCAGGCGTTAGGCCAGCTATTCAATGTCAGCGACAGCGTCGGCATCCTGATTTTCGCCAGCGTTATCGTGCTGGTCACGGTGCTCGGTTATCGGGTGATCCACTGGATCGGCCGTGTTGCCAGCGTGATTGGCGTGATCGCTTTCGTCTTCCTGTTCTGGCGCCTGATGAGCCAGACCGACGTCGGCGCACTTCTGCAGATCCGTCACTTCAGCTGGAGCAGCTTCCTCCTCGCAGTGTCGCTCGCGGCCTCCTGGCAGATCGCTTTCGGCCCGTACGTGGCTGACTATTCCCGCTACCTGCCGAGCAACACCTCGGCGGTGAAAACCTTCTTCGCCGCCGGTGCCGGTTCAGTGGTCGGCGCACAAGTGGCGATGATCCTCGGTGTGTTCGCCGCGGCTTCCGCCAACGGCCAATTCGCCGGTCACGAAGTTGCCTACATCGTCGGTCTGGGCGGCACCGGTGCCACCGCTGCGCTGCTGTATTTCAGCATCGCGTTCGGCAAGGTGACCATCTCGACGCTGAACTCCTACGGCAGCTTCATGTGCATCGCGACCATCATCAGTGGTTTCAAAGGTCACCTGACCGTTACGCGTATGCAGCGTCTGGTGTTTGTGTTGGTGATCGTCGGCGCGGCGACCCTGATCGCGCTGCTCGGTCAGCACTCGTTCCTCGGTGCGTTCAAGTCTTTCATCCTCTTCCTGCTGGCGTTCTTCACACCGTGGAGCGCGATCAACCTGGTGGATTACTACTGCATCACCCGCGAGCGCTATGACGTGCCAGCTCTGGCCAATCCGAACGGTCGCTACGGTCGCTGGAACCTGCTCGGCATCAGCGTGTATGTGTTCGGTGTGCTGGTGCAGCTGCCGTTCATCTCCACCAAGTTCTATACCGGTCCGCTGGTGGCCGCCCTCGGTGATGTGGATATTTCCTGGATCATCGGCCTCGTGCTGCCGGCCGTCGTCTACTACGTGTGCGCAAAAAAATGGCACAGCGCGGTACCCGATCAACTGATTCTGCCGGTCGAGCAGAACAGCGTTGTACAACCTAAAACAAGCGGGGCCGGTCGCGCTGCGGCGCAGGCCTGATTTGGACGTGGACAGGGCTGGATGCCTCTTGACTGCCGTAAGCCAATTCATGATTAGGAGCGTCACAACAATGAAATCGAACAAGACCCTGCTGACCACATTGCTGTCCATGGGCCTGTTGGTCAGTGCCGGTGCGACGCAAGCCGCCGGCTGGTGCGAATCGGGTAAACCGGTGAAATTCGCCGGGCTGAACTGGGAAAGCGGCATGCTGCTGACCGACGTCCTGCAAGTGGTGCTGGAGAAAGGCTACGACTGCAAGACCGACAGTTTGCCGGGCAACTCCATCACCATGGAAAACGCCCTGAGCAGCAACGATATTCAAGTGTTCGCCGAAGAGTGGGTCGGCCGCAGCGAGGTCTGGAACAAGGCCGAGAAGGCCGGCAAGGTCGTCGGTGTCGGCGCTCCTGTCGTAGGCGCTGTCGAAGGCTGGTACGTGCCGCGTTACGTGATCGAAGGCGACGCCAAGCGCAAGCTTGAACCGAAAGCGCCGGACCTGAAAAACATCGCGGATCTGGGCAAATACGCCGCCGTGTTCAAGGACGCCGAAGAGCCGTCCAAGGGCCGTTTCTACAACTGCCCGGCCGGCTGGACCTGCGAACTCGATAACAGCGAAATGCTGAAAAGCTATGGCCTCGAAAGCAGCTACACCAATTTCCGCCCGGGCACCGGCCCGGCGCTGGATGCGGCGGTGTTGTCGAGCTACAAGCGTGGCGAGCCGATCCTGTTCTACTACTGGTCGCCAACCCCGCTGATGGGCCAGGTGGATCTGGTCAAACTCGAAGAAAAACCGGGCGTCGACAAGACCGTAAGCATCAAGGTCGGCCTGTCGAAAACCTTCCACGACGAAGCCCCGGAACTGGTTGCCGTGCTGGAAAAGGTCAACCTGCCGATCGACCTGTTGAACCAGAACCTGGGCCGCATGGCCAAGGAACGTATCGAGTCGCCAAAACTGGCGAAAATCTTCCTCAAGGAACATCCTGAGGTCTGGCATGCGTGGGTCAGTGCAGACGCAGCCAGGAAAATCGACGCGGCGCTGTAGGTCGATACCTCCCGGTCAACCGTGAGGCTGGCCGGGAGATATGCCGTAAACGCTTGATTGAGATTTCTGATTGAGAGCCGCTTATGTTTCCCGAAAGCTTTACCTTTTCCATCGCCGACTGGGTCAACGGTTGGGTCGATTCGCTGGTGACCAACTACGGTGATGTGTTCCGCCACATCTCCGACACGCTGCTGTGGGCCATCGTCAATCTTGAAGGCCTGCTGCGTGCGGCACCGTGGTGGTTGATGCTGGCGATCGTCGGTGTCGTCGCCTGGCACGCCACGCGCAAAGTCGTGACCACGGCGGTCATCGTCGGTCTGCTGTTCCTCGTCGGCGCCGTTGGCTTGTGGGACAAGCTTATGCAGACGCTGGCGCTGATGATGGTCGCGACGATCATTTCGGTGCTGATCGGCATTCCGCTGGGGATTCTCTCGGCGCGCAGCAATCGCCTGCGTTCGGTGCTGATGCCGCTGCTCGACATCATGCAGACCATGCCAAGTTTCGTGTACTTGATTCCGGTGCTGATGCTGTTCGGTCTGGGCAAGGTCCCGGCGATTTTCGCCACGGTGATCTACGCCGCACCGCCGCTGATTCGCCTCACTGATCTGGGCATCCGCCAAGTCGACGGCGAGGTGATGGAAGCGATCAATGCTTTCGGCGCCAACCGCTGGCAGCAACTGTTCGGCGTGCAACTGCCACTGGCCCTGCCGAGCATCATGGCCGGGATCAACCAGACCACGATGATGGCCCTGTCGATGGTGGTGATCGCCTCGATGATCGGTGCCCGTGGCTTGGGTGAAGATGTGCTGGTGGGGATTCAGACCCTCAACGTCGGACGTGGTCTTGAGGCCGGTCTGGCGATCGTGATTCTCGCAGTGGTCATCGACCGCATTACTCAGGCGTACGGTCGGCCACGGCATGAGGTGAGCAAATGAGCAACGCAACCGTGAGCAAGATCGAAGTCAAAAACGTCTTCAAGATTTTCGGCAACCGCGCCAAGGATGCACTGGCCATGGTCGGTCAGGGCAAGACCAAGGATCAGGTGCTGAGCGAAACCGGTTGCGTGGTCGGCGTTAACGACCTGTCGCTGAGCATCGGCACCGGCGAGATCTTCGTGATCATGGGCCTGTCCGGCTCGGGCAAATCGACGCTGGTGCGCCACTTCAACCGGCTGATCGACCCGACCAGCGGCGCGATTCTGGTCGATGGCGTGGACATCCTGCAATACGACATGGATGCCCTGCGCGAATTTCGCCGGCACAAGATCAGCATGGTGTTCCAGAGCTTCGGCCTGCTGCCGCACAAGACCGTGCTGGAGAACGTCGCTTACGGCTTGAAAGTCCGTGGCGAGAGCAAGCAAATGTGCGCGGAACGCGCGCTGCACTGGATCAACACCGTGGGCCTCAAAGGCTACGAAAACAAATACCCGCACCAGCTCTCCGGCGGCATGCGCCAGCGCGTCGGTCTGGCTCGTGCGCTGGCGGCGGACACCGACATCATCCTCATGGATGAGGCGTTCAGTGCCCTGGATCCGCTGATCCGCGCCGAGATGCAGGACCAGTTGCTGGAGCTGCAAAAGACCTTGCACAAGACCATCGTCTTCATCACTCACGATCTCGACGAGGCGGTGCGTATTGGTAACCGCATTGCAATTCTCAAGGATGGGAAGTTGATTCAGGTTGGTACGCCGAGAGAGATCCTGCATTCGCCAGCGGATGAGTATGTTGACCGGTTTGTGCAGCGGCGGGCTGCGGTGGTTTAGGTAGATTTTTGTTGGCTGGGCGGGCCTCATCGCGAGCAGGCTCACTCCTACAGTTGGAATGCGTACCCCTGTAGGAGTGAGCCTGCTCGCGATAGCGTCGGTGAAGCTGCATCAATGTTCGGATGAGGTTAATGATGTCCCAGGCTGAAAAAGTCGTTATCACCGGCGCCCCTCTGCGTTGGCAGGACGTGGTCGCTGTCGCCCGTCACGGCGCTCAACTCGAGCTGTCCAGCGACACCTGGGCGCGCATCGAAAACGCCCAAGGCATCGTCCAGCGCATCGTCGAAAGCGGTGAGCGCGCCTATGGCGTCAACACCGGCCTGGGCGGTTTGTCCAACGTTTCCCTGAAAGACGAGCAGCTCAGCCAGCTCTCGCGCAACACCTTGCTCAGCCATGCCTGCGGCGTCGGCCCGGTACTCGCCGACGAGCAGACTCGCGCGATCATCTGCGCGGCAATCCACAACTACAGCCACGGCAAATCCGGCATTCATCGTCGGGTCGTCGAAGCGCTGCTGGCGCTGCTCAATCGCGGGATCACCCCGCAGGTTCCGTCGCAAGGCTCGGTCGGTTACCTGACCCACATGGCGCACATCGGCATCGCGTTGCTCGGCGTCGGCAATGTCAGCTATCGCGGGCAGATCACTTCGGCGCAACAGGCGCTGGCCGAAGAAGGCCTGCAACCAGTGCAACTCGGTGCGAAGGACGGTTTGTGCCTGGTCAACGGCACGCCGTGCATGACCGGCCTCAGCTGTCTGGCGATTGCCGACGCGACACGATTGGTGCAGTGGGCCGATGTGATCGGCGCAATGAGTTTCGAAGCCCAGCGCGGTCAGATCGATGCGTTCGATGCCGAGATCATCGCGCTGAAACCGCACCCGGGCATGCAGCAGGTCGGCATCAATCTGCGCGCCTTGCTCGATGGCAGTGAAGTGATTGCGTCGAGCAAAGGCATTCGCACTCAGGATGCGCTGAGTATCCGCTCGATCCCGCAGGTACACGGTGCCGCGCGCGATCAACTCGATCATGCGATCAAACAGGTCGAAGCCGAACTCAATGGCTGCACCGATAACCCGCTGTTGCTGGGTACGCCGGACAACTTCCGGGTGATGTCGCAAGCCAACCCGCACGGCCAATCGGTGGCGATGGCGGCGGATTTGTTGGCGATTGCCATGGCCGAAATCGGCTCGATTGCCGAGCGTCGCCTCGATCGTCTGGTGAACCCGCACGTTAGCGGTTTGCCGGCATTTCTGGTGGCCAATCCTGGGGTTAATTCCGGGATGATGATCGTGCAATACGTCGCCGCGTCACTGTGTGCGGAAAACCGTCAATTGGCGCAACCGGCGGTGCTCGATAACTACATTACCTCGGGCCTGCAGGAAGACCACTTGAGCATGGGCACCAACGCCGCGCTGAAGCTGCACCGCGCGCTGGAAAACTGCACGCAGATCCTCGCTATCGAATATCTGCTGGCGGCGCAGGCGTTTGAATTCCTCAAGGAACAGCGCTTTGGCGTGGGCACCGATATCGCTTGGCGACTGCTGCGCGAAAAAGTCCCGGCCTACGATCAGGATCGCTGGCTGGCGCCGGATATCGCTGCTGCCGCGAGCGTGTTGAAAGCCCCAAATCTGCTGCGCAACGCTTTACCGAATTTGCACTGAAAAATACCCACGCCAGCGTGCCAAGGCGCGACTCCCCAAAAGGCGAGACGCGACGGACAACGGACATCTCCGGAGCGTCTGGCGAGTTAATAACAAACTCTCAAAAGGAGCACAAAATGACTGCGCTGAACCTGATTCCCGGCCAACTGAGCCTGGCCCAACTGCGTGACGTCTACCAGAACCCGGTCAAGCTGACGCTCGACAACAGCGCATCGCAGCAGATCGAAGCCAGCGTCGCCTGCGTCGAGCAGATCCTCGCCGAGAACCGCACCGCCTACGGCATCAACACCGGTTTCGGCCTGCTGGCCTCGACGCGCATCGCCAGCGAAGACCTGGAAAACCTGCAGCGCTCGCTGGTGTTGTCCCACGCCGCCGGTGTCGGCCAGCCGATCAGCGATGAGCTGGTGCGGCTGATCATGGTGCTCAAGGTCAATAGCCTCAGTCGTGGTTTCTCCGGCATTCGCCGCGTAGTGATCGATGCGCTGATCGCGCTGATCAATGCCGAGGTGTATCCGCACATTCCACTGAAAGGTTCGGTGGGTGCATCGGGCGACTTGGCGCCGTTGGCGCACATGTCGCTGGTACTGCTGGGCGAGGGCAAGGCGCGTTACAAGGGCGAGTGGATGGAAGCCACTGAAGCGCTGAAAGTGGCCGGCCTGACGCCGCTGACGCTGGCGGCGAAAGAAGGTCTGGCGCTGCTCAACGGTACTCAGGTTTCCACCGCGTTCGCGCTGCGCGGTCTGTTTGAAGGTGAGGACTTGTTCGCGGGCGCACTGGCGCTGGGTGGTCTGACGGTTGAAGCGGTATTGGGCTCGCGTTCGCCGTTCGATGCACGCATTCACGCCGCGCGCGGCCAGAAAGGTCAGATCGACGCGGCTGCCGCTTATCGTGATCTGCTTGGTGAGCGCAGCGAAGTCTCCGACTCGCACCAGAACTGCGAGAAGGTCCAGGATCCGTACTCGCTGCGTTGCCAGCCGCAAGTCATGGGCGCTTGCCTGACCCAGTTCCGTCAGGCTGCTGAAGTGCTCGCAGTTGAGGCCAACGCCGTTTCCGATAACCCGCTGGTGTTTGCCGCTGAAGGCGACGTGATTTCCGGCGGCAACTTCCACGCCGAGCCGGTGGCCATGGCCGCTGACAACATGGCGCTGGCCATCGCCGAAATCGGCTCGCTGAGCGAGCGCCGTATTTCGCTGATGATGGACAAGCACATGTCGCAGCTGCCGCCGTTCCTCGTCGCCAATGGTGGGGTGAACTCCGGCTTCATGATCGCTCAGGTTACTGCAGCGGCATTGGCTAGCGAGAACAAGGCGTTGTCGCATCCGCATTCGGTGGACAGCCTGCCTACTTCGGCCAACCAGGAAGACCACGTGTCGATGGCGCCTGCTGCGGGCAAGCGTCTGTGGGAAATGGCCGAAAACACGCGCGGCATTCTCGCGGTGGAATGGCTGGCGGCGGTGCAGGGTCTGGATCTGCGTAACGGTCTGAAGACTTCGGCGAAGCTGGAACAGGCGCGGGCGATTTTACGTAAGGAAGTGCCGTTTTATGAGAAGGATCGGTTCTTTGCGCCGGACATTAACGCGGCGACTGAGCTGTTGGCGTCGCGGTGTTTGACTGGGTTGGTTTCGGCGAAATTGCTGCCTAGTTTGTAAGTGTGTTTTCAGGGGGAGTTTTGTTGTTAGTGAAATCGATCCCCCTCACCCCAGCCCTCTCCCCCAGGGGGGAGAGGGGGAAGGGAGCCGATCTTCGTGGTTTTCAGAGCCTGAGTTCGGCTCAGAATTTTCAGGTCGGTGTACCTCGACAGAGCAACACGGTCAGTCCTTTTTCTCCCCTGTGGGAGAGGGGGAAGGGAGCCGATCTTCATGGTTTTCAAAGCCTGAGTTCGACTCAGAGCTTTCAGGTCGATGTACCTCGACAGAACAACGGTCAGTTCTTTTTCTTCCGTGTGAGAGAGAGGGAAAGGGAGCCGATCTCGGTGAGCTTCAAGGCCTGAGTTCGACACAAAAATTTCAGGTCGGTGTAACTCGACAGAACAACCCGGTCAGTCCCCTCTCCCTCCGGGAGAGGGCTAGGGTGAGGGGCTTTTCAGGGCCGCCCACCAAACCAACCCCAACGGAGGCCAACAGTGAAAACCCTCTGGCAACACTGCCACGTCGCAACCATGGCGCAGGGCGTCTACTCGATCATCGAAGATGCGGCCATCGTGACGTCCGGTGCGCACATCGAGTGGATCGGCCCGCGCAATCAATTACCGTCCGGCGAATACCCGGCGGTCAACGACCTGCAAGGTGCATGGGTCACGCCCGGCCTGATCGATTGCCACACCCACACGGTGTTCGGCGGTAACCGCAGCGGCGAATTCGAAAAGCGCCTGCAAGGCGTCAGCTATGCGGAAATCGCAGCGTCCGGTGGCGGCATCGCCAGCACCGTGCGCGCGACTCGCGAAGCCACTGAAGACGAGCTGTTCGCCAGCGCCGCCAAGCGTCTGAAAAGCCTGATGCGCGACGGCGTGACCACAGTCGAGATGAAATCCGGCTATGGCCTCGATCTGGCCAATGAACGCAAGATCCTCCGGGTCATCCGGCGCTTGGCCAAAGAGCTACCGATCAGCGTACGCAGCACCTGCCTGGCCGCCCACGCGTTGCCACCGGAATACAAAGATCGCGCCGACGACTACATCGATCTGATCTGCAGCGAAATGCTGCCAGCACTGGCTGCCGAAGGTCTGGTCGATGCCGTGGATGCGTTCTGCGAATACCTGGCGTTCTCCCCTGAGCAAGTCGAACGCGTGTTCATCGCCGCACAAAAACTCGGCCTGCCAGTGAAACTGCATGCCGAACAATTGTCGTCGCTGCATGGCTCCAGCCTCGCCGCGCGCTATAAGGCGCTGTCTGCGGATCACCTGGAATTCATGGACGAAGCCGACGCCATCGCCATGGCCGAAGCCGACACCGTCGCGGTGCTGCTGCCGGGTGCGTTCTATTTTCTGCGTGAAACCCAATTGCCGCCGATGGACGCCCTGCGCAAGCACAAGGTGAAGATCGCCATCGCCAGCGACCTCAACCCCGGCACCTCGCCGGCGCTGTCGTTGCGGCTGATGCTGAACATGGCCTGCACCTGTTTGCGCATGACCCCGGAAGAAGCCTTGGCCGGCGCCACCATCCACGCCGCGCAGGCGTTGGGCATGGCCGACACCCACGGTTCGCTGGAAGTCGGCAAGGTCGCGGATTTCGTTGCCTGGCACATCGATCGTCCGGCGGATCTGGCCTATTGGCTCGGCGGTGATCTGGACAAACGCGTCGTGCGTCACGGCGTCGAATCAAATCTGTAGGAGGGCGGTTGTGGATAAGGTTCTGAACTTCAAACAAGGGTGCGTGCCGTTGTTGATCAGCATGCCGCATGCCGGCGTGCGCCTGACACCTGCGGTGGAAGCCGGTTTAATCCCGGACGCGAAAAGCCTGCCGGACACCGACTGGCACATTCCGCAGTTGTACGACTTCGCCGAAGAACTGGGCGCGAGCACTCTGGCTGCCGAGTACTCGCGGTTCGTCATCGACCTGAATCGTCCCTCCGACGACAAACCGCTATACGCCGGGGCGACCACCGGGCTGTACCCGGCGACGTTGTTCGATGGCATTCCGTTGTTCCGCGAAGGGCACGAGCCGTCGAAAGAAGAGCGCGCGACTTATCTGGAGCAGATCTGGACGCCATATCACCGCACGCTTCAGGAAGAGCTGGCGCGGTTGAAAGCCGAATTCGGTTACGCGCTATTGTTCGATGCGCACTCGATCCGTTCGATCATCCCGCACCTGTTCGACGGCAAGCTGCCGGACTTCAACCTCGGCACCTTCAACGGCGCCAGTTGTGATTCGCAGTTGGCGACGCAACTGGAAGCGATTTGCGCACGCCACGGCAATTACAGCCACGTGCTCAACGGCCGCTTCAAGGGCGGCCACATCACCCGCCATTACGGCAACCCGGCCGAGAACATCCACGCGGTGCAGCTGGAGTTGTGCCAGAGCACCTACATGGAAGAGTTCGAACCGTTCCGCTATCGCGCCGATCTGGCCGAGCCGACGCGGGTGGTGCTCAAAGAATTGCTGCAGGGTTTCCTCTCCTGGGGCCAAAAGCACCACGCGCAATAACGCCATACACCTAACCCCTGTAGGAGTGAGCCTGCTCGCGATAGCGGTGTGTCAGTTACTGAAGTGTTACCTGACCCAACGCTATCGCGAGCAGGCTCACTCCTACAGGTTTTGTATGCGGACCCACTCGCTCTGGTAAATGGCTGACAAGCGGTGACATCGCAGAGGCATGCTCATTGACGTAAATCGGGTTTATGATGCCCAACGGCAGAATAATAGAAGTCCCCCCAGGGATGACCTCGACCCCTTACGGAGCGCGCAATGCAGACTTTGTTTCCGCAGATCAAACCTCACGCCCGGCACGATCTGGCTGTCGATGACACCCATACGCTATACGTCGACGAAAGCGGTTCGCCGGAGGGTTTGCCGGTTGTGTTCATCCACGGCGGCCCCGGCGCCGGTTGCGACGCGCAGAGCCGTCGCTATTTCGATCCGAACCTGTATCGCATTGTTACCTTCGACCAGCGCGGCTGCGGACGCTCCACACCGCACGCGAGCCTGGAAAACAACACCACCTGGGATCTGGTCGCCGACCTTGAGCGCATCCGCAAACATCTGGGCATTGATAAATGGGTGCTGTTCGGCGGCTCGTGGGGTTCGACCCTGGCGCTGGCTTACGCACAAACCCACCCGGAGCGTGTTCACGGTCTGATCCTGCGCGGGATCTTTCTCTGCCGTCCGCAGGAAATCGAGTGGTTCTATCAGGCCGGTGCCAGCCGTCTGTTCCCTGATTACTGGCAGGACTACATCGCGCCGATTCCGCTGGACGAACGCGACGACCTGCTCAGCGCTTTCCACAAACGCCTGACCGGCAACGACCAGATCGCCCAGATGCACGCGGCCAAAGCCTGGTCGACCTGGGAAGGGCGCACCGCGACCCTGCGGCCGAACCCGCTGGTGGTCGATAGGTTCTCCGAGCCGCAACGCGCGCTGTCGATTGCGCGGATCGAATGCCATTACTTCACCAACAACGCCTTCCTTGAGCCGAACCAGCTGATTCGCGACATGGGCAAAATCGCTCATCTGCCGGGCGTGATCATTCACGGCCGTTATGACGTGATCTGCCCGCTCGACAACGCCTGGGAACTGCATCAAGCGTGGCCGAACAGCGAACTGCAGGTGATTCGCGATGCCGGCCACGCGGCCTCGGAACCGGGCATCACCGATGCACTTGTGCGTGCGGCGGGCAACATGGCGCGGCGCCTGCTCGACCTGCCGCCCGAAGAAGCATGAAAGGGCTTTTACAGCGCGTTCGCGGTGCGCGCGTCGAGGTAGATGGAGAGGTAGTGGGCGCCGTTGATCACGGTTTGCTGGTGCTGGTGGCGGTCGAACCCGACGACACGCGTACCAGCGCCGACAAACTTCTGCATAAACTGCTTAACTATCGGGTATTCAGTGATGCGGAGGGCAAGATGAACTTGTCCCTCGCCGATGTCGGTGGCGGGTTGCTGCTGGTCTCGCAGTTCACCCTCGCGGCCGACACCAAAAGCGGGTTGCGCCCGAGCTTTTCGACGGCAGCGCCTCCAGCCTTGGGCGAGGAATTGTTCGACTATCTATTAAGCAGTGCGAAACAGGTGCATGGCACTGTGGCATCAGGTAGATTCGGCGCCGATATGCAGGTGCATTTGGTCAACGATGGCCCGGTTACCTTTTTGTTACAGACTTGAAAGCGCTTGAAACACCTTTTTGGGAAATTTCGACTGTTTTTAGGGTGTTTTCGCGATAAATACTTTGTTACCCCTGATGCGTTGTCATGCGGGCTACTAGATAATCGCGCGCACTGGGATCAGCGTTCGCTGATCCATTTTCACTTAGGTAGAGACTTGTCCGGATCCGATTGGGGAATCATTTTGCCCCAGCGGAGTCGGAACAATGCTCGCCAACCTGGCATATAGATAGCTGGCCGTTGGTTTTTTGATCTGTTTTCGGCGAGGGTTGCTCGTGATTGTTAGTCCCTGTAATGCAGCAAAAATGTCTGCCAAACGCATGCGAAGTGCCCTGGTAGCGGGTTCGGCGCTCCTGTGCCTGCTCAGCGCCGGCCAGCTTTGGGCGTTCAATCTTGACGATGTATCGGCGAAGGCTAAAGAACTGGCCGGGCAGAAGTTCGAAGCCCCGCGCAGCAACCTGCCGAACGAATTCCGCGACATGAAATTCGCGGACTATCAGAAAATCCGCTTCCTCACCGAAAAGGCTGAGTGGGCTGATCAGAAGACCCCGTTCAAACTGTCCTTCTATCACCAGGGTATGCACTTCGATACGCCGGTGAAAATCAACGAAATCACAGCGAACACCGTCGAAGAGATCAAATACGATCCGACGCGCTTCGATTTCGGCGACCTGAAATTCGATCCGAAAGCCACCGAACAACTGGGCTATGCCGGTTTCCGTGTGCTGTACCCGATCAACAAGGCCGACAAACAAGACGAAATCATGACCATGCTCGGCGCGAGTTACTTCCGCGTTGTCGGCAAGGGCCACACCTACGGCCTCTCGGCGCGTGGTCTGGCGATTGATACCGCGCTGCCGTCGGGCGAAGAATTCCCGCGTTTCCGCGAGTTCTGGATTCAACAGCCGAAGCCGGGCGACAAGCACCTGGTGATCTTCGCGCTGCTCGATTCGCCGCGCGCCACCGGTGCCTACCGCCTGATCCTGCGTCCGGGCAGCGACACCATTGTCGACGTCAAAGCGCAGATGTTCCTGCGTGACAAGGTCGGCAAACTGGGCATCGCACCGCTGACCAGCATGTTCCTGTTCGGCGCCAACCAGCCGTCGAAAGTCCTCAACTACCGTCGTGAACTGCACGACTCCAGCGGTCTGTCGATCCATGCCGGTAACGGCGAGTGGATCTGGCGCCCGTTGAACAACCCGAAACACCTGGCCGTGAGCAACTTCAGCATCGAGAACCCGCGTGGTTTCGGTCTGCTGCAACGTGGCCGTGACTTCAGCCACTACGAAGACCTCGACGACCGTTACGACAAGCGTCCAAGCGCCTGGATCGAGCCGAAGGGCGAGTGGGGCAAGGGCACCGTTGATCTGGTAGAGATTCCAACCGCCGACGAAACCAACGACAACATCGTTGCGTTCTGGAGCCCGGAAAAAATGCCGGAGCCGGGTCAGCCGCTGGACTTCGCTTACCGCATGCACTGGACCATGGACGAAGCGGCGATTCATGCGCCGGACAGCGCTTGGGTTTCGCAGACTCTGCGTTCGACCGGTGACGTCAAGCAATCGAACCTGATTCGTCAGCCGGACGGCAGCGTTGCCTACTTGGTCGACTTCGAAGGTCCATCGCTCGCCGCGCTGACCCCGGATGCCGACGTACGCAGCCAGGTCAGTGTTGGCGACAACGCCGAACTGGTCGAGAACAGCGTGCGTTACAACCCGGAAACCAAGGGCTGGCGCTTGACCCTGCGCATGAAGATCAAGGACGCGAGCAAGTCGACCGAGATGCGTGCCGCTCTGGTTCAGCCAGTCGTGACCGCTGATCTGGCGAAATCGGTACCGGCGTCCAACTCGTCCGTTGCCAAGGCCGACAAGGTTGCCGCCAAGCAGCAAGAGAAGCTCGACAAGGAAGCCAAGGCCGCCGAAGCCAAACAGGCCGACGCCAAGCCAGCCGCAGATGCCAAGGACAAGGCCAACAAAGACGCCAAGCAGCCAGCGGCTGCCGACGCGGCCCCAGCCACACCGGAATCGGCACCGACTGAAGAAGTCCTGACCGAGACCTGGAGCTATCAGTTGCCTGCCGATGAGTAACTCTCAAGTACAGCCAGAGACTCTGTCCGAGTATCTGGCGCATCTGCCGATGACCGACGAGCAGCGCGCGGAACTCGCGGGCTGCCAGTCGTTCAGCGAGTTGCATGAACGCCTGTCGTCCTCGACGTTCGACGCCCCTGCCGAAGCCGCCCAGGCTTCGGTGGGCAAGCGCCTGACCCTGAGCACCGCCGAAGAGCTGGAAGACGCGGAGATGCTGGTGCTCGACGCCAGTGGCCGCGTCAGCATGAAGGCGACGCCGCCGATCCGTCGGACCAAGGTCGTGCCGGAGCCGTGGCGCACCAATATTCTGGTGCGCGGCTGGCGCCGTATGACCGGTCGTACCAACCCGCCGCAGCCGCCAAAGGACGAAAACGTCCTGCCGGCCGCGCGCTGGCGCACCGTAGGTTCGATCCGTCGCTACATTCTGTTGCTGCTGATGCTTGGCCAGACCATCGTTGCCGGCTGGTACATGAAAGGCATCATGCCGTACCAAGGCTGGTCGTTCGTTGATCTTGATGAAGTCCTGCATCAGCCGCTGCTGCAAACCGCCACGCAAGTGCTGCCGTACGCGCTGCAAACCAGCATCCTGATTCTGTTCGGGATTCTGTTCTGCTGGGTATCGGCCGGTTTCTGGACCGCGCTGATGGGCTTCCTCGAGTTGCTCACCGGTCACGATAAATACCGTATCTCCGGCAAAAGCGCCGGCAACGAGCCGATTGCCAAAGACGCGCGTACCGCGTTGGTCATGCCGATCTGCAACGAAGACGTACCGCGCGTGTTCGCCGGTCTGCGCGCGACGTTCGAATCGGTCGCCGCCACTGGTGATCTGGATCGTTTCGACTTCTTCGTTCTCAGCGACAGTAACGACACCGATATCTGCGTGGCCGAGCAGCAGGCCTGGCTGGACGTCTGCCGCGAAGCCAAAGGTTTCGGCAAGATCTTCTATCGCCGCCGTCGCCGTCGTGTGAAACGCAAAAGCGGCAACCTCGACGACTTCTGCCGTCGTTGGGGCGGTGACTACAAGTACATGGTCGTGCTCGACGCCGACTCAGTGATGAGCGGCGAGTGCCTGACCAGTCTGGTGCGCTTGATGGAAGCCACGCCGGACGCCGGGATCATCCAGACCGCGCCGCGTGCGTCGGGCATGGACACGCTGTATGCGCGTATGCAGCAGTTTGCCACTCGCGTATACGGCCCGTTGTTTACCGCCGGTCTGCACTTCTGGCAGTTGGGTGAATCCCACTACTGGGGTCACAACGCGATCATCCGCATGAAGCCGTTCATCGACCACTGCGCCTTGGCGCCGTTGCCGGGTAAAGGCGCGTTCTCGGGTGCGATTCTGTCCCACGACTTCGTGGAAGCCGCGTTGATGCGCCGTGCCGGTTGGGGCGTGTGGATTGCCTATGACTTGCCGGGCAGCTACGAAGAACTGCCGCCGAACCTGCTCGACGAACTCAAGCGTGACCGTCGCTGGTGCCACGGTAACCTGATGAACTTCCGCCTGTTCCTGGTGAAGGGCATGCACCCGGTGCACCGTGCGGTGTTCCTCACCGGCGTGATGTCGTACCTGTCGGCGCCGTTGTGGTTCTTCTTTCTGGTGCTGTCGACCGCGCTGCTGGCGGTGAACACGCTGATGGAGCCGCAGTACTTCCTCGAACCGCGTCAGCTCTATCCGCTGTGGCCACAATGGCACCCGGACAAGGCGATCGCGCTGTTCTCGACGACCATCGTGCTGCTGTTCCTGCCGAAACTGTTGAGCATCATCCTGATCTGGGCCAAGGGCGCGAAAGAGTTCGGCGGCAAGTTCAAGGTGACCCTGTCGATGCTGCTGGAGATGTTGTTCTCCATGCTGCTGGCGCCGGTGCGGATGATTTTCCACACCCGTTTCGTTCTGGCCGCGTTCCTCGGCTGGGCCGCGACCTGGAATTCGCCGCAGCGTGACGACGACTCGACGCCTTGGAGCGAAGCGGTCAAACGCCACGGCCCGCAGACCCTGCTGGGTTTCTGCTGGGCGCTGCTGGTGATCTGGCTGAACCCGAGCTTCCTCTGGTGGCTGGTGCCAATCGTCGGTTCGCTGATGCTGTCGATCCCGGTATCGGTGATCTCCAGCCGTGTCGGTCTGGGCCTGAAGTCCCGTGACGAGAGCCTGTTCCTCATCCCTGAGGAATACAATCCGCCACAGGCGCTGCTGGCGACTGATCAGTACACCCACGAAAATCGTTACCACGCCCTTAACGACGGCTTCGTCCGCGCGGTGGTCGATCCGCAGCAGAATGCTCTGGCGTGCTCGCTGGCGACCTCGCGTCACGGTCAGGCCGAGCCGATCGAGTGGTTGCGTCAGGAACGTGTGCGTCACGCGATCAAGGTTGGCCCGGCCGGGCTGAACAACCATGATCGCTTGCAGCTGTTGAGCGACCCTGTGGCGCTGGCGCGTCTGCATGAGCAGGTTTGGGCTGAAGGTCTCGCTGAGTGGCTGGATGCCTGGCGGGCTTCGGTGAAAGCCGATCCGCATGCGCCGCTGTTGCCGTTGCGACCGGTGAGCTTGCAGGCTCAGCCGGCCTGATAAAGAAACCCCGCGATGTTGCGGGGTTTTTTTTGACCTGCTGAAAAGCCCCTCACCCTAACCCTCTCCCAGAGGGAGAGGGGACCGACCGCGTTGAATATTCGAGATACGCCGACCTGAGATATCGAGTCGAACTCAAGTTTTGAATATTCCCCGATCTGCTCCCTTTCCCCCTCGCCCCCTTGGGGGGAGAGGGCTGGGGTGAGGGGGGAGCTCTTGATTGTTAAACAAATCGTCCATTAAACCTTGTGCAAAAAAACGAGTGCGTTAGCATCCGTCCCCGAATTGGCGCACCCGGGCTTTTTTGCCTGTCTCTGTTGGTTTTCGCGCCGCACACGCAATGGTTTTGGGGACTTGAAGATGAAGAAGTATCTGTCGATGCTGCTGGTCGGCGTCACGGCACTGGTTGCAGTCAATGCGGCGCAGGCTGGCGCAATCGATGACGCGGTCAAGCGCGGCACGTTGAAGGTCGGTATGGATCCGACCTACATGCCGTTCGAAATGACCAACAAGCGCGGCGAAATCATCGGTTTCGAAGTCGACATCCTCAAAGCCATGTCCAAGGCCATGGGCGTCAAACTGGAACTGGTTTCGACCGGCTACGACGGCATCATCCCGGCGCTGATGACCGACAAGTTCGACATGATCGGCAGCGGCATGACCCTGACTCAGGAACGCAACCTGCGCCTGAACTTCAGCGAACCGTTCATCGTGGTCGGCCAGACCCTGCTGATCCGTAAGGAGCTGGAAGGCACCATCAAGTCCTACAAAGACCTGAACACCGCCGACTACCGCATCACCTCCAAGCTCGGCACTACCGGCGAAATGGTCGCCAAGAAGCTGATCTCCAAAGCCAAGTACCACGGCTACGACAACGAGCAGGAAGCCGTGCTCGACGTGGTCAACGGCAAGGCTGACGCCTTCATCTACGACGCGCCTTACAACGTGGTTGCGGTGAACAAGGTCGGCGCCGGCAAACTGGTGTTCCTCGACAAGCCGTTCACCTACGAGCCTTTGGCGTTTGGTCTGAAGAAGGGTGATTACGACAGCCTCAACTTCATAAACAACTTCCTGCACCAGATCCACGAAGACGGCACCTACGATCGCATCCATGACAAGTGGTTCAAGAGCACCGAGTGGCTCAAGGACATGGAATAAGCCCGGTCGCATAGACCGAGTCGCCCCATTCGCGAGCAGGCTCGCTCCCACATTGGAATGCATTCCCCTGTGGGAGTGAGCCTGCTCGCGAAGAGGCCCTCCAGAGCAACACAAAATCCGGAACCTGCAATGAAACATAAAAAAGCCCAATGGCCCTGGCACGTCCTCACCGTGCTGGTGCTGGTCGGCCTCGCGGGCGCGTTGTATTACGCGACGTCGCTGATGTCTTACGAATGGCGCTGGAACCGCGTGCCGCAGTACTTCGCCTATCAGGCTGAAGAAACCCAGCGTGCCACGGACATTTCCACCGTCACTGAACTGGTGCGCAAGGGCAGCAGCGCGCAAGTCACTTTGCGCAACGACGCCGGTGACGAGCAGCACCTGACCGTCGACGAAAACAGCCTGCAATTCGCTCAGGGCGACGATGTCGCCGAAGGTGACGTCGTGGGCGTCACTCGGCATTGGGCGGCAGGACCGTTGTTGTGGGGCCTGTGGACGACGCTTTGGCTGTCAGTTGTTTCCGGTGTCCTGGGTTTGCTGATCGGCCTGGTCACTGGCCTGTGCCGTCTGTCGAACAACCCGACCCTGCGCGACCTCTCGACGATCTACGTCGAACTGGTGCGCGGCACGCCGCTGCTGGTGCAGATCTTCATTTTCTATTTCTTCATCGGCACGGTGATGAACCTGTCCCGCGAATTCGCCGGGATCGCCGCGCTGTCGCTGTTCACCGGTGCCTACGTAGCGGAGATCATCCGTTCCGGCGTGCAATCGATTGCCCGTGGCCAGAACGAAGCGGCGCGTTCGCTCGGTCTGAGTGCCGGCCAGTCGATGCGTCACGTGGTGTTGCCGCAAGCGCTGAAACGCGTTTTGCCGCCACTGGCCGGGCAGTTCATCAGTCTGGTCAAGGACACCTCGCTGGTGTCGGTGATCGCCATCACCGAGCTGCTGAAAAGCGGCCGTGAAGTCATCACTACGTCGTTCTCGCCGTTCGAGATTCTGTTCTGCGTCGCCGGCCTGTACCTGTTGATCAACCTGCCGCTGTCGAAAATCGCCAGTCGGCTTGAGCGGAGGCTCGCGCAAAGTGATTGAAGTCCGCGATCTGGTAAAAGTCTTCGACACCCGTGGTCAAGTGGTGCGCGCGGTGGATAACGTCAGCACCACGGTATCCAAGGGCGAAGTGCTGGTGGTGATCGGCCCGTCGGGTTCCGGCAAGTCGACCTTCCTGCGTTGCCTCAATGGCCTGGAAGAATTCGATTCCGGTTCGGTGAGTATCGACGGCCTGCAACTGGCCGACCCGAAAACCGACGTCAACGCCTACCGCCGCGAAGTCGGCATGGTGTTTCAGCATTTCAACCTGTTCCCGCACATGACCGTGCTGGAAAACCTCTGTCTGGCGCAGAAAGTCGTGCGCAAGCGCGGCAAGAAAGAGCGCGAGGCCAAGGCGATGGAGTTGCTGAAAAAGGTCGGGATTGCACAGAAGGCCAACGAGTTTCCATCACGCCTGTCCGGCGGTCAGCAACAGCGCGTGGCGATTGCCCGGGCGTTGGCGATGGAGCCGAAGGTCATGCTGTTCGATGAGCCGACCTCGGCCCTCGACCCGGAAATGGTCGGTGAGGTGCTGGACGTGATGAAGAACCTGGCCGTGGAAGGCATGACCATGGTCTGCGTGACCCACGAGATGGGTTTTGCCCGGGAAGTGGCGGATCGGGTGTTGTTTTTCGATCACGGCAAATTGCTTGAAGATGCCGCGCCGGCAGAGTTCTTCGATGCACCGAAGGACCCGCGCGCCCAAGCCTTCCTGCGTCAGGTTCTGTAATCTCAGCGCCTGTCAGTAACCCTTCGCGAGCAGGCTCGCTCCCACAGTTGACCGAGTTGTCCAATGTGGGAGCGAGCTTGCTCGCGAAGGCATCACCCCGGTTCAGAGCGAACCGAGGTGGATGAATCACCTCAAACCTTGAAGCGCCCCACCAGCATTTGCAGATGCGTGCCCAACCGCGCCAGCTCAACGCTGGACGCCGCCGTCTCTTCACTCGCCGCCGATGTCTGATCCGAGACATCCCGCACATTCAGCACGCTACGGTTGATCTCTTCAGCCACCGCGCTTTGCTGCTCGGCCGCTGCCGCAATCTGCTGGTTCATCGCCTGGATCGCCGAAACCGTGCGGGTGATGCTTTCCAGCGAGCCACCGGCGCGACGGGTCAGCTCAACGCTGCTGTCAGTCAGGGTGCGGCTGTTGTCCATGATCGTCGCCACTTGTTGAGTGCCGTTTTGCAGGCCGACGATCAGCTCTTCGATCTCTTCGGTGGACTTCTGCGTGCGCTGCGCGAGGCTGCGTACTTCATCGGCCACCACGGCAAAACCACGTCCGGCTTCACCGGCACGCGCAGCCTCGATGGCCGCGTTGAGGGCCAGTAGGTTGGTTTGCTGGGCCACGGATTTGATCACGTCGAGTACGCTGCCGATCTTGTCGCTTTCGCGCTTCAGCTCGCCCATGGCCTCGGTGGAGTGGCCGACTTCAAGCGCCAGACGCTCGATCTGCGCGATCGCTTCGCCCACCACTTTGTCACCTTCGCGTGCTTGCTGGTCGGCGGCGACGGCGGCTTCGGAAGCTTCTTCGGCGTTACGCGCAACTTCCTGCACGGTGGCGGCCATTTCGTTCATGGCGGTGGCGACCTGATCGGTCTCGATTTTCTGATTGTTGACCCCGGCGCTGGTCTGCTCGGTCACGGCTGATAGCTCTTCGGCGGCGCTGGCGATCTGGGTGACACCATCGCTGATGCCGCCCACCAGTTCGCGCAGACCCTGGGTCATGCTCTGCATCGAGCGTTGCAGTTGGCCCAATTCGTCACGACGCAGGGACACCAGATTGTGGGTCAGGTCACCAGCGGCCACGCGCTCGGCGACTTTCAGGGTCTGGTTCAGCGGGATGATGATCTGGCGGGTGATCGCCCAAGCGGCCAGCAGACCGAACGCCACGGCCAGCAGAGTGGCGATGATCAGCATGTTCTTGGCGTGAGCGGCATCGGTGTCGCGCACCACGGTTTGCGATTCAGTAAGTTTCTTGCTGACGTCGATGAGGATGTCGCCCTGCGTCGACATGCGCGCGGCGGCCTTGGCGTTGTTGACCTGCGAGTCGCGGAACTGTGCAACGGCGGCACGATAGGCTTTGATCGAATCAGTGGCCTGTTGCAGGTTGGCAATGTGTTGTTCCGGCAATTTGGCCGGCAGGCTGTCGAGGTTTTTCAGGGCGTTGTCGATGGCATCGAGCGCCGGTTGCTCGGCTTCGGCCTTACCGCTGTAGGTGTAGCCGCGCACTTGGTAGCGTGCTTGCTGCAGCAGTTTGCTCAGATCGATCACGCTGTTGAATTGCGCGACGCTATCACCCGCCAGCATGGATTTTTCCACTTCGGCGACTTTGGCCACGGCGTTGTCGGCACTCGCGCCAAGCTTGCTGCGGGCGTCTTCGCGCTGCACGGTGGCCTGGGTCATGTCGGCAAAAGCGCGCTTGTATTCGGCAACGGCGGCCAGTTGTTGATCGACCATCGCCGCGTCGGACGGCTGTTCAATCAGGCTGCGTGCGGTTTGCAGGCCGCTGTCGAGTTTGTTCAGCAGATCGGTGACCGCGCCCGGGCCTTGTTCGCCTCGGCGTGCTTCGTAGTCCAGACGCGCCAGGCGCAGGTCCTTGGTCAGTTCGTTAAGGCTGGAGATAAACCCGAGTTTGTCACCGCGGCTGATGATGCCGCTCATGCCGGTCCAGCCGGTGAAGGTGATCAACAGTGTCAGCAACAGCACCAGGCCGAAACCGATTCCCAGCTTGCGTTTGACGCTGACGTTTCCAAGATTCTCGGCTAACCAACGGTACATGCGACGACTCCCCGACCACTAATTGGACTTATGGAGAGGGTATCGGCCGAATGATGGCAATCTGTAACACCATTTATCCGCCGGACCGCACGGTATCAATGTAGGAGCTGCCGAAGGCTGCGATCTTTTGATCTTGCTTCTAAAACAACATCAAAAGATCGCAGCCTGCGGCAGCTCCTACAGGGGAGCGGTGTTTGGTTAGAAGAGCCGGGCGAGCAGGGCGGTGACGGCGGTTTCGACGCGCAGGATGCGTTCGCCCAGTTGCACCGGTTGCAGGCCGGACTTGGCCAGCAGATCGATTTCGTAGGGAATCCAGCCGCCTTCAGGGCCGATGGCCAGCGTCACTGGTTCGCTGAGCGCGCGTGGGCACGGTGGATAGTTACCGGGATGGCCGACCAAACCGAGGGTGCCTTCGGTAATCGCCGGCAGCCGATCTTCAACGAACGGCTTGAAGCGCTTCTCGATGATGATCTCTGGCAGGACGGTGTCGCGCGCCTGTTCGAGGCCGAGGATCAAGTTTTCGCGAATCGCCTCGGGCTCAAGAAACGGCGTCTGCCAGAAACTCTTCTCGACCCGATAGCTGTTGACCAGAATCACCTTCGACACGCCCATGGTCGCCACGGTCTGAAACACCCGGCGGAGCATTTTCGGACGCGGTAGGGCGAGTACCAGAGTCAACGGTAATTTGGCCGGTGGCGGCTGATCGAGGCTGACGCGCAGTTCGGCTTCACCCGCTTCCAGGCGCAGCAACTCGGCCGAACCCATCAACCCATCGATGCGCCCGACGCGCAGGCTGTCACCGACTTCCGAGCGGTGAACCTCCTGCATGTGCGTCAGGCGCCGATCACGCAGCACCACGCGGTCGGCCGCAATGAAATCGGCCTCTTCGAGCAGCAGCAGGTTCATGCCTGGGTCGCTGGCGGCTGGTCGTTGTGGTCGTCGGCCGGGGTTTCTTCCGGGCGTTCGCGCTTACTGATCAAACCACCGAACAGAATGCCGATTTCAAACAACATCCACATCGGCACGGCCAGCAGGGTCTGCGAGAAGATGTCCGGCGGCGTCAGGATCATGCCGACCACGAAGCAGCCGATGATCACGTACGGGCGGATTTTCTTCAGGTATTTGACGTCGACCACGCCGATCCACACCAGCAGTACCACGGCCACCGGGATCTCGAAGGCCACGCCGAAGGCGAAGAACAGCGTCATGACGAAATCGAGGTAACTGGCGATGTCGGTCATCATTTCCACGCCGGCCGGGGTGGCCGCGGCGAAGAACTTGAAGATCAGCGGGAACACGAAGTAATAGGCGAACGCCATGCCGGTGTAGAACAGCAGAATGCTCGACACCAACAATGGCACCGCGATGCGCTTCTCATGCTTGTACAGGCCCGGCGCGATAAAGCCCCAGATCTGATGCAGGATCACCGGGATCGCGAGGAACAGCGAAACCATCATCGTCAGCTTCAGCGGCGTCAGGAACGGCGACGATACGTCGGTGGCGATCATCGTCGCGCCGACTGGCAGGTACTGGCGCAGCGGCGTCGAGACGAAGGTGTAGATCTGCTGGGTGAACGCAAACAGCCCGGCGAAGATGATGAAGATCGCCGCCACACAACGCAGCAGGCGGGTGCGCAACTCGGTGAGGTGCGAAACCAGCGGCATGTGCTGGTCGTTTTCGGGGAGGCTAGGGCCTGTCATCGGTCATTTCCTGTGTCGCGCCGAGCCCGTATTTGCGCAGGGCAAGGCGCGAGGCGCGTAGTTTGGCGTTTCAAATTAGCAACGAGTAACGCAGCCCTGCGCAAATACGGGCCGGCCCTTCGGGTTGTGCCTGAAAGCGGGCCAGACTGCGTTGTAGTCCTCGGAAAGGTAAAACACATTCCCTTCGGACTACGCCTTGCCTGGCCCGCTTTCAGGCGACAACGCGACACAGGAAATGACCGATGACAGGCCCTTGTCATGGGGCTCGCGGCGGCAGAGTGGAGTCGTGAGGCGCGGGTGTAATCGGCGCGGCGGTTGGGGACACGTGTTCAACCGAAGTTTCTGCGGCCACCGGTTCTGTCGGCGCTACAACGGCAGTAGGTGCAGGTGCAGGTGCAGGTGCAACGGGTGCAGCTGGCGTATGAATCGTCTGCTGCCCGACATGTTCAACTTCAACCGGCGTCGGCTCTTGCTGAACCGGGCTGAAAATCTTCCGCGCCTCCTGTTCCAGCGACAGAATGTGCTCGTTGTGCAGTTGCCGACGGATCTCGTCGGCACCGATTTCACGTTCAACTTCCTGTTTGATCGCGTTGAAGCTGCGCTTCAACCGTCCGACCCACAGGCCGGCAGTGCGCGCAGCGCCCGGCAGACGCTCGGGGCCCAGCACCAGCAGGGCCACGAGGCCGACGAGCAGCAGTTCAGAGAAGCTGATACCAAACATTAGTCAGTGCTCACACGTCTTTGCGGATCGGCTCTTCGACTTTCTGCGCCTGCACGTCGATGGTGTGCGGCGGGTTGGCCTGAGCGGTGGCTTGCGGCTGCACCGGTGGCACCGGCTGCGCAGGCGTCACGGTTGGATCGGCAGCCGGTTTTTCATCGTCGTTCATGGCTTTGCGGAAGCCCTTGATCGACTCGCCGACGTCGGTGCCGAGGTTTTTCAGTTTCTTGGTGCCGAACACCAGCACCACGACAACCAGAATGACGATCCAGTGTTTCCAGTCAAAAATGCCCATGTTGCTGTTCCTCTCTAGAAATTGTTCAGGCGGACGGACGCGAGGCTTTCTCGACGTGTCCGGACAGGCCGAAGCGGCGATCCAGTTCATCCAGCACGGCCTGCGGATGCTGCCCCAGTTGGGCGAGCATGACCATGCTGTGGAACCACAGGTCGGCGGTCTCGTAGATCACATCGCTGCAGTCACCGCTGATGGCGGCGTCCTTGGCGGCAATAATGGTTTCGACCGACTCTTCGCCGACTTTCTCCAGAATCTTGTTCAAACCCTTGTGATACAGACTAGCCACATACGAGCTGTCGGCGGCTGCGCCCTTGCGCTCTTCAAGCACCTGAGCGAGGCGGGTCAGGGTGTCACTCATGTTTGTGTCCTGCGGAATAAATGGCGTGCGGGTCTTTCAGAACCGGGTCGACTGTCTTCCAGTCGCCGTTTTCGAAGACACGGTAAAAGCAGCTTTGACGGCCGGTATGGCAAGCGATGTCGCCGATCTGTTCAACCATCAGGATGATCACGTCGGCGTCACAGTCCAGACGCATTTCATGCAGCGTCTGCACATGGCCGGACTCTTCGCCCTTGCGCCACAGCTTGCCACGGGAACGTGACCAGTAGATTGCACGGTTTTCCGCAGCGGTCAGTTCGAGCGCCTCGCGGTTCATCCAGGCCATCATCAGCACGCGTCCGGTCTTGTGATCCTGGGCAATCGCCGGCACCAGGCCATCAGCGTCCCATTTGATCTCGTCCAGCCAGTTTTTCATCTTCGACTCCGACAGCGAACCCCACACTTCAATAGTCGGGTTCAGGCATTGAAACAGTGTGCCAGCCGATCACGAAACTGGCTATCGGCGAACGACCAGATACAAGCCGACTGCCACCATGATTCCCGCCGGCCAATGCCCCAATTCGTGCAGCGGGCCACCGAGGGCGAGGATCACCCCGCCGGCCAGATGCGCGCAACCGAGCAGGCGCAGGAACCAGTCGTCCTTGCGTTTATGCCACGGTGGCGGCGGGTCGTAGGCGTGCGGCTGGGACATGCGTTCGAGCAGATCGCGGGCCATATTCGCCAGATGCGGCAACTGTTCAAACTGGCTCTGCACGTTGCCGAGCAAGGCTTTCGGGCTGACGCGCTCGCGCATCCAGCGTTCGAGGAACGGCTGCGCGGTGTTCCACAGATCCAGATCCGGGTACAGCTGACGGCCGAGGCCTTCGATGTTCAGCAAGGTTTTTTGCAGCAGAACGAGCTGCGGCTGCACTTCCATGTTGAAGCGCCGCGCAGTCTGGAACAGGCGCATCAGCACCTGGCCAAATGAAATATCTTTTAACGGTTTTTCGAAGATCGGTTCGCACACGGTACGGATCGCCGCTTCGAATTCGTTGAGTTTGGTTTCCGCCGGCACCCAGCCCGAATCAATGTGCAGTTGTGCCACGCGACGGTAGTCACGCTTGAAGAAGGCGAACAGGTTGCGCGCCAGATAATCCTGATCTTCCGGGGTCAGGCTGCCGACGATGCCGCAATCGATCGCAATGTACTGCGGGCTCCACGGATTGACGGTGCTGACGAAGATGTTGCCCGGGTGCATGTCGGCGTGGAAGAAACTGTCGCGGAATACTTGGGTGAAGAAGATCTCCACACCGCGTTCGGCAAGCATTTTCATGTCGGTGCGCTGGTCGGCGAGGGTCGCCAGATCGGTCACCTGAATGCCGTAGATACGTTCCATCACCAGTACTTTCGGCCGGCACCAGTCCCAGTAGACCTGCGGCACGTAGAGCAGCGGCGAACCTTCGAAGTTGCGCTTCAACTGGCTGGCGTTGGCCGCTTCGCGCAGCAGATCCAATTCGTCGTAGATGGTTTTTTCGTAGTCCTGGACCACGTCGACCGGGTGCAGCAGCCGCGCGTCGGCGGAGAGTTTTTCGGCGGAGCGAGCAAGGATGAACAGCCACGCCAGATCCTGCGCGATGATCGGCTTCAGGCCCGGCCGGATCACTTTGACCACGACTTCCTCGCCGGTTTTCAGTTGCGCGGCATGCACCTGCGCCACCGAGGCCGAAGCCAGCGGTTCGACGTCGAAACGGCTGAACACGTCGCTGATTTTCTTGCCCAGCTGTTCTTCGATCAGCTTGATCGACAGCTGCGAATCGAACGGCGGCACGCGGTCCTGCAGCAGCATCAGCTCATCGGCGATGTCTTCCGGCAGCAGGTCGCGGCGGGTCGAAAGAATCTGCCCGAACTTGATGAAAATCGGCCCGAGATCCTGCAACGCCAGACGCAAACGTGCGCCCCGGCTCAGGTCCAGCGGCTTGCGCGGGAACCAGCGCCATGGCAGCACATAGCGCAGCGCCAGGAGAAACCAGGGCAGCGGCAGATCGAACAGCAGGTCATCGAGGCGGTAGCGGATCACGACAGACTGGATGCGCAGCAGACGGCGGACGGCGAGCAGCTTCATGCGTTATCGCTTGGGTCGAGGGATCGGGAGAGGCGCTCGAAACGCGCCTCGAGACGTTCCAGATCAAGTTTGATCCGGTCCAGTTCGCTGAACCGCGCTTCGGCTTCGCGCTGCCCGACGAGGGTGCGCGATTCTTCGGCGAGGTATTCGGCGAGGTTCTGGTTGAGGCTGGCAAATCCTTGTTGATACCAGCGTGCGCGGCTGCGCAGGTGGCCACCGACCAGTTGCGTGGCAACCGGGCCGAGCCAGCGCGAGAGTTCGTACTCCCAGTCCAGCTCAAGGTCCTGCAGCACGCCGGCCAGCTCCAGCAGCACGCCGCTGTCGCCATCGAGCTCGACTTCCGGGGCGTGCAGCACCGCGGTCTTGTCTTTGCTCACGGCCAGTTTGATCAGGCTCGAGGCCGGCGCACGCAGGGTGCAGTCGACTGCGGTTTCCCAGTGCGAGGCTAGCATCAGACCTTCGTCGCTCGGCAGGATGAACAGTTGCAGCGCCGGGCTGCGGCAGTCGACGGCAATCACCTTGCCGGTCAAATGCGCCAGCCGCGGCAGCGCCGTGCTGTCGAGACGCAGCACCCGGTTGAGGCCGAGTTCAACGCTGGCGAGCAGCCCGGTGAGCAACATCAGGGCTTGATGCCGCGGTGCAGGGCGACGATGCCTGCGGTCATGTTGTGATAGGTCACGCGGTCGAAACCGGCGTCGACCATCATCGACTTCAGGGTTTCCTGATTCGGGTGCATGCGGATCGATTCGGCCAGATAGCGATAGCTTTCCGAGTCGTTGGTGATCAACTTGCCCATCAGCGGCATGAAGGCGAACGAATAGGCGTCGTAGGCTTTCGACATCAGCGCGTTGGTTGGCTTGGAAAATTCCAGCACCAGCAGACGACCGCCAGGCTTGAGCACGCGCAGCATCGAGCGCAGAGCGTCTTCTTTGTGCGTCACGTTGCGCAGGCCGAAGGCGATGGTCACGCAATCGAAATGGTTGTCCGGGAACGGCAGTTTTTCCGCGTCCGCCTGAACGAACTCGACGTTGCCGGCGACACCCAGATCGAGCAGGCGATCACGGCCGACCTTGAGCATCGATTCGTTGATGTCGGCCAACACCACCTGACCGGTCGGGCCGACCAGGTGCGAGAATTTTTTGGTCAGGTCACCGGTACCGCCGGCGATGTCGAGCACGCGGTTACCGCTGCGCACGCCCGACAGTTCGATCGCGAAACGCTTCCACAAACGGTGCATGCCGCCCGACAGAAGGTCGTTCATCAGGTCGTACTTGGCGGCTACCGAGTGGAACACCTCAGCGACTTTTTCCGCTTTCTGGCTTTCCGGAACGTTTTTGAAGCCGAAGTGAGTGGTGGGTTCGGCATCGCTGCCTTTGCGCTGATCAGTCATATCGCTGTCACCAAAAGAGAATGCGCGACATTCTAATCCCCAAGCCATGCTTTGTCTTGGAATGGCTAAAGGTAAGATGGGCAACCCTCGGGACGATTTGCCGCAGCGGCGGTCAAGATTTACCGATACCTATTTATCGCCCCATTCAAAAAGCAGGAGTCAATCAATGGCCAAAATCACTGTTGAGCGTGCCCACAATCTGGGTAAGGAAGCCGCCCGCGAGAAGGCCGACAAGCTGGCGCAAAAACTCTCCGAACAATATGGCCTGGAGCCGCAATGGTCCGGCGACACTCTGAACCTCAAGCGCTCGGGCGTGAAAGGCGCGGTGCATGTGGCGGACGATTCGATCAAGGTCGACGTGGAACTGGGCATCATGATGTCGGCCATGAGCGGCATGATCAAAGCCGAGATCGAAAAAGCCCTCGATAAAGCCCTGGTCTGATTTCCGCCTGAAATACGATCCCCTGTAGGAGTGAGCCTGCTCGCGATAGCGGTCTGTCAGTCGACATCATTTTTGACTGATACACCGCTATCGCGAGCAGGCTCACTCCTACATTTGTTTTGTGTTCGGCCAGAGGTTCATGTCAGTTGTTAGGGTGCCGTTTCTAATTTTTCTGCCTACTTTGTGCCAGAGCCCGACACTTTCGCGGGCAGTTCCTCAAACCTTCTGCGCGTGAGGTGCACCATGGCCAAAGTAATTTTGAAGAAAAAAATCGACGCTTCGACTTCTGCTCTGAGCGACGTCAAATCCTATGCCCGCAAGATCTGGCTGGCAGGCCTGGGTGCCTACGCCAAGGTCGGCCAAGAGGGCAGCGAGTACTTTCAAGAGTTGATCAAGGCTGGTCAAACTGTTGAAAAGAAAGGCAAAAAAGCCGTCACCGAAAAACTCGAAGCGGCCAACGCCGAGATCGATGAAGCGAAGGGCGAAGTGAGTTCTTTCAAAGGTCGCGTCGAAGTTCAACTCGACAAGGTCGAGAAGGCGTTCGACTCCCGCGTAGCAAGCGCCTTGAATCGTATCGGCATTCCGTCTAAACATGACGTTGAGACACTCTCTGCTAAGCTCGATGAGCTGACGGCATTGCTCGAACGCGTCGCGCGTAAATCTTAAGGAGAACGGGATGGCTGGTAAAAAGAACACCGATAAAGAAGGCAGCTCGTGGATCGGGAAAGTCGAAGACTACTCCCGCAAAATCTGGCTGGCTGGTTTAGGCGTGTACTCGAAGATCGACACTGACGGCAGCAAGCTCTTCGATACATTGGTCAAAGACGGCGAGAAAGCCGAGAAGCTCACCAAGTCCGCAGTCGGCAAAAAAGTCGATGCCGCCAAGGACTCTGCTTCTTCGGCCAAGTCGCGCATCAGCGGCGTGAAAGATCGCGCCCTGGGCAAGTGGGACGAGCTGGAAGGTGCTTTCGACAAGCGCCTGAACAGCGCGATTTCGCGCCTGGGTGTACCGAGCCGCAATGAGGTCAAAGCACTGCATAGCAAGGTGGAAACCTTGACCAAGCAGATCGAAAAACTCACCGGTCTGAAAACCCAGCCTGTGGCGGCCAAAACCGCTGCGGCAAAACCGGCAGCGAAAACGGCTGCGGCCAAACCAGCGGCCAAGTCTGCTGCCAAGCCACTGGCCAAAGCGGCAGCTAAACCTGCTGCAAAAGCCGCGGCTAAACCTGCTGCGAAAACCGCCGCCGCCAAGCCGGCAGCAAAAGCTGCAGCCAAACCGGTTGCCGCCAAAGCCGCTGCCAAACCGGCAGCTAAACCAACGGCCAAAACCGCAGCAAAACCTGCTGCCAAGCCAGCCGCGAAAACCGCTGCCGCCAAACCGGCTGCCAAGCCTGCGGCCAAGCCGGCAGCAGCGAAGAAACCAGCGGTGAAAAAACCGGCCGCGCCGAAAGCCGCTGCGCCGAAGCCAGCAGCACCTGCTGCAGCCAAGCCGGTCACTCCGGCAGCCCCGGTGAGCGCGTCGAACTCCGCCGCGGCACCGACTCCGGTGGCTACCCCGACTGTTGCATCGACGCCATCGACGCCAACCAGTCAGTCCTGATTTTTCAGGGCAAAATAAAGCGCCCGGCCTGTGAAAGGTCGGGCGTTTTTGTTTGTGCTTTTAAAAAGCTTACCCTCACCCCAGCCCTCTCCCGGAGGGAGAGGGGGCCGACCGAGGTGTCTCACGCTATACGCCGACCTGAAAGGCCTTATCGATTATGGATTCGGTAACGCACTGTCAGGTCGGCGTACTTCTACAGCATCCCCCAATCAGTCCCCTCTCCCTCCGGGAGAGGGCTAGGGTGAGGGGCTTTTCATTCAGTCGTGATCTTCAAGGTATTGCAGGGCCATCCGCTCCGTGGCGACTTTAACCGGCGGCAACAAATGCGGCGCCACTAGCATCATGATTTGGTAAACAACCAGTCTCACTTCCCCCTCACGATCCAGAATCCGCTGATAATCCAGCGAAAACAGCAACGTCATGGTGATCTGCTCCACCAACTGCCCCAGCGCCTGCGTATCACTGACCAACTGCCCCGAAGCCTTCAACCGCGCCAGCAACGACGCCAGCGTGCGCTTCAGCGCATTGAGCAGTTGTCGAATGCCCTTGGCCAGCTTCGGCAAGCGTCCGGCGAGGTTCGACAGGTCCTGAAACAGAAAGCGATACTGCGCCAGCCGCTCGACGATCAAATGCAAAAACAGCCAGTAATCCTCCGGTGCCAATTCCACATCCGAGGGCGGATCGAGCAGTGGCGCCAGTTCATTCTGGAAGCGTTCGAACAACCCGAGAATCAGCGGTTCCTTGCCGTGAAAGTGGTAGTAGAGGTTGCCGGGGCTGATCCCCATTTCGTTGGCCACCTCCATGGTGGAGACGTTCGGCTCGCCCTTTTCGTTGAACAGTTGCAAAGCACATTCGAGAATCCGGTCGCGGGTTTTCATCCAGTCTTCTTAGAAAAGTTCGGTTAAGCGTCAGCGCACACGCACGTAAGTACCGGGCGCTGCCTCCATCGGTGGATAGTTCGGGTTGCCGAGGGTGAACGAGGTTTCGTGCTGCGCCCCCGAGCGTTGCTGAATCCACTCCAGCCACTGCGGCCACCAGCTGCCGTCAACGTGCTTGCCGTCGTAGTACCAGGCGCGCGGGTCGCTGCTCATCTTGGCGTTCTCGACGTACGCGGCTTTAGGGTTGCTCGGCGGGTTGAGGATGCTCTGCACATGGCCGCTGTTGGACAGCACGAAACGGCGCTCGCCACCGAGCAGCAGGGTCGAGCGATACACCGCATCCCACGGGGTGATGTGGTCGTTCATGCCGGCGACGCTGAAGCTGTCGACGGTGACTTTCTGCAGATCGATCGGCGTGCCACAAACTTCCAGTCCACCCGGATGGGTCAGCGGGTTGTGCTTGAAGAAGTCCAGCAGGTCACCGTGAAATGCCGCCGGCAGTCGGGTGTTGTCGTTGTTCCAGTAGAGGATGTCGAAGGCCGGCGGCTCTTTGCCCAACAGGTAGTTGTTGACGAAGTAACTCCAGATCAGATCGTTGGGACGCATCCAGGCGAACACTTTGGCCATGTCGCGACCGTCGAGCACGCCCTTTTGATACGAGCGGCGCTTGGCGGCTTCGAGGGTTTGTTCGTCGGCGAACAGCGTCGCCGAGGTTTCGATTTCACTGTCGAGCAGGCTGACCAGATAGGTTGCGCTGGAAACCCGCCGCAGTTGTCGTTTGGCCTGCAAATGCCCTTGCAGCGCGGCGATGGTCAGCCCGCCAGCGCAGGCGCCCATCAGGTTGACCTCGCGGGCGCCGGTGATCGCCCGGCAGATGTTCATCGCTTCTTCCACCGCTTCGACGTAGGTCGACAGGCCCCATTCGCGATGGCGTACATCCGGGTTGCGCCAACTGATCATGAACGTCTGCAAGCCGTTCTTCAGGGCGTACTGGACGAAGCTGTTATGTGGGCTGAGGTCGAAAATGTAGTACTTGTTGATTTGCGGCGGCACTACCAGCAGCGGCTTGGCGTACTGCTTTTCGCTCATCGGCTTGTACTGGATCAACTCCAGCAGATCGTTGCGGAACACCACCGAGCCGGTGGTGGTGGCGACGGTCTTGCCGACCTCGAAAGCCTGTTTGGTCACCTGGCGCGGCAGGCCGTCGTTGTGCAGCAAATCATCGAACAAATGGCTGAGGCCGCGCACCAGACTGTGCCCACCGGAGTTGAACAGCTCCTTGACTGCCAGCGGGTTGAGCAGGGTGTTGGACGGCGCCACGGCGTCGTTGAGCAGGGTGAAGGCGAAGTGCGCACGGGCGCGATCGTCCGGGCTCATGTTGCTTTCATCGATCCAGCTTTTGACCTGTTTTTGCCAGGCCAGATAGGCCTGCAGGCTACGCCGGTAGAACGGGTTGAGGCTCCACGCCGGATCGGCGAAGCGGTTGTCGTTCGGGTTGGTCGGGTGCAGGGTTTCGCCGAGCAGCACGCGGCCCAGTTGGCCACCAAGTTTCAACGCGTGCTTCGCACTGTGGATTGGGTTGCGCAGGCCATGGGCGGCGACGCTGCGCAAGGTCGAAATCAAATCCCGCCCACGCAGGCCGGTGATCGCACTTTGTGCGTTGATGAACACGGCGGGGCTGGGCACAACGCCCGTCGCTGGTTTGTCGCGCATGACTCAACACTCCTTCGTCTTCAGGCCAAAAACAAACTCACCGAACCAGAACACCATAGACGCTGTTGCGGGTTGCTGCCTGCGCGGCGTCCTGCCGCGCACTCTTTGCCAAAGGCCTGCATAAAGCCTGCCGCTGGGGTTAACCGCCGAGCGGTGTCGGATGCGGGTGCATCACCGCGCGCTGCCGTTCCTCCTGGAGAAATTTCATGATGATCGGCGCCACCGCTTCAGCGCGGGTAATCAGGAACAGATGACCGTCGTCGATGATGTGCAGTTGGGCGTTGGGAATGCGCCAGGCGAGCATGCGCATGTTGATCAGCGGGATCAGCGGGTCGTCGTCACCGGCCAGCACCAGCGTCGGCTGATGGATCTTGTGTAGCCAGTGAATGCTGGTCCAGCCGAGGCCGGCGAACAGTTGCCAGTAGTAACCGAGCTTGCCGGCCGAACGCACTTTCGCGGCGTGGCTGGCGGCCAGGGTCGGATCGCGTCGGAACGAGCCGCCGTAGATCAGCGGCGCGATGCGGATCACATGGGAAGGCTGAATGTAGCGCCGCGGACTGGCCATCATCCACAGCACTTTCGGTTTGCCCGGCACCATCACCGCACCGGCCGCGGTCGCCGCCAGCACCAGTTTCTTGCAGCGCTCGGGGTAGTCGTAGGCGAACTGCTGCGCGAGCGCGCCGCCCCACGACACGCCAATGACGTTGACCTGACCGTAGTCGAGGTAATCGAGCATGCGCGAGGTCAGCTTGGCCAGACCGGGAAAGCGATATGGCCGGTTCGGCGTGGACGAGCCGCCGACACCAGGCACGTCGAAGGCGATCACTTCCAGATCCGGGTCCAGCGCCGCGACAAACGGAAACACCAGCTCCAGGTTGGCGCCGATGCCGTTGAAAATCAGCAAGGGCGTCAAGTGAGGCTTGCCGGGGCGTACCGCCGTGCGGAGGGTCTGGCCATCCAGATCGACGGTACGGAATATGAACGGTTGCGGCATGCTTCAGGCCCTGTGGATTTCAAGTACACCCCGCCCCCTGTGGGAGCGAGCCTGCTCGCGAAGGCGTCGTGTCAGCCAACATCGATGTTGATTGAATGAGCGCTTTCGCGAGCAGGCTCGCTCCCACAATGACAAGGTGGGTGTCAGTTACCGCTCATGTACGTAAGTGCCCGGCGATGCTTCACCCGCCGGATACGCCTTGTTGCCCAGTTTCAGCGGGGCCTTTTTCAGGTTGCCCGAGCGCTCGGCCTGCCACGTTTGCCAGTACAGCCACCAGGAATCGGTATGCTTGGTCGAGTTCTCTTGCCATTCATCGGCATTGGCCGCCACTTCCTCGCTGGTCATGTAACGCGATTTCGGGTTGCCCGGCGGGTTCAGGATGCTCTGGATATGCCCGCTGCTCGACAGCACGAACTCGACCTTGCCACCAAACAACTGCGCCGACTTGTAGCAGGACTTCCACGGGGTGATGTGGTCGTTGGTGCCCGCCAGCGAGAAGATGTCGGCCGTGACCTGCTTGAGGTCGATCGGCGTGCCGCACACTTCCAGTGCATTCGGGCGAATCAGTGGGTTGTTTTTGAACATCTCGATCAGGTCACCGTGGAACGCCGCTGGCAACCGTGTGGTGTCGTTGTTCCAGAACAGGATGTCGAACACCGGCGGCTCGTTGCCGAGCAGGTAGTTGTTGACCCAGTAGTTCCAGATCAGGTCGTTCGGGCGCATCCAGGCAAAGACCTTGGCCATGTCTTTGCCTTGGAGCACGCCGGCCTGATACGAATGACGCTTGGCGGTCTCCAGAGTCTGCTCGTCGACGAATAGCGCGACGTCGCTGTCCAGCGTGGTGTCGAGCACGCTGACCAGCAGCGTGAGGGCATTGACCTTCTTCTCGCCGATCGCCGCGTAGTGGCCGAGAAGGGCGGTGCAGGTGATGCCACCGGAGCAGGCACCGAGCATGTTCACATCTTTGCTGCCGGTGATTGCGGTGACCACGTCGACCGCTTCTTTCAGCGCGTCGATGTATGTCGATAGACCCCACTCGCGCTGGGCCTTGGTCGGGTTGCGCCAGCTGACGATAAACGTCTGCACGTTATTGCGCAGGCAGAAGCGCGCCAGACTCTTGTCCGGGCTCAAATCGAATACGTAGAACTTGTTGATCTGCGGCGGCACCACCAGCAAAGGGCGCTCGTGGACTTGCTCGGTGATCGGCTTGTACTGGATCAGCTCCAGCACGTCGTTGCGAAACACCACCGCGCCTTCGGTGACACCGAGGCTCTTGCCGACCTCGAACGCGCCCATGTTGACCTGGCTCGGCATGCCGCCGTTGTGTACCAGATCCTTGGCCAGATGCGAGAGACCGTCGAGCAGGCTTTTTCCGCCGGTTTCGAAAAAGCGTTTTACCGCGGCCGGGTTGGCAGCAGTGTTGGTCGGGGCCATGGCTTCGGTCATCAGGTTGATGACGAAATGGCCGCGTGCAATGTCCTTGGGTGACAGGCTGCTGTCATCGATCCAGGCATGGAGTTCCTTGCGCCACGCCAGGTAGGTTTGCAGATAGCGTTTGTAGAGCGGGTTCTGGCTCCACGCAGGATCGGCGAAGCGACGGTCATCGCCAGCCGGTTGCAGTTCTGATTTGCCGAACAGCACGTTCTTCAGTTCGAGGCCGAAATGGGTGACGTGCTTGACGCTATGGATCGGTTGTCTGATGGCCTGTTTCAGCACCATACGAGCAGAGGCCAGCAGATCCTTTCCGCGTAGCCCAACGACGGGATTAAGCCCCAGGGTGTTTTCCGAGGCTTGGTACTTCAGGTCATCGTTATTCTTGTTACTCATCTACGACGCTCCATTGTCCTGAGACGAGTACCCGGTTTTCTGCTGTGCAGTTCCACAGCCAATGCCAGGTACTACTGCTCGGGTGACCGTTAATTCTGCATAGCTGCTTTACAGTCGTAGAGCACTGCAGGGAACTTGCCAGCTCCATTGGTTACCCGAGTTTAATTTTTTTCGCAAGCGGGCCGATCCTCGGCCACACAGCGGAGCATTCAAACAGATGAATTTAGAAAATGCCCTCTAATGAGCGCAAGGCACGGGCTAGAGCATCAGCTTGACGACTGACTCGTTCGGATCGCGGGTCTTGCCCGCCGCTTTGAGCTCGGCCAGATAATCGGCCCAGAGTGCGTCATAACGTCGCCCCAGCTCGTAGAGATAATCCCAGGTAAACAAGCCACTGTCGTGACCGTCGTCGAAGGTCAGTTTCAGTGCGTAGTGACCGGCCGGTTCCAGCTTGCTCAGACCGACGTTGATCTTGCCGAATTGCAGGATCGGTTTGCCGTGGCCCTGGACCTCGGCGGAGGGGGAGTGCACGCGCAGAAATTCGGCGGGCAGGGTGTATTCCTCTCCGGACGCGTAGGTGAGCGTCAGGGTTTTCGAGGCTTTGTGCAGTTTGATGTCGGTGGGGATCATGAGCAGGTATCCGTCTGGTGCGGAACCTTGTGGGAGCGAGCCTGCTCGCGAAAGCGGTGGTTCAGTCAACACAAGGGTTGAATGTACTGCCGTCTTCGCGAGCAGGCTCGCTCCCACCGTTCCATTACATCTGTAAGTATGGCTTACAGGATATAACGGGACAGGTCTTCGTTCTGCGCCAATTCGCCGAGGTGGCTGTTGACGTATTCGGCGTCGATCAGAATCGGCTGCTCATCGTGGGTGCTGGCCAGATCGCCGGCACTGAACGACACCTCTTCGAGCAAGCGCTCAAGCAGCGTGTGCAGACGACGGGCACCGATGTTCTCGGTCTTCTCGTTGACCTGCCAGGCGATCTCCGCCAGACGCTTGATACCTTCCGGCTGGAACTGGATGTTCAGGCCTTCGGTTTTCAGCAGCGCGCAGTATTGTTCGGTGAGCGAAGCGTCCGGTTCGCTGAGGATGCGCTCGAAGTCCGACGGGCTCAGGGCCTTGAGTTCAACGCGAATCGGCAGACGACCTTGCAGCTCCGGCACCAGATCGCTCGGCTTGCTCAGGTGGAAAGCACCGGATGCGATGAACAGAATGTGGTCAGTCTTGACCATGCCCAGTTTGGTGTTGACGGTGCAGCCTTCGATCAGCGGTAGCAGGTCGCGCTGTACACCTTCACGGGAGACATCGGCGCCGCCGACATTGCCACGCTTGGCAACTTTGTCGATCTCGTCGATGAACACGATACCGTGCTGCTCAACCGCTTCCAGCGCTTTGGCTTTCAGCTCTTCTTCATTGACCAGACGCCCGGCTTCTTCGTCGCGCACCAGCTTCAGCGCTTCTTTGACCTTGAGCTTGCGCGCCTTCTTCTTGCCCTTGCCCATGTTGGCGAACAGCGACTGCAACTGGTTGGTCATTTCTTCCATGCCGGGCGGCGTGGCGATTTCGATGCCGGCGACTTCAGCGACTTCGATCTCGATTTCCTTGTCGTCCAGCTGACCTTCGCGCAGACGCTTGCGGAACAGCTGGCGGGTGTTGGAATCGCTGCTTGGGGTTTCTTCATTGCTGAAGCCCATGCGCGCCGGCGGCAGCAATGCGTCGAGGATACGATCCTCGGCAGCGTCTTCGGCGCGGTGGCGCACGCGGGTCATTTCCTGCTCGCGGAGCATCTTGATCGCAGCGTCGGCCAGATCACGGATGATCGATTCAACGTCACGGCCAACGTAGCCGACTTCGGTGAACTTGGTCGCTTCGACTTTGATGAACGGCGCGTTGGCCAGTTTCGCCAGACGACGGGCGATCTCGGTTTTACCGACACCGGTCGGGCCGATCATCAGGATGTTTTTCGGGGTCACTTCAACGCGCAGCTCTTCAGGCAGCTGCATGCGGCGCCAGCGGTTGCGCAGGGCAATCGCGACGGCGCGCTTGGCATCGTCCTGGCCGATGATGTGGCGGTTGAGTTCGTGGACGATTTCGCGGGGAGTCATGGACATAGTAATTGACGGTCCTCAAGCAGAAACAAGCCGTGGCACAGGGCCGCGTCAGGCTTATTCAGCGAGATCCTGCTCCTCAATGGTCTGAGTGTGGTTGGTGAATACACAGATGTCGCCGGCGATGCCAAGGGCGGTTTCGACGATTTCGCGGGCCGACAGGTCGGTCTTTTTCAGCAGCGCGCTGGCCGCGGCTTGCGCATAGCCGCCGCCGGAACCCATGGCAATCAGGCCATCTTCGGGTTCGACCACGTCACCGTTGCCGGTGATGATCAGCGAGGCGTCTTTGTTGGCCACCGCGAGCATGGCTTCGAGGCGGCTCAGGGAGCGGTCGGTGCGCCATTCTTTGGCGAGTTCGACAGCGGCGCGCACCAGGTGGCCCTGATGTTTTTCCAGCTGGCCTTCGAAACGTTCGAAGAGGGTAAAGGCGTCAGCGGTGGCACCGGCAAAACCGGCGATGACCTGGCCGTGGTACAGGCGACGGACTTTTTTCGCGTTGCCTTTCATCACGGTATTGCCGAGAGAAACCTGGCCGTCGCCGCCCATGACGACTTTGCCGTGACGGCGGACTGAAACGATGGTGGTCAAGGGAAGAGTCTCCACACAGCGGGGCGAAAGTGCCTTATGCCCATTCATATGGGGGTGCTGGAGAGGATTTCAACCGGGGAGGGTGCGGAGGGACGAACGGCGGGGACTGATCAGGGGTATGTGGTGTTGCAAACAATGCCTTCGCGAGCAGGCTCGCTCCCACAGGGACCGCGTAATTCCTGTGGGAGCGAGCCTGCTCGCGAAGAACGATGACGCGGTGACTCTGACGAAGTCAGCGGCTCTGGCGTTGTTGTAACAACAGGTTGCTGAAGCCGGCGCCGGCCAGTTGTTTCTGTGCGGTGGTCAGTTGTTCGCGGTTGCTGAACGGGCCGACCAGTACGCGGTACCAGGTTTCATCCTTCACCGTGCCGGATTCAACCGCCACCGCCTGACCGAGCAGAATGATCTGCGCGCGGACCTTGTCGGCATCGGTTTCCTTGCGGAACGAACCCGCCTGCAAGAAGAACTTGGTCACCGGCGCCGCTTTGCTCACCGGTGGCGCTGGCGGCGGGGTAATCCCGGCCAAGGCTGCCTGCGCGCGCGCGGTGTCGATCTTCGCCGCTTCTGCCGGGGTCACCGGCGTGGTCGGGATGGCCGGCACTTGTGGCGTCGGCAACGTCTTCTCCGGTACCGCGTCCGGCGGCACGATCACTTCCGATTCCGGCAGCAGGGTGTAGAAGTCGTACTTCGGCTTCACCGGTTGCGTCGGGCTCGGCGGGGTCTTGTTGGCCTCGGCGATCTTCGACGCTTTCTGCTGTTGCGCCTGTTCGACCTTCTCACGCTTGACCGTGTCGCTGCCCTTGCCCGGCTCCAGCTTCATCAGAAACACGATGAACGCGCCGACCGTCAGGCCGATGGCCATCCACAGCCAACCCGGAATCGGTTGCTTCGCAGGAGCTTGGTAACGGCTGGCGCCACGCTTGGGTGCAGGTTTTTTCTTGGCAGCCAACTTACATACGCTCCAGAGTTTCCAGACCCAACAGCTCCAGGCCTTGCTTGAGGGTGCGACCGGTCAGCGCGGCCAGGCGCAGACGGCTCTGCATCTGGGCCGGGGTTTCGGCGGCGAGGATCGGGCAGTTCTCGTAGAAGCTGGAGAACAGACCGGCAACGTCGTACAGATAAGTGCAGAGAATGTGCGGCGTGCCTTTGTCGGAGACGTTGTTCAGCACTTCGCCGAACTGCGCCAGTTTCGCCGCCAGCTCTTGCTCATGTGCGGCTTCCAGCACGATCTGGCCATCGACTTCGCTGAAGTCCTTGCCCAGTTTGCGGAACACACCGGCGACGCGGGTGTAAGCGTAAAGCAGGTACGGCGCAGTGTTGCCTTCGAAATTCAGCATCAGGTCGAAGTTGAAGCTGTAGTCGCTGGTGCGGTGCTTCGACAGGTCGGCGTATTTCACCGCGCCGATGCCGACGACTTTGGCGATGTTGCGCAGTTCGTCTTCGGCCAGCTCCGGGTTCTTCTCTTTCACCAGGCTGTAGGCGCGTTCCTGCGCTTCGGTCAGCAGATCGATCAGCTTCACGGTGCCGCCGTCACGGGTCTTGAACGGACGACCGTCGGCGCCGTTCATGGTGCCGAAGCCCATGTGTTCCATCTCCATCGGATGGGTGACGAAACCGGCCTTGCGCGCCACGGCGAACACTTGCTGGAAGTGCAGGGCCTGACGCTGATCGACAAAGTACAGCGCGCGATCGGCTTTCAGCTTGCCGCTGCGGTAGCGCACGGCCGCCAGGTCAGTGGTGGCATAGAGGTAGCCGCCGTCAGCCTTGACGATAATCACCGGCAACGGGTCGCCGTCGGCATTCTTGAACTCGTCGAGGAATACGCATTGTGCGCCGTTGCTCTCGACCAGCATGCCAGCGGCTTTCAAGTCGTTGACCACGTTGATCAGGTCGTCGTTGTAGGCGCTTTCGCCCATCACGTCGGCCATGGTCAGTTTGACGTTGAGCAGTTCGTAGATCTTCTGGCAGTGCGACAGCGAGATGTCCTTGAACTTGGTCCACAGCGCCAGGCACTCGGCATCGCCGGCCTGCAACTTGACCACCAGACCACGGGCGCGGTCGGCGAATTCTGCGGATTCGTCGAAGCGCTGTTTGGCGGCGCGGTAGAAGTTTTCCAGGTCGGACAGCTCGTCGCTGGTGATCGGATTTTCCTGCAGATAAGCCATCAGCATGCCGAACTGGGTGCCCCAGTCGCCGACATGGTTCTGACGGATCACTTCGTCGCCGAGGAATTCCAGTACGCGGGCCACGCCGTCGCCAATGATGGTCGAGCGCAAGTGGCCGACGTGCATCTCTTTGGCCAGGTTCGGCGCCGACAGGTCGACCACGGTGCGCTGCGCCGGGCCAGCCTTGCGTACGCCAATGTGAGCGTCGGCCAGCGCAGCGTCGAGGCGCGAAGCCAGTGCCTGGGTGTTCTGGAAGAAGTTGATGAAGCCCGGGCCGGCGATTTCGGCCTTGGTGACGTTCTCGTCGGCAGGCAGTGCGGCAATGATTTTTTCCGCCAGATCGCGCGGTTTCATGCCCGCAGGCTTGGCCAGCATCATGGCGATGTTGCTGGCGAAATCGCCGTGGGTCTTGTCACGGGCGTTCTCCACCTGAATCGCCGGCGACAGGCCTTCAGGCAACACACCTTCGTTGACGAGTTGGGTGAGGGCTTGTTGGATCAGCTGGCGAATGGTGTCTTTCATGGTCTTCTCTTTCGACCGCAAGCGCGGCGGGCGCATCGATGCGCGGGTGGAAAAACTGGGCATTATCCGTTGCGAAGACGGGCTTGCCAACCTTAGCAGGCAGCTTATGGATATGTGGTGACAAATAGATCATTTTCGCGAGCAGGCTCGCTCCCACAGGTGCTGCGCAGTCCTTGTGGGAGCGAGCCTGCTCGCGAAGGCGATCTTTCTATCAATACAAATCTACAGGGTCGACATCCAGCGACCAGCGCACCGCCCGCCCGCTCGGCATCTGCTCCAGCGCCAACAACCAACTGGTCAACAGCCGGTGCAATGGCGCCCGTGCCGACGCTTGCAACAACAGTTGCGCGCGATAGCGTCCGGCCCGTCGCTCCATCGGCGCCGGCACTGGCCCAAGCAGTTCAATCCCGCTCAGATTCTGCTCGGTCAGCAAGCGCTCAGCTTCGCTGCACGCCTCATCGAGAAAGCCTTCCGCCTGCCCCGGCTTGTGCGCTTCGGCACGCAGCAGCGCCAGATGCGCAAACGGTGGCAGTCCGGCAGCCCGTCGTTCGCTCAAGGCCTGTTCGGCAAAGGCGAAATACCCCTGTTCGGTGAGCTGCACCAATAAAGGATGGTCGGCGAGGTGGGTCTGAATGATCACCTTGCCCGGCTCCTCGGCACGCCCGGCACGCCCGGCCACCTGCACGATCAATTGGGCCATGCGCTCGCTGGCGCGGAAGTCACCGGAGAACAACCCGCCGTCGGCATCGAGGATCGACACCAGCGTCACCCGCGGAAAGTGGTGCCCTTTGGCCAACATCTGTGTGCCGACCAGAATGCACGGCTGACCTTTCTGAATCGTCGCGAACAGCTGATTCATCGCGTCCTTGCGCGAGGTGCTGTCACGGTCGACGCGCAGCACCGGGTAATCGGGGAATAGAATCGCCAGCCGTTCTTCGGCACGTTCAGTACCCGCGCCGACCGGGCGCAGATCGACCTTGTTGCACTTCGGGCACTGGCGCGGCGTGCGCTCGACGTAGCCACAGTGGTGGCAGCGCAGTTCACCGTAACGCTGGTGCACGGTCATCCGCGCGTCGCAGCGTGAGCATTCGGACATCCAGCCGCAATCGTGGCACAGCAGCGTCGGCGCAAAACCGCGACGATTGAGGAACACCAACACCTGTTGCCCATTCGCCAGTGTCTGACCGATGGCTTGCTGCATCGGCCCGGAAATCCCGCTGTCCAGTGGACGGCTTTTTACATCCAGGCGCAGGAAGCGCGGTTGCTTGGCGCCACCGGCGCGCTCGTTCAGGCGCAGGAGGCCGTAACGACCGGTGTAGGCGTTGTGCAGGCTTTCCAGCGATGGCGTGGCAGAACCGAGCACGATCGGGATGTTTTCCTGGCGGGCACGGACCAACGCCAGATCGCGGGCGTGGTAGCGCAAACCTTCTTGCTGTTTATAAGAGCCGTCGTGCTCTTCATCGATGATGATCAGCCCGGGATTCTTCATCGGCGTAAACAGCGCCGAGCGGGTACCGATAATAATGTCGGCCTCGCCATCACGGGCGGCGAGCCAGGCGTCGAGACGCTCGCGGTCATTGACTGCCGAGTGCAGCAGGGCGATCCGCGCGTTGAAGCGCTGCTCGAAGCGCGCCAGGGTCTGCGGGCCGAGGTTGATCTCCGGGATCAGCACCAGCGCCTGCTTGCCGGCTTCGAGGGTTTCGCGGATCAGTTGCAAATAGACTTCGGTCTTGCCGCTGCCGGTGACGCCGGCCAGCAGGAACGCGTGATAACTGTCGAAACCGGCGCGGATCGCCTCGTATGCGGCGCGTTGTTCGGTGTTGAGCGGTAATTCCGGTTGCGCCAGCCAATGTTCGTGGCGCGCACCGGGTGCGTGACGGCGGATTTCCATCTGCACCAGATTTTTCGCCAGCAGCAGATCAAGGCTGTCTTTGCTCAGCATCAGTTTGCTCAGCAACTGATGGGCGACGCCGTGCGGATGCTGGGCCAGCGTGGCGAGTGCTTCACGCTGACGCGGCGCTCGAGCAATGCGCGGGTCTTCAAGGCTGGCGCCGGGCGTGGCTGACCAGAAACGCTCCTGCCGGGCCTCGGCCAGTTCGCCTTGGCGCAGCAGTACTGGCAGCGCCCAGCTCAGGGTGTCGCCGAGGCTGTGCTGATAATACTGCGACGTCCACAGGCACAACTTGAACAGCGCTGGCGGCAGCGGCGGCGTAGTGTCGAGCAGCGCCAGCGCCGGTTTGAGTTTCTCCACCGGCACTTCGCTGGTGTCGGTGACCTCGACCAGAATGCCGATCATCTCGCGTCTGCCAAACGGTACGCGCAAACGCATACCCGGCTGCAATTGCTCGCGCAGCACGCCGGCCGGCGCTCGGTAGTCGAACAGGCGGCGCAAGGGTGAAGGCAGGGCTAGGCGCAGAATGGCGTCGGGCACGCGGGGGGATCTCTATAAACAGAACAAGGACATGACACATATCCAATGTAGGAGTGAGCCTGCTCGCGATAGCGGTGTGTCATTCAGCATTTATTTCTTCTGACACACCGCTATCGCGATCAGGCTCACTCCTACAAGGGAATCGCGCAATGGGCCGGGAGCCTAGCAGACGGTCGGTCTCGGTGACAGCTTGCGTGTTTGAAAAGGTCTGGTAGAATCCGCGGCCTAATTACGTGCGGTATTCAACAATAGTGTTGGGTGGCGGCACGCTAGCTGAGGAAGACACCATGAAAGCTGATATTCACCCGAATTACCCAGTCATCGCTGTTACCTGCAGCTGTGGCAACAAGTTCGAAACTCGTTCGACTTTCGGCAAAGCTCTGCCAATCGACGTTTGCAACGAATGCCACCCGTTCTACACCGGTAAGCAGAAGACTCTGGACACTGGCGGCCGCGTTCAGCGCTTCGCAGACCGTTTCGGTGCTTTCGGCAAGAAACCTGCTGCTGCAGAGTAAGGTTGAAGGGCCCGGTGGGCTTTTCCTCGTTGCTGAAAAAGGCGTCCCTCGCGGGCGCCTTTTTTGTGTCTGCGATTTGGCTGTCCGGCGCGCAGGCCTTCTGCCCGGCGCCTGCGGGACTGGCCAGCGTCACGGTGCAGCGCGTGGTCGATGGCGACACGCTGCGCCTGAGCGATGGGCGCAGCGTACGGATGATTGGCCTCAACACACCTGAACTGGGCAGGCAGGGCCGCAGCGACGAACCCTTCTCCGTGGCGGCACGCCAACGCCTGCAAGCGCTGGTCGATGCCAGCGGCGGCCGTGTCGGATTACGTCCCGGCAAGCAAGCCAAAGACCATTACGGGCGTACGCTCGCGCATATTTACAGCGCCAGCGGCGCCAATCTCGAAGCGCAAATGCTCGCCGATGGCCTCGGTTTCCAGGTCGCGGTCGCGCCGAATGTCGATCTTGTTGCCTGTCAGCAAGCCGCCGAACGCAGTGCGCGATTGGCCGGGCTGGGCCTCTGGCGGCAGTCGCCTGTACTGAAAGCGGAGCAGATCCAACGCTCGGGTTTCGCCGTGATCAGTGGCCGTGTGAGCAAGGTTCAGCGCAATCGCGGCGGAATCTGGATCGAGTTAAAGGACGCACTTGTATTGCGCGTTGCACCCAATCTGGTCGGACAATTTGACAATGCACGGTTGCAGGCGCTGAAAGGCAAGCAGATCGAGGCTCGCGGCTGGATCGTTGATCGTTCGCGGCGCGGTGGATTGCAATCCGGACAGTCACGCTGGCTACTTCCGCTGACCGATCCATCGATGTTGCAAACGCCGCGCTGAAGAAAAAATTGTAGACATTTTTTCTGTCGATTGTGAACAGTCCAGCCCTTGTGCGCCGTGGCTCTTGGCCCAAAGTCGTAGGGCAGGGCGCTTGACAGGGGTGACCGCTCAGTCTTGTGGGGACTTTGCGAGGCGCGTATCCTCGCTGACCAGTCTGTCCAACAGTAAAAAGCGGAATGCCAAAATGTCTGATCTGAAAACTGCCGCTCTCGAATATCATGCCAATCCTCGTCCAGGGAAGCTGAGTGTCGAGCTCACCAAGGCCACTGCTACCGCTCGCGACTTGTCGCTGGCCTACAGCCCCGGCGTAGCTGAACCAGTGCGTGAGATCGCTCGCGATCCTGAACTGGCCTACAAATACACCGGCAAGGGCAACCTGGTTGCAGTCATTTCCGATGGCACCGCGATTCTCGGTCTGGGCAACCTCGGCCCATTGGCCTCCAAGCCAGTGATGGAAGGTAAAGGCGTACTGTTCAAGCGCTTCGCCGGCATCGACGTTTTCGACATCGAAGTCGACTCCGAAAGCCCGCAAGCCTTCATCGACACCGTAAAACGCATCTCCATCACCTTCGGTGGCATCAACCTGGAAGACATCAAGGCGCCAGAGTGCTTTGAGATCGAGCGCGCTCTGATCGAGCAGTGCGACATTCCGGTGTTCCACGATGACCAGCACGGCACCGCGATCGTGACCGCTGCGGGCATGATCAACGCTCTGGAAATCGCTGGCAAAACCCTGCCGGACGCCAAGATCGTCTGCCTGGGCGCCGGCGCTGCTGCCATCTCCTGCATGAAATTGCTGGTGAGCATGGGCGCACGCATCGAAAACATCTTCATGGTTGACCGTACCGGCGTGATCCACTCCGGCCGTGACGACCTGAACCAGTACAAAGCAGTATTCGCTCACGCTACCGACAAGCGCAGCCTGGCTGACGCACTGGCGGGCGCTGACGTGTTCGTCGGTCTGTCCGGCCCGAACCTGCTGAGCGCTGAAGGCCTGCTGTCGATGGCACCGAACCCGATCGTGTTCGCCTGCTCGAACCCGGATCCGGAAATCTCCCCGGAACTGGCGCACGCTACCCGTAGCGACGTGATCATGGCCACCGGCCGTTCGGACTACCCGAACCAGGTCAACAACGTACTGGGCTTCCCTTTCATCTTCCGTGGCGCCCTGGACGTTCGCGCCAAGCGCATCAACGAAGAAATGAAAGTGGCTGCCGCCAACGCCCTGCGTGAACTGGCCAAGCTGCCTGTTCCACAGGACGTGTGCGATGCCTACGGCGGTGCGCCGCTGGAATTCGGCCGTGAGTACATCATTCCGAAGCCAATGGACAAGCGCCTGATCACCCTGATCTCCGACGCTGTGGCCAAAGCCGCAATCGAGACCGGTGTGGCGACCCTGCCGTATCCGAAGAACTACCCGCTGAAAAGCGTGGATGACGTGTTCAACGGCTAAGTCGTTGTAGCGCTTCAAACAGAAGCCCCGGCTCGTGAGAGTCGGGGCTTTTTTGTTTTCGGGAATTCTCAGGATCGCATTTCATTTCGACGAGGGCCCTCACCCTAACCCTCTCCCAGGGGGAGAGGGGACTGATTGGGGGATGCTGGAGAGTGACGCCGACCTGAAAGTGTTGTGTTGAATCCATAGGCGCTGATGCGCTTTCAGGTCGGTGTAACTCGCGAATCTCCCGCGGTCGGTCCCCTCTCCCAGGGGGAGAGGGGACTGATTGGGGGATGCTGGAGAGTGACGCCGACCTGAAAGTGTTGTGTTGAATCTATAGGCGCTGATGCGCTTTCAGGTCGACGTATCTCGCGAATTTCCCACGGTCAGTCCCCTCTCCCTCCGGGAGAGGGTTAGGGTGAGGGGCTCTTGATCTTCAGCCATAAAAAAGCCCCGCACTTCAATCGAAGGCGGGGCTTTTCAATACCGCTGGATCAGAACAAATCGATCGGCGCCTGTTCATCCGCCGGCAGCGGGCTGCCCGGCGCCGTGCCATTGCCCAGCTCATTCACCGACGGCGGTGTGTCCTCAGACTTGAACAGCTCGAAGTACGCGCCCGGCGTGCTCGGTGTCGCCGCACGGCCACTGACCGGATCCACACGCAGGCTCAGCAGGCCTTCCGGCTCAGGCTGAACATGTGGCGGCTTGTCCTTCAGCGCAGCCGACATGTAGTTCATCCAGATCGGCAGCGCCACAGTACCGCCGAATTCACGACGACCAAGGCTTTCCGGCTGGTCGAAGCCAGTCCACACCGTGGTCACGTAGTCGGCGTTGTAACCGGAGAACCAGGCATCTTTCGATTCGTTGGTGGTACCGGTTTTACCGGCGATATCGCTACGACCCATGGCCAGCGCGCGACGGCCAGTACCAAGCTTGATCACGTCCTGCAACATGCTGTTGAGGATGTACGTGGTGCGACCATCGACAATCCGCTCAGCCACTGCCGGCGTTTGTGGCACGGCTGCGTTGCCCGGTACTTCACCTGCAACCGGTGTGGCGTTGACCGTAAACGAATCGGTGTGCGGCGCGGCGATACCATCCGTCGCCGAACCACCCTGCGGCACGGTCGGTGGATTGGCGACGAACAACGTGTCGCCATTACGGCTTTCGATCTTGTCGATGATGTACGGGGTGATCTTGTAGCCGCCGTTGGCGAACGTACTCCAGCCGGTGGCAATCTCCATCGGCGTCAGCGTTGCGGTGCCCAGCGCCAGCGACAGGTTTGGCGGCAGATCCTGCTTGTTGAAGCCGAAGCGAGTGATGTAGTCGATGGTCTTGCCCACGCCCATCGCCTGCAGCAAGCGGATCGACACCAGGTTGCGCGACTTGTACAGCGCCTCACGCAAGCGGATCGGGCCGAGGAAGGTGTTGGTGTCGTTCTTCGGGCGCCAGACCTTGTCCAGGTATTCGTCGACGAACACGATTGGCGCATCGTTGACCAGCGTCGCAGCGGTGTAGCCGCTGTCCAGCGCAGCGCTGTAGACAAACGGTTTGAAGCTCGAACCCGGCTGACGCTTGGCCTGCATGGCGCGGTTGTAGTTGCTCTGCTCAAAGGCGAAACCGCCGACCAGCGAGCGAATCGCACCGTTCTGCGGATCCAGCGATACCAGTGCACCTTGTGCCTGCGGGATCTGGCTGAACTTCAGCGAGTTGTCTTTCTGACGCTGCACGCGCACCAAGTCGCCTACCGCCGCGACATCCGACGGCTGACGCGGATTGGCGCCCATGCTGTTGGTGTTGAGGAACGGACGCGCCCATTTCATGGTGTCCCAGGCGACGTGCTCTTCGCCGGTGCGGGTCAGCACTTGCAGGCCGTTCTTGTCGACCTGAGTGACGATGGCCGGTTCGAGGCTGCTGATGGTGCGTTGTTTGGTCAGCTCACTGGCCCACGCTTCGCGCGTCTTGCCTGGCAGGCGCGACTCGGGGCCGCGGTAGCCGTGACGCTGGTCGTAGGTCATCAAACCTTCGTGCAGCGCGGTGTTGGCCATCTCCTGCAGGTTGCTCGGCACCGTGGTGGTGACGCGGAAGCCTTCGGTGTAGGCATCGCTGCCATAACGGCCGACCATTTCGGCCCGGGCCATTTCGGCGATGTACGGTGCATTCACTTCCGGGGTCGGCACGTGATAGCTGGCGTTCAGTGGCTCATTGATGGCGGCGGTGTAATCCGCCTCGCTGATCTTGCCGAGCTTGTACATGCGCCCGAGGATCCAGTCGCGGCGTTCTTTGCTGCGTGCGGGGTTGGCCAGCGGGTTGAAGCGCGACGGCGCTTTCGGCAGGCCGGCGATCATCGCCATTTGCGCCAGGCTGACGTCACGGATCGACTTGCCGTAATACACCTGCGCCGCCGCTTCGATGCCGTAGGCACGGTTACCCAGGTAGATTTTGTTCACGTACAGCTCAAGGATCTCGTCCTTGGTCAGCTGTCGTTCGATCTGCAGGGCCAGCAGAATTTCGGTGGTTTTGCGCGAGAAGCTGCGTTCGCTGGTCAGGAAGAAATTCTTCGCCACCTGCATGGTGATGGTGCTGCCGCCGGACTGAATGTGTCCGCTTTTGACCAGTTGGGTCGCGGCGCGCATCAGGCTGCTTGGGTCGACGCCATAGTGGTTGGCGAAATTGTCGTCTTCAGCACTTAGTAACGCATTAATGAAATTGGGCGGAATGTCGGCGAAACGGATCGGTGTACGGCGCATTTCGCCAAATTCTGCGATCAACTTGTTGTCGCTGGAGTAGACCCGCAGGGGAATCTGCAACTGAATGCTTCGCAGAGCCTCCACAGACGGCAAACCCGGACTAAGGTAAAGAAACGCGCCGCTGAGACCTAAAAGCAGTCCGCAGAAAACGGCGACGATGGACCAACCGAAAAATTTCAGCAGACGAATCAAGGCGTTTGGACATCCAGGGCAAAGAATGAATTTGGCGACGGGGCTCCGGCTACACACAGAACCATCCGCGCTTGCAGTAAAAAGCAGAAAAAAACGCTGGGCATTATAAGCACTTTTCTGTTGGGGGCGTCATTTGCGCTTCTGTCAAGACGGGGTGAAGGAACGCAATGCGTATTACAGAGTCCGTAACTCACGGAAAGTCATAGGGAATTGGTAGTGCTGGGACTCTTCAATAAAAAAGCCAAACCGTTACTGGGGATCGACATCAGCTCCACGTCAGTGAAGCTGCTGGAACTGAGCCGTCAGGGTGATCGCTACCGGGTCGAGGCATACGCGGTAGAGCCATTGCCGGTCAACGCCGTGGTCGAAAAGAACATCGCCGAGCTTGAAGGCGTCGGTCAGGCCCTGAGCCGCGTGCTGGTCAAGGCGCGCACCGGGCTCAAGAGCGTGGCAGTGGCGGTGGCCGGTTCCGCCGTGATCACCAAAGTCATCGAAATGGACGCCGGGCTGTCCGACGACGAACTGGAAAACCAGCTCAAGATCGAAGCCGACCAATACATTCCCTATCCGCTGGACGAAGTCGCCATCGACTTCGAAGTCCAGGGCATATCACCGCGCAATCCCGAGCGGGTCAACGTGTTGCTCGCCGCCTGTCGCAAGGAAAACGTCGAAGTCCGTGAAGCGGCGTTGGCTCTGGCCGGGCTGACCGCGCGGGTAGTCGATGTCGAGGCCTATGCACTGGAGCGCTCATTCGGTTTGCTCGCGACGCAACTGGCCGCCTCGCAGGAGCGCCTGACCGTCGCGGTGGTCGACATCGGCGCGACCATGACCACTCTCAGCGTCCTGCACAACGGCAAGATCATCTACACCCGCGAACAATTGTTCGGCGGTCGGCAATTGACCGAAGAAATCCAGCGGCGTTATGGCCTGACCCTCGAGCAGGCCGGGCTGGCGAAAAAGCAGGGTGGTCTGCCCGATGATTACATCAGCGAGGTCTTGCAGCCGTTTCGCGAGGCGCTGGTACAGCAGGTGTCGCGCTCATTGCAGTTCTTCTTCGCCTCCGGGCAATACAACGCGGTCGATCACATTCTGCTGGCCGGCGGCACGGCGTCGGTGCCAGGGCTGGACCGCTTGATCGAGCAACGCCTGAAGACGCCAACGCAAGTGGCCAACCCGTTTGCCAACATGGCCTTGAGCAGCAAAGTCAACGCTGGAGCGCTGGCCAGCGATGCGCCGGCGCTGATGATCGCCTGCGGGCTCGCGCTCAGGAGTTTCGACTGATGGCGCGGATCAACCTCCTGCCCTGGCGCGAAGAGCGCCGCGAAGAGCGGCGCAAACGCTTTCTGCTGGCCTTGATCGGCGTGGTGGTCGGCTCGGTGGGCGCGGTGCTGATTGCTGATCAGGTCATCAGCGCGGCCATTGAGCGGCAAGTGGCGCGCAACGACTACATCGGCAAGCAGATCGCCGTGGTCGACGAGCGGATCAAGCAGATCAGCGAACTCAAAGCGCACCGCCAGCAACTGGTCGAGCGCATGCGCATCATCCAGGACCTGCAGGGCAACCGGCAGGTCAGCGGGCGAATCTTTGATCAGCTGGCGCGTACGCTGCCGGACGGCGTGTATTTCACAGAAGTGAAAATGACCGGCAAAACCCTGTCGATCAGTGGCGCCGCAGAATCCAACAACCGCGTTTCGGACCTGATGCGCAATCTCGAGGCATCGGACTGGTTCGATGCGCCGAGTCTCAACGAAGTCAAGGCGACGACCGCCGGCCAAGTGGACCAGACCAACACGTTTGAACTGACCGTACGGCAGACCCAGCCGCAAGCCGTGGAGGACGACCAATGAAACCGTCCGAATGGCTGGAAAGCTTGCGCGACATCGACTTCAACGATCTCGACACCAGTAACATCGGTTCCTGGCCGGCGGCGGTGAAATTTATCGCCGGAGCGCTGTTGACGGTGCTGGTGTTGGCGCTTGGCTATAACTTTTTCATCAGTGATATGGAAAATCAGCTCGACCTCAAACGAGAGGAAGAGATCACCCTCAAAGAACAGTTCGCCAGCAAGGCGCGTCTGTCAGCCAACCTTGAGTTGTACACCCAGCAAATGAAGGAGATGGAAAACACCTTCGGCGTGCTTTTACGGCAATTGCCCAGTGACACCGAAGTGCCGGGGCTGCTCGAGGACATCACGCGTACCGGTCTGGGCAGCGGCCTGGAGTTTGAAGAGATCAAACTGCTGCCGGAGGTCACCCAGCAGTTCTACATAGAGCTGCCGATTCAGATCACCGTCACCGGCGCTTATCACGATCTCGCGACCTTCGTCAGCGGCGTGGCTGGGCTGCCGCGCATCGTCACCCTGCATGATTTCGAACTCGCTCCTGCCGATAAAGAAGGCGGGCCGAAGCTGCGCATGGGCATCCTTGCCAAGACCTACCGCTATAACGACAAGGGGCTGCAGAAATGACCCCGATTCGTTGTATCGCGTTGGCGATGACGCTGCTCGCGTTGAACGGTTGTGGTGGCAATGACGACTTCAGCGATCTCGACGCCTACCTGAATGAAGTGCGCCTGCGCCCGGCAGGCAAGATTGAACCAACCCCGACATTCCGGTCTTACCCAACATTCACTTACAGCGCGGCCAACCTGCGCAGTCCGTTCTCGCGCCAGGTGCGCGTTGATCTGGCCGGGCAGAAACATGGCTCACGCAACGTCAAGCCCGACCCCAACCGGGTCAAGCAATACCTCGAAGGTTTCAACATCGAGCAGTTCGAGATGGTCGGCACGATTGCCAATGCTTCCGGCTCCTTCGCGCTGCTGCGCGGTGCTGGCGGCGTGCATCGGTTGAAAGTCGGCGATTACCTGGGGCGCAACGACGGTCGCATCGTCGCCATCAGTGCCACCCAGGTCGATGTGGTCGAGATCGTTCCCGACGGCGAAGGCGCCTGGCTGGAGCGTCCGCGCACCATTCCTTTGAAAGAGCACTCATAGTGGAAGTCGAACAATGAACAGGATTTTCTCCACCCTCGGTTTTTCGCTATGGATAGCGCTGATGTCGCCGATGGTACTCGCGGCCAATCTGAAGATGCTGGATGTGGCAGCGTTGCCGGGTGATCGCGTTGAACTGAAGTTGTCGTTCGACGGCCCGCCGCCGCAACCCAAGGGCTACACCACTGAATCACCGGCGCGGATTGCGCTGGATCTGCCCGGTGTCGCCAGTCAGTTGGCCAGCAAGAATCTTGATCTGGGCAGTGGTAATGCGCGCACGGCCACGGTGGTCGAGGCCAAGGAGCGGACTCGGCTGATTGTCAGTCTCACGCAACTGGCGCCTTACACCACGCGGGTCGAAGGCAATAACCTGTTCGTGGTGGTTGGTCAGGGCGCACCGGCAGCGGCGCCGCGTCCTGCTGCCGTCGCACCTCGTGCTACCGCTAAAGCGCCTGCACCCGCCAAGGCCTTTGTGCCGAAAAACCGGGCGATTCGCGGTGTGGACTTCCAGCGCGGTACGGCAGGTGAAGGCAATGTCGTCATCGATCTGTCCGACCCGACCATTGCCCCGGATATTCAGGAACATGACGGCAAGATCATCCTCAGCTTTGCCCGCACGCAGCTGCCGGACAAGCTGCGGGTACGCCTCGACGTCAAGGATTTCGCCACCCCGGTGCAGTTCGTCAATGCCGGAGTGACCGCTGATCGCACGGTTATTACCGTTGAGCCCAGTGGTACTTACGAATACTCGACCTTCCAGACCGACAACAAGCTGACTGTCAGCATCCGCCCGATGACCGTCGATGACCTGCAAAAGCGTAACGCTGACCGTCAGGCTTACGTCGGCGAAAAGCTCTCGCTGAATTTCCAGGACATTGATGTGCGCTCGGTGCTGCAACTCATCGCCGATTTCACCAACCTCAACCTGGTCGCCAGCGACACGGTGCAGGGTGGCATCACTTTGCGTCTGCAAAACGTGCCGTGGGATCAGGCGCTGGATCTGGTGTTGAAAACCAAAGGCCTGGATAAACGCAAGATCGGCAACGTGCTGCTGGTGGCTCCCGCCGATGAAATCGCTGCCCGCGAGCGCCAGGAACTGGAGTCGCAGAAGCAGATCGCCGAACTGGCGCCGTTGCGCCGCGAGCTGTTGCAGGTGAACTACGCCAAAGCCGCGGACATTGCCAAGCTGTTTCAGTCGGTGACCAGTGCCGAGGCGAAAATCGACGAACGCGGTTCGATTACAGTGGATGAGCGAACCAACAACATCATTGCCTACCAGACTCAGGATCGTCTCGACGAACTGCGGCGGATCGTGGCGCAACTGGATATTCCGGTGCGTCAGGTGATGATCGAGGCGCGAATTGTCGAAGCCAACGTCGATTATGACAAAAGCCTCGGCGTGCGCTGGGGCGGTTCGATCCAGAACAAGGGCAACTGGAACGCTTCCGGGGTCAACGGTTCATCGACGACCATCGGTACGCCAGGCAGCACCAGTACCAACTCACCGTTCGTCGACATGGGCACAGTGGGCAATACTTCAGGGATCGGCATCGCCTTCATCACCGACAACGTGCTGCTCGATCTCGAACTGACCGCGATGGAGAAGACCGGTAACGGCGAAATCGTCTCGCAGCCGAAGGTGGTCACCTCCGACAAGGAAACCGCAAAAATCCTCAAAGGCACCGAAATTCCGTATCAGGAAGCCAGCTCCAGCGGTGCAACCTCGGTGTCGTTCAAGGAGGCTTCGCTATCGCTGGAAGTCACCCCGCAGATCACCCCGGACAACCGCATCATCATGGAGGTCAAGGTCACCAAGGACGAACCGGATTACCTGAACAAAGTGCAGGATGTGCCGCCGATCAAGAAAAACGAGGTCAACGCCAAGGTGCTGGTCAACGACGGCGAAACCATCGTGATTGGCGGTGTTTTCTCAAATACTCAAAGCAAGGTCGTAGATAAGGTGCCATTTCTTGGCGATGTGCCGTATCTTGGCCGCCTTTTCCGGCGTGATGTGGTTTCGGAGAAAAAATCCGAGCTGCTGGTATTTCTCACACCACGTATCATGAATAACCAGGCGATTGCTGTGAGTCGTTGATTCTGTGCGAAATTTGATTCTTGTAGGACCGATGGGTGCTGGCAAAAGCACCATCGGCCGGTTACTGGCCAAAGAGCTGCGCCTGCCGTTCAAAGATTCCGACAAGGAAATTGAACTGCGCACGGGCGCCAATATCCCGTGGATCTTCGACAAGGAAGGCGAACCCGGCTTTCGCGACCGTGAGCAGGCGATGATTGCCGAGCTGTGCGCGTTCGATGGCGTGGTGTTGGCGACCGGCGGTGGTGCAGTCATGCGCGATGCCAATCGCAAGGCCCTGCATGAGGGTGGGCGAGTGGTGTATCTGCACGCCTCCGTCGAACAGCAGGTCGGCCGCACTTCGCGTGACCGCAATCGACCGTTGCTGCGCACTGCCAATCCGGAGAAAACCCTGCGTGACCTGCTGGCGATCCGTGATCCGCTGTATCGGGAAATCGCCGATCTGGTGGTGGAAACCGACGAACGGCCGCCACGCATGGTGGTGCTCGACATTCTCGATCGTCTGGCGCAACTTCCTCCCCGTTAAAGCAGCGCTCGAAATGCGCTATCCTCGGCGTCCTGTCACAGCCCGTCGAGGTTGTGGCGGATGGCGTACGAGCGGCGTCATACCCGCTATAGGCCGCAGATAACCAATAATTCAGGGCAGGACGCCTGCTTCCATCTTCACTGTGGGGACACATGCAGACACTCAAGGTCGATCTAGGCGAGCGCAGCTACCCGATTCATATTGGCGAAGGTTTGTTGGATCAGCCCGAGTTGCTGGCACCGCATATCCATGGGCGGCAGGTGGCAATCATCTCCAACGAGACCGTTGCGCCGCTCTATCTTGAGCGTCTGACTCGCAGCCTGGCGCAGTTCTCGGTGATCTCCGTGGTGCTGCCGGACGGCGAGGCCTTCAAGAACTGGGAAACCCTGCAACTGATCTTCGACGGTCTGCTGACCGCCCGTCATGACCGCCGCACCACCGTGATCGCCCTCGGCGGCGGGGTGATCGGCGACATGGCCGGCTTCGCCGCTGCCTGCTACCAGCGCGGTGTCGACTTTATCCAGATCCCTACGACGTTGCTGTCCCAGGTCGATTCGTCGGTGGGCGGCAAGACCGGCATCAACCATCCGTTGGGCAAGAACATGGTCGGCGCGTTCTATCAGCCGAACGTGGTGCTGATCGATACGGCGTCCCTGAAAACCCTGCCAGAGCGCGAGCTGTCCGCCGGTCTGGCCGAAGTCATCAAGTACGGTCTGATCTGTGACGAGCCGTTCCTGACCTGGCTCGAAGAAAACGTCGATGCCCTGCGTGGGCTGGATCAGAAAGCCCTGACTTACGCGATCGAGCGCTCCTGCGCAGCCAAGGCTGCGGTGGTCGGCGCCGATGAGAAGGAAACCGGCGTACGTGCCACGCTCAACCTTGGCCACACCTTCGGCCACGCCATCGAGACCCACATGGGCTATGGTGTCTGGTTGCACGGGGAGGCGGTGGCGGCTGGCACCGTGATGGCGCTGGAGATGTCTGCGCGTCTGGGCTGGATCAGCGAGCAGGAGCGTGATCGCGGCATTCGTCTGTTCCAGCGCGCCGGTCTGCCGGTGATCCCGCCGACGGAAATGACCGAAGCCGATTTCCTGGAACACATGGCAATTGATAAAAAAGTGATCGACGGTCGTCTGCGCCTGGTGCTGCTGCGCCGGATGGGCGAAGCGGTAGTGACCGACGATTATCCGAAAGAGGTTCTACAGGCCACGCTGGGAGCGGATTACCGCGCCCTGGCTCAGCTTAAAGGTTAATAAGATTCCGATGACTAGTTTGCATGCCGACGAGGCGTTCCTCGGCCATTTCCAGTTAAGTCACGACCCGTTCGCGCCACGCGTGCCGGGCTTCAAGTTCTTCCCGGCCCAGCGCAAACCGGTACTGGGTCAACTGCACCATCTGGCGCGTTACAGCCAGTTGCTGCTGGTGGTCACCGGGCCGCAGGGCAGTGGCAAGACGTTGTTGCGTCAGGCGCTGGTCGCCAGCACCAACAAACAGTCGGTGCAGAGCGTGGTGGTTTCCGCCCGTGGTGCCGGTGATGCCGCTGGCGTGCTGCGCCAGGTTGCGCAGGCACTGAACGTCGCTCAGGCCGAAGTTGGCGCGATTCTGGATCAAGTGGTGCAACTCGCGCTGACCGGCCAGGAAGTCTATCTGTTGGTGGATGACGCCGAGCAGCTCGATGAATCCGCCCTCGAAGCGCTGATGGCACTGGGTGCCGGCGCACCGGAAGGTCGCCCGCACGTGTTCCTGTTCGGTGAATCGTCGCTGATCGCTCAGCTCGAGGCTTTGCACCTTGAGGAAGAGCGTTTTCACGTCATCGAATTACAGCCTTACACCGAAGAAGAAACGCGCGAATATCTCGACCAACGGCTCGAAGGCGCCGGCCGGGGTGTCGAACTTTTCAGCGCAGATCAGATCTCTGATATTCACGAAAGTGCCGAGGGTTGGCCGGGCAACATCAACCAGGTCGCTCGCGATGCTCTGATCGAAGTCATGATTGCCAGCCGCTCAGCGGTCAAGCGTCCAAGTATGGGGTTCAACATGCCGAAGAAACACGTATTGGCGATTTCCGCCGTCGTTGTGGTCGCGGTCGCTGCCGCCTGGCTGATGCCGGGTCGCAACAAGGCGCCGACCACCGGTGCACCGGCCAATGAGCAGGCACAGTTGCCATTGGGCCAGGGCGCAGCCAATGGCGGCGCGCCGAACGTCGAGTTCGCCGGTAATACACAGCCGATGCCGCTGCCGCTGGTCGGCAACTCGCAACCGGTAATGCGCGGTCCGTTGGCCGAAGCGGCCGGTGGCATTACCGAAGGCGACGATGGGGTGCCGCTGGAAGGTTCCAGCGACACCCCACCGACCGTTACTACTTCCGCGCCACCTGCGGGCGTTCCGGCCGGCCCTGCGCCGACACCGGTTCCGTTGCCAGCGGCCAAGCCGACGCCGGCGCCGACGCAAGTTGCCACCGCCAAGCCTGCTCCGGCGCCAGTCGCCAAACCAGCTCCAGCGCCAGCCAAGCCAGCCGCGGCTGCCAAACCGGCCGAGAAGCCGGTGACCGTCGCCAAGGCTGCTGGTGGCAGCTGGTACGCCGGCCAGCCGACCGGCAACTATGTAGTGCAGATCCTCGGCACCAGCTCCGAAGCCGCTGCGCAAAACTTCGTCAAAGAGCAGGGCGGCGAGTACCGTTATTTCAAGAAAGTCCTCAACGGCAAACCGCTTTACGTGATCACCTACGGCAACTTCGCCAATCGTGATGCAGCCGTTTCTGCCATCAAGGCCTTGCCAGCGAAGGTTCAGGCTGGTAAACCTTGGCCTCGCACTGTCGCCAGCGTCCAACAGGAACTGGCAACAACTCGCTGAAGATTCGGCGGCCTTACCCAGGCCGCCTCTCCAAGCACCTCAAAATTTCTACGAGTGCGCGCCGCCTTCACAGGCCGCGTGCCTTGTGGTGTCTGCGTCACAGTAGTCTTTGAGTCGTTGCGGTCAAAATTAAAAAAGTTTTGACTAGCACAGCAGATCGCTTTAAACCTTTCACAAATGCGACATGAATTTGCGACATTTCGTCGTCAAATTTGTGAGCCTCTGTGTCGCTGTGTACAATGACCACCCTTTTGCCCCCGCCAAGCCGGCGTACGTTCGGCGCGGAATGCAAGTGGTTGAATTGAAAAGAAATTTGCCTCGAAAAGAGGCAGCCTGGTGAGAAAGTGTCTATGAAAGCAGGTCTGTACCAACCAGATGAATTCAAGGATAACTGCGGTTTCGGCCTGATAGCCCATATGCAGGGCGAGCCCAGTCATACCCTTTTGCAAACGGCCATCGAGGCCCTGACCTGCATGACCCACCGCGGTGGGATTAATGCCGACGGCAAGACCGGTGACGGTTGCGGTCTGCTGATTCAAAAGCCTGACGCGTTCCTGCGGGCCATTGCCCAGGAAACCTTCAGCGTTGAGCTGCCCAAGCAATATGCAGTGGGCATGGTCTTCTTCAACCAGGATCCGGCCAAGGCCGAAGCCGCGCGCGAGAACATGAACCGCGAGATCCTCGCTGAAGGCCTGCAACTGATCGGCTGGCGCAAAGTGCCCATCGACACCAGCGTCCTCGGCCGCCTGGCCCTTGAGCGCCTGCCGCAAATCGAGCAGGTGTACATCGGCGGCGAAGGCCTGAGCGATCAGGACATGGCCGTGAAGCTGTTCAGTGCGCGTCGTCGTTCGTCGGTGGCCAACGCCGTCGACTCCGACCACTACATCTGCAGCTTTTCGCACAAGACCATCATCTATAAAGGCCTGATGATGCCGGCCGACCTGGCCGCGTTTTATCCAGACCTGAGCGACGAGCGCCTGCAAACCGCAATCTGCGTGTTCCACCAGCGCTTCTCCACCAACACCCTGCCGAAATGGCCGCTGGCTCAGCCATTCCGCTTCCTCGCCCACAACGGCGAGATCAACACCATCACCGGTAACCGTAACTGGGCGCAGGCCCGTCGGACCAAGTTCAGCAATGATCTGATGGATCTGGAAGAACTCGGCCCGCTGGTCAACCGTGTTGGCTCCGACTCCTCGAGCATGGACAACATGCTCGAACTGATGGTCACCGGTGGCATCGACCTGTTCCGTGGCGTGCGGATGATCATTCCGCCGGCGTGGCAGAACGTCGAAACCATGGACCCGGATCTGCGTGCGTTCTACGAGTACAACTCGATGCACATGGAGCCGTGGGACGGCCCGGCCGGCGTGGTCATGACCGACGGTCGTTACGCGGTGTGCCTGCTCGACCGTAACGGTCTGCGCCCGGCGCGCTGGGTCACCACCACCAACGGTTTCATCACCCTCGCCTCGGAAATCGGCGTGTGGGACTACAAACCGGAAGACGTGATTGCCAAAGGCCGTGTCGGCCCAGGTCAGATCTTCGCCGTGGACACCGAAACCGGGCAGATCCTCGACACCGATGCGATCGACAACCGTCTGAAATCCCGTCATCCGTACAAGCAATGGCTGCGCAAGAATGCCCTGCGCATCCAGGCGACCATGGAAGACAACGACCACGGTTCGGCGTTTTACGACGTTGATCAGCTTAAGCAATACATGAAGATGTATCAGGTCACGTTCGAAGAGCGCGATCAGGTTCTGCGTCCGCTCGGCGAGCAAGGCTACGAAGCCGTTGGCTCGATGGGCGATGACACGCCGATGGCCGTGCTCTCGCAGCGTGTGCGTACGCCGTACGACTATTTCCGTCAGCAGTTCGCGCAGGTTACCAACCCGCCGATCGACCCGCTGCGTGAAGCGATCGTGATGTCGCTGGAAATCTGCCTCGGTGCCGAGCGCAACATTTTCCAGGAGTCGCCGGAACACGCCTCGCGCGTGATCCTCAGCTCGCCGGTGATCTCCCCGGCCAAGTGGCGCTCGTTGATGAACCTCGACCGCCCGGGTTTCGAGCGGCAGATCATCGACCTCAACTACGACGAAAGCGTCGGCCTCGAAGCGGCAATCCGCAACGTTGCCGATCAGGCTGAAGAAGCTGTGCGCGCCGGTCGCACTCAGATCGTCTTGAGCGACCGTCATATCGCCCCGGGCAAGCTGCCGATCCACGCCTCGCTGGCGACCGGTGCCGTACACCATCGCCTGACCGAAAAAGGCCTGCGTTGCGATTCCAACATCCTCGTTGAAACCGCGACCGCCCGTGACCCGCATCACTTCGCGGTGCTGATCGGTTTCGGCGCCTCGGCGGTCTATCCGTTCCTGGCCTACGAAGTGCTGGGCGACCTGATCCGTACCGGTGAAGTGCTGGGCGACCTCTATGAGGTGTTCAAGAACTACCGCAAAGGCATCACCAAAGGTCTGCTGAAGATACTGTCGAAGATGGGCATTTCGACCATCGCTTCCTACCGCGGAGCACAATTGTTCGAAGCGATCGGCCTGTCCGAAGAAGTCTGCGACCTGAGCTTCCGTGGCGTGCCGAGTCGCATCAAGGGTGCGCGTTTCGTCGACATCGAAGCCGAGCAGAAAGCACTGGCCACCGAAGCCTGGAGTCCGCGTAAGCCGATCCAGCAGGGCGGTCTGCTGAAGTTCGTCCACGGTGGCGAATATCACGCCTATAACCCGGACGTGGTCAACACCCTGCAAGCCGCTGTACAGCAGGGCGACTACGCCAAGTTCAAGGAATACACCTCGCTGGTGGATAACCGTCCGGTGTCGATGATCCGCGACCTGTTCAAGGTCAAGACCCTCGACACGCCGCTGGACATCAGTGAAATCGAACCGTTGGAGTCGGTGCTCAAACGCTTCGATTCCGCCGGTATCTCGCTGGGCGCACTGTCGCCGGAAGCTCACGAAGCCCTGGCCGAAGCCATGAACCGCCTCGGTGCGCGTTCCAACTCCGGCGAAGGCGGTGAAGACCCGGCGCGTTACGGCACCATCAAGAGCTCGAAGATCAAGCAGGTCGCGACGGGTCGTTTCGGTGTAACCCCTGAATACCTGGTCAACGCCGAAGTGCTGCAGATCAAGGTCGCGCAAGGCGCCAAGCCGGGCGAAGGCGGGCAACTGCCGGGTGGCAAGGTCAACGGGCTGATCGCCAAGCTGCGTTACGCAGTGCCGGGCGTGACCCTGATTTCGCCGCCGCCGCACCACGACATCTATTCGATCGAAGACTTGTCGCAGCTGATTTTCGACCTGAAACAGGTCAACCCGAAGGCGCTGGTTTCGGTGAAGCTCGTCGCCGAAGCGGGGGTCGGCACCATCGCCGCCGGTGTGGCCAAGGCCTATGCGGACTTGATCACCATTTCCGGTTACGACGGTGGTACCGGTGCTTCGCCGCTGACCTCGATCAAATACGCTGGCGCACCGTGGGAACTCGGCCTCGCCGAAACTCACCAGACCCTGCGCGGCAACGACCTGCGCGGCAAAGTCCGGGTGCAGACCGACGGCGGCCTGAAAACCGGCCTCGACGTGATCAAGGCAGCAATCCTCGGCGCCGAAAGCTTCGGCTTCGGTACTGCGCCAATGATCGCGCTGGGTTGCAAATACCTGCGTATCTGCCACCTGAACAACTGCGCCACCGGCGTTGCGACGCAGAACGAGAAGCTGCGCAAGGATCACTACATCGGTACCGTCGACATGGTGGTGAACTTCTTCACCTACGTCGCCGAAGAAACCCGTGAGTGGCTGGCCAAGCTCGGCGTGCGCTCCCTCGAGGAGCTGATCGGTCGCACCGATCTGCTGGAAATCCTCGAAGGCCAGACCGCCAAGCAGAACCACCTCGATCTGACGCCGCTGTTGGGCAGCGATCACATTCCGGCGGACAAGCCACAGTTCTGCGGCGTTGAGCGCAACCCGCCGTTCGACCAAGGCCTGCTGGCCGAGAAAATGGTCGAGATGGCCTCGTCGGCGATCAACGACATGAGCGGTGCCGAGTTCGACCTGGACATCTGCAACTGCGACCGTTCGATCGGCGCGCGGATCTCCGGCGAAATCGCCCGCAAGCACGGCAACCAGGGCATGGCGAAAGCGCCGATCACCTTCCGCTTCAAAGGCACTGCCGGGCAGAGCTTCGGCGTGTGGAACGCCGGCGGTCTGAACATGTACCTCGAAGGCGACGCCAACGACTACGTCGGCAAAGGCATGACCGGTGGCAAGCTGACCATCGTGCCGCCGAAGGGCAGCGTTTACAAAACTCAGGACAGCGCCATCATCGGCAACACCTGCCTGTACGGCGCCACGGGCGGCAAGCTGTTCGCCGCCGGCACCGCAGGCGAGCGTTTCGCCGTGCGCAACTCCGGTGCCCACACGGTCGTGGAAGGCACTGGCGATCACTGCTGCGAGTACATGACCGGTGGTTTTGTCGCCGTTCTGGGCAAGACCGGTTACAACTTCGGCTCTGGCATGACCGGTGGTTTCGCCTACGTGCTCGATCAGGACAACACCTTCGTTGACCGGGTCAACCACGAATTGGTGGAAATCCAGCGGATCAGCGGCGAAGCGATGGAGGCTTATCGCAGCCACCTGCAAAACGTGCTGAACGAGTACGTCGCCGAAACCGACAGCGAGTGGGGTCGTGAACTCGCCGAAAACCTCGATGACTACTTGCGCCGTTTCTGGCTGGTCAAGCCGAAGGCTGCCAACCTGAAGTCGTTGCTTTCCAGCACTCGTGCCAACCCGCAGTGATATGCGCCTGAAGAGTTTGATGAGGTTTTAACAATGGCTGAACGTCTGAATAACGACTTCCAGTTCATCGATGTCGGGCGCAAGGATCCGAAGAAGAAACTGTTGCGTCAACGCAAGAAAGAGTTCGTCGAAATCTACGAACCGTTCAAACCCCAGCAGTCGGCCGATCAGGCCCACCGCTGTCTGGGTTGCGGCAACCCGTATTGCGAATGGAAGTGCCCGGTGCACAACTTCATTCCCAACTGGTTGAAGCTGGTGGCCGAGGGCAACATCCTTCAGGCCGCCGAGCTGTCGCACCAGACCAACACCCTGCCGGAAGTCTGCGGCAGGGTTTGTCCCCAGGATCGTCTGTGCGAGGGTGCCTGCACCCTTAACGACGGTTTCGGCGCGGTGACCATCGGTTCGGTCGAGAAGTACATCACCGACACCGCGTTCGCTATGGGCTGGCGCCCGGACATGTCCAAGGTCAAACCGACCGGCAAACGTGTTGCGATCATCGGCGCGGGCCCGGCGGGTCTCGGTTGTGCCGACGTGCTGGTACGCGGCGGCGTGACTCCGGTGGTGTTCGACAAGAATCCGGAAATCGGTGGTTTGCTGACCTTTGGCATCCCCGAGTTCAAGCTGGAAAAGACCGTGCTGAGCAATCGCCGCGAAGTCTTCACCGGCATGGGCATCGAGTTCCGTCTCAACACCGAAGTCGGCAAAGACGTGACCATGGAACAACTGCTCGCCGAATACGATGCAGTGTTCATGGGCATGGGCACCTACACCTACATGAAGGGCGGTTTTGCCGGTGAGGACCTGCCGGGCGTTTATGACGCACTGGACTTCCTGATCGCCAACGTCAATCGCAACCTGGGCTTTGAAAAGTCGCCGGAAGATTTCGTCGACATGAAAGGCAAGAAGGTTGTGGTACTCGGCGGCGGCGACACGGCGATGGACTGCAACCGCACGTCGATCCGTCAGGGCGCCAAGTCGGTGACCTGCGCTTATCGTCGTGACGAAGCGAACATGCCCGGCTCGCGCAAAGAGGTGAAGAACGCCAAGGAAGAAGGCGTGAAATTCCTCTACAACCGCCAGCCGATCGCTATCGTCGGCGAAGACAAGGTTGAGGGCGTGAAAGTGGTCGAGACCCGTCTCGGCGAACCGGACGCCCGTGGCCGTCGCAGCCCTGAGCCGATCCCGGGTTCCGAAGAGATCATCCCGGCCGACGCCGTGGTCATCGCGTTCGGTTTCCGCCCGAGCCCGGCGCCGTGGTTCGAACAGTTCGAGATCCAGACCGACAGCCAGGGCCGCGTCGTTGCGCCTGAGCAAGGTCAGTACAAGCACCAGACCAGCAACCCGAAAATCTTTGCCGGTGGCGACATGGTGCGCGGTTCCGACCTGGTGGTGACGGCGATCTTCGAAGGCCGCAATGCCGCCGAAGGGATCCTCGATTACCTGGGCGTCTAAACAAGCGACGCAATACCCTGTAGGAGTGAGCCTGCTCGCGATGGCGGTAGATCAGTCACCAGATCCATTGACTGACATTCCGCTATCGCGAGCAGGCTCACTCCTACAGTTGTTTTTGGGGGCTGCAAAATCTGCATTCCAGCGCAATAAATTGACCCGATAGACAAAAGGCTGACCTGCATCCGTGCCTTTTGCGCCGCGCTCTGAGAAAATGCCCGCACTTTTTTTCCGGATGCCGACATGACTGCCCTGAAGAACGACCGTTTCCTCCGCGCCCTGCTCAAGCAACCCGTTGACGTCACCCCGGTGTGGATGATGCGCCAGGCCGGCCGCTACCTGCCGGAATACCGCGCCAGCCGCGCCCAGGCCGGTGATTTCATGAGCCTGTGCATGAATCCGGAATTCGCCTGCGAAGTCACCATGCAACCGCTCGACCGCTATCCACAACTGGACGCGGCGATCCTGTTTTCCGACATCCTCACCATCCCCGATGCCATGGGCCAGGGCCTGTACTTCGAGACCGGTGAAGGTCCGCGCTTCAAGAAAGTCGTCAGCACCCTCGCTGACATCGAAGCCTTGCCAATCCCGGATCCGCACAAAGACCTCGGCTACGTGATGGACGCAGTCAGCACCATCCGTCGCGAACTGAACGGTCGTGTGCCGCTGATCGGTTTCTCCGGCAGTCCGTGGACCCTGGCGACCTACATGGTTGAAGGCGGCTCGTCGAAAGACTTCCGCAAGACCAAAGCGATGCTCTACGACAACCCGCAAGCCATGCACCTGCTGCTGGATAAACTGGCGCAGTCGGTGACCTCGTACCTCAACGGTCAGATCATGGCCGGCGCGCAAGCGGTGCAGATCTTCGATACCTGGGGCGGCAACCTGTCGGCGGCGGCGTATCAGGAGTTCTCGCTGGCTTACATGAAGAAAATCGTCAGCGGCCTGATCCGCGAACACGACGGGCGCAAAGTACCGGTGATCCTCTTCACCAAAAACGGCGGCCTGTGGCTGGAAAGCATCGCCGACGCCGGCGCGGATGCACTGGGCCTGGACTGGACTTGCGACATCGGTAACGCCCGCGCCCGCGTTGGCGACAAGGTTGCGCTGCAAGGCAACATGGACCCGACCGTGCTCTACGCCAAACCGGAAGCGATCCGCACTGAAGTCGGACGCATTCTGGCCAGCTACGGCAAGGGCAGCGGGCACGTGTTCAATCTGGGTCATGGCATCACGCCAGAGGTTGATCCGGAGCATGCGGGTGCGTTCCTGCGTGCGGTGCATGAGCTGTCGGCGCAGTATCACGAGTGATCGCCACATCATAAAAAACGCCCGGCTAAATGCCGGGCGTTTTTGTTTGCACGATTCAATGTCGGCCGCGGACCTATTGTAGGAGTGAGCCTGCTCGCGATAGCGGTGAGTCAGTCGCTGAATGTACTGGCTGACTCACCGCTATCGCGAGCAGGCTCACTCCTACATGGGTTACGCGTCAGGCCTTAACACCTTGCAACGGCGGCAGTTTTGCCAGCTTCAACGCCACCAGCAGCGCGATCAGCAACAGCGCACCAATAAACAACCCAATCCCGTTCCAGCCGCCAAGATGCCAGAACACCCCGCCCGCCGTGCCGGCAATGCTCGACCCGGCGTAATAACTGAACAGGTACAACGATGACGCCTGCCCCTTGGCCTTGGTCGCCCGCCGACCAATCCAGCTGCTCGCCACCGAGTGCGCGCCAAAAAAGCCAAAGGTGAAAATCAACATGCCGACAATCACCAGCAACAGCGGCGTAAACATGGTCAACGCCAGTCCGGCGAACATCAGCGCAATCGTCGCCCACAGCACTTTGCGTCGCCCCAGTTTGTCCGCCAGCGAACCAATCTTCGCCGAGCTGTAGATCCCCGACAGATACACCACCGACAGCAAGCCCACGAACACCTGATCGAGGTTGTACGGCGCAGCCAGCAAGCGATAACCGATGTAGTTGAACAGCGTGACAAACGCGCCCATCAGCACGAACGCCTCAAGAAACAGCAGCGGCAGACCGGCATCACGAAAGTGCATGGCGAAACCGTCGAGCAAACTGCGCGGGTGCAGCGAGCGCGAGCGGAAATTGCGCGACTCCGGGAGAATTTTCCAGAACACCGCCGCCGCGATCATCGCCAGACTGCCGATCACCAGCATCGCCGTGTGCCAGCTGACGAAGTCGATCAACACACCGGTGATCAAGCGCCCGCTCATCCCGCCAATCGCGTTGCCGCCGATGTATAAACCCATCGCCAGACCGATGTGTTGCGGATGGATCTCTTCACTCAGATAGGTCATTGCCACCGCCGCCAGCCCGCTCAGCGACAGTCCGATCAGCGCACGCATGATCAGCACGCCTTCCCAACTCGGCATCATCGCGCTGGCCATGGTGCACAGCGCCGCTGCGAAAAGAGCAGTCACCATCACCGGTTTGCGCCCGACCCGATCAGAGATCGGCCCGGTGATCAACAGGCCGATGGCGAGCATGCCGGTGGCCACCGAGAGGATCAGGCTGCTCTGCGCCGCATTGATCCCGTACTCGTGGGACAGCAGCGGCATCATCGGCTGCACGCAGTAGAGCAGGGCAAACGTCGCGAAGCCGCCGCTGAACAGCGCCAGCACCGTGCGCATGAACATCGGCGTGCCTTTTTCGATGTAGATCTCTTGCAGCTCGGCGACGACATCGTCCGCCGCAGCAGGCGGGACTTCATGGGCAAGGGGCGCGACAGCAGTTTTCACTTCAGACCTCGGAGGGCACGGCCAGGCAGGCAATGAAAAAATCATATAGCTGGCTAATGTTTCTATCCAATATATTGTTCGACCTGTTTGATAGCTTTAACGACCTAATGGGGTTTCCATGGAATTGCGTCATCTGCGCTACTTCATCGCCGTCGCCGAAGAGCTGCATTTTGGCCGCGCCGCACAGGTGCTGGGGATTTCTCAGCCACCGCTGAGCCAGCAGATTCAGGCGCTGGAGCAAGAGGTTGGCGCGCGGCTGTTTGAACGGACCAATCGTCGGGTCGAGCTGAGTGAGGCCGGGCGGTTGTTTCTCGAAGAGGCGCGGCTGGTGCTGGCGCAGGTCGACAAAGCGGCGGACGTCGCCCGGCGTGCGCAGCTCGGTGAACTGGGCGAGTTGAAGATTGGTTTCACCTCGTCGGCACCGTTCAACTCAACTATTCCCCAGGCAATCTTTGCCTTTCGTCAGCGCTTTCCGGCGGTGCACCTCAACCTTCGCGAGATGAGTAGCACGCAAGTTGCCGAGGGCCTGGTGGATGAGTCGATCGAGGTTGGCATCATGCGCCCGCTGGGTTTGCCGGATTCGCTGAGTGTGGTGGAGTTGATGCGTGAGCCGCTGGTCGCCGTGCTCGGTTCCAAGCATCCATTGGCGCAAGGCAGTGAAGAAGGGCTGTTCCTCTCGGCGCTGGCGCTGGAGCCGTTTGTGTTCTTTCCGCGCAGCTACGGCAGCGGGCTGTATGCGCAATTGCTGAGTCTGGCGCGCGATGCCGGGTTCAGCCCGCACTTCGCCCAAGAGGCGGGGGAGGCGATGACCATCATCGGTCTGGTCGCAGCGGGGTTGGGGGTTTCGGTGTTGCCGGCGTCCTATCAGCGGATGCGTATCGACGGCGTGGTCTACCGACCGTTGCTCGATCCGGAAGCGGTGTCGGCGGTGTGGCTGGTGCAGCGCAAGGATCAGAAATCGCCGATGGCCAAGGCTTTCGTAGATTTGCTCACGCGCAAAGTCGAACCTTCAAAGGCGTGATTGCTGCGCAATCAAATCGCGAGCAGGCTCACTCCCACAGGGGAACGCATTCCAAGGTGGGAGCGAGCCTGCTCGCGAAGGCGTCGGCCCAAACATCACAGATTTCAGGGCAACCGCACCAAATCCCCCTTCAACGCCACCCGCGTGACAAAAATCCCTGCCCGGCATTCATACGTATTCAAATCCTTGCGCACATGCTGGTCGTAGTAACTGACGATATTGACCACCGCATTCGCCCCGACCCTTTTGGCATCGGCCTGCAACTTGATCAGATTCGACTGCAACACCCACTCGCAGGAGTTGTGGTCACTCTTGTTGAAGCCGTTGGTCTTCAAATCACTGACGACCCCGCTGCGCAACAACTGCTGAGTCCCCTGCGGCCCATTACCGAGCAGATAGAACTTCACACTGCCATCCAGCCGTCCGGCGCGAATGGCGTCCGACAGCACGGTTTCGAAGGGCATATACATCAGGTTGGTGGCGTGGCTGGCGCTGGGCAGTAGCGCGAAAAGCGCAGCGGCGATCAGGGCTTTCACTTGCATGGTCATCTCCTTGACGTAGCGATGAACATTCGCTGATTCAAAGAGTGTAGACACCGTACATCTGCTACAGAGAAAAGAGTGTGGAGTGTGTGTAGCTCAAAGGCTACACTTCGGCGATGACTGAGATTCTTCGAAGTTCCACATTTTCCAGCTGGCTTTTAAAGTTGGCTGATAGTCGCGCCAGGATGCGTATTCAGGTGCGAATTGATCGTATGGCTGACGGAAATTTTGGCGATGTCAAAGCTATCGGTGAAGGGCTCAGCGAAGTCAGAATTGACTATGGCCCCGGATATCGAGTCTATTTCATGCAACAAGGTCGGCAAGTGGTCATCCTCCTTTGCGGCGGAGACAAGAGCAGCCAACCCCGAGACATCAAGCAAGCCAGGCTCATCGCGGAGTCCTGGCAGGAGCAAAACCCATGACCGAAAAATTCACTCGTTGGGACTCAGCCGAGTACCTCAAGACAGAAGAGGACATGGCTAACTATCTGGACGCCTGCATGGAGGAGGCTGGAGATGACCCGGCTTTTATCGCCAAGGCACTTGGCACCATAGCGAGAGCGCGAGGCATGACTCAGGTCGCACGTGACGCAGGGTTGTCCCGAGAGAGCCTCTACCGCGCACTATCAGGTGAAGGAAACCCCGAGTTCGGAACAATCCTGAAAGTGGTGAAGGCGTTAGGATTGAAGTTACACGCCAGTACTTGATCCGGGCTGAATGACAAAGGGCGCCGAATGGCGCCCTTTGTCGTTTCTACAATCCCATCAATCCACGTGCGCCAAGTCCCCGCGCAACGCCACACTCGACACCACCAGCCCGGCACGGCACTGGAATTTTTCGGTGTCTTTGTACAGATCACGCTGGTCGACGCTGGCGATGTTGATCACCGCATTGGCGTCAGCTTTTTTCGCAGCGTTCTGCAGGGTGGCCAGCGCCGATTGCAGGGCCCAGAAGCAGGCGTCCTCGTCGGATTTGTTCGAGCCGTTGGTCTTGCGGCTGCTGCTCACGGTGTCGAGTTTGCGTACCTGTTTGGGCAGGGTTTCGCCGGCCAGGTAGAACTTCACGCTGCCGTCGAGCAGGCCGGCATCGGTGGCGCGTTTGACGCCTTCACGGAAGCTCAGGTAAGTCGGCTCGTCGGCACCCTGTTTGATGATGCCGAGGTTGTTGACGGCTTCGATGTCCGGGTTGATCGACAGCTCTTTGAGCACGTTGTCGCGCAGGCGGTTGACCCAGCGGTTGTAGTTGCCGTGGATCTTGCCGTCCTTGGCGTCGAGGCCGTAGCTGCTGCGGTAGTCGATTTCGAACGAGGTCGGGGTGAACGGAATATCGACTTCGGCGTGATGGCGACCGCGCACGGTGATCGCCGCTTTGATCATGCCCGGACGTACCGATTGCACGACCCATTGGCGATCGTTCAGCGCAGTGACGATGGCGCGGCTCATCTGTTGCTGGGTGAAACCGAGGTTGGGCGAGAACTCTTCCTTGGCGTTGTAAACCGGTTTGCTGGTGCAACCGCCGAGCACAAAAGCCAGTGCCAACAGAGCGGCGATGCGGTGAAACTGAGTCATTCCCTTCACTCCAAAGGTGTTGCGGTCAGTGCCAGCGGCGGAAAATCAACGAGGTGTTGACGCCACCAAAAGCGAAATTGTTGTTCATCACGTAGTCGTGATGCATCTGGCGGAATTCACCACGCAGGTAATCGAGTTTGCCGCAGTGCGGATCGACCTCGTCGAGGTTGAACGTGTGCACGTACAGGTCGCGATTCATCATCTCGATGCTGAACCACGACTCCAGCGCGCCGCAGGCGCCAAGGGTGTGGCCGAGGAAGCTCTTCTGCGAACTGATCGGCATGCGTTCACCGAACAAACTGCTGGTTGCCAGTGTTTCGGCAATGTCGCCCTGTTCTGTAGCGGTGCCGTGGCCATTGACGTAACCGATGGCGTCCGGCGTCAGGCCGGCGTCTTCCAGCGCCAGTTCCATTGCACGACGCATGGTCACTTGTTCCGGGCGCGTGGTGTGCTGGCCGTCGGCGTTGCTGCCGAAGCCGACGATCTCGGCGTGGATGTGCGCACCACGGGCGAGGGCGTGTTCCAGCTCTTCGAGCACGAGCATGCCGCCACCTTCACCGATCACCAGACCATCGCGGCCCTTGTCGTACGGGCGTGGACTGGTCTGTGGCGCATCGTTTTTCAGGCTGGTGGCGTAGAGCGCATCGAAGACCATGGCCTCGGTCGGGCACAGCTCTTCGGCGCCGCCGGCGAGCATCAACGGCAGACGCCCGAACTTGATCGCCTCGTAGGCGTAACCGATACCCTGACTGCCGCTGGTGCAGGCGCTGGACGTCGGGATCAAACGACCGGTCAGGCCAAAGAAGATGCTGATGTTGGCGGCGGTGGTGTGCGGCATCATCCGCACGTAGGAGTTGGCATTGAGGCCTTCGGCGACCGAGTTGAGCAGCATGTTGCCGAACGCTTTGATCTCGTCGGTGCTGCCGGTGGACGAGCCGCAAGCGACGCCCATCCGCCCATCCTTGATCGATTCGTCACCGAGCAAACCGGCGTCAGCCAGGGCGTTTTCTGCCGCCCGAACCGCCAGCCGCGACACCCGGCCCATGCTGCGCAGTTGCTTGCGCGTCCAGTGCGCAGGCACTGCAAAGTCATCGATCGGCCCGGCCAGGCGCGTGTTGAGTTCGCTGAAACGATCCCACTCGTCCATCCGGCGGATGCCGCTGCGGTTGGCTGCGAAATTGCCGGCGATGGTCTCCCAGTCGCTGCCCAGCGAGGTGATGCCGGCCATGCCGGTGACGACGACGCGCTTCATCAGCACAAGCCTCCGTTGACCGCCAGGACCTGGCGGGTGATGTACGAGGCTTCCGCCGACATCAGGAAATTCACCGCACTGGCGACCTCTTCCGGGGTGCCCATGCGTTGTGCGGGGATCATTTTCATCAATTCTTCCACCGGCACGTTTTCGTCGAGCATCGCCGTGTCGATCAGGCCCGGCGCGACGCAGTTAACGGTGATTTTGCGCTTGCCCAGCTCGATCGCCAACGCCTTTGCCGCGCCGATCACCCCGGCCTTGGAAGCGCTGTAGTTGACTTGGCCACGGTTGCCGATCAGCCCCGACACCGAGGTGATGCAGACAATGCGACCCGCGGCGCGACGGCGGATCATCGGCATCATCACCGGGTGCAGAACGTTGTAGAAACCGTCGAGGTTGGTGCGTAAAACTACGTCCCAATCGTCGTCGCTCAGCGCCGGAAAGGCACCGTCGCGGGTCAGGCCGGCATTGAGCACCACGCCGTAATAGGCGCCGTGGCTTTCGACGTCGGCTTCCAGGATGGTTTTGCAGGTTTCGCGATCGGCAACGTCGAATTGCAGGATCCGCGCTTTGCGCCCCAAGGCTTCGATTTCAGCCTGAACGCTTTGCGCTTCGGTCACGCCGCTGCGGCAATGCAGGACGATATCGTGCCCGGCCTGCGCCAGACGCAAGGCAATGGCGCGGCCGATGCCACGGCTGGAGCCGGTGACCAGTACGGATTCAGTCATGGTTCGACTCCTGTGTCTGTTGCAGATATTGAGTGACCTGGGGTGGACGGAACACGTTCAGCCGCGCGCTGGCATGGATGCCGGCGCCGTGGATATGACATTCGAATACGCCCATGCCATTGTCGTCTTCCAGCGAGCGCAGACCATGAATGGTCAGATCGCTACCGGCGGCAAACGCTTCGACGTTGCACTCGAACTTGCGTGTGCCGAGCAGGAACCCCAGCTCCACCGGATTGCCTTTGAGTCGCGCGTGGCAACCGGCAAACGCGGCGACGCTCTGTGCCATCAGTTCAACGCCGACCCATGCCGGCAGGCTGCCGTCGGGCAGGCTGAACAAGCCTTCGGGCTTGACCGTGAGGCGGGTGAAAATCTGCTCCTCGTCAAAGCTGAGGATGCTGTCGATCAGAATCATGTCGCCCGCGTGGGGCAGCAGTTCGGCGAGCGGCCAGGCCGTCATGGGGCGTCTCCGATAATCAGGCTGACGTTGTTGCCGCCGAAGGCAAACGAGTTGCTCATCAGGTAGCGGGGTGCAATGGACGTCAGGCGTTCGCTCGCGGTCACCCACTTCAGCGGCGGCAGCGCGGGATCGGGCTGAGCGTCCCAGACGTGTGGCGGCAAGGCGTGGTCGGGGTTGTCGGCGCTCAGGCTCAACCAGCAGAACGCGGCTTCCAGTGCGCCGGCCGCACCGAGGGTGTGGCCGGTCATCGGTTTGGTCGATGAACAGGCGACGCCCTCGGGAAACAGTTCGGCGACCGCCAGACTTTCCATGGCGTCGTTGTGTTGAGTGGCGGTGCCGTGCAGGTTCAGATAGCTGATTTGCGTGGCATGCAGGTGCGCGCGGTTCAAGGCCTTGTGCATTGCTTGCAGCGCGCCGCGCCCGGTCGGCTCAGGGGCGGAAATGTGATGCGCGTCGGAACTGGCGCCGGCGCCGAGCAGGGCAATGGCCGGGCCTTCGCCTTGCTGTTTGCTCATGACGAACAGCACCGCCGCTTCGCCGATGTTGATACCGCTGCGGTTGGCCGAGAACGGATTGCAGCGCTCGTCCGACACTGCTTCCAGCGACGAAAAACCGTTAAGCGTCAGCTTGCACAAACTGTCGACGCCACCGCACAGCACGGCGTCGCACAAGCCCAGATCGAGCAGGCGCTGAGCGCTCATCAAGGCGCGGGCGCTGGAAGTGCAAGCGGTGGAAATCACGTAGGCCGGGCCGCTCAGTTGCAGCCAGTCAGCGAGGAAATTTGCGGGCGCGCCGAGTTCCTGCTGACGGTAATCGTATTCCACCGGGAACTGCTGCTCGCGAATGTAATGCGCCAGACCACGGCTGGCCTCGTCGATGCCCGAGGTGCTGGTGCCGAGCACGACACCGATGCGGTCGCGGCCGTAGGTCTGGATCGCTTGATCAATGTCATCGCGAATCTGCAACGCCGCCTCCAGCAACAGCTGATTATTTCGACTGCGCTGATCGGCGAGTTCTGCCGGGATCGGCGCCAGTTCGCCGTGGACGGCGGCCACCGGCAACTCACGTTCCGCCACCCAGCCAGACTCGCGGCGCATGCCCGAGCAGTCGCCGGCGAACAGGTTGCGGGCGATTTCCGACTTGTCGCGACCCAGCGCGCAAATCACCCCGAGGGCATTCAGGTAAGCGGTCATGGCGTCGGTTCACCCAGCGGAGAAACACGATAGTGCGGGCCTTGAGGCAAGTTCAATTCGAAGCTCAACGGTTGTGCATAACGGATGTCCCAATGCGCCGGCAGAGAGCGTTGCTGGCCCTGTTGCTGCGCGGTGGGGTAATTGCGCAGCAGCTCGCCGGATGGGGTCAGGGCGAACAGCAGCGCAGCAAACAACTCGCGGGCTTCCGGGTTCGGCGGCAGCAGCCCATCAGCCTGCCAGTGGCCGTCGAGCAGTTGCTGACGTGCCTGGGGAATGCCCAGCGGATCCATCATCGACCAGCGGATGCCCGGGCCTTCGCGCTGGATCACCAGCAGCCAGTCCTGGCGTTGTTCGGCTTGCTGGCGTTCGATGTGCAGTTGCAACGGGAGAGGCAAAGTCGGATTGCCCGCAGGCAGCGGGGCCTGGCTGGCGCAGGCACTCAACAGAAGCACCATGCCAAACACAAAAAAACGCCACACCGCGGACACTGTAGGAGTGAGCCTGCTCGCGATAGCGGTCGCACATTCAAAATACAGGTTGGCTGACCCACCGCTATCGCGAGCAGGCTCACTCCTACAAGGATTTGTGTACATCAGGAAACCTCTGCCAGAGGCTTGCGCGCGACAACGTTCACCAACGTCTCTTCGCGCTGCCCGAACGGCTTGGGTTTGAGTAAGCCAAACCGCTCCAGCAAACCAAAATCCTTCGACCGGCTCCACCACAGATACGGGTAGGAAACATTGCGTTCGCCAAACTCAAACCCCTGCCCGCGAATCATCTGCAGATACTGCGCCGCACTCTTCTGCACGTGCATCGGATGACGGAACAGCCAGCGAATCACCCACGTATCAATGTATGCCTCGGTGGACTCGGCGAACAGCAGATAGCCGCCCGGTTTCAGCACCCGATAAAACTCGGCCAGGGCCTTTTCCTGCTCGACCAGATGATGAAAAGTCTGGTGGCAGAACAGCAGGTCAACACTGGCGTCCGGCACATTGAGCGTCGCGCAATCGCTGCCGATCAGTTCCACGTCCAGTTCCAGACGCGTCGCTTCTGCGCCGCTCAATTCAAGGCTGTGCGGATCAGCATCAACGCCGATCAAACGCTGTGGCGCGAAGGTCTGGCGCAGATGACCGAACGACTTGCCCTGACCGCAACCGGCGTCCAGCAACACCGGATGTTCCGGCGGCACTTCACTGAACAGTCCGCGCAGATCATTGATCGCCACCCGCAACACATGGTGCTGCCAGGTGTGGCTGCGCAGGAACCAGAAACCGAAACGGGTCTCCTCGACGTAGCTGTCGCTCAAGTAATTCATGGGGCGTCCTTTGCACAGAGTTCGGAAATCATCTTCAAGCGGCGACGCGCTTCGCTGACGAACGGGTTGCGTTCATCCCAGGCGTAACCGGCGAGGATCGAGCAGATCATCCGACGGATTTCCGCCTGGCTGTCTTCATAGAAAATCACGTCCTGAAAGGTGCCGGCGTACCAGCCCTCGACGTAGCAACGGAAGGTGTCGACCCCGCGCTTCAATGGCTCGGCGAATTCGCTTTGCCAGTCGACCGTTTCACCCTGCAACTGACGGTGCAGCACTGCCGCGGCCATGCTTGCCGAGCGCATGGCGATGGTCACGCCGGAGGAAAACACCGGGTCGAGAAATTCCGCCGCGTTGCCCAGCAGCGCGAAGCCCGGGCCGTGCAGGGTTTTCACATTGGCCGCGTAGCCGCCGAGGGTGCGTGCCGGGGTGTCCCACACAGCATTGTTCAGCACGCCGGCAAGGCTTGGGGTCTCGGCGATAAAGCTGCGCAGGCAGGCATCCAGATCGCTGTCACGGCCGTTGAAATGTTCCTCGGCGGCGACCACTCCCACCGAGCAGCGACCGTTGCTGAACGGGATCGTCCAGAACCAGATGTCGCGATGTTCCGGATGGGTAGTGACGAGAATTTTTTCGCGGTCGAATGCCGGGTTGTTGATGTGATCTTCGACGTGGGTGAACACCGCCTGACGCACCGGGAAATTCGATGGCGCTTCCAGATCCAGCAAGCGTGACAGCACACGACCGTAGCCGCTGGCATCGAGGACGAAATCCGCTTCGACGCGATACTCGCTGCCATCCTCGCTGCGCACATCCAACTGCGGTTTCGTCCGCTCGAAATCGACGCTGACGATGGCATCGCCGTAGCGGATTTCAGCACCTTGCAATGTCGCTTGATCGGCCAGCAGTTTGTCGAAGTCGGCGCGTTGCACCTGGAACGTGGTCGGCTTGCCGCCGGTAAAGGTGTCACCGAAATCGAAGGCGCTGTAACGCTCGCCCCAGGCGAATGCGGCGCCGGTCTTGCGCTGGAAGCCGGCGGCGTTGACGGCGTCGAGCATGCCGGCTTCTTCGACGAAATCCAGGCAATGGCTGAGCAGGCTTTCACCGATGGAAAAGCGCGGAAAATGCTGACGCTCGATCACCAGCACATCGTGGCCCTTGCGCTTGAGCAGCGCGGCGGCGATGGCGCCGGACGGACCGGCACCGATGATCACGACCTGACGGGATTCCATTTCAACGATTGGCACGTGAACTCCGGGGCAAAGGATGTTGCAGATTCAAAGGTGCGCGATGCAGGCCGATCAGGGCCGGTAGCAGCGTCGCGATCAGGCCCATCAACATCAGCGCGAAGTACAGCGCCGGGGTGATGAGTTGTTGTTGCAAGAGCAGATTGAGAAAGACGATTTCGCTGAGGCCACGAATGTTCAGCAACACGCTTTCGCGCCAGCGGCTGGCGCCCTCGAACGAGGCGCCAGCCCAGCCGAGACCGAGCCAGTTGCCGAGCAGTTTACTGGCAATCGGCAACAGCAGCAGCGCCGCCCATTGCGCCGCGCCGAGGCTGGCGAGTGCGCTGTGCACATCAATCTGGACGATGCCGAACGTGAGGATCAGAGGAATGGCGATCCACGTTTGCAAGCGGCTCATCCAGCGCGCCGGCAGCGGCAGCACCAGCGGCACTTTCAGCGCGGCCATGCACAGCAGATAACCGATGCCGAAGATCAGCGCGTTGAGTTTGTAATGCTCGGCCATCACCAGCAGCGCGAAGAAACCGAGGCTGTAGGTCAGCGGTCGGCGCACACGCAACAGATGCAGCAACACTGGCACACAGGCGAGGCCCAGCGGCAACAGCAAACTGCTCAAGTGCAGGCTGCCCTGCGCCAGGCCGAACAGCGTCCAGCAGGTCAGATCGATGAGGATCGCGGTTTGCACCAGACGCCGGGTGGCGGCGGGCGGGTAATCGATGTGGCGCAAATACAGGTACAGCACCGGGATCGCGGTGATTGCGAATACCAGACCGACGGCCAGCGCGTTGAGCCACGGTTGCGCCGGCAGTAGCCAGTAAGCCGCCGCCAAGCCGCAAGTGAACGGCACGGCAAAACTCGGCACGGCGATTTTCACGCTCTGGCGGTCCAGGCGCAGGTCGATGACATCGCTGAGGATATGCCCGAGCAGCAAGGCGAAACTCAGGCTGTAGAGGTTTTTCAGCCAGTCTGGCGCGATCAGTTGGGCGCCACTGAGCTGCCAGCCCGGTTCGATCCAGAAGTACATCAGCAGCGGCAAGCCGAAGCTCGCCAGCAGCAACTGACTGACAATCGGAATCAGACCGAAGTGGCGTCCAACGCGGGTGGCCACGGCAAACAACGCCAGCGCCATGAACCAGAAGGCGACGACCATCATGCTGCTGGCTCCGCGACTGTCGCGGTGTGTTCGTGACGCCCCGCCCACGGTGCGAGCATGAAGCTGAAGGCCAGACCGAGGCTCACCGACAGGCCGAAATTGCTCACCGCCGGTGTGCTGGACACCGCCAGCAAACCAAACGACAGCCACGTCGTCACAGCGGCCAGCAAGGTGCCGAGCAGGCTCACCGCCGCGCCACCGACTTGTTCACGCATGAGAATCGCGTAATCGACGCTGATTGCCGTCACCAGCAGCAGGCCGAACAGGCTGAACAGAGTCAGCGGCTGACCGAGCCAGCCCAGACTGGCGAGGCTGCACAACGCGGCGAGCAACGGCAGGGCAACGATACGCAGCGCCCCGCCGAGACCGAACGGCAACATCAGCACCAGCACGATCAATGCGCAGGAAGCGAGTTTCAGTTCAGCAGCGCTGATCTGCGTCGCCGCAAACACTTCATTCAATTCCCCGAGGCGATCGACCAGCATTACCCCCGGCAAGTCCAGCGCTTGCACGCGCAACAGCGCCGGGTTGTTCAAGCCTTGCAGGCTGGTCATCGCCGCCACGCCGTCTTCGCTCGGACCGAGCCAGAGCATGCGATAAGGCTCGCCGAGCGGGCCGGCCAATGCCGCGTCGATGTCTTCGGCGGGCACGGTCTGCAACTGTTGCAGTTCGCTTTGCAGCGCGGCGAGCGGTACACCGAGGTCGAGCAGTGGCTGCCAGTATTGCGGCAGTTTGTTCAGAGCCTCGCGCACCTGTTCTTGCTGGTTCGGCGGGCTGACCAGTTGATCGAGGGCCAGATAGCCTTGCAGCTTGTCGAGGTTGACCAGTTGCTGCAGACGCTCGCTCAGCGCGGCCTGACGCTCGAGCAGTTGCTGCTGATTGTCGGCGCGCACGAGGAAAAACTGGCTGGTCGGCTGATAGCCGGTGATGCGCGCGATGGCCTGCGCTTCGTCGGTCAGATGTTGCGGTGCGCCGATCCATTGGCGGATGTCATTCTTGCTTTGCAGCTGCACCAGGCCGCCCACACAGAAGGCGATCAGTAGCGCCAGCAACACTGGCGTGCGTACGCGTTCGAGGAGTTTTTCGCGCAGGTTGAGCATTCGCTCGGCCAACCGCAGCGGCCATTGCGCGGGGCGCAGTTCGACGTTTTTCAACAGCGCCGGCAACAGGCATACCGCCGACAAATACGCGCCGAGCAGGCCGGCGGCAGAGAACACGGCGATTTGCGTCAGTGCCGGGAACGGCGTCCACGCCAGCGCCAGATAACCGATGGCGCTGGTGATCAGACTCAGGGTCAATCCGGACAAGGTCAGGCGCAAGGCTGGCCAACTGCGCCACGGCTTCAGGCTCCAGCTCTTCGACAAATAGTGCAGCGGGTAATCCACCGCCACGCCGATCAGGCTGGAGCCGAGCACCAGCGTCATCACATGCATATGGCCGAACAGCGCCATACAGGCCACCGCGCCAAACAACATGCCGACCAGTACCGGCACGAACGCCAGCAACACGCGCCAGCGGCGGAAAGCGAGCAACAGCAACAACAGAATGCCGACAGTGGCGCCGCCGCCAACCCAGGTCATTTCACGAGTCGCTTGCTGCTGACCGTTGGCCGCGTACAGCAAGCCGCTGGCGGCGAGCAGTTGCACGTCGGATTTCGCGGCTTGATCACGGCTTTGTTGCAGCAGTGCGGCGACTTGCAGTGGCAGGTTCATGTCGAAGGCATTGCCGGTGGTGCGTGCGCGCAGCAGCACCCAGCTCTTGCCGTCGGCATCGGCAATCAACGCGCCGCTGCCGATATCCAGTTGCACCGAACCGTGCTGCGGCTGGCTGTTCTGAATGCGCCCGGTCAGGCCCAGCCAGTCGTCCTGACTCGGCACCAGACTGAAACCGCTGAACGGGTCGAACAGGGCTTGTACGCGTTGCTGAATGAACGCGTCGGGGTGCTCGATCAGCAGTTGCCGGTCATCCGCCGAGAGCATCGCCAGCCGCCCTTGCAGCAGTTGCGTGCGCAGGGCCGGTAGATCCGCTTGCAGGTTCCACTGCACTTTCTCGAACAACCCGCTGGCCTGCCATTGCTCGCCCAGCGTCTGCGCCATAGTCACCGCTTGCTGGCGATCGGCATGGCCGACCAGCACCAGCATTTCGCGATTGAGCGGCTCCTGCATGCGTTGTTCGGCGCGCAGTTCGAGAGCGTCAGGGTTAGTGCCGGGTACCAGCTCCATCAAATTCGCCGACAGCGGCGCACCGTCGCGCCACTGCCAGCCGGCCAGCGCGACGACGGCCAGCAGGAGGATCAGAAACAGCCAGGGCAGCCTGCGTTCACTCGGCAAAGTCATGTTGCTCCGCGTCGCTCAACGGTTGACTGGCGTTGCTGTCCTGCATGCGCAGCACAGTGCTGTCGCCTTGGGTTTCCAGCAGTTCGATGGTCTGCACCAGCGCGCCGCCGTCGATGTTGATCTGGTTGAACACTTGCTTGAGCAGCAGCGAGCGCGGGGTCAGCGTCAGTTTCCACTGCTGTGCATCGCCGCTCAACGCCAGTTCGAAGTCGCGTTGCAGGCCACTGCTGTCACCTTGCAACACGGCGAGGAACAAACGGTTTTGCTCGGCACCGGCACTCTTGTTCGGCAGCAATTGCCAGCCGTTATCGTCGCGGCGGGCGATGCCTTTGGTGCTGATGCGGTAGTCCTGCTGCAGCGGGGTTTTCAGCAACCAGAGCAGACCGTGATTTTTGGCGAGAACAAAACTGCCCTTGCTGATCAGCGGCTGCGGTAATGCACGCAGGTGTTTTTCCTGTGTGAACTGGCCGTGGATCACCTCCGGTTTCGCCAGTTGTGCGCTGAGTTGTTGCAGGTCGAAGGCGTTGGCCAGCGCCGACAGCGTCAGCAGCGCCAACACGCTCAGCCTTTTAACAAATACATTCATCGCAGCATCCTTTCCACGGCATTGGTGAAGACCTTCGGCGAAGCCAGCTGCATCTCGCGACTGCTCACTTCAACGGCGACCTGCACCGAGCTGGCGCGGGTCAGGCGCTCGCCGCTGTGCAGGTCGGTGATCAGGTAATTGATCTTCAGCCGGTTTTCCCACTCGACCAGACTGGCGCGCACATTCAGCCGTTGACCGAACACTGCGCCGCGCACATAGCGCAGTTGCAGGTCGATGATCGGCCAGGCGAACCCGGATTCGAGCATCTGCGTGTAGTTGTGGCCGATCTTGTCCAGCAACGCGCAACGCGCCACTTCGAGGTATTTGACGTAATGGCCGTGCCAAACCACGTGCATGGTGTCGACGTCAAAAAACGGCACGAGGATTTCGGTGTCGGCGTGGAGCACTCCGGCGCTACGCATGCAGCCTCCAGTGTTGCGCGGCGATGCGTTGCAGGCACAGGCGCAATTCGCCTTCCAGGGCTCGGTCTTCGATCACCGGCGGGAAGTCCTTGGCGAGTTCTTCGTGCATTGCCGCCAGTGACGGTGGCAGCGGTCGCGCGTCTTCAGCCTGAGCGCGCAACCATACGCCTTGATTGGCGGCCAGCAGGGTGGCGGCGGCGACCTGTTCGGTCAGCTCCAGCACACGAATTGCATCGCGGGCGGCGATGGTGCCCATGCTCACCTTGTCCTGGTTGTGGCACTCGGTGGAACGTGAGAAGACGCTGGCCGGCATGGTGTTTTTCAGCGCTTCGGCGGTCCACGCGCTGGTGCCGATCTGCACGGCTTTGAAACCATGGTTGATCATCGCGCGATCCGCCGGAGCACCGGAGAGGTTGCTCGGCAGACCGTGGTTGTAACGTTCGTCCACCAGCAAGGCGAGCTGCCGATCGAGCAGGTCAGCAACGTTGGCCACGAGGTTTTTCAGGCTGTCCATGGCGAACGCGATATGGCCGCCGTAGAAGTGCCCGCCGTGCAACACGCGCTCGGCTTCGGCGTCGATGATCGGGTTGTCGTTGGCGCTGTTCAGTTCGGTCTCGATGAACGAACGCAGCCAGTTCAGGCTGTCGGCCAACACGCCGAGCACGTGTGGTGCGCAGCGCAGCGAATAGCGATCCTGCAGGCGATGCAGTGGCGCGGTCGGCGCGTCGATGGCCAGATCCTTGCGCAGCCACGCGGCGACCTGCATTTGCCCAGGATGCGGTTTGGCGGCGAACAGGCGCTCGTCGAAGTGCTCCGGGTTGCCTTGCAGCGCGACCACGTTGAGCGCGGTGATGCGCGTGGCCAGTTGCAGCAGATAGTCAGCGCGGGCGAAGGCCAGGCAGGCGAGGCCGGTCATCACCGCGGTGCCGTTCATCAGTGCCAGTGCTTCTTTCGGGCGCAGCACCAAAGGTGTCCAGCCCAGTTCGCGATGCACATCGGCAGCCTGACGGCGCTCACCTCGAAACATCACTTCACGCTCGCCGGACAAGGTCGCGGCGACGTAGGACAGCGGCGTCAGATCGCCGCTGGCACCGACCGAGCCTTCTTCGGGAATCAGCGGCAGGATGTCGTATTCGAGAAACGCGTGCAGACGCTCCAGCAGTTCCACGCGTACCCCGGAGACGCCGTGGCACAACGACTGCAAACGTGCCGCGAGCACCGCGCGAGTGGCTTGCGCATCAAGCAGCTTGCCCAACCCGCAACCGTGGAAGGTGTAGAGGTGACGCGGCAATGCTTCAACGTGATGCAACGGCACCGCGACCACGCAGGAGTCGCCGTAACCGGTGGTGACGCCGTAGATCACCCCTTCCTTGTCCAGCAGCGAATCAAGGAACCGCGCGCCCTTGGCGATGCGCTCGCGATAGTCGGCGTCGCTCTGCAACTGCACGGGCGCCTGACGGTTGGCCAGGGCCAGCACGTCTTCGATGCGCAAAGGGCGTTCGCCGAAGGTTACCGGCTCATGGGTTGGCGTCGTCATCGGTTTTCCAGAAAGGGTAAAAGTTGAACCATTGTTGCGGCGCTTCGAGGCAATAGTGACTCAGGCGTTGCGCATAGCGGGTGGCCCACTGATGAATGACCTGCTCGCGCTCGCTGCGCTTCCACACCACGGCATCGGCAAAGGGTTCGAGAGTCAGGCGATAGTGACCGTCCGGCTGTTTCAGGCACATCAACAGGTTGACCGGGCATTTCAGCAGACCGGCGAGCAACCAAGGGCCTTGCGGGAATGGCGCCGGATGGCCGAGGAAATCGACGGTCACGCTACGCCCGCCGTGCAGCGGCACGCGGTCGCCGGCAATCGCCAGCCACTCGCCGCGCTCCAGCCGTTCATGCAGTTGCAGCATGATCACCGGGTCGAGTTCGCTGACCTGAATCAGGCGCAGATTGGTCGCCCCGGCCTCGCCCAGCAAACGGTTGAATTGCTCGGCGTGCTTGGTGTGCACCAGCACATTCATCGTGACCTTTTCGCCGATCTCCGCCAGTGCGCGACAGACTTCGAGATTGCCCAGGTGAGCGCCGACCAGCAGTTGCCCGCGACTGCCGCGTAACTGATTGCGCAGCAGCGCCGGGTCGATGATTTCGATTTGTTCGATACGCAGCTTGCCGTTCCACACGTCAAGCTTGTCGAGCATCGAGTCGGCGAAGGCCATGAACTGACCGAACACGCGCCAATGCGTCGGGCGCAACGCGTCGCGCTGACTCCATGCGGCCAGGCGTTGCTGGTATTGCCAGGCACTGCGCCGTGCGGTGCGGCCGAACAGGAAAAAGTACAGAACGATGCCGTACAGCAATGGGCTGAGCAGGCGTCGGCCAAGGACCTTGGCGGCGAGCGCGGTGAATTTCATCAGCAGGAAACTGCCGCGTTCCTCGCGGTCAGCCCAGTGCTTCTTGTCAGTCTCGCTGGTCATGCGCGCCACCGCCGCCAGAGGATTAGCGGAAAGCGCAGCAACATGCCGAGAAACAGCCGTGTGTGCATGCTGGAAATCAGTGCGTTGTCGTGGAACAGACGGAAGTGCGACACACCGTCCAGCGGGTAGTGCACGCTGGTTTGCAGCCAGCGCATCGGCTGATTGCGCCACGACAGGCGCACGAGAATGTCCGAGTCGAAATCCATGCGTTTGCCGACTTTCGCCGAGTCGATCACCGCCAGCGTCGGGGCCAGCGGATAGACGCGAAACCCGCACATCGAATCGCGGATCTGCAGCGACAGCGTGTTGATCCAGACCATCACGTGGGTCAGGTAGCGCGCGTACAAACGGCCTTTCGGCACACTCTCGTCGAACAGCGGATAACCGCAGATCATCGCCTCGGGATGCGCACGGGATTCCTCGACGAAACGCGCCACGTCGTGCAAGTCGTGCTGACCGTCGGCATCGACCTGCAATGCGTGGCTGAAACCCAACAGCGAAGCTTCGCGCAAACCGGTCATTACCGCGCCGCCCTTGCCCTGATTGGCGGTGAGACGGACGAGATGCACGTTGTCACGCTCGGCCAGTGCGTCGAGCACTCTGGCGCAAGATGTCGTGCTGGCGTCGTCCACCAGAATGCACGGCAGGCCTTGCGCGAGCAAAGCGTCGACCACCGTGGTGATCGCGGTTTCGTGGTTATAAACCGGGATCACCGCGCAAGGGTTATGCATAACAGTTCTCCATTGGAAAACCGCGATCCCTGTAGGAGTGAGCCTGCTCACGATTGAGTGCGCAGCACTCACCAAGGTCAATCATGCTCTACACCCAGAAGAATCCGCCCACTGGAACAGGTCGCCGTGTCATTGCGATAAGCGAAATACAATTTGCGGCGCTCAGGATCAAAGCGCAGGTGCAGCTGAATTTCATCTCCCGGCCGCACCAGTTGCTGGAACTTCAGCACTTCCATTCCGGCAAACGGGCCGGTCAGATTCAGCAACTGCCGCCCAAGGTTCAGCGCCCATTCCACCTGCACCACACCCGGCAATACTGGTGCTTTGGGAAAGTGACCACTGAAATAAGCCAGATCCGGCGGCACGCTCAGTTGCAGACTCCATTCGCCCTCGGTCTCGACCTGCGACAGCACTTCCGGCGCTTTCGCTCGCGGGGCAATCAGCAACGCTTCGATATCGGCCTGCGGCAGCTTGCCTTGGCTGTTCAACGGCAATTGCCGCACCAGTCGCCAGCGTCGGGGCAGGGCCAGGGCTTCGCAGTGTTGGCGCAAATGCTGGCGCAGGGTTTCAGTCAGGCTGCGACGGCCGTGCTCACGCAAGGCAAACAGGCCGGCCTCGCTGAGCACCAGTAGTGCACCGAGGGAAGCGCGGTTTTCCTGAACCACGCCCAAACGTGCTTCGGCGACCCATTCGTGGGCAACCAAGGCTTGTTCGAGCATGGGCAGCGAGATGCGTTTTTCTTCGAGTTTGACGATCCGGTCCAGCCGTCCTAGCAGTTCGAAGCGGCCATCGGCAGCGATACGCGCGGCGTCAGCGGTGTGTTCGACGTGCCCGGCAGGTAAATAAGGTGAAGCGATCAGCAGGGCGCCTTCGCTGTCCTGGCTCAGTACGACATCGGCGAACGGTTGCCACAGTTGTTCGCCTTGACGCCAGGCGATACCGCCAGTTTCCGAGCTACCGAGGATTTCCGTCGGCCATTGCTGCAAGCGTTGTTGCAGGCTCTGCGCAGCTTCAAGCGGCAACGCGCCACCGGAGGAAAACACCCGGCGCACGGCGCTGAGGGCCGGCCAGTCGAGGTTGTCGCCCATGCGTTTGAGCAACGCCGGGCTGGCGATCCAGGCGAAGGCCGGATGTTCGCGGCTGGCACGCTGCAAGTCTTCGGGGAACGCCAGTTGCTTGCGCACAAACGGGCGTGCGGCGCACAGCGGCCACAGCACGCGAAACAGCAAGCCGTAGATATGTTGGGTGGCGACGCTGCCGATGATGCAGGCCTCGCCGAGGTCCGCGCCCCACAGTTGCTCCAGCGCTTGGACTTCGTTGGCCAGTTGGCGCAGGGTCTTGTCGATGCGCTTGGGCTCGCCGCTGGAACCGGACGTGCACAGGCTCAGACGGCACTGGTCGAGGTCCAGTTCGGCGCCGGCGAGCGGCTGCTGCTGAACCTCGCTCAGTTGCGCGTCATCGGCTTGATCCGTCAGCCACAGATCGACTTCAGCCGACCAGCGCTGGCGGGTTTGTGGCTGCAGATCCGAAGGCAGCAGAACGCTGACGCCGGCACGCCATGCGCCCAGCAAAGCGATGGCCAGTTCAGCGGCATCTTCCAGATGCACAGCCAGGCGCTTCACGCCTTGCGCTTGCAGACCGGCAGCAACGCTCAGCGCCTGTTCGCACAGCTGCGCGTGATCGAGGGCCGGTGCGTGGCTGATGGCCCGCGCCGGCACAGGCTTGAGCAATAGCTGCTCAAGTTTTATCCAGTTCATGTACGGCCTCTTACCCGTTGTCGTATCAGCCATTCAATGGCAAACATCAGGCCGATCAATCCATAGGAGATCAGGCCGGTGTACAACATCCACCAATTCAGCGGCGCCCACAGGGTCAGCAGGGCGGCGCACAAACCGTTGCAGAAGAAAAACACGCTCCAGGCCACGGTGACCTTTCGTGTGTAACGAATAGCGTTTTCCGGTAGTTCTGGCTCACGCAACCGCGCCATACGTTCGACCATCGGCGGGCCGTATTTCAGGCTCAGGCTGAACAGCACCAGCATGAAGCCGCTGATCAGCACCGGGTACCAACGCAGCAACAGCGGACTGTCGAACAGCGCCAGCAGCAGGCAAAAGGCGATCGCCACACAGGCCATCCACAGGCTGCCGGGCTTGCGCTCGCCGGTCAGTGCCCGCGCCAGCCACAAACTGCCCAGCAGCAGTCCGAACTGCCACGGGGCAAAATGCTCCATGCCGAAATACACCGCAAAGGGGTACAGCAGACCGGCCAGCAGCAGGCCGAGGCCGATCAGTCGGCTCATGCGGCCGGTTGAACCAGACGGTAGACCGCCTCGACCACGTCACCGACCGTGCGCACCGATTTGAACTCTTCGGCGGCGATTTTCTTGCCGGTCTGGCGCTTGATGTGATCGATCAGATCGACCGCATCGATGCTGTCGATTTCCAGATCCTGATACAGGTTGGAGTCCAGGCTCACACGGGCCGGATCCAGTTCGAACAGCTCGACCAAGGCATCGCGCAGGGTGTTGAAAATATCGTCACGAGTTTGCATGGTCCGGTCTCAAGCTGCCTGTTTTGCCGTGACGAATGCCGCAAGGCTGGCCACGTTGGTGAAATGGTTACGGGTGTCTTTGGCGTCGGCGTCGATCTTGATGCCGTATTTTTTCTGGATCGCCAGACCCAGTTCCAGCGCGTCGACGGAATCCAGGCCCAGGCCTTCGCCGAACAGCGCCTGCTCGTCGCCAATGTCGTCGGCGCTGATGTCTTCAAGGCCAAGGGCATCGATGATCAGCAGTTTGATGTCACGCACCAGGCTAGGGGTGTTCAGATCGCTCATCTTCGGCGAGCTCCTTAATAAAGTATGAGTGCAAATAATCGTTGAGCTTGCGCGAGGCTTGCGGGGCTGGCCCCTGCGCGGCGAAGGCTTGTGGGTCTATATCGGCCCCGACGCGAAAACTGAAGTGCACGCGGCGACTGGGGATCCGATACCACGGTTCGGCTTTGGTCAGCGTGGTCGGGCTGACCTTGATGATCACCGGCGTGAGAATTTTCGCACCGCGCAGGGCAATCGACGCAGCACCCCGATGAAAGGCTGGCGCCTGGCCCGGCTGGGTGCGCGTACCTTCCGGGAAAATGATCAGGGTCTGGCCGTTTTGCAGGGACTGGGCGGCGGCATCGAGCATGTCCATGCTGCCGTCGTTGCTGATGTATTCGGTGCTGCGCAGCGGGCCTCGGGTGAAGGGGTTTTCCCACAGGCTTTTCTTCACCACGCAATTGGCCTGGCGTACCAGTCCGATCAGGAACACCACGTCGATCAGTGACGGGTGGTTGGCGATGATCATCTGCCCGGAACGACCGAGACGTTCGGCGCCTTGAATGTCGTAGGTCAGCACGCCCGCGCGGGCCATGAAACGCACGAAAAACCAGAACAACCGGCTGACGGTCTGTCGCGCGCGTCGACGGTGCGCAAGGGCGTCACCCGGCAGGCAGCCCAGCAGCGGAAACACCAACACACGCAGGCACAGCCCGCCCAGCCCGAACAGGGCGAAACTTGCGGCAGTGGCCAGCAAGCGCCAGTAATAGGCGTCGCGGTTTTTCTCGGTCACGGGTTGCGTTGCCAGGTCCATACACGATTTTTCCAGGCATGTTGGCAATGGGTTTGCTGGCCGAGCAGGGTTTGCAACAGATTCAGCGCGTGGGGCCAGTGCGCTTTTGACCGTGTTTCTGTGGTGCTGTTCAGGGTCAGCCGCCAGTCGGTACCGGGGGTCAGCAAGAGACCGAGCGCGTAGGGAAACGGCACATCGTCAATCCACGCTGAGTACGCTTCGGGTGGTTGTTCTTCGGTAATGATCAGCAGCACCGCCGGGGCGCCTTCATCGAGCAGGGCGGCGGCTTCGAGGATGCCGTGTTCGAGGCCGTCGCCGGCAGCGGCAAGCGCGCTCATTTCACTGGTTTCGCCACGCATGATCGACCACAGGCCAATGATCGCGTTGTGCACCGACAGACTGAACTGCGTCGGTGACAGCGGCTGCTCGGTCGCCAGATCGCTGAGGATCTCGTAAGTGCGCGGGGTTTCGCCGTGACGCGAAACAAACACCAGCGGCAGATTCTCCCGTCCGTCGGCGAGTGGCCAGCCGACGCTGAACGCCATGCGTGCCAGTCGGCTGAGGCGGCGGCGTTGCATGGCCGGCAAAAACGACACATCGGGCGCGGCATCACTGCTCTGGAGCACGACCGGTTGTCGGCTCCAGGCCTGCCAGGCGTCCACGCTGTCGAGGCCAGGGGCCCACGCGCGCCATTGGGCGATGTTGAAGTTGATCACGGACATTCATCCCGCCCCTGCGGGCTTTCGTTGACGCGTTTAGTGGCCAGAGCCGCAGCAGACTTGACGTGGCGCTTGGCGCCGGGTGGCGCGCATTATCCCGGTGCGACGAGTGTGTAGCAAATGCTGGTTACATTTTGTGCAATGAAATGTACCGAGTGGTTCGCAAGAAAACTGTCACTTGGCCATTATCCAGATTGTCAGGGGCTTGTCTGTCGGGCTTCTCGCCGATCAATGGCGGTTATTGCGCTATCTGTCCGTGGATATTTGCACCTGACTTTGTAGTCCGTGTCCATGAAGGTAGCGAAGCAAGGTCGCGCACATCTACACTCGGTCATTCTTTGATACACGGAGGTTTGGTCATGCGGCGCGTGGTGTTCAATCAGAAAGGTGGCGTAGGCAAGTCGAGCATTGCCTGCAATCTGGCGGCGGTCAGCGCCAGCGAGGGTTATCGCACGTTGTTGGTGGACCTTGATGCCCAGGCCAACTCCACTCAGTATCTGACCGGGCTCACCGGCAACGACATCCCGATGGGCATTGCCGACTTCTTCAAGCAGACGCTGTCCTCGGGGCCGTTCTCGAAGAAGAATCAGGCCGATATCTACGAAACCCCGTTCGACAACCTGCACATCATTACCGCCACCGCCGAGCTGGCCGACTTGCAGCCCAAGCTCGAGGCCAAGCACAAGATCAACAAGCTGCGAAAGTTGCTCGATGAGCTGTCCGAGGATTACGACCGGATCTACCTCGATACGCCGCCAGCGTTGAATTTCTATGCGGTATCGGCGCTGATTGCCGCTGATCGTGTGCTGATTCCTTTTGATTGCGACAGCTTCTCCCGTCAGGCCCTGTATGGCCTAATCGCGGAAATCGAAGAGCTGAAGGACGACCACAACGAAGGTCTGGAAGTCGAAGGCATCGTGGTCAACCAGTTCCAGGCCCGGGCGAGCCTGCCGCAACAGATTCTCGATGAGTTGATTGCTGAAGGTTTGCCGGTACTGCCGGTGTACCTGACCAGTTCGGTGCGCATGCGCGAATCGCACCAGGCCAGCATGCCACTGATTCACCTCGACCCGCGACACAAGCTGACCCAGCAGTTCGTCGAACTGCACAATCTGCTCGAAGATCACTGATCTCCCGAGCTACGCAGACCCCCTGTAGGAGTGAGCCTGCTCGCGATAGCGCCCTGTCAGCCTCCACTTGAGTGACTGAAAGGAAGCTATCGCGAGCAGGCTCACTCCCACAATTGGATTTGTATTGGGTCAGATACCCTGACTGCGCAACCACGCCATCAACTGCGGCAACGGCAACGCACCACTCTGCCGTGCCACTTCTTTGCCGTTCTTGAACAGAATCAAACTCGGAATCGAGCGAATCCCCAACTGCGCCGACAACTGCTGATTCGCTTCGCTATCAAGCTTGGCCAAGCGGCACTTGCCGGCCAGATGCGCCGCCGCCTGCTCGAACACCGGCGCAAACGACTTGCACGGCCCACACCACTGCGCCCAGACATCCACCAGCAACGGCAGATCGCCCTTGATCTGGCTGGCGTAATCACCTTGCTTGAGTTCGAACGGTTTGCTCAACAGCACGGCGGATTTGCAGCGTCCGCACTTGGGTTGATCAGCGAGGCGCTCGGCGGGGATGCGGTTGAGGCCGTTGCAGGAGGGGCAGGGGATGAGGAGTGGGGTGGTCATGATTGGTTCTCTGATAGGCAGTCTATAGAACTGATTTGGAGTCGATCTGCCAACTTATCAATGTCGCAACTGCTCACATTTTTGTCAAAACCGTTCCGGGATCGATGGCTAGTCTGAAGACCAATTCGGAGTTTTACGCTTGTCGTGAGGAGATCGCTTTGTCTTTATCTGCGTGCTACTTTTGTTGCACTAATCCAGGAATTGATGATTCCTATGCATCAAATCGGAGCGACATAATGTCCGTAACTTCCAAGATACGCCGCCAAGGCGGCGCTGCCGTCATTACAATTCCGCCCACGCTTTTAAAGTTGTTGCATCTGGAGGTTGGCGCACAGCTAGAGCTGAATGTGGTCGATGGCGAACTGATTGCTCGTCCAGCCGTAGCCGCTACGCGTAAGCGTTATAGCTTGTCAGAGCTACTCGAAGGTGCAGAAGAACTGCAGAAACTTAACGCCCAGACTAGCGAGACTCTTGAAGGTGATTCTGTCGGCCGGGAGCTGGGTTGATGGTGCGCCGACAGCCCCCTCAGCGGGGTGACGTTTACTGGATTGATCCGAACCCAGTGGCCGGGCGGGAGATGATGAACAGACATCGCTTTGTGGTGATTACGCCCAGAGAGATCAACGCATTGGGCGTGAGCATGACGGTGCCTGTTACTAGCGGTGGGAATTTCAGCCGGAATTTGGGTTTGGCGGTGGCCATTACTGGCCACGAAACCAATGGTGTAGCGGTGTGTAATCAGGTTCGGAGTTTTGACATCGAACAACGGGTACGAGATGGCACGGCCAAATTCATCGAGCGACTGGATGACGTGACAATGTCTGACATTGTCGACCGTGTAATCAGTGCAATCGATCCGCTAAGCTGAAACGCCTCAGGAAGAACAACTGATCTCCAAATGCTTGCCCCACTCCGGCGGCCGCTCTGCATAAGCCTCCATCCCCGGTTGCTGCTCAAACGGTTTGCTCAACACCGCGTGCAGCCGGCGTACCTCCGAGTAATCCCCTTGCTCAGCCGCATCGATGGCTTTTTGCGCCAGATAATTGCGCAGGATGTACAGCGGATTGACCGCATGCATGCGGGTGCGGCGCTGTTCCTGGTCAGCGTCGCCATCGCGGGCAACCCGGGCGACGTAGCGTTCGCCCCAGGCATCAAAGCCCTTGATGTCGACGAAATCGTCGCGCAAACGGGCGACGGCCTGTTCGGCTGATTCTTCACCGAGTCGGCGGAAGAACAGCGTGTAATCGACGCCGCTGCTCTGCATCAGTTGCAACAGGTCTTCCAGCAGCTTCTGGTCATCGTCTTCGGCCGTGGTGAAACCGAAGCGCCGGCGCATCAGGTCGAGGTAGTGCGCCTGAAACAGTGGCAGATACAAGCCGAGGGTTTCGCGCAGGGCTTCGACGCTGATGAACGGCGTCAACGCCTGAGCCAGTGCACTGAGGTTCCACTGGCCGACCGGCACCTGATTGCTGAACGAGTAACGCCCCTGATCATCCGAATGGTTGCAGATGAAGTTCGCGTCGAAGTCATCGAGGAAGGCAAACGGGCCGAAGTCGAAGGTGATGCCGAGGATCGACATGTTGTCGGTGTTCATTACGCCGTGACAGAAGCCATAGGCCTGCCACTTGGCGATCAGTTCGGCGTTGCGCTCGACGATCTCGCGGAACATCGCCAGATACGGTTCCGGTTGCTCCAGGCACTCAGGGAAATGCATTGCCAATACGTGATCGCCGAGCTGTTTTTGCTGCTCGGGACGCTTGGTGTAATAGAAGTATTCGAAATGGCCGAAGCGGATGTGGCTCGGCGCCAGACGCAGGACCATCGCTGCGCGTTCCTGCTTTTCACGCCAGACCGGGGTGTCTGAGCCAATCACGCACGCCGCGCGCGAGGAAGGAATGTTCAGCGCGTACAACGCTTCGGAAGCAAGGAACTCGCGGATCGACGAACGCAACACCGCACGGCCATCGCCCATGCGCGAAAACGGCGTCTGCCCTGCGCCTTTCAGATGCAGGTCCCAATGCTCGCCGGCCGCGTTGTACACCTCGCCCAACAGCAGGCCACGACCGTCACCCAATTGCGGCGTGTAACCGCCGAACTGATGCCCGGAATAGACCATAGCTCGCGGCTCGGCATCGGCCCACAGCTTGTGGCCGCCAAACAGTTCGGCAAATTCCTCGGTTTCAGCGGTCGCCGGGTCAAGATCCAGCAAAGCCAAAGCCGCCGGACTCGCGACGACCAGACGCGGATTGTCGATCGGCTCAGGCAGCACATGGGCGGAGAACGCGTCGCCCAGGCGGGCGAAGCGATTGTCGAAGGTCAGTTCGTCGAGGGCTTTCAAGGGCCGGCTCCAGCAGAATGTCCGAGCATTCTGCTGGGAATAGGCCGGTTAGTCGAGTTTGGCCGGCGGCGGCTCTTGCAGCGGTTTCTGATCGTCGGCGACTGGCACGATGGTTTTGGTTTCCGGCTCGATCGGCACCATCTTGTATTCCTGACCGTGAAGGTTCTTCAGGTAAACCTCCATCTGGCGGAACGAGATGTTGATGTGCTGCTTCTTGAACTCGCGGTTGATGAAGCGGTTGACCTCATCGAGCACCGGGTTACGGTCGCCGAGGTCGCGCACGTGCATGCGCAACTCGTGGTCGAGGGTGCTTTCGCCGAAGTTGAGGAAGTACACGTGCGGCTCGGGTTCCTTGAGCACGCGCGGGTTCTCGCGGGCAGCCTTGAGCAGCAGTTCCTTGACCAGATCCAGGTCCGAGCCGTAATCGACGCCGAGCTTCAGCGTGACGCGAGTGATGGTGTCGGTCAGCGACCAGTTGATCAGTTGTCCGGTGATGAACGTCTTGTTCGGGACAATGATGTCCTTGCGGTCGAAGTCGGTGATGGTCGTGGCGCGGATGCGGATCTTGCTCACCGTGCCCGACAGGTTGCCGATGGTGATGGTGTCACCGATCCGCACCGGTCGTTCGAAGAGGATCATGATGCCGGAGATGAAGTTGGCGAAGATCTCCTGCATACCGAAACCGAGGCCGACCGACAGCGCCGCCACCAGCCATTGCAACTTGTCCCAACTCACACCGAGGGTCGACAGGGTCGAGACAAAACCGACGCCGGCAATCACGTACGACAGCAGGGTCGTGGTCGCGTAGGCACTGCCCTGGGCCAGATTGAGCTTGGACAGCACAAACACTTCGAGCAGGCCCGGCAAGTTGCGCGCGAGGGCGAAGGTGATGCCGATGATGATCAGCGCACCAAGCATGTCGCCGATGCTGATCGGCACCATGCTCATGTTGGCGCCGGTGCCGCTGGTGTATTCGTAGAGGGTGATGTTGTCGAGGTACGAGAACACCGAAATCAGGTCCGACCAGACCCAGTACAGCGCGGCAATGAAACCGCCGAGCAGGGCCAGACGGATCAGGCGCAGGGACTGCTCGTTGACCTTTTCAATGTCCAGCGTCGGCTCTTCGATCACCGCTTCGCCATCGCCGGCTTCTTTCGCTGCCTGACGTTTGGCCAGGGCGCGTTGATAGGCCAGGCGTCGCGCGGCAACGCTCAGACCGCGGACGAAGGTGGCTTCGATCACCAGCCAGAACATCAGCAGGTACAGGGTGTTGATCAGTCGGTCGCTGAGTTTCAGCGCGGTGTAGTAGTAGCCGAAGCACACCGCCACGAACAACGCGATCGGCAGCAGGGTGAACATCACGCCGACCGCTTTACGGAACAGCGAAGTATTCTCGTGGGCCGGGCTGCTGATCAGCAGGCGGCTGAGCAGCCACGCCATCAAGGCGTAGCAGGTCAGCACCACCGGCATGCCGAGCACATCGTCGGCGAGTGCGGCTGGTTGCAGTTCGGCCACGGCGACAATGGTCACCAGCGCCATGACCACCAGACCCAGTCGACGGATCCAGCCCTGGAGGAATTCAACCTGCGGCTTTTCCCAGCGGAAGTGCAGTTCTGCCACACCACCCGGCGCGAGAATCCGGTAAGCGGTATAGAACACCAGCCACGCCTGACCCATTTGCAGCAGCGCCGCGCCCATATTGGCGTTCTGCCCGCGCGCGTCGATCTGCAACGCCAGACCACACAACGCCAGGCCCAACGCGACCGGCATCGCCAACAGAATATTGATCAGAATCGCCTGCGGCGTGTGCCACTGGCTGTCACGTTTGAAGTGACCGATGTCCTGGTGAACCTTGTTCAGTCGCGCGTACAGATTCTTGCGCCGCCACAGCAGCGCGCCGATCAGCAGTGCCAGCGGCAGGAACAGCAACGGGCGCTGGGTCAGACCGTCGGTCAGCTCGCTGAGGCTGGACGCCCATGGCAGGGTGTCGACCTGGCGTTTCAGGCGCTCCGGCACCGCGCGCATCCATTCCAGATCCAGCGGCTTGTTGCTTGGAATCCAGAACATCTGCTCATCGAGCGTCGCACGCAGCCCCTGCGCGGTGCTCAGCAGTTGTTTCTGGTTGAGTTGCAGGGTGATCGACTCGTTGAGCATGGCGCTCAGTTCGCGGTTCAACCGTTCCAGCAGATCGGCGCGGGTGTTGGCCAGATCCAGCAGGTTTTTGCGCAATTGCGGCGTGACCTGTTCCGGCGGCTGCGTGGATAGCAGGTTGTCGACATAGGCGGCCGGATTACTCAGCTGCTCACGCTGCTGGCTGACGTCGAATTGCCACAAGCGAATGTCGGCGATCTGATCCGCCAGGTCGCGGTCGACCTTGAGGCGCGGCAGGGCTTGTTTCTGTTTGTAGAGAATCTTCGACAGCAGCAGGCTGCCCTTGAGCACGCTGATCTGCTCGTCCAGCGCTGAATCGCTTTGGGTCAGGCTGTCGAGTTGCTGTTTGGTCTGCAGATTCTGCTGGGTGACTTCGTTGAGGCGGTCAGTGCTTTTGAGCAGATAGTCGGAGAGCTTGAGGTTGGCCGTGCTTTCGATGGCCAGCAGACTGCTGCTCCCGGCCTTCTGCGCTTCGATCGACTGCTGGGTAACGGTTTCCTGCGATTGCGCCAGACGCTTCTGGTTGATCAGGGTTTGCAGTTCCTGAATCTCGCGGTCGAGGCGATCGGACTTCTCCGAGAGCAGGTCATGCTGAGCGTTGCCCAGATCCTGCAACTGGCTGTTGCCGGCCAGTTCCTGACGGCGCAGCGGAATCAGCGCATTCAGCGCCGCCAATTCGGCGTTCAACTGGTCGCGCTGCTCGGCGGTGACGGTTTTCCCCGCGTCCTTACCGGACTTGAGGGTGTTGTTGATCTGCTGGATGCGCGTCTGGCTGGCGGATATCTCTGCTTGCGCGCGCTCGGGGCGAGTCTGCGCGGTGATGATCAGGCTGTTGGCGTCGGCGAGGGCTTTTTGCAGATCACTTTGCTGGGTCGAGCGATCGGTGAGGATCTGCTCCAACTGCTGGATCGACTCCTTGGGGAAGCGCTGCGCCACCGGCACCGCGGCCGTAGCCTTGAGGCGGGTCAATTCGCGGGTGCTTTCAATGGTCTGCTTGGGCGCAGTGGCCAGTTGCTGCTTGAGATCGATCAGTTTCTGCTCGTAATCACGCTGATTGTTCAGCTGATTGAGCGTGTTCTGCAGGACGGTCTGCAGGCTCTTTTTATCGGCATCCGGCAGTTTGCTGTCGGCGAGCTTGTCGAGGCTGGCCTGCACGGCGTCGCTGGACGGTGGTTCGGCGGCGTAGATCGGGCCGACAGTGAGACTCAGGCCCAGCAGGGCCGCGACGAAAAAGGAGCGCAGGGTAGGCATAGAGACCGGTCAAGCAAGTGAGAGTGGACGCAGTTTAGAGGAAGAGCCCGGGGCCCGGGCGACTTCCTTCGGGGAATCTGACGCCCACTTTGCCGATCTTGTTCCCGTCCATGACCGCAACCGTCCAGTGGGTGTTGTTCCACTCCACCTGGTCACCGACGATCGGCGCACCGCCGACTTTCTGTGCAATGAAGGCGCCCAGGGTCATGTCTGGATCGATGCCCTCGGCTGGCAACCCGTAGAGCGCCGCAACCGCTTTAAGCTGGGCGTCTCCTTCAAGCACGAAATCACCGAAGAAGCGCAGATCGAGGCCGCGTTGCGGCGCTTGGCTGAAGAGTTTTCCGAGGGCGCCGAGGTTGTGTTCATGGCCGATAACACACAGCAAATCATCGACTTCCAGCACCGTACTACCCGACGGATGGAGCAGTTGCTGGCCACGAAACAGTGCCGCGATACGTGTGCCTTCGGGCATTTTCAGCTCACGCAGGGGCGAACCGATGCACCATTTCTCCGCGCCGAGCTTGTAAACGAACAACTCCCACTCGCTGGTGACGTGGACTTCCAGCGCCGCCCGGGAAATCGGCGCCGGCTCCGGCGGTACGGTCACCTTCAACAGCTTGGCCACCCACGGCAGGCTCGTGCCCTGCACCAGCAATGACACCAGCACGATAAAGAACGCGAGGTTGAAGTACAGCTGCGCATTCGGCAGCCCGGCCATCAGCGGGAACACCGCGAGAATGATCGGCACCGCGCCGCGCAGGCCGACCCAGGAAATAAACGCTTTCTCGCGGCCATGGAACGCTTTGAACGGCAGCAGGCCAACCATCACCGACAATGGCCGCGCAAACAGAATCATCCACAGTGCCAGACCGAGAGCGGGCAGGGCGATCGGCAGCAAATCGTGCGGCGTGACCAGCAGGCCGAGCACAAGGAACATGCCGATCTGCGCCAGCCATGCCATGCCGTCGAGCATGTGCAGAATGCCGTGGCGGCTGCGCACTGGGCGGTTGCCGATCACCAGACCGCACAGGTAAACGGCGAGGAAGCCGCTGCCGTGCAGGGCGTTGGTCAGGGCGAACACCACCAGACCGCCAGCGATCACCAGAATCGGATACAGCCCGGCGGCCAGATTGATGCGGTTGACCAGTTGCAGCATCAACCAACCGCCACCGAGGCCGATCACGCCGCCGATGCCGAACTCGCGGATCAGGTGGGTCAACAGGCTCCAGTGCAAACCGGTCTGGCCGCTGGCGAGCATGTCGATCAGGGTCACGGTGAGAAACACCGCCATCGGGTCGTTGCTGCCGGATTCGATTTCCAGGCTGGCGGTAACCCGCTCGTTCAGGCCTTTGCCGCCGAGCAGCGAGAACACCGCCGCTGCGTCCGTTGAGCCGACGATGGCGCCGATCAATAGGCCCTGAATCAGATTGAGATCGAACAGCCAGGCAGCGGCCATGCCGGTCAGCCCGGTGGTAATCAACACCCCGACCGTGGCCAGCGATAACGCCGGCCATAACGCCACGCGGAAACTCGACACCCGCGTACGCAAGCCGCCGTCGAGGAGAATCACTGCGAGTGCGAGGTTGCCGACCAGATAGGCCGTCGGGTAGTTATCGAAAATAATCCCGCCGCCATCGACCCCGGCGGCCATGCCGACCGCGAGAATAATGACCAGAATCGGAATGCCGAGACGGGAAGAGAGTGAGCTGACGAGAATGCTTGCGCCTACCAGCAACGCGCCGATCAAGAACAGGCTGTTGATGGTCGTCGCATTCAAAGGCAGTACTCCAGAAGCGTAAAGACGGGCACAAACTGACCATGCAGTCTGCGTGCCAGCGATTCTAACCTGTTGAAATGTGATGCTGTCAAAAAGGTTTTTACGCTGGCGTGTTCGGGATTTTAGTTCGGCTGAATATTGCAGCCCTCACCCTAGCCCTCTCCCGGAGGGAGAGGGGACTGATCGAGGTGTTTGTGCGAGGTACGCCGACCTGAAATTTCGAGTCGAGCACAGGTTTTGAAAAACACGAAGATCTGCCCCCTTTCCCCCCTCTCCCGGAGGGAGAGGGGACTTGATCTGGTCAAACGATACTGGACACGGTTATAGGGTTTTACCCTTTTTCATGCCGCCAGGGCCTCCATGTCCACCGGAGTTCGGTAGCCATTGTGACTGTGCAGCCTGATCCGATTGTAATAATGGGTCAGGTAGCGCAATACATCGGTACTGGCCTCATCTTCGTTTCGGTAGCCAGCCTTGGGTATCCATTCAGATTTCAAACTGCCAAAGAAACGCTCCATCGGGGCGTTGTCCCAGCAGTTTCCTCGTCGACTCATGCTTTGTTTTATGCGCATGTCCGCCAGCGTTTCACGAAACACTTTACTGCTGTAATGACAGCCCTGATCCGAATGGAACATTAGGTTTTCAGGGCGTCCTCGCGACTCGAAAGCCATCTTTAACGCTCGACAGGTCAGAGCTGAATCCGGACTTCTGGACATCGCCCAGCCGACGATGCGGCGGGCATGCAGATCAAGTACAGCAGCCAGATAAACCCAGTAAGTACCGGCCCAAATGTAAGTCACGTCGCCACACCACACTCGATTGGGGGCCTCGACTTTGAATTTACGCTCCAAATGATTGGGGGCGTATTGCGCCTCCGCACCGCTGGGTTTGTACCGATGCCTGCGCCGTTGCTGGCTCTTCAAACCGAGCTCGCGCATCAGGCTACGAGCCATGTAACGACCTACCGACTCTTTTTCGTTACAAAGCGCTTTTGACAGGCTGCGCGCGCCCATTGAGCCGCGACTTTGCTCATGTAATTCGGCAGCCTTGATCTTTAGGCGATCGCGCCCGACATGCACTTTCGCCCGCTGTTTCAGACGCTCGTAATAACTGCTGCGGTTGATGCCAAACACGCCACACAACTCGGATCTTGGATATTGCTCGCTTAACTCCTCGACCAGCCTTACCGATCGAGGGAATCCGACATCAAGAGAGCTGTAGCCTTTTTTAAAATTTCCTTCTCGCGCTCAATCCGTCGAATTGTTGCTTCCAGTTCCTGGATGCGTTGTTGGTCAACGGTCATGGCCTTGGACTTCTCAGGCGTCTTGCCACTGCGCTCCGCACGCAGTTGCTCAACCCAGCGACGCAGAGCTGTAGGGCCCACGCCCATTGCTTCGCAGGCTTCACTCACCGAATAGTCTTTATCCAAAACCAGGCAAGCCGCATCCCGTTTGAAATCTGTCGAAAAATATCGTCTGGTCAAATCACACCTCGTCGTTGGGCGTAGATTAACGCCCTTTAGGGGTGTCCAGAATCATTAAGCCAGATCAACTGATCGAGGAGTTTGTTCAAGTTGCACCGACCTGAAATTCCGAGTCGAACTCAGGTTTTGAAAAACATGAAGATCTGCCCCCTTTCCCCTCTCCCTCTGGGAGAGGGGACTGATCGCGGTGTTTGTTCAAGTTGCACCGACCTGAAATTCCGGGTCGAACTCAGGTTTTGAAAAACACGAAGATCTGCTCCCTTTCCCCCTCTCCCTCTGGGAGAGGGCTGGGGTGAGGGGCTTTTGATCTTGATCTAAAAATTTACAGGCTGAACCGCCCAACCATGTTGTTCAGGTCCAGCGCCAACCGCGACAGCTCATTACTCGCCGCACTGGTCTGATTCGCGCCGGTCGCCGATTGCACCGACAAATCACGAATATTCACCAGATTGCGATCCACTTCCCGCGCCACCTGCGCCTGCTCTTCAGCCGCGCTGGCGATCACCAGGTTGCGCTCGTTGATCTCGACGATGGCGGTGTTGATGGTGTCCAGCGACATCCCGGCACCCCGGGCGATGTTCAGGGTCGACTCGGCGCGCTCGGTGCTGTTGCGCATCGAATCCACGGCGTGTTCGGTACCGCTCTGAATGCTGCCGATCATCCGCTCGATTTCGCTGGTCGACTGTTGAGTGCGGTGCGCCAAGGCACGTACTTCGTCTGCCACCACGGCAAACCCGCGACCCGCTTCACCGGCACGCGCCGCTTCAATCGCCGCGTTCAGTGCCAGCAGATTGGTTTGGTCGGCCAGACCACGAATCACGTCGAGCACTTTACCGATATCACGGGATTCATTGGCCAGATCGCCGATCAGGCTGGCAGTGCTCTGTACATCGGCGCTCATGCGTTCGATGGCGCTGACGGTTTCCTGGACCAGATCACGACCGTCACCGGCGGAAGTGGTGGCGTTTTTCGAGGCTTCCGAAGTGCTCACGGCGTTGCGCGCGACTTCTTCCACGGCGCTGGTCATCTCGTTGACCGCCGTGGCTGCCTGTTCGATTTCGTTGTTCTGCTGAGTCAGGCCACGTGCGCTTTCGTCGGTGACGCTGTTCAGTTCTTCAGCGGCCGAAGCCAGCTGAGTGGCCGAACCGGAAATGCGCTGCAAGGTGTCACGCAGCTTCGATTGCATCTTCGCCATTGCCGCCAGCAGGCGACCGGCTTCGTCCGTGCCATCAACATGGATCGGCTGGGTCAGATTACCTTCGGCGATGGTTTCCGCCGCTTCCAGTGCTTTCGAAATCGGTTTGGTGATGCTGGTGGTCAGCAGCCAGGCGAACAGGAAGGTCAGGCCAGTGGCGATTACCAGGAGAGTCACTACCAGATCAAACGCCGAAGAGTACTGATCGGCCGCTTGCTGATTGGTCTCGCTGATCTGCTCGCCGTTGATCTGCATCAGACGGTTGAGCACGCTGTTCACTGCTTCGGAGTTGTTCAGCAACTCGGTGTTGAGCAGGGTGCGCAACTCATCGACTTGATTGTTGCGCGACAGGCTCTTCATGCGGTCTTCGATCTGGCGGTATTGGCCGAGCAACTGCACGTACTGGTCGTACGCTGCACGTTCCTCAGGGCTGCCGATCAGTGGCTCGTAGGCCGTTTGAGCCGCGCGAATCTGCTGGTTGCGCATGTCCAGCAACTCAACGGTTTTCTGCTGCACGTCCGGTTCACGGTTGACCAGCAAGCGGTACGACAGCACGCGCAGGCGCAGGGTCAGCTGGGTGAACTCGTCGAGGTTCTTGATGCTCGGCACGCTGCTGGACGAAATGTCTTCGGCGGCGCCGCGGATTTTGCTCATCTGGTTCAGGGCGAACACACCGAGAATCAGCATCAGGCCGCCGATCAGGGCGAAGCCGGTAAACGCCCGTGGGGCGATATTCATATTGCGAAGGGACATGGGGCGGATACCAAGAGAGGGCCGCTTCCATGCGGGCTGAGACTGCGATATGGATGACTTATCGGTCATACGACTAAAGTCTTGAGGCACTGTGCGTATTTGTCGCAGAAGGGCCGGGGCGACGAAGTGCAGGAACCAGATCGGCAGATCACAGTCTTTAAAACTCGCAGGAACGATCCGCCACCAGGAAAATCAAGGCTTTGCGCCGGTTTAACCCTGGCATCCGTGGTGACTTTTCTTTATCGTACGCGCCCTTTGAAAAACGCTTGGAAGATCAAAATGTTGGAAGCATCCCTCAGCCAATTGGAACAGCTCGTCAGCGACCTGGTGCAACAGAACCAGAGCCTTGCGCAAACCAACCAGGCCCTGTCCACGGAACTGGCCCAGGCCAAGGATGAAAACGAAAGCCTGCAACTGAACCTGATGGAGCAGGAAGAAAAGCACGGCGCCACCGCCGCCCGCATTCAAGCCCTGGTTGATCGCGTCAACGCAGGTCCGGTCAGCGCATGAACCACCACACAGCAGGGGTAAAAGTCGTCTCCATTCTCGGGGAGGACTATTCGATCAAGGCACCGGCCGGGGAAGAACAGACCCTGCTGGACGCGGCCATGATGCTCAAGGCAGCGCTGGATGACACCAAGCGCAAATACCCGACATTGATCGGTGACCGCTTGCTGGTGCTCGCGGCGATGAATCTGTGCTCGCAGCAGATTGAAATGAAGAAGCAGCACAAAGAAGAACTCGACCGTTACCAAGAGCAAGTCAGCGCCACGGTCGACACTATCGCCAAGACCATCAATCAGGGTTGATGCGCGTTTTGCAGCGCCTCGGTACTTCGAGGCGCTAATAATCGAACGGCTCTTTGTTTATTGAGTTTTAGTCACTGGTTGCCAGTAAACCTTCCTCGACCATTCTCCATTGGTTTGCTGCGTAAACTCTCCGTGGGACACCCTATAGGTCGTCTTATCGATCGTCACCTCATCTCCGTGTGAAAGCAGGTTTATATATTCTGATCCCGCGATCGGCTGAACTGTACTGTACGTTGCGCCTGAGAACGTGGTGATCGTAGCTTTGTAATGGATTACGGGGAAAACCATGACTTCGGTAAAGTGTTTTCGGATGATCATCGCTTGCACGCTTGAGCCTGCGACAAAATCGCCGACCTGCGCTGATTTCACAAACGTATCGTTGTCAGACATTGTCTGTACGAAGGTTTCAGCTGGACTTGTATCAGCCATTATCTTTCTCCTGCTAGTACAGCATGAGTCTGTGACGCGAATGCTTGGGCACAGACAGGGAACCTGCAATCTATGCCACGCGATGCGACATGTAACCTGTCAGAGTTGACAGTGTTCTCGCTATGAAAGCGGCCCACTTCTTGCTGTTCGAAGATCACTGCTTCAAGCTTTGTCTCTTATTCTTGTGATTTTTGTATACAGTCGGCATAACAGTTGCAGTGTTTCTGCCTCTTATTCTTTGGGGGTGCTCCATGCAGTTGTGGCGACGCAGTATTCAATGGCAGCTGATTCTCAGCATGGGCACCGCCCTGCTGGTCAGTATCCTGATCGTGGTTGGCATTTATACCCTGGTGGTCAACCGCCTCGCCCAGAGCTATCTGGTCGAACAAGCACTGCCGTCGAGCATTGAAGCGACGCGCAACGATATCGAACGCATCCTCGTGCAACCGCTGACGGCGGCCAAGGATATTGCCAGCAATACGATGGTCCGCGACTGGCTCGCTACTGGCGAAGACGGCAGCAAAACGGCGGGCTTCGCGCAGTATCTGGAAGGCATCCGCGCCGAACATAAAGCTTTTACTGCTTTGATCATCGGCACCGAATCCAATCACTACATCACCGAAAAAGGCCTGGATCGCACCCTCAGCCGTTCAAAACCGGCTGACGCGTGGTTCTATTCCTTCCTCGACAGCGATCAGCCGCGCACTCTGAATATCGACAACGACGGGGCGACCGGAGAGTTGGCGCTGTTCATCGATTTGAAGGTCGAGCAGGCCGGTAAGGTGGTCGGTGTGGCCGGGCTCGGCTTGAGCATGAAAGAGCTGTCGGAGCTGATCCACAATTTCAGCTTTGGTGAGCGCGGCAAGGTCTATCTGGTGCGTTCCGACGGTTTGATTCAGGTGCATCCGGAAGCGCAGTTCAGCGGCAAACGCACCTTGAGCGAGCAGATTGGCGCCAATGCGGCGCAGTCCGTCATGGGCCAACTCTCTACCTCAAAGGCTGCCGCCGTCAGCAGCAGCTTCCAACGGGATGGCGAAGACTTCCTCGCCTTCAGCCTGCCGTTGCGTGGTCTAGGCTGGACCCTCGTGGCCGAAGTGCCGCAATCGCAGATCTACGCCGAGGCGCGCAAAGCCATGTGGATGAGCGGCGGTATCGGTCTGGCCGTGGCGCTGGTGTGCCTCGCTTTGGTGGTGTGGCTGGCGCAAGGTCTGGTGCGGCCGATTCGCCAAGTAACAGCTGCGCTGGTAGCAATCGGTAGCGGCGGTGGAGATTTGACCCACCGGTTAGATTCCAGCCGTGCCGATGAGCTGGGCGACCTCGCCCGGGGCTTCAACCGCTTCCTCGACAGCCAGCGCGGCATGATCGGTGAAGTGCTGACCACCAGCGAGCGTCTGCGTACGGCCGTGGGGCAGGTGGCGAAAGTGGTGGAGAACACTGCTGAACGTTCTGGCCGTCAGCAGGAAATGACCGACATGGTTGCCACCGCCGTTCATGAAATGGGTCTCACCGTGCAGGAGATTGCGCAGAACGCTGGTAATGCGGCGCTCGCCTCGCAGACCGCGCGGGATGAAGCGATGCAGGCGCGGGAAGTGGTCGGTGGCTCGATCAAGCATATTGAAAGCATGTCCGATGAGATTCGTGTGGCGGCGGGCGCGGTCGGCGAGTTGGCGCATCAAGTCGCGTCGATTGATTCGGTGCTGGCGGTGATTCGCGGCGTGTCCGAGCAGACCAATCTGTTGGCGCTCAATGCCGCCATTGAAGCGGCGCGAGCCGGGGATATGGGGCGAGGTTTCGCCGTTGTCGCCGATGAAGTGCGGACGTTGGCGCGACGCACGCAGGCGTCCACCGACGAAATTCAGCAGATGATCGGCAGCCTCAAGCAAGGTGCGGAAAACGCCGTGTCGTCGATGCGTACCGGCCAGGCCGCGACCGGCACCGGGGTTGAGTCGAGCCAGCGCACCGGGGCGTCGTTGACCGCGATTACCGGTCAGGTCGAGCGCATCAGCGATATGAATCATCAGGTGGCGACGGCGACGGAAGAGCAGTCGGCGGTGACTGAAGAGATCAACCGTAACGTGCAGGGGATTTCTGATTTGGCGCGGGCGACGGCGGGGGAGGTTCGGGCCTGTCGTGAGGATTGTCAGATGTTGCAGAAGCTGGCGGATGATCTGGCGCGGCAGATGGGTGGGTTCAAGTTGAGTTGAGTGTTGAGCCAGAAAAGCCCCTCACCCTAACCCTCTCCCAGAGGGAGAGGGGACTGAGTGTGGGATGCTTTAGAAGTACGCCGACCTGAAAATGCTGCGATGAATCCATAATCGACTGGATTTTTCAGGTCGATGTATAGCGCCAGACATCTCGGTCGGCCCCCTCTCCCTACGGGCGGTCCGACGTTTCGGGAGGGCTGGGGTGAGGGTCGGCTTTCAGAACCACGCATCCTGCATCGCCAGGCACGTATCATCCCGCGCCTCCAGCAACGTCAGTTCATGGTGGCAACCCGGCACTTCCCACGTCAGAAAATACCGCGCCGCCTGCAACTTGCCTTTATAGAAGTCAGCATCCGCCACATTCCCCTTCGCCAACCCTTCCTCGGCACGAATCGCCTGTTCCAGCCAGCGCCAGCCAATCACCGTGTGCCCGAACACCTTCAGGTACAGCGCCGAATTCGCCAGGCTGCTGTTGACCTTGCCCTGTGCCAGATCGGTCAGCAGGCCGATGGTCACCGTTTGCAGGCGAGCTACCAGTTTCTCTAAAGGCTCACGCAATGCAGTCAGCGAGTCGTACGCTGTCGCGCGTTCAGCGGTGTTGGCAATCAGGCGAATCAGTTGCTTGAGCCCCGCGCCGCCGTTCTGCGCCAATTTACGCCCGAGTAAGTCCAGCGATTGAATGCCATGGGTGCCTTCGTGGATCGGGTTCAAGCGGTTGTCGCGGTAATACTGCTCCACCGGGTATTCACGGGTGTAGCCGTGGCCGCCAAGAATCTGGATCGCCAGTTCGTTGGCCTTGAGGCAGAACTCCGACGGCCAGGATTTGACGATTGGCGTCAGCAGATCCAGCAATTCATGAGCCTGTTTACGTTCGGCTTCGCTCTCAAGTGTGGTGGTGTCATCGAACAAACGCGCCGCGTACAGACCGAGATCAAATGCACCTTCGACGTAGGATTTTTGCGTCAAGAGCATGCGTCGTACATCGGCGTGTTGAATGATCGCCACCGGAGCGGTGGTCGGGTCCTTGCTGTCCGGCACTCGGCCCTGCGGCCGCTCGCGGGCGTACTCCAGCGAATACAGATAACCGGCATAACCGAGCATCACCGCGCCCATGCCGACGCCGATCCGCGCCTCGTTCATCATCTGGAACATGTAACTCAAACCGTGATGCGGCTTGCCGACCAGATAGCCGACACACTCACCGTTATCGCCGAAGTTCAACGCCGTGGAAGTGGTGCCGCGCCAGCCCATCTTGTGGAACAGCCCCGCCAGCAGCACGTCGTTGCGTTGGCCCAAGCTCCCGTCATCGTTGACGAGAAATTTCGGCACGATAAACAGCGAAATGCCTTTAACACCCGCAGGTGCGTCGGGCAGCTTGGCCAGGACCATGTGCACGATGTTTTCCGACAGCGGGTGATCGCCGCCGGAAATGAAGATCTTGTTGCCCTTCAGACGATAGGTGCCGTCGGACGCAGGCTCGGCGCGCGTACGAATATCCGACAGCGATGAACCGGCATGGGGTTCGGTCAGTGCCATGGTGCCGAAGAAGCGGCCATCGATCATCGGTTGCAGGAAGCGTTGTTTCTGCTCGTCCGTGCCAAAACTCTCGATCAGATTCGCCGCGCCCATGGTCAGGAACGGGTAGGACGTCGAAGCGGCGTTGGCTGACTGGAAATGCGCGAAGCAGGCTTGCGATAGCAGCGTAGGAAGTTGCATGCCGCCGGCGTCGAAACTTCTCGCGGCGTTGAGGAATCCAGCCTCGAGGAAGGCATCCACCGCCGGTTTCACTTCAGGAATCAGAATTGCCTGACCGTCCTCGTAGCGCGGCTCGTTCTCGTCGCCCTTGCGGTTGTGCGGCGCAAAGTACTTCTCGGCGATGTTGCGCGCGGTGCCGATGGCGGCGTCGAAGGTCTCGCGGTTGTGCTCGGCAAAGCGCTCACGCCGGGTCAGGCCCTCGGCATCGAGGACTTCATACAGCTCGAAAGCCAGATTGCGGGAACTGAGCAGCGTCTCGGACATGGCGGCCTACCTGAAATTGGGGTTGGGCCGAGTCTAGGCGTGCTGATAAAGGCTGAACAGGATGATTGATGAGAGTGATGCAGAGGTGAGGGCGACACTAATCAAATGTAGGAGTGAGCCTGCTCGCGATAGCGGTCTGTCAGACACATTTATTTTGACTGACAGACCGCTATCGCGAGCAGGCTCACTCCTACAGGGAAGTGCATTCCAGGCGGCCGTTGCGGTCGCCTGGAGTTACAGCGGTTTAGCCGATGGTCATCAAGCTCGCATTACCACCCGCCGCAGCGGTGTTAACACTCAACGCCCGCTCAATCACCAGACGCTCCAGCGCAATATTGGTCTCGCCCTGGGACAAGCCCTGAACCCCAACAATCGCGCCGGCACGCTTGGCAATCTGCTGGCAGACACCGCGCAACTGGTCGGAATGGCCGTGATGCAGAACCGCATCAAACACCACTTCGTCTTTATTCCAGTCAGCAACCAGCTTGATCCGCGCCTGAATCTCCTTCGGCAGGCGTGCGAACAGTGCCTTGCTGATGTCGGACTCTGGCCATACCGCCGAACCGCCTACCGCCAGCACCGCAGCCAGTTGCGTCAGCAGATCACCTTCAACCTCGGCCAGGCAGAGCACGTGCTCGCGCGGCAGGATGGCGTAGCTGTTCTTCTCGCCGGTCGGGCCGGCCAGCACGCGAGTGATGCCGCTCTGCGATTGCGCAGCGTACTGCACGCACAGCGTGCTCAGGTCAGCGTATTTGTTGCTGTCAGCCCAGGCTTTCAGCGCGTTCAGCGGTTTGCTCATGGCGTCGCGCAAACGAACGTCCGGGGCGATAACGGCATCACCGCGAGCGAAGGATTGTTCGATGGCGTCGGTAGGACGTGTCGCCAGCAAGCGGTACAGATACAGCGGGCCGCCGGCTTTCGGGCCAGTACCCGAGAGGCCTTCGCCGCCGAATGGCTGCACGCCGACCACGGCACCAACGATGTTGCGGTTAACGTAGACGTTACCGGCGTTGACGTTGTCGATCACCTTGGCGATGGTCTCGTCGATGCGCGTGTGCACGCCGAGGGTCAGGCCATAACCGGAAGCGTTGATCTGGCCGATCAGTTGATCGATCTCTTTGCGCTTGTAGCGCACCACGTGCAGCACCGGCCCGAAGATCTCGCGTTGCAGCTCGTCGAAGCTTTCCAGCTCGATCAGCGTCGGCATGACGAAGGTGCCGCGTTTGACTTCTTCGGTGTCAGCGATGGCCACTTGGTAGACGTTGCGACCTTTGTCGCGCATGCCCTGGATGTGCTTGTCGATGCCCGCCTTGGCTTCGGCATCGATCACCGGGCCGATGTCCACGGACAGGCGCTCCGGGTTGCCGAGACGGCTTTCGGCCATGGCACCTTTGAGCATTTCGATGACGCGATCAGCGGAATCTTCCTGCAAGCACAGTACCCGCAGCGCCGAGCAACGCTGACCCGCGCTGTCGAAGGCCGAGGACACTACGTCGATGACGACTTGTTCGGTCAGTGCCGAGGAATCGACGATCATCGCGTTCTGGCCACCGGTTTCGGCGATCAGCGGAATCGGACGGCCCTGGCTGTCGAGACGGCCAGCGATGTTGCGTTGCAGCAGACGCGCGACTTCGGTGGAGCCGGTGAACATCACGCCTTTGACGCGCTCATCACCGACCAGACCGGCGCCGACGGTTTCACCGCGACCCGGCAGCAGTTGCAGCACGCCTTCCGGAATCCCGGCTTCGAGCAGTAAGCGCACGGCTTGAGCCGCCACCAGTGGAGTTTGCTCGGCAGGTTTGGCCAATACCGGGTTACCGGCAGCCAGAGCGGCAGCGACTTGACCGCTGAAGATCGCCAGCGGGAAGTTCCACGGGCTGATGCACACCACCGGACCCAGTGGGCGGTGGGCGTCGTTGCTGAAATCGTTGCGCGTCTGCACTGCGTAATAACGCAGGAAGTCGACCGCTTCACGGACTTCGGCAATGGCGTTGGCGAAAGTCTTGCCGGCTTCGCGAGCCAGCAGGCCCATCAGCGGCTGAATCTCGCCTTCCATCAAGTCAGCGGCACGCTCCAGAATCGCCGCGCGTTCGGCCGGCGGAGTGGCCTGCCAGATCGGTGCGGCGTTCAGCGCGCATTGAATGGCGTTGTCGACGTCTTCGACGGTGGCTTCTTGAACGTGGCCGACCACATCACGGTGATCTGCCGGGTTCAGCACCGCTGCCGGCGTTTCATTGCTGGAAGCGCAACCGAGCATCGGCGCGGCTTTCCAGTCGTTGTGCGCGGTGGCGAGCAGGGCGCAGGACAGCGAAGCCAGGCGATGTTCGTTGGCCATGTCGATGCCGCTGGAGTTGGCGCGCTCAGCACCGTACAGGTCACGCGGCAGCGGAATGCGCGGGTGCGGCAGGCCGAAGCCACCTTCCACAGTCGCCATCTGCTCGATCTGCGCCACCGGATCGGCCACCAGCTCCTGAATCGAAATCGACTGGTCGGCGATGCGGTTGACGAACGAGGTGTTCGCACCGTTTTCCAGCAAGCGACGTACGAGGTACGCCAGCAGGGTTTCGTGGGTGCCGACCGGTGCGTACACGCGGCACGGACGGTTCAGCTTGCCGTCGGCAACTTTGCCTACAACTTGTTCGTAAAGCGGTTCGCCCATGCCGTGCAGGCACTGGAATTCGTACTGGCCGGGGTAATAGTTCTGACCGGCAATGTGGTAAATCGCCGACAGGGTGTGGGCGTTGTGCGTGGCGAACTGCGGGTAGATGACTTCCGGCACCGACAGCAGTTTGCGTGCGCAAGCGATGTAGGAAACGTCGGTGTACACCTTGCGGGTGTAGACCGGATAGCCTTCCAGACCTTCGACCTGGGCGCGCTTGATCTCGCTGTCCCAGTACGCGCCTTTCACCAGACGGATCATCAGGCGATGACGGCTGCGGCGAGCCAGGTCGATCACGTAGTCGATCACGTACGGGCAACGCTTCTGGTACGCCTGGATGACGAAACCGATGCCGTTCCAGCCAGTCAGTTGTGGCTCGAAGCACAGGCGCTCAAGCAGATCCAGCGACAGTTCGAGACGGTCGGCTTCTTCGGCGTCGATGTTCAGGCCGATGTCGTATTGCTTGGCCAGCAGGGTCAGCGACAGCAGACGCGGGTACAGCTCGTCCATCACACGCTCGTACTGCGCACGGCTGTAACGCGGGTGCAGTGCCGAGAGCTTGATGGAAATGCCCGGGCCTTCATAAATCCCACGGCCGTGGGACGCTTTGCCGATCGAGTGAATGGCTTGTTCGTACGACGCCAGGTACTTCTGCGCATCGTGTTCGGTCAGTGCCGCTTCACCGAGCATGTCGTAGGAATAACGGAAGCCCTTGGCTTCGAACTTGCTCGCGTTGGCCAGCGCTTCGGCGATGGTTTCGCCGGTGACGAACTGCTCGCCCATCAGGCGCATGGCCATGTCGACGCCCTTGCGGATCATCGGCTCGCCGCTCTTGCCGATGATGCGGCTCAGCGAAGAGGTCAGGCCAGCTTCGTTGTGCGTCGAGACCAGTTTGCCGGTCAGCAGCAAGCCCCAAGTGGCGGCGTTGACGAACAGCGACGGGCTGTTGCCCAAGTGCGGATGCCAGTTGCCGGTGCTGATCTTGTCGCGGATCAGGGCATCGCGAGTGCCCTTGTCCGGGATACGCAGCAGTGCTTCGGCCAGGCACATCAGTGCCACACCTTCCTGGGACGACAGGGAAAATTCCTGCAGCAGGCCCTGAACAATGCCTGCGCGACCGCCGGCACTTTTCTGGTTACGCAGTTTTTCCGCGATGGAGGCGGCGAGTTTGTTGGTGGCTTCAGCCATGGCTACCGGCAGGCGAGCCTGTTCGATCAGCATTGGCACCACTTCCGGCTCAGGGCGACGGTAGGCAGCGGTGATCGAGGCGCGCAGAACTGACTGCGGCAGGATGCTTTCAGCGAATTCGAGGAAGCATTGGTGGGCGTGATCGGTGTGGACTTCGCCCGCCTCATCGGCGTCCTTGGCGGTCAAACCGTTCAGCTCGGTCAGGGTTGCACCACCCTCGAGTTTTTCCAGGTAATTGAAAATTGCCTGCTTGATCAACCAGTGCGGTGTGCGATCAATCGAGGTCGCGGCCGCCTTCAGGCGCTCGCGGGTCGGGTCATCGAGTTTGACCCCAAGGGTGGTGGTAGCCATATTTTTATCCTCATGGTTGCCACAGTTGCGTGGCATCAGCTGGCGGCAAGATTAGCCGTGCGCTGAGAGAGGTGCAACCGGGTGCAACCCTTTTTTTGTCGGAAAAATAAACGCTTCGTCAGGAATTATTTTCTGGTACGCAAGTGCCGCACTTGCTTGGTGCTTTTGCTTCTAGCAACGCGCTTGGACTGCACTAAAAGGGAGCAAAAACTGCCTGTTTCTCGGAATATCCGACTAGGTGCAACTAATTCGCGCGAAACTGGTTGCACCTTTTTGGTTTGTTGCATAGCATTCGCGCCCTAGGTGCAACCGGGATAACCCGGTGCATCGGCTGGTGGCTTTCCTGGGGAAACATCAGTCCTAAATGCGCGGGATCTGAAATCGTCTGCCAAACGTCGTCGTTTGCGCGCGGTTCATCACCGCTGCTACATAAAAACAAAGCCAGGGCGTAACTTAATGAGCGTAAGCAATCCAACACTGATCACGTTCGTGATCTACATCGCAGCAATGGTGCTGATCGGCTTCATGGCCTATCGCTCCACCAATAACCTGTCTGACTATATTCTTGGCGGCCGTAGCCTGGGCAGCGTCGTCACCGCGCTGTCTGCCGGTGCTTCCGACATGAGCGGCTGGTTGTTGATGGGCCTGCCGGGCGCCATCTACATGTCCGGTCTGTCCGAAAGCTGGATCGCCATCGGCCTGATCGTCGGTGCTTATCTGAACTGGCTGTTCGTCGCCGGCCGTCTGCGTGTGCAGACCGAGCACAACGGCGATGCCCTGACCCTGCCGGACTACTTCTCCAGCCGTTTCGAAGACAAAAGCGGCCTGCTGCGGATCATCTCGGCGATCGTGATTCTGGTGTTCTTCACCATTTACTGCGCCTCCGGCATCGTGGCTGGCGCCCGTCTGTTCGAAAGCACCTTCGGCATGTCTTACGAGACGGCGCTGTGGGCCGGTGCTGCGGCGACGATTGCCTACACCTTCGTTGGCGGTTTCCTCGCGGTGAGCTGGACTGACACCGTACAAGCCACGCTGATGATTTTCGCGCTGATCCTCACGCCGATCATCGTCCTGCTGGCTACCGGCGGCGTCGACACCACGTTCCTCGCCATCGAAGCGCAAGATCCAAGCAATTTCGACATGCTCAAAGGCACCACTTTCATCGGCATCATCTCGCTGATGGGCTGGGGTCTGGGCTACTTCGGTCAACCGCACATCCTCGCCCGATTCATGGCGGCGGATTCGGTGAAATCGATCGCCAAGGCGCGTCGCATTTCCATGACCTGGATGATCCTGTGCCTGGGTGGCACCGTGGCCGTGGGCTTCTTCGGTATCGCGTACTTCTCGGCACACCCGGAAGTGGCCGGTCCCGTGACCGAGAACCACGAGCGTGTGTTCATCGAACTGGCCAAGATCCTCTTCAACCCATGGATTGCCGGCGTGCTGCTGTCGGCCATTCTGGCCGCTGTGATGAGTACTTTGAGCTGCCAGTTGCTGGTGTGCTCGAGCGCCCTGACCGAAGACTTCTACAAAACCTTCCTGCGTAAATCCGCTTCGCAACTGGAGCTGGTCTGGGTCGGCCGCGCCATGGTGCTGTTGGTTGCACTGATCGCGATCGCCCTGGCGGCCAACCCGGAAAACCGCGTACTGGGTCTGGTGTCCTACGCTTGGGCCGGTTTCGGTGCTGCGTTCGGTCCGGTTGTGCTGATCTCGGTTATCTGGAAAGAAATGACCCGCGACGGCGCACTGGCCGGTATCCTGGTCGGCGCGATCACCGTGGTGGTGTGGAAGCATTTCGAGGTGATGGGTCTGTACGAAATCATCCCGGGCTTCATCTTCGCCAGCCTGGCCATCTACATCGTCAGCAAGATGGGCGAGCCGACCAGAGGCATGGTGCAGCGCTTCGAAGCAGCGGAAAAAGATTTCCACTTGAACAAGTGATTGTTCTGAGCTGAAGCTCACCCGAAAACGGCCCGTTTCCTACAGGAGACGGGCCGTTTTTTTGTGCCTGTGATTTATCTGATTCACCGCGCTCCCCTGTAGGAGTGAGCCTGCTCGCGATAGCGGTGTGTCAGTCGACATCAATGCTGAATGTCAGACCGCTATCGCGAGCAGGCTCACTCCTACAAGGTTCGGTGCTGGGTTTGGGGGATTTGTCTGTAGTTGAAGGCGCCGCTTTTTGCAGGTTTTTTCGTCAATGAGGGTAGGGCAAATCTGATTTTCCCGTCACCCATTCATCACCCCTTGCCCCTCATGCAGAATCGCCCGCCCTCACACTGCAGAGAGACATCGGATGTTCGCGCCTGCCAATCAACCGCGTTTCACGTTGACCCTCGAAGGCGCCCAACATGACCTCAAAGTCCTTGAGTTCACGGGCAAGGAAGCCATCAGCCAACCCTTTCGTTTCGAGCTGGAACTGGTCAGTGAGCGACCGGACCTGGACCTCGAAAGCCTGCTGCACTGTCAGGCGTTTCTGAGTTTTGATGATCAGGGTTCTGGTGTTCATGGTCAGATTTATCAGGTCGGGCAGGGCGATTCGGGGAAACGTCTGACGCGCTATCACTTAAGCCTCGTGCCACGTCTGACGTATCTGGGACACCGCATCAATCAGCGGATTTTCCAGCATCAGAGCGTGCCGCAAATTGTTGCGCAGGTGCTTAAGGATCACGCGATCCTTCGGGATGCTTTCGAGTTTCGGTTAGGCAGCGAATACCCGGTTCGCGAGTATTGCGTGCAGTACGCCGAAAGTGATCTGGCATTCGTTCAGCGATTGTGTGCTGAGGTCGGCATTCATTACCACTTTCAGCACAGCCCCGACGGACATCTGTTGGTGTTCGGCGACGATCAAACCGTGTTCCCGCGATTGGCCGAGCCAACGCTTTATCTGCCCGGTAGCGGCATGTCTGCCGGGGCGCCGGCGATCAAGCGCTTCAATGTGCGTGTGGAAACCCGTACCAGCGTGGTCACCCGGCGTGACTACAACTTCGAAAAGCCGCGCCTGCAACTGGAGAGTCGCATCGACGGCGAGCAACGCCCCGTGCTCGAGGACTACCACTTTCCCGGGCAATTCGATAATCGTGAAACCGGCAAACACCTGGCCCAACGGGCGCTTGAAAGGCATGTCGCCGACTACCGTCAGGCCGAGGGCATCAGCGATGAATCCGCACTGGTTTGCGGACACTTCCTGCACCTCAGCGAGCACCCACGTCAGAGCTGGAATGACCTTTGGCTGCTGACCGCCATCGAGCACCGTGGGCGACAGCCGCAAGTGCTGGAGGAGTCGGTAACCAGCGATGGCGAGGGATTTCAGGGGTACCGTAATAGCTTTCTCGCCATGCCGTGGGACGTGTTTTTCCGCCCGGCGCTGGGGCCGGAAAAACCACGCATGCCCGGTTACCAACCGGCGGTTGTGACCGGGCCGAAAGACACCGAAATCCACTGCGACGAGTACGGTCGGGTCAAGGTGCAACTGGCCTGGGATCGCGACGGTGAATTGAACGAGCATTCCAGTTGCTGGCTGCGCGTCGCCACCGGTTGGGCCCATGATCGTTACGGCAGCGTGCTGATTCCGCGCGTCGGCATGGAAGTGCTGGTCGGCTTCATTGATGCCGATGCCGACAAACCCTTGGTCGTGGGCTGCCTGCCAAACGCCGCGACGCCGGTTCCGCTGGATCTGCCGGCGGACAAGACCCGCAGTGTTTTCCGCAGCCAGAGCACCCCCGGTGGCGGTGGCTACAACGAACTGCGTATCGAGGATCGCAAAGGCGCCGAGGAAATCTATCTGCGCGCCCAGCGCAACTGGACGCAGCATGTGTTGAATGATCAACAGGTGCAGGTCGATAACCAGCGCAGCATTGTTGTCACCGGTACTGCGCGGCATGAGTTGAAGGCTGATGAGCAGCGCATTACTCACGGTCAGCGCCAGACTGAAGTGAAACAGGACGATCATCTGAGCGTGATCGGCGACCGGCATATTCGCGTGAGCAATCAGGCGATCAGCGCCAGTGGGCAATTCCACGTCAGCGCCGGTCAGCAAGTGGTCATCGACGGTGGCGCGAGTGCGACGATTCAGGCCGGCGGGCAGTGGATCAACATCGGTCCCGGCGGCATTTTCAGCAGCGTGCCGATTGTCGTGGGCGGCGCGCCGATGGCGGCGATGAGTGCCGCGCCGGTTGTACCGGGATTGCCGGAGAAAATCGCCGCCGCGCCGGCTGCAATGCTGACGGCTGCACAAATCATGAGCTTCAAGGGTGACGCGCCATTCTGCGAAGAGTGTGAGCGTTGCAAGGATGGTGTCTGCCCGACGCCAAATGCATTGACCCCATCCCCAAAGTCCTCAGCCCGGCCGGCGCCTTCGGGCGCTGAGCCGGGCTTTCACATTGTTGAGCAGGGAATGTCTCGGTCTGCGCTTGAATCGATACTGTTCCCGCAGCCGGATCCGGCCGTGCTGGATAAATTTCGCAGCCTGAATCCGCAACTCACTGAGTTTGCCAAACCTGGGCAACTGATCGTCCTGAGCGATCCGCGTAATACGCAATGCACCCGCGAAGAGGCGTTATTGATGGAGGCGGCGCAGAAGGTTGATGCCGTGTTGGCGCCGATGAGTGATGCGGAGGCGGAGTTCATGGCGCGGCATCATGGGGAGATTGAATCGTTTTTATCGCAGGGTTCGACGAGCGTGGGTATTGGGGCAGCGATGTTCAGTAATCATTTAAAAAATCTCGCCGGCACGTTGAGTGAGTTGGAGTCACTGCATAAGGAAACCTTCGATAAGCACGGCAAGCTTAAAGGTGCTGATTTCTTTGAAAAGCGAAAACAGTTGATGGCGCAACTGGATAACAGCCTCAGTCCCTTGATGCGAAAAATGGTCGGTTTGCCCGACCACCCGAACCTTAGGAAAGCGCTGGGCATTTCCAGTCGCAGCCTTGTCCATCACTGGAGCAAAGTGGGTACTTCAGCCGGAGTTCCGGGGTATGCGACGCATATTGAGGGGGTAAGTAAGGCGAGCAAGGTAATAAAGGTGGGGGGCTGGATCGGAGTTGGGCTACAGGCCACAGCATCGGGAATCAAGGTCAAGGAGACTTGTCGAGAGGGTACTGAAGAGGCTTGCAGGAGAGTGCGGTTCACCGAAAGTGGGAAATTTAGTGGAATTGTCATGGGGGGAGCCGCAGGGGCGGCAATCGCGGGTCCGGTGTGCGCCGCTATCGGACTCAGCACTTTGGGGGCAGGTGGAATCGCCTGCGGTCTTGTGTTGACTGGGCTAGGTACTGCTGTTTTAGGTAATACTTTCGGGGAGTGGGGCGAACAAGGGGCAGACGTTGTGTATGAGATCCAAAAATGAGATCTGATATTGAAATACTATTCCTGTTAAGTGGGTTGGTATTGATTGCGCTTATTTTGTTGGCGTCATTGACTTTGCTGTTTGTCGCTTATTTTTTTGCCCGGGATATATTCAAGTATTTGGGGCGTTCTCCTGCTGTTACTGCTAGGAAGCGAGCTTTGGGGTGGGAGCCGATTGGCCGATTTCTATTTATTAGCAACGTGGGCACTCTCTTGATCTTTTCGCGTAAATCCATACGAAGTGGAGAACTGGACGCCAAGGATTACGAGACATTGCCAGCGGGCTTGCGGCGGATAATTTTGTTTTCAAACGGAATGATGTTGGTGTTAAGCGCTATTGCGATAGTCGGTGTGGTGTTGGGGAAAGTTAATGGTTGGTTGAGCTAGTCGCGTTTACTTGATCGGCGTTTTTGTAAATGCTGGCTGCATCTCGAAATTAGTTTGTAATTCAGCTATCTGTTTTTGTAGATAACAGCATTCTCGATATTGTCGAGAACTGCATAGGTCCTTGAATGAATACAGCAATTCCCCACCAATGGTTACAGAGTCAGCCGTTAATGGCCGATGAACAACTGTTTGCAGTTCTCAGCAGCGCCAGCGATGGCGAGCCATTCAAGGTCTGGAGCGGGTCAACTACCGCACAAGCGCCAAGTCCGATTTGGGCGGACACTATTTACGCCGAGTGGGATGCCGTGATGCCCTTCGTGGGAATTGTCGCTGTGGACAGTGAGTTTCTCGATTGGGTGGCGACTACTGAGTCTCTTGATTGGGGCTGGCTGGCGGTTTCTACGGCGAGTCTTGAGGTGGTGGTTGAGCATTTTCGCAGTCTGACCCAAGTGTTGATGCCAGACGGCAAAGCGGTGTTTTTCCGTTTTTGGGATGGGCGGTTTTTGTTGCCGATCTTGCAGTCCGATGCAGTGGATGCGGCGCAGCTTTTGCCGATGATTTCACGCGGACTGATCAATGGTCAGGCTTTGGAAATCGGGGGGCGGGCGCAGGTTTCGGGGCGTGTGTTTCCTTGGTGGACGGTGCCTGACTCGGTGTTGGCTTCGGCGGGGGATGAAGTCTGGGTCGGCAACGCTGTGCAGTGGCTGAGCGAGGAGCATCCCGCATTGTTCGAGGCATTTCCCGAGGTGGTTCTGCGCTGCAAGGTTGGGCAGTTTTTTCAGAGTTCAACGTCGGAAGAATCGTCGCAATCGGCGTTGTTGGCGTATTTGCTTGCAGAGTCGGAGTGACATTTCCGGGCGAAGGCTTCGGACGTTTCCTTCGAGTTGCGGCGGTTTTCATGAACTGGTGGGCGGTGGGTTGCAGGGATAGTCTTAAAAGGTCACCGCAGATGCGGCGACAGGGTGTAGGAGCCTTGAGACTAGAAGAGTGCATAAACGTCGTTGCCTGGTTTGCGGCAGTCTATGTGCGTCCGTAAGATCATTTGCGGCGGTTATGTGCGGGCACGCTTCGGCGTGGCCGAGTTCTCTGGTCTCGGTACTCCTACCCCGCGCATGGCTGCCACCCAAACCCGTAGGAGGGTGATGGTGGAAGCTCATTTCACTACCAGAGGTTCAAAAATGAAAACGCTAACACCCGATCCACCCTACGAAAAAATCATCCCCCATCCCGACAACCGCTTCATGGCACTTACCGGCAATTGCAGCGACATGCCGACCCTGTTCATCGACACCCACGTGCCCCTCGACATCCTTATGGACGCCGCCAACCACCGCCTGCGCGCCGTGATCCAGGTGCTTGAAAACATGTGCATGCGCGGCTCGGTCGAATGCGACTCCGTCATCCTCAGCGACTTCGCCCAGCTCTGCGTGATCCCCTTGCGCGACGGCTGTGATGTGCTTGATGTCATCGGCAGGCGCCTGCGCAGCATGCCCGCCTGAAAAAGATCAAAAGATCGCAGCCTGCGGCAGCTCCTACACGGGACTGGCGTTCGCCCTGTAGGAGCTGCCGAAGGCTGCGATCTTTTGACGTTAAAGGAAATCAGTTAGTCAGTCAGGGATGTACGCATCCTGAGAGTTGATAAAGCTGTTGAACGCATCGGAGTTGTAGACCTTCATGCACCCAAAAAACACTACTTTTTCATTCGAGTATTTGCTGTTTGAAGGTGTCTGCTCGTAAGCCGCCAACACGTAGTTTCGGGTTTCTTTGTAGGGATCGTGCAGCACCTGCAGCGTGTCTTCATTTTGCAGGATGGAATGCATGCCTTTGCCCATGAAGGAATAGGCATTGGCGGACAGTGCAATGTCTTTTTCCAGCAAGGAGTGTTCGTTGAATGGCTTTAGGATGCAGTGGCTCAGGCCGTAGTTCTTTAGTGTCTGGCGTGCCTGTTCAATGTGGGTTTCGTCGGCAAGGGCGAGGTATGGGCTAAGCAGGCTGAATAAGCAGATGATCAGATATCGCATGAGTTTTTGACTTCCTGTCGTTCATGGTTAGACAGTTTAACGCCATAAAAGCAAAGCCCCTCACCCTAGCCCTCTCCCAGAGGGAGAGGGAACTGACCGAGGTGTCTGGGTGATGTGCGCCGACCTGCAACTTCAGCGGTGAACTTCGCTTGGCCAAGCCTGGATGTTGGTGTTCTTTCGGGGGACTGACCGAGTCGTCTGGGTGATGTGCGCCAACTTGCGACTTCCGCGCTGATCTTCGCTTGGCCAAGCCTGAGATCACGCTGATCTTTCAGGTCGATGTAACTCGCAAGATCACCACCGTCAGTCCCCTCTCCCTCCGGGAGAGGGCTAGGGTGAGGGCAGGCATTTGTCCGCTCAGCCGCCAACCCCTGACTTGCCGCCCGGTAAAAGGTAAACTTTGCGCCCTTCGCAGGAGCAGCCATGAATTATCGTCACGCCTTCCATGCCGGCAATCACGCCGATGTGTTCAAACACCTGACCTTGACCCGCCTCATCGCCCTGATGTCGCGCAAGGAGCAGCCGTTTGCCTATCTCGACACACACGCCGGCATCGGTCTGTATGACTTGCAGGGCGATCAGGCGAATCGCACCGGCGAGTACCTGGAAGGCATCGCGCGCTTGTGGGAGCAGCCGGATCTGCCGGCGCTGACCGCCGACTACATGAAGGTGCTGCACGAGATGAACCCGGACGGCCAGTTGCGCTACTACCCGGGTTCGCCGGAGCTGGCGCGGCGCCTGACCCGCCCGCAGGATCGGGTGATGCTCAACGAGAAGCACCCGGAAGACGGCGTGCTGCTCAAGGACAACATGGCCGGCGATCGTCGGGTCAAGGTTCATCTCGGCGAAGGCTGGCACGTCGCGCGGGCGATGTTGCCGGTGCAGGAAAAGCGCGCGGTGATGTTGATTGATCCGCCGTTCGAACAGCTCGATGAAATGCAGCGTTGCGCGGCATCGTTGAAAGAAGCGATTGGCCGCATGCGCCAAACCGTGGCGGCGATCTGGTATCCGGTAAAGGACCAGCGCGCGTTGCGTCGGTTCTATCAGGATCTGGCCGGCACCGGTGCGCCGAAGTTGCTGCGTGTGGAATTGCTGGTGCATCCGCTGGATACGCCGAACAGCCTGAACGGCTCGGGCATGGCGATTGCCAATCCGCCGTGGGGGCTGGAGGAAGAATTGCGTGAGCTGCTGCCGTGGTTGTCGAAGAAGCTGGGGCAGACCCAGGGCGGCTGGCAGATGGATTGGCTGATTGCCGAGAGCTGATCAACGGCAAGATCAAAAGATCGCAGCCTGCGGCAGCTCCTACAGCGATCGTTCCCACGCTCTGCGTGGGAATGCCTCAATGGACGCTCTGCGTCCGCTGTTGGGACGCGGAGCGTCCCGGGCTGCATTCCCACGCAGAGCGTGGGAACGATCAGTCGGCGGGTTAATTGCCTGCCAGACTCGCTGGCATGCACACGCCGGTGCCGCCAATCCCGCAGTAACCCTCTGGATTCTTCGCCAGATACTGCTGGTGATACGTCTCGGCGAAGTACACGGTCGGTGCCTGTTCGATCTCTGTGCTGATTTCGCCCAGACCCGCCTTCGACAGCTCAGCCTGATAGGTCGCCTTGCTTTTCAGCGCCGCATCCAGATGCTCAGGCGAGGTCGCGTAGATCACCGAGCGGTACTGCGTGCCGATGTCATTGCCCTGACGCATGCCTTGCGTCGGGTTGTGCAGTTCCCAGAACATCGCCAGCAACTCTTCGTAGCTGACTTTTGCCTTGTCATACACCACCAGCACCACTTCCGCGTGGCCGGTCAGGCCCGAGCAGACTTCTTCGTAAGTCGGGTTCGGCGTGAAACCGCCGGCATAACCGACGACCGTGCTGACCACGCCTTCACGCTGCCAGAAACGGCGCTCGGCGCCCCAGAAGCAGCCCAGACCGAAGATCGCAAAATCGACGTCCTGGAAAAACGGGCCAAGCAGCGGGGTTTCTTCGAAAACGAAGTGCTTTTCAGGCAGGGTCATCGCGGTTTCGCGGCCGGGCAGAGCTTGTTCTTTAGTCGGGAGCACGTTTTTGTTCACCAGAATTTCCGAGCGCAGAACCATGATCGTTCCTCTCAGTCAGGATGGGATGTAAAAAGTCAGACCGCCAGTGTGCCGAATGATGCCCGGTTAATCACTACTCAAAATGTGCGGGTACTCGCACAACATTGTAGGAGTGAGCCTGCTCGCGATAGCGGTGGGTCAGTCAGAGGGTTTGTTGCTGACACACCGCTATCGCGAGCAGGCGAAGGCCTACAAGGGATTTGCGGTGTTTATAGGCAGAGCGGGCCGCGCGGGTAGCGCTTCAGCGCCTGGATCAGTTCGCCGCCGGGGATCGGCCGGTCGAACAGGTAACCCTGGCCGACGTCGCAGCGGTGGCGACGCAGGAACGCCAGTTGTTCGGCGGTCTCGATGCCTTCGGCCACGACCTTGAGTTTCAGGTTGTGCGCCATGGCGATCACCGCTGAGGTGATTTCCATGTCGTCCTGGTTATCGGGAATTTCGTGGATGAAGCTGCGATCGATCTTGATGATGTCGATCGGAAATTTCTTCAGATAACTCAGCGACGAATAACCGGTGCCAAAGTCATCCATGGCCAGCGTCAGGCCGAGACGCTTGAGCTGGTCGAGTTGCAAGTGCGTGTCTTCGGTGGCTTCCAGCAGCAGGCCTTCGGTCAGTTCCAGTTCGAGCAGATAGGCCGGCAGCGCTTCTTCCTTGAGGATGTTGGCGATGGAGGCGACCAGATCCGGATCGGAGAACTGTTTCGGCGACAGGTTGATCGCCACTTGCAGATTGCCCATCCCGGCAGCGGTCAGCGCTTTGCTCATGCGGCAGGCCTGGCGCGCGATCCACTTGCCGATCGGAATGATCAGACCGGTTTCTTCGGCGACGCTGATGAACTGGTCCGGGCGGATCATGCCGCGTTCCGGGTGGTTCCAGCGCAACAATGCTTCCATGCCCAGCAGACGACCGCTGCGCAGGCACAGCTTGGGCTGGTAGAACACGTCCAGTTCGTTCTGGGTCAGGGCGCGGCGCAGGTTGTTCTCGACGAACAGTTTGTAACTGGCCTCGGCGTTCAGCGCCTCGGTGAAGACTTGCACCTGATGTTTGCCGTTGGCCTTGGCCTTGTGCAGCGCCAGACCGGCGTTACGCATCAGCGTTTGCGGGTCGCGGCCGTGCAACGGCGCGCACGCCAGGCCGACCGAACCGGTAACGCTGATCAACTGGTTGTCGACGAACATCGGCTTGTCGAGGGTCGCCAGCAACTGGTTGGCGATCTGCTGGCCGGTCGCCAGATCGGTATCGTCGAGCAACACCGCAAACTCGTTACTGGCGAACCGCGCGAGGCTGCCGCTCGGACTCAGGCTGTTGCGCAAACGCCGAGCGAGACTGATCAGCAATTTGTCGCCAGTCTGGTGACCGAGGCTGTCGTTGATCCGTTTGAAGTTGTCGATGTCCACCAGCAACAGGCTGATCGGCGTATCGCTGTCGCGGGCGAAGCGTTCGTCGAGATTGCGGATAAACGCCGGGCGATTGCCGAGGTTGGTCAGGTTGTCGGTGTAGGCCAGACGCTCGATGCGCTGCTGCGCCAGTTTGGTCTGGGTGATGTCTTCGTAGATGCCGATGTAATGCGTCAGCTCGCGGTTGTCACCGTACACCTTGGAGATCGACAACTGGCCCCAGTACGGTTCGAGGTTCTTGCGCCGGCTCTTGAATTCGCCCTGCCAGCTGTTGCTTTTGGCCAGCGCCGAAGGCGCGTCGAACAGCAGTTCACTGAGGTTTTCCAGCGCCGGCAGCTCGGACAGGCGCTGGCCGTGAACTTCTTCGGTGGTGTACTGGGTGATCGCGGTGAAGCTCGGGTTGACGTACTCGACCACGCCGTCGCAATTGACCAGCAAAAACGCGTTGGCGCTTTGCTCGACTGCACGCTGAAACAGGTGCAGGGCGCTGGTGGCGGTGCGACGATTGTGGTTGTTGATGACTTGCGCGAACTGGTCGGCCAGCTCGCCGGCAAAGGCGATTTCGTCCGACTGCCAGGCGCGGGTGACGCCGGTCTGCTCCAGGCACAACACGCCGACCACCTGGCCATCGACACGAATGCTGGCGTCGAGCATGGCGTTGACGTCGCGCGGGCGCAGCGCTTCGGCCATCTCCCGGGTGCGTGGATCGCGCATCGCGTTGTGTGCGTCGATGGCGCGGCTGCTGTGCAGCGCTTCCATGTAGTCGGGGAAACTGCTGATGTCGATCACGTCCGGGAGGATGTATTCCTGGGTCGCGCGGTGGTACGCGGAAATCGGCACCAGATGCTGGCCTTCGAGGTTCCACAGGCTGGCGCAGTCGATCTCATAGATATCGCAGGCGCAGCGGGTGATCAGCTCGGCGGCTTCCTGCAGCGAGTTGTGCGTGCTGTAGCGCTGACGTGCGAGCAGCAGAATCAAATCCTGCTGGGCGCGTACGCGTTCCAGGTGCTGCAGTTGTTCCTGCTGCGCCCGTTGGTTTAGTTCCAGGGCGATTTGCAGGCGCGAATTCTGCGTTTCGAGGTCGACGGAGGGCAGTGGCGGTGCTTCGTCGAAGACGTGATCGACCGCCAGCAGATAGCCGCGCAGCAGATGACGGTTGTGTTGTTTGTAGGCTTCGCCCAGTTCCAGAATGTTCAGCGCACCGGCAGCCGTGTGCAGGGTGTAACGCACCAGATAATGCGGGCTGGCGGTCAGCTGTTGCTGGATCGCGTCGTGCAGTTGATAACGCGCTTCGGGTTCCATCAGGCTGGCGTAGGGTGAGCCGACCAGCGCGCAAAGCTCGACGGCCGGCTGACCGAACTGGCGTTCGCAGTTGGGATCGAGAAACAGCATGGCCCAACTGGCTTCATTCAAGCGCTCGAAACGCAGCATGCCGAGCCGCGAGGGCACAGGCAACTGCGTCACTACCTCGGCCGCCATACGGCTGGCGGCATCGGGTTGGCTCTTCATGAAGGGAACTCGCTTGGAAATATGCTGAACGCGCCGGGCTCGCGCCCTCTTTACTGTTGCCTGCGGCAAGGTTGCATCATTGCGGCACCGACTGACAAGAGAGATGAAGGCCAAGTGCTATAAGAATATGTCGGCTGCACTGAACATTTCTCCAGCCCGTGGTTGAAAAGAGCCAAAGATCGCAGCCTTCGCCAATATCTACAGGGCAATGCGCCCTCTGCAGGAACTGCCGAAGGCTGCGATCTTCAAGGCTTAGCGCAGTTTTATGGCGATCGACTGCAGCTGTTTGCCATCGCGGTCGTGGTAATTGACCTGAATCTGCCCGGCCTCGACCACCAGGTGGGCGAAATTGTCTTCACTGACCACCGTGCTGCTCAGCTCATGTCGATAATCGCCGGCCGCCGTACGCACCAGCGGCTGATCAAGAATGAACGTGGACGCTTTGGCATAGGGCAGCAGTTTGCTGTTGCACAGCGGTGAGGAGACCACGGTGTGGACTTCGAAATCCGGGTCTTCACTGTGACTCAGGCGAGCCGTCAGCGAGCCATGCACGTCCCCCGAGATGAACACGACATTCTTGATGCGCCGGGTGCGGATGGTTTCCAGCAGGCGCAGGCGCTGCTCGGGAAAGGCTTTCCAGGCGTCATCGCCGTTAAGTTTGCGATCCGGGTAGAACATCACGCTGGTGACCACGAACTTGACCCGCGCCATGCTGTGACTCAGCCATTTGAGCAGGGCCTGTTCCTGTGCCTCGTCGAGGATCCGTCGATCATCGGCTGACAAGTGGCGGCGGGTGCGACTGTCAGTGACAAACCATTCGATATCGCCGTCGCTGAATTGATACCAGTAATGCTCAAGTGTCGAGTGATCTACTTCGCCGTTAGTTGTCAGTGGGTGTGCCGGGCTGTGACTGGCCTGATACAACTCATAAGCGGCCATGGCGTTGCGATATAAATCGCCGTCGGACTTGCTGGCATTGGCGGGCCAGTTATCTTCGATTTCGTGATCGTCGAGAATCATGTAAGTCGAAGTGCCGGACATCAGTCGTTTTATATTCGGCAGGGAAAAAGCCGCGCGATACTTGCTTAGGATATCTTTATAGTCGCGATCCGGTGCAAGTAGATTCAAATCGTCGACGTAAATTTGATCGCCGGTCATCAATACCGCGCTGATCGGCGGTTGTATGCCTTCGATCACCTGATTGATGGACGCGAAGATACGATCGCCCAATTGCGGCAGGACGGCGACACCGGCGGTCATGCGCAGGTAGCGGCAGGAGCCGACGATATAGGCTCTGGGCTGCAGGACCTTGCTGGAACGGGTGCGCAAGCGGTAAATCTCTCGCGGCCATTGCAGCGGCAGTTCAGCGACGCTGTCCGGCGTGTGCACCGGATTCATCGGACTGAACCAGCCGGCCTGATATTCATATTCGGTGTCGCTGCTCAAGTTGTTCAGGGCGAATACTTGCGACATATCGCGTAATTCGCTCAGGCGTGCGAAGTTGCCGTTCGACCATTGTTGTGTACCGGAACTGCGAAAACGCACCCCGGCAAATACCGGCGCATTGTTGTGCCGCTCGCCACGCATGAATATGCGCGCATGATTAGTTGTAACGTGGCCGACAATCGGGCCGATAGTGGGTTTTAACATGTCGAATCCATTCGAATGAATTTTAATGAGTATGAGTTTTCGCGAAGTTTGCTTAGTTAAATTGGCTGCCCTTAGGTTAGTTGCGTGACGAATAAAAAAGATCGGCGCCAAGTCGACCAGGCTTGTGGCCGATATCAGCGCAACATGTGGGAAAAAGACCGGAAGGATTTTTCAGGCAAAAAAAAGCCCCGCCAAACTGACGGGGTTGAGGTACGAGCGTGTGGCGCTCGAAAGGGTGCAGCAATCGGCCCTCCGTTGCCGGAGGGCCGATCGAGTTACAGCAGGATCGTGCGGATGTCCGCCAGCAGGCTGCCCAGACGCTGGGTGAAGCGTGCGGCAGCGGCGCCGTTGATCACACGGTGATCGTAGGACAGCGACAGTGGCAGCATCAGTTTCGGCTGGAAGGCTTTGCCGTCCCAGACTGGCTGGATGGTTGCCTTGGAAACACCGAGGATCGCCACTTCCGGAGCGTTGACGATCGGCGTGAAGCCGGTACCGCCAATGTGGCCGAGGCTGGAAATGGTGAAGCACGCGCCTTGCATGTCGTCAGCGGTGAGCTTCTTGTCGCGGGCTTTGGCGGCCAGCGCAGCGGCTTCGGCTGCCAGTTGCAGCAGGCTCTTCTGGTCGACGTTCTTGATGACCGGTACCAGCAGGCCATCCGGGGTGTCGACGGCGAAGCCGATGTTCACGTATTTCTTGCGGATGATCGCTTTGCCGCTTGGTGCCAGCGAACTGTTGAAGTCCGGCAGCTCCTTGAGCATGTGCGCGCACGACTTGAGCAGCAGCGGCAGGATGGTCAGCTTGACGCCGGCCTTCTCTGCAACGGCTTTCTGTGCAACGCGGAAGGCTTCCAGCTCGGTGATATCAGCCGAATCGAACTGAGTCACGTGCGGGATGTTCAGCCAGCTGCGGTGCAGGCTCGACGCGCCGATCTGCATCAGGCGAGTCATCGGCACTTCTTCGATTTCGCCGAAACGGCTGAAATCTACGACCGGGATCGGCGGGATGCCCGCGCCACCGGTTGCGCCAGCTGCAGCGGCCGGTGCTTCCTTGGCCTTCTGCATCATCGCTTTGACGTAAACCTGCACGTCTTCTTTCAAGATACGGCCGTGCGGGCCACTGGCACCGACAGCGTTCAGCTCGACGCCGAACTCGCGGGCCAGTTGACGCACGGCTGGGCCGGCGTGAACTTTCGCGCCTGGCTTGGTCGGTGCGGCGGCTGGAGCGGCAGCAGGTGCAGGTGCAGGTGCAGCGGCAGCCGGAGCAGCAGCGGCAGGAGCACTTGGTGCAGCAGCGGCAGCTGGCGCCGGGGCAGCAGCAGGTGCCGCGCCTTTGACTTTCAGCTTCAGAATCAGGTCGCCGGTACCGACTTCGTCATCCAGCTTGATGGAAACGCTTTCCACCACGCCAGCGGCAGGCGATGGAATTTCCATGCTCGCCTTGTCGGATTCCAGGGTGATCAGCGACTGGTCGGCTTCAACGCTGTCGCCAGCCTTGACCAACACTTCGATGATCTTGGCTTTGCCGGCCGAACCGATGTCCGGAACGTGGATGTCCTGAACGCTGTCAGCCACCGGGGCTGCTGGAGCGGCTGCCGGAGCAGGCGCAGCGGCAGCAGCCGGTGCAGCAGCTTGAGCTGGAGCGGCCGCAGCAGGGGCCGCAGCACCCGCCACTTCCAGATCCAGAATCAGATCGCCAGTGCCGACTTCGTCGTTGAGCTTGACGTTGATGGCCTTGACCACGCCAGCGGCAGGCGACGGGATTTCCATGCTCGCCTTGTCGGACTCCAGAGTGATCAAAGATTGATCAGCTTCGACGGTGTCGCCGACCTTGACCTGGATCTCGATGATCTGCGCCTTGCCCGACGAACCGATGTCCGGCACGTGCACTTGCTGAACCGAAGCGGCAGCAGGGGCAGCAGGGGCAGCGGCTGGCGCGGCAGCAGCAGGAGCGGCAGCCGGTTTGGCTTCAGCTTTTGCAGCCGGCGCAGCAGCCGGAGCAGAGGCCGCTTCAGCGGCGCCCTCGACTTCCAGCTCAAGCAGTTCGTCGCCTTCTTTCAGACGGTCGCCCAGCTTCACTTTCAGGCTCTTGATGACGCCGGCTTTCGGGGCCGGCACTTCCATGCTGGCCTTGTCCGATTCCAGGGTCAGGATGCTCTGGTCGGCTTCGATACGGTCGCCGACCTTCACAAACAGTTCAATTACTTCACCTTCACCGCTGCCGATGTCAGGTACGCGAATGAGTTCGCTCACAAAATGTCTCCTCAGCAGTCCAGTGGGTTGCGTTTTTCCGGGTCGATGCCGAACTTGACGATGGCCTCAGCCACCACCTTAGGTTCGATATCACCACGGTCAGCCAGTGCTTCCAAGGCTGCCAACACCACGAAATGACGGTCGACTTCGAAGAAATGACGCAGTTTCTTGCGGCTGTCGCTGCGGCCGAAACCGTCGGTGCCGAGGACTTTGAATTCCTTCGACGGTACCCACTGACGGATCTGCTCGGCGAACAGTTTCATGTAGTCGGTAGAGGCGATGACCGGACCTTTACGGCCGTTCAGGCACTCTTCGACGTAGCTCAGCTTAGGCTTCTGGCCCGGCTTCAGACGGTTGCTGCGCTCTACAGCGAGGCCGTCGCGACGCAGTTCGTTGAAGCTGGTAACGCTCCAGACGTCAGCGCCAACGTTGAACTCTTCACGCAGAATCTTCGCCGCTTCACGGACTTCACGCAGGATGGTGCCGGAGCCCATCAGCTGGACGTGATGCGCCGCATCGCGAGTGTCTTCTTCGAGCAGGTACATGCCTTTCTTGATGCCTTCTTCGGCACCGGCCGGCATGGCTGGCTGCTGGTACGACTCGTTCATCACGGTGATGTAGTAGAAGATGTCCTGTTGCTCTTCGGTCATCTTCTTCATGCCGTCCTGAATGATCACCGCCAGCTCGTAGCCGTAGGTTGGATCGTAGGTGCGGCAGTTCGGGATGGTTGCAGCCAGCAGGTGGCTGTGACCGTCTTCGTGTTGCAGGCCTTCACCGTTCAGGGTAGTCCGGCCGGCGGTGCCGCCGATCAGGAAGCCACGGGTACGGCTGTCGCCAGCGGCCCAGGCCAGGTCACCGATACGCTGGAAGCCGAACATCGAGTAGAAGATGTAGAACGGCAGCATCGGCTGGTTGTGGCTGGAGTACGAAGTACCGGCAGCGATGAACGAGCTCATGGCGCCTGCTTCGTTGATGCCTTCTTCAAGGATCTGACCTTTCTGGTCTTCCTTGTAGAACATCACCTGGTCTTTATCGACTGGCTCGTAGAGCTGGCCGACGGACGAGTAGATGCCGAGCTGACGGAACATGCCTTCCATACCGAAGGTACGGGCTTCGTCCGGGATGATCGGAACGATGCGCGGGCCGATTTCCTTGTCCTTGACCAGTTGCGCGAGGATTCGCACGAACGCCATGGTGGTGGAAATTTCACGGTCGCCAGAGCCGTCAAGGATCGCCTTGAGGGTGTCCAGATCCGGAGTCGGTACGCTGAAGCTTTGTGCGCGGCGCTGAGGGACGAAACCGCCCAGTGCAGTGCGACGCTCGCTGAGGTAGCGGGCTTCGGCGCTGTTTGGCTCTGGCTTGAAGAACGGCAGGTTCTCCAGCTCTTCGTCCTTGACCGGGATGTCGAAACGATCGCGGAACAACTTCAGGCTGTCGACATCGACTTTCTTGGTGTTGTGCGCAGTGTTTTTCGCTTCGCCGGCACCGGTGCCATAACCCTTGATGGTCTTGGCCAGAATGACGGTTGGTTGTTCTTTGTGGTTGACCGCTTCGTGGTAAGCCGCATAGACCTTGTACGGGTCGTGGCCGCCACGGTTGAGTTTCCAGATCTCGTCGTCGGACAGATCAGCAACCATCGCCTTGAGTTCTGGCGTGTTGAAGAAGTGCTCGCGAACGAACGCGCCGTCTTTGGCTTTGTAGTTCTGGTACTCGCCGTCGATGACTTCGTCCATACGACGTTGCAGGATGCCGTCGACGTCTTTGGCCAGCAGTGGGTCCCAGAAACGGCCCCAGATGACTTTGGTCACGTTCCACTGAGCACCGCGGAACACGCCTTCGAGTTCCTGGATGATCTTGCCGTTGCCGCGAACCGGGCCGTCGAGGCGCTGCAGGTTGCAGTTGATGACGAAGATCAGGTTGTCGAGCTTCTCGCGGCCGGCCAGGGAGATGGCGCCCAGGGATTCCGGCTCGTCGCACTCGCCGTCGCCCAGGAAGCACCAGACTTTCTGTTTACCCGGCTGGATGAAACCACGGTGTTCCAGGTACTTCATGAAGCGTGCCTGGTAGATCGCCTGGATCGGACCCAGACCCATGGATACGGTCGGGAACTGCCAGAAGTCAGGCATCAGCCAAGGGTGCGGGTAGGACGACAGGCCCTGACCGTCGACTTCCTGGCGGAAGTTGTTCATCTGGTCTTCGGTGATGCGGCCTTCCATGAACGCACGGGCGTAAACGCCTGGCGAGGTGTGGCCCTGGAAGTAGATCAGGTCGCCGCCGTGTTCGTCGGTCGGGGCCTGGAAGAAGTAGTTGAAGCCGATGTCATACAGGGTCGCACTGGAAGCGAAGCTGGAGATGTGACCACCCAGGTCAGAATCTTTCAGGTTCGTACGCATTACCATGGCCATCGCGTTCCAGCGTACCAGCGAGCGAATGCGGCGTTCCATGAACAGGTCGCCAGGCATGCGTGCTTCGTGGGTTACCGGGATGGTGTTGCGGTAAGGCGTGGTGATGGCGTAAGGGAGCTGCGAGCCGCTGCGGGTCGCGAGTTCGCCCATACGGGTCATCAGATAGTGAGCACGGTCTTCGCCTTCTTTGTCGAGAACCGATTCCAGGGCGTCCAGCCATTCCTGGGTTTCGACGGGATCGAGGTCTTGCATGGCTTGCTCCAGGGCGGAAAGGCTTCCAGAATCGGTTGCCTGAGTTTGCGACTGGCCTTGTGGGCAGACGATTTAAAATTCTTGGATTGCCGATAGGTTGTTCCGGCGGCGTGTAGTTTTACTACAAATCTTCCGGCATTTCAGCCTTTCGAATGTATAGACGAGTAGTAAAACTACAGAAGAATGGCTTGTGGCCTCCGGCTGCGTTGTGAGAATAATCGTTAAGGTTGATCTTTTGCCATCCGAAAAAGGTGAAACTTTGATGTTCGCTGCCAAAGAGAAAGAAATTTCAGCTATTTCTAACTTTTGTTCGACAGTCCTCCGGGTAGCGGCTTTTCACCAATCACTACAAGCGGCCATTTACACGCCGATCAAGGATAGACCATGACCCTGCCCGTGCTTGCCGAACTGCCCGCCATTCTCCTGCCGTTGGTCACTCGATCCGAGCAGTCGTTCCGTACGGCCGTCGCGGCGCTGGAAGACGATCACGGCTTCGCCAACTGGACGCCAGAGCGCTGGGCGCAGTTCGCCCGCGTCACCGCTGCCAGCGAATTCGTCATTGAACAGAGCGTTCGTGACCCTTTGATGTTGCTGTCGCTGGTGCAGTCCGGCGAACTCGACCGGGCCTTTGCGCCGGGTGAATTGTGCGCGCAGATTGCCGCCGCGGTGAACGCCGCCCAGAGTGAAGACGAACTCGGTCGCGCCTTGCGTCGTCAGCGTGCTCGCCATCAAGTGCGAATCATCTGGCGTGACCTCACACGTCAGGCCGATCTGGTGCAGACCTGCCGCGATCTTTCGGACATGGCCGACGCGACCATCGATCAGGCTTATCAATGGTTGTACAGCCGCCATTGCGAACAGTTCGGTACGCCGACCGGCCGCCGCAGCGGTGAGCCGCAGCAGATGGTCATCCTCGGCATGGGCAAGCTCGGCGCCGTCGAGTTGAACCTGTCTTCCGACATCGATTTGATCTTCGCTTACCCCGAGGGCGGTGAAACGGTGGGCGTGAAGCGCTCGCTGGATAATCAGGAGTTTTTCATTCGTCTCGGCCAGCGCTTGATCAAGGCGCTCGATCCAATGACGGTCGACGGTTTCGTCTTCCGTGTCGACATGCGCCTGCGCCCATACGGCTCGTCCGGCGCGCTGGTGCTGAGCTTCAATGCGCTGGAGCAGTATTACCAGGATCAGGGCCGCGACTGGGAACGCTACGCGATGATCAAGGCGCGGGTGGTGGCCGGCGATCAGGTCGCGGGTGCGCAGTTGCTCGACATGCTGCGACCGTTCGTTTATCGGCGTTACCTCGACTTCTCGGCGATCGAAGCGCTGCGCACCATGAAGCAGTTGATCCAGCAGGAAGTGCGGCGCAAGGGCATGGCCGACAACATCAAACTTGGCTCGGGTGGCATCCGTGAGGTCGAGTTTATCGCTCAGGCCTTTCAGTTGATCCACGGTGGCCGCGACTTGAGCCTGCAACAGCGTCCTTTATTAAAGGTGTTGAGCACGCTGGAAGGGCAGGGTTATCTGCCGCCTGCAGTGATCAGTGAATTGCGCGAGGGTTACGAATTTCTCCGTTACACCGAGCACGCGATTCAGGCGATTGCCGACCGCCAAACGCAGATGCTGCCGGATGGCGCGCAGGATCAAGCGCGCATTGCCTTCATGCTCGGTTTTGCCGATTGGGATTCTTTCCATGAAAAACTGATGTTCTGGCGCGGTCGTGTCGCTTGGCACTTCGCTCAGGTGATCGCCGATCCCGATGAAGATGAAGGCGCCGAAAGTGAAGTGGTGGTCGGCGGCGAATGGCTGCCGCTGTGGGAAGAGGCGCAGGACGAAGAAGCGGCGTGCCGGCAGTTGGAGGAGGGTGGTTTTGCTGACGCGAGCAAAGCCCTGAAAGCGCTGGCCGGATTGCGCAGCAGCCCGCAATTGCGCGCGATGCAGCGGTTGGGACGTGAGCGGCTCGATGCGTTTATTCCGCGTCTGTTGGCGCAGGCAGTTGAGCACGCCAACCCGGATCTGGTGCTTGAACGTGTGCTGCCGCTGGTTGAAGCAGTGGCCCGGCGTTCGGCTTATCTGGTCTTGTTGACGGAGAACCCCGGTGCGCTGCGACGCTTGCTGACGTTATGCGCGGCGAGCCCGTGGATCGCAGAGCAGATCACTCGCTTCCCGCTGCTGATGGATGAATTGCTTAACGAAGGGCGTTTGTTCAAACCGCCCTTGGCGCCAGAGCTGGCCGCTGAATTGCGCGAGCGGCTGACGCGGATTCCCGAAGATGACCTCGAACAACAAATGGAAGCCCTGCGCCATTTCAAACTGGCGCACCGCTTGCGCGTCGCTGCTTCGGAAATCGCCGGCAGTCTGCCGCTGATGAAAGTCAGCGATTACCTGACCTGGCTGGCCGAGGCGATTCTTGAGCAAGTGCTGGCTCTGGCCTGGCGCCAGACCGTGGCCAAGTACGGTACGCCGCTGCGCACCGACGGCACATTGTGCGATCCCGGCTTCATCATTGTCGGTTATGGCAAGGTCGGCGGTCTGGAACTGGGGCATGGTTCGGACCTGGACCTGGTGTTTATCCACGACGGCGATCCGCAGGCGGAAACCGATGGGCCGAAGTCGATCGATGGCGCGCAGTTCTTCACGCGACTCGGGCAGCGGATCATTCACCTGCTGACGGCGCAGACCAACTCCGGTCAGCTCTATGAAGTGGACATGCGTCTGCGCCCATCCGGTGCTTCAGGGCTGTTGGTGAGTTCGCTCGGCGCGTTTGCCCGCTATCAGGAAAATGAAGCCTGGACGTGGGAGCATCAGGCTTTGGTGCGTGCGCGGGTGCTGGTCGGCAGTCAGGATGTCGGTCAGGCGTTCGAGACGGTTCGTGCCCAGGTGCTGGGCAAGCCGCGTGATCTGGCGAAGCTGCAACAGGAAGTCAGCGAGATGCGCGCAAAGATGCGCGACAACCTCGGCACCAAGAGCACCGCAGCCGGGACGGCAGCAAATGCCTTCGACGCCACGGCGCCATTCGACCTCAAGCAGGACGCCGGTGGTATCGTCGATATTGAATTTATGGTGCAATACGCGGCTCTGGCGTGGTCGCAAAGCCACCCGCCACTGCTGCGCTGGACCGATAACATCCGCATTCTGGAAGAGCTGGAGCACGAAGGGCTGATGCCTGCCGAAGATGCCAGCCTGTTGCGCGAGGCCTATAAAGCCTACCGCTCCGCCGCCCACCGGCAGGCCTTGCAGAAGGATGCCGGGGTGATACCGGGCGATCAGTTTGTCGAAGAACGGCGGCAGGTTTTGCGGATCTGGAAAGAGATGGGGCTAAGCTGAGTCGCAGATGTGTGAATGAATGCAAAACCCTGTAGGCCTTCGCCTGCTCGCGATAGCGGAGTGTCAGACGACAACAATGTCGAATGTAACGGCCCCTTCGCGAGCAGGCTCGCTCCCACAGTGATCTGTGGTGAGTCGCAGATGTTGGAGTGAATGCAAAACCTGTAGGAGCGAGCCTGCTCGCGATAGCGGAGTATCAGACGACAACAATGTTGAATGTAACGACCCCATCGCGAGCAGGCTCACTCCTACAATGGATCTGTGGTGAGTCGCAGATATGTGAACAGATGCAAAACAATGTGGGAGCGAGCCTGCTCGCGATAGCGGAGTGACAGTCGACAGTCATGTTGAAGGTAATGACCCATCGCCAGCAATGCCGCTCCCTCAGTGATTATCGAGGCGGGGAGGCGTAAATGCCTCCCCGGTTCGTTTATGGAAACCACATGAATATTCTGATCGTTGGGCCCAGTTGGGTCGGTGACATGGTGATGGCGCAGACACTGTTTCAGTGTCTCAAACAACGCCACCCGCAATGCGAAATCGACGTGCTGGCCCCCGAGTGGAGCCGGCCGATCCTTGAGCGCATGCCCGAAGTGCGCAAGGCCTTGAGCTTCCCGCTCGGCCACGGCGCGCTGGAATTGGCGACGCGTCGGCGCATCGGCAAATCCCTGCGCGGTCAGTACGATCAGGCGATCCTGCTGCCCAACTCGCTGAAGTCGGCGCTGGTGCCGTTTTTTGCCGGCATCCCGAAGCGCACCGGCTGGCGCGGCGAATTCCGCTACGGCTTGCTCAATGATGTGCGCACTCTCGACAAAGAACGTTATCCGCTGATGATCGAGCGTTTCATGGCTTTGGCCTACGAAGCGAACGCCGAGCTGCCGAAACCGTATCCACGTCCGAGCCTGCAAATCGACCCGGTGACCCGCGAAGCGGCGCTGGCCAAATTTGCTCTGACCCTCGATCGTCCGGTGTTGGCCCTGTGCCCCGGCGCCGAGTTCGGCGAATCCAAGCGCTGGCCGTCCGAGCACTACGCCAAAGTCGCCGAAGCGCGCATCCGCGAAGGCTGGCAAGTCTGGCTGTTCGGCTCGAAAAACGATCACGCCGTCGGCGAAGATATACGCGCACGTTTGATCCCGGGCCTGCGTGAAGAATCGGTCAACCTCAGTGGCGGCACCTCGCTGGCCGAGGCCATCGACCTGATGTCCTGCGCTGACGCGGTGGTCTCCAACGATTCCGGTCTGATGCACGTTGCCGCCGCGCTGAATCGCCCATTGGTTGCGGTCTACGGCTCGACTTCGCCGGGTTTCACTCCGCCGCTGGCCGAGCACGTTGAAGTCGTCCGTCTGGGCCTCGATTGCAGCCCGTGCTTCGACCGTACCTGCCGCTTCGGCCATTACAACTGCCTGCGCCAGCTGATGCCGGACGCGGTCAACGATGCCTTGCAGAAGTTGCAGGGCTCTGTGGTCGAGGTTCATTAAGTTGCGGGTACTGCTGATCAAGACTTCATCGCTGGGCGACGTGATTCATGCGTTGCCGGCGCTGACCGACGCCGCCCGGGCCATCCCCGGGATCAAGTTCGACTGGGTTGTGGAAGAAGGCTTCGCCGAGATCCCGACCTGGCACCCGGCCGTTGGAAAAGTGATTCCGGTGGCGATCCGCCGCTGGCGCAAAAACATCTGGAAAACCATCACCAGCGGCGAATGGAAACGCTTCAAGCAAAGCGTGCGCGCGAACAAATACGATTTGGTGATAGACGCCCAAGGCCTGCTGAAAAGCGCCTGGCTGACCCGTTACGTCAAAGCGCCGGTGGCCGGTCTCGACAAAGGTTCGGCCCGTGAGCCGATGGCTTCGCGTTTCTATGATCGCAAACTGGCTGTCGCCCGTGGTCAGCACGCCGTCGAGCGCGTGCGGCAGTTATTCGCCATCGCCCTTGGTTATGACCTGCCCAAAGGCTTGGGCGATTACGGTCTGAACGTCGAGCGTCTGGTCGAGCTGCCGCGCAAAAACGCCTTTGTGGTGTTCCTGCATGGCACCACGTGGGACACCAAACACTGGCCGGAAAGTTACTGGCGCGAACTGACCGAGCGCGTCGGTTATCTCGGCGTCGGTGTGAAACTGCCGTGGGGCAACCCGCAGGAGAAGGCCCGCGCCGAACGCATCGCTGCCGGCTTCAAACACGCCGAAGTGCTGCCGAAACTGAATCTGGCCGGCGTCGGCAAAGTTCTCGCCGGAGCGCAGGCTTGCGTGGCGGTGGACACCGGTCTCGGCCACTTGGCCGCGGCGCTGGATGTGCCGACCATTTCGCTGTTCGGCCCGACCAATCCGGGCCTGACCGGCGCCTACGGCAAATTGCAGATTCACCTGGCCAGCGATTTCCCGTGCGCGCCGTGCCTGCAAAAGAAATGTACCTATCAACCGACCGCGCAGGATGCCCGTCAGTTTGACCTGAAGCGTGAACAGCCATTGTGCTTCACGCGTCTGAACCCCGAGCGTGTCGCCAGCCGACTGAGCACGTTGTTAATGGCTGAGGAGCTGCGCTGATGCAATTGGCATTCGTCCTGTACAAATATTTCCCGTTCGGCGGTTTGCAGCGCGATTTCATGCGCATCGCCCTCGAATGCCAGAAGCGCGGGCATCAGATTCGCGTCTACACGCTGATCTGGGAAGGCGACGTGCCGCCCGGTTTCGAAGTGCTGGTGGCGCCGGTCAAGGCATTCTTCAACCACCGTCGCAATGAAAAACTCAGTGCGTGGATGGAAGCGGATCTGGCCAAACGCCCAGTCGATCGCCTGATCGGTTTCAACAAGATGCCAGGGCTGGACGTCTATTACGCCGCCGACGGCTGCTTCGAAGACAAGGCGCAAAACCTGCGTAACTCGCTGTACCGCCGCTGGGGCCGTTATCGTCACTTCGCCGAGTACGAGCGCGCGGTGTTCGCCAAAGACGCGAAGACCGAAGTGTTGATGATTTCCGAAGTGCAGCAACCGCTGTTCATCAAGCATTACGACACGCCACTTGAGCGTTTCCATCTGCTGCCGCCAGGCATCGCCCAGGATCGTCGCCGCCCGGCGGATGCCGATGAGATTCGCGCCGGTTTTCGCGCTGAATTCAACCTCAAGGACGACGAACTGCTGCTGGTGCAGATCGGTTCGGGCTTCAAAACCAAAGGCGTCGATCGCAGCCTGAAAGCGCTGGCCGCATTGCCCGCTGAACTGAGAAAGCGTACCCGGCTGTTTGTAATCGGCCAGGATGACCCCAAATTGTTCCAGATGCAGAGCGCCACTTTGGGGCTGGGCGATAACGTCACGTTCCTGAAAGGGCGCAGCGATATCCCGCGCTTCCTGCTCGGCGCCGATCTGTTGATCCACCCGGCCTACAACGAAAATACCGGCACGGTGTTGCTCGAAGCGCTGGTCGCCGGTTTGCCGGTGCTGGTCAGCGCGGTCTGCGGTTACGCCCATTACATCGCCGAGGCGGATGCCGGGCGAGTGCTGGACGAGCCGTTCGATCAGGCGCAGCTGACGCAATACCTGACTGACATGTTGAATGATGACGCTGCACGTGCGGCCTGGAGCCGCAATGGTCTGGCCTTCGCCGAGACGGCCGACCTCTACAGCATGCCGCAGCACGCGGCCGATGTGATTCTGGCGGAGCACGCTTAATGAAGTTGATGCTGGCTGAACCGTTCAAAAGCCTTTGGGCCGGGCGCGACCCGTTCGCCGAAGTCGAAGGCTTGCAGGGCGAGGTATACCGCGAGCTGGAAGCACGCCGGACACTGCGCACGGAAGTCGACGGCAACGGATTTTTTGTGAAGATCCACCGTGGCATCGGCTGGGGCGAAATCTTCAAGAACCTGCTGACCGCCAAGCTGCCGGTACTCGGCGCGGGTCAAGAGTGGAAAGCCATCCAGCGTCTGCAGGAAGTCGGCGTGCCGACCATGACTGCCGTCGCGTACGGCGAGAAAGGCAGCAACCCGGCAGATCAGCACTCGTTCATCGTTACCGAAGAATTGGCGCCGACCATCAGCCTGGAAGACTTCAGCATCGACTGGGTCAAGCAGCCGCCCAAGCCAAAACTCAAGCGCGCGCTGATCGCCGAAGTCGCGCGCATGACCGGCATGATGCACCGCGCCGGTGTCAACCATCGCGACTGCTACATCTGCCACTTCCTGCTGCACACCGATAAACCGGTGACACCGGAAGATTTCAAACTGTCGGTGATCGACCTGCACCGTGCCCAGACCCGTGTGAAGATTACTCAGCGCTGGCGCAACAAGGATCTGGCCGCTCTGTACTTTTCCGCGCTGGACATCGGCCTGACCCGCCGTGACAAGCTGCGTTTTCTCAAGGGCTATTTCCAGCAACCGCTGCGCCAGATTCTGGCTGAAGAAGCGCCGCTGCTGAACTGGCTCGAAGGCAAAGCCAACAAGCTCTATGAACGTAAGCAGCGTTACGGGGATGCGCTCTGATGGCGGGTTGGACTCTCGAGCCGCAATACAGCGAGCTCGCCGAAGACTTCGGCAGCCTCGAAGCGGTATTTGCGTTGCAGGGCGAACGCCTGACCCGTGACCCGCTGTCGGAAGTGATTCGCGTGCAGCGCAACGGCGTCAACTATTACGTCAAGCGATATGTCGGCGCCGGTAAAGGCTTGCGCCGCTACCTCGGCAAGCCGCGAGTGAAGATGGAGTGGCAGAACCTCAAGCGCTTCGCCAAGTGGGGCATTCCCACTGCCGAAGTGGTGGCCTGGGGCCTGGAACGACGCGGTGCGGCGTATGATCGTGGCGCGATGATCACGCGTGAATTGCCCAACACCGAAGACCTTTCGGCGCTCGCCGAGCGCAAGGATCCGAAGCTCAAGGATCGCGCCTGGGTCGACGCTGTCAGTCGGCAACTGGCCGGTTATACCCGGACGATGCATGATCAGCGATTTACCCATAACGATCTGAAATGGCGCAACCTGTTGATCGATGACCAGGCGCGGATATTTCTGATCGATTGCCCCAACGGCGAGTTCTGGCGCGGCTTCTGGCTCAAGTATCGGATCACCAAGGATCTGGCCTGTCTCGATAAACTCGCCAAATACCACCTGTCCAATACCCAACGCCTGCGCTTTTATAAGCAATACCGCCAGTGCGATCGGCTTGATAGCGCTGACAAGAAACGGATCCGGCACGTGGTGAGATTTTTCGAGGGACGCGAATGACTGATTTTCTCGCCGCTGAAGACCGCGCACTGCTTGAGCGCCATGGTCTCGGCACTTTCGACGCATTGTGGGCTAAACAGCTTGAAGCTGTGGATGAACCCAATACCGCCCGTGGTGGCTGGAGTAGCGTCTTCCGTCTGGACCTGGAGGGGCAGGGGTATTACCTCAAGCGCCAGAGCAATTACCTGACGCGCACTTTGCACGCGCCTTTCGGCGAGCCCAGTTTTGCCCGTGAGTTTCGTAACATCAGCCGCTATCGCAAGCTCGGCATACCGGCGCTGCAAGCGGCGTTCTTCGGTGAGCGCAAAGTCGACGGCGAAGTCCGCGCGATCCTGCTGACCCGGGCGCTCGATGGCTGGAACGATCTGGAATCGCTGTTGCAGCGTTGGGCGCAACTCAGTGCTGCACAGCATTCAGCCATCCTCAAGGCTTGTGGCCTGCTGGCTCGGCATCTGCACGGTGTGCGTCAGGTGCACGGCTGTTTCTACCCCAAGCATATTTTTCTGCGGGCCACCGGTGACGGATATCAGGCGCAATTGATCGACCTGGAAAAAACCCGTCCTTTATTGTTCGGCATGCGTGACCGGATCAAGGATCTGGAGCCGCTGCAACGCCGCGCGCCGGAATGGAACGAGGCGCAGCTGCGTGAGTTGCTCGCGGCTTATCTCGACCAGCCAAGCGATAGCTCGCTGCTCGACAGCTGGCTCGCTCGGCTGACCGCGCGCCGCAGTCACAAGGAGACGCGCTGATGCAATTGTCCGAGCTGGCCGGTGTCGGGCGAACCCCGCAACTGCCGCTGACGGTGACTCTGGCCGATGCCGCTGGCAGTGCGGATCTGCAATTGCTCAGTCTGCTGCGAGTCCTGCCGGGGCAGCGTTACGTCGGCGCCGGTATCTGGCGCGGGCGTCCGGTGCTGGCCAAATTGCTGGTGGGCGGCAAGGCCGCGCGGCATTTTCAGCGCGAGCTGGAAGGCGTGCGCTTGCTGGCGGCGCAAGGTATGACGACACCGCTGCTGCTGGCCGATGGTTTGAAGAATGGCGAAGGTGGCTGGCTGCTGTTCGATTTCCTTGAAGGTGCCGAAAGCCTTGGTGATGCCTGGGCGAAAGTCGAGTCGCTGCCGGTACTGGCCGACGAGCAATCGGCGGTGTTGGCCGAGGCGCTGGGCGCCATTGCCCAGTTGCACGGCAAAGGGCTTTGGCAGGAAGACCTGCATCTGGACAATCTGCTGCGTCACGGCGGCCAGTTGTACTTGATTGATGGTGCCGGTATTTGTGCCGAGACCGCCGGTCAGCCGCTATCGCGGCAAAAAGTCCTGGAAAACCTCGGAGTGTTTTTCGCCCAGTTACCCAAGGCGCTTGAGCCGTACACTGAAGAATTGCTGGTGTATTACCTGTTGAGCAACAGCGAGCACGCGCTGCCGCTGGAAGCCTTGCAGAAGCAGATCGACAAAGTGCGCCGCTGGCGTTTGAAAGACTTTCTGATCAAGGTCGGTCGCGAATGCACGCTGTTCAGCGTGCAGCGTGGAGCGTTCGGACTGCGCGCGATTCGTCGCGAAGAAGAACCGGCCATGCTGCCGGTGCTTGCGCAGGCCGATGCGTTGCTTGATCAGGGGCATCTGTACAAGACCGGTGGTGCGGCGAGCGTCGGCAAGGTTCAGGCCGGTGCGCGTACGCTGGTGATCAAGCGCTACAACATCAAGGGCTTTGCCCATTGGCTCAAGCGTTTCTGGCGCCCGAGTCGCGCCTGGCATTCATGGCGCGAAGGCAATCGCCTGGCGTTTCTCGGTATCGCCACACCGAAACCGCTGGCGGTACTGGAGAAACGCTTTTTCTGGCTGCGCAGTCGGGCGTATCTGGTGACCGAGTACCTCCCCGGGCCGGACATCATCGAGCGTTTTGCGCCGTACGTTGAGAATGGTGACGCACCAGAAATGGAGCTGCAGGCGCTGGACCGACTGTTCGCGCGCTTGATTGACGAGCGCATCAGCCATGGCGACTTCAAGGGCCACAATCTGTTCTGGCAGCAGGATCGCTGGGCGCTGATCGATCTGGATTCGATGTGCCAGCATGGGTCTGTGGGCGGTTTTGCCCCGGCCTATGCCCGTGACCGTGCGCGATTCATGCGTAACTGGCCGGAAAGCAGCGCGTTGTATCAGGTTATTGATCAGCGTTTGCCGAAAGACATTTCCAGCGCGGCCTGAATAAAACTTCGGAGGACAAGATTTAGCGACTTGTCCTACGGCTTCTACAGAAACCGTGAACTGTGCCCTGTCCAGTCCCGATGCTAATTTGCCCAACGACCTTGGAGGGCGAATCTTGACCATCAAACAGGCTGCAACGCTGGGTATATTTTCATGGGTTCTGGCTGGCTGCGGCAGCGCCATGACCGTCTTGCAAGACGATGCCGACGTCGCTCGGGACATGCGCAAACAAAAAACCTACTGCCAATCCATTCCGCGTATTTACAGCGGTCTGGCCTTCGACTTCTGCGTGTTGAACGCGCCTCCCGATCCCAGCGGATTTCTTGTACCGTTCGTGCTGCTGGATCTGCCATTGTCCGGTGTATTCGATACAGTGGCGTTGCCCTATACGGTTTATCGTCAGGTCACCGACGGTAATCTTGGTATTTACTGGCGCAAGGGCGGTTATTGAGTCGTAGGGCCAGGTTTCTTCAAACCATTCACCCTGGGGTAATCGCGCAGGGTAATTCCCCACTCGTTTACGCTATAATCCCGCCCTTTAGCTGTCACTCGCCCTGTGCGAGGGCACATCAATATTCAAGGCGCATCGCGCCTGCACGCAGACTAAAGAGGCTAGACCCCTGTGGCATTGACGATTCTTGGCCTGTCCGGCGCCCTTAGCCATGACCCTTCAGCAGCCTTGTACATCGACGGCAAGCTGGTGGCGGCGGCTGAAGAAGAGCGTTTCGTACGTGATAAGCATGCAAAGAACCGCATGCCCTACGAATCGGCGAAGTTCTGTCTTGAACAGGCCGGCATCAAACCGTCCGATGTTGACGTGGTTGCGATTCCATTTGCCCCGATCAGCCTGTTCGGCAAGGCGCGCTGGCACTACGCCAAGCGTTACTGGTACGCGCCGGATCGCGCCCTCGATGCGATCCTGATGGGCAACCGTCGCTACAAGCGCTATCGCAACAAGATCGTCTGGTGCCTTGAGCAACTGGGTTTCGATCCGAAAAAAATCAAGATCGAGCCGGTCGAACACCACTTGGCTCACGCCTCCAGCGCTTACCACTGCTCCGGTTTCAAAGAAAAAACCGCGATCCTCGGTATCGACGGCAAAGGTGAGTACGCCACGACCTTTTTCGGCTACGGCGAAAACGGCAAGATCCACAAGATCAAGGAATTCTTCGATCCTGACTCGCTCGGCGGCCTGTACGGCGCGATCACCGAGTTCCTCGGTTTCGAGATGCTCGACGGTGAGTTCAAGGTCATGGGCATGGCGCCGTACGGCGATGCCAGCAAGTACGATTTCTCGCGTCTGGCCTCGTTCGAGAACGGCGAACTGGTGATCAACACCGACTACGCCAACGTCATCGGCCTGCGTCGCTACAAAGAGAAGGGCAAAGGCTTCTACTTCTCGCCCAAGCTGATCGAGTGGCTGGGGCCGAAGCGCGAAGGCGACATCGCTGACGAACCGTACATTCACTACGCCGCGAGCATGCAAGCGCTGTTCGAGAAACTGGCGTTGCAGATGATCGACCACTACCTGGGCGATGTGCTCAAGGAAACCGGCAAGCTGGCATTCGCCGGTGGCTGTGCGTTGAACGTCAAACTGAACCAGAAAATCATCGCCCGCGACGACATCAAAGAGCTGTTCGTGCAGCCGGCGTCCGGCGATGCCGGCACTGCGGTCGGCGCCGCTGCCTACGTGTCTCACGCTCGTGGCGTACCGGTCGAGAAGATGGAACACGTCTACCTCGGCCCGTCGTACAGCAACGAAGACGTCATCGCCGCCTGCGCCCGTCACGAGAGCAAGCCGACCTGGCGCAAGCTCGACAACATGCCTGAGCAGATCGCCAAAATCATGGTCGACGGCAACCCGGTTGCCTGGTTCCAGGGGCGCATGGAATTCGGTCCGCGTGCATTGGGTGGTCGTTCGATCATCGGTTGCCCGAGCGTGGCCGGTGTGGCTGACCGGATCAATCACCAGATCAAGTTCCGCGAGCGCTGGAGGCCTTTCTGCCCGTCGATGCTCGACACCGTTGCGCCACAGATGATCAAGATCGATCACCCGGCGCCGTTCATGACCTTCACCTTCGAAGTGGCGGAAGAGTGGAAGACCCGCGTGCCGGAAGTTGTCCATGAAGATGGCACCTCTCGCGCCCAGGTGCTCAAGCGCGAATACAACCCGCGCTACTACGACATGATGAAGGCGCTGGAAAATCTGACCGGTAATGGTGTATCGCTGAACACCTCGCTTAACCGTCGTGGCGAACCGATGATCTGCTCGCCGACCGACGCGTTGAACATGTTTTTCGGTTCGGACCTGGAATACCTGATCATGGAAGATATTCTGGTCGTAAAAGAGGGTGTAAAAGGATACGAACTTGACTGAAACACTGATCAGCGTCGTCATTCCGGTTTACAACTATGCGCGAACCCTGCCACGAGCAGTGGAGTCGGTATTGGCGCAACTGGATGAGGCGACGGCGGATCTGCTGGTCATCGACGACGGGTCGACGGACGATACGCCAGAGGTAGTGGAACAGCTCCTGCTCAAGCATGGCGGGCGTTTTCGCGCGCTGCGAAAAAGCAACGGCGGTTTGTCTTCGGTACGCAATCGTGGCCTTGAAGAAACAACCGGGCAGTATCTGGTGTTCCTCGACTCTGACGACGAAATGGCCCCCGGTGCATTGGCTGAGCTTTCACAGCACATTGCGAGTCATCCGCAAAGCCTGATGGTGATCGGCGCGCACTGGTCGGTTTTCGCTGACGGGCGACGCAGCTTGCAGGCGGCCAGGCCTTTGCCTGTGACCCCTCGCCAGCGCCTGCAGGGTTACCTGCTGAACAAGACGGTGTCGATTTCAAACGGTGCCTGCGCAATGCATCGCGATGTGTTCGTTTTGGGTAATTACCCGGAACATTTGCGTAATGTCGAAGACCTGCCGGTGTTTGCTCAAGTGCTGGCGCGTTACCCTTGCAGCGTTCTGGACAAGCCTTTGGCGTTGATCTACAAGCATGCCGATAGCATGCGCCATGATTTACGCCAAAGTCTTGCCGCCGGCACGGAGCAGGTCGTCAGCGAAGTTTTCTCCGCACGACGCATGCCCGAGGAAATGGGGGATCTGCGTCAGGCGTTCCTGGCGCAGCGCTGTCTATCGTTGTTTCGCGACTGTTATTCCCATGGTGAGTACAAGCTGGCCAAGTCGTTCTATTTTCAGGCCTTGCGTGCTGACTGGCGTACGTTTTCACGCTGGTCATATACCCGCAAGGCTTTGCGGTTGTTGTTTCGGTAAGCGGGTCGCGGCGACGTGCGCGGACCTTGTAACGGATGTCGGTGAGGTGGCTGGGTGAAAGGTACGGGCGGTAGCGTGGCAACTCGAGTCTCCAGAATCATCGACGAATACCCGGTCTGGCTGGCGTTTTTGGGCAGTGTGCTGCTATCGCTGATAGCGGTATTGGGCACCGCGACAGTGGGGCGTGATGCCGCGCTGTACATTGATATTGCGCAACAGGTCACCGAGCACGGGCCGAATGTGGCCTGGGCTGCTTTCGACTGGCCCTGGTTTTCCTTTCTGCTTGCCGGTACGCATACCGTCCTGCATTTGCCGCTCGAACTGAGCGCCTATCTTTGGTGCGCGCTCTTTCTGGCCGGCACCAGCGCGCTGATGGTGGACTGCGTTCGCCAGCGATCTGCGCAGATCACCCGTTGGGCGTGTCTGGTGGTATTGGCCATGCCGGCGGTGAATGCCTTTCGAAATGACATCATCCGTGAATGCGGTTTCTGGTTCTTCTGCACACTGACGCTCTGGCTCGCGCTGCGCTGGCAGGCTCGGGGTGGCTGGCTGCGGGCGGCATTCATTCACCTGGCCATCGTCGCGGCAGCCTTGTTCCGGCTGGAAGCCTTGCTGTTGGTGCCGGCGTTAGTCCTCTGGCAGTTGCCCAATCTGTGGTCGTCGACCCGACGGATACAATTCTTCCAGTTTTCCCTGCTGCCGATTTTGGGGCTGCTGGCCGTTTCGGTCTCAGGCGTGCTCATGTCGGCGCGCGTGATGCTGTATCTGGACATGATTGCGCCGCACAGTGTGTTTGCCTCCTTTCAGATGCTCTGTGATCAGTTTGCCAGCACGCTTGTCAACAAGTACTCCCAGGATGAAGCCGGGCGGATCATTTTCTTTGGCATCCTGGGGACCATGGCCATCAGTTTCGTGAAGTTGATGGGACCATTCGTCGTTCCCTTCTTCCTGCGGCGCAACTGGGGGGTTCTGGGTATCTACTGGCGCGACTATCGTCCTTTTGCCTGGGCGGCGTTGCTGTATCTGGTGGTGCTGGTGCTGTTTTTCATCAAGCAGCAGTTCATGAACGCGCGCTATCTGAGCTTTCTGAATCTGTTATTTGTGCCCGTGCTGGCGATGGGGCTGGCGGCGTTCGTTCGCGAGTTTCCGCGTTGGGGCCGGTGGCTGGTGATTCTGGGGCTGTTGGTGATGCTGTCGAACGTCATTTCCACCGGGGCCGGCAAAACGCATTACATCGAGGCAGGCCGCTGGTTATCCACCCATGTCGAGCCAGGAGCGAACACCTATTTCGAGGATGGGCGGATCAGCTATTACGCCGGTCGCGGCTACGTGATGCCGGTACTGACCGCAGAGGAAGCGATGTCGGCTGCCCACGCTGACGACTATCAGTATTTCCTCATCGAGGCCAAAGGCGACGAGCCGTGGCTGAGTGATTGGTTGGCGGCGCACAAGTTGCGCATCATTGAACATTTCGCCAATCGCAAAGGTGCCACCGTAGTGGTCATCGGCCCCTGAGGATTAACCGAGCAGCGGACGCAGGCGTGAGATCAGCGGCGCTTGTCGATTGCTCGGCAAGGCCTGCCGGTAACCTTCGATAAACGCGTCGCCGGCGTCATCGCCGAGCAGCCATTGGCGGTCTTCCTTGTAGCGCAGCAAGTGCGCGAAGTTGCGCAGGCGTTTGCTGTCGCTGAGCGCGCGCTTCTGGCAGCGCAGGTCGGCGATATCGATCAGGCCCAAATGGCTGTCCGGGGTGAGCACGACATTGCCGAAGTGCAGCGATCGAAAGTACACACCTTTTTCGTGCAGCAGTGCGAAGTACCCGCCCAGCTGGAATCGCAGTGAGTCAGCCTCTTCGCCAGTGCTTTGTAACTGACGCACCGTATTGCCTTGCAGCGGGCTGTAATACACGCAGTCACGTTCGATGCTCGGGATGCGATACACCGCGATCACTTTCGGGCAGAGAATGCCGCGTTGTTCGAGTGCCCGGGTGTTGTCGGCAAAGCGTTGTGCATAGGGGTAGAACAGCGCCGAACTGAGCAGCCGCTTGCGGCGGAACAGTTTGAGCATGCGTCCATCGGCCAATCTGAGCACCTTGTCGCCGGAACCGTCGGCCTCCAATACGTGTGCACCTTTGCGCAGTGCCTCGTAAGTGCTGTGATCAATCGCTTGCATGTCCGGCTCCCCATCATTAGCGGGGTATCTTAACCGACTTGGTCGAAGGCTGGCTTGAAGTCATGTTTATCGGGGCAAAAACGCGTGTGATATCATCGCCGCCTCACTGAATTGCGCGGATCACCATGAGCAGTCCTGAACCGAAAGCCCAGTCCACGCTGGCGATCTATTTCCGCCTTTTGGCTTACGTGCGGCCTTACGCCGGCCTTTTCCTTCTCAGCATCGTCGGGTTTCTGATCTTCGCATCGACTCAACCGATGCTCGCCTACATCCTCAAATACTTTGTCGACGGTCTGGCCAATCCTGAAGCCAGTCTGTTTCCGGGCAACCCGTATCTGGGCAAGCTGCAGCTGCTCGAGTCCGTGCCGCTGATGATTGTGTTCATCGCGCTGTGGCAGGGGGTGGGCTCGTACCTGGGCAACTTCTTCCTGGCGCGGGTTTCTCTGGGCCTGGTGCATGACCTGCGGGTGGTGCTGTTCAACAAATTGCTGGAGTTGCCCAATCGCTTCTTCGACAAGAACAATTCCGGTCACCTGATTTCCCGGATCACCTTCAACGTGACGATGGTCACCGGTGCGGCAACGGATGCGATCAAAGTCGTCATCCGTGAAGGCATGACCGTGATTTTCCTGTTCTGCACGCTGTTGTGGATGAACTGGAAGCTTACTCTGGTGATGGTCGCCATCCTGCCGTTGATCGGTTTGATGGTGAACAGCACCAGCAAGAAATTCCGCAAGCAGAGCAAGAAGATCCAGGTCTCGATGGGTAACGTCACGCACGTCGCGTCCGAGACCATTCATGGCTACCGCGTTGTGCGCAGCTTCGGCGGCGAGCAGTACGAAAAGGATCGCTTTCGTGATGCCAGCCAGAGCAACACCGACAAGCAGTTGACGATGACCAAGACCGGCGCCGTTTATACGCCGATGTTGCAACTGGTGACGTACAGCGCCATGGCCGTGGTGATGTTCCTCGTACTGTACCTTCGCGGCGACGCATCGCCGGGCGATCTGGTGGCCTACATCACCATGGCCGGTCTGTTGCCTAAACCGATTCGTCAATTGTCGGAAGTCAGTTCGACTATCCAGAAGGGCGTCGCCGGTGCCGAAAGTATTTTCGAGCAACTGGATGAGCCGGCGGAAGTGGATCAGGGTACAGTCGAGCAGGATCGTCTCGAAGGCCGTCTGGAAGTGCGTAACCTCAGCTTCCACTATCCCGATACCGAAAAACCGGTACTCAACGACATCAGCTTCGTCGTCGAGCCGGGGCAAATGGTCGCTTTGGTGGGACGTTCGGGCAGTGGCAAGTCGACCCTGGCCAGCCTGATTCCGCGCTTTTACCAGCATGATCATGCCCAGGGCCAGATCCTGCTTGATGGCGTGCAGGTGCAGGATTTCACCCTGCGCAGCCTGCGTCGGCAGATTGCTCTGGTGACCCAGCAGGTCACGCTGTTCAACGATACGGTGACCAACAACATCGCTTACGGCGATCTGGCTGGCGCACCGTTCGATGAGGTCAAGCGCGCGGCCACCGAAGCCTATGCTGATGAGTTCATCATCAAGATGCCGCAGGGTTACGAAACCATGGTTGGCGAAAACGGCGTGCTGCTCTCCGGTGGCCAGCGTCAGCGCATTGCCATTGCCCGGGCGCTGCTCAAGGATGCACCGCTGCTGATTCTTGACGAGGCCACTTCCGCGCTCGACACCGAGTCGGAGCGGCATATTCAGGCGGCACTGGATCATGTGGTGAAAAACCGCACGACCCTGGTGATCGCCCACCGTTTGAGCACCATCGAGAAAGCCGACCTGATTCTGGTCATGGATGAAGGGCGCATCGTTGAACGCGGCTCTCACGCGCAATTGCTCGAGCAAAACGGCTATTACGCCCGTCTGCACGCCAAAGAGTTCGAAGAGGGTGACGAGCCACAACCGGCGCACGTGACCAACGTATGCTGAAAATGTTTCGCAGCTTTCGCGAGCGTGGCTGGACTGAAATCGATCGCGACAGCTACGCCCAGGCCTGGCAGCATTTCGGCGGCAGCTTTGCCACGCATCCCGAAGTCGTCGAGCGCTTGTCGACATTTCTAGGCATCGAATTGCGTTACCTGGGCTGGATCGTTGGCGGTGAGGTGCTGGCCGCCATCCCCTGCTGGGGCCGGCATGTCGCCTTGTCCAAGGAAGTGCTCAAGCGCGAGGGCAAGCGTGGCTTGCTGGACATGGGCAATGCAGAAATCATTCTGCCGATCGCGCCAGATATCAGCGTGCCGGTGCGCCAGCGCATGGCTTATGTATCGCAGCTCAATGCCGAGCAGATCAGCACGTTGAAGCCGCAGCCCGAGGGCTTGGCCCTGGCCCGGTTGCCGGAAGAATATTCGAAGAAGTTTCGCTACAACCAGCGTCGCGAACAGCGCCTGCTGGAAGAGGCGGGCGGATCGCTGGTGCCGATGTCCGACTTTACCCCGCAGGAACAGGCTGCCGCTTATGGCGATTTGTTCCAGCGTCGCTGGGGCTTCGAGGTGCCGGGCAAGGCCGGGCTGGTTGAAGTCTTTACCTTGCTGCGCGAATTCATGACCGGTTCCGTGGCGATGCTCGATTCGGCGCCCGTGGCCATTCAGGTGCTGTACCGCGTCGAGGCCCCGCAATGGGTTTCGCTGGAATACATCAACGGTGGCGTTGACCCGCAGAGTCGCGAGTTCAGTCCCGGCAGTGTGCTGAGTTTCGTCAACACCCAAGAGGCCTGGGCGCACGCGCAAGCGCTGGGCAAGCCTTTGCGTTATTCATTCGGTCGCGCCGACCGTGAATACAAGGATCGCTGGTGCCACACGGTGCCGGTCTACAAGGTCTGATTTCATGAGCGCTCGCAAGCAACAGCTTCTCAAGGCCCATCGGCGCAACAAGCGTCTGTTCCTGATTGCCTTTCTGGTGGGGTTGTTGCTGATCGGATGGCTGGTTGCGTGGTGGCTGGTGCCGTTGTTGCTGGCGCTGGCCTGGGTCGCACACGAGGCCTGGTTTGCCGACCATTTGTTCTACCGGCCTGCTGACGACTATCACTATGACTTTCCGGCGCAAACCGCGCGGCAGGCCGTGAGCCTTGAGGGCGGCGTGGTGCGCCTGAGCGAGCCGCTGGCGCAGGGCGAGACGCTGGTGCTCGAGCTGAAAGTGAAATCCACATGGCTGGGGCGCTGGCTCGATCCCTGCGTTGAGGTGGGTGATGATCGCCAGGACTTCGAGCGTGGCGTCAAAGGGCGGCGTTTCCTTAATCTGTCCGGTCAGGCCGATGCGCTGGCGCAAGGTACTCTGGCGCTGCGTGGCCGATATTGCGTACCCGCTGCGACGGGCGTGTTATGGGTCATGGCCAATCCTGAGTATTCCCGCCAGCGGGTGATGGTCATTGCGCCCCATGCCGATGATGCGGAACTTGCCGCATTCGGCCTGTACAGCCGATGCGAAGACGTCAGTATTGTCACCCTGACCCAGGGTGAGATCGAAGCTGAAGACTTTCAGCGTCTGGGCCTTGATCAAGCAGCCGCCGCACGTTTGAAGGGTCGTTTGCGCAGTTGGGACAGTCTGGTGATCCCGCTGTGGGGGGGCGTGCCTGCCGATCGCTGTGTGCAATTGGGTTATTACTGCCTGCAACTGCCCTCGATGGCCGAAGCGCCTGCGAAGGCGTTCGGCTCCCGTGAGTCGCAGGAAAACGATGTACGCAGCGTGCGCCGGCACAATCCGTTGACCCTGCCCGCCGACATCGATGGGCAGCCGACCTGGCAAAATCTGCTGGGCGACCTGAAGGCCCTGCTTGAGCACTATCGTCCAGAAGTGGTGGTGACGCCCCATCCTGAACTCGATCCCCACAGTGATCATGTAGCGTCTACCCAAGCGCTGCTTCAGGCTATCGCGCTGAGTAGCTGGAAACCGGCCACCCTGCTGATGTACGCCAATCACCTGCACGACAACGATCGCTGGCCGATGGGGCCTGCCGGTGCGGGGATTGCGCTGCCGCCAGCCATCGAACCGTTGCCGGCTGACCGGCTGTGGAGCCCGCTGTTGTCAGCGGATGTGCAACTGGACAAAGCCATGGCCCTGGCCATGGAGCACGATCTGCAGGGGGGGCAGGCGTTCAAGCGGCAATTGCGCCGCTGGATCCAGCAAGGTCTGGCGGGTCGCCGCTGGCCTGACACAGGCAGTAACGAGTTTTTCCGCAAAGCGGTCCGGCGTCACGAATTGTTCTGGGTACGCGACCTTTCAGATTGAGGCGGACGGCGCTTTACCCTGTGTTAATATCGCGCCCCTGTTCATTTTGTATGTGGGTTGCTCCATGAAGTTGTCCATGCCGCGTTTCGATCAAGCCCCGGTCTTGGTAGTCGGCGATGTCATGCTCGACCGTTACTGGCATGGCGGAACCTCACGGATTTCCCCTGAGGCGCCGGTGCCGGTCGTTAAGGTCGAGCAGATCGAAGACCGTCCGGGTGGCGCCGCGAACGTTGCCTTGAACATTGCCGCGCTGGGTGCGCCGGCGTCGCTGGTCGGTGTGACCGGCGACGACGAAGCCGCCGACAGCCTGAGCAACAGTCTCAAAGGCGCGGGCGTACGCGCTCTGTTCCAGCGCATTGCGCACCAGCCAACCATCGTCAAGCTGCGGGTCATGAGCCGGCACCAGCAACTGCTGCGTATCGACTTTGAAGAACCGTTCGCCACCGACGCGCTGGCCCTTGGTTCGCAGGTCGACGACCTGCTCGAAGGCATCAAGGTGCTGGTACTTTCCGACTACGGCAAAGGCGCGCTGAAAAACCATCAGGCGCTGATCCAGGCCGCCCGCGCGAAGAACATTCCGGTGCTGGCCGACCCGAAAGGCAAGGATTTCTCGATCTATCGTGGCGCCAGCCTGATTACCCCGAACCTCAGCGAATTCGAAGCCATCGTCGGCGGTTGTGTCGACGAGCATGAGCTGGTGAGCAAGGGCGCCGCCCTGATGCACGACCTCGAACTCGGCGCGCTGCTGGTAACGCGCGGCGAGCATGGCATGACGCTGTTGCGTCCGGATCAGCCGGCGCTGCATCTGCCGGCGCGTGCCCGTGAAGTGTTCGACGTCACCGGTGCCGGTGACACGGTGATCTCCACCCTGGCTGCAGCGATTGCCGCCGGTGAAGACTTGCCCCACGCTGTCGCGCTGGCCAACCTGGCCGCCGGCATCGTGGTTGGCAAACTCGGTACGGCCGCCATCAGTGCGCCGGAACTGCGTCGCGCCATCCAGCGTGAAGAAGGTTCCGAGCGTGGTGTGCTGGGTCTTGAGCAGTTGCTGCTCGCCGTGGCCGATGCCCGCGCGCACAACGAAAGGATCGTTTTCACCAACGGCTGCTTCGACATCCTGCATGCCGGGCATGTCACCTATCTGGAACAGGCACGAGCACAGGGCGATCGCCTGATTGTCGCGGTCAACGATGATGCTTCGGTCAGCCGCCTCAAAGGCCCGGGCCGTCCGATCAACAGCGTTGATCGACGCATGGCGGTTCTCGCCGGCCTCGGCGCGGTGGACTGGGTGATCAGTTTCCCTGAAGGCACCCCGGAAAACCTGCTGCGCGAGGTCAAACCGGACGTGCTGGTCAAGGGCGGCGATTACGGCATCGATCAGGTGGTCGGGGCTGATATCGTCAGCGCTTACGGCGGTACCGTGAAGGTCTTGGGACTTGTGGAAAACAGCTCGACAACTGCGATTGTCGAGAAGATCCGCAGTCGTTGATCAGATGAATTTTTACCGTTGTGTACTGCGTGTGAACGGATTTTGCCTTGGGGATTTTACCGTTTCCGTTGATGTAGGCAGCTTTGAATCCGATGCGCTTGCCTGCCTACGTCGCGTGGTCAATTAACTTATGAAAGTCATGCTCCTGGTGATGGACGAGCAGCGGGTCATTCTCGACCGGCTCTACGACATCGTGCAGCAGAACTGTGATGAATGTTTCATCTATCGTTTGAGCAAACAGCAGCAGTTGAATCTGGGGTCGTTTCTGGCCTCGGTCGATTACCAGACCTTTGATCGCGTGGTGATTTTCTCCCGGGTCAAGCGTCTGGCCACGCAACTGCAGGTGCTCAAGTGCATTCCCGGGCTGGTGTTTCTCGAGCACGATGCCTACCAGAACTACATGCCGGCGAGTAAATATCGGGGCGTGTATTCACGGCTCTATCGTCGTCTGCCAAGTTGTCGGGCGCTGGTGTCCGGTGCCGTGGTCGCGCGCAAGATGCTCGCCGAAGGCATCGACACGGTGTTCGTCTCCAAAGGCTATGACGAGCAGATGCTGCACAACACCGGCGTTGAGCGGGACATTCCGATCGGCTTTCTTGGCAGCCTGAAAAGCACCGAGTATGCCGAACGCAAAGCCATGCTCGAGTCGCTCTCCAAGCGCACCGGGATGCTGGTGACCCGCACCAAGTCGGGTGAGGAGTACCTGCAGACGCTCAATCGCATCAGGATTTTCGTCAGTGCCGACATCGGCATGAACGAGTTCATGATCAAGAACTATGAAGCCATGGCCTGCGGCTGTGTGCTGCTGGCCTGGAGTCAGGGCGAAGAAGACCGCTTGCTCGGTTTTGAAGACATGCACAACACCGTGTTCTACCGCAGCGAAGAAGAAGCGGTGGAAAAGATCAAGCTGCTGCAAAGCGATCCGGAACTGGCAGAGCGCATTGCCCGCAACGGCCAGGAGTTCGCGCAAAGCCGCTATTCCTTCGCCCGTGTCGGTCAGGCACTGGCCACGGAAATCCAGCGTGAGATGCGCCCATGGCAGCCGCCTTCGGCGTTCACAAAGTTCTGGGTGAAACTGCGTTACGGGATGAAGGTGCCAGCCTGAATGAAGGATCATCAATCGTCGCAACCCGGCGAACACATGGCGCTGGATGCGCTGCCCGGTGGTGACCAGTCCGTTCCGGGGGCTTTGCCCACAGAATTTCTCGACTGTCTGAGCCGCGCGCCCCGGGTCGTTTTGATTGCCAACAATCCGGCGATCACGGCGGCAGATTTTCAGGCGCTGAACATTGGCGTCGATGACGTCGTCGTCAGCTTCAATACCTGCATCAAGGCAGCGCTGCTCAACGAGCACAGTGTCAATGTCTTCGTGCATGGCTACAACGCGCCCGACGCGTATTTTTTTGGTCTGCCTTACGCACCGCCGGTACAGCGGATGTTCGAACAAGCGAGCGAGCGCTGTTTCAGCATGCTGGTGGGCTGCGCCGCACCGATGTGTCCACTGCCACGTGTGGCCATGTACTGGGATCGCATTCCACTGCCGCCGCTGTGGAACTACCCGGTCGATCGGCCGGGCGGCAAGCGCTATGTCGGCCCTTCCACCGGCTTCAACACGCTGGTGCTGTTCGACTGGTTGCGCGGTCACGCCGGTTATAGCTATCAGCTCATGACCCTCGGGTTTTCCAACGAAGCAGGAAAGCTGTGGGGTGGCCATGCGTGGGATTACGAGCGTGACTGGCTGCAGAAGTCGGACATCATCGTGGTGCCATTGCAGCCCCGGCGCTGGTGGCAAAAGCTGTTTCGGCAAAAGTAAGTCACGTCGTGAATCCGGTTGCCAGCAGGCCCGATCTACTTTCAAAAGGTGCTGTTGAGTGTTGAAAATTGCCGTGGCTTTTTTCGGGATCCCGAGGAATTCGCCGATCTGTTTCCCCTCCATCGAACAGAACGTGCTGGCGCAGTTGCCTGCGGGCAGCGACGTAAAGTGCTTCTACCACCTGTACAAGATCGATGAGGTGCAGAACTCGCGTTCCGGCGAGAAAGGCGAGCTGACGGCGGATAATTACCAGCCCTTCGAATCCATGACCGGCACGCTGACCTCGACCGAGGGGGTGCTGGAGCGCTGGGATTTCGAGCAGGTCAAAGCGCAGGGCGATACCTGGGCTGATGACTATGCGTCGCTGCGCAATCTGATCTATCAGCTCAATTCGCTGCACACCGTGACCACCATGATCGAATCCTTCAATCCGGATTTCGTGGTGTTTGTGCGCCCCGACAATTTCTTTCACAACGCATTGCCACGCTATGTCTTCGCTCATCCTGAGGTGCGCAAGCACAACGCTTATATTCCGGACTGGCAGTGGTGGGGCGGCTTGAACGACCGGTTTGCGATTTGCGGGCGCGATACATACGTCGCGTACGGCAAGCGGATCGAGCGCATTTTCGATTTCTGCAAGGCGACAGGCCGAAAGCTGCATTCCGAGCGCTTGCTCAAATATGCCCTGCAGCAGGTCGATGCCAAAATCTGCACGCTGCCGACCCAGGCATCACGGGTGCGCATTACCGGTGCCTTTGCCGAAGAATCGTTTTCGCCCAAGCGCGGCATGGGCAAGCGCGAAAACCGCTACTTCCATTTCTTCGCCGGGTTGCGCACCTGGTGGGATCGCCGGCGCTAAACCGCTATTTGGCGGTTTTTTTACCCAGCCCGACTAATCGCAGCGCCTTGATACTCAGCTGCTTGAGACCCTGACGCGGGGCTTTCGCCGGTTGCAGGCCCTGTTGCACCAACCAGTCCTTCCAGCGTATCCGCTCCTCGCGCACGACCCAGCCGGTTTGGGTGGCAAAGCTCTCGGCCAGATACAGACCTCGGGTGCTGGCCGGTATGAGTTTGTCGCGCTTGAGCGTGTACAACTCGGCCAGTGGCGCGCCGTCCTTGAGTGGCATCAAGTACAGGTCGGGGCGCTTGCGGTCGAGTCGGGCCACCAGTTGATCACCTTCAAGACGCTCGTCAACGTGGAACAGGCTCAAGGATTTTGCTTCCTTGGGCACATCCAGGCGCAGATCGTAGATCAATTGCAATGAAGCGGTCGGCAGGTGCACGTAGGCCCGAGGCCGTTCGAGCAATTGCAGATTGGCGCTGCGTATGGGGCGCGCCGAGCCGGACAATGGCGTCAGGCGAAACGGCAAAGCCTCGCGGTAGTGCAACGCCGCCGAGTAGGGCGCCGGCAGCCAGGTGTCGTTGAAGCGTCCGCCGAGCCAGCCTTCTGGCGTCTCGAGCAAACACTCTTCGGCAATTTCCTGAATGGCGGTGTGCAGCGGAATATTCAATTCGTGGGCCGGCACGTAGCCGGAAATCAATTTGAGCACGACGTCGCCACGATCCTGTCGGCGCTGGCGCACCAGCACCCAATAGTCGCGATTCTGCCAATGCAGGGTCAGGCGTACCGAAACGCCGAGGTTGGCCAGTTCCAGCGAGAAGCGCTCGGTATCGGCCACGCTCACCGGTTTGCGCCGCTGCAAGGTCTGCGCGAAGTTCAGCGGCATGCCGACGCTCTGATAGGTCAGGCCTTCGGGGGTGGCTTCGACGAACAGCGGCAGGGTCTTGAAGTTGCTTGGGTTCTTTCTGATGAGCGTGCGCGGCATATCGGCTCCTGCTTAAGGCCGCGAGGCGGCGTCAGTGACCACGTAGGACCTGGGCAACGGTCGCAACGTTGTGGGCGAGGTGCAGCGGATTGATCGTGCCGACAATAGCACTGGCCACGCCAGGCTGCGCGAACAGCAACTCGAAACTGGCGCGCACCGGATCGACGCCGGGGCTCAGGCAAACATGACCGCTGGCCAAGGCTTTTTTCACCAGAATGGCTTTGCCGTGGGCAGCAGCATAGTCAATGACAGCTTTCTCGTTTTGTTCGTTCAGATTGTAGGTGACCATCGCGCAGTCGCCTTGCTCCAGTGCTTTCAAGCCACCTTCGACGGTTTTGCCGGAGAAGCCGAAGCCGCGAATCTTGCCTTCGGCCTTGAGCGCCGCGAGTGTGGCGTACACCTCTTCGTGCTCGAGGATGGCCATGTCGCTGCCGTCGGAATGCACCAGCACCAGGTCGATAAAATCGGTTTCAAGACGTTGCAGGCTGCGTTCCACCGACATCCGTGTGTGTGCTGCACTGAAATCGTGCTGCGACAGACCATCGGCGAATTCTTCGCCGACCTTGCTGACAATTACCCAGTCTTGCCGCTGGCCGCGTAGCAGCGGGCCGAGGCGTTCTTCGCTGCGGCCATAAGCCGGGGCGGTGTCGATCAGGTTGATGCCCAATTCCCGCGCCTGACGCAGCAGCATGCGTGCTTCGTCGTCGCCGGGAATCTGAAAACCGTTGGGGTATTTCACGCCTTGATCGCGGCCGAGTTTGACCGTGCCCAGACCCAGTGGCGAAACCATCAGGCCGGTGCTGCCCAAGGGGCGATGAAGGTTGTGCAGGGTGGCGATAGTCATGGCAGCAACTGCTCCCAGGCGGGAACGCCCATTGGGGGTTTTGGCAGCGCCGGCAAAGGTTCGGCGGCTTGCGGCTGAATGCCGTCGCGCTCAAGGGAGGCGATGACTCGGTCAGCAAAGTCTGGCGCCAACGCCAGTTTGGTCGGCCAGCCGACCAGCAAACGGCCCTGTTCGGCGAGGAACGCGTTGTCCGGGCGCGTGAGACCGGTTTGCAGTGGCTCGGCACGGTCGACACGCAGGGTCGCCCATTGTGTGGTGCTGAGGTCGATCCACGGCAACAACTGTGCGATCTCTTTCTGCGCGGTGGCGATCTGCTCGGCCGGTTCGCGATTCACACCTTCGCTTTCGGCGATGTCGCCGCCCATGTACCAGACCCACTGACCGTCAGCGGCCGGGTGGGTGGTCACGGTGATGCGCGGTTTGGTGCCGCCACCCAGGCAGTGCGCGTACAGCGGTTTGAGGCCTGGGCCTTTGGCGATGATCATGTGCAATGGTCGGCGTTGCATGGCCGGCTGGCTGAGACCGAGGTGTTCGAGCAGTTGCGCGGTGCCGGCGCCGGCGCTAAGGACGATGCGCTGGGCGCGGATCTCGCGCCCGTCGACTTTCAAGCCGACCAGCACGCCCGCTTCCAGCAGCGGCTCGATGGTTTGCCCGGCGAGCAGACCATCGCCGGCCAGATCGGCCAGACGCTGAATCAGGCTCGGCACGTCGACCACCAGTTCGGCGAGGCGGTAAACCTTGCCCTTGAAGCGTTTGTCTTGCAGGGCCGGCGGCAGTTGCTCGCCCTTGACCTGATCGACCCGGCCGCGCACGGCTTTGCTGGCGAAGAAACTGGTGAGGTTGCCGGCGAGGGTGCCGGGCGACCATAGATAGTGAGCCTCGGACAACAGGCGCACACCGGACAGATCCAGTTCGCCATTGCCGGCCAACGCTTCACGCCAGCGGCGCGGCATGTCGGCGATGGCTTCCGAGGCACCGGTCAATGCACCGTGCAACGCGTATTTGGCGCCGCCGTGGATGATGCCCTGGGACTTCACACTCTGCCCGCCGCCGAGGCTGGCGCTTTCCACCAGCACGGTCGAAAAACCCTGACGGCGCAGACGCGCATTCAGCCAGAGGCCGGCGACACCAGCGCCGACAATCAGAACGTCGGTGGAAATAACGGATGGCATGCAGCGACCTCAGTGTTCAAGACGAGGGCGCAGTATACAGACTCGGGAAAGGGGCGGATTTGTCGATGATCAACAGAGGGAATGCAAACCTCTAGGAGTGAGCCTGCTCGCGATAGCGGTCTATCAGACGACATAAATGTTGAATGACAGATCGCTATCGCGAGCAGGCTCACTCCTACAGGGGGATGTGTTTTGTCTTTAGTGGCCGGCAGTTTTCGAGAACAACTGGATCACGACGACGCCCAGCACGATCAACGCCATCCCGAGCATCGCCGGGATATCCAGTTTTTGCCCGTAGATAAACAGCGCCGCGACGCTGACCATCACGATGCCCATCCCGGCCCACACCGCATAGGCCACGCCGACCGGAACGGTGCGCACCACCAGCGTCAGCATCCAGAACGCAATCGCGTAACCGACGATAACCAGCACCAACGGCAGCGGCGTGCTGATGCCTTTGACGGCTTTCATCGACACGGTGGCGATCACTTCGGCGCAGATGGCAATGGCCAGGTAAGCGTAGGCGTTCATGGTTCAAATCCTCAAGGTGAAACGTTGTTGGCTGAGCCGCATTCTAGAGATTCGCCAGATGGGGTAAAGTCATTACCTATCTGTTAACAAGATGGGTTGGTGAGTCAGCATGCAATGGAATCTCGATCAACTGCGGGTGTTTATCGGCGTTGCCGAGCAGCGTTCGTTTTCGGCAGTGGCCCGCCAGCAGCGCAAAGCGCAGTCGGCGATCAGTAGCGCGATTGCCATGCTCGAAGAGGATTTGGGCGTCAGCCTGTTCGAGCGTAGCAGCGGCCGCCAGCCAACGCTCACCGAGGCGGGCGAAGCGTTGTTGGAAGAGGCTCGGGAAGTCCTGCGTCAATGCGAGCGTCTGAATGGCCGGGCGATGGCGATGATGCGTGGCCAGGAAGCGCAACTGCGCGTGGCCCAGGACGAGGCGATGCCCTATCAGGCATTGGTGGAAAGTTTCGGTGAACTGGCCGAGCAATTCCCCAGCCTTGAAGTGCAACTGACCAGCGCCGCCCAAGGCGAAGTCGCACACAAACTGGTCGAGCGCCGGGCCGATCTCGGTCTGCTGTTCTATCACGATGAAATCCCCGAAGCGCTGGAGCGCCGCGTGCTCGGCAGCGTGGAAATGGTCACCGTCTGCGGCATCAATCATCCGCTGGCGAAGCAGTCTTACGTGACCTGCCAGCAACTGGCGCAACACCGACAGTTGCTGATGTCGACGCAAACCAGTGTCTATCCCGGCAACGAACCCGCCAGCCCGCAAGTGTGGCGTGCCGACAGTTTCTACGTCATGTCCGAATGGCTGGTGCGTGATCTCGGCTGGGCCTGGTTGCCCCGGCATGTGGTGCAGTACTCGGCCTATCAGGGCTTGATGGTCGAACTCGACAGCGAATGGACGCCGCCGGCGCTGGTGGTCGAACTGGTCTGGCGCCGTGACGAACCGCTCGGCCCGGCCGCGCGTTGGCTGGCCGAACGTTTTGCCGTGCACTTGCGGGCGATCGGCGAAAAAAGTCGATAAACTCCGCCGCCATGAATAGAACTCTGTACACCGCGCTGTTTTACCTGGGGCTGCCATTGGTGGCGATTCGGCTATGGCTGCGTGCGCGCAAGGCACCGGCGTATGCCCGGCGGATTGGCGAACGTTTCTCCTACGGCATGCCGACGCTGCAACCCGGCGGCATCTGGGTGCACGCGGTGTCGGTGGGCGAAAGCATTGCAGCGGCGCCGATGATCCGCGCCTTGCTGCAACGTTATCCGACGCTTCCGATCACCGTGACCTGCATGACGCCGACCGGTTCGGAGCGGATTCAGGCGCTGTTCGCCAATGAACCGCGCATTCAGCATTGCTATCTGCCGTATGACTTACCGTGTGCGGCGGCGCGGTTTCTTGATCGCGCTCAGCCCAAGCTTGCGGTGATCATGGAAACCGAGCTGTGGCCCAATCACATTCATCAGTGCGCCAAACGCGGTATTCCGGTGGCGCTGGCCAATGGACGTTTGTCCGAGCGTTCGGCGCGCGGCTATGGCCGCTTCAGCAAGCTGACCGCGCCGATGCTCGCCGAAATGAGTTTGTTCGCCGTACAGACCGAAGCTGAAGCCCAGCGCTTCCGTAATCTCGGCGCGCGTGCGGAGAGAGTCGAAGTCACCGGTTCGATCAAGTTCGACCTGACCATCGACCCGCAACTGCTGCAACGCGCCGCTGAACTGCGTGGCCAATGGCAGGCGCTGGAGCGTCCAGTGTGGATCGCCGCCAGTACCCACGAAGGCGAAGATGAAGTGGTGCTCGATGCCCACCGTCGTTTGCTGGCTAATCACCCGGATGCGCTGCTGATTTTGGTGCCGCGTCACCCGGAACGTTTCAACTCGGTGTTCGAACTGTGCCAGCGCGAAGGTTTTGCCACGGTGCGGCGTTCGACCGGGGCCAATGTCGATGCGCAGACGTCGGTGCTGCTCGGCGACACCATGGGCGAATTGCTGTTTCTCTACGCACTGGCGGACAGCGCGTTTGTCGGCGGCAGCCTGGTCGCCAACGGTGGGCACAATCTGCTGGAGCCGGCAGCCTTGGCGAAACCAGTGATCAGCGGCCCGCACCTGTTCAACTTTCTCGACATTGCTGCGCAATTGCGTGAAGCCGGGGCGTTGGCGGAAGTGGATGATGCCGAAGGGCTGGCGGTGGAAGTACAGCGCTTGTTCGAATTGCCGCGCGATGCGCAGCGTATGGCCGACGCCGGGCTGGCGGTGATGCGCCGCAACCAGGGCGCGTTGCAGCGTTTGCTGGATGGTCTGGGCCGACTGATCAAGTAAAGCAAAAAGATCGCAGCCTTCGGCAGCTCCCACATTGGAATACGTTTCCTGTAGGAGCTGCCGAAGGCTGCGATCTTTTGCTTTTAAGGCTTAGGGCCGGGCTTTTAGCTGCGCCTCGGCAGCCTTGGCCAGATCCGGCGGGAGGAAATCCTTGTCCGGGTTGTAGTCAGCCTTCAGATAGCGCCGCAGATCTTCCAGATCACCCGGATTCAGCGTTCCCGCCGCCTGCTTCAGACGCAGGTTGTCGAGGATGTAGTCATAACGCGTGTTGTTGTAGTTGCGCACCGAGGTGTACAGCTGCCGCTGCGCGTCGAGCACGTCAACGATGTTGCGCGTGCCGACCTGATAACCGATTTCCGTGGCTTCCACCGCGCTCTGGTTGGAGATGATCGACTGGCGGCGCGCCTGCACTTGCTCGACATCGGTGTTCACTGCGCGGTGCAGGTTGCGGGTGTTTTCGACGATCTGTCGACGCAGCGATTCGCGCTGTTGTTCGCTCTGATTCAGTTGCTCATACGACTGACGCACTTGCGAGCTGGTCAGTCCGCCGCTGTAGATCGGGATATTCAGTTGCAGACCGACCGTGCTCTGCTCGACGTTGTCACGGTACGGCACGCCAAAAGCGTTCGGGTTGGAAAAGCCGAGGGCGTCGTTGTCACCCTTTTCGTATTTGGCCACGGCATCGAGGGTCGGCAAGTGGCCGGCCTTGCGTTGCTTGAGCGTTTGCTCGGCAGAGCTGACCGCGTAGTTGCTGGCGAGCAGATTGAGGTTCTGCCGCGCCGCCGTGTCGACCCAGGATTTCGCATCGTTCGGCGCCGGTGGCAGGATCGGCAGCGTGTGGACGATGCCTTGGATCGAGTTGTACTGACGGTTGGTCAGGGTGATCAGCGCTTCGAATGCATCGTCGACCTGGCGTTGCGCAACGATGCGGTTGGCCCGTGCGGTGTCGTAACTGGCTTGCGATTGCAGCACGTCAGTCTTGTCCGACAGGCCGACGTCGAAGCGTTCGTTGGATTGGTCGAGCTGGCGCTTGAACGCCGCTTCTTCGGCCTTGGTCGACGCGAGGTTGTCCTGGCTGCGCAGCACGTTGAAATAGCTCTCGGCCGATTGCAGGATCAGGTTCTGCTCGGTCGCCGACAGTTGCAGCGCGGCTTGCTCATTGACGTCTTTGGCGGCCTGGTACTGGAACCAGCGATCGGCGCGGAACAACGGCTGAGCCAGGGTCGCCTGATACGAGTGAGCACTGCGATTGGCCGTGGCCGAAGGCTGATCGATCGACGTCCGCACATTGGCCACTTCGGCACCGCCGGACAAATTCGGTAGCAGCCCGGCACGCGCCTGCGGCACCACTTCTTTCTGTGCGCCGTACTGAGCGCGGGCTGCGGCCAGATCGGCGTTGTTGTCGACCGCCTCCTGATAGACGCTGACCAGATCGGTTTTGGTCGACAAGGGCGCTTCTGCTGCCCAGGCCATTGCGTTGGACGCACAAGACACGGCAACAGCCAGTGAGAGTTTGCGCAGCATGAGGCGATCCCTAGCATTAATATTATGGAAGTAATCCGGGCGCCAACGTTAAGGCGCAGGCCCCACAGCGTCAAGGCGTGGCGGGGCAAAGCGAGTGTAGTTGCGCATTTGCCTCACAACAATCGGCCAAGCCCCTGTATTTATGCCATTCATCATGGTGTTTGCTGCGGTGTTGGCGTTCTTTGCCGGTTGTGTCTAGACTGGCCGGGTTCTTGTCGGGGTGCCTTGCTATGAGGCTGAGATCGAATAATTTCGGATCCCGTTGAACCTGATCAGGTTAGCGCCTGCGTAGGGAACAAGATTTCTCGTCACCCGGCGAGTCCTCTTGTGCTTCGTCCGGGAAATTGTTCGACAATCGAACGCTCGACGACGATGCACAGCACCGGTCCTGGTGCGTCCGTGCCTTTCAGGTTCTGCTCCGACAATCCACTGCCTGGATGCTGTCTGGAGAGCCCGTGATGACGACAAAATCAAAAAACGCGATCAACCTGAGTGACTCGGCCAAGGTCGACGAGCAATCGGTCAAACCGTTCACCCGTTCGCAAAAAGTCTACGTTCAGGGCTCGCGCCCGGACATCCTCGTGCCGATGCGCGAAATCACCCTCGATGTGACCCCGACCGACTTCGGCGGCGAAATCAACGCGCCGGTGACCGTCTACGACACCTCTGGCCCGTACACCGATCCGAACGTGGTGATCGACGTGCGCAAAGGTCTGGCCGATGTGCGTTCGGCGTGGATCGATGACCGTGGCGACACCGAGCGCCTGGCGGGCCTGAGTTCCAACTTCGGTCGCGAGCGCCTCGCCGATCCGGAACTGACCAAACTGCGCTTTGCCCACGTGAACAACCCGCGCCGCGCCAAGGCCGGTGGCAATGTCACGCAGATGCACTACGCGCGTCAGGGCATCATCACGCCCGAGATGGAATTCGTTGCCATCCGCGAAAACATGAAACTTGAGGTGGCCCGCGCCGCCGGTCTGCTGGATCAGCAACACCCGGGCCACAGCTTCGGCGCCAGTGTGCCGAAAATCATCACCCCCGAATTTGTCCGTGAAGAGATCGCCCGTGGCCGCGCAATCATCCCGGCCAACATCAACCACACCGAACTGGAACCGATGATCATCGGCCGTAACTTCCTGGTGAAGATCAACGGCAACATCGGCAACAGTGCCTTGGGTTCGTCCATCGAAGAAGAAGTGGCGAAACTGACCTGGGGCATTCGCTGGGGCGCGGACAACATCATGGACTTGTCTACCGGCAAGCACATTCACGAAACCCGCGAGTGGATCATCCGCAACTCGCCGGTGCCGATCGGCACGGTGCCGATCTATCAGGCGCTGGAAAAAGTCGGCGGCGCGGCCGAAGACCTGACCTGGGAGCTGTTCCGCGACACGCTGATCGAGCAGGCCGAGCAGGGCGTCGACTACTTCACCATTCACGCCGGCGTGTTGCTGCGCTACGTGCCGCTGACCGCCAAACGCGTGACCGGTATTGTTTCCCGTGGTGGTTCGATCATGGCCAAGTGGTGCCTGGCGCATCACAAGGAAAACTTCGCCTACACGCATTTCGAAGAGATCTGCGAAATCATGAAAGCTTATGACGTCAGCTTCTCGCTGGGCGATGGCTTGCGTCCGGGGTCGATTGCCGACGCCAACGATGCCGCGCAATTCGGCGAACTGGAAACCTTGGGCGAACTGACCAAGATAGCCTGGAAGCACGACGTGCAAACCATGATCGAAGGCCCGGGCCACGTGCCGATGCAGTTGATCAAAGAGAACATGGACAAGCAGCTGGAGTGCTGCGACGAGGCGCCGTTCTACACCCTCGGCCCGCTGACCACCGACATCGCCCCGGGCTACGATCACATCACCTCGGGTATCGGTGCGGCGATGATCGGCTGGTTCGGTTGCGCGATGCTTTGCTACGTGACGCCGAAGGAACACTTGGGCCTGCCGAACAAGGATGACGTGAAGACCGGGATCATCACGTACAAGATTGCTGCCCACGCAGCGGACTTGGCCAAAGGGCATCCGGGCGCACAGATTCGCGACAACGCCTTGAGCAAGGCGCGTTTCGAATTCCGTTGGGAAGACCAGTTCAACCTCGGCCTCGATCCGGACACCGCGCGTTCGTATCACGATGAAACCCTGCCGAAGGATTCGGCCAAGGTCGCGCACTTCTGTTCGATGTGCGGGCCGAAATTCTGCTCGATGAAGATCACTCAGGAAGTCCGCGAATACGCGGCCAACCAGCGGATCGACGCGGTCGACGTGGACGTCGCCCAAGGCCTGGCGGAACAGGCCGAGCGGTTCAAGAAGGAAGGCAGTCAGCTGTACAAGAAGGTTTGATCTGACCTGAAAGGGTGGGCCTGCAAGGGCCCCTTCGCGAGCAGGCTCGCTCCCACTTTGGAATGCATTCAAATGTGGGAGCGAGCCTGCTCGCGAATGCGATCAACACAACAACAAATGTCCCTCTGAGATAACACCCTTGAGCATTCAACCCAGCACTTATTCTCCCGACCTCGCCGTGCCCGCCGACAAGCGTGTATTTGGCGGTCGCGATCTGTTTTCTCTGTGGTTCTCCCTCGGTATCGGCCTGATGGTTCTGCAGACCGGTGCATTGCTCGCGCCAGGTCTGGGCCTGTCCGGTTCGCTGCTGGCGATTTTCCTTGGCACGCTGGTGGGCGTGCTGCTCCTGGCCGCCGTTGGCGTGATCGGCAGTGACACCGGCCTGTCGTCGATGGCCGCGCTGAAACTCAGCCTCGGCAGCAAAGGCGCGAGCCTGCCGGCGCTGCTCAATCTGCTGCAACTGATCGGTTGGGGCTCGTTTGAAATCATCGTCATGCGCGACGCCGCGAGCCTGCTCGGCACCCGTGCGTTCAGCGAAGGTTCGCTGTGGTCGAGCCCGATGTTGTGGACGCTGTTTTTCGGCGCCCTGGCGACTCTGCTTGCGGTCAGCGGGCCGTTGACCTTCGTGCGACAGATCCTGCGCAAGTGGGGCATCTGGCTGCTGTTGGCGGCGTGCCTGTGGCTGACCTGGAACCTGTTTGCCAAAGCCGATCTGGCCGATCTCTGGTCGCGTGCCGGTGACGGTTCGCTGCCGTTCGCCGTGGGCTTCGACATTGCGATTGCGATGCCGCTGTCGTGGTTGCCGCTGATCGCCGACTACTCGCGTTTCGGCAAGCGGGCGAAGAATGTTTTCGGCGGTACTGCCGTCGGTTTCTTCATCGGCAACTTCTGGCTGATGAGCCTCGGCGTCGCCTACACCCTGGCCTTCGCGCCGAGCGGTGAAGTCAATGCGCTGCTGCTGGCACTGGCCGGCGCCGGGCTGGGCATTCCGCTGTTGCTGATTCTGCTCGATGAGTCGGAAAACGCTTTCGCCGATATTCATTCGGCGGCGGTTTCCAGCGGGATTCTGTTGCGCCTGAAAGTCGAGCATCTGGCCTTGGCCATCGGCGTCATCTGCACGCTGATCGCACTGCTGGCGCCGTTGGCGCAGTACCAGAACTTCCTGCTGTTGATCGGTTCGGTGTTTGCGCCGCTGTTCGGCGTGGTGCTGGTGGATCACTTCATCCTGCGCAAACGCAGTGCTCAGGTCGCGTCGGCCGCATTGCGCTGGCCGGCGTTGTTGGCGTGGCTGGGGGGCGTGAGCACCTACCATTTGCTGGCAAATCTGTATCCGGATGTCGGCGCAACCCTGCCGGCGCTGGTGCTGGCAGGGCTGTTGCAGCTAGTGCTGGGCCGGGCCTTCAGTTACGGCCGGGAAACAGCTCAGGCTTGAGAATGCCGTTCAGACGCGGATAAGGAATCTTCAGTTCGACGTGGCCCAGCGCGTAAGGCGCAATGGTGGTCACGTCGTACTTGAGGATCACGCCGCCATAGGTCAGCGCCACGTTCGGGGTTTTCACGAACGGCCAGCTCTTCACAAAGTCCGCTTCCTGATCGAGCTTGGTGCTGATCAACCAGCTGTTGTGCGCGACCTGCGCCGCTTTCCAGAACGCCTCTTCCTGACCCGGCATCAGCATGTCGGACAGGTTCAGCACTTTGTGCTGCTGGCGCGAATAGTTGATGAAGCCGCGACCCGGGGTGCCATGCGCGCCGCCGGTGTCGAGGTAGCTCGACAACTCGATGATCACCAAGCCGTCATGCTGCTCACGTACTTTCGCTTGCAGGTAGCTGCTGTTGCGTGGGCCGGCGCTGGCCAGGAACTGATCGCGGTAGGCCGCCAGGGTCGGCGCTACCGGGGCGTTTTTCTCGGTGCGGGTCATTTGCAGCAGACGTTTTTCGATGATGCCGTCCAGCGCAGGTTCGGCCGGGAAGCGCAGGGTGTCGATGTTTACCAGCGGGCAATCCGGGTTGGAACAGCCCGGTTTCAGTTGTTCCGACGCATCGCGGGTGGTTTCCAGCGGCGTGCGGTAATTGGGTTGGAACAGGCTGGCGCACGCGCCCAGGGTCAGGGCAATGGCGGCCACGGAGGCAATTTTGAAAAGCGACATGGGCGTCCTTTCGAAAGCAGGGGAAGGCAAAAAGATATCCGCTTCGACTCTCGCAGAAGCAGTCAGTTCGCCACTAAGCTAATTAGAGTGGGTTTCGCCTCCACCGTCCATCCCGCTGACGGTAAAGGGGCTGCATCAAACCGTTCGGGCGCGTTAGGATGGCGCGAAGTCGAGGTTGCCAGTCACACAGAGCAACCTCGTAATGGATCTGCAGTAAAGAGGATGCTCATGACTGATTTTGCCAACGCCATTCCGACCGCTGTCGATATCGTGCGGCGCGAAAAATGCTACGAGGGCTTTTACAAGCTCGACCGTGTTCACCTGCGCCATGAATTGTTCGCCGGTGGCATGAGCCGCGAAATCAACCGTGAAATCTTTGTCCGTCACGATGCCGTGTGCATGCTGCCGTACGATCCGCAGCGCGATGAAGTGGTGCTGATCGAGCAGTTCCGCATCGGCGCCATGGGCAAGACCGACAATCCATGGCTGGTCGAGCTGGTCGCTGGTCTGATCGATAAGGATGAGCAGCCGGAAGAAGTTGCTCACCGCGAAGCGCAGGAGGAAGCTGGGCTGGACATCAAGGCACTGTGGCCGATGACCAAATATTTCCCGTCGCCGGGTGGCAGCAACGAGTTCGTGCATTTGTACTTGGGGCGTTGCAGCACTGACGGCGTTGGCGGCCTGCATGGCCTGGAAGAAGAGGCAGAAGATATCCGCGTCACGGTCTGGGCCTTTGAAGATGCCTTGCAGGCCGTCCGTGACGGACGCATTGCCAACGCGGCGAGCATCATCGCTTTGCAATGGCTGGCGCTGAACCGCGCCGAAGTGAGGGGGTTATGGTCGTAAACAAGTTGCGCGATCGCTATCGAGTCGACCTCGTGGGGCTGCAAGCCGCCTGCGAGGCCAACTACGCGCGCCTGATGCGACTGCTGCCGGACATGCGCAACGAGCCCGAGGCGCGGCGCATCGCCGTGACTCAGGGCGAGCAGATGCTCGGCGTGCTGGCCCTCGAAGTGCTGCAAACCTGCCCATACACTACGACGTTGCAAGTGCGCCAGGAACACAGCCTGCCGTGGTTGCCGGTGCCGCAACTGGAAGTGCAGGTCTATCACGACGCGCGCATGGCTGAAGTGGTCAGCGCCGAACATGCCCGACGCTTTCGTGGCATCTATCCTTATCCGAATGCGGCGATGCATCAGCCGGATGAAAAGGCTCAGCTCAATCTTTTTCTGGGGGAATGGCTGAGTCATTGCCTGGCGTTGGGGCACGAGTACGAAGTCGTACGCTAGTTGTGAACTGCGTCCGGTTCGGCGGTTTCCTCTTTCTGTCATCCCCCAGCATAATTGCGGCACTCGATCGATTCCGTGCTTTTGCCTTGGGAGAACGCCTTGCCGAGCGTATCCACGTTGACCACCGCCGATCCGGCGTTGCTGGTGCAGTTGTCCGACAGCCATTTATTCGCTGAAGCGGACGGCACGCTGCTGGGCATGAACACCCGCGACAGCCTGCAAAAGGTCATTGAGTTGGTGCTGGGGCAGCAGCCGCAGATCGATCTGATTCTGGCCACCGGCGATATCTCCCAGGACGGCACGCTGGAGTCGTATCAGCAATTTCGCCAGCTGAGCGCGCAGATCGCTGCCCCGGCGCGGTGGATTCCCGGTAATCACGACGAACCACAGATCATGGCGGTCGCCGCCGTTCAAAGCGCATTGCTGGAACCGATTGTGGATATCGGCAACTGGCGGGTGACGATGCTTGATTCGGCGGTGCCGGGTTCGGTGCCGGGGTACCTGCAGGACGATCAACTGCAACTGCTGGCCCGCTCGCTGAGCGAAGCGCCGGAGCGTCATCATCTGGTGTGCTTCCACCATCATCCGGTGTCGATTGGTTGCGCATGGATGGAGCCGATTGGCTTGCGCAATCCTGAAGCATTTTTCGAGGTGCTGGATCGTTTTCCACAGGCCCGCGCGGTGTTGTGGGGGCATGTGCATCAGGAGATTGATCGCGAGCGCAATGGCGTGCGCTTGATGGCTTCGCCTTCGACGTGCATTCAGTTCGAGCCGGGGAGTGAGGATTTCAAGGTAGGGGAGCAGGCGCCGGGGTATCGCTGGTTGCGGTTGTTGCCGGATGGGCGGTTGGAGACTGGCGTGGAGCGCGTGACTGGTTTTGCTTTTACCGTTGATTACGGTTCCGAAGGTTACTGATTTTCGATCAAGAGCCCCTCATCGGAACGCCGCCCGCCCAGCCCTCTCCCGGTGGGAGAGGGGGCCGACCGAGGTGTCTGGCGTCATACGCCGACCTGAAATACCGAGTCGATTATGGATTCGGCAAATTACTTTCAGGTCGGCGTACTTCTGAAATATCCCCCATTCAGTTCCCTCTCCCTCCGGGAGAGGGCTAGGGTGAGGGCAGCTCGTGCTGTCACACCAAATTATCAGGCCCACCCCCAATCCGCTCTTCTCTCCCTGTAAACTCCGCAAACCCAAACCGACACCCAGGGAGCTCAAATGTCCGGTTCGATCCTCTATATCCACGGTTTCAACAGCGCCCCAGCCTCGAAAAAGGCCTGTCAGCTGGTAACGGTGATGGAGCAACTGGGTTTGAGCGACAAACTGCGTGTTCCGGCCCTGCATCACCACCCGCGCGAAGCCATCGGTCAGTTGGAACAAGCGATTGCCGAACTGGGCAGCCCGCTGCTGGTGGGAAGCTCACTCGGCGGCTACTATGCGACTCACCTGGCCGAGCGCCATGGCCTGAAAGCCCTGCTGGTCAACCCGGCGGTCAGCCCGCACCGGATGTTCGACGGCTATCTGGGCACGCAGAAAAACCTGTATACCGATGAAACCTGGGAATTGACCCACGACCACGTCACCGCTCTGGCTGAACTGGAAGTGCCGGCGCCTCAGGATGCCCAGCGCTATCAGGTCTGGTTGCAGACCGGCGATGAAACACTGGATTATCGCCTCGCCCAGCAGTATTACCGGGCCTGTGCCTTGCGCATTCAGGCTGGCGGCGATCACAGTTACCAGGGGTTTGCCGGGCAGTTGCCGGCGTTGCTGAGTTTTGCCGGCATTGGCGCCGATGTGTATCAGGCAATCGATTTCACCGCACTGTGAAGTCTTGCCCCTATTTCATGAATGACTGACGACGAGACCTTATGGCCACTCCCAGCGCTAGCTCTTATAACGCCGACGCCATCGAAGTCCTCTCGGGCCTCGACCCGGTGCGCAAACGCCCCGGCATGTACACCGACACTAGTCGGCCGAACCACCTCGCCCAGGAAGTCATCGACAACAGCGTCGACGAAGCTCTGGCCGGCCACGCCAAATCGGTGCAGGTCATCCTGCACGCCGACCACTCGCTGGAAGTCAGCGATGACGGCCGTGGCATGCCGGTCGACATCCACCCGGAAGAGGGTGTGTCGGGCGTCGAGCTGATCCTCACCAAGCTCCACGCGGGCGGCAAGTTTTCCAACAAGAATTACCAGTTCTCCGGCGGTCTGCACGGCGTGGGTATTTCTGTGGTCAACGCCTTGTCGACCGAAGTCCGTGTGCGCGTAAAGCGTGACGGCAGCGAATACCAGATGACGTTCGCCGATGGCTACAAAGCCACCGAGCTGGAAATCGTTGGCACCGTCGGCAAGCGCAACACCGGCACCAGCGTGTACTTCGCGCCGGATCCGAAATACTTCGATTCACCGAAATTCTCCATCAGCCGCCTCAAGCATGTGCTCAAGGCCAAGGCCGTTTTGTGCCCGGGGCTGCTGGTCAGCTTTGAAGACAAAGGCACCGGCGAGAAAGTCGAGTGGCATTACGAAGACGGCCTGCGCTCGTATCTGGTCGATGCGGTCAGCGAATTCGAACGCCTGCCGGACGAGCCGTTCTGCGGCGCTTTCGCCGGTAACAAAGAGGCGGTCGACTGGGCGCTGCTGTGGCTGCCGGAAGGTGGCGACGCGGTGCAGGAAAGCTACGTCAACCTGATCCCGACGGCGCAGGGTGGTACCCACGTCAACGGTTTGCGTCAGGGCCTGCTCGATGCGATGCGCGAGTTTTGCGAATTCCGCAGCCTGCTGCCGCGCGGCGTGAAGCTGGCGCCGGAAGACGTCTGGGAGCGCATCGCGTTCGTCCTGTCGATGAAAATGCAGGAGCCGCAATTCTCCGGCCAGACCAAAGAGCGTCTGTCATCGCGTGAAGCGGCGGCGTTTGTCTCTGGTGTGGTCAAGGACGCCTTCAGCCTGTGGCTCAACGCCAACCCGGAAACCGGTCTGGCGCTGGCTGAACTAGCGATCAACAACGCCGGTCGGCGCCTCAAGGCCAGCAAAAAGGTCGAGCGCAAACGCGTCACTCAGGGCCCTGCGTTGCCGGGTAAGCTGGCTGACTGCGCCGGGCAGGATCCGATGCGTTCCGAGCTGTTCCTCGTCGAAGGTGATTCCGCTGGCGGTTCCGCCAAGCAAGCACGGGACAAGGAATTCCAGGCGATCCTGCCGTTGCGCGGCAAGATCCTCAACACCTGGGAAGTCGACGGCAGCGAAGTGCTGGCCAGCCAGGAAGTGCACAACATCGCCGTGGCCATCGGTGTCGATCCGGGCGCGGCGGACATGAGCCAACTGCGTTACGGCAAGATCTGCATCCTTGCCGACGCCGACTCCGACGGTCTGCACATTGCCACGCTGCTCTGCGCGCTTTTCGTCCAGCATTTCCGCCCGCTGGTGGATGCCGGTCACGTCTACGTGGCGATGCCGCCGCTGTATCGCATCGACTTGGGCAAAGAGATCTATTACGCCCTCGACGAGGCCGAGCGCGACGGCATTCTCGACCGTCTGGTCGCCGAGAAGAAACGCGGCAAACCACAGGTCACTCGATTCAAAGGTCTGGGTGAAATGAACCCGCCGCAGCTGCGTGAAACCACCATGGACCCGAACACCCGGCGTCTGGTGCAATTGACGCTGGGCGAAGATTTCGCGCAAACCTCGGAAATGATGGACATGCTGCTGGCGAAGAAACGCGCCGGTGACCGCAAGACCTGGCTCGAATCCAAAGGCAACCTCGCCGAGGTGCTGGCCTGATGCGGTTTGGCTGGGCCTTGGCGGGTGCGTTGCTGCTGAGTGCGATGAGCGTGTCGGCCGAGCCGTTGCAGGAATTGCGCGTGCTCTCCGAGCACCCGGTCGACGGCATGCGCGGCGGCAACCTGTCCGGGCTGGCCATGTGTGGCGGCGAGTTGTGGACGGTGTCGGACCGCGATGACGATCAGATCTATCGGCTCAATACCGCCGATCAGGTCTGGCAGGCCGAAGCCTTGCACATCGACGTACCCCTGGTGCCGGACACCGGTTTGCCGTGGGGGTTGCGCTCGCGCAATTGGGCCGCGTCGTTCGTGCGCGGTGGCGATCTGGATTTCGAGGGCATCAGCTGCGACAGCGCCGGTAATCGCTACATTGTCAGCGAGGGCCACGCGGCGGTCTTGCAGGTGCCCGTCAGCGGCCCGGTCAACTGGCTGAAGATCTCGCCGATGATGGTTCGCGAAGCGCGGGCCAGCGGCATGCTCCTGCATTTCAATGCGATCTTCGAAGGCCTGGCGATCAGCCCGGCGGGCGATCAGATGTGGCTTGCCGCCGAGCGGCAAAGCCGTGGTTTGCTGCTGATCAAGCGCCAGCAGACGGTGTGGGATTGCGACGGTCGTTGCGTGCTGCTCAGCGAGGGTGGCAAGGAAATGCAGCCGCCGCAGTTCCCGAAGGCCAGAGCGGTCGACCGAGACTTTTCCGACCTTTCGTTGTTTAACGGCAAATTGTTTACCCTTGAGCGCAACGCCTTCCAGATTTGTCGGCGCGATGCGCAGACCGCCAAGGTCGAGCGTTGCTGGTCGTACGCCGCGGAACTGTTGCAGGCCAACCGCCGTTACTCGCAGAACTTCGGGTTGGAAGAGGCGCTGATCGTTGACGCTGATGGTGCATGGGTCGGCGTCGACAATAATTTCGGCCCGCGCGCCGACGGTGAGGTTCGGCCGATCGTCTGGCGCTTCGCTGCACCTGACGGTGGCTGGAGCGCCAAGCCATGAGCCAGCAACCGCCGGGCAAGCGCGCCGGTCGGGTGCTGATGATTCTGGCGTGGTGCGCGGCACTGTTTCTGGCGACGCGGTTTTTCGGCCAGTGGGAGCAACGCCAGCAGAATCCGAACGTGGTGGTCACGACGGAGCAGGGCGAAGGTTTTATCGAGGTGAAACTGGCCGGCAATGCCCAGGGGCATTTTGTCGCCAGTGGTCAGATCAACGGTGAGCCGGTGGAGTTCATGCTCGACACCGGCGCAACCGATGTAGCGATCCCGGCTGATCTGGCCAAACGTTTGAAGCTGGAAGAAGGTTTCGGAGTGACCCTGAGCACGGCCAATGGCCTGAGCCAGGGCTATCGGACCAAAATCGACCGCCTGCAACTGGGCGACATCGTGCTGCGGGATGTTCGCGCACTGGTGGCGCCGGGGCTGCATGGCGATCAGGTGCTGCTCGGCATGAGCGCCCTGAACAAACTTGAATTTACTCAGCGCGGTGGCACCATGCTGCTGCGCCAGACAACGAACCGATGAGGCCTGCATGAGCAACCCCCTTGATCTCAGCCTGGACGGTGTAGAACGCCGCTCGTTGGCCGACTTCACCGAAAGTGCCTACCTCAACTACTCCATGTACGTGATCATGGACCGTGCCTTGCCGCATATCGGCGACGGCCTGAAACCAGTACAGCGTCGCATCATTTATGCGATGAGCGAGTTGGGCCTGGACGCCGATTCCAAACACAAGAAATCGGCGCGTACCGTCGGTGACGTGCTCGGTAAGTTCCACCCGCACGGTGACTCGGCGTGCTACGAAGCGATGGTGCTGATGGCCCAGCCGTTCAGCTATCGCTACACGCTGGTCGACGGCCAGGGCAACTGGGGTGCGCCGGATGATCCGAAGTCCTTCGCCGCCATGCGTTACACCGAAGCACGCTTGTCGCGTTATTCCGAAGTACTGCTCAGCGAACTCGGCCAAGGCACTGCCGACTGGGGCCCGAACTTCGACGGCACCTTGCAGGAGCCGCTGGTGTTGCCGGCGCGCCTGCCGAACATTCTGCTCAACGGCACCACCGGCATCGCCGTGGGCATGGCCACCGACGTGCCGCCGCACAACCTGCGTGAAGTCGCCACCGCTTGCGTGCGTCTGCTCGATGAGCCGAAAGCCACGGTCGAACAGCTCTGCGAACACATTCAGGGCCCGGACTATCCGACCGAAGCGGAAATCATCACGCCGCGCGCCGACCTGCTGAAAATGTACGAAACCGGCAAGGGTTCAGTGCGCATGCGCGCCGTGTACCACGTCGAGGACGGCGACATTATCGTCACCGCGCTGCCGCATCAGGTGTCCGGTGCGAAAGTGCTGGAGCAGATCGCTGCGCTGATGCAGGCGAAACCGTCGAAAGCGCCGCAGATCGCTGACCTGCGTGACGAATCCGACCACGAAAACCCGTGCCGCATCGTCATCATCCCGGTCAACAGCCGCGTCGATCACGAAGCGCTGATGCAGCACCTGTTCGCCAGCACCGAGCTGGAGTCGACCTACCGGGTCAACGTCAACATCATCGGTCTGGACGGCAAGCCGCAGCTGAAAAATCTGCGTGCCTTGCTGGTTGAATGGCTGGAATTCCGCGTGCAGACCGTGCGTCGCCGCCTGCAATTCCGCCTCGACAAGGTCGAGCGTCGCCTGCACCTGTTGGACGGTTTGTTGATCGCTTACCTCAACCTCGATGAAGTGATCCACATCATTCGTACCGAGGAGCACCCGAAAGCCAAGCTGATCGAGCGTTTCGCCCTCAGCGAGATTCAGGCCGACTACATCCTCGACACCCGTCTGCGTCAGTTGGCGCGACTGGAAGAGATGAAGCTGCGCGACGAGCAGGACGAACTGCTCAAGGAACAAGCCAAGCTGCAAGCGCTGCTGGGCAGCGAAGCCAAGCTGAAAAAACTGGTGCGCACCGAGCTGATCAAGGATGCCGAAACCTATGGCGACGACCGTCGTTCGCCAATCGTCGAGCGCAGCGAAGCCAAAGCGTTGACCGAACACGATCTGCTGCCGAACGAGAAAGTTACCGTCGTCCTGTCGGAAAAAGGCTGGATTCGTTCGGCCAAAGGTCACGAGATTGACGCGACCGGTCTGTCGTACAAGGCGGGCGACGGCTTCAAGACCTCGGCGGCGGGGCGCTCCAACCAGTCTGCCGTGGTGATTGACTCCACCGGCCGCAGCTATTCGGTTGCTGCGCATACGCTGCCGTCGGCACGTGGTCAGGGCGAACCGTTGACCGGTCGTCTGACGCCGCCACCGGGAGCGACCTTCGAATGCGTGCTGATGCCGGAAGACGACGCGTTGTACGTGATCGCCTCGGACGCCGGTTACGGCTTCGTGGTGAAAGGCGAAGACCTGCAAGCCAAGAACAAGGCCGGTAAAGCCCTGTTGAGCCTGCCGAACAACGCCAAAGTGATCGCGCCGCGCCCAGTGGCTGATCGTGAGCACAACTGGCTGGCCTCGGTCACGACCGAAGGTCGCCTGCTGATCTTCAAAATCAGCGATCTGCCACAATTAGGGAAGGGCAAAGGCAACAAGATCATCGGTATTCCCGGTGAGCGTGTGGCCAGTCGCGAAGAATATGTCACGGACATCGCCGTCATTCCGGAAGGCGCCACCTTGGTGTTGCAGGCCGGAAAACGCACCCTGTCGCTGAAGGCTGACGACCTTGAACACTACAAAGGTGAACGTGGACGTCGTGGCAACAAGCTTCCAAGGGGATTCCAGCGGGTCGATGCGCTGCTCGTCGAAAACCTCAATTAGGCGTCCTAGAGAGCTCGGTCCACGATTTAACGCGTAGATCGACGCTTTGGCGCTGGAGTCGGAACGCATATTCACGGATGATATGCCCTTTCCAAGCGCCGGCGTGGCCGAGCGTTCTTCATATTTATTGAGTATTTTCACTGTGGTCAGCCTTGTGGCGGCCACCTGGACGGGATGATGACTGCTCTGCGCCCCCTTATTTTCCTGCTCGCCGGCGTTCTTGGCCTGGCGGGTTGCAGCGTTCACCAGCCGGTGTCGCTGTATCAACTGGACAGCGGAAGTCCGGTTCAGCCTGCGCAAAGCGCTGGCATGGCGGTTTTGTTGGGCCCGGTAGTCGTAGCCGATTACCTGCAACGTGAGACATTGCTGCAACGTCAACCGGACGGCAGTCTGCAAGCGGCGACCGACGGTCGTTGGGCTGGCAGCCTTTCGTCGGATATTGATCAGTTGCTGATGCGTCAGGTGGCGGGTCACCTGGACAGCCAACGTGTGGTGCTGGCACCGGCCACCGGTGGGTTCACCCCGGATGTGCAGGTATTGCTGACTATCACGCGTCTGGACTCCGGCGCGAAACAGCCGGCGATTCTTGATGCACAGTGGCGCTTGATTGATCGCCGTGGTCAGGTGCGCGATAACCGCATCGTGCATCTGCAAGAGCTGCACGCCGGCAGCACGGCTTCGCAGGTGCAGGCGCAGGGCATTTTGCTGCAGCGTCTGGCCGAGCAATTGTCGGTAGCGCTGAAGCCTTTGGCCAATCAGCCACCGGTGGCTGAGGCACCACGTAAATCGGCACCGAAACCGGCCGCGCCGGCAGCGGAAGCCGAGAAGCAGCCGAAAATACCGATGGCATCGCCGATTCGGACTGATATGGAAGTGTTCCGCTTCTAAGCTGGAACGAGTCAGAACAGAGCCCGCCTTGTGCGGGCTTTGTTGTGTCTGGGATAGAAGATCAAAAGCCCCTCACCCTAACCCTCTCCCGGAGGGAGAGGGGACTAACCGAGGTGTCTGGCGCTATACATCGACCTGAAAGAGATTGGCGATTATGGATTCGGTAGAGCAGGGACTGACCGAGGGGGCTGGCGCTATACATCGACCTGAAAGAGCTTGGCGATTATGGATTCGGTAGAGCAGGGACTAACCGAGGGGGCTGGCGCTATACATCGACCTGAAAGAGATTGGCGATTATGGATTCGGTAGAGCAGGGACTGACCGAGGTGTCTGGCGCTATACATCGACCTGAAAGAGATTGGCGATTATGGATTCGGTAGAGCAGGGATTGACCGAGGTGTCTGGCGCTATACATCGACCTGAAAGATCCTGGCGATTATGGATTCGGTTGAGCAGGGGCGGACCGAGGCGTCTTGCGTCATACGTCGACCTGAAAGAGCTTGGCGATTCTGGATTCACAGCAGGGCGCTCAAGTCGGTGTAGCTCTCCAATATCCCCCAATCAGTCCCCTCTCCCTCGGGGAGAGGGCTAGGGTGAGGGGCTTTTCAGTCATCCACAAAAAAGCCCGCAGACAATCACTCATCTGCGGGCTTCTGTGCTTCTGACTTAAGGCCTACGCCCGGCGCTCATGCATCCGCGCCAGCTGCCGTTCGAGCATCGACGGATAAGGCTCCATCAACCGCTCCACGCAGCAAGCACCCTCAGGGCTGGCAATCGGGCGGATCCGCGCACGCTGGCGGATCAGCGCATCGTCACTGATCTTGCGCTCAACCAGCAGCAGGTTGCGGCTGTGCTGCGACAGGGCCAGTGCGTCCTGTGCCGAATCGGTCAGCAACAGATCGATCTGACTCAGACCGAACAACTCATCGCCCAAAGTCAGGCCCAATTGCAGTTGCAGGGTGATGCCGCTGTCCGCGACTTCAATCTGCAACTGATGACCCAAGGCCCGCAGCAACTCGCCGCAGCAGATCGCATTGGTCAGGTAATCGTCACCGCTGTCCTCGGTGTGGAACAGCATCAGCGTGCTCCCGTCGTTCAGGGTTTCGATTTCGCCCTGATACAACGAAGCGGCCTGATCGAGGCAGTCGCGATAGCGTTCCTGCAACTCTTCCAGGCGTGCCCGTGGCAAGCGGCGCAGTTGCTCCTGAGAGCCCAGTTGCACGGCCAGTACGGCGGTGTGCTGCGGCACGCTTGGCGACGGTTGGCGGATAACGGGTTGCGGCGCGCCATTGAGCGACTCGTCGCGCAGGTCGGCGAATGCGTCATCGTCATCATCGTCTTCGACGGTGCTGACCAGATGTCGCGGCGCCGGCTTCTGCGCGGCCATCGGACGGGTTTCGTCGAAACTCGGATCACGCAAGTTGCGCACCTCGAACTCCGGCTCGTCTTCTTCGTCCTCGAACTCAGGCTCCGGTTCAGGTGCAGGCTCCGGCGCGTAATTGGCGTGCAGCTGACGCGCCAGATCGCCGATTTCATCCTGACGATCGATGCCCGGCGTGTGTTCGTCGATGCGGCGCAACCAGACGCGCAATTGCAGCAGCGGCGTCGACAGATAGCGGCCCATGCGCAGGCTCAGGGCCAGCGACAGCGCCAACAGAATACCGCTGAGAATGCCCATGCTTTGCAGGCTGATGGTCATCGGCTGCTGGAACTGATCCATGTCCAGGCTGATGCGCAGTTGCCCGGCGGTCACGTCCTGGAAGGTGATCTTGCTCTCGTACATGCCTTCGGCTTCGCCCAGCAGGCTGTGCTTGGGCCGCTGACCGGACTCGGCGAGGATGCGGTTATCCACGCTGTAGATCGCCGCGTGGGCCACCAGTTTGTTCTTGGTCAGGTTGTTGAGCAGCACATTGAGGCTGAGGATGTCATTGGACACCAACAGCTCGGTGGCAGAGGTCGCGGTCTGCGTGGTCAGGCTTTCGCCCAGCGCATCGGCCTGCTGGTGCATGGCCTGCTTGAATTGCAAACCCATCACGCCGGCATAGATCACCAGGGCCAGAGCGACCAGGATCACGTTATGGCTGGCAATGCGCAATGCAATCGGTACACGGCGGTGGCGCAGTGCACGGAAGATCAGCAGGAAGAAGTTATCGGTTTTAACTGGCGTGGGCCGGTTCACTGAGCTCGGCTCTTTTGTCCGTGAAGTTGACGCGCAGTATAGCGACAGGCCCTAGACCGGCAAAGCGCTCGCGGTGCCCGATGGTCACTGAAAGTGGGTAGAATGCGGTTTTTTTCCAGTTGCGGGGGTGCGCGTTGCGCGAAATCGTCCTGATTAACATCACGGGAGTCGACCGTCCGGGTCTGACGGCAGCCATTACCGGTGTTCTGGCACAGGGTGGTGTGAACATTCTCGACATCGGTCAGGCGGTGATCCACGACACGCTGTCGTTCGGCATCCTGGTTGAAATCCCCGATTCCGAGCAGGGGAAATCCGTGCTCAAGGACATCCTGTTCAAGGGCTACGAGCTCGACCAGCAGGTGCGCTTCACTCCGGTGTCCGAAGAGGATTACCAGCAGTGGGTGGGCAATCAGGGCAAGAAGCGCCACATCGTCACCCTGCTGACCCGCAAAGTGACCGCCGGCCAATTGCAGGCCGTCAGCTCGATCACCGCCAAATACGGTTTGAACATCGACCATATCGACCGTCTGTCGGGTCGCATGCCGCTGGACACGCCGGCCGACAAAGGCAAGGGCTGCATCGAGTTTTCTGTACGTGGCGAAGCGGCCGATCCGCAAGCGCTGCGTGCCGAATTCCTCAGCGTTGCCCAAGAGCTGAACGTCGACATCGCCTTCCAGGAAGATTCGCTGTTCCGTCGCAACCGTCGTCTGGCGGTGTTCGACATGGATTCGACGCTGATCGAGGCCGAGGTCATCGACGAACTGGCCAAGGCTGCCGGTGTGGGCGAACAGGTATCTGAAATCACCGAGCGCGCCATGGCCGGTGAGCTGGATTTCCGCGCCAGTTTCAAAGAGCGTCTGGCCTTGCTCAAAGGCCTCGACGTCAGCGTACTCGACTCGATCGGCGCTTCACTGCGTCTGACCGAAGGCGCGGAAACGCTGTTCGCCGAGCTCAAGCGTCTGGGCTACAAGACCGCGATCCTCTCGGGCGGCTTCACCTATTTCGCCAAGCAGTTGCAGGCCAAACTCGGCATCGACTATGTGTTCGCCAACGAACTGGAAGTGGTCGACGGCAAGTGCACCGGCGTGGCGATCGAGCCAATTGTCGATGCACAGCGCAAGGCTGATCTGTTGAAAGAGCTGGCGCACAAGGAAGGTTTGCGTCTGGAGCAGACCATCGCGGTCGGCGACGGCGCGAATGACCTGCCGATGCTGGCGATTGCCGGTTTGGGCGTAGCGTTCCGGGCCAAGCCACTGGTCAAGCAGTCGGCGAAGCAGGCGATTTCGACGTTGGGTCTGGATGGCGTGCTGTATCTGCTGGGCTTCCGTGATCGCGACGGGCAGCTCTGAGATCTCTATCGCCTGACTTGACCTCTTCGCGAGCAGGCTCGCTCCCACAGTTGAAATGCATTCCAATGTGGGAGCGAGCCTGCTCGCGAAGGTAGCGCCGCCGATCCATCGGCGGGCACTCAAAGCGATTTCCACAACGAATCAAAATCTTCCTCGCTCCCGCCATTCTGCGCGGCCTCCAGCGAGCGGTAGGCAAACTGATTGAAACTGTGCGTACTCGCCACCCGGCGATCCAGCCCGGCGCGATGTTCTTCGCCGTGGGTGTTGATCAGCACTTTGCTGCCCTCCTGAAAAGGCAGGCGCGGCGCAAGCAGCGTCGCAGGTACATCGATCGCGCTGATCTCCGGCAACAATAATCCGCGCAGATACTGACTGTGATCGTCCCGCGAGCGCACCAGTTGCAAACCGCAGGGCTGCGCGTGCGGTGCCACCAGTTCAATGCCCATTTGTGTGCCACCACCGCGCACCTGACGGATCCAGCGAATCACCGCGATGCTCCAGCCCAGACTGACACTGTCCTGAATCCCGAGCATTTCTCCGGCCTGTAACTCGGCGGGCACTTCATTTGGCCACGCCAGACAGTAACCGCCGGGGCTGTGATTGATCACTGGCAACGCGTAAGTCGGATAGTGCGGCGCGGCGTCGGTGCTGCTTTCGTCTTCGACGAGGTGGTCGTACTGGATTTCTTCGTAGGGCAAAAACTGCTCATTGTTTTGCGGTGCCGCGTCGAAGGCCTGGCTCCAGCTGTCCTTTTCACCTTTGGCCACTACGTTGCTGAAATTCGCTGCGCGGGCGCCTGGATGTTTGAGCATGTCGCTGAAACTGCGCTCGCCGCCGAGGTAGAAGTGCAGGGCGCTCATGCCCACGCACACGGTCAGATTGCCTTGGCCGACCGTGCGTTGAAAACTGCGTTCGGCAGCCTGACCCCAGGCTGCATGCAAGTGCTGCAGGGTATCGAAGCTCAGCCCGGCCGCGACGGGCAGCGGCGTTGACGTGTCCTGATGCAGCAAATGCGCTTCGATGGCATTCACCAGTGGCTGTGGATCGAAGCCAAGTAATCCACGCTGTTGCTCGCTGCGAAACATGTTGCGGTAGCGGGGGCCGGCATCCAGTTCTGAGCTGATTGCCAACAGGCCAGCGTCCGGGCTTGCGGGGTGCAGTTTGAGCAATGCACTCCACGGCTCCAGCACTTCAGCCAGGCGGGCGATCTGGTTCTGCCGCAACTGATTGCAACGGGCGCTGCCCAGCAAGAGTGCGGCGATGTAAGTCTGTTCCAGGCTCAGCTCTGTCGTCAGGCTGGCCAGATCGTCGTGCACACGGCGGTGTTGCAGTTGTAATTCAGCGGCGCTGCGATACAGCTGATGCAGTTCGAACCACAGGTGTTCCGGCGGCGAGCTGTATAACTGCGTGGCGCGCAGCAATTGGCCTTTGAACGCATGGGCTGCCCGTTGCAGGGCCGTGCTGACCAATGCTGCACGATCGTTGCTGTACTTCGGCGCGATCCGCAGCACGATCTGTTTGTAGCCGATCGCCAAATGACTTTGCAGGGCCTGACACAGATTGCTGATCTTGCGCGAACGCTCGTCGAGCATGATCGCCTGATGCAGGAAATGTCGCTCCAGATGCTGGCAGACGAAATACACCTCGGGGCGTATCAGCTCCAGCAGGTTGAGGCGGTTATCGCTGGGCGTGAGCAACAGATTGAGTTCGCCCAAGGCTTGATAAAGCAGGCGGGCGGTTTCGCCGATGTTGGCCTTGGGCAGGTCGGCAATCCAGCGCTTGAGGTCACGCGGAGTCGCTTCGCAAAACGACAGGCGCGTTTGCGACGGAGTTGGCGCGCTCAGGAAGGCTTGGGGGCGAGACTCACTCATGCCGTAAATGGCTCCGGCGGCGAAATGGGCAATGCCCAAAACTCTAGCAGCTGTGGCTTGTTTCGCCGGATGGCGTCAGGTTTTTTGACCGCTGGTCTGCTGGCCGGATGCCATTTCACAAGCCCTACTAGTCTCTCAGGCGTGCGATCGGAAACGCACGGTTGCACGGCCTGCCGTCAACCTCGGGCAGGTCTCCCGAAACTTCAAGGAGATGAGGTTCATGTCTAAATATGCAGTGGCAAATCAATGGGGTGGCAGTTCGGCGCCGTGGCATCCGGGTGGAACCTGGGTGTTGGGTGGGCGGGACAACCAGAATGTCGTCGCAATCGAGATCAATTCGCGCGATGACGGTAAAACGTTCACCGGCACCATGACCTACGCCGGGGAAGGTCCCATTGGCTTCAAAGCGCAACGCACCGGTCAGAACCAGTACAACGTCGAGAATCAGTGGGGTGGCAATGATGCCCCATGGCATCCGGGCGGCAAGTGGGTGATTGGCGGCCGGGACAATCAGAACGTTATCGCGTTGAGCGTCACGTCCAGTGACGGAGGGAAAAACCTCAGTGGCACCAATACCTATGTCAACGAAGGCCCGATCGGCTTCCGTGGGCAGATAGAGTAACGGCACCACCGAGTCGTATCCGCCCTTTCGCAGACGTGCGAACGGGCGGATCAGTGGCTCACAGCATTCAGGCGTTGGGCAGCGCCAGGCCTTGGCCCATCTGCACTGGCGAACCGGCGACCAGTTCTTCAGCCCATTTCACCTGATCCGGCCCGAACAGCACGATCGCCGTCGAACCCAGCTTGAAGCGACCCAGTTCAGCACCTTTCTCCAAGTGGATCGGCGCACGGGCGGCTTCGTCGTAACGGAAGGTTTTCAGTTCACGCTTCGGCGGGGTGACCAGACCGGCCCAGACGGTTTCGATCGAAGCGACGATCATCGCGCCTACCAGTACCACGGCCATCGGCCCGCGCTCGGTGTCGAAGATGCACGCCACGCGCTCGTTGCGGGCGAACAGTTCCGGGACGTTTTCTGCGGTGGTCTGGTTGACCGAGAAGATCCGGCCCGGGATGTAGACCATCTCGCGCAGGGTACCGGCCAACGGCATGTGCACGCGGTGGTAGTCCTTCGGCGACAGGTAGATGGTGGCGAAGTCGCCGCCCATGAACGGCGCCGCGTTGGCCGCATCACCGCCGAGCAGCTCCAGCACGCTGAAGCTGTGGCCCTTGGCCTGGAACACGCGACCGTGCTCGATCGGGCCGAGCTGGCTGACCGCACCGTCGGCCGGGCTGAGGATCGCGCCCGGAGTTTCGTCCAGTGGACGCGCGCCGTCTTTCAGGGCACGGGTGAAGAACGCGTTGAAGTGCTCGTAAGCGGTCAGGTCTTCGACCAGCGCTTGCGACATGTCCACCTGATAGCGCTTGGCGAACCATTGGGTGAAGGCATTCTTGAACCAGCGCACGCGGCATTCGGCAATGCAGCCGGCCAGGCGCGACAGCAGGTGATGAGGCAGCAGGTACTGGCTGAGGATAAACAGACGCTCTTTCATTAGTTGTCCTTAAAAACCTTGAATCTCGACTGGCGTGTCAGGGTGGTTACCCCATTCGCCCCAGGAACCGGCGTAGCCCTTGACCCGCGGATAACCGAGGGACTTGGCCACCAGATAAGTGAAGCCCGACCGGTGATGGGTCTGGCAGTGGGTAATGATTTCTTTGTCCTTGGTGATCCCGAGGTCTTCGAGGATCTGCGGCATGTCCGTACGAATGCGCAGCTGACGCGCCTTGTCCATGCCGGCAGTCCATTCGAAATTGACCGCGCCCGGAATATGTCCGGCCTTGGCGGCCAGGACTTTCTCGCCGGAGTACTCCAGCGGACCGCGCGCATCCCAGATCGCCAGATCGGCAGCACCGAGACGGCTTTGCAAATATTCGCGCGTGGCAGTCGGCTCGTCGTGCAAAGTCAGCGCAATCGGGCCGCCAGCCGCTGGTGGTACCTGGATCGACATCGGCATGCCATCTGCCAGCCACGCCGGCAGACCACCGTCTATATAGTGGTACTTGTCGTGACCGATGACGTCGAGCAGCCAGATGAAACGTCCGGCCCAGCCGCCGCCTTCGTCGTCATAGACCACGTAGACCGCGTCTTTGCGATGGCCCAGTTCACCGAACACCGCCTCCAGATCAGCTTTCGCCGGCAGCAGGCCCGGCGCCGGCGGCTGGCCGAGCTGGGTGCGTTTCGGGTCGACAAAGCGTGCGCCGGGCAGATGACCTTCGGTGTAGCGGGCAGCGCTGGTCAGATCCACCAGAATCAGTTCAGGGGAATCGAGGCGCGGGAGCAGGTCGCTCGGCTCGATGACGAGCGGCAAGCCAGAGAAGTCAGACATGTGAGGTCTCCAGGGCACAAAGGGGAGGATTGTAGCGCAGCCTCATCGGCCACGGCTGCTAAAGCTGTGCAGGGCTTTCTCGATGCACTGCGCGGTTTTGCCAAAGGCTTGCACGGTGATGTCGGCGAACGGCCCGCCGCCCTGGTCGGCAACCACAATCATGATCACCCGGCCGTTATTCACCAGTGAACGCAGGAACAGATGCTCGCCGCGAAACAGCGTGCGCAGGCTCGGTGGCAGCAGGGCGGAGAATTGTGCGTTGTTGTCCGGGGTAATCCGCACTTGCGCTTGTTGTGCCAACAGCCGTTGCAGCACGCTGCTCTGGCTGACGACAAAATTCAGCGCCGCCGCTTCTTTCGGCAGCCCGGCGGTTTGATTCACGCGCAGATTCGACTGCGTGCGGTCGGCCATCAGGATCATCACCCGGCGCATGCCGCTGGCGACCAGCGCATCGCGAGCGGCGACGGTCAGGCTCATCGCATTGGTGAAGCGGCTCGGTTCGGCGAGCAGTTCGGCGCATTGGCGGCGCCATTGGCCAAGGTCTTCAGCGCTCGGCGCAGCGGCCGGCAACATACCCGCCGGCAAACGGTGCGTGCCCCATGGCCACAGTAGCGAAACCGCCGGGTGCCACAGATCGGGCATTGCATGCTGGCGTGCACTGTTGGCAGCCTGCTGGTGCAGTTGTTGCTGCACTTCGTCCATCGGGATTTGCAGGTAAAGGCTGGTCAGGTACTGCCAGCGTTCGCTGTGCGGACTGTCCCAGGCTTGTTGTGCCGACAGCGCCAGACCGTTGGCCAGCAGCACGGTGTTGGCTGGCTGATTGAGCCAGCGGCGCAGGGTCGGGTCATCGTCGAGGCGATTCTGCTGGCGCAGTGGGTGTTCGCTGTCACGGGCGATGCGCAGGACTTTCACCAGTTCGCGCTGTTCACTGAGCAGCAATTTATAACCCTGCTGCACCCAGATCGGCAGATGCCAGGTTTGCACCAGCGCTTCTGCGATTTTCAGCAGGCGTACACCAAACAATTGTTTTTCGACTACGCGGGCTGACTCACCCTTGTGGATAACCCGCAGCTCCCATTCTTCGAGCAATTGCGGATACGTCAGCGCCAATGGCCACAGCGGCGACAGAAACAGCAGGCTGCCCCAATGAATGTCCTGCCACAGCCGCGCCAGGCGACTGGCGAAAAAACCGTTGGCCTGTTGCGTCGCGTGCTGGCTGATCATTTGCAGTTGGCGCAGGGCCTTGGGGATTTGCATCTGCGGCTCGGCGGGCAACCGCGCCAGCAGTTCTTCTGTGCGCGCAAGGCCGAGGCGATTGATCGCCACTTCAAGATTTTCCGCCGGTGCGGCCATTGTGCCGTGGGTGTGACGATTCGCCTCACGGATAATGCTCAAGGCCAATGCCGGGCTGTCCTGCATCAGGTCGGCGATGTCACGCAACGAGCTGCGGTTATCACGAATCGCCCGACAAACCTTGTCGTGAGACTCTTGCGGCACGGGCAGTCGCACGCCATCGAGCAACTTTACCCAGCCGTCGAGGGTGGTCGGTTTTGCGTGTGGGACGTTCGTTTCATTAGCCATGTCTGGACGGGATCTTCACTGACTGTAGACGCGCCCGGCATGGGCTAAATTGGCTTTTCGCCTGAACTGGCTATAGTCTGGCGCAGTTTTGCCGATAAGTAGAAGAAGAGATTTTTTAACTTCCGAATATGACCTTGAACCCGACTTAAATAAGTACTTTCTACCTATGGCTAAAATTATCGGCATCATCGTCGTATTCGCGAGCGTGCTCGGCGGATACGTGCTCTCCCACGGCAAGATTGCCGCCCTGATCCAGCCTTTCGAGGTGATGATCATCGGTGGTGCTGCACTCGGTGCATTCCTGCAGGCCAACCCCGGCTACATGACCATGCACGTGCTCAAGAAATCCCTGAGCATGTTCAGTTCGCGCTTCAGCCACACGTTCTATCTGGAAGTGCTCGGGCTGATCTACGAGATCCTCAACAAGAGCCGCCGCGAAGGCATGATGGCTATCGAAGGCGACATCGAAGATGCTGCCGCGAGCCCGATCTTCGCCAAGTACCCGGCCGTGCTCAAAGACGAACGCATGACCGCGTTCATCTGCGATTACCTGCGCATCATGTCGTCCGGCAACATGGCCCCGCACGAGCTGGAAGGCTTGTTCGACATGGAACTGTACAGCCTGAAAGAAGACCTCGAGCATCCATCCCACGCGGTGAACGGCATCGCCGACGCCATGCCCGGTTTCGGTATCGTCGCGGCGGTACTCGGTATCGTGGTGACCATGGCCTCGCTGGGTGAAGGCGATCAGAAGTCCATCGGTCTGCACGTGGGTGCGGCACTGGTCGGTACCTTCTTCGGTATTCTCGCGGCATACGGTTTCTTCGGCCCGCTGGCGCATTCCCTGGCCCACGATGCCAAGGAAGAGCTGAACGTCTACGAAGCCATCAAGGCCTCGCTGGTCGCTTCGGCTTCCGGCATGCCACCGTCGCTGGCGGTCGAGTTCGGTCGCAAGGTGCTGTACCCGGCCCACCGTCCAAGCTTTGCCGAGCTGGAACAAGCTGTTCGCGGTCGCTAAGTCATGGAAAATAATCAGCCGATTATCATCAAGCGCGTCAAGCGCATAGCCGGCGGGCATCACGGCGGGGCGTGGAAAATCGCCTTCGCCGACTTCGCCACGGCGATGATGGCGTTCTTCCTGGTGTTGTGGCTGCTGTCCACCGCCACGCCGGAGCAGAAGATCGCCATCGCCGGTTACTTCAAAGACCCGGTCGGCTTTTCCGAAAGCGGTACGCCGTACATCATTGACCTGGGCGGTACGCCGACTCTGGCGCCGGAAAACACCCTCAACCCGGAAGTGAAGTCGCAACCGCAGCCTGACAAGGTCACGGTCGACACCGAGCAGGTTGAAGGCATGGCCGAGCAGGTCGAGAAGGAGCGTCTGGAACTGCTCCTGCAAGAACTGCAGAACAAGGTCGACGAGAACCCGCAACTGCAGAAGTTCAAGGACCAGATCCTCTTCGAGATCACGCCGAACGGCTTGCGCATCCAGATCATGGACGCCGAGAACCGGCCGATGTTCGACTCGGGTTCTGCACGCCTGAAACCGTACTTCGAAGACATCCTGCTGGCCATGGCGGACACCATCAAAGCGGTGCCGAACAAGATCAGCATCAGCGGCCACACCGACGCCAAGCCGTACACCGGCACCGGTGATTTCGGTAACTGGGAATTGTCGGCCAACCGTGCCAACGCTGCGCGTCGTGCCTTGATCGCCGGTAGCTATCCGGATGCGCAAGTGGCGCGGGTCGTCGGTTATGCCTCGTCGGCGCTGTTCGACAAGGAAAACCCGTTCAACCCGGTTAACCGTCGTATCGATATCGTGGTGCTGACCAAGAAAGCCCAGGCGGCCATTGAAGGTGCGCAAGGTGCGGATCCGGCGAAACCGGCGGATCAAGGTCAGAACGGCGCCGCTCCGGCAGCGCCGGTTGACCCGAATGCACTGCCGGCGGATCAGCAACCGGTGCCTGCGCACGAACTGCGCGAACGCCTGAACCTGTTCGACGACGCCGTACCGAAACCGGCTGAACCGGGGAGCGCGGCACCTGCCTCCGCTGCTCCGCCAGCCACTGCCCCGGCCCCCGCGCCGAAGCAGTGATCCACAAAAAGCCACGGTCACCGTGGCTTTTTTGTATCTGCCTGCGTCGCAATGACCAGTCGCAGTTTTCGCAATCACGGAAGATCAGTTAATGGAAAGACTCAAAGCCTATTTTCAACGGCATGGCAACGCACCCTTCAAATTTGGCGAGGGGCGGGTCAGTGGCTATATTTCCGCCACCCTCGGGCTGTTGAGCCTGCTGGCGGTGTTCTGCTTTCTGTTTCCCGAATGGCTGACCACAGCCGAACTGCGCAAGGTCTATGACGAGCAGTTCGCGCGCACCACGTTGTTGCTCGGTCTGGTGCTGTCGTTCAGCCTCGGCACCCTGAATATCCTGCTCAACAAACGCAAACGTCTGGGGATTACCGGATTGGTGGCGTCGGGGCTGGCGGTATTCCTTGGTGGCACCAATGTCCAGGTCAGTTCGATCGGACAGACACCTTATTCGCTGGGGCTGGACTGGTTTGTCCTGGCACTGCTGGTGTCGGCGATCGTGTTCATTCCTCTGGAAAAGCTCTACTCCAAAAATCCCGAGCAAAACATCCTGCGCCCGCACTGGCGCACCGACCTGACCTACTTTTTCGTCAGCCACATGCTGGTGCAGTTCATCCTGATCTTCATCACCGCCTCTTCGAGTTACATCGCCGGTTGGGCGATGTCGCCGAGCTTGCAAGCCAGCGTGCAAAGCCTGCCGCTCGTTGTGCAGTTTCTGTTGGCGATTCTGGTCGCCGATCTCGGCCAATACTGGCTGCACCGGCTATATCACGTGGTGCCATTTCTGTGGCGCCTCCACGCGGTGCATCACTCCAGCACACACATGGACTGGCTCGCGGGTTCGCGCGTGCACTTTATCGAAATCCTGCTGACCCGCACCGGCGTGCTGGTGCCTCTGATGTTGTTGGGCTTCGCGCCTCAGGCACTCAACGCCTACGTGATTCTGGTCGGCGTACAGGCAGTACTGGCCCACGCCAACGTGCGGATCAACGGCGGCTGGTTGAACTACCTGATCGTGCTGCCGCGCTACCACCATTGGCACCACGCCCGGCACAAGGATTACATCTACAAGAACTACGCGATCCACACGCCGCTGGTGGACATGCTCTTCGGTACGTTCAAGCTGCCGCCGAAGGAATGGCCGGTGCGTTATGGCGTGTTTGGCAAGGAATTGCCGGGCGGGATTGTGCGTCAGCATCTGTATGCGTTTCAGAAACCTGAGCCGAAGATGGCTGCGCCAAAACCGCCCGCCAGCGCTTGAGGCAAAAAAAGCCGCGAGATGATCGCGGCTTTTTTACGTCTGTCAGAACCCGCGCCGAATCCGGTTCTTCAGTTGTTCGTGGAAAATCTCGGCGTTGCGCTTATAGGTACCGCTAAAGGATTCATTGCTCGAATCCAGCGTCATCGAGCGTTTGTTCGACACTTCCTCGCGATACGCGTCGATAAAGAAATTCAGATCACTGTCCGTGCTCAACTTCGGCCACTTGTCCAGATACAACGGCAATTCTGCGGGGCCGGTCTTGAACGAACAGATCCGGCGGTTGCTGATAGTCGCCTCACCAATTTCGAATGGCACCCACCACGACAACGCGGTCTTCTCCGACACCACCGCCAGCAAGTGCGTGCACTCGGTGATGTTGCGGGTGATGACGCCGGTGATGTCATCGGTGGTTTGCGATTCAGGGTCCAGCACGTCGAGGTAGGTTTTGATGTTGGCCTGAATCAGGCGGCTGTTGATGGCGATGGCGTGGGCGCGATCCATGTGGCGGTAGCTGATGAAGACGGGCATCAGAAGTGTCCTTTGAGGGCGAGTTCGCGGTAGTAGGCGCCGAGCGCGGTGAGGCGGCAGCCGGTGGAGTTGATGGCGGCGTAGTACATGTGTTCGGCGTCCACGGGCTCGATCAGGCTGTGGCGATTGCACATTTGCAGTTGCTTGAAGATGTCACCGTGCTCGGGATCGAACAGCGCTTCGGTGGGCTCGTAGCTGGGGTCGAGTCTGAAAACGAAGCTCGGTTCCGGGAACCAGTCCTTGAGTTTGCGCAGGGTTTCTTCGGCGATCAGCGGCGCGACCTCGCGTAGCGGCACAAACTGCGAGACATTGGTCTTGAATACCGGACGCTGTTCCCAGGCTCCCAGCGCATTGTCGACAAACGAATAGACGCTACCGGGGGTGACCTTGCCGAGCACGTTGGCAGCGCCACCATGCAGCGCTTGCAGCAACAGATCCGTGAATACACCGTGACCGCGGCTTTCCAGGGCGTACTGTTCTTTTTTGCAGGCGGTGAGAATGGTCACGCCTTCGCCGATCACACTGCTGCCACCGCGCAGGTTGCGCAAGGCGCCTGCTGCACCGGCCTGGCAGCAATCGAGAATGATGATTTTATTCTTGATGTGCGGGGCCTTGTCCGCCCATTCCAGAATGTCGCTGATACGGATACCGTCTCCGCCAGGCTGATAGTCCTGGGGAATCAGTAGTCCTTCGTCGATGCTGGTGTCGAACTGCCCATGACCGGCGAAGTACAGCAGTGCCACGTCACAGTCGCCTGAGAACAGGCTCTGGATCTGTTGTTTCATGTATTTGAGCGTGAGTTGTTCTTCGGCCGACGTCAGCACTTTGCTACTGAAGTTCGGGCGCCCGTTGGCGTGACGTTCCAGCACCGAAGCCATGGCCATTGCGTCGTTGTTACAACCGCTCAATGGCGAGACGTAGTCGTAGTGGTTGATGCCGATAAACAGTCCCTTGCGCATGGTTACACCGCCGTATGCAAGCGAATCGCGCTAACGATGCTGTTGGTGTTCCATGCGCATTCGGCGTTCGCGGCGTTGCGAACGACCGTGGAAATACGCTCGGCGCCGAATGGTTTGATCGCGATGATCACCTTGCCCATACGCTTGGCGATCTCGATTTCCTTGTTGATCCACTTGCTGTAAGTCGAGTACATGCCAGCCATGATCAGCACCGCCGAGCAAGGACGGATCTTGTTCTCGATGGCTTCTTCGAGCTGCCTGTCGGTCTGCGCGCCCATGATCGGGTTATGTGGCGGCACGGAAAAATTCTTGAAACTGAAATCCGGTTGCGCGCCGAGCAGACGGACCAGATTGTCGTGGGCGTGGGAGTAGTTCCACGAGTGGCTGATGAACAGGTGATAGGTCTGCATGGGGTTCCTCGAAGGTCGCGAAGGTGCGAAGGAGGACCCCAATCTAGGCATCTGGAGCTTGCCTACAAGGGTTGGGCGGTTAAAGAGAAATGTCCTGCAAGCAGGCGTGTGCGGGTCTGCCAGAAAAGTCTGACGTTTAGCGGAGTCGGGGGTTTGTCAGTCGCGGTCCGACATCCGGCAGCCCTCGGGCGAGGTGCTGCCGGTGCAGATGTTTAGTAGCCGTTTTCCGGCAGGCTAGCGATGATCGAGCGGTAGCTGTTCATCCGCTGCTGCTGCACGCGGCCATCTTCCAGCGCCTTGAGCAGTGCACAACCCGGTTCACGGTCGTGCTTGCAGTCGCGGAAGCGGCAGGTGCCAAGCAGGTCATTGAGCTCGATGAAACCTGCCTCGACGTCAGCGCGGCTGACGTGGCCCAGGCCGAATTCACGGATACCCGGGGAGTCGATCAGTTCGCCGCCGCCGGGGAAGTGGAACAGGCGCGCGGTGGTCGTCGTGTGCGTGCCCTGGCCCGACAGCTCGGACAACGGCCCGACGCGGGTTTCAACCTCAGGCAGCAGGCTGTTGACCAGCGACGACTTACCGACGCCGGACTGGCCGACGAACACGCTGATACGGCCGTCGAGCTGCTGTTGCAATTGTTCCATGCCGTTGCCGTGGTGCGCCGACACTTCCAGTACCGGATAGCCGAGGGTGCGATAAACCGCCAGCAGGGCATTGAGCGCCGGGGCGTTCTGCTCGTCGATCAGGTCGAACTTGTTCAGCAGCAGCAGCGGACGGATGCCGGCGTGTTCGGCAGCAACCAGATAACGGTCGATCAGGTTGGCGTGAGGCTCGGGCAGCGGTGCGAAGACGATGACGATCATGTCGACGTTGGCGGCTACCGGTTTGAGCTGGCCACGGCTGTCCGGGCGGCACAGTTCGGTGGTACGCGGCAGTTGCGCGACGATCACACCAATGCCCTGATTGCCGGCACGCCAGACGACGGTGTCGCCGGTTACCAGCGCGGGCAGGTTGGCGCGCAAGTGGCAGCGGAAGACCTGGCCGGCCTGATCACCGTCAACAGCTTCGACCTCGACCTGTACACCGAAGTGGGCGATCACCAGACCGGTTTGTTCCGGGCCCAGATCGCCGCCCTCAAGGGCTTCGACAGCCGAGGACTCGCGTTTGGCGGCGCGTGCGGCGCGCTCGCCCTGAATCTTTTCGATGCGCCAGTTTTGACGACGATTGAGTTGGCGTTTGGCCATGGGTGTTCCGTCTGAAGAATGCAGCGATTAGGTAAAACGGCCGCGAGTTTAGCACGCCCGGCCACCGGCCTAGGCTAAACTGCGCAGCATTGCCTAGGAGCCGAAATATGCCAAACCCGCAGAACCTGATCTGGATCGACCTGGAAATGACCGGTCTGGATCCGGAAAACGACGTCATCATCGAGATGGCCACCATCGTCACCGACAGTGATCTCAACACGTTGGCCGAAGGCCCGGTGATCGCCATTCACCACAGTGACGAAGTGCTCGCCCGCATGGACGAGTGGAACACTCGCACCCACGGTAACTCCGGCCTGACCCAGCGCGTGCGCGACAGCCGCATCAGCATGGCCGAGGCAGAAGCCGAAACCATCGCCTTCCTGGAAAAATGGGTACCGAAGGGCAAATCGCCGATCTGCGGCAACAGCATCTGCCAGGATCGCCGCTTCCTTTATACGCACATGAAGTCGCTGGAAAGCTATTTCCACTACCGCAACCTCGACGTCTCCACGCTCAAGGAACTGGCCGCGCGCTGGGCGCCGGACGTGCGCGACAGCTTCAAGAAGGGCAGCACGCACCTGGCGCTGGACGATATCCGCGAATCGATCGCCGAGTTGCAGCACTACCGCAAGCATTTCATCAAGTTCTAAGGTGTTTGTGCAGGAGTTGCCGCCGACCGGGATTTTTTTTGCGCTTGTTGTGCATTCGCAAATATTCAAGATCGCAGTCCGTGGCAGCTCCTCAATTGAAACGTGCGGCACACGCTCTGTCGTGCCAGTGCGAAATGATGTAGCGGTATTTGCGCTGACCGCTGCATCTCGTGCGACATCTGTGCAATGACCTCCCGCTGACCTTTCGAAACGAAGTCATACAAACTCTATCGTTGCACCCCTCTCATTTATATATTGTGCCTTTGGCTAATATTTCGAGCGGCCACGCCAGGCTGTGTTTGATCTTGCTTGTTTATTGTCATGCCCGGTAAAGCAATGCGTTGGCGAGTTTGATTTTAATAGGATTTCTCTTCAGAACTAAAATTGTGAATAATTGTTTTATTTACACTTTTGCGTGAGAGGTTTTTCTGGACGCATGTTTTACTGTCGCTCCATACTTCGAATCTTGGAGGGTTCGGGTTTATGCCTATCAAGGAAGAAGTTTATGAGTGAAGAACATATTGCGTCACAGGATCAATCCCATGAAGCAGGCGCGGCAGAAAGTATCGGTAGTATTGCCGTAAAGTTTGACGCGGGTGCATCCAGTCGAAATAAACTGCTATACGCCAATGGGCGCATGCAGGTTAAGGTGCAGGTTGTAGTGACTGGTGTGGATCGCAATGGTGATGTCGTTGCTGTTTCCGACGAGGTCATGGAGAGTATTCGTCTTATTCACTACGATAGCGGCAAAACCTTGCGCAATGGTTGGCGAGCCAGCACGGAACAGGGCCGTTTCACCCTGGCGGTAGCGCACTCCACCACGGTTGTGGAGGATGATGGAGACGAGGATCTTTCCGGCCAGCGCCGGGTACGAGCGTTCTGGGTATCCAGCGAAAATGTTGAAACCGTCCAGATCGGTGCTTCTATAAAACTCGATAACACAGTCATCCGCAGTAATGGAACAACTCTGTCGAGCAGGCACGACAGCAGTATTAGTATTGAAGCCATCCTGCCGGTAACCTATGCGATTGAGCAGTTTCGTTGGGAGAACGTCTGGTATGAGGGCGGGTTTAAAAATCAGCGTATTTACAAATACTATCTCGGCTTATATCCCAATGCACAACAAGTGAAGTTGGTGGAGTGGATTGCTGAGGGTTCTGATGACAGCGTTGTATTCGCCTTCGGTAATAAAGTCGATGGATGGAAAGCAGCGTTTCAGGCAGGCGTTCTGATCCATCCGGACCTGCACACGTTTAACCTGTCGTTACCGTTTATCGAGGCTTCCGGTGTGGTGCCAGAGGCCATTAGGTATATTTATCATGAAAAGGACTATGAGGTTGAAGTCAATGATCGCATCGGAGAACTGACGGTTGTCCAGGCACTGTCCCCAGGCGTACGAAATCAACCGCCCGTCGACAGATCGGAAATTTTCCGTTTCACTGCTCTGGATCAGTTTGGAACTAAACATGAACTGGCTATCCGCACTAACTTTAAAGAGCGAAGCTTTAGGCTGGAGCGAGGCTGATATTTCATTTTTTCTACAATACAAAGAGACAAATTGCCTTTAAGCATTTGTACAAGAAACCTCGGAGTTGCAGATTGTAGTGGTTACTCTGGATGCAGTTTACCGATTCGACGTGACGCTGGTGGTGACTCCGGCTATCCATTCCTTGATCAATGACGGCGGTTTCAAATTGACGCGATGTTAGCGTCTTCTCTGTTGGTGCCGGCGCGTAGTGGCTAAACTGCGCGCCTCACTGCCAGGATCGCCACCATGTTGCTGATGCTCTATCTGATCGCCATTACCGCCGAAGCCATGACTGGCGCCCTCTCTGCCGGGCGGCGCGGCATGGACTGGTTTGGCGTAGTGCTGATCGCCTGCGTGACAGCTTTGGGCGGTGGTTCGGTGCGCGACGTGCTGCTCGGCCATTATCCGCTGACCTGGGTTAAACATCCGGAATACCTGGTGCTGACCTCGGCCGCAGCAATGTTCACGGTGTTCACCGCGCGCTGGATGCGCCACTTGCGCTCGCTGTTTCTGGTGCTCGACGCCGTCGGCCTGGTGGCGTTCACCCTGATTGGCTGCATGACCGCCCTGGAAATGGGCCACGGCATGCTGGTGGCGTCGGTCAGCGGTGTGATCACCGGGGTATTCGGCGGCATCTTGCGTGATATTTTCTGCAACGACATTCCGCTGATTTTTCGGCGCGAACTTTATGCGAGTGTCTCGTTCGCTGCGGCGTGGTGCTACATGCTGTGTCTTTATCTGAATGTGCCAAGCGAGCAAGCCATTCTGATCACTCTGTTCGGCGGTTTTTTGTTACGCCTGCTGGCCATTCGATTTCATTGGGAAATGCCCAAGTTTGTTTATAACGATGAGCATTGATACTTGTTGCAGGAAGATAGTGGTTTGCCGGATAAGCCTGTAAGCCGCTAAAGATATTGCAAGTGTATGTTTTTTACATTTTTCGCTTTGCTGTTTATTTGAAAGTTCTGTAGTTTTTTTGTTGGCACATTTTTGATGTCAATATTTAAATATAACTCTTCAAAGGAATAGATCATGAGCGAAAGCATGGACGCTACACCCGATCAGCAAACCAGTCTGCCCGTTCTTGCAGGCCTTTCCAGTATGAAGGTCAAGTTTGATGCCAGCGACAGTACTCGTAGCAAATCGCTGTTCGGTAACGGCCGGATGCAGCTGAAAGTGCAAGTTCTGGTGTCCGGGGTAGACGCCAATGGCAACGCCATTCACGTACCGGCAGATGTAATGGAAAGTATCGAACTGATTCATTACAACACTGGCAAGACGTTACGCGATGGCTGGGCCGCGAGCACCGTGCAAGGGCGTTTTACCGTTGAGGCACGACCTTCACAGACTGCCGGCGAGGTTCACGACGATGATCTGGAAAATGACAGCGTCCATCCTCAGGTTCGCACGTTCTGGGTATCCTCATCGAGCGCTGGTACGACGCAGATCGGCGCACGCTTGTCGCTGAACGGGGTGAGGATTATCACTAACGGAACAACGATTTCCAGTGTTCATGACAGCAGTGTAACGCTCGAAGCACAAACACCTGCGACCTATGCGGTTGAACAATTCCGTTGGTATCAGGCCCGGCGCGGCAATGAACAGCCCGGCAATCGTATCTGGAACTATTATCTGGGGCTGTATCCACAGGGGCAGCAGATCAAACTGGTCGATTGGCTCGTAGATGGAGCTGACGCAGGCGTTGATCAGCCCTTTGTGGGCGGTAACAAACTTCACGAATCTAAAACCAATTATATGCTGGCCACTCTTGTTCGACCCGAGAGAAGAGAGCTGGATGTGTACTTGCCGTTTAACGGAAATTCGATCGCGTACGTTTTTCCTGATGCCATAACAAGGGAAAGCAAACGTTATTCTGTAAGGGTCAATGATCGCGATGGAGAACTGACCGTCGTGCAGGCCCTGTCCGAGTACTCGGAAAATTTGCCGAAATCCAGACACGACGATGTCCTTCACTTGCGCGCCATTGACCAACATGGCACGGAACATAAGCTGGCGATTCGCGCGAACTTCTATGAACGTAATTTATATCTGGAGCGCGGCTAAGTAACACGTTCACTGACGCAGTTTCGGTGGATGTAGTAGATATATATGCCTTTTGCTATAGCAACTAGCGATAAGCTGTGGTGTTCACTTATCAGGTAATCGCGCTCGAAGCGCTTTTACTTATATCGAGTGTTGGCCCTTCAGTTACGCAGGGCCAACACAACCACATCTCAAGGATGATTCGTCATGACTGGCAAACCGCCAAAGGTCAAGCCTGCACCTGCCCCAACCAAAATCCGCGATTTCAGTGTCGAGGGCACTCATCGCCCACCTTCCGCTGCTTCAGCAATGCCCCAACCGCCTAAACCGCATCGCCTGGAACCCTTGCATCCGTCCTTCGAGCCTGAATCGGTCGCAGTGACACCAGCGATCAGGGTGAGTGTGAACCCGAGGTCTTCCGCAATCGGCGAGTTCGCGAAGCATGCCGCGAAGTCCTCACTGGCAGATTACTGGATACCCACACCCAAAAGCTTCGGCGAGATCAATGCGCAAGGCATTTGGGTAGTGCAGCAGCGTCAGTATGTCGCCGTAGCCGATGACCAGATCGTGCAAGTGGTGCTGGACGCCAAGAGTGGCCTGTTTCGCGCGACGCTGGCCAGTGAACTCAACCCCTCCGGCCCGCTATTGAAGCCGGACCGCGAGGGCCGATTCTGGGTCCCGCTGGACAGCGATGTTGCCAGCTTCACTGATTCGATATCAGTACAAACCGCACAGCTTTTTCGCCGGGTGGGCCGTTCCGTAACGCAGTTTTCCGACTCCATGGTGGATCACATGCTGGCAGTGAGCGGGGTCAATGAATCAGTGCTGCGCGATGTACTCATTAATGATCGCCCTGTGCCTTTTTTACTGGAGGACACCATCAGGCGATTCGAACTTGATCAGAATATTCAAATGCAGGGACTCGGGGGCGCACCTGATCGGTTTACGCGGTTCAAGGATCTGGACGATGCATTCGAATCCGATTGCGATGAAAACACTTTGCGGATGCGTCGGATATTTCCAGATCTACCGAAAACGGCTGCGCTGGCGATATGGCGCAATACGAGCGCTGCCGAGCGTTTGCATATGCACAACCAGTTAGGCATGCCTCAGCAAGTGGCGAAAGAGGCACTGGTGGCGCTGCGAGACATTCGCCTGGCAAGGGCCGTGGAAGGCATTTATTTGGAGGCGATAGCCAACCCGGACAGTGACCGGTTAGTGCTGTATATGATCGGGGATCTCGTCGATTGGCCGCAGCATATTCGTATCGAGATTCGCCTTGGCGCGATTGACGCAGACGTCTTTGCGGCTATCGGCGATGCCCGGTCCTCGGATTGTCACCTGCTGATTCGTCAGGATGATGCCTATACCGTTGCAAGCAGCGGCCCGCAGTCACTACGAGGGGCGCACAATCTGTATACGACAGTCTGGTCCCTGTTGTCGCCGGTACAGCGTCAAGCGCTCGGTATTTCTGACGACGGCGGCCGGTCGCTGCAAAAAGTAATCCGCTCTCAGCCTTCACCATCGCGCCAAGCGGTTAGCGAAGTGCTGCACTTCGCACCACTGCCACTCACAGTCGAGGCTGCTACAACGCAAGGCCGCCAAGCGGGACTTTTACGCGGCGGAGCCGACGTCAACCCTGAATCGACAAAGTCTTTCGAAAGTCGCGTACGTGATCTTTACCCAGAGATTTCGGACGAGGACGTGGCTGCGTTTATTGACAAGCGCTTACAGCACGATCCCTCTGGAGTTCTCAGGCGTCTGGAAAATGAATTCTCCACGCTGCGCCACGAGTTGGAAATTTGGCGCGTTGAAGTGCCTCCACATCCAACAGAGGGAGTCGAATGGAGTGCCGAGGCATCTGCTGAGCAATTACAGTCGCGTCAGACGTTCAGCGAAAAATTGCAGTTGGCTTGGCAGCAAAAGATGCTTTCAGCAGAAGACGCAGGAGATGAAAGTTTCAGTTCGTTTATCGATTTCACCGACGAGTTGCCGCAATTAAGCGCCAGATTCCAGCACGTGACGGAGCTGGTGCTGGAGGCGCGCAATCCAAGCGTGAAATTGGGCAGATTTCTCGACAGTTTCCCCAACCTGAGTTATTTGGTTCTTGAAAAGGTGCGCATGGATGGATTCGCTCCGGGCATTTTCCAGATGCGTGACTTGCAACATCTGATCTTGAAAGACTGTTCACTTCAACTGTCTGAAATCGATGCGGAGGGGCTTTCGAGAATTGAAACGCTGACACTGTTAAGGCTTGACGTGAATCCGTTGGGTGTCGTTCCTCATGTGGGATTCATGCGTCAGATGAAAGAGTTGTACCTGGGTAACGCGGGACTGACCAGTATTCCTTCCGGCTTAGAGCGACTGAGCAGCCTCAAAATCGTAGATTTACGCGATAACCATATTGTTGATATCGGGGATGAGTTTTTTGAAGTGCCTGATACGCAAGACATGTATGTCGATCTGAGGGGTAATCCGTTAAGCCATGCGGCAATACTGCGTATCAGTGAATATCTGCAAAACGCTAGCATGGACAGCGAAATCGTTATCAGGGCTCAGGAACAGGTGTTTGATGAGGTTTACGAACTTTCCGAGTTTTCTGATAGTGGCGTGGAATCTGATAGCGATGGAGATTGAGCTTTTTTATGTAGTAATTTTCGCCTGGTAACAATGTTAATAATGGGGTCCACTTCATATTTCGTTTTTCATACGATTTCATGCAGTGGGCTTTTTTGTATGCGAAGGTTTTATAGTTGGTGCGTCACGTGGCGCGTGATTTGTTGGTCGGTGGTTGAATTGTTTCGATTGTTGTGTTGTTTGAATTGTCTTTTTAAATCATAACATGGGGAAATAAAGCGCTGCTTTTATTTGTGCTTGGTGCGTGTATCAATATACCGAGTCGAGCGCGTTGCAGCGCTTCTGGATAAGATGGTTTGTTAGGGGTTTTATATGTCTGAGCAAGTTTTGAGTATTCAGCGATTTGAAGTAAAGTTTGATGCTTCTACGATTCGTCATAAGGCTCTTTATGCCAACGGCCGTATGCAAGTCAGGGTGTTGGTGCTGGTTTCGGGAGAAAATTCGCAGGCTGAGGAAGTATCGCTCTATGGGCATCCGGCCCTTCAGACACTGAAGTTGATCAGCTATGACACCTCTGCACCGCTGACTGGGAACTGGAGTGTCGGAACCCAGGAGAACCGCTACGCCCACGATATGTCGGGTGGTGCGGCCCGCATTGTGCCGTTAATACCCGCGCCGGATAACCGGATATCCGATCCTTCGGAAAGTGTGCAGATTTTCGAGTTTTGGGTTACCAGCAGTCGTCCAGGCTCGATTCAAGTTGCAGCTGAAATTACATTGCAAGGCGTGAGGTATCGAAGCAATGGCCGCAATGGCTATGACAGCAGTATCACGCTGGAAGCAGTCGCCCCCAAGCATTATCCAATCGCAAATTTCGTGGTGAAAAAGACCCGGGTTCTAGAGCTGCCCAGTCTTTTTGAACAGACCGAATTGCACAGTATCGCTTTGCATGCGGAAGGTCGGCAGATCAATCTGCTGGATTGGACGAGTTTCGACATCAAATATGACGACGAGTTTGCATCCGAGTTCTTCTCATCGGGTAATGCCCTCGATGTATCGCCAGGACTGAGAAGTTATGTTGCGTTCATTGGGCCGATTTATGGTGCGCAAGTCACCGCGCGCACTTCACAAGGATTCCGTTCCGTGACGCAGGATCCGGGGACGATTTCGATACTAAGTCATTTGACGCAAGAGTATCCGAACAAGCCTGAGCGCAAAGCTCAACTGGATTTGCAGGTTTTTGATGAATACGGTACCGAGCATCGAATTCGTATCAATCCCGATGTCGCTAATCGATCGTACATATTAAGTTGACAGATGTTTTCCGGGTTTTGCTCTGGCTTGGTTAGTGCGCTGTGAAGTAAGCGGGACGCTTGCTTTTGTTCTTTTTTGAAAATGACAGGAAGTTATCCATGGATAGTCAATCTATTGAGTCTGTGCGGTCCAATGCATTCAATTTCGGTGGTTTTGTGGCGGGTGGAGTTGATCCCCGCACAGGTATATACACCTTGGCTTTGACCCTCGGCGCCATTCGCTCTAGCGATCTAAACGGTCCGTCATTCAATCTTGCTCTGGGCTTCAACCCTCTTAATACGCGTAATGCCGGCTATGGTACAGGGTGGTCGCTGGCGATCAGTCGTTATGACTTGCGCAGCAAGGTCATGACACTGGCCAGCGGTGAGACGTATAAAGCATCTGAAACACCCAAGGCTCTTTTCTTCAAGGAGATGAAACTGGAGGGCGCCAGGGTTCTGAAAACGGGTGTCGGGAAGTACGTGGTTCATTACAAAGATGGCCGGCGAGAAGAGCTTGAGGTTTTTGGCGCCACCCAGATCGCTGTGCCCGCGAGAATTATCGCTGCGAACGGTGCAAGCATCGCTTTGAAGTATGCCTTGTTCAATGAGCAACCCAGGCTCGTTGAAATAAGGGATGCCAAAAGAGTTTTGCTCAATGTCAGCCGTACGGCTGGCAAGCTTACATTGACCCAGAACCCTGACTCGCTGGAAAGTGCAGAATTCTCGATGAGGTTCAATAATGATCGTGTCAGCGCAATCGCCTTGCCGATAGGCGGTGGTTGGGATCTGCAGTACGAAATCATCGACGGCATCAGCTATGTGAAACGTGTGGAATCGCCACTCGGGACCGTGGAAATCATTCGCTATAAACACGCAGGTCACTTACTCCCTGGGGGAGAGCAAAGTCTGCCGTACGTGATAGCTCATGATATTTTCGCCAAGCAAGCACAGCAAAAGATAGTCAAGACTTACACCTATTCGGACCGGAACTACCTGGGCCATGGCGTGGAGACGAACAGCAAGGATGACGTTGACTTACTCTACCGTGCACAGGGGAAATATCAGTACAGCTCCACCGAACAGTTGATTGTGGGGGGGAAGGTTCATACTCGCATCGAACGCACCTACAACAAATTTCATTTATTGGTCGCTGAAGTGACCCAATGCGGCGATGCGATAACTTCGGCTTCTACCGAATATCACTGTGACGTCACCAAGCCATTTACTGAGCAGGTCGCGCAGTTCAGGATGCCCAAGTCGCATATCCTCAGCTACGAAAACAGCACGACCAAAAAGAAGCGCACCGAGATATCAACCACTGAGTTCGACTCTGCCGGCAACCTTGTCAGGCAAGTGGGAGCCAATGGAGTAATCACGCAGTTTGAATACTACCCAGACGCCGACTCAAACGATTGTCCGAAAGATCCTTTGAGCTTCGTCCGCTTTCTGAAGCAGAAAACCGTGATACCAGCGGCTGGGGGTGGTGCATCTACCGTTACTCGCTATCGATATGCTCTACATCCCGCCCTTGAAGGCGCGACGCACGCCAATGTCGTGCCCATCCAGGAGAGCTTTTCCGAACTGGCTGGCGCAAGTGAGACCCTTCATTCTCAAGTTGACCTGACTTATCTCAATACACCCAAGGATCCTGCCAGGCACGGCTTGTTGCTACAGCAGTGCGTGACCCGTAATGCCAAGCAGACTCGCATCGAGTACTCCTATGTGCTCGACGATACCAAACTGGAGCTGAAGAAGACCGTGCACGGTTTTGACGGCACAACCAGTTCAAGCCAGCAAATACTCTCGACTTTGAGCGGACTGGTAGTTTCCGAGCAAGATGCTGACGATCGCGTGATCGAGCACGAATACGACAAGCTTGGCCGCCGTCTGCGCAAGACGCTTGCACCCGGTACGGCGTACGCCTCCTCTACTCATTGGAGTTATCAGGCGGCCAAAGATAACAAGCCTGCGCTGATGATCACGACAGACCCGTCAGGTGGTATGCAAATAGCCAAATACGATGGGCTCGGCCGCATCATGGCGATTCAGGAAAAGGATTGCGACAACCCGGATCCGCAGGGCAACTGCCCGATGCGCACGGTATACAGCACCTTTCATGACCAGTCCGGACGGCCTGCGCAGGTTATTCATAGCGACTGGTGGGAAGGCCTTCCGCGAGAGGTCAAGACGGATTTTTCTTACGACAATTGGGGGCAGGTCACTGAGACACGCCACGGCGACGGGCGAATCGAGTACAGCGTGTTCGACCCGATCAACCGCCAGCAGCAAAACTGGCAGGAGGGCATGGGCAAGACGGTTACCGCCGTCAATGCTTTCGGTAAGCCGGACAGCGTCGAGCTGTTTGATCTCAAGGACCAAAGCCTGGGCAAAACCGTTTATGAATATGACGGCTTGGGTCGAACCCTCAGTCAGACCGATCCGGCCGGTAACACGACCCGCTACGAATATGATGTGTTCGACCGCATGGTTCGCAGTGTTCTGCCGGACGGCAATGCTGTGGAAACCACGTTTGCGGCCCATAGCACTGATGAGCTGCCCGTGGAAATTAGAGTGGCGGGTTTGCCATTGGGGCAACAGAGGTTCGATGGTTTGAACCGTGTGACTGAGATCTCAGTGGGGGGACGCAAGTCGCTCGCCAGTTACGAGGCCGGTCGCAGCCTGCCCAAGTCCTCCACAGATGCCTCGGGTCAGAAGATCGAGTTCGTCCATGCACCAGAGCTGGGCGGATTATTGACTGAGCGCAAAGCCGTGATCGAGGGGGAAGAGGATGGATTGACCACCCGACTCACCTACGATGTCCTGAACGCAAAAACCAAGAGTTGCATCGAGCAAGGGCGTGAGCGTCACTTCGAGTATTTTCCGTCCGGTCGTCTGAAGTCGGAAACTACCCGTTATGGCGAGCAACGCAAGACAGTTTCCCATACCTATTCTTTCGCCGGTCTGCCTCTGACATACATGGATGTGCTAGGTACAAAGCATCAGACCGAGTACGACAACTGGGGACGTAGAACTTCATTCAAGCAAGGCGCGCTACTGGCTGGTTATTTCTATGACAAGCGCGGCCTGCTGGAGAAGATCGAAACGCGCGACAGTGAGACCAAAACCCTGATGACGACGCGCCTTGCTTACGACGATATAGGGCGTGAAACAACCCGAAGTTTTGAAGTCAACGGTTTGCCCACCCAGACTTTGAGCTCCAGCTACAGCGTGGCCGGCAAACTGGCGCAGAAGGTTTTGAAGCGCGGCGCTTTGGTGCTGCGCGATGAGCGTTTCACTTACGACGTGCGCGGTCGCCTCAAACAGTACGATTGCGATGGCAGCCAGCGGCCACGGGATCCCTACGGCAAGGAGATCGTCCAGCAACTATTTAGCTTTGACGCGCTGGACAACATCCTGACGCTGCAAACCACCTTTCCCCAAGGCGTCAACCTAACGACCTTCAGTTACAGCGAAACAGATCCGGCGCAGCTCATTGGAGTGACACACTCCCATACGGATTATCCCGCGCCGGTCACGCTGGAATACGACGAAAACGGCCGGATGATCAAGGATGATCAGGCGCGTATGCTGGCTTATGACGCCTTCGGTCGGTTGGCCCAGGTGAGCAACGCACGAGGCGAAGTGGTTCGGGGTTTCCATTACGACGGCTTTGACCGAATCGTCGAGCTGTCGCAACCGCGCATGCGGGATGTGCAGCGCTACTATCAGCACTCGGCCGTCAGCAGCGAAATCCGTGGCCACGATTCGCGCAGTGTCGTGCGCAACGGCGAATTGATACTGGGGCAACAACAATTCGGGGCTAACGCCGGCAGCCAGATCTTCGGGGCGGATCAACAGCAAACTGTGCTCAGCCGGTTGCGTGAGGAGCAATGGGAAGACAATGCCTACAGCCCTTATGGGCATTGTCCTGCCGAAGGTGGGTTGTTCAGTCTCGCGGGTTTCAACGGCGAGCAACAGGATGCAATCACAGGTCTGTACCTGCTCGGCAACGGCTACCGAGCCTACAGCCCGACCCTGATGCGGTTCACCAGCCCCGACAGCATGAGTCCCTTCGGTGCGGGTGGTTTGAATGCCTACGCCTACTGTCTTGGCGATCCGGTCAATCGCATTGACCCTACGGGACATATTTCCTGGCAGTCGATTGCGGGGATTGCGCTGGGGTTTATCGGGGTTGTCGCCAGTATTGTGACCCTGGGCGCTGCCACACCATTAGCCCTGTTGGCCATGGGGTTGGGCGTCGCTTCCGGCGTGACTGCCATTGGCAGCGAGATCGCCTATGCGTATGACCCGCAATCGCGGGTAGGCGAAGTACTCGGCTGGGTAAGCATGGGCTTGGGTATTGCGTCGGCTGCTGCGGGTGCACTGGCGGTTCGGCAGGCTGTCGCGCAAACACTGAAGCCGCGCTCGTATCTTGTGAAACTGGCTGACGAGCCGCCGGGCAGGATCGTGGAAAAGGAATACGCGACGTTCGGCATGCCGTTCAAAAAGGAATATGCCAAGTCAGGCAAGGCGAGAGGTGCTGCCGCTCAGGCGGAGCCGCCAGCAAACTGGACAGTGATTGAGGATTTCGCCGGACACAATTACCTTGATGAGGGGGTGCGGGGCAAAAAGCAGTTTCAGAAGTATCTTGAGTACAAGGCAGAGATTGTTAACCACAATACTCATCCCCGAGAGGCAGCCAAGGTTTTCCCCACGGGCCTGTACGAGAACTATCCCAACTACAAAAGCTTCAAGCCTACTGGCGAGCACAAGGACTTCATGCATGCACACATGCGTGTGACCCATGAACACCGTACTTTTTTCCTGGTGAATGACAACACCAAGCAAATCATCATCAAGCAAATCGGCACTCACGATCCACAGTGGTGATTTGCAGGGTAAGCATCAGTGGCCTGGGTATGGATCAGTGTGAGCCGAGTGCTGACGCAACGCCCACTCCACATGCTCCCTGACCAACTCTGACGGATAATCCCGTCGCGCCTTCAACGCTTCCAGCACCGGAATCGTTGAAGGCGCGTTGCCCAGCCCCACCGCCAGATTCCGCAACCAGCGCTCATACCCCGCACGCCGCAACGGCGAACCTTCGGTGCTGCTCAAGAACTTCTCTTCATCCCACAAAAACAGCTCGGCCAGTTCGGCATTGTCGAGATTGTGCCGCGGCTTGAAATCGCTTTCCCCGGAAGGCTTGGCGAAACGGTTCCACGGGCAGACGATCTGGCAGTCATCACAGCCGAACACGCGATTGCCGATCAGCGGACGCAAGTCTTCAGGGATGGCGCTTTTCAATTCGATGGTCAGATAGGAAATGCAACGTCGCGCGTCCAGCACATACGGGCCGACGAAGGCGTTGGTCGGGCAGATATCGAGGCATGCGGTGCAGCGGCCGCAGTGCTCGGTGCTGTGCGGTTCATCCACCGGCAACGGCAGGTCGACGAACAGTTCGCTGAGAAAGAAATAACTGCCAGCCTTGCGATTCAGTACCAGAGTGTTTTTGCCGATCCAGCCCAGCCCGGCCTGTTCGGCGATGGCTTTTTCCAGCACCGGGGCGCTGTCGACAAACGCACGGAAACCGAACGGTCCGATCTGCGCCTGAATCTTGTCAGCCAATTGCTGCACACGTTTACGGATCAATTTGTGGTAATCGCGGCCCAAGGCATAACGCGACACGTAGGCTTTTTCCGGTTGCGCGAGCATTTGCGCCATTTGTGTGTCGCCGGGCAGGTAGTCCATGCGCAGCGAAACCACGCGCAACGTGCCCGGCACCAGCTCTTCGGGGTGCGAGCGTTTGCTGCCATGGGCGCCCATGTAGTCCATTTCGCCGTGGTAGCCGGCCTCGAGCCAGCGCGCGAGGTGCTGCTCATGCTCGGCCAGATCCAGGCCACTGATGCCGACTTGCTGAAAGCCCAGCTCGCGGCCCCAATCCTTGATCGATTGGGCGAGGGCGGGCAGGTCTGTGGTGATGGCGGACATGAGGCGAGAGAAACCGGAGCTGAGGTGCGTATAATTCTGCCAGACAACGGAGCCCGAAGACGCATGCCGCACACGAAAGATCAATTACCCGACGCGCTGTATGGCGCCGCACAGGTGCGCGAACTCGATGCACGGCTGATTGCCGCCGGTACGCCGGGCTTCGAATTGATGCAGCGCGCCGCGCATGCGACGTGGCGCGCGCTGGTTCGGCAATGGCCTTCGGCGACTGAACTGACGGTGCTGGCCGGGCATGGCAACAACGCCGGTGACGGTTATCTGGTCGCGGCCATGGCGCAGCGAGCCGGTTGGCGGGTGCGGGTGTTGGCGGTCGGCGATCCGCAGCGTTTGCAAGGCGATGCCGCGCTGGCCCATGCCGAGGCATTGGTTGAAGGTGTTGCGGTGCAGGGCTGGCAGGCTGAAAGCGAATTGCGCGGGGTCATTCTCGATGCATTGCTCGGCACGGGGCTGAGTGGGGATGTGCGCGAGCCTTACGTGTCGGCGATCAAAGCAATCAACGCCAGCGGTTTGCCGGTGATAGCCGTTGATATCCCTTCAGGTCTGAGCGCCGACTCCGGGCATGTTCTGGGCGCCGCTGTGCAGGCTGATCTTACGGTGACCTTTATCGGGCTGAAAATCGGCCTGTTCACCGGCGACGCGGCGGATCATGTCGGCCAATTGGTATTCAACGATTTGCACGCCAGCGCCGACATCTATCGTGACATTCCTGTCATCGCCCAAGGGCTCAACACGGCTAATCTTCCGAGGTTGGCGGCGCGCGCACCGACTTCGCACAAGGGCCGTTTTGGCCATGTGCTGCTGATCGGTGGCGATCACGGGTTTGGCGGAGCGATCCTGCTCAGCACCGAAACGACCTTGCGCAGTGGCGCGGGGATGGTGTCGCTGGCGACTCGTCCTGAACATATCCCCGCAGCGCTGAGTCGAGTGCCGGAAGCCATGGCGCTCGGCGCGTCTTCTGCCAATCAGTTGATGGGTTTGCTGGAGAAGGTTTCTGTGCTGGTGGTCGGCCCGGGACTGGGGCAGGCCAGTTGGGGCCGCGCACTGTTGTCGGCGGCCGCCAACGCAGCACTGCCACAAGTATGGGACGCCGACGCATTGAACCTGCTGGCCAGCGGTTTCGTTGAGTTGCCCAAGGATTGCGTGATCACCCCGCATCCGGGCGAAGCCGCGCGTTTGCTGGGAATCAGCACCGCACAAGTGCAAGCGGATCGTCCGGCGGCAGCGTTGGCATTGAGCAAAAAATATACAGCGGTTGTGGTGTTGAAAGGCGCCGGCAGCCTGATCGCGCATACCGATGGACGCCTGGCGCTGTGTCATCAAGGTCATCCCGCCATGGCCACAGCCGGGTTGGGTGATGTGCTGGCCGGTTTGATCGGTGCGCTGCTGGCGCAAGGCATGGACGCCTTCGATGCCGCCTGCCTGGCCGTCTGGCTGCACGCCAATGCCGGTAGGCAACAAGGAAAATTCGGCCGTGGGCTGGCGGCCAGTGATCTGATTCCAGCCATTCGTCAGTTGTTGGAGGAGCAAGCACCGTGTCTGAAGTAACCCTGTACCTGGCCGATGAACAGGCCATGAGCGACTTTGGCGCACGGATCGCCCGCGTGACCCAGGGTCATGGCCTGATTTTTCTCGAAGGCAACCTGGGCATGGGCAAAACCACCCTGTCGCGGGGCATCATTCGTGGCTTGGGCCACGTTGGTTCGGTAAAAAGTCCGACCTTCACTTTGGTCGAACCTTACGAAATCGGTGACATCCGCGCCTTCCACTTCGACCTGTATCGCCTGGTCGATCCGGAAGAGCTGGAGTTTCTCGGCATCCGCGACTACTTCGAAGACGACGCGATGTGCCTGATCGAATGGCCCGATAAAGGTGCAGGCTTTTTGCCAAAGCCTGACCTGACCATTACCATTAGCCCGCAAGACAGCGGGCGTTCGCTGAAAATTTTATCCCAGGGCTCGCGTGGCGAGGCCTGGTGTGCCGCTTTGGCATTGGAATCCAATTAAATGATGGGGTTAGGTATGCGCTTTCGCGCGTTGGTGGCTGCCGCTGGACTGTTGTTGATGGCAGTAACCGTCAACGCTGTGGCCGATTCGAAGGTCAACAGCGTGCGCCTGTGGCGGGCGCCGGACAACACGCGACTGGTCTTCGACCTGAGCGGCCCGGTGCAGCACAGCGTCTTCACCCTGACCTCGCCGGACCGGCTGGTGATTGACATCAACGGCGCCACCCTCGGCGCACCGCTGAATGTGCAGACCGCGAACACGCCAATCACCGCAATGCGTTCGGCCCAGCGTACGCCGACCGACCTGCGCGTGGTCATCGACCTGAAGAAGGCCGTCACGCCGAAAAGCTTCTCGCTGGCGCCGAACGCGCAGTATGGCAACCGTCTGGTGGTCGATCTGTTCGACAACCCGGCCGACGCCGCACCGCCGCCTGCGCCAACGCCGCAGGTGGCCACCGTGCCAGCGGTGCCGGTAACCCCGACCGAACCTGCGATCAAGCTGCCGCCAGCTCCGGCCGGCAAGCGCGACATTATTGTCGTGATCGACGCCGGCCACGGTGGCGAAGACCCGGGTGCGTCCGGCTCGCGCGGTCAGCGTGAAAAAGACGTGGTACTGCAGATCGCCCGCGAGTTGCAGCGTCAGGTCAACGGCATGAAAGGCTTCCGCGCCGAATTGACCCGTACCGGCGACTACTTCATCCCGTTGCGCGGCCGTACCGAGATCGCCCGCAAGAAGGGCGCCGACCTGTTCGTCTCGATTCACGCCGACGCCGCGCCTTCTGCGGCCGCCTTCGGCGCTTCGGTGTTTGCCCTGTCTGATCGCGGCGCAACTTCCGAGACCGCGCGTTGGCTGGCCGACAGCGAAAACCGTTCCGACTTGATCGGTGGTGCCGGCAACGTCAGCCTCGACGACAAGGACCGCATGCTCGCCGGCGTACTGCTCGACCTGTCGATGACCGCCTCGCTGACCTCCAGTCTCAACGTCGGCCAGAAAGTCCTGACCAACATCGGTCGCGTCACGCCACTGCACAAACAGCGTGTGGAGCAGGCCGGGTTCATGGTGCTGAAATCGCCGGACATCCCATCGATCCTGGTCGAAACCGGCTTCATCTCCAACGCCAACGAAGCGAACAAGCTCTCGGCATCGAGCCACCAGCAAGCGCTGGCGCGTTCGATCAGCAGCGGCGTGCGTCAATTCTTCCAGCAGAACCCGCCACCGGGCACCTACATCGCCTGGTTGCGTGATTCCGGCAAGATCGCCCAAGGCCCGCGCGACCATCGCGTTGGCCCGGGCGAAACGCTGGCAATGATCGGTGTGCGCTATCAGGTGTCGCCGGCCACGTTGCGCGCGGCCAACAACCTGAAAAGCGATGAGTTGAAAGTCGGTCAGCACCTGACCATTCCAGGCACCGAACTGGCGTCCAAAGAATGAACGAAGTGCTGAACGCCGCTGCCCGCATCGAACTGCTCAGCCCACGGCTGGCGAACCAGATCGCCGCGGGTGAAGTGGTTGAACGCCCGGCCTCGGTAATCAAGGAATTGCTGGAAAACAGCCTCGACTCCGGCGCCAAGCGCATTGATGTCGACGTCGAGCAGGGTGGCGTCAAGCTGCTGCGTGTGCGCGACGATGGCAGCGGCATCTCTGCCGATGACCTGCCGCTGGCACTGGCCCGTCACGCCACCAGCAAGATCCGCAACCTCGAAGACCTTGAACAGGTGATGAGCCTCGGTTTCCGTGGTGAAGCACTGGCGTCGATCAGCTCCGTGGCACGCCTGACCCTGACCTCGCGCACGCGCGATGCAGACCAAGCGTGGCAGGTGGAAACCGAAGGCCGCGACATGGCGCCTCGGGTGCAACCGGCAGCGCATCCGGTCGGTACTTCGGTGGAAGTTCGCGACCTGTTCTTCAACACCCCGGCGCGGCGCAAATTCCTCAAGACCGAAAAGACCGAATTCGATCACCTGCAAGAAGTGATCAAACGTCTGGCGCTGGCGCGTTTCGACGTGGCGTTTCATCTGCGCCACAACGGCAAGACCATCCTCAGCCTGCACGAGGCCCACGATGATGCGGCCCGCGCCCGGCGTGTGGCGGCGATTTGCGGCTCGGGTTTCCTCGAACAGGCGCTGCCGATCGAGATCGAGCGCAACGGCTTGCACTTGTGGGGTTGGGTCGGTTTGCCGACGTTCAACCGTAGCCAGGCGGATTTGCAGTATTTCTTTGTGAACGGCCGGGCGGTGCGCGACAAATTGGTGGCCCACGCGGTACGTCAGGCTTATCGCGACGTGCTGTTCAATGGTCGCCACCCGACCTTCGCACTGTTTTTCGAGGTTGATCCGGCGGCGGTCGACGTCAATGTGCACCCGACCAAACACGAAGTGCGCTTCCGCGACGGGCGCATGGTGCATGACTTCCTTTACGGCACCTTGCACCGCGCGTTGGGCGATGTGCGTCCGGAAGATCAGCTTGCCGGTTCCGTGACCACAGCCGTCGTGCGGCCGACAGGACTTGATGCCGGTGAGTTCGGCCCGCAGGGTGAAATGCGTCTGGCGGCCAATGCGCTGCTGGAGCAACCGCAGGCGCAACCGGCGTTCAATACGTCGTCCGGTGCCAGCGCTGGCGGGGCTTATCAGTATCAATACACGCCGCGCCCGCAATCGGCGGTGCCGCCGGTTGCCGAGGCTCAAGCGGCGTATCGCGAGTTTTTCGCGCCGCTGCCTGAGGCCAATGCCAACGCACTGCCGGCCGGTCGGGAAGATATTCCTCCGCTGGGTTATGCCTTGGCGCAGTTGAAAGGTATCTACATTCTTTCCGAAAACGCCCAAGGGCTGGTGCTGGTGGACATGCACGCTGCTCACGAGCGGATCATGTACGAACGCCTGAAAATCGCCATGGCCAGCGAGGGTCTGAGCGGTCAGCCGTTATTGGTGCCGGAATCCTTGGCCGTTAGCCAGCGCGAGGCCGATTGCGCTGAAGAGCACGCGGCATGGTTCCAGCGTCTGGGGTTCGAGTTGCAGCGTCTGGGCCCGGAAACCCTGGCGATCCGCCAAATCCCGGCGTTGTTGAAACAGGCCGAAGCCAACCGTCTGGTCGGCGATGTCCTGTCGGACTTGATGGAGTACGGCACCAGCGACCGGATTCAGGCGCACCTCAACGAACTGCTCGGCACCATGGCCTGTCACGGCGCGATTCGCGCCAACCGGCGCCTGGCCCTGCCGGAAATGAACGGCCTGCTGCGTGACATGGAAAACACCGAGCGCAGCGGTCAATGCAACCATGGCCGACCGACCTGGACCCAACTGGGCCTGGACGATCTGGACAAACTGTTCTTGCGCGGTCGTTGATGAGCCAGCTTCCTCCAGCGATTTTCCTGATGGGCCCGACCGCTGCGGGCAAGACCGATCTGGCCATCGAGCTGACCAAGGTACTGCCGTGCGAGTTGATCAGTGTCGATTCGGCGCTGGTCTATCGCGGAATGGACATTGGCACGGCCAAGCCTTCGAAAGAACTGCTTGCCGAATATCCGCACCGTTTGATCGATATTCTCGATCCGGCTGAGGCTTATTCGGCTGCGGATTTCCGTCGCGATGCCCTGCAAGCCATGGCCGAGATCACCGCGCGCGGAAAAATTCCGCTGCTGGTCGGCGGCACAATGCTCTATTACAAGGCTTTGGTCGAAGGCCTGGCAGACATGCCGGCCGCCGATCCTGACGTCCGCGCGCAGATCGAAGAAGAGGCTGCACGCCTTGGCTGGCAAGCCCTGCACGACCAATTGGCGATCATTGACCCGGTGTCAGCGGCGCGGATTCACCCGAACGATCCGCAGCGCCTGAGTCGCGCGCTGGAAGTTTATCGAGTCAGCGGTCAGAGCATGACAGAGCTGCGCCAGCAACAATCTGCGCAAAGTACTGAAGCAGCCGCTTCGGAGCTGCAACAATTGCCCTATACTGTCGCGAACTTGGCCATTGCCCCGGCGAATCGTCAGGTACTGCACGAGCGCATTAAACAAAGATTCACAAATATGTTGGAACAGGGGTTCATCGACGAGGTCGTAGCCCTGCGTAAAAGAAGTGACCTGCATTCAGGGTTGCCGTCTATACGTGCGGTAGGCTACCGCCAAGTCTGGGACTACCTGGATGGCAAGCTGACGTTAGCCGAAATGCAGGAGCGCGGCATCATCGCCACGCGCCAGTTGGCCAAACGCCAGTTCACCTGGCTGCGCAGCTGGGAAGATCTACACTGGCTGGACAGTCTTGATTGCGACAATCTGCCACGCGCCTTGAAATACCTTGGGACCATCTCCATATTGAGCTGAGTCCTTGCAATTGCCGTCTATCCTTGGGGGTGTGACGGCCAAAGCCATCTGAATTACCTATTTTTATTATTGAATCCTTAAAGGAGTGCGGCACATGTCAAAAGGGCATTCGCTACAAGACCCTTACTTGAATACTTTACGTAAAGAGAAAGTTGGGGTTTCCATCTATCTGGTCAACGGTATCAAACTGCAAGGCACGATCGAGTCGTTCGACCAGTTCGTGATCCTGCTGAAAAACACCGTAAGCCAGATGGTTTACAAACACGCTATCTCGACAGTAGTGCCGGTTCGTCCAATTCGTCTGCCTAGCGCAACCGAATCCGAAGCAGGTGACGCTGAGCCAGGTAACGCCTGATAGGAGTCTCCTTTGTTCTTTGAGCGCCACGGTGGTGGTGAGCGAGTGATCCTCGTTCACTTGGATGGACAGGACCCTGAGGCGCGCGAAGATCCGCAGGAGTTTCAGGAATTGGCTAATTCGGCCGGCGCCGAGACCGTTGCGTTTTTTAACGTGCCGCGTCATCGGCCAACCGCCAAATATCTGATCGGCAGCGGCAAGGTCGAGGAACTGCGCGACCTGGTCAAGGCTGAAGAAGCCGATCTGGTGATTTTCAATCACATCCTCACGCCCAGTCAGGAACGTAACCTCGAACGTGTTTTCGAGTGTCGCGTGATCGACCGTACGGGTCTGATTCTCGATATTTTTGCCCAGCGCGCCCGCACCCATGAAGGCAAGCTCCAGGTTGAACTGGCCCAGCTTGACCACATGAGCACGCGGCTGGTTCGCGGCTGGACTCACCTTGAGCGTCAGGGTGGCGGTATCGGCATGCGCGGTCCGGGTGAAACCCAGCTGGAAACCGACCGCCGTTTGCTGCGGGTCCGCCTGCGCCAGATCAAGGGCCGGCTGGAGAAGGTGCGCAGCCAGCGCGAGCAATCGCGACGCGGCCGTTCCCGTGCGGATATTCCGACCGTGTCCCTGGTGGGATATACCAACGCCGGTAAGTCCACACTCTTCAACAACGTGACGAAATCCGACGTCTACGCGGCCGACCAATTGTTCGCCACGCTGGACCCGACCTTGCGCCGTCTCGACATTGACGACCTGGGGCCGATCGTTCTGGCGGACACGGTGGGCTTCATTCGTCACTTGCCGCACAAGCTGGTCGAAGCATTTCGGTCTACCCTCGAAGAGTCGAGCAATTCCGATCTGCTGTTGCACGTGATCGATGCGGCTGAACCGGATCGCATGTTGCAGATCGAGCAGGTGATGGTGGTGCTGGGCGAGATTGGTGCCCAGGACTTGCCGATCCTCGAGGTCTATAACAAACTCGATTTGCTTGAAGGCGTAGAGCCACAAATCCAGCGCGACGAAAACGGCAAGCCGCAGCGGGTCTGGCTGTCGGCGCGTGATGGCAGTGGTCTGGAATTGCTTGAGCAAGCCATCGCTGAATTACTTGGCAGTGATTTGTTTATCGGTACCTTGCGCTTGCCGCAACGATTCGCGCGACTGCGTGCGCAGTTTTTCGAACTCGGTGCGGTGCAGAAAGAAGAGCATGACGAAGAAGGCATCAGTCTGCTGGCCGTTCGTTTGCCCCGTGTCGAGTTGAATCGACTGGTAAGCCGCGAAGGATTGCAGCCGATGGAGTTCATCGAGCAACACACTTTGCAATAAAAGCCTGACAAAGCGGTTGTGCCGCAACGGCAGGCATTCTGTAGCATTGGTCGGCGCGCCGTGGGTGCGTCTTTGCTTTATCAGATGGAGAGCGCTATGGCTTGGAATGAGCCGGGTGGCAACTCGAATAATCAGGATCCTTGGGGTGGCAAGCGCCGCAATAACGGCGACCGCAAGGGCCCACCGGATCTCGACGAGGCCTTCCGAAAGCTGCAGGAAAGCCTGAACGGGTTGTTCGGTGGTGGTAAGAAACGTGGTGATGACGGCGGTGGTTCGGGCAAGAGCAGTGGCGGCTTCGGCGGTCTGCTCGGCATCGGCCTCGTCGTGCTGGCGGCTGTCTGGCTGTACAGCGCGGTCTACGTGGTGGACGAGCAGGAGCAGGCCGTGGTGCTGCGCTTCGGCAAGTATTACGAGACTGTCGGCCCGGGCCTGAACATCTACTTCCCGCCGATCGACAAGAAGTACATGGAAAACGTCACGCGTGAGCGTGCCTACACCAAGCAGGGCCAGATGCTGACCGAAGACGAGAACATCGTCGAAGTGCCGCTGACCGTGCAGTACAAGATCAGCAACCTGCAGGACTTCGTGCTGAACGTCGATCAGCCGGAAATCAGCCTGCAGCATGCGACCGACAGTGCTCTGCGCCACGTGGTGGGTTCCACCGCCATGGACCAGGTGCTGACCGAAGGTCGTGAATTGATGGCCAGCGAAATCAAGGAGCGTCTGCAACGTTTCCTCGATACCTATCGCACCGGTATCACCGTCACTCAGGTCAACGTACAGAGCGCAGCGGCACCGCGTGAAGTGCAGGAAGCCTTCGATGACGTGATTCGCGCCCGTGAAGACGAGCAGCGTTCGCGCAACCAGGCTGAAACCTACGCCAACGGCGTCGTGCCGGAAGCCCGTGGTCAGGCCCAGCGCCTCCTTGAGGATGCCAACGGTTATCGTGACGAAACGGTTTCGCGCGCCAAGGGTGAGGCTGATCGCTTTACCAAACTGGTTGCCGAGTACCGCAAGGCACCTGAAGTTACCCGCCAGCGTCTGTACCTGGACACCATGCAGGAAGTCTTCAGCAACACCAGCAAGGTACTCGTGACCGGCAACAAAAACGGCCAGAGCAACCTGCTTTACCTGCCGTTGGACAAAATGATTCAGAACAGCTCGGGCAGCAATGCACCGGTTACCGGTTCGGCTGCTGCCAGCAACAACACGGACGCCACGCCGCATGTCACTGACCTGCCGCAGTCGCGCACAAGGGAGACCCGCTGATGAGCAATAAATCGCTGATCGCCCTTATTGTTGGCGTCGTTGTCGTGCTGGTGGGCTGGAACTGCTTCTACATCGTCGCTCAGACCGAGCGTGCGGTACTGCTGCAATTCGGTCGTGTGGTTCAGGCGGATGTTCAGCCAGGTCTGCATGTGAAAGTGCCTTACGTTAACCAGGTGCGTAAATTCGACGCGCGTCTGATGACGCTGGATGCACCGACACAGCGTTTCCTGACCCTGGAAAAGAAAGCCGTGATGGTCGACGCTTATGCCAAGTGGCGCGTGAAAGATGCCGAGCGCTTCTACACCGCAACTTCCGGCCTCAAGCAAATCGCCGACGAGCGTCTGTCCCGTCGTCTGGAATCCGGTCTGCGTGACCAGTTCGGCAAGCGCACCCTGCACGAAGTGGTGTCGGGTGAGCGTGACGCGTTGATGGCTGACATCACCGCATCGCTGAACAAAATGGCGGAAAAAGAGCTGGGTATCGAAGTGGTCGATGTCCGGGTCAAGACCATCGATCTGCCGAAAGAAGTAAACCGCAGCGTGTTCGAACGTATGAGCACCGAGCGTGAGCGTGAAGCTCGCGAGCACCGCGCCAAGGGTAACGAGCTGGCGGAAGGCATTCGTGCCGACGCCGATCGTCAGCGTCGCGTGTTGCTGGCTGAAGCCTATCGTGAATCCGAAGAGATTCGCGGTGACGGCGACGCCCAGGCCGCTGCGATCTACTCGAAGGCCTACGGTCAGGATCAGGAGTTCTACAGTTTCTACCGTAGCCTGCGCGCCTACCGTGAAAGCTTCGCGAACAAATCCGACGTATTGGTCCTCGACCCAAGCAGCGACTTTTTCCATTACCTGGAAAAAGCCAAGCCTTGATACGCCGTTGACCTGAATCATTCCGCCCGGCGGCTAAAACCTCGGGCGGGGTGATCCTTTGGGAAAACGTGTGTATGATGCGGCAGCCGGGAAATTCCCGGCTTTTTTGCGTCTGCACGTTTGATTGCTGTTTTTTGTTGCAGGCATCGGGTTGAATGGCCCGAGAGTATTTCGAGGAAAGTGATGGGCGAAGCCGCTAAACAGGCCTTTCGCCGCGTCGTTCATGCGCGTGCGTTTTGAACGGTTCAGTCATTTTCTGCTTCACTCAAGGCTCGCCCGCAGGCTGGCCGCCCGGATCAAAGGGGAATGGCGTAATGGCAACGGTAGACCGCTGGCTGCTGCCAGATGGCATCGAAGAAGTACTGCCACCGGAAGCGGCGCGCATTGAAGTCGCGCGTCGTCAGGTGTTGGATCTGTTCCAGAGCTGGGGTTACGAGTTTGTCGTGACTCCCCATATCGAGTACCTGGAATCCCTGCTGACCGGCGCGGGCCAGGACCTGGATCTGCGTACCTTCAAGGTCATCGACCCGCAATCGGGTCGGCAGATGGGTTTCCGTGCCGACATCACGCCGCAAGTGGCGCGCATCGATGCGCATACCCTGCGTCGCGAGGGCCCGAGCCGTCTGTGCTACGCCGGCAGCGTGCTGCATGCCCAGCCGCGAGCACTGTCGTCCTCGCGCAGCCCGATCCAGTTGGGTGCCGAGTTGTACGGCGACGCCAGCCCGAGCAGCGACGTTGAAGTGATCAGTCTGATGTTGGCCATGCTGCACCTGGCCGACGTGCCGGATGTGCACATGGACCTTGGTCATGTCGGTATCTATCGTGGTCTGGCGCGTGCCGCCGGTCTGTCCGGTGAAGTCGAGCAGCAGTTGTTTGATGCATTGCAACGCAAGGCCATCGACGAGGTCATTACCTTGACCGAAGGCTTGCCGGCCGACCTGTCCGGCATGCTGCGCGCGCTGGTTGATCTGTGCGGCGGCCGTGAAGTGCTGAGCGCTGCCCGCGAGCGTCTGGCCAATGCGCCGGCGCCAGTTCTGGCGGCACTGGAAGATTTGCTGGCGATCGCCGAGCGTCTGTCGGCGCGCTTCCCGGAGCTGCCTTTGTACTTCGATCTGGGCGAGCTGCGTGGCTACCACTACCACACCGGTGTGGTGTTCGCGGTGTTCGTGCCGGGCGTTGGCCAGTCCATCGCTCAGGGCGGTCGTTACGACGACATCGGTGCCGACTTCGGTCGCGCCCGTCCAGCGACAGGCTTTTCCACCGATTTGAAAACCCTGGTGACCCTGGGGCGTGCTGAGATCGAGCTACCGTCTGGCGGTATCTGGATGCCTGACAGTACGGATGCGGCACTCTGGCAGCAGGTTTGCCAGTTGCGCAGTGAGGGTCAGCGTGTCGTTCAGGCGTTGCCTGGGCAACCTTTGGCCGCCGCCCGTGATGCGGACTGCGACCGGCAATTGATTCAGCAGAACGGGCTTTGGCAAGTATCGCCACTGGCTTCTTGAGTTTTCCTGCCGGCCATCGCCGGCACCAAGTTTGCGCGAATGAGGACAAGTGTTATGGGTAAGAATGTCGTAGTCCTGGGCACCCAATGGGGTGATGAGGGCAAAGGCAAGATCGTTGATCTGCTGACCGAACATGCTGCAGCCGTAGTGCGCTACCAAGGTGGCCACAACGCTGGCCACACACTGGTGATCGACGGCGAGAAAACCGTCCTGCACCTGATCCCGTCGGGCGTGCTGCGCGAAGGCGTGCAGTGCCTGATCGGCAACGGCGTGGTGGTTGCACCAGACGCCCTGCTGCGCGAGATCACCAAGCTGGAAGAGAAAGGCGTACCGGTGCGCGAGCGTCTGCGTATCAGCCCGTCCTGCCCGCTGATCCTGTCCTTCCACGTGGCGCTGGACCAGGCCCGTGAAAAGGCCCGTGGCGAGCTGAAGATCGGTACCACCGGTCGCGGCATCGGCCCGGCGTACGAAGACAAGGTTGCGCGTCGTGGCCTGCGTGTTGGCGACCTGCTGAACATGCCGCGCTTCGAAGACAAGCTGCGTGAACTGGTGGATTACCACAACTTCATGCTGGTTGGTTACTACAAAGAGCCGGCCATCGAGTTCGAAAAGACCCTGGCCGAGTGCAAGGAATACGCTGAGCTGCTGAAGCCGCTGATGCTCGACGTGACGGCTGAGCTGCACGACCTGCGTCGTGCCGGCAAAGACATCATGTTCGAAGGCGCCCAGGGTTCTTTACTCGACATCGACCACGGTACCTACCCGTACGTGACCAGCTCCAACACCACCGCGGGTGGCGTGGCGACCGGTTCGGGCGTTGGCCCGATGTTCCTGGATTACATCCTGGGCATCACCAAGGCTTACACCACTCGCGTTGGTTCGGGCCCGTTCCCGACTGAGCTGTTCGACGACGTCGGTGCGCACCTGGCCAAGCAAGGTCACGAGTTCGGTGCGACCACCGGCCGTGCCCGTCGTTGCGGCTGGTTCGACGCCGTTATCCTGCGTCGCGCGATCGATGTGAACAGCATCTCGGGTATCTGCCTGACCAAGCTGGACGTGCTCGACGGTCTGGAAACCATCAACATCTGCGTCGGCTACAAAGACGCCGAAGGCAATGCCGTTGCGCCGACCGACGCCGACAGCTACGTAGGCCTGCAGCCTGTGTACGAAGAAGTGCCGGGCTGGACCGAATCGACCGTGGGTGCCAAAACCCTGGAAGAGCTGCCAGCTAACGCTCGTGCCTACATCAAGCGCGTTGAAGAGTTGATCGGCGCGCCGATCGACATTATTTCGACGGGCCCGGACCGCAACGAAACCATCGTTCTGCGTCATCCGTTTGCTTGATAAGTCGTTGATGTAAAAACACAAAGGCCCCTTCATCGGGGCCTTTGTCGTTTATGCCTGTTGGACGGCATGACCTTTGCTGTGAATCTGTCTACAAGAGTGCCATCAAATTAATGGCGTCAGAAGTAGAGGTATTCACAGTGTCGGCCGTTCTCTCACTGTTACAAAGCCGTTTGTTGCGGCCCGTGTTCGTTACCCTTGGTATCGCCCTTTTGGTGCAAGTGTTGGTGGCGGTCGCCCTGACGCGGAGCACCGTCACGGCGCTGGAAGCAGATTTGGCGGTGCGCCTCGGCGCCGACAGCCAGAAACTCTCCGGCGAGCTGGAGCAAGCCGGGCGTGAAGTCACCTCGAGCCTCGATGCTTTGTCTGCCAGTACCCGTCAGCGGCTGACTGCCGGCCTGTCTTCGCGACTGAAAGACGAGCAGGCGCAATTGCGTGCGACGCTGGAAAAGGATCTAAAGGATTCGGCCAATGACATGGCGCAGTTGCTCGCCTCGGTGGCGCCGCGTGCCATGTGGGACAGCGACGTGCCGACCCTGTCCGAGTTCGCCCGGCGGGCCCAGCGCAATCCCAACGTGCTGTTTGTGGTGTACGACGATGCCACCGGTCAGCACCTGACCCGTTATCTCAACCGCGAAAACCCGATCAACAAGGCCCTGTTGGAAAAAGGCCAGGGCGAGCGTGCGCTGGATAAAGTGCTGGATGCGGCGAAAAACGATCCATCGGTTTACTACCTTGAGGCATCGATCAATCCCAATGGCGTGGAAATCGGCAAAGTGCTGATGGGTGTGTCCACGGCCTCGGTGGAAACCGATCTGGCGGCACTGGACAAGCGCTTCTCGGCGTTGATCGCCAGCAGTGATCAGTTGGTCGGCGACAGCCTCAAGGGCGCCGCAGCGGACAGCGCCAAAGCCATGCAGGCGCGCCTGCAATCGGCGCAGTCCACCGCGACCGAGATGAAATCCAATACTGCCAATACCGTTCAGGAAGCAGCAGCAACCTTGCGCTGGCGTATTGGCCTGGGCCTGGCGCTGGTCGGTTGCGGCGTGCTGCTGTTGCTCGCGGTCGTGCTCGGCCATCGCGTGGTCAATCGGCTGAAGATGCTCAACGCCGCGATGGATGATCTGGCGGCGGGCGAGGGCGACCTGACCAAGCGAGTACAGATCAACAGCAAGGATGAAATCGGCGACATGGCTTCGGCGGTCAATCGCTTTGTGGATAAGTTGCAGCCGATCGTGCGCGAGGCGGGCGATGTTGCGCAGCGCACCGGCGTGGAAATCGGCGCGATGACGCTGCGCAATGCCGGTGCGGATGCAGCGGCAGGTATGCAGCGTGATGAAGTAGCGGAGAGCCTGCGCGCGCTATCGCAGATGGCCGATGAGGCGCAATCGGAAAGCCACGCGATGCAGGCGGCGTTGAAGCAAGTGGTGGATATTCGTCAGGCTACTGATGAAAACACCCGCACCTCCGCCAAGGTCGGTGGCTTGATCGAGGCGCTGGCCGGGCAGGTCGATACCGGGGCGAAAGTCATCGAACGACTGGCGCAGCAGAGCGAGCAGATTGAAGTGGTGCTGACGGTGATTCACGGGATCGCCGAGCAGACCAACTTGCTCGCATTGAACGCCGCTATCGAGGCGGCACGTGCCGGCGAAACCGGGCGCGGCTTTGCGGTTGTGGCCGACGAGGTGCGGGCGCTGGCGAGCAAGACGCAAAGCTCCACCGGCGATATTCAGGCGCACATCGTCGCGTTGCAGCAGGGCGCGCGTGAGGCGGTCGAGGCAATCGGTCAGGCCGGGCGCCAGGCCAGCGAAGGTTTGCTGGTGTTGCGCGACAGTGCGCGGTTGCAGCAATCGGTGCAGGCGTCGGTCGAGCAGGTGCATGCGGCGATTGGTCTGGCGACGCAGGCGGCTGCGCATCAGGCGCAAGGTGCGCAGGCAGTGCGTGGGCGAGTCGAAACGATTCATGCACAGGCCGAGAAAGCGGCGCAGGCGGTGGTGGAAACCACGGCGAGTGGCAAGGTGCTGGATGGTTTGGCGGCGCAGCTCAAGGCCAGCCTGGGGCAGTTCCGGGCTTGATGTTGTCTGGGCGGGCCTCTTCGCGAGCAGGCTCGCTCTTACAGGGGAAACGCATTCCAATGTAGGAGTGAGCCTGCTCGCGATAGCTGTTTCAGCGGCTCAGATACATCCGCGTCGTCAGTAAATAAACCGGCAATCCCGATACCAAAATCAACAACGCCGCATAAGGCGCCGCCGCCGCAAACTCGACATTCGCGGTATGCGCCCAAACCTCAGTCGCCAGCGTATTAAGCCCGGTCGGACTCAGCAACAACGTCGCCGTCAATTCCTTCATCGCATCCAGAAACACCAGGGCAAACGCCGCGCCCAATGCCGGGAAGATGATCGGCAGCGTCACCCGACAAAACGCCGTAAACGATGAAGCGCCCAGCGTACGCGCAGCCTCTTCCAGCTGCGGCGCAGCCTTGTTCAGCGCCGTACGAATCGGCGCCTGCGCCAGCGGTAAAAACAGCAGCGCATAAGCAATCAGCAACAACCCGGAAGTCTGGTACAGCGCCGGCACGTAATGCAGGGCGAAATACACCAGCGTCAACGCGATCACCAATCCTGGCAGTGCATGCAGCAGATACGGCAAGCGCTCGGCCCAAATTGCCAGTTGGCCTTTGTAACGCACCACCAGCAAGCCGACCGGCACGGCCAGCACCAGGCACAGCGCCGCACCGCCAAGAGAAAGCGCCAAAGACGAGAGCAGGGCTTCAGTAATCGCGGCCACCGGAAAAGCCGCCGACGAACCGACCGCCAGCCAATACGCCAGCATCCCCAGTGGAATCCCGCTGCCAACCACCGCCAGCATCAGGCAGTACAACTGGCCGACCGCTGCCCATGGTCCGAGTCGAACCTGTTCAGCCTGACGCGCCGCGCCTTGTCCGGTGCGCACATGCCGGCCTTTGCCGCGTACGCGCAGCTCCAGCCACAGCAACACCAGGCACAGCGCCAGCAATACGGCTGACAGCATCGCCGCGTTGGCGTTGCTGAATTCCAGTTCGAATTGCTGATAGATCGCGGTGGTGAAGGTTTGCAGGCCGATGATCGACAGCGCGCCGAACTCCACCAGCATGTGCAAGGCAATCAGCAACGAACCAGCCAATAGCGATGGCCAGAGCAAAGGTAAGGTGACACGGAAAAACACGCCCCAGCGATTCTGCCCGAGGGTGCGGGCCGATTCTTCAAGGGACGGATCGAGATTGCGCAGCGTCGCCGCCACCGGCAGGAAGATCAGCGGGTACTTCGACAGGCTCATCACCAGAATCGCCCCGCCGAGCCCTTCGAACTGCGCGCTCAAAGAGACCCAGGTGAAACTGCTGACAAATGCTGGTACTGCGAACGGCAGGCACAGAATCACGCCCCACAAGCGTCGCCCCGGCAAGTTGCTGCGCTCCAGCAGCCAGGCCAGCGACAGGCCGATCACGCCGCACGTGAGGGTTACGCCAACCATCAAGGCCAAGGTGTTGCGCAGCAGGCCGAATACATACGGGCGCCACAGCAAATGCAGCGCCTCGGCCCAGCCGGCCTGCCAGGCTTTGAGTCCGACATAGGCCAGCGGCAACAGGCTCAGTACCACCAACAACAACACCGGCAGCACCAGCCAGATAGACGGCCGCTTGCGCTTTGGTACGTAACCCCCGCGCGCGGCGGGGGCGGATAACGATGCGGTCATCAGTTCAAGCCAACTTCGCGTTCCAGCTCCAGTGCTTCTTCGGCATTGCCCAGATCGGCTGGCGTGACGTTCGGGGCTTCCAGTTCGCTGAACGGCTTGAGTCCGCGATCCGATTCCATGCCTTTGTGCAGCGGATACTCGGCGGTGGTCTGAGTGATCACGCGCTGGCCTTCTTCGCTGGCCATGTAGGCGAGGAATTGCTGGGCTTCTTTTGGATGTTTGCTGGATTTCAGCACGGCAGCGCTGGATACAGTGATCAAGCCGCCGACGTCGCCGCCGGTGAAGTAATGCAGTTTCGAATCCAGTTTGCCTTTCTCGCGCTGCAGGGCGAACCAGTAGTAGTTGTTCACCAGCACGGTAGCGACTTCGCCGTTTTCCACGGCTTTGAGGGCGACCATGTTGTTGCTGTAGGTCTTGCCGAACGCGCGCAGGCCGGTCAGCCATTCTTCGGCGGCATCGCGACCGTGCATCTTGATAATGGCCACGGCTTGTTCCTGGAAGGCGCCGCTGGTCGGTACGAAACCGACTTTGCCTTGCCATTGCGGATCGGAGAATTCCATCACCGATTTCGGCAGGTCTTTTTCATCGACCAGTTTCGGGTTGTAAGCGACCACGCGAACGCGGGCAGTCACGCCGATCCAAGTACCGTTACCGGCCACATATTTTTCCGGAAGCACGGCGAGCGTGGCGTCATCGGTCTTGGCCAGCAGGCCCAGTTCGCCGAGATTGTTCAGCGGCGGCGACTCTTCGGTGTAGATCACGTCGGCAGGGGAGCGGTCGCCTTCTTCGATGATCTGGCTGGCGAGCTGATTGCTGCTGCCTTTGCGCACGTTGACGTGAATGCCGGTCTTGGCTTCGAAGGCTTTGGCGATCGCGTCGCCGACTTCCTTGTGCTGGCCGTTGTAGAGAGTCAGGGAAACCGCGTCGGCAGCCTGGGTGAGGGGAGTGGCGAGCGCCAGGCCGAGGAGGGTGAAGGTCAAGCCTCGGCGCAGGGTATTTCGAAACGTCATTCGCAGGGTTCCTCACTGTCACATTGCAAAAACTTGCAACAATGATAAACGATATTGTTTCTCAAGTGCGCCTTGCGGTCGGGCTGGCGTTTTGATAGGCGGAGTGGTGATGGATTTCTGCAAGCCAGAAACGCAAAAACCCGCTTTCGCGGGTTTCTGTGAAATCCAAGGTCGTAACCTTGAATTTGAATTGGTGCCCAGAAGAAGACTCGAACTTCCACGACCGTAAGGTCACCAGCACCTGAAGCTGGCGTGTCTACCAATTTCACCATCTGGGCAATCATCGCTAGCGTTGCCGCTGTTGATGTGGCGCACTATACGGAGCGCCTTTTGATCTGTAAACCCCTGATTTAATTTTAATAAATCAGTTTTAAGAAAACCCGGGCTTAGAATGCAAAAAACCCGCTTTCGCGGGTTTTGTGTGAGCCCTGAAACTGATCTAGTCTCAAACTCGAAATTGGTGCCCAGAAGAAGACTCGAACTTCCACGACCGTAAGGTCACCAGCACCTGAAGCTGGCGTGTCTACCAATTTCACCATCTGGGCAGTATCGGCAACGCTGTGCGTCGTCGATGGCGCGCACTATACGGAGCGTCTTTTTAACTGTAAACCCCTGTCAGCAAAAAATATGATTTTTTTTACCAGCGGTGGTCAAAACGGCGTTCAGGGGTCGATACAAGGCCTCAGTTGGGCCTTATATAGTCGGAAATTTCCCGTTTCATGGCGCCTATGCCAAACTAACCCGCATATAGACAAGGTGAAAACTCTCTAATGGCCGATTGGCAGTCCCTCGATCCCGAGGCCGCTCGTGAAGCGGAAAAATACGAAAACCCTATTCCTAGCCGCGAACTGATCCTGGCGCACCTCGCCGATCGGGGTTCGCCTGCTGCCCGCGAGCAACTGGTCGAAGAGTTTGGTCTGACCACAGAAGACCAGATCGAAGCCCTGCGCCGCCGTCTGCGCGCCATGGAGCGCGACGCTCAATTGATCTACACCCGCCGTGGCACTTACGCGCCGGTCGACAAGCTCGACCTGATCCTCGGCCGTATCAGCGGTCACCGTGACGGTTTCGGCTTCCTGGTGCCGGACGACGGCAGCGATGACCTGTTCATGAGCCCGGCGCAAATGCGTCTGGTGTTCGATGGCGACCGTGCACTGGCGCGTGTTTCCGGTCTCGACCGTCGCGGTCGCCGTGAAGGCGTGATCGTCGAAGTGGTATCGCGTGCTCACGAAACCATCGTTGGCCGCTACTTTGAAGAAGGCGGTATCGGCTTCGTCGTCGCCGACAACCCGAAGATTCAGCAAGAAGTGCTGGTGACGCCGGGCCGCAACGCCAACGCGCAGATCGGTCAGTTCGTCGAGGTGAAAATCACCCACTGGCCGACGCCGCGCTTCCAGCCGCAAGGCGATGTGGTCGAAGTGGTCGGCAACTACATGGCGCCGGGCATGGAAATCGATGTCGCCCTGCGCACCTACGACATTCCGCACGTCTGGCCTGAAGCCGTTCTGAAAGAAGCCGCCAAGCTGAAGCCGGAAGTCGAAGAAAAAGACAAAGAGAAGCGCGTCGACCTGCGCCATCTGCCGTTCGTCACCATCGACGGCGAAGATGCCCGCGACTTCGACGATGCGGTTTATTGCGAAGCCAAACCGGGCAAGCTGCGCCTGTTCTCCGGCGGCTGGAAGTTGTACGTGGCGATTGCCGACGTTTCCAGCTACGTGAAGATCGGTTCGGCGCTGGATAACGAAGCGCAAGTGCGCGGCAACTCCGTGTACTTCCCGGAACGCGTCGTACCAATGCTGCCTGAGCAACTGTCCAACGGCCTGTGCTCGCTGAACCCGCACGTCGATCGTCTGGCCATGGTTTGCGAGATGACCATCTCCAAGTCCGGCGAGATGACCGACTACTGCTTCTATGAGGCGGTGATCCACTCCCACGCTCGTCTGACTTACAACAAAGTCAGCGCGATGCTGGAAACGCCGAAAATCACCGAGGCGCGTCAGCTGCGCGGTGAGTACAACGATGTTCTGCCGCACCTCAAGCAGCTTTATGCGCTGTACAAGGTTCTGCTGGCTGCCCGTCACGTCCGTGGCGCGATCGATTTTGAAACGCAGGAAACCCGAATCATCTTCGGTACCGAGCGCAAGATTGCCGAAATCCGCCCGACTACCCGTAACGACGCGCACAAGCTGATCGAGGAATGCATGCTGGCGGCCAACGTGGCCACCGCCGAATTCCTCAAGAAGCACGAAATCCCTGCGCTGTACCGAGTCCACGACGGTCCGCCACCGGAGCGTCTGGAAAAGTTGCGTGCATTCCTTGGCGAGCTCGGTCTGTCCCTGCACAAAGGCAAGGACGGCCCGTCGCCGAAGGACTACCAGGCCTTGCTGGCGAGCATCAAGGATCGTCCGGATTTCCACCTGATCCAGACCGTGATGCTGCGTTCGCTGAGTCAAGCGGTGTACAGCGCTGACAATCAGGGCCACTTCGGCCTGAATTACGAAGCCTATACCCACTTCACCTCGCCGATCCGTCGTTATCCGGACCTGCTGACGCACCGCGCGATCCGCAGCGTGATCCATTCGAAACAGGACACCCCGCACGTTCGCCGTGCCGGTGCGATGACCATTCCGAAGGCGCGCATTTACCCGTACGACGAAGCGGCATTGGAGCAACTCGGCGAGCAATGCTCGATGAGCGAGCGCCGTGCTGACGAAGCGACCCGCGACGTGGTGAACTGGCTCAAGTGCGAGTTCATGAAGGACCGCGTAGGCGAATCGTTCCCGGGCGTAATCACCGCGGTGACCGGTTTTGGCCTGTTCGTCGAGCTGACCGATATCTACGTCGAAGGCCTGGTGCACGTCACGGCGCTGCCGGGCGATTACTACCACTTCGATCCTGTGCATCACCGCCTGGCGGGCGAGCGCACCGGTCGCAGCTTCCGTCTCGGCGATACCGTTGAAGTGCGCGTGATGCGCGTTGACCTCGACGAGCGCAAGATCGATTTCGAGATGGCCGAAAAAACCATCAGCGCGCCGATCGGTCGGAAAAAGCGTGGCGCCGAAACCGCTGCGCCTGCTGCCAAGGTTTCGGAAGAAAAGGCTCCGGCAAAAACCGCTGGTCGTCGTCCGGCCAAGGAAAAGGCTGCCGAAGCCTATCGCCCTAGCGATGCCGTGGCGAAAAACGCCGAGCTGCGCAAAAGCCGTGAAATGAAGAAAGCGCTGCTTTCCGACGCGAAAAACGGTGGTAAAGCGGCGTCCGGGGGAAAGACCGGACGGTCGGCGCCTGAAAAGGCCTCCGGCGGCAAGCCAGCCAAACCGAGCAAACACCGTAAAGGCCCGCCAAAAGCGGGTTCTGCTCCAGCCAAAAGTGGCGGGGCACGTAAACCGAAGGCGAAGTCATGAGTCAGTTGGAAAAAATCTACGGCGTTCACGCGGTAGAAGCGTTGCTGCGTCACCACCCGAAACGCGTCAAGCAGATCTGGCTGGCGGAAAGCCGCAACGATCCGCGTGTGCAGACGCTGGTTGAATTGGCCAACGAGAATCGTGTTCAGGTCGGTCAGGCCGAGCGTCGCGAAATGGACGCTTGGGTTGAAGGCGTGCATCAGGGCGTGGTCGCGGAAGTCAGCCCGAGCCAGGTCTGGGGCGAAGCCATGCTCGACGAGCTGCTCGATCGCACTGAAGGTGCGCCGCTGTTGCTGGTGCTCGACGGCGTGACCGATCCGCACAACCTCGGTGCCTGCCTGCGTTCGGCCGATGCGGCCGGTGCGCTGGCGGTGATCGTGCCGAAAGACAAGTCGGCAACCTTGACGCCGGTCGTGCGTAAAGTCGCTTGCGGCGCGGCGGAAGTGATTCCGCTGGTGGCGGTAACCAACCTCGCGCGTACGCTGGAAAAGCTTCAGCAGCGCGGTCTGTGGATTGTCGGCACGGCAGGTGAGGCTGAAGTCAGCATTTACGACCAGGATCTGACTGGCCCGACCATTCTGATCATGGGCGCCGAAGGCAAAGGCATGCGTCGCCTGACACGTGAACACTGCGACTATCTGGTGAAGCTTCCGATGGCCGGTAGTGTCAGCAGTCTGAACGTGTCCGTGGCAACTGGCGTGTGCCTGTTCGAAGCGCAGCGTCAGCGCGGCGCCAAAGCCAAGGCTGCCACGAAGAAATCCTGATCTGCTGCAAATCCCCTGTAGGAGTGAGCCTGCTCGCGATAGCGGTGCAACATTCAGCATCAAAGTTGAATGTTACCCCCTCATCGCGAGCAGGCTCACTCCTACATTGTTTTGTGGGAAGGCGAAGATCGGTGATTGTTCAAATAATCACCAATTGCCTTGCACGTCCTCTATCCCTTCTCTACAATTGCGCCCCTTGCTGTGACGGCAGGCACGCATGTGCCCCGCGCCAGCAAGTCCATAAGTGTCATTCACTCCTTGTCTGACCGTTTTTGAGCGGCAGGCTACAACCCGTAAGGAGCATTCATGCGTCATTACGAAATCATCTTTTTGGTCCACCCGGATCAAAGCGAGCAAGTCGGCGGCATGGTTGAGCGTTACACCAAGCTGATCGAAGAAGACGGCGGCAAAATCCACCGTCTGGAAGATTGGGGCCGTCGTCAACTGGCCTACGCAATCAACAATGTTCACAAGGCTCACTACGTGATGCTGAACGTTGAGTGCACTGGCAAGGCCCTGGCCGAGCTGGAAGACAACTTCCGCTACAACGATGCAGTGATCCGTAACCTGGTCATCCGTCGCGACGAAGCCGTTACTGGCCAGTCCGAGATGCTCAAGGCTGAAGAAAACCGCAGTGAGCGCCGTGAGCGTCGCGATCGTCCTGAGCACGAAGGCGCTGAAAGCGCTGAAGGCGAAGAGAACGACAGCGATAACGCTGACGAGTAATCCACGGACCTTATTAAGGAGCCTATCAAATGGCACGTTTCTTCCGTCGTCGTAAATTCTGCCGTTTCACCGCTGAAGACGTGAAAGAGATCGATTACAAAGATCTCAACACTCTGAAAGCTTACGTATCCGAGACCGGCAAAATCGTTCCAAGCCGCATCACCGGTACCAAAGCTCGTTATCAGCGTCAGCTGGCCACCGCTATCAAGCGCGCCCGCTTCCTGGCCCTGCTGGCCTACACCGACAGCCACGGCCGCTGAGACCGGGCAGTCGACAAGTAGCAAAGGATTGAATGCATGCGTGCCTTAGCTGAGTTCATCATGCGAGGCCGTATGCAGGCCACTCTCGTGGTGGCCGGATGTGCAACATTGCCGTTGTTGTATTGGTTGGGCGCTGCCGCGGGGAGCCTTGTGCTGCTGCGGCGCGGACTGACGGACGCCCTGGGTGTTCTGTCTCTGGGGCTGCTGCCGGCATTGATCTGGTGGCTGTACGCCGATGACCCACGGGCACTTCTGGTGCTGCTGGGGTCTTCGGGACTTGCGTTGGTTTTGCGCGCAAGTGAGTCCTGGGTTCGCACGCTGCTGGTCAGCGTAGTGATTGGAGTGGTGTTTTCGGTGGTGCTCGGGGCTGCGTTTGCGGCCCAGATCGAGATGCTCGCGCAGGCCTTGATAAAGGTCATGCCAGCGCTTCTCGGTGAGACCTACAAGCAATTGTCGGTCGATGAGCAAGCGCGTTTCGCGTCCCTGATTGCACCGGTCCTGACCGGACTGATTGCGGCTTTGTTGCAAATCGTCAGCGTGCTGAGCCTGATTGTCGGGCGGCATTGGCAGGCGTTGTTGTACAACCCGGGTGGTTTTGGTCGCGAGTTTCGCGCCATCCGGATCCCGCTGGGGCCGGCGATGTTACTGCTGGCGTTGATGCTTCTGGGCCCGAATCTCGGTGCACAGATGGCCATGTTGACGCCGTTGTGCAGTGTACCGCTGGTGTTCGCCGGACTTGCCCTGATTCACGGGCTGGTCGGGCAGAAGCGACTGGCCGGTTTCTGGCTGGTGGGGTTGTACGTCACGCTGCTGCTGTTCATGCAGCTGATCTATCCGTTGCTCGTGGTCCTGGCCATTGTCGACAGCCTGATTGATTTTCGCGGTCGTCACGTGTCGAAAGACACCGATAACGCGAACGGTGAAGGTTAAAAGTTAAGAGGATTTCCACATGCAACTGATCCTTCTGGAAAAAATCGCCAACCTGGGCAACCTGGGCGACAAAGTAAACGTTAAGGCCGGTTACGGCCGTAACTACCTGCTGCCTTTCGGCAAAGCTACCGCTGCGACCGCTGCCAACCTGGCTGCGTTCGAAGAGCGTCGTGCTGAGCTGGAAAAAGCTGCCGCAGACCGTAAAGCATCGGCTGAAAGCCGTGCTGCCCAACTGGCCGAGCTGGAAGTGACCATCACTGCCACCGCTGGCGACGAAGGCAAGCTGTTCGGTTCGATCGGTACTCACGACATCGCTGACGCACTGACCGCCTCCGGCGTTGAAGTTGCGAAAAGCGAAGTTCGTCTGCCGAACGGCACCATCCGCAACGTGGGTGAATTCGACGTGGCTGTGCACCTGCACGCCGAAGTTGAAGCCACCGTACGCGTTGTCGTGGTAGCAGCTTAAGTAACACCTGATCGGCTGGCGGCTTGTCCGTCAGACGGTTAACATCGGGCACGATCCTGTTTACAGGTCGTGCCCTTTGTCTTTCTGAACTCCCTGTTTTTCCAAACAACACAAGTGGCCATGAACGATATCTCCGCTCCCGAGCAATACGATCTGCAAACCGCTGCCCTGAAGGTGCCGCCGCATTCCATCGAGGCCGAACAGGCTGTACTCGGTGGTCTGATGCTGGACAACAACGCCTGGGAACGCGTGCTCGATCAAGTCTCCGACGGCGATTTCTATCGACATGACCACCGCCTGATCTTCCGTGCGATCGCCAAACTGGCTGATCAGAACTCCCCGATCGACGTCGTGACCCTTGCCGAGCAATTGGACAAGGAAGGTCAGACCTCGCAAGTCGGCGGCCTCGGTTACCTCGGCGAACTGGCGAAAAACACGCCATCCGTCGCCAACATCAAGGCCTATGCGCAGATCGTCCGCCAGCGTGCGACGTTGCGCCAACTGATCGGCATCAGCACCGAGATCGCCGACAGCGCCTTCAACCCGGAAGGCCGCACCGCCGAGGAAATTCTCGACGAAGCGGAGCGGCAGATCTTCGCGATTGCCGAGGCCCGCCCGAAAACCGGCGGCCCGGTGGGCGTGAATGACTTGCTGACCAAGGCCATCGACCGCATCGACACCTTGTTCAACACTGACAACGCCATCACCGGCCTGTCTACCGGTTACACCGACCTCGACGAGAAAACCAGCGGCCTGCAACCGGCCGACCTGATCATCGTCGCCGGTCGTCCGTCGATGGGTAAAACCACCTTCGCGATGAACCTGGTGGAAAACGCCGTACTGCGCAGCGATAAAGCGGTTCTGGTGTATTCGCTCGAGATGCCAGGTGAATCGCTGGTCATGCGTATGCTCTCCTCGCTAGGCCGCATCGACCAGACCAAGGTGCGTTCCGGTCAGTTGGAGGATGACGACTGGCCGCGCCTGACCTCGGCAGTCAACCTGCTCAATGACCGCAAGCTGTTCATCGACGACACTGCCGGTATCAGCCCTTCGGAAATGCGTGCGCGTACCCGGCGTCTGGCGCGTGAACACGGTGAGATCGGCCTGATCATGATCGACTACCTGCAACTGATGCAGATTCCGGGTTCCGGCGGCGACAACCGAACCAACGAGATTTCTGAAATCTCGCGTTCCTTGAAAGCGCTGGCCAAGGAATTCAATTGCCCGGTGGTGGCGCTGTCTCAGCTCAACCGTTCCCTCGAGCAACGGCCGAACAAACGTCCAATCAACTCCGACCTCCGGGAATCCGGAGCGATCGAGCAGGACGCCGACGTGATCATGTTCGTCTACCGCGACGAGGTGTATCACCCGGAAACCGAACACAAGGGCATCGCCGAAATCATCATCGGCAAGCAGCGTAACGGCCCGATCGGTTTTATCCGTCTGGCGTTTATCGGCAAGTACACCCGCTTCGAAAACCTTGCGCCGGGCAGTTACAACTTCGACGACGACGAGTGATAGCAGGCCGAAATCATTCGGCCTGCTATCACGCTGTATCGATTACACCGTTGCGCCGCTCGGTCGCGGAGTTTCATCTGCAGGCGTGACGTTGGCAGAAGACGCCTCGATGGTTGTTCGAGGCTGCAGTTCCTGACGCGTCAGCGTCTGAATCAAAGTCGCTTCGACAATCGCCAGTTGCGCGGTCACATCATCGGTTTGTGAATTGTATTGAGCCTCGCTCAGCAGGCGTTGCGCCGCCTGACCGTCCAGAACCTCCTGACGGTCCTGAAACGGCTGACGGCTCGCATCGAATTGCGCCTGGTATTTGTGAGTGATGAAGTCTTGCCAGAAATCCATCGATACCAGCGCCTGAAACTCTTCGGGCGAATCATTCAATGCGATGACTTTTCGATAGGCCACATCCAGCATGGCTGGAGTCACGCCGGCCATACCGATAAACGAGAGTGTCTGCGGCTGAAACGGCAGTTGCAGCCGATCCTTGAGGCCAAAGCGGTAGGCCATGGTCATTTCATGGGGGTCGCGTATGCGCAGGCCAAGGCTGTTTCGCAGCTCCAGGGATGTCGCCGGATCGTCGATGATTGCCCTGCTCGAGGCGATCTCTGCCGCCGCAAAATCGTCAACGTGCTTCAGACGAAACAAGCCTTTGGACAATTCCACCAATGGCGCGCCATTCATATCCTGACCGGCCTGCACGCGAGCCTTGTGAGTCATGGCCAGTACTTGCAGGTCGGTGAAGGTCGCTGCGGCGAGATCAGTGCAGCCGGCTTCGCACGCGCGATCGAACAGCTCCCTGCGCAAGGTTCGCGACTGCGCAGTGTCCCCGGTGATGACATCGATCACGGCCCAGGCCTGGCGCCGGAAATCGGCATGGTGGACGCGGCTCGCCAGAATGTTGAAGAAACCGTCCGAACCTTCCTGCTCGCGTAACATGCGCCATTGAGCTTTTCTGGCGGTTTCTTGATCGACGGTTAATCCTGCAGTCCATCGCGGATCCGGCTCCATGGCGTCTCTTGCAATGGGGCGTCGTGCAACGGTGGCAGACGTCGAGATCAGGTTGGGTGTTCGGTTCAGTGGCGTGCCGACTAACCTCAGTCGCTCGCCATAGGTTCGCAACTGCAGGCGGCTGGCGTCCGACAACGGATTGTTGCTCACCAGAGTGCCACTGTTGACCTGAACCGAATGCGCCAGGCGCTCCAGGGTCAGTGGAATGACAAAGTCAGGAATCGTGGTGATCTGATTGTGACTCAGATCGATTCCGGTCAGTAATGGCTGATCAAACAGACCGGTCGGCCATTGGCTGATACCCGTTCTCGCCAGATTGACTTCGCGCATATCGGTGATCTGGCTGAAATCCGGTATCACGCCGAGTTGCGGGTTGTTGTCTATCCAGAGTGCCCTGAGCGTTGTGCGCCCGGCCAGTATCCGCGCTGTTTCTGCATTGAGCTCCAGTTGATTGTGTTGCAAAAACAGGCGCGTCATCCCATGCATTTCGCCCACGGCCGGGGGCAAGTCCCTGAGCCGGTTGTTCGACATGTCCAGCCAGCGCACATGGCGAAAACGGGTGAGAAAACCTTCCGGAGATGCGGTCAGGTTCATGCCGCTCAACCGCAGTGAGCCAACATGGCTGAAGTCTATGCTCAGGTCTGGCAGGGTCGGCAATGTCAGGCCGCTCAAGTCGAGTTCCAGACCGATTGGCGTGCCGTCGAAAGCGTGCTTCTGCTCCGTTTCACGCCGCCAGCAACTGATGATCCGATCCCGCGCTGAGTTGCGTTCATTGCGGGTTGTAGCGTTGATTTGCAACTGATTGGCACGCACGTAACGCAGGCGATTGCCGCCTCCGGAAAAGACCCAATCGTCGAGCTGACTTTTCAGCAACTCGAACTCTTGTTCCAGCGCGAGCAAGCGTGGTGCAACGGTGCCGCTGGCTTGATTCCAGATAAATTCCCTGCACTCTTTGATGCTCTTGGTCGGATACAGGTTTCGATAACGCTGCGCCCTCGAGTTCTCGCTATCGAATACCGCGGGATTGGCTGGCTCCAGCAGTTCAGGATGAGACTCTTTCAAGCGTCGCCAGTAGGTGTCGAATTTTCTCCAGTAAGCGGAGGGAAAGTCGTTGCCCTCAAGCAGCGTGACATTGTTGATTCGCGCGACGATTGAAAGTGTCTCGGGTGCCGGGTTGAGGTTCGCCTGGGGGACTTCGCTCAAGCGATTGTCGCGCAGGTCCAGGCTGGTCAAACCGGCTTTGTCCAGTAGTCCGGCCGGCCACTGACGGATGCCGGTGTTTTTCAGATTCAAGACCTGCAACCCGGACATGGCGCTGAAGTCGGGCACTGTGCGCAACTGATTGCTGGACAGATCGATCTGTTTCAACTGGTGTAATCCGCTCAGCGCCAAAGCGCTTTGATCATCCAGTTTTATCAGGTTCGAACTCAGGTTCAAATGGGTGAGTTTGTCCATCTCGGCTATTTTGTTCGGCAATTTATCAATGCCGGACCGGATGATGGTCAGGCTTTCCAGGTTCGGGCAGTTGGACAGAAGCGTATTAGCGGTGTCGGACCAGATAACCGAATCGAGAGTGAGCGATTTGACGTGACTGAAATCCACGGTCAGCAAGGGCAGCGGGCCGTATATCGGTGGCAGTTTCAGGATGCCCTCCGATTCGCCCAGCCAGCAGCCTCTGATGATTCTTGCCAGGCGGGTTGCGTTGATTCTTTCCGGGCCCTTGATTCTGGCAGGGCCGGGCTGACTGTCGGCTATGTAGGCTTGCAGTTGCGTTTCCAACAAATCGAAACCGGCAATGCGTTGAGCTATCTGACTTTCGGCGCCATCGCCCAGGCCGATCAGATACTCCCTGGCGGCTTGCGGATCTTTGTCCGGGTACATGCGCCGCACCATCGCAACTTCAGGAATGTCTCCATCCAGTCTGAATGCGTCGGCCCGAGAGCCGGTGCGCATTGCCGGATAATCGGCCACCACACGCCGCCAATACACTTCGAGCGATCGCCAATAACCGTTAGGGAAGGGGTTGCCTTCTATCAGCGTAACCGCGTTGATACGGGCGATGGCCAAGAGCTGATCGCTTGGCGGGTTGAGGATCGTCTGCGGAATTTCGCGCAGTTGGTTGTTGCGCAAGTCGACCAGCTCCAGCGCCACCTGCTCGTGTAAACCGCTGGGCCAGTGATCCAGTCGGGTGTTGTTCAGGTTTAATGACCGAAGTTGCGACATGCCACTGAAGTCAGGTGTTTTACCAACCGGATTGCTCGATAGATCGAGGTTCTCGAGCTGGTTGAGCGCACCCGGTTTCACCGCTGTATGTTCATTCAGCTCAATGCGATTGGAGTTCAGATCCAGAGTCTTGAGAGCGGACATCTGTGCGATACCCGGCGGCAGCTTGTCCAGGGTGGAGTGGGTCACCGCCAGTTTTTCCAGGTTGGGGAAACTGCCAAGGAAGGTGTCGGCGGTGTCCGACCAGGCAACTGCGGTTAGCTCCAGCGTGCGTACATGGCTGAAATCAGCCGTCAGGGGCGCGAGGATCGCATCCCCCAGATCCAGTTTCAGCGTCGTCCCGGTCTGCCGTTTCCAGCAGCGCTTTATTTCTTCGACGGCACGCTCCACGGAGGGGTGTGCAGGTTCGGTGGGCGACTCTGAGGACGTCTTCTTGATCCAGGCTGCAAGGTCTGCCTTGAGCGACTTGTATTTGGCTTCTCGCTGGTCCAGATAATTGCGCACGTCATCCCCCTGTGAGCGCAGAAGCTGAGTGATCTCCTCTTTCTTGAGGTCTGGAAACAGTCTCCCCGCGCGGGACTCGGGTGTGCGCAAGCGATTGATCGCCGTCGCAAAACGTTGCAGCAGATTTGGCTGGGCGGGGCTGCCTGACTCGCTGCGGAACATCCCGCCGGCACCACCGACCTCGGTTCCCAGCCAGCCTTCGTGAGCATCGAAAATTATCGGTTCCGACCGTCCCGGACGCGTTGCGATATAAGTATTGGTGCTGTCGCCGGCAACCGGATCTTGCGCACGGACAATACGCATCACCGGAGTCGATGGGGTCGAGGCATCGATGTCGTGCAGTACCTGATAGGTGTGGTTGTCGATCACCGCATAGAGTTTGCCGTTGAAGCGGTGGAGTCCATCGTTGCCGCGTTGCACGCCGCTGAAGTCCAGTTGCGTACGGAAGGCCTCCAGGCGGGTGGGCGACAACGGCACGCCGATCGGCTCGAACTGCTCCAATTCATGCCAGATACCTGAGCTGGATTCACGCAGCAGTACCGGGCCCGAGGGTCTGGACTCACTGGGCAGTCTGGCTCGATACAGTCCGGTTTGCGGATCATTGCCAACCAGTACGGTGCCACCGGGCACATCAGCGTATTGGCGACCCTTGTGCGTTCTCAAGCCGTCTGCGTTGCGATCCGACAAACCGGTGGCGGATGGAACCCAGTAATGCTCCAGGGAATCACTCACGGAGCGCGGAGTTTCAATCGACCCCGTGGGTGGATGAACCGTGATGGTCGGTGCCGGCTCTATCGCATCGAGGTCAGCTTGCGTCCCCGATCTGCCGGGTCGTGGCGAATGGCCTCCCGGCGTCGGGATCTCGACATCTGTGCGCAATGGCAGGTCGAGGCGCGAAGTGTCGATGTCTGGCAAAGGGGTTTGTCGAACGGAGGTATTTGCGGAATGGTTGCCTTTGGGAGGCGATTTAACGGGCATGTCTTTCTATCCTTGTAGAGTTTGCACATCGGCTCGCATAGACAGGAACTGATGGCAGGGGCGGCGTCATTGCCTGGTTGATCGTGTAAGCCCAATACCCTTCACTCGGGTTTGGGGGGCACGGCAGCGGGGCTGGCCAGTGCAAATATTTTTGTCGCGGTCTTGCCGTCGAAGGTCTGCCGCCAGATGGCCACGTGCGGTAGGCCGGCCTGTTCATCGCGGCGCTGAGACTCGATGCCGCGTCTACTCTGTGCGAGCGTTTTGAGGTGACCCCCTCTTGTCTTGAAATTCAGGGGCAGAGTGTCGTGTTGGTCATAGTGGAAATGGGCTTCCCACAAGGGTGTGTCGTCGGCACGGTCACGGAGCGAATAGACGTCGAGAAACGACTTGCTTTCGCCTTTGCCCAACTGCTTGCGGTCAACGGTCTTGCTCACATTGAGCTCGTCGGCGTCCATCAAATAGTTCACGCGCATGATGTCGAGCTCGTGCTTGTTTTTGTACATGCGCACCAGAACGCTTTGGCCTTGAGTGGTCAGTAAATTAGCCGCGGTTCGCAGGCGTGCAGTCAGGTCGAAGATTTCGCCTTCATCGGGGACGGCTTCGAGGCTTTGCAGGCGTCTTGCCTGCTCGGCCAGGCTTTCCGACGCTTTATCCAGGTCGTCCAGTATCTCGCTCGGATTGGTGTTTTTTGTCTCATCCATCCTGGCCTTGGCAACGTGTTGTTCGACTTCTGCCAGCAACTGTCTGGCCTCGGCGATAAGTTGTGGCCGGGGTGTTCGAGTAATGGGCGAGCGCACACGCAACCATTCGCCTTGTCTTTTTTCGTAGCGCGCAGAGGGAGAGTCGGGGCGCAGTGGATCGGGTACCTTGACGATGACGTTGCCGTCCTGAGTCGTTTCCATGTCCCCGACCAGTACCCGGTAAGTGCCATGCTGACGGACACGGAAAACTTTCCTCGGCGGTACCGGGCGAGCATTTTCGGAAGGGTCGGGCTGCGGTGGAACAAAATCGAAATCGATGTCGTGGTTGACGCTTGGCAGCGCGGTGTTGCGATCAAACGAGTCAAGAATTTCGCTTAGCCTGTTTTCGATGCGCTTCTCGAATGGACCGATCAGGTTGAGAATTTCCCTGATGTAGTCGGTCCTGGAAGCATCGGTGGCCGCCAGTTGCATTTCAAAGCGGGACTTGTCTGTCCTTATCTGATCAAGGGTTAACAACAACGCCATCGGGTGATCGCGCTGCGGAACGTTTTTCAAATCGCCGGTGATCAAGTCGATGGACGCAAGCGAGGGCATGGTTGTATTGGGCGCATGGTCGGGCGTACCCGCAAACAAGTGAACGAAGAGCGTCAACTTGTTGAAGTTGATGCGCTCGGCCGATGGCACTTGCTGCCTGATTTCTTCGAGTGTCGGGACCGCTCCGGGATCGGCTTTTCTGATTTCAGCCATGACCACTTCCCGCTCCTCGATAAACCGGAGTTTCTTGTTCAGGTGGGGGATGATCTTCTTGCAGCTGTCGGCGTCGAGTCTTGAGACCGTGGGCTTGACCCTCAGGTCCATGGCCGCCATGAGCCGGTTCAGAAACTCCGCACGTTCTATCCGGAAGGTGTGCAATTCCTGCTTGAACAGCCCGCTTGCTTTCGCGTGGATCAGCCAGTTCTTGTTGAGAAGAAGCGACTCCACGAAGTCCGCTTGCTTGTGAATGTGCTTGAGCAGATTCACTTCAACGTTGAGCAGCCTCGCGTTTCTCTGCGCACTGCCCTCCGGCAATTCTCTGGCCTCAGCCCACAGGTAGTTATGACGGTCAGACGAACGTTTCAGCTCCGCATGGGCCTGCTGAAAAGGCTCATACATCTGCAACAGAACCTCTTTGCTTAACCGGGCAATCTCCGCGTCCTGGATGCCACCCTTCAGGGGGGGCAAATGATAGACCCAACGGTTTGTCTCATCGCGCCGGACAGTTCGCGTTTCGCCGATGCGGCTGGCCCGGTAGATGTTCGCGCTGTCGATTGCCACGGGGTCTTTCGGGTTGACGATACGCCACACTTTTTGTGTCGAGGTGGAGGCGCTCACGTCGTGCATGACCTGATAAACATGATTGTCGATGGTCAGGTACAACCGGCCTTCGTGGCGAAATACGCCTTCGCCGTCGGCCCTGGTGCCTGTGACGTCCGGATTCGTGCGAAGCGTCTGCAGGTGAGTATCGAACCCGGCAACGGCGTCACCGTCATTGAGCGAATGCCAGAGACCGCTGTCGGCGTCGCGCAGCAATAGCGGCCCTGATGCAATCCGTTCGACGGCGAGTCGGGCGCGGTAGAGGCCCGTCTGCGGGTCTACGCCGACCATAACGATGCCGTCGTAGGCCACATCGACATATGCGCGTCCCTTGAGCATCCTCAAGCCTTCAGGATTGGCCGGCGGCATACGATCAGGTACCGCGAGCCAGTAATGCTCCAGCGGTTGAGGCCCTGGTGTACCGGTTTTGTCTGGTGTCGAGTGCGCGATGACGACGGTTGACGGTCTGATCGCGTCGAGGCTGGCCATGCTGTGGGGGGTGACCGGTCGCGTCTGGGAACCGAGAGCAAACGACGATTTCAGTGTCGTACGCGCTTCTTGCCCGGTATGACCGTGCAGCGGTGCATCCGGACGAGAAGGACCGTCGGCATGGGTGGTGCCCTTGACGGTTTTTTTGGGAGCCATGTTTTTCATCCTTGAAAAAAATCCCTCAGCCCCTGGTTCGGGGAGAGGCTGCTTTATGAAGCCAACTGGAATATTTGCTGCGCTGTCGACAGGTCGATGTCTTCACGCCAGATCCGCACGTGTGCTCGACCGGCCTGTTCATCCCGGCGCTGGGATGACGTGCCGAGCCTGCTTTGCTGCAGGGTCTTGAGGTGGCCACCCTTGGCAGTGAAGTTCAGCGCCGGGCTGTCTTTGTCTGCGTAGTGAAAATGGGCGTGCCACAACGGCGTATCGGTTTGCCTGTCGTTCAGGGTGTAAACATCGAGAAAGTCTTTTTTGTTGCCTTTCCCCAGCTGCACCCGGACGTGGGTTCTGGTAGCGCTGAGATGCCCGTGGTTGATCAGGTACGCCACTCGATCAATGCTCAGATAGGCCGGGTCTTTGTACAGCCGCAGGCGAATCTCTTCGCTTTCATTGAGCAGGCGCTGGCTGTCGTATTCCAGGCGCTGGAGCAACGTGGCCGTATCAACGGCACCGGGATTCGGGGCTTGTTCTATTTGCCGGGTGACTTCAGTGAGGTCGTCGGCCCGGTCACTGAGGAATTCGACGATGCTGGTGGCGTTGCGTTTCGCGCGCTCATCGCGCCAGGCCGTGTGCAAGTGAGAATCGGTTTTTTCCAGAAGCTGTTCGGCCTGGGTGGTCAATGTCGCCAGATTTTTTTCTTGCCGGGCAATCTGGCGGCGCCATTCGCCTTCCCTGCGTTCGTAGGTCTGCAAGACTTCCGTCGGATCATGTGGGTTGATGACATCTATCAACTCTTCGCCGGCAGCTGTACGGCGTGGCCGACCGACACGAATCCTGTAGACACCGTGGTGTTTGCTGCGAAACATCTTGCGCGGTGCGGCGCTCGGCTGGTTCCGGTTTTGCACGGGGATAAAGTCGAAATCAATCGGTTGCTCATGGGGCGGCAGCGCTGACGTCTTGTCCTGCTCATGGTGGAAACGGTTCAGGTGCTCTTCCAGCGTACCCTCGAAGGTGCGGATAGCCGCGACGATTTCTTCTCGTGACCGGCTATGGTGCGCGCCGTTCGGCAGTTGCAGTTCCTCGTAAGAGACTCTGATTGCCGACGTCTGATCCAGCAGATCGCTGAGCAATGCAATGCGCGCTTGCTCAGGGATGCTGCCGAACGCACGGAAGGCAAACGTGACTTCGCCAAAACAGAACCCGAGGTATCGGGCGTGGGCGTTGTTGACGTCGACTGTAGCCTCCGTATCGACGAACATCCGGCTTTTGGCGTAAACCCAGAAGGCCACGGTATCGTGCAGATCCATCGGCTCGAACGCTGCATCATTCAACTCGCTTTGCGACAAGCGCCACTTGTTCAGCAGTTCATCGGCAATGGCCTGACGTTGTCTGAGAAGCTCCAGCTTGCTCGACAGGTGGGCTGCGACCTTGGCGTGGTCTGAAACCGGACCGCCGAAGATCGGTCCGTCGAGGAGTTGCCGCGAATCATTGGCGATCATCAGTTGGTTGAGCGTCAGCAGTCGGCCTTTATGCAGCATGATGACTTTCTTGCGGTAGGTCGTGCCGCCTCTGGCCGCGACGATCTGCTCCCTTTGTTCAGTGTGCACGCCGAGGGTTTTTTCGAGTATCGACAGCTCCCGTTGATGGTGTTCTTCGAGTTGCTCCAGTACGTTACGCTCGCCATCGGTGCCTTTCAGCGCCCGCCAACGGTTTTGTAGCTGCTCACCCTTGGCCATCGCCTGGTCGAACTCCAGATCCAGTGCCTGCAGTTCGAATACCAGGTCGGCCACGCGCGCGGCTTCCGTTGGCTTTGCACTGCGACGCATGCCCCCCGCACCACCCACCAGCGTGCCCACCCATCCGCGCCGAACATCAAAGGCAATCGGCTCCGATCTTCCCGGACGGGTAGCGACGTAAACATTGCCGGGATCGGCAGCCACGGGATCGGCAGGACGGACGATCCGCATTACGGTCAATGCCGGCGAAGACGCATCGAGATCGTGCAGGACTTGATAGGCGCGGTTTTCGATGACGACATAGAGCTTGTTGGCGTATCGATGCACGTGGTCCTGGCCGGCTCGCGCAGTGCTAAAGTCCAGCTCGGTGGCGAAGGCTTGCAGGCGCGTTGCGGACAAGGCAAAGGTGACAGGTTCGAGCACCTCCAGTGGATGCCAGAGCAAGTCCAGGGGATCACGCAAAAGCGTCGGCCCGGAAGGCATTCGCTCACTGGGGAGTCTGGCCCTGTACAAACCGGTTTGCGGATCTGCCACGACAGGCACTACGCCGCCGGGCACATCAACATAGCGACGGCCCTTGAATATCCGCAAGCCCTCTGCATCGGGAGCAGGCAGCTGGACCTGTTCATCGATCCGGTAATGCTCCAGCGGCAGGCTCCGCGCCGATGCCTGGCTGACGGCCTGTGGCGCATGGCTGATCATGACCGAAGGTGCCGGGGTAATTGCGTCCAGGTCAGCTCCCGCCAGGGTGCTTTGGTGCGAGTACACGGCGCGGGTGGGCGTTGCGTTGGGTGGCACAAACCGGTGCGGCAAAGGCACGCCTGGCGGTTCGCTGGGACGTGGATGGACATCGACGGTGATGATGCCCCTGATGGGCGATTTCGGTGACATTTTCTTCATCCTTGAAGAAGCGGTGGAACAGCTGTTCAGCCAGGGTTTCACGACGCCAGGTCGAAGATTTTCTGCGCTGTCTTGCGATCGAGGGTCAGTCTCCAGATGGCGACATGCGGACGCCCGGCCTGTTCATCCCGGCGTTGGGACGAGACACCTGCGCGGGCTTGATCAAGCGTTTTCAGATGACCGCCGCGGTCTTTGAACTCCAGTGCCGAAGAGCCAGTTTTCGGATAGTGAAAATGGGCCTCCCATAATCCCTCACCCGTATGCTTGTCGCTGAGCAGGTAGGTGTCCAGAAACTCTTTGTTCGCGCCCTTGCCCAGCGGCTGCCGGCTTTTGTTGCGTTTGACGCGCAGCTCATCGAGGCTGATCAGGTGCACCACCCGGTCGGCGCTCAGGTAGCTTTTGTCCTTGAACAGCCGGATGCGGATTGCTTCGGCTTCGTTGCGCAATCGCTGGCTGTCTTGCCTGAGTCGCTGCACGACAGGTTCAACATTGATGTCAGAAGGGTTTGGCGCTTTTTCTATCTGTGGAATGAGGTCATCGAGCACGATGGCTTTGCTGACCAATTCATCCACGATGCCTGATGCATTGTGTTTTGCCGCCTCTTGTTGCCAGGCCGCGCGCAAGTACTGATCGGACATTGCCAAGTGCTGCTCGGCTCCGGTGGTCAGCTTCGACAGGCTTTCTTCCAGGGGCGCTACACGGCGGTGCCACTCTCCCTCGCGCCGTTCATACGTCTGCAGGATCTCGTCGGGTTGGTGTGGGTGCATGACATCCATCAGTTCCTCGTCAGCGGCACCTCGTCGCGGTTGGCCGAGGCGGATCTTGTGAACGCCGTTCTGTTTGCTGCGGAACATCCTTGTCGGCATGGATGCCGGTTGGTTTGCACGTTGGGCCGGTATGAAGTCGAAGTCGATGGACTGATCGGACGAGGGTAGTAATGGAAGACTTTCCAGATCACGGTGATAGAGGGCCAGCCGATCTTCCAGCGTACTCTCGAATGACCTGATGGCGTCGATGATCTCTTGCCGGGACGTGATGTGGGCGGAAGGGAACTCAAGGTACTCAAAGGAATTCCTGATCGAGGTGCATTGTTCCAGCAGATCGCTCAATACAGGAATGCGGGCCTCCTGCGGGATAGCGTCGACATCGAGAAAGGCGCGCGTCAGTTCTGAAAACGGCAATGAAAGGAATACCGGCATGCGACTACCCTGTTCGGCGGCCAGCACCTGACACTTTGAATGCAGCCAGTCGGCAGTGTCTTTGTGTATTTCCATAGGGTCGTAACCCCACTCGGAAAAATCGTTTTGGTTGTATTGCGATTTCTGCAGTAGTTCCTCGGCAATGATTTGGCGCTTGCGTAAAAGCGCCAGTTTGCTCTTCAAGTAACCGGCGTTCGAACGATGTTGTTCGGGAGTGACCGACGTCCCGGGCTGCGTTTCGATCAGTTTGCGCCGATCACTGGCCTGCATGATTCGGCAAAGAACTTCGAATCGCTTTAGTTGAATCTTGAACAGTTCTGCCTCGTAAACGCTGATGCCTTTGTAGATCAGCAGTGAGACCTGTTCCTTGAGGTAGAAATCGAAGCATTTGTCCACAGCGGCCAGATGTCTGTGGTACTGAAGCTCATATTTGACGATTGCAGTTCGTTCGCCCTCTTGCCCCTTCAATTCGAACCAGACGCTGTGCAGCTCTCTGGCGAGAGCGGCAGACTCATCCATCATTTTCTTATGGCCATCCAGCCCCCCGTTCAGGTCAGTGATAGAGCGAATGGACGGTATGCCCTCCAGCGGCCTCCAGAGTTTGCTCTGCGGGTCAAGCTGCAGCAGCGGGCCGGAAGGATTTCGCTCACTCGTCCGCGTGGCTCGGTAGAGGCCCATTTTCGGATCGATCGCCACCAGGACGCAGTGACCGTCCGGCACATCGACGTAACGGCGTCCCTTGAGGATGCGAAAACCCTGCGTGTCGGCAGCAGGCAGGCGGATGTCGGCGGGAATCCAGTAATCCTCCAGCGGTCGTCGCGCAGGTGACGACACCATGGCCGCCCCGGACGCTGACCGGCTGACTGTTACGCGAGGCTGCAGGTCCGGTCTGACCGGGGTGCCCGATGGTTCTCCAAAGCTGCTGGTAGATGAACTGGCGAGCACGGGTTGCTGGTTGTTGGGCGCCCGGGGATTAGGAGTAGTCGACTGCGTGGCTCGTGTGGTGTTGCTGGTAAGCGGGCCTTTGGCAGGCAATTTCGGTGACATTTCTTCATCCTTGAAGGGTTGTCACATCAGCCAGCTTCAGCACTGGCCGATGAATATGTGATTTGAATGGTGAATTTTCTTGTCCGGTTGTCGGGTAAGTCACGTACCGCGAAGGCTGTGAGAGAAACCGACCATTGCCGTCGGAATTGGTCAAAATTTGTGCTATATTCCGCGCCCGCGATTTTTCACTTCAACACCGGTCGTCGACATGCAAGCAGCCAAGCCGTTATTTGACTATCCAAAATATTGGGCCGAATGTTTCGGGCCAGCGCCATTCCTGCCTATGAGCAGGGAGGAGATGGATCAGCTTGGCTGGGATTCCTGCGACATCATCATTGTTACCGGTGATGCCTACGTCGATCACCCGTCGTTCGGCATGGCGATCATTGGCCGGCTGCTGGAGTCTCAGGGCTTCCGCGTCGGGATCATCGCCCAGCCGAACTGGCAGTCCAAAGACGACTTCATGAAGCTCGGCGAGCCGAACCTGTTCTTCGGGGTTGCGGCGGGCAACATGGACTCGATGATCAACCGCTACACCGCGGACAAGAAAATCCGTTCCGATGACGCTTACACGCCAGGCGGTATGGCCGGCAAACGTCCGGACCGCGCGAGCCTGGTTTACAGCCAGCGCTGCAAAGAAGCCTACAAGCACGTGCCGATCGTCCTTGGCGGCATCGAAGCCTCGCTGCGCCGCATCGCCCACTACGATTACTGGCAGGATCGCGTGCGTAACTCGATCCTGATCGACGCCAGCGCCGACATTCTGCTGTACGGCAACGCCGAGCGTGCGATTGTCGAAGTCGCCCAGCGTTTGTCCTACGGTCACAAGATCGAAGACATCACTGATGTGCGCGGCACCGCGTTCATTCGTCGCGATACGCCGAAAGACTGGTACGAAGTCGACTCGACGCGCATCGATCGTCCGGGCAAGGTCGACAAGATCATCAACCCGTATGTGAACACTCAGGACACCCAGGCCTGCGCCATCGAGCAGGAAAAGGGTCCGGTCGAGGATCCGCAGGAAGCCAAGGTCGTACAGATTCTGGCCAGCCCGCGCATGACCCGTGACAAGACCGTGATTCGCCTGCCGTCGGTTGAAAAGGTCCGTGGCGATGCGGTTCTGTATGCCCACGCCAACCGCGTGCTGCACCTCGAAACCAACCCGGGTAACGCCCGCGCGCTGGTGCAGAAGCACGGCGAAGTCGACGTCTGGTTCAACCCGCCGCCGATTCCGATGACCACCGAAGAAATGGACTACGTGTTCGGCATGCCGTACGCGCGTGTTCCGCACCCGGCGTACGGCAAGGAGAAGATCCCGGCCTACGACATGATCCGTTTCTCGGTGAACATCATGCGTGGCTGCTTCGGTGGCTGCACCTTCTGCTCGATCACCGAGCACGAAGGCCGGATCATCCAGAACCGTTCCGAAGAGTCGATCATTCGCGAAATCGAAGAGATCCGCGACAAGGTTCCTGGCTTCACCGGCGTCATTTCCGACCTCGGCGGGCCGACCGCGAACATGTATCGCATCGCCTGCAAAACACCGGAAATCGAATCGGCGTGCCGCAAGCCGTCCTGCGTGTTCCCGGGCATCTGCCCGAACCTCAACACCGACCACTCGTCGCTGATTCAGCTGTACCGCAGCGCCCGTGCGTTGCCGGGTGTGAAGAAGATTCTGATCGCCTCCGGCCTGCGTTATGACCTCGCGGTCGAGTCGCCGGAGTACGTCAAAGAGCTGGTGACCCACCACGTCGGTGGTTACCTGAAGATCGCCCCGGAACACACCGAGGAAGGTCCGCTCAACCAGATGATGAAGCCGGGCATTGGCAGCTATGACAAGTTCAAGCGCATGTTCGAGAAGTACACCAAGGAAGCGGGCAAAGAGCAGTACCTGATTCCGTACTTCATCGCCGCCCACCCGGGCACCACCGACGAAGACATGATGAACCTCGCTCTGTGGCTCAAGGGTAACGGCTTCCGCGCCGACCAGGTGCAGGCGTTCTACCCGTCGCCGATGGCCACCGCCACCGCGATGTACCACTCGGGCAAGAACCCGCTGCGCAAGGTCACTTACAAGAGCGACGGCGTGACCATCGTCAAGAGCGAAGAGCAGCGTCGTCTGCACAAGGCGTTCTTGCGTTATCACGACCCGAAAGGCTGGCCGATGCTGCGTGAAGCGCTGATCCGCATGGGCCGTGGCGATTTGATTGGCCCGGGTAAGGATCAACTGATCCCGACCCATCAACCGGCGACCGACAGCTATCAGAGCGCCCGTCGCAAGAACTCGACGCCAGCCGGCAGCCATAAAGTGGCGAAGGAAGGCAAAGAGAAGACCACCAAGATTCTCACTCAGCACACCGGTCTGCCGCCGCGTGCCAGTGATGGTGGTAATCCTTGGGACAAGCGTGAACAGGCCAAGGCAGCGGCGTTTGCCCGCAACCAGCAGGCGGCCAAGGAGCGCAAGGACGCCGCGAAAGGCAAAGGGCCGAAGCCGACGCGCAAGCCGGTCGTGCCGCGCTAAAGCAAACGCCAACCTTCGGGTTGGCGTTTTGCATTTTCGGGGGATGGATTTTTGTCGTCTGCAAGATCCATCCCCCTCACCCCAGCCCTCTCCCCCAATGGGGGCGAGGGGGAAGGGAGCAGATCTCCATGCTTTTCAAAACTTGAGTTCGACTCGAGACTTTCAAGTCGGCGTATCTCCAACATCCAACGCGGCCAGTCCCCTCTCCCTCCGGGAGAGGGCTAGGGAGAGGGGCTCTTCGCCACAGATCTCCATGCTTTTCAAACCTGAGTTCGACTCAAGACTTTCAAGTCGGCGTATCTTGAACATCCACCTCGATCAGTCCCCTCTCCCTCGGGGAGAGGGTTGGGGTGAGGGGCTCTTCGCAACATTTACGTGCAATCAGCCCAAACCATTTCCCCGCATCGCCCGATTTTGGTGCTGTACTGCCCTAAGCATTCCGGGAAAGCGCCCAAGCCTCTGCATGGCATAAGTCTTGCGCGCTTTCGAATACGCTTAGGCTCGCAGGAGGCACGCCGTGTCGATTCATGTCGCATTGCATCACGTCACGCATTACCGCTACGACCGCGCTGTCGAACTCGGCCCGCAGATCGTTCGCCTGCGCCCGGCTGCCCACAGCCGCACGCGGATTCTGTCGTATGCGCTGAAAGTCTCGCCCGAGCAGCATTTCATCAACTGGCAGCAAGACCCGCAGGGCAACTACCTCGCCCGATTGGTGTTCCCCGAGAAAACCAAAGAATTGCGCATCGAAGTCGATCTGCTCGCCGAGATGGCGGTGTTCAATCCGTTCGACTTCTTCCTCGAACCCTATGCCGAGAAAATCCCTTTCTCCTACGCCGCCGATGAGCGCAAGGAGCTGGCGCCGTACCTCGAAACCCTGCCACTGACGCCGAAATTCAAAGCCTATCTGGATGCCATCGACCGCACGCCGCTGCCGGCGGTGGACTTCCTCGTGGCGCTCAACCAGCGCTTGAGCGAAGACATCGGTTACCTGATCCGCATGGAGCCGGGCGTGCAGACGCCGGAACACACCCTTGAGCATGCCTCGGGTTCCTGCCGCGACTCGGCGTGGCTACTGGTGCAGTTGCTGCGTAACCTCGGCTTAGCGGCGCGGTTTGTCTCCGGTTATCTGATTCAACTCACGGCAGACGTGAAAAGCCTCGACGGCCCGTCCGGCACTGAAGTCGATTTCACCGACCTGCACGCCTGGTGCGAGGTGTATCTGCCGGGCGCGGGCTGGATCGGCCTCGATGCGACTTCCGGGCTGTTTGCCGGTGAAGGGCATATCCCGTTGGCGTGTAGTCCCGATCCGTCCTCGGCGGCGCCGATCAGTGGCTTGGTCGAGCCCTGCGAATGTGAGTTCAGCCACGAAATGTCGGTCGAGCGGATCTGGGAGGCTCCGCGCGTCACCAAGCCCTACACCGATGAGCAGTGGCTGGCGATTCAGGCGCTCGGCCGGCAGATCGATGCCGACCTGCTGGCGGATGACGTACGCCTGACCATGGGCGGCGAGCCGACCTTCGTCTCCATCGATGATCCGGATGGCGCCGAGTGGAATACCGCTGCGTTGGGCGCGGATAAACGTAGACTTTCCGCCGAACTGTTCCAGCGCATGCGCAAGCATTACGCGCCGAAAGGTCTGGTGCATTTCGGTCAGGGCAAGTGGTATCCCGGCGAGCAATTGCCGCGCTGGTCGCTCAATTGCTACTGGCGCCGCGACGGCGTGCCGATCTGGCACAACGACGCTTTGATCGCCGACGAGCAACAGGATTACGGCGCCAATGGCGAATTGGCCGGGCGCTTCCTCGCCAGTGTCGCCGAGCGTCTGAAGTTGCCTACACGTTTTGTGTTCCCGGCCTACGAGGACAATTTCTATTACCTCTGGCGCGAGGGCACATTGCCCGGCAACGTCAGCGCCGAAGATTCGCGTCTTGAAGAGCCGCTTGAGCGCGCACGCCTGCGCAAAGTCTTCAGTCAGGGCCTGAATAAAGTCATTGGTCAGGTGCTGCCGCTGGCGCGCACGGCCAAGGGCGATCAGTGGCAGAGCGGGCGCTGGTATCTGCGTGATGAGCACTGCCGTTTGGTGCCGGGAGATTCGCCGCTGGGCTATCGCTTGCCGCTGGGTTCGCAGCCGTGGGTGAAAGCCGCCGAATATCCGTTTATTCATCCACAGGACCCGAATCAGGATTTCCCCGAGTTGCCGCAAACTGCGCTGCTCAATAGTCCAGGCGAAGCGGCGATGCCCGACGAACGCGCGCCAAAAATCGACGAATCCGCCGACTGGCTGACCCGCACCGCATTCTGCGCTGAGGCCCGCGAAGGGCGTTTGTACTTGTTCATGCCGCCGCTGGAGCGGGTCGAGGATTATCTGGAACTGGTCGCGGCCATCGAGGCCACCGCCGAGGAATTACATTGCCCGGTGCTGCTGGAAGGCTACGAGCCGCCGGCTGATCAGCGCTTGAGCAATTTCCGCATCACCCCGGATCCGGGCGTGATCGAAGTTAACGTGCAGCCGTCGGCGACATGGGACGAGTTGGTCGAACGCACCGAGTTTCTGTATGAAGAGGCAAGGCAGACTCGCCTGACCACCGAGAAATTCATGATCGATGGCCGTCACACCGGCACCGGTGGCGGCAACCACTTTGTACTCGGTGGCGCGACGCCAGCGGATTCACCGTTCCTGCGTCGCCCGGATCTGCTGCGCAGTCTGATCAGCTACTGGCATAACCATCCATCGCTGTCATACCTGTTTTCCGGTTTGTTCATCGGTCCGACGTCGCAGGCGCCACGGGTTGACGAGGCGCGCAATGACGCGCTGTACGAACTGGAAATCGCTTTCGCGCAGATGCCCGAGCCAGGTGAGGAATGCGCACCGTGGCTGGTCGATCGACTGCTGCGCAATTTGCTGATCGACGTCACCGGCAATACGCACCGTGCCGAGTTCTGCATCGACAAACTGTACTCGCCGGACGGCGCCACCGGACGTCTTGGCTTGCTGGAATTGCGCGCGTTTGAAATGCCGCCCCATGCGCGGATGAGTCTGGCCCAGCAGTTATTGCTGCGGGCGCTGGTCGCACGTTTCTGGCGTGAGCCTTATGCACCGCCGAAACTGGCGCGCTGGGGCACCGAGCTGCACGACCGTTTCTTGCTGCCACACTTTATCGAACAGGACTTTGCCGACGTCATCGTCGAACTCAACAGCGCTGGCTATCCACTGCGCGCGGAATGGTTTGCCGCGCATCAGGAATTTCGTTTTCCCAAGGTCGGCGATTACGCCGTTAACGGTATCGAGCTCGAATTGCGTCAGGCGCTGGAGCCATGGCATGTCCTGGGTGAGGAGGGCGCGGCAGGTGGCACAGTGCGTTACGTCGATTCATCGCTGGAGCGCCTGCAGGTCAAGCTCAAAGGCTTGCCGCCGCAGCGTTATCTGCTGACCTGTAATGGCATCGCCGTGCCATTGCATCCGACCGGACGCGTGGGAGAGTTCGTCGCTGGGGTGCGTTATCGCGCGTGGCAACCGGCTAATTGCTTGCAGCCGACCATCCCGGTGCACGCGCCGCTGGTGTTCGACCTGCTCGACACCTGGATGGGCCGCTCGCTGGGCGGTTGTCAGTACCATGTCGCCCATCCGGGCGGGCGCAATTACGAGACATTGCCAGTCAACGCCAACGAAGCGGAGAGCCGGCGGATGGCGCGATTCTTCCGCATCGGACACACGCCGGGGAAACTTCCTATACCGAATGTAGAAATCAGTGACGAGCTACCGATGACAATCGATTTGCGACGTTTCTAAGGCCTACGCGACACGCGGATTTTTCGTATATCCGCGCGTCATCTGCCTGCGTTAGTCTGACCGTTCCTTGCTGTCTGCCGAGTTTTCCATGCCTGACCTGCTAGACCGCTACCCGCTTACGGCGGGCACTTATCATGAACTGCTCGAAGGCAGTGGTGCGGTGCGCCCGCACTGGCGGCGGCTGTTCGATCAGTTACAGCGCAGCACCCCGGCGCAACTGGTGCAGCGTCAGGCATTGCTGGCACGGCAGATTCAGGAAAACGGTGTCACGTATAACGTCTATGCCGATCCCAAAGGCGCGGATCGGCCTTGGGAACTGGATCTGCTGCCGCATGTGATAGCCGCCGATGAATGGCAGCAATTGTCGGCAGGCATCGCTCAGCGTGCGCGCCTGCTCAATGCTGTGTTGGCGGACTTGTACGGCCCGCAACGGCTGATCAGCGAAGGTTTGTTGCCGGCAGAGCTGGTGTTTGGTCACAACAATTTTCTCTGGCCGTGTCAGCATATCGCGCCGCCGGAAGAGATATTTCTGCACCTGTACGCCGTGGATCTGGCACGTACGCCGGACGGGCGCTGGTGGGTGACTGCCGATCGCACACAAGCGCCATCGGGCGCCGGGTATGCCCTGGAAAACCGCACCATTGTGTCCCGTGCCTTTCCCGAGTTGTACCGTGATCTGAAGGTGCAGCATCTGGCGGGTTTCTTCCGCGCATTGCAGGAAACCCTCGCGCGTCAGGCGCCAAGTGACGATGAGGCGCCGCTGGTGGTGCTGCTCACACCGGGGCGCTTCAACGAAAGTTATTTCGAACATTTGTATCTGGCTCGTCAGCTTGGTTACCCGCTGGTCGAGGGCGGTGATCTGACGGTGCGCGACGCCACGGTCTATCTGAAAACCCTTAGTGGCCTGCGTCGGGTGCACGCGATCATGCGCCGCCTCGATGACGATTTCTGCGATCCGCTGGAGTTGCGCACGGACTCGGCACTTGGCGTACCCGGGTTGCTTGAGGCGGTGCGTCAGGGCCGCGTGCTGGTGGCCAACGCGTTGGGCAGTGGCGTGCTGGAGTCGCCGGGATTGCTTGGGTTTCTGCCCAGGATCAATCAATACCTGTTTGGCGAAGAACTGATCCTGCCGTCGATTGCGACGTGGTGGTGCGGTGAGGCGCCGGTATTGGCGCAAGCCCTGGAAAAACTGCCCGAACTGCTGATCAAACCGGCGTTCCCCTCGCAAAGCTTCGCACCTGTGTTCGGCCGTGATCTGAGTGAAAAACAGCGTCAGGTGCTTGCCGAGCGCATGCAGGCACGCCCTTATGCTTATGTGGCGCAAGAATTGGCTCAGTTGTCCCACGCGCCGATCTGGCAGGCGGAAAACGGTCAACTGCAACCACGGGCGATCGGCATGCGTATGTACGCCGTGGCCAGTGGTGAGGGTTATCGCGTGCTTCCCGGTGGTTTGACCCGGGTGGCCGCCGAGGCCGATGCCGAAGTGGTATCAATGCAGCGCGGCGGCGCCAGCAAGGACACTTGGGTGCTCGGTGATCGCCCGCCCAGTGGCGAGCAATGGAAGAGTCAGCGAAGCGTCGGCGTGCACGATCTGGTGCGACGCGACCCTTATCTCCCGTCGCGAGTCGTTGAGAACCTGTTCTGGTTCGGCCGTTACTGTGAGCGCTGTGACGACAGTGCGCGGCTGCTGCGCATCATGCTTGCGCGGTATGTCGATGGTGATGACCCGCAAGCGTTGCAGGCGGCGGTCGACCTCGGTGAGCGGCTGACGTTGCTGCCGGACGAAGGTGAACTTCCTGAGCGCCTGTTGGCAGCGCTGCTGGGTGAGGACTGGTCGTTCAGTCTGCGTTCCAACCTGCAGCGTTTGCAGTGGGCGGCCTCGCAGGTGCGTGGCAAGCTCTCGCGCGAGAACTGGCAGGCGTTGGTGGAGTTGCAGCGCGAAGCGATGGACCTGGACACCGACGAACCCGACTTCGGCGAGCTGCTGGATTTCCTGAATCGGCTGGTGATGTCGTTGGCGGCGTTGTCCGGGTTTGCCCTCGACGACATGACTCGCGACGAAGGCTGGCGGTTTCTGATGATTGGCCGGCGCATCGAGCGACTGCAGTTTCTCAGCAGCAGCCTCGCGGCATTTCTGCGTGGTGCCGGCGCATTCGATCAGACTGGGCTGGAGTGGTTGCTGGAGTTGGGCAACAGCAGCATCACCTACCGCTCACGTTATCTGGCCGTGGCGCAATTGATTCCAGTGCTCGACCTGTTGCTGCTCGATGAACAAAACCCACATGCGGTGTTGTTCCAGCTAAAACTCGTCACACGCACCTTGAAGCGTTTGAACGATGATTTCGGTGTGCCACGGGAAGCGGGGTTGCCGCAGTTGGTCGAGCGTCTTGCGCGTTTTGATCTGGGTTGCCTGGAGAACCCATTGTTCGGTGAGTCCAGCGTACGAGCGGCTCTGAATGGTCTGGCGGATCTGCTGCAAGAGATTGCCGAGGCCAGTGGGCAAGTGTCGGATCGTCTGGCCCTGCGCCATTTCGCCCATGTCGATGACGTCAGCCAACGTACGGTGTCTGTCTGATGAATGCTCGATACCAGATTTTCCACGACACCTGTTACCACTACGACAGCCCGGTGTCCCTGGCGCAGCAACTGGCGCACTTGTGGCCGCGAAAATGCGAATGGCAGCGCTGCACCGATCAGCAATTGCTGATCAGTCCGGACCCGACAGCACGCCGTGATGAGCTGGATGTGTTTGGTAATCCGTTGACCCGGCTGGCCTTTGAGCGGCCGCATGACGAATTGCAGGTCAATGCACAACTCACCGTTGAAGTGCTGGCGCGGCCGGCGCTGGACTTCAAGCAGTCACCCGCCTGGGAGCTGACCCGCGATGCGCTGAGTTACAGCAGTCAGCCGTTGTCCGCTGAATTACTCGAAGCCTGTCGCTACCGGTTTCAGTCACCGTACGTGCATCTGAAACGCAGTTTCGTCGAATTCTCGCAAAGTTGTTTTCCGCCGGGCACGCCGTTGCTGCTGGGCGTGCAGGACTTGATGCAGAAGATCTTCAGCGAATTCACTTTCGATGCCGAGGCGACTCAGGTGGCGACACCGCTGGTGGAGGTGCTGGAGCGACGACGCGGGGTTTGTCAGGACTTTGCGCATTTGATGCTGGCGTGCGTGCGCTCGCGAGGCTTGGCGGCGCGCTACATCAGTGGTTATTTGCTGACGCAGCCGCCGCCGGGGCAGCCACGCTTGATCGGCGCCGATGCGTCGCACGCCTGGGTGTCGGTGTTTTGTCCGGTGCTGGGCTGGGTGGATTTCGATCCGACCAACAATGTGCAGCCGGCGCTGGAGCACATCACGCTGGCGTGGGGGCGGGATTTTTCCGACGTGTCACCGTTGCGCGGGGTGATCCTAGGCGGCGGCAACCACGACCCGGAAGTGCGCGTCACCGTAATGCCACTGGATTAACGATGATCAAAATGTGGGAGCGAGCCTGCTCGCGATAGCGGTGTGTCAGCGGCAAATATTTCAACTGACACACCGCTATCGCGAGCAGGCTCACTCCTACAAGGAAATTGGGGGGGGGGCTGAGAGGGCTGTGAGGGCCGGCAGTGAAACCGCCAGCCCCGTCACAAATCCGCAGGGCCTGATTCGATGATCAAACCCGGTGGGGTTCAGGCGTCGGGCGCCTGATCTTTCGGTGTTTCAGTTGCATCAACATCATCTTCCGGTGCCACTTCACCCTCAGGGTTCAGTGCTGCTTCTTCAGCGGTTTGTTTCTTGCGCTGAAGCTTTTCCTCTTTCTTCTGTTCCTTTGCCAGGTCTCGCTGACGTTTGGCGAAGGAGTAATTGGGTTTGGCCATGGGCGTTCCTCTTGGTCGAAGGTGAGGTTGAGCGGCGCGTATTCTGCCCTGTATCGGTGCCCGGTGGTTAGCCGGGTTTTTGGTCGACCCATTTGGGCGTGACGGTCGGCTTCCAGTTATCCAGGGCATCGAGCAGTGTTTGCGGCGATTCGCTCACTTGCAGCATGTCACGGTGTGGTGCCCGAACGAAGCCTTCGCCGACGATATGGTCAAGAAAAGCGGTGAGTTTGCTGTAGAAACCGTTCACTTCCAGCAGGCCCAGCGGCTTGCCGTGGTAACCGAGCTGGCCCCAGGTCCATACTTCGAACAATTCTTCCAGCGTACCGAGGCCGCCGGGCAGGGCGATGAACGCATCGCTCAGTTCAGCCATGCGCGCCTTGCGCGCGTGCATGCCATCGACCACTTCCAGACGCGTCAGGCTCTTGTGGCCGATTTCCTTGTCCATCAGGCTCTGCGGGATGATGCCGATCACTTCACCGCCAGCGGCCAGCGCGGCATCGGCGACAACGCCCATCAAGCCCACAGCACCACCGCCGTAGACCAGGGTCAGTTTACGTTCAGCCAAGGCCCGGCCAAGGGCAATGGCGGCTTCGGTGTAAGCCGGATCAGTGCCCGCATTGGCACCGCAAAATACACATACGGATTTCAGAGACATGCCTTCCTCCTGGGTCAATCCGTCACAGGGTAATGGCTGGCACGCCGTGATCCAAGGCCTAAACTTCGCGTTCCGGTGATTCAAAGGTACCGCTGGCGCCACAGGCGTAGGCGGCAAGCAAACTGCACAACAGACCGTTAAAGAACATGACAGGCACTCCGTCTCAGTAGATGCGCCGATCATAGGGCCGGCCGGAGAATCTGGCCGTTAGATTGTGTCGATGAGTGTCATAGCCTGAAAGTTGTATACAATTTTTGACTCAAGTCATAGGAACTTGCGAAGATTTCAGGCAGTCTTTCCACCATTCGTGTTTTTGTTAACCCTGCCTTGGAGATTCACCATGTTTTCCAAAGTTGTTGCGGTATCCCTGCTGGCGCTGGCCAGCAGCCAATTGATGGCTGCCGAGTGCAAAACCACCGTTGACTCCACCGATCAGATGTCCTTCAGCACCAAAGCCATCGAAATCGACAAGAGCTGCAAGACTTTCACTATCGAACTGACTCACTCCGGCAACCTGCCGAAGAACGTCATGGGCCATAACCTGGTGATCAGCAAAGAAGCTGACATGCAGCCAATCGCTACCGCTGGCCTGGCCGCCGGTATCGACAAGAACTACCTGCCCGAAGGTGACGCGCGCATCATCGCTCACACCAAGATCATCGGCGCCAAGGAAACCGATTCGGTGACCTTTGACGTATCGAAGCTGGATGCCGCTGAAAAATACGGCTTCTTCTGCTCGTTCCCTGGCCACATCTCGATGATGAAAGGCACTGTCACCCTCAAGTAAATCCGGGTTCAAGTATTGCAGGAAACGCCGCTGCGCGATGATCGCCAGCGGCGTTTTTGCGTCCGGCGCTAAACTACCGTTCGTCCGAATTAGGCGCCTACCTGTTATTTCTGACAGTAGACCACTGCTTCAAAGTCGGGCTTACATGAGTCTTCTTTCCAGACGATTGCAAAGAGGATTTCCACATGAATGCCAAGAGCAAAAACTCGACCTTAGCCGACCTGAAAATCGTTAACGTGTTTTCAGGTGGGCAGGACGTTCCCGACGGCGGCGCGATTTTTTCCGCAAGAGCCAACTTCACCGTCACCGGGCCTGGCGACGCCATTCTGCAGCTCCTTATCGATGATGTGCCGAAATACCGCGGCCAGACAAACAATGCGGGCGACCTGTCTTTTTTGCTAGATGATCTTCCGGATGGACCGCACGAATATCGGCTGGCCCATGAGGAGGAGCGCACCGATCCATTTACCTTGAATGCGGTTGCGACCAAACCCTTTATCGAAACGTTGAAAGATTCCACAGGGAATGTTGAGAACGGCGGCTCGACCGAAGAAACCGTTCTGACGATCAATGGCTTGTGGAAGGAAGGTCAGATATGGATCTTGAACGGTGCTGCTGCTGAACCGATTGCCATGTTTCGCGTGGGCAGTGATCGCACTTGGAGCGGCGATCTCGATCTTGCAGCGGGAAAAATCCACACGCTGAAAGCCAGAGCGGATGATCGATCGGAGTCCGATCTCTATACCGTGACCGTCGGCGAGGTCTCCGAAGGTGAGGTGAAGATCACTTCGCTGAAGGATTCGAAAGGTGAAGTAGCAAGCGGTGGGACGACCACCGACACTCAACTGACGATCACCGGCTCGGCGAAGGACGGCGAGGTCAAGTTGCTTGATGGAGATAACCCGACTCCGATTAATACGTTCACGGCAGCGGATGGCACTTGGAGTGGCGAAATCGAGCTCACGGCGGGTAAAACCTATGTGCTGAAAGCCGAGGACGTAGACGGCGAAAAATCCGAGACCCACACCGTGACTGTCAGCGATGAACCCGAAGTCGAGTTAGAGATCACTTCGCTGCAGGATTCGAAAGGCGACGTAGCAGACGGTGGGGCTACCGACGACACCACTCTGACGATCGGCGGCACGGCAAAAGACGGCGAGATCGAGTTGCTGGAGGGTGCTGACACGACGCCGATTGAAACGTTTACGGCGGCGAATGGCATCTGGAGTGGCGAGTTCGTCCTCGCAGCTGGCGCAACCTATGTGCTGAAAGCCAAGGATGCAACTGCAGAGTCTGAGACCTACACCGTGACTGTCAACGCGGCGCCCGCTGAAACTCGCGTGAAGCACTGATTGCAAGTCTGCGGATACCGCGGCGAAGCTGGCGCAGGCAGCGATCTTCGATTGTCATCCTCGAAACCGGGATCGCCGTCTGCGACAGTTTTTGCCGTTTTGTACCCGCTCAGGGTGCGAACGGCATCACGCGTTTGTGATGGGTCTTGTTGTAGGTCGCGACGATGATGTCGAACGCTTCCTGACGCACCGGCTCACCGTGCAGGAACGCATCGATTTCGGCATAGGTCACACCATGGGACGCTTCGTCCGGTTTGCCCGGCGACAGATCCTCAAGGTCCGCCGTTGGCACTTTCTCGACCAGTGACTCTGGCGCGCCAAAGCTGCGCGCAATCGCCCGCACCTGATTCTTCACCAGACCACTGAGCGGTGCCAGATCACAAGCGCCGTCGCCGAACTTGGTGAAGAAACCCATCACCGCTTCCGCCGCATGATCGGTACCGATCACCAGACCCTGCGCCGCGCCGGCGATGGTGTATTGGGCGACCATGCGCATCCGCGCCTTGGTATTGCCGAGCACAAAGTCCACCGACACCGCGTGCTTGCCTTCAAACGCCGCGACTTCACTGGCCAGCGATTTCACCGCCGGGCCGATGTTGACGGTGTGGCGCTCGTCTGGAGCGATGAAATCCACCGAAGCCTGAGCGTCGTGCTCGTCGAACTGGGTTTCGTACGGCAGGCGCACGGCGATGAATTTGTAGCTGTTGTCGCCGGTCTGGTCGCGCAGCTCACGCATCGCGCGCTGGGCCAAGAGGCCTGCGGTCAGCGAATCGACACCGCCGCTGATGCCGAGCACCAGCGTCTTGAGCCCGGAATTGACCAGGCAATCCTGAATGAAGGTAATGCGCCGGGCGACTTCGGCCTGCAGAGCCTTGTAGTCGGCGAACGGCGGTTGCACCTTGAGCTGCTGCGCAATCTCACGCTGTACGGCTTGCATGAATTCACTCCTTGCTAGATAGACTGGAATCGGCAGGAACCTGGAACACGTGTCGCAAGTAGGCGACGAAATTCGGGTCTTTGCAGTGGGACTTGCCTGGCTCGTCGGAGATCTTCGCCACCGGTTGGCCGTTGCAGGCAGTCATTTTAAGCACGATGCTCATCGGTTCGACACCCGGAATGTCACAGGTGAGGTTGGTGCCGATGCCGAAGCTGACATTGATCCGACCGTGCAGCGCGCGGAAGATCTCCAGCGACTTGGGCAGGGTCAGGCTGTCGGAGAACACCAGGGTCTTGCTCATCGGGTCGATGCCGAGCCTGTGATAGTGCGCGATGCATTTTTCGCCCCACACCACAGGATCGCCGGAGTCATGGCGCAGGCCGTCGAACAGCTTGGCGAAGAACAGATCGAAATCGCCGAGGAAGGCATCGGTGGTAATGCAGTCGGTGAGGGCGATCCCCAGCAGGCCACGATATTCGCGAACCCAGCAATCGAGCGCGGCGATCTGGCTGTCGATCAGTCGTGGGCCGAGTTGCTGGTGGGCCATGATCCACTCGTGAGCCATGGTGCCCAGCGGTTTCATGTCCAGTTCGCGGGACAAGTGCACGTTGCTGGTGCCGACGAAGCGTCCGGGGAAGTCGTGCTTGAGCACATTCACCACTTCTGCCTGCACGCCGTACGAAAAACGGCGGCGGGTGCCGAAATCGGCGACCTGCAGCTGCGACAACTCATCGGCCGAGGCATTGGCGGTCAGCCAGTCGAACTTGCGATAGAGCTGTTCGCGCGCCTGTTCGAGCACGGTTTCACGGTAGCGATAGCGGTTGCGTACTTCGCTGACGATCGCCAGCAACGGCACTTCATAGAGAATCACATGCAGCCACGGCCCGCGCAGACGGATGAACAGCTCGCCGTTTTCGATGCCGGTGTGCACGTAACGCAGGTTGAAGCGGAACAGGCCGAGAAAGCGCAGGAAATCCGGTTTGAGGAAGCTGATCCGCTCAAGGAAACTCAGTTGATCGGCGCTCAGGCTCAGCTCGGCCAGGCGCTCGATCTGAAAACGGATCTCGGCCAGATACGGGCGCAGATCCTCGCTGTTACGGCAACGAAACTCCCATTCGACTTCGACGTTGGGGTAGTTGTGCAGCACCGCCTGCATCATCGTCAGTTTGTAGAAGTCGGTGTCGAGCAGGTTCTGCACGATGCGATCGGCAAACACACTCTCGCTCATAACGGGGTCTCCAGGTGCGCCGCGCCTGTGCGCGGTCTCAAACAATGGCGCTAGTGGCGCATATCAACGGTGCGGATTGCCAGCATTTTTTGACAACGCATCAGATCCATTGTGGGAGCGAGCCTGCTCGCGAAGGCGTCATTTCAGTCGAAATGGGTATTGAATGTGCCGGCCTCTTCGCGAGCAGGCTCGCTCCCACAATTTTCAATCGAGTCAAATCTCCGGGCTGTCGATCTGTTCGAGCATCCACTTCACAAAATCCCGCACCTTCGGCACTTCCGCCGCATGCTCCGGGTACGCCAGGTAATAGGCGTCAGTGCTGGGCATGGCATGCTCAAAGGGAATGACCAGTTTGCCGTCGGTCAATTCCTCTTCCACCAGAAACCGTGGCAACAACGCCACACCGCAGCCGACCTGTGCGGCGCGGATGCACATATAAAAGGTTTCGAAACGCGGGCCGTGGTAGCTGTGTTCGGTCTGATAACCCTGACTGTCGAACCAGTCGTGCCATGCCTGTGGGCGCGAGGCATTTTGCAGGAGCACCAGATCGGTGAGTTGCGTCGGATCAGTGAACGGCGTGTCCGGCAGGCTGCCCGGCGCGCAGACCGGTACCAGCTCTTCGCCGAACAACTTCAGGCATTCGGTGCCGGGCCGTGAACCCTGGCCGAAGTAGAACGCCAGATCGCTGCGCCCTTGCAGCAGATCATCGGCTTCCTGCTCGTTGCACAAGTCCAAATGGATTGACGGATGGCGCAGCCGCCAGCCTTTCAGGCGCGGCACCAGCCAGCGCGCGCCGAAGGTCGAAGGCGTAGAGACGCGCAGGACTTCAGTTTCGCCGCCGTAGGAACGCAGGTAATGCGTCGACATCTCCACTTGCGAGAGAATTTTTCGTACTTCGACCAAGTACAAATCCCCGGCCGGGGTCATCTGCAAGCGCCGACGCACGCGGCGGAACAACAAGTGCTGCAGCAGCTCTTCCAGCTGCGCGACCTGTTTGCTCACCGCGCTCTGGGTCAGGTTCAGTTCCTCGGCGGCGCGGGTAAAGCTCAAGTGCCGGGTCACGGCCTCAAAACACTGCAGGGCGGTGATCGAGGGCAAGTGGCGTTTGTTCAGCATGGCCGATCCTTTTCTTGTCTTTCTGTGCGCAGCATGAATAAACGGAATGATATCTCGCGTAAAGGTCGTTTGTTGCCTTGCCATTGTGACGCTACAACTAAAGGCCTGCCCGGTCGCGAAACAGTGGCCGCACACATTCAGTTTTTTGCTTGAGGAGTGACCCATGGTTGCCGCATTGCTTGATCGTCTTGGTGTGAACCCGGCCCTTTATCAGAACGGCAAAGTGCCGGTGCATTCGCCGATCGACGGCAGCCGCATCGCCGCCGTCAACTGGGAAGGCCCGGCGGAAGTCGAGCAGCACATCAGTCGCGCAGATCATGCGTTCGAGCAGTGGCGCAAAGTGCCGGCCCCACGTCGCGGCGAGTTGGTGCGTCAATTCGGTGAAGTGCTGCGCGAATACAAGACTGATCTTGGCGAGCTGGTTTCCTGGGAGGCCGGCAAGATCACCCAGGAAGGTCTGGGTGAAGTGCAGGAGATGATCGACATCTGTGATTTCGCCGTCGGCCTGTCCCGTCAGCTCTACGGTTTGACCATCGCCTCCGAGCGTCCGGGCCACCATATGCGCGAAACCTGGCATCCACTGGGCGTGGTCGGGGTGATCAGCGCGTTCAACTTCCCGGTCGCGGTGTGGGCGTGGAACACCACGCTGGCGCTGGTCTGCGGCAACCCGGTGGTGTGGAAACCGTCGGAGAAAACTCCGCTGACCGCGTTGGCCTGTCAGGCCCTGTTCGACCGCGTGGTGAAGAACTTCACCGATGCTCCGGCGAACCTGTGCCAAGTGATCATCGGTGGTCGCGATGCCGGCGAAGCGTTGGTCGATGACCCGCGTGTCGCCCTGATCAGCGCCACCGGCAGCACGCGCATGGGTCGCGAAGTGGCGCCGAAAGTTGCCGCGCGTTTCGCCCGCAGCATTCTCGAACTGGGCGGCAACAACGCTATGATCCTCGGCCCAAGCGCCGATCTCGACATGGCGGTGCGCGCGATTCTGTTCAGTGCCGTCGGCACGGCTGGTCAGCGCTGCACCACTCTGCGTCGTCTGATTGCCCATGAGTCAGTGAAGGAAGAAATCGTCACTCGCCTCAAGGCTGCCTACTCGAAAGTGCGCATCGGCAACCCGCTGGAAGGCAATCTTGTTGGTCCACTGATCGACAAAAACAGCTTCGAAAACATGCAGGACGCGCTGGAGCAGGCACTGAGCGAGGGCGGTCGGGTGTTTGGCGGCAAGCGCCAACTGGAAGATCAATTCCCTGACGCCTATTACGTGTCGCCGGCCATCGTTGAAATGCCGGAGCAGAGCGACGTGGTCTGCAGCGAAACCTTCGCTCCGATACTGTACGTGGTCGGTTACAGCGATTTCCAGGAAGCGCTGCGCCTGAATAACGCGGTGCCACAAGGCCTGTCGTCGTGCATCTTCACCACCGATGTACGCGAAGCCGAGCAGTTCATGTCGGCGGTGGGCAGTGATTGCGGTATCGCCAACGTCAACATCGGTCCGAGCGGTGCAGAAATTGGTGGCGCGTTTGGTGGCGAGAAAGAGACCGGTGGTGGTCGTGAGTCGGGCTCCGACGCATGGCGCGCGTACATGCGCCGCCAGACCAACACCGTGAACTACTCGCTGGAGCTGCCGCTGGCGCAGGGCATCACTTTCGACTGAGTGCTCCCGTCAAATGGAGATCCCCTGTGGGAGCGAGCCTGCTCGCGAATACGGTGGGTCAGTCGACATTGATGTTGGCTGATACGCCCCTTTCGTCGGAACGCCGCCCGGAGCAGGCTCGCTCCCACAGGATCAGCACTGTGTTTGGCAGGTTTCTGTTGGAGTCTGGCAATGCCGTTACGCGAAGAATGTCTGTGGGAAAAACTCACGCCGCAAAGGCCGGATAACACCGCGCTCAAGGGCGAAGTCAACGTCGATGTCTGCGTGATCGGCGCCGGGTTCACCGGTTTGTCGGCGGCGCTGCATCTGTTGGAAAAAGGCAAAAGCGTCTGCGTGCTGGAAGCGCATCGCGCCGGTCACGGCGGTTCGGGGCGCAACGTCGGGCTGGTCAATGCCGGCATGTGGATCCCGCCGGACGAGATCGAGGCCGGTTTCGGCGAGGCGGTTGGCAGCCAGCTCAACCGCATGCTCGGGGCCGCACCGGCGCTGGTGTTCAGCCTGGTGGACAAGTACAACATCGATTGCCAGTTGCGCCGCGAAGGCACGTTGCACATGGCGCACAACGCCAAGGGCGAGGCGGATTTGCGCAGCCGCGAGCAACAATGGAAACGTCGCGGCGCACCGGTTGAACTGCTGACCGGCAAGGCCTGCGAGCAAGCTACCGGCACGCAAAAAATTGCCGCAGCATTGCTCGATCGTCGCGCCGGCACGCTCAACCCGATGGCTTATGTCACCGGGCTGGCCAACGCGGTGAGTGGTCTCGGCGGGCAAATGTTCGATCATTCGCCGGTCACTCGCCTTGAGCGTCAGGGCGCGAACTGGTCAGTGCAGACCGAACGCGGTTCAGTGCTGGCCGAGCAAGTGGTCATCGCCTCCAACGCCTACACCGAAGGCGACTGGACCGAACTCAAGCGCAACTTCTTCCCCGGTTACTACTATCAGGTCGCTTCGGTGCCGCTGACCGAGGACGCCGCGCAGGAAATTCTCCCGGGCGGGCAGGGCTCGTGGGATACCCGCCAAGTCTTGAGCAGCATCCGCCGTGACAAAGAAGGGCGGTTATTGCTCGGCAGCCTCGGCAATGGCAACCAGAAACCGACCTGGTTTCTCAAGGCCTGGGCCGACCGCGTGCAGCAGCATTACTTCCCCAATCTGAAACCGGTCGAGTGGGAATGCACCTGGACCGGGCGCATCGCGTTCACGCCTGATCACCTGATGCGCCTGTTCGAGCCTGCGCCGGGACTGGTGGCCGTCACCGGTTATAACGGCCGGGGCGTCACCACTGGCACCGTGGTCGGCAAAGCCTTCGCCGACTATCTGTGTAACGGCGACCCTCAAGCTTTGCCGATTCCCTTTGCACCGATGCAGCCCTTGGCGGGTGTGGGCTTGCGCAGTTGCCTGTACGAGGCCGGGTTCTCGCTGTATCACGCGGGCCAGTGCCTGCGCATCGTCATTTGAGTGTTGAAATATGTTGCCGGAAGCGGCGCTTTTCGATGCAGCGACTAGCCTGTAATGGTGCGGGTTGTAGCAGTCCCGCACCAGCAGTGTGCAGTTCGGTGACGCGGGCTGTTACAGGCTGGTTGCACGTCGTTTGGCGCCGCGGTTGCAATGATGGCGCGTGCGGGTTGCGCCTGAAAAAATAAATGGTTTCACCTTCCGCGGTTTAGACGGTTGCACGCCCAATGAAAATGGGAACGAAACAGTCGAAATAACAAGAAAGCAGCGACTTTTTGAAGAATAAAAAACCGATGGCACGGCCCTTGCTCAGAGCATTCAGTGAAGTGAAGTCGCAGTGCCAACTAAAAAAAACCTTGGAGCACCACCTCATGTCCCAGACGTTTTACAAGAAAGGCTTTCTGGCCCTCGCAGTGGCTACTGCGTTGGGTGTTTCTGCGTTTGCTCAAGCTGATGTGAAAATCGGTGTAGCGGGTCCAATGACGGGCGCCAACGCGGCATTTGGCGAGCAGTACATGAAGGGTGCACAGGCAGCGGCTGACGCGGTCAACGCGGCAGGTGGCGTCAACGGGGAGAAAATCGTTCTGGTCAAAGGCGATGACGCCTGCGAACCGAAGCAGGCCGTGACGGTCGCCAAGGACCTGGTCAACCAGAAGGTCGCTGGCGTGGTCGGTCACTTCTGCTCTTCTTCGACCATTCCAGCCTCGGAAATCTACGACGAAGCCGGTGTGATCGCGATCACTCCGGGCTCCACCAACCCGCAAGTGACCGAGCGTGGCCTCAGCGCCATGTTCCGTATGTGCGGGCGTGACGACCAGCAAGGCATCGTCGCCGGCGACTACATTGTCGACGTGCTCAAGGGCAAAAAGGTTGCCGTGCTGCACGACAAGGACACCTACGGCCAAGGCCTGGCGGATGCCACCAAGGCACAGCTTGAGAAGCGTGGTGTGAAACCGGTGCTGTACGAAGGCCTGACCCGTGGCGAGAAAGACTTCAGCGCCGTGGTCACCAAGATCCGCGCGGCTGGCGCCGATGTCGTCTACTTCGGCGGTCTGCACCCGGAAGCCGGTCCACTGGTCAAACAACTGCGTACTGAAGGCCTGAAAGACGTGAAGTTCATGTCTGACGACGGCATCGTGACTGACGAACTGGTGACCACCGCTGGCGGCCCGCAATACGTCGACGGCGTGCTGATGACCTTCGGCGCCGACCCGCGTCTGCTGCCGGAAAGTAAAACCGTCGTCGATGCCTTCCGCAAGGCCGGCACCGAACCAGAAGGCTACACCCTGTACGCCTACGCCTCGGTTCAGACCCTGGCAGCCGCCTTCAATGGCGCCAAGTCCAACAGTGGCGAGAAAGCCGCCGAGTGGCTGAAAGCCAATCCGGTGAAAACCGTCATGGGCGAGAAAGCCTGGGACAAGAAGGGCGACCTGAAAGTCTCCGACTACGTGGTGTACCAGTGGGACGCGACTGGCAAATATCACCAGCTGGAAAAACAGAAGTAAGGGCTGACACGATCAGCTGATCCCCACCGATCCAATGTGGGAGCGAGCCTGCTCGCGAAGACGGAATGACGGCCAACACATGTGTTGAATGTTCCACCGCTATCGCGAGCAGGCTCACTCCTACAGGGACGATGTGGGATGTGCTGATCGTGGCTGACATTGCTACGACGTAAATCTGTATTTTTCCTAGAAGAACCGCACATCACCGGTGTGCAGGTTCTCACTGCGTGAGATTGCGTTATGGATGGTATTTTCCTGCAGCAACTGGTCAACGGCCTGACCCTCGGGTCGGTCTATGGCCTGATCGCCATCGGCTACACAATGGTCTACGGCATCATCGGCATGATCAACTTCGCCCACGGCGAGGTTTACATGATTTCCGCTTACCTGGCGGCAATCAGTCTGGCTCTGCTGGCGTACTTCGGTATCGAATCCTTCCCGCTGCTGATGCTCGGCACTCTGATCTTCACCATCGTCGTCACGGCGGTGTATGGCTGGGTCATTGAACGAGTCGCTTACAAACCCCTGCGCAACTCCACCCGACTGGCACCGCTGATCAGCGCCATCGGTATTTCCCTGATCCTGCAAAACTATGCCCAGATCAGCCAGGGCGCCCGCCAACAGGGTGTTCCGACGCTGCTCACCGGCGCCTGGCGCGTCGATATCGGCACTGGCTTCGTTCAGCTCACCTACACCAAGATCTTCATCCTGGTGGCCGCGTTCGTCGGCATGGGGCTGCTGACCTACGTCATCAAGTACACCAAGCTCGGCCGCATGTGCCGTGCCACCCAGCAAGACCGCAAAATGGCCTCGATTCTGGGGATCAACACCGACCGCGTTATCTCCTACGTGTTCATCATCGGTGCAGCCATGGCGGCATTGGCCGGCGTGCTGATCACCATGAACTACGGCACGTTCGATTTCTATGCCGGCTTCGTCATCGGCATCAAAGCCTTTACTGCTGCGGTACTCGGCGGGATTGGTTCGCTGCCGGGCGCGATGCTGGGCGGGATCATCCTCGGCATTTCCGAGTCGCTGTTCTCCGGTCTGGTCAACTCCGACTACAAAGACGTGTTCAGCTTCTCGCTGCTCGTACTTGTTCTGGTCTTCCGGCCGCAGGGCCTGTTGGGCCGTCCTCTTGTGTCGAAGGTGTAAGCGATGTCTTCAACCACTCAAAAATCCATCGATATCAAAAAAAGCCTGGTTGAGGCGATTCTTGCCGGCCTGATTGCCCTGATTGTTTTCGGGCCGATTGTCGGCGTTGTGCTCGAGGGTTACAGCTTCAACCTCGAACCGACCCGCGTGGCCTGGATCATCGGCATTGTCATGATTGGCCGTTTTGCCCTCAGCCTGTTCCTGCAAACGCCCAAGGGCCTGAAAATTCTCGACGGATTCGAGAGCACCGGTTCCGGTGTGCATGTGCTGCCGGCCGATCACAAATCACGCCTGCGCTGGATCATCCCGCTGCTGATTGTGCTGGCCGTTATCGTGCCGTTTGTCTCCAACTCTTACCTGCTGGGCGTGGTCATCCTCGGGTTGATCTATGTGCTGCTGGGGCTTGGACTGAATATCGTGGTCGGTCTGGCCGGTCTGCTCGACCTCGGTTACGTGGCGTTTTATGCCATCGGCGCCTACGGTCTGGCGCTCGGTTATCAGTACCTCGGCCTGGGTTTCTGGACGGTATTGCCGCTGGCGGCGATCACTGCCGGGCTGGCCGGTTGCATCCTCGGTTTTCCGGTGCTGCGCCTGCATGGCGACTATCTGGCGATCGTGACGCTGGGCTTCGGTGAAATCATTCGCCTGATCCTCAACAACTGGTTGTCGCTGACGGGCGGCCCGAACGGCATGCCGGCACCGCTGCCGACGTTCTTCGGTCTGGAGTTCGGCAAACGGGCGAAGGATGGCGGGGTGCCGTTCCACGAGTTCTTCGGCATCGCCTACAACCCGGACGTGAAGTATTACTTCATCTACGCGGTGTTGTTCCTCGTGGTGCTGGCCGTGCTGTACATCAAGCATCGTCTGGTGAAGATGCCGGTCGGCCGCGCCTGGGAAGCTCTGCGTGAAGATGAAATCGCCTGCCGCTCGATGGGCCTCAACCACGTACTGGTGAAGCTCTCGGCGTTCACCATCGGTGCATCGACAGCCGGTCTCGCCGGGGTGTTCTTCGCCACCTACCAAGGCTTCGTCAACCCGACCTCGTTCACCTTTTTCGAATCGGCGCTGATCCTCGCCATCGTCGTGCTCGGCGGCATGGGCTCGACCATCGGTGTGGTAATCGCCGCGTTTGTGTTGACCGTCGCCCCGGAATTGCTGCGCGGCTTCGCCGAATATCGCGTACTGCTGTTCGGCATCCTGATGGTCTTGATGATGATCTGGCGACCACGCGGGCTGATTCGCATCAGCCGAACCGGGGTCACTCCACGCAAAGGTGCCATTCACTATGAGAGGACTGCGCCATGAGTGAAGTCGTACTCTCTGTTGAAAAACTGATGATGCATTTCGGTGGCATCAAGGCCTTGAGCGATGTCAGCCTGAAGGTCAAACGCAACTCGATCTTCGCCCTGATCGGCCCCAACGGCGCCGGCAAGACCACGGTGTTCAACTGCCTGACCGGGTTCTACAAGGCCTCGGGTGGCAAGATCGAACTCAACGTGCGCGGCCAGCAGACCAATGTCATCCAGTTGTTGGGCGAGTCGTTCAAACCGACTGACTTCGTCTCGCCGAAGTCATTCCTCAGTCGTCTGTACTACAAGATGTTCGGCGGTACGCACCTGGTGAACCGTGCAGGCCTGGCGCGGACATTCCAGAACATTCGCCTGTTCAAGGAAATGTCGGTGCTGGAAAATCTGCTGGTGGCCCAGCACATGTGGGTCAACCGCAACATGCTCGCCGGCATCCTCAACACCAAGGGCTACCGCAAGGCGGAGAGCGACGCGCTGGATGTCGCGTTCTACTGGCTGGAAGTGGTCGATCTGGTGGACTGCGCCAACCGTCTCGCCGGTGAGCTCTCGTACGGCCAACAACGCCGTCTGGAGATCGCCCGGGCCATGTGCACGCGGCCGCAGATCATCTGCCTCGACGAACCGGCCGCCGGCCTCAACCCTCAGGAAACCGAAGCGCTGAGCGCGATGATCCGGCTGCTGCGCGACGAGCACGATCTGACCGTGGTGCTGATCGAACACGACATGGGCATGGTTATGAGCATTTCCGACCACATTGTGGTGCTGGACCACGGCATCGTCATCGCTGAGGGCGGGCCTGAAGCCATCCGTAATGACCCGAAAGTGATCGCCGCCTACTTGGGCGCCGATGAAGAGGAACTGGTATGACCCAACCGATCCTCGAACTCAAAGACCTCGACGTGTTCTACGGACCGATCCAGGCGCTCAAAGGTGTTTCGCTGCAGATCAATGAAGGGGAAACCGTCAGCCTGATCGGCTCCAACGGCGCCGGCAAATCGACGTTGCTGATGTCGATCTTCGGTCAGCCACGGGCGGCGGGCGGGCAGATCCTCTATCAAGGCGTCGACATTACCCACAAGTCCTCGCATTACATCGCTTCCAACGGCATTGCGCAGTCGCCGGAAGGACGGCGGGTGTTCCCCGACATGACCGTCGAGGAAAACCTGCTGATGGGCACCATCCCGATTGGTGACAAGTACGCCAAAGAGGACATGCAGCGCATGTTCGAGCTGTTCCCACGGCTTGAAGAGCGGCGCACGCAGCGAGCGATGACCATGTCTGGCGGTGAGCAGCAAATGCTTGCCATTGCCCGGGCCTTGATGAGTCGGCCGAAGTTGTTGCTGCTCGATGAGCCTAGCCTCGGGTTGGCGCCGATTGTGGTGAAGCAGATCTTTGCGACACTGCGCGAACTGGCAAAAACCGGCATGACCATTTTTCTAGTAGAGCAGAACGCCAACCATGCACTGAAACTGTCTGACCGCGCATATGTGATGGTCAACGGCGAGATTCGCCTGACCGGTACGGGTAAAGAGCTGTTGGTGAACGAGGAGGTGCGTAACGCCTATCTGGGCGGGCACTGATTCCTCGACGTTTTGCACAGCCCCGGCGACGCGAGTTCCGGGGCTTTTTTATATCCCAAATTCACCGCAAACCCCTGTAGGAGTGAGCCTGCTCGCGATCGCGGTTTCCCATTCGCCATCACCGGTGACTGATATACCGCTATCGCGAGCAGGCTCACTCCTACAGTTGATCTGCGCCGGATTTCAGAATTGTGGAAAACAAATTCCCATAGCTGCCAAAGCGCGACATATAGACGCTGCAAATGGCTGTTTTTCCACAGTTTTGACTTGTCCCCGTTTGCTGTGGAGCTGGCTGTGAATAACGTGGGTGTATCTGGCTGCGCGCCATGTAAACCGTGGCCTGCAAGTGTGTGGTTGTTTTTTGATCAAGCGTTTTTGCGGGGCTTGAAGTCGTTGTTGTCAACCTTTTTATAGCGTCGCGGATAGCAGCGATTCCGTGTGAACAAGCCTGTGGATAAGTCTGTGATTAAACTCTGGAAAGACTGCGCTGAGGGCCGTAATTACTGGCCTCGCGCAATCACTGCGTTGACGCGTCAGTCGTGCAAAATGCCATCTCCCGCACATCCGCGGCTTCAGGGTCAAGCAAAAAACTTTCTATTTCGCCCGCAAAGCCTTGTGTGGCGCGGCTTTGCGCGTTTGCACTTGCCCCCGGAAACTGTGGAAGGGACTGTGGATAACATGCGTGCACATGGCTACAGGCCACGGTGGCTATGGCGTTGGTGCGGTTGGTCGTTTTTTGTACAGCTTGTGGGTGTTGCCCGTGAATGCGCGGGCGGGCATGCTGCCTGCTGATTTTCTATTCCAAGGGCTGCCCCGGCGGCCGAAGCAAGGAGAACACGATGTCCAACACCCTGTTTATCACCGGCGCGACGTCCGGATTTGGTGAAGCCTGTGCCCGCCGTTTTGCCGAGGCTGGCTGGAAACTGGTGCTGACCGGCCGTCGTGAAGAACGCCTGAATGCGCTGTGTGCTGAATTGTCGAAGCAGACTGAAGTGCACGGTCTGGTCCTCGATGTGCGCGATCGCCAGGCGATGGAAGAGGCGATTGCCAATTTGCCGCCGTCGTTCGCAAAGCTTCGCGGGCTGATCAACAACGCAGGTTTAGCGCTGGGCGTGGACCCGGCGCCGAAATGCGATCTGGACGATTGGGACACCATGGTCGACACCAACGTCAAAGGCCTGATGTACGCCACGCGCCTGCTGCTGCCGCGCCTGATCGCCCATGGCCGTGGCGCTGGCATCGTCAACCTTGGCTCCATTGCCGGCAACTATCCGTATCCGGGCAGCCATGTGTATGGCGCGACCAAAGCGTTCGTTAAACAGTTCTCGCTGAATCTGCGTTGCGACTTGCAGGGCACCGGTGTGCGGGTCAGCAACATCGAGCCTGGGCTGTGCGAAAGCGAGTTCTCGCTGGTGCGCTTCGCCGGTGATCAGGAACGTTACAACGCGACCTACGCCGGTGCCGAGCCGATCCAGCCACAGGACATCGCCGAGACGATTTTCTGGGTAATGAATGCGCCGGCGCACATCAATATCAACAGCCTCGAGTTGATGCCGGTGAGCCAGACCTGGGCTGGTTTTGCCATTGAGCGGAACAAGGCTTAAGACCGCGCTGAAGCCATTCGCGAGCAGGCTCGCTCCCACATTGGAATGCATTTCAAAGTGGGAGCGAGCCTGCTCGCGAAGAGGCCAAAAAGGCCAAAACAGGGCGATAAGGTAAACTCCCCTCGCAACAACCCAACCGCACCCCGCGGTTTTCAAGGTTTTCGAGGAGTCAAAGTGAGTAACCGAGGTGAGCAGGCACTGCTCAAACAATCGACCATTCTGATGTTGGCGGTGGCGATTGCCGGGATCGTCACCGGTTTTGTTTCAGGTTCGCAATCCATCCTGTTCGATGGTTTTTTCTCGCTGATCGCAACGTTCATCAAAGTCCTGATGCTGATCACTGCCAAGCTGATCGCCAAGCAAAGCAATCACCGTTTCCAGTTCGGGTTCTGGCATCTGGAGCCGATGGTGCTGCTGATCGAAGGCAGCTTCCTGATGTTGATCGCGATCTACGCGTTTCTCAACGGCGTGTTCGGCATCATCAACGGTGGCCGCGACATCGAGTTGGGGCTGGTGATCATTTATGCCGCGGTGTTTACCGTGGTCGAGTTCGCCTACTTCTTCTACGTACGGCAGCGTAACCGCAAGCTCAAATCCAGCCTGATCCAGTTCGACAACATCAGTTGGCTGGTGGACGCGATGCTGTCCGTAGGCCTGTTGATCAGCTTCCTTGCGGCGCTGCTGCTCAAGTCTCAGGGCTATGGCCAGTGGGCGGTGTATGTCGACCCGTTGATCCTGATCGTGCTGGCCCTGACCATGTTGCCGCCGGCGTTCAAGATCCTTGGCCCAGCCTTACGCGATGTGCTGGGGATCGCCCCGGACACGCTGGATGATCAGGTCCGGCAGGTGATGGACGCGGCGAAAACCGAACACGGCTTCGACGATTACGTGTCGTACGTGCAGAAGCACGGGCGGGCACGGTTTATCGAGATTCATGTGGTGTTGCCGGCGGATTATGCGCTGAGCAATGTCGGGCAGCTGGATGCGTTGCGCGAGAATATTTCGGCGAAGCTGGGCAAGCCGGATGCGGCGCGCTGGTTGACCATCAGCTTTACCGGGGACAAGAAGTGGATCGCCTAGCGACCGCATAACGGCCATTCGTCGGATCGCCGCCCGGAGCAGGCTCGCTCCCACATTGAATTGCGTTGAACACACTATTTGTGAGCGGCGCAAATCAACTGTGGGAGCGAGCCTGCTCGCGAAAGCGATCTATAAATCAGCGAAGATATTCAGCCAGGCCGCTATAGCAAGTCGCCAAGTGATAAGGCGTAGTTGAAGGCATGTCCTTACGGCTCACTTCGCCCAACTCATCCCGACACTCATGCCAGCCACCCGCATGCAGAAACCGCTGCTGCAACGCCTGCAACTGGCACAGCACCACCGCTTCACTGCCCTGACGCAAGGTCAGCGCCCGCAGATATTCCGCCTGAGCCCAGATCCGCTGAGTCGAGTCGCGCGGGCGTCCATTCGTTTCCAGATCGAGCATCGCCCGCACCGCGCCGGATGACTGCACCACACCGTATTGCTCGGTGAACGCAAACGCCCGATCCAGCGCCGCATGCAGTTTCGAACCCTGCAACAACGCCGACGATTCCAGCAGGAAATACCATTCGAACTGATGCCCCGGCTCATACCAGTTATCCACAGCGCCGAGCGGCTTTTCCATCAACACGCCATATTGCGGATCGACGAACTGCTTGTGCATGGCTGTGCATAACTCCAGCAATGCCTTTTGCGTCTGGGCATCTTCGCGAACCGCCAGGGTGGCCAGAAACGCTTCGGCCAGATGCATCAACGGATTCTGCAGCGGACCGGTTTGCAGGGTGATCCAGTCGCGTTCCAGGCAGGCTTCGTACAAGCCATCGCCGGTGGCAAAGCGCCGGCCAATGATTTCCAGCGCCGCGTTCAGCGTCGACTCGGCCAACGGATCGCCGGACTTTTCCCAGTAATGCGCGCAGGCAAACAGGATGAAGGCGTGGGTGTAGAGGTCCTTGCGTTGATCCAGTGGCTTGCCCTGCGCATCGATGCTGTAGAACCAGCCGCCATGCTCGGCATCATGAAAGTACCGTTGCAGCGAGCGGAACAGGGCCGCGGCGCGGACTTCAGCGTTATCCACAACCCCGATCAGACTGGAAAACAGATACAGCTGCCGCGCACAGGCCATCGCCCGATAGCGCTGCGGTGGTAGCGGCTGATGCGTGGCGTCCAGCGCCTCATAGGGCAACGCCATGTCGGCGTTCCAACCCGGGCCTTGCCAGAGGGGCACGATCACTTTGACGAAGTGCTGCTGCACAGCGCCGAACAGGGCGGTCAATTCGGGCAGGGAGGTGGAGCGGGAAGCGTGGGGCATGGGCGGACGTCGTCACGGCTGGGGCGATTGCGCGACATGGTAGCAGAGAGACCGGCCTGAGCGATGTGGTGTCTGTCAGACCCCCTTCGCGAGCAGGCTCGCTCCCACAGTGGATTTGCAGCGTACACAAAACCTGTGGGAGCGAGCCTGCTCGCGAAGAGGCCAGTGCAGGCGCTAAAAGATCAGCCGGCCAGCAACCAGGCCCCAGTCACTGCCGAAGCCGCTCCGGCCAAGCGCACCAACGGCGCAGCCGCCCGAGGCAGGAAACGCACCACGGCATAACCCGCCGCATGCAGCGCAGCCGTCGCGGCCACGAAACCCGCCGCATACGCCCACGGACTGCTCATGTCCGGCAACTCCAGCCCATGCGCCACACCATGGAACAACGCAAACAGCGCCGTCGCCGCCACCGCCATGACCAACGGCGGACGCACCGCCAGCGCTACCGCCAGACCCAACGCCAGCACCGACGCAGCAATCCCGCTTTCCAGCGCCGGCAATTCCAGCCCTTCAAAACCGAGCATGCCGCCAATCAGCATGGTGCCGACAAACGTGCACGGCAGCGCCCAACGCGCCGCGCCTTGCTGCTGCGCGGCCCACAAACCGACTGCCACCATCGCCAGCAAATGGTCGAGGCCGCCGATCGGGTGGCTGATGCCGGCGATCAAGCCACTGTCGCCATGCCCCGGATGCGCGAAGGCCAGCGCCGGCGTCAGCAGCAGCGCCACAGCGCCAAGAATACGTTTGAGTGTCATGGATAAGCTTCCTTGTTGATCAGTGAATCAGGCTGCGGTCAGCAGGCCCTGGCGTTCGATGAAGGCGATGATTTGCTCAAGGCCCTGACCGGTTTTCTGGTTGCTGAAGACGAACGGCTTGCCGTTGCGCATGCGTTTGGTATCGCTGTCCATCATCTCCAGCGAGGCGCCCACCAGCGGCGCGAGGTCGATCTTGTTGATCACCAGCAGATCGGATTTGCAGATGCCCGGCCCGCCCTTGCGCGGCAGCTTGTCGCCGGCCGAGACGTCGATCACATAGATGGTCAGGTCGGACAGTTCCGGGCTGAACGTCGCCGAAAGGTTGTCACCGCCGGACTCCACCAGAATCAGATCGAGCCCCGGAAAACGCCGGTTCAGTTGATCAACCGCTTCCAGGTTGATCGAGGCGTCCTCGCGGATCGCCGTGTGCGGGCAGCCACCGGTTTCCACGCCGATGATCCGCTCGGGCGCGAGGGCTTCATTGCGCACGAGAAAATCGGCGTCTTCGCGGGTGTAGATATCGTTGGTGACCACGGCGAGGTTGTAGCGCTCGCGCAGGGCCAGGCACAGGGCCAGGGTCAACGCGGTTTTGCCGGAACCGACCGGGCCGCCGATGCCGACGCGCAGAGGTTGTGTGTTCATCGAGTGTTTCTCCTAAGAACGGAAGAGGCGGCTGTACTGGCGCTCGTGGGCCATGCACGCCAGGGACAGGCCGAACGCGGCACTGCCCATGTGTTCGGGATTGATTCGGGTTGCGTCCTGCTGCGCCTGTTGCAGCAGCGGCAGCAGTTGGCTGGTCAGGCGCTGGGCGGCTTGCTGGCCCAGTGGCAGGGTTTTCATCAATACGGCGAGCTGGTTTTCCAGCCAGCTCCACAACCACGCGGCGAGCGCGTCCTGCGGGTTGATGCTCCAGGCACGCGCGGCCAGCGCCCAGCACAGGGCCAGATGCGGTTCAGTGCATTGATCGAGAAAGTCGCGCGCCAGTGTGTCGAGTTCCGGCAAACCGTTGAGCAATTGCTGCAACGAATAGCCCATCTGCCGGCTCTCCAGATGCAACTCGCGGGTCTCGCGGCTGGCGCGATGGCTTTCGCAGAGGATCAGCAACTCGCTCCAGTTTTCATCCGCCGCCGCCTGACAATGCGCGAGCAACAGCGGCGCTTCAAAACGCGACAGATTGAGCAGCAACTGATCGCTGATCCAGCGGCGGGCGTCGTCCGGGTTTTTCACCCGGCCGTTATCCACCGCCATTTCCAGGCCTTGCGAATAGCTGTAGCCGCCAATCGGCAATTGCGGACTGGCCAGGCGCAGCAGCGCCCAGGCCGGATTCACAGGCGTACGCCGAACTGATGAAGTTTCGGCGCGTAGTTGAAGTCTTCGTCGCCGTGGCGTGAATGGTGATGGCCGCCGCCATAAGCGCCGTGCTCTGGCTGGAATGGCGCTTCGATCGCTTCGACCTGTGCGCCGAGTTGTTCAAGCATTGCTTTGAGCACGTAGTCGTCGAGCAGGCGCAGCCAGCCATCGCCGATTTGCAGGGCGACATGGCGATTGCCCAAGTGATAAGCGGCGCGAGTCAGTTCGAAGGCATTGGCGCAGGTGACGTGCAGCAATTGCTCGGGGCGGGCGCAGATGCGGACAATGCGGCCGTCTTCGGCTTGTAGGCATTCGCCGTCATACAGCGGCGGCTGACCGCGCTCCAAAAACAACCCGACGTCTTCGCCCTCGGCACTGAAACAGCGCAAACGGCTTTTGCTCCGCGCTTCGAAGGTCAGGTGCAACTCGGCGGCCCAGACGGGTTGAGGGTCGATTCTGCGGTGAATCACCAGCATCGGAAAGCTTCCAGCTATGGACAATACTCTGGCTAGAGCAAGGGCCTTGCCAATCGGACGAGATGTAGGAAATCCCTGTCGGAGCGTAGTGGATGTTTCAAGATGTTGCGGGAATATGGAAGGTTTTGGTGCGTGAAGAATTTTTAATGCACCAAATGGAGGCTGATGCGCCGCACCTTTGTAGGAGTGAGTCTGCTCGCGATGGCAGTGTGTCAGTCAGCAACTATTTGACTGATAGACCGCTATCGCGAGCAGGCTCACTCCTACAGGGGACCGGATGTATCAGTAAGGAAGAGGTTGTTACTCGGTACTGCCTAGGCCTTGCCAGTGCTTGAGGCCAATAAAGATAAAGCGCAACTGCTGGGTGATCTTCGCCTGTGGCGTCAGATGTTCCGGCAAGGCTTCGGCGGGCGGGTCGATGATATCGGGGAGGGTGGCGAATACCGATTTGACGATCAGGTCTGCGATTACGCTCAGGCCCTCGGCGTCCAGATGCTGCAGCTTGGGCATCATCGTCAGGTCGGCCGCCAGGTCGGAGCTGATGTTCTCGCGCAACCGGCCGATTGCCTGACGCACCGGCAGCGAACCGCCGTATTGCTCGCGCGCAAGAAACAGAAATTGCGAGCGATTGGCGCTGACCACGTCGAGGAAGATCCGCACCGAAGCATCAATAATGCCGCCCATGACGAATTCGTTGTGCCGCACCAAGCGGATGGTTTCGCGGAAGGTCTGGCCGACTTCACTGACCAGCACCAGGCCCAGCTCATCCATATCGGCAAAATGCCGGTAGAAACCGGTGGGCACGATCCCGGCGGTTTTGGTCACTTCGCGCAGGCTCAGGCTGCCGAATCCTCGGCCGCTTTCCATAAGGTGGCGGGCAGCGTCCATCAAGGCGTTGCGGGTCTGTTGCTTCTGTTCGGCGCGGGGCAGCATCGCAGGAGGTGTTCTTTGGCAGGACAAGCGCCGCACTCTAGCAAATCGGCTTTGTCGGCGTCGAACGGGAGGGCATGCAGCGAAAGATTTTATCGGGCCGGAAAAGTCAAAAGCCCAATCCGGTGATTGGGCTTTTTTTCGAGGCCGCCATGGGCTTAGCTCAATTTGCTGTTGCGTTCGATCACACGGTCACCACCACCTTCGGCAAGGGTTTGACCTTGTGGAGTGCGGTCGCTGCCATCAGACGCCAGGGTTTGGCCTTGTGGAGTACGGTCGCTACCATCGGACGCCAGGGTTTGACCTTGTGGAGTGCGGTCGCCGCCATCGGAAGCCAGGGTCTGGCCTTGTGGAGTGCGATCGCTACCGTCGGAAGCCAGGGTCTGACCTTGTGGAGTCTTGTCGTAACCGTCCTGAACCAGACCTTTCTCTTCCAGACGTTCACGGCCGCCTTCAGCCAGGGTCTGACCTTGTGGAGTGCGGTCGCCACCATCAGCGGCTACGGTTTGGCTGAATACCGAGTGGCTGGATTTCACTTGCGGGGTAGCCTGGTCGGCAGCGGGCAGGGCAAAAGCAGTGCTGGCTAGCATCGACAGGGTAAGGCTGAGCAGTAATTGGCGTTTCATGATGGGTTGCTCCTTGGGAGGGCGATAAAGTGGGTACGAGGGCAATGCTACTCTCGATAAGTCGATATAAAAGTTCATAAACGCAATGGTAATAATCAACAGAATTGATTGTTCTGCCGGGAGGCTCTAGATCGCGCCTTTGCGGGCGACGGTTTTGCACCGGGGTGGGTATTTCCGACTCACTCGCGCCTCGCAAAAGTGCGGGTCGCGGTAACACTGTTCGACTGATTGGTCAGATTTCGCGCGGCTTTTTGCGTATTAATCGGCCTTTCGATTAAACCTGCGGCTGGTTTGCCAGTCGTAGATTTCATGAGGGCCGCTTTGGCCCGCCGTTTCAGCCGTGCGCCGCAGTTTTTGCGTGCGGTCGTGATCAGGAGCTTTGTGCATGACGCGCACTGGAAAAATCTTCAGCTGGACCTTCGCCATCCTCGTGCTGCTACTGGCCGTGCTGGTGTTGATCATCGTGTTCTTCGACTGGAACCGGATCAAACCACCGCTCAACGCCAAAGTCTCGGAAGAACTGCACCGACCGTTTGCCATCAATGGCAACCTCGCGGTGATCTGGCAGCGCGAGCCCGACGAGGGCGGCTGGCGTGCGTGGGTGCCGTGGCCGCACGTGGTCGCTGAGGATCTGAGCCTGGGCAATCCTGACTGGTCGAAGAAGCCGCAGATGGTCACGCTCAAGCGCGTTGAGCTGCGTATCTCGCCATTGGCGCTGTTGGCGCAACGGGTGGTGATTCCGCGCATCGACCTGACCGAACCCAATGCCGAGTTGCAGCGCTTGGCCGATGGCCGCGCCAACTGGACGTTCAAGTTCGACCCGAAAGATCCGAACGCCGAGCCGTCGAATTGGGTGGTCGACATCGGCGCCATCGGTTTCGACAAGGGCCACGTCACTCTTGACGATCAGACGCTCAAAACCAATCTCGATGTGCTGATTGATCCGCTGGGCAAACCCATCCCCTACAGCGACATCGTCGGTGCCAAAGCGGCGAAGACCGCGCAGGACAAGGGCGGCTCACCGCAGGATTATGCGTTTGCCTTGAAGGTCAAAGGCCAATATCACGGCCAGAACCTCACCGGCCAGGGCAAGATCGGCGGTCTGCTCGCCTTGCAGGACTCAAGCAAACCCTTCCCGTTGCAGGCCCAGGCGAAGATCGGCGACACCCGCATCGAACTGGCCGGCACGCTGACTGATCCGCTGAATCTCGGCGCCCTCGATCTGCGCCTGAAACTCGCCGGTGCCAGCCTCGGCAATCTTTATCCACTGACCGGCGTGACCCTGCCGGATACGCCGCCGTACTCAACCGACGGCCATTTGATTGCCAAGCTGCACGATGAGGCCGGGGCGAAATTCACTTATGAGCAGTTCAACGGCAAGATCGGCAGCAGTGATATCCATGGCGACCTGACCTATGTCGCCAGCCAGCCACGACCAAAACTCAGCGGCGCGTTGCTCTCCAATCAACTGTTGTTCGCTGACCTCGCACCGCTGATCGGCGCCGACTCCAATGACAAGCAAAAGGCTCGTGGCGGCGAAAGCAAACAGCCGGCCGATAAAGTGCTGCCGGTAGAGGAGTTCAAGACCGACCGCTGGCGCGCAATGGACGCCGACGTCGAGTTCACCGGCAAGCGCATCGTCCACAGCGAGAAGCTGCCGTTCAACGACCTCTATACCCACCTGAAACTCAACGACGGCGAACTGAGCCTGGAGCCGCTGCGCTTCGGCGTCGCTGGCGGCAATCTCGATGCACAGATTCGCCTCAACGGCCGCACCGAGCCGTTGGAAGGCCGGGCCAAACTGACCGCGCGCCGCTTCAAGCTGAAAGAGCTGTTCCCGACGTTTGAGCCGATGAAGACCAGTTTCGGTGAACTCAACGGCGACGCCGATATCAGCGGTCGCGGCAACTCGGTGGCCAAGCTGCTGGGCGGTGCCAACGGCAAATTGAAGATGTTGATCAACGACGGTGCGATCAGCCGCGAACTGATGGAACTGGCCGGTCTCAACGTTGGCAACTATGTGGTCGGCAAGATCTTTGGCGACAAGGAAGTGAAGATCAATTGCGCAGCAGCGGACTTCGACATCAAGAGCGGTCTGGCAACCACGCAGCTGTTTGTCTTCGATACCGAGAACGCGATCATCTATATCGACGGCACGGCGAACATGGCCACCGAGCAACTGGATCTGACGGTGACCCCGGAATCCAAGGGCTGGCGGTTGATTTCCCTGCGTTCACCGCTGTATGTGCGGGGCAAGTTCATCAAGCCGGACGCGGGCGTGAAGGCTGTGCCGCTGATGTTGCGCGGGGCGGGGATGGTGGCGTTGGGCGTGATCGCAGCGCCGGCGGCGGGGCTGTTGGCGCTGGTGGCGCCGAGTGGTGGTGAGCCGAATCAGTGTGCGCCGTTGCTGGAGCAGATGAAGGCGGGCAAGGCGCCGGTTACCGTCAAACCTACCAAGTAATCTTCAGCGTTAATAAAGACGCCATCGCGAGCAGGCTCACTCCTACATGGGAACGCATTCCAAATGTAGGAGTGAGCCTGCTCGCGATAGGGGTTAAAGGTCGTTCAGGATGTCAGCCATGTCATCGGCATGCTCTTCTTCCTGCGCCAGGATATCTTCGAAGATACGCCGCGTAGTCGGGTCTTTCTCGCCGATGTACTGGATGATCTCGCGATAGCTGTCGATGGCGATCCGCTCGGCAACGAGGTCCTCGTAGACCATTTCTTTGAGGGTGTTACCGGCCACGTATTGCGCGTGGGACATCTTCGACAGCAGGTCGGGGTTGAATTCAGGCTCGCCGCCCAATTGCACAATGCGCTCGGCGAGGCGGTCGGCGTGCTCGGCTTCCTGGGTGGCGTGCTCGAGAAACTCTTCGGCGGCCACATGGGCTTTGACGCCATTGGCCATGAAGTAGTGGCGCTTGTAGCGCAACACGCAGACCAGTTCAGTGGCCAGCGATTCATTGAGCAAGCGCAGCACCTCTTCACGGTCGGCGCTGTAGCCCTCGGTGACGGCGCCGTTTTCGACGTGTTGGCGCGCACGATCGCGCAAGGTTTGAACATCTGACAGATGCAGGTCGTCGCTCATTTCGATCTCCTGGAGGCTAATCCGATGGGCGCCACGTTCTGCGGACGCGGTCGCTACCTAAGCTGTGAGTCATGAGCGTTGCAAAAAGTTTTATTGGTTTACGCAACCCCTGCAGGAGCTGCCGAAGGCTGCGATCTTGGCGCCAGCCCGGACAAAACTGCTTCCTCGCGCAACCAGGCAAAAAACGCCCGCACCGGTGGATGCCGCTCGCGCCCCGGCACGCACAACGCGCTGTAGCCGGCGCCATCAACTTGAATCTGGCCCATGAGCGGCACCAGCAAACCGCTGGCGACACTCTCCGACACCAGAATATTGCTCGCCAGCACCAGTCCTTGCCCGGCGATTGCCGCTTGCAGGGCGTAATGCTCTTCATCGTATTCGCGGATCGCCGGCTGCGGGTTCAACCAGTTTTCGCCAGCCTTGGCGCACCACGCTTCCCAGCCATGGGCATACAGTTTCGAGTTATGCCAACGCACGCTGATCAACGTCGGTGTGCGTCTCGCGGCCAGCGCCACTTGCTCGGGCGAGCCGTAAACGCCGAACGATTCATCGAACAGGCACAGACCATAGAGGTTCGGGTAATCGTCGAGGCTATAACGCAAAACCAGATCGACACTGGCGTCCTGATGCAGATCGATGACTTCACAGTGAGTATCGAGGCGCACGTTGATGTTCGGATGCTGGGCATAAAACCGCCCGAGGCGCGGCACCAGCCACAGCGCGGCGAAGGCGGCGGTGGTCGATAGCGTCAGCGTGCTGGCGTTGCGCTGCGGGCGCAGGGTGTCGACGCTTTGCGCCACTTCCAACAATGCGCCGTGCATGCTGCGAAACAAGCGTTCGCCGCCCTCGGTCAGGCGTACCTGGCGTGGCAGGCGCTCGAACAACGCGACGCCGAGCCAGTCTTCCAGCGAACGGACTTGATGTGAAATCGCCGTGGGCGTGACTGACAGTTCTTGGGCGGCAGCCTTGAAACTGAGCAGGCGTGACGCCGATTCAAAAGCGCGCAGAGCGGTGAGAGGCAACGAGGCAAACATTGAAAGCTCCACGGATGAAACCAATTCATCCAGACTGACTTTTGCTCATTTGAGGCTTAGGCGTGACGCCTGCAATCTGCAGCGACACAGCAATCAAAGTCTAGCCTCAAGGAGTTTCAGATGAGCAAAATTCTTGCGATTCATGCCAGCCCCCGTGGTGACCGTTCCCACTCGCGGCGTCTGGCGGAACATTTTCTCAGTGCCTGGCAGGTGCGTCATCCGCAGGCGCAAGTGACTCGCCGCGAGGTCGGGCGGGCGCTGATTCCGGCGGTCAACGAAGCCTTTGTCGCTGCCGCGTTTCATCCACAGCCTGAGGCGCGTCCATTGTCGATGCAGGCCGATCTGGCCCTGAGTGATCAACTGGTCGGTGAATTGTTCGATCACGACCTGCTGCTGATTTCCACGCCGATGTACAACTTCAGTGTGCCCAGCGGCCTCAAGGCCTGGGTCGATCAGATCGTGCGCCTGGGCCTGACCTTCGATCACACGCTGGACAATGGCGTCGCCCAATACACGCCGCTGTTGCAGGGCAAGAAGGCGCTGATCGTCACCAGTCGCGGCGGGTTTGGGTTCGGTCCGGGAGGCGAACTGGAAGCCTTGAACCACGCTGATCCATGGTTGCGCGCGGCGTTGGGTTTCATCGGTATCAACGACGTCAGCGTGGTCGCGGCTGAGGGCGAAGAATCCGCCGAACGCACCTTCGCGGTGTCGGTGGCCGAGGCCGAGCAGCGTTTGCTCGACCTCGCCCGGGTGTTCTAAATGGCCTGGTTGTTCTTGCTGATCGCCGCCGGCTTTGAAGTGACCTTCGCCATGGGCATGAAGTACGCCGAAGGTTTCACCCAGCTCTGGCCCTCACTGATCACCGTGGTCGCGGCAATCGGCGGGATCTACTTCCTGACACTGGCGATGCGCGAACTGCCGGTGAGCATCGCCTACCCGATCTGGACGGCGATTGGCTCACTGGGCACGGTGTTCCTCGGTTATGCCCTGCTCGGCGAGAGCCTGACCCTGGTCAAACTGGTTTCGGTAGGGCTGATTGTGGCGGGGGTGGTGGGCCTGAAGTAGGCTGGTCGTTGAGTTGTCATCATCAGGGAGGATGCTTGGCGGGCGTTTTGCACGCCTTGCATCCACTCACCGACCACAAGGATGTTTGCCCATGTCGACGCGTTATCCATTGGTGCTGGTGCCCGGAATGCTCGGGTTTATCCGGCTGGTGCTCTATCCGTACTGGTACGGCATCATCAAGGCGCTGCGCCGTGGTGGTGCGACGGTGATTGCGGTGCAGGTGTCGCCGCTCAACTCCACAGAGGTACGCGGTGAGCAATTGCTCGTGCAGATCGATGAGATCTTGCGTGAGACCGGGGCGCAAAAGGTCAACCTGTTCGGCCACAGTCAGGGCTCGCTGACGGCGCGCTATGCGGCGGCGAAACGACCGGATCTGGTGGCCTCGGTGACATCGGTGGCCGGACCGAATCATGGTTCCGAGCTGGCCGATTATCTGGAAAAAAATTATCCGGCGGACAGCGCCAAGGGCCGACTGCTTGAGGTGTTGCTACGGTTTGTCGGCTGGCTGATGGCGCTACTGGAAACCGGTTACCACGGGCCGAAATTGCCAGTGGATATCCACGCCTCGCATCAATCGCTGACCACTGAGGGCGTGGCGCTGTTCAACCAGCGTTATCCACAGGGTTTGCCTGAAACCTGGGGTGGGCACGGGCCGGAGGAGGTTAACGGCGTGCGTTATTACTCATGGTCAGGGACGTTGCAGCCGGGCAAGACTGATCGTGGCGGGAATTTGTTTGACGGTACCAATCGCAGCTGTCGCTTGTTTGCAAAAACGTTTGTACGTGAACCGGGGCAGTGCGATGGGATGGTCGGGCGGTATAGCTCGCATCTTGGGACGGTGATTGGCGATGACTATCCGTTGGATCACTTCGACATTGTTAACCAGTCGCTGGGGCTGGTCGGCAAGGGCGCGGATCCGGTGCGGCTGTTTGTCGAGCATGCGGCGCGGCTTGAGGCTGCCGGCGTTTAATCGCAAGACCTAGTCATCGTTCTTCGCGAGCAAGCTCGCTCCCACAAATGACCGCATTCCTTCAGTTGAAATGCAATCCAATGTGGGAGCGAGCCTGCTCGCGAAGAGGCCGGATCAGGCGACGCTTAATTTGCGGCCCAACACGGTGGTCCAGCGCTCGGAAAGGATCACCCCGCCCAAGGTCAACAACCCGCCCACCAGGTGATACATCGCCAACTGCTCCTTCAACACCACCGCCGCAATCAGCGCGGTAATCAACGGCAGCAAGTTAAAGAACAACGTCGTGCGGCTCGGACCCAGACGCTGCACCGCCTGCATCCACGCCAGCGGCGCGAGCATCGACGCCAACAGACACGCATACAACACCAGCGGAATGTTCTGCAGGGTCAAACCGGTCTTCGGCGAAGCGGCATACAGTGGAAACAATACGACAATCGCCACCAGCACCTGCAAATACAGCAGCACCAGCGGCGGCAGGCGCAGCTGCCATTTTTTCAGCAGCGTGCTGTAGATCGCATAGGCCAGGGTCGCGATCAGCATCATCGCATCACCCATGTTCACGCCGTGTTGCAGTAACGCGCCGAGGCTGCCGGACGACACCACGACCAATACGCCGGCAAACGACAGAACCGCACCGACCAGCGCACCGGCGGTCAGGCGTTGCCCGAGGCTGATGATCGCCATGGCCAGCGACATCAACGGCATCAGGGACAGGATGATGCCCATGTTGGTCGCGGTAGTCAGGGTCGCGGCGAAGTAGGCGAGGCTTTGATAGACCGCCATGCCGAGTACGCCGAGGATGAAAATCTTGCCCAGGTTCGGGCGGATCTGCGGCCAGTGCGCGATCACCGCTTTGAGCATGAACGGGGTGAACAGCAAACCGGCGAGCAGCCAGCGGTAGAAACCGATCTCGGCGGGGAAAATCGCCCCGACCGCCAGTTTGTTGATCACGGTATTGCCGGCCCAGATAAAAATCGCCAGCAGCGGAAACGCGTATTGCATGAGTCGAAACCAGTACGTTGATGAAGGGCAATTATCCCTTGTCTGGATGCAAGCCTATACTGCGAACCGGACAACCTGCCTCTGAAACCGGACAGCATGAACAGCAAACACATCGATCTGCTGGATTTCAGCGAACTGCCATCGGCGGTGTACTTCCGCTACGCCGATTTCAACGCCCATGAATTTGCCGCGCCGCACCGCCATCCGTGGGGCACGCTGGAATATGCCGCACATGGCGTGCTGCACATGGATGTCGACGGCAGCCGATTCATGTCGCCGCCGCAATACGCGGTGTGGGTGCCGCCGCAGGTCGAGCACAGTTTTTACAGCCATCAACCGGTAAACTATCGCGCGGTGTGCCTCGACCCCAAGGTCTGCGCCGAACTGCCGACACGCGCCTGTACTCTGGCGATCAGCGATATTCTCAAGGCGATTCTCAAGGACTTCGCCGCCCGTGACGTGAAGATTCCCGAACTCGATGCCGACCAGCGTCTGGCGCAAGTGTTGGTCGATCAATTGCAGCAGGCACCGGTGCATGAGTGTTATCTGCCCTACGCGAGCAGCCCGGGTTTGCTGGCAATCCTCGAAACCTTGCAGGCCGAACCGGGCAACAATCAGCCGCTGGCGCATTGGGCGCTGCAAGTGCATGTCAGCGAACGCACGCTGGCCCGGCAATTCGTTCGGGAGTTGGGGATGAGTTTTGGCGAATGGCGCCAGCGTCTGCGCTATCTCGCGGCGATCGAGGCGCTGGAAACTTCGCGTAGCGTGCAGGAAATCGCCTTCGATCTCGGCTACAGCAGTGGCTCGGCATTCATTGCCATGTTCGCCCGGCAGGCGGGGTGTACGCCGGAGCAGTATCGCCGCAGCCATCTGGAAGGTAGGAAGGTGTAACAGGATTTGGCTACACTCCAGCAGAGGCCGCCCCCCTCGGTGCGGCGCCAAGGAGAAAACTCCATGAAGATGTTGCGTGTGCCGTTGTTGATGATTGGTTTGCTCCTGTGTTCCCAGGGTTTCGCCGCCACGGCGCAACAGAACAAGATGACCACCTGCAATGCCGATGCGACCGCCAAGAGTCTGAAAGGCGATGAGCGCAAAACCTTCATGAGCACCTGCCTCAAGGCAGCGCCAGCGGCCAACGATGCCAAGGCCCTGACCCCGCAGCAGCAGAAAATGAAGACCTGCAACGCCGATGCCGCCACCAAAGCCCTGACCGGCGATGCGCGCAAGACGTTCATGAGTGATTGCCTGAAGAAAAAATAACTTGATTCGGTGGGGTACCTGGTCGACGCGTTCGCTTGAGATTTGCCCTCACCCTAACCCTCTCCCGGAGGGAGAGGGGACTGACCGCGGTGTTTTCAGATATCCATCGACCTGAACTATCCGGCCGATTCTGAATTCACTACAGCACTGGCAGGTCACCGGATTTCTTCGCCATTCCTTGATCGGTCCCCTCTCCCGGAGGGCGAGGGGACTGACCGCGGTGTTTCAAGATATTCGTCGATCTGAAAAAAACGGGCGATTATGGATTCCATGGCGCTGTCTCCGGTCACTGGATATCCAGAGCATCCCCCAATCGGTTCCCTCTCCCTCTGGGAGAGGGCTAGGGTGAGGGCTGGATCTCAAGCCGTGCACTAAAAGTTGAAGCACCGCTTATACCTAGTGCTCACCCCGGAACGCTGGCAGACTGCCAATCCTTTTACGCCGTTCGTTTTGAGGCTGTATGCCAACGTTTTCTGAGCGTCATGTAGTGTTCTGGGTCAGTTGCATCATCATTTTCGGCGGTTTGCTGCTGGTGCTGCCGCTGCGCTTGTTGCCCAGTCTGTTGGCCGGTTTGCTTGTGTATGAACTGGTCAACATGCTCACTCCGCAACTGCAACGGCTGATCGAAGGCCGCCGCGCGCGCTGGCTGGCGGTGGCGTTGCTGGGGACGTTGGTCGTCAGCGTTCTGGCGCTGATCTTCGCCGGCGCGATCAGTTTTCTCCTGCACGAAGCAGAAAACCCCGGCGCTTCCCTGGATAAATTCATGGGCGTGGTCGATCGCGCACGCGGGCAATTGCCACCGTTCATCGACGCCTATCTGCCGGCCAGTGCTGCGGAATTTCGCGTGGCGATCGGCGAGTGGATGAGCAAGCACCTGTCTGACCTGCAACTGGTTGGCAAGGACGCGGCGCACATGTTCGTGACGTTGCTGATCGGCATGGTGCTCGGCGCGATCATCGCCTTGCAGCGCATCCCCGACGTCACCAAACGCAAACCGCTGGCTGCGGCGCTGTTCGACCGTTTGCACCTGTTGGTGCAGGCGTTCCGCAACATCGTCTTTGCGCAGATCAAGATTTCCCTGCTCAACACCGTCTTCACCGGGATCTTCCTCGCGGTGATCCTGCCGATGTTCGGCATCAAACTGCCGCTGACCAAAACCCTGATCGTGCTGACCTTCCTGCTCGGCCTGTTGCCGGTGATCGGCAATCTGATGTCGAACACCCTGATCACCATCGTCGGCCTGTCACTGTCGATCTGGGTAGCGGTGGCGGCGCTGGGTTATCTGATCTTTATCCACAAGCTCGAGTACTTCCTCAACGCGCGGATTGTCGGCGGGCAGATTAGTGCCAAGTCGTGGGAGTTGCTGCTGGCGATGCTGGTGTTCGAGGCCGCGTTCGGTTTGCCGGGGGTGGTGGCGGGGCCGATTTATTATGCGTATCTGAAGAGTGAGTTGAAGCTGGGCGGGATGGTTTGATCCAAGCCTTGTAGCGCTTGAGCGGGCCTCTTCGCGAGCAGGCTCGCTCCCACATTTTGAGCGCATTCCTTCAGTTGAAATGCGACCCACTGTGGGAGCGAGCCTGCTCGCGAATGGCGCGCCGCCGATTCTGGATCAGGCCATCGAACCGTAGCGTTTCATCGCTTCAATCGCCAATCCGCTACCAATGCTGCCAAAAATATTCCCTTCAACATGCCGCGCCTTCGGCAACATCGCCGAAACACTGTTGCGCAGCGCCGGAATCCCGCTCGAACCGCCGGTGAAGAACACCGTGTCGACCTGATCCACCGCCACACCGGCATCGTTCAACAGCTGCGTAACGCTGCCGCGCACCCGCTCCAGCAGCGCATCGATCGCCGATTCAAACAGCGCACGGGTCAGCTCAACACTCAACCCGGCTTCGATCCGATCCAACGGCACATGGCGGCTGTCGGTGTGGGTCAGTTGAATCTTGGTTTCTTCGACTTCCATCGCCAGCCAGTGCCCGGCGCGCTGTTCGATCAATTTGAACAGGCGATCGATGCCACCGGTGTCTTCGATGTCGTAGCGCATGCTGCCCAGCGCCAGGCTGGATTTCTGCGAGTATACCGAGTTGATGGTGTGCCAGGTCGCCAGGTTCATGTGGTGGCTGGTCGGCATGTAGGCGCCGCTCTTCATGCGGCTGCCGTAGCCGAACAGCGGCATCAGGCCTTGCAGGCTCAGCTGTTTGTCGAAGTCAGTCCCGCCGATGTGCACGCCACCGGTGGCGAGGATATCGTCGTGACGGTTGTCGTAACCACGCCGCTCCGGCGACAGGCGCACCAGCGAGAAGTCGGAGGTACCACCGCCGATGTCGACGATCAGCACCAGCTCTTCTTTCTCGATGGTCGACTCGTAGTCGAAGGCCGCAGCGATCGGTTCGTACTGGAACGAGACCTCTTTGAAGCCGATCTTTTTCGCCACATCGACCAAGGTGTCTTCAGCTTCCTGATCCGCCAGCGGATCGTCATCGACGAAGAACACCGGACGACCGAGCACCACTTGTTCAAATTCCCGACCGGCGGCGGTCTCGGCGCGGCTTTTCAGTTGACCGATGAACAGCCCGAGCAAGTCCTTGAACGGCATCGCGGTGCCGAGCACGCTGGTGTCGTGCTTGATCAGCTTGGAACCGAGCAGGCTTTTCAGCGAGCGCATCAGCCGGCCTTCGTAGCCTTCCAGGTACTCGTGCAGCGCCAGACGACCGTAAACCGGGCGGCGCTCCTCGATGTTGAAGAAGACCACCGACGGCAGGGTGATCTTGTCGTCTTCCAGCGCGATCATCGTTTCCATGCCGGGGCGCAGCCAGCCGACGGTGGAGTTGGACGTGCCGAAGTCGATGCCGCAGGCACGGGCTGGAGAGGCGTCTTTCATGTCTTTCGGTTCCGGTCAAAAAAACGGCCGCGCAGTGTATGTCAGTGCGCGCCAGATTCGAAGGCCGGTCATCTGCTATTTCACGACTAAACTGCTTGAAACTCGCAGCTTTGCCCCAAACTTGCTGGCATGGGCCGGCAGAACCACCGGCGGTCGCAAGAACCGCCGTCCACTGCCGATAAACTTCTGCAGCGCCACCCGGTCACAACCTTGAGATCGGTCAACCCGGCACGCGCGAATCGGCGCATGCTGGCATCGGCGCGAAATCGATAACGGATGGTGATTCCTTCAATGGACTTCAAAGACTATTACAAGATACTCGGCGTGGAGCCGACAGCAGACGACAAGGCAATCAAGGCTGCCTATCGCAAGCTGGCGCGCAAATACCACCCCGATGTCAGCAAGGAAAAGGACGCCGAGGCCAAGTTCAAAGACGCCTCGGAAGCCTATGAATCGCTGAAAAGCGCCGATAAACGCGCCGAATACGACGAACTGCGCCGTTATGGCCAGCACGGTCAGCCGTTCCAGGGGCCTCCGGGCTGGCAGAGCCGTGGCGGCTTTGGCGGCGGTGGTGGCGACACCGGCGACTTCTCGGACTTCTTCAGTTCGATCTTCGGCAATCGCGGCCCCGGTTTCGGTGGCGGCGAAGGTCGGCAACAACGCAGTGCAGGGCGCCGAGGGCAAGACGTGGAAATGGAACTGCCGATCTTCCTCGAGGAGACGCTCGCTAACGAATCGAAGAAAGTCACCTTCCAGGTGCCGCAATACAACGCCAACGGCCAGCACGTCAGCAATACCAGCAAGAGCCTGAACGTGAAGATCCCGGCGGGCGTGACCGACGGCGAGCGCATCCGCCTCAAAGGCCAGGGTGCACCGGGCGTCGGTGGCGGGGCCAATGGTGATCTGTACCTGACCATTCGTTTTGCGCCGCACCCGAAATTCGATGTCGAAGGCGAAAATCTGATCATCACCCTGCCATTGGCTCCGTGGGAGCTGGCGCTGGGTGCCGAAGTGGCGGTGCCGACCCTGACCGGCAAGATCAACCTCAAGGTGCCCGCCGGTAGCCAGAACGGCCAGCGCATGCGTGCCAAGGGACATGGTCTGAAAAACAAGGCAGGCGAGCGAGGTTATCTGTTCGTGCAGCTCAAAGCGGTGATGCCGAAAGCGGCCGACGACGAGGTCAAGGCGCTGTGGCAGGAACTGGCGAAGAAAGCCGCCTTCAACCCACGCGAGAACTTCTGAATTCGACGACGGAGTAGCCCATCATGAGCAGCCCCCTGATCGTTCAACTGGACCTGGCAGAATTCTGTGAGGCGGCCGATTTGTCGGACGTCTACGTGATCGAAATCGTCGAGCACGGCATCCTCGAACCTCAGGGCGCGCAGCCCCGGGAATGGCGCTTCACCGATTACGAATTGGCCTTGGCCAAACGGGCGGTGAAGTTGCGTCGTGATCTGGAGCTGGAGTGGGAAGGTGTTGCGCTGGCGCTGGATCTGCTGGAAGAGGTGCGCGAATTGCGTGCCGAGAACCGCATGTTGCGCCAGCGGTTGGGGCGGCTGGTGGTCGAGTAGACAGTCTGAAGGTTTGTGTGGGGGTTGATCTGGCCCTATCGCGAGCAGGCTCACTCCTACAATGGATCGGTGTACGCAGGTCCCTGTAGGAGTGAGCCTGCTCGCGAAGAACGATGACGCGGTAGTTCTGACTCAACACTGAAAAGGCCCCGAAGGGCCTTTTTTTGTGCTCAGAACAGGAAGTACCGCTGCGCCATCGGCAATGTTTCCGCCGGCTCACACCACAGCAGCACACCATCAGCCTTGACCTGATACGTCTGCGGATCGACATCGATGTTCGGCAGATAGTCGTTGTGGATCAGGTCGGTTTTCTGCACATCTCGGCACCCCTTCACCACGGCGATTTTCTTTTTCAGCCCCAACGCTTCCGGCAACCCTGCCTCCTGCGCGGCCTGGCTGATAAAGGTCAGGCTGGTGGCATGCAGCGAGCCACCGTAACTGGCGAACATCGGACGGTAGTGCACCGGTTGTGGCGTCGGGATCGAGGCGTTGGCATCGCCCATCAGGCTCGCGGCAATCGCGCCGCCCTTGAGGATCAGCGTCGGCTTCACGCCAAAGAAAGCCGGGCGCCACAGCACCAGATCCGCCCATTTCCCCACTTCCACCGAACCGACTTCATGGCTGATGCCATGGGTGATTGCCGGGTTGATCGTGTACTTGGCGATGTAGCGTTTGGCGCGGAAGTTGTCGTTGCCTGCGCCGTCCTGCGGCAGTGGCCCGCGTTGTTTTTTCATCTTGTCGGCGGTTTGCCAGGTCCGCGTGATGACTTCGCCGACGCGGCCCATGGCCTGGCTGTCGGAGCTGATCATCGAGAACGCGCCGAGATCGTGGAGGATGTCCTCGGCGGCAATCGTTTCGCGGCGGATGCGGCTTTCGGCAAACGCGACGTCTTCGGCGATGCTCGGGTCGAGGTGATGGCAGACCATCAGCATGTCGAGGTGTTCGTCGATGGTGTTGCGGGTGAACGGCCGGGTCGGGTTGGTCGAGCTCGGCAATACGTTCGGGAAACCGCAGGCCTTGATAATGTCCGGCGCATGACCGCCACCGGCACCTTCGGTGTGATAGGTGTGGATGGTGCGACCCTTGAATGCGCCGAGGGTGGTTTCGACGAAGCCGGACTCGTTGAGGGTGTCAGTGTGGATCGCCACCTGCACGTCGAACTGGTCGGCAACGCTCAGGCAGTTGTCGATGCTCGCCGGCGTGGTGCCCCAGTCTTCGTGCAGCTTGAGGCCGATGGCGCCGGCCTTGACCTGTTCGATCAGCGGCTCCGGCAGGCTGGCGTTGCCCTTGCCGGTGAGGCCGATGTTCATCGGGAACGCATCGGCGGCCTGGAGCATGCGCGCCAGATGCCATGGCCCGGAGGTGCAAGTGGTGGCGTTGGTGCCAGTGGCTGGGCCGGTGCCGCCGCCGATCATGCTAGTGACGCCGCTCATCAGCGCTTCTTCGATCTGCTGCGGGCAGATGAAGTGGATATGGGTGTCGATGCCACCGGCGGTGAGGATCATGCCTTCGCCGGCGATCACTTCTGTGCCGGCACCGATGGCGATGGTCACGTTCGGCTGCACATCCGGGTTGCCGGCTTTGCCGATCGCCGCGATGCGGCCGTCCTTGAGGCCGACGTCGGCTTTGACGATGCCCCAATGGTCGATGATCAGTGCGTTGGTGATCAGTGTGTCGACCACTTCGGCGGCCAGCAGTTGGCTCTGGCCTTGGCCGTCGCGGATGACTTTGCCGCCACCGAATTTCACTTCTTCGCCGTAGGTGGTGAAGTCTTGTTCGACTTCGATCCACAGCTCGGTGTCGGCCAGGCGCACCTTGTCGCCGACGGTGGGGCCGAACATGTCGGCGTAGGCTTGTCTGGAGATTTTCATGCAGCGTCCTTCAGGAAAATAGTGGTGAGCCATCGACCCTCACCCTAGCCCTCTCCCAGAGGGAGAGGGGACTGTACACGGTGGGCCGGCAATCGGTGATCGGCTCCGCAGAGGGGACTGGTCGCGGTGGGGCGGTTATCGGTGAACGGCTCCCTCTCCCTCGGGAGAGGGCTGGGGTGAGGGGCAGCGGTGCACGCAGATATCAGAGATCACCCATGATCCGTCCGGCAAACCCGAACACCCGCCGATGCCCGGCATAATCCACAAGCTCAACCTCACGGCTCTGCCCCGGCTCAAAGCGCACCGCCGTGCCCGCCGGAATATTCAGGCGCATGCCACGGCTCGCCGCGCGATCGAAGGTCAGCGCGTCGTTGGTTTCAAAAAAGTGATAGTGCGAACCGACCTGGATCGGCCGGTCGCCGCTGTTGGCGACTTTCAGGCTGAGGGTGCGGCGGCCGACGTTGAGTTCGATGTCGCCGGGCTGGATCTGGTACTCGCCAGGAATCATCACTGGGCTCCTTGCAGAATCTTGTAATAGAGGGCAGTCGGCCGATAAGTGCCGGTCGGGTCGCAGGCGTAATCAGGAATCTGGCCCGCGCGGGTGTAACCCAGCGCCTTGTAGAAATCCTCGGCGGGCGAACCGGCCTCGGTGTCGAGGTAGAGCATGCCGCGCTTGTGTTTGGGCGCTTCGAGTTCCAGCGCACTCATCAATTGCTGACCGAGACCGCGACGCCGTGCGTGTTCGCGCACCAGCAGTTTCTGCACCTCGGCGCGGTTGAGGCCGTTGGACTTCTGGCACAGACCCAACTGCACACTGGCCAGCACCTGCTCGTCCTTGACCACCACCCAAAGCAGCACGCTGCCTTTGTTGACGTTGTCCTGAACCTCATCGAAATACGCGCGCGCCTGAGCCGCATCGAGGTCGGCCATGAAGCCGACGCTGGCGCCGTAACCCACGGCATCGAGCAGCAGATCAATCAGGCCCTGACGGTAATGGGCAAAACTTTCAGCATTGACGCGGCGCAGTTGGGCGGCGTTCATCGGTGTCACTCCTTGTTGGCGTCAGGCGGCTCCGCGCCGGGGTTGAGGGTCAGTTGCATGAAGGTCAGATCGAGCCAGCGGCCGAATTTGGTGCCGACTTGCGGCATCTGCCCGGTGATGACGAAACCGGCGCGTTCGTGCAGGCGGATCGAGGCGGCGTTACCGCTTTCAATGGCGGCGACCATCACATGCTTGTCGCAGGTCTTCGCCCGTTCGATCAGCACAGTCATCAGTTGCGGGCCGAGGCCGTTGCCGCGCTGATCGCTGCGCACGTAGACCGAGTGCTCGACGGTGTGACGGAAGCCGTCGAACGGCCGCCAGTCACCGAAGGAAGCGTAGCCGAGCACACTGTTGTCGGCGTCGACGATCACCAGAATCGGATAGGCCTGAGCCTGACGCGCGCTGAACCATGCCTGACGGTTGCCGAGGTCGACGGCTTGTTCATTCCAGATCGCCGTGGTGTTGAGCACGGCGTCGTTGTAGATGTCACGGATCGCCGGCAGGTCGGCGTGAACGGCATCGCGAATGGAGTAAGTCATGACGCGGCCTCAGACGATCGGTTGGTGGACGGTGACCAGTTTGGTGCCGTCGGGGAACGTCGCTTCGACCTGGATCTCCGGGATCATTTCCGGGATGCCTTCCATCACTTGTTCGCGGCTGAGCAGGGTGGTGCCGAAGTGCATCAGCTCGGCCACGGTCTGACCGTCACGCGCGCCTTCGAGCAGCGCTGCGGAGATGTAGGCCATGGCTTCCGGGTAATTGAGTTTCACACCGCGGGCCAGACGCCGCTCGGCGACGAGGCCGGCGGTGAAGATCAGCAGCTTGTCTTTTTCGCGTGGGGTCAGGTCCATTGTGGGGTTCCGTAAGGGCAGTTTTGTGAGGTTCCTGCGGGCGCGGGGTGTCAGTTGGAGCCACCCCTCACCCTAGCCCTCTCCCGAGGGAGAGGGGACTGATCTCGGTTGTTTTCAATGGCCGGTTCAGTCAGCAGTATTCGTTCAGGCAGTTAAATTCATTTCAAACGACTCGGTCGGGCGCCCTCTCCCGAAAGAGAGGGGACTGATCTCGGTTGTTTTCAATGGCCGGTTCAGTCAGCGGTATTCGTTCAGGCAGTTAAATTCATTTCAAACGACTCGGTCAGGCTCCCTCTCCCTCCGGGAGAGGGCGGGGGGTGAGGGGCTTTTTCAGGTACTCCATATTCTGGGAGAAATCGCGTCACGCCCGAGCAGGGCCGGTCTGAGCAAGCGCCATAAATCGATGAGCCAGGCGCGGGCGAGCAACGCTTCACTGGCCAGACAACGGGCCACCAGCAGCCCTGGCAGCTGGCTCAAATCCCCGCGCACGTCATGCCCCAGCGAACGACAACGCTCAAGCAACTCAGCATCAATTTCACCGGTGACCAACAACGTCGCAAACACCGGATTGCCATCCAGCCCGATCGGCGAATCAAGCAAACCGTCGCCACCGACAATGCGCTGGCGCTCATGCCAGAGCAATCGGCCATCGCGGCGAATATCCAGGTGCGCCTGAAAATGCCCGCGGTCAAAACGCTCGCCACTGGCCGGGCGTCCCAGCGCCACCACGTCCCAGTAAAACAGCCGCGCATCACCTTCAAGATCAATCGAAGTGCTCAGTTCAGCCTGCGCGGCGCTGTAGACGATGGTCTCCTGCGGCAGCCATTCCAGCGTCGCTCCGGCAGCCACTTTCAAATCCAGTTTCTGATAAGCCGGCCCACCGGCGCGATACCACTTGGCCGCGCCGGGGCTGGTGATCTGCGCCCAGGCGTGTTGCTCGACGCGGGCGCTGATGTCCAGTCGATCACCGCCGGCAATCCCGCCCGGCGGGTGGACGATGATGTGCTGGCAGACCTCGGGGCCTTCGGCGTACAGGTGCTTTTGCACCCGCAGCGGGCCGAGGTGTCGGCGCATGACCGGGCGCGTGCAGTCGCCGAAACGGGCGTAGGCGAGTTCCAGCTCGGCGTGCCAGCTCGGGGTAAACAGGGCAGGTGCAACAGTCGAATTCATGGTGTGTAATTATCGTTAGGAAGCTACAGATTAGTTCGTTGTACTAGATCGTTACCAGCCCGCGTACACCCTCGGCCTCCATATTTTCACCGCGACCCTGCTGCACGATCTCGCCCCGGGACATCACCAGGTATTGATCGGCCAGTTCCGCGGCGAAATCGTAGAACTGCTCGACCAGCAGAATCGCCATGTCACCGCGCGCCGCAAGTTGCTTGATCACCGCGCCGATCTCCTTGATCACCGAGGGTTGAATGCCTTCGGTGGGCTCATCGAGGATCAGTAACCGTGGACGGCTGGCCAATGCTCGACCGATCGCCAGCTGCTGTTGCTGACCGCCGGAGAGGTCACCACCGCGACGCTGCTTCATTTGTAGCAGCACTGGGAACAATTCGTAGATGAAACCTGGGACTTCTTTGGCTTCGCTGCCGGGAAACCGTGATAACCCCATCAACAGATTTTCTTCCACGGTCAGGCGGCCGAAGATTTCCCGGCCTTGCGGCACGTAAGCGATCCCGGCGTGTACGCGCTGGTGTGGCTTGAACGTGGTGATCGGTTTGCCTTCCCAATTCACCGCGCCTTCTTTGGCCGGCAGCAAGCCCATCAGGCATTTGAGCAGGGTGGTTTTGCCGACGCCGTTACGGCCGAGCAGGCAGGTGACTTCGCCGACCTTCACGTCGAAGCTTAAGCCGCGCAGGATGTGGCTACCGCCGTAGTACTGGTGCAGCTTGTCGACTTGCAGCATGTCAAAAGTCTCCTCAAATCCCTTTGTAGGAGTGAGCCTGCTCGCGATAGCGGTGTGTCAGTCAACATCTGTTTGTCTGATACACCGCTATCGCGAGCAGGCTCACTCCTACAGTTTTGATCGATGTTTGCAGCATTAGCGGCCGAGGTAGACCTCGATCACGCGCTCGTTTTCCTGCACCTGTTCCAGCGAGCCTTCGGCCAGCACGCTGCCCTGGTGCAACACCGTCACATGGTCGGCAATCGAGCCGACAAAGCCCATGTCATGCTCCACCACCATCAGCGAATGCTTGCCCGCCAGGCTCTTGAACAGTTCAGCGGTGAACTCGGTTTCCGCATCGGTCATCCCCGCCACCGGCTCATCGAGCAGCAACAATTGCGGGTCCTGCATCAACAGCATGCCGATCTCGAGAAACTGCTTCTGCCCGTGAGAGAGCAACCCCGCCTGACGATTGACCGAGGTGGTCAGGCGAATCGTTTCCAGCACTTCGCTGATCCGGTCCTTCTGCTCGCCACTCAATCGCGCACGCAAACTGGCCCACACCGACTTGTCGGTTTTCTGTGCCAGCTCCAGGTTTTCAAACACGCTCAGCGCCTCGAACACTGTCGGCTTCTGAAACTTGCGGCCGATGCCAGCCTGGGCGATCTGCACTTCGCTCATCTGCGTCAGATCCAGGGTTTCGCCGAACCAGGCCTTGCCGTGACTCGGTCGGGTTTTGCCGGTGATCACGTCCATCAGCGTGGTTTTGCCCGCGCCGTTTGGGCCGATGATGCAGCGCAGTTCGCCGACGCCGATGTACAGGTTGAGATTATTCAGCGCGCGGAAGCCGTCGAAGCTGACGCTGATGTCTTCCAGGGTGAGGATCGTGCCGTGACGGGTATCAAGGCCCGGCCCGACGCGCTGACCGAGGCCGATCGAGTCGCGGCTGGTGCCGGCGTCCTTGTTCGGTTCGACGGGAAAGAAGGCCGGTTCCAGCATGAATTCAGCGCTCGCTGTGACTCTCATTGTTCACCTCGTTTCTTCAGCAGGCCGATCACGCCTTTGGGCAGGTACAGTGTCACGACGATGAACAGCGCGCCGAGGAAGAACAGCCAATACTCGGGGAACGCCACCGTGAACCAGCTCTTCATGCCGTTGACCACACCGGCGCCGAGCAACGGCCCGATCAAGGTGCCGCGACCGCCGAGGGCTACCCACACCGCCGCTTCAATCGAGTTGGTCGGCGACATTTCGCTCGGGTTGATGATGCCCACTTGCGGCACGTACAACGCCCCGGCCAGACCACACAACACCGCACTCAAGACCCACACGAACAACTTGAAACCGCGCGGATCGTAGCCGCAGAACATCAAGCGGTTTTCCGCATCACGCAGCGCCGTCAGCACCCGGCCGAACTTGCTCTGCGCCAGGCGCCAGCCGATGAACAGACTCGCCACCAGTAACAACACCGTGGCCAGAAACAGCACCGCGCGGGTGCCCGGTTCAGTGATGCCGAAACCGAGAATCGTGCGGAAATTGGTAAAGCCGTTGTTGCCGCCAAACCCGGTCTCGTTGCGGAAAAACAGGAGCATGCCGGCGAAGGTCAGGGCCTGGGTCATGATCGAGAAATACACGCCTTTGATCCGCGAGCGGAAGGCGAAGAAACCGAACACCAGCGCCAGCAAGCCCGGCGCCAATACCACCAGACACATCGCCCAGAGGAAGCTGCTGGTGCCGGTCCAGTACCACGGCAATTCCGTCCACGACAGGAAAGTCATGAACGCCGGCAGACCATCGCCCGCCGCTTGGCGCATCAGGTACATGCCCATCGCATAACCGCCGAGCGCAAAGAACAGACCGTGACCCAGCGACAGCAAACCGGCGTAACCCCAGACCAGGTCCAGCGCCAGGGCGACGATGGCGTAGCAGAGGATTTTGCCGACCAGCGTCAGCGTGTACGCCGAGACCGACAGGGCATTTTCCGCCGGCAACAACGACAACAGCGGCAGGGCGATCAGCAACGCGAGAATCACCGCGCCGACCGCTATCGTGACTTTCGGCCCGGCCTTTTGTGTGGCCGTGACTAACAGAGGCTGGTTCATCAGTCGATCACCCGTCCTTTCAGTGCGAAGAGGCCTTGCGGACGTTTCTGGATAAACAGAATGATCAGCGCGAGGATCAGGATCTTGCCGAGCACCGCACCGATCTGCGGTTCGAGAATCTTGTTGGCGATGCCCAGGCCGAATGCGGCGAGCACGCTGCCGGCCAGTTGGCCAACGCCGCCAAGCACCACCACCAGGAACGAGTCGATGATGTAGCTCTGGCCGAGGTCCGGGCCGACGTTACCGATCTGGCTCAGCGCCACGCCGCCGAGACCGGCGATGCCCGAGCCGAGGCCGAAGGCGAGCATGTCGACGCGACCGGTCGGCACGCCGCAGCAGGCGGCCATGTTGCGGTTCTGGGTGACGGCGCGAACGTTGAGGCCGAGGCGGGTTTTGTTCAGCAGCAGCCAGGTCAGCACCACCACAAACAGGGCGAAAGCGATGATCACGATGCGGTTGTACGGCAGCACCAGATTCGGCAGCACTTGAATGCCACCGGACAGCCACGCCGGGTTCGCCACTTCAACGTTCTGCGCACCGAACAACAAACGCACCAGTTGAATCAGCATCAGGCTGATGCCCCAGGTGGCGAGCAAGGTTTCCAGTGGGCGGCCGTAGAGATGGCGAATCACCGTGCGCTCCAGCGCCATGCCGATCGCCGCCGTGACAAAGAACGCCACCGGCAGTGCGATCAACGGATAAAACTCGATGGCTTGGGGGGCGTAGCGCTGGAACATCAACTGCACCACGTAGGTCGAGTAGGCACCGAGCATCAGCATCTCACCGTGGGCCATGTTGATCACGCCGAGCAGGCCGAAGGTGATCGCCAGACCGAGTGCGGCGAGCAGCAGAATCGACCCGAGCGACATGCCGCTGAACGCCTGACCGAGCACTTCGCCGATCAGCAGTTTGCGTTTGACCTGAGCGAGGCTGGTTTCAGCGGCGGTGCGCACGCCGGCATCGCTCTCGACGCCGGTTTCGAGCAAGCCTTCGAGGCGCGTGCGCGCCAGTGGATCGCCGGTTTCGCCGAGCAGTCTTACGGCGGCGAGGCGCACCGCCGGGTCAGTGTCGACCAACTGCAGATTGGCCAGCGCCAGGCTCAGGGCGGCATGCACGCCTTCATCTTTTTCGCCAGCGAGTTGCTGGTCGAGGAATTTCAGCTGCGCGGGTTTCGCGCTTTTCTGCAATTGCTGCGCGGCAGTCAGACGGATTTTGGCGTCGGCGGCGAGCAATTGATGGCTGGCCATGGCGGTGTCGATCAGACCCCGCAGGCGATTGTTCAGGCGCAGGGTTTTGGGTTGGCCGTCGATGGTCAACTCGCCTTGTTGCAGGGCGTTGATCAATTCGATACGGGCCGGATCGGGCTGCGCGGCCCAGGTTTCCAGGAGTTTGGCCTGTTGCACGGGATTGGCCGCGACGAAGTCTTCGGCGTCGCCGGCATGGGCCAGCATTGGCAGCAAGAGTGCGATGGCTATGAGAAAGCGGTGTATGGCAGTGGGCATTAGTGGAGTTTCCTTTCTTGCGGTGGCCGATGGAGCGGTATCCGGCTGTGAATCCGCCCCTCACCCTAACCCTCTCCCAGAGGGAGAGGGGACTGACCGAGGTGTCTGGACGATGTGCTGCGACCTGCGAACTCGAGCCGAACTCAGGCTTTGAAAAGCATGAAGATCGGCTCCCTTTCCCCCTCACCCTCTTGAAATTGAGGGGACTGACCGAGGTGTTTGGACGATGTGCTGCGACCTGCGAATTCGAGCCGAACTCAGGCTTTGAAAAGCATGAAGATCGGCTCCCTTTCCCCGTCTCCCTGAGGGAGAGGGCTGGGGTGAGGGGGGAAATCTAAAGCCCACCTCAAAAACTGAATCCGCCTCAGTTGCTCTTCACCGCATAATCCGGCTTCTTGTCGTTGCCCTGAATGAACGGGCTCCACGGTTGCGCGCGGATCGGTCCTTCGGTCTGCCACACGACGTTGAACTGACCATCGGCCTGAATCTCGCCGATCATCACTGGTTTGTGCAGGTGGTGATTGGTCTTGTCCATGGTCAATGTGTAGCCCGACGGCGCGGCAAAGGTCTGCCCGGCGAGGGCTTCGCGGACTTTGTCGACGTCGGTGGACTTGGCTTTCTCGACCGCCTGCGCCCACATGTGGATGCCGACGTAAGTGGCTTCCATCGGGTCGTTGGTCACGGCTTTGTCCGCGCCCGGCAGGTTGTGTTTCTTCGCGTAGGCTTTCCAGTCAGCGACGAATTTCTTGTTCTGCGGGTTCTCGACGGATTCGAAGTAGTTCCACGCCGCGAGGTTGCCCACCAGCGGTTTGGTGTCGATACCGCGCAGTTCTTCTTCGCCGACCGAGAACGCCACAACCGGCACGTCGGTGGCTTTCAGGCCCTGGTTGGCCAGCTCTTTATAGAACGGTACGTTGGAGTCGCCATTGACCGTCGAGATGACGGCAGTCTTGCCACCAGCGGAGAATTTTTTGATGTTGGCGACGATGGTTTGATAGTCGCTGTGACCGAACGGCGTGTAGACCTCTTCGATGTCCTTGTCGGCCACGCCTTTGGAATGCAGGAACGAACGCAGGATCTTGTTAGTGGTGCGCGGGTAGACGTAGTCGGTGCCGAGCAGGAAGTAGCGCTTGGCGCTGCCACCTTCTTCGCTCATCAGGTATTCAACCGCCGGAATCGCTTGCTGGTTTGGCGCGGCGCCGGTGTAGAAGACGTTCGGCGACATCTCTTCGCCTTCGTATTGCACCGGGTAGAACAGCAGACCGTTGAGTTCTTCGAACACCGGCAACACCGATTTACGCGACACCGACGTCCAGCAGCCGAACACCACGGCGACCTTGTCCTGAGTCAGCAACTGCCGGCCTTTTTCGGCGAACAGCGGCCAGTTCGATGCCGGGTCAACCACCACCGGCTCAAGCATCTTGCCGTTGACGCCGCCCTTGGCGTTGATCTCGTCGATGGTCATCAGCGCCATGTCTTTGAGCGACGTTTCGGAGATCGCCATGGTGCCGGACAACGAATGCAGAATCCCGACCTTGATGGTCTCGGCGGCCTGGACAGTCCAGGTCATGCCCATCGCGGCAATGGATGCCGTGAGTGTGAAAGCCTTGATCAAACTGCGACGCTTCATTGTGCGATCTCCATGAACATTTGAAGTTTTTCTGGTTGGCAGATGCGGACGACTGAAGGGTGTTTTGCAAGGGCTGTGCCCGGTCGGGTTTTGGCAAGAAAATGTCGTGTTAGAGCGCTTGGCTGCGCAGCGCATGCACCACGAAGGAACGCCCATGGCGCATTGGTGCAGGCCGCCGCGCCAGATTGGGGCGCAAAAAAAATCCCGTGCAGGGGAGCCCGCACGGGATTGGCGTTGAAGAAGTTCGAGTGCGGTTTCAGGATGAAGTCGACGCAGACTCGGTTTGCCGGTTCATCCGCGACAGCAGCACTCGGTCCAGCAACCACACCACCACCAACGAAGCCCCCACCAATGGGAACACCACCGCCAGTGCGAGCATGATCACCACGCCGGTTTTCCACTTCGGCAAGTCATGGCGCAGCGGCGGTACGCCGAATTTGCCCTGTGGCCGACGCTTCCACCAGATCACCACACCGCTGACGGCGCTGAGCAGAATCATCAGGCAGATCAGCAGCACAACGATCTGATTGAAGGTGCCGAACATCTTGCCTTCGTGAAGCATCACGCCGATTTCCGTGGCGCGGGCGACGCTGCCGTATTGCTCGAAACGCACGTCGGCGAGGACCTTGCCGGTGTACTGATCGACATGCAGGGTGGCGTCGTTGCGCGGGTCATCGGCGAACACGGCAATGGTGAACACGCCGGTGGCGGTGGTCGGCAGGGTGATGCTGTAACCCGGCTCGACCTTGCGCTGGGTGGCGATGTTCTGCACGTCTTGCAGGCTGATGGCGGGTGCTGCGGGGCCCGCGTTGGCGGCGCCGTGGTTCATGTGTTCGGCGTGGTCGCCGGACATCGGCATCGGCGTGTTTTCCATCGCCCATGACACGGTCTGGCGGGTGGCGGTGTTCAGGCTGCGCGCCTCGACGTCGGAGGTCGGCACGTTGTCCCACATTGCCGCCGGGAACACGTTCCACACCTGGGCGTATTGCTTGCCCCAGAAACCGGTCCAGGTCATGCCGCTGAGCAACATCACCAACAGCAAGGTCGCGCCCCAGAACCCGGTGACCGCGTGCAGATCACGCCACAACACGCGACCGCGGCTGTTCAGGCGCGGCCACAGAATCCCCGCGGCCTGACCGCGCGGCCACCACAGGAACAGGCCGGACACCACCAGCACCACGCCCCAACCGGCGGCCATTTCGATAAGGCGATCACCGACGGTGCCGATCATCAATTCGCCGTGGATCGCGCGGGCGATGGCTTGCAGATTCTGCTTGGCATCCTGCTCGCCGAGGATGTCGCCGTGGTACGGATCGACAAATACGTTGAGTTCGTGTCCGGCGTTTTTCACCACAAACTGTGCGCTGCGTTCGGCATTCACCGGCGGCAGGTACTGGGTAACCTGGCCTTGCGGGTAAGCGCTTTTTACCCGTTGCAGCAGGTCATCGGCCGGCACCGTGTGATGGCCGGCCGGGACATTGAGCAGGCTGCTGTACATCAGTGAATCGAGTTGCGGTTTGAACAGGTAAATGATGCCGGTCAGGGCCAGCATCACCATGAACGGGGCGACGAACAGGCCGGCGTAAAAATGCCAACGCCAGGCCAGGTTGTAGAAATTCGGTTTGGGCTGTTTCATCACGTGTGCTCCGCTTGGCTTGGATCTTCTAGTTGTTCTGCAACCCTGTGGGAGCGAGCCTGCTCGCGAAGGGGACGGCACATCCAACGTTGATGTCGTCTGGCACGACGCCTTCGCGAGCAGGCTCGCTCCCACATGGGTGGGTGATTGTCAGAAACTCATGTCGACCTTGGTCCAGAGCGTGCGCCCCGGTTCATTGATCGCTTGCGGGTCGTTGGCCGGGTAGCCGAACCCGGCGTTGCCCGCCAGGTTCAGGTGTTCGGCGTAAGCCTTGCCGAACAGGTTGTCGACGCCGCTGCTGACCTTCCAGTGTTTGTTGATCCGATAGGCACCGTTGAGTGAGAACACGCCGAAGCCCGAACTCTTGTCGTAATCCTTGCCGACCACGTTGCCCTTGTTCTGGTCGATACGGTTTTGCGCGGCGACTACTCTCCACAGTGCCCCGGCGCTCCAGTTGTCTTGGCTATAGGTCAGACCGAAACGTGCATCCAGTGGCGGCATCTGCGGCAGTGCCGAACCGTCGCTGCTGTTCTTGCCCCAGGCGTAAGCCAGGGTCGCATCGGCTTTCCAGTGGTCGGTGAGTCTGTACGCGGCACCGAGTTCACCGCCCATGATTCGCGCGTCGATGTTCTCGGCGCGCGAGGTGCTCATGCCCATCATTCCGGGCGTGTAGTCGAAGAGGATGTAGTCGCGGACCACGCCGATATAACCCGAGGCCCAGGCTTCGAGGTCGGCGCTCTTGTAGTTCACGCCAAAGTCGAACTGAGTGGTCTTTTCCGGTTTGATCGAATCGAACGCGTTGACCGATCCTGCCGGGCCGGACTTGGGCGAAAACAGCTCCCAGTAATCCGGGAAGCGCTGCGCGTGGCCGAGGCCTGCATACAGAGTGGTCGGACTGTCGGCCAGGTCATGCTCGTAGCGAATGAAACCGCTGGGCAGCGTGTCGGAACGGGTGTCGTCGGCGGTCGGATTCGGGCGGGACATCATTCCCGAGCCAGTAGTCTGTCGATAATCCTTGGCCGAAGCGCGGTCGACGCGGGCGCCAGTGATCAGTCGATCGCGGTCGGCGGCGTACCAGGTCATTTCGCTGAACACGCCGTAGTTATGGAAATCGGCATCCTTGCTGTACGGCTGATCCTTGTAGGTATCGATGCCCATGCCGCTGCGCTGACGGTGTTCGTTGGTTTGTGCGTCGAGGCCAGTGATGAGCTGGATGTCAGCCCAGCGCCAGGTGGCCTTGATCCTTGCGCCGAGGGTGCGGCGGTCGACGTTGGAGGCCATGGGCCCGGCCATCATCCCGGTGCCGGACGGCGTGCGCAGGGTGTAGTTGTCCATCACGTGGTCGGCGTAGTTGTAGTAGACCTGCGCTTCGAGTTTCTCCAGCACGTCGGTGATGTTGGATTTTTCGAAACGCAGGCCGAGGCTTTCGCGCAGGAACTGCGAGCCGTCCATGCCGCGTCCGGCGTAGCGCGCTTCGCCGTCGCCCTTGCCGGCGGTGAGTTCGATCAGGGTGTCGGCGTCCGGGGTCCAGCCGATGGCGACGTCGCCGTTCCACTTGTCGTAGCGCGAGGCGACGATGTCGTTATTGCCGTCGCGGTAATCGTCGGAATGCGCGGTGTTGCCGATTACTCGCACGTAACCCAACGGCCCGCCGGCAGCGGCGTCGACGACCTTGTCGAAGCGTCCGTGGGAGCCGGCGAGAATGCTCGCGTTCACGCGGGTGCCGAGTTCGCCGAAGCTTTCCGGCTCACGATCAAACAGCACCGTGCCCGCTGATGCGCCCGGACCCCAAAGCACGGTTTGCGGGCCTTTGATCACGGTGAGTTTGTCGTAGGTTTCCGGCGAGATGTATGAGGTCGGCGCGTCCATTCGGCCGGGGCAGGCGCCGAGCATCATGCTGCCGTTGGTGAGGATGTTCAGGCGTGAACCGAACATGCCGCGTAGCACCGGATCGCCGTTGGTGCCGCCATTGCGTACCAGCGCGAAGCCGGGGATGGTCTTCAGATAATCGCCGCCGTCGCTGGCCGGCACCGGTTGGCGCGGATCCTTGGGGTTGGTGACGATGGTCAGTGGTGAGCTCGGCGCAATCGCGGTGATCACCGTTGGACTGAGTTCTTCGTTGTGGCCGGCGTGATCATCGGCCAGCACCAGCGGGGACAGCAGGACGCCGCAAAGGACGGCGGTAGCGTGCCTGAAACGAATCCGCGATTCGTTCAAAGCGAAGGACGCCGGGGCAGTGCCCGAGCGTGAAACAGCAGCAAACCTGGACATGACAATTTCCATCAAACAGTCGTAAACGACACGGCCGGCAGCCTGAAGCTGTCTTCTCAACCGTGTGCAATCAAAGGTGCGTGTTTACGCTGCGACGGGCGGAGCGCGGCTGCGCGCTCCGGGAAAAAAGGTCTGCCGGGCATGACCCAGGCGCGGGGAGGGTGGGGTGAAGGTGTTCAGCGGCGGGATATTGAAGGCGACGAAATCGCCGCCACCGGTCAGTGCCGGGCAATTGAACAGCAGGCTGCAATAACCGCACTTTTCCCAGAGCACGTGGTGCGAGGATTGCGGCGGGCAGTGTTCTGCCGTCGGTTGTGCATCATGGCCGCTGTGATCCATGCCCGGCATGTCCATCGACATGTCCATGCTCATCGGCATCGATGTCGAGGCGTGTTGATCCATCGGCATCGACTGAGAAATCAGTGGGCCGATGAAGATCATCAACATGGCGAACAGGGCGATCCAGCTGCCGCGAGTCAGGTGTTCAGTCTGACGGCGTTGCCGGGAGGGCCTGGCGCTCAGCGGGCGCATGGGCGGAGTCTGCCGGAAGGCTTACTGGGCGTGCGCGTGGGCCTGCGTGGTTTCCGGCGGCTTCTTCTGCACCGAGACGTCGACGGTGACGTCACCAGCCTTCTCGAAATGCAGTGTCAGCGGGAAGCGCTTGCCGTCGCTGAGCAGGCTGCGATCGCTCGGGTTGAGCAGCATCACGTGATAGGCCATCGGCGCAAACGTCACGTTGCCGCCGGCGGGAATGGCCACGCTCGGCACTTGCTGCATCTTCATCAGATCGCCCTGCATGACGTGTTCGTGCAGTTGCGCTTCCGGAGCGATGGACGAATCGACGCTGAGCAAACGATCGTCAGTCTTGCCAGCGTTGTGAATGATGAAATAGGCGGCGACCGTCGGTGCATTCGGCGGCAGTTCCTGCGACCACGGGTGGGCGATCTCAAGTTCGCCCGCCTTGTATTCGTGGGCATGGGCAAAGCACGCCGGCAACAGCAGCGCGGCGATTACGATGAGTTTGTTCAACATGGCAGTTCTCCAGAACGATTTGAAACGCAGGTCAATTGCGCGAACAAATCAAACCAGAGGGGAAGCGCGGGGATTGAGACTCGGCCATTGCTGACGCGGCGTCGGTGTTTGCAGCAAGGCGGGCGCCACGCTGCGATTACTTTCGTAACGGGCGAAATACAGCTGCGGCGAATGCCCCGGCAGCGCCACCAATGGCGCAGAGCCTGAGCAGCACCAGCAATGCTGCATGTTCGAATGAGTGTCGTTGCTCGGGGCCTTTTGTTCGGTGGTGCCGATGTTGATCGCCACCATCTTGGTCCCGCTGCCGGTACAGAAACTGCTCCAGAGCAATTGCTCGGCCGGTGAGTTGGCCGCCTGCGCCATCGCCCCGGTCATCGGCATGGCGAGCATGTTGAACAGCACTGCAAAGCAGGCGATCCAGGCAATTGCTAGCCGGTGTCGGTTCATGGGACAGATCCATTGGGTGGGCGATCAGGCGCGGCTATTTAGCCTGATCAGGGCCGATAAGTAAAAAAGCGTCGTGCGGTTTGGTGTCGCAGCGCTTCCTGCAAGAGCTTGAGAAGCCTGCGCTCCAGCTCGATTTCGCCGTTGTAAATGAGTGTAGCGGCTTCGATTCGCATTGCCTGGGCGAAATTCGAGTCGCTTTCTATTCGTGCACGAATGGTCTGCTTGAAGTCTCGGAGCACCACCCGGTTGAGCTGCCCATCGCCCGGTTTTTCGATCTCACAGCCCTTAATGTATTGGCCGAGATCGGCAGGCGATTTGAGGTAATCCTTGACGTCGAAACGGGAGAATTTTTCTGACATTGGATATATACGCCCTTGGAATCAAAGACGTTGAGCGTAGAGGTGGACGCTGACTGCCGATAGTCAGTGATTCGTTAAGTTGTTGTGGGCAGTGTCCGGCGCGGTTGTAGGATTCAAGTCATATGCCACAAGACCAGACGTCTTCGCTGGCGAATCGAATCGTTGCTCCGATTTATCACCCAGGTCAGATATTCAGTCGAACCCGGGACATTGTAGGAGTGAGCCTGCTCGCGATAGCGGTGTGTCAGGCAATGAGGTGCTGGCTGTGCTGACGTCATCGCGAGCAGGCTCACTCCTACAATGGTCTGTGTCGTCCAGATGATCTGTGTACACCGGAGTGACGGTACGACTGATTTAAATACGATCGAAGAGCGCGAGGGCCCCGAGGATTTCGTCGACCGATCGAAATTCCCTATCAACTTCTGGCAACCCCGGCCGCTTCAACACCAGCACCGGCACCCCGCGCTCGCGCGCCACTTCCAGCTTCGGCTCGGTCGCGGTGCTGCCGCTGTTCTTGCTGATCAACACATCGATCTGCCGCCGCTCGAACAGTGCGCGCTCATCCCCAAGCAGAAACGGCCCACGCGCACCGATCACTTCGCAGCGTTCATTGCTCGGGTAAACGTCGAGGGCGCGCAGAGTCCAGAACTGGTCCTGAGGGATTTCATTGAGGTGCTGCAGCGGTTCGCGGCCGAGGGTGAACAGCGGTCGGCGAAACGGCTTGAGGGCAGTGATCAGCTCGGCCCAGTCGCTGACTTCACGCCAATCATCACCGGGCTGCGGCTGCCAGGCCGGGCGGCGCAGGGCCCAGCAGGGGGTGTCGGTCAGTCGCGCGGCGGTTGCGGCGTTCTGGCTGATCTGTGCGGCATAGGGATGCGTGGCGTCGAGCAGCAGATCGATGCCTTCGTCGCGGATGAATTGCGCCAGACCTTCAGCGCCACCATAACCACCGACGCGCACCTTGCAGGGCAGATCCGTCGGCACCCGGCCAACGCCGGCGAGGCTGTAGATATGCTGCGGCCCCAGCGTGCGGGCAATCGCCAGCGCTTCCGTGACGCCGCCGAGCAGCAAAATCCGCTTCATGCAAAACCTCCGGCATGCCCGACAACTCCGCCCTGACGATCAATCGCAAACACCTCGACCTGCACCTGTGCCGGCACTACGCTGCGGGCGAAATTCAACGCATGGCGACAGACTTCATCACCGAGGGCGATCCCTGCTGCACTGGACATGGCCAGCGCCTGCTGACTGGTATTGGCTTCACGAATGCCTTGCTGCAAAGCCTCATCGGCGCCAATCGCCGCCGCCCACTCCGCCAGTTGCGGCAAGTCGATACTCGAATGCCGCGAATGCAGATCCATGTGCCCGGCGGCCAGTTTGCTGATCTTGCCGAAGCCGCCGCACAGGCTGAGTTTATCCACAGGCACTTTGCGCAGATGCTTGAGCACCGCACCGACGAAGTCGCCCATTTCGATCAGGGCGATCTCCGGCAGGTTGTAGACCCGGCGCATGGTGTCTTCACTGGCGTTGCCGGTGCAGGCGGCGATGTGCAGATAGCCGTTGGTCTTGGCGACGTCGATACCCTGATGAATCGAAGCGATGTATGCCGCGCAGGAGAACGGCCGGACGATGCCGCTGGTGCCGAGGATCGACAGCCCGCCAAGAATGCCCAGTCGCGGATTCATGGTTTTCAGCGCCAGCGCTTCGCCGCCCTCGACGTTGACGGTGACGTCGAAGCCGCCGCCGTAACCGGTCTCGGCGGCGAGCAGCGTCAGGTGATCGCTGATCATTTTGCGTGGCACCGGGTTGATCGCCGGTTCGCCGACACCCAGCACCAGTCCCGGCCGAGTCACGGTGCCCACGCCCGTACCGGCATTGAAACGAATGCCCGGCTCACTCAAAAGCCGTACCCGCGAATAGAGCAGCGCACCGTGGGTCACGTCCGGGTCGTCGCCGGCATCCTTGATCGTTCCGGCCTCGGCGCCGTCATCGGTCAAACGACAGAACTCCAGACGCATCTGCACCTGTTTGCCTTTGGGCAACACGATCTGCACCGCATCCGCCGACAGCCCGCCGAGCAACAGACGCGCGGCGGCGAGGCTGGTGGCGGTGGCGCAACTGCCGGTGGTCAGGCCGCTGCGCAAGGGCGCGGGTTGTTCGGCGGTTTCGTCACGCATCGAGGGGTTTGACCAGATCGAGCAGGGTGATCGGCAACGCCTGACGCCAGGTGTCGAACTCGCCAAGTGGCTGCGCTTGGGCGACATGGATGCGCGTCAGTTCGCCGCCGAAGCGCTCGCGCCAGTTCATCAGCGCCACTTCGCTTTGCAGCGTCACTGCGTTGGCGACCAGACGGCCACCGGGCTTCAGGTGTTCCCAACAGGTTTCGAAGACGCCCTCACGGGTCACGCCGCCGCCGATGAAAATCGCGTCCGGGCGCTCCAGCCCGGCCAGTGCCAGCGGTGCTTTGCCGCGAATCAATTGCAGGCCAGGCACACCCAGCGCATCGCGGTTGTGTTCGATCAATTGCTGACGGCCGTCATCGGCCTCGATGGCCAAGGCGCGGCAGCTCGGGTGCGCGCGCATCCACTCGATACCGATCGAACCGCTGCCGGCGCCGACATCCCAGAGCAGTTCGCCGGGGGTCGGGGCAAGGCGGGCGAGGGTGATGGCGCGTACGTCGCGCTTGGTCAACTGGCCGTCGTGCTGGAATGCCGAATCCGGCAATCCGGCGAGACGTGAAAGGCGCGGAGCCTGTGCGTCGGCCAGACATTCGACGGCGATGACATTGAGGTCGGCTATCGGCGTGTCACTCCAGGCGTTGGCGCTGCTGTCGATGCGTCGCTCGGCGTCACCGCCCAGATGCTCGAGAACGCTGATGCGACTGGAGCCGAAGCCGCGCTCGCGGAGCAACTGCGCAACAGCCGCCGGGCTCTGACCGTCGTTGCTCAGCAACAACAACCGCACGCCACTGAATAGTTGGGCATTGAGCGCCGCCAGCGGTCGGGCCACCAGCGACAGCGTCACCACCTCCTGCAGCGGCCAACCGAGGCGGGCGGCGGCCAGTGAACAGGACGACGGCGCTGGCAGGATCAGCATCTCGTCGCTCGGCACCTGGCGGGCGAGGCTGGCACCGACGCCGTAGAACATCGGGTCACCACTGGCCAATACGCAGACCGCTTCGCCACGCTGTTCGAGCACAGGCGCGAGGGAAAACGGACTCGGCCACAACTGCCGTTCACCGCGAATGCACACCGGCAACAAATCCAGTTGACGCTGGCCACCGATGATCCGCGAAGCGCCCAGCAGGGCACGCCGGGCGTTTTTGCCCAGGCCCTTGAAGCCGTCTTCACCGATTCCCACTACCGTCAGCCAGGGTGACATCTATATTCCTCTAAACACGCCGTTCCGACGGGCAGTCTTTTCATGCCAGCGGACAAAGCAGGCATAATACCGCGCCTTCGCCCGCGAAGCGCCTTTCCCACGTAGCCGGTCAACCCCTTGAACGAACGCCCGATGTCCACCGCTCTACGCCCCTCGGCCTGCCCGGGGTTGCTGCGTATCGTCCAGGCACTGGACGGCGGTATCTGCCGGATCAAGCTCAATGGCGGCTCGATCAGTGCCGATCAGGCCGACGCGGTGGCCGATGCCGCCGAACAGTTCGGCGCGGCGATCGAGGCGACCAACCGCGCCAATCTGCAGATTCGCGGGATCGGTGAGCAATCCGCAGCGCTGATCGAGCGTCTGCTCGCCGCCGGTCTAGGCCCGCGCACGGCGGCCGCTGACGATGTGCGCAACCTGATGCTCAGCCCCGCTGCCGGGATCGATCGGCAGATGCAGTTCGACACGCGCGACCTCGCCGGGCAGATCCTCGACACTTTGCAAAGCCATCCACGCTTCCACGAGCTGAGCGCCAAGTTCGCCGTGCAACTCGATGGCGGTGAAGCGCTGGCGATGCTCGAACATTCTCATGACCTGTGGTTGTCGGCGTTCGAGCGTGACGGTGAAACCTTGCTGGCGTTCGGTCTGGCCGGATGCCCGACGGATCGCGCGATCGGCGCGGTGGCGCTGGAACATGGCCATGCGCTGGTGGTGGCAGTGCTGGAGCTGTTCCTGGCGTTGGCACGTCCCGAGCAGACGCGCATGCGCCATTTACTCGAGGAATGGCCGATGTTGGCAATTCTCGAACAACTGAGAACGTGTCTGCCGATCAAGGCAATCAGCCATTGGCAGCGCACGGCCGTGGCGGACGATCTGCACATCGGCGTTCATCCACAGAATACGGCGGGTCAGGTGTACATCGGTGCGGTGCCGGCGCTGGGCCGTCTCGATCCGGCAATGCTGCGCGGGGCTGCGCAACTGGCCCGCCAGTTCGGCAATGGCAGCCTGCGTTTCACACCTTGGCAAAGCCTGCTGCTGCCGGATGTCAAAGCAAGCGATGCGGCTCAAGTGCTGGAGGGACTTGAGCAACTGAGCCTGCTGACTTGCGCTGCCGAACCCCTTGCACGCCTGATCGCCTGCACCGGCTCCAATGGCTGCGGCAAAGGTCTTGCCGACACCAAGCAGGACGCCCGCCATCTGGCGACGTTGCTGCCCTCGGCCCTCAACGTACACCTCAGCGGCTGCACGCGCTCTTGCGCCGCCGCCCACTGTGCCCCGGTGACGTTGCTGGCCGTCAGTCCCGGTCATTACGACCTCTATTTTCGCGATGCAACGCTGCCGGGTTTCGGCGCGCTGCACGCTCGCAACCTTACTATTGAAGCGGCCGCGACCCTGCTCGACGCCCGCTCTCGGAGCCCCATTGATGCTTGATTACATCCGCGATGGTCAGGAGATTTATCGCAACTCCTTCGCGATCATTCGCAGCGAGGCCAATCTCGCGCGCATCCCGGCCGATCTGGAAAAACTCGCGGTGCGGGTGATTCACGCCTGCGGCATGGTCGAGGCGATCGATGGTCTGCAATTCTCCGAAGGCGCGGGCAAGGCCGGGCGCGACGCGCTGGCCTCCGGTGCGCCGATCCTCTGCGATGCGCGAATGGTCTCCGAAGGCGTGACCCGTGCGCGCCTGCCGGCCAACAATGAAGTGATCTGCACCTTGCGTGACGAGAGCGTGCCTGCGCTTGCCCGTGAGCTGGGTAACACCCGTTCCGCCGCCGCGCTGGAACTGTGGCGTCCACATCTGGAAGGCAGCGTCGTGGTAATCGGCAACGCGCCGACCGCACTGTTCTATCTGCTGGAAATGCTTGATGCTGGCGCCCCGAAACCGGCGCTGATCCTCGGCTTTCCGGTGGGCTTCGTCGGCGCCGCCGAATCGAAAGCCGCCCTGGCCGCTGACAGCCGTGGCGTGCCGTTCGTGATCATGCAAGGCCGCCTCGGTGGCAGCGCCATGGCCGCCGCCGCCGTCAATGCCCTCGCCACGGAGATCGAATGATGCAGGCCACAGGACGTTTGATTGGCCTGGGCGTCGGCCCGGGTGATCCGGAACTGATTACTGTCAAAGCCCTGCGCCTGCTACGTGAGTCGCCGGTGGTGGCGTACTTCGTCGCCAAGGGCAAAAAGGGCAACGCCTTCGGCATCATCGAGGCGCACCTGCAAGAAGCGCAGAACCTGCTGCCGCTGGTCTACCCGGTGACCACCGAAGCACTGCCGGCGCCACTTTCCTATGAGCAAGTCATCAGCGACTTCTACGACGAAGCTGCCGAGACGGTCGCCGCGCATCTGGACGCCGGTCGCGATGTCGCGGTGATCTGTGAAGGTGATCCGTTCTTCTACGGTTCCTACATGTACCTGCACGACCGCCTCGCCACTCGCTACGAAGCACAAGTGGTGCCGGGCGTGTGCTCGATGCTGGGCGGCGCTTCGGTACTGGGCGCGCCGCTGGTGTATCGCAATCAGAGTCTGTCGGTGCTATCGGGCGTGTTGCCCCATGAAGAATTGAAACGCCGACTGGCCGATGCCGACGCGGCGGTGATCATGAAGCTGGGGCGCAACTTCCCGAAAGTGCGTCAGGTACTCGAAGAACTGGGGCTGGCCGAGCGCGCGCTGTACGTCGAGCGCGCGACCATGGCCAATCAGAAGATTGTGCCGATGGATCAGGTCGAGCCGATGTCGTCGCCGTACTTCTCGCTGATCATCGTGCCGGGCGAACGGTGGCAAGGCTGATGACTCAATCCATCCCCGCCATCGTCATTCTCGGTCAGGGCAGCCTGGCCACCGCGCGGCGTATTCAGCAGGTCTATCCGGCGGCGCAGATCCACGGCCTCGCCGGGCGCGTCGAAGGCGCCGATTGCACTTATCAGGAATTCGGCGAGACCCTGCGCGCGCTGTATCAGCAGGACACACCGATCATTGCCCTGTGCGCGGCCGGCATCGTCATCCGCACGCTGGCGCCTCTGTTGCTGGAGAAGGGCGCCGAACCTGCGGTACTCGCCGTGGCCGAAGACGGCAGCGCGGTGGTGCCGTTGTTGGGCGGCCTCGGCGGGGTCAATGTCATGGCGCGAGACATCGCTGCCGGGCTGCAAGTCGCCGCAGCCATCACCACCAGTGGCGAGTTGCGTTTTGGTACGTGCCTGCTCAATCCTCCGAGCGGTTACGCACTGGGTGATCTGGAACTGGGCAAGCGTTTCGTCTCCGATCTGTTGGCTGGCCACAGCGTGCGCATCGAAGGCGCGGCGCCGTGGCTGGATCAGGCGCAATTGCCGGAAGATCCGCAGGCGCAGCGCTCGATTCATGTCGGCAGTGCCGCGCGTGAGGCGAGTGCCAGTGAATTAATGATCTATCCACGCAGCGTGGCGGTGGCGGTGAGTGCTGAAACGGCGGACCTGGCGGATGCCGTTCGCAGCGCGTTGCAGCAGGCGAAGATCGCCGTGCAGTCGCTGGCCTGTCTGCTGGCCAGCGAGACGCAAATGGCTTCGCCACTTTTGCGTGAAGCGGCGCTTGAACTGGGTGTGCCGCTGCGCTTTGTCGCGGCACAAAGCAACCTCGAAACCCTGGCGGGTGTCGCAGTGCCAGCGGCAACGGTCCTGACCGGCCACGGCATGGCAATCGCGGTCGCCGAGCAGCCTTTGGAGGTTTCCAGCATTGGCCGGCCACGCGGTCGTCTCGCCGTGATCGGCCTCGGCCCCGGTGCTGCCGAGCTGATGGTGCCGGCGGTAAAAGCCGAACTGGCTCGCGCGACCGATGTGCTCGGTTACGAAACCTACGTGCGCATGGCCGGGCCGTTTCGCGCCGATCAAGTGCAGCACTGCACCGACAACCGTGAAGAAATGCAACGCGCCCGTCACGCCTTCAGACTGGCCGCCGAGGGACGCTCGGTGATCGTTGTGTCCTCGGGCGATCCGGGTGTGTTCGCCATGGCTGCCGCAGTGCTCGAAGCGTTGCACGAGTCGGCCGATCCGGCGTGGCACAGCGTCGATCTGGAAATCCTGCCGGGCGTTTCCGCTTCGCTGGCCACCGCCGCGCAAGCCGGCGCACCGCTGGGTCATGACTTCTGCGTGATGTCGCTGTCGGATAACCTGAAGCCCTGGTCGATCATCGAAAAGCGTCTGGATCTGGCCGCTGAAGCGGATCTGTCGTTGGCGTTCTACAACCCGATCTCCCGCGCACGTCCGTGGCAACTGGGCCGGGCGCTGGAGATTGTCGCGCAGCATCGCACGCCGCAAACACCGGTGGTGTTGGGCCGCGACATCGGTCGTCCCGGCCAGACTCTACGCACCACGACTCTGGGCGCGTTGACCCCGGAGCAAGTGGACATGCGCACCATGGTGCTGATTGGTTCTTCGACCACCTGCACGTTTGCGCGTGCCAGCGGTGGTGATTGGGTTTACACGCCGCGCTGGTACGGCGAAAAGCCGCTTTCCTGAGCGCCGAGCCGAGGCAAGTTGTAAATAAGTTGCCTCGGTGTGACATCAAGTCGAACTTCATTGCCGGATGATTAAGTTTAAAACACGGCGGCGCATCCGTTGGGAGCGCCGCTTCGTTTGTTTATCGAACGACTTGTCATGCACCTGTTTATTACCGAATCATGCGCGGAATCAACTTGTCTGTTGTTTGATGTTTCTTGGGAAACTATTTGAATTTTGTGATTTTTGAAGTTGCCCCACGAGCAGACTAACTTCGTTGAGGATTCTCTCAACGAATAAAGGATGAAGTCTGATGGGTGTCATGGAGCAATATGTTGACGAATTTAATTTTATTTCCGCTGATGAATACTCCGGGTTAAAACTCGCATTCAAGGCGTTTTCCGCTTCTGCCGAATATGCAACGTTGCTGGCGCTTTACGAGAATGCCGGCCAAGCCACGAGCCTTGCTCAAAAGCTGCAGGTTGTAACACTATTTCTGGAAAATTTTGAACGCTTGGCAAAGCGTAACTCAGCGCCCGCGATAGCGTTGATCGATACCGTCAAAGAAAAATTGCGCGATTACGCCGCCCGTTTGGCGGGCACTGTAAACATGCTCAGCGACGTGCCCAGTCCGATACCCAAAATCATGCATTTTGTCTGGGTGGGCGGCAGTGAGGTTGGCAATATCCAGCGCGATTACATGAATATCTGGCGTCAGGTGCTGGCTGCCGAGAGTTACCAGTTCAATCTCTGGTACGACAGCGATGCGTTACTGGCTTTCGAAATGAATCGGGTTATATCCGACAGCGCCAGAGTTGCTGCGATGGAGTCTGGCGGGGACACCGTGACCAACCCCGATGAACTTGCAAAGATGATCGAAGATCGTGCGCGTGTATTGAAGCGCGAGATGTTCGAATACCTGCAACAACCGCAGTGGCGCGGGAAAGCTGATCAGGCCCGGATCGACCTGATGGTGCGCGCTTACGGCAAGGACCGCACGACGCTGGAAGCCTTTCGTCATCGCTGCTTGCAAAGCCATCTGCAAATGGCCGGCGGCGACTTGCAGTTGCGTGATGTTCGGCGGGATTTCGCCGGGCACTTTCTAGAGGATGTCTATCAACGCGAAGTGTCAATGCGCGGTAACTTTGCGGCGGCAAGTGACGTTGTTCGCTTGCAGGCCGAATATGCCGAAGGCGGGCGTTACAGTGACATGGATTACTTGCCGCCGCTGGCTGACAGACTGGGCGGTGTCGACATCAGTGGGTTCAGTGACGAGCAACGGATAGGGGTGTTGCAGCTTTTGCTCAATCATGATGAAACGTTGATGCCCGGTCGCGATCGTCTGCGCTACACCGATCACACGGATGCATTGCCAGCCGAACATCGCGAGGCACTGCTGGTCTTTGCCCGCAGCAAGCCCGGCGTCGAGCCTATATTTGTCGCACCGCGTGAAGTCCACAGTCCGCAGCATGGCCTGCGTATGGGCGCGCAATTCAGTAGAGAGATGAACGCTTATCTGCTGGCACAACCGCAGAGCGAGATGACGCTCGCGGTCATGCAATTGATCCGGTTCAACTATGACTGCCTGCAGGCCGTTGAACAGTCGGCCATCGCGTCGTCCGTAGACTGGTCACAGACTGAACGATTGCTCGACGTCATAGAAAACGTCATGAACGAGAAAATCGAGCAGGGGCAACTGACGCGCACGCTGCAGGATTTTCTGGGCAAGTTGAGCGAGGCGATTTTAAGTTACTACCGTGACGGCATTCGCGTCGGAGCGCGCGGCACCATTGCGCTTACCGGGCCTGGTGCGGCGGTTACCGGGTTGAAAAACTATGTCGAGACTCACCTCCTGCCGCACAACGAGGTTACGGTTCAGGAGCGCTTGCGACTGGCCGAGGGTTACAACGTGCAGACCGAGGAGGAAGCGATCTCCGGTTGGACCGTCAATGATGACGCCGAGCAATGGCTGGCCAAAGAGCAGGAAAAGTGGAAAACCGGCAAACTCAAATCACGCTACACCGGCCAACTGGCGGATCTGCTTCAGCCGCAACAGACGCTGACGTTCAAACAAGGCTGGCCCGTAGTCGGCGGTAAAGCAGTGCTGCTGACGTCGGTCCTGCAACAACTGATGGATGATCTGGGCGAACCCTTTGTGCGAGCCATGAGGGACAAGCTCAGCGGTGACATTACCTTCACCCAAGCCTTTTCCATCGGCTTCGATAATCGTCAGTTGATCCTTGCGCAACCTGTGCGCGAACTGCCCGTTTCCCATGGCGCCGAAGCCTCAAGCAACCTCAACGAACTGCTCAGCCGCATTGCCCATGATTCCCTGCCGCTGGAACAACTCAGCCCGTTGGTGCGCGTCATGCTCGGGGGGATTTTCGGCGCGACAAGTCTGGACGACGCGAGCTTTGCCAGTGTTTGGCAAACCGTGCGCGACCTCGCTGTCGAGACTGACGGCGACGGTACTTTCGCTCGTTATGATGCGGTTGAAAAAGCCCTGCGTCAGCGGCAGTCGCCCGCCTTCGAGGCCGCGCTGGCGCGTGGACAGCTGCATGGCCTCCTGACGGCCCGCGAACTCAAGGTTCAGGCACTGTTTGAAGCACTGACCTTGCGCCAATGGGGCGAACGTATCGGGCAGATCACGCGCACGGCGCAAGGTGAATACCGTTCGCGAATTCTTCAGCGCAGTGCGCAGGTGCGCGAGATGTTCGTCGAGGCCGGCGCGACCTCGGCCCGGCAACTGTCGCAGGATTTGCTGATGCACACGAGCAGTGAACCGGGACGTCGGTGTTATCCGCTGGCGTTGCTGATGGGCGCAGCGGTGGCTGCCGGCGAGTCGGCCGAACGGACATTGGTGGGGCATGTCGCCACGGCCAACGTCAACCATCAGGAACCGAGTTCACAGGCTTTGCTCAGTGCGTTGAGTGAACTGCGGGCCTTGCCCACCCGTGCTATTGGTGAATCTCGCGGCTTGCAGAGTCTGGACTCGGTCATTCAGACACTGGAGGCGAAAAGTGCGACCACCGTCCTGTTGCTCGACACCGGCGATCACGCCTTGCTGGTGGCCAAAGTGCAGGCTGGAGACCAATTCGTCTACCGCTTCTATGACCCGAACTTTGCCATTTACGCGTTCGCCGAAGGCGCGCAGGTGAAACTTGGCATTGAGCGTTATCTGAGTGCAGGCGACAGTGCCCTGGCCAGGCTCTACGGTCTGGGCGAGATGGCCGGGGCGCGATTCAACGTGATCGAGTTGAACACCGAGGCGATGGCAGCCCGCAAGCTATCGAGCGGTTTGCGTCTGGACAGTTTTTTGCGCATACCTTCGAGTGATTCACGCAGTGTCCCGATCTGGGCAAAACAGGCCGTGGCGCGCCAGCGTTCGCTCGGCGAAAACGCGCGAATGGGGGCCAGCCTGGCACAGGTGGATGCGCGCTATTGGGCGCAGGCGTTTGATCAGGCCATGCAGCGGTTGCGCAGTGAACACTCGCTCGGGCGTGAATATTTGCCATTGCTGGAAACGCTCAAATCGCAGGTGGACGGCGGCTTTTCGCTGACGTTGGTCGATGCACAGAATCCGCATCAAGTGCGAACAGTGACCACGGCCGACCCGCGCTTCACTCAGCTCAAGCAGCATTTGCATCAGCGGGTGAAGGTAGGCAAACCGAGTGCTCCTGCCGAGGCGGATGGCGGCAGCCGCTTGAGTTTCGCCTTTGCGATCCAGACGCTGATCAGTGAAATGCGCCATCGTGAATACCAGGCTGGTGATCAGTTGCCAGCCTTGTCGATTGCGTTGCAGGTCCAGGTTTACGTCAGCTATGCGCAGTTGGGTTTTGGCGTACTCAGCGATACCGCGCAGATGATCAACCTGGTGCGGCAGGCGGTGGCCAGTGAACAGGCGCTGCTCTTGCGCCAGTCGTCGTTGTCCGGCCGTGTGCTCGGTCGCGCGGCAACGGGTGTTGGTTTTGCGTTTTCGCTGGCCAACATTGGCTTCGACATTCATAACCTGGCATTGGCGCAAAATCACGAGCAGCGCTCGCGGTTCTCCACGTCTCTGGCGTTCAACACAGTGGCGTTGGGCCTGGATGTTGTGGCATTGGCGGCAGGCGGAACGGTTGGCGCGGCGGCGGCGTTTCTGTCTGTGCCGTTGCTCGGTATCGGCATCGGTGCCACGGCCATCGCCAGCAATCTTGGGCAGATTGCCGACAAGGCAACAGCGGTGGGCAATCATTTGCGTGCCATCCACAACGCTTACAAGCCGGGCGCGTTCACTGTCGCGGAGGGTGTATTGCAGTTCCCGCCAGAAGCCGTGATCACCCATCTGGATTTGCAGGACCGGCGGGTGCGCTTTGACAGTCAGCGCTTTTATCCGTGGGGCGGCGGCGCACTCGAGTTGCCGCAATACAACGATGATCCGCAGCAGATACACCGTTCCCTCAATATCCGGCAGGCTTTCGGTCTCCCCGAAAGCACAGCGCTGAATATCCAGGAGGCCGCTGCACTGCATACCGTGGTGTTGCCTTGCACACCGCTCTGCTATTACGGCTACGAATATCAACTGGGAGGCGCGGGCTATGTGTACGAGCCTCTGCCGGGAGAGCAGGTCGAGCCTCGTAACGCCAGTGAAGTGCCTGAGCCAGGCTGGTACTCGTATTTCAATCCGTTCGCGGCACTGGGCGATACGCTGACGAGCCATCTGGATAAGCGCATCCACACACGCTATCCGCAATTGCGCAACAGTGCGGCGGACAAGCTGGAATACGACAAACAGGGCAACCGGCGTTTTTATCTGCACAGCACACCCTCTTTCAAACACATCCTCTACAAACTGCATCCGGTCTATAAACCGACAACGATCAGCGTGGTGCTGGACGAACAGGTGCGCCAACTGGCGGTGCCGACTTTGCCGATGGAGTGCCAGCACAAGCTGTCCTACGAAATCAGCGCCACGTCAGACCGCTGCCAGCTTCGTCTGACCCCGGGACTGAAAACCGTGAAATTCAATGGAGCGACCCAATGGCTGGTGCATGCCCCTTGGGCCAGCATCGAGCAGGTCTGCTTTGATGATGTACCCAAGATGGATGACGGCGCCCCGCAGACATACCTGGCGGGGCGTCAACTGACGGTCGACGGTATCGTGCTGTCGGCCTTCGAGGGGCTGATCGAACTGGCCGGGGGAGAGTTGTTTCAACTGGACTGGCAACGCCAGGCGCTGCGCCTGCTTTCCATCACCCTCAACGATGCTAAAGACAACCCGCGTGATGTCCTTGCCCATCTGCGCCAGCGAGACAATGAAGGGCGCCTGGGCATGGGTTACATCACGCTTCACCGGTTCAGGGTGCCGTTCAATCCGGCCAGCCACGCTGTGCGCACAACGGCCTTTTACGACATCGCTCAAAAACGTTTGTTATTTGCGCGCGATCTGCCGCGCGAAGTCAACGACGGCCTGATGCTGGGCGCCGCCAACACGACTCATGCGTGGTTCTATCATCCCGACCATGCCACGGTCTGGCGCGTCGATGTGATCACTGCTTCGGTCGTACATCGTTATCGGTTACTGAGTCTGGAACTTGGTACGAAGATCAGCGCTTTCGGGCAACTGGCTGACGGCACGCTGCGAGTCTCGCAGCAGTTGGTAGAACAAAAGTCCATGAATGTGCGCACGACGCTGGAGTTTCATCTGACCGACCGCGAAGTGACCCTGACGGACATCCACCTGTGGTCGCCCGGTCTGGAAAACTCTTTTCTCAAGCCTGAGGAGGGCACGAGAATCGGGTTTTTCCGCCATCGCCAGAAACAGCGTCGTCCCTACACGGACGAGACACCCGGCATGGCTTCGCCCATCAGCACCTGGAACTACGCGCCATACATTCACGCCCGTGCCTGGTCCTTCGATCAACTGCTTGAGCGGGCATGGATTGCCGCGCATCACGACAGGTACTTCCGGGCTGGCGCCGACATTGAAGCGGACAGGGTGTTGCTGATGCCTCGATCCTCTGATCCCGCCGCTGCGCTGCTGTTTTACAGTCGGCAAAGTCAAATGCTCAGTCATGGCATCCAGCTGCGTGACGACGTGGTGTGGCACGAGGCGCTTGCGAAGGGTGTGATCGACGTTACGCGCGTTGGCGAAAGCTTCCTGGCCACCCAAGACGATGGGCGAATGTTCGAAATCGACCTCGGCGCCAAGGACGACAACTGGCTGTCCGAGCTGGATAGACCTGTGCTGAAGTTTGTCGGCCTCGGCCAGCGTTGGCTGCAACAAACCCCCGATTGGCTGGCGGCATTACCGGCGCTTGCCAAGGAATACAGCAGCGCCGCATTTGCCATCATCGGCCTGCGTGCCCAAGCGGGTCAGACGTTTCTGCCAGTGTGGTGTATCGACGAAAAGCTTGTGCTGATGGACGCCATGGGCAACCACGAGCTGACGTTGCTGGGGCTGACTCCCGACCGGCAAGGGATTTGGCTGCTTGATGTTTCTTCCGGACAGCTGTGGCGCCAGACGCTGGTCTCCCTCGAGCAGCTGCGCACGGCGTTCGGCGACGGCAGCGTGTTGCTGCATCGCCAAGTGTTGCCACAGGCCGAGCGAGTATGGGCGTCGTGGGCGTTTTGCGAAGTGCTGCCGCATGGCGACGGGCTGCTCGGGCGTACCCGCGAAGGTGTGACACTGCAACTGCAGGATCAGCAACCGGCGCGAATTGTCGGCATGGAAAACCGCTGGTCATACGTTCCCGGCCAGACGCCAGCGCAATTGCAGAAGCGTTTAAAACTGCGGCTGGACGGGCAAGATCATGCCGCGGTTCTCCCCGTCGAAAATACTGGCAATCGCTACCGATACTACGTTCCGAAGCTTGATCGACTATTCGAGGTGTCTGCTCGGGACGACGGAAAATGGCCGACGTTCCTCGGTACGCGTGATGCGGCCAGTCCGCTGCTGTTCGACCCGATTGACCCATTGATCTTCAGCGCCGGGACGGTCGATGGCGTCTGGTTGCCGGATAGCTACGCGCACCGTGACGAGGAGGTCATGGTGCTGGAAGTGAGTGATGACCTCACCGAGGTGCAGCCATTGCTTCCTGACAATATCGAAAGGTTGATTCTGACCTTTGGTTCGTACACAGAGGGTTATCGGATATCGGCCGCAACCTGGCAGCGTCTGGATTGCATCGTTGTTGATGTACGGCGCCCTTCCGGGGAGCAGGAGGCGGAACCTGGCTTGCTGATGCTGGATATGCCTGAGTGTGGGCATTGGCTGATGTCGCGGGTCGATGGCCACCTGGTACTCGCCGACCCGGACAATGGTCACAGTCTGATCGTTCGCGGGATTGAGGAGCAGGGTTCATGCGAACTGGCTGTCAAAATCGCTGGCCGTCAATTCCTGTGTGCACTCGAACAATGGTTGAAGACCCTTGCGCGCGTGCAGGGCAATGACGCAACTGCCTGCTTGGCGATGCTGGCGGACCATTTGCCCTGACCGGTGAATTCGTCTGAAAACCAAAGCGCCTCTTCGGAGGCGTTTTTTTGCACTAAGAATGCGGGCAATCATATCTCGTATGTTATCTGGACGCCTGTCGCATGAACGATAGAGATCTGTATTTCTTCACAAATCTATCTTGACGCTGCTGATGTAAACAGGACTTTTGATAATGTTTTGTTAAATATGTTGGTGTGGTTTTCCTGTGATTTCCAAGTTGTGCTGTTTATGGTGTTTGGTATCTGTCGGTTTTATTTGGGTTAAAGCACTGGCAGGTCATTAAAGTATCGTAATCAAAAAGGAATCAAGATGAGTGTAGACGTTAGTGTCATTCCACCGCTCGCTGAACGTTTGACGTTTCTTCGTGAAATAAAATTGCTCACAGCGCCGAAAATCCGGCACCGCGTGTTTTCCGTTAAAAGTCACTCGGCGCTTGAGGGCATTGGCAGTCAAAATGCAGTATTGCTGGGTGATACGCTGCTGAATTACATGGAGGGAATGAGCCGGGATGAGAAGCGTGAAATAAGAAATAGTGTGAGGCTTGCCCAGATTCTGAGTAATAAGTACAAAGACGAAAAGCTCGACCTTACAGCGTGGCTTGATCTATATGCCAAGGCATTGAATCATCTTGGGTGGCACTCGGATCGGAAGCCCGGCGAAAAAAAGTACGAGGATTTTTCCGGCGACATCTCCAGCAAAATGGTCGATGTTGTCAGGGCACTGGGCAACGAGCCGATGCTGGATAACACGCTGGCTGCCTTTGCCGCACTGAAAAACCATAAAGCGGGATTAGCCTCTTATGCGAAGGAAAGTCTTTGGGGGCAGTCGTTTCAAACAATGCCGTCCGGACGCGACCAGCAAGGACGAATCACACTGGTCTTGAATCATTCACGATTGAATGCCATGCGCCAAGTGGAGAATTTCCTTTTCTGCCACTGGCGCTCGGGTGAAGTTGTACTGCGTCATAACTATCTTAGTTTTTTTCTGGACAGAAATGCTTACGCACAAGTCCGTGCCGAAGTAGAGGCGATTCTTGAAGAAGATGATATGAGGGAAATCGACTTGCGGTCGGAGTTGATTGGTGTGTGAGGTGTGGCGCAAGTTTACTTGTTGTAATGTTCTTTCTGTTGATGTGAATTTGGCGTTTGGTTAGTTTGTTGTTCAAGCCGCAACGGCTTTTTATAAATATATGGATATAGAAATGAATGACGTAATTGCTGTAAAAATGAATGAAGCGGAAAGTCTCAAGTTTATCGAAGACTGCTGTAAGGAAGGCATCGCTGTTCTGAAGGGTTCCCGTTCGATCATGCCTTTCGCCCGAGCATTCAAACTGGACCTGCCAGACAAGGATGCCTTGAGTAACGCGGTACTTAACTCGACGATGATCGCCTTTCCTGAAGGTATGAAGCGTCGCCATAAGACCATTATCAAGCGTACGTTTCTGTTTGCTGATTTGTCTGCGCAGATCAAGTACCCGAACAAAGCAGACGCAGCCAAGCGTCTGTCCTACATGCTCCAGGGTTTGAATGCCATGGGCTGGGCACATTTCGGTAAGCCTGAGACCTTTGAGGAAACCGTCTCCAGTGGCGTGACGATGTCGAATCTGGTTGTGGACATCGCCAAGGCAGCACTGGGTGCAGTGGGCGTTGGAACCATTGGTGAAGTGATGAAGCTGGGGGCTGACGCGGCCATCAAAGGCCTCGAAGGTAACGCCGAAGCTCTGAAGCTTTATGAGAAAAATGGCAAGAAGGCCGGTGGTTCGAACTTCGGCGTGATGAGCGCGGCCGAAAGCAAAGACGATGATATTTACCTTACCGTAGGCGCGATCAGCTACAGCATTAAATCCGGCAGCTCGCATGTTGCGTTCTTCGACAAAACCGAATCTTCTTCCAGTGTGATCAAAGGGCATGGCGTATTTACCATGTACCCCGACGAAGACTTCACCGCGAAGAAAGAAGCGGCAGCCAATCGCTTCTACGAAGCGATCGACGCTGCTCTGGAAATGGAATACGGTTTCTGATTTTTCAGGCCAGGCGCTTGGCGCCTGGCCTCTTCATGGATTGATAAAGTATGAAATACCATGGATATGCCAACGCCGGATGCCTGTTGGCATGCGCCACATCGCTACCTGACCAGCATCTGGAAGATATTCTGTCCTCATCTGTTTACATGCAGTTGTCGTGCAATAACAGGTTTCCGTTGTTTGCAGACTACAAAGCCTGGAATGACCGCTACTCACAAGTTCAGCGTTTTTGCCTCTATAAACTATCGGGCTGGCTCAGTCATGAGGGGTTTTCAACCTCGCTCGATAAATCCCTGACGCCAACAGAGATGGTTTGTGCTGCATTGTCAGGGGCTTTATCGGCTGAGGAAAAGTGTCTGCTGGAGCGGCTGATGCAGGATTTTTCGCAATTGAATGCCGACAGCAAAGCATCGATTTTATTCAGGCAGCGCGCAGTTGAATCAGTTTCGCCAGTCTTGGAAGGAGAGGGAATGGTCAATCGTGTCCGAGTCCAGGTCGGCGTCGTTGACGATAAATCCACGGTGAAATACGTGATACTTAACATTGCAACGCGCCAACCTGTCGAAGCCTGCTTTTTGCGGCAGGAATTCACATTGGGTGAGATGGTTGAAAGTATTCATGCCGCGTACTTTGTCGCGCAGCTGGATGAGGACTATGCCGATTCCAAAAGAGCCATGGTGCTCAGAACTCTCGACGGAAGAGAAACCATGGAAATCGAGCGGTTTGTCTAAACCGCTCGATTGAATATTGGTTAAAAATGGGCAGAAGAATGGAAAGCTTCGCGCTTTCACGTCTGGGGTCTCCATCACTGCGTGGCACTCAAGGCACCAGGTAACCCTTTATTCCGGTAAATATGATCTGCGCAGCCAGTGCGCAGACGAACAACCCCATCAATCTACTCACTATCTGCAAACCCTGATCCCCCAGAATCTGTTCAATCCGGTTTGACAGATAAAGCACGACCCCGACTGTGAAGCTGGCCAGTACGATGCTCATGATGGCAGTGAGTTTGTCGTCCCAATGGGGTTGGCTAACGCCCATCACCAACAATGCGCCGATGGTCCCGGGACCGACCGTGATAGGAATGGTCAGTGGAACGATGGTCACGTCTTGCTGCACGTTATCGGCCTGCACCGCTGACTTGCCTTGCGCCATGCCGAGTGCCGAGATGAACAGCACGCTGCCGGCACCGATCCGGAACGCATCCACGGTAATTCCGAATACATCGAAAATCACCCGTCCGAACAAATACAGCAAGACGCTGGAGACCAGCGTGGCCACCGCAACTTTCCATGCCAGGCGCCGTTGCTCCTTGCGCGAATAACCGCGGGTCAGGCTGATAAAGCAGGAGAGCACGAAGAACGGGCTGTAGAGCACCAGCATCTTCAGGTAAACGCTGAATAACACATGGAGCATGGTGCAAGCTCACTGGCGAGGGAAGTCGTGGGGGAGTCTATCAGGCGCTACGGGGTCTGTCGGCTCAGGAGGTGGGCGTTGCGGCTCGATTCTGCTGATCTCGCTGAGCAACCCAATGCTCGATCAGCTCGCGCAATTGCGACAACTCCACCGGCTTGGACATGTGCCCATCCATCCCGGCCTGACGCGCGCGCTCCTTGTGCTCGGCGAGGATATGCGCCGTCAACGCCACGATTGGCGTGCGGATGCGTTGGTTGCTGACTTCCCAGGCGCGTAATTGCTGGGTCGCCGAGAAACCATCGAGGATCGGCATTTCGCAGTCCATCAGCACCAGGTCGTAACGCTGGGCTTTCATCGCTTGCAGCGCTTCTTCGCCGTTGGCGGCGGTGTCCGGTTGCAGATTGAGCTTGCCGAGCATGCCGCGAATCACTTTGGTCGAAATCGTATTGTCTTCGGCGACGAGGATGCGGAAATCGCTCGGCACTTTCGCCGCCGTGGCCGGGGTGACCACTTGCGGCTGGAACACCACCTGGCCTTTGTTGCGCTGATTGAGTTCGTCGGCCAGGGTGGTCTTGAGCGTGTAGCCGGCCACCGGTTTGGCGAGGATACGTTTGATCCCCGAGTTGCGCGCGATGATCTTGCTCGGCGCATTGCTGATGCCGGTGAGCATGATCAGCAGGATGTCATGGTTCAGGCTTGGGTCTTCCTTGATCTTGGCCGCGAGCTGCATGCCGGTCATGCCCGGCATGTTCTGATCGAGCAGTACCACATCAAAGTAATCACGCAGGTGCGCCTTGGTTCGCAGCAAGGCCAACGCTTCTTTGCCGGAAGGCACGGCGCTGACATTCAACCCCCACGCACTGCATTGCTGCACCAGCACTTTGCGGCAGGTGTCGTTGTCGTCGACCACCAGCACCCGTGCGCCTTGCAGCGGACTGTCGAGGTCGGAGGTCGGGTGTTCGAGGCGATCCGGATCCAGTGGCAGGGTCAGCCACAGCGTGCTGCCCTGACTGGCGCCGCTCTTGATACCGAATTCGCCCTGCATCAAACGGATCAGTTGCCGTGCGATCACCAGCCCCAGATTGCCGCCCAGGCGGTTGGCCGAGAGGAAGTGTTTGCTGTGCAGTTCGGCGTGCATCAGTGCGTCGCGTTCTTCCTGCTCCATTGGCGCGCCACTGTCCTGCACGGCGATGCGCAGGCGTGGCTTGCTGCTGCGTTCGTCGAGCGCGACGACGATCAGCACTTCGCCTTCATCGGTTTTCTTCAGGGCGTTTTCCAGCAGGCTCAGCAGCGTCTGGCGCAGGCGGGTCGGGTCGCCGCTGATTACGCGCGGCACTTGCGGCTGGATAAAGCTGATCAGCTCGACGTTTTGTTGTTCGGCCTTGGCGCGGTAGATGCTCAGGCAATCATCGATCAAGGCGTTGAGGTCGAACTGCACGTCGTCCAGTTCGATCTGCCCGGATTCGAGCTTGGAGATGTCGAGGATTTCGTTGATCAGCGTCAGCAGTTCGTTGCCGGCGCTATGAATGGTCTGTACGTAGTCGCGTTGCTTGACCGAAAGGGGCGTGCCCAGCAGCAGTTCGGTCATGCCCAGCACGCCGTTCATGGGGGTGCGGATTTCGTGGCTGATCTTGGCGAGGAATTCGGCTTTGGCGTTGATCTCGGCATTGCTCGCGGCGAGGTCGCGGCTGACGCTGAAACGGCTTTCGGTGATGCTGCGCTGACGCTCGCCGAGGGCGATGCTCATCAACAGGCCGCTGATGCAGATGAACGCCATCAGGGTCATAATCAAGCCTTGCGGCGACACCAGCGTCAGCCCCAGCAAGGCAGGCAGAATGATCAATGTGCCGATGTTGAACACCACCATCGCCGCGACGAACAAGCGCGCCGGACGGTAACCCTTCTGCCAGTGATAGAACGCGACGAACAACATGCTCAGGCCGGCCAGCGCCACCAGTGCATAAGTGATGATGTTCAGCGGCAGGGTGTTGACGAACAACAGCAACAGGCTGCAGGTCACGATAAACAGGATGTCGCCAATCAACAGTTTGTTCAGCGGGTGCGGACCGAGCGGGGCGAAGAAGCGATAGGCGAACATCAACCCGGCTGGAGCCGTCAACAGCAACGCGAGATAGGCGCCCGGCGTCTGCACCGCATGCCAGTTCGGCAGCCAGGGGCCGGCGAGGTTGAGCAGCAGCAACAGGCTCAGGCCCAACAAGCCTTCGCAGACCGCCAGCCACAGGCTGCTGCGCGAGCGGGAATAGGCGTAGCGCACCAGGTTGTGCAACAACAGCATGGCGAGGCAGCCGAACAGCAAACCGAAGACCAGCGTCTGATTGTGGTTGGCCGCGCTCATCACCGCTGATTGCAGAGTCACGTGCGGGCGCAACTGATGATCGGAGACCAGACGCAGATAGACGTCGAGAGGTTTGTCGCTCTGTGGCAGTGGCAGCATGAAGTCGCTGCTCGGCAACGGTCGTTCGGCCTGTGGCTGATCGGTGCCGGTGTTGCGTTGCTCGATCAGCTGGTCGCCGTCGAGCACGTAGAGACTGAGCTTTGACAGGTCAGGGGCGAAGATGCGCAGCACTTGTTCGTGCTTGCCCGGCGCCAGCCGGAAACGCAACCACAATGCGCCATCGGGCTCGGACGCAGTGAGGCGGTCAAGGTCGATGGGGCTGAATTGATTGGTGTAGCGAGCGGAGCGGATATCGCTCAGTTGCAGATTGCCCTGATCGTCGAGCAATACCGACCAGCCACTGCCTTGCGCGGCCTGGGCCGGGAGCATGCAGAGCAAGGTCAGCATCGTGACGGTGAAGCTTATGGCAATCCTGAGCCAGCGCACGGCGAAATCCCTTCGTAGGTTGATGCCAGAATATAACGATGCGCGGCGGCGGAACAGCCCGGCGAGGAACGGTATCCCTCGCCGGACTTGATCGACAGCTTATTCCTGGGTTTCGCCACGCTCACGGGCAATGGCGCGGTAGCCAATGTCCTTGCGGTAGAAGCAGCCTTCCCAGTCGATGGCGGCCGCGAGCTTGTAGGCTTGCTGCTGCGCTTCACCGACGCTGGCGCCCATTGCAGTGGCGCAGAGCACGCGACCACCGGCAGTTACGACGTTGTCATCTTTCAGCGCGGTGCCGGCGTGGAAGACTTTGCCTTCCAGCTTCGCCGCTGCGTCCAGACCGTTGATCGCTGCGCCCTTGGCGTAATCGCCCGGGTAACCGCCAGCGGCCAGCACGATGCCGACGCTCGGACGTGGATCCCACTGCGCTTCAACCTTGTCCAGCGCTTGCGCCAGAGCGGCTTCGACCAGCAGCACCAGGCTCGATTGCAGACGCAGCATCACCGGTTGGGTTTCCGGATCGCCGAAGCGGCAGTTGAACTCGATAACCTTCGGGTTACCGGCCTTGTCGATCATCAGACCGGCGTAAAGGAAACCGGTGTAGACGTTGCCTTCATCGGCCATGCCGCGCACGGTCGGCCAGATCACCAGATCCATCACGCGCTGGTGCACGTCGGCGGTGACCACCGGGGCAGGGGAGTAGGCACCCATGCCGCCAGTGTTCGGACCGCTGTCGCCGTCGCCAACACGTTTGTGGTCCTGGCTGGTGGCCATCGGCAAAACGTTTTTGCCGTCGACCATGACGATGAACGAAGCTTCTTCGCCGTCGAGGAATTCTTCGATGACCACACGCGAACCGGCGTCACCGAAAGCGTTGCCAGCGAGCATGTCACGCACGGCGTCTTCGGCTTCAGCCAGGGTCATGGCGACGATCACGCCTTTACCGGCGGCCAGGCCATCGGCCTTGATCACGATCGGTGCGCCTTTTTCACGCAGATAAGCCAGAGCCGGCTCGATCTCGGTGAAGTTCTGGTAGTCGGCGGTCGGGATCTTGTGGCGCGCGAGGAAATCCTTGGTGAAGGCTTTCGAACCTTCCAGCTGCGCAGCACCGGCGGTCGGGCCGAAGCAGTCCAGACCACGGGAGCGGAACAGATCGACAACGCCAGCCACCAGTGGCACTTCCGGACCAACGATGGTCAGGGAAACGTTTTTCTCGGCAAAGTCGGCCAGTTGCTCAAGGGCCAGCACGTCGATGGCGACGTTTTCGCACTTGGCTTCGATGGCGGTGCCAGCGTTGCCCGGTGCAACGAAAACCTTCTGCACGCGCGGATCCTGAGCCACTTTCCAGGCCAGGGCGTGTTCACGGCCACCGCTGCCAATGATCAAAACATTCATTTCAAAAACCTCGGATGACGCTAATTCTGTTGAGCGCCGCGGGGACGCTTTTCTGTAGGAGTGAGCCTGCTCGCGATTGCGGTGTGTCAGTCACTGCAGCTTTGACTGATCAATGGCTATCGCGAGCAGGCTCACTCCTACATTGGAACGTGTTCTTAGTGACGGAAGTGGCGCATGCCGGTGAAGACCATCGCAATGCCAGCCTCATCGGCTGCAGCAATCACTTCAGCATCACGCATCGAACCACCCGGCTGGATCACCGCAGTGATACCGACCTTGGCCGCGTTATCCAGGCCGTCGCGGAACGGGAAGAACGCGTCGGAGGCCATGACCGAACCGGCGACTTGCAGGCCGGCGTGCTCAGCCTTGATCGCGGCGATACGTGCCGAGTTTACGCGGCTCATCTGGCCCGCGCCGACACCGATGGTCTGACGGTTCTTGGCGTAGACGATGGCGTTGGACTTAACGTACTTGGCAACCTTCCAGGCGAAGATCAGGTCATGGATTTCCTGTTCGGTCGGCGCACGTTTGGTCACGACCTTCAGGTCATCGGCGCTGATCATGCCGATGTCGCGGCTCTGTACCAGCAGGCCGCCGTTGACGCGCTTGTAGTCCCACGCAGCAGCGCGGTCAGCCGACCACTCGCCGCACGCCAGCAGGCGCACGTTGGCTTTCGCCGCAACAATCGCGCGGGCTTCTGCGCTGACGCTTGGGGCGATGATCACTTCAACGAACTGACGCTCGACGATCGCCTTGGCGGTCTCGGCATCCAGTTCACGGTTGAAAGCGATGATGCCGCCGAACGCCGACTCGGTGTCGGTGGCGTAAGCCAGTTCGTAGGCCTGACGGATACCGCCTTCAGCGTCCGGGCTGACTGCCACGCCGCACGGGTTGGCGTGCTTGACGATCACGCAGGCTGGCTTGACGAAGCTTTTCACGCATTCCAGTGCGGCGTCAGTGTCAGCCACGTTGTTGTACGAGAGTTCTTTGCCTTGCAGTTGGGTCGCGGTGGCGATGCCGACTTCGGCAGGCTTGGCTTCTACGTAGAACGCCGCGCTCTGGTGCGGGTTCTCGCCGTAGCGCATTTCCTGAGCCTTGATGAACTGGCTGTTGAAGGTGCGCGGGAATTCGCTGCGGCCTTCGGTGCTGAGTGTTTCAGCGGCCTGATTCACGGTGCCCATGTAGTTGGCGATCATGCCGTCATAGGCAGCAGTGTGTTCGAAGGCCTTGAGCATCAGGTCGAAACGCTGAGCGTAGGTCAGGCCGCCGGCCTTGAGGCCTTCGAGCACGCTGGCGTAATCGCTGGCATTCACCACGATCGCTACGTCTTTATGGTTTTTCGCCGCCGAACGGACCATGGTCGGGCCGCCGATGTCGATGTTCTCGATAGCGGTCGGCAGGTCGCAGCCTGGCTTGTTGATGGTGGCTTCGAACGGATAGAGGTTAACGGCGACCAGATCAATCGGCTTGATGCCGTGCTCGCTCATGATCGCGTCGTCGATACCGCGACGACCGAGGATGCCGCCGTGGATTTTCGGGTGCAGGGTTTTCACCCGACCGTCCATCATCTCGGCGAAACCGGTGTAATCCGCGACTTCCACTGCGGCAACACCGTTGTCGCGCAGCAGCTTGAACGTCCCGCCGGTGGAGAGGATCTCGACGCCCAGAGCTTCGAGCTCCTTGGCGAATTCGAGGATCCCGGTCTTGTCGGAAACGCTGATCAAGGCGCGGCGGATCGGCAGGCGGGTAGTCTGGTCGGTCATCTCAATTTCCATCAAAAGCAAAGGAAGTCAGCAAAAAAGGCGACCGTTTTTTACGCGGGCGCCTTTCTGGTTTGATTGAATGCTTACAGCAGATCGTACTGCTTGAGTTTCTTGCGCAGCGTGCCGCGGTTAAGTCCCAGCAACTCACTGGCCTTGGTCTGGTTGCCCTTGACGTAGTTCATCACGCTTTCGAGCAGGGGAGCCTCGACTTCGGAGAGCACCAGGTTGTACACATCCGTGACGGACGCGCCCTCAAGGTGGGCGAAATAATTGTGCAGCGCCTTCTCGACACTCCCGCGAAGGGTCTGACCTTCTTCGCTCGGGGTATTGAGGTGCTGTTTCAAATTCACGTTGTCGCTCACGGGTGTTGTTCCACTCACTAAAGTCTCGGTCATCATCGTCATGCGGCCACCCCTTCTTCGTCCCCTGTCAGGCTCTTGTAACGCTCGGCGAAGAACTCCCGAACGTTGGCGCATTGTGTTTCCGTACCATCCAAACGATTGAAGTGGGCGCGAAACTCCCTGGCGCCCGGCAAGGTTGCGAGATACCAGCCCACATGCTTGCGCGCAATGCGCACGCCCATCACATCCCCATAGAAAGCGTGAAGTGCGGCCAGATGCTCTAGCAGTATGTGTTCCACCTCGATCAGCTCCGGTGCCGGCAATTTCTCGCCGGTACGCAGGAAGTGTTCGATCTCGCGAAAAATCCATGGCCGCCCTTGGGCGGCGCGGCCTACCAACAGGCCATCGGCACCGGTTGCGTCAAGCACGTAACGGGCCTTTTCCGGCGAATCGATATCGCCATTGGCAAACACCGGGATCGACACCGCCTGCTTGATCGCGGCAATCGTGTCGTACTCGGCTTCACCCTTGTACAGATCGGCGCGCGTGCGGCCATGCACTGCCAGCGCGGTGATCCCGGCCTGCTCGGCGATCTTCGCCACGGTCAGACCGTTCTTGTTGTCGCGATCCCAACCGGTGCGGATCTTCAGGGTGACCGGCACATCAACCGCAGCCACGACGGCCTGCAGGATCTCGGTGACCAGTGCTTCATCTTTCAACAACGCGGAACCGGCGGCCTTGTTGCAGACCTTCTTTGCCGGGCAACCCATGTTGATATCAATAATCTGTGCGCCCAGTTCGACGTTGGCCCGGGCTGCATCCGCCAGCATCTGTGCATCACCACCGGCAATCTGTACCGAGCGTGGCTCGGGATCGCCTTCGTGGATCATGCGCATGCGCGACTTGCGGGTGTTCCACAGGCTCATGTCACTGGTGACCATTTCCGAGACTACAAGCCCTGCGCCCAAACGCTTGCACAGCTGACGAAAGGGCTGATCGGTGACGCCCGCCATCGGGGCGAGAATCAAGCCGTTCTGCAATGTGTATGGGCCGATGCGTACCGCCGACATAGGACTTCCCTGAGGTGGGGCCGGATCATGAGAGTTCGAAAAAGGGTTGGCATGATACCCGCTCTCGATGACTGGATAAAGGCTGAATTGAACAAAATCTGAACAGTTATTCTGTTATCGCCACCGGTTTGGTTGTGCGTGACAAAGTCAGAAAACCGCCGTCAATTCGAAAGCGATGAAGCGCGTCACTCGGGCGAGTGGAAACTCAGGCTGTAATTCACCGCTTTCGGGCCTGGATCGAGAATATCCAGCGCGATGTGAATCGGCGTCTGCGGCGGCATTTCCGCCAGGCCTTCGAGGTCGCCTCTCAGGTATTCGCCGGGTTTGAAGCGACGACTGGCGATCAGGTGGCCGTTGAGGTCGGCAAAGCGCAGCTCCAACAATGGAAATGGCTGGGAGAACGTCGCACGGTTGTAAATGATTGCATCGACCACCAGCGCACCGTTGAACTCCGGATGGCTGCGCACCACCAGGTTGCTGCTCTTGATTCGGGCGATGTCGACTTTGGACGGCACCGTGCAGCCGATCTGCGGGCAGATTTGCTGGAACCACGGGCGGTATTGATCCTGTCGGGCCAGTTCATCGAAGTGATAAGAGATGTACTGCGCAGCCAGCCCACCTGCCGCCAGCAAGACCAGCATCAGCCAAAGCAAGCGACGACCCCACGGCGAGCGGCGTTTCTGCCAGTCCAGTTGCAACGGGTCGTCGGTCAGGTCTTGCAGAACTTCTGCGCGTACGCCGGGTTCTGCGCGCTCGCGTTTTTTGCGCAGCGGCTCAATCGATGGCAAATCGTCGGCATCGGGTTTGTCATTGGCCGACAAGCGTTCGCGGCGGGCATTGGGGTCGATCGGGTCGTGCAGGCGCAGGTGCGGGATCGCTGGCTCGTCATCCAGATCCACCGGTTCCAGCGACAGCGAAGGCTCGGTGCGCTCGGATTTGACCGGTTCAATGTCGTCGATCGGCGGCTCGTCGTCCGGCTCAGGCTGCCGCTCGTCGGCAGGTTCGCTGAACAGACTGCCTGGCCATGCCGCGTCATCCGGCTCCGGGCTGTCGCGACGGGCACTCAGGGAGTCTTCGCGCACGCGTCCGAGCTCGGTGGCGGGCTGGATTTCCCGTTGTTCGAGACGGGCCAGTTCTTCATCCAGATCGAGGCTGTCGAGATCAAGCGCCGAGGCGCTCCACTGCTTTTGGCTGATGGCGCGCGGCTCGGGCTGCTCGATGACGGGCGGTGGCTCGAAAGCCGACGGCGCTTCGTCCGGCAGCGCAACCATGGGCGGCGCAACCGGCGTCACCGCGTCCTTGCCGGCGTGTTGTTCCAGCAGCTGTTTGGCGGCGTTGAACACTTGCAGGCAGGAGCCGCAGCGAACCACCCCGCGGGCCACGCTCAATTGAGCATGGCTGACACGGAAACTGGTTTGGCAATGCGGGCACTGGGTGACGAAACTGTCGGTCATGCGGCGATCCGGATTATGCAGGCGGACATATTAGCGCCGACGACCGGTGATGCGCACCCAGCCATCGCGATTGGCGATCGGATCGAGATCAAAGTCCTGCGCATAAGCAGCGGCGACTTCATCACCTTGCTCGGCAAGGATGCCCGACAGCGCCAGACGGCCACCGGATTTCACCAGGCTGGAGAGTTGCGGCGCCAGCGAAACCAGCGGGCCGGCGAGAATATTGGCGACCAGCACATCGGCTTGAACCTGCGGCAGATCTTCCGGCAGGTACAGCGGGAACAGTGCTTCAGCGATGTTGTTGCGCCCGGCGTTGTCGCGCGACGCTTCCAGCGCCTGCACGTCGATGTCGGTGCCGACCGCTTCTTTCGCACCGAGCAACAGGGCGGCGATCGCCAGAATCCCCGAGCCGCAGCCGAAATCCAGCACGTTGCAGTCTTTCAGGTCCTGACCGTCGAGCCATTCCAGGCACAGGGCGGTGGTCGGGTGGGTGCCGGTACCGAAGGCCAGGCCCGGATCCAGCAGCAAGTTGACCGCATCAGGTTCCGGCGCGGCGTGCCAGCTCGGCACGATCCACAGGCGCTGGCCGAAACGCATCGGCTCAAAACCGTCCATCCAGCTGCGTTCCCAGTCCTGATCTTCGATGACTTCGCTGTGATGCTCAGGCAGCGGGCTGCCGGTCAGCAGTTCCAGATGGGCCAGAACCGGTGCCGGTTCGGTGCCGCCTTCGAACAGCGCCAGCAAATGCGTGTGCGCCCACAGTGGGGTGGTGTTGAGTTCCGGCTCGAAGATCGGCTGATCTTCGGCGTCCATGAAGGTCACCGACACGGCGCCCACTTCAAGGAAAGCGTCTTCGTAGGTTTCGGCTTGTTCCGGGCTGATGGCGAGACGTACTTGCAGCCAAGGCATGGCGGGCACCTTTGAAAAATATTGATTGCAGCCTAGTGGCCGGCGAGAAGCGCGCAAGTTTACGCGAGCGCAGGCGGTTTGTGGGAGCTGGATTTGTAGCGCCAATCCCTTGTAGGAGTGAGCCTGCTCGCGATGGCGATGTTGCCGTCAACATAAATGCTGAATGTGCCAGCCTCATCGCGAGCAGGCTCACTCCTACAGGGTTTTGTGAAATCTGTAGAAACAACAAAGCCGCCCGAAGGCGGCTTTGTCTGGTGCGGGCTGAAGCTTAGTGCTTCTCGCCAGCCAGCTTGTGCTCGAGGTAGTGAATGTTCACACCACCCTTGCAGAAGCCTTCGTCGCGAACCAGATCACGGTGCAGCGGGATGTTGGTCTTGATCCCGTCCACCACGATTTCGTCCAGGGCATTGCGCATGCGGGCCATGGCTTCGTCGCGGGTCGCGCCGTAAGTGATCAGCTTGCCGATCAGCGAGTCGTAGTTCGGTGGAACCGCATAACCGCTGTACAGGTGCGAGTCGACGCGAACGCCGTTGCCGCCTGGAGCGTGGAAATGCTTGACCGTACCCGGGCTCGGCATGAAGGTTTTCGGGTCTTCAGCGTTGATCCGGCATTCCAGCGAGTGACCACGGATCACCACATCATCCTGCGTGAACGACAGCTTGTTGCCAGCGGCGATGCTGAGCATCTCCTTGACGATGTCGATACCGGTGACCATTTCCGAAACCGGGTGCTCCACCTGAACACGGGTGTTCATTTCGATGAAGTAGAAACGACCGTTCTCGTACAGGAACTCGAAAGTACCCGCACCGCGGTAACCGATGTCGATGCACGCCTTGACGCAGCGAGCCAGTACTTCTTCGCGCGCTTTCTCATCGATGCCAGGTGCCGGCGCTTCTTCGAGAACTTTCTGGTGACGACGTTGCAGCGAGCAATCGCGGTCGCCCAGATGGATCGCATGACCCTGGCCGTCGGAAAGAACCTGCACTTCCACGTGACGTGGATTGGTCAGGAATTTTTCCAGATAGACCATCGGGTTGCCGAACGCCGCGCCAGCTTCGGTGCGGGTCAGTTTGGCGAAGGCGATCAGGTCTTCTTCCTTGTGCACCACGCGCATGCCGCGACCACCACCGCCGCCAGCGGCTTTGATGATCACCGGGTAGCCGACTTCGCGACCGATGCGCAGCGCCGTTTCTTCGTCTTCCGGCAACGGGCCGTCAGAACCTGGAACGGTCGGTACGCCTGCTTCGATCATCGCGTGCTTGGCCGAAACCTTGTCGCCCATCAGGCGAATGGTGTCGGCTTTCGGGCCGATGAAGGCGAAGCCGGAGTTCTCGACCTGCTCGGCAAAATCGGCGTTTTCCGCGAGGAAACCATAGCCTGGGTGAATGGCGGTAGCGCCAGTCACTTCAGCGGCAGCGATGATGGCCGGGATGTGCAGGTAAGAGTGCGCGGCAGAAGCCGGGCCGATGCAGACGGATTCGTCTGCCAGACCCAGGTGCATCAGCTCTTTGTCGGCCTTGGAGTAAACGGCGACGGTCTTGATGCCCATCTCTTTGCAGGCACGCAGAATCCGCAGGGCGATCTCACCGCGGTTAGCGATCAGAACTTTTTCCAACTTCGCAGTCATCAAAGGCTCTCCGCAGTTCAAACGATGGTGAACAGCGGTTGGTCGTACTCAACCGGCTGGCCGTCTTCGACGAGGATGGACTCGATCACACCGCTAGTTTCAGCTTCGATGTGGTTCATCATCTTCATGGCTTCGACGATGCACAGAGTGTCGCCTTTCTTCACGGTCTGGCCAACTTCAACGAAGGACGGCGAGGTTGGCGAAGATTTACGGTAGAAGGTGCCGACCATCGGCGAACGGGCAACAGTGCCGTTCAGCGCAGGAGCGGCAGCGGCAACCGGGGCTGCAGCAGCAACCGGAGCAGCAGCGGCAGGTGCGGCAGCCGGTGCTTGCATCGGCGCCGGCGCGTAGTACTGCTGAGCCGGGGTCTTGCTGTGACGGCTGATGCGTACGGACTCTTCGCCTTCCTTGATCTCGAGCTCGTCGATGCCGGACTCTTCCAGCAATTCGATCAGTTTCTTAACTTTACGGATATCCATGAATCATCAACTCCCAAGGGTCGGTCAGGGGCGCTTAACGCTTGTAGTTCAAGTCGTTGCCTGTGTTTCAAGCTGTTCTAGTGCAGCCTCCAGGGCCAGTCGGTAACCGCTGGCGCCAAGGCCGCAGATCACTCCCACCGCTACGTCGGAGAAGTAAGAGTGATGGCGGAAAGGTTCGCGTTTGTGCACGTTGGACAAATGCACTTCGATGAATGGGATGCTCACTCCCAGCAACGCGTCACGTAATGCGACACTTGTGTGCGTAAAAGCTGCTGGATTGATCAGAATGAAATCCACGCCTTCGCCGCGCGCGGCGTGGATGCGGTCGATCAATTCGTACTCGGCATTGCTTTGCAGATACAGCAGATGATGGCCGGCTTCACGGGCGCGGCGCTCCAGATCCTGATTGATCTGCGCCAGGGTCGTTGAACCGTAGGTGCCGGGTTCGCGGGTGCCGAGCAGGTTCAGGTTGGGGCCGTGCAGCACCAGTAGGGTTGCCATCTGCGTAGTCCTTGTTATGAATGAGCAATCGTCAGAACCCGGCGACTATGCCGCAAAGACTTTGTGACTGTCCAGTTCTATGCAATAGCCAGCACGATGGCCGATGTTTGCGCGAAATATGTGACCAAGTGATTTGATCCGGTCATTCCGCAAGATAGGCGGTGATACAAATGACGCTATCGCGAGCAGGCTCACTCCTACAGTTGAAATGCGTTCCCTGTAGGAGTGAGCCTGCTCGCGATAGCGGTCTATCAGACGCGAAAGGCCTGAACGGCTGTATGCAGTTGCCCACCCAATACCAGCAGATTCTCACCCTGTTCGCGCCCACGGCCGATGCGCAGCAAGTTATCCCCACCCAATTGATGAATCCGCTCGCTGTGATCGCGAATCTCGCTGACTGCACCGCTTTGCTGCGCGGTGACATCGGCGATGCGGATCGCCGTGTCGGAAATGGTCTGGATCGCGCCGACGATTTTATCCAGCGCACCGTCCGCCGCTTGCGCCTGATTGGCGGTGGCTTCGGCGTGTTCGACCTGCGCGCGCATGCCTTCGACCGATTGACGAGCAGCGGTTTGCAGGCCGGCAATCAGCGTCTGAATCTCGGCTGTCGCGCCTGCGGTGCGTTGTGCCAGTGAGCGCACTTCTTCGGCCACTACGGCGAAACCCCGACCCATTTCCCCGGCACGCGCCGCTTCGATCGCCGCGTTCAGCGCCAGCAGGTTGGTCTGGTCGGCGATCGAACGAATCACCGTCAACACACCGCCGATGGTTGCCGACTCCTCTGCCAGGTGTTCGATCATCTGCGCGTTGCCTTGTACTTCACCGACCAACGCGTGCAGGCCGGTGAGGCTTTGGCCAATGACCGTCTGCCCATGCTCGACGGCCAGTCCGGCATGACGGCTGGCATCCGCCGCCTGCTGTGCGTCACCGGCCACTTGCTGGATTGTCGCTTCAAGTTCGCCGAGGGAATCACGGATCAGCGCGGTGTCGCCAGCCTGATGCTCGGCGCCGCTGTGCAAGTCGTTGCTCAGCTCGGCGAGGGTACGGCTGCTGCCCGCGACTTGTTCGGCATTGCCGCGAATGGTCCCGACCAGATCCACCAGATAGGCGCGCAAGCGGTTCAAAGAGGCTTCGATGTCGTGCAGTTCACGGTTGGTTTTGCCCAGGTGAATATCGCGGCTGAAATCGCCTTCTGCCCAGGTCGACAGCGCAGGCGCGAGATTGGTCAGCGTACGAGCCAGTCGCCGCTGCAAGGTGTCGATCAACAGCGCGATCAGCAGAATCAGGCCGATCATCACGCCTTGCATCAAGCGTACTTCGCCTTGGATTTGTCCGTGCTGGGCCCGCACGACTGGCTCCAGTCCGGCAATGGCTTGCTGCACCGCGGCGATTTTCTGATGGGCGGCGGTACTGAGGTCAGTGCGTTTCTGGATCTGATCGCGGGTGCGCTCAAGCTCAGCCGGATAACGTCCGAGCAAGCTGTTGAGTTCGCGCTTGAGGCCGACGCCAGCATCTTGCGCGACAGTTTTTTCCGTGTTTTCGATGCCCATCATCGCCGCGAAATCGTCGCTGCCCGATTCACTCTTGGCGACAACGCCGAGCAAGGGCAGGGCATCAATCACTTGAGCCTGCGAGCGGATATTGGTGACTTCGCGCTCAACATCGACGGCCAGCTCACTGCGCCCGCTGCTGACCAGTTTGTCCCGCGCCAGCGACAGCTTGCCCAAATGCTGCGAAGCGGCGAGCAGCGGCGTCAGATAAGCCGCGTTACCGTTGGCGTAAGTGCTGAGCTGATCGAGGCTGGCGCTCAATTCGCGCTCGGCCTGCAACAGCAAGGCCTGCGGGTCTCCGGCCAGTTTGCCGGCAGCGAGCAGGTCGGTTTTGCTGAATTCTTCCAGCCCCGTCAAGCTCGGGCGCAGGGTGTCGGCCAGCGCCGGGGGCAATTCACCGAGGTCTTCGCGCAAACCGTCGATGGCCTGGCTGGCGCTGCTCAGGCGCAAGGCGTCGCCGCTGGCGAGGTAATCCTCGACGTTGCGTGCCACCTCGTTCTGAAATTGTTGCGACAACCCCAGATAACGCTCCATCAACAGATACGGGCGTTCGAGGGCTTTTTGCGACCACCACAGCGTCGCGCCGAGTGCGAGGCACACGGCGACCAGCAGCAGCGTATTGAGATTGGTGAGCAACTTCAGGCGCATGACGGCTACCAACGGCAGAAATGGTAAGCGCCTGAATTTATTGCGGTTCTGTTACAGGGTTATGACCGAGTCAGTGGAATCCGATGAAAAAGTGGCACTTTGCTTTGAGTCGCGCGCAGTCTGCACGCGATTGCGCCCGGCACCCTTGGCGCGGTACAGCGCCTCATCGGCCTGGCTGGCCATCATCAGGCTGTCGCAGTCGTCGTGCATTTCCACCACGCCGGCACTGAAGGTGCACCACAAATCCTGGGGCTGCGCCGGGTAATGGATTTCGGCGAAGCGCTGGCGGATTTCGTCGAGCACCTTGTGCGCGGCTTCTATATCGGTGTCGGGCATGACGATGGCGAACTCTTCGCCGCCGTAACGGCCGATGAAATCGGTCTTGCGCAAACGCTGTTTGAGAAACAACGCCAGGCTTTTGATCACCCGGTCGCCCATTGGGTGGCCGTGGCTGTCGTTGACCCGTTTGAAGTGGTCGATGTCGAGCATGGCAAAGCTCAGCGGCTTGTTCTCGCGGCGGGCGCGGAACGAGCAGTCTTCGAGCAATTGCAGAATGTGCGTGTGGTTGTACAGACCGGTGAGGCTGTCGCGGACCATCCGCGCCTTGAGGTTGCGCGCGCGGGCGGCGCGGTTGCGCACGGTGGTGATCAGGTGACGCGGCTTGATCGGTTTGGTCAGAAAATCATCGCCGCCCTCGCTCATGGCGTCGAGCTGCTTGTCCAGATCGTCTTCGGCCGACAGGTAAATGATCGGCACGCTGACATAGCGGTCGTTGTGGCGAATCACCTTGGCCAGTTCGGTGCCGGTGCAGGCCGGCATGTACATGTCGAGGATGATCAGATCGGGCTGGAAGTCGGCCAGTTCGGCCATCGCCTGAATCGGTTCGATCAAGGTGCGCGTGACGATACCGGCGCTGTTGAGCAGGCGTTCGGTGTGCAAAGCCTGCGCACGCGAGTCGTCGATGATCAACACTTTATAAGGCTCGTACTGGGCGACGCAGGTGAGGACTTCGATCTTTTCCAGCAGGCTCGACGCTTCGAGGGTGCCGGTGAGAAATTCCTGGCCCCCGGCACGCACGGCGGCGAGACGGGTCGGCGTGTCGGTTTCGTGCAGGCTGAAGAACAGCAGCGGCAGTGGCTCCTCGAGCCCGACCTGGGCTTCGGCGGCGAGTTTCAGGCCGATGCCGGCGCCGCTGAAATCCACGTCCATGACGATAGCTGCCGGCAGGCGCTCGACCATCGAGGAGCGAAAAGCCGAAACACTGTCCAGCGCCTGCGCGCTCAGACCGAAGAATTCAAGTTGTTTGGCCAGCCGTTCGGCGCGGTCGTGATCCTGCAGCATCACGTAGATCGGTTTGCGCAGTGGCGGCAGGAAGGTCTGGTCGAGCTGATCGCCATGGCGCAGGCCGGTGCGCGACAAGCGCTGCATCAAGCGATTGAGGTCAGTGATCAGGCCACTGCTGAGGCGGCCGCGGTTGGCGTCCACTGCTTCCAGCGATTGGCTGATGTGCCGCGCGAGCTGAGTGTGTTCCGGCTGTTCGAAGCGCTCGGCAAAACGCAGCAGGCGCAGGTTGGCCTCGCTCAGTTCGGCGAGGTCGACAGTGGACCACTCACTGCGTTGCAGGCGCTGCCATATCTCAAGAATCTGACGTGCCTGATGAATTACCCGCTGGGCAAAGTGGTGCTTGAGACGCTCACGGCTGGGGTCTTCTGGCTCGGTCATATCCTGACTACTAGTTAGGCTGCATGCTGAGATCGACTGGTGGCTCTATGCTAGCACCTCTTTTCCCTTAGACGAGTGTCGTACGTCAATAATCTGCAATGCGTCACCATTCAGTTTCTGACCGGGCGGTTTTGTTTTTGACCTTGTCGTCGCTCAAGCCCCCGTAGGCCGGGCGCTCCCTGATTGATCAGGGCGATCTGGATGAGTTGTCAGTCGTACGTTCATGCGCGCGATGAATGAGCTTTGCAAGGGTTTTCAATAGCCTGCCATTCGAATCGCTGAGGCGCGGGCATCGGGGATTCCCTTAGTCAGCGTCGAAGCGTCATTCGCCCACATGATTTGCGGCTTATCGTTACGCGCGGGTGCCCGGCTCTGGCACGTTGTTGTATGGTTGTGGTCGAACCGTTGAACCCAAGATTTGAAAGGATATCGCCATGCTGGACTGGAAAAACCGCGCGGGCAGCGCGCCTGAACGTGCCGCCGAGCCCAAGTCGGCCACCCGCAGCTATGTTGGCGGGCTGCTGTTCAGCCGTGCGCTGGCCACGCTGATCGGCATTTATCTGTTGGTGACCATTGGCCTGGGCTGGTACTGGAGCCAGGAGCCGGCGCTGTTTCCGGTCGCACAAAACGCCCAGGTGGCTGCCGAGAAAGAAGGCAAGCAGATGGTGATCGGCTACACCACGGTTGAAACCCTGAAGACCGTTGCCGGCACCTTGCTCAACAAGCCGGGCGGCTACATCTCCAATGACCGCTTCCCGCCAGGTCTGTGGATGGACAACACGCCGAGCTGGGAATACGGCGTACTGGTGCAGGTGCGTGACTTGACCCGCGCTCTGCGCAAAGATTTTGCCCGTTCGCAATCGCAGTCGGCGGAAGATGCCGATCTGGCCAAGGCCGAACCGCGCTTCAACTTCGACAACAAGAGCTGGATCCTGCCGTCGAGTGAGTCGGAGTACCAGGAAGGTATCAATTCGTTGAGCCGCTATCAGGCGCGCCTGTCTGATCCAACCCAGAAAAACGCGCTGTTCTATGCCCGCGCCGACAACCTGAACAACTGGCTCGGCGATGTCGGCACCCGTCTCGGCTCGCTGTCGCAACGCCTGTCGGCCAGTGTTGGCCGGGTCAAACTCAACACTGCACTGAAAACCGAAGTGCCGGCCATCGGCGAAGTGCCGCAGGTTGACGAGGAAGTTGTCGAGACTCCGTGGATGCAGATCGACAACGTGTTCTACGAAGCACGCGGTCAGGCCTGGGCACTCTCGCACCTGTTGCGCGCCATCGAAGTCGACTTCGCCGATGTCCTGGCGAAGAAGAACGCCACCGTCAGCGTGCGTCAGATCATCCGTGAACTGGAAGCCTCGCAGGAACCGGTCTGGAGTCCTATGATTCTTAACGGCAGTGGCTTCGGCGTGCTGGCCAACCACTCGCTGGTCATGGCCAACTATATTTCCCGTGCCAACGCTGCTGTGATCGATTTGCGTCAACTGCTCAATCAGGGCTGATTCATGAGCCAGAACGCCAAAGAGGCGGCCCATCGCGCCGCCTCGGATGCTGAACAGATCGCCTGGGTCGACGAGCAGGACAACCTGCTCGGCGCTCTCGTGCGCGCCGATTTACGCGAGCGCGGGCTGATCGGCCGTGGCACGTACATCATGTTGTTCAATTCCGCCGGTGATCTTTGCGTGCACCGGCGCACGTTGAGCAAGGCAATTTACCCGGGTTACTGGGATGTCGCGGCAGGCGGCATGGTGCAGGCCGATGAGACTTACGCCGAGTCGGCGGCCCGAGAGCTGGAAGAAGAGTTGGGTGTCAGCGGCGTCGAGTTGACTGCCCATGACCATTTCTACTTCGAGGACACCGGCAATCGCCTGTGGTGTTCGGCGTTTTCCGCTGTATGGGACGGTCCGCTCAAACTGCAGCCGGAAGAAGTCCTCGAAGCACGCTTTATTCCGGTCGAGCAGGTCATGCAGGAAATCCAGCAAAAGCCTTATTGCCCGGACTCTCTGGCCGCGTTGAAGCGCTATCTGAAGGCGCAGCAAAGCGACGTCGCAAAGAACACATGAATTGGCGCCGATTGGCACTTAGCAAGTCGCATTTTTGCCGTTACACTGCGCGACCTTTTCAAGCTGCACCGTCCTGCTTTTATTGAAGCATCCGGTGCAGTAGCGCTGCCCCTGCCTGAGTGGGGCTTCGCGGTCGCTGACCTTGCCCAAGGTTGCGATCAGTCTTTGTCCTCCCAAGAGGATTGCCGGTGGCCAAAAAAGCCGCATCCTTCGCCGCCTTAGGTGGCCTGGTATTTTCCACCGACGCAGGTCGTCATTGCCCGGAATGCAGCAAACCGGTGGACGCCTGTATCTGCAAACAAACCGTGATCCCGGCCGGCGACGGCATTGCCCGCGTGCGTCGCGAGAGCAAGGGCCGTGGCGGCAAGACGGTGACCACCATCACCGGCGTGCCTCTGACCGAAGACGCGCTCAAAGAGTTGGCGACAACGTTGAAGAAACGTTGCGGCACCGGCGGGGCGTTGAAAGACGGCATCATCGAAATCCAGGGCGATCATGTCGAGCTACTCTTGGCTGAGCTGATCAAGCACGGTTTCAAAGCGAAGAAGTCCGGCGGCTAGCAGCCTCTGTGAAAACCACCTGCGGCTTGATCCGGGTCTGAAACATTGCAGATCCGGCGTCGTCTCCATGGTTTTCACAGAGCCTGTTCATGACCGGTTTCTAAACTCCACGCAGTCAGTGCGGTCTACCGCCGCGCTGACGAACCGTCATTTTCATACTTTAGACTGCGCCGGCCTGCGATCAGGCGACGCACTATGACTTCTTTATAGGGGACTTCGATGTCCGTACGACGCACACGCAAAGACGATGGCAGCCAATGGACAGTTGCGGACAGCCGCAGTGTTTACGGGATTCGCCATTGGGGGGCCGGGTATTTCGCGATCAATGACGCCGGTCGCGTCGAAGTTCGTCCGAACGGCCCGAGCAGCTCGCCTATCGACCTGTTCGAGCAAGTCGACCAACTGCGCAAAAGCGGTTTGTCCTTGCCGTTGCTGGTTCGCTTCCCCGATATCCTGCAAGACCGTGTACGCCAGTTGACCGGCGCTTTCGATGCGAACATCGAGCGCCTGGAATACCAGAGCAAGTACACCGCGCTGTACCCGATCAAGGTTAACCAGCAAGAAGCGGTGATCGAGAACATCATCGCCACCCAGGACGTATCCATCGGTCTGGAAGCCGGTTCCAAGCCTGAGCTGCTGGCCGTGCTGGCACTGGCGCCGAAGGGCGGCACCATCGTTTGCAACGGTTACAAGGACCGTGAGTTCATCCGTCTTGCGCTGATGGGCCAGAAGCTTGGCCATAACGTCTTCATCGTCATCGAGAAAGAATCCGAAGTCGGTCTGGTGATCGAAGAAGCCGCGTCGCTGAAGGTCAAGCCACAGGTCGGCCTGCGCGTGCGTCTGTCGTCGCTGGCGTCGTCGAAGTGGGCAGACACCGGTGGCGAGAAATCCAAGTTCGGTCTGTCGGCGGCGCAACTGCTGTCGGTGGTCGAGCGCTTCCGCGCCGCTGGCCTGGATCAAGGCATTCGTCTGCTGCACTTCCACATGGGTTCGCAGATTGCCAACCTCGCTGACTATCAGCACGGCTTCAAAGAAGCGATCCGTTACTACGGCGAGCTGCGTAACCTCGGTCTGCCGGTCGATCACATCGACGTCGGTGGCGGTCTGGGTGTCGACTACGACGGCACGCACTCGCGCAACGCCAGTTCGATCAACTACGACATGGACGATTACGCCGGTGTCGTGGTCGGCATGCTCAAGGAATTCTGCGACGCGCAGGCCCTGCCGCATCCGCACATCTTCTCCGAAAGCGGCCGTTCGCTGACCGCACACCACGCCATGCTGGTGGTGCAGGTGACCGACGTCGAGAAACACAACGACGAAATTCCGCAGATCGAAAACAAGGAATCGCTGCCGGAAACCGTGCAGTGGCTGGTTGATCTGCTCGGCCCGACCGACATCGAAATGGTCACCGAGACCTACTGGCGCGCCACCCACTACATGAGCGACGTGGCCGCGCAGTACGCCGACGGCAAACTGACCCTGGCCGAAAAAGCCTTGGCCGAGCAGTGCTACTTCGCTGTTTGCCGTCGCCTGCACAACTCGCTGAAAGCCCGTCAGCGTTCGCACCGTCAGGTGCTCGACGAGCTCAACGACAAGCTGGCCGACAAGTACATCTGCAACTTCTCGGTATTCCAGAGCCTGCCGGACACTTGGGCGATCGACCAAGTTCTGCCGATCATCCCGCTGCACCGTCTCGACGAAGAGCCGTTGCGCCGCGCGGTGCTGCAGGATCTGACCTGCGACTCCGACGGCAAGATCAACCAGTACGTCGACGAGCAGAGCATCGAAACCAGTCTGCCGGTACACGGTTTGAACGAAGGCGAAGACTACCTGCTGGGCGTGTTCCTCGTTGGCGCCTATCAGGAAATCCTTGGTGACATGCACAACCTGTTCGGGGACACCGACTCGGTGAACATCTACCAGAACGCCGATGGCAGCGTGTACCACGCTGGCATCGAGACCCACGACACCATCGAAGACATGCTGCGTTACGTGCACTTGTCGCCGGAAGAACTGATGACTCACTACCGCGACAAGTGCGCCAGTGCCCGCATCAGTGCCAGTGAGCGCACGCAATTTCTCGATGCCTTGCGTCTGGGCCTGACCCGCTCCTCCTACCTGTCTTCCTGAGGCCAGGTGGCGATCTCGCCGGGTTGTGTGAATTTTTCCTGTAGGTGGCGGAAAATTCGCATGACCCGGTGGGATATCTCCCAATATCTTTGCGAAAGGCTTGGCATTCCCGGCCAGAAAAGTCATCCGGTCTGCTTTTCGCGTAGGTCATTTCCTAAGTTGTACTTCAGCTCTCTACTCGGCCATGGCTCTCGGCGAGAATCCCCGGCCGCCCCTCCTGTAGAGATCCGCCCATGTTCGAACCAGTCAACGAGTCGTCGTTTCGTCTCGATGTAGCGGGCCTGTCCGACCCCTTCGAAGTCCTGGCCTTTACCGGTAGCGAAGCCCTCAGCGAATCCTTTGCGTTCGAGATCGATGTGTTGATCGACGATCCGCACCTGGATCTCGCCGGCCTGCTGTACCGTTCGGCGTTCCTCTGTTTCGGGCCGTCGGGGGAGGGCGTGCACGGGCAACTGCTGAGCCTTGTCCAGCATGAGCACGGACAAGGCTTGCAGTTGAGCCGGATTCGTCTGGGGCCGAAGCTGGGTTGCCTCGCGCTGCGCTTCAGTCAGCGCATCTTCAGTGGTCGTTCGGTGCCGCAGATCATCGAGCAAGTGCTCAGGGAGCACGGGATCGTCGGTCCTCAGCGCCGTTTCCAATTGCATGGCAACTACCCGGCCCGGACGTTCTGCACGCAATACCGCGAGTCCGATCTGCAACTGCTCCAGCGCTTGTGTGCGCAGGCGCGGATTCACTATTACTTTGAACATGACCGCGACCGGCATTGCCTGGTCTTTGCCGATGATCCGGCGCAGTTGCCATTGGCAGGTGCCGTGCGTTATCGGTGCGAAGACAACGCCGACGGTTCTGCGGCCTTGCACCAGTGGCAATTGCAAAGCACAACTGCGGCCAATGCATCAGCTGTGCAACGCGCGGAAGGTCGCAGTGATCTGGCAGCGTTGCGCAGCGGCCATTGGCTGCGGGTGACTGGGCACCCCTTCGCCGAATGCAATCGCCCATGGTTGCTGACACGCATTGAGCATCGCGCCGATCCATCCCACGAACCGCCGTACGCCAACCGACTGTTCGGCGCGGTGCAGGTACCGTGTGCCTCGGCCAAAGCGCTATCGCGCCTGCGCATGCACAGCCTGCAACGCGCCTGGGTGGTGGCGGTCGATGAACCACAACCCGACCGCTTGCGCCCGGTGGCGGTGCAATTCGACTGGCTGTATCAAGGCGAAGGGGCGGCGCCGAGTCACTGTTGGCTGCCGCTCGCGCCATCTCTGGCACAGGCGCCCATGGCCGCGCTGAGCGATGGGGTCGAGGTGGTGGTGAGCTTTTTCGAGGGCGATCCGGATCAACCGATGATCAGCGGTGTGCTGCAGCCGCCCATCGCCGCCGACAGCGACTGCAACGAGGTCCCGGCGTTGCCACTGCCCGACAGCCTGGTCAGTGACGGCCTGCAGCAACGGCTGATGTCGGGTGAACCTTTGCTGCTGTTGTGCCTGATCCCTGGCGGCGGCAGTTTCAACCATTGCTCCCAGTCGGTGTGCAGTTGTCGACTGGTCACCGCGCTTGAACAGAGCGGCGCAACATGAGTGGCGCGATACTCGAGTCCATGGCGCAGTGGCTGTTGCTCGATGGCCCGGATGCACCGCAGGCCTTGCTGATCTTGCGCCGGGCGTTCGCCGACGTGCAGTGCTTCAATCTGTTCGATGGCACTGAGTTCGAACCGGTCAGCGAGCACGGCCCGGTGCTGATCGATTTGCGCGATTGCCCGGCATTGGCCGCGTTGTGTCACAGCGACCCGAACACCTGGCGCGGGTTGCTGCTGGGTAGTGAGGTCTGTGCTCAACGGTTGCTGAGCCACTTGCAACGCATGCTCACGGTGTCGTTCGGCTTGAGTCATCGGGCCTTGCTCAGCTATTACAACCGACAGACTGCGAGCTATTTTTTCGACGCCTGCGACGCCGCTGAGTTGAGCCGCTGGCTCGGGCCGATCCGTCAGATGCGCTGGTTCGGCGGGACCTGGGCCGACCGTGCAATTGGCAGTCAGGGCTGGCAGCAGTTGCGCAATCCGGGGCTTGCCGTCGAACCGCTGAGCATCGAAGAGAGCCTGACCCGACGCCAGCGCGAACGCTTGCAAACCTGCCTTCTGGAGCAACATGTCTGGCGCTGGTGCCAATCGCTGGGAACCGATTACGCGACGATGTCCTCCCATGTTCAACAAGGCCTGGCGTTGGGATTCAGCGACCGCACCGTGCTCGATGGCTGGTTATGGCTACGCTTGCTGCATCCGCGTGCCGTGCTGGTGCCACCGCCGGTGGGGCTGACCCAACAGCAGCGGCTTGACCATGTACGACGGCAGTGGCACGGCGATCAGTCCTGAAGCGAGGTTCGGCGCGTATGGCAGGTTTATTCCGGCATGGGTTGGGCATCGTGTTGCTGCTGGTGTTGAGCGGTTGCTCGCCTGTGCAGTTACTCAATGCGCTGACCCCGGACAGTACCTACGACAAGACCGTGGGCATCGCTTATGGCGACGACCCTCGGCAGAAGCTCGATGTGTATGTACCGCATCGGCCGATGCCCGGCGCGCCGGTGGTGGTGTTTTTCTATGGCGGTAGCTGGAACAGCGGTTCGCGCGTCGACTACCGCTTTGTCGGCGAAGCGCTGGCGTCGCGGGGAATTGTCACGGTGGTGGCGGATTATCGCTTGTATCCGCAGGTGCGCTATCCGCTGTTTTTGCAGGACGGCGCGCGGGCGGTGGCGTGGGCCAAAGCGCATATCCGCGAGTTTTCCGGCAACCCGCAGCGCTTGTATGTGATGGGGCACAGCTCTGGCGGATATAACGCGGCGATGCTTGCGCTGGATGGTGAGTGGCTCGCGGCGGTGGGCATGTCGCCACGGGACTTGCAGGGCTGGATCGGTCTGGCCGGGCCTTATGACTTTCTGCCAATCAAGAATCCCGAGGTGCGCCCGGTATTTTTCTGGCCGGACTCGCCGCCGCAATCGCAGCCGATCAACCATGTCAGTCGCGGCGCACCGCCGGCTCTGCTGATTGCTGCAAGCAAAGATGATCTGGTCAACCCGACGCGCAACACCGGTGGTCTTGCGAGCAAGCTGCGCCAGGCCGGGGTGCCGGTGCAGGATTTGTATTACTCGCGGCCCAATCACATTACGTTGGTGGCAACCTTGTCACGACCGTTGCGGCAACTGGCGCCGGTGCTCGATCAGGTCGTCGGGTTTATTGCGCACACGCCGGCTCAGTGAACGCCGCCACTGAACCAGCCATCATTGCGCTTCAGCCACCAGGCTTGCGCACCGAGGGTCAGGCTGCGCAGCACCATGAACAGCAGAAAAGATATCCACAGCCCGTGATTGCCGAAACCTTGCAGCGCCCAGGCGAACGGCAGCAGCAAAACCACGGTGATCAGCATGCCGTTGCGCATTTCCCGCGCGCGGGTGGCGCCGATGAACAGGCCGTCGAGCAGGTAGCTCCAGACCGCAATCAGCGGCAGCACGGCGAGGTAGGGCAGGTAGACGAACGCGGTATCGCGCACGCTCTGGATGTCGGTCTGCATCTCGATGAACAGGTGCCCGGCCAGCAGAAACAGGCTGGCGAAACCGAGGCTGGCGATCAGCGACCAGCCGCCCGCCACCACCAGCGAGCGACGCAGGGCCAGACGATCACGGGCGCCGATGGCGTGTCCGCACAAGGCCTCGACGGCATGGGCCAGACCGTCCAGCGCATGTGCGGTCAGCAGCAAGCCATTGAGCAGCAGCGCGTTGGCGGCCACCGTCGAATCACCCAGCCGCGCGCCTTGCACGGTGATCAGGAAAAACACCGATTGCAGCGCCAGGCTGCGGATGAAGATGTCGCGGTTGACGGCCAGCAACGGACGCCAGCTCTGCCAGATTTTCAACGCCGCCCAGACGATGTGCCCCGGGTACGCCCGCAACGCCTTGCGAGTCAGTAGCAGGCCGAGCAGGGCGCCACTCCATTCGGCGATCACCGAGGCCCGCGCCGAACCGACCACGCCCCAGTCCAGGCCGATGACGAACCACAGATTGAGGACGATGTTGATCAGGTTGGTGCTCAGCAGAATCGCCAGCGGCGCCCGGGCGTTCTGCGTGCCGAGGAACCAGCCGACCAGCGCATAACTGGCCAGCGCCGCTGGCAGGCCGAACAACCGCGTGTGGAAAAAATCACGAGTGAGCTGATCCAGCTCCGCCGACGGTTGCATGAAGTGCAGCGCAACCCCACTCAGCGGCACACCCAGCGTGCCAAGCACCAGTGCCAGTCCCATCGCCAGTAGCAAGCCCTGCAACAGAATCTGCCGCAACGCCGCGCCGTCGCTGCGCCCGGCAGCTTGCGCGGCAAACCCGGTGGTGCCCATGCGCAGAAAGCCCATGGCCCAGGCGAGAAAGGTGTACAGGCTGGCGCCGACTGCCACCGCGCCCAATTGATGGGCGTGGGGCAAGTGGCCAATGACAGTGCTGTCGACCAGCGCCACCAGCGGTACGGAAATATTCGAAAGAATCATGGGCGCGGCGAGTGCCCAGACCTTGCGGTGAGTCGGGCGGTCGCGCCAGTCGGCGGTCAGAGTGGACATGCGGGCTCCTTGGGGGAGCGGCATTGTAGCGGTAGAAGCCACCCTCACCCCAGCCCTCTCCCAGAGGGAGAGGGGGCCGACCGAGGTGTCTGGCGTCATCCATCGACCTGAGAGAATGTGCCGATTATGGATTCGCTGAAGCTCGCTCAAGTCGGTGTAGCTCTTGAATATCCCCCATTCAGTCCCCTCTCCCTCCGGGAGAGGGTTAGGGTGAGGGGCTCTTCAAAGGCCTAATGAATAATCCAGCTAAGCAGCCACAATCCCAGCAACAACCAGATGATCCCGGCAATGATCGACGCATTCATGAACGCCCGGATCGCCGACCACAACAGCATCAGCCCGACGATCAGCGCGATGATGCTGATGATCGAGGTGTCCATGCCCAGCGTCTTCGCCAGCCCGTCGACGAAGTTGCCGCCGGCATTGCTCAAAATATTGAAAAGCCCACTGAGCCCATCGACGATAAAGCGGATGATCGAACCGAGCGCCTGCCCGAGCCATTCGAAAAAGCTTTCTACCTGCATGTGTGCATCCTGATGAAAGAGCTGAGCCTTGGGCCACAACGCGGGTGGCCGAGTTCCCTGCATGATAGAAGGTTTGCACCGCCCTTGTAGGAGTGAGCCTGCTCGCGATAGCGGTGTGTCAGTCAACGATGATGTTGAATGTAATGGCGTCATCGCGAGCAGGCTCACTCCTACAGGGTTTACGCTTGCCTTCAAGTCGTATCCCCCCGAAGCTATACGCCTTCAGGAGAGCCCGATGAACCTTGTTGAACTGACCGAACGCCTGCACGCCATTCGCGACCGCAATGACTGGCGGCAATTTCACAGCCCGAAAAACCTCGCCATGGCGGCCAGTGTCGAGATGTCCGAACTGGTGGAAATCTTCCAGTGGCTGACCGAAGACCAGTCGCGCCAGTTACCCGCTGACAAACTCGCTCATGCAGGGCAAGAAGTTGGCGATATCGTCCTGTATCTGTTGCTGCTGTGCAGCGAGTTGGGGCTGGACATGAATGAAGTGGTGCGCAGCAAGCTCGCCGACAGCGAACGGCGGTTCAGCTGATGAGCGACCGACATTTCGATCAGTTGGCGACGCGGTTCGCCGAAAAAATCTACGGTGGCGCCAAAGGTGCGATCCGTCTCGCGGTGTTGCAGGCAGACCTCGCCGAAGCGCTGCCGGATCGCCCGTTGCGGGTGCTCGACGTTGGCGGCGGCCTCGGACATATGTCGCTGTGGCTGGCCGAGCGCGGCCACGAGGTGACCTTCACCGAGCCGGCCGCGCCGATGCTTGAAGGTGCGCGCCAGCGTTTCGCTGAAGCCGGGCAAACCGCGACGTTCATTCAGGCGCCGTGGCAGGAACTGCTCGGGCAACTCACCGAACCGTACGATCTGGTGATCTGCCACGCCGTGCTGGAATGGCTCGCCGATCCCCATGCAATCCTGCCGGTGCTGCATCAACTGACCAAACCCGGTGGCTGGTTGTCGCTGGCGTTCTACAACCGCGATGCGCTGATCTATCGCAACCTGCTCAAAGGCCATTTCAAGAAAATGCGCAAGAACGTCATGGCCGGCGAAAAGCAGAGCCTGACCCCGCAGCAGCCGCTCGATCCAAGGGAATTGGCAACGCAACTCGACGGCCTGTGGCAGGTCGAAAGCCAGAGCGGGATCCGGGTTTTCCACGACTACATGCCGGTGGAATTCCAGGCCCGCGCTGAACTTGTGGATTTGCTTGAGATGGAGCTCGCTCACCGTCGTCACCCAAGCTTCGCCGGGCTTGGGCGCTATTTGCACTGGATCTGCCGGCCGATCTGATCGGAGCGCGACATGAAAGCTCAATCCGGGTTACTGCTGATGTGTCTGGGGTTGGCTGCTTGCCAGAGCAGCAACCCCTACGTGGCGCAATCGCGGCCCTTGCCGCCGGCGCCGCCGCAAGCCGCCACCACCTTCGACCGCAGCGCGTACCCGGCGCCGCCGCGCGATTATGGGCGTTATCGCAGTTGGGCGTGGCGCAACGGGCAACTGCCACCGGGCACGGCGTGGGCTGATTCGGCGCAAGTGGCCGAAGCGGTGAGCAATGCGCTGGACCAACGCGGTTTGCGCCCGTTGCACGACCATCGCCCGGCCGACCTGCTGGTCAGCGCCAATCTAAGACTGGAAACCCGTTTGCGTCAGGTTCAGGACGACTACGGTTATTACGGCGGTGGATACGGCAGCTATGATCGATATGGACGCGGTTACGGTATGTACAACACGGTGCCGATCGTACGCACGTATTCCGAGCAGGTCGTGGTGGTGCAGGTCGATCTGTTTGATGCAGGCACTGGGCAACCGGTCTGGAGTGCCAGTGCCGAAACCGCGAACAAGGGCAGCGAAATCGATCGCACCGATTCGATCCGCGAGGCTGTGGAAAAGGCCATGTCGGCGTATCCTCCCAGTTAGCTTCCTGCCAATCAGAAGCTGCCGCAGGTTCATGTCTTCAATCGGAGAAAAACCATGTTCCGCCGTCTCGCTCTACTGGTCTTGGCCGCACTGCTCAGTGCCTGCGCCGCCAACCAGGTCAATCATGACTTCGATGCCAGCCGCGACTTCGCCGCTTATCGCAGCTGGAGCTGGAAAGACCCCGCCCTGCAATATCGCCCCGATGATCCGCGAATCAAAAGCGACCTGACCGAGCAACGCATCCGCCAGGCCGTCGCCGATCAACTCGACCAGCGCGGTCTGCGCCCGGCCACTGCGGGCGCCAAGGGCGACCTGAATGTGCAGACTTACCTGATCGTCGAGGATCGCCAGCAGCAAGTGACGACCAATTACGGCGGCGGTTGGGGTGGCCCGTGGAACGGCTACTGGGGCGCGCCGATGTACAACGAAACGCGCAACATCACCTACAAGGTCGCAACGATCCAGATCGACCTGCTCGACGGCAAGGACGGCAAACTGGTGTGGCGCGGCAGTGATGAGCAGATGCTCTCCAGCAAACCGAATCCGCAGGATCGCAGCAACGCCATCCGCGAGACGGTCACGCGGATTCTGGCCAACTATCCACCGCGGTGAATCCGTTAAAAGGTGGGGGCTGTTGAGCTCCCATTTTTTTGTTCCACCCTGAATTCCAATGTGGGAGCGAGCCTGCTCGCGAAAGCAGGGTGTCATGCAACTGTTATTTGTCTGACACGACGCCTTCGCGAGCAGGCTCGCTCCCACAGGGATGTTTGTCTGTTCGAAATGGCGCGTTGCCATTAGGCGCGTCTACACTCATTTGCATCAATGGAGGTAACGGCAAAGGAGTGCGCCATGTCGCCTCGTTCGCGATTCAACGGCCCGGCCCGCCAGCGCGGGGCGATTGGCTTGATGGCGGCGGCCACCCTCAGTCTGGCGGTGGTGATGCTGCTGTTGGTGGTCGACACCGGCCGCTTGTACATGGAACAACGCAAATTGCAGCGGGTGGTCGACAACGCCGCCCTCGAAGCCGTCAGCCGTGGCGGTAATTGCCTGCCGGGCCTGAGCGCCGCCAGTTATGCCGGGCAAAGCGCCGTGCGCAATGGCTACATTGTGGATGCCAGCAACACCCTCGCCACCACGTGCGGCACCTTGGTGACCGCCGCTACCGGCCTGCGCACATTCGCGGTGGATGCCACGCAAGCAGCAGCGGTCAAAGTCGTCGCCAGTCGCACGGTGACCACCAGTTTTGCCGGTGGCGTACAGGCCTTGTTCAGCGGCACACCGGTCAGTCTCAATACCACGCTCAATGCCTCGGCGGTGGCCGCCAAACCGCAGCCGACGGTGGCCCAGCTGAATATTCGCAGCACCCTGGCCAACATCGATACGGCCCAGTCGAACATCCTCAACCCGCTGTTTTCCGGGCTGCTCGGCGGCAACGTCAACCTCACGGCACTGGGCTGGGATGGCCTGCTGAACACCGACATCAACTTGCTCAAATACCTTGATCAACTGGCAATCAATCTCAACGTCGCGGTGGGCAACTACACGCAATTACTCAACACTCAGGCCACGGTGACGCAACTGATTCAGGCGGCGGCGACGGTGGTGCAACTCAACGGCGCGACCGCCCAGGTGATCACTGCGCTGGGCCAATTGCAGGTGGCCGCGATCAACGCGGCGCCGGTCAAACTGGGTGACATCCTGCAATTGCAGACCGGCACTACATCGGCAGGACTGGACGCCAATCTGCAACTGCTGCAGCTGATTCAGGGCGTGGTGCAACTGGCCAACAGCAAGAGTGCGGTGGCGGCAACGTTGCCGATCAGCGTGCTGGGGTTGGCGAATGTCACGGTGCGGGTGAAAGTGATCGAGCCACCGCAGTTTTCCGCGATTGGCGATCCGGCGCGGGCCAAGCTCAACCCGACCGGGGCGGACCGGATTTATGTGCGTACGGCGCAGGTTCGCACGCTGGTCTCAGTGAATCTGCCGGTACTGTCCGGGGTGACGGGACTGGCCAATGCCGTGCTGGGGCTGGTGGGTGGATTGACCCCGACCCTCAATGCACTACTGAGTCTGAATCTGGTCAGTACGCTCAATTCGGTCCTGTGCCTGTTGGGCGCCGGTTGTGAGCAACTTGATCCACAATTGCTGCCATCACCGCAAATTGACATCAGTCTGGATGCCGGCGGCGCCAAGAGTTATGTCACCGATTACAGCTGTCCGACGGGCACCACCGGCACCAAGAGCCTGACTGCGCATACCATTACGTCCATCGCTGACTTGAAACTCGGCAAGATCGATTCGACCAATGCCTTTTCTTCAGCGGCCGAACCCACGGTGGCGCCCTTGGCGCTGATCGATCTGGGGATCGTCACCTGTCACAAAATCCTGCTGCTCGGCACCTGTGATCCTGCCACCCATGTTCCTTTCGGCGCGGGAGGCATCGGCATCATGCTCGACACCAGTGTCGGGCAAAACTCGCAAGACCTGGTGTTCTCCAGCAGCACACCGTTTGCCACCCCGGCCAACCTCAAACTGCCGCCGAGCATCTTGCCGGCAGCGCCAACCAGCAACATCGTCGGCAGCCTGTCGAACACCCTCGCGGGCATCAACCTGATCGTCTACAAACCGCAGGGCAGTAATCCGCTGGGTGCCATCGTCACCGGTGTTGCCTCGTTGATCAGCGATGTCACCAACCGATTGTTGCCCGTGGTGACCGGGGCAATTAGTCCGTTGCTCGATCCGCTGCTGAACAACCTGCTCAAAGGTCTGGGCATCAACCTGATGGACGTCGACGTCGGTGCCAACATGACCTGCGGCCAGACCGGCAAGGCCTATCTGGTGATCTAGGCATCCGCGGCAATCGGCAACTCGATGCAGAACCGCGCGCCCTCCACCGAATTGCGCACGCTCAACTCGCCGCCCATGTTGTCGATGATGCCGTAGCTCACCGACAGCCCCAATCCGGTGCCGACGCCGATCGGCTTGGTGGTGAAAAACGGTTCGAAGATCCGCTCCAGCAAGCGCGGATCAATGCCGCCACCGTTGTCCTCGACCCACAGCCGTACGCTCTGTTCATCGCGTTCAGCGTAGATCGCAATCCACGGTTTGAAGCTCGAGTCCTTCTCGCGTTTGCTCAGCAACGCGTCGCGCGCATTGACCATCAGGTTGATCAATACCTGCTCAAGCTGATCGACATAGCCGCGCACTTGCACCTCGAACCCGGTCTCACTGATACGCAAGTCCACGCCTTTGCCGCGCATGCCTTCGGCCAGTAGCGACAGCGTGCCCTCGATGGCCGAGGCGGGGTTGAACAGTTGCTGCTCGATCTCCGAACGCCGGCCGAATACGCGCATGTGATCGACTACTTTCGCCGCGCGCTGCACCTGCGCATCGATGCGATTGAGTTTGTCGGTCAGGTAGTCGACCTGCACATCGCCGTTGCCCAGACGCTTGAGCACGTTGACGATGGCCATGCGCATCACGTTCAACGGCTGATTGATTTCATGGGCAAGACCCGTGGCCATTTCACCGAGGGTGGCCATTTTCGCGCTTTGCGTGAGTTGCTGCTGCGAGCGGCGCACTTCGGTGTTGTCGCGGCCCACCGCTTGCACTTCGATCAATTGGCCGTGTTCGTCGAACACGCCGCGATCGGACCAGACCCACCAGGCGTGTTCGCGGCCGGGCAGTTGCAGGCTGATTTCTGCGGTGCTTACCGGTTCCTCTGCGGTCAGTGAAGCGAGGCGCAGGACGAAGGCGGCGCGTTGTTCCGCGGACATCCAACTGCCCAGATCGACCCCCGGCAGTTGCTCCGGTGTGCATTCCAGGTACGTCGCCAGCGGTCGGTTGCCGAAGGTCAGAATCAGGTCCGGGCGGTAGCGACAGATCATCGCCGGCGAATCCTCCACCAGAATCCGGTAGCGCTCTTCACTCTTTTTCACCTGCTCGGCCGCCAGAGTCGCTTCGGTGACGTCCAGCCACAAACCGACCGCTTCCACCGGCAGGCCGAGGTCATTGCGCAGCAGTTTGGCTTCATCGAGCAGCCAGTGATATTCACCGTGGCGGTCGCGCAGGCGATAACGTGCGCGCACCGAACCTTCGCGCAACAACTGACGGCTGCGGGCGAAATACAGGTCGCGATCGTCAGGGTGAATCATTTCGATCAGTGCGCCGCTGCCGCAGTCCTCAAGGCTCCAGCCCAGCAAGGGGTGCAGGCTGGCACTGAAGAACGCCGGGATCAGCGCGCCTTCGTGGTAGTTCTGGACATAAATCACTGCGGGCGAACTGGCGATCAGATTGTCGAGCCGTGCATGGGCGGCGGCGGCCCGTTGTTGCTGGTTCTGGATGTCGCTGATATCGAGCATGAAACCGACCAGCCGGCGGTACTCGCCATTGCCAATCACTTGGCCCTGCACGCGATACCACGTGGGCGCCTGCTCGTTATTACCACCGCGCAGGCGCACCGATAACGTCAGGGCTTCGCCGTGTTGTTGCAAGGCTTGCAGACGGCTGCGCAACTCGTCGCGGTCGGCGGGATGGATTTGCGCCAGCCAGTCTTCCAACGCTAATCCGCCAGGGTTCACGTTCAGGGCCGCCGCCAGCGCGGGGGCCAGTTGAACGTGGGCGTCGCCTGCCAAAATCTCCCACCAGCCGGTGCCAAGCAGGGTTTGCAGCGACTCGATGCGCTCCAGTTGCAGGTGATGTTGTTGTTCGCGCAGGCGCCCGAGCAACGGCCCGGCGAGCGCGCCGAACAGCGTCATCCAGTCGCGCTCGGTCAGGTATGGCGCGGCGCTGTCCACGGGATAAAAACCGCAGAGCAGCCAGGCCACCACACCGCGCTCATCGCTATACGGCACCGCGAAACCTTCGGCACTGCCAAACAGAACCTGCACCCGCGAATGTTCATCGAGGCCATGCTGCGCGCCGACGCGTTGCGGCGCGGCACCGTTAAGGCTGTCCAATGGCGTGCCCAGGCGCTGCCCGTCATGCCACAGATCCTGCGCATCGTGGGCGCGATACTGGCGATGGATTTGCCAGCCCTGTTGCTCATCATCGAGCAAGGCCAGCGCCAGACAGGGGATATGCCAGCGCTGGGCGATCATTTGCAATTGTTCGCTGACGATCACCGGCAAACGCACTTGGCTGCAGGCGCGTAACTGTTCGCTGACCTGCCCGGCGATCAATTGGCAGGCATCACGCTGACGCGATTGTTGGCGTTCAAGCAGCAAGTCAGCGATGTCGATCAACTGCATCAGCCAGCCGTCGCCCAGCGGCTGTACCCAGCCACGCAGGTGCACGGTTTGCTCGCCCAGGCCGCAGAAGTCGAGATCCAGCAAGAGCCCCTGCCACTCCCGTGGCCGACCTTCGATGGTCAGTGTGCTGTGCGGCAGCAAATAAGTGCTGAGTGGCAAGGGTTGATCTTGAGGTTTGAACTGCGCCAGCAGATGGCGCAGCGGGCCGGCGATTTGCAGCACACCGCCGTCATCGTTCAGGTACAGGTGCAAGCCGGTCGCGGGTGAGCCGAGTGGGTCGGGCAACTCGTGGGCGGCGGCCGGCGTGCGTTTGAGCAAGCGCCCGAAGAGCTTGTCCCCCGAGGTCAAAATTGCAGACTCGATTTGGCGGTCAGGTAGGTGGGCAGATTGGGCACTGTGCCAACGACCGGAAGCACCAGGAACGGCATGACCTGATTCAACTTGCTGACCGGATAATCCACGCGCACCGTCAGCAGGCCTGATGCGCTGTATTGACTGCTGGTATCAACGCCGACTACCAGGTTGAAGACCGGCGGAATCCAGGACAATTGCTGGGTCAGCGTGGCGTTCGCGGTGTTGAGCACGACCGTTGAATAGTTGGGCGTGTTGGGATCGACCGCGACACTGCGGCGCACCGCTTCGGACGTGGCCTGGTTGAACGATTGCATCATCACCAAGGGCAGGCTGTAACTGACCAGACCGTAAAACACGGCAAAAAAAATGATGAACACCAAGGCGAACTCGATCGCCACCGCACCTTTTTGCGACTTCCGAAAGCCGGTTTTCATGAGTGCGTCTACCCTGACTGTCACTGCGTAGTATCAGCATAGAATCATTCCGCAAAAATGGACGGTTTTTACCCGATGTACAGTTTTGTCCTCTTGATCTGGCTGGGGCTGTGCGCGGCGCAAGACGCCCGCCAACGACGCATTGCCAATGGCCTGACCCTTGGCGCGGCGGCGCTGGCGCTGGTTTATCTGCTGTGGACCGGCAGCACCTGGTTGGGTGCTGAGGCGGGGCAGGGCGGCTGGGCCTGCCTGATCGCACTGGTGCTGACCCTGCCGGGGTTTTTCATGGGTCGGATGGGCGCCGGCGATGTGAAATTAATGACAGCTCTTGGCCTTGCGACGGACGGTCTGTTTATTCTCGGCGTGTTTATCGGTGCGGGGTTCGCCAGCGTGCTCTGGATGCTGTTGGCGCCAAGAGTCTGGCTCCATATGAGTCAAGGGCTTAGAGAACGTCTGCGATATCTAGGGCCAGATATGTCAAAAAAGCTGCCATTTGCACCGTTCGTGCTGATCGGTACGGTGCTCGTTCTACTTTGGATCCATTAGTCGCCAAGCGCCACTAGTTCTATGTACATAGTCGGAAAGTGCGTCTACTTTCAAAGGGACTGGTTATACAGCCAAAGGCTGGCAGTACAGGAATGGTCAGCTTTGGCCTGGGACATGGAGTAGCACGTGAACAAGCTTACGTCTGCGGTAAAAGTCCTCGTGGTCGACGATCAGCCGTTGATCGTGGAGGAGTTGTGCGAGTTTCTTGAAAGCAGCGGTTATCGCTGTGTGCCGTGTGAGTCCAGTCAGCAGGCGATCGAGCGGTTCAGTGAGGACGCGGAGATCGGTCTGGTGCTGAGTGATCTGCACATGCCGGACATGGATGGCATTCAGTTGATCCAGGCATTGCAGCGGCTGGCGGGCAAGCATCGCGCGTTTGAGGCGATCATGCTCACCGGGCGTGCCGACAAGCAGGACGTGATCAAGGCGTTGCGGGCTGGGATTGCCGATTATTATCAGAAACCGATTGATCTGGATGAGTTGCTCGAAGGTGTGCGGCGTCAGGAGGTTGCTCTGCAGGAGCGGCAGAAGAATCTGCAGTTGGGGCATTTGAATCAGAAGTTGCAGTATTTGTCTGAGTCGATTGATGACCTGTACCAGGACCTGGACAAGGTGCGGCGCAGTCCTTCGGCGGTGGCTCGCGATGTGTCGGGTGGTGAGCCTGCCGAGGCTGATGCGCAGGAGATGCCGGCGATTTTCAATCAGTTGTCGCCGCGGCAATTGGATGTGGCGCGGTTGGTCGGTAAGGGGCAGACCAATTATCAGATTGCCTGTGAGTTGGGGATTACCGAGAACACGGTGAAGCTTTATGTTTCGCAGGTGTTGCGGTTGACGCATATGCATAATCGGACGCAGTTGGCTCTGGCTCTTTCGCCGAGTGCATCGGCTGCGCGGCAGCGGGTTACGGCGCATTGACTTGGCGGCCTGTGGGCCGACCAGGTTCTTGGGGTTTTGGGTGAATATCCGTTGCTGCGGGTGTTGCCGCTGACGGTTCCGCTCTTACAGCGGGTCACTTTTTCAGACGCCAAAAAGTAACCAAAAGGCTGGGCCCCGGCGTTCGGCCCCTCGCTAGGGCTCGGGGTTCCTTCGTTCCGGGATCTATCCGGGGGCATCGCCTACGGTTTGCTTCGCTGCACCTCCTCTCGATGTGTTTGGCTTCGCCAAACGGTCGCTGCGCTCCCACCCCCGGATAAATCCCTCCACTCAGCCTGCCGAAGGGGCCAACAGATCAAAAGCTGCAGCCGAGCTAACGCTCATCCTGTTGAGTGGTTAGGAGCGGGTGAGGGGCTTTTGATCTGTTTCAGAGTCTGAATTCGACCCGGCCTTTCACGTCGGCGTAGCTCTCCCAAACGACTCGGTCAGTCCCCTCTCCCTCTGGGAGAGGGCTAGGGTGAGGGGCTTTTGATCTGTTTCAGAGTCTGAATTCGACTCGGTCTTTCACGTCGGCGTAGCTCCCCCAGACAACTCGGTCAGTCCCCTCTCCCTCTGGGAGAGGGCTATGGTGAGGGGCTTTTGATCTGTTTCAGAGTCTGAATTCGACTCGGTCTTTCACGTCGGCGTAGCTCCCCCAGACAACTCGGTCAGTCCCCTCTCCCTCTGGGAGAGGGCTAGGGTGAGGGGCTTTTGATCTGTTTCAGAGTCTGAATTCGACCCGGTCTTTCACGTCGGCTTAGCTCTCCCAGACAACTCGGTCAGTCCCCTCTCCCTCTGGGAGAGGGCTAGGGTGAGGGTTGGCTTTTGGCTGTTTAAATTTGTGGCAGATAACCGGAACCTTCCCACACTGTTTTCAGGTTGTCCGTCGGACGTGCGCTCTTCTCTGGCTGTCGCTGAACACTCAGCGATCGGGTGTGAGAACCCGGCAATTTATGGTCATCCAGTCCTTGTGCACGCATAATTGCCGCCAGCTTGTCTGCTGTCTGCAATGTGTCATGGCGGCTGTGTGCGGGCAGACTTCGGTCTGGCCGGGTGTCCATAACCGGTATTCTCACCCCGCATACAGCTGCCACCTTTTGCCCCGTGAGAATGGCAGTGGGTGGTGGCAAAGACTTTGGAGTTGTTTCAATGGACAAACTGATCCCCGACCCACCCACCGAATCCACCACCCCGCTCGAAGAAGCCATCCGCGCCGACGACCTCGTCAAGAGCCGCGAAGCGATCAAACGCGCCCTCGATTTCTACCTCTGCCCCGAACCTGCGAAACCTCACCAACCCACCACGATGTTCCTCATCCATCCGAAAATCGATACCGAAAGCCTGCTCGCCCACGCCTGCGAATCCCTGGCCTCGGCCAACACACTGGCCGGTAACTTTGCCGATCAGTTGGCCCGGCCTGAGCGCAATACCGCGCTGGCGATTCAGCAGATCATCATGCTCGCCGAACTGGCAGTAAACCGGGCATTGGATCGGGTAGATCCGCAGACCTGATCCGGCAGCCACACCGTATCATCGTTCTTCGCGAGCAGGCTCGCTCCCACAGGTGGAGTGCATTTCAAAAGGTGGGAGCGAGCCTGCTCGCGAAAGCGCCCGCAAGGTCACCACATCACTAATTCTTGGTCTCGATCTTCCCACCCGCATCCGGGTCATAAAAATCCGGTATCTCATATTTGTACTTCTTCAACCAGCGCTGCATCGCCAGATCCCGTTCGGTCGCAGTTGCCGCTTGTGGCTTGGGCGAGGCGGCTTTGTTGCGGCTTTGCAGGACCAGCCAGCCTTCGGTTTCCTGTTGTTGCGCGGAGGCGGGGCCGGCGTCGATGGCGGCGGCGCTGAGGGGCAGGCTGAGCAGGGTCAGGTAGCACAGGCCTTTGAAGGGATGCATGGCTGTCTCCTTATTTGAGCGATGACGGCAACGGATCAGCGACGGCGGCCACTTGATTGCTGGTGGCGGGTTTGGGCTTGACCGGGGCTTTGAGTTTTTCTGCGCGTTCCTGGGCTTCGGTGAATTGTTCCGGGGTCAGTTTCGCGCGGCTGACGATTTCGGCGGCTTGTGGCCAGTCGTTCTGGTACAGCAGCAGGGTGACCATGTTCAGGGTCGCCAGTTGGTTGTTCTGCTTGAGTTCGATGGCGGTGAGGAACTCGAAACGGGCGTCGTTGAGGCGTAGTTGGTTGAGGTAGACCACGCCGAGGTCGTTGCGGATTTTATCGTCGGTGGGGGCCAGGCGGGCGGCGCGTTGCAGGTGGGCCTGGGCCTGGCCGTTGTCGCCACGGGCGGCATAGAGCTGGCCGAGGCCGTGTTCGGCTTCGGCGGTCAGGCAGCCGCCGAGCAGGCCGCGATACAGCGGCTCGGCTTCGCTGCGGCCGAGCAGACGATAAACCTTCGCCTTGCGCAGGCGCACTTCGCTGATGTTGTCCGGCAGGCTTTGCAGGTTGGCCAGGCTGGCGTGCAGTTTGCCGTCGTTGGCCAGGTCGTCCGCGAGGTTCAGGGCCAGTTCCTGCTCCTGAGTCATTTTGCTGCAACTGCTCGGTGCCAGCAGTGCCGTCCAAGGTGCCTGGCCGTCGGTGGCGCAACCGCCGAGCAGCAACAGACTTGCCATGACTATCAGTACTTTCATCAAACGCTCTCCATGAGCAAGGTCAGTTGGCGAACGCCCGGGCAATCGCGGTGAAGCCCGGGCCGGCGAGGACGATCAGCAGTGCCGGAAACAGAAACAGCATCATCACCACCGACATCTTCGCGGACATTTTCGAGATGTATTCCTGCAGGCGCGTCAGGCGCCGGTCATCCAGCAATTGCTTGAGCGCCAGCAGCGATTTCATCGCGCCGCCGCCCTGTTGAATCAGTTGCTGGAGGATCACGCAGGTGTCAGTGAATTCGTCGACGGCGAGCATCACCGCGGCTTTGTTCAATTCCTGGCCGAGCTCCAGACCGGAGTCGACACGAGTCAGAATCAGGCGCAGTTCGCTGGTCAGTTCCGGCAACAATTTTTGCGCTTCGATGCTGAGTACACGCAGGGCTTGTTCAACGGCCATGCCGGATTCGAAGAGGATGCGAAGCAGCGGAATGAACGTCGACACCTCCACGGCGATGGTTTTCTGCCGGCGTGCCGCCGCGTAGGCCAGCAAGCGTTTGGGCAGCAGATAGCCGCCGCCGGTGGCGAGCATCGGCACGATCCAGCGGTTGTCAGCCTGCGGGAAAAACACCTCTTGCAAAAAAATCGCCAAACCCAATGTCAGCAACGGCGTGCCGATCTGGCAGGCGGCGTACAGCGCCCGTTCGCTAGAGCGGCGCCAGCCGATGCGGTTGAGCAGAGTCTGGGTTTCGCTGTCGATGCTCACCGAGCGTTGTCCGAACTTGCTGCCGCCCAGTGCGCGCAGCCAGCTGCCGAAGCGGTTTTCACGCACCAGATGCCCTTGCAAGCGCTGATTGACCTGACGCACCCGACGCCGTTCGGTCAGCAAGTGATTGACCACGAGTAGCAGGGCGCCGAGCAGCAACATGAGAGCGGCGAGGTAGACCATGTCAGACGCTCCGCAACATGCGCCACAGCGCCAGGCTGCCGAACACTTGCAACACGGCGGCGCTGATCAGCATGTGCTGGCCGCTCGCGTCGTTCCACATCCCGAGCATGTAGCCGGGATTGGTCAGCATGAAGTAACTCACCAGTAGCAACGGCAATGAGCCGAGCACCCACGCGGTCATGCGTGTTTCGCCGGTCAGGGCGCGCAGTTGCCGGGCGCCCTGATCGCGTTCGCGGATCAGTTTGATCAGGTTCTCCAGCAGCTCGCTGGCGTTGCCGCCGTAGCGATGATTGACCTTCAGTCCGAGGGCGAACATGCGCAGTTCGTCCTGTTCGTAGAGTTCGGCAAAGTCGCTGACGGCATCCGGCAAGTTCACGCCCAATTGCACGTTGCGCTGGACCCGGCCCATGGCTTTTTTCAGCGGATCTTCGCTGGCTTCAATGCCGCCCATCACCGCGTCGCTCAGAGTGCGCCCGGACTTCAGGCTGCGTACGGTGTGATCGAGCAACTGCGGCAGTTGCTCGATCATGCGTTTGATCCGGCGCTGGTAAAGAATGGCGATGTACAGCCGCAACAGCAGTGGCGGTATGACGATCATCAGCAGCAGGCCGATCCAGTCGGCAAGAAAATACCCCAGCGCCATCACCAGCGCCCACAGACTCAGCCACAGGCCGAAACGCTCGCTCGGACGGCCCAGTCCAGCACGCAGAAACATCCGCTCCAGGCCGACCCACACAGGTTTTTCAGGCGCCAGTTGCGGCTGTCCGGCGGCCAGTCGGTTGAGGACTTTTTCCGTGGCGGTCTTGCGCAAGCCTTGCAGGAACAGACGGATCGACAGCCCCAGCAGCGTCAGGCAGATAACGATGAGAATGATCGGTCCCAGCATGCTCGGTGCTCCTTGCCGTCAGCTCAGATGCGCTTCGTGGCGCAGCTTGTCGCCGGCCGGGTTGACGGCTTCGCGCAGGAAGCCGAAACCGCTGCGACGGTCGAGGCGGAACAGGGTGTTGGTGACGTAGACGTCCTCGCGAATGCCGACCACTTCCACGACTTCACTGACGCAGCGGCGCCCGTCAGGCATGCGCGTCAACTGGATGATCACGTCGAGGGCGGCGCAGATCATCTGGCGCAGGGTGCGTTCGGCGATGGAGCGACCCGTCAGGCCGACCAGTGTCTCCAGACGCAGCAGGGCATCCTGGGCGTTGTTGGCGTGCACGGTGCTCATCGAACCGTCGTGACCGGTGTTCATCGCGGTGAGGACGTCGACCACTTCGACGCCACGTATCTCGCCGAGAATGATCCGGTCGGGGCGCATCCGCAGGGCGTTGCGAATCAGGTCGCTGGCCTTCACTTCACCGTGGCCTTCGGCGTTCGGCGGACGGGTTTCCAGGCGTACCACGTGGGGGTGACCGAGCTGCAATTCGGCGACGTCTTCGATGGTCACCAGACGTTCGTGCGGGTTGATCAACTGGCTGAGAATATTCAGCAGCGTGGTTTTGCCGGTGCCGGTACCGCCGCTGATCAGGATGTTGCAGCGCTTGCCGACGGCATCCTGGAAAAACTCGAAGATCGACAGGTCGATGGTTTGCATCGCCATCAGGTCACTGCTTTTGAGCATGTCCTTGCGAAACTTGCGGATCGACAGGCACGGGCCGTCGAGGGCAATCGGCGGGATGATCGCGTTGACCCGGCTGCCATCCGGCAGGCGCGCGTCGACCATCGGCGATGATTCGTCGAGGCGCCGACCGAGCGGCGCGAGGATGCGTTGCATCACGCGTTCGACGTGGTGCGCGTCGATAAACCGCAGGTCACTCTGGTGCAGCACACCGTCGCGTTCGATGAACACCCGGTGCGGGCCGTTGACCAGAATCTCGGTTACCGACTGATCGCGCAGCAATACTTCCAGCGGGCCGAAACCGGTGAGCTCGTCGACGATCTCTTCGGCCAGCCGTTCCATTTCGTAGCGCGATATCGCCAGGTGCAAACGCGCGATGTACTCGGCGACTTTGTCGGTGACAAATTGCGCGAGTTGCTGGCGTGAACCTTCCAGCAGGTTTTTGCCCGACTCTTCGAGGGCATCAATGATGTAGCGATGCAGGACCAGTTTCAGGCCTTCGTGATCGCTGTTGCCGACGCCACTGCGGGGTGTCGCGCCGAAGAGTTTTTCTGCGCTCATGAGGTGCCTCGCAAACGGTCGAACCAGGTCACTTTGGGCTTGGCCAGGCCTTCGGAGCGTTTCGCCAGACGTTCGCCGAGGGCGCGCAGGCTCTGGGTGAGCTTTTCTCGCGGGGCCAGTTCGAACAGGCTGACACCCTGGTTTTTCGCGTTCAGACGAACTTCTGGAGTGAGGGCCAGCGTGGCAATCACTTCCAGGTTGAAGGTCTTGCCGAGGGTTTCCGAATCGGGCGCGACATTGCTCAAGTAGCGGTCGATCAGCAGGCGTCCGTGGTCGAGCTTCATGCCTTTTTCGCGCCACAGATTGAGCACGGCAAGGTTGCGTCGGCAGTTGAGCACGTTCTGATCGGTGTACCAGAGCAACTTGTCGCAGTGGCTGACAAAGGTGCGCAAGGCTTCGCTGTCGGTCTGCCCGGTGAGGTTCACGACGATGTGCTGGAAGTGCTGGCGCAAGGCGCTGAGCAACATGTACAGCTCGGCGGCGCTGGTGTTTTCCAGCGGCTCGTCGTTGCTGGCGTAGGCGAGAATGCGCAGGCCGGCTTCGGCACTGGTGAAGGCGCTGTCGATCAACGTGGCGTCGAGCCTGCGCAAGTGGCGCAAGGCATCGCCGAAGTGGAACGAACTCTCCAGCCCGAGCAGGGCGAGGCTGTCACCGCGCGGCAAACCGAGATCAAGCAACAAGGTTTGCTGACCGCTTTTTTGCACCACCAAGGCCATGTGATTGGCCAGCAGTGCGCCGTCGGAACTGCTCTGCACGCCATACATCACCGTGAGGCCGCCCAATTGCGTATTCGGTGCCACGGGCGGCAGGCGTTTGCTCAAGCGCCGTACCAGGCCGGCGACTTCACTCGAACGCGAACCGTAGGCGACAAAATCGCGGGCGCCGGCACGCATCGCGTTGAGCACCAACTGATTGTCCATGCCGTCGCCGAGGGCCACGATCGCCAGCATCGGTTTGGCCTCCAGCGCGCCTTCGATCAACGCGCTCTGGGCGACCACGTGCTCGCGATCAAGACCGACGAACACCAGATTGGCAAAGGTCACGTCCACCAGCGCCAGCAGTTCGTCGAGGCTGCCGCCACCGGCGCTGACCACTTGGCCCAACGGTGCGAGCGCGCCTTGCAGCCACTCCAGATCGGTGCTGTTGCGGGTGATGGCGAGAAAGGTCTGGCTCAGGCTCTGGCTCATTGCGATAACCCGCTGCGCTTGTCGAAGTTGCCGTTTTCAAGGAAGAACATGCGGTAGAAGTTCGGGTCGTAGTTGCGCAGTTTTTCGCCCGGTAACGACGGCAGTTGCGCATCGGCGGCCAGTGGCTGGACCAGATGCGGGGTGACGATCATCAGCAGTTCGCGTTCTTCGCGCTTGATCTGCGAGCCTTTGAAAAAGGCGCCGAGCACCGGGATATCGCCGAGGCCGGGAAACTTGTTCACCTGCGAGCTGTTGGTGGTGCTGATCAAGCCGCTGATGACGAAGCTTTCGCCATCGCCGAGTGACACGCTGGTGTCGGTGCGGCGGATGGTCAGGGCGGGCACGGTGGTGCCGGCGATCTGTACCGCGTTACTGAAGTCGAGTTCGCTGACTTCCGGGGCGACCTTCAAGGCGATGCGATCGCGGCCGATGATGGTCGGCGTCAGGGTCAGGCGAATGCCGAATTCCTTGTACTCGATCGACACGCTGTCGCTGCCGGAACTGGGCACCGGAATCGGTATTTCACCGCCGGCGAGAAAGCTTGCGCTCTGGCCGTTCAGCGCGACCAGACTCGGCCGCGCGAGGGTATAGGCGAAGCCGCTGGTTTCCAGGGCGTTGATGATCGCCATGGTCTTGCCGCCGATCCACGAGAAGTTGAACAACGAGTTGTCCACCGGCAGGCGGGGCTGCGGCACACCATCAATCGGAGGCAGGGTGCCGGGCGAACCGAAGAGAAAGTTGCCGCGCGTGCCGATCAGTGAGGCGGTGGCTTCCTTGAGTTTGGTGCGGCTGACTTCGACGAAGCGAATATCGGTCTGCACCTGGGACGGCAGGTTTGGGTCATCCGATGGCAGGGTGCCGGTCATGGCGGCCGTGGCGGCGCCCTGAACGAAGACCATGCTCTGGCGTGGCTCGCTGGAACACGCCGTCCAGACCATCAGGCTGGTGGCGCCGGGCGCAACACCGGTGAGCAGAAAGGACGAGCTGCCGTTGGCGTGCACGTCGGCGATTTTCGGATCGCCAATGGCCAGACGAGTGATCGCCACTGGCGATTGCACGTCCTGCTGAAAGCCTTCGCCGATTTCGATCACTGGCGGCATGCGCCCGAGTGCCGAGCAATTGCCGACTGCCGCCAACGCGGCGTCTATCGACAGTCCCATCAGTAACAGGGCGCACAGCATGGGTTTGAATGTCGGCCTGAAACGACTCTGCATGCCCTTGGATCCTTGCGCTGTCATGGGGTTTGTTGGGTGATCTGATTGCCGCGAATGATTTCCACGGCAGGCTTCGGGGCTGCGCCGGAACCACCGCTGGAAGGCGCTTTCGGCCCGGTGCCCAAGGCCAGTTGGGTGAACTGGAAGAGTTGGCTATTGGCAGTGTTCAGATGTGCCGGCGCCTGAGTTTCGCCGGCCCAGTATTTGGCCAGGCGTTGTTCTTCGCTGCTGCGTACGGCCAGACGTAAGGTGCCGACTTGCGTTGCCAGCATCAGTCGGCTGAGCAGTTGTTCCGGCACCGCCAGCACCACGGTGCGCGCGGCGATGCGGCGTTGATCCTGTTTGAGTTTTTCCTCGGCGCTCAGGGCCGGCGAGGCCGGTTGGCCGTCGTTGGTAAGGCCGTACTGTTCACCCACCCCGAGCACGCGCATGGCCGGGACGACGATCTGCGCCGACTGTTCGAGGTTGCTGGTGTCCTGGCGCAGGTAGAGCAAAACATCGACGTAATCCCCGGGGATCAGTTGCCCGGCCGCGCCGATCACTTCGTCGACGGCCACGGTGAGGGCGCGTTCATCGCTGTGAATCATGCGTGCCAGTGAGCCGCCGGCGCTGAAGCTTTCATCGTTCAGCCAAGTGCCGGCGCTGAGGTGCCGCCAGGGTGTGCGGCCGATGGCCTGATCGACATTGTTCAAGCTGCCGGCTGGTGCACTGCGCAGTTTTTCCACCGCGACATCGGCTGCCGTCAGCGCGGTGAACGGCGGTACATCGTGCAGCAACACCACCACCGGTTGGCGGGTCTGGTCTTCGGCGATCGCGACAGTTTTTTCAACGCTGACGGCTGGGGCAATGGGGGCTTCGGCGACAGGCGCCGGTTGACGACTGAGCACCAGTCCCCAGTAACCGACAAAGATCGCTCCAAGCATAAGAATGGCTGCAAGGCCCATGGTGACGCGACTGTTCATGACGGTTCTCCCTTTCCTGCTGCACTACCCACCGCACTTGCTTACGAGAGAAGTTCCCAATCCGGCAGCTATGAACATGCAACTATTTCGCTATTTCCACGCTAGCTGATCCAAGCCAAAACGCCATTACTGACAGGAAAATAACCCACTAAAGTATGAGTCTTGGCCAATTAACAGCAGCAACCGGCAACTTCGCGATGTGATTAATCCTTTGTGATTAATTCGTTCTTACAGTTGTTGGGTGGGGGTTTGTTGACAATGCTCAAATGGCACGGTGGAACCTTGCCGCTGTAGTGCGACATCGGCGCCAATGGCGCGAAGGAGTGGATGTATGTTCCAGATGATTGTTGATTACTTGATGGCCCGAGTCCGTCTGTTGATCAGAAACGAGGAAGCAGCGTCGGCGATCGAGTACGCGATTGTGGTGGCGATGGTTGCTGTGGTGGTTGTGGCATTCGTCACCCCGCTGGGTAATCGGGTGCTGTTTTACTTCAACAACATCCTGACCGGACTGGGCGGCACAGCCGTGACCCGGCCTTGACCACTGAGGAGAACTGCGATGCTCTTTGAGTACCTGATGATTCGTGCCCGCAGTTTCCTGGCCAACGAAGACGCAGCATCGGCCATCGAGTATGCGATTGTGGTGGCGATGGTGGCGGTGGTAGTCATCGTGTTCGTCACGCCGGTGGGTGGCCGTGTGCTGGTCATGTTCAATAACTTGCTGGTAGCGCTGGGCGGAACGGCCGTGTCGACCACGCCTGCACCGTCGCCCTGAGCTGAACGAAGCTCAATGCCCGGCGAATGTCGGGCTACACTCGGGTTCACTTTCAGTTTTCAGGGATTGCCCATGACTGCTTCCTCGCTGCCGCGCCAACAGTTGCTTCTGGTTGACGACGAGGAGGACGCGTTGCTGGAACTGGCGGAGTTGCTGGAGGGGGAGGGGTTTGTCTGTCATACCGCAACGTCGGTGAAGCTGGCGTTGCATCATCTGACGCGCCATCCCGATATTGCGTTGGTGATTACTGATTTGCGTATGCCGGAGGAGTCCGGGATGTCGTTGATCAAGCGCTTGCGTGAGCATACGTCGCGCCAGCATTTGCCGGTGATTGTGATGTCGGGGCATGCGGATATGGAGGATGTCAGTGACCTGTTACGGTTGCAGGTGGTAGATCTGTTTCGCAAGCCGATTTATTACGTCAGGTTGTTGGAGACTCTGGATAATCTGTTTCCCAAGCCTCGGAGTAATGTGGCTGGGTGATTGGGGAGATATCCGTTGCTGCGGTAACGGCGGCTTAGGGTTCCGCCCTTACGGCGGGTCACTTTTTCCAGACGCCGAAAAAGTAACCAAAAAGGCTTGCTCCTCCGTGCGGCCCGCTCGCTGAGGCTCGGGGTTCCTTCGCTCCGGGATCGATCCGGGCGCAGCGTCTCCGGTTTGCTTCGCTGCACCTCCTCTCGCTGTGTTTGGCTGCGCCAAACGGTCGCTGCGCTCCCACCCCCGGATCAATCCCTCCACTCAGCCTTCCGACGTCGCCCGTGGATCAAGATCAAGATCAAGATCAAGATCAAGATCAAGATCAAGAGCTGCAGCCGAGCTAACGCTCATCCTGTTGAGTGGTGAGGAGCGACGCGGTGCGAGGTGGGCTCACCGACCAATTTCTCTCTGTATGCACCCAGTTCAACTGTGGGAGCGAGCTTGCTCGCGAAGGCGCCCCGACAGCTGATCAATCTCTCTCTGGATGCACCCCATTCGACTGTGGGAGCCAGCCTGCTGGCGATGGCGCCCCGACAGCCGATCAATCTCTCTCTGGATGCACCTGATTCAACTGTGGGAGCGAGCCTGCTCGCGAAGGCGCCCTGCAATCCGACCCATTTCTGCCGGTTGTACATTCCACCCGCCACTGCCGAAGCCTCTTGGTGTTTCAGCTTACAACTGATAACTGAAACTGATGCTGTACCGCGGCCTGCGATTGAACGTATCCAGGGCTTCATCCGACATCGCCTTCGCCGCCTCCAGCGCAATGTTGTAGTACTTGGCATCGCCAAACCGCAGCCCGATCGCCGCCGATGACAGGTTATTGGCCTTTACCGGCAGTTCATTGAACCAGCTGCGCGAGCGATCGAGCACGACATATGGTTGCAGGATGCGCACCCAGTTGCCGTCGCGGTTGAAGCTGTAGTTGACCTCGTACGCCACGCCCCAGCCCTTGTCACCGGACGCTTGGTCGTCGGGATAACCGCGCCCGAAATTCTGCCCGCCGAACACCGCGCGCTCGCTGTCGGGCAGGCTGTCGTCGCTCCAGTACAGCGCGGCGGACAGCACGCCTTGCCAGTTGTCGAGGAACTTGTTGCTCTGCACCCCGGACAGGCGTACGCGGAAGAAATCGAGATCGATGCCGTCGTAGTTGGTATGCGCGCCCAGGCTGTCGAAACCCTGATACACGCCGCCACTGAGAATCCGCAGTTGCCGGGCATCGGCCTTGCGCCAGTCGCCTTCGAAAGCCAGAGCGCGTATGTCGGTGCGGAACTCGGTGCTGAACGGGAAGTTGATGCCGTTGTAGCGGGTCTTGTCATCGACGGCGTACAGGCGCGAGCCGGCGGTCAGCAATTCGTTGGAGGCGGCAATCAACGGCAGGGTGAAACCGATGGAGTAGCGGTCGTTTTCACGATGGGTGCTGAGTCGACCACCGCCGTCGATGAGCACTTCGGTACTGGGATCGGCGCGGTAGCGTGAAGCGGACAAGGCAAGTTGCGCGCCCTCGTCATTGAGGAACTGGTTGTAGTCGAGGCGGTAGTAATGTTCGTGATCATCACCCGGTGGAAACAGACCGCTGAGGGTCAGTTGTTCGCCCATCGAGGTTTGCGAATTGCTACTGACGCCGAGCAGGGCCTGGGTGCCGTTGCGGTTGTCTTCGGTGGTGCTCAGCGTGCTGGTGAAGGGTTTGCGACTGGCCTGGGCGACCAGCGTTGTCGCTCCGTCGGTAGTGCCAGGCGGTGGCACCTGGGCCTGGATCGTGACGCCGGGGATGCGCGTCATCAGCGTGGTGTAGCGCTCGAAGGTCTTGCGGGTCAGTGGTCGTTCGGCCTGGATCTTCGCTGCCAGTTTGTCGAGCAGCGCTCTGACCCGGCCGACATCGCCCTCGATCTGGATATCGCGAACGTAGCCTTCCACCAGCACCACGCGCGCTACGCCGTCATTGAAATTTTGCTGCGGCAAGAACGCGTAGGACAGCAGGTAACCGTCCTGCTGATAGCGCCGAGTGATGTTGCGCGTGGCTTCGATCAGGTCGGCGAGCGTGGCTTGGCGGCCGATCAGGGGTTTGTAGATTTCGGCGAGCTCGTTGAGCGGATAGAGGGTGCCGCCTTCGATCTGCACGGTTTGCAAATTGATCTTGGTATCCATCAGCAGTGGCTGCGCGGCGGCTGCACCGGCGTCCGGCACTTGCACCGGTGTGGCGCTCGGGCGATAGGCGTCGGCGGGCAAGTTCGGCACGGGCAGGTTGCGGATGGTTTCGTTGCTGTTGAGAAAACTGGGCAGGGTGTCGGCGAGGGCGGCGGAACTGAGACTCAGGAACAGCAGGGATGCCATTACGCGCATAGGACACTCCATGGTCAGATCACAGCACTGGGCTGAATTCTCCTAAGAAAAAAGGCGGAAGACTCGTGGGAATCTTCCGCCCTCAACCAAGCGTAGGCGCTGTAGGTGAGGCCGTCGAATCGGCCAGGTGCAATTTAGCGTTGGTTACCTCCCAAGGCGCCGGTCAGACCGCCGAGTACACCGCCCAGACCGCCACCGGTGGTACCTCCGCTGGTACCCCCGCTGGTACCGCCGTTGACCAGACCACCGACGGCGGCGACGGTACCGCCGACGTTGTTGACCAGTCCACCGACCGCCGTGGTGACCGGGTTGTTGGTCGCGGCAATGGTGGTGCCGATACTGCTGACCGCACCGCCAACCTGGCCGGTGAGGCTTGCGACGGGTGATCCGATACCGGTCGCTGCGCCGACTTGTTGAGTCACGTTGGTCACAGCGCTGGTGACCGGATTCACACTCGTGCCCAAGGTGGCGCCAACCGTGGCCAGAGGTGAGGTTGTCGCGGTGATCGGGGTGCCCGATCCGCCGAGTACGGTGTTGAGCGAAGCGACGGTATTGCCGAGGCCGGTAGCGGTAACGCCGCCGGCGCTGACGACGCCATTGGTATTGCCGGCATTCAGCCCTGCGCCGACGTTGACCACGGCACCGCCGACGGTTTGCAGCAGGCCAGTACCACCGAGGCCGCCACCCAGACCACCACCCACGCCACCAGTACCCGAGCCGGTGCCGTTGGACACCAGACCGCCAGCCTTGCCGACCGCGGTGCCGGTATCGCTCAACGCGCCGCCGAGGGTGTTGGTCAAGGCATTGCCGTTACCCGCATCGGTGAGCCTGCCGCCCAAGGTGTTCACCGAGGTGCCGACTTGCGAGATCGCGCCTTTGAGTGGATCGCCGAGCCCGGTGGCAGTGCCGAGTTTGTCCGTGGTGCTTTCGACCATCGCGATCACGGGTACCAGACTACCGCCGACCTTGTTCGTCAGTTGGCTGGTCGGGCCGTTGGTCAGCGTGGTGTCGAGGGTATTGCCGAGCATGGTGACTTTCTCGCCGACACCATCAAGCAGCGGCGCGACTTTGGTCACAACACCGCCCACCACCGGAACGCTGCCGGTCGCGGTTGCCAGTTTGCCGCTGAGATCAGAGACGCCGTTACCCACATCGGTCACCACGCCGCCGACCGAAGCGACGGTGGTGGTCAGGCCTTTAGGGTCGGTCGCCAGCTTGCCTACGCCATTGGCGACACCGTCACCCAAGGTGCTGACGACATTGCCGGCGGTGTTGGCCGCACTTTGTACAACGTCACCGACAACAGGAACGCTGCTCAGCGAGTCACCGATCTGGCCAACGCCATCGCCGACGCCAGCGACGGTATTACCGACATCCTGCACCAGCGTGGTGGTCACCAACGGTGTGGTGGTTGGATTGGTCGGGTTGGTGGGATCGGTCGGATCTGTCGGGTTGGTTGGATTGGTCGGATCGGTGCCACCAGTGCCACCCGTTCCGCCAGTATTGCCAGTACCACCGGTCCCACCGGTCCCGCCAGTACCGGCGGTATCACCGCTGCCACCCGTGCCACCTGTGCTCCCCGTGCCGTCACTACCCGATGTGCCGCCAGTACCCGCCGTACCGTCCGCCGCAGAACTGCCGGAGCTGCTGTGATGGCCGCCACCGCCGCTGCTGCAGCCAGCGAGGCCAAGGGAGAGAATCAATGCCAGAGCGATTGCCGATTTGCACCACACGTCTTGAGTTTTCATGATTGAGATTCCTTGCACCTGTCACAACGTTCGTTGACTTCGATGGCTCGCCGATCTGTCGTCGGTGATGCCTTCGACCGTTGTGCTCAATCTCAGTCCAGGGGCGGGTTTCAGACCATTCTCAAGTTGGTATTAACGCCTTTATATAGAGGGCGAAGTTCAGCGCCTAAGGACTAATACCCACGATATAGCCGCACAAAAAAAGGCCTTGATAATCAAGGCCCGGTTTTTTTCAGTGGAAGGAGGAAGGACGGCGAAAACTTAAGTTATATACACACAATTAACGGTGTCCCGCGTGCTCAGGCAATCGGTTGCCACTGCCCGACCATGTGCTCCAGGTCTTGTGCACCGATCAGCCGCAACTCACCACTGGACCCCGCCGCACTCGCCAGCAAGCTCACCTCACTGGGCAGGCGCACCGGTTTACGAAAGTGCACGGCGATCTCAAGGTTGGCCTTGGGCAAATGATCACCCAGCGCCGCGAGCGTCCGCGCCTTGTTCCACAAACCATGGGCGATCGCTGTTGGAAAACCGAACAGCTTGGCGCTGGCTGCACTCAGGTGAATCGGGTTGTAGTCTCCGGAGACTTTGGCGTATTGCCGACCGATATCGGCCGGGGCTTTCCAGCGCGCCACCTCCACCAGCGATTGCGAGGGATCCCAGGTTTGTTCGACAGCTTCGCCCTCAAGCTTCACGCCGCGACAGAGCATCTGGCTTTCGGCTTCCCACAGCGGCCCGAGCTGGTCATCCAGCGTGGTCAGCAGATCGAACGTCGCACCTTTGGGATGCGCTTGCAGATTCGTCACGCGCACGCTCACCTGCGCCCGACTGATCCCGCCCATCGGGCGCAACACGCGAATGCGGTTGCTCAGATGAATCAACCCCAGCAGCGGAAACGGAAAGTCCTTGGCGGTGAGCAATTGCATCTGCAAGGCAAAGGCGAGGATATGCGGATACGTCGGTGGCAGCAGACCGTCATCGACGAATCCGCAGACCTTGCGATAGGCCGCCAAGCGTTTGCCATCGACATCGACCCAACAGCGCAAACCGCTGTCGGGCAATTGCGTGCCGGTGATTTTCCGTCGCGTCGCCGCCCGTGCGTACAGCCCGGGCAGACTCGGTTCGCGATCCAGCGTGTGCCATTCGATGCTCATGCCTAAGCCCCCAGAACACTTTGTCCACAGACCCGCAACGCCTGCCCGGTGAATGCGCCGCTGCCCGGCTGCGCCAGCCATGCGACGGCTTCGGCGACATCCTGCGGCAAGCCGCCCTGGCCCAGTGAACTCATGCGCCGCCCGGCCTCACGCAGGCCGAACGGAATGTGCGCGGTCATCTGCGTTTCGATGAAACCGGGGGCAACGGCGTTGATGCTGATACCGCGTGCCAGCAGCGTGGGTGCCCAGGCCTGCGCCAGACCGATCAGCCCGGCCTTGCTCGCGGCGTAGTTGGTCTGCCCACGGTTGCCGGCGATGCCACTGATCGAGGCCAAAAGAATCACCCGCGCGTTGTCGTGCAGCGTGCCGCTGTCGAGCAGCGCTTGGGTCAGCACTTGCGGCGCGTTGAGGTTGACCGCCAGCACCGCGTCCCAGAACTCTGGGGTCATGTTGGCCAGGGTCTTGTCGCGGGTGATGCCGGCGTTGTGCACCAGAATGTCGAGGCCGTCAGGCAGGTGTTCGACCAGCTGCGCGGCGGCGTCGGCGGCGCAGATATCCAGTGTGATCGCGCGGCCACCGAGACGGGCGGCGAGGGCTTCCAGATCGGTCTTCGCCGGTGGGACGTCGAGCAAAATGACCTCGGCGCCATCGCGAGCCAGGGTTTCCGCAATCGACGCACCGATGCCGCGTGCAGCGCCGGTGACCAGCGCCTTGCGCCCGGCCAGCGGCCGTGTCCAGTCATTCACTGGCGTCGCACAAGCGGTCAGGCGAATCACTTGTCCGGACACGAACGCGCTTTTTGGCGAGAGGAAAAACCGCAGCGGACCTTCCAGTTGATCTTCAGCGCCTTCGCCGACGTAGATCAGTTGCAGCGTGCCGCCGCTGCGCAGTTCCTTGGCCAGCGAACGGGAAAACCCTTCCAGTGCTCGTTGCGCACTGGCGGCAAACGGATCACCGAGGCTTTCCGGGGCGCGGCCAAGAATCACCAGGTGCGCGCTGTGCTCAAGGTTTTTCATCAATGGCTGGAAGAATTCGCGCAGCTGTTTGAGCTGGTCGGTGTGCAGCAATTCACTGGCGTCGAACACCACGGCTTTGAGTTTCGGGCCGTGGCCGGGAATCCATTCAGTCGCGGTCGTCGGTTGCTCGCCGTAGCGGTAAATACTCTCGGTCAAACGGTTGGCGAAAGCGCTGACGCGTTCGGCCAGCGGCCCGCCGCCGATCAGCAGTGCACCTTCCACCGGCCGCAGGCGCCCGGCCTGCCAGCGTTCCAGTCGCACCGGCGACGGCAGGCCCAGCGCCCCGACCAGACGATGGCCGATGGACGAGTTGGCGAAGTCGATATAGCGGTCAGACATGGAACGCTCTCCAGAAGTTGGGGTTCAAAGTGTGGACTGTCGATGGCAAACAATCGTTCGATCCACGCAATAAGGCCTACGCTTGAACAGCAGAGTAGTTTGCCCCCGGCGTTTGTGTTGCCGAACGCACATTCATAAACACAGCTGACCCCCTGTAGGAGTGAGCCTGCTCGCGATAGCGGTGTATCAGTCAAGAAATGTTTATCTGACCCACCGCTATCGCGAGCAGGCTCACTCCTACAAGGGATTGGCGTGAATTCAGACCTTTGGACAAGGAGTTATTCATGAGTCAGCTGCGCCGCGTCGCGATCATCGGCGGTAACCGTATCCCTTTCGCCCGCTCCAACGGGCCGTACGCCATGGCCAGCAATCAGGCAATGCTCACCGCCGCCCTAGAAGGCCTGATCGAACGCTATAACCTGCACGGTCAGCGCCTCGGCGAAGTGGTGGCGGGCGCGGTACTGAAGTTGTCACGAGATATGAACCTGACCCGTGAATGCGTGCTCGGCTCGCGTCTGTCACCGGCGACTCCCGCCTACGACATTCAGCAAGCCTGCGGCACCGGCCTGGAAGCGGCGATCCTGGTCGCCAACAAGATCGCCCTCGGCCAGATCGACTGCGGCATTGCCGGTGGCGTCGACACCACCTCGGACGCACCGATCAGCGTCAGCGAAGGCCTGCGCAGAATCCTCCTGCAAGCCAACCGCGCCAAGACCACCGGCGACAAGCTGAAAACCTTTCTGCAATTGCGGCCCAAACATCTGATTCCGGATTTCCCAAGCATCGGTGAACCACGCACTGGTCTGTCGATGGGCGAGCACTGTGAATTGATGGCGCAGACCTGGCAGATCCCGCGTGAAGAGCAGGATCAACTGACCCTCGAAAGCCACCAAAAACTGGCTGCGTCTTACAGCGAAGGCTGGCACAACGACCTGATGACGCCGTTCCTTGGCCTGACTCGCGATAACAACCTGCGTCCGGACCTGACCCTGGAAAAACTCGCGACGCTGAAACCGGCGTTCGAGAAAAGCGCGAAAGGTACGCTGACCGCAGGCAACTCCACACCGCTGACCGATGGCGCGTCGGTGGTATTGCTCGGCAGTGAGGAATGGGCGAAGGAACGGGGTTTGCCAATTCTCGCGTACCTGCGCGATGGCGAAGCGGCGGCGGTGGATTTCGTCAACGGCGCCGAAGGGCTGCTGATGGCGCCGGCGTACGCAGTACCGCGGTTGCTGGCGCGCAACGGGCTGACCTTGCAGGATTTCGATTACTACGAAATTCACGAGGCTTTTGCGGCGCAGGTGCTGTGCACGCTGAAGGCTTGGGAGGATCCGGAATACTGCAAAACCCGTCTGGGCCTCGATGCACCGCTGGGCTCGATCGATCGCAGCCGACTGAATGTGAAGGGCAGTTCGCTGGCGGCTGGGCATCCGTTCGCCGCGACTGGCGGGCGTATCGTCGCCAATTTGGCGAAACTGCTGGATGCGGCGGGCAAGGGCCGGGGTCTGATCTCGATTTGCGCGGCGGGCGGCCAAGGCGTTACCGCCATCATTGAACGCTAACGCTAGAAGAGCCCCTCACCCTAACCCTCTCCCGGAGGGAGAGGGGACTGATTGGGGGATGTTTGAGGGATACGCCGACCTGATCGAGCTTTACCGAATCCATAATCGACGGTGTTTAACTCAGATGTTTGGCCCGGTCCATAATCGACGGTGTTTCAGTCAGATGGTTAGCCCAATCCATAATCGACGGGGTATTTCAGGTCGATGTATAACGCCAGACACCTCGGTCGGCTCCCTCTCCCTCCGGGAGAGGGCTGGGGTGAGGGTAAAAGGGCTGAAACCACAGATGTCAGATTCTGTCGCAAATGCCCTCAACGGCCGATACCAACAAACAGGCAAGGCTCGGCTATGATTCGCAGCGGTCGATTTTTCGGCACAGTGTGTGCATTCACAGGTTCACAGGTCGGCAACCCCTCCCCGTAATGCGAGGATTGCCGTATAACGAGTGACATTCGCGTGTTTGGTAATAAAGGACCCACAATAAAAGCTGATGAAGACTCCAAAACGCATTGAACCCCTGATCGAGGACGGTCTGGTCGACGAAGTGCTGCGCCCACTGATGAGTGGTAAAGAAGCAGCTGTTTATGTGGTGCGCTGCGGCAATCAGTTACGTTGCGCAAAGGTCTACAAGGAGGCGAACAAACGCAGTTTCCGCCAGGCGGCCGAGTATCAGGAAGGCCGCAAGGTCCGCAACAGCCGACAGGCTCGCGCAATGGCGAAAGGCTCCAAGTTCGGTCGCAAAGAGACCGAAGATGCCTGGCAGAACGCCGAAGTGGCGGCACTGTTCCGTCTGGCCGGCGCCGGTGTGCGGGTACCAAAACCGTATGACTTCCTCGACGGCGTGCTGTTGATGGAGCTGGTGGCCGACGAATTCGGCGATGCCGCGCCGCGTCTGAACGACGTGGTGCTGGAGCCGGATCAGGCGCGCGAGTATCACGCGTTCCTGATCTCGCAGATCGTGCTGATGTTGTGTACTGGTCTGGTGCACGGTGACCTCTCGGAGTTCAACGTGCTGCTGACGCCGACCGGCCCGGTCATCATCGACCTGCCGCAGGCCGTCGATGCTGCCGGTAACAACCACGCGTTCAGCATGCTGGAGCGGGATGTCGGCAACATGGCTTCGTACTTCGGGCGCTTTGCGCCGGAATTGAAGCTGACCAAGTACGCCAAGGAAATGTGGGCGTTGTACGAAGCCGGCACCTTGCACCCGAACAGTGTGCTGACCGGCGAGTTCGATGACCCGGAAGACCTGGCCGATGTTGGCGGAGTGTTGCGCGAGATCGAAGCGGCGCGCCTCGACGAGGAACGCAAGCAGGCCATCCGTGCTGCGGACGACGAGCCGAAAGGCAAATCCGACGAACCACCGCCGCCGCCGTGGATGCAGTGATCGCTTGACGAGAAACCCGGCTTCGGCCGGGTTTTTTTGTTTGAACCGGAAGCCCCAAAACCCCTCACCCCAGCCCTCTCCCGGAGGGAGAGGGAGCTGACCGAGATGTCTGGCGTCATACATCGACCTGAAACACCGGGTCGATTATGGATTGGACGAGGTCAGCATTTGGACTTGTCTGGATTCGGTAAAGAAATTTCAGGTCGGCGCATCTCCACAGCATCCCCCAATCAGCCCCCTCTCCCGGAGGGAGAGGGGGCCGACCGAGGTGTCTTGCGTCATACATCGACCTGAAACACCGGGTCGATTATGGATTGGATGGGGTCAGCATTTGGACCTGTTTGGATTCGGTAAAGAAAATTCAGGTCGGCGCATCTCCACAGCATCCCACAATCAGCCCCCTCTCCCGGAGGGAGAGGGGGCCGACCGAGATGTCTTGCGTCATACATCGACCTGAAACACCGGGTCGATTATGGATTGGATGAGGTCAGCATTTGGACCTGTTTGGATTCGGTAAAGAAAATTCAGGTCGGCGTATCTCCACAGCATCCCCCAATCAGTCCCCTCTCCCCCTGGGAGAGGGCTAGGGTGAGGGCCACTTTCGGATCAACGCAATTTCGCGTCTACTGTCCACCGCTCCAACCACACTCAAGGACTGAATGTGACTACCCCGCGCAACACCCACCTGATCGTCACTGCACGCCTGATCTCCGACTTCGGCGCCTTCCTCAACATGGTTGCGCTGGCCACCTACGTCTATCTGCTGAGCAACAGCGCCATGAGCGTCGGGATCTTTCTCGCCAGCCGCGTGGGCGGAGGAATTTTTGCCAGTCTGATCGGCACCGCGTTTTACCGCCGTTGCAGTGGTCGCGCGCCGCTGATCGCCTTCGATCTGCTGCGCGCCAGTGTGCTGGGTCTGTTATTGGTTGTGCCCGTCAGCCAGCAGGCCCTGCTGTTGCCGGTGATTGCGTTCGGCCTGGGCCTGGGCAATTCGATGTTCGCCATCGGCCTCAACAGTCAATTACCGCGTCTGATCCCCGCCGAGCAATTGCTCAAGGCCAACGCCTGGGTCACCTCAGCCTCATCCGGCGCGATGGTCGCTGGCAGTCTGGTTTCAGGTTTGCTGGTCGCGGGTTTTGGTTTTGAAACGGTATTCGCCCTGAATGCGCTGACCTATTTGCTGGCAGCGTTATTGATCGTGCCGCTGCGGTTCGCGCCAGTCACAGTCAACGAAGCACCGGAACGCAGCGAATGGATCGCACTCAAGCAAGGCCTGCGCGCGGCACCAGTGATTGCCGCGATGCTTGCGGTGACGATGGCCGACACCCTGGGCAGCGCCGCACACAACGTCGGCTTTCCGATTATTTCCAAACTGCTCACACCGGATTCTGCGAGCACCACGCTGGGCCTGATGCTCGCGGTGTGGGCCAGCGGCAAATTGCTGGGTGCGCGAATCGCCAGCCGTCTCAAAGGCTCGGACAACATCCACCTTGAGCGGCGGTTCTTCTTCGGCGTGGCGCTGATGTCCTGCGGCTTTATCCTGATGTTCCAGCAACACAGCCTCTACGGTCTGCTGCTGTTTTCCTTGCCGGCGGGGTTGGGAGACGGTTTTTCCGAAGTCGGACTGATGTCGCGTCTACAACGCGAACCCGAGCGCTTGCGCCTGCCGATTTTCAGCGTGCTGACCTTGCTGCAGATGACCGGGTTCGGCATCGGCATGCTCATCGCCGCGCCGTTCTACGGGTGGTGGACGCCGGGTGCCGTGGTCATGCTGTTCCATGGCATTCCCCTCGGCACCTTGCTCACGGTGAAAGTGCTCGCCCTCAAGCGCGGGCGGGTTGCGCGCAGCAGCCCGACGCCAGTTCCTTGAGGATCGGGCAATCGGGGCGGTGGTCGCCGTTGCAGTGCTCGACGAGGTCTTGCAGGGTGTCGCGCAATTCGCCGAGTTCGCGGATCTTCTGATTCAACTCGTCGATGTGCTGGCGGGCCAACGCTTTCACATCGGCGCTGGCCCGTTGGCGATCCTGCCAGAGGGTCAGCAGTTTACCGACCTCTTCCAGCGAAAAGCCCAGGTCCCGCGAGCGCTTGATGAATGCCAGCGTGTGCAGGTCATCGTCGCCATAGACCCGATAACCGCTGTCGGTGCGATGCGCTGCTTTGAGCAGGCCGATCGACTCGTAATAGCGGATCATTTTTGCGCTCAGGCCACTGTGTTTGGCTGCTTGACCGATGTTCATCGGTGCTCCTCCAGGTCCTTGGGTTTCCAGGTTTTCAACAGTAGCGCATTGCTCACCACGCTGACGCTCGACAGCGCCATGGCTGCACCGGCCAGTACCGGGTTGAGAAAACCGAACGCCGCCAGCGGAATGCCGATCAGGTTATAGACGAAGGCCCAGAACAGGTTCTGACGGATCTTCGCATAAGTCTTGCGGCTGATCTCCAGCGCCGCCGGCACCAGCCGTGGATCACCACGCATCAGGGTGATGCCCGCCGCGTGCATGGCCACATCGGTGCCGCCGCCCATGGCGATGCCGATGTCGGCTGCGGCGAGGGCCGGGGCGTCGTTGATGCCGTCGCCGACCATGGCAACCACGCCGGTTTTTTTCAGCTCGGTGATGGTGGCGGCTTTGTCTGCCGGCAGCACTTCGGCGTGAACATTGCTGATGCCCAAGGCTTCGGCGACGACTTTGGCACTGCCGCGATTGTCGCCGGTCAGCAGATGGCTTTGGATATGGCGGGCGGCGAGTTGTTGCACGGCTTCTAGTGCGCCGGGTTTCAGGGTGTCACCGAAGGCGAACAAGCCGAGCACTTGCGGTTCAGGACTTTGCTCGATCAACCATGACAGGGTGCGGCCTTCGGCTTCCCAGGCTTGGGCAGATTCGCTCAGGTTGCCGGCGCTCAAACCACTTTCCTCAAGCAACCGCCGATTGCCCAGCGCCAGACGTCGTCCATCGAGATTGCCGGCAATGCCGCGACCGGTCAGCGACTGACTGTCGCTGACATCCGGCACGTTCAGGCCTCGTTCGGCGGCTGCATCCAGCACCGCTTTGGCCAACGGATGTTCACTGCCGCGTTGCAGCGCGCCGGCCAGTTTCAGCAGCGCGTCTTCATTGCCATCCACTGCACTGAAATGGGCGATGCGCGGCGTGCCAGAGGTCAGTGTGCCGGTCTTGTCGAACACCACGCTGCTGACTTCATGGGCGCGTTCCAGTGCTTCGGCGTCCTTGATCAGAATGCCGTGGCGCGCCGCTACGCCGGTGCCGGCCATGATCGCCGTCGGCGTCGCAAGACCCAGTGCACACGGGCAAGCGATGACCAGAACAGCGACCGCATTGATCAGCGCAGTTTCGATTGGCGCGCCGTAGAGCCACCAGCCGATCAGAGTGGCCAACGCTAAAACCAGCACGGTGGGCACGAACACCTGACTGACTTTATCCACGAGTTTCTGGATCGGCGCTTTGGCGGCCTGAGCGTCTTCGACCAGTCGAATAATCCGTGCCAGAACGGTTTCCGCACCGAGCGCCTGAGTGCGCACCAGCAAGCGACCCTCGCCATTGATCGCGCCGCCGGTGACCCTGTCCCCGGGTTGTTTCGGCACCGGCAGACTCTCGCCGCTGATCAGTGCTTCGTCGGCGTGGCTCTGGCCTTCGATGACTTCGCCATCGACCGGGAAACGTTCGCCGGGTTTGACCAACACCAGATCGTTGAGGCGCAGGGCGCTGATGGCGACATCCTGCTCGCGGCCATCGATCACTTGAATCGCCCGCTCCGGACGCAACGCTTCCAGCGCGCGGATGGCGCTGGCGGTCTGGCGTTTGGCGCGGCTCTCCAGGTATTTGCCGAGCAGCACCAAGGCAATGACCACCGCCGACGCTTCGAAATACAGATGCGGCATGCGCCCGGCAGCGGTGGCCCATTCGTAAAGGCTCAGGCCGTAACCGGCGCTGGTGCCGAGGGCGACCAGCAAGTCCATATTGCCGGCGCCAGCACGAACGGCTTTCCACGCCGCTACATAAAAGCGTGCACCGAATATGAACTGCACCGGCGTGGCGAGGGCGAATTGCGCCCAGGCCGGGAGCATCCAGTGGATGCCGAACGGTTGCAGCAACATCGGCGCCACCAGCGGCAGGGCGAGGGCGATCGCGCAGATCAGTGCCCAGCGTTCATGTTTCAGACGTTGCTGTTGGTTATCGTTTTGTGGGTGTTCGGCTTGCCAGACGCTGGCCGAGTAACCGGCCTTGTTCACGGCGTCGAGCAAGGTTTGTGAGTCGACCTGACCGAGCAATTCGAGGTGCGCACGTTCGTTGGCCAGGTTGACGCTGACGCTTTTCACTCCGGGGACTTTGTTCAGCGCACGCTCGACGCGACCGACGCACGACGCGCAGGTCATGCCTTCGATAGTCAATTCGATGGTTTGCTGCGGGACGCTGTACCCGGCACGTTCGACCGCGTCCATCAACGCCGGCAAGCTGTCGCCCGGCGCCTGCACACGGGCCTGCTCGGTGGCGAGGTTGACGCTGACGGCACTGGCGCCGCTGACTTTGCTCAAGGCCCGCTCGACACGCCCGGCGCAACTGGCGCAGGTCATGCCGGCAATCGGCAGGTCGAAAGTGATGGAATCGGACATCGGTCGTACTCCCTGTAGTAGATACCTACAAGGATCAACCTTGCCATGCGGGCAAGGTCAAGCGCCATTCTTTGACGCGCCGCAAAACCAACTGTGGGAGCGAGCCTGCTCGCGAAAGCGGCGGGTCAGTCAACATCATCGCTGAATGACACACCGTATTCGCGAGCAGGCTCGCTCCCACAGGTTTGTATTTGCTTAATAGCCGAGATCGGCGCGCTTCAGGTACATGCCTTCCTGCGTCATCGCGATCCGGTACTTCTGCACATCGCCCGCCTGCAGTTTTATTTCCTGCGAACCCGGTGCGAGCAAGCCCGGATTGCAACCGGGTACTTGCCCCGGCAGTAGTTTCAGACGTAGCGAAACAGTGCCAGGTGGCAAGTTGAACGATGTGCTCTGTTCCTGAAACAGGCGTGCCGACAGCTGATCCTGGATATACACACCGATCTCGCAGGAGGTTGCCACTTCCAGACGCTCACGGGAGATGATCAGAACGCCGTAATCCTCACCAGCGGCTTGCACTGTAGGAATTGCGGCAAAGAGGCTGAGAAAGCCAAACAGGCTGAAAGCTGACCAGCGCATGGCTGAATCTCCTGAATCGAGTCATTGATGTGCGCAGCTTGGCCGAGCGCGGCGCCGATTGCCAGCCCGGCAGTTTATTGAAGAACTTGACCTTGCCATCGTGGCAAGCTCGAAACTGCCGGCAACCTCACTCAAAGGAGTCATTTCATGCAAGTGTTCAATGTTCAAGGCATGTCCTGCGGTCACTGCGTCAAAGCCATCACCAACGCGGTGCAGGCCAAAGATCCGGCGGCCAGTGTGCGGGTTGATCTGGCCGCGAAAGAAGTCGGCGTCGAGAGTGCACTGAGTGCCGAACAAGTGATGGAAGTCATCAGTGAAGAAGGCTACGCAGTGAAACTCGTCTGAAGTTTTATAGTTAGCGAGCTATCGGAATGTTCAAGGCGTCCGGGCGCGGCTAGACTGTCGGGCTGCCGACTTGCCGACTTGCCAACCTGGATGCCTGATGAACTTCCGTACCATTCTGATTCTCGGTGCCTTGACCGCCTTCGGGCCCTTGGCGATCGACTTCTATTTACCTGCATTTCCCTCGATGGCGCTGGCGTTCGGCACCGACGAGAAACACGTGCAGATGACGCTGGCGGCATATTTCGCCGGGTTGTCGATTGGCCAACTGGCTTACGGCCCGGTGGCGGATCGCTTCGGCCGACGCATTCCATTGCTGGTCGGCCTCACGCTGTTCACGTTGGCATCACTGGCCTGCGCTTATGCGCCAAACCTGGAATGGCTGATCGGCGCACGTTTCGTCCAGGCACTGGGCGGTTGTGCGGGGATGGTGATTTCCCGGGCGGTGGTCAGCGACAAATGCGACGCGGTGGGTTCGGCGAAGGTCTTTTCGCAATTGATGCTGGTGATGGGCCTGGCGCCGATTCTGGCGCCGATGCTCGGCGGTCTGCTGGTCAACACCACAGGCTGGCAGTCGATCTTCCTGGTGCTCACCGGGTTCAGTGCACTGGCCGGATTGGCGGTGGCGCTGGGGCTGCCGGAAAGTATGCCGGCGCACATGCCGCGCCAGCCGTTGTCCGGCGCACTGCGTCAGTACGGGCGCTTGCTCAAGGATCGGGTTTACCTCGGCCATGCCCTGACCGGCGGCATCGCCATCGCCGGGATGTTTGCTTATATCGCCGGCTCACCGTTCATCTTCATCAAACTGTATGGCGTGCCGGCCGAGCATTTCGGCTGGTTGTTCGGCACCAACGCGGCGGGGTTCATTCTGGTGGCGCAGGTCAACGCGCGGATGTTGGCCAAGCGCGGCCCGGCCTTCCTGCTGTCGCGGGCGGTGTGGGTGTATTTCGCCGCCGGGCTGGCGTTGCTCGCGGTCAGCGCGATGCATACCGAATCCTTGTGGCCGCTGCTGATTCCACTGTTCATCTGCGTGTCGAGCCTAGGCTGCATCAGCCCGAACGCCGCCGCTTGCGCGATGAACGGGCAGGGCGCACGCGCCGGCAGTGCTTCGGCGCTGCTCGGCTGCATGCAATTCAGCGTCGCCGCCGGGGCTTCGGCGTTGGTCGGGGTGTTGCACGACGGCAGCGCCGTGCCGATGGCAATCGTCATCAGCCTGTGCGGTTTGCTGGTGGTGTGCGTGGCGCTACTCACCCGCCGTCTGCAGAATGCCCGGGCACTGGCGCAAGCTCAGGCCGAGGCATAAATAACCTCAGCCGGCGGCGCGCTGCTGGCTGCGGTCGGGAATCTGATGGGGCGCGCAAAGTCGCGCTTCAAGGGTGCGGGTGAAGGCCAATGCTTCGGCTTCACTGCGGAATGTCACGGCGTGTTGGTCCAGACGAACCTGCCATTGAGACTTTGCCACTTCTTTTATCAGGATCTTCATTGCTGACCTCCCTTGCGTAAAAGATATATCGCAGAGGCTTCGATTGTAGACCTGAATACGATCGCAATTGTGACAACGGTCAAGCATCGGACTGACGGCAAAAAACAGCGCAGCCCCGCCGACCGCTCTAGGTTCGGCGAAGGCTGCGCTGTGCGGTTTTTTAGAAACCTTCTAAAACAATTTTCCCCTTGGCTTTGCCACTTTCCAGCAGCTCATGGGCGCGACGCAGGTTCGCGGCATTGATCGTGCCGAAGTGCTCGCCCACCGTGGTCTTCAACGTCCCGGCATCAATCAGCTCAGCCACGCGATTGAGCAGTTTGTGCTGCTCGATCATATCCGGCGTTTCGAACAGCGAGCGGGTGTACATGAACTCCCAGTGCAGCGACAGGCTCTTGCGCTTGAGTTTGCTGATGTCCAGCGACTTCGGATCGTCGATCAGTGCCAGTTTGCCTTGCGGCGCCAGCGCCTCGACCAGTTGATCGAGGTGCTGATCGGTCTGGGTCAGACTGGCGACGTGAGTCACGCTGTCGATCCCGGCGCGCTTGAGTTCTTCGCTCAGCGGCTGGCTGTGATCGATGACCAGGTCGGCGCCCAGTTCTTTGACCCAATCGCGGGTCTGCTCGCGGGATGCGGTGCCGATCACCTTCAGCCCGGTCAGTTGCCTTGCCAATTGCGTGAGGATCGAGCCAACCCCGCCGGCGGCACCGACGATCAGCAGGCTCTGGCCTTCATCGGTTTTGCCTTCGCGGATTTGCAGGCGCTCGAACAGCAATTCCCACGCGGTGATCGCGGTCAGCGGCAGTGCGGCGGCTTCGGCAAAACCGAGGGATTTCGGCATATGGCCGACGATGCGCTCATCCACCACGTGCAGTTCGCTGTTACCGCCGGCACGGGCGATGGAGCCGGCGTAGAAGACTTTGTCGCCAGCCTTGAACAACGTCACGTCGCTGCCAACAGCCTTGACCACACCGGCAACGTCCCAGCCCAGCACTTTCGCCGCGCCGTTTTCCGGCGCCACGTTCTGGCGCACTTTGGTGTCGACCGGGTTGACCGAGATGGCTTTGACTTCCACCAGCAGGTCGCGCGGGCCGGCGACCGGTTCTGGCAGTTCGATGTCTTGCAGGGATTTGGCGTCGCTGATCGGCAGGGAAGCGTAATAGGCGATGGCTTTCATGAATGGCTCCGTACAGTTAATAGTAGAAGATCAGGCAATCGCGCCGAGGCGCTTGAGCTGAAAGTGTTCGATGGCGTGACCGGCGCTGGCCTGGAAATGCTGGAAGTGTGCGCTGGCGTTGTGCGCCTCGAGAATCGCTTCGCTGGCCCAGTGCTCGATCACATAAAACACCTGCGGGTCGGCGAGATCGCGGTGCAAGTCGTACTGGCTGCAACCGTCTTCGGCGCGACTCGGTTCAACCAAGGCGCGCAGGCCCTGTTCAAGAAGATCCTGCTGGCCGGGTTTGGCAATCAGGGTGGCGATAGCGGTGAACGGCTGGGACATGCTCGGCTCCAGAGAAGCGGGATGAATGCGATGGAGAGATGATTGGCTATTTCTCTGCGAGATAAAACCGGCTAAAAGAGCAGTCTCTTTCAATATTTTTTTGATAATCGAGGCTGAGCATGCTGCGTTTTGACGACTTGCAGTTGTTTGTCCGGGCGGCGGATCTGGGCAGTCTGTCGGCGGCCGCGCGGGTGATGGACATGTCTGCGGCAGTGGCCAGCGCGGCGTTGAAAAGGATCGAACAGCAACTCGGCGCGCGGTTGCTCGCGCGTTCGACCCGCAGTTTGCGTCTGACGGCCGAGGGTGAGGGCTTTCTCGAATACGCCCGCGCGGCGTTGAGCAACCTCGATGAAGGCCGGCGTCTGCTGGCCAGCGGCCAGGATCAGGTCAGCGGGGTGTTGCAGTTGTCGGCGCCTTCGGACTTCGGCCGCAACCTGTTGCTGCCGTGGCTCGATGAGTTCCAGCGCGAACACCCCAAGCTGACCGTGCGTTTGCTGCTTGGCGACCGCATCGCCGATCTGTTTCGGCAACCGGTGGACATCGCCTTGCGCTATGGCGAGCCGGAAGATTCAAGTCTGGTCGCCTTACCCATCGCCCCGCAAAACCGCCGCGTGCTGTGCGCCTCGCCGGCGTATCTGGCCCGGCACGGCGAGCCGCGTCAGCTTGAGCAACTGGCTCAGCACAACTGCCTGCTGTACATGCTCGGCAGCCGGGTTCATGACCACTGGAGTTTTCACGACGGTAAACGTGAAGTCGGGCTGACTGTCAGTGGCGACCGCTTCAGCGATGACGCTGACGTCGTGCGCCTGTGGGCGGTGGCCGGCGCCGGAATTGCCTACAAGTCGTGGCTGGACGTGGGCGCCGATGTGCTCGCCGGGCGCCTCAAAGTGCTGCTGCCAGAGCTGCTTTGTGAGCGCGCACCGCTGAATTTGCTGTGCGCCCATCGCGCACAATTGAGTAAGCCGGTGAACCTTCTGAGGGAAATGCTCGCCAGCCGATGCGCTGATTTGAGTAGTCAATTTCCCGTTTTTCCGAAAGTTGATCATTAGTCGCAGGTAAATAGAGAAATTTCTGTCAGGAACAATCACCACCTGCGCAGGCCCCAGTGCGGGACGCGGGGGCTAACCCGCTTATACTAGCGCCCGCCTCATGCCAGCACCGACCCCCCGGCCCGGAGACCCTCGCAGCGCGTCGCCAGTCTTCGAGTGACGGTCGCGCATCTGCTGCGGGTTCTGTGCCGGAGCAGGCTGCGTCAGCGGCTTGCCTCGCCCCGGTTCATGGCGATTTTCGCGTCTTGGCCGATGACTCATTACCGGCCAAGATGTCTCCGAGCAGTAGACGATACGATTCAACAGGGAGTGAACACATGGAACATGCACCTTGCATCAGCCAGATTGCCACGCTGCTGGCCGACCCCAAGCGCAGCGCGATGATGTGGGCGTTGATGGATGGCTCGGCCCGGCAAACCGAGGAGCTTGCGCTACTGGCAGGGCTGTCGCCGTCGTCGGCCAGCGCACATCTGGCGCGGCTTTCCACGGGTGGGCTGTTGAAGGTCGAAGTCCGTGGTCGCAAACGCTTTTTCCGTCTCTCGGCACCGGAGGTCGGGGCCGCGATAGAAGCATTGGCCAGCGCCACCATCGCCAGTGCTCCAAGGGAAATTCCCGAAGTATTCAAACGCACCACCCCCATGGCCAAACCGCAGACCGCACCGTCCTCGTTGTTGCGCGCGCGTTTTTGCGATGACCACCTCGGCGGCACGCTGGCGGCGGATCTGTATCAGCGGCTGCTTGATGCCGGCTGGATCGAGCAGCTTGAACAACGTGTCGTGGTGACCCACAAAGGGGCGAAATTGCTGGCCGGGCGCGGCGTGTTCATTCAGGCGCTGGCTCATCGCAACGTACAAGTGGCGTGCGCTTGCCCGGACTGGAGCGAGCGCCGTCCGCACATGGGTGGCTCACTCGGCGCGGCGTTGCTGCAGCTATTCATGCAGTCCGGTTGGCTGACGCTGCCCAACGACTCAAGAGCCCTGCAATTGACGGCCACCGGCCAGCGGGAACTGCACCGGTTCGCCAAGGAAACCGAGCTGGAAATGGCGTTGTAGAGCACTGGCTTTCGACGTCAGCACTTCTGGCGTCGTCCACGGTTGCGAACAGGTCGCATCCAGCACGAACGCGGTGTCGCTATCGCGCACACTCGATCCCGGGACATTTCGGATAGGGGGGCGGCATGGACACTCACGGCTACAGCGCGGCAGAACGCTTGGAACGACTGCCCATCAGCGGTTATCACCGGATCATTTTCATCATCATCGCCCTAGCGTTTTTCTTCGACTCCATGGACCTGGCGATGATGACGTTCCTGCTGGGCTCGATCAAAGCCGAGTTCGGTCTGAGCAGTGCGCAAGCGGGGTTGCTCGCCAGTTCGAGCTTTTTCGGCATGGTGCTGGGGGCGTCGCTGTCCGGCATGCTCGCCGATCGCTTCGGGCGCAAACCGGTGTTTCAGTGGAGCATCGTGTTGTGGGGCGTGGCCAGTTATCTGTGCTCGACGGCGCAAACGGTCGAGACGCTGACGCTGTTCCGCATCCTGTTGGGGATTGGCATGGGAATGGAGTTTCCGATCGCCCAGTCGATGTTGTCCGAGCTGATTCCGGCGCAACGACGCGGACGTTACATCGCGTTGATGGATGGCTTCTGGCCGCTGGGTTTCGTGGCGGCCGGCGTGCTGTCTTATTTTCTGCTGCCGTTGATCGGTTGGCGCGACATCTTTCTGGTGTTGGCAGTGCCAGCAGTGTTTGTGCTGGCGATCCGTTTTTTCATTCCCGAGTCACCGCGCTGGCTGGAGCAGGCCGGCAGGCATGACGCGGCAGACAAGGTGTTGAACGGCATCGAGGCGCGGGTGCGCAAATCGCTGGGCGGTGCGGCACTGCCGGAACCGATTCGTTTGCCGCGCACGGTGACGCCGCCGGGCAACTTCTTTGCGGCGCTCAAACAGATCTGGTCGCCACAGTATCGCCAGCGCACGACGATGATCTGGAGTCTGTGGTTCTTTGCGCTACTCGGGTTTTACGGACTGACCTCGTGGCTGAGTGCCTTGCTGCAACAATCGGGTTTTGCCGTGACGCAGTCGGTGTATTACACGGTGCTGATATCTCTGGGCGGGATTCCCGGCTTTCTCATGGCCGCGTGGCTGGTCGAGCGCTGGGGGCGCAAACCGGTGTGCATCGTCACTTTGCTGGGTGGCGGGGTGATGGCGTTTCTGTATGGGCAGAGTGCGGTGTTTGGCGGCAACGTGGCGCTGCTGATCGGCACCGGGCTGTTGATGCAGTTTTTCCTGTTCGGTATGTGGGCGGTGCTCTACACCTATACGCCGGAGTTGTATCCGACGTCGGCGCGGGCAACCGGTTCGGGTTTTGCCTCGGCAATTGGCCGCGTGGGTTCGTTGCTCGGGCCGTTGGTGACCGGGCTGGTGTTCCCGATTACCGGGCAGGGCGGGGTGTTTGCGCTGGGGGCGGCGTGTTTTGCGATCGCGGCGGGGGTGGTGTGGCTGTTCGGGATGGAGACGCGGGGTAAAACTCTGGAGGAGCTGACTGAAACCCAATCCATCGGCTAACACCTATCCAATGTAGGAGTGAGCCTGCTCGCGATTGCGTTCTGTCAGCTAACACATCTGTGGCTGACACTCCGCTATCGCGAGCAGGCTCACTCCTACAAGGGTTTTGCGGTGTTGCTTATGGTTTTACCAGTCGCGCATCCAGGCTGTTCTGCGCCAGGCGCTTGGCCTGATCCTGGGTCATGCCCAAATGCTCATGCAGCGCGTAGAAGTTCTCGGTCACATAACCACCAAAGTACGCCGGGTCATCGGAGTTCACCGTGACCTTCACGCCACGCTCGAGCATGTCGAGAATGTTGTGCTGCGACATGTGATCGAACACGCAAAGCTTGGTGTTCGACAACGGGCACACGGTCAGCGGGATCTGCTCGTCGATGATCCGCTGCATCAGGCGCTCGTCTCCGATGGCGCGTACGCCATGGTCGATACGCTGGATTTTCAGCAGGTCGATGGCTTCCCAGATGTACTCCGGCGGGCCTTCTTCGCCAGCGTGGGCGACGGTCAGGAAGCCTTCGTGACGGGCACGATCAAACACACGCTGGAACTTGCTCGGCGGGTGGCCCATCTCGGAACTGTCGAGGCCGACCGCGACAAACGCGTCACGGAACGGCAGCGCCTGATCGAGGGTTTTCTCGGCTTCTTCTTCGCTGAGGTGGCGCAGGAAGCTGAGGATCAAACCGCTGGTAATACCCAGTTGCTGCTCGCCATCCTTCAATGCCGCGGCGATGCCATTGAGCACCACTTCAAACGGGATGCCCCGGTCGGTGTGGGTCTGCGGGTCGAAGAACGGTTCGGTGTGAATCACGTTCTGCGCTTTGCAGCGCAGCAGGTACGCCCAAGTCAGGTCGTAGAAGTCCTGCGAGGTGCGCAACACGTCCGCGCCCTGGTAATACAGGTCGAGGAATTCCTGCAGGTTGTTGAACGCGTAAGCCTTGCGCAGGGTTTCCACGTCGTTCCACGGCAGGGCGATCTTGTTGCGTTCGGCCAGGGCGAACAGCAGCTCGGGCTCCAGCGAGCCTTCCAGATGCAGGTGCAGTTCAGCCTTGGGCAAGGCGTTGAGCCAGTCGTACATATTCTTTTCTCATCAGGTGCAATGGCGGCATTCTACAGATGCTCGCCGAAACAATTGGCAAAACCTGACCAAGCGATCCATCACACGGCTTCCTGCTCACGGCGATAAGCGTAGGTATCGGCGAAGCGCGACAGCAGGAATTCGGCGCAGGTGGTGGTCGGATATTTCGCTGGATGCTGTGCGTCCTGACATCCGGGCAGGCATTCGATGCGCGTGTCCGGGTGTGGCTCGGCAAAGAACGGCATCGAGTAGCGATCCACGCCGAGCGGGCTGATCACCCGGTGCGGGGTCGAGCGATAACGGTCGTTGCTCCAGCGCGCCATCATGTCGCCGAGGTTGACCACGAAGGTACCGTCGATCGGTGGCGCATCAATCCATTCGCCTTTGACGTTTTTCACTTGCAGGCCGCCGGCGCTGTCCTGATAGAGCAGGGTGATGCAGCCGTAATCGGTATGCGCGCCGGCGCCTTGCTGCTCGGCGGAGCTGGCGGTGTGGCGCGGTGGGTAATGGATCATGCGCAGCACGCTGACGGGGTCGTTGAAACGGCTGTCGAAGAAGTCGCGTTCGATGTTCAGGGCGAGGGTCATCGCCCGCAACAGGGTTTGCGCGAGTGCCTGCATGTCGAGGTAGTGCTGCTCCATCAACTCAGCCCATCCGGTTTGCGCTGGATGCCGGTTCGGCCCGCGCAACGGTTTTTCGGCGAGCACGTCGGGATGGTTGGCCGGCAGGTGCAGGCCCATGTCGAAGGTTTCTTTGAGGTCGCTGGGCTTGCTCGGGTCGAGTTGCTCGGTGGCGATGGCGCCGTAGCCGCGATGGTGTCGCGTCTGGGTGATGTCGATCTTGAGTTTTTCCGCTGCGGGCAGGGCAAAAAAACGCTGAGTCTGATTGAGCACGGCGTCGATGCGCTGCGCCGAAATCGGGTGACCCTTGATGTAGAAGAAACCCCACTCGCGGCAGGCTAGGTCGATTTGTTTTGCCACGGCAGGCCAGGCGTTTTCGTCGTCGCTATAGAGCGGGGTGATGTCGATGATCGGAAGCTGATCCATACACAATCCTTGAGAGCGCTGAAGATCAAATGTAGGAGTGAGCCTGCTCGCGATAGCGGTGTATCAGGCGACACTTTTGCTGAATGACCCACCGCTATCGCGAGCAGGCTCACTCCTACAAGGGACGGTGGTATGACTGGGATTACTTCGGCATCTCAGCCTTCATGCCTTCAACGTAATAGTTCATCGACGCCAGTTCCGCATTCGTCGCGCTCACGCCCGCCGGGATTTTCTCGACCCCGGCCTGATCCTTGATCGGCCCGGTAAACGGCTGCAACGCGCCGCTCTTGATGTCGGCAATGATCTGCTCGGCCTCGGCTTTCACCGGCGCCGGCACCAGGTCGCTGATCGGCAGTTCAACCGTGCCTTCCTTCAACCCGCCCCAATAATCCTGGGATTTCCAGGTGTGGTCGATCACGCTCTGCGTTGCCTGAATATAGTGCGGCGCCCAGTCGTTGACGATCGAGGTCAGCACCGCTTTCGGGCCGAAGTGCGCCATGTCCGAGGCGTAACCCACCGCGTACACGCCACGACGTTCGGCGGCCTGAATCGGCGCCGGGCTGTCGGTGTGCTGGAACACCACGTCGACGCCCTGATCGATCAGCGCGTTGGCCGCATCGGCTTCCTTGCCCGGGTCGAACCACGAGTTGACCCACACCACTTTGATCTCGGTGCCTGGGTTGTACTTGTTCAAGGCCAGTTGAATCGAGTTGATATCGCGGATCACCTCGGGGATCGGGAACGAAGCGACGTAACCGATCTTCTTGGTCTTGGTCATCTTCGCCGCGAGGAAACCGCCGACGTAGCGCCCCTCGTAGGTGCGCGCCAGGTAGGTGCCGAGGTTCTTGTCTTGCTTGTAGCCGGTGGCGTGTTCGAAGGTCACCTTGGGAAATTGCTTGGCGACCTTCAATGTCGGGTTCATGTAGCCGAAGGAGGTGGTGAAAATCAGGTCGTAGTTGTCCTTGGCCATGTTGCGGATGACCCGCTCGGCGTCGGCGCCTTCAGCAACGTTCTCGACGTAGTTGGTGGTGATCTGCGTACCTAGTTTTTCTGCGAGTGCCTTGCGCCCCTGTTCATGCTGATACGTCCAGCCGTGGTCACCGATCGGGCCGATGTAGACGAAACCGACCTTCAGCGGATCGGCAGCGCTGGCGCTCAGACTGATCCCCAGACCGAGGGCGGCGCACAGCAGTTTGTGCAGCGGACGTATTTGCATGAATTGGAGCTCCATTTTGTTGTGTGTGGTCAGGGCCAATGCAAATTGCTGACCAACAGGACAACAAACAATCCGAAATCGCGTAACGGCCATCGCGAGCAGGCTCACTCCTACAGGGGAATGCGGTCAACTGTAGGAGTGAGCCTGCTCGCGATAGCGCCCTCAAGGCCAATAAAAGTGCAACTGCCAAAAGCCCTGCCAGCGCTTGGTGCGCTAAGGTGTAACGAAACGTTAGCGCCGCCCCGCAGTCAGTAGCTCATTCGCTCTCTTCGGCAAAAGGCCCGCCATGCTCACAATCCTCAAGCAAGAAAGCTTTCTGCTCCTGGCCGTCATCGCCGCGTGCATCGCCTATCCGTTGGAACACTGGATGTTGCACAGCGGCCAGATCGTCGCGCTGACTGCAGGCCTGGTGCTGATCGCTTTCATCGTCGCCGCCTCGATGCGCGTCGCCCATCACGCCGAATTGCTCGCGGAAAAGGTCGGCGACCCTTACGGCACGATGATCCTCACGCTCGCGGCTGTGCTGGTCGAAGTGGTGATTCTCGCGATCATGATGAGCAACGAAGCGTCGCCCACGTTAGTGCGCGACACGATCTATTCGGCGGTGATGCTCGACATCAACGGCATCCTCGGCCTCGCCGCGCTGATGGGCGGGATCAAGCACGGCGAACAGTCGTACAACGACGATTCCGCGCGCAGCTACAGCGTGATGATCCTCACCGCCATGGGCGTATCGATGGTGGTGCCGGAGTTTATTCCCGAGGCCAACTGGAAGATCTATTCGGCGTTCACCATCGGTGCAATGGTGGTGCTTTACGCGCTGTTTCTGCGCATGCAAGTCGGCCCGCACAGTTACTTTTTCAGCTACAGCTACCCGGACAAACGCCGCAAGAAAGAACCGCAGGACGCGCAGGCGAAAGCACCGGGCATCGGCCTGTCGATCGGCATTCTGGTGTTTGGCATTGTGGTGATCGGCGCATTGGCCGAAGTGATGTCGAAGACCCTCGATCTGGGCCTGGAAGGCACGGGCGCACCGCCGGTGATCACGGCGATTCTGGTCGCGGCGATTTCCGCGGCGCCGGAGATTTTGACGGCGTTGCGTGCAGCGTTGGCCAACCGCATGCAGTCGGTGGTGAACATTGCGATGGGCGCGTCATTGTCGACGGTGATTCTGACCGTGCCAGTGATGGAGGCGATGGCGCTGTACACCGGCCAACCGTTTCAAATGGCGATGACGCCGGTGCAGACGGTGATGATCTTCATCACGCTGATCGTCAGCGCGATCAACCTAAATGATGGTGAGACCAATGCCATTGAGGGCATGACCCACTTCGTATTGTTTGCGACCTTCATCATGCTGTCCCTGCTGGGCCTTTGAGGCTGACAGAAACCAATGTGGGAGCGAGCCTGCTCGCGAAAGCGGTGTGTCATTCAACAAACATGTTGTCTGACACTCCCTCTTCGCGAGCAGGCTCGCTCCCACAGTTTTGAACGGCGGTGTATCAGGTACCGGCGATCAACTGGCGAGCCGCCTGGCTGTGATCGGCGATCAGGCCTTTCAGGTCAAGGCCTTCAACCTGGCCATCAACCACGCGCCACTTGCCACCAATCATCACCCGATCCGCACGATCAGCACCGCACAGCAGCAGCGCCGAAATTGGATCATGGCTGCCGGAGAAACGCAGCTCATCAAGCTTGAACAACGCCAGATCCGCCTGCTTGCCCACGGCAATCTCACCAATATCGGTACGGCCCAGCAAGCTCGCCGACCCCTTGGTCGCCCAGCCCAGAACGCGCTCCGGCGTAATCTTTTCGGCGCCGTAACGCAGACGCTGGATGTACAACGCCTGACGCGCTTCGAGAATCATGTTCGACGCATCGTTGGACGCCGACCCATCCACGCCCAGACCAAACAGCGCACCCGCGTCAGTCAGATCGATACTCGGGCAGATGCCGGAAGCCAGACGCATGTTCGAACTCGGGCAATGGCAGATACCGGTGCCCGCCTCGCCGAGACGAGCGATTTCGTCCGGGTTGAAATGGATGCCGTGCGCCAGCCAAGTGCGCGGGCCGAGCCAGCCGACGCTGTCGAGATAATCGACAGTGCGCAGGCCGAAACGCTGCAGGCAGAAATCTTCTTCGTCGAGGGTTTCGGCCAAGTGCGTGTGCAGGCGCACGTCGAGCTTGTTCGCCAACTCAGCACTGGCCGACATGATTTCCGGAGTCACCGAGAACGGCGAGCACGGCGCCAGGGCGATCTGGATCTGCGCGCCGTCGCCACGTTCGTGGTACTCGTGAATCAGGCGCTGACTGTCGTCGAGAATCACCTGACCTTCCTGCACGGTCTGCTGCGGCGGCAGGCCACCGTCCTTCTCGCCGAGGCTCATCGAACCGCGAGTGAGCATGGCGCGCATGCCCAGTTCACGCACGGTTTCGACTTGCACGTCGATGGCGTTTTCCAGACCGTCGGGGAACAGGTAGTGGTGGTCGGCAGCGGTGGTGCAGCCGGACAGCAGCAATTCGGCCAAAGCCACTTTGGTGGCGAGGGCGAGTTTTTCCGGTGTCAGGCGCGCCCACACCGGGTACAGGGTTTTCAGCCACGGGAACAACGGCTGATTGACCACTGGGGCCCAGGCGCGAGTCAGGGTTTGATAGAAGTGGTGGTGGGTGTTGATCAGGCCCGGCAGGATCACATGCTCGCGGGCATCGAACACTGCATTGCACGGCGCCGACGGCTGCTGGCCAGCGGCGAGGACTTCGACGATGACACCGTCTTGCACGACTAGACCGCCACGGGCATCAAGCGCGTTGGAAGTGAAAATGGCGAGGGGATTTTTTAACCAGGTACGGGTCGCGGGCATGTTGCCGGCTCCTCTGAAAATGGGGTTCAGGGTTGCCAGCTCAGTGATGCCCTGTCTGCTGATCCAGGGTCGCCGCGTGGACGAGGTGCGCAGTTTCAAACAAAACGCCGCATCGGGCAAGCCCAACCCGACCATTCACCACGGTCCCTTGTAGGAGTGAGCCTGCTCGCGATAGCGGTGTATCAGGCAACACTTTTGCTGAATGACACACCGCTATCGCGAGCTGGCTCACTCCTACAGGGGATTTGCGTGCTTACCAGGGAATAGTTTCACCCTTGTAATTGATGAAGTGATGCCCACCCTTGCCGGTATACGCATTCACCTGATCGACCAGCCCACGGGTGCTGGTTTCCACGTCAAGGTCCGCCCCTTCGCCGCCCATGTCGGTCTTCACCCAACCCGGATGCAGCGACAACACGGTCATCTTCTGCTCGCCCAATTGCGTGACAAAACTGTTGGTCATCGAATTCAGCGCAGCCTTGCTCGCCTTGTACAGCGCCAGCTCCGGCGCGTCCGGCACGGTCACGCTGCCCAGTCCGGAACTCATGAACGCCAGCACACCGCTGCCGTCACGAATCTGCCCGGCAAAACGCTGAGCCAGATTGATCGGCGCCACCGCGTTGGTAAAAAACAGCTGACCGACTTCAGCCAGTGTCGCGCCGCCAGGGGTTTGATCGGCCGGGCCTTTGACCCCGGCGTTGACGAACAGCAAGTCGAAGGTTTCGCCCTTGAGCTGTTGGCTCAGAGCAATGACCGCTTGCTGATCGTCCATGTCGAGCTTCTCGATCCGCACCTTGCCTAATGCTTGGAGCGCATCGGCATTGGCAGGATTGCGCACGGTGGCGGTGACTTGCCAGCCGTCGGCCAGCAGGGTTTTCACCAGACCGAGGCCAAGGCCCCGGGAGGCGCCGATAATCAGTGCGTTTTTTGCAGACATGATGGGCTTCCTTGATGAATGAGGATCATGGATTCAATGGACAGGCCTGACCGAGGCGAAGTTGCAACTCCTGCCGCAGCGCATCAAGTTCGCGCATGCGGGTTTCGATCAATTGCAGTTTGTCGCGCAGCAACTGCGCCACGGCGTTCTCCGGATCTGGCGCGCTCCACAATGCGGCAACGCTGTCGCCGATCTCGCCGAGGGTAAATCCCAGGCGCTGCGCGGTTTTGATGTAGAGCACCAGTTGCACCATCTCCGGCGGATAGTCGCGATAACCGTTGGCACTGCGTTGCGCCGCAATCAACCCGCGTTGCTCGTAGAAACGCAGGGTGTCACGGCTGACGGCGCTGGCCTGGGCTAACTCACCGATGCGCATGCTGGCTCTCAAAAGGGCTATTGACCCTCGAGCATACTCCAGGCTTTACCGTGGTGGCTCCCTGAATTTCTGGAGCATGGATGATGTGGACTTCAACGCAGTATCGCAACGTGGTGCGCGGCAGTGCCTGGTATGACTTGATCGTCACGGCAGCGTTTGCCACGCCGTGGAGTTTTGCCGCTTTGCATGGTTTTTTGACCGCGCTGAATTTACCCGGCGAACTGCCGGCGTTTCAGCCTGTGCATATGTTGATGGCGAATCTCTTGGGTTCGGTGGTGTGTGTTTGGGCGGTGCTGCGGATTCGTGATCCGCAGGCGCTTTATGGGCGCTATGACGCGGTGGCCAGATTTTTGTTTGCGGCTTGGCAGGGGTATGCCTTGCTCCACGGTGCCAGTTCGATATTGCTTGTTTTCCTGGTCTTCGAACTGGCGTGGGGCATTGCTCAGGCGTTGCCTGTAAGTAAGTCTTCGCGAGCAGGCTCGCTCCCACAGGGAGTCTGACTGAACTCGGTCAAATGTGGGAGCGAGCCTGCTCGCGAAGAGGCCCGCCGAAACAATAATTAATGCCCCGCCTGCCAAGGCTGCCCAAGCGACACCGGCGCATACAATCTTGTGCGCAACGCATCCCGCGACAACAACACCAGCACCACAATCGTCGCCACATACGGCAGCATCGCCAGCAAACTCGACGGAATCGCCAGCCCCAACCCCTGCGCCACCAAGTGCAGGATACTGGCGAGGCCAAACAGATACGCCCCGAGCAACAACCGCCATACTCGCCAACTGGCAAATACCACCAGCGCCAAGGCGATCCAGCCACGCCCGGCGGTCATGTTTTCCGCCCACATCGGCGTGTACGCCAGCGACAAATAAGCCCCGGCCAACCCGGCCATTGCCCCGCCAAACAGCACCGCCAGGGTCCGCACGGTCAACACCGGCAGCCCCATCGCACTGGCCGCATCCGGATTTTCTCCGACCGCTTGAATGATCAACCCGACACGACTTTTGACGATCACCCACGCCACCAGCGCAAACAGCGCGAACGACAGATACACCAGCAGATCCTGAGCAAACAGCATCCGCCCGATCAGCGGGATTTCACTCAGCCAAGGAATCGCCAACGGCTCAAAACCCGCCAGCGGTTTACCCACCCAAGCCGCACCGACAAAGGTCGACAGCCCGACACCAAAAATCGTCAGGGCCAACCCGGTCGCCACCTGATTGGCGTTGAACACCAGCGCCACCAAGGCAAACAGCGACGACAGCAACATCCCCGCGAGCATCGCCAACAACACGCCCAGCCACAGGTTGCCGCTGTTCAGCGCGACGATAAAACCGATCACCGCGCCAAACAGCATCATCCCTTCCTGCCCAAGATTGAGCACGCCGCTCTTTTCGCAAATCAGTTCACCCAGTGCCACCAGCAACAGCGGCGTGCCGCACCGCACCATGGCATAGAAAATATTGCTCAGCAGATCGATATCCATCACAGCGCTCCGGCAGTTACGGCGGTGGTCGAGGTGCGCTTCACCCAGCGCAGGTTCAGGCGTGGCCGATAGAGGATCAGCACGTCACAGGCGAGCAGGAAAAACAGCATCATTCCCTGAAACAACTGGGTGATCGCCTGCGGCAGGTTCAGGGTCATCTGCGCGCTCTCGCCACCGATATACAACAGCGCCATCAGCAGGCTCGAAAACAGAATCCCGATCGGATTCAGACGCCCAAGAAACGCCACGGTAATCGCCGCGTAGCCATAACCCGGCGACACCTGCGGCACCAATTGGCCAATCGGTCCGGTCACTTCGCAGACACCCGCCAGCCCGGCCAAGCCGCCGCTGATCAACAGCGCCAGCCAGATCAACCGCTTCTCGCGAAAGCCGACAAACCCCGCCGCACGCTTGTCCAGCCCGAGCACTTTGATCTGGAAACCGACAAAGCTTTTCTGCAACAACACCCACACCGCAACCAGTGCGAGCAGGGCGAAATACACCCCGGCATGCACGCGGCCATCCTCCATCAACAACGGCAAACGGCTGGCATCGCCGAACATCGCCGATTCGGGAAAGTTGAACCCGGCCGGATCCTTCAGCGGCCCGTGTACACAGAACAGCAACAGGTTCAGGGCGATGTAGTTGAGCATGATGCTGGTGAGGATTTCGTTGGCGTTGAAGCGTGTGCGCAACCATGCGGTCAGCCCGGCCCACGCCGCGCCGGCGAGGGTGCCGGTGAGCAGAATAAATACCAGCGCCCAACGACTTTGCATGCCGATGATGTTCACCGCCAAGGCACTGCCGGCGAGCGCGCCGAGGAGTAATTGGCCTTCGGCGCCGATGTTCCAGATTCGCGCCTGATAGGCCACTGCCAGGCCCAGCGCGCAAAGCAGAATCGGCAGCGCTTTGACCAGCAATTCGGAGACGCCATACAAGTCGCTGACCGGTGCGATCAGCAGCGTATGCAAGGTTTGCAGCGGATCATGACCAAGGGCTATAAACAGCAGCGAACCGCAACCAAGCGTCAGCGCCGCCGCCAATAACGGTGAGCACCACAGCATCAAACGCGATTGCTGGCCACGGGGTTCGAGGGAAAGCAGCATGTGGAAAACTCCGTTAAACCGTGGCGGCTGAAGGTGGGTTGTCGAACTGGCCGGCCATCCAGCCGCCGACATCGCTGAGTTGGGTATCGCCGGTGTTGTGCAGCGCCGACAGACGCCCGCCACACAACGCGCCGAGGCGATCGCTGATCTGGAACAGTTCGTCGAGATCTTCGGAAATCACCAGAATCGCCGCGCCGGCATCGCGCAGCGCGATCAGCGCGCGGTGAATGGTCGCGGCAGCACCAACGTCGACGCCCCAGGTTGGGTGCGCGGCGATCAGCAGTTTCGGTTGCTGAAGGATTTCCCGGCCGAGGATGAATTTCTGCAGATTGCCGCCGGACAAACTGCGCGCGGCAGTTTGCGTGTCCGGGGTTTTCACGCCGAAGCGCTGAATGATCTGTCGGGCGAGGGCTTCGACTTTGCCGCGTTCGATCAAACCGTGGCTGACCAAGCCTTGTTGGAACGCGGTAAGCAGAGCGTTATCGGCCAGACTCAATTCCGGCACCGCGCCATGGCCGAGACGTTCGGCGGGGACGAAAGCCAGGCCCAGTTTGCGTCGCGCATCCGGGCGTAAATCAGCGACGTGTTGTTCGGCGAATCGAATGGTCGCGGCTTGCGCCCGAGGCAAGGTTTGTTCGCCACTGAGCAGGGCCAGCAATTCATCCTGACCGTTGCCCGCGACCCCGGCGATGCCAACGATTTCACCGCTGCGCACTTGCACATCAATGTCCGTCAGCGAGCAGCCGAACGGATCCGGGTTGTGCCAACTCAATCCCTTCACCTGCAAAAACGCCGCGCCACCGCTGACCTTCGGATAGTCGCCAATCAACGCCGCCGCTTCGCCAACCATCAACTGCGCCAATTGCTGATCCGAACACTCCGCTGGCAGGCAATGCCCGGCCACTCGACCACCGCGCAGAACTGTCGCGCTGTGACACAACGCCCGAACCTCGGCGAGTTTGTGGCTGATAAACAGAATGCTGCAGCCTTCGGCAGCGAGGCGACGCAGGGTGATGAACAACTCATCGGCCTCCTGCGGCGTCAACACCGAAGTCGGTTCGTCGAGAATCAACAGGCGAATGTCCTGCATCAGGCAGCGAATGATTTCCACGCGCTGGCGCTCACCGATCGACAGGCTGTGGACAAGTCTTTCAGGCTCCAGCGCCATGCCGTAACGGCGTGACACTTCGCGAATTTTCGGTTCCAGTTGTTTCGGTGTGCCGGCCGCAGCGCCCATCGCCAGCGCAATGTTCTGCGCGACGCTGAGGGTTTCGAACAGCGAGAAATGCTGGAACACCATGCCGATGCCCAACTGCCGCGCCTGTGCCGGATTGCGGATGTTGACCCGCTGACCTTGCCAGAGCATCTCGCCCGAATCGGCCTGGGTAACGCCGTAGATGATCTTCATCAGGGTGCTTTTGCCCGCACCGTTTTCACCGAGCAGGGCATGGATTTCCCCGGGTGCGATGCTCAGGTCGATGGCGTCATTGGCCAGACAACCGGGGTAGCGTTTACTGATATGGCGCAATTGCAGGCGCGGGAGGGGAGGAGCGATTGGCATGACAGGCTCGACTTGCTTGGAGTTGTACCTGTGGATAAAGCAATTTCCTGGCCATTGAGTCAGGAACACGGGCGGGCCGCGTGTGGAGGTGCTTGGCGCAGAGCATTCAGGAGCGAATCACGCGCGACGGCGGCACCAATTCAGAGCAAAGCCGTTGAACGGGCGCCAGTTTTGCCCGTCGGCAACTGATCAAAAAACGAGCAAAACCTTGTGGACTAGGCGGGACCTGCGACTGCGCCAGCCATGAACGGGTTATCCACAGGTTGCTCCACAGTTATTGTGCGCAAGCTGCAAACCCGGGCATAAGCACTGCGGTGCTTTCTTCTAATGGTGATAAACCGCGCTAACTGACTGTTTCTGTTTGAAAATTTCGTTTCGTCGGGTGAATTGAACGAAAAGTGAACAAACCGCGCAAAGCCACGTGACAGAAGGGTTACAGCGAAATGTACTCAGGTTATCCACAGTCGGGTGCACAGCCGATGTGGGCAACTCTGTGGAATAAGGAAATTCGGGATCGCCCCAAAAGATCGCAGCCTTCGGCAGCTCCTAAAGGGGAACGCATTTCAAGTGTAGGAGCTGCGGAACGCTCGGGCCGCGATCGGACGATCTTTTGATCTTTTGATCTTTTATCGTTGAAGCAAAATCCGCCCACGGCTCAAATCAGCAAGTTGCGTTTGCAAGACCTCGATCTGCGCTTCCCCCACAGCCAACTTCAACTCAACGCCGTTTGCCGTGAAGTTTTCTTCGACAACCAATCCACCCAAGTCCGCAACGCGCAACTTCACCAACGCCAACTCGGCAAACCCGCACGCACAACTCAACGGCACCCGACTGATCAACTCAATCTTCGCCGCCGTCTGTAAACATTTGTTCGCCCCACCGCCATACGCTCGGGCCAACCCACCAGTGCCAAGTTGAATGCCGCCATACCAACGAATCACCAGCACCGCGACCTGATCGCAATCCTGCGCTTCAATCGCCGCGAGAATCGGCCGACCCGCCGTGCCGCCCGGTTCGCCGTCATCATTGCTACGGTATTGATCGCCGAGCTTCCACGCCCAGCAATTGTGCGAGGCGTTGAGATCGCTGTGTTGTTCGAAAAAAGCCTGCGCCTCGGCAGGGCTGCCGATCGGCGTGGCGAAAGTGATAAAGCGGCTTTTGCGAATCTCTTCGCGGTACTCGCAAAAACCGCTGAGGGTGAAAGGCATAAACGTCTTATAGAGAAGGAGTGAGGCCGCAGCCTTTGAGAATGATGCGGATCAGGTTGTTGCCGGCGTCTTCCATGTCCTGCTTGGTCAGCTTGCTGCGACCGCTGACGCGACAGATCTGCGTGGCGAAATCCGCGTAATGCTGAGTGCTGCCCCACAACAGGAAGATCAGGTGCACCGGATCCACCGGGTCCATTTTGCCGGCATCGATCCACGCCTGAAACACCGCTGCGCGGCCAGTGAACCAGGCGCGGTAATCCTGATTGAAATATTCGCTCAGGCATTCGCCGCCGCTGATCACTTCCATCGCGAAGATCCGCGAGGCTTGTGGTTGGCGACGGGAAAATTCCATCTTGGCGCGAATATAGCGAGTCAGTGCTTCGGCCGGATCGTCCTCGGCGGTGAGGGTGTTGAAGGTGCTGTCCCACAGCTCGATGATGTTGCTCAGCACCGCCACGTACAAACCGAGTTTGTTGGTGAAGTAGTAATGCAGGTTCGCCTTGGGCAACCCGGCATTCTGCGCGATGGTGTTCATGCTGGTGCCTTTGTACCCGTGACGGGCGAACTCGTCTTCGGCGGCTTTGAGGATGGTCTCTTCGTTCTTCTGACGAATGCGGCTGGCGGGTTTGCCGCCATGGGCTGGGACTTCAAAGGTCATAGGTACTTCCGGGTTTGTCTGTGGGTGCAACCAAGTGCGTTGATAGCGCACCCACAGGCATCCGACAAGTCTTTGCGCGATAAAACCGTTATGCCTGTTCGATCTTGTTCAGCGATGCGTGCGCTTCAGCGGCCTCGGTTTTCGACTCCGGCAGCAGCAGGCAAAGGATGATTGCGGTCAGGCCGCCGCTGGTGATCGCTGAATCAAACAGGTTTTGCACCAGTTTCGGCAGCAGGTGCAGCAGGTTCGGTTGTGCGGCAATGCCCAGGCCGACGCCGAACGACGTGGCGATGATCAACATGCTGCGTCGATCCAGTGGCGACTGCGCGAGGATGCGCACGCCGGCAGCGGCCACCGCGCCGAACATCACCAGGGTCGCGCCGCCGAGCACCGGTTTCGGAATCTGTTGCAGCACCGCGCCGATCATTGGAAACATACCCAGACAAAACAGGATCGCGCCGATGTACAGCCCGACGTAACGGCTGGCGACGCCGGTCAACTGGATCACGCCGTTGTTCTGCGCAAACGTGGTGTTGGGGAAGGCGCTGAAGGTCGCGGCGATCATGCAGCTCACGCCATCGCCGAGTACGCCACCGCGCAAGCGGCTTATATAAGAAGGGCCGCTGATCGGTTGGCGAGCGAGCATGCAATTGGCGGTGAGGTCGCCGACGGTTTCGATGGTGCTGATCAGATAAATCAGCGCGACCGGCAGGAAAGCCGTCCAGTCGAAGCTGAAGCCAAACTTGAACGGCGTAGGAAAGCTCACCAGCGGCAAGTCAGGCAATGGTTGCGGCAGCAGTTTCCCACTGAACCACGCGGCCAGACTGCCCAGCAGCAAACCGATGATGATTGCCGACAAGCGCACCCATGGCGTGTTCGAGCGGTTGAGCAGAATGATCGTCAGCAACACAAACACGCCCAGCGCCAGATTGCCCGGCGCACCGAAGTCCGTCGCATTGAAGCCACCGCCCAGATCGGTGATACCAACCTTGATCAGGCTGATGCCAATGAGAGTGATGACGATCCCGGTCACTAGCGGCGTAACCACGCGACGCAGTTGACCGATGAAGCGGCTGAGAACGATCTGCACGATTGCGCCGAAAAAGCACACACCGAAAATCATCGCCAGAATGTCTTCCGGGCTGCCGCCACGTTGCTTGACCAGAAACCCCGCCGACAGCACCGCGCCGAGAAAGGCGAAACTGGTGCCCTGCAGACAAATCATCCCCGCGCCGATGCCGAACGGCCGCCGCGCCTGAATAAAGGTGCCGACGCCCGAAACCATCAACGCCATGCTGATCAAGTAAGGCAAATAGGCGGTCAACCCGAGCGCCGAGCCGATCACCAGCGGCGGGGTGATGATGCCGACGAAACTGGCGAGCACGTGTTGCAGCGCGGCAAGGGTGGCGGCGAGTGGTTTGGGGCGGTCATCGAGGCCGTAGATCAGGTCGCTGGACGGTGCGGAATCTGGCTGCATGGCTGAAGGCTTCTTATCAAAGGAACGAAGTAATTCTTCCTCTGCAAAAACCTGTCCACTTGCTCAGCTTTATCGGCAAATAACCCGCAAATGCAGGAGCTGCCGCAGGCTGCGATCTTTTGATCTTGCCTTCAACGCGTCGCCGCCAGACTCTCCAAAAAGCTCTCCAGCACCAAATGAGGGCGCCGCCCCTTGCGCGTGACCGATGCGAGGCTCAAGTCATAAAAACGCGTTTGCGATTTCAGCGCACGCAACCGACCTTGCTGCACCCAAAGACTGGCGTAATGATCCGGCAAATACCCGATGTAACGTCCGGTCAGGATCAGAAACGCCATGCCTTCACGGTCAGAAGCACTGGCCGTGCAATTGAGCGCCTGATAATGCGCCTGAATATCCGCCGGCAAACGAAACGTCGGCGCAATCGCGTCCTGACTGTTCAGGCGTTCGTCATCCAGTTGCTTGTCATCGACGTAAAACAACGGATGGCCCACCGCGCAATAAAGCAGCGAACGCTCGCTGTACAGCGGTTGATATTCCAGTCCCGACAGTGCACTGGCCTGCGGCACCACGCCAACATGCAGCCGCCCATCAAGCACGCCTTGCTCGACTTCATTCGGCGCAATCATGCGGATCTGGATCTGCACGTCCGGCCCGCGCTCCTTCAACTGGGCGAGGGCGTGGGTGATACGCATGTGGGGGAGGGTGACGAGGTTGTCGGTCAGGCCGATGATCAGCTCACCGCGCAAATGCTGGTGCAGACCGTTGACCTCGGTGCGGAAACTTTCCAGCGCACTTAACAGTTGCAGCGCCGATTGATACACCTCGCGACCTTCTTCGGTCAGCGAAAACCCGGCGCGACCACGCTGGCACAGACGCAAACCGAGGCGCTGCTCCAGGTCGCTCATCTGTTGGCTGATCGCCGAACGACCGATGCCGAGCACGGTTTCCGCTGCCGAGAAGCCGCCGCATTCCACCACGCTGCGAAAAATCCGCAGCAGGCGAATATCAAAGTCACTGACCTGGGCCAGCGGATCGGGGCGGCGGCTGCTCATCTTATTGTTCTCATTGTTTAGCAAAGTTCTAACTGAAGGTTAGAAGAGTTGAATTTCACCGACTTTATCGCCGTGGCAATTTAGCTGCAACAACGCTTTTTATCTCCCTGACGCTTATGCCCTGCGAGGTTTTGCCCGATGAACATGCCTGAAAACGCGCCGTCGCCACTGGCCAGCCAACTGAAGCTGGACGCGCACTGGATGCCGTACACCGCCAACCGCAACTTCCAGCGCGACCCGCGTTTGATCGTTGGCGCCGAAGGCAGCTGGCTGATCGACGACAAGGGCCGCAAGGTATATGACTCGCTGTCTGGCCTGTGGACTTGTGGCGCAGGCCACACCCGCAAGGAAATTCAGGAAGCGGTCTCGAAACAGTTGGGCACCCTCGATTACTCGCCGGGCTTCCAGTACGGCCACCCGTTGTCGTTCCAGTTGGCCGAGAAAATCACCGAGCTGACCCCGGGCAACCTCAATCACGTGTTCTTCACTGACTCGGGTTCCGAGTGCGCCGACACCGCGGTGAAAATGGTCCGTGCCTACTGGCGCTTGAAAGGCCAGTCGACCAAAACCAAAATGATCGGCCGTGCCCGTGGCTACCACGGCGTGAACATCGCCGGCACCAGCCTTGGCGGCGTCAACGGCAACCGCAAGCTGTTCGGTCAGGCGATGATGGACGTCGATCACCTGCCACACACGCTGCTGGCCAGCAACGCTTTCTCCCGTGGCATGCCGGAGCAGGGCGGTATCGCGCTGGCCGATGAGCTGCTGAAGCTGATCGAACTGCACGATGCTTCGAACATTGCCGCCGTATTCGTAGAACCTATGGCCGGTTCCGCTGGCGTACTGGTACCGCCGCAGGGTTATCTGAAGCGTCTGCGCGAGATCTGCGATCAGCACAGCATCCTGCTGGTCTTCGACGAAGTGATCACCGGTTTCGGCCGTACCGGCAACATGTTCGGTGCCGACACCTTTGGCGTTACTCCGGACCTGATGTGCATCGCCAAGCAAGTCACCAACGGCGCGATCCCGATGGGCGCAGTGATTGCCAGCTCCGAGATCTACCAGACCTTCATGAACCAGCCGACCCCGGAATACGCCGTGGAATTCCCGCACGGCTACACCTACTCGGCGCACCCGGTAGCTTGCGCCGCAGGTCTTGCAGCACTCGACCTGCTGCAAAAGGAAAACCTGGTGCAGAGCGTCGCTGAAGTCGCACCGCATTTTGAAAACGCGCTGCATGGCCTGAAAGGCTCGAAGAACGTTATCGACATCCGTAACTTCGGCCTGGCCGGTGCGATCCAGATTGCCGGTCGTGACGGCGACGCCATCGTGCGTCCGTTCGAGGCGGGTATGGCCCTGTGGAAAGCCGGGTTCTACGTGCGCTTCGGCGGCGACACCCTGCAGTTCGGCCCAACCTTCAACAGCAAGCCGCAAGACCTCGATCGTCTGTTCGACGCGGTCGGCGAAGTGCTGAACAAGCTCGACTGATTTTTCCTTCTATATAGCTATGCAAATAGCAGGCGCCTCTTGCGGGCGTCTGCGCACAAGAATTCAGGAGTTTTCGATGAGCGTTATCCCGCATTTGATCAACGGCGAACTGGTGACCGAGAACGGTCGCGCGGTAGATGTGTTCAACCCGTCTACCGGTCAGGCTATCCACAAGCTGCCACTGGCCAGCCAGGCAACCATCCAGAAAGCCATCGATGCCGCCAAGGCTGCGTTCCCGGCCTGGCGCAACACGCCACCGGCCAAACGTGCGCAGGTGATGTTCCGCTTCAAGCAACTGCTGGAGCAGAACGAAGCGCGCATCTCGCAATTGATCAGCGAAGAGCACGGCAAGACTCTGGAAGACGCCGCCGGTGAATTGAAGCGCGGTATCGAGAACGTCGAGTTCGCGTGCGCAGCGCCAGAAATCCTCAAGGGCGAGTACAGCCGCAACGTCGGCCCGAACATCGACGCATGGTCGGACTTTCAGCCGCTGGGCATCGTTGCCGGGATCACCCCGTTCAACTTCCCGGCCATGGTGCCGCTGTGGATGTACCCGTTGGCGATCGTCTGCGGCAACTGCTTCATCCTCAAACCGTCCGAGCGCGATCCGAGCTCCACTCTGCTGATCGCTCAGCTGCTGCTGGAAGCCGGTCTGCCGAAAGGCGTGATGAGCGTGGTGCACGGTGACAAGACTGCGGTGGACGCCTTGATCGAAGCGCCGGAAGTCAAAGCGCTGAGCTTCGTTGGTTCGACGCCGATTGCAGAATACATTTACGCCGAAGGCACCAAGCGCGGCAAACGCGTTCAGGCGCTGGGCGGCGCGAAGAACCACGCGGTGCTGATGCCGGATGCCGATCTGGACAATGCGGTCAGCGCACTGATGGGCGCGGCCTACGGTTCCTGCGGTGAGCGCTGCATGGCGATCTCGGTTGCCGTGTGTGTTGGCGATCAAGTGGCAGATGCGCTTGTGGCCAAACTGGTTCCACAGATTCAGGCGCTGAAAATCGGTGCCGGCACTTCGTGCGGTCTGGATATGGGCCCACTGGTAACCGGTCAGGCGCGCGACAAGGTCAGCGGTTACGTGGATGACGGCGTGGCAGCGGGCGCGACCCTGGTGGTCGACGGTCGTGGTTTCAGCGTGGCCGGTCACGAAGAAGGCTTCTTCCTCGGCGGCTGCCTGTTCGACAACGTCACCCCGCAAATGCGCATCTATAAAGAAGAGATCTTCGGTCCGGTCCTGTGCATCGTTCGCGTGAATAGCCTGGAAGAGGCGATGCAACTGATCAACGATCACGAATACGGCAACGGCACCTGCATCTTCACCCGTGACGGTGAAGCCGCGCGTCTGTTCTGCGACGAGATCGAAGTCGGCATGGTTGGCGTTAACGTGCCGCTGCCGGTACCGGTGGCTTACCACAGCTTCGGCGGCTGGAAGCGCTCGCTGTTCGGCGACCTGCACGCTTATGGTCCGGATGGTGTGCGCTTCTACACCCGTCGCAAGGCGATCACTCAGCGCTGGCCGCAGCGTGCCAGCCATGAGGCTTCGCAGTTCGCCTTCCCTAGCTTGTAAGTAGAAGGGCGATGCAACGAAGGCCGACCCCTTGGGGTCGGCCTTCGTGTTTTCGGGGTTTTTTGACCGATGTGACAGAATTATGAAAATAGGTGTTGACGGCAGATTTCAGATGTCTATAATTCGCCCCACTTCCGGCGCAGTCGAAACGGAAAACTCCTTGAGATTCAATGAGTTATGTAGGTTTCGGCGGCAAGTTGCTTCAGTTCATCGAAGCCGAAAGGAAGTTGAAAAAGAGGTGTTGACAGCAGCGTGTAACGCTGTAGAATTCGCCTCCCGCTGACGAGAGATCGGAAGCGCAAGTGGTTGAAGTTGCTGAAGAATTCTTCGAAAGCTTCTGAAAATAATCACTTGACAGCAAATGAGGCTGCTGTAGAATGCGCGCCTCGGTTGAGACGAAAGATCTTAACCAACCGCTCTTTAACAACTGAATCAAGCAATTCGTGTGGGTGCTTGTGGGGTCAGACTGATAGTCAACAAGATTATCAGCATCGCAAGTTACTCCGCGAGAAATCAAAGATGTAACCAACGATTGCTGAGCCAAGTTTAGGGTTTCTTAAAAACCCAAAGATGTTTGAACTGAAGAGTTTGATCATGGCTCAGATTGAACGCTGGCGGCAGGCCTAACACATGCAAGTCGAGCGGATGACAGGAGCTTGCTCCTGAATTCAGCGGCGGACGGGTGAGTAATGCCTAGGAATCTGCCTGGTAGTGGGGGACAACGTTTCGAAAGGAACGCTAATACCGCATACGTCCTACGGGAGAAAGCAGGGGACCTTCGGGCCTTGCGCTATCAGATGAGCCTAGGTCGGATTAGCTAGTTGGTGAGGTAATGGCTCACCAAGGCGACGATCCGTAACTGGTCTGAGAGGATGATCAGTCACACTGGAACTGAGACACGGTCCAGACTCCTACGGGAGGCAGCAGTGGGGAATATTGGACAATGGGCGAAAGCCTGATCCAGCCATGCCGCGTGTGTGAAGAAGGTCTTCGGATTGTAAAGCACTTTAAGTTGGGAGGAAGGGTTGTAGATTAATACTCTGCAATTTTGACGTTACCGACAGAATAAGCACCGGCTAACTCTGTGCCAGCAGCCGCGGTAATACAGAGGGTGCAAGCGTTAATCGGAATTACTGGGCGTAAAGCGCGCGTAGGTGGTTCGTTAAGTTGGATGTGAAATCCCCGGGCTCAACCTGGGAACTGCATTCAAAACTGTCGAGCTAGAGTATGGTAGAGGGTGGTGGAATTTCCTGTGTAGCGGTGAAATGCGTAGATATAGGAAGGAACACCAGTGGCGAAGGCGACCACCTGGACTGATACTGACACTGAGGTGCGAAAGCGTGGGGAGCAAACAGGATTAGATACCCTGGTAGTCCACGCCGTAAACGATGTCAACTAGCCGTTGGGAGCCTTGAGCTCTTAGTGGCGCAGCTAACGCATTAAGTTGACCGCCTGGGGAGTACGGCCGCAAGGTTAAAACTCAAATGAATTGACGGGGGCCCGCACAAGCGGTGGAGCATGTGGTTTAATTCGAAGCAACGCGAAGAACCTTACCAGGCCTTGACATCCAATGAACTTTCCAGAGATGGATTGGTGCCTTCGGGAACATTGAGACAGGTGCTGCATGGCTGTCGTCAGCTCGTGTCGTGAGATGTTGGGTTAAGTCCCGTAACGAGCGCAACCCTTGTCCTTAGTTACCAGCACGTAATGGTGGGCACTCTAAGGAGACTGCCGGTGACAAACCGGAGGAAGGTGGGGATGACGTCAAGTCATCATGGCCCTTACGGCCTGGGCTACACACGTGCTACAATGGTCGGTACAAAGGGTTGCCAAGCCGCGAGGTGGAGCTAATCCCATAAAACCGATCGTAGTCCGGATCGCAGTCTGCAACTCGACTGCGTGAAGTCGGAATCGCTAGTAATCGTGAATCAGAATGTCACGGTGAATACGTTCCCGGGCCTTGTACACACCGCCCGTCACACCATGGGAGTGGGTTGCACCAGAAGTAGCTAGTCTAACCTTCGGGAGGACGGTTACCACGGTGTGATTCATGACTGGGGTGAAGTCGTAACAAGGTAGCCGTAGGGGAACCTGCGGCTGGATCACCTCCTTAATCGACGACATCAGCTGCTCCATAAGTTCCCACACGAATTGCTTGATTCATTGAAGAAGACGAAAGAAGCAGCCTGTATCGGTTTGTAGCTGAGTTGGTTAGAGCGTACCCCATGCTTTGTGGTTAAGAGCAGGGTGAGGTCGGCCTTAGTAGCTCGAAATTGGGTCTGTAGCTCAGTTGGTTAGAGCGCACCCCTGATAAGGGTGAGGTCGGCAGTTCGAATCTGCCCAGACCCACCAATTTTGTGTGGGAAACGCCTGTAGAAATACGGGGCCATAGCTCAGCTGGGAGAGCGCCTGCCTTGCACGCAGGAGGTCAGCGGTTCGATCCCGCTTGGCTCCACCACTACTGCTTCTCTTGTATAAAGCTTAGAAATGAGCATTCCATTGTTGTGATGGTGAATGTTGATTTCTAGTCTTTGACTAGTTCGTTCTTTAAAAATTTGGGTATGTGATAGAAAGATAGACTGAACGTTACTTTCACTGGTAACGGATCAGGCTAAGGTAAAATTTGTGAGTTCTCTTAATTGAGAAATTCGAATTTTCGGCGAATGTCGTCTTCACAGTATAACCAGATTGCTTGGGGTTATATGGTCAAGTGAAGAAGCGCATACGGTGGATGCCTTGGCAGTCAGAGGCGATGAAAGACGTGGTAGCCTGCGAAAAGCTTCGGGGAGTCGGCAAACAGACTTTGATCCGGAGATGTCTGAATGGGGGAACCCAGCCATCATAAGATGGTTATCTTGTACTGAATACATAGGTGCAAGAGGCGAACCAGGGGAACTGAAACATCTAAGTACCCTGAGGAAAAGAAATCAACCGAGATTCCCTTAGTAGTGGCGAGCGAACGGGGACTAGCCCTTAAGTGGCTTTGAGATTAGCGGAACGCTCTGGAAAGTGCGGCCATAGTGGGTGATAGCCCTGTACGCGAAAATCTCTTAGTCATGAAATCGAGTAGGACGGAGCACGAGAAACTTTGTCTGAATATGGGGGGACCATCCTCCAAGGCTAAATACTACTGACTGACCGATAGTGAACTAGTACCGTGAGGGAAAGGCGAAAAGAACCCCGGAGAGGGGAGTGAAATAGATCCTGAAACCGTATGCGTACAAGCAGTGGGAGCAGACTTTGTTCTGTGACTGCGTACCTTTTGTATAATGGGTCAGCGACTTATTTTCAGTGGCGAGCTTAACCGAATAGGGGAGGCGTAGCGAAAGCGAGTCTTAATAGGGCGTCTAGTCGCTGGGAATAGACCCGAAACCGGGCGATCTATCCATGGGCAGGTTGAAGGTTGGGTAACACTAACTGGAGGACCGAACCGACTACCGTTGAAAAGTTAGCGGATGACCTGTGGATCGGAGTGAAAGGCTAATCAAGCTCGGAGATAGCTGGTTCTCCTCGAAAGCTATTTAGGTAGCGCCTCATGTATCACTGTAGGGGGTAGAGCACTGTTTCGGCTAGGGGGTCATCCCGACTTACCAAACCGATGCAAACTCCGAATACCTACAAGTGCCGAGCATGGGAGACACACGGCGGGTGCTAACGTCCGTCGTGAAAAGGGAAACAACCCAGACCGTCAGCTAAGGTCCCAAAGTTATGGTTAAGTGGGAAACGATGTGGGAAGGCTTAGACAGCTAGGAGGTTGGCTTAGAAGCAGCCACCCTTTAAAGAAAGCGTAATAGCTCACTAGTCGAGTCGGCCTGCGCGGAAGATGTAACGGGGCTCAAACCATACACCGAAGCTACGGGTATCATCTTCTGATGATGCGGTAGAGGAGCGTTCTGTAAGCCTGTGAAGGTGAGTTGAGAAGCTTGCTGGAGGTATCAGAAGTGCGAATGCTGACATGAGTAACGACAATGGGTGTGAAAAACACCCACGCCGAAAGACCAAGGTTTCCTGCGCAACGTTAATCGACGCAGGGTTAGTCGGTCCCTAAGGCGAGGCTGAAAAGCGTAGTCGATGGAAAACAGGTTAATATTCCTGTACTTCTGGTTATTGCGATGGAGGGACGGAGAAGGCTAGGCCAGCTTGGCGTTGGTTGTCCAAGTTTAAGGTGGTAGGCTGAGATCTTAGGTAAATCCGGGATCTTAAGGCCGAGAGCTGATGACGAGTGTTCTTTTAGAACACGAAGTGGTTGATGCCATGCTTCCAAGAAAAGCTTCTAAGCTTCAGGTAACCAGGAACCGTACCCCAAACCGACACAGGTGGTTGGGTAGAGAATACCAAGGCGCTTGAGAGAACTCGGGTGAAGGAACTAGGCAAAATGGCACCGTAACTTCGGGAGAAGGTGCGCCGGTGAGGGTGAAGGACTTGCTCCGTAAGCTCATGCCGGTCGAAGATACCAGGCCGCTGCGACTGTTTATTAAAAACACAGCACTCTGCAAACACGAAAGTGGACGTATAGGGTGTGACGCCTGCCCGGTGCCGGAAGGTTAATTGATGGGGTTAGCTAACGCGAAGCTCTTGATCGAAGCCCCGGTAAACGGCGGCCGTAACTATAACGGTCCTAAGGTAGCGAAATTCCTTGTCGGGTAAGTTCCGACCTGCACGAATGGCGTAACGATGGCGGCGCTGTCTCCACCCGAGACTCAGTGAAATTGAAATCGCTGTGAAGATGCAGTGTATCCGCGGCTAGACGGAAAGACCCCGTGAACCTTTACTATAGCTTTGCACTGGACTTTGAATTTGCTTGTGTAGGATAGGTGGGAGGCTTTGAAGCGTGGACGCCAGTTCGCGTGGAGCCATCCTTGAAATACCACCCTGGCAACTTTGAGGTTCTAACTCAGGTCCGTTATCCGGATCGAGGACAGTGTATGGTGGGTAGTTTGACTGGGGCGGTCTCCTCCTAAAGAGTAACGGAGGAGTACGAAGGTGCGCTCAGACCGGTCGGAAATCGGTCGTAGAGTATAAAGGCAAAAGCGCGCTTGACTGCGAGACAGACACGTCGAGCAGGTACGAAAGTAGGTCTTAGTGATCCGGTGGTTCTGTATGGAAGGGCCATCGCTCAACGGATAAAAGGTACTCCGGGGATAACAGGCTGATACCGCCCAAGAGTTCATATCGACGGCGGTGTTTGGCACCTCGATGTCGGCTCATCACATCCTGGGGCTGAAGCCGGTCCCAAGGGTATGGCTGTTCGCCATTTAAAGTGGTACGCGAGCTGGGTTTAGAACGTCGTGAGACAGTTCGGTCCCTATCTGCCGTGGACGTTTGAGATTTGAGAGGGGCTGCTCCTAGTACGAGAGGACCGGAGTGGACGAACCTCTGGTGTTCCGGTTGTCACGCCAGTGGCATTGCCGGGTAGCTATGTTCGGGAAAGATAACCGCTGAAAGCATCTAAGCGGGAAACTTGCCTCAAGATGAGATCTCACTGGAACCTTGAGTTCCCTGAAGGGCCGTCGAAGACTACGACGTTGATAGGTTGGGTGTGTAAGCGCTGTGAGGCGTTGAGCTAACCAATACTAATTGCCCGTGAGGCTTGACCATATAACACCCAAGCAATTTGCGTCGAAAGGCCAAGTTGCGGTGTGTGAAGACGAAACGAACCGAAAGTTCGATGTTCACAAACACCGAAAGCTGTCACATACCCGATTTGCTGAAGCGAGGCCATCTGGTCACGACTCAGTACCCGAATTTCTTGACGACCATAGAGCGTTGGAACCACCTGATCCCATCCCGAACTCAGCAGTGAAACGATGCATCGCCGATGGTAGTGTGGGGTTTCCCCATGTGAGAGTAGGTCATCGTCAAGATTAAATTCCGAAACCCCAATTGCGAAAGCAGTTGGGGTTTTGTTTTGCCCGCAGGAAAGTTCTTACAGCATTCACAGGCGCCGTCCGGCTGTCACAACCTGTCGACAATGCTAAGGTTCTGCCCTGGCTTTTGTACTTTTCCAAGGAAACCCTTATGCCGGACGCCCAGTCCCTCAACGCTGCATTCATGGTGGTCCAGAGCAATAGCCTGGACGAACTGCGCAGCCTTGTGATCAGCATAATGCGACGTTATCCACTGGCTCCCCTGGAAAACGAAATAGCGCTGGTACAGAGCAATGGTATCGCCCAATGGCTCAAACTGGCCTTGGCTGAAGACCCTGAGGAAGATGATCTCGGCGGTTGCGGTATCGCGGCGGCGATTGATGTGCAACTGCCGGGTAGTTTCATGTGGCAGCTGTACCGCATGGTACTGGGCCGAGATGAAATTCCTCCCAAATCCCTGCTCGATAAAGCCCCGCTGACCTGGCGCCTCATGCGCCTGCTCCCGCAGGTTATTGATCGCCCGCATTTCGAGCCGTTGCAACGTTTCCTTACCCATGACACCGACCTGCGCAAGCGCTATCAATTGTCCGAACGTTTGGCGGATCTGTTCGACCAGTATCAGGTTTACCGGGCCGACTGGCTGGAGGACTGGGCCGAAGGTCGGCATCAGTTGCGTAGTGTCAGGGGAGAAGTAAAACCACTGCCTCCGACCAGTTGCTGGCAGGCAGAGTTGTGGCGTGCGCTGCTGGATGACGTTGGCGAACAGGGTATGGCACAGAGTCGTGCCGGCGTTCACCAACGGTTCATCGAACGCATCAACAATCTTGCCGAAGCTCCCGGGGGACTGCCTTCGCGGGTAATCGTTTTCGGGATTTCTTCGCTGCCAGCCCAGGTGCTTGAAGCACTGGCTGGCCTTGCGCGTTTCAGTCAGGTCCTGCTGTGTGTTCACAACCCGTGCCGACACCACTGGGCCGATATTGTCGCCGACAAGGATCTGCTGCGGCATCAATACAAGCGGCAATCGCGCAAGACTGGAATGCCCACAGTGCTAGACCCTGATGCACTGCATCAACACGCCCATCCGCTATTGGCGGCATGGGGTAAACAAGGCCGGGACTACATCAACCTGCTCGACAGCTATGACGATCCCAATAGCTATCGGGCGGCTTTTCGCGATGGTCGCATAGACCTGTTCAGCGACACTCAGCCACATAACCTGCTCAATCAATTACAGGACGACATCCTGGAGTTGCGCCCACTCAATGAAACCCGCGAACACTGGCCTGCTGTTGATCTGGTACATGACGAGTCGATCCGTTTTCACATTGCCCACAGCGCTCAGCGTGAAGTCGAAATACTGCACGACCAACTCCTGTCGCGCTTCAGCGCCAACCCGGATCTGCGTCCTCGCGATGTGATCGTGATGGTGCCTGACATTGATAGCTACGCACCGCATATCCGCGCGGTGTTTGGTCAGCTCGATCGCCACGATGCGCGGTTCATCCCCTTCACATTGGCGGATCAGGGGCAGCGTGGTCGGGATCCATTGCTGATCGCGGTCGAACACCTGCTCAAGCTGCCCGACAGTCGTTTTCCGGTCAGTGAAATCCTCGACCTGCTCGACGTGCCTGCACTTCGCGCGCGCTTTGGTGTTGAGGAGCGCGACTTGCCAACACTGCACCAATGGATAGAAGGCGCGGGCGTGCGTTGGGGCATGAGTGCCGAGCAACGCGCGGGCCTGGGTTTACCCGACGAGCTCGAACAAAACAGCTGGCATTTCGGTCTGCGCCGCATGCTTCTGGGCTACGCCGTAGGCAGCGCCAATGCGTGTGAAGGGATTGAACCTTATGATGAAATTGGTGGACTCGACGCTGCACTGATCGGGCCGTTGGTGGCCCTGCTCGATGCCTTGGAACTTGCCCATCAGCAGTTGACCCAACCCGCTCAGCCCAAGGAGTGGGGATATCGATTGCAAGCGCTGATGCAACTGTTCTTCAAAGCCAGCAACGAGCATGACGACTACTTGTTGACCCAGTTGGAGGAGCTTCGCGAAACCTGGCTGGAAACGTGTGAGGCTGTAGGTCTGACGGATGAGCTACCACTGACCGTGGTTCGTGAAGCCTGGCTCGCGGGGCTGGACCAAGGGCGTTTGTCTCAGCGCTTTCTGGCCGGTGCCGTGAACTTTTGTACGCTGATGCCCATGCGCGCCATTCCATTCAAACTGGTCTGCCTGCTGGGGATGAACGACGGCGATTACCCCCGCGCACAGCCGCCGCTGGACTTTGATCTCATGGGCAGCGATTACCGTCCTGGAGATCGCTCGCGGCGAGAAGACGACCGTTACCTTTTGCTCGAGGCGCTGTTGTCTGCACGTAACCAGCTCTATATCAGTTGGGTCGGCCGCAGCATCCGCGATAACAGTGAGCGACCGGCCTCCGTGTTGATCGGCCAGTTGCGCGATCACCTCGCCAGCGGTTGGCGATTGCTCGATGAAAACCGCGATCTGCTTAGTGCCATGACGCAAGAGCACCCGCTGCAGCCGTTCAGTGCGCGCTATTTTCATGAAGGCGATCAACTCTTCAGCTATGCCAGCGAATGGCAGGTTCTGCATCAACAGCACGAATCTCAAAACGAAACACAGTTACTCAGCCCTTATGTGCAAGAGGAACCGTTGAGCCTCGCGTTGTTGCAGGACTTTTTGCGCAACCCGGTTCGGCATTTTTTCAGCCAACGCCTCAAAGTGTATTTCGAGGCCGCCGAAGCACCGCTGGCCGACGAGGAACCCTTCGTACTGGACGCATTGCAGCGCTACACACTCAGCGACAGTCTGCTCGAAGCCGCACTCAGGCAGCCGGACAATGTCGATCAGGCGCTGACTGCCCAGGCCCGACGCCTGCAGAACAGCGGTCTGCTACCAATGGCCGGGTTCGGCGAGTGCCTGCAGCGAGAGCTGATCGAACCTCTGCCGGATCTACTGCAGCGTTATCAGCAACTGCTGACATTGTGGCCGACCCCGTTGAGCAGTGCCACGCCGGTCAACCTTGAATTGCAGGGCTTGCGACTCGAAGGCTGGCTCGCCGGTTTGCATCAGCGCGCCGACAGTGGCCTGTTGTCGGTCACGACCATTCCCAACAGCATTGGCTCGATCAAAAGCCGAAAATGGCATCGCCTGACCAAACCGTGGGTCAATCATCTGGTGGCCTGCGCCAGCGGGCTTTCCTTGAGCACTGCATTGGTAGCCAGCGACGATACGTTGTTGCTTGAACCCATGGCGCCAGAACGAGCGGTACGTTTCCTCGGCGATTTGCTCCTCGCCTGGCAGGCCGGGATGCGACAGCCACTGCCGATCGCTGTAAAAACTGCCTTCGCGTGGCTCTCTCAGAGCGACCCGCTGAAGGCCGAAGCGGCAGCGCGTAAAGCCTATGAAGGTGACGGGCAGACCAGCGAAGGTGAGCGCCGCGAGAGCCCGGCGTTGTCCCGGCAATACGCCGACTTCGATGCATTGCTGGAGGACGAAACATTTTCCGGTTGGTGCGACGCGTTGTATCGCCCGCTGTTTGAAGCGCCTTGGCGTTCGCTGTCCACCGAAGGGGCTCGCGCATGAGTACCAAGACACCCCTTGCCCTGGCCTTTCCGTTACAGGGCAGCCAGTTGATCGAAGCCAGTGCCGGTACCGGTAAAACCTTCACGATTTCTGCGCTCTACCTGCGGCTTATCCTGGGGCACGGTGACGAGTCGAGCGGGTTCGGTCGCGAATTGTTGCCGCCGCAGATTCTCGTGGTGACCTTCACCGATGCCGCGACCAAGGAACTGCGTGAGCGCATACGCACGCGCCTGGCTGAGGCCGCTCGATTCTTTCGCGACGAAACGCCAGCGCCCGATGCGCTGATCGCCGAATTACGTGATCAGTTCGACGCTCAACAGTGGCCCGGTTGTGCCAACCGCCTCGATGTCGCTGCGCAATGGATGGACGAGGCCGCCGTTTCGACCATCCACAGTTGGTGTCAGCGCATGCTGCGTGAGCACGCGTTCGACAGCGGCAGCTTGTTCACTCAATCCCTGGAAACCGATCACAGCGACTTGCTCGGCGAAGTGTTGCGCGATTACTGGCGGCTGTTCTGTTACCCGATGCAGGGCGACGCCTTGAATTGGGTGCGTAGCAACTGGGGCGGGCCGGCGGCCTTGTTGCCTCGCGTGCGCGGCCTGTTCGCCAGTGAACGCGACAGTGACGAGGGAAAGGCTCCCGCAGAGCTGATCGATGAATGCCTGCAAGAACGCCGTGCAGCGCTGTTCGAACTGAAAATGCCATGGCGTCAGTGGGCAGACGAATTGCTCGCCATCTGCCATCAAGGTGTTGCGAGCAAATCCGTCGACGGACGCAAAATGCAGGCGCGTTACTTCGAGCCCTGGTTTGAAAAGCTCAAGGCATGGGCCGAAGACGAGTCCCTGGAGCAACTGGATATCGGCACCGGTTTCACCCGACTGACCCCCGACGGCATGGCCGAGGCGTGGAAAGGTCAGGCCCCGAGCCACCCGGGCCTGGACGCCATGCCAAAACTCAAGTCGAGCCTCGATGCATTGCCGAGCCCCGACGCCGCTGTGCTGCAACATGCCGCCAAATGGGTAGGCGCACGCTTTGAAGAAGAGAAGCGGCGTCGCGCCGAGATGGGCTTCGATGACATGCTGTTACGCCTGGATGCGGCTTTGCAGTCCGACGGGGGCGAGCGTCTTGCGACGTTGATTCGCGAACAGTTCCCGGTCGCGCTGATCGACGAGTTCCAGGACACCGACCCGGTGCAGTACCGAATCTTTGAAAGCATCTATCGCATTGAGGAGAACAGTCCTGACACCGGGCTGTTTCTGATCGGTGATCCGAAGCAGGCGATCTACGCTTTTCGCGGTGCGGACATCTACACCTACCTGCGCGCACGTCAGGCCACTACTGGCCGGCTGCATACCCTGGGCACCAACTTTCGCTCCAGCCACGGCATGGTCAACGCGGTCAATCATGTATTCGCACGCGCCGAGTCCCGAGAGCAGGGACGCGGTGCGTTTTTGTTCCGCGAGAAAAGCGGCGACAACCCGGTGCCGTTCCTTCCCGTGCAATCTCAAGGCCGCAAGGAGCGCCTGCAGGTTGCCGGGCAAGATGTCGCGGCGTTGAATGTCTGGCACTTGTCCAGCGACCAGCCACTGTCCGGCGTGGTCTATCGCCAGCAATTGGCAGCCGCGTGCGCCAGCGAAATTACCGCGCTGCTCAATGGCGGGCAAAGCGCTGACGCGGGGTTCGTGCAGGATGGCAAAGACTTCAGAGGTCTGAAGCCGTCCGACATTGCGATTCTCGTGCGCGACGGCAAAGAAGCCCAGGCCGTACGCAGTGAACTCGCCGCCTGCGGCGTGCGCAGTGTTTATCTGTCGGACAAGGATTCGGTGTTCGCGGCGCAAGAGGCTCACGACCTGTTGTCCTGGCTCAAGGCCTGTGCCGAACCGGATGTCGAACGTTCCCTGAAAGCCGCACTGGCCTGTATCACCCTGAACCTGCCATTGGCAGAGCTGGAACGTCTGAACCAGGACGAGCTGGTATGGGAAACCCGGGTCATGCAGTTCCGTGGCTATCGCGAGTTATGGCGCAAGCAAGGCGTGCTGCCGATGTTGCGCCGCCTGCTGCATGACTTCCACTTGCCACAAACCCTGATGCAACGCAGTGATGGCGAGCGCGTACTGACCAACCTTTTGCATCTGTCGGAATTGATGCAGCAAGCGGCTGCGGAGCTGGACGGTGAACAAGCGCTGATTCGTCATCTGGCTGAGCTGCTGGCTGTGTCCGGTCAGGCTGGCGAAGAGCAGATTCTGCGTCTGGAAAGTGACGAGCAACTGGTCAAAGTCGTGACCATCCACAAGTCCAAAGGCCTGGAATATCCCTTGGTGTTCCTGCCGTTCATCTGTTCGGCGAAACCCGTGGATGGCAGTCGCTTGCCGTTGCATTACCACGACGGCGCGGGGAAGGCTCAGATAAGTCTCAAGCCAACCGCCGAACTGATTGCGCAAGCGGACGACGAACGCCTGGCTGAAGACCTGCGCCTGCTCTACGTTGCCCTGACGCGGGCGCAGCACGCCTGCTGGTTGGGTGTGACGGATCTCAAACGCGGCAATAACAACAGCTCGGTGCTGCACCTTTCGGCGCTGGGTTATCTGCTCGGTGGCGGCGCATCGCTGGGCGAGTCCAGTGAACTGAAACGCTGGCTGCAAGACCTGCAACAAGACTGCCCGGCCATTCACATCGATGAAATGCCACAACCCACCGACGAGCATTACCAGCCGCCACGCAATGACGCCGTGCTGAGTGCGACGCTAGTGCCCAAGCGCAAGGCCAGCGAAAACTGGTGGATCGCCTCCTACAGTGCATTGCGCATCAGCGACGTGTTGAGTGTCGGCAGCGATGAAGCACCGGACAGTCCACAAGCGCAAAAACTATTCGATGATGAGCGCCTCGATCCCGATGCTCCGCGGGAAATAATTGCCGGTGGCGCCGATATCCATCGCTTTCCTCGTGGCCCCAATCCAGGAACGTTTCTTCACGGTTTGCTGGAATGGGCCGGTGATGACGGCTTTGCCGTTACCCGCGAGGCGCTGGAAGATGCGATTGCCCGTCGCTGTAACTTGCGGGGCTGGGAAGGCTGGATCATCACCCTGAGTGACTGGCTGCAACATCTGCTCAAATCACCTTTGCCGGTTGCAGGCGGGCAACCGCCCGTTGTTCTTGAACAGTTGAAGCAGTATCGAGTCGAGATGGAGTTCTGGTTCGCCAGCCATAAAGTCGATGTACTCAAACTCGACGAACTGGTGCGTCAGCACACTCACAGGGGCGTGGCCCGTGTGGCGGCAGAACCGGTGCAACTCAACGGCATGTTCAAAGGCTTTATCGACCTGACCTTTGAACACGATGGCCGATATTACGTGGCCGACTACAAGTCCAACTGGCTTGGCGTGGATGATCTGGCCTATACCGAGCAGGCCATGGAACAGTCGATCCTCGACAACCGTTATGACCTGCAATACGTGTTGTACCTGCTGGCGTTGCACCGCCAGCTCAAGGCCCGGCTGCCAGATTACGACTACGACCGGCATGTCGGCGGGGCGTTGTATCTGTTTCTGCGCGGCACCCGTGCTGACAGTCGCGGTGTCTATTTTGTACGTCCGCCGCGTGAGCTTATCGAGCGCCTCGACCGGATGTTCCAAGGCAAACCCGAACCCAAGACCGAACCCGCCTGGGAACAGGGAGTCCTGCTATGAGCCGCACCTTTGCCGATCTGCTCCCTACACCGCTGGCTGCTGACAGTCTGTCGAAGTTATCGCCCCTTACCAGCGCCGATGACCTGTTGATCTTGTTGACCCGGTGGGTCGAGCGCGGCTGGCTGCGTGCGCTGGACAAAGCATTCGTCGCGTTCCTTCACGAACTTGATCGCGATACGGATCCGCTGGTGTTACTCGCTGCTGCCCTGACCAGTCATCAACTTGGCCACGGTCATGTCTGTCTCGATCTTTATGAAACCCTGAAGGCGCCCGACTTCGCGCTGTCGCTACCCCCCGAAGGAGACGTGCAAGGTGGTGTCTTGTTGCTGCCTTCGCAATTGCTCGAGGCGCTCAATGGTGCTCACTGGTGCAAGGTGCTGGCGGGCAGCTCTCTGGTCGCATTGTCGGCGGATACCAGCGATTCAGCACAACAACGTCCGTTGGTAATCTCGGGAAAACGCCTGTATCTACGACGCTACTGGACGTACGAACGGCGCATCGATACGGCGTTGCGCCAGCGTCTGCAGCAAGTCGAGCCAACGCCGGTCGATCTGCCGCAGCGCTTGAACGAGCTGTTCGGATCAGCCAGACCCGGAGAGGTGATCGACTGGCAGAAACTCGCCTGCGCCCTCGCCACTCGTGGCGCTTTCAGCATTGTCACCGGCGGACCGGGCACCGGCAAAACCACCACCGTGGTGCGTTTGCTGGCCTTGCTTCAAGCGCCCGCAGTCGCCGCAGACCAACCGCTGAGGATTCGTCTGGCGGCACCGACAGGCAAGGCTGCGGCGCGGTTGACCGAGTCCATCAGCCAGCAAGTGCAGTCGCTGGAAGTCAGCGAAGCGGTGCGGGCGAAAATCCCTTGCGACGTCACCACCGTGCATCGCTTGCTGGGCAGCCGTCCCGGCACCCGCCACTTCCGTCACCATGTCGGCAATCGCCTGCCACTGGATGTGCTGGTGGTCGACGAAGCTTCGATGATCGACCTGGAAATGATGGCCAATCTGCTCGATGCCTTGCCAGCCCATGCGCGACTGGTATTGCTCGGCGACAAGGATCAATTGGCCTCTGTGGAGGCCGGCGCGGTGCTGGGAGATTTGTGCCGAGACGCCGAGAGTGGCTGGTACAACCCGCAGACCCGACAGTGGCTGGAGTCGGTCAGCGGTGAGTCGCTGCCGGACAGTGGCTTGCATGAAGACGTCGATGGCACCCACCCACTGGCCCAGCAAGTGGTGATGTTGCGCCACTCCCGGCGCTTCGGCGAGGGCAGTGGGATTGGTCAGCTCGCGCGTCGGGTCAACCAACAGTTGCCGGATGAAGCGCGGCAGTTGCTCACTGCCGGGCACTATGACGATGTGTATTCGCTGCCGCTCAAGGGCGAACACGATCACAAGCTCGAGCGCCTGTTGCTGGAGGGGCATGGCGACGGCCCACAAGGCTATCGCCATTATCTGAGCGTGCTGCGTGATCAGCGTCCACCCTCGGGCCGGCCACTCGAACATCCGGACTGGGTCATTTGGGCCCGCGAAGTCTTGCAGGCGTTCGACACCTTTCAGTTGCTGTGCGCCGTGCGCAAAGGGCCGTGGGGCGTCGAAGGTCTGAATCAACGGATCACCGCCGCGCTGCTCAAAGCACGTCTGATTGAAAACGATCAGCAATGGTACGAAGGCCGGCCCGTGCTGATGACCCGCAATGACTACGGTCTGGGCTTGATGAACGGCGACATCGGCATCGCCCTCAAACTGCCCGAGCGCGAAGGACCCGACGCCGGCAAACCGGTGTTGCGCGTGGCGTTCCCGCGCAACGACGGTCAGGGCGGCGTGCGCTTCGTATTGCCGAGCCGCCTCAATGACGTCGAAACCGTCTATGCGATGACGGTGCACAAGTCCCAAGGCTCGGAATTTGCCCACACGGCGCTGATTCTGCCCGACGCCTTGAATCCGGTGCTGACCAAAGAACTGATCTACACCGGCATCACCCGCGCCAAGCATTGGTTCACCCTGATCGAATCCCGCCCGGGAGTGTTCGAGGAGGCAGTGCAGCGCAAGGTCAAACGCCTGAGCGGGTTGATGCTGGAACTGGAGGAGGGGGGGCGCGCCTCTGGGGTGAAGAACCAGAAGCTTGGCGGCGATTACTGACCAACCGGTCAGAGGTCGCTGTCTCGCTGGCGTTTCACTGCTGTGCTATCGTTGCGGCATCATTCCGCTACGATCCAAGAGAATCCCTGCATGAAGGTGTCTGTCTGGGCGACAGGGCGCGTAGTTGTCTGCAAGCACGCGTTGCTTGTTGCGCTGCTCTGGTTGTTGACGGGTGCAGCTGTCGCGCAACCACAAGCGCCGACAGGCATGGCCGAACAACGGGCCAAATCTGTCACGCAGGTAGTTCTTGGCATTCTCAGCTACGCGCGCTGGCCGGTTGAGCCGGCGCAATTGCGCCTGTGCATCGTCGGCCCCACCGAATACACCGACGATCTGGTCAAAGGCACCACGCAAGCCACCGGCCGCCCGGTCACCGTACGTCGCCTGCTGGCCGACAACCCGGCCATCGTCAGCGAATGTGATGCGGTGTACATCGGCAAACTCACGCCCGATGAACGCACTCGCTTGTTCGCTTCGCTGATCGGTCACCCGGTGCTGAGCATCAGCGAAGGTGGTGATCAATGCACGGTCGGCAGCCTGTTCTGTCTGCGCGTTGGCGATGAGCAAGTGTCCTTCGAGGTCAATCTCGACTCCGTTGCCCGCAGCGGCGTGCGCATTCACCCCAGCGTGCTGCAATTGTCGCGTCGCAAACCGGCGGCGCCATGAACCTGTTCAGATCGAATAGCCGCCCAACGTTGGGCTCGGTCATTGGCCGAGGGCATTTGACGGTCGCGCTGGTGGGCGTGGCGATGGCCAGCGTTTCGCTGACGCTGCTCGGCGTACTGGCTTTACGGGTGTACGCCGATCACAACCTGCACTTGATCGCCCGTTCGATCAGCTACACCGTGGAAGCCGCGGTGGTGTTCAACGACAAGACCGCCGCCAATGAATCGCTGGCGCTGATTGCTTCCTCCGAAGAGGTCGCTGACGCCCAGGTGCTGGACAGTCAGGGACAGCTGCTCGCGCATTGGCAACGCCCGGAGAACGGTTTGTTCTCTGAGCTGGAAATGCAGATCACCCGCGCCATCCTGGAAAAGCCTGTCAGCCTGCCGATCGAGCATCAGGACCGTGAAATCGGTCGTGTACTGCTCACCGGCCATGGTGGCAGCCTGATGCGCTTTCTGCTCAGCGGTCTGGCGGGGATCATCCTCTGTACCGCGATCAGCGCCTGGGTTGCGCTTCATCTGGCGCGCCGCCAGTTACGCGCGATCACCGGTCCTCTGCGCAGTCTGGCCAATGTGGCCCACGCGGCCCGCAGCGAACGCGCGCTGGATCGCCGCGTGCCTCCGGCGCAGATCGCCGAGCTCGACAATCTCGGCAATGACTTCAACGCCTTGCTCGATGAGCTGGAGTCCTGGCAAACCCATCTGCAGAACGAAAACGAAACCCTCGCTCACCAAGCCAGTCACGACAGCCTTACCGGTCTGCCGAATCGTGCCTTTTTCGAAGGACGCCTGATCCGCGCGTTGCGCAGTGCCAGCAAACACGATGAGCGTGTTGCCGTGTTGTTTCTCGACAGTGACCGCTTCAAAGGCATCAACGACAACTTCGGCCACGCGGCGGGTGATGCGGTGCTGGTGGCGGTGGCCAATCGCGTTCGTGCGCAGTTGCGCGAAGAGGATCTGGTGGCGCGGCTGGGCGGTGACGAGTTCGCCGTGCTGCTCACGCCGCTGCACAAGGTCGAAGATGCCGAGCGCATTGCCGACAAGATCCTCGCCAGCATGGACATGCCCATCGCGCTGCCGGGCGACACCAGTGTGGTGACCTCGCTCAGTATCGGCATTGCGGTTTTTCCCGATCATGGTGTCACGCCGGGGGCCTTGCTCGATGCAGCCGATGCGGCGATGTATCAAGCCAAGCGTCTGTCGCGCGGCGCCCAATTCACGGCCGGGGCGGAGCACCCGGTCGATTCCGTTCAAACCAGGAGCTGATTCTCGTGTTCACACTGTCCATTCGATCTTTTTACGTGGTGCTGTTGATGGCCGTACTGGCTCTGACCGGTTGCCAGACCGCACCGCAAAAAGGCCTGACCCCGGCGCAAGTCGCCGTTCTCAAACAACAGGGTTTTGAGCTGACCGACGAGGGCTGGGAGTTTGGCTTGTCCGGCAAAGTGCTGTTTGGCAGCGACGTCGAAAGCCTGAACCCGCAAAGCACCGAGATCGTCGAACGCATCGGCAAGGCATTGCTGGGTGTCGGCATCGAGCGCGTGCGGGTCGATGGCCACACCGACGCATCGGGCAAAGAGACGTACAACCAGCAACTATCGCTGCGTCGTGCGAAAAGTGTCGCCAACGTGCTGGGCACGGTCGGCATGAAGCAAGAGAACATCCAGTTGCAAGGCCTGGGCAGCAAAGAGCCGGTGGCGTCCAACGATACGGCGGCCGGTCGCACGGAGAACCGCCGTGTGTCGATTGTGGTCAGCGCCGACTAATCGGCGAACTGCATCTCGCGGGTCTGTCCCATCAGCAATGCCTGATTACGCTCGGTCACCTCACGGATGTAATCCCACAACAAAGTGATCCGCTTCAACTTCCTCAGATCCTCCCGGCAGTACATCCAGAACTGCCGGGTAATATCGATGTCCTCCGGCAATACCGGCAGCAGGCGCGGATCCTGCGCGGCGAGGAAGCACGGCAGTATCGCCAGTGAGCGCCCCTGCTGCGCCGCGACGAACTGCGCGATCACGCTGGTGCTGCGCAAGTTGGCGCTGGCGCCGGGCAACACGTTCGCCAGGTACAGCAGCTCCGAGCTGAACGCCAGATCATCCACATAACTGATGAATTGATGCTTGCTCAAGTCTGCCGGGCGGCGGATCGGTGGGTGTTTGTCGAGATATTCCTGAGTCGCGTAGAGCTGCAAACGGTAGTCGCAGAGTTTGCAGCACACGTAAGGCCCATGCTCCGGCCGTTCCAGCGCGATAACGATGTCGGCCTCGCGCTTGGACAGGCTGATGAAGTGCGGCAGCGGCAGGATGTCCACCGAGATTGCCGGGTAGGCGTCGACGAAATGGCTTAGCTGCGGGGTGATGAAAAAGCTGCCGAAACCTTCGGTGCAGCCCATACGCACATGTCCAGAGAGTGCCACACCGGAGCCGGAGACTTGCTCGCAGGCCATGTGCAATGTGCTTTCAATCGACTCGGCATAACCGAGCAAACGCTGGCCTTCGCTGGTCAGGACGAAGCCGCTGGTGCGCGACTTCTCGAACAGCAAAGTGCCCAATGCCGCTTCCAGCGAACTGATCCGTCGCGAAACGGTTGTGTAGTCGACAGCCAGCCGTTTGGCCGCGGTGCTGGCCTTGCGGGTGCGGGCGACTTCGAGGAAAAACTTGAGGTCGTCCCAGTTCAGCGAACCTAGAGAGGTGATGTTTTTTTGCATGATGGACGGGCTTATATGTGCGTTCTTATTAGAAGTTTGCACATCTATACTCCAAAAACAGTCCGACAACCAATTCGTGACACACGCCTCATCTCAAGGCGAACCTTTCGCCTTGGCTCCTACGATAAAAACAAGTTTCGGAGACCAGCATGAACGCATCGCTTACGCCCAACGACACCACGCTGCACAAGGTCAAACTGCTGATCGACGGCGAGTGGGTCGAGTCGCAGTCCACCGAATGGCACGACATCGTCAACCCGGCGACCCAGCAAGTGCTGGCGAAAGTGCCGTTCGCTACCGCCGCTGAAGTCGATGCTGCCGTCAGCGCTGCTCAGCGTGCCTTCCAGACCTGGAAACTGACCCCGATCGGCGCGCGCATGCGCATCATGCTCAAGCTGCAAGCGCTGATCCGCGAACACTCCAAGCGCATCGCCGTGGTGCTCAGTGCCGAGCAGGGCAAAACCATTGCAGACGCCGAGGGCGATATTTTCCGTGGCCTGGAAGTGGTCGAGCACGCGTGCTCTATCGGCACGCTGCAAATGGGCGAGTTCGCCGAGAACGTCGCCGGCGGCGTTGATACTTACACCCTGCGTCAGCCAATCGGTGTGTGCGCCGGCATCACCCCGTTCAACTTCCCGGCGATGATTCCACTGTGGATGTTCCCGATGGCCATCGCCTGCGGCAACACCTTCGTCTTGAAACCTTCGGAGCAGGATCCGCTGTCGACCATGTTGCTGGTGGAACTGGCAATCGAGGCCGGCGTTCCGGCCGGTGTGTTGAACGTGGTTCACGGCGGTAAAGACGTGGTTGATGGCTTGTGCACGCACAAGGACATCAAAGCGGTGTCCTTCGTCGGCTCGACTGCGGTCGGCACCCACGTTTACGACTTGGCGGGAAAACACGGCAAGCGTGTGCAATCAATGATGGGCGCGAAGAACCACGCCGTGGTGCTGGCTGATGCCAACCGCGAGCAAGCGCTGAATGCCTTGGTCGGCGCCGGTTTCGGTGCGGCCGGGCAACGTTGCATGGCCACCTCCGTGGTAGTGCTGGTCGGTGCGGCGAAACAATGGCTGCCGGACCTGAAAGCGCTGGCGCAGAAACTCACCGTCAACGCCGGCAATGAGCCTGGCACCGATGTTGGTCCGGTGATCTCGAAGAAAGCCAAGGCGCGAATTCTCGATCTGATCGAAAGCGGCATCAAGGAAGGCGCCAAGCTTGAGCTGGACGGCCGCGACATCAAGGTGCCGGGTTACGAGCAAGGCAACTTTGTCGGCCCGACCCTGTTCTCGGGCGTGACCACCGACATGCAGATCTACACTCAGGAAATCTTCGGCCCGGTACTGGTGGTGCTGGAAGTCGACACCCTTGATCAGGCGATTGCGCTGGTCAACGCCAACCCGTTCGGCAACGGCACCGGCCTGTTCACCCAGAGCGGTGCGGCGGCGCGTAAATTCCAGACGGAAATCGACGTCGGCCAGGTCGGCATCAATATCCCGATTCCAGTGCCGGTGCCATTCTTCAGCTTCACCGGTTCGCGCGGTTCGAAACTCGGCGACCTCGGCCCGTACGGCAAGCAAGTGGTGCAGTTCTACACGCAGACCAAAACGGTCACCGCGCGCTGGTTCGATGACGACAGCGTCAACGACGGCGTGAACACCACCATCAACCTGCGCTGAGGAATCGATCATGAAAATCGCATTTATCGGTCTGGGCAACATGGGCGCGCCAATGGCGCGCAACCTGATCAAGGCTGGCCACTCGCTGAGTCTGGTCGACCTGAACAAAACCGTGCTGGCGGAACTGGAGCAACTGGGCGGGACCATTCGCGCTTCGGCGCGTGAAGCGGCCGAGGATGCCGAACTGGTGATCACCATGCTGCCGGCCGCGGTGCATGTGCGCAGTGTCTGGCTCGGTGAGGACGGTGTGCTGGCTGGCATTCGCCAAGGTGTGCCAGCGGTGGATTGCAGCACCATCGATCCGCAGACTGCCCGTGATGTAGCGGCCGCTGCCGCAAAACAGGGTGTGGCCATGGCTGATGCGCCAGTGTCCGGTGGCACCGGCGGTGCGACCGCTGGCACGCTGACCTTCATGGTCGGCGCCACTCCGGAACTGTTCGCCACCCTGCAACCGGTGCTGGCGCAGATGGGCCGCAACATCGTGCATTGCGGTGAAGTCGGCACCGGGCAGATCGCCAAGATCTGCAATAACCTGCTGTTGGCGATTTCGATGGTCGGTGTCAGCGAGGCGATGGCGCTGGGCGATGCACTGGGCATCGACACGACTGTGCTGGCCGGGATTATCAACAGTTCAACCGGGCGCTGCTGGAGTTCGGAGATGTACAACCCTTGGCCGGGCATCGTTGAAACAGCGCCGGCCTCGCGCGGTTACACCGGTGGGTTTGGCGCGGAACTGATGCTCAAGGATCTGGGCCTGGCCACGGAAGCGGCGCGTCAGGCGCACCAACCAGTGGTGCTCGGCGCGGTGGCGCAGCAGTTGTATCAGGCGATGAGTCAGCGCGGTGACGGCGGGAAGGATTTCTCGGCGATCATCAACAGCTATCGCAAGCCTGCAATAGACGGACAGCGCTGAACAAACTGTGGGAGCGAGTCTGCTCGCGATGACGGCGGTCGCTTCAACAAGGAAGTGACTGACCGTGCGCTTTCGCGAGCAGGCTCGCTGCCACAGGGGATTTGCGTATATCAGACATTGTTTGCCGGGAAATCACGTCGGGTGATCTCCCGGCTTTTTTGCATCAGGCGAACACGAAATATTTGCGCACGGTCTCGACCACTTCCCACGTGCCTTTCATCCCCGGCTCAACCACGAAAATATCGCCGGCGCGCAGATGAATCGGCGCCATGCCGTCCGGGGTGATCACGCAGTAGCCTTCCTGGAAATGGCAGTACTCCCACTTCACATAATCGACGCGCCATTTGCCCGGTGTGCAGATCCACGTGCCCATGATCTTGCTGCCGTCTTCGCTGGTGTAGGCATTGAGGTTGACGGTGTGCGGGTCGCCTTCGAGTTTTTCCCATTTGCAGGCATCGAGTACCGGCAGCGGATGAGTGTCGCGTAGAACGGTGACAGGGGCAGTCATGTGTCGGCTCCAGACAAGGCGATCAAACGGAAGCTGCACCCTATAGCGCCGCGCCTTGGCCCAGATGTCTGTGTTCGACATGCAGATATCCATAAACGCTGCCAGGTTTTACGGATAGGGGAGTAAACCTTCCAGCAAAATCAATTAACGGCAGTACTGACCTAAAACAAAGGTTATGAAGTTATAACTATTTTACTTGTCTGGTTTTTACTTTTAGTACGTCTGTTCCGTTGCGTCCTTAGTTGCTTTCGATAGTCAGCCTGCCTGATACCGCGGGCGCCCCACCTTACCCCGTATTTGTTAAGTAAATAAGTCGTTCATCGCACCAAGGAGGTGCGGTGTCAGTGGGGTTTTGCGGACTTTTTTCGAGTTGTAAAAAAACCTTGAATAGTTCGTTGACTCTCCCCTTAAGGGCAGAGTTTAGATTCCCGCCGCGTGAGAAGTTGCTGTGGGAAAAGTTACTTTTCATAAGTCGAATTCATGAAGTAGTCACGACATATAGGGAGATAGAAATGAACAATCCATTGGACTTGGAACATGTCGTTGCCAGCACTCGCGAAATCCTCGCACAGCTGTTGGTGATGGATGCGAATGACATCGAAGAAAACAGCAGCATCGTCGAAGACCTCGGTGCCGACTCGCTGGACATCGTCGACCTGAGCTTCCAGCTGGGCCGCCAATATGGCTGCACACTGCCGAAAACCAGCGTGCTTGACCATGCGGTGGCGGTTTGCGGTGATGCCAGCGAGTTTCTCGCCAACGGTCGCATCACCGAAAGCGGCAAGCGCCTGCTTGAGCAAAGCCTGAGCGCCTACACCCCGGATCAGCTGAAGGCGGGCATGCAACCGGCTCAGGTGTTCGCCGCGACCACCGTGCGTAACTGGGCCAACCAGTGCCGCAATCTCTTCAACTACCTGCCGGCGACCTGCCCGGATTGCAACGCTCACCAAGCTGTTCTGAACGAGCGCCAACAAGTGGTCTGCGGCGCGTGCAGTGCACGTCTGGTGCCGGCGGATGGCGATGAAGTGTCGCGTCAATTGGTTGAGCAGTTTGTCACCACTCACACCAAAGAAGCGGTGTAGGAGTTCTCATGCGGGCACGAGAAGTCTATGTGAGCGGGTTCGGTCTGGTGGCGCCCATGGCGCTGGACGCTGCCACGTTGTTCGAGCGGATTTGCCGGAAGCAATCCTGTGTCCGCGAACATCCCCGGTTCAAGGCGCTGGGATTCAACAACAGCGCCGCCGGATTTATCGACGATACGCAGTGGCAGCGCATCGCTGCCGGTTTCGGCGGCAACGCGGCGCTGCACCCACGGCAAAGTGTGCTGGCCGAATACGTCGCCCGGCAGGCGCTGGAGCACGCCGGCCTGACGCCGGCAGACTTTGCCCACAGTCGCAGCGGTCTGTTTCTGGGCGCCAACAAGTACTGTGCCGACAGCCACGATCTGCAGCGGCTCAGCCGTTGCATGGACGAGGCCGGCCGCGTCGACCTCGACCGTCTGCTGGACAGTCCGGCAGCGTCCAGCGCGACCTTCACCCGGCGAGTCGATCAACAGACGCAACACCTGGCCGATCGGCTCGGCATCCGCGATCACATCTCGACCCATTCCGATGCCTGTGCCGCCGGCACCATGGCCATCGGCAGTGCTTACCGGGCCATCGAGCGCGGCGAGATCGATCTGGCTATCTGCGGCGCCGTCGAACTGATGGCCAACGAACTGCCTTATTACATGTTCAACAGCCTCGGCGCGCTCTGTCAGGCCGACTTGCCGGCGAGCGAACAGAGCCGCCCGTTCATGCCCGACCGTAGCGGTTTTGTCCTCAGTGAAGGCTCGGCGATGGTCATTCTCGAATCCGCTGAACACGCGCAGCGGCGCAAGGCTGCGCCATTGGGCCGGGTGTTGGGTTACGCGAATGTCTGCGAGGCGCAGAAAATGACCTCCAGCAGTCGCGACGGCAGTAAATACGAGGAATGCATGGAAGCTGCAATCGAAGACGCCGGGCTGCTGCGCAGCGCCGTGCAACACGTCAACACCCACGGCACCTCCACACAGGCCAATGACAGTTGTGAAGCGTTGGCGCTGCAGCGTCTGTTTGGCGGCTGCCAGGACTTCATGACCTTCACCGCCAACAAGTCCGCCATCGGTCATTCGCTGGCGGGCAGTGGCGCGATCGAAGCAGTGCTGTCGCTGATGAGCCTGCGTGACGGTGTGCTGTTGCCCACCCTGAATTACGACCCCGAGCGTGCCGAATACCCGTCGCTGAAGTTCTTGAGCGAGCCGGTACGACAGCCGATCAGCGTGGTGATGTCCAACTCGTTCGGCTTCGGCGGCATCAACAGCTCGCTGGTTTTGGGGAGGGCATGACATGAACCGAGCCATCTATCTCAATGCCGCTGCGGTGCTGAATGTGGCGGGCAGTGAATGCGCTGACTTGCTCGGCACACCCTGCGCGGCGCAACCGCTGGCCTTTGACGCACAGCGTCAGGCATTTGCCTTGCCGACGCCGCGACTGGCCAGTGATCTGTTTGATCGCAAGATCCAGCGCAGCGTCGAACCGCAGGGCTTGCGCCTGTTGCATTGCGCCGCACGGTTGGCGCCAGCGCTGTCGGCTCTGCAATTGCCCGCGTCACGCATTGCCCTGACAGCGGCCATTCCCGAAGTCGATGCGCCGAGTCCTTGCTGGGATGCGGTGCAGGCGATCATCGAACAGCCGCAAAAACAACTGGCGCAGTTATTGGCCAACACACCTCCCCTGCATGCGCTGACCCTGCTCAACAGCAGCGTGATGGCCTATGTGGCTGAAGCGCTCAATTGTCACGGGCCGATGGGCGGGTTCTGTTCCCAGGACAATGCCGGGCTGGATGCGCTGATCGAAGCCTGCCAGCAGATCGGCGAGCGGCATGCCGACGCCGCGTTGGTGGTCAGCAGCAGTCCGAACCTGACCCCGGCCCTGTACCTGCGCGAGGCTGATCAGGCGAGCGAACCGATTTTCGGTGAGGGCGCCGCGGCGCTGTTGCTGGCCTCGACACCCCCGCCGGGTGCGGCACACGCCGTGCGCATCGCCGGGTTTGCCCGTGGTTACAGCACCGATCCGCAACGGTCTGTGGCGGTGGGTCGGCGCGTGATCGACCAGGTCCTGAGTGTCGAGAAACTGCGGGTCGGCGACGTCGAGCATATCGTCGGCAATTGCGCTGACGGGCAAGTGATGAAGTTGCTCGAAGCCTTCCCGCGCGAGATTCGCAGCACCCGCGCCATGACCGGTGAACTGGGCGCCAGCGGCTTGCTGACCGAGGTCGCACTGACCTTGCACCTCAGCCGTGAAGTCGCGGCGACGCCGGGCTACACGTTGCTTGTCAGCCACACTCGCGCCGGTCACTGGGGCGCATTGCTGTTGGCCAGTGAAACCATGGAGAAGCACGCATGAGTGCGACACGGATTGTGATCACCGGCATGGGCGCCGTCACCGGTTTCGGTTTCGAATGGCAGACCCTCTGGGAAAAAATGCTCGGCGCCGAACATTGCGTGCGGCCATGGCAGCCGGACGACGTGCAAGAGGCGTCGTTCGCGGTGCGTTATGCAGCGCCTGTCGACATGCGCCAGTTGCCGGAAAAACTGCACAGCCATCCGGCCTGGACGATGCCGCTGGAAAAGCGCAGCCGGTTTGGCTGGGTGGCTGCCACGCAAGCCGTCAACGACAGCGGCTTGCAGTCAGAACAGTTGCGTGGCGCGGCGGTGCTGTGTGCTTCGGGAGCACCGCAGCATATGCTCGCCGACATGCTGCTGAGCGAAGCGCCGAATGGCGGCACCCCGAGCTGGTCGTACCTGATGTCGCGGGCCGGGCAAGTGAATGCCGATGGCTCGCTGCGTCAGAGCAACGACCGTTTGGCGCGGGTAATCGCCGACGACCTGGGTTGTGAAGGGCCGGTGATCAACATCAGCAGTGCCTGTGCCGGTGCTTCGCAAGCCATTGGCAATGCCTTTCAGATGATTCGTCGCGGAGAGGTCAGCGTAGCGCTGGCGGGGGGCGCCGACTCGGTGCTCAATCTCGATACCATGGCTGCGTTGTATCTACTCGGTGCTGCGTCCGGCGAGCAGCGCTGGGGCGCGGATCTGTGTCGCCCGTTCGATCGTGATCGCAGCGGTCTGATTGCCGGCGAGGGCGGTGGTTTCGTCGTGCTGGAAAGCCTCGAACATGCCTTGGCTCGTGGCGCCACGCCATATGCCGAGGTGTTGGGTTTCGGCAGCAGTCTGGACGCTTACAAAGTCACCGCACCGCAACCCGAAGGACGCGGTGCGGCACTGGCGATGCAGGCCGCGCTCGACGACGCCGGGCTACGCCCGCAGCAGATCGATCTGATCAACGCCCACGGCACTTCGACACCGCTCAACGACGTGGCCGAAACCCTGGCGATCAAAAGCGTGTTCGCCGAACACAAGCACTATCAAGCCTTGGCGGTCAGCGCCAACAAATCACAGTTCGGTCACCTGATCGCAGCCGCTGGCGCCCCTGAATGTATTGTCACCGCGTTGGCCTGCCTCAACGATCTGGTCACGCCAACGGTGAACCTGCATGACGCCGACGAACAGTGCGATCTGGATTACTGCGCCGGTCAGGCCGTCAGCCGCCGAGTGGATTACGCGTTGAGCAATTCCTTCGGTTTCGGTGGCCTCAATACCTCGCTGGCCCTTGGCAAATATCGGGAGCATGGACAATGACTGACGCCACTGTACGTGTCGCGATCGCCGGCAGCGGTTGTGTGTTGCCCACCGGCTGGGGCGTTGAGGGTTTCTGCTCGGCGGCCCGCGAAGGGCGTAGCGCGATCTCGCCCCTGAACTCGTCGTTGTTCCACAGCGAGCGTGTCACTGCATTCGGACACATCGCTGATCGAGATCATCAACGTAGCCGTCAGGACATTGCGCAAAACCTCCAGCGTTACTGCCCGCCGGCGGTGATCTGGGGCGTCAGTGCGGTGCGCCAGGCGTTGGCCGAGGCCGGGCTTGAACCGGGCCGCGACAACGTGCGTTTTGGTCTCTATTGCTGCCAGGGCGGTTACACCCATCCGTCGCTCGCGTCTTACGGCGAACTGTTGCACGAGTGTCAGACCGAGACCGGTGCCGACATGCAGCGTCTGGCCAAACGCGTGTTGCAGGAGCGCGCGCTCGATCCGTTCCTAGTGCTCAAGAGCCTGAGCAACGGTTTGCTCGGGGTGGTCAGTCTGGCCTTGAAGCTTGAGTGCGAATGCAACGCCTACATGCAAGGCGTGGCCGGCAATCTGGCGGCGCTGCGCGAAGCCTGCGCGGCGTTGCAGAGCGGTCGGATCGATGCGGCCATTGTGGTGGGCGCGGGCAGTGAACTGGATCCGCTGGCGCTCGCCGCACTGGCCGAGGCTGGCGTAATCAGCACCGATGCTTCGCAAAGCCTGCGCGCCTTCGATCGCCAGGGCAGTGGTGGTATTGCCGGCGAAGGTGCGGCGGCACTGGTGTTGCGCCGCGCCGATGATCTGCCGGCCGGGCCGCAAACCTGTCTGACCGCTCTGTTCGCACACCCGCGTCTGGATTCGCTGAACCTGCCGGACAAACAGGTGGATCTGCTGATCAGCAGCGCCACGGGCGATCCGCACAAGGATGCCGATCTGGCCCGCACGCTGGCGCGAACCGGCGCCGCGCACATCACCAGCAGCACACCGCTGACCGGCATTCTAAGTGGTGCACCGAGTCTGGTTGACCTGATCTTTGCCCGGCAGGCCTTGCAGGCGCAAAGCATCCCGCCGGTCAGTGGCCTGGAGCAACCGCTGGATGCGCATCTGCCGTTTGTGATCGGTGGGCCGCGCGATGCCGTGCTGCACGATTGCCTGGTCATCAACCGCGACGACAACGGTTTCAGCGCCGGTTACCAACTCGAATTTCACGCGGCCGACTGACCGTCGGCACGCAACGAAACGCAGCTGATTTTTTACTTAAGGGATAGAACTGTCATGGATTACCGCGATTACGTACGGCCGAAATTCGTTGAATTGATGCAGGCTCTGGGCCTCGAATGCCAGTTCCACAGAGCGCTGGGCAGCAAACTGTTTTACCGCGACCGCCAGGGCGATGAAGTGACCGTCACCGACTTTCTCGGCGGTTACGGCGCTGCGCTGTATGGCCACAACGATCCGCAATTTGTCGATCAACTCGTCGACCTGTTGCGTGCCGATGTACCGTTCAACGCACAAATGTCGGTGCGCGGTGCGGCGGGACAGTTGGGGCGTGAACTCAGTGAAGCGTTCAACCGTGAACTGAACAACAGCGAACGCTACATTTCGACCTTCTCCAACAGTGGCGCCGAGTCGGTGGAAATCGCCGTCAAGCACGCCGAATACCGTCGTCAGAAAAACCTGCAGAAGCAATTCGACGAGCGTGACTTCGCCCTCGCCAATCTGGTTGCCAGCGACAAGGCTTACGTCGAACTGGACATCGACGATCTCGATTTGCCAGCCGGTCTGCTGCCGCAGAATCTGTCCTGCGTCACCGTGCGCCAAGTGGCCGAAGCGGTGCGTCAGCACAACCTGGCGCAGTTGCATGTCGAGCCGGTATTCCTCGCTGTGCGCGGCAGCTTCCACGGCAAACTGGTGAACACCGTTCAACTGACGTACGGCAAGCAGTACCGCAAGCCGTTCGCCCGTTTCGGCCTCAACGTCGAGTTCATCGACCCGCAACAGCCACAGCAATTGCAGGAGCTGCCGGCCCGTCATATTCGTCACTGGCTGAGCCTGGAATGGAGCGGCGAAACCCTGCAGGTGCGCCGCGAAGCGTTCAGCGCGATTACGGCGGTATTGCTGGAGCCGATTCAGGGCGAGGGCGGGATCAACGAGTTCGCCAATGAGTTTTATCTGGGCCTGCGGCGTCTGTGCAACGAGCAGCAATGCCCGCTGATCATCGATGAAGTGCAATCGGGTTTCGGCCGCACCGGCACCTTGCTCGGCGCCAGTCATTTCAACTTGCAGGGTGATTACTACTGCCTGTCGAAAGCGCTCGGCGGTGGCCTGATGAAGATTGCCGCGACGGTGATTCGCGCCAGCCACTACGAAAACGATTTCAGCTACATCCACAGTTCGACCTTCGCCGAAGATGATGCGTCCTGCCATATCGCCTTGTCGGCCCTGCGCCGTCTGTTCGAGAACGACAGCGCGATGCTCAAGGACGTGAACAAGAAGGGCGAGTACCTTAAGGCGTCGCTGCTGGAACTGAAGTCTGCCTACCCGGACGTCATCGCCGACGTGCGTGGTCGCGGCTTGCTGCTGGGCTTCGAACTACACGATCTGACCGGCACCAGCTCACTGGTTCAGGCATCGGCGCAGTACAACGATGCACTGGGCTACATCATCGCCGGCTACCTGCTGCAATTCGAATCCCTGCGCGTGGCGCCGTCGGGCAGCAACGCCAATGTGATCCGTCTGGAACCGCCGGTGTGCATCACCTTCGAAGAAATCGATGGCTTGATCGGCTCCCTGCAGAAAGTCTGCGACATGCTGCGCCGCCGCGATGCCTTCCCGCTGGCCGCCGGTGTGTGCGCCGACAGCATCGCTGACGTACCGGCGCGCGAGGTCAGCTTCAAGGAGACTGAAACCCGCCCAAAGTCTGACGAGAACGTGCGCGTGGTGGCGCGCGTGGCGTTCATCAACCATCTGATTGATTCGGACATGCTCAGCGACGTCGATCCTTCACTGTCGACCCTGAGCGCCGAGCAGAAGCGCGAGTTCATCAAACGCATGGCGCCCGAGCGCCGTGCCGCGCCGATCGGCCCGGTGCAGATTCGCTCGAAACTCGGCACTGCCGTGGAATTCACCCTGTATCCGCTGTGCATGGATTCCGATGCCATGGCGGCGTATATCGCCAGCGGCGATCTGCAAACCATCCGCGAAGAAGTCGGCAATCGCATCAAGGATGCCCGCGCCGATGGTTACAGCGTCGCCGGGCTGGGCATGTACACCTCGATCGTCACCAACAACTGCCAAGCGCTGCAGATCCCCGACATGGCGCTGACTTCCGGCAACGCGCTGACCATCGGCATGGGCCTGGAAGCCATCGAACAGGGCTGCAAGCAGCAAGGCCTGGAACTGAGCGAGCAAACCGCTGCGGTGGTCGGTGCAGCGGGCAACATCGCCTCGACCTACGCCTCGTTGTTGTCGACCAGCGTCGAGCACTTGATCCTCATCGGTAGCGGCCGCGACGGTTCCCTGCGTCGTCTGGAAAAAACCGCGCAACAGATTTATGCCGAAGCCGCTCGCGCGATCCTCAAGGGTGTCGCCGAACACGACCGCCTCGCCCGTCGTCTGCAGCAAATCGACGGCATCGATGCACTGTTGCAGGCCCATGGCAGCAGTGTCGATCTAGGCCTGCGCGTGGCGAAACTGGTCGAAGAACGCTTGGGCGCGAACGCCTTCATCACCGTCAGCAACGATCTTGATGTGCTGAAACAGGCGCGCATCGTGCTCTGCGCGGCGAACGCACCGCAGCCGTTTCTCTTTGCCGAGCACTTCGCCGAAAACAGTGTGATCTGCGACATCGCCGTTCCGCTGAACGTTGACCAGAACCTCGCCAGCCAACGCAGCGACGTGCTCTACATGCACGGCGGCATCGTGCAGACGCCGCTGGGTGATGGCCTGGTGAAAAACGTTCGGGCCTACCTCAAGCAAGGTCAGTTGTACGCGTGCATGGCCGAATCGGTGCTGATGGGCCTGTCCGGGATGAAACAGCACTACTCCTACGGCGACATCAGCCGCGAGCAAGTGCAGCAGATTCGTGCACTGGCGGCGACTCACGGTTTCACCCTCGCGCAGTTCAAAACCGACAACTCGCTCTAAGGAACGGTCATGCCGAATAAAGTAGCAGTGGTGACCGGTGGCAGTCGTGGCATCGGTCGGGCGATTGTCCTGGCCCTGGCCGGGGCGGGTTATCAGATCGCGTTCAGTTACGTGCGCGATGAAGTCGCGGCAATGACCTTGCGCGATGAGGTTCAGGCGTCGGGAATCGATTGCCTGGCGTTGCAGTGCGATGTCAGCAGCGGCGACAGCATCAAGGCGTTTTTCGAGCGGGTCGATCAGCATTTTCAGCGTATCGATCTGCTGGTTAACAACGCCGGCATCACTCGCGATGGTTTGCTGGCGACGATGTCGGCGCGCGACCTGGTCGAGGTGATCCAGACTAACCTGATCGGCACGATGCTGTGCTGCCAGCAGGTGGTGCCGGGCATGTTGCGCCAGCGCAGCGGTTGCATCGTCAACATCAGTTCGGTGGCGGCGCAGAAGCCCGGCAAAGGCCAAAGCAACTATGCCGCTGCCAAGGGCGGGGTCGAGTCGTTGACCCGTGCTTTGGCGGTGGAGCTGGCGCCGCGCAACATTCGCGTCAACGCGGTCGCCCCGGGCATCGTCAAGACCGAGATGAGCACGGCACTGATCGGCAGTCAGGAAGAAGAAATCCAGTCGCGTCTGCTGATCAAGCGCTACGCGGAACCGCAAGAAATTGCCGAAGCGGTGCTGTACCTCGCCGATCGCGGTTTGTACCTGACCGGGGAGGTCCTGTCGGTTAACGGCGGGTTGAAGATGCCATGAGTCGGACCATTCTGATCACCGGTGCGGCCAAAGGCATCGGTCGCGCGGTCGCCGAAAATTTTGCCGCCGACGCCGACAATCGCCTGATCCTGCTGGATCTCGATCTGGCCGAACTGCAGCGCTGGGTCGACGAGCGACAGGAGCAGATCAAGGCGCGGGTCGAAACCCATGCGGCGAACATTGCCGACCTGCCGGCCATGCAAGCGTTCTTTAAAAACCTCGGTTCGCAAGTCGAATACGTCGATGTGCTGGTCAACAGCGCCGGCATCTGCAACGAGAACGAACCGGAGGATCTGCACAACTGGCACAAGGTGATTTCGGTCAACCTCAACGGCACGTACTACGTGACCTCGTTGTGTCTGGCGCTGATGCCCGACCGTGGGCGGATCATCAACATGTCGTCGATCCTCGGCCGTGCGGGCAAGGTGCGCAACACCGCGTACTGCGCGTCCAAGCACGGCATCGTCGGCATGACCAAGGCACTGGCGCTGGATCTCGCTTCGCGGCAGATCACCGTCAACGCGATTCTGCCGGCGTGGATCGATACGCCGATGTTGCAGGGTGAACTGGCGACGCAGGCGGCGATTGCCGGGTTGACCCAGGAACAGATCGTGCGCAACGCGAAGAAGAAACTGCCGATGCGTCGTTTCATCCAGAGCGAAGAAGTGGCGGCGATGGTGCGTTACCTGGCCAGCCCCGAGGCTGGCGGGGTGACCGCCCAAAGTCTGGTGATCGATGGCGGTGTCGGGTTGGGAATGTAGCGATGCCTCGATTTCACAACAGTCACATCGTGGGTGCGGTGTGGGCGTGCATGGCTGCGCCCACCGCGATGGCCGAGTTTACCGTCGCTGATCTGAAGCCCGATTACGCCGACGGCGAAGTCGGCGTGGCCACGGCCATGCGTCTGCATGGCGATGATCAGGTCACGCAAAAAGCCGTGTATTTCAAGGCCAACCTGGAAGACAACTGGGACGGCGGTTACTACAAGGCCAAGGGCCGCGTGCGTTATGACGCGCGCTATGACGGCAACAATCCGTACAGCGAGCGGGCGCGGGACAAGTACCGTTTCGACGCCGATTGGCGGCACCTCTACGTCGGCCATTCGTTGGGTGACGGCGAAGTGACGGTGGGCTGGCAGCAAGTGGTCTGGGGTCGCGCGGATGAATTGCGCGTGCTCGATCAGATCAACCCGCTGGACTATCGCGATGGTCTGACGCCGCTGCTCGAAGACAGCCGCATCGCCGTGCCCATGGTGCGTTTTGCGCAACCGGTGGGCGAGTGGGAACTGGAGGCGTTGTGGATCACCGACTTCGTGAAAAACCGGGCGCCGGTTGAGGGCAGTGAGTTTGCCGCGCCACTGTTTGCTACGCCGGACCCGCAGTATTTCCTGCTCGATTCCAAACCCGGCTATGACGGCGACAAGGGCTATTCCTACGGCCTGAGCGCCAACGGCCGGATCGGCGTGGTGGACACCAGTTTTGTCGCCTTGAGCGCCCGTCAGCAAGACCCGGTGTACGCCGTCGAAGGCCTCGCCGATGACGGCCGCACGCGGCTGGAGCGGCAGTTTCCCCGTTACACCATGGGCGGTGCCGGGCTGGCGATCGATGCCGGACACAGCATCGTGGTGCGCAGCGAGGTGGCGTATTTCGACAACTGGCGAGTGACCAATCCGACCCGAGCCTACGGTGCGGACAGCACGCCGATGGTCAAGTCGCTGCTGGGTGTCGACTACCTGTTGCGCGACTGGCTGATCTCCGCGCAGTGGCAGGAGCAGGTGTTACTCGACTGGCAGGACGGCATGTTGCAGGACAAACACGAACCGCTGTTCACCCTGTCGGCCGAAGGCACCCATTGGCAGGACCGCCTCAAGAGTCGTCTGGTGGTCGCTGGCTCACCGCCGTTTCAGGACGACGCCTTGCTGCAAGGCATCTTCACCTACAAGCCGGTCGACTACATCAAGCTCGGCCTGGAAGTGGATGTGTTCTTCGGCAAGCCCGAGAAGACTTTTGGCGAGTACAGCAAGCGCGATCAAGTGCGGCTGTCGGCCGGTTATCTGTTCTGACCCATCACGCCTGCCGCTCTCGTGCGCAGGTGCATTCATCCAACGAAAAGGAAGTTGTCATGTTGCCGTTTTTGAAAAGTCTGACCACCGCCGCACTGATCCTCGGCAGCGCCTGCGCCAGTGCCGCCGAGGCTGGTAATGCCGATGAGATCATCCGTCAGGTACGCGATCGCAATGACGGGAACAGCTTCATGTCCCAGGTTTCGCTGATCCTGCATGACAAGAAAGGCAATACCCGCGTTCGCGAGTTCACCTATCTGCAAAAGGATTACCCGGACAGCGACAAGTTCAGCATGTACTTTTCCGCGCCGACTGACGTCCGTGACGTGGCCTTCCACATCGAAAACCCGCACGAAACCCTCGGCCTGGAAGACAGCCAGTGGATGTACTTGCCGGTCAGCCGTCAGACCCGCCGCATCTCCACCACCGACAAGCGTGGCTCGTTCATGGGCAGTGAGTACTCGTATGCCGATCTGGACAAGATCCGCGTCAAGGACTACTCGCAGAAACTCGTCGGCGAAGAACAGATCAAGGGCCGCGACTGCTACGTGATCGAGCGCGAGCCGGCGTCCCCCGAGGTGCTGGCCAAGACTGGTTACAACAAGCTGAAGGTGTGGATCGACAAGCAGAACTTCCTGGTCATGCGTCAGGATTTCTTCGACGTCAAAGGCGTGTTGATCAAGCAGATGCGCACGCAGAAAGTCGCGACCATCGATTCGATCGACAGCATTGTGCTCAGTGAAACCGAGCACTTCATCGACGGCACCCGCTCGGAAATGCGCTTCAACCAGTTGCAGTACAACGTCTCGCTGGAAGACCGCCTCTTCACCCAGACCGCCATCAAGCGCGGGCTGAAAACCGGTGACCTGCCGGAATTTGCCGTGTCTGCCCGCTAAGCGCCGACCCCGACGACCTGGAACCGCATGATCATGGAAAGATATCTGAATTTCGTCGAGCGCTATGCGCGGGCGATTGTTTTCCTGCTGGTGGCGATTACGGCGTATTTCACTTATACGCTGGGCGCGCTGGTGTCCGACACCAACCCTTACCTGCTCAAGGAAAGCCACCCGGCACGCAAGACCATCATCGATTTGCAGGGTGAATTCACCGGCACGTTCGACTCGGTCATGGTGGCGCTGAACAACCCGCAAACGGTGTTCAACAAAAACACGCTCAACGCGCTGTTTTCGATGTCGCAGTCGGTGCGCAAGATGATCCTGGCTAACGATGCCGACAAGGAGCAGTTGGCGCAGATTGTTGCCCGGCACCCGGACGACAGTCGTGCGCAGTTGTTGACCCGGGACATTCTCGAGGGTGGTTTTTCGCAGAACGATTACGCCAACGCCAAGGCCTTGCGTGATCATGCCCAGAGCCAGAGCTGGGATTCCCATGATCAGCTGTTCCTGACCTTTCTCGCCGAACGGATCAACCCGATCCGCGAAATGGCCTCGATGGGTGATCTGGAAAACATCGTCCTGACCGACGACGGCGAGCTGTTGATCCACAAAACCCTGAATGCCTATGACATGGACCCGGCACTGGTCGAGTCGCAGATCATGGGCAACGAGTTGATGGTTGACGGGGTGGTGTCCAAGGACAAGAAAGTCGCAATGCTGGTGGCCGAACTCGGCACCAAGCAGGACGACGCTCAGGCGCAACTGCGGGCTTATCAGATCGTGCGCGGCATCGTCGCGCAGTATCAAGCCGAGCACCCGGAGTACAAGGACGAAATCTTCATTGCCGGCATGCCGATCTTCATCGCCGCGCAGCAGGAGATCATCGATCACGACCTGGCCGTGCTGTTCCCGATCGTGTTTTTGCTGATTACCTTGCTGCTGATTTTCTTCTTCCGCAAACCACTGGGCGTGCTGCTGCCGCTGTTCAATATTCTGTTCTGCACCATCTGGACCTTGGGCCTGATGGCGCTATTGCGCGTGCCGTTCGACCTGCTGACCAGTGTGCTGCCGGTGTTCCTGTTCACCATTTGCTGCTCGGATGCGATCCACGTGATGGCTGAATATTACGAGCAGAAAAACGCGGGCAAGAGCAATCGCGAGGCCAACCGCGAAACCCAGCGCTTGATGGTGGTGCCGGTGGTGTTGACGACCGTGACGACCATCGCCACGTTCATGATTTCCACCACCAACAACATTGTCAGCATCCGCAATTTCGGCGTGTTCATGTCGATCGGTCTGACCGCGGCGCTGATCATTTCGCTGTTGCTGATTCCGGCGTGGATCTCCATCTGGGGCAAGGATCAGCCGCAGCAAGCCAAGGCTGTGGTACACCAGGACTCGATCATCTCGCGCTATCTGGTGGCGTTCTGTGCCTGGATGATCCGCTTTCGCAAACCGATCCTGATGGTGATGCTGCCGCTGCTGGCGCTGGCCACGGTGTTCACCTTCCGCGTCGATATCGAAGACTCCGGCATTGCTTACTTCAAGCCGGAAAGCCACATTCGTGTGTCCGATCAGTTCATCAACCACGCCAAAGTGGCGGGCACGGCGCCGGGTTGGATCGCGATCGACAGCAAAGAGCCGCGCGGCGTGCTGACCACCGAAGTGGTGCAGTTCATCGACAAGCTCGACCACTTCATCAAACAGCAGCCGAACGTCAGTTATGGCTACTCGCTGGCCACCTACGTCAAGCGCATGAACCTGGTGCTCAACGACATGAACCCGGAGTATCTGCGGGTGCCGAATGCCGTTGAGAAGGTCTCGTCGGTCAATGACGACGGGCAGGTCGAGCAGTTTGAAGTGCCGGGCAATTCGCTGATCGAGCAGCACGTGATGTTGTTCGAAAACGGTGGTGGCTCTGACCTGAACAACGTGCTCAACGCCGATTTCTCCAAGGCCTTGACCCTGTACACCATGACCTCGTCGGTCGCCAGCGACTATCAGGGCATGCTCGACCGCCTCGACGCCTGGCTACTGGTGAACAAACCGGCCAACCTTGAGGTGACCCACGCCGGCACGCCGTTGATCTGGACCGGGGTGTTGCAGGAAATCACCCAGGGCCAGGTGCTGAGTTTTTCCCTGGCCTTGCTGGTCGTCACGTTGATGATGATGTACTGGCTGAAATCGGTGCGCCTCGGTGTGCTCGGCATGTTGACCTTGCTGACCACCTCGGTGACGGTCTACGGCTTCATGTTCCTGTTCGGCATTGAGCTGAACATCGGCACGACGCTGGTGACGTTCCTCGTGGTCGGCGTGGTGGATTACGCGGTGCACCTGCTGTCACGCATCAAGTTGCTGGTGCAGCAGGGCATTGAGATTGACGCGGCCATTTTGCAGGCGATGCACAGCGTCGGCCGTTCGACGGTGATCAACGTGGTGATCTTCTCCGTCGGCTTCATGGCGCTGCTGTTTTCCGACTTCAAGCCGATTGTCGATCTCGGCGCATTGGTGGCGATGGCGCTGTTTTCCAGCGGGGTCATGACCATTGTCCTGGTGACGCTGGTATCGCCGTGGTTCTTTGCGGCGATTGCGCCGGTGCATGCGCCGGTTCAAGCGCTGCGCACAGAAGGGGAGGCGGTACCGGGCTGACTCGCCAACGACCGGGCGCGCCTGCCCTGAGACGACAGGCGAACCCGGTCATGCGGCGCAGCAGGGTTTTCAGTTCAGTGTATTGACCGGGTTTTTTTCGCCATAGCGAGCGATGCGCTCGAACTGGCATTCCTGGCGGGCGTCGTTGAGGTTGTGTTCAAACGCCTCGAGGCCATCATGCAATTGCTGCAAATCGCCGATCTGGGTCACCAGTTCGGCTTTTTTTTCGGCGATGGCTCGTTGCGCCATGTCCCACGGGAATTCGTCGCCGCGGTAGTTGTTGAGGATCACCTGCAGCTCTTTGAGCTTGAAGCCCAGTTGCTGGGCGCACTTGATGAACGTCAACACTTCGACACTTTGCTGGCTGTAGATGCGGTATTTGCCTTCACGCTTGGGCTCGGGCAACAGGCCGATTTCTTCGTAATGGCGAATGCTTTTGACTGTGGTGCCCGACAGCTGGGCGGCTTTGCCGATATACATAAGGTCCGTCTCGATGATCAAACATAGCGTAGCGCGATCAGGCGTCATGCCGGATCGGCGGCGATTATATGTCCAATACCATCGGAAAATTGCAACTGCGCGTAAATGACGTGCACAGGCGACGGACGGGCTCGTGAAGGGAACCCGAAGAGGCACTGACGGCGGCGGGTGCGCCGTCAGTTGAGGCGGCTGGAAAACCTTAGACGGCGGCGGTCACGCGCGCCTGTTCCAGCCAGGCATCGCGCTGGTTTGGCTTGGAGCCGAGGATTGGCCCGAAGGTCAGCGTCTTCAGTGGCTTGATGCCGCAGAATTCCAGCGTGGTCTTGCGCATCTGATTCAGCCCGGGCATGCCATAGATCCATTTGTAGTACCAGTACGGCGTGTCCATGGTCACCAGCAAATGCGCGGTGCGGCCCTTGAGCAGCTTGTCGGGGAAGGCTTTGCCTTCGCGGTATTTGAAGGCGAAACCCGGCAGGAAAATCCGGTCGACGAAGCCTTTCAACAGTGCCGGAATACCGCCCCACCAGATCGGATAGACGAATGTCAGGTGCTCGGCCCAGGTGATATCGGCCTGGGCTTGCAGCAGATCCGGTTCCAGTGGCTGCACCTTGTTGTAGCCTTCGTGCAGGACCGGGTCGAACTCCAGCGCATCCAGACGCAACAGCCGCACCTCATGCCCGGCGTCCTTGGCGGCCTGAACGTAAGTCTCACTCAATGCCCCGCAAAAGCTGTCGGTGGAGGGGTGACCCAGAATCACGAGCATTCGTTTGCTCATTGTGTGTACTCCTGAAATGAAGCGCACAGGATAGAGTCTGCCCCTAGCGGTAGAGTCAAGGCACCAGCGCATCAAACAAGGCGCGGGCGTAACCGGGCAGGTGGTCGAAATCCCGCGCGCACAGTTGCAGAGTGCGATGCGCCCAGACTTCGTCCAGCGGCCGGCACGTTACCGAGTGCACCGCCGCCCAGCGCTCGATGGCCACCTTGGGCACGATGGCCAGCCCCGCACCTCGCGCCACCATGCGCATGACGCCCTCGAAGCCATCGGCACGGATCCGGATCGACATGCGCTGGCCGATGTGCAGCGCTTGTTCCTCCAGGTGAATCGCCAGCGCGCTGTGGCTGCCAAGCGCCACATAGTCGTGCGCCAGGGTTTCACCAAACGTCAGCGACGCCTGACTCGCCAAAACATGCTCGGGGGGCAGGATCAGCACCAATGGATCATCGCGAAAGGGCCGGGTTTGCAGGCCATGGGTGTCGACCGCATCGGAGACGATCCCGAGGTCCGCCGCGCCTTGGCGCAAGGCGTGCGTGATGCGCGCGCTGGGCAGCTCCTGCAAATCGATGTCGAGATTGGGGTGATCGCGCAGGAAGTCCGCGAGTACTTCCGGCAGGTATTCGGTGATCGCCGTGGTGTTGCACAGCAAGCGCACCTGACCTTTGACGCCTTGGGCGTAGTCGGCCAGATCCTGCTGCAGGCGTTCGGCCTGTTGCAGGAGGATGCGCGCGTGCTGGGCCAGCGCCTTTCCGGCGGCCGTCGGCGTGACGCCACGGCGGCCGCGCTCGAGAAAGTCGACGCCAAGCGAGGCTTCCATGGCGCGGATTCTGGCGCTGGCGGCGGCCAGGGATAAATGGCTGCGGGCGGCGCCGGCGGTGATGTTGCCGGTGTCGAGGATGTGCAGGTAGAGGCGCAGGTCGGTGAGGTCGAAGTGCATGGGCAGCCTCTGAAAGTTCTGGTGTCTGGGCTGGCCTCATCGCGAGCAGGCTCACTCCTACATGGGATCTGTGGCGAACGCAAAACCTGTAGGAGTGAGCCTGCTCGCGATGAGGCCATAGGCTTCAAAGAAAATATCAGCCTCTTGTCCGGCGAGAGGCACCCTCAGTATATGGCAGATTTTCAGCCAACCCGGACTGGCGCACAGTAGCGCCATGAACACTCTCACAGACTTCTACCAACACCTCGGTCTGGCCTTGTCTTTGCTGGTCGTGATGACCTTCATCCTCGCCGGTCTGATCAAAGGCGTGATCGGCCTCGGCCTGCCCACCGTTGCCATGGGACTGCTCGGTCTGGCTATGGCGCCGTCGCAGGCAGCTGCGTTGCTGATCATCCCGGCAACCCTGACCAATGTCTGGCAACTGGCATTCGGCGGGCATTTGAAAGGACTGATCAAACGCCTCTGGCCAATGCTGCTGATGATCTTCCTCGGCACCGGCGTCGGCACGTTATGGATCGGCATGGCGGGCGGGCATTGGGTGGTGCGCGGATTGGGCGCGGCGCTGTTGCTTTATGCGTTGAGTGGTTTGTTTCTGCCAACGCTGAGCGTCAATCCGCGCCATGAAGGCTGGCTGGGTCCGGCGTGCGGTTTGATCACCGGCGTAATCACCTCGGCCACCGGCGTCTTCGTGATTCCGGCGGTGCCGTACCTGCAAGCGCTGGGCTTGAATCGTGATCAACTGGTGCAGGCGCTGGGCCTGTCTTTCACCGTTTCAACGTTAGCGTTGGCCGCTGGATTGCTCTGGCGCGGCGCCCTCGGTGGCGGCGAACTGAGTGCTTCGCTGCTGGCGCTGATCCCGGCCATTCTCGGCATGCTGCTGGGCCAATGGCTGCGCGAACGTATCAGCGCCGTGTTGTTCAAGCGGGTGTTCTTTATCGGTATGGGCGCGCTCGGCGCCCATTTATTGATCAGCGGTTAGCCGAGGCTTCGCTGAGCATTTCGATCTGGCGGATATCAAAATCGCGCTGCAGATAATCCATGCGCCGCTCAAAGAATGCCTTCATGTGCGGCAGATTCGAATGCACATCCAGGTGCGCTTGCGACGCCCAGATTTCGTAGAAGATAAACAGCGTCGGATCTTCCTTGTCGCGCAGCATGTGGTACTCGATACAACCTGGCTCAGCGCGACTCGGCTCAACGTAAGCGCGGAACAACGCCTCGAAAGCTTCGGCTTGTTCCGGACGGGTCTTGGCGTGCAGGATAAAACCCAAGCGTTCACTCATCACAACGACTCCTCAAATTCAGAATGCCGCGGATGTTATTGCAACAATCGGCAATGGATTCGTGCCTTTTGATCAAATGTATTTTGCGCAATCAGGCCTTATTCCGCGCGCGACACATCATTAATCTGCCGCCATTCCAGTTTCCCTTCTCCATCCAGCCCACTGGCTGCGCCGAGGCTTTCTCATGAAAAAAGTGCTGTTGCTCAATGGCGGTAAAAAATTCGCTCACTCTGACGGTCGCTACAACACCACCCTGCACGAAGCCGCGCTGAGCGTGCTCGATCGTGGCGGTGTCGATGTGAAAACCACCTTCATCGACGAGGGCTACGACGTTGCTGAAGAAGTGGCGAAATTCCTCTGGGCCGACGTGATCATTTATCAGATGCCGGGCTGGTGGATGGGCGCGCCATGGACGGTAAAAAAGTACCTCGACGAAGTCTTCACCGAAGGCCACGGCAGCCTCTACGCCAGCGACGGCCGCACCCGTTCCGACGCCTCGCAGAAGTACGGCAGCGGTGGCCTGATTCAGGGTAAGCAATACATGCTGTCGCTGACCTGGAACGCACCGCAGCAGGCCTTTGATGACCCGACTGATTTCTTTGAAGCCAAAGGTGTGGATGCGGTGTACTTCCCGTTTCACAAGGCCAACGAGTTTCTCGGTATGACCGGGTTGCCGACGTTCTTGTGTGTCGACGTGATGAAGCGTCCGAACATCGAGGCTGATGTGGCGCGTTATGAGCGGCATTTGAGCGAGGTGTTTGGTCTCAAGGCCTGAATGGTTTCGGGCTACTATCGGTGGTAACAGCAAAAGATCGCAGCCTGCGGCAGCTCCTACAGGGAGTTGCATTCATCTGCGATCTTGGCGATTTCAACGAGGATACCCGTGAAAGCCAGATCCGATGAGTTGCAGATTTTCGTCTGCGTGATCGAATGCGGTTCGATTTCCGCCGCCGCCGAACAGGTCGGGCAAACCCCTTCCGCGGTCAGCCGCACGTTGTCGAAGCTGGAAGCCAAGCTCGACACCACGCTGATCAATCGCACCACGCGGCGCATGGACCTGACCGAGGAGGGCAAGTATTTCTTCGAGCAGGCCAAATTGATTCTCGATCAGATGGAGCAACTCGAAGAGCGTCTGTCTTCACGTCAGCAAACCCCGTCCGGGCGCTTGCGGATCAACGCCGCGTCACCGTTCATGCTCCACGCGGTGGTCCCGTACATCGACGAATTCCGCCGGCTCTACCCGGACATCCAGCTCGAACTCAACAGCAATGACCTGATCATTGACCTGCTGGAACAAAGCACTGACATCGCCATCCGCATCGGCACCCTCGCTGACTCGACGCTGCACGCGCGCGCGCTCGGTTGCAGTCCGCTGCTGATCGTCGCCAGCCCGGCCTATCTGGAAAAACACGGCGCGCCACAGCAAGTTGCTGATCTGAGCGAACACACCTTGCTCGGCTTCACCCAGAACGAAGGCCTCAACCAATGGCCGCTGCGCTATGTGCACGGCGATCGCTGGCCGATCACCCCGGCGATCAGCGCGTCCAGCGGCGAGACCGTGCGCCATCTGGCGCTGGAAGGGCAGGGCATCGCCTGTCTGTCGCACTTCATGACCATCGATGACATCCGTGCCGGGCGCCTGAAAGTCCTGCTCGGCGAGTTCAACAGTGGTTATCGCCAGCCGATCAACGCCGTGTACTACCGAAACTCGCAACTGGCGCTGCGCATTCAATGCTTCCTCGACTTTATCCAGAGCAAACTCGCCGCTTACGCCAGCGCCGATTTCAAGGGCTGATTCGTGACCTCTGCGCAAGAGTGAATTGGGCGGGGACGGGTTTTTCCCCCCGGCTCACGGGCAGATACTCGTCCCATCACTTACTCACGCAGGGAGTTATTCCATGAACGTATTCGTCACCGGCGCTGCCGGATTTATCGGCGGTTCGATCGCTACTGGTCTGGTTCAGGCCGGGCATCAAGTCACCGGACTGGTGCGCAGCCCTGAACAGGCTGATGAACTGCAAGCCATCGGGATCATCGCGGTCATCGGCACTCTTGACGACAAAGCGCTGCTCGCTGAGCAGGCCCGCGCTGCCGACGCAGTAATCAACGCCGCCAGCAGCGACCATCGCGGCGCGGTCGAAGCGTTGCTCGATGCCTTGCGCGGTTCCAACAAAGTCTTCCTGCACACCAGCGGTTCGAGCATCGTTGGCGACGCATCGGGCGGTAAGTCCAGCGACGTCATCTACTTTGAGGACAACCTGCCGGAACCAACCGTCGACAAAGCCGCGCGCGTGGCCATCGACAATCTGATCCTCGCCGCTGCGCAGGACGGCGTGAATTCGGCGGTGATCTGCAACACGCTGATCTATGGCCACAGCCTGGGCGTCAATCGCGACAGCGTGCAACTGCCGCGACTGCTCAAGCAGGCACGCAAAAGTGGCGTAGTGCGCCACGTCGGCCCAGGCCAGAACATCTGGTCCAACGTGCACATCGAAGACGTCGTCGCCCTGTACCTGCTGGCGCTGACCAAAAACGTCCCGGGCACGTTCTACTTTGTCGAAAGCGGCGAAGCCTCGTTCATCGACATGACCACCGCCATGGCTGAAGCGCTGAACCTGGGCCAACCACAAGACTGGCCACTGAAAGACGCCGAAGCCGAATGGGGCTACGAAATGGCCAACTACGGCCTCGGCTCCAACAGCCGAGTGCGCGGCAAACACGCCCGCGAACTGTTGGGTTGGGCACCGAAGCGTACGTCGGTGGTTGAATGGATTCGTAACGAAATGGTGTGATGGATGTTTGAGCCCCGCCGGGCTTTGCTATCACCCTTCAGAACGGCTGCCATCGGGCGGCCGTTTTCGTTTCAGGCTTTGCGCTTGTATTGCGCCAGACCTATGGTGCTCTGAACATCGCCAATTCAGCAGGTACAGGGATGATTAACCGTTACGACGCAGAAGGGGCACAGAGCACTTTTCAGCCTGGCTCGAATGAGCAAGTGCTGAGCAATAAGCTGGGAATTACCGATCCTGAAGACATGGACGATGCAGAGCTGGTTTTGTTGGAAAAGCTTTACCAATCGGTACTCATCGAGCATTTACCTGATCGACCACTGACAGTTCAGGATTTAAAAGATTGGCATCGACACTGGCTCGGGAACATCTATCCATGGGCTGGCGATGTCCGTGCGGTAAATTTGGGCAAGGATGGATTTTTCTTCGCCGCTGCGCCGCAGATCCCTCGGTTGCTCGACGTATTTGAAAGGGACTGTCTTGCCAAATACACGCCATGCCGGCCCGATCTGGACGAGAACCTGATTCGCGCCATTGCTGTAACGCACGTCGAGTTCATCCTTATTCATCCCTTTCGCGAAGGTAACGGACGCTTGTCGCGATTACTGGCGGATGTCATGGCCGTGCAGGCGGGCTACGTGCCGCTGGACTACAGCAGTTGGGAGCGAAACAAAGAGGCTTATTTTGCAGCCATCAACCAAGGGCTGAACTGCAACTACGAACCCATGGAGTATTGGGTCCGACAAGCATTATGGACTTGAGGCGGGACTACTTGGCCAGGGACAAGTGCAGGAACTTACTGGACCTGAGTTTGAGTTTGCGCTCAATGGTCTCCACGCTTTGACCTGTCTCGATGGCAGTCGAACTGGCAACTGCGCGGATCAACGTTTCGGTTGTCAGTTTTTTTTTGGTGCGGGGCGTGGGGCTCATGGCAGGGACTCCGCGGAGGTTGTCAGGCGAGTATAGCGCTTGGCTGGATTTGAAAAACATGTCTATGGCTGGGCACCGAAGCGTACGTCGGTGGTTGAATGGATTCGTAACGAAATGGTGTGAGTCGTCCACCAGCTCCCACAGGTTTTGCGCATTCTGTCTGGAGGAGTGCGATCAAAACTGTAGGAGTGAGCCTGCTCGCGATAGCGGTCATTCAGCCAATGAAGATATTGACTGTTACGGCGCAATCGCGAGCAGGCTCACTCCTACAGGGGGCTGTGTTGGCTGTAAAAGTATGTAAATCCCGCCCCCTGATTTTCATTAATCACGACAAGACATATCCATCTGCGACACGCCTTGCCTCTCCACGAAAATTACTTTCATGTGGTTTGAAATCTCGATCTCGAAATGATTTATGAGTTTCACAACCCATTCGAACGTGACCCTTTCGAGGAGTACCGCATGACGCCTTCCTTCGGCGATTGGCTGCTGGTGTATGCCGCCGTCGCCATCATTGCGCTGATCGTGTTGATCGCCCGTTACCGGCTCAATCCGTTCATCGTCATCACCCTGATTTCCATTGGTCTTGCGCTGGTCGCGGGGATGCCGCCGTCGGGTGTGGTGGGGGCGTATGAGGCCGGGGTAGGCAAGACGCTGGGGCATATCGCGCTGGTGGTCGCGCTCGGGACGATGCTCGGCAAGATGATGGCCGAGTCCGGCGGCGCCGAGCAGATGGCGCGCACGCTGATCGATAAATTCGGCGAGAAGAATGCGCATTGGGCGATGGTCTGCATCGCGTTTCTGGTTGGTCTGCCGCTGTTCTTCGAAGTCGGTTTCGTCTTGCTGGTGCCGATTGCGTTCACCGTGGCGCGCCGCGTTGGCGTGTCGATTCTGATGGTCGGTTTGCCGATGGTTGCCGGCCTGTCGGTGGTGCATGCGCTGGTGCCGCCGCACCCGGCGGCGATGCTCGCGGTGCAGGCCTATCAGGCGTCGGTCGGGCAGACCTTGCTGTACGCGATTGCCATCGGCATTCCCACCGCGATCATTGCCGGGCCGCTGTACGCCAAATTCATCGTGCCGCGCATTCAACTGCCGGCGGATAATCCGCTGGAAAAACAATTCCTCGACCGCGAACCGCGCGACAAACTGCCGGGTTTCGGCATCACCATGGCGACCATTCTATTGCCCGTGGTGTTGATGTTGATCGGTGGCTGGGCCAACCTGATTTCCACGCCGGGCAGCGGTTTCAATCAGTTTCTGTTGTTCATCGGCAACTCGGTGATCGCGCTGCTGCTGGCGACCTTGTTGAGTTTCTGGACGCTCGGCATCGCCCAGGGTTTCAACCGTGAATCGATTCTGAAATTCACCAACGAATGTCTGGCACCTACCGCCAGTATCACCTTGCTGGTCGGTGCTGGCGGTGGCTTGAACCGCATTCTGGTGGATGCCGGTGTCACCGATCAGATTGTCGGTCTCGCCCACGAATTCCACCTGTCGCCGCTGGTCATGGGCTGGTTGTTCGCGGCGTTGATGCGCGTCGCCACCGGTTCCGCGACGGTGGCGATGACCACCGCGTCCGGCGTGGTCGCGCCGGTGGCCATTGGTCTGGGTTATCCACACCCTGAACTGTTGGTGCTGGCGACCGGCGCCGGCTCGGTTATCTTTTCCCACGTCAACGACGGCGGCTTCTGGTTGATCAAGGAATACTTCAACATGACGGTCGCGCAGACGTTCAAGACCTGGACCGTGCTCGAGACGCTGATCTCGCTGGTCGCGTTCGGCCTGACCGTCGGCCTTTCTTACCTGCTGTAACCGGAGCCTGCCGCCCATGGACATCCTCTACCAGATCCGCGCCCGCCAGGATTCCTTCAGCGCCGGCGAAGGGCGCATCGCCCGGCTGATGCTCGACGACGTTGGCTTCGCCGCGAGCGCCAGCCTCGAAGACCTCGCGCAACGTGCCGAAGTCAGCACGGCCACGCTGTCGCGTTTCGCCCGCACGGTGGGCTGCCGCGACCTACGAGATCTGCGCCTGCAACTGGCTCAGGCCAGCGGCGTTGGCAGCCGTTTTCTCGACCCGGCGGGCACGCCTGAACAGTCGGCGTTCTACGGGCAGATCGTCGGCGACATCGAAACCACGCTGCGCCAGCACCTGGCCGGATTCGACGAGTCACGCTTCGGCGATGCGGTGAAATTGCTCGGCCAGGCACGGATGATTCACGCCTTCGGCATGGGCGGTTGCTCGACCCTGTGCAGCGATGAATTGCAGGTACGCCTGGTGCGCCTCGGCTACCCGATTGCCGTGTGTCATGACGCGGTGATGATGCGTGTCACCGCCGCCAGCCTCAACGCCGAGCAAGTGCTCATCGTCTGTTCGCTGACCGGCATCACTCCGGAATTACTTGAGACCGTGGAACTGGCGCGCAACTACGGCGCACGCATTCTGGCGATCACCCGCGCCGATTCGCCGCTGGCAGAACTGGCCGACATCGTCCTGCCGCTGCAAGGCGCGGAAACCTCGTTCATCTACAAACCGACGGCGGCCCGCTACGGCATGCTGCTCGCCATCGATGTGCTGGCGACCGAGCTGGCGCTGGCCAATCCTGAAGACAATCAAGAGCGTCTGCGGCGGATCAAACTCGCCCTCGACGAATACCGTGGCGGCGACGATCACCTGCCGCTGGGAGACTGACATGCTGTACGACACCCTGATTCGCAATGCCCTGATCATCGATGGCAGCAATGCGCCCGGTTACCACGCTGACGTGGCGATTCTTGACGGTCGCATCGAGCGCATCGGTGACTTGCACGATGCCACCGCCAGCGAGGTAATCGACGCCGCTGGCCGCGTGCTGGCGCCCGGTTTTATCGATGTGCACACCCACGACGACACTGTGGTCATTCGCCAGCCGGAGATGTTGCCCAAACTCAGTCAAGGCGTGACCACGGTGATTGTCGGCAACTGCGGGATCAGCGCTTCGCCCGTGACATTGAAGGGCAATCCACCGGATCCGATGAACCTGCTCGGCAGGGCGGCGGCGTTCGTTTATCCACGCTTCAGCGATTATCGTGCGGCGGTGGAAGCGGCCAATACCACGCTGAACGTGGCGGCACTGATCGGCCATACGGCGCTGCGCAGCAATCATCTCGATGACTTGTTCCGCACCGCGACGCCCGAAGAAATCGCCGCGATGCGCGAACAGTTACGCGAAAGCCTTGAGGCCGGTGCGTTGGGTTTATCCACAGGCTTGGCGTACGCCAGCGCCTTCAGCGCCTCCACCGATGAAGTCATGCAACTGACCGAAGAACTCACAGCGTTTGGCGCGGTATACACCACGCACCTGCGCAGTGAATTCGAACCGGTGCTGGAGGCGATGGATGAAGCGTTCAGCATCGGTCGTCACTCGCGTTCACCGGTGATTATTTCCCACCTCAAATGTGCCGGCGTTGGTAACTGGGGGCGCAGTCCGCAACTGCTCGCGTCATTGGAAGAGGCCGCCAAAACTCATCCGGTCGGTTGCGATTGCTACCCGTATGCGGCGAGTTCATCGACGCTGGATTTGAAGCAAGTCACCGACGCGCACCGCATTACCATCACTTGGTCGACGCCGCACCCGGAAGTCAGCGGCCGCGACCTGATCGACATCGCTGCCGAATGGGATCTGCCATTGCTTGATGCCGCGAAACGCTTGCAACCGGCGGGTGCGGTGTATTACGGGATGGACGAGGCGGATGTCAGACGAATCCTCGCCCATCCGTTGTCGATGATCGGGTCTGACGGACTGCCGGAAGACCCGTTCCCGCATCCGCGCCTGTGGGGCGCTTTCCCACGGGTTCTCGGACATTTCAGTCGTGACGTCGGCCTGTTTCCGCTGCACACCGCCGTGCACAAGATGACCGGTTTGTCGGCGGCGCGATTTGGTTTGACGGAGCGCGGTGAGATTCGTGAAGGCTATTGGGCGGATCTGGTGTTGTTCGATCCGGCGACGGTGCGTGATGTGGCGGACTTCAATGATCCGCAACGGGCTGCGCAGGGGATTGATGGGGTTTGGATCAACGGTGTATTAAGTTATCGCGACGGGCAGGCGAATGGGCGCAGGGAAGGGCGTTTTCTCGCTCGACAGGGTGATCTGCGCGACAACTTTCACTGAGGTTTCGCGGACTGCGTCACAGTGGTGGCACATTGCAATTAAAGAAAGCCATCAACAGGCCGAATTGCTGACATCCACCCCGTCTACACTGTGGGGTCAATCAGTCAGGGAGCACCCCATGAGCTTCGGCAAAACCACCCCGATCCTGCGGATCTTCGATGAAGCCAAAGCTGTCGAGTTCTACGTCGATTTTCTGGGTTTCAAGATCGACTGGCAGCATCGCTTCGAGGCGAATTTTCCGTTGTATCTGCAGGTGTCGCGTGGCGAGTGTGTGCTGCATTTGTCCGAGCATCATGGCGACGCGTGTCCGGGTTCGGCGCTGCGGATCGAGACGGATGAGCTGGAGGCGTTTCAGCAGCAGTTGGAGGCCAAGGATTACAAGTTTTCGCATCCGGGCATTCAGGCGATGCCGTGGGGGAGCCAGGACATGACGATCGTTGATCCGTTTGGTAATCGGCTGGTGTTTACCAACGCGATTTGTCTCTGAGCTGAACAGCCCCTCACCCTAGCCCTCTCCCAGAGGGAGAGGGGACTGACCGAGGTGTCTGGCGCTGTACATCGACGTGAAAGATCTGCAGCGATTATGGATTCACGGCAGCACTTTCAGGTCGGTGTATTTAGCGAACATCCCACGGTTGGCCCTTCACCCTCACCCTAGCCCTCTCCCGGAGGGAGAGGGGACCGATCTGATCTGGGAATGCTTGAGAGATACACCGACCTGAACCTGCTCGGTCGAATCCATAATCGACTCGGTCATTCAGGTCGATGTATAGCGCCAGACACCTCGGTCGGCCCCCTCTCCCTTTGGGAGAGGGCTGGGGTGAGGGGAAAATGGCCCACCGCAAAAAGAAGCCCGCCACCTGACCATTACAGTCGGACAGCGGGCTTTTTCGTTACTCGGTCGGCACGAACTTATCGAGCACCTGATTGACCGCCATTTCCGCCACCATCACCACTTGCGCGATGCCTTGCAGGGTCTTGCGGTGCGAACCTTCGAGCACGGCGGCGAAGTCGTTGAGCATCACCGAGGCAGAACCCAGCGTTTCGCAGGCGTCGACCAGCAAGGGCTCGGTCGCGGATGCCGGGTTGGCCATGTAGAGGCGGTTGGGTTGGTAAGGCGTGGCCATGATCTGCGCGGTGGGTGGGGCGAGATAGTGGTCTAGAGCGCGCTCGGCGGCTTCGTGGAATTTCTTCGAATCGGCGGATTCGTAGGGGGAGGCCGGGTCAGTGATCGGCGGGTTTGGCGTTACTTTGAACATGGGAGCGTACCTTTTAAAGCCGCATCCATTTCGCCGCTAAGCAAAAGGGAGGCAGCTGTGCGCAAGTTAGCGGACCGGTCGCATCCCACCCCGGCGCACCCGAAGGTGCCATGCGCACAGCCACCATTAAGCGCAGGCAAATACCTGACTGGATGATATTCGTGCAGCGGGGAGCGAATGTAGCCGAGCCGCTAAGCTCGATCACTGGGAATCAGTGACGCAATCAAGTTACGCAGCATGCTCAGGGCGCACAAGCCGGCGGATTCTGGCGCAGGCGTAGGCAGCGGCGCAAGGATTTGTGGGCTGTTTCGCGTATCACTGAGTGTCTTTAAACACCTGTGATGCTGGATGTTTATTGCGCTCAAGTATCGAAGATTTACCTGTAGGAATTGGCTGCGGCAACTGGCGCATTCGCGAGCAGGCTCGCTCCCGAAGTGGGTCGGCGGTGAACATCAACTTTGTGAACAACGGAGATCAACTGTGGGAGCGAGCCTGCTCGCGAAGGGGCCGGAACATTCACCCTCGATGCATCTGCCGAAACTCCCCCGGCGGCATCCCCCGCCGACTCTTGAACGTGCGATGAAACGAGCGCGGTTCGGTAAACCCCAGATACTGCGCAATGTCCTGAATCGGCAGCGTACTGTTGAGCAAATAATGCTCAGCCAGTTCCTGGCGCAAATCATCGAGAATCTGCTGATACGACGTCCCCGCCTGATGCAACTGCCGCTGCAACGTTCGCACCGATACTGCGAGCTGCTCGGCAACCTGCTCCTTGCGCGGCAAACCCTCCTTGAGCAACTGCCGCAGAATGTTTTTCACCTGCTGTTCCAGCGACGCATCCTCCAGCGTCGCCATCAATCCCATAGCGTGTTCTTCCAGCGTGCGCAGCAACTGCGCATCGGCCTGGCGCAACGGCAACTGCAAATAAGCCAGCGGCACGACCAGCGCCGAATACGGCTGATCGAACAACACCGGGCAATCGAAAAACGCTTCGTACTGCGCCGGCGTGGCCTCTGCCGGGCACGAATGTTCCAGCCAGACCCCGGCCGGCGACATCTGCGTATCGGCGATCCAGCGTGCATATTGCAGCCACGACCCCAGCACGTTTTCCACCAGATGCCGGCGGATTCGCGGACGCTGATAACGGCAGGTCCAGATCAGATGCACATGGCCGTCCTGCACCTCGGCGCGGCTGACGCCCATGTCCCCCACCAGTTTCTCGAACGGCATGATTCGGCTCATCGCATCGCCCAGCGTCGCGCAGTTCATGGTGATGTAACCGAGCACGCTCCACGAATTGGGCAGGACGAAATTCGCCGCGTTGAGCCCGAACAACGGATCGCCCGAGTGCTCGCAGAAATAATCCAGCAGCCGCTCATGCGCCTCACCGGGCAAACGCAGGGTGTTGTCGCTCAACTGCTGCGCCTGCAAACCCGCCGCCGCCAATGCAGGCTCGATGGCCATGCCCAGTTGTTCGGCATGGCGCAGGTACTTGAGCAGCGGCGGAACCGAGGTGAAGCCAAGCGATTGCATGATCCCATTCCTTTGATCAACGGCAGCGGAGGCGGACGAATAGCCTGAAAGGTAATTTGAAACCCCGACTAAAGTAAATGGCTGACGCTTGCGCGACGTTTGACTCAATTGGCTACACGAACTGGCCGGATGCGACCGTGACACTTTGCGGTCGCTGGCTAGTATGGGGGCCTGAAATATCACTGATCCGACGGTTAAAAGGACACACGCATGCGACGCTGGAACGGCTGGGGAGATGCAACCACGGTGGTCGAACTGCCGGCCCAGGGCGCGGAGTTTCTTCATGAACGACTGGGCGAGGGGCGCGCGCTGCCCGATGCGACACTGGAATCCGCATTGGCCCGGGTGCCGGCTTCGCGATTGCCGGCGCACAGCTTGTACAGCGTCGATGCCCATGATCGTTTGCTGCATGCGCGGGGCCAGAGCCTGCCGGACTGGCTGGCGTTGCGCGAAGGTGCTTTGGGCAATTACCCGGATGCGGTGGCGTTTCCCGAGACTGCTGAGCACATTCGCCAATTGCTGGCACTCGCCCATGAACAGGACTTGTGCCTGATCCCTTATGGCGGCGGCACGTCGGTGGCCGGACACATCAATCCACCAAATTCTGTGCGACCAGTGGTGACGGTGTCGCTGGCGCGGATGAATCGCCTGATCGACCTCGATGAACAGAGCCTGATGGCAACTTTCGGCCCCGGTGCGAGTGGCCCGCAGGTGGAAAGTCAGTTGCGTGCGCGGGGCTATACGCTGGGGCATTTCCCGCAGTCGTGGGAGCTGTCGACATTGGGCGGTTGGGTCGCCAGTCGTTCCAGCGGTCAGCAGTCGTTGCGCTATGGCCGGATCGAGCAGTTATTTGCTGGCGGCACTTTGGAAACGTTTGCCGGGCCGATGCGGATTCCAACCTTCCCGGCTTCGGCTGCCGGGCCAGATTTGCGCGAAGTGGTGCTCGGTTGCGAGGGCCGTTTCGGGATCATTTCCGAGGTTAAGGTGCGGGTCAGCGCATTGCCCGCTGACGAGCGTTTCTACGGTGTGTTTTTGCCCTCTTGGACCAAGGCCCTGCAAGCCATTCGCCAATTGGCCCAGGCACGCGTACCACTGTCGATGCTGCGCCTGTCCAACGCTGTGGAAACCGAAACGCAACTGGCGCTGGCCGGTCATCCGCAACAAATCGCCTGGCTGGAAAAGTACCTGAATCTGCGTGGCGCGGGTGCGGGCAAATGCCTGCTGACCTTCGGCGTCACCGGCAATCGCCGACAAAACGCATTGTCGCTGACACAGGCACGGCAAAATTTGAAGGCCTTCGGCGGCGTGTTCACCGGCACCTTGCTCGGCAAGAAGTGGGCGCAGAACCGCTTCCGTTTCCCTTACCTGCGCGAGAACCTGTGGAATGCCGGTTACGTGGTCGACACCCTCGAAACCGCCACCGACTGGAGCAACGTCGACAACCTGCTCAACCTCATCGAAAGCAGCCTGCGCGAGGCCCTGGCCGCCGAAGGCGAACGCGTGCATGTGTTCACCCACCTGTCCCACGTTTACGGCGAGGGTTCGAGCATCTACACCACCTACGTGTTTCGCCCGGCGGCGGATTACCCCGCGACGCTGGCGCGCTGGAAAGCACTCAAACACGCGGCCAGCCAGACCATCGTCGACAACCACGGCACCATCAGTCACCAGCACGGCGTCGGCAAGGATCACGCGCCGTACCTGTTGCGTGAGAAGGGTGCGTTGGCGATGGATACCTTGCAGGCGTTGAGCAAACACTTCGATCCGGCCGGGCGCCTCAACCCCGGCACGCTGTTGCCGGAGTGACGGCCATGAGTCAGGACTGGAACGCCGCGTGGCGCCAGCAAGTTCTGCCAACGCTGGCGGAGGAAACCTGGGATCTGATCGTCATTGGTGGCGGCATCAGCGGCGCCGGCATCCTGCGTGAAGCAGCGCGTCGAGGCTGGCGCTGCCTGCTGCTGGAACAACGCGATTTCGCCTGGGGCACCTCAAGTCGATCATCGAAAATGGTCCATGGCGGTTTGCGTTACATCGCCAAGGGCCAGTGGCGCCTGACCCGTGATTCGGTGCGCGAACGTCAGCGCTTGCTCGACGAAGCGCCGGGGCTGATCGAGCCGATGAGTTTCATGATGCCGCACTATCGCGGCGGCTTTCCCGGACCTCGGGTGTTGGGTGGTTTGCTGAGCGTTTACGACGCTCTGGCCGGGCGTCGCAGCCATCGCTTTCATGATGCGCAACAACTGCGTTATCTGGCGCCGGGGGTGAAGGAAAACGACTTGCTCGGTGGCACCTGTTTTGTCGATGCGCTGACCGATGATGCGCGGCTGGTGATGCGTGTGTTGAGCGAAGCTCGGGCGGATGGCGCGGACGTGATTAACGGCGTTCGCGTGGAGCATTTGCTGCGTGAAAATGGGCGAGTGTGTGGCGTTCAGGTCGAGGATTGCGAGGGCGGCACGTCACTGCAATTGCGCTGCGGCGTGCTTGCTGTGGCCACCGGCGCATGGGCCGAGCGCTTGCGGCCGACGGAGGCACCACGGCAATTACGGCCGTTACGCGGCAGTCATTTATTGCTGCCGGGTTGGCGTCTGCCGGTGGCGCAGGCGTTCACGTTTCTGCATGAGCGCGACCGGCGTCCGGTGTTTGTTTTTCCATGGGAGGGCGCGACAGTGGTCGGCACCACGGACCTCGATCACCGTGAGGATCTGGATCAGAGCGCGAGCATCAGCGGCGAAGAACTCGACTATCTGCTGGCGGCCTGCACGCAACAGTTTCCCGGCGCCGAAGTGAGTGCGGCGGATGTGCTGTCGACATGGTCCGGCGTACGTCCGGTGGTGGGCAGCGCAGGTGCGCATCAAGACAAACCGTCGAACGAAACCCGTGAACATGTGCTGTGGCAGGAGCCCGGTTGCGTGACCTTGGCCGGCGGCAAACTCACCACGTTTCGCCCGCAAGCCATCGAAGTGCTCAAGGCCTGCGCGGCGATGCTCGAACGTCCTTTCGTCGATGACGCCGCGCCCGTGTTTGCCGCTGTTCCTGTGCAGGCGATTCCTGAGTTGAGCAGCCATCAGTGGCGACGTCTGACCGGGAGGCATGGTCGAGATCTGCCGAAGTTGGCGCAATTGATCAAAGAAATCGGCCACGCCACGGTCGGCGCTACGGACACTCTGTGGGCCGAACTGGCTTTCGCCTGTGAGTCGGAAATGGTTCTGCACCTCGACGATCTGCTCCAGCGCCGCACGCGTCTCGGTCTGCTGTTGCCGCGCGGTGGCGAAGAGTATTTCACCGCCATCCGCCAACTCTGCCAGCCACGACTGGCCTGGAGCGACGACCACTGGCAGCAGGAAGAACAGCGTTATCGGGCGTTGTGGCAACGCCATCACGGTCTGCCGGATGCCACGCCTTGATGCCCCTTGAAGAGAGCTCCATGGATAACCACCCGAACAAGCGTTACCTGCTGGCGATCGACAACGGTACCCAGAGCGTGCGCGCGCTGCTCTTCGATCTGCAGGGCAATCTGCTCGGCAAAGGCAAGGTCGAGTTGCAGGCGTATTACTCGACGCAACCGGGCTGGGCCGAGCAGGATCCGGAGTATTACTGGGCGAAGCTCGGCGAGGCGTGTCAGCAGGTCTGGCAGCAAACGGGGATTGATCGCGCGCAGATTGCCGGCGTTTCCCTGACCACTCAGCGCGGCACGGTGATCAATGTCGATGCCGAAGGCAAGCCGTTACGTCCGGCGATTCTGTGGCTCGATCAACGTCAGAGTGAAGTCGAGGGCGGGATCAAAGGGCCGTGGGGCTGGTTGTTCAAACTGGTCGGCGCGCAAGGCACCGTGGATTATTTTCGCGCTCAGGCTGAGGCTAACTGGATAGCAAAACACCAACCTGAAGTGTGGGCGGCGACCGACAAGTTTTTACTGCTGTCGGGGTTTCTCACTCATCGACTGTGCGGACGTTTTGTCGACTCGGTGGGTTGCTGCGTCGGATATCTGCCGTTCGACTTCAAACGGCTGAAATGGGCTGCGCCGAGTGACTGGAAATGGCAGGCGCTGGCGGTGCGTCCTGAGCAATTGCCGACCCTGCACAAACCCGGTGAAACCCTCGGCCACATCACCGCCGAAGCCGCTCGCCACACCGGCATTCCCGAGGGCTTGCCGCTGATTGCTGCCGGCGCCGACAAAGCGTGCGAAGTGGTCGGTGCCGGCGTGGTCGATGCGAGCACGGTGTGCCTGTCCTACGGCACCACGGCGACGATCACCAGCACCCGCTCGCGCTATCTGGAAATTGTCCCGTTGATTCCGCCGTACCCGTCAGCGGTGCCCGATCAGTTCAACTGCGAGGTGATGATTTATCGCGGTTACTGGATGGTCAGCTGGTTCAAGAACGAGTTCGGTTTGCGCGAGATGCAGCAGGCCAAAGAGCAGGGCATCGAGCCGGAGCAACTGTTCGATGCATTGGTTAATGCGGTGCCGCCCGGCTCGATGGGCCTGATGCTGCAACCGTACTGGTCGCCGGGGATTCGTGAGCCGGGCGTGGAGGCGAAAGGCGCGATGATCGGCTTCGGCGATGTGCACACCCGCGCGCATATTTACCGGGCGATTCTTGAGGGATTGGCGTATGCGTTGCGTCAGGGCATGGAGAACATCGAGCGGCGTTCGAAGGTGTCGGTCAAGCGGTTGCGGGTTGCCGGAGGTGGCTCGCAGAGTGATGCTGCGATGCAGTTGACGGCGAACATTTTCGGCCTGCCAGCGGAGCGTCCGCATGTGTACGAAGCGTCGGGTCTGGGCGCGGCGATTTGTTGTGCGGTGGGGTTGGGGTTGCATGCGGATTTCCCCACGGCGATCGCGGCAATGACCCGGGTGGGTGCGGTTTTCACCCCACAGCCCGAGGCGCAGAAAATCTACGAGCAACTGTACAAAGAGGTCTACCTGCGCATGTACCGCCAGCTCAAGCCGCTATATCAGAGCATCCGCAAAATCACCGGTTACCCCGCCTGAAAGAACACCACAAATCCCCTGTAGGAGTGAGCCTGCTCGCGATAGCGGTGTGTCAGCCAACATCTATTTGACTGACACACCGCTATCGCGAGCAGGCTCACTCCTACAGGGGGCGGTGGTGTTTTTGATATCGGGTAATTGGCGCCATCGGAGACTTTTTCTGGTGAGATCGGACAGTGTCAGCGGCGGGGTCGGTTGTTAGGCTCATCCCCCACGGCACTTCCAATAAGAACGAAAAGCAATGAAGCTGACCTTCCTCCTGTTGCTGCTTTGTGCAACCGCCCCGAGCGCCTGGGGCTGGTCGAACCATACGGTCGGCAGCTATCTGGCGTTGCAGGATCTGCCGTCGTTGCGCGATGCACCAGCGGTGGAAGTCGAGCCACTGGAACAGTTTCTCACCGAGCAATACCCGGCCGTGCTGGCGCTGTTGGAGCAGCAGGAAAGCTTCGCCCGCGAGCACTTCGCTCAGTACCCGCCACGCCCCGACAATCTGAAATTGCCCGCAGTCCCAAGTGACAATCTGCGCCACGATTTCCTCTCGGCACTGCGCATCAATCCCGAGATTCATCTGGCGATGGTCATCCAGCCGCTGCCCGGCAAAGACCTGCCCGAGCGCGAGCACTTGCAGGCCAATCAGGTCATGGTCGAGCAAACCCTGTCACCGTGGAATCGCCAGCGTTTCATCGTGGTCACCGATCATGAAAAAGTCGCAGCCCTGGCCGTGCTCGCCAGCGCCGCCGACGAGCCGGATTACGGTCACGACATCAATCTGTTCAGCGACAACCCCGGCAACGTCGGCGCGATCTACGGTTTCGGCTCGCAACCGTTCGGCGATGCGCGCTTCCAGTACAGCTCACAGGCGCCGTTCCACATGGGCTTCTTCCATGAAAGCGCGGTGGTGTACGCCGCTGCCGGTTTCCTCGAACGCAGTTGGCCGGACTGGCGCGCGTATCAATACATGGGCCTGGCGCGATTGGCGTTTGCCAGCGGTCATCCGTATTGGGGTTATCGCTTTCTCGGCTGGGGCCTGCACCACATTCAAGACCTGACCCAGCCGTATCACGCCAAGCCGTTGCCGGGCGTCGACCTTGCCAATCTTCTTCTGCTGGAAGGCAAGGCGCTGGCCGGTTTCGCCGCTGACAAACAAGCCTCGATCGAACGCGTCGCCACTCGACATATGGAAGTTGAGAAGTACCAATCGACTTGGCTGCGACGCTTGCTGCGCGCCGGTCAGGCGCATCCGATGCTCGCGGCTTACACCGATGTGGCTCAGGACAAAAGCTACCCGCCGTACTCGGTCGACTACCTGCGCGAAGTGGTCAGCGCCGAAGCGGTCAACGACTCCGCAGCCTTCGACGAAGCCATCGGGCAGTGGCTGGAAACGGCGCCGGTCAGCAGTGATTTCAGCAGCGGTAATCAACTTCATAGCGAAGATTTCGACCACCCGGCACTCAACCAGCAGTTGTTCAAGCTGCTTGGGCATTTCGGCGCGCACAGCCGGATTTATGTCAGCGCGGGATTGGCGCCGTAGCGCGGCAACGTACACCAAAACAATAAAAACACAGGGAAGGAGGAAAAGATGATCAACACTCGATTGCGCCTGACGGGCGCCGCGCTCCCCGGTGTCGGCCTGGCCGGGTTGCTGCAACTGTGCGCAGTCGATGCGGCGCACGCGGTGGAATTCAGCTTCATGGACAAACAAGTGACCGGCTCTGTCGACACGACCTTGTCCTATGGCCGTTTGTGGCGAGTGCAGGGCCGCGACAAGACTAACGATGACGTCAACACCAACGACGGCAATCGCAACTTCGACACCGGGCTGGTTTCCGAGGTCTACAAGATCACCTCCGAGCTTGAAGCCAATTATCAGAACTACGGTGTGTTTGTGCGCGGCACCGCGTTCTACGACACGCAACTGATGGACAAACGCAACGACTACTACGACAACAACCGCCCGTCGCAACCGAGCCAGAGCTACCCGCAGGACGATCATTTCACCGGCCAGACCCGCGACATCGCCGGCAGCCGCATCGAGATGCTCGACGCCTATGTGCACGGCAGTTGGGACGTTGCGCAGATGCCAGTAACGGCGCGCGTCGGTCGACAAGTGTTCAACTGGGGCGAGGGGATTTTCTATCGCGGCGGGATCAACACCACCAACCCGGTGGACGCCGCCAAGTACCGCTTGCCCGGCGCCGAAGTGAAGGAAGTGCTGGTGCCGGTCGAGGCGCTGAGTTTCAACATCGGCCTGACCGATTCGCTGACCATGGAGAGTTTCTACCAGACCAACTGGAAGGAAACCCGCATCGACCCGGTCGGCACGTTTTATTCGCAAACCGACCTGTTCGCCGACGGTGGTAATACCGGTTACAACAACTTCAGTGGCACCGCGCTGGATACGCCTGTGCCGGGGTTTGGCAACGTCATCGGTTTGTACAGCGCGCTGGGCAACAACCCGATGCTGAACTCCGCCCTGCAAACCACTGGCCTGTACGCCAACGGCGTCACTCCGGCTTACGGCAACACACTGAAAGTGGCGAGCATCGGCAAGGACTACAACGCGCGCAACGATGGCCAGTTCGGTTTTGCCTTTCGCTATATCGCCGAACAGCTCAACAGCACCGAGTTCGGGTTGTACATGGTCAACTACCACGCCAAGGAGCCGACCATCGCGGCGGACCTGGGCGGCTACAAAGGCATCGACATGGATGCGCTGAGCAACCTGTTGTCCGGTGTCGCCGGCAGTCAGGCCGGGGCGCTGGCCAATGGGTTGGCGACGGCCGACGTGATGGGCAATATCCAGGCGCATCGGCGTTATGCCGAAGATATTCGCATGTACGGCTTCAGCTTCAACACCACGTTGGGTGAGGCGTCGGTATTCGGCGAAATTGCTTATCGGCCGAATCTGCCGATAGGTGTCGCGGCTACCAACGATTTGATCGGTGACCTGGCCAACGGTGCAGCTGTGGCGGTGACGGGTCGGTCGATCAACGTCGGCGGGCAGATGGTCAATCTCAACAGCGAGATCAACAACGCCGAACGCGTGGAAGCGTTCAACACCTCGCTCGGCACCATCTACAACTTCGGACCCACGGCTTCGTTCGACTCGCTGTTCGGCATCTTCGAACTGGCCTCCGAGCATTTGCGTGGCAGCAGCCTGCAATACACCGCGTATGACGGCAGCCGACGTTATTACGCCGGCACCGGTAACTATTCCTATGTGTCTGGCGGTGATCGCGACGATCAGGTCAACCGCAATTCCTACAGCTACACGGCGATGCTCAACGGCACCTGGAACGACGTGTACGCCGGGGTCAACGTCTCGCCGTACATCGTTTACAAGGACGATTTCGAGGGCAACAGCTATCAGGCCGGCAACACCATCGAAGGTCGCAAGGCTTACACGCTGGGGATCAAGGCCAACTACCAGAACAAGCTCGAAGCCGAGTTGCAATACACCGAGTTCTATGGCGGCGGGCAGAACAACGGCATTCGCGACCGCGATAACGTCGGGTTCAATCTCAAGTATTTCCTTTGATACCCAGACCACAGGCGCACGCCCTGTAGGAGTGAGCCTGCTCGCGATAGCGGATTTTTAGTCGCTGTAGATGTTGTCTGACACACCGCTATCGCGAGCAGGCTCACTCCTACAGGGGATCTACGGTGATTTGCAGACCTCACTCCCATTTCGGAGATTGATCATGTTTCACACTTCACGATTGACCAAGACCACGCTAGCGCTCGTCATCGGGCTGGCGGCCAGCACCGCTTTCGCGGCCATCACCCCGCAACAAGCCGAACAACTGAAAACCACCCTGACCCCCATGGGCGCCGAGCGCGCGGGTAACGCCGCCGGCACCATCCCCGCGTGGACCGGCGGCATCACTCAAGCCCCGGCCGGCTACAAACCCGGCCAGCATCACCCCGATCCATACGCCGCCGACAAACCGCTGTTCACCATCACCAAAGCGAATCTCGACCAATACAAAGCCCACCTCAGCCCCGGCCAGATCGCGCTGTTCAACAGCTACCCCGACACCTTTCAGATGCCGATCTACCCATCCCGGCGCTCCGGTTCCGCGCCGCAATGGCTGTACGACAACACCCTCAAGAATGCGACCTCGGCCAAGCTGCTCGAAGGCGGCAGCGGCTTCTCCGATGCCTACGGCGGCGTGCCGTTCCCGGTGCCCAAGGACGGCATCGAAGTGCTGTGGAACCACATCACCCGCTACCGCGGCATCTACGTCGTGCGCCGCGCCTCCGAAGCGCCGGTCCAGCGCAACGGCAGCTTCGCGCTGGTGACCTCGCAGCAGGAAGCGCTGTTCAACTATTACCGCCCGAACGGCCAGTTCGCCGATCTGAAAAACATCCTGTTCTACTACCTCGCTTTCGTGAAAAGCCCGGCGCGACTGGCCGGCGGTGCCGCACTCGTGCACGAAACCCTCGATCAACTCAAAGACGCACGCCAAGCCTGGATCTACGACGCCGGCCAACGCCGCGTGCGCCGCGCACCGAACCTCGCCTACGACACGCCGATCGCTTCATCCGATGGCCTGCGCACCGCTGACGACACCGACCTGTTCAACGGCTCACCCGATCGCTACGACTGGAAGCTCAAGGGCAAACAGGAAATCTACATCCCCTACAACAACTACAAAGTCGGCAGCCCCGAGGTGAAGTACGCGCAATTGCTCACCCCGGGTCACCTCAACCCGCAATACACACGCTATGAGCTGCATCGGGTCTGGGTGGTGGAAGGCAACCTCAAACCAGGTTCGCGACACATCTATTCCAAGCGCGTGCTGTTTCTCGATGAAGACAGCTGGGGCGCCGCGCTGGTCGATCAGTACGATGGGAGAGGGGAGTTGTGGCGCGTGTCGATGGCCTACCTGAAAAACTTCTACGACCTGCCGACGACGTGGAGTGCGCTGGATGTTTTCCACGATTTGCAGGCGCGTCGTTATTACGTGCAGAACCTTGATAACGAAGAGGCGGAGACTGTCGATTTTGCGCAGCCGGTGCCGGAGGATGCTTACTTCATGCCGTCGGCGTTGCGGCAGCGTGGGACGCGGTGATGGCTGAAGTCTAAGTCCACCACTGACAGAAAAAGCCCGAAGCCACTGATACATTTGGCTTCGGGTTTTTCTGTGGAGCTAAAAATATCTGCTTTACAGATATCTGTATTTGAGATAATTTTGCCGCATGTAGGGATACCAGAACCGATAATTGTATGAGAGTGATCACAAAAGCGGCGGTTGCGCGGGCCATTGAGACTCATGGCCAGTGGAGAGATCCTCTCACCTTGTGGCTAACCATCTTCGACAGAGCATCGCTGCGCTTCGAGTCGTTTGAGAAGCTTCGTCAAGACTGGGCCAGCGCCTCAGGTTGGAACGTCGATCGTATCCCTCACTCGAAGCTGAGGCTGACGAGCAAGAAAGGTCCGCTTGATATTTACGTTTTTGATATCAAGAAAAACGAGTGCCGTGTCATTACGTGGATCAACACGAAGACTGGCACTATCTATATCAAAGACATTCTTCCCCATGCCGGATATGACAAATGGTGGAAGGGTGATGTCAAGTAGTTGGCCAGAATGAAATACGCTATTTATGTTTAACGAAAATACAGGTGATCTCAATGAAGCGTAATAAAGTCGAAGCGACAGGACTGGATTCCTTCATAGCCGATATTTCACCCATGCTTGAGGGACTGGGCGATCAGCTAGCGACTTTGTCCAAGTTGTTGTCTGCCTGCCATGATCCGATAAAAAATGATGACGATCTGCAAGTGCGAATGGCCCTGATTGATGAGCTTTATTCCCACGCAAGCACCGAGGATCATGCTGCGGCACGATTTGCGGAGTTTGTGGCTGATCGGGTTTATGAGTACGAAAATGAAACGGTGTTGATTGCTTATTCGTCCCAATCTGAAGCGCTGGCGTTTCTGCTGTCGGAAAGAGGCGTTAAACAGAAGGACTTGTCTGAGATCGCAACTCAGAGTGCTGTTTCAGAGATATTGAATAACAAGCGAAAAATGACCGTTGCCCAGATAAAGGGATTCGCCGAGTTCTTTAAAGTGCCAGTCGAGTTTTTTATGCACGGTGTGGTTTGACGGGATGCCGTGACAGGTCTAACGCAATCGCGAGCAGGCTCACTCCTACAGGGGATTGGCGTCGCCCACATAATCTGTGATCGACGCGTTACCTGTAGGAGTGAGCCTGCTCGCGATTCGGTTGTAGCTTCAGCGCGAAATCAGGATCAAACGCGGAAGTGGCTGACCATCTGCTGCAACTGCCCACCCAGACGCGCCAGTTCAACACTCGACGCAGCCGTCTCATCACTCGCCGCTGCGGTCTGTTCAGACACGTCGCGCACGTTGATGATGCTGCGGCTGATCTCTTCAGCCACGGCGCTCTGCTGTTCGGCTGCGGCGGCGATCTGCTGGTTCATCGACTGGATGTTCGACACCGTGCGGGTGATGTTTTCCAGCGATGCGCCAGCCTTGCGGGTCAGCGCCACGCTGCTGTCGGTCAGGGCGCGGCTGTTGCTCATTACCGCCGAAACCTGCTGGGTGCCGTTCTGCAGACCGGCGACCAGGCCTTCGATTTCTTCGGTGGATTTCTGCGTACGCTGAGCCAGACCACGAACCTCGTCGGCGACCACGGCAAACCCACGACCGGCTTCACCGGCACGCGCGGCTTCGATCGCGGCGTTGAGCGCGAGCAGGTTGGTCTGTTCGGCAACAGCCTTGATCACGTCCATGACGCTGCCGATCTTGTCGCTTTCCTGTTGCAGCACGCTCATGGCTTCGGTCGAACGCACCACTTCGCTGGCCAGACGTTCGATCTGCGCGATGGCTTCGTTGACCACTTTGTCGCCTTCACGGGCTTCGCCGTCAGCAGCAGCGGCTGCTTGCGAGGCTTCTTCGGCATTGCGCGCGACTTCCTGCACGGTGGCGGTCATCTCGTGCATGGCGGTGGCGACCTGATCGGTCTCGACTTTCTGGCTGTTTACACCGGCGCTGGTCTGCTCGGTAACGGCCGACAATTCTTCGGCAGCACTGGCGATCTGGGTGACGCCGTCGCGGATGCCGCTGATCAAGTCACGCAGGGTCACACCCATGCGGGCGATGCCTTGTTGCAGTACGCCAAGTTCGTCGCGGCGGGTGACGGTGACGTTCTGGGTCAGGTCGCCGCTGGCGATGCGCTCGACCACGGCCAGGGTTTCTTGCAGCGGACGAGTGATCTGACGGGTGATGATCACCGCAGCAATCACGCCGACCAACAGTGCCAGCAGGGTGCTGATCAGTTGGAAGGTACGCGCCTGGGCGCTTTCGATGTCACGACGGTCGAGTTGGATCTGGTACAGCTGCTCGCTGGTGTTGACGATCGCGGTACCTTGATCGGTCATTTCCTTGCGGGCCTGCACGGCGTCGGTGTTGGCGTTTTTATACGCCATCAATGCGCTGCGATAATTGATCAGTGCGGTTTCCAACTGACGCAGGGCATCTTGCTGAGAATCAGCGAAATGCACGTTCAGTTGCTTGAGGCTGGCGATCGCGACATCCACCTGGCCGACGGCTTTCTGCTCGGTGTCGGCGTTGGTGGTAGCGGTGTAGCCACGCACTTCGTAGCGCGCGAGGATGAACGCTTCCTTGGCGGCGGTGATCGCCTGGAACTGTTCGAAACGCTGTTCGCTCATGTCCATCTGCTGCACGCGTTTGCTGATCGATTCGATCTGGTTGTACGCGGTCTCGGCACTCACGCTCATGCTGTCGCGGGCGCTGTTGCCGGTGCGATAGGCGTTGCGCATTTTGTTCAGCGACGTCTGGTATTCAGCGATGGTCGCGGCCTGCTCCTTGAGCAGTTTGACGTTTTCCGGGCTCTTGAAGCTATTGATCAGCTTCTGTTGTTGCGCGGCGAAGCTTTCAAGGGTGGTTTGCACATTCTGCGCGGCGGTTTCATCGCCATTGGTCAGCATGTATTGCAGACGCACCACGCGCAGTTTGGTCAGACCGGCATTGAGCTGGGTGATGTCGCTCATCCAGTTGCTGCGGTCGATCAGGCCACCGAGGCTGGTCCAGCCTGTCAGGGCCAGCACGCAGGTCAGGGCCAGCACGAGGCCGAAGCCCAGGCCCAGTTTCATGTTCACGCTGATGTTGCCGAACCAGCTATTCATCAAAAATCCTCCAGAAACGTTGGGTTTCTTGTCGTCGGTTAGGCTGGAAGATTGTTGTTTTTTTGAGCCAGCAAGGGTGTTAGCAGGTTTGTATCGGCCGCATTTCCCAGAGCTGAAAGGATTTTGTCCTACGGAATTTGTAACATCGGATCCCAAGACTTTTTTCACATGGGTTTCACTGGCTGCCCACGCGAGCCTCTGTACCTTCGTCGCATCGAATGAACCTGTGATGCACAGTGGCGAGGCGGTTTTTGTGGAATTGAGACTGAGTCTGTTCGGCGTCAAACGCTCGATCGATCTGAGCTTTTTGGCGCGTTTTCGCAATACTTGGGTGGTGTTGGCAGCATCGATACTGGTGATCCCCCTGACCCTGTGGTTGCTGGCGCCGGCGGCGGTGCCGGATCTGGCCCACGGCAATGTCGCCGGTGCGCAGGCGCTGGCAGCCGGTTGGGCCAAGGGCGAGATGATCGTGCTGGTGCGTCATGTCGAACGCTGCGATCACTCCAAAGCGGCGTGCCTGAGTGGCAACGACGGCATCACCGATCGCTCGCGCAGTGTCGCGGTGGCGGTCGGTGCACGGTTCGAACAACTGGGCCTGAACAACGCCGACATCTACAACAGCCCGTCGATGCGCACGGTGCAGACCGCCGGTTACATGTTCAACCATGCCGCCAGCGGTGACGACTGGTTGATCAACTGCCGGGGCCGCATGTTGCAGGACGCTCTGGCCCACAAGGTTCCCGGTCGCAATCTGGTCCTGGTGACCCACAGCGAATGCATGGCGCAAATCGAGAAAGACCTCAAAGTGCCGACCTCGGACATGGGTTATGGCTCGTCATTGTTTGTTTCCGCTGCCAGCCCGGCGGCTCCCAAGATGCTCGGCTTTATTGAAGCCTCCGACTGGCGCACGGTGACCACCCGATGAAATCCCGTTTCTACGCTTACAATTTTGGTATTCCGCTCGCTTGTGCGGCGCTGGTGTTCCTGATGTTCGACATGACCAAAATCGACATCGCCTTCAGCAACCTGTTGTTCGATCCGCTGACGCAGTCCTTCCCGCTCGACAAAATCCACTTCTTTGAGAAGCTTACGCATAAATGGGCGCGGATCATTCCCAACTGGACGGCGGAAATCGCCCTGATCGGCGCGCTGCTGTCGGTGGTCTGGCCATTGGTCAATCCGCAGAAACGTCCGCGCCTTGGTGCGATGCTGGAGCGCAGCAAAGTCGCGCCAGTGCTGCGATTTGCCGCTGATCACCGTAGGGATTTTCTGTTTGTGGTGGTCGCATTCGCGGTATGCACCGGGGTGATTCACTTCCTCAAATCCCACACCAGCGTTTACTGCCCGATCGAAACCACGCTGTACGGCGGAAAAATGGCTCACGTCGAGTGGTACAGCAACTTTCAACTGTTCCATGAAGCGGGTAGTGGCCGGTGCTGGCCGGGTGGTCATGCGTCGGGCGGCTTCACCATGCTGGCGCTGTATTTCGTGGCGCGGCGCTATCAATGGCGTTTTTCCAGTGCAATCTTGTGGGGCTCGCTGTTGCTGGGATTCGTTTATGGCACTACTCGCGTCCTGCAAGGCTGGCACTACATGTCCCACACCTTCTGGGCCGGAATCTTCGTCTGGCTGGCGTGTTTGCTGACAGCGCTGGCCTTCTACGGACGGGCGCGGCTGGATGTGCCGGTGCTGGGCAAGCGCACGCAGAAAGCGTTCAGTGCTCAACCTGAGGTTTCTCTCTGAACCCGTTCGAATGAAATGAAAAACCCGCCAATCATCGGCGGGTTTTTTTATGCGTCTGCGCAGGCCTCAATAGCTGACGAAGTAATACGCCTGGCGCCCGACCATCATGGTTTTGAGCACTTTCAGTGGCGGCGCGGGTTCGCTGTCGCCGGCCATCACCACGACATGCGAGGACGAGGCCGTGAGGAAATCTCGCAACTGCGCCTCGGTATCCAGCCCTTTGAGTACTTGCTGGGTATAGAAGACCGTGGCGCCACCGACCCGCTCATTGGCTTGAAACAGTGCGACTTGATGTCCGGCGGTTTGCAGCGTCTGAATCTCTGCGCTCAATGGCAGGAACGAAAGCTTTTTGTCGGCGTGGGGCAGTGCCCATTGCGCGGCGGCGAGATAACTGCCGATCACCAGCGTGAGCACAGTTACTGCCAATGTCTGACGGTGACGGGCGATTCGGCCTATGAAATGATTGGCGGATTCGTACTGCTTCAATCGCAGGAACAGCACGTTTGCATACTCCGCCGCAATCACCGCTGCGGCTGGCGTCATCGACATCAGATACACCGTGCGCTTGCTCGACGCCAACGTCAGCATCACGAACTGCGCAACGATCCACAGGCTGAAAAACAGCAAGTAGCGGTTGGCCTTCAATTGTTTGCGGAAATGCCAGAGCCCCAGGTACACCAGAATGTTCCACGGCAGGAAGGCTTCCGGCAGTTTGGCGAGGTAGTAATAGAACGGTTCGTAGTGTCCGGCTTCGACGAACGATCCGCTGAAGCGTCCGATGCTGTTGGTCAGCAACACCTCTTTGACGGCCTGCGCGCCGCCGTGCTGAAAGAGGATGACGAGCCAGATCAACAGCGGAATCAAACCGACCAGGGTCAGTAAGCCCGGCCGCAGCCAATCCGTGATTTTCAGGCGCCTGTCCATAAGGTTGTCGGTCAGCAAATAGGCAAAAATCACTACCCCCGGCATCGCCAGCCCCAGCACACCCTTGCTCAATGTGGCGATGGCGATTCCGACGACAAACAACAGCGAGTTGCCCGCGGTCGACGCCCGTTGCGCCTGGAAAAAGGCCAGCAGCGCCGTGGTCACGCCGAGGGCGAGCAGCGCGTCCTCGCCGACGCCGCGCACATTGCTCCAGTAACTGGCCATGGTCGCGAGCAGAATGCCCGCCGTCCAGGCAATCATTTTCGGCCGTTCAAAGCGGCGCAACATGCCGTACAGCAGCGTCACGCTGAGCAAGCCAGCCACCGCCGACGCCAGCCGCACGGCCCACGGTGAAACACCGAACACGCGCATCGCACCAGCATCCAGCCACAGGCTCAGTGGTGGTTTTTCCAGAAACGGTTCGCCGAACAGGCGCGGTGTCACCCAATCGTCGTCCAGATGCATCTCCATGGCGATGCCGGCTACGCGGGCCTCGGTGGAGCCTTGCAATTGGTGGTTGCCCAGCGCGAAGAAAAACAGCAGGGCAGCAAGCAGAAACAGCGAAGTGACGGCACGCGACATAGGTTTCAGGCAACCGGAAGGGGCGGGAGGCCTGAGCATACGACGGCAATCCTTAACGAATTGTGAAACTCACGCCAAAGGTTTCGACCAGCGCTTTTCCGGCGTTTCGAACCTCGAGTTGACCAGCGCCGTCAGCACGTGGTCCTGCCAGCGTCCGGCAATGTTCAGATACGCCTTGGCGTAACCCTCACGTTCGAAGCCCAGGCGCTCCAGCAAGCGCGCACTGCGTTCGTTGCCCGGAATGTAGTTGGCCATGATCCGGTGCAGATTCTGGGTCTCGAACATGTAAGAGATACCAGCCTCCAGCGCTTCCTGCATCAAGCCCTGACCCTGTTGGGCCTCGTCGATGTGATAACCCAGATAACACGCCTGAAAGGCACCACGAATGATGCCGCTGAAGTTGCACGCGCCGATCATCTGCTGGCCGTCCGGCGTCAGCAGCGCGAAATGCATGGCCAGCCCGGCCTCGAATGCGCTGGCCTGTATTTCAAGGCGTCGGCGAATCTGCTCGGTGGAAAAATATTCAGTGGTGCGGATGGGTGACCATGGCGCGAGGTGGCGCAGGTTACGTCGGTAGAACTCGCTTTCTAGCTCGGCCTGCTCTGGAGCGAGTATTGCGAGCGTCAGGCGTTGGCAGGGCAGGGTCAACAGCGGCATCGGGCGCTCCGGGGTTTGGGATCTTCCGGCAGCGTCGCGCAATTAGCCAGGTCACGGCAAGTCGTGGTGCAGAAGGGACTTTGTTTCAGGCAAAAAAAAGCCCGCAGGAGCGCGGGCGAACCGTAGTTTCTTGAATGAGCGAGCGGACTGTACAAGGCTTGGCCGCGCAGCTGCAGTGAAGAAAAATTCATCTCGATGGGCGGCTCGGCGTTGGCCGATGCTCACCCGAGCGACGGGGCGACTCGTACAGGTTTCACCCGTCAATGGCGGGTTTCAGGCCCGCAGGTGTTCACACCCTGCGGATCAAGATTATCCCGTGCCCGACAGACCAGGATCTCGGCCAGTGCGCTCAGTTGCTTCATTGCCACCGCCACATGGCGTTTGGAGCCGTCGAACTCATCGGCAAGGTTTGCGCTGATGGCGACGAGGGAGTCGAGGATCTCGCTGGCGTGGGTGAGCAGGGTCAGTGTGTCGACATCGTCGCGCACCCTGATGAGCTGATTGAGAGGAACATTCCGCCGCCGACGGGTCGCCTCGGTGCGTGCGGTGGTGTTCGACTGAGGTTGGGGGCTGGAAGCGGGCGCGTCGGAAGGTGCCGAGCCAACCAGCGAAAGTTGTGGGGTCTTTTTCATGACGTAGCTCCGTGGAGTGAACATTCACTGCAGTTGCGGCTGCCAAACCGTCCGTTGGATGGCAGTGGTCGTGGAGGGTAACGTCCTGAGGAACCGTCCACCAGTTCACCAAAGTCGACGCGTGTTGCAGGAATTTTCCTAGGACGTTGGGTGTGGGAAGGAGGAGCCGGCCCCACTCAAGGCATGTGGTCAGCCGCAAAATCAGCTTCTGACCGGGCGCGCAAACGGCCCTTGCGACAAGCCACCTGGAAACGCTCGAAGTCGCGTTCGTTTTGTGCGGTGTAACTTTGCGCGTACTTCAGCAGCGCATCGGCCAGCGCATCGCCTTTGCCAATGTAACCGCTGATTTGCGCCGCGAGGCCGGATGCCTTGGCATGTGCCCGGGCGAGGGCTCGGCCGCACACACGTCCATAGGCGGCGAAGGTTTCGGCGTCGAAGGTCTCAAGCTCAGCGGAGATTTTCATGTCGCGCAGTTGCCGCACATAGAAGTGCCGACCGCTGGGACCGGTGGTCCAGCCGAGAAACAGATCGCTGGCGGCCTGCATCAGCCGCTGCCCCTCGACCACGCGTTGGCCTTCGTGGCGCGTGCGCGATTTGACTTTGACGTAATCGGCGAGCACCGAACGTCGCGCTTCCTTGAACTGCAGGAACAACGGAAATTCCTGATCGTCGGTCAGCAGCGCCACCAGACAGCGAGTGCCGACACTGCCGACGCCAACCACTTTGAAGGCCATGTCCTGGGCGTGAAAGCGTGAGAGCAGCTCGCGACGGTCAGGTTGCAGCGTGTTTCGATAATCACGCATGAACGCATCGTAGAGAGGTCGCCAGTCCGACAACCGCAACCAGTCATCGTCGGCGTTCAGCAGCGTGGTGTTTTTGTGCAGGTGGAAAATTTCCGGCAGGTCATCGCGAATAATCAGACGACCACTGGCATCGCGCTCACTGATTTTGGGCAGCAGCTCGGCGTGGGTGCGCCGCTCAGCCTTTTCGATGGCGCGCTCCACATGTTCGAGGGTACTTTTGCGCGCCTGCGCAAGCAGATCGTTGTAGCTGATGGACTCGTACCAGTTTTCCAGCGAACTCTGTTCGGCGCATTCCAGCAGCGTCGTCTGATAGGCGCCGACCATCTCACGGCACACCTGTTCCTCGACCGACTCGCCGTGGCGCAAATCGCGGGCGGCCACCACGAAACTTGCCGCGAGACGCTTGAGATCCCACTCCCACGGTCCGGGATGCGCTTCGTCGAAATCGTTGACGCTGAACAGCAGATTGCGCTCAGGTGTGGCGAAACCGCCGAAATTCATCAGATGGCAGTCACCACAAATGGGCAAGTTCAGGCCCATGTTCGCCGTGCCCGACAAATCGTGCGCCTGCAACAAGGCATTGCCGCGAAAGAACGTGAACGGCGACACCAGCATGCGCCCGTAACGCAGTTCGACCAGCGACGCGACGCGGCCCTGGCTGGAGGCCTTGATCAACGGAATCGGGTCACGGTTCATTTTGCCGGTGGATGCCTGAGCGCTGCGCGGGCACTTCTTGCGCGCGTCTTTGCCTTGTTGCATGCGATCTTTGAGTGCGGTCATGGGGGCTCGGTCTGGCGTAAGGGGCGCTGTGAGTGTAGAAGCGCTTCCGGGGTTTATCCGCTGGCTTGAGTCCGGTGAAAATCCCTATCTCGATGTTCGCAACATAGAGGCTGCATCGCCCCAGCGCCCTGGATTGCGTGGATCAAATGTTGCTGGAGGGGCGTGTGTGCTTGAAGGAGAGGGGAACCTTCAGGGAACGGTTCACATAATTCTCACCTGAGTTTTGCCATGATCGTTGCCAATATTTCATCGGCCCGAGCGAGTGATCCCTTCATGAATGTGAGCGTGCTCTACGCGTTGGTTGCGGCAGCATTGTTTGGCGCCAGTACACCACTCGCCAAGCTGTTGGGCGTACAGATTTCACCGATTCTATTGGCCGGGTTGCTCTATCTGGGCAGTGGTCTGGGTTTGACCGTCCTGCGTTTCGCCCGCGATCGAGGCTGGCAGCGTTCCGGACTCGGAGCCGGCGAATGGCCGTGGCTGGTAGGAGCCATCGGCTTCGGCGGCGTGCTGGCACCGGTGGCGTTGATGTTCGGTTTGACCAGAACGTCCGGCGCGAGCGCGTCACTGATGCTCAATCTGGAATCAGTGCTCACGGCGCTGCTGGCGTGGGTCGTGTTCAAGGAAAATGCCGATCGGCGAATCGTGATCGGCATGCTCGCCATCGTGGCCGGCGGTGTCGTGTTGTCATGGCCGCAAGAAGCCGTGTCGGCGCAGGACTGGACAGGCCCGCTGGCCGTCGCCTTCGCCTGCTTTTGCTGGGCCATCGACAACAACCTGACGCGTAAGGTCTCTGCCTCGGATGCACTGTTTATCGCCGGCAGCAAAGGTCTTGTGGCGGGGGTGGTCAACTGCAGCCTCGCCTTGTTCATTGGCACACAACTGCCCGCCGCCGCCTCGCTGGTGCCGATCCTGCTGGTCGGGTTTCTCGGCTACGGCGTCAGCCTGGTGATGTTCGTCCTCGCCCTGCGCGGACTGGGCAGTGCGCGCACCGGCGCGTACTTTTCCACCGCGCCGTTTCTGGGCGCAGGTATCTCGATTCTACTGCTGGGCGAGTCGGTATCGCTGATGTTCCTGCTCGCAGCAGCGTTGATGGCCGTGGGGGTGTGGATTCATCTGATGGAGAACCATATTCATGAGCATCAGCACGAACTGCTTGAGCATGATCATCGCCACATACACGACGAGCATCACCAGCATGTGCACGGGGCTGACTGGGATGGAACGGAGCCGCATAGTCATCCGCATGTGCATACGCCGATGCGGCATCGGCATGCGCATTTTCCGGATGTGCATCATCGACATGAGCATTGAGGTGTGTGGGGAGGGATTGGTTTTTGGCGGTAGGGGCTGATGGGATGGCCAGATGCGACAAAGCCCGCACTTGGCGGGCTTTGTCGTTGAGAGTTGGTGGGCCGGGTAATCTGAACCTGACTTCTATCTTATTGTTTTTTATAACTCATACTTTTTGTTTTTTGGTTGGAATATCAATTGAAATACATCATGAAATAGCGTTTCCATTGAGCCGCTTGGATTCAACCAGAAATATTGCTTCGCAGTCATGATTAACAGTGATTTTCGTGCGGCACTCAGGACAGAAAGCAGCAACTGATCCGAGTTGTAAGACTGCGACAACAAAACTGGACATCAACAGCCTTTCGTTGGCTGTAGGCTGATCAATGACGCAGTCATCCTTTAAAAAGGTTATACCTACCATAAAGTTGTATATTGAAATCACCCCAAAAAAGAAGCGTAGGATGCCTAAATAGCGCCACTGCTCGATGTTTTGTAATTAAATCGTGTTTGTTGCTCGTACTTTATTTGAAACTAATTCTAAAGTCCTCAGCGGACTTCTAACCAGTAATTTTAAAAAAAAACGATCTAAGGGCTGCGCTCTAAGGTGCTGCACGCATTTAACCCCCGTATTTAAGCCACATCCATAGCTCTATCAATGAATATATCTGATGCTCCAAGCTTTTGGAGCTGTACGCGCACTGCCCGGCTAAATGCTGCATCGGCACGAGTTTTTGCCTTGAGTGCCTCAATTTGCCGTTCAATTGCTCGCATTGGAGCCTGATCACCCAGCATATCTAGATCCTCAGCGCTTATCTGTATGGTTTCATAAAGCTCCTTTGCCTCTTTCATTGCCGAAAATCGAGCTTCCCTCATGCGCTCGAAGTTTAGCCCATAAATAATAGCTGAGTCTTTGATACGTCTCGCTGGTAAACCAACACAAAATAAACTCTTAACGAAAAGTCCACGGTCATCAAAATCTATAAAGTTAAGGTCGCCTCTAACCAGCGGGTCAAGTAACAACGGTAACTCATCATCGATGCAACGATCGTCCCAACTAGCTTTTCTGCTGCCCTCCAGTAAAGGAAACCAACTTCCCTTGCCTACGGTAACTTCATTGCCTTCATCTTTATTCAAACGATTACAATTCTGGGCTGAAAGTCGGAAATTTTCCCAGCTGAAGGCGAGCCATGCGTAGCCGTGTTCGTCCGTAATTTCTTCAGTGCGTTTAGCCTCTGACTTCGGACGAAAATGATCTACATCAAAATTGGCGCCCGCATCCTTCGCCTCGGAGTACCAGCATTTCCCATGCGACATCTTTGAGAGGTGCTTAGCGAATCCACGCCAAATGTGAGACTTGCTCTTAATGTAATCTTTTCTTTTCTCTATAGGTAGTTGCTCCAGCTTTATCTGAGCACGCGAAGCGACATCAAGAATCTTCTGAGGAATAATATCAGCATTTCTATTGATATGAATCATTTGCTGAGAACCTCTTTTTCTAATAGAGCGGTAATAACCTTTTTCATTGCTTCGCGCCTTCTCGCAGCTTTGTCAGGCGTTAACGGTGGTTTTTCAGAATATCGCAAGTCCTGCCAAGCCAAAAGAAACTCATTATAAAGTGGTTCCCTGTTTTCTAAGGAAAATCCCAAGCGATTAAGTTCATCATTAAGTACGGCCAGAGCATCATCTTGCTCAGGAGACCGTAATTGAATATGAGCCAGCTCATTACGATCATCTACAAGCTTTTGAGTCTCTAAGTCTAACGTTGTATTCAGCCCAAAGATCTCCGTTAGAGTTGACATAAATCCAATACCACGAGGATCTACATATGGCTCTCTTGAATGGACTCTGTAGTTGTCGTCCCGCCACATCACTTGGACTTGCTGTCTTTTGAGCTCCGCTATTGCTAGCGGATGATGTGTAACCATAAGCAAATGACTGGTTTCGTGATTGGGTACAAATTCTCGCAAAAATTGGAGGTACTTTATGGCCCAAGAAGGGTTTAAGTGGGTGTCGGGCTCATCCAATAAAAATAATGAATCTTTACCTCCTGTAAATCTTAACAAGCCTAGCACCGTTAATAATTGCTGCTCACCTTCACTAAGTTCACGGAAAGTTAATGCTTCATTACTGCTGGAAACTTTGACGCGTATACTAACTTCTGAAATTATTTCAGAAAGAAGCGTGCTTTCCAGCATTTTAAATAGCTCAGCTGCTGTCAACCCTTCAGCAAATTCGCGTAGTGAATCCAGGTTTGGCAAGAACAAATGAAAAAACTCATTTCTATTTCCCTTCCCCGTTAAGGTCATTCCTTCGTTTCGCTCAACTTTTACCGGAGCTATTACATGGGGATATAGAGCATCTAGAAATTTTCTTACGACACCAAATGCGCCCCAGAAAAGCTCTTTCTTTTTATCTGACTGAGTCCATGCTGCACGTCTCATGACAAAATGAATGCTGTCTAACCCTTCGATACCTAGATGCTCTCGAAGAAAACTACTTTGAGTTTCACTTTTGTCAGCAAGAAAAAAAGCAAGCAATACAAACTGACTATGATTAGGTTTGGCATAGAATAACGGCCGGATATCACCCTTGAGATCAACTTTACTCTCGAGCAACCTTTTATAAAAATTTGCTCGATGTCTATGAAAGTATTTTTCAAGCCTGTCGCTAGGGCCGGAGTAATAAGCAAACACATACTTAGGAAGATAAGGAGCGTTACCATCCTTGTCTCTTTTAACTTTGGAAAATGGAACGGTTAAACCAAATTCTTCACCGGACAGTTTAGAAGACTCAAGAGTTAGAAGATCTACGACCTTAACTTCATACTGTTTGGCAAGTGTGCCCCTATTTGGTTCTCCGTCAATGGTTACTTCTAACCAGTTATCACTAGGGTTATTCTCGTGAGGCTGTTGTCCGAGCCGATAGACTAGACGATAGGAGAATGGGGGGGCTTCGCCCAAGTCCAGATTTCGAAAAATCGATACTAAAGCTTCCAATACGTTGGATTTGCCAGAACCGTTACGCCCAACAATAACAGTCATCAGGTTGTTCTCATCGAACTCAACAAGAACATTTTCCAGGTTTTTGAAGCGTGACCGAATATGTAGCTTATCGACTTTCATGAGCCTTCCCTAGCAATTTTATTCTGTATCTTTCAAGGCGAACCAGTCTTGGCCGTCGTTATCCCGATATTGTTTGATGATTTGCTGCAAGTTTAAGGCAGACCGGATATCCAAAAAAAACTGTTCGAGTTGCTCAACGTTACTGTCGCGGGGATAGCCAGCGGCACTCAAAAGTTGCTGGCCGCTTAAAGGTTTGCCAGATTTTTTAAGCGCATCTACAACTTTAATAGGTTGATCGCTTACGATCTTGTCTTTCATTTTTCTTATACCATTTTTCTTTGGAGTTGACGGCTTGGTCAATGCCTTGCGCTCAGATTCTATTTTTTCCAGTAGTGCCTTTGCGCTATTTTCCCCATTAACTAAGTCTGGATTTGCCGCGCGCCAGTCAGCTGTGAGTTCGCCGCTGAAAGCTAGCATCAAGATGCTTTGTGGCAAACGGTCAACATGTGCTTGTGCTTCAAATACTTTTGCTTCGAACCGATCGGCAAAAGCGAGGAGCTTTGCAGCACGTCGAACTATCTCCTTTTGCTCTTCAATAGATGGGACAGGAAATAAGAAGTTTCGGCACTGAGATAGTGAGATGTTTATCTGCCCAGCCGACCCCTTTGTTTCATGCATTATGTTTTTTAGATTGTCCCCTCCCTCGAGTACAATATTAATCCAGCCAGAAATAATTTCTTTACTCGGCCGGAACAGTGCAATTGCCTGGTTAATGTTCCACTCTGGATGAGAATCTGGAATTACTGCAATCTTGCCGAGTGGTGGGCCTACAATGTTCATAACTACATCGCCAGGTAATGCTATTGACTTTGAGGATGAGGTTTTGTGTATGGACGCTTCAATAAATTGCGGTCTATATTCGAAATCAATTTTTTGATCAACGATATTATAGACCTTTAAGAATGGGATACCGCTTTGGGAAAATCCAGTTTTTGGCGTACCGCCACTTTGAACTTTTTCACAAATATCCATTGCTTTCTTGTAAGACCAAGCAGAACGGCTAGCTGTTGGCCAATTCTCTGTGAGTCGGCCAGAGACAGCGGCTGTGAAGACAGATTGGCGAAATTTTTTAATTTGGATAGGAATCGCGTCAATTCTGGCCTTAAGCGTGCCAACACGTGCAATTAAGCCATCTACCTTCTTGGCAATATAAATTTGCTCATGAAGAGGAGGTAAAACAAAAGGGGCTGCTTTTGCTTTAGGTGTCCCTAAGCGTGGCATACCCATGCCGTGAGATGCCTCTTTTACATACTCGAGAAATGAAGGCGACTTTAGCGAGTAAAACAGATAGCCACGATCAAGCAGTCCTGGCGATAGGGTAATTATTTCACTTGAGCAATAACCATCCTGGTCTATCTTAAGAACTTTATTCAAATATGGTCGTAGTTTTCCATAAAGAATTTGCCCTGCTGTAAACTTATTTTTAGAGCTCTTCGGTGCGCGTTGCTTTACGGTTTTAATATCTATCAGTCTGGATGTATCACGCTCGACGTCTTCAAGCTCAATTAGCAGCGCTGATGAATCCATGTCCTGAGGCTGAACGGTAGTAGTATTTCCGTAGTCGACCACATCACCGAGAGTCACTTTGAGCCAAGAAGCTGGGAGTTCAGTCATACCCAGCCTCCAGCTCTTGCATCAGTTGCTCGAGGTCATGGAGGGCTTCAGTAAGCTCAGTCATAATTTCGCTAGCGAGTATTTCCGGCGTGGGTAGATCAACCGAATTAAGACTGTCCGTATTCTTTAACCAGCTAATGTCCAATGAGTCACCGCGCTCCCTGATTTCCTCGCGAGTAAATACTCGAAAACGACTTAAATCACCAACACCTTCTACATTTTCTGCCCGTTGACTATTTCCATTTGGGTTATCTCCGTATGCGTCTTCGAAAGGCTGGAGGTGATATGCCCCAAAGGTTGTACGCTTCCCAAAATTAGGCATATTACTGCGTAGGTTGTACACCCATACTCGCTGAGTGCAGCCCTCTTGTTGCTTGGGATTCTCGACGCTTCCTTTCTGAAAAAATAGAACGTTGGTTTTGACACCTTGTGCATAGAAAATGCCTGTGGGCAATCTGAGGATGGTATGAAGGTTGCACTTGTCCATTAGTTCACGACGTACGTCGGTACCGACACCAGCGTCGAATAGGACGTTATCTGGCACCACAACTGCGGCTCGCCCACCGGCCTTGAGCCCATTATAAATATGCTGAAGAAACGCTAGTTGCTTATTACTTGTCTTGTGAGTGAGGTCATCCCGTGTAGGGCCGCCACCGCCCTTGGCGGTACCAAAAGGAGGGTTGGAAAGAATCAGATCAGCCTTGGGTAAGTTTACTCCAGCCTGGCCGAGGGTATTTCCTAACCGTATAACTCCTTCACTACTACCTTCAATACCATGTAGTAAACAATTCATCAGTGCCAGGCGACGGGTTCCGGGAACTAATTCAATACCGATAAAAGCTTCGTTACGCTGGAAGTGGCGACCCCGCTCGTCCAAATCTGAATGATCGTTACTGTTTTGCTTGATATAGGCATCTGCTGCAATCAAAAAGCCGGCTGTTCCAGCTGCGGGATCTTGGATCACCTCACCTGCTCGGGGCTGTATAACGCGGATAATGCTATCGATTAGTGGGCGTGTAGTGAAGTATTGACCAGCGCCTGATTTAGTTTCACTTGCATTCTTTGCAAGTAGACCCTCATAGAGATCTCCAAGGCCATCCTGGCGAGCACTGAACCAGTCGATTGCGTCGAGATTCTTAATTAGCTGGTCGAAATGGTGTGGTTCAATGAGGCGAGTTTGGGCTTCTGAGTATATAGCAGCGATCAATGGGTCGGAGCTCGCGCCCAAATCCGTTAGCATCTGCCTATAGTGATTTAGACGAAGCAAACCGACTTTGTCGGTGAGATCTGTCCAGCGGCAGCCAACCGGCAATTTATGCTTAAAATTTAAGTTGTTCTGTACCTGTTCATACTCCATTTTTATAAACAACAGCAGAACGAGCTCTGTCACATAATCGCTGTAGTTGATGCCATCATCGCGCAATACGTCGCACAGGCTCCAGAGTTTATGGACGATGTCGATGTTAGTCATGCATTACTCAATTTAAGTGTCGGGCAGCATGTGCTGCCAGGCTGGTTTATCTGGTAACGGGTGCTTCGTCCTCCGCCGGGCAGACGCCGCAAGCAGCCCTTCTCAAGCAGATCGCTCAAGTGACGCGTAGCAGTCGCTTTAGATACTTTGGATAAGGCTTGGTACTGAGCTGCGCTGATTCCGGCCTCAAATCCTTTTTCGCCGCCATCAAGTAGGCGGTTAAGCACTTTTATTTGCTCCGAGGATAATCCGGCCTCACGGTATGCCTCCCAAAAGCGGGTCTTAGCTAAGATACTGTCTAAATGTGATAACGCCTGATCCAAACTGTGCAGAAGAGTAGCGAGAAACCACTCTAGCCAATCTGTAATGTTTAAATCACCTTTTTGCCGAGTTTCTAACACTTGGTAATAACCAGCGCGATTACTGAGTATGCTAGCCGCCATAGCGTAGTGGCGAATAGCGTTACTTCCACCCTGTGCGAGAGCCATGTCAGTAACAATTCGGGCCAAACGGCCGTTACCATCCTCAAACGGATGTAAAGTGACAAACCAAAAATGAGCGATTCCAGCTCGAAGAAGAGGGTCTAGAGATAGATCTTTTTGGCTGGTTTCTAGCCAATCCAAAAAATCAGCTAGTTGTCTTTCTAGATTTGTACGAGGAGGAGCTTCGAAATGCACGGTCGGGCAATCCAGGCGGCCGGAGATAACCTGCATCGGCTCCTCACCGCGTAATTGGCCAATTTTTTCGCCCCGAACGAGCGAGAAATCATCTCGGGTAAATAACCAACTATGCCAAGCGAATAGGCGTTGCTCATTCAATGGTTGATCAGCACCACTTATGGCGTCCATCAGCAATGTCACTAGGTTCTCACTGCGAGAACCAGGATTCTCTACAGCTATTCCAAGACGGTAAGCTAATGAAGAGCGCACGGATTCTACATTAATTGGTTCGCCTTCGATGGCAGATGAAGAAACTATATTCTGCAACATCGCGTCAAGACTATTTTGTGTTACTGCAACGCTATCAACGGCACCAATTATACCCAGTAGCCGGCCTTGCGTTTCGATACAGGATCGCAGCAATGGCGACAATCGTTCCGACTGCCAAGTAAATTTCGGCCAGTCGGGGTGCTGCCAAATCCAATCAGCATTGCGCAAGGGAAAAAGTCTCATGTGAGTCAAATTGACTCTCTTTATTTGGCTCGTTACATGAGCCGATTATGGGGTTTGCTCAGTTTCTTGTCTAGGTCAGGTAAGGCTGCCGATAAGCAATTCAACGATTCGGCTCTCGAACTCAGCTTTACTCGAGGGCCATCCTTCCAATGATGCAGCGGGGGGACCCAGAAACAATAGGAGGCGAGACAGGCAACGTGGAGCGCCAGCGGTGGGCCGGCAGCTTCGGATGCAGGGCTTATCGACACTGCATGCTTGTGTTGTCGCGACTCCAGACCTTTAAGCGTGAGCCCCTGAGTATGGGATGAAGAGGCGCAGGCATACCAGAGATCTGGCGACTGTCGTCACTCCTTTAGCCCTACTACACGACACGGATAGTATCGGTTGCGCTTACCTTTTGGATGTTCGGCGAATCGGTACGACGTTGCGATCTCTGATTTGATTGATGGCCGATGTCGACAGGCTGCCGGTGGCCGGTGGCCGCCTTCTGGATATGTTCACTCCACCAAGCCATCATCGGACGCCGGCGTTCGATGTAATCCGTCCGGTTGTAGGCGCCACGAACTTCGTCCTTGTCGACATGCGCCAGCGCGACGTCGATCAACTCCGGATCCCAACCATACTCATTCAGGATGGTGCTCGCCATCGAACGCAAGCCGTGGCTGACTAAACGGTCCTGAAAGCCCATGCGCTTCAACTCCATGTTGGCGGTCTGGCTATTGGCATGGGTGCGGGGGGGGGGGGGGGCTATCTGAGGGGAACACGTACTCTCTGTTACCGCTGAGTTGCTTGAGCGTCTCCAGTAAACGAAAGTGTCTGATCGGTAAGGGGGATTGTGTGCGGCCGACGCTTTTTCATTCTCTCTGGCGGAATGGTCCAAACGCGTTTGTCGAAGTCGATATCTGCCCATCGTGTGGTGGCTGCTTCGGCAGGGCGGGTCATTGTGTGCAACTGCCATTCGATTAGGCAGCGGGTCGTACGCTTAATGCTGGCGTTTGCGATTTCCGTAATGAACTCGGGAAGCTCCTCAGGTGGAAGCGCAGCCATGTTCTCTTTCTCGGGTTTCTTGAACACCGCCCGAATACCACTGAGGGGGGGCGCAAATATCAGCCCCGAGTTGACCCCGTAGGTCATGATCTCGTTGAGTCGCTGACTCAATCGCTTCACGGTCTCGAAGCTCCCTTTGGCGTCGATTGGGCGAAGGATCTTGATAACCATCGGGGCGGTGATTTGAAAGAGCGGCGTTGTTTTCATGCTTGGGAAAACATGGAGCGTCAGCGATCTCCAAATGTCTTCAGCGTAGGCTTTGGTTGAGGAATCTTTCTTCAGCTCGAACCAGGCGGTGGCCACCTTCTCGAAAGTGTTTTCAGTCTCAGCAAGTTTGGCTTGCCTTACCTCATCACGCTGGGTTTTGGGATCAGTGCCCAAAGCGAGCAGCTCACGTGCCTCTGCGGCTTTCTTCCGGGCGTTGGCCAGCGAGAGGTCAGGGTATGGACCGAGGGCCATGTTGATACGGCTTCTGGTCAAAGGCTCGCGGTAATTGAAATTCCACATCATTGAGCCGCTCGCGCGTACTCGAAGCTGTAAGCCATCGCCGTCGCTGAGGACGAAGTCTTTACCAGTTGCCTTGACTGCCTTGAGCTGGCGATCGGAGAGGCGGGTTGCGTTAGTAGGCATGAGGGCTACCTCCAGCACCGTTTTGGTATCCTGAAAATAGCATTTGGGAGTCCGGGATACCACCTGGGATACCAAAGAGCCTGGAACTCAGAAACCCTGCAAAGCCTCCATAAGCGCTGAAGCCCCTGTATTTACCGGGTTTCAGGCACAAAAAAAGACGTCCGTGGACGTCTTTAGATGATGAAGTGGTGGAGCCGGGGGGATTTGAACCCCCGTCCGCCAGTACTCCGCTGTCGGTACTACATGCGTAGCCGTGTCTATTAAGTTAACCCTCAGCGACCCGACGGGCAGGGTGCTTTGGGCGAGTTGTGTAAGTTTTAGCCGCTTCGTCCACAACGTACTGCACGGCGATTCTGTTCTATATGACAATCATTTTGGGTTTACAGACATCCCCTGATGATTGCTGGACCCGAAGGTACCAGGAGCATTGTCAGCTGCAATTAAGCAGCGAGAGCAACACCGTATTGGTCGTCATTGGCAACTATAAGTAGTTGCAACAGTGGATTTACGACTTCTGTTACCAAGTCGGCATGCACCTAGAGTTTCGCAACCGGCGTCGAATCCTAAACGGCCCCGAACTCATTGCTCAGTACATCTGTTTGAGCAACAAGCGTGTGCAGTGTACGCCAATCAGCCCACAAGGCCAACCCGAAGGTTGGCCGGGACGTAATCAGTTGTTGGTGCCGGTGGATTTTTGAAGTTCCAAAATGGTCTGCTGGGTTTCCGCAACGCAGTTATCGATTTGACCTTTGGCCTTGAGGTCGTGTGCTCTGGTCACAGTGGCTTCAGCCTTTTGGCTCAGTTCTGGCTTCGCTGACAGCTGACCCTTCATATTATTGATGGTCTGAATATTGGCATCACACAGGTCCGCAGGCTTGTCAGCGGCGAACGAAGCGGAAGCCATCATCGATGCAGTAACGAACAGACCTAACAGTACAGAACGTTTCATGTGTATCTCCTTGAACCGAGTGGGTCCAGACTTCGCTGGCCGTCAGGACGGGCAACCGTATGGAAGAAAAACCCCGATCAGTCGGGGTTATTCTGTGGACTACAGTCGACCTCAAGGGTTCTATTTTTCTTCAGCAGGCCTTCGCCCGGGTCACGCGATCCACCAGATAGACCAGCCCGTGGTAGTCGATTCCGCCATGTTGCGTCAGGCCGATTTCACAGGTGCGGCTGGTGGAAATCCCCTCGCTGCAATGCTGCACGGCATCCTTGAGCGTGCGCAGCGAATGGCTGTTCAGTTCCGGCGTGGTGAAGCCCTTGTCGCCGGCAAACCCACAGCAGTGAATGCCTTCCGGGATCACCACGTTGTTGCTGCATCTGCGCGCCAGATCAATCAACGCCTGGCTTTCGCCCAGATGCTGCGTGCTGCAGGTCACGTGTACGGCAATCGGCGCGTCTTGCGGGGTGAAGTCGAGTCGATCGAGAAGGTGCGTACGGATGAAGCGCACCGGGTCGTACAGATCCAGGCGGGTTTCTCCTACGTCCTGAACCAGTTGCAACGTGCACGGGCTGGTGTCGCAGTAGATCGGATCGAGCCCGCCGCGACTGGCATGGAGCAATGCGCTGATCAGTTCCTGACGCTTGTGTTCGGCCTGTTCGGCGTAGCCTTTTGAGGCGAAAGGCTGACCGCAGCAGAGGTTGTCCTGGTTGTCCGGAAAGACCACTTGGTAACCGGCCTTTTCCAGCAATCCACGGGTTTTGTCGTAGAGCGACATTTGCTCTTTATCACCCGCCGCCGGGCCCATGACTCGCGAGACACACGCGGCCAGATAGACCACACGCGGGCGTTCGTCCGACACGCTGGGGCTGAAGCGAATCGCTTTTTCCGGTTGCGGCATCGCATTCGTCCACAGCGGCACCTGGCCCTTGGACAGGCGCGTAATTGTTGCCGAAAGTTTCGCCAGACGCGGTGCGCCGAGCAGCATCCGCGCGCCGTTGGCTACGTGCAGGGTGAAGCGTGCACCTTGCAGGGTCTTGGCGAAATTTCCTTCGATCCAGTCGGCGGTTTTCTGATGCGTCGCGTGTCGGCCACGGAGCTTTTTCACCAGCTCACCGGTATTGATGCCTACCGGGCAACGTTGTGCGCACAGGCCGGTGGCGGCGCAGGTGTCGATGCCTTGGTACTCGTAGGCTTCTTCCAGTTCGCGGGTCTCGACACCGGCACGTTTCTTCGCCTGAATATCGCGCCAGATGACGATGCGCTGGCGCGGGCTCAGGGTCAGGCCTTTTGACGGACAGACCGGTTCGCAGAAGCCGCACTCGATGCACTTATCGACAATCTCGTCGGCCGCCGGCAGCGGCTTCAGATGTTTGAGGTGGATCTGCGGATCTTCGCTGAGCACCACGTCCGGGTTAAGAATGCCGTTAGGGTCGAGCAGACGTTTGAGCTGCCACATCAGTTGATAGGCGTCGCTGCCCCATTCCAGTTCCACGAACGGCGCCATGTTGCGGCCGGTGCCGTGTTCGGCTTTCAGCGAGCCGCCGAATTCCACCGCGACCAGTTGCGCGACGTCATCCATGAACGCTTGATAGCGTGCGACTTCTTCCGGGTTGTTGAAGCCTTGGGTGAAGACGAAGTGCAGGTTGCCTTCCAGCGCGTGTCCGAAAAGGATCGCTTCGTCGTAGGCATGTTTGTCGAACAACTCGATCAGGCGATTGACGCCGATCGCCAGTTGTTCGACCGGGAAGGTCACGTCTTCGATGATCACCGTGGTGCCGGTTTTGCGCACGGCGCCGACAGCGGGGAAGGTGTCCTTGCGGATCGCCCAGAGCTTGGCGTTCTCGGCGGGGTCTTCGGTGAAGTCGACCTGCTTCTCCACCGGGAAACCGCTGAGCGACGCCATGATCTGCGCCAGCTGTTCCTGCAGCAAAGTGGAAGAGGCGGCGCGGGATTCGATCAGCAGCGCGCAGGCATTGTTCGACAGCTGTTGTACGAAAGCGGGCATGCCGGGTTTGTCTTGCACCGAGCGCAGGCTGCGTCGATCCAGCAGTTCTACGGCTGACACCGGTTGGCTTTTCAACACGGTGACGGCGTTGCAGCAGGTCTCCACATTCGGAAACACGATCAGCGCCGAGGCCTTGTTCGGGTGATCGATCACGGTGTCATAGGTCACTGCGCTGATGAAGCCGAGGGTGCCTTCGGAGCCGACCAGCAGGTGGCTCAAGATATCCACAGGCTCATCGAAATCCACCAAGGCATTCAGAGACAGGCCGGTGGTATTTTTCAGACGGTATTTGTGGCGGATTCTTGCAGCCAGTTCGGTGTTGGCGCGGGTCTCGCGACCTAAAGTCGCCAAGCGCTCAAGCAGATTGCCGTGGCTGGCGCGGAATGCCGCGACACTTGCAGCGTCTTCGGTATCCAGACGCGTGCCATCGGCCAGCACCAGGCGAATCCCGGCCAGCGTGTGATAGGTGTTTTGCGCGGTGCCGCAGCACATTCCGCTGGCGTTGTTGGCGACGATGCCGCCAATCTTGCAGGCGTTGATCGACGCCGGATCCGGGCCGATCTTGCGCCCGAACGGTGCCAGCCAAGCGTTGGCTTGTGCGCCGATCACGCCCGGCTGCAGGCGAATCTGCATGCCTTGGCCACGAATCTCGCGGGCGTTCCAGTTATCCCCAAGCACGATCAAAACAGAATCGCTGATCGCCTGACCGGAAAGGCTGGTGCCGGCCGCACGGAAGGTCACCGGGACATGGTCGCGTTGAGCCAGTTTCAGCAGGGCCACGACTTCGTCTTCCGATTCGACGCGAATCACTAGTTGCGGAATTAGTCGATAAAAACTCGCATCGGTGCCGAAAGCCAGCGTCGATAACGGATCATCAAAACGGCGCTCCGCCGGAATCAGTTGTTGCGCATCACGCAGGAAATTCACCGGAAGCGTCATTGGTCCTCCAGGATCAGTACCACTAAGTCTTTCGGTCCGTGGGCGCCATAGGCCAGCACTTGTTCGATGTCGGCGGTTTTCGAAGGGCCGGACACCAGCAATGCGTTGGTCGGCATGCCTTGTGCCCATTCGAACTCCTGCTGCACCTGATAAAAGTTGTCGCGGATTTCGCTGGCCTTGAGCAGGGCGAAATGCACCGGTGGTACCAGACTCATCAGCCGTGGTTCCTCGCGGGTTGGCCACATGATGAGGCTGCCGGTAGCGGCGATCGCGCCAAGGGTGCCGGTGAGGCTGGCCGGCGTGTCGTTGAACAGCTCGGCTTTCCATTCTTCCATCGGCCGGTCGTAGGATTTCAGCGTCGGCAGCTCGGGATTGTTCACCCAGTGCTGAACGATTTTCTGCCCGTGCGCTGTAGTCGGTGCGATCAACAGGCTCGGCAGCTGACGGTCACGCAGCAATTGCGCGAGCAACGCTGGCCACTCTTCGCCCGAGGTCAGGTGGATTTCGGTGTGCACTGCTTCCATCAATTTGCGCAGTTGCGGGATGCGTTGTTCGGCGCTGTAGGTGTAAGGCTGCGTCACCAGATCGACGTCGAAGTCGTCGGCAATCGGCGCTGTGCCAGTCAGACTTTTCCGCAGCTTGCCGAGGATATTTTGCTTGGCGCTCATCAGCGGTCTCCCTGTTTGGCCAGATGCTCGCGGGCCATGTCGTGCAGCGAGCGCGCGGCGGGTTTTGGCGCACTGTGGTTTTGCGTCCACGGGCCGACGTTACTCGGAGTCAGGGCACGCAGGCGCGTGGCGAAGAATCCGAACAATCGATACAAGGTTGGCGAGCTGTTGAGCTTGGCCCAGGCGTTCCAGATAAAGCGTTCCTTGCGCGAATACTTGCTGCCCTGACCGCGCATCACTTGATTCGGGCTGTCCGGGGCTTTGACGTTTTCTTCGCGCAGGCGCCGCAGGATCGCCGGGATCGGAATTTTTACCGGACACACTTCACCGCAGGCACCGCACAGCGACGAAGCACTCGGGTGATCCGGAACCTTGGCCAAGCCGACCATGTGCGGGGTGATGATTTTGCCGATCGGCCCCGGATACACCTCGCCATAGGTGTGGCCGCCGACGCGGGTATAGACCGGGCAATGGTTCATGCAAGCGCCGCAGCGAATGCAGTTCAAGGTCTGGCGCAATTCACTGTCGGCGAAAGCCTGGCTGCGACCATTGTCGAGCAGGACCAGATGCACTTCCTGCGGGCCGTCGAGTTCGTGTTCCTTACGCGGGCCGGAGATCATGTTGACGTAAGTGGTGATCGGAATGCCCAGCGCCGAGCGCGTCAGCAGTGACAGCAGCGGCACCACGTCACGCAGGTTTTCCACAACCTTTTCGATGCCGGTGACGGCGATGTGCACCGGCGGCACGGTGGTGGTCATGCGCCCGTTGCCTTCGTTTTCCACCAGCAGCAGGGTGCCGGTTTCGGCGACGGCGAAGTTGACACCGGAGACGCCGATGTCCGCTTCGAAGAATTTCTGCCGCAGGACTCTGCGACCGATTTGAATGAGTTGGTCAACGTCCTTGGTGTATTCCACGCCAAGTTTGTCGTGGAACAAGGACGCGACCTGACCGGCATTCTTGTGGATCGCCGGCATAATGATGTGTGAAGGCTTCTCGTGGTCGAGCTGGACGATGTATTCCCCCATATCGGACTCCAGACATTCAATGTCCCGAGCCTCGAGGAAATGGTTCATCTCCATCTCTTCGCTGACCATCGATTTGCCCTTGATCACTTGCCGCGCCTCGTGAGCGCGGATGATCGATAAGACGATGCCATTGGCCTCGTCTACCGTTTCCGCCCAGTGCACTGTCACACCGTTGCGGGTCAGGTTCTGTTCCAGTTGCTCGAGCAGGTCGGGCAACTTGGACAGCGCGCGGGCCTTGATCGAATTGCCCAGTGCGCGCAAATGTTCTCTTTCGTGGGCATCACTGAAAGCGGCTGCCCGCTTGACCATCAGTGAATCCATCGCCGTGCGGAAGTTGTTCCGTAGCTGCTGATCGCCCAAGGCATTGTGTGCCCGGGTGCGGAAATCTTCTTCTACGGCGACCGTAGGAATAATCGCGGAAGTGCTCATTGCGCACCCCCGGTTCGTTGCCACAAGAAGCTGGCGAGATGTTGCCCGCGTAGCGCTTCTTTTTGTTTCTCTAATGCGCCGTTGATGTTCATCAAACAGCCACAGTCGGCGCTCAACACCTGATGCGCGCCGGAATCCTTCAACGCTTTGGTCTTGTCAGCCACCATCGCGCCGGAAATGTCTGGCATACGGACGCTGAATGTTCCGCCGAAGCCACAGCATTCGCTTTCGTGGTCGTGGTTGACGCGTTCCACGTTGCTCAACTGCGCCAACAACTCGCGGCCGTGCAGGTGGGTGTTCATTTCGCGACGTGCCGAACACGAAGTGTGCAGCGCGACTTTGACCGGCTCGCCGCTGTCCTTGAGCTGCACTTTGCAGACGAACAGCAGGAATTCGGCCAGTTCATAGGTGCGGGCCGCAAGGGCCTGAACCTGTTTCAACGTTTCCGGCTCGTCCTTGAACAAGTCGGCGTAATGCTCGCGCAGCATGCCAGCGCAGGAACCCGACGGCACCACCACCGGATAATCCCCGGCAAACAGCGCCAGTTGCGAGCGCGCTACCGTCCGCGCCTGCTCGGTGTAACCCGAGGTGTAGGCCGGTTGCCCGCAGCAACTTTGCCCTTGCGGATACTCGACCCGGATCCCTTCGCGCTCCAGCAAGTGGATCGCGTCCATCCCGGCTTCGGGGTAGAACAGATCGACCACGCACGTGCCGAACAGGTAGACCCGCGATGGTTTCTCGCTGGGGTATTGCCGAGGTTCGGGCAGTGGCGGGGCCACACGGGTCGCGTTTGGCACGGCGTTGTAAAAAAGCTCGCTCATCAGGCGTGTCTCCGGGTGGGCCCGGTTATCCGTCTGTGCGGCTGCTGAATATAAAGAGCGTTGCTTTCAGCAGCCTTACAGACCGGGTTGTGAATTGCTGACGCCGAAATCACGGATCGGCGTCGGTTTTTTCCATGCTTCTTGTAGGTTTAGTGCACCAGCATGCCGGTGAACCAGTAGGCCTGAGCCAGAGTGATCAGACCGACAATCGTTGCAAAGAATAGGCTGTGCTTGAGGGTGAAGCGGAACAGATCCGATTCCTTGCCCACCAGTCCGGTCGCGGCGCAGGCCACGGCGATCGATTGTGGCGAGATCATCTTGCCGGTCACGCCGCCGCTGGTATTGGCTGCCACTAGCAGAGTGTCATTGACGCCGATCTGGTGTGCCGTGGTCGCTTGCAGCGAACTGAACAGAGCATTCGACGATGTATCGGAACCAGTGAGGAACACACCGAGCCAGCCGAGGAATGGCGAGAAGAACGGGAACGCTGCGCCCGTACCGGCGAGTACCAGCGCCATGGTCGAAGACATGCCCGAGTAGTTGGTAACGAAGGCGAACGCCAGCACCATGCCGATCGACAGAATTGGCCAGCGCAGTTCGTAGAAGGTCTCTTTCAAAGTGGTCAGACCAGTTTTGAAGTTGATCTTCAGGACCAGCATCGAGATCAGCGCGGAGAAGAAAATCGCCGTGCCGGTCGCGGAAATCGGATCAAGTTTGAACACCGCCGGGATTGCCGTTGGAGCAGCCACGATCGGTGCGGTTTTGATCACCAACTGATCAAGGTGCGGGATCGCGAAGTTGAACACCCAGCTGTACATCGAGCCGCCAGCGGCGAACATCGCTTTGAAAGGCTTCAGGGTCCAGATGGTCACCAGCACGGTGAGGATCAGGAACGGCGACCACGCTTTGAAAATTTCCCCGAGGCTGTAAGGCGAAGCCACGGTGGTGCGCTTTTGACCGAAACCGCCGACGCTGGCGGTGATCGCTGCACTCGATGTGGCACCAGCGATTTGCGCACCTGCGGTGCGTTTCGGCTGCCAGACTTTCAGGAACAGGGTCAGGGAAATCAGGCTGGCCAGCGCCGAAGTGATGTCCGGCAGCTCCGGGCCGATGAAGTTCGAGGTGAAGTATTGCGTGATGGCAAAGCTCAGCCCCGCGACCAGTGCAGCCGGCCAGGTTTCGCGCACGCCGCGAAGGCCGTCCATCATGAACACCAGCCAGAACGGCACGAACAACGACAGCAGTGGCAGTTGGCGACCGGTCATGGCGCCGATCTTGAACGCATCGATCCCGGTGACTTGACCGGCAACAATGATCGGAATCCCCAGTGCACCGAACGCAACCGGTGCGGTGTTGGCGATCAGGCACAGGCCAGCGGCGTACAGCGGGTTGAAGCCCAAGCCGACGAGAAGTGCCGCAGTAATCGCCACGGGCGCGCCGAAACCGGCGGCACCTTCCAGAAATGCACCGAAGCAGAAACCGATCAGCAGTACTTGCAGGCGCTGGTCGTCAGTAATCGATAACACCGAACTGCGAATGACCTCGAACTGACCACTTTTGACCGTCAGTTTGTAGAGGAACACCGCCGCGACAATGATCCAGGCAATCGGCCACAGACCGTAGGCGAAACCATAACCGGCAGCGGCGAAGGCCATGTCGACCGGCATCTGGAACGCGAAGATTGCTACGGCAATCGACAGGGCGAGGGTGATGCTCCCGGCCACATGGCCCTTGAGGCGGAACACCGCCAATGCGAGGAAAAAGAACACGATGGGGATGACGGCCGCGAGTGCGGATACGCCGAGACTGCCGAGCGGGCTGTAGAGCTGTTGCCAGGTTTGCATATGGGGTGGCCCCTAATTGTTGTTGGTCAGGCACTGTCAGCGTTCTTGGATAATTGGTAAGACCAATTTACAATCGCTGTTGGCTAGGGTAAAAGCCTTGATGTCGGTGTGTCAATTTGTCGCCCTGAAACTTTTGTCGAACAAGCGGTGCAGAGCGCATCTGATCCGGTTTCGGCAAGTGGCGTCTGGTAGGTGTCGGCAAGGCGCCGATAGGCCAGAATAGAGAGCCCGGCGAGCGGTCGGGATCGTGGAGAAATGAGCTATGGGGTTTGATCAGATACGTCAGCGCCGTTTGTCTGACGACATTGTCGAGCGACTCGAGGGGATGATCCTTGAGGGCACGCTGAAGTCCGGTGAGCGGCTGCCGGCGGAGCGCACGCTGGCTGAGCAATTTGGCGTATCACGGCCGTCGCTACGCGAAGCGATTCAGAAACTCGCGGCGAAAGGCTTGCTGGTCAGTCGCCAGGGCGGCGGCAATTATGTGGTCGAGAGCCTGGGCTCAACGTTCAGTGATCCGCTGCTGCAGTTGCTCGAAAGCAACCCCGAGGCACAACGCGATCTACTGGAATTTCGACACACTCTGGAGGCATCGTGTGCCTATTACGCAGCATTGCGCGCGACCGATGTTGATCGCGAGCGGCTGACGGCGGCGTTCGAAGAGTTGCAGGATTGTTATTCACGCCATGACGAAGTGAGTCGGGCTGAGGAGGGCGCGGCGGATGCGAAATTTCATCTGGCGATTGCCGAGGCCAGTCATAACGCCGTGCTGTTGCACACCATTCGAGGGCTGTTCGATCTGCTTAAGCGCAACGTCGTCACCAACATCGGCGGCATGTACAAGCAGCGCACGGAAACCCGCGACATGCTGATTACCCAGCATCGGGAATTGTATCTGGCGATTATCGAAGGTCGTGCGGAGCAGGCGCGAGAAGTCTCCAGCCGACATATTTTGTATGTGCAGGAAGTGCTGGAAGAGGTGCGGCAGGAAGTTCAGCGCATGGCTCGGGCGGAGCGGCGCAAGGGGATGTGATCAGTTATTTCTGCGTTGATGCTGCAATAGCTTTCGCGAGCAGGCTCGCTCCCACAATTGGAATGCATTCCAAGGTGGGAGCGACGGTGCGACGATTCGACCTGCTCGCGAATACGCTCTAAAGGCAGAGAAAATTAATCTTCCTTGCCCTTGTTGCGCACTGCGCGCTGCAGCTCACGGCCGGCATCGCGCTCGCGCTCGGTGTCACGCTTGTCGTATTCCTTCTTGCCCTTGCCCAGAGCGATCTCGCACTTGACCATGTGCTTGCTCCAGTACCAGGACAGGCAGACGCAGGCGTAACCCTTTTGCTGCACCATCGCGGCAAGCTTTTCCAGCTCGCGGCGGTTGAGCAGCAATTTGCGTGTGCGCACCGGGTCAGCGATGACGTGGGTGCTTGCGGTCATCAGAGGGGTGATGTGGCTGCCGAGCAACCACGCTTCGCCATCCTTGAGCAGGACATAGCTGTCGACCAGCTGTAGCTTGCTTGCCCGCAGACTTTTTACTTCCCAGCCGGCCAGGACCAGACCAGCCTCGAACTTATGCTCGATGAAGTAATCGTGTCGCGCCTTTTTGTTCTGCGCGATGGTCCCTGTTGGGTGTTTCTTCTGTTTAGCCATAGGGGCGGCATTATATGGAGATAAACGGCTGTCGGCTACGGTGATGCTGCGTGCTTGAGCAGGTTGAGTGAATCCCGGACAATGCGGCCTCTTTTCTAACGCTTGGGCGTGATAAACGATGTCGACAGACAAGGTTTCTGTCCACGGCAGTTGGGCTAGCCGCTGGGTATTCATACTCGCCGCGACCGGTTCGGCCGTGGGACTGGGTAGTATCTGGAAGTTCCCCTACATGGTCGGGGTCTACGGCGGCGGTGCGTTTGTACTGATGTTTCTGGCGTGCATCGCACTGATCGGCATCCCGGTCATGCTCGCTGAAACCCTGATCGGCCGGCGCGCCCGGCAAAGTCCGGCGAACGCCTTGAAGGTGCTGGCGCTGGAAGCCGGGCACTCGGGCAAATGGTCGTGGGGGGCATTTGCCGGGATGATCACGGCGTTGCTGATCCTGTCTTTCTATAGTGTGGTCGGCGGCTGGTCGCTGGACTACATCGTCGACATGGGCCGCGGTGATTTCCAGGGCGCCACGGCCGATCAGGTCGGTGCGTATTTCGGTAATGTCATCTCCGATCCATGGCGCCTGACACTTTGGCACACGATTTTCATGCTGCTGTCGGCCTTCGTCATCGCCAAAGGCGTGGTCGCCGGGCTTGAGCGCAGCCTGCGCATCATGATGCCGCTGCTGTTTGTGATGATTCTGGTGTTGTTGGGTTACAGCATGACCACCGGGCATTTCATGGAAGGCGTGCATTTCATGTTCGACTTCCACCCGGAAAAAGTTCTCGACGGCTTGTTGCCAGCGATGGGGCACGCGTTCTTCTCGCTGAGCGTTGGTGTCGGCTCGATCATGATCTACGGCGCTTACATGCCGAAGAGTTCGTCGTTGTCGGGCACGGTTGTCGGTGTAGCACTGCTGGACACCTTTGTGTCGCTGGTCGCCGGTCTGGCCTTGTTCCCTATTGTGTTTGCCGGTGACCTGAATCCTAGTGAAGGGCCTGGCCTGATGTTCGTCAGCCTGCCATTTGCCTTTGGTAACGTGGCTTTCGGTCAGTTGATGGGCGTGGTGTTCTTTGTGCTGGTGGCGATTGCGGCATGGAGTTCGGCGATCTCCCTTCTGGAGCCGATGGTTGCCTATCTGGTTGAGCGCACGAAAGTCAGTCGCGCATGGGTGACTTTCTGGCTGGCGTTCATCTGCTGGTTCGTCGGTCTGGGCACGGTGTTCTCCTTCAATATCTGGAAGGAAGCCAAATTTTTCGTGAACGAAGGCGGGATGTTCCACCTCTACCAATGGGGTGCGCAGAGCGGTCTGGACTTCTTTGGCGTGATCGATTTCTTCACCTCGCGGATCATGTTGCCGCTCGGTGGCCTGTGTTTTGTGCTGTTTGCCGGATGGGTGATGGGGCGTGAAGCGGTACGCGACGAGTTGTCGATCCGCAACCCGGCACTGTTTGCCCTGTCTTTGTTCTTGATGCGCTACGTGGCGCCCATCGGCATTCTTGTAGTGTTTGCCGCTCAGCTCTGGAAGTAACGCTCACATGACGACACATATTCAACGCTCAGCACTGCTGCCATACCCGGCGCAATTCCTCTACGACCTCGTCAATGACGTGGCGCGTTACCCGGAATTTCTGCCGTGGTGCTCTTCGGCTGAGGTGCTGGAAAGCTCGCCGGAACATATGCGCGCCAGTGTCGGCGTGGCCAAGGGCGGGCTCAGTCAACATTTTGTGACGCGTAATACGCTGGTGCCGGGGCAGTCGATCGAAATGAACCTGGAAGAAGGGCCGTTCAATCAGTTGCACGGTGTCTGGGTGTTCAAGGTGTTGAACGAGAAGGCCTGCAAGATCAGTCTGGATCTGTCGTTCGATTACGCCGGGCCGCTGGTGCGCGCGACGTTGGGGCCGCTGTTCAATCAGGCGGCCAATACGCTGGTGGACGCGTTCTGCCAGCGCGCCAAGCAGATGCATGGTTGAGTCGGTGATCGAGATAGAGGTGGTATACGCGGCCGTGGATCGTCAGGTATTGCGCTCATTCAGCGTCAATGAAGGCGCGACGGTGCGGGCTGCGGTGTTTGTATCGGGTATTGGTAGCGAGTTTCCTGAGCTGAATCTGGCGGAGTGTCCGTTGGGTATCTTCGGCAAAGTGGTGGCTGACCCGGATACGCGGGTGATTGAGGCAGGGGAGCGCATCGAGATTTATCGTCCATTGCTGGCCGATCCGAAAGAGGTACGACGCTTGCGGGCCGCCAAGGCTGCCGAAGCCAAAGCGCGAAACGCGTAAAAAGCCAAATCGCAGGCAATAAAAAACCCGGAATTTCCGGGTTTTTTATTGCGTCGCAAATTATTGCGGCGAGGTGTCCAGCGGCTCTGGTGTCGGAACCGGAACGGTTTCTACACCATCGACGTCCTTCTGGATCTGATCCAGCAAGGAACCTGGCTTGACCGGTTTTTCCGGTTTTGGCTTCTCGGCGTTTTCAGCAGGAGCGGTCACGGTCGTGCCATTGTCCTTGCCGAGAATGGCTTCATCACGGCTTACGCCCGGCATAAAGTCACCGGACAGGCTGACAAGCTGGTCGTTTGAGTTGAAAATAACGCTGACGCGTTCCTGTTGGCGTTCACCGCCACCCGGTTGCAGGCTGTACAGATAATCCCAGCGATCGGCATGGAACGTGTCGACAAGCAGAGGGTTACCCATGATAAACCGTACTTGCGGCCGGGTCATTCCCGGGCGTAACTGGTCTATCATGTCCTGCGTGACGACATTGCCCTGCTGGATGTCGATTTTGTAAACCCCGGGGAATGAACAACCGGCGAGTGCGAGCAGTCCCACAAAGGTGAAACTGGTTAGCAAGAGCTTGGTGTTTTGCATCGGTGGGCGACTTCCACTATCTTGGCTGGGACAACGTAAACGCCGATCATACCCGCATTAAGAGAAGCTGCGAAGCAGCATCGCGAGAAAGCTGACCATGGTTGAAAATAGCGAACTACGCAAAGCCGGCCTCAAAGTGACCCTGCCACGGGTCAAGATCCTGCAAATGCTCGACTCTACCGAGCAGCGTCACATGAGTGCCGAGGACGTCTACAAGGCGTTGATGGAAGCTGGCGAGGACGTCGGTCTGGCCACGGTTTACCGTGTTCTGACCCAGTTCGAAGCCGCTGGCCTCGTGGTCCGTCACAACTTCGACGGCGGCCACGCGGTATTCGAGTTGGCCGACGGTGGCCACCATGACCATATGGTCAACGTGGAAACCGGTGAAGTCGTCGAATTCGTCAGCCCGGAAATCGAAAAGCTCCAGAAGGCAATTGCCGAGGAGCACGGTGTTGATCTGGTAGATCACAACCTGGTGCTGTACGTGCGCAAGAAAAAGTAAGCATGTCGCGCGAATTTCACATTCGCGAAACGAACGAAGGCGACCCAAGGGTCGCCTTCGTGCTTTCTGTCGTTGTCAAACTTTGGCGGTGACGACCATTTTTTTCGCGTGAGCCAGGGACTCCTTGGTCAGATCGATGCCGCCGAGCATGCGCGCCACTTCTTCTATACGGTCGTTCTTGCTCAGTTTGGAGACGGCAGTGTGGGTCGCCTCTTCACCGCGCACTTTGTGCACAAACAAATGCTGATGACCCTGCGCTGCCACTTGCGGCAAGTGCGTCACGGTCAATACCTGGCCGCGATCGCCGAGACGGCGCAACAGTTGGCCGACAATTTCTGCGGTCGGCCCACCGATGCCGACGTCCACTTCGTCGAATACCAATGTCGGAACGCGGGATGTCTGCGCGGTGATCACCTGAATCGCCAGGCTGATCCGTGACAGCTCGCCGCCGGAAGCGACTTTTGCCAGCGCCTTTAGCGGTTGGCCCGGGTTGGCGCTGACCAGTAATTCGACCTGTTCCAGTCCGTTGGGCAGCAGTTCATCGCTGCTGTTGGCCTTCAATTCGATAGTGAAGCGACCACCCGGCATGCCCAGTCGTTGAATTTCCTGCTCAACCGCACTGGCGAGACTGCCGGCAGCCTGATGCCGCAAATCGCTCAGTTCTCGCGCCTTCTCTTGATAGTGGCGGGCATACGAGGCCAGCTCATCACCCAGGCGCTCGATGGATTCGTCGTTGGCGTTGAGGGTTTCGATCTCATCCAGCAGTTTCTGCTGCATTTCACCCACTTCGGTGGGTTGAATCCGATGCTTGCGTGCCAGCGTGTAGATCGCGTCGAGACGCTCTTCCAGGTATTGCAGGCGCGCCGGATCGGCATCGAAGTTATCGAGGAAACGATTGAGTTCACCGACGGCCTCTTCGACCTGGATCTGCGCGCTGGTCAGCAAACTGCTGGCTTCGCCCAGTGCGCCAACGGAATTGTTCACGCTCGACAGGCGGTTGAGGCTGGCAGTCAGTGCATTCAATACATTGCCGGAATCGCTTTCGCTGCATTGTTCGACCACTTGCCGACAAATGCCTAGCAGGGTCTCGGCGTTGGTCAGGTTTTTGTGTTCCTGCTCCAGTTGCTCCAGCTCGTTATCACCGAGACCGAGGTTTTCCAGCTCTTCGAGCTGATAGCTGAGCAATTGGTGGCGCGCGCGTTGTTCATCACCGGAGTTGGAGAGGCGCTCGAGTTCCTGGCGAGTCTGGCGCCAGCGCTGGGCGGCGAGTTGAACCTGGCGGGCCAGATCGGTAGCGCCGGCGTACTCGTCCAGCAAGCGGCGATGAGTATCGGTTTTCAGCAGGGACTGATGTTCATGCTGGCTGTGGATATCGATCAGCAATTCGCCCAGCGACTTGAGGTCACCGAGTGGGCAAGGGGTGCCATTGATGTAGCCGCGCGAACGACCTTCCGACGTGATCACCCGGCGCAGGATGCACGGGCCATCAGTCTCCAGGTCACGCTCGGCCAGCCAAAGGCTGGCTTCAGGGATGTCGGCCAGATCGAAAGTCGCGAGGATATCGGCTTTGTCGGCGCCGGGACGAACCACGCCGCTGTCGGCGCGATCGCCAAGAGTCAGTCCCAGCGCGTCGAGCATGATCGACTTGCCGGCGCCGGTTTCCCCTGTGATCACGCTCATCCCGCGATCGAGTTCGAGATCGAGATGTTCAACGATGGCGTAGTTGTGTACGGACAGGTGCACCAGCATAAAGGCCGCTCCCAGGCTTTAGGTCTGGTTATTTATACAGTGTTTTGTTTCAGGCTGACAATGCCCGCCCTTAGCTCGATTTGCTTGAACTTCAAATCTGCTTAGCGCATTGAGGAATGAAGATTCGACACTTTTTTGTAGGGTTAATGTTTGCAGGCCCTTGAAGCCTGATTTTGCGGCCCCATATATCGGGGCAGAAGCGCGAGTCAGGCTCGCGGACGAAATTGAAAGGAGAATTCTATGGCTGACGAACAGACAGTAGATACGCAAAACCCAGAAGCCAATCAGGCGCCCGAAGGTTCGGGTGATGACCTGGCGACCCGTGTACAAGTGCTCGAAGAGCAGTTGGCCGCCGCGCAGGATCAATCTCTGCGTGTTGCTGCCGATCTGCAGAACGTCCGTCGCCGTGCTGAGCAGGACGTCGAGAAGGCGCACAAGTTTGCCCTGGAAAAATTCGCTGGCGACCTGTTGCCGATCGTCGACAGCCTGGAGCGCGGCCTCGAGCTGTCGAACCCGGACGACGAAAGCATTCGTCCGATGCGTGAAGGCATCGAGCTGACGCTGAAAATGTTCCACGACACGCTCAAGCGTTATCAGCTGGAAGCGATCGACCCGCATGGCGAACCGTTCAACGCCGTTCAGCATCAGGCGATGGCCATGCAAGAAAGCGCCGACGTAGAACCGAACAGCGTTCTGAAGGTGTTCCAGAAGGGCTACCAGCTCAACGGCCGCCTGCTGCGTCCGGCCATGGTTGTGGTCAGCAAGGCGCCTGCGCCAATTTCGCCTTCGATTGACGAGAAGGCTTGAAATTAGCCGCAAGGCCCCCATTTAGAAGTCAAGCGTTTAAGTATTACCGCAGTCAGCCACCACTACTGCGGCAAAAAAATCCAAAGTTTCGGGAGAGTTAACATGGGCAAAATTATCGGTATCGACCTGGGGACTACCAACTCCTGCGTCTCCGTGCTGGAAAACGGCAAAGCAAAAGTTATCGAAAACGCTGAAGGCGCGCGTACCACGCCGTCGATCATCGCTTACGCCAACGATGGTGAAATCCTGGTAGGTCAGTCGGCCAAGCGTCAGGCTGTAACCAACCCGCACAACACCCTGTACGCAGTTAAGCGTCTGATCGGTCGTCGTTTCGACGAAGAAGTTGTGCAGAAAGACATCCAGATGGTCCCTTACAAGATCGTCAAGGCTGACAACAACGACGCCTGGGTTGAAGTGAACGGCCAGAAAATGGCACCGCCACAAATCTCGGCTGAAATTCTGAAGAAGATGAAGAAGACCGCCGAAGACTACCTCGGCGAGACCGTGACCGAAGCGGTGATCACCGTTCCGGCCTACTTCAACGACAGCCAGCGTCAGGCGACCAAAGACGCCGGCCGCATCGCTGGTCTGGACGTAAAACGTATCATCAACGAACCAACCGCAGCCGCTCTGGCTTACGGTATGGACAAGGCCAAGGGCGATCACACCGTGATCGTTTATGACCTGGGTGGCGGTACGTTCGACGTTTCCGTGATCGAGATCGCTGAAGTTGATGGCGAGCACCAGTTCGAAGTTCTGGCCACCAACGGTGACACGTTCCTCGGCGGTGAAGACTTTGACATTCGTCTGATCGACTACCTCGTTGACGAATTCAAGAAAGAAAGCGGCATGAACCTCAAAGGTGATCCGCTGGCCATGCAGCGCCTGAAAGAAGCCGCTGAGAAAGCCAAGATCGAGCTGTCGTCCGCTCAGTCGACCGACGTCAACCTGCCGTACATCACTGCAGACGCGACCGGTCCTAAGCACCTGAACGTGAAGATCTCGCGTGCCAAGCTCGAAGCACTGGTTGAAGACCTGGTTCAGCGCACCATCGAACCTTGCCGCATCGCCATGAAAGATGCCGGTCTGGACGTTGGCGCGATCAACGACGTGATTCTGGTCGGTGGTCAGACCCGTATGCCGCTGGTACAGAAGCTGGTGACCGATTTCTTCGGTAAAGAAGCTCGCAAAGACGTTAACCCGGACGAAGCTGTTGCCATGGGTGCTGCGATTCAGGGTGCTGTTCTGGCCGGTGACGTGAAAGACGTTCTGCTGCTCGACGTCAGCCCGCTGACCCTGGGTATCGAAACCATGGGCGGCGTGATGACCGCGCTGATCGAGAAAAACACCACGATTCCTACCAAGAAATCGCAAGTGTTCTCGACTGCCGACGACAACCAGGGCGCTGTGACCATTCACGTGCTGCAGGGCGAGCGTAAGCAAGCCACTCAGAACAAGTCCTTGGGCAAGTTCGACCTGGCCGACATTCCACCTGCTCCACGTGGCGTGCCACAGATCGAAGTGACCTTCGACATCGACGCTAACGGCATCCTGCACGTTGGTGCGAAAGACAAGGCTACCGGCAAGACCCAGTCGATCGTGATCAAGGCCAACTCCGGTCTGTCCGACGAAGAAATCGAGCGCATGGTGCGTGACGCCGAAGCCAACGCTGAGGAAGACCGCAAGTTCGAAGAGCTGGCCGCTGCCCGTAACCAGGGTGACGCACTGGTTCACTCGACGCGCAAAATGATTGCTGACGCGGGCGACAAAGTCACCGCCGAAGAGAAGACTGCGATCGAAGCCGCTGTGGTTGCTCTGGAAGCCGCTGTCAAAGGCGACGACAAGGCTGCTATCGAAGCGAAGGTTGAAGAGCTGTCGAAAGTCTCCGCTCCGGTTGCTCAGAAGATGTACGCCGAACAGGCTCAGCCAGCTGATGGCGCAGCCCCGCAAGGCGAATCGGCTGAGAAGGCTGACGACGTTGTCGATGCAGAGTTCGAAGAAGTCAAAGACCACAAGTAAGTTGTTGGTCGGCCGGTTGACTGCCTTCAGGCAGTGACTGGTAGGATGTCGCCGCGCGGGAGCTAGCTCCCGCGTTGGCGTATCTGGAATACGCGAATTTTTACAGCATGCGACAAGGTTCGGATGTTGGCGGTATGGCCGGGAATGCTCCTGCTTTTCGTGCCGAAAGTACCGCAAGAAACAAAGACCAGGATCGTTGAATTGACGTGAGTTGGGTCCGGGCCTGTATTGGGGCTCAACGAGTTTGGCCATCCTCAGGAGGGGTTTGCCGAACGTCCTCAAGAGTGCAGAAGACTTATGGCAAAACGTGACTATTACGAAGTGTTGGGTGTTGAGCGCGGCTCAAGCGATGCGGACCTGAAGAAGGCTTACCGTCGTCTGGCGATGAAGCACCACCCGGACCGTAATCCCGATGACAAAGCGTCGGAAGAAATGTTCAAAGAGGCCAATGAGGCCTATGAAGTGCTGTCCGACTCGAGCAAGCGTGCGGCGTACGATCAGTACGGCCATGCTGGTGTCGACCCGAGCATGGGTGGCGGTGGCGCCGGTTTCGGCGGTCAGAACTTCTCGGACATCTTTGGTGATGTCTTCAGTGATTTCTTCGGTGGCGGTCGCGGTGGTTCTCGTGGCGGCGCTCAGCGTGGCAGCGACTTGCGCTACACCTTGGAGCTGAACCTGGAAGAAGCGGTGCGCGGTACGTCGGTGAATATCCGCGTTCCGACACTGGTCAACTGCAAGCCGTGCGACGGTTCGGGTGCCAAGAAAGGTTCCTCGCCTTCGACTTGCCCGACCTGTGGTGGCATTGGTCAGGTGCGCATGCAGCAGGGCTTCTTCTCGGTGCAGCAAACCTGCCCGCGTTGCCATGGCCAAGGCAAGATCATTTCCGATCCGTGCGACTCCTGCCACGGTGACGGTCGCGTCGAAGAGTACAAAACCCTGTCGGTCAAAGTGCCGGCTGGGGTCGATACCGGCGACCGCATTCGTCTGTCCGGCGAAGGCGAGGCGGGCACGCAGGGCGGTCCGACGGGCGACCTGTATGTGGTCATCAATGTCCGCGAGCACGATATTTTCCAGCGCGATGGCAAGCATCTGTTCTGCGAAGTGCCGATCAGCTTCGTCGATGCGGCGCTGGGCGGCGAGCTGGAAATTCCGACCCTCGACGGTCGCGTCAAACTGAAAATCCCTGAAGGCACCCAGACCGGCAAGCAGTTCCGCGTACGCGGCAAAGGCGTGGCGCCGGTACGTGGCGGCGGTGCGGGTGACTTGATGTGCCGTGTCGCGGTTGAAACGCCGGTCAATCTGAACCGTCGTCAGCGCGAACTGCTGGAAGAATTCCGCAGCTCGCTGGCGGACGACAATAGCCATTCGCCAAAAACCACCGGTTGGTTCGACGGTGTGAAGCGCTTCTTCGGCGATCTGTAAGGAGTCGGCATGCGACGTATAGCTGTGATGGGCGCTGCTGGGCGCATGGGTAAGATTCTGGTCGAGGCCGTGCAGCAGCGCGCGCCGCTGACCGGTTTGACCGCCGCTGTGGTTCGTCCGGGCAGCACACTGATCGGCGTCGATGCCGGTGAACTGGCATCGCTGGGTCGTATTGGTGTGCCGTTGTCCGGGCACATTGAGGCAGTGGCTGAAGAGTTCGATGTATTGATCGACTTCACCCTGCCGGAAGTGATGCTGAAAAACCTCGCGTTCTGCCGCAAGGCCGGCAAGGCGATGGTCATCGGCACCACCGGTCTGGACGCTGCGCAGAAGCAGTTGCTGGTCGAGGCGGGCAAGGATATTCCGATCGTGTTTGCGGCCAACTTCAGTGTCGGCGTCAATCTGTCGCTGAAACTGCTCGATATGGCGGCGCGCGTGCTGGGTGATGAAGCGGACATCGAAATCATCGAAGCGCATCACCGGCACAAGATCGATGCGCCGTCGGGTACAGCGTTGCGCATGGGCGAAGTGATCGCCAGTGCGCTCGATCGTGATTTGCAGAAAGTCGCGGTCTACGGTCGTGAGGGTCACACTGGCGCTCGTGAGCGTGAAACTATCGGCTTCGCCACTGTTCGTGGTGGTGATGTGGTGGGTGATCACACCGTGCTGTTTGCCTGCGAAGGTGAGCGTCTGGAGATCACGCACAAGGCTTCGAGTCGTATGACGTTCGCCAAGGGCGCGGTTCGTGCTGCGCTGTGGCTGGATGGTCGCGAGCCGGGTCTGTATGACATGCAAGACGTGCTCGACCTGCGTTGATACACTGCTGAACCCGGCGCAAATGCCCTGTTTGCGCTGGTTTTTCTCCGCTTGGCGACGACCTGTCGCATTCTCCGGCCTTTTCGGCTCTTTAGCGGTGGACCAAAAAAGCCTTTTTCTGTAAGCTACAGCTTTAGTGTGTCCACTAAAAGCGCGCAGAATAATTCAGTGAAGAAGCGGGGTGACGTGTCCATACGTCACTCCGCTTTTTTACAACCTGCGATCGCCCTTTCATGCGTTATTTACGGGAGGTCTTCTTGACTAAGCCAGCCATACTTGCCCTTGCTGATGGCAGCATTTTTCGCGGCGAAGCCATTGGTGCCGACGGTCAAACCGTTGGTGAGGTGGTGTTCAACACCGCAATGACCGGCTATCAGGAAATCCTTACCGATCCTTCCTACGCCCAACAGATCGTTACCCTGACTTACCCGCACATCGGCAACACCGGCACCACGCCGGAAGATGCCGAGTCCGACCGCGTCTGGTCCGCTGGCCTGGTCATTCGTGACCTGCCGCTGGTAGCGAGCAACTGGCGTAACACGATGTCCCTGTCCGACTACCTGAAAGCCAACAACGTTGTCGCCATCGCCGGTATCGACACCCGCCGCCTGACCCGCATCCTGCGTGAAAAAGGCGCACAGAACGGCTGCATCATGGCCGGCGACAACATTTCCGAAGAAGCGGCCATCGCCGCTGCGCAAGGTTTCCCGGGCCTGAAGGGCATGGATCTGGCGAAAGTCGTCAGCACCAAGACTCAATACGAGTGGTGCTCGACTGTCTGGGATCTGAAGACCGACAGCCACGCGACCATCGACGCTTCCGAGCTGCCTTACCACGTGGTTGCCTACGACTACGGCGTCAAGGTCAACATCCTGCGCATGCTGGTCGAGCGCGGCTGCCGCGTCACCGTGGTGCCTGCGCAGACGCCAGCCGCTGATGTGCTGGCACTGAAGCCGGACGGCGTGTTCCTGTCCAACGGCCCTGGTGATCCGGAGCCATGCGACTACGCGATCAAGGCGATCAAGGAAGTGCTGGAAACCGAAATTCCGGTATTCGGCATCTGCCTCGGTCACCAACTGCTGGCACTGGCCTCCGGCGCCAAGACCCTGAAAATGGGCCACGGCCACCACGGTGCCAACCACCCGGTGCAGGATCTGGACACTGGCGTCGTAATGATCACCAGCCAGAACCACGGTTTCGCGGTAGACGAAGAAACCCTGCCAGCCAACGTGCGTGCGATCCACAAATCGCTGTTCGACGGCACCCTGCAAGGCATCGAACGCACCGACAAGAGCGCGTTCAGCTTCCAGGGCCACCCTGAAGCGAGCCCGGGCCCGAACGATGTCGCGCCACTGTTCGACCGCTTCATCAACGAGATGGCCAAGCGACGCTAAGCGTTCGCCTTGAGACTGTAGAGAGAAGCCCTCGAGGGCGGCCCCGACACCGGCGGCCCCCTCGGGACTTCAGAAATCGATCAAGACGGCTTGCCGACTGACCTGCGGATTTGAGTGACAAACCCATGCCAAAACGTACAGACATTAAAAGCATCCTGATTCTCGGCGCTGGCCCGATCGTTATCGGCCAGGCCTGCGAATTCGACTACTCCGGCGCCCAGGCCTGTAAAGCCCTGCGCGAAGAGGGTTACCGCGTCATCCTGGTGAACTCCAACCCGGCCACCATCATGACCGACCCGGACATGGCCGACGCCACCTACATCGAGCCGATCAAGTGGCAGACCGTTGCCAAGATCATCGAAAAAGAGCGTCCGGACGCGGTACTGCCAACCATGGGCGGCCAGACGGCTCTGAACTGCGCCCTGGACCTGGAACGCGAAGGCGTTCTGGAGAAGTTCGGCGTAGAAATGATCGGCGCCAACGCTGACACCATCGACAAGGCTGAAGACCGTTCTCGTTTCGACAAGGCGATGAAATCCATCGGCCTGGCGTGCCCGCGTTCCGGTATCGCGCACAGCATGGAAGAAGCCAACGCGGTTCTCGAAACCCTCGGCTTCCCGTGCATCATCCGTCCGTCCTTCACCATGGGCGGCACCGGTGGCGGTATCGCGTACAACCGTGAAGAGTTCGAAGAAATCTGCGCCCGTGGTCTGGACCTGTCGCCGACCAAAGAGCTGCTGATCGACGAATCGCTGATCGGCTGGAAAGAATATGAAATGGAAGTTGTCCGCGACAAAAAGGACAACTGCATCATCGTCTGCTCGATCGAAAACTTCGACCCGATGGGCGTGCACACCGGTGACTCGATCACCGTGGCTCCAGCACAAACCCTGACCGACAAGGAATACCAGATCCTGCGTAACGCCTCGCTGGCGGTACTGCGCGAGATCGGCGTCGAGACCGGTGGTTCCAACGTTCAATTCGGTATCTGCCCGAACACTGGCCGCATGGTCGTGATCGAAATGAACCCGCGCGTATCGCGTTCCTCGGCACTGGCTTCGAAAGCCACCGGTTTCCCGATCGCCAAAGTCGCGGCCAAACTGGCTGTGGGCTACACCCTCGACGAACTGTCGAACGACATCACCGGCGGCAAGACCCCGGCGTCCTTCGAGCCGTCGATCGACTACGTCGTCACCAAGTTGCCACGCTTTGCCTTCGAGAAATTCGCCAAGGCTGACGCACGCCTGACCACTCAGATGAAGTCGGTTGGTGAAGTCATGGCCATCGGCCGTACCTTCCAGGAATCCCTGCAGAAAGCTCTGCGCGGTCTGGAAGTGGGCGTTTGCGGTCTGGACGAGAAGCTCGACCTGAGCAACCCGGAAAGCATGAGCGTGCTCAAGCGCGAACTGACAGTGCCGGGCGCCGAGCGTATCTGGTACGTGGCGGACGCTTTCCGCGCCGGCATGACCGTCGAAGAAATCTTTGCCATGAACATGATCGACCCGTGGTTCCTGGTACAGATCGAAGATCTGATCAAGGAAGAAGAGAAGGTCAAGACCCTTGGTCTGTCCGCGATCGACCGCGACCTGATGTTCAAGCTGAAGCGCAAAGGCTTCTCCGATCAGCGTCTGGCCAAGCTGCTGGGTGTGACCGAGAAGAACCTGCGGACTCACCGTCACAAGCTGGAAGTGTTCCCGGTTTACAAGCGCGTTGACACCTGCGCCGCCGAGTTCGCCACCGACACCGCATACCTCTACTCGACTTACGAGGAAGAGTGCGAAGCCGCGCCGTCGGGCCGCGACAAAATCATGATTCTGGGTGGCGGTCCGAACCGTATCGGCCAGGGCATCGAGTTCGACTACTGCTGCGTTCACGCTGCCCTTGCTCTGCGCGAAGACGGCTACGAAACCATCATGGTCAACTGCAACCCGGAAACCGTTTCCACCGACTACGACACTTCCGACCGTCTGTACTTCGAATCGGTAACCCTCGAAGACGTGCTGGAAATCTGCCGCGTCGAGAAGCCGAAAGGCGTGATCGTCCAGTACGGTGGTCAGACTCCGCTGAAACTGGCGCGAGCTCTGGAAGCGGCTGGCGTGCCAATCATCGGCACCAGCCCTGACGCCATCGACCGCGCTGAAGACCGTGAGCGTTTCCAGCAAATGGTTGAGCGTCTGAACCTGCGTCAGCCGCCAAACGCCACCGTGCGCAGCGAAGACGAAGCGATTCGTGCCGCCAGCAAGATCGGCTACCCACTGGTAGTGCGCCCATCCTATGTCCTGGGTGGTCGCGCGATGGAAATCGTTTACGAAGAAGAAGAGCTCAAGCGCTACTTGCGTGACGCGGTGAAAGTGTCCAACGACAGCCCTGTGCTGCTCGACCACTTCCTCAACTGCGCCATCGAAATGGACGTGGATGCGGTCTGTGACGGCAAAGACGTGGTGATCGGCGCAATCATGCAACACATCGAACAGGCTGGCGTTCACTCCGGTGACTCCGCGTGCTCGCTGCCGCCGTACTCGCTGCCGGCGCACATCCAGGACGAGATGCGCGAACAGGTCAAGAAAATGGCTCTGGAGCTGGGCGTTGTCGGCCTGATGAACGTGCAGTTGGCTTTGCAGGGCGAAGACATCTACGTCATCGAAGTCAACCCGCGCGCTTCCCGTACCGTACCGTTCGTATCGAAGTGCATCGGTGTTTCCCTGGCCATGATCGCTGCCCGCGTGATGGCCGGTAAGACCCTGAAAGAAATCGGCTTCACCAAAGAAATCATTCCGAACTTCTACAGCGTGAAAGAGGCGGTGTTCCCGTTCGCCAAATTCCCTGGCGTTGACCCGATCCTCGGCCCAGAGATGAAGTCGACCGGTGAAGTGATGGGTGTAGGTGACACCTTCGGTGAGGCATTCGCCAAAGCCCAGATGGGTGCCAGCGAAGTGCTGCCGACCGGCGGTACTGCGTTCATCAGCGTGCGCGACGACGACAAGCCATTGGTTGCAGGCGTGGCCCGTGATCTGATCAACTTGGGTTTCGAAGTGGTTGCCACTGCCGGTACTGCCAAGCTGATCGAAGCCGCAGGCCTGAAAGTGCGCCGTGTGAACAAGGTGACCGAGGGGCGTCCGCACGTGGTCGACATGATCAAGAATGACGAAGTCACCCTGATCATCAACACCACCGAAGGTCGTCAGTCGATCGCTGATTCGTACTCCATTCGTCGTAATGCCTTGCAGCACAAGATTTACTGCACCACCACCATTGCTGCTGGCGAAGCTATCTGTGAAGCGCTGAAGTTCGGTCCGGAAAAGACCGTGCGCCGCTTGCAGGATCTACACGCAGGATTGAAGGCATGATCAAATACCCAATGACCGTCCAGGGCGCTAAAGCCCTGGAAGAAGAACACGCTCACCTGACCAAGGTCGTTCGTCCGAAGCTCAGCCAGGACATCGGTACGGCCCGCGAGTTGGGAGACTTGAAAGAAAACGCTGAATACCATGCCGCACGCGAACAGCAAGGCATGGTCGAGGCGCGGATTCGCGACATCGAAGGCCGGATTCAGAATCAGGTCATCATTGACGTCACGTCGATTCCGCACACTGGCAAAGTGATTTTCGGTACTACCGTCGAAATCGCCAACGTCGAGACCGACGAAAGCGTCACTTACCACATCGTGGGTGAGGATGAGGCTGACTTCAAACTCGGCAAGATTTCGGTTGGCTCGCCTTTGGCCCGTGCCTTGATCGGCAAGGAAGAGGGCGATGTGGTCGCCGTGAAAACGCCGAGCGGCGTGATCGAGTACGAGATTGTCGAAGTCCGTCACATCTGAAAAAGGGCGCCCGCTGCATGCGGGCGCCATGCTTTGGCAGCTGACCCAGATGCTTTGGGTCGGCGGTCTATGGCTGATACATCTCGGTTTGCAGCCGGCGCTGGGCAAGATTGGCCTGGCACCATTGCTGATCGATGAAGTGGCCAGTGCATTTGAAGTGCTGGTGGTAGGTTTTTCCGCCGCATGCGTTATTTTTCAGGCTTTGGTGCTGGTACAGGCCGAGGGCCTTGCCAGTCTATGGCGAGATTTTCGGGGGCAGGTGCTGTTGATGGCGTTGTATGCGTGTGCGATGTTTGTCGCAGTGCGTGTCGGCTGGCCGGATGCGCAGCGCTGGCAGGTATTCAGTTATCTGGTTCTGGGGTTTTCCGGGCTGGTGCTGGTGATGCAGCCGGTGCCGGGATGGAGTGGCAGGGTGCGCCAGGCACACCCGTGACCCTTTTCATCACTTGAAGCGATGAACGTTCGACAGCTGCTTGTTGGCGCTGAAATTCTTGCGGTAAACCAGTGCCATCTTGCCGATGACCTGTACCAGATCCGCTTTGCCAACCTTGCACAGCTCTGCGATGTGCGCCAGGCGCGATTCGCGATCGAGGATATTGAGCTTGATTTTGATCAGCTCGTGATCCGCCAAAGCGCGTTCAAGTTCGGCTAAAACACCTTCAGTCAAACCGTTGTCAGCCACCGTCAAAACCGGTTTGAGGTGGTGGCCAATGGATTTGTACTGTTTCTTCTGCTCTGGAGTGAGCGGCATAATCTGACCCTTTCGTCTGGATTCTGTAAAATGGCGGCCATTTTACCCGAGGGCTCGTGGATCCGCCCAATTAATCACGACTCTTATTATCGAGGTGCCCAATGGCGCGTTCCAAGACAAGCCTTGGTTGGCTGAAGCGACATGTCAACGATCCCTATGTGAAGCAAGCGCAGAAGGATGGCTACCGCTCGCGTGCGAGTTACAAGCTTCTGGAAGTCCAGGAGAAATACAAGCTGATCCGTCCTGGCATGAGCGTTGTCGACCTCGGTGCGGCACCTGGTGGCTGGTCGCAGGTCACCAGCCGTCTGATCGGCGGTCAGGGGCGTTTGATCGCTTCGGACATTCTGGAAATGGACAGCATCCCTGACGTGACCTTTATTCAGGGTGACTTCACCGAGGACGCAGTGCTCGCGCAGATTCTTGAAGCGGTGGGTAATTCGCAGGTGGACCTTGTGATTTCCGATATGGCCCCCAATATGAGTGGTACGCCTGAAGTGGATATGCCGAAGGCCATGTTCCTGTGTGAGCTGGCACTTGATCTGGCGGAGCGGATCCTCAAGCCGGGCGGTAATTTCGTGATCAAGATTTTTCAGGGCGAAGGGTTTGATGTTTACCTGAAGGATGCTCGCAAGAAGTTCGACAAGATCCAGATGATCAAGCCGGACTCCTCTCGTGGCAGCTCCCGCGAGCAATATATGCTGGCTTGGGGTTATCGCGGGCGTAGCGAGTAAAACGAGGTTTTTGTGCAGGGTGATAGGTTTTTAGTATTTCGCCCGGCGAGCATTAACGAATATTGTGTAGAAAGTGTTTCACAAAGGGTTACAGACGGCGCCTGCCAGAGTCGTAGGTAATGTAGTAAGTTAGGCCGGTGAATATCATGCGAAGCGCGCGCCAGTAGCGGAGCTTGCTTCAGAGGGTAGTTAATTGAACGATATGGCAAAGAATCTGATCCTGTGGTTGATCATCGCGGCTGTCCTGGTGACGGTGATGAACAACTTCTCCAGCCCTAACGAGCCGCAGACCCTCAACTATTCCGACTTCATCCAGCAGGTCAAGGATGGCAAGGTCGAGCGCGTAGCGGTTGATGGCTATGTAATCACCGGCAAACGCAATGATGGCGACAGTTTCAAGACCATTCGTCCGGCAATTCAGGACAATGGCCTGATCGGCGATCTGGTCGACAACCACGTTGTGGTTGAAGGCAAGCAGCCTGAACAGCAAAGCATCTGGACCCAGCTTCTGGTGGCCAGCTTCCCGATCCTGGTGATCATCGCGGTGTTCATGTTCTTCATGCGCCAGATGCAGGGCGGTGCCGGTGGCAAGGGCGGACCGATGAGCTTCGGCAAGAGCAAGGCGCGCCTGCTCTCCGAAGATCAGGTGAAAACCACATTGGCTGACGTTGCCGGTTGCGACGAAGCCAAGGAAGAAGTCGGCGAGCTGGTTGAATTCCTCCGTGACCCGGGCAAGTTCCAGCGCCTGGGCGGCCGCATTCCTCGCGGCGTGTTGATGGTCGGTCCTCCGGGTACCGGTAAAACCTTGCTGGCCAAGGCGATTGCCGGCGAAGCCAAGGTTCCGTTCTTCACCATCTCCGGTTCTGACTTCGTTGAAATGTTCGTCGGTGTTGGTGCCAGCCGTGTTCGTGACATGTTCGAACAGGCCAAGAAGCACGCGCCGTGCATCATTTTCATCGACGAAATCGACGCCGTCGGTCGCCATCGTGGCGCCGGCATGGGTGGCGGTCACGACGAGCGAGAGCAGACTCTCAACCAACTGCTGGTTGAGATGGACGGCTTCGAGATGAATGACGGCATCATTGTTATCGCTGCAACCAACCGTCCTGACGTACTCGACCCTGCGCTGCTGCGTCCGGGCCGTTTCGACCGTCAGGTTGTCGTCGGTCTGCCGGATATCCGTGGTCGCGAACAGATTCTCAAGGTTCACATGCGCAAAGTGCCAATGGGTGACGACGTTGCTCCGGCCGTTATCGCGCGTGGTACCCCGGGCTTCTCCGGTGCTGATCTGGCAAACCTGGTCAACGAAGCGTCGCTGTTCGCTGCACGCAGCGGCAAGCGCATCGTTGAGATGAAAGAGTTCGAACTGGCCAAAGACAAGATCATGATGGGCGCCGAGCGCAAATCGATGGTCATGTCCGAGAAAGAGAAGCAGAACACCGCTTATCACGAAGCAGGTCACGCCATCGTTGGTCGCGTCGTGCCTGAGCATGATCCGGTGTACAAGGTGTCGATCATTCCGCGCGGCCGTGCGCTGGGTGTGACCATGTTCCTGCCGGAAGAAGATCGCTACAGCCTGTCCAAGCGTGCGCTGATCAGCCAGATCTGCTCGCTGTACGGCGGCCGTATTGCTGAAGAAATGACCCTTGGCTTCGACGGTGTAACCACTGGCGCCTCTAACGACATCATGCGTGCCAGCCAGATTGCGCGGAACATGGTGACCAAGTGGGGTCTGTCGGAAAAACTCGGTCCGTTGATGTACGCCGAAGAAGAGGGTGAAGTATTCCTCGGTCGCGGCGGTGGCGGCCAGGCTGCCAGCTTCTCCGGTGAGACAGCCAAGCTGATCGACTCCGAGGTGCGCAGCATCATTGACCAGTGCTACGGCACGGCCAAGCAGATCCTCACGGACAACCGTGACAAGCTTGATGTCATGGCTGATGCCCTGATGAAGTACGAAACGATCGATGCTGAACAGATCGACGACATCATGGCAGGTCGTACACCTCGCGAGCCTCGTGACTGGTCAGGTGGCACCGGTACGCCGCCGCCACCAGTGGTTCGAGACGAGCGTCCGGAAACACCGATTGGCGGCCCGGCTGCTGACGTTTAAGGTTTGAAATGACTTCTGTACAGTCCCTGACCCGGTTGCCTTGCGGCAACCGGGTTCTTGATTTGGCCCAGACGCATGTCATGGGTATTCTCAATGTCACCCCTGATTCTTTCTCCGACGGCGGCCAATACAGCCAGCTGGATGCGGCCTTGCGTCACGCTGCTGCCATGGTTGCAGCCGGTGCGACGCTGATTGATGTTGGTGGCGAATCTACTCGTCCTGGCGCGCGAGCAGTGTCCCCGCTCGAAGAGCTTGAACGTGTGGCACCGATCGTCGAGCTGATCAATCGTGAGCTTGATGTGATCATTTCGGTGGATACCTCCACACCCGCCGTGATGCGCGAAACCGCGCGCTTGGGGGCCGGGTTGATCAACGATGTGCGTTCGCTGCAGCGCGACGGCGCACTGGATGCGGCGGCGGCTACCGGTTTGCCGGTGTGCCTCATGCATATGCTCGGCGAGCCCGGAGATATGCAGGACAATCCGCATTATCAGGATGTCACGCGCGAAGTGGGCGACTTTCTCGCTGAGCGCATGACGCAATGTGCGGCTGCCGGTATTCCTGTCGAGCGAATCATTCTCGATCCGGGTTTCGGTTTCGCCAAAACCCTGCAGCACAATCTAAGCTTGTTCAAGCACATGGAAGCCCTGCATGCGTTGGGCAGGCCCTTGTTAGTGGGTGTTTCTCGAAAGAGCATGATCGGGCAGGCCTTGAATCGTCCTGTCGGCGAGCGGCTGCATGGCGGACTTGCGCTGGCGGCTCTGGCGTCGGTGAAAGGTGCGCGTATATTGCGCGTCCATGATGTTGCGGAAACGGTAGACGTGGTGCGCATGATCGCAGCCGTGGAATCAGCCGAATAAGAATGACGGAGCACTTATGAGCAAGAAATACTTTGGTACTGACGGCATTCGTGGTCGCGTCGGTGAATACCCGATTACTCCAGACTTCATGCTCAAGCTAGGCTGGGCGGCCGGCATGGCCTTTCGCAAGATGGGTGCCTGCAAGGTGCTAGTCGGCAAAGACACGCGGATTTCCGGTTATATGTTCGAATCGGCGCTTGAGGCCGGCCTGACGTCGGCGGGTGCCGATGTGATGCTGCTGGGCCCTATGCCGACGCCGGCTATCGCCTATCTGTCGCGCACGTTCCAGGCTGAGGCCGGTATCGTGATCAGTGCTTCGCACAATCCGCATGACGATAACGGCATCAAATTCTTTTCCGGTAAAGGCACCAAGCTGCCGGATGAACTGGAGCTGATGATCGAAGAGCTGCTCGACACCCCGATGACCGTGGTCGAATCGAGCAAGATCGGCAAAGTATCGCGAATCAACGATGCGTCGGGGCGCTACATCGAATTCTGCAAAAGCAGCGTGCCAACGGGAACCAGTTTTTCCGGCCTCAAGATCGTTATCGACTGTGCGCATGGCGCGACCTATAAGGTGGCTCCGAGCGTCTTCCGCGAGTTGGGCGCGGAGGTCGTCGTTCTGTCGGCGCAACCTAATGGTCTGAACATCAACGAAAATTGCGGCTCGACCCATATGGGGCAGTTGCAGGCTGCGGTACTCGCTGAGCACGCCGACCTGGGTATTGCTTTCGATGGTGATGGCGATAGGGTTTTGATGGTCGACCACACTGGCGCCATCGTTGATGGCGACGAATTGTTGTACATCATCGCTCGAGACCTGCATGAGCGTGGCAAATTGCAGGGCGGCGTGGTTGGCACCTTGATGAGTAATCTGGGGTTGGAGCTCGCGCTTGCAGAGCTTTCGATTCCGTTTATTCGTGCCAATGTCGGCGACCGTTACGTGATCGCCGAGTTGCTTGAACGCAACTGGCTGGTAGGTGGCGAAAATTCGGGGCATATCGTTTGCTTCAATCACACCACGACCGGTGATGCGATCATTGCCGCACTGCAAGTGTTGATGGCGCTGAAGACCCGTAATGAAGGTTTGGCGCAAACGCGTCAGGCATTGCGCAAGTGCCCTCAGGTGCTGATCAATGTACGTTTCGGTGGTGGCGAAAGTCCGCTCGAGCATCCGGCTGTCAAGGAAGCCAGTGCGCGAGTCACCCAGGCAATGGCGGGGCGCGGTCGCGTGCTTTTGCGCAAGTCCGGGACAGAGCCGTTGGTGCGCGTAATGGTCGAAGGCGAGGATGAAACTCAGGTTCGCAACTATGCCGAAGAGCTGGCAAAACTGGTAACTGAAGTTTCTGCCTGATTCGGCTTGCAAGCCATGATTGTGTTGGGTAACATCTGCGCCCACTTTGACCGACGAGGTACAGCATGCGTCGCCCTATGGTAGCTGGTAACTGGAAGATGCACGGTACCCGCGCCAGCGTCGCTGAGCTGATCAACGGCCTTCGTCATCTGGCCTTGCCAAGCGGTGTTGATGTCGCGGTATTCCCGCCTTGCTTGTATATCAATCAAGTGATTGATGGCTTGAAAGGCAAGTCGATTTCGATCGGCGCGCAGAACTCTGCGGTGGAATCCATGCAAGGTGCATTGACCGGTGAAATTGCTCCGAGTCAATTGGTGGATGCAGGTTGTTCCCTGGTACTTGTCGGGCACTCCGAACGCCGCCAGATAATGGGTGAGCGAGACGGGATGCTGAATCGCAAGTTCGCAGCGGCACAGGCATGTGGCTTGATTCCGGTGCTGTGTATAGGGGAGACCCTTGAGCAGCGTGAAGCCGGGAAAACTCTTGAAGTTGTCGGGCGTCAGCTGGGCAGCATCATCGAGGAGCTGGGTGTCGGTGCTTTTGCCAAGGCAGTCATTGCTTACGAGCCTGTCTGGGCCATTGGTACCGGACTGACTGCAACGCCGCAACAAGCTCAGGATGTGCATAAAGCCATCCGCGAGCAGTTGGCGGCAGAGAATTCTGAAGTCGCACGAGGTGTGCGGCTTCTATACGGCGGCAGCGTGAAGGCGGCCAATGCGGTCGAACTGTTCGGCATGCCGGATATCGATGGGGGGCTCATTGGTGGAGCTTCCCTGAATGCAGATGAGTTCGGTGCGATCTGTCGCGCCGCGGGAAACTGAAAAAATGCTGGAAACAGTCGTAGTCGTTTTTCATCTGCTGGGTGCATTGGGCGTAGTTGCTCTGGTTTTGCTGCAGCAGGGTAAGGGTGCGGACGCTGGCGCGTCTTTCGGAGCAGGTGCTTCAAATACTGTGTTCGGAAGCCAAGGTTCCTCTACCTTTCTTAGTAAGTTTACTGCTATACTTGCCGCCGGTTTCTTCATAACCAGCTTGGGGTTAGGTTACTTTGCTAAAGAGAAGGCTCATCAGCTGACTCAGGCAGGTCTCCCAAATCCAGCAGTGTTGGAAGTGCCTAAGCAACAACAACCGGCTTCTGATGATGTACCGGTGCTTCAAGAGCAAAAGTCGGCTACTCCAGCGACTGACGTACCTCCAGCTCAAGAGCAGAAGTAAGAAGGGTTTCAAACGTAGTTTTGCCGAGGTGGTGGAATTGGTAGACACGCAACCTTGAGGTGGTTGTGCCCATAGGGTGTAGGGGTTCGAGTCCCCTTCTCGGTACCAATTAGTCAGGAGAGCCCGCTGTTGCGGGCTTTCTTGCAGGTGGAAGGTTACATTGACCCTATAAGGGATCGGTCGTATACTTCCGCCCCAGCTTTGTCGCGGGGTGGAGCAGTCTGGTAGCTCGTCGGGCTCATAACCCGAAGGTCGTCGGTTCAAATCCGGCCCCCGCAACCAGTTTAAGGAGCCCCTTTTCAGGGGCTTTTTGTTAGCTGGACACTTTCAACGCCGCTGTTCGACGGCGTTTCAAGGATGGGCGTTATGCCCATTTTTTTATTTTGCAAAGCATGCACATATCATGCACTAGGGGGTTCAGGTGTCGAGCAAGCTAGAAGAGTTGCAGGCCTTGCTGGCCCCGGTGGTCGTGGCCCTGGGCTATGAATGCTGGGGTATCGAGTTTTCGGCTCAGGGTCGTCACTCGATGTTGCGCGTTTATATCGATAAAGAGGGCGGCGTGCTGGTGGACGATTGCGCCATTGTCAGCCGTCAGATCAGCGGTGTACTGGATGTTGAAGATCCGATCGCCGTTGAATACACCCTCGAAGTTTCCTCGCCTGGCATGGAGCGCCCACTGTTCACTCTTGAGCAGTTTGCAAAGTTTGCCGGTGAACAAGTGAAGATCAAGCTGCGCTCGCCTTTTGAAGGTCGACGCAACTTTCAGGGCCTTCTGCGCGGTGTAGAAGAACAGGACGTCGTGGTGCAGGTAGATGACCATGAGTTCCTGTTGCCGATCGATATGATCGACAAGGCCAACATTATTCCCAGTTTTGACTGAGACGCGGATCCCGCGGATCCAATGGCTTGCGAAAGGCGAGGCGTACGATGAGCAAAGAAGTACTGCTGGTTGTTGAGTCGGTATCCAATGAAAAGGGCGTACCGGCAAGCGTAATTTTTGAAGCGCTGGAGCTGGCTTTGGCCACTGCTACCAAAAAGCGTTTTGAAGACGAAGTTGACCTGCGTGTGGAAATTAACCGCCACACCGGGGCATACGAAACTTTCCGTCGCTGGACGGTCGTCGAAGAGAATGATCTCGACGATCCGGCCATCGAAACCTGGCCAAGCAAGGTTGCCGAAACGCATCCGGGTGCCAAGGTTGGCGACGTTGTCGAAGAAAAGATCGAATCCATCGAGTTCGGCCGCATTGCTGCGCAGACTGCCAAGCAAGTCATCGTGCAGAAAGTTCGCGAAGCCGAGCGCGCTCAAGTGGTTGACGCTTATCGCGAGCGCCTGGGAGAAATCATCTCCGGCACCGTGAAAAAAGTCACCCGCGACAACGTGATCGTCGATCTGGGTAACAATGCTGAAGCGTTGCTGGCCCGTGAAGACATCATTTCTCGCGAAACCTTCCGTGTCGGCGTGCGTCTGCGTGCGCTGCTCAAGGAAATCCGCACCGAGAACCGCGGCCCGCAGCTGATCCTGTCGCGTACTGCGCCGGAAATGCTGATCGAGCTGTTCCGCATCGAAGTGCCGGAAATTGCCGAAGGCCTGATCGAAGTAATGGCAGCGTCCCGTGATCCGGGTTCGCGCGCCAAGATCGCCGTTCGCTCGAAGGACAAACGCATCGACCCGCAAGGCGCTTGCATTGGTATGCGCGGTTCGCGCGTCCAGGCAGTGTCGGGTGAGTTGGGCGGTGAGCGTGTTGATATCGTCCTGTGGGATGACAACCCGGCTCAGTTCGTGATCAACGCCATGTCCCCGGCTGAGGTTGCGGCAATTATCGTTGACGAAGATGCCCACGCAATGGACATCGCCGTTGGCGCAGACAATCTGGCTCAGGCCATCGGTCGCGGTGGTCAGAACGTGCGTCTGGCGAGCCAGTTGACTGGCTGGACCCTGAACGTGATGACCGAATCGGACATCCAGGCTAAGCAGCAAGCAGAAACCGGCGACATCCTGCGCAACTTCATCGACGAGCTGGAAGTCGACGAAGACCTGGCACAGGTGCTGGTAGATGAAGGCTTCACCAGTCTGGAAGAGATTGCCTACGTACCGTTGGAAGAAATGCTCAACATCGACGGCTTTGACGAAGATACCGTCAACGAGCTTCGCGCTCGTGCCAAGGATCGTTTGTTGACCAAAGCCATCGCTACTGAGGAAAAGCTGGCAGACGCCCATCCGGCCGAAGACCTGCTCTCGCTTGAGGGTATGGACAAGGATTTGGCGATGGAACTGGCGGTGCGCGGCGTAATTACCCGCGAAGACCTGGCCGAGCAGTCTATTGACGACCTGCTCGACATCGACGGCATTGACGATGATCGTGCCGGCAAGTTGATCATGGCCGCCCGAGCCCACTGGTTCGAGTAATTAGGCGCGGCCTGAGGAGAGAAGTGCATGACGCAAGTCACGGTGAAACAACTGGCCGATGAGGTCAAAACACCGGTAGAGCGCCTGTTGCAGCAGATGCGTGAGGCAGGTCTGCCGCACACCGCCGCCGAAGAAAATGTGACTGACAGTGAGAAGCAGTCCCTGCTGACTCACTTGAAAAGCAGCCACAAGGCGAAAGTGGAAGAACCACGCAAGATCACGCTGCAGCGTAAAACCACCAGCACCCTGCGTGTTGCTGGCAGCAAAAGCATCAGCGTTGAAGTCCGCAAGAAGAAAGTTTTCGTACAGCGCAGCCCGGAAGAAATCGAAGCCGAGCGCAAGCGTGAACTGGATGAGCGTCGCGCAGTAGAAAATGCTGCCCGTCAGAAGGCTGAAGAAGAAGCCAAGCAACGCGCCGAAGTAGAAGCGCGTAATCAGCCTGCTGCTGCGCAGACCGCTACCAGCGACGCCGTTGCGGCGCCGGCTGCAGTTGCCGAACCTGTTCGCGAAAGCGCACCGGTAGTTGCCGCTGCTCCAGCTCCGTCTGCTGACGTTCGCAACAAGCAGAACGAACAGCGCCGTCCGGACAAGCCACGTGCCGACGACAACAATCGTCGCAGCGGTGGTGGTGATGGCGAGCGCAAAAACGCTCCGCATCGCGCCTCGGTCAAAGAAAAAGCGCCGGCTCCACGTGTGGCGCCACGCACTACCGACGAAGAAAGCGATGGCTTCCGTCGCGGTGGTCGCGGCAAGGCCAAGCTGAAGAAGCGCAACGCTCACGGTTTCCAGAGCCCAACCGGCCCTGTCGTGCGTGATGTGCAGATCGGCGAGACCATCACTGTTGGCGATCTCGCCAATCAGATGTCGGTCAAGGCTGCTGAAATCATCAAGTTCATGTTCAAACTGGGTACTCCAGCGACCATCAACCAGGTGCTTGATCAGGAAACTGCTCAACTGGTAGCCGAAGAACTGGGCCACAAAGTGACCCTGGTCAGCGACACCGCCCTGGAAGATTCCCTGGCCGAGTCCCTGAAGTTTGAAGGTGAGTCGTTCTCCCGTGCGCCAGTCGTGACCGTAATGGGCCACGTTGACCACGGTAAAACGTCCCTGCTCGACTACATCCGTCGTGCCAAGGTAGCTGCTGGCGAAGCCGGCGGTATCACCCAGCACATCGGTGCATACCACGTTGAAACCGAACGCGGCATGGTCACCTTCCTCGATACCCCTGGTCACGCCGCGTTTACCGCAATGCGTGCTCGTGGTGCCAAGGCGACCGACATCGTGATCCTGGTGGTTGCAGCGGACGACGGCGTGATGCCGCAGACCATTGAAGCTGTTCAGCACGCAGTAGCGGCTGGCGTTCCACTGGTTGTAGCCGTGAACAAAATCGATAAGCCGGGCGCCGATCTCGATCGCATCCGTAGCGAACTGTCGGTTCACGGTGTGACTTCCGAAGAGTGGGGCGGTGATACGCCGTTCGTACCGGTTTCGGCGAAGGTCGGTACTGGCGTGGACGAGCTGCTTGAAGCCGTTCTGCTGCAAGCTGAAGTTCTCGAACTGAAAGCGACCCCATCGGCTCCTGGCCGTGGCGTTGTGGTTGAATCGCGTCTCGACAAAGGTCGTGGCCCGGTGGCAACCGTTCTGGTTCAAGACGGTACCCTGCGCCAAGGCGACATGGTGCTGGTCGGTTCGAACTATGGCCGCGTTCGCGCCATGCTCGACGAGAATGGCAAGCCAATCAAGGAAGCCGGTCCTTCCATCCCTGTCGAGATCCTCGGCCTGGACGGTACCCCGGACGCTGGCGACGAGATGAGCGTGGTTGCCGACGAGAAGAAAGCCCGTGAAGTGGCTCTGTTCCGTCAAGGCAAGTTCCGCGAAGTCAAACTGGCTCGCGCTCACGCCGGCAAGCTGGAAAACATCTTCGAAAACATGGGTCAGGCCGAGAAGAAGACGCTCAACATCGTCCTCAAATCCGACGTCCGTGGTTCGCTGGAAGCGTTGAACGGTGCCTTGAATGGCCTGGGCAACGACGAAGTACAAGTGCGCGTAGTTGGCGGCGGTGTCGGTGGTATCACCGAGTCCGACGCTAACCTGGCACTGGCTTCCAACGCTGTACTGTTCGGCTTCAACGTGCGTGCCGATGCTGGCGCACGGAAGATCGTCGAGCAGGAAGGTCTGGACATGCGTTACTACAACGTGATCTACGACATCATCGAAGACGTCAAGAAAGCCCTGACCGGCATGCTCGGCAGCGATGTTCGCGAGAACATCCTGGGTGTGGCCGAAGTGCGTGACGTGTTCCGTTCGCCGAAGTTTGGCGCGATCGCTGGCTGCATGGTGATCGAAGGTGTTGTGCACCGTAACCGTCCGATCCGTGTACTGCGTGAAGACATCGTTATCTTCGAAGGCGAGCTGGAATCCCTGCGCCGCTTCAAGGATGACGCTTCCGAAGTACGTGCCGGCATGGAATGCGGTATCGGCGTGAAGAGCTACAACGACGTCAAAGTCGGCGACAAGATCGAAGTCTTCGAGAAGGTTCAGGTTGCTCGCAGCCTCTAACTCGCGCACTTCAGGAGCCGTGATGGCCGGCCACACTCACCAGTGTGGCGCATCACCCGGACTCTAAACGCAACGCCCGGTCTGGCTTTTGTCAGGCCGGGCGTTTGCCGCTTTCAGACCTTGCGGGTTTCACCGCTGGGCAGTAACAGGTAACAAAATCATGGCAAAAGAATACAGCCGTACCCAACGTATCGGCGATCAGATGCAGCGTGAGCTGGCTCAACTGATCCGTCGCGAAGTCAAAGATCCACGTGTGGGTCTGGTCACCATTACCGCTGTTGAAGTCAGCCGTGACGTCGGTCACGCGAAGATTTTCATCACCGTAATGGGGCAGGACAACGCTGAAGACATCGCACAAAGCATCAAGGTGCTCAACGCCGCCGCAGGCTTCCTGCGTATGCAACTGGCCCGTGAAATGAAGCTGCGCAGCGTGCCGCAACTGCACTTCCACTACGACGAATCCGTCGTACGTGGTGCGCATCTGTCGGCCCTGATCGAGCGTGCGGTTGCTGAAGACAATCAGCATCCGGTCGCTGCTGAACCTGAAGACACCAAGGAGTAATTCGGTGGCTCAGGTCAAACGTATCCGTCGTAACGTCAGTGGCATCATCCTGCTCGACAAGCCGTTGGGGTTCACCTCCAACGCCGCGTTGCAGAAGGTTCGCTGGCTGCTGAATGCCGAGAAGGCCGGTCACACCGGCAGCCTCGACCCGCTGGCCACCGGTGTTTTACCGTTGTGCTTTGGCGAAGCGACCAAGTTCTCGCAATACCTGCTCGATTCCGACAAGGGTTATGAAACCCTGGCGCAACTGGGCAAGACCACCACCACGGCCGATGCCGAAGGTGAGGTTTTGCAGGAGCGCCCGGTGACCGTTGGTCGCGCCGATGTCGAAGCGGCATTGCCGAAATTTCGTGGGCAAATCAGTCAGATACCGCCGATGTACTCGGCGCTCAAGCGTGATGGCCAACCGCTGTACAAGCTGGCTCGTGCAGGCGAAGTAGTGGAGCGCGAACCGCGTTCTGTTACTATTGCGCGCTTGGAATTACTGGCCTTCGAAGGCGATACTGCGCGTCTTGCGGTGGATTGCAGCAAGGGCACCTATATTCGCACCCTGGTGGAGGATATTGGTGAGCAACTCGGTTGTGGTGCGTACGTCGCTGAATTGCGCCGTACCCAGGCCGGGCCTTTCACCCTCGCGCAGACGGTTACCCTCGAAGAGCTTGAAGCAGTACATGCCGAAGGCGGCAACGAAGCAGTTGATCGCTTCCTGATGCCATCGGACAGCGGCCTGCTGGACTGGCCGTTGCTGCACTTCTCGGAAGCGAGCGCGTTCTACTGGCTCAACGGCCAGCCGGTACGTGCCCCGGATGCTCCGAAGTTCGGCATGGTACGGGTACAGGATCACAATGGTCGCTTCATCGGTATCGGTGAAGTGAGCGAAGACGGGCGTATTGCGCCACGTCGACTGATTCGGTCGGAATGACCGAAACCGGTCTGTGTCAAAGCAGGCTGGCGAGGGTGGCTGTTAACAGGCACGGTCACTACTCATTTATAGATACAGGGATTTGTCCCTGGCCTGTTGAAACTGTTTCTTTGAAACAGTTTCCTGATAAAAGGATTGCCTCATGGCTCTCGACGTTCAAGAAAAAGCTCAAATCGTTGCTGACTACCAGCAAGCTGTTGGTGACACTGGTTCGCCAGAAGTGCAAGTTGCACTGCTGACCCACAACATCAACAAGCTGCAAGGTCACTTCAAGGCCAACGGTAAAGATCACCACTCCCGTCGTGGTCTGATCCGCATGGTAAACCAGCGTCGCAAGCTGCTGGACTACCTGAAAGGCAAGGATCTGGGTCGTTATCAGACTCTGATCGGTCGCCTGGGTCTGCGTCGCTAATCAGCGATTGCGCTATGAGGTTGGTTGTCTGTCGGACGTCTGCGGTTTACCGCCGGCGGCTTGCAGGCTCCCAGCCTCAAGTTTTATCTGGATACACGTTTTACCCCGGACAACGGTTGGGCCGATTCCCGACATTGCCCAAGAATTCGCAAGAAACCAGTTCCCCCAAGAGCCACAAAGAAGGTAGGACACCGTGAACCCGGTAATCAAAAAATTCCAGTTCGGTCAATCGACCGTTACCCTCGAGACTGGCCGTATCGCCCGTCAGGCCTCCGGCGCAGTATTGGTCACCGTTGACGACGACGTCAGCGTATTGGTGACTGTAGTTGGCGCAAAACAAGCTGATCCAGGCAAGGGCTTCTTCCCTCTGTCGGTTCACTACCAGGAAAAGACTTACGCTGCCGGTAAGATCCCTGGTGGTTTCTTCAAGCGTGAAGGCCGTCCTTCCGAGAAAGAAACCCTGACTTCCCGACTGATCGACCGTCCGATCCGTCCGCTGTTCCCGGAAGGCTTCATGAACGAAGTGCAGGTTGTCTGCACCGTCGTTTCCACCAGCAAGAAGACCGATCCGGACATCGCTGCGATGATCGGTACCTCGGCTGCCCTGGCCATCTCGGGCATTCCGTTCGACGGCCCGATCGGCGCCGCTCGTGTAGCTTTCCACGAAAGCACCGGCTACCTGCTGAACCCGACTTACGAGCAGCAAGCTGCTTCGAGCCTGGACATGGTCGTTGCCGGTACTTCCGACGCCGTACTGATGGTTGAATCGGAAGCCAAAGAGCTGACCGAAGACCAGATGCTGGGCGCGGTACTGTTTGCTCACGACGAATTCCAGGTGGTGATCAACGCTGTTAAAGAACTGGCCGCTGAAGCTGCCAAGCCAACCTGGAACTGGGCTCCGGCGCCAGAAGCCACCGAACTGCTGGGCGCTATCCGTGCCGAGTTCGGCGAAGCGATCTCCCAGGCTTACACCATCACCATCAAGGCCGACCGTTACGCTCGCCTGGGTGAGCTGAAGGATCAAGTGGTTGCCAAACTGTCCGGTGAAGAAGGCCAGCCTTCGTCCAGCGAAGTCAAAGCCGCTTTCGGCGAAATCGAATACCGCACCGTTCGCGAAAACATCGTTAACGGCAAGCCACGTATCGACGGCCGCGACACCAAAACCGTACGTCCGCTGAACATCGAAGTCGGCGTTCTGCCGAAGACTCACGGTTCGGCGCTGTTCACCCGTGGTGAAACCCAGGCTCTGGTTGTTGCAACACTGGGCACCGCCCGTGACGCACAGCTGCTGGACACCCTGGAAGGCGAGAAAAAAGACCCGTTCATGCTGCACTACAACTTCCCTCCGTTCTCGGTGGGCGAGTGTGGTCGCATGGGTGGTGCAGGTCGTCGTGAAATCGGTCACGGCCGTCTGGCCCGTCGTTCGGTTTCGGCCATGCTGCCAGCCGCTGACGTGTTCCCGTACACCATCCGTGTAGTTTCGGAAATCACCGAATCCAACGGTTCGAGCTCGATGGCTTCCGTTTGCGGCGCTTCCCTGGCCCTGATGGACGCTGGTGTGCCGATGAAGGCGCCGGTTGCCGGTATCGCCATGGGTCTGGTTAAAGAAGGCGAGAAATTCGCCGTCCTGACCGACATCCTCGGTGACGAAGACCACCTGGGCGACATGGACTTCAAAGTAGCCGGTACCGCCAAAGGTGTTACCGCGCTGCAGATGGACATCAAGATCAAGGGCATCACCGAAGAGATCATGGAAATCGCTCTGGGCCAAGCCCTGGAAGCGCGCCTGAACATCCTCGGTCAGATGAACCAGATCATCGGCCAGTCGCGTACCGAACTGTCGGCCAACGCTCCGACCATGATCGCGATGAAAATCGACACCGACAAAATCCGTGACGTTATCGGTAAAGGTGGCGCGACCATCCGTGCGATCTGCGAAGAAACCAAGGCTTCGATCGACATCGAAGACGACGGTTCGATCAAGATCTTCGGCGAAACCAAGGAAGCCGCTGAAGCAGCACGTCAGCGCGTTCTGGGCATCACCGCTGAAGCCGAGATCGGCAAGATCTACGTGGGTAAAGTTGAACGCATCGTCGATTTCGGCGCATTCGTCAACATCCTGCCTGGCAAGGACGGTCTGGTGCACATCTCGATGCTGAGCGACGCTCGCGTAGAGAAAGTGACCGACATCTTGAAAGAAGGCCAGGAAGTGGAAGTGCTGGTACTGGACGTGGACAACCGCGGCCGTATCAAGCTGTCCATCAAAGACGTAGCAGCGGCCAAGGCTTCGGGCGTTTAATCAGCCCAAAGCGTTAGCGCAATAAAAATGCCCCGCCGTGAAAACGGTGGGGCATTTTTTTGTCTGCGAAATATCGAGACATTCTGCGAAGTTGCCGGACTTCAGAACCGGTGCTAGGTTTAGCCCACCGCCCGTGTAGCTCAGCCGGTAGAGCAGCGCACTCGTAACGCGAAGGTCGCAGGTTCGATTCCTGTCTCGGGCACCACCTCTCTTATTTCACCTTGCGGCTCAGATCCTCGACGGTACGTTTGAGCTGTTCCATCGCCCGATCCTGATCGTTGATTTTCTGCTTCAGATTCGAAATCTCGCTGCTGTTCGAGTTGGAACTGGAGCCACTGTTGCGCTTGAGGTCTTCGACCTGACGACCGAGCGTGTCCAGTTCACGGTCCTGGTCTTTGACCTTGTTTTTCAGATCATCGATTTCCTTGCCGCTGGAGCTTGAGCTCGAACCGCTGCTGCGTTTCAGTTCTTCGATCTGGCGCGATTGCTCGCTGATGGTATCGCGCATTTTTCTCAGGTCATCGATGCTGACATCGCTTCTGATCACCACGTCTTTGCCGTAGTCGTTGTGAATCAGTGAAACCTTGTCGCCGTAGGAAGCGCTGCTGTTACTCAATTCAACAGCCATTGCACTGGCCGGCAGAACCAAAGTGGCGATCAGAGCGGTGGCAGACACAACAGAAGAAATTTTCGAAAAGCTGCGCATCACTGGGTTTCCTTGTGAACAGCGAAGAAGTGCCGAAGTGGCACATCGCTATGACTCGAAATCCGCATTTATGTTCCGCAGGTCAGCTTTTTGTGAGAGAGATGTAAAGAGCCGTGTAATTCGTCATGCAAACGTCCTATATTCGGAGCCTGCATGAGCATCGCCCAGCAGTTTTCAGATGATCCCGAATGGTTCCGAAGGCCGGACAAATCCGCGTCAGAGAGATCCTTGATGATCCAGATCCATCCTCCATTCTTACGATCAGCGAGAACGCCATGACCGAATTAACTCAAGAGCAACGTCACGAACAGGCGCTGGAAAAGTACATTCTGGACGTACCGGATCTGAAGGAAGAGATCAAGGACCTCAGTCCTGATGATCAGAAAGATCAGATTCAGTGGGCCTTCGAAGACGAGGCTGAAGCCCAGGGCCTGCAGCCGTGGGAACTGACGCTCAAGTACACGAGCACGCCGGAGGAGTTCGAGGCGCAGCGCCTTGTGCTGCACAAAGAGGCGGCCGAAGTACTGGGTGTCGAATGGGACGAGTACTGCGAGATGAACAATCTCGTCGTATAACAGCAGCTACAAGCTTTCAGCGGCAAGCTGCAAGTCAACGCAAAAGCGCTTTGGCTTGCAGCTTGTAGCTTGGAACTTGCCGCTGCTGCTTAAAGGCTGAGTCGCATCGACAGATCCACCGCTTTGACATCCTTGGTCATCGCACCGATCGAGATGTAATCCACGCCGGTTTCGGCGATCGGCAGCAGCGTGCTTTCGTTGATGCCGCCGCTGGCTTCCAGTTTTGCCTTGCCACCGTTCAGGCGCACGGCTTCGCGCATGTCGTCCAGGCTCAACTCATCAAGCATGATGATGTCGGCGCCAGCAGCCAGCGCTTCTTTCAGTTCATCCAGACTTTCCACTTCGACTTCCACCGGTTTGCCCGGCGCAATCTTGTGCGCAGCGGCAATGGCTTGTGGAATGCCACCGCTGGCGGCGATGTGGTTTTCCTTGATCAGGAACGCGTCGTACAGACCGATGCGATGGTTGTGGCAGCCACCGCAGGTCACCGCGTATTTCTGCGCCAGACGCAAGCCCGGCAGAGTTTTGCGGGTGTCGAGCAGTTTGACCTGAGTGGTGCCGACGAAATCGGCAAGGTACTGCGCGCGCGTGGCTACGCCGGACAGCAGTTGCAGGAAATTCAGCGCACTGCGTTCACCGGTCAGCAGCGAACGGGCCGGGCCTTCGAGGTGAAACAGCGGCTGATTGGGTTTCACCCGTTCGCCATCGACTACCTGCCAATGCACCGCGACCCGCGGATCAAGCTGACGGAACACGGCATCGACCCACGCGGTGCCGCAGATGACAGCCGCGTCGCGCGTAATGATGGTGGCTTTGGCCAAGCGTTCGGCCGGGATCAGTTGCGCGGTGATGTCGCCGCTGCCGATGTCTTCGAGCAACGCACGGCGCACGTTGGCTTCGATTTCGGCGGTCAAATCGGCGAGACGTAGATTCGGCATAACGGGCTCCACAAACAAAGTGGTTCGATTATAGGGGCATGGCGCGAGCCAACCCAAGGCGAGAACGCGCGTGCTTGCCTGCATCCGGTCGATTTTCTTTGAGCAAACCCGGCCAGTCGTGGTCACTGAAAGGGGCGGTATAGGGGAAACCCTGACGGCTATGGCGCCGGGTGCAAGTTATGAAAGATAATTCGCCTTGCATTTGACGTCATAGCTTTGACGTCCTGATTGAACTTGTGCGAGCGAACCTGCTCGGAAATGCATGCTCTCAGTGACATTGCTGCGGCTGATACACCGCCATCGCGAGCAGGCTCGCTCCCACAGGGGGCCGGGTTGGCTTGACCGAACGAATCACCGTTTCAGGAGGCTTGGATGCACAACGACGGGAAAGTGGTGCCTTTGCACAAAGGCACTGCCGATCAGGCGAATCACTCGCCGCTCGCCCGCCTGCCTGTGATTCTGCTTCAGGTTCGCGACAAGGCTGCCCAGCAACTGCGTCACGGTTTGCAGGAGCTGTTCGATAACGCCGACGACACGCTGTTTGAAATGGCCGACCGGGCGCGCAACGATGTCGAACAGAATATTTTTTTCGAAGCCATGCGCGACCTGCGTCTGAAGCGCAAAAACATCGAGCGTGGTTTTCTTGAGCAGTTTTTTGAAGCCTTTGTCGGCCTGACTCAATACGATCCCACGCACCACACGCTGCCCCATGCCCTGATATATGACGAGTTGGCGCCACGCAGCGACGACATGGAACGCAGTGTGGCGGTCGAGACCATGGTCGGTCGCGTACTCAAGCGTGACGGCTTCGCGCTCGATCAACTGACCGCGCGGCTCAACGCGCTGCTCGGCAATACCCTCAATCATCAGCACAACCCGCTAGGCCCGGCGCTGCTCTGCGAGTTTTTCCTGCAGGCCGGACGTAACCTGGGCGTGGAAATCAAGGTCAAACTGATCCTGCTCAAACTGTTCGAGCGCTATGTCTTGGCCGACACCGAACAGCTCTACGCCGAAGCCAATCAATTGCTGCTTGCCACCGGTGTGTTGCCCGAATTGAAAGCAGCCCCGGCACGTCGCGCAATGGATCGTGCGGCAGCCGATGTCGACCGCGAGGAAGGCCACGACCCGGCGCCAGTCGAGGAAGGTGTACAGGAAGTTTTCGCGGCATTGCAGGAGTTGCTTTTGCATGTGCGCGGCAGTGTCGCACCAACGCTGGAGTCCAGCGCAGCGGCGCAGCCGATTTCCACTCGCGACCTGTTGCGTCTGCTCTCGCACCTGCAACAGTACGTGCCGGCGCTTGCGGCTCAGGATGACTTCGATCTGCGCAATCAGCTCGAGCAACTGCTGACTCGAGTCAGCGTCAGAAGTGGCAAATCGCGCATCGTGGGCGATGCGGACGAAGACGTGATCAACCTGATAGCCATGGTCTTCGACTGTATTCTTGAAGACCGCAATGTGCCGGATTCGCTCAAGGCCTTGATCGCGCGGTTGCAGATTCCGATGCTCAAGGTCGCGGTGCTCGACAAGAGTTTCTTCAGTCGCAGCACCCATCCGGCGCGGCGCCTGCTCAATGAAATCGCCGAGGCGGCCATGGGCTGGGGCGATTGTGACGGTGACGCGCGTGACAGCTTGTACCTGCGTATCGAACAAGTGGTGCAGCGACTGCTGACTGACTTTGTCGATGATCCGGCGATTTTTTCCGAGTTACTGGCCGATTTCCTCGCGTTCACCAGCGACGAACGCCGACGCAGTGAGTTGCTTGAGCAACGGTTGCGCGATGCCGAAGAGGGGCGGGCAAAAACCGAACTGGCCCGGCGCCGGGTCGAACGGGCGCTGAATCAAGCGTTGCTGGGTAAAACGCTGCCGCCGACCGTGGTCACCTTCGTCCAGGACGCCTGGAGCAAAGTACTCCTGCTGACCTGCCTCAAGCATGGCGATCAGTCAGCCGAATGGCAGGCCGACGTGCAAACCATGGAGCAATTGATCTGGAGCGTGCAGCGTCATGACGACACTGAATCCAGTCTGCGCTTGCTGGCACTGGTGCCGGGCTTGCTCAAATCGCTGCGTGATGGCCTGAGCAGTTCGGCGTTCGATCCATTCGCCACCAGTGAATTTTTCAGTGAGCTGGAAGCCCTGCATGTACGGGTGCTGGAGCGTTCCGTCGAGGCGGATCCGGCCGCACCGATGATCGAGGTGTCGCAGCAGATCATGCTGCAAACTGCCGACGAGGGCAGCATGGCGCTGACGTCGGTACGCTTGCCCCATGACGCTGCGGGTCTGCGCCAGGTCGAGCAACTGCGCCTGGGCAGCTGGGTGGCGTTTCAGGAAGACGAGGAAAACAGTCTGCGCTGCAAGCTGGCGGCAATTGTCGAAGCCACCGGCAAGTATGTATTTGTCGATCGCACCGGGATGAAGGTGCTGGAGCGCAGCCGCATTACGTTGGCCTTGGAATTCGAGCGCGGTGTGGTGCGTGCGCTGGACGACACCTTGCTGTTCGACCGGGCGCTGGAGTCGGTGCTGGGCAATCTGCGGCGACTCAATCGCGGCAAGTGATCGCGCGCCGGGGGCCGATCACGGCATACTGGGCGCCAACACAGTCGGCGTTGAAGGAATCGGTATGCAGTTGGATCCCGCTAGCGGGTGGTGTCACGGGGTGCAGGTCTGCCCATCGCCCAACTTCAATGAACGCCCTGCGGGCGAAATTTCCCTGTTGGTCATCCACAACATCAGCCTGCCGCCAGCGCAGTTCGCCACGGGCAAGGTGCAGGAATTTTTCCAGAATCGTCTGGATGTCACCGAACATCCCTACTTTGCAGGGATCGCTGACCTACGCGTCTCGGCGCATTTTCTGATCGAACGTGACGGTAAGGTCACCCAGTTTGTCTCCTGTCTTGAGCGGGCTTGGCATGCCGGCGTGTCAATTTTTGAAGGGCGCGAAACCTGTAACGATTTTTCCGTGGGCATCGAGCTCGAAGGCACCGATGATCTACCGTTCACCGACGCGCAGTATCAGGCGTTGACGGCGTTGACTCGCCAGTTGCAGACAGCATTTCCGGCCATCACCGGCGCCCGCATTTGTGGGCACAGCGACATAGCACCCGGGCGTAAGACCGATCCTGGCCCGGCATTCGACTGGGCACGTTACCGCGCAGCCCTGGCACAAGAGGAAGGACAATGAGTTTTCTGGTGTTACTGCTGGCGCTGTGGATCGAGAAGTTTTCGGCCCTGCGTCATCGGGTTCAACGCGATGGCGGATGGATCCGCGAACTGAACAAGCTGGAAAGCAGCGAGCGGCTGGCCAAACAGCCGTGGCTGGTGCTGAGCATTCTGGTGCTGTTTCCAGTGGCGTTGCTGGCGCTGTTGCTGGTGGTGCTGGAGCCGGTGGCTTACGGCTTGCTGGCGTTGCCGGTGCATTTGCTGGTGGTGATTTACAGTCTGGGGCGCGGCGACTTGCTTGGCGGTCTCGGGCCCTTTCGTGATGCCTGGCGCCGTGAGGATCTGCAAGCCGCGGCGCACGTGGCCAAGCGCGATCTGAATATCTGCGCCGACAGCGGCGAGCAGTTGCTTGAAAGCGTGCAAGGGCATCTGCTGTGGCAGGCCTATCAGAGCTTTTTTGCGGTGATCTTCTGGTATTTCGTACTTGGCCCGGTGGCGGCGTTGGCGTATCGCCTGTTGGCGCTGGCGCAGGAACATGGCCAGAACCCGGCATTGGTCGAGCGCGCCGCGCAACTGCGGCATGCCTTTGACTGGCTGCCGGTGCGCTTGTTGGCGGCGAGTCTGGCGCTGGTCGGCAATTTTGTCGCGGTCAGCCGAGTGATGCTGCATGAGCTGCTCAACTGGAACATCAGCGCTGCGCAACTGATCAATCGGGTCGGTTTGGCGGCGGGTGAAATTCCACCTCCAGTGGTCGGGCCGGAAGGCATCAACACGCTCGATTGCCTGTGGGAACTGCTGCTGCGTGCGGCGGTGCTGTGGTATGCCGGGTTTGCCTTGTGGACAGTCCTGATCCACTGATTTCACTGATTTAAAGAAGGATCAAAAGATCGCAGCCTGCGGCAGCTCCTACACAGGGATTGTGTGTTTCCTGTGAGAGCTGCCGCAGGCTGCGATCTTTTTGTCGTTAACCTTAAGTTACAAAACCTCCCTTCGATTTGAGCTATACAGAGATGGCGCCCGATAGTGGCTATCTGCTGTCGCCCCGCGCCTGCCAATAAAAACAAGAAAAACCAAGGGAGACTTCCAGTGAAGAGCTTGCTCTATCCCGCTGTCTCGCTGATGAACCGTCTGAGCTTCGGCATGAAGTTCAGCCTGATCAGCGTGCTGTTCCTGGTGCCGATGCTGGTGACCAATTTCTATCTGGTGCGCGATTCCTATCGCGAATTCCAGGGCACCCGCGTCGAACTGCAAAGCCTCGATCTGCTGGGCAGCAGCCTGGCCTTGCGCCGGGATCTGGAAACCCTCAACAATCTGGTGCAGATCAACGTCACCCTCGGCCAGTCCGGCAAGGCCGGCAATGTCGAAGCGCAAATCACCACCCTCGAACAAGCGGTACTGGCCCACCTGCAAGGGCTGACGGCGATGACCGACGACCCTGAGCAGGTCCAGGTATTCGATGGCAAGCGCGACGAAATGATCGCTGCATTCAAGGCCCAGCAAGCGGAAAACTCGCTGCAGAGCAAAAGCGCGTTGATCGGCAAACTGCTGGCCAGTGCGCAGATTTTCAGTCAGATCATCACCAGTCAGGCCGGACTGAGCCGCGATAATCAGAGCGACATCCGTCAGCTCAGCGAACTGATCACCCTGATCACGCCGAGCGTCACGCAAACCCTCGGCGAAGGCCGGGCGATGGGCTCGTATTCATTGGGCCAGGGGTTTCTCAACAGCTCTTCGAGCACCCGTTTTGATGAGCTGCTGGTGCAGATCGAAAAACTCCAGGCCGAATACGGCTTGAAACTGCAGGACGCCCTCGGCTCCAGCAAAGCCGCGCGGGACAACCTCAGCACGGCGGCCGAGAGCAGCAAGGCCTCGCTGAAACAGGCCAGCGAGCTGTTCGAAGAACAAGTTGTGATGGCTGACACGCTCGATGCACCGTGGCAGGCGTTTTACGATCAGGTCACCGGGCTTATCGACCGGACTTACCAGCTCAACGAAGCCACGCTGAAATTCCTCGACACTCAATTGCAGCAGCGTCTGGCGCAGAACCGCACGCACATGGTCTTGCAGGCGGTGGCGCTGTCGGTGGTGTTTGTGCTGATTTTCTATCTCTACGGTGGTTTCTACGCCTCGACCCGCACCACGCTGAAACGCCTTGGAGCAATGATGGACAAAGTCGCGGCCGGGGACATGACGGTCAACTTCAAGGCCAGCAGTCGCGATGAGTTAGGTGAATTGGGCGAAGTGTTCAATGGCACGGTGAAGAAGATTCACGACTTGATCGAGCGGGTAGGCCAGACCGTCGGCGAGGTCGAGCGTCAGGCCGGACAGGTTGAAAACGTTTCGGCGCAAAGCAACCAAGCGGTCGCAGGGCAACGTACGCAGATCGAGCAAGTGGCGACGGCAATGAACCAGATGTCGGCGACCTCTCTGGAGGTGGCGCGCAGTGCCGCCGCAGCGGTGAGCAGTGCCCACAGCGTGAATGACGAGACCATCAGTGGTCGTGGCCTGGTCGAGTCACAGCAGGGCAGCATTGCCGCGCTGGCCAGTGAAATCGATCAGTCGGTACGGGTGATCAACCAGTTGGCGAGCGACAGCCAATCGATCAGCCGCGTACTGGAAGTGATCAAGAGCATCGCCGAACAGACCAACCTGCTGGCGCTGAATGCCGCGATCGAAGCGGCGCGTGCCGGCGAGCAGGGGCGTGGTTTTGCCGTGGTGGCGGACGAAGTGCGCACGCTGGCCAAACGCACCCAGCAATCGACCGAAGAAATCGAACAGATGATCGCCAAACTGCACGGCGGCGTTGGGGCGGCGGTGAAAGCCATGGGCGTCAGCCATCAGATGGCCAGCGGCACGGTGGGGCAGTCGGAGAAGGTCCAGCAGGCGCTGGAAAACATCCTCGGCGCGGTCGGCATGATCGTCGATCAGAACCAGCAGATCGCTGCGGCGGTTGAACAGCAAACGGCGGTGGCCCATGACATTGACCAGAACATCGTTGAGATCAACCGCGCCGGCGAGCGCACGGCGCAAGGTGCGCATCAGACTGAAGATGCCAGCCGTGCGCTGTCAGCCCAAGTGGTAGAGCTCAAACAACTGATCAGCGCCTTCCGCGTCTGAAACAAGCCGGATCAGAATGTGGGAGCGAGCCTGCTCGCGAATGCAATCTGTCAGTGACATCGCTGTCACCTGACACACCGCCTTCGCGAGCAGGCTCGCTCCCACAGGGTTTTGCGTTTTGTCAGAACCTTTTGTAGGACTTTTTCACTTCGGCACGTAAGCCCAATCCTGTTTCTCTGCAGACTCTGGCATTTCCCCAGCAATGATCCAGTATCCATACCCAATCGTTCGCGTAGAGGAGGCCGCTCATGTCTGCCGCAACTCTGGGAGTCCAGGGCCGTTGTGCTCATTGCCAGACCACGCTGCTGCTCAAACCGTGGCAACTCAATGCCATCTCGATCAATGAACCGTTTACCTGCGAGCATTGTCAGCAAACGCTGGAATTGCGTTGCCCGCAACAGATCAAACGCTTCAAATCCCTTGATTCGCTTGCACTGCTGCGTTTCAGCGCTTCAGTAACAGTCTGCACCGCATTGCTGGTGGCGTTGGTAATGGAATGGGTGGGGCTGCTGAGCGTCACCGAACAACTGAACGCTTCACTGATCACGATTTTCGTGTACTTCGTGGTCGTCCGTTACGCACGCCAGCGTCAGCATCTGATGCTGATTCTGGAGGCCGCCAAGGCGCACGCCGACTGAGGGCTTGTTACCAGCCGAATACTTCACAGCTGTTCGCGGTGCTGGCAGCGGCCAGTTGCGCCGGGCTGATCTTCATCAGCTCGGCCAAGGCCTTACAAATCACCGGCAAGTGCGCCGGGCTGTTGCGCTGACCGGGAAACATGACAGGTGCCATGTCCGGCGAATCGGTTTCCAGCACGATCGAATCCAGCGGCAGTTCCGCCAGTACCCGATGCATGCGCAACGCCTGCGGCCAGGTCGGTGCACCGCCCAGTCCGAGTTTGAAACCGAGTTTGGTGTATTCGCGCGCTTCTTCGCGACTGCCGGCAAAGGCGTGGATGATTCCAGCGCGTTTGAGCTTGAAGCGCTTGAGCGTAGCGATGACCGCCGCGTGACTACGGCGAACGTGGATTAATGCCGGTAATTCGAAGTCCGCCGCCAATTGCAACTGCGCCTCGAACAGCGCCTGTTGCCGCTCGCGGTCGAGGGTTTCGATAAAGTAGTCCAGACCGATCTCGCCCACCGCACACAATTGCCGATGACCACGCAGCCGCGTCAGCCAATCACCCAAAGCCAACAAATCCTCAGGACGATGCTGATCGAGATACACCGGATGCAGGCCGAATGCCGCATACAGATCGGCATCGCTCTGCACCAGATCCCAGACCCGTTGCCAATTGCCTTCATAAACGCCCAACACCACCATCCGCCGCACCCCGAGGGCACGGCTTTCGGCGAGCAACGCCGAACGATCGGCGTCGAAGTCGGGGAAGTCGAGGTGGGTGTGGCTGTCGATCAGCTCCACGGCTCAGTCCTGGTGAATGCGCTGCTTGAAGGTCCGCGCGATGGCTTGCACGCCGGGCTTGTATTCCGACTGCTCGACAGCGGCCAGCGCTAGTTCCAGCGCCTTGTCCGCTATCAACTGGTGCTGCTGGGCCATGGCGTTGACCGGCAGCGGCAGGAAATCCAGCAACTGCGTATCGCCGAAGGTGCCGAGGCGCAGTGGCCGCGATTTCAGCGGGAAGTCATGCAGCGCGTCGAACACGCCTTGCAGCAGCACGTAGGAAGTCGTCACCAGTGCATCCGGCAAATGTCCCAGACGCTGCAGGAGTTCTTCCATCAGTTGCTTGCCGCACTCACGGCTGAAGGATTCGGCGTGTTCGACCAGCACTTCGCCTTTGAAATCGACCAGAGCCTGTTTGAAACCGGCGGCACGTTCCTGGCTGATGCTCAGTTCCGGACGGGCGCCAAGCAGTACGATCTGCTTCGGTTGCGGATCGAGCAGGCTCTGGGTCAGGTGCAGGCTGGCTTCGCGGTCGTCACTGATCACCGAGCAGAAGTGCTCGGGTTCCATGACCCGGTCGATGGCGATGATCGGCAGACCTTTGGCCTGTAGCTGCCGATAGCTGTCATCGCCGGCCGGCAGGCAACTGGCGACAATCAGCGCATCACAGCGACGCGCGCGGAACAGTTGCAGCAACTGTCGCTCGCTGTCCGGCGCATCGTCGGAGCTGGCGATCAGCAATTGATAGCCGCGCGCCCGCGCACCTTGCTCGAGCAGTTTGGCGATCCGCGCGTAACTGGGGTTCTCCAGATCCGGCAGAATAAAGCCCAGCGTGCGCGTATGCCGGCTACGCAGCCCGGCCGCTTGAGGGTTCGGCGTGAAGCCGTGCAGATCGACCACCGCCCGCACCCGCTCGACGGTGGCGGTGCTGATGCGTTGCTGTTCGGCCTTGCCGTTGATGACGTAGCTGGCGGTGGTCACGGACACTCCGGCCAACCGCGCGATATCACTGAGTTTCAACCCGGTATTTCCTTGTTTTTTCGAGCTTGCCGCCACATTTTCGCCAATCCTACCCGATTAGGGCAGGCGACTATTGTCGCAGCGCATCCGACAAGTTGGACTTCAAGGATGGGACATTATCGAGTAACGTGCCGATCAATCTAGATTAAACGTTTCAGCAAGCGTATTTTCTACGTTTTAGACGTCTTTGGCCGGTTCTGCCGTGAAACCGCCAAAACTGCCGCTGAAAAGCAAAGCGGTAAAGCGCCTAAGCTGCAAACCATCCAAAACAATACCTGGCACTCATATAGCGCCAAAAAGGAGATCGCATGCTCGAGCTCACTATAGAGCAGATATCCATGGGCCAATCGGCTGTGGATAAACCCGCTGCCCTGCAACTGCTGGCCAATCACCTGGTGGCCGATGGTCTGGTTGCCGACGGTTACCTCGCCGGATTGCAGGCCCGGGAAGCCCAGGGCTCGACCTTTCTCGGTCAAGGTATTGCCATTCCCCACGGAACCCCGGAAACCCGCGATCAGGTGTTCGCCACTGGCGTGCGCTTGATGCAGTTCCCGGAAGGCGTGGATTGGGGCGATGGCCAGATCGTTTATCTGGCGATTGGCATTGCCGCCAAATCCGACGAACACCTGCGACTGCTGCAACTGCTGACCCGCGCCCTCGGCGAAACCGATCTGGGCCAGGCTTTGCGCCGTGCCAGTTCCCCGGAAGCGCTGCTGAAACTGCTGCAAGGCGCGCCGCAGGAGCTGGCGCTGGATGCGCAGATGATTGGCCTCGGCGTCTCGGCCGACGATTTCGAAGAACTGGTCTGGCGTGGCGCACGTCTGTTGCGTCAGGCCGATTGTGTGAGCAACGGTTTCTCGGCGGTGCTGCAACAGGTCGAAGCACTGCCGTTGGGCGATGGTTTGTGGTGGTTGCACAGCGAGCAAACCGTAAAGCGTCCGGGGCTGGCGTTTGTAACCCCGGACAAACCGATGCGCTACCTCGGCCAGCCACTCAGTGGCTTGTTCTGTCTGGCCAGTCTGGGCGAGGCGCATCAGGCGCTGCTCGAACGTCTTTGCGCATTGCTCATCGAAGGGCGCGGCCATGAACTGGGCCGGGCCACCAGCAGCCGTAAAGTTCTCGAAGTGCTTGGCGGTGAATTGCCCGCCGATTGGCCAAGCGCACGCATTGCCTTGGCCAATGCCCATGGTCTGCACGCGCGTCCGGCGAAGATCCTCGCGCAACTGGCGAAGAGTTTTGACGGCGAGATTCGCGTGCGCATCGTCGACGGTCAGGACAGCGCCGTGTCGGTGAAGAGTTTGAGCAAATTGCTCAGCCTTGGTGCCCGTCGTGGTCAGGTGCTGGAGTTGATCGCTGAACCGAGTATCGCCGCTGATGCTTTGCCGGCACTCTTGGCCGCTATCGAAGAAGGGCTTGGTGAAGAAGTCGAGCCGCTGCCCGCCGTCAGTCAGCAACGTGAAGTCATCGCCGACATCGCCGAAGTGCTGATCGCCCCAGCCTCTGGCAGCCAGTTGCAAGCGATCCCCGCCGCGCCCGGCATTGCCATCGGGCCTGCGCATATTCAGGTACAACAAGCCATCGATTACCCGCTGCGCGGCGAGTCCGCCGCCGTTGAGCGCGAACGTCTCAAGCAAGCGCTCAGTGATGTGCGCAGTGACATTCAAGGTTTGATCGAGCGCAGCAAAGCCAAAGCCATCCGCGAGATTTTCATCACCCACCAGGAAATGCTCGACGACCCGGAACTCACCGACGAAGTCGACACCCGCCTCAAGCAGGGCGAAAGCGCCGAAGCGGCGTGGATGGCGGTGATCGAGGCGGCGGCCAAACAACAGGAATCGCTGCAGGATGCCTTGCTTGCCGAGCGCGCGGCGGACCTGCGAGACGTCGGTCGTCGCGTGTTGGCGCAACTGTGTGGCGTGCAGACGCCGAGCGAACCTGAGCAACCGTACATTCTGGTGATGGACGAGGTCGGCCCGTCCGACGTCGCGCGGCTGGACCCGGCACGTGTCGCGGGGATTCTTACCGCTCGCGGCGGCGCCACCGCGCACAGTGCAATCGTTGCGCGCGCCCTCGGCATCCCGGCGCTGGTCGGCGCTGGCGCGGCGGTGTTGCTGCTGGCGCCGGGCACGCCGTTGCTGCTCGACGGTCAACGCGGTCGTCTGCATGTCGACGCTGATGCGGCGACCCTGCAACGCGCTACCGAAGAACGCGACAGCCGCGAACAACGCCTGAAGATTGCCGCCGAACAACGCCATCAACCGGCACACACCACCGATGGCCACGCCGTCGAAGTGTTCGCCAACATCGGCGAAAGCGCGGGCGTGATCAGCGCAGTGGAGCAGGGCGCCGAAGGCATCGGTCTGCTGCGTACCGAACTGATTTTCATGGCCCATCCGCAAGCGCCGGACGAGGCCACGCAAGAAGCTGAATACCGCCGCGTGCTTGACGGTCTTGCCGGGCGTCCGCTGGTGGTGCGCACGCTGGATGTCGGTGGCGACAAACCGTTGCCGTATTGGCCGATCGCCAAGGAAGAAAACCCGTTCCTCGGCGTACGCGGTATTCGCCTGACCTTGCAGCGCCCGCAGATCATGGAGGCGCAATTGCGCGCCTTGCTGCGTTCGGCCGACAACCGTCCGCTGCGAATCATGTTCCCAATGGTCGGCAGCGTCGAAGAATGGCGTCAGGCCCGCGACATGACCGAACGTCTGCGCCTGGAAATCCCGGTTGCTGATCTGCAACTGGGGATCATGATCGAAGTGCCGTCCGCCGCGTTACTCGCGCCGGTATTGGCCAAGGAAGTCGACTTCTTCAGCGTCGGCACCAACGACCTGACCCAGTACACACTGGCCATCGACCGTGGTCACCCGACCTTGTCGGCGCAGGCGGATGGCTTGCACCCAGCGGTGCTGCAACTGATCGACATCACCGTGCGCGCGGCCCATGCCCACGGCAAATGGGTCGGCGTGTGCGGCGAACTCGCAGCTGATCCGTTGGCAGTTCCGGTACTGGTTGGCCTCGGTGTCGATGAACTCAGTGTCTCTGGGCGCAGCATTGCTGAAGTGAAAGCGCGCATCCGCGAACTCAGCCTGACTCAGGCGCAAACCCTTGCTCAACAGGCCCTGGCCGTGGGCAGCGCGAATGAAGTGCGCGCACTAGTGGAGGCCCTGTAATGGCCAAGATTCTTACCCTGACCCTCAACCCCGCGCTCGACCTCACCGTTGAGTTGCCGCGGCTGGAGGCCGGTCAGGTCAATCGCAGCGACGAGATGCACACCCACGCCGCCGGCAAAGGCGTGAACGTCGCGCAAGTGCTGGCCGATCTTGGCCATCAACTGACGGTCAGCGGGTTTCTCGGTGAAGACAACCTGCAAGCGTTCGAAACGCTGTTCGCCAAGCGTGGTTTTGTTGACGCGTTTATCCGTGTGCCCGGTGAGACGCGCAGCAACATCAAAGTAGCTGAACAGAGTGGCCGTATCACCGACATCAACGGCCCGGGACCGGTGGTCGATGCCGCCGCGCAGCAGGCGTTGCTGGAGCGTCTGATGCAGATTGCACCAGGTCACGATGCGGTGGTGGTCGCCGGCAGTTTGCCGCGTGGCGTCACGGCGCAATGGTTGCGTGAACTGATCGAACGGCTCAATCAGCTCGGTCTGAAAGTCGCTCTCGATTCCAGCGGCGAAGCATTGCGTGCAGCGTTGCAGGCCAGACCGTGGCTGATCAAACCGAACACCGAAGAACTCGCCGACGCGCTCGGTTGCGAGGTGGTTTCCCACGCGGCGGAAGCGCAAGCAGCGGCGCGCTTGCATGCGCAAGGCATCGAGCACGTGGTGATTTCCCACGGTGCTGACGGCGTGAACTGGTTCAGTGTCGGTTCGGCACTGCACGCCACGCCACCGAAGGTCAGCGTCGCCAGCACGGTCGGTGCCGGTGATTCGTTGCTGGCCGGCATGCTCCACGGTTTGCTCAGCGCCGACACGCCTGAACAAACCCTGCGCACGGCCACCGCGATTGCGGCGATGGCGGTGACCCAGATCGGTTTCGGCATCAACGATGCGGCGCAACTGGCGCAGCTCGAACAGGGCGTGCGCGTGCGTCCCCTGACAGAACAATAAGAGGGTTTGTCATGAAATTAGCCATTGTTACGGCTTGCCCGAACGGCATGGTTACCAGTGTGCTGTGCGCGCGTCTGCTCGATGCGGCGGCGCAGCGTCAGGGCTGGAGCACCAGTGTTGAAGTGGTCGATGCGGCGCACCCGGAACGCGAGTTGTCGGCGGCGACCATTGCCGCGGCCGAGTGGGTTTTGCTGGTCGCCACAGGCGCGGTCGACATGACGCGTTTTGTCGGTAAACGTGTTTTCCAGATTGCCCCGGCGCAGGCGTTGCAGGATGTTGAAGCGGTGCTGCGTCGTGGTGCTGAAGAGGCTGAGGTTTACGTCGCCAGCGCGGCAGAACCGGTTGCCGATGCGCCGCGTGCGCCACGCATCGTCGCCATCACCGCATGCCCGACCGGTGTCGCCCACACCTTCATGGCCGCCGAAGCTTTGCAGCAAACTGCCAAGCGTCTGGGCTATGAATTGCAGGTCGAAACCCAAGGCTCGGTGGGCGCGAAAACCCCGTTGAGCGCAGCGGCGATTGCTGAGGCTGACGTGGTGTTGCTGGCGGCGGATATCGAAGTCGCCACCGAGCGTTTCGCTGGCAAGAAAATCTATCGCTGCGGCACTGGGATCGCCTTGAAGCAGTCCGAAGCCACGCTGAAAAAAGCCTTGGCCGAAGGTGCAGTGGAAAGCGCCGCGAGTGACGGCAAGGCACCGGCCAAGCAAGAGAAAACCGGCATCTACAAACACTTGCTGACCGGCGTGTCGTTTATGCTGCCGATGGTCGTGGCCGGCGGTTTGATGATTGCGCTTTCGTTCGTGTTCGGTATCACCGCGTTCAAGGAAGAGGGCACGCTGGCCGCTGCGCTGATGCAGATCGGCGGCGAAACTGCGTTCAAGTTGATGGTGCCATTGCTGGCCGGCTATATCGCCTATTCGATTGCTGACCGTCCGGGCCTGGCGCCGGGGATGATTGGCGGCTTGCTGGCGAGCACGTTGGGCGCCGGGTTTATCGGTGGCATCGTCGCGGGTTTTATCGCCGGTTATGCGGCGAAAGCGATCAGCCGTTATGTCGCCTTGCCGCAAAGTCTTGAAGCGCTGAAACCGATTCTGATCATCCCGTTGTTCGCCAGTCTGTTCACCGGTCTGGTGATGATCTACGTGGTCGGCAAACCGGTCGCCGGCATGCTTGGGGCGCTCACGCATTTCCTCGACAGCATGGGCACCACCAACGCGATTCTGCTCGGTGTATTGCTCGGCGGCATGATGTGCGTCGACCTCGGCGGGCCGATCAACAAAGCCGCGTACGCGTTCTCGGTGGGGCTGTTGGCGTCGCAGAGTTATGCGCCAATGGCCGCGACCATGGCCGCGGGCATGGTGCCGCCGATTGGTCTGGGCATCGCCACGTTCATTGCGCGGCGCAAGTTCGCCCAGACTGAACGCGAGGCGGGTAAAGCGGCGCTGGTACTGGGGCTGTGTTTTATCTCCGAGGGGGCGATTCCGTTTGCGGCGAAAGACCCGTTGCGGGTGATCCCAGCGAGCATTGCCGGCGGTGCGCTGACCGGTGCGTTGTCGATGTACTTCGGCTGCAAACTGATGGCGCCGCACGGTGGTTTGTTTGTGTTGGCAATTCCGAATGCGATCAATCATGCACTGTTGTATCTGCTGGCGATTGTCGCGGGGAGCCTATTGACCGCCGTTGTCTACGCGACGGTCAAACGCCCGGAAGCCGTCGAGCTGGCGCTGGAACCGGCGAAGGCCTGACAACGCAAACCCCCTGTAGGAGTGAGCCTGCTCGCGATAGCGGTCTGTCAGTGACATGAGTCTTGGCAGATATACCGATATCGCGAGCAGGCTCACTCCTACAATTGGTTCTGCGGTGTGTCTGGTGTCATTTCCGGGTCATGTGAGCGTGCTTAAGTTTTCCTTTTTTCAGGGAGAACACCATGAGCGATTTCAACCCCGGTCGCCGGCGTGTCATGCAAGTCGTCGGCGCCGGTCTGCTGATGCCAAGCCTGGCGCCGGCGGTGATTGCCTCGGTCAAGGATCGTCCGCAGTTGACCGATGGCGTGCAGTCCGGCGACCTGCAAGGCAACCGCGCAATGATCTGGAGCCGCAGCGATCGCCCGGCGCATATGGTGGTCGAGTGGGACACCCGCAGCCAGTTTCGTCACCCGCGCCGGGTGGTCTCGGCGCTGGCCGATGCCCGCAGCGACTTCACCGCCCGCGTTGAGCTCACCGGGCTGCCGGCCGATCAGGCAATTTTCTATCGCGTGTATTTCAAGGACGCCCGCACCGGCGTCGCCAGTGAACCGTGGCTCGGTCACCTGCGCAGCGCTCCGACGGCGCGGCGCAATATTCGTTTCGTCTGGAGCGGCGACACCGTCGGCCAGGGTTTCGGCATCAACCCGGACATCGGCGGCATGCGCATCTATGAAGCCATGCGTCTGCGCCTGCCGGACTTCTTTATCCACAGCGGCGACACGATCTACGCCGACGGCCCGGTGCCCGCGCAGCTCACCACGGAAAACGGTCGCATCTGGCGCAACCTCACCACCGAAGCCAAGAGCAAAGTCGCGCAAACCCTTGACGACTATCGCGGCAACTACCGCTATAACCTGATGGACGAAAACATCCGCCGCTTCAACGCCGAAGTGCCGCAGATCTGGCAGTGGGACGACCATGAAGTGGTCAACAACTGGTCACCGGGCAAGCAGCTCGACGAGCGCTATCAGGAGAAAGATATCCACACCCTGGTCGGGCGCGCACGCAAGGCCTGGCTGGAATATTCACCGATGCGTTTGCAAGCTGCCGACGGTGGTGGGCGGATTTATCGCAAGCTCAGTTATGGGCCGATGCTCGATGTGTTCGTGCTCGACATGCGCAGTTATCGTGGCGCCAATGACGACAACCTCGGCGCGGCGAAACCGTTTCTGGGGCGTGAGCAACTGGACTGGCTCAAACGTGGCTTGAGGAAATCCAAAGCTCAGTGGAAGGTCATCGCCGCTGACATGCCGATTGGTCTTGGCGTGCCGGATGGCGAGGTCAGTCCGGGTGTGGCGCGTTGGGAGGCAGTGGCTAACGGTGATCCGGGACCGGCGCAGGGGCGCGAGGTGGAAATCGCCGAGTTGCTTGGCTTCCTGCGTGCACAGCAGGTGCGCAATTTTGTTTTTCTGACGGCGGACGTGCATTACTGCGCGGCGCATCACTATCACCCGGATCGCGCGGCGTTTCAGGATTTCGAACCGTTCTGGGAGTTTGTCGCGGGGCCGCTGAATGCCGGGAGCTTTGGGCCTAATCCGCTGGATAAAACCTTTGGCCCGGAAGTGGTGTTCGAGAAGGCACCGCCTGCGCAGAACACTTCGCCGTTTGCCGGGTTTCAGTTTTTTGGCGAGGTGAATATTGAAGGGGGGAGTGGGGAGATGAGCGTGGTGTTGCGGGATTTGAATGGGGTGGCGGTTTTTGAGAAAAAGTTGCAGCCCGCTTGAAGATCAAAAGCTAACCCTCACCCCAGCCCTCTCCCGGAGGGAGAGGGGGCAGACCGAGTTGTCTTGCGTCATACATCGACCTGAAAGACCGGGTCGATTAGGAGATCAGCACAAAGCCTTTCTCGATTATGGATTCGGTAAAGCAGTCGCAGGTCGGCGTACATCTCAAGCATCCCCCAATCAGTCCCCTCTCCCTCTGGGAGAGGGCTAGGGTGAGGGGCTTTTAATAGACATCACGCCGATATCGACCCTGCTCAATCAACCGCTCGACTTCGGCGCTGCCGAGAATGTCGTTAAGCACCTGATCAACCCCCGAAGCCATTCCCTGCAAGCTGCCGCAGATATAAATCACCGCCCCCTCCGCCAGCCATTTCTTCAGCTCATCAGCCGACTCACGCAAACGATCCTGCACATAAACCTTCTCCGCCTGATCCCGCGAAAACGCCAGATCCAGCCGCGCCAGATTGCCATTGATCAACCACTCTTCCAGCTCCGCGCGGCAGAGGAAATCGTGTTGACGATTGCGCTCGCCAAACAACAACCATTGGCGCTGTTGGCCATCGGCGATCCTCGCCTTGAGCAAACTGCGCAGCCCGGCCAGACCGGTGCCGTTGCCCAGCAGAATCATCGGCAGCGGTTCGTTCGGCAGATGGAAACCACTGTTACGCCGCACCCGCAAACTGATGCTGCCGCCCACCGGCGCATGCTCGGTCAGCCAGCCAGAGCCGATGCCCAGGCTGCCATCCGAGTGCTGTTCCTGACGCACGATCAACTCCAGCACGCCGTCGGCGGCAATCGAGGCGATCGAGTATTCGCGCATGGCCAGCGGCACCATCGCATCGACCAGTGATTGCGCGTGCAGGCCGACCAGATGGGCGCGATGCTCGGGCAATTGGCGCGACGCCAGCGCCACTTCCAGCGGCTCATCGAGGCCGTTGATTTTCACTGTGGTCTCGCCACGAATGCCGAGGCCATCGAGGAAGTGTTCGATGGCCCACGGGCAGTTGCGCGGCAGCACCTCGACCAGGTCGCCGGCCAGCCAACTGCTGGTGTTCGGTGCGCTCAAGCCCAACAGATAAACCGGTGCACCGCTGCTGTCCGGGTTCATCAGTTCGCGGCGGATCAGGGTCCAGTTGTCGTAGCTCGGCGCCTGCCAGGTATCGACCGGTGCTTGCCCGGTGAGCAGGCCGAGTTGGGTTTGCCAGTGACGCAGGGCGTACGGATCACCGCTATCGACTTCCACCGGCGCGAACAATGTCTTGCCGCCGTGCTCAGCCAACCAATGGTGCAGGCGTTTGGCGAAACCGCAGAAGTGCTGATACTGACGATCACCGAGGCCGAGCACCGAGTAATTCAGACTGTCGAGTGTTGCTGCCTTGCTCAACACCTTGCGCTCGAATCCGCGTGCGCTGTCCGGTGCTTCGCCATCGCCAAACGTGCTCACCACAAACAGTGCGTTGTTCGATTCACGCAAATCCTGCTCGCTGACATTCGCCAGTGGCTGCACCTTCACCGGCAATCCGGCGGCCTGCAATTGCCCGGCGGTCTGCCACGCCAGTTGCTCGGCAAACCCGCTCTGGCTGGCGAAACCGATCAGCCACGCCGAAGCATCGCCGGCCGGTTGAGCGAGGCCTTTGCGCGCATCCTTGATCTGCTTTTTCTTGCGCCGACGATCGAGGTACAGCAGCCATCCGGTGATGAAAAACAGCGGCATGCACACCGCTGCGAGCGTGATGATGATCCGCCCGACCAGGCCGAAGTAACTACCGACGTGCAGCGCATAAATGCTGGTCAGCAGTTGCGCCTTGAAGCTCTTGTCGGCGTAGCGGTCAACGCGTTTGACCACACCGGTGGCCGGGTCGAGAGTGATCTGGTTCAGCGCGCGATCATGCGGCGAGCTGTCGAGCAGGTAGAACACGGTCGCCGGTTGGCCTGCGACGGCCGGCATGCGGATGTTGTACGCGGCCAGTCCCGGGCCGGCAGCGCTGTAGATGCTGCTCCACATTGCCGCGTAGTCGGCGGTTGGCGCCGGGCCCTCTGGCGCTGGACCGCGACCGCCGCGCACGCGCTCGTTTTGCGGCGCGTCGGAGAGCAATTTGGTCAGGCCTTTGTTGTACCACTCATACGACCAGGACAATCCGGTCAACGCCAGCAGCAGATAGACCAGTAGGCACCAAGTGCCGGCCACCGAATGCAGATCCCAATTAAAGGCACGACCCTTTTTCTTCCAGTCGAGGGTCAGCCAAACACGCCAGCTGTTCCACTGCCGCGGCCAGCGCAGGTACAACCCTGAAAGGCAGAAGAACAGCAGAATCAGCGTGCAGGCGCCGGTGATGTTGCGGCCGGTATCGCCCATGGCGAGGAAGCGGTGCAGTTGCAGCATCAGGCCGAAGAAATCCTGGCCGACGGCATCGCCCATGAACTCAGCGGTGTACGGATCGAAGTAACGCATCTCGCCGCGCCGTTCACCTTTGGGCGGCGTGAAGAACACTTTCGCGGCGTTGCCGCTGTCGGTTTCGACCCAGAGCATCGAGACTTTTTTGCCGGATGTGGATTCGATACGCTCGACCAGTTCGACGGGCGGCAAGACACCGGCGACTTGCTTTTCCACTTGCAGAACGGAGGGATTCAGCGCCCGCAGGATTTCGTCCTGAAACGAATAGGCCGCACCGGTGATGCCCATCAGGGCCAGCACCAGGCCTGCGGTGATGCCAAAAAACCAGTGCAACTGGAACAGGGTTTTCTTCAACACGTCACTCGCCGTCCGTTCGAAAATTGTCTTCACGGCGCGCATTATGCCGTGGGTTATCGAGAAGCGTTCTTTCTTACGCACAAAAGCCCCGTTCAACTGAATGAACGGGGCCTGACTTCCGACTTTCCCCTGTGGGAGCGAGCCTGCTCGCGAAAGCGGTATGTCAGTCAACATTGATGGTGCTGAAAGATTGCCTTCGCGAGCAGGCTCGCTCCCACATTGATTACATCGGTCAGAAGTGGAAGTTAGTGCTCAACAGTGCCGTACGGCCAGCCGCCTGATTGGCGAAGTGGGTCGAGAAGGCTTTGTCGTAATAGGTTTCGTTGGTCAGGTTCTGCACGTTGAGTTGCAGGTCGACGTTCTTGGTCAGCTTGTAAGCCGCCATCGCGTCGTAGCGAACATATGAGTCAACCATGGTGGTGTTGGCCACGCTGCCGTACACGTCGTCGACGTAGAACGCACCGCCACCGATGGTCAGCTTCGGCGTGACCTGATAAGTGGTCCACAGGCTGGCGCTGTTTTTCGGCGTGTTAGGTAGCTCGTTGCCATCGTTGGCCCGGCCCAGTGGACCGCCATCGACTTGTTCGCTGTCCATGAACGCGTAACCGGCGAACACTTGCCACTTGTCGGTGATCTTGCCGCTGGCCGACAGCTCGACACCTTGCACACGGGTCTTGCCGGCGTTTTCGTACGAGGTGGTGTCGACTTGCACACGAGCGTTTTCTTTCTCGGTGCGGAAGATGTCAGCAGTCAGCGACAGGCGATCGTTGAGCAGATCCCACTTGGTACCGATTTCGTAGTTCTTGGTGGTTTCCGGCTCCATGTCGCTGCTCAGCAGGTTGCCGCTGCGATCCGGGGTGCCGCCCAACGGATTGCCTTCCTGACCTTCGCCCAAGGTGTTGCCCGGCGGCGTGGCCGAGGTGGCGTAGGAGGCGTAGATGCTGCCGTTTTCCGCCGGCTTGTAGACGACGCCGAACTGACCGGTGACGAACTCGCTGGTGTCGTCACCCTTGGACGTGGTGGTGCCGGCAGCGTTGTAGGTCTTGTAGTCAGTGTCGAAGTGGTCGTAACGCAGCCCCATGTTCACCAGCCACTGCTCGTTCAGCTCCAGGGTGTCGAACACATACAGCGCGTAGGTGTTGGCTTGGGTGTCGGTGCCGGCGTAGTTGCGCGAAATGGCGCCGTTCCACGGATCGTTTGCGTTTGGATTCGACAGCGAGGTGCAGTTGTAGCCACTCGAAGCGCCGACCATCGACGGGGTGCAGTTAGTGCTGGAGTTGCCCGGTGTGCGCGGCGTGGTGTCGGTGTTGACGTTATACGAGGACTTCTGGCTTTCCTCACGGGTGTATTCAATGCCGGTGGAGAAGCTGTTCTTGAAGCCGGCGACGTAGAAGTTACCGAACAGGTCAGTCTGGTTGGTGGTGGTCTCGGTATTGCTCACCCGCGTATTCGCCCGACGCCAGACCGTGCCGTTGTTGACGTTGCCCTTGCTGTCGTCCGGCTGGGTCAGGATGTAATCCTGCATGCTGGTGCCGTGGCGCAGGGTGTTCTTGATCGTCAGCGAGTCGCTCAGGTCGTGCTCGATGGCGAAGGTCGCGGTGTCAGTGCGGCCCTTGCGGAAGTCGCGATCCAGACCGTAGAAATTGCTGTGGTCACCGCCGGCGTAAGGCTTGTCCGGATTGGACTTGGTGCGTGCAGCGGAGCCGCCGGCCGGAATGGTGTACGGAACGCCCGAATCCGGGGTGTCGTTGCTTTCGAGATGGTAGTAGTCGAGGTTGACGCGGGTGTCGGTGCCCAGGCCAAACGCCAAGGACGGTGCGATACCCCAGCGGTCGTAATCGACTTTGTCGCGACCGGCGACGTTGCTCTCGTGGCTCATCAGGTTCAGACGGCCGGCGGCGGTGTCGCTGAACTGGTAGTTGCCATCGAGGGTGTAGCGCTGGGTCTGGTCGGAGCCGTAGGTGAAGCCGCCGTCGAACGAGTTGCCCAAGTGCGCTTTCTTGCTCACCAGGTTGATGCTGCCGCCTGCCGCGCCGCGACCGCCAATGGCGGAGTTCGGGCCCTTGCTGACTTCAATGTTTTCCACGGCGAAGATCTCGCGGCTCTGCGAACCGGTGTCGCGCACGCCATCGAGGTAGGTGTCGCCCTGGGCGTCGAAGCCACGGATGAACGGACGGTCGCCCTGTGGGTTACCACCTTCACCGGCGCCGAAGGTGATGCCCGGCACGGTGCGCAGCGCGTCCTGCATGTTCAGCGCGCCGGTATCTTTCAGAACTTGTTGCGGAATAACGGTGACCGAGCGCGGCGTGTCGACCAGCGGCGCGGTGTACTTGGGCGAGGAGGCTTTTTCGACCTGGTAGGACGTCGAGTCCTGCGCTTCGCCGGTGATGGCGGTGGCGTCCAGGGCGATGGCATTGCCGGTGGCTTTGCTGTCGGTTTTTTCCGCGGCGAAGACCATCTGGCCAGCGGAGCCGGCGGTGATTGCCACACCGATTGCAGAGGCGAGCAGACGTGGTGAACTGACCGGTAATTGTGCGTGCTGACGTGCCATTTTTATTCCCCTCCCCAAGGATTTGAGGCGGCGGAATATAGGGTAAACAGGTATTCGTATCAATTGCGAAACATTGTTATTCGCACTGAATTTACATTCTTTACAATTTAACCTTACGGTTTTTGCCAGTTCATTCGTCTCTCGGGTTTTACACGGCCAATAAGAATCAATACCATTGCCGCCTCTTTGCCATCAGGTGACAACCCCATGCTGCTGCACATTCCCGGATTGTTCGCGAAAGACGAAGTGCAGCGCATTCGCCAGGCGTTGGAGCAGGCCGATTGGGCCGATGGCAAGATCACCGCTGGCTTCCAGTCGGCCAAAGCGAAGCACAATCTGCAACTGCTCGAAGGCCATCCGCTGGCGAAGGAAATCGGCGCGGCGATGCTTGAACGGCTGTGGAAAAACCCATTGTTCATGTCCGCCGCGCTGCCGCACAAAGTCTTCCCGCCGTTAGTGAACTGTTACACGGCCGGTGGCAGTTTCGATTTCCACATCGACAACGCCGTGCGCCAACCCAAGGGCAGCATCGAACGGGTGCGCACCGATCTGTCGGCCACGCTGTTCTTCAGCGAGCCTGCGGATTACGACGGCGGCGAGCTGGAAATCCAAGACACCTACGGCACGCAACGGGTGAAGTTGCCGGCCGGCGACATGGTCTTGTACCCCGGCACCAGCCTGCACAAGGTCAACGCGGTCACTCGCGGGGCGCGCTATGCGTCGTTTTTCTGGACTCAGAGTCTGGTGCGTGAAGACAGTCAGCGCGCGTTGCTGTTCGAGATGGATGGTGCGATTCAGCAACTGACTCAAGACATGCCTGATCATCCTTCGCTGATCCGCCTCACCGGTACGTATCACAACCTGCTGCGGCGCTGGGTCGAGGTATGAGTTTCCTACTGCGCCGCGAGGAAGTCCTCAGCGGCGAGCAGCTCAGCGCCATGCTTGTAGAAAGCCCGGCACGCGCGGCGCAGGCGATTCTGCTGGCGGCGGGCGAGGGTGAAGTTGAAGCGCAGGCGTTGCTTGGGCAAATCCTGCTGGATGGCCAGGGAATAGCGCAGGATCAAGCGCTGGCGCTGCGCTGGTTCGGCATCGCCGCCGGGCGCGGGCACCTGATGGCGCGCAACATGCTCGGGCGTTGTCATGAGCATGGTTGGGGCATTGCGGTGGATGCGTCGGTTGCTGCGCAGCATTACCGGATCGCCGCGGAGGCCGGACTGGATTGGGCGATGTACAACCTCGCAAATCTGCTCGCGACAGGGCGGGGCGTCGCGATGGATCATTCGCAGGCGTTGGCGCTGTATCGGTGCGCTGCTGAGCGGGGACATGCGAAATCGATGAACCTGCTTGGGCGGTATCTGGAAGAAGGGCAGGCATGCCCGGTGGATGCGGCCGCGGCTCGCGACTGGTATCGGCGCTCGGCTGAGGGGGGTGATTTTCGCGGGCAGTTCAGTTTTGCAGCGGTGCTCGCGGATGAGGGGCGTGTCGAAGAGGCGCTCGACTGGCTGCGCAAGGCGTTGGTCGGGGGGAATTCCAACTTTCTCCGGGTCGCCAGTGAATCATTGAAGAACGCTCGCCACGCGCAGATCCGTGCACTGGCAGACGAATACTTATTACGTCTGAATGAATGGGTTAGCGAGTAAGGGTTTATTTGGGTTTTTAGTTGTTCGAAGGGCTTTTGGTTATTTAATTTGCCTTGAAGATATATGGCTTTGTTCTTTGTTGTCTTGATTTTTAATATATTGACGCTTGTTTGTTTTTGTTTTGGTGCTCTAAGGTTTGTTTCGGGTTGGTGATAAGGGATTTCCGCTTCGCAGCCTGTTTGACAAATTAATCATCAAACTAAGACAAGGAGTCTTTTATGCAATCCACAATTGACAGCAAGATTGTCGAGGCTGCCACCAAGGCGCCTCAAGCATTTGTTAATGCCTCTTTAGGCGAGGGTGAAGAATACAATCGGGATACCGGTATTCAGTTAACCAAAGAGCAGATCATTAGTTTAAGGAAGTATGAAGTTCTAGGGCTGTCTTTGCCCGTCAGATTGCAAGACGTCATTGCCTATTTGAATTACGGTGCCGGTGATACCGGTGGCGTAGGCCTCAAACCGGCAGATTTTCTGCGCACCTTTACCACGACGTATGATCACGCCAAACGCTGGTCGCCGTTACGCGAGCAAGTCATGCTCACCGGAACCGACCTGAAGATTTTCGCCGGCAGCATCATCCGCACAGGTAAAGGCATCGTCGAGATCTATGAGGATCTGAAAGCTTCGAGGTATCTGGAAGAGCACGATATCAACACGCCGGAACAATATCTGGAACTCAAGCGACAGATCCCCAATCTTCCTGATCTTGCATTGCCGGCAGGGGATGTTCCGGAGATCAAGGCCTACCTTAACGACATGCTCGGCAAGGTCAGGCAGTGCCATGAAAAAGCCGAACGGGTGCGGGCGCAGCTGGACAGCTTTGGCATTGATATGCGCGAAAAAGTATTGCCGGAGATCAAGCTGCGCCTGGAGTTTGTGTCGCGAAATACTTACCAGGCGGACATTCAGGTCCTCCAGGGTGAGATTGACCAGCGCTCGAAAGAGATCGATGAACTCAACAAGCAGTATGACCAACTGGTTCAGGAAGCAATCAAATCTGCAGCGACCTTGAACATTGGTGGCTTGATTCTGGGTATCTATCAGGGCGTGAAAGCTGAAAAGATCCGCAAGGAGCGAAATGTACTTAAAGAACAACAACAATCGGCTAACCAGAAAATGGCCAGTAAGAGCCAGACCCTGAGTTCGTTGAACAAAGTACGCGACGACTTGCAAAATCTGAGTTACGTAACCATCGAAGCTGAAGTCGCCACGCAAAACCTGATGTTGGTGTGGAATGCGCTGAGTACTTATGTCACTGCATCTGTCAAAGAAGCTGATCTTCTCTTGGAGGTAACTTCCCTGCGACGATTCAAAAACCAGATTCTGGCTATTACTGATCCATGGGAACAGATCAAATCGAGTTCTGATCAACTGCTGGGCGTTTTCGCTGCAGCGGATAAAGAGTATGGAAACAGCTTTTCGGTATTCAGGAGCAAGACAGTAATGCTATCGCCGTATAATATTAAAACCTACCCCGATTTAGATGTTGCTGCTCTTCGAGAGCATGCTCTTGCGGTTCAGGAGCGTAATGTTACAGCGCAAATGTTGTTTGAACAGTTCAATTATTTGCCGGGCACCGTGCGGACCATGAAAGAACTGGCCGATGCCATCCAGAAAACCGGCTTTGATATCCGTAATCAATCCCAGAGCGATGTTATCGCTATGGAGCGCGCACAGACCAAGCTGAAGGGCTTTCAGGCTGAACTTGCCTATCCAGAAGATGCAGATGAAGTCCGTGAGGATATGGAAACCGAGCTTAAAAGCCTCTACAAAAAAATCTGCGAACGCTTCGAAGATCTGAAAACTACCCGCAACGCTATGAGCACGGCCTATGACCGAGCCGCTTCGCAGGAATGGATTGCGACGCTGCAACAGGATCAGGACATCACGCATGCGCTGAAAGTAAAAGCTGAGGAGAAAGTGATCGCTCTGGAAGTAGAAATGAAATCGGTGGCCGAAGGCATCGACTTGATCGCCAAGGCAGGTATAGAGAAGATCGGCAAGGAAACGCAGTTATCCCTGGACAGTCTCAAAGCCTTGGGGATGGCGCCACCACAGGTTGCGGTCGCACTGCTGGCCGTCGACACGCTGAAAAAAATCATTGCCGGGATTGGTGAATCGATTTCCTTCCTGAACATGCTGGCGGGCTACAACAAACTCAGGGACAAGGCCGCTGACTTGCGAGCGCAGGTCAAAAAATACGCGAACGAGATCGCCCAGACCGAGGGGAAAATTCAACTGGTCGAGGTGCTTGATCAATTGGATGACAGGCGTTGGAGCTATGTGAATGAGTTTTCCAATCTGGTCGCGGGTTTTGAATCGTTTTGCCGAGATTTCAAGCAGGACAGGGTTCAGCCGGTAGAAGACCGTGCAACCGACGCGATTGCCCGGATTACCGACGTCGTCAAGTATCTGAAAGCGGTTCAACTGTAAGGAGTTGGGGCGGTGGGCTGTGCGCCCATCGCCTCTTGAGTAGCGATGAATACACTTGCCTATGAGTTTTCTGCCGGGCAGCGGCGCGTACTGGATCGCTACACGGCGTTTCTCGGGTCTCTTGTGCCGACGTTTAACAATATTGCCGTGGTATTTGAGCGCTGCCGGGTCAGCGGTCATGTACCTGCCGTGTTGGCCAGCGACTCGCGCTTGAACAACGCCCGCTTCAATGAGCGTTATCTGCAAGAGTTCTGGGAATGGACTGATGAGGCCCGGGACTTGTGCAAGGTTTACGTTTCGGATCTCACCGTATTTACCCACGAAACCCGGGACATCAGCCAAAGTACCTCGAGGAGCGAGCGGCTCGATCAAGTGGATTTCAAGTTGTACAGCCTGTCCGGATCGCCAACGTGGAAGTTGTCTCCAGCCACTGACGTGCGGGGCCTGATTCACGAGTTGACGCTGCGCTTTTATTCGCTCAGGGCGGTGATCCAACAACTGAAATACCCCATCGCAGAGGTGCATGATGAGTCGTTCGGATTGCACTCCGTGTTTGTCAGGGCAATGGACCATCGCATCTGCCAATGCCATGCCGAGCCGACAATTGTCCCGGAACTGTTCCGCGATACCCGCACAGTACCGGTTTGGGACATCACGTATTCCTCTTTGAATGCAGTCGTTCGCGCCGCAGAGTACAAGGCTGATGTTGCCCGGTTGTTTCACGGATTGGCTTCCGTGAGTGCGCAAATCAGCGTGTTTATCGGGGAGACCGTTTTACGCATAGACACTGCGATCAATGAGTTGTTGAAAGCCCAGCGCGTGTCGACACTCAGAGAGTTGAATTTCCAATTAGCGGGTATAAAGGAAGTGGCCGACGAGTTCATGGCGATGGTCGATCACCTTGAGACATGGTTGCGCAAATAAAAAAGGCCCATGCATGGGCCTTTTCATCAGGGCATTGATTACACGTAGAACGATTTCAACGGCGGGAAGCCATTGAACTCAACCGCGCTGTAACTGGTGGTATACGCACCGGTCGACAGCCAGTACAGACGATCACCGATCGCCAGGTTCAGCGGCAGGCCGTACTTGTAGTTCTCGTACATGATGTCGGCGCTATCGCAAGTCGGGCCAGCGATGACGACTTCTTCCATCTCGCCTTTCTTCTCGGTCCAGATCGGGAACTTGATCGCTTCGTCCATGGTTTCGATCAGGCCGGAGAACTTGCCCACATCGGTATATACCCAACGCTCGACGGCAGTGCGCGACTTGCGTGCAACCAGCACCACTTCGCTGACCAGAATACCGGCGTTGGCGATCAGCGAACGGCCCGGCTCGAGAATGATTTCCGGCAAGTCATCACCGAAGTCTTCTTTGAGGAAGCGGATGATTTCTTCGGCGTAGGTTTCCAGGCTGTTGGTGCGGGTGATGTAGTTGGCCGGGAAGCCACCGCCCATGTTGATCAGCTTGAGGTGGATGCCGTCTTCTTCTTTCAAACGCTCGAAGATCACTTTGACCTTGGCGATCGCCGCATCCCAAACGCTGATGTCGCGCTGTTGCGAACCGACGTGGAAGGAGATCCCGTAAGGCACCAGGCCGAGGTCGCGAGCGAGGATCAGCAAGTCCATGGCCATGTCGGTCTGGCAGCCGAATTTGCGCGACAGTGGCCAGTCAGCCGTGGTCGAGCCTTCGGTGAGGATGCGCACATAGACTTTCGAGCCCGGTGCAGCCTTGGCGATGTTGCGCAGGTCGGCTTCGGAGTCGGTGGAGAACAGACGCACGCCCTTCTCGTAGAAGTAGCGGATGTCCTTGGATTTCTTGATCGTGTTGCCGTAGCTGATACGGTCGGCGCTGACGCCGCGATCCATAACTTTGTCCAGTTCGTAGATCGAGGCGATGTCGAAGCTCGAACCTTTCTCTTTGAGCAGGTCGATGATCTCGACAGCCGGGTTGGCCTTGACCGCGTAGTAGACCTTGGCGAATTCGAAACCGGCGCGCAGGTCATCGTAGGCCTGGGCGATCATCGCGGTGTCGATCACCACGAACGGGGTTTCCTGTTTGTCGGCGAACGCCTTCATTTTGTCGAATGTAGCGCGCGCGAAATAGTCTTCGACCTGGATCGACATGCTGGGAACTCCTACTGGCAAACTAAGTTAATCAATGGGTGCAAATGAACGCCCTCCGTATCCCCACTTTGGTTCGCCTACTTCCCAAGGCATGTCGCCGAAAGCAAAAAGGCCATGGGAGGTGCAGCTTTCCCTTGGCCTTGCTGTCTCGTCGTCAGTACTTGAGCCGGATGGATCGTTTCCAGCATGGACGTTCGGCGCGAACTTTAGGGCGTGAGGGGCGTGAGATCAACTAAAAATGTCGCGTTTTTGCACGCTTCTGACGTGCGTCGCGTTCATCACTCTTTGTAGCCGACCGAGATGACGGGCAGATGTTCCCCGAGAATTTTCCAGTGTTAAAAATACCTGCACGTTCGCGGATTATGTCGGCGAAATCGTGGGTAAGTGTGAAGGCGGCAATATCGGCGACGTTGGCGGCGAAAGGAGGGGGTGAGGGGGATTTTGGTTGTTTGGAAGGCTGTCCAGGGCATGCTGTCTGGTTCTCAGGTGTTGAGATTCTTTTCCGCCTTGTGAAGGACTTGGTAACACCCCCGGTCCTGTAGGAGTGAGCCTGCTCGCGATGACTTTTTTTCAGCCGACATCTTCATTGACTGATATTGCGCTATCGCGAGCAGGCTCACTCCTACAGGGATTTGTGTTTCCTATCCGAAAATCAGGCGACCACTGCTTCAGCCGGCGAGACGATACTGGTCTTCATCCCGCGCGAACGCCCCGAACTCAGATAAGCCGCAATCGACTCCTGCGTCACCTCACCGAGGAACACCCGCTCGGCATCCATCACCGGCAACCACGAACGGTTGAACTCGTACATGCGCGACAGCAGGATGCGCAAATGCTCGTCGTACGCCGCTGTGGCGTTGAACTCACGCAGGAACTGCGCGCAAGTGCCGGTCTGACGGTGCAGATCACGACGGCGCACATAGCCCAGCGCCTTGTTCTCGGCACAGGTGACCACCACGTAGCGACGGTCATGCTCGTCCATCAATTCCAGCGCATCAGCCACCGGCGTTTCCGGGCTCACCGACGGTGCGTTGTCCGCGGCATCTTCGGCTTTCACCAACAACAGACGTTTGAGCGTGCTGTCCTGGCCGACGAAGTTGCTGACAAAGTCGTCTGCCGGGTGCGCGAGCAGCGTGTCCGGATGATCGATCTGCAGCAGTTTACCAGCGCGGAAAATCGCGATCTTGTCGCCGAGTTTGATCGCTTCGTCGATGTCGTGGCTGACCATGATCACGGTCTTGTTCAGCGCGCGTTGCATTTCGAAGAATTCGTTCTGGATCATCTCGCGGTTGATCGGGTCGACCGCACCGAACGGTTCGTCCATCAACAGCAGCGGCGCATCCGCCGCCAGTGCGCGGATCACGCCGATGCGCTGTTGCTGGCCGCCGGACAATTCACGCGGATAACGATGCAGATACTGCTTGGGCTCGAGCTTGATCATGCTCATCAACTCGCGGGCGCGGTCGTGGCATTTCTGTTTGTCCCAGCCGAGCAGTTTCGGCACGACGACGATGTTCTCTTCGATGGTCATGTTCGGGAACAGACCGATCTGCTGGATCACATAACCGATGTTGCGCCGCAGCGTTACTTCGTCGAGATCGGTGGTGTCTTCGCCGTTGATGAGGATCTTGCCCGAGGTCGGTTTGATCAGGCGATTGATCATCTTCAGCGTGGTGCTTTTGCCGCAACCCGATGGCCCGAGGAACACACAGATTTCGCCTTCATTGACGGTCAGGCTTACCGAGTCCACGGCTTTGACATCTTTGCCGTTGCTTTGGAAAGTTTTGCTGAGGTTTTGAAGTTCGATCATTTGAGCAGTCCTTTTGGAGTCAACGAGCGTTGCAGCCATTGGAGAAACAGGTCAGCGAAAATGGCCAGAAGACTGACCAGCAGTGCGCCGACGATGAGCATCGACATGTCACTGCGGCTGATGGACGCGAGGATCAATACACCGAGGCCGCCGGCGCCGATGGTCGCGGCGATGGTCATCACACCGATGTTCATCACCACGGCGGTGCGCACGCCGGCGAGGATCACTGGCACCGCAATCGGCAATTCGACCATGCGCAGACGCTGGCCGAAGGTCATGCCGATGCCGCGCGCGGCTTCACGGATACCCGGCTCTACACCCGTCAGGGCGAGGTAGGTGTTGCGCATGATCGGCAGCAATGAATAAAGGAACACGGCGGTGATTGCCGGCATCGGCCCGAGGCCTTGGCCGAACTTCGAGTAGAACGGCAGCAGCAGACCGAACAGGGCAATCGACGGCACGGTCAGCAGCACCGTGGCGCTGGCTTGCAAGGGGCCAGCGAGGGTCGGAAAGCGTGTCATCAGAATGCCCAGCGGCACGCCAACGACAATCGCCAGGGTCACGGCGATGCCGACGAGGGTGATGTGCTGCCAGGTCAGGTGCATTACCTGCTGCCAGTCGAGATGGGAAAAGGCGTTCAGGAATTCCATGACTTCTCCTCTCTTAATTCAGCGGATGTTGGCGCAGGAAATCGGCGGCAACTTTCGATGGGCTTTCGTGATCGACGTCGACCCGCGCGTTGAGCTGGCGCATGGTTTCGTCATCGAACAGTTCGGCCAGCGGCTTGAGCTGTTCGGCCAGTTGCGGGTGCTTATCGAGATAAGCCTGACGCACCACCGGTGCGGCGGTGTAGTCGGGGAAGTAGTGCTTGTCGTCTTCCAGCAGTTTCAGGCCGAAAGCGTTGAGGCGACCGTCGGTGGTGTAAACCAGACCGGCAAACACCTGGCCGTTGCGCAGTGCGGTGTAAACCAGGCCCGCGTCCATCTGGCGGATGTTCTTGCGGGTCAGGTTCATGCCGTACAGATCGACCATGCCGATCAGGCCGTCGGAGCGGTTGGCGAACTCGGTATCCAGCGCCACCAGGTGATTGGTCTTGGCCTCGGCGCGCAGCACTTCGTTCAACTGGCTGATGTTGTTGATCTGCGGATATTCCTCGGCGACCTTTTCAGGGAGGGCGAGGGCGTAGGTGTTGCTGAATTTCGACGGGGTCAGCCAGACCAGGCCTTTGTTCGCGTCGAGTTCTTTTACCCGGGCGTAGGACTGGGCGCTGTCGAGTTTTTCAGTGACATGGTTGTAGGCCACCAGCGACACGCCGGTGTATTCCCAGAGCATGTCCAGCTGCCCGCTTTCGTGAGCGCTGCGGGCAAGGTTGCTGCCGAGACCACCGGTAATCTGTGCGTCGTAGCCTTTGCTGCGCAGGTATTGCGCGGTGATTTCGGCGAGCAGGGTCTGCTCGGTGAAGACCCGGGCGCCGAGGCGGATCAGCGGTTTTTCAGCGGCTTGCGCTACTCCTGCGAACAGCAGGATGCAGCCCAGAATCAAACTAAATCGTTTCATAGGTATTCCTTCGCAAAAGCCTTAAGACGGGCGCAAACCGCGTTCCAGCCAGAGGCGGCTGGCGAGGGTGACGACGCCATCGAGCAGCAAGGCCAGCAGCGCGGTGCACGCGGCGCCGAGCAACAGTTGCGGCTGATTGTTCAGGGCGATGCCAGGGAAGATCAGGCTGCCGAGGCTGTTGGCACCGATCAAGAAGGCCAGCGGCGCGGTGCCGACGTTGATTGCCAAAGCCACGCGCACACCACCGACGATGATCGGCACGGCGTTGGGCAATTCGACTTTCCATAGCACTTGGCGCGGGGTCATGCCGATGCCGACGGCCGCTTCTTTCAGCGAGCCCTGCACGTTTTTCAGGCCTTCGTAGGTGTTGCGCACAATCGGCAACAGGGAGGCGAGGAACAAAGCGAAGATCGCCGGGCCACTGCCGATGCCGAGGACGCCCAGGGCAATCGCGAGCACGGCCAGCGGTGGCACGGTGTTACCGATATTGAAGATCTGCATGAAGCGTTCGGCGCGGCCGACCATGGTCGGGCGACTGAGAAAGATACCGGCGGGGATGCCCACGACAAGGGCGGCCAGCATTGAAGCGAGGACGAGAATCAGATGAGCTTGCAGGTAAAACAACAAATCGTCGCGGTAGTGTTCGATCGTGTTGATGCCGATCCAGTGGACCAGCAGGGCCAGGAGCGCGATCACCACCGCACCTCCCATCAGCCCTTTGCCATAGCGGATAGCCACAGGCGGACTCCTTTTTTTGTAGTCGGCGAGCGAAGTCCCGTGTGGCAAGCCAAGCCTTGGCTGCCGGGAGCGTCGTTCGCGAAAAGTAGCCGTTTTTCAGCGCCGCAAAAGGGGGCTGAAAGCGAGCCATGAGCGCAGCCTCGTCAGGCTAACTTGCTGATTTTTCAGCCCCTGACGAAAATTCGTAACAGGGGATGGACGTCTCCGTGCTTTAAAAGGTTCCCATCTGCGGCAGCATTTGGCCACCCTTAATGTGCTCAACGGTTCGGTTATTGCATCGAGTTGGGCTATAATCGCGGCCCTTTTTTGAATCACCGCCAGGCGATTTCCCATGACCAACCAGGCCGCCGAAGTCGCGAAACGCCGCACTTTCGCCATTATTTCCCACCCCGATGCCGGTAAAACCACGATCACCGAAAAGCTCCTGTTGATGGGCAAGGCGATTGCAGTGGCCGGTACGGTGAAATCCCGTAAATCCGATCGCCATGCGACATCCGACTGGATGGAGATGGAGAAACAGCGGGGCATTTCCATTACCACGTCGGTCATGCAGTTCCCGTATCGCGAACACATGATCAACCTGCTCGACACCCCGGGCCACGAAGACTTCTCCGAAGATACTTACCGCACCCTGACGGCGGTGGACTCGGCATTGATGGTTCTCGACGGCGGTAAAGGTGTCGAGCCACGGACCATTGCGCTGATGGACGTCTGCCGTCTGCGTGATACGCCGATCGTCAGCTTCATCAACAAACTCGACCGTGACATCCGCGACCCGATCGAACTGCTCGACGAAATCGAAGCTGTTCTGAAGATCAAGGCCGCGCCGATCACCTGGCCGATTGGTTGTTACCGTGACTTCAAGGGCGTGTATCACCTGGCCGACGACTACATCATTGTCTACACCGCCGGTCACGGTCACGAACGCACCGAAACCAAGATCATCGAGAAACTCGACTCCGACGAAGCCCGCGCGCATTTGGGCGACGAGTACGAGCGTTTCATCGAACAGCTGGAACTGGTGCAGGGCGCCTGCCACGAATTCAACCAGCAGGAATTCCTCGACGGTCAGTTGACTCCGGTGTTCTTCGGTACTGCTTTGGGCAACTTCGGTGTTGACCACGTATTGGACGCCGTCGTTGATTGGGCGCCGCGTCCATTGGCCCGTGTCGCCAACGAGCGTACCGTCGAGCCGGTGGAAGAGAAGTTCTCGGGCTTCATCTTCAAGATCCAGGCGAACATGGACCCGAAACACCGCGACCGCATCGCCTTCATGCGCATTTGCTCCGGCAAGTACGAGAAAGGCATGAAGATGCGCCACGTGCGCACCGGCAAGGACGTGCGCATCGGCGACGCCTTGACGTTCTTCTCCTCCGAGCGTGAGCAGCTTGAAGAAGCCTTTGCCGGCGACATCATCGGTCTGCACAACCACGGCACCATCCAGATCGGCGACACCTTCAGTGAAGGTGAAACCCTGGGCTTTACCGGTATCCCGCACTTCGCCCCGGAGCTGTTCCGTCGTGTGCGTCTGCGTGATCCGCTGAAGTCCAAGCAGTTGCGTCAGGGTCTGCAGCAGTTGGCCGAAGAGGGTGCAACGCAGGTGTTTTTCCCGGAGCGCAGCAACGACATCATTCTGGGCGCCGTCGGTGTGCTGCAGTTTGATGTGGTCGCCAGCCGTTTGAAGGAGGAATACAAGGTTGAGTGCTCGTATGAGCCGATCACTGTGTATTCCGCGCGCTGGATTGAGTGCAGCGACAAGAAGAAGCTTGAGGAATTCTCTAACAAGGCTGTGGAGAACCTGGCGGTCGATGGCGGGGGGCACCTGACTTACCTGGCGCCGACGCGGGTTAACCTTGCGTTGATGGAAGAGCGTTGGCCGGATGTGAAATTCCGTGCGACGCGTGAGCATCATTAAGTTCTGAATTGGTTGGTCCGAAGCCCTCTAGGTGCATGCCTAGGGGGCTTTTTTTCGCCCTGGTATTGGCGGCCTCTGGGCCGACCATGCTATTGGGTTTTTGGGTGTATATCCGTTGCTGCGGGTGTTGCTGATTAGGGTTCCGCCCTTACGGCGGGTCACCTTTTCCAAACGCCGAAAAGGTAACCCAAAAGGCTTGCTCCTGCGTGCGGCCCGCTCGCTGGGGCTCGGGGTTCCTTCGCTGCGGGATCGATCCGGGCGCAGCGCCTACGGTTTGCTTCGCTGCACCTCCTCTCGCTGTGTTTGGCTGCGCCAAACGGTCGCTGCGCTCCCACGCCCGGATCAATCCCTCCACTCAGCCTTCCGACGTCGCCCGTGGATCAAGATCAAGAGCAGGCGAGCTGACACTCGGCCTATTGAGTGGTGAGGAGCACAGCGTGGTCGGCTTTGGATTTGTGGTGTTGCTTCCCCTCACCCCAGCCCTCTCCCGGAGGGAGAGGGGGCCGATTTGTGTGTTTTTCAAAGCCTCAGTTCGACGCGGTATCGCACGTCGGCGTATCTCCCCCAAATACCTCGATCAGTCCCCTCTCCCTCCGGGAGAGGGCTAGGGTGAGGGGCTTTTGATCTGTTTCAGAATCTGAGTTCGACTCGGTATTTCACGTCGGCGTAGCTCGCCCAAACACCTCGGTCAGTCCCCTCTCCCTCCGGGAGAGGGCTAGGGTGAGGGGCTTTTGATCTGTTTCAGAATCTGAGTTCGACTCGGTATTTCACGTCGGCGTAGCTCGCCCAAACACCTCGGTCAGTCCCCTCTCCCTCCGGGAGAGGGTTAGGGTGGGGCTTTTGATCTGTTTCAGAATCTGAGTTCGACTCGGTATTTCAAGTCGGCGTAGCTCTGCCAAACACCTCGGTCAGTCCCCTCTCCCTCCGGGAGAGGGCTAGGGTGAGGGGCTTTTGATCTGTTTCAGAATCTGAGTTCAACTCGGTATTTCACGTCGGCGTAACTCTCCCAAACACCTCGGTCAGTCCCCTCTACCTCTGGGAGAGGGTTAGGGTGAGGGGCTGTTGATCTTCGGCACGATTTTATCGCGCGCAATGGCTGTAGGACGACTCCGTTTTTCGTGATCTCGATGCACTTGAACGCGACAACCAGCCTGCTGGCCGTTAGTGTTCCAGCTCCACGCAAGTCGCTTTGAGAGGTCAATGGAATGACGAGTCGGCTGACTCACCTGCTACGGCTGAACGGCTATTTCGGCGTGATGGCCTGGGTGCTCGCGGCGTTGTTGTTCATCAATCGCTTGAGCAGCATGGTCAAGCTGTTCATGGCGTTGTACCTGCGTCAGGAACTGGGGCTGGCGATCGAGACGGTTGGCTGGCTGCTGTCGGCGTACGGTGCGGGTTTGCTGGTCGGTTCGATGCTCGGGGGCTGGCTCAGTGATCATGTGCGCACGGCGCGGCTGACGGCGGCGTTGTTCTTTATTTCGGTGTGGGTGCTGATTCTGCTGGGGCTGGTGACGCTGGTGCCGTTGCTGGCGGCATTGCTGTTGCTCAGCGGAACCATCGACGGGGCTATTCGCACGCTGCACCAACGCCTGATCATGGAATATTGCGAAGTCACTCAACGTTCGCGTGCGCAGGCCTTGAGCCGGGTGGCGCGCAACCTCGGCATGGCGGCCGCCGGCGTTGCGGGCGGGGTGTTGGCGCAGACCGATTTTCGCTGGGTGTTTTTCGGCAGCGCGGCGATGACGTTGTTGGCGCTGCTCTGGTTTGTTCGCACCACGTGGCAGCGACCGGTGCTGATCAATGACGAAAAGTCCACGGACGACGCAGGTTCCGCGGTGCCATATCGCGACAAGCCATTCCTCTGGTTGCTGGCAGCGACGGCCGTGCTGGGCATCGCGTTCGACACGGTCTACAGCACGCTGGGCAATTATCTGCGTGATTACTACCACCTGAGCACTGAGGCCATCGGTTGGCAGTTCGGCCTCAATGCGTTGTTGGTGATCGCCCTGCAGATTCCGCTATCGCATTGGGGCGAGCGCTGGGGTATGCGTCGGCAAATGCTGCTCGGCAGTGTGTTGCTGGCGTGCGGGTTGGGCATGCTGCCGTTCGGTTCCGGGCTGTTTTACGTCTGCCTGTCGACGCTGATCTGGACCCTGGGCGAGGCGTTTTTCATGCCGCCGCTGAATGTGCTGGCCATGCGTTTTGCCCAGGGCGGCAAAAGCGGTCAGTACTTCGGCCTGTTCTTTATGAGCTGGAGCGCTAGTGCACTGTTGTCACCGGTGCTCAGTGGCCAGTTGTATGGTCAATTGGGGGGCCACAGTGTGTGGCTGGCGAGTGCGCTGATGGTGTTGATTTCCATCCCGCTGACTTGGCAGGCCACGCGATCACGCGGCGGCGCTTAGCTGTTGCGGCTATGAGTATTATTCGAAAACTGTCTTTCCATGAAGGGCATTTCTGCCCGCTCCTTAGCGTCCTATCTGGTGAACCCGATGGATCGGAACTAGATTTCACACAGCGCCAGTCAGGCACGAATGTCTCACCTGAAAATGGATGGAGTCGGCTATGAAAAGCAGGTTGCTACGGGTTTTATTGCTGTTGAAAGTGATGGTCATGCTGTCCCTCGGCACCGCGACGGCCTGGGCCGAGTGCGAGGATCACGATTCTCAGGCGTTCAACGGGCAGGTCGGGCATAGCGGCTTGATGCTTGCCAAGTCCGAGTCCGAGCCGGGCGATCAGGGGCAGGGTGGCAGCGCCGATGATGACGACTCGACCACTGATGAACCGGACTCTGATGACGACGAAGGTGATAGCCAGACGTAAATCGCAGGCAAAAGAAAACCCCTACTGCCTCGACTGATGCGCAATCGAGGTGGAAGGGGTTTGCTCAACACGTCACTCTGTTTGAAATGCGATCCCTGTAGGAGTGAGCCTGCTCGCGATAGCGGTGTATCAGTCGATGAGGATGTTGACTGAAATAACGCAATCGCGAGCAGGCTCACTCCTACAGTTTTTTTGTAGCCTCCAGATTTGCTTACGCCGCGCCGTCGAGGAACTGCTCGGCGTAGTGGCAAGCCACCTGCCGGCTGTCGAGCTGGCGCAACGCCGGCTCTTCCGTGCTGCAACGCTCGGTCGCATACGGGCAGCGCTTGTGGAAAGCACAGCCCGGTGGCGGGTTCAGCGGGTTAGGCAGTTCGCCGACAATCTTGATTTTCGGCTTGTTCGGGTCCGGATGAATGGTCGGGGTCGCCGACAGCAGCGCCTGGGTGTACGGGTGCAGCGGACGCTCGTAGATGTCGTTTTTCGGGCCCAGTTCCACCGGGCGACCGAGGTACATCACCATCACGTCATCGGCCACGTGTTGCACCACCGCAAGGTTGTGCGAGATGAACACGTAAGCGGTGTTGAACTCCTGCTGCAGATCCATGAACAGGTTGAGTACCTGCGCCTGAATCGACACGTCCAGTGCCGAGGTCGGTTCATCCGCCACCAGCACTTTCGGTTGCAGCATCATGGCGCGAGCCAGGGCGATACGCTGACGCTGACCGCCGGAGAACATGTGCGGATAACGCTGATAGTGCTCGGGACGCAAGCCGACCTGCTTCATCATCGCCTGGACTTTCTCGCGACGTTCGGCAGCGCTCAGGTTGGTGTTGATCAGCAGCGGCTCGCCGAGCTGGTCACCGACTTTCTGCCGTGGATTCAACGACGCGTACGGGCTTTGGAACACCATCTGCACGTCTTTGCGCAGTTGCTTGCGCTGGGCCTTGTCGGCACCGGCGACTTCCTGGCCGGCAATTTTCAAGGAGCCGGACGACGGGTCTTCAATCAGCGTCAACGCGCGGGCTAGGGTGGATTTGCCGCAGCCCGACTCGCCAACTACGGCGAGGGTCTTGCCGGCTTCCAGTTCGAACGACACGCCATTCAGCGCGCGTACAGTCGCGTGGCCCTTGAACAGGCCACGGGAGACTTCGTAGTGACGGGTCAGGTCGCGGGCGGTAAGTACGACGGCCATTACGCCACCTCCTGGTTCAGCGGGAAGAAGCAGCGGGCGAGGCTGTGGGCTTTTGGATCAAGGCCTGGACGCTGTGCGCGGCAGCTGTCCTGCACGTACGGGCAGCGCGGCGACAGCAGGCAACCCTGCGGACGGTCGTAGCGGCCCGGGACGATGCCCGGCAGGGTCGACAGACGTGCGGCGCCGAGGCTGTGCTCGGGAATCGCCTTGAGCAGCGCTTCGCTGTAGGGGTGTGCCGGGACGTCGAACAGTTGCGGCACCTGACCGACTTCAACAGCCTGGCCTGCGTACATCACGCAGACGCGCTGGGCGGTTTCAGCCACGACCGCGAGGTCGTGAGTGATCAGCACCAGGCCCATGTTCTGTTCTTTCTGCAACGCCAGCAGCAGATCCATGATCTGTGCCTGAATCGTCACGTCCAGTGCAGTGGTCGGTTCGTCGGCGATCAGCAGTTTCGGCTCGCCGGCAATCGCCATGGCGATCGCAACACGCTGGCTCATACCGCCGGAGAGTTGGTGCGGGTAGGCGTCCATACGGCTCGCGGCGCCCGGGATTTCTACTTTTTCCAGCAGTTCGATCGCACGTTTACGCGCTTGCTTGCCGGACATTTTCAGGTGCAGACGCAGCACTTCTTCGATCTGGAAACCGACGGTGTAGCTCGGGTTCAGTGCGGTCATCGGGTCCTGGAAGACCATCGACAGGTCTTTGCCGACGATCTGCCGACGCTGACGGTTGCTCAGCTTGAGCATATCTTTGCCGTCAAAGCTGAGCGAGTCGGCGGTGACGATGCCGGGGTGCTCGATCAGGCCCATCAGCGCCATCATGGTCACGGATTTGCCCGAACCCGACTCGCCAACGATGGCCAGTACTTCGCCTTTGTCGACTTTCAGGTCGAGGCCGTCGACCACCGGGGTCGCGGTCTTGTCGCCGAAGCGAACGTTGAGATTCTTGATTTCTAGCAGTGACATGGGAATCTCCTCAGGCGGCGTTCTTGAGTTTCGGGTCCAGCGCATCGCGCAGGCCGTCGCCCATCAAGTTGATTGCCAGCACGCTGAGCAAAATGGTCAAACCAGGCAGGCTCACTACCCACCAGGCGCGTTCGATGTAGTCGCGGGCCGAGGCCAGCATGGTGCCCCACTCAGGGGTTGGCGGTTGTACGCCAAGGCCGAGGAAGCCCAACGCAGCGGCATCGAGAATCGCCGAGGAGAAGCTCAGAGTCGCCTGAACGATCAGCGGCGCCATGCAGTTCGGCAGCACGGTGATGAACATCAGACGTGGCAGACCGGCACCGGCCAGGCGCGCGGCGGTCACGTAGTCGCGGTTCAGTTCGCCCATCACCGCAGCGCGGGTCAGACGTACGTAGGACGGCAGGGATACCACAGCAATGGCGATCACGGTGTTGATCAGGCCAGGGCCGAGGATGGCGACAATCGCCACAGCCAGCAGCAGCGACGGCAGGGCGAGCATGATGTCCATCAGACGCATGATGGTCGGGCCGATCATCTTCGGGAAGAACCCGGCGAACAGACCGAGGAGGATCCCCGGAATCAGCGACATCACGACCGACGACAAACCGATCAGCAGCGACAGGCGCGAGCCCTGGATCAGACGCGACAGCAGGTCACGACCGAGTTCATCGGTGCCGAGCAGGAATTGCATCTGCCCGCCTTCCAGCCACGCCGGCGGCGTCAGCAGGAAGTCGCGGTATTGCTCGCTCGGGTTGTGCGGCGCGACCCACGGCGCGAACAGTGCGCAGAAGATCACCAGCAACATGAACAGCAGGCCGGCAACCGCGCCCTTGTTCTTCGAGAAGGCTTGCCAGAATTCTTTGTACGGCGACGGGTACAGCAGGCTTTGATCCGCGTTGGCGGCGGTGGCTACTGAGGATGTTGGAGTGCTCATGGTATGGACCTCAGCGCTGATGACGGATGCGTGGGTTGGCAAAGCCGTAGAGGATGTCCACTACGAAGTTGACCAGAATCACCAGGCAGGCGATTAACAGGATGCCGTTTTGCACAACCGGGTAGTCCCGGGCGCCGATGGCTTCGATCAGCCATTTACCGATGCCGGGCCAGGAGAAGATGGTTTCGGTCAGAACTGCACCGGCCAGCAGGGTGCCGACTTGCAGGCCGACCACGGTGAGTACCGGAATCAGTGCGTTGCGCAGACCGTGGACGAACACCACGCGCGACGGCGACAGGCCCTTGGCCTTGGCGGTGCGGATGTAGTCTTCGCGCAGCACTTCGAGCATCGACGAACGGGTCATCCGCGCGATCACCGCCAGCGGAATGGTGCCGAGCACGATGGCTGGCAGGATCAGGTGATGCAGTGCATCGAAGAACGCCCCGACGTCGTCGGCCAGCAGCGTGTCGATCAGCATGAAACCGGTCCGCGGTTCGATGTCGTAGAGCAAGTCGATCCGCCCGGAAACCGGCGTCCAGCCGAGGCTCACCGAGAAGAACATGATGAGGATCAGGCCCCACCAGAAGATCGGCATCGAATACCCCGCGAGGGAGATGCCCATCACCCCGTGGTCGAACAGCGATCCTCGCTTGAGTGCCGCGATCACCCCGGCCAGAAGCCCGAGAATGCCGGCGAACAGCAGGGCGGCCATGGACAGTTCCAGGGTCGCCGGGAAGAGGGAGGTGAACTCGGTCCATACGCTTTCACGCGTACGCAGGGATTCGCCGAGATCGCCGTGGGCCAGTTTGCCGATGTAGTCCAGATACTGGGCATACAGTGGCTTGTTCAGACCTAGGCGTTCCATTGCCTGAGCGTGCATTTCGGGGTCGACCCGACGTTCGCCCATCATCACTTCCACGGGGTCGCCCGGAATCATGCGAATCAACGCGAAAGTCAGCAAGGTGATGCCGAAAAACGTGGGGATCAACAACCCCAGTCGGCGGGCAATAAAACTAAACATCTTGTGTGGTACCTCATCAGCCGGTTAGGCGTGCCCGGCATCCCTGGGGTCAGGGACGCCGGGAGTTTCTTATCTACTTCACCTGGGTAGTGGCGAAGTTATTAGTGGTGAGAGGGCTGATGTGATAGCCCTCTACATTTTTACGCATTGCGGTAAACATCCGGGTGTGGGCCATGCTGATCCACGGTTGATCCTGATTAAACAGGACCTGAGCCTGCTCATAGAGTTTCGCGCGTTCGGCCGGATCTACTTTAGCCCGTGCTTCGTCGAGCAGTGCCTGGAATTTCTCGTTGCACCAGCGCGCGTAGTTTTCGCCGTTCTTGGCAGCTTCGCAACTGAGCATAGGCGTCAGGAAGTTATCCGGGTCGCCGTTGTCGCCCGCCCATCCGGCCGAGACCATGTCGTGCTCACCGGCCTTGGCGCGTTTGAGCATTTCGCCCCATTCCATCACGCGAATGTCGATCTTGATCCCGACTTTCGCCAGGTCAGCCTGCATCATTTGCGCGCCGAGCATCGGGTTGGGGTTGGTCGGGCCGCCGCCGTTGCGGGTAAACAGGGTAAACACGGTGCCGTCCGGAACTCCGGCTTCCTTGAGCAGGGCGCGAGCCTTGTCGAGGTCACGTGGCGGGTTCTTCAAGTCGTGGTTGTAGCCGAGCAGGGTTGGCGGGTACGGGTTGACCGCGACCGAGGCATTGCCCTTGCCGAACAGCGCGTTGACATAGGCTTCCTTGTCGAACGCGATGTCGATGGCTTTGCGTACGCGCACGTCGCTCATGTACTTGTGCTGGGTGTTCATGGCGATGTACGAGACGGTCATCGCGTCCAGCTCGTCGACTTTCAGGTTGCTGTCTTTCTTGATGCTCGGGATGTCGTCCGGTTTTGGATACAGGGCGATCTGGCACTCGTTGGCCTTGAGCTTTTGCAGGCGCACGTTGTTGTCGGTGGCGATGGCCAGGATCAACGCGTCAGCCGGCGCTTTGCCACGGAAGTAATCCGGGTTGGCCTTGAAGCGCACCTGAGCGTCTTTTGCGTAGCGCTGGAAGATGAACGGGCCGGTGCCGATCGGCTTGTTGTTGAGGTCGCCGGTCTTGTTGGCCTTGAGCAACTGGTCGGCGTATTCGGCCGGATAGATCGAGGAGAACGCCATCGCGATATCGGCCAGGAACGGCGCTTCGCGGCGGGTCAGGGTGAACTTGACGGTGTTGTCGTCGACTTTTTCGACGTTTTTCAGCAGTTCCTTGAAGCCCATGCTTTCAAAGTACGGGAAGCCCACGCTCGACAGCTTGTGCCACGGGTGATTCGGGTCCAGCTGACGCTGGAAGCTCCAGACCACGTCGTCGGCGTTCATGTCGCGGGTCGGCTTGAAATATTCGGTGGTGTGAAACTTGACGCCTTTACGCAGGTGGAACGTGTAGGTCAGGCCGTCTTCGCTGATGTCCCAGGACTCGGCGAGAGCCGGGATCACTTCAGTGGTGCCGGGCTTGAAGTCGGCCAGGCGGTTGAAGATGGTTTCGGCCACAGCGTCCGCCGTGACTGCAGTTGTGTACTGGACCATATCGAAGCCTTCCGGACTGGCTTCGGTGCAGACCACCAAGGGTTTGGCCGAGACGCCAACAGCGACACTCAGCAACGCAGCCGCGATGGCCGCACGTAGGGGAAGCATTTTCATCGATAACCCTCTGCAATCGGTTGAAGACAAAAAGCCGAACGGCCGACTCATCATGAGTCAGCCGTCGACTGGCGTTTTTACAGGATGTTGAATGGAATCGTGGTCACGAGACGGAACTCGTTGATGCTGCCGTCGGACTGGAATTCGCTCGCACGGTGCGCGGTGTAAGTGCCGCGAATGGTGGTGGCTTTCAGAGGACCACTTTGTACGGCATAGGTCGCCCCGATACCGTATTCATAGTGGTGTTCGCCATCCTGTTCCTGGATGCCGTCATAACCCTTGCCTGCCACGCCTTTGTTGCCGTTGTAGTGGGTGCCGTCGATGCCCCAGCCACGCGCCTGGTAGATGTTGAACTTCAGGCCTGGAACGCCGTATTCAGCCATGTTGATGGCGTAGGAAACCTGGAAGGACTTCTCGTTCGGGCCGTTGAAGTCCGACAGCAGGGAGTTGGCCAGGTAGATGCCGTTGGTTTCGTGCAGGTAGTCGAAGTACTCGTTACCGTTCACTTGCTGGTAGGAGAAGGTCAGGTTGTGGGCCTGGTGAGTCAGGCCGAACGACAGCGAGTAAGTATCGTTGTCGATATCGCCCAGCAGCTTTTTGCCTTCATCCACGGTCTTGTAGTAGTTCAGGCCGGTGGTCAGGGCGAGGACACTGCTGTCACCCAATTCATGGGTGGCACCGAAGTAGTACTGGTTCCACAGGTCTTCGACCTGCGTGCCCCACAGGCTGGTTTTCAGGCTTTCGAGCGGCTGATACGTGATGCCGGCGGTGTTTACGTGGTCGGATTCGACACGGCCGTTGGCATATTCAGCACGGAATTTCTGCAGGCTTTGTTCCGAACGTGGCGAAACACGGTCGAAAGTGGCCAGGTCGAAAGACAGGTTGTTCAGTTCCTCACTGTGCAGGGAAATACCTTCGAAACTCGATGGTAGTGCACGGTTACCGATCACGTCGACTTGCGGGCTGCTGAAGCCCATGCGGCCGGCGGTCAGAGTGGTGTTGGAAACGCGGGCCTTGATGTTGGCCAGGCCCAGCTTGCTCCACTGATCGACCGCATCACCGCTGCCCTTGTGCGTCAGCGTACGGTTGTTACCCGACGCCGTGCCAGTTTTTGGCGCGCCACCGTTACCGGCCGCGAGGTTCTCGCGGTCACGCTCCAGGGCGATCGCGTTATAGGCTGCCACTTCAGTGCTGAAACCTACGGTGCCCTCGGTGAAGCCCGAGTTGTACTTGACGATGGTGCCCTGAACCCAGTTGATCCGGCGGTCGGTTTCGGCCAGCGAACCATTCTTCTTGTAGGCGAACTTGCCGCCACGCTTCAGTTGTTCGTTGGCGTACCAGTTACGCGTGGTACCGGTGATCGACTGTCCTTCTACGAAGCCGGTGGCCTCAGCCTGGGCGCTCTTGGTGTTGACGGTCACCGGGGTGAACGCCTGACTTTGGGTTTCCGCATAAGCCGTGGCGGTGATGCTGCTGATGGCCAGGGCCAGTATCGCGGTGCTGCTCAGTTTCATGGGTGAAGCTCCTTTACTTTCTTTTTATGCCGGCTTTTTTGATATGCCGGTTATTGGTTTAGAACTCATTCACACATCGCAAACGTTTGCCAAAGGCCGGATTGGCGAATTTCGGCAAAGCGCTTGCGTGAGGGGCTAGACAGCGCCCCCCAGCGTTGCGGCTAATCGTCTGGTTTAATCGATACCGACACCCGAGAACACGTTGCGACCGAACGGGCTGACTTTGAACCCTTCGATCCTCGCGCTTAACGGCTGGTTGACCGTCGAGTGGGCGACAGGCGTGATTGGCACTTGCTGTTTAAGCAATTGCTGAGCCTGTTTGTAGAGCACGGTGCGCTGGCCGCGGTCGGTGACGACCTTGGCCTGTTTGATCAGCTTGTCGTACGCCGGATCGCACCACATGGAGTAGTTGTTGCCGCCAATGGCATCGCAGCTGTACAGCGTGCCGAGCCAGTTGTCCGGATCGCCATTGTCACCGGTCCAGCCGATCAGGCTGATGTCGTGCTCGCCATTTTTGGTGCGCTTGATGTACTCGCCCCATTCGTAGCTGACGATCTTCACTTTCAGACCGATCTTGGCCCAGTCCGCCTGGAGCATTTCGGCCATCAGTTTGGCGTTCGGGTTGTATGGACGCTGCACCGGCATCGCCCACAGGGTGATCTCGGTGCCTTCCTTGACGCCGGCGGCCTTGAGTAGCTCTTTGGCTTTTTCCGGGTTGTAGGCGGCATCTTTGATGCTGTCGTCGTAGGACCATTGGGTCGGCGGCATGGCGTTGACGGCCAGTTGGCCGGCGCCTTGATAAACAGCGTTGAGAATCCCTTGTTTATTCACCGCCATGTCCAGCGCCTGGCGCACTTCGAGCTGGTCGAAGGGCTTGTGGCGCACGTTATAGGCGATGTAGCCGAGGTTGAAACCCGGCTTGGAAATCAGTTGCAGTTTCGGGTCGGCCTTCAGCGCTTCAACATCGGCAGGGCGCGGATGCAGGGTGATCTGGCATTCGCCCGCCTTGAGCTTCTGTACGCGTACCGAGGCGTCGGTGTTGATCGCGAAGATCAGGTTGTCGAGTTTGACCCGGCTCGGATCCCAGTAATGTTTATTACCGGTGTAACGGATGTTCGAGTCTTTCTGATAACTCTTGAACACGAACGGCCCGGTGCCGATCGGTTTCTGGTTGATATCGCTCGGCTTGCCTTCGGCCAGCAGTTTGTCGGCGTATTCGGCGGACAGGATGGAGGCGAAGCTCATGGCGATGTTCTGAATGAACGCGGCGTCGACGCTGTTGAGCGTGAACTCCACGGTCAGCGGCCCGGTCTTTTCGACCTTGGCGATGTTCTTGTTCAGGCTCATCCCGTTGAAGTACGGGAATTCGGTGGGATAGGCCTTACGGAAAGGTTGCTGGGCATCGAGCATGCGATTAAACGTGAACAACACGTCATCGGCGTTGAAATCGCGGGTCGGCTTGAAGTACGGCGTTGTATGAAACTTCACACCTTCACGCAGGTGAAAGGTGTACTTGAGACCATCCTCGGAAATATCCCACTGGGTTGCCAGGCCAGGTACAACATTGGTCGCACCTTTTTCGAACTCGACCAAGCGGTTGTACAGCGGTTCGGCGGCATCGTTATCGGTGGCCGTCGTGTACTGCGCGGTATCAAAACCCGCCGGGCTGCCTTCAGAGCAGAACACCAGACTTTTGCTGGCGGCGAAACTGGCGGACGAGGCGGCCAACAGGCCGGCGCCCAGCAATGCGGAAAAAGTCAAGGTATGGCGCATGACGCTCCCTCTTTTTTAGTGTTGTTCAACGCGCCGTCGTCTCATCCGGAGACGTTTTGGCAGCATTGAGCTCAATCCAGTACGTGCAGCAAACCGGTGGCCCACGCAGAAACTGGTCAGTACCCGACGGTAGGGGCCGCGGTCCTGGCAGTAAATGCGTAAATGCCTTAAAGCTCGTAGGAAAAGGCGACGCGTCCTATACCACTGTGGTAATCCGCAGCGGAATTGGTTGTAGGCAATTTCCTAACTTCCCGGCAGGTAAAACAACGGCGACGTCAAAAACGTCGCCGTTGCAGTGCCTTATTTGCTGACGCTGACGCCGTAGAAGGAGTTCAAGCCGAATGGGCTGATCTTGAAGTCCTGCACGTTGGCGCGCATGGGTTGATACACCGTCGAGTGAGCGATAGGTGTCATCGGGACTGCATCTTTGAGGACGTGTTGTGCCTCTTTGTACAGTTCGGTGCGCTTACCTTGGTCGGTTGTACGCTTGGCTTCTTTGACGAGGCCATCGAACTTCTTGTCGCACCACTTGGAGAAGTTGTTGCCGCTGAGCGAGTCGCAGCCGAACAGCACGTTCAGCCAGTTGTCCGGATCACCATTGTCACCGCTCCAGCCAATGATCATGGCCTGGTTCTCGCCACCTTTGGAGCGCTTGATGTACTCGCCCCACTCGTAGCTGGTGATCTTCACTTTCAAGCCGATCTTGGCCCAGTCGGACTGGAGCATTTCAGCCATCAGTTTGGCGTTCGGGTTGTATGGACGCTGCACCGGCATCGCCCACAGCACGATCTCGGTACCTTCCTTGACGCCGGCTTCCTTGAGCAGCTGTTTGGCTTTCTCAGGATCGTACTTGGCGTCCTTGATGGTGGTGTCGTAAGACCACTGGGTCGGCGGCATGGCATTGACGGCCAGTTGGCCGGCGCCCTGGTAAACCGAGTCGATGATCTGCGGCTTGTTCACCGCCATGTCCAGCGCCTGACGTACACGCAGGTCTGCCAGCGGGTTGGCTTCGTTGCTGCCCTTGACCTTGTCCATCACGTTGTAGGCGATGTAACCCAGGTTGAAACCAGCCTGGTCAGGCATTTTCAGGGTTTTGTCTTCTTTCAGCGCTTTCAGGTCGGCTGGACGCGGGAACAGGGTGACCTGGCACTCGTTCTTTTTCAGCTTCTGAATACGTACCGACGGGTCGGTGGTGATGGCGAAGATCAGGTTGTCGATCTTCACATCCTCAGGCTTCCAGTAATCCTTGTTGCCGGTGTAACGGATGTTGGAATCTTTCTGGTAGCTCTTGAACACGAACGGACCAGTGCCGATCGGCTTCTGGTTGATGTCGGCAGCCTTGCCTTCTTTCAGCAGCTGCGCTGCGTACTCGGCGGACTGCACCGAGGCGAAGCTCATGGCCATGTTCTGGATGAACGCGGCATCCACTTCTTTCAGCGTGAACTTGACGGTGTGGTCGTCGACTTTATCGATCTTGGTGATGTTGGTGTCCATCCCCATGTCGGTGAAGTACGGGAATTCGGTCGGGTACGCCTTACGGAACGGGTCATCCTTGTTAATCATGCGATTGAAGGTGAACAGCACGTCGTCGGCGTTGAACTCACGAGTCGGCTTGAAATACGGGGTGGTGTGGAACTTGACGCCTTCACGCAGGTGGAAGGTGTACGTCAGGCCATCATCGGAAATGTCCCACTTGGTCGCCAGACCAGGAATCACGGCGGTGCCGCCGCGCTCGAACTGGGTCAGGCGGTTGAACATGGTTTCGGCTGAGGCGTCGAAGTCGGTTCCGGTGGTGTACTGGCCTGGGTCGAAACCGGCCGGGCTGCCTTCGGAGCAGAACACCAGGTTAGTCGCAGCGGATGCGAAAGGTGCGGAGGCTAACAAGCCTGCGCCGACTAAAAACGGAATGACCGCGTGTTTAAGCATGTTGGCCTCATGATTTGTTGTCATTTTTTAGTTGTGAGGTACGACCTCGTGAGTCGTGCCTGCGGATACTTATGCAGGGGCCATACCCATTGCAAGATCCAGAGTGACTGCCGGCCTCAAAGCGTGGCACGAACGTACCTTAATGTCGCATCTGTATAACTTCTGACGCATTTGACCGTTTGCGGGTGGTTTTTACGGTGCAAATGAAGCCCCAAAACGGTGCGTTGGTCACGTTGTGCGCGCCGCCTTGGGGCTCGGTGTTACTTATTTATACCCACGCCATAGAACGGGGTTAGACCGAAAGGGCTGATCCGGAAGTCAGTGACTTCCTTGCGCAGCGGCTGGAACACCGTGGAGTTGGCAATCGGCGTGATCGGCACTTGCTGTTTAAGGATCAGTTGCGCCTGTTGATACAGTTTTACCCGTTGATCTTTGTCGGTGGACAACTTGGCCTGCTGGACCAGTTTGTCGTAGGCCGGATCGCACCATTTGGCGTAGTTGCTGCCTTTTACCGCCGCGCAGCTGTAGAGCACGCCAAGCCAGTTGTCCGGGTCACCGTTGTCCCCTGTCCAGCCATAGATCATGGCGTCGTGTTCGCCATTTTTCGCGCGTTTGATGTACTCGCCCCATTCATAGCTGACGATGTTGGCCTTGATGCCGATTTTCTCCCAATCCTGCTGGATCATCTGCGCTGACATCCGCGCATTCGGGTTCGACGCACGCTGCACTGTCATCGCCCAAAGGTTGATGGTTGTACCCGGCGCAACCCCTGCTTCTTTAAGTAGCACCCGCGCTTTTACCGGGTCGTAGGGCGCATCCTTGATGTTCGGGTCATACGACCATTGCGCCGGCGGCAAAGCGTTTTGGGCCAACTGGCCGGCGCTTTGGTAAACGGCTTTGATGATTGCCGGTTTGTCGATGGCCATGTCCAGCGCCTGTCGAACCTTGAGCTGGTCGAGAGGGGCGTGGGTGGTGTTGTAGGCGAGGAAACCGAGGTTGAAACCGGCCTGCTTGAGCACACGCAGGTTCGGGTCTTTTTCCATCACTTCGATGTCGGCCGGGCGTGGGTAGCCGCTGACCTGACATTCGCCGGCCTTGAGTTTTTGCAGGCGTACGGCGGCGTCGGGGGTGATCGAGAAGATCAGGTTATCGATTTTGACGTCTTCGGGTTTCCAGTAGGCCGTGTTGGCGGCGTAGCGGATTTGCGAGTCCTTCTGGTAGCGCTTGAACACGAACGGGCCGGTGCCGATCGGCTTCTGGTTGAGATCGGCGGCTTTGCCTTCCTTCAACAGTTGGGCGGCGTATTCAGCCGATTGCACCGAGGCGAAGCTCATGGCGAGGTTTTGCACGAAGGCGGCGTCGACGTTGTTGAGGTTGAAGCGCACGGTTTGCTCGTCGAGTTTTTCTACCGATTTGATCGTGGTGTTCAGGCCCATGTCGGTGAAGTAGGGGGATTCGGCGGGGTAGGCCTTGCGGAAGGCGTTGTCCGGGTCGAGCAGGCGCTGGAAGGTGAAGAGCACGTCGTCGGCGTTGAAGTCGCGGGTCGGTTTGAAGTAGTCGGTGGTGTGGAATTTTACGTTTTGGCGTAGGTGGAAGGTGTATTGCAGGCCATCCGGGGAGATGTCCCATTTTGTTGCCAGGCCGGGTTCGATGTCGGTGCCGCCGCGTTTGAATTGGGTGAGGCGGTTGAAGACGGTTTCGGCGGAGGCGTCGAAGTCGGTACCGCTGGTGTATTGACTGGGGTCGAAGCCTGCCGGGCTGGCTTCGGAGCAGTAGACCAGGGTGGTGGCGGCGTTTGCCAGTGGGGCGGTTGTGGCCAGGGCCAGGGAGATCAGGAGCGGTTTCAAGGTGAATCTTGGCATGGAGTCCCCGGGGAGATTGGAGGTGGTTGTTGGTTGAGGTTAGCGGGGATCTGGGGGTGTTCGGAAATATCGTTTTTCTTGGGGAGGTGTCTAACTCGGTATATCTGGGGTTTTGTGGGTATATCCGTTGCTGCGGTTAGGGCTGCTTAGGGTTCCGCCCTTACGGCGGGTCACTTTTTCCAGACGCCGAAAAAGTAACCAAAAAGGCTTGCTCCTACGTGCGGCCCGCTCGCTGGGGCTCGGGGTTCCTTCGCTCCGGGATCGATCCGGGCGCAGCGTCTCCGGTTTGCTTCGCTGCACCTACTCCCGCTGTGTTTGGCTGCGCCAAACGGTCGCTGCGCTCCCACGCCCGGATCAATCCCTCCACTCAGCCTTCCGACGTCGCCCGTGGATCAAGATCAAGAGCAGGCGAGCTGACACTCGGCCTATTGAGTGGTGAAGAGCGGGTGTTCGGCTTTGGTTTTTTGGTGGATTCGCCCCTCACCCCAGCCCTCTCCCGGAGGGAGAGGGGGCCGATTTGTGTGTTTTTCAAAGCCTCAGTTCGACGCGGTATCGCACGTCGGCGTAGTTCTCCCAAACAACTCGGTCAGTCCCCTCTCCCTCCGGGAGAGGGCTAGGGTGAGGGGCTTTTGATCTGTTTCGGGATCTGAGTTCGGCTCGGTATTTCACGTCGGCGTAGCTCTCCCAAACACCACGGTCAGTCCCCTCTCCCTCTGGGAGAGGGCTAGGGTGAGGGGCTTTTGATCTGTTTCGGGATCTGAGTTCGGCTCGGAATTGCACGTCGGCGTAGCTCGCCCAAACACCTCACCCTGGCCCTCTCCCTCCGGGAGAGGGCCAGGGTGAGGGGCTTTTGATCTGTTTCAGAATCTGAGTTCAACTCGGTATTTCAAGTCGGCGTAACTCTCCCAAACACCTCGGTCAGTCCCCTCTCCCTACGGGCGGTCCGACGTTTCGGGAGGGCCAGGGTGAGGGGCTTTTGATCTGTTTCAGAATCTGAGTTCGACTCGGTATTTCAAGTCGGCGTAGCTCTGGCAAACACCTCGATCAGTCCCCTCTCCCTCCGGGAGAGGGCTAGGGTGAGGGTTGGCTTTTGGCTGTTTAAATCTGTGTCAGATAACCAGAACCTTCCCACAAGGTTTTCAGGTTGTCCGTCGGACGTGCGCTCTTTAGGCTCTGGGTGTCGCTGAAAACTCAGCGATCGGGAGGTGAGATTCCCGGTTATTGAATTTGGAAACCTGCACAAGCCCCTCCATAATCGCCGCCAGCTCATGCTGTCAGCAGTTTTTATGGCGGCTATGTACGGGCGGACTTTGTCCGGCCGGGTTGGTTTCCTTACCGGTAATCTCACTCCGCACATAGTTGCCACCTCATTTCTCGAGTGAGATCGGAAATGAATGGCGTCAGTTCATAAGGAAATTTTCCATGGATAAATTGATACCTGACCCACCCCTCGATACCCCACTCGAAGACGCCATCCGCGCCGACGACCAGATCAAAACCCGCGAAGCCATCAAGCGCGCCCTGGATTTCTACCTCAGCCCCGAACCCCTCAAACCCCGCCAACCCAGCACGATGTTCCTGATCCAGCCGAACATCGACACCGAAAGCCTGCTGGCGCATGCCTGTGGGTCACTCGCGTCGGCGAACACGCTAACGGGTAATTTTGCCGATCAATTGGGCCGGCCTGAGCGTCATACGGCGTTGGCGATTCAGCAGATCATCATGCTGGCCGAGCTGGCGGTGAATCGGGCGTTGGATCGGGTTGATCCACAGACTTGATACCGCGTTATCGTTCATCGCGAGCAGGCTCACTCCTACAGGGGAATGCATTCCAAAGTGTAGGAGTGAGCCTGCTCGCGATGGCGACGGAACATTCAACACAAAATTTGCGGGCACAAAAAAACCGCCGACCCTTCACAGATCGGCGGTTTTTTATTCAGCTCGAATCACATCACTGCATCAACACTTCAATCGAACCATCAGCGGTCATGCTGACCTGGCTCGTACCTGCTTCAACTTCCGGCGTCACCGGCGCCGAGTCCATGGCCGCCGCTTTCATCATCATCGGTGCGCGCAGGTACGGTTGTGGATAACCGTTGCTGTTGAGGTTCAGGTTGACGATTTTGTAACCCTTGCCGCCCAGTGCGTCGGTAGCCAATTGCGCGCGGGCCTTGAAGGCGGTTACGGCTTCTTTGAGCAGGGCGTCTTCACTGGATTTGCGGGTCGGGTCGGCGATGGCGAAGTCCATGCCGCCCATTTTCAGGTCGCCCAGCAGTTCGCCGGTGAGTTTGGACAGCGCGGCGAAGTCAGAGCTTTCCAGGCGCAGTTCGGCGCGTTCACGCCAGCCGGTGATCTTCTGGCCCTTGGTGTCGTAGATCGGGTAGCTGTTGCGGCTGCCTTGGCGCAGGGTGATGTCTTTGACTTGCTTGGCCTGGGCCAGGGCCTTGTTCATGGTGGTGCTGACGTCGGCGGCGAGTTTCGCCGGGTCAGTGTTTTGCTCTTCGGTGTAGAGGGTGACGATCATCAGGTCGCGGGCGACTTCCGTGCTGACTTCGGCGCGCAGGGAAATCTGGTTGTAGTGCAGCTCATCCGCGGCCAGGGCCGGGAGGCTGGCGACGCTGCCGATGGTGAGGGCGAGAAGGGCGGCGCTGCGGCGAAATGTGTGCATGAAAGCTCCTTGATGAGGGCGCAGGTGATGGTTCGGGGGCCTGCGTGAAACCATCAGACTCTAGCTTTTATGATCCGGTTCGCCCAGTTACAACTTCTATACAGATGGCCGGGGCTGCTGCGCAGCCAATCGCGAGCAGGCTCGCTCCCACAGGGGAATACATTTCAAAGGTAGGAGCGAGCCTGCTCGCGAAGAGGCCCTTATAGCCGCCGAAGATGTTTTCGCCATGTGGTCGTTTGCCGCACTTTCGCCTCTCGGGCGCGCGGCTTGGTTATACTCCGTGCGATCCGCCTGGAGCGCTCATCAGGAGAGCTCATGCTCGCCCCCGTACAACTGACTTCCGCCACTCGCCAGAACCTCTGGCGGCTGACTTTCATCCGCACCCTGGTACTCGCCGCGCAGGCCGGCTCCGTTGGTCTGGCCTACTGGCTGCAATTGTTGCCGTTGCCGTGGGTGCAACTGGCGATGACCCTCGGCTGCTCGACGCTGCTCTGCGTGTTCACCGCTGTGCGCCTGCGTACTTCGTGGCCGGTAACCGAGCTTGAATATGCGCTGCAACTGGCCTGTGATCTGGTGATCCACAGTGCGCTGCTGTACTTCTCCGGCGGTTCGACCAACCCGTTCGTTTCTTATTATCTGGTGCCACTGACCATCGCTGCGGTGACGCTGCCGTGGCGCTATTCGGTGATTCTCTCCGGCATCGCGCTGGCGCTGTACACCGTGATGCTGACGCGTTTCTATCCACTGGAAACCTTGCCCGTCGCCCGCGAGAACCTGCAGATCTACGGCATGTGGCTGAGCTTTGCGCTGGCCGCTGCGGTGATCACCTTCTTCGCTGCACGCATGGCTGAAGAGTTGCGCCGTCAGGAAGAATTACGCGCGATCCGTCGTGAAGAAGGTCTGCGCGATCAGCAGTTGCTCGCCGTGGCCACCCAGGCCGCTGGGGCTGCCCATGAACTTGGCACACCGCTGGCGACCATGAGCGTGTTGCTCAAGGAAATGCAGCAGGACCACCCCGACCCGATGCTGCAGGATGATCTGAAGGTGCTGCAGGATCAGGTCAAACTCTGCAAAGAGACCTTGCAGCAGTTGGTGCGTGCCGCCGAAGCCAATCGTCGCTTGGCCGTGGAGATGCAGGACGTCACTGACTGGCTCGACGAAGCGCTGAACCGCTGGCACCTGATGCGTCCGGAGGCCAGCTACCGTTTCCATCGCCTCGGCCAAGGCACCGTGCCACGCATGGCGCCGCCGCCGGACCTGACTCAGGCGCTGTTGAATCTGCTCAACAACGCCGCCGATGCCTGTCCGGAAAACCTCAAGGTAACCCTGGACTGGGACGTCGAGAACCTGACCATCAGCATTCGTGACCACGGCGCCGGTGTGCCGCTGGCCATCGCCGAGCAGATCGGCAAACCTTTTTTTACCACCAAGGGCAAAGGTTTCGGCCTGGGCCTGTTTTTGAGCAAGGCCAGCGTGACACGCGCCGGCGGCTCAGTGAAACTCTATAGTCATGAGGAAGGCGGCACGCTCACCGAGCTGCGCCTGCCCCACGGCGCCCGAGGAGACCAACATGAGTGACGAAATCCAAGTCGAAGGCGAAGAACTGCCGCATTTGCTGCTGGTCGACGACGACGCAACGTTTACCCGAGTAATGGCCCGCGCCATGGCTCGGCGTGGCTTTCGCGTCAGCACCGCCGGATCTGCCGAAGAAGGCCTGACCATCGCCCAGGCCGATCTGCCTGATTACGCCGCGCTCGACCTGAAAATGGACGGCGATTCCGGTCTGGTGCTGTTGCCCAAACTGCTGGAGCTGGACCCGGAAATGCGCGTGGTGATCCTCACCGGTTATTCGAGCATTGCCACCGCCGTCGAGGCGATCAAGCGCGGTGCGTGCAACTACCTGTGCAAACCGGCCGATGCCGACGACGTGCTGGCCGCGTTGTTGTCCGAGCACGCCGATCTCGACAGTCTGGTGCCGGAAAACCCGATGTCGGTCGATCGCCTGCAGTGGGAACACATCCAGCGCGTGCTCACCGAGCACGAAGGCAACATCTCCGCCACTGCCCGCGCCCTGGGCATGCACCGCCGCACCCTGCAGCGCAAACTGCAGAAGCGCCCGGTTCGTCGCTGAACCTGCGCTGAACGACTATCGCCAGCCCTCGCGATAAAACGCACCGATCATCTATGATCGGTGCGTGTCTGTTCTTTTCTATATCGAGCCTTATCCATGAATCAGAACGCTGAATACTCCGCGGTCAACGATGCTGTGCGCGGGCAGTTTTTTCGCAAAGTGTGGGCGATGATCACGCCTTATTGGCGCAGTGAGGAGAAGGTCAAGGCCTGGACGCTGCTGATTGCAGTGATCGCACTCTCGCTGGTCAGCGTGGGCATCTCGGTGTGGTTCAACACTTGGTACAAGGATTTTTACAACGCGCTGCAAAAGAAGGATGAAGCGGCGTTCTGGAATCTGATTCTGTACTTTTGTGTAATCGCGGCCGTGGCGATTGTCGGTGCCGTGTACAGACAATATCTGACGCAGATGCTGACGATCCGCTGGCGGGCGTGGCTGACCGAAAAGCATTTCTCCCGCTGGCTCGCCGACAAGAATTATTACCAGCTGGAGCAGGGCGGTTACACCGATAACCCGGACCAGCGGATTTCCGAAGACCTCAACAATTTCACCTCCAACACCCTTGAGCTGGGCATCGGGCTGCTGCGAAATATCGTCAGTCTGGTGTCGTTCTCGATCATTTTGTGGGGCGTGTCGGGTAGCATCGAATTCTATGGCATCACCATTCCCGGCTACATGTTCTGGTGTGTGCTGGTGTATGCGGTGGTGGGCAGTTGGCTGACGCACTTGATTGGTCGCCGCTTGATCGGTCTGAACAACCAACAACAACGCTTTGAGGCTGACCTGCGTTTTTCCATGGTGCGGATTCGCGAGAATGCCGAAAGCATCGCGTTGTACAACGGTGAGCCGAACGAAAATCGTCGTCTGAGCGCCCGCTTCGGCAATGTCTGGCACAACTTCTGGGACATCATGAAAGTGTCCAAGCGCCTGACCTTTTTCACCGCTGGTTACAGTCAGGCGGCCATTATCTTTCCGTTTATCGTGGCTTCGCCGCGTTACCTCGCCGGCAAGATCGAGCTGGGTGAGCTGATGCAGATCAGCTCGGCATTCGGCAACGTCCAGGAGAGTTTCAGCTGGTTCATCAGTGCGTACCAGAGCCTCGCTTCCTGGCGCGCCACCTGTGATCGTCTGCTGAGTTTCCGTCAGGCCATGACCGACAACGAAGAGCGCACGCCAGCGATCGACGTGCAGAATCAGGGCAACGAATTGAAGGTGCACAACCTCGGTCTTGATCTGGCCGACGGTCGTCATCTGCTGACCAGTGCCGATATGACTGTGGAACCAGGTGAGCGAGTGATGCTCAGTGGGCGTTCCGGCAGCGGCAAGTCGACGCTGCTACGGGCGATGGGGCATTTGTGGCCGGCGGGGCACGGCAACATTCGTTTGCCGGCGGCGCGTTATCTGTTCCTGCCACAGAAACCGTATCTGCCGATCGGCACCCTGCGTGAAGCCTTGAGTTATCCACAACCGGGCGACACCTACGCGTCGGAACGTTATGCACAAGTGTTGGAAACCTGCCGCTTGCCGCATCTGGTCGCGCGGCTGGACGAGGCCAATCACTGGCAACGCATGCTCTCGCCGGGCGAACAGCAACGACTGGCCTTCGCTCGCGCGTTGCTATACGCACCGCAGTGGCTGTACATGGACGAAGCCACTTCGGCGATGGATGAGGAAGACGAAGCGACGCTGTATCAGGCGTTGATTGATCAGATACCGGGGTTGAGCATTGTCAGTGTCGGCCATCGCAGCAGCTTGAAACGCTTCCACCCACGGCATGTGCGGATCGACAGTGGCCATTTGGTTGAACAGACCGTGACTGCCTGATCACCGCTAAACCCCTGTAGGAGTGAGCCTGCTCGCGATAGCGTAGGGTCAGTCACATTGATGCTGAATATGCGGACGTCATCGCGAGCAGACTCACTCCTACATAAAGCGATGTAAACCGGAAAGTGATCGTACAACCCGCTTGAGCTATCATGCCTCCAAGCCGAATTTTCGAGACTAGATGCACACCATGGAAAACCTGATCGAAACCCCGCGTCTCCCGCGCAAGCGCCGCAGCCTGGCCCAGGAACTGGTGACGGTGCTGAGCGAGCAGATCCGCGATGGCCTGCTCAAGCGCGGTGACAAACTGCCCACCGAGTCGGCGATCATGGAAGCCCATGGTGTCAGCCGCACCGTGGTGCGCGAGGCGATTTCCCGTTTGCAGGCTGCAGGGCAAGTGGAAACCCGCCACGGCATCGGCACCTTCGTGCTCGACACGCCGAGCCCGAGTGGTTTCCGCATCGACCCGGCCACCGTCGTCACCCTGCGTGATGTGTTGGCGATTCTCGAATTGCGCATCAGCCTCGAAGTGGAATCTGCCGGCCTTGCCGCACAACGCCGCAGTGCCGAGCAACTGGCAACCATGCGCGCCGCCCTCGATGCGTTAAACGAAAGCGCTGCCCATGCCAGCGATGCGGTAGCTTCAGACTTTGCTTTCCACCTGGAAATCGCGCTGTCCACCGGCAACCGCTACTTCACCGACATCATGACCCACCTGGGCACCAGCATCATTCCGCGTACGCGGCTGAATTCGGCGCGACTGGCCCATGATGATCAGCAGCACTACATGAGCCGCCTGAGCCGTGAGCACGAAGAAATCTACGACGCGATTGCCCGTCAGGATTCCGATGCGGCGCGTGCGGCGATGCGTCTGCACCTGACCAACAGCCGTGAAAGACTGCGCCAAGCCCATGAAGAGGCGCAGGCGCAGGGTTGAGGTTGGATCAGTCTTTAAGCTCGATTACCAGTTGTATTGAAAGCTTTTGGTTGCCCGCACGTTCGATGGAGTACTGCAAGCCCGCGTTCTTGCCAGCTTTGAGCATTTTTTCAAATAGCGCTTTCGGGATTGCAAACTCAACGGGCTTTCCAGCGGAGATTGCAGTCAGTACTACGGAGTGTGACCACTGCTCGGCGCCGTCAGAGTCGTACACATTCAGTGTAATTCTGTCCCCTGAGGCCGCTTCTTGAGACGCAGGTACTATTCCGTGAGCGGGGTCCACCAGGCTATGTACGTGCAGGACGTTATTGATTGCTTCCTTCAGCACAGGCGCTGGCAGCATTTGGATGGCGAAACGTTTATCTGTCATGTTCAAAATCCTTTTAGTTGTCGAAACGAGCCGTTGGCAGCTCAAGCTGATTAATGTCTGGAACGCGAGAGCCTGGCACCTGTAAGAAATACCAGTTCCGACGAACGGTCACCGCTCCCGCACGACCAGGTTCAGCCCTCGATCCGCAACCTCAACACCTGCGAAAACGGCTCCATACTCGACTCATCACAAAACTTGTAGCGCAATTCAACCTCTCTGTTCAGGTACGGCCGTAGCGCCTCTTTAGGCATCTGCAACTCGATTCCCGTCAGTTTCTCCATCTCGTCCTCGGCATCGTCCCAGGTGCCGGTGTTCACTTCTTCACCTGACCATTCCGGCTCTTCCGGGTCATCGCCGAGAATCGGGTAGACGCTCCAGTTCGCCGGAAAATCGCTGGAGTCGGGGACCTGGACGATCATCACATCGGGCAGCATCGATAGCTGAAGTGTGAGGGTGTCGGAGGCCGAGGCGGCAATTTGCGAAAGGGTAGGGGCAGCGTAATTCATCGACATTTTGGCTTCCTTCGAATGGTCCGCCACGATCCTTCGTGGCAGTCGTCGCACCTTACCCGGCGTTTCTCCAGCGCTCAGTAAACGAATCTTGACCAGACATTTCTGCGCTAAAACCCTTTAAATACGGGCTTTTGCGACGATTCCTGCCAAGCCTTAAACAGCTTTGTCCGACAAAAAAACACCCACAACGATGAAATGCAGTTGACGGTTATTATTTAAGTTGTACGATGACCTACAACTTCGGCGAAGGCTGAACGGACCAATCACAAAAAACGTTGCTACCAGGGTGTTCGAATAATGAATCCACAAGAACTGAAGTCCATCCTCTCTGCCGGCCTGCTGTCTTTTCCGGTGACCGATTTCAACGCGCAGGGCGATTTCAACCGCGCAGGCTACATCAAACGTCTGGAATGGCTGGCCCCGTATGGCGCCTCGGCACTGTTCGCCGCCGGCGGCACCGGTGAGTTCTTCTCCCTGGCGGCCAGCGAATACTCGGAAATCATCAAGACTGCCGTCGACACCTGTGAAACCAGCGTGCCGATCCTCGCCGGTGTCGGTGGTTCGACCCGTCAGGCCATCGAATACGCTCAAGAAGCCGAGCGTCTGGGCGCCAAAGGCCTGTTGCTGCTGCCGCACTACCTGACCGAAGCGAGCCAGGACGGTGTTGCTGCTCACGTTGAAGCCGTGTGTAAATCGGTCAACATCGGCGTGGTCGTCTACAACCGCAACGTTTGCCGCTTGACCGCGCCGCTGCTGGAACGTCTGGCCGAGCGCTGCCCGAACCTGATCGGTTACAAGGACGGTCTGGGCGATATCGAGTTGATGGTGTCGATCCGTCGCCGCCTCGGTGATCGCTTCAGCTACCTGGGTGGTCTGCCGACCGCCGAAGTTTACGCAGCTGCCTACAAGGCGCTGGGCGTGCCGGTTTACTCCTCGGCGGTGTTCAACTTCATTCCGAAAACCGCGATGGACTTCTACCACGCGATCGCCCGTGAAGATCACGCCACCGTCGGCAAGATCATCGACGACTTCTTCCTGCCGTACCTGGACATCCGCAACCGCAAGGCCGGTTACGCCGTGAGCATCGTCAAGGCAGGCGCAAAAATCGCCGGCTATGACGCAGGCCCGGTGCGGGCACCGCTGACCGATCTGACTGGCGAAGAGTACGAAATGCTCGCCGCGCTGATCGACAAGCAAGGTGCGCAGTAACACCCGACAAAAACGCGGCCGCTGAGTAATCAGCGGCTTTTTGCGTAAAGGCTTTTAGTTTTGAGGGCTGCCCCTGTGACAAATGCAAAACGCTACGACAACTACATCAACGGCGAATGGGTTGCCGGTGCCGACTATTCGGCCAACATCAACCCGTCGGAACTGAGCGACACCATCGGCGATTACGCCAAGGCTGACCTGACTCAGGTTCACGCCGCCATCGACGCTGCCCGCGCCGCGTTCCCGGCCTATTCGACTTCGGGTATTCAGGCCCGTCACGACTCGCTGGATAAAGTCGGAACTGAGATTCTGGCTCGTCGCGAAGAACTCGGCACCCTGCTGGCCCGGGAAGAGGGCAAGACCCTGCCCGAAGCCATCGGCGAAGTGACCCGCGCCGGCAATATCTTCAAATTCTTCGCCGGTGAATGCCTGCGCCTGTCCGGTGACTACGTGCCGTCGGTGCGTCCGGGCGTCAATGTTGAAGTGACTCGCGAAGCACTGGGCGTGGTTGGTCTGATCACTCCGTGGAACTTCCCGATCGCCATTCCTGCATGGAAAATCGCCCCGGCGTTGGCCTACGGCAACTGCGTGGTGTTGAAACCGGCCGATCTGGTACCGGGTTGTGCGTGGGCACTGGCGGAAATCATCTCTCGCGCAGGCTTCCCGGCCGGCGTGTTCAACCTGGTGATGGGCAGCGGTCGCGTAGTTGGCGATGCGCTGGTGCAGAGCCCGAAAGTCGACGGCATCAGCTTCACCGGTTCGGTGGGCGTGGGTCGTCAGATCGCGGTCAACTGCGTGTCGCGCCAGGCCAAGGTTCAGCTGGAAATGGGCGGCAAGAACCCGCAGATCATTCTCGACGACGCCGACCTCAAGCAAGCGGTCGAGTTGTCGGTGCAGAGCGCGTTCTACTCCACCGGTCAGCGTTGCACCGCGTCGAGCCGTTTGATCGTCACCGCCGGGATTCACGACAAGTTCGTTGAAGCCATGGCCGAGCGCATGAAGTCGATCAAGGTCGGCCACGCACTGAAATCCGGCACCGATATCGGTCCAGTGGTTTCGCAAGCGCAGCTGGAACAAGACATGAAGTACATCGACATCGGCCAGTCCGAAGGTGCGCGTCTGGTCAGCGGCGGTGGCTTGGTGACTTGCGATACCGAAGGCTACTTCCTCGCGCCAACGCTGTTTGCCGACAGTGAAGCGTCGATGCGCATCAGCCGCGAAGAGATCTTTGGCCCGGTGGCCAACATCGTTCGCGTAGCTGACTACGACGCGGCGCTGGCGATGGCCAACGACACCGAGTTCGGTCTGTCGGCGGGTATTGCAACCACCTCGTTGAAGTACGCCAACCACTTCAAGCGCCATTCGCAAGCCGGGATGGTCATGGTCAACCTGCCGACCGCTGGCGTCGATTACCACGTTCCGTTCGGTGGCCGTAAAGGTTCATCCTATGGATCACGTGAGCAAGGCCGCTATGCGCAAGAGTTCTACACGGTCGTGAAGACCAGTTACATCGGCTCCTGATACACGCAATACCCCTGTAGGAGCTGCCGAAGGCTGCGATCTTTCAAGATCAAAAGATCGCAGCCTTCGGCAGCTCCTACAGGGAATACCAAAGAAGATTCACCCGCGCATAAAAATAATCAGTGGGAGTACATCTACATGCAATCGTCCAAGCCGACTCACGTCCGCTATTTGATCCTGCTCATGCTGTTTCTGGTGACCACGATCAACTACGCCGACCGCGCCACGATCGCCATCGCCGGCTCCAGCCTGCAAAAAGATCTGGGCATCGACGCAGTCACCCTCGGCTACATCTTCTCTGCATTCGGTTGGGCCTACGTGGCCGGGCAAATCCCCGGTGGCTGGCTGCTCGATCGCTTCGGCTCGAAAAAAGTCTATGCCCTGAGCATTTTCACCTGGTCGCTGTTCACCGTGCTGCAAGGCTTTGTCGGTGAGTTCGGCATGTCCACGGCCATCGTTGCGCTGTTCATGCTGCGCTTTTTGGTCGGTCTGGCTGAAGCGCCATCGTTCCCCGGCAACGCGCGCATCGTCGCCGCTTGGTTCCCGACCGCTGAACGCGGCACCGCTTCGGCGATCTTCAACTCGGCGCAATACTTTGCCACCGTGTTGTTCGCACCGCTGATGGGCTGGATCGTTTACTCCTTCGGCTGGGAACACGTGTTTATCGTCATGGGCGTGTTCGGCATCGTCTTCTCTGGCATCTGGCTGAAGGTTATCCACAGCCCGCGTCAACACCCGATGGCCAACGAAGCCGAAGTGCAGTTCATTGCCGACAACGGCGGCATGGTCGACATGGACGTCAAGCAAGGCAAAAAGGCTGATGGCCCGAAATGGGATTACATCCGCCAGTTGCTGACCAACCGCATGATGCTTGGCGTGTATCTGGGCCAGTACTGCATCAACGGCATCACCTATTTCTTCCTGACCTGGTTCCCGGTGTACCTGGTGCAAGAGCGTGGCATGACCATTCTCAAGGCCGGTTTTATCGCCTCGTTGCCGGCAATCTGCGGCTTCATCGGCGGCGTGCTCGGCGGGGTGATTTCCGATTACCTGCTGCGCAAAGGCCACTCGCTGACCTTCGCCCGTAAAGCACCGATCATTGCCGGTCTGCTGGTATCCAGCAGTATCGTTGCCTGCAACTATGTCGATGTTGAATGGATGGTCGTCGGCTTCATGGCCTTGGCGTTCTTCGGCAAAGGCGTTGGCGCACTCGGCTGGGCGGTGGTTTCCGACACCTCGCCAAAACAGATCGCCGGTCTGAGCGGTGGCCTGTTCAACACCTTCGGCAACATCGCTTCGATTACCACGCCGATCGTGATTGGCTACATCATCAGCTCCACCGGTTCGTTCAAATGGGCGCTGGTGTTCGTCGGTGCCAACGCACTGGTCGCGGTGTTCAGCTATCTGGTCATCGTCGGCCCGATCAAACGTGTGGTACTCAAAGAGCCGCCAACCAATGGCGGTACTGAAGCCACCGGTAAATTGTCTCAAGCGCATTCCTGAGGAGCGGCGTCATGCAGTTGATTGAACATTCCGACTCGCCGCGCCACATCCGCCTGCACGAGCGGGACAATGTGGTGGTAGTGGTCAACGACCAGGGCGCACCGGCCGGCACTGAATTTGCCGATGGCCTGGTGACGCTGGAATTTGTGCCGCAGAGCCACAAGGTCACCCTTGAAGACATTCCCGAGGGCGGCAAGGTGATTCGCTACGGTCAGGTGATTGGCTACGCGTTGCAGCCGATTCGCCGTGGCAGTTGGGTCAAGGAAGATCAACTGCGCATGCCGACCGCGCCGCCGCTGGACAGCTTGCCGCTGTCCACCGAGGTGCCGGACGCGCAGGCACCGCTGGAAGGTTTCACCTTCGAGGGTTATCGCAACGCCGACGGTACCGTCGGCACGCGCAATATTCTCGGTATCACTACGACCGTGCAGTGCGTCACCGGCGTGCTCGATCACGCGGTGAAACGCATCAAGGACGAGCTGCTGCCGAAGTACCCGCACGTCGATGACGTGGTGGCGCTGACTCACAGTTACGGCTGCGGCGTGGCGATTACCGCCACCGACGCTTACATCCCGATCCGCACCGTGCGCAATCTGGCGCGCAACCCGAACCTCGGTGGCGAGGCGTTGGTGATCAGTCTGGGCTGCGAGAAATTGCAGGCCGGGCAGGTCATGCACGAGGACGATGCTTCGGTGGATCTCAGCGATCCGTGGCTGTATCGCTTGCAGGATTCCAGTCACGGCTTCACCGAGATGATCGAGCAGATCATGGAATTGGCTGAAGTCCGTTTGAAGAAACTCGACCAACGCCGCCGCGAAACCGTGCCGGCGTCCGAACTGATCCTCGGCATGCAGTGTGGCGGCAGCGATGCGTTCTCCGGGATCACCGCCAACCCGGCGCTGGGCTATGCTTCGGACTTGTTGTTGCGCGCGGGGGCGACGGTGATGTTTTCCGAAGTCACCGAAGTGCGCGATGCGATTTACCTGCTGACTTCACGTGCCGAAAGCAAAACCGTTGCCGAGGAACTGGTGCGTGAGATGGACTGGTACGACCGTTACCTGGCCAAGGGCGAGGCAGATCGCAGCGCCAATACCACGCCGGGCAACAAGAAGGGCGGGTTGTCGAACATTGTCGAGAAGTCGCTGGGTTCGATCGTCAAATCCGGCAGCAGCGCGATCAACGGCGTGCTCGGCCCGGGCGAGCGGTTCAAGCAGAAGGGTTTGATTTTCTGTGCGACGCCGGCAAGTGATTTTGTTTGCGGGACGTTGCAACTGGCGGCGGGGATGAACCTGCATGTGTTCACTACCGGGCGTGGCACGCCGTATGGTTTGGCGATGGCGCCGGTGGTGAAGGTCTCGACGCGGACGGAGTTGGCGCAGCGTTGGCCGGATCTGATTGATATCGATGCCGGGCGGATTGCGACCGGGCGCGCGACGATCGAGGAATTGGGTTGGGAGTTGTTCCACTATTACCTGGATGTGGCGAGCGGCAAGCAGCAGACCTGGGCGGAGAAGCACAAGCTGCATAACGACATTACGTTGTTCAACCCGGCGCCGATTACTTGATGCGTGATCGGCTTGGCCCTCACCCCAGCCCTCTCCCAGAGGGAGAGGGGGCCGACCGAGTTGTCTGGCGCTATACATCGACCTGAAATACCGAGTTGATCATGGCCTGCTAAAGGCAGTTCTGGATTCAGCGATGTCATTTCAGGTCGGTGGATTTTTAGAATATCCCCCGATCGGTCCCCTCTCCCTCGGGGAGAGGGTTAGGGTGAGGGGCTGATCGAGTTGTCTGGCGCTATACATCGACTTGAAATACCGAGTTGATTATGGATTCAGCGATGTCATTTCAGGTCGATGGATTTCTGCAATATCCCCCGATCGGTCCCCTCTCCCTCCGGGAGAGGGCTAGGGTGAGGGGCTTTTGCTTTATCATTGGCCCCTAACGACGCTCACCCAAGGCTCCCCGGCATGCTGGCAATCTTCCTCGAAACCCTGAACATCACCGCGCCGGTGTTTGCCATGCTGTTTCTCGGTGTGCTGCTCAAGCGCATCGACTGGATCAACGACAACTTCATCCACACCGCCTCGTCGCTGGTGTTCAACGTCACCATGCCGGCGCTGCTGTTCCTCGGCATTCTGCATGCCGACCTGCACGCCGCGTTGCAACCGTCCCTGCTGATCTACTTCTCCCTCGCTACGCTGGTGAGCTTTGCCCTGGCCTGGGGTTGGGCGATTTTCCGTTGCCCGCGTGAAGATCGCGGCATCTACACCCAGGGCGCATTTCGCGGCAATAACGGCGTCATCGGGCTGGCGCTGGCGGCGAGCATGTACGGCGATTACGGGATTTCCCTCGGGGCGATTCTCGCGGCGCTGGTGATCCTGTTTTACAACACGCTGTCGACCATCGTGCTGGCGGTGTACAGCCCGGTGATCAAGTCCGATCCGTGGAGCATCTGCAAAAGCGTGTTCAGCAATCCGCTGATCATCAGCGTGATTGCGGCGGCGCCGTTTGCCTATTTCAAGATCGGTTTGCCGGGCTGGCTGGAGACTTCCGGGCAGTATCTGGCGCAGACCACCTTGCCGCTGGCGCTGATCTGCATCGGCGGCACGCTGTCACTGGCGGCGCTGCGCAAGAGCGGCAATATGGCGCTCAGTTCCAGTCTGGTGAAGATGGTCGGCTTGCCGGTGCTGGCGACGCTCGGCGCGTGGTTGTGGGGATTTCGTGGGGCGGAGTTGGGGATACTGTTTCTGTATTTCGGCAGCCCGACGGCGGCGGCGAGTTTTGTCATGGCCCGCGCGGCGCAGGGCAATCATGAGCTGGCGGCGGCGATTATCGTGATGACCACGTTGATGGCGGCGATTACCACCAACGTCGGGATCTTCGTTTTGCAGTGGGGTGGGTGGATCTGATTTTGATGTTGTGGTGTTGCTCAGGGCCTCTTCGCGAGCAGGCTCGCTCCCACATGTGAAATGCAATCCAATGTGGGAGCGAGCCTGCTCGCGAAGGCGTCAGTTCAATCACTCAGGTTTCTGGTAGGTATCGATCACTTCCTGCGCCGCCCGAAACGCATCGATCGCCGCCGGCACGCCGGCATACACCGCGCAATGCAGCAGCGCCTCACGAATCTCATCCACGGTGCAGCCATTGTTCAGCGCACCGCGCACATGGCCCTTCAGCTCTTGCGGGCACTTCAGTGCTGTCAGCGCGGCGAGGGTGATCAGGCTGCGGGTTTTCAGCGGCAGACCTTCGCGATTCCACACGCCGCCCCAGGCATGTTCATTGACGAAGTCCTGCAACGGTTGAGTAAACTCGGTGGCGTTGCCCAGCGCGCGATCAACAAACGCATCGCCCATTACCTGGCGGCGGACTTCAACCCCGGACTTCTTCGATTCGGTCATGGCATATCCCTCTTGTGGTGTTGGCGGCGCCAGGCGCGTACGGACGTGAACAGCAGAAACGTCAACAGCGTCGGCAAGACATAAAACAGCATCAGCCGCTCAAGCTTGCCGGCCAGTGGCATGCCGGTGGTGAACGACACCACGTGCAGTCCGTACGCCAGATACAAACCGAGCAACAGCAGACCTTCGGCGCGGGTCACGCGGTAGCCGGAATAGAACACCGGCAGGCACAGCGCGGCGACGCCGAGCATCACCGGCAGGTCGAAATCCAGTGCGTTCGGCGACACCGACAGCGGCGTCGGTGCGATCAATGCGGTCAGGCCGAGTACCCCGAGCAGATTGAACAGGTTGGCACCGATCACGTTACCGACGGCAATATCCCGTTGCCCGCGCAGTGCGGCGATCAGCGAGGTCGCTAGTTCCGGCAGGGAGGTGCCGACAGCGACAACGGTCAGGCCAATGACGCGCTCGGAAAATCCAAGATCAGTTGCCACCACCACGGCAGCCCCGAGCAGAAGATGGCCGGCGAATACCAGCATCGCCAAACCGACGATGATCATCAGCGAACTGCCGATCCACGACGCTTGGGTTGTTTCAACTCGATCCGTGTGCGGCCGCGCCGAATGCCGTGACTGACGCAACAACAAGCCGAGATACAACGCCAACGCGCCCAACAACAGGAGGCCGTCAAAGCGCCCGATCTCTTCGTTCCAAGCTAGGACGAACACCAGCAGACTGGCGCCGATCATCAGCGGAATATCCAGCCGCACCAGTTGCCGCGAGACACGCAAAGGAATAATCAGCGCTGACAAGCCGAGGGTGACGAGAATGTTGAAGATGCTGCTGCCGACCACGCTGCCGACGGCAATGTCCGGGTTGTGCGCCAGTGCCGCTTGCAAACTGACGGCCATTTGCGGCGCGCTGCTGCCGAGGGCGACGATGGTCAGGCCGATGATCAGTGGCCGCACATGCAGGCGCGCTGCCAGACGCACCGCTGCGCGCACCATCAGCTCTGCGCCGAAGATCAGCAGGCACAGGCCGGCGAGCAGTTCGATCACGCTGATCAGGGGTAAGTCGGCTAATCCGAAAATGGTCAGCGCTCCATCAGTCGTCGAGGGCCTGCACGCGAACCCGTGCGGTGCCGCTGCGCAGCATGCCGAGTTGTTCGGCGGCCTCGCGGGACACGTCGATCAGGCGTCCACGGGTATGCGGGCCACGGTCGTTGATACGGACCACGACGGATTCATCGTTTTTCAGGTTGGTGACCTTCACCCGTGTGCCGAAGGGTAGCTGGCGGTGGGCGGCGGTCAGGGAATTCTGGTTGAACGGCTCGCCACTGGCGGTGCGTTTACCGTGGTGCTTGGCACCGTAATAAGAGGCGACGCCGGTCTGGTCGTAACCGTGCGGGTCGATGGTGTCGGTGCTGGCGCAACCGGCCAGTAAAGAGAGCAGGGCAAAAAGGCTGAGCAGACGCTTCATTCAAGGTTTCCCGAAAACAAATGTAGGAGTGAGCCTGCTCGCGATAGCGCAATGTCAGACACCGGAAAAGTGACTGTCAAATCGCTATCGCGAGCAGGCTCACTCCTACAGGGGATGGAGCCAGGCTGTTTGTCTGGCTCCATTTTCATCAGCCTTCGAGCTTGCTTTTCAGCAGTTCGTTCACTTGCTGCGGGTTGGCTTTGCCTTTCGACGCTTTCATCGCCTGACCCACAAAGAAGCCGAACATCTTGCCGCGCTTGGCTTCATCAGCCGCACGGTATTGTTCAACTTGCTCGGCGTTGGCCGCGAGCATTTCGTCCAGCACCGCCGAGATCGCGCCGCTGTCGGTAACCTGCTTCAGGCCACGTTTTTCGATGATCTCGTCTGCGCTGCCTTCACCGTTGGCCATCGCTTCGAACACAACCTTGGCAATCTTGCCGGAGATGGTGTTGTCCTTGATGCGCAGCAGCATGCCGCCCAGCAGCTCGGCAGAAACCGGCGACTCATCGATGTCCAGGCCTTGCTTGTTGAGCAGGCTGCCCAACTCGACCATCACCCAGTTCGCCGCCAGTTTGGCGTCGCCGCCGATGCTCGCGACTTTCTCGAAGTAATCGGCTTGTTCGCGGCTGGTGGCCAGCACGCTGGCGTCATAGACCGACAGGCCGAATTGCGCCTGGAAGCGCTCGCGCTTTTGCGGTGGCAGTTCCGGCAGGGTGGCGCGCACCTCGCCGAGGAACGACTCTTCGATGACCACCGGCAGCAGGTCCGGATCGGGGAAGTAACGGTAGTCGTTGGCTTCTTCTTTCGAACGCATCGGACGGGTTTCGTCCTTGTTCGGATCGTATAGACGGGTCTGCTGGATCACTTTGCCGCCGTCTTCGATCAGCTCGATCTGACGCTGGATCTCGGAGTTGATCGCCTTCTCGATGAAACGGAACGAGTTGACGTTCTTGATCTCGCAGCGCGTGCCGAATTCGACCTGACCTTTCGGACGGATCGACACGTTGCAGTCGCAACGCAGCGAGCCTTCGGCCATGTTGCCGTCGCAGATGCCCAGATAACGTACCAGCGCGTGGATCGCCTTGACGTAAGCCACGGCTTCCTTGGCGCTGCGCATGTCCGGTTCGGAAACGATTTCCAGCAGCGGCGTGCCGGCACGGTTCAGGTCGATGCCGGTGGCACCGTTGAATTCTTCGTGCAGGCTCTTGCCGGCGTCTTCTTCCAGGTGCGCGCGGGTGATGCCGACACGTTTGACGGTGCCGTCTTCCAGGGCGATATCCAGGTGGCCTTTGCCAACAATCGGCAATTCCATCTGGCTGATCTGGTAGCCCTTCGGCAGATCCGGGTAGAAGTAGTTTTTACGCGCGAACACGTTGTGCTGACCGATCTCGGCATCAATCGCCAGACCGAACATCACCGCCATACGCACCGCTTCCTGGTTCAGCACCGGCAGAACGCCGGGCATGCCCAGGTCGATCAGGCTGGCCTGGGTGTTCGGCTCGGAACCGAACGTGGTGGAACTACCGGAAAAGATTTTCGACCGGGTAGTGAGCTGAGTGTGAATCTCCAGCCCGATCACGACTTCCCATTGCATGTGTGTCTCCTCAGAAGCCGGTTGGGGTGCGGGTGTGCCAGTCAGTGTTGAGCTGATACTGGTGGGCAACGTTCAACAGGCGACCTTCCTGGAAATACGGGGCCAGCAACTGCACGCCCACCGGCAGACCGTCGACAAAACCGGCCGGCATCGACAGGCCCGGCAGGCCCGCGAGGTTGGCGGTGATGGTGTAGACGTCTTCCAGATAGGCAGCGACCGGGTCGCTGTTCTTGGCGCCGAGCTTCCAGGCCGGGTTCGGCGTGGTCGGGCCGAGGATGATGTCGACTTCATTAAAGGCTGCCATGAAGTCGTTCTTCACCAGACGACGGATCTTCTGCGCTTTCAGGTAGTAGGCGTCGTAGTAACCGGCGGACAGCGCGTAGGCACCGACCATGATCCGGCGCTGGACTTCCGGGCCGAAGCCTTCGCCACGGGAGCGCTTGTACAGGTCGATCAGGTCTTTCGGTTGCTCGCAGCGATGGCCGAAACGCACGCCGTCGAAACGCGACAGGTTCGACGAGGCCTCTGCTGGCGCGATCACGTAGTACGCAGGAATCGCGTGCTGCATGTTCGGCAGGCTGATTTCCTTGATCACGGCACCGAGCTTCTGCAGCTCTTTGATGCTGTTCTGGATCAGCTCGGCGATGCGCGGGTCGAGACCGGCGCTGAAGTATTCCTTCGGCACGCCGATGCGCAGGCCTTGCAGCGAGTCGCCGAGGCTTGCGGAGTAATCCGGAACCGGCTCATCGATGCTGGTCGAATCGTTCTGATCGAAGCCGGCCATACCTTGCAACAAAATTGCGCAGTCTTCGGCCGTGCGCGCCAACGGACCGCCCTGATCGAGGCTGGAGGCGTAAGCGATCATGCCCCAGCGCGAAACACGACCGTAGGTCGGTTTCAGGCCGGTGAGGTTGGTGAACGCTGCTGGCTGACGGATCGAACCGCCGGTGTCGGTGGCGGTTGCCGCTGGCAACAGACGCGCGGCAACTGCCGCCGCCGAACCACCGGACGAACCGCCCGGCACGTGTTCCAGGTTCCACGGGTTTTTCACCGCGCCGTACCAGCTCGACTCGTTGGCCGAACCCATGGCGAATTCGTCCATGTTGGTCTTGCCCAGGGTCACGGCACCGGCAGCGGCCAGTTTCGCGACCACGGTGGCGTCGTACGGGGCTTTGAAGTTGTCGAGCATCTTCGAGCCGCAGCTGGTGCGAATGCCCTGGGTGCAGAACAGATCTTTGTGAGCGATCGGCGCGCCGAGCAGGGCGCCGCTCTCACCGTTGGCGCGGCGTGCATCGGCAGCTTTCGCCTGCTCGAGGGCCAGCTCTTCGGTGAGGCTGATGAAACTGTTGAGCTGCGGATCGAGCTGGGTAATGCGCGCCAGCAGGACTTTGGTCAGCTCTTCGGAGGAAAACTTTTTATCGGCGAGACCGCGGGCGATCTCGGCCAGAGTCATTTGATGCATTGCAGGCTCTTTCCCTTTAGTCGATGACTTTCGGAACCAGATACAGGCCGTTTTCGACCGCTGGTGCGATGGACTGGTAGGCCTCGCGGTGATTGGTTTCAGTCACAACGTCGGCGCGCAGGCGCTGACTGGCTTCCAGCGGGTGGGCCAGAGGCTCGATTCCGTCGGTATTAACAGCCTGCATTTCGTCGACCAGACCGAGAATGCTGTTGAGAGCGGAAGTAATGTGTGGAAGATCGGCATCATTAAGGCCAAGGCAGGCCAGATGAGCGATTTTTTCCACGTCGGAGCGTTCTAGCGCCATCGGGATTCTCCTGTGGAAAACAGAACGGACGGCGTCCGTGTGTTAGATTGTCGGAACACTACCGCACTTCTACGGTCATAAGGCCGCGATTGTGGGGCTTGGTGCACAGAAAAGCGGCCAATTTAACATATTGGCGCCTTGCCCAAAATCCCTGTCGTTGTTAGAGTTTGCCGCACTTTTTTACCCACGCGTTGCCTAGGGTCCCTTTCCCATGTTCAAGAAACTGCGTGGCATGTTTTCCAGCGATCTTTCCATTGACCTGGGCACTGCCAACACCCTTATTTACGTGCGCGAGCGCGGTATCGTCCTGAATGAGCCATCGGTTGTGGCCATTCGGACACACGGTAACCAGAAAAGTGTCGTTGCTGTCGGCACCGAGGCCAAGCGCATGCTCGGCCGTACGCCGGGCAACATTGCTGCCATTCGTCCGATGAAGGACGGCGTGATCGCCGACTTCAGCGTCTGCGAAAAGATGCTGCAATACTTTATTAACAAGGTTCACGAAAACAGCTTTCTGCAGCCTAGCCCTCGTGTGCTGATCTGCGTTCCATGCAAATCCACTCAGGTTGAGCGTCGTGCCATCCGTGAATCGGCCCTCGGTGCCGGTGCCCGTGAAGTGTTCCTGATCGAAGAGCCAATGGCTGCTGCGATCGGTGCCGGCCTGCCGGTCGAAGAAGCACGCGGTTCGATGGTCGTGGATATCGGTGGTGGTACTACCGAAATCGCGCTGATCTCCCTGAACGGTGTGGTCTATGCCGAATCCGTCCGCGTTGGCGGCGACCGCTTCGACGAAGCGATCATCACCTACGTGCGCCGTAACTACGGCAGCCTGATCGGTGAATCCACCGCTGAGCGCATCAAACAGGAAATCGGCACGGCCTACCCGGGCGGCGAAGTTCGCGAAGTCGACGTTCGCGGTCGCAACCTGGCCGAAGGCGTTCCACGCGCATTCACCCTGAACTCCAACGAAGTACTGGAAGCTCTGCAAGAGTCTCTGGCGACCATCGTTCAGGCCGTGAAAAGCGCTCTGGAGCAATCGCCGCCGGAACTGGCTTCCGACATCGCCGAGCGTGGCCTGGTGCTGACCGGTGGTGGCGCGTTGCTGCGTGACCTCGACAAGTTGCTGGCCCAGGAAACCGGTCTGCCAGTCATCGTTGCCGAAGATCCGCTGACCTGTGTTGCTCGCGGCGGTGGCCGTGCATTGGAAATGATGGATAAGCACACCATGGATCTGCTTTCGAGCGAATAAGTCGCCGATTGCAATACGTGGGTGAGCGCGCAGGCAGCACTTTGCAGTGCTGCCTGTTGGCGTTTATCTTCTGTCAGTCTTCATCCAGGCCGGTTTGATGCCGTATGAATAAACAGAACATTTGCCTGGGAGGAGCGGCTTATTAAACCGCTTTTCGCCAAAGGCCCTTCGTTGGGTGTGCGCCTGTTGGTGCTGGCCGTGCTGTCGGTCGCGCTGATGGTGGTCGATGCCCGCTTCGACCTGCTCAAGCCTGCGCGCAAACAAGCGTCGCTGGTGTTGATGGACGCCTACTGGATCACTGACCTGCCCGGACGGCTGTGGGAAGGGATTGCCAGTCAGTTCGGCAGTCGCACCGAACTGGTCGCCGAAAACGAAAAACTCAAGACCGAAAATCTGCTGTATCAGGGCCGCATGCAAAAGCTTGCTGCACTGACCGAGCAGAACGTTCGGCTGCGCGAGTTGCTCAACTCCTCTGCGCTGGTCAATGAAAAGGTCGAAGTGGCCGAGTTGATCGGCATGGACCCCAACCCCTTCACCCATCGCATCATCATCAATAAAGGTGAGCGCGATGGCGTGGTGCTGGGTCAACCGGTGCTCGATGCGCGCGGCTTGATGGGCCAGGTGGTCGAGTTGATGCCGTACACCTCGCGTGTACTTCTGCTGACCGACACCACGCACAGCATTCCTGTGCAGGTGAACCGCAACGGCTTGCGTGCGATTGCCAGCGGCACCGGTAACCCGGAACGTCTGGAATTGCGTCACGTCGCTGACACCGCCGATATCAAGGAAGGCGATCTGCTGGTCAGCTCCGGTCTCGGCCAGCGTTTCCCGGCCGGTTACCCGGTGGCCACGGTGAAGGAAGTCATTCACGATTCCGGTCAGCCGTTCGCGATCGTCCGCGCCGTGCCGACGGCCGCACTCAATCGCAGTCGATACCTGCTGCTGGTGTTCAGCGACAATCGTACCGCCGAAGAGCGCGCCAACGATGTCGCGCAAGCCCAGGAAAATCTTGATGCCTTTGGCGGCGGCCCGATTGTTCCGGCCACTGTGCCGAAAACCGTGACACCGCCTGCAGCGGCTGCGACGACGCCAGCAACGCCTGCCGCACCGGCCGCTGCCGCCAGCACCACACCGGTCAAACCCGCAGCAAGCAAACCGCCAGCAGCGGCCAAACCACCGGCAGCGACGCCGGCGGCCAGCAAACCTCCAGCTGCCCAGCCCGCTGCACGACCTGCGGCAAAACCGCCCGTCAGTGCGCCGGCGACAACCGGGAGACAAGAATAATGGTCGGGGCTACCGCATCGCGAAACGGCTGGATTGTCTGGCTGACGTTTCTCATCGGCATGTTGCTCAGTGTCTCGCCGTTGCCGCAATTCATGGAAATCCTGCGTCCGCTGTGGCTGGCACTGCTCCTGACATTCTGGGCGCTGTACATGCCGCAAACGGTCGGCATGGTCACGGCGTTCTGTCTGGGCATGGCTGAAGACGTGCTCTACGGCACGCTGCTGGGGCAGAACGCGTTGATCCTGACGCTGATCACTTTCCTCGTGCTGTCATTGCAACAACGCCTGCGGATGTTTCCGATGTGGCAGCAATGCCTGGTGATTCTGGTGATTTTCGGCCTCGCGCAACTGGTGCAGTTGTGGCTCAGTGCCTTGACCGGTAACCGTCAACCCACCCTGGCGCTGGTTCTACCGGCACTGGTGAGCGCCTTGCTCTGGCCTTGGGTCAGCTTTGCCCTACGCGGATTGCGCCGACGCTACAAAATCAATTGAGCCGGTGAAGCTGGGCACTGAACAGGGAGATGTTTTGATGAAGCCGCTTTACCTCGCCTCCGGATCGCCGCGCCGCCGTGAATTGCTCACGCAGATCGGCGTTGCGTTCTCCGCCATCAGTGCGGATATCAACGAAACTCCATTGCCCGAAGAATCGCCGTCGGCCTACGTCGAGCGTCTGGCGCGCGGCAAGGCCGAGGCCGGGCGGCGCACAATCGTGTCCGCTCAGCCATTCTGCGTGCTGGGTGCCGACACCGCCGTGGTGCTTGACGGCAAAATTCTTGGCAAACCGGTGGACGAAGCCGATGCATGCGCCATGCTGATGATGTTGTCTGGCAAGGAGCATGAAGTGCTGACCGCCATCGCTGTGCTGGAAGACGAGCGCTGTGAGTCGCGGGTGGTGCGCAGTCTGGTGCGGTTCCGGCCTATCAGCGGGGATGAAGCCGCCGCCTATTGGGCCAGTGGCGAGCCGCGGGACAAGGCCGGCGGTTATGGCATTCAGGGGCTCGGCGCGGTGTTTGTCGCGGGGCTCAACGGCAGTTACTCGGCAGTGGTCGGGTTGCCGGTTTGCGAAACCGCAGAACTGTTAGGCCATTTCGGCATACCCTGTTGGCAAAACCTGAACGCGCAATAAGCGTCGTACGAATCCAGATGCGGCCATTATCGTGAACACGCCTGAACGAGATCCTGCCATGAGTGAAGAGATTCTGATCAACATCACGCCGATGGAGTCGCGCGTGGCGGTGGTCGAAAACGGTGTGCTGCAAGAAGTCCACGTTGAGCGCACGCAAAAACGCGGGATCGTCGGCAACATCTATAAGGGCAAGATTGTTCGGGTACTGCCGGGCATGCAGGCGGCGTTCGTCGACATCGGCCTGGATCGCGCGGCATTCATTCATGCGGCGGAAATCTCTCTGCGTGAAGGCCCGGCGGTGGAAAGCATCAGCGCGCTGGTGCATGAAGGCCAGAGCCTGGTGGTGCAGGTCACCAAAGACCCGATCGGCTCGAAAGGCGCGCGGTTGACTACGCAGCTGTCGATCCCGTCGCGCTATCTGGTGTATATGCCACGCACCGCCCACGTCGGCATCTCGCTGAAAATCGAAGACGAAGCCGAACGCGAACGCCTCAAACAGGTGGTCAGCGATTGCGTGGCCAAAGAAGGCATCAAGGAGGCCGGCGGTTTCATTCTGCGCACCGCCGCCGAAGGCGCTGGCGCCGATGAAATCCTCATGGACATCCGCTACCTGCGCCGCCTGTGGGATCAGATCAACGAGCAGATCAAAACCATAGGCGCGCCGAGCGTGATTTACGAAGACCTCGGTCTGGCGTTGCGTACGCTGCGTGATCTGGTCAACCCGAAGATCGAGAAGATCCGTATTGATTCCCGGGAAACCTTCCAGAAAACCACGCAGTTCGTCGCCGAACTGATGCCGGAGATCGCCGATCGTCTGGAGCATTACCCGGGTGAACGGCCGATTTTTGATCTGTACGGCGTCGAAGACGAAATCCAGAAAGCCCTCGAACGCAAGGTGCCGCTGAAATCCGGTGGCTATCTGGTGGTCGATCCGGCGGAAGCCATGACCACCATCGATGTGAATACTGGCGCGTTCGTCGGCCATCGCAACCTCGAAGAAACCATCTTCAAGACCAATCTCGAAGCGGCCACCGCGATTGCCCGGCAGATGCGCCTGCGCAATCTGGGCGGGATCATCATCATCGACTTCATCGACATGGAAGATGAAGAACACCAGCGCCAAGTGCTGCGCACCCTGGAAAAACAGCTGGAGCGTGATCACGCCAAGACCAACATCATCGGCATTACCGAGTTGGGTCTGGTGCAGATGACCCGCAAGCGCACCCGTGAAAGTCTCGAACAAGTGCTGTGCGAACCGTGCAGCAGTTGCCAGGGCCGCGGCAAACTGAAAACCGCGGAAACCATCTGTTACGAGATCTTCCGCGAGATTCTCCGTGAAGCGCGAGCCTATCAGGCCGAGGGTTACCGGGTGCTGGCGAACCAGAAAGTCGTCGACCGCTTGCTCGACGAAGAATCCGGTAACGTTGCCGAGCTTGAAGGGTTTATCGGGCGCACCATACGCTTCCAGGTGGAAACCATGTATTCCCAGGAACAATATGACGTGGTGCTGCTCTGATCCCCTGCGTCACGTTAATTCCACCGCGGCTGGCCTCAGCTTTTCGCAGTATTTTTGCCATGGGAGCCAACTGACATGGAGCGTCTGACACGCATTCTGGCCGCACTCACCCGTTGGGGGCTGGGCCTGTGCGCGTTGGTTCTGGTGTTGATGGCGTTGTACGTCAGTCTCGGCCGTGAGCTGACCCCGTTGGTGGCCGAGTATCGCGCCGACATCGAAGACAAGGCCAGCGCCGCCCTTGGTATGCCGTTGCAGATCGGCGAACTGGAAGGCAACTGGAGCGGTTTTGCGCCGATCCTGCTGGCCCATGATGTGATGGTCGGGGCTGGTGCCAATGCGTTGCGTCTGGACCGCGTGCGAGCGGTGCCGGATCTCTGGGCCAGTCTGTTGGCGCGCGAAGTGCGCATTGCCCATCTCGAACTCAACGGCCTGAAAATCAGCCTCAAGGAGGCCGAAGACGGCACTTGGGCGCTGGAAGGTCTGCCGGTGCAGAACGATCAGCCGCTCGATCCGCAGCAACTGTTCAAGCGCTCGCAGATGATTCAACAACTGTCGGTGCTCGACAGTCAGGTGACCTTGCAGCCGCAGGATCACGCGCCGCTGACGCTCACCTATGTCGGCCTCAATCTGAAAACCGGCGCCAGCCGTCAGCGCCTCGATGCGCGTTTGACCTTGCCCGATGGCCAGCCTGTCGCGTTGAGTCTGCGCACGCGAATTCGCCCGGAGCAATGGCAGGACAGTGTGGTGGAGGGGTATGCCAGCCTGCCGCAAAGCGACTGGTCGAAGTGGCTGCCGGAGCGTCTGACCCAACAATGGAATTTTTCCGAGATCAAGGCCGGCGGCGAACTCTGGGTCAATTGGGCCAAGGGCACGCTGCAAAGTGCGGCGCTCCGTTTGAACGCGCCGCAACTGACCGGCGCTTACGCCGATCGCAAGCCGATCCAGATCAATAATCTGGCGCTAAACGCCTACTACGAGAACAGTGCGGAGGGCGCGACCGTTACCCTCGATTCGCTGGCGATGAGTTTTGGTGAAAACCGTTGGGAGTCGCATGTACAGCTGAAGCAGATGCGCGCGACCGACAAGGTCGAAGAACTCTGGCACTTGCAGGCGGATCGTCTCGATCTGACCCCGATCACTCCACTACTGAACGCCTTGGGGCCGCTGCCGCAAGGATTCGCCACGGCCGTTGATCATTTGAAAGTCACCGGTGGTCTGCGCAATGTGTTGCTGGATTTCCGCCCCAATGCCACCGATGGCAACAAATTCAGCTTCGCCACCAACCTGGATAACGTCGGTTTCGACGCCTATCACGGCGCGCCGGCAGCTCGAAACGTCAGCGGCAGCCTCAGTGGCAACCTCGACGGTGGCGAGTTGCGCATGGACAGCAAGGATTTTGTCCTGCACCTCGATCCGATTTTCGCCAAGCCATGGCAGTACCTCCAGGCCAACGCGCGGCTGACCTGGAAGCTCGATAAAGACGGCTTTACCCTGATCGCTCCATACCTGAAGGTGCTCGGCGAGGAGGGCAAGATTGCCGGCGATTTCCTGATTCGCCTGCATTTCGATCATAGCCAGGAAGACTACATGGACCTGCGGGTCGGTCTGGTCGATGGCGATGGTCGCTATACGGCCAAATACCTGCCCGAAGTGTTGAGCCCGGCGCTCGACGAGTGGCTGCGTACGGCGATTCTCAAAGGCGCGGTCGATCAGGGTTTCTTCCAGTATCAGGGCTCGCTGAGCAAGAACGCCGGGGAGGCCGATCGCAGCATCAGTCTGTTCTTTAAGGTGCACGACGCTGAACTGGCCTTCCAGCCAGGCTGGCCGCACGTGAGCAAGGTCAGTGGCGACGTGTTCATCGAAGACAGTGGCGTGCGGATCTGGGCTGACAAGGGCCAGTTGCTCGACACTCAGGTCAGCGATGTCTTCGTCAATATTCCCCACGTACCGGCCGGGCAACACACGCACATGTATCTCGATGGCGGCTTTGCCGGCGGCCTCGGTGATGGCCTGAAAATTCTGCAGGACGCACCGATCGGCACCGGTGAAACCTTCGCCGGTTGGGAAGGCGCGGGCGATCTGCAAGGCAAGCTCAAGCTCGATATCCCGTTGGACAAGGGCGGCGACCAGCCGAAAATCCTCGTCGACTTCAAAACCGCCAATGCGCGCCTCAAGCTGGCCGAGCCGAAACTTGAGCTGACCCAGCTCAAGGGTGATTTCCGCTTTGACAGCGCCAAAGGTCTCAGCGGGCAGAACATCGCCGCGCGTGCCTTCGATAAACCGGTCACTGCGCAGATTTTCGCCGACGGCAGCCCTGGCAAACTCAGGACTCGGGTGGCGGCATCCGGGCAGGTCGAGGTCAAGAAACTCACAGACTGGCTGGGCGTGACACAACCACTGCCGGTCTCCGGGACCATTCCGTATCAACTGCAATTGAATCTGGACGGCGCCGACAGCCAGTTGCTGGTCAGCTCCAGCATGAAAGGCGTTGCGGTGGACTTGCCCGCGCCGTTCGGCATGGCGGCGGATGTCGGGCGCGATACCGTGTTCCGCATGACCTTGCAGGGGCAGGAGCGGCGTTACTGGGTCAATTACGACCAACTGGCCAACTTCACTTTTGCCGCGCCGCCGAGCAATTTTGCCGAGGGCCGTGGCGAGCTGTTCCTCGGTGCCGGCGAAGCCGTGCTGCCGGGCGCCAAGGGTTTGCGGATTCGCGGGGTGCTCTCGGAGCTGGACGTCGCACCGTGGCAGGACCTGGTGAACAAATACGCTGGGCAGGATCCGGGCGGCAGCGCCAAGCAATTGCTCAACAGTGCTGATTTCAAGGTCGGCAAGCTCACCGCGTTCGGCACCACGCTGGATCAGGCGTCGGTTCAGGTCAATCGCAAGCCGGGCGCGTGGAATCTGGCGCTCGACAGCCAGCAGGCCAAAGGTTCGGCAAGCCTGCCAGACGCCAAGGGCGTGCCGATTGCGGTCAATCTGCAATACGTGAAACTGCCAGCGCCGGACCCGACGGTGCAGGCTGACGAGAATTCGCCAGATCCGTTGGTGTCGGTCGATCCGACGAAAATTCCCGCGCTGGATATCACCATCAATCAACTGTTCCTCGGCCCGGATCTGGTCGGCGGCTGGTCGCTGAAGGTGCGCCCGACTGCCAAAGGCATCGCCCTGAACAACCTCGACATGGGCCTCAAAGGCATCCTGTTGCAGGGTAATGGCGGTTGGGAAGGCACGCCGGGTGCGACCAACAGCTGGTTCAAGGGCCGGATTGGCGGCAAGAATCTCGCTGATGTCCTCAAGGGCTGGGGATTTGCCCCGAGCGTGACCAGCGAAGAATTCCACATGGACGTCGATGGCCGTTGGCCGGGCTCGCCGGCATGGCTGGCGACCAAGCGCTTCTCCGGCACCCTCGATGCGTCGCTGAACAAAGGCCAGTTTGTCGAAGTGGAGGGCGGCGCCCAGGCGTTGCGAGTCTTCGGTCTGCTCAACTTCAACTCTATCGGCCGCCGTTTGCGTCTGGACTTCTCCGATCTGTTCGGCAAAGGCTTGAGCTACGACCGGGTCAAAGGCTTGCTGGTGGCAAACAATGGTGTGTATGTCACCCGTGAGCCGATTCGCCTGACCGGCCCTTCGAGCAACCTTGAGCTGGACGGCACTCTGGATCTGGTCGGCGACAAGGTCGACGCCAAATTGTTGGTGACCTTGCCGGTGACCAACAACCTGCCGATCGCAGCGTTGATCGTCGGCGCACCAGCGGTTGGCGGCGCACTGTTCCTGATCGACAAGCTCATCGGTGATCGTGTGGCGCGCTTTGCCAGTGTGAAATACACCGTCAAAGGTCCATGGAAAGAGCCGAAAATCACCTTCGACAAACCTTTTTGAACAGCCAGCCCCTGAACCGATGGAGTAGCATGGCCGCATACCTCTTGCGGAGTTCGCCATGTCTTTAGCGGTGATTCAAATGGTCAGCCAGAGCGACGTGCTGGCCAATCTGGCTCAGGCCCGACGCCTGCTCGAACAGGCTGCTGCCGGCGGCGCGAAGCTGGCGGTGCTGCCGGAAAACTTCGCCGCCATGGGCCGTCGTGACGTTGCTGACATCGGCCGTGCCGAGGCGCTCGGCGAAGGACCGATCCTGCCGTGGTTGAAACAGACTGCCCGCGACCTCAAGTTATGGATAGTGGCCGGCACTTTGCCGTTGCCGCCGGTCAATCAACCGACGGCCAAAGCCAATGCCTGCTCGCTGCTGGTCAATGAGCATGGCGAAATCGTTGCACGCTATGACAAGTTGCATCTGTTTGATGTCGATGTGGCGGACAATCGCGGCCGTTATCGCGAATCCGATGACTATGCTTATGGCAGTGGCGTGGTGGTTGCCGAAACGCCGGTGGGCAAGCTCGGTCTGACCGTGTGTTATGACCTGCGCTTTCCCGAGCTGTACAGCGAATTGCGTGCCGCCGGTGCCGAGTTGATCACCGCACCGTCAGCCTTTACTGCGGTGACCGGCGCAGCGCATTGGGATGTGCTGATTCGCGCGCGGGCCATCGAGACACAATGTTATGTGCTGGCCGCCGCGCAGGGCGGGACCCATCCGGGACCGCGCGAAACCTTCGGCCATGCGGCGATTATCGACCCGTGGGGCCGCGTGCTGACGAGTCAGGATCAAGGCGAAGCGGTGTTGTTGGCCGAACGCGACAGTATTGAACAAGCGTCCATCAGGGCGCGAATGCCGGTGACCAGTCATCGGCGGTTTTTCTCGCAGGGCGCCCAGCGGCCTGCTTCAGAACACGAATTTAAGGCGTAAACCTATGAGCGAGTTGTTGTCCTCAGTCAGTGATCACCTGTTGGCGCCCGGCGGCGTGACGATCGAGAGCCTGCAAGGCGTGCTCGGTGATCTTGCCGGCCCCGGCATCGATGCGGCCGACCTGTATTTCCAAGGCCAGATCTCCGAGTCGTGGGCGCTGGAAGACGGCATCGTCAAGGAAGGCAGCTTCAACCTCGACCAAGGTGTCGGCGTACGTGCGCAGTCCGGTGAAAAAACCGGTTTCGCCTACAGCAACGCGATCACCCTCGAAGCCCTCGGCGCAGCGGCCCGTGCCGCGCGCTCGATCTCCCGCGCCGGCCAGAACGGCACGGTGCAAGCGTTCACCACGCAGGATGTCGCGCAACTGTACGCGCCGGACAACCCGCTGGAAGTGCTGACTCGCGCCGAGAAAGTCGAGCTGCTCAAGCGCATCGATGTGGCTACCCGCGCGCTTGACCCGCGTATTCAGCAGGTCAGCGTCAGCATGGCTGGCGTCTGGGAACGCATTCTGGTGGCGTCCACCGACGGCGGCCTGGCGGCGGATGTGCGCCCGCTGGTGCGTTTCAACGTCAGTGTGATTGTTGAGCAGAATGGCCGTCGCGAGCGTGGCGGGCATGGCGGCGGCGGGCGTACCGACTACCGTTATTTCCTCGCCGAAGACCGCGCCATGGGTTATGCCCGCGAAGCCTTGCGCCAAGCGCTGGTGAATCTTGAAGCAATTCCGGCACCGGCCGGTACGTTGCCGGTGGTGTTGGGTTCGGGCTGGTCCGGTGTGCTGTTGCACGAAGCCGTCGGCCACGGTCTCGAAGGCGACTTCAACCGCAAGGGCAGTTCGGCCTACAGCGGGCGCATGGGCGAAATGGTTGCCTCGAAACTTTGCACTATCGTCGATGACGGCACATTGAGCGGCCGTCGCGGTTCGCTGAGCGTCGACGACGAGGGCACCCCGACCGAGTGCACCACGCTGATCGAAAACGGCGTACTCAAGGGCTACATGCAGGACAAGCTTAATGCGCGTCTGATGGGGGTGGCTCGCACCGGTAACGGTCGTCGCGAGTCTTACGCGCATCTGCCAATGCCACGCATGACCAACACCTACATGCTCGGCGGCGAAAGCGATCCGGCGGAAATCATTGCTTCGGTGAAGAAGGGCATCTACTGCGCCAACCTCGGCGGCGGTCAGGTCGACATCACCAGCGGCAAGTTCGTGTTCTCCACCAGCGAGGCGTATCTGATCGAAGACGGCAAGATCACCGCGCCGGTCAAAGGCGCGACGTTGATCGGCAACGGCCCCGAGGCGATGAGCCGGGTGTCGATGGTCGGTAATGATCTGGCGCTGGACAGCGGTGTGGGTACGTGCGGCAAGGATGGGCAGTCGGTGCCGGTAGGCGTCGGTCAGCCGACGTTGAAAATCGATGCGATCACCGTGGGTGGCACGGGCGCATAAGAAGAGGTGGAGCTTCGGGTGGCGCGCAGGGCGGCCACCCGGTGGCGAATATCAACGCAGACCGCGTTGAGTCTCGTCCAGCTCACGGATGTACTTGAAGATCTTGCGGCTGGAAGCAGGAGGTTTGTTTTGCGCAACCTCGTGCTGAGCCTGACGGATCAGGGAACGCAATTGCTGGCGATCGGCGTCCGGGTACTCGACGACGAATTTTTCCAGCACGGCATCGTCGCCCGCGATCAGGCGATCACGCCAGCGTTCGAGATTGTGGAAACGCTCGTTGTACTGGCGAGTGGAGGCATCAAGTTGATCGAGCAAGGTCAGAATCGCGTCAGTGTCCTGATCGCGCATCAGTTTGCCGATGAACTGCAAGTGCCGTTTACGCGCGATGTTCGCGGTGTGCTTGGGCGCATCGGCCAAGGCCCGGCGCATGGCGTCGGTCAGTGGCAGTTTTGCGATCAAGTCAGGCTTGAGTGTTGTCAGGCGCTCGCCGAGGTCAACCAGAGCATGCAGCTCGCGTTTGACCTGAGATTTGCTTTTTTCTCCCGTATCGAGGGAGTCGTCGTAAGAATCAACCATGGTGGCAGTCCGCAAAGAAACGCCGCCATGATAACCAGTCGGGGGCCGCTTGTCCGGCCCGGTCGCTCGATGACCCTAGCCGAAAGCAGAATTTGAGTGGAGATGAGCATGAGTGCAGTTCAAAGCGTCGGCCCGCAGGCATTGCCGGCACTGCAGGAACAAGTCGAGCAGATCATCGCCGAAGCCAAGCGTCAGGGCGCCAGCGCCTGCGAAGTAGCCGTGTCGCTCGAGCAGGGTCTGTCGACCTCGGTGCGCCAGCGCGAAGTCGAAACGGTCGAATTCAACCGTGATCAGGGCTTTGGCATCACGCTGTATGTAGGCCAGCGCAAAGGCTCGGCCAGCACCTCGGCAACCGGCCCGGATGCGATTCGCGAGACCGTTGCTGCGGCACTGGCCATCGCCAAACATACCTCGGAAGACGAAGCCTCGGGCCTGGCTGACGCTGCGCTGATGGCCCGCGAGCAGCAGGATTTCGATCTGTTCCATGAATGGGACATCACTCCGGAGCAAGCTATCGAGAAGGCTCTGCTCTGTGAGGCGGCAGCATTCGACGCCGATGCGCGGATCAAGAACGCCGATGGCACCACCCTCAGCACCCATCAGGGCTGCCGCGTTTACGGCAACAGCCACGGTTTTATCGGTGGATATGCCTCGACTCGGCACAGCCTGAGTTGCGTGATGATCGCCGAAGCTGATGGCCAGATGCAGCGTGATTACTGGTATGACGTGAGCCGTCAGGGCGAATTGCTGGCCGATCCGGTGAGCATCGGTCAACGTGCTGCGCAACGGGCGGCAAGCCGTCTCGGCGCGCGTCCAGTGCCGACCTGCGAGGTGCCGGTACTGTTTTCCGCAGAGCTGGCGGGCGGTCTGTTTGGCAGTTTCCTTTCGGCGGTGTCTGGCGGCAGTCTGTATCGTAAATCGTCGTTTCTTGAAGGCACTCTGGGGCAAAAGCTGTTCCCGGAATGGCTGACCATCGATGAGCGTCCGCATCTGATGCGCGCAATGGGCAGTGCTTCGTACGACGGTGATGGTCTGGCGACGTATGCCAAACCTTTCGTCGAAAAAGGCGAGTTGGTGTCGTACATCCTCGGCACTTACTCCGGACGCAAACTGGGTATGCCGAGCACCGCTAACGCGGGTGGCGTACACAACCTGTTCGTCACCCATGGCGACGAAGACCAGGCGGCGCTGTTGAAGCGCATGGGGCGCGGGTTGCTGGTCACCGAACTGATGGGCCATGGCTTGAACATGGTCACCGGCGATTATTCGCGTGGTGCAGCAGGTTTCTGGGTCGAGAATGGCGAAATCCAGTTTGCGGTTCAGGAAGTGACCATCGCCGGCAACATGCGTGACATGTTCAAGCAGATTGTTGCCGTGGGGAATGATCTGGAACTGCGCAGCAACATTCGCACCGGCTCGGTGTTGATCGAGCGGATGACTGTCGCGGGCAGCTAAAGCCCAGCCGTCCTACACAAAAGGCGCGCTACCTCATCGGGTGGCGCGCCTTTTTTATTGGCTCCACACAAAACCAATGTGGGAGCGAGCCTGCTCGCGAAAGCGATTTAACAGCCGACCGCAGCGGTGACTGACAGGACGCCTTCGCGAGCAGGCTCGCTCCCACAATGGAGTCTGTGTAACTAGGCACTCTTGTTTTGGTTCTCATTATCATCTAATAATAAATCTCATTATCGGATGAGCCCCGGATCATGAGTTTTGCCTTGCACGAGCAGCCGTACCTCGAAAGCTGGCGCTGGATGAGTCGCCAGATCCGTTGCGCGATGGATCCCGACGAGCCGCGCCTGATCGAACACTATCTGGCCGAAGGCCGGTATCTGGCCTGTTGTACGGCAACGTCTCCCTGGACCATCGCTGAAACCTCCTTCCGTTTGCTGCTCGACACGGCCACCGACATCGCCTTGCCGTGGCACTGGCGCAGCCTCTGTCTTGATCAAGCCTGGCGCCCGTTGCGTGAAATGGAACGCCTGTCCCTGTGCAAATGCCGGCTCAACCGCTGGCAACGCTACACCTGGCAGCTCGCCACTTGCGAACTGCTTCCCTCGATTCCTCTCATTGAATTAGTCCAAGGATTTACCGATGAGTAGGGTCTGCCATCAGTTATTTCCTATGCCGCGCCGCGCCTGCTGTTGCGCAGGGCAAGGCGCGAGGAGTGAGGTTTGGTCGTTCCAAATAAGCTCCGAGCAACGCAGCCCTGCGCAACAGCAGGCGCGGCCCTCCGGGTTGTGTCTGAAAGCGGGCCAGACTGCGTTGCAGTCCTTGGCAAGGGAAAAACCATTACCAGCGGACTGCGCCTTGCCTGGCCCGCTTTCATACACAACGCGACATAGGAAATAACTGATGGCAGACCCTCAGACACGTATTGAGCGCGACAGCATGGGCGAACTGCAGGTGCCGGTGGGCGCTCTCTACGGCGCGCAGACCCAGCGCGCAGTGGATAACTTCCCGATCAGCGGCAAGCCGATGCCGACGCAATTCATCCGCGCGCTGATCCTCGCCAAAGCCGCTGCAGCCCGCGCCAACGTCGAACTCAACCAGATCACTGCCGCTCAGGGCAAAGCCATCAGCGACGCCGCGCAAGGTTTGCTCGAAGGCGATTTCATGCAGCATTTCCCGGTGGACATCTTCCAGACCGGCTCCGGCACCAGTTCCAACATGAACGCCAATGAAGTGATCGCCACCCTGGCCAGCCGTTTGCTCGGCGAGCCGGTCAACGCCAATGATCACGTCAACTGCGGCCAGAGCAGTAACGACATCATCCCGACCACCATCCACGTCAGCGCCGCGCTGGCCCTGCACGAACAATTGCTGCCGGCGCTGTTGCATCTGGTGCAATTGATCGAGCACAAAGCCGAGCAGGTACATCACCACGTCAAAACCGGCCGCACGCATTTGATGGACGCGATGCCAGTGCGCATGAGCCAGGTACTCAATGGCTGGGCGCAGCAGCTCAAGGCCAACATCGGCCACCTGCAGGATTTGCTGCCGAGTCTGCAATCGCTGGCGCAGGGCGGTACGGCGGTGGGCACCGGGATCAACGCGCATCCTGAATTCGCCGCGCGTTTCAGTCGTCAGCTGAGCCAGTTGACCGACGTGCAATTCACCCCGGGCAAGGATCTGTTTGCGCTGATCGGCTCCCAGGACACCGCCGTCGCCGTCTCCGGTCAGCTAAAAGCTACCGCCGTGTCGCTGATGAAAATCGCCAACGACCTGCGCTGGATGAACTCCGGCCCGCTCGCTGGCCTCGGCGAAATCGAACTGGAGGCCTTGCAACCGGGCTCGTCGATCATGCCCGGCAAGGTCAATCCGGTGATTCCGGAAGCCACCGCCATGGTCGCCGCGCAAGTCATCGGTAACGACTCGGTAATCACCATCGCCGGACAGTCGGGCAACTTCGAACTCAACGTGATGCTGCCGATCATCGCGCAAAACCTGTTGAGCAGCATCGAACTGTTGGCCAACTCCAGCCGCCTGCTCGGCGACAAAGCCATCGCCAGCTTCAAGGTCAACGAGTCGCGCCTGAAGGAAGCGTTGTCACGCAACCCGATTCTGGTCACCGCGCTCAACCCGATCATCGGATACCAGAAAGCCGCTGAAATCGCCAAGCAGGCCTACAAGGAAGGCCGCGCGGTGATCGACGTCGCCCTCGAACATACCGACCTGTCGCGCAGCCAACTGGAAGAGTTGCTCAATCCCGAGAAACTCACCGCCGGCGGCGTGTAAAACCTGCAACCGCTTTGGAGGCTCACCATGGAGCACTGGAAACGCACGATCGAACGGGCCAATCGCTGCTTCATGCTCGGCGAATTGATCGACGCCCGTGAGGCTTACCTGCAAGCCCTGGCCCTGGCGCAAGTGTTATTCGAACGCTGGGCGGATGCCGACGAAGCGGTGGCGGCCTGCGTCATTTCTCACCACAACCTGGCGGATCTGCACTTGCGCCTGAACCAGCCGGAGGAGAGCGCCGAATACCTCTGCGCGATCCATCAACGACTGTTGCAGACCATGCAGGACGAACGTCAGCGCCTGGCCTTGCGTGAAGCAGCGCTGCGCCAGAGCAGCAAGACCTACGTCGAGCTGCTGAATTTCATCAGTGAACACGGCGAATACCCGCGCACCCAGCGCCTGCTGCACCCGGATACCGGCAATGCGCGCCGCGCGCCTGCCCCACATCACCATGGAGTCCATTGAAATGGCTTTTACCTTGCCTGCCTTGCCTTACGCCTACGACGCCCTCGAACCGCATATCGATGCGCAAACCATGGAGATTCACTACACCAAGCATCACCAGACCTACATCAACAACCTCAACGCGGCGGTAGAAGGCACTGAATACGCTGAGTGGCCGGTAGAAAAACTGGTCGCCAGCGTTAAGGATCTGCCGGAAAAACTCCGTGCGGCGGTGATCAATCAGGGCGGCGGTCACGCCAACCATTCGCTGTTCTGGGAAGTGATGGTGCCCAACGGTGGCGGCAAGCCGGATGGCGCGCTGGCCAAGGCCATCGATGAACATCTGGGCGGCCTCGACAGCTTCAAGGAATCCTTCACCAAAGCCGCACTGACTCGATTTGGTAGCGGCTGGGCCTGGCTCAGCGTGACCCCGGAGAAAAAACTGATCGTGGAAAGCAGCGGCAACCAGGACAGCCCGTTGATGAATGGCAACACGCCGATTCTCGGTCTCGACGTCTGGGAGCACGCCTATTACCTGCGTTATCAGAACCGTCGTCCGGAATACATCAATGCGTTCTACAACGTGATCAATTGGCCTGAAGTGGCTGCGCGCTATCAGGCCGCACTGGTTTAAGTCTTCTATAAAAACAATCCAAGGCTGACTATGGGCACTGAGACACTGGCGATCGGAAGTGGGCGTATGTTTCGTTACGCAGTGGGATCGCTGTTGCTGTTGGCGGGCATGACCTTGCTGGTCGCCCACGGGCTGGAATGGCTGGATCTCGAGCCGAGGCTGTCGCGGGCGTTGCAGGGCGGCGCGATCTGCGCCCTCGGCACGGCGCTTGGCGCGGTGCCGGTGCTGGTGCTGGTGATTCGGCGCATGCCGCAGGCACTCAGCGATACTTTGCTGGGTTTTGGTGCCGGGGTGATGTTGGCGGCGACGGCGTTTTCGTTGATCGTGCCGGGCATTGCCGCCGCTGAAAGCCTCGGCCTGACTCCGTGGGGCGCCAGTGGCCTGATCTGCTTCGGCATCATGCTCGGTGCGTTTGGCTTGTATCTGGTCGATCGCCAGGTTTCCGGCGCGTCCCCGGAAATGCTCGTCGGCACTGTCGAGCATCCGGTTATTCCGCCGCGGATCTGGCTGTTCGTGTTCGCCATCATTGCCCATAACATCCCGGAAGGCATGGCCGTTGGCGTCTCTGCCGGCGGCGGCATGCCGGATGCGGACAGTCTGGCCATGGGCATTGCCCTGCAGGATGTGCCGGAAGGTCTGGTGATTGCGCTGGTATTGGCCGGGGCAGGAATGTCGCGGGTCAAGGCGTTCCTGATCGGCGCGGCGTCAGGTCTGGTCGAACCGGTGTTTGCGTTGCTGTGTGCGTGGCTGGTCGGTCTGGCGCAGGTGCTGCTGCCATTAGGTCTGGCACTGGCGGCGGGGGCAATGTTGCTGGTGGTGACCCACGAGGTCATCCCGGAATCACGACGCCATGGTCATGACAAACTGGCCAGCCTTGGCCTGTTGATCGGGTTTTGTCTGATGATGGTGATGGATACGGCGTTGGGCTGAAGCAGATCAAAAGATCGCAGCCTTCGGCAGTTCCTACAGGGAACGCATTCCAATGCAGGAGCTGCCGAAGGCTGCGATCTTTTGATTTTGGCTGTCAGCCACCTTCGTCGAAATAGTTGTTGATCAACGCCACCAGCGCATCCAGCGCTTCCTGATCTTTCTCGCCCTCAGTACTCAAATAGATCTTGGTGCCCTTGCCAGCCGCCAGCATCATCATTGCCATGATGCTTTTACCGTCAACCGTGGTGTCTGGCGTGCGGCCCACTCTGATCGAGCAATCCGGATACTGCCCGGCCACCCCGACAAACTTGGCCGATGCGCGGGCATGCAGGCCCAGCTTGTTGATGATTTCGATTTCCAGAGCAGGCATCGCGGTGTGAATCCTTTAAGTGAGGTCGCGGTGGCGAACCTGGACGTTCTTCAGGGTTTTCTGCAAGGCCTGACCCAGGCGTTCGGTCAGGTAGACGGAGCGATGGTGTCCGCCGGTGCAGCCAATGGCAATGGTGACGTAGGCACGGTTGCTCGCGGCAAAGCGCGGTAACCATTTGTGCAGGTAGGTGAAGATGTCCTGGAACATTTCTTCGACCTCCGGCTGTGCGGCCAGGTACTCGGCCACTGGCGCATCAAGACCTGATTGCGCACGCAGTTCCGGCTTCCAGTACGGATTGGGCAGGCAGCGCACGTCGAACACCAGATCTGCATCCACCGGCATGCCGCGCTTGAAGCCGAATGACTCGACCAGAAACGCGGTGCCCGGCTCCGGCTGATTCAGCAGGCGCAGCTTGATGGAGTCGCGCAGCTGATACAGGTTCAGATTGGTGGTGTTGATCTTCAGGTCGGCGAGGTCGGCGATCGGGCCGAGCAGGGCGGTTTCATCCTGGATAGCTTCGGCCAGCGAGCGATTGGCGTTGCTCAGCGGGTGGCGACGGCGGGTTTCGGAGAAACGCTTGAGCAAGGTTTCTTCGTCGGCGTCCAGATACAGGACATCGCACTGGATGTGCTTGGCCCGGACATCTTCAAGCAACTCGGGAAAGCGCGTCAGATGACTCGGCAGGTTGCGCGCATCGATCGATACGGCCACCAGCGGTTGCGCCAGCTCAGTGTGAATCAGCGCGCGTTCGGCCAGTTCCGGCAGCAAGCCTGCGGGCAGGTTGTCGATGCAGTAATAGCCGTTGTCCTCAAGGACATCCAGAGCCGTACTTTTACCCGAGCCGGAACGGCCGCTGACGATGATCAAACGCATGATTAATGCCCGTTCTGCTCGCTCAGGACGACCTGATACAAGGCTTCGCTACTCGGTGCGCTACGCAGCTTTTCGCGCACTTCCTTACGATCCAGCATGCTGGCGATCTGACGTAGCAACTCCAGATGCGCATCGGTGGCGGCTTCCGGGACCAGCAAAACAAACAGCAGGTCAACCGGAGCGCCGTCAATGGCGTCGAAATCGATCGGAGCGTCAAGGTGCATCAGCGCGCTGATCGGCGCTTGGCAACCCTTGAGGCGGCAATGGGGGATGGCGATGCCGTTACCAAAACCGGTGGAACCGAGTTTTTCACGGGCAATCAACGCCTCGAAGACATCCTGCATGGCCAGATCCGGCACTTCGCGGGCGATCAGGTTGGCAATTTGTTCGAGAGCTTTCTTTTTACTGCCGCCCGGCACGTTCACAAGGGAACGGCCGGGGGTCAGGATACTTTCAAGTCGGATCATGGAATGGGGGGTTATCGACCTGTCGCGCCCTGGAGGAGGCTTTGGGTCTTTTCCTTATGCTTTTTGAGTTGGCGATCCAGCTTGTCGGTCAGTGAGTCGATCGCAGCATACATATCAGTATCTTCTGCGTTGGCGACCACTTCGCTGCCGGGAATATGCAAGGTGGCTTCGATTTTCTGCTTAAGCTTTTCGACGCACATCGTGACTTGCACGTTGGTGATCTTGTCGAAATGGCGCTCCAATCGTTGAAGTTTCTCATTGATGTAGTCGCGCAGAGGTTCGGTCACTTCCAGTTGGTGTCCACTGATGTTGACTTGCATACAGCTTCTCCTTCGTTGCCAGTGCATAAAGCGGCAGGCTGGATAGCCTGCCACTGGAACGCTGTAACGTGGCTTACATCAACCGCTTGCGTTCGCTCGAAGGCGCGATCCCGAGGGATTCGCGGTACTTGGCGACGGTGCGGCGAGCCACCTGAATGCCTTGTGCCTCCAGTAAACCAGCGATCTTGCTGTCACTCAACGGCTTTTTCTGATTTTCCGCAGCAACCAGTTTTTTGATGATCGCGCGGATCGCCGTGGACGAGCATTCGCCGCCTTCGGAGGTGCTGACGTGGCTGGAGAAAAAGTATTTCAGCTCATAAATACCGCGCGGGGTATGCATGAATTTCTGCGTGGTCACCCGTGAAATCGTCGATTCGTGCATGCCGACCGCTTCGGCGATGTCATGCAGGACCAATGGCTTCATCGCTTCGTCGCCGTACTCCAGAAAACCGCGCTGATGCTCGACGATCTGGGTGGCAACTTTCATCAGGGTTTCGTTGCGGCTCTGCAGGCTCTTGATGAACCAGCGGGCTTCCTGCAACTGGTTGCGCATGAAGGTGTTGTCGGCACTGGTGTCGGCGCGGCGGACGAAACCAGCGTACTGGGCGTTGACGCGCAGGCGTGGCACCGATTCCTGATTGAGTTCGACCAGCCAGCGTTCGTTGTCCTTGCGCACGATCACGTCGGGCACGACGTATTCGGCTTCGGTTGATTCGATCTGTGAACCCGGGCGCGGATTAAGGCTTTGCACCAGCTCGATGACCTGACGCAGTTCGTCTTCCTTGAGCTTCATGCGCCGCATCAACTGGCTGTAGTCGCGGCTGCCGAGCAGGTCGATGTAATCGCTGACCAGACGTTTCGCTTCAGCCAGCCAAGGTGTCTTGGCCGACAACTGGCGCAATTGCAGCAGCAGGCATTCGCCGAGATTGCGCGCGCCGATGCCGGCCGGTTCGAACTGCTGGATGCGGTGCAGGACGGCTTCGATTTCGTCCAGTTCGATGTCCAGTTCCGGGTCGAACGCCTCAAGGATCTCTTCGAGGGTTTCGTCCAGGTAGCCCTGATTGTTGATGCAATCGATCAGGGTCACGGCGATCAGGCGATCGGTGTCGGACATCGGTGCAAGGTTCAGCTGCCACAGCAAGTGGCTTTGCAGGCTCTCGCCGGCGGACGTGCGTGTGGTGAAATCCCACTCGTCATCGTCGCTGCTGGGCAGGCTGCTGGCGCTGGTCTGGTAGACGTCTTCCCAGGCCGTGTCGACCGGAAGCTCGTTGGGGATGCGCTCGTTCCATTCGCCGTCCTCGAGGTTGTCCACCGTCGGCGCGGTTTCCTGATAGGAGGGTTCCTGGATTTCGGTGGGCTTCTGTTCGGCGTTGTCGGCCATGGGGTCGGAATTGTCGAAGTCGTCGCCTTCTTCCTGGCGTTCGAGCATCGGATTGGATTCCAGCGCCTCCTGGATTTCCTGTTGCAGATCCAGGGTCGACAATTGGAGCAGGCGGATGGCCTGTTGCAGCTGCGGTGTCATCGTCAGCTGCTGGCCCATTCTCAAGACTAGCGATGGTTTCATGGCAGGGGCTTAACACCTTATTCGCCGGCGCTATGCGCCATCCACTACAGGGCGCCGGAGCGCCAAACTTAAGCAAATTATATGCCTGAAACTGAAGTGTTTGCCTAGAGCGCTGTAACAATTAAAGCGTATTAAATCCTGCTTGAATCGATACAGCGCCCGGGCGGCGCACCGGGCACTGTTGCGCTTACAGGCGGAACTCGTGGCCCAGATACACTTCCTTGACCAGATCGTTGGCCAGGATGGTTTCTGCATCGCCCTCGGCAATCAACTGACCATCGTTGACGATGTAAGCGGTTTCGCAGATATCCAGCGTCTCACGAACGTTGTGGTCGGTGATCAGCACACCGATGCCTTTGGCCTTGAGGTGGTGGATGATCTGCTTGATATCGCCGACCGAAATCGGGTCGACACCGGCGAACGGTTCGTCGAGCAGGATGAATTTCGGTGCCGTTGCCAGCGCGCGAGCGATTTCCACCCGGCGGCGTTCACCACCGGACAGGCTCATGCCGAGGTTGTCGCGGATGTGGCTGATGTGGAATTCCTGCAGCAGGCTTTCCAGCTCTTTGCGGCGACCGGCCTTGTCGAGTTCCTGACGGGTCTCGAGGATGGCCATGATGTTGTCGGCCACCGACAGTTTGCGGAAGATCGACGCTTCTTGCGGCAGATAGCCGATCCCGGCCTTTGCACGGCCGTGCATCGGCTGGTGGCTGACGTCCAGATCATCGATCAGTACGCGGCCCTGATCGGCCTGTACCAAGCCGACGATCATGTAGAAGCAGGTGGTCTTGCCGGCACCGTTCGGGCCGAGCAGGCCGACGATCTGGCCGCTGTCGATCGACAGGCTGACGTCACGCACGACCTGGCGGCTTTTATAGGCCTTGGCCAGGTGCTGAGCTTTCAGAGTTGCCATTACTGGGTTTTCTCGTCGGTTTTCTTCTTCGGCTGGATCACCATATCGATGCGCGGACGCGCCTCGGTAACCTTGCTGCCGGTAGCGCGACCGGCGCTGGCCAGTTTCTTCACGGTGTCATAGACGATTTTCTCGCCTTGCGTCGTGTTGTTGTCCTTGTCGACAACCTTGGCCTTGTCGATCAGCACGACGCGATTCTGCGCAGCATGGTACTGGATCGTCACGCCCCAGCCCTGAACCGGCTTGGTGTCGCCAGCGGTCTGCAGTTGTTCGAAGTAGGCAAGGTTGCCCACCGAAGTCACCACGTCGATATCGCCGGCCGGGGTGCGGGTGATGGTCACGGTATTACCGGTCACCTTCATCGAGCCTTGGGTGATGATCACGTCGCCCTTGTAGGTGGCGATGCCGTTCTTGTCATCCAGTTGGGCGTCGTCGGCCTGAATGCGGATAGGTTGCTGCTGATCGTTCGGCAGAGCCCAGGCGCTCACGCTTCCCAGTGCTGCGCCCAGACTGAGCAAAATAGGGAGGGTTTTAACGAGCCTCATACTGTCCTCTTACGTTCGATAGCAGGTGTATCCTGCTTTCCTTCAGGTACGCTTTCATTCCAACGCCAGTCGATACACCGCCAGCGCCGTCGATTCTAACGGGTTGCTCGGTCTGCGCATATTCCTGCTGCGGGAACACGGTCATGCGAGTGGACGTGATCAGGATGTCACGCTTCTTTTCATCGGTGCGCGCAACGCGTACCGAATCGATCAGTTCGACTTCGGTGCCGCCTGAGTTCACTTCGCCGCGCTCACTGGTCACGTGCCACGGAAATTCCGTTCCGCGATACATGTTCAGGTCGGGTTTGGTCACGAGCGTGACGTCGGTTGCCTTCACGTGCTCGGCTTTTTCGGACGTCATTTCATACTGCACCTTGCCATCCGGCAGGTATTGCAGGGTATGCGTGTTGGTTGCATACCAGTCGATAGGCGTTTCCACCGAGGTGACCGGTGGTTTGTCGAGAAAGCGTTCCGGGCTGATATTCCAGTAGCCGACCGCTGCGAAAATCGCAGCGATGCAGCCGAACAGCAGGAAGTTACGAAATTTTTTGCTGAACATGGCTTGGCTCACAGGTACGCGGCGTTGGCCGCATCGAGGTGGCCTTGGGCGCGCAGGATCAGTTCGCAGAATTCGCGGGCGGCACCTTCACCACCGCGGGCTCGGGTAACGCCATGGGCGTGTTCGCGGACGAAGTCGGCCGCGTTGGCCACGGCCATGCCCAAGCCTACACGGCGAATCACCGGCAAGTCAGGCAGGTCGTCACCGAGGTAGGCGACCTGTTCATAGCTTAGGCCCAGTTGCTCCAGCAGGCCGTCAAGAACGACCAATTTGTCTTCGCGCCCCTGAAACAGGTGCGGGATGCCGAGGTTTTTCGCTCGACGCTCGACCACCGGCGTTTTGCGGCCGCTGATGATGGCGGTCTGCACGCCGGCGTTCATCAGCATCTTGATGCCCTGACCGTCGAGGGTGTTGAAGGTCTTGAATTCGCTACCGTCTTCAAGAAAGTACAGGCGCCCGTCGGTAAGGACGCCATCGACGTCGAAAACCGCCAGTTTGATCGCTTTGCCGCGTTGCAGCAGATCGTTGCTCATTACATGACTCCTGCGCGCAGCAGATCGGAGAGGTTGAAGGCGCCGACCGGGCGATCTTCCTCGTCTACGACTACCAAAGCGTTGATTCGGTTATCTTCCATGATTTTCAGGGCTTCGGCGGCCAGCATTTCCGGCCGGGCCGTCTTGCCGTGGGCCGTCATCACCTGATCGATGGTGGCGCTGCGAATGTCGATGCTGCGATCCAGTGTGCGGCGCAAATCGCCGTCAGTGAAGATCCCGGCCAGTTTACCGTCAGTTTCAAGGATGACGGTCATGCCCAGGCCCTTGCGGGTCATTTCCATCAGCGCGTCTTTGAGCAATGTGCCGCGTTGTACTTGCGGCAACGCCTGACCGCAATGCATGACGTTTTCCACTTTCAGCAACAAGCGACGGCCGAGGGCACCGCCAGGATGGGAGAAGGCGAAGTCTTCGGCGGTGAAGCCGCGGGCCTCAAGCAGCGCGACGGCGAGGGCGTCGCCCATGACCAGGGCCGCAGTCGTCGAAGAGGTCGGCGCCAGGTTCAACGGGCAGGCCTCGTGCTCGACGTGCACGTTGAGATTGACTTCGGCAGCTTTGGACAGCGGCGATTGCGGGTTGCCGGTGACGCTGATCAGCTGGATGCCAAGGCGCTTGATCAGCGGCAGCAGCGTGACGATTTCGTTGGTCGAGCCGGAGTTCGACAGGGCCAGGATCACGTCGTCGCGGGTGATCATGCCCATGTCGCCATGGCTGGCCTCGGCCGGGTGAACAAAAAAGGCCGGAGTGCCAGTGCTGGCCAGCGTGGCGGCAATCTTGTTGCCGATGTGTCCTGATTTGCCCATGCCGACCACGACTACACGGCCCTTGCTGTTCAGGATTATCTCGCAAGCGCGTACGAAATCGGCGTCGATATGGGGCAATAAGCCTTGTACGGCTTCCACTTCGAGTTGGATGGTGCGTTGTGCCGATTGAATCAGATCGCTGGATTGGCTCATGTCAGAAATCGTTTAGCCCGATGAAAAGGCGGCGATTATAGCGGTTATGTTGCAAAGCCTCACGCTAGTTCGTCGTGCTTTGTCATTCCTGGTTACCAAAACCCGGCAAAAGAGCCTGCGCACCTGTCATATCGCCGAACTCAGGCAGGTACAAGCCTTGGGCGCGTAGCCTTTGCAGTGATATAGTTCGCCGCCAGTTCGGCCTGCCCGGGATGTACGTACTTTTTAAGTAAAGACAGGCGTCCGAGTGAGAGGCTGCATCGCAAGGAGTTTAGATGAGTGCCGATAACGCCTACGCGGTCGAGCTGAAGGGAGTTTCCTTCAAGCGCGGTGCGCGCAGCATTTTCAATAACGTCGATATTCGCATCCCGCGCGGCAAGGTCACCGGCATCATGGGGCCTTCCGGGTGTGGCAAGACCACGCTGCTGCGATTGATGGGCGCACAATTGCGCCCTGCCAGCGGCGAAGTCTGGGTCAACGGCCAGAACCTGCCTGCGCTTTCGCGCAGCGATCTGTTCGATGCGCGAAAGCACATGGGTGTGCTGTTTCAAAGCGGCGCGCTGTTCACCGATCTCGATGTATTCGAGAACGTGGCTTTCCCCCTGCGTGTTCATACCGATCTGCCGGAAGAAATGATCCGCGACATCGTCCTGCTCAAACTGCAGGCGGTTGGTCTGCGCGGTGCCATCGAGCTGATGCCGGACGAGCTGTCCGGTGGCATGAAACGCCGCGTCGCACTGGCGCGGGCGATTGCGCTCGATCCGCAGATCCTCATGTACGACGAACCGTTCGTCGGGCAGGACCCGATCGCCATGGGCGTGCTGGTCCGATTGATCCGTCTGCTCAACGATGCGCTGGGGATTACCAGTATCGTGGTGTCCCACGATCTGGCTGAAACCGCGAGCATCGCCGACTACATCTATGTTGTCGGTGATGGTCAGGTGCTGGGGCAGGGTACGCCGGACGAGTTGATGAACTCGGACGAGCCGCGTATCCGTCAGTTCATGACCGGCGATCCCGATGGCCCGGTGCCGTACCATTTTCCAGCGACGGATTACCGCGCAGATCTTCTGGGGAAGCGCTGATGCGCAGAATTTCATTAATAGAACGCGTGCGCCGGTTCGGCGAGGCGGCGATCGACGCCGTCGCGGTGTTCGGTCGTGCGACGCTGTTCCTGTTTCATGCCTTGCTGGGGCGTGGCGGGATCAGCGGAGGTTTCAGTCTGCTGGTCAAGCAGCTGCATTCAGTCGGCGTCATGTCGCTGGTGATCATCGTCGTTTCCGGGATCTTCATCGGCATGGTGCTGGCGCTGCAGGGCTTCAGCATTCTGTCGAGCTACGGTTCGGAGCAGGCGGTGGGGCAGATGGTTGCACTGACCCTGTTGCGTGAACTCGGTCCGGTGGTGACGGCATTGTTGTTTGCCGGTCGTGCCGGTTCGGCGCTGACCGCCGAGATCGGCAACATGAAATCCACCGAACAGCTTTCCAGTCTGGAAATGATCGGCGTCGATCCGCTCAAGTACATAATTGCCCCGCGCCTGTGGGCCGGTTTCATTTCCCTGCCAGTGCTGGCGATGATTTTCAGCGTGGTCGGGATTTGGGGCGGTTCGTGGGTGGCCGTCGACTGGCTGGGTGTGTATGAAGGCTCTTATTGGGCGAACATGCAGAACAGCGTGAATTTCACCAGTGACGTGCTCAATGGCGTAATCAAAAGTATCGTTTTCGCCTTTGTCGTGACCTGGATCGCCGTATTCCAAGGCTATGACTGTGAGCCCACTTCCGAGGGCATCAGTCGCGCCACCACCAAGACCGTGGTATTTGCCTCGCTGGCAGTGCTCGGCCTGGACTTTATTCTGACTGCTTTGATGTTTGGAGATTTCTGATGCAAAACCGCACCCTGGAAATCGGTGTCGGCCTGTTCCTGCTGGCAGGGATCCTGGCTTTGTTGCTGCTTGCTTTGCGGGTCAGTGGTCTGTCTCCGACGTCGACCACCGACACCTATAAACTGTATGCCTATTTCGACAATATCGCCGGTTTGACGGTCAGAGCCAAAGTGACCATGGCCGGTGTGACCATCGGCAAGGTCACGGCGATCGATCTGGATCGCGACAGCTTCACCGGTCGGGTCACCCTGCAAGTGGATAAAAAGGTCGACAACCTGCCGACTGACTCCACAGCGTCTATCCTGACCGCTGGTCTGCTGGGCGAGAAGTACATCGGTATCAGCGTCGGCGGGGAAGACAAACCGCTGAAGGATGGTGGAACCATTCACGACACCCAGTCGTCACTGGTACTGGAAGACCTGATCGGTAAATTCCTGCTCAATACCGTTAGCAAAGACGCCAAATGAGGAGCTTTTGAATGATTTCTACCTTGCGACGTGGCCTGTTGGTGTTGCTCGCGGCATTGCCACTGATGGCTAACGCTGCGCCTGGGCAATCCGCGCATGAACTGGTGCAGGACACTACCACCCGGTTGCTGGCCGACCTGGCTGCCAACAAAGAGAAATACAAGCAGGATCCGACGGATTTCTACGCGGCGCTCAACAGCATCGTCGGGCCAGTGGTGGACGCCGAAGGCATTTCCAAGAGTATTATGACGGTCAAGTATTCGCGCAAGGCCACGCCGGCGCAGATGCAGACCTTCCAGGAAAACTTCAAGAAAGGCCTGTTCCAGTTCTACGGTAATGCCTTGCTCGAGTACAACAACCAGGGCATTACTGTTGATCCTGCCAAGGACGAATCGGGCGACCGCACCAGCGTCAACATGACCGTCAAGGGCAGCAGCGGCGCAATCTATCCTGTGCAGTACACACTGGAGAAGATCAACGGCGAGTGGAAACTGCGCAACGTGATCATCAACGGCATCAACATCGGCAAGCTGTTCCGTGATCAGTTCGCCGACGCGATGCAGCGCAATGGCAACGACCTGGACAAGACCATCAATGGTTGGGCCGGTGAAGTGGCCAAGGCCAAGGAAGCCACCGAAAAGAACCCCGCGCAATGAATGAGGCCGCAGTTCGTATGAGTGATGTCGACGAGCTTCTGCTCAGCGGAGTGCTGGACTATCGCACCGGTGCCGACCTGCGCAAGCAAGGCCAGGCGCTGATCAAGTCCAGCAAGGCTGCTTCGCTGGTGATCGATTGCTCGGCGGTGAAGAAGTCCAGCAGCGTCGGTTTGTCGTTGCTGCTGTGCTTCATGCGCGATGCCAGCGCGGCCGGCAAGGCTGTGAGCATCCGTGCGATGCCCGAAGACATGCGCGAAATTGCTCAGGTCAGTGAACTGACCGAACTGTTGGCGCACCCCTGAACCCGCATCTATAAAGAAGCCCCCCGTCAGAGTCCTGCCATGCGGGGTTCGCAGGCGCGGGGCTTTTTTGTATGATGTCCGACCCGTGCGCACAGGGCGCCGATTGAGGTTGAGCATGCAGGCCGTAGAAGTGAAGAGCTTCCTTGAAGGAAAGCTGCCCGGAACGTTGGTAGAAGTTGAGGGCGAAGGCTGCAATTTCCAGCTGAACGTGATTAGCGATGAACTGGCGGCGTTGAGCCCGGTGAAGCGTCAGCAGCAGGTCTATGCCCATTTGAACCCATGGATCACCGATGGCAGCATCCATGCGGTCACTATGAAATTTTTCAGCCGCGCGGCCTGGGCCGAGCGCACCTGAGCCTAAGGGCGTCGAGATTCTTATGGATAAATTGATTATTACCGGTGGCGCTCGTCTTGATGGCGAGATCCGCATTTCCGGCGCAAAAAACTCCGCCCTGCCGATCCTGGCTGCGACCCTGCTGTGTGATGGCCCGGTGACCGTTGGCAACCTGCCGCACCTGCACGACATCACCACCATGATCGAGCTGTTCGGTCGCATGGGCATTGAGCCGGTGATCGACGAGAAACTCAGCGTCGAAATCGACCCGCGCACCATCAAGACCCTGATCGCCCCGTACGAACTGGTGAAAACCATGCGTGCGTCGATCCTGGTACTGGGCCCGATGGTTGCCCGTTTCGGTGAGGCCGAAGTCGCACTGCCTGGCGGTTGCGCCATCGGTTCGCGTCCGGTTGACCTGCACATCCGTGGTCTCGAAGCCATGGGCGCGGTGATCGACGTCGAAGGCGGCTACATCAAGGCCAAGGCGCCTGAAGGCGGCCTGCGCGGTGCGCACTTCTTCTTCGATACCGTCAGCGTGACCGGTACCGAGAACATCATGATGGCCGCTGCTCTGGCCAAGGGCCGCAGCGTGTTGCAGAACGCCGCTCGCGAACCTGAAGTGGTTGACCTGGCGAACTTCCTCAATGCCATGGGTGCCAAGGTTTCCGGTGCTGGCACCGACACCATCACCATTGATGGCGTCGAGCGTTTGGGTTCGGCTTTCTATAAAGTCATGCCTGACCGTATCGAGACCGGCACCTACCTGGTTGCTGCTGCCGTGACCGGTGGTCGCGTCAAGGTCAAGGACACCGATCCGACCATCCTCGAAGCCGTTCTGGAAAAACTCCGTGAAGCCGGCGCAGAAATCACCTGCGGTGAAGACTGGATCGAGCTGAACATGCACGGCAAGCGTCCGAAAGCAGTCAACGTGCGCACCGCGCCGTACCCTGCATTCCCGACTGACATGCAAGCGCAGTTCATCTCGCTCAACGCCATTGCCGAAGGCACCGGTGCGGTGATCGAGACGATCTTCGAAAACCGTTTCATGCACGTGTACGAACTGCACCGCATGGGCGCCAAGATCCAGGTCGAAGGCAATACTGCCATCGTCACCGGTACTGAAGTCCTCAAAGGCGCGCCAGTAATGGCCACCGACCTGCGGGCTTCGGCCAGTCTGGTGATCTCGGCGCTGGTTGCCGAAGGCGACACGCTGATCGACCGCATCTACCACATCGACCGTGGTTACGAGTGCATCGAAGAAAAACTGCAGATGCTCGGCGCCAAGATCCGTCGCGTTCCGGGCTGATAGCTGCATTGGGACACAGGGACGTGTCCACTGATTTTAAGAGTCGAGCCGGTTTCCGGCTCGATGTGTGTCCGGCGCCGATTGCGACCGGACATGAGTACCTTGATAAGGACTGACGTTTCCCATGTTGACCATCGCACTGTCCAAGGGCCGCATCCTTGACGACACCCTGCCGCTTCTCGCCGAAGCGGGCATTGTGCCGACCGAGAATCCGGACAAGAGCCGCAAGCTGATCATTCCCACGACGCAGGACGACGTTCGTCTGCTGATCGTGCGTGCCACCGATGTGCCGACTTACGTTGAGCATGGCGCGGCTGACCTCGGCGTTGCCGGTAAAGACGTGTTGATGGAATACACCGGCCAGGGCCTGTACGAGCCACTGGATCTGCAAATCGCCCAGTGCAAGCTGATGACCGCCGGCAAGATCGGTGCGCCTGAGCCCAAGGGCCGTCTGCGCGTGGCGACAAAGTTCGTCAACGTTGCCAAGCGTTATTACGCCGAGCAGGGCCGTCAGGTCGATATCATCAAGCTGTACGGCTCGATGGAGCTGGCACCGCTGATCGGTCTGGCCGACAAGATCATCGACGTGGTCGACACCGGTAATACCCTGCGCGCCAACGGCCTGGAACCTCAGGAACTGATCGCCACGATCAGCTCGCGCCTGGTCGTCAATAAAGCTTCGATGAAAATGCAACACGCCCGAATCCAGGCGTTGATCGATACCCTGCGCAACGCAGTGGAATCGCGACACCGCGGCTGATTTACCTGCGCGCCGTTAAGTCGCGCCCGTCTATCCGCCTCATAGCCAGAATCTCAGGTGCCCAAGCGGAAACGACTGCTAAGTTAGGGCGCCTGAGTTTTTGCCATTCCTATGAGGCTCTCGCTATGACCGCAACGACTGCAATTCGCCGACTCAACGCTGCTGACCCGGATTTCGCGCATCATCTGGATCATCTGCTGAGCTGGGAAAGTGTGTCTGACGACTCGGTCAATCAGCGGGTGCTGGACATCATCAAGGCTGTGCGCGAGCGCGGTGACGCGGCGCTGGTCGAGTTCACCCAGAAGTTTGATGGCCTCGAAGTCGCCTCGATGGCCGACCTGATCCTGCCGCGCGAGCGCCTGGAACTGGCCCTGACCCGCATCACCGTTGCGCAGCGCGAAGCATTGGAAAAAGCCGCCGCTCGCGTGCGCAGCTACCACGAAAAACAGAAACAGGATTCCTGGAGCTACACCGAAGCCGACGGCACTGTGCTTGGCCAGAAGGTCACGCCGCTGGATCGCGCCGGTCTGTATGTGCCGGGCGGCAAGGCTTCGTACCCGTCGTCGGTGTTGATGAATGCGATTCCGGCCAAGGTCGCCGGCGTGACCGAAGTGGTCATGGTCGTGCCAACGCCGCGCGGTGAAATCAACGAGCTGGTGCTGGCGGCCGCGTGCATCGCGGGCGTCGACCGGGTGTTCACCATCGGTGGCGCTCAGGCTGTTGCTGCTCTGGCCTATGGCACCGAAAGCGTGCCGAAAGTCGACAAAGTCGTTGGCCCGGGCAACATATATGTCGCCACCGCCAAGCGTCACGTGTTCGGTCAGGTCGGCATCGACATGATCGCCGGCCCTTCGGAAATCCTTGTGGTGTGCGACGGCCAGACCGATCCGGACTGGATCGCCATGGACCTGTTCTCGCAGGCCGAGCACGACGAAGATGCCCAGGCGATTCTGGTTAGCCCGGATGCCGAGTTCCTCGACAAGGTCGCCGCGAGCATCGACAAACTGCTGCCGACCATGGATCGCGCGACCATCATCGAAACCTCGATCAATGGCCGTGGTGCGCTGATTCACGTGAAGGACATGGCCCAAGCCATTGAAGTTGCCAACCGTATCGCCCCGGAACACTTGGAGTTGTCGGTCGCTGATCCGCAAGCCTGGCTGCCGCAGATCCGCCACGCCGGTGCGATCTTCATGGGCCGTCACACCTCCGAAGCGCTGGGCGACTACTGCGCAGGCCCGAACCACGTACTGCCGACGTCCGGCACTGCGCGCTTCTCTTCGCCGCTGGGCGTGTACGACTTCCAGAAGCGTTCGTCGATCATCTTCTGCTCCGAAGCCGGCGCTTCCGAGCTGGGCAAGACTGCATCGGTGCTGGCCCGTGGCGAATCGCTGAGCGCGCACGCGCGCAGCGCTGAATACCGCATCAAAGACGAAGACTTTCTACAAGGGCAGGGGAACTGAGCGATGAGTAAATTCTGGAGCCCGTTCGTCAAGGATCTGGTGCCGTACGTGCCGGGCGAACAGCCGAAGCTGACCAAACTGGTCAAGCTCAACACCAACGAAAACCCCTACGGCCCATCGCCAAAAGCCTTGGCGGCGATGCAGGTCGAGCTTAACGATAACCTGCGTCTGTACCCGGACCCGAACAGTGACCTGCTGAAAACTGCCGTCGCCCAGTATTACGGCGTGCAGAGCAATCAGGTGTTCCTCGGCAACGGTTCGGATGAAGTGCTCGCGCACATTTTCCATGGCTTGCTGCAACACGATCAGCCACTGCTGTTCCCGGACATCAGCTACAGCTTCTATCCGGTTTACTGCGGTCTGTACGGCATCGAGTTTGATGCGGTGCCGCTGGACGCGCAGTTCCAGATCAACCCGGCGGACTATGCCAAGCCGAATGGCGGGATCATTTTCCCTAACCCGAACGCGCCAACCGGTTGCCTGCTGGCGCTGGAAGCGGTCGAGCAAATCCTCAAGGCCAGCGCGGATTCGGTGGTGGTCGTAGACGAGGCCTATATCGACTTCGGCGGCGAAACCGCAATCAGTCTGGTGGACCGTTACCCCAACCTGTTGGTGACGCAAACCCTGTCCAAGTCGCGTTCGCTGGCTGGTTTGCGCGTGGGTTTCGCGGTCGGACATCCGGATCTGATCGAGGCGCTGGAGCGGATCAAGAACAGCTTCAACTCTTATCCGCTGGATCGTCTGGCGATTGTTGGCGCAGCGGCGGCGTTCGAAGATCGCGAGCATTTCGACAAGACCTGCCGTTTGGTCATCGAGAGCCGGGAGTGGGTGATCGCGCAGTTGCAGGCCAAGGGTTTTGAAGTGTTGCCATCGGCGGCGAACTTCATCTTCGCCCGGCATCCGCAGCATGACGCGGCGGGACTGGCGGCCAAACTGCGCGAGCAGGGTGTGATCGTGCGGCACTTCAAGCAGGAGCGGATTGCGCAGTTCCTGCGGATTTCGATTGGTACGCCGGAGCAGAATCAGGCGCTTATCGATGGACTTGGCGACCTCTAAAAGCAAGAGCCCCTCACCCTAACCCTCTCCCAGAGGGAGAGGGGACTGATTGGGGGATGCTGTTGAATTGCACCGACGTGATGCTGCTTTACCGAATCCATAATCGACTCGGTCTTTCAGGTCGATGTACTTCGCAAGACAACTCGGTCGGCCCCCTCTCCCAGAGGGAGAGGGGGCTGATTGGGGATATTGCAGAGTTTCGCCGACGTGAAAGTGCTGTACCGAATCCATAATCGACTCGGTCTTTCAGGTCGATGTACTTCGCAAGACAACTCGGTCGGCCCCCTCTCCCAGAGGGAGAGGGGGCTGATTGGGGATATTGCAGAGTTTCGCCGACGTGAAAGTGCTGCACCGAATCCATAATCGACTCGGTCTTTCAGGTTGATGTACTTCGAAAGACAACGCGGTCGGCCCCCTCTCCCTCAGGGAGAGGGCTGGGGTGAGGGTGTGCTTTTATTCGTGATGCGGCTCGCCAAGGAACGTCAGCGAACTGAACAACCTACGACTATCCACATCCACGCTGCCCTTCACCGGCACTTCTACCTGCGCCGCAATCACATTCAACCCTTCATTCCTCACCAATACCTGCGCCCGACCCTCCTTGTCAGTCTCGGTGCTCAACGTGTTCGGCGCACTGCGATAGTCGCCAATCAACTTCACCCCAGCCGCCGGTTTGCCATCGAGCAACACCCGAACTGGCAATGACTTGCCCGGCCCAACCGTCAGCGGATCAACCTCCGGCAGAATCAGCAACTTGATCTGATCCAGCTTCGGCAACGTCGCCCCCGGCTGATAAATCGCCAGGCTGTACTTGAACGTCTCGGTCGCCTCGACAGCGCCGGGCACTTTGCTGCGGCCTTCGTTGACCCACTTTTTGTCAGCCGTCTGCGACCACATGCCATTGTTGAGGGCTACCGCCATCACAGCGGGGGCCTTCAGCGGCTTCAAACGTGCATGATCCGCCAGACGCTCGACGCTGACCGGAATCATCTTGCCGTCCGCGTCATAAGCCCACGCGCCGCTGATCTTCTGCGCCTTGAACGCATTGTCCTCAGCGCCATGACCGTAGACCACTTCGATATTGCCGCGCCTTTGCTCAGTCCACAGGCCATGGGCCGAGACCTGACCGGCGAACAGCGCGGCGATGAGTACAAGGGATTTGCCGTATTGCATGGTGACGTCCTTTTACAGGTTGAGAGTCAGGCTGACGGTGAAATTGCGCGGTTCGCCGGGGTTGACCCAGTAGTTGCTGTAGGAGCGCTCGTAATACTTCTCGTCGAAGAGGTTGTTCAGGTTCAGGCCGACAGTGACGTTGTCGCTGGCCTTGTAATGCGCGAGCAGGTCGACGGTGTGATACGCCGGCAATTCGAAGTCGCTGCCGGATTCTCCCGAGCGATCGCCGACATAAGTGAACGCCGCGCCAACGTCCGAGCCACGCAAATGGCCATCCTGAAACTCATAAACCCCGAGCAGGCTACCGCTGCGTTTGGCCACGCCGAGGATGCGGCTACCGGTGGGAATTGCCGCGTCGCCCTGGGTCACCTCGGCATCGATGTAAGCGAAGGCGCCGATCAGCCGCACTGCGTCAGTCACTTGTCCGGTGATTTGCAGATCGAAACCACGACTGCGTGCCTTGCCCATCGCCCGGCTGGTGTCGCTGGCCGGATCGAGGGCGAGGACGTTTTCCTTGTCGATGTGGAAGAAGGCGAGGGTGCTGCTCAGGCGCTCGTCGAATAGCTCGTTCTTGATCCCGACTTCGTAGCCGACGCCTTCTTCCGGGTCGAAGGATTTGCCGGAGGCGTCGAGGCCATTGTTTGGTTTGAACGAGGTCGAGGCATTGGCGAAGAGACCGGTATCCGGCGTCAGTTGATAGAGCAGGCCGACGCGTTGGGTGAGGGCATCGTGACGTTGGTTGCTGGTGGCGTTGCGGCTGTGGTCGTCAATGTGCTGATCGAAGTGCTCGAAGCGCGCACCGATCATCCCGCGCAGTTTGTCGGTGAAGACGATTTGATCCTGCAGGTTCAGTGCATGACTTTCGACGTGTTCGAAAAAGTCGCTGCCCGAGCGGGCGCCGTTGGGTTTCGGCTGACCGTAGATCGGCTTGTAGATGTCGATGGCGTAAGGGCCGCCGGCAATCGTGGTGACGCGCTCGTTCTTGCGGAAGTTTTCGTATTCGCTGCCGATCAGCAGTTCGTGCTGCCACGGGCCGAGGTCGAACAGACCGCGCAGCTCAAGCTGGGTGATGCTGTCATGCCAGTTGGTGTCGCGCTCGCGATAGCGGCGGTTGACGGTGTGACCGTCGGCGTTCAATGGACGATTCTCGGAGGCGTAGCCCCAAAGTTTGCCTTCCTTGTAGTGACTTGCCAGACGCAGTTTCCAGCTGTCGTTGAGGTGATGTTCGAGCGTCGCCTGCAGCAGATTGTTGTGGTTGTCGATGTTGCCGTCGTTGGGTTCGCCGAGGAAGGTCGAGCGCGACACGCCGCTCCATTTGTTGTTCGGTGCGACGATGCCGCGATCGAAGGTGGAGCTGTGACGGACGATTTCGCTTTCCACCAACAGCGACGTGTCCGGGTTCAATTGCCAACTGACCGAGGGCGCGAGGAATACGCGCTGGCTGTCGACGTGATCGCGGAAGCTGTGGTTGTCCTCAACGGCGAGGTTGATCCGCGAGAGCACATTGCCCTGATCATCCAGCGGTGTGTTGAGGTCCAGCGCGGTGCGATAACGATCCCAGCTACCGGCGCTGGTTTGCAGAGTGGTGAAAGCTTCGGGCTGCGGTTTCTTGGTGACGATGTTTGCCGTGCCGCCGGGATCACCTCGGCCATACAGACTGGCGGCGGGGCCTTTGAGCACTTCAATGCGCTCGATGTTGGCCGCATCCGGTGTGCTCGGATAACCGCGATTGGCGCTGAAGCCATCCTTGTAGAACTCCGAAGTGGTGAAGCCGCGCACGCTGTATTCGTACAGCGTCAGGCCGCCGAAGTTGTTTTGCTTGGATACGCCACCGGCGAAATCCAGCGCGCGCTCGACACTGGTGCTGCCCAGATCCTTGAGCACGCTGGCGGGCACAACGCTGATCGCCTGCGGGATATCGCGGATCGCGGTGTCGGTTTTGGTTGCACTGGATGAACGTGTGGCGCGATAGCCCTTGACCGGGCCGGTCGGCGATTCGTAGTCGGAGATGACGCTGATGGCGTCGAGTTCGAGGGGTTTGGGCTCTTCGGCGAAGGCTGGATCGACCAGCAGACCAAGGCTCAGACCGAGCAGGGAAGCCTTTGTTCGAGACGACATGTTATGTTGTTCCAATTCTTAGAATTGAAACAATATAACATGCCTGTTGAGAATGTCTTTTATTCGCGCGGTTAGCGCGAAGAAAGTTTTATTCTTCTTTTTCTTTCACCGGCGCCGGTGGCGGACGCAGGCCGATTTCAGCGGTGAGCTTCAGCTCTTTGCCGTTGCGCATCACCTGAATCGTCACTTTGTCGGTCGGTTTGATCCGTGCAACCTGGTTCATCGAACGACGGCCATCGCCGGCCGGCTCGCCATCAATGCTCAGAATCACGTCGCCCAATTGCAGGCCTGCCTTCTGTGCCGGGCCATCGCGGAAGATCCCCGCAACGACAATTCCCGGACGCCCGGACAGACCAAACGACTCAGCCAGTTCCTGGGTCAGCGGCTGCACTTCAATGCCCAGCCAGCCACGAATCACCTGACCGTGTTCGATGATCGACTTCATCACTTCCATCGCCAGTTTCACCGGGATCGCAAAGCCAATGCCTTGCGAGCCGCCGGACTTGGAGAAGATCGCCGTGTTGATGCCGGTAAGGTTGCCGTTGGCATCGACCAGCGCGCCGCCGGAGTTGCCCGGGTTGATCGCCGCGTCGGTCTGGATGAAGTCTTCGTAGTTGTTCAGGCCCAACTGATTACGCCCGGTGGCGCTGATGATGCCCATGGTCACGGTCTGGCCAACGCCGAATGGGTTGCCGATGGCCAGCGCGACGTCGCCGATACGAATGTTGTCGGAGCGACCGACGGTGATCGCCGGCAGGGTTTTCAGATCGATCTTCAACACTGCAAGGTCGGTTTCCGGATCGCTGCCGATGACGCGGGCGAGGGTTTCGCGGCCATCCTTCAGCGCCACGACGATCTGGTCGGCGCCGCTGGTCACGTGGTTGTTGGTGAGGATGTAGCCTTCCGGGCTCATGATCACGCCGGAACCGAGGCTCGATTCCATGCGTTTCTGCTTCGGCGAGTTATCGCCGAAGAAACGGCGGAACTGCGGATCTTCGAACAGCGGATGCGCCGGTTTGTTGATGACTTTGGTGGTGTACAAGTTGACCACCGAAGGCGCGGCGATGGTCACCGCGTCCGCATAGGACACCGGCCCCTGCTGCACGCTGGTGGTTTGCGGCGCCTGTTGCAGGTTGACGTCGAGGCTCGGCAGCCCGACCCACTGCGGGTAACGCTGAATAATCAACAGAGCGATAAGCACGCCGGCCAACAACGGCCAGCCCATAAAACGCAGCGCCTTGAACATTAAGCACGTCCTGGAAGAGTTGCAGGCGGGGTCAGACCGCCCATAATGTCGCGCATTATACGAGGCCGCGCGTGCCTCTGAACGGGATATTTAGGAGTCTTTCATGGCCGTTGCCCTCAGCACCCTCGTCGAAGAAGCCGACCGTTACCTTGGCAGTGCGAAAATTGCCGATTATTGCCCCAACGGTTTGCAGGTCGAGGGCCGTCCGCAGGTGATGCGCATCGTCAGCGGCGTCACGGCCAGCCAAGCGTTGCTGGACGCTGCCGTCGAGGCCGGGGCCGATCTGGTGCTGGTGCATCACGGTTACTTCTGGAAGGGCGAGAACCCATGCGTCACTGGAATGAAGCAGCGTCGACTGAAGACCTTGCTCAAGCATGACATCAGTCTGCTTGCCTATCACTTGCCGCTGGATCTGCACCCGGACGTTGGCAACAACGTGCAACTTGCGCGTCAACTGGACATCACTGTGGAAGGCCCGCTGGACCCGGACAATCTGAAAATCGTTGGTCTGGTCGGGTCTTTGAAAGAACCGCTGACCGCCCGCGATTTCGCCCGCAAGGTGCAAGAAGTGATGGGCCGCGAACCGTTGCTGATTGAAGGCAATCCGATGATTCGTCGGGTCGGCTGGTGCACCGGCGGCGGTCAGGGCTATATCGATCAGGCCGTCGCGGCGGGCGTCGATCTTTATCTGAGCGGTGAAGCCTCCGAGCAGACCTTTCACAGCGCCCGCGAGAACGACATCAGCTTCATCGCTGCCGGTCACCACGCCACCGAACGCTACGGCGTGCAGGCACTGGGCGACTACCTGGCGAAACGCTTCGCCGTCGAACACATCTTCATCGATTGCCCCAACCCGATCTGAAAACCACCGCAAATCCCCTGTAGGAGTGAGCCTGCTCGCGATAGCGGAGTGTCAGTCACCGCTATGTCGAATGTGACAACGCTATCGCGAGCAGGCTCACTCCTACAGGGGGCATCGCCCAAACGAGTGGGCATATTCATATACCCTTTCGATCTAGTTGGCGTCCTGATTAGAAGAGGCCGCTGTGCTAGGATTTCCCGCTCGAACACGGCCCGCTGGCCGTTCATAAGAAAGTTTTCGTGAGTAGCCATGGTCGACAAACTGACGCATCTGAAACAGCTGGAGGCGGAAAGCATCCACATCATCCGCGAGGTGGCCGCCGAGTTCGATAACCCGGTGATGCTGTACTCCATCGGTAAAGACTCCGCCGTGATGCTGCACCTGGCACGCAAGGCGTTCTTCCCGGGCAAACTGCCGTTTCCGGTGATGCACGTCGACACCCGCTGGAAATTCCAGGAGATGTACAAGTTCCGCGACAAGATGGTCGAAGAACTGGGCCTGGACCTGATCACGCACATCAACCCGGACGGCGTGGCGCAGAACATCAACCCGTTCACCCACGGCAGCGCCAAGCACACCGACATCATGAAAACCGAGGGCCTGAAACAGGCACTCGACAAGCATGGTTTCGACGCAGCGTTCGGCGGCGCACGTCGCGATGAAGAGAAATCCCGTGCCAAAGAGCGCGTGTACTCGTTCCGCGACAGCAAGCACCGTTGGGACCCGAAAAACCAGCGTCCAGAGCTGTGGAACGTCTACAACGGCAAGGTCAACAAGGGCGAATCCATTCGTGTATTCCCTCTGTCGAACTGGACCGAGCTGGACATCTGGCAGTACATCTACCTCGAAGGCATCCCGATTGTGCCGTTGTACTTCGCCGCCGAACGCGAAGTGATCGAGAAGAACGGCACGCTGATCATGATCGACGACGAGCGCATCCTTGAGCACCTGTCCGACGAAGACAAAGCGCGCATCGTCAAAAAGAAAGTGCGTTTCCGCACCCTTGGCTGCTACCCGTTGACGGGTGCCGTGGAGTCCGAGGCCGAAAGCCTGACGGACATCATTCAAGAAATGCTCCTGACGCGAACTTCCGAGCGCCAGGGCCGAGTCATCGACCACGATGGCGCCGGCTCGATGGAAGATAAAAAACGTCAAGGCTATTTCTAAGGGGCTGTCATGTCGCATGTTTCTGATTTGATCAGCGAGGACATCCTCGCCTACCTGGGCCAGCACGAACGTAAAGAGCTGCTGCGCTTTTTGACTTGCGGTAACGTCGATGACGGCAAGAGCACCCTGATCGGGCGCCTGCTGCACGACTCGAAAATGATCTACGAAGATCACCTCGAAGCGATCACCCGCGACTCGAAGAAAGTCGGCACCACCGGTGACGACATCGACCTGGCGTTGCTGGTCGACGGCCTGCAGGCCGAGCGGGAGCAGGGCATCACCATTGACGTTGCTTACCGCTATTTCTCCACCGCCAAGCGCAAATTCATCATCGCCGACACTCCCGGCCATGAGCAGTACACCCGCAACATGGCCACCGGTGCGTCCACCTGTGACCTGGCGATCATTCTGGTCGACGCGCGTTACGGCGTGCAGACCCAGACCCGTCGCCACAGCTTTATCGCCTCCCTGCTGGGCATCAAGCACATCGTTGTCGCCATCAACAAGATGGACTTGAAGGGCTTCGATGAAGGCGTGTTCGAGTCGATCAAGGCCGACTACCTGAAGTTCGCCGAAGGCTTGAAGATGAAGCCAACCAGCATGCACTTTGTGCCGATGTCTGCCCTGAAGGGCGACAACGTGGTGAACAAATCCGAGCGCTCGCCTTGGTACAAAGGCCAGTCGCTGATGGAAATCCTCGAGACCGTGGAAGTCGCGGGCGATCGCAACTTCACCGATCTGCGTTTCCCGGTGCAGTACGTCAACCGTCCGAACCTGAACTTCCGTGGTTTCGCCGGCACCCTCGCCAGCGGCATCGTGCACAAGGGTGACGAAGTCGTGGTGCTGCCGTCGGGCAAAAGCAGCCGGGTGAAATCCATCGTCACTTTCGAAGGTGAACTGGAACACGCCGGTCCAGGTCAGGCCGTAACGCTGACCATGGAAGACGAAATCGACATCTCCCGTGGCGACTTGTTGGTGCATGCCGACAACGTGCCGCCGGTCACCGACAGCTTTGAAGCGATGCTGGTGTGGATGGCTGAAGAGCCGATGCTGCCGGGCAAGAAATACGACATCAAACGCGCCACCAGTTACGTGCCGGGCTCGATTGCCAGCATCGTTAACAAGGTCGACGTCAACACCCTTGAAGAAGGCCCGGCGAGCGCGTTGCAGCTCAACGAAATCGGCAAGGTAAAGATCGCGCTCGACGCGCCGATCGCCCTCGACGGTTACGAAAGCAACCGCACCACCGGCGCGTTCATCATCATCGACCGTTTGACCAACGGCACTGTTGGCGCCGGCATGATCGTCGCGCAGCCTGTGACCCATGGCACTGCCACGCACCACGGCAAACTGGCGCACGTTGCCACTGAAGAACGCGCTCAGCGTTTCGGTCAGCAACCGGCCACTGTGCTGTTCAGCGGCCTGTCGGGCGCCGGCAAAAGCACGCTGGCCTACGCGGTCGAGCGCAAGCTGTTCGACCTGGGCCGTGCGGTGTTTGTACTGGATGGCCAGAACCTGCGTCACGACCTCAACAAAGGTCTGCCACAGGATCGCGCCGGGCGTACCGAGAACTGGCGCCGTGCCGCACACGTGGCGCGTCAGTTCAACGAAGCCGGTCTGCTGACCCTGGCTGCGTTCGTTGCACCGAGTGCTGAGGGGCGCGAGCAAGCCAGGGAGCTGATCGGCAAGGATCGTCTGCTGACGGTCTACGTGCAGGCCTCGCCGGCTGTCTGCGCCGAGCGTGATCCGCAAGGTCTGTATGCCGCCGCTGGCGACAACATCCCGGGCGAATCCTTCCCGTACGACGTGCCGCTGAATGCCGATCTGGTGATCGACACGCAGACGCTGAGTCTGGAAGACAGCGTCAAGCAAGTGCTGGATCTGCTGCGCAAGCGTGGCGCGATCTAAGCGTTAGCTACCAAATAAAAAGCCCGCCGATGAGCAATCATCGGCGGGCTTTTTTATTGGGGCCAACTCGGTCAATTGTAGGAGTGAGCCTGCTCGCGATAGCGGTGTGTCATTCAACATTGTTGGTGGCTGATCCACCGCTATCGCGAGCAGGCTCACTCCTACAGGGGGTTAGTGTTTGGCTGGATATTCGCGGTGCATCTGTTCCAGCAACGCATCCTTGTCCAGCCACAGCTGGTTGATCCAGCCCTGAAACTGCAATCGATACTCGCCGTCCTGATCGTAATTCTTGCCAATGAACTGCTGGGGAATCTTCAGCTCTTCAAAGTGCACCACCACATCGCGCACATTGCCGCAGAGCAAATCCCAGAACCCCGGACGCCCGGCCGGATAGTGGATGGTCACGTTGACGATCGACTCCAGTTGTTCGCCCATTGCATCCAGCACAAACGCGATCCCGCCAGCCTTGGGTTTGAGCAGGTATTTGAACGGCGACTGCTGCTGCGCATGCTTGCCTTCGGTGAAGCGCGTGCCCTCGACGAAGTTGAAAATCCCCACCGGGTTATTGCGAAACTTCGCACACGTCTTGCGCGTGGTTTCAAGGTCTTTGCCTTTCTTCTCCGGGTGTTTGGCCAGGTACGCCTTGGAGTAGCGCTTCATGAACGGAAAGCCCAACGCCCACCACGCCAGACCGATCACCGGCACCCAGATCAGCTCCTGCTTGAGGAAGAATTTCAGCGGCTGAATCCGGCGGTTGAGCACGTATTGCAGCACCAGAATATCGACCCAGCTCTGGTGGTTGCTGGTGATCAGATACGAGTGCTGATAGTCGAGGCCTTGCAGACCGCTGATGTGCCAGCGCGTGCGCCGCACCAGATTCATCCAGCCCTTGTTATTGCTGATCCACGCTTCGTGGGTGTGGCTCATCAGCCACAGCGAGGCGCGTCGGGCGAGGTCGAACGGCAGCACTTTGATCAGCGCTACGCAGAACAGAAACGAGCACAGCAGAATGGTGTTGAGTGCCAACAGCAGCGAGGCGATCACGCCGCGCAATGGTGCAGGTAGAAAATCCAGCATTTACACATCCATAGGTCGGTTGGCGGCTTGAATCGCGGTGAGGGCGATGGTGTAGACGATGTCATCGACTTGCGCGCCGCGCGGCAAGTCGTTCACCGGTTTGCGCAGGCCTTGCAGCATCGGCCCGAGGCTGACGCAATCGGCACTGCGTTGCACCGCTTTGTGAGTGGTGTTGCCGGTGTTCAGATCGGGGAACACAAACACGGTGGCGCGACCGGCGACCTGGCTGTTCGGCGCCAGTTGCCGAGCAACTTCGGCGTTGGCCGCGGCGTCGTATTGCAGCGGGCCGTCGATCAGCAGTGAGTGCTGTTGTTCGTGGGCGAGCAGGGTGGCCTCGCGGACTTTCTCGACTTCTTCGCCGGTCGCCGATTCGCCGCTGGAGTAACTGATCATCGCCACGCGCGGGGTGATGCCGAACGCTGCCGCCGAGTCGGCGCTTTGCAGGGCAATCTCGGCAAGTTCGGTGGCGCTTGGGTGCGGGTTCATCACGCAGTCGCCGTAGACCAGCACTTCCTCCGGGAAGAGCATGAAGAACACCGATGACACTAGCGTGCAGCCCGGCGCGGTCTTGATCAATTGCAGAGCCGGGCGGATGGTATTGGCGGTGGTGTTGATCACGCCGGAGACCAATCCGTCGACTTCATCCAGTGCGAGCATCATGGTGCCGATCACCACGGTGTCTTCCAGTTGCTGCTCGGCCATTGGCGCATTGAGACTTTTAGTTTTGCGCAGGGCGACCATCGGCTCGACGTAGCGCTCGCGGATCAGGTCCGGATCGAGAATTTCCAGGCCCGGCGGCAACGTAATGCCTTGGGCGCGGGCGACGGCTTCGACATCTTCCGGTTTCGCTAGCAACACGCAACGGGCGATGCCGCGTTCCTGACAGATCGCCGCCGCTTGTACGGTGAACGGTTCGCTGCCTTCCGGCAGAACGATTCGTTTGTTCGCCGCTTGCGCACGCTGAATCAACTGATAGCGGAATACTGCCGGCGACAGGCGCATTTCCCGAGGCGTACCACAGCGCTGGTGCAGCCACTTGGCGTCGAGGTGACTAGCGACGAAGTCGGTGATGATTTCCGCACGTTCGCGGTCGTCGATCGGGATTTCCTTGTTCAGACCGTTGAGCAGGTTGGCGGTGTCGTAGGAACCGGTGCTCACCGACAGCACCGGCAAACCGGCCTGCAAGGCGCCACGGCACAAATCCATGATGCGCGGATCGGGCAGGGTGTCGCTGGTCAGCAGCAGGCCGGCCAGCGGCACGCCGTTGATCGCCGCGAGGCTGACGGCGAGGATGATGTCGTCGCGATCCCCCGGCGTCACCACGAGTACACCGGGCTTGAGCAGCTCGACGGTGTTGCGCATGGTCCGTGCGCAAATGATGATTTTGGTCATGCGCCGGGTTTCGTAGTCGCCGGCGTTGAGCACTTGCGCGCCCATCAGGTCGGCGACGTCGCGGGTACGTGGCGCGTTGAGTTCCGGCTGATAGGGAATGCAGCCGAGCAGGCGGAAATCACCGCTGCGCAGCAACGGCGAATGCTCTTTCAGACGCGTGGCGAAGGCGTCCATGCTCTCGTCGGTCTTGACCTTGTTGAGGATGACGCCGAGGACTTTCGGGTCTTTCGGCCCGCCGAACAATTGCGCCTGCAATTCGACCCGGCCGGAGAGCTCGGCGAGCACTTCGTTTTCCGGCGCCGAGACCAGAATCACTTCCGCATCGAGGCTCTTGGCCAGGTGCAGATTGACCCGCGCGGCGTAGCTGGCGCTGCGGGTCGGCACCATGCCTTCGACGACCAGCACGTCTTTGCCGACGGCCGCCTGTTGATAAAGGGTGATGATTTCTTCGAGCAGCTCATCGAGCTGACCATCGCCGAGCATCCGCTCGACGTGGGCCAGGCCGAGCGGTTGCGGCGGTTTCAGGCCGTGGGTGCGCGCCACCAGTTCGGTGGAACGCTCAGGGCCGGTGTCGCCCGGGTGCGGCTGGGCAATCGGTTTGAAGAAACCGACTTTCAGCCCGGCTCGCTCAAGCGTGCGCACCAGCCCGAGGCTGATGGAGGTCAGACCCACGCCAAAATCGGTGGGGGCGATAAAAAAAGTTTGCATGCGAATTCTCTAAGGGTGCATGGCAATGGCGGTCGCTTATGGCTGACGACCTACCGAAATTCAGTCGCCAAGGTTAGCGCTAACCGAGCCTTGTGCGCACCAACCGCAGGCAAAGGGTTGGCCTATTTTTTCAATACGTTGCGCCGGGTCGAGCACCCAGGCACGTGATTGCCACGGCGGCTGATGGCGCAGGTGCTGGGTGTGGCCACAGGAAAGCTCGGCCACCCAATGACCCTCTTCGTCCTGATGGAAGCCTGCGATCGTCGAAACCCGTTTGTCCGGGTTGTGTTCGCTTTCGCGCGTTTGCTTCGCTAAACTTGGCCTTTCTATATTCTTCTGCAAAAGGTCTCGCCCCATGCTGATCGCCGCCAATAAGGCTGTCTCCATCGACTATACCCTGACCAACGACGCTGGTGAGGTCATCGACAGCTCCGCCGGCGGCGCTCCGCTGGTCTACCTGCAAGGCGCAGGCAACATCATCCCGGGCCTGGAAAAAGCTCTGGAAGGCAAAGCTGTTGGTGACGAGCTGGAAGTTTCCGTTGAACCGGAAGACGCTTATGGCGAATACGCCGCTGAGCTGGTCAGCACCCTGAGCCGCAGCATGTTCGAAGGCGTTGACGAGCTGGAAGTCGGCATGCAGTTCCACGCTTCGGCGCCGGACGGCCAGATGCAAATCGTCACCATCCGTGACCTCGACGGCGACGACGTGACTGTCGACGGCAACCACCCACTGGCCGGTCAGCGCCTGAACTTCAAAGTGAAGATCGTTGACATCCGTGACGCCAGCCAGGAAGAAATCGCTCATGGTCACGTCCATGGCGAAGGTGGCCATCACCACTGATTTTCTGCGCTAAGCTTCGAGTACTGGAGAGGCGCCTGCGGGCGCCTTTTTAGTCCGCGGCTGTCCTTGGTGACCTCGCCAAGTGGCTGTTTCGAGTAGAACACGGGAATCTTGGAGTTCGTCATGAGTGCTTTTCACGACCTTAAGTTGACAGCCCTGGATGGTCAGGAGCTACCGCTGGCGCCGTTCAAGGGCCAAGTCGTGCTGGTGGTCAACGTCGCCTCCAAATGCGGCTTGACCCCACAGTACGCGGCGCTGGAAAACCTCTATCAGCAGTTCAAAGGCAAAGGCTTCAGTGTGCTGGGCCTGCCGTGCAACCAGTTTGCCGGCCAGGAACCCGGTTCCGAAAAGGACATTCAGGACTTCTGCAGCCTTAACTATGGCGTGACGTTTCCGTTGTCGAGCAAGCTTGAAGTCAACGGTCATGATCGTCACCAGCTCTACCGTCTGCTGGCGGGCGAGGGCGCGGAGTTTCCCGGTGACATCACCTGGAATTTCGAGAAGTTTCTGCTCGGCAAGGACGGCCGGGTGCTGGCCCGGTTTTCGCCGCGCACGGCGCCGGATGATCCGACCATTGTTCATGCGATTGAAAAAGCGCTGGGCTGAAAAGCAAAATCAAAAGATCGCAGCCTTCGGCAGCTCCTACACGGGATTGTCGGGGCTGCGATTTTTTTTGTTCCAATCGCATCCGATCATGGAGGAGCTGCCGAAGGCTGCGATCTTTTGCTTTGCGTCTTTTAATCCTTAATCACCGAAATCAATAATGCTGTTCAACGGCTTGGGCTCTCCATATTATCGCCGTCATAAAGTCATTCCCTGTGGAGCCTTCCAATGCCGGTTCAAGCCTTGTTCAAACCGTTCCATCTCGGTGCCCTCGAACTGCCGACCCGTGTGGTCATGGCGCCGATGACTCGCTCCTTCTCTCCGGGTGGCGTGCCTAATTCGAAAGTCATCGAGTACTACCGTCGTCGCGCAGCGGCCGGTGTCGGCCTGATCATCACCGAAGGCACCACCGTCGGCCACATCGCCTCCAACGGTTACCCCAACGTGCCGCAGTTCTTTGGTGACGCGCCATTGGCCGGTTGGAAGAAAGTTGTCGACGCTGTTCACGCTGAAGGCGGCAAAATTGTTCCGCAGCTGTGGCATGTCGGCAGCGTGCGCCGCATCGGCACCGAGCCGGACGCCAGCGTGCCGGCTTACGGTCCGTCGGAAAAACTCAAGGACGGTCAGGTCGTGGTGCACGGCATGACCCAACAGGACATCAAGGACGTGATCGCCGCGTTCGCTCAAGCGGCCAAAGATGCACAAGGCATCGGCATGGACGGCGTGGAAATCCACGGCGCCCACGGTTACCTGATCGACCAGTTCTTCTGGGAAGGCAGCAACCAGCGCACCGACGAATACGGCGGTAGCCTGGCCAACCGTTCGCGTTTCGCCATTGAACTGATTCAAGCCATACGTGCAGCGGTCGGCGAAGGTTTCCCGATCATCTTCCGTTTCTCGCAGTGGAAACAGCAGGATTACACCGCACGTCTGGTGCAAACCCCGGAAGTGCTGGGCGAATTCCTCAAGCCATTGTCCGACGCTGGCGTAGATATTTTCCATTGCTCGACGCGGCGTTTCTGGGAGCCGGAATTCGACGGTTCCGAGCTGAACCTGGCCGGCTGGACGCGCAAACTCACCGGCAAGCCGACCATCACCGTTGGCAGCGTTGGCCTTGATGGCGAGTTCCTGCAGTTCATGGTCAACACCGACAAGGTCGCGCAACCGGCCAGTCTGGAGAACCTGCTGGAGCGCCTGAACAAAGAGGAATTCGATCTGGTGGCGGTGGGGCGTGCGTTGCTGGTTGATCCGGACTGGGCGCTGAAGGTTCGTGAAGGGCGCGAGCAGGATATCTTGCCGTTCAGCCGTGAGGCGTTGATGACGCTGGTTTAATCAGCGGCTGTACTGACGCCATCGCGAGCAGGCTCACTCCTACAATTGGAATGCATTCCACCTGTAGGAGTGAGCCTGCTCGCGATGGCGGTCTCCAAGTCGCCTGGATTCAAGGCAGTGTCTGCGCATTCGGGACAACCTGCTCCCCCAAACAAGCCCCGCGCAAATGCTTTTCAAACTGCTCGATAACCGCCGGCCAACCCTGGCGACTCGCATGCTGCCGCGCATTCAAACGCACGCAACGCAACGTCTCATCCTCTTCCAGCAACCACGCCGCCGCCTCGCAAAAGGCCTGCTCATCACCAGGCATCGCCAGCACGCCGTTGTAGCCATGGCGAATGTGCTGCGCCGCCGCAGCCTGATCGTAAGCCACCACGCCCAACCCTGAAGCCAGCGCCTCCAGCACCACGTTGCCGAAGGTTTCCGTCAGGCTCGGAAACAGAAACAGATCCCCGGACGCGTAGTGCGCCGCCAACGCTTCACCGCGCTGCGCACCGCAGAAGATCGCTTCGGGCAAATCCTTTTCCAGCGCCAGTCGTTGTGGGCCGTCACCGACCACGATCAGTTTCAGATTGCGCTGTGGATAAGTGTCACGCAGATTTTCGAAGCAGCGTTTAAGCAGGCCAAGGTTCTTCTCCGGCGCGAGCCGTCCTACGTGAATCACCGCAATGTCCTGCTCGGACAGGCCCCATTGCTCACGCAAGGCATTCAGCCGTTTGCTCGGATGAAACAACTGGCTGTCGACACCGCGCGACAACAGCGCCAATCGCTCGAAATGGCGCCGCTCCAGTTCCAGGCGCTGGCTGACGCTCGGTACCAACGTCATGGCCGAACGATTGTGAAACCAGCGCAGATAATGCGTGAGCATCCGCGTCAGTAAGCCGAGGCCGTACTGACTGGTGTACTGCTGAAAATTAGTATGGAAACCGCTGACTACCGAAATCCCCAGACGGCGCGCCGCACGCAGGGCCGATAACCCGAGCGGTCCTTCCGTGGCGATATACAGCACATCGGGACGCTGACGTTTCCAGCGCCGCAGCAGTTTGTGCATCGACGACTGACCCCATTGCAGCCCCGGATACCCCGGCAATGGCCAGCCCCGACACAGCAACAGCGAGTCATCCTCACTGCGCTGCGGATCACCGGCCTGACGCGGTCGCACCAGTTCAACCTGATGCCCACGCGCGCGCAACCCATCGCACAAGCGGCCAAGGGTATTGGCCACGCCGTTGATTTCCGGTGGGAAGGTTTCGCTGATCAGGGTGATGTGTAGAGCTGTCGTCATGACCTCAGTGTCGGCTGAGGCCATGTCGTGCTTGTGACGTTCGGATGATGGATTTGTGACGTCGCGTTAGCGCTGAGTCACCAGATTCTCTGCGCCACGTTCACGCACCCAGAACAACGTCGCCCCGGCCACAGCCGCCGGCATCATCAGGATGTTGACCACCGGTATCAGCAACACCAAATAGACGATCCCGCCAAAGCTCATGCTCTGCCAGCGCTTCTGGCGCAGCCAGGCGAGCATTTCGTTCCAGCCCAGTTTGTGGTTGTCCGCCGGGTAGTCGATGTACTGGATCGCCATCATCCACACACCGAACAGCAGCCACAGCGGCGCGGCGATGATGTTAACCACGGGGATGAACGAGAGGATGAACAGGCCGATGGCGCGGGGCAGGAAGTAACCGAGTTTGCGCATTTCCCGGGCGAGGGTGCGCGGGACCATCGCGATCAATTCTCCCCAACTGAACGCCGGGAAGTCATCAGTGCCGCGCACCACCACTTCGACTTTTTCCGCAAGGAAACCGTTGAACGGTGCGGCGATCACGTTGGCCAGCATGGTGAAGGTGAAGAACACCATCAACGCCACCAGCACGACGAATAAGGGCCAGAGGATGTAGCTGAGGAAGCTCAGCCATTCGGGCAGCGACGGCATCAGCGTATCGACCCACAGGCTGAACTGGTGGCCGGCCAGATAGATCAATCCGACGAACAGCACCAGGTTGATTGCCAGCGGCAGCAACACGAACAGGCGCAAGCCAGGGCTGAGAACCAGTTTCAGGCCTTCGCGCAGGTATTGCGGGCCGGACAGAACGGGGGCGGGCATAAGGTGCTCCGAGCAAGGGAAAACGCGCCGACCTTACCGACTTTGCCACGGCGGCGAAAGCGCGGTAGAGCGATCGACATTCACTGTAACAAAGACGTCCATCTCGTCAGTGTGTCGGCATAGAGACCACCTATGAGCTGGATTGTTAAACCGTATTTCCTTAATCTTGCCCCCCTCGATACGCTGCACCCAACTTTTTACAGGACTGTCGAGCTCAAGCCTTCCCCAAGGTTTTCCACGGTCCTTTTTTATTCCCGCCGGCAGTCCGGCGATCCGTGCCCGTTTTTTGGCCCGGTCAACAGGAGCAGGTCATGTCTGAAGTCCGTCATTCGCGAGTGATTATTCTCGGTTCCGGCCCTGCCGGTTACAGCGCTGCGGTATACGCGGCCCGTGCCAACCTCAAGCCACTGCTGATCACCGGCATGCAGGCTGGCGGTCAACTGACCACCACCACCGAAGTCGACAACTGGCCGGGCGACGTCCACGGTCTGACTGGCCCTGTGCTGATGGAGCGTATGCGCGAGCACGCCGAGCGCTTTGAAACCGAGATCGTTTTCGATCACATCAACGCCGTCGACTTCGCTGCCAAGCCTTACACCCTGACCGGCGACAGCGCGACCTACACCTGCGATGCCCTGATCATCGCTACCGGCGCCAGCGCTCGTTACCTGGGTCTGCCTTCGGAAGAAGCGTTCATGGGCAAAGGCGTTTCGGCCTGCGCGACCTGCGACGGTTTCTTCTACCGCAACAAGCCTGTTGCAGTGGTCGGCGGCGGCAACACTGCCGTTGAAGAAGCACTGTACCTGGCCAACATCGCCAGCACCGTGACCCTGATCCACCGTCGCGAAACCTTCCGCGCCGAGAAGATCCTGATTGACAAGCTCAACGCTCGCGTCGCCGAGGGCAAGATCATCCTCAAGTTGAACGCCAACCTCGACGAAGTGCTGGGCGACAACATGGGCGTGACCGGTGCGCGTCTGAAGAACAACGATGGCAGCTTCGACGAAATCACCGTCGACGGCGTGTTCATCGCCATCGGCCACACCCCGAACACTTCGCTGTTCGAAGGCCAGCTGACCCTGAAAGACGGTTATCTGGTGGTGCATGGCGGCCGTGAAGGCAACGCGACTGCAACCAGCGTCGAAGGCATCTTCGCTGCGGGTGACGTGGCTGATCACGTTTACCGTCAGGCCATCACCTCGGCCGGCGCTGGCTGCATGGCGGCACTGGATACCGAGCGTTACCTGGACGGTCTGCAGAACGCTTCGTTCTAAGATCGCAGGCATAAAAAAACCGGCCAGAGATTGGCCGGTTTTTTTGTGCCCGTTATTCCTGCTCCAACGCAATTCATTGTAGGAGTGAGCCTGCTCGCGATAGCGGTGTACCGGTCAACATATGAGTCGACTGATACACCGCTATCGCGAGCAGGCTCACTCCTACAGGGGGGCGTTGCAGCTGGGATCAGCGGCGAGTCAGGGGCTGGGCGGTGAATTTGACGCCGGCCAGACCGTGCTGGATCAACGCACGGATGTTGCCGTGATCGCTGCCCTCTGGCGTCGCGACCACCGAACGATAATGTTCGCCGAACGCCAACAGCGCTTCCTCATCGCTCAGACCTTCCAGCAGTGCCAGACCCAAGGTCTTGCACGAACCTTCGTTCTGCCCGGCGGCGTTTTCCACGCCACCGTTGTTGAAGGCTTGCGGCTGGTAGTCGTAACCCGCAGCAATGAAAGCCAGGGTGTCGGCGAAAGCGTGCTCGCCGCTCTTGAGGCTGGCGCGCAGGGTGTTCAGATCACTCATGGGTTTTTCCTTTGGCGAACGCCGCTTGCTGGTCGGCGTTGGCTTCTTGCTGATATTGGGCTTTCCACTCGGCGTACGGCATGCCGTAAACCACTTCGCGGGCGTCATCGAGGCTAACTTCGATCTGACGCTCGTCCGCTTCGGCCTTGTACCATTTCGACAGGCAGTTGCGGCAGAACCCAGCGAGGTTCATCAGGTCGATGTTCTGCACGTCCTTGCGGCTGTCCAGGTGGGCGACCAGCCGGCGGAAGGCGGCGGCTTCGAGTTCGAGGCGTTGTTGATCAGTCATGGGGGTCTCTGCGAGACAGCTTTGAGCGGCAAGCTTCAAGCTGCAAGATTGGATCGGGTCGGCCGTTAGCTTACCGCTTGCAGCTCGAAGCTTGAAGCTCAGCGGCTAGCCGCGAGCGTGATCGAGACCGATTCGGCAAACCGCAGCGCATGGGGCTTGTCGACTTCGACTTCGGCATACAGCACCGAACCGTTGCTCATCACCAGATCGAGCAGTTCCTGCGTCAGGCGTTCGAGCAGCGCAAAACGGTTGCCCTCGACGTGGGCGATGATCGCTTTGGTGATCGTGCGGTAATTCAGTGCGTGATCAATGTCGTTGTCACGCACCGCTTCCTGCGCGGCGTACAGAATGGTCAGGTTGATCAGCACATCCTGTTTGTTGAGGATCTCGTCCTCGTTGATCCCGATAAAGGTGCGCAAGCGCAAATCCTTGACCCGGATACGCGCCATTCCCGGCTGAAGTTGTGGCATTTACTTGCTCCGTCCAATCAATTGCAGGAACTCCTGACGGGTGTTGCTCGACTCGCGAAACGCGCCGAGCATGACCGAGGTGTTCATGGTCGAATTCTGTTTTTCGACACCGCGCATCATCATGCACATGTGTCTGGCCTCGATGACCACGGCGACGCCGGCAGCATCGGTGACCTGTTGCACTGCATCGGCAATTTGCCGGGTGAGGTTTTCCTGAATCTGCAGGCGCCGGGCGAACATGTCCACCAGTCGCGCGATTTTCGACAGGCCCAGCACCTTGCCTGTCGGAATATAAGCCACATGGGCCTTGCCGATGAAGGGCAACAGGTGATGTTCGCACAACGAGTACAACTCGATGTCGGCGACGATGATCATTTCGTCACTGTCCGAGGCAAACAGCGCGCCGTTCACAATGTCATCGACGCTTTGTTCATAACCGTGACACAGGTATTGCATGGCCTTGGCCGCGCGCACTGGCGTATCGAGCAATCCTTCGCGGTCGGGATTTTCACCGAGACCGATGAGGATTTCGCGGTAATTATCGGGCAGTGAGCGGGTCATGGAAATCCTCGCGAGTCGGCTTATTTGACGTGCCGTCCGCCGTTGACGGTCAGGGTCGTACCGGTGACATAGGGGTTGTCGAGCAGATAGCGCAGGCTCTGATAGATCACTTCGCAGCCGGGTTCGATGCCCAGCGCGGATTTGGCCAGGGCCTTGGCGCGGTACGCCGCGTCGTCGTCGGGATTGAACAATAGCAGGGCGGGGGCGATGCCGTTGACCTTGATGGCCGGCGCATAGCGGGCGGCGAAGGACAGCGTCAGGCTGTCGAGCCCGGCCTTGGTCGCGCAATAGCCGATGTGTTTGCTACTGCCTTTGCGGGTGACATCGTCGCTGATATGGATGATGTCGGCGGGTGTCGAGCGCTTTAGCAATTCACCGCAGTGCAGGTTGATCAGGTACGGCGCGAGCATGTGCAGATTGAACATGCGGGTGAAGGCTTCGGCCTCGCTGTCCGGGGTTTCGGCCAGCCATTCGGAGGCGTTGTGCACGATGGCGCGCAGGCTGTCGGTTTGGGTTTTCAGTTCGTTGATGAAGGCGAGAATTCCGGCTTCGCTGGAAAAATCGGCGAACAGGCCGATGGCGCCCAGATCTCGTAACGTCTGTACGCCGGGGCGTTCGCTGCGGTAGGTGAAGATGACGCGATAGCCGTCCTCGAGTAACCGCTGCGCGCAATGCAGGCCGACACGCTGGCCGGCACCGGTGATGAGGATCGGGGCTGCGGAATTTGGCATGAACGGCTCGCATCGCGGTGGGAGCAAAAACTATAACAGCGACTTGGCTTGCCCACCTATCGTCGGCCCCCATTACTGTGGGAGCGAGCCTACTCGCGAAAGCGGTGTCTCAGTCGACATCAATGCTGAAGGTCAGTCCGTATTCGCGATCAGGCTCGCTCCCACACAGAGATCATCGATTCTGTGCAGAAGACGTCGCAGGCAACGGACGCACCGGGGTGCTGTTCAGCCAGTTCGCCAGCAAGCGCGTCGACAGCGGAATAAAGAAGTAAACCATCAGTGGCGTCAGGCACGCCGTGCTGATCAACACGCGCGGCAACAAACTCATGTCAGCGAGCAAAGGGCCGAGAACAAAGTTGAACAGCAGCGACACCGGAAAGAACGCCAGCCAGATCGCGACTGCCTGCTTCCAGCGCGGTGGACGCTGACCGGCCGCGCCGAACCAGCCTTCGATTCCACTGACCCGATGCTCTTTCGGGTGGGCGAAGAGATCGCTGCCACGGCTCAGCCACGCGGTGCGCGATGCCGAGTATTCCCACGCATGCAGCGTCTGTTCATCGACGAAACGGAAAATGATTTGAAACTCGTTATCACCGGGCGGCGGAGCGAGCACGCCAGAGCCCAGGTAACCGGGGAAGTCAGTGGCCAGTTGTTCGCCTTCGCGCAGCCAGGCGATCAAATCCTGATAACGGCCGTCGGCGACGCGACGGGCAACCATCAGCGTGACGGGGGAAGTAGACATTTTGTATCTCCGTATTACGAGTGCGTCACTCCGGGTAGGAATTTCGCCTGACGCAGGGCCGGGGTAGAGGCCTGCGTTTTTCAACAAGCAAGGATTATTCCGGTTTTTCACGATTAAACCAGCGACTTTCGTCGCATTTCATCACTTGAACCCCATCGGGGCATAAGCGTTAGAATGGGATCCAATTGAACCGAAATGGAAGTTGAGCGCCATATGCCTGTCATCACGGACGCAAACCCCGCTACGCAGGCCTCTGTTGCGCTCGAACGCGCCGATCTGTTCCCGATCCGTGAGGTCGCACGCCTGACTGGTGTCAATCCGGTAACCTTGCGCGCGTGGGAGCGGCGCTATGGTTTGATTCAACCGACCCGCACCGAGAGCGGGCATCGGCTCTATTCGATGACCGATATCGAGCGCGTGCGCAGCATCGTCGACTGGATTGATCGCGGTGTCGCCGTGAGCAAGGTCGGCAAGATTCTCGCCAAGACCGAGCCGATGAAAGTGCTCGCGCACATCATCCCGGATGATTTGGTGCAGGCTGATTACCTGCAGTGGCAGGAACAGATCCAGCAGGCGGTCAGTGCGTTCGATGACCAGCAACTGGACCGCGTCTATGGGCAGATTTTCTCTTCTTACGCGTTGCCGGTGGTGTTCCAGGACATCCTCATGCCGTTGTGGCTGCAATTGTTGCAGCGCCAGGAGGCTTTCGGGCAAACCAGCGAGTGGCTGTTCTTCGATGGATTCCTGCGCGCGCGCGTATTGCAGCGGATTGTCATGCTGCGCGGCACGCAACCGCGCCGGGTGATCGTCAGTGCGCTGGCCGGGCAGTGTCGGGAGCTGGAATTGCTGGTGGCGGCGTTGTTTCTCAGCGACAGCAATGCCGGTGTTCGGGTGCTGACGACAGGTCAGCCGTTCGATGAGCTGACGCTGGTGTGCGAAAAGATCAAACCTGATGCACTCGTGCTGTTTTCCAATCACGCGCCCAGCGCCGAATTACCTCGGCGTCTGAACCGGCTGGCGTTAAGCCTCGATTGTCAGTTGATGCTGGCGGGCGATGCTTCAGATCTGGCGCAGGACAGCCTGGCTGGCTCCTCTGTTGCCTGTCTGGGCAATGAAGGGGCGAACATGCGTCAGCGCATGTTGCAGTTTCTGGCCGGCAATCTGGATACCTGAAACTCAGGTGTGAAGGGCAGGATGCGTCAGGCGATGTTGCTGCAGGATGAACTGGCGCAGGCGTTCGGTTTCGTCAGTGTCGGTCTGGCTTAGTTCGTAGGCATAGAAACCATTTTCGGTTTCCCGTTCGAAATTGCCACGCAATGAAATCCGCTCATAACCCGAAGGGCTGAACCACAACGCGAAATGCTTGGGAGGTTTGGTCTTGTTGCGCACTTCCAGTAGCACACCTTTGTGCGAAACCTCATGGACCCACAACGTGCCCGGCTGACCTTTGGCGTTCTCCAGGGCTACTGGCTCTTCGAGAGTCAACCGCCATGGCCGCACCATCGGGCCGTCTTCATAAATACTCGGCACACCGAGGCGCAAGTGCAGCGCGTGAAACTCGTCCTCCACCAGATGCAGCGGGAAGGTCATCTGCTGATTTTCGAAGTTGGCCTGAATGGTCACTTGCTCGTGAGCGGCCAGGCGCGTGAGCAAATCACGGATCTGCGAACCGCCGTTAACCAGCAGACTCGACGTCGCATCCCGCACGTTCAGTTGCGGGTTGTGCTGCATGGTCTGGATGAAATCCAGCTCATCCTGAGTGAGGAGGGCGTCACGCTGCATGGCTAACTCGAAAGATATAGATACAAAGTCATTGGTGATTGTAGTTAATGACAATTAGTTCGCGATTTTGTTTTGACCGTTTGTCGCTTTCAGTGCAGCCAGTTCTGCTTCAAGGGCTGCGACTTGGGCTTCGAGCTGCGCCACGCGCTGCTGAGCCTTGACCTGAACGGTGACGTCCTTCTGTACACCCACGAAATAAGTCTGCCCGTCATCGGCGTTTTTTACCGTCGAAAGCGACAGTTCATTCCAGAACGGCGTGCCGTCCTTGCGGTAGTTGCGCAGGATTTCCCGGCACGATCCGCCGTTATCCAGCGTCTCGCGAATCAGCTTCAGGCTTTCCTGATCGCGGTCCCCGGACTGCAGGAAACGGCAGTCCTGATAGAGGATTTCTTCGCTGGTGTAGCCGGTCAGTCGCTCAAACGCCGGGTTCACGTAAATCAGGATGTCGTTCTGTTCACCTTCCTTCTCGGCGACCACGATGCCGTCGTTCGACGCATTGATCACCATTTGCAGCAGACTGGCGTTGATCATCTTTGAATCCTTTCAGAGTTGTCAGTGGCTCGCATTCTAGAAGAACCGTAGGCGCTGTCTACTGGCCATTACCGCCAATTGAGATCCAGTCGCAGCTTTGCGTTGGAGGCTGTTACTATCGCCGCTCTTTTTTTCAGTTGCAGGATCAGATTGATGAAAGTCGCCATCCTCTCCGGTTCGGTCTACGGCACCGCCGAAGAAGTCGCCCGTCACGCCCAGAACCTGTTGAAAGCCGCTGGCTTTGAAACCTTCTACAACTCGCGCGCCAGCCTGGCGGACATTCAGTCGTTCGCTCCTGAAGCGTTGCTCGCGGTGACTTCCACCACCGGCATGGGCGAGTTGCCGGATAACCTGCAACCGCTGTACTCGACCATTCGCGATCAGTTGCCAGCCGCGTGGCGTGGTTTGCCGGGCGCAGTGATTGCGCTGGGCGACGCCAGTTACGGCGACACCTTCTGTGGCGGTGGCGAGCAAATGCGGGAACTGTTTGGCGAACTGGGCGTACGTGAAGTGCAAGAGATGCTGCGCATCGACGCCAGCGAAAGCGTCACCCCGGAAACCGACGCCGAGCCTTGGCTGGCGCAGTTGATCGGCGCCCTCAAGGGCTGACCGCGCGCTCGCGCAACAAGCTCAGCCACGCCTGTGCGGCTTTTGACAGATAGGCGCCGCGACGCCAGATGAAGGCGATATCCCAACGCAGATAATCTGGCGCTCGCAAGGTCAGGCGTACCACGCCTGGCCGCACCAGCCCGCGTGCGACCACGCTGGGCAACAGCACCACGCCTTGTCCGGCGGCCACCAGCGCCGCGAGAAAATCCGCCTGACCGCTGCGTCCGCCTTCCTTCGGCGTGAAGCCCAGTTGCTGGCACGCCTGCAACAAGCGGTCGTTGAGCACGAAGCTGCGCTGATAGAGCAGAAAGGGCGTTTCGGCCAATTCTTCCAGCCCGATCTCACCCCGACCAGCCAGCAGATGATCGGCCGGCAACAGGGCGTCGAGTGGCTCATCGCAGAACGGCTGACAATCGAATTGCGGATCCTTTGGCAACAGACTGCCGCCCAGTTCCAGTTCACCGCTCAGCACTGCCTGCTCGATGTTGCGGCTGCCACCCTCAAGCAACTGAATACTGATATTCGGGTAGCGTCGGCGGTATTCGGCAAACAATTCTGCGAACAGTGCATCGCTACCCAGCAGCGGCAAACCCAGGCGCAATTCGCCACGCGCCAGATGACTCAGATCATCCAGTTCCGCGAGCAATTCGTTACGCAAGCGCAGCATGCCCTCGGCCCGTTGCAGCACCACACTGCCAGCGGCGGTCAGGCGCAACTGCGAACCGAGTCGTTCGAGCAATGGCGTGCCGAGGCTCTGCTCCAGTTGCGCGATTTGTTTGCTCACCGCTGACTGGCTGATGTGCAGTGTTTTGGCGGCCTGGGTGAAACCGCCCTGATGCATGACTTCGACAAAACTGCGCAGCTGTTTGAATTCCATCGCCTGATTCCATTTTGGAATGATGTTGAGTCTAACAATTCGCTTCGGGGATGGCAGGCCGCTTCGTAAAATAGGCCCCTGTCAGGAGCACAATCATGAACGCCGCCGGTCTCAAACACTTTTTCCGTCTCTTCGTCGAACTCGCCGTGTTACTCGGTCTCTACCTGCTTGGCTGCCAACTCGCCGCATGGCTAGCCTGGCCGATTCCCGGCGGCGTGATCGGCATGGCGCTGTTGCTGTTGGCCTTCGCTTTCGGCTGGGTCAAACCGGCGGCGCTGCAATTGGGCGCGGGTTTGCTGATGGCCGAGATGTTGTTGTTCTTCATCCCGGCACTGATGAGCTTGCTCGACTACGGCGCGTTGCTGCGCAATGACGGCTGGCGGATTTTGCTGATGATCGCGGCCAGCACTTTGATGGTGATGCTGGTGACTGCGTTCACCGTGGAACTGGCCGTGCGCGCGAGGCGCTCCCATGAAGCTTGAATGGATGCCGATGTTCTGGCTGGCCTTTACCTTGGCGGCATACCTGTTCAGTCGCTGGTTGTATCGGCGCACCGGGCGCTACGTTTTATCGCCGTTGATTCTGGTGCCGGCGTTGCTGCTGGCGCTCGCCGTGCCGCTGCACACCGCTTATGCGGAGTATTCCAGCAACACCCACTGGCTGATGTTGGTGCTCGGCCCGGTCACCGTCGCCTTCGCCGTGCCGATCTGGCAGCAACGGCGCTTGCTGATGCGGCACTGGTCGGCACTGCTGTTGGGCATGGTTGCCGGCAGTGCAGCCTCGATCGGTACTTCGTTCGGACTGGCCAAGGCGCTGGCACTCGACAGCTCGGTGACGATGTCACTGGTCCCGCGTTCGATCACCACGCCATTCGCTATGCCGCTGGCGCAAAATCTCGGCGGTGTGCCGGAATTGACGGCAGTCTTCGTGATGTTCACCGGTGTGTTTGGCGCGATGCTCGGCGGCGTGTTGTTGAAGTGGTTGCCGTTGCGCAGTGCCTTGGCGCGCGGTGCGCTGTTCGGGGTGGGCGCGCACGGTGCCGGTGTCAGCCGGGCCCATGAAGTGGGCGGTGAAGAAGGTTCTGTCGCCGGACTGGTGATGGTGCTGACCGGTTTGCTGAATCTATTCGCTGCACCTTTGTTGGCGTCGTTGCTTTGACATGGATCCAAGGTGTTTGCGTTGCTGACTCGGTCAGTCATCAAGCTGGCTGCCAATGCAACTACGCGATCCTCTGCGCCTGACTAGACTGCTCGTACGTGCAGAACAATAAGAACGCAGAGGTGCATACAGTGAGCGTAGCCCCCGTCCAATCGTCCCTTAACGTCAAAGACCAGGTCAGTGCTGCGGAATGGCAGACCCGAGTCGATCTCGCCGCTTGTTATCGTCTGGTCGCGCTGCATGGCTGGGACGATCTGATCTTCACCCATATTTCCGCCAAGGTGCCGGGCACCGAAGATTTCCTGATCAACCCGTTCGGTCTGATGTTCCATGAGATCACCGCGTCGAGCCTGGTGAAAGTCGATCAGGCCGGCAACAAACTCATGGACAGCCCCTACGAGATCAACCCCGCCGGTTACACCATCCACAGCGCCGTGCACGAAGTGCGACACGATGTGGTTTGCGTGCTGCATACGCACACCGCCTCCGGTGTCGCGGTGTCGGCGCAAAAGCAGGGTGTGTTGCCGATCAGTCAGCAGTCGCTGTTCGTTCTCTCGAGTCTGGCTTATCACGCCTATGAAGGCGTGGCGCTGAATCACGAAGAGAAGGCGCGGTTGCAAGCCGATCTGGGCGAGAACAATTTCCTGATGCTGCACAACCACGGTCTGCTGACCTGTGGTGGCACCATCGCCGATACGTTTCTGATGATGTTCACCTTCCAGCGCGCCTGCGACATTCAGGTCATGGCGCAAACCGGTGGTGCTGAACTGATCGCCATTGAACCGCACATTCTGGCCGGCGCCAAAGCGATGATCGCCGGCGTCACCAAAAGTGCTCAAGGCATGGGTGGTGCGCTGGCCTGGCCGGCGTTGCTGCGCAAACTCGATAAACAAGACCCCGGATATAAACTCTAATGCCTCTTGCCGAGATTCCTCTGTGTGTCTGGCGCAAACGCAGCCAGACGTTTGTCTTTCGTGGCCAGCCGATCCGCTACTGGACGGCGGGACAGGGTGAGCCGCTGTTGCTGATCCACGGTTTCCCGACCGCCAGTTGGGATTGGCATTACCTGTGGCAGCCGCTGGCCCAGCGATATCGAGTGATTGCCTGCGACATGCTCGGTTTTGGCGATTCGGCCAAACCGATCAATCACACCTACAGCCTGCTGGAACAGGCTGACCTGCAACAGGCATTGCTCGCGCATTTGCAGGTTGAACAACCGGTGCATGTGCTGGCGCATGATTACGGTGACAGCGTTGCGCAAGAACTGCTTGCCCGACACTACGAAGACCAGATCGAGATCGCCAGTTGCGTGTTTCTCAACGGCGGATTGTTTCCGGAAACCCATCGTCCGGTGCTGATGCAGAAATTGCTGCTTAGCCCGTTGGGCTGGATGATTGGTCGGGCGTTTACTCGTGATGCTTTGGTGAAAAGCTTCCGGCAGATCTTCGGTCCGCAAACGCGGCCGAGCGAAAGTGAACTGGACGATTTCTGGAGCCTGGTCGACAGCAATCGCGGGCCTCGGATCATGCACAAATTGATCAGCTACATTCCCGAGCGTCGGGTGCAGCGTGATCGTTGGGTGGCCGCCATGCAGCGCGGTGACGTGCCGTTGCGGGTGATCGACGGCGAAGTCGATCCGATTTCCGGGGCGCACATGGTCGAGCGTTACCGCGAATTGATTCCCGATGCCGACACGGTGCTGCTGCCGGGCATTGGTCACTATCCCCAGACCGAAGCGCCGGTGCAGGTGCTCAAGCACTATCTGGCGTTTCGCGAGCGTTTTGTGCTGCCACCGCGCAAAGTCGCCTGCTCCTGAAAGAGCAAAAGATCGCAGCCTGCGGCAGCTCCTACACAAATCTAATGTAGGAGCTGCCGCAGGCTGCGATCTTTTGCTCTTTTGTTTCTTTGACGCCTTCATCATCGCGCAACCTTATTGCACACCATTCAGCCTCAGCCGTATTCGTTGTGACCAAAAGCCCTGTGCCTGACACTCAGGCTCAATACTGGCCTGCTGGAGTTGCTGCGATGAATGAGTCTGTGCGTTTCGAAGATAAAGTTGTCATCGTCACCGGAGCCGGTGGTGGCCTCGGACGCGCCCACGCATTGTTGTTTGCCAAGCAGGGCGCCAGGGTGTTGGTCAATGATCTCGGCGGCTCGACCCAGGGTGAAGGCGCCAATGCCTCCGCGGCCGATCGCGTGGTGGCGGAAATCCGCGAAGCCGGCGGCATTGCCGAAGCCAACCACGACTCGGTCACCGACGGCGACAAACTGGTGCAGAACGCCCTCGATGCCTTCGGCCGCGTCGACGTCGTGGTCAACAACGCCGGAATCCTGCGCGACAAGACCTTCCACAAAATGGACGACGCTGACTGGGATCTGGTTTACCGCGTCCACGTCGAAGGCGCCTACAAAGTCACCCGCGCCGCGTGGCCGCACCTGCGCGAGCAAAACTATGGCCGGGTGATCTTCACCGCCTCCACATCGGGCATCTACGGCAACTTCGGCCAGTCCAACTACGGCATGGCCAAACTCGGCCTCTACGGTCTGACCCGCACCCTGGCCATCGAAGGCCGCAAAAACAACATCCTCGTCAACGCCATCGCGCCTACCGGCGGCACGCGAATGACCGAAGGCCTGATCCCGCCGCAAGTATTCGAGCAATTGAAGCCGGAGCTGGTCAGCCCGTTGGTGGTGTATCTGGCCAGTGAGCAATGCCAGGAAACTTCCGGGTTGTTCGAGGTCGGTGGCGGCTGGATGGGCAAGGTGCGCTGGGAGCGCAGCCTCGGCGCCGGGTTTGATCCGCGCGAAGGCTTTTCGCCGGAAGATGTCGCGGCGCATTGGCAGCAGATTTGCGATTTCGAAGGCGCGGCGCATCCGAAGGACAATATTGAGGCGCTGAAGGAAATGATGGCGAATTTGCAGAAGTATTCGTTGTAAAGAGAGCGCAAAGCGAGCAGGCATCGAATGCCTGCTCGCTTTTTTATTCCGGCTTGAATCCAGGTTTTCCGTTTGCTGCGCGCCAAGCCTTGATGGCTTCTAATACGCCTGTCGGGCTATCTTCAACACCTTCTTCCGGGTAGTAAAGAATGTTTGTCCCATTCGGGTGTTCAGAAGTGTGAACAATGTTGTCGACGAATTGATCATGTTTTCGTTCTGATGAGAATTTTCCTTGGAATAGCCGTTCTATAACTGCCAGGTATTCGGACTCAGTGTAGTCTTCTAGTCTGTTTTTTAATTCCATCTTATAATTTTCCTTTTTTTAAGTGCAATTCAATATGCTGTTTTGGTGTTAGCGCCGTTAGATTGTTTATATCGTAGACGTCGCCACCTTCGCTAATTGGCTTGTGGTGGTGTATTTCAAATTTTTTACGCTTGCCTATTTGCTCCGAAGGTAATGCGCTGGGAGCCAATCCGTCTCTCAAGTCTATTTTGTTGAGTCTTGAAAATTGTTCAAGTAATGCTGGGTCATTCCCAACTGCTTTCCAGAACGCCCTCCGAAATGCCCTGAAATTGGAAAACTCCTTTCCTCGAAGTTTATCCGCGATCTGCGCGGGAATGGGGGCGCCCTTCGACGTTGAAGCAGTTCCAAGCCAATTACCTGAAACCGGTTGCCCCAAACCGCTGGCAACCCCCGGATCCTGCCTTCGATCCCTGAATACCGTGAGTATCGGCGGTATGCCTGACTCAATCGGGAATAGGGTGATGTATCCGCCGAACTCATACAGATCCAATTCAGGAAATGGATCTATTCGTCCGTCGGCGGATTTAACTGTTGCACCGTCATAGACTGGTAGCTGTCTGTCGACCTGCGGAAGAGCAGACGACGGATCAATTGGCTCGATCAGCGGCGTCCAAGTAACGGTAGGGCCGTTGGAGCCGGCGGTAGCTACGTACACGTTTTTTTCTGGATCGAAGTCAGCGAGTCTTACCGGCACATCGCTGGGAACAGTTACGCCATCGGTGCTGACAATGACGATTTCTACCCGGTTGCCCACCGTTCTGGTGCCAAGTCTTACGGGAAGATGAGCGCGGCCGCCGACGGCCGCTAACTCATACAAATCGTCAGTCAGATCAGATGCAACATTTGATAACGGGACGCTTGCGGAAAAGAGATCACCGTTTCCCAGTTCAGAGGGGACTAGCAGGGCAGCAAAACCGACTACGGCAGGAGCAGCGAAAGCGGAAGCAGCTGCCACCGCGGAGGCGACGCCACGACGAAGTGCACCATTGAGAGCCAATGTTGTGGCTTGATCGATAGCGATCTCGCCAAGCGTTCCTGAGAAAGTTGATCCGGATACAGCCGCTGAACCGACGTGAGCGAATACCGGGTTTTTCCAGCGTGCCTCTGTCTGTTTTTTCCAATCGGCTTTCAAGCGAGCTTGTTCCGCTTGGACTTCGGCGTCGGCCCGGGCTTTCAGGCGCGCCAGCCGCTGTCTCTTTCTTCGCGCGGCTTGTTCTGCTTTTTTCTGTTGCTCGATGCGTTTTTTTTCATCGCTGAGTTTGAGTTCTTGCTCGCGATGCAGCGCTTCAACGGCTAACCGCTCTTGCTCGTCAGCCAAGCGCTGCTTTTCCGCCAACGCAGCAAGCCTTGTCTGTTCCCGGGCCTGGGCTTGTTCCTGCTCACGTCGCACCGCGTCCGCAATGTCTTTTTGCCGCTGTTGTTCTGCTGCGATACGGCTGCGTTGCGCAGCCAATTGTTGCGCTTGCTCCGCCGCAACTCTCGCCTGCTCGGCAGCCACTCGCGCGGCTTGCTCTTGGTTCTGCGCCGCCCTCAAATAGACGTGTGCAGTCGCCGATTGCTGCTGCAATAGCGCAATCGACTGCCTCAGAAGTTGTGCTTCGTGGGCCGCCAGAAAGGACTGTTCCCAGAGTTGTGTGGAGCGAGCCCCGGGCCAGATCAACGTGTCGATGGTGGTCGCTTTGCGGACAAAGTCGGCAAACGATTTATCCCGAGGGTCGCTACCGAAAAAAGCGTTCGCAATGGTGGTTCTCTGCGCAAGCTCGGCAGTTTTTCTGGTGCGCAACGCCTCTCGAATATCCACCTCTCGTTGCCACGCCTGTACGGCGGATAAAGATGAGTTGGGATACTGAGACCGATGACTGGAAATTTCAGCTTCCAGATTCGTTGGTAGTGCTTGAGATTTGGTTTCGAACTCTTGTCGGACTGTTCTTGTTATTCCCTGGGTTCTGACGGATGTTTCGACCTGCTGAAGTTGACGGTTGGTTCCATTGCCAAACATACCGCTGCCGCGAGGGCGCGAAGTAGTCGTAATGGGTGTCATCCATTCCGGTGCGGGTGCGTTAACAGATGTGGCGGGTAGAGTAATATCGGGTGGTCTGTGCATTTAAATTCCTTTTTAAATGCGATATCAAAATGAGCTGGCAGCTATCCGTTATTGACTGATGGCTGTCGAGCTGAGTGCCTGTGTAAATGTTGTGAACAGGTATCTATATGCTAAGTTAATAATCTCTCGGAAGGGGCGCAGAAGATTGTCGGAAGCTTCTTGTGAGAAATAGAGAAAAGTATTGAAGTGGTCGAGAAGGGATAAGGCTTAATGAAGTTTCGGACGCTTCCTACAATACGCGGCGGTGAATGTTCAGCAGCGGCAACTTCTGACGAATTAATCGCCCATAAAAAAGGCCGCTGCAAACGCAGCGGCCAAGGTAAGACGTTGGATCAAGGAGCTACAAATCAACGTCAGTGAACACCGGGGCGATAAACCGAAGTCTTCGATTCATCTGAAATTTTTCAGCAATGGCCTGAGTTGCTCAAAGGCCAGTGCTTCGTGCTTCAAGGCGTGTCCCGTGAAAGCGCGTTCAGAATAAGGTCTTGAGCGCGTAGGAAAAATACCGATTCCGGACATGCACTGTTGCGGGGCATGCAACAGTCCCACGAACCCATGCGCACCATGCGCTGCACTGATGATCCTCCATCCAGCCAATCCATGAGCGACGCAAAGCCCAGCGGCGCAAGGCCATTCATCCTTTCGAGCGACAACACGAATACCTCCTTGGTGCGCTTATCGACGCGGTTGCCCGGCAGTAGGGTGGGGCCTTCTGTCACTCACCGGGGAAGACGCATGACAACAAAAACAATGCGCGCCATCTTCACACCGCAGGCGCTGGCAGCCGCGGTGGCTCTGGGTTGCTGCGCCCAGGCGCAAGCGGTTGCGTTCAACATTGGCGAAATCGAGGGCACTTTCGACTCGTCGCTGTCGATCGGTGCGAGTTGGGGCATGCGCGATGCCGACAAGTCGCTGGTCGGCACGGTCAATGGTGGTACCGGGCAATCCTCGACCGGTGATGACGGGCGTTTGAATTTCAAGAAGGGCGAGACCTTCTCGAAAATCTTCAAAGGTATTCACGACCTCGAACTCAAGTACGGCGACACCGGTGTCTTCGTGCGTGGCAAGTACTGGTATGACTTCGAACTGAAAGACGAGGACCGCGAGTTCAAGCAGATCAGCGATAGCGGGCGCAAGGAAGGCGCGAAATCTTCCGGCGCACAAATTCTCGATGCATTCGTCTATCACAACTATTCCATCGCCGACCTGCCGGGCACCGTGCGCGCGGGCAAACAGGTGGTGAGCTGGGGCGAAAGTACGTTTATCGGCAACTCGATCAACAGCATCAACCCGATCGACGTTTCAGCGTTTCGCCGCCCTGGTGCGGAGATCAAGGAAGGCCTGATTCCGGTCAACATGCTGTTTGGTTCGCAAGGCCTGACCGATCAACTGACCGTTGAAGGCTTCTATCAACTGGAATGGGACCAGACCGTTCTCGACAATTGCGGCACCTTCTTCGGCGTCGACGTGGCGGCGGATGGTTGCAACAACGGCTACACCGTCGGCAACCCGGCGATCGCGCCGTTTGTTCCGCTGACCCAGGCCTTTGGACAAGGCATTCAGGTGACCCGCGAAGGCGTGGTGATTCCCCGTGGCGGCGACCGCGATGCGCGAGATTCCGGGCAGTGGGGGACAGCGTTGCGCTGGCTCGGCGACGACACAGAGTACGGTCTCTACTTCATGAACTACCACAGCCGTACACCGACGGTTGGCACTACCACGGCCGGTCTTTCGACATTGGCGGCGTTACCGGGCATGGTCGGGATCGCCAATGGTCTGGCCCCCGGCAGCGGCTCCGGTCTGGCGCAGAGCGTCATGCTCGGACGTGGTGGGTATTACCTTGAATACCCGGAAGACATTCGTCTCTACGGCGCGAGTTTTTCCACCACATTGCCCACCGGTACCGCGTGGACCGGCGAGATCAGCTACCGACCGAATGCGCCGGTGCAAGTCAACACCAACGACCTGACGCTGGCGCTGCTCAACCCGATTGCCGGTGGCACGGCGTCGCCACTTTCGACCTCACCGGGAGCGGACAACAAAGGTTATCGGCGCAAAGAAGTCACGCAAATCCAGAGCACCCTCACGCACTTCTTCGATCAGGTCTGGGGCGCTCAGCGCTTGACTCTGGTCGGTGAAGCGGCGGTGGTGCGGGTCGGCGGTCTGGAGTCGCGCGACAAGCTGCGTTATGGCCGCGACTCGGTATATGGCCAATACGGTTTCGGCGGCGACACCGGCGGTTTCGTCACCTCGACCTCGTGGGGCTACCGCGCCCGGGCGATCCTCGATTACGCCAACGTGATCGGCGGGATCAACCTCAAACCCAACCTGTCGTGGTCGCATGACGTCGCCGGTTACGGCCCCAACGGGCTGTTCAACGAAGGCGCGAAAGCGATCAGCGTCGGCGTCGATGCCGACTACCGCAACACCTACACCGCGAGCCTCAGTTACACCGACTTTTTCGGTGGTGACTACAACGTCCTCGAAGACCGTGACTTCGTCGCTCTGAGCTTCGGCGTGAACTTCTGATCTGCCCGAGAAGGATGAAAGCAATGCGCAAAATGATTCTGCAATGTGGCGTGCTGGCCCTGAGTCTGCTGGCTGCCAACGTGATGGCGGCGGTGTCGCCAGACGAGGCCAACAAGCTCGGCACCAGCCTGACCCCGCTCGGCGCTGAGAAGGCCGGTAATGCCGATGGCTCTATCCCGGCATGGACCGGCGGCATCCCGAAAAATGCTGCAGCGGTGGACAGCAAAGGCTTCCTCGCTGACCCGTTCGCCAACGAAAAACCGTTGTTCACGATTACCGCGGCCAACGTCGACAAGTACAAGGACAAACTTTCCGATGGCCAGGTGGCGATGTTCAAACGCTACCCGGAGACTTACAAGATCCCGGTCTATTCGACCCACCGCACCGTCGCCGCACCGGCGGAAATCTACGAGTCGGCCAAGCGCAGTGCGCTCAACGTGACCACCATCAACGACGGTAACGGCCTGGCCAATTTCACCGGCAATCGCTATTACGCGTTCCCGATTCCGAAGAACGGCGTCGAGGTGTTGTGGAACCACATCACCCGTTATCACGGCGGCAACGTCAAACGCATCATTACTCAGGTGACCCCGCAGACCAACGGCAGCTACACGCCGATCCGCTTCGAAGAAGAGATCGCCGTGCCGCAACTGATCAAGGATATCGATCCGGAAAAAGCTGCCAACGTGCTGACTTTTTTCAAGCAGTCGGTGACCGCGCCAGCGCGTCTGGCCGGTAACGTGCTGCTGGTGCACGAGACCCTCGATCAGGTCAAGGAACCGCGTCTGGCTTGGATCTACAACGCCGGCCAGCGCCGTGTGCGTCGTGCACCGCAGGTTGCCTATGACGGTCCGGGCACCGCCGCCGATGGCCTGCGCACCTCGGACAACTTCGATATGTTCTCCGGTGCACCGGATCGCTACGACTGGAAACTGGTCGGCAAGAAGGAAATGTACATCCCGTACAACAGCTACAAACTCGATTCGCCGAAGCTCAAATACGACGACATCGTCAAGGCCGGGCACATCAATCAGGACCTGACGCGCTATGAGTTGCACCGGGTCTGGGAAGTGATCGGCACCGTCAAACCGAATGAGCGGCATATCTACGCCAAGCGCCACATGTATATCGACGAGGACAGTTGGCAGGTTGCACTGGCCGACCACTACGACGGTCGCGGTCAACTCTGGCGCGTAGCCGAAGGCCACTCTGAATATCACTACGAGCATCAGGCACAGGCATACACACTGGAAGCGCTCTACGACATCATTGCCGGCCGCTACATTGCCTTGGGGATGAAGAACGAAGAGAAGCACAGTTACGAATTCGGCTTTGAAGCCAAGGCTGCCGACTACACGCCAGCGGCCTTGCGTGCAGAGGGTGTGCGGTAACGGTTCTGATACATCAGTTGCACAAAAGGCGACCGCTCGGTCGCCTTTTTTATGGACGCCAATCAGCGCGCTGAATACTCGTCAACAAGCGCGCGGGAGAGGGCTAGGGTGAGCGCACAACGATAAGAAGGCTCACTCGATGACTGCCATGACTCCGTGCCTGGATCGACCCGGTTTTTTGCCCAGACTTTCTTCCCATCATCAGCCTCGCAGTCGCTTGAGTGCGCCTCTTCTGGCTTCGAACGCGCGGGTCAGGCTGTTGTGCGCACCCGCTGGCAGTGGCAAAACCGCACTGCTCAGCGAATGTTTTCTGCAGGTGCGTGCAGACTGCGAGACGATTTGGCTGCCGCTGGCGGGAGCAGCGCTCGACTGCGAGGAGTTTTGCCTGCGTCTGACCCGAGCGCTCGGGCTGGTCGAAGACCTTGACGTTACGCAACTGATGGCGGAGCTGGCACGTTGGTCCAGGACGACTTCGCTGTTTATCGACGATTACAGTCGTCTGCCGGATCCGGCTCTGGATGCTTTACTGGATCGTTTGTTGGCGGTCAGCAGCCCGGCGCTTACCTGGTGGATCAGCACTCGTCGCCGGCCACAGTGCAACTGGCCGCGCCTGTTGCTCGATGACGAACTCTACGAATCCGAGCGCGCCAGCCTGGCACTGACCCACGATGAGGTTGTACCGGTGTTGCGCCATTTGCCGCCAGACCAGGCGGACCGGGTCGCCGCCCGTATCATCCAGCGTACCGGCGGCTGGTGCGCGGGTGCGCGCATGGCGCTCCTGCAAAAATGCGACTGGTCGCAAAACCTGCAGCCACAACAGCGTGTCGATACCCTGCTCGATTATCTGCAGCACGAACTCTTCAGCAACCTGACGCCAGAGCAGGATGAGGCATGGCGTGTTCTGGCTCACCTGCCACGGTTCAACGCGCCACTATGCGAGCATTTGTTCGGCCCCGGCGAAGGCGCACAGCTGTTGCATGATCTGCAAGTGCTGGGCTGCTTTATCGAGCCTTGGCAGGAGTCCGCCGATTGGCTGCAGGTCTTTCGCCCGCTGTCGCGAATCATGCAGGAGTCGCATTGGCCGTGTGCGCGTTCGTGGCACCGACGCGCCTGTCAGTGGTTCACTGCGGTGCAGGATTGGCGAGCTGCGTTCGAGCAAGCGTTGTTGGCCGAAGAGTACGAAACGGCCGTAAGCCTGTTGCAGCATTTGAGCTTCGAGGATTTGCTGGAAGACCAGACGGTCGTCCTGCTGTTGCGCTTGCATGAGCAGCAAAGTCGCGAGCTGACCTTGATGTCACCGCAATTGATCGGGCTGGTCACCGGGGCATTACTGTTCGCCGGCCGATTCGAACAGGCCGCGCAATGCATGGCCCATCTCGTGCGCTTCATGCCGCAGCCAACGAGACATCTGGAGCAGCAACTGCTGGCACGTTGGCAGGCGCAACAAGGTTGGCTCTGCCACTTGCAGGGGCAAATGGAGCCGGCGCGCGCCTGTTTTCAGGAGGCATTGTCGGCCCTGACCGACGATGCCTGGCAGGCCCGTCTGATGTGTCTGTCGGGACTGACGCAGCAGGCCTTACTGTGCGGTGAACTCGATCAGGCCCATGCCCTCAACCGCGAGGCGCTGTGCCTGGCGCGCGCGCATGGCTCCCTGTTGTTCGAAGGGTTGCTCGAGCTTGATCATGCGCAATGGCTCGAGCAGCGAGGAGCGCCCGTGCGTGCCGAAAGTCTGCTGGTGGACATTGAGCATTTGCTGCGCCAGCGCACTCTGGTGCCCACGCCGCTGCTGGGCCGAATTGCCCTGCGACGAGGACGGCTGGCGCTGTGCATGGGGCTTGAAGAGCAGGCTGCGGATCTGTTCAGCCGAGGCCTTGAAGATTGCTTGCGCAGTGCAGACAAGCGGGTCTTGTATGGCTACCTCGGGCAGGCTCAACTGGCCGGCAATCGAGGCGATTATGCCTGCGCTTTCGAGCGCCTGCGCGAGGCCGAAAGGGTCATGCAGCAGCGGCAGATTCCCGATACGGTCTATCGCGGTGTCGTGCTTCAGGTCAGCAGCCAGTTCTGGTTGCAGCAGGGGCGACCGCAATTGGTGCAAGAGGCGTTGGGCCGGCTGTTACGGCATTACCGTGGACCCTCTGCACTCCAGGCGCCGCCCGCGACATTCGAGCTGATTATCCGCATTGAATACCTGTTGGCCTGCGCGCATACGCAGTTGAATCCGGATGAAAACTGTCTGCCAACCATTGAACGATTGCTGAATCAGGCCCAGGCCAGAGGCATGTTGACGGCGGAAACGGAGTTGTTGCTGGCCTTCGCCCAGTTGGCCGAATCGAACGGTGACACGGAAGCGGCGCAGCAAGCTTTCCAGCGTGCCGCAATGCTGGTGGAACGCTGCCAATTACAGCACGCCATGCGGGAGTGGGAATTACGCCGAGGCAGTCTCGGAACAGTGTCTGCCAAGCAGTTTCCTGCCAGGCAATGCGATAACCGTGATCTGGCGTCGGGCCTCAGTCGGCGTGAGCGTGAAGTGCTGATGTTAATTGCTCAAGGTGCTTCGAATCAGCAAGTTGCAGAACAACTTTTTATTTCGTTGCACACAGTAAAAACACACGCGAGACGGATTAACGGAAAGTTGGGTGTGGAGCGCAGAACTCAGGCTGTGGCGAAAGCAAAGTTGATGGGGATATTGGCTTAGTGTTGTGATTTTCTGTGGGTGCAAATGGTTCTGGTTATTTGTTGGCATGTTTTGTAAATTGTTCGGACTTCAGGTTGATTGAAAAAGAAACTACCTTGCGACCCTCTGCATGGCTGCACTCGCAGCCCTGGATAGTCAAGTAAGGAATTGTTGTGGCCAAGTTATTTAAAAGTTTGATGCGTGGTTCGTTGGGTGAAAAAGTTACATGGGCTGAAGAGTGGGAAAAGGCAAGCCAGGCAAAAGCAGGTCTATTGAAGATCATCGATGCCATGCCAAGCGTGCTGGATATTCTTCGCAACATGCTTGAAAGTGAATTAAAGCGTTTGGGCAAAACGGTCGATATCGACAAAGTCTATGTCAATACGAATCCTGCTTTCCCCGCCAATGAAAATCGACCTTCGGGCACTCTTTGGGACGTCACTGTCCATTGTCTTGATAACAATGTCAGTCCCGCTTACATCGTGGGCGGCGATGGTGTGTTTTTTCTGCCGGACACGTTTAGTGAGCAATTCAAAGTCAATGTTCTGAATACGCTTATTGTCGAAGATCTGATCGCTGTTGTAGCTGCCGGACTGGAAAAAACGTTGCGAACCGAGATCGCAAAGTTCTGGGCGGCGCCAGCGAAAACCATTCGCCCGGACACTGCATCGCTGTCGAACAAGCAGGCTTTCATCGCAGCGTACGCCGTGGTCACGAGTGCAGAGCTGTCCCTGTCGATCATGGCCAACAATTTCGATGCCCGGTTGGGTGAGCGATTCGCCCATCTGCTCGACGCAGACGCCGGTCGCGCAGTGTTCGAAGTGAAGTTGCAACCGGCGCAGGATTACCTACTGTCGCTCCAGCCCTGTTTCGTTCTGGACAACGCCGAGCGTGCGGGTGCAGAAATGCCGCTGGTCAACGAGTCGACCTCTTACCTCATGCACACGCCGGAAAACGGCTTCGAGTTCTTTGAAAAAAATACCGATTTGCACCGCAAACTTCAGCAGCGATTGTCCTTGGGCAGTGATCAGATCCGATACCCGAAGGCTACGCGAAGTCCTCACGCCTTTTGTGTAGAGACTCATCTCGAAGGCCAGCTTGAAAGCGTGTCATCGTTGTTCAGTGGCCGGGAACAATTGGATAGTCCGCTCACCTCCGTGCTGCAGGAGAATCAAGGCCTGCACGTGCTGCGCTACGGTATCGACACTCGCTTCTATCTGCTTTGGGCTGCGTTGAAACGCACCGACTGGCCGTTTTGGCTCCATGGTGCTGGTAGCGATATTCAACAGCGATATAACGAGCTTGAAGAGTCCAGGGATCAATACCAGACCGCGTATTCAACCGTCTTCGATGCGTACTTTTCGTTTAAGGATTATGTGGTGCGTACGTTCGCCGAATGGGCGCACAGGACGCTCGGGGAACACCTCGATCCAGAAACAATAAGTGTCCATAGCTCGTACACCCTGCAAATTGCCGGACGTACTGTCGAGCAGGAAGACACCCGGACGCTGACAGAATTTATCGTTTTCGGTCTGCATGACAATGGTTATAAAGCCGCGCTGACTATCATCGGCGTTCCCGACGGCAGTCGGCTGACGACGGTGGCGCTCGAGCAGTGGCTGGAGAATCGCAACCTGCGATTGGAATTTACCGGCAGCCTTGCCTCCTCGCCCTCGATTGATTACCAGGAGGCCTACCGCAACTACCTCTTCAGCCAGATGGAGTTTGCAGTTTTTGTTGCTCGCCACTCCGGAAAGCTGGACTCCACCGATGCGAATATCATCGCGCGAGCCATGGCCAGTGACCCAACGGTGACCATTCAGGGATTGCGAATCAAATTACAAGTACCCGCGTTGAAAGATGTCCTGATCATTTCGGCCAGAGAATATGTACCGTCGCTGATGCTGGTGAAAACGCCTGGCGGTGAATTTGAACTGCAAAAATTTTCCGATGTTTATGCAGCGAACCTCTGGCTGGAGTCGGCATTGTCCGCAGATCGTGAATACGCTGCATTGCTGATCCATCCAGACTACCTGCACGAAGCAGGTAAGTTGCTCGGCAGCGATCCCACACAGCTGAACTACCGCTACACGCTCGATGGCCGGCCGGTCGATCTTGGCCTGAATCTCAAGGCACCGTTGGCAGACTATGTAAATATCGCTTACCGAGCCGAAGTTGCCCTGCACAAGGCCATTGCTCCGGTAGGTTATCGGGCGCTGGGCATCGAAGGCCGCAAGCGTTATTCGCGTCTGACAACCGAGCTAAAGGCACTGTCTACGGTTGATGCACGGGATAATGGTTTTCCGACATTCGAGCAGTTCACTTATGACTCGGTGAAAGCGCAGATAGAAGACATTTTGCGTACTCGTGGGAGCAATGTTTCGGTCAATCCCGATCAGATCATTGTTCAAACCGAAGAGTTTCGTAAGAGCGTTACCGACGTTTTGCTTGAGGGACTCGCCTTTGAAGCAGTGCATCCGGCCTACGAAACGAAATTCAGCCCGAAATACTATTTGGTGAATGGCCATCCCGGCATTGAAAAACTGGATATCCGAGACCTGTCCTCACTGTCGAAAACTTTCCGTCCCGGCGACAGATATACCGCCATGCTGAAAGCGCAATATCAGAACAAGGCTCATCCTGATTACGCGTTCAGGCGCGCAGTACACGCGCGAAGAATTCGCTGTGAAATGTACTGCAGTGCTTTTGCCGACTTTACCAATGGCAGACTGTCAGTAGAGTATTTCTCTGCTATCCAGCGGACTATCGATAATCTGGAAGAAAGTGGCGGCTATCAGTCGATTGTGAATAGCGTCGCCGAAGGTGACGTCGGTCTGTATAAATTCAATATCAGTGAGCTGGGTTTGACGGCTGCCTGGGATCGCACGGTTGGCGGCGTTTATATTTTCCGACTGAAGATGTCTTCAGGGTTCGTCGATTTGCTCTATACGCCTGACGCGCCGGATCTGGTCAGCTTCCGGCCAATCGCTGAGTTCATTCCTTCGATTCGTTTTCGATACGGCCCGTTCAGGAACTACTACAGCCAGCGGATACTGCTGCTCGACCAAAAGGTGATCAACGCCTATTTCGACAATCTGGTTGCAACCGCCGATACCAAACCGGTCATTCGCACGCAGCAGCGTTCGTTATTGCCTGATCTGTTCACTTTCCATGACGAGCGAGTGCGCCGTGTATTGAGCGATATCGACGAACGCACCACCAGCCTCAATGAAATAATCGCCGGTATTATTTACGGCAACCTGTTGAAGGTCGCGAACATCGTGAGCCTGCTGGTGCCTCCCGTGGGCACTGTCGTGGTGGCTGTGCAGATGATGAAAAGCATCTACGACGCTTCGCAGTCACACCGACGGGGTGATTATTCCGCTGCGCTGGGACATATACGGGATGTATTGAGCGAACTGCTGACATTGGGTCAGGCAGCGGCGGCGGGGGCACCGGTTAAAGAGCTTACTCGTGCGCAACGCTCGTTCCTCAGTTTGTTTGAAGACGCTCGGACAGTCGCGGAACTCGTTACGTATTACACCGGCCATGAAGACCCCACAGATGAACTGATTGGTTTCTTCAAGTCACTGATGGAAGATGCTGACTCGGTATTGAGCAAGACCACGGTTCGTTGAGCCGTTTCGAGCGCTCTTAGTCCGCGGATTTATCTTTCATAACCCATCCGCCAACTCACGGCCCGCGTCGCCGCCAGCAACCGCTGCGCCGCCGGGCCGTTTTCGTCGGCATGGAACAGCGAGGTCGGGCCAACGATGGTCAGCACGGCGGCGACTTGTCCGACAGCATTGAACACCGGTGCGGATAACGCATCCACACCCGGCATCAGCAGGCCATGCACATGATGCAGACCGCGTTCGCGGATCTGTTCGCACAGCGTTGCATACGTCTTCTCGTCTTTCAGCGGATGATCGGCAGCGGCGATTTCCTGCTCGCGCAAATCATCGGTTTCGCGATGTGGCAGATAGGCGCTGAATACCAGCCCCGTCGATGAACTGAGCAGCGGCAACACTGAACCCAATTGCGTCACCACCGTCACCGCACGCACCGCCGGTTCGATGTGCACCACGGTCGCGCCCTGATTGCCCCACACCGCCAAAAAGCAGGTTTCGTTGAGTTCATCGCGCAGTTCGGCCAGCGGCAGGGCGGCGACCTTCAGCACGTCCATACTGTTGAGGGCGGCCAGGCCCACGCGCAACGCTTCACGGCCGAGACCGTAATGGTTGGTGGCGGCGTTCTGCTCGGCAAAACCCGAGGCAATCAACGCCTGCAGATAGCGATGCACTTTGCTTGCTGGCATCTGCACATGTTCGGCCAGTCGCGACAATGAAGTGGACGGCGACAACTCGGCCAAGGCCTTGAGGATGTCGGTGCCGACTTCGGCGGAGCGGACTTTCTGTTTGCCGTTGCTGTCGCTGGTTTTTTCCATGGTGCGGCCGGGTTCCGAAACGAATGGGCGTCTTTATAGCTTGACGCTGGATAGCGAGCAAATTACGTTATGCGTAATCGAATTACGATAATAACAACCCCGGCGTGCCGAAACCTCTGAGCCAGAGCGATGGGCCACTGCCGACTCCCTGTTCAGGAGGCTCCATGAACCTCGATTCAACCGCTCAGGCGCTGGCGTATCAGTCCGGTTTCGGCAACGAATTCAGCTCTGAAGCGTTGCCCGGCGCGCTGCCCGTCGGCCAGAACTCCCCGCAAAAAGCCCCGTACGGCCTCTACACCGAATTGTTTTCCGGCACCGCGTTCACCATGACTCGCAGTGAAGCGCGGCGCACCTGGATGTACCGGATTCAGCCGTCGGCCAATCACCCGGCCTTCGTCAAACTGGAGCGGCAATTGGCCGGTGGCCCGTTGGGTGAGGTGACGCCCAATCGCCTGCGCTGGAACCCGCTGGAGATCCCGGCCGAACCGACCGATTTCATCGACGGTCTGGTGAGCATGGTCGCCAACGCTGGCGCGGAAAAACCGTCCGGCATCAGCATCTACAACTACGCCGCCAACCGTTCGATGGAGCGCGTGTTGTTCAACGCCGACGGCGAACTGCTGCTGGTGCCGCAACTCGGGCGTCTGCGCATCGCCACCGAACTGGGTGTGCTGGAAGTCGCGCCGCTGGAAATCGCCGTACTGCCGCGAGGTCTGAAATTCCGCGTTGAGTTGCTTGACCCGCAAGCACGCGGCTACGTCGCCGAGAACCATGGCGCGCCGCTGCGTCTGCCGGATCTGGGCCCGATCGGCAGCAACGGTCTGGCCAATCCGCGCGATTTCCTGACCCCGGTCGCCGCTTACGAGAACCTGCAGCAACCGACCACCCTGGTGCAGAAATTCCTCGGCCAGCTGTGGGCCACCGAACTCAATCACTCGCCGCTCAACGTGGTCGCCTGGCACGGCAACAACGTGCCGTACAAATATGATCTGCGCCGTTTCAACACCATCGGCACGGTGAGCTTCGATCACCCGGATCCGTCGATCTTCACCGTGCTGACCTCGCCGACCAGCGTGCACGGTCTGGCCAACCTCGACTTCGTGATCTTCCCGCCACGCTGGATGGTCGCCGAGAACACCTTCCGGCCACCGTGGTTCCACCGCAATCTGATGAACGAATTCATGGGCCTGATCCAGGGCGAATACGACGCCAAGGCCGAAGGCTTCGTGCCCGGCGGTGCGTCGCTGCACAGTTGCATGAGCGCTCATGGCCCGGATGGCGAGACCTGCACCAAAGCGATCAACGCCGAGCTCAAACCGGCGAAAATCGACAACACCATGGCCTTCATGTTCGAGACCAGCCAGGTGCTGCGCCCAAGCCGTTTCGCCCTCGACTGCCCGCAACTGCAATCCACTTACGACGCTTGCTGGGCCACGCTGCCCGCCACGTTCGACCCGACCCGGAGATAACCATGACTCAGACTTCCATCACCCGCAGTTGGGTCGTTTCGGCCAACGGCCACGCTGATTTCCCCCTGCAGAACCTGCCGCTCGGCGTATTCAGCATCACCGATTCGGCACCGCGCGCTGGCGTGGCGATTGGCGAGCACATCTTCGATCTGCAAGTTGCTCTGGAAGCAGGGCTGTTCGACGGTGCTGCACGTAGCGCCGTCGAAGCCATGCACGGCGGCCAGTTGAACGCGTTCTTCGATCTCGGTCGCGAGGCACGTGTGGCTTTGCGCACACGCCTGCTGGAACTGTTCAGTGAAGGCAGCACGCACCGTGGCAACATCGAAGCTCAAGGCGCGAAACTGTTGCCACTGGCCGCCGATTGCCAACTGCACCTGCCGGCACGCATCAGCGACTACACCGATTTCTACGTCGGCATCGAGCACGCGCAAAACGTCGGCAAACTGTTCCGTCCGGATAACCCGCTGCTGCCGAACTACAAGCATGTGCCGATCGGTTATCACGGTCGCGCCTCCACCGTGCGTGCATCCGGCACCGACGTGCGTCGTCCGAAAGGCCAGACGCTGCCGGCCGGTCAGACCGAACCTGTGTTTGGCCCGTGCGCGCGCCTGGACTATGAGCTGGAACTGGGCATCTGGATCGGCCAGGGCAACGAGATGGGCGATTCGATCGCCATCGGTGACGCCGCTGATCACATCGCCGGTTTCTGCCTGCTCAACGACTGGTCGGCCCGTGATATCCAGGCCTGGGAATACCAGCCGCTGGGTCCGTTCCTGTCGAAAAGTTTTATCACCAGCGTCTCGCCATGGGTGGTAACGGCGGAAGCGCTGGAGCCATTCCGCACTGCGCAGCCGAAGCGTCCTGAAGGTGATCCGCAACCGTTGCCGTACCTGTTCGACAAGCGCGATCAGGACGGCGGTGCCTTCGACATCGAGCTGGAAGTGCTGTTGCTCACCGAAACCATGCGCGAGCAGAACCTGCCGGCCCATCGCCTGACGCTGAGCAACACCCGCTACATGTACTGGACCGTTGCGCAAATGATCGCGCACCACAGCGTCAACGGTTGCCAGTTGCAGGCCGGCGATCTGTTCGGTTCGGGCACCTTGTCCGGCCCGGAAAACGGTCAGTTCGGCAGCCTGCTGGAAATCACCGAGGGCGGCAAAAAGCCGATCGAACTGGCCTCCGGCGAGGTGCGTAAATTCCTCGAGGACGGTGACGAAATCATTCTGCGCGCTCGCTGCGCCCGTGATGGTTTTGCTTCGATCGGCTTCGGCGAATGCCGCGGCAAAGTGCTGGCGGCGCGCTGACAGGAGCGGCTTATGGATCTCTATACCTATTACCGTTCGACCTCGTCGTACCGGGTGCGAATTGCGCTGGCGTTGAAGGGCCTCGACTATCAGGCGTTACCGGTCAATTTGATCGCACCGCCGGGTGGCGAGCATCGGCAAGCGGCGTATCTGGCGATCAATCCACAGGGCCGGGTGCCGGCCTTGCGCACTGATGAGGGCGGTTTGCTGATTCAATCGCCGGCGATCATCGAGTACCTGGAAGAACGTTATCCACAGGTGCCGTTGCTGCCTGAAGATCTGCTCGCCCGTGCGCAGGTGCGCGGTGTAGCGGCGGTGATCGGCTGCGACGTGCATCCACTGCACAACGTCAGTGTGCTCAATCGCCTGCGTCAGTCGGGGCACGATGAGCTGCAGGTGGTCGAGTGGATCAGCCACTGGATCAGCCAGGGCCTGGCGACGGTTGAGCAACTGATTGGCGACGAGGGATTCTGTTTCGGCGAGTGGCCGTGCGTGGCGGATGTGTACCTGATTCCGCAGTTGTATGCGGCGCAGCGGTTCAATGTCAGCCTTGAGGCGTATCCGAAAATTCGTCGGGTCGCCGCACTGGCGGCTGAACATTCAGCGTTCATCAAGGCCCATCCCGCCAATCAACCAGACACCCCATAACCCTGTAGGAGTGAGCCTGCTCGCGATGAGGGAGTGTCAGTCACTCATGTTCTGACTGACCCACCGCTATCGCGAGCAGGCTCACTCCTACAAGGGAATATCGCCGTTCACATAATCATAAAAACAAAACAGGTACCTTGCGATGCACAACCAGATTGCCAGCTTCCGCGCGGCACTCGACGCCCGTCCAGTGTCCCGCTATCAGTGGTTACTGTTGATCCTGCTCGCGCTGTTGCTGGTCACCGACGGCTATGACGCCCAGGTGCTCGGTTACGTGGTGCCCGCGCTGGCCCAGGACTGGGGCCTGGAAAAATCTGCGTTCGGGCCTGTGTTCAGCGCCAATCTGCTCGGTCTCACCCTTGGTTCACTGGCGGTCACGCCGCTGGCTGACCGCTTTGGCGTGCGCCGGATCCTGCTCGCTTGCGTACTGATCTACGCCACGCTGACCGTGCTGATGGTCTTCGCCGACTCGCTCAACACGCTGATGATCGCGCGCTTCATCTGTGGCATCGGCATGGGCGGGGCGATGCCCAGTGCCATGGCGTTGATGTCGGAATACTCGCCACCGCGTTTGCGTACCTTGATGGTGACGCTGGCAGCCTGTGGCTTCTCGTTCGGTGGCGCGGCGGGTGGTTTTGTCGCCGCCGGTTTCATCGACCAGTTCGGCTGGCAGGCGGTGTTTCTCGCCGGTGGCGTCACGCCGTTGCTGCTGTTTCCGTTTCTCTGGTGGATGCTGCCGGAGTCGTTGCCACGTCTGTTGCGTGATGCGCCGCCGTATGCGCGATTGCGCAAAGTCACCGCGCGGATGTTGCCGGACTGGCAACCACCGGTCGCAACCCTGGAGCAGAACGAGCGCGAGCAGGGCAGCAATCTGACCGTGGTCGAGTTGTTCCGCAATGGCTACGCGCGGCCGACCTTGCTGATCTGGGCGACGTTTTTTGTCAGCCTTATTTTGCTGTATTTCATGATCAGCTGGTTGCCGACGCTGTTGCTGGAAAGCGGCCTGAAACTCAACGAAGCCAATCTGGTGACGTCGATGTTTCTGTTCGCCGGTACTTTGGGCGCGATCTGTATGGCCTGGTTTGCCGACCGCTTGAAGCGCAAGGTTCGTTTGTTGTCAGCGGTGTTGGCAGGGGCGGCGCTGTGCACGATTCTGCTGGGACTCAATCATGACAATCCGCGTTATCTGGTGGCCTGCGTCTTCGCTGCAGGTTTCTGCATCATCGGCGGGCAACTGACGCTGAATGCGTTTGCCAGCAATTTCTACCCGGCGCATGTGCGTGCAACCGGCACCGGTTGGGCGTTGGGTGTGGGGCGTTTTGGTTCGATTCTCGGGCCGCTGTTTGGCAGCCTGTTGCTGGCGATGCACATTCCGGTGGCGCAGATTTTCTTCTTTTGCGCGATCCCGGCGGTGATCGCCGCGTTGCTGATTATTCAGGTACGTTCGCCCACTGACACAGCGCAATCTCCTGTGGGAGCTAGCCTGCTAGCGAAGAACGATAACGCGGTTTAACTGAGAGACCGAGCTGCCTGCATCGCTAGCAGGCTAGCTCCCACAAGGTATCAGTGGACGACCGAGTTGGGCGGCAGGTGTCCGAGCCGCTCGGTCAGGCGCAGGCGTTGAATCGGGTCATCGCTGAGCATCAGCGCATGCTCCAGATCGAAGCGCTCGGCATTCGGACAGTCAAGCCGCTGATAAAGACTGGCCCGGGCCAGGTAATCAGCGGCTCCGGCGTCACCCAGTTCGAGCACGCGTTCGGCATCGATCAGCGCGGCAATGAAATCATCATGCGTCAGGTACAACTGGCGCAGGTTGCGCGACAGGCGCTGAAGCATTTGCACCGGCGAGGCGGTCAGCAGATGTTCGGCATTCAGCTTCATGTTCGGCCCGTACTGGCGCTGCAACAGTTCGCGACAATCATTGGGGTACAACCGCCGGCCACCGCAGGGATCAAGCAAGTGATCGGCACCGGGCACTCGCAACAGGAAATGCCCGGGGAAGTTGACCCCGACCAGAGGAATCTCCAGACCGCGCGCCAGCTCCAGGGCAATCAGCGCCAATGCCAGCGGCTGGCCGCGACGGGTCTGCAACACTTTGTGCAGCAGCGCAGCCTGCGGGCGCAGTGGCAGAAAATCATCCTGTGCAAAACCCAGATCGGTCATGCGGCGTAACAACGGTTGCGCCAGCTCACTCACCGGCAGCATCGGCAAACCGTAACTCACCCGTTGTTGCAGGTCTTTGAATTCCTGCAACAGCGCGTCGGGATCGACGGCTTTTTCGTGCTCGGCCGCCATCCACAGCGCGGCTTCGAACAGCGCGGGCGGTGAACGGTGCAGGCATTCGAAAAAACGTTGACGCGCACTCATCGAAATCTCCGGGGAATGCCTCGTTTTAGCCCGGTCCGCGAGATTCGTCCAGTGCCCCGCAACACCGGTGTCGGGTTATGCCGCAAAGCCGTTGTCGACGCGGGCGCTTATTCCGGTGCGCTCCAGCAATTTTCGGGCGCAGGCCTATACTGGCGTTCTACAAGAAGTGATTCGGGAGCCCAACGATGTTTGCGCTCATGCAAAGCACTCGCCTGGAATCGCTGCACCTTAGCGTCGACCCGGTCACCGGGTTGAAGGCGGTCATTGCCATCCATAACAGTCGCCTCGGGCCAGCCTTGGGTGGATGTCGTTATCTTGCCTATCCCAATGACGAATCTGCCGTTGAGGATGCCATTCGCCTCGCTCAGGGCATGAGTTACAAGGCCGCACTGGCGGGGTTGCCGCAAGGCGGTGGCGTTGCGGTGATCGTGCGTCCGGTGCATGTGGAAAACCGAGGCTCGCTGTTCGAAGCCTTTGGCCGCTGCATCGAACAGCTCGACGGTCGCTACATCACCGCGATCGACAGCGGTACCTCGGTGGCGGACATGGACTGCATCGCTCAGCAGACCCAGCATGTCACCAGCACCACGTCGGCCGGTGACCCCGCACCACACGCAGCGATGGGCGTGTTTGCCGGCATTCGGGCAACCGCCATGGCCCGGCTGGGCAGCGACAATCTCGAAGGTTTGCGCATCGCGATTCAGGGCCTGGGCAATGTCGGTTACGCGTTGGCCGAGCAACTTCACGCCGCCGGGGCAGAACTGCTGGTCAGCGACATTGACCACGGCAAAGTGCAACTGGCGATGGAACAACTCAATGCTCACCCGATCGCTAACGACGCGTTACTCAGTACGCCGTGTGACATCCTCGCTCCGTGCGGTCTGGGCGGTGTGCTGAACAGCCACAGCGTTACTCAACTGCGTTGCTCGGCGGTGGCGGGTTCGGCAAACAATCAACTGACGCACCTGGATGTCGCCGATCAACTGGAGCGGCGCGGGATTCTGTATGCGCCGGACTACGTGATCAATGCCGGAGGCCTGATCTACGTTTCGCTGAAACATCGTGGTGAGGAATTGCCGACGATTACTGCGCATCTGTCGAAAATCAGTTCACGGCTGACCGAAGTTTTCGCCCATGCTCAAGCGGAAAAACGTTCACCGGCGCGAGTGGCGGATGAGTTGGCAGAGAAAGTTTTGTATCGCTGAGTTCCACAGGCATGAAAAAGGCCCTGAGCCATTCGACTCGGGGCCTATTCAATTCGGGCTGGATTACTTCGCAGCCTTCGCCGCTTTGGCTGGCTTCGCCGGCGTTTCAGCAGGCTCTGCAGCTTCGGCATTATCGACCGGTTCCGCCGGTGCATTGAGCAGCTCGGACAGTGCATCCGGCTGGCTCTTGAACGCCCGGGCGAACACATCGCGATTCTTCGCCATGTAGATCCCGGCTTCTTCCACTTGCTGTTCAGTCAGGGACGGAACGGCTTTTTGCAGCACATCGGCCAGATATTCGGCCAGTTCGAGCATTTTGTCATGACGGTCAGCTTCGGCTTTATCCATGAACAAGCGCTCCAGATCTCGGCTGCTGCGGTATACCACTTCGACGGCCATTCACCACCTCACATGCCTTCACATTAAGTTGTCTTGACGACTACTGTATCCATATACAGCGAAAAGGATAAGCGAATCCCTGCGCCATGGGTAGTGGCTTTTCAATGTAGACCGGATTTCGGGTTTGTCAGGGAGACCGTGTCGCTGCATTCGCGAGCAGGCTCGCTCCCACAAAAGCACAGCGGTGCGACCAAACGCCACGGCGCGGGTCTGGCGGCGGTTCGCCATGATGGCGTGGCCTCTTTTCTGCATGAAAACCGTTACGTGCAGAAAACCGTCACGTCCAACACGCATCATCCGCTCGCATTCGAGCTAAGGAACATCATCGTGAAAATCAACTGGGCCGAGAAACTGCGGCAAAACGTGCATCAACTGGCCGAGTCCCTGGGCAACCTGTTCGTCGAGACCTTCCACTATCTGGCGCTGTTCGCCATCGGTGCGGTGACGGCGTGGGCGGCGGTGATGGAGTTTCTCGGGATGCTCGAGGAAGGCCACATCAAGATCGATGACATTCTGCTGCTGTTCATCTATCTCGAATTGGGGGCGATGGTCGGGATTTACTTCAAGACCAACCACATGCCGGTGCGCTTTCTGATCTATGTGGCGATCACCGCGCTGACCCGTCTGCTGATCTCCAATGTCTCGCACCACAACCCGCCGGACATGGGCATCATCTACCTGTGCGGCGGGATTCTGCTGTTGGCCTTCTCGATTCTGGTGGTGCGTTACGCCTCGTCACAATTTCCTTCGGTGAAGATCGAGAAACCACAGCGCAAACTTGGCGCCGGTTCCAGCGAGCATCCGGAAGTCGAGAAGGGCGAGCTTTAAAGCCCGGCCGCAGGTCGGGGCTGGCTGCTGACGAGGGGCGGTGGCGGGGTCAGCCCGTCGCCACCGGTCATCGCTTCGAGGATCGCCATAGCGCTGTGGCCCTGTTCGATAGCGATGCCGAATTGAATGCTTTGCACCAGCCGCTTGAGACGCGCAGGGTCATTGCGCTGTTCGGCGCTGATCATGCGTTTGGCCACGATCCGGCCGCTGTTGGACAGGGTCAGCATGATGCTGCCGTCCAGGCCCTGAATGCTCAGGTTGATCTGATAGTCCGGCGCGAAGGCATCGGTAATGATCTGAAAAGGATTGTCCATGATGCGTCACCGCCTGATTGAACGTGCAGTTGTTGACCGGCCGTGATCGGGTTGGTTCGCCAAACCGGATCACCGGCCATTCCGTGGCCTGTATTTGTTGCTTCATGTAGAGCTGTCGAGAGAAACGAGGCTGCGATCTTTTGACCTTCAGTGTTTTGATTTCGATCATGAAGAGCAAAAGATCGCAGCCTGCGGCAGCTCCTATAGGGACGTAGCAAGGGCTGTGCCGGGAAAATTGTCGAACAATGAACACGGGCATAAAAAAGGCGAGCTACGCGGCTCGCCTTTTTTAATGGCCCGTTTTCAGGGCAGAACCAGGTAGATGATCGCTGACAGTGCAATCAGACCGATCAACACCACAAATACGTTGGACGCTTGCCCCGAATACTGGCGCAAGGCTGGCACGCGGCGGATGGCGTACATCGGCATCAAGAACAGCAGACAGGCAATCACGGGCCCACCGAAAGCCTCGATCATCCCGAGGATGCTCGGGTTGAAAGTCGCCACGGCCCAGCAACTGAGGATCATGAACACGGCGGTCGCGCGGTTCAGCCAGCTCGCCGACATCACCCGGCCACGGCTGCGCAGGGTTTTCACGATCATGCCTTGAAAGCCTTCGCTGGCGCCGATGTAGTGGCCGAGGAAGGATTTGGTGATCGCCACCAGCGCAATCAACGGCGCGGCATAAGCGATGACCGGGGTCTGGAAGTGGTTGGCCAGGTACGACAGGATCGAAATGTTCTGTGCCTTGGCGGCTGCCAGATCCGCCGGCGACAACGCCAGCACGCAACTGAAGCAGAAGAACATCACCGTGACGACCATCATGCCGTGGGCCATGGCGAGGATGCCGCTGCTTTTGCGTTCGGCCTGCTCGCCGTAACGTTGTTTTTGATCAACGGCGAACGCGGAGATAATCGGCGAATGGTTGAACGAGAACACCATCACCGGAATCGCCAGCCATAGCGTCTTGAGAAAATCAGACATCGGCATGGCGTCTTTGGCGCTGGCGAAGAACGCGCCGTTCCAGTTCGGAATCAGGCTGACCGCGAGCAGCAGCAACGCGGCGACGAATGGATACACCAACACGCTCATGGCTTTGACGATCACGCTCTGACCGCAACGAACAATCGCCATCAAACCGAGGATCAGTACCAGCGAGAGGATTGCCCGTGGCGGTGGGGCGATGTGCAGTTGATGTTCGAGGAAACTGCTCAGGGTGTTGGTCAGCGCCACGCTGTAGACCAGCAGGATCGGGAAGATCGCAAAGAAATACAGCAGCGTGATCAGCTTGCCGGCACCGAAGCCGAAGTGTTCTTCGACCACTTCGGTGATGTCCCCGGAGCGACCGGACAAGACAAAACGACACAGACCACGGTGGGCAAAAAACGTCATCGGGAAGGCCAGCACAGCCAGAATCAACAATGGCCAGAAACCGCCTACACCAGCGTTGATCGGCAGAAACAAAGTCCCGGCGCCGATGGCGGTGCCATACAGTCCAAGCATCCAGGTGGTGTCGAATTTGTTCCAGCCCTTGTGGGCTGTTTCTGCATTGCGTGTGCGGTCTACAGCGGGATTATCGGCAGCAGGTGTACGTACATCGGTCATCGGTATCGCCTCGTTATTATTTTTGCTCGGGCTCACGGTTGGCAGACCGTCGGGTGCGGTCTGCCGGGGCGGTCAGGGAATGCGCCTCAGCATTCCACCCAGCTCACGGCCAGGCCGCCCCGTGAAGTCTCTTTGTATTTGTCGTGCATGTCGGCGCCGGTATCGCGCATGGTGCGGATCACCCGGTCCAGGGAAATGAAATGTTTGCCGTCGCCGCGCAAAGCCATTTGCGTGGCGTTGATCGCCTTCACGGCGGCGATGGCATTGCGCTCGATGCACGGCACTTGCACGAGGCCACCGACCGGGTCGCAGGTCAGGCCAAGGTTGTGTTCCAGGCCGATTTCGGCGGCGTTTTCCAATTGTTCCGGGGTGGCGCCGAGTACATCGGCAAGGCCGGCGGCAGCCATCGCGCAGGCCGAACCGACTTCGCCCTGACAGCCGACTTCGGCGCCGGAGATCGAGGCATTTTTCTTACAGAGAATGCCGACGGCGGCCGCACCGAGGAAGAAAGCGACGACATCATCGTCAGACGCGTCCGGATTGAATTTCATGTAGTAGTGCAGAACGGCCGGGATGATCCCCGCAGCACCATTGGTCGGCGCGGTGACCATGCGCCCGCCGGCCGCGTTCTCTTCGTTGACGGCGAGGGCGAACAGGTTGACCCATTCCATTGCCGACAGCGTCGAACTGATCACGTTGGGCTTGCCTATCTCCAGCAGGCTGCGATGCAGTTTCGCTGCACGACGCGGCACATTCAGACCACCGGGCAGGATGCCTTCGTGGCGCAGGCCCTGCTCCACACATTCACGCATCACCGACCAGATGTGCAGCAGACCCTGACGGATTTCGGTGTCGCTACGCCAGGCGCGCTCGTTGGCCATCATCAGTTCGGACACGCGCAGGTTGTGCTGTTTGCACAGCGACAGCAGTTCGGCGGCGCTGGAGAAATCGTACGGCAACACCACGTCACCGGCCGGCGCCACACCGGACTCGGCTTCCGCTGCTTCAATGATGAAACCGCCGCCAACCGAGTAGTACGTCTGCTCGAACAGCTCGGCAGTTTCGCCAAAGGCAGTCAGCGACATGGCGTTGGGGTGGTAGGGCAGGCTCTCGTCCAGCAGCAGGAGATCACGCTGCCAGTCGAAGGCAATTTCTCTTTGCCCGGCGAGGGACAGTTGGCCTGTCTCGCGCAGTTCCTGGATGCGTGGATCGATGGTCGCCGGATCGATGCTGTCCGGCCATTCGCCCATCAGGCCCATCACCGTCGCGCGGTCAGTGGCGTGACCGACACCCGTGGCCGACAGCGAACCGTACAAACGGATTTCCACACGACGCACATCGTTCAACAAATGTTGATCGATCAGCGCTTGAGCGAAGGTCGCTGCTGCGCGCATCGGGCCGACGGTGTGGGAACTGGACGGGCCGATGCCGACTTTGAATAGATCGAAAACACTGATAGCCATGCTAAACCCTTACAAGCAATGGAGTAGGAATCGCTGCCATTTTTTGTAGGACAAGCGCAATGTCGGCGATACTGCCTACCTCAGTCCTACGTGACTAACGAAACTTCCTAAGTAAGCCTTTAGCAGGACTAAACGATGAGTCGTCAATTGCATGCCCAGACCTATGTCTGGCTTCAGGTGTTTTCCTGTGCCGCGCGGCATCTGTCGTTTACCCGCTGTGCCGAAGAACTGCACATCACCCCGGGGGCGGTCAGCCAGCAGATTCGCCAACTGGAAGAACGCCTCGGGTTTCGCCTGTTTCATCGGCGCGCGCGCGGTGTGGAATTGAGTGCAGAGGGGCAGCGGTTGGCGATTACCGTCAATGAGGCATATGGCAGCATCGATGCGGAATTGCGACGGCTTGATGCCGGAATGATCAGCGGGATTCTGCGCCTGCGCTCGATTCCGTCATTCCTCAGCAAGTGGCTGACGCCGCGTTTGCCGCGCCTGCAACAGCGCTATCCGGATATTCAGCTGCGGCTCGTCGCCGAGGACAGCAGCGTGCCGTTGCACGAGGGTGACTTTGATCTGGCGATTGATCTGAACGACGGCAGTTACCCCGGGCTGTTATCCACAGCGTTGCTCGATGAGCAGATTTTCCCGGTGTGTGCGCCGAGTCTGTTGCGTGGTCGTCCGCGATTGCATGGGCCAGCGGATCTGGTGCATTTCCCGTTGCTGCATGACATCACTGCCTGGCGTGGCAGTTATGAATACGCGGAGTGGGAGTTCTACTTGAACGCGATCGGCTTTGAAGGCGCCGACGTACGGCGCGGGCACACGTTCAATCGCAATCACCTGACCATTGAAGCGGCAATTGCCGGTATGGGCGTGGCGATTGCCCGACGGACATTGCTTAACGATGAACTGGAGCGAGGGACATTGATTGTGCCGTTTGGCCTGTCGGTACCGAATCACAAACGCTACGTGTTGCTGTACGCGCCAGGGGCGTTGAGCCATCCGGGCGTACGTGCGGTGCATGATTGGCTGGTCGAAGAGGCGGGGATATTTCGCAGCTTGCACCCGTTGAACGACGGGCAATTGTGAGCAAATTTTGCCGGGTTGCGAGGCGACCCAACTCCCGACCTTACCAGTGCTTTGCTCGGTTGTCCGGCTTTTTTTGCGAATGAATATTTATCTTTTTTCAGGGGTTGAAATGTTCGCCGGTCGGGCCGATTGTTGTAACCAGGAGGTCAGGAAATTCAACTCAAGGCCTCTCACGAGCTAGCTGAAATAAGGGATGAACTATGCAAATCCAAGTCAACAGCGATAACCATATTCAAAGTAGTCAACGACTGGAGGAGTGGGTACGTACAACCATTGAGAGCACGCTCGAACGTTATGAAGAAGACCTGACCCGCGTCGAAGTCCATCTGGCCGACGAGAACGGTGACAAACCAGGTCCCCATGACATGCGCTGCCAACTGGAAGCGCGGCCAAAAGGCCATCAACCGATTTCCGTGACCCACAAGGCCGATTCGCTGGAACAGGCGATCGACGGCGCTGCCGAAAAACTCGAGCACGCACTGGAGCACCTTTTCGGCAAACTGCGAGGTAAGCCACGTGCTGCTGTGGTGCCATTTAGCAAGGCGAATGACGCTCTGCTGGAGGAAGAATTTCTTGAGAACGAACAGGCAGCGATCAACAGTTGATGCGCTGATTTCATAAGCCACCCAATGAGAACGGGCCTGCGAATGCAGGCCCGTTTTTGTTTGTGGCGGTTTTTGCGCAGGGCATAAGAAAGCGGCCCCTCACCCCAGCCCTCTCCCTCCGGGAGAGGGGGCCGACCGAGGTGTCAGAAGAGGTACATCGACCTGAAAGACCGAGTCGATTATGGAGTCGGCACAGTACTTTCAGGTCGATGTATTTCTGAAGCATCCCGCAATCAGTCCCCCTCTCTCCGGGAGAGGGCCGACCGAGGTGTCTGGCGTTGTACATCGACCTGAAAGACCGAGTCGATTATGGATTCGGCAAAGCACTTTCAGGTCGATGTATTTCTGAAGCATCCCGCAATCAGTCCCCCCTCTCTCCGGGAGAGGGCCGACCGAGGTGTCTGAAGAGGTACGTCGACCTGAAAGACCGAGTCGATCATGGATTCGGTAAAGCAGAATCAGGTCGGCGATCCTCGCAAGCATCCCCCGGTCAGTCCCCTCTCCCTCTGGGAGAGGGTTAGGGTGAGGGCATTTTTCGATTCGCCGCAATTCTTATGATCTGCTCCAGCACATCGTCCATCTGCTGGATCACCTCGAGATTACTGAAACGCGCGACTTCAATGCCCTTTTGATTCAGATAGTGCGTCCGGCGTTGGTCATGAATCAGTCCCGGCGTTTCATAGTGCTGACCACCGTCTAGTTCAATCGCCAATTTCAGTTCGGCACAGTAAAAGTCCAGCACATAGGGCGGACAGGGAAACTGCCGGCGAAATTTCAGATTGGCGATTTGGCGGGAGCGGAGTTTTTGCCAGAGCAGCTGTTCGCAATCGGTTTGGTTGACGCGTAACTGGCGGGCGAATTGGGCGAGGGTGGGGCGGGTTTGCATGCTTCACGATCCTTGTGAAGTTGGTTTGATATTTCACTGTAGCCCATTCCCCTCACCCCAGCCCTCTCCCGGAGGGAGAGGGGGCCGACCGAGTCGTATTGCGGGGTACATCGACCTGAAAAACCGAGTCGATTATGGATTCGGTAAAGCGGTTTCAGGTCGAGTCGGTTAAAGATTCGGCACAGCGGGTTCAGGTCGAGTCGATTATGGATTCGGCACAGCACGTTCAGGTCGGCGTACCTCGCAAGCACCCCCCAATCAGTCCCCTCTCCCTCAGGGAGAGGGTTAGGCGGGCGGCGTTCCGATGAGGGGCTTTTCAATCCTCAGAACGCCACCGATGTCTGCACATAAACCGTCCGCGGCTCACCCACATACTTACCCTTGTTGTTGTCATCAAACGAACGGGTGAAGTACTGCGTGTTGAAGATGTTCTTCACGCCCACCGCCACATTCAGATCCGACAACTGCGGCCCGAAGTCATACCCGGCGCGGCTGCTGAACAGCATGTAGCCCGGAATCTTGCCGGTGCTGCCATCGGCACTTTCTTTCGAGGTATTGGCGTTGTCAGCGAACTGGTCGCTCTGGAAGCTGCTGTCCAGATTCAACTTCCATGGCCCTTCGGTGTAACCGACGCCAATCGTGCCTTTGTGCTTCGACGAGAATGGCACGCGATTGCCTTTGTTCGGTCCGTCTTCGCGGATGGTCGCGTCAACATAAGCGTAAGTGGCGTAGACATCAAAACCGGCCAGCGCCGGGCTCAAGTCATCCAGCGCGTAATTGACGCTGGTCTCGATCCCTTGATGGCGAGTTTCGCCACGGGCGATCACCGAGTCGTTGGTCTGGTTACTTTCGTACTGATTGTCGAAGTTGATCAGGAACGCGCCGATCTCGGCCCGCAACGCTCCATTGTCATAGCGCGTGCCGAGTTCCCAAGTGCGCGCCTTTTCCGGTTTCACTTCGCCGCTGGTCACACGGTTGGGCATCTGGCTGTATTGCACGCTGCCGAACGAGCCTTCAGTGTTGGCGTACAGATTCCAGCTGTCGGTGAGGTGATAGAGCACGTTCAACGCCGGCAGCGCGGTGTTGTAGTCGCCCTTGTATTTGACGTTGGTCAGGTTGTTGGTCTGCTGCGATTCGATCATCTCGTAGCGCACGCCCGGGGTGATCGTCCATTTGCCGATGTCGATGCGGTCGTCAACGAAGAAAGCATTGGCCTCGGTGCCGCCACGGGTATCGCGGTCGTTGCGGCTGGCAGTGGTCGGGTATTCGTTGCTGCTGATCGGCGTGCGATAGCGCAGTTCGTGACCAGCCTCGTTGATGTAGCGGTAGCCGACGCCGACTTCATGGCTGGTCGGGCCGAGGTCGAAGCCTTGGGCGAAACGGGTTTCCAGACCGCGCACCCAATACTCGCGCGGCGACAGCGAAAGGAACGTGCCCTGATCGAGATAACCGCTGCGCAGGGTCTTGGTGAAGAAGGTATTGGCGGTGAATTCGCGGCGATCTTCCTGATAGCGATAGCCGAAATTGAACATCGTGCGGCGGCCCCAGAACTGGTCTTTCGGCCGTGTCGATTGGTACGGGTCGGCGTCGTAATCGGCGACGTTCAAACCGCCGGGCATATCAGCCTTGCCTTCGTAGTACTGGGCCATGGCGTTGAAGCTGTTGGCGTCGTCGAGCTGGTATTTGCCCTTGAGGATCAGGTCGTCGATCTCGGTGTCGCTGTGTTCACGCCAGTCACCACCACGGGTGCCGGAGTAGAGCAACGCGCCGCCCAGACCATTTTCATTGGTGCCGCCGGCCAGCAGGTTGGCGCTGGTCTTGAAGCCGTCATGGCTCGACGATGGGCTGGTTTCGGTCTGAAAGCCGCCCTTGACCGTTGGCTCGTCAGGAATCGCCCGGGTCACGAAGTTGACCACACCACCGACGTTCTGCGGTCCGTAACGCACCGCGCCGCCGCCGCGCACCACGTCCACGGCATCCATGTTGCCCATGCTGATTGGCGCGAACGATAACTGCGGCTGGCCATAAGGCGCGAACGGCACCGGAATGCCGTCCATCAACACCGTCGAGCGCGCCGCCAGGCGTGGATTCAACCCACGAATGCCGAAGTTCAGCGCCATGTCGTGGCTGCCAGTGCCGTTGTTTTCCGGGGCGTTGACGCCGGGAATGCGGTTGAGCACATCACGCGGCTGAGTCGCGCCCTGACGCTCGAACTCTTCGCGGCGGATTACATCACGGGCGCCGGGATGTTCGAAGACGTTGATTTGCGCAGCATCGCCGAGCCAGTCGCCGACGACTGTCGAGGTGTCCAGCTCCAGCGCAGCGTCTGCCACCGGTTGCAGACTGAACGCGTTGTTGCCCTCGGCGCGTGCTTGCAGACCGGTGCCTTCGAGCAGCGCATTCAAACCTTGTTCAGGCGTGTAGCTGCCCTCCAGACCTCGGCTTTGCACACCACTGGTGACTTGCGAACCGAATGAAATCAACACGCCTGCTTCACGGCCAAACTGGTTGAGGGCGTTCTCTAGCGATGATGGCGCGATGTGGTACGCCTTGGCATCGGCAGCCACTGCGGCGGGCAGGGCGCTGAAACTCAGACTGACGCCGAGGACGAGATTGCGCAGGCTGCGGGCCAGTGGCGTGAGGCGGGTTGGGTGCATGGTGGTTGATCCTGAGAAGGTTGAATCAAGGGGGCTTTCCTTCTCTGTCACGCCAGATCTGAAAAACGGCTCATTTATTTTTGATGTTTTTTAAACCCGTGCTTCGACGCTCACCCAGTAACGGGTAAAGCGCCTCACCTTCACCGGCAAACTGATTTCCAGCAGGTCGAGAATCCGCTCGCTGTCGTCCAGCGGGTAAGTCCCGGAGATCAGCAGGTCGGCGACGTTCTTGGCGCAATTGAGCCGGCCGCGACGATAGCGGCCGAGCTCATCGAGGAAGTCGCCCAGGCGCATGTGCGCCGCGACCAGCATGCCGTCGGCCCAGGCGCCGCTGTTGGCATCCAGCGGTTTGGTCTCGCTGACCGATGCCGAGGTGAAACTGAGCTGACGCGCGACCGGCAGCAACATCGGCGCGCGTCCATTGCTGTTCAGTTCGACCCGACCGCCGAACAGCGCAACCTGCGTGCGATCGGCAAACTGGCGCACATTGAGGCGCGCGCCTTGGGTTTTCAGAAGGCCCTGAGCCGTGCGCACTTCGAAAGATTGCGCGGCCGTCAGGAGGATTTCGCCTTCGAGCAAGCGGATCAGTCGCGCCGAAGTGTCGACATCCACCGCGCTGGCTGTGTTGAGTTGCAACTGATCGCCGGCACCCAGTGCGACCTTGCGCCGTTGCCCGATCGGGCTGCGGAAATCGGCGAGCAGCGACGGCAGCGGTGTGTGTTCGCGCATGCCCCAAGTGACCGCCGAACCGGCGCCGAGAATCAGCAGCAGTTTCAGTGCCTGACGACGACTGCCGGACTTCGCTCCATTCAACGCCGCGTGCGCCAGTGGTGAGGACACTCCGCGTAAACGCTGGTTGACCCGCTGAATATGCTCCCACGCCCGACGATGCTCGCTGTGCGCATCCAGCCATTGTTGCATCGCCATTTGCTGGCGCGGACTCAGTGCGCCTTGCTGCATTTCCAGCAACCAATGCACGGCCTGTTCCGCCACTTGAGAGGAGAAATCCGGTGCGCGGTTCATAGGGCGAAATAGCAGCGCATCGCCGCTTTGTTCAAATGCCGTTTAACCGTGGCCACGGAAATGCCCAGTTCGCCAGCAATCTGTGGATAAGTCAGACCATCGACCTGCGCCAGCAAAAAGGCGCGTTTGACCTGACGCGGTAAACCGTCGAGCAACTCATCCAGTTCCATCAGGGTTTGCAGGATGATCGCCTTGTCTTCTTCCGACGGTGCGACCATGTCCGGCATTTGCGCCAGTGTGTCGAGGTAGGCGCGCTCCAGATCCTGACGGCGGTAATGATTGAACAGAACGCGTTTGGCCAGCGTGGTCAGAAAGGCGCGCGGCTCGATGATCACCGGCGGTTCGCGGGCGCTCAGCACCTTGATAAACGTGTCCTGTGCCAGGTCCGCCGCGCTGTCCGGGCAGCCGAGCTTGCGCCGTAGCCAGCCAGTCAGCCAGCTGTGATGAGCCTGATAGAGCGATTCGACGGGATGGGCGGACGACAACGGTGGACTCCGGGCGCTTTCTTGACGCGGTAGAGAGTACGTTAGAGAACAAGAAGTGTTCGCATTGTAGGTGGCGAAACGCTCAACCGGCAATCAGATGCTTTTGCGTATGAGAATATTTATCATTAATATTGCTCGCCTCAAGGTTCGGCTTATCGGTCGGACGTTTTTCGTTTCAGGGTCGAAACATGAAAGGCAAACTCGCCACACTTCCCATGTCCTATCGTCTGGCCGTCACCTCACGGCTGCTGGCCGCGGTGTTTGGCGGCTATCTCGTCGCGGCGCTGGCCAGTGTCACGCTGACGTTGTGGTTGCCGTTGAGTCGCGCCGAAGCGGTGGTGACCGGCATGACCATTTCCTTTCTGGTCTATCTGGTGGCGGTGCTCTGGTGTTTTGCCTGCCGTACGGCGTGGTCGGCCTGGGTTGGCTTGCTGGTGCCGAGCGTGATTCTGGCAACCATTTCCGGCGCGGCACGTGGATTGGGCCTGGCATGAAAGAGGGCTTTCGTCAGGCGATGGCCTGGCTGCACACCTGGGCCGGACTGCTGTTCGGCTGGTTGCTGTTCGCGATTTTTCTGACCGGGACGCTGGCCTATTTCAAAGATGAAATCAGCCACTGGATGCAGCCGGAAATCCCCGCGCGATCGGTGAGTGCCGAGACGAGTCTGACACTGGCTCAGGATTATCTGCAGCAACACGCGGCCGGCGCGTCACGCTGGCTGATCGATTTGCCCGATGCCCGGGATCCCGCCCTGACCGTGCGTTGGCAGCCAGCACCGGCAAAACCGGGTGAGCGCGGACGTTTCGAAGCGAAAACCCTGGATGCGCAAACCGGCACCGAAGTGCAGGGCCGCGACAGCATGGGCGGCGAGTTCTTCTACCGTTTCCACTTTCAGCTGCAAATGCCTTACCCGTGGGGCCGTTGGCTGTCGACCATCGCCGCGATGGTGATGTTTGTCGCGCTGATCACCGGGATCATCACCCACAAGAAAATCTTCAAGGACTTCTTCACCTTCCGCCCGCGCAAGGGTCAGCGCTCCTGGCTCGACGGGCATAACGCGGTCGGCGTATTGGTGTTGCCGTTTCACTTGATGATCACCTACAGCAGCCTGGTGATTTTCATGTCGATGGTCATGCCGGCGAGCATCGTCGCGTCGTATGGCAGTGACGTGCGCACGTTCTATGACGAAGTTTTCCCGGCGTCGAAGACCCCGGAACGCGCCGATATCGCTGCGCCGTTGGCGGCCATGGCGCCGCTGTTGAGCAAGGCCCGCGAGCAATGGTCGGGCGGCCATACGGCGCGTCTGTCGGTGAGCAATCCGGGCGATGCCAATGCCACGGTGGTGCTGTCGCGTGCCGGCGATCGCGTGGTGCATGATTTTGGCCGTGCCGTGACCTTCAACGGTGTGACCGGGCAGATGCTCGGCAGCACACCGGAACAGCCGATGGCGATGGCGGTGGGTGGCGCGTTCTATGGTTTGCACATGGGCCACTTTGCCGGGCCGGTGTTGCGCTGGCTGTATTTCATCTGCGGGCTGGCGGGTACGGCGATGATCGGCACCGGGCTGGTGATCTGGCTGGGCAAACGTCAGCTCAAACACGCCAAGAGCGGCGTGATGCCGTTCGAACTGCGGCTGGTGGAAGTGCTGAATATCGCCAGCATGGCCGGGCTGGTGTCGGCGGTGGCGGTGTTCTTCCTGGCCAATCGTCTGTTGCCGGTGAGCCTTGCCGAGCGTGCAGATTGGGAGGTGAACGCTTTCTTCATGGCCTGGGGCCTGAGCGTGCTGCACGCGATGGTACGACCGGGGCGCAAAGCCTGGGTTGAACAGCTTGTGCTGGGGGCGGCGCTGTTTGTCGCGGTGCCGCTGATCAATGCGCTGACCACCCCTTGGAATCTCGGCGTGGCTTTGCTGCAGCGCGATTGGGCGTTGGCCGGTTTTGATCTGGCGTGCCTCGCAACAGGTTTTTTCCTCGCTTGGGCTGCATGGACAATGCAGCGCGCTGGCAACACGGTCAGCGTTAAAAAGCCTCGTCGCGAAAAGGCCCAGCCGATCATTCTTGAGCAAGGGACGAACTGATGCTTTTGCCCTTGTTGCTGACTTACGCCGGATTCACCGCGTTGTGCCTGTCGATGCCTCGCCACCACGATGAATTGCTCGGCCACAAGCCTTCCGCGCGTCGTCGTCAGAGCCTGGCATTATCCGGCTGGTTGCTGCTGGGCTTTTCGCTGTGGGCGGCGGTGACCCCCAACGGCTGGAGTTTCGGCCTGGTCGACTGGTTCGCCGTACTGATGCTCAGCGCCCTGGCGTTGGTATTGCTGCTGCCGTATCGCCCGCGTTTCGCGTTGGCGCTGGCCGGTGTCAGTCTGCTGGCCAGCCCGGTTGCTGCATGGGCGCAGTGCTGAAGTGCTGATCGGTCTGCCGCCGGAATCCCGCGACGACGAGCCGCGCGGGGCGCGTGCGCATTTTCTCCAGGTGTTTTTGTCCCAGCGTTCGCAAATGGAAGCGCTGGTGAACCGCCGCGTCGGTTGCCGGGCGACGGCGGCAGATCTGGTGCAGGATCTGTTTCTGCGTTTCTGGCGGCGGCCGCTGGTGCAAGTCGAAGAACTCAGCACCTATCTTTTGCGCTGCGCCGGCAACATCGCCATCGATCATCTGCGCAGCGAAGGCACCCGCACGCGGGTCAACGAGGGCTGGCAACCGGACGCGCCGGACAGCCACGGCAGCGAACCGCAAGCGGCGCTGGAAGCGGGCAATGATCTGAAGCATGTCGAAGCGGCGTTGCGCGCCTTGCCCGAGCGCACCCGGCAGATCTTTTTGCTCAATCGCATCCACGGCCGCAAATACGCGGACATCGCCAAAGCCATGGGCTTGTCCCAAAGTGCCGTGGAAAAACATATGATGCGCGCCCTCGAGGCCTGCAAGGCCAGCCTGCGCGAACCCGCGCCACGCCTGCCAGGGAAAGCACCGTGAAGCCATCCGACTCCATTATTCCGACGCCCGCGCAAGAGCAGGCTGCGTTTGCCTGGCTGAGCCTGTTGCATGACCGGCCGAGCGCCGGCGATCAACTGACCTTCAGTCAATGGCTGCGTGCCGATCCGGCGCATGCCGAGGCCTATGCGCAGGCGCAAGTGCTCTGGGAATTGAGCGAAAGCCCTGCGCGCACGCTGGCCGATGAAGAGGCCTTGGCATTGCAGGGCTATCTCGATGCGATGGATCGCCCGCGTCGTCCGCAGCTTTTGCGTTGGTCGGGGGCGCTGGCGATGGCGGCGTGTCTTTTGCTGATGGTCAGCCTCGGCACCGGCTGGCAACCGCAGCGCTGGATCGATGATCTGGGCGCGGATTATGTCTCGGCGCCCGGTGAAATCCGCACGGTGATACTCGCCGATCAATCGCAAGTGACGCTGGATGGCGATAGCGCGATTGCCGTGGATTTCAGTCAGGGCGAGCGACATGTTCAGTTGCGTCGTGGTGCCGGTTTTTTCACGGTAACGCACACTGGCGAGCCGTTTGTGGTGGAGGCCGAAAAGGGCGAGGCGCGGGTGCTCGGCACGCAGTTCGAAGTGCGACTGCAACCGCATGGCGCGCAGGTCACGGTGTTGTCCGGACGCGTTGGGGTGACGGCGGATCGCGACGGCGAACAGCAGGTTCTCACCGCTGGTCAGCAGGTTGCTTACGGCGAAGGCACGGCGCAAAAGCTTCACGCGGTGGACAGCGAGGCGCAACTGGCCTGGCGTCAGGGCTGGCTGACTTATTACAAGTCGACGCTGGGCGATGTGGTGGACGATCTGCGGCGTTATTACCCGGGGCGGATTGTGTTGCTCAACGATGAACTGGCGGCGCGCAAGGTCAGTGGCAGTTTTCCGAGCAAGGATCCGCAGGCGGTGCTCAGTTCACTGCAAGGGGTCATGGGATTTGAGCAGCATCAGGTGTTGGGGCATCTGATTATTTTGCGTTGAGGCGCTAAAGCCATCGCGAGCAGGCTCACTCCTACAAGGGAACGCATTCCAAATGTAGGAGTGAGCCTGCTCGCGATGGCGCCCGATCGAACACCACAAAAAATAATTTTCAAATGTTGGTGAGGTAAACCCAAGCCCCATCCGTGTAGTGACTGAAACTGCGAGTCATTCGCATCCGTTGCGGTTCTACACAGGTCATTGAGTCATGAAGTCCAGGGCAAAATCGGGTTCGGTCAAACAGTGGTTGGGCGTGTCGGCATTGAGTTTTTCGGCATTGGCATTGCTGCCGATAAGCGTGTCTCTGGCCGCTGAAACCGTCAGCAGCCAGGCGCAAAAGCAGTTCAATTTTTCCCTGGCCGCCAAACCGCTGCCGCAAGCCTTGAGTGACCTCAGCCGCGTCACCGGGCAAAGCGTGGTCTACACCGACGAAGCGCCGTACGGCCTCACCGCGCCGGCCGTCAATGGCCAGATGAGTGCCGAACAGGCACTGCAACGCTTGCTCAGTGGCTCTGGCCTCAACTTCCGCCGCACCGATAGCCACACGCTGGCACTGGAGCCGAAACCCACTGAAGGCGCGTTGAACCTCGGCGCCACCACCATCACTTCACTGCGCGACGAATCGATGAGCTATCAGCCGCCGGAAACCAGTTCGGTGATGCGTTCTTCGGCGTCGTTGCAGGAAATCCCGCAGACCGTCAACGTCATCCCGGCGCAAGTGATCCGCGATCAGGCACCACGCAATCTCGATGATGCATTGGCCAATGTCAGCGGCATCACTCAGGGCAACACCTTGGGCAGCACTCAGGATTCGGTGATGACCCGCGGTTTCGGTGACAACCGCAACGGCTCGATCATGCGCGACGGCATGCCGATCGTGCAGGGCCGTGGCATGAACGCCACCGTTGATCGTGTCGAAGTGCTCAAAGGCCCGGCTTCGTTGCTGTACGGCATTCAAGACCCGGGCGGCGTGGTCAACCTGGTCAGCAAGAAGCCCGAACTGACGCAGTACAACGCCCTGACCTTACGCGGCTCAACCTACGGCGAGGGCAAGAACGGTAGCGGCGGCACCCTCGACAGCACCGGCCCGTTGGGCGATTCCGGGCTGGCCTATCGCATGGTACTCGACCACGAAGACGAAGATTATTGGCGCAACTTCGGCACCCATCGTGAAACCCTGATCGCCCCGTCGCTGGCCTGGTTCGGTGAAAGCACCAAGCTGCTGTTTGCCTACGAACACCGCGAATTTCTCACACCGTTCGACCGTGGCACGCTGATCGATCCGCGCACCAATCATCCGCTGGACATCTCGCGCAAGGAGCGTCTGGACGAACCGTTCAACAACATGGAAGGCCGTTCGGATCTGTATCACTTTGAAGCCGATCACGAACTCAACGACGACTGGAAAGCGCATTTCGGCTTCAGCTGGAACCGCGAAACCTACGACGCCAGCCAAGTCCGCGTGACCGCCATCGACACCAAAAAAGGCACGCTGACCCGCAGCATGGACGGCACCCAGAATGCGATCAGCACCGACCGGTTCACCACGGCCAGTCTTGAAGGCAAGGTCAACCTGCTGGGCATGCAGCATGATCTGGTGTTCGGCGTGGATGACGAGTACCGCAAGATCTACCGCGAGGACTTGATCCGGCAGAAAAGCCTGACTACGTTCAGCTACCTCAATCCGGTGTACGGTCGCGAAGTCGCCGGTACGACGGTCAGCGCTCCCGACAGTGCGCAGACCGATGAACTGCGCAGCGATTCGGTGTTCATGCAGGACTCGATTCACCTCAACGACCAGTGGATTCTGGTCGCCGGCGGGCGCTTCCAGGAGTACGACCAGTACGCCGGCAAAGGCGTGCCGTTCAAGGCCAACACCGACAGCAACGGCCAGAAGTTCGTCCCGCGCGCCGGTCTGGTGTATCGCTACACCGACGCCTTGTCGTTCTACGGCAGCTACACCGAATCGTTCAAACCCAACTCGACCATCGCCCCACTGAGCGGCAGCAGCACCGTGCTCGACGGCAGCATCGCGCCGGAAGAAGCCAAGTCGTGGGAGCTCGGTGCGCGCCTGGATCTGCCGGGGCGTGTGACCGGCAACATTGCGTTGTTCGACATCAAGAAACGTAACGTGCTGGTGGCCAACTCCGAAGGCCCGACGACGATCTACAGCGCGGCCGGTGAGGTGCGTTCGCGCGGTCTGGAAATGGACCTGACCGGTCAGTTGAGCGATCACTGGAGCATGATTGGCAGCTACGCCTACACCGATGCCGAAGTCACCGAAGACCCGGACTATAAAGGCAAGCGCCTGCAAAACGTGGCGAAGAATTCCGGCTCGTTGTCGGCGGTGTATGACTTCGGCAGTGTGATTGGCGGTGACCAGTTGCGCGTAGGGGCTGGAGCGCGTTATGTCGGTGAACGTGCGGGGAACGCGGTCAACGATTTCGACTTGCCGAGTTATACCGTGGCTGATGCATTTGCCACTTACGACACCAAAGTTGAAGGGCAGAAGGTCAAGTTTCAGCTCAATGTGAAGAACCTGTTTGATCGCACGTATTACACCTCGGCGGCGAGCCGGTTTTTTGTGTCGATGGGGGATTCGCGGCAGGTATCGCTGTCGAGTACGTTGGAGTTTTGAGGCAAGATCAAAAGCCCCTCACCCTAACCCTCTCCCGGAGGGAGAGGGGACTGACCGTGGGATATTCCAGAGGTACACCGACTTGAACGTGATGCTTTGAATCCATAATCGATTCGGTGTTTCAGGTCGACGTACAGCGCCAGACACCTCGGTCGGCTCCCTCTCTTTGGGGGAGAGGGGACTGACCGTGGGATATTCCAGAGATACATCGACCTGAAAGTAATGCTTGGAATCCATAATCGACTCGATCATTCAGGTCGATGTAAAACGCCAGACAACTCGGTCGGCTCCCTCTCCCTCCGGGAGAGGGCTGGGGTGAGGGGAGAGGGGCTCAACGCAAAAACGCCTGCCGATACTCTCCCGGCGTCCCGCCCAACACCTGCTTGAACCGATTAGTGAAATGACTGGCACTGGCAAACCCGCACGCCAGCGCAATCTCACCCAACGGCAACGCCGTCCCGCGCAACAACTCCCGTGCCCGGCTCAAGCGCCGCGCCAGCACGTATTGATGCGGCGGCAGGCCGAAACTCGTCCGGAACATCCGCGCAAAGTGGTATTCCGACAGGGCACACATCCCGGCCAGTTGCCCCAGGCTAATCGGCTCGGCCAACTGAGTGTCGATGAACTCCACCAATTGCCGACGCTGATGTGGTGCGAGCCCGCCCTTCAAACGCAAACCCTGACGTGCGCCGACCTGACTGAGCAAAGTGTGGCTGATCAATTCATGGGCGAGGCTGCTGGTCAGCAAACGCTCGGCGGGTTCGTCCCAATTCAGCGTCAGCAACTGCCGGAAGCGTTGTGCCTGTTGTGGGTCTTCGAGGAAGGTCTGCTCGCGCAATTGCATCTCACGGGGTTCGCGATCCAGCAGCGTGACGCAACCGAGGGCAAATTGTTCGGCGCTGAAATACAGGTGCGCCAAGCGGATATCGCCGTTGATCACCCAGCCTGACTCGTGATCGGCCGGCAGGATGCACAGCTTGTCCGGCCCGCCTTTTTGACCGGGTTGATCGCGACGGAATGTGCCGGTACCACCGGCGATGTAGCAGGACAGGGTGTGGTGGCTCGGCGCTTCATAATCCTGCGCATCGTGGTGGTTGGTCCACAAAGCGGCAGACAAGCCGTCGCCAAGCTCGGCGCTGTGCACAAGGCGTGCGTTGGGCGAGCTGTTTAACGCTTGAAAGACTTGCAGGGTATCGATGGCGGCCATGGTCGGTTCTCTTCAACGCTTTGCATCCTACTCCGTGGGCGCCGCGCTGCCAGCCTCCCGCCAGACAAAAGCGCAAGAATCTGCAAGCGCGCAACGCCCGCCCGGGCAGACACTCAAGGCCTATCGAGGAGTGTGTGCCATGAACCTGTCGTTGTATTTGCTGACCGTGCTGATCTGGGGCACCACCTGGATTGCCCTGAAATGGCAACTGGGCGTGGTGGCGATTCCGCTGTCGATCGTCTATCGCTTCGGCCTCGCCGCGCTGGTGCTGTTTGCGCTGTTGCTGCTCAGCCGTCGCTTGCAGCCGATGAACCGCCGTGGGCATCTGATCTGCGTGGCGCAGGGGTTGTGTCTGTTCTGCGTCAACTTCATGTGCTTCCTGACCGCCAGTCAGTGGATCCCGAGCGGTCTGGTCGCGGTGGTGTTTTCTACCGCAACACTGTGGAACGCGCTGAATGCGCGGGTGTTCTTTGGCCAGCGCATCGCACGCAATGTGCTGATGGGCGGTGCGCTTGGGTTGTTCGGCCTGGGCATGTTGTTCTGGCCGGAATTGGCCGGGCATCAGGCCAGCCCGCAAACCTTGCTCGGTCTGGGCCTGGCGTTGTGCGGCACCTTGTGTTTCTCGGCGGGCAACATGCTTTCGAGTCTGCAGCAGAAGGCCGGTCTCAAGCCGCTGACTACCAACGCCTGGGGCATGGCCTATGGGGCGGCGATGTTGTCGGTGTGGTGCCTGGTCAAGGGCATTCCGTTCGACATGGACTGGAGCCCGCGTTACGTCGGTGCGCTGCTGTATCTGGTAATCCCGGGTTCAGTGATCGGTTTTACTGCGTATCTGACGCTGGTCGGACGCATGGGCCCGGAGCGCGCGGCTTATTGCACGGTGTTGTTTCCAGTGGTGGCGCTGAACGTCTCGGCATTTGCTGAAGGTTATCAGTGGACAGCGCCGGCGCTGGTCGGTCTGGTGTTAGTGATGCTGGGCAACGTACTGGTGTTTCGTAAACCGAAAGCGGTGGTGGCGCCGGTACAGGGAAAGTTGGCTTGAAATAAACGAGCGCTGAACTTCAGCGCTCGACTTTCAATGTGATGTAAATCATTGCCGGGAAGATGAAGTCAACGATATGTCGCGCCCAATCCTTGGCATTCCAAGATTGCGAAGTGTCCATGTCAAACCATTCCACACCCACGGTTTGCAGGCACACGTAATAAATGAAAATGGCTGCCAATATGCCCATGATCGAGAACTTTTTTGCCTCGTGGAATATCTCTGCGGAAGCATCGATGTGGCGATATAACTGATAAGTGCCTATCAGGCACAGGACGGTATACGTGACTTCCAGCGTGATGATGAACCAGTAGATCCGGTGATGAATCATCGGTGATTCAATGGCTCGGTACTTGATGGATTCACTGGCGGTGGTGGTGTCCATACTCAGGATATGAGCCACGTAGGTGTAGTTTGAATTGTAGTCGGTAAAGTTGTGGATCATCACCAGCACGCCAAAGAAGCTGATGTAAGCCATCAATATGACTTTGCTGTAACGAATGAGTTTTTCGGTTGTCAGGGTGTTCAAGGTATAGGCTCTCCATAGCGTTTGTCGATTATTCGACAGGCAGGCAGAGCTTATAATGCTGTTGTTTAATTGGCTTTGTTGTTCAATTTCAAGTTGTGTAAGGCATAACTAACGGGCAAGTGCGATAACGCACTTGCCCGTGTTTTTTTATCCGCGCCAGACTTGCGGGTTGACCAGATCCTGCGGGCGTTCGCCGAGTAGGGCGCTGCGCAGGTTGGCCAGTGCACGATTGGCCATGGCTTCACGGGTTTCATTCGTCGCCGAGCCGATGTGCGGCAGAGTCACGGCATTGCTGAGCTGGAACAGCGGCGACTCGGCCAGCGGTTCTTTTTCGTAGACGTCGAGGCCGGCGCCACGAATGCGTTTGGTTTGCAGGGCTTCGATCAGGGCCGGTTCATCGACGACCGGGCCACGCGATATGTTCACCAAAATGGCGTCCGGTTTCATCAGGGCCAGTTCGTGATGGCTGATCAGGTGGCGGGTCTTGTCGCTGAGCGGCACCACCAGGCAGACGAAATCGGCTTCGGCGAGCAGTTGATCGAGGCTGCGAAATTGTGCGCCGAGTTCTTGTTCCAGGTCGGTCTTGCGGCTGTTGCCGCTGTAGATGATTGGCATATTGAAGCCGAAGCGGCCACGACGGGCGACGGCGGCGCCGATGTTGCCCATGCCGACGATGCCGAGGGTTTTGCCGTGGACGTCACAGCCGAACAGCGGGGCGCCGACGCTGGCTTGCCATTGGCCGGCCTTGGTCCAGGCGTCGAGTTCGGCGACGCGGCGGGCGCTGCTCATGATCAGGGCGAAGGCGAGGTCGGCGGTGCTTTCGGTGAGCACATCCGGGGTGTTGGTGAGCATGATCCCGCGTTCGTTGAAGTAGGCGAGGTCGTAGTTGTCGTAGCCGACGGAGACGCTTGAGACCACTTCCAGTTTTGTCGCGGTTTCGAGTTGGGCCTGGCCGAGTTTGCGGCCGACGCCGATGAGGCCGTGGGCGTGGGGCAGGGCTTCGTTGAATTGGGCGTTGATGTCGCCGGCTTTTGGGTTGGGGACGATGACGTCGAATTCTTGCTGGAGGCGTTCGATCATGGGTGGGGTGATGCGGCTGAAGGCCAGGACAGTCTTTTTCATCGTTGTTGGCTCTTGTTCGGGCTTGATACCAAGCACGCTAACATTTCTGGCTTGGGGTTGTCTTGGCGGCCTCTGGGCCGACCATGTTGTGGTTGTTCGGTGTGTTTATCCGTTTCTTCGGTAATGGCGGCTTAGGGTTTCGCCCTGACGGCGACTCACTTTTTTTACAAACGCCTAAAAAAAGTAAGCAAAAAAACGCTTGCTCCTACGTGCGGCCCGCTCGCTGGGGCTCGGGGTTCCTTCGCTCCGGGATCGATCCGGGCGCAGCGCCTACGGTTTGCTTCGCTGCACCTCCTCTCGCTGTGTTTGGCTTCGCCAAACGGTCGCTGCGCTCCCACGCCCGGATCAATCCCTCCACTCAGCCTTCCGACGTCGCCCGTGGATCAAGATCAAGAGCAGGCGAGCTGACACTCGGCCTATTGAGTGGTGAAGAGCGGGTGTTCGGCTTTGGTTTTGTGGTGGATTCGCCCTCACCCCAGCCCTCTCCCCAAGGAGAGGGAGCCGATTTGTGGGCTTTTCAAGATCTGAGTTCAACGCGGTATTTCAAGTCGGCGTAACTCGCCCAAACACCTCCGTCAGTCCCCTCTCCCTCCGGGAGAGGGCTAGGGTGAGGGGCTTTTGATCTGTTTCAGAATCTGAGTCCGGCTCGGTATTTCACCTCGGCGTATCTCTCGCAATCACCACGGTCAGTCCCCTCTCCCTCCGGGAGAGGGCTAGGGTGAGGGGCTTTTGATCTGTTTCAGAACCTGAGTTCGACTCGATATTTCACGTCGGCGCACCTCTTCCAAACCCCACGGTCAGTCCCCTCTCCCTCCGGGAGAGGGCTAGGGTGAGGGGCTTTTGATCTGTTTCAGAACCTGAGTTCGACTCGATATTTCACGTCGGCGCACCTCTTCCAAACCCCACGGTCAGTCCCCTCTCCCTCCGGGAGAGGGTTAGGGTGAGGGGCTTTTAGTTGTGTGCCGGGGATTGCGGGATTTCGTGGTTATCCAGCACCCGGTTCACCGCCAGTTCGGCAAGCATGATGATCTGCTGAATCGCCAGAATCGTGCGCCGTTGCGGCAGGTCGATGTAGGCGGCGATGTCGCTGGTCATCAGGCTGGCCTGGGCCAGTGATTCGCAGGCGTGGACCAGCAGGCTTTCGCTGTCCTGCTCCGGGGCGACCTGGAACATGGTGCTGGGTTTGTGGAAGCGCAGGGTGAGAGCGTTGGGTTTGAGGTAGTGGTCGAGGGCACGGTCGGCGGCTTCGTGGAATTTCTTTGAGCCGGGGAATTCGTAGGGGGTGGTGTCGTCGGTTTCAGGTGGATTAGGCGTTGGTTTGAACATAGGAAACATACTCGTGGCAAGTTGGGTGAAGCCGCCACTGTTCGTTTTCCAGACGATAGGGTGGCAGCTGTGCGCGGACTGGAAAAACCGGCCAACTTCCCAAAACCGGCAGGCCCTAGGGCCTCCCGCGCACAGCCGCCATAACATTGCGAGCTAAAAAGCGCCGCAGTATGCCATGAGCTTTGGTAGTTGAAATCGGGTTTTCCAGACCCGGTCGCTGATGCGTCAGTGACACCCAAATCCTAGCCACCGCACTTCCGACGGACAACCGTCAAAACCTGTCGGAAAGATCCGTGAAATACCCGTTTCTGTAGGCTCTGCCGTAGGCTGCGATTAAACATCAAGATCAAAAGATCGCAGCCTGCGGCAGCTCCTACACGTTTCGTAGTGTGTTGAAATCAGTTAGCGACGCGCACGCCGGCGAGGCTGCCGCTCAGTTCATAGGCGGCCAATTCGGCCTGGTGTGCTGCGAGAATTTCCGGCAACGACCCACGCAGATACTCGACCCACGTCTTGATCTTCGCATCCAGATATTGCCGCGACGGGTAGATCGCATACAGGTTCAGCTCTTGCGAGCGGTAGTTCGGCATGACCCGCACCAGCGTGCCGTTGCGCAAGCCTTCGATCGCCGCATACACCGGCAACACGCCCACGCCCATGCCACTGGTGATCGCGGTTTTCATCGCGTCGGCGGAGTTCACCAGAAACGGCGAACTGTTGATGGTGACCATTTCCTGACCTTCCGGGCCGTCGAACGCCCACTTCTCCAACGGAATCACCGGGCTGACCAGGCGCAGGCAGGCGTGGTTGAGCAGGTCGCTGGGCTTTTGCGCGGCGCCGTTGGCTTTCACGTAGGCCGGGGAGGCGCAGACGATGCTGTAGGTGATGCCCAGCCGTTGCGAGACAAAACCCGAGTCCGGCAGTTCGCTGGCGAGCACGATGGACACGTCGTAGCCCTCGTCGAGCAGGTCCGGCACGCGGTTGGCCAGGGTCAGGTCGAAGGTCACGTCGGGGTGGGTCTTGCGGTAGCGGGCGATGGCGTCGATGACGAAGTGCTGGCCGATGCCGGTCATGGTGTGCACTTTCAATTGCCCGGCCGGGCGCGCGTGGGCGTCGCTGGCTTCGGCTTCGGCTTCTTCGACGTAGGCCAGAATCTGTTCGCAGCGCAGCAGGTAGCGTTTGCCCGCTTCGGTGAGGGCGATGCGCCGCGTGGTGCGGTTGAGCAAGCGGGTTTGCAGGTGGGCTTCCAGGTTGGAGACCGCGCGCGAGACGTTGGCGGTGGTGGTGTCGAGTTGCACGGCGGCGGCAGTGAAGCTGCCGGCTTCGGCGACACAACTGAAGGCGCGCATGTTTTGCAAAGTGTCCATGGGGTGCTCTCAAGGGAGATGGCAAATTGTGACACGAAGTTTCCGGGGCGAGACCCCCGACTTAGGGATTATCTCGTTAACCGTAACAAAGATTCACAGAAATCCCAGCTTATCGCCGTACAGGGCCTTCCATAGAATTGCGCCGATCCCTGTAGGAGCTGCCGCAGGCTGCGATCTTTTGATTTTGTTTTAAGGGAATCAAGATCAAAGGATCGCAGCCTGCGGCAGTTCCTGCACGGGTCCTCGATCTACCCCTCTCTCAGGAATTCGCAGCTGTGCCGCGTCGCATCAACAGAGCGCTTTTGCCGCTCAGTGTTCTGGCTTTTACCCTGGGTCTTGGCGGCTGCATCTCAACGGACGGAATTGCTCCACAGGGCAAGGCGCTGGAGGCCAATTCACTGGCCACCGACGACGCCATCGCCCACGCCGCCCGTGACGCTAACTGGCCCACCGCGCAATGGTGGCAAGCCTACGGCGACCCGCAACTCAATCGCTGGATCGACCTCGCCGTGCAGGGCAGCCCGAGCATGGCCATGGCCGCCGCACGAGTCCGCCAAGCCAAAGCCATGGCCGGCGTCGCCGAGGCGGCTGAGTCGTTGCAGATCAATGGCGAGTCGACACTCAAGCGCCACAACTGGCCGACCGATCAGTTCTACGGCCCCGGCGAGCTGGCCAACACCACCACCTGGGACAACAACGCCGCACTGGGTTTCAGCTACGCCCTCGACCTCTGGGGCCGTGAAAGCAATGCCAGCGAGCGGGCGGTGGATCTGGCGCACATGAGCGCGGCCGAGGCGCGATTGGCGCAGCTTGAATTGCAGAACAACATCGTTCGCGCCTACATCGAACTGTCGCTGCATTACGCGCAGCGCGACATCGTTGCGGCGACGCTTAAGCAGCAACAGCAGATTCTCGATCTGGCGCAGAAGCGTCTGAATGGTGGCATCGGCACACATTTCGAAGTCAGTCAGGCCGAAACGCCGCTGCCGGAAACCCATCGTCAGCTCGATGCGCTGGATGAGGAGATTGCCCTCAGTCGCAATCAACTTGCCGCGCTGGCGGGTAAAGGGCCGGGGGAGGGGGCGCAGTTGCAGCGTCCGACCCTGTCTCTCGGTGCAGCGTTGAAACTGCCGTCGGCCTTGCCTGCAGAACTGCTCGGTCAGCGTCCGGACGTGGTCGCCAGTCGCTGGCAAGTGGCGGCGCAGGCGCGTGGCATCGATGTGGCGCATGCCGGGTTTTACCCCAACGTCGATCTGGTCGGCAGCCTCGGCTACATGGCCACCGGCGGTGGCGCGCTGGAGTTTTTGACCGGCAAGAAACTCAACTACAACGTCGGCCCGGCGATCTCGCTCCCGATCTTCGACGGTGGCCGACTGCGCGCCGAATTGGGTGAGGCCTCCGCCGGTTACGACATCGCCGTGGCGCATTACAACCAGACGCTGGTGAATGCGCTGAAGAATATCTCCGATCAACTGATTCGCCGCGAGTCCATGGACAAGCAGCAAGGCTTCGCCGCCGAGTCGGTGGCCACGGCGCAGAAGACCTACGACATTGCAATGATCGCTTATCAACGCGGCCTCACCGATTACCTCAACGTGCTCAATGCGCAGACGTTGCTGTTCAAGCAGCAGCAAGTGCAGCAGCAGGTGCAGGCGGCGCGGTTGAGTGCGCATGCCGAGTTGGTCACTGCGCTGGGCGGTGGCCTCGGTGCCGGCAATGACGTGCCGACTGCCGAGAAAACCCAAGCGCCGAAAACCCCGGCACTCCTGCGTTGAACACACGACCCAATGTGGGAGCGAGCCCGCTCGCGATAGCGGTGTTTCAGTCGACAGAAATGTTGAATGTGAAATGGCTATCGCGAGCAGGCTCACTCCTACAGGGACCGCGTCTTGCCTGAATCCATGAGCACAATTCAATGACTCTCTTGCCCGCACCTTTGCGCTGGCTCTACTCCCTGGAATGGCGCCGTGGTTTTTTCGACTGGGCGCGCAGCGATGGCGTGACCTGGGTCTACATCTTCAAGGTGTTGATCGCTGCATTCCTCACGTTGTGGCTGGCCATGCGTCTGGAATTGCCGCAACCGCGCACGGCGATGATCACCGTGTTTATCGTCATGCAGCCGCAGAGCGGCCAGGTGTTCGCCAAGAGTTTCTATCGCTTCCTCGGCACGTTGGCCGGCTCGGCGATGATGGTCACGCTGATCGCATTGTTCGCGCAGAACACCGAACTGTTCCTCGGCTCGCTGGCGATCTGGGTCGGCATCTGCTCGGCCGGTGCCGCACGTTGTCGTAACTTCCGCGCCTACGGTTTTGTCCTCGCCGGTTACACCGCAGCGATGGTCGGATTACCGGCGCTGGCGCACCCGGACGGCGCATTCATGGCGGCGGTGTGGCGGGTGCTGGAAATCTCCCTGGGGATTCTCTGCTCGACTCTGGTCAGCGCCGCGGTCCTGCCGCAAACCGCCAGCGCCGCCATGCGCAATGCCTTGTATCAGCGTTTCGGTGTGTTCGCGCTGTTCGTCACCGATGGCCTGCGCGGACGCAGCAAAGCCGAGTCTTTCGAGGCGAGCAACGTGCGTTTTATCGCCGAAGCCGTGGGGCTGGAAGGGCTGCGCAGCGTGACCGTGTTCGAAGACCCGCACATGCGTCGGCGCAACGGTCGCCTGAGCCGCTTGAACAGCGAGTTCATGGGCATCACCACCCGGTTCAACGCCCTGCATCAGTTGCTTGAACGCTTGCGTGGCAATGGCGAAGAACATGTGGTCGCGGCGATCAGACCGGGTCTGCAGGATCTCGCCGAAGTGCTCGACGGCTTCAGTGGTCGCGCCCTGACCAGCCCCGATGCTGCGCGTTTGGCGACAGCGCTGGCGAGCTACAAGGAAGGCCTGCCGGCACGCGTGCGCAGCCTGCGCGCTATCTTCCAGGAGAGCGAGCCGAGCGAAGCCGAGCAACTGGATTTCCACACCGCTTACGAACTGCTCTATCGCTTCGTCGATGATTTGCACAGTTATGCACAGACCCACGCATCCTTGGCCGATCACCGCCACGAACGTGAGCGCTGGGACGAGCCGTTCACCCCGCAAACCAATTGGTGGGCCGCCGCCGCGTCGGGCATTCGCGCCTCGTTCATTCTGGTTGTGCTGGGCAGTTACTGGGTCGCCACCGCATGGCCAAGTGGCGCGACGATGACGTTGATTGCGGCCGCCACCGTGGGCCTCTCCGCCGCCACGCCAAACCCGAAACGCATGGCCTTTCAGATGGCGTGCGGGACCTTCCTCGGTGCGCTGATCGGCTTCGTCGAGATGTTTTTCATCTTCCCGTGGATAGACGGTTTCCCGCTGCTGTGCGTGATGCTCGCACCGGTGATCGTGCTCGGCTCGTTCCTCACGTCGCGGCCGCAATACGCCGGTGTAGGCCTCGGTTTGCTGATCTTCTTCAGCACCGGTTCGGTGCCGGACAACCTGACCATTTACAACCCTTACACCTTCATCAACGACTACATCGCCATGGTCATGGGCATGCTGGTCTGCGCCGCGGCGGGGGCGATTATTCTGCCGCCGAACAGTCGCTGGTTGTGGAAGCGTCTGGAGCAGGATCTGCGCGGCCAAGTGGTCTACGCGATCAGCGGCAAACTGAAAGGCCTGGCGTCGAGTTTCGAGAGCCGTACCCGCGATCTGCTGCACCAGGCTTACGGTCTGGCGGCTGGGGAGCCGAAGGTGCAAAAGAACCTGCTGCGCTGGATGTTCGTGGTACTGGAAGTCGGCCACGCGATCATCGAGCTGCGCAAGGAGCAGGCGATCCTGCCGGTGCACCCGGCCTATGCCGAATCGCAACCATGGCGACAAGCGATCCGTGTGATGGGTCGTGCGTTGGTGCGACTGTTTCTGCAACCGAACTCCAGCAATCTCGAACGCGCACTGGTCGCGGTCGACCATGCGATCAGCCGTGTCGCGGCCACTGATGAGCCGTTCGCGCCGCACTTCGATACCTCGGCATTGCGTCGGGTGAAGAGCTATCTGCACTTCATCCGCACTTCGCTGCTCGACCCGCAATCACCGCTCGCTGCCTACGCCATCGCCAAGCCCGAAGGACTTGCCCATGCCTCGTGAAATCGCCTTCCACGGCGTGTACATGCCGACCATGACTTTGATGTTTTTCATTGCTGCGGCGCTGGCCTGGGCGGTGGATCGTTTTTTGTCCGGATTCGATCTGTACCGCTTTTTCTGGCACCCGGCGCTGCTGCGTCTGAGTCTGTTTACCTGTCTGTTCGGCGCCATGGCGCTGACTGTCTACCGTTGAGAACGATCTGATGAAAAAGTTTTTCAGCCTGCTCGCGACCCTGCTGGTGCTGGCCCTGGCGTTGTGGATCGGCCGCACGTTGTGGGAGCACTACATGAACACGCCGTGGACCCGCGACGGTCGCGTGCGTGCCGATATCATCAACGTCGCCGCCGACGTCACTGGCGAAGTGATCGATGTGCCGGTGCGCGACAACCAACTGGTGAAGAAGGGCGATTTGCTCATGCAGATCGACTCCGAGCATTACCGTATCGCGGTCAAACAAGCGCAGTCGCTGGTGGCTTCGCGCAAGTCGACGTGGGAGATGCGCAAGGTCAATGCTCATCGCCGCGCCGACCTCGACAACCTGGTGATCTCCAAGGAAAACCGCGACGACGCCAGCAACATCGCCGACGCCGCCCTGGCCGATTACCAACATGCCCAGGCGCAACTGGAAGCCGCTGAACTCAACCTGAAACGCACCGAAGTGCGCGCTGCGGTCGACGGTTATGTGACCAACCTCAACGTGCACCGCGGTGACTACGCGCGCATCGGCGAGGCGAAAATGGCCGTGGTCGACATGAATTCGTTCTGGGTTTACGGCTTTTTCGAAGAAACCAAACTGCCCCACGTCAAAGTGGGCGACAAGGCCGACATGCAGTTAATGAGCGGCGAAATCTTGAAGGGCCACGTGGAAAGCATTTCTCGTGGCATCTATGACCGCGACAACCCGGAAAGCCGCGAGTTGATTGCCGATGTGAACCCGACGTTCAACTGGGTGCGTTTGGCGCAGCGGGTGCCGGTAAGGATTCACATTGATGAAGTGCCGGATGGGGTTCTGTTGGCGGCGGGGATTACTTGCACGGTGGTGGTGAAGCAGAGCGCTGTGGATAACTGATGGACCGAGTTGTCTGCATCGCGAGCAGGCTCACTCCTACAGGGGATCTGTGTCACACCGCAGATCCCCTGTAGGAGTGAGCCTGCTCGCGATAAGGGCGGCTCGGTATTTCAGGAAACTGCCGAACATTCACTCACTGCAAAACGTCTCTTGCAAATGCAGCCAGAACACCCGCCCGGACTCGAGTTTTTCAAACACCACCGTCGAGCGCCGATCCGTGTGCGCACCGCTCGCATCGCTCTGCTGTTCGCGGTAACTCACGGTCGCGCCGCGCTGATGCAAAGCAATCACGCGTAACTCACTGAGCTGGATTCTGAAACCTTTCTTCTGCCCGCCTGCGGATCGGAACAGCAGGCGCAAGGCATCGACATCCAGCGCTCGGCCCAACGGCGTCACCATGGAAAAACGCGGTGAAAAACGCGCCAGCAATCGCTGCAGCGCGGCGTCATCTTCTTCTACGGCAAACCATCGTTCGATGGCTTCGTGCGCCTGGATCACTTCGTCCAGGTAGGGGGTGGCGTCATTCATGCAGTTTTTTCCTCAAGGGCAGGTGGGTTCAATAGTGCGAGCACGTGGGTCGAGTCGAAACGCAGGACGGCGACCGTTGGCAACACGGTCAGCAGCGCGGCGGCGATAAAGCAGGCACTGAAACCGTCACCACCCAACGCGCCCAGCAGTGAGCTGAGCAGCGCCGCCGCGAGGCAGAAACCGAGTTGGCGATTGATGTTCCACAGGGCGCTGGAGTGGCCCATTTTTTCTGGCGTAATGCCGACGAAGGCCAAGCTCTGCGCGGTCACGCTGCACAGGCTGCCGCCCAGCCCCATCAGGGCGTAGGCGATGATCAGCGGTGTGCTCGCCGGTTGTTCGATGCGCATCAGCAGAACAATACCCAGGCATTGCAGGAGCATGCCGACGCTGAGCAATGGCTTGGGGCCGATGCGGTTGAAACTGCGTTTGCCAAGCATGATCGCCACGCCCGAACCGACGGCCCACGGCAGCATCAGTGCGCCGGTCTGCGCCGCGCCGACACCGAGGGTGTGCAGGTACAACACGGCAATCATGTGGGTGCCGGTGAACACCCCGGGCACACACAAGTAGATCAACATCGCCAGACGCAGCGACGGGTGCTTGATCAGTTGCAGATCGAGGATCGCGCCGGGTTTGCGCCAGCCATCGCGCAGGTAAAGGCCCAGGATCAGGATGCTGAGTATCAGAACTATGATGCCGAGTGCTCGGGTGCTGGCGTCGCTTACCAGACTGACGGCGATCAATAACAAACTCAGTGCCGACGCCGCCAGCAGCAGGCCACGAGCATCCAGCGTCGGACGCTCATTGAACGGTTGATCGGCTTTCAACCAGAGCAGGCCAAGCCCGAATGCGAGCAGTGTCAGCGGCAGATTCAGGTAGAAAATCCAGCGCCACGACAATGCCTGAACGATCAACCCGCCGGCCGCCGGCGACAGTGCCGGCACCAGCAGCGCCACCAGCAACACCACACCGGTGAAGTGCGCGCGTTGCGTCGCCGGAAATTGTCGATAGGCCAGGGCTTGGCCCACCGGCAGCAGCAGTCCGCCACCGAGGCCTTGCAGGAGTCGCCAGGCAATCAGGCTTTCAATCGATCCGGCTTGTGCCACCAGCGCCGAACCCAGGCCGAACAACAGCAGCGACGCGAGGATCAGCCGCCGTTCGCCGACCCGTGTTGCCAGCCATACGCTCAGTGGAATGATCAGCGTCAGACCAAGCATGTAGGCGTTGCTGATCCACGCCAGTTGCGTCACCGAGGCGTGCAGTTGTTGAGCGATGTCGGGGTAAGCGATGCTGGCGACGAACATGTTCAGCAGGTCGAGCGCGAAGCCCAACAAATACACCAGCGCGACTTTCGAGCGATAAGCCATGGCAGCTTCCCTGTAGTGAGACGTGCAGGGTAGGGCGCTTCTGCTCATAGAAAAACGCTGGTTTGGCTGCTAATTTGTCAAAATTATTTTGACAAGGAGTGCCGTGGATATGGTCAGCCTGGATCGTTTTGACACCTTCAAAGCCGTGGTCGAGGCCGGTTCGCTGACCGCTGCTGCCGATACGCTAGGGCAAACGCGGGCGGTGGTCAGCTTCAACCTCAAGCGCCTGGAGGAAGAACTGGGTGTGACCTTGCTCACGCGCAACACCCGGCAACTGGCGCTGACCGATGCCGGAGAGCGCTTTTATCGACGCTGTTTGCGCACGCTGGATGAAGCGCGGCTGGCGATCGAAGAGGCGCGTTCCGAGCACGCACAGCTCAAGGGCACACTGCGTATCACCACGACGGTCGAGTTTGCCTTGGCTCAGGTGGTGCCGGCGCTTGAGGTGTTTCGCCAGCAGCAACCACAGCTGAACATTCATCTGTCCACATCCTCGACCCATGCCGATCTGATTTCCGAGCGCTTTGACATGGCGATTCGGCTGGGACGCATGCACGACTCCAATCTGCGTGCGGTGCAGTTGTCGACGTTCGAAATATTTGCCGTGGCGGCGCCAGAGTTGGTCGAGCGCTTCGCGCCGGTGGTCACGCTGGCCACGCTGGAGTCGATGCCGACGTTAGGGCATGGACGGGTGCCGGAACTGACCGTGACCGATCCGGCCGGTACAGAGCATTTCTACCAGCCGAAACCGGGAACCACCGCCATCGTCGCGGACAACTCGGCGACGCTGCGGGCGTTTGCATTGACCGGGCAAGGCGTGGCGATTCTGCCGCAATGGCTGATTCAGGACGATCTTGATGCCGGGCGGCTACAGCGTTTGCTGGTGGATTACCGGTTTGCGCCGCAAGGGGTGTATGCGCTGTACCCGGACACCCGGCATTTGCCGCTGAAAGTGCGGGCGTTCATTGATTTCATGAAGGGCTGGGGCTGAGTGTTTGAGGTGTATTTTCTGGCCTCTTCGCGAGCAGGCTCGCTCCCACAGGGGATCTTCGGCATGACAGAGAGCCAATGTGGGAGCGAGCCTGCTCGCGAAAGCGTCAACCCGGTCTCAGAGCTTTGCGCGCAACCCGAAGCGCTTCATCAACGTCGATTCGAGCAAGCCCTTGGGCAACAACGCCGCCAGCAACGGCAATGCCCGGCTGCCGTTACCAATGCGGATCAACCGCGGCGGTTTGCTCTGCTGTACAGCCTTCAACAACACAGCCGCAAACTCATTGGCCGGCGTCGGTTTGTCCTGTGAAGCCTTGGCCCGTGCCCGGATGCCTTCACGCAGTGGAAACCACGGTGACTGCTCGTTGATCAACTGCTCGGCTTCATGCCCTGCATTCTTGGCGAAACTCGATTGAATCGCCCCCGGTTGAACCTCCATGACGCGTACACCAAACGGCGCGAGTTCCATGCGCAGGGCATCACTCAATGCGTGCACGGCTGCTTTCGAGGCGCAGTAAGCACCGGCAAACGGCGTGACCAGCACACCGGACACACTGCCGATATTCACCACCAGACCCTTGGCCCGGCGCAGCACCGGAAACAACGCGCGAGTGACGCCGACAATCGAAAACACATTGGTCTCGAACTGGCGCTGCATGGCCGCCACGCCGCCATCGAGCAGCGGCCCCATGGCGCCGTAACCGGCGTTGTTGATCAGCACGTCGAGGCCGCCGTGTTGCTGGTTGATCCGCTCGCCGAGTTGCTCCAGCGCCGCGTTGTCGTTGACGTCGAGTTGCACGGCGGTGAACCCGGCAGACGCCAGCAACGCGACATCTTCAGCCTTGCGCGCACTGGCCCAGACTTCGAAACCGGCGGCTTTGAACGCATCGGCGAGGGCACGGCCGATGCCGCTGGAACAACCGGTAATCAACGCAACGGGCATGGCGCATTCCTTGTGCAAATAGAGTGGTGAAGGGGATCAGTCGGAGAAACTGCCTTGCAATCGCTCGGCGCGAAACTCCAGGGTTTGCGGGCGATAACCGGGGCGCAGCGGCGGCATCGGCAGACAGTCTTCCCATTCGCCGCCGGCTTGCAGTTCGCCGGGGCCGCGATAGCGTGGCGCGGTGTATTGGTTGTCGGCCAGATTGACCGTGTCACCCGGCGCATAGGCTGCAATGCGCCAGCGCAGCTCGGTGAGGGGCACGTCGTTGGCGTTTTTCATTTTCAGTTGCAACGGACGATCGGCCGGGCATTGCTCCGGGGCGTACGCGATACGCATCTCAAGGCGCGCCAGTTGCTTGATCTCGCGGTTGTCCAGCCACACCACCCACATGGCCACAAAGCCCAGGCCAATCGCCGCCGCCACCGAGACCGGCAAGGCCTTGGCCGGGTAGCGCAACAGCAGGATCAACCAGGTAATGACCAGCAGAATGCCGATGAACATGCGCACAACCTCGAGGAGAGAGAGGGTCATCCTACCTAAGCGTAGGTGAGGTTGGCGATGGGCATCGGGACTTGCGGTGTCTGACCGGGCCTCTTCGCGAGCAGGCTCGCTCCCACAGGAAATGCATTTCAAATGTGGGAGCGAGCCTGCTCGCGAAGGGGCCAGTTCAGACGACACAGAGTTCGAACAAAAAAAGCCCCCGCCCAACCCGCTGCGGATAGGGGACGCAGTGGGCTGGACGGGGGCTTCTTGTTCTACTGAACGTTATTGCGCGATGGTCTTCACCGACACGCCACGTTCGATCGGGGTGGAGCGGCCGTAGATATCTTCGAAGCGTTCGATGTCGTCTTCGCCCAGGTACGAGCCCGACTGAACTTCGATGATTTCCAGCGGGATCTTGCCCGGGTTGCGCAGGCGGTGCACCGAAGCGATCGGGATGTAGGTCGACTGGTTTTCGCAGAGCAGGAACACGTTTTCATCGCAGGTCACTTCGGCGGTGCCGCTGACCACGATCCAGTGTTCGGCGCGGTGGTGATGCATCTGCAGCGACAGGCACGCGCCCGGTTTCACCGAGATGTGCTTGACCTGGAAACGCCCGCCCATGTCGACCGAGTCGTACGAGCCCCACGGACGATAGACTTCGCAGTGGTTCTGGGTTTCGCTGCGGCCCTGCTCGTTGAGCGTGTTGACCATTTGTTTGACGCCTTGAACCTTGTCTTTGTGGGCGATCATCATGGCGTCTTTGGTCTCGACCACGACGATATTTTCCAGACCGATCACCGACACCAGTTTGCCGTTGCCGTGGATCATGCAGTTCTTGCTGTCCTGAATCACCACGTCGCCTTTGGTGACGTTGCCGTTGGCGTCTTTCTCGTTGACTTCCCACAGCGACGACCAGCAACCGACATCGCTCCAGCCAGCGGTCAACGGCACGACGCAGGCGCGCTGGGTTTTTTCCATGACGGAGTAGTCGATGGAGTTGTCCGGGCAGCAGGCGAAAGTGGCTTCGTCGAAGGTGATGGTGTCGGCGTCTTGCTGGCTGCGTTCGAGGGTCAGCAGGCAGGTGTCGTAGATGTCCGGATCGTGCTTTTTCAGTTCTTCGAGGAAGCGGCTGGCGCGGAACAGGAACATGCCGCTGTTCCAGTAGTAACCGCCGGATTCGACGTACTCGGTGGCACGTTTGACGTCGGGTTTTTCGACGAAGTGCGAAACGCGGCTGACGCCTTCGGGCAGCAGCGAATCGCCGGTGGATTTGATGTAGCCGTAACCGGTTTCCGGTTTGGTCGCCGGCACGCCGAACAGGACCATTTCGCCATTTTCGGCGGCGACGGTGGCCAGGGCCAGTGCGCGTTGCAGGGCTTTCTGGTCTTCCAGCACGTGGTCGGCCGGCAGCACCAGCATCAACTCGTCACGACCTTCATTGACCAGCATCATCGCCGTCAGCGCCACGGCCGGCGCGGTGTTGCGGCCGAACGGTTCCATCAGGATGCGCTGGCATTCCAGATTGCGGTTGCTCAACTGCTCGTTGACGATGAAGCGGTGATCCTTGTTGCAGACCACGATCGGGGTGTCCATGCCTTCGAACACCAGGCGCTCGAGGGTCTGCTGGAACAGTGTGTGTTCGCCGGTCAGGGCGAGGAATTGCTTAGGGAACTGCTTACGCGAAAGCGGCCAGAGACGCGAACCGCTACCACCTGACAAGATCACCGGAATCATATTGTTTACTCCATAAAATCGATTGGTTAGAGGCACGAACGCTGTGTCGTTTCACTCTTGTTTTTGTCTCGTATCCGAACTGACAACCCGGTCAAGGGTGGGAGCGAGCCTGCTCGCGAAAGCGGCGTATCAGTCGACATTGATGTTGGATGTCAGACCGTATTCGCGAGCAGGCTCGCTCCCACATGGGGCAATGCGTCAGTTCGGAAAATTTGTTAGCGGGTCGATACCGGGCGTTTTACCCAGACTGGCGACAGGCTGCTGCCGCTGCCGGTGACGTACAGCACCGCAGCTTCACCGCGCTCAAGGGCGACCGGTTTCACGTCGCCGACTTTCTTGTCACCTTCGTACAGCGCCAGGCTGACTTTCACCGGGTTGATTTCACGTTCGCCACGGCCCTTGGCGGCGACGTTCGGCACCACGTCGGTCTTGCCGTCGGCGGTCTTCAGGGTCAGCGGCTTGTCGCTGAGGTTCTGCACGCGCACCAGGGATTTCTGCTTGTTCTTGAACGGCGGCTCTTCGATCAGCTGCGGCGCGCCGGAAGCGTTGTTGACCAGGGTGTAGTAGTGGTCACCGGCGAGTTTCACCGGCAGGGTCTGGCTGCCGACCTTGGCACTGTAATCGCCGCCCGGCATGAAGCTGAAGTCGCTGCTGGCCAGTGGCGCAACGTCGCTCAGATTGGTGCTGCCGACAGTCGCGCTGACTTCTGCGTTGCTGGCGTTGTAGACACGCACGAAGGTCGAGCCTTTCGGTGCGGTCGGGCCGTAGAGCGCGGCGTCGCCACCGGCAAAGGCAGGCACGGAAAGCACGCTGAGGCCAGCAACCAGAGCGAAGCTTTTAGCGAGACGACGAGGAGTAGTAGTGAAAGTCATGGTGTACCTCTCTTTCAGTTTTGCGCCCGATCGGGCGTCTCGGATTTAGTGTTTACAGCTACGTTTTGTTGGCGCGCGCCGGCTTGTTTAAGCTCTGCGACCCACTGCGGGTCGGTGTCGCCGATTTCGTTGTTCACAGGCAGATATCGTTCAGGGAACTCCCAGATCAGCACCTGTGGCGGGCTGTTCTTGAAGTCATCGCTTTTCAGGTAGCTGAGCATCGGCAGGATCGGGCCGTGGCCGTCTTCGGCGTAGCTCACCACGTCGCTGTGCAGCGCTTGTTTCAGTGCACCGACGAAGTTCCAGTTGGGGTTGGCGCTGTAGCTGGTGCCGACCAGTGCTACCGGCACTTCATTGCTGGCGAACAGCGCGTCGTCACCGGCAGGCTGCTCGCCCGCTGCGACGGTATTGCGTTTTTGCAGTGGCTCTTGCGCCGGCATCAGGTTTTCGAACAGCGGATCGAGCGGCAGGAACAGACGCAGATCGCCCTTGTGCGTGACCTTCTCGGTTGGCGTGGTAACGAAGCGCTGCGGCTCGCCGCTGAGCGGGAACTTGTCGGCGATGGTTTTCGCCAGGGTGTTCGCGGCAATCTCGGCGCCTTCCGGCGTCCAGTGCGTGTCGGTGCGCAGGAACACTTGCTGACCGTTCTGCTTGGCCTGTTGGAAAGGCTTGAGCAGGTCAGGGGCGAGGATCTTGTCGGCCGCCACGCGCTGGTGGAAATCCTGATAGAGATTTTCGTGAATGCTCGCCGGTTTCACTTCACCCAGATGTTCCGGGTACAGACGAACCTTGGCCGGCACGATCGCCATCACCAGTTTCACGCCTTTCGCTTTCAGGGTCTGGCGTACGCCTTCGACCAGCGCGTAGTTGCCTTGCAGGTTCAGCTCTTCGTTGACGATCGGGTTGAATTCCTCATCGCTGTACAACCACTGATCGCGACCGAGCACCACGCCCGGACGACCTTCGTTGAACAGTTTGAAATCCAGCGCGGCCCAGAGGTTGGTGCCCAGACGCTTGATCGGGAATTCATCGTCGTAGTGCGTTTCCACAGCCTTGGTCCAGCGGCCGTTGAGCACCGTCGCGTCGGCGTTGGTGCTGAAGCCGAAGAAGCTGCGAACCGACCACACACCGAGGACCAGCAGGGTCACCAGGAACAGGGCGATGTAGAAGATGCGTAATGAGCGGGTCATGTCAGATCCCTCAGAACTGGAAGTAAAGGAACGGCGAGAAGCTTTGCGCCGAAAGTTTGAGAATCGAGGCGATGAACAGCAGCAGGATCAAGCCGCGCATCACGTAGCGCGACCAGTCCGCGCTCCAGTAGGCCGGTTGCACCTGGGCTTCGACGCCGACGGTGTAGCCAGGTTCGTGGATGCTCGCCGGGTTTTCGCCAGGCGCGGCCTTGATCATTCCCGGGGTCGCGGTGGCAGGGCCGTTGGCCTCGACGTTGACTTCAGGTTTGGTTTTGGCCGGCGGCTGGTTGGTGTACAGATCGCGCAGACCGAAGAAGGCCAGCGTTACGTACGCCACAACCAAAGTTGCCACTTGCAGACCGGTAAGGCTGGCCTGATTGAGTTCCGACAGCGACCATTCACCGAAGCTGAACATCGCGCCGTACATGCGCCCGGCAACGTGCAGGTTCTCGGCACGGAAGATCACCCAGCCCATGACCACGAGCAGGAAGGTCAGTGCCCAGCGGATCGGGTTGAGGCTGCGCGGCGAAGTGTTCAGGCCCAGCGCTTTTTCAATCGCCAGCCACATGCCATGCCAGGCGCCCCAGACGATGTAAGTGATGTTCGCGCCGTGCCACAGACCACCGAGGAGCATGGTCAGGAACAGGTTGCGATAGGTCATCAGCGTGCCTTTACGGTTACCGCCGAGGGTGATGTACAGATAGTCACGCAGCCAGGTCGACAGGCTGATGTGCCAGCGACGCCAGAACTCGGTGATCGACTGGCTGATGTACGGCTGTTTGAAGTTCTCCATGAAACGGAAACCCATCATCAAGCCCAGACCGATGGCCATGTCGCTGTAACCGGAGAAGTCGAAATACAACTGCGCGGTGTACGCCAGCGCGCCGAGCCAGGCATCACCGGTAGTCGGGTTTTGCAGGGCGAAGCAATGGTCAGCGACCACCGCGAGGGTGTCGGCGATGAAGACCTTCTTGATGAAACCCTGCATGAACCGCGTGCAGCCCTCGGAGAACTTGTCGAGGGTGTGCGTGCGGTTGTTGAACTGGTCGGCGAGGTCGCGGAAACGCAGAACCGGGCCGGCAATCAAGTGCGGGAAGATCGCCACGAATGCCGCAAAGTCGATCAGGTTGCGGGTGGCCGGGGTGTCGCCGCGATACACGTCGATGATGTAGCTGATCGACTCGAAGATGTAGAACGAGATCCCGATCGGCAGTAGCACGTGGGTGAGGATGAACGGCTCAAGACCGACCGACGTCATCATCGCGTTGATGCTGTCGACGCCGAAGTTGGCGTACTTGAAGTAGCCGAGGATGCACAGGTCGACTGCTACGCCGAGCAACAGCCAGCGCTGCGCCGGTTTGGTCCGCACACCGGCGGCACCGACTTTGAGGCCGATCCAGTAGTTCCACAATGTGACGGCGGCGAACAGCGCGAGGAAGTCCACACGCCACCAGGCATAGAACACGTAGCTGGCGATCAGCAGCAGCAGGTTGCGATAGCGTTGCCCGCTCAAGTAGTACAAGCCGAGAAAGATCGGCAAGAACAGAAACAGGAACACGTTGGATGAAAATACCATCCCGATCTCTCCATGTTTGAACCAACAGTCAAGGGCCAAAGCCCCCCCAAACCCCCCGTGGTAGTGGAGGGGTGAAACGGTGTTTCTGTCAGGGTTGTGCAGGGCCTTGAAATCTTTCCCTCACCCCCCGCCCTCTCCCGGAGGGAGAGGGAGCCTGATCTCCATGGTTTTCAAAAATGGAGATCGACTCGGTATTTCCTTGCAGCCTGATCTCGTTTTTTTCAAAGCCTGAGATCGACTCGGTATTTCTGTGCAGCCTGATCTCGGTTGTTTTTCAACACCTGAGATCGACTCGGTATTTCATTTCGGCGTAACTCGCACAGCCACCTCGGTCAGTCCCCTCTCCCTCCGGGAGAGGGTTAGGGTGAGGGGCTTTTGCTTTATGAGCCTTTGTTGCCCTTTTCATGCGACGGGTCGTAGACCTTGGTCAGGTCGCCACCCAGGCGGAAAGTCTTGAACGGCTGCATGCCGTGCTTCTTCTCGATCACATCAGGCGCACAGGTGTAGAGCGTGCAGAACGGTTCGAGCCAGGCGAATTTCATGTCCTCTTTCAAGTCGGTCATGTCCTGCTCTTTGCCGTTCTTCTTCTCGAATTCATCCGGGTCTTTCACCCCCGACAACACCCGATCACCCAGACGTTTCAGCGCGCCATTGTTTTCCTGGCGCAAATCAACGCCGTTGACCTGAGCAAAACTGGCGATCATCGCCAGCGGCGGCAGGGCGTAGTTGTGATAGGCAAGAGCGCGTTGCTGACGCTTGAGTTCGTTCGGCAGGAAGCCGTCGGCATCGACTTGATTGACGCCAACCTTGTATTCCTTCACCGCCCAGTCAAACAGGTCACGGCGGTTGGTCGCGACCGAGGTCGCCATCACCGACCATGCAGCCCAGTAGGAGTGGTTGTTGGTTTTTTCCAGCGGCAGGTTGTCCCAGTCGCTGACCACCTGATCGGCCATTTTGCTGAACCACGCCTCGATCAACTGCGCTTCCTGCTGATGCTGGGCCAGCGGGTGCGAGTCGGAGAACTTCAGGCGAATGTACGAAGAGGCCATGCTGCCCAGCGCCCATTTGCGCATCGACTTACCGGTGTGGTTGAAGTCTTTCGACATCAACGCATCGGCCTTGGCCCACGCGGTCAGCCAGTTCAGCGTGCAATCGAGCTGTTCCGGACGACCGTCGCGCATGAACTGCATCACCCGTTTGGCGGTGCCGCGTTCCAGCGTGGTGATGTCTTTGGTGGTGTCGCGAAAGGCTTTTTCCGACTGCACGTTCAGCGTTGCGCGGGCCTTGTCCGAACCTTCGTATTTGCTGCGAAATTGCAGCGGCCCGGTGTACGGCGTCGGCATCGCATCGCAGCCTTCGCTTTTGTCACCGGTCTTGAATTTATCCACAGGCGCAAAATAGCCCTGAGGTGGACGCAATGGCGCGGCGGCCTGAGTCGCCCCGGCGAACATCGCCAGCCCGAGCAGCGTTGGCGCTAAAAGAGTTTTCAGTTTCGAGTTTCGCATAGCAGACCTCATTGCCCGACCTGAGCGGTTTGTTGCCCAGCGCCCGGGAATACGTTGCGTTTGCAGATTTTCGCTTCGACTTTCTGTGGCGCGGTACCCGCTTCCGGGCCCTGGACTTCGACCGCCAGCAGGTTTTGCGAGGCCCAGTCTTCGTCCGTGCGCAACTCAAAGGCGAAACGACCGTCGGTGTCGGAAGTTTCCGGTTTCTCGATCTTGATGTCCTCGTGGCGACCGTTCATGTACCAGAGGGTGGCTTGCAGGGTTTTCACCGAAGGATCGGCGAAGCGGATGTCGACCTGATGGCTGCTGTTCTGCAGGTTCAGGTTCTTGCTGTTGACCAGCAGTTCTTGTTTGCTGCCCGGCTTGAGCGTGGTGCTCGCGGACATTTGCGCGTCTTTGCCTTCGCAGCCGTTGTCGAGAAGAGACATCATCTGGCGATAGATGGTTTCCTGGTCGAGGCGGTACAGCGGCGAGAATTCCCAGATGAGAATCTTCGGCGGCGTCTTCTGGAATTCGTCGCTGCCCAGGTACTGCAACATCGAACCTTCCAGACCACCGCCGGGGAAGGCGACGTTAAGAATGTCGGCGCCAATGGCTTCTTCGAGGAAGCCGGCGAAGTTGTAGTTCTTGCCGCTGTGCGACGTACCGACGAGGGTGATTTGCGGGTTGCCGGAATCACCGAACAGGTCGCCGTCACCCGCTTCGCCCTTAGGCTCGGTGGTGAATTGATCCATGTACTGGATCGCGTAACTGGTGCCACAGAGTTGCCCGGCCATGTTGTGCAGGGTGCCGGTCTTGCCCATGCGCCCGGAGCGCTTGGTCTCGAATTCACGCTTGGGAATGTCGGCGAAGGCCGGGATCTGCTTGACCTTCTCGGCGACGATTTTCGCTGTGCGCTGCGCACCGTATGGCGTCCAGTGCTGATCGCCACGGAAGTAGAAATCGTGGGCGGGCAGGGTGTCTGGCAGCGACTCGTTGGTCAGCGGCGACAGGTCCGGCACCACGTAACCCATCTTGGCGAAACGGCCGAGCATGGTCTTGTAGTTGCCCAGCGCTTTCTCGTAATCGAACGCGGCTTTTTCCTGCGGGTTGAGCTTGTTGCGGTTCACCAGACCACGGGTTGGCTGATAGACGATCACCAGCTCAACGCCTTTGGCCTTGAACGCATCGTGCAGTTGTTGCAGGCGTTTGTAGCCGGCCGGGGTGGTGTTGAACTCGGTGCGCAAATCTTCCTGAGTCCGGAACAACCAGTCGCCCTGGGCCTGCACCAACGTGGTGAAGTTCTGCTGATAACGCGTGGTGTAGTTCTTCGCGTCATGGGCGGCCGGGCACAGGTTGCAGCACGGTTCGGCGCTGAATTTTGGCGGCGTGGCAGCGGCGCCTTCATCGGCGCGCGCGCCGTTGCTGGCCGCGAGAATGCCCACGGTCAGGGCCGACAGGCTGAGTAATCTGATCAAGTGTGGGTGCATAAAATTATCCTCAGTCCCGCATTTCGGTCTGGCGTTCGACAGGGTCGATCAGCACGGCTTTCTGCTGGCGCACCAGCAGGTCGAGAATTTCATCCTGGCGCTCGCCGAGGATGCCGTTGAAGCTGATGCCGCTGGATTTGGTCGGCGCCAGCATCGACACGCGATACAGCTCGACACTCAACGGTGAATCGATCGACAGCGGGCCGCTGCCGTTGGCCGCCAGCTCACCGCCAACGACGATCAGCGACACCTGCGCATCGAACGGGTCGAGCTTGATGTCACGGTCGGTGTCGGTGAGGTCTTTGATGTGGCCGTAGACGCCGGTCAAACCGTTGGCCATGGCAACGTTTTCGTAGAGGCGGATGTTCACGCTGTTACGAATGCGGATGCCGTGGCGCTTGTTGCTGATGACCTTGTTGCCCCACAGCAGATTGTCGGCAGACTCGTAGAGGGTGATGCCGTCGGTGTGGTTCTTGTAGATCTCGTTGTAGGCAATGATGTTGTTGACGCTGTTACGGTCGATCACCAGGCCCGAGAGGTGGTTGTCGAAGCTCTTGTTGTTGAAGATGAAGCTGTCGTTGACCTCACGGGAAATAATGATCCCGTGCTTCTTCTTCGTGCCGTGCACGGTGTTCTCGGCAATGATCAGGCCGTGGGAACGGTCGTGCGGGTCGATGCCGTAGACGATATTGTCTTTGTAGGTGTTGCCCTTGACCACGAAGTCGCGGGTCTCGTAGCAGTAGAAGCCGTACCACATGTCGGAGAACTCGGAGCCGACGATCCAGCCAGTCGGTTCAGGACGCTTGAGGACCTTGGCCATGTTCGGCGTGTACTGGGAAATACTCACGCCGTACGACTTACTGTTGGCGTAGCCGAAACTGGCCATCTTGCTGTTGACGATGTAGGTCTCGGTGCCACCCCAGGCGAGCAGGAACGGACGGAATTCCTTCGGCGAACGGAAGGTCGCCGGGCCGTTTTCCTTCTCGCGCCAGCCGGTGACTTTGGTGTCACGCACGAACAGCTGGCCGTCGTTGACCATGAACGCACCGGCCTCTTGCGACAGGCGCAGTTCCTGGGTCTGGCCGTCGATTTCGAGGATGCCTTTACGGCCCACCACGATCGGCAGCTTCGACAGGTACACGCCCGGCGAGGTTTCGCTGAAATACTGCTTGGGCAGTTTCTGCGCCAGATCCTTGAGGTTCATGTAGCCGTCATCGACGAAGATCGCTTGCGGGATACCGTGCTGACGCACCACCCATTCGGCCATCTTGTTGTCGCCGCCGATAAAGTCCTTCAGCGCATCTTCCTGCATCATCCGGCGCACGCTGATCTTGCCCGCTTTGCTGCGGTTGATCTTCGCCGCAGCGGCTTCGGCGGTGTAGCCGGAAATGTCCGGCAGTTTCGGCGCGGCCAGATTCAGCGCTTCGGTCGGCGCGCTGCTGACGGTGTAGGTCTTGGCTTGTTGCAGCTCTTTAGCCATGGTGGCCGGCTTGGCCGGTTGTGGCACCGTCGGCTCCACGTTGGCGAAGGCGCCAGCGCTGGCCAGCAGCATCGCGCCGGCCAGCAGGCTGAGTGAGCCTATCCTGGTGCTGATCATGTCGGGCACTCCCTTGGCGGTTTGCATCAGAAGCGCCAGATCACGTCGATGAACGCGCGGTGCATGTACGAATCAACCTGCTTGCCGTAGGCATCGCCCGGTTTGAACACACCGCCACGGAAGCGCACCAGGGCCGAAGGCTCGTCGATCGACTGGCTCAACGCCGCCGGCAACAGGCCTTGCTTGAAGTACTTGGTGACGACCAGGTCCATCTCCTGACCCAGATCCTTGTTGCCGTCTTCAAGCGGCAGCGAGGTGCTGGAGAGGATCGCGCCGGTGGCGTCGTCGGTGTTGTTTTCCACGGCGTTGATGCCGTTGCTGCCGACCGGCTTGTTGCCATCGACACGCCAGAACTTGTGGTAGATCAGGCTAGCGTCGTACTCGTCGTTGACCATCCACGAACCGAACAGGGTCGCGGTCTGCATGTTGTTCATTTCGCCACGGAACGCTTCGCCGAAACGGTGCACACGCGAGCGCGTACCGGTGTAGTTGGAGCGGTTGCTCTCCAGACCGGTCTGCTCGTAATCGGCGCTGGCACGGGCATAGGCACCGCCGACTTGCCATTGCGGATCGAGGCGCAGGCGCACACCGATGTCGGTGGCCCAGCCGTTGACGTCATCGCTGCGCTTGGCTTGCGCCGGACGCGAACCATCGGCATTCAAGGCGTTGACCGTGTCGCGGTCGCCGCTCATGCCGGTGATGCTGCCCCAGTAGTTGACGGTGTTGGTGTTGCGCCAGTTGTAGGCGTCGCTGTCGGCGGTCAGGCCGATCCAGCTGATGTCGCCGTTCTCGGTCTTGTCCAGCGAGTCGCGTGGAACACCCGGCTCGGCGTAATCGAGTTTGCCGTCGTCGTGGGTGTGGTGACCGCGAATGCCGACCCAGTTGCCCGGCGTCCACTGATAGGCCGCATCGGCGTAGGCGTGCAGGCGATCCTTGTCTTTCGGCGCCAGCTCTTTCAGGTCGGTGCGGTATTCGCTGAAGCGTTCGGCAACACCGGCGTTGGCGCGCAACAGGGTGGTGTCGAAGGTCCAGTTCAGCGCTTCGATATTGGTGTCGCGCCATTGGCCGTCGTCATTACGCAGACGCTGGCGACCGAACTTGAGCATCTCGCCCGGGTACGGGGTGAGGCCGCTGTAGCCGACCCAGAACTCGCGCATCGCCAGGTAGTTTTTCTTGGTTTTGCGATCACTGTTGTCGGTGGCTTGTTCACCGTCGGATTGTTGCAGGGTGTCGGTTTCGATGATGTCGGTCGAGGTCACGGCCTGGCCCATGGCGTAGGCGCTCCACGCGCCGCTTTCGCCGTAGATCCACGGACGCAGGTCGAGGCCGACACCGTTGACGTCGCCGCCGCTGGCGGTGCCGAGGTCACGGTCGTCTTCGGACTGGCCGGTGACTTTCACTTCGAGGCCGAAGTTCTTGGTTTCAGTCATCGCGGCCAGTGTCGGGCAAGACCAGATCAGCGCGAACGAAAGGCCAATGCCGGCCTTCACGAATGGATTCAACTTCATAATTTTTCCTCGCCGTCTTCTTCTTGCAGGGCGTGCAGTTGCAGCGTGTTCGGGTTCAGAGCGCCACGGCTGGCTTGCTCTTGTTGCAGCAGACGTTGCGCTTCGGCCAGACGCTCGGGCGGCAGTTGCGCGGCGAGGGTGGTCGCCAGCTCATCGGCTTGCGGAGTGTTTTGTGCCTTGGCCAATTGGCTGAACACGTAGGCGTTGAGCGGGTCGGGTTTGGTGCCCTTGCCTTGGGAGAACAGCTGGGCGATGGCGAAATCGGCGCTGTTCTGGCCGTTGCGCGCGGCGGTCAGCAAGTGGTCGAGAGCCTTCTGCGGATAGACCTTGCCTAGGTAGCCACGGCGATAGATCTGGCCGAGGTAGTAGTCGGCGGCGACTTCACGGCCAACGGCTTTCTGGAAATGTTCTTCGGCGACTTTGGCGTCGGCCGGGACCATTTTGCCTTCGTAGTAGAGCTTGCCCAGCAACAGCTCGGCGCGCGGCTGGTCGGCGGCGCGGCCGTTGTCGAGGTACTTCATCATCTGATCGACGTCGCCCAGTTCCGGGTAGTCGTAAAGCAGTTGTGCGAGGGTCACCCACGACGCCGGGTAGCCCGGAGCGATCGGCTCCAGCAGCGACTGCGCGGTTTTCTCGTCGGTCTTGCCGAGGGTCGAGTCGGCCAGTACGCGGGCGACGGAATCGACGCGCTGTGCAGTGACGGTGCCACGGCTGTAACCGGCCTGCATCTGCTTGATCAGCTCGGCTTGCTGTTCTGGCTGGGCACGTTTCTGATAAACCGTGGCCAGTTCGACGTAGCAGATGTCGGTGGTGTTGAGCGCGGCTTTGCAGATTTTTTCCACGTCATCCAGGTGCTGGTCGTAGGTGCCCTGAGTGCGATACAGCAGCACCTGCGCCAGACCCGCTTCCGGGTAACCGGATTTGCGCCACTGATCGATCTGCTGCTGCGCGTTGATGTTGGGGAAGCTGTGCGGGTATTGCAGATAGAGCATCGCCAGCGGGATCAACGTGTTGCCTTCGCCATTGGCGGCGGCTTTTTTCAACAGGGTTTCGGCTTCGTGGTGCTCGGCTTCGGTGGAACCCGGTTTGGCCACCAGCAGGCGGCCCAAACGGGCTTGGGCACGCGGCGAAACACTGGCGGCGGCACGGTAAGTCGCCTCGGCCTGTTTCATTTGCGCAGGGTCGCGGCTGTCGACCTGGATATCGGCGAGGCCGACTTGCGCTTCGCTGTAACCCAGATCGGCCAGTTGCTGATAGTTCTGCGCAGCGGTGGCGGTGTCGCCACGCTTGAGCGCTTCGTTGGCCAGACGTTGATCGGGCAGGCCGGCGCAACCGGCCAGACTGACCGCCAATGCCAAGGCACACACCGTCCCCATGTAGGAGTGAGCCTGCTCGCGATTCAGGCAACTCGGTACATCAGACAAACCGCGGCGCTCCCATCGCGAGCAGGCTCGCTCCCACAGGGTTGGCGGTGTGTTGAAGATATGAGTAGTCACAGGCATGTCCTCGACTTAAAGACCGGCAGCCATGGCTTTGTCGATCAGCCAGTTCAGGTTCGGGCCACGGTCGCTGTTCACTTCCACCGGGCGGCCGGCGAGGCTGCTGTCGAGCGGCTCGTCAGGCTGGATCTGCACGCGGATGTCGGAGGACAGGTCGGCGCTCTTCAGGCTGGTGCTGCTGACGATCTTGCCGGTGCGGGTCTTGTCTTCGCCGGCAATCTGGAAGCTCACCGGGGTGCCCGGACGCACGTCGCCGAACTGGCGATAGGAGAAGCGCGCATCAACGGTGGCCTGGGTGTTGCGCGGTACCAGTTGGAAGATCACGTCACCCTTGCTCGCGTGCTGACCGTCCGCCACCAGTTGCTGGGCCACGGTGCAATCGCATGGCGAGGTCAGGGTGCCGGTCATTTGTTTGCCGAACAGTTCTTCAACCTTGGCCGGGGACAATTGATCTTCTTCCAGATGGCCCTTGAGCACGTCGAGCATGCTGGTGCTGAAGGTCGCCAGCGGCGCGCCTTTGGCCGCAACGCCGTCGGACTTGACCAGGCTCTGCACGGTGCCGTCACGCGGCATGGTGATGTTCATCCCCGGCACGCTGACCAGACCGGCCTGCGCGTGGCTGACGAAGTACATGCCGTACACCGATTTGAAAATGAAACCCGCCGCGACCAGACCGACCGCGAAGATACCGGCGCTGAAGGTCACTGCTTTCAGGCGCCCGAACGGGGTCATGCCGGAACCGCCGTCCTTGACCTTGCGCGCCTTGGTGAAGTTGTCGCGTTGCAGGGTCGCCAGCACTTCGCCGATGCTGACGATGTCGCCGGCCAGGTGTGAAGTGATCAAGTGGCGCAGGGTGGAAATGTCCTGCTGCTCGAGGTTCTGGAACTGGCAGCCGACGCGGCCGGTCTGGCGGTCGTAGGAACGCACTTGCAGTTCAACGTCCATCGCCAGGCCGAGGTTGTCGATGACGAATTGCAGACGCGCCTTGTACACCTCGCCGATGGTCAGCGGCATCTGCCCGGCGTTGAACGCCAGACCACCGGCGGACAGGTCAAGCACCCGCGCTTCTACCGGGGTCCGGTCGGGACCGAAGAAGCGCAGTTTGGCCGGGATTTTCACACGGGCGTGTTGGCGCTGGGCTTCGGATTCATGCACTACGTTGGCGTTGACGGCGGTATTCATAGGGGCGATTTCCTTGTTAATTCAATAGGGGCGGGTCAGACCATCATCAGCAGCACGGCGACGAAAATGCTGCCGGCGGAGAAGGTCATGGTCCGAGACGACCAAGTGTTGAACCAACGTTGAAAGCTGGCGAGATCACGGGTCAGGGATGTGGGTTGGCGAGTCCAGGATTGTTGGTCGAGGCGGAAGAACACGTAGATCTTCACCAGCGCGCCAACGATCTGGTTGTAATAAAGAATCGCCGGGTAAGCCGGGCCGATGCGGTGACCGGAACACGACAACAGCAGGGTCAGAATCAGGCGGGTGATGCCGATCCACAGCAGGTAAACGAGGATGAACGCGGTGCCGTATTTGAAGCTGGCGATCATCGCCACGGTCAGGCCGAGCAAGGACGTCCACATCGACACGCGCTGATCGAACAGCACCACCGAGGTGAAGGCGCCGAGGCGTTTCACACCCAGGCCCAGTGCTCGCGAGTTCTGGCGCAGGTTGTTGCCGTACCAGCGGAACATCAGCTTGCGGCTGGCCTTGATGAAGCTTTTTTCCGGCGGGTGTTCAACGGTGTTGATCGCCGCGTCAGGCACGTAGAAGGTGTCATAACCGAGGCGCATCAGGCTGAACCAGCTCGACTTGTCGTCGCCGGTCAAAAACTTGAAGCGGCCCAGACGCCAGTGTTGCAGCGAGTCGCTTTCCACATCGGCAATGAATTCCGGGTTGGTCACCACGGTGGCGCGGAACACCGACATTCGACCGGTCATGGTCAGCACGCGTTTGGACAGGGCCATCGAGCACATGTTGATGTGGCGCTGGGCGAAACGCAGCTTGTGCCATTCGCTCATGATGTAGCCGCCGCGTACTTCGCAGAACTCGTTGGTGGTCAGGCCGCCGACGTTGCCGAACAGCTGGAACCACGGCACGGTCTTGCGCACGGTGCCTTCGCCGAGCACGGTGTCGCCATCGATCACGGCCACCACGGCGCGGTCGTCTGGCAGGTGACGGGAGATCGCGCGGAAACCATAGGCCAGGCCATCACGTTTGCCGGTGCCGGGAATGCGCACGAAGTCGAGCTTGACGCGGTCGGGCGGATTCATCCGTGCCCACAGTGCTTTGACCAGCAGCTCATCGGACATTTCGACGATCGAGCAGACCACGGTGGTCGGCAGTTCGCAGTCGATGGCTTCGCGGATCACCGAGCTGTAGACCTGCGCGGTGGTGAGCGCGTCGATACGGAAACTGGTGACCATCAGGAACACATGCGACGGATCCGCCGCTTTACCCAGCTTGCGCACTTTGCGGCGCAGGTGCGGGTAAACGATGTAGAGAAAAATCATGCCGCGCACAAAGTGCGTTGCACCCATCGAGTAGCGCCAGATACCCACGGCGCCAATCAGGAAAATGAAGTCCTTCGACTCGGAGTCGAATGTGGACGTGGGTAGCATCAAGGCTAGGCCCATCAGCAGACTGAGATAAAAAAGCCAGCCGGCTGATTGCAGAAAAAAATGTTTGAGCTTGCTCATCAACGTCATCCGAAGGTAAGAGAGGCTTCAAGTTGCAAGCCTCAAGCTGCAAGCAAATCGCTTTGACTTGCAGCTCGAAGCTTGTCGCTTGGCGCTGAGTTACCAGCAGATACCTTCGGTGCGCGTACCGGCGTCGGTGGCTTTGGCCATGAAGCCGACCAGGTCGATGACCTGCTTGCCGTGCGGCGCTTGCTGGGCCAACGGGCGGAATTTCTCGTCGCGGTTGCCGAGGATGATTACGTCGGAGTTGTCGATCACCGAATCGAAGTCCGCGTTGAGCAGGGACGAAACGTGGGGGATCTTCGACTCGATGTAGTCCTTGTTCGCGCCGTGAACACGGGCGTACTCGACGTTGCTGTCGTAGATGCTCAGGTCGTAACCCTTGCCGATCAGCATCTCGGCCAGCTCTACCAGCGGGCTTTCGCGCAGGTCGTCGGTACCGGCCTTGAAGCTCAGACCGAGCAGGGCGACTTTGCGTTTGTCGTGGCTTTCAACGATGTCGAAGGCGTTCTGCACTTGCGATTCGTTGCTGCGCATCAGCGAGTTGAGCAGCGGTGCTTCGACGTCCAGCGAACCGGCGCGGTAGGTCAGGGCGCGCACGTCTTTCGGCAGGCACGAACCGCCGAAGGCGAAACCTGGGCGCATGTAGTACTGGGACAGGTTGAGGGTCTTGTCCTGGCAGACCACTTCCATCACTTCACGGCCATCGACGCCGACCGCTTTGGCGATGTTGCCGATCTCGTTGGCGAAGGTCACTTTGGTCGCGTGCCAGACGTTGCAGGTGTACTTGATCATCTCGGCAACGGCGATGTCCTTGCGGATGATCGGCGCGTCGAGTTCTTCGTACAGCGATTGCAGAACGTCGCCCGAGGCCTTGTCGAACTCGCCGATAACGGTCATCGGTGGCAGGTCGTAGTCGGCGATGGCGGTGGATTCACGCAGGAACTCAGGGTTGACCGCAACGCCGAAGTCGACACCGGCCTTCTTGCCCGAGCAGTCTTCGAGAATCGGGATCACCACGTTGGCCACGGTGCCCGGCAGCACGGTGCTGCGCACGACGATGGTGTGGCGGGTGGTTTTTTCACGCAGAACAAAACCGATCTCGCGGCATACCGCTTCGATGTAGTTCAGTTCGAGGTCGCCGTTCTTCTTGCTCGGCGTGCCAACGCAGATCATCGACAGGTCAGTGTCACGAATCGCCTCGGCGAAGTTGGTCGTGCCACGCAGACGACCGGTCTGGATCCCCTGTTGCAGAAGTTCACCCAGGCCCGGTTCAACAATCGGCGACTTGCCGGCGTTGATCATGTCGATCTTGTCTTTGGCAACATCGACGCCAACCACGTCATGGCCCCGTGCAGACAGGCAACCGGCACATACTGCGCCAACGTAACCCAAACCAAATATGCTGATGCGCATCGCAATTACCTCTGTATATATCAGGCCTTAGAAGGCCGGAGTTAATGGTGTTCAGCGTTCATTAGTGCACTCGAAAGTGCGGCATACAGGCGCCACAATGCCGTGTGCAGGCATACTAAGTTCCGAGTGTCTAAATAAGTGCACTCAAGATGTGCGCAACCAGGCCTTGTTGTTATGACTTGCCCTGTTATGCAGCCGATCTTCCTTGTGGAAGACTCTTGTGCAATCGTCTTGCGCGCTCGATGTCAGGATGAAAGTCCCGTGAATCAAGCGGTTGGGTGCTCAGGCGAGCACGTTTATAAGGGCGCGGCCATGGCCTTTGTAGGGGATATAAATGGTGCGTATCTCCTGTCCATCGTCTGTTTTGAGACTAGTTAGTCATCTAGGCAAGTTGCTGTGACAACTTGGTTACATGGCCATCTGCTCTGCGTAAGTTATCTCGTACAAACTCGGCGAGAATCGTTACCGGTGGTATGAGCTATGCATTCGGACGAAGTTCCTGTCCGCTCATCGCGAAATCTGAAATTTCTTGAAATATTGTCAGAGATGGCACTAATCTCAATTTGATAGCACTTTCGTTTCCGACCTTTATTAACAGGCGAATAATCACGTTAGATAGTTTTGTGCCACTACCGTGAAAAAATTTTGGTGCCACTACTGAAAAAAATGATCAGTGTCGAGTGAAACTAATCTTAGAAAAGGCAGGGAGGATTTTCTGGCGCCATAAAAATGGCGAAAAACAGCGGGGGTTTTTTGACATCGTGCGAGCTGCACGACTCTATATAGAAAGAGTCGTGCATTGGGCATGCTTTATTCGGGGGCGTGATCGCGTAAAAACACCAGTTTGTCCGGTTTCGACTGCTCGGCGCTGTAGCGATACCCCTGCACATCGAATTGTTTGAGCAGGGCCGGATCGTTGATTTTTTCCTGGATCACGAAACGGCTCATCAGGCCACGGGCCTTCTTCGCATAGAAGCTGATGATCTTGTACTGACCGTTCTTCTGATCCTTGAACTCGGTGTTGATGATCCGTGCGTTCAATGCCGTGCGTTTGACCGCCGAGAAGTACTCGTTGGAGGCCAGGTTGAGCAGAACGTCGTCGCCTTGATCGGCCAGTGCTTCGTTCAGCCATTCGCTGATGCGCGTGCCCCAGAAGGCATACAAGTCCTTGCCCCGGGCGTTGGCCAGTTTGGTGCCCATTTCCAGACGATACGGTTGCATCAGGTCGAGTGGGCGCAGCAAGCCATACAGGCCGGAGAGCATGCGCAGGTGTTTTTGCGCGTAGTCGAAGTTGGCTTCGCTGAAGGACTGTGCGTCGAGACCGGTGTAGACGTCGCCTTTGAATGCGAGCAGCGCCTGCTTGGCGTTGTCCGGGGTGAACGCGGGTGTCCAGCTGCCGAAGCGCGCGGCGTTGAGCCCGCCGATCTTGTCGGACACGTGCATCAGTTCGCTGATCTGCGCAGGCGTCAGCTCGCGCAGTTGCTGGATCAGTTCCTGGGAGTGGTCGAGGTATTGCGGCTGAGTGAAGCGCTGGGTCGCCGGCGGTGTTTCGTAATCGAGGGTCTTGGCGGGGGAAATCACCATCAGCATGAAGTCGTCTCCTTTAATCGTGGGGGCGATTCTAGGGGGTTGGCGCGGTTGACTCCAGCTATGGGGGTTATAGGTCGGGGTTAGCAGGGGCATTTGCGACGGTTGGTGGATTTTTCCCTCACCCCAGCCCTCTCCCAGAGGGAGAGGGGGCTGACCGAGTTGTACTGTCGATTTACGCCGACATGATCTATCGAGTTGAACTCAAATTTTGAAATCAATGAAGATCGGCTCCCTCTCCCTCCGGGAGAGGGCTGGGGTGAGGGCGGCGTCCTTCAGCCTTGCACATCAGCTATAGTGCCGCGCGGGTTTTGTTATGGAGACATCCCTTTTGCGCATTGTTCTTTTATTCACCGCGTGGCTGTTGAGCTTTGGTGCCGTCGCGGCGCCGGGTGATGTGGCGACGCTGGATCGCGGCACCTGGCCAGAGCAGCTGGGCAATCCGACGCTGTTTGACGTCGCCTCACGGGCGGAAATCCTCATGTTCGCCCGAGGTCTGCTCGGCACCGAATCAATGGATGAAGCCGCGCTGGCTCAGCGCCTGGGCCTGCGCACGATCAACATCGACGCAGTCAATAGCCTGCGGCAACGTCTTTGGCAGCGCCTGTTGGCGAACTACAACTACGCCCAGCAAAGCTGCGATCAGGACGCCTCGTTCTGTTTCCTCGTCGAAGACCTGCCGACCCTGCGTGAGCAATCCGCCAAGTTCGTGGTCAGTGACGACAGCTATTACACCAAGTGGGCCGAACCGAGCCGGATCTTCCATTTGCAGTATCTGGATGAGTTGATGCGCAAGGCTGCGTTGTCACCGCAGACCAGCAACGAATTCGATCGTTTCGGCGACTACGAGCGTAATGGCGACGAGATGCACGACCGGTTGTTTCTGCTGACCTTCGACAGCGCCGCCAACGTGCAACCGGATAACACCGGTTGGCTCACCGAATACCTGCGCAAGGCAAACCTGAGCGGCACGTTCTTTGTGTTGGGCAAGGATATTCAGGCGCGGCTGGCTGATCGCTCGGTCAGCAGCCTGCAAGCGGGCTTCTCGAAACAGTGCGTCGGCGTTCAAGGTTGGGAGTTCCGCTCCCACAGCCACTGGCAGGACTGGCAGGATTCAGTGCGGCGCAGTGCTGATCTGGTGAAGAACAAATTGCCGGAAAACTATGTGCCGCTGTTCCGCCCGCCGGAAGGTCAGCGCCGCAGCGATGCACAAGGTTTCTTTAACACTCAGGGCCTGCAAGTGGCGCTGTGGGACATCGATGCCCAGGACGGTGCCGGCAAACTCAAGGGCTCAGCGAGCGCGCAACGGGTACTGACGCTGATGCTGTTGTGGCGCCACGGGGTGATCAATTTCAACATGAAACAGGACGCGGTGAAGACCTCGTTGCCGTGGCTGATCACGCAAACCGCGCAGAGCGGCATCGGTTGGGAAGACTGTCAGGACGCGTTTCGCTGAGAAACGGGGAAAGCCCGGAAACATTGGGCTTGGGGCGATTTTTTTGCAGGATTCGGTGCAGGCGGACGTCCGACTTTAGCGGGGTCTGGGCAGTCCGCCAAGGGCTTTTCGTCACTCTGCAAAATAAACTTAAAAAAACCGTCAAAGTACTTTTTTATGTCATCGGTTTTGGAGTATTACGAAGACAGACCGCCGAAACCTGCAACACAGGTGGCGTCTTCCAAGACCCGTTTGTTTGCAGTCACTTGAATCTCCGCAGGTGAGATTTCGGCAGTCACTTCGAGGCGCAGCACCGCTCAGGTATTGCGTCTACTGGCTCTGACAAAGGTGACCGAGTATGGATGATCACGGACGTAGCCCTTCCTCCAACCAGCCAATCCTTTATGTACTCGATACCAACGTATTGATTCACGATCCAAACGCCCTGCTGAATTTCGAAGAACACCACGTCGCGATCCCGATGACCGTGCTTGAAGAGCTGGACAAGCTCAAGAGCGGGCATCACAGCGTGGCCGCTGAATGCCGTCAGGCCATCCGGCTGATCGACAAGACCCTGGGCGATGCGTCCCCGGAAGATGTCGAGCTGGGTGTGCCGATCCAGCGCGGCAAGGGCGGGCCGAAGGGCTTGCTGTCAATTCTGATGAGCAAGCAGGCGGAATCGAACCTGATTCTGCCCGAGCATCTGAACGACAACAAAATCATCAACCAGCTTATCGACCTGCACACCCGCGACCCGAAAAAACCGGTGGTGCTGGTCACCAAAGACATCAACATGCGCCTCAAGGCGCGCGCCTGTGGCATCGATGCCGAGGATTACAGCACCGACCAACTGGTCGATGACGTGTCCCTGCTGCCCAACGGCTACCACAACATGACCGGCTCTTTCTGGGACCGCGTGAGCAAGGTCGACACCCGTCAGGATCACGGCCGCACCTGGCACCAAGTGCAACTGATCGATAACCTGCCGGCCGTGCACATCAACGAGTTCATCATTGATGAACAGGGCTTTGTCGGCTGGATCAAGGAGATTGACGAGGCCAAACTGCTGATCCTCGACCTGCATCAGGAACCGCTGCTGCACCAAGAGGCCTGGGGCCTCAAGCCGCGCGACATCTATCAAAGCCTGGCGTTGTACGCGCTGCTCGATCCGGACATTCATCTGGTCAATCTGTCGGGTGCCGCCGGTTCCGGTAAAACCATTCTGGCACTGGCCGCGGCGATCGAGCAGACCATGGTCAGCAAGCGCTATCGCCGCATCATCGCGACCCGCAGCGTGCAGGGCCTGGACCAGGAAATCGGCTTCCTGCCCGGCACCGAAGCGGAAAAAATGGAGCCGTGGCTGGGCGCCATCACCGACAACCTCGAAGCCTTGCACATGGATGACGAAAACACCCATGGCAGCGTCGATTACATCCTCAGCAAAGTGCCGTTGCAGTTCAAATCGCTCAACTACATTCGCGGTCGCAGCTTCCAGCAGAGCCTGATCCTGATCGACGAATGTCAGAACCTCACGCCGCACCAGATGAAAACCATCATCACCCGTGCCGGTGCCGGTTCGAAAGTGGTGTGCCTGGGCAACCTCGCACAGATCGACACCCCTTACCTGTCCGCGACCAGCTCTGGGCTGACCTACCTGACCGAACGCTTCAAGGATTTCCCCAACGGTGTGCACATCACCCTGCAAGGGGTGCCTCGTTCGATTCTGGCTGAATACGCCGAAACCCATCTGTAATTGCATCACAACCAAAACCGGGCGGCCGCAAAGCCGCCCGGTTTTTTATGCCCTACGCAAATCAAAATGTAGGAGTGAGCCTGCTCGCGATAGCGTTCGATCAGTCGACATCGATGTTGAATATCAGACCGCTATCGCGAGCAGGCTCACTCCTACAGGGGATAGTGGTGATTTCATAATCAGTGATGCGGAAATTTGACCCGCAGGTTTACAATCCACGCTCCTGATCAGGAGTAATCCCGTGCTGACTCATCTCGATTCCCAAGGTCGCGCCAACATGGTCGACGTCACCGAAAAAGCCGTGACGTTCCGTGAAGCGACGGCCCAAGCGCTGGTGCGCATGCTCCCCGCGACGCTGCAGATGATCGTCAGCGGCGGCCATCCCAAGGGCGACGTGTTCGCCGTGGCGCGCATTGCCGGCATTCAAGCGGCGAAGAAAACCAGCGATCTGATTCCCCTGTGCCATCCGCTGATGCTCACCGGCGTCAAAGTCGAACTCAGCGCGGATGGCGAAGACACCGTGCGCATCGTCGCCCGTTGCAAACTGTCCGGGCAGACCGGTGTGGAAATGGAAGCACTGACTGCCGCCAGTGTCGCCGCCCTGACCATTTACGACATGTGCAAAGCCGTTGATCGCGGCATGACCATCGAAAGCGTGCGCCTGCTGGAGAAAGTCGGCGGCAAGAGCGGGCACTTTCAGGCGGAGCAGCCATGAACCTGACCGTGAAGTTTTTTGCCCGTTACCGTGAAGCGCTGGGCGTGGATTCGGTAAAGGTTGAGGGTGATTTCGCCACCGTCGACGACGTGCGGGCATTGTTGGCACAACGCGATGGCGCCGAGGTGCTGAGCGAGCAGAATCTGATGTGCGCACGCAACGAAGACCTCTGCCAGCTCGACGAGCCAGTGGTCGATGGCGACGAAGTGGCGTTTTTCCCCACCGTGACCGGAGGCTGATCCATGGCGATTCGCGTGCAGGCCACGCCGTTCGATCCGGGTGCTGAAGTCAACGCGATGCACGCGGCCAATGTCGGCGTCGGCGCAGTGGTGAGTTTTGTCGGCTACGTGCGCGACTTCAATGATGGCCTGGATGTGGCGGGGATGTTCCTCGAACACTATCCGGGCATGACCGACAAAGCCCTCGGCAAGATCGCCATCGAAGCCGAACAGCGCTGGCCGCTGCTGAAGCTGGAAGTGCTGCATCGCATCGGCGCGCTGGAACCGGGCGAACCCATCGTGTTTGTCGGCGCCGCTAGCGCCCATCGTCAGGCCGCATTCGATGCCTGCGCCTTCGTCATGGACTACCTGAAAACCCGCGCGCCGTTCTGGAAGAAAGAGAACACCAGCGACGGGCCGCGTTGGGTTGAAGGGCGGGACAGTGATCATGCTGCCGCCGATCGCTGGAAGAAATAAACCCTGAGTCGCCCTCTAGTCAGCCATCGCGAGCAGGCTCACTCCTACAATTGGAATGCGTTCCCCCTGTAGGAGTGAGCCTGCTCGCGATGACGTCATCTGCAACACCAAAAACCTCTGTCTTTGCCTGATTGACTGCCTATACATATAAGTCCAATATGGATTTATAAGTACAAAAAAAGTGTCTCCCTCCGTTTCAGCTCTTTCTTGCCAAACCAACAACAACCCGCGAGAGAACGAACATGAAGAAACTCCCCCTCATCACCGGCCTGGCCCTCAGCCTGTTGGCCTCCGCCAGTGTGTTCGCCGCCGAACAAACCCTGCGCATCGGCATCGAAGCCGCTTACCCGCCGTTCGCCTCGAAAACCGACAAAGGCGAAATCGTCGGTTTCGACTACGACATCGGCAATGCCCTGTGTGCGCAGATGAAGGTCAAGTGCGTGTGGGTCGAAGGTGAGTTCGATGGTCTGATTCCTTCGCTGAAAGTGAAGAAGATCGACATGGCCCTGTCCTCGATGACCATCAACGAAGACCGCAAGAAGTCGGTGGATTTCAGCCACAAGTACTACTTCACTTCATCGCGCCTCGTAATGAAGGAGGGCGCCACGGTCGACGATCAATACGCCAGCCTCAAAGGCAAGAACGTCGGCGTGCAGCGCGCAACGACTACTGATCGTTACGCCACTGAGGTGTTCGAACCCAAGGGCATCAACGTCAAGCGCTACAGCAACAACGAAGAGATCTACATGGATTTGGCGGCGGGGCGGCTGGATGCGATTTTTGCCGACACCATTCCGCTGAATGACTTTCTGTCGATGCCGCGTGGCAAAGGCTATGCATTTGTCGGGCCTGAGTTGAAGGATCCGAAGTACGTGGGCGAGGGTGCGGGGATTGCGGTACGCAAGGGTAATGCCGAACTGGTCAGCCAGTTGAATGGCGCCATTGATGGCATTCGCGCGAGTGGCGAGTATCAGAAGATTTCCGAGAAGTATTTCAAGTCCGACATCTACGGCGACTGATAGTCCGCTATCGCGAGCAGGCTCACTCCTACATTTGGAATGCGTTCCCCCTGTAGGAGTGAGCCTGCTCGCGATGGCGTCAGAGAAATCACCGCAAATCTCTAGCCCTTCAATTCCTTCAAATGCTTGTACACCGTCGCCCGCCCCATGTTCAGCACATTGGCCACATAGTTCGAGGCGCTCTTGCCCTTGAACGCGCCTTCGGCGTGCAGCGCCAGCACCAGTTCACGTTTGTGATCGCGGGTCAGCACATTCAGGCTTAGTTGCCGCTCACGCAGCCAGGCGTGCAGGAAGGTGTTGATGCGTTCCTGCCAGTCATCGCGAAACAGTGAGTCCGGTTGCGGGATCAGTTTGCTCGGCGACAGAAACAGGTCCAGCGCAGCCTTGGCGTTCTCGAACAGCGAAATATTCAGATTGATGCACAGCACCGCCAGCGGCATGCCTTCACTGTCGCGCAGGACGCTGCTCAGGCTGCGAATCTTCTGACCGTCCCAATTGAGCTTTTCGTACGGACCGATATTGCGGTCGCTGACATCCTCGCTGAGCATGTCTTGCAGTGACGAGTCGTCGCCGATCTCACGTTTGGACAGGTTATTGGCGATGTAGTCGACCTTCTGCGTGCGCAGGTCGTGCAGCACCACTTCGGCGTGCGGAAAGAACAGCGTGGCGATGGCATCGGCGATGGCACGGAAGTTATCCAGCGCCGGGTCGAATTCAGGGGCGGTCATGACAGTGGAACTCCAGGCAGCGTCAACGCCCCCTTGATCAGGAGGCGTTGCGAGTGTGCCGCAATCCGTTGGGCGCGTCATCCGGGTGGACGATCAGGCGAGGCGGGCGGGCGAGAGCATGGCGCTGCTCAGGCCGAAGTTGCGCAAGTGCTCGGGCAGTGGCTCGCCGCGCACCAACGCCGCGCTGGCCTGGCCCATCGCTGGCGAAGTCTGGATGCCGTAGCCACCTTGCGCGGCGACCCAGAACAATCCCGGCACTTGCGAATCGAAACCGCTGAGCAGATCACCGTCGGCGACGAAACTGCGCAGCCCGGCCCAGGTGCGAGTCGGGCGGCGGATGGTCAGCGTGGTGGCTTCTTCGATCTGGTAAATGCCCATGGCGATATCCAGTTCTTCCGGCTGCACGTCGTGGGGTTCGACCGGGTCGGCGTTGGCCGGCGAGCCGAGAAACATGCCGGCGTCTGGCTTCATATAGAAGGATTCGTCGAGGCTGACCAGCATCGGCCAATGATGAATATCGACACCTTCGGGGCCGGCGAAGATGAACGCGGCGCGGCGTTTTGGTTGCAGGCCCAGCGGCTTGGCACCCGCCAGTGAACCGATCTTGTCGGCCCAGGCGCCGGCGGCGTTGATGATCACCGGCGCGCTGAGGGTCTCACCGTTGGTCTGCACATGCCAAAGGCCAGCGGTGTCACGGCTGAGACCAAGCACTTCGCAATCAGTGCGCACTTCGCCATTGTTGCGACGAATGCCGCGCAGGTAGCCCTGATGCAAGGCGTCGGTGTCGATGTCGCTGGCGCTTGGATCGTAGATCGCGCCATGGACTTTTTCCCGGCGCAGGATCGGCAGGCGTGCGCAGGCTTCGTCGGCGCTGAGCAATTGCATCTCCGGCACGGTGGCTTTGGCGCTGAGGTATTGGTTGTTCAGTTCGGCGGGGTCGCCGGTGAAGTCGACGGTCATTTCGCCGCGCGGGGTGAGCAGCGGGTGTTCGCAGAAGCCGGCCGGCGGATGATCGAAAAACTCGCGGCTGGCCTGGGTCAGTGCACGTACCTGCGGTGTGCCATAGGCTGCAGTGAACAGCGCGGCGGAGCGCCCGGTGGAGTGATAGGCCGGGTGGGATTCGCGTTCGAGCACGATCACTTTGCCGTGCGGCGACAACCAGAAACCGCTGGAAGCGCCGGCAATCCCGCCGCCGATGATGATGAAATCTGCCTGGCTCATGAGGTTCTCCAGTGGGTACGCAATATCCAATAGTTCGCTATCCCCTGTAGGAGTGAGCCTGCTCGCGAAAGCGGTGTATCAGGCAACAATAATGCTCAATGTAAGACCGCTATCGCGAGCAGGCTCACTCCTACAGGGATATGTGGTGTTAGTGGGTTAAGAGATAAATCGCATTGGCGAGGGCTATGTCTTCCAGTCCCAGGCCAATAGAACGGAAAAAAACGTGACGGTCGTAATCCGGGCGCTGGACTTTCTCGCTGAGCAAGTCGGCGAGGTCACCAACAATCGAATCCTGGCTCCAGCCATGCTGTTCACTGGCAATCAACATCTCACCCGCCGACCCCGGCGTGGTCAGACGATAGTCGCAGAACACCTGCATGTCGTTGAGGCTCTGCGGCGGCACTTCGTGGGCGCGTGGGGCGTTGGTGCTGATCGAGGTGATCAGGGCCGGTTTGCTCAAGGTGTCGGGATCGATCACCGGCCCGGCGGACGAGGTGCACAGCATGATCACGTCGGCCCCGGCGAGGGCGGCTTCACGGCTGTCAGCGATCGTCAGCGCAGGCGTGATGGCTTTCAACAGTGCCTGGGTTTGCGCGTCGGCGGACAGACTTGGCGAATACAGGCTGATGCTCTGCCAATCACGCAGCGATTTCACGTAGTGCAAATGCGCCTGGGCAACCTTGCCGCTGCCGATGATCGCCAGTCGCGTGGCATTCAGCGGCGCGAGGGCGTCGACCGCCACGGCGGTGGTCGCAGCGGTGCGCGCGGTGGTCAGTTCACCGGCATCGCAGAGCAGCAGCGGCTGACCGGTTTTCATCGACATCAACAAAGTCCATGCCGTGACCAACGGGCCTTGCTCGCGAACGATGTACGGCGAGGTCTTCACACCGTACACGCCGTCCTCTGCCAGCACCCCCAGATAATTGATGAAGTCGCCGGCACCCTGCGGGAATTCCACCAGTTGCTGCGCCGGCTGCACGGCGTGTCCGGCAGCGAGATCGCGGAACAGCTTGCGCAGGATCTGCGGCACATCGATGCGCGCCAGCAACTCGCGGGCCTGATGCTGGTCGATCACGTAGGGCGTACTGGACATATCAGGCTCCGAAAACGAAAAATAAACTTATTTGTCCATTATGGACTTTTAGTTTTCTCTCGCAAGCATCTGATCAAACACCAGACGAAAAAAAAGCGCAGTCCGTTGCCGGCTGCGCTTTTCTTTCAAGCGTCGCTTACTGCGGACGCTTGCGCTCAACCGCACGCAACAGGTGCGTCGGCGGCGTTTCACAGCTGATCTTGCGACCGAGCTTCTCTTCGATGGACGGCAACTGGTAGGAGTCGTCCTCACCGGCGAAGCTGATCGACACGCCATCGGCGCCAGCACGACCGGTCCGGCCGATGCGGTGCACGTAGTCGTCCGGGACTTCCGGCAGAGTGAAGTTGATCACGTGGCTGATGCCGTCGATGTGAATGCCGCGACCGGCGACATCGGTGGCGACGAGCACGCGAATCTTGCCTTCGCGGAAACCTTCGAGGGTCTTGATGCGTTTGTGCTGTGGCACGTCGCCGGACAACTGCGCAGCATTCACACCGTCGCGCACCAGACGCTCTTCGATACGGCGGACTTCGTCCTTGCGGTTGGCGAAGACCATCACCCGCTCCCAGCCATTATCGTTGACAAGGTTGTAGAGCAATTTGTACTTGTCGGCACCGGCCACCGCATAGATGTGTTGCTCGACGTTTTCGCTGGCGACGTTGGTGACTTCGATTTCGACAATGGACGGATCGGTGGTCCACTGCTTGGCCAGGTTCATCACGTCTTCGGTGAAGGTCGCGGAGAACAGCAAGGTCTGGCGCTCGGACTTCGGTGGCGTCTGGCGAATGATCTGCCGCACTTGCGGGATGAAGCCCATGTCGAGCATGCGGTCGGCTTCGTCCAGCACCATCACTTCGACCATGTCCAGGTGCACGTCGCCACGCTGGTTGAAGTCGAGCAGACGGCCCGGAGTTGCCACAAGAATGTCGCAGTGGCGCGCTTCGAGGTGCTTGAGCTGCTTGTCGAAGTCCATGCCACCCACAAACGTCATGACGTTGAGGCCGGTGTATTTGGTCAGGTCGGCGGCGTCCTTGGCGATCTGCACCACCAGCTCACGGGTCGGCGCGATGATCAGCGCACGGGGTTCGCCCATGTAGCGTTCTTTCGGCGGCGGCGTTTGCAGCAGCTGGGTGATGATCGAGATCAGGAACGCGGCGGTTTTACCGGTGCCGGTCTGCGCGCGGCCAATGGCGTCTTTGCCGGCGAGGGTGAAGCCCAGCACCTGCGCCTGGATCGGCGTGCAATACGGAAAGCCCAGATCCTGAATGGCGTGCATCAGTTCTGGCGACAGCTTGAAATCGTGGAAGCGGGTTTTGCCTTCCTGTGGCTCGACGACGAAATCTTCGAGTTTCCATGGAATCACCGGTGCCTTGGGCTTCGGTTCGCGACGCGGTCTGGCCGGTTTCGGCTCTTCATTGCGCGCAGGCTCGGCGGCGATTGGCGCGGCCGGAGCGGGTTGCGGGTCTTGCTTCGGTGCTGCTACGGCAGCGGGGCGGTCGGCCTGGGGCGCATCGTTGCGATGACCGGGGGCGTGCGACGGCGCACTGGGAACTGGCGCGAGCTGCTCAGCCTCGCTTTTACCGAACATCTTCTTGAGTGCTTCGAGCACGGTCATCTCATCAATTGGTTAAGGAATGTACGCCGGCCAGTGTAATGCAAGAAACGGGCGCGGCGTAGTGTGATGATCAAAGGGCAGGCATTGCTGGCGTGATCAGCGCAGACGTTCGCTCAACCAAACGCCGATGTCGCGAATTTCCTCGGGTAACACTTCGTGCTCCATTGGGTATTCCTGCCATGTCACGGTGACACCATGCTTCACCAAATGCTCATAGGCACTGCGCCCCATCGAGTTCTGCACCACGCCATCGAACTGGCCGTGCAGGCATATCGCGGGAATCCGCTGCTGACTGGCTGAAAGCTCCATCTCATCGCTGAAGGTCGGCGCATACGTCGACAACGCCAGCACACCGCCCAACGGCCCCTGCCATTTCACAAAAGCGGTGTGCAACACCACAGCGCCACCCTGGGAAAAACCGGCGAGGAAAATCCGCGAGGCGTCTATTCCGCTGGCGCGCTCGTTTTCGATCAATTGAATGATGCGATCCGCCGACGCTTCCAACTGCTCACGGTCAATCGCCCGTGCCGGGCTCATGGCTTTGATGTCGTACCAGCTCGGCATGGCATATCCGCCATTTATCGTCACTGGAAGTGTGGGCGCCTGCGGCAGCACGAAGCGCGTGCTCAGCAGGCTTTCCTGCAATGCCTCGGCGACCGGCAGGAAGTCGTAGCGGTCGGCGCCGAGGCCGTGCAGCCAGATCACGCAGGCGTCTGCGGGCTTAACAGGCTGAAGAATCAAGGGCTCGGTCATGTCTGCTCCAAATATGTGCGGGCGCTCTCATTAAGTGCGTGATTCGAGTGCGCGTCCGGTTGATCCGTTAAGAAGATGTCGCAAGGTTACAAGTTTTGCTATTGACCTGTCGCCGAATCGATTCCGCGACAGGTGTGGTACGGGCTTTGCTATGGAAGGTTTTGTACGAAACATCCTACGCGTGGCGGTAACACTATCAGTGTACGACCCGCGACGGGATGGCAAAGAATCCGGTGATGGATGTTCGCCAATGGCCGCTACGGGCGCAGCGAACGTGAAAGGGCTACAGCCCGTTCGGCCGATTGGTGAGAAGTGAGTTGTCCATGATGTGGATTTTCTCCTACTAGACTCATAGCGAAGGTCTTACGTCGGTTGACCCCAAAAAAAGCCAACACGGGTCAACAACGCCTCAAAAGGGTGCGACTGGACTCAAGCTCCGACACAACAAGAGCAAAACTGGAGGTTTGAATGAAGATGTTGAAATCCACCCTGGCCATCGTGACTGCAGCAACAGTACTCGGTGTCAGCGGGTTCGCTCAGGCGGGTGCAACCCTGGATGCAGTGCAGAAGAAAGGTTTTGTGCAGTGTGGCGTGAGCGACGGTCTGCCGGGCTTCTCGGTACCGGACGCGACCGGCAAGATCCTCGGGATCGACGCTGACGTCTGCCGCGCTGTGGCCGCTGCCGTCTTCGGCGACGCGACCAAGGTCAAGTTCAGTCAGTTGAACGCCAAGGAGCGCTTCACCGCGCTGCAATCGGGCGAGATCGACATTCTGTCGCGCAACACCACCATGACCAGTTCGCGTGACGCGGGCATGGGCCTGAAATTCCCTGGCTTCATTACCTACTACGACGGCATCGGCTTCCTGGTGAACAACAAGCTGGGCGTGAAGAGTGCCAAAGAGCTGGACGGTGCAACCATCTGCATCCAGGCCGGTACCACCACCGAGCTGAACGTTTCCGACTACTTCCGCGGCAACGGTCTGAAATACACCCCGATCACTTTCGACACCTCCGATGAAAGCGCCAAGTCGCTGGAATCCGGTCGTTGCGACGTGCTGACCTCCGACAAGTCCCAGCTGTTTGCCCAGCGCTCCAAGCTGGCCTCGCCGAAGGACTACGTGGTTCTGCCGGAAACCATTTCCAAAGAACCGCTGGGCCCGGTCGTACGTAACGGCGACGACGAGTGGCTGGCCATCGTCCGTTGGGTTGGCTACGCGCTGCTCAACACCGAAGAAGCCGGCATCACTTCGAAGAACGTCGAAGCGGAAGCCAAGTCGACGAAGAACCCGGACGTCGCCCGTATGCTCGGCGCTGACGGCGAGTACGGCAAAGACCTGAAACTGCCGAAAGACTGGGTTGTGCAGATCGTCAAACAAGTCGGCAACTACGGCGAAATCTTCGAGAAAAACCTCGGCAAGGGTACTCCGCTGGAAATCGACCGCGGCTTGAACGCCCTGTGGAACAACGGCGGCATTCAGTACGCACCACCAGTGCGCTAATGGTTCTATCGCCCGGCGGGCCAACCGCCGGGTGATGTTCTTGTTCCATTTTTTCCGGGGCACTTCATGCAAAATTCAATCGGCGCACCAAAGCAGAGGCTCAGCCTCAGCGATCCACGAGTGCGTGCGTGGCTATTCCAGATCATCACCGTTGTGGCGGTGGTCTCGCTGGGCTGGTACCTGTTCGACAACACGCAAACCAACCTTCAGCACCGGGGCATTACCTCCGGTTTCGGCTTTCTGGAGCGCAGTGCCGGATTCGGCATCGCTCAACACCTGATCGACTACACCGAAGCGGACAGCTATGCCCGCGTCTTTGTCATCGGTCTGCTCAACACCCTGCTGGTGACTGTGATCGGCGTGGTTCTGGCGACGATCCTCGGTTTCATCATCGGTGTGGCGCGGCTGTCGCAGAACTGGATCATCAGCAAACTGGCGACGGTGTATGTGGAAGTGTTCCGCAACATTCCGCCGCTGCTGCAAATCCTGTTCTGGTACTTCGCGGTATTCCTGACCATGCCGGGGCCGCGCAACAGCCATAACTTCGGCGACACCTTCTTCGTCAGCAGTCGAGGCCTGAACATGCCGGCCGCGCTGGCGGCTGATGGTTTCTGGGCGTTCGTGATCAGCATCGTGGTGGCCATCGTCGGCATCGTGCTGATGACCCGCTGGGCCAACAAGCGCTTTGAAGAAACCGGCGTGCCGTTTCACAAGTTCTGGGTCGGCCTGGCGATTTTGCTGGTGATCCCGGCGTTGTGCGCACTGATCTTTGGAGCCCCGCTGCACTGGGAAATGCCCAAGCTGCAAGGCTTCAACTTTGTTGGTGGCTGGGTGCTGATCCCGGAACTGCTCGCCTTGACCCTGGCCCTGACGGTGTACACCGCAGCGTTTATCGCCGAGATCGTGCGTTCCGGGATCAAGTCGGTCAGCCATGGCCAGACCGAAGCGGCGCGTTCGCTTGGCCTGCGCAACGGCCCGACCCTGCGCAAGGTGATCATTCCGCAAGCCCTGCGCGTGATCATTCCGCCGTTGACCAGCCAATACCTCAACCTGGCGAAAAACTCTTCGCTGGCCGCCGGTATCGGTTATCCGGAAATGGTGTCGCTGTTCGCCGGCACGGTGCTTAACCAGACCGGTCAAGCGATCGAGGTGATTGCCATCACCATGAGCGTGTACCTGGCGATCAGTATCAGCATTTCCCTGCTGATGAACTGGTACAACAAGCGCATTGCGCTGATCGAGCGGTAAGGAAAAGCGCATGAGTACTCATACTTTCAAACCCGACATGCCCCCACCGAACAGCAGCATCGGCGTGGTGGCGTGGATGCGCGCGAACATGTTCTCCAGCTGGCTCAACACCCTGCTGACGCTGTTTGCGTTCTACCTGATTTATCTCGTGGTGCCGCCGATTGTCAGTTGGGCGATTGTCGATGCCAACTGGGTCGGCACCACCCGCGCCGACTGCACCAAGGAGGGCGCCTGCTGGGTGTTCATTCAGCAGCGTTTCGGCCAGTTCATGTACGGCTACTACCCGACGGAACTGCGCTGGCGCGTCGACCTGACTGTGTGGCTGGCGGTGATCGGCGCGGCACCATTGTTCATCTCGCGTGTGCCGCGTAAAGCGGTCTACGGGCTGAGCTTCCTGGTGCTGTACCCGATCATTGCCTTCACCCTGTTGCACGGCGGTTTCGGCCTGACCCCGGTGGCAACCAGCCAGTGGGGCGGCCTGATGCTGACCCTGGTGATCGCCACTGTCGGTATCGCGGGAGCTTTGCCACTGGGGATCGTGCTGGCGCTGGGTCGTCGTTCGAACATGCCAGCGATTCGGGTGGTCTGCGTGACCTTCATCGAGTTCTGGCGCGGCGTGCCGTTGATCACGGTGCTGTTCATGTCCTCGGTGATGCTGCCGCTGTTCCTGCCCGAAGGCATGAACTTCGACAAGCTGCTGCGGGCACTGATCGGCGTAATCCTGTTCCAGTCGGCCTATGTGGCCGAAGTGGTGCGCGGCGGTCTGCAAGCGATCCCCAAAGGTCAGTACGAAGCGGCTGCAGCGATGGGCCTCGGTTACTGGCGTTCGATGGGCCTGGTGATTTTGCCGCAAGCCCTGAAGCTGGTCATTCCCGGCATCGTCAACACCTTCATTGCGCTGTTCAAGGACACCAGTCTGGTGATCATCATCGGCCTGTTTGACCTGCTCAACAGCGTCAAACAAGCCGCTGCCGACCCGAAATGGCTGGGCATGGCCACCGAAGGCTACGTGTTCGCCGCCCTGGTGTTCTGGATTTTCTGTTTTGGTATGTCGCGCTATTCCATGCATCTGGAACGCAAGCTCGACACTGGCCACAAGCGTTAGGAGTTCTGTAAATGAGTGAAGCAATCAAAAAGCCTGTAGGTCCTGAAGGCATTATTCAGATGCAGGGCGTCAACAAGTGGTACGGCCAGTTCCACGTGCTCAAAGACATCAACCTCAATGTCAAACAGGGCGAGCGTATCGTCCTGTGCGGCCCGTCGGGGTCGGGTAAGTCGACGACGATTCGTTGCCTCAATCGTCTGGAAGAGCACCAGCAGGGCCGCATCGTCGTCGACGGCGTGGAACTGACCAACGACCTCAAGCAGATCGAAGCGATCCGCCGCGAAGTCGGCATGGTGTTCCAGCACTTCAACCTGTTTCCGCACCTGACCATTTTGCAGAACTGCACCCTGGCGCCAATGTGGGTACGCAAGATGCCCAAGCGCAAGGCCGAGGAAATCGCCATGCATTACCTGGAACGCGTACGCATTCCGGAGCAGGCGCACAAATTCCCGGGGCAACTGTCCGGTGGTCAGCAACAGCGTGTGGCGATCGCCCGCGCGCTGTGCATGAAGCCGAAAATCATGCTGTTCGATGAACCGACTTCAGCGCTCGATCCGGAGATGGTGAAGGAAGTACTCGACACCATGATCGGTCTGGCTGAAGACGGTATGACCATGCTTTGCGTGACTCACGAGATGGGTTTTGCCCGCACCGTGGCCAACCGTGTGATCTTCATGGACAAGGGTGAAATCGTTGAACAGGCGGCGCCGAATGACTTCTTCGATAACCCGCAGAATGAGCGGACGAAGTTGTTCTTGAGTCAGATTTTGCACTGATGGTTTGTGTGTAAATCAAACCCGGCCTTGTGCCGGGTTTGTTTTTTTGTGGGTCAGGAAACGGTGAGGGTTTCGTGTTCCTTGTGTACGGTGTGCGTGAAACCTCGCAGGTCTGCGCCTTCAGCCAAGGTCTGGATATCGACGAGCATGTAGGGATGACGATCCAATAGACGCATCAGCAGCACCAATGCTTTGGGTGGAAGTAACTCGCCGCGTTCGTAGCGAGAGAATGCGTTATGCCCGCCACCAGAGAGCAGTTGCACCGTCTCTTTCTGCGTCAGGTGCAATTTGCGTCGAATACGTTTCATCTCGGCGCCGATCATTTGTCTGCCAGCGAGAACCAGCTCGTCACCGGCATCACAATAACGCTCAGCACTATCGGTGTCGAAATCCCATTCCACTTCACCGCACTTCTGGCACTCCCAACCAGATAGATCGTCTACTCGGCGCTCCATGCCTTTGACACTCAGGGTTTCTCCGCGACCCTGGAAATGCCTCATTCCCTCACGTGCACCGCAGCTGACACATTGCTGGGTTTTCATGGGTTTTTCTCCTTGAAGGAGATTACCGGTGGGCTGCCGCCGGGGCGGTAGGTCACCTTGATGTAAATCTCCTGATCTCGTGAATTGATGTGATACACGTCTTGCCAGATTCGATGATCGTCATAAGTAGTCATCGATTTGTACAACATCCTGGTTTGTAGCTCGAAAACGATCTCTAGCATTTCGCTGAGGTTGAAGCCGAGCTTCTCAGCTGATTTGACCGAAGCTTTGGTGAAAGCTTTTTGACCTAACCGCCTCACCTCAGCCTTGATCACCGCCAGCTCATAATGGGGTGTGTTCTTTTCCATAAGAAACCAAAACCCTGTCCCTGAAATTACCCTTAAAGGGTAATTTTCACCAATCGAAAATACCGCTTCATGTGTCTCCGATTGACCCTAGGTGGTTGCCGTCCTACACGGGTCTGACTAACATGTCAGAAAATTCATCCTATGATTGGATGAAAGGGCCAATCCTATGTCAGACATTTCTCCACTCATCAAGCGATCCCTGGTCGATCAGGCCTTGGATCAACTCCGTCAGCGCATCAACAGCGGTGCCTGGCAGGTTGGCGAGCGTTTGCCGACCGAACCCGAGCTGTGCGCCGAGCTGGGCATCAGCCGCAACACCGTGCGCGAAGCCATGCGCGTGCTGGCGTTTTCCGGACTGATCGAGATTCGTCAGGGCGATGGCAGTTATCTGCGCGCAGTGGTCGATCCGATGGATACCCTGAAAGCGCTGTCGCAATGCTCGCTGGAACAGGCACGGGAAACCCGCCACATCCTCGAAGTCGAGGCCATCGGCCTGGCGGCGTTACGTCGTACTGAAGAAGACCTCGTCGCATTGCGTGAGGCGCTCGGCACCAGCGGCAGTCACTATCACGGCGACCTCGACACCTACATCGCCTGCGATCTGGTGTTCCACCGCCGGCTGGTCGATGCCGCGCACAACCCGACCCTCAGCGAGCTTTATCGCTATTTCTCCAGCATCGTCGGCGCGCAATTGCGCCAGACCCTGAACATCGTCCCGCGCCGTCAGGAAGTGTTCGACCTGCACATCGAGTTGCTCGATGCGGTCGAACAACGCGACCCGGAACGGGCCAAAGCCTTGTCGAGGCAATTGATCAATGAACCTTGAAACCGAGAAATCCATGTCCCGCAGTGAGATATCCACAACCCCCAAACGCACGGCAGAGCTTGAAGAGCTGCTGATCGACGCCGAGGCTGACGACGAGCAAGTGCAACAAAGCCATCCGCTGGTGCGCCGGCCGTGGCTGTTGCTGCTGGGTTTGATTCTGGTCGCGTTGAACTTGCGTCCGGCGCTGTCGAGCATGGCGCCGCTGCTCAGTGACGTTTCCAAAAGCCTCGGATTATCGGCAGCTCAGGCGGGTTTGCTGACCACGTTGCCGGTGCTTTGCCTCGGTTTGTTTGCACCCTTGGCGCCGATTCTGGCGCGACGTTTTGGCGCTGAGCGGGTGGTGCTGGGGATTTTGTTGGCGTTGGCCGGCGGGATCATTTTGCGCAGCAACTTCGGTGAGATCGGCCTGTTCGCCGGCAGCGTATTGGGCGGCGCGAGCATCGGCATCATCGGTGTTCTGTTGCCGGGGATCGTCAAGCGCGACTTCGCCAAACACGCCGGCACCATGACCGGCGTCTACACCATGGCGTTGTGTCTGGGCGCGGCGATGGCAGCGGGTTCCAGTGTGCCGCTTAGTGAGCACTTCGGTGGTAGCTGGGCGATGGGCCTGGGTTTCTGGGTGATTCCGGCGCTGGTTGCGGCGGTGTTCTGGTTGCCGCAAGTCGGGCAAAAGCATGGCGCGCACAATGTCGCTTATCGTGTGCGCGGTCTGCTGCGTGATCCGCTGGCCTGGCAGGTGACCTTGTACATGGGCCTGCAATCGTCGCTGGCCTACATCGTCTTTGGCTGGTTGCCGTCGATCCTGATTGGTCGCGGCCTGACGCCAACCCAAGCCGGGCTGGTGTTGTCCGGTTCGGTGATCATTCAACTTGCCAGCTCGTTGGCCGCACCATGGCTGGCCACTCGCGGCAAGGATCAGCGTCTGGCCATCGTCGTGGTCATGGCGCTGACCCTCGGCGGTCTGTTCGGCTGCCTGTATGCGCCGATCGAAGGCCTGTGGGGCTGGGCGATTTTGCTGGGTCTGGGGCAGGGCGGTACGTTCAGTCTGGCGTTGACGTTGATTGTGCTGCGTTCGCGCGATTCCCATGTCGCGGCGAACCTGTCGAGCATGTCTCAGGGCTTCGGCTACACCCTCGCGTCCATGGGGCCGTTCGCGGTCGGCGTGGTGCATGACTGGACCGGCGGCTGGAATGCGCTGGGCTGGATCTTCGGCATCATTGGTACCGGTGCGATCATCGCCGGGCTTGGCGCCGGGCGTGCGCTGTACGTGCAAGTGCAAAGCGAAAAAATCTGACGCGGTTCAAACTGTAGGAGTGAGCCTGCTCGCGATAGTGGTGGTCCAGTCAGCACAATGTTGACTGGAAGGGCGCTATCGCGAGCAGGCTCACTCCTACATGGGTTTTGTGTACAGCGGGTATTCGGTTTGCGAATGCCGATAGTGTTTCTGCGCATTGCAGATTATCGTGCTGGCAATCTGTACCTATTTTGGAGATTGCCCATGAGCGAAGCCCACGCCGCGTTGATCACCCGTTTCTATCAGGCCTTCCAGCGCCTCGATGCCGAAGCCATGGCCGCCTGCTACACCGACGACGTAGTATTCAGCGATCCGGCCTTCGGTGAACTGCGCGGGCGCGATGCCGGCGACATGTGGCGCATGCTCACCACTCGGGCCAAGGATTTCTCGCTGACCTTCGACAACATCCGTGCCGACGAGCGCAGCGGCGGCGCACATTGGGTCGCGACCTACCTGTTCAGCCAGACCGGCAACATCGTCATCAACGATATCCAGGCCCGTTTCGTCTTCCGTGACGGCAAGATCTGCGAGCACCACGATCACTTCGATCTGTGGCGCTGGTCGCGTCAGGCGCTGGGTTTCAAAGGCCTTCTGCTCGGCTGGACGCCGCTGGTGCGCAACGCCGTGCGCGCTCAGGCGCTGAAGGGGCTGAAGGCATTTCAGGCCGGGCGCTGATAAGATCGCCGCCTGTTTCCTACACGTCTTGATCCCGAAGTGACCAGCCTTAGCGAAAAATCTGTCGATGTGCCCGAACCGGTGAGCAAATCCTGGTTTGTCTACCTCGTTCGCGCCGCCAATGGTTCGTTGTACTGCGGGATCAGCGATGACCCCGTGCGCCGCTTCGCCAAGCATCAAAGCGGCAAAGGCGCGCGGTTCTTTCTCTCCAGCCCGGCGATGGCGCTGGTCTACACCGAGCTGTGCCGCGACAAGAGCGATGCGCTGCGTCAGGAACGCTTGATCAAAAAACTCAGGAAGAGCGCCAAGGAATGTCTGGTTGCGTCTTATCAATCTGACTGATCAGTTCCCATCAGGCAGATCTGTAGGCTGCTAAGCAAATGCACGCTAAGCTGCTGGCTCACTATCTGAGCGGCGGAGCCGAGCATGTCCGAGTTGATTCTCCATCATTACCCGACCTCTCCATTTGCCGAGAAGGCCCGCCTGCTGCTGGGCTTCAAAGGCTTGTCGTGGCGCTCGGTGCACATCTCGCCGGTGATGCCGAAACCGGATCTGACCGCCCTGACCGGCGGCTATCGCAAAACCCCGGTGCTGCAGATTGGCGCTGATATCTATTGCGACACATCGTTAATCGCCCGTCGCCTGGAACAGGAAAAGGCTTTGCCGGCGTTCTTTCCCGAGGGCCAGGAATTCACCGCCGCCAGTTTTGCCACATGGGCTGATTCGGTGGTGTTCCAGCATGCGGTGAGTCTGGTGTTTCAGCCGGAATCGGTGGCGGTGCGCTTCGCCAAGTTGCCGCCGGAAGCGATCAAGGCTTTTATCGCCGACCGCGCCGGTCTGTTCAGTGGTGGCAGCGCCACGCGTTTGTCTGCCGAACAAGCCAAGCATCAGTGGCCGACGATCATGGCTCGCCTTGAGCAGCAGTTACAGCGCGAGCAGGGCGACTTCCTGTTCGGCGAGCCGTCGATTGCCGACTTCGCGCTGGCGCATCCGCTGTGGTTCCTCAAGGCTACGCATGTCACGGCTCCGCTGGTGGATGAATATCCGGCTGTTGCGGCCTGGTTGGGACGAGTGCTGGGCTTCGGTCATGGCGCAGCCAGTGCGATGACGTCGGAAGAGGCGCTGGAGGTTGCACGTAACGCGACACCGGCGGTGTTGCCGGATGAGCAGTTCGTAGATCCGAATGGGTTCAAGGCTGGGCAGCAGGTGGCGATCTCGGCGACGGATTACGGGGTTGATCCGGTGGTGGGTGAGTTGCTGTTTGCCGGTCGCGAAGAGTTGATCATTCGTCGCGAAGACGAGCGTGGCGGTGTGGTGCATGTGCACTTCCCGCGTTTCGGTTTCCGTATCGAAGCACGCTGATCTCTCAAGTCTGATGCAAAACTTTGTAGGAGTGAGCCTGCTCGCGATAGCGGTGTGTCAATCGGCGGATTTATCGACTGACACACCGCTATCGCGAGCAGGCTCACTCCTACAGGTTATTTCAGGGCGGCGAGGATTTCGTCCGGGTCAAACCCGCGAATCAACGTGCCGTTCACATCAATCAGCGGAATCCCGCGTCCACCCAATGCCTCGTACGCCTTGCGCGCCTCGGCATCCTTCTCGATATCGAACTCCTTGAACGCAATCCCCTTGCTGTCGAGAAAGCGTTTGGTCTGCTTGCAGTAGCCGCACCAGTCGGTGGCGTAGAGCACGACGTTGGCTTGCGCGCGCGTCTGCTCTGCAACCATCTGCGACGGATTGAACACCCGCTCGATCTTGCCCCAGTTCTGATAGACCACGACCACCAGCAGAACCAGCGCAACTTTCTTCAGCACATTGCCGAGCATCAGTTACGCCGCTTCAACTGATCGGTGAGCGACGTTGGCAGGCCTTTGATCACCAGGGTGCCAGCCTCTTCGTCGTATTCGATCTTCGAACCCAGCAGGTGCGCTTCAAAGCTGATCGACAGGCCTTCGGCGCGGCCGGTGAAGCGGCGGAATTGATTCAGGGTGCGTTTGTCCGCCGGAATCTCTGGCGACAGGCCGTAATCCTTGTTGCGGATGTGATCGTAGAAGGCTTTCGGGCGCTCCTCGTCGATCAGCTCGGACAACTCTTCCAGACCCATCGGTTCGCCGAGTTTGGCCTGGCTGCTGGCGTAATCGACCAGGGTTTTGGTCTTCTCGCGAGCGGACTCTTCGGGCAGGTCTTCGCTCTCGACGAAGTCACTGAAGGCCTTGAGCAGCGTGCGCGTCTCGCCCGGGCCGTCGACGCCTTCCTGGCAGCCGATGAAGTCGCGGAAGTATTCCGAGACTTTTTTGCCGTTCTTGCCCTTGATGAACGAGATGTACTGTTTGGACTGCTTGTTGTTCTGCCACTCGGAGACGTTGATGCGCGCCGCCAGGTGCAACTGGCCGAGGTCGAGGTGGCGCGACGGGGTCACGTCCAGCTCATCGGTCACTGCCACGCCTTCGCTGTGGTGCAGCAGGGCGATTGCCAGGTAATCGGTCATGCCTTGCTGATAGTGGGCGAACAGCACGTGGCCGCCGACCGACAGGTTCGACTCTTCCATCAATTTTTGCAGGTGCTCGACCGCGACTTTGCTGAACGCGGTGAAGTCCTTGCCGCCTTCCATGTATTCCTTCAGCCAGCCGCTGAACGGGAACGCACCGGATTCCGGATGAAACAGGCCCCAGGCTTTGCCCTGTTTGGCGTTATAGCTCTCGTTGAGGTCGGCGAGCATGTTTTCGATGGCTGCAGACTCGGCCAGTTCCGTGTCACGGGCGTGCAGAACTGCAGGCGTGCCGTCGGGTTTTTTGTCGATCAGGTGGACGATGCAATGACGGATCGGCATGGGCTTCTCGGCTGTTGGATGGGAGGAGGGCAGGCTCCCCCGAAAAAGCGCTAAGTGTACCGCAACCACTGGTTTTGGCGCGGGTTGTAGGGCGAAACCGGGGCGCACGACCGGCCTTATGCAGTTTTTTACCGATTTAGAGCAATAAAGCTGACCAAATGGGTAGCTAGAGGCGGATATTTCCCCGTCTCTGTGCTAGTTTTGCCCGGTCTTACGCGAAGTCACTGCGTTAAGCGTGCAATCAGCATTTGTCAGGTCGAACCAAACCCTGATTTCGGTATCTATAACCCGACTCGTCGTGGTTATCGCCGAGGGTGCCAGATCCAGAAGATCGGGCTCGATGGCTGACACTGCACTCTGCAATCCATATGAATTTGATAGGGAAGGAACACTACATGGCTCTTACTAAAGACCAACTGATCGCCGACATCGCTGAAGCTATCGACGCGCCGAAAACCACCGCGCGTAACGCTCTGGACCAACTGGGCCAAATCGTTGCCGATCAGCTGGAAAACGGCGGCGAAATCACCTTGCCAGGTATCGGCAAGCTGAAAGTGACCGAGCGTCCTGCCCGCACTGGCCGTAACCCTTCGACTGGCGCTGCCATCGAAATCCCTGCTAAGAAAGTGATCAAGCTGGTTGTGGCCAAAGGCCTGACCGACGCTGTGAACAAGTAAGACGCAGTAATAAAAAACCGTGCACCGGAGTGATCCGGGCACGGTTTTTTTGTGTCTGCGATTTGGTGGCTGAATCGCAGGGCCAATGTGGGAGCGAGCCTGCTCGCGAATGCGGTGGATCAGTCGATATTGAAGCTAACTGACACACCGCCTTCGCGAGCAGGCTCGCTCCCACAGGGGCATCTGCGCAGCTATCAGCGTACCCAGCGCTCGCGGCGCCAGATCTGCTGCTCGGACTTGGTCTGGAAAGTCCAGGCCACAAAGCGGCTCTGCTTCTGGCCCTGAGACATCTCGACGACCTGGCTTTCCAGCACGCCGGCTTTTTTCAGCGCGGTTTCGATGGCTGGCAGGTTCGAAGCTTTCGACACTAATGTGCTGAACCACAGCACTTTATGCTGGAAATTCGCGCTCTCGGCGATCAGTTGCGTCACGAAGCGCGCTTCACCGCCCTCGCACCACAGCTCTGCCGACTGGCCACCGAAGTTCAGCACCGGCAGTTTGCGTTTCGGGTCGGCCTTGCCCAGTGCGCGCCATTTGCGCTCGCTGCCCTTGGTCGCTTCATCCATCGAAGCGTGGAACGGCGGGTTGCACATGGTCAGGTCAAAGCGCTCACCCGGTTCCAGCAGACCGATCAGGATGTGCTTGCGGTTTTCCTGCTGACGCAGCTGGATCACCTTGTTCAGGTCGTTGGACTGAACGATGGCGCGGGCGGCAGCCACGGCGGTCGGGTCGATCTCCGAACCGAGGAAGTGCCAGCGGTATTCACTGTTACCGATCAGCGGATACACGCAGTTGGCACCCATGCCGATGTCCAGCACGTTGACGATCGCGCCGCGCGGCACCTTGCCGTCGTTCATGCTCGCCAGCAAATCGGCGAGGAAGTGCACGTAATCGGCACGGCCCGGAACCGGTGGGCAGAGGTAGTCTGCCGGGATGTCCCAATGCTGGATGCCATAAAACGACTTGAGCAGCGCCCGGTTGAACACGCGCACCGCATCGGGGCTGGCGAAGTCGATGCTTTCCTTGCCGTACGGGTTGGTGATCACGAACTTCGCCAGTTCCGGCGTGGTCTTGATCAGCGCCGGGAAGTCGTAACGACCCTGATGGCGATTGCGCGGGTGCAGGCTGGCCTTTTCACGCGGCTCGACGGTCTTGGTCGGGGTCGCGGAGTCAGGCTTCTTGCGCGCAGGTTTGGGTGTGCGGGGGGCGTTCATGGGCGTGGTCGATTCGGGTATGGCTGAAAGTGGCGGGTATTGTCCCACATCTCAAGGCAACACCGGTCAAACTGTGGGAGCGAGCCTGCTCGCGAAGGCGGTTTCACATCCGGCAGATTTGTCGACTGACCCACCGCTTTCGCGAGCAGGCTCGCTCCCACAGGGGATTCGTGGTGATCAGGAATAAAAAAGGGAGACCACCTGGGCCTCCCTTTTCATTGCGATTTGCCGTTACAGGCTGGCAATCCGCGCATGCTGCTCGGCCAGTTTGCCCAGGGCTTGTTCAGCCTCGGCCAGTTTGGCGCGTTCCTTCTCGATGACTTCGGCCGGGGCCTTGTCGACGAAACCGGCGTTGGACAGTTTGCCGCCAACGCGCTGGACTTCGCCCTGCAGACGCAGGATTTCCTTGTCCAGACGCGCGAGCTCAGCGCCCTTGTCGATCAGACCGGCCATCGGCACCAGCACTTCCATCTCGCCAACCAGAGCGGTGGCGGACAGCGGTGCTTCTTCACCAGCCTGCAGAACGGTGATCGATTCCAGACGCGCCAGCTTCTTCAGCAGCGCTTCGTTCTCGGTCAGGCGGCGCTGGTCTTCAGCGCTGACGTTCTTCAGGTAGATCGGCAGCGGCTTGCCCGGGCCGATGTTCATTTCGCCACGGATGTTACGCGTGCCGAGCATCAGTTCCTTGAGCCATTCGATGTCGTCTTCGGCGGCCGGATCAATGCGCTCTTCGTTGGCCACTGGCCACGCTTGCAGCATGATCGTCTTGCCCTGAATACCGGCCAGCGGCGCAATGCGCTGCCAGATTTCTTCAGTGATGAACGGCATGAACGGATGCGCCAGACGCAATGCCACTTCCAGTACGCGAACCAGCGTACGGCGAGTACCGCGCTGACGTTCAACCGGCGCATTCTCGTCCCACAGCACAGGCTTGGACAGTTCCAGGTACCAGTCGCAGTACTGGTTCCAGATGAACTCGTAGAGCGCTTGTGCCGCCAGGTCGAAACGGAACTGATCGAGTTGACGGGTCACTTCGGCTTCGGTGCGTTGCAGTTGCGAGATGATCCAGCGATCCGCCAGCGACAGCTCGTAGGCTTCGCCGTTCTGGCCGCAGTCTTCGCCCTTGTCCAGAACGTAACGTGCGGCGTTCCAGATCTTGTTGCAGAAGTTGCGATAGCCTTCGACGCGGCCCATGTCGAACTTGATATCGCGACCGGTCGAGGCCAGCGAGCAGAAGGTGAAGCGCAGCGCATCGGTGCCGTAGCTGGCGATGCCGTCGGCGAACTCGTCGCGGGTCTGCTTCTCGATCTTCTTCGCCAGTTTCGGCTGCATCATGCCGGAGGTGCGCTTCTGCACCAGTTCTTCCAGTTCGATACCGTCGATGATGTCCAGCGGGTCCAGGACGTTGCCCTTGGACTTGGACATCTTCTGGCCCTGGCCATCGCGCACCAGACCGTGCACATACACGGTCTTGAACGGAACCTGCGGCGTGCCGTCCTCGTTCTTGATCAGGTGCATGGTCAGCATGATCATCCGGGCAACCCAGAAGAAAATGATGTCGAAGCCCGTCACCAGCACGTCGGTGGAGTGGAATTTCTTCAGGAATTCGGTCTGCTCAGGCCAGCCCAGGGTGGAGAAGGTCCACAGGCCAGAACTGAACCAGGTGTCGAGGACGTCGTTGTCCTGTTGCAGCGCCACGTCCGGGCCGAGGTTGTGCTTGGCACGCACTTCGGCTTCGTCGCGACCAACGTAGACCTTGCCCGACTCGTCGTACCAGGCCGGAATCCGGTGGCCCCACCACAGCTGACGGCTGATGCACCAGTCCTGGATGTCGCGCATCCACGAGAAGTACATGTTTTCGTACTGCTTCGGCACGAACTGGATGCGGCCGTCTTCAACGGCAGCAATCGCAGGCTCGGCCAAAGGCTTGGTCGACACGTACCACTGGTCGGTCAGCCACGGCTCGATGATGGTGCCGGAGCGGTCGCCTTTCGGCACTTTCAGGCCGTGGTCGTTGACGCTGACCAGCAGGCCGGCGGCATCGAACGCAGCTACGATTTGCTTGCGCGCTTCGAAACGCTCAAGGCCGGCGTATTCAGCCGGAATCGCGCCATCGATGCTGTCGTTCAGCGTACCGTCGAGGTTGAACACCTGGGCGGCTGGCAGCACGTTGGCGTTCTTGTCGAAGATGTTCAGCAGCGGCAGGTTGTGGCGCTTGCCGACTTCGTAGTCGTTGAAATCGTGGGCCGGGGTGATTTTCACGCAGCCGGTGCCGAATTCAGGATCGCAGTAATCGTCGGCGATGATCGGGATGCGGCGGCCAACCAGTGGCAGCTCGACAAACTTGCCGATCAGGGATTTGTAGCGCTCATCGTTCGGGTTCACCGCGACGGCGGAGTCGCCGAGCATGGTTTCCGGACGGGTGGTCGCGACGATCAGGAAGTCGTTGCCTTCAGCGGTTTTCGCGCCGTCGGCCAGCGGGTACTTCAGGTTCCACAGGAAACCTTTCTCGTCGTGGTTTTCCACTTCGAGGTCGGAAATCGCCGTGTGCAGTTTGGTGTCCCAGTTGACCAGACGCTTGCCGCGGTAGATCAGGCCGTCTTCGTGCAGACGCACGAAGGCTTCTTTGACCGCTTCCGAGAGACCGTCGTCCATGGTGAAGCGCTCGCGGCTCCAGTCGACGGACGAGCCGAGGCGGCGGATCTGACGGCTGATGTTGCCGCCGGATTGATCCTTCCATTCCCAGACTTTCTCGAGGAATTTTTCGCGGCCCAGATCATGGCGATTCTGGCCCTGGGCTTCGAGTTGACGCTCCACCAGCATCTGCGTGGCGATACCGGCGTGGTCGGTGCCCGGTTGCCACAGGGTGTTGCGACCCTGCATGCGGCGGAAACGGATCAGGGCGTCCATGATCGCGTTGTTGAAACCGTGACCCATGTGCAGGCTGCCGGTGACGTTCGGCGGCGGGATCATGATGGTGTAGGAGTCGCCCGCGCCTTGCGGGGCGAAGTAGTTCTCGGACTCCCAGGTGTTGTACCAGGAAGTTTCAATGGCGTGCGGCTGGTAGGTCTTATCCATGCGCGGCGGGACCCTATTGGCATTAATTCAGGAAAAGCCGACGAGTATAGCGGGGCATGGGGCCGAGGGCGAGCGGGGCGGGCCCGGAGGGGATCTAAATGTAGGAGTGAGCCTGCTCGCGATGCTGGCGCTGCGGTTTTTCAGGAAAACCGAGGTGCTGCTATCGCCAGCAGGCTGGCTCTCACAGGGGATTGGGGGTTATTCGTACTGGCTGAGCAGCCGTTCCATGCGCGCATCGAGACGGCGTTTGATTTCGGTTTCGATGTGCGGCGCGAAATCGTCAATCACGTCCTGCATGATCAATTGCGCGGCGGCGCGCAGCTCGCTGTCGAGGTGGAGCAGGGCGTCCGGACCTTTATCCACAGGTGCCGCCGGTTGTACGGCGGGTGTCGGAGCTGGCGCGGGAGGCGGTTCGACGGCTGCCGGCTCGTTGCCGACCGAATCGAACAACATCGGAATCTGTTCCTGTTCGCCATCGTCGACCGTGTCGGTCAACAGAGGTGGTTGCAGGTTGTCATCGCCGAGCAACTGGCGGATCGATTCGAGATCGTCCAACAGGTGTGCGGACTTTTGCTGCGGTTTCGGAGTGTCCATTGGAATGCTCAGAGTCGCTGTAAACGGTGATCTTGCAGAGGATAGCCCTGTTCGCGGTAGAAACGGAAACTCTCCCGCGCGGCCGCTCGAATCGTCGGATCTTCGACCACCACTTCCGCCACGCGGGCGAATTTGCTGGCGAAGGCCGGGACTTTCAGGTCGAGATTGACCAGTAAATCCTGATGCTGACCGCAGTCCTCACCCAGACCCAAAACGATCAAACCGTCCGGTTCGCTGTCGGCCGGACCATGCGGCACAAACGTTTCGCCCTTGAATGCCCACAGGCGCGCATCGAGATCATCACGCTGGGCGGCATCGCTGCAATGCAGGTAGATGCGGTGGCCCATGCGCCAGGCTTTCTCGGTGAGCTTGCAGGCAAAGTCCAGGCGAGCCGAAGGGTCGGCGCTGGGCAGGATATAGAAGTCGACTTTGGTCATTGCGGTTCCAGAGCAGCAAGCGGCGTCACCCGAAGGTAACGCCGCCCGTCAGCGGGTTCAGGCTTTGGCGCGATCCAGCAGGTACTGGGTCAGCAGAGGCACCGGACGGCCGGTTGCGCCTTTGTCCTTGCCGCCGCTGGTCCATGCGGTGCCCGCGATGTCCAGGTGCGCCCAGTTGAGGTTCTTGGTGAAGCGCGACAGGAAGCATGCAGCCGTGATGGTCCCGGCTTTCGGCCCGCCAATGTTGGCGATGTCGGCGAACGGGCTGTCCAGTTGCTCCTGGTATTCGTCAAACAGCGGCAGTTGCCAGGCACGGTCGTCTGCAGCCTTGCCGGCGCTGAGCAGTTGATCGATCAGCTCGTCGTTGTTGCCCAGCAGGCCCGAAGTGTGGGCGCCCAAGGCAACGACGCAAGCGCCGGTCAGGGTGGCGATGTCGATCACCGCTTGTGGCTTGAAGCGCTCGGAGTAAGTCAGCGCATCGCACAGCACCAGACGGCCTTCGGCGTCGGTATTGAGGATTTCCACGGTCTGACCGCTCATAGTGGTAACGATGTCGCCCGGACGGGTCGCGTTGCCGCTCGGCATGTTCTCTGCGCAGGCGAGAATGCACACCAGGTTGATCGGCAGTTTCAGTTCAAGTACGGCACGCAGGGTACCGAACACGGAGGCCGCGCCGCCCATGTCGTACTTCATTTCGTCCATGCCGGCGCCTGGTTTCAGGCTGATGCCGCCGGTGTCGAAGGTGATGCCTTTACCGACCAGTGCGTACGGCTTCTCGGATTTCTTGCCGCCGTTGTATTGCATGACGATCAGGCGCGGCGGTTGCTCGCTGCCCTGGCCGACGGCGTAGAACGAGCCCATACCGAGGGATTTGATCTTCTTCTCGTCGAGGACTTCGACTTTCAGATCCTTGAACTCTTTGCCCAGATTCTTGGCTTGTTCGCCGAGGAAGGTCGGGTGGCAGATGTTCGGCGGCAGGTTACCCAGATCGCGGGTGAACGCCATGCCGTTGGCGATCGCTGTAGCGTGATTCACTGCGCGCTGCACTTCGGCTTGCGCGGCCTTGATGGTCAGCAGGGTGATTTTCTTCAGGGCGCGCGGTTCGGCTTTCTGGCTCTTGAACTGGTCGAAGGTGTATTCGCCATCCACCAGGGTTTCTGCCAGCAGACGGGTTTTGCCGTAGCTGTCGCGGTTTTTGACAATAACTTCATCCAGCGCCAGCACGGCGTCGCTACCGCCCAGACCCTTCAAAGTGTTGAGGATGCCGGCCACGATTTTACGGAACGGACGATCGCCCAGTTCTTCATCCTTGCCCACGCCGACCAGCAGCACGCGCTCGGCTTTCAGGTTCGGCAGGCTGTGCAGCAACAGGCTCTGGCCAACCTTGCCGGCCAGATCGCCACGCTTGAGCACGGCGCTGATCGCGCCACCGCTCAGTTCGTCGACTTGTTTGGCGGCGACGCCGAGTTTGCGGCCTTCGCCAACAGCAACCACCAGGGTGGCGGTTTTCAACGTTTCTGGGCTAACGCTTTTTACAACCAGTTCCATGTCCGGATCCCTGAATGAATGGTCAACACGCAGGCGTTCGACGGAGGCCGCAGTCGCCTGCTTATAGATAGAAGAGGCGCAGGCCAAAGCCTGCGACAAGGGCCGCAGTTTGAACCTCGCTCCCCGCGCCTGACAACCCTAGGGGGTGTTCTCAATTAGTTTTCACACCGCGTTGTCGCCTTAAAGCCAGCCAGGCAAGGCGCAGGCCGCTGGGAATGGTTGTTCCCTTTCCAAGGCCTGCAACGCAGACTGGCCGACTTTAAGGCACAACCTGAAGGGCCGGGCCTGCTGTTGTGCAGGGTTGCGTTGCTCGAAGCTTATTTGGAATGATCAAACCACGCTTCTCGCGCCTTGCCCTGCACAACAGCAGACCCGGCGCGGTGTGAAAACTAATTGAGAACGCCCCCTAGGTTGTACGATCTGCAAAGGATTACAGACATGGATGAGTGTGCGCAGTGACAGGCGCCCCCAATCACAGGATAATGCCGCATCTTTTTTCGACGGCTCTGCGTTGCGGGCCGGTCGATGTGTTTGCTTGTTTGGCCGCCTTAGCCTGACAACCCTGGAGTGTCTGGTTTGATCGTCTTCCGTTATCTGTCCCGCGAAGTCCTGTTGACCCTCAGCGCCGTGAGTGCTGTGCTGCTGGTCATCATCATGAGCGGTCGCTTCATCAAATATCTGGCTCAGGCCGCTGCCGGCCAGCTCGATCCGGGCTCGTTGTTCCTGATCATGGGCTATCGCCTGCCGGGTTTCCTGCAGCTGATTCTGCCGCTGGGCCTGTTCCTCGGGATCCTGCTGGCCTACGGTCGCCTGTATCTGGAAAGCGAGATGACCGTGCTCTCGGCCACCGGCATGAGTCAGCAGAAGCTGTTTCGCATGACCCTGTTTCCGGCGACGCTGGTGGCACTGGTGGTGGCGTGGCTGAGCCTGGGCCTGGCCCCGCAAGGCGCCAACCAGTTCCAGTTGCTGCTGAACAAGCAGGACGCGCTGACTGAGTTCGACACCCTCGAGCCGGGACGCTTCCAGGCCCTGCGTGACGGTACTCGGGTGACCTACACTGAAACCCTGAGCGACGATCGCGTCAATTTGGGCAGCGTATTCATCTCGCAGAAAAACCTCGGCGCCAATCAGAAGGACCGCGGGATTTCCGTGCTGGTGGCCGAAAGCGGTCGTCAGGAAGTGCGCCCCGACGGCAATCGTTATCTGATTCTCGACAACGGCTATCGCTACGACGGCAGCCCGGGTCAGGCCGATTACCGCGCTATTCACTACGAAACCTACGGTGTGCTGCTGCCAAAGCCAGACGTCAGCGAAGAAGTCACCGACCGTGACGCCATGCCGACCTCGTCTCTGTTGGGCAGCGATGACATCCGCTCGAAAACCGAACTGCAATGGCGTTTGTCCCTGCCGCTGCTGGTATTTATCGTGACCCTGATGGCGGTGCCGCTGTCGCGAGTCAATCCGCGCCAAGGGCGTTTCCTCAAGCTGCTGCCGGCGATTCTTCTTTATATGGCTTACCTGACCATCCTGATTGCCGCCCGCGGCGCCCTTGAAAAAGGCAAGATCCCGCCGGCCCTCGGCCTCTGGTGGGTGCACGCGATCTTCCTGTTCATCGGCCTCGGCCTGCTCTACTGGGAGCCGCTACGCCTGAAGATGGCCAGCCGCCGCGCAGCGCTGGAGGTGGCCCGTGGTTAAACTCGACCGCTACATCGGCAGCAGCGTGTTCATGGCGATCATCGCCGTGCTGGCAATCATTCTCGGTCTGGCAACCTTGTTTGCCTTTATCGATGAGATGGGCGACGTCAGCGATACCTACACGCTGGTCGATGTTCTGAGCTTTGTATTGCTGACTGCGCCGCGCCGACTCTATGAAATGCTGCCAATGGCCGCATTGATCGGCTGCCTGATCGGCCTCGGCAGTCTGGCCAGCAGCAGTGAGCTGACGGTCATGCGCGCCGCTGGCGTGTCCATCGGCCGTATCGTCTGGGCGGTCATGAAGCCAATGCTGGTGCTGATGCTGGCGGGCGTGCTGATCGGCGAATACGTTGCTCCTGCGACCGAAAGCATGGCCCAGGCCAACCGCTCGCTGGCGCAGGGCAGCGGCGACGCGCAAAGCGCCAAGCACGGTATGTGGCACCGTCAGGGTGAAGAGTTCATCCACATCAACGCCGTGCAACCGAACGGCCTGCTGTATGGCGTGACCCGTTATCACTTCGACAAAGAGCGTCACCTGCTGAGTTCGAGTTTCGCCAAGAAGGCCGAGTTCGACGGCACCAAGTGGCAGCTCACCGACGTTGCCACCACGCTGTTCCATGAGCGCAGCACCGAAGTCGTCAATACCCCAAGCGAGCAATGGGACGTGGCGTTGAGTCCGCAATTGCTCAGCACCGTGGTCATGGCCCCGGAATCGCTGTCGATCAGCGGCCTGTGGGGCTACATCCACTACCTGTCCGAGCAAGGCCTGAGCAACGGCCGTTACTGGCTGGCATTTTGGGTCAAGGTGTTGCAGCCGCTGGTGACCGCTGCACTGGTACTGATGGCGATCTCCTTCATCTTCGGCCCGCTGCGCTCGGTGACCCTTGGCCAGCGCGTGTTCACCGGCGTGCTGGTGGGCTTCACCTTCCGTATCGTCCAGGATTTGCTCGGCCCGTCGAGCCTGGTGTTCGGTTTCTCGCCGCTGTTCGCGGTGCTGGTGCCGGCCGGTGTCTGTGCGCTAGCAGGCGTCTGGCTGTTGCGAAGAGCCGGTTGATGACAGGCGATTGATCTGTGCTTTAAACCTCGAAAACGCCTCGATCGACAGATCGGGGCGTTTTTGCATGCAATCCGGGTGACAGGCGAACGTGACGCTTGCGCCGTGTATCAGGTACAATTCCCGGCTATTTTTCGGCGGGCTATGCCTGCAGCCTTTTTGAGTGTTGATCCGTGAGTGATTTGAGTCATATCCGCAATTTCTCCATCATCGCCCACATTGACCATGGCAAGTCGACGCTGGCCGATCGCTTCATCCAGATGTGCGGCGGCCTGGCCGAGCGTGAAATGGAAGCCCAGGTACTGGATTCCATGGATCTGGAGCGTGAACGCGGGATCACCATCAAGGCCCACAGCGTTACCCTCTACTACACCGCCAAAGACGGCATCAAGTATCAGCTGAACTTCATTGACACCCCGGGCCACGTCGACTTCACCTATGAAGTCAGCCGTTCCCTGGCTGCCTGTGAAGGTGCGCTACTGGTGGTCGACGCCGGTCAAGGCGTTGAAGCCCAGTCCGTGGCCAACTGCTACACCGCCATCGAGCAGGGCCTTGAGGTCATGCCGGTGCTGAACAAGATCGACCTGCCGCAGGCTGATCCTGATCGCGTCAAAGACGAAATCGAGAAGATCATCGGTATCGACGCCACCGACGCCGTCACCTGCAGCGCCAAGACCGGCCTGGGTGTCGACGAAGTGCTCGAACGTCTGGTGCACACCATTCCTGCGCCGACCGGCAACATCGAAGATCCGCTGCAAGCGTTGATCATCGACTCCTGGTTCGACAACTACCTGGGCGTTGTCTCCCTGGTGCGCGTGCGTCATGGCCGCGTGAAGAAGGGCGACAAGATCCTCGTCAAGTCCACTGGCAAGATCCATCTGGTCGACAGCGTGGGTGTGTTCAACCCGAAACACACCGCCACCACGGATCTGAAAGCCGGCGAAGTGGGCTTCATCATCGCCAGCATCAAGGACATTCACGGTGCACCGGTCGGTGACACCCTGACCCTGAGCTCCACCCCGGACGTTGAAGTGCTGCCCGGCTTCAAACGCATCCAGCCACAGGTTTACGCCGGTCTGTTCCCGGTCAGCTCCGACGACTTCGAAGATTTCCGCGAAGCGCTGCAGAAGCTGACCCTCAACGACTCGTCGCTGCAGTACACCCCGGAAAGCTCCGACGCACTGGGCTTCGGCTTCCGTTGCGGCTTCCTTGGCATGCTGCACATGGAAATCATCCAGGAGCGCCTCGAGCGCGAGTATGACCTGGACCTGATCACCACAGCACCGACGGTAATTTTCGAACTGGTGCTGAAAACCGGTGAAACGATTTACGTCGACAACCCGTCCAAGCTTCCGGATGTGTCGTCGATCGAAGACATGCGCGAGCCGATCGTGCGCGCCAATATCCTCGTGCCGCAAGAGCACCTGGGTAACGTCATCACCCTGTGCATCGAGAAGCGTGGCGTTCAAGTCGACATGCTGTTCCTCGGCAATCAGGTGCAAGTCACTTACGACCTGCCGATGAACGAAGTGGTCCTGGACTTCTTCGACCGTCTCAAATCCACCAGTCGCGGCTATGCTTCGCTGGATTACCATTTCGACCGTTACCAATCGGCTAATCTGGTGAAACTGGATGTGCTGATCAACGGCGACAAGGTCGATGCCCTCGCATTGATCGTGCATCGTGACAACTCGCACTACAAAGGTCGCCAGTTGACCGAGAAGATGAAAGAACTGATTCCTCGTCAGATGTTCGACGTAGCCATTCAGGCCGCCATCGGTGGTCAGATCGTTGCACGGACAACCGTCAAGGCGCTCAGAAAGAACGTATTGGCCAAATGCTACGGTGGTGACGTCAGCCGTAAGAAGAAACTGCTCGAGAAGCAAAAGGCCGGTAAGAAACGCATGAAGCAGGTCGGCAACGTGGAAATTCCACAAGAAGCCTTCCTTGCCGTGCTCAGGTTGGATAGTTAGGTCCTATGTCACTAAATTTCCCGCTGTTGCTGGTCATCGCCGTGTTCGTCTGCGGCCTGTTGGCGTTGCTTGATCTGTTGATCCTGGCACCGCGTCGGCGTGCTGCCATTGCCTCTTATCAAGGCAGCGTCAGCCAGCCTGACGGGGTGGTCGTTGAAAAACTTAACAAAGAACCGCTGCTGGTTGAATACGGCAAGTCGTTCTTCCCGGTGTTGTTCATCGTGCTGGTGCTGCGTTCGTTCCTCGTGGAGCCGTTCCAGATCCCTTCGGGCTCGATGAAGCCAACCCTGGACGTCGGCGACTTCATTCTGGTGAACAAGTTTTCTTACGGGATCCGCCTGCCGGTGATCGACAAGAAAATCATCGAAGTCGGTGATCCGCAGCGCGGCGATGTGATGGTGTTCCGCTACCCGAGCGATCCGAACGTCAACTACATCAAACGTGTGGTCGGTCTTCCGGGTGACACGGTGCGTTACACCGCCGACAAGCGTCTGTTCGTCAATGGCGAGTCGATTGCCGAGCAGATGGTCGGCGCCGAGCCGGGCACGCTGGGCAGCGCCGAACTGTACAAAGAGAAACTGGGCGCAGCCGAGCATCTGATCCGCAAGGAAATGAGCCGCTACCGCGCCACGCCGGATCGCTCGTGGACAGTGCCTGCCGGGCACTACTTCATGATGGGCGACAACCGCGACAATTCGAATGACAGTCGCTACTGGGATGATCCAAACATTCCCAAGGATCTGCTGGGCATGGTTCCCGACCAGAATATCGTCGGCAAGGCCTTCGCGGTCTGGATGAGCTGGCCGGAACCGAAACTCAGTCATCTGCCGAATTTCTCGCGGGTTGGCCTGATCAAGTAATCACACACGGCGCTGTTGACCACAGCGCCGAATGCATTTCTGGAGCCGGCACAATCGGCTTCGCAATCGCCAGGATTTAATTTTTGAACACAGCGTTAATTGTCCCAGGCCTGCGCCGCATCCCGGCGATGGCAGTGGAATCCAGCCACGAACTCAGCGTGGGTAAACCGTGAGCGTTTCTCTAAGCCGTCTCGAGCGCCAGCTCGGCTACACCTTCAAGGATCAGGAGCTGATGCTGTTGGCCCTGACGCACCGCAGTTTTGCCGGGCGCAACAACGAACGCCTGGAATTCCTTGGTGATGCCATCCTCAACTTCGTCGCTGGCGAGGCGCTGTTCGATCGCTTCCCGCTGGCCCGCGAAGGCCAGTTGTCGCGTTTACGCGCACGCCTGGTAAAAGGTGAGACGCTGGCCGTACTGGCGCGCGGTTTCGACCTTGGCGATTACCTGCGACTGGGCTCCGGCGAGTTGAAAAGCGGCGGTTTCCGTCGCGAATCGATTCTGGCCGACGCCCTCGAAGCGTTGATCGGTGCGATCTACCTCGATGCCGGCATGGACATGGCGCGTGAGCGCGTGCTGGCCTGGCTGGCTGGTGAGTTCGAAGGTCTGACACTGGTCGACACCAACAAGGATCCGAAAACCCGCCTGCAGGAACACCTGCAATCGCGCGGTTGCGATCTGCCACGCTATGAAGTGGTGGATATCCAGGGCGAGCCGCACTGCCGAACCTTCTTCGTCGAGTGCGAAGTTGTCTTACTGAATGAAAAAAGCCGAGGTCAGGGTGTGAGCCGTCGTATTGCCGAACAGGTAGCGGCCGCTGCAGCACTGATTGCCCTGGGCGTGGAGAATGGCAATGACTGATACAAACGCAACTCGCTGTGGCTATGTTGCCATCGTCGGCCGTCCCAACGTCGGTAAGTCGACGCTGCTCAACCACATCCTCGGCCAGAAGCTCGCGATCACCTCGCGCAAGCCGCAGACCACCCGCCACAACATGCTCGGGATCAAAACCGAAGGTGACGTGCAGGCGATCTACGTCGACACCCCCGGTATGCACAAGGGTGGCGAAAAGGCCCTGAACCGTTACATGAACAAAACCGCTTCGGCGGCGTTGAAAGACGTCGACGTCGTGATCTTCGTGGTCGATCGCACCAAGTGGACCGACGAAGACCAGATGGTTCTCGAGCGCGTGCAGTACGTGACCGGCCCGCTGATCGTCGCGCTGAACAAGACCGACCGCATCGAAGACAAAGCCGAGCTGATGCCGCACCTCAGCTGGTTGCAGGAACAACTGCCGAACGCGCAGATCATTCCGATTTCCGCGCAGCACGGGCACAACCTCGAAGCGCTGGAAAAGGTTATCGCTGATCATCTGCCGGAGAACGATCACTTCTTCCCGGAAGACCAGATCACTGACCGCAGCAGCCGTTTCCTCGCCGCTGAACTGGTGCGCGAGAAAATCATGCGCCAGATGGGCGCCGAGCTGCCGTACCAGATCACCGTCGAAATCGAAGAGTTCAAGCAGCAGGGCAAGACCCTGCACATCCACGCTTTGATCCTCGTTGAACGTGACGGCCAGAAGAAGATCATCATTGGCGACAAGGGCGAGCGCATCAAACGCATCGGCACCGAAGCGCGCAAGGACATGGAGCTGCTGTTCGACTCCAAGATCATGCTCAACCTGTGGGTGAAGGTGAAGGGCGGCTGGTCCGACGACGAGCGCGCGCTGCGTTCGCTGGGTTACGGCGACCTGTAATCAGCGTTCCAGAGAACACCGATACCCACTGTGGGAGCGAGCCTGCTCGCGAAGGGATGTAACATTCAGCATTGATGTTGACTGTCACTCCGCTTTCGCGAGCAGGCTCGCTCCCACAGTGGTTTTGGGTTGTGTGTAAATCTGCGTTTCTTCATCGAGAACTCAATGTCGCAAAACCCGCCTCCCGCCCAACCCGCCTACGTCCTGCACTCCCGCGCCTACCGCGAAACCAGCGCGTTGGTGGATTTCCTCACGCCGCAAGGGCGGCTGCGGGCGGTGTTGCGCAGTGCGCGGGGCAAGGCCGGGACATTGGCGCGGCCGTTCGTGTCGCTGGAAGTCGAATTCCGTGGCAAGGGTGAGCTGAAGAATGTTGGGCGCATGGAGAGTTCGGGCACTTCGGCGTGGCTCAACGGCGAGGCGCTGTTCAGCGGTCTCTATCTCAATGAATTGCTGATCCGTCTGCTGCCCGCTGAAGATCCTCATCCGGGCGTATTCGATCACTACGCTGCAACCTTGCTGGCACTGGCTGAAGGTCGTCCGCTGGAGCCGTTGCTACGTTCGTTCGAATGGCGACTGCTGGACGATCTCGGTTACGGTTTTTCCCTGAACACCGATATCCACGGCGAGCCCGTCGCGGCAGATGGTCTCTATCGCCTGCAAGTGGATGCGGGGCTGGAGCGAGTCTTCCTGCTGCAACCCGGCCTGTTCAACGGCGTTGAATTATTGGCCATGGCCGAAGCTGACTGGACCGCCCCCGGCGCGCTGTCCGCGGCCAAGCGCCTGATGCGTCAGGCATTGGCCGTTCACCTGGGCGGTCGCCCCCTCGTCAGTCGCGAACTGTTTCGCAAGCCCTGATCACCCCGTATGCTGTGCGCCGAATCTCTCAATTCAGGAGCGCATCCGTGACCACCAGCAATCGCATTCTTCTTGGCGTGAACATCGACCACGTCGCCACCCTGCGTCAGGCCCGTGGCACGCGCTACCCGGACCCGGTCAAGGCTGCACTGGACGCGGAAGAGGCGGGTGCCGATGGCATCACCGTGCACCTGCGTGAAGACCGTCGGCACATTCAGGAACGCGACGTTCTGCTGCTCAAGGACGTGCTGCAAACCCGCATGAACTTCGAAATGGGCGTCACCGAAGAAATGATGGCGTTCGCCGAACGCATCCGTCCTGCGCACATCTGCCTGGTGCCGGAAACCCGTCAGGAGCTGACCACTGAAGGTGGCCTGGATGTGGCGGGGCAGGAAGAGCGGATCAAGGCAGCGGTCGAGCGTCTGTCGAAGATCGGCAGCGAAGTGTCGTTGTTCATCGACGCTGACGAGCGGCAGATTGCGGCGTCGAAGCGTGTTGGTGCGCCTGCGATTGAACTGCACACCGGGCGCTACGCCGATGCCGAAACCCCGACCGAAGTAGCTGAAGAACTGAAGCGTGTGGCGGACGGTGTGGCGTTTGGTCTGGCCCAAGGCCTGATCGTTAACGCGGGTCACGGTTTGCATTACCACAACGTTGAAGCCGTCGCGGCGATCAAGGGCATCAACGAACTGAACATCGGCCACGCGCTGGTGGCGCATGCGTTGTTCGTTGGCTTCAAGTCTGCGGTATCGGAAATGAAGGCGCTGATCCTGGCGGCTGCCAAGCACTAAAGGTCACCGCATAACAACTGTGGGAGCGAGCCTGCTCGCGAAAGCGTGGTATCAGTCAAAGATGATGTCGACTGACACGACGCCTTCGCGAGCAGGCTCGCTCCCACATTTATTTTTGGGGTGTTTTTTAGAGCGGGGCAGGTTCTTGCGCCGGTTTTGATTTGTCGATGCCGGGCACATGCAGATTGCCCTCAGCCACTTGATCACCTTCAAGCTGCGGCTGCGTCACCCAGGTCAAAATGTCGTAATAGCGACGAATGTTCGCCACGAAGTGCACCGGCTCGCCGCCCCGGGCGTAGCCATAACGCGTCTTGCTGTACCACTGCTTCTGCGACAGGCGCGGCAGGATCTTCTTCACATCGAGCCATTTGTCCGGATTCAACCCTTCCTTGGCCGTCAGCTTGCGCGCGTCATCCAGATGGCCGCTGCCGACGTTGTACGCCGCCAGGGCAAACCAGGTGCGATCCGGTTCCTTGATCGAATCGTCGAGCTGATCCTTCATATAAGCCAGGTATTTCGCCCCACCCATGATGCTTTGCTTCGGGTCGAGGCGGTTGGAAACGCCCATTGCCTGTGCGGTGTTCTGGGTCAGCATCATCAACCCGCGCACGCCGGTTTTCGAGGTGACGGTCGGCTGCCACAGCGATTCCTGATAACCAATGGCCGCCAGCAGGCGCCAGTCGACTTTCTCTTTCTTCGCGTAGTTCTTGAAGTGCTGTTCGTATTTCGGCAGGCGCTGCTGCAGGTGCTGGGCGAAGGTCGTGGCGCCCATGTAACCGAGGACATCGACGTGGCCGTAGTAGCGATCCTTGAGGCGTTGCAGGGTGCCGTTCTTCTGCACCTTGTCCAGATACGCGTTGATCTCGTTGAGCAGGCTGTTGTCTTCGCCCGGGCCAACCGCCCAGCTCTGGCTGCGCGCATCGCCGAGGTCGAAGGCCACGCGAATATTGGTGAAGTACACCTGATTCATCGCCACTTCGTTGGAATCGACCAGAGTCAGGTCAATCTGACCTTCATCGACCATGCGCAGCAGGTCGACCACTTCAACCGCGTCGGACTCTTCGTATTCGATGCCGGGGAATTTCTTTTTCAGCTCCGCCAGTTGTTCGGCGTGAGTGCTGCCTTTAAGCACCATGATCTTCTTGCCGACCAGATCACCGGGATCGGTCGGCCGCGACTGGCCATTGCGATAGATGATCTGCGGGGTGACTTCAAGGTAGGAGTGCGAGAACCGCACTTGCTGCTTGCGCTGTTCGCTGCTGACCAGACCGGCGGCGGCCAGCACCGGGCCGTTCGGCTTGCCGATCTGATCGAACAGGTCATCGAGGTTGTCGGCGGTCTCGATCTTCAGCTCGACACCCAAATCGTCGGCGAAGCGTTTCACCAGCTCGTATTCGAAGCCGGTTTCACCGCTGCGATCCTGAAAGTAGGTGGCGGGGCTGTTACGGGTAATCACCCGCAGCACACCGTCCTCCTTTACGCGCTCGAGTGTGTTGGGTTTATCAACACAGCCACCGAGCATCAGGAAGAGTCCGGTTGCGATCAGCCATTTGGCGTACCGCGGACGCAAAGCCGTTGGGAAAAACATCTGCGCAGTATACGCAAACGGCCGCGGGCGCCATATCTCGACAGTGCAGGGCGAGTCTGCTAGCGATCACAAAACCGAGCTAAACCCCGCAGAAACGGGCCTTTACGGCTTTTTGTTACAGTAAAAATAAGCGGCCTCTGAATAGCTGATTTACCTGACTCTGAAGTCGGAAACACAGATTGATACTCGAGTGCAACCGTGCGTAGCGTTTCGGGTGATGTTGAGGGCGGTTTAGGCTAGAATGCACGGCCTCAAAGCACACCCCTTCCCGAGGCTGTCCCGAAGATGTTGATCCTGCGCGGCGCTCCTGCCCTTTCTGCCTTTCGCCACAGCAAACTCCTTGAGCAACTGAGCCAGAAGGTTCCAGCTGTCAGTGGCCTGTATGCTGAATTCGCTCACTTCGCCGAAGTCACCGGCGTCCTGACCGGCGACGAACAGCAGGTGCTAGCGCGCCTTCTGAAGTACGGTCCAAGTGTTCCGGTTCAAGAGCCGACCGGCCGTCTGTTTCTGGTGTTGCCGCGTTTCGGCACCATCTCGCCATGGTCGAGCAAGGCCAGCGACATCGCCCGCAACTGCGGCCTGAACAAGATCCAGCGTCTGGAGCGCGGTATCGCCTTCTACGTTGCCGGTCAGTTCAGCGAAGCCGAAGCCCGGCAGATTGCCGACGTGCTGCATGACCGCATGACCCAGATCGTGCTGGCCAACCTCGAACAGGCCGCCGGTCTGTTCAGCCACGCCGAGCCGAAGCCGCTGACCGCAATCGACATCCTCGGTGGCGGTCGCGCCGCGCTGGAAAAAGCCAACACCGAGCTGGGCCTGGCCCTGGCTGAAGACGAAATCGACTATCTGGTCGACGCCTTCAACGGCTTGAAGCGCAACCCGCACGACATTGAACTGATGATGTTCGCCCAGGCCAACTCCGAGCACTGCCGCCACAAGATCTTCAACGCCAGTTGGGATATTGATGGTGAGAACCAGGAAAAAAGCCTGTTCGGCATGATCAAGAACACCTACGTGATGCACAGCGAAGGCGTTCTGTCGGCTTATAAGGACAACGCCTCGGTGATCGTCGGCAACGTCGCCGGCCGTTTCTTCCCGAATCCTGAAACCCGCCAGTACGGCGCGGTGCAGGAGCCAGTGCACATCCTGATGAAGGTTGAAACCCATAACCACCCGACCGCGATCGCCCCGTTCCCGGGCGCATCGACCGGTTCCGGCGGCGAGATCCGTGACGAAGGTGCCACCGGCCGTGGCGCCAAGCCAAAGGCTGGCCTGACCGGTTTCACTGTATCCAACCTGCAGATCCCGGGCTTCGAACAGCCGTGGGAAGTGCCGTACGGCAAGCCTGAGCGCATCGTCACCGCGCTGGACATCATGATCGAAGGCCCGCTCGGCGGCGCCGCGTTCAACAACGAATTCGGTCGTCCGGCGCTGACTGGCTACTTCCGTACCTTCGAACAATCGATCACCACCCCGCACGGTGACGAAGTTCGCGGTTACCACAAGCCGATCATGCTCGCTGGCGGCATGGGCAACATCCGCGAAGAACACGTCAAGAAAGGCGAGATCGTCGTTGGCTCCAAGCTGATCGTTCTCGGCGGCCCGGCGATGTTGATTGGTCTGGGTGGCGGCGCCGCTTCCTCGATGGCCACCGGCACCAGCTCGGCGGATCTCGACTTCGCTTCCGTGCAGCGTGAAAACCCTGAAATGGAGCGTCGCTGCCAGGAAGTCATCGACCGTTGCTGGCAACTGGGTGACAAGAACCCGATCAGCTTCATCCACGACGTGGGTGCGGGCGGTCTGTCCAACGCCTTCCCGGAACTGGTCAACGACGGCGACCGCGGTGGCCGTTTCGAACTGCGCAACATTCCCAACGACGAGCCGGGCATGGCCCCGCACGAAATCTGGTCCAACGAATCCCAGGAACGTTACGTTCTGGCGGTCGGCCCGGAAGACTTCGAGCGCTTCCAGGCGATCTGCGAACGTGAGCGTTGCCCGTTTGCCGTTGTTGGTGAAGCCACCGCTGAACCGCAACTGACCGTGACCGACAGCCACTTCGGCAACAACCCGGTGGACATGCCACTGGAAGTGTTGCTGGGCAAAGCCCCGCGCATGCACCGTTCGGTGGTTCGTGAAGCCGAGCTGGGCGATGACTTCGATCCGTCGAACCTCGACATCAGCGAGTCCATCGAACGTGTTCTGCATCACCCGGCCGTGGCGAGCAAAAGCTTCCTGATCACCATCGGCGACCGCACCATCACCGGCCTCGTGGCCCGTGACCAAATGGTCGGCCCGTGGCAGGTTCCGGTGGCCGACGTTGCCGTCACCGCCACCAGTTTTGATGTCTACACCGGTGAAGCGATGGCGATGGGCGAGCGTACTCCGCTGGCATTGCTGGACGCTCCGGCGTCGGGCCGCATGGCCATCGGCGAAACCCTGACCAACATCGCTGCTTCGCGCATCAACAGGATCTCCGACATCAAACTGTCGGCGAACTGGATGTCCGCTGCCGGCCACCCGGGCGAAGACGCGCGTCTGTACGACACCGTGAAAGCGGTCGGTATGGAACTGTGCCCTGAGCTGGGCATCACCATTCCGGTGGGCAAGGACTCGATGTCCATGGCCACCCGTTGGAACGACAACGGCGAAGAAAAAACCGTGACCTCGCCGATGTCGCTGATCGTGACCGGTTTCGCGCCAGTGGCTGACATCCGTCAGACCCTGACCCCGGAACTGCGCATGGACAAGGGCACCACCGACCTGATCCTGATCGACCTCGGTCGCGGGCAGAACCGTATGGGTGCTTCGATTCTTGCTCAGACACACGGCAAACTTGGCAAACACGCGCCGGACGTCGATGACGCCGAAGACCTGAAAGCCTTCTTCGCGGTGATCCAGGGCCTCAACGCCGACGGTCACCTGCTGGCTTACCACGACCGCTCCGACGGTGGTCTGCTGACCTCCGTGGTGGAAATGGCCTTCGCCGGCCACTGCGGTCTGAGCCTGAACCTCGACAGCGTTGCCGAGTCCTCGGCAGAAATCGCTGCGATCCTGTTCAACGAAGAACTGGGTGCAGTGATCCAGGTTCGTCAGGACGCCACGCCAGACATTCTCGCGCAGTTCAGCGCGGCCGGTCTGGGCGACTGCGTGTCGGTGATCGGTCAGCCGATCAACAATGGCCAGATCAACATCACCTTCAACGGTGACACCGTGTTCGAAGGCCAGCGTCGTCTGCTGCAACGTACCTGGGCTGAAACCAGCTACCAGATCCAGCGTCTGCGCGACAACGCCGACTGCGCCGAGCAAGAGTTCGACGTGCTGCTGGAAGAAGACAACCCGGGCCTGAGCGTCAAGCTCAGCTACGACGTCAACCAGGACATCGCCGCGCCTTACATCAAGAAAGGCATCCGCCCACAGGTTGCCGTGCTGCGTGAGCAGGGCGTCAACGGTCAGGTGGAAATGGCCGCTGCGTTCGACCGCGCCGGTTTCAACGCGATCGACGTGCACATGAGCGATATTCTCGCTGGCCGTGTCGACCTGAACGAGTTCAAAGGTCTGGTGGCCTGCGGTGGTTTCTCCTATGGCGACGTGCTCGGCGCCGGTGAAGGCTGGGCCAAGTCGGCGCTGTTCAACAGCCGCGCCCGTGATGCCTTCCAGGGCTTCTTCGAGCGTAACGACAGCTTCACCCTCGGCGTGTGCAACGGTTGCCAGATGATGTCCAACCTGCACGAACTGATCCCGGGCAGCGAGTTCTGGCCGCACTTCGTGCGCAACCGCTCCGAGCAGTTCGAAGCGCGCGTGGCGATGGTGCAGATCCAGGAATCGAACTCGATCTTCCTGCAAGGCATGGCCGGTTCGCGTATGCCGATCGCCATCGCTCACGGTGAAGGTCACGCCGAGTTCTCCAGCGAAGAAGCCCTGCTGGAAGCCGATCTGTCCGGTTGCGTGGCGATGCGTTTCGTCGACAACCATGGCAAGGTCACCGAGCGTTATCCGGCCAACCCGAACGGTTCGCCGCGCGGGATTACCGGTCTCACCAGCCGTGATGGCCGTGTGACGATCATGATGCCGCACCCGGAGCGTGTGTTCCGTGCCGTGCAGAACTCGTGGCGTTCGGAAGACTGGAACGAGGACGCACCTTGGATGCGTATGTTCCGTAATGCGCGCGTCTGGGTGAACTAAGGCCTGTGTACAAGCTCGCTTTTTTTGTTCCTGACAGTCATGTCGAGGTGGTCAAGGGGGCTGTGTTCGCTGCGGGTGGTGGGCGGATCGGTGACTATGACCACTGTGCTTGGCAGGTGCTTGGGTCTGGTCAGTTTCGGCCTTTGGACGGGAGTCAGCCGTTCATTGGTGAGACGGGGCAGGTTGAGCGGGTTGAGGAGTGGAAGGTTGAGCTTGTGGTGGCGGATGAGTTGATCGTTGCTGTTGTGGCGGCGTTGAAGCTCAGTCATCCGTACGAGACACCGGCTTATGAAGTGTGGCGGCTGGAAGATTTCTGATCTTTCTTGCTGCTGAAACAGGAAACCCGCAGATGAGTGATTGTCTGCGGGTTTTTTGTTGCCCCCCCCCGATTTTCCGGGCGATGGGAATCCAATGTGGGAGCGAGCCTGCTCGCGAAGGCGCCGGCTCAGGCAATAATGTTCTGACTGACCGAGTACATATCCATTGCTGCGGTAACGGCTTCTTAGGGTTCCGCCCTTACGGCGGGTCACCTTTTCCAAACGCCGAAAAGGTAACCGAAAAGGCTTGCCCCAACGTTCGGCCCACTCGCTAAAGCTCGGGGTTCCTTCGCTCCGGGATCTATCCGGGCGCATCGCCTACGGTTTGCTTCGCTGCACCTCCTCTCGATGCATTTGGCTGCGCCAAACGGTCGCTGCGCTCCCACCCCCGGATAAATCCCTCCACTCAGCCTGACGACGGGGCCGGTGGATCAAGATCAAGAGCTGCAGCCGAGCTAACGCTCATCCTGTTGAGTGGTGAGGAGCACGGGGTGTTCGGCTTTTGATTTGTGTTGGAGCTGCCCCTCACCCCAGCCCTCTCCCGAGGGAGAGGGGGCCGATTTTTGGGCTTTTCAGGATATGAGTTCGACTCGGTATTCACGTCGGCGTACATCCACCAAACACCTCGGTCAGTCCCTCTCCCTCGGGAGAGGGCTAGGGTGAGGGGCTTTTGATCTGTTTCAGAATCTGAATTCGACTCGGTATTTCACGTCTGCGTACATCCACCAAACCCCTCGGTCAGTCCCTCTCCCTCGGGAGAGGGCTAGGGTGAGGGGCTTTTGATCTGTTTCAGAATCTGAATTCGACTCGGTATTTCACGTCGGCGTACATCCACCAAACCCCTCGGTCAGTCCCCTCTCCCTCTGGGAGAGGGCTAGGGTGAGGGGCTTTTGATCTGTTTCAGAATCTGTGCAGTGGTCAACTAATTCCGGACACCTCGATAGGTGGTTCTGACGCCATCGCCCGCTCATAGACGGTCGGTGGCAGATATCCCAGTTTCGAGTGCAGCCGTTCGTTGTTATAAAACCCAACGATGTACTCGGTGATGTCGCGGATCGCTTCAGCATGGTTGGCGTAGTCACGTCGCCATACCCGCTCCATTTTCAAACTCAGGAAGAAGCGTTCCATCACCGCATTGTCCCAGCAATTACCTTTACGGCTCATGCTCTGCTGCATGTCGTTTCTTGCCAGTAACTCTCTGTAAGTTGCACTTGCGTATTGACTGCCCCGATCTGAGTGGGCAATCAAGCCTGGTGGCGGTTGACGCTGCGCGATAGCCAGTTGCATCGCGGTGCACACCAGCTCTGCCGGCATGTTCGGAGCCATCGACCAGCCCACTATCTTGCGCGAGAACAAGTCCAATACTACGGCCAGATACAACCAGCCACTGCGGGTGCGGATATAGGTGATGTCGGCTACCCAGGCCTTGTTTGGCGCTACTGGATCAAATTTTCTGTTCAGTACATTCTCTGCAATCGGCAGGTCATGATTACTATCGGTTGTGTGTACAAACTTGCGCTTCCAGGCTGAACGCAGTCCGTTAGCCCGCATCAATCGACGGATTTTATACAGCCCGACAAGCATGCCTTTACCGCGCAAAGCGTCGCGCAAAGGGCGGCTGCCGTAGCAGCCTCCACTCTCGGCGAAAGACGCCTTGAGTTGCACAAGAACAGGACAACTCTGCCGCACAGGCGCATCGGCACGCTTCTGAGACTCATAGAAGCCTGAACGACTAATGCTCAGCAACCGACAGACATGTGCCACTGAGTAAGCCTTCTGTTGCAGCTGCCGAACCAGTCGATACCTTACTTCAGCTCGCGGGCAAAGAAGGCGGTAGCCTTTTTTAAGATGTCGTTATCCATCTTGAGCTGCCGATTTTCTTGTTCCAATTGCCGGATGCGCTGCTGTTCCGCCGTCAATGGCTTGCCGATTCCGGCCTGCCCCAGTTGCTCTGCCTCGTATTGCTGCACCCAGCGTCGAACGGCTGTCTCACCAATGTTCAGATCTTGGCAAACCTGCACAACGGTCAGTCCCTGATCCTTGATCATCTTCACGACTTGCAGCTTGAAGCTGTCGTCGAATGCCCTGCGTTTTTTAGTCATGAATAACTCCTCGATAGATGTATTTTCCACCTATCGGGGTGTCCGGGGAAATTAGACCACTGCACTGAATTCGACTCGGTATTTCACGTCGGCGAACATCCACCAACCCCCCCGGTCAGTCCCCTCTCCCTCTGGGAGAGGGCTAGGGTGAGGGTTTGCTTTTGGCTGTTTAATGAAGTGTCGAATAGCCAGAACCTTCCCACAAGGTTTTCAGGTTGTCCGTCGGACGCCCGCTCTCTAGTCTTTGCCTGTCGCTGCCAATTCAGCGACCGGGCGTGAGATCCCCGGAATGCTTGCAACTAGCGCCAACACCACGATAATTGGCGCCAGCTCAATCTGCTGCCTGTTTTATGGCGGCTGTGTGCGGGCAGACTTCGGTCTGGCCGGTTGCCTGCTCCGGTGGATCTCACCCTGCACATAGCTGCCACCTCTTCGCCGCGTGAGATCCGGCGAACGATGGCATCACCACTTGCAGTAGCAGGAGTTGAACTTTGGACAAACTGATCCCCGACCCTCCCCACGAAACCAAAACCCCACTCGAAGAAGCCCTCCGCGCCGAAGACCAGGCCCGAAACCGCGAAGCCATCAAACGCGCCCTCGACTTCTACCTGTGCCCCGAACCCGCAAAGCCTCGCCGACCGAGCACCATGTTCATGGTTTGCCCAGAGGTCGACACCGAAAGCCTGCTCGTCCACGCTTGCGAGTCATTAGCCTCGGCAAGTACCGCGTCCGGCAACTTCGCCAATGAGCTAAACGGTTCTCAGCGCAGCACCGTATTAGGCATCCAGCAAATCGTCATGCTTGCCGAGCTGGCGGTAAATCGCGTTCTGGATCGGGTAGACCCGCAAACCTGATCTATACGGAGACATCGCAAACAGGCTCGCCCCATTTGGATAGGGGCGAGCCTGCTCAAGCGCATGACTGTGCAGATTGACGTTAGTGGCCCAATCTCAGTGGCAGATGTGGCGTTGAGCGTTCATCGGAAACACTCCTTAACCTGTAATTTCTGACAGTGGCGCGATACCTCCAACTCCTGTCAGATAAGCCTTCCATCCAAAGCTGGTAAGAAGGAACTTAGCTATGTCTGTTGAAAAAAATGGTGTGCCAACAATCACCTCTGTGAAAGACGATAAGGGCTTGGAGATTCCCAACGGTGGCGCCACCTCGGCAACTTCTGTGCACTTGAGCGGGTTTGCAGTTACCGGAGAAAAAGTTGAAATCTTAGACGGTGCTGTTTTGAAGGGGCAAGTAATCGCCAGTGTTGAAGGATACTGGGCTTTGCTCCTGACGGGTCTGATGCAGGGTATGCATTCGATTACGGCCAAAGGAAGCGCTGGTACTTCACCGGTGCGTAGTTTTATCGTTTCGGCAGCGAAGTAACACGATAAAAAAAGCCGCCGGGCTTGATAGCCCGGCGGCTTTTCATGGCTCAGTAAGACTGTTGGATTTTTACTGCGGGTAAAACCTTCGCACTTGGCTCACTACGATTGAGCAGAGCTTCAAGTGCTCCACTCAAACTCGCAGCTTTGTCACCCACTAACAAGTGCCAAACCCCACCCTCCAACTGGCTGACACCCTGACAACCCAGCTCTTTCAACTGCGCGTCGGACAGAGCCTTGCCATCTGCCAGCAACAAGCGAATCCGGCTCATGGCAATGCAATCCAGTTGCAGCACGTTGTCGCCGCCACCCAGTGCATTCAGCCATTGCTGCGCTTCCGAACTCGCGACCACAAAAGCTTTCGGCTCATCAGCAACACCAGCTGTTTCAACCAGAACCGCACGCCCCAGTGAAGGCATGGCGAGGCGAATCTCATCGGCAATACTGTCCGCCATCGGCCCGACAACCACCTGCAAACTTCCACCCTTGCCCGGACGCACAACCGCCATCGCACCCAGCGCTTTCAGCTCAGCATCCGACGCCTTGTTGCGATCGACCATCTCCAGTCGCAACCGCGTAGTGCAGGCGCCAACGGTGACCAAATTCTCCGCCCCACCCAATGCCTTGATGTAAGCACCGGCGCGTTCGTTCTCAGTCAGTACGGCTTTTTCACTGACCGCTACATCCTCGCGCCCCGGCGTCTTCAGATTGAAGCGACGAATACAGAAATCAAACACCGCGTAATACACCACGGCATAGGCCAGCCCGACTGGAATCACCAGCCAGCCATTGGTGGAACGCCCCCAACCCAGCACCATGTCGATGAAACCGCCGGAGAAGGTGAAGCCGAGGTGGATGTTCAACGCATTGGTAATCGCCATCGACAACCCGGTCAGCAGCGCATGCAGCAGATACAACAGCGGCGCCAGAAACATGAAGGCGAATTCGATCGGCTCAGTCACCCCGGTCAAAAACGACGTCAATGCCATCGACAGGAAAATCCCGCCCATCACCTTGCGGCGTTCCGGTAGGGCATTGCGGTACATCGCCAGACACGCCGCCGGCAAACCGAAGATCATCATCGGGAACATGCCGGTCATGAACTGGCCGCCCTTCGGATCGCCGGCGAAGTAGCGCGACAGGTCGCCGGTTACCAGCGCACCGGTGGTTGGGTCGGTGAAGTTGCCGAACACAAACCACGCCATGTTGTTGAGGATGTGGTGCAGGCCGGTGACGATCAACAGGCGGTTGAACACACCAAACACGAACGCGCCGAGGCTGCCGCTTTCCATCATCAAGGCGCCGAAGCTGTTGATGCCATGCTGGATTGGCGGCCAGATATAGCCGAACACCACACCGAGGCCGACCGCTGCAAACCCGGTGACAATCGGCACAAAGCGTCGTCCGCCGAAGAACGCCAGATACTCCGGCAGCTTGATGTCCTTGAAGCGGTTGTACAGCGCGCCGGCCATCAGGCCGCTGACGATGCCGGCGAGCATGCCCATGTTGATGCTCGCGTCGAGCACCTTCAGCGTGGAGATCATCACCAGATAACCGATCACCCCGGCGAGGCCGGCGGTGCCGTTGTTGTCCTTGGCGAAACCGACGGCGATGCCGATGGCGAAGATCATCGCCAGGTTGGCGAAGATCACTTGGCCGGCGTCGTGGATGATCGCGATGTTCAGCAGGTCGGTGTCACCCAGGCGCAGGAGCAAGCCGGCAATCGGCAGGATTGCGATCGGCAGCATCAGCGCACGGCCAAGGCGTTGCAGGCCTTCAATGAAGAGTTGGTACATGGCGTTTGTCCTTGTTGTTTTTGTTAGCGCAGAGGCCAATGTTGATGACAGGCATGGCGCACGGCGGCGGCGCTGCTCAACTTGAGCAGGTCGCGGCTGAGGCGCTGGCACTCGGCCTCGTGCACCTGGCGCACGCGATCCTTTATTTCGCCGATCTGCACCGGGCTGACCGACAGTTCGGTAACGCCCAGACCGATCAACACTGGCGTCGCCAGCGGATCAGAGGCGAGGGCGCCGCACACGCCAACCCATCGCTTGTGCACTGCCGCGCCTTCGCAGGTCATGGCGATCAGGCGCAGCAGCGCCGGGTGCAGGGCGTCGACGCGGGCGGCCAGACCTGCGTGGTCGCGGTCCATGGCCAGGGTGTATTGCGACAGATCGTTGGTGCCGATCGAGAGGAAGTCAGCGTGTTCGGCGAGTTGTTCGGCCTGCAGCGCGGCGGCGGGGACTTCGATCATCACGCCGATTTCCGGGCGCTGGCTCACGCCCAGTTCGATGCACAAGGTATCGACGCGTTGACGAATGTGCAGCAGCTCATCGACTTCGGTAACCATTGGCAACAGGATTCGGCAGCGACGCAGCGGGCTGACTTGCAGCAGCGCGCGCAGTTGCAGGTCGAGGATTTCCGGACGCGCCTGAGCCAGGCGAATGCCGCGCAGGCCGAGTACCGGGTTGGCTTCGATCGGCAGCGGCAGGTAGTCGAGTTGTTTGTCGCCGCCGACGTCGATGGTGCGGATGATCACTGACTTGTTGCCCATCGCATCGATCACGGCTTGATAGGCGCTGCGTTGCTCTTCGACGTCCGGAGCGGTCTGACGATCAACGAATAAAAACTCGGTGCGCAGCAGGCCGACACCATCGGCACCGTTGGCAAAGGCATCTGCCGCTTCACCGCTGGAAGCGACATTGCCGACGACTTCGATGTGCACGCCATTTCGCGTTTCGGCTGGCAGGTGAGCTTTGGCCTGCTGCGCGTCGCGACGTTGCTGGCGATCAATTTGCATCTGTTGAACTTCAGCCAGACGATCGGCATTCGGTGTCAGTTCGAGACGTCCACCGTCAGCATCGAGCACCACCGAATGACCTTGCGGCTGATCAAGCAATGCCGAACCCAGCGCCACCATGCACGGCAGCCCTTTGCCGCGCGCCAGAATCGCCACATGCGAAGTCGCGCCACCCGCGGCCATGCACAACCCGGCGACACCCTGCGCGCTGAGTTGCAGCAGATCCGACGGTGTCAGCTCATGCGCCGCGACGATGGCGCCGGCCGGCACGTCGTAATTCCACGCCTCACCGAGCAACGCACGTAGCACGCGTTGTTTGAGGTCGCGCAGATCGTTGGCGCGTTCGGCCAGCAGCGCGCTGCCGGTGTGTTGCAAGACTTCGCATTGCACATCGATCGACTGGCTCCAGGCGTGAGTCGCCGCAGAACCTCGCTCGATGGATTGCTGTGCAGCGTCGAGCAGCGCCGGGTCTTCGAGCAGTGCCAGATGCGCGGCAAAGATTGCTTCTTCGTCGGCATTCTTGTGCTTTTTTGCTTGGGCGAGGGTGCCGTCGATTTCACTGCGCACCTGATTCAGTGCAGTGTCGAGCGCCTGCAGTTGTTGTAACGGATCATGGTTGCCCGCATCCGTTGGCAAACTGATCGCGTTCAAACGAAACAGCGGCCCGCCGACCAGTCCTGGCGCAGCGCAGACACCGTGTAATACGCCAGCTTCGGCCGGGCGTTTAATAGCGGCAACATTGACCGGCGCCGCAGCGTGATGATCATCCGGGAGCGCCGTGGCCAATGCTGTGAGCAATGCTTGCAACGCCGCTTCGGCATCCGGCCCCTGACAGCTGACCTGCACTTCATCCTGCTCGCCAACCGCCAGGCCCATCAGGCCGATCAGGCTGTTGCACGGCGCCGATTTACCGGCGAAGTGCAGCTGAGACTGGCTCTTGAAACCTTGCGCAGTCTGCCGAATCAACGCGGCCGGGCGTGCATGCAAACCACCGCGATGAGCCACCAGCACATGACCATGAACCTCCGGCCCGCCGACGACTTCAGCGCTCGCCGCCGAACCGTTGCGCGCCATAATGTGCAGCAACGGCTCGCCAACCTTCACCGCTTTGAGCGTGATCGGGCGTACCTGGAAATCCTGACTGTTGGTCAGGATCAACAGGCTGACGAGGCTTTTGCATTGCTGGCCGACCTTGTCGAGGTCGTAGCGCAACAACGGCTGACCCTTGGTTACGCGAACACCTTCCTTGACCAGCATCGAGAAACCCTCGCCGTTCAGTTCAACGGTGTCGAGGCCTAGATGCAGAAGAATCTCCGCACCATTATCGGCACGTACAGTAAGCGCATGACCGGTGCGCGCGACGTGAATGATCACTCCGGCGCACGGCGAGTACAGGGTGTCGTTGATCGGGTCGATGGCAATGCCGTCGCCCATCGCGCCGCTGGCGAACACCGCGTCCGGGACTTTGGCGAGCGTGAGCACCGGGCCGCTGAGCGGGGCGCTGAGGGTCAGCTCTTTATTGTTGTTGTGCATGGCTCGGTCTCATCGGTTAAATCTCGGTTCGATGTCCCTGTAGGAGCTGCCGAAGGCTGCGATCTTTTGATCTTGTTTTTTTGGATCAAAATCAAAAGATCGCAGCCTTCGGCAGCTCCTACAGGCTTGCTTCAATTAGTGCGTGCGGGTCACTTTGCTCAGGTGGCGCGGCTGATCCGGGTCCATGCCACGGGCCACGGCCAAACCGGCGGCCATCACGTAGAAACTCTGGATCGCCAGAATCGGATCGAGGGCCGGGTGCTCGGCGCGGGTCAGGGTCAGATCGCGTTCGCTCACGTCGTCCGGCGCGGCCAGCAACACGCGGGCGCCGCGTTGACGCATTTCTGCCGCCAGACTCAACAGACCAGCCTGCTCGGCGCCGCGTGGGGCGAAGACCAGCAACGGATAGTGTTCGTCGATCAGCGCCATCGGGCCGTGACGGACTTCGGCGCTGCTGAACGCTTCGGCCTGAATCGCCGAGGTTTCCTTGAATTTCAGCGCCGCTTCCTGAGCGATGGCGAAACCGGCACCACGACCAATGACCATCAAGCGCTCGCAATCGCGCAGGGCTTCAATGGCCACGCTCCAGTCCTGTTTCGCCGCTTCGCGCAGGCCTTCGGGCAGGGCGTTACCGGCCTCAAGCAATTCGCTGTCCTCTTTCCAGTGCGCGATCAAACGAGCGCTGGCGCTGAGGGTGGCGATAAAACTCTTGGTCGCGGCGACGCTGCTTTCAGTGCCGGCGAGCAGCGGCACGCTGAATTCACACGCCGCTTCCAGTGGCGAATCGGCGGCGTTGACCATCGACACACTGAGCGCGCCACGCTTGCGCAGCAGACGCAGGCTGTTGACCAGATCCGGGCTCTGCCCCGATTGCGAAAAGGCGAACGCGACCTGACCACTGACCTTCAATGGCGCCTGCTGCATGGTCACCACCGACATCGGCAACGACGCCACCGGCACGCCCAGTTGCTGCATGGTCAGGTAGGCGAAGTAGCTCGCCGCGTGGTCGGAGCTGCCGCGCGCAACGGTCATCGCCACTTGCGGTGGCTGACGGCGCAGACGCCCGGCGATCTCGATCATTTGCGGGTCGAGCTGTTGCAGTTGGGCTTGCACAGCCTCGAACGAGGACAGCGCCTCCTCAAGCATTTTTGAAGTCAATGTCTTCTCCTTCGACCATGACGGCGGTCAGTGTGAGTGAGCGATCCAGCCGCACGCAGTCGGCCCAGGCACCCGGTTGCAAGCGCCCGCGTTCGGTGATGCCGAGGTAATCGGCGGGGAATTGCGACAGGCGCTGCGAGGCTTCGGCGATCGGCAAACCGATCTTCACCAGGTTGCGCAGGGCTTGATCCATGGTCAGGGTGCTGCCGGCCAAGGTGCCGTCGGGCAGGCGCACGCCGCCCAGGCATTTGGTCACGGTGTGGCTGCCGAGCTTGTATTCACCGTCGGGCATGCCGGCGGCAGCGGTCGAATCGGTCACGCAATACAGGCACGGGATCGAGCGCAGGGCCACGCGGATGGCGCCGGGGTGCACGTGCAGCAAATCCGGAATCAGCTCGGCGAATTTGGCGTGGGCCAGCGCAGCGCCGACGATGCCCGGTTCGCGGTGATGCAGCGGGCTCATGGCGTTGTAGAGGTGGGTGAAACTGGTCGCGCCGGCCTCCATTGCAGCGACGCCTTCCTCGTAGCTGCCAAGGGTGTGGCCGATCTGCATGCGCACGCCACGGCTGCTCAGCTCACGGATCAAACCGTCGTGGCCGGCGATTTCCGGGGCGATGGTGATCACCCGGATCGGCGCCAGTGCCAGATATTCTTCGACTTCGGCCATCAATGCGGTGTGGGCGAAGTTCGGTTGCGCACCGAGTTTGCCGGGGTTTATGTATGGGCCTTCGAGGTGGACGCCGAGGACCCGCGCGGCACCTTTCGGACGCTGTTCGCAGAACTCTCCGACTTCCTTCAACACGCTGGAGATCTCGGCGCTCGGCGCGGTCATGGTGGTGGCCAGCAGCGAAGTGGTGCCGAAGCGCACGTGGGTTCTGGTGATGGTCTCGAAGGCGCTGGCGCCTTCCATGATGTCTTTGCCACCACCGCCGTGGACGTGCAGATCGATGAAACCGGGCAGCAGATACGGCAGATCATTAGTTGCCGGATCGCAGGGTACGCCTTCGATCGACACGACTTTGCCGTGTTCGTGGATCAGCCGGCCGCGAATCCAGCCGCTGGCGGTGAGGATGTTGTCTTCGGACATTTTGGTTCTCGCTTGTGGCTGCGCTTATCGACGCAGCTCTTTATCGACGAAGCTCTTTATCTACGAAGCTCTGCAACAAAGTCGTAGTAGTCGTTGCGGCAATAGGTGTCGGTGACTTCGATCGGTGTGTTGTCTTCCAGATAACCGACCCGGGTCATCAGCAGCATCGCGGTGCCGGGGGCGATGCCGACCAGCGCGGCGAACTCGTCCGAGGCGTTGATCGCCTGGATGTGCTGCAGGGCGCGGACGATCGGCTTGCCGATGCCGTCGAGGTATTCGTAGAGCGAATCGCCGACCCGTTGCGGCTTGGGCATGATCGAGGCGGGCAGAGTGCTCATCTCGATGGCCATAACGGTGTCATCGGCTTTGCGCAGACGCTTCATGCGCGCGACCTTGTCGTTCGGCGACAGGCTGAGGCGGATCAGTTCTTCGTGAGTCGGCAGGGTGATTTCACGTTCCAGCCAGTGCGAGCTGGGTACGAAGCCCTTGAGGCGGAGCATTTCGCTGAAGCCCGAAAGGCGCGACAGCGGTTGTTCGAGGCGTGGGGTAATGAAGGTGCCGGAGCCTTGCAAGCGGCGGATCAAGCCTTGATCGAGGAGGACTTCCAGCGCCTTGCGCGCAGTCACTCGGGAGATGCCCAGTTGCTCGCTGAGGTTGCGTTCCGAGGGCATCGCCTGCTCGGACTTCCACTGCCCGGCATGAATCGCGGCTTCCAGATTGCGCGCCAGCTGCAGGTACAGCGGCGTCGGCTGGGAGTCGTCCGGGCGTAGGGTATGGAGGTCGTTCATGTAGGGCATTTCCGTCGCGAGTATAGGATTGTTGTGGCTCGCTTGTGGGGCGGAAATTAATACCACTTGAATACCATGTCAACGCGCGAAAATGGGCTTTGGCCCAGTAGGATGGCGGGTTTCAGGGGGTATGGTTTCAAGTGGTATTAGTGGTGGCCTGTAAAAAACAAAAGATCGCAGCCTGCGGCAGCGCCTACAGTTGAGAGTGGTATCACCTCTGTAGGAGCGGCCGCAGGCTGCGATCTTTTGATTTATTTTTTTGCGGGTGACCAGCGGTCGCTGGTTAAGGGCGGATTTCGACCATCGTGCCGTCTGGCACCAGATTCCACACTTCGCGCATGTCGACGTTACGCATGGCGACGCAGCCGTCCGTCCAGTCCAGGGTGTGGAACAGGTCTTCCGGGGTTTCTTCCGAATCCGGCGTGCCGTGGATCATGATCATCCCGCCGGGCTCGACGCCTTCACGTCGGGCGCGGGCCGAATCGCTGATGTTCGGGTAGGAGATGTGCATCGACAGATTGAATTTGTCGCTGGTCTTGCGCCAGTCGATCCAATAGAAACCTTCCGGCGTGCGTTTGTCGCCTTCTATCAGTTTCGGACCTTTTTTCGCGCCTTTGCCCAGAGAAATGCGATAGGTCTTCAGTGGCTTGCCATCGGCGATCAGTTGCAGTTGATGCGCCGATTTGAGTACCAGGATTTTCTCGATGAGCGGGGTATTCGCAGGCGTCACGGTGGTCACGAATGACGCTTGGGAGACGGTAACGAACGACAGGCAGAACAGGGCAAGCAACCAGCGCATTGAAACGATTCCCCAGGAATGAAGCAGATACATGATTTATAGGTGTTGTGCAGACGTGCTCGGGTTATCGGCTGGCCGGCGACGAAATCAAGTAATGGCAGGCTGAGCGAGCGGCGGAATCGATTCCGAACGAACCGGATACAGCTCAACACGCCGATCAGCGAAGAAGCATTCTAAGGTACGCCCCACCGTGCGGAAAGCCAGCTCATCCCAGGGAATGTCGGCTTCGTCGAATAGTTGCACTTCGAGGCTCTCGGGGCCGGCGGCAAAGTCCAGATCGACCAGTTCGGCACGGAAGAACACATGCACCTGACTGATGTGCGGCACATCGATCAGCGTGTAAATGCTCAGGTTGCGCACGCGGGCGCAGGCTTCTTCGGCGGTTTCGCGCACGGCGGCCTGTTCGATGGTCTCGCCGTTCTCCATGAATCCGGCGGGCAACGTCCAGTAACCGAGACGCGGCTCGATGGCGCGACGGCAGAGCAACACTTTGGTGCCCCAGGTCGGCACGCAGCCGGCGACGATATTGGGGTTCTGATAGTGAATGGTCTGACAGCTGTCACAGACAAATCGCAGCCGCGAATCGCCTTCGGGAATGCGCTGGGTGACCGGGTTACCGCAGTGGCTGCAAAATTTCATGCTGGGCTTCCTGAATGCTGCGCCTATCTTGGCGTGCAGCGGTGTCGGTCGGCAAGTTGTCGTTTCGCGACACGACGGGTTTCGGGGGCTTGGGCGCTCGCAATGATTGGTGCATGATGCAGGGTAAGGCACTGATCGAGAACACTCATGCTGGACGAGCTACTGCATAGGGTAAGCAACCACACACCGCGCACGCTGGAGACCGACACACGTTTCCCCGAGGCCGCCGTTCTGGTGCCGATCACCCGCAGTGACCAACCGGAACTGGTGCTGACCTTGCGTGCCAGCGGGCTCTCGACCCATGGCGGCGAAGTCGCCTTCCCCGGTGGGCGCCGCGATCCGGAAGACCCGGATTTGATCTTTACCGCGCTGCGTGAGGCTGAAGAAGAAATCGGCCTGCCGCCCGGACTCGTCGAAGTCATCGGCCCGCTCAGCCCACTGATCTCCCTGCACGGCATCAAGGTCACGCCTTATGTCGGCGTTATTCCCGATTTTGTCGAATACCGCGCCAACGATGCCGAGATTGCCGCGGTCTTCAGCGTGCCGCTGGAATTCTTCCGCAAAGACCCTCGCGAGCATACCCATCGCATCGACTATCAGGGCCGCAGTTGGTATGTGCCGAGCTATCGCTACGGCGATTTCAAGATCTGGGGCCTGACCGCGATCATGATCGTCGAGTTGATCAATCTGCTCTATGACGCCAAGATCAGTCTGCATCAACCACCGAAAAGCTTTATTGACACCTAAGCCATCGCTCGAATGGCCATCACACCGTGAGCCCTGAGGAAAACAAGATGAAATACCGCCTGGGCGACGCCCGTGTCGAGACCCACCCGCAGAGCTGGGTCGCCCCCAATGCCGTGCTGGTGGGCAAGGTCAAACTGGAAGAGGGCGCTAACGTCTGGTTCAACGCCGTACTGCGTGGCGATAACGAACTGATCCTGATCGGCAAGAACAGCAATGTGCAGGATGGCACGGTGATGCATACCGATATGGGCTTTCCGCTGACCATCGGTACCGGCGTGACCATCGGCCATAACGCCATGCTGCATGGCTGCACGGTCGGTGATTACAGCCTGATCGGCATTAATGCGGTGATTCTCAACGGCGCGAAGATCGGCAGGAACTGCATCATCGGCGCCAACTCGCTGATCGGCGAGGGCAAGGAAATTCCCGATGGTTCGCTGGTGATGGGCTCGCCGGGCAAAGTCGTGCGTGAGCTGACCGAGCCGCAGAAAAAGATGCTTGAGGCCAGCGCCGCGCACTATGTGCATAACTCGCAGCGTTATGCGCGCGATCTGGTTGAGCAGGAACAATGAACACGCCAGAAAGACCTGTAGCCTCGCCGTGCGTGAATATTTGTGCGCTGGATGAGGCTGACATCTGTACTGGCTGCCAGCGTACGGTCGAGGAAATCACCCGCTGGGGTCGCATGACCAACGACGAGCGCCGGGTGGTGTTGGGGTTGTGTCATGAGCGGGCGAAGGCGAGTGGGTTGGTTTGGATGATGCCGTCGTCGAAGTCGTGATCGGCTTGGGATGGCCCTCACCCTAACCCTCTCCCGGAGGGAGAGGGGACTGACCGGGTTGTTTGGACGAGTCACGCCGACCCGAAAATACCGCGTGGAACTCAGGTTTTGGAAAGCCCCCGATCGGCTCCCTTTCCCCTCGTCTGAAGGTGGAGGGAATGACCGGGTTGATTGTTCGGTCCGTACCGGCCTGCGTTCTCCAGTCGAACTCGGGATTCGATTCAACGAAGATCTGCTCCCTTTCCCCCTCGCCCCCTTGGGGAGAGGGCGGGGGTGAAGGGGTGGCTCTTGATCTGCGGGTCCAGTAATCTGTGCGCCAATCTGCCAGGTCGCCTCCATGATTTTCCTCATCGCCTACATCAGCAGCGTCGTGCTGATCAACTTCGCCTTTTCCACCGCACCGCACCTGGACATCATCTGGTCGGCCTGGGGCGGCTTGGTGTTCGTGTTGCGCGACATGGTGCAAACCCGTTTCGGCCACGGTGCGCTGGTGGCTATGCTGGCGGCGTTGGTGCTGTCCTACGTAACCTCCGATCCCTCCATCGCTTTGGCCAGCGCCACGGCGTTCGCGGTGTCGGAAATCATCGACTGGCTGGTATTCAGCATCACCAAGCGCCCATTGCGCGACCGCTTGTGGATCAGTTCGGCGCTGAGCATTCCCATCGATACGTTCATCTTCTTCGGCATGATCGACCTGCTGACGCCGCCGGTGATCATTACTGCTCTGCTGTCGAAATTCGCCGGCGTCACCGCCGTGTGGCTGATCATGGCCTGGCGTGAGCGTAAACAGGCCGTCGCCGGCTGAAGCCAAACCCTCAGGTTCATGTAAAATGCCGCGCTTTCTCCCCATGGAAAGCGCGTCTGGCGTTGCTTTCCTCGATGATCCGCTTCTTTGAGGACCTGAGATGACCCGTATCGGAACTCCATTGTCGCCGACCGCGACCCGCGTATTGCTGTGTGGCTGTGGTGAGTTGGGCAAGGAAGTGGTGATCGAGCTGCAACGCCTGGGCGTTGAAGTGATCGCCGTTGACCGTTACGCCAACGCGCCGGCCATGCAAGTCGCCCATCGCAGCCACGTGATCAACATGCTCGACGGCGCCGCTCTGCGCGCGGTGATCGAAGCCGAGAAACCGCACTTCATCGTGCCGGAAATCGAAGCCATCGCCACCGCCACCCTGGTCGAACTGGAAGCCGAAGGCTTCACCGTGATCCCGACCGCGCGCGCTGCGCAATTGACCATGAACCGCGAAGGCATCCGTCGTCTGGCCGCCGAAGAGCTGGACCTGCCGACCTCGCCGTACCACTTTGCCGACACCTTCGAGGATTACAGCAAAGCCGTTGAAGACCTGGGTTTCCCCTGCGTCGTCAAACCGGTAATGAGCTCGTCGGGCAAAGGCCAGAGCCTGCTGCGCAGCGTCGATGACGTGCAGAAAGCCTGGGATTACGCACAGGAGGGCGGTCGCGCCGGTAAAGGCCGGGTGATCATCGAAGGCTTTATCGATTTCGACTACGAAATCACCCTGCTGACCGTGCGCCACATCGGCGGCACCACGTTCTGCGCGCCGGTCGGTCACCGTCAGGAGAAGGGCGACTATCAGGAATCCTGGCAGCCGCAAGCCATGAGCCCGATTGCCCTGGCTGAGTCCGAGCGTGTTGCCAAAGCGGTGACTGAAGCGCTGGGTGGTCGTGGTCTGTTCGGCGTTGAGCTGTTCATCAAGGGTGATCAGGTGTGGTTCAGCGAAGTCTCGCCGCGTCCGCATGACACCGGCCTGGTCACACTGATTTCGCAGGATCTGTCGCAGTTCGCCCTGCACGCTCGCGCAATTCTGGGCCTGCCGGTGCCGCTGATTCGTCAGTTCGGACCATCGGCTTCGGCGGTGATTCTGGTGGAAGGGCAGTCGACTCAGACGGCGTTCGCCAATCTGGGAGCTGCGTTGAGCGAGCCGGACACGGCGTTGCGTCTGTTTGGCAAGCCGGAAGTGAATGGTCAGCGTCGCATGGGCGTGGCGCTGGCGCGGGATGAGTCGATCGAGGCTGCTCGTGCCAAGGCGACTCGTGCTGCTCAGGCTGTTGTTGTAGAGCTGTAAACCGAGTCGCGGCATTCGCGAGCAGGCTCGCTCCCACATGGGATTGGGTGAACACAGTATCTGTGACCAACCCCAAAACCTTGTGGGAGCGAGCCTGCTCGCGAAGCTTTTGATCTTCTGTCAGGCAACCCGATTCAGATCGTTATCCCTCGTTTCCTTCAGGCACAGCACCGCAATCAGACTCAGCACCGCCGCCGCCGACACATACCCGCCGACATAACTCAGCCCCCCCATCGCCACCAGTTTCTGCGCAAAGAACGGCGCCGCCGAGGCCCCGACAATGCCGCCCAGGTTATACGCCGCCGAAGCACCGGTGTAACGCACGTGGGTCGGAAACAACTCAGGCAACAGTGCCCCCATCGGCGCAAACGTCACGCCCATCAAGAACAGCTCGATGCACAGAAACAGCGCCACACCCCAGGTCGAGCCCTGAGTCAGCAACGGTTCCATCAGAAACCCGGAAAGAATCGCCAGCACGCCGCCGATGATCAGCACCGGTTTGCGCCCGTAACGGTCGCTGGCCCACGCGGACAATGGCGTAGCGGCGGCCATGAACAGCACAGCGAAGCACAGCAACCCAAGGAACGTCTCACGGCTATAGCCGAGTGTGGAAACCCCGTAGCTCAGGGAAAACACCGTCGAGATATAGAACAGCGCATAGCACACCACCATCGCTGCCGCGCCCAGCAATGTCGGTGCCCAATACTGGCTGAACAGCTCGACCAAGGGGATTTTTACCCGCTCCTGACGGGCGATGGCGTTGGCGAACACCGGCGTTTCGTGCAGCTTCAATCGCACGTACAGACCGACCATCACCAGCGCCGCACTGAGCAGAAACGGAATACGCCAGCCCCAACTGCGGAATTGCTCGTCATCGAGCGTCATGGCCAGGGTCAGGAACAAACCGTTGGCGGCGAGAAAACCAATCGAAGGGCCGAGCTGCGGGAACATGCCGAACCAGGCACGTTTGCCTTTCGGCGCGTTTTCCGTGGCGAGCAGGGCGGCACCGCCCCATTCGCCACCCAATCCCAAGCCCTGACCGAAGCGCAGCACACATAACAGAATCGGTGCCCAGGCGCCGATGGTGGCGTAACCCGGCAGCACGCCAATCAGCGTCGTACACACGCCCATCAATAGCAGTGAAGCGACCAGCGTCGATTTGCGCCCGATGCGGTCACCGAAATGGCCGAACAGTGCCGAGCCCAGCGGTCGGGCGAGGAAGGCAATGCCAAAGGTCAGAAACGCCGAAAGCATCTGTGCGGTGCCGGATGTCTGTGGGAAGAACACCGGCCCGATCACCAGCGCAGCCGCGGTGGCGTAAACATAGAAGTCGTAGAACTCGATCGCGGTGCCGATAAAACTCGCCGTCGCCACGCGGGTGGCGGAGTTGGTCGGTTGGGCAGGGGTGGTGTCGCTGATAGCGGTACTGGTTGTCATGCGGTGATCCCTGACAGTCATGAGCTCCGTGGGAGCGAATTATTATGGTCGAACACCCAGGGATGTGGGATGAGGCGCGGTCGCTGTTGCAGGTAGGAACAGTCGCCGGAGTACAGCGGAAATAGCCGAAACCTGTTGTGTGCGGGGTAAGCACAAGGTTCGGCGGGGCTTGGGTAAGCTGATTCGATTATAGGAAGGGGGCTAACAATCAAACAAGAGCAAAGATCGCAGGGTAGGAGCTGCCGAAGGCTGCGATCTTTTGATCTTTTACCTGGCAGGCACCAGGGCTGGAACAGAAGAGGTATGCCAGATCAACACCTTGCTCACCCGGTTCTCCTCAGTTTCAAGAATCTCCAGCCGATAACGCCCGATCTTCAAGCAAACCGCACTTTCCGGAATCGTCTCCAACGCCTCAGTCACCAGACCATTCAGCGTTTTCGGACCATCGCTCGGCAAATGCCAGCCGAGGCATTTGTTCAATTCGCGGATCGACGCGGTGCCATCAATCACCATGCGCCCGTCGCCCTGCGGATGAATGTGCGGATTATCGAGGCTGTGCTCGCTTTCGAATTCGCCAACGATTTCTTCGAGAATATCTTCCAGCGTGACAATGCCGAGCACTTCACCGTACTCGTCGACCACCATGCCGAGCCGCCGCTGCTGTTTATGGAAGTTCAGCAGTTGCAGTTGCAGCGGCGTGCTTTCCGGCACGAAATACGGTTCGTAACTGGCCGCCAGCAGTGCTTCGCGGGTCAGATCACCGTTGTTCAGCAGGTGGCGGATCTGCCAGGTGTTGAGCACCGCTTCAACCTGGTTGATGTCGCTATGGAACACCGGCAGGCGCGTGCGTTTGTTATGCCGCAGTTGTTCGATGATCTCTTCGATCGAATCGTCGAGGTTGATGCCGTCGACGTCACTGCGCGGCACCAGAATGTCGTTCACCGTGATGTTGTCCAGCGCATGAATGCCGGAAACCGGGTGCGCGCGAACCGGATGCTCTGGATCGTCGTAGCGATCGGCGGGCGAGTCATCTTCGCTTTGCTGTACGACCTGAACTTTGCGGGCAAACGGGCTCATCAGCAAACCGCTGATACGGCTGAACAGCCAGGCAAACGGATAAACAATCTTCAACGGCACGGCAAGCAAGGTATTGCCGAACGCCAGCACTGCGTCGGGATAACGCTGGGCGACGGTGCGCGGGAAGTAATCGGCAAACACCAGCAGGATCGCACCCGCACCGAGGCATGCCGCCCACGGGCCGTTTTCTTCGCAGAGAAAAATCGCCAGCAGCGTCGCAATCACCACAGCGAGCGCACGGCACAAGGTATTGCAGAGAATCAGGCTGTCGAGCGGAAAGCTCAGCTTCGCCAGCGGTTTGTCGCTGGCGCGCGAGGCGGTGCGCTGCGCGAGCAGGTGCTGTTGCGCGATTTCGACGGCGGTAAACAGCCCTGACCACAAAATCAGCAGGACAAATACCGCGAGCATCGGCCCTAAGGGCAAACCGTCCATTTATGCCGCCCGTCAGATGTGCAGGATGTATTCACGAACCAGTTTGCTGCCGAAATACGCCAACATCAGCAAACAGAAACCGGCGAGGGTCCAGCGAATCGCCTTGTGACCGCGCCAGCCGAGACGATTACGACCCCACAGCAGCACGCTGAAGACGATCCAGGCCAGACAGGCCAGCAAGGTCTTGTGCACCAGATGCTGGGCGAACAGGTTCTCGACGAACAGCCAGCCGGAGATCAGCGACAGCGACAGCAGCGTCCAGCCGGCCCAGAGGAAGCCGAACAGCAGGCTTTCCATGGTTTGCAGCGGCGGGAAGTTCTTGATCAGCCCGGACGGGTGCTTGTGCTTGAGCTGGTGGTCTTGCACCAGCAGCAACAAGGCCTGGAACACCGCGATGGTGAACATGCCGTAGGCGAGGATCGACAACAGGATGTGCGCGAGGATGCCTGGCTCTTCATCGATGATCTGCACCGTGCCGGTCGGCGCGAACTGCGCCAGCAGCACGGTGATTGCGCCGAGCGGGAACAGCAACACCAGCAGGTTTTCCACCGGGATCCGCGAGCAGGCGATCAACGTCAGGGCGATCACCGCCGCCGCGATCAGGCTCGAGGCGCTGAAGAAGTCCAGGCCCAGACCGATTGGCGTCAGCAAATGCGTGAGCAGGCTCGCGGCGTGGGCCGCCACGGCGAGAGCGCCGAGGCTAACCAGCAGGCGTTTGTTCGCCTTGGCGCCAGTGGCCAGACGAGTGCTCTGATAAAGGGTCGCAGCGGCATACAGAAGGGCGGCGGCGAGGGTGGTCAATAAACTGGGTGACAAGGGGAGCATAAATCCTGTTAGGCAGGCCCGAAAGGGGCTGAGTTTGGCATAGAACCGCCATGGCACGAAAGACTCAGGAAGCTGACAGCGAGGTGTCCGCCGGGCGCAGTCTTCGCTATAATCCGCGACCTGCCCACGCCGCAGGCTCGCCGAGCACATGTTGATTCCGGTCTGGGCCGCCATTATCCCGGTCTACACAGGGCCTGAAAGGATCGCGCAATGTTTGAAAACTTAACCGACCGTCTCTCGCAGACGCTGCGCCATGTCACCGGCAAGGCGAAGCTGACCGAGGACAATATCAAAGACACCCTGCGTGAAGTGCGCATGGCGTTGCTCGAAGCCGACGTCGCCCTGCCGGTGGTCAAGGACTTCGTCAATTCGGTCAAGGAACGCGCTGTCGGCACCGAGGTGTCGCGCAGCCTGACGCCGGGCCAGGCATTCGTGAAGATCGTCCAGGCTGAGCTCGAAAGCCTGATGGGCGCGGCCAACGAAGATTTGAACCTGAGCGCCGTACCGCCTGCCGTGATTCTGATGGCCGGTCTGCAGGGCGCCGGTAAAACCACCACCGCTGGCAAACTGGCGCGCTTCCTTAAAGAGCGCAAGAAGAAGTCGGTCATGGTCGTGTCGGCGGACGTTTACCGTCCTGCTGCTATTAAACAGCTGGAAACCCTGGCCAACGACATCGGCGTGACGTTCTTCCCGTCCGACCTGAGCCAGAAGCCGGTCGACATCGCCACCGCAGCTATTAAAGAAGCAAAACTGAAGTTCATCGACGTGGTCATCGTCGACACCGCGGGTCGTCTGCACATCGACGAAGAGATGATGGGCGAGATCAAGGCGCTGCACGCCGCGATCAACCCGGTCGAAACCCTGTTCGTGGTCGACGCCATGACCGGCCAGGACGCCGCCAACACGGCCAAGGCCTTCGGTGATGCGCTGCCGCTGACCGGCGTGATCCTGACCAAGGTCGACGGCGACGCCCGTGGCGGTGCTGCATTGTCGGTACGTGCCATCACCGGCAAGCCGATCAAGTTCATCGGTATGGGCGAGAAGAGCGAAGCGCTCGATCCGTTCCACCCTGAGCGTATCGCCTCGCGCATTCTCGGCATGGGCGACGTGCTCAGCCTGATCGAACAGGCCGAAGCGACCCTCGACAAAGACAAGGCCGACAAACTGGCCAAGAAGCTGAAGAAGGGCAAGGGCTTCGACCTCGAAGACTTCCGCGATCAGCTGCAACAGATGAAGAACATGGGCGGCCTCGGCGGGCTCATGGACAAACTGCCGAGCATCGGTGGCGTCAACCTGTCGCAAATGGGTAATGCCCAGAACGCCGCAGAGAAACAGTTCAAACAGATGGAAGCCATCATCAACTCCATGACCCCGGCCGAGCGCCGCGACCCTGAGCTGATCAGCGGTTCGCGCAAACGCCGGATCGCCATGGGTTCCGGCACTCAGGTGCAGGACATCGGCCGCTTGATCAAGCAGCACAAGCAGATGCAGAAGATGATGAAGAAATTCACCGCCAAGGGCGGAATGGCGAAAATGATGCGCGGCATGGGCGGAATGTTGCCCGGCGGCGGCATGCCCAAAATGTAAGTTGTCCCGTCTCACCCATTCTGCTCACTTTTGACGAGTGAAATGGGTGAGACAGGACACTGAGACTTCGCCGGTCGTCGCACCGGCGCAGACCCTGCAAGGACGCAGGATCAACAGCAAACCCGCACTCGGCGGGAGCTGACTGGCCGTTTTCATCGACGGCTCTATATGCAGATCTGCACGGCATGCCATAGGCGCCGGAAAAAGTCATTTGCAAAAGTCCGGATATTCCTTAGAATATGCGGCCTTTCGGGCACCCATGCCCGCTGTGCATTTAGATTTGCAGCACCGACTACAGGAACGATGTTCACATGCTAACAATCCGTCTTGCCCTTGGCGGCTCCAAAAAGCGCCCGTTTTACCACCTGACCGTAACCGACTCGCGTAACCCGCGTGACGGCTCCCACAAAGAACAGGTTGGTTTCTTCAACCCTGTTGCCCGTGGTCAGGAAATCCGTCTGTCCGTGAACCAAGAGCGCGTAGCCTACTGGCTGAGCGTTGGTGCACAGCCTTCTGAGCGTGTTGCTCAGTTGCTGAAGGAATCTGCAAAGGCTGCGGCCTGAGCAATATGAACGCGACGCCTGCTGTTGCCGATGATTTGATCGTTATTGGCAAAATTTATTCTGTTCATGGCGTTCGCGGCGAAGTGAAGGTTTATTCCTTTACTGATCCGACTGAAAACCTGTTGCAGTACAAAACCTGGACGCTCAAGCGCGAAGGCAATGTCAAACAGGTCGAGCTGGTCAGTGGACGGGGGAGCGACAAGTTCCTGGTCGCAAAGCTCAAGGGTCTTGATGATCGTGAAGAAGCTCGTTTTCTGGCCGGTTATGAGATCTGCGTGCCGCGCAATCTGTTCGCTGAATTGACCGACGGTGAGTACTACTGGTACCAGCTGGAAGGTCTGAAGGTTATTGATCAACTGGGGCAATTGCTCGGGAAGATCGATCATCTTCTGGAAACCGGCGCCAATGATGTAATGGTCGTCAAGCCTTGCGCTGGCAGCCTGGATGATCGCGAACGTCTGTTGCCCTATACGGAGCAATGCGTGTTGGCCATCGACCTGGCAGCGGGCGAGATGAAGGTGGATTGGGACGCGGACTTCTAAACGTGGCTAATTTGCGCGTAGAAGTGATCAGTTTGTTTCCCGAGATGTTTTCCGCCATCGGCGACTACGGCATCACCAGTCGTGCGGTCAAACAGGGGCTCTTGCAGCTGACCTGTTGGAATCCGCGGAACTACACGACGGATCGGCATCACACTGTGGACGATCGCCCGTTTGGCGGTGGTCCGGGCATGGTGATGAAGATCAAGCCCCTGGAAGATGCTCTGGTTCAGGCCAAGGCAGCAGCCGGGGAGGCGGCGAAGGTGATTTACCTGTCCCCCCAAGGCCGTCAACTGACTCAGTCGGCGGTACGCGAGTTGGCACAATCGGATGCATTGATCCTGATTGCCGGCCGCTATGAAGGCATTGACGAGCGCTTTATTGAGGCTCATGTCGATGAAGAGTGGTCGATTGGTGACTATGTACTGTCTGGCGGCGAGCTGCCGGCGATGGTCCTGATCGATGCGGTTACACGACTGCTGCCTGGAGCTTTAGGGCATGCGGATTCCGCTGAGGAAGATTCCTTTACGGATGGTCTGCTGGATTGCCCGCACTACACCCGACCTGAGGTGTATGCGGATCAGCGTGTTCCCGACGTGTTGCTGAGTGGCAATCACGCGCATATCCGGCGTTGGCGTTTACAGCAGTCCCTTGGTAGGACCTTTGAACGACGCGCCGATCTTCTGGAAAGCCGCTCGCTTTCTGGAGAAGAGAAGAAGCTGCTCGAGGAATACATCCGCGAGCGGGACGATAGTTAACAACGTATCGATGGTAGATCGAACGATTTACCTTAGGAGCACAGCATGACCAACAAAATCATCCTTGCACTCGAAGCAGAGCAGATGACCAAAGAAATCCCTACCTTCGCCCCAGGCGACACTATTGTCGTTCAGGTGAAAGTGAAGGAAGGCGATCGTTCCCGTCTGCAAGCGTTCGAAGGCGTTGTAATCGCCAAGCGTAACCGCGGCGTGAACAGTGCGTTCACCGTTCGTAAAATCTCCAACGGTGTTGGCGTAGAACGTACTTTCCAGACCTACTCCCCGCAGATCGACAGCATGGCTGTCAAACGTCGCGGTGACGTACGTAAAGCCAAGCTGTACTACCTGCGCGACCTGTCGGGTAAAGCAGCTCGCATCAAGGAAAAACTGGCTTAAGTCCAGCTTCCGATGCAGAAAAAAGCAGCCTACGGGCTGCTTTTTTGTTGCCCGAAATTCCTCCCATTCCCCTGTAGGAGCTGCCGAAGGCTGCGATCTTTTGATCTTGCTTTGCTCGGCACCCGTATACACGAGCAGCAATTGCCATGACTCCCCGCGACCAGGAAATCCAACGCCGCACCGAACTCTCGGTGACCCGCGTGACCAAAGCCGTCTTCCCGCCGACCACCAACCACCACAACACCCTGTTCGGCGGCACCGCGCTGGCGTGGATGGACGAAGTGTCGTTCATCACCGCCACGCGCTTCTGCCGCTTGCCGCTGGTGACCGTGTCCACCGACCGCATCGACTTCAATCACGCGATCCCGGCCGGTTCCATCGTCGAGTTGGTGGGAAGGGTGATCAAGGTTGGCAACACCAGCCTCAAGGTCGAGGTGGAAGTGTTTGTTGAGAGCATGAGCTGTGATGGCCGCGAGAAGGCGATTCATGGGCAGTTCAGCTTTGTCGCCATTGATGATGACAAGCGGCCAGTGCCGGTGCTGCCAGGTTTTGCTGCCTGATCTGATATCGAGTCGCGCCATTCGCGAGCAGGCTCGCTCCCACAGTGATCGGGGTAAACACAACATTTGTGTCCGGCACAGAACTTGTGGGAGCGAGCCTGCTCGCGAAGGCGTCAGCTCAGGCGCCGCTGGCCTCCGGCTGAATCAACGCCAGCAACGTCCACCCCGATCCAGGTTTCACGGTAGTCTCCGGCGTCACTACATGCACCCAGCCACTGTCATCGCGCATGAACAACAACGTGGCGCGATTCCCATGCAGTGCGCGGTAATCCTCCCAGCCGAATCCATCCGTCAGCGTCGTGCTGTACAACTCGGCGCCCTGGCCCATCTGACTGGCCAGTTTCGCGTAGGTAAACGCCTCGCTGCCCAACTGATTGCCGCGATGTTCCAGACTCGCACGATGCTTGTCGCTACGCCGGCTCTCATGACCACTGGCCAACCCGAACAAGCGCTGATGGCCGAAGTCATGCCGAAAGCGCATTGCCGCCAAGGTATTGAGTTCACCCGAAGGCGACAGCGCCAGCAAATGCCCGAGCCCGACCAGATCCAGATGCGCATCGGCATGTTGCGAGGCCGGGTTGCCGAAATACGTCGGCAAACCTTCCATGCGTGCAGCGCGAATGTTTTCCCAACTCGAATCGGTCAGCAGCACGCGGCTGCCCAGTTGCTGCAGCGACTTACCCAGCTCCCGCGCGGGGCCGTTGGCACCGACGATCAGAAAACCGCTCGGCGCCGGTTCTGCAACCTTCAACAGGCGAGCCAGCGGTCGTGCCGTGGCGCTCTGCAGCACGACGGTGCCGATAATCACCGCGAAGGTCAGCGGCACCAGCAGCAGCGCGCCCTCATGTCCGGCTTCATGCAGGCGAATCGCGAAAATCGCCGAGACCGCCGCCGCGACAATCCCGCGTGGCGCGATCCAGCACAGCAATGCACGCTCACGCCAGCTCAGGCTGGAACCCGCTGTACCGAGCAACACGTTCAGCGGCCGGGCGATCAACTGAATCACCAGCAGCAGAATCAACACCAGCGGCCCCAGTCCGATCAATGCGTACAGATCCAGCCGCGCCGCCAGCAAAATGAACAACCCGGAAATCAGCAGCACGCTGAGGTTTTCCTTGAAGTGCAGGATGTGCCGCACATCCACGCCCTTCATGTTGGCCAGCCACATGCCCATCAATGTCACCGCCAACAGTCCCGACTCGTGCATCACGGTGTTCGAAGCAATGAAAATCCCCAGCACCGCCGCCAGCGACGCGAGGTTATGCAGATACTCCGGCAGCCATTGCCGGCGGATCACCGTGCCGAGCAACCAACCGCCGACAATCCCGAACACCGCGCCACAGACAATCACGCCGCCAAAAGTGAACAGGCTCTGCTTAAGTCCATGACCTTCGGCGCTGGCAATGATGAAGCTGTAAACCACCACGGCGAGGAGGGCGCCGATCGGGTCGATGACGATGCCTTCCCAGCGCAGAATGTTGGCAATCGAGGCTTTCGGCCGCACCACGCGCAGCATCGGCACAATCACCGTCGGCCCGGTGACCAGCGTCAGGCTGCCGAACAGGATGGCCAGCATCCAGTCGAAACCGAGCAAGAAATGCGTGGCGACGGCGATGACGATCCAGGTCGAAATCGCGCCAAGGGTCACCAAACGATGGACGACGCTGCCGATCTCCTTCCATTCCGACAGGTGCAGGGTCAGGCTGCCCTCGAACAGAATCAGCGCCACGGCCAGCGATACCAGCGGCATCAATAGCGGCCCGAACATTTCCTGTGGGTCGAGCCAGCCCAGCACCGGGCCGACCAGAATGCCGGTCAGCAACAGAAACAGGATCGCTGGCAGCTTCAGGCGCCAGGCCAGCCATTGGCAACCCAGTGCCGCCGCGCCAATCCCGCCAAACGCCAAGAGAATTTGCTGCTCGTTCATTGAAGCTCCCTGTTCCTTGAAATAGCGGGCTATGAAAGACTAGCGCCCATTCCTACAGTTCACTCTACATTTGCGCGTCGGCCTCAAGGTCGCGTGTCTTGAGCGCCCATGCCTGCCATCGACCATCCATTGATTGACCAATTCCTCGACGCTTTATGGCTGGAGAAGGGCCTGTCCGACAACACCCGCGGCGCCTATCGCAGCGATCTGGCGCTGTTCAATGGCTGGCTGCAGGAGAAAAACCTTGAGTTGATCAACGCCGGTCGCGAACTGATCCTCGATCATCTGGCCTGGCGTCTTGAGCAAAACTACAAACCGCGCTCCACAGCGAGATTTCTCTCCGGTGTGCGTGGCTTTTATCGCTATCTGCTGCGGGAAAAGCTGATCAGTGTCGACCCGACATTGCGCGTCGACATGCCGCAACTCGGTAGGCCACTGCCCAAGTCCTTGTCGGAAGCCGACGTCGAGGCGCTGCTCAAGGCACCGGATTTGAGCGAAGCGATCGGCCAGCGTGACCGCGCCATGCTTGAAGTGTTGTATGCCTGTGGCCTGCGCGTGACCGAACTGGTCAGCCTGACACTGGAACAGGTCAATCTGCGCCAGGGCGTATTACGAGTAATGGGCAAAGGCAGCAAGGAACGGCTGGTGCCGATGGGCGAGGAGGCGATTGTCTGGATTGAGCGCTACATGCGCGATGGTCGTGGCGAACTGCTCGGTGGGCGGCCCAGTGATGTGCTGTTTCCCAGTCAGCGCGGCGAGCAGATGACTCGCCAGACCTTCTGGCACCGCATCAAGCATCAGGCCAAGGTCGCCGGGATCGGCAAGTCGCTGTCGCCGCATACCTTGCGTCACGCGTTTGCCACGCACCTGCTCAACCATGGCGCGGATTTGCGCGTGGTGCAGATGCTGCTCGGCCACAGCGACCTCTCCACCACGCAGATCTACACCCACGTCGCCCGCGCGCGCCTGCAGGATCTGCACGCCAAACACCATCCAAGAGGTTGAACGAAATCCCTGTAGGAGTGAGCCTGCTCGCGATAGCGTTATTCCTGAAAACACACTGCTGAATGAAGGACCGCTATCGCGAGCAGGCTCACTCCTACAGGTTCTTCTGTGCTCTCAAAATCTATGGCGACAGGCGCATTCGGCCACCGTGGCCTTATGTGTTAGGCTTTGCCGGTTTGCACGATGGACGGTTATGACCCGGTGTTCCGGCACGGGCGTTCTGATCGTTCCATTTGTCCGCCTTCAGGAGTTCTCATGCGTCTGACCCAGATTTTCGCCGCCGCAGCCATTGCGTTGGTCAGCACCTTTGCCGTCGCCGATGACGCGGCCGACAAAGCCATTCGTCAAAGCCTGGAAAAACTCGAACTCGAGGTTCCGGTAGAAAGCATCAGTGCCAGCCCGTTGCCGGGCATGTACGAAGTCAAGCTCAAGGGCAGCCGTGTGCTCTACGCCAGCGCCGATGGCCAGTACATCGTTCAGGGTTACCTGTTCCAGCTCAAGGATGGCAAACCGGTCAACCTGACCGAGAAGACCGAACGCCTGGGCATCTCCAAACTGATCAATGCCATTCCGGTTGCCGAAACCGTGGTGTACCCGGCCGTGGGCGAAACCAAATCGCACATCACCGTGTTCACCGACACCACCTGCCCGTACTGCCACAAACTGCACGCCGAAGTGCCTGAACTGAACAAGCGCGGCATTGAAGTGCGTTATGTTGCGTTCCCGCGCCAGGGTTTGAACTCGCCGGGTGACGAACAACTGCAAGCCGTGTGGTGCTCGAAAGACAAGAAAGCTGCCATGGACAAAATGGTCGATGGCAAGGAAATCAAGGCCGCCAAGTGCGATAACCCGGTTTCCAAACAGTTCGCCCTCGGTCAGTCGATCGGCGTGAACGGTACACCGGCCATCGTTTTGGCTGACGGACAAGTGATTCCGGGCTACCAGCCTGCGCCACAAGTCGCCAAACTGGCGCTGGGCGCGAAGTAAATTCGCATCGTCACGGTCAACCGTGACGATCATGGTCCGGCAGCCACATCGCCGGGCCATCAATAGAGAGCCGCGAGCACGCGGTTGTTTTCCGGCCGACCCCCGCGTCGGCCGTTTTATGGGGAGTTCACAGTGAATCCGGTCAAAGTAGGCATCTGTGGGTTAGGGACCGTCGGTGGCGGTACCTTCAACGTACTTCAGCGCAACGCCGAGGAAATTGCTCGTCGTGCCGGGCGTGGAATCGAAGTGGCACAAATTGCCATGCGCACGCCAAAGCCTCAGTTCCAGACGACCGGTATTGCGATTACCAACGATGTCTTCGAAGTGGCCACGAACCCTGAGATCGACATCGTCATAGAGCTGATGGGCGGCTACACCGTTGCCCGCGAGCTGGTACTCAAGGCCATCGAGAATGGCAAGCATGTGGTCACCGCGAACAAGGCTCTGATTGCCGTTCACGGTAATGAAATTTTCGCCAAGGCTCGCGAGAAAGGCGTGATCGTGGCGTTCGAAGCGGCCGTGGCCGGTGGCATTCCGGTGATCAAGGCGATCCGTGAAGGCCTGTCCGCCAACCGCATCAACTGGGTCGCCGGGATCATCAACGGCACCGGTAACTTCATCCTCACCGAAATGCGCGAGAAGGGCCGTACCTTCGAAGACGTGCTGACCGAAGCGCAGGCTCTAGGTTATGCCGAAGCCGATCCGACCTTCGACGTTGAAGGCATCGACGCCGCGCACAAACTGACGATTCTGGCTTCCATCGCCTTCGGCATTCCGCTGCAATTCGACAAGGCCTACACCGAAGGCATCACCAAACTGACCACCGCCGACGTCAACTACGCCGAAGCGCTGGGCTACCGCATCAAGCACCTCGGTGTGGCGCGCAGCACTGCCGCCGGCATCGAGTTGCGCGTACACCCGACGCTGATCCCGGCCGATCGCCTGATCGCCAACGTCAACGGCGTGATGAACGCGGTGATGGTCAACGGTGACGCCGCCGGTTCGACACTGTTCTACGGCGCTGGCGCCGGCATGGAGCCAACCGCTTCGTCGGTGATCGCCGATCTGGTCGACGTGGTTCGCGCCATGACTTCCGATCCGGAAAACCGCGTGCCGCACCTGGCCTTCCAGCCGGATTCGCTGTCGGCCCATCCGATCCTGCCGATCGAAGCCTGCGAAAGCGCTTACTACCTGCGCATTCAGGCCAAGGACCATCCGGGCGTACTCGCTCAGGTGGCGAGCATCCTCTCGGAGCGCGGCATCAACATCGAGTCGATCATGCAGAAGGAAGTCGAGGAACACGACGGTCTGGTGCCAATGATCCTGCTGACCCACCGTGTGGTCGAGCAGCGCATCAACGATGCCATCGCCGCCCTCGAAGCGCTGGCCGGCGTCAATGGTCCGGTTGTCCGGATCCGCGTCGAGCACCTGAACTAAACAGAAGCAGCTGCAAGCTTCGAGCTGCAAGCTGCAAGAGAAAAGCGGTCTGGCTTTTACTTGCAGCTTGTAGCTCGTAGCTTGAAGCTCAAACCGAAGGTTTGAAATCATGCGTTATATCAGTACCCGCGGCCAGGCACCGGCCCTGAATTTCGAAGACGTCCTGCTGGCTGGTCTGGCGACCGACGGCGGTCTGTACGTTCCGGAAAATCTGCCACGTTTCACCCAGGAAGAAATCGCTTCCTGGGCCGGTCTGCCGTATCACGAGCTGGCTTTCCGCGTCATGCGCCCGTTCGTCACCGGCAGCATTCCGGACGCCGATTTCAAAAAGATCCTTGAAGAAACCTACGGCGTGTTCGCCCATAGCGCCGTGGCGCCGCTGCGTCAGCTGAACGGCAACGAATGGGTGCTGGAGCTGTTCCACGGCCCGACCCTGGCGTTCAAGGACTTCGCCCTGCAACTGCTCGGTCGTCTGCTCGACTACGTGCTGGAAAAGCGCGGCGAGCGCGTCGTAATCGTCGGCGCCACCTCCGGTGACACCGGTTCGGCCGCCATCGAAGGCTGCAAGCACTGCGAAAACGTCGACATCTTCATCTTGCACCCGCACAACCGTGTGTCCGAAGTGCAGCGCCGGCAGATGACCACGATTTTCGGCGAGAACATCCACAACATCGCCATCGAAGGCAACTTCGATGACTGCCAGGAAATGGTCAAGGCGAGCTTCGCCGATCAGAGCTTCCTCAAAGGCACGCGCCTGGTGGCGGTGAACTCGATCAACTGGGCGCGGATCATGGCCCAGATCGTCTACTACTTCCACGCGGCCCTGCAGTTGGGCGGCCCGGCGCGTTCGGTGTCGTTCTCGGTGCCGACCGGCAACTTCGGCGATATCTTCGCCGGTTACCTGGCGCGCAACATGGGCCTGCCGATCAACCAGTTGATCGTCGCCACCAACCGCAACGACATCCTGCACCGCTTCATGAGCGGCAACCAGTACGTCAAGGACACTCTGCACGCCACGCTGTCGCCGTCGATGGACATCATGGTCTCGTCGAACTTCGAACGCCTGCTGTTCGACCTGCACGGTCGCAACGGCGCAGCGATCGCCGGCCTGATGGACACGTTCAAGCAAGGTGGTGGTTTCTGCGTCGAGCAAGAGCGCTGGACCGAAGCGCGCAAACTGTTCGATTCGCTGGCCGTGGACGACGCGCAGACTTGCGAAACCATCGCCGAAGTCTACGAGCAGACCGGTGAAGTGCTGGATCCGCACACCGCCATCGGCGTCAAGGCTGCACGCGAATGCCGACGCAGCCTGGACATCCCGATGGTGATCCTCGGCACCGCGCATCCGGTGAAATTCCCGGATGCAGTGGAGAAAGCCGGTGTAGGAAAAGCGCTCGAGCTACCTACACATCTTTCTGATTTGTTTGAGCGAAACGAGCGTTGCACCGTTCTGCCAAATGAGCTGAAAGCCGTGCAAGCCTTTGTCAGCCAGCATGGCAACCGCGGCAAGCCGCTTTAAGCCAGTAAAAGCTGTCACATTTTGAAGCCCGTCTCCTGACGGGCTTTTTTGTTTCTGCTGCCACACTGCTCGGGTTTTCACCCACGAAGGACGGGTGAGTCGATCACGAAGGAAGTGGCAATGCTGTTTTATAGAGGTTTGAAACCGGCACTGGGTGTGTTGTTCATGTTCGGATTATTGGCGTTGATGCGCTGCAGCGTGGCGGCGCAACTGGCGCTGCACGATGATGCCGGGGCGTCCGGAGTCCAGCCCATCGAACTGGCTGCACACGAGCGTCAATGGATTCGCGACAACCCCAAAGTGACGGTGACGTCGGTGCAGTATCCGTTGTATCTGTTTCAGGATGAGCACGGTCAGTGGAGCGGCTTGAACAACGACGTGCTCAAGCGCGTGACGGCGATGACCGGGCTGCAGTTTGTGCATCAGGAGTCTTTTTCCACTGATCACATGCTTGAACGTCTGGAGAGCGGCGCGGCCGATATCAGTACGACCCTGGCCATGAGCGAGGAGCGCAAGGCATTCCTCGATTACAGCCACGCGTTCGGTGGCGCGGGCTGGGTGTTTGTCGGCCGCGCTGACGCACCTCGGCTGGATGCCTTCGAGCAGTTGAGCAAACGCGTGCTGGTGCTACCGGCCCGGCATGCGCTGGAAGACATGATCAGGCGTGACTTTCCCTCGATCGAGATTCGCTCGGTCAAGACCTACGCCGAGGCGCGGGCGCTGGTTGAAAGCGGTGAAGCCTACGCCACCATCGAAAACGAAATTGGCGCGCAGCTTTACCCGCTGGGTTTGCTCAAGGTCGGCGGTCTGGTCGAGGGCAAATGGGAAGCGGATAACCTGGCCGTGCGCAAAGGCATGCCTGTGCTGCTGAGTATTCTCAACAAGGCCCTTGAGGCGTTTCCCGCAGCCGAATTGCGGGCGATCCGCCTGAAATGGCTGGAAGGTATTGCACCGGCGCCCGTGCCGTCAGTCTGGCAGCAGATGCTTGAATGGGGTTGCTGGGCAATGGGCGGGCTTGGCGTGTTCGGCCTGCTGTCGCTGATATGGAATCGGCGTCTGACCGCCGTGATCAAGCTGCGGCGCGCGGCGGAAAAGGATCTGGGCGATCAACTGGCATTTCAGCATGCATTGATCGACTCCATGCCGGACCCTGTGTTCGTCCGTGATCTGCAAGGGCGGCTGATCATGTGCAATCGTAGCTATGAGGAAGCGCTCTCGGTTCGACTGGATCAAGTGCTGGGGCGGCTGCTGATTGAAGTCAACGCGTTGCCTGAAGCCACGGCGCTGATGTTGCACGATGAGTTCATGGTGCAGTTGCGCACGCGCAAGTCGCGCTTCAGCAAACGGCGATTGCAGTTCAAGAGCGGTACCCGTGAGGTCTATCAGTGGACGGTGCCGTTCTACAGTGCCGACGGTAAATTGCGTGGGCTTTTGGGTGGCTGGACGGACATCACCCAGCGCCGCACAGAGAGCGGGTGCCGATGTCTGTATTGAAGATGGGAAATGTCCTATACGACGCGGCTACTTTTCCGATGGGAGGCTTAGGACGGCTGCCCTAGAGTGACAACCACTGCGGTGAGAGTCCGCGATTGTCGCTTCAGAGGCCGCTTATGCGCTCGCTTAAAGTCCTGATACTTGAACCCAATCCGTTCCAGCTGATGGCATTGCATCAAATGCTCAATGCCATTGGTATCTATGACGTACTGACGGCGCCGTCGCTGGCGTCGGCCCTGTCTTCATTGGGCCATCGCGGCGTGGTCGATATCGCTATTTGCGATCCGCAGCTCAAGGGCGGCGATGGCCTGGCGCTGATCCAGCATCTGGCGGTTCAGCAGGAGGCACGCGCGCTGATCCTGCTGGGAACGGTCGCGCCAAGCCTGCTGAACGATCTCGACCCCTTGCTGAACGAACACAAAGTGCGGCTGTTGGGACGCCTGCAAACCCCGGTGTCGGCGGTACTGATGCGCGGTTTGCTCGATAGCTACCTGATCGCCGCTTCGCCACCCGTGCGGGTTTGACGGGGACGGTTATTTTTCTGTCATCTTCGCCGTGCATGCTCTGACAGACCGGTGACACTCCAGGAATGGGGCAATCGGTATGCAGAACTTTCTTCTCGGGCCGGTGGTCATTTATTGTGAACACGCCCCAGGCACACAGTTTTCGGACTATTGAGTGGAGATCGAGATGGAAAGTATCAGTCTATTGCTCGGTGAGGCTCTGAGCCCGTATCAGGTTTCGTTGTCTCCAAGCGGTACCCATGGCGAATGCCTGGTGACCTTGAAGAACAGTCACGGCGCCATCGTGGTTGAACGCGAATTCAATCAGGCACAGTTGACCGACAAGCGCCAGTTGACCGATGTCGTTGACGGCTTGCACCGCGACGTTCTGATTGCTGAAGGACGGCTGGAGCCTTGTGTGATCGCGGCCTTGCGCAATGCCGCACTGGACAAACGTGCGACGCTGTAAAGATGAAATATTTTTTGTGGGAACCTTCCTGCATCCCTGTCAGTCAGACCACGTAACAGCAGGATCAAGCATTGTGCTCCGGTGCTTGTCGCTTGCTGCTACGGGTCTTTATGTAGGCCACGTTTAACCCCGAGTCGTCTCCCCACTTCTCGGGGTTTCTTTTGTCTGCGATTTGCCTACTGCGCAGCCTGGCGTTCGAAGAATGTGCGGGCCTGTTCCAGATAATCCTCACGTCTGTCGGGATCCAGCCAAGCGGCGTAGAGCTGATTCAGGTGTTCATGCGGCAGGGTGCGCAGCAGATGATTGATCTCGCTGATGGCCTGGCGGCCTTGCGTGGTGTCGGAACAGGCGACGTAGCCTGACAGATACTTCCCATTGCCCTGAATCGGATAGAACTCCAGTTCATCTTCATTGATCTGTGCCTGTTTCGCCTGATAGCGAATCTCCGGCCAATAGCCCAACACCACCTGCAACCGACCGAGGCGCTGCATCGACAGCAGATTGGTCAGCGCATCGTTGCCGTAATGCGCAGTCAACGCACCGCTGGGCGCTTGATGCAGAAGGGTGTCGATGAACTCGCCGTAGCTGCGTTCCGCCACCACACCGACTTTGCGCTCCGTAGCGGCCAGCAGCGCCGCCAGGTCCACTTCACCGTCGACCAGATACGGTTCGAGCACCGAGCGATCTTGCTGGCGCACCACCAGGCCATTGCTCACGGCGCGAATCGCCGGGATCGAATACGCCACCCACTGCGCGCGCTCCTTGTTCCACAGCAGCGCAGGGTCACAGGCAAACGGGTTTTCATGAAGCATCTGCAGACCACGGGCGCGATTGACCCGCATCAGCGTGTGTTCGTATTGCGGCATGCCGGCGATCAGCAACGGCATCAGTTGGTCGATCACGCCCTGGCCCTTTTTCGGGCCTTCGAAAATGGTCAGTGGCGGCAAGTCGCGCAGCAACCAGATCAGCGTCGGTTTCGCCTGCGCCTCGGTCGACATGGCGAGCAAAAACAACAGGCCGAACAGCCGCCACGTCCACCAATGGTGGGCGCGGTTGGCGTGCGATGTCTGCCGGTGTTTCAGCTTAAATGGCTCCGTCTTCACGCAGCTTGGCGATCTGTCTCTCGTCGTAGCCAAGGTCGTGAAGTACCTGCGCATTGTGTTCACCCAGTTGCGGTCCGACCCATTCTGAACTGCCCGGTGTCTCAGAGAGTTTCGGCACAATGCCCGGCATCTTGAAATCTTTGCCGTCGGGCAGTTTGGCGTGCAGGAACATCTCCCGGGCCAGATACTGCGGATCGTTGAACATGTCCTCGGCACTGAAGATCCGGCTGGCCGGTACCTCGGCCTGATTGAGCAGGTCGAGCACGCTTTGCAGCGGCAGCGAATTGACCCAGCGATCAATCACGCCATACAGCTCGTCGCGGCGATTATCGCGTCCGTCGTTGCTGGCCAATGTCGGATCGTTGGCCAGATCGTCGCGGCCGATGATCAGCATGAAACGTTTGAAGATCGCGTCACCGTTGGCGCCGATCTGCACATGCTTGCCGTCAGCGCTGGTGTGAATCGAAGAGGGCGTGATGCCGGGCATGATGTTGCCGCTGCGCTCGCGGATAAAACCGAACACGTCGAATTCCGGCACCATGCTTTCCATCATTGCGAAAATCGCTTCATACAGCGCCACGTCAACGACTTGGCCAAGGCCGCCGTTGACTTCGCGATGACGCAGCGCCATCAGCGCGCCGATCACACCCCACAGCGCGGCAATCGAATCGCCGATGGAAATGCCGGTGCGCACCGGCGGCCGGTCTTCGAAACCGGTGATGTAGCGCAGACCGCCCATGGACTCGCCAACCGCGCCGAAGCCAGGCTGATCTTTCATTGGTCCGGTCTGACCGAAACCGGACAGGCGCACCATCACCAGTTTCGGGTTCAGCGCGTGCAGGGTTTCCCAGCTCAGGCCAAGCTTTTCCAGTACGCCGGGGCGGAAGTTCTCGATGAGGATGTCGGCTTCGCTGAGCAATTTTTTCAGGATCGCCAAACCATCAGGATGCTTGAGATTCAGCGTCAGAGATTTTTTGTTGCGCGCCTGGACGAACCACCACAGCGAAGTGCCTTCGTACAGTTTTCGCCATTTACGCAGAGGATCACCGCCGTCTGGCGACTCGATCTTGATCACTTCGGCGCCGAACTCGCCGCAAATACGCGAGGCAAACGGCCCGGCAATCAACGTACCCAATTCAATGACTTTCACACCGCTGAGCGGTTTGTTGGCGAACGGCATACTGAATCCTGTAGGACAAGGCTAAGCAGATACAGCGTTTTAACATAGCCGGCTGTCAGACGCCGCAGGTTGATCGCCATCAATTCGATGATTGCCTGCCGCATCGGTTAGACTTGCCGACTTTCCTCGTATCAAGAAGCCCGTTCATGGCCCAGCCGTCCACTACCTACAAATTTGAACTGAACCTCACCGACCTCGACCGCAGTGTCTACGAGAGCGTCAAGCAGACCATCGCCCGTCACCCTTCGGAAACCGAAGAGCGCATGACCGTGCGACTGCTGGCCTACGCCCTCTGGTACAACGAGCAGTTGTCGTTTGGTCGCGGTCTGTCAGACGTGGATGAACCTGCACTGTGGGAAAAGAGCCTGGACGACCGTGTTCTGCACTGGATTGAAGTCGGCCAGCCAGACGCCGACCGACTGACCTGGTGCTCGCGTCGTACCGAACGCACCAGCCTGCTCGCCTACGGCAGCCTGCGCGTCTGGGAAACCAAAGTGATCCCGGCGATCAAGAATCTGAAGAACGTCAACATCGCAGCAGTCCCGCAAGAAGTGCTGGAAACCCTGGCCAAGGACATGCCCCGCGTTATCAAGTGGGACGTGATGATCAGCGAAGGGACGATCTTCGTCACCGACGACCGTGGTCAGCACGAAGTCCAGTTGCAATGGCTGCAAGGTGAGCGCGGCTGATCCTGCCCCCTCAACTGATTAATCCCACGTATTAAAGAGAAGTCTCCGTCACCCCATGCGTATCGAACCTCGTCAACTGCCCGAAACTCTGCCTTTTCTCGGTGATATTCCGCCGCTGCTGACCCGCCTGTATGCGGCGCGGGGCGTGCAATCCGAGGCAGAGCTGGACAAGAGCCTGGCGCGGTTGATCCCGTTTCAGCAACTCAAGGGCATCGACGCAGCGGTGGACCTGCTGGTGACGGCGCTGGAACAGCGCCAGCGCATCCTCATCGTTGGTGACTTCGATGCGGACGGTGCGACGGCCAGCACTGTTGGCATGCTTGGCTTGCGTCTGCTCGGTGCAGCACATGTCGATTATCTGGTACCGAACCGCTTTGAATATGGCTATGGCCTGACTCCGGAAATCGTCGAAGTTGCGATGTCCCGCGAGCCGCATTTGCTGGTCACCGTGGATAACGGCATCTCCAGCGTCGAAGGCGTGGCCGCCGCCAAACGCCATGGCCTCAAAGTGTTGATCACCGATCACCACTTGCCGGGCGATGAATTGCCTCTGGCCGATGCGCTGGTCAATCCGAACCAGCCCGGTTGCGAGTTCCCGAGCAAGGCACTGGCCGGCGTCGGGGTGATTTTCTATGTGTTGATGGCGTTGCGCGCGCGTTTGCGCAGCCTCGGCTGGTATGAAAACAAGCCGCAGCCGAACATCGGCGAACTGCTCGATCTGGTGGCGCTGGGCAGCGTTGCCGACGTGGTACCGCTGGACGCCAACAACCGGATTCTGGTGCATCAGGGCCTCGAACGAATTCGTGCTGGGCGTGCGCGGCCGGGGATCAAAGCGATCCTTGAAGTGGCCAAGCGTGATGCTGCACGCATTACATCCACCGATCTCGGTTTCATCGTCGGCCCGCGTCTGAATGCCGCCGGGCGTCTGGATGACATGAGCCTGGGCATCGAATGTCTGCTCACTGCCGACGCCAATCTGGCACGGGAAATGGCCGCGCAACTCGACGGCATGAACCAGGATCGTAAATCCATCGAGCAGGGCATGCAGCGTGAAGCGCTGGCGCAGCTCAAGGACTTGCCGGTCGAGTCGATGCCTTTTGGTCTATGCCTGTTCGATCCGGAGTGGCACCAGGGTGTGATCGGTATCCTCGCTTCACGCATGAAAGAACGTTATTTCCGTCCGACCATTGCCTTTGCCGATGCGGGCGATGGTTTGCTCAAGGGCTCGGGCCGCTCGGTTCAAGGTTTCCACATTCGTGATGCCTTGAGCGTGGTCGCAGCGCAGCATCCAAACCTGATCGCCAAGTACGGTGGCCACGCAATGGCGGCCGGTCTGACCTTGCCGCAGGAGAACTTTCCGCTTTTCGCCGAGGCCTTTGACGCTGAAGTGCGTAGGCAACTTCGCGAAGACGACCTGACCGGACGCATGCTGACCGATGGCACCCTGGCGGTCGAAGAGTTCCACCTCGAACTGGCCCGCGCCCTGCGCCACGCCGGGCCTTGGGGGCAGCACTTCCCGGAGCCGCTGTTTCATGGCGTGTTCCAGTTGGTCGAACAGCGGGTGGTCGGCGAGCGGCATCTGAAAGTGGTGCTGAAGAGCGAATGTGGCTCGGTGAAACTGGATGGTATTGCCTTCGGCGTTGATCGCGATATCTGGCCGAATCCGACGATTCAGTGGGTTGAGCTGGCTTATAAGCTCGACGTTAACGAGTTTCGGGGTAATGAGACGGTACAACTGATGATTGCCCATATCGAACCGCGTTAAGCCCTTCGCGAGCAGGCTCGCTCCCACAGGTACGGTGTTGTCCTTGTGGGAGCGAGCCTGCTCGCGAAAGCGTCCTTTCACACACTGAATCACTCTGAACCCTCCCTCATCCCCGGTTGTCGACTAGGCTCTAAGCACTGCTTGATTGGCCTTGTGACGTCTTGTCGAATTTTTTGCCCGCGGGGGCGGGTGCTGCACCTTTTTCCTGTCACTCGTCGACTATTCAAACAGAACCCTGGAGCCTGCCCACTGATTTGAGAGGTGCCCCATGAGTCTGCTGCTTGAACCCTTCACCCTGCGCCAACTGACCCTGCCCAACCGCATCGCCGTGTCACCGATGTGCCAATACTCGAGCGTCGACGGCCTGGCCAACGACTGGCATTTGGTGCATCTCGGCAGCCGCGCGGTGGGCGGCGCCGGTCTGGTCTTCACTGAAGCCACGGCGATCACGGCCGACGGGCGGATCACCGCCGAAGACCTAGGCCTGTGGAACGACGAACAGATCGAACCGCTGCAACGCATTACCCGCTTCATCACGTCACAAGGCGCGGTTGCCGGCATCCAACTGGCCCACGCCGGGCGCAAGGCGAGCACCCATCGGCCGTGGATCGGCAAGCACGGCAGCGTCAAACCCGATGATGGCGGCTGGACCCCGGTCGGGCCGTCGCCGATTGCTTTCGATCCGCAACATACGCAACCGAAACAGCTGGATGAAGGGCAAATCGCCGAGGTCATTCAGGCGTTTGTTGATGCCGCGAAACGCGCACTGAAAGCCGGTTTCAGTGTGGTTGAGGTGCATGCGGCGCATGGTTATCTGCTGCATCAATTTCTCTCGCCGCTGAGCAATCAGCGTCGTGATCAATACGGTGGTTCGTTTGAAAACCGCATTCGTCTGGTGCTGCAAGTGACTGAAGCGGTGAGGGCGGTCTGGCCTGAGGAGTTGCCGCTGTTTGTTCGCGTTTCGGCCACAGACTGGGTAGAAGACGGCTGGAATCCGGACGAAACCGTGGAGTTGGCGCGACGTCTGCACACTCTGGGCGCCGATCTCATCGACGTATCGTCGGGCGGGACGGCGGCCAACGCTGAAATTCCCGTCGGACCGGGTTATCAGACGCGCTTCGCCGAACGTGTCCGCAAGGAGTCAGGCATCGCCACCGGCACCGTGGGAATGATTACCGAGCCGGCGCAGGCCGAGCACATTCTGCGCACCTGTCAGGCTGACATCATCTTCCTCGCCCGCGAGTTGTTGCGTGATCCGTACTGGCCGCTGCATGCCGACGATGATCTCGGTGGGCGCAAAGCGGTGTGGCCGGCGCAGTATCAGCGTGCGACTCATCGGGATCAGCCGATTCATGAGTCTGATTTGCGCGATTGAGTCAGTCGCAATAAAGCAAAAAGCCCCGGTCAGTGATGGCCGGGGCTTTGTTTTGTCTGGTTGTCGTTGCGCTGCCTGGTCGGACGCTATCGCGAGCAGGCTCACTCCTACAAGGGGCATGTGTCGTTCACAAAATACGTGTTCGACACAGATCAACTGTAGGAGTGAGCCTGCTCGCGATGAGGCCCAATCAGCCGCTACATACCCCTCAAGGGTACTTACGCTTATCCGGCGCCGGCGGAAAGTACTGGTACAACCAGGTCTCGCTCAACGTGCGGTCATTGGTGCGAATAAACAACCTCAGCTCCACCGGCTCCACGCTGTCATTGGTCGGGTACCAGTCGAACAGGATCCGGTAACCCTTGATGTCATCCAGCACCAGCACGCTGAAGTCCTGCACCTTGCCGTTCGAGCAGGTCACCACTGGCTCGATCCCGGTGCCCTGCGGCAAGCGATCCAGACCACCGCCGGTGAAGTCCACGGCGAAGCGACGCGCCCAGACTGGCGGGTAATGCTCGCCCGGTGCCCAGCCCTCAACAAAACCGCCCATGCCGGAACGGGTTGCCTGCACTCGCGCCAACGGCGTACTTACCGGCGGCAATGCGCTCCAGTAAAGCTTGTAGCCATAGTTCAGCGAATCGCCGGCAGCCACCGGTTTTTTCGGTGTCCAGAATGCCACGATGTTGTCGAGGGTTTCGCCGGTGGTAGGAATTTCCAACAGATCGATAGAGCCTTCGCCCCACGCCGTGGTCGGTTCTACCCACAGGCTCGGGCGTTTGCTGTACCAGTCCACGGTGTCCTGGTAGTTAGCGAATTCGTGATCGGTCTGCACCAGACCGAAACCTTTCGGATCGGTGTCGGCAAACGCGTTGAACTGCAGGGTCGCCGGGTTGTTCAGCGGACGGCAGATCCACTCGCCGTTGCCGCGCCACATCGCCAGACGATCCGAGTCGTGGATCTGCGGGTGGATGGTGTCGCACATGCGGCGCTCGTGGGTGCCGCAACTGAACATACTGGTCATCGGCGAGATGCCCAATTGCTCGATCGCCGTGCGCGCATTGATGTGCGCATCGACTTCCATCACCACGCGCTCGGCCTGGCAGTCGATGTCGAAGCGATAAGCGCCAGTGGCACTCGGCGAGTCGAGCAGGGCATACACCACAAATCGGGTGGCGTTCTTGTCCGGTGTCTCGAACCAGAACTTGGTGAAGTCAGGGAATTCTTCGCGTTTTTTCGCGTACGTGTCGATCGCCAGGCCGCGCGCCGAGAGGCCATATTGGCCAGTGGCGTCTACCGCACGGAAATAGCTGGCGCCGAGGAACGACAACACATCGTGACGATCCAGCTCCGGCGCTTTGAACAGCTTGAAGCCGGCAAAACCGAGGTCACCCTTGAGCTGCTGGGTGTCGACTGAAGTGTTTTCATAGTTGAACAGTGCCGGGCGGAAATGCACCTCGCGGGCAGTGCGAGTTTTGGCGTCGACGCTGTACATGCGCACCGGCTGACGGAAGCCCATGCCGACGTGGAAGAACTGCACGTCCAGCTGGCCCTTGTTTTCCTTCCACAGCGAATGCTCGCCGTCGTAACGGATCGCGTTGAAGTTCTGCGGGGTCATGGTCGCCAGGGTTGGCGGCAGCACCTGTTTGGTGTCCTGATAGGCGCTGCCAGCCAGTTGCTTGGCCTGGCGCTTCAGCGCTTCGAAGTCAAACGCCTGCGCCTCGCCATCGGCGGCGCCGCCATTGGCCGCCCACGCACGGCTGGCCAGCAGGCCAGTGGCCGAAAGACCGGTGTAAGCCGCAATGGCCATGGACGCTTTGAGCAAATTCCTGCGGTGCATAAATACAACCTGTCGTGTGCAATCCCGCGCCGTTCCTGGCACGTGCTGGATCAGAAATAACGGTTCGGACAAGCCTTCGGCCAAACGCAACGGACTATTAACAGATGCCCGCTAGCTTAAACGGTTCGCTCGCAATGCAAAATTCGTTGATTCACCGCGCCAGTGTGTCAATGAAACAAGACATGTCGGTTAAAAATCTGACAGGGCGTTCTGATTTACACGGCATATCTGCTTTTTTCGACTAATTACTCTAAAAACCGCTTTTCAGCGCCGATTTAATTTCTATTCTATGGGCATGACCGGTGCTGACCGGTAGGGCACACGGCGCTGCTGTAAGGGGCAGGGCGATGTGGTGGTTTAGCAATTCTTTGAAGTATTGAAGGACATCGTCCATGGCAAAAATACAAGGTATCACCGACATGCTGGGCATCTTTCCCTGCCTCGGCAGCGGCCGCAAAAGGCGTCGGCTCAGCTCTGACGAAGTGAAGCTGGTGGAGCGTTATCGGGAGCTTTCGGAGAATGACCGGATTGCGATGCGGTATCTGGTGGATGCGATGCGGAGTGTTTCGCGGTTTTGAGTGGAAATAAAAAGGGGCGGACTGAAAGGTCCGCCCCCTTTTTATTTTGATCAGCTACACGTTCCCAGTACTGGATACGGCCGCTGGCCGCGCATCAACTCCGGCACATCCCGCCATTTGACCCACGCCTGCTGTTGCCAGTGCAGCAACGGCACGGTGACGCCTGCTCAATGCATCGAACTCAGGCTCGGGTGGTTTTCCGCAGGGCTCAATCGGGTTTCGCGCAGCATCGGGATGACTTCATGGCTCAGCCATTGGCGCAGGTGTCGGTTTTCCGGGACGAAGTGATGGACGAGCAGGGCGAACAGGCCGGACTCGCTGACCATCGCGCAATCGATGATTTCGCCGTCCCGACGCAGGAGGACATGGCGACGCTGATCGGGATCGAGTTTCAGGGTGAGGCGTTCGTTCAGTGGGTATCCCATCAAGCGACCGAGATCTTGCACGCAGAACCAGGCTTCGTGGTCTTGCATGAAGGCGTGGAGGAAGCGGTTGTGGCGGGTGAAGGCGGTGGGGGTGAAGAAAGCGGAGCTTTCAGAAGGAATTTGTACGTGGTTAGGCATTTTTCGACTCCAATATTGAGAATAGAGCCGCCACTCAAATGAGTGCGGTCACGCCGTTTTGATATTTACTCCGGCTCCGACACCGGGCCGCTGATTTCGCTGCCGAGAGAAAGCCTATCGGTTAGCAACCTGCGACGCCAAGTCGGCTCTATCGACACCTACTGTAGGAAAGCGGGCCTATCTCTGAAGGCTGTATTTGTAGGAAATGCCTGATTTTGCAGTGCCAACAGCAACCAAACGCCCAAGGCGTCGTTTTTCCTTTATCTATTCGGATCCACGGAATGAACTGCAGGTTTCTCCATGTTGATCGAGTTTTCAGTTTCCAATTTCCGCTCGTTCAGGGACCGGCAAACCCTGTCCATGGCGGCGAGCCCTCTTCTGAGTAAATCACTCAACACATTCAAAGCATCCACGAATACGGAAAAGCTTCCGGAACTGCTCAAGGTCGCTGCGATTTATGGACCGAATGCGTCCGGCAAGTCATCGTTGATTCGAGCGATGGGCGTCGTCGGGAGCTTATTGGCGATACCCGCTGACACGCTAGATGCCGCGTTACCCGTTTCAGCGTTTCGTTTCGACGAAACACTGAAAGATGAACCCAGTGCTTTTGAGTACGACTTTGTTCAAGGTGGTTTGCGCTATCGATTTGTCCTTGGTTTGACGGCGCAACGGATTGTTCATGAGCAATTGCTCTGCTTTCCAGAAGGAAAGGAGACATTGCTGTACAAGCGTCAGGTTGATGCGCAAGGCGAGCACTATCTTTTCGGCGAAACCCTTGAGGGGGGCAGGGAAGTCCATCGCGCATGGCAGCGTTTGACCAGCCCCAAGATGTTGTTTATCGCACAAGCGGTGATTCACAGCAGTGAAGAACTGATGCAACTGCGCGTACCGTTTTCCTGGTTTCAAAGTGGTCTGCTGGTGATTGAGCAGAACAACATGCCCGGTTTATCCACAGCTTCGATTCGATTTCTTCAGATGGTTAAAAGCCATACGAGCGACTTACGTGATTTTCTCTGCGCGCTGGATATTCCGGTATCAGCGATTCAACTCAGTCCGGATGATTCTGTTTCGGCTGCCGATAACAGAAAACTCACGCTTAAGGAGTTCATTGCCGCCGCGCAACGGGACAAGCTGACGCTCACACACTCGAGTATGTCGGGTGAAGCCGAGTTTGATTTTTCGGAAGAGTCTTGCGGCACGAAGAACCTGATTGGTTTCTGGCTGCCGTGGTTCATGATGAATCAGGCCGGTGGCAGCGGCGTTCTCAGTGTCGATGAGTTGAGCAGGAGTCTGCACCCTGAAATCGTCGCCGATTTGATCGCCAGACATCTGGACAACGGGCTGAATACGCAACTGATTTTCACCACCCACGACACCCATCTGATGAATGAGAAAATTCTACGTCGCGATCAATTCTGGATTACAGAACGCGATGCTCACGCTGCCACGCATCTGTTTTCCGTGCACGACTTTGAAGGTCAGGAACGTGAGGACGTCGAGAAGCGCTACTTCGAAGGGCGTTACCGCGGATTGCCGCTGATAAGGCGGGGCTGACAATGGTGAGTTCGAATAAGTCGTTCGATCGAAAAGCCTCACGCTTTAAGCCCCAGCCTAATGTTTTGGTGCTCTGCGAAGACAGCAAGTCAGGTAAGCGTTATCTGGAAGAGGCGGCACTGCACTTTCGTGCTCGGGCAAAGGTTGAAATCGCCCACTGCGGTGTAACTCATCCGAGCGGCATCGTCGATCGAGCGATGAGGCGACAAGAGCACTTCGACAAAGTCTTCTGCGTCTTGGATCGTGATACTCACCTGTGTTTTGAACGTGCATTGAGTGAAGCGAAGTCTCATCCAAAAATCACAGTCATCGCGTCGTATCCATGCTTTGAATTTTGGCTTCTTTTGCACTTTGGCTTTAGCCGAAAACCCTTCAGGTCTGCCGGGAAAAACTCTCCGGGTGATCTGGTGAGCAAGAGTTTGAAGACTAAGCCCAACATGGCGAATTATGAGAAGGGTAAAGGCGTCAGCTATTTTGCTCAGTTGCTGGGTGAGCCCTTTCACCGGGCTAGAACGCTGGCGCCAAAAGTACTAGAAGACGCAGTGGCCAGTGGCGAGCCTAATCCAAGTACCGAAATCCATTTGTTGATGGATGCATTTGAAGCGTTATCCACACCCCAACGGATCTAGCACTGTTAACCGTGCCCGCATCCTTGCGGGCAGGTATTGATTCTTAGCGACTCACCTTCCAAGCATCCCCAGCCGGGGCCTTGCCATGGTCATACGGCTTGCCAATCCACATATAAACCAAGCCCAAGCCAATCACGATGGCCGTGCTCAACACCATCGCATAGTTCACATACCACGCTGCATCCGGCGTACGTGGCCAGGCCATGTTGATGATTGCGCCAACGCCATACACCAGCGCGCCGATGTTCACCGGCCAGCCCCATGCGCCGAGGGTGAATTTGCCGCTGGGTTTCCAGCCTTTGCTGCGGGCATACAGCGCGGCTAGGACGATCATCTGGAACGCGAGGTAGATGCCGATGGCGGCGAAGCTGACGATGGTGGCCACGGCGTCTTGCAGGAAGAAGCCAAGGGCGATGATCAGTGCCGGCAGGACGCCAGACACGAACAGTGCGGCAACCGGTACTTGGGTGGTAGGAGAAATCTTTTTCAGCAGTCGGCTGCCGATGACCATTTCGTCGCGAGCGTAGGAGTACAGCAGACGGCTCGCCGCGGCTTGTAAGCTGATGACGCAGGAGATGAAGGAAATCATCACCACGCCCATCACCACTTTCGAACCGACCGGGCCGAAGGCGTTGTTGAGGATGGTGGTGACCGGGTCTTTGTCGGTGCCGTTGATCACAGCTTGCATGTCGGGCACGGCGAGGATCAGCGCCAGGCAGGCGAACATCGCTGCGATGCCGCCGATGTAGATGGTCATGCGCATGGCCACCGGGATTTTTGCGCTCGGGTTCGGGGTTTCTTCGGCAACGTCGCCGCAGGCCTCGAAGCCGTAGTAGAGGAACATCCCCGCCAGCGATGCTGTGAGGAAGGCCGGCAGGTACGAGCCGTCGACGCTGATGTCGAAGGTGTTGAACAGCACGCTTAGCGGTTGATGGCGTTCGAACACCAGCAGGTAAACACCGACGATCACTGCGCCAACCAGTTCACAGAGAAAGCCGAACATGGCGATGCGCGCCAGCACTTTGGTGCCGCTGAGGTTGACCAGTGTGGCGAACAGGGTCAGCACCAGAGCGATGACGATGTTGGTGTTGTTGCTTGGCTCGAAACCGAGCATGGCGGCCAGGTACGGGCCAGCGCCGACGGCAACGGCAGCGATGGTGACGCAGAGGGCGATGGAGTAGATCCAGCCGACCATCCATGCCCATTTTTTACCGACCAATCGGCGTGCCCAAGGGTAAACACCGCCGGAAATCGGGAACTGCGAAACCACTTCGCCGAAGATCAGGCACACCAGCAACTGGCCGCAACCGACCAGCAAGTACGCCCAGAACATCGGTGGCCCGCCGGCGGCGAGGCACAGGCCGAAGAGGGTATAAACCCCTACGACCGGTGACAGATAAGTGAAGCCCAGAGCGAAGTTTTCCCACAGGCTCATGCTGCGGTTGAAGTTCGAGGTGTAGCCCAGTTTGCGCAGTTGTTCGGCATCGCTGTCGGCAACGGCTGCGGCGAGATCGGGTGAGGAACTCATGTGTGTTTTGCTCCGTGAAATCGGCAGATTTCGGATGGCCGAGGCCGTGGCGGGGCTTTGTGGGCGCCGCCCGGGTCGGTAGTTATTGTTTTGGGATCCTGGTGGTGCGTAGTGCCGGTTTCTGCCTTGAAGCCGGAGTGGACGCCATCGCGAGCAGGCTCACTCCTACAGGTTGAAATGCAATTCCATGTAGGAGTGAGCCTGCTCGCGATGCTTTTTTTAATGCTTGAACATCACATGCCGAACCGTGGTGTAGTCCTCCAGCCCATACATGGACATGTCTTTCCCGTAGCCGGACAATTTCTGACCGCCATGGGGCATTTCGCTGACAAGCATGAAGTGCGTATTGACCCACGTGCAGCCGTACTGCAAGCGTGCTGACATCCGGTGCGCGCGTCCTACATCTGCCGTCCACACGGAGGACGCGAGGCCGTAGTCCGAATCGTTGGCCCACTCCAGTGCCTGTGCTTCGTCAGTGAACTTGGTCACTGAAACCACCGGCCCAAACACTTCGCGACGGACAATTTCGTCGTCCTGCTGGGCATCTGCCAACACGGTCGGCTCAAAGAAGAAGCCGTTGCCTTCAACAGCCTTGCCGCCCGTGATCAAACGAATGTGCGACTGCGCCACAGCACGCTCGACAAACCCGGCAACGCGGTCGCGATGTTGCGCAGTGATCAACGGCCCGAGTTCAGTCGATGGATCATCCTGCAAGCCGTACTTGATGCTGCTGACCGCCGCGCCGAGTTTCTCGACAAACTTGTCGTAGATGCCCTGTTGCGCATAGATCCGGCACGCGGCAGTGCAATCCTGCCCGGCGTTGTAGAAACCGAAGGTACGAATGCCTTCCACAGCCGCATCGATATCGGCGTCATCGAAGATGATCACCGGCGCCTTGCCGCCCAACTCCATGTGCATGCGTTTAACGCTGTCAGCGGTGCTGGAAATGATGTTGGCGCCCGTGGCAATCGAACCGGTCAGCGAAACCATGCGCACTTTCGGATGGGTCACCAACGGACTGCCGACGGTAGGACCGCGACCAAATACCAGATTGAGTACACCGGCCGGGAAGATTTCCGACGCCAGTTCGGCCAGACGCAACGCGGTCAGCGGGGTTTGTTCCGACGGCTTGAGCACCACGGTATTACCGGCCGCCAGCGCCGGGGCGATTTTCCAGGCGACCATCATCAGCGGGTAGTTCCACGGCGCGATGGAGGCAATCACGCCGACCGGGTCGCGACGGATCATCGAGGTATGGCCGGGCAGGTATTCGCCAGCGGCCGAACCGCTCATGCAACGGCTGGCGCCGGCGAAGAAGCGGAACACGTCGGCGATCGCCGGGATCTCGTCGTTGAGCGCGGCGCTGTAGGGTTTGCCGCAGTTGTCGGATTCCAGTTTGGCCAGTTCTTCGCCGTGGGCTTCGATGGCGTCGGCGAGTTTGAGCAGCAGTAGCGAGCGGTCTTTCGGCGCGGTTTGCGACCACTCGGCGAAGGCGTTGTCGGCGGCGCGCACGGCGGCGTCGACCTGGGCTTCGCTGGCTTCGTTGATTTCTACCAGGACCTCGCCAAGCGACGGGTTGAGCACCGGTTGCGCCGGGCCTTCGCCGTTGACCAGTTGGCCGTTGATCAAGAGTTTGGTTTGCATGTCTGTTGTCCTCACTAACACTTTTATTGTTCTGCCGAAACCGGATTCAAATGTAGGAGTGAGCCTGCTCGCGATATCTGTCGTTCAGTCGACACCACTGTTGAATGACAGTCAGTCATCGCGAGCAGGCTCACTCCTACAGGGATTCGGTTTCTTCAGTTATTCGGTTATTTGCCGCCACTACCGGCGACGCTCTCACCACCACGTGTCAGGTAATACGCGCCAAGGATCGGCAGCATCGTCACCATCATCACCAGCATGGCGACGACGTTGGTCACCGGCACATCCCGAGGGCGACTCAACTGATTGAGCAACCACAACGGCAACGTGCGTTCATGCCCGGCGGTAAACGTGGTGACGATGATTTCGTCGAACGACAGCGCAAACGCCAACATGCCGCCCGCCAGCAACGCCGAGCTGAGATTCGGCAGGATGATGTAGCGAAAGGTCTGCCAGCCATCGGCGCCGAGATCCATCGAGGCCTCGATCAAACTGTGCGAAGTACGGCGCAGGCGGGCGATAACATTGTTGTAGACGATCACCACGCAGAAGGTCGCGTGGCCGACGATGATGGTGAACATCCCCGGCTCGATTCCCAGCGTTTTGAACGTCGCCAGCAAGGCGATCCCGGTGATGATCCCCGGCAGCGCAATCGGCAAAATCAGCATCAGCGAAATGCCCTGTTTGCCGAAGAAGTCGCGGCGATACAGCGCTGCCGAAGCCAGCGTGCCGAGCACCATCGCAATCAACGTGGCGATGGCTGCGATCTGCAGTGAAAGCTTGATCGACTCGAGAACGTCAGGCCGCGAAAACGCCACGCTGAACCAGTGCAACGTGAAGCCCTTCGGCGGAAAACTGAACGCGGCTTCTTCGGTGTTGAAGGCGTAAAGAAAGATGATCAGTATCGGGAAGTGCAGAAACACCAACCCGCCCCAGGCTGCGATGCGCAAACCTAAAGAAGCTTTCTCCCCCTGCTTTTCTGAATTAGAGCGCATCGAAAGCCCCCAGTCGTTTGACGATGGACAGGTAAACCGCGATCAACACAATCGGCACCAACGTGAACGCCGCCGCCATCGGCATGTTGCCGATCGCACCTTGCTGCGCGTAGACCATGCTGCCGACGAAGTAGCCCGGCGGCCCGACCAGTTGCGGCACGATGAAGTCGCCCAAGGTCAGCGAAAACGTGAAGATCGAACCGGCGGCAATGCCCGGAATCGACAGCGGCAAAATCACCTGCATAAAGGTCTGACGCGGCTTGGCGCCAAGGTCAGCGGAGGCCTGCAACAGCGATGGCGGCAGACGCTCCAGCGAAGCCTGAATCGGCAAAATCATGAACGGCAGCCAGATGTAGACAAACACCATGAACCGCCCCAGATGCGAGGTCGACAAGGTGCTGCCACCGACGCCGGGAATCCCCAGAATGAACTGCAACACCGGCTCCAATCCCAAGTGCTGCACAAACCACTGCGCCACGCCGCCCTTGGCCAACAGCAAGGTCCACGCATAGGCCTTGACGATGTAACTCGCCCACATCGGCATCATCACCGCGATGTAGAAAAACGCCTTGGTTTTGCCGGTGGTGTAGCGCGCCATGTAGTAGGCAATCGGGAACGCGACGATAGCGCTGGCGATCGACACGACGATGGCCATGCTCAGCGTGCGCAGGATGATGTCGAAGTTCGACGGCTGAAACAGCGCGGCAAAATTCGCCAGGGTCAGGTCAGGGGTGACCGCCATGGTGAAGTCGTCAAAGGTGTAGAAACCCTGCCACAACAGCACCAGCAACGAGCCGAGATAAATCGCGCCAAACCACAGCAGCGGCGGCACCAGCAGCATCGACAAGTACAGGTTGGGCTTGCGGTAGAGCAGGTTGGAAAACCTGCGCAACGGCGGCGATGCAGTCATCGCGAGCGTGCTCATGTCACACCCCGCTCGCCACGGTGTCGTGCAGCGCAATCATCGCTTCCCGCGCCCAACGTGCGCTCAGGCGTTGGCCAGTCTGGTGTTGCGCGCTGCTGTCGATCCACTGATTGTTGGCGTGGCTGATGCTCAGGGTCTGGCCGTTTTCCAGCTTCAATTCATAGCGCGTGGCGCTGCCTTGGTACTGGATGTCGTGGAGCAAACCGCTGACTTCGATTTCGTGACTGGCGAGCGGGCCTTCGGCAAACCGCACGTGTTCCGGTCGGATCGAAAACGGCTGCGGATGGCCGCTGATTTCGCGGGCCAGATCACCGCGAATAACGTTCGAGGTGCCGACGAATTCAGCGACAAACGTGGTGGTCGGTTTCATGTACAGATTGCGCGGTGTGTCGACTTGTTCGATGCGGCCCTTGTTGAACACGGCGACGCGATCGGACATCGACAGCGCTTCGGTCTGATCGTGGGTGACGAAGATGAAAGTGATGCCGAGCTGGCGTTGCAGCTTCTTCAGTTCGCTCTGCATTTGCTCGCGAAGCTTCAAGTCGAGCGCGCCCAAAGGCTCATCCAGCAACAGCACGCGCGGACGGTTGACCAAGGCGCGGGCGAGGGCCACTCGCTGGCGCTGACCACCGGACAACTGCACCGGTTTGCGGGCGCCGTAACCGCCGAGAGCGACCATGACCAAGGCTTCTTCGGCGCGTTTGTGCCGCTCGGTTTTGCTGACGCCTTTGACCTTCAAACCGTAGGCGACGTTGTCGAGGACATTCATGTGCGGGAACAGTGCGTAATCCTGAAACACCGTGTTGACGTCACGCTGATACGGCGGCAACCCGGCCGCTTCGACGCCGTGGATGCGGATCGAGCCGGCGCTCGGTTGTTCGAACCCGGCGATCAGGCGCAGGCAGGTGGTTTTGCCCGAGCCGGATGGGCCGAGCATGGAAAAGAACTCGCCGTCCTCGATATCGATGGAAACCCGGTCAACGGCCTTCACCTCGCCGAATTGCCGGGAAACGTTGGTGAACTGGACTGCAAGCGTCATGGTGCGGTGCTCCAAAAAGGCGAAAGCCATCGCAGCGGCCCTGCGTGGACTTCTGAAAAATCTGAATCGTTTTACGGTTTGCTTGGCTCACACATTCGGCGGACGAGATGCGATCCGCTTTTAGCGCCCTCTCTCTCCGGGAGAGGGCGGGGGGTGAGGGTGGCGGTTTCGACCATTGCTCTGAGATCAAGGGCAAGATCAAAAGCTACCCCCTCACCCCAGCCCTCTCGCCCAGGGGGGCGAGGGGGAAAGGGAGCAGACCGCGTCGTTATTGAGCGCTAGCGGCCACCCATGATCGCGATGTAGTCCTGAGTCCAGCGGCTGTACGGCACAAACTTGCCGCCTTCAGCCTGCGGGGTTTTCCAGAAGGCGATCTTGTCGAACTGGTCGAAACCGTTGGTCTTGCAACCTTCAGCGCCAAGCAATTCGCTCTCCTTGCACGCCGCCGGCACCGCCGGCAACGAACCGAACCACGCCGCCACATCCCCCTGGACTTTCGGTTTCAGCGACCAGTCCATCCACTTGTACGCGCAGTTCGGGTGCTTGGCCTCGGCGTGCAACATGGTGGTGTCGGCCCAGCCCGTAGCGCCTTCTTTCGGAATGGTCGAAGCAATCGGCTGCTTCTCGTTCATCAGACCGTTAACCTGATACGGCCAGGCACTCGATGCCACTACGCCTTCGTTTTTGAAGTCGCTCATTTGCACCGTGGTGTCATGCCAGTAGCGGTGGATCAACGGCTGCTGCGCGCGCAACAGATCAAGCACAGCTTTGTACTGATCTTCGGTGAGTTGATAAGGGTCTTTGATGCCCAGTTCAGGCTTGGTCGACTTCAGATACAGCGCCGCGTCGGCGATATAAATCGGGCCGTCATACGCCTGCACGCGGCCCTTGTTAGGCTTGCCGTCGGGCAGATCCTGCGCGGCGAACACCACGTTCCAACTGCTCGGCGCGGTCTTGAACACGTTGGTGTTGTACATCAGCACGTTCGGGCCCCACTGGTACGGGGTGCCGTAAGTCTGCTGGTTGACCACGTACCACGGCGCGTCTTTGAGGCGCGGGTCGAGGGTGTTCCAGTTCGGGATCAACGCGGTGTTGATCGGTTGCACACGCTTGCCGACGATCAACCGCAGCGAGGCATCGCCCGACGCGGTGACCAGGTCGTAACCGCCCTTGGCCATCAGGCTGACCATTTCGTCAGAGGTCGCGGCAGTCTTCACATTGACCTTGCAGCCGGTTTCTTTTTCGAAACCGGTGACCCAGTCGTAAGCCTTGTCGCTCTCGCCACGTTCGATGTAACCCGGCCACGCAACGATATCCAGTTGACCTTCGCCAGCGCCGACAGCCTTAAGCGGCTCGGCGGCTTGCAGGCTGGCGCTGGCCAGCAGGGCCGTGGTGATTGCACTGAGCAGTGCGGTCTTGTGCACGAACATGGTTGAACCCTCTTCTTTAAATTATGGTCGGGGCAGTTGTGAACGCGGTGAAGCATGCCGTTGGCGGCTTGTTATTAGCGTAGTCAGAGATGCTGGCCGTGGCGGGCCATGATGTGCCGCACCACGCTGTAGTCCTGCAGCGAATCACTGGATAAGTCTTTGCCGTAACCGGAGCGTTTCAGCCCGCCGTGGGGCATCTCACTGACCAGCATGAAATGGCTGTTGATCCACGTGCAGCCGTATTGCAGACGCGCGGCGACCTGCATCGCTTTGTCCAGATTTTGCGTCCACACCGACGAGGCGAGGCCGTATTCGGAGTCGTTGGCCCAGTCGACGGCTTGTGCGAGTTCGTCAAAACGGGTCACGGTGACCACCGGGCCGAACACTTCGCGCTGGACGATTTCGTCGCTCTGTTTGCAACCGGCGAGCAGCGTCGGTTGATAGTAGAAACCGGCGCCGGAGTGCACTGCTGCACCGGTCACGCGTTCGATGTGCGGCTGACCGAGGGCGCGTTCGACGAAACTGGCCACGCGGTCGCGCTGGCGGGTGCTGATCAGCGGGCCGATCTCGTTGTCGGCATCACGTTTGCCGGCGAAGCGCAGGCTGCTGACGGCGGCGCCGAGTTCGGCGACCAATTTGTCGTGAATCCCGGCCTGCGCGTAGATCCGGCAGGCGGCGGTGCAGTCCTGGCCTGCGTTGTAGTAACCGTAAGTGCGCACGCCTTCGACTACGGCTTGAATGTCGGCGTCGTTGCAGACGATCACCGGGGCTTTGCCGCCGAGTTCGAGGTGCGTGCGTTTCAGGGTTTTCGCCGCGGCCTGGAGGATTTTCTGTCCGGTGACGATATCGCCGGTCAGTGAGACCATGCGCACTTTGGCGTGGCCAACCAAATGGCTGCCGACGCCTTCACCGCCACCGCAGATGATGTTGATCACCCCGCGCGGGAGGATTTCGGCAAGTGCTGGCGCCAGGGCGAGGATCGACAGCGGCGTGTGTTCGGACGGTTTGAACACCAGCGTGTTGCCGGCGGCGAGGGCCGGGGCGATTTTCCACGCGGCCATCATGATCGGGTAATTCCACGGCGCAATCGAGGCGACCACGCCAATCGGATCACGACGGACCATGCTGGTGTAGCCGGGCAGGTATTCGCCGCTCAACTGACCAGTCTGGCAACGCACCGCGCCGGCGAAGAAACGGAAGACATCGACGGTTGCGGTCAGATCGTCCTGACGCGCCAGGTGCAGCGGCTTGCCGCAGTTCAGCGATTCGAGGCGGGCGAGGTAGTCGGCGTGTTTTTCAACAGCGTTGGCGATGTCGAGCAGCAGGTTGGAACGTTGCTGCGGCGTGGTGCGCGACCATTCGGCGAAGGCGCGGTGGGCAGCGAGGATGGCGGCTTCGACCTGCTCGGTGCTGGCCTCGGAGATGTGCGTGAGGATTTCACCGGTGGCCGGATTGAGGATCGGCTCGACAAAACCTTCCCCAGCGACCAATTCGCCATCGATCAACAACGCGGTACACATCGGGGTCTGCACGCCAGCCATTTTCCGCGATCTCTTTTTTTGTGTGGCCATTGTTGCTCCCTGGTATCGGGAGCCGGCCGTCTTATAGATGCAGCAAGACTAGTGCGCGGCTCCGAGGTCGACAAATTCTAAATACTGAAGGCAGCGTTCGATTAAATAGATGGCTTGCGTCCGCCGTGAGGTTGCTCACGGGCTACGGTCAGGAATGGGTCGACGAGAGCGGGGCGCGCAGTGCCACGGCGCCAGGCCAGACCGACGTCGAGGGTCTGGTTGAGGTCGGCGATGGGCCGCGCTTCGATGATGTCGCCTTCCAGTGACCACGGGCGATAGGTCATGTCTGGCTGGATCGACACGCCTAGACCGGCGGCGACCAGGCTTCGCACCGCTTCGGTCGAAGCGGTTCTCAAGGTGATTTTTGGCTGCAACCCGGCGCCGCGCCACAGTCGCTGGGCGTTGCGATCCATTTCATCGACGTTCAATTGAATCAGCGGCTCGCGGGCGACGTCAGCGAGGTTGATGCTGTCGTGTTCCAGCAGTGGATGTTGGGCCGGGAGCCACAAACGGTGCGGTGAGTGGGTCAGTACTTCAGTCTGCAAGGCGTGGCGATCTTCGAGGTTGGAGAGGATCAATACGCCGACATCGATCTCGCCGCTGACCAGCAAATGCTCGATGTAAGGGCGCTCGTCTTCCATCACGCGGATTTCGACATTGGGATACGCGCGCTGAAAACGGGTGAGCAAATCTGCCAGGTAATAACCGGCGACGAGGCTGGTCACGCCGACGATCAACTGCCCGGCGACCTGATCGGTGCTCTGTTGCAGGCTGCGCTTGGCGTTGTCCACGGTCGCGAGAATCAGGTGCGCCTGGCGTAGGAATTGATGACCTTGGTGCGTAAGGGTCATGCCTTTGGCGTGACGGCTGAACAGGCTGACGCCGATCTCCTCTTCCAGTTGCTGGATCGCCAACGTCAGAGTTGATTGGGAAATGAATGCAGTTTGCGCGGCGGCGGAGATCGAGCCGGTTTCGGCCACGGCGATGAAGTGACGAATCTGACGCAGGGTCATCATGAGAGGGGTACCCAGTGGGCGGTTTTTATAGATTGGCCTGAGTGTATATCTATTTTTGCGAAGGACCTGCGCCTGCTGAGCAACATCTGGAAGCACACTCGCAGGTCGGGCAGGGGCACTTTCGAACTAGGCTGAGGGCCTTATAGATCCGGATAACCCCTGTTTTGGAGGCGGAACATGAACACCCGTGGATTGCTCGATCAACTGCTCAAGTCCGGCCAGGATCTGTTGCAGAACAAGGCTGGCGGAACGCAGAACAAACCGGCTGGCGGTGGCTTGGGCGGTTTGCTTGGCGGCGCTTCTGGCTCCGGTGGACTCGGCAGTCTGCTGTCGGGTGCAGGTGGTGGCGCGTTGGCCGCAGGTGCCATGGGCCTTCTACTTGGCAGCAAAAAGGCCCGCAAGGTCGGCGGTAAAGTCGCGATCTACGGTGGCCTCGCTGCGCTGGGTGTGTTGGCCTACAAGGCTTACGGCAACTACAACGCGCAAAAAGGCGCCGCTCCACAAAGTGAACCGCAGACCCTCGATCGTCTGCCACCGGCGCAGGCCGAGCAACACAGTCAGGCCATTCTCAAGGCGCTGGTTGCCGCCGCAAAGGCTGACGGCCACATCGATGACCGCGAACGCCAACTGATCGAAGGCGAGTTCACCAAGCTCGACAATGATCAGGAGCTGCAACACTGGCTGCACGCCGAACTCAACAAGCCCCTCGACCCGACCGACGTCGCCCGCGCCGCGAGCACGCCGGAGATGGCGGCGGAGATGTACATCGCCAGCGTGATGTTGGTGGATGAGGAGAACTTCATGGAGAAGAGCTATCTCGATGAACTGGCACGGCAGTTGAAGCTGGAGCCGGGGTTGAAGGTGGAGCTGGAGAAGCAGGTGCGCATCGCATCGGTGTAAACCCGGCTGGCCCCTTCGCGAGCAAGCTCGCTCCCACAGGGGATTGCGTTCCAATGTGGGAGCGAGCTTGCTCGCGAAGGCATTTTCCGCCGCACAGCGACAGCAATGACCATTCTATCGCCTCTTTTTGCCATTACCCCACTGGCACGCCCACCCGCAATTGTCGGACAGTCCCACTCCAGAGCCCTCCCGCCGACCAACGCGCACAGGCCCGAAGGTTACAAAGCGTCTTATAAATGAAACACCGCCCTCGGCTATACTCCCCGCATTTCGATCAGGCACGAGGAATCACTGTGAAGAACTGGACGTTGCGCCAACGCATTTTGGCGAGCTTTGCGGTGATTATCGCCATCATGTTGCTGATGGTCGTCGTCTCTTATTCGCGACTGTTGAAGATTGAAACCAGTGAAAACAGCGTGCGCGATGACGCGATTCCCGGCGTCTATTACAGCTCGATGATCCGTGGCGCCTGGGTCGACAGCTATCTGCAGACGCAAGAACTGCTCGGGCTCAAGGAAGGCGAGGGGATTTCCAGCGAGGACGCGGCGGACTACAAAGCCTTCGAGGCGCGTTTGCAGGAGCAGATGGCCAACTATCGCAAGACCATGGCGACCGACGAGGATCGTCTCGAGTTCGCCGCCTTCGAGAAGTACCACGACACCTACATCCAGATTCAGGATGCCGTGCTGGACCTGCACAAGCGCAATCTGGAAGCGGATGCGGTGAAGATGTTCCACGAAAAGCTCACACCCGCCTGGTATTCCGGGCGCATGAAGCTCAACGACATCATCGGCGAAAACAAGAAAGTCGCCGATCAGGCCATGAACAATATCGACGATGCCGTGGCCGCAGCCAAAGTCAGCATGTTCGTTTCCCTGTTGGTCGCGGTCCTGGCCGCCGGCCTGTGTGGTCTGTTGTTGATGCGCGCAATCATGGCGCCGATGAACCGCATCGTGCAGATTCTCGAAACCATGCGCACTGGCGACCTCAGTTCGCGCCTGAACCTTGAGCGCAAGGACGAGTTCGGCGCAGTGGAAACCGGCTTTAACGACATGATGACCGAGCTGACTGCGTTGGTGTCGCAGGCACAGCGCTCGTCGGTGCAGGTGACCACCTCGGTGACCGAGATCGCCGCGACCTCCAAGCAACAGCAAGCCACCGCCACCGAAACCGCCGCGACTACCACCGAGATTGGCGCGACGTCCCGTGAAATTGCGGCAACTTCGCGCGATCTGGTGCGCACCATGACTGAAGTGTCCACCGCCGCCGATCAGGCCTCGGTGCTGGCCGGCTCCGGTCAGCAAGGTCTGGCACGCATGGAAGACACCATGCATTCGGTAATGGGCGCGGCCGATCTGGTCAACGCCAAACTGGCGATCCTCAATGAGAAGGCCGGCAACATCAACCAAGTGGTGGTGACCATCGTCAAGGTTGCCGACCAGACCAACCTGTTGTCGCTCAACGCGGCGATTGAAGCCGAGAAGGCCGGTGAGTACGGTCGCGGTTTTGCCGTGGTCGCCACCGAAGTGCGACGCCTGGCGGATCAGACCGCTGTCGCCACTTACGACATAGAACAGATGGTGCGCGAAATCCAGTCGGCGGTATCTGCCGGGGTGATGGGCATGGACAAGTTCTCCGAAGAAGTGCGCCGTGGCATGTCCGAAGTGCAGCAGGTCGGCGAGCAGCTGTCGCAGATCATCCATCAAGTGCAGGCGCTGGCGCCGCGGGTGTTGATGGTCAACGAGGGCATGCAGGCCCAGGCCACCGGCGCCGAGCAGATCAACCATGCGCTGGTGCAGTTGGGCGACGCCAGCAGCCAGACCGTCGAGTCGCTGCGTCAGGCCAGTTTCGCCATCGACGAACTGAGCCAGGTGGCCGTCGGGCTGCGCAGCGGCGTTTCGCGATTCAAAGTCTGATGAGCGAAATTATCGCCAAACGCAGCGCCGCGCAGGTGGCGAAGCCGGCGTTGTTCCTGCTGTTTCGCATCGGCAGCGAGCGTTACGCCCTGCGCGCCACTGAAGTCGCGGAAGTACTGCCGCGCCTGCCGTTGAAGCCGATCGCCCGGGCGCCGCAGTGGGTTGCAGGCGTATTCGCCTATCGCGGTGCGGTAGTGCCGGTGATCGACCTCAGTGCGTTGACCTTTGGCCATCCCGCCGAGGCGCGCACCAGCACCCGCTTGGTACTGGTCAATTATCGGCCGGATGAAGCGCAGCCGGCGCGTTGGCTCGGGCTGATTCTCGAACAGGCCACCGACACCCTGCGCTGCCATCCGCAGGAGTTTCAGCCTTACGGCCTCGCCAACCGCGAGGCGCCTTACCTCGGCCCGGTGCGCGAAGATGCCCAGGGATTGGTGCAATGGGTGCGGGTCAATGACTTGCTTGATGACGCCGTGCGCCGTTTGCTGTTCCCCGATCCGCCGTTGAATCCGGCGCAGCTTGAGGCGCAGGCATGAGCAGCGATCAGCGCTTTTTCGACTTTCTCAAGGAACGCATCGGTCTCGATGTCACCTCGGTTGGCCCGGCGATCATCGAGCGCGCCGTGCGTCAGCGCACGACGCTCTCGCAAGCTGCGCATGCCGATGAGTATTGGCTGTTGCTGCAAGGCTCGCGGGAAGAACAGCAAGCGCTGATCGAAGCGGTGATCGTCCCGGAAACGTGGTTTTTCCGCTATCCGGAATCCTTCGCGACGCTGGGCAAACTGGCGCGTAAACGCCTTGGCGAACTGAACAATATGCGTGCGCTGCGCATCCTCAGTTTGCCGTGTTCCACGGGCGAAGAACCCTATTCGATTGCCATGGCCTTGCTCGATGCCGGGCTCAAACCGCATCAGTTCAAAGTCGACGGCATGGACGTCAGCCCACTGTCGGTGGAGAAGGCGCGGCGTGCGCTGTACGGCAAGAATTCGTTTCGCGGTCAGGATCTGGACTTTCGCGACCGGCATTTCACGGCTGAGCAGGAAGGCCATCGAGTCAATGACGATGTGCGTGAGCAAGTGCGTTTGCAGGTCGGCAATGTGCTCGATCCGACGCTGCTGGCCAGCGAGCCGGCGTTCGATTTCGTGTTCTGCCGCAACCTGCTGATCTACTTCGATCAGCCGACCCAGAAGCAGGTGTTCGAAGTGCTCAAGCGCCTGACCCATTTCGATGGCGTGCTGTTTATCGGTCCGGCCGAGGGCAGTCTGCTCGGGCGTTTGGGCATGCGTTCGATCGGTATCCCGCAATCCTTCGCGTTCAGTCGCCACAACGATCCGCACCCCGAGCCGTTGCCGACGCCTAAACCCGTCACGTTGCCTGTCAGCCTACCGCCGCGCAGCACACCGCCAGCGGTGGTGCGCCAGCGACCGTTTGCCTCAGTGACGCCTTTGCCTGTTTCCGGCAAAGCGAGCAACCCGGACGCAGCGACCTTGCTGGCCAATATCGCCGCGCTGGCCAACGAAGGCAAAAGCGCCGGAGCCCGGGCTGCCTGCGAAGAGTATCTGCGCAGTCATGAACCGGTGGCCCAAGTGTTTTACTGGCTCGGTCTGCTCAGCGACGTCGCTGGCCTGACCCTCGAAGCCCAAGGTTTCTATCGCAAAGCGTTGTACCTCGAACCGCAACATCCCGAAGCGTTGATGCACCTGGCCGCGCTGCTGCAGGCCCAGGGCGACACGGCGGGTGCCAGACGATTGCAGGAGCGCGCCGCCCGTAGCGGCCGCACCGCCGACAGTGAGCGTAAACGATGATCCCGTCCGACACCTTGAACGTCACCCACGAAGACGCACGGGCCATCGACGATTGCTGGAACCGCATCGGCATCCATGGCGACAAGTCCTGCCCGCTGCTGGACGAGCACATTCATTGCCGCAATTGCTCGGTGTATTCCGCCGCTGCCACACGCCTGCTCGACCGCTATGCGTTACAGCAGGACGAGCGCGATCCGGTGGCCAGCGCCGTTGAAACGGACGTTAAAACCCGTTCGCTGCTGATGTTCCGACTCGGCGAAGAATGGCTGGGGCTGGCGACGCGCAGTCTCGTTGAGGTCGCACCGCTGCAGGCGATTCACTCATTGCCGCACCAGCGCTCGCGAGCCTTGCTCGGCGTGGCCAATGTGCGCGGCGCGCTGGTGGCCTGCCTGTCGCTGGTTGAATTGCTCGATCTGGATGGCAACGCCGCACCAGCCAATGGCGGGCGAATCATGCCGCGCATGCTGATCATCGCCGCCCATGGCGGGCCGGTGGTGGTGCCGGTGGATGAGGTTGACGGCATTCATGCCATCGATGAGCGCATTCTCGATGCCGCCTCGCAATCCGGCGCGCAAGCCAGCGCCAAATATACTCGTGGCGTTCTGCAATATCGCGGTCGCAGCCTGCGTTGGCTGGATGAAGAACAGCTGTTGTCCGCCGTGACCCGGAGCCTCACATGACCCCCGAGCAAATGCGCGACGCCTCCTTGCTGGAGCTGTTCAGCCTCGAAGCCGAAGCCCAGACCCAGGTGCTCAGCGCCGGGTTGCTGGCGCTTGAGCGTAATCCGACCCAGGCCGATCAACTGGAATCGTGCATGCGCGCGGCGCACTCGCTCAAAGGTGCGGCGCGAATCGTCGGCATCGACAGCGGCGTCAGCGTCGCCCATGTCATGGAAGATTGTCTGGTCAGCGCGCAGGAAGGGCGCTTGCTGCTGCGTCCCGAACATATCGATGCGTTGTTGCAGGGCACCGATTTGCTGATGCGCGTTGCTACCCCGACGAATGCCCCACAGCCGAGTGATATCGACGCTTACGTGGCGTTGATGGCGAGTTTGCTCGATCCGTCGGCGCCGCCGGCAACGCTGATTGCACCGCCGATGGCCGAGTTGCAACTTCAAGCGCCGCCGGTCTTTGAACCCGCGCCAGCTCCGATCATGGACGCGCCGGTTGAGCCTTCCGAGCCGACGCCCCGCAAAAGCAAACGCACCACCGAAGGTGGCGAACGCGTCTTGCGCGTTACCGCCGAGCGCCTGAACAGCCTGCTTGATCTGTCGAGCAAGTCGCTGGTGGAAACCCAGCGACTCAAGCCGCATCTGGCGACCATGCAACGCCTCAAACGCATGCAGAACAATGGTCTGCGCGCGCTGGAAAACCTCAATGTCCACCTCAAGGAGCACGCGCTGAGCCTTGAGGCGCTGGAAGCCCTGGAGGACGCGCGGCGTTTGCTCGCCGAATCCCAGCAACTGCTGAGCGAGAAAAACGCCGAACTCGACGAATTCGCCTGGCAGGCCAGCCAGCGCGCGCAAGTGCTCTACGACACGGCGTTGGCCTGTCGCATGCGGCCCTTCGCCGATGTCCTGACCGGTCAGGTACGCATGGTCCGTGATCTGGGGCGCAGCCTCGGCAAACAGGTACGCCTGGAGATCGAGGGCGAAAAGACCCAGGTCGATCGCGACGTGCTGGAGAAACTCGAAGCGCCGCTGACGCATTTGCTGCGCAACGCCGTTGATCACGGCATCGAAACCCCGGAACAACGCCTGCTCAAAGGTAAATCCGAAGAAGGCCTGATCCGCCTGCGTGCCTCGCATCAGGCCGGTCTGCTGGTGTTGGAATTAAGCGATGATGGCAATGGCGTCGATCTGGAAAAGGTTCGCCGCAGCATCATCGAACGGCAGTTATCCCCAGCGGAAACGGCGGCACAGTTGAGCGAAGAAGAACTGCTGACCTTCCTCTTTCTGCCCGGTTTCAGTCTGCGCGACACGGTCACTGAAGTGTCCGGGCGGGGCGTGGGGCTCGATGCCGTTCAGCACATGGTTCGCCAATTGCGCGGTGCCGTGGTGCTGGAGCAGACGGCGGGCGAGGGCAGTCGCTTCCATCTGGAAGTGCCACTGACCTTGTCGGTGGTGCGCAGTCTGGTCGTCGAAGTCGGCGAAGAGGCGTATGCCTTCCCACTGGCGCACATCGAGCGCATGTGTGATCTGGCCCCCGAAGACATCGTGCAGGTCGAAGGCCGCCAGCATTTCTGGCACGAAGGCCAGCATGTCGGGCTGGTTGCGGCCAGTCAGTTGCTCAACCGCCCGGCCAGCCAGAACAGCGGCGAAACCCTTAAAGTCGTGGTGATTCGCGAGCGCGATGCAGTTTACGGCGTTGCCGTGGAGCGGTTCATTGGCGAGCGCACCCTGGTGGTCTTGCCACTCGATGAGCGTCTGGGCAAAGTGCAGGATATCTCCGCTGGCGCCTTGCTCGACGACGGTTCGGTGGTGCTGATCGTCGATGTCGAAGACATGCTGCGGTCGGTGGATAAACTGCTCAATACCGGGCGCCTTGAGCGCATCGCCCGCCACGGCAATCAAGCCGCCGAGGCGGTGCGCAAACGGGTGCTGGTGGTCGACGACTCGCTGACCGTGCGCGAGCTGCAACGCAAACTGCTGCTCAATCGCGGCTACGACGTCGCGGTGGCGGTGGACGGCATGGACGGTTGGAACGCGCTGCGTTCGGAGGACTTCGATTTGCTGATCACCGACATCGACATGCCGCGCATGGACGGCATCGAACTGGTCACTCTGCTGCGCCGCGACAATCGCCTGCAATCGCTGCCGGTGATGGTCGTGTCGTACAAGGATCGCGAAGAGGATCGCCGCCGTGGACTCGATGCCGGCGCCGACTATTATTTAGCCAAAGCCAGTTTTCATGACGACGCCCTGCTCGATGCAGTGGTCGAGCTTATCGGAGGAGCGCGAGCATGAAGATCGCAATCGTCAACGACATGCCCATGGCGGTAGAGGCGCTGCGCCGGGCGTTGGCCTTCGAGCCGGCGCATCAGGTGGTCTGGGTCGCCCGCAACGGCGCCGAAGCGGTGCAACTGTGCGCCGAAAATACCCCGGATCTGATCCTCATGGATCTGATCATGCCGGTGATGGACGGCGTCGAAGCCACCCGGCGGATCATGGCCGAAACCCCGTGCGCCATCGTTATCGTCACCGTTGACCGCCAGCAGAACGTGCACCGTGTCTTCGAAGCCATGGGCCACGGCGCGCTGGACGTGGTCGATACCCCGGCCCTCGGTGCTGGCGATGCTCGGGAAGCCGCCGCGCCACTGTTGCGCAAGATCCTCAATATTGGCTGGCTGATCGGCGACAAAGCGCCGCGCTCACGTCCCGCGCCGACGCCGCCGCGCAGTTCGGGTTCGCGCCAGCGGCTGGTAGCGATCGGTTCATCCGCAGGCGGGCCGGCGGCGCTGGAGGTGCTGCTCAAAGGCTTGCCCAAGGATTTCTCGGCAGCCATTGTGCTGGTGCAGCACGTCGATCAGGTGTTTGCTGCCGGCATGGCGGAATGGCTGGCCAGCGCCAGCGGCCTCGATGTGCGTCTGGCCCGCGAAGGCGAACCGCCGCAGGCCGGCGCGGTGCTGCTGGCCGGGACCAACCACCATATTCGCTTGTTGAAAAACGGCACGCTGGCCTACACGGCCGAGCCGGTCAACGAAATCTATCGGCCCTCGATCGACGTGTTTTTCGAAAGTGTCGCCAGTTATTGGACTGGCGACGCTGTCGGGGTTTTATTGACCGGGATGGGACGCGACGGCGCGCAAGGGCTTAAGCTCATGCGTCAGCAGGGTTACCTGACCATCGCGCAGGATCAGCAAAGCAGTGCGGTGTACGGCATGCCCAAGGCCGCTGCGGCCATTGATGCCGCCGTAGAAATACGTCCACTGGAAAGAATAGCGCCAAGATTGCAGGAGATTTTCCCCAAATGATCAGGTCAATCCGCAATCCTGGCCCCCGCAGTACTCAGGTGACCGCCCATGAATGACTTACAGATCGACGACATTAAAACCGACGAAAACGCCGCCATGGTGTTGTTGGTGGACGATCAGGCGATGATCGGCGAAGCGGTGCGCCGTGGGCTGTCGAATCAGGAAAACATCGACTTCCACTTCTGCTCCGACCCGCAGCAGGCCATTGCCCAGGCGGTGCGGATCAAACCGACAGTGATCCTGCAGGACCTGGTGATGCCCGGCCTCGATGGCCTGAGCCTGGTGCGCGAATACCGCAATCATCCAGCGACCAAGGACATCCCGATCATCGTCCTGTCGACCAAGGAGGACCCGCTGATCAAGAGCGCGGCGTTCTCCGCCGGGGCCAACGATTATCTGGTGAAACTGCCGGACACCATCGAACTGGTGGCGCGCATCCGCTATCACTCGCGCTCTTACATGACCTTGCTGCAACGCGATGCTGCATACCGTGCGTTGCGGGTCAGCCAGCAGCAATTGCTCGACACCAATCTGGTGCTGCAACGCTTGATGAACTCCGATGGCCTGACCGGGCTGTCCAACCGCCGCCACTTCGACGAGTACCTGGAGCTGGAGTGGCGCCGCTCGTTGCGGGATCAGAGTCAGTTGTCGCTGTTGATGATCGACGTCGATTACTTCAAGTCCTACAACGACAGCTTTGGTCACGTTGAAGGCGATGAAGCGCTGCGCAAGGTCGCCACGGCGATCCGCGAGGCCAGCGCACGACCGTCGGATCTGCCGGCGCGTTATGGCGGTGAGGAGTTTGTGCTGGTGCTGCCGAACACCTCGCCGGGCGGCGCGCGGCTGGTGGCGGAGAAACTACGGCAGACCGTGGCGTCGCTGAAGATTCCGCACAATACCCCGGCGGAAGGGGCGAGTCTGACGATCAGTATTGGTCTGGCGACCATGGTGCCGCAGGCGGGCAGTGATTGCCGGTTGCTGATCTCTGCGGCGGACCGTGGCCTTTACCTGGCTAAAAACAACGGGCGTAACCAGGTCGGGATCGAGTAACGGCTTTCCCTCACCCCAGCCCTCTCCCGGAGGGAGAGGGGGCCGACCGAGGTGTCTGGCGCTGTACATCGACCTGATCGACCGAGTCGATTATGGATCTTCAAGCTTGGCGATTCCGGATTCGGCATAACCATTTCAAGTCGGCGTACCTCCCGAGCATCCCCCAATCGGTCCCCTCTACCTCTGGGAGAGGGTTAGGGTGAGGGCAGGCCCATACGCCAATTTCTGCCTGAAAGCCTTGGCGATCATGGATTCGGTAAAGTCCTTTCACGTCGGCGTACCTCCCGAGCATCCCCCAATCAGTCCCCTCTACCTCTGGGAGAGGGCTAGGGTGAGGGCAGGCCCATACGCCAATTTCCGCCTGAAAGCCTTGGCGATCATGGATTCGGTAAAGTCCTTTCACGTCGGCGTACCTCCCGAGCATCCCCCAATCTGATCTGGCTTAATGATTCTGGACACCCCTAAAGGGCGTTAATCTACGCCCAACGACGAGGTGTGATTTGACCAGACGATATTTTTCGACAGATTTCAAACGGGATGCGGCTTGCCTGGTTTTGGATAAAGACTATTCGGTGAGTGAAGCCTGCGAAGCAATGGGCGTGGGCCCTACAGCTCTGCGTCGCTGGGTTGAGCAACTGCGTGCGGAGCGCAGTGGCAAGACGCCTGAGAAGTCCAAGGCCATGACCGTTGACCAACAACGCATCCAGGAACTGGAAGCAACAATTCGACGGATTGAGCGCGAGAAGGAAATTTTAAAAAAGGCTACAGCTCTCTTGATGTCGGATTCCCTCGATCGGTAAGGCTGGTCGAGGAGTTAAGCGAGCAATATCCAAGATCCGAGTTGTGTGGCGTGTTTGGCATCAACCGCAGCAGTTATTACGAGCGTCTGAAACAGCGGGCGAAAGTGCATGTCGGGCGCGATCGCCTAAAGATCAAGGCTGCCGAATTACATGAGCAAAGTCGCGGCTCAATGGGCGCGCGCAGCCTGTCAAAAGCGCTTTGTAACGAAAAAGAGTCGGTAGGTCGTTACATGGCTCGTAGCCTGATGCGCGAGCTCGGTTTGAAGAGCCAGCAACGGCGCAGGCATCGGTACAAACCCAGCGGTGCGGAGGCGCAATACGCCCCCAATCATTTGGAGCGTAAATTCAAAGTCGAGGCCCCCAATCGAGTGTGGTGTGGCGACGTGACTTACATTTGGGCCGGTACTTACTGGGTTTATCTGGCTGCTGTACTTGATCTGCATGCCCGCCGCATCGTCGGCTGGGCGATGTCCAGAAGTCCGGATTCAGCTCTGACCTGTCGAGCGTTAAAGATGGCTTTCGAGTCGCGAGGACGCCCTGAAAACCTAATGTTCCATTCGGATCAGGGCTGTCATTACAGCAGTAAAGTGTTTCGTGAAACGCTGGCGGACATGCGCATAAAACAAAGCATGAGTCGACGAGGAAACTGCTGGGACAACGCCCCGATGGAGCGTTTCTTTGGCAGTTTGAAATCTGAATGGATACCCAAGGCTGGCTACCGAAACGAAGATGAGGCCAGTACCGATGTATTGCGCTACCTGACCCATTATTACAATCGGATCAGGCTGCACAGTCACAATGGCTACCGAACTCCGGTGGACATGGAGGCCCTGGCGGCATGAAAAAGGGTAAAACCCTATAACCGTGTCCAGTATCGTTTGACCAGATCAATCAGTCCCCTCTACCTCTGGGAGAGGGCTAGGGTGAGGGCAGGCCCATACGCCAATTTCCGCCTGAAAGCCTTGGCGATCATGGATTCGGCAAAGCCCTTTCACGTCGGCGTACCTCCCGAATATCCCCCGATCAGTCCCCTCTCCCTCCGGGAGAGGGCTAGGGTGAGGGCAGGCCCATACGCCAATTTCTGCCTGAAAGCCTTGGCGATCATGGATTCGGCAAAGCCCTTTCACGTCGGCGTACCTCTCAAATATCCCCCAATCGGTCCCCTCTACCTCTGGGAGAGGGTTAGGGTGAGGGCAAAGGCTTTAATGATCCCCACACCCGCCAGACGGGCTGCCGTGACAGCCTGATTACGTTATACTCGCCGGCTTTCAAAAGTTCGCCAACGAGTGCTGCCCGTCATGGAAATCAACCCGATCCTGAACACCATCAAGGACCTGTCCGAGCGCTCCGAAACTATTCGGGGGTATCTTTGACTACGATCAAAAGCATGAGCGTCTGACTGAAGTCAATCGCGAGCTTGAAGATCCGAGCGTCTGGAACAAACCTGAATACGCCCAGGAACTGGGCCGCGAGCGCGCTGCGCTGGCGCAGATCGTCGATACCCTCGACGAACTGAACGGCGGCCTGGCCGATTGCCGCGATCTGCTGGACATGGCCGTCGAAGAAAACGACGAAGGCGCAGTGGGCGATGTCGTCGCCGAGCTGGCCCGTCTCGAGGAAAATCTGGCCAAGCTGGAATTCCGCCGCATGTTCAGCCATGAAATGGACCCGAACAACGCGTACCTGGACATCCAGGCCGGTTCCGGCGGCACTGAAGCCCAGGACTGGGCCAACATCCTGCTGCGCATGTACCTGCGCTGGGCGGACAAGCGCGGTTTCGATGCGACCATCATGGAACTGTCGGCCGGTGAAGTCGCTGGTATCAAAGGTGCGACCGTGCACATCAAGGGCGAATACGCCTTTGGCTGGCTGCGTACAGAGATCGGCGTGCACCGTCTGGTGCGCAAGAGCCCGTTCGACTCCGGCAACCGTCGCCACACCTCGTTCTCCGCGGTTTTCGTCTCGCCAGAGATCGACGACAAGGTGGAAATCGAAATCAACCCGGCAGACCTGCGGATCGACACCTATCGTTCCTCCGGTGCCGGTGGTCAGCACGTAAACACCACCGACTCGGCCGTACGTATCACTCACGTACCGACCAACACCGTGGTCAGCTGCCAGAACGAACGTTCCCAGCACGCCAACAAAGACACCGCCATGAAAATGCTGCGGGCCAAGTTGTACGAGCAGGAAATGCAGAAACGCAACGCCGCGTCGCAAGCGCTGGAAGACACCAAGTCCGACATCGGCTGGGGTCACCAGATTCGCTCGTATGTGCTTGATGCGTCGCGGATCAAGGATCTGCGCACCAACATCGAACGCAGCGACTGCGACAAGGTACTCGACGGTGATATCGACGAATACCTGTATGCCAGCCTGAAATCCGGGCTGTAAAAGACGCAATACAGGAACGGCTGATTCAACCCGATCCCTGTAGGAGCCAGCCTGCTGGCGATCCCCGGGCTGCAAGGCCCGGGGGCAACGAACCTGATGGAATATCTAAAGACATGAGCGACCAACAACTCGACCCGCAAGCCCTGCAACAGGAAGAAAACTCCCTGATCGCCCTGCGCAAGGAAAAGCTGGCTGCCGAGCGCGCCAAGGGCAACGCCTTCCCGAACGACTTCCGCCGCGAAAACTACTGCGAAGATCTGCAGAAGAAGTACGCGGACAAGACCAAGGAAGAGCTGGCAGAGGCTGCAATCCCGGTCAAGGTTGCCGGTCGCATCATGCTCAACCGTGGCTCGTTCATGGTGATTCAGGACATGACCGGTCGCATCCAGGTCTACGTCAACCGTAAAACCCTGTCGGAAGACACCCTGGCCGCGGTGAAAACCTGGGACATGGGCGACATCATCGCTGCCGAAGGCACCCTGGCGCGTTCCGGCAAGGGCGACCTGTACGTTGAAATGACCAGCGTGCGTCTGCTGACCAAATCGCTGCGTCCGCTGCCAGACAAGCACCACGGCCTGACTGACACCGAACAGCGCTACCGTCAGCGCTACGTTGACCTGATCGTCAACGAAGACGTGCGTCAGACCTTCCGCGTGCGTTCGCAAGTGATCGCGCACATCCGCAGCTTCTTGATGAAGCGTGACTTCCTCGAAGTCGAAACGCCGATGCTGCAAACCATTCCGGGCGGCGCCGCAGCCAAGCCGTTCGAAACCCACCACAACGCGCTGGACATGGAAATGTTCCTGCGTATCGCGCCTGAGCTGTATCTGAAGCGTCTGGTGGTCGGTGGCTTTGAAAAGGTTTTCGAGATCAACCGCAACTTCCGTAACGAAGGCGTTTCGACTCGTCACAACCCTGAATTCACCATGTTGGAGTTCTACCAGGCGTACGCCGATTACGAAGACAACATGGACCTGACCGAAGAACTGTTCCGTGAGCTGGCGCAGCTGGTGCTGGGCAGCACCGACGTGCCGTACGGCGACAAGGTGTTCCACTTCGGCGAGCCGTTCGTGCGCCTGTCGGTGTTCGACTCGATCCTCAAGTACAACCCTGAGCTGACTGCCGATGATCTGAATGACATCGACAAGGCCCGCGCCATCGCCAAGAAGGCCGGCGCCAAGGTGCTGGGCTTCGAAGGTCTGGGCAAGCTGCAGGTGATGATTTTCGAAGAACTGGTCGAGCACAAGCTGGAACAGCCGCACTTCATCACTCAGTACCCGTTCGAAGTGTCGCCGCTGGCCCGTCGCAACGATGACAACCCGAACGTCACCGACCGCTTCGAGCTGTTCATCGGTGGCCGTGAAATCGCCAACGCCTACTCCGAGTTGAACGACGCGGAAGACCAGGCCGAGCGCTTCATGGCGCAGGTGGCCGACAAGGACGCCGGCGACGACGAAGCCATGCACTACGACGCCGACTTCGTGCGTGCGCTGGAGTACGGCATGCCGCCAACGGCCGGTGAAGGTATCGGTATCGACCGTCTCGTGATGTTGCTGACCAACTCGCCGTCGATCCGCGATGTGATCCTGTTCCCGCACATGCGACCGCAAGCGTAAACGTTTCAGTTGAAAAGCCGCCTAAAACAGGCGGCTTTTTATTGCCTGTCTGGTACAAATGTATCAATTGGTTAATTTCGCAATAGCAGAGGAAGTTCTGTCGTGATGGGTGCAATAGCTCAAGAGGGTGCAGCGGGTATCGCCACTGCGGTCGCTGAAAGTGTTCAGTACCAGGGCCGCAAGGCCAGCCGACAGGGCAGCGAGCAGCGTCGACAGGACATTCTCGACGCGGCGATGCGCATTGTCGTGCGCGACGGCGTGCGTGCCGTGCGCCACCGCGCCGTGGCTGCCGAGGCTGGTGTGCCGTTGTCGGCGACTACCTATTACTTCAAAGACATCGACGACTTGCTCACCGATACCTTCGCCCAGTATGTGGAGCGCAGTGCGGCGTACATGGCCAAGTTGTGGATCAACAACGAAGGTTTGCTGCGCGAAATGGTCGTCAGTGGCGACGGCAGCCCCGAGTCGCGCTCGCAACTGGCCGACGATATCGCGCGGTTGATGGCCGACTATGTTCACCGGCAATTGCTTAACCGTCGCGAGCATTTGATGGCCGAACAGGCATTCCGCCAGGAAGCGTTGCTCAACCCGCGTCTGGCGATTCTGGTGCGCTCGCATCAGCAGATTCTGCTGCAGGGCACCTGCCAATTGTTTCAGGTGCTGGGCTCGCGTGAACCGCAACAGGATGCCAAGGTGTTGACGGCGATTATCGGACGGATGGAATATCAGGGCCTGCTCAACGACGCCGAGCCATTGGCCGAAGAGGACATGCTCGGTATTCTGACGCGCTACATGCACCTGGTGCTCGCGTCGGTGTAATCCGCTGCTGCTTCACCCTGTGGGAGCGAGCCTGCTCGCGAATGCGGTCTGACATTCAACATATTTGTTGCCTGACACACCGCTTTCGCGAGCAGGCTCGCTCCCACAGGGTAATGTGGTGATGTTCAGGGCGGCGCATGTTCATAGGGAGTATTGAATGAAAGCCTGGCGTGGCGTGCTGATCGCCTTGTCGTTCCTGCTGCTCAGTGGCTGTCTGGTGACCTTCAAGGAGCCGCTGACCGCCAGTGACCCGGCGCCCAAGGGCCTGCTCGGCAAATGGTCGAGCACCAATGCCTGGGGCGAACCGATGAACCTTGAGCTGACGCGGTTGGGCAACGATCGTTACCAGGCCGTCACCTACTTCAAGGCCAAACCCCACGAACGCGAAGCCTATCCGTTCACCGTGTCGCGCCACGGCAACCGCTGGTACCTGTCGGCGAAAGTCCCGGCACAGTACGGCGGCCACTTCACCATCGCCGGTTTCGAACTCACCGATAAACACGAACTGGTGATCTACAACCTCGATCTCGAGCAGATCAATCAAGCGATCAAGCAAAAAGCCCTCGACGGTCAGGCCTTCCAGACCGACGATGGCGACGGCGTGCATGTCGACAGCAACCTCGACAAGGTCTTTGCTTACCTCGACGATCCGGCCAATTCCGATGTCTTCGTTGAAGCCGTGCGCTACCAGCGCCAGGCACGCGCCAAATAATTCAGTTTTCTACAGGAGTTTCGGGTGGACGATTACCAGCAGACGATACGTATGTTGTCCGACCGCATTGTGCTGGCGCAGACGCCGATCCGCGTGCTCGACGCGGTCAAGTGGGACGAGAACATCCGTAAGGGCTTCCTCAAGGCCAAAGGCAAGGAAATGCCGGCGGTGGATCGCGACTATTATCTCAATCGGCCGCTGAGTTTCGATTCGAGCAAGGTCAAGCTGGAATTCCAGAACATCGAGCGCGACATCACCCGCCAGCTCGGCCAGTTCAACCCGGTCGGGCAGATCATGCGCCGCATGTGCAAGGAATACCGCATGGTGGTGCGCATGCTCGAAGCACGCGGCACCGAAGATTTCGGCCTTATCTCGCAAGAGCTGTACGGCGCCGCCTCCGATGCTTTCCACGCCGGCGACCCGACCCTGGCCGACCTCGGCCTGATGATGTCCGACTACCTGAACAACATCGATGGCCGTGGCGACTTGAAGGATGAGCCGAAAATCCTTACCGCCAAAGACGCGGTGCACTTGCTGCAGACCCGTTTGAACAAAGTCTTCGGTGAGGCCGAGGAAACCATTCGCGTGTTCGAGTCCGACGGCATTGTTGCTGACGCCGCAGCGGGCGCCGACTACATCAAGATCCGCACCGACGCGATGTTCAACGATCGCGATGTGCGCGCGCTGGAGGTTCACGAAGGTCTGGTGCATGTCGGCACCACACTCAACGGTCTCAATCAGCCGATCTGCACCTTCCTGTCCAAAGGCCCACCGTCGTCGACGGTGACCCAGGAAGGCCTGGCGATTCTGATGGAAATCATCACCTTCGCCTCCTACCCGAGCCGCCTGCGCAAACTGACCAACCGCACGCGCGCCATTCATATGGTCGAGGAGGGCGCGGACTTCTTGCAGATCTTCGAGTTCTTCCGCGAGCAGGGCTTCGAGATGGCGGAAAGTTACGGCAACGCCAGTCGGGTTTTCCGTGGATCTACGCCCACCGGTCTGCCATTCACCAAAGACTTGTCCTACCTCAAGGGCTTTATCATGGTTTACAACTACATTCAGTTGGCCGTGCGTAAAGGCAAGCTTGAACAGATTCCGTTGTTGTTCTGCGGCAAGACCACGCTGGAAGACATGCGTACCTTGCGTCAGCTGGTGGATGAAGGGTTGGTGGTGCCGCCGAAGTATTTGCCGGACCAGTTCCGTGATTTGAATGCGTTGTCGGCGTGGATGTGCTTCTCCAACTTCCTCAATCATTTGAGCCTGGACCGGATCGAAGCGGATTACTCCAATATCCTTTAACCCACAAAAAATCCCCTGTAGGAGTGAGCCTGCTCGCGATAGCGGTGTGTCAATCAACATTAATATCGACTGATGCACCGCTATCGCGAGCAGGCTCACTCCTACAGGTTTGTTCTGTATTCCAACCCGAATTTTTTGCGAGGTTTCACCGGATGAGAATCCTCGGCATCATCTGCCTGCTACTGACCCTCGGCGGTTGTAGCTCTTTGTTGTTCTACCCCGAACCCGGCCAAATCTTCACCCCGGAAAAAGCCAAGCTCGAATACCGCACCGTCACGCTGGTCACGGCCGATGGCTTGAAGCTCAACGCCTGGTGGCTGCCGGCCAAGCCCGGTGTCGAGGTCAAGGGCACCGTCCTGCACCTGCACGGCAACGGCGGCAATCTGCCGATGCATCTCGGCGGCAGTTGGTGGCTACCGAAAAACGGCTATCAAGTGTTGCTGGTTGACTATCGCGGTTATGGCTTGTCCGAGGGCGAGCCGAGTTTGCCGGCGATCTATCAGGACATCGACGCCGCATTCGCCTGGCTCGACAAGGCTCCGGAAGTCAAAGGCAAACCGCTGGTGCTGCTCGGCCAGAGCCTTGGCGGTTCGATGGCGGTGCATTGGCTGGTGCAGCATCCCGAGCGGCAGAAGCAACTGAAAGCGCTGGTGCTCGACGGCGTGCCTGCCAGTTACCGCAGCGTCGGCCAGTATGCGCTGAGCACCTCGTGGCTGACCTGGCCGTTCCAGGTGCCGTTGTCGTGGCTGGTGCCGGACAGCGACAGCGCGATCAACTCGATGCCGCAGCTGAACGGTGTGCCGAAACTGATCTTTCACAGCATCGATGATCCGCTGGTCCCGCTTTCCAACGGCATTCGTCTGTATCAAGCTGCGCCGCCACCGCGCGTGCTGCAACTGACCCGAGGCGGTCATGTGCAGACCTTCGGCGACCCGGTCTGGCGTCAGGTGATGCTGCGCTACCTTGACGACCCCGAGCATTTCAACGGCCTGCGCCGCCTCGGCGAAATCCCCAATTACCCGACACCCCCGAATTCTGAAGACGAGAGTCCGCAATGACTGAAGAACGCAACGCCATCCCGCTGATCATCACCGGTATCTGCAGCATCCTCGGCACCGTCGGGGCGCTGTGGTACTACGGCTACCTGCACTTCGCCAAACCTGAGGATGCGTTGCTGCTCAACGAATTCACCATGCTCAAGACGGTGCCGGGTGAGGATTACAAAGTCTCCCTGGACCCGGCGCCGCAAGTGGCGCAGTGCATCGATGGGGTGCTGGTGTTGTTTGATACCGAGCAGAAAGGTCTGACCGGTGTGTTGATCAACGCGCAGAAAAAAGCGGTGCGCTGCATGGGCGAAGAGACCCCGCAGAAGCTCGAGCAGTGATTCTGCAGGACCAGCCCTCACCCTAACCCTCTCCCAGAGGGAGAGGGGACTGACCGAGTTGTCTTTCGAGTTACGCCGACCTGATCCATCGTGTCGAACACAAATTCTGAAAACACCACAAATCGGCTCCCTCTCCCTCGTGAGAGGGCTGGGGTGAGGGGCCGCGATTTCAGCCCGCACAAAAAAGCCCAGCCTGATCCATCGTGGCGAGCACAAATTCTGAAAGCACCACAAATCGGCTCCCTCTCCCTCGGGAGAGGGCTGGGGTGAGGGGCCGCGATATCAGCCCGCACAAAAAAGCCCAGCCTGATCCATCGTGTCGAACACAAATTCTGAAAACACCACAAATCGGCTCCCTCTCCCTCGGGAGAGGGCTGGGGTGAGGGGCCGCGATTTCAGCCCGCACAAAAAAGCCCCGCCTGATCCATCGTGTCGAACACAAATTCTGAAAGCACCACAAATCGGCTCCCTCTCCCTCGGGAGAGGGCTGGGGTGAGGGGCCACCATTTCAGCCTCACAAAAAAAGCCCCGCCTGATCACTCAGACGGGGCTTTTGCGTTACAGCAGGGCGCTTAGTTCGAGCTTACCGCCGAACGAGGTACAACCGGCTGGTTGTCGTTGGAAATGGTCACTTCCACACGACGATTCATCGCACGGCCAGACACGCTGCCGTTCTCGGCAACCGGATATTCCTTGCCGTAGCCCTGAGCAACGATGCGCGCTGGATCAACGCCCATTTTCACCAGAGCGGTACGCACGGAATTGGCGCGACGTTCAGACAGAGTCTGGTTGTGGCTCGCAGTACCGGTGCTGTCGGTGTAACCCTCGACGATCACTTTGCGATCCGGGTTTTCCTGGAGGAACTGCGCCAGTTTGTTGATGTTCACCAGGCCGCTGGATTTCAGGTCGGCACGGTCGGTGGCGAACAGCACGTCGCCGAAGGTCACCAGCGTACCGCGATCGGTCTGCTTGGCGTTCAGGCTGTCCTGCAGCTGTTTGATCTGCTGATCACGGGCATCCAGACGCGCCTGGGCACGTTGGGCTGCAGCGTTCTTCAGATTGTTTTCAGCGGTGCGCAGGGCGATGGTCTGTTTCGCCACTTCGACACGCTGGTTGGTCAGGTAGGCCAGTTGGTCAACCTTGGCGGCGTCTTGCTTGTCCAGATAAGCCTTGTCGGCCTTGTCCAGGTAGTCGCTGGCGTCTTTGGTTTCCAGTGCTGCGACTTTGCTCGCCTGCGGGTTGGCTTGCAGGCCGGCGTAGTTGGTGCGCGCGTTTTCCAGATTCGGGTTAGGCGGAGTGGAGCAGGCAGCCAGAGCAACGCTTGCGGCGAGGAGAGCGGGGATCATCAGTTGCTTACGCATAATTTTCGTCCTTTCTATCGATAAGAGATTCAGCTTTGCGGTCGGGATGCGCGCTTACTGCACGGTGCGCTGACTTTCCTGACGCAGTTCCTGAACACCTTTCTGGGAATCCTTCACAGCCTGTTCGGCTTTTGCGGCCTGAGCCTTGCGTTCGGCGACGCGAGCGTCCCACTCGGCTTGCTCGGACAGGGTGCGAGCTTCGTCATACTTCTTGTCGTGCATGGCGATTTCGGCTTGCTTCAGTTTGTCCTGCGCTTGCTTCATCTCAACCGCAGCGAACTCGGTGCCGCCAGCGCTGACTGCGCTGTTTACGGCCGATTGGGTCACGGCGTATTGCTCGGTCGGCGAGTTACCGGCGCAACCGGCCAGCACGAAGCTGGTGCCGATGGCCAGAGCCGCCAGTTTCAGACCGCGCAGGTGGGTAAACGAGGTTTGGTTTTTCATGGTCTTCAACTCCATTAGGCATCTCCTGAAAACATCTGAATCCATCCTGGTCGAGGAGCCGCAAGCGACGTGTGAAAGCGCGTTTTTGAAACGCTCGTTCCAGGCGTGGTTACAGGTTCCGACCGGCGTGATTTTTCAAAAGTTCAGAAAAGATGGCCTATCGCCAAAAAATATTTTGACCGAATGGACAAGGCTCTAGAGCGGGAACTTTGGCGGGATGGAGCGGTACGCGCGGGGTTTCAAGACGCCAAAAACACATCGATTTTCAGCTTGAAATACCATCCCTGTAGGAGTGAGCCTGCTCGCGATGGCGTCGTATCAGACAACAAAAATGTTGAATGAAAAACCGCTATCGCGAGCAGGCTCACTCCTACAGTTTGATCTAGGTTGTGTCAGTGTTTTTGCTTGCCTTCAACGGCCGAGAGGTCATGCAGATGCCGGCGCGACAACGCCAGAAATCGCGGCGTAGGCCCGACATCCTCATATAACGGATCACCTTCCTCATCCGTCGCCACCACCGTCGAACCTTTCACATACGGCAGGCTCGCTTCAAACTCTTCAAGCGCCGCGCCAATCAATTCGCCGAGCAGTTCTTCGGCATGCCGCTTGGGGTACATCTCGGCAATCGCCGCCAACCGCGCAGCGGATTCGACGTCCAGATGAATCGTGTAGCCGGTGTCCGTCAGGCGACCCTTGGCGTTTTCTTCCCAATGCTGGGCGAGTTCACGAATTTTCATGATGACCTCATTTCGCGCCTGCTCATGGCAGGCCTGGGTGAGTGTCCGGCAGCGCCGGCGGCAAGCCGTTGTACGGCTTACTGTTGAGACTAGCTTTTGTCAGTAAGGTTTAAAGTCCCTTGGTCGGCTGCTTGTAAGAAGCGTCGTAGAGCGGCACTCTCTAGGTCATGCACTTGTTTCTAAGCCGTCCGGATTACTGCTGGGGAATTGCTGATGACCGATATTGATGCACGCTTGCGCGAAGACGTTCACCTGCTCGGAGAGCTGCTGGGCAACACCATTCGAGATCAATACGGCGAGGCCTTCCTCGACAAGATCGAGCAGATCCGCAAGGGCGCCAAGGCCGATCGCCGTGGCTCGATGGACGCCGAACTGAGCGCCAGCCTCAATCAATTGAGCGAGGACGAATTGCTCCCGGTGGCGCGGGCGTTCAACCAGTTTCTCAATCTGGCGAACATCGCCGAGCAGTATCAATTGATCCATCGGCGGGAAGAATCGCAGCCAGCGCCGTTCGAATCCCGTGTGCTGCCGGAATTGCTCGCCCGTTTGCGCAACGAAGGTCACAGCGCCGAGTCGCTGGCCCGGCAATTGGCGCGGCTGGAAATCGAACTGGTGCTGACCGCGCACCCGACCGAAGTGGCGCGGCGCACGCTGATCCAGAAGTACGACGCGATCGCCGGGCAACTCGCCGCGCAGGATCATCGCGACCTGACCAGCGCCGAACGCGAGCAGATTCAAAACACCCTGCAACGGCTGATTGCCGAAGCCTGGCACACCGAAGAAATCCGCCGCACGCGCCCGACACCGGTCGACGAAGCCAAGTGGGGTTTCGCGGTGATTGAGCATTCGCTGTGGCAAGCGATCCCCAACCATATGCGCAAGGCCGACAAGGCTCTGCATGAAGCGACCGGCCTGCGTCTGCCATTGGAAGCGGCACCGATTCGCTTCGCATCGTGGATGGGCGGCGACCGTGACGGCAACCCCAACGTCACCGCTGCCGTGACCCGCGAAGTGTTGCTGCTGGCGCGCTGGATGGCCGCCGATTTGTACCTGCGCGATGTCGATCATCTCGCGGCCGAACTGTCGATGCAGCAAGCCAGCGATGCCCTCAAAGCCAAGGCTGGCGACAGCGCCGAACCGTACCGCGCAGTGCTCAAGCAACTGCGCGAACGCCTGCGTGCGACGCGCAACTGGGCACACGCCGCGCTGACTGCGCCAACCCCGGCGCCGGCCGATGTGTTGCACAACAACCGCGATCTGCTCGATCCGCTGGAGCTGTGTTTCAACTCGCTGCACGAATGCGGCATGGGCGTGATTGCCGATGGCCCGCTGCTTGATTGTCTACGTCGGGCGGTGACCTTCGGCTTGTTCCTCGTGCGTCTGGATGTGCGTCAGGACTCGTCGCGCCACAGCTCGGCGATGACCGAAATCACCGACTACCTCGGCCTCGGTCGCTATGAAGATTGGGACGAAGAGCAACGCATCAGCTTTCTGACCCGCGAACTGAGCAATCGCCGGCCACTGCTGCCAGCACATTTCAAGCCGTCCGCCGATACCGCTGAAGTGCTCAACACCTGCAAGGAAATCGCCGCCGCGCCGGGTGCGTCGCTCGGTTCCTACGTGATCTCCATGGCCGGCGCTGCTTCCGATGTGCTCGCCGTGCAACTCCTACTTAAAGAGTCCGGCGTATTGCGGCCGATGCGCGTGGTGCCGCTGTTCGAAACCCTCGCTGACCTCGACAACGCCGGGCCGGTGATGGAGCGGCTGTTACTGTTGCCGGGCTATCGCGCACGGCTGCAAGGCCCGCAGGAAGTGATGATCGGCTACTCCGACTCGGCCAAGGACGCCGGCACCACGGCGGCCGCGTGGGCGCAATATCGCGCGCAGGAACGCTTGGTGGAGATCTGCCGCGAGCAGCAAGTCGAACTACTCCTGTTCCACGGTCGCGGCGGCACCGTGGGCCGTGGCGGTGGCCCGGCGCACGCGGCAATTTTGTCGCAACCGCCGGGGTCGGTGGCCGGGCGTTTCCGCACCACCGAGCAGGGCGAAATGATTCGATTCAAATTTGGCCTGCCGGACATCGCCGAGCAAAACCTCAATCTGTATCTGGCGGCGGTGCTTGAAGCAACGCTGCTGCCGCCACCACCGCCAACACCGGAATGGCGCCATCTGATGGACGAATTGGCCGCTGACGGAGTCAGTGCTTATCGCCAGGTGGTGCGGGAAAATCCGCAATTCGTCGAGTACTTCCGTCAGTCCACGCCGGAGCAGGAGTTGGGCCGTTTGCCACTCGGCAGTCGTCCGGCCAAACGTCGGGCCGGCGGTATCGAAAGCCTGCGGGCGATCCCGTGGATCTTCGGCTGGACGCAAACGCGGTTGATGCTGCCAGCGTGGCTCGGTTGGGAGTCGGCGCTGAGCAAAGCGCTGGAGCGTGGCGAAGGCGAGTTGCTCGGGCAGATGCGCGAACAGTGGCCGTTCTTCCGCACCCGTATCGACATGCTCGAAATGGTCCTGGCCAAGGCTGACGCGGATATCGCGCTGTCCTACGATCAGCGTCTGGTCGAGCCGGACTTGCTGCCGTTGGGCGCGCAGTTACGCGACCTATTGTCGCAGGCGTGCGCCGTGGTGCTCGGCCTGACTGGCCAGTCGCAGCTGCTGGCACATAGCCCTGACACCCTTGAATTCATCCGTCTGCGCAACACCTACCTCGACCCGCTGCATCTATTGCAGGCCGAACTGCTGGCCCGCTCGCGACAGCAGGATGTCGAGCAGGGCAGCCCGGTGGAACAGGCGTTGCTGGTGTCTGTGGCGGGGATTGCCGCCGGTTTGCGAAATACCGGCTAACGTTTTTGTCGTGGCGCGCGGCACCGGACACAAACGCCGGATGCCGCTTTGCCTGACGGGGGGAAGTGCCGCCAGGCGACAGTTAATGATGGGGTTGCGACTTGGGTTACCGCGTCGCAAGGTCGCAGGGGGCGTCGGTTTCTCCGACTTTTGGCGTCTTGTGTGGGCGCAGCCTGCTGTGTATCTTGATCAGCCTTTGGCCGTTTGTGCGGCCACGACCCGTATTTTCAGGATTCGTCCCAAGCGGCGAATCCTTTGTTTTGTAAAAGCTTTTTATAAAAAAATTGAGGAGCACATCTAATGCGCGTCATTCTGCTGGGAGCTCCCGGGGCCGGTAAAGGTACTCAGGCTAAGTTCATCACCGAAAAATTCGGCATTCCACAAATTTCCACCGGCGACATGCTGCGTGCAGCGGTCAAGGCCGGTACTCCACTGGGCGTGCAAGCCAAGAGCATCATGGATGCCGGCGGCCTGGTGTCGGATGACCTGATCATCGCACTGGTTCAGGACCGTATCGCTCAACCAGACTGCGCCAACGGTTTCCTGTTCGACGGCTTCCCGCGCACCATTCCGCAGGCTGAAGCCCTGGTGACTGCCGGCGTTGAGCTGGATGCTGTGGTTGAAATCGCTGTTGAAGACGAAGAAATCGTGCAACGCATCGCCGGCCGTCGTGTTCACGAAGCCAGCGGCCGCGTTTACCACATCGTCTACAACCCGCCGAAAATCGCCGGCAAAGACGACATCACCGGCGAAGAGCTGGTACAGCGCAAGGACGACACCGAAGAAACCGTGCGTCATCGCCTGTCGGTCTACCACTCGCAGACCAAGCCGCTGGTGGAGTTCTATCAGAGCCTGTCCGCGAAAAACGCTGGCAAGCCGAAGTACAGCCACATCCCGGGCGTTGGTTCGGTCGATGCGATCACCGCCAAGGTGCTGGCCGCGCTGAGCTGAAAAGTCTGAACCGCAGCATCATCCACGGCCCGCTTGCGGGCCGTAGTTGTTTATACTGACGCACTTTTTCCCTTCCCTGTTTTGGAAACATCGATGAGCACCTTGCTGGCCCTGGACACCGCGACTGAAGCTTGCTCCGTTGCCTTGCTGCATGACGGCAAGGTCACGAGCCATTACGAGGTGATCCCGCGCCTGCACGCGCAGAAGCTGCTGCCGATGATCCAGCAATTGCTGGCCGACGCCGGCACCACGTTGCAAGCGGTCGATGCGATTGCCTTCGGTCGCGGGCCTGGCGCGTTCACGGGTGTGCGGATCGCCATTGGTGTGATGCAGGGTTTGGCGTTTGCGCTGGATCGTCCGGTGTTGCCAGTGTCCAACCTCGCGGTGCTGGCGCAGCGAGCGTTGCGTCAACATGGCGTGAGCCAGGTCGCGGCGGCCATCGATGCGCGGATGGATGAAGTGTATTGGGGCTGCTACCGCGAGACGGCGGGGGAGATGCGCCTCGTGGGTGCCGAAGCGGTGTTGCCACCGGAAGTCGCGGCGCTGCCGGCCGATGCCAGTGGCGACTGGTTCGGCGCCGGCACCGGTTGGGGTTATGCCGAGCGCATTGCGGTCGATTTGACGGGTTCCGACGCCGGCATGTTGCCCCACGCCGAAGACCTGCTGACGCTGGCGCGTTTTGCCTGGGAACGCGGCGAATCGATCCCGGCGGATGACGCGCAACCGGTTTACCTGCGCGACAAAGTCGCCACCCCGAAAGCCCGCTGATTCACCACTTTACCTGTGGGAGCGAGCTTGCTCGCGAAGGCGTCGGGTCAGCCTATATCAATGTTGCATGTGCTGAAATCTTCGCGAGCAAGCTCGCTCCCACAGGGAATTAAGTCGCCCGCGAATCCGCCAATCGTCAGTTTGTAACCCCTCGCTTTAAACCTTTTGCGCTTTATGTGTTCTAGTTATCACTCGGCGGTTTGCTAAGTCGGTCAAGTGCCGCTAAATTGCCATCATCGATACCGAGCATGAAATTATGCGTATAGACGGCCTTTCCTCTCAGTCCTACCCCATCAAGCGCAAGCCTCGCAAAGGCCATGTGACTGTGGATGAGTCCGTCGACGATATCGACGGCGAGCTGGAATTCCCGACTGAAGAGCAATTGGCCGCCCGCGCTGCCAAAGCCTCGGCCCAACGCCTGAGCAATCTGCCTGCCCGTCAGCAAGACATGATCTACCACCGTGCGATGAAAAAAAGCGTAGCGATGGCCTTGGCCAGTTACCTGAGCACTGCCGGTTTTGTCGATTGGGATGCAGACGTGCTGGGCCTCGATCTGTACATCTGATGGATCTGCCTTACTACCTCGGTTGCCCGTCCTGGAGCGAAAACGCCTGGCGCGAGTATCTGTACCCGGTAGACGCCAAAACCTCTGATTTCCTCGGTCTCTATTCGCAAGTGTTCAACGCCGTTGAAGGCAACACCACCTTCTACGCCAGCCCGTCGCCCGCCACTGTGCAGCGTTGGGCTGAGGTGATGCCCGAACACTTTCGCTTCACCGCCAAATTCCCCGGCGACATCAGCCACAGCGGTGATCTGCGCGAGCAACTGATCGCCGCCGAAACCTTCCTGCAATTACTCAAGCCTCTCGGTGAGCGCGTCTCGCCGATGTGGTTGCAACTGTCGAAAAGCTTCACACCGCATCGGCTGCCGGAACTGGCGGCGTTCATCGATGCGCTGGATTGCCCGCTGGCGGTGGAAGTGCGGCATGAACAGTTCTTCGCCAAGGGCGAGAGCGAACGCTTGCTCAATCGCCTGTTGCTGGATCGTGGTGTTGAACGCATCTGCCTCGATCCGCGTGCGCTGTTCAGCTGCCTGTCGACCGAATCCTCGGTGATCCACGCGCAATCGAAAAAGCCGCGCGTGCCGACACGCCCGGCGGCGTTCACCCAGTTCCCGCAGGTGCGCTTTATCGGCCACCCCGAGCTGGAAGCCAACGACCCGTTTCTGCTGCCGTGGGTGGCGAAAATTGCCGAGTGGATCGAAGAGGGCCGTACGCCGTATATCTTCCTGCACACCGCCGACAACCTCCTGGCGGCGAAGCTGGCGCAACGTTTTCACGCACAACTGATGCAACGTTTGCCTGGCCTGCCAGCGCTGCCTGAGCTATACAGAGAACCCGCCGCGGAGCAACTTGGCCTGCTCTGAGGCGGATTTTTTCCTGCCCTGGAGCCTGCCGATGGATGCCCAAGCCTTTAAAGCACACGCCTTCAAAGCCCTGCATGAACGTCCGGGGATTTTCGTCATTCCCAATCCGTGGGATGCGGGGTCGGCGAAAATGCTCGCCAGTCTCGGCTATCAGGCCTTGGCAACGACCAGCGCCGGTTATGCGTTTTCCCAAGGCAAGGCCGATGGTGCGTTAAGTCTCGACGAGACCCTGGCCAATGTCCGCGCGATTGTCGCGGCCACCGATTTGCCGGTGGCGGTGGATCTGGAAAACGGTTTTGCCGATGACCCGGCCGAGGCTGCAAAAAGCCTGATTCGCGCAGCAGAGGCGGGTGCGGTGGGTGGTTCGATCGAAGACGCGACGGGCCGCGCGGATGCGCCGATCTATTGCTTCGAACACGCGGTGGCACGTATCGAAGCAGCCGTCGCCGCCGTGCGCACGCTGCCATTTCCCTTCATCCTGACTGCCCGCGCGGAAAATTATCTGCACGGCAACCCCGATATCAACGACACCATTCGCCGCTTGCAGGCCTTCGCCGAGGCCGGCGCTGACGTGTTGTACGCGCCAGGTTTGCGTAACGCCGAAGAAGTGCTGGCGGTGGTACGCGCGGTGGCGCCGAAACCGGTCAATGTGCTGATGTCCGGCGGCTTGAAACTGACCGTGCAGGAACTGCAGGAAATGGGCGTGCGCCGCATCAGTACCGGTTCTGCATTGGCGTTGGCAGCATTCGGCGAGTTCTTCCGCGCCGCTGAAGAGATCCAGCAATCGGGCACATTCGGCTTTACCTCGCAGTCGATGCCGTACGCCAAGGCCAATCAGTTTTTCAAAGGCTGAACATGGGGCGGTGGATATTCTGGCTGGTGCTGCTGATGATTGGCGGCGCTGCGGTCAGTGTCTGGCGCGGTTGGCTTGAAGTCCCGCCGCAATGGAATCCGTGGGCACCGCTGGACGTGAAAGCCGCGCCCAATTGGCTGACCGGCTACAAGCTGATGCGTTTGCGCAGTGATCCTGAGCTCTGCGCGCAGGCGTTAAGCAGCTCCGATCTGCGCGTCACACGTCAATCCGACAGTCCTGACGCCAAGTGCCCGCTGATCGGCGCCCTGCGCGTACAGGGCGGCGAGGCGGCGCTGAGCAGCAGTTTCCTCGCCAGTTGTCCGCTGGCGGTGGCCTACGCGATGTTTGAACACCACACCCTGCAACCCGCCGCTCAGTCTGTATACGGCCAGAAGGTCACACGTCTCGATCACCTCGGCAGCTTCGCCTGCCGCAATGTCTACAACCGCGAAAGCGGCGCGCTCAGCCGCCACGCCAGTGCCGATGCATTGGACATTGCCGGGTTTCGTCTGGCGGATGGCCGCAACATCAGCGTACTCAAGGACTGGCCCAAGCAAAATCAGCACGCGCAGTTTCTCCGTCAGGTGCGCGATGGCGCCTGCGAGGCGTTCAGTGTGGTGTTGAGTCCGGATTACAACGCCGCCCACCGCAATCACTTTCATGTCGATGTCGGGCGCTGGAGCGTGTGTCGCTGAGGTTTAAGCGGCGAGGCGCAGGTTCTGCAGAACGATCGGGCGTGCCCAGCCATTATCGAAGTCCAGCGCCTTCTGTTGCTCGACGATTTCTTCCGGCGCGAACGGCGGGTAAGGTTTTTGCAGCAGATCCAGATCGAATTCGGCAATCGGCAGGTACAGCGGTTTCTTCTGCGGTGCCGGACCTGGTTCTGGTGTTGGCTGACCGTTGTTGATCACCACCGGCCGCACCCAGCTGCTGTCGAAATCCTGTTGCTCTTGCTGAGCTTTGAGTTCTTCCGGCGGGAACGGTGGGAATGGCTTGTCCAGCAGGTCCATTTCGAATTCGGCGATCGGCAGGAACAGCGGCTCTGGTGGGCGCACTTCGGTTTCGACCACATCGCACTCGCGCTGGCTGATGATGTGCGCGTGCAGCTCACTGCCGATGGTCGGCTCTTCCGGGCTGTTCAGGTCAACCGGCGGAAATGTACCGCAGGCAGGCACCACTTCACTCGTCTGTTCGGCCAGCGCCTGGGCAAAGAAATCCTGCCACAGGTGACTGACGCCGCTCAGTGCTTGAGTGTTGTGACGGCTAAAGTCGCCATGGGGCGAAATGTAGCCAATCGATGTGGGAAGAATGCCTGACATTTTTTTCGGTTGACGCTCAGCTCTGGCAAAATGCGCGTTGAATGAGTTATCGGCGGTTTTTGCCGCTCCTTGAATTTTTGAGCGTGTTTTCCATGATTGAGCAACCCGCGGCCTGCCGCATCCATGTTCAGGCCCTCGGCCCTACGTTTGAAGCGCAAGCCGGGCAGTGGGCCGAGCGCTTGGGCCTGCCGCTTGAAGTGGCGGACGGCGAGTTTGCCTTGCAGGTCGGCGAGCAGGGTTTGCAGTTGCAACAGCTTGGCCCGGACGCACCGGGGCCGGTGCGCGTCGACTTCGTCGAGGGCGGCGCGGCACACCGGCGCTTATACGGTGGTGGCAGCGGGCAGATGATTGCCAAGGCTGTCGGCATTGCCCAAGGCGTGCGCCCACGGGTGCTGGATGCCACGGCGGGGCTGGGCAAGGATGCGTTTGTGCTGGCCAGTCTCGGTTGCGAAATGAGCCTGATCGAGCGCCAGCCGCTGATTGGCGCGCTGCTGGAAGATGGTCTGGCGCGGGCGGCGGAAGATTTTGATGTGGCGCCAATTGTGGCGCGGATGAAATTGCTCAAGGGCAACTCCATCGAAGTCATGCAGAACTGGGAAGGTGAGCCGCCGCAGGTGATCTATCTCGACCCGATGTTTCCGCATCGCGAGAAGACTGCGTTGGTGAAGAAGGAAATGCGTCTGTTCCGGCCGCTGGTGGGCGATGACCCGGATGCGCCGGCGCTGTTGCAGGCGGCGCTGGCCTTGGCGACGCACCGGGTGGTAGTCAAGCGGCCGCGCAAGGCGCCGTGCATTGAGGGGCCGAAGCCGAGTCATGCGCTGGATGGCAAATCGAGCCGGTATGACATTTACCCAAAGAAAGCGCTCAAACCTTAAAACCGAGTCGCTCCTATCGCGAGCAGGCTCACTCCTACAATTGATCTGTGGTGCACACAAATCCACTGTAGGAGTGAGCCTGCTCGCGATAGGGCCAGCCCAAACAGCGCAGAAGCTAAGGTTTGTACGCCCGCATAAACAAAGCCACCACTTCCTGAATATGGCTCTCTGCAGCCTCTTCACTCAACAGCTCCCCACACCCATACAACAAGCGAAAATTCCCCGCGCCCTTGATCAGGCAGAAGAAGTGCTCGGCGGCATTGCGCGGCAGATCGATGCTCAGCGCGCCGGTTTCGTGGATGCGCGTCAACAGCCGCTCCATGCCCTGCACCATGCGCTGCGGGCCGGCCTCGAAGAAGATCAGCGACAGCTTCGGGTCCTGACTGCCGAGTGCCATGATCAAGCGGTGCAAGTTCACCGACTCATCACTGTTGATCAGGTGATGAAAGCCTCGCGCAATGTTCAGCAACACATTTTCCACGGCGATGCCTTCGGGCAATTCGAAGAACAATGGCGGCAATTGCTCCTCGCATTTGGCCACCACGGCGGCGGAGAACAGCGTCTCCTTGTCGTTGAAATGGCTGTAGACCGTCAGCTTCGACACGCCCGCTTCGCTGGCGACCGCGTCCATGCTGGTGTTGGCATAGCCATGACTCAGAAAGAGAATTTTCGCCGCGTCGAGGATTGCCTGGCGCTTGGCCAGATCCTTGGGACGGCCCGGACCGTTTGGAGCTGAAAGATTGTTCGACATTCTTCGCTTTTAATACTGGACTGGTGAGTTTGCTATTAATAACATACCCGCCAGTATAATTATTCCAAGCACCATTAGCGAAAGGTCCGTCACCATGTTCCGCCATGCGTTGTCCCTCGCGTTGCCAGTGAGTCTGGCGTTCCTTTTGTCAGCGTGTGGTCAGGAAGAGGCGACGCAAGTCACCGTGCGACCGGCCATGGTGGTGCAGCCAGAGCCTTCGGCGCAGGCCATGGAAAGTTATCCGGGCGAGGTGCGTGCCCGCTATGAACCCGATCTGGCCTTTCGCATTGGCGGCAAAGTCAGCCGACGACTGGTCGATGAAGGTCAGCGCGTGAAGGCCGATCAGCCACTCGCCGAACTCGATCCGCAAGATGTACGCCTGCAACTGGAAGCTACCCGCGCCCAGGTCGCCGCCGCTGAAGCCAATCTCAATCTGGTGCGTGCCGAGCGTGATCGCTACAAAACCTTGATGGATCGGCAGATGGTCAGCCGCTCGGCTTACGACAATGCCGAAAACCTTTACCGCTCCGGTGAAGCCCGCCTCAAACAAATCAAAGCTGAATTCAACGTATCGACCAATCAGGCCAGTTACGCGGTACTGCGTGCGCCGCAGGATGGCGTGGTAGCCAAGCGTTCGGTCGAGGTGGGGCAGGTTGTCGCCGCCGGGCAAACCGTATTTACCCTCGCCACCGACGGCGAGCGCGAGGTGCTGATCAGCCTGCCGGAGCAGAGCTTCGGGCGCTTCAAGGTCGGTCAGCCGGTGACTGTTGAATTGTGGACGCAGCAAAACCAGCGCTTCGCTGGGCAGATCCGCGAACTGTCGCCCGCCGCCGATCCACGCTCACGCACCTTTGCTGCGCGTATCTCCTTCACCGGCGGCAAAGTCCCGGCCGAACTGGGCCAGAGCGCCCGTGTGTTTGTGCAATCGGCCGACAGCGTTTCCCTGTCGGTGCCGCTCTCGGCACTCACTGCCGAAAACGGCGCGACCTACGTCTGGGTCGTCAACGGCAACAACACCTTGAAGAAAACCCCGGTGCGCATCGGCCCGTTCGGCGAGAAAACCGTGCCGGTACTCGAAGGCTTGAACGCCAGCGACTGGGTAGTCGCCGCCGGTGTGCATGTGTTGCTCGAAGGGCAGCAGGTGCGTCCGGTGGATCGCTCCAACCGTGTGGTCAATCTGGCGGACAAGGAGTAAGCCCCGATGCGCTTCAACCTTTCCGAATGGGCGCTGCGTAATCGCCAGATCGTACTGTTCCTGATGCTTCTTCTGGCCATCGTTGGTGCCTTGTCCTACACCAAACTCGGCCAGAGCGAAGACCCGCCGTTCACTTTCAAAGCCATGGTGATTCAGACCCGTTGGCCGGGTGCGACGGCGCAGGAAGTCTCGCGGCAGGTCACCGAACGCATTGAAAAGAAACTGATGGAAACCGGTGAGTACGAACGCATCGTCTCGTTCTCGCGACCCGGTGAATCGCAAGTGACGTTCATTGCCCGCGACTCGATGCACTCCAAGGAAATCCCCGATCTTTGGTATCAGGTGCGCAAGAAGGTCAGTGATATTCGCCAGACGTTACCGCCGGATATTCAGGGGCCGTTCTTCAACGATGAATTCGGCACCACGTTCGGCAATATCTATGCGCTGACGGGTGACGGTTTCGATTACGCGGTGCTCAAGGATTACGCCGATCGCATCCAGATCCAGCTGCAGCGGGTCAAGGATGTCGGCAAGGTCGACTTGCTCGGTTTGCAGGACGAGAAGATCTGGGTCGAGCTGTCCAACGTCAAACTGGCGACCCTCGGCTTGCCGCTGGCGGCAGTGCAACAGGCGCTGCAAGAGCAGAACGCGGTGTCGACCGCCGGGTTTTTTGAAACCGGTAGCGAGCGCTTGCAACTACGGGTCTCAGGGAATTTTCAGACGGTCGAGGAGATAAAAAACTTCCCGATCCGCGTCGGCGATCGTACGTTCCGTATCTCCGATGTGGCCGACGTGCGTCGCGGTTTCAACGATCCACCGGCGCCGCGTATGCGCTTCATGGGCGAAGACGCGATTGGTCTCGCCGTGGCGATGAAGGATGGCGGTGACATTCTGGTGCTCGGCAAGGCGCTGGAAGGCGAGTTCTCGCGCATCCAGAAAAACCTTCCGGCCGGTATGCAATTGCGCAAGGTTTCCGACCAGCCGGCGGCGGTGAAAACCGGGGTCGGCGAGTTCGTTCAGGTACTGGTCGAAGCGCTGGCGATTGTCTTGCTGGTGAGCTTCTTCTCCCTCGGCGTGCGTACCGGCATGGTCGTGGCGCTGACCATTCCGCTGGTGCTGGCGATGACCTTCGCCTGCATGTATTACCTCGGCATCGGCCTGCACAAGATCTCCCTTGGCGCATTGGTGTTGGCGCTGGGCTTGCTGGTGGACGATGCGATCATCGCCGTGGAAATGATGGCGATCAAAATGGAGCAGGGCTTCGACCGCATCCGCGCGGCGAGCTACGCCTGGACCAGCACCGCGTTTCCGATGCTCACCGGCACATTGATTACTGCCGCCGGGTTTCTGCCGATTGCCACGGCGCAGTCCGGTACCGGCGAGTACACACGCTCGATCTTTCAAGTGGTGACCATCGCGTTGCTCGCGTCATGGGTGGCGGCGGTGGTGTTCGTGCCGTATCTGGGGGAAAAACTCCTGCCGGATCTGGCGAAAATTCATGCGGCCAAACATGGCACTGGCGATGGACAGCCAGATCCGTATGGCACGCCGTTTTATCAGCGGGTTCGGCGGCTGGTGGAGTGGTGCGTGATGCATCGCAAGACCGTAATCGTGCTGACGGTGGGGCTGTTTATCGCCTCGGTGATGTTGTTTCGCTTCGTTCCGCAGCAGTTTTTCCCGGCCTCAAATCGACTGGAGTTGATGGTCGATCTGAAGCTCGCTGAAGGTGCGTCGTTGGCCAATACCACTGGCGAGGTCAAACGGCTGGAGGCGATGCTCAAGGATCACGCCGGCATCGACAATTACGTGGCTTACGTCGGCACCGGCTCGCCGCGTTTCTATCTGCCGCTGGATCAGCAATTGCCGGCGGCGAGCTTCGCGCAGTTTGTGGTCTTGGCGAAGACCATCGAAGAGCGGGAAGCGCTGCGCAGCTGGTTGATTGAAACGCTGAACGAACAGTTCCCCGCTTTGCGTTCGCGGGTTACACGACTTGAAAACGGCCCGCCGGTTGGCTATCCGGTGCAGTTCCGCGTCACCGGTGAACACATCGAAGAAGTCCGCGCATTGGCGCGCAAGGTGGCGGCCAAGGTTCGCGAGAATCCGCATGTGGTCAACGTGCATCTGGATTGGGAAGAGCCGAGCAAGGTTGTTTATCTGAACATCGATCAGGATCGCGCTCGGGCATTGGGTGTAAGCACGGCCAATCTGGCGAAATTCCTGCAGAGTTCGTTGACCGGGTCGAGTGTCAGTCAGTATCGCGAAGACAATGAGTTGATCGAGATTCTGTTGCGCGGCACGGTGCATGAACGCACCGAATTGTCGTTGTTGCCGAGTCTGGCGGTGCCGACGGATAACGGCCGCAGTGTGGCGTTGTCGCAGATTGCCACGCTGGAATATGGCTTTGAGGAGGGGATTATCTGGCACCGCAATCGCCTGCCGAACGTGACCGTGCGCGCGGATATTTATGGCAAGGAGCAGCCGGCGACGTTGGTCAAGCAGATCATGCCGACACTGGATTCGATTCGCGCCGAGTTGCCGGATGGTTATCTGTTGGATGTCGGCGGTACGGTGGAGGATTCCGAGCGTGGGCAGAAGTCGGTGAATGCCGGGGTGCCGATGTTCATTGTCGTGGTGCTGACGCTGTTGATGGTGCAGTTGCGCAGTTTTTCGCGCACGGCGATGGTGTTTTTGACGGCGCCTTTGGGGTTGATCGGGGTGACGCTGTTTTTGATGGTGTTCCGTCAGCCGTTCGGGTTTGTGGCGATGTTGGGGACGATTGCGTTGTCCGGGATGATCATGCGTAATTCGGTGATTCTGGTGGATCAGATTGAGCAGGATATTGCTTCGGGGCTTAAGCCTTGGCAGGCGATTATCGAGGCTACGGTGCGACGCTTCAGGCCGATTGTGTTGACGGCGTTGGCGGCGGTTTTGGCGATGATTCCGTTGTCGCGGAGTGTGTTTTTTGGGCCGATGGCGGTGGCGATCATGGGCGGGTTGATTGTTGCGACGGCGTTGACGCTGTTGTTTTTGCCTGCTTTGTATGCGGCTTGGTTCCGGGTGCGTAAGGACGCTTGATTGTTTTGTGACGTGGCGGCCTTCGGGCCGACCATGCTCTGGTTGTTCTTTGTGAATATCCGTTGCTTCGGGGGCTGCCGCTGGCGGTTTCGCTCTTACAGCGAGTCCCTTTGGCAAACGCCCCAAAGGAACCAAAGGTCTGTGCCCTGACGTTCGGCCCCGCTCGCTGGGGCTCGGGGTTCCTTCGCTCCGGGATCGATCCGGGGGCATCGCTTCCGGTTTGCTTCGCTGCACCTCCTTTCGATGTGTTCGACTTCGTCGAACGGTCGCTGCGCTCCCACCCCCGGATCAATCCCTCCACTCAGCCTGCCGACGGGCCTTCAGATCAAGATCAAAAGCCGCAGCCGAGCTAACGCTCATCCTGTTGAGTGGTGAGGAGCAGAAGCGATCTGCTCTCGCTTTTCTGTGGGAGCGAGCCTGCTCGCGAAGGCGGCCTGACAGCCGACCTGTTTTCCGCAGGTGTACCCCATCCAACTGTAGGAGCAAGCCTGCTCGCGAAAGCGGCCTGACAGCCGACCTGTTTTCCGCAGGTGTACCCCATCCAACTGTAGGAGTGAGCCTGCTCGCGAAGGCGGCCTGACAGCCGACCTGTTTTCCGCAGGTGTACTCAATCCAACTGTAGGAGTGAGCCTGCTCGCGAAGGCGGCCTGACAGCCGACCTGTTTTCTGCTGGTGTACTCAATCCAACTGAGCGAGCCTGCTCGCGAAGGCGACCCGACAGCCGACCTGTTTTCCGCAGATGTACCCCATCCAACTGTGGGAGCGAGCCTGCTCGCGAAGGCGACCCGACAGCCGACCTGTTTTCCGCAGATGTACTCAATCCAACTGTGGGAGCGAGCCTGCTCGCAAAGGCGGCCCGACAGCCGACCTGTTTTCCGCAGGTGTACCCCATCCAACTGGAGCGAGCCTGCTCGCGAAGGCGGCCCGACAGCCGACCTGTTTTCCGCAGGTGTACCCCATCCAACTGTAGGAGTGAGCCTGCTCGCGAAAGCGGCCTGACAGCCGACCTGTTTCTGCAGATGTACCCCATCCAACTGTAGGAGCGAGCCTGCTCGCGAAAGCGGCCCGACAGCCGACCTGTTTTCCGCAGGTGTACTCAATCCAACTGTAGGAGCGAGCCTGCTCGCGAAGGCGACCCGACAGCCGACCTGTTTTCCGCAGATGTACTCAATCCAACTGTGGGAGCGAGCCTGCTCGCGAAGGCGACCCGACAGCCGACCTGTTTTCCGCAGATGTACCCCATCCAACTGTAGGAGCGAGCCTGCTCGCGAAGGCGGCCTGACAGCCGACCAGTCTCTAGCTGACGACCATAGCCCGCTCTGCCTCCGCCACTTCCTACATTTTTTTCAGAAACCTCCGATATTGAGTCTGGGTGCCGCGAGTGCTGTACTCAAGCCTCTGCTTTTCCAGAGTCCTTGAGTCCGCCTTGATGAAAAAGCCTCCACCCTTGAAGGGCCGATCCGACCCGGTGTTTGACTTATTGGTGCGCCCGCCCCACAAACATCGTCTGGCTGATTATCTTGCGCTGCTCAAACCGCTCGATGATCAAGGTCGTTATCTGCCATTCGAAGCGTTGCGTTATCGCTGGGCGTCGGGTCTGGATGCCAGGCTGTGCTGGGCGTTGGTCAAGAAGGCGCGGGCGGCCCAGTACATTAACCTTCTGCCACTGGGCGAGCCGGTGCAGTGGGGCAAGTATCTGTTGACGCCGCTGGCACAGAAAACCATCTCCATCGTCGATCGGCAGGCCAGTACCGCAGCGCTGGAATACATGACCAGCCAGATTGGCGAGCGGGCGCATTTCAGTTATCAGCTGAACGATCTGATCGAAGACGAGGCCATCGCCAGTAGTCAGCTGGAGGGCGCGGCGACTACCACGCGCGTGGCCAAGGACATGCTCAAGCGGCAGCGTCTGCCCCGTACTCCGGATGAGCGCATGGTGTTGGGTAATTACCGGATGATGAATTTTGCCTGGGAGATGCGTTACCAACCCATGAGCGTGGAGTTGATTGCGGCGATTCATCGGGTGGGTGTCGAGGGTATCGATGACGAGCAGTATTCCCCCGGGGTGTTCAGGATCAATGACGAAGTGGTCGTTCAGGACGGGGCGGGCAACACGGTGCACCGGCCGCCACCTGCAGCAGGATTGGTGTCGCGGCTTGAGCGACTGTCGCACTGGATCAACCTGCCCGAAGGCTCACCGCAAGAGACGAGCTACCTGCATCCACTGATCAAGGCAATCACGCTGCATTTTGCTTTGGGCTACGAACATCCCTTTCGCGACGGCAACGGGCGGGTCGCCAGGGCGTTGTTTTACTGGTTCATGTTCAAGAACGAGTTTGCGGGGTTTCGCTACGTAGCGATCAGTTTGTTACTGCGTAATGCGCCGGTGAAATACGGACGTTCATACCTGCATACCGAGGCGGATGAGTTGGATCTGACGTACTTCATCGAATTCCAGTGTTCGGTGATCCAGCGAGCGGTGCTCGGGTTTACCGATGTTTACCGCAAGAGCGTGGGGTGCACCGAAGCGTTCGAGCGCAGGCTGAAGAATGGCGGCTTCTTTGAGCAACTCACGGAAAAACAACGCGCGTTGTACGAGGTGGCCAAAAACGGAGTGGCGAAGGAGTTCACCGTGAGCAATGTGGCTGAGAATTTTGCTTGCTCGTATAGCGAGGCGGCGTCGGCACTAGAGGGATTAGACGAGTTGCGGGTTTTTGAACGAAGGAAGATGGGGCGGGAGTGGGTGTTCTTTTTACGTAGTCCTGTAGGTGGATGTAAGCATGGGAGCGAATTCCTTCGCCCCCATGTCGTGACCGCTTAAAGCGTGCCGAACACCTTCTTCGCCAGACTGGTCGCTGCAGCGGCCGGGTTTTTACGGAGGGTTTCTTCCTGTTTGCCGATCATTTCGAACAAGCCATTGAGCGCTTGTTCGGTGACGTAGTTTTCGACATTGGCGCTCTTCGCATCAACAACGCCAAACGCAGCAGCCTGACCAGCAAACGAGTTGTACTTCTGCGCCACGCCAACCTTGTCGGTCGCTTGCTTGACGATCGGCAGGAACTTGGCGCGGATCTGTTCGCGGCTGGATTTGTCGAGGTATTGCGTGGCCGAGTCCTTGCCGCCGCTGAGGATGCCTTTGGCGTCTGCCACGCTCATATTCTTCACGGCGTCGACGAGGATTGGCTGGGCTTGAGTCACGGCGGATTCGGCCGCTTTGTTCATCGCGGTTTCCAGCTCTTCAACCTGGGCGCCCATGCCGAAGGCTTTCATCTTGCTCGCGGCTTTGCCGAGTTTGCCCGGCAGTTCGATCTTCACGTCGGGGTTGTTGCTGAAACCGCCGGGTGTGCCGAGTTGTTTGACGGCGATTTGCGCGCCTTGGGTCAGGGCATCCTTGAGGCCGCCGGTGGCGTCTTGTTGCGACAGGTCACTGAGCGACAGCGCCAGCGCGCTGGCGGAGATCATCAGGCCTGCGCACAGGCCGGCGAAGCGGAGGGTAGGGCGGAACATGGCGGCTTCCTTGTTGCGGAAAAGGGCTGCGGAAAATGAATTAACGAACGGCGTCGACGCGGATTTTCAGCGGCTGCGGGTCGTTACCGTCGAGTTGCACGGCATGGTTTTCGGTGGTGATGAACATCAGTTCGCCGTTGATTTCAATGCGCGCACTGACCGAGTAGCGATGGCCGGGTTTGACCTGGGCGGGATCGTAGCTCAAGTGGAAGGGCAGTGGCACCTGGCCTTTGATCGGGCCTTTCTGCTCGTCCAGCACCACGGCTGGCGCATCGGCGAGGGAAACGTCTTGCAGGCTCACGCTCAAGGTCGCGCTCGGTGGCAAAGCGATGCGTTGCAGGTAGAACACTTCGCCATCGAGGCTGGCCTTGCCGGCGGGAGTGGTCGATTGGCAGGCGCTCAACAGCGTGGCGGCGGCGAGAAGGGTGAGTTTTTTCATCGGAACCTCTAATACTTTTGCGCCGGAAGAATCCCGGCGCCGAAGAGAAATCTAGCGGATTTTGCCACCAGCGTCAGTGAACAAACGTAAGGGTTTCTGCAGATAGTGCGAAATCCAGAGGGATAACCGTGAACTCGACTGATGCGCAACCGGCGCAAGTTCGACATGCCATGGCGTTACCGGAATCGATTGGTGATAGCGGTTTTCAATACCGCTTAATTCATAGCGTTTACCGGCGATGACGCTACCCGGATCGTATTGCAGATAAAACGAGGTAGCTGTTTGTTCATCATGCATGACACGGGCAAGTTCCATTTCGGGATGGCCAACATCGTGCAGGCTGATCGTTACGGCTTCATGTTCAGCGATTGCCTGGGGCGCTTGAACTTCCACATACAGGAAGCCAATCGGGCTGAGGTGCAGCGTCTGCCGATGTGGAGCTGCGTTGACGATAACGAAGTAGTCCAGTTCCACCAACAAAGGCTGTTGCTCGTGAAACATCTGGACGTTGATCTGATACTTCACGCCGACGTCGCTGTAGTGATGCGGGAAGGAGAACTTCCAGCCCACATCGAAGATTGAAGAATGTCGCCAGTCCTTGATGTTTATTGCAGAAGTGGAATTGGCGACTTTGACGCTGACCACCGTTTCATTCACACCGCCTGCGGGCGCGCGGAAGTCAGTGGGCAAACGGAAGTCGACGGTGACGATGGAAGTTTGTTCGGGTAATAGGCTCATCTCGATATCCTTATCGCGATTATTGAAGTGAGCCTATTTATCCACGAATCAACTAACGGGAGAACCCGCCGGGGCGCCCGTTAGTTGTCGACAAGTGTCAGACCTCGGTGGTCACTGCGGTTTCCGCCGCATCTTCACTGCGATGCAACGCCACCTGACGGATCGACAAACGAATATCCGCCGGTAGTACTCGCTTGGCCGCACCCTCAGCCAGTTCGCCGAGCAGCTCGTGATAGCTCAGCTTGCCGGCCTCGTCGCGACGCAGCACGTCGAGGTCGAGCATCGTCTGGATGAAGTGACGGAACAGACTCTTGTCGAAGAACTCCGGCGCATTCAGGCCGTGTAGGATCGACAGGCGCTGAGCCATGACCGTACAGAGGTCTTCCAGCTCTTCGGCGCTGATGCTGTTCTGGCCGCTGTTGAGCAGCAAGGACACGGTCATGTAGAAGCGCTGCAAGGTCTGGGCGATGCTCTTCGACAGCAGCGTCAGCAGGACGAAGTGCCGCGAACTTGGCGCCGGACGCAGGTACACATCCTTCTCGAAACGCAGCAGGCCTTGCTCGACGAACGCTTCGAGCCACTGATCAACCACACCGTCCAACTCATCCAGCGTCCAGCGAATGAACAGCTCCGACTGCAAGTACGGATACAGCGCGCGGGTGTAGCGCAGGATCTGTTCGCGGCTCATGCGCGAGGCACTCTGGAAGAAACTCGCGAGCAGTGCCGGCAACGCGAAGATGTGCAACACGTTGTTGCGGTAGTAAGTCATCAGGACGGCATTCTGCTCATCCAGATAGAGAATCTTGCCCAGCGCATCGTTCTGCTCGGCGAGCAGGTCCATGTCCTTCACATGCTCGATCAGCGCGCGGCCATCGCCTTCCGGCAGCGTGGTGTGCGGCGAGTACGGGACTTTGCGCAGCAGCGCCAGGTACAGATCCAGCACTCGCGCCATGGCGCGATCATCCAGCGCCAGACGCGTAGTCGACAGTAGCGCCAGCGCCACCAGGTTGACCGGGTTGATCGCCGCCGCTTCGTTCAGATGCTGCGCGACTTTCTCGCCGAGGCGATTGGTGGTTTCGTTGAGCCACGCCGGTTTGTACTGCGGGCCGAGTTCCTGCTGGCGCCAGTCCGGTTGCTCGGCGTCGAGGAATTCCGCCAGTTTGATTGGCTCACCGAAGTTCACTGCGACCTGACCGAAACGCTGCTTGAGCGCGCCGATGACTTTGAAAATATCAAAGATCGATTCTTTCTTCTTGCTCGCGCCGCGCAGTTCGCCGAGGTAAGTTCGACCTTCCAGCACGCGCTCATAACCGATGTACACCGGCACAAACACGATCGGCATGCGCGACGAACGCAGGAAGCTGCGCAGGGTGATGGCGAGCATGCCGGTTTTCGGTTGCAGCATGCGCCCGGTGCGCGAGCGCCCACCCTCAACGAAATACTCGACCGGGAAACCTTTGGTGAACAGCGTGTGCAGGTACTCGTTGAACACCGAGGTGTACAGCGGATTGCCCTTGAACGTGCGGCGCATGAAGAACGCGCCGCCACGGCGCAGCAAGCTGCCGATCACCGGCATGTTCAGGTTGATCCCGGCGGCAATGTGCGGCGGGGTCAGGCCGTTGCGGAACAGCAAATACGAGAGCAGCAGGTAGTCGATGTGGCTGCGGTGGCACGGCACGTAGATCACTTCGTGACCTTGCGCGACTTTCTGCACGCCTTCGATGTGGTTGACCTTGATGCCGTCGTAAATCTTGTTCCAGAACCAGCTCAGCACCACTTCAAGGAAGCGGATCGCGGTGTAGGTGTAGTCCGACGCGATTTCGTTGCCGTAACGCAGGGCCTGCGCCTTGGCTTTCTCCGGCGAGATGTTTTCGCGCTCGGCTTCGTCGAGGATCGCTTGCTTGACCAACGGCTGGTTGAGCAGGCCTTTGACCAGGTTACGGCGGTGGGAAATGTCCGGGCCGATGACCGCGGCTTTGAGGTTGCGGAAGTGCACGCGCAGAATGCGCTGGGCCATGCGCACGGTGCGTTCGTGGCCCTTGTTGTGCTCGATCAGTTCACGCAGGTGGATCGGCGCGGAGAACTGCACGCGGGTTTTACGCCCCAGGACGATGATGCTCAGTAGCCGACGCAGACGTCCGGTAACGGCCCAGCTGTCGGCGAACAGCAGCTTCCACGGACTGTTTTCGCTGTCCGGCGATTGGCCCCAGAACACGCTGACCGGGATGATTTGCGCATCTTCGGCAGCATTCTGGGTGAGCGCGCTGACCAGGCGGGTCAGGGTCGGCGGCGCACCGCGTTTGTCCTGACGGCCGAGCCAGTCCGGATCCGGCGTCAGGTAGAAGAACGCCGCCGGTTCGATCAGCGAACCCACCGATACCGGCAGCACCGGACGCGGCAGACCGGCCTTGGTGCACTCGGTGTCGAGCACGGCCAGATCGGTCAGCGAAGGGTTTTGCAGGACGTAGAACACCGGACGACTGCGGTCGAGGTTGAGGGTGAACGACGACTGGTTGATCGTCTCCGAGCGGACCCAGAGGTACAACAGTCGGCGCAGGGTGCCAAACACAAGACGGCGGAACGGGGAACGGGTCATACGGCTTCTGCATGAGTGGATAAAACCGAGCGTTTGCTCGGGAGGGCGATAGTGTGCCGGATTCACTGAAAATCGGCAAAAAAGCGGCGAAGTAATCTCCTGTTGAGACTTTCCGCACCTGTCATATACTCGGCGGTCTGTCGCCGGGGCCCTTTTATGGACGTCGGACGCAGGCTGACGTTCCTCTAAGGCTTTCCTGCGAAAAGCCTGTTCAATAATAAAAAAGGAGTATGAACAGATGGCAACACGTGAAACCGGCAACGTGAAGTGGTTCAACGACGCCAAAGGCTACGGTTTTATTCAGCGCGAAGACGGGGTGGACGTGTTCGTGCACTACCGCGCGATTCGTGGCGAAGGGCATCGGTCGCTGACCGAAGGCCAGCAGGTCGAGTACGCAGTGATTACTGGCGAGAAGGGTTTGCAGGCTGAGGATGTGGTAGGCCTGTAACACAAACCTCCAGAACGCCAAAAACCACTGTGGGAGCGAGCCTGCTCGCGAATGCGTAGTGTCAGTCGATATGAATGGTGACTGATACACCGCATTCGCGAGCAGGCTCGCTCCCACATGGGATCTATGTTGCCTGTTGTTACGCGGTTTTCCAGGTGATTTCTTCTTCACCGTCTGCGCTGATGCGCATCCAGCGATCCGCTGTCTCCTCACCTTCTTCTTCAACCCACGTCCCCGGCGCGCAACGCACTTCGACGTTCAGCGCAGCGAATGCGGCGCGGGCGCAGGCGATGTCGTCGTCCCACGGCGTCTGGTCGCTTTCCAGATACAGGCTGTTCCATTTGCCCACGGCTTTCGGCAGCCAGGTCACTGGCACGTTGCCGGCCTTGCACTTGTAAGTCTGGCCTTTCTGTACCCAGTCGCTGCACGGGCCCAACGCTTCGCCCAGCCAGGCCGAAATGGCCTTGTGGTCGACGTCGGCGTCTTTCAGGTAAATCTCGATGTCCGGTTGGCGCATGGATGTCCTCACTGCGGGTCTGAAAAATCCATTCGCGGATTTAGCCGGCCCCGGGCACTCGCCCGAGACCAAAAGTTATTGAAGAACGAAATAATCGTAGCGCATCGACACGGTGGTCTCGAAAGGCTCGGCCTGTTCGATCACCGCCGCACGACGCTCGGCACTGGCGCGCCAGCCGTGGGGTGTCATCGCCAACAGGTTGGCGCGATCCTCGGGCTTGTCCAGCGTTAGCTTGAATTCCAGGGTTTCACTGTGCGCCAGCGCCATGCCTTCCGGCACCAGGGCCAGATGCTTGTCGTCGGTGTATTCGCGAACTTCGTCGTACAGGCGTTCGCGCAGTTCCATCAGGTGGCCGCTGGTCGGGCCGACTTTCATCAGGCCACCGCCGACACTGAGCAAACGCTTGGCTTCTTCCCAATCCAGTGGACTGAAAACGCTGGCGAGAAACTGGCAACTGCCCGACGCCAACGGCACACGGGCCATGCTGGCGATCAACCAGCTAATCGCCGGGTTGCGCTTGCAGGCGCGTTTGACCGCCTCGCGGGAAATATCCAGCGCGTAGCCATCGGCGTTCGGCAAGGCCTCGGCAATCTGCGCGGTGTAGTAACCCTCGCCACAACCGATGTCGACCCAGCGATCCGGCGCATAACTCGCCGCCAGTTCGGCCAGACGCTTGGCCACCGGCGCGTAATGCCCGGCATTCAGAAAGTCCCGGCGCGCCTCGACCATGGCCTGGTTGTCGCCAGGGTCGCGGCTGTTCTTGTGCTGCACCGGCAGCAGGTTCAGGTAACCCTGGCGCGCACGGTCGAAGCGGTGGCCGGCGGGGCAAACCACGCCGTTGTCCGCCGTATTAAGCGGTTCACTGCAGATGGGGCAAGCGAGCATCAGGCGAGCAACTTGATCAGGGTCTGGTAGTAGATCTCGGTCAGTACATCGAGATCCGCCGCCAGCACGCGCTCGTTGACCTGGTGAATGGTCGCGTTGACCGGGCCCAGTTCAACAACCTGCGTGCCCATGGTCGCGATAAAGCGGCCATCGGAGGTGCCACCGCTGGTCGACGCTTTGGTCTCACGGCCGGTGATGTCCTTGATGCTCGCCGACACCGCGTCGAGCAGCGCGCCCGGTTCGGTGAGGAACGGCAGGCCGGACAGCGCCCAGTCGATGTGCCAGTCCAGATCGTGCTTGTCGAGAATATCGGCCACGCGTTTCTGCAGGCCTTCGACGGTCGACTCGGTGGAGAACCGGAAGTTGAACACCGCCACCAGATCGCCCGGAATCACGTTGGTCGCGCCGGTGCCGGAGTTGACGTTGGAGATCTGGAAACTGGTCGGCGGGAAGAAATCGTTACCGTGATCCCAATGCTCGGCAGCCAGTTCGGCCAGTGCCGGAGCCGCGAGGTGAATAGGATTCTTCGCCAGATGTGGGTAAGCGACGTGGCCCTGAATGCCTTTGACGGTGAGCTTGGCGCCCAGCGAGCCGCGACGACCGTTCTTCACCACGTCACCAACCAAAGTGGTGCTCGACGGTTCGCCGACGATGCACCAGTCCAGACGCTCGTTACGCGCGGCCAAACGCTCGACCACCGCTTTAGTGCCGTGGTGCGCCGGGCCTTCTTCATCGCTGGTGATCAGGAACGCGACCTTGCCCTTGTGGTTCGGGTAATCGGCGACGAAACGCTCAGCGGCGACGGTCATCGACGCCAGGCTGCCTTTCATGTCTGCCGCGCCACGGCCGCAGAGCATGCCGTGTTCGTCGATCAGTGCGTTGAACGGGTCGATCTGCCATGCGGTGACCGGACCGGTCGGCACCACGTCGGTGTGGCCGGCGAAGCACAGCACGGGGCCGTCGTTGTTGCCGTGGGTCGCCCAGAAGTTATCCACATCTTCGATGCGCATCGGCTCGAGGCTGAAACCGGCATCGCCCAGGCGCTGCATCATCTGCTTCTGGCAATCGGCGTCGACCGGCGTCACGGACGGACGGCGGATCAGGTCGATGGCGAGTTGGAGGGTCGGCGAAAGGTCGGCGTGGGCCGTCATGGAAAACTCCGGGATCATGAATTTGAGCGAGGGCCAATGTGGGAGCGAGCCTGCTCGCGAATGCGGTGTATCAGGCAACATAAGGGTTGAATGTTACAAAGCCTTCGCGAGCAAGCTCGCTCCCACAGGGATTGGGTTCGGTCGGTTACACCGCGTATCACGCCAAGCCCCGCAAAATGGCGGTTATCTTAAAGCAAAACGGCGACCATTGGCCGCCGTTTAGTGCATCGATGAGGATTTAGACGACCGGCGCCGGCTCAGGCGCAGCGGCCGGTTTCGGCAACGACGACAGGAACGCCATGATCAGCGCCGCCAGATACGGCAGCGACTGCACCAGCAACATCACCACCCAGAAACGCATGTCGTTGCTTGGCATGCCATTGACCAGGAAGATCCCCAGCGCCGCGCCCCACAACAGCAGCATGATGAACAGCTCTTCCCGCGCTTCGGAAATCGCCACCCAGAAGCCGTGGTTGTCGGCGTTTTTCGGCGTGCGGAAGAACGGAATGCTGCTGGTGAAGAAACCGTACAGCACCGCTTTGGCGATGGTGTGCGACAACGCCAGCCCGGCCAGTGCCGCGCAGAATGCATCCTTCAGGTTCACGCCGACGGCGCGACGGTAGAGGAAGATGATCTTGCCGACCTTGAACACGAACAGCGCCAGTGGCGGGATTGCGAAGATCAGCAGCGGCGGATCGACGCGTTGCGGCACGATGATCATTGCCGCCGACCACAACAGCGCACCGACGGTGAAGAAGATATTCATGCCGTCCGCCACCCACGGCAACCAGCCCGCGAGGAAATGATAACGCTGGCCACGGGTCAGCTCGGTGTCCTTGCCGCGCAGCAGGCTGCCGGTGTGGCGTTTGATGATCTGGATCGCGCCGTACGCCCAACGGAAACGCTGTTTCTTGAAGTCGATAAACGTATCCGGCATCAGGCCCTTGCCGTAGCTGTCGTGGTAATACGCCGCCGACAGGCCTTTTTCGAACACGCGCAGACCGAGTTCGGCATCTTCACAGATGCACCAGTCGGCCCAACCCAATTCTTCCAGCACCGAACGACGGGTCATGGTCATGGTGCCGTGCTGAATGATCGCGTCACGGTCGTTACGGGTGACCATGCCGATGTGGAAGAAACCTTTGTATTCGGCGTAGCAGAGCTTCTTGAAGGTGCTTTCGTTCTGGTCGCGATAATCCTGCGGCGATTGCACCACAGCGATTTTCGGGTCGGCGAAGTGCGGCACCATGTGCTTGAGCCAGTTCGGATGCACGCAGTAATCGGAGTCGATCACGGCGATCACTTCGGCATCCTTGGCGGTGTGCGGAATCAGGTAGTTCAGCGCACCACCCTTGAAACCGGCCAGCGGCGAGACGTGGAAGAACTTGAAGCGCGGACCGAGGGTTTCGCAATAATCGCGCACCGGCTCCCACACCGCCGGATCCTTGGTGTTGTTGTCGATGATCAGGACTTCGTAGTCCGGATAATCGAGCGCTGCCAGTGCGTCGAGGGTCTGTTTGACCATCTCCGGCGGCTCGTTGTAGCACGGCACGTGGATCGAGACTTTCGGGCGATAGCTGGAGTCGCCCTCGACCGGCAGAAATTCGCGCCGCCGCTTGTGAATCCACACCGCTTCGGCCAATTCATGCGCTTCGGTCAGCAACACGATAAACACCCCGAGCGCACCCAGCGCCAAGAGGAAGCCCACCGTCAAACTGAACCACGTGCTGTATTGCAGGCTGTAGTCGTAACCGATCCACACCAGCACCGAACCGCAAAGGAAGGCGATAAAGGTCAGGAAGATCCGCCCGCGTTGACGCAGGGCCGAGCCGTCGATCATCAGCAAGGTCAGCGACAACAGCGCCAGCACCACCGAACCGATCGCCAGCACGCGCCATTGCGGGATCGCGACCACCGGGCCTTCGAAGTTGAATTTCTGCTGCCGCGCGGCGTTGAACACGCCCCAGTACGCGCCCACCGAACCTTCGTCGCTGGCCTTCCACGGCTGGTCAAACGCTTCGATCACGAAGTAGTTGAAGCCTTGGCGATTGAGCTTGTTGACCAGGGTACGCAGGTAAATCGCTTGATCCGCCGGCGACGCATCGGCGCCACCGCGCATGCGACCGTTGCTCGGCCAGCCGACCTCGGAGAGCAGCAGCGGTTTTTTCGGGAACATCTTTTTCAGATCGCGGGCACGGTCGAACACGAACTGCCCGGCCTTGTCGACCGGGATGAACTCCCAGTACGGCAGAACGTGGGCGGCGATCAGGTCAACGTGCTTGGCCAGCTCCGGGTGTTCTTCCCAGACGTGCCATTGCTCAGAGGTGGTCACCGGCACTTTCACCGCTGCGCGCACGCGATCGAGCAATACGCTCAGCTCTTGGGCGGTGATTTCCTTGCGGAAGATCGCTTCGTTACCGACCACCACACGAACCACGCTGCGCGAGGTGTTGGCCAGTTCGATGGCGCGGGTGATTTCCCGTTCGTTGCGTTCCTGGTCGGGGCTGATCCAGATCCCCAGGGTCACGCGCAGGCCGAACTCTTCAGCCAGTTTCGGGATGTCTTGCAGCGAACCGTCGACCGAGTAGATGCGGATGTTGTCCGTCAACTTGCTCATGATCTCCAGATCGCGGCGCATTTCGTCGTCAGACGGATACTGATCTTTCTGCGGATATTGTCCCTGCTGGAACGGCGAATAGGAGAAACCGGAGATCTGCTCCGGCCAGTTCGGCGCGGAAACCGGGCGATTGATCAGCGCCCAGAAACCGGTGAACAGGGCGGCGATTGCCAGAACCACCACCAGGTTGAGTCCAAATTTACGCGATGACATAGCTATTTCGGGTTCCAAAGGCTGTGGAACGGAGGATCGGTCGGCTAGACGCCCGAGGGGCGCGCATCCTACACCGGCAGTTCGCAAGTCGTACATCAGACAGGGAAATGCCCGACATTGGGCAGCCGACTTTGACTTAAGTTCTTACACTTGTAGCTCGAAGCTTAAAACTTGTCGCTGTGTAGCCCTATAATGCGCGCCGGTTTTTGGGGTAATGGTCATGAGTACAGAAGATCCGCGGTTTGCAGGCATTGCCCGTTTGTATGGCATCGAGGGCTTGGCGCGCCTGCGCGCGGCCCATGTGGCGATTGTCGGCGTCGGTGGTGTCGGTTCCTGGGCGGCGGAAGCCATGGCCCGTTGTGGCGTCGGCGAGATTTCGCTGTTCGACCTTGATGACGTCTGCGTCAGCAACGCCAACCGCCAGTTACACGCGCTCGACAGCACCGTCGGCAAGCCCAAGGTCGAAGTGATGGCCGAGCGTCTGCGCGGGATCAACCCGGATTGCACCGTGCACGCGGTGGCGGATTTCGTCACCCGCGAGACCATGGCCGAATACATCACGTCGAATATTGATTGCGTGATCGACTGCATCGACGCGGTCAACGCCAAGGCTGCGCTGATCGCCTGGTGCAAGCGCCGCAAGATCCAGATCATCACCACGGGTGGCGCGGGCGGGCAGATTGATCCAACGTTGATTCAGGTGTGCGATCTAAACCGCACCTTCAACGATCCATTGGCGTCGAAAGTGCGCTCGACGTTGCGTCGTGATTATGGCTTCTCGCGCACCGTGACCCGCCATTACAGCGTGCCGTGTGTGTTTTCCACGGAACAACTGCGTTATCCGAAGCCGGATGGCAGCATTTGCTTGCAGAAGAGTTTTGTTGGCGATGGCGTGAAACTGGACTGCGCCGGTGGATTTGGCGCGGTGATGATGGTCACGGCGACGTTTGGCATGGTCGCGGCGACCAAGGCTGTGGACAAGATTGTCGCGGGTGTGCGGCGCCCGGCTGACCGAGTCAAACCTCAGATTTGATGGTGGGGCTTATGGCCTTATCGCGAGCAGGCTCACTCCTACAGGGGAACGCATTCCAATTGTAGGAGTGAGCCTGCTCGCGATGGCTGCGAAGCAGCCGCTTTAAAGCGCCAACTCATTCATTCGCTGGAGCACGGCATTCAAGCCATTACTGCGCGATGGCGATAGCTGGCGCGAAAGACCTAATTGATTAAACCAGTCCGGCAAATCAACCTGCTGCAACTCAGCGGCCGACAAGCCGTTAACTCGCAATAACAGCAACGCCACCAAGCCACGAATCATCCGCGCATCGCTGCTCGCGCTGAACTGCCAGTAACCGTTACGCAACGATCCAACCAGCCACACCTGACTCTCACAGCCATGCACCCGGTTGGCCTCGCACTTATCCGCATCACCAAGCGGCGGCAGACGATCACCAAACTGCATCAACAACCGCGCCCGCTGTTCCCAGCCGGCCGCGTTCTGAAAAGTCTGCAACGCCTCTGCCGCTTCGACCGGCAAACTCATCGCAACAACTCCAGCGCCTGATCCAGTGCTTCAAAAAAGCGCTCCAGATCTTCCGAATCGTTGTACAGCGCAAGCGACACCCGAATCGCTCCGGCCACCTCAAAGCTTTTCAACAGCGGCATCGCGCAGTGATGGCCGGCGCGCACGGCGATGCCTTGCTCCGTCAGCAAATGCGCCAAATCAGCGTTATGCACACCTTCGACGATAAAACTGGCCAGCGCCAGTTGTGGATTGCCGAGCAAGCGAATGCCGTTACGCGCCGCGAGTCCACGCAGCAAATAATCATGTAGCGCCGCTTCGTGGGCCGACACCGCGTCCTGATCCAGACCCGCCAGATAATCGAGTGTCGCGCCGAGGCCGATCACACTGGCAATTGGCGGCGTGCCCGCTTCAAAACCCAGTGGCGCCGGGCGAAAGCGCGCGTCGTGATAATTGGCTTCCAGCACCATCTCACCGCCGAACTGCCAGGGCTTCAACTGCTCAAGTGCTGCATTGCGCCCGAATAGCACGCCGAGGCCATCCGGCCCATAGAGCTTGTGGCTGGAAAACACATAAAAGTCGCAACCCAGCGCCTGCACGTCATGCCGACCATGGACCACGCCTTGCGCGCCATCGACTACAGTCAGCGCGTTCTGCGCCTTGGCCATGCCGAGCAAGGCCGGCAACGGTTGCCACGCACCGAGCACGTTGGACAACTGACTGACCGCCAGCAATCGCGTGCGCGGGCCGATCAAATGCACGGCAGCGGCGAGGTCGATCAGGCCGTCGGCGTCCAGCGGCAAAATCACCAGTTTCAGGTTGCGCCGTTGCGCCAGTTGCTGCCACGGCAGCAGGTTGGCGTGATGCTCCAGGGCGCTGATGACAATTTCATCGCCCGGGTGGAAAAGATGTTCGAGGCCATAGGCCAGGAGATTCAGCGCACTGGTGGCGCCGTGGGTAAAGACGATCTGCCCGCTGTCACCGGCATTCAGCCACTGGGCAACCTTCAGCCGACTGTCCTCGAACGCCTGCGTCGCGTGAGCGCCGGGCAGGTGTTGCGCGCGATGCACATTGGCCGCGCCATTGGCGTAGTAATGCGTCAGCGCGTCGAGCAGGGCCTGGGGTTTTTGCGTGGTGGCAGCGTTGTCCAGATAGGTCTGGTCTTGCCGTTGCAGGGCGGCGATGGCCGGGAAATCGGCGCGCCACGGGGAGGGAATCATCACGGTCTTTAGCCCTGGTGAAGAGGGGCGGGATGTACGCCAAATCCTGTAGGAGTGAGCCTGCTCGCGATGGCGTCCGTGAGGGCGCTAAAAGCATCGCGAGCAGGCTCACTCCTACAATGGATTATCCAAGCACTTAGTTGTGAGCGTGCAGCGCTTCGTTCAGTTCGATCGCCGACTTGTGAGTTTTGCACTCCACGGCACCGGTTTCCGAATTGCGACGGAACAGCAGGTCAGTCTGACCAGCCAATTCACGCGCTTTCACAACCTTGACCAGATTGTTGTTTTCGTCGAGCAGCGCCACCTTGGTACCGGCGGTCACGTACAGGCCCGACTCAACGGTGTTACGGTCGCCTAACGGGATACCGATACCGGCGTTGGCGCCGATCAGGCAGCCTTCGCCGACCTTGATCACGATGTTGCCGCCGCCCGACAGGGTGCCCATGGTCGAGCAACCGCCGCCCAGGTCCGAGCCCTTGCCGACGAATACGCCAGCGGAAACGCGGCCTTCGATCATGCCCGGGCCTTCGGTGCCGGCGTTGAAGTTGATGAAACCTTCGTGCATCACGGTGGTGCCTTCGCCTACGTAGGCGCCCAGACGCAGACGTGCCGCGTCAGCGATACGCACGCCGGCCGGAACCACGTAGTCGGTCATTTTCGGGAACTTGTCCACCGAGAACACTTCCAGCAGCTCGCCACGCAGACGGGCTTCCAGTTGCATTTCCGCCAGTTCGCTCAGGTCAACAGCACCTTGGCTGGTCCAGGCAACGTTCGGCAGCAGCGGGAAGATCCCGGCCAGGCTCACGCCGTGTGGCTTGACCAGACGGTGCGACAGCAGGTGCAGCTTGAGGTAAGCCTCAGGGGTCGAAGTCAGCTGTGCGTCTTCAGCCAGCAAAGTGGCGACCAGCGGCTTGTGGCTTTCAGCCAGACGGGTCAGCAGCTTGCCTTGCACGGCGTCGATGCCTTTCACGGCTTCGGCCAGTTGCGCAGCCTGAGCGGTGGTGAAGGTGATGGCCTGGTTGCCTTCGGTGTAACCGAGGATCGGCGCAACCGCCGCGACCAGTTCGGCCGATGGGTTGAGCAATGGCTGTGCGTAGAACACTTCCAGCCACGCGCCTTGACGGTTCTGAGTGCCGACACCAAAAGCGATGCTGAACAGGGAATTGGACATGTAAATACACCTCTACAAAGAGTGACGGGCTGCTTACTTCAGAGCGGCCGCGTAGATATCTGGCTTGAAGCCAATCAGGGTTCGGTCACCGAGATCGAGCACCGGGCGCTTGATCATCGAGGGTTGAGCGAGCATCAGTTCGATGGCTTTCGACTGGTCGAGATCGGCTTTGCGTTCGTCGTCGAGTTTGCGAAAGGTCGTGCCTGCGCGGTTCAACACCGTTTGCCAGCCATGTTCGTCACACCATTGGGTCAGGTGTTCACGGTCGATGCCGGCGGTTTTGTAATCGTGAAAGTCGTAACTGACAGCGTGTTCATCGAGCCAGGTGCGCGCCTTCTTCATGGTGTCGCAGGCTTTGATGCCGAAAAGGTGCAACGTTTTACTTGAAACGGTCAAGGAATTGCCCCCTTTACAGGTGCTGGAAAAAAATGGTCTTGGATTATGCCATGAGCCTTCGGTTAAAGCGCAAAACCTGTGGGCGCGAGCTTGCTCGCGAGGGGGCCGTCGCAGTCAACATCATTGTTGAATGACCTGGGGCATTCGTGAGCAAGCCCGTTTCCACAAGGGAAATGCAGTTCCCGTGGCTTTGTACAAATGATGGCAAGTGGCTATAAAGTTGTCTTGTTGCGATGTGGGTGAAGGCGTAGCATGCGCGCCCTCGATCAGCCTGCTGAATCGATTATTGCAATTTGACACGGATAGTTATGACTGCGCCCTCCCGTTTTTTTGTCTCGCTGCTGACCCTCTCTTTCACGACATTCGTACCCTTGGCCGCTGCCAGTGCCGAACGTGCTGACCTGCTTGGGGTGTATCGGCAAGCGGTTGAACACGACTCTCAACTGTCCGCCGCCCGTCATGATTATCTGGCTCGCCGCGAAAGCGTGCCGCAAGCTCGCGCCGGGTTGCTGCCCACCCTCAGCGCTGGAAGTACAGTGGAATCGGTGCGCCTGCAACGTGACGAGCCGGGCCTGACTCGCACCCGCAGTACTTCGGTGTTTCAGGCCAACCTCAATCAACCACTGTTTCGTGTCGACCGCTGGTTTCAACTCGAAGCGGCGCAGGCCAGCAGCTCGCAGGCCGAACTTGAACTGGGCGCCAAGGAACAGGGGCTGGTTCTGACCGCAGCCCAAGCCTATTTTGAAACCTTGCGTGCGCTGGATTTGCTCGCAGCTTCCAAAGCCGAGGAAGCCGCGCTCAAGCGGCAACAGCAGCAAGCGCAGGCGCGTCTTGAAAATGGTGCGTCAAGCATCACCGACGTGCTTGACGCCCAAGCTGCGTACGACAACGCCAACGCCAACCGCAAGCTTGCCGAGCGCAAGGTCGATGATGCATACGAAGGGCTGTCCCGCCTGACGAGTCAGGACTATTCGTCGATCGACGGTATCGAGCATCAACTCCCGGTGGAGCTTCCGGCCCCCAACGACGCCAACGCCTGGGTCAGCCGTGCAGTGCAGCAAAACCTGGCGTTGCAGGCCAGCAGTTACGCAGTGATTGCCGCCGAGCAGACCAACCGCCAGCGCAAGGCGGGTTATGCGCCGACCATCGATGCGGTGGCGTCCTGGCGCAAGGGTGACAACGACAGTTTCGGCTACAGCAATCCCACCGATTTCGGCCGCGATGGCTACCGCGACAATGTCGCCCAAGGCAGCATCGGGGTGGAGTTGAACATCCCGTTATACAGCGGCGGCATGACCCGCTCGCAGGTGCGCGAAGCCACCGAGCGTCTGGCGCAAAGTGAGGACGAGCGCGAGGACCGCCGCCGCGAAGTGGTGCAGAACACGCGCAATTTCTATCGTGCGGTTAATTCCGATATCGAGCAGGTGACTGCCCGCCGGCAAACCATTCGTTCGAGCCTGGCGTCGGTCAAGGCCAATCAGGCAGGCCGGAATCTGGGCTCGCGCAATACCGCCGACGTACTCAATGCCGAGCGCCAGTTGTATGGCGCGGTGCGTGAGTACAACAACGCTCGTTACGACTACATCATCGATACGCTCAAGCTGAAGCAGGCGGCCGGGACCTTGAGTCCCGCCGACCTGAACGATCTGGCGATGTACCTGAACAAGGACTATGACGCGGATCGCGATTTCCTGCCGCCAGAGGAGCGCAAGTCGCTCTAACGGGCGCGTCATACACCAGAGTGAGATCAACCTTGGAGAAGTGATGTCGTTTTGATACCAATTGTTTCAAGGCTGATATAACCTATTGAAAGATATATGAATTTATTGTCGCTAAGCGGCATGCATGGAAGCTTATGAGTGATCAAGGAAGGGGCGCTGAGTCGTCCACGCCAGACACCGGTCTCGTGTGTCTGGTAATGCTTGCCCGTTTTCATTCGGTGGCAGCATCCGCCGAGCAATTGGCACATGAGTTCACTCCGGCCAATCAGCCTTTCACGCAACGTGAGCTGCTGCTCGCCGCCCGCAAGCTGGGCCTGAAGGCCAAGTCGGTGAACACCACCGTCGCCCGTCTGGACCGCACGCCTTTACCAGCGATTGCCGTCGCAAACGACGGCACGTTTTTCATCATCGCCAAGCTTGATCAAGGTCAGGCACTGATTCAGGACCCGCGTGCCGCGCGACCGGAAGTGATTACGCTCCAGGAACTGGCCGCACGCTGGAGCGGTGAACTGCTGCTGGTGCGTTCGGAGTCGACGCTGGCCGGCGAAACTTCGCGCTTCGATTTCACCTGGTTCATTCCCGCCATCGTTAAATACCGCAAGCTGCTCGGCGAAGTGCTGCTGGTGTCCTTTGCCTTGCAGCTGTTTGCGCTGGTCACGCCGCTGTTTTTCCAGGTAGTGATGGACAAGGTGCTGGTGCATCACGGCCTGACTACCCTCGACGTAATCGCCGCCGGGCTGCTGGGCATCATGCTGTTCGAGTCGGCCCTGAGCGGTTTGCGCAGCTACGTGTTTGCCCACACCGCGAGTCGCATCGATGTGGAGTTGGGCTCGCGCTTGTTCCGCCACCTGATCAACCTGCCGCTGGCCTATTTCCAGGCGCGCAGGGTCGGTGATTCGGTGGCCCGGGTGCGCGAGCTGGAGAACATCCGCAGCTTCCTCACCGGTAACGCGATCACTTTGTTGCTGGACGTGCTGTTCTCCGTGGTGTTCGTGCTGGTGATGTTCTATTACAGCGGCTGGCTGACCCTGATCGTGTTGCTGTCGTTGCCGTTGTACGTTCTGGTGTCGCTGTTCATCACGCCGTTGCTGCGGGCCAGGTTGGAGGACAGCTTCACGCGTGGCGCCGAGAATCAGGCGTTTCTGGTGGAGACCGTCAACGGCATCGACACGGTGAAATCCATGGCTGTCGAGCCGCAGGCCATCCGCAAGTGGGACAACCAGATGGCCGCATACGTCGCCGCTGGTTTCAAGACCCAGACCCTGTCCACCATCGCCAATGAAAGCGTGTCGCTGATCGGTAAACTGGTCACGGTCGCGACCTTGTGGCTGGGCGCTCGCTTGGTGATCGACGGGCAATTGTCGGTGGGCGAGCTGATCGCCTTTAACATGCTCGCCGGTCGCGTCAGCGGGCCGATCATGCGTCTTGCGCAACTGTGGACGAGCTTCCAGCAGACCGGTGTTTCGGTTCAGCGTCTGGGCGACATTCTCAATACCCGAACCGAATTATCCCAGGCCACACGCAGTGCGTTGCCGCCGCTCAAGGGCCAGATCGAATTCGACCAGGTGCACTTCCGCTATCGCGCCGACGGTTCGGAAGTTCTGCGTGGCGTCAGCCTGCAAATTGCTGCAGGCGAAGTGATCGGCGTGGTCGGGCGCTCCGGCTCCGGCAAGAGTACTCTGACGCGATTGCTGCAACGTTTGTACGTGCCAGAACGCGGCCGGGTGCTGGTCGATGGCATGGACCTGGCCCTGGCGGACGTCTCCTCCCTGCGTCGACAGATCGGCGTGGTCTTGCAGGACAACATGCTGTTCAACCGCAGCATCCGCGAGAACATTGCCCTGAGCGATCCGGGCGCGCCACTCGAAGCGGTGATGCACGCGGCCACCATGGCCGGCGCACATGAGTTCATTCTGGAACTGCCCGAAGGCTACGACACCATGGTCGGCGAGCACGGCACCTCGCTTTCCGGCGGCCAACGGCAACGGGTGGCCATCGCCCGTGCCTTGATCGGCAATCCGCGAATCCTGATTTTCGACGAGGCCACCAGTGCGCTGGACTACGAGTCCGAGCGGATCATCCAGCAAAACATGCAAAGCATCTGCGCGGGCCGCACGGTGATCATCATCGCGCATCGATTGTCGGCGGTACGCGATGCCAATCGCATCCTGGTGGTTGATCGCGGACAAATCGTCGAGCAGGGCAGCCATGCCGAATTGCTCACCCATCAGGCCGGCCACTATTCGCGCCTGCATCGCATGCAACAGGGCTGATCAGCCCTTCATGTATTCGTAGTCCGCCGCCCCCATTTCGGATGCGGTGGCAGTCACTGTATTCCGGATTCAAGGATCGATTTCCCATGAGCGCAACGCCCTCATTAATGCAGCGTTACCGTCACGCCTGGCGCGAATCCTGGCGTCAGCGCAAACAGATGGACAGCGTGCCGCGCCTGCGCCATGAAGCGCAGTTCCTGCCCGCCGCGCTGGAGTTGCAGGAAACCCCCGTGCACCCGGCGCCAAGAATCTTTGTCTGGAGCATCATGGGCTTCGCAGTGCTGGCGCTGTTGTGGGCGTACGCAGGCAAGATCGAAGTGGTGGCGGTCGCCTCCGGGAAGATCGTGCCGAGTGGCAAGACCAAACTGATTCAATCCAGCGAGACGGCGGTGGTCAGGGCTATTCATGTCAGCGACGGTCAGGCGGTGAAAGTCGGTGAGTTGCTGGTCGAACTCGACCCGACGGCTGCTGACGCCGACGTCAGACGGATTCAGAGTGACTTGCTTGCCGCCCGCATCGACGGCGCCCGCAGTGCAGCGATGCTCGATGCGATCAATCAGCACAAACCACCGGCATCGCTGATCGGCGCAATCACCGACGCCGATCCGCAACAGGTGCTCAGTGCCCAGCGCTGGCTGCAAGGGCAGTATCAGGAATACCGCAACAGCCTGGAATTGGTGGACGCGGAAATCCAGCAGCGCAATGCCGAAATCCAGTCTGCCCAGGCCCAGGTGGCCAGCCTTCGGCAAACCGTGCCGATTGCCACGCAACTGGCCGAGGACTACCAGCGCCTGCTCGCGCAACAATACGTCGCCCGCCACGAGTACCTGGAAAAAGAACAGGCGCGCCTCGACCTGCAACGCCAATTGAGTGTGCAGCAAGCCAGCGTCTTGCAATCCACCGCCGCGCAAGGCGAAGCGCGGCGTCGACGCGAAGGTGTGGTCGCGCAAAATCGCCGCGCCATGCTCGACCTGCAACAGCAGGCCAACCAAAAAGCCGCGAGTCTGGTCGAGGAACTGACCAAGGCCCGCTACCAGGAAACCCTCACCAGCCTCACTGCACCGGTGGACGGCACCGTTCAGCAACTGGCGATTCACACCGTCGGTGGTGTCGTCACTGCGGCCCAACCCTTGATGGTCATCGTGCCCGCCGACCAACCGGTGGAAGTGGAAGCCATGCTGGAAAACAAGGACGTCGGCTTCGTCCGTGCCGGCCAACCGGTCACGGTCAAGGTCGAAACGTTCACCTTCACCAAGTACGGCACGGTTGCCGGTGAAGTCCTCAGCGTCTCCAGCGACGCCATCGACGATGAAAAACGCGGTCCGGTCTACAGCAGCCGCATCCGCCTGAAAACCGACCATCTGCTGATCAACGGCCAACGCGTGGCGCTGTCGCCGGGTATGTCAGTGACGGCGGAAGTGAAGACCGATCAACGACGGGTGATCGAGTACTTCTTGAGCCCGCTGCAACAACATATGGATGAGAGTTTGCGTGAGCGTTGAGTGTTGACGGATTCAGGTGGGAAACAGTCAGGATTGAAACGATAAATCCTTCAACGTCCATGAAATCAGAAACGTTATGAAATTCAAGGTGGGTCATTTGAGCATTGTTCGTGGGTTGAAATTGATACTGCTGGTGGTGGGTGCTCTGACGATTCTGAAATATGGCGCCATTACCCTCTTATCGCTTAGTTCTGATTCCGATGATGATGTGACGAAGCTGGCTTATTTGTCTCCAAACGGAAAGTACAGCGCTGTTCACGTCACGCGTGCAGGCGGGGGCGCAATAGCGCCGTTTTGTTCGGACACGGTTTTTGTTTTTAACAGTCGGCAGACTATCGATGAAGTAATTGCTCACTCCGAATACCAGGTTTATTCAGCTGAGTGTGATGTTTTTTTTGACCACGAAGCTTCACCGGCAGTGAAGTGGAATTCAGACAATGATCTTCAAATCGATTTTGCAATCGGCGCAACCCGGATCGTGAGCCGAGACGTCAAGCTGCGTGCCTCGGACGCTTCCGGAAAGATACAGATCAGGTTTTCTGCTTATCGCTAGAAAGGGAATTTTCAAGTTTCCTCTTGAACGATCAAGAGGGTTTTTAAAGTAAGGGAAGCAAGTGGCTAAACTGACGTTGATGCAGGGGCAATTTGGCAAGGACAGTTTTACTGTACAAACCAAAGATGGAACACTCGTTGCGGCGAAATGGCTGAGTGACGGGCTTGGCAATTATGTTATGGATCCCCAGACCGATCAGCCGTTCATGGTGCCGGCGGATTATGATATGAAAGCTTCGATCGAACACTTCAAGAAAGTCAGGGAGGACTATGACGCGTCCTCTCTCAGTTTTCGGAACAGCCTCTATAGCGTTGTTTATGAGACCTTCAGGCAGAGTGGCGTGGGTGATCTTCAACGCTCTTATAACGGTGCTTCGCACACGACAGGTGACGGCTTCGTTCCCAGTTTCACAAATGCTGCGTCTTTCAACTTCGGATTGATTTCAACCGTATTGGGGCTGACCGAAACGGAAATTATCGGTGGAGGAGGTCTCTATAACTTATACAAGTCCTTCCGCCGCGGTGGTCAAAATATCAAGACTGAAGGCGAGTTGTGGAACAATGAGCCCAATGTCATTTCAATAAAAACCGGGATGTCGATTATTCATCCGGATCGTGACGGGCAACCACTGATTGATCAAGGTGGACCGGCGTGGACCCCGCCAGCAAGCCTGCTGAACATCGAAATCAACCCCGATCCTCAGGCGAGCCACCAAATACAACTTGAGAATCAGCGAACACGAGATGCGGCCAACGGTTACATCGTCAACGGCGCGACGAACAAGATCTTCGCCCTCGACGGGATTCTCAACAAAACCGATTTCACCTCCACCCAAATGGCCAGCCTGGCCTCGGGCGGTATTCGTCCGGGTGAAATGGATCGCACCACCGGCATGCTGGTGATTGACGATGGCAGTGGCCAGATCAAAGACGTCAGTCAGATGTTCTCCGAGTATTACGGTGGCAAGGTCGGCGTCAACGGCGCGGCGGGCGAGGCGAAGTTCAAGGACGGTTTCGCGGCATTGGCCAGAAGGAGAGAAAGGGGGCAGATTTATTTTCAGAATGGTGCTGTTTTCAAAAAATAAATCTGTCCCCTTTAGTGTCGAAGCATGTCCGCGTCTCTATCTACTTAACTCGTATTAATTGCTGGCTGAAGGGGGGTGTATGGAGTTGCTAAGTTTGGAGCAGCGGAGGTTCTATAGTAAGTATTTTCTCTGCGCTATTTTTTTTGGCGTGGCTGTATTTCTGGTGATGAAATTTGTTGCTGGTGTCTCCGATGACTACTTTGTCGAGATCTACCCGGATGTAAAGGTTTTAGTCTGTTTGAATATTTTTGTTGGGCTTTTCCTTTCGGAACGAAAGAGCAGATTTCTCGTTTACTTTTCCCGGACATTCGTTTTGGCGAATTTTTCGTTGTTCGGGTTTTTTACGGGATGCGTGGTGCGATATCTTTCTGCGATGAGTAAGTAAGGGAGAGAAAGGGGGTGGATTTGTTTTTCAGAATGGTGCTGCTTTCGGAAAATAAATCCGTCCAATTTGGTTTTATTTAGTTATTTGGTTGTCTATTTTTCTTGGGTTTCCTTTAGTGGTTGAAAGTAAGAAGAGGAGTTTTTATGCAAGGCTTGATAAGTGTTTTACAAAAAGGGGTTTTAGGTGTTGTTTGTTTTTTGTTGGCCGCCTGTTCGGCCCCTGTATCAATCGTCAAACCCTTGGATATTTCCCGGGCTAATCAGTCCGTCACTGCGCAGTTTGTGGTTACCACGTCCGGCGATTACAGATTCGCTTTGCTATTTGCGAAGGAAAATGATTTGGCTGGAATATATAGGCAGATTGAAATATGGGGCGATACTGATCATGAGGGTGTACTCATCCCAATACACCTTAGGGTCTTGAAAGATGGGCAGGTTTTCTTTGATGAGGAATTAGTGACAGCAGGAGTGCAATGGGGGCAGGGGATTGAGTACGAGGGGCGGTATGTTAATGCAGCAGTTCGATTGATTAAGATTTTAAAGCTGGCATCTGGAAGTTATACCGTCGAAGTTAGTGCTCTTGACGATCGGGAAGCGTTTCGGGGGATAGAGGGGTTTGTGCAATTTACTTATTACAACCCAAAGCATTGAAGCGATTTTTAAGTTTATAAGGGAGCGTTAAAGTGGATAAGAAGTACAGTGTGACTTATAAGGTTGCAAAGACGGACGCGGAATACGTTTATCAACAAAACAAAGGTGATCACAAAGAGGGCGATACGCACGCTTCGTCTGGTGGACATATGTGGTATTCCGTGAGTGATGGTGCAGGGAGTAAGAAAAGTTATGGCTTCGAATCCGTTTATGGCGAGATGCGTGGCCTGGGGCAGGTGGGTAATTATGATGATGCCGGGTACAAGGAGACAGTGTATGAAGTAAGTGTTGTATTGAGCGAGGACCAATATAACAAGTTAGTTCGCTTTTCGGAGAATCCTAAGTCAGGCGGGTTTGATAATACTCGCTACCGACTACTTACCAATAGCTGTGTGGACTTTGTATACGCGTCTTTGAAATCTATCGGGTATAACGACAAAGGATTCGAAGGTGCTTTGTTTCCAGCTGATAATGTCAGTCATGTCAATGATCTATTGCATACTTATGGCGGTCAAATCATCCGTGACGATTTAACCCGACACGGTGAGTACTACGAAGCAAAAGATGGTCAACAATGCTTGTGGCTGGGCGTGGGTGACATTACTACGGCTCCTCAGACATCCAGCCTGATCAACATCGACATCAACCCATCCCCCCAACCCCAACAACACATCCAGGGCGAAAGCAAAGCCCAGCAAGACGTCGCCAACGGCTACATTCAAAACTCGTCGACGAACAGCATCTTCGCCCTCGGCGGGATGCTCAGCAAAACCGATTTCACCTCCACCCAGATGGCCAGTCTCGCCTCTGGCGGTGTCCGCCCCGGTGAAATGCAGCTGGACCCCAACGCTCGCCCCAACACTTACCTGTCGCAGTTCTACCCGACCCCGAGCGCGACCAAGCCGGATTTCAGCCTGCGCAGTGCGGTGACCCTGAACGGTTTGTCGGCAATGTCGACCTTCAACACCTACGTTGACCCGCTGTTGCTGGACCTGACCGGCAATGGCGTGCACATGACCGACATTCGTGACGGTGTGCTGTTTGATACCGACCACAGTGGCACGCTCAAGCGCAGCGGCTGGGCGGATCGCACCACGGGCATGCTGGTGATTGACGATGGCAGTGGCCAGGTCAAAGACGTCAGCCAGATGTTCTCCGAGTATTACGGTGGCAAGGTCGGCGTCAACGGCGCGGCGGGCGAGACAAAGTTCAAGGACGGTTTCGCGGCATTGGCCAGTGAAGACGCGAACAAGGACGGCGTGATCGATCAGCGCGATCCGATCTGGAGCAAGTTGCGCGTCTGGGTTGACGGCACCCATGACGCCAAAGTCGATGGCGGTGAACTCAAGACGCTGGCCGAGCTGGGAATCACCCAGATCAATGTACGTGCGGTGGCGTCCCCTCAAGCTGAGATGCGTGACGGTAACAAGGTGCTCGCCACTGGTTCGTTCACGATGAATGGCAAGAGCCAGGAAGCGTTGGCGGTGGATTTTCTGGGGGATCCGGTCAGCAACATCGTGACCAGCCAAGGCACCGGCACGCGCGTGACTTCGACCACCAGCGGCAAGGACAGCCGCACCACCAGCGCTTATGCCAGCCAGAGCACCGCGGGTGAAACGCTGGATGCGGCACAACTCGGCGTGAATAACCTGTATGGCGGCAGCGGCGACGACACGTTGATCGCGGCGCCGGCCGGTAGCTGGCTCGTTGGCGGTGCGGGCAGCAACACCTACAACGGCGGCGTGGGTGATGACGTGTTTGTCATCAGCGCCTCGGACAACCCGACCAACATCCATGGCAATGGCGGTCACGACACGGCGATTATCGTCGGCGACAAAGGCGTGGTGCTGAACATGGCCCGCGCTGGCCTGACTATCGCCCAAGGCGGTGGCGGCAACGACACGATCATGAGCGGTGGCACCGGCAGCGCTTTCATTAAGGGCGGCTCAGGCAACTCGACGCTGGTCGGTGGCTCGGGCAACGACGTGCTGGTCGGTGGCAGCGGCCACAACACCATCATCGGCGGCAGCGGTAAAGCGGTGATTTATGCCGGGCCTCAGGGCGACACCATTTATGCTTCCGAAGGAGGCAGCATCATCCATGCCGGTGGCGGCACCGATAAAATCTTCGGCGGTGCCGGTAACGACATCATCGAAGTCGGCCACGGCAACGCGACCATTGATGGTGACGGCGGGATCAATCTGGTCACGCTGCACGGCACCCACGGCGACTACCGCATCACTCGCACCGCGACCGGTTATGAAGTGGCCGACAAGGTCGCCGGGCGTGACGGCACGGTGACGCTGAGCAACATCCAGAAGCTTAACTTCTCGGACATTTCCGCTGTTGACCTGCTGACCCCCAACGCGATGCCAGTGGCCGATGTGCTCACGCTCGACAAGGCCGGCAAGGCGTTTGATCGCACCCAGACACATCTGATCAGCGCCGAAAGCCTGTTGGCCAATGATCAACGTCTGAACAGCCAAGGCGCGCTGCACATTGCCAATGTCGGTGACGCGGTCGGCGGTACGGTCAGCCTCACCGCCCAGGGCGATGTGCTGTTTACCCCGGACGCGCGTTACACCGGACTGATCAGCTTCAAGTACGGCGTGGCCGATGCGGCGGGTAATCTGTCGGCGTCGGTGGTGGACCTCGGCAGCGGCCAGACCGCACCGATGCGTGCCGGTGTGACCCTGCTGACTCCCGAAGTGCCGCTTGATCCCTTGGCCGCTCAGGAATGGTATTTGAGCGACACCCATGTGCTGCCGGTCTGGAAGGACTACACCGGCAAAGGCGTGCGCATTGGTCAATTCGAGCCGGGCGGCGAGTTCGCTACCGCGCCGGAAATTTTTGATGTCGCGCATCCTGACCTGGCGCCGAATATCGATCAGGCCTGGTTGCAAACGCAGAAGACCAACGGCACCTTGCCGGGGCTGGTATCCAACCACGCGACGATGGTCGCGGGGGTGATGGTCGGCGCGAAGAACGGCATCGGCGGCGTGGGCGTGGCCTACGACGCGAAACTCGGTGGTTACTACCTCGCGGGCAAGGGCGATGATCTGACGGGACTCGGCCACATGGTCAGTTTCGACATCGCCAACAACAGCTGGGGTTTCACCAATGACTTCGCCCTCAGCAGTTATCAGGACGGCCACTTCACCACCGCCACCGCGCTGAGCATGAATGCGCAGTACGCGGCGAGCAACGGTCGCGGCGGCCTGGGTACGATCATCGTTGCAGCGGGCGGCAACAGCCGTGCTACCGGTGGCAATGCCCAGGGTTCGCTGACCAACAACAATCGCTTCTCAGTGGAAGTCGGCGCGATCAACGCACAGGGCGATCTGTCGACCTTGCAGATAGGCTCTTCGCCATTTTCCAACCCGGGCGCCAGCCTGTTGGTATCAGCACCGGGCAGCAATGTCGTGTCCACCAGCCACATGCTGGAAACCGAACGCGGCTCCACGTTCGGCAACGATTACACGAGCATGCAGGGCACCAGTTTTGCTGCGCCGATCGTTTCCGGCATCGTTGCGTTGATGCTCGAAGCCAACCCGAACCTGGGTTATCGCGATGTGCAGCAGATCCTCGCGTTGTCAGCGCGCCAGATCAACGACCCGGCAACCCAATGGAGCGACAACGCCGCCCATGGCTGGAACGGCGGCGGCATGCACACCAGCAATGACTATGGTTTTGGTGAAGTCGATGCGCGGGCCGCGGTGCGTTTGTCCGAGGCCTGGATGACCCAGAGCACCGGCGCCAACGAATACGTCTACAGCGCCTCCAGCGGTGCACTGGGCAAACCGTTGGCAGCGGGCGCGACGCTGACGTCCTCGATTGCGATGAATGCCGGGATGAATGTCGAGCACGTCGAGATCGACTTTGATGCTCAGGTTGGCCGCCTCGGCGATCTGACCCTCAAGCTGATTTCCCCCGATGGCACGCAAAGTGTGTTGCTCAACCGTCAGGGCAAAGTCCCGGATGGCATGCCGGGTGCCAGCGCTAGCGATGTCGGCAGCACGCAGTCCGGCTCGTTCAAGTACACCTTCATGTCGACCCATGACTTCGGTGAACGCTCGGCGGGCAACTGGACCCTGCAAGTGACCGATTCGGCGTCCGGTCTGCCGGTTACCCTCAATAGCTGGTCGCTGCGTTTGTACGGCAGTAAGGCGACGGCGGACGACACCTATTTCTACACCGATGAATACCTCAAGTCGGTAGTTGGTCATGCCAATCGCGCGGTGCTGGATGACGCGGTCAACGGTGTCGCAGGTGGGCGCAATACCCTGAATGCGGCGGCTGTTTCCGGGGACACCTCGGTCAACCTGCTGACCGGTGTTGCCAGCATTGGCGGCGCGGCGCTGACGGTGAAAAACCCGTCGGCCATTCAGAATATTGTCAGCGGCGATGGCAATGACACGCTGGTCGCCGGCAATGCCGACGCCTTGCTCGACGGCGGACGTGGCAACAACGTGCTGACCGGCGGTGCGGGCAAGGACTTCTTTGTGGTGCATCGTCGCGATGCGGGCAACGATACCCTCAACAACTTCGAAGCTGCGCGCGGTGAAGTCGTCGATCTGGTGGGGTTTGCCGGGAAGAAATTCGCTGATCTGCAACTGACGCAACAGGGCGCGGACGTCAAGGTTGACCTGGGCAAGGGCCAGGTCATCGTTCTGAAAAACCAGGCACTCGCCGGCATCACTGCAGCAAACTTCAAGTTTCAGGACAGCTTTGTCGCGCCGACGGCTTACATCAACAGCGACGCTTCGGCGGTCAAGCCGCAAGAGGGCTTGGGCACCGTGGTACTCAACGGTGGCGGTAAAGGCGTGATGTACAGCAGCGACGCTCAGGGTAAAACCGTGGCCTCACTGAACGGTACGATTTACAGCCACGACAGCGCGACCTCGGACGTGTTCGTGGTGGCGGCCCAGTCCGGCGTCAAGGATTACAACAACGCCTTGCGTGGGTTCCGTCACGGTATCGACAAGATCGATTTGCGCCAGACTGGCGTCACCGACTTCAGTCAGTTGATCATCGAGCACAAGAACCGCGCGACATTCAATGGCCTGACCCAGATTCACGGTGTGTATGTGACACGCATCGGTGCCCAGGGCAGCGATGCAAACACCAACCTGCTGTATCTGGATGCGCTTGATGTGGCGCAGATCAGTACGACGGATTTCCTCTTTGCCGACCCTGCGCCTGCCGTGGTACCAACGGTTGGACCGGTGCCGCCGGTCACCGATCAGCCTCCGCTCACGGTACCTGAAACGCTGACGCCGATTGTCGAGCGTCCTGGCGTCGACAAACCTTCGGTGGTCACGCCGCTGCCTCCCATTGACCTGTCCCCGGCCATCAGCGTCCCGACCATTGATCCAGTGCTGCGACCTTCGGTCACGATTCCGGACTTCAAGCTTCCGGAGACCAAGACGATTGAGCAGATCCTGGCAGAACGCGGTATCGACCTGAATCCGAAAGTGCCGGAACACAAAACCTTTGAACAGATCATGGCCGAGCGTGAGGCGAACCGGGGTGGGACGACGCTCCCTGACCACAAAACCATCGAGCAGATTCTGGCCGAGCGCGCTGTTGGTTCCCTGGTCCCATCGAAAGTACCGGACATCGGCCCGGTCGGTCGGGATGTGCTGGGGCCTGCGTCGATTGATATTCCGAGTCCACGGCCGATTATCATCCCGGATGTCCCGACGATCGATATCGCCCATCATGACCTTGATATCCCGACTCGCCGACCGGTCATCGTTCCAGACGTCGTGAGTGCGCAAGACCCGCGCCTGAAAATCGACGATACCTGGGGCGTAGGGCAAACCGCGGACACTACGTTCGCGTCAATCCGGGACAGGATCCGCGGCGGTTCAACACCTTCTACAACGAACCCTCTGCCGGCGGCCACCGACCCGAACGTCATGACGGTCCAGGGCTTCTTCGCCGATGTCACGATTGGCGACGAAAGCAAGACTATCAACGTCGAAGCCTCGAATGCCAAGGTGCATGCCGGCAACGGTGACAACAAGGTTAACGTGACCGGCCGCCGGGGCAATATCACTTTGGGCAATGGCAATAACGTTGTGATCGGTGACGTCGACAAGCTCACCGTCGGCCATGGCAACAACACCATTACCGATTCAGGGTCTTTCGCCACGGTGAAACTGGGGGATGGCAACAACAAGGTGGTGGTCAGCGGCAACATGCCGACGGTTGAAGTCGGGCACGGGGTCAATGACATCGAGTTCAGCAACGGGGGAGGCGATCTGGTGTTCGGCAAGGACATCAGCCCCGATCAATTGTGGTTCCAGCACAAAGGGCAGGACCTGCAGATATCGGTGATCGGCAGCAAGCAGGAAGTCACGCTGCATAACTGGTATGCCGACAAGCCGGAGCGGCCTCGGGACATCATGGCCGGAGACCGTCATCGGTTGATGGATCGTGATGTGGAGCAACTGGTCCAGGCCATGGCGGCGTTCGCGCCGGCGGCGCCAGCGACCATGACCTTCGGCGGGGCCGAGCAGCAGGCGTTGCAGCCTGTGCTGGCGGCGAACTGGATGTAAGTAACGGCAGTTGACGCGAAAAAAGGCCCGCGATGTTTGTCACGGGCCGACGAGGGCGGTGCAATGCCGCCCTCGTCTTATGCTCGTCTGAAGCGCAACGTGCAGGTTTGCTTTTAAAGAATAGTTTTTTAGGTGGGGACATTCATTTCGGGTAAAGCAAACGCATCAGGCGTTTGTCTTTCTTGCTGATCCTGCGATTGATTGGCACTTCCCAATTACCCAGTGTCAACGTATTAGCCACTGGGTGGTGCATGATCGACCTTTTGTCGTAAGAAGTATAAATCGCCTCCAGCGTGTCGAAAGGAGTAAACAGGTTTCTGTCGATTTCCTCCGGCGTCAGTGGATTCATTTCGCGGTTCTGATAGAACTCATAGACCTTTGGTTTATCCCACGGGATTTTCGCCTGCGGGTGCTGGTGTTCATGCATAGCGCCAAGGGCGTGACCGAACTCATGAGTCACGTTGACTTCAAAGTCTGGATGATCCGGTTTTACGCCCAGTGCAATACAACGTTATATGGACTGTGACGTCATGTTTTATGTCCCGTGCAGGTACGAGCCCGACACCACGGTCACGCGTCGCTTGAAATCCTTGGATTGGCGACGACACGCTCAGGCAGATTAGATTAAAGCTGTGGCGGTGTGGCGGTGTGGCGGTGTGTTGGTGTCTTGCTGGGAGTTTATTTTTTATAGGGTGCGGGAGTTTGATGCTGCAAGTGGCCGTGCCAGATTGACTGGCACGGCCTCATTAATTACTGCTTGCGAGTAATAAATGCGCGAATACGCTCGGCGGCTTCCACGCATTCCGCCAGCGGCGCGACAAGTGCCATGCGCACACGGCCCGCACCCGGATTGACACCGTCCACTTCGCGGGACAAGTAGGAGCCCGGCACTACTGTCACGTGCTCCTCAGCGAAAAGATCACGGCAGAACGCTGCATCATCACCTTGCACATTCGGCCACAGGTAAAAGCTGCCATCCGGGCGCTGCACATCCATCACTGGGGCAAGAATCTCCAGCACCGCATCGAATTTCTCGCGATACAGCGCACGGTTGGCGCGCACATGCACTTCGTCGTTCCACGCAGCAACGCTGGCTAGTTGCGTTTGCACCGGCATCGCGCAGCCGTGGTAGGTGCGATACAGCAGGAAGCCTTTGAGGATGTCGGCATCACCGGCGACAAAACCTGAGCGCAGACCCGGCAGGTTGGAGCGCTTGGACAGGCTGTGGAACACCACGCAACGCTTGAAGTCCTTGCGGCCCAGTTCGACGCAGGCCGTCAGCAGTCCCGGCGGCGGAGTTTGCTCATCGAAGTACAGTTCGCTGTAGCACTCGTCGGCGGCGATCACGAAATCGTACTCGTCGGCCAGGGCGATCAGCTTTTTCAGGGTATCGACCGGGATCAGTGCGCCGGTCGGGTTACCCGGCGAGCAGAGGAAGAGGATCTGGCAGCGTTTCCAGATATCTGGCGAAACGGCTTCGAAATCCGGGTTGAAGCCGTTTTCGTCGAGGCATGGCAGGTAGTGCGGCTTGGCCCCGGCGAGGAACGCGGCGCCCTCGTAGATCTGGTAGAACGGGTTCGGGCTGACCACCAGTGCGTCGTCGCCACGGTTGACCACGGTCTGGGTGAATGCGAACAACGCTTCACGGGTGCCATTGACCGGCAGCACGTTGCGCGCCGGATCGATCCAGCCGCTCGGCACGCCGAAACGCCGCTCGCACCAGCCGGCGATGGCTTCGCGCAGGGCGGGGATGCCGAGGGTGGTCGGGTATACGGCCATCTGATCCAGACTGTTCGCCAGGGCTTCGGCGACGAAGCTTGGCGAACGGTGTTTCGGCTCGCCGATCGACAGGGCGATCGGGCGTTTGTCCGGATTTGGCGTCACAGTGCCGAGCAGGGCGCGGAGCTTTTCGAACGGGTACGGCTGGAGCTGGTTCAGAGCGTTGTTCATTGGGGCTGGGTCTCTCGCAAAGCCATTTGAATCCGGGGCGCCATCAAATACTGATGCGCGACAATTTGATATCGGGTTCCTGATTGACGCTCAGTTGCTCAACGATCGCATCCTGCAAACGGCTGCACAGCAACGGGTCGGACAACGGTTGGTTGTGGGCGTCGGTGATGAAGAACACGTCTTCTACTCGTTCGCCCAACGTCGCAATCTTGGCGTTCTGCAGCGACAGGTCGAACTCGAGGAAAATCCCGCCGATCCGCGCCAACAGTCCTGGGCGGTCGGGTGCGGTCAACTCCAGCACGGTCACCGGACGCTGGGCATCGTTGTGAATCGTCACCTGTGGCGCAAAGGCGAAATGCTTGAGCTGGCGCGGCACGCGGCGCTGGATGATCGTCGGGTAATCGTCCGGATTGCGCAGGGCTTCGGTCAGGCCTTCGCGGATTTGCTTGACCCGCGCCGGGTTGTCGCCGATGGACTCGCCTTCGTTGTCGAGCACGATGTAGGTGTCGAGGGTGAACTGGCTGCTCGAGGTGATAACCCGCGCGTCGTGAATGTTCAGGTTAAGCTGATCCATCGCCGCCACGGTCACCGCGAAGAAGTCGTGTTGATCCGGTGCATAAATGAAGATCTGCGTGCCACCCTCGAACTCGCGCTGGGTGGTTTCCTTGATCAGCACCAGCGGCCCGCCATCGACCGGTTGCTGGAGGATCGCATCGCTGTGCCAGGCCACGTCACCGGCGGTGTGGCGCAGGAAATAGTCATCGCCCAACTGCGCCCACAATTGCTCGACATCGTCCGGATCGGTGCCGCCGCGCACCAGAATGTCCAGCGCAGCACTCTGGGTCTGGCGGATCTGCTCTTCGCGATCCACCGGGTTTTCCAGGCCGCGACGCAAGGCACGTTTGGTCTCGGTGTAGAGCTGGCGCAACAGGCTGGCGCGCCAGGAATTCCACAGCGTCGGGTTGGTCGCGTTGATGTCGGCCACGGTCAGCACGTAGAGATAGTCGAGACGGGTTTCATCGCCGACAGCCAAGGCAAAGTCGTGGATCACTTGCGGGTCGGACAAGTCCTTGCGCTGGGCGGTGGTCGACATCACCAGGTGGTTCTGCACCAGCCAGACGATCAGGCGGCTGTCCCACACCGGCAACTGATGGCGCTGGCAGAACGCCTCGGCATCGACCGCGCCGATCTCCGAGTGATCGCCATGCCGGCCCTTGCCGATGTCGTGGTACAGGCCGGCCATGTAGATCAGTTCAGGCTTGGGCAGTTTGGCCATCAGCTTGGCGGCCAACGGAAATTTTTCCGAGACCTGGGTGTACTGCAATTTGCGCAGGTGCTTGATCAGGTTCAGCGTGTGCGCATCGACCGTATAAATGTGGAACAGGTCGTGCTGCATTTGCCCGACGATAAAGCCGAACTCCGGCAGATAGCGCCCGAGAATGCCGTAACGGTTCATCCGTCGCAGGTTGCGGTGAATGCCGATCTTGCACTTGAACAGCTCGATGAACAGGCTGGTGTTGCGAATATCGTTGCGGAAGTTGTCGTCGATCAGGTGACGGTGCTCGCGCAGCAGACGAATGGTGTCGGCGCGCACGCCTTTGATTTCCGGCTGCTGCGCCATCAGCACGAAGATTTCGAGCATGGCGAACGGCGTGCGGCGGAACACGTTGTCATTGCGTGCCTCGATATAGCCGTCATGCAGTTGGAAGCGCGAGTTGATCGGCTGCGGCGGCGCTTCGTCTTCCGGCGCGAGGATGACTTCCTCGAAGTGCTGGATGATCAGGTCGCTGAGCTGGGCGATGCTCATGACCACGCGGAAATACTGCTGCATGAAGTTTTCGACGGCCTGTTTGGCGTCGTCACCTTCAAACCCGAGCAGCCCGGCGATGGTGCGCTGATGATCGAACAGCAAGCGGTCTTCGGAGCGACCGGCGAGCATGTGCAGGGCGTAGCGCACTTTCCAGAGGAATTCCTGGGAGGAGGCGAGCAGCGCGTTTTCACTCTCGACCAGGAAACCTTCGCCAGCGAGTGCGCGCAGGTTAAGGGTGCCGTACTGACGTCGGGCCACCCACAGAATCGTCTGAATATCCCGCAGGCCGCCGGGCGAGCCTTTCACGTTGGGTTCCAGGTTGTATTCGGTGTCGTTGTATTTGTGGTGGCGGGCCTTCTGTTCGGCGCGCTTGGCGAGGAAGAACTCCTTGGCCGGCCACATGTGTGCGGTGCTGGTGACGTCGAGCATGCGCTGACGCAGGTGCTCGGGGCCGCAGATGGTGCGGCTTTCCATCAGGTTGGTGACCACTGTGAGGTCAGCGCGGGCCTCTTCGGCGCATTCATCGACCGAGCGCACGCTCTGACCGACTTCCAGGCCGATGTCCCACAGCAGCGTCAGAAAGCGCTCGATGGAGTCGCGGAAAACTTCGTGATCGGCGCTGTCCAGCAGGATCAGCAAATCGATGTCGGAATACGGGTGCAACTCACCGCGGCCGTAGCCGCCGACCGCGACCAGTGCGATGTCAGCGTCTTCGCTCCAGTTGAACTGCTCCCAGGCCTTTTGCAGGATGTTGTCGACGAACCAGGCACGGTCTTCGATCAGGCGGCGGATGTCGCGACCTTGGCGAAAACGCGTGTCGAGGACCTCGCGAGCCTGGCGGATCGCCTTCTTGAACGCCGCGATAGGACTCGCTTTGAGGGCCAGTTCAGCCTGGAACTGGCCGCGGTCGAAGAGTTCGGGATCCACCTGCGGCATCGATTGGCTTTCCTTCTATAAGGCTGGGAGCGTTGTCTGGATCAGGCCGAGATGCGCGGGATGGTGTCGTCGGCGCGCAGGGTGAAGATCTCGTAGCCGGTGTCGGTCACCAGCAGGGTGTGTTCCCACTGCGCCGAGAGCTTGCGGTCCTTGGTGATCGCGGTCCAGCCATCGCCCAATACTTTGGTGTCGGCCTTGCCCTGGTTGATCATCGGCTCGATAGTGAAGGTCATCCCGGCCTTCAGTTCCATGCCAGTGCCGGCGCGGCCGTAGTGGAGGATCTGCGGCTCTTCGTGGAAAACCTTGCCGATGCCGTGACCGCAGAACTCGCGAACCACCGAGAAACCGTTCTTCTCGGCGTGCTTCTGGATCACTTCGCCGATGTCACCGAGGCGGCAGCCGGGTTTGACGATCTCGATCGCCTTGTACATGCATTCCTGGGTGATCTGCGACAGGCGTTCGGCCCAGACCGGTACTTCGCCGACGTGGAACATGCGGCTGGTGTCGCCGTGGTAACCGTCCTTGATCACGGTGACGTCGATGTTCAGGGTGTCGCCGTTTTTCAGCGGCTTGTCATTCGGAATGCCATGGCAGACCACGTGGTTGATCGAGGTGCAGATCGACTTCGGGTAGCCCTTGTAGTTGAGCGGGGCGGGGATGGCTTGCTGCACATTGACGATGTAGTCGTGGCAGATCTGGTTCAGCTCATCGGTGGTGACGCCTGGTTTGACATGTTCGGCAATCATTTCCAGCACATCGGCGGCCAGTTTGCCGGCGACGCGCATGCCAGCGATGTCCTCGGGGGTTTTGAGGTTGACGGTCATACAGGCTCTCTCTGCGCTCGGCGGCGCTTGCTGATACGGATAGGGTGGCCGGTGTTCGATCGGCGACCCTGAAAAACGCGATTCTAACAGACGCACGGCGCAATTCAGCGCCCGCGTGCATCGCTTCTCTCTATACAATGGTGCGTTCGGGGCCGATTCCAAGGGGGCTGCGCCCATGTCCTTGGTGCGAATACAGATTCCGGGTTCCGTTTCTGCGCACCCTGTGGTATAAAATGCGCCGCTTTCCGGGGATACCCCGAAAAGCTTAAATCCACACACGTGTCGACACGATGACCTGGGTGCTTTTGGCTTTATGCCACTGGTTGGTCATTGGGATACGTGGAGGCCAAACCCGACTTATTAAGGAACTATCATGTCCCAAGTCAATATGCGCGATATGCTGAAGGCCGGTGTGCACTTCGGTCACCAAACCCGTTACTGGAATCCGAAAATGGGTAAGTACATTTTCGGCGCGCGTAACAAGATTCACATTATCAACCTTGAAAAAACCCTGCCAATGTTCAACGAAGCTCTGACTTTCGTAGAGCGTCTGGCCCAGGGCAAAAACAAGATTCTGTTCGTCGGCACCAAGCGTTCCGCTGGCAAGATCGTTGCTGAAGAAGCAGCACGTTGCGGTTCGCCGTACGTCGATCACCGCTGGTTGGGCGGCATGCTGACCAACTTCAAAACCATTCGTGCTTCCATCAAGCGTCTGCGTGACCTTGAAGTTCAAGCCGAAGACGGTACTTTCGCCAAGCTGACCAAGAAAGAAGCGCTGATGCGCTCCCGTGATCTTGAGAAGCTGGATCGTTCGCTGGGCGGCATCAAGGACATGGGCGGTCTGCCAGACGCACTGTTCGTGATCGACGTTGACCACGAGCGCATCGCGATCACCGAAGCCAACAAGCTGGGCATCCCGGTAATCGGCGTTGTCGACACCAACAGCAGCCCGGAAGGCGTTGACTACATCATCCCAGGCAACGATGACGCAATCCGCGCTATCCAGCTGTACATGGGTTCGATGGCTGACGCAGTAATCCGTGGTCGCAACAATGTTGCTGGCGGCACTGTAGAATTCGCAGCTGAAGAAACTCAGGCTGCAGCTGAGTAATTAACGCCCTGGCGTTGACTCAGTAAGCAAAAAGGGGGCTTGGCCCCCTTTTTGCCACCTCGAAAACCATTTGTTGGCGCCCACGGCACTGTTTGTAATGTGCGGCAGCTAACAAGGGTGGTTCGGGAAGAATTGAACGCCCGTTCGATCGGGTGGAATGGTTGAAAACCTATCCAAGAGGAATTTGAAAATGGCAGCAATTACTGCAGCGTTGGTTAAAGAACTGCGCGAGCGTACCGGCGAAGGCATGATGGACTGCAAGAAAGCCCTGGAAAAGGCTGACGGCGACATCGAAAAAGCCATTGATGACATGCGTGCTTCGGGCGCGATCAAGGCTGCGAAGAAGGCTGGCAACGTTGCCGCTGAAGGCGCAATCGCAATCAAGGACGACGGTAAAGCTGCCGTTATCCTGGAAGTGAACTCGCAGACCGACTTCCTGGCTCTGCAAGACGACTTCAAAAACTTCGTTGCTGCCAGCGTTGAAAAAGCTTTCGCTGACAAGCTGACCGACGCTGCTCCGCTGATCGCTTCGCAAGAAGCTGCTCGTGAAGCACTGGTTGCCAAAGTAGGCGAAAACGTCAACATCCGTCGTCTGACCCGTATCGAAGGTGACGTTGTAGGTTCGTACCTGCACGGCAACAAGATCGGTGTTGTTGTGGCTCTGAAAGGCGGTGACGTCGAGCTGGCCAAAGACATCGCGATGCACGTAGCTGCAAGCAACCCTGAGTTCCTGCTGCCTTCGCAAGTTTCGGACGAAGCGATCGAGCGTGAAAAAGCTGTGTTCCTGCAGCTGAACGAAGAGAAGATCAAAGGCAAGCCAGAAAACATTGTTGAGAACATGGTCAAAGGCCGTATCAGCAAGTTCCTGGCAGAAGCAAGCCTGGTTGAGCAGGCGTTCGTCAAGAACCCTGAAATCAAGGTTGGCGAGCTGGCCAAGAAAGGCGGCGCAGAAATCGTTTCCTTCACCTACTACAAAGTGGGCGACGGCATCGAGAAGCCAGTAGACAACTTCGCTGAAGAAGTTGCTGCTCAGCTGGCTGCCGCCAAGCAGTAAGACGGTTTTTCAACTGTCGCCGAAAGAGGCTGCCCGCTAACGCGCGCAGCCTCTTTTCAGATGGGGTTGCCAATTTTTTATTGGTTTCCACTTGGAACTGACTTACAAAGCCATGTTCCGATGGCGCTGAAGCAGCGCCAAGCTAGAGTGAACGCCAGCTGTAAACAGCTCGCAAAGAATTTTTAAATACGCCGCAGGAGAGATTCGCAATGGCTCAGCAGGGCAGTGGTTATCAGGCTCGCTATAAACGCATTCTACTCAAGCTTAGCGGCGAGGCCCTGATGGGCTCGGAAGAGTTCGGGATCGATCCAAAAGTGCTGGATCGCATGGCGCTGGAAGTCGGCCAGCTGGTCGGCATCGGCGTACAGGTCGGTCTGGTGATCGGTGGTGGCAACCTGTTCCGTGGCGAAGCCCTGAGCAAAGCCGGTATGGATCGGGTCACAGGCGACCACATGGGCATGCTGGCCACTGTGATGAACGCCTTGGCCATGCGCGATGCGCTGGAACGTGCCAATATCTCGGCCATCGTGATGTCGGCCATTTCCATGGTTGGCGTGACCGATCACTATGATCGCCGCAAAGCCATGCGCCACCTGAACTCCAAAGACGTCGTGATTTTCGCAGCCGGTACCGGCAACCCGTTCTTCACCACGGATTCGGCAGCCTGCCTGCGTGCAATCGAAATCGATGCCGACGTCGTGCTGAAAGCGACCAAGGTCGATGGCGTTTACACCGCTGACCCGTTCAAAGACCCGCATGCCGAGAAGTTCGATCATCTGACTTATGATGAAGTGCTGGATCGCAAGCTGGGTGTAATGGATCTGACCGCTATTTGCCTGTGCCGCGACCACAAGATGCCGCTGCGCGTATTCAACATGAACAAGCCCGGTGCCCTGCTGAACATCGTCCATGGCGGCGCTGAAGGCACCCTGATCGAGGAAGGTCAACAATGATCAACGAAATCAAAAAAGACGCTCAAGAGCGCATGCAAAAATCCCTGGACTCTCTGGCCCACGCATTCGGTCAGATTCGTACCGGCAAGGCTCACCCAAGCATTCTGGGTAGCGTGATGGTGCCGTACTACGGCGCAGACACCTCCATCACTCAAGTGGCGAACATCACCGTTAAGGACTCGCGTACCCTGCAAGTCGTTGCGTTCGAGCGCAACATGCTCGCCGCAGTCGACAAGGCAATCCAGAGCGCTGGTCTGAACCTCAACCCGACCAACCTGGGCGAGTTGTTGCTGATCTCCATGCCGGCCCTGACTGAAGAAACCCGCAAGGGCTTCACCAAGCAGGCGCGCAGTGCTGCCGAAGACGCGCGTGTTGCCGTGCGCAATATTCGTCGTGACGCCTTGGGCGAGCTGAAAAAACTGGTCAAGGACAAAGAAATCAGCGAAGACGAAGAGCGTCGTGCCGCTGCCGATATTCAGAAGCTCACCGACAAGGCCGAGGCTGATATCGACACGGCTACCAAGCAAAAAGAAGCGGATCTGATGGCCGTATAAGGTTCGAGCTTTTAATGGACAAGACCAAGCAGACTGCGCCGTCCGCGGTGCCGCGCCATGTCGCGATCATCATGGATGGCAACAATCGCTGGGCGAAAAAACGCTTTATGCCGGGTGTCGCCGGGCATAAAGCGGGCGTGGATGCTGTGCGTGCGGTAATTGAGGTGTGCGCCGAGGCCAAGGTCGAAGTGCTCACCCTGTTCGCGTTTTCCAGTGAGAACTGGCAGCGTCCGGCCGATGAGGTCAGTGCCTTGATGGACTTGTTCTTCAAGGCATTGCGTCGTGAGGCCAAGCGCCTCAACGACAACAACATCAGCCTGCGCATCATTGGCGATCGTTCGCGCTTTCATCCGGAGCTTCAGGCGGCAATGCGTGAAGCCGAGGCGATGACGGCGGGTGCCAACCGTTTCATCCTGCAGATCGCCGCCAATTACGGTGGCCAGTGGGATATCGCGCAAGCTGCACAGCGTCTGGCGCGTGAAGTTCAGGCCGGGCACCTGCGTCCGGAAGACATCACTCCTGATCTGCTGCAAACCTGTCTGGCGACCGGCGATCTGCCATTGCCTGACTTGTGCATTCGTACCGGTGGTGAGCACCGCATCAGCAACTTCTTGCTGTGGCAACTGGCTTACGCCGAGTTGTACTTCTCCGACCTGTTCTGGCCGGACTTCAAACACGATGCCATGCGCAATGCGCTGGCCGATTTCGCTTCGCGCCAGCGTCGCTTCGGTAAAACGAGCGAACAGGTCGAAGCTGGAGCCCGGGTTTAATGCTTAAACAACGAATCATCACTGCACTGATCCTGCTGCCGATCGCCTTGTGCGGGTTTTTCCTGCTGGAAGGCTCCGGTTTTGCCTTGTTTATCGGTCTGGTTGTGACTTTGGGTGCCTGGGAATGGGCGCGTCTGGCTGGCTTCACCGGGCAAGCGTTCCGCGTGGGTTTTGCCGCCGTGGTCGCGTTCATGTTGTTCATCATGTACATCCTGCCCGGGCTTGCCCCGTGGGTGCTGGGTGCGTCTGTATTGTGGTGGGCGGCGGCGACCTGGCTGGTGCTGACCTATCCGCGCTCCAGCGTGCATTGGTCGAGTGCGGCAACCAAACTGGTCATCGGCCTGCTGATTCTGCTGCCGGCCTGGCAAGGCCTGGTGCAAATCAAACAGTACCCGCTGGGTAACTGGCTGATCATGGCCGTGATGGTGCTGGTCTGGGGCGCCGATATCGGTGCCTACTTCTCTGGTCGCAAATTCGGCAAGCGCAAGCTGGCTCCGCAAGTCAGCCCAGGCAAGAGCTGGGAAGGCGTCTACGGTGGTCTGGCGCTGAGTTTGCTGATTACAGCGATTGTCGGTCTGGTGCGTGACTGGACCGTCGCCGAGCTGCTTAAGGGCTTGATCGGCGCTGCGCTGATCGTCTTTATCTCGGTTGTCGGCGATCTGACCGAAAGCATGTTCAAGCGTCAGTCCGGCATCAAGGACAGCAGTAATCTGCTGCCCGGTCATGGCGGCGTGCTTGATCGTATCGACAGTCTGACCGCGGCAATCCCGGTATTTGCCGTGCTGCTGTGGATGGCGGCACCGTGAGTCGTCCTCAACAGATTACCGTTCTCGGTGCGACGGGCTCGATCGGTCTGAGCACGCTGGATGTCATTGCTCGTCATCCTGAGCGTTATCAGGTCTTCGCGTTGAGTGGTTTCACGCGCCTCAGTGAGCTTTTTGCTTTGTGCGTGCGCCATGTGCCGCAATTTGCTGTGGTGCCCGAGGCCGCCGCCGCGCGTGGCTTGCAGGACGATTTGCGTGCCGCCGGTTTACCGACCCGTGTGTTGGTGGGGGAGGAGGGGCTGTGTCAGGTCGCTGCTGCTCCGGAAGTCGATGCGGTGATGGCGGCGATCGTCGGTGCGGCAGGTCTGCGCCCGACCCTGGCGGCCGTCGAGGCCGGCAAGAAGATACTCCTCGCTAATAAAGAGGCGCTGGTGATGTCCGGCGCCTTGTTCATGCAGGCAGTGCGCAAGAGCGGTTCGGTATTGTTGCCGATCGATAGCGAACACAACGCGATTTTCCAGTGCATGCCACAGGATTTTGCCCGTGGATTGAGTTCGGTGGGTGTTCGTCGGATTTTACTCACAGCCTCTGGTGGCCCGTTCCGACAGACACCGATGAGTGAGCTGGCGCATGTTTCACCTGATCAGGCGTGTGCACACCCGAACTGGTCCATGGGGCGCAAGATCTCGGTCGATTCGGCCAGCATGATGAATAAAGGTCTTGAGCTGATCGAGGCCTGTTGGCTGTTTGATGCAAAACCTTCGCAGGTCGAAGTGGTGATTCATCCGCAGAGCGTGATTCACTCGCTGGTCGATTATGTCGACGGTTCGGTGCTGGCGCAGTTGGGCAATCCCGACATGCGTACACCGATCGCCAATGCCTTGGCCTGGCCGGAGCGCATTGATTCCGGTGTCGCACCGCTGGATCTGTTCGCCATCGCGCGGCTGGACTTCGAGGCGCCGGATGAAGAGCGCTTCCCTTGCCTGCGTCTGGCACGGCAAGCTGCCGAGGCTGGCGACAGTGCGCCAGCGATGCTCAATGCGGCCAACGAAGTGGCAGTGGCAGCGTTTCTCGACGGACGGGTCCGTTACCCGGAAATCGCGAGTATCATCGAGGAGGTCTTGGATCTCGAGCCGGTGGTTGCGCTGGCAGATCTCGAAGCCGTGTTTACGGCAGATGCCAAGGCACGAGTTCTGGCAGAACAGTGGTTGAAGCGTCACGATCGATAGAATTTGCAAGACAATGGCTACACGCGGCACTGAACAGGATTGCGGAGAAAGTAGATGAGCGCGCTCTATATGATTGCCGGCACCCTGATCGCCTTGGGTGTGCTGGTCACCTTTCACGAATTCGGCCACTTCTGGGTCGCGCGTCGCTGTGGCGTCAAGGTTCTACGTTTCTCCGTAGGCTTCGGCATGCCGTTGCTGCGCTGGCACGACAAGCAAGGCACCGAGTTTGTGGTTGCCGCGATTCCGCTGGGCGGCTACGTCAAAATGCTCGACGAGCGTGAGGGTGAAGTTCCGGTTGATCAGCTAGATCAATCGTTCAACCGCAAATCCGTACGCCAGCGTATCGCCATTGTTGCGGCCGGGCCCATTGCCAACTTTCTGTTGGCGTTGGTGTTCTTCTGGGTATTGGCGATGCTCGGCAGCGAGCAGATTCGCCCGGTCATTGGTGCAGTTGAATCCGGCAGTATCGCCGCCAGTGCCGGTTTGAACGCTGGTCAGGAAATTGTTGCTGTCGATGGTGAGCCGACTACCGGTTGGGCCGCCGTCAATCTGCAATTGGTGCGACGCCTTGGTGAAAGCGGTTCTCTGCAGTTGCTGGTGCGTGAGCAAGGCTCGTCGGCGGATACGCCGCGTGAGCTGAAGCTGGACAACTGGCTCAAAGGCGCAGATGAGCCGGATCCGATTCGTTCTCTGGGTATTCGCCCGTGGCGCCCGGCGTTGCCGCCGGTGTTGGCTGAGCTTGATCCGAAAGGCCCGGCCCAGGCGGCCGGCCTGAAGACTGGCGATCGCCTGTTGGCCCTCGACGGTCAGGCGCTGAATGACTGGCAGCAAGTGGTTGATACCGTTCGTACGCGTCCTGATACCAAAATCATGCTGCGTATCGAGCGTGACAGTGCTCAAATCGACGTCCCTGTAACGCTGGCAGCGCGCGGTGAAAGCAAATCGCCTAGCGGATATCTGGGTGCGGGCGTAAAAGCTGTCGACTGGCCACCGGAGATGATCCGCGAGGTCAGTTATGGCCCGTTGGCCGCGATTGGCGAGGGTGCCCGTCGCACTTGGACCATGAGCATTCTGACACTCGATTCACTGAAGAAAATGCTGTTCGGCGAGCTCTCGGTAAAAAACTTGAGTGGACCGATAACCATTGCTAAAGTGGCGGGCGCTTCTGCCCAGTCGGGCGTCGCTGATTTCCTGAATTTCCTTGCTTATCTGAGTATTAGCCTGGGAGTTCTGAATTTGCTGCCCATTCCTGTACTGGATGGGGGGCATTTGTTGTTTTATCTGATCGAGTGGGCGCGTGGTCGTCCCTTGTCGGATCGGGTGCAAGGTTGGGGGATACAGATCGGTATCAGTTTGGTGGTCGGGGTGATGTTGCTTGCTCTGGTCAACGATCTGGGTCGACTGTAACGCTTCGCTGAATTGCGAATCTGCCGCATTTTGCGGCAGTTTGTTTATTGCCAGTTGGAATAAGAAAGGACTTCATGAAACGTCTGCTGCTAACTGCGGTTCTCACCGTATTGATGATCGCCGAAGTTCACGCCGAGTCCTTCACTATCTCTGATATTCGCGTCAATGGCCTCCAGCGGGTCTCCGCGGGTAGCGTCTTTGGTGCCTTGCCGTTGAACGTCGGTGAGCAGGCGGATGATCGTCGCCTGGTGGAATCCACTCGTGCGTTGTTCAAAACCGGTTTCTTTCAAGATATCCAGCTGGGCCGCGAAGGCAACGTTCTGGTCATCACGGTCGTCGAGCGTCCGTCGGTCGCCAGTATCGAAATCGAAGGCAACAAGGCGATCTCGACTGAAGACCTGATGAAAGGTCTCAAGCAATCCGGTCTTGCCGAAGGCGAAATCTTCCAGCGTGCCACCCTCGAAGGTGTGCGTAACGAGCTGCAACGTCAGTACGTCGCGCAAGGTCGCTACTCGGCTACGGTCGATACCGAAGTGGTATCGCAACCGCGTAACCGTGTTGGCCTGAAAGTGAAGATCAACGAAGGCACCGTTGCGGCCATTCAGCACATCAACGTGGTGGGCAACACGGTTTTCCCTGAGGAAGACCTGACCGACCTGTTCGAACTGAAAACCACCAACTGGCTGTCGTTCTTCAAGAACGACGACAAGTACGCCCGTGAAAAACTGTCCGGTGACCTGGAGCGTCTGCGTTCCTACTACCTGGATCGTGGCTATATCAACATGGATATCGCTTCGACGCAGGTGTCGATCACCCCAGACAAGAAACACGTCTACATCACTGTCAACGTCACCGAAGGCGAGAAGTACACCGTTCGTGACGTCAAGCTCAGTGGTGATCTGAAAGTCCCTGAAGATCAGGTCAAGTCCCTGCTGCTGGTGCAGAAGGGGCAGGTGTTCTCGCGCAAACTGATGACCACCACGTCCGAGCTGATCACCCGTCGTCTGGGTAACGAGGGCTACACCTTCGCCAACGTCAACGGTGTTCCTCAGCCACACGATGACGACCACACTGTGGACATCCTGTTTGCTGTCGATCCGGGCAAGCGTGCCTACGTCAACCGCATCAACTTCCGTGGCAACACCAAGTCCGAAGACGAAGTGCTGCGTCGTGAAATGCGTCAGATGGAAGGTGGCTGGGCTTCGACTTACCTGATCGACCAGTCCAAGACCCGTCTTGAGCGTCTGGGCTTCTTTAAAGAAGTCAACGTCGAAACCCCGGCTGTTCCGGGTGTCGACGACCAGGTTGACGTGAACTATGCCGTTGAAGAACAGGCTTCCGGTTCGATTACCGCCAGTGTCGGTTTCGCCCAGAGCGCCGGTCTGATCCTCGGTGGTTCGATCACCCAGAACAACTTCCTTGGTACAGGTAACCGCGTCAGCATTGGCCTGACTCGCAGCGAATACCAGAGCCGCTACAACTTCGGCTACGTTGACCCGTACTGGACTGCCGATGGCGTGAGCCTGGGTTACAACGCGTTCTATCGCACCACTGACTACAAAGACCTCGACGTCGACGTAGCAAGCTATGCGGTAGACAGCCTGGGTGCCGGCGTGAACGTTGGCTACCCGATCAGCGAGACTTCGCGTCTGACCTTTGGTCTGTCGGTTCAGCAGGACGAGATCAAGACCGGTACTTACACCGTTGACGAGATTTTCGACTTCGTTAACAAGGAAGGCGACAAGTACCTGAACTTCAAGGCTTCGGCCGGCTGGTCCGAATCGACCCTGAACAAAGGCGTGCTGCCGACCCGTGGTCGTTCGCAGAGCCTGACGCTGGAATCGACCATTCCAGGTAGCGATCTGTCTTTCTACAAACTCGATTACCGTGGTCAGTTGTTCCAGCCGATCAGCGAAAACTACACCCTGCGTCTGCACACCGAGCTGGGTTATGGCGATGGCTACGGTGGAACCGACGGCTTGCCGTTCTATGAAAACTACTATGCTGGTGGTTTCAACTCGGTTCGTGGCTTCAAGGACAGTACGCTTGGCCCGCGCAGTACGCCGAGCCGTGGTAACAACCCGGGTACGCTGGCTGACCCGGATCAGGATCCACTGCCGTTCGGTGGTAACGTCCTGATCCAGGGTGGTGTCGAGGTTCTGTTCCCGCTGCCATTCGTGAAAGATCAGCGTTCCCTGCGTACTTCGGTATTCTGGGATGTGGGTAACGTATTTGACTCGCAGTGCAAGGACACTACCAATGCGAACGGCTCGACGTCGAACACCAAGTGCAACGACATCAGCCTGAGCAACATGGCCAGTTCCGTTGGTGTGGGTGTGACCTGGGTCACCGCACTGGGTCCTCTGAGCTTCGCGTTGGCCATGCCGATCAAGAAGCCGGATGAGGCTGAAACTCAAGTGTTCCAATTCTCCCTCGGCCAGACGTTCTAAGTGTCTGACCCAAGATAACGACAATGGATTTTGTAGGAGTGCATCGTGCGTAAGTTGACTCAATTGGTTCTCCTGGCCTCCTTGATGGTGGCAGGCCCGGCATTTGCCGACATGAAAATTGCCGTTCTGAACTATCAGATGGCTTTGCTGGAATCCGACGCTGCGAAGAAATACGCCGTGGATGCCGAGAAGAAGTTCGGTCCGCAACTGACCAAGCTGAAAACGCTGGAAAGCAGCGCCAAGGGTATTCAGGATCGTCTGATGGCCGGTGGCGACAAAATGCAGCAAGGTGAGCGTGAGCGTCTGGAGCTGGAATTCAAGCAAAAGGCCCGCGACTTCCAGTTCCAGTCCAAAGAGCTGAACGAAGCCAAAGCTGTTGCCGACCGCGAAATGCTCAAGCAACTGAAGCCGAAGCTGGACAGCGCAGTGGAAGAAGTCATCAAGAAAGGTGGTTTTGACCTGGTGTTCGAGCGTGGCGCAGTCATCGATGTCAAACCTCAGTACGACATCACGCGCCAGGTAATCGAGCGCATGAATCAGCTGAAGTAACCCATGACCGTGACTATCAAGCTCGGCCAGTTGGCCGAGTTCCTCGGCGCCACCCTGCGTGGCGACCCTGAGACGAAAATTACTGGGCTAGCCACTTTGCAAGAGGCTGGCCCAGCTCAGTTGAGCTTTCTGGCAAACCCTCAATATCGCAAATATCTGGCCGGCTCGCAGGCAGCTGCATTGCTGCTCAAAGAAGCTGATGCCGAAGGTTTTTCCGGTAATGCGTTGGTGGTGCCGGATCCTTACCTGGCTTACGCGCGAATCTCTCATCTGTTCGATCCCAAGCCAAAAGCCACTGCGGGTATTCATCCGTCAGCGGTCATTGCGGCGGACGCGGTGGTTGATCCAACCGCCAGCATCGGCCCATTTGTGGTGATCGAGGCCGGTGCGCGAATTGGTGCGCAAGTGACACTGGGCGCGCATTGCGTTGTCGGTGCCCGCAGCGAAATCGGTGAAGGCGGCTGGCTTGCCCCGCGCGTGACGCTGTATCACGACGTGCGCATCGGCAAGCGTGTGGTGATTCAGTCCGGTGCCGTGCTCGGCGGTGAAGGCTTCGGCTTTGCCAACGAAAAAGGTATCTGGCAGAAAATCGCGCAGATCGGTGGCGTGACCATCGGCGACGATGTCGAGATTGGCGTGAATACCGCCATCGACCGCGGCGCTCTGGCCGATACCGTGATCGGCAATGGTGTGAAGCTCGACAACCAGATCCAGATCGCCCACAACGTTCAGGTTGGTGATCACACCGCCATGGCCGCGTGTGTTGGCATTTCCGGTAGCACCAAAATCGGCAAGCACTGCATGCTCGCTGGCGGTGTTGGCCTGGTCGGCCACATTGATATTTGCGACAACGTTTTCCTGACCGGGATGACCATGGTGACCCACTCGATTACCGAGCCAGGCGCCTATTCTTCCGGCACAGCCATGCAACCGGCGGCCGAATGGCGCAAAAGCGCGGCCCGCATCCGTCAGCTCGATGACATCGCGCGACGGTTGAAACAGCTGGAAAAGCGCGTAGGGGAAGTGACCCCTGACGGCAATGCTTCATCAGATGGCTGATACCATTTCCATATCAAGTGTGCACAGCCTCTAGACTGCCTCCTTGATTTGCTAGAGGAGTGCGCGTCAGTCGCGCTCCCAATCTTTACATAGGCTTCCCCCCGAAATGATGGACATCAACGAGATTCGCGAATACCTGCCTCACCGTTACCCGTTCCTGCTGGTGGACCGGGTGGTGGAACTGGACACTGAAGGCAAGCGCATTCGCGCCTACAAGAATGTCAGCATCAATGAACCGTTCTTCAATGGTCACTTCCCGGCGCATCCAATCATGCCGGGCGTACTGATCATCGAAGCGATGGCTCAGGCTGCCGGGATCCTCGGTTTCAAAATGCTCGACGTCAAACCGGCGGACGGCACCCTGTATTACTTCGTCGGTTCCGACAAGCTGCGCTTCCGCCAGCCGGTGTTGCCGGGCGATCAGTTGATCCTTGAAGCCAAGTTCATCAGCTGCAAGCGTCAGATCTGGAAGTTCGAATGCCAGGCTTCGGTCGATGGCAAGCCGGTCTGCTCGGCTGAAATCATCTGCGCGGAACGCAAGCTATGAGTTTGATTGACCCTCGCGCAATCATCGATCCATCGGCCGTCCTGGCTGATGGCGTCGAGGTCGGCCCGTGGTCGATCATCGGCGCAGGTGTGGAAATCGGCGAGGGTACCGTGATCGGGCCGCATGTAATCCTCAAAGGCCCGACCCGCATCGGCAAGCACAATCGCATCTACCAGTTTTCCTCGGTAGGCGAAGACACGCCCGATCTGAAATACAAAGGCGAAGAAACCCGTCTGGTGATCGGTGACCACAACGTCATCCGCGAAGGCGTGACGATCCACCGTGGCACCGTTCAGGACCGTTCGGAAACCACGCTGGGCGATCACAACCTGATCATGGCCTATGCCCATATCGGTCACGACAGCGTCATCGGCAACCACTGCATTCTGGTCAACAACACCGCGTTGGCCGGCCATGTGCACGTGGATGATTGGGCGATTCTCTCCGGGTTCACCCTGGTTCACCAGTATTGCCATATCGGCGCCCACAGCTTTTCCGGCATGGGCACCGCCATCGGCAAGGACGTTCCGGCGTTCGTCACCGTGTTCGGCAACCCTGCCGAAGCACGCAGCATGAACTTCGAAGGCATGCGCCGTCGCGGTTTCAGCGAGGACGCGATCCACACCCTGCGTCGCGCTTACAAAACCGTCTATCGCCAAGGCCTTACGGTTGAACAGGCATTGGCCGAGTTGGCCGAGCCTGCTGCGCAGTTCCCGGAAGTCGCGATATTCCGTGACTCCATTCAGTCGTCGACTCGCGGCATCACTCGCTGATCATGGCCAATCTGCGTATTGCGCTGGTGGCGGGTGAAGCTTCCGGTGACATTCTCGGCGCCGGCCTCATGCGCGCGCTCAAGGCACAGCATCCGGCGGTCGAGTTCATCGGCGTCGGCGGCCCGTTGATGCAGGCCGAAGGGCTGACGTCCTACTTTCCCATGGAGCGCTTGTCGGTCATGGGCCTGGTGGAAGTCCTCGGCCGTTTGCGTGAATTGCTCAAGCGCCGCAAGGACCTGATCGCCACGCTCATCGCCGAGAAGCCCGACGCGTTCATCGGTATCGACGCGCCGGACTTCAATCTCAACATTGAATTGAAGCTGCGTCAGGCCGGGATCAAAACCGTGCATTACGTCAGCCCTTCGGTGTGGGCGTGGCGGCAGAAGCGTGTGCTGAAGATCCGCGAAGGCTGTGACCTGATGCTGACGCTGCTGCCGTTCGAAGCAAAATTTTACGAAGAGAAGGGCGTGCCAGTGCGGTTCGTCGGTCACACCCTGGCCGATACCATTCCATTGGAGGCCGATCGTGCTGCGGCCCGTGCCGAGCTGGGCCTGCCCGACGGCCCGCTGGTGGCGTTGATGCCCGGCAGTCGCGGCGGCGAAGTGTCTCGACTGGGTGCGCTGTTCCTTGATACTGCCGAACGCCTGCGTGCGTTGCGCCCGGGTTTGCGCTTTGTCATCCCGTGTGCCAACCCGGAGCGCCGTGCGCAGCTTGAAGAGTTGCTTGCCGGCCGTGATCTGCCGGTGACCTTGCTCGACGGCAAATCCCATCTGGCTCTGGCTGCGTGCAACGCCGTGTTGATCGCCTCCGGCACCGCCACCCTTGAAGCGTTGCTGTACAAGCGCCCGATGGTGGTGGCGTACCGCTTGGCACCGCTGACGTTCTGGATTCTCAAGCGCATGGTCAAGAGCCCGTACGTGTCCTTGCCGAACCTGCTGGCCCAGCGTCTGCTGGTGCCGGAATTGTTGCAGGATGATGCAACGGTCGAAGCACTGGCGCAGACCCTGTCGCCATTGATCGAAGGTGGCGAAGAACAGACGCGCGGCTTTGATGAGATTCACCGCACATTGCGGCTGGACGCCTCCAATCAGGCGGCGGACGCCGTCCTCAACCTGATCGGTCAGACACGATGAGCAAGACAAACATGCAGATGGGCCTGGATTTCACCTTGGTCGCCGAAGTTGAAGAACTGGTGGCCGGCGTTGATGAAGTCGGTCGTGGCCCTTTGTGCGGTGCGGTGGTGACCGCGGCGGTGATCCTCGATCCGAACCGGCCGATCCTCGGTCTCAACGACTCGAAGAAACTCACCGAAGCCAAGCGCGAAAAGCTCTACGACGAAATCATCGAGAAGTCCCTGAGCTGGTGCATTGCCCGCGCCGAAGTTGAAGAAATCGACGAGCTGAACATTTTGCACGCAACCATGTTGGCCATGCAGCGCGCGGTGGCCGGCCTGCACATTCAGCCAAAACTGGCGATGATCGACGGCAACCGCTGTCCGCAACTGCCGATGCGCGCCGAAGCGGTGGTGCAGGGCGACGGCAAGGTCCCGGCTATCGCTGCGGCGTCGATTCTGGCCAAAGTCAGTCGCGACCGTGAAATGGCTGCGTTCGAATTGATCTACCCGGGTTACGGCATCGGTGGCCATAAAGGCTATCCGACGCCCGTTCATCTGGAAGCCTTGGTGCGTCTTGGCCCGACGCCGATTCATCGGCGCTCGTTCGCCCCGGTGCGTCAGGCTTATGAAGCGCTGGAAGGTCTGACGCAGGTTTAGTCGCAAGGCTGATGTTTTGTTCGAGGCCCGGTACAATCCGGGCCTTGTTGTCTCTATGTAACTGGACAGGATCACTATGCCGGCTTCATTCGTTCATCTACGCCTGCACACTGAATACTCCCTGGTCGACGGGCTGGTACGGATCAAGCCGCTGGTCAAGGCGCTGACGGCCATGAACATGCCGGCGGTCGCGGTCACCGACCAGAACAACATGTGTTCTCTGGTCAAATTCTATAAAAACACCATGGGCGCGGGCATCAAGCCGATTTGCGGCGCCGACCTGTGGCTGTCGAACAAGGACCCGGACGCACCGCTGAGCCGGCTCAGCCTGTTGGTGATGAACGCCAAGGGCTATCGCAACCTCACCGAGTTGATCTCGCGCGGTTTCATCGAAGGTCAGCGCAACGGCATGATCATTGTCGAGCGTGAGTGGGTTGCTGAAGCCAACGAAGGCCTGATCATGCTGTCCGCCGCCAAAGAAGGCGAGATCGGCATGGCCATGATCGGCGGCAATCCGGCCGAAGCCGAAGTGCTGGCGCGTGAATGGATGGCGGTGTTCCCGGATCGTTTCTATCTGGAAATCCAGCGCACCAACCGTCCTAACGATGAAGAGCAACTGCACGGTGCCGTCGCCCTCGCCGACAAACTCGGCGCGCCGCTGGTGGCGACCAACGATGTACGTTTCATCAAGCAGGAAGATTTCGCCGCCCACGAAACCCGCGTGTGCATCGGTGAGGGCCGCGCCCTCGACGATCCGCGGCGTTCGAAGAATTACAGCGATCAGCAATACCTGAAAAGCGCCGAGGAGATGATCGAGCTGTTCAGCGATATTCCCGACGCCATCGAAAACACCGTCGAGATCGCCAAGCGCTGCAACATCGAAGTGAAACTGGGCACTCACTTCCTGCCCAACTTCCCGATTCCCGATGGCATGACCATCGACGAATATTTCCGCAAAGTCTCCTTCGACGGTCTCGAAGAACGCTTGTCGGTGCTGCTACCCAAAGACACCACCGAAGACTACGAAGCCAAGCGTCAGGTCTACGTCGACCGGCTGAATTTCGAGCTGGATATCATTATCCAGATGGGTTTCCCCGGGTACTTCCTGATCGTTATGGACTTTATCCAGTGGGCCAAGAACAACGGCGTGCCGGTAGGTCCGGGGCGTGGGTCGGGTGCCGGTTCGTTGGTGGCTTATGTACAGAAGATCACCGACCTTGACCCGCTGGAATACGACCTGCTGTTCGAACGTTTCCTTAACCCGGAACGGGTCTCGATGCCCGACTTCGACGTCGACTTCTGCATGGACGGTCGTGACCGCGTGATCGACTACGTGGCCGAGAAGTACGGCCGTAACGCGGTCAGCCAGATCATCACCTTCGGTTCCATGGCGGCAAAAGCTGTGGTGCGTGACGTGGCGCGGGTGCAGGGCAAGTCCTATGGCCTGGCGGATCGTCTGTCGAAGATGATTCCGTTCGAAGTCGGCATGACCCTGGAAAAAGCCTACGAGCAGGAAGAGATCCTCCGTGACTTCATCAAAGTTGATGAAGAGGCTGCGGAAATCTGGGAGATGGCGCGCAAGCTCGAAGGCGTGGTGCGTAACGTCGGTAAACACGCCGGTGGTGTGGTAATCGCGCCGACCAAGCTGACTGACTTTTCGCCGATCTATTGCGACGAGGCCGGTGACGGTCTGGTAACCCAGTTCGACAAGGACGACGTTGAAGCGGCCGGTCTGGTGAAGTTCGACTTCCTCGGTCTGCGTACGCTGACGGTGATCGACTGGGCGCTGAAAACCATCAACCGCGACCGGGCCAAGGTCAACGAGCCGCCGTTGGACATTGCGTTCATCCCGCTCGACGACAAGCCTACGTATACGTTGTTGCAAAAAGCTGAAACCACAGCGGTGTTCCAGCTTGAGTCCCGAGGTATGAAAGAGCTGATCAAAAAGCTCAAGCCCGACTGCCTGGAAGACTTGATCGCACTGGTGGCCCTGTTCCGTCCGGGCCCACTGCAATCGGGCATGGTTGACGACTTTATCAACCGTAAGCACGGTCGCGCCGAGCTGGCGTATCCGCACTCCGATTACCAATACGAAGGACTCAAGCCTGTGTTGGCGCCGACTTACGGCATCATCCTGTATCAGGAACAGGTGATGCAGATTGCCCAGGTCATGGCCGGTTACACACTAGGTGGTGCGGACATGCTCCGTCGCGCCATGGGTAAGAAAAAGCCCGAAGAAATGGCCAAGCAGCGCGGCGGCTTCATTGAAGGTTGCAAGACCAACAATATTGACGCTGATCTCGCGGGTAACATTTTTGACCTGGTGGAAAAATTCGCCGGTTACGGTTTCAACAAGTCTCACTCCGCCGCTTATGGTCTGGTTTCCTATCAGACCGCTTGGCTGAAAACGCACTACCCGGCGCCGTTCATGGCTGCGGTACTGTCGGCGGATATGCACAACACCGACAAGGTCGTGACCTTGATCGAAGAAATTCGCACCATGAAGCTGCGCCTCGACGCGCCGGATGTGAATACTTCGGAATTCAAGTTCACGGTGAACGATGAGGGCCGGATCATATATGGCCTGGGCGCGATCAAAGGCGTTGGCGAGGGGCCGGTTGAGGCGATCACTGAGGCGCGTCTGGCAGGGCCGTTCAAGGATCTGTTCGATTTCTGCGCCCGGGTCGACCTCAAGCGCATCAACAAACGCACGCTCGACGGCTTGATTCGCAGCGGTGCTCTGGATCGCCTTGGCCCGTACTTCCACGATGAGCAAAAAGCCTACCAAGCCAACATCGACCGCAACCGCGCGGTGCTGCTGACGGCGATGGAAGAGGCGATCAAGGCCGCCGAACAAACTGCACGCACTCAGGACAGCGGGCACTCGGACCTGTTCGGTGGACTGTTCGTCGAAGAAGACGCTGACGTTTACGCCAACCATCGCAAGGCCAAGGAGTTGACGCTCAAGGAGCGGCTCAAAGGAGAGAAAGACACCCTGGGCCTGTACCTGACCGGTCACCCGATTGATGAATACGAAGGTGAAATCCGTCGTTTCGCCCGCCAGCGCATCATTGATCTGAAACCGGCGCGAGATACCCAGACCGTCGCAGGCATGATCATTGCGCTGCGGGTCATGAAGAACAAGAAGGGCGACAAGATGGGGTTCATCACCCTGGATGACCGCTCTGGACGCATCGAGGCCTCGCTGTTTTCCGAGTCGTTCCATGCGGCGCAGTCGTTGTTGCAGACTGACGCGATGGTGGTCGTCGAAGGCGAGGTCAGCAATGACGACTTCTCCGGGGGGCTGAAGCTGCGGGTCAAGCGCGTGATGAGCATGGAAGACGCCCGGACCAACCTGGCCGAAAGCCTGCGTCTGAAGCTTCAGACTCAGGACTTGAAAGGCGATCAGCTACGCTGGTTGGGCGATCTGCTCAAGCGTCACCGCGGCGCTTGCCCGATCACCATGGAGTACACCAGCCCGGATGCGAAGACCTTGCTGCAGTTTGGCGAGACCTGGCGGATCGACCCGGCGGATGCCTTGATTCAAGCCCTGCGTGACCAGTTCGGGCGAGACAACGTCTTCCTCCAATACCGTTGACCGGCAAGTGCCATCACTGCGCTTGCCCGCAACCTGAATTTTTAATCTCGACCTCAGCGCGCCTCTCCCTTAAGGTAGGGCGCGAATAGACAACCGGCCGGCCCAAGCTCATTTGGGACACGACCCAAGACGGACGCCTATGAACCCGAATTTTCTAGATTTCGAACAGCCGATCGCCGACCTGCAAGCCAAGATCGAAGAGTTGCGCTTGGTCGGTAATGACAATTCGCTGAATATCGGCGATGAGATCTCCCGCCTGCAGGACAAGAGCAAAACGCTGACCGAAGACATCTTCGGCAAGCTGACCAGCTGGCAGATCGCACGCCTGGCGCGTCACCCGAAACGCCCGTACACCCTGGATTACATCGAGCACATCTTCACCGAGTTCGACGAACTGCACGGCGACCGTCACTTCTCTGACGACGCGGCAATCGTTGGCGGTATCGCCCGTCTGGAAGACCAGCCGGTGATGATCATCGGTCACCAGAAAGGCCGTGAAGTCCGGGAGAAGGTGCGCCGCAACTTCGGCATGCCGCGCCCGGAAGGCTACCGCAAGGCTTGCCGTCTGATGGAGATGGCCGAGCGTTTCAAGATGCCGATCCTGACCTTCATCGATACCCCGGGCGCCTATCCTGGTATCGACGCTGAAGAGCGTAACCAGAGCGAAGCGATTGCCTGGAACCTGCGTGTGATGTCGCGTCTGAAGACCCCGATCATTGCCACCGTTATCGGTGAAGGTGGTTCCGGCGGTGCATTGGCGATCGGTGTCTGCGATCAGCTGAACATGCTGCAATACTCGACCTACGCGGTGATCTCGCCGGAAGGTTGCGCTTCGATTCTGTGGAAAACCGCTGAAAAGGCGCCGGATGCTGCTGAAGCGATGGGCATCACCGCTGAGCGTCTGAAAGGCCTGGGCATTGTCGACAAGGTGATTGGCGAGCCTCTGGGCGGCGCGCACCGTGATCCGGCTGCCGCCGCTGCGTCGATCCGTGCCGAGCTGAGCTCGCAACTGGCGATGCTGAAGAAGTTCGATAACGAAGCGCTGTTGAAGCGTCGTTATGATCGACTGATGAGCTACGGTCTCTAAGTCGAACGCAATACCTCTGTAGGAGTGAGCCTGCTCGCGATGAGGGCGTAACATTCAACCAATGTGTTGGCTGTCACACCGCTATCGCGAGCAGGCTCACTCCTACATTTGTTTTGGGGCAAAGAGTTAGATATGGGTCAGTCCATGATTGATTTGCCTTCCCGGCTTCTGCGCAACCTTGAGCCTTGGCGCAATGCCGCTCATTGGCGCATTGCCTTCTCTGGTGGTCTCGACTCCACCGTCCTGCTGCATCTGCTCGCCGATCTCGCAAAAACCGAATCTCTCCCCCCGTTAAGCGCTGTTCATATCCATCACGGTCTTCAGGCTGCGGCTGATGCGTGGCCACAACACTGCCAGTCTGTCTGTGATGCGCTGGGGGTGCCGTTGCTGATTGAGCGGGTGAGGGTGCAGCCGGGTGCGAGTCTGGAGCGAGCGGCGCGGGATGCGCGGTACGCTGTGTTCGGTTCACTGACGCAAGCCAATGATCTGTTGCTGACAGGTCAGCATCGCGATGATCAGGCGGAAACGCTGTTGTTTCGACTCATGCGTGGTGCCGGTGTGCGCGGATTGGCGGGGATACCTGCACAGCGGCCAGTGGGGCAGGGCATGCTGATTCGCCCGTTGCTGGACGTCTCTCGTTCCGAGCTGGAGGCGTATGCGCAGGCTCATCAATTGCGCTGGATTGAAGACCCGTCGAATCAGGATCGACAGTTTTCGCGCAATTACCTGCGGCATCAGGTCATGCCGTTGCTGACCGAGCGCTGGCCGCAAGCGCAGACAAGCATGGCTCGCAGTGCCACGCACCTGCGTGAAGCCCAAGGGTTGCTGGATGAGCTGGCGCAGATCGATCTGACAACCGCCGCCACCGCGCATGATTTCGAATGGCTGGGGCTGCCTTCGCTGGAACTGGCGCCGCTGGCTGCGCTGTCTGCTGCGCGTCAACGAAATGTAATCAGCCATTGGCTCGAACCGCTGACCCGTTTGCCCGACACTGACCATTGGTCGGGTTGGACCGATCTCTGCGAAGCCGGCCACGACGCTTCACCCGTTTGGCGCCTGGCCGACGGTGAGTTGCGCCGAAGCGCCGGTCGTGTGTGGTGGCTCAGCGGTGACTGGCTGCGTTCACCAGTGATCGCGTGCGAGTGGCAGAGCCCGGCGTCAGCGCTACGCTTGGCCGATAACGGACGTGTCATGTTCAGCGGGCAGACTCCTTCCGGGCCGCTGTGCATTGCCTATCGTCAGGGCGGTGAGGTCATGCATCTGGGGGATCGCGGTCACCGTGATCTCAAGCGCCTGCTCAATGAGCGCGCGGTGCCGGGCTTCGTCCGTGGCAGATTGCCGCTGCTGTTTCGCGACGATGAATTGCTCGCGGTGGCGAACCTGCCGGGACTTGATGGCGATATGCACGAGGGCTGGAAATTGCATTGGCAGCCAACAGACGAAGATCAAGGTTTGAGCTGAAAGGAGCATTCCGGTAGACTACGCTCCCTTCTTGATACAACTTCTGTGGATTCGCCTGAATTGCAGGAGTTGCCGATTACCAAGCAGTCTTTGCTGGGCGATTCCAAAAAATGTGTAGCGAGCAACGTACCGGTGTTTCACCTGCCGGTCTGTCCCAACGCGGCGGTTTTTTTGAAAGGTGCACTGTGATTAATGCAGGTGATCGGGGGCTTCGGCCTTCCTTCGCTTTCCCCGGCGGCTCGTACCGCTTTAACGCAGACTTCTAGGGTTTTTCATGACGCGCTACATATTCGTCACGGGCGGTGTTGTTTCTTCATTGGGGAAAGGCATTGCATCGGCTTCATTGGCAGCCATCCTGGAGGCGCGGGGACTTAAGGTCACCATGCTGAAGCTGGATCCGTACATCAACGTCGATCCGGGCACCATGAGCCCGTTCCAGCACGGTGAAGTGTTCGTCACCCACGACGGCGCCGAAACCGACCTGGACCTGGGGCACTACGAGCGGTTCATCCGCACGACCATGACCCAGAACAACAACTTCACCACTGGCCGTGTCTACGAGCACGTGCTGCGCAAAGAGCGCCGTGGTGACTACCTGGGTGCGACCATCCAGGTGATCCCGCACATCACCGACGAAATCAAGCGCCGCATCATCAAAGGTGCCGGTGACGCTGACGTGGCGATGGTTGAAATCGGTGGCACTGTTGGTGACATCGAGTCGCAACCGTTCCTCGAAGCCATCCGCCAACTGCGTTTCGAAGTCGGCGCCAAGCGCGCGATGCTGATGCACCTGACGCTGGTGCCGTACATCGCCACCGCTGGCGAGACCAAGACCAAACCAACTCAGCACTCGGTAAAAGAGCTGCGTTCGATCGGTCTGCAGCCGGACGTGCTGGTATGCCGTTCCGATCACCCGATCGATATCTCGTCGCGTCGCAAGATCGCTCAGTTCACCAACGTTGAAGAACGTGCAGTGATCGCGCTGGAAGACGCCGACACCATCTACAAGATCCCGGGCATCCTGCATTCGCAGGGTCTGGACGATTTCGTCGTTGAGCGTTTCGGTCTGCAATGCGGCAGCGCTGATCTGTCCGAGTGGGAAGCGGTGGTTGACGCCAAGCTGAACCCGGAACACGAAGTGACCATCGCCATGGTCGGCAAGTACATGGAGCTGCTGGACGCCTACAAGTCGCTGATCGAAGCGATGAGTCACGCCGGCATCAGCAACCGCACCAAGGTCAACCTGCGTTACATCGATTCCGAAGACATCGAAAACCAGGGCACTGCGCTGCTCGAAGGTGTCGACGCGATCCTCGTACCGGGCGGCTTCGGTCTGCGCGGCGTGGAAGGCAAGATCACTGCGGTTCAGTACGCTCGCGAAAACAAGGTTCCGTACCTGGGTATCTGCCTCGGTATGCAAGTGGCGGTCATTGAGTTCGCCCGTAATGTGATGGGCTGGAAAGACGCCAACTCCACCGAGTTCGATCGCGCCAGCGGCCATCCGGTTGTCGGTCTGATCACCGAGTGGGAAGACGCTACCGGTGCCGTTGAAGTGCGTACCGAGTCGTCCGACCTGGGTGGCACCATGCGCCTCGGCGCTCAGGACTGCCTGCTCGAAGCCGGCTCCAAGGTGCACGACTGCTACGGCAAGGACGTGATCGTCGAGCGTCACCGTCACCGTTACGAAGTGAACAACAACCTGCTGCCACAACTGATCGAAGCCGGCCTGAAAATCTCTGGTCGCTCCGCTGATGCCGCGCTGGTTGAAGTGGTTGAAGCGGCCGATCACCCATGGTTCGTTGCTTGCCAGTTCCACCCAGAGTTCACCTCGACACCACGCGATGGCCATCCGCTGTTCAGCGGTTTCGTCAAGGCAGCGTTGGCTCAACACCAGAAGAAGGCGTAACCCCGATGGCTCAAAAGATCATCCGCGTCGGCGATATCGAGATTGCCAACGACAAACCCATGGTGCTGTTCGGCGGCATGAACGTGCTGGAAAGCCGTGACATGGCCATGCAGGTTTGCGAAGAGTACGTAAAAGTCACCGAAAAACTCGGTATCCCTTACGTGTTCAAGGCCAGTTTCGACAAGGCCAACCGTTCTTCTGTGACCTCCTACCGTGGTCCTGGCCTGGAAGAGGGCATGCGCATCTTCCAGGACATCAAACAAGCCTTCGGCGTGCCGATCATCACCGACGTCCACGAGCCTGAGCAGGCCGCGGTCGTCGCTGAGGTTTGCGACATCATTCAACTGCCGGCCTTCCTGTCGCGCCAGACCGATCTGGTTGTCGCGATGGCCAAGACCAACGCAGTCATCAACATCAAGAAAGCCCAGTTCCTCGCGCCTCAGGAAATGAAACACATCCTGAACAAGTGCGTGGAAGCGGGTAATGATCAATTGATCCTCTGCGAGCGTGGTTCGAGCTTCGGCTACAACAACCTCGTGGTCGACATGCTCGGCTTCGGCATCATGAAGCAGTTCGAGTATCCGGTATTTTTCGACGTGACCCATGCGCTGCAAATGCCTGGCGGTCGCGCCGACTCCGCCGGCGGTCGCCGTGCACAGGTTCTGGATCTGGCCAACGCTGGCATGAGCCAGGGCTTGGCGGGTCTGTTCCTCGAAGCGCATCCGGATCCGGACAACGCCAAATGCGACGGCCCTTGCGCCTTGCGTCTGGACAAACTGGAGCCATTCCTGGCCCAGCTCAAAGCTCTGGACGAACTGGTGAAGAGTTTTCCGACGGTAGAAACCGCGTAAACCTCAATTCTCCGGTAAAGTACCGCACGATTTGTCGCTCATGCCCTCGGGCATGAGCGTTATCGTCTGCAAGTCTGCCCGCTGCACACCCCTTGCCGACGGTAAAAAGATTTCCTCTAGCTGCGTCGTTTTCGTCAACTTTGGAGTGTTTACAACAATGGCAAAAATCGTCGACATCAAAGGTCGTGAAGTTCTCGACTCCCGTGGCAATCCCACCGTGGAAGCGGACGTGCTTCTCGACAACGGCATCATCGGCAGCGCTTGCGCGCCGTCCGGTGCATCCACTGGCTCGCGTGAAGCGCTCGAGCTGCGTGATGGCGACAAGAGCCGTTATCTGGGCAAGGGCGTGCTCAAAGCGGTAGCCAACATCAACGGTCCGATCCGCGATCTGCTGCTGGGCACCGACCCAAGCGACCAGAAAGCCCTGGATCACGCGATGATCAAGCTCGACGGTACTGAAAACAAGGCAACTCTGGGCGCCAACGCCATCCTCGCGGTGTCCCTGGCTGCGGCCAAGGCTGCAGCACAGGACCAGGACCTGCCGCTGTACGCACACATCGCCAACCTCAACGGCACTCCGGGTGTCTACTCGATGCCGGTACCGATGATGAACATCATCAACGGTGGCGAGCACGCCGATAACAACGTCGACATCCAGGAATTCATGGTGCAGCCGGTTGGCGCCAAGTCTTTCTCGGAAGGTCTGCGCATGGGCACCGAGATTTTCCATCACTTGAAAGCTGTGTTGAAGGCCCGTGGCCTGAGCACTGCCGTTGGCGACGAAGGCGGTTTCGCACCGAACCTGGCGTCCAACGAAGACGCGTTGAAAGTGATCTCCGAAGCTGTGGCCAACGCCGGTTACAAGCTGGGCACCGACGTGACCCTGGCGCTGGACTGCGCGGCCAGCGAATTCTACGAAGACGGCAAGTACAACCTGTCCGGCGAAGGCCAGGTGTTCACCGCTGAAGGTTTCGCTGACTATCTGAAAGGTCTGACCGAACGTTATCCGATCATCTCGATCGAAGACGGTCTGGACGAGTCCGACTGGGCTGGCTGGAAAATCCTCACCGACAAGATCGGCGAGAAGGTTCAACTGGTAGGCGACGACCTGTTCGTGACCAACACCAAGATCCTGAAAGAGGGCATCGATAAAAACATCGCCAACTCGATCCTGATCAAGTTCAACCAGATCGGCACCCTGACCGAAACCCTGGAAGCCATCCAGATGGCCAAGGCTGCCGGTTACACCGCAGTGATCTCGCACCGTTCGGGCGAAACCGAAGATTCGACCATTGCCGACCTGGCTGTGGGCACCTCGGCTGGCCAGATCAAGACCGGTTCGCTGTGCCGTTCCGACCGCGTTTCCAAGTACAACCAACTGCTGCGTATCGAAGAGCAGTTGAATGGCAAGGCCAAGTACAACGGTCGCAGCGAGTTTCGCGGCTAAGTACAAATCGATGGAAGGACACCGGATTGTGTCGAAAAAGTCGTGACAGCGATGGATTTGCCACTAATCTGATGCCTTAACAGCACAAGCCTGGGTCTTCCAGGCTTCGTGCTATCAGATGCTTCAAAGTTTTGGCGTGGCTGTCTTTTTTCACTGGATACCTGATATTCGATGCGCAGTCCTTACTGGTTGTTTCTCGTTTTGCTCTTGCTACTGGCCGGTCTGCAGTACCGCCTGTGGGTGGGCAATGGCAGTTTGGCGCAGGTCGCCGAGCTGAATCAGCAGATTGCTGATCAACATGCCGAGAACGAAGGTTTGCTGGAGCGCAACCGGGTGATGGACGCTGAAGTCAGCGAGTTGAAAAAGGGTATGGAGACCGTTGAAGAGCGGGCTCGTCACGAACTGGGCATGGTCAAGGACGGCGAAACCCTTTACCAGTTGGCCCAATGATCAATTCCCTGCCGGCCTTCTGGGCCGTGATTCCTGCCGCGGGCGTCGGTGCCCGAATGGCCGCGGACCGTCCCAAGCAATACCTGCAACTTGGCGGGCGCACAATTCTCGAACACAGCCTCGGCTGTTTCCTCGATCACCCAAGCCTTAAAGGGCTGGTGGTCAGTCTTGCGGTTGATGATCCTTATTGGCCGAACCTGGCGAGCGTCAACGATCCGCGTATTCAGCGGGTTGATGGCGGGGCCGAGCGTTCTGGCTCGGTACTCAATGCCTTGCTGCATTTGCATGCGCAGGGTGCCGATGATGAGGATTGGGTGCTGGTGCACGATGCGGCACGGCCGAATCTGAGTCGTGAAGATCTCGACAAGTTACTCGATGAGCTGGCGGATGATCCGGTCGGCGGTTTGCTCGCGGTGCCGGCGCGCGACACGTTGAAGCGGGTCGACAAGCACGGTCGTGTGGTGGAAACCGTCGATCGCAGCGTGATCTGGCAGGCGTATACGCCGCAGATGTTCCGCCTCGGTGCGTTGCATCGGGCGTTGGCGGACAGTCTGGTGGCGGATGCGGTGATTACTGACGAAGCTTCGGCGATGGAGTGGGCTGGCCTGGCGCCGCGCCTGATTGAAGGGCGGGCAGATAACCTGAAGGTGACCCGGCCGGAAGATCTGGAGTGGTTGCGCCAGCGTTGGGCTAACCGCCGCTGAGTGCAGTGGCGCCTTTCAGATTGCCTTCGCGAGCAGGCTCGCTCCCACATTTGATTTGCGCCTGACCCCATATTTGCATTCACCGCCGATCCCCTGTGGGAGCGAGCCTGCTCGCGAAAGCGGTAGTTCAGGCAACCCATCACTCAGCTTCGATACTCCGGCTGCTCAGCCAACCCTTCCTTGAGAAATCCACTAACTTGCGCACCTTCGGCGACAAATGCCGCTGCTGTGGATACAACGCCCACACCGCCGTATTCGGCGGCTGATGCGCCTCCAGCAACGAAATCAACGCACCGCTGTGCAGATGCTCCAGCACGTAATAGTCCGGTAGCTGACACAACCCCACGCCTTGAAGCGCCGCATCCAGCACCGCCTGCCCACTGTTGCAGCGCCAGTTGCCCTGCACCCGTTGGGAAAATTCCCGCCCGTTTTGCTCAAGCTGCCAGATGTCCGAGCTGCCGATCAGACAATTATGGCGACTCAACTCCGACAGACTGTGTGGGCGACCGTACCGCTCAACGTAGGACGGTGACGCGCAGAGATACATTCGTCGTGGCGCCAGGCGCGTAGCGACCAACCGCGAGTCCTGCAAGCGGCCCAAGCGAATCGCCAGATCCAGACCTTCATGCACCAGATCCAATTGGCGATTGCTCAGTTCGATATCGATGCGCAACTGCGGATACAGGCCCATGAAGCGCGTCACCAGCGGCACGATAAAACGTTCGCCGTAGGCGACGGCGCAGGTCATGCGCAGCATGCCTTTCGGTTCGCTGGTCAGATCGCCGACGGCGCGCAATGCTTCCTCGCGACCGTCCTGCAAGCGTTGGCAATGTTGCAGAAAGGTCTGCCCGGCCTCGGTCAGCGTCACCCGGCGGGTGCTGCGATAAAGCAGGCGCGTCTGAAGTCTTTCTTCCAGCCGTACGATTTGTCGACTGACGTGCGAGGACGAAACCCCGAGACGTTCGGCGGCGGCAGTGAACTGGCTGCATTCAGCGACGGCGACGAACTCGTCGATGCCTTCCCAGCGGTTTTCGGACATCGGGATTATCCCTGTGTGGCAATAATGTTTTGCTTTTGTCCGGATTATTCATCGTAGAGCTATGTATTACACTCCTGGTCTGGTTTTTTATTCATTGGATTCACTGGAGAGTCAGCATGATCAAGTCGCGCGCCGCCGTTGCCTTCGAGGCCAAGAAGCCGCTGGAAATCGTAGAAGTCGATGTCGCCATGCCCAAGGCCGGTGAAGTGTTGCTGCGCGTAGTCGCTTCCGGTGTCTGCCACACTGACGCTTACACCCTGTCCGGTGCTGATCCGGAAGGCATCTTCCCGTCGATCCTCGGCCACGAAGGTGGTGCCATCGTTGAAGCCATCGGCGAGGGCGTGACCTCGGTTGCGGTGGGTGATCACGTCATTCCGCTGTACACCCCGGAATGCGGCCAGTGCAAATTCTGCAAGTCGGGCAAGACCAACCTGTGTCAGGCGATTCGCGCAACCCAAGGCAAAGGTTTGATGCCGGACGGCACTTCGCGTTTTTCCTACAAGGGCGAAACGATTTTCCACTACATGGGCACGTCGACCTTTTCGGAATACACCGTGTTGCCGGAAATCTCTGTGGCCAAGATTTCCAAGGATGCACCGCTGGAAAAGGTTTGCCTGCTGGGCTGTGGCGTCACCACCGGTATCGGTGCAGTGCTTAACACCGCCAAGGTCAAACCGGGTGACACCGTGGCCATCTTCGGTCTGGGCGGCATTGGTCTGTCTGCGGTGATCGGCGCGGTGAAAGCCAAGGCTGCGCGCATCATCGCCATCGACATCAACCCGGCCAAGTTCGAGATCGCCAAACAACTCGGCGCCACCGACTGCGTGAACCCGAAAGACTTCGATCGCCCAATCCAGGAAGTGATCGTCGACATGACCGATGGCGGCGTCGACTTCTCCTTCGAATGCATCGGCAACGTGCAACTGATGCGCGCCGCCCTTGAGTGCTGCCACAAAGGTTGGGGTGAGTCGGTGATCATCGGTGTGGCCGGTGCTGGCCAGGAAATTTCGACCCGTCCGTTCCAGTTGGTCACCGGTCGCGTCTGGCGCGGTTCGGCGTTCGGCGGCGTGCGCGGTCGTACCGAGTTGCCAAGCTATGTCGACATGGCTCAGAGCGGCGAGATTCCGTTGGATACTTTCATCACCCACACCATGGGCCTGGAAGACATCAACAAGGCGTTCGACCTGATGCACGAAGGCAAGAGCATCCGTACCGTCATTCATTTCTAAAAGCAGCCCCAAGTTACAAGCTTCAAGCTGCAAGCAAAGGCGCTTTTGCCTTTTCTTGACGCTCGAAGCTTGCCACTTGCAGCTGGGAGAATCCCCATGAGTCTGGAAAACATCTCCTGTCAGAAGAGTTTTGGCGGTTGGCACAAGCGCTATCGCCATCGCTCTGATGTGCTCGGCTGCGACATGGTGTTTGCCGTGTACCTGCCGCCGCAGGCGGAGCAGGGCGGCAAGCTGCCGGTGTTGTACTGGTTGTCGGGCCTGACCTGCACCGATGAGAACTTCATGCACAAGGCCGGCGCAATGCGCATGGCTGCCGAATTGGGTTTGATCATCGTTGCGCCGGACACCAGTCCGCGCGGTCCTGATGTGCCGGGCGATCCGGATGGGGCGTGGGATTTCGGTCTCGGCGCCGGGTTTTATCTGAATGCCACGCAGGAGCCTTGGTCGCGTCACTATCGGATGCATGACTATGTCGTGCAGGAATTGCCTTCACTGGTTGAAGCGCATTTCCCTGCTTCGGATAAACGCAGCATCAGCGGCCACTCCATGGGCGGTCACGGTGCGTTGGTCTGCGCACTGCGAAACCCAGGTCGCTATCAATCGGTGTCGGCGTTCTCGCCGATCAACAACCCGATGGATTGCCCATGGGGGCAAAAGGCGTTCTCCCGTTACTTGGGCGAAGACCGTTCGAAGTGGAAAGAGTGGGATGCCTGCGCACTGATCGCCGAAGCGCATGAAAAACTGCCGCTGCTGGTCGATCAAGGCGATCGCGATGACTTCCTCGCTACCCAGCTCAAACCCGAAGCCTTGCAACAAGCGGTAAAACAAGCGGGCCATCCGCTGACGTTGCGCCTGCAACCGGGCTACGACCACAGCTATTTCTTCATCTCAAGCTTTATAGACGACCACTTGCAGCATCATGCACGCGCCCTCAAGGGTTAATGCAGGTAGAATCACGCCCTGACAAAAATCGGGGCGTTTTTTTTATGCGTATTGGCCACGGCTATGATGTGCACCGTTTCGCTGAAGGCGATTTCATTACTCTGGGCGGCGTGCGCATTGCACACAGCTTCGGGCTGCTCGCTCATTCCGACGGTGACGTCCTGCTGCACGCCTTGAGCGATGCCTTGCTCGGCGCTGCGGCGCTGGGTGATATCGGCAAACACTTCCCGGACACCGACCCGCAATTCAAGGGTGCCGACAGCCGTGCGCTGCTGCGGCACGTGGTCGCGCTGATCCATGCCAAAGGCTGGAAAGTCGGCAACGTCGACAACACCATCGTTGCCCAGGCACCGAAAATGGCCCCGCATATCGAATCGATGCGCGCGCTGATCGCGGCGGATCTTCAAGTTGAGTTGGATCAAGTGAACGTGAAAGCTACCACCACCGAAAAGCTTGGCTTTGTCGGTCGCGAAGAAGGCATTGCCGTGCACTCCGTTGCCTTGTTGCTGCGCGCATGAATGAACTGCAATTGCTCGGCCCGCGCGCCTATGGCGAACCCCTCGGCAGTGCGGTACTGAAAGCCATCGCTGAAGATTTTCAGGTCGATGAAGTCCTCGATATCCCGTTCAGCGGTGACGGTGAACACCTGTGGATCTGGGTCGAGAAACGCGGCCTCAACACTGAAGAAGCTGCGCGGCGTATCGCCAAGGCTGCCGGCGTGCCGTTGCGCACGGTGAGCTATGCCGGCCTCAAGGATCGTCAGGCGCTGACCCGCCAGTGGTTCAGCGTGCAATTGCCGGGCAAGGCCGATCCGGATCTGTCGGCGGCGGAAAACGACACGCTGAAAATCCTCAAGACCACTCGCCACAAGCGCAAGCTGCAACGCGGCGCGCATTCGGCCAATGGTTTCACCTTGCGCCTGACTCAGTTCACTGGCGACAAAGACGCGATTGAACAGCGTCTGCAACTGATCGCCAAGCAAGGCATCCCCAATTATTTCGGCGCCCAGCGTTTCGGCCATGACGGCGGCAACGTCGTTGATGCGCGTGCGTGGGCCGCGCGCAAAGCCTTGCCTGAGCAACGTAATGTGCGTTCGCGCCTGCTCTCGACCGCGCGCAGCTTCCTGTTCAACAAGGTGCTCGCCGCCCGGGTCGCCGATGGCACCTGGCAAAAAGCCCAGGTCGGCGATCTGCTGGCCTTTACCGACAGCCGCAGTTTTTTCCCGGCCGGTGAGGCTGAGTGCAGCGACCCGCGTCTGGCGATTCTTGACCTGCATCCGACCGGCCCGCAGTGGGGCGAAGGTGACTCGCCGACTGCAGGCGTTGTCCATGAACTGGAGCAGGGGATTGCCGCCGATGAAGCGGATCTGCGCGATTGGTTGATCAACGCCGGTATGAGTCACGAACGTCGCATCCTGCGGCTGCCCATTGGCGGGTTGACGTGGCATTATCCCCAGCCTGACATTCTGCAACTGGAATTCGTCCTCCCGGCCGGATGCTTCGCCACTGTATTGGTGCGCGAACTCGTTGATCTGGTGCCGGTGGGGCAGACGGACAGCCCATGCGTATTCTGATTTCTAACGACGATGGGGTAACCGCACCCGGTCTTGCCGCGCTTTATGCTGCGCTGGCGGATTACACCGAGTGCGTGGTTATCGCCCCGGAGCAGGACAAAAGTGGCGCCAGCAGTTCGCTGACGCTCGACCGTCCGCTGCACCCGCAATACCTGGCCAACGGCTTTATCAGCCTTAATGGCACACCGACCGACTGCGTGCACCTGGGCCTGAACGGCTTGCTGGAGCGCGAGGCGGACATGGTGGTTTCCGGCATCAACCTCGGCGCCAACCTTGGCGACGATGTGCTGTATTCCGGGACCGTGGCGGCCGCCCTCGAGGGACGTTTTCTCGAGCGTCCCTCGTTCGCTTTTTCGCTGGTTTCGCGGCAGGTGGATAATCTGCCGACGGCGGCGTACTTTGCGCGCAAACTGGTCGAGGCCCATGCCGGGCTCGATCTGCCGCCGCGCACGGTGCTCAACGTGAACATCCCCAACCTGCCCATCGACCATATCCGTGGCATCCAGCTGACCCGACTGGGCCATCGCGCCCGCGCGGCGGCGCCGATGAAAGTGGTCGATCCGCGTGGCAAGGCCGGTTACTGGATTGCCGCTGCCGGCGATGCCGAAGATGGCGGTCCGGGTACGGACTTTCACGCGGTGATGCAGGGCTACGTTTCCATCACGCCGTTGCAGCTCGATCGCACCTTTAACGATGCGTTCAGAAGCCTCGACGGCTGGCTGGAGGGATTGCGCTGATGGCCCGTGAACACGAAGACCGGCTGCGCAGCGGCATCGGCATGACCTCGCAGCGTACCCGCGAGCGTCTTATCCAGCGCCTGTACGAAGAAGGCGTGTCCAACGCCAAGGTGCTGGAAGTGATTCGACGCACGCCGCGTCATCTGTTCGTCGATGAAGCGCTGGCCCATCGCGCTTACGAGGACACCGCGCTGCCGATCGGCAATAACCAGACGATTTCCCAGCCTTATATGGTCGCGCGCATGAGCGAGCTGCTGTTGGAGGCAGGGCCGCTGGATAAAGTGCTGGAGATCGGCACCGGCTCCGGTTACCAGACTGCGGTGTTGTCGCAACTGGTCGAGCGAGTGTTCTCGGTCGAGCGCATCAAGGTGCTGCAGGACCGTGCCAAGGAACGTCTGGTCGAACTGAACCTGCGCAACGTGGTGTTCCGCTGGGGCGATGGCTGGGAAGGCTGGCCGGCGCTGGCGCCGTATAACGGCATCATCGTCACCGCCGTGGCCACGGATGTACCGCAAGCCTTGCTCGATCAATTGGCTCCGGGCGGACGCATGGTGATTCCCGTGGGCTCGGGAGAAGTGCAGCAATTGTTGCTGATCGTGCGTGAGGAAAACGGTTTTTCCCGACACGTTCTGGGGGCTGTTCGTTTCGTGCCGTTGCTCAATGGGCCGCTGGCCTGAGCATTTGTTTGCGTGTGCTGAATTCCTTTCGTTCGCCTGTGTCTTACTTCGGCGACGATGGTTTAAACGCAGCAGATTGTCAGCTGGCAAACGTGTGCGCGAAGCGATTTCGCTTCATTAAAGGTAAAGCCGATCCGGCCCGTTATACTTGCGACACCTCATGCCGACATCCGGCATTTCACATTTTTCAGCCACCACAAAGGGAGCGGCGGGTGAGTCTCACAGTCATTGCGCAGCGTATGGGTAACACGAGCTTTCAGCGCCTGGTGACTGGCCTTGTCTTGAGCACCTTGCTGGTCGGTTGCTCCAGCACCAAATCGAGCAATGTGCGGGTGGTCGATCGCAACAATGCGGTGGCCCAGCGTCCTACCGTGACGACCGGACAGTATGTAGTCCGTCCGGGCGATACGATGTTTTCGATCGCGTTTCGCTACGGCTGGGACTACAAAGCCCTCGCGGCCCGGAACAATATTCCTACGCCGTACACGATCCATCCGGGTCAGACGATTCGCTTCGATGGCCGCACCGGTTCAACGCCGACGGCGGTGGTGAGCAACAGCAGTTCTTCGCCTTCTTCATCGAGCAAAACTACGGTAATCCGGCGCCAGGCAAATGGCACGACGACCACCACAACCACCGGTTCTACGGGTGGTTCTGCTGGCGTTGCACCGTCCGTCGCCAACAAGCAAGCACCCGCTCCACTGCCTCCGGCAGGCCCGGCCCCGACCGGCTGGGGATGGCCATCTAATGGCATTCTGATTGGAAAATTCTCTTCAAACGGTAGTTTGAATAAAGGAATTGATATCGCCGGGGATTTGGGACAGCCTGTTTTAGCTGCGTCTGATGGGACGGTGGTATACGCCGGGAGTGGCTTAAGGGGCTACGGCGAATTAGTCATCATCAAACACAGCGAAACCTACGTCAGTGCCTACGGACATAACCGCAGGCTGTTGGTTCGGGAGGGACAGCAGGTCAAGGTCGGACAGACAATTGCCGAAATGGGGTCAACGGGTACAGACCGGGTGAAACTGCATTTTGAGATTCGCCGCCAAGGTAAACCTGTAGATCCGCTGCAGTTCCTGCCAAGACGTTGATTTGTAAGCCAGCCTGTTCCGTCACGTAGAGGGGACAGGCTCCAGCGCTGCCAAGGATAAAGGCGCCGCTTGAGCTTGGGGTCGAACTCACCAAAGGACTATAACAATGGCTCTCAGTAAAGAAGTGCCGGAGTTTGACATCGACGATGAGGTTCTCCTTATGGAGACCGGCATCGATTCGGAATCTTCGATGTCGAATGATGAAGGGGCTGCTCCACCTTCCGTTCGTTCCAAATCCAAACACTCCGCTTCACTTAAACAACATAAGTACATCGACTACACGCGGGCACTTGATGCCACGCAGCTGTATCTCAACGAAATCGGCTTTTCCCCACTGCTCTCTCCGGAGGAAGAGGTTCATTTTGCGCGACTGTCGCAAAGTGGCGATCCGGCCGGACGCAAGCGCATGATTGAAAGTAACCTGCGGCTGGTGGTGAAAATCGCCCGGCGTTACGTCAATCGGGGGCTGTCGCTGCTGGATCTGATCGAAGAGGGCAACCTCGGGCTGATCCGCGCGGTGGAAAAGTTCGATCCCGAACGTGGCTTCCGCTTCTCGACTTACGCGACATGGTGGATTCGTCAGACCATCGAGCGCGCGATCATGAATCAGACCCGGACTATCCGGTTGCCGATTCATGTGGTCAAGGAACTCAATGTGTACCTGCGGGCTGCACGGGAGCTGACGCAAAAGCTCGACCACGAACCTTCACCCGAAGAAATTGCCAACCTGCTGGAAAAACCGGTGGGCGAGGTCAAGCGCATGCTGGGCCTGAACGAACGGGTTTCTTCGGTCGACGTCTCGCTGGGTCCGGATTCGGATAAAACCCTGCTGGACACCCTCACTGATGATCGTCCAACCGATCCCTGTGAACTGCTGCAGGACGACGACCTGTCGCAGAGCATTGATCAATGGCTGTCGGAGCTGACTGACAAGCAGCGCGAGGTGGTTGTACGCCGCTTCGGTCTGCGCGGCCACGAGAGCAGCACGCTGGAAGATGTAGGCCTGGAGATCGGCCTGACCCGGGAACGGGTGCGGCAGATCCAGGTAGAAGGCCTCAAACGCCTTCGTGAAATCCTCGAGAAGAATGGCCTGTCGAGCGAGTCGCTGTTCCAGTAAGCGCCTCACACGCTCGCCCGCAAGAAGCCCCGACTGGTTCGGGGTTTTTTGTTGGCCTCGATTTAACGCTCATCTCGCAAGCCTTTTTCATTGTCAGACGTACGGTTGGCATTTCCATCGTTTGTAGTCTCGCGGTGTAAGCCTTGGCTTACTCTTTCGTAAGTGTTCACTATCTTTACAAGACGGCAGACGTCGATTGCTCTCCATGTCGCTGCATAACATATTGATTTGTATATTTATTTTTTAGTATGAAGTGCTTATTACAGCGCTTTCCCAGACTCAGGGCCGATTGCTCTCGCCGGGGAATTCTCTAGTATCTGGGTTGTGTCGACGGACAGACACGCCCTTCAAGGAAGAGGGGAACGGACATCGCAGGAAGCGATTCATCAGGACGATGAAAAGGAATACAGGGAATAGGGAAAAAATGTGGGCGGGTCATACCGCCCCTTTTTTTTGCCCGTAGAAAAGTAAAAGACAGAAAAGCAAAAAGGCCCGCAAGGGGCCTTTTCATTCGAGCGCGCGACAGATCAGCGTTCGAGATCTTTGATCTTGCCTTTGACGCCATCCCACTCTTCAGCATCTGGCAGCGATTCTTTCTTCTCGGTGATGTTCGGCCAGATTTCAGCCAGATCAACGTTCAGTTGAATGAACTCCTGCATCTCTTCCGGAACTTCGTCCTCGGAGAAGATGGCTACAGCCGGACATTCCGGTTCGCACAGGGCGCAGTCGATGCACTCATCCGGGTGAATCACCAGGAAGTTCGGGCCTTCGTAAAAGCAGTCCACCGGACACACTTCTACGCAGTCGGTGTACTTGCACTTGATGCAGTTGTCGGTGACGACGAAGGTCATTTCTAATTTTCTCCTCAGGCGGCGGCAGCGTTGCCCCTTCACGGTTGGGGTCGCCAGGTTCGGGAGCGATACCTGCTGGCCAGGCTATTAGCCAGCAGCATCCCAAACCGCGCGAGATTCTAACAGCTTGAAGCCGTTTGCGTTATATCCGCTTCTTCAGTGCTTATATCCGGTTCTTCAATGCATAGAGCATTTCGAGCGCACGACGCGGGGTCAGGTCATCCAGATCCAGTTTAGCCAGCTCATCGAGCACCGGGTGCGGCAGGCTGGCGAACATGTCGCTCTGCTGTGGCGTCGCCGGTTTGCCCTTGGCGACCGGTTTCGGCGCTTCATGCGGCAAAGCGGTTTCTTCCAGTCGGCTCAAGTGCTCGCGGGCACGCACGATCACTTCGCTCGGCACACCGGCCAATTGCGCCACTGCCAGGCCATAGCTTTGGCTGGCAGGGCCGGGCAGCACGTGGTGCAGGAACACGATGCGTTCGTTGTGCTCGGTGGCGTTGAGGTGGACGTTGGCCACCAGTGGCTCGGCTTCCGGCAACACAGTCAGTTCGAAGTAGTGCGTAGCGAACAGCGTATAGGCGCGCAAATGAGCCAGACGCTCGGCCGCCGCCCATGCCAGCGACAGACCGTCGAAGGTGCTGGTGCCGCGACCGACTTCGTCCATCAACACCAGGCTGCGCTCGGTGGCGTTGTGCAGGATGTTCGCGGTTTCGCTCATTTCGACCATGAAGGTCGAACGACCACCGGCCAAGTCATCACTGGAGCCGATGCGGGTGAAAATGCGGTCGACCAGCGACAGTTCGCAACTGGCCGCCGGTACGAAGCTGCCGATATGCGCCAGCAGCACGATCAATGCGGTTTGACGCATGTAGGTGGATTTACCGCCCATGTTCGGGCCGGTGATCACCAACATGCGCGTGTTGTCGTCCAGGCTCAGGTCGTTGGCCACGAACGGCGTGGTCAGCACTTGCTCGACCACCGGGTGACGACCCTGGGTGATGCGCATGCACGGCTCGCTGACGAAGCGCGGGCAGTTCAGGTCGAGGTTCAGCGCACGCTCGGCGAGGTTGCTCAACACGTCCAGTTCCGCCAGTGCGCCGGCGGTGTCCTGCAACGGCGGCAACTGGCTGATCAGATCTTCCAGCAGCGCTTCGTAGAGCATCTTCTCGCGGGCTAGAGCACGGCTCTTGGCCGATAGCGCCTTGTCTTCGAACTCTTTCAGCTCAGGCGTGATGAAACGCTCGGCACCTTTCAGCGTCTGGCGACGGATGTAATCCGCCGGGGCGGATTCGGCCTGCTTGCTCGGCAACTCGATGAAGTAGCCGTGAATGCGGTTGTAGCCGACTTTCAGGTGGCTCAGGCCGGTACGGGCCTTCTCGCGTGCTTCCAGGTCGATAAGGAATTGGCCGGCGTTTTCGCTCAGCGATTGCAGCTCGTCGAGTTCGCTGTCATAGCCGGTTTTCAACACGCCGCCGTCACGGATCACCGCTGGCGGGTTGTCGATGATGGCTTTTTCCAGCAATGCCGCCAGTTCCGGATAAGTGCTGGTGATCGTCGCCAGACCTTGCAGGTGCGGCGCTTCCAGATCGGTCATTGCCACTTGCAGTTCAGGCAGTGCGCCAAGGGCGTCACGCAGGCGCGCCAAGTCACGAGGACGCGCGTTGCGCAGGCCGATCCGCGCAAGAATCCGCTCGATGTCGCCGATTTCCTTGAGCTGCGGCTGCAGCTTTTCGAAGCGGTAGCGATCGAGCAGGCAAGTGATCGAGGTCTGGCGCGCCAGCAATACCGTCAGATCGCGCATCGGGCGATTCAGCCAGCGAGTCAGCAAACGGCTGCCCATGGCGGTCTGGCAGCGATCGACCACCGATTGCAGGGTGTTGTCGCGACCACCGGCCAGGTTGGTGTCGAGTTCAAGGTTGCGACGGCTCGCACCGTCCAGCACCACGGTGTCGTCGAGACGTTCGTGGCGCAGGCTGCGCAGGTGGGGCAGGGCAGTACGCTGGGTTTCCTTGGCGTAGGCCAACAGGCAACCGGCAGCGCCGATGGCCAGGGTCAGGTTCTCGCAGCCAAAGCCCTTCAGGTCTTGGGTGGAGAACTGCTGGCAAAGGCTTTTCAGTGCTGAATCACGCTCGAAATCCCACGGCGCACGACGACTGACGCCACGGCGTTTTTCCGCTGGCAAGTCCCTCGGCCAGTCATCCGGGATCAGCAGCTCCACCGGATTGATCCGCTCCAGTTCCGCCAACAGGTTCTCCCAACCTTTGATTTCCGACACGCTGAAACTGCCGCTGGTGATGTCCAGCACGGCCAGACCGAACAGGCGCTCGTCACCCAGCAGTGCAGCGATCAGGTTGTCGCGGCGCTCGTCGAGCAGCGCCTCGTCACTGACCGTCCCCGGCGTGAGGATCCGCACGACCTGACGCTCCACCGGGCCTTTGCTGGTCGCTGGGTCGCCGACTTGCTCGCAGATCACCACCGATTCGCCAAGCTTGACCAGTTTCGCCAGATAGCCTTCCGCTGCGTGGTAAGGAATGCCACACATCGGAATCGCCTGCCCCGCCGACTGTCCGCGCGCGGTCAGGGTGATGTCGAGCAACTTGGCCGCCTTCTTCGCGTCTTCGTAGAAGATCTCGTAGAAGTCGCCCATGCGGTAGAACATCAGCTGATCTGGATGCTGATTCTTCAGTCGCCAGTACTGCTGCATCATTGGGGTGTGGGAGGACAGGTCTGAAATAGCTTTATTCATCAGGGGTTTAGCTTTACCGGAAAAAGTGACAAGGCAAAAACGGGGTCGTTTGCATCTACGAAATGGCGAGTGTTTGCCAGCGATGCGGCCCGTGGGTTGATTCAGTGGGGCTGAGTATGAAGTTTTTTTGAGGTGGATGCAGCAACGCGCGGCCGCTCGGGTTGGCATTGTGTCCTATAGTGCCGAAAAGCTATCGAATGATCGGAATTCGAGGATTGCAGATCAGTTGAGGACGCAGCTTGGAACAGTCAGAGGGCATCGGTTCAGGAGCATCAGCGAGCGATTGTTACTACGATGCGGAAAAAATGACCCTCAGCCGGGCGCGGCAGGCAGCGGTGCTGGGCAGCAATGAAAGTGACCTGCTGCTGGCGCTGATAGCCGGCGTGACCGACAAGGAACAGCTTATCTCCCGAGTCTGGGGGGAGCGCGGCCTGGTGATTTCCGACAGCAGTTATTACAAGACCCTGCACATGCTCCGCGCGCATTTCGCTGACGTTGGTTTGCCGCGGGACAGTCTCAAGACTTTGCCACGCCGTGGCGTGGTGCTGTTGTGTGAAATCCGGTTGCTCAGCGCGCAGACTCAAGCCTCTGAGTCGCCGCCAGCGCTGGTAAATGATGCTGAACCCTTCATCGTCGACGCTCCCACGGTGAAAAAGCCATTCAGTCGTTACTGGCGCTTCCTTTTGCCGGCAATCCTGGTGCCGGCAATTGCTCTTCCGGTCTTTTACGCCTATCTGGTGTTTAAAAAGCCTGCCGATCTGGAGGAGTGGAAACTCATTTGGCAAGAGGGTGAGGCGAAGTTGTATGTAGAAGAAAGTGAAAGAATGTCCAAAGACGATATTGTCAAAGCGCTCAACGAGTTCGAACCACCGATTATACTGTCCGATATCAACTATTATGTGCGAAAACCGCTCTCCCAATTACTGGTCAAGTGCATCAAGCCGGAAAGCAAGGGGGAGGCCATATGCGTGAACTACCAACTCGTTGGAAAAAAATAATCGTAGTGATTGCCGCGTTGTCTGTATTCATCTTCGGTGCTCTGGTCATAAAGCATTTTTATTTGATCAATCGCGATATTCCACGCGCACCCTGTTTTGCATCCATAGACTTTGTCCATACGCAGGATCACAAAGTTCGTTGGCATGGCGTTGGAGAAATGACCATCGACCCAACGGAAGGCGCTCTCTATGTGCACTACGTCGTTAAAACCCCTGAAGGCAAAGTCTATACCTATGATCGCAAGTTCGAGATTGCCTTAACCCATCTGGATACTTCCAGGTTTCTGTTCAAGACGCGTTCGATTGTAAAGTTTGACGCGGACACCGCCGGCGATGAACTTCCGTTTATGCAAAGAGGTTTTCAAGGCGGTATGGTGACGTTCAATTACTTCTCCGATACCGAGTACTACTACAACATCAATAACTTGATCAATGGCGTATGCCACGTCCCTCGCTAGCGAAAATCCCCGGGGTGCAAGGCCTCTGGGCGATTAAGTAAGACTGAGTAAGAGGCCTGTAAGGCCTTGACGCTCCTGCGTTGTTAATGTGATTCGAGTCAAGCCAACAGCCCTTGCGACTACCCGAGAGTCAGTGCAGTGCGGCTGTTTGGTTGCCTTGAATAATATGGCGATGTTTAAGCTGTTGAGGAACGTTATAGATGCTTTGGTTTTGCGTGCGCAGTGCTCATGGGGCCAAGTCTCCCGTCTGGAAGCGATCAATTGCAATAAATAGGGAAGGTATCGTGTTTGTGCCGGCGGTTATGGGTGGAAAAGAAAAGGACGTCAGTATTTCCACGTTGTCTGATCGTACTCCGGTGTTGCTGTGCTTCGATCATGTTTACGTACCAGTGGCGTGGATGGTCGAACACTTCCCAATGTGTAGAGTTCGTTGTTGCGAAATGCTGAAGGCAGCACTTTTTGCTATACGGGAAACGTTAGTTAGTCGCGAGGCATGGTCTCGTGTGAGCTACTTTCATGGGCGCGCTGGAGAAAACAACTATCTGGGGCTTGTCTGATGAGATCAAGTCTGTTGTGGAATCTGTCCCTGCTGATTGGCAGCGTTTTGATCATCGATAGTTCAAGGGCTGACTCGCGGGAAAGTTGCGCGCAGCGCCGCGCTGAACTTGTGTTGCAAATTGAGCGCGCCGATAAGGCGGACAATGTATATCGCAAGTCCGGTCTGGAGCGGGCGCTGGCCAATGTCGAGCGTTATTGCCAAGAACCCTCCGCGCAAGATGACCGTTCTAGCTCCATCCAAAAGGCCGAAGCCGAAGTGCGACGCAGACAGAACTATCTGGAGGCCGCGCGTCAGTACGGCGATGTGAAAGTCATCAAGAAACAGGAAGCCAGGCTCGAACGAGCTCAGACAAAACTGCAAAAGCTCATGGATGAGTAAAGGGTCAACCACGGCGAACACGCCGCAGCAGGTTTTCTTTTTTCAACTCTGTAATTCAACAGGCTCATCAGTGACACCGGGGAACCGAATATGAAAAATATCCTTATCTTTGCTTCAGTCATTACTTCTGCTGTGCTGATCTCTGGCTGCACCGCCACTGACTGGGTGCACGCTGCCGGGGGAATCATGGGCGCCAAGGACGATTACGACAGAAAGGCCAGAACCGATCGACTAAAAAAAGCCAATGCTGCCGCGCGTCGCGTCAAAGGCTGACCGCACGTTGGAACCGGGCCGTTATTCGATGCAAAATGATGGCTTGGCAATATCATTTTGCATCTGGTTTCATATTTATGCGTTAATTATGCAAATCAGCATTTGTCTTAACGAATAACTTCAAGCACTATGCGCGTTATGCAAAAACGCAACGTAGCCTCCGTCTTAAGAGCACTGCTCGACCAGCACGGGATCTCCCCCACGGAGCTCCACCGTCGCACCGGCGTGCCCCAATCCACACTCTCGCGGATTCTCAGCGGGAAGATCGTCGATCCCTCGGATAAACACATCTCGAAGATCGCCGAGTACTTCGCCGTGAGCACCGATCAGTTGCGCGGGCGCGCGGATGTCGCGCCATCGGCCGGTGCCGCGCGTGATGATGTACACGCGGAACTCAAGGACATAATGCTGTGGGACGACGATACGCCTGTCGATGATGACGAAGTATCGGTGCCGTTCCTTCGCGAGGTTGAATTGGCTGCTGGATCAGGAAGATTCGTCATCGAAGAGAGCGAGCGCTCTAGCCTGCGCTTCGGCAAACGCAGCCTGCGCCATAACGGTGTGCAGTTCGACCAGGCCAAATGCGTGACAGTGCGCGGCAACAGCATGTTGCCGGTATTGCGCGATGGCGCCACCGTCGGCGTCAATGCGGGCAAGTGCGGCATCGGCGACATCATCGATGGCGACCTGTACGCGATCAATCACAACGGCCAGTTACGCGTGAAGCAACTCTACCGTTTGCCCACCGGCATTCGTCTGCGCAGCTTCAATCGCGATGAACACCCGGACGAGGACTACAGCTTCCAGGAAATCCAGGAAGAGCAGATCGTCATCCTCGGTCACGTCTTCTGGTGGGGCATGTACGCCCGCTAACCAGACCCTCTTCAGATAAACCCGTCCTTTGGCGGGTTTTTTTTCGCCTTGATGAAACCGCCAAACCCTTGAACTGCGGGGCTCCCATGCACCTACGCATTTATCATGCATAAATAAATGCATTTGCGCATTGACTGGATATGCATACATGCATATTATTGCCACCAAGCCGCTCGACAAAGCGGCTGGCAAGAAAGCTCTTTAGTTCCACAAGAACAGGCAGCGATGAACCGGCCTCAACGGTTCAGAGGGTTGGCAACTGACCCGGGTGTGCAGCGTAAAGCACCAGAAGCAGTTATCCGGCGGGCAGGGACCGCGGTCGGAAAAACAATTTGAATGGACTCGTACCGCGCCAGTAGCGCCGAACAGTCAGCTTCCTTCTTGAACACAGGATTTGAAGGAAGGCGAAGGAGCGCATTACTGAAAAGCCCGGCGGACTGCCGGGCTTTTTGGAATGCCTGCCTGGCTTCGATCTGCTCGAGCCGCCAACCGCCAGGTGTTGTAAATCTAAAAAGGAGAACTGCATGAATCGATACGTTTTTATCGCACTGTACAACCTGAAGGTTTATCAAATTCTGGATACCGATGAAACGATGCCAGTAAACCCTCCAGATACTGTGTTGGGAGAATGGGTGGATGTCACGGGTAACACGACAGTCCAGGTCGGATGGAGTGCTTTCAGGGTCGGTGATCATTGGGAGTTTGCCGCGCCTACCTATGACCAGCTAGTACGTGAAGGCCGAGAGATTGCGACCCTGTTGCTGGCAGACACGCAAAAATGGCTGCTGCTCAATCCATTTGATTACAAGGTGGATCTGGGCGTCGCAACGCCTGCTGAAGAAGCAGCGTTACTGGCTTTCAAGCAATACGTAGTCGCCGTGAGCGAATACAAAAATCAACCTGATTTCCCGTACACCATCACTTGGCCAACGATTCCTTTCCCTTTCGTTTAAATCAGCTGTGCGGTTTTCCGGGCCGCATTACTGAAAAGCCCGGAGACTGCCGGGCTTTTTGGAATGCCTACCTGAAGAGACATCGCTTGAACCGAACACACATCACTCATCAATCATCTACGGAGGCGTGACATGACAAACGAGCAACAAGCGTTGGCAGACATGCCGATCTGGCTGGTCATCCTCCTTGCCGTTGTCGGCGGGGTGTCCGGCGAAATGTGGCGCGCCGACAAGGAGGGCGCACGTGGCTGGCCGCTGCTGCGCCGTCTGGCCCTGCGCTCCGGCGCCTGCATGATCTGCGGCGTGTCGGCGATCATGCTGCTGTATGCCGCTGGCATGTCGATCTGGGCCGCTGGCGCTTTCGGCTGCCTCACCGCAATGGCCGGAGCCGACGTGGCTATCGGTCTGTATGAACGCTGGGCCGCCAAGCGCATTGGCGTCTGCGAAGTACCACCTCGCGACCAACCTTGAACCTGGTATTTCTCCGTGCCGCCATGTTGGCGGCAGGGCTGCGCGTGGACGAATGAAAAGGAGGTCATGTATGCCCACACCGATCCAGCAGCCGTCGCAACTGTTCACCGCCATCGCGACGACGCTGCGCAACACCGCCGGACTCAACCTCAATGTCGGTAGTCATGACGATTTCGCTGCACCGGGCGATCAGGCCTGGGGGTTGATCGACTTCGATCGAAACGGGGCGGGAGTGCGTGCCGCTGACGGACGAATTGCGCATGTCATGACGTTGTCCCTGCAAGTCATCCCGGCCCTTTCCGCCAGCGCATTTGCAGCATGCGATCTGATTGCTGTGCTGAAAAACCTGATCACCGACAACCGCTGGGACCTGCCCGCCGATCAATGCGATGTGCCGATCAACATTGATGGTTTGCCGTCGCTGCTGGTCCGTGCCGACCAGCCATACAAGACCTGGACACTGACGTTCGATCAGACCCTCTACCTCGGCCCGACCTTGCTTGACGACCCGCTGGGCACGCCGAAATTCGCTCGCACCTGGGAAGTCAGCAACATTGACGATCCCGACCAGTACACCGCGCTGGAGGCCTGACCATGTTCGACGCATTACTGCGCATGCAGCTGGGGCCGATCATCGAACGTCTGGCCGAAATGGAAGCGGAAATCGACGACCTGCACCGCCGCGCCGAAAGCTTTTGCCGCATCGGCATTTGCCAGACCGTCGATGCCGCGAGCAACACCTGTCAGGTCAGCCACGGCGGATTGCTCACGCCAGCGATCAAGTTTTTCAACCCCAGCGCCGGCGCACAAAGCGAGTCGCGGATTCCGACGGTGGGTGAGCAGTGTCTGCTGTTCAACTACGGCAGCGGCGAAAGCGGCGCACAGAGTGTGGCGTTGTTCGGCTTGAACAGTGACCGCTTTCCACCAGCCTCCGCGGTGCCGACGCTGACCCGTCGAGTGCATAAGGACGGCAGCGAAAGCGGCTACGACGATGCCAGCCACACTCTGCACTGGCAAAACGGCCCGGCAGCCTTCAGCGGTTCACGCGAATCGCTGGAGCTGAGCATCGGCCCGGCCCGGTTAGCGATGACACCACAAATCATCACCCTGCAACTCGGTGCCGTCGGCCTGACCATCGACACTTCTGGCGTGCACTTCAGCGGCCCATTGGTCGATCACCAGGGCCGCGTCATCAGCCCCTGATTCAAGAGCTTCCCATGATCGGAATCGATAGAGACAGCGGGGCCACGGTCGACGACTGGCTGCAATTTGTGCAGCGCGCGACCCGGGCCCTGACTACGCCGCTCGGCACCCGGCAAAAAAGGCCCCTGTATGGCTCGTTGATCCCCTCGCTGCTGGGGCAGAACCTCGGTGACGATGTCCTGCTTCTGGCACAGAGCCATGCGGCGCAGGCGTTCTATAACGCGCAGAACGGGATCAGCGATTTTCAGCCGCAAGTGATCGTCGCCAGCCGCCAGGGCGCCGGTCTGCTGCTGCGCTTCGCCGGCACCTGGAAAAACCGTCAACAGACATTCGAGGTCGTGACATGAGCATGTTGATCCCCGGCCAGAACCAATTGGCCGAACCCGCGCTGATCACCGTTGAAGCCTTCGAAGACTTGCTCGCCGAGTTCAAGACTTTCGTCGTCGAATACGTCGGCGCGCGTTCGCCGGACAGTGCCGCAAAACTCAAGACCAGCCTGGACAACGAAAGCGAATTGCTGACCCTGGCGCTGGAAGCTTTTTGCGTGCGCCTGCAAACCCACGAGCGCAAATACAACGCTCGCATCAAACAGATGCTGGCGTGGTGGGCGACGGGCAGCAATCTCGATGCGCGGCTGGCGGACATGGGCCTGGAGCGGCAGTTACTGGATGCGGGCGACCCGGCAGCATTTCCGCCGGTGCCGGCGATTTACGAAAGCGACGACGACGCCCGCCTGCGTTATTACCTGGCGCCACACGCTCCGGCGGCGGGCTCGCGCATGCAGTATCGCCGCGAAGTTTTCACCCTTGGCGAGCGTCCGACGGTGCAAGTCGAATCCACCGAGGCAGGTGTGGTGAATGTCACTTACACCTTCAACCCCGATGGTCTCGCCGCGCAGGTCAAGGATGGCAATGCTCGGCGCACGGCACCGGGCGAAGTGCAGGTCACTGTCCTGTCCCGTGACGGTGATGGCACGCCCTCCACGACATTGCTTGACGGCGTTCGTCAGCACTTTGCACGACCGGATGTACGACCGGAAACTGACCTCGTCACCGTCAAGGCCGCCGACATTCAGCGCTACAAGATCCGCGTGGTCGCGAAGATCAATTCCGGCCCTGATTCGGGCCTGACCAAAGTCGCCGCACAACAACAATTGCAGGCTTACGCCGACAGCTGTCATCGCCTCGAAGGCCGGGTCGATCCGAGCTGGATCGACTACACGCTGCACAGTGCCGGTGCCGTGCAACTGCAGATTCTTGAACCGCTGGCGCCGATCGTGACGACGGCGTTTCAAGCGCCATATTGCACGGCGGTCGAGGTTGAGGTGCTGACGCTATGAGTGAAAAAAATCAGCGCCCGACGTTGTTGCCTGCGAACAGCTCGGCACTCGAACGTGGACTGGATCTGGGTTTCGGCGCACTGCTTGATCGCATCGCGCCGCCGTTTCCGGAACTGATGAACCCGAGCGAAACACCGATCGCCTTTCTGCCGTATCTGGCAGCGGATCGCGGTGTTGCCGAGTGGAGCACCGCCGCGCCGGAGGCAGAAAAGCGCCTGACCGTCGAACTGGCCTGGCCCACTGCGCGCCAGGCCGGCACTCGCAAGGCGTTGGAAAACGCTGCCAAGGGTTTGCAGTTAAGACCCGAGATCCGCGCCTGGTACGAACAGACACCGCCCGGTGCGCCGTACAGCTTTTCCGTACGCGCCTTCAGCGACCAACCCTACAGCGAAGAAATCGACGCCCGTCTCGACCGGCGCCTGGCTGATGCCAAGAGCGAGCGCGATGTGCTGACGGTCTCCGTTGGCTTGAGCGCTTTCGGCAATCACGTCATCGCCGCCGCGACGTTTTGCGGCGAACTGACCACGGTTTATCCGGTGTTCATCGAAGGGCTGGAAACCTCGGGAGAGGCGTTCATGGCCGCCGGCATGTACACCGTCGAAACATCCACTATTTATCCTCAGGGGGCCTGAATGGCTGACTATTACACCCTGCTCACCAACGCAGGGATTGCCTACGAAACGGCGTGCAAGGCCGCGGGCACGCCGATCAAGTTGACGCAGATTTCCGTCGGTGACGGCGGCGAGGGCGGGGTCTACAACCCGGCCGCAACCGCCACCGCGCTGAAACGCGAAGTCTGGCGCGGGCCGCTCAATGCGCTGTTCCAGGACGAGAAAAACCCGAGCTGGCTGCTCGCCGAAGTGACCATTCCGCCTGATGTCGGTGGCTGGTATGTGCGTGAAGCGGGGCTTTGGACTGATACCGGGATTCTTTACGCCATCGTCAAATATCCGGAGTCGTTCAAACCGGTTCTGGCCACGTCGGGTTCGGGGAAAGAGTTCTACATTCGCTCGATTTTCGAGACGAGTAATGCGTCGCTGGTGACGTTGTTGATTGATGACACGGTGGTTAAGGCGACGCGTGCGTGGGTCACGGGGTACGTGGCGGATGAACTTGCGAAGCTGGATGCCAAACAATCGGTACGTGTTGCGACGACGACCAACATTATTCTGACCGCAGCGCAAACTATTGATGGTGTCGCGGTGATTGCCGGTGACAGGGTGTTGGTGAAGAACCAGACCTTGGCAAAAGACAACGGTATCTACGTAGTTGCTAACGACGTCTGGACTCGTGCAAAAGATGCTGACAGCAACTTGAAAGTGACTTCTGGCCTGACGGTTTCCGTCGAGCAGGGCACAACCCAGTCCGACACGATCTGGCAATTGGTCACTGATGGAGCGATTGCGCTCGGCACCACGGCGCTGATGTTCCAGAACATTACCGTTGGCTTTGCCCCACTGAAATCACCGGCACTCCTAGACAGTCCGACAGCGCCCACTCCGGTGCAATTCAACAATAGCAAATTGTTGGCAACCACCGAGTTTGTGCAGCGGGCGTTGGGTAGTTATGCGGATCTGGTGACTTATCCGGGCAGCATTGATTTGGCGGTGAGCGATGTCGGGAAGCTGGTTTCACCTGGTGGATCCGCTTCAACAATCACACTTCCCGACGCTGGTGCCGTTCCTCAAGGATCGATCGTTACTGTTCTGGCTGGCCTGAATGGAGCTACGTTCAAAGCCAAGGCCGGACAGACGTTGATTGCTATCAATGGCGCTATTGGCCCCTTTACTCAGCCGCAATCGACTGTTTCGGCGTTTCGGCGTTTGAGTAATGGCACGGGCTGGACGATGGAGGGCGGCGACGGAGCATTGAAGTATTCTCCGATCATGTCCGGCCCGCATTGGGTAACCGCACCACAATTTGAGAATGGCAAGACGTTCGCCACCACAGAGTTCGTCCAGCGCGCGTTGGGGAATTTCAGCGGCCAGACAAACATCGAGACTCTTCCAGCTTCACTGACTCCGGCAATGGCCGGGCGCAGGATTGTCATCACCGGGCCGGGAGCTCTGACACTGCCTTCACGGCTCGCCAGCCCGGTCGGGTCCAAGTTCTACATCATCAATATCGGAACAGGTGACGTCACTGTAAATCGTCAAGGTAACGACAGTATTTCTGCCCTTGGCAAGGCGCTCAATAGCATCACGATCCAGAGTGGCTCTAACGCTGTTGTAACGTGCGGCGACAACTATTACGTCGTCGAAGAAGGCGTTTCTTCGCTGAAGTACTCCAATGAATTTTCGGCGTCGTTGTCACCGAACGGCTACCAGCAGCTCCCGAGTGGATTGATTATTCAATGGGGCACCACCACTACCACGGCAACCGCAGACCTGGCTGTCCTGTTCCCGATGACATTTCCGACGAGGTTGGTATCCCTCAATGGGACCGCTTATATCGGTGGCGGCGGTACTAGAGATACAAATGTCATGCTTCGGACTGATGGGCCGGGTAAGGCAGGTTTTAGTGCGGGTGCTTTCCTTTCCGGAACGCGAGTGGCAGAAGCGTTCTATTGGGTCGCTATTGGCTGGTAAGCCTGAGGATTTATTGTGAGCGTAAAACTGGTTGTATTTGATGAACAGCAAAACCTCTCGGGTCGTTACGACTCCGCAATACATGGAAAAAATGTTCCTGGAGGTGCAGTTGAGATCAGCGATGAGCTCTTCCTGAGAACGATCAACGAGACAGACGGTGTGTGGCGGTTGGTCGACGGCGAAGTGGTCAAGTCGCCTTTTCCGAAGATTGAGCCGAATTATCCAGCACTGTTTGCTGCCGAACGTTTTCGACACGAAACGTCAGCGATATTCGTTGAAGCTTTGAATATCGAAACAACCCGCGACAGTCAGGCTCTGATCGCCAGCACCGGCCTCTCAGCCATATTTGATCCTGATTACCGCTGCAACTTCAAGACCCTCGACGGCTTCGTCGAGATCGGCGCCGAACAAATCATTGCCATCGCCAAGGCTGTCCGGGCACACGTTCAGGCCTGCTTTGATCGCGAACTTGATCTGCTCCAGGCTTTTGAGGCTGGAACCTATAAAGATGAAATGCTCGCTGTAGGTTGGCCGGCCTAGGCACTGCCCGCACTGATCACTGCGCTTCAATAAACGCCCCACACCGTGGGGCGTTTCCATATCTGGCCACCCAGGCGGTTGGTTTTAGAGTCGTTACTTATCACACAAGGAAGAACCTATGTTTTACGCACCCTCCACCGGCGGTTTTTACGATCCAGCCATCCATGCAGAAATTCCAGGCGATGCAGTTGAAATCTCGCGTGAGTACTGGCTTGAGTTAGTGAACGGGCGGTCTACCGGCAAGATTATCGTCATGAATGATGACAACTACCCGGTGCTGGTTGATCCGCCGGGGCCAACGCCTGCGGAACTTGAGAGCATTGAGCGCTACTGGCGCAAACAGCAGATCGCACTCACTGATCCCGTGGTCAACCGGCACCGTGACGAGGTGGACCGTTGGCCAACCCAGCTGACCCCGGCGCAATACATCGAGTTGCAGAACTATCGCCACGTGCTGCGCATCTGGCCGGTCGGCGGTGAGTTGCCCTTGAGCGAACACCGCCCGGCTGCGCCGGAGTGGCTCGCTAGCCTGCCCGAATAAAAACGCCCCGCACCGTCGGGGCGTTTTCTTGTCCCCCCAAGCCCCTCCCGTAGAGGGGCTTGGCCGTTTATGGAGAAACGAAAAATGGCAACCCGCCAAACCTACACCGTGCTCGTCCCATTCCCCACCGGCGGTGGGCACTGGTCGAGCATCGGTCAAGACCTCGATCTGCTCGACGTCGAGGCCAGTGCCTTGCACTTCGCCGGTCGACTGGAACTGAAAACCCCAACCACCCAGGCCAAAAAGGCCGCTGCCAAGAAGGCTGACTGACTATGGCTGAGGTTCTGAACTTCGAGCACAACGGCATTACCGTCAATGCCACCGAATCCCCCGAGGCCATGGGTGGCCTGGGTGACAACGTCATCGGTCTGGTCGGCACTGCGCCGAAAGCCGATCCGCTGATTCCGCGTAACGCCCCGTTCCGCATCAACAGCTTCACCACCCATGCACTGCTCGATCCGACCGGTTCGGAAGAGGGCACCCTGTATCACGCGGTTTACCAGATCCTCAAAGTGGTCAAGGTGCCGGTCTACGTGGTGATCGTCGAAGCGGGCGCGACTCCGGCCGACACCGTCAACAATGTGATCGGCGGTGTTGATCCACTGACCGGCCGCAAGCTCGGTCTGGCTGCGCTGGGCAGCGTTCCGGAAGACCTGACCATCATCGGTGCTCCGGGCTTCACCGGCACCAAAGCGGTGGCCAGCGAGTTCGCCTCGTTCGGCAAGCGCATCAAGGCCCGAGTGGTGCTGGACGGCAAGGATGCCTCGGTCGCCGATCAAGTGCTGTACAGCCAGGAACTCGGCGGCGCCGATCTCGGTTTCGACCGCTGCCTGGTGGTCCACAACATGCCTGCCGTTTATTCGAAAGCGGCGAAGAAAAACGTCTTCCTGTCGCCTTCCAGTCTGGCGATTGCCGCGCTGGCCAAGGTCAAGCAGTGGGAGAGCCCGGGCAACCAGGTGACCTACGCCGAGGACGTTTCGCGGGTCGTTGAATACAACATCCTCGACACTTCCACTGAAGGCGATCTGCTCAACCGCTACGGCGTCAGCTACTACGCCCGCACCGTGCTCGGCGGTTTCTCGCTGCTGGGTAACCGCTCGATCACCGGCAAGTTCATCAGCTACGTCGGCCTCGAAGATGCGATCAGCCGCAAGCTGGTCAAGGCCGGCCAGAAAGCCATGGCCAAGAACCTCACCAAGTCGTTCATGGATCAGGAAGTCAAACGCATCAACGACTGGCTGCAAACCCTGGTCGCCGACGAAACCATTCCTGGCGGCAGCGTGTATCTGCACCCGGAACTGAACAGCGTCGAGAAGTACAAGAACGGCACCTGGTACGTGGTCATCGACTACGGCCGCTACGCGCCGAACGAACACATGGTTTATCAACTCAACGCCCGCGATGAAATCATCGAGCAGTTCCTGGAGGACGTTCTCTAATGTTTACCAACCGCGTAAGACAGGCCATCGCGGCCACCCTGCAAGGCCTGCCGCTGTCGGCGACCGTTGAAGAATTCACTCCGCCGAAGATCGAATTCGATGTGGAAGAGATGCGTGGCGGTCGCTTCATCGTCGAGGAAATGGCCAAGGGCGGCAAAGCGCTCAACGCCAAGCTGACCCTGCAAGGTCTCGGCGCCGAAGTCATGCTCGCACTGGGTGTGAAGCTGGGCGACGACATCCTGCTGAACGTGCGTGAAGCCGGTCAGGATCAGGATGGCAACACCTGGTTCACCTACCACACCGTCGGCGGCAAGTTGAAGTCCCTCGAAGAAACCGCCGTGAAAATGGGTGAAAAACCCAAGACCAATCTGGAGCTGTCCTGCCGCACCTACAACCGCCTGGAAAACGGCGTACCGGTGATCGATATCGACGTGCGCACCCAGAAGTTCGTGCTCAACGGCGTCGACATCCTCGGTGATGCCCGGCGTGCGGTGCTGATGCCGTAACCCTCGGCACAACACAAAAACCTGTAGGAGTGAGCCTGCTCGCGATGAGGTCAGCACATGCAACATCAATGTGCTTGAAAGACCGCTATCGCGAGCAGGCTCACTCCTACAAGGGAATAGCGACACCCCTAAAAAAGAATCACCAAGGAATTCATACATGTCGTGGATGCCACCCCAGCATGACCTGCTGTCGCCGATCACCGGCGACGACGGTTCGCAGATCAACCAGATCCAACTCAAGCCGCTGTTCTACGCCGCGCAAAAAGAAGCGCTGGAACGCGCCGGCGATGACGAAGACGATCAGTTCTTCGAACTGGCACTGCTCGCCACTGGCCTGTCGGTCAAGGAACTCGACCAGCTCAAGCGCCCGGACTACGTGAGCATCGCCCAGTACGTGCACGAGATGTCGACACGCCCGGCTTCATACTTTCTCGACCAGGTCGAGGACGCGCAAAAGTCCGACGATCCCGATCAGGTGCAACTGCTGCAACCGCTCGCCGTGACTGGCCGCACCGTGACCTCGCTGTCGCTGGAAATGCCAGTACTGCGCGCCACCAAAGTGATGAAGAAACTGAAAACGGCCAAGGAACGCGCCGAGTTCATCACTGCCCACTGCACCGGTCTGATGATTCCCGATCTGGCCCTGATAAGCGTCCCGGACTGGACGCAATTGCAGGTGCGCATTGACGATTTTTTAAACCAGCCGGCGGCCTACTTTCGGAACGCGACATCGAAGTAATCCTCGATATCGTCCCGCTCATTTACCCGGTAAGTGAAGCGGAGATTCTGGAATGGGACGCCGAAAAGGCGTTGCGCCGCTACGACATAGCGATCACTCGCCTTGGCGTGAAACAGGAGTAGAGCGGCAATGGCAGAGAACAGATATGCGCTCACATACGCCGGTGAGAGCAGCAATGCAACGGGCGGATTAACACTGCCCGACAACCTCGGAAAACCGCTGCAGGATTTGAACGTCACATTGGCGTTGGCAAGCGTGGATATTCGTTTGCTGACCCAAGAGCAGATCAAGCTGCGCGAACTGTTGGTGAGCCAGCAATCGCTATTCAAGGTCGTGGCGGCGGCCCCGGCTGCCAATAGTGAATCGAAGTCCAAACTCAAGGCAGAGGTCGAGCAGCGCTCACCCCCTAAAGCCATGCAAGCGACGATGGCACAGCAGACCTCTTTGTCTGAACTCAATCGAGTGCTGAAACTGGACAAGGATCAACTTCAGGCGCTTTCACAAGAAACCCTGAGGATGGCCAGCGAGAAACAGGTTGCTCCCAGTGGCGCCACCGGCGTGGATCTGCTGCAGGTGCAACTGGCTGCGGCCAAGTCGGGGGTGGGTGAAGGCCTTCAACCCGAGCTTAAAGTTGCCGCCTTGACCGACTTCGCTCGTGACGCGGCGATCAACGCTTCGGCGTTCGGCGTTGATGTGAAAACAGCCAGCGAGATGATGCTGGCCTGGCAATCCGCGATGAACCTTGATCGTGGCAAGAGCCAAACCCTGGCCGATGCGACCAACTATCTGGGGCACAGCACGCTGGACGCGACATCGGCGGACATCGGCTCGGTCGTACAGAATGTTGGTGAAAAAGCCGTCGCTGGCGGACTCACGCCGGAGCAGGTCGCGGCACTGGCCGCAGCGTTTTTGAACAGCGGTGTCGACAAGTCCGCAGCGGGAGCCGGGCTCAACAGTCTGATGACGGTGCTTGCCAAGGCCGACACGACCACGGATGAGCAGCGCACTGCCTGGGCTTCGCTGGGCCATGGACTGGGGCCGGAGGCAGTCGCCACTGGCATGAAGACCGATGCGTCGGCGACCATCATCAAGGTCATGGAAGCCCTCAAGGACAAGAAGCCCGAAGAGAAGGAGGCTTTGACCAAGACCCTCTTCAGTGGCAACGACGCCATTCTCAAGTTGCTGAAAAAGCCTGAGGACGTGACCAAGGCGTTCAGTCTGCTGACTGTGCCGAATCCCGAAGCCCCGTCGAAGCTCGATTACGCCGGGTCAGTTGCCAAAGACGCTGAGCAATTGGGGGGCACCTCGCAAGGACGCGTCAATGCGCTGGACGCGAGTGTCACACGGTTGTCTACGGCCGCTGGCGGCGCACTCACCAATGCGTTCGATGGTGTGGTGGTCTCTCTGGATGCTGTCGCCAGTGGCATGGCCCGCTTTGCCGAGGAGCAGCCCAGGGCGACAGCGGCGTTGCTCATGCTGGGCGGTGTTATTGCCTTATCCCGGGGCGCGCAAATCAAAGCCGCCACGACCTCACTCATTCGCGGTACGGCGACAAAATTGCTGACGACGGCAGGCGCCGGTCCCCTAATCGATGTTCTGGATCGGTCTGCTGACGCTGACGATACCGACAAGCCCGATAAATCCCGGAAGTCTGGCAAGTCCGGAAAACGCCGCAAGCCCGCCAACTCTAAAGCCCCCGTCAAGCGCTCATCTGTCGCGCCACGAACACCTGCGCAACCACGCCCGACATTGCGCAGCCGTTTGACAGACGCCAAAACCCTGGCCAAGGGGTTCAGCAAAACCAATGCATTGCTGACTGTGGCCACTGCGGCTCCCGACGTGATCAAGGGCCTGCAGGAAGGTGACAATAAATTGGTGGGCGGTGCGCTGGGTTCAGCCGGCGGCAGTCTGGCCGGTGGTTATGCCGGTGCAGTTGCCGGCGCGATGATCGGCAGTTTCATTCCCGTCATCGGCACGGCCATCGGTGGTGTGGTGGGCGGCATCGTCGGCAGTACGATGGGCAGCATGGGCGGTTCTTGGCTCGGTGAAAAACTGGCACCGGCCTCCGACAAACTCGCCCCGCCGGCAGACGTCGCCAAAGAACTGCCGAGCGCGCAGACGCAAAACCAGCAGGTGAGCTTTTCACCGTTGATCCAGGTCACCTGTCCGGCTCCGGACACGGCTGAACAAATCCGCACAATCATCGGGCAGCAACTGAGTGGACAATTCCACGGCCAGTTCCTGCCGCTGTTGACCAACAACCCTCTCGCCACCCGCCGTGACGCAGCCCTCACCGATGGAGCCGCCTGATGAAACAACAAATGGCATTAGGCAGTTTCATTCTCGGCCTCTCGCGCCAATTTGCGTACCACTCGCTGTTGCGCAAGTCCGATGGCGGCTGGACGGAAATACAGATCCTCACCAGCAAACCGAAATCCAGCCAGACCGGGCAGAAGCCGGAAACCCTGACCATCACCGGCAAGTCGATGTACGCCGTGGCCATGGATCGGCTGGATGAATTGCGCGACTTGCAGGCGCTGCGTATACCGCTGCCGCTGATCGATGGCATCGGTCGCAACTGGGGTCTGTGGCGGATCAACAACGTTCAGGAAACCCAGACCTACATCATCGATGACGGTACGGCGATGGTGGTCGATTGGGTCATCGAATTGGCGGAGTTCAATAATGCGTAAGGTCCGAAGCGTGGCCGGTGATTCGGTGAATCTGCTGCTCTACCGCGAAACCGGGCGCAGCGACGATGCCGCTGAAGAAGCCCTGTGGAAACTCAACCCGACCCTGGCCGAACACGGCCCGGTTCTGCCCGCTGGCATCTGGGTCGTGCTGCCTGAGCTCGACAGCAAACCCGCCGCGATCAAAGCGCTCACGGCCTGGGATTAAGGAGGTTGTATGGCATTGGGTTTTACCCCGGTCGTGCAGATTTATGGCGCAAACGCGGATCTGCTCAACCAGCGTCTGATCAGTTGGGAGCACATCGATGCCGCCGGTATCGAGTCGGATCAACTGACCCTGACCATTGATCTGGAAGGCCTCGAGGGGCTGCCGAACCTCGGCGGAAAAATCGGCCTGCTGGTGGGTTATCTGGAAATGGAAGAGATGGTCGACAAGGGCCAGTTCAAAGTCACTCGCCTGACGCCGACGCTGTTTCCGTTTCGCCTGACCCTGGTGGCCACTGCAGCGCCGTTCAGCAAGGATGACGAGACCGGCTTCAAGCAGCGCCGCACCGCCAGTTATGGACCGACGACGCTCGGTCAATTGTTTAGCCAACTGGTGTCGCAGCACGGATTTTCATCGCGTGTCGCTGCGGACGTGTCGATGATCAAGATCGCCCACGTCGACCAGTCCAATGAAACTGACATGGGCTTTCTGACGCGGTTGGCAAAGAAGTACAACCTGGTCGCCAAACCTTATGGCGATGCGTATGTGCTGGCGCGGCCCGGGCAGATCAAATCAATCTCGGGGCAGAAACTGCAGGATGTGACGTTGTCGGTCACCCACAACAATCGTCCCGGCGATCACGCCTTCATCAGCGCCACGCTGGAAGAGGCCGCCCGCGAACAGGCCAAGGGCTGCAAGACCTGTTTTGTCGATGCTGTTACAGGCGTTTTGCACTGGGTCGAAACGGGACTTGCGCCGTTCAAGACCATCCGCCAGAAGCAACCCAACGAAGCCGACGCCATCGCCGTCGGCGAGGGCGAAGTGCGCAAAATGCTCCGGCAAAAGTTCAAGGTGAAGATCACCTGCCCGGGCGATCCGCGACTGGCCGCTGAAGGCCTGGTGCTGCTCGATGACACCTGGCCGGACTTCATGCGCGGACGCTGGTCGATCGACAAGGTCACCGCCAGCGGTAATCGCGAGAACAGCTATCGCTGCCTGATCGATGCCAGCGGCCTCGATCCAAAGGCTGAAGACTGATCTCTCAACACCACCAATCCCTTGTAGGAGTGAGCCTGCTCGCGATTGCGGTGTGTCAGTCACCATCGATTCTGACTGTAAGTCCGCTATCGCGAGCAGGCTCACTCCTACATGAGTCCTGCGGTAACTCCCACTATTTGGAACACCCCCATGAAGATCACCCCGATCCTCACGCAGCTGCGTGGGCAATGCCCGAGCCTGGCCGATCACATTTCGGTGGGTGTCGATCTGGCGCTGCTACAAGGCAACCCGGATCTGCCAACACCCTCGGCCTACGTGCTGCCAATTGCCGATCTGGCCAGCAACAGCACCTCACAAAACCTAACCACCCAACCGATCCGTGACCGCTTCGAAATCGTCCTGGTGCTTGACGCCACCGACGCTACAAAAGCACTGGATCTGTTGCACGACCTGCGTGCCGAGTTGTGGCGCGCGCTGGTTGGTTTCAAACCTGATTCCACCTACAGCGCCATCGTTTACGACGGCGGCGAGATGGTCTCGATCAACAGCAGCCGCGCCTATTACCGGCTGCGCTTTTTTGCCGAGTTCCAGCTCGGCCGCAATCTGCCGAGTCAGCCTGCGGAGAGTTGGCACGAACGCGAACTGGACGGTTTGTCGTCCTTTACCGGGGCCACCGTGCGGGTCGATGCGATCGACCCGGCCGACCCCAACCTGAAACGCCCGGGCCCCGATGGGCGCGTGGAAATGACTTTCTCTGGAGACGTAACCCCATGAGCAATCGCATCACCGTACTGCCGGCCGCTGGCCGCGTCGTACCTGACCCGGAGGCGGGCGATCTGCTGCCGGCCGAAGGCCGTGACGTGCTGGACAGCGCCTGGTGGCGCCGACGTCTGGCCGACGGCGATATCACCCTCAAAACCGCACCAGCCAAACAAAAGGGAGCCAAATAATGGCGATCGGATTCAGCAACATCCCCGCGGACATTCGTGTACCGCTGTTCTATGCCGAAATGGACAACTCGGCCGCCAATAGCGCGAGCTCGACCATGCGTCGTTTGATCGTTGCGCAAGTCAACGACAACATCGCTCCGAGCGAAGTCGGCAAGCTGGTACTGGTCTCCAGCACCGCGCTGGCCAAGAGCATCGGCGGTCAAGGCTCGATGCTCGCCTCGATGTACGAGACCTTCCGCAAGGCCGACCCGATCGGCGAAATCTGGTGCCTGCCGCTGCATAACGCTGAAGGCGCCATCGCCAAAGGCGTGCTGACCCTGACCGGCACCGCCACTCAGGCGGGCGTGCTCAATCTGTATGTTGGCGGCGTGCGTGTGCAAGCCACCGTGGTCAGCGGTGCTACCGCAGCCCAAGCGGCCACGGCACTGGCGCAGAAAATCAACGCCACTGCCGATCTGCCGGTCAGTGCGGCGGCCGTCGACGGCACCGTGACCGTGAGCGCCAAATGGGTTGGCGACAGCGGCAATGACATCAGTCTGCAGTTCAACCGCCTGGGCAAGAGCAACGGCGAAGACACACCGGCCGGCCTGGTCACGGCGATCACGGCGATGATCGGCGGCGCTGGCGTACCGGATCAGATTGCAGCGGTTGCTGCGCTGGGTGACGAACCGTTCGAGTTCATCGCATTGCCATGGTCGGACCTGGCCACGCTCAACACCTGGCAAGCGGTCATGGATGACAGCAGCGGTCGCTGGTCGTGGGCCAAACAGCTGTTTGGTCACGTCTACAGCGCCAAACGCGGCACCGTCGGTACGCTGGTCGCTGCAGGTCAGGCACGCAATGACCAGCACATGACCATTCAGGCGCTGGAGCCGGGCGTTCCGCAACCATTCTGGGTACAAGCCGCGGCACTGGCTGCGCGCACCGCGGTGTTCATTTCCGCCGACGCCAGTCGTCCAACCCAGAGCGGCAGCCTGCCGGGTGTCGATCCGGCGCCGGCCAGCGAGCGCTTCACGCTGACCGAGCGTCAGTCGCTGCTCAACTACGGCATCGCCACCGCGTACTACGAGGGCGGTTACGTGCGCATCCAGCGTTCGATCACCACCTACCAGAAGAACGCTTTTGGTCAGGCCGACAACTCCTACCTGGACAGCGAAACCATGCACCAGTCGGCGTTCATCGTGCGTCGTCTGCAGAGTGTGATTACCAGCAAATACGGTCGGCACAAACTGGCCTCCGACGGCACCCGTTTCGGCGCCGGCCAACCGATCGTGACGCCGGCGACCATTCGCGGCGAGCTGATCGCGCAGTACGCCAAGCTTGAACTGGAAGGCCACGTCGAGAACGCCGAGCTGTTCGCCGAGCACCTGATCGTCGAGCGCGACGTGCAGGACCCGAGCCGCGTGAACGTGCTGTTCCCGCCGGATTACATCAACGGTCTGCGCGTGTTCGCGCTGCTCAACCAATTCCGTCTGCAGTACGACGACGCGGCTTGATCCGCGCGTTTGACGGCACGTTTTCAGCCCACCTCGCGTGGGCTTTTTTATGCAAGGGAGTAACACCATGGGTCAACTGATTGCAGGTACCTGCTACGTCAAAGTCGACGGCGCACAACTGACCATCAATGGCGGCTGCGAAGCCCCGCTGATGGCGGTCAAACGCGAAACCGTCGTACCTGGCTTCTACAAGGAAACCGACATCGCGCCGTCGTTCAAAGTGACCGCGCTGCACACCGCCGACTTCCCGCTGAAGAAGCTGATCGAAGGCACCGACATCACCGTCACCTGCGAATTCAGCAACGGCAAAGTCTACGTGCTGGCCGGTGCCTACCTGGTCGAAGAGCCAGTCTCCAAAGGCGATGACGCCACCATCGAACTGAAATTCGAAGGCATAAAGGGGACCTGGCAATGAGCGGCGCCGTGAAGCTTCAGGTTGCGATCGAAGCTCACGGCGAGCCCCTGACCGAACTCGTCCTGCGCCGTCCGACGGTGCAGGAGGTGCGAGCGATCAAGGCGCTGCCGTACAAGATCGACAAGAGCGAAGAAGTCAGCCTCGACATGGACGTGGCGGCCAAATATATCGCCGTGTGCGCCGGCATTCCGCCGTCGTCGGTCAACCAGCTGGATCTGGCTGACCTCAATGCGCTGAGCTGGGCCGTTGCGAGTTTTTTCATGAGTGCGGCGTCGGCGCCATCACCGACCTGATCGCCGTCGCCTATGACCTGGCCTGGTTCTGGAAGGTTGACCCCGAACAGATGATGGCCAGGCCACTGGATGTGCTCCGCGAATCGCTGGAGCACGCGCAACGGATCAATGCGATGCAGCAGGTGCAGTGATGGCAGAAGAAACCAAAGCTAAAGCGTCGGTATTGCTTACCGGCATCGATGAACTGTCGCCAAAGCTCGGGGCGCTGCGAGTCAAGGTCGAGAGCTTCAAGAACAACCTCGAACAGACCGGCCTCGGCAAACTGGACATCAGTGGTCTGTTCAAGGGCGGCAGCGTGATTACGCCGTTTGTGGATGGCATCAAATCGGCCGCAGCGTTTCAGGGCAAATTGGCCGAAGTGGGCGACGCGGCAAAAGCCGTCGATTTACCCGCCACGCCGAAAGTCGCTGCGCAAAACATGAACGTGTTCAGTGCGTCGATGGAAAAGGTTTCCGCAGCCGTGGACGCCGCACTGGTGCCGGCGGTGGGGGCACTGGTGGTCGGGCTGGAACCGATGCTGACTCAGGTCGGCAGCCTGCTCGCCGACAACCCGAAACTGGTCGAAGGCCTGGCGGCGGGGGCGATTGCCTTCTCTGCCATGCAAACCGCCGTCACCGGTATGACCCAGGTCATGGACGTGATGAGCATGGTGCTCAAGACCAATCCGATCATGTTGATCGCGATGGGCATCGCGGTGGCGGCCGGTTTGATTTATGCCAACTGGACGCCGATCAGCGCTTTCTTCAAGGACATGTGGGAGGGCGTGAAAAACATCGGTGTGAGTGCGATGGCGACGTTGCGCTCGATTCTCGATTGGCGACCGCTGGATGCACTGGCGGCGCTGTGGTCACCGATCGCGGGATTCTTCTCCGGGATCTGGGACAAGGTCAAAGCGGTCACCGCGCCAGTGATCGACTTTTTCAAATCGGTGTTCTCGTGGACGCCCGCCGGCATGATCCTGGAAAACTGGGCGCCGCTGACCGGTCTGTTTTCGGCGATCTGGGACTTGCTCAAGGCCTTGAGTGTGCCGGTGATGGCGTTCCTCAAAGGACTGTTCGACTGGACACCGCTGGGGATGATCATCAACAACTGGGGCGCGATCACCGGGTTCTTCGCCTCGATCTGGACGGCGCTGCAACCGGCGGCGCAAGCCATCAAGGACTTCTTCGGCACGTTGTTCGACTATTCCCCTCTGGGCATGATCGTCAACAACTGGGGCAGTATCGTGGCCTTCTTCGAACCGATCTGGGCCGCATTGCAAACCTCGGCGCAGCAGATCAAAAGCTTCTTCCAGAGCCTGTTCGAATGGTCGCCGCTGGAACAGATCGCGATGTACTGGCAACCGATCAGCGAAGTGTTTTCGACGCTGTGGGGCGTGGTGCAGGCGTTGGCCGCACCGGTACTGGAGTTTTTGCACAACATGTTCGAATGGACGCCGTTGGGGCAGATCATCAAAAACTGGGGGCCGATCACCGAGTGGTTCGGGGAGTTGTGGCAAAAACTGCAAACCGTGATTGCGCCGATCAAGGAGCTGTTCGACGGCGGCTTTGCCGGACTGATCGCCAAGGTCACCGGCAAGGTTGAAACGTTCACCGAAGCGCAACGCCAGACCAATGCCGAAGGCAAAGGCGAACTGGCACCCGCGTTCTTTGGGGCAACGCCGCAAGCAGCCAACGGTGCACTGCAAAGTGGTTCGTTGCCACAGAGTTCTGGCGCACTGATTCAACAAAGCGCAATCAACAACCGCACGCAACTCGAAGGCGGCCTGACCGTGCGCTTCGAAAATGCGCCGGCCGGGCTGCGCACCGATCAACCGCAAAGCAATCAACCGGGCCTGGCGCTGTCTTCGCGCATCGGCTATCGCTCGTTGTCGGCAGGAGGTTCCAATGAACTGGCGTGACCGTTTGTTGCCGGCATCCTTTCGTGGTGTCGGCTTCTGGATCGATCAGGCGAAAACCCCGGTCGGTCGCAAAGGTCAGTTGCACGAATACCCGCAACGCGACCTCCCGTATTTCGAGGATCTGGGCCAGCAGGCCAAGACTCACGACATCACGGCATTCATCATCGGCGCCGATTGCCTGGAGCAGCGCGACAAACTGCTCAAGGCATTGGAGGCGGGCAATGGTGAGCTGGTGCACCCGTGGCTCGGGCGCCTGCAAGTCAAGGTCGGTGAATGCGACATGACCCACACCCGCCAGGACGGCGGGTTGGTGACCTTTACCCTGAAGTTTTATCCCGATCAGCCGTTGCCGTTTCCGACCGCTACCGTCAGCACACAGAAAGTGCTGCTGGCCAAGGCCGACACGCTGTTGGGGTCTGCGGTGGCGCGCTTCGAGCAGGCGATGACGCTGATCAAGGCCGCGCGGATCGGCATTGCCAATCTGCGTAACAGCCTGACCGGCGTTTATGAGGTGATCAAAGAACAGCTCAAGCCGCTGATCGAGCAGTACCGGCAGATCACCGAACTGGTCAAAGCGGTCAAGGAGTTGCCCAAGGAAGTGGCGGCGGAGTTCAAAGGCCTGCTCGGCGATATCAAGGAACTCAAGGAGTTTGCGAAGGAGGGCTACCGTGGCGTGATTGCCGACGTGTCGCAACAACTCGAAGCGATCCGCAAGGCGGATGCGCCAAAGATCACCACCGGCAAGGACACCAACGCCGCAGCGCAAGCCATGGCCGATCTGGTGCAGGACACGATGCTGGTCAAAGTGGCGCAGTGGGTGGCGTCGATGCCAGTGGCGACCCCCGCAGTGAAACTGTCGTCGACACCTTCGGTGGCGCAGCAGGCGGATCAACCCGTGACCCGTCCGGAAGTACCGGTGACCGACGAAATGAAAGCACTGCAGAAGGCGGTCGGGGTGGCCATTGATCCGATGCTGGACAAGGCCGATCCCAAGCACCACCAGGCAATCAACGATGTCAAGGAAGCGCTGCTGGCGCATCTCAAGGCAGTGGCGTCATCCGGTGTGCGCCAGGTCACCAAATCGTTCCAGGAAAGCTTGCCGGCGCTGGTTGTGGCCTACAAGCAATTTGCCGATGCCACACGGGTGACCCAAGTGACTCAGAGCAATGCGATGAACCATCCGGGTTTTTCACCCAACGACGTGAAAGTGTCCAGGGAGTGAGCCATGAACGAGATGGATAACCGCGTCACGTTGACCGTCAACAACATGGAATACGGCGGCTGGAAAAGCGTGGAAATCACCGCTGATCTGGAGCGCCAGTTCCGCACCTTCAAACTCGACATCACCTGGCAGTGGCCGGGGCAGACGGTGGACCAGCGGATCAAGCCGGGTGACCCCTGCGAAGTGAAAATCGGCCAGGACCTGGTGCTCACCGGCTACGTGTTCAAGGCCCCGATCAGCTATGACGGACGCCAGATCAGCCTGAGCATCGAGGGCAGTTCCAAGACTCAGGATCTGGTCGATTGCGCCGCCAGAAACCAGCCGAACCAGTGGCAGGAGCAACCGTTGCTGAGCATCGTGCAGGCGCTGGCGATGGAGTACGGGCTGATGGTGGTCAATGAAATTCCCGAGACTGCACGGCTGACCAAGCACACGATTGTGCCGGGTGAAACCGTGTTCCAGTCGATCGACCGTTTGCTCTCGTTGCTGCGGGTGTTTTCCACCGATGACGAGCAGGGCCGGCTGGTGCTGGCCAAACCCGGCAGCGGTGGGCGGGCCAGTGATGCGCTCGAGCTGGGCAAGAATATCCTGTCGGCCAACGCCCCCATGGATCAGAGCCAGGTGTTCTCCGAATACCGGGTGATCGGCCAGCAGAAAGGTTCGGACAAGAAAAGCGGGGCGGCAGTCAGCGAGGTTGAATCCAGCGCGACCGATCTGAGTTTCAAACGTCGACGCACCACCATCATCAACGAGGGCACCGCGCTGACGTTCGAACTGGCCCAGCAACGCGCCCAGTGGGAGTGCGCCACCCGTATGGGGCGGGCGCAGACCACCACGTATCGGGTGCAGGGCTGGCGCCAGGCCAACGGTGATCTTTGGCGGCACAACACGCTGGTCAAAGTCACGGATCCGGTGCTTGGGTTCGATGGCGACATGCTGATCTCCAAGGTCACTTATTCGTTGTCGGCACAAGGCTCGGTGACCACGCTGCAAGTGGCGCCGCCGCATACCTTCGACGCCAATCCAATGCCACCGAAAAAATCCCCGGCCTGACACCGAACCCTGTAGGAGTGAGCCTGCTCGCGATAGCGTCGGCAGCCTCAACATCACAGTGCCTGACCCACCGCCATCGCGAGCAGGCTCACTCCTACAGTTGATCGCGTCGTGGCCGCCTCTTTGAAGGACACCCCATGAGCCTACTGACACGCCTGCTGGCGCGCGGCACTGTCGTGCTCGCCAATTCGGCATCCAAGCTGCAATCGCTGCAAATGCGCCTCACCGCCGGCGAAGTGAACGATGACCTCGAGCACTTCGAACCCTACGGCTTCACCAGCCATCCGCTGGCCGGTGCCGAAGGTGTCGTCACCTTCATCGGCGGCGACCGTTCCCACGCCATCGCTCTGGTCATCGCTGACCGCCGCTATCGCCTGCAAGCGCTGGCCGCTGGTGAAGTGGCGATCTACACCGACGAGGGCGACAAGATTCATTTCAAGCGTGGGCGGATCATCGACATCGAAACCGCCACGCTGAACATCCGCGCCAGCAGCGCGGTGAACTTCGATACGCCGGTGATCAATCAGACCGGCAAGATCGTGTCCACCGGCGATCAACTCGCCGGTGGCATCAGCCAGATCAAACACGTGCACGTCGGTGTGCAGGCCGGCAGCGGCCAGACCGGCGCGCCGGCAGGAGGCAAGTGATGCTGATCAGCCAAAACCTCCACGCTGCACTGACGCGCGCCGTGCTCATCAGCCTGTTCACCTGGCGCCGCGCCGCCGATGACGACGCCCTCGACGACGAAGAGCGTTTCGGCTGGTGGGGCGACACGTTTCCCACCGTTGCCGACGACCGCATCGGCTCACGGTTATGGCTACTGCGCCGGGTGAAATTGACCCGACAAACGCAGATGGACGCCGAGTTCTATGCCCGCGAAGCCTTGCAATGGCTGATCGACGACGGCCATTGCAGCGCCATCGACATCATCAGCGAACGCCTCGACGCCCAGCGTCTGAACCTGCGCACGGTCCTGACCCTGGCCGACGGCGAACGTCTGGACATCAACCCCGATAACAGTTGGCAGGTGATCTATGCCGTTTGAAACCCCTTCGCTGCCGGTGCTGATCAAGCGCACCCAAAGCGACCTGGCCGGCGATTCGCTGCGCCAGTCCGATGCGCAAGTGCTGGCCCGTACCCTCGGTGGCGCGGCTTATGGTCTGTACGGTTATCTCGACTGGATTGCCGAACAGATCCTGCCTGACAAGGCCGACGAGTCGACCCTTGAACGCATCGCCGCACTGCGCCTGAACCAGCCACGTAAACCCGCGCAAGTCGCCACCGGTAGTGTCAGTTTTACCGCTACTGCCGGCGCGGTGCTCGACGCCGATACGCTGCTGCAAACCAATGACGGCCGCACCTACAAAGTCACCGCCGCACGCACCACGGCCAATGGCAGCAACACCACCACGATTGCCGCGCTGGATGCTGGCAGCCTCGGCAATGCCGACGCCGGGCTGGCGCTGACACCGGTGCAGCCGATTGCCGGTGTGGTCGGCAACAGCTTTGTCGTGCTGGCGCCGGGACTCAGCGGCGGCGTGGCGCGGGAAAGTCTGGAGTCGCTGCGCTCGCGGGTGATTCGTTCCTACCGCGTGATTCCCCATGGCGGTTCGGCCAGCGACTACGAGACCTGGGCACTGGAAGTGCCGGGCGTGACCCGCGCCTGGTGTCGTGGCGGCCTGCTCGGGCCGGGCACGGTGACGGTGTTCATCATGCGTGATGAAGACCCGCAACCGGTGCCCAACGATGAGCAATTGGCGGAGGTTCAGGCGTACATCGAACCGCTGCGTCCAGTGACGGCGGAAGTGCACGTGCAGCGGCCGATTCAAGTGCCGGTGGTGTATCGCTTCAAGAACGTCAACCCGGACACCAGCGCCGTGCGCGCTGCGGTTGAGGCGCAACTGCGCGACCTGCACAACCGCGAGGCCGATCTGGGCGTGCCGTTGCTGATCAGCCATATCCGCGAAGCCATCAGCAGCGCTGGCGGTGAGTACGATCACACGCTGACCGCGCCGGCCGCTGACGTGCCTGCCGGGCAAAGTGAACTGCTGACCTTCGGAGGTTGCGTATGGGGGGCATAAGAACCGCCGCGCAATATCAGGCGCAACTGCGCGCCTTGCTGCCCACTGGCCCGGCGTGGGACCCGGAGCACGTGCCGGAACTGGAAGAAGTGCTGCAAGGCGTCGCCGTCGAACTGGCGCGCCTCGATGCGCGTGCTGCCGACCTGCTCAATGAGATGGACCCGGCCGGCGTCAGCGAACTGGTGCCGGACTGGGAACAGGTGATGAACCTGCCCGACCCGTGCCTGGGCGCCACACCGCTGTTCGACGACCGCCGCCTCGCCGTACGCCGGCGCTTGCTCGCGGTCGGCAGCCAGGCTGTCGGTTACTACATCGACATCGCCAAAAGCCAGGGTTACCCCAACGCGACCATCACCGAACTCGAAGCCCCGCGCATGGGCCGTTCGCGTTTCGGCTCGGCGCATTGGGGCACCTGGGAAGCGCAGTTCATGTGGACGCTCAACACCGGCGGGCGCTTGTTGCTCGGTCGGCGTTTCGGCGCGAGCTATTGGGGAGAGCGTTTCGGCGTCAACCCGGGCTCGGCGCTGGAATGCCTGATCCACCGCAGTGCGCCGGCGCACACCAAGGTGCACATCAATTATGACTAGGGAGGAATAAGCCATGGATTATCCGAACAGTGTGCCCAGCGCCGGTTTGGTGAATGGGAAGTTTGTCGATGAGAACCCAATGACCGGAACCCCGGGATCGTTGATTCCGGCGGATTGGGGGAATGGGGTTACGCAGGAAATTCTCAACGTGATCAATGCCGGGGGGCTGACCCCGGACGAGAAGAAATACGATCAGTTGTTGCAGGCGATTCAAAGCGTTTCGGCCAAGGGCTGGAATCTGGATTCGGCGTTGCCGATTGGCGCCTTGCCCACCGCTACCGTGGCTACGGCAGACGGGCGATTGCCGATCACGCCGACCGCGTTTGCTACCAGTGGCGGGCGCTTGTCGATTCTGCCCGGTGTGCTGGTCAGCTTGGGCCAGGAAGTGCTGGCAGGTCAGTTGGGTCGTCCGCGTACCTTCACGACCCAAGCCTGGAGCAGTGCCGATCTGTTGCCGAATTCCGGCTACTTTTTGCGCGCACAAGTGGTTGCTGGCGTGCTGACCTTCTATACGCAACGCGGCACGATCTACGACGCTACACCGGAAGGCTTGAAGGGCACGATCAATGGGGCGGCGGGAGGTGGTTTCCAGTCGACACCTCTGGATCTCTGTCTGGCGTGGGTGGTGACAGCCGGACCCGGGGCGGTACCGATTGTCAGGTCGATCTACAACCGGAGCCGGTTGACGTGGACACAGACAGTCAACGGCAATGGTGTGGTTTACCTGCCACTCGATCCACATGCGCGGGCAGCGCGGCTGGTGGTGGGCAATCCGACGCCGCATCCGACGGCTATCAGTGCAGTCGGGTTTGCACCCGCAGGATGGCTCGGCGGCAATTACTGTTTTTTGAACCCGACGATTGGAACATCCAGTAATTGGGACGGCTGGGCAACCGCCAATGCACCTGTATTGATTTTCTCCAGCAACGTGGTGAGCGACACGACTGTTTCGTCCCTCACTGCCAGCTTCGACCATGCTGAATTGCGCTCGCTTTGGCAGAGCTACCAGACAGAACACACTTGGGGCGCGAGCAACGCCGCAAGCGATGAGCTGCTATTCAGCATGGGGCTCAAAAGTCACGGTTTGTCTGACTATGCATCGGGTATCGCTGTCAATTTCACCGCGGCGGTCAATATCAGTTTTTCCTGGGAGTTGATCCGATGATCATCATTCAAGAACTGCATCAGTTCGAGGACGGCTTGCGCCCGGCACAACCTTCTGTTGCTCATGATTGGGACGGCGAGAAGTGGCAGCTGAATCCCGCCAGAGTCGCCGAACTGGAACAGCAGGAAGCCGAACGCCTGTGCAACACAGTCGATGCCGCCGCTGACAAAGCTCGTACCGAACTGGCCGGCGACCCGCTCAAAGCCATGGAATACGCCCAGGCCGCCGCCGACGCGCAGGCTTATCAGGACGCCGGTTACCCGAAAAAGGAAGTGCCGCTGTCAGTCGCCGCGTGGGTGGTCAAAGGGCGCACTGCCAAACAGGCCGCCGAGCAGATTCTGAGCAAGGCCGATCAACTGACCGACCATCTGCTGGCGCTGCGTACGCTGCGCCTGAAGGCCAAAGCGCAAATTCGCGCGCAGGCTGCCAAGGGCAACATGGACCTGGCGCGCAGCGCTGGTGACGAAGCTTTGGTCGCCATTCGCGAGTTGGCCAACGGCCTTTCCGGCTAAGCCGAAAACCTTCATTCAGCGTCACCCAAGCCCACTTCGTTGTGGGCTTTTTATTTTCAGAAAACGGACCGTGGACAGGCACGCAGAAGACGCTGTGTCGACGCCGGTCATTTGTCATTTCAAAGGAACGAGCAACCTATGGATTATCCAAAAAGCGTCCCCAGCGTCGGCCTGGTCGATGGTCGCTTCGTCGATGAAAACCCGGTGGCGGGTACGCCGGGCTCCTTGATTCCGGCGGTGTGGGGCAACAGTGTGACTCAGGAAATTCTGAGTGTGATCAGCGGTGGCGGGCTGGTGGCTTCCGAGGCGGATACCAGCCAACTATTCAAGGCGATTCAATCGATTGTTGGCAGCGCTAGTCCGATGCGTTCGGTGATTACCCGGCTTGCAGCTTCCAAGTCACTGGCTGAGCAGGAACTCGGTCTCGTTTTGATCGATGGCAGTCCCGCTCCCGTGACCCTGACTTTACCGCCGGCGGATCTTGCTCTGGGTGTACGCGATGTGATTCTTCGTCGTGTCGACAACAGCGGCAATCGCCTCGTTGTTCAAGCATCCGGCACCGACAGGATTCGCTTTCACACCTACCTGTCGTCCAGCGGTTATCCGTTTCTGGTGTTGATGGGTGGAGGTGACTGGTGGCATCTGCGCAGTGACGGAGCCGGGAGCTGGTGGCCGATAGGACGCTTCGACAATAACGCCTTGGGCCGCCCGTTGTTCGAAACCACCACAACGCTTAACCCGGGTGGTTATGGGGTTCCCAACGGTGATCTGTTCAAGCGGGCCGAATGGCCGTGGCTGTGGGATTTTGCTCAGGCGTCCGGGGCACTGACGACCGAAGCTGCCCGTGCAGGCCGAGAAGGTGGCTGGACCAGTGGCGATGGAGCCTCGAACTTTCGAATTCCCGAGATTCGGGGCGAGTTTCTACGGGTACTCAGTGAAACCAGAAACGTTGATACCGGACGAGTAATGGGCAGTCTGCAAATGCATGCGTTGCAGAGCCACAACCATTATCTGCCGACTGGGACCGGGGCGACTTTCAAGCCTGCTCCAGCGATTCCAGACCCCGTCTGGGACGTTAACACCAACGTCAACTTTTCACCGACGACCGCAACCGTGGCAACGACCTATCCCAACCCTGCATTCGACTCTGATACCTACATCGGCAATATCGGCAATTTCGCTGCTGAAACCCGACCGCGAAACATCGCTTATCCCGCACGAATCAAACTGATCTGAGGTGCACATGTTCAATTATTTGATAGATGACAGCGGTGCATTGACCGGGCCTGTCGAGTTTCCGCTGGTGCCCGGGATCGGTCTGCAACTGCCAAGCAATGCGGTGACGCTGAGCATCGAACTCTCCCCGGCGCCTGAGGGGTTTGCCTGGGCCTATGACAAGGGTTCGTTGCAACAGCAGATCGATTGTCGCGGCGATGTCTATCGCACTGACACAGGCATTCGGGAAACCTGGAACGCGCTTGGCGAATTGCCAGAGGGCTTCACCCGGTTGCCTTTTCCGGGTGGCTTTCACTTCTGGTTGGGCAACGCCTGGCAGGTCGATGAGGCCGCGCAACTGGCGGATCGCAAACGCATCGTCCTCGTTAAGCGCGACGCACTGCTACGCGACGCCGTGCTGCGCATCGCCCCCCTGCAGTACGCCGAAGACATCGGCGATGCCAGCCATGACGAACAACTGCTGCTGATCGAGTGGAAGCTCTACAGCGTCGAGCTGAACCGCATTGAAAAGGCGAGCGGTTTTCCTGAAAACATCTCTTGGCCGGTGGTGCCTGGCGCCGCTGTCGCTGACTGAACCCGCACAAGGAGACGTGCAATGGATTATCCGAAAAGCATTCCCGGTGTGGGACTGGTCAACGGTGGCTTCATCGATGAAAACCCCGTCGCCGGAACACCGGGTTCACTGATCCCGGCCGCGTGGGGCAACAGCGTCACTCAAGAAATTCTCAATGCGATCAAGGCTGCCGGATTGACCCCGGATGAAGCCAAAACCGATCAACTGGCCACAGCCATCGGCGCCCTCGTTGATTTCACCAAACTGAAAAATACCCCAACCACGTTGGCTGGTTATGGCATCACCGATGCGGTGGGGAGGTTGCTGGCAGTCCGGCAGATCGAGACGGTCGGGATCACGGTTTACAAACCGAACCCAAGAGCCAGGCGCATTCGTGTGCGTCTGGTTGGAGCCGGAGGCTCGGGGGGCGGCTGTGCACCGGTGGCAGCGGGTTATCACAGCATCGGCGGTGGCGGTGGCGGTGGCGCCTATGGCGAGAGTTTGTACGACGTGAGCGCGGAAATGATGGCCGGCGTGCCGGTTTCACTGGGAGCGGGTGGCGCTTCACGTAACGCGATGGGACAGGCCGGTGGTGGTGCTTCTTTTGGCAGCTACATGAGCGTGGCAGGAGGCATGGGCGGGCAAATCCTGACCTTTCCCGTGACAGCCTCGGCAGTCGGCTTCGTTCAGGGTGGCGCCGGAGGGCAAGCCGTAACTGGTGGCAACCTCGCTAACGCACGTGGAATTGGCGGTGGTTACGCCATGTACAACGCCAATTGGGGCGTATTGGCAGGCGGTGGCGGAGCGAGTCCGTTTGATGGCGGTGGCCCGTTGATGGGCCTCAGTGGCCCTGGCACTTCAGGGAGCCGAGGCTCGGGTGGCAGTGGTTCTTGTTCAACCAATGCATCCGCCTCTGTCCTTAGCGGTGTCGGCGGCAACGCCTTCTGTGAAATCTGGGAGTACGAGTAATGGCCGTTTATGCACGGATCGAGAACGGCGTAGTCGTCGAACGGATCGACACCGGTGACTACGCAATCAGCCAACTGTTCGCGCCGTCTTTTGTCGAGTCGATGGTGCGAGTGCCGGATGGTCAGGCGGTCGAAATCGGCGCGCCGATCAGTGAGTTGCCGACTGTCGCCGAACCACGGCCCGCGCAGGAAAGTGCGGTGATTTTTCAGGCGCCGGTTGTTGCAGATCAAGCGCCTGCGGCAGCGGAACGCAGCTGGCGTCAGGCATCCCTTTCAGCGACCGAATGGATGGTCACTCGCCATCGCGATGAGCAGGAACTGGGGCGCGGAACCTTACTCAAGGCTGCGCAATACCTGGAACTGCTTGAGTACCGGCAAGCGCTGCGCGACTGGCCTGATTCGGCGTTTTTTTCCGCAGCGGATTCCCGACCGTCAGCACCGCTTTGGCTGGCCAGCGTGATTGGCTGAGGCCTGCGCACCCACTGTATTTCAATCAAGGAGATGAACATTGGATTATCCCAAGAGTGTGCCCAGTGTCGGCCTGGTCAATGGCCAGTTTGTCGACGAAGACCCGATCACCGGTAAACCCGGCTCGCTGATCCCGGCGACGTGGGGCAACAGCGTCACGCAAGAGATTCTTAACGTTGTTCAGGCGGCCGGTCTGACGCCGAACGAGTCGTCGAACAATCAGTTGTTGGCGGCATTGCGCAGCCCGACATTGTTCACGACGGCGCCGCAGTTTGATGGTGGACGCTCGGCAGCAACGTCCGAGTTTGTGCAACGGGCGCTGGGCAGTTATGCCAGTACTCGCAGTATATCCACCGCCACCCAATTGACTCAGGCTGATGTCGGCTGCTCGATCGGTCTGGGCGGTAACGCGGCGTACACCGTTACGCTGCCGGATGCCGCTGCGGTGCCGAACGGCGTCACGATCAGCCTGCATTGCCGTAACAGTGCGCCCGTCACGGTGGCCAGTAAAACCGGCACGCAGATCAGTCCGCAAGGGGCTTATCTGGCGTCGATCGTCATCAATAATGGTGAGAGTGCGAACTTCGTCAGAGAGTCTGGGGTGTGGGTGGTTTATGGCACTGCTGCGTTGAAGTACTCGGCGTTTGCGGCGCAACTCAATCCAAGCACTCAATTCGGCTATCAAAAATTTCCCAGTGGGTTGATCGTGCAGTGGTTGATCGGCGCATCTGACGTCAATGCAACCATGAGTCTGTCACTGCCCATCAGATTTCCTACTGCAGTCCTCGGTGGCGTGGCCAACGAGGCTTATCCCGGCGCCTGGGTTTCCAGCACCGGGACAATCTGGGGGTTCGATACGTCCGCCTCATCCACTTCTGTAGCCGTTGCACGCGTCAGGGTGGCTGACGGAACAACTGTAAGACCGGGACCAGGCGTTTCCGGTCGAATTCTGGTTTGGGGGTATTAACGATGTCTATTTACTTTTACGCACAAACCCTGGGCTTTGATCGGGTCGACAGCGCACTTCCCGAAGTGCCTGAAGGGGCGGTGGAAATCACCGAGGCGCAATACGCCGAACTGTTTGCGGGACAAGCTGCCGGAAAAGTCATCAGCGCCAGTCACTCTGGCCAGCCTGTGTTGACCGATCCTCTCAATTCCCCGATTGCGCTGGCCAACCGTGAACGCGCATGGCGCAACCAGGTGCTTCAAAACACCCAATGGTTGGTGTTCCGCGACGCTGAAGAGCTTGAAGTGGGTGAGGGCACAACCCTGCGCGCCGAAGAGATCAAACAACTGCTCGCCTATCGGCAGGCACTGCGGGACTGGCCCAATGCTCCGGACTTCCCGGACACACGCTCGCGCCCGGTAGAACCCGATTGGCTTGAAGGCTTGTCGTCCGTCTGACCCTATGAGGACTTAATGTGGACTATCCAAAAAGCGTTCCCAGCGTCGGGCTGGTGAATGGCAAATTCGTTAACGAAGACGTCGTCGCAGGATTGCCCGGATCCCTGATCCCGGCGACCTGGGGCAACAGCGTTACCGACGAGCTGTTGAACGTCGTCAAATCCGCCGGCCTTGAGCCGAGCGAAGCCGATGCAACCCAGTTGTTGCAAGCGGTGAAAAAACTCAGTCAGGCAGGTGAAGACAAACATGCCACTGACATCGGCGCGGCCAATCTCTACATGGCCAATTATGTGCCTGCCGTCACCGCATTGAAGGACGGCTTGGCGCTGCGCTTTACTGCCGGTAATGCCAATACCGGGGCGAGTACGTTTGCACCGAACGGCTTGATGCCCAAGCCGCTGGTCAGTCTTGCAGCGAGTGCGTTGCGCCCTGCCGAGATTGTCGGCGGTAGTGTGTGTTCGGTGGTGTACAGCGCAGCACTGGATAGTTGGGTGCGGGTGTATGCGAGTGGTGGCAATGCTGCAAGTGGCCGGCTCTTGGGGATCAGGACATTTACCGCGTCCGGCATCTATGTGCCAGCAGTGGGAATGAAGAACGTATGGGTCACCATCGTCGGCGGAGGTGGTGGCAGCTCGGGAATCGATGCGACCAACTCTACCCAGGTTTCCCTTACAGGCGGTGGCGCTTCCGGTAGCTACGCACAAGCCTGGTTATCATCTGCCGCGATCGGGCAAAGCCAAATCATTACCGTGGGGGCTGGGGGCGCGGCGGGGGTTGTCGGCACAGGCGGAGGAAGTGGCGGTACCAGTTCGCTGGGTTCATTGGTTACGGCCACCGGTGGTGGCGGGTCTCCCTGGAATTCTCCGCTCACGCTTCCTGGATTCGGCTTGTATGTAGGTGGTTTTCCCAGCCAAACCTCAAGTGGCGGCAACATTGTCAATTCGGCAGGTGCGGCCGGCAATCCAGGGATGTGCCTCACCTGATCAACACTTGCCGGGCATGGCGCAAACTCACCGCTTGGCAGTGGTGGTTATGCGAGTAGCGTCGCATTGAGTGTGGCTGCCCCCGGTTCCGGTTATGGTTCAGGCGCGGGCGGGATCGCTAACACAACCAATCAGCCGGGTAGACCGGGCGCAGCAGGCGCTCCCGGTGCCGTGATCATCTACGAGTACGCCTGATGAAAACCTACGCACGCATCACCCAGAACACCGTGGTCGAACTCTTCTCCACCGACGGAAATATGGCCGAGATGTTTCATCCGGATCTGCTCTGGGTCGACATCACTGAAATCACTCCGGTACCGCAAATCGACTGGACCGCCCACTTCGGTACCCTCGGTTGGGTGTTCGACGTGCCCGAAGAACTTGCACCGGACAGCACCCTGAAAACTCTGGCAAAAAAATGGCTGACGGGCATTGGCCGTCAACCGTGATTCAATCGAGGCAATATCCAGGGAGGATCAAGCATTATGCAAATAACTGAAAACAACCTTATCGACATCATGCCCAACGCCCGCAGCCAAGCGGGCGTTTTTGTTTCTGCACTCAACAGCGCCATGGCGCGCCGTCATATCGATTCGCCCAAACGTATCGCGGCATTTCTTGCGCAAATCGGCCATGAGTCAGGGCAACTGCGCTATGTGCGGGAACTGGGCAACAACCAATACCTGAGCAAATACGACACCGGTACGTTGGCCTTGCGTCTGGGCAACACGCCGGAGGCTGACGGCGACGGGCAAAAATACCGGGGGCGCGGGTTGATCCAGATTACCGGCCGTTCGAATTACCACCAGTGCAGTCTTGGTCTGTTCGGCGATGAGCGTCTGCTGTCGTTGCCCGAACTGCTCGAACAGCCGCAATGGGCCGCTGAGTCTGCCGCTTGGTTCTGGGAACAGAAAGGTTTGAACGCACTGGCCGACCGCGACGAGTTCAACACCATCACCCGGCGCATCAACGGCGGGTTGAACGGGTTGCAGGATCGCCTGGAAATCTGGGCGCGGGCGAGGGCGGTGCTATGCCAATCCCCTGGCGAATGATCGGCGTCCTGTTGCTGGCTGCGGGTGCTTTTGCCGCGGCCTGGCAGTTTCAGGAGTGGCGCTACGGCCGGCAATTGGCCGAGCAGGCTCGGTTAAACGCCGAAGTCCTCAATCAACAGAATTTTGCTGCCGCCTCAGCGCAACAGGCCGAGCAGGATAAACGCCTGGCGCTGGAGCAGCGGCTCGCGACCAGTGAACAAACCCACTACCGAGCGCTGAGCGATGCCCAACGTGATCAGGATCGCCTGCGCGATCGTCTTGCCACTGCTGATGTGCGCCTGTCAGTCCTTCTCGACGCCGGCGACGTTGCCTCAGGCTGCAACGTGCCAGCCACCGCCGGCGCCGGCAGCGTGGATCATGCAACCGTACGCGCCCGACTTGACCCGGCGCATGCTCAACGAATTGTCGCCATCACCGATACCGGCGACCGTGGACTGATTGCCTTGCAGGCTTGTCAGGCGTATGTCAGAGCGCTGGCGCCCGAACATTTTGAATGAGTCTGTGTATTGAAAGCGCAACCGGGTCGTGTACGGTGGAGGCATTCCACACGATCCGGAGCACGCCGTGAAAGAGATCACTCAACTGGCCGCCGACCTTGGCCGACGTCTGCAACTGCTCAATGCCCACGTCACCACCGCCGAGTCGTGTACCGGTGGCGGGATTGCCGAAGCCATCACACGGATTCCCGGCAGTTCTGCGTGGTTCGAGGCGGGTTACGTGACCTACTCCAACCGGCAGAAAACTCAGCAACTGAATGTACCGACCGAGTTGTTCGAAACGGTGGGTGCAGTCAGTCGCGAGGTGGTCGAGGCGATGGTGCGTGGTGCACAGGACAAAAGCCTGGCGCGATTTGCCGTGGCGGTCAGCGGTGTGGCCGGGCCGGACGGCGGTTCGCCGAACAAACCGGTCGGCACGGTGTGGCTGGCTTGGGGTGTTGGCGAGACCGTGACCACTGAAGTGCAGCACTTCCCCGGCAACCGCGATGACGTCCGCCGACAAACGGTGAAGGCCGCGCTAGAGGGGCTCCTGCGACTAGCGGCACGAGAAATCGAAAATCAGGGGTAGGCGATCCGCGAGCGCTGTGGAATAATACTGGCTACTTATACAGGTGTTGGCCGTCAGGCCTTATTGATTACGTGAGGACTTTAATGGACGACAACAAGAAGAAAGCCTTGGCTGCGGCCCTGGGTCAGATCGAACGTCAATTCGGCAAGGGTGCCGTGATGCGTATGGGCGATCAGGACCGTCAGGCGATCCCGGCTATCTCCACTGGCTCTCTGGGTCTGGACATCGCACTCGGCATTGGCGGCCTGCCAAAAGGCCGTATCGTTGAAATCTACGGTCCTGAATCCTCCGGTAAAACCACACTGACACTGTCCGTGATCGCCCAGGCTCAAAAAGCCGGCGCGACCTGCGCATTCGTCGACGCCGAACACGCCCTCGACCCTGAGTACGCCGGCAAGCTCGGCGTCAACGTCGACGACCTGCTGGTGTCCCAGCCGGACACCGGCGAACAGGCACTGGAAATCACCGACATGCTGGTGCGTTCCAACGCGGTTGACGTGATCATCGTCGACTCCGTGGCAGCTCTGGTACCAAAGGCTGAAATCGAAGGCGAAATGGGTGACATGCACGTGGGCCTGCAAGCCCGTCTGATGTCCCAGGCGCTGCGTAAAATCACCGGTAACATCAAGAACGCCAACTGCCTGGTGATCTTCATCAACCAGATCCGCATGAAGATCGGCGTGATGTTCGGTAGCCCGGAAACCACCACCGGTGGTAACGCACTGAAGTTCTACGCTTCGGTTCGTCTCGACATCCGCCGTACCGGCGCGGTGAAAGAAGGCGACGAAGTGGTCGGTAGCGAAACCCGCGTCAAGGTTGTGAAGAACAAGGTCGCTTCGCCGTTCCGTCAGGCCGAGTTCCAGATTCTTTACGGCAAGGGCATCTACCTCAATGGCGAGATGATCGACCTGGGTGTGCTGCACGGTTTCGTCGAGAAGTCCGGCGCCTGGTATGCCTACGAAGGCACCAAGATCGGTCAGGGCAAGGCCAACTCGGCCAAGTTCCTGGCGGACAACCCGGAAATCGCCGCGAAGCTCGAGAAGCAACTGCGTGACAAACTGCTGACTCCAGCAGCGATCGGTGACTCCAAGGCTTCTGCAGTCAAAGAGACTGAAGACGACCTGGCCGACGCTGACATCTGATTGCAGCGATGACCACCGCCGTACTCGATACCCTCGTCGCGGTGCGGCGAACCGCCATGGACCTGCTCGCACGCCGCGAGCATGGTCGAGTCGAGTTGACGCGCAAACTGCGTCAGCGCGGCGCTGAAGCGGAGATGATCGAAACAGCCCTCGACCGCTTAACGGAAGAGGGGCTGCTTTCCGAAGCCCGTTATCTTGAAAGCTTTGTTTCCTACCGTGCCCGTTCCGGCTACGGCCCTCTGCGGATTCGCGAAGAGCTGAGCCAGCGCGGTTTGCAACGTGCCGATATCGAACTCGCCCTGCGCGAAAGCGGTATCAGCTGGCAGGAACAACTTCAGGACACCTGGCGCCGGAAGTTCTCCGGGCATTTACCGATTGATGCGAAGGAACGGGCCAAGCAAGGTCGGTTCCTGGCTTATCGGGGGTTCTCGATGGAGATGATCAACCGCTTGTTCAGCGGTCGAGGGATGGACGATTAAACCGATTCAATAAAAACGGCCCGCTATGAAAATAGCGGGCCGTTTTTTTTTGCCCTCAAATTACCTTGGAGGGTTCGCGCGAACGTTGTGCTGTTTGCGGTTTTGACTGAGCCCAGTTTTCCGGCAGGTTGATGTAGTCGATCAACTCCCTCAGGCGCCCGTGAGTGCGAGCATTGAAGGCGAAGGCCAGCCGCGCCAGATGGCTGAACTGTGCTTCATCGTGTTCCTCACCGTTGTAGTCGTGCTGATGAAACTGGTCACTCAGGCACAGATCGGCGAATGCTTCCTGCATGTGCTCCAGCGCCTGATCGCTCAGCTTGTGATGCATGCGAATCACGAACTGACGCTTGAGCCAGCGACTGGAGTGGAAGTTGCTGTAGAACTGGTTGATCTGATCCACCGCCTCTTCGACGGTGTAAACCAGTCGCATCAGTTTCATGTCGGTAGGCAGGATGTAGTGGTTGGCCTCCAGTTGCTGGCGGATGAAGTCCATCGCGCCTTGCCAGAACGTTCCGCCGGGTGCATCCAGCAGCACTACCGGCACCAATGGGCTTTTGCCGGTCTGGATCAACGTCAGTACTTCCAAAGCTTCATCCAGCGTGCCGAAACCGCCCGGGCATAAAACCAGCGCGTCAGCTTCTTTGACGAAAAACAGTTTTCGCGTGAAGAAGAAGTGGAACGGCAGCAGATTGCCGGTGCCGTCTACCGTCGGGTTGGCATGTTGTTCGAAGGGCAGGGTGATGTTGAACCCGAGGCTGTGATCGCGACCGGCACCTTCATGGGCGGCGGCCATGATGCCGCCCCCGGCACCGGTGATGACCATCATCCCCGAGCGGGTCAACGCCGCGCCGAGTTCTCGGGCCATGGCATACAAAGGATGTTCGACCGGCGTGCGCGCCGAGCCGAATACCGTGACTTTACGTCGCCCCTTGAATTGCTCCAGTACCCGGAACGCTTGCTCCAGTTCGCGCAGGGCTTGCAGGGTAATCTTGGCGTTCCAGCGGTTGTGGTCTTCCTGGGCCATGCGCAGCACGGTCAGGATCATGTCGCGATAGATGGGAATGTTCGGGCTGTTGGGGGAAACACGGTTGAGTTGTTCTTCGACCTTACTGATGAGGTCGGGACCGCTTTCCTGAAAATGACGGCTCAAGAGGTCATTCGGTTGGTAAGGCATTCAACGTCTCCTTCTGCACAGAGCGGATGGCCCTGACGAGCGGCGTCAGTGCCGCGCTGCAAAAAACACACGATCGGCAGTTCCTTTCCTGCCGTTGAGAAATGATCGGGAATACTCTGAATTTAGACCCTTGCGCGCATTTGCGCTGACTTGATCATTGCGCCGCAACGTTTTGCCTGGCAACCGATTATTGATTGTCCGCCGATTCCTTCACCGCTCGTCCGAACGTGCGCCGAGCGGCAATCCCTCTGATTAACTAACTTACAGGCGTCGTACGACAGCTTTGCGTCACGGTGCACGCGATTTAAGGATTTGCGGGTGGCAAGGAGGCGGGACACATGGCCAGAGTGATTCTGGAGATCGATACGCAGCTGTATCGGATGTTGAAAGCGGCAGCCGAGACCAATCAACTCAGTCTCGAAGAGGAGTGCTGCCGGCGGTTGGCGGGCGGCGAGCGCCGTTCACACTATCTACAGGCCTTGCTGGCCGAACTGCGCGCCGAGGATGAACAGCGGCGCGCCAATTCGCGATGATTACTTCTTCTTCGCCGGGGCGGCTTTCGGGCAATCCGATTCCTGGTAGCTGGCGGAGCCGATCGCTTTGTTGGTTTTCACTTCCGTGAAGTCGTAACGCATGATCGCGCCCTTGGCCATCAGCTTGCGAAACGACGGGTTGTTGCACACCGAAGCGCCCAACTGGAAATACACGGCTTTAGGGTCCGCGCGCATCTTGTCGGCGTGGCTCTTCTGCACGCTCAGGTGGTTGATCAACTGCGTGCCTTCAACGGTGAAGCCCTGATCAAGAATGTCTTCACTGATGGCGCGTGGCGTGCCGACGCTGCTCTGGGCGGCGACGTTGCGCAGCTCGCGGTTCAGATTCTGCTCACTCAGGGAGGCAGCCTGAGCGGTGAAGGACGACGCCAGCAGAATGGCAGCGGTGGGAACGATAAGGCGCAGCATGAAACTCTCCTGGTTCAGTGACTGGTGGTTCGACCAGCCACGTGACTGTGCGTTCAGTGGCGGCGAATTATAGGGGAGCCGGTCGGGAGGGTACAGGCTTGTGCCCGTCGCTCTGGTAAACTGCCGGCCTTTATTGCCCTGCCGAGTGTTGTTCGTGTCGAGTTTTCCTGCTTTTCGGCGTTATCCGCGATGAACCATGCCCCTAACGCAGTCGCCCGTCTGCGCGATCAGCGCGAAGATGAAGGCATCAAGCCGATTCAGGCTCGTGGCTTTCGCTCCGAGCGTTGCCGCGACTGCCGGGTGATCATCAGCCATTGTTTGTGCGCCTGGCGTCCGAGCGTCGAAACGCGTTCCGGCGTATGCCTGATCATGACCGGCAAGGAAGTGTTCAAACCGAGCAACACCGGTTGGCTGATTGCCGATGTGGTGCGCGATAACCACGCATTCATCTGGTCGCGTACCGAGCCCGATCCGCAGATGCTGGCGCTGCTCAACGATCCGCAGTGGCAGCCGTATCTGGTGTTTCCCGGCGAATACGTCGAGCCGTCACGGGTGACCAATACGGTCGCTCCCGATAACAGCAAGCGCCCGCTGTTCATTCTGCTCGATGCGACGTGGACCGAAGCGCGGAAGATTTTCCGCAAGAGCCCGTACTTCGATCGCTTGCCGATCTTGAGCCTGCTGCCCGACAAACTTTCGCGCTACCGCTTGCGCCGCTCGACCCGCAGTGAGCACCTGTGCACCGCCGAAGTCGCGGCGTTGTGCCTGGAACTGGCCGGTGACAGCGACGCGGCTTCTGCGCTGGACGCCTATTTCGACGTGTTCAGCCAGCATTACCTCGGCGCCAAACAGCAGGTCGACATGAATGAGTCCACCCCCGCTCACGCCGAGTTACTGCCCTATATACGAAAGCCGCAGCCGGAGTTGGCCCAATAGTGGCCCATACTGTACAAGCCAGCGGCCGCGCTGCTTGACCACCCCGTCTTCGCTGGGCATGCTTGGCGCCGTTTAGGGTGCGGCCAAGGTTTGAAACGCCGTGTTTGCTGTTGATTGGCGTTGAACGTGCCCCTGTGGATATCGCTTGAAAGCGGCATCTTGAGTTGCTTTGGCCAGACCGGAATGCGCCGCGTCTGCCATCAAAAACAGGATCATTTGAAAAATGGCCACATACGACATCCTGATTGCCGATGATCACCCTCTGTTTCGTAGCGCCCTGCATCAAGCGGTGACGCTGGGCCTTGGCCCGGATGTACGGCTGGTGGAAGTGGCGAGCATCGCCGAACTGGAAGCGCGCCTGACCGAAAAGGCTGACTGGGATCTGGTCCTGCTGGACCTGAACATGCCCGGCGCTTTCGGGTTTTCCGGGTTGGTCATGCTGCGCGGCCAGTACCCGCAGATTCCGGTGGTGATGGTTTCGGCGCAGGAAGAAGCTTCGGTGATGGTCAAATCCCGTGAGTTCGGCGCCAGTGGCTTTATTCCCAAGTCCAGCGACCTCAGCGTGATTCAGCAAGCGGTGCGCAAAGTGCTCGATGGCGATGTCTTCTGGCCGCCGCAAGCGTTTGAAGCCGTCGCCGTTTCCGACGAAGCCAAAGCCGCCAGCGATGGTTTGGCCAGCCTGACGCCGCAGCAGTTCCGCGTGTTGACCATGGTCTGCGAAGGCCTGCTGAACAAGCAGATTGCTTATGAGTTGAGTGTGTCGGAAGCGACCATCAAGGCCCACGTTACGGCGATCTTTCGCAAGCTGAATGTGCGCACTCGCACGCAAGCGGCTTTACTGCTGCAACAACTTGAGTCAATTCCGAGCCAATAATGGCTGGCGTCTTCACGCTTTTTTGACTTTTGTTGATCTAGCTTTCCCACTCCTTTTTGGTTGGTTTCTACTTTATGTCACCTTTCAAGGGCCAGACCGGCCTGAAACGTATCCTCAACGCCTCCGGTTATTCGCTGGACGGCCTGCGCGCAGCCTTCACCGGCGAAGCAGCCTTCCGCCAATTGGTACTGCTCAATGTGGTGCTGGTTCCGTTGACGTTCTTCCTCAATGTCAGCCGCGTTGAACAAGCGCTGTTGATCGCGGTGTGCCTGTTGGCGCTGATCGTCGAGTTGCTGAACTCGGCGGTGGAAGCAGCCATCGACCGCATCTCGCTGGAACTGCACCCGCTGTCGAAGAACGCCAAGGACATGGGCAGCGCCGCGCAATTCGTGGCACTGAGCATGATCGCGCTGGTGTGGGCAGTGATTCTGCTTTAAGCGATTGTCGGCAAAACGATCTCGTCGCTGCGCTGCACCCCGGCGGTGAAAGCGCGGCACAGATCGAGAAACTCGCGCATGGCGGAAGTCTGATATTTCTGTTTGTGCCAGATGAAGTAGAACTGTCGCGCCAGATCCAGATCCGGCGTTTCCACCGGCACCAGACTGCCGCGGCGGAACGCATCGCGCAGCGCCAGCCGCGAGATGCAGCCAATCCCCAGCCCCGATTCCACCGCGCGTTTGATCGCTTCGGTGTGCTCCAGCTCCAGACGGATATTCAGCGAACTGCGATGGTGACGCATGGCCTGATCGAAGGTCAGACGCGTGCCGGAACCCTGTTCACGTAGAATCCACGCTTCGTGAGTCAGCTCTTCCATGCTCGCGCTGCCGCGTTGGGCCAATGGATGCTGCGGCGCACAAAACACCACCAACTCATCCTCGACCCAACTCTGCACTTCGATGTCCGGGTGGCTGCAATCGCCTTCGATTAGACCCAGATCAATTTCGTAGTGGGCGACTTGCTGCACGATATTGGCAGTGTTCTGCACGTGCAGCTTCACCTGGCTTTCCGGGTGGCGCTGCATGAAACTGCCGATCAGCAGAGTCGCCAGATAATTGCCGATGGTCAGCGTCGCGCCCACCGACAGTGAGCCGAAACCGGATTTGCCGTTGAGCAGGTCTTCGATTTCCTTGGCCTGATCGAGCAGGGCCACCGCCTGCGGCAACAGCTGTTTGCCGAGGGCGTTGAGGCTCAGCCGTTTGCCTGCGCGATCGAACAGCTGGCAGCTGGACTGGCGCTCGAGCTCGGTGATCGAGGTGCTGGCGGCCGACTGCGAGAGGTTGAGCAGACCCGCAGCACGGGATACGCTTTCCTGCTGGGCGACGGCGACGAAGACTTGCAGTTGACGGAGAGTAAATCGCATATCGATATAACCGATAACCCTTATCTTAATAATCCAGTTAACAGATATTGTCGTCGCTATTAGAATGCGATGCAATTGCGCACCGTCGCCTTCAAAAGCCAGCGCAGACCCAATCTCCAGGAGTCAAACGTACATGAGCAACATGAACCACGAGCGTGTCCTCAGTGTTCATCACTGGAACGACACTCTGTTCAGCTTCAAGTGCACCCGCGATCCGGGCCTGCGCTTCGAGAACGGTCAGTTCGTGATGATCGGCCTGCAACAGCCCAACGGCCGCCCGCTTATGCGCGCTTACTCGATCGCCAGCCCGAACTGGGAAGAGCATCTGGAGTTCTTCAGCATCAAGGTGCAGGACGGCCCGCTGACCTCGCAGCTGCAGCATTTGAAGGAAGGCGACGAGATCATCATCTCGAAGAAGCCTACCGGCACCCTGGTGCTCGACGACCTGAACCCGGGCAAGCACTTGTACCTGCTGAGCACCGGCACTGGTCTGGCGCCGTTCATGAGCGTGATTCAGGACCCGGAAACCTACGAGCGCTTTGAAAAAGTGATCCTGGTTCACGGTGTGCGCTACGTCAACGAAGTCGCCTACCGCGAATTCATCACCGAGCACCTGCCGCAGAACGAGTTCTTCGGCGAAGCGCTGCGTGACAAGCTGATCTACTACCCGACCGTGACTCGCGAGCCTTTCGAGAATCAGGGCCGTCTGACCGATCTGATGCGCAGCGGCAAGCTGTTCAGCGACATCGGCCTGCCACCGATCAACCCGCAGGACGACCGCGCGATGATCTGCGGTAGCCCGAGCATGCTCGACGAGACCAGCGAAGTGCTCGACAGCTTCGGCCTGAAGATCTCGGCGCGGATGCGCGAGCCGGGTGATTACCTGATCGAGCGTGCGTTCGTCGAGAAGTAAGTCCCACTGAAGAAGCCCCCATTGCCTGAATTGGCAATGGGGGCTTTTTTTTGCCCGCGACATTCACCTGTAGGAGCTGCCGAAGGCTGCGATCTTTTGATCTTGCTTTTGAAGAGCAAAATCAAAAGATCGCAGCCTGCGGCAGCTCCTACATTGGGCGCGGTTTCAGACCATGGCTGGAATGACTTCCAGCACGCGAATCTGCTCAGGCGTCGGATAATGCCAGCGCACGTCCAGATCCCAGAATTGCGCGCCATATTCCCGCTCAGGCACCGGGGTTTGATAGGCCGGACGCGGATCCTGGGCCAGACACTGTTCAATCAGCTCAACCAACGGCTCGTCGAGGCGCTGAGCGTGTGTGTGCGCTTGTTTCAGCGCCGAGTCCGTCCACTGCACGTCAATCAGCTGCGGCGCAGCGCTGGCGATGCTGTTGGAGGCTTCGGGAATGATGTCCGCGTAAGGCACGTAGGGTTTGATGTCGAGAACCGGTGTGCCGTCGAGCAAGTCGATCCCGGAGATAAACAACCGGTTGGCTTCGACCTTGTCCAGTTTCACCACAGACTGGCCGATGCCGTTGGGACGGTGAGTCGCGCGGGTTGCGAACACACCCATGGACTTGTTGCCGCCTAAACGTGGCGGGCGCACTTTCAAGCGAGGTTTGTCTTCCAGTGCCTGATGAAACAGAAACAGCAGCCAGACATGACTGACCTGTTCCAGCCCTTGCACGGCGTCACCCTGATCAAACGGCGCCACCAGTTCCAGTACGCCACGGGCGGCGGGGGCCAATTGCGGTTGGCGCGGGATGGCGAATTTCTCCTTGAAGCAGGAGCGCACGAAGCCAATGGGGGAGACGCTGTAAGTCATGGTTTGCATTCGAAGCGGGGCAGGGTGGGCATGATAACCCGTCCCGTCTCAAGTCTGGTGGTGGCAGGGCGGACGCCATCGCGAGCAGGCTCACTCCTACAGGGTTGTAAATGTACACAAAATCTGTGTTCGCTGAAAATCCCTGTAGGAGTGAGCCTGCTCGCGATAGCTTCACCGCCGACCTAGAGGCTGAAACCACCATCCAACGGAATAATATTCCCCGTCATATAAGCCCCAGCCGTACTCGCCAGACTGATCGCCAATGCCGCCATCTCTTCCTCCCGCCCCCAACGCTTCATCGGAATCAACGCCGTATCCTCAGCCAGCGCCTGCTGATCATTGCCAATATGCTGCGTCATCTTGCTCGGGAACCTTCCCGGTGCAATCACATTGACGTTGATGTGCTGGCTCACCAGCTCCCGCGCAAGAATCCGCGACAATTGATGCAAGGCGGCCTTGCTCGGTCCGTAGGCATACGCCTGCTCGCCAAACGAAGAAATCCCCGCCACCGAACCGATATTGATAATCCGCGCCGGATTCGCCGCAGAACCACCCTTGCGCAACAGCGGCAGAAACTGCTGGATGCAGGTGAACACCGAGGTCACGTTGAGCTGCATGACCTTTTCCCAGCCCTTCACTGGATAGCTTTCCAGCGGCGCGCCCCAGGTGGTGCCGGCGTTGTTCACCAGAATATCCAGATGCGTGATCTGCTCGCCCAGGCGCGCGGCCAGTTCCTGCACACCTTCTTCGGTCGCCAGGTTCGCCGCCACGCCATGACACTTGCCCAAAGCGCTGAGTTCTTCAGCCGTTTGATGACAAGCTTCAGCGTCGCGCGAGCAGACATACACGCGCGCGCCAGCCTCGACAAAGGCCTTGGCGATCATTTTGCCGATACCACGGGTGCCGCCGGTCACCAGAGCGGTGCGGCCTTGCAGGGAGAAATACGGGTGCATGGCGAATCCTGAGGGCTAGGGAATCAGTACACCCTAGTCGTCAGCCGCGAAAAGCGGAGCCACTATTTTCGGAGGGAATGATCGGTCATGCGTTGCGGCGGCGACCATCAGTCGCCACCACAGAAGGGGATCAGGCCGGGCGAACGCGCAGGGTCAGACCCTTGAGGAAGTTGCGCAGCAACTGGTCGCCACACGGGCGATAGTTGGTGTGGCCGACCTTGCGAAACAGCGCGCTCAGCTCAGGCTTGGACACCGGGAACTCGGCCGCCTTGAGGATTGCGTGCATATCGTCTTCTTTCAGTTCGAAAGCGACGCGCAGCTTTTTCAGGATGATGTTGTTGGTCACCGGCACTTCGATCGGCTGCGGCGGACGGCTTTCGTCCTTGCCACGCTTGAAGATCACCAGGCCGTCGAGGAAGTGCGCGATGACTTCGTCCGGGCAGCGCACGAAACCTTCTTCGTCTTCTTCTTTCTTGTCGAGCCAGGTCACTACGTCGGCGAGCGCTACTTCCATGCCGCCGAGTTTGATGATCTCGACAACCTTCTTGTCGCTGATGTCGAGCATGTAGCGCACGCTGCGCAATACGTCGTTATGAATCATGTGAGTAATCCTGATAAGCGTTGTGGGCAGCACGCAGGCGCGCTGCCGGAATGTGTGGCGGCAGTGGAAGTCTTAGAACTTCTCTTTGCCGGACAGGTAGCGCCATTGACCGACCGGGACCTTGCCGATCGAGACGCCGCCGATGCGGATGCGGCGGATGCCGATGACCTTGAGGCCGACGGCTTCGCAGAACTGGGCGATGATCCCCGGCTGCGGGTCTTTCATGGCGAAGCGCAGACGGTTTTCGTTCTGCCAGCTGGCCTTGACCGGCGGCAGCTCCTTGCCCTTGTGGGTCAGGCCGTGCTGCAAACGGTTGAGGCCGTGGGCGACCATGTCACCTTCGACCTCGACCACATATTCCTGCTCGATTTTCGCGGCATCAGCGGTGAGCTTGCGCAGGATTTTCCAGTCCTGAGTGAACACCAGCAGGCCGCTGGCCTTGGCTTGCAGGTCGGCGCTGGCGGTCAGGCGCAGGAAGTGCCCGCGCAGAGGGCGTTTGCTGAAACGATGTTCTTCGCTGAGGGTTTCGGCGCTCAGCGATTGCATGGCGGTTTCAACGTCCATGCCGGCAGGGGCGTTGAGCAGGATGGTCACCGGCTCCGGCGCGGTGGCCTTGGCGTCCTTGTCGAGCTCGACCTTCTGGTCGCCGACCTTGAATTGCGGCTCGTCAATCACTTCGCCGTCCACGGTGACCCAGCCGCCCTCAATGAACAGCTCGGCCTCCCGGCGGGAGCAACCGACCAGTTCGATGAGGCGTTTGGAGAGGCGAATCGGGTCAGTCATGACAGGGCCGTAACAAAAAAGGGGTGGGCATTGTACCTGTGTGGCGCCGGTTAAGCCCGGTTCCATTTCGGTAATGCTTTTTGTAGGAGTGAGCCTGCTCGCGATAGCCATCTGAGATTCGACATTGATGGTGGCTGATCTGGCGCTATCGCGAGCAGGCTCACTCCTACATGGGGTTGGGTGGTGTCAGCCGTTGCTTGAGCGTTGCTGATTTTGTCGCAGACGCATGTGCAGCAACGGATACGGCTGGCCCATGCCATCGACCTCCGAGCGGCCGATGACCTCGAAACCCTGCTTGAAGTAAAACCCCAAGGCCTGCGGGTTCTGTTCGTTGACGTCGAGTTCATCGGCATTCAAATGCTGCAGGGCGTAGTTCAGCAGTTTCTTGCCCAAGCCCTGACCCCGATAATCCGGATCGATGAACAGCATCTCGATCTTGCCCGCCGCGACACCGGCAAACCCGGTGATGCGCTGGTCGGCGTCCTTGGTGCAGATCAACATCACCGCATCCAGATAACGCGTGAGCACCAGATTACGCAGCAGCTCGATATAGCTGTCCGGCAGAAAATCATGGGTGGCGCGAACCGAGGCCTCCCAGACCCGGGTCAGTTCCTGATAATCGCTGAGTTTCGGCGTATGGATGACCGAATGGTGACGCATGCCCGTCTGCCTCTTGTCCGTTTCAAGGGAGTCCGTCCCCGCTAAACGATAGCCGTAAAAAAGCCCCGCATCTTGTAAAAAGAGTGGGGCTTTGTGTATTTGTTGCGGTGTCTGGCTGGCTATTTCTGTCGCCAGCAAGATCTCTCCCCTCACCCCAACCCTCTCCCCGAGGGGCGAGGGGGAAGGGAGCAGATCTTCATGCTGTTCAAAACCTGAGCCCGACTCGATATTTCAAGTCGCCGTCATTCTGAAGAACACCTCGATCAGTCCCCTCTCCCCCAAGGGGGCGAGGGGGAAGGGAGCAGATCTTCATGCTGTTCATAACCTGAGCACGACTCGATATTTCAAGTCGCAGTCATTCTGAAGAACACCTCGATCAGTCCCCTCTCCCCAGAGAGGGCGAGGGGGAAGGGAGCAGATCTTCATGCTGTTCAAAACCTGCAGTGGTCTAATTTCCCCAGACACCCCGATAGGTGGAAAATACATCTATCGAGGAGTTATTCATGACTAAAAAACGCAGGGCATTCGACGACAGCTTCAAGCTGCAAGTCGTGAAGATGATCAAGGATCAGGGACTGACCGTTGTGCAGGTTTGCCAAGATCTGAACATTGGTGAGACAGCCGTTCGACGCTGGGTGCAGCAATACGAGGCAGAGCAACTGGGGCAGGCCGGAATCGGCAAGCCATTGACGGCGGAACAGCAGCGCATCCGGCAATTGGAACAAGAAAATCGGCAGCTCAAGATGGATAACGACATCTTAAAAAAGGCTACCGCCTTCTTTGCCCGCGAGCTGAAGTAAGGTATCGACTGGTTCGGCAGCTGCAACAGAAGGCTTACTCAGTGGCTCATGTCTGTCGGTTGCTGAGCATTAGTCGTTCAGGCTTCTATGAGTCTCAGAAGCGTGCCGATGCGCCTGTTCGGCAGAGTTGTCCTGTTCTTGTGCAACTCAAGGCGTCTTTCGCCGAGAGTGGAGGCTGCTACGGCAGCCGCCCTTTGCGCGACGCTTTGCGCGGTAAAGGCATGCTTGTCGGGCTGTATAAAATCCGTCGATTGATGCGGGCTAACGGACTGCGTTCAGCCTGGAAGCGCAAGTTTGTACACACAACCGATAGTAATCATGACCTGCCGATTGCAGAGAATGTACTGAACAGAAAATTTGATCCAGTAGCGCCAAACAAGGCCTGGGTAGCCGACATCACCTATATCCGCACCCGCAGTGGCTGGTTGTATCTGGCCGTAGTATTGGACTTGTTCTCGCGCAAGATAGTGGGCTGGTCGATGGCTCCGAACATGCCGGCAGAGCTGGTGTGCACCGCGATGCAACTGGCTATCGCGCAGCGTCAACCGCCACCAGGCTTGATTGCCCACTCAGATCGGGGCAGTCAATACGCAAGTGCAACTTACAGAGAGTTACTGGCAAGAAACGACATGCAGCAGAGCATGAGCCGTAAAGGTAATTGCTGGGACAATGCGGTGATGGAACGCTTCTTCCTGAGTTTGAAAATGGAGCGGGTATGGCGACGTGACTACGCCAACCATGCTGAAGCGATCCGCGACATCACCGAGTACATCGTTGGGTTTTATAACAACGAACGGCTGCACTCGAAACTGGGATATCTGCCACCGACCGTCTATGAGCGGGCGATGGCGTCAGAACCACCTATCGAGGTGTCCGGAATTAGTTGACCACTGCAACCTGAGCACGACTCGATATTTCAAGTCGCCGTCATTCTGAAGAACACCTCGATCAGTTCCTTCTTCCTCAGAGCGAGGGGGAAGGGAGCAGATCTTCATGCTTTTCAAAACCTGAGTTCGACTCGAACGTTCAGGTCGGTGCAGCTCGCAAGAACACATGGATCAGTCCCCTCTCCCTCTGGGAGAGGGCTAGGGTGAGGGGCTTTTGATCTTCAGATCAGATCTGCTCAGCCCACAGGTCATATTCGTCAGCGTCAGTAACCTTGCACCAGACCTTGTCACCCGGCTTCAGATTGCTGCCGTTATCAATAAACACATTGCCATCGATTTCCGGGGCATCGAAGAAGCAGCGGCCAACCGCGCCTTGCTCGTCGACTTCATCGACCAGCACTTCAATCTCACGGCCAATACGCATTTGCAGACGCGCCGAGCTGATCGCTTGCTGGTGCGCCATAAAGCGATCCCAACGATCCTGCTTGACGTCGTCCGGTACGATCTCCAGATCCAGATCATTCGCTGGCGCGCCATCCACCGGCGAGTACTGGAAGCAGCCGACGCGGTCGAGCTGGGCTTCGGTCAGCCAGTTCAGCAGGTACTGGAAATCTTCTTCGGTTTCGCCCGGGAAGCCGACGATGAAGGTCGAACGGATGATCAGGTCCGGGCAGATTTCGCGCCAGTTCTTGATCCGCGCCAAGGTCTTGTCTTCGAACGCCGGGCGTTTCATCGACTTCAACACTTTCGGGCTGGCGTGCTGGAACGGGATGTCGAGGTACGGCAGGATCTTGCCGGCGGCCATCAACGGGATCAGCTCGTCAACGTGCGGGTACGGGTAAACGTAGTGCAGACGCACCCAGACGCCGAGGCTGCTCAGGGCTTCGCAGAGTTCGGTCATGCGGGTTTTCACCGGCGCGCCGTTCCAGAAACCGGTGCGGTATTTCACATCTACGCCGTAAGCGCTGGTGTCTTGCGAAATCACCAGCAACTCTTTAACGCCGGATTTGACCAGACGCTGAGCTTCGTCGAGCACATCGCCCACCGGACGGCTGACCAGTTTGCCGCGCATCGACGGGATGATGCAGAACGAGCAGCTGTGGTTGCAGCCTTCGGAAATCTTCAGGTACGCGTAGTGGCGCGGGGTCAGTTTGATGCCTTGCGGCGGCACCAGGTCGATCAGCGGGTTGTGATCCTTACGCGGTGGCACCACTTCGTGCACGGCGTTGACCACTTGCTCGTACTGCTGCGGACCGGTCACGGCCAGCACGCTCGGGTGCACGTCGCGGATATTGCCTTCTTCCACGCCCATGCAACCGGTGACGATCACCTTGCCGTTTTCCTTGATCGCTTCGCCGATCACTTCCAGCGACTCAGCCTTGGCCGAATCGATGAAACCGCAGGTATTGACCACGACCACGTCGGCGTCCTGATAGGTGGACACCACGTCATAGCCTTCCATGCGCAGCTGGGTCAGGATGCGCTCGGAGTCGACCAGTGCTTTCGGGCAACCCAGAGATACAAAGCCAACCTTTGGATTGGCCGGCGCGGGAGTGGTGGACATGTCTAACCTCGGTATTTTGTGACATCGCTTTCTTGGTGCGAAAGCCGACGGATGGGCGCTTAGGGCGCGCCTCTGATCAAAAAGTGCGCAATTCTAGCGGCGGGCAACGCACTTGACCAGCTTTATGCAGGGAAATACGACGAGTGCTGCGCTATGCTTCGCGCCGTTGAGCTTTACCAATTTTTTACAGTCAACAAAACGTCTGTAACAACAGGTAAAACAGCGCATGCTGCACCACAAAGCATAGTGCTTCATTCAAGAAGCCGGTTCTGAGAAGTAGGAGTGTTGGATGGGTCAGGCAAGTAGTCATGCGGCAGGCGCCGAGGGTTCGGCCACCAAGCCGCTGAGCATGCTGGTCGCGGCGGTCGGGGTAGTTTACGGCGACATCGGCACGAGCCCGCTGTACACCCTCAAAGAAGTGTTTTCCGGCGCTTACGGCGTATCGGTCAACCATGACGGCGTGCTGGGCATTCTGTCGTTGATCTTCTGGTCGCTGATCTGGGTCGTGTCGATCAAATACATGATGTTCGTGCTGCGCGCCGACAACCAGGGCGAGGGCGGCATCATGGCGCTCACCGCGTTGGCGCGTCGTGCGGCAGGGCATCGCAAGAAATTGCGCTCGTTGCTGGTGGTTTGCGGACTGATCGGCGCAGCGCTGTTCTATGGCGACAGCATGATCACCCCGGCGATTTCCGTACTGTCGGCGATTGAAGGTCTGGGACTGGCATTCGATGGTATCGACCATTGGGTGGTGCCGCTGTCGCTGGTGGTGCTGGTCGGGTTGTTCCTGATCCAGAGTCACGGTACCGCGCGGATCGGCATCCTCTTCGGGCCGATCATGGTCACCTGGTTCCTCGTCCTCGGCGCGCTTGGTGTGTATGGCATCAGCCACACGCCAGAAGTGCTGCATGCGATGAACCCGATCTGGGCGGTGAATTTCTTCGTCGTGCATCCGGGCATGGGCGTGGCGATCCTCGGCGCCGTAGTGCTGGCGCTGACCGGTGCCGAAGCGCTGTACGCCGACATGGGCCATTTTGGTCGTAAGCCGATTGCCCGCGCCTGGTTCATCCTGGTGTTGCCGGCGCTGGTGCTCAATTACTTCGGTCAGGGCGCCTTGCTGCTGGAAAACCCTGAGGCGGCGCGTAACCCGTTCTATCTGCTGGCGCCGAGCTGGGCGCTGATTCCGCTGGTCGGTCTGTCGACGCTGGCCACGGTGATCGCCTCGCAAGCGGTGATTTCCGGTGCATTCTCCCTGACCCGTCAGGCGATTCAGCTCGGATACATCCCGCGCATGTACATCCAGCACACCTCCAGCGACGAGCAGGGCCAGATCTATATTGGTGCGGTGAACTGGGCGCTGATGGTCGGCGTGGTCCTATTGGTGCTCGGTTTCGAATCCTCCGGCGCACTGGCCTCGGCCTATGGCGTGGCGGTGACTGGCACCATGCTGATGACCACCATTCTGGTGTCGGCGGTTATGTTGCTGCTGTGGAAATGGCCACCGATCCTCGCCGTGCCGGTGCTGATCGGCTTCCTGCTGGTGGACGGTCTGTACTTCGCCGCCAACGTGCCGAAGATCGTGCAGGGCGGTGCCTTCCCGGTGATCGCCGGTATCGCGCTGTTCGTGCTGATGACCACCTGGAAGCGCGGCAAACAACTGCTGGTCGATCGCCTCGACGAAGGCGCGCTGCCGTTGCCGATCTTCATCAGCAGTATCCGCGTGCAGCCACCGCATCGCGTGCAGGGCACCGCCGTGTTCCTCACCGCGCGCTCCGACGCCGTGCCGCATGCGCTGTTGCACAACCTGCTGCATAACCAGGTGCTGCATGAGCAGGTGGTGTTGCTGACGGTGGTCTACGAAGACATCCCGCGCGTACCGCCATCGCGGCGTTTCGAGGTCGAAGCGCACGGCGAGGGTTTCTTCCGGGTGATCCTGCACTTCGGCTTCACCGACGAACCGGACGTGCCGCAGGCGCTGAAGCTGTGCCATCTGGATGATCTGGACTTCAGTCCGATGCGTACGACCTACTTCCTCAGCCGGGAAACGGTGATCGCCTCGAAACTTGAAGGGATGGCGCGTTGGCGTGAGGCGTTGTTCGCGTTCATGTTGAAGAATGCCAATGGCAATTTGCGGTTCTTTAATCTGCCGCTGAACCGGGTGATTGAGTTGGGCACGCAGGTAGAAATGTAAGCCCCGCCGCAACTCAAAAGCCCCCGTCAGCTTCAAGGCTGTCGGGGGCTTTTTTGTGCCTGCACATAAACCTCAAACCCACGCAAATCCCCCTGTGGGAGCGAGCTTGCTCGCGAAGGCTGAGTGACAGGAGAAGCATTCTTCGGCTGACCCACCGCATTCGCGAGCAAGCTCGCTCCCACAAGGGTTCTGTGGTGTTAGTGGCTTTCAGGCAATTCTTCTTCGGATTCGGTCTTTGTGCGACCGGGTCGCGGCATCAACGCCTGAATCACATCATCAATCAAAGCTTTGCCCATCACCGTCAGGTAATGCGCAGCCCAGGCATGGCGGTCGGTGTCTCTGATGAAGGCAGCATCCTCGGCGAACGATTTGGCGAGGGATAGCAGGTCGGAGGATTGGGACAAGGCATCGAGAATCGGGATGCCGGCGCGGACGTTGAAGAACGCTTGATCCGCGTTGTAGAGGAAAGGGGTGAAGCCGATGGTTTTAAGATCGGATGGATTGTTCATTGTCAGTTCCCTTGATTTCGAGAGCTGCCGCATCCGATACCAAGCGAATGGGTGGCAGCTGTGCGCAGGTTGGTAAACCGGGGAATCAAGGAAACCGGCACGCCCGAAAGCGTCCCACGCACAGCTGCCATAACACAGGGGCTCGGACGGGTTTCGCCTGAGTCGTGTCGGGTGCGCTGTTGCGCCTTATTCCACCGGGTTACCAAGCCCGATCGCTGAATGGGTCAGCGACGTCCGGAGAGTATCCCGTCGAAAAACAGCGCAATAGAGCGGCACAGCGCCCGAACACGAGTTTCGGAGTTTGCCTACAAGGTCTGTGGGCGTCATCTGATATTGCGAGACTGGAAGTAAACGAAACTACACGCCACTGGTGATTTTCGGGGTTGACGATTCAATGTTGCCGACGATGCAGGTGTCCACATTTTATGGAATGTGGACATCTGCCGTTTTTGGCTTCATCGATAGTCAAGATATTTACGAGTGCATGTATAAAGTTTCTGAATCCAGCGCAATTCCATTGTAGGAGTGAGCCTGCTCGCGATAGCGGTGTATCAGTTGGCAAATAGGTGGCTGACACTCCGCTATCGCGAGCAGGCTCACTCCTACAGAGGAATGGGGTCATCGTCCGAGATGTAAAAAGCCCCCGCGACTGCAAAGTTGCGGGGGCTTTTTGTGGGCGTGGCTCAGATCACTCTTCGGCGACCGAGTCCTTGCTCTGACGCTTCTCGATCAAATCCACCAAGCGCTTGGCCAGCGCCGGGTAGTTCTCGTCGAAATGGTGGCCGCCGGGCAGTTTCACGGCCTCGCCCACTGCAGTCTTGTCCGTGCAGCCGCTTTCATCGGTCTCTTCTTCACCGTAGATGCACACAACCTTGGCCGCTGGCAGCTTGGCCATTTCCGGCCCGGTGGCGGCTTCTTTGCCGGCGTTGCCCAGCCAGCCTTCGACTTCGATTTCGAAGCTGCCAGTGCGGGCGAAGGCCAGCAGGATGATCGCGTCTACGCGTTGCTGCTCGGTGTCCGGCAAGCGGTTGTAGATCGCTGGCAACACATCAGCGCCGAACGAGTAACCGGTGAGGATGAAGCGTTTGGTGCCCCATTTCTGCCGGTAGTGCTGCATCAGTTCGGTCAGGTCCAGTGCACTTTGCTCCGGGCTCTTGTGCTGCCAGTAGTAGCGCAGGGTGTCGATGCCGACCACCGGGTAACCGATCTTGGCCATTTCACCGGCCACGTCGCGGTCGAGGTCGCGCCAGCCGCCGTCACCGGAGAGGAACAGGGTCACGGTGTCTTTGGCTTGGCCGGCCGGCACTTCAACCACCGGGATCGCCAGACCGCCGTTGGCCTTGTCGCCGCCAACGAGGATTTTGCGCAGTTCGTTGTTCAGCACTTGCGGCAGGTTGATGTCGTAGTCGCTGATGCTGGTTTCGGCGTTCGGTTGATCGCGCACGAAACCTGCGCTGGCGTCGTCCGGGTTGTCGTTCCACGCTGCCAGCCAGTGGCCGTGGGCGGCGGATTTTGGCAGCAGGTGGGTGCAGCCACCTTTTTCCAGAGCGAGGTCGACGGAGATGGCTTGGGCCTTGTCGTCTTTCTGTTCCGACAACCAGCGCCAGGCCAGCACAGCGCCCGGGCCGATGCCGCTGACCAAAGTGGCCGGGCCGTTGAGTTCACGCAGACCCGATTGCAGGGCGCGGCTTTGCAGCAGGCAGTCCTTGGGCAGAATCACCTGAACGATTTGCGCCGAGGCGCTGCGGCTCAGGGTGGTCAGTTGTTTTTCAGAGAGTTTCTGGTCGTCGTTGACCGCGACCAGTACCTGCGCCTTGGGCTTGGTGCCCGGGATGACGCGGGTCATGGCGGCGCCATCGGCCGGGGTCAGCTGTTCGACGGTCGGTTCCGGTGCCGGACGTTTGAGGTACCAGAAACCGCCGCCGGCAATCACGGCCAGCACGATCAGTGCGGCCAGGATGTACTTCAGGGAGCGTTGAATCATCAGCGTTTCACCAATCCAGTCAAGCCACCCGCGATCAGGGCAGCAGTGTCGGCCAGTGCCACCAGCGGATCGAGTCCGGCGGGCACGGCCATATAACGGGGTTCCCAGTCAGGCTGGAACTTGTCTTTGAAGCGGCGCAAGCCTTGGAAGTTGTATAGCTGCTCACCACGGCGGAAAACCATCGAGCCCAGACGCTGGGTCAGCGGTGCACCACGCCGGGGTTGCAACCCCGACAACGGCACCATGCCCAGGCTGAAGCGCGCGTATCCGTGACTCTTATAGTGTTGAATCAGGCCGACCATCATGAATTCCATGGTCAGCTTGGGGGCGTCCGGGTGCGCGCGCATCAGGTCGAGACTGGCCAGGTCATGGCTATAAGTTTCGAGCAGGTTGGCGAACGCCACCGGGCGACCTTCGAAGCGAATCACCGCGATGCGGAAATGCTTCAGGTAATCGTCGCTGAAACGGCCGAGGGAGAAGCCTTTCTCACGCACGTTCTTGCCAGTCAGCCACGCGTCGGAAATCACTTTCAGCTCGTCCATCGGCGCCTGACCGGGCTCATGGATCTCCAGCGACAGACCATCGCGAGTGCCACGGTTCCAGGTGTAACGCAGGTCCTTCATCTCTTTGCCCTTGGCTTCCAGGTCAAAGCGAAGAAGATCGACCCGGGCTTCTTCGCCGAGTTTGATCGCGGTCAGGCCGATGTCCATGTAGTACGGCAGGTTCTCCGCGCGCACCTGGTAGAACACCGGGCGAGCGTGGTGAATGTCACAGAGGTCGCGGAACTGCCAGATCATCTCGGCGCGTTGCTGGCCGGGGCCGATCGGGTCGTACAGCGCCACCAGGCTGCGGCCACGGCGGGCGTACATCAGGAACGCTTCGTCGTTCTGGTGAAACAGCAGCGCCTTGTCACCGGTCAGCGCCAGGCCACCGTCGGGTTGCGACGAGGCCATCAGGATCTTTGCCGCGCGATCGAGTTCGTCAGGCGTTGGCAGGTGAATGACCGGGCGTGCGGTGCGCAGCAGCCAGGTCAGGGCGATCACCAGCAACAGCACAGCAGCGCCGAGCAGCGAACGCAGGCCACGCGGTGCGTCAGCATCAAGAGTGAACTGCCACCACAGCTGATGGCTGTAAGGCACGTCTTGATAGGCGAACAGCAGCAGCCACGTCGATGCACCGAGGACGCACAGGCTGGCCACCAGATACAGCGGCGAGAACGGCAGTTCGGTCAGACGACTCGGGCGATAGAACGAGCGACGGAACACTCCGAGCAGCGCAGCCGTCAGGGTCATCAGCGTCGCTTCTTCCCAGTCGAAGCCCTTAAGCAGCGAGAGCAGGGCGCCGACCAACAGCAGAATGGTGGTGAGCATCCACGCGGCGGACAGGCGACGACGCAGGCCCTGGGCGAGCATCAGGCACAGTACGCCGATCAGGCTGGCGCCGAAGTGCGAAGCGTCGACCAGACGATGCGGGATCAGAAAGCCGATGTGCTCCAGACGTGTGTCGATCTCGGGAGTGGCGCCGGAAAACAGCAGCACCACACCGGACAAGAACACCAGCACCGCCAGAATCGGCGCGGCCAGACCAGACGCTGCACGCATGGTCTGAGTCTGAAACAGGCGCTGACCTTCATTGATCAGCAGGAATACGCAGGCGACCAGCAGCGGCAGTACCACATAGATCAGGCGATACAGCAGCAGCGCAGCGGCCAGAGGCGCGGCGCCGAGTTTGTCAGCGAAAGCGGCGAGCAGAATCGCTTCGAACACACCGACGCCGCCGGGTACATGGCTGAGTACGCCGGCAGCCAATGCCAGCAGGTACACCAACAGGAACGCACCAAACGGTGGCGCTTCCGGCAGCAACAGATAAAGGACCGTGGCGGCAGCCGCAACGTCGAGGGCGGTAATGATCAGTTGCAGGAAAGTCAGGCGACGCCCCGGCAAGCGCAACGTGCGGCGGCCAACCCTGACCAGCAGGTTGTCGCGCAACGGTTGTTCCGGCAGGCGCCGACGGTAGATGCCGATAGCCAGTACTGCGCCAAGCGCCAGCACGACGGCGGCGACGGTGCCGAGCAGGCCTTCGGACAAACCCAGCGCCTGCGAGGCAGCAGGCAGGTCACTCAGCGTCGCGAGCGCTGCCAGCGGCGGCAGGGCGCAACCCAGCGACAGGCTGGCGAACAAGGTCATGTGCGCGACTTCCGACGCTCCCAGACCCAAGCGCGCATATAAACGGTAGCGCACCGAACCGCCGGACAGCAGCGACAGGCCGATGGCATTGCCGATCGCAAACGCCGTGAAGCCGCCCAGCGCCAATGTGCGCGGTGGCAAGGTTACGCCGGCATAGCGGCTGGCCGACCATTCGTAGCCGAGCAGAATAATGAAGCCGACCACGGTCGCACCGAAGGCGCCGAGCAGTGCAGGTTTCGGCACATCGAGAATTGAGTCGTGCAACGCATCGAGATCGAGTTCGGCGAGCAGATGACGACAGGCAATCAGCGCAATCGCGAACAGCAGCAAAGTCACCGCCAGACCAATCGGTTGCCGGTATTTGCTCAACCGATCCAGCAAGCGCAAACGCTCGGGTTTGATCGGATGTTCCGCTGTGACGGTGTCTTGTGGATCAGACGAGTTGGCGCGCATCAATCACCTCTTGGATTGTGCGCGACAGGATGGAGGTATCCAGCCAAGTTACCAATCCCTGTAGAAAAAAATAATCACAAAATACTACGCCTCTCACCGGGTATCGGCGAGGGCAGTTCCTGGATTGCAGACGCCTTGCCTGCGACTCAAGCATAGTCGCAAGTCAGTACCTCTGAAGATCCCAAGCGGTTCACTGCACAGTGACAGATCATTGTTGCGAAAGGACTTTTTCAACAGATACAAAAAAGGCCACTCTTTCGAGTAGCCTTTTTTGATGTTTGGTTGCGGGAGCCGGATTTGAACCGACGACCTTCGGGTTATGAGCCCGACGAGCTACCAGACTGCTCCATCCCGCGTCTGTGTGGCGGCATTCTACAGACGAACGACAGGGTGTCAACCGCTAATCCCGGAAAGGGTCAAATAAGTGTGAAATAGCGTCAAACGGTCGCAGGGGGGAAGTTAAGTTTCGGAAATGCAAAGAATTCCTGTTTGGCGATCGCTTCTTTATAAGAAGAGGAAATCGACAAAACAGACGCGCACAAAAAAGGCCACTCTTTCGAGTAGCCTTTTTTGATGTTTGGTTGCGGGAGCCGGATTTGAACCGACGACCTTCGGGTTATGAGCCCGACGAGCTACCAGACTGCTCCATCCCGCGTCTGTGTGTCGGCATTCTACAGAGGAACGCCGGGGTGTCAACCCGCAATCTGGATAAAATCTGTTGAGGTTCAATCGGTTAGCGTCTTTTCTCGGGTGTTTTTTGCGCTGCAGGGCAGGTGGAGCAAGGCTTTCAGCTCTATTGGAGGCCTCTCGTCGATTGATAAAATAAATTCAACGGACATTTCCTACCGCCTGGAAAGAAGATTCATACCACTGGTGCTATATACAGGTGTCAGTGAGATACTGCCGGTCCGGCTTGCCACATTCCCTTTTCTGACATGACTCAGCGAAAAATCATCCACATTGACTGCGATTGCTTTTACGCCGCCATCGAGATGCGCGATGACCCGCGCCTGGCCGGCAAGCCGTTGGCGGTGGGTGGTTCGGCTGATCGGCGCGGGGTGATCGCCACCTGCAACTATGAAGCGCGCGCGTATGGCGTGCGTTCGGCGATGGCCTCGGGGCATGCCTTGAAGCTGTGTCCGGACCTGACCATCGTCAAGCCGCGAATGGATGCGTATCGCGAGGCTTCGAAAGAGATTCATACGATTTTTGCCGATTACACCGACCTGATCGAGCCGTTGTCGCTGGATGAGGCCTATCTGGACGTCTCGGACAGCGCGCATTTTGGCGGCAGCGCTACACGGATCGCCCAGGACATCCGCCGACGCGTTTCCAATCAATTGCACATCACCGTTTCCGCTGGCGTAGCGCCGAACAAGTTTCTGGCGAAGATCGCCAGCGACTGGAAAAAGCCCAACGGGTTGTTTGTGATCACGCCGGATCAGGTCGAGGACTTCGTCAGCGGTTTGCCGGTGAGCAAGTTGCACGGCGTCGGCAAGGTCACCGCCGACAAGCTCGGCAAGCTCGGCATCGTCGATTGCTCACAATTGCGCGAGTGGGACAAATTGGCCCTGGTGCGTGAATTCGGCAGCTTTGGCGAGCGACTGTGGAGCCTCGCCCGTGGGATCGATGACCGGTTGGTGCACAACGACAGTCGGCGTCAGTCAATCAGTGTGGAAAATACTTACGACGTCGATCTGCCGGACCTGCGCAGCTGCCTCGACAAACTGCCAGAGCTGCTGGAAACCCTGAAAACCCGTATGGCGCGGATCGACAGCAGCTATCGGCCGGGCAAGCCGTTCGTCAAAGTGAAGTTTCATGACTTTACCCAGACGACGCTGGAGCAGGCCGGGGCAGGGCGGGATCTGGGCAGTTATCAGTTGATGCTGACACAGGCGTTCAATCGCGGCGGGAAACCGGTGCGGTTGTTGGGGGTTGGGGTAAGGCTTGAGGATTTGCGCGGCGGGTTTGAGCAGATGGAGTTGTTCGAGCGGTAGATTTGCGGTGTCTGTCAGGGCCTCTTCGCGAGCAGGCTCGCTCCCACATTTGGAATGTATTCCGCCCTGTGGGAGCGAGCCTGCTCGCGAAGCTTTTAGCTTTTAATTCGGTCCCGGATCAGCCACCAAGCGACCCGCATCCTTGGTCAACGACTTGAGAAACTCAGTCTGTAACTCAGGATCATTGCGCGTCAGTTCGATCAGGCTTTGTTCCAGTTCGCTGGCTTCTTCTTCCAGACCCAGTTCTGACAGACGTTTGACCCGATGCACCCACTGGCTCACTTCGTCGTCTTCCAGATCGTCGTAGATCAGCCCGTGCGCTTCCAGCAATTTGCCACGCAGATGACTGCTGATCATCAGCGATGAGTCCGAGTGCACGTCATCCTTGGCGTCTTCGACACTGATCTGCAATTTGCCGACATGATTGAGATCATTTTCGGCAAACGGACTGTCGAGCAGGTTCAGACGCAGCACACCGTTACGATCGGTGGTCATGTCAAAGGTCTGCTTGCCAGCCTTGACCTGCACCGGGCGCTCGCTCCATGGCAGGCTCGAATACTCCGTGCGCTTGTCGCGCTGGACTTCATCGATACCGGCGAGGTTCTGTTGCGCGCGACCGTTGGACTGCACGTTCATGAACGGGTTGAGCCCGGCAAAACCGTAGCTCAGCCAGTCCTTGGTGACGCTGTCCGGCAGGTTGCCGAGGGCAAACACGTTGACCACGTTGGCGCCGACGCCACCGACTACGGCCACCGCGCCCAGCGGAATCTCGTAGACCTCCCGCCAAGGCTGATAGGGCGTGTAGCGATCGTAGCGACGCGTCACTTCGAACTCGGTGACTTCGAAAGTCTTCTGTTCGTTGATCTTCACGCGTCGCTGCGGCAGCTCTAGCTCCTTAGGCTCACCGACATCAATCTGCAGGCTATGGTCGAGCAACTTTCGCTCGACCCGCTCTTCGTGCTCGCTGCGTTGTGACATGTGATTGGCACAGCCGCTGACCAGCAGGGCACCGCACAGGGCGGTGCCTCCGAGGCCTAAGGTGTTTCGCTTGAACATGACGTCTCTATCTGGTTTCAGCGGCGGATACGGGCCTGCAGGAAGGACAATACGTCGGCCACCGGCAATGCTTGCGCTTCGCCTTCGGTACGGCTCTTGTATTCCAGGTTGCCTTCGGCGAGGCCGCGGTCGCTGACCACGATCCGGTGAGGAATGCCGATCAGCTCCATGTCCGCGAATTTGATGCCCGGGCTGGTTTTCTTGTCGCGATCGTCCAGCAGCACTTCGAAGCCGGCCGCCGTCAGTTCGGCGTACAGCTTGTCGGTTGCTTCGCGGACCTGCTCGGTTTCATAGCGCAGCGGTACCAGAGCGATCTGGAACGGCGCCAGGGTGTCGCTCCAGATGATGCCGTTTTCGTCGTTGTTCTGCTCGATGGCCGCAGCCACCACGCGGGACACGCCGATGCCGTAGCAACCCATTTCCAGGGTGACTGGCTTGCCGTTCTCGCCCAGCACTTCGCACTTCATCGCCTTGCTGTACTTGTTGCCCAGCTGGAAGATGTGTCCGACTTCGATGCCGCGCTTGATTTCCAGGGTGCCTTTGCCGTCCGGGCTTGGATCGCCGGCGACCACGTTACGCAGGTCAGCCACGGTCGGAACGGGCAGATCACGCTCCCAGTTCACGCCGAAGTAGTGCTTGTCGTCGATGTTCGCGCCGATACCGAAGTCGCTCATCAGCTCGACCGAGCGGTCGATGATGATTGGCAGCGGCAGGTTCAGCGGGCCGAGCGAACCGGCGCCGGCGCCAATGGCGTCACGCAGTTCGGCGTCGGTGGCCATGACCAGCGGGTTGGCAACGCCTGGTTGCTGGGCAGCCTTGATTTCGTTGAGTTCGTGGTCGCCACGGATGACCAGCGCGATCAGCTTGCCTTCTTCTTCGGCGCGCACGATCAGGGTCTTGATGGTCTTTTCAATCGGCAGATTGAATTTCTCCACCAGCGCCGCGATGGTTTTGGTGTCTGGCGTGTCGACCAGGCGCAGCTCTTCAGTCGCAGCGGCACGCGAAGTTTCGCGTGGCACGGCTTCGGCTTTTTCGATGTTCGCTGCGTAGTCGGAACCGTTGCTGAAGACGATGTCGTCTTCGCCGGACTCGGCCAGTACGTGGAATTCGTGCGAACCAGCGCCACCGATCGAACCGTTGTCGGCTTCCACCGGGCGGAATTTCAGACCCAGGCGCGTGAAGATGTTGCAGTACGCTTCATGCATACGGTCGTAGGTGATCTGCAACGACGCCTGATCAGCGTGGAAGGAGTACGAGTCCTTCATGATGAATTCGCGGCCGCGCATCAAACCGAAGCGTGGGCGGATTTCGTCACGGAACTTGGTCTGGATCTGGTACAGGTTGATTGGCAGCTGTTTGTAGCTGCTCAACTCGTTGCGCATCAGATCGGTGATCACTTCTTCGTGGGTCGGGCCCGCACAGAAGTCGCGACCGTGGCGGTCTTTGATGCGCAGCAGCTCAGGGCCGTATTCTTCCCAGCGTCCCGATTCCTGCCACAGCTCGGCCGGTTGGGTGCTCGGCATCAACACTTCCAGAGAGCCGGCAGCGTTCATTTCTTCACGAACGATGGCTTCAACCTTGCGCATAACCCGCAAGCCCATCGGCAGCCAGGTGTACAGGCCCGAGGCGAGTTTGCGGATCATGCCGGCGCGCAGCATCAGCTGATGGCTGATCACGACCGCGTCGGAAGGCGTTTCTTTCTGTGTGGCGAGCAAAAATTGACTGGTGCGCATGGTTGGCCGTTGTCGGTTGCTATGACTGGAAATGACTCCGCAGTGTACCGGCGAGTTTTGCCGACGTACAGGCGTGAGGTCAGTGGGGAGGCACGACGGCGGGATTCCTCCCGCCGTTGCCGAAACGTCTTACGATTCTTCTGCGACCGGCGTCGGCACAGGCTCGGGCGTTGGCGTCGGGCCTTCGCGGCGGCTTTCCTGAAACCAGTGCAGGGCGATCAACACTAGCGTCGGCACGCCGAGGAGGGCGGTGATCAGGAAGAAGCTGTGATAGCCAAACTTCTCGACCAAGACCCCGGAATAGCCGCCCATCAGGCGCGGCAACAGCAGCATGATCGAGCTGAGCAAAGCGTATTGGGTGGCGGAGAACTTCAGGTTGGTCAGGCTCGACAGGTAAGCAACGAATGCCGACGTCGCCAGGCCCGAGCTGAAGTTGTCGAGGGAAATGGTCACCACCAGCATCTGCAGGTTCGGGCCCATGTCAGCGAGCATCACGAACAGCAGGTTGGTGGCTGCGGAAGCGACGCCGCCAATGAACAAAATCGGCAGAATGCCAAAACGCACGATCAGCAGGCCGCCCATACCGGCGCCAACCAGCGTCATGATCAGGCCGAAAATCTTGCTGACGCTGGCAATCTGATCCTTGGTGAAACCCTGGTCGATGTAGAACACGTTGGCCATGACGCCCATGACCGTGTCCGACATCCGATAGGTGGCGATCAGACCCAGTAACAGAAACGCCTGCCAGCGATAACGCAGGATGAAGTCATTGACCGGGGTCAGCACCGGTGCGAGGCCGCGACGGCCCATGGTCGACAGGCACAGGCCAGTCAGCAGCGTGTAGAGAATCGCGCGCAGGAAGGCACGATCTTCGAGCAGCAGGTCGAGCGGGCTCATGCCGCCGAACAGCACGCTGGCGAAATCAGTGTTGTAGAGCTGGGTGAACATCGCCGGTACCGAGACCAGCAAGACAATCAGCACAAACACCGACATCAGTTGATGCATAAAGGTGTAGCGCCCGGCCTGTAACTGTGTCCGCAGTGGCACCGGCGGCTCGCGCATGAACAGCGTGGTCAGCAGCGCGGGAATCATCAGAGCGCCGAACAGTGCGTAAGTGCCGGCCCAGGCCGAGTGCTGATAGTTGAAGCCCGTGGAGCCAAAGCCCTCAGCGAAAAACAAGGCACCGGCAGTCGCCAGCAGTGCAGCCACGCGATAACCCGACATGTAACTGGCGGCGAGGGCGGCCTGGCGATTGTCTTCGGCGATTTCCAGGCGATAGGCATCCACCGCGATATCTTGAGTGGCGGAGGCGAAAGCGACGACAACGGCAATGGCGATCAGCCAGGACAGATGTTTCTGCGGATCGCAGAAACCCATGCCGATCAGGCCGAGAATCACCAGGGCTTGCGAGAGCACCAGCCACGAACGGCGACGGCCGAGTTTGCCCAGCAACGGCAGACGCCATTGGTCGAGCAAAGGTGACCAGACCCATTTGAACGCATAGGCCAGGCCGATCAGGCTGGCGTAGCCGATGGTTTCACGGGCGACACCGGCTTCACGCAGCCAGACGGAAAGCGTTGAGAACACCAGCATGTACGGCAGGCCGGCGGCGAAACCGAGCAACAACAGCACGAGCGTCGAAGGACTGGCATAAGCGGCTAGCGCGGCGCGCCAGGTTTTACGGGGCATGGGCTGAAGTCTGCCTCAAGATTGCGGAAACAAAGCGCGCACTCTAACCGCTGTGCTCTACCGGACGCCAGCCATGGCGCTGAATATCCACACGATTGTTCAGGACGGTGATGCCTTCCATGCGCAATCGGGCCCGTTGTTCATCGCCGGATGGGCTGCCCACCGGCAGGCTGATCCGACCGCCCGCGCCCAGCACGCGGTGCCAAGGCAGCTTGGTATCGCCGGGTAACTGACTCAAGGTGCGGCCGACCCAACGGGCGGCGCGCCCCAACCCGGCCAGCTCGGCTAACTGACCATAGCTGACGACTTTGCCTTCGGGCACTTGGGCGAGCGTTGAGTAGAGCGCCGTGCGTCGGATTTGCGCATCGTTTTCAACGCTGTCGAGCGGGTCTTTCACGTACGCAGTTCCTGAACATGAACAGTTTGATGGCTTGCAGAGTAATCGGTGATCGCGCAATTGAGAAATGAACTCATCAGAAATAGTCCGGTCAGTCCTTGTCAGGGTCTTATTCCTACGGATAATGCCGACCTTTTTCGCAAACTTGAGCCTTAGATTCGCTTATGTTGTCCAGATCCTTGCTGTGCCTTGCTGTTTTCAGTGCGTCTACGCCCCTGCTTGCCGACACTGTCTGGTTGAAGAACGGTGACAAGTTGAGCGGCACCATCACCGTGTTCGATGGCGGCAAGCTGTTGATCCAGACCAAGTACGCCGGTGCGGTCACCATTGACTGGAAAGAGGTCAAGACTCTGGACAGTGATCAGCACTTGCTGGTCAAGCAGGATGCCTACAGCGGTGAAGTGTCCAAGTCGCTGACCGCCGCCGAAGATGGCAAAGTCACCCTGGCCAACGGTGAAGCGCCGAAAACCGTCGAGCTGGCGAGCATTCAGCAGATTCTCAAGCCGAAACCGGTGGTCGAGGATCTGGTGTGGAAGGGTAATGTCGACCTGGCGTTGGACTATCAGCGCGCCGAGAAGGATACCGATGACTACGATGTCGGTTTCAAGACCTCGGCGCGTCATGGGCGCTGGCGCCACACCGCCGAAGGTGAATACAACCGCGAAGTGCAGGACGACGAAACCACCACTGACAACTGGCGCGCTGAATACGCACTCGACCGCTTCCTGACGGATCAATGGTTCTGGCAGGGTCGCTTGAACTACAAGCGTGATCACATCGAAGAGCTGGCGCGCCAGCGCGTGGTCGGTACCGGTCCTGGCTACCAGTTCTGGGATGACGAGTTGGGTGCGTTCTCGCTGGGCTCGCTGCTTAACCGCACCGATTACGAGTATCGCGATGGCAGCAAGGACAACTTCTATTCTGTCGCGATGAAGTGGGATTACAACCGATACCTGATTGGCAAGAAGGTCGAATTCTTCACCAACGGTGAAGTAGGCAAGCCGCTGTCGGGTGTTGCCGATTACGCGCTGGATGCCGAGATGGGCTTGCGCTATAAGGTCACCGATTGGGCTTCGCTTAACCTCAAGGCTGAGCGTGACATCATCAGCGGCACCAACGATGCGGACTTGAACAAGACCCGTTACACCGCAGGGTTTGGCGTGGCCTGGTAAGCCATCCACAAAAAAATCGCAGCCTGGTCGGGCTGCGATTTTTTTTGCCTGTACAAAACAGGCGCCCACAAAAAAGCCCCGCTTTTAAGGGCGGGGCTCTTTTCTAAAGAAGCTACAAGTTAGATAACTTGTACTTCTTCAGCTTGCATGCCTTTCTGACCGCGGGTAGCGATGAAAGAAACCTGTTGGCCTTCTTTCAGGCTTTTGAAGCCGTCGGATTGGATAGCTTTGAAGTGAACGAACAGGTCGTCACCGGATTGTGGAGTGATGAAGCCGAAGCCTTTTTCATCGTTGAACCACTTAACGGTACCGGTTTGGCGATTAGACATGGTGTAACTCCTTGAACAAAGATAACTGCGACTCAGGAAGAACCCTGGCCGAGACTGAGTGCAAAGAGCAGGAAAAATTCTTGTAGATGGTTGGATCGAAATTCAACATATCGTGTAGAGATTCTCAGTGACACAAGCAACACAGTGACGCCACCTTAACCCAGTTTCCGAGAAGTGCCAATGCTTCTTGCGAAGGTTTCTCTGTTTTCGGGATCGGCGGTGTGACGGTTCGTCGCCAAACCCAGTATTTCATAGGTGTTCGGCGAGAATTGCAGCCCGCACTTTGAACCCGGCGGCGCGCCCGGTAAGATGCCGGACAGAATTTTTCCACCTCGCTATTCAGGACACCCCCGCCATGAGCATCAAATCGGACAAGTGGATTCGCCGCATGGCGCAGGAACACGGCATGATCGAACCGTTCGTCGAGCGCCAGATGCGCGGCAGCGACGACAGCCGTGTGATCTCCTACGGTGTATCGAGCTATGGCTACGATGTACGTTGCACCAATCACTTCAAGGTGTTCACCAACATCAACTCGTCCATCGTCGACCCGAAAAACTTCGATCCGGGCAGCTTTGTCGACGTCCACAGCGACGTCTGCATCATCCCGCCGAACTCTTTCGCCCTGGCCAGCACCGTCGAATACTTCCGCATTCCACGCAATGTATTGACCATCTGCCTGGGTAAAAGCACCTACGCGCGTTGCGGCATCATCGTTAACGTCACGCCGCTCGAGCCTGAGTGGGAAGGCCACGTGACGCTGGAGTTCTCCAACACCACCAACCTGCCGGCGAAAATCTACGCCAACGAAGGCGTGGCGCAGATGCTCTTCCTTGAGTCCGACGAGGAATGTGAAGTGTCCTACAAGGATCGCGGTGGCAAGTACCAGGGCCAGCGTGGCGTGACTTTGCCGCGGACCTGATCGGTCCATCCGACAGATCGCGGGAATTCTTTGGCGGGCAGACACTCTATGGGGTGTACTGCCCGTTTTTGCTTTCGGCAAAACGGGCCTTCGCCGAGGAGTGCCCTATGAAGATCGATCCGCAAATCACTGCCGAACTGGCAAGGCTCGAGCCCAATCAGATTGGCGTATTGGCCTGGTCCTTGTTGGCGCATCCGCCACTGAGCATGGCCGGCGGAATTCCCGGTCAACCCGATCCCGATACCCCTAACGAACAACCGACCGAGCCGGGTGAACCGACGCTTCCGGACGAGCCGCCACCGGCACCGGTTGCCTGATCTGCATTGAAAACGAATGGCCAGTCAGATGAGGTCTGCAAAGACTTTAACTGACTGGCCATATTTCGTTGTCGCCGATGACAAAAATCCTGCAGCTTTCATCCTTCTCGACCGGATAGCCCCCAGTAAAGGCGCCAAATGCCGGCAGCAGACTGATGCGTTCACCGAGCCTGAAACACGCCAGGCGCAAGCTTTGTCGACCCTTGCCATGTAACCGATAGACCGGGTGCACATGACCCGCCAGCACGTGTCTTTCAGGATGCGGGTCCGGTTCATGCTGCAAGGCGAATGGCCCGAGTAGCAGCGGTTCCGGCACCACCCTGATATTCAGCGATTCGGGCGGATCGCCGGCGCGTTTGTCGTGATTGCCGCGGATCAGCGTCATCGGCAACTCCGCGTGACGCGCACGCCAATGCGCCAGCGCGCCCAGCGTGCCCGGGGCATGGGAGCCGGGCCCGTGGAGGAAATCCCCGAGAAAGATCAATAAGCGGCAGGGCAGCTTTGCCAGCAGCCGGTCAATCACGGCGATGTTGCTCGCCGTGGTGCCATGTGGAACCGGTTGACCAAGACTGCGATAAGCCGCCGCTTTGCCGAAATGCACATCGGCAATCAACAAGACCTGCTGCGCGGGCCAGTACAAGGCTTTCTCCGGCAAGAGCCAAAGCTCTTCACCAGCCAGACGCACCGGGTAGGCCGCATTCATCGGGATTTATCCTTGTCGGCGCTATTCTCCAGATCACCGACCATTCGCCTGATCCGGTCAGCGAGTTTTTCCGAACTCATGCTTTCGCGCATGCGTTCCACCAGCAGCGGAAACCCTAGCGGTGTAGGACGTTTGAGCTGATGCACGTCCAGTTTCATCCCGTTGATCCGCTCCAATGTCTGTTCCAGGCGACGAATATCCAGTTCTTCCCGTAGGACTTCTTCCCCGGCTTGCGCCAGCAACAGATTGTCGGCGTCGTATTGTTTGAACACTTCGAAAAACAGTCCGCTGGACGCCTGGACCTGCCGGGTACTTTTCGGTGCACCGGGGTAGCCGGCGAAGACCAGCCCGGCAATCCGCGCGATCTCGCGAAAGCGCCGCAGGGCCAGTTCACCGGCGTTCAGGCTGGCCAGAACGTCCGCTAACAAATCATCAGCATTGAAGAGACCGGTATTCAAATACTCGGCCCAGTCGATTGGCGTAGCGCTGAGCAATTCCAGGCCGTAATCGTTCACCGCGATGGAAAACGTCACGGGCTGCCGTTGACTGACGCGCCATGCCAGCAGGCTCGCCAGGCCCAGATGCACTTGGCGCCCGGCAAACGGGTAGAGAAAAAGGTGCCAGCCTTCGCGGGACTTCAATACTTCGGCCAACAGGTTTTCTGTGGTGGGCAAACCAGACCAGCGCATCTGGGTTTCCAGCAACGGTCGCAACGCCTGCATTTCCGGGCCGACAAACTCGCCTTGCGCCGCCGCACTGAAGCGCCTGACCACGGCTTCGGCCAATTCGTTGGAAAGTGGCATCCGCCCACCATTCCAGCGCGGCACTGCGGCTTTTTTTGCGGTGCTACGTTTGACGTAAGCGGTCATGTTTTCCACTCGCACCAACTCCAGCAAACGCCCGGCGAACAGAAAACCATCACCCGGTTTAAGCCGCGCAATAAAGCCTTCCTCGACACTGCCCAGCTGTTTACCTCCGCCGCCCTTGCTCCAGAATTTCAGCTGGATGCTGGCATCGCTGACGATCGTGCCGATGCTCATGCGATGACGCCGCGCCAACCGTGCATCCGGAACGCGCCAGACGCCGTGCTCGTCCGGCTCGACCCGGCGGTAATCCGGATAGGCTGTCAGAGACATCCCGCCGTGGCGTACGAAAGCCAGCGCCCACGCCCAATCGGCGACTGTCAGGTCGCGATAAGCCCAGGCGCCGCGGACTTCTTCGTACAACTCTTGAGGAATAAACCCACCACCGAGGGCCATGCTGACCAAGTGCTGCACCAGCACATCCAGCGGTTTGTGCGGTGACAGGCGTGGTTCTATGCGCCGTTGCTCGACGGCATCGCGGGCAGCGGCTGCTTCGATCAACTCAAGGCTGTGAGTTGGCACCAGCGTTACTCGTGACGTGCGCCCCGGTGCATGGCCGGAGCGCCCGGCACGTTGCATCAAACGCGCGACGCCTTTGGCCGAGCCGATCTGCAGCACGCGCTCGACGGGCAGGAAATCCACGCCCAAGTCTAGGCTTGAGGTGCAGACCACGGCTTTCAAATGGCCGTCCTTCAGGGCTTGCTCGACCCAGTCGCGAGTCTCGCGAGACAGTGAACTGTGATGCAGCGCAATCAACCCGGCCCAGTCCGGCCGCGCCTCCAGCAGCGCCTGATACCAGATTTCCGATTGCGCCCGAGTATTGGTGAACACCAAGCTGCTGGCGCAGGCATCCAGTTCAGCAACGACCTGCGGCAACATCTTCAGACCGATGTGTCCGGCCCACGGAAAACGCTCAATCGCCGGTGGGAGGAGGGTATCGACCTTCAGCGATTTTTCGCTTTGTCCCTGAATGCTGATGCCGCCACCCTGTGGGATCAGCACCTGTTCGGCGTGAGATTGATTACCGAGGGTGGCGGACACGCCCCAGACGATCAGCTCAGGTTGCCAATGCCGCAGGCGGGCGAGGGCCAGTTGCAGTTGCACGCCGCGCTTGTTGCCCAGCAGTTCGTGCCATTCATCGACGACGATCATGCGCAGACTCGACAGCGCGACTTGTGCATCGGCGCGGGCCAGTAACAGCGTCAGGCTTTCCGGGGTGGTGATCAACGTAGTCGGCAGGCGCCGGCTCTGCCGGGCGCGTTCGCTGCTGCTGGTGTCACCGGTGCGCAGGCCGATGCTCCACGGGATCTGCAGATCATCGACAGGTGTTTGCAAGGCGCGTGCAGTATCAGCGGCGAGCGCGCGCATGGGGGTGATCCACAGCACTGTCAGCGGTTCGGCCGGTTGTTTTCGTTTACGCGATGTTTCGACGGCAGGCTGCGAGCGGGCAAAGCGATTGAGCGCGGCAAACCACACCGCATAGGTTTTACCGGCACCGGTGCTCGCGTGCAGTAGACCGGATTCACCGTTTTTCACCGCCGCCCATACCTGTTTCTGAAAGGCGAACGGCTTCCAGTCGCGGGCGCTGAACCAGATTTTTGCGTGGTCGGGAGATTTCGCCATGCGGGCTGCGCGCGCTCTGGAGGTGTTCTCCAGTGACCGCACGGCGGGCGGACAAGTTTGATTTTTGTAGACGATGGAAAACGAATGTAGGAGCGAGCCTGCTCGCGAATGCGGTGTGTCAGCCTACAATTTCTTAACTGACACACCGCTTTCGCGAGCAGGCTCGCTCCCACAGGGGGATTGTGTACGGCGTTATTTGAGGTTGCCGCTGAGGAATTGCTTCAGGCGTTCGCTTTTCGGGTTGCCCAGCACATCCTCGGGCGCACCTTCTTCTTCCACCAAGCCTTGGTGCAGGAACAACACCTGGCTGGAGACTTTCCGGGCGAAACTCATCTCATGGGTCACCATGATCATGGTCCGGCCTTCCTCGGCCAAACCTTGAATCACCTTCAACACTTCCCCCACCAACTCGGGGTCCAGCGCTGAGGTCGGTTCATCAAACAACATCACCTCCGGCTCCATCGCCAACGCCCGGGCAATCGCCACGCGCTGTTGCTGCCCGCCGGAGAGAAACGCCGGATATTGATCCGCCACCCGCGCCGGCAAGCCGACCTTGTCCAGATAACGCCGCGCACGATCGTCGGCTTCCTGCTTGCTGCAACCCAGCACCCGGCGCGGGGCCATGGTGATGTTTTCCAGCACGGTCATGTGGCTCCACAGGTTGAAATGCTGGAACACCATCGCCAACCGCGTGCGCAAACGTTGCAGTTCATCAGCGTCAGCGACGTGCATGCCGTGGCGGTCGGTGACCATGCGGATCGCCTGGCCATCGAGGCTCATGGCGCCGTCGTTGGGTTGTTCGAGAAAATTGATGCAGCGCAAAAAGGTACTTTTGCCCGAGCCGCTGGCGCCGATCAGGCTGATCACGTCGCCGGTCTTGGCCTTGAGCGACACGCCTTTGAGCACCTGATGGTCGCCATAGCTTTTGTGCAGGCCTTCAACGGTCAGTTTGTACATGGGACAGACATCCTCAAGGCGAAAGTAGGTAGCCGCTGCGATAGGCTTCGGCGCCCGCAACATGGGCGATGACCATGCCGGCCGTGGCCATGCGGCGCAGCGAGCGGGCGTACATCACGCCGGCGCTGGTGCAATGAATAGGGGTGATCCGGTCGTTGATCGGGTCGATGATTTCAGCGATCTGCTGCCCGGCTTGCAGGACTTGCCCCGCCGTGGCGGTGTACACCAGCAGGCCGCCGACCGGGGTGGTCACCGGTTCCACACCGGCCAGCGGCGTGGCGGGGAACGGCAACGGCGGTTGCGGTTTGGTCTCGCCGACAATCGCATCGGACTGGATCAGGTAGTCGATCAGCGCCTGGCAGTCGCGGCTGGCCAGCGGATGGGTGACGTCACCCTGGCCGCGCAACTCGACGGTCACCGAGAAACTGCCGAGCGGGATCTCGAAATGTTCGCCGAAGCGCTCCTTCAATTGCCACCACAGCAGCGTGAAGCACTCGTCGAACGACTGCCCGCCGGAATCGGTGGCCAGCAGGCTCGCCTGGGCTTCGATGTAGCGCGCCAGCGGCTCAACTTGCGGCCACGCTTCGGGCGTGGTGTAAAGGTGCACCACCGATTCGAAATCGCAGTGCAAGTCCAGCACCATGTCAGCGTCGCAGGCCAGCCGTTGCAGGATCAGGCGCTGGGATTGCAGTTGCGTGCTGGCGGTCTGGCGGGAGAGGGCGTTGCGCAGATGTGTGCGGATCAGTTCGAGGTTGTGCTGCGGATCGTCATTCAGTTTGCCCTCGATGGCGTTGCCGATCTCTTCACTGAGGTCGACGAACCAGCGGTTGAAGTTCTGCCCGCTCTCCAGTTCGTAGCGGCCCAGCGGCACGTCCATCAGCACTTGTTCGAGGCCGACCGGGTTGGCCACTGGCACCAGCACGATTTCGCTGCGCAGGCGCCCGGCCGCTTCCAGCTCGGCCAGACGTTGCTTGAGGTGCCAGGCGACGAGCATGCCGGGCAGTTCATCCGCATGCAGCGAAGACTGGATGTAGACCTTGCCCTTGGCCTGCTCCGGGCCGAAGTGGAAGCTGTGGATCTGTCGTGCGGTCCCCGGCAGCGGGGCCAGCAAGTCATGGATCAGGTGGCGCATTTGCAGGGTTGTCCTAGTGAGTCGGGCCGAGGAAGGCCAGCCATCGGCGTTCGGCAAGGCGGAACAGGCCGACCAGCGCAAAGGTAATGGTCAGGTAGATCAGCGCGGCGATGCCGAACGACTGAAAGGTCAGGAAGGTCGCCGAGTTGGCGTCTCGCGCTACTTTCAGGATGTCGGGGATGGTCGCGGTGAAAGCCACGGTGGTCGAGTGCAGCATCAGGATCACTTCGTTGCTGTAATACGGCAACGAACGGCGCAGCGCTGACGGCATGATCACGTAGGCATACAGCTTCCAGCCGGTCAGCCCGTAAGCCTTGGCCGCTTCGACTTCGCCATGGTTCATGCTGCGGATCGCCCCGGCGAAAATCTCCGTGGTGTAGGCGCAGGTGTTGAGGGCGAAGGCGAGGATCGTGCAGTTCATCGCATCGCGAAAGAAACTGTCGAGCAACGGCTGCGCACGCACGGCGGCGAGGCTGTAAATCCCGGTGTAGCAAATCAGCAACTGGATATACAGCGGCGTGCCCCGGAACAGGTAGGTGTAGAACTGCACCGGCCAGCGAATGTAGAAGTGTGGCGAGACGCGGGCGATCGACAGCGGAATCGACACCAGAAAACCGATGAAGATCGAAGCGCTGAGCAGCCACATCGTCATTGCCAGCCCGGTGATGTTCTGGCCGTCGGTATAAAGGAAGGCGCGCCAGTATTCCTGCAGAAGTTCGATCATCGTACGGCCTCCCGGGAACCGGCGGCATAACGACGTTCAAGCCAGCGCAGGATGAAATTCGAGGCACTGGTGATCAGCAGATAGATCAACGCGGCGAGAACCAGGAAGTAGAACAGTTGATAAGTGCTTTTACCGGCGTCCTGCGCGGCTTTGACCAGGTCGGCGAGGCCGATGATCGACACCAGCGCGGTGGCCTTGAGCATCACCATCCAGTTGTTACCAATGCCCGGAAGGGCGAAGCGCATCATTTGCGGAAACACCACGTAGCGAAAGCGCTGGCCGCGTTTGAGGCCATACGCGGTGGCGGCTTCAACCTGACCGCGCGGCACGGCGAGGATCGCCCCACGGAAAGTTTCGGTGAAATACGCGCCATAAATAAAGCCCAGCGTCAGCACCCCGGCGCTGAATGGGTTGATTTCGATGTATTCCCATTCCATGTAGTCGGTCAGGGAAGTCAGCCAGGTTTGCAGGCTGTAGAAAATCAGCAGCATCAGCACCAGATCCGGCACCCCGCGAATCAGCGTGGTGTAGAGCTGGGCGGGCAGGCGCACCAGTTTGATTTTTGACAGTTTGGCACTGGCGCCGAGCAGGCCGAGCAACACGGCCACCAGCAGCGACAACGCCGATAATTTGATGGTCATCCAGGTGCCTTCCAACAGCAACGGGCCAAAACCCTTGAGGCTGAAGGCTGCGAGCCCCAGATTTTGTAAGAGGTTTTCGAACATAAATCAGCAACCTGAGCGGATGGAAAAGGCGCCCATCGAGGATGGGCGCCGGGGCATTATTTGCCGCTGTACAGATTCAGATCGCCAAAGTGTTTCTTTTGAATCTCGGCGTATTTGCCGTCATCGTGTAACGCTTTGATACCTTTATCTAAAAGCGCCTTCAGCTCAGTGTTACCTTTCTTAATACCGACAGCGGTTTTGGCTGGCAGCAATTCGTTGTCGACCGGCTTGCTGACGTCATAGTCGGCGCCCTGGGGCGACTTCAAAAAGCCCAGTTCGGCTTGCAGCATGTCCTGAATACCGGCGTCGAGACGGCCGGAAGTCAGGTCGGAATACACCTGATCCTGGTTCTGATAGGCCTGGGTTTTCACGCCGGCCTTGTCCAGCACGGCTTTGGCGTAGGCTTCCTGAATGGTGCCTTGTTCGTAGCCGACGGTTTTGCCCTTCAGCGACGCAACGTCTGCGGTGATGCCGGAGCCTTTTTTCGACACGTAAGCGGTCGGGCCGGAGAACAGTTCGCTGGAGAAGTCGATGACTTTTTCGCGGGCCGGGGTCACGGTCATCGACGAGATCACACCGTCGAATTTGTTGGCCTTGAGGCCCGGAATCATGCCGTCGAAGTCACTTTCGACCCACTTGCACTTGACCTTCAGTTCGGCGCAGATCGCGTTGCCCAGGTCGATGTCGAAGCCCACCAGGCTGCCGTCGGCCGCTTTCGACTCAAACGGTGCGTACGAAGGGTCAACGCCAAAGCGCAGCTCTTTGTATTCCTTGGCCAGCGCGGAGCCAGCGGCCATGCACAACGCCAGTGCAGAAAGGGTCAGCAATGCTTTTTTCATTATTCAATCCCTAAGAACCAATATGAGCGCTTGTGGCGCAGAATTATTGTTACTGGAACGCGTACGACCTATAGAAAGTAGCAATTTCCGAACCAGAGTCCCGAACAAGTGTTTTAAAAGGTGAGGAGAGCTACAAGATCAATGGATGAGTGCACGAAAACGGGCGCGGCAGAAAGCGTGCACTGATATGTGGCTTATCGGGGACAGGCAAGCAGATCGTTGATCGTTCCCACGCTCTGCGTGGTAATGCAGCCCGGGACGCTCCGCGTCCCCTCCAAGGCCGAACGCGGAGCGTCCGTTGAGGCATTCCCACGCGGAGCGTAGGAACGATCAATGTCCCGGGAAACGGGGTCAGGCGAGAAGATCCTGCAATGTGGCTAGGCTGTCCGCTTCATCCACGGTTTTATCCTGACGCCAGCGCAACATCCGGGGAAACCGCACGGCAATCCCGCTCTTATGCCGCCGCGACAGGGCGATGCCTTCGAAACCCAGCTCAAACACCAGACTCGGCTTCACACTGCTCACCGGGCCGAATTTCTCCACCGTGGTCTTGCGCACGATGCTGTCGACCTGACGCATCTCCGCATCGGTCAGCCCGGAATAGGCCTTGGCAAACGGCACCAGCGCGCGTTGGCTGGACTCGGGCGGGCCGTCCCACACGGCAAAGGTGTAATCGCTGTACAAACTGGCCCGCCGGCCATGGCCGCGCTGCGCATAAATCAACACGGCATCGACACTGAACGGATCGACTTTCCACTTCCACCAGACGCCCATGTCCTTGGTTCGCCCCACGCCATACAACGCGTCGCGCGCCTTGAGCATCATTCCCTCGACACCCAGTCGCCGCGAAGACTCGCGTTGGCGGGCGAGGTCGAACCAATCAGTGCCGGTCAGCACCGGTGAGGCCAGCAGCACCGGACTGTTACAGCGGGCGATGACCTCTTCCAGTTGCGCACGGCGTTTGGCCTGCGGCTGATTGCGCCAGTCTTCGCCCTGCCATTCGAGCAAGTCGTAGGCAAGCACCACCACCGGCACGTCTTCGAGGATTTTCTTGTCGAGGGTCTTGCGGCCGATGCGTTGTTGCAGCAGGGCGAAGGACTGCACGGCCGGTGGTTCGGTCGATTGCGGATCAAAGGCGTCTTCGGTGCGCGGGTGCGTGCTTTTCCACACGACGATTTCGCCGTCGATCACCGTGCCGTCGGGCAAGCCGTGTACCAGCACATCCAATTCGGGAAAACGCTCGGTGACCAGTTCCTCGCCCCGCGACCAAATCCATAGCCGCCCCTCGCGCTTGACCACTTGCGCGCGAATGCCATCCCATTTCCATTCAATCTGCCAATCGCTGGCCGGGCCGATCAGCGCTTCGAATTCTTCCACCGGTTGCGACAAGGCATGGGCGAGGAAGAACGGGTAGGGCTGACCGCCGCGCTGGGCATGTTCATCGCTGGACTCAGGGGCGATCAGTTTCAGGTAGCTGGCGGCGCTCGGCCGGTTGGACAGATCGGTGTAACCGACCAGACGCTGCGCCACGCGCTTGCTGTCCAGTCCGGCCATTGAGGCCAAGGCGCGGGTGACCAGCAATTTCGAGACGCCAACGCGGAAACTCCCGGTGATCAATTTGATGCAGAGCATCAGGCTCGATCGATCCAGTTGCGCCCACAGGGCCGGCAGTTGTCGGCTGAGGAACTCCGGGGTCTCACCGCGCAGCGGCAGGAGTTTGTCTTCGATCCATTCGGCGAGGCCAGCGTCGGAACTGTGCGGGTTTTCCGCGAGTACCAGCGAAATGGTTTCCGCGAGGTCGCCGACTGCTTGATAACTTTCTTCGAACAACCACGGTTCCAGGCCGGAAATCTCGACAGCCAGTTCGCGCAGGATTCTCACCGGCACCAGTTGCCGGGGCCGGCCACCGGACAAGAAGTACACCGCCCACGCGGCGTCGTGCGGTTCTGCTTGGGCGAAGTAGACCTGCATCGCCGCCAGTTTGGCGTTGCTTGACGTGGTCGCGTCGAGTTCGGCGTACAACTCGGCGAATGCTCTCATGCGGGCATCTCGGCGATGGTCGGTTCGGCAGCGATGTTTTCTTCTTCGTCATCGCCGTATTCAGTGTTGAAACCCTGGGCGTCCAGACCCTGTTCGCGCAGATGCCGCACGAGCACGCCAATCGAGCCGTGGGTGACCATCACCCGTTCCGCGCCGGTCTGCTCGATGGCCCAGAGCAGGCCGGGCCAGTCGGCGTGATCGGAGAGCACGAAACCGCGATCAACGCCGCGCCGCCGGCGGGTGCCGCGCAAACGCATCCAGCCGCTGGCAAACGCATCGCTGAACTCGCCGAAGCGGCGCATCCAGCTGCTGCCTCCCGCCGAGGGTGGGGCGATGACCAGGGCCTGGCGCATGATCGGGTCGCTTTTTTTCACGTCGCCGGCGTAGATCGTCGGCGGCAGGTACACGCCCGCCTCGCGGTAGACCCGATTCAGCGGCTCGACCGCGCCGTGGCTGAGGATCGGGCCGAGGCTTGCGTCGATACCGTGGAGAATTCGCTGGGCCTTGCCGAACGAGTAGCAGAACAACACGCTGGCCTTGCCGGCGGCGATGTTGGCGGCCCACCACTGGTTGATCTCGCTGAATACCTGCGCCTGTGGCTGCCAGCGATAAATCGGCAGGCCGAAGGTCGATTCGGTGATGAAGGTGTGGCAGCGCACCGGTTCGAACGGGGCGCAGGTGCCGTCGGGTTCGATTTTGTAGTCACCCGATGCGACCCAGACTTCGCCGCCGTATTCCAGACGTACTTGTGCCGAGCCGAGCACATGCCCGGCGGGGTGAAAACTCAAAGTGACGCCGTGGTGAGTCAGGCGCTGGCCGTAGGCGAGGGTTTGCAGGTTGATGTCCTGACCGAGTCGCGCGCGCAGAATGCCTTCGCTGGCGCTGCTTGCCAGGTAATGCTGATTGCCGGTGCGGGCGTGATCGCCGTGGGCATGGGTAATGACCGAGCGCTCGACAGGGCGCCACGGATCAATGTAGAAATCCCCGGCAGGGCAATAAAGACCTTCGGGACGGGCGATAACAAGGTCCATGTCGTTACCAGAAATGGGGGGCTTGTTAGCTATGAGGTTGGCGCGTGTCCGGAAGTTCTATCGACTTTGAAGAGCAACCCTCACCCCAGCCCTCTCCCAGAGGGAGAGGGGGCCGACCGAGGTGTCTGGCGAGTGACATCGACCTGAAAAACCGAGTCGATTATGGATTTGGCAGAGCACGGACCGACTTAACTCAGGATTTGGCAGAGCACGAACCGACTTAACTCAGGATTCGGCAGTGCCCGTTCAGGTCGGCGTATGACTCAAGCAACCCCCAATCAGTCCCCTCTCCCTCGGGGAGAGGGCTAGGGTGAGGGGCTTTTGACCTTTTGCCTTATTTACCGGGAGTAAGAGTCAAACGGGTTTTGCCATACACCCGATCAAAGTTCTGCGGCTGCATCGGCAGACCGATGTATTGCCCCTTCAGCCACGCATCGATGCCATTGAGGTAATTCGGGCTGACCGGATTCCCCGATTGCCCCGTGCCGTTCTGCCCCATCAGCGGCTCAGCCTGGCCGAAGTCGACAATGAAACGCATCGACGGCGCACGCGTGGTGGTGAAATCCTGACCCCAGGCGAACGCCGAAGTGTTCAACGTGGTGTGATCGCCACCGGCCGCCAGCGGCCCGCGCACGGTCTGGCCATTGCTGTTCTTCCAGGCATAGCTGTGCAATTTGCCCCACTGCCAGGCGCGGTGGTCGCCGCCCAACTGACTCTCGCCAGTGCTGATCGCCGCGGCGAAGCTGCGCGCGAGAATCAGCGCTTTGTCTTCTTTCTGCGGCGTACGAATGTCATCCCAGAACGGACTGTCCTCGCGTCCCAACAGATGGTCAGCCTGCGCCGCGTAGGACAAATCACCATTGGCGATAAACGCCTTCCACGCAGGACTCGACTCCGGGCCGAGTTCGTCGAGGAAGATCTGCTTCATGCTTTCCTGCAGGAACAACTCATAGATCGCCGCATCTGCCGAGATCGGGCTGAGCTTGCCGTCGAACGCCATCAACCGTGTAAACGCTTCACGCGCCTTGCTGCGATCTGCCTCCGGCAGGGCATCAATCGCCTGTTTCAGCGGTTGTTTCATGCCCGGCTCTTCGAAGACCTTCTTCAACTTGGCGGCAAACATGGTGGTCTGGTCGTATTGCATGGCGATCACGCTGCGGCTGTCGTGCTTGCCGCTGCCAGCCAGCTCCGCCAGACGTTCGCCACGTTCCGGTGCGGCCCACGAGTTCGACAATTGCATGCCGTAACCGTGAGGAATCACGCGCTGGTTGGCGGTGCCGAGCCAGCCTTGCGCCGGGTCCTGATCGTACGGGTGCAGCATCGGGTCGGCGTAACCGTCCCAGTCATAGCGACCCTCCCAGCCCGGCGACGGCAGCAAACCTTCACCTTCCCGGCGATTCGGGAAACGCCCGGTGACCTGCCAGCCAATATTGCTCGCATCGGCGAACACTAGATTCAGTGCGATAGCGCGAATTTCACGGCTGGCATCCGAGGCACGTTCAGCAGTTTGCGCACGGGTCAGATCAAAAAACGCATCCAGCGATTTGTCATCGGTGAAGCTCGGCGTCTGCAAGGCCAGGCCGAAACCGTTGCCTTGCGCCGCTGCCTGAGCACTGTTGAGCAGCGCGCCGTGGCGGGTTTCGTACACCGCTTCACGAATCGGTCGCTGGCCTTTGACGAAGTAGGTTTCGTTGCGCACGCCCAGCGGCTGCCATTTGCCGTTGACCTCGTAGGTCAAACTGCTGCCCTGACGACGGATTTTTTCCAGAAACAGGTCCTGGTTGTCGCCGAGCACGCTGGTCATGCTCCACGCCACTTTGCCGTTGAAACCACCGAGGACCAGCGGCAAACCGGCAACCGTGACGCCAGCGGCCTGATATTTCGGCGCGCGGATCTGCACGAAGCTCCACAGCGAGGGTGCGGCGAGCGGGCCATGGGCGTCGCTGGCCAGCAGGCTCTTGCCGCTGCGGCTGCGTTGTGGGGCGATTGCCCAGTTGTTCGAAGACGGGGTGCCGAGCAGGTTCAGCGCCGACAGTTGCTGGCTGGCGCTGCTCATCTCGGTCAGCCCCGGAATTTGCCCGTTGAGCTTGAGACCTTGCAGCTTGTCGGCCTCGGCCAGTGGCAGGTTTTCGTCGGGCGCCGACGGCGTTAGCCAAGCAAGTTTGTCGGTGGTCACGGTTTGTGCGAGCACCAGCGAGGAAATTTCTTCCGGCAGGTTGGCCGACTGGCTGAAATTCAACAGGGCGAAAATCAGCGCCGAGTCTTCCGGTTTCCAGTACTCAGGCTTGTAGCCGCTGGAGGCCAGATCGCCCGGCAGTTTGTCGGCGTAGCGGAACAGATAGGCGTTGACGCCCCGTGCATAGACTTCGAAGAAACGCTTGAGGCGTGGCGACGAGGCTTTGTACAGCTCAGCGGCGCTTTTCTTCAGATTGACCGCGCGCATGTAGCGGTCGGCATCGAGCATCGACGCGCCGGACATTTCCGCCAGACGGCCCTGTGCCAACAGGCGCAGGGTGACCATTTGATTGATGCGGTCGCTGGCGTGGACGTAGCCGAGGCTGAACAGTGCGTCGTGGAAAGTATTACTTTCGATCAACGGCATGCCCATGGCATTGCGGCGTACCGACACGTTCTGCGCCAGGCCCTTGAGCGGTTGCACGCCGGAGGTCGGCGGGAGGGTGTCCTGAGCGTTCCAGGTCTGGCAACCGGACAGGCCCAAAACACCGGCCACTGCTGCGGCAACGCCGAACCGGGGAAGAAAATGAGTAAGGGCTGGCGAGGCCATGGCAAAGCTCCTGCGGGGGGTAGCGTCAGTAAAGGCGCTACGTTAGTGAGCAGGAGGTGGCCGCGCAAGCGGGGGCAGGGGTTATTTGTGTATTTCTGTCGAATGGAAAAGATCGCAGCCTGCGGCAACTCCTGCATAGGCATGCATTCCCATGTAGGAGCTGCCGCAGGCTGCGATCTTTTGCCGTTAAATCAGGATTTGGGTGGATTGATTTTCTGCACCAGCGCGTAGGCCTTCACTGTCGCCGGGCGATCCTTGATGTGGTTGAACCAGCGCTGCACATGGGGGAAGTCTTCGAGATTCTGGCTCTGCCATTTGTGCGAGACGATCCACGGATAAATCGCCATGTCGGCAATGCTGTAGTCGTTGCCCGCAACGAATTCGTTCTCGGCCAGCTGCTTGTTCAACACGCCGTACAACCTTGCGGTCTCGTCGATGTAGCGCTTGATCGCGTAGGGGATTTTCTCCGGGGCGAACTGGCTGAAATGATGATTCTGCCCGGCCATTGGCCCCAGGCCACCCATTTGCCAGAACAGCCATTGCAGCGCCGTTTGCCGACCGCGCAGGTCTTTGGGCAGAAACTTCCCGGTCTTCTCCGCCAGATACAGCAGGATTGCCCCGGATTCGAACAGCGACAGCGGCTCGCCGCCATCGGCAGGCGTGTGGTCGACGATGGCCGGGATGCGATTGTTCGGGGCGATTTTCAGAAAGTGCGGCTGGAACTGCTCGCCTTGGCTGATGTTGATCGGGTGCACGTTGTACGGCAGGCCGGCTTCTTCGAGGAACAGGGAGATCTTGTGGCCGTTGGGGGTGGTCCAGTAATACAGGTCGATCATGGAAAACTCCAAAGCTGAAATGGACTTGCGTGTGGACAGCAAACGCCGGCGTCAGGTCGTCCCGTGTGCGTTCGATAGCTTGCTTAACAGGAAGAGGTGATGCTGAACTGCGCAGAATTCAATGACCCCGCATGAGAAAAAACGCCATGGAGCTTCAGGCCAACGCTGCACTGATCATCATCGACCAGCAAAAAGGCATCCTCGAGCCGCGTTTGGGGCGGCGCAATAATCCTCAGGCGGAAGAGCGAATCCTTGAATTGCTGGGGCTTTGGCGGCATAGCGCGAGGCCGGTGGTTCATGTGCAGCACCTGTCGCGGGAGCCGGATTCGGTGTTTTGGCCTGAGCAGGACGGGGTGGAATTTCAAGAGAGGTTTTTGCCGCAGGACGGTGAATGGCTGATTCAGAAGCAGGTGCCGGATGCGTTTTGTGCCACCGGGTTGGAGGCGCGGTTGCGGGAGGCGGGCATCTGCCAGTTGATCATCGTCGGTGTGGCGACCAACAACTCGGTGGAGTCGACAGCGCGCACGGCGGGGAATCTGGGGTTTGATGCGTGGGTGGCCGAGGATGCGTGCTTCACCTTCGACAAGGCCGATTATTTCGGCACATTGCGCACGGCGGAAGAGGTGCACGGAATGTCGCTGGGGAATTTGCACGGGGAGTATGCGGCGGTGGTCAGCTGTGCACAGATTTTGGCAGCAGGCTGAAAAGGACTCAGTGAATGTGCCGGCCCCTTCGCGAGCAGGCTCGCTCCCACAGGGGATTGCATTGCAACTGAAGAAACCCGCTCACCTGTAGGAGTGAGCCTGCTCGCGATAGCGGTTTTTCATGCGACAACGATGTTGCATGTGCCGGCCCCTTCGCGAGCAGGCTCGCTCCCACAGGGGATTGCATTGCAACTGAAGAAACCCGCTCACCTGTAGGAGTGAGCCTGCTCGCGAAAGCGGTCTGTCAGTTGCCAAGGATGTTGAATGTGCCGGCCTCATCGCGAGCAGGCTCACTCCTACAGGTATTGCATTCCAACTGAAGGAACTCGATTGACTGTGGGAGCGAGCCTGCTCGCGAAGGCGGCAGGTCAGGCGAAGAGGGTCTTCGCCCCGGGCATCACGCGCCGTGGCACTTCTTGAATTTCTTGCCGTTGCCGCATGGGCAAGGGTCGTTGCGGCCGACGTCTTTCAGGGCGTTGCGCACCGGTTCCTGGTGGGCGTGGCCGCAGTTCGGGCCGTGAACATGGCCGTGGTCATGGTCGTGATGATGGTCATGATCGTGGTTGCAGTCAGGGCCATGGACATGAGGTTGCTGGGTCATCGGTGTTGCTCCGGAATTAAATCGGCGGGGATTATCACGCCATTGCGCTCAAGGTGCACGTAGTGGGCGATGAATAAACCGGTTTCCATTTCACCCTGTAGTCGATAGGGAATCTGCTGGTTCGGATTTTTCAACATTTTCACCACGTCTTTTACCTTCGGCCAGAGATTGGTGCGGATCGGCACTTTGAAATAGGCGCTGCGCTTGGGCCCGACGGTGAACCAATGTTCATGCTCGCCTTCGGCCAGCAGCATATCGGCCAGATGAATGCGATATTCCAGCCCGCGCACGGTCAGGTCGCTGTCGTTGGGGTTATCGATGCGAAAGTGCAGGATGAATTTCTGTTCGAGCAGCTTGGCGCGCACCACTTCGACTTTCACCAGATGCACGGCGGGGTCGACGCTGTCATCGCTGAACCACGACGCGCAGCCGCCGAGGTTGAGGATCAGCATCAAAAACAGAAAATGTAGTGTGCGCCAGCGACCGAGCATGGTTTTACTCCCTTTGCGGGCAGTCTAGCCGCTAAAAGATCGCAGCCTGCGGCAGCTCCTACAGGGGAAACGCAAATCCTGTGTAGGAGCTGCCGCAGGCTGCGACCTTTTGATCTTAAGCGCCGAAATACCCCGCACAGCACTTCTTGAATTTCTGCCCGCTGGCGCACGGGCAGCTGTCATTGCGCCCCAATTTCAATTGCACCGTCGGATCAATGAAGTACCAGCGCCCGGCATTCTGCACAAACGATGAGCGTTCGCGGTGGCTGTGTTCGCCTTGGCTGTCGTGCCAGCGCGCAGTAAAGGTGACGAAGGCGTGTTCCGGCTGACCGCCAAAGACTTCCGAACTCTCCACCTCAAGGCCGAGCCAGGTGCTCTGCGCGCTCCAGTTGCTGATCGACTGGCGATCCAGCCCTGCTTGCTGAGCGGGCAGGGTGGTCGCCACCAGATAATCGATCAGGCCCAGCACATAGGCGCTGTAGCGCGAACGCATCAGGGCCTCAGCGCACGGCGCCGGATGGCCTTCGTGATAATGGCCGCAGCAGGCATCCAGCAGATTGCCGCTGCCGCAGGGGCAAATGGCTGTACTCATTGCATTACCACCAGTATTTCCCGAAGTTTTCCGGATTGGCCCAGAACCGTGAGTTGAGCCAGTCAGGGACTTGTTTGTAGTCAAGCAGATCATAGGTGAACAGGGTCAGCACTTGATCGTCGCGTTGAAAGCGTTCACTGGCTTGCAGCGCCAGTGAATAGAAGTCGGTTTCCTGCCAGCCGCTGGCCGACAGGTCTGCCAGCACAGCGATGCGGCTGGCGTTGAGATTGCGAATCCCGCCCAACAGGTTCAGGCCGTCGCGCTTGGGCAAATGTTCCAGACAATCGACCACCAGCGCCAGATCGAAACGCTGTGCCGCCAGTTCAGCAGGCAGTGCGCCCGGCGCTGCATGCGCGACGACGGTGTCCGGATGCGCCTCTTTGAAGGCATTCAATGCCGGAAACTCGCTGGCGCCGATCAACAGCAAGCGCGCCGGGGCGTAGCGATCCAGTAAAGCGGCCAACGCCTGTTGCGGCGTGCGGGAAGAAATGGCGACGTTCATCGAAGCTCCTCAATCAGACCGCCAAGACTAGCCTGCCTGACGTTGGCGGCAAAGAGCCCTGTTCCGCCCGTTTGCGGCAAATGTGCCGAAGTCCTGTGAACACGGTCGCAAACAGGCATGGCCTATTGCTGGCGGAGATTAAAACTCCGGTCTTTACTCCCTGAATCGGTTCTAAGCCGATCCCTCAGGAGAAAACCAGATGAGCATAGTTCGGACAGCATTACCTTTGATTCTGCTAACCAGTGTGTTGACTGGTTGCGCAGGTTTGCAGAAAACCGACTGGCCGACCTGTGCGGCGGTCGGTGGTGTCGTTGGTGCCGGTCTCGGCGCCACCGAAAGTTCGGCATGGGCCGGCTACGGTGCGCTGCTGGTCGGTGGCACGGCAGCGGCCTATTGCTGGGTGCACGGTGATGGCGACGAAGACGGCGATGGCGTGCCGGACAGTCGCGACAAGTGCCCGGGCACGCCTAAAGGCGTACAGGTCGACGCTGACGGTTGCCCTCCACCAGCGCCTGCACCCGTGGTCGAAGAAGCTGTAGTGGTCAAGGAAGAAACCATTGTTATCCGTGATGTGCACTTCCAGTTCGACAAAGCCACGCTGACCGGCCCTGACAAGCAAGTGCTCGACAAGGTCGCCACCCGCCTGAAACAGGAATCCTCGACGGCGCAACTGACCGTGACTGGTCATACCGATAGTGTGGGCAGCGATGCCTACAACAAAAAACTGTCGGATCGTCGCGCGCACTCGGTGGTGGACTACCTGATCCAGCAAGGTGTGCCTCGCGCCAGCTTCGTTTCGGTGTCCGGTCTGGGTGAAAGCCAGCCAGTGGCCGACAACAAAACTGCGGACGGTCGCGCGCAAAACCGTCGTACCGAAATCAAAATCCAGCGTTAAGCCCCTCTCGCATCCGCGCCTTGTGCAGTCGCGGATGCGGGTCTTTACTCCTGTGTAACCGGTATGGGCCGGTGACACAGGAGCTTTCACAATGACTGTTTTCTCAAGGTCCGTCTTGCCGGTGCTGCTGCTAGGCAGTTTGCTCACCGGTTGCGCCACCCACAGCGATGGCACTGCACCCCTCAATCAACGTACATGGCCGATCTGCAGCGTTATCGGCGGACTGGTCGGTGGCGGCCTCGGCGCTATCGAAAGCGCTGGCTGGGCCGGTGGCGGCGCAGCGCTGGGGATTCTTACCGGCGGACTGATCTGTTATGCCCAGGACGGCGATGAAGACGGCGACGGCGTGTTCGACCGCCGCGACCGTTGCCCGGACACCCCGGAAAATACCCCGGTCGATCACCGTGGTTGCCCGCTGCCACAGTACCCGGTCACGGAAAAAGTGCCGGAGCCTGCACCGCAAACCGAGGTCATCACCCTCAGCGATGCCGGCAACGTGCTGTTCGATTTCGACAAGTCCGACCTGACCCCGGCGGCCAAAGCCCAGCTCGATACGCTGATGGACAAACTGCGCAATGCTGACGTGGTGAGCATCAAGGTCATCGGTCACACCGACAGCAAAGGGTCGGATGCCTACAACCAGGCATTGTCGGAACGGCGTGCGAGCAGTGTCGCCGCTTATCTGCTGAGCCAGGGCCTGGCGCCGAACAAACTCACCAGTGAAGGTCGCGGTGAAAGCGAGCCGGTTGCCGATAACGCCACCGATGAAGGGCGCGCGCAGAACCGTCGTGTGGAGTTGCACATCAATCGTTAGGACGCGTCTGTAGGGTGCAGGCTAGAGCTGCCGGGCGACGATCAGCGTCGTTTCGGCAGCCATTTGGCAGACGATCGAAGTTTTTTCATTTATCCCTCTGGCTTATCCCCCGCAGAAGCCGTTACTGTGCGCCCAAAGAATAATTCGCAACACGGGGGGCGTATGAAAGTGTTCTGGGGGCTGGGGCGGTTGTTGACCCTGCTGTTCTGCTGCGTGGTGCTGGCCAATCAACTGGTGCCTTTCGTACATCCGCTGCATCTGCTGGTCAATCTGGCCGGCGGTTTGCTGTTGCTGATCCATGTGTTCGAAGTGCTGCTGTGCAATCGCAGCCTCAAGGGGCGTGAGCACCCTTGGCGTGACCGTGGTCGCATCCTGTTGTTTGGCGTTTTCCACCTGCAAACCATCCCGGCCCCGGCCGCTCCGGAGGCTTCTTCCCATGCGTAAACTCTGCTTGCTCGCTGCATTCATCAGCCCATTGGCCTGTGCTCAAGTGGTCAGCGTCGAAACCAATTCGCTGATGCGTTTGCCCAACACGGCCAGCACGTTGCAGCTGGAAAAACTGGAAGTGGCCGATTACGGCACGCTGTTGATTCCTGCCAACGTGACCGAATTGACCGTCGGTGAACTGCGCCTTGGCCATGAAGCGCGCATTGCAATCGTTCCGGGTGAACAGGCGCTGGACATGAAGGTCGCGCGCGCCGAGCTGAGCGATGGCAGCAAGATCACCGCACGCGGTGCGCCGGGCACTTATGAAAAAGCCGCTCGCGCCGGACGTAATCTGAATCTGCAATTCAAGGCGTTGAATGCGCCGCAACTGTTGGTCGACGCCCGTGGCGGCACCGGTGCGCCGGGTTTTGTCGGCCTGGATGGCGGGAATGGTGAAGACCCAGGCTGTACTTATGGCTCGGCCGGGCATGGTTTTGATGGCAGTAACGGCAGTGACGGCCAACCTGGCGCACCGGGTGCGCTGGTGCGCCTTGAAGTGCCGCGCGAGTTTCCGGTCGAGCTGATCAAGGTCAATGTCGCTGGCGGTCCTGGAGGCCCGGCGGGTGTTGGCGGTAAAGCAGGGAAGGGCGGCCAGTCCAAGGGCTGCCTGGTGTATCGCGCTGATGGCGGCAAGAACGGCAAGGCCGGGGCGGATGGACAGCCTGGGCCGGTGGGGGCGGCGGGTGCTGTAAATGTGCAGCGCCTCTGAAAGTTTTACCCTCACCCTAGCCCTCTCCCGGAGGGAGAGGGGGCCGACCGAGATGTCTGGCGTTATACATCGACCTGAAAGATCGGGTCGATTATGGATTCAAAGCCGGTCTCTCAAGTCGGCGTATCCCTCAAATATCCCCCATTCGGTTCCCTCTCCCCCCGGGAGAGGGCTAGGGTGAGGGGCTTTTGATTTTCAGATCATCGGCCTCGCCGCCGCAATCGCCACCAGCACCAACCCCACAATCAAGTTAAGCCCCACCACCCGCCGAATCCGCCCCAACACTGCCGCACCCTCCGGCCAGTCCTTCGCTTCCACCGCTTTACGCAGCTCCGGCAGCATCAACCCCTGAATGCGGATAAACAGCGCCGTCATCACCACATACAAGCCCATCATCACCTGCACATACTTCGGCGCGGTCTCAAAACCGACCTGTTGCAAATGCAGCATGCCCACACCGCTGATCGGCAACAGGATCACCGCGACCCAGACCCAGCGAAAAAAACCTTGAAACACTTCCACCCACAGGGTCAGTCGAGCAGGACCGTCGAGGGCCTTCACAGCCGCCGGGCGCAGGACCATCCAAGCGAAAAACATACCGCCGACCCAGACCAGGGCGGACAGCACATGCAAGGGGTAAACGAGGCTAAAAGGTGTCATTGGGGCACTCCGTTCTGCGCGGGATTAATTAGCGGGGTATGATAGCCGCCATCCGAAACCACTGAAAATTTATCCAGCGTTTTTTGCGCCCGACAATTCATGATCAGCACTGAACTCAAAACCACGATCCAGGGCGCCTACTCGCGTTTTCTAGAGGCCAAGAGCCTCAAGCCGCGTTACGGCCAGCGCCTGATGATCGCTGAAATTGCGAAAGTCCTCGGGGATATCGACACCGACGACGAAGGCCGGCGCAGTGGCGACCCCGCGATTGTCGCGGTGGAAGCCGGCACCGGTACCGGCAAGACAGTGGCCTACAGCATGGCGGCGATCCCCACGGCCAAAGCCGCCGGCAAACGTCTGGTCATCGCCACCGCGACCGTGGCCCTGCAAGAGCAGATCGTCTACAAGGATTTGCCCGACCTGATGCGCAACAGCGGGCTGAATTTCACCTTCGCCCTGGCCAAGGGCCGTGGTCGCTACATGTGCCTGTCCAAGCTCGACATGTTGCTGCAGGAAGGTCACGCGCAAACCGCCACCGCCCAGCTGTTCGAAGAAGAAGGCTTCAAGATCGAGGTCGATGAGGCCAGTCAGAAGCTGTTCACCAGCATGATCGAGAAGCTTGCCGGCAATAAATGGGACGGCGACCGCGACAGTTGGCCCAATGCGCTGGAAGACGCCGACTGGGCGCGCCTGACCACCGATCACAGCCAGTGCACCAATCGTCATTGCCCGAACTTCGGCCAGTGCGCCTTCTACAAGGCCCGCGAAGGCATGGGCAAGGTCGACGTGATCGTCACCAACCACGACATGGTCCTGGCTGACCTCGCCTTGGGCGGCGGCGCTGTGCTGCCGGACCCGCGTGACACCATTTACGTGTTCGACGAAGGTCATCACCTGCCGGACAAGGCCATCGGCCACTTCGCTCACTACACGCGCCTGCGTTCCACGGCCGACTGGCTGGAAACCACCGCGAAAAACCTGACCAAGCTGCTGGCCCAGCATCCGCTGCCGGGCGACCTCGGCAAATTGATCGAACAAGTGCCTGAGCTGGCGCGGGAGATCAAAGCCCAGCAGCAGTTCATGTTCAGCGCCTGTGAGCAGGTCGCCGATTTCAAACCCGGCGAAGACGTCGAGGGCCGTGAGCGTCCGCGCCATCGTTTCGTCGCCGGGGTGATTCCCGAGCACATGCGCGAAATGGGCATCGAGCTGAAAAAAGGCTTTTCGCGCCTCAACGATCTGTTCACGCGCCTGACCGACCTGCTCAAGGAAGGCATGGACGGCGAGGTCAACATCGGCATCGCCAGCAATCAGGCTGAAGAGTGGTATCCGCTGTTCGGCAGCCTGTTGTCCCGCGCCTCCGGCAATTGGGAACTGTGGACCGCGTTCACCGCCGAAGACCCGGAAGACAGCCCGCCGATGGCGCGCTGGCTGACGTTGGCCGAAAGCGGTTCGCTGTTCGACATTGAGGTCAACGCCAGCCCGATTCTGGCGGCGGAGACCTTGCGCCGCAGCTTGTGGAATGTCGCTTACGGTTGCCTCGTAACGTCGGCGACCCTGACCGCGCTGGGCACCTTCGACCGCTTCCGCATGCGCGCCGGTCTGCCGAAAAAAGCCGTCACCGCGGTGGTGCCAAGCCCGTTCCATCACGCTGATGCCGGTGTGTTGCGCGTGCCGGATCTGAAGGCCGATCCACGCGATGCCGCTGCTCATACGGCAGCGATCATCCGTGAGCTGCCGGATCTGGTCGAAGGCTCGCGCGGCACCCTGGTGCTGTTCTCTTCGCGCAAACAGATGCAGGACGTGTTCGACGGCCTCGACCGCGACTGGCGCAAGCAAGTGTTCATTCAAGGCAATCTGTCGAAACAGGAAACCCTGAACAAGCACAAGGCGCGAGTCGATGGCGGTGATTCCAGCGTGCTGTTCGGTCTCGCCAGTTTTGCCGAAGGCGTCGACTTGCCGGGTGCCTACTGCGAGCACGTGGTGATTGCCAAGATCCCGTTCTCGGTGCCGGATGATCCGGTCGAAGCGGCGCTGTCGGAGTGGATCGAAGCCCGTGGCGGCAATCCGTTCATGGAAATCTCTGTGCCCGATGCCTCGCTGAAGCTGGTTCAGGCTTGCGGGCGTCTGCTGCGTACCGAAGAAGACCGCGGCACCATCACTTTGCTCGATCGGCGCCTGGTCACCCAGCGCTACGGCAAGGCGATCCTCAATGCGTTGCCACCTTTCCGTCGTGAAATATCCTGAGACAACGGTGGGCAGTTTTGCCCGCCGTGTTGTCTATCTCTCTGCTATTGCTTTTCCATTGGCCATTGTTGGTCGTTAGGGAGAACTCCGTTCTTATGATCCGCCGTTCGTTGCCTGCCGTATTCGCTTTGATCTTCGCCACGCCGCTGTTCGCGGCGCCTGCGGGTCAGCAGACCCTGTTCAACTTTGTCCGTCCTGCCGACGTGGTGAAAATCGCCACCGAAAACGCGGATCTGCCGCAAGCCAACGCCGAGCAAACGCCTGAAGGCGAAGTGCTGCGCCGGGTGACGTTCAATCCGGTGGCGCGCCCGACCTTGCGGCTCACGCCGCAGACCGGCGCTTGGGACTGGTCGCAGTCGGGCATGATGACCCTGCGATTGCAGAGCGCAATGGACTGGGCGGTGACGGTCTACGTGCAAATCCAGAGCAACGACGGTCGCACACTGGTCAGCCGCGTCGACCTGCCGGCAGGCCCGGCGCAGACGTTGCTGGTACCGCTGGTGGCGTCCGCACCGCTTGGTCAAGGTATGAAGGCCGGGCCGCCGATGCCGATGACAGTCGATGGTCAGCGGATCCTGTTGGCCAGCAGCAGCGGCGAGATCGATCGCAGCCAAGTGGTTTCGGTGAGCCTGTCGATGGATCAGCCGAAAGTTGCCCAGAGCCTGCTGCTCGAACGCTTTGGCGTGCAGGACGGCGATTCGGTCACCCAGGCGGTGTACGGCAATCTGGTCGACGCTTACGGGCAATCGACCCGCAGCAAGTGGCCGGAAAAAATCAGTAATGACGAACAACTGAAATCCGCCGCCGCCAAGGAACAGCAACAGCTGAAAACCTGGCTGGCCGAGCGTGAGAAGTCCTCGCTGGACAAGTTCGGTGGCTGGAACAAAGGCCCGGCCTTCAAGGCCAGCGGTTTCTTCCGCACCGAAAAGCGTGATGGCCGCTGGTATCTGGTCACGCCTGAAGGTCATCCGTTTTATTCTTTAGGCGTGAACACCGTCAGCCCCCAGGTCAACCAGACCTACGTGGCCGGTCGTGAGTACATGTTTGAATCCCTGCCTAAGTCTGATGAACCCTTGGCCAGACACTTTGGCGAAGGCGACAACCGTGGTGGCAACGGTGTCGATCAGGGCCGGGGTTACGGCAACGGGCGCTGGTACGACTTCTACGGCGCCAACCTGCAGCGCGTGTACGGTGAACCGTGCAAAGCCGACAGTGAGAGCAAGTCCGGAGTCGCCGAAGCGGCCAAGTCTGCCGCCGCTGAAACGGCCGCAGTGAAAGCCGCAGAGCCTGTCTCTGTACCTGCGGAACCGAAGTCCGGTGTCGCTGAAGCAGCCAAGACTGAAACCGTACAAGCAACGACAGAAAAAGCTGCCGAGCCGTGCACGGCCACTGTCGATGAGCAACAGTGGGCCAGCCACACGCTTGATCGCTTGCAAGCCTGGGGCTTCAACACGGTCGGCAACTGGAGTGCCGATTCGCTGAGTGATGCCGAGCGCGTGCCGTACACTTTGCCGCTGTCGATCGTCGGTGACTACACCAGCATCAGCACCGGCAGCGACTGGTGGGGCGGTATGCCGGATCCGTTTGATCCGCGTTTCGCCATGGCCACCGAGCGCGCCGTCGCCATCGCCGCCCGCGATCACCGCGACGATCCGTGGCTGATCGGCTATTACGCCGACAACGAACTGGCGTGGGCTGGTCCCGGTGATGATCCGAAATCCCGTTATGCGCTGGCTTACGGCACGTTGAAGATGACCACCGACGTGCCGGCCAAGCGTGCGTTCCTCAAGCAATTGCGCGACAAGTACCGCAATCAGGCGGGGCTGTCGAAGGCGTGGGGCATCGATCTGCCGGCGTGGGAATTGATGGAAGACCCGGGTTTCGTGCCACCACTGCCGAATCCCGAGCATCCGGAAATCGAGGCGGACTTCAAATATTTCCAGAAAGTCTTCGCCGACACTTACTTCAAAACCATCTCCGACTCGCTGAAATGGCATGCGCCGAACCAGTTGCTGCTTGGCGGCCGTTTCGCCATCAGTACTCCGGAAGCCGTGGCGTCCTGCGCGCAGTATTGCGATGTGCTGAGCTTCAACATGTACACGCTGAAACCGCAGGACGGCTATGACTTTGCCGCGCTGAGCGCTTTGGACAAACCGGTACTGATCACCGAGTTCAACTTCGGCTCGGCCGATCGCGGCCCGTTCTGGGGCGGCGTGACGCCAGTGGCCAAGGAAGAAGATCGCGGCCCGGCGTATGCCAATTTCCTCAAACAGGCCTTGAACGAACCGTCGATTGTCGGCGTGCATTGGTTCCAGTATCTGGATCAACCGGTGACCGGGCGTCTGCTCGATGGCGAGAATGGTCACTTTGGTCTGGTGGGCGTGACGGATTTGCCATATCAGGGTTTTGTCGAATCGGTGCGCAAGAGCAATTTGCAGGCGATTGATCAGCTTGGCAAAGAGGCTGAGAAAGCGGCCGCCGCAGCGGGGCATGAGGCTGAAGGCGGGCGCAAAGGCGAGGCGGGTAAAGGGCCGGGGGCAGGGCATGCCGGTGGTCATTCCGGCAATGGTCACTGAGTCCTGAGGCACCGCGTCATCGTTCTTCGTCGGAACGCCGCCCGGAGCAGGCTCCCACAGGAGATCTTTAGTGATACAGAGATCCAGTGTGGGAGCGAGCCTGCTCGCGAAGGCGTCAGCCGCCTCAGCGAAATTTCTGAAATAACCGTCCGGCCCGCAGCTGTTCCCAAATCCCTCTAGGGCTGGAACAATGCGGGCCACTTTGTAGAGCGTTTTCGCGGGGGAGTTGCGGGTGCAGATTCAGGGACATTACGAGCTTCAATTCGAAGCGGTGCGCGAAGCCTTTGCCGCACTGTTCGACGATCCCCAAGAACGCGGCGCAGCCCTGTGCATCAAGGTCGGTGGAGAAACCGTCCTCGACCTCTGGTCCGGCACTGCCGACAAGGATGGCGCCGAGGCCTGGCACAGCGACACCATTGCCAACCTGTTCTCCTGCACCAAAACCTTTACCGCCGTCACCGCGCTGCAACTGGTCGGTGAAGGCAAGCTGCAATTGGATGTTCCAGTCGCCCGCTACTGGCCGGAATTCGCCGCCGCTGGCAAAGAATCCGTGACCCTGCGCCAATTGCTCTGCCACCAGGCCGGTCTGCCGGCACTGCGCGAGCTGCTGGCGCCGGAAGCACTTTACGAATGGCAAACCATGGTCGATGCCCTTGCGGCCGAAGCACCATGGTGGACGCCGGGCACCGGTCACGGCTACGCCGCAATCACTTACGGCTGGCTGATCGGCGAATTGCTGCGCCGTGCTGACGGTCGCGGGCCGGGCGAATCCATCGTCGCGCGTGTCGCCAAACCTTTGGGTCTGGATTTTCACGTCGGTCTGGCTGACGAAGAATTCCACCGCGTGGCGCACATCGCGCGCGGCAAGGGCAACGCCGGCGATGCCGCCGCGCAACTCCTGCTGCAAGTGACCATGCGCGAGCCCACCGCGATGACCACTCGCGCTTTTACCAACCCACCTTCAGTGCTCACCAGCACCAACAAACCGGAATGGCGGCGCATGCAGCAACCGGCGGCCAATGGCCACGGCAATGCGCGCAGTCTGGCCGGTTTCTACGCGGGTCTGCTCGACGGCAGCCTGCTCGAAAGCGACATGCTTGAAGAGCTGACCCGCGAACACAGCCTCGGCGAAGACAAGACACTGTTGACCCGGACTCGTTTTGGCCTCGGCTGCATGCTTGATCAGCCGGACGTGCCCAACGCCACTTATGGCCTCGGCCCCAAGGCGTTTGGTCATCCGGGCGCGGGCGGTTCCATCGGTTTCGCTGATCCTGAGCATGATGTCGCCTTCGGTTTTGTGACAAATACCCTTGGGCCGTACGTCTTGATGGATCCGCGTGCGCAGAAGCTCGCGCGGGTGCTTGCCACTTGTCTGTAAAGTTGCATCCGAGGTCCCAGGGTCGGAACCTCAAGCGGTTTTTCGTTTCAAAACGGCTGTTTATCCGGGCGAAAGTGCTCTGATTTTTCATTACTTCATTTTGTGGATTTTCAATGTCATCTAAAAAGACCCTCGCCCTGGCCCTGTGTGTAGCGATCACCGGTTGTGCACAGACCCCAAAAAACGATGCGGACGGCGGCAGTTGGTGGCCGTTCGGCTCTTCCGACAAAGTGGCGGCCAAGGAGCCGGCTCCGGCGCCTTTGAAGCCAGCGGCGACTGCACCGGTTGCCAAAACCGAAAGCAGCAACCCTTGGTACTGGCCGTTCGGTTCCGATGATGAAGCCGCCAAGGCTGACATGAAGGCAGAAGTAGCGCCTGAAGCCAAGAAACCGGTCGCCGTGGCCAAGGCTGATGCCGACACCGGCAGCAAATGGTGGTGGCCGTTCGGCGGCAAGGATCAACCCACCACCAAAGCCGTGCCGATGCCGGATCCGAAAGTCACCCAGGCCTGGCTCGACGACTACGAGCCGCGTCTGCGTGAAGCGGTCAAGGACAGCAATCTGCAACTCGAACGCCGTGAAAACGTGCTGGTCGTGACTGCACCGGTCGAAGGCTCGTTCAACCCGGATCGTCCAGCCATGCTGCTGCCGGTCACCCTCGGCCCGTTCACCCGTGTGGCGAAAATCCTTGAAGCCGACCCGAAAACTGCCGTGCTGGTCCTTGGCCATAGCGATTCCAGTGGTGCCGCGCCTGCCAATATCAAACTGAGCCAGGAGCGTGCCCAGGCCATCGCCGCAATCTTCCGTCTCAGTGGCTTGCAGCGTGATCGCCTGATGCTGCGTGGCATGGGTTCCGAAGCGCCGCGTGCAGCCAACGACAGTGTTGAAGGTCGTGCCCTCAACCGTCGTGTCGAACTGCTGGTGACCCCGCAAAACACCATGGTTGCCCTGTTGAGCAAGTACAACATGCCGGCACCGAAGCCAGTGACCCTGGTCGCCGCGCAAGACGTCAAGCCAGCCGCCAAACCGGTGACCCCGGCCCCTGCCGCGAAAAAAGCCGCTGTTCCGGCAACCAAAAAGGCTCCGGTGAAAAAAGCGGCTGCCAAGGCACCGGCCAAAAAAGCCCCGGCCAAGGCCCCAGCGAAAAAGACTGCTCCCGCCAAAGCCGCCGCGACCGACAAGAAAGTCGCCGCGACCGATGCCGACAAGAAGTGATCCGCTAACGAAAAGGAATGCGCCATGACCCAGGCTCTGGCAGATATGCGTCGTGATTACACCCGGGATGGCCTGACCGAGGCGCAAGCCCCGGCCGAGCCGTTTGCGTTGTTCCACCAGTGGTTCGCCGACGCGGTGAAAACCGAACAGGCGCCGGTGGAAGCCAACGCCATGACCCTGGCCACGGTCGACAAGGATGGGCGACCGCACTGTCGCATTCTGCTGCTCAAGGGCCTGGACGAGCAGGGCTTCACCTTCTTCACCAACTACGACAGCGCCAAGGGCCAGCACCTGGCGGCCAACCCGTTCGCCGCCATGACTTTCTTCTGGCCGACCCTGGAACGTCAGGTGCGCATCGAAGGGCGGGTGGTGAAGGTCACGCCCGCGGAGTCGGATGCGTATTATCAGGTGCGGCCACTGGGCAGCCGCCTCGGCGCCTGGGCATCACCGCAGAGCCGGGTGATCAACGGGCGCGCTGAACTGGAAGATTTGCTCAAGGCCACCGAGCAGCGCTTCTCCGATACTCAGCCCGACTGCCCGCAACACTGGGGCGGTTACCGCTTGCTACCGGAGCGCATCGAATTCTGGCAGGGCCGTCCGAGCCGTCTGCACGATCGCCTCAACTACCGTGTGCAGGGCGCCGACTGGATTCTTGAACGTCTGGCACCCTGAGCAGTCTACCGAGCGGGATAGCCTACCGCAGCGGCCTCCAGCCACTTCGGCAGATCCCGGCGCTTGATCTTCAGCGCCTGAGCGCGAGCCAGCTGTTCCAGCATGAAAGCACGTTTGCCTTCATGCTTGCCGGCCAATGACAGCGCCAGGTCGCGATCCATCCAGCGTTTGATCCGCACGTACAACCATCCGTGGAAGTACAAACCGGCGACAGTGGTGACGACGATGATGAAGTAATCCATGAAAATCCTTGGTGTCCGTGGCGCAGAATCGGTAATTTGGCGCTACTGTAGGGCTACCTCAGGGAGCGCGTGCAGGTGTCTGTACCGCGCCTGAATGAAAGCCAATTTATCCGGGCGGTGTCGTGACAGGCGTCAAGCCACGGAGTTTAATGACTATATGTTTCTTTGGAGTTGATGCTATGCGTAAGTCTGTTCTGCTGGTTGCTTCCTTTTCCACGATGGCGATGTTGCTCACCGGCTGCCAATCGAGCCTGACCGGTGACTCCTACTCCCGTGACGAAGCGCGTCGCGTGCAGACGATTCGCATGGGCACCATCGAATCCCTGCGTCCGGTGAAAATCGAAGGCACCAAAACCCCGATCGGCGGCGCTGCTGGCGCAGTGGTCGGCGGCGTCGGCGGTAGCGCCATCGGCGGCGGCAAGGGCAGCATCGTTGCTGCAGTCATCGGTGCGGTGGCGGGTGGTCTGCTCGGCTCGGCGACTGAAGAAGGTTTGACCCGTACTCAAGGTGTGGAAATCACCGTGCGTGAGGACGACGGCAGCATGCGTGCCTATGTGCAGCAGGTGCAGGAGAACGAAGTGTTCCGCGTTGGCGAGCGCGTGCGCATCTCCACCGTTGGCGGGACCAGCCGCGTTTCGCACTAAGCGGGATGTAGGGTAAAGAAAACCCCGATCAGGTGACTGGTCGGGGTTTTTTTATTGCTTACAGCTAGGTGAGTCAATAATCGGCGCATGTTCCCATGAAGTACTCTAGTCCCTTCGGGAAGCTAACGTTAAGAAGAACTTCCAGCGCAGTTATCTGATCCGAGCTCAACATTAATTCGCCGGGCTCCAGTTCGTTCAAGGGCTTGGACTCGATCAGTTGTGCGACCTTTTCATTCATTTCGCTGCCGGTGACGTCCAGCTCGAATTGCATTGAATTATCTTGGACGTCATCAGGATAGAAGCCGGTTATAGAAAGGTAGAGCATATGTCAGTCCTTAATTTCTCGAGGTTTTTCTATCTGGCTCTGCTGGCCCGGTTTGTTCACCTGTCAGGTGATTGAACTCACCCAAATGAGTCGTTCCCAGTTTGTCGTATTTTTCTACAGCATTACTTTTGTAATCCCACTCATATATTCGACCTTTGCGGTCGACCCAGCGTGCTCGCTGCTTTCCGCCACCTTGAACCGATGACTTTGACTTCACTCTAATCGCATCGGGGAACGCAGGAAGTGTTTTTGGGTGGCCGTAGTAAGCGTGGTCTCTAGCCCGACTGACAACGATATAAATCGGCCGAACCAATGAGCCTGGTGGAAACACTAGAATAAAATCCCGATAATCCGGCGGATAAACCGGATTGACCAGAATCCCGTCCGCCGCTTTCGTCGGCGGATACACCCAGATATGCGGCGCTTGCGGTGCAGCCTCCAGCGCGGGGATGCCAAGGATGTCGGAGCCATCCACAGCCGGCGTCCAGATCAGTTCTACGCCTTCGCCCAAGTCAGCAATGAACCGGCTGTCACGCAACTTGAACTGCACGACATCAACCATTTCCCAATCGCGATTCTTGCCGGTGTAGAAGCCGTAGCCCTTCAAGCTGCCGTCGGCCTGCTGTTCGACCCTCAGCCGAACACGCGTTCGCGCCTGTTCAAGTCCACGCAGTTGTTCGTCAGTATAGAGCGCACTGTCGCCAAGACTCGATGGCATGAACAGCGCAACCAAACCAACCAAAGGCGCAACAGCCGCGCTTGATACAGCAGCGGGCAGTGCTTCAAACACCGATCCCGCCAGAGCCAGGCTGCCAAATCCAGCTGGAATAGCGGTTGCGCCGATTTTCTTGAGCGGAACTGCGCCGCTTTCATCGGCCTCACGCGCGCCCAGCAGAATCAGCTCGCCGTAATCCTTCAGGCTGTCAGTCGGCACCATCCCCGAAGGACTGGAGTAATCGATAATCGCATCCGGCAATTTGCAGGACTTGGCAAATACGCAACCGGCACGCATGGGCTCGGCTTTTTTGACCGCCACCTCACGGCTGCGCTCGAAAGCCTCCTGCCGCGCCAGCATGGCGTCGTAAGCGTTTTGTCTGGCGTCGCGCTCCGCCAATTCCGTGGCCGTCATGTAGCGGTAGGTGACGTGATGCCCATCACCTTGCGGTGGGTTTTGAACCCGGGGAATGTCCTTGTTGCCAGCCACTGATCGTCCTTTCGTTCATCCATCGACAGCCCTTCGCAAAGGGCTGCGCAACGTTAACGAAGCAGGAAAATGGTGGCTGTAGGACGCGTCTCTAATGACGTGGGGATTTGTCGCTGTGGTATCAGAAGGGCGAGGGGAAAGTCCCCTCGCCGCAGGTTTTCTATGCGTTGGGCAATGCTGTATTGCGGCGACTCGCCGCCGCCGTCACCGCATAACCAATCAACGCCGCCAGAATCGACCCGGTCAAAATCCCCATCCGGTCCATCCCAGCGTAATCACTCACACCCGGTTCAAACGCCAGTGAGCCGACAAACAGGCTCATGGTGAAGCCGATGCCGCAAAGGATCGCCACGCCCAGTACCTGACCCCAGTTGGCACCTTGGGGCAGGGCGGCGATGCCGGTTTTGACCGCGAGCCAGGTCAGACCGAACACGCCGACGGTCTTGCCTAGCAGCAGGCCTACCGCAATGCCCATTGGCACGTGGTGAGTGAAGCTTTCGACGGTGACGCCGGTCAGCGACAGGCCGGCGTTGGCGAAGGCGAACAGCGGCAGGATGCCGTAGGCCACCCACGGGTGCAGCGCATGTTCGAGGGTCAGCAACGGCGACGGCTCGGCATTTTTCGTGCGCAATGGAATGCAGAAGGCCAGGGTTACGCCCGCCAGCGTGGCGTGGACACCGCTCTTGAGGACGCAGACCCAGAGAATCAAACCGATGATCATGTACGGCCCAAGTTTGACCACCCCGAGCCGGTTCATCGCCACCAGCGCCGCGATGCACGCTGCCGCCAGACCCAGCGACAGGGTCGACAGTTCGCCCGAGTAGAAGATTGCGATGATCACGATGGCGCCGAGGTCATCGATGATCGCCAGGGTCATCAGGAACAGTTTCAGCGATACCGGCACACGCTTGCCGAGCAGCGCCAGTACGCCGAGGGCGAAGGCGATGTCGGTGGCGGTCGGGATTGCCCAGCCGTCGAGGGCTGCAGGGTTATCGCGATTGAGGAACCAGTAGATCAGCGCCGGCACCAGCATGCCGCCGATCGCTGCGGCGCCGGGCAGGACGATCTGCGACGGTTTGGACAGCTGGCCATCAAGGACTTCGCGCTTCACTTCCAGGCCGATGAGCAGGAAGAACATCGCCATCAAACCGTCGTTGATCCACAGCAGCAGGGGTTTAGCGATTTTCAACGCACCGATCTGCGCCACCACCGGAGTGTCGAGCAGGCCGGTGTACAGCCACGACAACGGCGAGTTGTTGATAATCAGAGCCAGGATGGCCGCGGCGATCAATAACAGACCGCTGGCAGCTTCCAACTGAAAGAAACGCGTGAAAGTGCTACGCAGAGGCAAGGTCGCTCTCCATCGATAAAGTCAAAAGGTGGAACACCCTAACCCGTACTGTTAGTTGTTAAAACAAAAGTTATATTCTTTTTTGTTATATGGCGTTACAAGGTGTCTGGCTCAAGCCACGCTGAGCCTAGCAGTTGTCTGACATATTGAGACTCAGCTGTATCTGTGCGCGCTATAGGATTTTTCCTAAGCTGATGGGTGAGCCTTTCGAACAGCTTCATCTCCTGCCGATTCAACGAGAACCATCACCATGAGCGACAACCGACAGTGGGCCCGCGAAGCCATCCGCATCATCGAGGCGGATTTTCAGCGCAGCGCCGACACCCACCTGATCCCTTTGCCGCTACCGGGTTTTGCGGGCATCGAGTTGTATTTCAAGGATGAGTCCAGTCATCCGACCGGCAGTCTCAAGCATCGTCTGGCTCGTTCGCTGTTTCTCTACGCGTTGTGTAATGGCTGGCTGAAACCCGGCGCGCCGGTGATCGAGGCGTCCAGCGGTTCGACGGCGATTTCCGAAGCGTATTTCGCACGGATGCTGGGCCTGCCGTTTATTGCGGTGATGCCGGCGACCACGTCCAAAGAGAAGATCGCGCAGATCGCGTTCTACGGTGGCCAAAGTCATCTGGTGAAAGATCCCACGCAGATCTACGCCGAATCCGAGCGTCTGGCCCGCGAGCATGGCGGCCACTTCATCGACCAGTTCACCTACGCCGAACGCGCCACCGACTGGCGCGCGAACAACAACATCGCCGAATCGATTTTCCAGCAGATGCGTTACGAAAAACATCCGGAACCGAGCTGGCTGATCTCCAGCCCCGGCACCGGCGGCACCACCGCAACGCTCGGTCGTTACGTGCGCTACCGCCAGCATTGCACCCGCGTGCTGTGCGCCGATGCCGAGCGTTCGGTGTTCTTTGATTACTACCAGACCGGCGATGCGAGTTTGCGTCTGGATTGCGGTTCGCGCATTGAAGGTATTGGCCGGCCGCGCGTCGAAGCGTCGTTCCTGCCCAAGGTGATCGATGCGATGGTCAAAGTGCCTGACGCCTTGTCGCTGGCGGCCATGCATTATCTGGCGCAGCGTCTGGGGCGCCATGTTGGCGGGTCGAGCGGGACCAATCTGATCGGCGCCTTGATGGCGGCGCAGCAGATGAAAGCGGCGGGGGAGTCGGGGTCGATCGTGGCGATTCTGTGCGATGGCGGCGAGCGGTATGCCGACACCTATTACGATCAGGATTGGCTGAAGGCGCAGGGGTATGAATTGACGGGGTTGATCGAGGCGGTGGCGGCGAGTGCCGAGCGGGGTGAGGCGCTGCCTGACTCAGTCCTGCGCGCCAATATCTGATACACCGAAATCAACTGTAGGAGTGAGCCTGCTCGCGATGGCGGAATAACATTCAACATTGATGTTGAATGGACTACCGCTATCGCGAGCAGGCTCACTCCTACAGGGTTTTGTGTCAGTCAGTCAGTCAGTCAGGCCGAGGATGTCGCGTGCCACGGCTTCTGCGATGCGAATCCCGTCAACACCCGCCGACAGAATCCCGCCCGCATAACCCGCGCCTTCACCGGCCGGGAACAAGCCCTTCACGTTCATGCTCTGCAGGGTTTCGTTACGGGTAATGCGCAACGGCGACGAAGTGCGCGTCTCGATCCCGGTCAACACTGCATCGTGCAGCGAGTAACCGCGAATCTGCTTCTCGAACGCCGGCAAGGCTTCACGGATCGCCTCAATGGCAAAGTCCGGCAAGGCCAGGGCCAGATCACCCAGCGCCACGCCTGGTTTGTACGACGGCTCGACTTCACCCAACTCGGTCGATGGAATGTCGTTGATGAAGTCGCCAACCAGTTGCGCCGGCGCCTTGTAATCGCTGCCACCGAGGATAAACGCATGGGATTCCAGACGTTCCTGCAACTCGATCCCTGCCAGCGGGCCGCCCGGATAATCGACTTCCGGGGTGATGCCGACAACGATGCCGGAGTTGGCGTTGCGCTCGTTACGCGAGTACTGGCTCATGCCGTTGGTGACCACGCGGTTCGGCTCGGAGGTCGCCGCGACCACGGTGCCGCCCGGGCACATGCAGAAGCTGTAGACCGAACGGCCGTTCTTGGCGTGGTGCACCAGTTTGTAGTCGGCAGCGCCGAGTTTCGGGTGGCCGGCGTATTTGCCCAATCGCGCGCGGTCGATCAGCGATTGCGGGTGTTCGATGCGGAAACCCACCGAGAACGGCTTGGCTTCCATGAACACGCCACGGCTATGGAGCATGCGGAAGGTGTCGCGGGCGCTGTGGCCGAGGGCCAGAACCACGTGTTTCGAATGCAGGGTTTCACCGCTGGCCAGTTCGACGCCGACCAGTTGGCCGTCTTCGATCAGCACGTCGGTGACGCGTTCCTGGAAGCGCACTTCGCCGCCCAGTTCGCGGATCTGCTCGCGCATGTTTTCAACCATGCCGGTCAGACGGAACGTACCGATGTGCGGCTTGCTGACGTAGAGGATTTCTTCCGGTGCACCGGCCTTGACGAACTCGTGCAGGACTTTGCGGCCGAGAAACTTCGGGTCCTTGATCTGGCTGTACAGCTTGCCGTCGGAGAACGTGCCCGCGCCGCCTTCGCCGAACTGCACGTTGGACTCGGGGTTGAGCACGCTTTTACGCCACAGGCCCCAAGTGTCCTTGGTGCGCTGACGGACTTCGGTGCCACGCTCGAGGACGATCGGCTTGAAGCCCATTTGTGCCAGCAGCAAACCGGCGAAGATCCCGCACGGGCCGAAACCGACGACGATCGGGCGCTGGCTCAGGTCGCTTGGCGCTTCACCTACGAATTTGTAGCTGACATCCGGCGCCACGTTGACGTTACGGTCGTCGGCGAACTTGCCCAACACCTTGGCCTCGTCGCGCACTTCGAGGTCGATGGTGTAGATGAAGCACAGTTCGGAGGACTTTTTGCGCGCATCGTAGCTGCGCTTGAACAAGGTGAAATCGAGCAGATCATCGCTGGCGATGCCCAGGCGCTGCACGATGGCAGGGCGCAGGTCTTCTTCGGGATGGTCGATTGGCAGCTTGAGTTCAGTGATTCGTAACATGGCGAGGATCCGGGTTCGCGGGGCGCACAACTGCGCCAGGGCGTTTGAAGGCCGCGATTATAAGCCGCAAAGGCCGGACCCGGTGAGGCTAAAACGCTCAGTCGTTGCGCGATCCGCCGAAATACCCGCAACCGCGCTGCACCTGGCCGTCGATGCGCAACTCGGCGCTCATGTGCTGCACGCTGCCGGTGTTGCTGTCGACGCAACGCTGCGGTGCGACCCACAATTCGATGCGCTGGTTGTTGGCTTCGCTGCTGAGATTGAAGCGGCCATCGCCCAGTTGTTCTTCAACATAGGGCACGGCAAGCGGCTGCTGGCCTTCGCGGTCGATGACCATGCCTTTGCCGCTGACCTTGACGTTCCATTCCGGGCCGTGGCCGGTGGCGCGCAGGATCAGCAGTTTGAAGTTGGGGTCATCGCAGGCAGTGCCGGAGCGTTCGACGCGATACAGCTGCGTCAGGTCGAGTCGATCACCGGCGACCTTGCCGCGCACATCGGCGAACAGCTTGCCTTGCTCGTCGGCGAGGGTCGCGGCTTCTTGCAGAATGCTGGTGCCACCGATGTCATTGACGATGAGCTGGCGCTGCTCCTGACACGGCTGAAACACCAGTTTGCCGTCAGCGGCGGTCAGTTGCCCCTGCATCCGCGTCTGCCCGACGTGCGAGGCACTTTCTCGCTGGCCATCGAACAACTGGCAAGCGGCAAACAACGGCAGCAGGGCAACAACGACTAACGAACGGGCAACACGCATCTTCGGCTCTCCAGACAAGTGCCGCCACGTTACGCAGCCTGACCGTTCATCACAAGGGTTTAGCCCACGTGAAATGTCTGACCTGTCTGCAGGCCTTCGACACTCTTCGCGTAGGCCAGCGCCACATCCGCCGCAGGAACCGGCTTGTAACCACGGAAATACGGGGCGTAACTGCCCATGGCTTCGAGCAGTACGGTCGGGCTGATCGAGTTCACTCGCAGGCCGCGTGGCAGTTCGATGGCAGCGGCGCGGACGAAGCTGTCGAGGGCGCCGTTGACCAGCGCTGCCGAGGCGCCGCTACGAATCGGGTCGTGGCTGAGTACGCCGGTGGTGAAGGTGAACGAGGCGCCGTCATTGGCGAATTCGCGACCGATCAGCAGCAGATTGACCTGGCCCATCAGTTTGTCTTTGAGGCCGAGAGCGAAGCTGTCTTCCGTCATCTCGCCCAGCGGTGCGAAAGTCACGTTGCCGGCGGCGCACACCAGTGCGTCGAACTTGCCGGTTTTTTTGAACAGCGTGCGGATTGACACGCTGTCGCTGATATCCACCTGCAAATCACCGCTGCTGCGGCCGATACGAATGACTTCGTGGCGTTGCGAGAGTTCTTTGTCGACCGCCGAACCAATGGTGCCGCCAGCGCCTATCAACAGAATTTTCATCGAGCTGTACCTCAAGTGAGTGAACGAGGTTTCAGTCTAGAGTGGTTTTTTCTGCGGATAAGCGCGCTAATGGGCAACCTTTGGTTTTCAATTGGAAACAATCCATGAGCGAAATGGATGATCTGGCGGCGTTTGCCGTGTTGATTGAAGCGGGCAGTTTCACCTTGGCAGCGCAGCAATTGGGTTGCAGCAAGGGCCAGTTGTCCAAGCGCATCAGCCAGCTCGAAGCGCAGTTTTCCGTGGTGTTGCTGCAACGCACCACCCGGCGCTTGAGCCTGACCGCCGCCGGCGCAGCCTTGTTGCCGCAGGCGCAAGCGTTGGTCGTCCAGGTCGAAAAAGCGCGTCAGGCCTTGGCGCGGCTAAAAGACGATATGGCCGGACCGGTGCGAATGACGGTGCCGGTGTCGCTGGGAGAAACCTTCTTTGATGGTCTGCTGTTGGAGTTCTCGCACAAATACCCCGAGGTGCAGATCGAGCTGGAGTTGAACAACAGTTACCGCGATCTGTCACGGGACGGTTTTGATCTGGCGATTCGCAGCGAAGTGGCCAATGACGAACGTCTGGTGGCCAAACCGTTGCTGGCCTGGCAGGAAATGACCTGCGCCAGCCCGGCGTATCTCGAGCGTTTCGGTGAACCGCTGACGCCACAGGCTCTGGCCGAGCATCGCTGTTTGCTTAACAGCCACTACAGCGGGCGCGAAGAGTGGTTGTATCACCAGCAGCATGAATTGTTGCGGGTGCGGGTGTCAGGGCCGTTTGCCAGTAACCATTACAACTTGCTGAAGAAAGCCGCGCTTAGCGGCGCCGGTATCGCGCGATTGCCTTCCTACCTCCTGCAGGCGGAATTGGCTGACGGCAGATTGCGCTGGCTCCTGCGTGACTTTCAGACCCGACGCATGCCGATGTACCTCGTGCATCCGTATCAGGGTGGATTGCCGAAGCGCACGCAAGTACTCGCGGACTATTTGATCGGCTGGTTCAAACGCAGCGGTGAGGCGCTGGATCGACTTCAGCGTTGAACCGTTCCCTTGTAGGAGTGAGCCTGCTCGCGATAGCGGAGTGTCAGTCGCGGATGAGTTACCTGACACACCGCTATCGCGAGCAGGCTCACTCCTACAGGGATTTTGCTTAGCGGGAAAGACGGCGGGCGATCAGATGATCAATCGACAACTTGCCCGGCCCCGTCGTCATCAAGTACAGCAACACCGCCGCCCAGGTGCCGTGGGTTGGATAAGCATCCGGGTAGACAAAAAGCTGAATGGTCAATGTCATGCCCAACAACGCCAGCGCCGAAAACCGCGTAGCGAAGCCGATCAGAATCAGCAGCGGAAAAAAGTGTTCGGCAAAAGCCGCCATGTGCGCGGCAATCTCTGGCGACAGCAGCGGCACGTGGTATTCGCTCTTGAACAACGGAATGGTCGAGTCGGCCAGCCGTGGCCAACCGAGTTGAAAGGTGCCGTCGATCAGATCGATGGCCAGGCCTTCAACCTTGGTCTGCCCGGATTTCCAGAACACCGCGGCAATCGAGAAACGTGCAATGAAAGCGATCAGGCTGTGGGGGATTTTTTCCAGCAGCGTGATGGCACGGTTGATGAACGTTTTCATGGCAGTTCCTTGTTGTTCAATTGGATGATGGCGTTGCGCCCGATCAGCAAGCCGAGGGTCTGCGCGAGGTCGAACTCAGGGCTGTTTTCAGCCGCTTTCAGCAGTGGCTGGCCATCGATCAGGTTGCGGATAAACGTGATGGCGCCGGGGTCGAGGGCAAACACTTCGACATCCAGGCCATTGCGCAACACCAGCCCGTGTTGCCTTTGGTGGGTGTCGACGCCCGCCAGCGTCGAGTCATGCTGATGTGCGCCCCAGATCGCGACCACGGCATAGGCTGAGTCGAGCAAATGCAGCGAGGGATGAAATTCGAAGCGCAGTTCACTCAGCGTTTGCACATCAGCCAGTGCTGCCGTGATCTGTTCTGCGCGCACGGGCTGGGCGTCAGCCGCGTGGTAGGCGAGGGTGCGCAAGTGCTCAAGGCGCGCCACGTCCGCCAGATAAGGCACGTCGCCGGCCGGTTCAAACGCTGCAATGAAATCCGCAAATGCTTCTCCGTAGCGGCACATCAACGGACTCTGTGGAGGCTGCTGTTGTACGAAAACGGTCGCCATGGCGCGGAAGAATTCATCGCCGACCAATTGCGCAACCACCGGATAACTGTCGCCCAACGCATTGATCAGCGAACCCAGCACGTTGTTGCGATACACCGCGAAACGGCTCGCCGGATCAGCGCCATTGGCGCTGCACAGACCATCGGGGCAGGGCAGCCGCGTATCGATGAGCGCGGCAGCGAAATCGCGTTGGCTGCTCATGTGCACCCTCCGGCATCCCGCAAAAGCGCATCAGCCTGTTGCGCCTCCGCCAATAGCACCTCGAACGCCGGCACTTGATTGTCGCGCTCGATCAGCGTCGCCACCGGGCCGATGCGTTGCAGCACTTGCCGGTACAAACGCCAGACGGCTTGATCGATCGGCGCGCCGTGATCATCGATCAGCAAACGGTCGCCGAGGTTGTCGCAATCCTCGGCAAACCCGGCCAGATGAATTTCGCCCACCGCGTGTAATGGCAGCGCATCGAGATACGCCAGCGGATCACGCTGATGGTTCACGCAGGAAACGTAGACATTGTTGACGTCCAGCAACAGTCCACAGCCGCTGCGGCGGATGACCTCGGCGATGAAGTCAGGCTCATCGATGGTCGAACGCTGAAACCCCAGATAGGTCGCCGGATTCTCCAGCAACATGGGCCGTTTGAGCGTGTTTTGTACCTGATCGATATGCTCGCAGACGCGGTTCAATGTCGGCGTGTCATAGGCCAGCGGCAACAGGTCATTGAGAAACACCGGGCCATGGCTCGACCAGGCCAGATGTTCGGAAAAGGATTGCGGTTGATAGCGTCGGATCAGTTCGGCGAGGCGCTTGAGGTGCTGTTTATCCAACGGGCCTTCAGCGCCGATGGACAAGCCGACACCGTGTAGCGACAGCGGATACTGCTCGCGGATCAAACCGAGAAAATGATGAAACGGACCGCCGTCGACCATGTAGTTTTCGGCGTGGACTTCGAAGAAGCCGATGTCCGGTTGTGAGCCGAGCACTTCACGAAAGTGCCCGGTCTTGAGCCCCAGCCCGGCACGGGGCGGGAGCTCGCGCAGGGCTGCCTGAGTGGCGGGGTGGGCAGGGTGGTTGGCTATAAACATGATCGTCACTCAGGCAGATCGTCGATCAGGACTTGGCTTTGAACGCTTCCATCTGGCCGAAACCGGTCGGCGAAGTCTTGCTCTCAGTGGTGGCGCAGGTGCCCTTCGGAACGAGTTTCCAGGCGTTGGCCTGATAGTCCATTTTCGCTGTGCCGGCACAGGTGGTGCCTGCGCCTGCTGCGCAATCGTTGTGACCTTTCATGGCCACGCCGAAGCATTTTTCCATGTTGGCGTCAGCGGCACTGACAGTCGATACAGCGGCCATGCTCAGGGCAGAACCGAGGGCCAGAACCAGGGCAGTAGCGGACAGGGTGCGGGTGGTAGCAGTCATGATGTTTCTCCAGTCTTTGTCAGGGTTTTTACAAGCGCGGTTGCGCTTGCTTACCCCTCTAGAGAAACGCGGTAGGGTTACGTTACAGCCCCCTCAAAATCTTTTTGAAAAAATGCAAATACCTGTAGGAGTGAGCCTGCTCGCGATGGCGTCGTGTCAGACGCCGATGATGTTGAATGACACTACGCCATCGCGAGCAGGCTCACTCCTACAAGGGATTTTTGGAGAATCTGAAAATCGTACAGGCACAAAAAAACGGCCCGAAGGCCGTTTTTCGTTTAGCGACATGCATCAACCGCCGAGGTACGCCTCGCGTACTTTCGGGTCAGTCAGCAGTGCTTCGCCGGTGCCTTGCATGACCACGCGGCCGTTCTCCAGAACGTAGGCGCGGTCGGCGATTTTCAGCGCCTGGTTGGCGTTCTGCTCGACCAGGAACACCGTTACACCGTCCTTGCGCAGCATTTCGATGATGTCGAAAATCTGCTGGATGATGATCGGTGCCAGGCCCAGCGACGGCTCGTCGAGCAGCAGCAGTTTCGGCTTGCTCATCAGCGCACGGCCGATGGCGAGCATTTGCTGTTCGCCGCCGGACATGGTGCCGCCGCGCTGGTTGAAGCGTTCTTTCAGGCGCGGGAACAGGCCGAGAACCTTGTCCATTTGCTCCTGATAGTCGCCCTTGTCGGTGAAGAAACCGCCCATGGAGAGGTTTTCTTCAACGGTCAGACGGGCGAACACCCGACGACCTTCCGGCACCACCGCGATGCTTTTGCGCATGATCTGCGACGAGTCCTGGCCGACCAGTTCCTCACCCATGTAGCGGATGCTGCCGCTGTGCGCTTGCGGCGAACCGCAGAGCGTCATCAGCAGCGTCGACTTGCCGGCACCGTTGGCGCCGATCAGGGTCACGATCTCGCCCTGACGGACTTCGACGTTGACGCTGTGCAGGGCCTGGATCTTGCCGTAGAAGGTGGAAACGTTTTCGAATTGCAGCATTTACGCTTCCCCCAGGTAGGCTTTGATCACTTCAGGATTGTCGCGGATCTGTTCCGGCGTACCGTCGGCCAGAGGCGTGCCCTGGTTGATCACGACGATGTGGTCGGAAATGCTCATGACCAGTTTCATGTCGTGTTCGATCAGCAGCACGGTGACGTTGTGCTCTTCACGCAGCACGCTGATCAGCGCCTTGAGGTCTTCGGTTTCCTTCGGGTTCAGACCGGCGGCCGGTTCGTCGAGCATGAGAATCCGTGGACGGGTCATCATGCAGCGGGCGATTTCCAGACGTCGTTGCTGACCGTAAGCCAGGGTGCCGGCGGTACGGTTGGCGAACTCCTTCAGGTTGACCTTTTCCAGCCAGTACTCGGCAAACTCCATGGCCTCGCGCTCGCTTTTGCGGAACGCCGGGGTCTTGAACAGACCGGCGAGGAAGTTGGTGTTCAGGTGACGGTGCTGGGCGATCAACAGGTTCTCGACCGCCGTCATGTCCTTGAACAGGCGTACATTCTGGAAGGTACGCACCACGCCTTTGAGGGCGATCTTGTGGCCCGGCAGGCCTTGGATCGGCTCACCGTCCAGCAGGATGCTACCGCCGGTAGGCTGATAGAAACCGGTCAGGCAGTTGAACACGGTGGTCTTGCCCGCGCCGTTCGGCCCGATCAGTGCAACCACTTGTTTCTCTTTAACGGTCAGGGCCACGCCGTTGACCGCGAGCAAGCCGCCGAAGCGCATGCTCAGGTTCTCGACTTTCAAGATCTCGCGGCTCATTTTCGCAACTCCATGTGTGGGCGTTGCATCGGCAGCAGACCTTGTGGACGCCAGATCATCATCAACACCATCAGGGCACCGAACATCAACATGCGGTACTCGCTGAACTCACGCATCATTTCCGGCAACAGGATCATCACCACGGCCGCCAGAATCACACCCAACTGCGAGCCCATGCCACCCAGCACCACAATGGCGAGGATGATTGCCGACTCGATGAAGGTGAACGACTCTGGCGTCACCAGACCCTGACGCGCAGCGAAGAAGCTACCGGCGAAACCGGCGAATGCAGCGCCGAGAGTGAACGCGGACAGCTTGATGATCGTTGGATTCAGCCCCAGCGCACGGCAGGCGATTTCGTCTTCACGCAGCGCTTCCCAGGCACGGCCGATCGGCATGCGCAGCAGGCGGTTGATGACGAACAGTGCCGCCAGCGCCAGCAACAGCGCAACCAGGTAGAGGAAAATCACCTTGTTGATCGAGTTGTATTGCAGGCCGAAATACTCGTGGAAGGTTTGCATGCCTTCCGCCGCTTTACGTTCGAAGGTCAGACCGAAGAACGTCGGCTTCTCGATGTTGCTGATGCCGTTCGGACCGCCAGTGATGTCGGTCAGGTTACGCAGGAACAGACGGATGATCTCGCCGAAACCGAGGGTCACGATCGCCAGATAGTCACCGCGCAAACGCAGCACCGGGAAGCCCAGCAGGAAGCCGAACGTCGCCGCCATCAGGCCGGCAATCGGCAGGCAGATCCAGAAGCTCAGGCCGTAGTAGTGCGACAGCAGCGCGTAGCTGTAGGCGCCAACGGCGTAGAAGCCGACGTAACCGAGGTCGAGCAGACCGGCCAGACCGACGACGATGTTCAGACCGAGGCCGAGCATCACGTAGATCAGGATCAGCGTCGCGATATCCACCGCGCCACGGGAGCCGAAGAACGGCCACACCAGCGCCACCAGGATCAGCGCAATGATGAAATAGCGCTGAGTGGTCGGCAGGGTCAGGAAGTTGCTGGCCTTGGCCGGAATCAGCGGCAGACCCGGCGACGAGCGCCAGGCTTTGCTGATCTGCTGATTGAACAGCACGCGCAGGAACATCAGCACCGAGCAGATGGCGATGGTCGCCAGTACGGCCGGGCTGGTGTTGTGCACTTCGAGGTTGATGCCGACGATGGTCAGTTTCAGTCCGAGCACAGGATACGCAACTGCCCAAACCAAGAGCGCACTGAACAGTGCCTGTTTAAGATTCCTAGTCATACTTTCTCAACCTCCGGACGGCCCAGAATGCCGGTCGGACGGAACAACAGCACCAGAACCAACAAGCCGAAAGCCACGACGTCCTTGTACTGGTCGCCGAAGATATCGGCACCAAAGGCTTCCGCCACCCCAAGCACCAACCCGCCGAGCATGGCGCCGGGGATGCTGCCGATGCCGCCGAGTACCGCAGCGGTGAAGGCTTTGAGGCCGACGAGGAAACCGGCGTTCGGGTTGATCACCCCGTATTGCATGCTCAGCAGCACAGCCGCAACGGCTGCCAGCGCGGCACCAATGACGAAGGTCAGGGCGATGATGTTGTTGGTGTTGATGCCGAGCAGGTTGGCCATCTTGATGTCTTCGGCGCAGGCGCGGCAGGCGCGACCCAGGCGAGAGCGGGAGATGAACAGCGTCAGGCCGAGCATGGCGATCACTGTCACCACGAACACCACGATTTGCATGTAGGAAATCAGCACTTCTTGTGCGCCACCTGGGCCGAAGGCAAGGTTGCCCGGAATCAGGTTGGGGATCGCTTTGTCCTTGGAGTCTTGCGCCAGCAGAACCGTGTTCTGCAGGAAGATCGACATACCGATCGCGGAAATCAGCGGGATCAGACGGTTGCTGCCGCGCAAGGGGCGGTAGGCGATCCGTTCGATGCTGTAACCGTAGGAACTGGTGACGACGATGCTGGCGATGAACGCCGCGGTCATCAACAGCGGGACACTGTCGAGTCCCATCATGGTCAACCCGGCGATGGCGATGAACGCCACGTAGGAGCCGATCATGTACACCTCGCCGTGGGCGAAGTTGATCATTCCAATGATGCCGTAGACCATCGTGTAGCCGATGGCGATCAAGGCATACATGCTGCCAACGTTCAGGCCGTTAACCAGCTGTTGGAAGAAGTGATAGATGTCAGGCATTACAGCGCTCCTAAAAACCTGATACGCATTTCACTGGTGGAGTCATTTTCCCGCCCGGCCCCGTGGATCTTTATCCACTTCGAATCCGGGTTTTGCCAGCGAACCGCTGATGACGGTTTTGAGATTTTCAGGTGGGGAGACTGGCGGATCACGCCAGCGCGGCCCAATACATTCGTAAAACAAAGCCCACGGCACGCCGTGGGCTTTATTGGCAGTCAGTCAGGCAGCGCCTTACTGAGGCGATACTTCAGTTTTAGGTTTGCCGTTGTGCCACTCGTAAACCACGAATTTGAAGTCTTTGAGGTCGCCCTTGGCGTCGAAGCTCAGGTCGCCAGTCGGAGTCTTGAAGGTACCGGCGTGAATGGCTTCAGCCACTTTGGTCGCGTCTTCGGACTTGGCTGCCTTGATGCCTTCGGCAATCACTTCAACCGCCGAGTAGGACGGGAACACGAACGGACCGCTCGGATCTTCTTTCTTCGCCTTGAAGGCATCGGCCAGGGCGATGTTGGCTGGATCCTGGTCGAAGGATTTCGGCAGGGTCACCAGCAGGCCTTCGGCCGCGTCTTTGGCGATCTGGGTGATCGAGTCGTTACCCACGCCTTCCGGACCCATGAACTTGGCTTTCAGGCCTTTTTCCTGTGCCTGACGCAGGATCAGGCCCAGCTCCGGGTGGTAGCCGCCGTAGTAAACGAAGTCGACGTTTGCTTGTTTGAGTTTGGCGATGATCGCCGAGAAGTCTTTGTCGCCGGCGTTGACGCCTTCGAACACGGCAACCTTGGTGCCTTTCTTCTCGAGAGTCGATTTCACCGCGGTGGCGATGCCTTCACCGTACTGCTGTTTGTCGTGCAGTACGCCGACGATTTTCGGTTTGACGTGATCGGCAATGTAGTTACCGGCGGCAGGGCCCTGGGCGCTGTCGAGACCGATAGTACGGAAGATCATTTTGTAACCACGGGCGGTGATGTCCGGGCTGGTGGCAGCCGGGGTGATCATGATCACGCCTTCGTCTTCGTAGATGTCCGAAGCCGGTTGAGTGGAGCTGGAGCACAGGTGACCGACCACGAACTTGACGCCGTCGTTGACGACTTTGTTCGCAACGGCTACCGCTTGTTTTGGATCGCAGGCATCGTCGTATTCAACGGCTTCGAGTTTCTTGCCGTCGACGCCGCCCTTGGCGTTGATTTGCTCAATGGCCATTTTTGCGCCGCTGAACTGCATGTCGCCGTACTGGGCTACTGGACCGGTTTTAGGACCGGCGATACCGATTTTGATGGTGTCAGCTGCGAACGAATGGCTGGCAACCCCGGCCAGAACCATAGCGGCAAACAGTTTGGAAATCTGCTTAGTAGCCTTAGTCATAGTGCTCCACTCTTACTGTTGTAATTTTTTTGAGTTCTGGCGCCGTAGCAGCAGAACCGGGTCAGATATCTTTGCGATACCCTCCGGAAATGCCCCCGGCAACTGTACCGGTACAGTGTAGAGCGCCGGTTGTCAGCCTGGGAAGCGGGCGCCGAGGGGCAAAACTTGGGGGTGTCGCATTTTTGAATGAAAAAGACAGAATTGCGGCGGGGCGTTCGTGGGCATATATCCCAATCAGCAGCATTCCCTGGCGTTCCTGCTCTTTTCGTTCGGTGCAGCCTTTTGCAACCGGGTTTTGCTGGCGGACCACCGACGTTATTATTCGCGTCGATTTCTTTTCCGGACAGTTCCCATGAATCAAGAACCTAGCACCCTCTATGCCAAGCTGCTTGGTGAAACCGCATCTATTACCTGGAAAGAGTTGGAGCCGTTCTTCGCCAAGGGTGCCCTATTGTGGGTCGACCCCGACCTGGATTTGATCGCAGCTGCCGAGGCCGTGGCCTCGGATGATGGCGAGAAAGTGGCTGCCTGGCTGGCTGAAGACAAAGTCGCCAAGCTGTCTGAAACGCGGGCGCTGGATCTTTTCGAGCGCGATCCGTCGTTGTGGGCGGTAGTGGTTTCGCCATGGATTCTGATCCAGGAAAGGGCAGTCGCCGCCGACGTCGCACCTTGATGGTGCGACCGGTCATCAGCGAAAAGTGTGTAGCGGAGTAGCGTGATGGCACGTTGCCGTAGAGAAACGCCACAAGCGAAGGTGGGCTCACGGTGACGTAAACGTAACGGGAACAGTTTAGTAAGCAGCCTAACGGCTGCTTAATTGTTTCTGGATATTGGATTTAAGATTTCTGTCGTCTGAAAAGGCCTCATCGCGAGCAGGCTCACTCCTACAGGGGAACGCATTCCAATTGTAGGAGTGAGCCTGCTCGCGATTGCCGCGACTCGGTCCTGGATCAGACCGAGAACGACTTGCCGGTATGGTTATTCAGCGAAATAACCTTGGTCTTGCCAATCCGGTGACGATAGATCTCGCGCAAATACTTGATCGACTTCTTCACACAATCGCGCGACAAACGAATGTCATTGATCGAGACAAACTTCTCTTTGTCGTTGATCAGCTCGCGGTACTTCTTCTCGTACATCGGTTTGATCGCGTACCAGTTGGTGTCGAGGATCTTCGCCGGGTTTTCGAACTCGTTGAGCAGGTCGTCGATGCGGTCTTCGTCGAACTCCTCGTTGATGATGAAATCGAGGATCGAGTTGTCCAGGGTCTCGTCGAAACGGTACGGGTTCTTCGCGAAGCAGCGCTTGATGAACGCGACGATCAGGGTCAGGAAGTCATCCGAGAGGCACGGGCTCTTGGCGATCAGGGTGGTCAGCGACAGGTTGGCCGAGGCGCCGATCACCAGCGCGTAACGCTTGAGCGTGGTATTCGGGAACAGGCTGTTGAGGTGGGTCTTCAACCGGTTCAGGTCCATGTACGACAGCTTGTAGTCTTTTGGCAGCGAAACGATCGAGACCACCGACGAGCAGTTCTTGAAGAAGTGCAGGTCGTGCAGTGCCGCAGCGTCGTAGCCGGAATTCTTGTACTGCTCAAGCGACGCGCGATAACGCTTGGATTCGATCGGCAACAGGCTGATGCCTTCAATCGCTTGCGTGACCTTGTTGAAGTGCGGCAGGTCGATCGAGCGGAAGAACAGGTCGTCGATGTTCAGACGCTGCGGCTCTTTGTCGAACACCTTGAATTTGTCGCTGCTCGGCGGCGGGGTTTCCGGCACCACCGATTCGGCGTAGGCAATCGCCACCGGGCCGGCCAGGCTCATGAACAGGTCGTTGGCGTCGAGGCGAATGGTTTCGCCAATGTCGATGCCGGCGCGGCGGAAGTAGTTCTGGTCGTAGTCAGTGGTGACTGCCTGCGCCGTGAGAATGTTGAAGATCTGCTGCGAGATGTACTGGTTGGCGTGCTTTTCCATCGCATTGACATCAATGTTCTGGATGTTGCCGTCATCGCTCTCTTCGGCGTAACGCATGATGTCGTTGGAGATCAGCATCATCGCGTTCCATGGGCGGATACGGCCCATGACGCTGGCTTCGCTGCTGTCTTCATTAGCGAAGTTGTAAGAGAAATCCCATTCTTCCGAGAGGTATTTGCACAGCAGGCGACCGGCGTTGATGTGCAGCGCCTCGGACATTTCGCTGCGGTGATCGGAAATGTTCGGCAGCACGCAGATGCCGCTGGTGAAGATCGGTTCGAACACGAACGAATGACCGCTCTTGCCGTCGTGCTCGTCCATCGGCTTGGTGTCGAACGTCTTGTTCATGTACGAGTGCTGCTGGGCCAGACCGAATTCCGAAGCCATGCCGGAACCGGTACCGCCGCCGGCACTGAAGATCGAGAAGTACAGGCGCGACTGGTTGGCTTTGATTCCGCAGCTGTCGATCAGGTACGAGTGAATCATTTTCCAGTCTGGGCTGGAGAAACGCTGGGTGTCCTTGTTGAGGATGATCTTCGCCAGGTACTGGCCGAGGATCGGCGCGTTACCGGCGCCACCGGCGTGGACTTCGGACAAGTCCATGATCTTCATTTTGCTGTAGTCGCGCAGGAAGCCGCTTTTCTCGCCTTTGCGCGAGAAACGGATGCGCCCGGCGATGTCCTTGTCGAGGTCGCCGAGCATCACCAGCGGTTCGACCAGAAACACCGGTTTGGTCGATTTGTTCGGGCCGATGCGCAGGTTGTTCTTGATCCACTGCGCCGGGCTGTAGCCCTTGTCGGCCAGACGCCGATCCGCCGCACGGTCTTCGTTGTTGAATTCGTTGAGGTAGAACTTGCGGGCGTTGTACACCAACTCCGCGACGTCGAGGGCGATGTTCGAGCCGCAGCGACCGAGGCCGATCAGGCACACCGAGGGGAATTCCTGATCGTTGTGCTGTTCGTTGTCGCCTTCCAGGTGCGGTGGGCGCGGGAACACCAGATCACGCAGGCCATCGAGGTTGTCGAGGATGCGGTCGGTATTGGTTTCGGTGAAGTACAGGTATTGCTGAGTCGACAGCGGGCGCGACGGGACCAATGGCTTCGACGATGACGGGCTGTTGGCGGCGGGGCTCAAAGTCAGATCGGATACCGCAGTGGCGGGATTGTTTTTAGAAGTCATTGTGCGCCATATACCTGGACTGGTTGGCTCGCTGGCCAGTTGCCTGCGAACCTCACGGAATAAGATCTCGCGTCTTTTATTTGCGCGAATTGAGCCCGAGCATCAGGGTTTTGGCCTGACTGTCGCTGGGGGGAATCCTTTCCTGATCGTTGATGAATCGGCCATTATTCGGCGATCTTTAATCGAAAAGAGGCAAAATGATGTCAACGCTACCTTCGTTGGGGTTCGCCGGAATCGGTCTGATGGGCCTGCCCATGTGCCGGCGTCTGTTGGCGGCGGGTTACCCGCTGACCGTGTGGAATCGCAACCCGGCCAAGTGCGCGCCACTGGTCGAGGCCGGTGCCCGCCAGGTGTCGAGCCCCGCTGAACTATGCGAACACGCCGACGTGGTGATGCTGTGTCTGGCCGATACGGCGGTGGTCCGCAACGTGGTTTTTGGCGCTGGCGGTATTGTCGAAGGCGCGAAAAGCGGCCAGTTGCTGGTGGATTTTTCCAGTCTTGAACCGACGGCCACTCGCGAGATGGCGGCGCAACTGCTGGAGAAAACCGGCATGGCCTGGCTGGACTCACCCGTGTCGGGCGGCGTGGTCGGCGCCGAGGCCGGTAGCCTGGCGATCATGGTCGGCGGCGATGCGGCAGATCTTCAGCGCGTGCGCCCGGTGCTGCTCAATCTCGGTCAACGCGTCACGCATATGGGCGGCATCGGCGCGGGGCAAGTGACCAAGGCCTGCAACCAGATGATCGTCGCCTGCAATGCGCTGGTGATCGCCGAGGTGGTGGCGCTGGCCGAGCAGTCCGGCGTCGATGCGAGCCTGATCGCCGAAGCGTTGGCCGGTGGTTTCGCCGATTCGAAACCGTTGCAGATTCTCGCGCCGCAAATGGCCGAAAGCCGCTTCGAGCCAATCAAGTGGCACGTACGCACCTTGCTCAAGGATCTCGATACGGCAGTGAAGTTCTCCCGCGAACAAGGCTCGGCGACACCGATCAGCGGATTGGCCGCACAACTGATGCGCCTGCATGGGGCGCAAGGCTATTTGGCGCAGGATCCAGCGACACTGGTGAAAATGTACCGCGCGCCAGAATCAACGGATTGACCGCGTGTGAATGTTTGCGCTGATTGATTTCTTCCAGCACCGGGCGCAGCTCGTCCAGCGGTACGGGGCGGCTGAGCAGGTAACCCTGAATAAAGTCGCAGCCTGAGCGCTCAAGAAACTCGTACTGCTCCAGGCTTTCGACGCCTTCGGTGACCACCTGCAAATGCAGGGTGTGCGCCATGACGATGATCGCCTGGACGATCTCCATGTCGGCGGTCGCCGTGGGAATATCGAGGATGAACGAGCGGTCGATCTTCAGGGTGTTGAGCGGCAGGCGCTTGAGGTAGGCCAGTGAGGAATAGCCGGTGCCGAAGTCGTCGATCGACAGCGACACACCGAGCGCACGGATCTGCCGTAGCAGCACCAGGGTGTTGGCGATGTTGCCCATCAACGCGTTTTCGGTGACTTCCAGTTCCAGGCGTTCCGGTGCGACCCCGGCAGTGCGCAAGGCACTTTCGATTTCCGTGGCCAGTTCTTCCCGGGCGAGATTGAGCGGTGAGCAGTTCCAGGCGATTTTCAGCTCTTCGCAGCCATGCCGTGACAGTTCACCCAGATCCTTGCACGCGCGGCGCAGCACCCAGTTGTCCAGTTCGGCGATCAGGCCATTGTTTTCGGCGATGGTGATAAAGCGATCCGGGGTCAGCAAGCCGTGCAGCGGATGCTGCCAGCGGATCAGCGCTTCGAGTTTGGTGACACGGCCGGTTTTCAGTTCGAAGATCGGTTGGTAATACAGCGTCAGACCGTTTTCCTCGCGCAGGGCGTGGCGCAGTTCTTCTTCCAGTTGCAGTTCGAAGCTGGCGCGGGTCTTGAGGTTGGAGCTGAAAAAATGCAGGCCGTTGCGGCCGGCGCCTTTGGATTGATACAGCGCCAGATCGGCGTGCTTGAGCAGTTCCTCGCAGGTGGTGCCGTCCTCCGGAAACAGACTGATGCCGATGCTGGTGGTCATCACCATGCGACGTCCGGCCAACTCGATCGGCTCTTTCATCTTGAGCATGATGCGCTGGGCCATATTGCGGGCTTCTTCGCGCTCACGAAGACTGATGAGGATGCAGAACTCGTCACCGCCGAAACGCGCGACCACGTCTTCATGACTGCGCACCGAGCCTTTGATGTGATTGGCGATAACCTTGAGCAGTTCGTCACCGGCGTCATGGCCGAGGCTGTCATTGATCCGTTTGAAGTGGTCGATGTCGAGAAACATCACCGCGAGCATGCCGCCTTCGCTGGTTTTCTGGCTGAGTTTTTCGGCGAAGATCTGGTTGAAACCGCGACGGTTGATCAGGTTGGTCAGGGCGTCGTAGTTGGCCACTTGCTGCAGTGACATGCGCGCCTGATCGAGTTGACTGAGCAGCGCGTTGACGCGGCGCAGATCCTCTTCTTTGTTCTGCAGTTTCTTGTCGGCCAGCGCCGCACTGATCGCACTGCCAAGGATCAGCAGGATGATCAGCGCCACGGTCAGGCCCAGTTGCAAATGCCCGTTATCGCCGCCGCTCGCTGTCAGGCCTCCCTCGGGGAGAACCAGATCCAGCGCAGCCATGCCGGTGAAATGCATGCTGATGATGCCGGCGCCGAGAATCAGCGCAGCGCTGTACTTGAGCAACTGATGCGTCACGCCACTGCCTTCGCTCAGATAGCGGGCCACCCACAGCGCGGCGAAACTGGCGCCGATGGCGATCGCCACAGACAGCGCGAACAGTCCTGGCTGATAGTAGGCGGTGGCGCTCGACTTCATCGCCGCCATGCCAACGTAATGCATGCCGGCGATGCCTAGGCCGATGACAAACGCGGTTTTCAAGCAATGCAATGCACTCGGCTGCGCTTCGCTCAGGGTTTGCATGGCCAGCCAAGAGGCGAGCAGGGCGATCAGCAACGAGAAAAGGGTGATGCCAAGGTCGTACTGAATGTCGATCGGTGTCTGGAAAGCCAGCATGCCGATGAAATGCATGGCCCAGATGCCGCCGGCCAGGCAGGTCGCGCCGATCCAGCGCCAGATCCGCCGCGACCCCGGATCTTCGGCATTTACAACGCGCTCAGCCATATCCAGAGTGGCGAAACTGGCTGCGCAGGCGACTAGGTACGCAACCATCACCAGGAAAGGGTTGTGACTGCAATCTAAAATGACCTGCCCGCTCTCCGGCAGCTCGGTAACAAACTGCAAACCAAGCCACTCCATAGCATGCCCCGTCTCTGAAGTCGTCCCGAGTGCGCGTTGAACGCAGTTGAATGTCAGGAGTATAGAGGCCGATTTCGGGGTGCAAGGGGTAGTGGCACATTGGCGCTAATGATTTCGGCATTAGCGTCATAGCGATTGGCGCTAAAGGCTCAAGCGATCTGTTCGAAAGGGATTTGCGCCCAGTCCGGTTGCAGCGGCGGCAAGCCGAAACGCGCGCGGGCCTTATCGCAATCGACATTCTGTTCGCCGTTTTCCCAAGACGATTCGAATTCGCGGCAGGGGCTGGAGCGCAATTCATAAATCGAGCACTTCACCTCGCTGCCCACTTCGCCGACCAGCGCTGTGCAGCGCGGCGATTTGCAGTCGGTGCCGTTCATCGCCACGCGGCTGGGACTGATCTGAGTGACCAGTTCATCAGGCACCGTGCCGCCGGAAGATGAGCACTCACCCCAAAAGAAAGACACGCGAAAATGGGAACAGCAGGCACCGCAATTCAGACACGGACTGACTTCAGACATGGGCGAGGGTATCAAAGGGATTGATCGGGAGATCCGGACGGATCCGGCGGCCATTCTAGGCTTTGCCGCAGACTTGGGAAGGGGGGCGTGAAACTATTTTTTTGTGGCAAGGTTTTGCCGCAAAAGCCCCGGTTTTCGGGGGATTGCAGGCTTATCAAGGGCTTACGTTTCGTTACAGTGCCATGGGCCGATATCAGGCAGACGAATGATCACAGACAGCCTCGGCGCGGCTGACTAGATTGCAGGTTCCGGGCTCGGATGCGTTGGCAGTGAAGCCCCATAACAATAAAGAGACGGACCCATGCAGAACTCGACCCAAGCGGCGAATGCCTGGCGCATTCTGTTCCTGCTGTTCCTCGCCAACCTGTTCAACTTCTTCGACCGCACCATTCCGGCGATCATCATCGAGCCGATCCGCATGGAATGGCACCTCAGCGACTTTCAACTGGGCATCGTCGGTACCGCATTCACCATCGTTTATGCCATTGCCGGCCTGCCCTTGGGGCGCATGGCCGATACCGGTTCGCGCAGCAAACTGATGGGCTGGGGCCTGGCGACGTGGAGTGCGCTGACGGCGGTCAACGGTCTGGTCGGCAGTTTCTGGAGTTTCCTGATCGTGCGCATGGGCATCGGCATCGGCGAAGCCAGTTATGCGCCGGCGGCAAATTCGCTGATCGGTGATTTGTTTCCGGCGCACCGTCGAGCGCGGGCGATGGGCATTTTCATGCTCGGTTTGCCGTTGGGCCTGTTGCTGGCGTTCTTCACCATTGGTGCGATGGTCAAGGCGTTCGACAGCTGGCGCGCGCCGTTCTTTATTGCCGCGGTGCCGGGGCTGATCCTGGCGATCTTCATGTTCTTCATCAAAGAGCCGAAGCGCGGCGCAGCGGAGACCGTGCAGGTTTCGCAAGAGAAGGTCGACAGGCCGATCCGGCGGATTCTGGCGGTGCCGACCTTTCTCTGGCTGGTGCTGGCCGGGTTGTGCTTCAACTTTGCGACGTATGCCTGCAACTCGTTTCTGGTGCCGATGCTGCAGCGTTATTTCCTCATGCCGTTGCAGGAAGCAGCGGTGGCCACCGGGATGATCGTCGGCGTCACCGGGCTGGTGGGTTTGACGCTGGGCGGCTGGATTGCTGACAAGATTCACCAGCGTGTGGCTAATGGTCGGTTGTTGTTCGCGGCGTTCAGTCTGATTATTTCGACGTTGTGCACGGCTTGGGCGCTGCATGCCGGGCGGATCGAGATCGGTGTATTCGTGGCGGTGTTCAGCGTCGGTTGGTTGTTTGCCTACAACTTCTACACCTGCGTTTACACGGCGATTCAGGACGTGGTCGAACCGCGCCTGCGGGCCACGGCGATGGCGTTGTTCTTTGCCGGTTTGTATCTGCTGGGCGGTGGCTTGGGGCCGGTGGTGGTCGGTGGTTTGTCCGATCATTTTGCGCATACCGCGATGGCGGCGGCGGGGGCTGAGCAGATGACCGAAGCGTTCAAAGCAGTCGGGCTGCATGATGCGATGTACCTGATTCCGGTGGCGCTGTTTTTGACCATGGTGTTTCTGTTTCTGGCAGCGCGGTGTTTTGTGCGCGATGCGCAGCGGATGAAGGAGGGGTTGGTTGCGGTGGTTGAGCCAGAAGTGGCTGCGGCGACTGCATAACCGCTATCGCGAGCAGGCTCACTCCTACAGGGGGACGCATTCCAACTGTAGGAGTGAGCCTGCTCGCGATAGGGCCCTTAGCATCGGCAAGTAAATAACAGGCAAACAAAAAGGCCCGCATCACTGCGGGCCTTTCTGTTTTCAGCGGTGGAGCGGGGCGGTTTAGCCCGCCACCAACACCCGAATCGCTTCCAGACGCAACGCCGCTTTATCCAGCATCGCCAGACCCTGCTCGCGCTGTTCACGCAACGCCACCAGTTCGCTGTCACGCACAGTCGGGTTGACCGCTTGTAACGCGGTCAGGCGCGCCAGTTCTTCGTCGGTGTCGGCCGCCAGACGGCGACGGGCCTCGGCCACGCGCTCGGCGTGACGCGGGGCGATCTTGTCTTCACCGGCGTTGATCCGCGGCGTCAGCTGATCGCGCTGGGCCTGGATGAACTTGTTGGCGCTGGCGCGTGGCACGCTTTCCAGCTGATCGTTCAGGGTTTCAAACGAGACGCGAGCCGACAGGTCGTTGCCGTTGGCGTCGAGCAGGCAGCGCAGGGCGGCCGGCGGCAGGTATCGGCCCAGTTGCAGCGAACGCGGCGCCACCACTTCGCTGACATACAGCAGCTCAAGCAGCACGGTGCCCGGTTTCAACGCCTTGTTCTTGATCAGCGCGACGGCGGTGTTGCCCATCGAGCCGGACAGCACCAGGTCCATGCCGCCCTGCACCATCGGGTGTTCCCAGGTGATGAACTGCATGTCTTCGCGCGACAGCGCCTGGTTGCGGTCGTAGGTGATGGTCACGCCTTCGTCGTCGCCCAGCGGGAAACTGGCGTCGAGCATTTTCTCGCTCGGCTTGAGGATCAGGGCGTTTTCCGAATGGTCTTCGCTGTCGATGCCGAACGCGTCGAACAGGGTTTCCATGTAGATCGGCAGGGCAAACTGATCGTCTTGCTCAAGGATATCTTCGACCAGCGCTTCACCTTCGCCGGCGCCGCCGGAGTTGAGCTCCAGCAGACGGTCGCGACCGGTGTGCAGCTCGGCTTCCAGACGCTCGCGCTCGCTCCGCGCTTCGTCGATCAGCGCTTGCCACTCGCTGTCGTCGGCTTCTTCGAGCAGCGGCAGCAGGCGCGGGCCGAACTGGTGCTGCAAGGCGTTGCCGGTCGGGCAGGTGTTGAGGAACGCGTTCAGCGCTTCGTGGTACCACTGGAACAGGCGCTCTTGCGGGCTGGTTTCCAGGTACGGCACGTGCAATTCGATGATGTGCTTCTGGCCGATCCGGTCGAGACGACCGATACGCTGCTCGAGCAAATCCGGGTGCGACGGCAGATCGAACAGCACCAAGTGGTGAGCGAACTGGAAGTTGCGACCTTCACTGCCGATTTCCGAGCAGATCAGCACTTGTGCGCCGAATTCTTCGTCGGCGAAGTAGGCGGCGGCGCGGTCACGCTCAAGGATGTTCATGCCTTCGTGGAACACCGTGGCCGGGATGCCGGAACGTACGCGCAGGGCGTCTTCCAGATCCATCGCGGTTTCGGCGTGGGCGCAGATCACCAGCACTTTGGTGCGCTTGAGCATTTTCAGCTGATCGATCAGCCATTCGACGCGCGGGTCGAATTTCCACCAGCGTTCTTCTTCACTGGCGTCCGGCTGCGCCTGGAAGCTGACTTCCGGGTACAGCTCGGCGTGTTCGCCCAGCGGCAGTTCGAGGTATTCGTCCGGGCACGGCAGCGGGTACGGGTGCAGTTTGCGCTCCGGGAAACCCTGCACGGCAGCGCGGGTGTTACGGAACAGCACGCGGCCGGTACCGTGGCGATCGAGCAGTTCACGCACGAGTCGGGCGCTGGCTTCAGTGTCGCCATCGTTGACCGCGGTCAGCAGCGCTTCGCCTTCGTTGCCGAGGAAACCCTGAATGGTTTTGTGCGCTTTGGCCGAGAGACGGCCCTTGTCGAGCAGTTCCTGAACGGCTTCGGCCACCGGGCGATAGTTATCGCTCTCGGCGCGGAAGGCGGCCAGGTCATGGAAACGGTTCGGATCGAGCAGGCGCAGACGGGCGAAGTGGCTGTCCTGGCCGAGTTGTTCCGGGGTGGCGGTGAGCAGCAGCACGCCCGGGATGACCTCGGCGAGTTGCTCGACCAGCGAGTATTCGGCGCTGGCCTTTTCTTCGTGCCAGACCAGGTGGTGCGCCTCGTCGACGACCAACAGGTCCCAGCCGGCGGCAAACAATGCGTCTTGCGCCTTCTCGTCGTCGACCAGCCACTCCAGCGCAACCAGCGCTAGTTGGGTGTCTTCGAACGGGTTGGCGGCATCGCTTTCGATGAAGCGCTCTTCGTCGAACAGCGCAACCTGCAGGTTGAAGCGGCGGCGCATCTCCACCAGCCACTGGTGCTGAAGGTTTTCCGGGACGAGGATCAGCACGCGGTTGGCGCGGCCCGAGAGCAGTTGGCGATGGATCACCAGACCGGCTTCGATGGTTTTACCCAGACCCACTTCGTCCGCCAGCAGTACGCGCGGCGCGATACGGTCGGCAACTTCACGGGCGATGTGCAATTGGTGCGCGATCGGTTGCGCACGCACGCCACCCAGGCCCCAAAGCGAAGATTGCAGCTGGCGGCTGGTGTGTTCGAGGGTGTTGTAACGCAGCGAGAACCACGCCAGCGGATCGATCTGCCCGGCGAACAGACGGTCGCTGGCCAGACGGAACTGAATGAAGTTCGACAGCTGGGTTTCCGGCAGGGTGACGGCTTCGTTCTGCCCATTGAGACCGTGATAGACCATCAGGCCGTCGACATCGTCGACTTGCTGCACGGTCATCTTCCAGCCTTCGAAGTGGGTGATGCTGTCGCCCGGCGAGAATCGCACGCGGGTCAGGGGCGCATTCCGTAGCGCGTACTGGCGGGTTTCGCCAGTGGCCGGGTAAAGCACGGTCAACAAGCGGCCGTCCTGTGCCAGAACGGTGCCTAAACCAAGCTCTGCTTCGCTGTCACTGATCCAGCGTTGCCCCGGTTGATACTGCTGCGCCATGCTGCCTGACTCCCACCTTGAAAAAGCGGGCTATCTTAACGGAATGCGGGCTTCAGGCCAAAGGATTAGGAGCAGTTGCGAGCTTTTAGCTGCAAGCTGCAAGTCGAAGCACGCGGCGGTCATGCGTCGGTTTTACGAGAAAACAGGGCACCGGTGAGTGTTAACCCGGTCACAAGTTTGCGACCGACGGCTCAAGGCGCCTTTGCCGCAGCCGATAGCCTGCTGACAGGAGACCCTTTATATGTTGCCACCGATGCTCCCCCTGAGCGCTGTGCCGATCACTTCCCAGCAGGATCCGATCCGCCAGCGGCCGGACATTCCTCCGGTGGTGCCGGTGCAGGAAAGCTCCAACGAAAGCACGATCGATCTGCAAAAACGCGATCCGGAAGAGGATCGACTGCTGGCGCGCGAAGAACAGCGCCGCCAGCAAGAACGTGATCGCCGCCGCCGCGAGGCTGACGAAGACCCGGAAGAACACCTGGCCGTGCCGGGTACCGAGTTGAATGCCGACAACACTGTACCGGTGGTGCCGCTGATGGAAGATCAGCCGCGTCAGGGCTTGTGGGTCGATATCGAGATCTGATCTTCGGCTGGTCAGCGCTGGTGTGACGTTGCATTATTGACGCGGTCCTGCCGGTGACGTGGCAGTTGTGATTCTTTCAAGTGATGTACTGACGCCATGAGCCAAGACGACAAACTGATTGACCTCAGTACTGAACGCGCCAAGCGCGTGCATGACATTAAAGAGAAGCGGCTGAACGAAGTGCGCCAGGCCTTCGAACAGGCGATGCCGTTGGGAAAAGCCAAGAAAAAGTCGAAAAACAAGCCGAAAAAGCGTTGATCTGCCCCTGCATCCGTTGATGCAGGTCATTTAATTTCCCTCCTTTACTCCCCTTCGTTGCTGGTATTGATCCCGGTCAATTTGTGCGCCTGTGTGTTTGGTAACTTAGTCCCATCGCAGCAGAGCAGGGGCCAGGAGGCCAGTCATGTTTTTCGATAACGTGGTGTTTGCCGGGGTCCTGACTGTAGGGCTGATGGTTCTGTTTTTTGCAGGGTTTGGATTTTTTATCTGGAAGGATGCGAATAAGCGCAAGAAGTGATTCTTCTGGATTGATGAGCACGCAAGGCATTTTGGGGCGACTTCGGTTGCCCTTTTTTTTTGTGTCTTGGCGGCCTGTGGGCCGACCATGTTCTTGGGGTTTTGGGTGTATATCCGTTGCTTCGGTAACGGCGGCTTAGGGTTCCGCCCTTACGGCCATCCCTTTCAAGGTCTTTTCGTTTTGGCAGCCTTGATAACTCTGTCCGTTGAGACATGAGCATGGACCGCTGTACCTTGAACCCATGTCTTGGGTTTAGGCACCTTGGGACCGCGGGGGCTTTTCGCAACTTGTTTGGGCTGGATGTTTCTGGCCAACTCCAACAGGCGTTGGGCCAGTTGCTCCAGAGGGACAACGGGAAGATATTCTGAGGGCAGTGCAATCTGCATTCCCTCATAACCACTCCTGACCTGAACCGCCAAGTGATAGATGGAAGCTTCCCATCCTTCAGGTTGAGTCTCCCGGTGAGCTTGCTCGACACTTCGTTTGAGGACGGCCAGGACGTTGTAGGCCAATACCGCAGTAGCGAACCCGAGCAAGGCAGCCTTCGGGCTGCCAAGGGTTTCGATTTCACTTTCCAGAATCGCTTCCAGTCGCTGGAACATACCTTCAATGCTCCAGCGGCGGCGATAGAGCTCTGCGATCTGCTGTGCACTGACGCTTTGGGGTAGGTTGCTCCAGAACATCAAGCTGCTGTCTCCCGAGTCCGTTGGCGAATGAAGCGTCAGTTCGACACGCCGACATTGGTAACCGCCTCTGACCTGGATGACCTGCTCACGCACAGTGCCTGTTTCCACAGGCACCGGCTCTTGCCACTCACCTTCTTGAATCAAGCGTGGATGCTTGGCTTGCTGGCGAATGACAAAGGAGGTCTGGGCCTGCTCACAAGCTTCCATGACCGGGAGCGTGCAATAGAGTCGATCAGCCAACCACACTTGGCCCGGCTCGGCATCAGCCAACAGCGGCAGCACGCAAACACGCTCGCTTGCGTAGGCATCCTCACACGCCTGAAGGTCGATGACCTGATCGAGGTCGGGGTCGTAGGCCACCACCGAAAAACCGGGACGAGCGGCGCCGCGCTCGTGACGTAAAGCTCCCAGACGTTTCTCAGTGGATGCCAAGTGATTACCGTCCACTACCCGAACCTGCCAACCCGGCAGCATCGTCGTGCAACCCAGCTCTTTTATGGTTGGAGTCAGGCGTTGAGCGCAGCCCGTAACCAGGGCGCGCAACAGCGCCGGCTCGGTACGACTGATCTTGTCGTAGAGAGCCGCCAAACTGACAGGAAGATCTTCCAGTTGCCGCGCGGCGGCGTGCAGGGATGGCTTCAAGCCCAATGAAACAAGGGACATCAGCTTGACGATGGTCGAGAACAGTAGCTCACGAGAATACTGCCGTTGCCGATGCTCTTCGAAAACCTGATCGACCCACTCAGGGGCAATAGCCTGCTCCAGCGCCAATTTAGCCATGACACTGGCGGGTGCTTTTTTCTCGAAACGCGCTAGAACATCGGCCCACATCGTTTGGGATCCCTGAATGAAATTTCAGGGGATTTTACCGAAGACCTTGAAAGGGATGGCCCTTACGGCGGGTCACTTTTGGCAAACGCCCCAAAAGTAACCAAAAGGGCTTGCTCCTGCGTGCGGCCCGCTCGCTGGGGCTCGGGGTTCCTTCGCTCCGGGATCGATCCGGGCGCAGCGCCTACGGTTTGCTTCGCTGCACCTCCTCTCGCTGTATTTGGCTGCGCCAAACGGTCGCTGCGCTCCCACGCCCGGATCAATCCCTCCACTCAGCCTTCCGACGTCGCCCGTGGATCAAGATCAAGAGCAGGCGAGCTGACACTCGGCCTATTGAGTGGTGAAGAGCGGGTGTTCGGCTTTGGTTTTGTGGTGGATTCGCCCCTCACCCCAGCCCTCTCCCCAAGGAGAGGGAGCCGATTTGTGGGCTTTTCAAGATCTGAGTTCAACGCGGTATTCCAAGTCTGCGTAACTCTCCCAAACACCTCAGTCAGTCCCCTCTCCCTTCGGGAGAGGGCTAGGGTGAGGGGCTTTTGATCTGTTTCGGAATCTGAGTTCGACTCGGTATGTCACGTCGGCGTAGCTCTCCCAAACACCTCGATCAGTCCCATCGATCGAGGGAGATGGGGCCGATTTTTGTGCTTTTCAAAGCCTGAGTTCAGCGCGGTATCTCACGTCGGCGTACTTCTGCCAAACACCTCGATCAGTCCCCTCTCCCTCCGGGAGAGGGCTAGGGTGAGGGGCTCTTGATCTGGCTTTGGCTTTTGATGTGGTTTTTGATCTTTTGCCCCATCGGCAGCCCGAGCGTAGGTGTTCATCCGGGGGGAGGCGCGCAGCGCCGTGCGGCGTAGCCGCATACATCGAGAGGAGGTGCAGCGAAGCAAACCGTAGGCGATGCCCCCGGATGGACACCGTAGCGAGGGAACACTGAGCCTCAGCGAAGTGCCGTACGCCAGGGGCAAAGCCTTTTGGTTCCTTTTTGGCGTTTGAAAAAGGGACTCGCTGTAAGAGCGAAACCGCCAGCGGCAACCCCCGCAGCAACGGATATGCCCCCAATCCCAATCCCAATCCCAATCCCAATCCCAATCCCAATCCCAATCCCAAACCCCAGACACAAAAAAGGCGCGATCCTCTCGAATCGCGCCTTTCTCATGTCCCGCTATCTATCAACTACCCAGCGCCTTCGACGCCAGCCAGAACAACCCAGCCGACAGCGCAACCGTCGCCGGCAAGGTCAACACCCATGCCAACAGAATGGTGCGAACCGTGCCACCTTGCAGGCCGCTCTTGTTAGCAACCATGGTGCCCGCCACGCCCGAGGACAGAACGTGAGTGGTCGACACCGGCAGGCTGAAAATGTTGGCCATACCGATCAAACTGGCAGTAGTGATCTGCGCCGACATGCCCTGGGAATAGGTCATGCCCTGCTTGCCGATCTTCTCACCAATGGTCAGTACCACGCGTTTCCAGCCAACCATAGTGCCCAGGCCCAAAGCCAGTGCGACCGCCAGAATCACCCAGAACGGGGCGTATTCGGTGGTGGTGGTCAGGTCTTTGCGCAGCTTGTCGAGGTCAGCCTTTTCACGCGGTTCCAGGCCTGGCAACTTGCCAACCTTTTTCGCGGTGTCGTCCAGGCACAGCAGGTAACGACGCACTTCGATGCGGCTCTCCGACGACAGCGAGTGGTAGTCCGCTACACCTTTGAGGGTGTGCAGCAAGGCGCTGATGGTCGGTTCGGTCTGCTGCGGGTTGCAGCGGAATTTCTCCGGCAGGTCGCCTTCTACGCTCTTGCCCAGGGCCAGGAATTCACCCAGCGAATCGGCGTTGCGCTGGTAGAACTGGCTCAGGTGCAGGGTCGCATCGCGAGTACGTTCGATCTGATAAGTAGTGCTGTTCAGGTCGAGAACGAACTGCGCAGGGACGATACCGATCAGCACCAGCATGATCAGGCCGATGCCTTTCTGGCCATCGTTGGAGCCGTGCACGAAGCTCACGGCCATGGCCGAGATCACCAGGACCAGACGGTTCCAGAACGGCGGATGCTTCTTGTCGTCGATCTTGCGGCGCTGTTCCGGTGTCTTGTGCATCTTCGACAGCGGACGCCACCACTTCAGGCCGATCAGGATCAGCGCGGCGATCAGGAAGCCGGCCATTGGCGAGAACACCAGCGAGGCGCCGATGTCGATCGCTTTCTGCCAGTTCACGCCGTCGGCCAACGGAATGTCGTTGATCAGGGCATTGGCCAGGCCGACACCGAGGATCGAACCGATCAGGGTGTGCGAGCTGGAAGCCGGGATACCGAAGTACCAGGTGCCCAAATTCCAGGCGATTGCCGCGGCGAGCAACGAGAACACCATCGCCAGGCCATGGCCGGTGTTCACATTGATCAGCAGTTCAACCGGGAGCAAATGGACGATGGCATACGCCACGCCAACGCCACCCAGCAGCACGCCGAGGAAATTGAACACACCGGAAAAGAACACCGCCAGGTGGGGCGGCATGGCTTTGGTGTAGATAACAGTGGCTACCGCGTTAGCGGTGTCATGAAATCCATTGATGAACTCGAAGGCGAGGACAAACGTCAGGGCGAGCAAGAGGCTCACAAGCACCCAAGCATCCAGTCCGCTGAATAAATCGATCATGAAGGTTTTCTGACCCGGTCGTAAGGGGGCGCGATTATGCCAGAAAAGACTGGAAATCGATGCCCTACCTGCTCATCGGTTACACACTTCTTCGATTTAATTTGTTGCAGCGCATGAAAACCAAGCGTCGCGCAGGGTTTTTCAAGTCTTTGATTTATATGAAAAAAGACTTTTTTGATGAGCGTTTTTACCGCCACAGGAGAGACTCAAACGCCTGTCTGAAATATCTGTGAAACGTGTAGGAAGCGCCCTTCAGCCTGCCAGACGGGGAGATCGCCGCTGCCCGCGGGTAGCGGGCGCGCAAGGCTTCGTCTCGACACCGCGCTTGTAACCGGTGTGCACGTAAACCCTCGAAAGATACAAATAACCGTGGCTCACGGCTCTTCGGCTTTGAGTTCCTTTTCGATCTTTTCGATTTCCTGTTTGAAGACCTGATCCTGAACAGTGGGGCGTTTACGCCATGCCTTGCGTTCCGGTTCCGGTTGAGCGGCGTAGGTGGTGACTTCCCCGCCGTAAACTTCCTTGTAACGTTGTTCCTGGCGCTCAAGTTCCGCGCGCAGTTCGTCTTTCGTCACAGTGCTACCTGTATGAGTTGAGATAAATGTCTGGTGAAACGCGCTGCAACGAATCCAGTGAGTGGCCCGGTCGAGTGCTCAGCGCCCGGACAGGCGTTGAGGTCATCGCATGGCGATCAAGACTTCCATGTTGCAGGCGGCTACGACACCAGATTAAAACTGACGCAGCATCAGTTTCCTGTTTCAGCAAGCGCTGGCGTTGCATAAGTAATGCGCATCAGGCGCTGGCCAGGCTGACGGCAATGGACATTGCCTCAGCAGGTGGTCGCCGCACCGAATCAAACAACGCGGCCCCACTGAGATGCATTATAGCGGTCGATTCAGGAATGACTATCTTTGCCAAGTTAAAAACGGTTCGGGATGTGTGATCGTTTTGTTATTCGCAACTTTTGTTACTAGTTGTCGAGCGGACAAATCGTTATTTACCCGGCGATGTGTTTTTGGCGCCATTTAGTCGAACAACTAAGACGCGATTGAACGGGCTACCGAAGTTGAACAAGCGTTCAATGCCGGCGTTGAGGTGGCTGCGCCGGATTGCGATTATCGGTCGACGGTTCGATAATCGCCCAATCTTGCAGGCCCGACGCTTGTGCATTGGTCGGCAAGCCGCTTGTATAGCCCATTGATCCGTGCCGTATAGAAGGACAAGAAATGAACGATCAAATGCGCAACTCTTTCACCTCCGTGGCGCCGCCGATCGTCGCCTCGCCGGCCAAACGCATCCAGGCGCTGACCGGTGATCCGGACTTCATGACCTCGCTGGCTCGAGGCTTGGCGGTGGTGCAGGCGTTTCAAGAGCGCAAACGCCATCTGACCATCGCCCAAATCAGTCACCGCACGGAAATTCCCCGCGCCGCCGTGCGCCGTTGCCTGCATACCTTGATCAAACTCGGCTACGCCACCACGGATGGTCGCACCTACTCATTGCTGCCCAAGGTGCTGACTCTCGGCCACGCTTATCTGTCGTCGACGCCGTTGGCGGTGTCCGCCCAGCCGTACCTGGACCGCATGAGCGAGCAACTGCACGAAGCCTGCAACATGGCCACGCTCGAAGGCGACGACATTCTCTACATCGCCCGCTCGGCGACCACCCAGCGGCTGATTTCGGTGGATCTGTCGGTGGGCGGTCGCTTGCCGGCTTACTGCACGTCGATGGGGCGGATTCTGCTGGCAGCACTGGACGATACGTCGCTGCGTGAGTACCTCGATCATGCCGAACTGGTCGCTAAGACCAGCCGCACGATCCATACACCTGATGCATTGCTCGAATGCCTGCAGGAAGTGCGGCAGCAGGGCTGGTGCATCGTCGATCAGGAACTGGAACAGGGCCTGCGCTCGATTGCCGTGCCGGTCTACGACGCTTCCGGTCAGGTGGTGGCGGCGCTCAACGTCAGCACCCACGCTGGTCGCGTCAGCCGTACCGAACTGGAGCAGCGCTTCCTGCCGGGCCTGCTCAGTGCCAGTCGCGACCTCAGTGCGCAGTTATTCGCCTGATGAAGCTGTTCGATAAACGCACAGTGTTGCGTTTATCGAATTGACGCTAAAACCCTTGGATCATTAATGTCGCGGCAGCGTCATCCGGCGCTGATGTGAATGAGCCCGCCGGACTGTCGACTCCCATAATAATGACAAGAGGCAACTCACCATGCGCATGCTCCCCGACTGTCTCCGCTCCATCCCCTGTTGCCGGGTTCACCGCAACGCCTGATCCAGACCTTCTATTCTTGTGACCGTGCCGCGTTTTGGCCGGCCGCTGTTCGACTGCGTTTTTTGCGTGGAATAAAAATAATGAACCAGCCTCAGTCCGCTGTAGGTCAATGCCTCGACGTGCAGACCTTCATCAATGCCCAACCGATCTCGCGCTATCAATGGCGGGTGGTGATTCTGTGTTTCCTGATTGTCTTTCTCGATGGCCTCGACACGGCGGCGATGGGTTTTATTGCCCCGGCGTTGTCGCAGGACTGGGGCATCGACCGCGCCAGCCTCGGCCCGGTGATGAGCGCTGCTTTGATTGGCATGGTTTTCGGCGCATTGGGTTCTGGCCCGTTGGCTGACCGTTTCGGGCGAAAAGTCGTCCTCGTCGGCGCGGTGGTGCTGTTCGGTGCCTTCAGCCTCGCGTCGGCGTACAGCACCAATGTTGAGCAATTGCTGGTGCTGCGTTTCCTGACCGGTCTCGGTCTGGGGGCGGGGATGCCGAATGCCACAACACTCCTCTCGGAATACACCCCGGAGCGCAAGAAATCGCTGCTGGTGACCAGCATGTTCTGCGGCTTCAACCTCGGCATGGCCGGTGGCGGGTTCATTTCCGCCAAGCTGATTCCGGCGTTTGGCTGGCACAGTTTGCTGCTGATCGGCGGGATTCTGCCGTTGATTCTTGCCGTGGTGCTGCTGTTCTGGCTACCAGAGTCGGCGCGCTACCTTGTCGTGCGTAACCGCGGCACTGACAAAGTGCGCAAGACCCTGGCACCGATCGACCCGGTCACCGTCGCTCAAGCCTCCAGTTTCAGCGTGCCTGAACAGAAGACCGTCAAGGCGCGCAACGTGTTTGCGGTGATCTTCTCCGGCACTTACAGCACCGGCACTTTGCTGCTGTGGCTGACCTATTTCATGGGCCTGGTGATCGTTTACCTGCTGACCAGTTGGCTGCCGACGCTGATGCGTGACAGCGGCGCGAGCATGGAGCAAGCCGCGTTTATCGGAGCGTTGTTCCAGTTTGGCGGGGTATTGAGCGCGGTCGCGGTGGGATGGGCGATGGATCGCTTCAATCCGCACAAGGTCATCGGCATTTTCTACCTGTTGGCCGGGGTGTTTGCCTACGCGGTCGGGCAGAGCCTGGGCAACATCACCTTGCTGGCGACTTTGGTACTGGTGGCGGGGATGTGTGTGAACGGTGCGCAATCGGCAATGCCGTCGCTGGCCGCGCGGTTTTATCCGACCCAAGGGCGGGCGACCGGGGTCTCGTGGATGCTCGGGATTGGCCGCTTTGGCGCGATTCTCGGAGCGTGGATGGGCGCTACCTTGCTGGGGCTGGGCTGGAATTTCGAGCAGGTGCTGACGGCGTTGGTGATTCCGGCGGCGTTGGCGACAGCTGCGGTGCTGATCAAGGGCATGGTCAGTCATGCGGATGCGACCTGAGTTTCATGCGTAGGAATGTTCGTCGAATGTTCCGGCCCCTTCGCGAGCAGGCTCGCTCCCACATTGGAATGCATTTCAAAATGTGGGAGCGAGCTTGCTCGCGAAGCCTTTGTTCTTGATTGTTAGGCAAACAACAATCTGTTCGATAAACGAACACTCAGTCGATTATCGGATTGTTTGGCCATTTCCCCAGGCTTAATCTTCAGTGACTCCGGCGCTGAACCTCGCGCCTTTTTATCACTGGCGATTCATTACAAAAACAGGAGCCCGCTCCATGGCTGAGATCCTTTCGCTGCACGACGCGGTGAAGCAATTCGTCAACGACGGCGACACCGTCGCACTCGAAGGCTTCACTCACCTGATCCCTACGGCCGCGGGTCATGAAATCATTCGTCAGGGCAAGAAAGATCTGACGCTGGTGCGGATGACGCCTGACCTGATCTACGACCAACTGATCGGTGCCGGTTGCGCACGCAAACTGATTTTCTCCTGGGGCGGCAACCCGGGCGTGGGTTCGCTGCACCGTCTGCGCGACGCGGTCGAGAAGCAATGGCCGCACGCGCTGGAAATCGAAGAGCACAGTCACGCCGACCTGGCCAATGCCTACGTCGCCGGTGCGTCCGGCCTGCCATTCGCGGTGCTGCGTGCTTACGCCGGCTCCGACCTGCCGAAGGTCAATCCACTGATCAAAACCGTGACCTGCCCGTTTACCGGTGAAGTGCTGGCGGCGGTGCCGTCGGTGCGCCCGGACGTGACCGTGATCCACGCACAGAAAGCCGACCGCCAAGGCAACGTGCTGCTGTGGGGCATTCTCGGCGTGCAGAAAGAAGCCGCGCTGGCCGCCAAGCGCTGCATCGTTACCGTCGAAGAAATCGTCGACAACCTCAACGCACCGATGAACGCCTGCGTACTGCCGACCTGGGCCTTGAGCGCGGTCTGCCACGTACCCGGTGGCGCGCATCCGTCCTACGCCCACGGTTACACCGAGCGTGACAATCGTTTCTATCAAGCGTGGGATCCGATCGCCCGCGACCGTGAGACGTTTACCGCGTGGATCAACGAATACATCCATGGCTGCGCTGACTTCAGCGCGTTCCAGGCCAAGTTGGCCGCTGCTTCGGAGGCCAAGTAATGACTTACACCACCAATGAAATGATGACCGTCGCGGCGGCTCGTCGCCTGAAGAACGGCTCGGTATGCTTCGTCGGTATCGGCCTGCCGTCGAAAGCCGCCAACCTTGCGCGCCTGACCTCGTCGCCGGACGTGGTGCTGATCTACGAATCGGGTCCGATTGGTGCCAAGCCGAGCGTGCTGCCGCTGTCCATTGGTGACGGCGAACTCGCTGAAACCGCTGACACTGTCGTACCGACCGGTGAGATTTTTCGCTATTGGTTGCAGGGCGGGCGCATCGACGTCGGTTTTCTCGGCGCCGCGCAGGTCGACCGTTTCGGCAACATCAACACCACCGTGGTTGGCGATTACTTCTCGCCGAAAGTGCGCCTGCCGGGTGCCGGTGGCGCGCCGGAGATTGCCGGTTCGGCGAAAAGCGTGTTGATCATCCTTAAACAGTCGGCGCGTTCGTTTGTCGACAAGCTCGATTTCATCACCTCGGTCGGTCACGGCGAGGGCGGCGATTCGCGCAAACGTCTGGGCCTGCCGGGCGCCGGGCCGGTCGGCATCATCACCGACCTGTGCATCATGGAACCGGAAGAAGGCACCCACGAATTTGTGGTCACCGCACTGCACCCGGGCGTGACCCGCGAGCAAGTGGTCGCGGCCACCGGTTGGGCGATTCGTTTTGCCGAGCATGTTGAAAACACCGCTGAACCGACTGAAGTCGAACTGACCGCGCTGCGCGATCTCGAAGCGCGCACCGCCGCCGCCCACGGCCAGGCGCCGGGAGAAGCATGATGCGTGAGGTTTATATCTGCGACGCGATTCGCACACCCATTGGCCGTTTCGGTGGCGGACTGTCCGCCGTCCGCGCCGATGACCTGGCCGCCGTGCCGATCAAAGCCCTGATGGAACGCAATCCCTCGGTGGACTGGAACGCCATCGACGAAGTGTTCCTCGGTTGCGCCAACCAGGCCGGCGAAGACAACCGCAACGTTGCGCGCATGGCGCTGCTGCTGGCCGGCCTGCCGGACAGCGTACCGGGCGTGACCCTCAATCGTCTTTGCGCTTCGGGCATGGACGCGATCGGCACGGCATTCCGGGCGATTGCCAGCGGCGAGATGGAGCTGGCGATTGCCGGTGGCGTCGAATCGATGTCCCGCGCGCCGTTCGTGATGGGCAAGGCTGACGCGGCGTTTTCGCGCAACATGAAGCTGGAAGACACCACCATCGGCTGGCGTTTCATCAACCCGTTGATGAAGGCGCAGTACGGCGTCGACGCGATGCCGCAGACTGCCGACAACGTCGCCGACGACTATAAAGTGTCGCGCGCCGATCAAGACGCTTTTGCTCTACGCAGTCAGCAACGTACCGCCGCCGCGCAGGCTGCGGGCTACTTCGCCGAAGAAATCGTCGAAGTGCGGATCGTCCACAAGAAGGGCGAAACCGTGGTCAGCCAGGACGAACATCCGCGCGCCGATACCACGATCGAAGCGCTGACCAAGCTGAAGCCAGTCAACGGCCCGGACAAAACCGTCACCGCCGGCAATGCTTCCGGCGTCAACGACGGTGCTGCGGCACTGATTCTCGCCTCCGCTGAAGCCGTAAAAAAACACGGCCTGACCGCCCGCGCGAAGGTGCTCGGTATGGCCAGCGCCGGTGTGGCGCCGCGAGTGATGGGCATCGGCCCGGTGCCGGCGGTGCGCAAATTGATCGAGCGCCTGGGCGTCGCGGTCAGCGATTTCGACGTGATCGAACTCAACGAAGCATTTGCCAGCCAAGGCTTGGCGGTGCTGCGTGAACTGGGTCTGGCCGATGACGCTGCGCAGGTCAACCCGAATGGCGGCGCGATCGCCCTCGGTCACCCGTTGGGCATGAGCGGTGCGCGTCTGGTGCTGACCGCGCTGCATCAGTTGGAAAAGACCGGTGGCAAGAAAGGTCTGGCGACCATGTGCGTCGGTGTCGGCCAAGGTCTGGCCCTGGCCATCGAACGCGTCTGACGCAAGCCGTGACGAAAAAGAACAGAGGAAAGCGACATGTCTGACAAGCCTGGTTACCGTCGTCCGCAGGAAGGCACTCAGCCTGAGTATCTGCACCCGACGTATCAATCCACCAACCTGCGCTCGCCGTCGAAGCCGTTGGTGTTTCTGCCGCACTCGCTGTCGGAAATCACCGGCCCGACCATCGGCGCCGAGCGTGTGGGCGACACCGATAACGACCTGACCGCCCAGCATGCAGGCGAGCCGCAAGGTGAGCGCATCATCGTTCACGGCCGCGTGCTCGACGAAAACGGTCTGCCGGTGCCGGGAATTCTGGTGGAAATCTGGCAGGCCAACGCCGCCGGCCGCTACAACCACAAGCGCGACCTGCACGATGCGCCGCTGGACCCGAACTTCACCGGCACCGGCCGCACCGTCACCGATGCTGACGGCTGGTATCAGTTCCAGACCATCAAGCCCGGCGCCTACCCGTGGGGCAACCACCACAACGCCTGGCGCCCGGCGCACATCCACTTTTCGCTGTTCGGGCCGAGCATTCTTACGCGCCTGGTCACGCAAATGTATTTCCCGGGCGATCCGCTGCTGGCCTACGACCCGATCTACAACTGCGTGCCGGACACTTCGGCCAAGGAACGCCTGATCGCCAGTTTCGATCTGGAAAAAACCATTCCGTCCTACGCCCTCGGTTATCGTTGGGACATCGTGCTGCGCGGGCGTGAAGCCACGCCGATGGAGAAATAAGATGACGCTGACTGCGACCACGTCCCACACCGTCGGGCCGTACTACCACATCGGCCTGACCTGGCTGAACCGCGAAAACCTCACCGTCGAGCAGACCCTCGGCGAGCGCGTGGCGATCACCGGGCAAGTGGTGGATGGCAACGGCGATGTCGTCAACGACGCCATGCTTGAAGTCTGGCAGGCGAATGCCGCCGGCAAATACGACCACCCGGAAGACGAGCAGGACAAACCGCTCGATCCGAATTTTGAAGGCTTTGGCCGGGTACCGGTGGATGCTGAAGGGCGCTTTCGTTTCACCACGATCAAACCGGGCACGGTTGAAGGGCTGAAGGGCTCGACCCAGGCGCCGCATCTGGTGGTGCTGGTGTTTGCCCGTGGCTTGGTCAAGCATTTGCTGACGCGGATCTACTTTGAAGGCGAGCCGGCCAACGTCGATGATCCGTTGCTCGAATGTGTGCCGGCCGAACGTCGTAGTACGTTGCTGGCCAAGCAGGACGCCTCGGGTGTTTACCAGTGGAATGTGATTCTGCAAGGCACTGATGCCGAGACGGTGTTCTTCGATTACTGAAGAACACCCCAATCCCTGTAGGAGTGAGCCTGCTCGCGATGGCGGTGTGTCAGATTTAAATGGTCTGAATGACACACCGCCATCGCGAGCAGGCTCACTCCTACAAGGGAACTGTGTTGCAGATGGAACTGTGGAACGGGACTGTTGCAAAGTATGTCTAGACTCTCACTGTCCCTATCGAGTGAAAAACAATGACAACCACCACCTCCCATTACACCGGTGAAGAGCGCAGCAAGCGCATCTTTGCCATTGTCGGCGCCTCGTCCGGCAACCTCGTCGAATGGTTCGACTTCTACGTCTACGCCTTCTGCGCGATCTATTTCGCCCCGGCGTTTTTCCCCTCCGACAACCCGACCGTGCAACTGGTCAACACCGCTGGCGTGTTCGCTGCCGGCTTCCTGATGCGTCCGATCGGTGGCTGGATTTTCGGCCGTGTCGCCGACAAACACGGTCGCAAAAACTCGATGCTCATCTCGATTCTGATGATGTGCTTCGGCTCGTTGCTGATCGCCTGCCTGCCGACCTACAAGGACATCGGCGTCTGGGCGCCGGTCTTGCTGTTGTTCGCACGCTTGCTGCAAGGCCTGTCGGTCGGCGGCGAGTACGGCACCACCGCCACCTACATGAGCGAAGTTGCCCTCAAGGGGCAGCGCGGATTTTTCGCCTCGTTCCAGTACGTGACGCTGATCGGCGGGCAACTACTGGCGGTGTCGCTGGTAGTAGTGCTGCAGCAATTCCTTACCGAAGAAGACCTGCGCGCCTACGGCTGGCGGATTCCGTTTGTGGTCGGTGCGGTGGCGGCATTGATTTCGCTGTTCCTGCGTCGCAGCCTGAAAGAAACCACCAACAAGGAAACCCGCGCGCACAAAGACGCTGGCAGCATCAGCGCACTGTTTCGCGATCACAAAGCCGCGTTCATTACCGTGCTCGGTTACACCGCCGGTGGCTCGCTGATTTTCTACACTTTCACCACCTACATGCAGAAGTACCTGGTGAACACCGCCGGCATGCACGCCAAGACCGCCAGCTACATCATGACCGGCGCGCTGTTCCTGTATATGTGCATGCAGCCGCTGTTCGGCATGCTCGCTGACAAGATCGGTCGACGTAATTCGATGCTCTGGTTCGGCGCGCTCGGCACGCTGTTCACCGTGCCGATTCTGCTCAGCCTGAAAAGCGTCAGCAGCCCGTTCCTCGCTTTTGTGCTGATCACCGTGGCGCTGGCGATTGTCAGTTTCTACACCTCGATCAGCGGCTTGGTGAAAGCCGAAATGTTCCCGCCGGAAGTCCGTGCACTTGGCGTTGGTCTGGCCTATGCGGTGGCGAATGCGATCTTCGGCGGCTCGGCGGAATTCGTCGCCCTGAGCCTGAAGAACATCGGCATGGAAAACTCCTTCTACTGGTACGTGACGGCGATGATGGCGATCGCCTTCCTGTTCAGTCTGCGCTTGCCGAAACAGGCGGCGTATTTGCACCACGATCTCTAACCCGATGCGCGCGGGCCGTCATGGCCCGCGCCGGCAAGGACTGTTTATGACTCAGCGACCGGGCAATCAATTGTTCGATGCCTACTTCACTGCCCGCAATATGCGTGAAGTGTTCTGCGATCAGGGCCGTGTGCAGGCGATGCTCGACTTTGAAGCCGCATTGGCCCGGGCCGAAGCGCGGGTTGGTTTGATTCCTTCTTCGGCTGTCGCACCGATTACTGCGGCGTGTAACGCGGGGTTGTATGACTTCGTGGCGCTGGGCGAGGCGATTGCCACGGCGGGCAATTCGGCGATTCCGCTGGTCAAGGCGTTGGGCAAACAGATTGCCTCCACCGATGCAGAAGCCGAGCGTTATGTGCATCTGGGCGCGACCAGTCAGGACGTGATGGATACCGGGCTGGTGCTGCAATTGCGTCAGGCGCTGGAGTTGATTGAAAGCGATCTGGCGCAACTGGCTGACTCTCTCGCTGTTCAAGCACAACGCCACGCGGCGACGCCGTTGGCCGGACGCACCTGGCTGCAACACGCGACGCCGGTGACCCTCGGTATGAAAATCGCCGGATGGTTGGGCGCTATCACTCGCAGCCGTCAGCGTCTGCGCGAACTCAAGCCGCGTTTACTGGTGCTGCAATTTGGCGGTGCATCGGGGACGCTTGCCGCGTTGGGCGAACAGGCGATGCCGATTGCCCAAGCGCTGGCTGAAGAACTGCAACTGACCTTGCCGGAACAACCGTGGCACACCCAGCGCGATCGCGTGGTCGAGTTCGGCGCGGTGCTCGGTTTGATCGCCGGCAGCCTTGGCAAATTCGGCCGCGACATCAGCCTGTTGATGCAGACCGAAGCCGCTGAGGTTTTCGAGCCTTCAGCGCCGGGCAAGGGTGGTTCGTCGACCATGCCGCACAAACGCAATCCGGTCGGCGCGGCGGTGTTGATCGGCGCAGCGACGCGGGTGCCGGGTCTGGTCTCGACGCTGTTCAGCGCGATGCCGCAGGAACATGAACGCAGCCTCGGTTTGTGGCATGCCGAATGGGAAACCTTGCCGGAGATTTGCTGCCTTGTTTCCGGTTCGCTGCAACAGGCTCGGTTGTTGGCGCAAGGGCTCGAAGTCGACGCTGAACGTATGTCGCGCAATCTCGAACTGACCCAAGGGCTGGTGCTGGCTGAAGCCGTGAGCATCGTCCTCGCCCAGCGGGTCGGCCGCGACACCGCGCATCATCTGCTTGAGCAATGCTGCAAACGCGCGGTGGCCGAGCAGCGTCATTTGCGCGCCGTGCTCGGTGACGAACCGCAAGTCACCGCCGAATTGAGCAACGCTGAACTCGATCATCTTTTGAACCCCGCCCATTACCTCGGTCAGGCGAAAACCTGGGTCGAGCGCGCGGTGGCCGAACACAACGCATTGTCTGACTGAAAGGAGAGGGCTGTGGCTTTCGTTCAACTCGCCGATGGCGAACTGCACTATCAAATCGAGGGCCCGGTCGATGCGCCGGTGCTGGTGCTGTCCAACTCGCTGGGCACTGATCTGCACATGTGGGACGTGCAGATGCCGGCGTTCACCGAGCATTTTCGCGTGCTGCGTTTCGATACCCGTGGCCATGGCCAATCGCTGGTGACGCCGGGCCCGTACAGCATTGAGCAACTGGGGCATGACGTGCTCGGCTTGCTCGATGCTCTGCACATTGACCGTGCGCATTTTTGTGGATTGTCGATGGGCGGCCTGATCGGACAATGGTTGGGCATCAATGCCGGTCATCGTTTGAATAAGCTGATCGTCTGCAACACAGCGGCAAAAATCGGCGATCCGTCGGTGTGGAATCCACGCATCGAAACCGTGCTGCGCGACGGCGCAGCGGCGATGGTTGCCCTGCGTGATGCGTCGATTGCCCGCTGGTTTACTCCGGACTTTTCGGCGGCGCATCCGGCGGCGGCCAAACAGATTACCGACATGCTCGCGGCCACTTCGCCGCAAGGTTATGCGGCCAACTGCGCGGCGGTGCGTGATGCCGATTTCCGCGAGCAACTGGCGTCGATCAATGTGCCGTTGCTGGTGATTGCCGGCACCGAAGATGCGGTGACGCCGCCGTCTGGTGGGCACTTTATTCAGGAGCATGTACGCGGTGCCGAATACGCCGAGTTCTATGCGGCGCATCTGTCCAACGTGCAGGCCGGTGCAGATTTCAGTGATCGCGTGTTGGCGTTTCTAAACGCCTGATAAGGGGATTTTCGTGGACGAGAAACAACGTTACGACGACGGCATGCAAGTGCGCCGCGCGGTACTCGGTGATGCCCATGTCGATCGCAGCCTGACCACGCTGACCGAGTTCAACTCGGAGTTTCAGGAGATGATTACCCGGCATGCCTGGGGCGATATCTGGACGCGTCCGGGCTTGCCTCGGCATACCCGCAGCCTGATCACCATCGCCATGCTGATCGGCATGAACCGCGAGGGTGAGCTGAAACTGCATCTGCGTGCGGCGGCCAATAACGGCGTGAGCCGTGGTGAGATCAAGGAAGTGATCATGCAGAGTGCGATTTATTGCGGGATTCCGGCGGCGAATGCGACGTTTCATCTGGCTGAATCGGTGTGGGATGAGCTAGGAGTCGAATCCCGAGAATAGTCGTTGGCCGGGCTGACGCCATCGCGAGCAGGCTCACTCCTACATTTGGAATGCGCTCTCCTGTAGGAGTGAGCCTGCTCGCGATAGCGATAGTGGCCGCGACAAATCAGACGGTGGCGATAATAAATATCCGCTTGAACGCAAACAACGTGTGCCCATCCCCCTCCTGCGGATAATGCTTATGCACCCGCATCAGGTAGTGGTAGATGAACCGCGCCTGTTCCGCTGAATCCAGCGCCTGCATCACCGGCCGCAGCGCCGAGACCTTCACCCAGTCATACACCGGCGATTTGCCGTCGACCACTTGCAGTTGCTCGGTCTCCCAGATATCCAGCGACGAGGTCATGGGCGCGAGCAACCGGTAGTAATCCTCCAGTGCCAACAACGGCCGCGCCGCCATGCGCTGACGCAGTTCAGGTGTGCCCAATGGCGTGCCGCCAAGGCCGCCGTCTTCAAGGGTGTCGAGCATCAGCCGATACCACAACGCATCGCGCCAGTCCGGCATGTGCGCCGCCAGACAACCGCCGGGGTTGATATGGCCGAGCAGGCGCGGCAGCAAGGTGTCATGGCCATCGATAAAGTGCAGCACGGCGGCAGCGAGCAGCAGATCCGCCGGCTGCTCCGGTTGCCAATCGAGCAGATCGCAATGTTTCCACAACGCTTTGACCGGCAGACTGCGCGCTTCAGCGAGCATCTGCGCCGAGCTGTCGATCCCTTGCAATTGCGCACGCGGCCAGCGTTTGGCCAACAACTGCGTGGCAATGCCGGTGCCGCAGCCCAGATCGTAAATGCGTTGCGGGTTTTGCAAGTCGACACGGTCGAGCAATTCATCGACCGGGCGTTGCCTGAGACGGGAAAACTGCTGGTACGCCTTGGCGTCCCAGTCGGGTGTTGCGAGACGAGAGATCATTGAGGTGGTCCTCCAGTGATCGTTGGTGTCTTCCGATGACAACCTGGCTCCCAGCTTGAGGACCGACTACGACGACGGAAGCGCAAAGGTGAAGCACCTGAGTCCTTCAGGTTTTGTCACTTTACCTGCCGGCCGGCAAATCACCACTTCTCCTGACCAATGGCACAAAACCCCTGTAGGAGTGAGCCTGCTCGCGATAGCGGTGTGTCAGTCACTTTAAATGTCACTGATTAACCGCTATCGCGAGCAGGCTCACTCCTACAATTTTATGCGGTGTTTAGAGGAGGCTGATCGGGTAACTGACGATCAAGCGGTTCTCATCGAACTCGTTGTTGCTGAAGTCCCGGCGCATGGTCGAGTTGCGCCACCGGACGTTCAGATCCTTCAGCGCGCCGCTCTGCACGGTGTAGCCCAGTTCCGATTCGCGACCCCATTCCTTGCCGTCGGTGATCGTCCCGGTGTGCACGTTGTCGCCGCTGATGTAGCGGTTCATCAACGTCAGGCCCGGCACGCCCATGGCGGCGAAGTTGTAGTCGTGACGCAGTTGCCAGGAGCGTTCCTGCGCATTGTCGTAGCTGGCGTTGTAGCTGTCGTTGGCCAGCGTGCCGCCGCTGGTGCCATTGACGCGCATCCAGGCGCTGTCGCCGGTGAGCTTCTGCAGGCCGACGTAGAAGGTGTTGCCGCCGTACTTCGCCGAGAACATGCCGGACCAGGTCTTGTTGTCGAGATCGCCGGCGCGGGCGCTGCCGTCATCTTTGCCGTAGAAGAAGCCAAGGTTGGCGCCCAGCGTCCAGTCTCCCAGCGGTTGGCTGTGGATCAAATTGACGTATTGCTGGCTGTAGATGTCCTTGAGTTCGGCATTCCACAGGCCGATCTGTGTGCGTTTTTCGTTGAAAACGTACTCACCGCCCTGAAAATTGAAGCGATCAGAGGTGAACGCCGCTTTGCCGGTCATCGACATGTCGCTCATGCTGCTGTCGTCGCGCGGGCTGTTGGCGCGGAACTGGCCGCCGTAGAGGGTCAGGCCGTCGATTTCCTTCGAAGTGATCTGCCCGCCACGAAAGGTCTGCGGCAGCGAGCGGCCGTCGTCCGAACGCAGGATCGGCAGCACTGGCATCCACTCGCCGACCTTCACTTCGGTCTGCGAAAGTTTGGCTTTGAAGGCGACGTTGGTGCGGCCGAAGTTGTCCGCCGGACGACCGTCATGGTCCAGCGGCAACAACTGGGTGCCGCCCGTGCCTTTGCCGCCATCAAGCTTTACCGAATACAAACCCAACACGTCCATGCCGAAGCCGACGGTGCCTTGGGTGAAACCGGATTTGGCGTCGAGGATGAAGCTCTGCGTCCACTCTTCAGCCTTGCCCTGAGCTTTGGTCGGATTGGTGAAGTTGCGGTTGATGTAGAAGTTGCGCAGGTTCAGGTTGACCTTGGCCCCTTCGATGAAACCGGCCTCTTCAGCCGCAGCGGGCATTGCCGCGCCGGCCAAGGCCAGGGCGATCAGACCGGGAAATGCGTAAGGCGCAGGGGAGGTTGTCATGGGCTCGGGTCTCTCTTGTTTTTTTAAGGCGAACGGGGGCGCTGCCACCGGTTTTCGGGGTGCAGACATGAAAAGTGTTCAGGGGTGAAACGAAGGCAATCAGCCGGACGGGGCAGGGCGCGGGAGCATGGTATCGAACCTGTTGTTATTGGTTTTGTGGAGCGAATGGTGCGGGGCGCGGATGTTTTGATTCAATTGGTAAAAGCGGGTTTTGGGCGATTATCGAACGCAAGATTGAGCCGGATTTTTTGGTGCTAATGCCGGCCTCTTCGCGAGCAGGCTCGCTCCCACATTTGGAATGCGATCCCCTGTGGGAGCGAGCCTGCTCGCGAAGGGGCCAGCCCAGACAACACAACTTTCAGACAGGCAACAAAAAGCCCACCAATCGGTGGGCTCCTTGTATTCAGCTGATGATCAGAACAACTTCATCTTCGGTGCTTCTTCTTTCAGCGGTTCGTTCTGCGCGGTTTGCGCATTCCAGCCGCCACCCAGGGCCTTGTACAGGTTGACTGCACTGGTCAGTTGCGCGAGGCGGTCGGTGATCAGCGCTTGTTGCGCGCTGAACAGCTGACGCTGGGCATCGAGGAAGGTCAGGTTGCTGTCGACGCCGATGCGGTAGCGACGCTCGGCCAAGCGGTAGTAATCCTGGTTGGCCTGCACGAAGTCACGCTGCGCTTGCAACTGCTCGGTGTAGGTCTGGCGGGCGGCCAGGCCGTCGGCGACTTCCTGGAAGGCCGTTTGAATGGACTTCTCGTAGTTCGCCACGCCAATGTCCTTCTGGATCTTGGCGTAGTCGAGGCTGGCGCGCAGGCTGCCGGCGTTGAAGATCGGCAGGTTGATCTGCGGCTGGAACAGCCACGTTCCCGAACCACCCTTGAACAGACCGGACAGGTCCGGGCTCAGGCTACCCGCGTTGGCGGTCAGGCTGATGCTCGGGAAGAACGCTGCACGGGCCGCGCCGATGTTGGCGTTGGCCGCTTTCAGGTTGTACTCGGCTTGCAGAATGTCCGGACGACGTTGCAGCAAGTCCGAAGGCAGACCGGCCGGTACATCGCTGAGCAGGTCATCCGCCAGCGGTTTGGCCGCTTGCAGGTTGGCCGGGATACCGGTGCCGAGCAGCAGGGTCAGGCTGTTTTCGTCCTGCGCGACCTGGCGGGTGTAACGCGCCAGTTGTGCCCGGGCGTTTTCCACGGAAGTGCGCGACTGCGCGAGATCCAGCGCCGAAGCCACACCGACTTCGTTGCTGCGGCTGGTCAGCTTGTAGCTTTCTTCAAAGGCACCGAGGGTGTCTTGGGTCAGCTTAAGCAGTTCCTTGTCCGCCTGCCAGGTCAGGTAAGCGTTGGCGACGCTGGCGACCAGACTGATCTGGGTGCTGCGGCGTGCTTCTTCAGTGGCGAAGTACTGTTGCAACGCTTGTTCGCTCAGGCTGCGAACGCGACCGAACAGGTCGAGTTCGTAAGCGCTGATGCCGACGGTGGCGGAATACGAACTGCTGATCATCGAGTCGCCAGTCGTCGATGCGCGAGCCGGCAGACGTTGACGGCTGCCGCTGGCGTTGGCCGAAACCGCCGGGAACAGATCGGCACGCTGGATGCGGTATTGAGCCGCGTAAGCATCGATGTTCAGCGCCGCGACACGCAGGTCACGGTTGTTTTCCAGGGACACCTGGATCAGCTGTTGCAGGGCAGGGTCATGGAAAAACTGCTTCCAGCCTTGCTCGGCAGCGGCCTGCGCCGGAGCCTGGGCCGGCGAGTACGCCGGCCCCTGCGGGAACTGACCTGCGACCGGAGTCTCAGGCTGCTGATAGTCAGGTATCAGCGAGCAACCGCTCAGCACGAAGGCGGCGACTGCGATGGAGAGTAGCGACTTGCTCATTGGCCAGCCTCTTTAGGAGTTTCAGTAGCTTCATCCTCGTCAGCGATCTTACGCTGGCCGATGGACGAAACCGTAACGAAGAACAGTGGGACCCAGAAGATCGCCAGGATCGTGGCCGTGAGCATACCGCCAATCACGCCGGTACCGATCGCATGTTGACTGCCTGAACCTGCGCCAGTGGAAATCGCCAACGGTACAACACCGAGGACGAAGGCCAGCGAGGTCATGATGATCGGTCGCAGACGCATGCGGCAGGCTTCGATCGCCGCGTCACGCAGGCTGCGTCCCTGTTCATGCAGTTCCTTGGCGAACTCGACGATCAGAATGGCGTTTTTAGCCGCCAGACCGATGGTCGTCAACAGCCCCACCTGGAAGTACACGTCGTTGGACAGCCCGCGCAGGCTGGTAGCGAGCAGCGCACCGATGATCCCCAGCGGTACCACGAGCATAACCGCGATCGGAATCGACCAGCTCTCGTACAACGCCGCCAGACACAGGAACACCATCAGCAGCGACAGGGCGTACAGCGCTGGCGCTTGCGAACCCGACAGACGTTCCTCATAGGACAGACCGGTCCAGGAGATACCGACACCGGCCGGCAGCTTCTTGGCAATCGCTTCGACTTCGGCCATCGCTTCACCGGTGGAATAACCCGGCGCTGGCGAACCGAGCACCTCCATCGCTTCCACGCCGTTGTAGCGGGCCAGCTTCGGCGAACCGTAGATCCACTCGCCTTTGGCGAACGCGGAGAACGGCACCATGGTCCCGGCGTTGTTGCGCACGTACCATTTCTTCAAGTCTTCAGGGCTCATGCGAGCACCGGCCTGACCTTGCACGTAAACCTTCTTCACGCGACCACGGTCGATGAAGTCGTTGACGTAGCTACTACCGAAGGAGATCGACAGCGTGCTGTTGATGTCGGTGAGGCTCAAGCCAAGGGCCTGGGCTTTCTCGTCGTCGATTTCCAGGTGGTATTGCGGTTCATCGTTCAGACCGTTCGGACGCACCTGATAGAGCACCTTGCTCTGAGCGGCGAGGCCGAGGAACTGGTTGCGCGCTTCCATCAGTTTTTCGTGACCGATACCGGCGCGGTCCTGCAGGAACACGTCAAAACCGGTGGCGTTACCCAGTTCCAGTACCGCGGGCGGGGCGAAAGCGAACACCATGGCATCGCGGAAACTGAAGAAGTGTTGCTGGGCACGTTGGGCCAGGGCAAACACGCTGTTGTCCGCGTTACGCTCGTCCCAAGGCTTGAGCATGATGAACGCCAGACCAGAGCTCTGACCGCGACCGGCGAAGTTGAAGCCGTTTACGGTGAACACCGAGGACACTGCGCCTGCTTCTTTATCCAGCAGGTAGCTGCGCATTTCGTCGATCACCACCTGAGTACGCTCGGCACTCGAACCGGCCGGGGTCTGCACCTGGGCGAAGAGTACGCCTTGGTCTTCTTCCGGCAGGAACGCGGTTGGAATGCGGGTGAACAGCCAGATCATGCCGACCACGATCAGCAGATAGGCCAGCAGGTACGGTGCTTTGCGCGACAGCATGTTGCCGACACCGCGCTCGTAGCTTTGCACACCACGGTCGAAATTGCGGTTGAACCAGCCAAAGAAACCCTTCTTCGGCGTGCCATGCTCGCCTTTCGGAATCGCCTTGAGCATGGTTGCGCAGAGTGCCGGGGTGAAGATCAGTGCAACCAGAACCGACAGGGCCATGGCCGAAACGATGGTGATCGAGAACTGCTTGTAGATCACACCGGTGGAACCGCTGAAGAACGCCATCGGCAACAGTACCGCCGACAGAACCAGCGCAATACCGACCAGTGCGCCTTGGATCTGGCCCATGGACTTCTTGGTCGCTTCCTTCGGTGACAAGCCTTCTTCGCTCATCACCCGCTCGACGTTTTCCACCACCACGATGGCGTCGTCCACCAGCAAACCGATGGCCAGCACCATACCGAACATGGTCAGGGTGTTGATGCTGAAACCGAACGCCGCGAGGATGCCGAACGTACCGAGCAATACCACCGGCACAGTCATCGTGGTGATGACGGTGGCGCGGAAGTTCTGCAGGAACAGGAACATCACCAGGAACACCAGCACGATCGCTTCGACCAGGGTTTCAACCACACCTTTGATCGATTCGGTCACCACCGGGGTGGTGTCGTACGGGAACACCACTTCCATGCCTTGCGGGAAGAACGGCTTGAGGTCGTCAATCGTCTTGCGCAGCGCCTTGGCGGTGTCGAGGGCGTTGGCACCGTTGGCCAGTTTTACCGCCAGACCAGAAGCCGGGCTGCCGTTGAACTGCGCGGAAATGCTCGAGTTTTCACCGCCCAGACCGACGTCAGCGACGTCGCCGACGCGCACTTGCGAGCCGTCCTGGTTAACCTTCAGCAGAATCGCCTTGAACTGCTCGGCCGTCTGCAGACGCGTTTTGCCGATGATCGTGGCGTTCAGTTGCTGGCCTGGCAGCGCCGGCAAACCGCCGAGCTGACCGGAGGACACCTGGACGTTCTGCGCCGAGATCGCGGTGCTGACATCGCCCGGGGTCAGGTTGTACTTGTTCAACTTGGCCGGGTCGAGCCAGATGCGCATCGCGTACTGGGCACCGAAGACCTGGAAGTCACCGACACCGGCAGTCCGCGAGATCGGGTCCTGCATGTTCGACACGATGTAGTTGGACAAGTCGTCCTTGGTCATGCTGCCGTCACGCGAGACCACGCCGATGACCAAGAGGAAGTTTTTCACTGCCTTGGTCACTCGGATACCTTGTTGCTGCACTTCCTGCGGCAACAGCGGGGTGGCGAGGTTCAGCTTGTTCTGAACCTGTACCTGCGCGGTGTCGGAGTTGGTGCCTTGCTCGAAGGTCGCGGTGATGGTCATGCTGCCGTCGGAGTTACTTTCCGAGGACACATAACGCAGGTTGTCGATACCGTTGAGCTGCTGCTCGATCACCTGGACCACGGTGTCCTGCACGGTTTGCGCCGAAGCGCCCGGGTAGGTCACGGAGATCGCAATGGCCGGTGGCGCAATGCTCGGGTACTGGTTGATCGGCAATTTCAGGATCGAAAGTGCCCCGACCAACATGATCACCAGGGCAATTACCCAGGCGAAAATCGGACGGTCGATGAAGAATTTTGACATGGATTACTCCCCTTTGCCGCCGGCGGCTTTGTCAGCTGCCTGAGCGGGGGCCGGGTTCTTGTTGCCGACATTGGTGGCTTCGGTCGGGTTGACCTGAACACCCGGGCGCACGTATTGCAGGCCTTCGGTGATCAGACGGTCGCCCGCCTTCAAGCCGTCTTCAATCAGCCACTGGCTGCCGACGGTGCGGCTGGCCTTGAGCTGACGCAGCTCGACCTTGTTGTCGGCGCCGACGACCAGTGCGGTCGGGGTGCCTTTGAGGTCGCGGGTCACGCCTTGTTGCGGCGCCAGAATGGCCGCAGCGTTGACGCCGGCCTGCAACTGGGCGCGGACGAACATGCCCGGCAGCAGGGTGTGATCCGGGTTCGGGAACACCGCGCGCAGGGTTACCGAACCGGTAGTCGGGTCGACCGTGACTTCGGAGAATTCCAGCTTACCGTCGAGCTTGTACTGGCTGCCGTCTTCCAGGGTCAGTTTGACCGCTGCCGAGTTTTCACCGGATTTCTGCAGACGACCGCTTTCCAGCTCGCGGCGCAGTTCCAGCAATTCAACCGAGGACTGGGTGACATCGACGTAGATCGGGTCAAGTTGCTGGATCGTTGCCATCGCGTCGGTCTGGCCATTGCTGACCAGTGCACCTTCGGTGACCGACGAACGACCGATACGGCCAGAGATCGGCGCATAAACCTTGGTGTAACGCACGTTGATCTGCGCGCTCTGCAACGACGCTTCCGATTCCATGCGATTGGACACGGCGGTGTCGTATTCCTGACGGCTCACGGCCTGCTCGTCGACCAGTTGCTTGTAGCGGTCGGAGATCGACTTGGTCGAACGCAGGTTGGCTTCGGCGCTTTTCAGGGTCGCTTCATAGACCGACGGATCGATCTGATACAGCTGCTGGCCGGCTTTGACATCGCCGCCTTCCTTGAACAGACGCTTGAGAATGATGCCGTTGACCTGTGGACGCACTTCAGCGATGCGGAACGCACTGGTGCGGCCCGGCAGTTCGGAGGTGAGGGTAAACGCTTGTGGTTGCAGGGTGACGACGCCGACCTGAGGCGGTGGAGCGGCCGGTGCCGCTTCTTCCTTTTTACATCCGCTGAGCAGCGATGCCAGGGCGACGGCAGTGACCAGAGCGGTAACAGCTGGCTTGAATTGCATGAAGATCCTCGGGTCAGGCGCGCAAAGAGCGCACAAGAAGTGTGTAAGGGTAAAAAAAGGATACCGGGTGGATAAGTAGCTTGCTAAGGAATATACTTACGTTCATGGTTGTTTGTAAATACCTTTGCCGCGTACCCAACCCGTTACAAAAGTCGTTGCAAGGTTTGAAATTGTAGGCCGGGGAGCTGATCCGTGAGAGATCGCCCCCTCTTTATTCAGCGGATATTCAGCCATCCCTGAAACATCCTGTTTGAGGTTTTACTGTCATGGTCCGTCGTACCAAAGAGGAAGCTCAAGAAACCCGTAGCCAGATTCTGGAAGCGGCGGAGAAAGCCTTTTATGAAAGGGGTGTCGCCCGTACGACGCTGGCCGACATCGCGACAATGGCCGGCGTCACGCGCGGTGCCATCTACTGGCATTTCAGCAACAAGGCGGATCTGGTCCAGGCCATGCTGGATTCGCTGCGTGAGCCGCTGGATGAATTGGCCAAGGCCAGCGAAAGTGAGGATGAACTCGATCCGCTGGGCTGCATGCGCCAACTGCTGATTCATTTGTTTCATCAAGTTGCGCTGGACCCGAAAACCCGGCGTATCAACGAAATTCTGTTTCATAAGTGCGAGTTCACCGATGAAATGTGCGATTTGCGCCAGCAGCGCCGGGACGTCAGTCTCGATTGCAATGAGCGCATCGCTCTGACGTTGCGTAATGCGGTCAATCGTGGCCAGTTGCCGGAAGATCTCGACACCGCCCGCGCGGCCATCAGTATTCACAGCTATATCGATGGCCTTCTGTATGGATGGCTTCTGGCGCCGGACAGCTTTGAGCTGCATGCCGAGGCCGAGCGTTGGGTCGATACAGGGTTGGATATGCTGCGCCTGAGCCCCAGCCTGCGCAAATGAAACAAAATGCGTAATTGGCACAGCTTATGTCAGTTGGCCTGCCTTTAAATAGCTTCGCAACGGGGGGAGTTTAAACGTAGCGAGCTAGGCATTTTGTAGGGAATTTGTGTCTTCTGTGTGAATGAGTGTGAGCCGCTTGCCCTCACCCTAGCCCTCTCCCGGAGGTAGAGGGGACTGACCGAGGTGTTCTTTCGAGATACGCTGACCTGAGATATCAGGTCGAACTCCAGATTTGAAACGCACACAAATCGGCTCCCTCTCCCTCGGGAGAGGGCTGGGGTGAGGGGCTACGTACGAAAACGCGCAATCGCTCTCCAGGCGAACACAAAAAAGCCCCCGACTTTCACAAGTCGGGGGCTTTCGCGTTTCTGCGTGATGCCTTACAGCGCTGGATAGTCGATATAACCGACCGGGCCTTTGCCGTAGAAGGTTTCCGGGTGCGCATCATTAAGCGGCGCATCCGCCTTCAAACGAGCCGGCAGATCCGGGTTGGCAATGAACGGCACACCAAACGCGACCGCATCAGCCTTGCCGCTGGCCAGCCATTCATTGGCGCTGTCCTTGGTGAATTTTTCGTTGGCAATGTACGGGCCACCGAACGCTTCTTTCAGTTGCGGGCCGAGGCTGTCGGCGCCTTCTTTCTCACGGGAGCAGATGAACGCGATGCCGCGCTTGCCCAGTTCACGAGCCACGTAAGTGAAGGTTTCCGCAAGATTGTCGTCGCCCATGTCATGGGAGTCGGCGCGCGGTGCCAGGTGCACACCCACACGGCCTGCGCCCCAGACTTCGATCGCGGCGTCAGTCACTTCCAGCAGCAGGCGCGCACGGTTTTCCAGCGAGCCGCCGTAGTTGTCAGTGCGCTGGTTGGTGCTGCTTTGCAGGAACTGGTCGAGCAGGTAACCGTTGGCGCCGTGGATTTCCACGCCGTCGAAACCGGCGGCTTTGGCGTTTTCGGCGCCGGTGCGGTAGGCGTCGACGATGTCGGCGATTTCAGCAGTTTCCAGAGCGCGTGGGGTTGGGTAGTCGGCCAGTGGGCGCACCAGGCTGACGTGACCTTTCGGCTGGATCGCGCTCGGTGCCACCGGCGCTTCACCGTTGAGGTACGACGGGTGCGAGACGCGACCGACGTGCCACAGTTGCAGGAAGATCTTGCCGCCGGCGCCGTGAATGGCTTTGGTGACGTTGGCCCAGCCGCGCACTTGATCGTTGGACCAGATGCCCGGGGTGTCCGGGTAGCCAACGCCCATTGGCGTCACCGACGTGGCTTCGCTGAGGATCAGGCCAGCGGAAGCACGTTGTACGTAGTATTCAGCCATCAGCGCGTTCGGTACGCGGCCTTCGTCGGCGCGGCAGCGGGTCAGTGGGGCCATGATGATGCGGTTGGCCAGCTCGACGTCGCCGAGTTTGATCGGATCAAAAATAGTTGCCATGTCTACAACCCTCGTAAGTGGAAAGTAATCAGTTAGTTGCCGGGGCCAGATCGGCATTGCCGTTCTGACGGAAAGTAATCAGGGTCACCAGCAGGGCGAGCACTGCCAGGGCGGCGGCTGCCAGCGGTACGCTGGTCAGGCCGTAGCCGTGGGCGATGACGCTGCCGCCGACCCAGGCGCCGAGCGCGTTACCGACGTTGAAGGCGCCGATGTTCAGGGTCGACACCAGGTTCGGTGCAGCTTTGCCGAAGGTCACCACGTTGACTTGCAGCGCCGGCACGGCGGCGAAACACGCGGTAGCCCAGAGGAACAGGGTGATTTCAGTCGGGATCAGCGCGACGCTGGTCCAGGTCAGCACGGTGGAGACCACGGCCATGGCGATGAATACGCCAATCAGCGTGGCGGCCATGCCTTTGTCGGCGAGTTTGCCGCCGATGATGTTGCCGACGGTCAGGCCCAGACCGATCAGCATCAGCGTCCAGGTCACGCCACGTGGCGACACGCCGGTGACTTCGCCGAGCAGTGGTGCGACGTAGGTGAACAAGGTAAATACCGAAGCGGCGAACAACGCGGTCATGCTCAGCGACAGCCAGATCCCCGCACCTTTGAGGGCGGCGAGTTCGGCGCGCATGTCGAGTTTCTCTTCGTCACGCTTGGCCGGCAGGAAACGGATCAGGCCGATCAGCGCAATCACGCCTATGACAGTCACCGCCCAGAAGGTCGAGCGCCAGCCGTATTGCTGACCCAGCGCAGTGCCCAGCGGCACACCGAGGACGTTGGCCAGGGTCAAACCGGTAAACATCAACGCCACCGCCGACGCTCGCTTGTTGGCTGGCACCAGATTGGCCGCCACTACCGAGCCGATACCGAAGAACGCACCGTGACACAGCGCGGTGATCACTCGGGCAAACATCAGCACGTTGTAATCACTGGCAATGGCGCAGAGCAGGTTGCCGACAATAAAAATGCCCATCAACGCGACCAGTGCTGCTTTACGCGGCAGTTTGGCCGTGGCCATTGCCATGAACGGCGCACCGATGGCCACGCCGAGGGCGTAACCGGTCACCAGCCAGCCGGCGCCGGGGATCGACACACCGAGGTCGGCCGCCACATTGGGCAGCAGGCCCATGATGACGAATTCGGTGGTGCCGATGGCGAAGGCGCTCAAGGCGAGGATGAGGAGCGAGAGGGGCATGCAGGTTTCCTTGTCGGCTGGCTGACGTTAAGGGTCAGAGCTCTTTACTGAGGGTGCTGAGGAACGCCTGGATCACGTCCTCGTTACGTTTGAAAAAGTGCCATTGACCGGCCTTCTGGCTGCTGATCAGACCGGCGCGTTGCAACGTCGCGAGGTGTGCCGAAACGGTCGACTGCGACAGGCCGCAGCGCTGATCGATCTGCCCGGCGCAAATGCCGTACTCGTGGTTGTGCAACTGTTCCGGAAATTCGTTCTTCGGGTCTTTCAGCCAGTTGAGGATGTCTCGCCGTACTGGGTGCGCCAGGGCTTTTATTATTTCGTCGAGGTCGAGGTTCATGGCAGGTGCTCACAATGTGTACAACGCTATATCGCGATGTGGCGAAATATAAATCGTTAGATCGCGATACACCAATATGATTTTGATCTGACGTCAGCATAAATTGGTATATCGCGTTATAACGATACATGGGTGTATGGCTTATGGGCCGCAGTGCTAAGCTGCGCCCATGAACTATCTCGCACATTTACACCTCGGTGGCCAGCGCCCCGGGCAACTGCTCGGCAGTCTGTATGGCGATTTCGTCAAAGGTCGGCTGCAAGGGCAGTTTGCGCCGGAGGTGGAGGCGGCCATTCAACTGCATCGGCGGATTGACGTGTTCACTGACCGTCATCCGCTGGTGGACATCGCGCTGGGGCGATTTTCCGACACGCGCCGGCGTTATGCCGGGATCGTGCTCGATGTGTTTTTCGACCACTGCCTGGCGCGGGACTGGAAGCTGTATGCCGAGCAGCCGCTGGAGGTTTTCACCGCTGATGTGTATCGGGTGCTGACCCACGAGCGGCAACTGCCCGAGCGACTGGCGAGGATTGCCCCGCACATGGTTGCCAATGACTGGTTGGGTTCATATCAGGAGTTTGAAGTGCTGGAGCAGGTGTTGCGCGGGATCTCGCGGCGCTTGACCCGGCCGGAAGAATTGGCGGGGGCGATGGAGGAATTGCGGCGGTTGTATGAGCCGTTGAGTGACGACTTCCGCTTGTTCTACCCCCAACTCCAGGACTTCGCCCAAAACCCCCAGACACAGAAAATCTAATGTAGGAGTGAGCCTGCTCGCGATAGCGGTGTGTCAGTCGACATTAGTATTGACTGACACAGCGCTATCGCGAGCAGGCTCACTCCTACAGGGGATTTGTGTTTTCAGGCGGCAATCAATTCGCCTGCACGACGCGGTTCGGCCGGTTTCGCCACTTCGCCAAACAACGCCTTCTGCACCGCTTGCTGCGCTTCAAACGCCAACGCCGCACGTTCGCGCCCCTGACAGGCAAGCGGCTTGAGCAGGTGCACTTCGACATCGCCGCAGTCATTGCTGAACAAGCGCATCAGATGCGAGAGCAAATCGTCGTCGCCAATGAACGGCGCCAGCCCATCGATTTCGCCATCGCGCAGATAACGGATCGCCACCGGTTGCAGCATCACCTCGGAATCAATCGCCGCCGCCAACAAGCGACCATGAAAGGTGCGTAGCGAACGGCCGTCGGTGGTGGTGCCTTCCGGGAACATCAGCAAGGCGTGCTCGGTTTGCAGGTGACGGGTCATCTGCTTGCGGATCAACTGGCTGTCACCTGAACCGCGACGGATGAACAGGCTGCCAGCCTTCGCCGCCAGCCAACCGGCCACCGGCCAGGTGCGCACTTCGGCCTTCGACAAAAACGACAACGGCGTGAGCATGCCGAGCAGCGGAATATCAGTCCACGACACATGATTGCTGACCCACAGCATCGGCTGTTTCGGCAGCTCACCGTGCACCGTCACGCGAAAGGGCAGGGCATTGCTCAGGCGCGCCATGAAGAAGCGCGACCAGCGCTGACGCCGTTCCATCGAATGCGCCAGGCCAATCCGTTCAAACACGCCAAAGACAGTGGCCATGGTCAAGCCCAGCGCCACCACCAGCAGCACCCGCGCGATCCGCGCGTACACCCGCAACCGGCTCATCACACGGCCGCCTTGAAGTGTTTGGCGTAGCGCGGGCAGAGTTCGTCGCGCTTGAGCAGGATGAACACGTCGGCGACCTGGAAGTCTTCGTCCCAGCACGGCTCGCCGCAGATCTTCGCGCCCAGGCGCATATAAGCCTTGAGCAGTGGCGGCATTTCCGCGATCACGTTCGATGGAATATCCAGCGTCGGCAGAGGATTTTTCGGCTCGGCGCGCAGGTTTTCGGTGCACAGATAACGTTCGCGCAGGCGCTGCATGATCGCGTGGGCCTGAATACCGCCGTCCTGCATCGGGATGCTCGCGCAACCCATCAGATAACTGTAGCCACCCTGATTCAGCACTTCGGCCAACTCGCCCCACAACACGGCGATGGTGCCGCCGTTGCGGTACGCCGGGTCGACGCAGGTGCGGCCGATTTCGAGGATCGGGCCTTGCAGATGCGCGAGGCCGTGCAGGCTGAATTCTTCTTCGCTGTAGAACTTGCCGAGGCTGCTGGCGGCGGTGTGATCGAGCAAACGCGTGGTCGCGACCAAACGGCCGGTGTTCAAGTCACGCACGCCGATGTGGCTGCAGTGAACATCATAATCATCCATGTCCAGACCCAGTTCCGCGCCTTTCAGTTTGGCGTTGAACTCGCCGCTGAAGACGTTGAAGCGCAAGGCTTGGGCTTGCTGCAAGGCCTCGGCGCCGATCAGGCGTTCGGCTTGCAGGCGGCGTTCATTGCCGGTGTCGCTGATGCGGGCGATCTGAGTCATGTGAATCTCCGTACGGGCCTTTAACCCGTCGTGGGTTGCAGCCGATCGACTTTCTTTATGCAGCCGTGTTGTGCAAAGTCAGGCTATGTAGCCCCGGTGTCATCGCCATGAACGTTCGGTGATGCTTATATGACAGCCCACAAGGAGCCTCCTATGCCCTGGCCAGATCTGCTGCACAGCCGTGAACGATTGCCCGCCGTTGCTGACCTGGCCGAGGGTTTTGCGACGTTGTTGCAGCAACTGGGCAACGTCACACCGTTCGAATTGGCGGTCGCGGGCGGGCGGCGGATGGCGACGCCGGGGCTGGCGTTTCTGGTTGGTTATCAGGCGGCATTGCGCATGTTGTGGCCGAGTGCGCCGCTGAGCCTCGGTGCTTTGTGTGCGACCGAACAGCGCAGTTTGCGCCCGGCTGATATGCAGACGCGGCTCACCGATTTACGCCTGAGTGGGCGCAAGGATTTCGTCACCGCTGGCGATGCGGCGGACTGGCTGTTGATTGCTGCGCGCAGTGAAGAGCCTGGTGAAGCGCCGCGCCTGAGCTTGGCGGTGGTGTATCCCGGCGAGCCCGGCGTGACCGTGGAAAAGCTGCCGGCGCTGCCGTTGATGCCGGACATCAGTCATGGTCGGCTGCAGCTTGATGGCGCGTTGTGCGAATTGCTCGCCGGTGATGGTTGGGATGCTTACGTCAAACCGTTTCGCACGCTTGAGGACGTGTATGTACTGAGCGCGATGACCGCTTGGTTGTACGGCGTCGGCCAGGACAGTGACTGGCAGCAGGCCTTGCAATTGCGTTTGCTGGCGCTGTTGGCCGGGTGTGCGGAGGCGAGTCGGCAGCCACCGAACAATCCGGCCGGGCATGTGTTGCTGGGTGGTTTGTTTGCGCAGTTTGAGGCGCTGGAGGGGGAGGTGAGTCGGGCGCTGGCTGATGGGCCGACAGAATGGGCGCAGATGTGGCAGCGCGATCAGGGGGTGATGCAGTTGGCGGCGGGGGCCAGGGCAAAGCGGTTGGCCAAGGCTTTGGCGGCGGGCTGAAGGGGCCTAATCGCGAGCAGGCTCACTCCTACAGTTGATCGAGTTTCGTCAGTTGAAATGCGATCCCCTGTAGGAGTGAGCCTGCTCGCGATAGCAATCTAAATAACACCGCATACTTGTCATCAACCCCGACTAGTCTCAGCAGGTTCATTCCCAGAGCCCTCACCATGCGCAAAGGCCTGTCGCTGTTTCTGCTGCTGATCTGCTTCACCGTTCAGGCCGAACCATGGCCCGGCGAACAATGGCCAACTGGCACGACGATCACCGATACAGGAGCGCTGGAGAATTACGCCTTCCCACCCCGCGACGACGCCACCCGCCAAGGCATCCGCACCGATGCCCTGCTGATCATCCGCGACGGCCAGATCCTCTACGAACGCTACGCCGGCCCGACCACAGCACAAACCCCGCACCTGACCTGGTCGATCAGCAAAAGCCTGATGGCCTCCGTCCTCGGTGTGGCCTACGGCGAGGGCCTGTTCAAGCTCGACGATCCGGCCACGAAGTTTTACCCGCCACTGACCAAACACCCGGCGATCAAAATCGCCGACCTGCTGCACTGGGCCTCTGGTATCGATTGGCAGGAAGACTATGAATACGCCCCGCTGAAATCCTCGGTGGTGGCGATGCTCTACACCCGTGGCCATCGCGACATGGCTGCATTTACCTCCGATCACGATGCCTACGCCGAACCGGGGCGGGCCTTCCGCTATTCCAGCGGCGACAGCAATCTCTTGGCAGCAGCGTTGAAAACGATCGTCGGCCCGCAGCGTTATGCGGATTATCCATGGACGGCGTTGTTCGAGCCGCTGGGCATCCGTCACGCCGTGTGGGAAACCGATGCCAGCGGCACGTTTGTCGCTTCTTCTTATGTCTATCTCACTGCGCGGGATCTGGCGCGAGTCGGATTGCTGATGGCCCGCGACGGACGATGGAATGATCGACAACTACTCCCCAAGGACTGGGTCGACTTCAATCGGCAGCCCTTCGCCGGCTATAAGGCCCATCAGGACGAAGCGGTGCCCGGCGGTCAATGGTGGCTCAATCGCCCGGCCGATGGCGCCTTGTCACCGTGGCCCGACGCACCGCCCGACACCTTCGCCGCGCTTGGTCATTGGGGCCAGGCGCTGTACGTAATCCCCAGCGCCAACCTGGTGATCGTGCGTTACGCCGATGATCGCGATGGCAGCTACCGCCATAACGAACTGCTCAAACGCGTGTTGAAGGCGGTGCAGCCATGAAGCGCTTTTTGCTGTTGCTGCTTGTTTTGTTGCTCGGCTGGGTCGTTTACGAGCGCGAAAATCTGTGGGCCTTCCCCGACATCATCAGCGCCTACACCGCCAAGGAATATTGTTCGTGCCGGTATGTGATGAACAACGACGCCGAGTATTGCCGTGGTTATGTGAAACAGTGGCTGCCGACCAGCCAGTTCACCGATGACCCTGCCAGCAAAACCATCACCGTCAGCGGAATGGGCCGCAGCAATCGCGCCCAGTGGCAAAGCGAACGGCAGGGCTGCCGCCTCAGCCTTTGATGTACGCGGTTCCCCTGTAGGAGTGAGCCTGCTCGCGATGGCGGTATCAGTTCCAACATGTTCTTCGAGTCTAAGTGCGCTATCGCGAGCAGGCTCACTCCTACAGAGTTAGATCTTCAGTTTGCAATAACGGCGGGGGCGGTTAAGGTTCGTGCAGGTTTATCGGCCCCACGAGTGTTCAATGTTCAACCGCTCCCTCTGTGCAACCCTGTCCAGCCTGTTGCTCGCCGCTGTCGCGCTGCCGGCGCAGGCCAATTGGTATCTGGACGGCGAGTCGTCGCGGCTGTCGTTCGTCAGCACGAAGAACGCCAATGTCTCCGAAGTGCAGCGCTTTCTGGTGCTGCACGGCAAGGTCGACCCAAATGGTCGCGCCGAAGTCGAGGTCGAGCTGGACTCGATCAACAGCGGCATCCCGTTGCGCGATGAGCGCATGCGCAAGGAGCTGTTCCAGATCGAGCAATTTCCCGAAGCGACCATCACCACCCAGATTGACCTGCGCCCGATCAACGATCTGGCCCCCGGTGCGCAGTTGGAGTTGCGTCTGCCGCTGACCGTCAACCTGCACGGCAAGCAACACGAATACCCCGCCGAACTGCTGGCGACGCGTCTCGATGATCGTCGTTTTCAAGTGGTCACGCTTGAGCCGCTGGTGATCAACGCTGAAGATTTCGATCTGCTGCCGGGGCTGGAAAGCCTGCGTAAACTCGCCGACTTGTCGGCGATCAGTCTGTCGGTGCCGGTGGGTGCGGTGCTGATCTTCACGGCGCGCTGACATGCGCGGCGCGGTGTTCCCGTGGCGGGACGGCAACCGGTTCGAGCTGTTGATCGACGGCCCGCAATTCTTCCCGCGCATGCTCGAGCAGATTGCTGGTGCGCAGGAGCAGATTGAACTGGAGTTGTATCTGGTCGAGGCTGGCGCCTGTGCCGAAACCATCGTCCAGGCGCTGGTGCTGGCGGCCGAACGTGGTGTGCGTGTGCGCTGCCTGTTCGATGATTACGGCAGCCTCGCGTTCACCCTCAATCTGCGTCAGCGCCTGACCCATGCCGGGGTTGAACTGCGTTTCTACAATCGGCTGAACTGGCGGCGCTGGGTCGGTAATTTCTATCGTGACCACCGCAAATTGTTGCTGGTCGATCAATGTCTGGCGGTGGTCGGCGGCACCGGTGTCACCGATGAGTTCTGGACGCCGGGCCACGACAGCAGCGAGTGGCATGAGGTGATGGTCGAGATCCGTGGGCCGTTGGTGATCGACTGGCAATTACTCTTTGATCGACAGTGGATCGCCAACCGCTACCGCCGCGCCTGGCGCCCGGCCGCGCATTTCGGCCTGCCACGATTACCGCGCGTGCCGGACAAGGGCGAGGGCATGGGCCGCGTGGCTTACGCCGATGCCCGCCAGCACCGCGACATTCTGCAGTCGTTGTTCCGCGCCTTGAACAGTGGGCAAAAACGCATCTGGATGGCCACGCCGTACTTCCTGCCAACATGGAAAATCCGCCGCTCCCTGCGCAAGGCGGCCGCGCGTGGTGTCGACGTGCGCCTGCTGCTGACCGGGCCGCGTACCGATCACCCGTCGGTGCGTTACGCCGGGCATCGCTACTACCCGCGACTGCTCAAGGCCGGGGTGCAGATCTTCGAATACCAGCCGTGCTTTCTGCATTTGAAAATGGTCTTGGTGGACGATTGGGTGAGCATCGGTTCGTGCAACTTCGACCACTGGAACCTGCGCTTCAATCTGGAGGCGAATCTGGAGGCGCTGGACCCGTCGTTGACGGCAGCGGTGCAGGCGAGTTTTGTGAAGGACTTCGGGCTGAGTCAGCAGGTGAGTCTGGAAGAGTGGCAGCGCCGACCGTTGTGGCGACGGGTCAAGCAGCGGGTGTGGGGCTGGGTGGATCGGGTGGTGGTCAACATACTCGATAGACGCGGATAAATTAACGCTGCAAAACCAATGTAGGAGTGAGCCTGCTCGCGATAGCGGTGTGTCAGTCAGCATTGAATTAGCTGAATGACCGCTATCGCGAGCAGGCTCACTCCTACAAGGGAACTGCGTTGTCAGTTACAGCAACTCAAAGCTCTGCTGCGTGACGTCCTGGGAATCCAGGCCGATCTGCACGTTGAACTTGCCAGGCTCGGCGGCGTATTTGAGCTGGGCGTTGTAGAACTTCAGGTCATCCTCAGTGATGGTGAAGTGCACGACTTTCTGTTCGCCGGCCTTGAGCATGATTTTCTGGAAGTTCTTCAGTTCCTTCACCGGGCGGATCATCGAACCGGTGACGTCCTGGATGTACAACTGCACCACGGTTTCGCCGTCACGCTTGCCGGTGTTTTTCACCATGACACTGGCGTCGAGCTTGCCGGTGGCGTTGAGGGTGGTCGACGACAGCGCCATGTCGCTCAGGGCGAATTGGGTGTAGCTCAGGCCATACCCGAACGGGAATAGCGGGCCCGTGGTGTCATCGAAATACTGCGAGGTGTAGTTGCCCGGTTTGCCCGGCGTGAATGGCCGGCCAATGCTCAGGTGGTTGTAGTAGGTCGGGATCTGGCCGACGGAGCGCGGGAAGGTCACCGGCAATTTGCCCGACGGGTTGTAGTCGCCAAACAGCACGTCAGCGATGGCGTTACCGCCCTCGGTGCCGCTGAACCAGGTTTCCAGAATCGCGTCAGCTGACTGGTTCTCTTCCAGGATGGTCAGTGGACGGCCGTTCATCAACACCAGCACCAGCGGTTTGCCGGTGGCTTTCAACGCGCGGATCAGCTCACGCTGGTTTTCCGGGATGTTCAGGTCGGTACGGCTGGAGGATTCGTGGGACATGCCACGGGATTCACCTACCGCTGCAACGATCACGTCAGCGTCTTTTGCAGCTTTCACTGCTTCGTCGATCAGCACGTTGGCCGGGCGCGGGTCATCGACCACTTCCGGCGCGTCGAAGTTGAGGAAGTTCAGGTAGTCGAGGACCTTCTTGTCGCTGGTGATGTTGGCGCCACGGGCGTAGATCAGGTTCGCCTTGTTGCCGATCACCGAGCTCATGCCGTCGAACAGGGTCACCGATTGCGCAGGCTTACCCGCTGCAGCCCAGCTGCCCATCATGTCGATCGGTGCTTTGGCCAATGGGCCGACCAGTGCGACTTTTGCGTCTTTCTTCAGCGGCAGGGTTTCATTCTGGTTTTTCAGCAGCACCAGGCTGCGACGCGCGACTTCACGGGCCTCGGCACGGTGCAGACGGCTTTCGGCGTAGGTGTCGGCCGGATCATCTTCAGCCTTGCCGATGCGCAGGTACGGGTCCTTGAACAGGCCCATGTCGTACTTGGCGGCGAGCACTTCGCGCACCGCGTTGTCGATGTCTTTCTGCTCGATCTCACCGGACTTGAGCAGGCCCGGCAGCTCCTTGCCGTAGAGGGTGTCGTTCATGCTCATGTCGATGCCGGCCTTGATTGCCAGCTTCGCTGCTTCACGACCGTCGCGGGCGACGCCGTGCTTGATCAGTTCGAAGATCGCGCCGTGGTCGCTGACCGCCAGGCCTTTGAAGCCCCAGTCGCGGCGCAGCAGATCGTTCATCAGCCAGGTGTTGGCGGTGGCCGGAATGCCGTTGATCGAGTTCAACGCGACCATCACACCACCGGCGCCGGCATCGATCGCGGCGCGGTACGGCGGCAGATAATCCTGATACATCTTCACCGGACTCATGTCGACGGTGTTGTAGTCGCGACCACCCTCGACCGCGCCGTACAGGGCGAAGTGCTTGACGCTGGCCATGATGCTGTCGGCGGCGCTCGGGGTGGCGCCCTGATAGGCGCGAACCATGACGCCGGCGATGCGCGAGGTCAGGTAGGTGTCTTCACCGAAACCTTCGGAGCTGCGGCCCCAGCGTGGGTCGCGAGAGATATCGACCATCGGCGCGAAGGTGATGTCGAGGCTGTCGGCGGCGGCTTCCTTGGCGGCAACGCGGCCGGACTGGCCGATGGCGTCCATGTCCCAGCTCGAGGCGAGGGCCAGCGGAATCGGGAAAATCGTACGGTGACCGTGGATCACGTCGTACGCAAAAAACATCGGAATCTTCAGCCGACTGCGCATCGCCGCGTCCTGCATCGGACGGTTTTCCGGACGGGTGATCGAGTTGAACGTGCCGCCGATATTGCCGGCCGCGATCTCTTTGCGGATCAACTCGCGAGGCATTTCCGGGCCGATGCTGATCAAGCGCAACTGGCCGATCTTTTCATCGAGGGTCATTTGCTTCATCAGGTTGCTGATGAACGCGTCCTTGTTTTCCAGGGGTACCGGGGTCGTGGCGGCCAATACTTGATGACTGGCCAGGCTGACGAACAGACCCAGCAAACACAGCTTCTTCATGAATATTTTTCTCAAGGGCCCAAGCGGCAATGCAACGCCGGCCAGCCAAAATTTAGGGAGCGACTATTGTTGTTCGGGTACAGGCTCAAAGAAACAGAGCCAAAAACGGCAGCCGACACTTGCCAGCATGATCACGCAGGGCACTTTTTAGCCCATTGCCCCGTCGTAATCCAGCGACGCGGCCGATTATGCCCCAAGAGCCCGCTGAGAATGTTTCGCGCTCGGTTTTTATAATGAAATGTGCCAAGGAGCATCACTGCGATGAATGTTAGCCCAACCAATCGCTCGCGTTTGCAGGTCGCCACACTGCTGGTGCTGGCCACGCTGTTGACCGCGTGCGGCATCAACAATATCCCGACCCTCGACGAACAGGCCAAAGCCGCATGGGGCCAGGTGCAGAACCAGTACCAGCGCCGCGCCGATCTGATCCCCAATCTGGTGGAAACGGTCAAGGGTTACGCCAAACATGAAGAGGAAACCCTGACGGCAGTGATCGAGGCGCGGGCGAAAGCCACGTCGATCCAGGTCGATGCCAGCACCCTCGACAATCCCGAGAAGCTCAAACAGTTCCAGCAGGCGCAGGATCAACTGACCGGTGCGTTGAGCCGCTTGATGGTGGTCTCCGAGCGCTATCCGGATCTGAAAGCCAACCAGAACTTCCTCGCCCTGCAATCGCAGCTCGAAGGCACGGAAAACCGCATCGCCGTGGCGCGTCGCGATTTCATTCTGGCGGTGCAGAAATACAACACCGAGATCCGCACTTTTCCCGGTCGTCTCTGGCACAGCGTGATGTACAGCGACCTGCCGATCCGCGAAACCTTCGAAGCCACCACGCCCGGCGCGGAAAAGGCCCCGGAAGTGAAATTCTGATTCGAGGTTGTCCATGCGTGTGTTGAAAATGGGCCTGGTGCTGATGCTGTGGCTGTTCGCCGTCAGCGCCCGGGCCGAGTTGATGTTCCCGGCGCTGAGCGGGCGGGTGGTGGACGAAGCGCAGATGCTCGAGCCGTCGGTGCGCACGCAACTGACCCAGCAGTTGCAGGCCCACGAACAGGCGACCGGCGAGCAATTGGTCGTGGTTACCGTGCCGGATCTGCAGGGCACGACCATTGAGGATTTTGGCGTTCAACTCGGTCGACATTGGGCCATCGGGCAAAAGGACAAGAACAACGGCGCGCTGCTGATCGTTGCCCGTGACGAGCGCAAACTGCGCATCGAAGTTGGTTATGGCCTCGAAGACCGGCTGACCGACGCGCAGACTTCAGTGATCATCCATCAAGTCATTACGCCCGCCTTCAAGGCTGGCAATTTCAGCAAAGGCATCAGCGATGGCGTCGCGGCGATGCTGGTGGTGCTCGGCGGTAATCCGCTCGACGAGCCGTCGACGGTGTATGAGTCCAGCGGTGATCCGTCCGCTGATTTCATCTCGCGGCATCCGGCATTGTTCGTGTTTTTGGTGATGTTGTTCATCCTGACGGTGTTTGTCTGCCAGATGCTCGGTATCCTGCCTGCCGGCCGGGGTGGCTCCGGAGGAGGGGGCGGCTTCGGCGGTGGTGGCGGATTTGGCGGCGGCGGTGGAGGCGGAGGCTTCAGCGGCGGCGGGGGCAGTTTCGGCGGCGGTGGTTCGTCCGGCGGCTGGTGATATCAGAAGAATAATGAGCAGGCACTTTTCAACATGGCACTACTGACCGAACACGAACAACGCAAAGTCGCCGAGGCGATCGCCCGGGTCGAGCGCGACACCGACGCCGAACTGGTGACGGTGCTGGCCGCCCGCGCCGACGATTACGCGTACATCCCGCTGTTGTGGGCGAGCCTTTTGGCGCTGGTGGTGCCGGGCGTTGTGCACTACCTGACCGGGTGGTTGACCCTGCGCAGCTTGCTGCTGGTGCAGTGGGGGGCGTTTATCGTGCTGTGCCTGCTGTTTCGTTTGCCGAAAATCACCACCCATCTGATTCCGCGCCGCGTGCGGCATTGGCGCGCGTCGAACCTGGCGCGGCGGCAGTTTCTCGAACAGAACCTGCATCACACGGTGGGCAGTACGGGGATGCTGATTTTTGTTTGCGAGGCTGAGCGGTATGTGGAGATTCTGGTGGATGAGGGGATTTCCAAACGGCTGGACAATAAATCCTGGGATGCGATTGTTGCGGCGTTTACCGAGCAGGTGCGGCAGGGGCGCACGCTTGAGGGGTTTGTCACTTGCATCGAGGCGTGTGGGGAGTTGCTGAAAGTGCATGTGCCGGTGACGCAGGTGAGGAATGAGTTGCCGAATCGGTTGGTGGTTTTGGGTTAGGTTGCAGATTTTTTATTCGGCTTGAGGGCCATACCCTCACCCCAGCCCTCCCCAGAGGGAGAGGGAGCCGACCGAGGTGTCTTGCGCTGGACATCGACTTGGAAAAACGTATCGATTATGGATTCAAAGCAAATCGTTCAAGTCGGTGTATCTCGTCAATATCCCCCAATCAGTCCCCTCTACCTCTGGGAGAGGGCTAGGGTGAGGGCCGCTTTAACCAACCGTTGGGTAAATAAGAGCGTGTCCCCAACCCCCATCCCCCCTAAAATACCCGCCATTCCCGATATCGCCCGTCCGAGGCCGCTTTTCCATGTCCGTTACTGCCCCTTCCAGCAAGCCTGCGCCCGATCACCACGCCCAGTTCATCGAGCTGCTGCAAACCAGCCTTGAGCAGAACGGCTTCATCAAACTGGTGCTGGCCAAGTACGTCGGTGACGAAGCGGATCTGCAGCGGGTCATCATCAAACCGGTGACCGTCAAAGCGCAGCCGAATCTGTCATTCGTTTATCGCTACAAAACCCGCGACATCACCAAAAACCTGCCCTTGGTTGACGGTGTGACGGCGATTGCCGAGCTGTTGCCGGTCTCGTTCAAAAATGCGCATTTACTCGCGGTGACTGATGAAGCCCAGCTCGAATACAGCAAAAAGGGCAAGAGTTCGCTGTTCAAGAGCAAACCTCAGCAACTGCGCGAAGCGCCGTCCGCTGAGCACAATCGCGAGAAAAACCGCTTCCTCGAATTGAGCCGGCCGTTCCTCAAGGACCTCGGCGTGACCAATGCGCAACATGAGTTGATCCCGGCGATGTCGCGCAAGTGGAAGCAGATCAACAAGTTCATCGAAGTGTTCAGCCATGCCCTGACCTCGTCGCCGCTGGCGCTGGGCAAACCGGTGCGCGTGGCGGATTTCGGTTCGGGCAAGGGTTATCTGACCTTTGCGATTCACGATTACCTGCGCAACACCTTGAAGGCCGAGGGCGAAGTCACCGGCGTCGAGCTGCGCGAAGAGATGGTCAACCTGTGCAACGCTGCCGCCGCGAAGCTCGATCATCCGGGGCTGGTGTTCAAGTGCGGTGACGTGCGCAGCGTGGCGCCGAGCGAGCTGGATGTGATGATCGCCCTGCATGCCTGCGACATCGCCACTGACTACGCGATCCACACCGGCATCCGCTCGGGCGCGTCGATCATCATGTGCTCACCGTGCTGCCACAAACAGATCCGCTTGCAAATCCAGAGCCCGGCGCTGCTCAAACCGATGCTGCAATATGGTTTGCACCTCGGTCAGCAAGCGGAAATGGTCACCGACAGTTTGCGTGCGCTGTTCCTTGAGGCCTGCGGTTACGAGACCAAGGTCTTCGAGTTCATCTCGCTGGATCACACCAACAAGAACAAGATGATTCTGGCAGTGAAGCGCGCCGAGCCGGTGGACCCGGCTCAGCTGTTGGTGAAGATCGAAGAGTTGAAAGCCTTCTACAACATCAGCGAGCACTGCCTGGAAACCCTGCTGCGCGCCGACGGTTTCCTGGCCTGACCTAGACCCTGTGGGAGCGAGCCTGCTCGCGAAAGCGGACTGACAGTCAACGATGATGTTGGCTGTTACGGACCCTTCGCGAGCAAGCTCGCTCCCACATTTGATTTCACCGCAGTCTTGCGGCCGAGCATGACGGTGGCAATCACGCCACACGCAAACACCCAGGTAATCGGCTCGACATGTTCGCCAAAGAACAACGCCGAAAACGCGATGGTGAAGAAGATCTGCAACAACTGGATCTGACTGACCCGGGCAATGCCACCCATGGCCAGTCCGGCGTACCACGCAAAGAATCCGAGAAACTGCGAAAACAGCGCGACATAGCCAAACGCCCACCAGGTCTTCGCCGACACCGCGCCCTGATGTTGCAGCGCCAGATACAGCACCGGCCCGATCAACAACGGCGTCGACAGCACCAGCGCCCAGCAGATCACCTGCCAACCGCCCATCTCCTTGGCCAATCGGCCGCCTTCGGCGTAGCCCAGCCCCCCGACGGCAATCGCGCCGAGCATCAGCAAATCTCCCGCTTGAATACTGCCGGCTCCGGTGTACAACGCATAACCGAGCACCAACGCACTGCCCAACGCCGCGCAGGCCCAGAAGGCTTTTGACGGCCGTTCGTGGGACAACCACGCGGCGTACAGCGCCACGCACAGCGGTTGCAGCCCGTTGACCAGCGCACCATGGGAAGCAGGCAACGTTTGCATGGCCCACGCCGACAACACCGGAAAACCCAGAATCACCCCGGCGATCACCAGGCTCAGGCCTTTGACTTGCTGCCATGTCGGCCACTTTTCGCGGCGCCACAACAACAGCAGCGCTGCCGGAATCGCTGCGAACAATGCGCGGCCCAAACCGTTGAGCAGCGGGTGCAATTCCTGCACCACAATGCGGGTGAAGGGCAGGGTGAGGCTGAAAATCACCACGCCGAGCAGGCCGAGGGCCATGCCGGTGTTTTCGCGCGAGGACATGAGGGGAGACCAGAATCGTAGGGAATTGGAAGGTGTCCTCATCTAGCCATAATCCGCGAATTTCTGGGTGTTACAGCTAGGCACGGACTTAGGCGTACAGTTTGCGGACGCCATCGCGAGCAGGCTCACTCCTACAGTTGAAATGCGTACTTCTGTAGGAGTGAGCCTGCTCGCGATGGCGTCAACTCGGTAGTAGCCCGTTGTTACCCGTCATTCTCGAATAGGTCTACCTTGAACACTCCCAGGCAATTCCCAGAGGAGTCCTCCCCATGGCCGCGAAAAAGATCCTGATGCTGGTCGGCGATTACGTCGAAGACTACGAAGTGATGGTGCCGTTCCAGGCCCTGCAAATGGTCGGTCACACCGTCCACGCCGTATGCCCGGACAAGGCTGCCGGCAAGACCGTGCGCACCGCGATCCATGATTTCGAAGGCGATCAGACCTACAGCGAAAAGCCCGGTCACCTGTTCGCCCTCAACTTCGACTTCGCCAAGGTCAGCGAGGCCGATTACGACGCGCTGCTGATCCCCGGCGGCCGTGCCCCGGAATACCTGCGCCTGAACGAAAAAGTCCTCGATCTGGTGCGCGCCTTCGACAAGGCCGGTAAACCGATTGCCGCCGTCTGCCACGGCGCACAACTGCTGGCAGCGGCGGGCGTGCTTGAAGGTCGCGAATGCAGCGCCTATCCGGCCTGTGCGCCGGAAGTGCGACTGGCGGGCGGTACGTACATCGACATTCCGGTGACGGACGGCCACGTTCAAGGCAATCTGGCCACTGCACCGGCGTGGCCGGCACATCCGAACTGGCTGGCCGGTTTCCTCGGCTTGCTCGGCACTAAAATCAACCTGTAACGAGGATTCGCCGATGTGCGAGCTCTACGTCAAGGCTGACCCGATTCTCTACGAGTCACGCTCGCGCTCGCTGCGCATCTGCGGCGTGGTGACCACGTTACGCCTGGAGAATCAGTTCTGGGACATCCTCAGCGAAATCGCCGAAGTCGATGGCATGACCACCAACCAATTGATCGCCAAGCTGTATGAAGAGGTGATGGATTATCGCGGGGAGGTCGTGAACTTCGCCTCGTTCCTGCGGGTGAGTTGTATGCGCTATCTGAGTCAGCGGCGGGTGAGTGCGCCGGAGTTGTCGGTGGTGCGGGCGGTGGTGAAATAGCCGGCACCGAGTTGCCTCATTCGCGAGCAGGCTCGCTCCCACATGTCCTTGGAAAACTCGGTCGAAAGTGGGAGCGAGCCTGCTCGCGAAGAGGCCGGTACAAGCGACAGATAGTCAGGACTGGTCTTTACTCTGAAGCGCGAAATCTCTCAATCGCCAAGGAGCAACGAGCATGTCCGGATGGTACGAACTCAGTAAAAGCAGCAACGGCCAGTTCAGGTTCGTGCTGAAAGCGGCAAACGCCGAAACGATTCTGACCAGCGAGCTGTACACCACTCGCGCAGCGGCCGACGGCGGCATCGCGGCGGTGCAAACCAACAGCCCGCTGGATGAGCGCTACGAGAAGAAATCGACGAAGGACGGCCACCCGTACTTCAATCTGAAAGCGGCCAATCACCAGGTCATCGGCAGCAGCGAAGCGTATTCATCGGATGCGGCGTGCGATAAAGGCATTGCCAGCGTCAAGGCGAACGGGCCGAGCAAGGTGATCAAGGACAAGACTTTGCCTGTCCTCTAAATTCACCACATTCCTTTGTAGGAGTGAGCCTGCTCGCGATAGCGGTGGGTCAGTCGATACATGCTCAACTGATCCACCGCTATCGCGAGCAGGCTCACTCCTACATTGTTTTTTGTGGTGTCAGTAAGATCAGCGCAGGGTCTTGAGGATTGCTTGCAGCTGAGTCTGGCCCGCTTCACTCAGCGGAAATACCGGCAAACGTGGATCGCCCGATTCAAGCCCGGTCTGCCGCAACCCGGCCTTGATCGTCGCCGGCAACCCACCCTTGAGAATGAAATCCAGCAGCGGCAATTGGCGGTAGAACAGATCCCGCGCCCGATCCAGATCCCCAGCCATGGCGGCCTCATACAAGTCCAGATTCAGTTGTGGAATCAAATTGGGCGCCGCTGTGCACCAGCCCTTCGCCCCGGCGGCAAACGCCTCCAGCGCCAGCGGATTGCAGCCGTTGTAGAACGGCACCTGGCCTTCGCCGAGCAATTGCAGCTTGTGCATGCGCTGAATATCGCCGGTGCTCTCCTTGACCATGGTCACGTTTTCCACGGCATTGACGATGCGCAGAATCAAATCCACCGACATGTCGGTGCCGCTGGTGGCCGGGTTGTTGTAGAGCATGATCGGCACGCCGATGCTCTCGCCGATGGCGCGGTAGTGCGCGAGGATTTCCGCTTCAGTAAGTTTCCAGTACGAAGCCGGCAGTACCATCACCACGTCGGCACCATGGGCTTCAGCAAAACGCGCGCGGCGCACGGCTTTGGCGGTGGTCAGGTCGGAAACGCTGACGATGGTCGGTACGCGTCTGGCCACGTGCTTGATGCTGAATTCGGCGACCTGATCCCACTCCGCATCGCTCAGGTAAGCGCCTTCGCCGGTGCTGCCCAATGGCGCGATGGCGTGGACACCGCTGTCGATCAGGCGATCGATCGATTGCCCGAGCGCCGGCAGATCCAGACCTTCGCCGTTGGCGCCGAACGGGGTGATGGTGTAGCCGATGATGCCGTGAATAGTGGACATGGGAATCTCTCCGTAACAGGTTTCAGTTCAGGCAATCGGCGTGTTGACGCAGGTTCTGCCGGGCGTAGTAGTTGAAAGCGGCGGCGTGGCGTTTCGGCTTGGCGATCCAGTCGTGCGCCTCGCGGCCCAGCTCAGGGATGATCGGCTTGATCGTGCCCGCCGCCATCGCCAGCAGTTGCAGCTTGGCCGCGCGTTCGATCAATTGGGCGATGACACACGCCTCTTCAATCGTTGTGCCGGTCGACAGCTGACCGTGGTGCGAAAGCACAATCGCGCGTTTGTCGCCCAGCGCACCGGCAATCAACTCGCCTTCTTCGTTACCCACCGGTACACCCGGCCAGCCTTCGAGAAACGCGCAGTCGTCGTACAGCGGGCACAGATCCATGTGGGAAATCTGCAGCGGCACTTCCAGCATCGACAGCGCCGCGACGTGGGTCGGGTGGGTGTGAATGATGCAGTTCACATCCGGCCGGGCGCGGTACACCCAGCTGTGAAAACGGTTGGCCGGGTTGGCCATGCCGTGACCTTCGAGAACTTCCAGATCCTCGTTGACCAGCAACAGATTGCTCGCGGTGATTTCGTCGAAGCCCAGGCCCAATTGCTGAGTGTAATAGGTGCCGGGTTGCGGCCCACGGGCGGTGATTTGCCCGGCCAGACCTGAGTCGTGACCGTTCTCGAAGAGAATCCGGCAGGTCAGGGCCAGCTTTTGCCGGTCCGTCCACGTATTATCCGCCAGGCTTTTTTGCATCTGGGTCAGCGCTTGCTTGACCAGTTGGTCTTTGGGTAGTGCTAATGTCTTGGCCATGTCTGTGTCCTTTGGGTGAGAGCAAATGACACGAAAGAGGCTATATGACACAAAGTGTCATTGGCAAGCACAAATCGTCGCTTCCTTGCTGGAATAACCGCCGCGCATGTCTATCCGTTTGAAATTATTGAGAAAAAAACTTGGCGTTACTCTTGAGGCATTGGCCGAAAAATCCGGCATGACCAAGAGTTATCTGTCGAAAGTCGAGCGCGGGCTGAACACCCCGTCGATTGCTGCTGCGTTGAAACTGGCGAAAGCGCTGAATGTGAAAGTCGAGGAATTGTTCTCCGAAGACAACGTCAGCCTCGACAGCTACAGCCTGGTGCGCAGCCACGAGCGTCAGTCATTGGCGGCGAATGATCAGAGCCCGGGGTATGCCGTGCTGGCGCATCAGGTCAGCGAGCGCAACCTGCTGCCGTTCATCATCTACCCGCCAAAAGAGTTCAGCGACAAGACCTTCAAGGAGCATTTGGGCGAGGAGTTTCTGTTCGTCCACGAAGGGCAGGTCGAAGTGGATTTCATGAACGAGAAGGTGCTGCTGGAGCGCGGCGATGCGCTGCATTTCAATGCGCAGAAACCGCACCGGATCAGATCGGTGGGGGATGTGCAGGCGCAGTTGCTGGTGGTGGTACACAGCGCCGAAGAATGAGTTGATTGGGCTAAAGCTATCGCGAGCAGGCTCACTCCTACAGTTGAAATGCGATCCCCTGTAGGAGTGAGCCTGCTCGCGATAGCGTCGGTAGCCCCACCATCAAACCTCGACCGGCACCGACAACTTCGGGCTGCCGAGCGCATGGCTCTTCGCATCAAAAAACCGCAACTCAACCCCCGTCCCCTCAAACACCTGCGCGTAATGCCGCTTCTGATGCTGAACAAACGCCGCACTGCGCGGGTAAATCGAGATCGCCACCGTCGCAGGTTTCGCCAAGCGCAGCGCCCGAACGATATGCGCATCCTGCTCGCCCAACGCATGGCCAAAAATGCACAGACTGCCGCCATGCCCGAGCAATTGCTCATAACAGAACGACAGATAATCCGAACTGCGAATGGTCTTGAGCTTGTCTGCACTCGGCCCTTCGGTAACGAACAGCGGCACGTCATCCAGCGTCTTGATCGTATTGTTGATCGCGAAACTGCCGAGCAGCGTGCCTTCGGTCGAGGTCAGCTTGCGCGCGGTGCCGTCCTGGTTGCGCACCAGATGCAGACCACCGTGCAGGTACAGCAGGCGCGGTTTGTCGGTGGCCGTTTCGCTCAGATCGAAACTCGCATTGGCGCCGTTGAACAGATCGTCGATGGCATCGCTTTGGTGTTGCAGCGCCCAGTAGTTGAGCAGGTCGTAATTGGTGGTGAACACCGTGCGATAGCGCGCCAGTTCTTCGTTCAACGTCGCCAGCGTCGAAGGCTTAACCAGCCGCCACGGAATGTGCACGGCGTGCACGGTGTTGATCAGCGCTTCCTTGATCGCGTAATAGCGGTTGCGCGGCGCCGCTGAGCTGACGGCCAACGCTTTGTTGACCCGGCTGGTGGTTTTCAGCGCGCCGAGGACCTGCTCGAAGCTGCGCGTCTGCATGGCGTCAAACACCGCCAGTTCCGACGGGCTCAGTGGTTTTTCTTCCACGGTGCGGGCGTTTTCGAACAGCGAGTCATAGCCGAAATCGTCCCATACCGCACGGCTGGCACCATTGCCCACCAGCAAGCCGTTGAAGTCGGTCGCGGCGCGCAGGGTGTTCCAGTCTTCAAGGCTGGCGTCGACATCGAGAAAATCGGTCATTGCGTAGGCGGTCTCAAAACAAAGGGGCTGATGGGCGGCGACTTTATCACGAGCGGGCATTGAGCCAGATCAACATCGCTCGTGACCGATCGGTCGATGCTGTGTCTATCCGCCGAACCGGAGCAGTCGACTCGGCCCCAGTCAGGAGACGCGCGCATGACCAGTACCTTTTTCATTCCGGCGGTAAACATCATGGGCAATGGTTGCCTCGACGAAGCCATGGTTGCCATTCGCAACTATGGTTTTCGCAAGGCGCTGATCGTCACCGACACCGGGCTGGCCAAGGCCGGCGTGGCAACCATGGTCGCAGAGAAACTGGCGATGCAGGACATCGATTCGGTGATCTTCGACGGCGCCAAACCCAATCCGAGCATCGCCAATGTCGAGTCGGGCCTGGGGCTGCTCAAGGAAAGTCGCTGCGATTTCGTCGTGTCGCTGGGCGGCGGTTCGCCCCACGACTGCGCCAAGGGTATTGCGCTGTGCGCGACCAACGGCGGTGAGATTCGCGATTACGAAGGCGTCGATCAATCGAGCAAACCGCAATTGCCGCTGATCGCGATCAACACCACCGCCGGCACCGCCAGCGAGATGACCCGGTTCTGCATCATCACCGACGAATCGCGCCACGTGAAAATGGCCATCGTCGACCGTAACGTCACACCGCTGCTGTCGGTCAACGACCCGGAATTGATGGTCGCCATGCCCAAAGGCCTGACCGCCGCCACCGGCATGGATGCACTGACCCACGCCATCGAAGCCTACGTCTCGACCGCTGCCAACCCGATCACCGATGCCTGCGCGCTGAAAGCCATGACCCTGATCAGCAACAACCTGCGCCTGGCCGTGCGCGACGGCAGCGACCTCGCCGCGCGGGAAAACATGGCGTACGCGCAGTTCCTCGCCGGCATGGCTTTCAACAACGCTTCCCTCGGCTATGTGCATGCGATGGCGCATCAGTTGGGCGGTTTCTATGACTTGCCCCATGGTGTGTGCAACGCGGTGCTGCTGCCTCATGTGCAGACGTTCAATGCGTTGGTTTGCGCCGATCGTCTGACCGATGTTGCTCACGCCATGGGCGCTGATATCCGAGGTTTCAGCCCGGAGGAGGGCGCGCAAGCGGCGATCACTGCGATCCGTTGCCTGGCCCAAGATGTCGAGATCCCCGGTGGCCTGCGTGAGCTCGGCGCCAAGCTCAGCGACATCCCGGTGCTGGCCACCAATGCCCTGAAAGACGCCTGTGGTTTGACCAATCCTCGGGCGGCGGATCAGCGCCAGATCGAGGAGATTTTCCGCAACGCGTTTTGACAGGTCGCGACTGGGCGAACAGGTTTAATCGCTATGCTTGCCCTTTCGTGTTGCAGTTACTGTAAATGTTCGAACGCGCGCCCAGTCCGAGACTTGGCCGTCAATACGGTGGATGGCCGAAACCTGTTGCTTACCGGCGGAGAAGACAACCGCTTGGTCAGTAGTCCATTGGCCTTTCTGGTCAACCGGTGCATAAGTAATCCACTTCTGCTGGATCAGATCAAAGAGATCGACCATGCCATGGGGTGCAGACACATCGCCTTTGAGAGTTACCGCTTTATCCAACTCCTGACCCTCTCGCGGTTCAGCAATCGCCGGCACTTTGTCGCCCGCCTCAACCTCTACCTTGAACGCGCGATCGTCACTCCAGACTGAATCAATGTTTTCGTACGTTTGCCGGGCCTTTATCACGGATGGGCCTGGTGACAGGTCGCCGCTTGCACTCAATGCCCATCGCCCGTTTTGGTTGATTTTGCCGTGGGCATGCAACTGTTTTCCGTCGCTGCTCCAGACCTCGACGGTGGCCTCTGGAATACCGCTGCCGAGGAACAAAGTTGCCGGTCCAACGACTTTATTGCGTTCGGGGTAAGCAATGAACGGTGCTGCCCATGGCTCCCGTTGTGGTTTCGGTTTGCGTTTGTTGGGAACCTTCATGAATGTCTCTCGTTGCAAACGGATTTGAACGGAAGACTGGCATGGGTTCTCCAGTTTCGAACCTGTAAGAACTACCAGTTTTTTAGCTTTTTTCGATTGATGGATAATTTCATTTTCTTCTAAAAAACTGTCATTTCTGTCAGTTGTCCGGCATGGCTGCTTCGGATCGAATGCTCTGACGACGGGGGTCGACATCGATCTCTCAAGGAGCACATGAACATGCCGAAAGCCAATGCCCGTAAAGCACAATCAGCCGGTGAGCTGGATCAGACGTTTGCCCATTCAGGCCTTCAAACGCTGCAGTTTCCTGCCGCGCGCAAAACGATCGGCAAAAGTGTGGCCGTGTTGCCCTCGGGTCTGATCATGATCAGCGCAACGGTTATCGACGCATCGGGAGCCTCGCATTACGGCCTGGCACGACTGCTCGCGGACGGTCATCACGACACCAGCTTTGGCCAGGGCGGTTACCGGAGTGGTCAGTTTGTCAGTGGTCGATTGTCACAAGGCGGGCATCTGTTAGTTGATGCGAGCGGCGCATTCTGGTTGTGCGCAGTGCTTGCAGATGCAGCAGGCAAGCTTGAGCAAATCATCGCTCGATTCAAACCGGACGGTACGCTCGATCCCGAATTTGGTGATGGACAGACTGGCTACCGAGTCGTGCCGATGCGTATTCCTCTGCTCGACAATGCCACGGGCGGCCGTTTGATATTGGCGCAATCCACTCCAGCGAAAGCGATGCCGGACAGATTGCTTTTCGTCACGTCCCAACGGGGGAGCGGGTTGTTGGCGCGCTTCCTTTTGAATGGCAAAGATGATGTCGACTTCGCTGAAAATGGCTGGATACCCCTGACGCTTCCAAATGTGGCGATCACGTTGCACGGGGTCACGCAGTCAAGCGATGGACAGATTCTTGTCCATGGCAAGACCGAAGTGACCAATCAGGGACTGGTCATGGCTTACGACAGTTCCGGCCAGGTTGCCAAGCCGTTCGGCAAGGACGGTACCCTGCTGTTGAATCTGGACAATGCCGGCGCACCGCTTGAAAGCTCAGTGAATCGTATCGTCGTGCAATCGGCGCAGCGTTTGTTGCTGATTGGGTCTGCTGTCGAGTCGTCCGCGGGGGAGAAGCGTCAGCATGGCTTGATCAGCGGGATCGATCTCACTGGCAAGACTGATCCAGCGTTCAACCGCGGGGCACCAGTCCTTACCGTTGCCGCGCAGCCACTGGATCTGAAAAGCTGGAGCGCAGGATTCGCGCTGAATGGCTCCCCCGACCCGCGAATCGTCACGGTCGGCCAGACCTCGGACGGCACACGACGGTTGCTTGCGGGGAGCTTTTTGGTCGATGGTGCCGTGGATCCGCTGTTCGATGTCGAGGGAGCCAAGATCCCGTGGATTGCGCAGTATGCCTGTCTGCAGGGATCGTCAGTGCTGGTGCTGGGGCATAGAAATGAAGCGGCTCATCTGGTGCGATTGCTGACAGCGGCGAGCTGACGGGCAGGTACATCACATTTTCGGCGTGATTGAAATCCGGGCTATCCTGCCGACTCGGACGAACCCCAGTCAGCGAGCCCTCCATGCTGCAAAAAAGCCTGATCCGCCGCCTCGACCTCATCACCCTGCAACTGTTTGTCGCCGTCCACGAAGAGGGCACGCTGACCCGCGCGGCCTCGCGCGAAGCCATCGCGGTGTCGGCGGCCAGCAAGCGCCTGATGGAGCTGGAAGAGGCGCTCGGGATCAGTTTGTTCGTGCGTCAGGCCAAAGGCATGACGCTGACCCCGGCCGGGGAAACCTTGCTGCATCATGCCCGGCAGATGCTGTTCAACGTCGAGAAAATGGGCCTGGAACTCGGCGAACACAGCCACGGTGTGCGCGGTTATGTGCGCATGCTGGCGAACCTCTCCGCGATCATTCAGTTTCTTCCCGAAGACTTGCGCGACTTCTCCGCGCAGCACCCGCAGGTCAAGACCGACCTTGAAGAGCGGCCCAGCGCCGGAGTGATTCAAGGCGTGCTCGATGGCGTGGCAGATCTCGGTATTTGTTCCAACGACAGCGACACCAAAGGCCTGCACAGCGTGTTGTACCGTCAGGACAAACTGCTGGTGGTGATGCTGCCGGAACATCCCTTGGCGGCGCGCGAGTCGGTGGCGTTCGCTGAAACGCTCGACAGCGACTACGTCGGATTGCATGCCGCCAGTTCAATCAACATGCGTACTCACGCGGCGGCGCGACAGGCCGGCAAAGTCCTGCGCATTCGCATTCATGTGCCGGGGTTCGATGCGGTGTGCCGGATGGTTCAGGCCAACATGGGTATCGGCATCTTGCCGCAGCGTGCTTATGAACTGTTTGGTCAGGCGTTGGGGTTGCACGCGGTGCCGTTGACGGATGACTGGTCGGATCGCGCGTTGATTGTGGTGGTGCGCGATGAGGCGGGATTGTCGCCGGTGAGCCGGATGTTGTTTGAGCATTTGCGGGGGCGAGCCTCATAGATTTTCGGTGAATGGGCCGGCCTCATCGCGAGCAGGCTCACTCCTACACTGGATATGTGTTGACTCCGAATGTATGAGCCACACAAAACCCTGTAGGAGTGAGCCTGCTCGCGATGACTGACTTGAATTCACCACATCACCTTTGAGCGTTCGCATTTCGCGAACGCCCATTGCCGAGAGACGGCTGGATTGCCCGATCATCGTTCCTCTAGCCTTGGCGCATATTCCAAGAACAGGAGGTACCCCGCGATGACTGCCCCTTTGAGTGCGATCAAAGTGATCGAGATCGGCACGCTGATTGCCGCGCCGTTTGCCGCGCGCATGCTCGCCGAGTTCGGCGCCGAGGTGATCAAGATCGAAGCCATGGGTCAGGGCGACCCGCTGCGCAAATGGCGCAAGCTGCACGAAGGCACGTCGCTGTGGTGGTACCTGCAATCACGCAACAAGAAATCGCTGGCACTCAATCTGAAATCCGCCGAAGGCATCGAGTTGGTCAAGCAACTGGCCAGCGATGCCGACGTCATCATCGAAAACCTGCGCCCCGGTGCGCTGGAGAAACTTGGCCTCGGCTGGGACGTGCTCCACGCGCTGAACCCCAATCTCACCCTCGTGCGCATTTCTGGCTATGGCCAGACCGGCCCGTACCGCGATCGCCCTGGTTTCGGCGCGATCGGCGAGGCCATGGGCGGCATTCGTTACACCACTGGCACCCCCGGTTCACCACCGGCACGGGTCGGCGTCAGCCTCGGCGATTCGCTGGCCTCGCTGCACGCGGTGATCGGCGCGTTGATGGCGCTGCTGCGGGTCAAGACCGGGCAGGGCGGCGGGCAGATTGTCGATGTGTCGCTGGCCGAAAGCGTGTTCAACGTCATGGAAAGCCTGGTGCCGGAATACGACATGCTTGGCCATGTCCGCGAACGCAGCGGCGGCGCCTTGCCAGGCATTGCACCGTCGAACACTTACCTCACGGCGGATGGCGCTTACGTGGTGATCGCCGGCAACAGCGACCCGATCTACAAACGTCTGATGCAAACCATTGGCCGTGATGACCTGGCGCAAGCAGCAGAATTCGCTCACAACGATGGCCGTGCGGCCAAGAGCGGTTTGCTCGACGCCGCGATTACCCATTGGACCAGCAGCCTGCCGATCGACGACGTGCTCGCGGCGCTGGAGGCCGCTGAAGTGCCGGCCGGGCGAATTTATTCAGTGGCCGATATCGTTGCCGACCCGCACTATCAGGCACGGGACATGCTGCTCAGTGCCGAGTTGCCCGGCGGTGCAACAGTGAAAATGCCCGGCATCGTCCCGAAACTCTCGGAAACCCCCGGCGGCGTGAACTGGTCGGGGCCAAAACTCGGCCAGCACACCGACGGTATTCTTGCCGGCCTCGGCCTGACTGAACTCGACATCGAACGCCTGAAAAGCCAAGGGGTGGTGCAATGATCACGGACTATTCGCAAACCCTGATCGTCCAGGAAGTCTCGCCGCGCGATGGTTTGCAGATCGAGCCGACCTGGGTGGAAACCGCTGACAAGATCGCCCTGATCGATCAGCTGTCGCTGGCCGGTTTCAGCCGTATCGAAGCCGGCTCGTTCGTCTCGCCGAAAGCCATTCCGGCGCTGCGTGACGGCGAGCAAGTCTTCAGCGGCATTCAACGACAGTCGGGGGTGATTTACGTCGCGCTGATTCCCAACCTCAAAGGTGCGCAGCGTGCGTTGGCGGCGGGTGCCGATGAACTGAATCTGGTGATGTCCGCCAGCCAGACGCACAACATGGCCAACATGCGCATGCGCTGCGAGGATTCGCTGGCGGCGTTTGCAGAGATTGTCGCGTTCGCCAGCGGTTCCGGCGTGCGCCTCAACGGCAGTATCGCGACGACGTTCGGTTGCCCGTTCGAAGGCCAGATCGACGAGGATCGCGTACTGCAAATCGTCGATGCTTATCAGGAACTCGGCATTGCCGGCATCACCCTCGCCGACACCACAGGCATGGCCAATCCGCGTCAGGTAGATCGCTTGGTGCGGCGGGTGTTGCAGCGGGTTTCACCGGCTGATCTGACCCTGCATTTCCACAACACCCGGGGTCTGGGTCTGTGCAATGTGCTGGCGGCCTATGAGGCGGGGGGGCGGCGTTTCGATTCGGCGCTCGGTGGTCTCGGTGGCTGTCCGTTTGCGCCGGGCGCGTCGGGCAATATCTGCACTGAAGATCTGGTGAACCTGTGCGATGAGATCGGTATTCACACCTGCATCGATTTGCCTTTGCTGCTGAAACTCTCGCGTGGCTTGCCGGATCTGCTGGGCCACGAAGTCCCCGGCCAACTGGCCAAGGCCGGACGCAACTGCGACCTGCACCCGATCCCGACCTGACAACACCAATCCCTTTGTAGGAGTGAGCCTGCTCGCGATAGCGGTGTATCAATCACCGCAAATGTTGCCTGACACACCGCTATCGCGAGCAGGCTCACTCCTACAGTTAAAAACGCATACCAGACAACAAAAACAATCGGACGCCCACCGGCAGTCCGCCTGGAGAAAAGCCATGAGCCTCAATGTAATGGAGGCGGGCGCTAGTCCGTCCGTCGATCACGACGCCGAAAAAGCCCTGGTCAGCAAAGTCGCCTGGCGCCTGATGCCGCTGATCATGGTCTGCTACCTGTTCGCCTTTTTCGACCGCATCAACATCAGCTTCGCCAAGTTCCAGTTGCAGACCGATTTGAGCCTGAGCGACACCGCGTACGGCCTCGGCGCTGGGCTGTTCGTGGTCGGTTACGTGCTGTTCGAAGTGCCGAGCAACATGATGCTCTACAAGGTTGGCGCACGCCGCTGGATCGCCCGAATCATGATGTCCTGGGGCGTGGCGACGGCGGCGATGGTGTTCGTCAACAGTGAATGGCAGTTCTACGCGCTGCGCTTTGTCATCGGCGCGATGGAAGCCGGGTTTGCCCCGGGCGTGCTGTATTACCTGACGCTGTGGTTCCCGCAGCATTTCCGTGGTCGCATTACCTCGATGCTGTTTCTCGCTTCGGCATTTGCCGGGCTGGTTGGCGCGCCGTTCTCCGGGCTGGTGCTGGAGCACCTCGACGGCGTGCTGCAAATGCGCGGCTGGCACTGGCTGTTCCTGCTCGGCGGCGTACCGTGCATCGGCCTCGGTTTTCTGGTGCTGATGCTGCTCAAGGATCGTATCGAGGATGCGCACTGGCTGACTGCGGACGAGAAGAAACTGCTGTCCAGTCGCATCGCTCAACATGAACCGCACAAGAGTGGTGGTTCGCTGCTCGCGGCGTTGAAGATTCCAGGTTTTCTGACTTTGGGTCTGATCTATTTTCTGATCCAGGTCGCGTCCTACGGTTTGAATTTCTGGGCGCCGCAATTGATCCGCAGCGCCGGCACCGAGAGCCCGGTGATGATCGGTCTGCTGACGGCCATCCCGTACATTTGCGGGGCGATTAGCATGGTAGTAATCGGGCGTTTGTCGGATGCCACCGGTGAGCGGCGCAAGTTTGTTGCCGGGTTGGTCATCGTGGGCGCGATCGGCTTTTTCAGTGCGGGGATTTTCGCCAGCCACACGACGTTTCTGATCGTCGCTCTTGGCTTGCTCGGCGCCGGGATCATTGCCTCGATTCCGAGCTTCTGGACCTTGCCACCGAAGTTGCTGGCCGGGGCGGGCGCTGGTGCGGCGGGCGGGATTGCGGTGATCAACACGCTGGGGCAATTCGGCGGGATTGTCAGCCCGGTGATGGTCGGGCGGATCAAAGACCTGACCGGCAGCACCACGCCGGCGCTGTATGTGATCGGTGTGGCGGCGCTGATTGCGGCGGCGTTGCTGTTGTGGGGCTTGCCGCAGAAATTGCGCACGCTCGACAAGTTCTGAGATTGGCGGCGCCTGCAATGACGCTTTCGCGAGCAGGCTCGCTCCCACATGTGATCGCATTTCTCCAGTTGGAATTCGGCACCTGTGGGAGCGAGCCTGCTCGCGAAGACTGACTTCCAGACACTGATAAATCACGGATTGATTCCATCAGTTAACAGCCACCCCATTTTTCTCAAACACACGAATCGACACCACCCTGGCAATCGCCAACATCGCCAACATCGCCAACATCGCCAACATCGCCCGCAACGCCGTCAACGACTTCTCGCTACCAAGCGGGAAATGCACTTTGGTTTACTGATGATTCGGTTGAAAGGGTCGATACAGCAGGGGATAGTGCGCGGCTGAAAAAGTAATCAAGGAGCGGGAAGTGACAGTGAAGTCTGGCTGGATCGGGTGTGCGGTATTGTGCGGATGGCTACTGGCGGGGCAGGCATTTGCCGATTGCACGCCGGCGCCAAAGGCGCATGAGGTGGATTTTTCCCTCTGCAGGGATTGGCCGGCGTATCCCGGGCTGACGCTCACCGCTGCTGCCAATTTCTCGCCCGATCCGGTGTATGGCGAGTCAGGGACTGTAGGGCTTTACGATCTGCGTTTGGCCTTGGTGGCGAGTGCAGACTCCAAGCCGTTAGCGAGCTTTTATCAGCCCTCGGCATTCTCTGTAGATGCAATCGCGCTGGACGAACTGAAATTCGATACCGCCCGCTATAAGCTCACGCCGCAATTGCAGGCTTTTGGCGTTCGGGTTCGATTCAAAGGCTCTTCCCGTCTGAATCCTCTGGATGAAACCTGGTTGTCGCTCTATGTGAAAGACGGCAACGCATTGCGTCCTGTCATGGATCGGCTGGTGGTTTATGAATATGGCGGGGAGTGGGATGGCAATTGTGCGGGAGAGCGCTACGAGACTACGCGAACCGTAGCTTTGGCCAAGACCAGCAGCCATGGCTTTGCCGATCTGATGATCAAAACGATCCGTAGCTCGACCGTTGGCGAGGGCGAGGGCGAGGCGTGTGTATCCAATACCGTCACGCAAAAACCGGTCTTGACGACACTTCGCTATGACGGCAAAAACTACGTAGTGCCTGAAGATTTCAAAGGCCTCTAAGACCGATGTCTTTTACTCAAGGAAGAACAATGATTTCGCGTTCCACATTGCTGGGCTCTTTCATCGCGATGGGCCTTTTGACGATGGCCGCTCAAGCCCAGGCCGCCTGCGAAGTGAAGAAGTTCGACGGCCATTCCCTTTCGCGCTGCAAAGCGTGGCCTGCTTTCAATGACCAATCGATTGCGGCGAAATCTTCATTTCTCTCGGATTCGGGCGACGATGAGATGGGGGTATTCGATCTGGAACTGGCGCTCGTCAGTTCGACAAGTGGCAAGAGCCTCGCTACCTATGCAAAGCCGGGTGCCTACAATTCCGATGCCATTAGTTTCGACGATCTGACGATCGATACGGCCCGTTACCGATTGGCTGCTGATGTCCGTGCATTCGGTTTGCGTTCAAAATTCGCCAGTCACGGCTCCAGAGCCAATCCTTACGCAAAAACTGATTTGGCGTTGTATGTGCGCGAAGGCAACAAATTGCGCCCTGTGCTGGAAGGCTTGGTGATTCGCAAGGAGTTCGGCGAAGGGACGGATGAGTGTGGAACCGAGGACACGCAAATCCGCAGAACTATCGATCTCGGCCCGACGAGCCACCATGGTTTCGCCGATCTGATCGTCAGCTCAAATGGTTCAGTTTACAAATCCTTCCTGTCGGGCAAAGACTGCATCTCGAAAACGATCGAGATGAAGAAAACTCGCGTCACCTTGACCTACGACGGCCAACAATACATCGTCCCCGAAGACCTCAGAGGCTACTGACCCGATGCTCACCGGCCTCAACCACCTGACACTCGCGGTCAACGATTTGCAGCGCAGCCTGGCGTTCTATTGCGATGTGTTGCAGTTGCGCGTCGAAGCCACGTGGGACGCCGGTGCCTACCTGTCGCTGCCGGGGCTGTGGTTGTGTCTGTCGCTTGATCCGCTGCGCTCGAGTCAACCGTGCGCCGATTACACTCATTACGCGTTCAGCCTCAATGCAGCCGATTTCTCCACGTTCGTAGCAAAGCTAAAAGCGGCGAACGTGCAGGAATGGCGAGATAACCGTAGCGAAGGTGCCTCGTTCTACTTTCTCGATCCCGACGGCCACAAGCTCGAAGCGCATGTCGGCGATCTCACTTCACGACTGGCAGCGTGTCGGCAAAAACCGTACGCCGGCATGCGTTTTTACGACGAGTCATGATCAGACACATTTGTCTGTTATAGACTGGCGGCCACGCGTTCTGGCGCTTGCAGGTTTTCCATGACTCCATCGTTGCTAATGGCCGTGCTGGCCTCGGGTTTCATTTACGGGATAACGCCCGGGCCGGGTGTGCTGGCGGTGTTCGGCATCGGCGCAGCCCATGGGCGGCGGGCTGGGGCGGGGTTTCTTTGCGGGCATCTGCTCGGCGATGTGGTCTGGTGCAGCACGGCTCTGATCGCGATTGTCGGCGCCCGGGAAATCGGCAGCACTGCGTTTGATGTCCTCGGTGTGCTCAGCGGCTTGTACCTGTTCTGGCTCGGCTGGCGCGCGGTGCGGGCCCAGCGTCGCAATGGTGACGAACCCCAGGGCGCGGCGCGCAATCCGTTCTGGCACGGCATTCTGTTCGGCTTGACCAACCCCAAAGCTTATCCGGTGGCGGTCGCCACGTTCACCGCGCTGCTGTCGAGCCGTGCCGAACTGCTCAACTGGTCGATGCTGCCGGCGCTGATTGCCCTGAGTTTCCTCGGTGGCTTGCTGGCCTACGCTATTCTGATTGGCGTGGTTGGCGCGCAGCGGGTTCGGACCCTGTATCAGCGTCATGAGTTGCTTATCACCCGCTTGTGCGGCGTGATGTTCATCGGTTTTGCCATCAACGCGCTGATGCATGCGCTGCCGGGACTGATGCCGAACAAGGCTTGAAAGTGTGTGCAGGGATGCGCAATCAAAAGGTCAGGGATGGTTGATCAGTGCTGCATTGCCCGGACACCCACGCTGAACCATGGAAAGCCGAAATTCCGCGCCGTTGGCGAGTTTTATCGATCTGTTGCTGGACGCCGTTTGCGCGGTCGACAAGCAGGGTCGCTTCGTTTTTGTCAGTGCCGCTTGCGAACGGGTTTTCGGTTATTCGCCTGAAGAGTTGATCGGCCGGCAAATGATCGAGCTGGTGCACCCGGCGGATCGTCAGCGCACTCTGGCTGCCGCCAACGAAATCATGGGCGGCGAACCCAAACTCAACTTTGAAAACCGTTACCTGCGCAAGGATGGCAGCGTCGTGCATATCCTCTGGTCGGCGCGCTGGTCGGAAGTCGATCAACTGCGCATTGCCGTGGCGCGCGACATCACCGAGCGCAAACAGGCCGAATCGCGCCAGGCGGCGTTGTACGCGATATCCGAAGCGGCCCATGCGGCGGAAGATCTGCTGGCGTTGTTCAAGCGCATCCACCTGATCATCGGCGAATGGCTGCCAGCGATGAATTTTTCCGTGGCGCTGTACGACGAACACTGCGCACAACTGAATTTCCCGTATCACGTCGACGATCACGAATTGCAGCCCGAGCGACCGGGCACCGTCACCGGGCGCCTGTGTGCGGAAGTTATCCGTAGCGGCCAGCCGATTCTTCTGACGCCGGACAGTGCGGATTCACCAGCCGATTTCGCCGAACTGGTGGCCGGGCAGAACGCGCCGTGCTGGCTCGGCGTGCCGTTGAATTCGAAAAACGGCACTATCGGCGCCTTGATCGTCAAAAGCCTTCCCGGCGGCGAGCGCTACACCGAGCAGGACAAGGAACTGCTGCAATACGTCTGTGCCCAGGTCGCCACGGCCATCGAGCGTCAGCAATTGCACGCCCGGCTGCGGCGCATGGCGCAATACGATCAACTGACGCAACTGCCCAATCGTGAATTGCTGCGTGATCGCTTGAAAGCCGCGTTGGCCGGCGCTCGCGAGCAATCCGGGCATATGGCGTTGTTGTATGTCGATCTGGATCGCTTCAAACAGGTCAACGACACCTTCGGTCATGCCGTCGGCGACATGCTTCTGCAAACCGTGGCCAACCGCCTCAAGGGCTGCGTGCGGGAAACCGACACCGTGGCTCGAATTGGCGGTGATGAATTTGTCGTGCTGCTGCACAGCGTTCAGGCCTCGGAAGACGCTGACAGCGTGGCGGAAAAAATCCGACAGGTGCTGGTGCAACCGATGCGCCTCGATGGTCACAACCTGCACATCGAACCGAGCATTGGCGTCGCTCGCTATCCAGAGCACGGCCGTGAGGAACAGCAACTGTTTCGCCATGCCGATCAGGCAATGTACGCCGCCAAACGTTTGAGTCAGCTTTCGCTCAGTCGCTAATCCGATGGAGCCGTTCGTCGCGGCAACTGCAACTTTTCTAAACCTTTGTCGGCGAGAAAATTCTCAATGTTAGGCGGGCACCTGCTCGCCACGATCATTACCAAGAGGTAGAGAATCATGCCTAATTCAAGAAACTCGAACTCGGGAAACTTCGCCAACGATCGAACCAAGGCCTCTGAAGCAGGTCGCAAAGGTGGGAAAACCACCACAACGACTGTCGACAAAGAGCCAAAACCCGATATGGGCCGCAAGCCCGCTCAGAAATCGAAATAGTCGGTGAAGGTAGTTTTGATTGAGAGGCGGGGGCGTAAGCTCCCGCTTGAATTTCGCAAGTAAGGAGGGCGCGACCATGAGCCGGATGGCCACCCGTATACGCAACATGAGTTTTGCATCGCTGTTGGGCCTGTGTGCCAGCAGCGCTTTTGCCCAGTCGCCCGCCGATTTCATCAACGATGCCTCCGCCAAAGGCATGGCCGACATCGAGGCCAGTCGTCTGGCCCACAGCAAGGCCGAATCGAAAGAGGTCAAGGACTACACCATCGTCGTCATCAACGACCGCACCACGGCCAACCAGCACCTGGCGAAAATCGCCAAGAAGCTCGACCTGCCCGTTGCGCCGCGTGAAGAACTGGCCGACAAGGCCAAGGAGTTGATGCCGCCAGTGACCGACGGCGCCTCCTTCGATCAGGCCTATGCCGCCAGTCAGGTCAAAGCCACTGAAGAGGCCATCGAGCAGATTCAGCAGGAAGCGCAGACCACCAACGTGCCGGAGATCAAAGCCTTCGCCGACGAGACACTGCCGAAGCTGCAGAGTCATCTGGAAAGGGCTCGCCAGTTACAGGCCAGTCGCTAATCAAGATCAAAGGATCGCAGCCTTCGGCAGCTCCTACACCTGTTTCTGCAGGAGCTGCCGAAGGCTGCGATCTTTTGATTTCAATCCTCAACACTCATTCAAATCCTGCTTCGACTTACTCTTCTCGCCAAGCCCCTCAAGATTGAACACCTCACCCTCGCCCAACGAGCGGTAGTGCCTGCGCAACGCCTCAAGTTGCTTCAAATCCAGCGCCTCCAGCCCAAGCATCGCGTTTTGCGCTTCTTTGGTCACCAACAACAACTCATCGATCTTCAAATGGAGAATGTCGGTGTCGCGGTTCTGCGTGTTCTGGATCAGGAACACCATCAGGAAGGTGATGATGGTAGTCGAGGTGTTGATGATCAGTTGCCAGGTGTCGTTGTAATGAAAAATCGGCCCGCTCAAGCCCCACAGACCGATCAGGATCAATGCGCCCATGAAGGTCTTGGGACTACCGGCCACCATCGCGAGCTTCTGGGAGATTTTTGCGAATTTCATAGCGGTGTTCCTTATTGGGAAGAGTCTTGAAATTCAGACATCTGTGGCTGGTGGAAAATTCTAATTACAAATCCGCCCACGTCACCGGACCTTGGTAGGGCAGGCAGGCGCGCTAGATCGCGGTATCGTGACGAGCCGCCAAAATGTCCCGACAGGAGAACGCAATGAGTTGGTCCGCCAAACAATACGTCGCTTTCGAAGATGAACGCACCCGCCCGGCCCGCGATCTGCTGGCGGCGATTCCCACGCCTGAAGCGCGAACAGTGGTCGATATCGGTTGCGGTCCCGGCAATTCGACGGAGCTGCTGGTGCAGCGTTTTCCCGGTGCGAAGGTCAGCGGGCTGGACAGCTCGGCAGACATGATCGACGCGGCGCGCAAGCGCTTGCCGGATCTGCGCTTCGCTGTCGCCGAGATTGATCAGTGGGCCGATGCAGGGCCGTTTGATGTGATCTTCGCTAATGCCGTATTGCAGTGGGTGCCGGATCACGCGACGTTGTTGCCGGCGTTGGCCCGCAAGTTGTCGGCAGGCGGCAGTCTGGCGATCCAGATGCCGGATAACCTCAATGAACCGTCTCACCGTTTGATGCGTGAAGTCGCTGCGAATGGTCCGTGGGCGAGCAAGCTTTCAGGCGCTGCGGGGCAGCGCACCGACATGGCGAGTGCCAGCGATTATTTCTCGATGCTGCGACCACACTGTACGCGGGTCGATGTGTGGCGTACGACCTATCACCATCAACTGTCAGGCGGGGCGGCGGGGGTGGTGGAGTGGTTCAAGGGGAGCGGGTTGATTCCGTTTTTGAATCCGCTGACCGAGGCGGAAAAGGCGCAGTACCTGGAGCAGTATCTGGCTGAGGTTGGGAAGGCTTATCCGGCGCTGGCGGATGGTTCGGTGCTTTTGCCATTTCCACGCTTGTTTATCGTTGCGACTCGCTGAAATAAATTTGACCATTGTTCGGCTGGAGATTTTGGGTGCGGTTGCGGACTCCCCCTCACCCCAGCCCTCTCCCGAGGGAGAGGGAGCCGATGCGTGTCGCTTCCAAAACCTGAGTTCGCCTCGATTTCGCACGTCGGCGTAGATCGTACTGACACTGCGGTCAGTCCCCTCTCCCTCTGGGAGAGGGCTAGGGTGAGGGGCTTTAAGGTCACCGCTGCACCGCCACCAACATCATCATCGGCCGCTCCCGCTCTTCTGCCAGCGCCGGTTGCGCCGCCACTTCAGCATCACTCGGCCCCCATTCATTGACATGTCGAATCGTGAAACCTGCATCGATCAGCGAATTGAGCAATGTCCCGACCGTACGATGCTGCTTGATCACACCCTCGGCCAGCCAATTGGTCACCCGCTCACCCTCCAACTGATAGCTGTCCAGCGGCCAACGCTTGTTACCTTCAGCGTCAATCAACCAACCCGGATTACGCGGCGCCATAAAGATTGGATGCTCAATGGAAAACACAAAGTGCGAACCCGGTTTCAGCGCCGCGTACAGGTGAGCAAACAGCCCCGGCAAATCCTTGATGTAATGCAGCGCCAACGAGCTGTAAGCCAGATCAAAACTGCAGGTGGGCAGATCGAGCTGTTCCAGATCGGCGCGCTCATAGCGAATATTCGCCGCCGTCGTGGTCTCCCGCGCCCGCTCCAGCATCTTCTCCGAGACATCCAGTCCCAAGACACTGGCCGCACCATTCTCAATGGCCCAGCGACTGAACCAGCCATAACCGCAGCCCAGATCCACCACGTTCAGGCCGTGCATGGAGGGCAACAGCGCCTTGAGCGCTGGCCACTCCGGCGCCGCGTCGAGGCCGCCGATTGAACGGTTCATCTGGCTGTAGCCCTGGAAGAATTCGGGATCGTCGTAAATGTTTTGCGTCATGGTGAAGGCTCTTTTGAGTTCGATCGTCAGCGGCAACGTGGCCGCGATTGGAATCCCTCGAAAGTGATGGCGCGTATTCGTCGATGGCCGCGCAGGGGGAGGGTGGTGGCTGATAGGGAAATGCTAGTCGGTCGAGAGGAAGGTGAAAAACGATGGAGTGTTGTGGATCTGTAATGTCAGACAATGCTGCAAGGTTTTTGTCTGCTTAAACGCATTCGGTGGCCAGTGTTTATAAGCGTTCGGTGTTACGTCCTGAAGCCTACAAATCCTTGCGCCGTTGCCTACCGCTACGCCAGAATCCGCCGGCTTGTGCGCTTGGGAGGCGGTCGGTAACTTGGTTCACTTCACTGATTTCCAGTGATCGGGTTTAGCAGCCACGCGTTTCCACCAAATCGTACGAGCGTCATTTAGCCAGGATCTCCTGTGCTTAATGGTGGCTGTGCGCATGGCACCCTCGGGTGCGCCGGGATTTTGGTGGATTCGCCCGGTCTGCTAACTTGCGTACAGCCGCCACCCTTTCGTGTAGCAGCGGAATGGTCGTAGCCCTATTTTGGAATACACCAAATGTTCAAAGTAACGCCAAATCCGCCGGAAACCGATCCGGCATCCCCCTACGAATCACCCAACTCAAAGAAATTCCACGAAGCCGCCGAACGCGCGCTCGACCACTATCTCAGCCCCACGGCCAGAATCATGGGTTCCACCCACGAACCCGAACCGATGTACCTCGCCAACCCGAAATACGACACCGAATCCCTGTTGGCCAACGCCAGCGAAACACTCGGCTCGGCCACCACCATGCTCAACAACTTCGCCGCGCTGCTCGACACCTCACACCGCAAGACTGCACTCGGCATTGCACAGGTGGTCATGCTGGGCGAATTGGCGGTGAATCAGGCACTGGATAAGGTCGTGCCAGCGGGTTAACCCGATCGCTTTAAGACGCCAAAGAAACCGGCCAATGAGTGCCGGTTTCTCGAGACGGCTACCTGGCAGCACGAATTCAGGCAAGTAGCCCGATGTTTTGGTCGATGCGTTGTTGAATGGTGCGCAAGGTTTCCTGGGTGATCACACCCGGATACAAACTTTCAGCCATGGCTGAGAATCGGCTAGCTACCTCGCAAAATCTGTCAATGATGTCGGCGGCCGTAGCGGCGTTTACTTCAGCCTCCACTGCAAGGTTGAGCAGGTTTTTTCTGCCAATTTCCAAGGCTTCACCCATCACGTCCATCTGGTGATAGCCTCCCGGCCCCTCGCAGAACGTGACGTCATAGGCCGGCGCTAATTTCCAGTCTCCGCCAGGCGACATGATGTAAGCAAAGGCTCCCTGTAATGGAAGCCTCAAGGAGGAGAGTTCCAGCCCTCTGTTTTTTGCCTCATCGCTGTACTCAAACATGACCTGCGGGCGACCGGTCAGGGCTTTCGTCGTAGCAAGTGTGCCCCACCGCCAACGTTCACCCCAGCCCGCGTAGTAGACGTCAACTTGTTCAAGCATTGTCGGCTTTCCTTTTGATGCGATGACGCTTGGCCGTCTTTTCGTAGCGAATGATATCGTCAAGAGTTTCGAGCCTTGGCAGAAACAACCCTTCGAGCTCCGTTTCGCGTCCGAGAACCATCGCCACTCGCACCATGTTGTCGAAACTCACATTACGACCGGCTTCAAGGTTTGACACCGTATTCGTCGCAATGCCCGCGCGAGCGGCCACGTCTGCTTGTGTCATCTCCAAGGCCAATCGTTCTGTGCGCAGGCGTTGGCAAATCCGTTTGACGATCTCGCTCGCGGTAGTGAGGCTTACATCCAGCATGTCGTGTGTACCGTCGGCGTTCAGTTTTGATTATCAGTACACAATATACTGTGGATTAAACCTAAAAATACCATTTAACTCACAGGGAAATGTAATTAGGGTTTATGGGTAGGATAGGCCAGCACGGGTTGACGCGCCAAGGTTCAACCCTGCTGCAAAACTTTCAGAGCCGCCGACGCCAGAAAGCCCGAGCGGCTTTTTTCTTCCGGGTGATGCAACACATACTCGTCAATGCGGTTGAGCAAGTGCCCCGGTAGGGTGATGTTGAGTTTCTGGGCTTTGCCCAAATACTTGAGCACATCGATATCCACCACGGCCCATGCACAACCGGCGTATTTCGGGTTGGCCACGTGCAGGTTCAGTTTGCTGGCCGCTGGAATGGGGGCGTCATCGTCCGCCAGAATCTCGAAATGACCTTCGATGGCTTCGCGAGCCATGGCGACGGCATCATCCAGATCATCGCCAGCCGAAAAGCAGCCCGGAATGTCCGGCACCTCCACGCCCCAGGCGTGTTCCTCATCACCTATTGAAATCGCAATCGGGTAGAGCATATTCGTTTCCTCCATCGCGCCGATGACCTGAACAAGTCAGAGCAGCGCTTGTTGCAAAATACTGATGGCCGTTTTCTTCAACAGATCTTTCTTCGGATGCGGCACAGTGACCAGTCCAGGCTTGACCGGGTGTTTGAAGTGATGGTGGCTGCCTCTGACTCGCACTAAATACCAACCGTCTGCGACGAGTTGGCCGATTAAAAAACGGCTATTCACAACACCTCCTTGTGGTGTGCTTGGTGGGTACTATACCTACTTGGCTTTTGCGATCAACACTATAACCACCAAGTGGTCATCGTCCGTCATTCGGCTCAGCGGTGTGAATCAGTCTAGATGGGGAGGCCGCGCAGGGATTCAGAGTGTGTTGCAGGTTTTTGCATTGTTTCGAAATGCAGCATCGGATTTTTCAGGCACAAAAAAACCGGCCATCAAGGCCGGTTTTTTCTGTTCCTGCATCCCCCGTCAAAAAACACAACGTGAGACAAAATTGAGTGGAGCGGGTAGAGGGAATCGAACCCTCGTCGGAAGCTTGGGAAGCTACTGTTCTACCATTAAACTATACCCGCTCAGAGCGGCTGACTTTGTACCAGACTCGGCCACGGATTTGAAGTTTTTCTTTTACTCATGAACGCTTTGAATCATTGAAAACGGTCAATCGCGGGCGAGCACTGCGGTGCGTAAAGCAGAATCTCAACCCCACAGCCTCGCTCGCGACGACACCCTTTCAAATAGCCAATGCATGTTGATCCTGAACAAACGAGTAACGCGTTCGGCTGGTCTGCTGTGCCGGTTTCAGAAAGCCGAGCAAGGCGTTCTGGCTATCGCGGCATGCCGCTTTGTGTTCCATATCGAGAAAGTGCCCGGTGGCTTGCAGCGTGGTGAACGTGCTCTGCGCCACATGATTGCCAAACAGGCGCGCGTCTTCGGCTGCGGTGTATTCGTCCCATTCGCCGTTGAGAAACAGCACCGGCACGTTGATCTTTTTCGCCGCATTCAAGTAGCACTGCCGATCGCTGTGCAGCACGTCGCTGATGTGGAAGTGCATCTGCCCGTATTCGTGCTCGGCCAGGCTGCTGACGTGGCGATAGTTGAAGCGTTTGAACAGTGACGGCAGGTGTTTGCCGATGGTGTTGTTGACCAGATGGCCGACGCGGTCGCCGTCGCGCTGGCCGAGGTAGTCGACGCCGCGTTCGAGGTAATCAAGCATGTGCGCGTTGATCACCGGCGAGAACGAGCTGATCACCGCCCGTTCGATGCGCCGTGGCTGCTGGGCGAGAGCGACCAGGGTCGCGGCGCCGCCCCAGGAGAACGACAGCACGTGTTCGGCGGCGAAGTGGTCGATCAGCTCCAGCAGAATCTGCCCTTCGACGTCTTTCGTCAGATGTTTCTCATGGCGGTTGTGGGCTTTTGACCGACCCGCGTAGGGTTGGTCGTAGCAAACCACGTTGAATTGCGGGTGCAGGTTTTTCACAGTCTGTGCAAACGACGCAGTCGTGGCCATCGAGCCGTTGACCAGGATGATGGTCTTTTCTGCGGCGTCTGCGCGATAGAACTCCGTGTAAACCCGATACTGACCCTGTATATCCAGCACAGCGATTTCTGGCCTCATGTCATAAGACTCCTGGCAAGCAAGCGGGTATGCGCGCAAATAGAGATTGCACGAGCTTTGTGACAGGTAGGCATACGCCTGGAATTTGCTTGGCCCATGTCGATCCATGACTGCGGTCGACGGGTATTGTTATTGGCGGGCAGTCTGCCGGCTGAGGCGGAGCCTTGAAGGCTCTCTACCGGCAAAAAGTTTCTTGGATGTATGTTGTGACTCATCGGTCACAATCTGGCCGACGTCCTGATTCAAGCAGGGGAGTCGGGATCGCGCAAGTGCCGTTGGTAAATTGTTCGACAACTTCTGCTGAGCGGTCGCCGGCTTAGAACAAATGGATCTCTTCGGTGCGCAAAGCGCGGTACTCGCCCGGTTTTAGCGCGTTATCGAGCAGCAGCGGGCCCATCGATTCGCGGTGCAGACGCAGGACTTTGTTGTTGAAGAAACCAAACATGCGCTTCACCTGATGGTAGCGCCCCTCGACGATGCTCAACCGCGCCGACCGTGGCCCGAGCAGCTCCAGTTGCGCCGGCTGCGTGGTCAGGTCTTCGAAGGCGAAATAGATCCCCTCGGCAAAAGTGCTCGCATATTGCGCGCCAATCTCTTGCTCGGTCTCGACGTAATAGACCTTCGGCAATTTGGTCTGCGGCTGGGTCAGGCGTCGCGACCACGCGCCGTCGTTGGTGATCAGCATCAGGCCAGTGGTGTTGAAGTCCAGGCGCCCGGCGATGTGCAGGTCGTCCTTGTCCGGTTCATCGATCAGGTCGAGCACCGTCGGATGCTGCGGATCGCGGGTGGCGCTGACGCAGCCCGGCGGCTTGTGCAGCATGAAGTAGCGCGCCGCTTTGCCGCTTTGCAGGATTTCGTCATCGACTTCGACACGGCTGAATTCCAGCACTTCGCTGTGCGGATCGCTGACGACTTTTCCGTCAATCCGCACGCGCTTTTCCACCAGCAACAGGCGAACCTGCTGACGGTTGTAGCGGGGCAGCTTGCTGAGGAAACGGTCAACGCGCATGTTCAGTGTTCGATGAATGAAGGGCCGCGCATCTTACGGGATCGGCCGCTTGGCCGCTTGCAGTTGCGCCTCGACCTGCGCGCAGCGCGGGCACAGGCAGGATTGGTCGCGAAGTTCTGGCGGCAGCGCTTCAAGCACGGCCGGATCGATGCTCACGCCATAGCACCAGCATTCGCGGTCGGCGGTGCGCGGGTCGGCGAGGCTGCAGTCGTTGCGGGCGCCGCAGGCCGGGCAATGGTCGGGTTTAACGTCGGAATCAGGCATAAGTCGAGTGAGGCATTTCCACGCAGGTGCGGTTGCGGCCGGTTTGTTTGGCTCGGTACATCGCATGATCGGCCCGCGACAGCAGGCTGTGCAAGGTGTCATCGCGTTGCAGGGTGGTGGCGCCGATGCTCACCGTCAGATGGAGGCGGTGGCCGTCGTAGGCATATTCGTGCTGTTCGACGTGTTGGCGGATCTTTTCGGCAATTTTCTGACCGGTGTCGCCGTCGGTGTCCTTCAGCAACACGATAAATTCCTCTCCGCCCCAGCGACAGACAATGTCGGCGTGGCGCAGGCAACTTTGCAGGTCGCGAGCAAAACCGATCAACACCTGATCGCCGGCCATGTGCCCGTAAGTGTCGTTCAACACTTTGAAGTGATCGAGGTCGAGCAGCAACGCCGTTAGCGGTTTGGTTTCGCGTTGCGCTTCGTGCAGGGCCTGTGCGGCGAGAATGTCGAAGCCTCGGCGATTGGGCAGTTCGGTGAGGCTGTCGAGAATGGCCTGCGCCTGGATTTTGCTTTGGTAGCGTTTGATTACGCGGTTGAGCAACGCCAGCACAATCAGCGTCACCAGCAGGCAGATCAGCAGATTCAGGTACAGCGACTGACGGATTTCACTCAGCGCGCCGTCTTCGCGTTTATCGACAAACAGGTACCAGTTCAGCTCCGGGATAAACCGCACGTTGAGGAAATGCCCCTGACCGTGGGCGGAATATTCGTAGCTGCCGCTGTGCGGCTTCGGCAACTGGCTGACCAGACTCTTCATGCTCTCGAGTTCGCCGAGACTCTTGCCGATGTGCGCGCCTTCCGGACCGCCCTCGGCGCCGGTCAATACCAGTCGACCGAAGGTGTCGACGAAATACACGCTGCGTTGATAGCGCTGTTGATACTTGTCGATCAGCTTGATCACCGCGTCCACGGTCAGACCGACGCCTGCCGCACCGATGAAGCGGTTGTGGTAGTCGTACACCTTGTAGTTGATGAAGAAGGTCAGGTTGTCCTTGTTGGCCAGATCCGGATCGACGTTGATTTCGTACGGATCCTTCATGTCACGCACGCGGAAGTACCAGGCGTCGCGCGGTTCGTCGACCTTGACCTGCTTGAGCACGCCTTTGGCGTGGTAGTAGGTGTGGCTGGCGTTGGAGACGAAGAACGCCGTGTAGGCGCCGTAATGGGTCATGACTTCGTCGAGGTAGCGGGTCATCTGCTCGGGATTCTGCTCGCCATTGACCACCCAGTCGCGCATGAAGGTGTCGCGGGACATCATCGAGGAAATCAGGATCGGTCTGACGAGGTCTTTCTGGATTTCCGAGTAGACCGTGTCGGATGTCAGCGGCAGTTCGGTGTTGACGATGTTGTCGCGGATCGACGCGCGGGAGGCGTAGTAGCTGAGCAACGACGTGGCGAGAAACCCGGCGCCGAGCAGGGCGATCAGCGTCAGGACCAGTGAGCGTTGCGAGTACAGGGGAGAACGAAGCGGCATGGCGGTTCCGTTGGCAGTGGCCCGATGGCATGCATTCTAGTGGCACTGCCTGGAAATAACTGCACCATGTGCGGCGCGAATGATCGTTCCTGACGCAAAGCCAACCTTGTAGGAGTGAGCCTGCTCGCGATTGCAGTGTGACATTCAGTGAAGATGTGGCTGATACACCGTCATCGCGAGCAGGCTCACTCCTGCAAGGTTTTGCGATGGGCTGAACACCGCTGATCTGAAGCCAAGCGGGACTTGGCACTTGATTGATTCGCGCCAGTCAAACGTGTGTCGGCTGCTCTGTTCCGTTGCGGCCGTGGGTCTTTCAGGAGGCCGCCATGCGTGTTCACAAAGTGTTGCTCGGTGCAGTTCTGGTTTTCGGTATTTCCGGCTGTTACTACTACGCCGGTCCCTACGATGCTTATCCCGCCACCTACTACTCTCCCGGCTATTACTCACCCTATTACTACGGCGGATATTACGGTCCGCGCTATTACGGCGGTGCGCGTTATTACCATGGTGGCTACGGCTATCGAGGCGGTTACGGACGGGGTTATCACGGCGGCGGATATCACGGTGGCCACCATTAATCAGCGGCTGAATGACAGCGTTTTCCAAATGAACAGGATTTCATCAATCACTTGTTTCAACTTGTTGCAGGAACGCACCAGATGCCGAAAACGCTGTCTGATTTTTCGACAGTCACCGATTAAATGACTGTCGCCTGCCAGCGTCGCTGGTGTGGCCAACCCGCGGTCCAGGAGGCCGCCATGTATAGACGAATTCTTCTACTTGCTGCGTTGATGTTTTCCGTTGCCGGTTGCGTCCCGTACTCCTACGCGGACTCGTATTACAGCTCAGAGGTCTACACATCACCCGCACCGGCCTACTACAACACGGGCGGCACGTATTACAACGGTGGCAGCACGTATTACGCGCAGCCACGCTACTACCAGCCAGCCCCGCGGTATTACCAGCAACCGCGCTATTACCAATCGGCGCCGCGTTACTATCAACCGGCCCCGCGCTATTACGAAAGCCGTCGCTGGCACGACAACGATCGCGGACGCTGGGATGGCCACCGTCGCGGCGGTTGGGACAACGACCACCGCGGTCGTGGCAACTATGATCGCCACAGCGGGCGCGGTGACCACAATGGACGTGGCAACCGCTGGTAAATCCACGCAAATGAAAGCGGCGCAATTAGCGCCGCTTTTTTATGCCCGTCGAAAAGTCGTCCCGTTAGCCATCTCCTAGGACATTCCCAGACGCTTCCTACAGTTTCATTTCCTTGCATTTGTTAGCGTTTGTTCCTGCCGATCGAGGTGAGCAAAACTCAGTTCAATAGCGGCGAATAAACGGACGATGCCGCTATGAAGCTTCTTGTGATTCACCAAAATTTTCCGGGCCAGTTCCGTCACGTGGTGCTGGCAGCGATTGACAGGCGTTATGAGGTTTTGGCGATAGGTCGGGATACGGCGCCGGGTATCGCAGAGGTGAAAATTTATCGATACCGCGCTGCCAGTAGAGCACCAGGCGATATTCACCCCTATCTGACCCGTTACGAACAAGCGGTGACTGATGGACAGAAGGTTTTTGAAATTCTGAGCCGGCTGAAACATTCGGGTTATCGGCCGGACGTGATTCTCGCTCATCCCGGATGGGGGGAAACGCTCTTCGTCAAGGATGTCTATCCTGAGACGCCGCTTATTCACTATTGCGAATATTACTATCGAGCGCAGGGCGCGGATTCCGGGTTCGACCCTGAATTCCCGCGAGCCCCAAGGGAGTCATCAAGGCTGCGAATACTCAATTCGCTGCATCTTTTGAATCTCGAACAATGTGACATTGCCATCGCGCCTACGCGGTGGCAGCGCAGCCTGTTTCCTGCAGCTTATCGGTCGGCCATTCGGGTTATTCACGAGGGCGTCATTCAAAGTTCTTACCTGGCGAAAGCTGGGGCAGTCAGGTTGCCCAATGGCATCGAGCTGAGAGCCGGGCAGCCGATCGTTACTTATGTCGCGAGGAATCTTGAGCCTTATCGCGGGTTTCATAGTTTTATGCGAGCGATCCCGCATATTCAGGCTGAGTGTCCCGATGCACAGATAATCATAGTGGGCGGTGATGACGTCAGTTACGGGTGTAAGCCGGTTGGATATGCAAATTGGCGCAGCAGGATGGAGGCAGAGGTAAGTTTCGATGACTCCAGGGTGCATTTCACAGGGAAGCTTCCTTACCAGACTTACCGGGCAGTTCTGGAATGTTCGAAAGTCCATGTTTATTTGACGTATCCGTTTGTTTTGTCGTGGTCGTTACTGGAGGCGATGGCGGCTGGGTGTGTGGTAGTAGCGTCGGATACGGCTCCGGTAAGGGAGGTGATCGTTGATGGTCACAATGGGTTGCTGGTGGATTTCTTCGATCATCACGGTATTGCCAAACGTATTGCCAGGGTTCTTGATTCCGTTGATGAGTACGACTGCCTTCGCAACGCTGCGAAGTTGACGGCGAACAGATTTGATGTGGAGTGCGGCACGAAACAGTACTTTGAGGTATTTGAAAACGCGACGTTCGGGCATCTGAAGAAACAGCCTGCTCTTCAGTTTGACAGGGAGACTTGAAATGCTCCGGATGTCGCGTAAGCAACTGGTTAAATGGTTTAAGAAGTTCGTGAAATACGGCTTTTTTATTTATATCTGTTATTGCGTGGTGGATTTTTATATCCGTGAAGAGGAAGTCGCCGAGGCGATGGCAATCTATTACGCGGATCAGGAGGCCTGTCAAAAGAAGCTGGCGAGCATGAAGCAGGTGCCCATCCTGGGCGGTAGCTATGTGGATAAGACTCTGGTGCCTGAGTTTTATGTTGGCATGCCTGAATTGTCGAATAAGAAAGCGTGCCTTGCCAATACGCTCAAGGGGCATTTCTGGTGGACCGGGACGGGCTTGCGCCGGTACCAGGATCAGAGCCTGAAGTCGATTCCTGAAAGTTGGCGTCTTTATAAATTGACCGCCGGGCTTTATACAATAAAAGAGACTACCGAGCCCCATGAACGGGGCTATCGACACGTCAACTGGCCGGATGAGTTGATTGTGAAGCTAAAAAATTATCCGGGACTGGAGATTTGGCTTAATGCACCTCCGCCGCATTTCAAGAATGAGGCTTCCGTTCGAAAGTTTGTCATTGCTGACTGGCCGCGGCGTGATGGCACCCCTCGATTGATAAGCTGTAACGGCTTGATTCGCCCGGCTGCTGAGGAAGAACTGACTGACGAGAAATTGGCAAAGCTCAGCAGGACCGAATTGGAAAACCTGGATTTTGGAAGTTTGAATTTTTTTTGCACCGTGGAGTTACACAGCTTTGACTTTTCCGGAGGGCACGGTCGGGTAAGTCTCGGTCTATCGTCATTACGCGAATCACCTGAAATGCTTAAGTTTCTCAGTAGCTATCTTTCACGCTCTGTTATTACAAGGAAGTAACGATGAGTTATGTTTTTAATGATCTGGAAAAATCAGAAATTTTAAATGCAGCAAATATTTGCAAGGGGCTGAAGTTCGATTCTGAAGATATCGAATATCTTGCGCTGAAATTAACAGGGGCTAACTGCGCTCCCCTGTATCAAAAGCTATTCGATATTATCGGTGGAAGAATTTCTGAAGTTTTCGCTGTCAATGAGGAGGCTGGAAAAATTCTTGAAAGCGCCAGGCTCTGGCTTGCCGTGGCCATTGATGCCAACGGGGGAAACGGTGCCTACTCCGCCCTGATTCGCGGCTACACCTCGCGCCAAGGCGAATTGAGACTGAATAAAATCTTCAGTGAAGACCTGATGCAACTGTCATCCAATCAGGTCGCCGCCAATTTTATCAATACCTTGATCGACGGATCCCTCGCGGGTCGGCTGGCACCCTAGACGGTCCCATCCATCAGCCAGATTGCAGAGATTGATGCCAGTGCGATCGGCAAGGCACTGTTTAGTGAGACTTGCGGAGAGAAGGATACAGCCGTGAGCCATAACGCCGGCTGGTCAGGGACAGTCGGATTCAGCCTGTTGGGTGGAGCGCCGCCCTATGAAACCTGGAGATTGATCTCTGCTGGTGATTCGCAGGGGGAAGATGGTGGCCCGCCAATTCAGGCACAAGCCAACAGGCTCGATGACTATAAAAATATTCTGTTCGCCATCGATTCATACAGTGTCGGCCTGCGAGCGGCGCTCAGCAATTTCGGCGTCAACCCATTGCAAAGTCTGCTTTCCGTCGTGCCAGAGCAAATCAATATCGCGCTCGCCAGTGGCAGCCTCAATCCGCTGATTCAGCATGTCGTTCAAGGCACGCCGGTTTCCGTCGTGGTCGACCTGATATTGCGCTATGGCCAGAACGAATTCCTGGACATGTTCAAGCGCACCTACGACGGCGATTCAGAAGCGCCACCTACCACCGATGAAACCTTCGCCACCAACGCCTACGCATTCTTCTCGGCATTTTCACCAGAGCAATCCCAAAGCATCGTCACCCGATCAATAGGCGAATACGGAAACGCGAATTCATGGGCAAAACTGGCTGGGGAGTCGACACCCATCGGCCTGGCGTTGCGCAATTCCCTGAAGCAGCTCAGTGAAATCGTCATTGAACGCGATGACGGTTATCTCGGACGCGGACTGGAGCTCTACGATCCGCTGACCGGCGAAGGTTTCATCACCGCGCAATGGCTCGCCGATCGTGCGCAGATGTTGGCCCGGTTGATTGCTCGAACCCAGGGCTCGTTTGGAAAACAATCGCTGCAGAAGTTCTCCTACTCTGATCTCGCCTCAGCCAAACAGGCGCCGATGACGACCGGTGTGTTGAATCCGCTGGTCATGTTCGGCGATGACGGCGCGCGGTCTTTCGAGGGCGGTACGAACACTGATCATCTGTATGGCGGCGCGGGCAATGACACGATCAACGGACTGGCAGGTCAGGATGTCATCGAGGGTGGACGCGGCAATGACTTGCTTGCCGGAGGCGACGGCAATGATGCGCTGTACGGAATGGCCGGTGATGATGTTTTGCTCGGAGGAAAGGGTAACGACTCTTTGATCGGTGGCGAAGGCAGCGACCGCTATGAGTTTTCCAGCGGTGATGGCATTGATGAGATCTTCGACGCCAACGCCAATGGGCAGCTGTGGATCAACGGCGCGCCGATTCCTTCACTCAAACGTCGCGCCCCTTTGAGCAATATCTGGTCGACCGAGGATCAGGCCATCACCCTGACCCTCATCGAAGAACGCAATGAACCCACGCTCAACATCAAATATGGCCTGAACGATCTCGTCGTTATCAAGAACTTCCGCCCCGGGATGCTTGGCATCCGACTTCCTGAACACCAAGACCCTACGTTCTCTGCTCCCGATCTGGTTCTCCAGGGCGACTGGAAAGCGAAAGATATCGACCCCAATGTTCCCGGTGATCAGTTCTCATACGATGAGTTGGGCAACGCCTTGCTATTGGCCAACGTAAAACAGAGAAACAAGGCCGATGTGCTCTACGGCTCTGCAAAAGACGACGTCATTCTCGGACTTGGTGGATCAGACCGATTGTTCGGCAAGGACGGAAACGATCAGTTGTTTGGGGATAAACAGACGACGCTCGAAAAGGCCATGGCCGCTGGCGCCTCTAAAGGCAAAGCCGCTCGAGGCGATTGGCTTGACGGAGGCGCCGGCCACGATTTGCTCATCGGTACGGCATCCCAGGACGTGCTTCTGGGCGGTAACGATCGGGATACGCTGATTGGAGGTGCGGGAGATGACATTTTATCAGGGGATGAAACGACCGGCGCGCTGGAGCAGAAATGGGGATTCACACGCGTCAAAGTTCTTATAGACGGTGGTGTCACCAGTCACCGAACTGTCTTTTCTAAGGCCTCCTTCAATAGTTCGACGCAGGGCGATAACGATGTTCTCTACGGTCAGGGCGGTCGCGATGTTCTCAATGGCGGATGGGGTGAGGATCTGCTTGATGGCGGAACTGAAGATGATCTTCTTTGGGGGAGGGGGGAATGACACGCTGGCTGGAGGAAGTGGTAACGACACAATGATGGGAGATAACCTCGACTGGGGAGGTGGACTGCAAAGCAAACACCATGGCAACGATGTATTGGACGGTGGCATTGGCGATGATTGGCTCGCTGGTAACGGTGGAGCCGATGCGATTTATGGTGGCTCTGGCAATGACACTCTCCACGGGGATGACGATGTACTGAACGGCGTTGCCGGTGACGCCGCGCACTTTTTTGGAAATGACCTGCTGGACGGTGGTGCGGGAGACGACACACTTTTGGGGGGCGGGGCGGATGATCTGCTGTTCGGAGGTGAAGGTAACGACGCGCTGGCCGGGGACAATGCTGAGCATCCGATTCGGTACCACGGCAATGATTCACTTGATGGCGGAGCGGGCGATGACACACTTCAGGGAATGGGTGGCTCCGATACCCTGATCGGAGGGGCAGGAGCTGACGCGATGGATGGCGATGTGTCCAACCTGCAGTCAGGTGGAATCAACAATGATTACCTTCAAGGCGATGAAGGAAACGATACCCTTCTGGGAGGCTTGGGCGCCGACACGCTTTATGGCGGCGCTGATGATGACATTTTATCCGGCGATTACGAGCAGACAGCGGAGGCTGAACACGGCGCAGATTATCTGGACGGTGGATCAGGCAACGATACCTTGCTGGGCGGTGGTGGCAACGACACTTTGTTGGGCGGGGAGGGTGTAGACCACCTTCGTGGAGATTCAGGCAATAACGTTTTTGATGGCGGGGCCGGTAACGACGTGATGGAGGGCCATGACGGCGCTGATGTTTACTATTTCGGGGTGGGTGATGGTCTTGACGTTATCACCGATTCAGGTGGTAGCAATGTCATCAAGTTCGGTGCCGGGTTCTCTGCGGAAAGTTTGAAAGCCGACATCATTGATGTTTCCGTAGGCCGGGTATTGCGGCTGTTCAATGGTGAGGGGGACGCCATCCTTATCAGGAATTATGAAGAATGGAAGAATTCAACGTTCACGTTTAGCGATGGTGTCATTCTCGGCTATCAAGAGGTCATGAAAAAAACGCTGCCAGCTGTAGAGATCATCGAGCCGCCAGCTGGGGATGGAGTGCTGGCCAAAGAAGAAGATAAGTACATCATTGCAGACGAAGATCCGGTTGCTGTTCCGGTTCAATCAGTGATCGTTGTTCCTGGTGAGGAACGAAGTAATGCCATTGATCATAACGTTGGCTGGGCAGACAGATTTCTGACAGAGCTTAACGCAAAGCGCTCCAAAAGCAGGCATGTAACAGGTTTTACTTTGAATAACCAAGGTGTTTGGGGTCGGAACCATATAACCACCAGCGATACGGGATATATCACCCACACTGACGTGATCAATGAAAGCACCGAAACGGGTACGTTGTCTGAAACACCTCAATGGATGGGGGCTGCCACCGGCGATGCGGTATTTAGCGAAAGACAGACAAACTCTACATCTCAATCCAGTTTTCGAGAGGTCAAGAAAGAGGGCACAGCAGCGCCGTCATCCCTGATACCACGTTATTTTCGATCTGGCACTGCCAGCGGTTTTTCATTCAAAATCGGCGACGCAATTGTCGCGGATAGAAATGATTCTGGCGCTATTGAAGGGTGGTACATCTATCCCGCTGAAAGTTTCGCGGCGGGCGAAACTGTCCGCAGGGAATTTCGGAGGGATGTCACAACTGAAACGATCAAACATAAAGTTGTCCGCGGCGACGATGTCGGTGGGCGAGTTAATGTCGAAGTCGGCAATCTTTTCCAGGGTGGTGCGGGCGATGACCTGATCGTCGCCTATTCTGGGTTTCTACTTAATTATGGCTCTGTTAATGACAGGATACCGGGTGCCTTTTTGTCCGCCGGGGCAGGCAACGATACCCTGCTCGGTTCTGAAGGCGCTGATTATTTAGTGAGCGGCGCAGGGGATGATTACCTGTACGGTGAAAACGGTGCCGATACTTACATCGTGCAGGCACATGCTGGCGCAACGACCATTATCGCGGATGTGCTGAATCCGGTTTTTCTCCGACCTGAAGTAGGTGTTGCCGGATGGAAGGACGAGTATGGATTGGTCGATCAAGATACTGTCGTGCTTCCAGAGGACGCGACGCAGGAGAATTTGCAGCTCAGTTGGGGCGCAACACTCATTGAAGCAGTGAATGTTGAGTTGGCACCTGATCCGCGTCGTGATGCCTTTCGCCATCCGCCTCGGGCGAAAATGCTCTATTCGACACTCGATATTAAATGGGGTAGGTCGCAGAAAGTTCGCATTGTTCTACCCAATGCCGGAGATATTAAGGGTTCCGGTATCGAGGTTGTAAAGTTTGCAGATGGATCAAGCGTTACTCTCAAAGAGCTGTTTGGCTCCAGTCAGCTGGGTCCTGCCCCGGATACTTATCACAATGGTCTCTTGGTCGGTAATGCGGCCAGTGCCAAATCCATGAGAGATGGCCAAGCGCTCCCACTGGTGGGAAGTCACGGTAATGACACGCTAAGCGGCGCAGGTGAAATCAGAGGTATGCAGGGACATGATGTGCTGATGGGGAGTGTCGACGATGATGTGCTGCTCGGGGGTCCCGGTAATGACACATTGTCTGGTGGTGCTGGCAACGATCTCTATAAATACGATGGTCTTGGAAGAGACTTGATTAACAATACCGGGGGTGGGATCGATGGAATCGATTTTTCTGGTGTGGATCTACCTATTGAACAATTAAGGTTTCATCGCGATCAGGATGATCTTGTCATAGTGGTCAGTTATGGCGTGGGCCCCAAGATTCGAGTGGCTAATCATTTTTCTGGAGGCGAAAGCGCGATTGGGTTCATAAGGGTTAGCGGTGAAGGAAAGACAGTTCAAGACTACACCACAATGCAAATTGCCGAACGACTGCATCCTCTTCCGCCATTGCGGGATGTGGAGGATATTCTTGTAAAAGAAAACGAAGAGTCGCAACTCGCATTGGCCGAAATAATTCAGTTCTACGAACTGAACATGTAACCGCAATAACTTCAGATTGAGGGAACCGCGATGGGACAAAGAGGTAATCATCGCGGGCAATCAATCTTCAATACTGCGTCAAATCCGCCAACGGATGCCGCCCCTCCCAAACCTTGTGAAAGTGCGCCTCGACCACCGCATCCGGCACGTTGCTCACGTCCGGCCAGTGCCAGTGCGGCTTCTGATCCTTATCGATCAACCGCGCGCGAACCCCTTCGCTGAACTCCGGATGCCGGCAGCAATTGAGGCTCAGGGTGTATTCCATCTGAAAGACCTCGGTCAGCGACATATGCCGGGCACGGATGATCTGTTCCCAGACCAGATGTGCCGTCAGCGGCGAGCCTTCGCTCATGGTTTTCGCCGCCCGCGCGATCAACGGATCGCTGCTGTCGCGTTGCAGGCTGATGGCCTTCCAGGCGCAGGCCACGTCGCTGACGTCGAGCAGTTCATCGATCTGCTGACGACGCGGCAGCCACTGCGCCTCGGGCATCTGCGCTACGGCTTCCTGTTGCAGCGCTTTGAGCAGGCTATTGAGCTGCCTGTCGGTCTGCTCCTGCCAATTCAGCTGCAACAGGCCTTCGATCAATTGTGGCTGCTGTTCGTCGAGCAGGAAGCGGTCGGCCAGATCCAGATCGATTGCATCACGAGCGTTCATATGTGCGCCGGTCAGTCCGAGGAACAAACCGAGCTTGCCCGGCAGCCGCGCGAGAAACCAACTGGCACCGACGTCGGGATACAGACCGATGGTAATTTCCGGCATCGCCAAGCGGCTGCTCGGCGTGACGATCCGCGTACTCGCGCCTTGCAATAAGCCCATGCCGCCGCCGAGCACATAACCATGGCCCCAGCAGATCAACGGTTTTGGATAGGTGTGCAGGCTGTAATCCAGGCGATATTCCGCGCTGAAAAACTGCGCGGCCAGCGGTGGTACTTCGCCGGGGTGAGCGCGACAGGCTTCCACCAGGCTGCGCACCTCGCCGCCAGCGCAGAAGGCCTTGGCGCCGTTGCCGCGCAGCAGCACGCAGACGATTTGCGGATCCTTGGCCCAGGCGTTCAGCTTGTCGCTGAGGGCGTTGATCATCGGCAGGGACAGCGCATTCAGCGACTTTTCAGCATCCAGGCTGGCGATACCGATGCGGGCGCCGTCGGTGCCGGTGAGTTCTTCGAAGTGCAGATTCATCGTGACCTCGATCGGGAATTTGAACGATCAGTATGATCGTTGTGTGGGAAAGTGCCGGATCTGCGTCAGATCAATTGACAAGCGTGGTCGGCTTTCCTAGGGTTCGCCCCATTGTTTTTGCCGGGTATGACCATGACTGCTGACGACCGTATCAAACTCGAACCGAGCTGGAAGGAGGCACTGCGTGCTGAGTTCGACCAGCCCTACATGACAGAGTTGCGCAATTTTCTGCAGCAGGAGCGGGCGGCCGGCAAGGAAATCTATCCGCCGGGACCGATGATTTTCAATGCCTTGAACTCCACGCCGCTGGATAAAGTGAAGGTGGTGATCCTCGGCCAGGACCCGTATCACGGCCCGGGGCAGGCCCACGGTTTGTGCTTTTCGGTGCAGCCGGGAGTGCCGGCACCGCCGTCGCTGGTTAACATCTATAAAGAGTTGAAGCGCGACCTGAACATCGACATTCCCAATCACGGCTATCTGCAGAGCTGGGCCGATCAGGGCGTGTTGATGATCAACACCACCATGACCGTCGAGCGCGCCAACGCCAATGCGCACAAGGACAAGGGCTGGCAGTTTTTTACCGATCGGATCATTGAGTTGGTCAGCGAGCGCCAGCCGCATCTGGTGTTCATGCTCTGGGGCGCCCATGCGCAGAGCAAGCAGAAGCTGATCGACGCGACCAAGCATCTGGTGCTGACGTCGGTGCATCCGTCGCCGTTGTCGGCGTATCGCGGGTTCTTGGGTTGCGGGCACTTTGGCCGAACCAACAAGTTTCTCGAGCAGAATGGCGAGACGCCGATCGAGTGGCGCCTGCCACCGATCTGATCGGTTGGCTGAGCGGGCCCCTTCGCGAGCAAGCTCGCTCCCACATTGGTTTTGCGGCGTTCACATGACCAGTGTGGGAGCGAGCTTGCTCGCGAAGAAGGCAACTCGGTCTTCCAGACTTACTCGGGATTACGATTCCAGTACTTGAACAACGGCTCCGCGAGAAACAGCACAAACAACAGCCGCATCACCTGCATCGCCGTCACCAGCGGCACCGACAATTGCAGCGTCTCCGCCGTCAGGCTCATTTCGGCGATGCCGCCGGGCATCATGCCCAACGTCAGCGACCGCAGATCCAGATGGGTCAGCGCACTCAAGCCCAACGCCGCCAACGTCGCGATCAACATGGTCAGCGCCGTGCCAATCAACGTCCGCCCCATAAAGGAGGGCGCGCGGCGGAAGAACTGCCGGTTGAAGTGACAACCCAAACCACTGCCAATCAGCCACTGGCCAATCTGACTGCCGCCGTTGGGCAAACCAATGTGCAGATCCCAGCCAATACTCACCGCCGCACTCACCAGTAACGGCCCGAACAGCCATGGATTGGGTTGGCGCAAACGCTGCCAGAGCCACGCAAGCAAACCGCCCGCCGGAAACAGAATCGCCAGCCAGCGCCAATCGACGCTGCCCGCATGAGCAATCGGGTTGCCATCGCCAAGCAAATACTTGAAAGCCGCTGGCACACACAGCACCACCACCAACACCCGCAAACTCTGCCCCGCCGCAACGTGGCTGAGCATCGCGCCGTTACGCGCGCCGAGGTTGACCATCTCCCCGGAACCGCCGGGCATGCTCGAGAAAAATGCGGTGGCGCGATCCTCACCGGTGCGGCGCATCAACCACACGCCGACCACTGCCGACAGGCTGGTGACCAGCGCACCAAAGAAGATCAAACCAAAATGACTGAGCACCTGCTCCATCACCACCGGGGTGAAGTGCAGGCCGATGCCGATGCCGACAATCCACTGGCCGCACTTGCGGCCGCCAGGGATTTCCGTGAGTTGCCACGGGGTCAGGCAGCGCACGAGGATGATCGCCAGCAACGAGCCGACCATCCACGGCAGTGGCCAGCCGATCTGGCTGGCGAGGTAACCGCCGAGCAGACCGACCAGCGGGGTTCCCCACCAGGATTTCAGTGAGGCGCGATCAAACATCGGCAATGGCGCGTTGCGCGGCCGAACGTTTGCGCCAGATGCGGATGATCGGCATCAGCAGCATGATCGCCGTCAGTACCCAGACCCCGAAGGTGATCGGGCTCGACCAGAGGATTTCCAGCGCACCGTTGGAGATCGACAGAGCGCGACGCAGGTTCTGCTCCATCAGACCGCCGAGGATGAAGCCCAGCAGCAGCGGCGACAACGGGAAGTCCAGCTTGCGCAGGATGTAACCGAAGATGCCGATGCCGATCATCAGGAACAGGTCGAACGTAGTGGCGTGCACCGCGTAAACGCCGATCCCGGTAATGATCGCAATGACCGGCACCAGCGCCCAGTTCGGCACGGCGAGGATGCGGGTGAAGATGCGGATCATCGGGATGTTGAGGATCACCAGCATGACGTTGGCGATGAACAACGAGGCGATCAGGCCCCAGACGATGTCGGGCTGTTGCTGGAACAGCAGCGGGCCCGGCGTGATGTTGTACAGCGACAGCGCGCCAATCATCACCGCGGTGGTGCCCGAACCCGGTACACCAAGGGTCAGCATCGGCACCAGTGCGCCGCAGGCTGCGCCGCCGATGGCGGTTTCCGGCGCGGCGAGGCCACGAGGGTCACCTTCACCGAATTTGCCGCTGGCACCGGCGATGCGCTTCTCGGTCATGTAGGCCACGGCGCTGGCGAGGGTCGCGCCGGCACCCGGCAACACGCCCATGATGAAGCCCAGCACGCCGCAACGGACGTTGACCACGAATACCGAGGCCGCTTCCTTGAAGTTGAACATCATCCGGCCGGTGGCTTTTACCGCTTCCTGGCCATGGTGGGTTTTTTCCAGCAGCAGCAGGATTTCGCTGATGGAGAACAGACCCAGTACCAGCACGACGAATTGAATACCGTCGGTGAGGTGAATATTGTCGCCGGTGAAGCGATAAACACCGCTGTTGGCATCGATGCCGACGGTCGACAGGAACAGGCCGATCAATGCCGCGATGAAGGTTTTCAACGGTCGATCACCGGCCATGCCGCCGAGACAGACAATCGCGAACACCATCAACACGAAGTATTCCGCCGGGCCGAAGGCAATCGCCCATTTCGCCAGCAGCGGCGCGAACAGCACCATGCCGCAAGTGGCGATGAACGCACCGATAAACGAACTCCACGCCGACAACGACAGCGCCACACCGGCGAGGCCTTTGCGGGCCATCGGGTAACCGTCGAGGGTGGTCATCACGGTGGAGGCTTCGCCCGGAATGTTCAGCAGGATCGAGCTGATCCGGCCGCCGTATTCGCAACCCAGATACACCGCTGCCAGCAGAATCAACGCCGACTCCGGTGGCAGGCCGAGGGCGAATGCGATCGGGATCAGCAATGCCACACCGTTGATCGGGCCCAGGCCCGGCAGCAGGCCGACCACGGTGCCGATCAGTGTGCCGCACAGCGCGGTCACCAGGTTGTACGGGCTCAGCGCGACGCCGAAACCCTGACCCAAATAGCCAAGAGTATCCATATCAGTTCTCCAGAACGCTGAGCAGGCCGAGAGGCAGCGGAACGTCCATCACACGGTCGAACAGCAGGTAAAGACCGATGGCCATCAGGCTGATGATCACCACGCTCGGCAGCCAGCGGCCACCGTAGAGGCGAGCCATCGGCACGCCGGTGATAATGCTGGCGACGATGAAACCAAGGGGTTCGAACGTGCCGGCGAACACCAGCAACAGCACCACGCAGATGCCGATCTTGGTCAGGGTTTCGCGGTCCAGCGGCGGCTCGTCATCACTGTGCTTGATCGCTGCCGGACGGAACACCATGTACAGCAGTGCCGCGCCCATCAGGGCAAGCATCAACAGCGGAAAGGCACGCGGGCCGACCGGTTCGTAGGAAAAAGCCGCTTGGTACGGCCACGCCATCAGTGCCAGGCCGACGCAGACCAGCAGCAACACCGAGGCAAAAATGCGTTGTAAAAGTGTGGACATGACAAACTCCTGGGCCATGCCCCTGACGAGGGACATGGCCGTGGGATGCAGGGACGGTTACTGGATCAGGCCGAACTCTTTGGCCAGCACTTTGTAGTCCGCTACCTGTTTCTTCACGTAGGTGTCGAGTTCCGGGCCAGTCATGGCGAACGGGAACAGTTCACGCTGATCGCGCAGCTTGGCGAACTCATCGGAGGCCAGCAGTTTGTCGAACGAGTCTTTCCACCAGGCGTAGTCTTCGTCGCTGACTTTTGGCCCCAGGTAGAAGCCGCGCACCACCGGCCATACGATGTCGTAGCCTTGCTCGCGAGCGGTCGGGATGTCTTTCATTTCCGGCTCATCGAGACGCTTGTCGGCGAACACTGCGAGCAGACGCATGTCACCGCTCTGGATGTGCGGCATGGAGTCGGAGATGTCGGTACTGCCGACCTGGATGTGACCGCCGAGCAGGGCGGTGGCGATTTCGCCGCCGCCTTCAAGCGCAACGTAACGCAGGTCACGCGGGTTGATTCCGGCAGCCTTGGCGATCAGTGCGGTTTGCATCCAGTCCTGGCTGCCAACGGTGCCGCCGGAACCGATCACCACCGAGCTTGGGTCTTTCTTCAGAGCCTGAACGAGATCGTCGAGGGTCTTGTAGGGCGAATCGCTTTTCACCGCGATGGCACCGTAGCTGGTGCCGACCGCTGCCAGCCAACGCACGTTGGTCTCATCGAAGCGACCGAACTTGCCCTGGGCCAGGTTCAACAGCGAACCGCTTGACCACGCCACCAGCGTGCCGGCATCGGCCGGACGTTGCGCGACCACGGCGTTGTAGGCCACCGCGCCGACACCGCCGGGCATGTAGGTCACACGCATCGGTTTGCTCAGCAGTTTCTGATTGACCAGTGCGCTCTGCACCAGTTTGCAGGTCAGGTCGAAACCACCGCCGGGGGAGGCCGGGGCGATACATTCCGGACGTTTCGGTTCAGCCATCAGTTGGCCGGCAAACAGGATGCAACTGGCGGCCAGTGCAACTTTACGCAGTGACAGGTTCATTCGATTCTCCACGGGCATTGTTGTTATTCGACGTGTTTTTCACTTACGGGCATTTACCAAAGGGCAACGCTGTAGCTCACCAGCAAACGCACTTCGTCTGCATCGCGAGCCGAGTAGTTGGAGCGGTAAGTGGCATTGCGCAAACGCACGGCGACATCCTTCAAGGCGCCGCTTTGTACTACATATTTGATCTCGGTGTTGCGTTCCCACTCTTTGCCTTCTTCACCGTTCTTGAGCTTGATGTTGTCACCGCTCAAGTAGCGACTCATGAAGCTAAGACCGGGGATGCCGAGTTTGGCGAAGTCGAAGTCGTAGCGAGCCTGCCAGGAGCGCTCTTCAGCACCGGCGAAATCGTTGATCTGCACGAAGTTGACCAGATACGGGTCGCTGCCATCGACGTAAGGGAAAGCGCTGTCGCCAGACATGTGCTGATAACCGGCGCTGAACTTGTGCCCGCTCAGCGCGTAGCTGACCAGACCGTTGAGCGAGCGGTTGTCGATCTCGCCGCCACGGGCCGCGCCTTGGTCATCGCTGACGGCAAAACGCAGATCGGTGGCAAACGTGCCCGGGCCCATCGGCCGCGAGGCGACCAGGCCGAAGAAGTGCTGGTTGTAGACTTCGTCGAGTTGGGCGAAGTGGTAACTGCCGGTGATCTTGTCGGTGAACTTGTAATCCACGCCGCCAAAATCAAAGTGCTTGCCGGCAGCGGTGCCAGCGAAACGGCTGTTCTTGTTGTTCAGGGCGATGTCTTCGAAATCGGTGCTGTCGCGATCCTTGGCTTTCTCCAGACGGCCGCCGGTGAAGGTCAGGTTCTTGATCTCTTTGGAGGTAAGCAAACCCCCTTCAAAGGTCTGCGGCAGGATGCGCCCGTCGTTGGGTTTGAGGATCGGCAGTTCAGGAATCAGGCTGCCGATTTTAAGTTCGGTGGCAGAGATTTTCACTTTGCCGGTCAGGCCGACTTTCGAGTACTCATCCGCCGCGCGCCCATCATCGTGGGTTGGCAGCAGACCTGTGCCGGTACGGTCCGGACTTGAATCGAGTTTGACGCCGAGCATGCCTAAAGCATCGACACCGAACCCCACGGTGCCGTCGGTGTAACCCGATTGCAGATTGAGCATGAAACCCTGAGCCCATTCGTCACGCTTGGATTGCTGGGCGCTGGTGCCATCGCGAAAGTCGCGGTTGAAATACATGTTGCGGGTTTCGAAGGTGGCGCTGCTGTCTTCAATGAAGTCGGCAAAACTCAACGGCGAAAAACCGGCAAGAGCGGCGGCACTGACGAGGGCGGTGTGGCTGAAACGGGAAGGGCGAACAGGCGTGGACGCCTGAGGCTGCATGGACGGCATGCGGGTGTACTCCGTTTATTGTTCTTATTGGTCGAAAACGCTTCGAGGCGTTTTTCTTTGCGCTGTGTGGCATCAGCGACGGCAGTCGGAACTGTCCGTGGGCCGACTGTAACCAGCTAACCTTTCGCTAACCTTTCAGCAGACTTTCAAGGTTTTCGGGCTTCACAGCGGCGGTTGCGGCTGTAAACTCCGCGGCAAAGCGTGGCGTCGGCCATCCCTGAACGAGGTAAAAATCCATGCGTGTCCTGCTCGTCGAAGACCATCTGCAACTGGCCGAAAGTGTCGCTCAGGCGCTCAAGAGCACCGGTCTGACCGTGGATGTGTTGCACGATGGCGTAGCCGCCGATCTGGCGCTGGGCAGTGAGGAATACGCCGTGGCAATCCTTGATGTCGGACTGCCGCGCATGGACGGTTTCGAGGTGCTGGCGCGGTTGCGCGCACGTGGAAAAAATCTGCCGGTGCTGATGCTGACGGCGCGCAGCGATGTGAAGGATCGCGTCCACGGCCTCAATCTGGGGGCCGACGATTACCTCGCCAAACCGTTCGAACTGACTGAACTGGAGGCGCGGGTCAAAGCCTTGCTGCGCCGCAGTGTGCTCGGCGGCGAACGCCAGCAGCGTTGTGGCGTGCTGGCCTACGACCTCGACACCCGGCGCTTCACCCTTGGCGAAGAATTGCTGACCCTGACATCCCGCGAGCAAGCGGTGCTGGAAGCACTGATCGCCCGGCCGGGGCGGGTCATGAGCAAGGAACAACTGGCGTCCCAGGTGTTCGGTCTCGACGAAGAAGCCAGCCCCGACGCCATCGAAATCTACGTGCACCGCTTGCGCAAAAAACTCGATGGCCAACCCGTCGCCATCGTGACTTTCCGTGGTCTCGGTTACCTGCTGGAAAGCCGCGATGCATAAGCCCAGCAGCCTGCGCTGGCGCTTGCTGTGGAACCTCGCATTGCTGCTGGTGGTGCTGATGCTCGCCAGCGGATTGAGCGCGTACTGGAACGGTCGCGAAGCCGCCGACACGGCGTACGACCGCACGTTGCTGGCCTCGGCGCGGACCATCGCTGCTGGCTTGTCGCAACGTGACGGCACATTGAGCGCCGATGTGCCTTATGTGGCACTCGACACCTTCGCTTATGACAGCGCGGGGCGGATCTACTATCAGGTCAATGACATCCATCAGAAGCTGATTTCCGGCTATGAAAACTTGCCCGGGCCGCCGCCGGGGACGCCGCGCACGGACAGCTATCCAGCGTTGGCGCGGTTCTACAACGCCACCTACAAAGGGCAGAACGTGCGCGTGGTCAGCCTGCTGAAAGCGGTGACCGAACCGAACATGAACGGCATGGCGGAAATTCGCGTCGCCGAAACCGACGAAGCACGGGTGAGCATGGCGCGCAGTCTGGCGGCTGATACCTTGCTGCGATTGGGCATGCTGGCGATTGGCGCTTTGTTGCTGGTGTGGTTTGCGGTCAGTGCCGCATTGCGCCCGTTGGAGCGTTTGCGTACAGCGGTGGAAGAGCGTCAGCCCGATGACTTGCGGCCGCTGCCATTGGTTGAAGTGCAGCATGAGCTGTGGCCTTTGGTGCGTGGACTTAACCATTTCACCGAACGCCTGCGTGGGCAGTTTGAACGGCAGGCGCAGTTCATCGCCGATGCGGCCCATGAGTTGCGCACGCCATTGGCGGCGCTGAAGGCGCGGCTTGAATTGGGCCTGCGTTCGAACGAGCCCGAGACGTGGCGCACGACATTGGAGTCTTCGGCGCAAAGCACCGATCGCCTGACCCATCTGGCCAATCAGTTGCTGTCGCTGGCGCGCGTCGAAAACGGTGCGCGGGCGATTGCCGAGGGCGGCGCGCAGTTGCTCGATCTGAGTCAGTTGGCCCGGGAACTGGGCATGGCCATGGCGCCGTTGGCGCACAAGCGCGGGGTGGCGCTGGCGCTGGAGGCGGATGAGCCGGTGTGGTTGCGCGGTGAACCGACGTTGTTGAATGAGTTGCTGAGCAATCTGGTGGACAACGCCCTGGCGCACACGCCGCCGGGCGGCAATGTGATTTTGCGCGTCACGGCGCCGGCGGTGCTTGAGGTTGAAGATGACGGCCCGGGCATTCCGCTGGAGGAGCGCGATCGGGTGTTCGAGCGGTTCTACCGGCGTAATCAACAGGTGGCGGGTTCTGGGCTGGGACTGGCGATTGTCGGTGAGATCTGTCGGGCGCATCTGGCCCAGATCACGTTGCATGATGGCGAGCAGGCGGGGTTGAAGGTGCGGGTCAGTTTCATTGCCGGGTGATTGTGATGGTTTTGCTGGCCCCTTCGCGAGCAGGCTCGCTGCCACAGGGGGAATGCATTTCAATGTGTGAATCAGCTGTGCTCCCACAGGGGAATGCATTTCATTGTGGGAGCGAGCCTGCTCGCGAAGGGGGCGGCGCGGTTTCGGATCAGTAAAACATCGTCCGCGACTCTTCCAGATCTTCACACAGCGCTTTGTTCTCCGGATCAATCCCAAGCTTACTGAACGCCGGAACGGTCATTGGATCAATCCGCGCAAACGGATGATCAGTGTCCTTGTGGCAATACAGGCTCGCCACTTGCACCAGATCGACATAGTCAATTGCTGTCGAATCGCGCTTGAAGTCCTGATAGCGCCCCGGCAACTCCACCAGTCGCTCCGGGAACTCCCAGACGCGCAACAACTTGTCGCCCAGTAACGGATGAATGTGATCGATCACATGGTTGAGGCTGACCGGATCCGACAGCAGCTCATAGTGATCTTCGGCGTAGGTCAGAATCGGCAGCACGCCAATCTGATGCACCAGCCCGCCGAGCGCTGCCTGATCGGGTTTGAGCTGAGTGTAGCGGCGACACAGCGCATAACTGACCCCGGCAATTTCCAGACTCTTGCGCCAGACTTCGCGCATCTTCTGCTCGACCACTTCGGAGCGGGCGTGGAAGATCTGCTCCATCACCAGACCGATCGCCAGGTTGCTGCTGTAGTTGATGCCCAGCCGGGTGATGGCCGTGTGCAGGTCGGTGACTTCCTGTGCGGCGCGCAGCAACGGGCTGTTGACCACTTTGATCAGACGCGCCGACAGCGCCGTGTCACGGCCGATCACTTTGCTCAGGTCGCTGACGCTGATCTCCGGGTCTTCAGCGGCCTTGCGAATCTGCAGGGCCACTTCCGGCAACGTGGGCAGAACCAGGTCATCGTTATCGATGGCCTCAACCAAATCCTGTTGGACTTTTTCCGCCAGTTCGCTCATTTAAACTCTCTAGGGTGTTGCAACAAATGCTGCGATCAGCGCTGGATTTCGCGGTCGCGATCCAGTTCGTAAGGCAGGTCGAGCAGATGCAGCGCCGGGCCTTCAAGAGCGCCCAAATGCAAATCACCGGCTTCGGCCTGCAGCACCGCCAGGAGTTCAATGTTTTGCCCGGCCTTGGCGGCCAGCACCACTTCACCAATGGCGCTGTTGTGGCTTGGCGCAAACAGTTGTGTGCCAGGCTCCGGCAAGTCAGCGGCGTCCAGGCTCAAGCGATACAGACGACGCTTGAGTTTGCCCAGGTACTGCATGCGCGCGACGATTTCCTGGCCGGTGTAGCAGCCTTTCTTGAAGCTCACGCCGCCAACGGCTTGCAGGTTGAGCATCTGCGGGATGAACAGCTCGCGGGTGCTCGGCATGACCTGGCCGATACCGGCGCGGATCTGGCCCAGCAACCATTGATTCAGCTCGGTTTCAGGCAGGGCTGCGGACAATTTTGCTTTGATCGCGTCAGCCTGATCGGCCGGTACCCAGAGTTCGGCGCGATCCGGCGAGACGCGAATCGCAATCAGGCCTTCGTGACGCACGACGCTGTCGGTTTCCGCTGGCAACTCCAGGCCGAGGCTGGTCAAGGCGTTGTCGCCATGCTCCAGACCAAAGCGTACCCAAGCGGCACTTTCGTCAGTCAGTTTCGATTTGGAGAACACCGCGTACTTTTTCAGGTCCGCCAGTTGCGGCTCCAGCAGCTCACTGGCCATCGCCAGAACCACACCGTCACTTTCGAGCAGAATGCGGAAGCTCGACTGCATCCGGCCCTTCTGCGTGCAACGGGCGCCAAGGCTGGCACGGTTGTCGCTGAGGTAATTGAGGTTGCAGGTCAACTGGCCTTGCAGGAATTTTCCGGCATCCGCGCCGCGAACCGCGAGAACGCCTTCATGAGACAGGGTGCAGAAAAAAGCAGAATCGGCCATGGGTCATCGCAGGGTAAATAGACTGGGGCACATCATAAGGGCGCGTTGTTGAAATGGGTAGTTGATAAAGGATCGGTGGTCCCCGACCAAAGCCGACTGTGCGACCTGTCCCGGGGCTGTATACTTGCCGCCAAATTTGAGGAGGGCTCCATGGTCGAACAAGTTGAACTGAATCGCCTCTTTTGGCACAGCCGTCGCGGCATGCTTGAGCTTGACGTGTTGCTGGTGCCGTTCGTGAAAGAGGTTTATGCCGATCTGAACGAGGTGGATCGTGCGTTGTATGTTCGCCTGTTGGAGTGCGAGGATCAGGACATGTTCGGCTGGTTCATGGAGCGCAGCGAGTCTGAAGATCCGGAACTGCAGCGCATGGTTCGCATGATCCTGGACCGTGTCCAGCCCAAGTAACACGTTCGAATGCCGCTGGCATGCCTCACGGCAGTTGCTGGCGGCTTATCTGTTGGCCCAGGCGTTCGCGCTGGGTTCGTTGTTTCTGCTTTCGATTCCACTCTGGGCCAGCGTGCTCGGGGCTTTTGGCTGTCTGCTGCATGGCTTTTGGGCGTTGCCAAGGCAGATTCTGTTGAATCATCCCAAGGCGTTTCGTGGATTGCGTCGGGACGTCGATGGTTGGCAGGTGTGGAATCAGGCTGATGGTTGGCAAGCGGCGCAGTTGCGTCCGGACAGCCTTGCGCTGCCATTGATTGTGGTTCTGCGTTTTCGCTTGCGCGGCGAATGGCGGGTCAGATCAATCTGCGTGCCGCGAGACTCGCAGGCGGCGGATTTGCACCGGCGCCTGCGAGTACGGCTCAAGTTCAGCCGACGTAGGTGGGCGGCACCAGAATAGTGTCGAGCGCCTCGGGCAGCATGTCTGGATAGTCGAGGGTGTAATGCAGGCCGCGACTTTCCTTGCGTTCCATGGCTGAGCAGATCATCAGTTCGGCGACTTGCGCCAGGTTGCGCAGCTCGATCAGATCGCGGCTGACCTTATAGTTGCTGTAGAACTCGACCCTATGAGGCTAAACCCAATAGATACCGGGGTTTCAGCCGATGACCGTCAACCACCGCTCCCAAAGTGGGACAAAGCTGTTACAAACTGCGCTCGCCAAGCCGTACCACTATCGCCGGTCTGGTCGCTATTACCTTCGCCTTCGCCCTCAAGGCACCGCTACGGGCTTCTTCACGCTTTCGCTCAGAACTACCGACAAGGCCACCGCTATGACCATCTCGAAGGACATCCTCAAGACCCTCAAGGCGTATCACTTCGACAACCCTGAGGCGACTTGGGATGTACTCCGTGAGCGTCTGGTAGACATCGCTGAGTCATCCTTGACGATGGCGCATGGTGATAGCTCATTGGTCGCCTACGAGATGATCCATGATGAGCATCATCAAGCGCTTCGAGAGGCCAGCGCCAAGATGTCCTTGAGCCTCAATCAGCAACGAGCAGTGGGCAAGGCATTGGAGATCATTGAGGCATCACAGGAGCGCCTGAACGGGAGGCCGGGGAAGCTGGTTGAGATCGTTAGGGGACTTAAAGAAGAGTCTTGTGGCACGTCTGTGGCCCTCCGTCCGTCTCTATCTGTATTATCAACTGAAGCCTCCAAGCCGCTGACCTTCAAGGCCATCTCTGAGCTTTACATGGAGGAACGCAAGGAACACGTCGAAGCAAGCACCATGAGGGACATAAAGTCTTCTTGTGGCTCTATAGCTACTGTTCTGGGTGAGCTTGACCTGAAGACCCACACGCGGGCTGACATGGTGGCTCTGAAGGAGAGACTCCTTGAGGATCGCTCAGCGTCCACCGTGAAGAAGATACTGACCCGCCTTACCACTGTCATGGATTGGGCTGTGCATAACGGCTATATCGACAAGAGCTTCGATAAGGGTCTGAAGCCTACCAAAGGTGCCGACAGCTCCCGTGAGGCGTTCTCTCAGGATCAAGTAAAGACACTCATGGCCCGCGCCAAGACGCTCCCTGAAGACTCGTGGCAGCGTTGGGCATTGTCTCTTGGGGTCATCACTGGGACTCGTATTGAGGAACTGAGGCAGCTCACCAAGGCTGATGTTAAGAAGATCCCAGGCACTGACGGTAATGGCATCTGGGTCATCGACATCAATAGGAACGATGGCAAGACAGCCAAGACCAAGAATGCGCTCCGTGTCGTACCGCTGACCGATGGGGCCTACGGGTTTGACCTTCAAGCGTTCCTTGGGTTTGTCGAGAAGGCCGACTCGCAGTTGTTCAAGCTGGGTGCAGGGCAGTTCTCAGGGTTGCTCAATGGCGCTCTTCGGGATGTCTTGGGCCTGAAGACTGACCGCACCCAGACTTTCCATTCGCTACGACACTCTTTGGCTGGTGCCTTGAAGGCCGCTGAGGTTCCTGTGGGAACTGCCGAGTCGATCTTGGGGCATTCGTCGGGGTCAATTAGCTATGACCTTTATGGTGCGGGAAGTGCTGTAGAGGTAGGGCGGATGGCTGATGCTCTAGTTAAGGCCTTCAGATAATCAATTTGAAACTGCTCAACAGCATGTAAGAAAAGCCGTTGAGCAGTCCTGAATATTACTTACCTTCGGTATTTGTCCAAACGTTCATCTGCCACTTCACAGGGCCAACCGAAGTTGCATGCTGGTGGTGATTCTGTGGTGGAAACTTATCGCCTTTGTTAGAAGTGACCTCTTTTTTGCAACCGATGCAGCGGTAGATGCCCGAGGCAGGTACAATTTCGGCGGGGCCAAAGTGCTTCGACCATACATCGCTAGGGTTAGTGATCTTGTCGAATTTTGAGTTGTCGGTGTAGTAAGCCATAAATCCTCCATGTGTTGGCGCTCTTAGCGGATCATCAAATGGCGTGTGATGTCAATACGACTTCATGGGCATCGATCTGGATGTTCTCGTGGGTCACCCTGAGCATGAGCTGATGTTCGTGGCCTCACGGGGTCGCCGAAGCGGCTGGTCTGAAAGATCCTTCAGGCGCTGTCATGGCCTAAAGGCAGACAAAGGATGCCAAGGAGGAACCCAAAGAAACGAATAAAGCCGTATGATTTACTCGATCCAATACCTCTAAATCACATTAAAAAGGGCTTGAAATTGAACAAAGGACGTTCCGCTTCCAGTGCCGTGCTTTTTATTACGCTTCACGCCCTCTCTGGATCCGCTGCTGCGGAGAATCAGTTATGGGTTACTACAGATCGCACGGATCGGCACACCTGCCCTGCGATTGAGTGCGGGGTGGCAGGTCGTCTGATGTTTAGGGAAAACGTCAAGGCTCTTGAGGAAAAAGGTGGGTGGGTGCGGATAACTAAACGATACTCAGCTTCCTGTGTAAATGGAGTTAGTGAGTATGTGAAGGATGGAAATGCAGCCTGTGTAAGCTCAAATGGTATCACGCATGGTAAGTTTGCTGAGTGGGTTCAAGCTAAAGATTTGGCTGTGAATCGCCCTGAGGATCCAGCAAATGATGCAAGTGGTGATGATGCGCTTATTAAGTCGTCAGATGATTACAGACTTTATAGAGCGCAATTCTCTCAAGGCGCCCGCAAGCTAATCAACGAAGGCATTTGCAGCGAGAGTGACTTCGAGGAAATGGGTGGGTGGATGTCCTCACCGAATAGAGGGAAGGGAATGTATTTCACCTATTGCGGAGGGATGAACCTTAGTAACAAGGTTTATCTGAACGTGGAGACCGGCGAGACCAGTCGCTGATCTCGTCAAGGGTTCCTCAGGTAAATACTGCATAAATGTCAACCAAAATTTAAAAACCCTCACTATGGCTACCGAGCAACACACCGACGAAAATAAATCGTTGTTCGGCTGACCATCCATATTCCTACCGGCTCCTCCATGGATCCGACCAGAGAACACCGAGTGCCAAGCGCGACCAGCTCGCCAACGCTCAAATGTCCCCGGTAAGCAGACCCCGTGTCTGGCTCCAGTAGGAAGGAGCGAACATTGAAATTGCTGATCGTTAGTCGGTGCCTCTTGAGGGCATCGCTGGGAAGCCTTGCACGGGATTGGGGCCACCGTGTACTGCTCAATGTTCATGGGGGCCGTTAACTTAAAGATTCTAAAGATTACTCATTGAGTAACTCTGATTATTATTCTTTAAATAAATCTTTGCTTTTGTCTTAAAGATTCTCTCAAGCTCTCTCTAAGTTAAGGACTGGTCTGGCGACCATGAATATCCCATTCTCTCAGTTCGTCTCAAAGGAGGCCCATGCGATTCCACTTCAAACTCAATGGTCTCGATCATCAACATCGTGAAACCTTGTTATCTATCGAATCGGCAATGACCGGTCGATCCTCTACCGCTTTGTTCGATCTAAAAGCTCTCGATGTTTTCACGAACCGGCCCCCAGAGAAAACCAATGAGTTCGTCTCGGGCAAGTTGGGAACATTCCTAATGGAGTCCCTTGAGGCTCTTATGGCTGCTACTGGTCTCGACCTGATCGCTCTTTACGGAGCCGTGAAGGGTGTTCCCGTTATCCTCAAAGCTCGTCCCATAGCAGCTCAGCAATAACCCAGTGTCGCCTCACTGGTGCCCTTCAGATGCCTTCAGGCTTGCCATGTCCTGATCCAGCATTAGCCACATAACCCAAACCAAGAACCTTTTGATCGACCTTGGAAGATGCCCATGCGGCTCCCTCCTTGCCGTCTTGTCGTGCGCGTCTATGGCGCCAAGGTCGATCAAAGAGTCACCTCATAGGAGATCCAAACCCATGAATATCACCATTACCAAAGTCTTGAAGAACGAAGTAACTGTGTCGGGGCAGACCCTCAATCGTGAGTACGTCGAAAGCGTCATGTTGCCCTTGCTGATGGCCCAGTGTGGCCGGAACAACGGCACCAAGTTCGGCGTTATCAAAGCTTTCGAGGAAGCCGGTTTGTCTCTCAAGGCCATCCAAGAGGACGCTCAGGTCTACTTCATGACCAAGCGGGAGCAGAAAGAGATCCGTGAGCAACTCCAGCGAGAAGCTGACGAGCGTGCTGAGCGTTTACGCGAGCGGACTCCACGCGAACTGGCCCAAGCGAAAGCTGAAAGAGAGGCCCGTGCTGCTGCCATCCGTGAACACGGTCGGAAAGTTTTGGCAGCTCGCTCACGTAATAACGGCTGACTACTCTAGCCCTTTCGCGACTACTCACAAACTAATTCAGGAGAACATTTTAATGAAACAGCCTAATCAATACGTCAAACCATCTGCTCATTACACGGCCATTGTCGATGATGGCAATCCATTCCCAAGTGGCTCAATCCGCTTCAATACCGCTGATGTCCGCGTTGAGACCGAAGCGGCCACTGATGTGTCCGCCTTTGTGGAAGCCCTTACAGAGGCCCTCGACGATTACCTCAACGGTGATGAGTGGCGCCAAGCGGCAATCGAACACACCCCTTGTGAATTCCGTCCGGCTGGCTCTGAAGCAACTGGTCAGCAAATCATCACGATGGCTGATCGCTCCGTCAGTTTCGATCCTCGTAAGAACTGGGATAACCAGACCGTCTCGAAGGGCGAAGTCCTGGCCGGGTCTGTGATCTTCACCGAGCCAACCGATACAGCATTGGTCATTAGCAAGCGCTTCACCATCCTCGACCATAACCTGATGGCGGGCTTCACTGAAGGCTCAATGCACCAGACCGGTGAGAAGCTACTACGGGACATTGAGCATGATGCCGCTGGCAAGATCGCCGGTATTCTCTCCAGCGCTCCATCCACTGAAAGCGTCTCCGAGACTAAGCCAACCGGTAAGCCTGTGGAGGTCGCTGAGGATCTGATCGACATCTTGACGATGAACATCAACCAGACCGTAGGTAGCTCGCTGTCGGACTTTGTGGTTCTGCTGCCGGTGTCGTTGCTCGCGGTTCTTGAGCGTGCTGCTCAGCGTGCAGGTGTTGAAGACATCGAGTCTCTGATCGGTGCCTCTGTGCAACCTTATAGCGGCACTGACTACGGGCTGTTCTTGCTGCCTAAGATGTTCACCTCGCTGAGTTATCGCGAAGGTGGTAACGGAGACATCTGGAAGATCCAAGCGACTCGTAACGGCGCCCATCAGTGCTGGGACGTGGAGATCATGACAGTCGTGGACATCGTGGCTAACGGCAAGGTCAAAGTGAAGCTGACTGCGGATGGTCTACAGACCCAAACCGTGGCTTTTCCGATGATTACCAACATTAAGCTGACCTGAGAAATATCCTTTGGAAGCCCCGTAAGACCGACCCGAGAGGGATCGGCAGGGGCACCGCTTAACAAAACCCCTCACCAACGAGGATAGGCAGTCTCTCTTCAACCCTTCGCCCGTCGCTGGGCAATCATCCATACACAGTCTTTCTGTTTGCTCTCTGCGCCACCGGCCAGAACCCGTCATGGGGTCTGTGTGCTGGTCTGTGGGAGCGAACTCAGCGAGCAAACAAAAAGGACACCATGAAATGACAATCGACATCCAACACAAGCACGCTTCCCACGTCATCATCATCGAAGGGCAAGCCTTCAGGGCTAACGACTCAGGTATGTGGGATCTGACAGACATCTGGCGGGCCCTAAAGCTGCCTAAGGGCAAACAGCCGGGTAAATGGGTAGATACCAAGAAGGCTAAGACCTTGGAACAAACCGGAAATATCGGTTCGTTAAACAAGGGGCGAGCAGGCTCCGTTACTCAAGCCACCAAGCGTGCCACTCTGGCGTATGCCGGATGGGTCTCAGATGAGTTCGAAGGAATGGTTTATGACGCCTTCGAGGCCATCCTTGAGATGCCTGAGGTCGCTCTCATTGTTGCCGACAAGATGCGCAGTAAGGGCAATCACCATAGCGCTGCCATCTTTGAGCGTCATGTATTCAATGACCGCTGTGACTGGAAGTCCCTTAAGATTCCCCACAAGAACACCCAAAAGGGTCTGCATGCTGCTGTAGCAAAGGGCAACCTGACACCGGCACGAGCAGCTCAGCTTGGCCTCAAGGCCATCTAGTCGAATCCCCAAGGAGAACCTCATGGACGCGCTACAGGCTGCCTACTGGGTCTGTGTGGTTGTCCATGTGGTGTTCTGGCTGTACGGGCACTTCAAGACCTCTTAATGAGAATCTGACAGAAAAATCTGAAAGACCACCTCATTCATACTGACTGCCAAGGTTCCCCCGTAGGCACTCGCAGAGGCCCGCACAGGCGCCATAGAGACCCTCATGGGCGGACGATAGAGACCCCAGAGCTGGGACAAATATGGCGCAAAGCTGTTACAAAACGGGGCCTTAGCGTGCTACGCTCAGGTCTCCTAACGTGCCTCATCTGGTCGGTGTAAGGATCGTATCCTTCGCCTCTGGCAGCATCTCTGGATAGTCCAGCGTGTAGTGCAGACCACGGGATTCCTTGCGTTCCATCGCTGACTGGATCATCAGTTCAGCTACCTGAGCAAGGTTCCTCAACTCAATCAGGTCTCTGCTTACTCGGTAGTTGCTGTAGAACTCGTCGATCTCGTCCAGCAGCAGGCGCACGCGGTGTTGCGCCCGTTGCAGGCGCTTGTTGGTGCGTACGATGCCGACGTAGTCCCACATGAACCGCCGCAGTTCATCCCAGTTGTGCGCGATGATCACATCTTCGTCGGAATCGGTCACCTGGCTGGCGTCCCAGACGGGCAGGGCGTTTGGTGCGGTGACATCGTCCAGTTGCGCGAGGATGTCCGCCGCGGCCGAGCGCGCATAAACAAAACATTCCAGCAGCGAGTTGCTGGCCATGCGGTTGGCGCCGTGCAGGCCGGTGAAGCTGGTTTCACCGATGGCGTACAGGCCGGGCACATCGGTGCGGCCATTCTGATCGACCATTACGCCGCCGCAGGTGTAATGCGCAGCCGGTACGACCGGGATCGGCTGCTTGGTGATGTCGATGCCGAAACCGAGGCAGCGCTCATAAACAGTCGGGAAGTGACTTTTAATGAACGCTTCGGGTTTGTGGCTGATATCGAGATAAACGCAGTCGACACCCAAGCGCTTCATTTCATGGTCGATGGCGCGGGCGACGATGTCGCGCGGCGCCAGTTCGGCGCGCTTGTCGAAGCGGGACATGAAGCGTTCGCCATTGGGCAGCTTCAAATGCGCGCCTTCGCCGCGCAGGGCTTCGGTGATCAGAAAACTCTTGGCCTGCGGGTGATAGAGGCAGGTCGGGTGGAACTGGTTGAATTCCAGATTCGCCACCCGGCAGCCCGAGCGCCAGGCCATGGCGATGCCGTCACCGCAGGCGCCATCGGGATTGCTGGTATAGAGGTAGACCTTGGCGGCGCCGCCCGAGGCCAGAATCACAAAGCGTGCGCCGTAAGTGTCGACTTCACCGGTCTTGCGGTTGAGTACGTAGGCGCCGAGGCAGCGCTCGCCGTCCATGCCCAAGCGTCGTTCGGTGATCAGATCAACGGCAACTCGCTGCTCCAGCAACTCGATATTCGAACGCTCTTTGGCCTGAGTCAGCAAAGTTTTGAAGATTGCGGCACCGGTAGCATCGGCCGCATGGATGATGCGACGGTGGCTGTGACCGCCTTCGCGGGTCAGATGGAATTCGAACCCGCCATCTTCAGTGCCGGATTGATCGTCGCGGGTGAACGGAACACCTTGGTCGATCAGCCACTGGATGGCTTCGCGGCTGTGCTCCACGGTGAAGCGCACGGCATCTTCATGGCACAGACCGCCACCGGCGTTCAGGGTGTCCTCTACATGGGATTCGACAGTATCGGTGTCGTCGAGCACGGCGGCAACGCCACCCTGGGCCCAGAAAGTCGAACCGTTGGCGAGATCGCCTTTACTCAATACGGCAATGCGCAAATGACCCGGCAGGGTCAGCGCGAGACTCAAACCGGCAGCACCGCTGCCTATGACCAGAACATCATGTTGGAATTGTTGGCTCATTACAGGATTCCGCTCAAAGCGACCCGGGTCGGGGGTGGCGCAAGACAGCTGGATCGGCGAGTCAAGACAGCCACACAGCCCACTAGTATATAGAGGGGTGGGGCGGCACAATAGCCGGGCCGATATGGCATTGTGAAACTACTGTGAAGGGAAAAAACGAGTGCTTCGTCGGAAGTTTTTTTCCTCCGTTTGGGGAAAAGGCGACTGTATCGGCGCTGAAACAGACTTTTTCAGCACAGGGTTGCCCAATGTCGGGTGGTGGCGACTATAAATAATTGGAACTTTTGCCAAAGGCCCAAGATCAATAGTCGGTGCCAGAGATAAGGGACAGTGTCGGCTTCAGTGCGGAATCTGCGGTTGGATTCCTGCCGGCGAAACCGATGACAAGATTATTCGCGCAGCCGGTTTATCCCGAGCTGCGTTTTTCGTGCGTGCCAAATCAGAGCCCGCAGGAAACTTGCCTTGAGGGGGAGAACTTTTGCGAAAAGCCCGAGTCTATGTTTGCAAGTCTGGTCGTTTAGTTATGCAAGTCTCCTCCGGGCTTATCGAGGAGTGTTCATGCTAACCCAGGAAGAGGATCAGCAGCTGGTCGAGCGCGTTCAACGCGGCGACAAGCGAGCTTTCGATCTGTTGGTGCTGAAGTATCAGCACAAGATTCTCGGGTTGATCGTGCGTTTTGTGCACGACACCCATGAAGCCCAGGACGTGGCTCAGGAAGCCTTTATCAAGGCGTATCGAGCACTTGGAAACTTTCGCGGCGACAGTGCGTTTTATACGTGGCTGTACCGTATTGCCATTAACACGGCGAAGAATTACCTGGTTTCACGCGGCCGCCGGCCGCCGGATAGCGATGTAAGTTCCGAAGACGCAGAGTTCTACGATGGCGATCACGGCCTCAAGGATCTCGAGTCACCAGAACGTGCACTGCTGCGGGATGAGATCGAAGGCACCGTCCATCGAACCATCCAGCAACTGCCAGAGGATTTGCGTACGGCTTTAACTTTACGTGAATTCGATGGTCTGAGTTACGAGGACATTGCGAGCGTCATGCAATGTCCGGTGGGTACCGTGCGCTCCCGGATTTTCCGCGCTCGGGAGGCCATCGATAAAGCCCTGCAGCCGTTGTTGCAGGAAAACTGAGACAGCGGCGACAGCCAAGAGAGGAACGCCATGAGTCGTGAAGCCCTGCAGGAATCGCTGTCCGCAGTGATGGATAACGAAGCGGACGAACTGGAATTGCGTCGAGTGCTTAATGCACTGGATGATGTTGATACCCGTGAGACCTGGGCTCGTTACCAGATCGCTCGGGCAGCCATGCACAAGGATCTGCTGCTTCCACGTCTGGATATCGCTGCGGCAGTGTCTGCTGCACTGGAAGACGAAACGGCTCCGGCCAAAGTATCTCGCAGCCCATGGCGCAACCTCGGCCGTCTGGCTGTTGCTGCCTCGGTGACTGTTGCCGTTCTGGCCGGTGTTCGCCTGTACAACCAGGACGAAATCGCTGGCGTCGAACTGGCTCAGCAATCCAGTCAGACAACCCTGGCGACCCCACAGGTCAAAGGTCCGGCTGTTCTGGCAGGCTATAGTGAGAGTTCGGAAGCCACTGGCCCTATGGCCAACGGCGTACTGCAAGGTCAACCAGGCTGGCATGATCAGCGTCTGCCAGGTTATCTGCGCCAGCACGCTCAACAGGCTGCACTGAAAGGCACTGAAAGCGCACTGCCATACGCACGTGCAGCAAGTCTGGAAAACCGTTAAGGAGGATCATGCGCGCCATACCTCTACTTTCGCTTCTGCTCAGTGGCTGGTTCATTGTTCCAGCCCACGCTGATGAGGCCCAGGACTGGTTGACCCGTCTGGGCCAGGCCGAGCAACAGCAAAGCTTTCACGGCACATTCGTTTACGAGCGTAACGGTAGCTTTTCTACCCATAACATCTGGCATCGCGTCCAGAATGGCCAGGTCCGCGAGCGTTTACTTCAGCTCGACGGTTCGGCGCAGGAAGTCGTGCGCATTGATGGACACACTCAATGCGTCAGCGGCACCCTGATTGCCGGGCTGGGGGATTCTCCCAACTCAGCCGCTCGTCCTCTCGATCCGCAAAAGCTGAAAAACTGGTATGACCTTGCCGTCATCGGCAAATCGCGCGTGGCTGGGCGAGACGCAGTGATCGTATCGCTGACGCCTCGCGATCAGCATCGTTACGGGTTTGAGCTGCATCTGGACAAGAAAACCGGCTTGCCGCTGAAGTCGTTGCTGCTGAACGACAAGGGGCAGTTGCTTGAGCGCTTCCAGTTCACCAGTCTTGATACTGATGAAGTCCCTTCGGACAAGGACTTGCAGGCCGACGCTGACTGCAAGGCAATTACGCTGGACAGTGACAAGGCTTCGGCGGTCAAGACCACTCAAGTCTGGCACTCGGACTGGCTACCACCGGGTTTCGAGCTGACCAGCAGTAACTCGCACAAAGATCCGGAAACCAAGACTCAGGTCAGCAGCTTGCTATATGACGACGGTCTGGCGCGTTTCTCGGTTTTCCTTGAGCCATTGAACGGCGCAACCGTCACCGACACTCGGACTCAATTGGGCCCGACCGTTGCCGTTTCACGCCGCCTGACCACGCCTCAGGGCGAAATCATGGTGACGGTGGTCGGCGAAATCCCGATTGGCACCGCCGAACGAATTGCTCTGTCGATGCGTAACACTGATGGCACTGCAACCAGCAAGCAGTGAGCTGATTTCAGTCATTACCACTTCTTCGTCGAGACGTAGATGAAATGTTTGCTGAGCATTTTCATTTGCAAATAGCCCGGAAATTTTTTATAGGTCAGAGCCTCACGGCTCTGGCCTTGTTTGTTTTTGCCGGAACAAAAATGCCGGTCGGTGGTTTCCGGCGTTCCTTGCTCCATATCGCTTAACCCTGCTCGTCGTAACGGGAGCTGTATGTCGATACCAAGTTTGAAATCTTATCTCTCCATTTTCGCCACCGTGCTGTTGCTCGGTCAGGCAGTCCCTGCTGCACAAGCGGCCGATCTGCCTGACTTCACCCAATTGGTCGAACAGGCGTCGCCAGCCGTGGTGAACATCAGTACCACGCAGAAACTGCCGGATCGCAAAGTGAATCAGCAGATGCCTGATCTGGAAGGTCTGCCGCCGATGCTGCGCGAGTTCTTCGAGCGTGGCATGCCGCCTCAACAGCGCTCGCCGGGCGGTGGTGGTCGTCAGCGTGAAGCGCAGTCGCTGGGCTCGGGCTTCATCATCTCTCCGGATGGCTACATCCTGACCAACAACCATGTGATCGCTGATGCTGACGAGATTCTCGTGCGTCTGGCTGATCGCAGCGAAATGAAAGCCAAGCTGATCGGCACCGACCCGCGTTCCGACGTGGCCTTGCTGAAAATCGAAGGCAAAGATCTGCCGGTGCTCAAACTCGGCAAATCCCAGGACCTGAAGGCCGGCCAGTGGGTCGTGGCAATCGGTTCGCCGTTCGGCTTCGACCACACCGTGACCCAAGGCATCGTCAGTGCCGTCGGCCGTAGCCTGCCCAACGAAAACTACGTGCCGTTCATCCAGACTGACGTGCCGATCAACCCGGGCAACTCCGGTGGTCCGCTGTTCAACCTGAACGGTGAAGTGGTCGGCATCAACTCGCAGATCTACACGCGTTCGGGCGGCTTCATGGGCGTGTCGTTCGCGATCCCGATCGACGTGGCGATGGATGTGTCCAATCAGCTGAAGAGCGGCGGCAAGGTCAGCCGTGGCTGGTTGGGCGTGGTCATCCAGGAAGTGAACAAGGATCTGGCCGAGTCGTTCGGTCTGGATAAACCAGCCGGCGCGCTGGTTGCCCAGATTCAGGATGACGGCCCGGCAGCCAAAGGTGGCCTGCAAGTCGGCGACGTGATCCTGAGCATGAACGGCCAGCCGATCGTCATGTCTGCGGACCTGCCACATCTGGTCGGTGCACTGAAAGCTGGCGCCAAAGCCAATCTGGAAGTGATTCGTGAAGGCAAGCGCAAGAACGTCGAGCTGACCGTTGGCGCCATCCCGGACGAAGACAAAGAACTGGATGCGCTGCCGAAGTCCGGCGCTGAAACCACCAGTAACCGTCTCGGTGTTGCCGTGGGTGAGCTGACCGCCGAGCAGAAGAAAACCTACGACCTCAAAGGTGGTGTGGTGATCAAGGAAGTGCAGGACGGTCCTGCGGCCCTGATCGGTCTGCAGCCAGGTGACGTGATTACGCACCTGAACAACCAGGCCATCGGCTCCACCAAGGAGTTCGGCGAGATCGCCAAAGCGCTGCCGAAGAATCGTTCGGTGTCGATGCGCGTACTACGTCAAGGTCGTGCCAGCTTCATCACCTTCAAACTGGCTGAATAACCTAGCGCAAAGGTAAAAAAGAAACCGCCTCGAGAGAGGCGGTTTTTTTATGCCTGAAGCTTTTGTCCCGGTGGGTAACGATCAGCCCATCATGTCCTTGATCATCCGCTCCTGCTCCATCAGCTCACGCTGGCGGGCATCGATTCGCGAGGATAGCGGGAAGTTGCTGCCAGCCTTGCGCTTGGCAAAATCGAGCTGCTGGATCGCCTGACGATAATCGCCAACCAATGCAAAGTACTCGGCGCGCGCCTGATGCAGGCCGATGATATTGCCGGACAAGCCACGGGTTTCGGCGACCTGATACCAGACGTCCGGGTCATCCGGGCGGGATTTGAGTAACGCTTCCAGGGCCTTCTCGGCATCCGGCGCGCGATTCTGTTTCAGCAGCAGATCCACACGAACCTGATTCAGCGGATAGTTGCCGGGATATTGCGTGAGCATCCGGTCAACCCGCGATTGCGCATCTGGCAAACGATTATTGGTGATGTCCAGATCGACCTGGGCGAGGTTATAGATAATTTCGTTAGGCGATGTTGCCAGCAATTGCTTGAGGTTCTCGCGAGCCTCGTTCAGCTGGCCGCCCTTGATCTGAGCGATCGCCAGACCGTAACGCGCCACATCGTTTTTCGGGTTCTCGTCCAGTTGCGCACGGAAACGCTTGGCACCCAGGCCAGGGGTTTCTTCATAGATCAGCTGCACGCGCGCGCGGATCAACTGATAGCGCTTGGAGTCTTCTATACCGCCCTGTTTGGCCTGTTCGGCACGGTTGCGGGTGTCAGCAATACGCGATTCGGTCACCGGGTGAGTCAGCAGGAATTCCGGTGGCTTGGCGTCGAAACGATATTGACGCATCAGACGCTCGAACATGGTCGGCATCGAGCGCGGGTCATAACCGGCCTTTTCCAGATTGAGGATACCGATGCGGTCGGCTTCCTGTTCGTTCTGTCGGGAGAAGGTCCGTTGCGATTGAATCGCCGCTGCCTGCGTACCGGCAATTGTTGCGATGCCAGCGTCACCGCCACCGGCCGCCGCAATGACGATGCCGGCCAGCAGCGCAGCCATCATCGGCACCTGCATCCGCTGTGAAGCTTCGACGCCACGGGCAAAGTGGCGTTGCGACAAGTGCGCCAATTCGTGGGCGAGAACCGAGGCGTATTCACCTTCCGTCTGCGCGTTGAGGAACAAACCACCGTTGACCCCGACCACGCCACCTGGCGCCGCGAAGGCGTTGAGCTGCGGGCTGTTGATCAGAATGAATTCAAGGCGCCGGTCAGTGACCTGGCTGGTCTCCACCAGTTTGTACACGCTGGATTCGACGTAGTCCTTGAGCTGCGGATCGTTGAGTTGTGAAACCTGGCTGCGCAACATCGCCAGCCAAGCGCGGCCGAGCTGGTATTCCTGTTGCGGCGAGACAATGGCAGAACTGGCGTCGCCGAGTGACGGCAGATCGTCGGCAAAGCCTGGTGAGGCGAGCAGGCAAGCGAGCGTCAGCAGGGTAGGGCGCAGAAAAGTCATGCACAAAGCCTTAGAAGACAAAGACCTTACTGTAGCCGGACACCGGAGCTGCGACCAGATATTCTAGGCAGCTCGACGACCCGAACCGGAGTGACGCAATGACTGACGCTGTAGCCCATGACGTGGAACTGGACGCCAGTGGCCTGAATTGTCCGTTGCCGTTGCTCAAGGCAAAAATGGAACTCAACAAGCTCCAGAGTGGCGCTGTCCTCAAGGTCATCGCGACCGACGCAGGCTCGCAGCGCGACTTCCGCACCTTTGCCAAGTTGGCCGGTCATACCCTGCTGCGCGAAGAAGACGAAGCAGGTGTTTACCGTTACTGGTTGAAAAAGGCCTGAAACCGACAGCGTAAAAGACCTAAGGATTATTGATGTTCAAAGTGTTACGCGACTGGATTCAGCGCTACTTCTCCGATGAAGAAGCCGTGGTGCTGGCGGTGCTGCTGTTTCTCGCCTTCACCGCAGTGCTCACCCTTGGCGGCATGCTCGCACCGGTGCTGGCGGGGATGGTGCTGGCATATCTGATGCAGGGCCTGGTGGTCACGCTGGAACGCCTGCGTGTGCCGGGTGGTGTGGCGGTGGGGTTGGTGTTTGCGCTGTTCATGGGCGTGTTGATGCTGTTTATCGTCGTGGTGCTGCCGCTGCTTTGGCATCAGTTGATTACCCTGTTCAATGAACTGCCGGGCATGCTCGCCAAATGGCAATCGCTGCTGCTGTTGCTGCCGGAGCGCTATCCGCATCTGGTGTCCGACGAGCAGGTGTTGCAGGCGATCGAAGCAGCGCGGGGCGAGATCGGCAAGTTCGGCCAATGGGCACTGACATTCTCGTTGTCGAGTCTGCCATTGCTGGTGAACATCATGATCTATCTGGTGCTGGTACCGATTCTGGTGTTCTTCTTCCTCAAGGACCGGGTCATGATCGGCGAGTGGGTGCGTGGCTACTTGCCGCGTGAGCGTGCATTGATCACCCGGGTTGCGCAGGAAATGAACCGACAGATCGCCAATTACATTCGCGGCAAGGTCATTGAAATCGTTATTTGTGGTGGCGTGACCTACATCGCTTTTGTGGCGCTCGGACTGAATTATGCGGCGCTCCTGGCGTTGCTGGTCGGCGTCTCGGTGGTGGTGCCGTACGTTGGCGCGGTGGTGGTGACCGTGCCGGTATTGCTGATTGCGTTGTTTCAGTGGGGCTGGAGTGATCAGTTCATCTATTTGATGGCGGTCTACGGAATCATCCAGACACTGGATGGCAACGTGCTGGTGCCGTTGCTGTTCTCGGAGGCGGTCAACCTGCACCCGGTGGCAATCATCTGCGCGGTGCTGTTGTTTGGCGGGTTGTGGGGATTCTGGGGCGTGTTCTTTGCGATCCCGCTGGCGACGCTGTTCAAGGCGGTGCTGGATGCCTGGCCGCGCCAAGAGCCGGCGGTGGCGCCGCTGCTGTAGCGGTTGAGTCAGATTTTGTATGAAGGCTATTCGCGAGCAGGCTCGCTCCCACATTGGATCTGTGGCGTTCACAAGTTCAATGTGGGAGCGAGCTTGCTCGCGAAGGCGTCAATGAGGGCGACGCAAAACCATCAAGCTTTATTCAGATTCTGAGCAGCAGCCAGAACTGCATCCACATGCCCCGGCACCTTCACACCGCGCCATTCCTGACGCAGCACGCCTTCCTTATCAATCAGGAACGTGCTGCGATCAACGCCCAAGTATTCCTTGCCGTACAGCTTCTTCAACTTGATCACGTCGAACAATTGGCAGACGGCTTCGTCCTTGTCGCTGATCAGCTCAAAGGGAAACTCCTGCTTGCACTTGAAGTTCTCGTGGGACTTCAGGCTGTCGCGAGAGATACCGAAAATCTCGGTATTGGCGGCCTTGAACGCGGCGTATTGATCACGAAAGCCCTGACCTTCGGTAGTGCAACCCGGGGTGCTGTCCTTCGGATAGAAATAGATCACCACTTGTTTGCCCTTCAGGGCAGACAGGCTGACGGTCTGCCCGCTGGTGGCAGGTGCTTCGAAATCCGCAACCGGTTGGTCGATGACAACGGCCATGAAAGCTTCCTTACATTGGGTTTTGTGGGCGCCAAGGCTCGATCAGTGCATCGAGGTTCATCGCGTCGGAGAAGTCGAGGAACTGGTCGCGCAGCCAACTGATCTGGGTGCCGGCCGGCAGGGTCACGGTGAACGTGGCGTTGAGCATGGTGCCGCCGGTCTGCGGCGCCTGATACGTGTCGCAGGTCAGGTTTTCCAGTTCGACGTTGTGATCCATGAAGAACTGGCACAGCTCATTGATGATGTCCGGACGATACGCCGAGCTGACATAGGCCACGTACGGCAGCGCCTGCGGACGATTTTCCAGCGGCGCGCTACGCACCACGTTAGCCGTGAAGGCATGTTTCTTGGCCAGGCCTGGCAGGCTGCCCTCCAGGCGGGCGAGGGCGTCCCAGCTGCCGGAGACCTCAAGGACCAGCGCACTGCACTCGCCGTGGCGAGTCAGGCGCGAAGTAACCACGGCGCAGCGATTTTCATGGCTGGCGCGGCACAGGACGTTAGTCAGCTCCATGGGGTTGGCGCCAAGGGCACTGATAACAAGGAATTGTTCGCGAACTGTGGGGGTGGACATGCAGCATTCCTAAAGCGATGAGCGGTCGGTAGGGTTACGGGCATTGGCTGCCGGGGAGTGCCTGTTCTGGCTGTCCATAAAAAGAGGCCCGGCCAGCGCTCGCGGCTCGCTCCACTATAGCGGGAGCGCGTCGATGCGACGCAGGAACGGGGTCTGGGAGGCCGTAAAGGGAGGCTGGAACCCGGCGTACAAGCTGATCAGTACCGATCAAAGTCTGAAGGGTAGCGAAAAGCGACGCCAAGGGGAATGGCGGCAGCGCAGTACTTCGCTTGTGCAAGCATCTTGGCGCCAGTACCATTACCGCTCTCTTTTTCCGGCAGGAGCGGTTTCATGATTGCGGGCAGTATGGTGGCACTGGTCACTCCCATGGATGCACAAGGGCGTCTTGACTGGGACAGCCTCAGCAAACTCGTGGACTTCCATCTCAAGAACGGCACCCATGCCATTGTCGCGGTCGGTACTACCGGCGAGTCGGCAACCCTTGATGTCGAAGAACACATCGCCGTCATCAAAGCCGTGGTCAAACAGGTTGCCGGGCGCATTCCGGTCATCGCCGGCACTGGCGCCAACTCGACCCGCGAAGCCGTCGAGCTGACCCGCAACGCCAAAGAAGCCGGCGCCGATGCCTGCCTGCTGGTTGTTCCGTACTACAACAAGCCGACTCAGGAAGGCTTGTATCAGCACTTCAAACACATTGCTGAATCGGTCGACATTCCACAGATTCTCTACAACGTTCCGGGCCGCACGTCGTGCGACATGCAGGCCGAAACCGTGATCCGCCTGTCCACGGTGCCGAACATCATCGGCATCAAGGAAGCCACTGGCGACCTGAAACGCGCCAAAGCGATCATCGATGGTGTGAGCAAGGATTTCATCGTGCTGTCCGGCGATGATCCGACCGCCGTTGAACTGATCCTGCTGGGCGGCAAAGGCAACATCTCCGTGACTGCCAACGTTGCGCCACGCGAAATGGCTGATCTGTGCGAGGCCGCGCTGAAAGGCGACGCCGACACCGCACGGGCGATCAACGAAAAACTGATGCCGCTGCACAAAGACCTGTTCATCGAAGCCAACCCGATTCCGGTGAAGTGGGCTTTGGTTGAAATGGGCCTGATGCACGAAGGCATCCGCCTGCCACTGACCTGGCTGAGCACACCTTGTCATGAAACGCTGCGCTCGGCTCTGCGCCAGTGCAGCGTCCTGGTTTAATTGAGGAAGTACAACGCATGAAGCGAATGGCCGGACTTTCCGCACTTGCCTTGATTATCTCCAGCACCAGTGGCTGCGGATGGGTCTGGGGCCCGGAAGGTTATTTCCGTGACCGTGGTAGCGATTACCTGGAAGCGCAACAGACTGCACCGATGCAACTGCCACCGGAGGTCAGCACCTCCAAGCGTCTGGATCCGCTGTTGCCGATCCCGCGCAACGTCGCTGATGACACCGCCAAGGGCGAATACATTGTGCCGCGTCCTCAGCCGCTGTCGGCCGTTGCCGATGCCAGCGATTACTCGCTGCAGAAGAGCGGTGATTCGCGTTGGGTTGTGGCCCAGCACCCACCGGCCGAAGTCTGGCCAGTGGCGGTGCAATTCTTCCAGGACAACGGTTTCCGTCTGGACGAGCAGCGCCCGCAAACCGGCGAATTCACCACCACCTGGCAGCATTCCGATGAACTGTCCGCGTCCATGGCCAAGCGCCTGAGCGCAGCCGGCATTGCCAGCGACAGCGAAACCCGTGTGCGTGTTCGCATCGAGCCGGGCGTGCAGCGCAACACCAGTGAAATCTACGTGGTCAGCGCCGAGCGTCCTGCCGGCAGCACGGCCGACGTGGCCTTCACCAACCGTTCGGTCAACACTGGCCTGGACGCGGCGCTGGTCGACGACATGCTCGCGAGCATGAGCCGGATCTCCGAGAAGGGCGGTTCGGTGTCGATGCTCGCTTCGCGTGATTTCGATACGCCGAGCCGTGTCAGCCTCAGCGAAGACGGCAGTGGTAACCCGGTGTTGAACGTCGGTACCGATCTGGACCGTGCCTGGTCGAGCGTTGGCCGTGCACTGGAACAAGGCGAATGGCGCGTTGAAGACATCAACCGCAGCCTCGGCCTGTACTACATCAACCTGGCCGAAAAAGCCGAGAAGAAAGACGACAAGCCTGGTTTCTTCAGCAGCCTGTTCGGCAGTGCGCCGAGCAAGGAAGAAGTTGAAGCCCGTGCCGAGCGTTATCAGGTTCGCCTGAGCAAGGTTGGCGAGAACATTCAGGTCACCGTCGAGAAAAACATCAACACCGTCGCGCCGGCTGAAGTGGCACGTAAAGTGTTGAGCGTGATTCAGGACAACCTGGGCTGATCAACCATGCGTTTTGCCGTTCTCGGCAGCGGTAGCCAAGGGAACGGCACGCTGATCGCCAGTGCTGATACGTATGTGCTGGTGGATTGTGGTTTTTCCCTGCGGGAAACCGAAAAACGCCTGTTGCGCCTGAGTGTGAACCCGGCGCAACTGAGCGCGATACTCGTAACCCACGAACATGCCGACCACGTGCATGGCGTGGGTTTGCTGTCTCGGCGCTACAATCTACCGGTCTACCTCAGTCGCGGCACACTGCGCGGGATGCGCAAACCGATCGAACCCGCAGGCTTTCTGGCCGGCGGCGAGCAACTGCAGATCGGTGCACTGAACATCGGGGTCATTGCCGTGGCCCATGATGCGCAGGAACCGACCCAGTATGTCTTCAGTGATCACGAGCAGCGGCGCTTCGGCCTGCTGACCGACCTGGGATCCTACTGCGAGCGGGTGCTGGACGGTTATCGGGACCTCGATGCGTTGATGATCGAGTCCAACCATTGCCGCGACATGCTGGCCCGTGGTCATTACCCGTACTTTCTCAAGCAGCGGGTGGGCGGCGAGCTAGGACATTTGAACAACCATCAGGCGGCATTCCTGGTGTCCGAGTTGGGCTGGCAGGGTTTGCAACACCTGGTTCTGGCCCATCTGAGCAGCAAGAACAACCTGCCGCAGCTGGCCCGGCAATGTTTTGTCGACACCCTCGGGTGTGACCCGGACTGGCTGCAACTGGCCGATCAAGATTCAGGGCTCGACTGGCGCCACATCGCCTAGCCCACCTACTTAGCAAGCGGAGCCCATCATGGAAAAACGTGAAGAACTCTACCGCGGCAAAGCCAAATCGGTTTACAAGACCGACGACGCTGACCGCTTGATCCTGCTGTTTCGCAACGACACCTCGGCGTTCGACGGCAAGCGCATCGAGCAGCTCGACCGCAAAGGCATGGTCAACAACAAGTTCAACGCCTTCATCATGCAGAAACTCGAAGCGGCTGGCATTCCGACCCAATTCGACAAACTGCTGGCCGACAATGAAGTCCTGGTGAAGAAACTCGACATGATCCCGGTCGAGTGCGTCGTGCGTAACTACGCTGCTGGCAGCCTGGTCAAGCGTCTGGGCGTCGAAGAAGGCCTGAAGCTCAATCCTTACACCTTCGAACTGTTCCTGAAGGACGACGCCAAGGGCGACCCGTTCATCAACGAATCCCACGTTGTGGCATTCGGTTGGGGCACTGCCGAGCAACTGGTTCGCATGAAAGAACTGTCGCTCAAGGTCAACGAAGTCCTGAGCAAACTGTTCGACGACGCCGGCCTGCTGCTGGTCGACTTCAAGCTTGAGTTCGGCGTGTTCAGCGACGGCTCGATCGTCCTCGGCGACGAGTTCAGCCCGGACGGCTGCCGTCTGTGGGACAAGGACACCAAGAAGAAGATGGACAAAGACCGCTTCCGTCAGGGACTTGGTGACGTCATCGAAGCCTACGAAGAAGTCGCCAATCGTCTGGGCGTACCGCTTTAATCGACGCAAGCATCTGATAGCACGAAGAAATTTTCGAAAGAGGGTTTGCTTTCGGTAAAAGTGTTGTTATGATGCGCGCCGTTGGAGAGATGCCAGAGTGGCCGAATGGGACGGATTCGAAATCCGTTGTACCTTCACCGGTACCTAGGGTTCGAATCCCTATCTCTCCGCCATTATTGAACAAGACGAAGCCCCCGTAATCGTTACTGATTACGGGGGCTTTTTCGTTTCCGGGATTGGGTCGGGGTGTTCTTACCGGCAATAGGCTGTCGGAGGTCCGCGCTAAAGTGCTCTGCGCCGAGACTTCCCGACGATGAACGAAAATAAAGGGATGTAGGTGGCCCTCTCGATGGTAGTGGGGTTAAGGGCAGCTGGAATACCCACCGGTTGGGAGATCGCCTTGGAGCTGATCGACGTTTCTGGAGCGGTTGGCGACTGCTTAAACAGAGTGCCGGCTACTTATCCCGAATTCTCTCGAGAACTTAGGTCGAGAGCTGATAGCTTGGAAGTGTCGCTCAGGTTCATCGCACTATTGCGGCGACACTGCAGTTCTCTTGTTATCTTGCCAATTAGGCTCTTATGTCGATCCGAAGCATGTGCCGCGAAGCCAAGGTATTCGAGGAGGCAGGCTGCACAGTACGCGGCATCTAAAAGCATCCGAGACGAAACTAAGCGTGCGCTTACCGGTTAGCCCCGATGTCCTGCTTCTCCTGCTTCGTAAGCAAAGCATCTGGTGCCTCTTTGTCCATACAGAACACTGCACAACGGCCGGCATATTTCCAGTCGAACGACTGGGTAACGTGATGGGACATAGAATAGCGGCGGCTACTTCAGGTCGTTCCTCGCTTGCAGTAATGGTTTCAGCAGGTATGATGTTAAGAAACAATATGTATCTGTTATGTTTTCCGCGGCGTGAAGGTCGAGCAATGGAATCTTTGAATAAGCATGTGGCAGTCGGTAAGGATGGGTGGCTCTTTCTCAGAGCAGGGACGAACCACGTCAGTTCGCAGTTAAATGGCACATATCCACTGCCAGATGATTTTGAACAGCAGTGGCGCTTATTGTTTGAGTACAGAAAGAAAGCAGTAGAAAAGCATACTTCAAAATACTCGTTTCTTGTGGTGCCAAATAAAGAGTGTGTGTATGCGGACTTTCTGCCTGACGATATCAATGTTACTGATCGGCGCCCGGTGTTTAATGTACTGAAACAAGCTGAAGGGCTTGTTGAGACTTTATATCCGTTGGAGGGACTGGTCGAGCAAAGTCGTTCAGTTGACGTTTTTCCAAGATGTGACTCTCATTGGAATCACTATGGTTTTAACGTTGCCTACAGACAGCTTATGAAATCATGGGGCTTGAAAGGTGTCGCGGATTCCGATCTGGTTATTCAAAATGGTCAAATGAATGATTTGGGCAGTAAGCTGAATATGGAGGTTTCCGATGTTCCATATTTTGCCAAGGTGAAGGCGCCAAGACACACGGTTATTGTTGATAATAAAATAAAACCTTTGGGTAATCTTTTTATTTCGGAAATCGATGACCCGTCTCTGCCAACTTGCGTTGTTTTCAGGGACTCGTTTATGACCATTTCTACACATATATTGGCGCAATCCTTTCGAAGACTTGTTATTGCTTGGCAGCCTAATATCGACTACGGGATTCTTGAGCGTGAAAAACCGGATTTTGTACTGAGCCAGCAGGCAGAAAGATTTCTTGTTGCTTGCCCGGATGACGAGCACGGTAAAACAAACGAAGAGTATGTTGCTCAAAAGCTGGCTAAATCTTTGAAATGATTTCAGTGCTTAACGCTTGAGCGAAAAGCATTGAACTCGCAGCTCTGACAGGCGACTTAAGGTACACGGGAAGTGTTCGAATCCCTATCTCTCCGCCATTACATGGAAAAAGCCCCGTAGATGGAAATCTACGGGGCTTTTTCGTTTCTGCGAATCCAGTATTCGTGGCGGTAGCGAGGGTGCTGAAGCGTGTCTTGCGCGGTGAGGTCATCGGCATAGAGGCAATTTAAGTAAGCACAGCCTCTGCCGACATTAGAGAGACGACGCTCACAGGACTCGCCGACCCATTGAATGCCGTGCTCGCAGAGTAGAGGCTGTCATTATTGGCAGCAATCAGCCGCCAGATCGCCCCTGTCGTCGTTTATCCTCTGTCCAGCCAAGAGGCCAGCGCTCTCACTAAAGTGGATACTTGCTCACCTTGGCTGCGAAAGGCGCATCCAGCGAGTTCCAGCCTCGCTCCCTATTTGAATTGGTTTGAACATGATAATTCCACCATCAGCCCAAGGTGCTCACCGCGTTTCTGAACGTCAGTCCGTCAAGTCAGGCAGCAGCGCCGCTCCCCACGTCGACGAGTGCGAAGTACTGGTTGCGCAGCCGCCAGTATTCGAGGATGGCGAGCCGCCAGTCGGCGTGGTTATCCATGCGTATTACCCCGAAGTGCTGCAAGATATCCTGCGCCGTTTGATCAAACTGCCTGAACGCCTGCATCTTTACGTAACCTGCGTAGCCGGTCGTGACGATGCGGTCTGTGCTCAGCTGACGGCCAGCACATTGAGTTTTTCGCTATACCGGGTGCCGAACCACGGCAGGGACGTTTTGCCGTTTCTGCGGGTGCTACCGTTCTTGCGTGCCGATAATATCCGCACGCTGGTCAAGCTGCACACCAAGCGTTCGCTGCACTTGGGCGGGGAGAACGACTGGGGCGTTGAACTGTTCGATGATCTGCTGGGCCCGGTACGATTCAGTCGAGCACTGGAGCATCTTGCCGACCCGGTGCACGTTCCAATGCTGGGTCCCCAGCGATACCTGCTGCCAGTCACCCGATCCCTCAGCGAAAGCAATCGCGCCTTGCTTGTCACTCTGGCCGAGCGTGGCGGCATTGATCCGCAAGGCATCAACGAAGCGGATTATTTTGCTGGCACCATGTTCTTTGCGCGCACTGAAGTGTTTGCCCCACTGGAGCGGATGCAACTCACGGGCAACGATTTCGAAGCGGAAAGCGGCCAGCTCGACGGCACCCTCGCACACACCCTGGTGCGATTTTTCGGTGTTCTGGCGAATGTTGGCCGTCAGCAGCGCAATCTCGACCTTTATCAGCGCTGGCTGGCGAGTCGGCAACTGGCTGCTGTCGAGGTCGAAGGTTTACCCGCGCGACTGGCGAGCTGGCCACGGCAACCGGACGTGTTGTTGGTGTTGACCGACACTGCGGGTGACATCGGACTGTTGCGTTCCAGCCTGGCAAGCATCGATCGTCAGCTTTATCAGGCGGCGGCCATCGTGGTGCTCTCCAACGCCGAACCTGTTGGTGTGACACCGGCGGCCAATCTGGTCTGGCTACCGCTGGCTGAATCCTGGCCGAGCCAGCTCAATGAGCTGTTGCAGGAGATCGAGGTTGACTGGTGGTACCTGTTAAGGGGCGGAGACGAACTTGATCCCCACGCGCTCCTTTTGCTCGCCGAAGGCATTGCACTGAATCCCGGTGTCAGCGCTTGCTACAGCGATGAAGACTCACTGACCGCGGAAGGCTGCCAGGCTCCGGTATTCAAGCCGGATTTGAATCTGGATATGTTGCGCAGTTATCCGTATGTCGGCCGCGCACTGTCCTTCAGTCGCGAGGCCGCGCTGTCTGCTGACGGCTTTGATCCTGCCTTCAGCGAACTGGCGCCCCACGATTTGCTTTTTCGGCTGATTGAAACTCACGGTCTGGGTACTGTCGGGCACCTTGCGGATGTGCTGGTGCATCAGGCCATCAATTTTCCCCAGTGGCTGGGTGAACCCCAAGTCATCGCGAACTCGGCAGCCATCGTCGGGGCGCACTTGCAGCGCCTGGGCGTGGCTCATGAACTGCAGGCCGGACCTTTGCCAATGGCTAACCGTGTGGTCTACCGACATGTGGAGCAGCCGCTGGTCTCGATCCTTATTCCCACCAAGGACTGCCTGCCGATGCTGCTGCGCTGCATCGAAAGCATCATGGAGAAAACCAGCTATACGAATTACGAACTGATCATCGTCGACAACAACAGCGAAACCGACGAAGCCCGGGACTGGTTCAACGGTATGGAGCTGTTGAACGACCCCAAGGTGCGCATCCTGCGTTATCCGCACCCGTTCAACTATTCGGCGATCAATAATTTTGCCGCCAGCCATGCCCGCGGCGATTACCTGGTGCTGCTCAACAATGACACTGCGATCATCGATGGCGACTGGCTTGGTGCGCTACTGCATCACGCCCAGCGGCCAGAAGTGGGGATAGTGGGCGCCAAACTGTTATTCCTCGACGGGACTGTTCAGCATGCAGGCGTAGTACTCGGGTTGCGCGGCGTTGCAGACCACCCGTTTATCGGCGATTCAATGCAGTCCAACGGCTACCTTCACCGCTTGCATCTTGATCAGAACTACAGCGCGGTCACCGCCGCCTGCCTGATGATCAGCACCGAGCTGTACCAGCAAGTGGGTGGAATGGACGAGGTCGGCCTGGCCGTTTCCTTTAACGATGTGGATCTGTGCCTGAAAGTCGGCCAGGCTGGACGGCTGATTGTCTGGACGCCTTATGCGCTGCTCGTTCACGAAGCCAGTGTGAGCCAGAACAGCGTCGACACGACCAAGGAGCAAGCCAAGCGCAAACGGTTCAAGGGCGAACAGTCGGTGATGTACCAGCGTTGGCTTGCGCAAATCGCCAACGATCCGGCCTACAACCGCAACCTGACCCTGGAGGGCAGTGGTTTCTCCTCCAAATACCGCACCGATACGGACTGGCACCCGTTTGCCCGTCGTGAGTTGCCACACGTGCTGTGTCACCCCCTCGATTCTTTCGGCAGCGGACACTACCGCGTGCGTCAGCCTTTCGCTGCTCTGAAAGCCGCGCAGCTGATCGGCGGAACGGTAAGCGACGAGGGATTGCAACCGACGGAACTGGAGCGCATTGCGCCGGACACGATCATTTTTCAGGGGCAGCACACAACGCCTCATCTGGAGTACATGCAGGACACCAAGGCATTCTCCAGGGCGTTCAAGGTTTACGAGCTGGATGACTATATTCTTGACGTGCCCGCTGGCAACTTGAATCACGAATTGCTGCCCAAAGACATCACCAAACGCTTGAAGAAAGCGGTAGGACTGTGCGATCGCTTGGTGGTGTCGACCGAGCCGCTGGCCAATGCACTGAAGGGGTTCAGCGCCGATATCCGGGTGATGGAAAACCGTCTGCCGAGCCATTGGTGGAGCGACCTGACCAGCCAGCGCCAGCAAGGCCGCAAGCCTCGGGTTGGCTGGGCCGGCGGCTCGAGTCACAGCGCCGACCTGCAAGTCATCGCCGAAGTGGTTCGTGCGCTGGAAGGGGAAGTTGAATGGGTGTTCATGGGCATGTGCCCACCAGCACTGCGCCCCTATGTCCATGAGTTCCATAGAGGGGTGAGTATCGAAAAATACCCGCAAAGACTGGCCGGCCTGAACCTGGACCTGGCTTTGGCACCGCTGAAAGACAACTTTTTCAACGCCTGCAAAAGCAATTTGCGCTTGTTGGAATATGGCGCCTGTGGTTTCCCCGTGATCTGCTCGGATATCGTTTGTTATCAGGGTGATTTCCCGGTGACGAGGGTCAGGAACCGTTCGCAAGACTGGATTGCCGCTATTCGCGAGCATCTTGCTGACGCCGATGCCAGCGCCAAGGCTGGAGAGGCCCTGCGCAGCGTTGTCCTCGATCACTGGATGCTCAAGGACGAACATCTGTTGGCGTGGCGAAACGCCTGGCTGGCGGACTGAACAACGAGCCTGCATTGCAGGCGGGTCTCTTTCAGGTTTTTCACGCAGTCGCGCAAAGTGCCCTAGCTTGTTCGATACCGGCCCGAAAAAAGCCTCACAGTCTCTGAACTGTGGGGCTTTTCCATTTTCGCAGGGTCGTGCAGAGCGACTAAATCTCCTTGACCGGCGTCTCTCCCTGCACAGCCTTGATCAACCCGATCACATGCAAACAGTCCGTCTTGTTCACATAAGACTCGCCACTGGCGATGGTCTCGTGGTTACCCGCCCTCAGTCTCCAGCGCCATTGCCCTTTGCCAGTGCTCGGGGTGCCTCTGGATTGCCTGTAAATCTCGAAATACATTCAGTTCGCTCCATGCGATTCATTGTGCGACAGCCTGTGTGGCGCATGCTCGCAAGCCTAGCGCAGACGGTTTTTTTGGCTATCGGACATTTGTTTCCAATCGTTCGCGGATGTTTCTGAAGGGCGCGGGCCAGAGCGTGTGGATAGGCCTCTGGATTGGCCAATATGACGCCGTCTGCACCTTGCAACGCCGTCGACGCTCCTGCTTAATACGGGACGGCTCATGGCGTCGAATATCGTTCGGCGACCGACAAACACTATAAGAAGAGCACTCCTTTGACTGAGCACGGAACGCAACAGGCCGGGCAGGTGACGTTATCGCTGGTGGTCCCCGTTTTTAACGAGGAGGACAGCCTCGACACCTTTTTGCGGCGCATCAATGAAGTCTTTCAGGCACAGGCGTTGATCGATCTGGAGCTGGTGTTCGTCAACGACGGCAGCACAGACGCGACCCTCGAACGCCTGCTCGAACATCAGCATCAGGATGTGCGCCTGCGTATCGTCGACCTGAGTCGTAACTTCGGCAAAGAAGCGGCGCTGTCCGCCGGTTTGCAGATCGCGACCGGACAGATCGTGGTCCCCATCGATGCTGACTTGCAGGACCCGCCGGAGGTCATTTTGCAGATGATCGAGCGCTGGCGAGAAGGCTTTGAAGTGGTGCTCGGTCACCGCATCAGCCGTCGCAGCGACACCTGGGCCAAGCAGACGTCCGCTCACTGGTTCTATCGCCTGCACAACAAGATTGCCGAACAGCCTTTACCCGAAAACGTCGGCGATTTTCGCTTGATGGATCGTTGCGTGGTCGACGCCTTGCTGACCTTGCCCGAATCCCGGCGCTTCATGAAGGGCCTGTTCGCCTGGGTCGGCTTTCGTACCACCCACGTCGATTACGAACGCCCGGAGCGGGTGGCGGGGCAGAGCAAGTTCAATGGTTGGCGGTTGTGGAATTTCGCGCTGGAAGGCATCACCAGTTTCAGCACCGAGCCTTTGCGGATCTGGACGTATGTCGGCGCATTGGTGTCGCTGGTGTCCTTTGCCTTCGCCATGTTCATTGTCGTGCGTACGTTGATCCACGGGGTCGACATGCCCGGTTACGCCTCGCTGATGGTGGCCGTGACCTTTCTCGGCGGCCTGCAATTGATTGGCATCGGGGTGCTCGGTGAGTACCTGGGCCGCACGTATATCGAATCCAAACGCCGGCCGGTTTTTCTGGTGCGTCGCGTCTACGACCCCAAGGACTGATACATGGATCTCAAGGAAACCGACATTCTCGGCGACAGCATCGGCGAGCATTGGTATTACTGCTCGAAAGCCGCAGCCACCACACGGTTGCTCGGTGCGGCACCGATCACACGGATCCTCGATGTCGGCGCTGGCTCGGGGTTTTTCTCCCACCATTTGCTGACGCATACCGATGCAAGGGAAGCGTGGTGCGTGGATATCAGCTATCCCGCCGACTCCAGCGCGACCACCGCCGGCAAGCCGGTGCATTACCGTCGCGGGATCGAAACCATCGATGCCGATCTGGTGTTGTTGATGGATGTGCTTGAGCATGTCGATGACGACCTCGGTCTGCTCAAGATGTACGTTGATAAAGTGCCATCGGGTAGTCGATTTCTGATGACAGTGCCGGCGTTCCAGTTCTTGTGGAGCGGGCACGATGATTTTCTCGAGCACAAGCGCCGCTACACGTTGGCGCAATTCGAAACACTGGCGCACGATGCCGGTTTGACGGTGCAGCGCGGAGCCTACTATTTCGGTGCAGTGTTTCCGATTGCGGCGGCGTTGCGCTTGTTGCCGCAAGGCGCGCAAGCGCAACCGCCGCGTTCGCAGCTCAAGCGTCATCATCCCCTGGTGAACACGCTGCTCAAGACACTTTGCAGCCTGGAGCTACCGTTGATGGGCATGAATCGTCTGGCGGGTTTGAGCGTTTTTGTGCTGGCGCAAAAACCGTGACTTCAGCCGAGAAATCAGCGCTGATCCAGCGCGGTGTGCGTTTCGCCGTGACCGGGCTGTTCGTTACGGCCCTACATGCACTGGTCGCGGTTTTGTTCATCAACTTCATCAGTCCGCTACCGCCCCTCGCCAACGGCGTGGCTTTTGCCGTGGCGACGCTCGTGTCGTATGTGATCAACACCACCTGGAGCTTCTCGGCACGATTGCAAGGCCGAACCCTGCTGCGCTTTCTGCTGGTTTCGGTCTGTGGGTTTTGGCTGGCGATGTTCGTCGCCTGGGCTGCGCAAATAGCGGGTTTCCACTATTTGCTGGGCATCGCTGCGGTGGCGCTGACGATCCCGGCATTCACCTTCGTACTGCATAACTTCTGGACGTACCGATGAGGGAATTGAACAAGCACCCAGCCCTCGCGCTGCTGCCGTTGTTGTTGGGTGTGCTGGCGTTTTTTCTGGTAATCGGACCGCGAGCGCTGGATCCGCAGAACATCGCCTGGCTCAAGGAGGGGGATCCGGCGACGCACTATCTGGGCTGGTTATATTTTCGGCATGCGCCCTGGGCGTTTCCGCTCGGACTCAATCCGTCTTATGGACTGGAGCTGGGCAGTGCGGTGATTTTTTCAGACTCCAATCCGCTGTTGGCACTGCTGTTCAAACCGTTTAATGGCTGGTTGCCGCAAACGTTCCAATATTTCGGCTTATGGCTGCTGGCCTGTTTTGTTTTGCAAGCCTGGTTTGCCTGGAAACTGCTCGGCCTGATTACCGATAACCCTGTGCTGCGCTTATTGGGTACCGGTTTGCTGGTGTTTTCGCCGCCGATGTTTTTGCGCACCGGCGGGCACCTTTCCCTCGCCGGACACTTCCTGATCCTCGCTGCCCTCTATCTGGCCCTGCATCCGGCGCTTGCGCGGCGACGGCGGGCATGGGGCGTGTTGCTTGCAGCTACGGCGCTGGTGCACGCCTACCTGCTGGTCATGGTGGCTTTGCTCTGGGTTGCCGACCTTTTTGCCAAAGTCATGATCGGCAAGCTGACCCGTCGTCAGGGGCTGATCGAGTTCGGCAGCCTGTTTGCCCTGGTCAGCTTGTGTTGCTGGCAGGCGGGTTATTTCAGCATTGTCGACGGAGCGGGAGGGGGCGGTTTCGGTTGGTACCGGATGAATCTGGTCTCGCTGTTCGATGCGGATGGATGGTCATTCGTCTTGCCAGGTTTTGCCAAGGGCGGTGGAGACTATGAAGGTTTCAACTATCTGGGCCTCGGAGTGCTGCTGCTGGTGCCGGTGGCGGGTTTCGCCATGTTGCGCGGCAATATTCGCGTCAAGGCGTTGCTGAGTCGTTGGCCATGGCTACTGTTGGCGATGGTCGGGCTGAGCCTGTTTGCGTTGTCCAATCAAATTGGTCTGGGCACACAGACGTTCAGTTATCCGCTACCGAAGACGGTCGAGGGACTGGCAAGCATCTTCCGCGCCTCGGGCCGTATGTTCTGGCCGGTGTTCTACGCCATCGTTTTGCTGATTACGTTTCTGGTGGTGCGTGGCTATCGACCGCAGATCGCCATGGGGCTGCTGGCAGTGGCGCTGACGGCCCAAGTCATCGATACCCGCATTGCCTGGGCGGGCTTGAGAGCGGCAAAAATGGTTACGCAAACTTCGACCTGGGCAAGCCCCATGCACGATCCGTTCTGGAGCAGCGCGGCGGCGCACTACAAGAACATCCGTGCGTTGATCCCCAAAAATCAGGCGGACCAGTGGCAAGTCATTGCCGACTTTGCTGCCGCTCATGGCATGAAGACCGATGCTGTTTACATGGGGCGCATGAGCCCCAAGGCGCTAGACATCGCTCAACGTGACGCGCAACGCCGGCTGAGTTCGGGGCAATACGAGGCCGATTCGCTGTACATCCTCGACGATGATTCGCTGGACCTGGCCATCAGAAACGTTCACAGCGATACCGACCTGCTGACCAGAGTCGACGACTTTGTCGTACTGGCACCAGGCTGGAAACGCTGTGATCAATGTCTGGCGATGGTTGATGAGGGGCGCTCAATGTCAGCTGTTCCCTTGAGCCAGCCGGGGCGGGTGCAAGCGTTCAATCGCAAGAGCCGACAGTTGGTCAAAGGTTGGGCCGCTCCGGAAACCTGGGGTACCTGGAGTGAAGGGCAGGACGCGGAAATTGCGCTGCGGGTTGCGCCACAAGCCTCTTCGATCGTGATCGATGTTCTGGCGTTCGTCATGCCGCCCAAGTTGACGCAACGGGTCATCGTCAGCATCAATGGCGTTGAAGTCTTGTCGACGCGGTTGACGCAGGTTGAGGGCAATCTGCTGGAAATCCCGCTCGATGCGGCCGTGCGCGAAACACTGGTCGATGGCCGGGTGTTGAGTATCCAGGTGCATTTGCCTGACGCCACCAGCCCACGAAATCTGGGCTTGAACGATGATGCGCGAGTGATGGGGTTGGGGTTGAAATCGCTGACCGTTCGCTAGGACCTCGCTCGGCGCTGCAAAGGTTGATGGACGCCAGCCCCAAGGCCTTTCTACACTGCCGGTATTCCGGGGGGCAGGGGGCAATGGATGAACCGCAATGAACTTCGCAAGGCCGACATCAACCTGATGGTGGTGTTCGAGACCTTGATGCTCGAGCGCAACGTGACCCGCGCGGCCGAGAAGCTGTTTCTCGGCCAGCCAACCATCAGTTCGGCGCTCAATCGCTTGCGCACGATGCTCAACGATCCGCTGTTTATCCGCGTCGGCCACCGCATGGAGCCGACCGCCCGCGCCGAAGATATTTTTCGCCATCTCAAGCCTGCGCTGGACTCGTTATCGGTGGCGCTGAGCCTGACCCGCGACTTCGACCCGGCCGTCAGCACCATGACTTTTCGCATCGGCCTGTCCGATGACGTCGAGTTCGGTCTGCTGCCGCCGCTGTTGCGTGCGCTGCGCCAGGAGGCGCCGAACGTGGTGTTTGTGGTGCAACATGTCGATTACTGGCGCATTCCCGATCTGCTCGCGGCGGGCGACATCACGGTCGGCATCAGCCAGACCCGAGGCCTGCCGGCCAATGCCAAGCGCAAACTGCTGCGGCACATCCAGCCGAGCATCCTGCGCGCCGACGCCAGCGACACACCGCTGACGCTGGATGAATATTGCGCGCGCCCGCACGTACTGGTTTCGCACACGGCCAATGTCAGTGGTTTCGCTGATGAGTGGCTGGCGGAGCTCGGTCGCACTCGTCAGGTGGTGCTGTCGGTGCCGCAATACAGTGCGTTGCCGGCGCTGCTGGCCGGCACCGACCTGATTGCCAGTCTGCCGGATTACACGGCGGCGGCCATGGCCACTTCGGGGCTGCTGTTCAAGGAACCCTTTCCGTTCAAGACCCCGACGCTGGATTTGTCGATGGTCTGGCTTAGCCATGTGGACAGCGATCCGGCCGAGCGCTGGTTGCGTTCGCGGCTGGAGCAATTCATGAGCGAACGGCCATTGACCGCAGCCTGATGAGCATCACATACCCTGTGGGAGCGAGCTTGCTCGCGAAAGCGATCTATCAGGCACCTTAAGTGTCGCTGAACGACCGCATTCGCGAGCAAGCTCGCTCCCACATTGGAAAGTCACCAGGAGGCTCGGACAGAGCTGTGCTATATGTACGACCTTTCTGCCAACTCACCGGGGATCTGCAATGCCACACCTGCACATGGAATACACCGCCAACCTGCCGCAGTTGAACGCCGACGTCGCGTTGATCCGCCTCAACAACACCCTGGTGGGCTCCGGTCAGTTCGCGGCGGAGTTCGATATCAAAAGCCGTGCGATTAAAGTCGAGACCTTCAAGGTCGGCACCGCCATGGCCGAGCGCGCCTTCGTCTATGTGAAGCTGGCGCTGCTCAGCGGGCGTTCGCCGCAGATCAAGAAGCAGTTGTCAGAAAGCCTGTTGGCGGTCTTGCAGGACCTGTGCGAATGGCCGGCCGGCGTCGAAGTGCAGCTGTGTGTCGAACTGGTCGATATGGATCGCGAGTCCTACAGCAAAACCGCGATTGGTGTGTAGGACTCAGGCCGCTTCGAGTTCGCTGCACACCTTGACCACTTGCTCGCGTAACCAGATGTTGGCGCTGTCCTGATCAACGCTCTGGCTCCACTGCATGTCGAGGGTAAAGCCCGGCAAGCCGTTCGGCGCCTCACAATGATTGAACACCGCCTCGTTGGTCAGCAAGCGCTGGATGCGGCGGGGCAAGGTGAGGATGAAGTCGGTCCCGGTGATCATTTTCAATGCCGCGCTGTAGCTGTTCGAGCGCGCGACGATCTGGCGCTTCTGCGCCTGCCGCGCCAGCCAGCCATCGACCATGTTGGTGGTTGACGTCCACGGTGTCGGGAACACATGTCGGCGTTCGGTAAAGGCCTGCAGGCTCAGGCGCGGCTCCAGCGGCGTGGCGCGTTTGTCGAAGACGCAGACCAGATCATCCTCCAGCAGCATCCGCGATTTCAGGTCAGTGTGATGGCGGTGGAAGTTGGGGCCGAAACTGATCACCAGATCGAGGCTGCCGTCGCGCAGCTCATCCGCCGGGACGTCGGTCTCGAACTTGTGCATGTTGACCATCACCGGCAAATCATCGAAATCGAAACGCTTGAGCAGGCGCGGCAGAATCAGTTGCTCGAAGTATTCCGGGGCGCAGATGTTGAAGGTGACGGCTTGTTGGGTCGGGTCGAACGTAGGGGCGCCGGCGTGGCACAGGTTGATGCTTTCGAGGATCTTCTGCACATGGCCGTACATGGTGCTGGCCTTGTAGGTCGGACGCATGCCGGTGCGGGTGTTGATGAACAGTTCGTCTTCGAAACTGGTGCGCAGTTTTTTCAAACAGTAACTGACGGTGGACTGGCTGACGAACAGGGTTTCTGACACATCGGTGACGCTGCTTTGCTCATAAACGGCGATAAACACCATGAGATCCTGCATGTCGAGCTTTCGAAGCAAGTTACTGTTCAGCATCCGTACTGTCTCGCTGTGCTTCTTGCGCTGAATCCGCGCAAACGTGTGCGAACGATCGTAGCGGAACGATGGTGCCAGGACAAAGCCCTGTAGGACGTTTCACAGTCAGTTGTGGGACAGAAAGTTTTACGAACACGACGTCGCCGACAAAACCGCCGAAAAGTGGCCAGAAGCCTTTATCTCGACGAGTGAAAGTGTCGGGCGTAATGCCTGGGATCGAAGTGCCACACCATCAACAGCATCACTCCCATCACAGCGGTCAGCGACCACCAGGCCCACTCGAAACTCCCGAGCCAATCGCGGATCATTCCGGCCAGCAGCGGCGAAAGCCCGGCGATCAAGTAACCAATGCCCTGCACGAACGCGGTCAGCCCACCGGCGCGTTGCGGGTTGTCGAGGTGATCGAGCGAGACGATCAGGCTCATCGGAAACAAACCGCCAATGCCCAGCCCCAACAGGCACGGCCACAGCAGGCTGAGCTGTTGTGGGCTGAGGATCAGGCCGCAAAATCCGGCGATGATCAGCATCAGTAACACCATCAGAATCACGCGTCGATCGCGGCTGCGATTGGCGATTGCGGGAACCACCAAGCCGGAAATCACCTCCATGGCCGTCAGAAAACCTAACAACAGCCCGGCGTTTTGTTCGCTCCAGCCTTTTTCCACGTAGTACGGCGCGAGCCAGGCCAGCACGCAGGTGTAGGACGCTGTCCCCAAACCAAAGAATATTGCCAGTAACCAGGCGCGGGAATTGGCGAAGAACGAATCTTTTCTGGCTGCCGTCATCTCCGCGGAGGGTTGCTGGCGGCGTTGGAACCACCAGAACACAAACGCGAGTAAAGCCAGAATCGCCCAGAAGGCCAGACCACTGCGCCAGCTCCCGGTTTGCACCATCACCAGCGGCGCGAGCGACGCGGCAAGTGCAGCGCCACCCATGATCGACGTGACGTATAGACCCATGCACAAGGCGACGTTGTCAGCGAAGCGCGATTTGATCAGCGCCGGCATCAGCGCCTGAATCAGTGCTATGCCGATGCCGGCCAGCACGGCGCTTGCAATCAATTGGGCAGCAGAGTCGATAAACAGTCGTGACAATGTCGCCAGGCCGATGATCAGCAAGGACAGCAATACCGTCCGTTGCTCACCCAGCCGTTGACTGATGCCAATGCCGAAAAACATCGCCAGGCCCATCGCCATCACCGGCAGCATGGTCAGCAGTGAAGCGACAGTGAAGCTCAGCGGGATGTCGCCGCGAATGGCCGACAGTAACGGACCGACCGCCGCCATCGACGGACGCAGATTGAGCGCGACGAGAATGATTGCGAGCATCAACCAGACGGCGGGGCGAGAGGTGGTGCGAACGTTTTCCATCATCAGACCTTTGGGCTGGGCGGATGATTAAGCGCGAAGCGGTCCAGTCCGGGCAAACCAGAAAATCCACAGCCCTTTTTAAAAAGTCGATAACCCTGCACCTTCTGTGGGAGCGAGCCTGCTCGCGAAAGCGGTTTGTATGCGACCGAAAATATTGGATGTGCCGACCTCTTCGCGAGCAGGCTCGCTCCCCCAATGGACAGCCGAGTTGTTTTTACTGAATCAAAGCTGAACCATTCTCAAATACTTCACAAGTTTCATCACATTGCCAACGGCCAACTAATCGTTGGCGTCTTTTTCACAAAAAATTGATGGTTGCCTGCTTAAAGTTTGTCATGCCTTGGTTAATGAAATTTTCACAATTGAATTTTCTCTCATTGACCGAGGCTCTTCTTTTCAGGAATCGCCCTTTCTATGTTGAAGTTAAAAGCCGTGCGCCCGGAATGGGTGACGTTGATCGCCAGCGCCTTTCTTTTAATCGGCTGCAATGTTGTCCTCTGGCAGCACCTGTTCGAGATCACTGCCGCCGATGGCAAGGGCATCGCCATGCGCGTGGCTTTCGGGGTGATGATCCTTGCGGCATTCAATATCGTGCTGACGGTTCTGGCTTTCCGTCCGTTGCTCAAACCGCTGTTGACGCTGATATTTCTGATCAGCGCCGGGGTGGCTTACTTCATGAGTCAATATGGCGTCATGATCGATGCCGGCATGTTTCGAAACCTGGCCGAAACCAATGCAACGGAAGTGCGTGATCTGCTCTCGTTGAAGTTGTTTGCTTATATTCTGTTGCTCGGTGTCTTGCCATCATTTTTGTTGTGGAAGTTGCCGATTAATTATCGTCGCTGGCACCGTGAGTTGTTCAGTAAAGTTATTGTCAGTGTCGCCTCGGCAGCGGTAATCGGCGGCGTGGCCCTGGCCAACTATCAGGGCTTGTCTTCACTGTTTCGCAACCATCACGAAATTCGCCTGATGTTGGTGCCGAGCAACTACATCGGTGCGTCGGCCGGCTACCTGCGTGAGCAAGTGGTTTCGGCGCAGCAACCGTTCGTCAAGATCGGCGAAGACGCCCAGCGCAATCCCGATCTGAAACTCCAGCCACGCAAATCCCTGACCGTACTGGTTGTGGGTGAGAGCGCCCGTGCGGAGAATTTCGGCATCCTTGGCTACAACCGCGATACGACGCCGCAACTCGACAAGGAAACCGGGTTGATCGCCTTTACCGATGTACATTCCTGCGGCACGGAAACGGCTGTTTCGGTGCCGTGCATGTTCTCCAACATGGGCCGCAAGAATTACGACGCCAGCAAGGCGAAGAATGAAGAAGGTTTACTCGATGTGCTCAAGCGTGCCGGTATCGACGTGATCTGGCGTGACAACCAGTCTGGCTGCAAAGGCACCTGTGATCGAGTCACCCTGCAGGATGTCAGCAACCTGAAAGACCCGGCGCTGTGTGCCAACAGCGAGTGCCGCGACGAAATCCTCCTGCAAGGCCTGCAAGGTTTTATCGACCACTTGGACAAGGACACTGTTTTAGTCCTGCACCAGATGGGCAGTCACGGCCCGGAATACTTCAAGCGTTATCCCAAGGAATACGAGCACTTCACCCCGGTGTGTGAAAGTAACGCGCTGAACAATTGCAGTCGCGAAAGTATCGTCAACGGGTACGACAACACACTGGTGTATACCGACCATGTGCTGTCGAGCCTGATCGATGTATTGCGCAGCAATCAGGACAAAGTCGATACCGCCATGTTGTATCTGTCGGACCACGGCGAGTCGCTGGGCGAGTACAACTTGTTCCTGCACGGTACGCCTTACATGCTGGCGCCAGAGCAACAAAAGCATGTAGCGATGCTGGCATGGTTTTCCGATAACTATCAGAAGGCTTATTCGGTCGACACCCATTGCCTGCAGATGAGCCGCGACAAACCCCTGAGCCAGGACAACCTGTTCCACTCGATGCTTGGCCTTCTCGAGGTCAAGAGCAAGGTCTATCAGCCGGGTCTGGACATGTTTGCCGGTTGCCGTGGCGCGGTGATCGACGGCGTGCTGGCCAAGGACTGAAGCCAATCGGCTCCGTGGTTCTGACGCGACGGGGCCGTCTGTTTCCTCTGTAAGACTATTCTTGTCCTTTGGCAGGACATTTCGTTACAGCTCTTGCCCTTCGCAGGCGCGTAAATCGCCGGTGGCGATATATACTGCGCGCCATTCTTCAAGGGAGAGCCGTGTGGCCATCGATATTCACTGGATTCGCGACAACGAAAGCCTCGCGCAGTTTTGCGCCGAGTGGCAGCAGCTGCCGTTCGTTGCCCTCGACACCGAATTCATGCGGGTCGACACCTTCTACCCGATTGCCGGCCTGTTGCAGGTCGGCGACGGCAAACGCGCTTACCTGATCGATCCGCTGACCATCAACGCTTGGCAACCGCTGGCCGCACTGCTGGAAAACCCGGCGGTGCTGAAAGTCCTGCATGCCTGCAGCGAAGACCTCGAAGTCCTGCTGCGCCTGACCGGCAGCCTGCCGGCGCCGATGTTTGACACGCAACTCGCCGCCGCTTACCTGAACCTCGGGTTCTCGATGGGCTATTCGCGACTGGTGCAGGAAGTGCTCGGCATCGAGCTACCGAAGGGCGAGACCCGTTCCGACTGGTTGCAGCGCCCGTTGTCCGACACGCAAATCAGCTACGCCGCCGAAGATGCCGTACATCTGGCGGAAGTTTTCGTACAACTGCGGCCGAAACTGTCTGACGACAAATTCGCCTGGGTGTTGGAGGACGGTGCCGAACTGGTTGCCAACCTGCGCCGCGAAACCGACCCTTACGAGGTCTATCGCGAGGCCAAACTGGCGTGGAAACTGTCCCGCGCGCAACTGGCCGTTCTGCGTGAGTTGTGCGCCTGGCGTGAAAAAGAGGCCCGTGCCCGCGATCTGCCGCGCAACCGCATCGTTCGTGAGCATTCGCTGTGGCCGCTGGCCCGCACGCAACCGGACAACCTTGCGGCGCTGGGCAAGATCGAAGACATGCACCCGCGTACCGTGCGTCAGGACGGCCAGTTTCTGCTTGATCTGATCAAGCGCTCTGGCAGTGTGGGCCCTGATCAATGGCCGCCCGCTGTAGCGGAGCCATTGCCGATCGAAGCCGCTGCGTTGATCAAACAATTGCGCGCATTGGGCCAGGCTGAGGCCGAGCGCCTGGGCATTGCCCCGGAACTGATGCTGCGCAAGAAAACCCTCGAAGCCCTGGTCAAAAGCGGCTACCCCGAGGGTCCTTACCAATTGCCTGAGTCGCTGCGTGGCTGGCGCCGCGAACTCATGGGTCAGAAGCTGCTCGACAGCCTGGCCACCGCCGGAGAACAGCCTTGAAACGTATTTGCTCTATTTACCAAAGCTCGAAGCGCAAGGGCATGTATCTCTATGTGCTCAAGAGCGATGAGCTGGAACGCGTGCCCGAGGCCCTGATGGCGGCTTTCGGCAAAGCCATATTTACCTTCAGTCTGGTGCTGTCGCCCGAGCGCAAACTGGCCAGCGAGGACATCGTCGTGGTCCTGGAAAACCTCGACAAGCAGGGCTATCACCTGCAAATGCCGCCGGCGGAGGACGAGTACATCGAGCACTTGCCCGAAGAGTTGCTGCGACGCAACGACCCGGTCTGATCGGCGAGACTCTGTTCTGAGTCTCGATTTACCCTGGAACGGTTTTTACCGCGATGGCCGCCCGAATCCGGCGGCCGTCTGCACGGTTTGCGAAAGGTTTGAAGATGCGCGTTCTGATTGCTGAACACGACCACGCGATATACGCCCGGCTGCTGCGTCAGGCAGCGCCCGAGGTTGAAGTACTGACCAGCGGCGACTCCGCCGAGCTGGCCCGTCAGGCCGCCGATTGCCCGGTGTGGCTCGGCCAGCCCGATTTATTGGCGACCCTGCTGCGTCAGGGTCATCAACCACAGTGGCTGCAATCGACCTGGGCCGGCATCACGCCGTTGCTCGCTGACGGTTTGCGCCGCGATTACCGTTTGACCCGTGCGGTGGGGATTTTCGGTCAGGTGATGGCCGAATACGTACTGACCTACATCCTCGGCCATGAGCGCGAAGTGCTCGCGCGACTGGTCAGCCAGGTCGAACGCAAGTGGGATAACCGCAGTGGCCAGAGTCTGGTCGGGCGCAAGGTGTTGATCGTCGGCACCGGTGACATTGGCCAGAGCGTGGCGCAATTCCTGCTGCCATTTGGCATTGAACTGTACGGCATCGCCAGCAGTGCCCGCGACCAGGCGCCATTTGTCGAAGTCGGTTCGATGGCCGATCTGCCGCGTCTGGTGGGCGAGGTGGATTACGTGGTCAACCTGTTGCCGAACACCGAGCACACCCACGATATCTACGACGCGGCGCTGTTCAAGCAATTCAAGCCGACCGGGTTGTTTATCAACGCCGGGCGCGGGGTTGCGGTGGTCGATGCCGATCTGGTGGACGCGTTGAAGGAAGGCCATCTGGCGGGGGCGGTGATTGACGTTTGCCGTCAGGAACCACTGCCACAGCGCCATCCGTTCTGGACCGCGTGGGGTTTGCTGCTGACCGGGCACAGCTCGGCACCGACGTCACCGGCGTTGATGGTGCAGCTGTTTGTCGAGAACCTGAAGGCGTATCAGGCGAGCGAAGCGTTGCGCGGGGAAGTGGATTTCAATCGCGGGTATTGATACACCGCAATCAATGTAGGAGTGAGCCTGCTCGCGATAGTGGTGTGTCAGACAGCATTAATGTCGACCGACACACCGCTATCGCGAGCAGGCTCACTCCTACAGTTGTTTTACGGTGTGGCTTAGAGGGTGAAGTCGCCTTCCGCCGTCAGTTCGTTCAGCGGGCGACGCGGGCTCGGCTCTTCGCGAGCCTGCAGGTATTCAGCCAGCGTTGCCTTGTCACCGAGTTTGCCGACTGCCACCGCCGCGTGCAGCGCATAACCTTCAGGAATATTCAGCTCCTTGCGCGTCAGCTCCTGATCGAAACCCGCCATGCCGTGGGTGTGCCAGCCACTGATGCTCGCTTGCAGCGCCAGATGGCCCCACGCCGAACCGGTATCGAAGGTGTGCCACAACGCTGGGGTTTCTTCGGTTGCACCCGGTGCGGTGAACGTGGTTTTCGAAATCACGATCACCAGCGCCGACGCATGCTGCGCCCAGCTACGGTTGAACTCATTGAGCAGACCCAGATAACGCTCCCAGTTCGGTGTATCGCGACGCGCATAGAGGAAACGCCACGGCTGCGAGTTGTACGCCGAAGGCGCCCAGCGCGCGGCTTCGAAGAAGCTCAGCAGGGTTTCTTCCGGGATCGCTTCGCCGGTGAAGGCACGCGGCGACCAGCGGTCGGTGAATTGCGGGTGAATGGCGTAATCGGCAACGCGAGGGTTGGCACTCATGGAGAGATTCCTTGCTACGGTTGAGTCAGGGATTTGAATGAAACCCCGGCGGGATCAGTTGCGCTGAACGATGGGGTTTTCCGAGCCTGAGGGTTCACCACAATGCAACGCGGTCGAGCGTTAATGGCTTGCGGGCAAGGCTCCTTGCGACTGGCAAAGCTACGCGCCGCCACAAAAACTGACAAGTCCCGCACAACCGGCAGTCGCCAACGCTTGGCCCGCCGGGCCTTGGGCACTAGACTGGCGGCCTTTTCACCACCTGATGTTGATGCTTGAGCCATGGCCGCCAAAGTCGAACCGTTCTGGATACGCAAAACCCTCGATCAACTGGATCACCAGGAATGGGAATCGCTGTGCGACGGCTGTGGTCTGTGCTGCCTGCAGAAACTCGAGGATGAAGAGGACAACAGCGTTTATTACACGCGCATCGCCTGCAAACTGCTCGACCTGAAAACCTGCCAGTGCAGCGATTATCCGAATCGCATCAAGTTTGTCCCGGACTGCATCCAGCTCACCCCGGGCCAGGCCGAAGAGTTCAAATGGCTGCCGCCGACCTGCGGTTATCGGCTAGTCAGTGAGGGCAAGGATCTGCCGTTGTGGCACCACCTGGTGTGTGGCGATCGCGACGCGGTGCACCATGAACGTATTTCCCAGTCCGGGCGCATGCTTGCCGAAGGCAGCGTGCCGGAAGATGACTGGGAAGATCACCTGATTTTCCGCGCGGGCTGAGCGTCCGCCGAATCAAGCTTTACCAAGGAGTGCGTATGGCTGTCGGATTGCCGCAAGCGTTGATGGTTGCGCTGCTGGCGTTAAGCGTGCCGGCATGGGCGGCGAAAAAAGTCGATCTGGATTATCACGTGCGTCTGTTGCCGCAGAGCGATCAGGCCGAAGTACGCCTGACCTTGGCCAAGGGCGAAGCGGTGCGCAGTCTCGATTTCGATCTTGGCGACGGCAGCCATTACAGCGACTTCAAGGCTGACGGCCAGTGGCTGCTGAGCCCGGGCAAACAGGCGCGCGGGGTCTGGCGCCCCGCCAGCGAAAAGTCCAGCCTGACCTACCGCGTGCGCATCAGCCACGGCCGCAAGAACGGCAGCTTCGACACGCGCATGACCCCGACTTGGGCGTTGATGCGTGGTGACGAACTGGTGCCGCCAGCCAAACTCGATCAGCAGGACGGCACCGAACTGGTCGCGCGTCTGCAATTCGAATTGCCCGACGGTTGGAAGAGCATCGAAACCGCTTGGCCACGCATAGGCAAAAACAAATTCCGCATCGACAATCCTTCGCGCCTGTTCGACCGTCCGACCGGGTGGATGCTCGCCGGTCATCTCGGCAGCCGCCGCACACGTTTAGGCGAAACCGAAGTCACCGTGGCCTCGCCGCAAGGGCAGGGCATGCGGCGCATGGACATGCTGACGTTGCTGACGTTCGTCTGGCCGCAGGTGCAGGCGGTTTATCCACGCCATCCGGCCAAACTGTTGATTGTCGGCGCCAACGATCCGATGTGGCGCGGCAGCCTCGGTGCGCATGAATCCATCTACGTAAACACACGGTTGCCGCTGGTCAGCGAAAGCGGTAGCAGCGCGCTGGTGCGTGAGCTGGCGCAGGTGTTCGGGCGGATCAACGACGAGCAGCGCAGTGACTGGATCAGCGAAGGTTTTGCCGAGTATTACGCGATCGAACTGGTGCGCCGTGCCGGTGGCATGAGCGATGAGCGTTATCAGGCGCTACAGGCGAAATTGGCCAAGGACAGCCAGAAGGTCACGACGTTGCGCGGCGAGCAGATCAGCCCGGCGCAGGTAGCGAAAGCAGTAGTTGTGTTGCAGGAACTCGATCGCGAGATTCGCTTGAAGACGCGCAACAAGCGTTCGCTGGATGATGTGTTGCGTGGGGCGATGCATCTGGGGACGGTGAGTACCAAGGCGTTTGTGCAACTGGCCGAGAGCGTTCTTGGCGAGTCGTCCAAAGTCCTTGATACCGTATTGCTTCAGTGACACCGCTATCGCGAGCAGGCTCACTCCTACAAGGGAACGCATTCCAAATGTAGGAGTGAGCCTGCTCGCGATGGGGCCCTCAACCCCACCGCAAATCTCGGATCAAACCCCGGCTTTCGGCGATTTAACCGAATCATTGCCGGTCACGGTGGCAGTGCTGGTCGCCGCTTCGGCATTGGCTTTCAGCTTGCTCAACTCTTCCCCGGCCCGCTCGATCTTCGCCCGCACGTTATTCATGTCCTGACGACTCTTCTCGATCAGGCTTTTCACCGAACTGTGCCCGGTAATCCCGCGCGCCATCGCTACGCCGCCAATCGCCACCTGAATCAACCCGAACACACCGCCACGGCGCAGGCCTTTGCCGACCATGATCACGCCGCCCGCGAGCGAGCCGATGCGTTCCCAGCCTTCGACGTTCTGCTCGGAACGACTCTGGAACGGGGTGGATTCGATACGTTCGACACGTTTGAGCTCGGTCATGATCTTTCTCCAGGCAATGAGTAATCGATAAACAAGCTGACTGCCAGAGCGGTCAGCTCGTTCCATCGGATGTGCGACGCTTTAGCGGAATTTTGGCCCGGAGCGGGTGTTCAAGCCCTTGGCCATGCGGTCGTAGAGCACGACATTGACCGTGGCGGCGAGGTTCATGCAACCGGTGGTCGGGATGTACACGACGTCTTCGCACCAGTCGCGGATCTCTTTATCCAGCGAGCCGTCTTCTGGGCCGAAGATGTACAGGGCGCGATCCGGGTGAGTGTATTCCGGCAGCGGGCGGGCGCCCTCGACCAGTTCCACGGCGACCGGCACGCAGTTGAGCGGGAGGATCTTCTTCAGATCGTCGATGCCGATCAGCGGGATGTCGTAGTGCACGCGTTTGGTGTCGGTGACGAAGTCGGCGGCGCGTTCATAACGCTTGCCGGTGTAGAACACCGACGCCACGCCATAGCAGCCTGCGGCGCGCATCACCGAACCGACGTTCTCCGGTGATTTGGGGTTATACAAACCAATGCAGCTGTACCGTTTGTCTGCCACGAGCGGGGTGCCTTCGGGAAAAAGAGCGCGATTATACGGGGATTGGGAGAGGGCGGGCAGATTCGAGATCTGTGGTGTCTGGCCGGCCGCCTTCGCGAGCAGGCTCGCTCCCACATTGATTTCGTGTACACCACCAATCAAATGTGGGAGCGAGCCTGCTCGCGAAGGGGCCAGTTCAGGCGCTGAAGATCATCAGTCTTCTTTCTTCATCAACCCGGCCAGTGCAGCAAACGGGTTATGCGTTGCCTTGGCAATCTTCGGCGTGCTCAGCGAGCCTTCGCTGAAATACTGCTGATCGGTATAGCGCGAGTGTTCGTTGTCGTGGCAATACAGGCACAACAATTCCCAGTTCGAGCCGTCCTGCGGGTTGTTGTCGTGGTTGTGGTCACGGTGGTGCACGGTCAGTTCGCTCAGGCGCTTGCCGGAAAACTCACGCGTGCAGCGGCCACAGACGTGCGGGTACATCTTCAGGGCCTTGTCGCGGTAGCCCATTTCCTTGTCGCGCTGGTTGTCGGCGAGGATGCGATCCAGCTTCGACGTGTTGGTTGGGGTGGACGAACTCATGGGTTCACCTTTGTAAAAGACTAATGACGGTTATGCGCAGAGTTTAGCTCAGCCCTTGAGCTTCTCGGCAATCCAGATCGTGTGGCGCGTGCCCTTGTTGCCGTGGGCGAAGACCTGGACTTCTTCGGCCTTGAAGCCGGCCTTCTTCAATTTGTCGGAAAACAGCCGGTCGGCGCTGGCCGACCACACGGCGAGCACGCCTTTCGGGCGCAGGGCTTTGGCGCAGGCATTCAGACCAGCGGCCGAATACAACCAGCTATTGGCCTTCTGAGTCAGGCCTTCGGGGCCGTTGTCGACGTCGAGCATGATCGCGTCGAAGCCGTTCGGTTCGCTTTGCAGCACTTTGGCCACGTCTTCCTGACGGATCACCGTGCGCGGATCGAGCAGCGGTCGACCGGACTTCTCGCCGAGCGGGCCACGGTTCCACTCGACCACGCCGGGCACCAGTTCCGCGACTACCACTTCGGCAGTCTTGCCCAGATGTTTGAGCGCCGAGGCGAGGGTGAAACCCATGCCCAGACCGCCGATCAGCACCCGCGAATCCGGCCGCCCAGCGACCTTGCGGCACGGAATCTCGGCCAGTGCATCTTCGGAACCGTGCATGCGCGTGTTCATCAATTGTCCGCCGTCGCCGCCCTGGATCTTGATGACAAAATCCTCGCCATATTCGAACAGGCACAGGGCACCGCCGCTTTCAGGGATCGGGGTGGTGTCGAGCAGAACGAAACGTTTCATGGAAATCTCTACAAGGGGGAAGGCAAGCAGGCCCGTTGGGAGTAGCCTGAGCGCAGACTAGAGGCCAAACGGAGCCCTTGATGAAGCGCACCATTCTAACGGTCATTGCCCTGGCCGCGCTCTCGATTACTGCAGTGCAGGCGCAACAGATAATTCCGGTCAGTCCGGCGCCGCAACCTGGCTCGCCCGGGACAGCGACACCGACGCCTTATCCGCAGATCACGCCGATCAACATTCCCAAGTCCGGTGCCGGCAGTGGCAGCCCGCCGCTGGTGCCGATCGAAATGCCTAGCCCGCCGAGTAAGGATCAGCCGGTGCCGGGTATCGAACCGACCGGCACCAAGGCAAAATCTCCCGGCGGTTAAACCTGTTGCGCCGCCAGTTGACCGTCGGCCATGCGCAGGCGTTTCGACAGGGAAACGGCGAGGGCGCGGATGATCTTCGCGGCGATCTTCGGCGCGTCGTTGAGCATTTTTTCCAGCGAGTCCTTGCCGAGGTTCAATAGCTGGCAGTTAGTCGCAGCGACGCAGGTGGCCGAGCGGCGTTCACCGTCGAGCACGGCCATTTCGCCGAACGCCCGACCGCTGCGCAGGGTGGCCATGGTGATCACCTGGCCATCGGGCCCGGTTTTCTGCACGGCGACCTGGCCGGTGTGGAGGATGCACATGAAGCTGCCGGCATCGCCTTCACGGAAAATCGCCTCGCCTTCAGCCACGGTGCTGATGCTGAAATAGCCGGAAGCGGCCGCAAAGTCGGCCAGTTGCAATTGATCGAACAGGCCGCAGTCCATCAGCCAGTCGCGGATTTCGTTGTTCAGTAAGGTCGGTTCTGACATGTCGTCACGGTCTTTTTGTTTTCACTGTTTCAGGCTTCACACGGTCCCTTGTAGGAGTGAGCCTGCTCGCGATAGCGGTCGGTCATTCAAATCATCTTTAACTGACATACCGCTATCGCGAGCAGGCTCACTCCTACAGGGGATCTGTGGGGTATCGGCCTCTTGGGTCTGCAATTAAGACCCAAGTGACCAACGGAGTTCCTCAGGCCAGGCCCAAAACCTTGAAAACAAATGCGTATTCGAGTGCTACGTCACGTAATCCCTGATAACGCCCGCTCATCCCGCCATGCCCGGCGCCCAACTCGGTCTTGAGCAATAGCACATTGTCGTCAGTCTTGGTCGCGCGCAATTTCGCTACCCACTTGGCCGCTTCCCAGTACTGCACGCGGCTGTCGTTGTAGCCGGCGATCACTAGCGTCGCCGGATAATCCTGCGCGCTGACGTTTTCGTACGGCGCGTACGCCTTGATCCGCTCGTAAACCTCCGGCTCTTCGGGATTGCCCCACTCGTCGTACTCGGTAACGGTCAGCGGCAGTTCCGGGTCGAGCATAGTATTGAGCACGTCGACGAACGGCACTTCAGCAATCGCCACGCCGAACAGATCCGGACGCTGGTTCAACACCGCACCAATCAGCAAACCACCCGCGCTGCCGCCACTGATCGCCAGTTTTTCAGCGGTGGTGATGCCGTTAAGGATCAAGAACTCGGCGCAGGCAATGAAGTCGCTGAAGGTGTTGTGCTTGTGTTCCTGCTTGCCGGCGCGGTACCAGGCTTCGCCCAATTCACCGCCGCCGCGCACGTGAGCAATGGCGAAGGCCATGCCACGATCCAGAAGGCTCAGGCGCGCGTGGGAGAACCACGGATCAAGGCTCGAGCCGTAAGCGCCGTAGCCATACAGATACAGCGGCACCGCTTTGCCAACCATTTCGCGTTTCATCACCAGACTGATCGGCACTTGCGTACCGTCCGGCGCCGTCGCCCACAGGCGCTGGCTGACGTAGGCGTCGGCGTCGAACGGGCCAAGCACCGGGGTTTCTTTCAAAACGGTTTGTTCGCCGCTCGCCAAGATCAACTGGCGCACCTGTGCCGGGCGATTCAACGCTTCGTAACGTAGACGAATACGGTCGCTCTCGAACTCCAGGCTGTTTTGCACATACAGGCTGTAGGCCGCGTCCGGCAATTGCACGCGATAAGGCGTCAGACCGTGTGGGTGAACTTCGATGATCGGCAGGCCACCCTCGCGCAGGCTCAGGGTCATCGCCTCGGTGTTGAGGCTGACGCCATCGAGCATCACCGTGTCGCTGTGGGGGATCAGGTTTTGCCAGTCGGCTTCGGTCGGCGCGGTGCCGCTGTCCGGGGCCTGATACAGGGCGTAGTTGATGCCGTCACGATTGGTGCGGATGAACCACGTCCACACGCCATCGAGCAGACCGTGATCGACATCGTATTCATGATCCTCGACCCGTGGCGCCAGGCAGGTGAACGGCAGGTGCGGCTGATTGGCATCCAGCGCCCAGACTTCACTAGTGGTCTTGCTGCCCAGCGACAGCAGCAATTGCTGCTCGGAGCTGGAACGGTAGCAGTGCAGGAAGAAACGCCCGTCCGGCTCGTGGAACACCTCTTCGGCAGCGGTGCCATCGAGGCGATAGCGGAACAGTTTGTGTGGGCGATGGGTGTCGTCGAGTACGCCGAAAAACAGCGTCAGGCTGTCGTTGGCCCAGGTCATGCTGCCGTCGCAATCTTCGAATTCCAGTTCGCTGACTTTGTCGTTGGCCAGTTCCTTGACGAACAGCGTGTAGATCTCATCGCCCGAGGCGTCGACGCTGTAGGCCAGGCGCTGATGATCGGGGCTGATGCTGAACGCACCAAGCGAGAAGAACCCGCCGTTGGCCAGCACATTCGGGTCGAGCAGCAATTGTTCGCGGCTTTCGTCGAGGCTCAGGCTGTCGTCCGCCGGGCGTGGGCAGCGGTAGTGCCGGGCGTATTCGTCGCCCGCCGTGGTGCGCGTGTAATACAGGTACGGGCCCCACGGCGAGGGCAGGGACAGGTCGGTTTCCAGAATCCGGCCCTTGATCTCTTCGAACAGGTTTTCACGCAATTCAGCCTGATCGGCGGTTTGCGCTTCCTGGTAGGCGTTTTCGGCCTTTAGGTAATCGAGCACCGCGTCGGTGTCGCGCTCCTGCAGCCAGGCATACGGGTCGGCACCGGCGGCCTTGTGGGCAATCGGGGCACTGATGACGTTGGCGGATTGGGGCATGGAAGGCTCTCGGACAATGTACGGAATAAGGGTTTTCGCAGCGCTTGAAACCGCCGCAGACCCTGTAGGAGTGAGCCTGCTCGCGATAAGGCCGGCACATTCAACATCAATGTTGTCAGGCTGTCCGTCATCGCGAGCAGGCTCGCTCCCACAGGTCGTGTGTCTATTGGGACAAGCCGCACGGGCGAAAAGTCGTTACTATAAGCGCCTCTTTGCCTGCCTTGCCATGGACACCATGACCGAGAACGACTATCTGATCGCCTGGGGCCTCTACGCCTTTGCCGCTGTGGGCTGCCTGTTGGTATGGATGCGCCTGACTACCTGGATGTGGCGCTGGTTGCGCGAACCGCTGCGCGTGCTGATGGCGGTGTTGCTGTTCAGCCCGACCATCATTGATCCGGTGAAAGCCAAGGTTGCGCCGTCCATTGCCATCACCGCGCTCGACCTGGCCTTCAAGGTCGGCAACAACGCCTGGCGGGCAGTCTCCGATCTGTTCATGTACGGCATGATCGCTTTCGCGATCTACCTGATTTTCGTGGCGATCCGCTTCCCGATCGAACGTGCTTCGCGTGCGCGTCGTGAACAGGCCGAAGCCGCCAAAGCCGCCGCTCGCGCCGATGATCGCGATGACGATCAACCGTTTGGCGGCGCCGGCGATGACCGCTACGGTCGTCCTCCATTGCCGAATAATCCGCAGCGCATGCGGGTCGAGCCGCGCCTGTAACCCGAGAGTCCGCACATGTGTGAATTACTGGGCATGAGTGCCAACGTGCCGACCGATATCGTGTTCAGCTTCACCGGCCTGATGCAGCGCGGCGGCCGCACCGGCCCGCACCGCGACGGCTGGGGCATTGCCTTCTATGAAGGCCGTGGCTTGCGCCTGTTTCAGGACCCGGCCGCGAGTTGCGAGTCGGAAGTCGCCAATCTGGTGCAGCGCTATCCGATCAAGAGCGAAGTGGTCATCGGCCACATCCGCCAGGCCAACGTCGGCAAGGTCTGCCTGTCCAATACCCATCCGTTCGTCCGCGAGCTATGGGGGCGCAACTGGTGTTTCGCGCACAACGGCCAGCTCGCCGATTTCACCCCGATCAAAAGTTTCTACCGCCCGGTCGGCGATACCGACAGCGAAGCGGCGTTCTGCGATTTGCTTAACCGTGTGCGTGCAGCATTCCCGGAGCCGGTCGATATAGAAGAACTGCTGCCGGATCTGGTCGCCGCCTGCGCCGAATACCGCAGCAAAGGCGTATTCAACTGCCTGCTCAGCGATGGCGACTGGCTGTTCTGCTATTGCTCGACCAAACTCGCACAGATCACCCGGCGCGCACCGTTCGGCCCGGCGCGTCTGAAGGATGTCGACGTGATCGTCGATTTCCAGGCGGAAACCACGCCCAACGACGTGGTCACCGTGATCGCTACCGAGCCTTTGACCGAAAACGAAACCTGGACCCGCTACGAACCGGGCCAATGGAGCCTGTGGCGACGCGGCGAATGCGTCAGCCAGGGCAAGACCGAATAAAGGATTGCACCCCATGTTGCTCAGTTATATACGGCTGGTGTTGTTTGCGGCGGGCCTGTTGATCGGTGTCCAGGTGCCGGGTTTCATCAACGATTACGCCAAACGCGTGGAGGCGCACCTGATCGAGGCGCAGACGGGCCTGCGCGGTTTTCAGGGCACCGCCGAGCAGTTTTTCAAGGGTGATATGCAGGCGCTGGTCGCGCATTACCGCGCCAGTGAAGATCCGGTGTTTCGCAGCGATGCCGACAGCCTGAGCACTTTGCTCAGCCGTCAGATCGCGCTGGACAAGCAGTTCCAGGCGATGCAAGGCCCGTGGTACATCCGCTTCCTGCAAGTGGTGCTGGCCGCCGATCCGGATATCCGCAAGGAAACCTGGAACGGCTACAGCTACCAGATCCTGCTGACCCCGGAAGCGATGATCTGGGGCATGAGCGGCGCGTTGCTGCTGTCGTTCGGCATTGAATGCCTGTTCCGCTTGATCGATTGGGTCGTGCTGGGTGGCCGACGTCTGCGCCAGAGCCGGCCGATTGAAGACCGCGACGTGCGCGGTCTCTGATGATCGTTCCGACGCTCTGCGTGGGAATGCCTCAACGGACGCTCCGCGTTCGGCTTTCGAGGGACGCGGAGCGTCCCGGGCTGCATTCCCACGCGGAGCGTCGGAACGATCAACTTAAAGCGATGTAGTCCTTGCCCACCTTGTGCGCATATGCCCCCAGCACCTGCTGACACAACGTCACAATCTCCTCGACCCACTCAACGCCCACCCGCCACGACACCACCACCTGCAAGTTCGGTGGCCGTTGATCAATGTCCAGCAAGGTCAATTCACCCCGCGCCAGTTCCTCCGCCACCAACACCGGCGGCAGCACACCAATCCCGAATCCATCACGCAATAACCGGGTAATCGCCGACACCGAATTCACGCAATTCAAACGTGGCGCGAGTACGCCATTGGCTTGCATCAGCGCCAAAAGATCCTGATGCGGTCGGGAGTTTTTCGAGTAGGTAATGATCCGTTCCTGCGCCAGTTCGGCAAGGTCGGCGTAGTCGCGGTTGTAGATTGAATTACTGGCGACAATCCAGCCCAGCGGATGACTGGCCAGCTCCAGACTGCGCACGCTTTCATGGCGCACCAGATCGGTTTGCAAAACGATGTCGAGAAAGCCTTTTTGCAACTGATCGCAGAGGTTCAGCGAAGTATCCGCCACCAGCTCGATTTCCACCCGTGGATACAAGTCGGTCATTTGCGCCACCAACGGGCTGAGCCAGGTGTGAATCACCGTGTCCATCACGCCAATGCGTACGCGCCCGACCTTGCTCGAGCGGGTCTCAATCGACTGTTTCAGCGCTGACATCGTGTCGAGCATCTGCTCGGCATATTCCAGCACTTTCAACCCTTCAGGCGTCAGACTGACACCGCGTGAATCGCGCAAAAACAGCTTCACCCCCAGTTCACCTTCCAGCACCGCAATACGGCTGGAAATCGACGCCTGGGTGGTGAACAGCTTGTCGGCGGTCAGGCGAAAACTCTTCAGGCGGGCGACCCAGACAAAGGTCTCGAGAAACTTCAGGTTCATGGGCAAGGCTCGGGTGACAAATTTTTCTTATGGCTAAGGCGGGTTTTTATTCGTTGGACGCAGCAGGGCTGCGCGACGAAAAATCGACGCATCCGGTCCCCACGATAGGCGTCGTCGGGGCTACGAACAAGACCAATAAAAAACCTGCGGAGATAAGCCATGCGTGCTCCCGACACCCTAGAAACATCCACGGCACCGGCGCGTCCGGGGCCGTTCGACTGGTATCGCAACATCAACCAGCAGGAGCGCCGAACGTTCTGGAGCTGCAAGATCGGCTACGGTCTGGACGGCATGGACACGCAGATGCTCAGCTTCGTCGTGCCGACACTGATTGCGATGTGGGGCATCACCACCGGCGAAGCGGGGTTGATTCATACCAGCACGCTGATTGCTTCAGCGATTGGCGGTTGGGTCGCCGGGATTCTCTCTGACCGCATCGGTCGTGTGCGCACCCTGCAACTGACCGTACTGTGGTTCGCCTTCTTCACCTTCCTCTGCGGCTTCGCGCAAAACTACGAACAATTATTGATCGCTCGCACCTTGATGGGCTTCGGTTTCGGCGGCGAATGGACCGCCGGTGCGGTGCTGATTGGCGAGGTGATCCGTGCCAAGGACCGTGGCAAAGCAGTGGGCATGGTGCAATCCGGGTGGGCGTTGGGCTGGGGACTGACGGCGATTCTGTATGCGTTGCTGTTCTCGGTATTGCCGCCGGAAGATGCCTGGCGGGCGCTGTTCATCCTCGGCATCGTGCCGGCAATTTTCGTGATTTTCGTCCGTCGTCTGGTCAAGGATCCGGAGATCTATCGCGAGGCCAAGGCCCAACAAACGCCGGAGACTCAGTCGAAGTTTTACGAGATCTTCGCCCCCGGCATGCTCTTCACCACGTTCCGCGCTTCGCTGCTGACCACCGGCGCGTTGGGTGGCTATTACGCGATCACTTCCTGGCTGCCGACCTTTCTGAAAAACGAACGCGGCTTGAGCGTACTCGGCACCGGCGGCTATCTGGCGATGGTGATTGTCGGCTCCTACGTCGGTTACGTGATCAGCGCTTATCTGACTGACCTGCTGGGGCGGAAAAAGAACTTCATCCTCTTCGCGGTCGGCTCGTTCACCATCGTTCTGCTCTACACGCAGCTGCCAGTGAGCAACGGCGTGATGTTGTGGCTGGGCTTCCCGCTGGGCTTCTTTGCTTCAGGGATTTTCAGTGGCATGGGCGCGTTTCTGACCGAGCTGTTCCCCACGCGAATTCGCGGTTCGGGGCAGGGCTTTTGCTACAACATCGGTCGGGCGCTGGCGGCATTGTTTCCGCTGCTGATCGGTCTGCTTAGCCAGAAAGTACCGTTGAGCGTAGGCATTGGCGCCTTTGCGGCGGTGTCTTACGGCGTGGTGATTATCGCGGCGCTGAGCCTGCCGGAAACCCGTGGCAAGCAACTGGACGCGCAGTAACTGATAACCTGCGCAGCACAGTCCTACAGATAAAAAGACAAGCACCTACAGGAGTGTTCACCGTGAGCCGCCTGCTATTGAATTGCGACATTGGCGAGAGTTTCGGCAGCTGGACCATGGGTCTGGATGCCGAGGTCATGCCCTTCATCGATTGCGCCAACGTGGCCTGTGGTTTCCATGCGGGTGATCCGAGCATCATGCGCAAGACCGTCAGCCTGGCGTTGAGCCATGGCGTGCAGATCGGCGCACACCCGGCTTACCAGGATCTGGTCGGTTTCGGCCGTCGCTCCATGGCGTATTCGGCGCAAGAGCTGCAAGACATCCTGCATTACCAGATCGGTGCCCTCGATGGCATTTGCAAGGCCCAGGGCGGGCGCGTCAGTTACGTCAAACCCCACGGCGCGATGTACAACGACATGATGGCCAACCCGGCGCAACTGCGTGCGGTGATTCAGGCCGTGGCCGCTTACGACCGCAGCCTGCCGTTGATGTTGATGGCCACCCGCGACAACTGCGCCGCGCAGCAGATCGGCGATGAGTATGGTGTGACCCTGTGGTTCGAAGCCTTCGCCGACCGCGCCTACGACAGCGCCGGCAAACTGCTTTCACGACAACTGCCGGGCGCGGTGCATCACGACCCCGAGAAGATCATCGAGCAAGCGTTGACCATCGCCCGTGGCGACAGCCTCAGCGCCAGCGACGGCAGCGCCTTGCTGCTGCACGCCAATACCCTCTGCGTGCACGGCGACAACGCCAGTTCGGTCGCCGCCGTGCAACGCATTCGCGAGGCCTTGAATCAGCAGAGCGCGCCATGAACCCAAGGATTGAAGTGGTGGCACTGGATTGCCTGATGCTGCGTCTGTTCGATGAAATCGCCGAAGCCAACATGCCGTGGATGCTCGCCGCCAGTGAGCGCTTGCGTACGGCATTCGGTGAGCAACTGATCGATCTGGTGCCGTCCTATACGACGTTGATGGTGCATTACGATTTGACTGCACTGAGTCCGGGTCAGGCGCGGGAATTGATCGCCGAAGCGTTGATCGACCTGTCGCCCAATGCGCGAACGGCTGGCCAGTGCCATGTGCTGCCGGTCTGGTATGACTTGAGCGTCGGCCCTGAGTTGAGCTTGCTCGCCGAGCGCAGCGGTCTGGCGGTGACGGAGGTGATCCGGCGCCACAGTGCGCGGGAGTATCAGGTGTTTGCCCTGGGTTTCGCACCGGGCTTCGCCTTTATGGGCCTGGTCGAAGAGATTCTGGCCGCGCCACGTCTGAATACCCCACGAAAAAAAGTTGCTGCAGGCAGCGTCGGGATTGCCGAGCGCCAGACCGCTGCGTATCCCGTGGTATCACCCGGCGGCTGGAACCTGATCGGTCGCACTCCGGCCAGACTGTTCGACCGCAACCGTGATGGCTACAGCCTGATGCAACCGGGCGACACGGTGCGATTCGACGCGGTCAGTCACGCCGAATTCGTCAATCTGGGCGGCGATGACACACCACTGGAGGTGCAGGCATGAGCCGACTGACGATTAAAGCGAGTACACCGCTCTGTCTGTTGCAGGATGCAGGACGTTTCGGCGTGCGCCATCTGGGCGTGACCCAGGGCGGCGCGGCGGATTGGTGCTCAATGAGCTGGGCCAACTGGTTGCTGGGCAACGGACTGGATGTGCCGGTGATCGAAATCACCCTCGGCGGCTTTGCCGTCATCGCCGAGGAGGACTGCCTGCTGGCGCTGGCCGGCGCTGATCTTGGCGCGCAGATTGAGGGTCAACCGCTGGCGCCGTGGCGCAGTTTCAAGTTGGGTAAAGGACAGAAGTTGCTGTTCACGCAACCGTTGCTCGGTGCCCGGGCTTATCTGGCGGCGCCCGGCGGCTTCGAGGCCCCCAAGGTCTTGGGCAGTAGCGCGACAGTGGTGCGCGAGGAGTTCGGTGGTCTGGATGGCCTGGGCTTGCCGCTGGCCAAGGGGGCGGCGCTGAGCTATCGCGGTGAATCGCTGTCGCTTCGTGAAGTGCCTTTGGCGTTACGGCCGGATTTGAAATCGAATGCAGCGCTGGATCTGGTACTCGGCGCGCAGATCGGCCAGTTCAGCGGGCAGAGCCTGTTTGACGTGTTCAATACATCCTGGTCACTGGACAGTCGCGCAGATCGCATGGGCATTCGCTTGTTGGGCAGCGCCTTGCACTATCAGGGGCAACCGATGATTTCCGAAGGCATTCCACTCGGCGCAGTGCAGGTGCCGCCGGACGGGCAGCCGATCGTCTTGCTCAATGATCGCCAGACCATTGGTGGTTATCCACGCTTGGGCGCGTTGACGCCGTTGGCGCTGGCGAGGCTGGCGCAGCGTCTGCCGGGTGACAAGGTGCGCTTCACACCTGTCATGCAAGAGCGTGCATGGCACGACCATATCAACTACCTGAAGTCCTACTTGTAATTGTCCTTATTTCGGACTGAAGACCGAGACGTTTCCTGACGCTTTGGTAAGTTGCCCTACATCACGCGTCAAGGAGGTGTGGAACTATCGGTCTTCATCTTTTACAAGGAAGTTACAGATGCGTTTTATGAAAGTGATGGCCCAGTCAGAGGGCGAGTGTGCGAACCGTGTCGATGGGCACATTGTCGGTTTTTATGAGGATGTGGGCAGCGTGCCGGTTTATCGGGCGAGCGTCGATCGTTTCTACAATGTGCAACGACTGGACGCCGAAGATGCCGGTCATCAGGACATCGTTGCGCGTATCGAGACATTCATGTCCACCGCAACCGTCGACATGATGCGAATGTTTCACTGGAATCACCGCACAGAGGCAAGTGGTCAATCCATGGAACTGATTGCCGAGGGGAACAACAGTGAAACGGAGGCGACCCGGGTCAGGTTTCGTTTTCTGTCGCCAGAGGGCGAGATGAAGAGTGAAACGACCCTGAGTTCTGAAACGGATATTGAGAAAGCTCGCAGGGTAGAGCTGGCAAACGGCGGGACGAAAGTGGTCGCCAAAGGGAAAACGAGACGTCGCGGGCAAAAAACTGCCTCTGTCGGGCCGGCGATTCAGGACACCGTCTTTATGGACAGGCTCTGCAATTCCTATCTCGCAACAGGTTGGTAAAACGGCCGCCGATTCCGCACGGAATTGAGGGTTCCCACGCTCACGTGGGAACCCTTTGGCCGTTATTTGGACAAAAACCGCATGCCTTCCTCAAGCCCGCGCAACGTCAACGGATACATCTGATCCTCGATCAGATCCCGCACGATATTGGTCGATGAGGTATAGCCCCAGGTATCTTTCGGATACGGGTTGATCCAGATGAGCTTCTTGTACTTCTCCATGAAGCGCTGCATCCACACGTAGCCCGGCTCTTCGTTCCAGTGCTCGACACTGCCGCCAGCCTGGGTGATTTCATACGGCGCCATGGCGGCGTCACCGATGAAAATCACTTTGTAGTCGGCGCCATACTTGTGCAGCAGATCCTGGGTCGAAGTGCGCTCCGAGGTGCGGCGCATGTTGTTCTTCCATACCGATTCGTAAACGAAATTGTGGAAGTAGAAATACTCCAGATGCTTGAACTCGGTCTTGCAGGCCGAGAACAGCTCTTCGCAAATCTTCACATGCGCGTCCATCGAACCGCCGATGTCGAACAGCAGCAACAGCTTCACCGTGTTGCGGCGCTCGGGGCGCATCTGGATATTCAGCAGACCGGCGTCCTTGGCGGTGTGGTCGATGGTGCCGTCGATGTCCAGCTCTTCTGCCGCGCCTTGGCGGGCGAATTTGCGCAGTCGGCGCAGGGCGACTTTGATATTGCGCGTGCCCAGTTCCACCGAATCATCGAGGTTCTTGTACTCGCGTTGATCCCAGACTTTCACGGCTTTGCCCTGACGCTTGCCGGCATCGCCGACCCGAATGCCTTCCGGGTTGAAGCCACCGGAGCCGAACGGACTAGTGCCGCCAGTGCCGATCCATTTATTGCCGCCGGCGTGGCGTTCCTTCTGTTCTTCCAGACGCTTCTTGAACTCTTCGATCAGCTTGTCCAGACCGCCGAGTGACTGGATCTGCGCGCGTTCCTCGTCGCTCAGCGAGCGCTCGAACTCCTTGCGCAGCCAGTCTTCGGGAATCAGCGCCTGCAAGTGATCATCGAGCTTTTCGAGGCCATTGAAGTAGGCGCCGAACGCGCGGTCGAACTTGTCGAAATGGCGTTCGTCCTTGACCAGAATCGCCCGCGACAAGTAATAGAACTCGTCCATGTCGGCGAAGGTCACGCGCTGTTTCAGCGCGTTGATCAGGTCGAGCAACTCGCGCACCGACACCGGCACCTTGGCGGCACGCATTTCATTGAACAGGTTGAGCAACATGGCATCAGCCTCTTAGCGGGTGCCGCGACGGCTCATGAACGCCAGGCGCTCAAGCAGCTGCACGTCCTGCTCGTTCTTCACCAACGCGCCGGCCAGCGGCGGAATCGCTTTGGTCGGATCGCGCTCGCGCAGCACCGCTTCGCCGATGTTGTCGGCCATCAGCAGCTTCAGCCAGTCGACCAGTTCCGAGGTCGACGGCTTCTTCTTCAGGCCCGGCACCTTGCGCACATCGAAGAACACGTCTAGCGCTTCGCTGACCAGATCCTTCTTGATGTCCGGGTAGTGCACGTCGACGATTTTCTGCAGGGTGGTGCGGTCGGGGAAGGCGATGTAGTGGAAGAAGCAACGGCGCAGGAAAGCGTCCGGCAGCTCTTTTTCATTGTTGGAGGTAATGATGATGATCGGGCGCTTCTTGGCCTTGATGGTCTCGTCGATCTCGTAAACGTAGAACTCCATCTTGTCGAGTTCTTGCAACAAGTCGTTGGGGAACTCGATGTCGGCCTTGTCGATTTCATCGATCAACAAAATGACCCGCTCTTCGGACTCGAACGCTTCCCAGAGCTTGCCTTTTTTCAGGTAGTTGCGCACGTCGTGGACTTTTTCATTGCCCAGTTGCGAGTCGCGCAGGCGGCTGACCGCATCGTACTCGTACAGGCCCTGATGGGCCTTGGTGGTGGACTTGATGTGCCAGGTGATCAACTTGGCGCCGAACGATTCGGCCAGTTGCTCGGCGAGCATGGTCTTGCCGGTGCCCGGCTCGCCCTTGACCAGCAGCGGCCGCTCCAGGGTGATGGCGGCGTTGACCGCCAGCTTCAGGTCATCGGTGGCGACGTAGGCCTGGGTGCCTTCGAACTTCATCTGCTAATCCTCGAACGGTAACGCCGACCTGAACGGGCAGGGCGGGGGCGAAATAATCGGATGCCCGACTATAACGCGCAGGCCGGTCGACTGTGAACGCAGACGGCTTATTCAGTCTCTGAATGGGGCGTCACATGTTGACTCAGTCTCGGCCGATGGCCAGTATTCAGGCCTCGTTGATTTGACGATAGCCTTCAGGATGTCCACTGAATCTGTGGCGAGGGAGCTTGCTCCCGCTGGGCTGCGAAGCAGTCCCCCATGTGCCCGGAGGCGCTGAATTGATGCTATCCATGAAACGGCCACGCTTGGCGGCAGTTACTGCACTCTCTGATAGCCGGCTTGCACTGGACTTTGTTGATGGTCGAGCGCTGACACTCGATTTGAGTCGAGATATTCATACGTATAAGCAGTTGCAGCCCTTGCTTGATCCCCAAGTCTTTGCGACTGCCATCTTGGGCGATGAAGGTTGGACCGTTGAATGGCCTGCCCCGGATATTCAGATTGGCGCCGATACTCTATATCTGGATGCTTTTCCAGAAATGAACCCTAACCCGCATCCGGCTTCGGCCGCTCATACCGGGCATTGAATGCCTGTACGAAACCATTGCGCAAAATCTGCAAAAACGCTTCGAATGCGCTGATATTTTGCTGATGGACGTTGCCGCTGAGTTCGACCTTGGTGGCGAACTGGTTTTTCGCCTGGTTCTTCAGCACGGTTTCCGAGCCGCCGACGATGGCCTCCCAGACCGAGCGGAAGATGCTCTTGTTCTTGTTTTCCACGTCCTGCTGCCAGTTGAACACTTCGACGTCGCGCAGCAGCGGTTTGATGTAGCCGTTGACCTGGGCCTTTTTGGCTTGGGCTTCGATCACCACATCACCGTGGCCGGCGTTGAAGTCGAACTTGCCGTAAGCCGAGGCGAAGTCGTTCATGCTTTTGAGTTCGATGTCTTTGGCGCGCAGGCGGAATTGGAAGTCCTCGAAATTGCTCAGCGGGTCGAAGGTGGCAGTGGTTTCCAGTGGGGCATGCCCGAGCAAAAGCGCTTTGCCCTCGAAACGGGCGTCACGTTTGCCCTGCTTGTCGACCACGTTGGTCAGGTTGTAGATGCTTGCGTCGACATTGGTAGCGTTCATGTTCACTGGCGGTTTTGAATTGAAATTACGGAAGCTGATCTTGCCGTCGTGAATCTGCACTTCGTCGAGGGTTATCGGCAGCAACTTGCCCAGTTGCGCACGCCAGTCAGTGCCCTGACCGGTCTGGGAGTTCTGCTTGTTGGCCCCGCCATCGACGAAATTGATCTCGGGATTGACGAATTTCACTTGCGCCACCACAGCATGGTCGTACCACAGCGAATGCCAACTGACCGCAAGATCGATCAGCGGTGCATTGACGAACGGCACCGGCACCTTGCCGTCGACCTTGACGATTTTCAGCCCATTGATCTTGTAGGCGCCGCGCCATAGGGCCAGATCGACATCAGTGATCTGACCCCGGTAGTCACCCATGTCCGCCAGTTTGCCGTTCAGATAGTCGCGCACCATGTAGGGCAGGGCGATGTGCAGCGCGATCAGCAACACAACGACGACGGCGAAAATCCCTAGTGGCCAACTGTAGCGACGCTTCATGACGGCAATTCCCAGACGATGTAAGCGATTGACTGTTACGCCGCGCAGACGTTCGACCCGACTGGACTGCGCCAGGCAACAGGCATACCTTGGAAGGCTGAATTCAATGCTGCATAAGGACCCAGCCATGAGCCGTATTTTTGCTGACAACGCCCATTCCATCGGCAACACGCCGCTGGTGCAGATCAACCGTATCGCGCCGCGCGGCGTGACTATCCTGGCCAAGATCGAGGGGCGCAACCCCGGTTACTCGGTCAAGTGCCGGATCGGCGCCAACATGATCTGGGACGCCGAAAGCAGCGGCAAACTCAAGCCGGGCATGACCATTGTCGAGCCGACGTCGGGTAACACGGGGATCGGTCTGGCATTCGTCGCCGCCGCTCGTGGTTACAAATTGATGCTGACCATGCCAGCCTCGATGAGCATCGAGCGTCGCAAGGTTCTCAAGGCCTTGGGCGCCGAACTGGTCTTGACCGAACCGGCCAAGGGCATGAAAGGCGCCATCGAAAAGGCCGCCGAGATCGTTGCCAGCGATGCCGACAAATACTTCATGCCATCGCAGTTCGATAACCCGGCCAACCCAGCCATCCATGAAAAGACCACCGGTCCGGAAATCTGGAACGACACCGATGGCGCTGTCGATGTACTGGTCGCGGGCGTCGGCACTGGCGGAACCATCACCGGTGTTTCGCGGTATATCAAGAATACCCAGGGCAAACCGATCCTGTCGGTAGCGGTGGAGCCGGTGTCATCGCCAGTAATCACCCAAGCGCTGGCCGGTGAAGAGATCAAACCGAGCCCACACAAGATTCAGGGGATCGGTGCCGGTTTCGTGCCGAAGAATCTGGATCTGTCGATGGTTGACCGGGTCGAGCAGGTCACTGACGAAGAGTCCAAGGCCATGGCCCTGCGCTTGATGCAGGAAGAGGGGATTTTGTGCGGTATCTCCTGCGGTGCCGCAATGGCGGTAGCGGTGAGACTGGCAGAGACGCCGGAGATGCAGGGCAAGACTATCGTCGTGATTCTGCCGGACTCCGGTGAGCGTTATCTGTCGAGCATGCTGTTCAGCGATCTGTTCACAGAGCAGGAGACTCAGCAGTAATCCAGTTGATTCAGGTCAGCCAGGGTTCAGGATCGTTATGCTAATAAATGCTTTGTTGCGCAATTCTTAACACTGAATCTTGTGTAAGGCGGGTTTTGCCCGGCGCCGGTAGTGTTTATCATGGCCGGCTGCCATGCCGGGTAAAGGGCATTGCGCAGCGTTGTCTTTATTCAAGGAGTCGTTGATGACCTTTTCGTTAGCCGCCAAGGTATTGGTGCTGCTGCTGTTTGTGGGCAGCATCCTGTATGTGCATTTGCGCGGCAAGGCGCGTTTGCCGGTTCTGCGCCAGTTCGTCAACCACTCGGCGCTGTTCGCCCCGTACAACGCCTTGATGTACCTGTTCTCCGGCGTACCGTCCAAGCCGTACCTGGATCGCAGCAAATTCCCGGAACTGGATGTGCTGCGCGACAACTGGGAAACCATTCGCGACGAAGCCATGCATTTGTTCGATGAGGGCTATATTCGCGCGGCGGAAAAGAACAACGACGCCGGTTTCGGCTCGTTCTTCAAGAAGGGCTGGAAGCGTTTCTACCTCAAGTGGTACGACAAACCGCTGCCGTCGGCTGAAACCCTGTGCCCGAAAACCGTGGCGCTGGTCAGTGCGATTCCCAACGTCAAAGGTGCGATGTTTGCGTTGCTGCCGGGTGGCAGTCACCTGAACCCGCACCGCGATCCGTTTGCCGGCTCGCTGCGCTATCACCTCGGTTTGTCGACGCCAAACTCCGATGATTGCCGGATCTTCGTCGATGGTCAGGTGTACGCCTGGCGTGACGGCGAAGACGTGATGTTCGACGAGACCTACGTGCACTGGGTCAAGAACGAAACCGACCAAACCCGCGTGATCCTGTTCTGCGACGTCGAGCGTCCGCTGAGCAACCGCCTCATGACTCGCATCAACCGCGCGATCAGCGCCTGGCTTGGCCGTGCCACCGCACCGCAAAACCTTGATGACGAACGCGTCGGCGGGATCAACCAGGCCTATGCCTGGAGCAAGAACTTCAGCGACAAGTTCAGCGGCGTGGTCAAACAGTGGAAACGTCGTCATCCGAAAGCCTACCGCGTGATGCGGCCGGTGCTGGCGGTGGTGGTGTTGACGTTGTTGGGGTATTGGCTGTTTGGTTAAGGCTGGATGTTGTAATAAAAAACTGCTCCTTGTGAGCGGTTTTTTATTGCCTGCGATTCAGCGCCGCCCAGCGAGAACGTTGGGTTCATCTACGTCAATGCCATCGACAAGAACTTGCAGAAATCGTTGCTGGTTGGTGGATAACACTAAATCCCCCAGCTTTTCATCGGCTTTGCGTGATCCCTTTTTCGAGGGGGCTCGTTTAACAACCTTACGCATTTTTTTGCCCTCGCTGATCATTAATTGAACAGTTTTCACAATACTTTACCCTCCACTGCGAGCACAAGCCGGCCATCCAAATCAAATGTGAAGCCGAGCTGTCTATATTTCGGAATGGCTCCTTGCATGGGCTCCTGAACTTCAATCAATCTGCTGCCAATAATTTGGGCAAATTCGTCAATGGCCAGCATCGCCAACGCCGCGATACGGTTTTTAAGTGGATGCGCTTCCCCTGGCCTTCCCTCTAGCCGCACGATTCGAATTCGCTGACGGCTATTGTTTGGAATGACAAAACACAGCCCGCAGAGCTCTTGTTCAAACCAGATCGCGACATCCAGAGACAAGGGTTCTCGGGTCTTCCAGGTGACGACATCTCCCCAGGAAAAATGCGGGTTATCCCAAAGCTCAAAAGCACTCATTGCCTGAGCATCGATGGCTTCGAAGCGTACTTTCGAAAAGTCTGCGCCCTCATGAGAAAGCATTTTCTTGGTGGTGATACTAGCCGCCTTTCTCGCCTCTGACCGATACAACTGGTAGCGCAAATACGTCCGTTCCCTTGGCATATGATTTCGAGCATTCCATGTCTCCCCATCGATAGGTGTTGCGGTTGCTCAACAGCCTATTCAGCTCCCATGCATCCGTCGCTACTGGCCCTTTGTCCAAATCATTGCAATCCATGTCCCACGCTGGTTATAGTCGGCGCTCGTGAGTCGTATGCCTCACGCTCCACCCCTTCAAAAAAGATCTGCGCAAATGCCTGCATCCCTCATCAACGCGGTAGTCGATTCAGCGGTCAACGCTGGCGTCGTGCCGTGGGGGAATCAGCAGCCCAAGCAGATCAGTCATTACCCCCCACCTGTCAGTAGCACGCCGGTGTGCGCAGTCGTATCACCGCCGGGCGTTGGCGTTTCGGGCTGATCGGCAGTTTTTGCTGACCCCTGCGCCCGCCAGAAAAACCTACTGAATTTCAGCTTCGGCTGAGTTGGCTTCTTGCCTGACTACAGGTGGTATTCATGTTTGTCCTGTCGAAAAAATCCGCGCTCGCGGCGACGTCCACGAGCCTGTTCGTTCTGCTGTGGAGCAGCGGTGCGATCTTCTCCAAATGGGGTTTGGCCCACGCTTCGCCGTTTGCCTTTCTGTTGATTCGCTTTGTGATCGCCTTGTGTGGGCTGATGCTGTTGGCGCCGCTGCTGAAGCTGAAGCTGCCCAAGGGCGGCAAACCGATGCTGTTTGCGATTGCCACGGGTGTGGTGTTGTTGGGGGCCTATCAGATTTTCTATCTACTGGCGCTCAACACCAAAGTCACTCCGGGCGTGATGGCGACCATCATGGGCGTGCAGCCGATTCTCACCGTGGTGTTGATGGAGCGGCAGCGCTCGGCGAGTCGGATGTTCGGTCTGGCCTTGGGATTGGCGGGGCTGATCATGGTGGTTTACCAAGGCATCGGTCTGGCCGGGATGTCCTGGGTGGGAATGTTGTTCGGGTTGCTGGCGCTGGCGAGCATGACGCTGGGCTCGATCATGCAGAAACGCATCACCGACAATCCCCTCGGTACACTGCCGGTGCAATATCTGGCCGGGCTGTTGTTGTGCGGGATTTTCGTGCCGTTTCAGCCGTTCCATTTTGAACACAGCACCGGTTTTATCGTGCCGGTGTTGTGGATGGGGCTGGTGGTCTCGGTGCTGGCGACGTTGTTGCTGTATCGGCTGATTGCGCGGGGCAATCTGGTGAATGTCACCAGTCTGTTTTACCTGGTGCCAGCGGTGACGGCGGTGATGGACTATCTGATTTTCGGCAATCGCCTGGCGGCGTTGAGTGTGCTTGGGATGCTGTTGATTGTGGTCGGCTTGGCATTTGTGTTTCGTGAAAGGGGGTAACAGATCGTCAGGTGGCGGCTTTTAGGCCGCCGATCGCGAGCAGGCTCACTCCTGCAGGGGAACGCATTCCAATTGTAGGAGTGAGCCTGCTCGCGATAGCCATTTCAGCAACGCCAGAAGTCTAGCGGGCTGTCACCTGCGAAGGTTTCACCACCGCCGGCTTCAACACCAACCACAACGCCGCCGCAATCAGCACGCCACCGTAGATATGCGCCATCGACAAGGGCTCATCCAGCAGCAAAGCCCCCCACAAAACCCCGAACGGCGGAATCATGAAGGTCACGGTCATCGACTTCACCGGGCCGATCGAACTGAGCAGGCGGAAGTAAATGATGTAGGCAAACGCCGTGCAGCCCAGACCCAGGCCCAGCAGCGACAGCCAGACATTCCAGCCGCCCCAACTGACCGGCGGTGAAGTGATCACGCTATAGCCGAACAACGGCAACAGGAACAACGTCGCGCCGAGCATGCTGCCCAGCGCCGACAGACGACTGTCCAGTCCACCAGCCTGATCCAGCCAGCGTCGCGCGAGGAAACCGGCAAAACCATAACAAGTGGTCGCCAGCAAGCAGGCGAGGGCGCCCATCAACAGCTGCATGTCAAATGCCACGGGACCGGCGCGGGTCAGCACGCCAACACCGAACAGGCCGAGGAACACCCCGCCGAGTTTGGCTGCGGTGAGTTTTTCACTGAAGAACAACCCGCCAATCAGCACGCCCATCAGCGGCGTGGTGGCGTTGAAAATCGCCGAATAACCGGCCGGCAAAACCTGGGCAGCAACCGAATACAGCGTCGCCGGAATCCCTGAGTTGATCACGCCCAGCAGCATCACGGTTTTCAGTTTGCCTTTGAAATCCCAGCGCACGCGCATCAGACCGAGGATCACCAACAGGCCGGCGGCAGCGATGGACACGCGAAAAAATCCGGTCGGAATCGTGCCAATCACCGGCGCAATAATGCGCATGAACAGAAAACTTGCGCCCCAGATGGCCGCCAGCGACAACATACGGAAAATATCGACAGGGCTCACGGCGGGTCTCCTTCCTTGATCGGGACGAGAGTGTTGCCGAGCGCCCTGACGAAGGCAACCGCTATTCGGGCATGCAACTTAGCGGTCAGATCACAAAGCGTGTGACCAGGCCGTTGAGATCGACCGCCAGACGCGACAGTTCCTGGCTTGCGGCCGAGGTCTGAGTGGCGCCGGCGGCGGTCTGCGTCGAGAGGTCACGGATCGTCACCAGATTCTGATCGACCTCACGCGCCACCAATGCCTGTTGCTCGGCCGCGCTGGCGATCACCAGGTTGCGTTGGTTGATCTGCGAGATCGACGCGGTGATTTTTTCCAGTGCCTGACCGGCACTGTTGGCGCGGCGCAACGTCTGACCCGCCTGCTCGGCACTGCTCTGCAAAGCGCCAACGGTTGCCCCGGTGCCTTGCTGGATGCTGCTGATCATCAGCTCGATTTCTTCGGTGGAGTTCTGCGTGCGTTGCGCCAGCGAACGCACTTCATCGGCGACCACGGCAAAACCGCGCCCGGCTTCACCGGCGCGTGCCGCTTCGATCGCCGCATTGAGCGCCAGCAGATTGGTCTGCCCGGCAATCCCGCGAATCACCTCCAGCACTTTACTGATGTCCTGCGCCTGAGTGGCCAGGCCCTCGGCTTGTGCGGAAGCACCGAGTACCGCATCGACCAGCTCCTGAATCGAACTAATGGTTTCGCTGACCTGCACGTGGCCGTGCTTGCTGTCCTCGTTGGATGCGGCAGACGCCTCGGCGCTGGACACCGCATTGGCCGCGACTTCGTCCACCGCCGTGCTCATCTCGGTGACCGCGGTGGCAGCTTGTTCGATCTGGTCATTCTGCTGTTGCAGACCGCGGGTGCTTTGCTCCATCACCGAACTCATTTCCTCGGCAGCGGAAGCCAGTTGCTGCGCTGATTCGCTGATACCGCGGATGGTCGAGCGCAGATTGCCTTGCATCTCGGCGAGGGCTTCGAGCAACTGCGCGGCTTCATCTTTACCGCTACTGATAATTTCGCCACTGAGATTGCCGGCAGCAATGCGCCGCGCGACATCCAGTGCCTGATTGATCGGGGTGGTGATGCTGCGGGTCAGCAGCCAGGCCAATAGCAAGGTGGCAATCAGGGCGACCACGATGATCGACGCGACGATCCACAATGCCCGTTCATACATGGCTGCGGCGGCATCGGCGGCGTCGTCTGCACCTTGTTGATTGAGGCTGATCATCTGCTCCAGCGTCTTGTCGAGCACTGTGCCCTGCGGTGCCAGTTCGTTGCTCAAACGCGTGGCAGCCTGCTCGTTCTGCCCCGCGTCAATCTGGCTGACAATCTGATCGAGAATGCTCAGGTATTTGCCGACGGCCGCGTTCAAGCCGTCGAGCATCGCCTGTTCCTGATCACTGGCGATCAAGGCTTTGTGATCGTTGAGGCGCTTGAGCAACTCCTCGCGTTGCGCCTTGAGGATGCTTTTGCTTCGGTCGCGCACCGCAGGCTGGGAGTTAGTGATCAGACGCAGCGATTCGAGGCGGATGCTGGCGATGTTCGCCGCCGCGTCATGAATGCTCTCGATGCTGGGCATCCATGATTCTTCGATCACTGCTGCACTTTCGCGCAGGGTTTTCATCTGGCCGAGCCCGAACAGGCCGACCACCACCAGCAGACCGGCCAAAACGGCAAAACTCAAACTGGCGCGCAAACCTATGCGCAGATTCCGGATAGACATCAGTGTGCTCCTTGATCTTTGAGGGGGAGAGGTCGTCCTCGTGGACCGAGGATCTTGTTGTGAGGCGGGTGATGGCGGGCTGTATATCAAAGTGCCACTATTTTGGTAAGATCAATCTGGCGTCGTCGCTGAGGGTGCGTGAATTTGCAGCAAAGCCACGGCCTAGACGCGTCTGCTTTCTATTGGATCCGAAGCCCAGAGAATTCGCGGGCTGGCGCAGGATGAGAGACAGCACCGCTCAGGCGCTTAACTGACCGAACGGTCGATTAAAAAAACTTTGCAAAAACGCTGTTGGCGTACAACCCCGGCGCAGATTTGGCAGAAATTGCACTTCACCTGCGCGCGCATCCGTGGCTAAGCTCAGGCACAGATTTCCAAACGCACGCCGAGGTCTTATCTATGCCGCAGCAATGGCCAGCCACCGACATCGCCCGGATGATCCTCGATGGCTTTGACGATTACCGCGAGCATTTCCGGCGGATCACCGACGGCGCCCGGGAGCGATTCGAGCAGGCGCGCTGGCAGGAGACGCAAACCGCGTCGGCAGCGCGGATCAACCTCTACGAAGACAAGGTCGGCGAAACCATCGCCCGTCTGCGCGAATACTTCGACGACGAAACGCTGATGAATGTCAGCTGCTGGCCGCTGGTGAAAAGTGCCTACATCAGCGTCATCGACCTGCGCTTCGACGATGAGCTGTCCGAGACCTGGTACAACTCGATTTTCTGCGGGCTGTTCAGCCATGACCTGATCAGTGACGGCTGCATGTTCATCCACACCACGCGCCCGAGCCTGCGCCGTGCCCGCGCCGCGCAGACCCGAACCTACAAACCGCAAGGCCAGTTGTCGGGGATGCTCGCGAGCATTTTTGCCGACTACCGTTTCAGCGAGGACTACGCCGATCTGCCGGGCGACCTGCGCCGCCTCGAAGCGCAACTTCGCGAGAACCTGCCGGACTGGGTGTGCAAGGACCCGGAACTCAGCGTCGAGCTGTTTTCCTCGGTGCTGTACCGCAACAAGGGCGCGTACCTGGTCGGGCGCATTTACACCCGCGACGAGCAATGGCCGCTGGTGATCCCGCTGCTGCACCGCGAAGGGCGCGGGATCCAGATCGATGCGCTGATCACCGACGAAGCCGATGTGTCGATCATCTTCTCGTTCACCCGTTCGTACTTCATGGTCGATGTGCCGGTGCCGGCGGAATTCATCGGTTTCCTGCGACGCATCCTGCCGGGAAAACACATCGCCGAGCTGTACACCTCGATCGGCTTCTACAAGCACGGCAAATCCGAGTTCTACCGAGCGCTGATCAATCATCTGGCCAACACCGACGACCAGTTCATCATGGCCCCGGGTGTACGCGGCATGGTCATGAGCGTGTTTACCCTGCCGGGCTTCAACACCGTGTTCAAAATCATCAAGGACCGTTTCTCGCCATCGAAAAACGTCGACCGTGCCACGGTGATCGAGAAGTATCGATTGGTGAAAAGCGTCGACCGGGTAGGGCGTATGGCCGATACCCAGGAGTTCGCCGACTTCCGTTTTCCGCTGAGCAAGTTCGATCCGGCGTGCCTTGAGGAATTGCTGGAAGTCGCGCCATCGACAGTCTCGGTCGAGGGCGAAACGGTATTGATACGCCACTGCTGGACCGAACGGCGAATGACCCCGCTCAATCTGTATCTGGAAAACGCCAACGACGCGCAGGTGCGCGAGGCGCTGGAGGATTACGGTCTGGCGATCAAGCAACTGGCGGCGGCGAACATCTTTCCCGGCGACATGTTGTTGAAGAACTTCGGCGTCACCCGGCACGGGCGGGTGGTGTTTTATGACTACGACGAAATCTGCTTCCTGACCGAGGCCAACTTCCGTCACATTCCCGCGCCGCGCACGCCGGAGGACGAAATGGCCTCCGAACCGTGGTACTCGATCGGGCCGCTGGATGTGTTTCCCGAGGAGTTTCCGCCGTTCCTGTTTGCCGATTCGGGGCAGCGCAAGTTGTTCGATCAACTGCATGGCGAGTTGTATAACGCCGATTACTGGAAGAGTTTGCAGGAGGCGATTCGGGCGGGGAAGGTCATTGATGTTTTCCCGTATCGGCGTAAAGGCCTCGACAACGAGTAGCTCTTTAAAAAAAACACCCTCACCCCAGCCCTCTCCCGGAGGGAGAGGGGGCTGACCGAGGTGTCTTGGGTCAAACGCCGACCTGAAAGATTTTGGCGATTGTGGATTCGGTAAAGTAATTTCAGGTCGGTGAATATCTTCAGCATCCCCTGATCGGTCCCCTCTCCCTCCGGGAGAGGGCTAGGGTGAGGGCAGCAATCCCCCAGACACGCCACAAATCCGCCAAATCTGCGACAATCCGCCCCCTGCATAAATAGACGACCGAATTGCCTACCCGATGACCGACGAATCGCCCTCCATCGACAAACTGCTGAAGAACCTCGATCACGCCATGCTCGCCGACCGTCACCGGCTGCGGCGGCAGTTGCTTGAGCTGCGCAAGAAACCCGACGAGGCCAAACTGGCCCAATGGGTGACGCGCATGCAGGCGTCCTGCGATCAGGTGCTGGCGCGCCGTGCCAGCCTGCCGGTGATTCGTTACGACGACAGTTTGCCGATCGCCGCCAAACGCGACGAGATCAAAAAGGCGCTGGAAAAACACCAGGTGCTGATCATCGCCGGCGAAACCGGCTCGGGCAAAACCACTCAGTTACCGAAGATCTGTCTGGAAATCGGTCGCGGTCAGCACGGTCTGATCGGCCATACGCAACCGCGTCGAATCGCTGCGCGCAGCGTCGCCAGCCGCGTTGCCGAAGAACTCGGCACGCCGCTCGGTTCGCTGGTCGGCTATCAGGTGCGTTTCGAGGATCAGAGCGATTCCAACACCCTGATCAAGCTGATGACCGACGGTATTCTGTTGGCGGAAACCCAGAATGATCGCTACCTCGAACGCTACGACACGATCATCGTCGACGAAGCCCACGAGCGCAGCCTCAACATCGATTTCCTGCTCGGTTACCTGAAAACCCTGCTGCCGCGTCGCCCGGATCTGAAAGTCATCATCACCTCGGCAACCATCGATCTGGAGCGCTTCTCCAAGCACTTCGATGATGCGCCGATTGTCGAAGTGTCCGGTCGCACCTTCCCGGTGGACACCTGGTATCGCCCGCTGACGCTGGAGCAGGACGAAGAGGGCAACCGCGTCGAGGATGACCTGACCGTCGATCAGGCGATCCTCGCTACCCTCGATGAAATTGCCGCTTACGAACGCAGCGAACGCCGCAGCCCCGGTGATGTGTTGGTGTTCCTGCCCGGCGAGCGTGAGATTCGCGACGCCGCTGACATGCTGCGCAAGGCGCAGATCAAACACACTGAAATCCTGCCGTTATACGCGCGCTTGTCGCCCGCCGAGCAGCAGCGGATTTTCCAGTCGCACCCGGGCCGTCGCGTGGTGCTGGCGACCAACGTCGCCGAGACCTCGCTGACCGTGCCGGGCATCCGTTACGTGATCGACAGCGGCACCGCGCGCATCAGCCGTTACAGCTATCGCGCCAAGGTCCAGCGACTGCCGATCGAGGCGATTTCCCAGGCCAGCGCCAATCAGCGTAAAGGTCGTTGCGGCCGGGTCGAGCCGGGTATCTGCATTCGGTTGTACAGCGAAGAAGATTTTAACGGGCGCCCGGAATTCACCGATCCGGAGATTCTGCGCACCAACCTCGCCGCTGTGATCCTGCAGATGCTGCATCTGCGCCTCGGCGAGATCACCGCGTTCCCGTTTATCGAACCGCCGGATGGCAAGGCGATCAGTGACGGTTTCAACCTGCTGCAAGAACTCTCGGCGGTGGATCGCAACAGCCAGTTGACCCCGCTGGGTCGCCAGTTGGCGCGCCTGCCGGTCGATCCGCGCATGGGCCGCATGTTGCTTGAAGCGGCTAAGCTCGGCAGCCTGCAGGAAGTGCTGATCGTTGCCAGTGCCATGTCGATTCAGGATCCGCGCGAGCGGCCGCCGGAGCGTCAGCAAGCGGCCGATCAGGCCCACGCGCAATGGAAAGACATTGACTCGGACTTCGCCGGTTTGGTGAATCTGTGGCGTGGTTTCGAGGAACAGCGCCAGGCACTGACCGCGAGCCCGCTGCGCAACTGGTGCCGCAAGAACTTCCTCAACTACCTGCGTCTGCGCGAGTGGCGCGATTCCCATCGGCAGTTGAGCCTGATCTGCCGCGACATGCAGTTGAGCCTGAATAAAGAGCCGGCGGATTATCCGAAACTGCACAAAGCGGTGCTGGTCGGTTTGCTTAGTCAGATCGGCCAGAAAACCGAGGACGGCGATTACCTTGGCGCGCGTCAGCGGCGCTTCTGGATTCATCCGTCGTCGGGCATTGGCAAGAAGCGCCCGCAGTGGCTGATGACCGCTGAACTGGTGGAAACCACCAAGCTCTACGCGCGCGTGGTCGCCAAGATCGACGCCGACTGGATCGAGCCGCTGGCCGGGCACCTGATCAAGAAAAACCATTTCGAACCGCACTGGGAGAAGAAGCGCGGCCAGGTCGTGGCGTTCGAACAGATCACCCTGTTCGGGCTGATCGTGGTCGGCCGCCGGCCGGTGCATTACGGCCCGGTGGACCCGGTGGTTTCGCGTGAGCTGTTTATCCGCGAAGGTCTGGTGCGCGGCGAGATTCAGTCGAAAGCCAAGTGTCTGAGCGCCAACAAACAACTGCTGGAACAGCTCGACGAACTCGAAGCCAAGGCCCGTCGCCGCGATATTCTTGCCGACGAAGAAACCCTCTACGCCTTCTACGACGCGCGGTTGCCGGCGGAGATTCACCAGACTGCGACCTTCGACAGTTGGTATCGCATCAATAGTCAGAAAGACTCGCAACTGCTGATCATGCGCGAAGAAGATGTGCTGGCCCGCGAGGCCAGTGAAGTCACCGCGCGCGATTACCCGGACACCCTGCACATCGGCGATCTGGAACTGGCGCTGACCTACCACTTCGAACCCAATCACCCGCGTGACGGCGTGACCCTGCGCGTGCCCGCGCCGCTGCTGCCGATGCTGCCGCCGGAACGCTTGGAGTGGCTGGTGCCGGGGCTGATCGAGGCCAAGTGCATCGCCCTCGTGCGCAACTTGCCGAAAGCGCTGCGCAAGAATTTTGTGCCGGTGCCGGACTTCATCAAGGCTGCCTTGCAACGTATGACCTTTGCCGAAGGTTCGTTGCCGCAAGCGCTGGGCCGTGAATTGCTGCGCATGACCGGCGCGCGGGTCAGCGATGAGGCGTGGGCAGAAGCCGAGCAAGGCGTCGAGGGGCATCTGCGGATGAACCTGGAAATCGTCGATGGCCAGGGCAAATTCCTCGGTGAAGGTCGCGATCTGGCCGAGCTGACCGCACGGTTTGCCGAAGCCAGTCAGGCCGCACTGGCCGTGCCGCAAAGTGCGAAAAGCCAGCAACCGGTGGAGGCCAAGGTCTTTGCGCCGGTGGCGGAAAAGACTCAGCAGAAGATCGCCGGGCTGTCGATGACGGTGTATCCGGCGCTGGTCGAAGAGGGCGGCACGGTCAAGGAGGGGCGCTTTTCGACCCCGGCCGAAGCCGAATTCCAGCACCGTCGCGCCTTGCAGCGGTTGTTGATGCAGCAACTGGCAGAGCCGGCCAAGTTCCTGCGCAGCAAGTTGCCGGGGCAGACTGAACTGGGCCTGCTCTATCGCGAGCTGGGGCGGGTTGATGCGCTGGTTGAAGACATTCTGCTGGCGAGCCTCGACAGCTGCATTCTCGAAGGCGAAGACCCTTTGCCCCGCGACGGCGCCGGTTTGGCGGCACTGGCCGAGCGCAAACGCGGCAACTGGACCGAGCATGCCGAGCGCGTGGCCCGGTTGACACTGGAGATTCTCAAGCTCTGGCACGGTCTGCAAAAACGCTTCAAAGGCAAGATCGACCTGGCGCAAGCCGTGGCGCTGAATGACATCAAGCAGCAAATCAACAATCTGGTTTATCCGGGTTTTGTCCGCGAGACGCCGATGCAGTGGCTCAAAGAGTTGCCGCGTTACCTGAAGGCGGTCGAGCAGCGTTTCGAAAAGCTCGGTGCGCAGGTGCAGAAGGATCGCGTCTGGAGCGGCGAACTCGCCGGCCTCTGGGCGCAATACCAGACCCGCGCAGCGAAACATGCGCAGGAAGGCAAACGCGATCCGCAGCTTGAGCTGTATCGCTGGTGGCTCGAGGAATACCGGGTGTCGCTGTTCGCCCAGCAGTTGGGCACGAAAACGCCGATTTCCGACAAACGCCTGAACAAGCAGTGGACTCAGGTCGAGCCCTGACCTTGAGCCATACGCAATCCCCTGTGGGAGCGAGCCTGCTCGCGAAAGCGGTGTGTCAGGTAAGAATGTGCTGACTGACACCGCGCCTTCGCGAGCAGGCTCGCTCCCACATTGGGTTGTGGGTTGTGCTTGAGAAAGGCGCCAAAAGTCCACGTTTATGGCAAACTTCGCGACCATAAACGCCGCTTTCGCGACCCAGAGCCTTCGGCCAGGTCGCGCGACGGAATAAAGCGATGCCAGGTTTGCGTCCCCCGGATGGGAATAGACCCTTTGTGTGTTGGTACGACGGTTCCAGCACTTTCTGCCTGAACAGATTAGAGAAACGACCATGCATAACGTCGTCATCAGCGGCACCGGCCTGTACACCCCGGCCAACAGCATCTCCAACGAAGAGCTGGTGCAGTCTTTCAATACCTACGTCGCCCAGTTCAACGCCGACAACGCCGACGCGATCGCCAGCGGCGAAGTCCAGGCCTTGACCGAATCCAGCGCTGCGTTTATCGAAAAGGCTTCCGGCATCAAGAGCCGCTTTGTCATGGACAAGGACGGCATCCTCGATCCGCAACGCATGGCCCCGCGCCTGCCAGAGCGTTCCAACGACGAATGGTCGGTGCTCTGCCAGATGGCCATCGGCGCTGCCGAACAGGCCCTGCAACGCGCCGGCAAAACCGCCGCTGACATCGACGGCGTGATCGTCGCCTGCTCCAACCTGCAGCGCGCCTACCCGGCCATTGCCATCGAAGTCCAGGAAGCTCTGGGCATTCAGGGTTTCGGTTTCGACATGAACGTGGCCTGCTCCTCGGCCACCTTCGGCATCCAGGCTGCGGCCAACAGCGTGCAACTGGGCCAGGCCCGGGCGATCCTGATGGTCAACCCGGAAGTCTGCACCGGTCACCTGAACTTCCGCGACCGCGACAGCCACTTCATCTTCGGCGATGCCGCGACTGCGGTGATCATCGAGCGTGCTGACACCGCGACGTCCAAGCACCAGTTCGATGTAGTCAGCACCAAACTGCTGACCAAGTTCTCCAACAACATCCGCAACAACTTCGGCTTCCTCAACCGCGCAGCGGAAGAGGGCATCGGCGCCCGCGACAAACTGTTCGTGCAGGAAGGCCGCAAAGTGTTCAAGGATGTCTGCCCGATGGTTGCCGAGCTGATTGGCGAGCATCTGCAAGAGAACCAGCTTAACGTCGGCGACGTGAAGCGCTTCTGGCTGCACCAGGCTAACCTGAGCATGAACCACCTGATCGTGCGCAAACTGTTGGGCCGTGAGGCCACCGAAGAAGAAGCGCCGGTGATTCTCGACACCTACGCCAACACCAGCTCCGCAGGTTCGGTGATTGCTTTCCACAAATATCAGGACGATCTGGCTGCCGGTTCGCTGGCTGTCTTGAGTTCGTTCGGTGCCGGCTATTCGATCGGCAGCGTCATTCTGCGCAAGCGTTGAAAAGAGGTTTAATTTCCTCTTAATCGCGCCGACTTTTCCTACATCCGAATCGGCTCAAACGCTGTAATTTTTCGGAAATGGCGGCAGGTGAAGACCTGGCGCCGTCATTTTCGGAATCGGCACAAGGAAATTTTTGGATGGCGGCTGACGACACCCAACTGCTTGCGCGCCTGCTGGCCGGTGAGCAACAGGCTTTCAAGGAACTGGTGACGACGTACCAGAGCGCCATGCGCGCCGTAGCGTATGCGATTGTCGGGCAGCGCCATGTCGAAGAAGTGGTGCAGGACGCCTGGCTTTCCGTGGTGCGCCATATCGCCAGCTTCGAGGGGCGTTCCAGTCTCAAGACCTGGCTGTTGACCATCACTGCCAACTCGGCAAAAAGTCGCTACAAGCAAAATCGCCGGGAAGTGTTGATGGATGATTTGCCATCGCCCCATGGCACGATCGACGACGACCGCTTTTCTCCCGGTGACGGCCATTGGCTGGTCGCCCCGTTCGCCTGGCACCAGGACACCCCCGAAGCGCTGCTCACTGAAGACGAATTGCGCGAGTGCCTGGAGCATACGCTGCTGAGTCTGTCGGAACTGCAAAGCAGCGTTTTGCTGTTGCGCGAACGGCAGGGGCTGGAGCTGGAGGAGATCTGTAATCTTCTGGAGATCTCGCTCTCCAATGTCCGTGTGCTGCTGCATCGTGCGCGGCTGAAAGTCTTCGCGACCGTGGAGCATTTTGAGGAGACCGGAGAATGTTGACCTGCAAGGAGCAAGTGGCACGCTCCAGCGATTATCTCGATGACCAATTGAGCTTTGGTGAAAAGTGGATGGTGCGTCATCACCTGATGTTTTGCCCGAACTGCCGGCGTTTCATTCGTCAGATGCGTTTGATGCAAGCCACCTTGAAGGCGATGCCGGAGAAACCGGAGGACGGGGTGGATGCGCTGGCTGAGCGTCTGGCGGCGCAGCGGCGGGACGATAGCCCGTGAAAAAACACAGCCCGATGCAGCGCCAGCGAACGGATGATGGGGATCGCTGTAACTGGACCGGGCTGCAGGAAAATCAGCTTCGATCGACAAGTCGCAAGGGGAGCGGTGACTTGCAGCTTGTCGCTCGAAGCTTGTAGCTGTTTTCTTAGAACTTGGCTTCGGCGTCCAGTTGCAGGGTGTTGGCGTCAGCGTCACGCTGGGTACGGCTGGCGAAGTCGGCCTTGGTCAGGAAGTACGTGGCACCGATAGCGAAGTTCTTGTCGATGTCGTAACCGACCTTGAACTTGTGGCCACGGGAACCAGTGGTGCCGTTGGCGAAGTCGGAGTCGGTGAAGGCGCCGACCACGGCATTACGCTGCACGTCACGATAGTTGTAATCGAGGTTCAGGCCGAAGACTTTCGACTTGGCGCCCAACAGCCACGCGGTGTCCTGATCGGTCACGGCGTCGTTGTTCTTCACGTACTGACCGTAGAACGACAGTGGCATCGGCAGACCGCCGATGTCGACCTGGCTGAACCCTTCATACAGACGGAATTCGTTGTTGGCCGAGTTGCCGTTGACCGCCAGCGCGCACGGTGTGGAAGTACCGGTGCAGCGGCTGTCTTCGTCGTTCTGGTAGGCGTAGACGCTGCCGCCCACGGTCACTTTCAGGTTGTCGCTGATGTTGAAGCGGCTACCCAACTGGCCAGCGGTCAGACGCAGGTCGTGACGGAATTGCACGCCATCGCCGTCGACGTTGTCCTTGAGGTTGTAGTTACCCAGGCTGCCGAACAGTTCGGCGCTGCTGCCCAATGGGTACTTGTAGGTCACGGCCAGACCTTCCGGATTGATGTCGCTATCCCAGATCACGTCGCCCATGCTGACCCACGGCTGAAGCATCTTGCCACCGATGATGTGCAGGTTCTTGATCTGATCCGGGTGGTAGTCGATGTAGCCGAGGTCGAGCCAGATCTGCTTCTTGTCGAAGTAGTTGTCCTGGTCCTGGTTGGTCGAACGGGCATCGTCGCCGCCGCCGGTGGCGATACGGATGCCGGTGTCGACCTGTGGGTTGATCTCGGTGTAGGCGCCCAGACGGGCACGGATGCGCTGACGATCCTTGTCGCGGCCGCCGTTGTTCGGCTCGCCGTCGATCTTGATGGTTTCCTGGCGGATACGCACATCGCCCTTGAACTGGGTCTTGGCCGCCCAGGCGAGTTTCTGGTCGAAGACGCTTTGTTCGTTGGTTTTCTTCGCAACAGCAGCGACTTGTTCGTTGGTCTCTTGCTGCGCCTGCTGGGCGATTTGCTGAGCCTTCTGATCCTTGGCCAGTTCAGTTTGCAGTTCGATGTACTGCGCCTGGGAAATGGAGCCGTTAGCCTTGAGCATGTCGAGCAGTTTGGCGTCGACTGCAGCACTGGCCGGAACACTCATGGCCAGCAACAAGCCACCGCACAGGGCCGCCGCAGTTTTCGTGGAAGCAAGACGCATAGCAATCTCCGAAGATGAGAGGGGATGGCACAGCCATCCGGGGCACAACCGACGATTCGAGCGTCGGAAAACAGTGTCCGGGTAGAACCCGGCGCTCTAAAAACAGGCGCCAGTATCGCGATGGTTTATGACAGAGCAGTGGCACAGTGATGGCAGGTTGATGACGATATCGATTCGCCCTGAACTATTGATCTAGAGCGCTGTCGGCCGATTGCGGGTGTGCAATGCCGCGCAATCGGCGATACTCGCCGGGCGCTGAAGTCCTGTTGTGGAGAGCTTGTTGATGCCGTTGCAACGCCTGCAAAACCTGTCGGAAATTGCCCCGGCAACCTGGGATGCGCTAGTGCCTGAAAGCCAGCCATTTTTGCGCCATGCCTTTCTCAGTGCGCTGGAAGACAGCGGTAGCGTTGGCCCTCACACCGGCTGGCAACCTGAGCATTTGCTGCACATCGAAGAGGGGCGTCTGATCGCCGCGTTACCCAGTTATCGCAAGTGGCATTCCTACGGCGAGTACGTGTTCGATCACGGCTGGGCCGACGCCTGCGCCCGCGCCGGTATCGATTACTACCCCAAGCTGTTGACCGCTGTGCCATTCAGTCCGGTCAGCGGCCCGCGCTTGTTGGCGGCCAATGTCGAAGACGGTTTCGAACTGCTCAAGAGCCTGCCGGGCTATCTGGAGATCGAAGGGCTTTCCAGCGCGCACATCAATTTCACCGACGCTTTTACCGATGCTGCGATGGCCGAACAGCCGGGCTGGCTGCAACGCATTGGCTGTCAGTATCACTGGCAGAATCGCGGTTATCGCGACTTTCAGGATTTCCTCGACGTGCTCAGTTCGCGCAAGCGCAAGCAGATGCGCAAGGAACGCGAGCAGGTGGCGGGGCAGGGCTTTGAGTTTGAATGGCTGGAAGGGCGGGAGCTGGACGAGGCGCAGTGGGATTTTGTCTACGCCTGCTATGCCAATACCTATGCGGTCAGGCGCCAGACGCCGTATTTGACGCGGGAGTTTTTCAGTCTGCTGGCCGAGCGCATGCCCGAGGCGATTCGCGTGGTGCTGGCGAAACAGGGCTCACGACCGGTGGCGATGGCGTTCAGTCTGGTCGGGGGCGACAGTTTCTACGGCCGCTATTGGGGGTGTCTGGCGGAGTTTGATCGACTGCACTTCGAGACCTGTTTTTATCAGGGGATGGATTATGCGATTGCCCAGGGTTTTCAGCGTTTCGACGCTGGCGCCCAAGGCGAGCACAAGCTGATTCGCGGGTTCGAACCGGTGATCACCCACTCGTGGCACTACTTGCTGCATCCGGGGCTGAAAGCAGCGGTGAAGGATTTCCTGCAACAGGAACGCGCCGGCATCCTCGCGTATGCCGAAGAAGCGAAAACCGCGTTGCCTTATCGCCAGACATAAATCCTTTGTAGGAGTGAGCCTGCTCGCGATAGCGGTCTGTCAGAGCCATTGATGTTGACTGACACACCGCTATCGCGAGCAGGCTCACTCCTACAAGGGGATTTGTACAGGCTTCAGGTTTCTTCCTTGCCTAGCCATCGATAGATCCCGCCACCGACCACCGCGCCAATCAGCGGCGCGACCCAGAACATCCACAACTGCGCAATCGCCCAGCCGCCGACCATCAGCGCCGGCCCGGTGCTGCGTGCCGGGTTCACCGAGGTGTTGGTGACGGGAATCGAGATCAGGTGGATCAACGTCAGGCCCAGGCCGATGGCGATGGGTGCCAGCCCGGGTGGTGCGCGTTTATCGGTGGCGCCGAGGATGATGATCACAAACATCGCGGTCATCACGAACTCAGTGACAAACCCCGCCGCCATCGAGTACTTGCCTGGCGAATGCTCACCATAACCGTTGGATGCCAGGCCTGTGGCGATGTCGAAGCCCTCCTTGCCGCTGGCGATGTGGGCGATCAGCGCCGCCGCGAGAATCGCGCCGAGCACTTGGGCAATGATGTAAGCGGGTAACTCCTTGGCCGGAAACCGACCGCCGACGAACAGCCCGACCGAGACGGCCGGGTTGAGGTGACAGCCGCTGATGTGGCCAATGGCGAATGCCATGGTCAGCACCGTCAGACCAAACGCCAGGGCCACCCCCAGCACCCCGATTCCCAGTGGTGAAGACGCGGCGATCACCGCGCTGCCGCAACCACCCAATACCAACCAGAACGTACCCAACAACTCAGTGACTGAACGTTTGAACAGAGACATGAGAGGCGTCCTTGATAGCCCTGCTATCGAGACTGCATCGCGTTGTGCATCCTTGCAGACTTACGACAGGCTCCCTTCCGGAACCTTGGCTGAGTACAGCAGGCTTTTGGTGGATTTCCAGCGGCCACAAAAAAACCGCCAGCGCCCGTGGTTGGCGGGTTGTGGCGGTTTTATCCTGTGCCGATGGCACCTGTAGGAGTGAGCCTGCTCGCGATAGCGGTGTGTCAGCCGACGTTAACGGGACTGACACACCGCTATCGCGAGCAGGCTCACTCCTACAGGGTTTTGTGGTGACTGGAGAGATCAATCGATGCCGACAAACCCCCCGGTCTGGTGCGCCCACAGCCGTGCATACAAGCCACGGTGAGCCAGCAATTCAGCATGGGTGCCGCTCTCGGCAATCTTGCCGTTCTCCAGCACCACCAGCCGATCCATCCGCGCAATGGTCGAGAGTCGGTGCGCAATCGCGATCACGGTTTTGCCCTGCATCAACGTTTCCAGGCTTTCCTGAATCGCTGCCTCGACTTCCGAATCCAGCGCCGAGGTCGCTTCGTCCATGATCAAAATCGGCGCGTCCTTGAGCAGCACCCGCGCAATCGCAATGCGCTGACGCTGACCACCGGACAATTTCACCCCGCGCTCTCCGACATGCGCATCGAAACCGGTGCGGCCCTCAGCGTCCGACAACAGCGGAATGAACTCATCGGCGCGCGCCTTGTGCACCGCATCCCACAACTCGGCATCAGTCGCATCGGGTTTGCCGTACAGCAAGTTGTCGCGGATCGAACGGTGCAGCAGCGAGGTGTCCTGGGTGATCATGCCGATCCGCGCGCGCAGGCTTTCCTGACCGACTTCGGCGATGTTCTGGCCGTCGATCATAATCCGTCCGCCTTCGACGTCGTACAGGCGCAGCAGCAGGTTGACCAGCGTCGATTTGCCGGCACCTGATGGCCCGATCAAGCCGATTTTCTCGCCCGGTTTGATGTTCAGGTTGAGGTCGCCGATGATCCCGCGCTTCTTGCCGTAGTGAAAATCCACGTGCTCGAAGCGCACTTCGCCACGGGCCACTTCCAGCGGTCTGGCTTGCTCGTGATCGGTGACGCTGACCGGTTGCGAGATGGTGCGCAGACCGTCCTGAACCATGCCGATGTTTTCGAAAATGCCAGTGACCACCCACATGATCCAGCCGGACATGTTGACGATGCGGATCACCAGACCCGTGGCCAGGGCAATTGCGCCGACGGTGATCAGCGACTGCGTCCACAGCCACAGCGCCAACGCGGTCGTGCCGACGATCAGCAGGCCGTTCATGGCAGTGATCGCCACGTCCATGCTGGTGACCACGCGACCGGCCATTTGCGCTTTGACGGTCTGTTCTTCGATGGCTTCCTTGGCGTAATGCTGTTCGAAGTTGGTGTGGGCAAACAGCTTCAGCGTGGCGATGTTGGTGTAGCCGTCGACGATGCGGCCCATCAGTTTCGAGCGCGCGTCAGAGGCTTCCACCGAGCGCTCTTTCACCCGCGGTACGAAGTAATACAGCGCGCCGATGTAGGCGACGATCCACGTCAGCAGCGGGATCATCAAGCGCCAGTCGGCCTCGGCGAACAACACCAGCGAGCTGATCGCGTAGATCACCACGTGCCACAGCGCATCCACCGCTTGCACCGCCGAGTCACGCAGCGAGTTGCCGGTCTGCATGATGCGTTGGGCGATGCGCCCGGCGAAGTCGTTCTGGAAGAAATTCAGGCTCTGTTTGAGCACGTAGCTGTGGTTCTGCCAGCGAATCATGCTGGTCATGCCGGGACTCAAGGTCTGATGCACCAGCAAGTCATGCAGGCCGAAGAAGATCGGTCGCAGCACCAGAGCAACCACCAGCATCCACGTCAGTTCGAGGGCGTGGTCGCTGAAGAAATTCGGGTTGGGTGTGCCTTGGGCCAGGTCGATGATGCGGCTCAGGTAACTGAACAGTGCCACTTCGATCAACGCGGCGAACAGGCCGACGACGAGCAGGGCGGCAAAACTTGGCCAGACTTGCTTGAGGTAATAGGTATAGAAGGGCCAGACGCGATCGGGAGGTGATGCCGTCGGGGCTTCACGGAATATGTCGATCAGTTGTTCGAAACGGCGATAGAGCATCAGATAACCGCCCGGAGTACGGGCTCTCCTTTTATCGGTGTGAGCGGCGCGCGGGATCAGGCCGGCGCCGCTCGATACGCCCTGTACAGCTTAGTCGATGACTTTGGCCGACTTGATGATCACAGGGTCGACAGGCACGTTTTGCATGCCGCTTTTAGTGGTGGTTTGCGAGTTGACGATGATGTCGACCACGTCCATGCCCTTGACCACTTTGGCGAACACCGCGTAACCGGCGTCACGGCCCGGATCGAGGAACGCGTTGTCGGCCACGTTGATGAAGAACTGGCTGGTGGCCGAGTCAGGGTTGGAAGTGCGCGCCATCGACAAGGTGCCGCGAACGTTGTGCAGGCCATTGCTGGCTTCGTTCTTGATCGGTGCCTTGGTCTCTTTCTGTTGCATCTGCTGGGTGAAACCGCCGCCCTGAGCCATGAAGCCCGGGATCACACGGTGGAAAATGGTGTTGGTGTAAAAACCGCTGTTGACGTAATCGAGAAAGTTCTTGGTACTGATCGGCGCCTTGACCGGGTCCAGTTCGATTTCGATCTGGCCGTTGGTGGTCTCCAGCAGCACGTGCGGTGCCTTGGCCGGCGTGGCAGCCATCAGGTTGGCGGCAAACAGAACAGTACCAGCGGCGAGGGCGAGTTTTTTCAACATGGGTCAGTGATCCTGAGATTGAATATCGGCTGCGGCGAGAAATTCCAGCAGCGTTTGATTGAAGCGTTCGGGTTGATCGAGCGGGGTGGCGTGGCGCGAATCGGCGATTACCACCAGCCGCGCATCGGGCAGCAGTTTTACATAGGTTTCTTTCAGCGCAACCGGTGTGTAGTCACGGTCGGCGCTGATGACGAGCGTTGGACAGGTCACCCGGGAAAGTCGTTCCTGAACGCCCCAGCCAACAATCGCATCGAAGCTGGCGAGATAAGCACGTTTGTCGTTTTTTGCCCAGCGTTCGGCCATTTTCTGCCGCAGATCGGCTTGTTCAGGTTTCGGGAAAAGTTTGCCGCCCAGCGCTTTGCCAATGGCCGCGAGACTCAGCACGCGCATCAGGCTCCAGCGTTTGAACCACTGCCAATAATCGTCGCGGCTGCGGATTTTGACTTCGGGCGCGCTGTTGACGATGGTCAGGCTCTTGAGCATTTGCGGATGATCGACGCTGAACTGGAAGCCGATCATGCCGCCCATCGACAGCCCGACGTAATGCACCGGGCCAAGATTCAGATGCTCGATCAGCGCCAGCATATCGGCACTGAAACCGGCAATGCTGTAGCGCTCGCGTGGTTTGTCCGAGCGCCCGTGGCCACGGATATCCGGGACGATCACTCGGTAATGCGCGGCCAGTGCCGGGATCTGCATTTCCCAGTCCAGTGTGCTCGAGCCGAGCCCGTGAACCAGCAGCAACGGCGTGCCGTGGCCATATTCCTCGTAGTGCAGGTTGCAACCTTCGTGCTCGAAATACGCCATCGGTGAACTCCGTGTCAGGCTTGTTCAGGGGCGGCGAACGGTGCGTCCAGCGGCAAGGTGTCGAAGGTACGCAGCAGTTCGATGAGGATTTGCGTGGCCGGGCCCAGGGGTTTGTCCTTGTTCGAATACAGATAAAAGCTGGAATTGCGGTTGCCGCCCCTGTCCAACGGTAGCAGCTTGAGCGAGCCATCTTTCAGTTCGCGCTCGATCATATGCCGTGGCAGCCAGGCAAAACCGAGCCCGCTGCTGACGAACGTGGCCGCCGTGGCAAGGCTGCCGACGGTCCAGCGCTGCTCGGCACCGAGCCAGCCGACATCACGCGGCTGCTGGCGGCCGGAGTCGCGAATCACCACTTGCATCTGGGTTTCCAGATCCTGAAAGCTCAGTTCGCGATTGAGCCGATGCAGCGGGTGATCGGGATGAGCAACGGCGACGAATTCGACGTCGCTCAGTTCCGCACCAAGGTAACCGGGAATGCTCAGGCCGGTGATGGCCAGATCGGCCACGCCTTCGAGCAGCACTTCTTCGACACCTGACAACACTTCCTCACGCAAACGCACGCGGCAGCCGCGACTCTGCGGCATGAACGCGGTCAGCGCGCGAACGATCCGCGCGCTCGGGTAAGCCGCGTCGACCACCAAACGGACTTCAGCTTCCCAGCCTTGCTCCATGTGATGGGCAAGATCTTCCAGTTGACTGGCCTGTTTCACCAGTTGCCGCGAACGGCGCAGCAATACGCCACCGGCTTCGGTGAGCACGGCTTTGCGCCCGTCGATGCGCAGCAACGGCACGCCGAGCTGGTCCTGCATGCGGGCGACGGTGTAACTCACCGACGATTGCGAACGGTGCAAGGCCTCGGCGGCCTGGGCGAATCCGCCGTGGTCGACCACGGCCTGCAATGTTCGCCATTGATCAAGGGTCACGCGGGGCGCTTTCATCAATAGCTCCTCTTGTCCTAAGCTGGCCGTCCCTCATGGAGACTGCCGAATGAAAAAATTCTGTTGTGTGCTGCTGGCGCTGCTTCCGCTGACTGCTTTTGCGTACCCGATCGATGTGCAGAAAGACCTCAACGGCATGAAGATCGACTACGAGACCTTCGACACCGACAACGACATCGGATCGATTCGGGTGGCCAACTACGGTGATGTCGATGCAACGTGCAAAGCGGTGTTCAGCAATGGCCCGGAAGCACCGCGCACCCGCACGATCGATGTACCGGCCGGCAAACACAAAAACGCCACGGCCAAGTTCACCCGCGAGATCATCAAGTTGCGCATCAAACTGACCTGCACCCCGAAATAACACCGATCCCCTGTAGGAGTGAGCCTGCTCGCGATAGCGGTGTGTCATATACATCTGTGTTAACTGACACACCGCTATCGCGAGCAGGCTCACTCCTACAGGAGCATGGTTCAGCATCTAAACGAATTATTCGATACTTTGCAGCAATTATTTGCGCTTTTTCATCGATTCGACTCTGTTTAACCTTCACTCCATCGACCTACAACATTCTCGGATGGAGGCTACACACCATGTCCCGCGTTCTGATCATCGAAAGCAGCGCCCGCCAGCAAGACTCGGTATCCCGTCAACTGACTCAGACCTTCATCAGTCAGTGGAAAGCGGCGCACCCTGCCGATCAGATCACCGTACGTGACCTCGCCATGAACCCGGTTCCGCATCTGGACAGCAACCTGCTGGGCGGCTGGATGAAACCCGCCGAGCAGCGCAACGCCAACGAGCAATCGTCGCTGGATCGTTCCAACGAATTGACCGATGAACTGCTCGCCGCTGACGTGCTGGTGATGGCGGCGCCGATGTACAACTTTGCGATCCCGAGCACCCTCAAGGCCTGGCTCGACCACGTGCTGCGTGCCGGCGTGACCTTCAAGTACACCGAAACCGGTCCGCAAGGCCTGCTCAGCGGCAAGCGTGCCTACGTACTCACCGCTCGCGGCGGTATCTACGCCGGCGGCCCGGCGGATCATCAGGAACCGTACCTGCGTCAGGTCATGGGCTTCATCGGCATCAACGACGTGACGTTCATTCACGCCGAGGGCATGAACCTCGGTGGCGACTTCCAGGAGAAAGGTCTGAATCAAGCCAACGCCAAGCTCTCCCAGGTCGCTTGATATGTTAATCGCCAGATAATCGCCGATTGTTTAAGTGACCTGGCGCAACCCCTTCAAGGCTCTACGCGCATCGAACCTCCCTTTGCACTTGTTGCTCCTGAGTGCTGTAGCCCGATTGAACGCATTTGCGAGATCGGGCTTTTTTTTGCCTGCGATTCACAGAACGACGTAGATCCCTGTAGGAGTGAGCCTGCTCGCGATGGCGGTTGTTCGGACACATCAGTATTGACTGACACTCCGCTATCGCGAGCAGGCTCACTCCTACAGGGGATTTGTGTTGTTGGAGGGTTCGCGGTCTTGCGCAAAAACCGCTATCGTCGCCGCCATTCGATTTCGAGGCGAGCATGGGCTATCTACTTTTTGTCACGCTGATCCAGGCGTTTTCCTTCAGTCTGATCGGCGAATACCTGGCCGGTCATGTCGACAGTTACTTCGCGGTGCTGGTGCGCGTCGTGCTGGCCGGGCTGGTGTTCATTCCGTTGACCCGCTGGCGCTCGGTGGAACCTTCGTTCATGCGCGGCATGCTGGTGATCGGCGCGTTGCAGTTCGGTGTGACCTACGTCTGCTTGTACCTGAGCTTCCGCGTGCTGACGGTGCCGGAGGTGTTGCTGTTCACCATCCTCACGCCGTTGCACGTGACCCTGATCGAAGATGCCCTGAACCGGCGCTTCAATCCGTGGGCACTGATCGCTGCGCTGGTGGCGGTGGGCGGGGCGGCGGTGATTCGTTTCGACAGCATCAATCCGGACTTCTTCATGGGCTTCCTGCTCTTGCAACTGGCCAACTTCACCTACGCCGCTGGACAGGTGATGTACAAGCATCTGGTGGCCAAGCACCCGAGCGACCTGCCGCATTACCGGCGTTTCGGCTTCTTCTATCTCGGCGCGCTGGCGGTGGTGCTGCCGGCATTCCTGATGTTCGGCAAAGCCAACTTCCTCCCGGAAGCGCCGCTGCAATGGGGCGTGTTGCTGTTCCTCGGCCTGGTCTCGACCGCGCTGGGTATGTACTGGTGGAACAAGGGCGCGTGCATGGTCAACGGCGGCACGTTGGCGGTGATGAACAACCTGCATGTGCCGGTGGGGTTGCTGCTGAATCTGCTCATCTGGAATCAGCATGAGGAACTGGGGCGGTTGTTCCTCGGCGGCAGCGTCATCCTCGCTGCCGTATGGATCAGCCGACTGGGCATCCGCAAATCCCCAGCCACCGCGTAACCCCTGTAGGAGTGAGCCTGCTCGCGATGGCGGTGTGTCAGACAAATCAATGTTGACTGACACACCGCCATCGTCGGAACGCCGCCCGGAGCAGGCTCACTCCTACAGTTTTATTTGTGGGTTACATGAGATGTTTCTGCGGCTCGGGAATGCTCGCCGCGCCGAGCACCGCCGGCAGCAATCCAGAGCGCAAATCCCCACCACTCGGCTGCTGATACAGACTCAGCCCGAACTCCGGCAGCACCGCCAGCAGATAATCGAAAATATCCCCCTGAATCCGCTCGTAATCGGCCCACGCCGTGGTGCGGGTGAAGCAGTAGATCTCCAGCGGAATGCCCTGCGCCGTGGTCTGCATCTGGCGGACCATGCAGGTCATGTTCGGCTGAATCTCCGGATGGCTCTTCAGATACGCCAGTGCATAGGCGCGGAAGGTGCCGATATTGGTCATGCGTCGGCGGTTGGCTGACATTGCCGCGACATTGCCCTGCGCCTCGTTCCAAGCCTTGAGTTCGGCTTTCTTGCGACTCATGTAATCGGTCAGCAAGTGCACTTGCGAGAGCTTTTCTTCTTCGTCATCGCGGATGAAACGCACACCGCTGGCATCGATGAACAGGCTGCGCTTGATCCGCCGTCCGCCGGACTGCTGCATGCCGCGCCAGTTCTTGAACGACTCGGACATCAGGCGCCAGGTCGGGATCGAGACGATGGTTTTATCAAAATTCTGCACCTTGACCGTGTGCAGAGTGATGTCGACCACATCGCCATCGGCGCCGACTTGCGGCATCTCGATCCAGTCGCCGACCCGCAACATGTCGTTGCTGGTCAACTGCACACTGGCGACAAACGACAGCAGCGTGTCCTTGTAGACCAACAGAATCACCGCCGACATTGCACCCAGACCGGACAGCAGCAACAGCGGCGAACGGTCGATCAGTGTGGCGACGATGATGATCGCGCCGAACACGTACAAAACCATTTTTGCCAGCTGCACGTAGCCTTTGATCGAACGCGTGCGCGCATGCTCGGTGCGCGCATAGATGTCGAGCAGGGCATTGAGCAGGGCGCTGACCGAGAGCAGCAGGAACAGGATGGTGAACGACAACGCCACGTTGCCGAGGAAAGTCATCGCGGTTTTGCTCAGTTCCGGCACCAGATGCAGACCGAACTGGATCACCAGCGACGGCGTCATTTGCGCCAGACGTTGAAATACCTTGTTGTGCCGGAAGTCATTGATCCAGTGGAGCGCCGGCTGGCGGCCGAGCATGCGGCTGGCGTGCAGGATCAGGTATCGCGCCACTCGTCCGAGCACCAGCGCGATGACCAGCAGCAGCGTCAGGGCGAGGCCGGCCTGCAAAAGTGGATGCTGTTCGAGGGTGCCCCAGAGGTCCTGGGCGTTGAGCCAGAGCTGTTTGAAATCCATATGAGCAACGATTCTTCTGTAGGACGCGATGGGTGATTAGAGCATTTAAGCCGCCGTGTATTACCGTTGGAGACAAATCGAGCAACAAAAAAGCCACTGATTACGTCCGTTTGTATAAAGAAACTCGGCCTGAGCGCTCGAAACCGGTAACCTATGCAGCTGTTTTTTTGCATATCTTCGAGGTAGCACCCGTGTTTTCCCAATTCGCCCTGCACGAACGCCTGCTTAAAGCTGTGGCCGAGCTGAAATTTGTCGAGCCAACGCCTGTGCAAGCCGCGGCCATTCCGCTGGCGCTCCAAGGGCGTGATCTGCGGGTGACGGCGCAAACCGGTAGCGGCAAAACCGCCGCTTTCGTTCTGCCAATCCTCAATCGCCTGATCGGCCCGGCCAAGGTTCGCGTCAGCATCAAGACGCTGATCCTGCTGCCGACCCGCGAGCTGGCCCAGCAGACGCTGAAGGAAGTTGAACGCTTTTCGCAGTTCACTTTCATCAAGTCCGGCCTGATCACCGGCGGTGAAGACTTCAAGGTCCAGGCGGCGATGCTGCGCAAAGTGCCGGACATCCTCATCGGCACCCCGGGCCGGATGATCGAGCAACTCAACGCCGGCAACCTCGACCTCAAAGAAGTCGAAGTGCTGGTGCTCGACGAAGCCGACCGCATGCTCGACATGGGCTTCGCCGAAGACGTCCAGCGTCTGGTCGACGAATGCCCGAACCGTCAGCAGACCATGCTGTTCTCCGCCACCACCGGCGGTTCCGGCCTGCGCGACATGATCGGCAAGGTACTGAACAACCCTGAGCACCTGCAGCTCAACGCGGTCAGCCAGCTGAACTCGACGACCCGTCAGCAAATCATCACCGCCGACCACAATCAGCACAAAGAGCAGATTGTGAACTGGCTGCTGGCCAACGAGACCTATCAGAAGGCCATCGTCTTCACCAACACCCGCGCCATGGCCGACCGCATCTACGGTCGTCTTGTGGCTCAGGAATACAAAGCGTTCGTGCTGCACGGCGAGAAAGACCAGAAGGATCGCAAACTGGCGATCGACCGTCTGAAGCAGGGCGGCGTGAAGATTCTGGTAGCGACCGACGTTGCGGCCCGTGGTCTGGACGTCGATGGTCTGGATCTGGTGATCAACTTCGACATGCCCCGCAGCGGCGACGAATACGTTCACCGCATCGGTCGTACTGGCCGTGCCGGTAACGATGGCCTGGCGATCTCGCTGATCTGCCACGGCGACTGGAACCTGATGTCGAGCATTGAGCGCTACCTGAAGCAAAGCTTCGAGCGCCGCACCATCAAGGAAGTCAAAGGCACCTACGGCGGACCGAAAAAGGTCAAGGCTTCGGGCAAAGCCGTTGGCGTGAAGAAGAAAAAGACTGACGCCAAGGGCGACAAGAAGAAAACCGCTGCCAAGACGCCGACCAAGCGCAAGAGCGCCAACCGTCCGAAGCCGGACTCGTTGGTAAGCAGCGACGGCATGGCGCCGCTCAAGCGTCGTAAGCCGGCAGAGCCTGCGGCTGAGTAAGGCGTTTCAGACGTGTATAAAAAAACCGGACAGTGTCCGGTTTTTTTTCGTCCATCAGTTGCCGAGCTGGCCACTGGTGTCGGTGTCAAAGCGCCGCTTGGCCTGATCAGCCGCCGGTTTCAATGCGGCGAGCAGTGCTGCTTCGCTGTACAACCCGGTAACCGCCAATTCCTTGGGCGTCGGCTCGATCGGGATCAGCACATCTTCACCGTCGGCATGCAGCCAGATCGCCACGACGTGCAGCGCCGAGACAAACAGCACGCGTAGCTCAACGGTTTTGCCCTGCAATTGCGGCGCTTGTTCCGCCAGTTTCAGCGCACCCACCGTAGCTGCGGCGTGATCGCCGTGATTCAGCGAGGCGAATTCGACATGCCCGCGCACCTCAGCCAGTTGCGCATCGGCAATCGTCACGCCGTCGGCAAACACCAGGTAATGCCAGTCGCCGAGGCGGGCATCTTTCAGGCCTTTGCCTTGGCTCAGATCATCCAGACTCAGCGAGTAGCCACGATAGGCCTCGCTGAGGCTGATTTTTGCAGGTGCTGCGTTGGCGAACTGGCGATTGGCGCCAAAGCCCTGGGTTTGCAAAGCGGCTTGCAGCGCCGGACGCAAGGTCTGTACGCCGTTGGAAGGCGCCTTTGGATAAGTCAGTTGCATGATGTCGCCCTCCTAGTTTTTCACGGTGAAGTAAGTGTGGGTCCAGTTGCCGCCGCCGTTATAGGCACGCGGGAACGCGTTCAGTGCGCGGGTCGAGTAGCCGTAGATCGAATCCGCCACCAACAGGTAATCGCCGTTGGTGCCGTAAATCGTCAGGAAATGCGCCCCACCGCCGTACCAGGCGCAGCGCAAGCCGACCGGGCGGCCCATGCTGATCTGGTTCTGAATGGCCGACATCTGTAGCGAACCCTGATTCATGCCGTTGTAGCTGCGGGTGGTTTGCAGGGCCGAATCCAGATAGCCGTAAACGTTGCACGGCCCCGGCTGATTGCAGCAGTTGCGGTCGAGCTGGGTGCTGGCCACGCCGCACTGCGTCCAGTTGCCGGTGCCGTAATAGTTGCCGACCGAGGCGGAAACTGCCGCCCAGCACCAGTTGGTCTGGGTCTGTTTCTGCATGTTGAAGTTGAGGCTGCCAGCGGCGCGGGCGCTGAGCTGTTCAGCGGCTTCGACTTCGGCGAGTTGCGGGTCGAGCAGGTGACCGGCCAGGCACCTTGGCAGTGATTCGCCGGTGAATTGTGTTGCTGCTGTGGTTAACATTTTTCAATCCTCCATGAGTGAAAACAAGCGTCCAGCTTGTGTGGGTGTAGCGGTGTTGCTGAGCGATCGGTGCTTAACGGTTGCCATCTTCTGTGGCCGGTTCCGATCTCCTTGCTCGAGGTAACCCTAGTCAGAGATATGCGTTAATGCAAATAAATAAATGCATTAATGCATTTTCGGTGGCAAAAGATCGCAGCCTTCGGCAGCTCTACAGGGGGTTATGTAGGAGCTGCCGCAGGCTGCGATCTTTTGATCTTGCTGTTAGCCCTCGGTCTTCTTCTCGGCAGAATTCAGTTCTTTCAGCCGCTGATCAATCAACTGGCACTTGTCCGGCAGATCCTTGCTGGCCGTGCCCAGATCCATCTTCTGCAATTCGGCATTGATCTCTTTGGCCTTGGCCGGATTCTGCTTGGTCAGCTCCGAGACTTCCTTGGCCAATTGTTCGCGCTTGGCGGTGGCTTCTTCAGGCGTGCAGGCCCAGACGGGCAGGGCGCAGACGAGGGTGGCGGCGAGGGTAAGCTTGATCAGGGTTTTCATCGGGGCAGGCCTCAGTTCCGGTTAAGGCGGTTAACCGGTTGAGCGGCGAAACTGGCGAAAAGTTCAGACTCTGTGGGAGCGAGCTTGATCGCTCCCACAAAAGGCTTTCAGTTTCCGTGGCAGCAACTGGATTTAGTCGCTAGCGCATAGCGATCATGATGCCGAACCCACTCCATGATCTCGTCTTCATTCCTGCCCTTGGGCGTGAGATCGAGGTAGTTGTAGGCGCCGACCAGCATGTCGAGGCCACGCGCATACGTTGAGTAAGTGTGGAAGATGTCGCCGTTCGCATCCCGATAAAACACGCTCAGCCCGGGCATTTCTTCCTCGGCGCTGTCAGTTTTTTCGTAGTTGTAGGTAGCCTTTCCCGCCGCGACATCTTCTGCCCGGGCGCACACGCCGAAGTCATAGTTAAAGTCGCAACCCTCTGACGACACCCAGTCAAACCTCCAGCCCATGCGCCGTTTAAAGTCCTGGAACTCGTTGAAGGGGGCGTGAGAAATAGCCACAACGGCGATGTCGTGATGCGCCAGATGCTGATTGGCACCGTCGATATGGTCGCTGAGGAAAGAGCAACCCTGGCACCCTTCCTCCCAATCCTTGGCAAACATGAAGTGGTAAACCACCAATTGGCTGTGTTTGCCGAACAGGTCAGCCAGCTTCAATCTGCCGTTGGGCCCCTGAAAGTGGTAGTCCTTGTCGACCTTTACCCACGGCAGCGCGCGACGTTCAGCGCTGAGGCGGTCGCGTTCCTTGGTGAAGGCTTTTTCGTCGGCGAGGTGTTGCTTACGGGCGGCGAGCCATTCTTCGCGCGATACCACCGGATGATTCTCAACGTTCATGATGATTTCTCCTGCGGGGGTTGAAACCGTCTGTTTCAGACTAGTCGTTTAACCCTGCTGGAAATCGACAGACCGCCGGTCGGTCGCTGCGGGAAATGCGGCTGAACGGCTGCGAGCCACTCCGGTCACAACCTATGAACGCGCCATAAATCACGCGCACCGGAGGTTGAATCAGGATGACGACTTATAACTGGGATTTGATTGAACGTTTGCTGCACGAAGTGCAGAACAGCGCCGGCCACAGTTTTGCCCCTAGGGCTTATGCCGAAGACTATGCGGCGGAAAAAGCCAGCGCCGGCGAGCCGATCGAGAACCTTGATCACCTGAAAACGCTGGCCTGCGACTATGAAAGGTTGTTGCTCCTGCGCGGTTACATTGCACCGCGCCCGGATGAGGAGGGCAGCACCGGAAACAATTTTGTCCTGACCCCACGCGGTTCCAGCTTGTTGAGCCTGATCGACAGCAGCATTCCCGGTAATGATCACCCGCGTCAGGTGCTGGATGAGCAGGAGGATGCGCTGGCCGAGGCGACGTTTGATGAAGTGGCTTCCAAAGCCCAGATCGCCTGAGTTTACGCAGATCCCCCTGTAGGAGTGAGCCTGCTCGCGATAGCGGTCTTCCAGTCAACATTGATGTCACTGGAAGTCCGCTATCGCGAGCAGGCTCACTCCTACATTGGATTCGGGTATGTTCAGGTTTTTTGCGCGGCCTTGAGGCACTTGAGGTCGTTGAAGTCTTTACGCACACCCTCGATCTTCTTCAACAACCGCTGACGCTGTTGCGGCGTACTTTCGGCCATCAAATCCACCGCCAGAGAGCGTCCCTGCGCTTCAGTAGCGGCGAAGGCCTTGCGGTAATCCGCTGTCCATAAACTCTCGCGATTGACCAGAAGCGTCTCGATTCTCTGTGGGAATTCGGGACTTTTGCGTTGCGCTACGGCAGCACTGAATTGCTTCTGCCAATGGGCGCGGTTGGCGATCCATTGCGTGTACTGATCGCCCAGGGCGGTCGACCACGCCATGACCCGCTGTTCCTGGGTGGCGCTCAAGGGGCCGAGCCAGTCATTCAAGCGTTTAACCATTCGTGCGCCACGCTCGGCAATTTGTTGATCAAGCGGCGGCTTGAGGTATTCCTGCTGACGTTTGCGCAGATCCTTGGCAAACGCGTCATTCATCTCGGCCACTTGCTTGTCATCCAGCCCTTGCAGCAACTCAATGGCCGATGGGGTGATCTCTCGAGCGGTTTCGGCAATGGCCTGCTTGGCTTCCGTGGTACGCGCCTGCAATGCGGCATCGGTGACCTGATTGGTTTCGACCATGGTCTGCAGGCGATCCAGCCAGTCCAGATAGCCCGGCAATTGCGTGGTGCAATGCCAACTCAGATGATCCTTGAGCCGTTCGTTGAACCAGTCTTTCTGCTCGCCGTTCATGTCCAGGTAATCGCCGAGCGTCCACGGAATGATGACGTCGAGATTGCGATAGGCCAGGCCGACACGGCTACAGGCGCCGAGGGCGAGGGTGAAAATCAGTAGTGCGGCGATGTGCGTGAACCAGCGAGACATGGGCGAATCCTTGCGTGAGCCTGGCTTCGAGGGACTGATTCCTATGTGAACGCAGAATGAACCCGGCAGTTCAGCCGATCAATAGAACGCGCGGGCAGCCTTGAGGGTGACGAGACCGTCGCACTCGCTGTTGTGCCCGGAATAGGCTGAGCAATCGCTGCCGCTGAGGCTGGAGTTACTGTAGATCAGGTCGAGGTCGACGCCCATGAATGGCCGGGACAATTTCACCGACCAATCGGTGAAACTGCCGACATAACCACCGTCCACGGCCACTGGCGTGTTCAGTTGGTGGGTGGTGTATTTCATACTGACGCCGATGCCGAACGGCTGGTTGCCGCCAAGATCGGCAAACAAGGTGTTGTTCTGTTTGTCCGGGTCGTTGCTGAAGGCCACGCCGAAACGACTGCCGAGCAAGGTCAGGCCACCGAACAGCTCCTGGCTGTCGAGGGTGTCTACCTTGGGATAGCTGTAGTGGATCATCCCGACTTCATAGCCGAGGGTTTGATCGAAAGGCTGTTTAAAACCGACGTAGGAGTCGATCTCGAGGTTTTTGCCTGGGCTGATGCCCATACTCGGTGCGTACTGGCCGACATAGAGGCCGCTGTCGTGGCTCAGGTCGAGGCCGCCGTGGAACGAACCGACGGCTGCCGGTTTGACCAGACCCTGGGCCATGCTGCGCGTCGGTGTGGTGCCAAGTTTGAGATCGAAGTCGCCGAGTTCACGCTGGAAAATCTGTGCGTGCGCAGTCGAGCTAGCCAACAGGCTTGCGAGCAATAAACAGGAAGATTTGCGCATGCGTCACTCCATGAACGGCGAGCGCAGGACGGCGGGCCTGCTGAAACGCTTGATCTAGACGCGTGCAAGGATACCGGCGAATGATCGGCATTGAAGGCCGTTCGTCGATTTACAAGGATTTTTGTTTAAAAGGGAGGGATGTTGCGCGGTGCCAGTCCAGACGCTTCGAAGCTCAAAGCGCCTCTGGACGGGTGTAAAACCGGGTGTTACTTCTTGCCCAGGCTGATCTGCTTGGACGGGCCGAATGTCTGGCCACTGACGCCTTTGGCAATTTGCTGGATCTCGCCACCAGACTTGAGGAACGCTGCGATCTGATCGTTGATCGATTCGCTGGTTTCAACGGCTGGAGCTGGCTTTGCTTTGCTGGTGGATGCTTTTACACGCATGGCGGCCATTAACCTGTAGAAAAGTAACTCGGCCAGGCATCGTACAGGAATAACTTGACAATTGCTTGGTAAATATCCCCCGGAATAACCCAGCGCTGTGCTGCATTATTCTCGATTGAATATTCGATATATCCGGCTAACCTGCTGTTTTAAATAAGAACATTTAGTCGCCGGTGCATTGAATTGTTCCACCGCTAGCGTGAGTGCCTCCCTGACGAGCGGCATCTCAGCCCAGCCGCACACAAGGAAAATCAAGGCGTTGCGCAGAATTCCGACGCGTGCGGATCTGCCGCCCGACGGCCACGCCAAAAACGGGTAGAATGCCGCCCACGTAATGAGGGTTCTGGAAATGGCTTTAGTCGGGCGTTACAACAGTTTGCAAGTGGTTAAACACACTAACTTCGGTTTATATCTGGATGGCGGTGCCGATGGCGAGATTCTTTTGCCTAATCGTTATATCCCGAAAGATATTCCTACCGAAGATGAAGATTGGCTCAACGTATTTGTTTATCTGGACAGCGAAGACAAACTTCTCGCTACCACGGAAAAACCGAAAGTTCAGGTCGGCGAATTTGCCAGTCTGAAAGTCGTTGAAGTCAACAGCATCGGTGTGTTCCTCGATTGGGGGCTGCCGAAGGATCTGTTGCTGCCGTATTCCGAAGAAAAGCGCCAGATGACCGCCGGCGAATACTGCGTGGTGCACGTCTACCTCGACAAGCATACCCGCCGCATCACCGCTACTGCGCGTCTGGATCGCTACCTCGACAAGACCCCGGCCAACTACAGCCAGGGCCAGGAAGTTGATCTGCTGGTTGCCGAAGCCACCGACATGGGCTTCAAGGCGATCATCAACAACAAGCACTGGGGTCTGATTCACAAGAACGAAATCTTCAAGTTCATGCGCGCCGGCATGATCGAGAAGGGCTACATCAAGGAAGTCCGTGCCGACGGCAAGATCGCCCTGAGCCTGCAACCGGTTGGCCAGGAAGCAGCGAGCAGCCTGAACTCGAAGATCCTCGCCAAGTTGCGCGACAACAGCGGCACGCTGCCGGTCAGCGACAAGAGCGATCCGGCGCTGATCAGCAGCCTGTTTGGCGTCAGTAAAGGCAACTTCAAGAAGGCCATCGGTGCGCTGTACAAGGAAGGCAAGATCGTCATTCATGCTGATCGCATTGAACTAACCTGAGACACCGCTGGCCCCATGTAAGAGCTGCCGCAGGCTGCGATCTTTTGACTTTGAAGATCAACAGATCGCAGCCTGCGGCAGCTCCTACATGAGGGTGGGTGTGATGAAGAAGTCTCTGGTTGCCTATGTTGCGACGCTGATTGCGTTTCTGTTGCTCGACGGTCTCTGGCTCGGCCTGTTGATGGCGCCGACCTATCGCGAACTGCTCGGTCCGCTGATGCTCGAAAAACCGCTGCTGGTTCCGGCAGCGGTTTTTTATTGCCTGTATGTTTTTGGCTGCGTGGTGTTTGTGGTGACGCCGGCCGTGACATGGCAATGGGCGGCGAAGCGGGGCGCGTTGTTAGGGCTGATAGCTTACGGCACCTATGACCTGACCAATTGGGCGACATTGCGCGGATGGTCGGTGCAGGTGACGCTGATGGATTGGGCGTGGGGGACGTTTGCTACTGCTATGGCTTGTATTGTCGGGTTTTTGGTGAGCAAAAGGTTTGGCAAGTCTGCTCGGTAATGTGTGTTGGCAGTGCCGGCCTCTTCGCGAGCAGGCTCGCTCCCACAGGGGAACGCACTCTAAAGTGGGAGCGAGCCTGCTCGCGAATGGCGGCGTAGCCGACAGCCATTCACCACTGCCGCCACTGAAGCACTAAATGTCTTTCCCAGACGCCTTTTTTCCGCCCGACTGATTGATAATCCCCAGCACTGTTTTCTGACCATTGGATGGCCTGCCATGTTGTGTGTGTTCGAGGTGTTGCGGTGATTGTCGAGCGGCGCAATGCCGACAGTTTTGCCTTGCAGGTGATGATCGGCCTCTGCCTGATCTGGGGCGTGCAGCAAGTGATGATCAAATGGGCGGCGCCGGACATCGCGCCTGTCATGCAAGCGGCCGCGCGCTCGGGGATCTCTGCGTTGCTGGTGGCGTTGCTGATCTGCTGGAAGGGCGGCTGGGATCAGGTCGGCAACACCTGGCGCGGCGGCTTGCTGGCTGGTGCGCTGTTCGGTCTGGAATTCCTTTTCATCGCTGAAGGTCTGCAACTGACCACGGCTGCACACATGTCGGTGTTCCTCTACACCGCGCCGATCTTCACCGCGTTGGGCGTGCATTTTCTGCTGGCCAGTGAGCGCCTGCGACCGTTGCAATGGCTGGGCATTTTGCTCGCGTTCATCGGCATTGCGATTGCCTTCGCCGGCGGTGTGTCGTGGGACAACCTCGACCGGCGCATGCTGCTCGGCGATGCCTTTGGCGTACTGGCTGGCGCCTGTTGGGGCGCGACCACGGTGGTGGTGCGCGCCTCGCGGCTGTCGGAAGCACCGGTGACACTGACCTTGTTCTATCAGTTGATCGTCGGCTTCCTCGGCCTGCTGCTGATTGCGCTGTTCAGCGGCCAGATCACCCACGTCAGCCTGACCCCCGTGGCGGTGGCCAGCGTGCTGTTCCAGGGCCTGGTGGTGTCGTTCTTCAGCTACCTGATCTGGTTCTGGCTGCTGCGCCGTTATCTGGCAGCCAACTTCGCGGTGTTTTCGTTTATGACGCCGCTGTTCGGCGTGACCTTTGGCGTGTTGCTGCTCGGCGAACAGTTGACGGTTAACTTCGTCGTCGGCGCCGTGCTGGTGCTGTTTGGCATCACTTTTGTCAGCGCCGAGCAGTGGCTGCGTCGGCGTTTGCGCAAAGCGCTGGGTCAGCGTTAGTCGACTGCATCGCCAGGCCGCCAGCGATCAGCAAGCCGCTGCCGGCGATCACCAGCGCCGGATGCAGGCCACCGCTGAAATGGCTGCTCAGCGCTGCCAATAGAGGGCCGCTGAGTTGGCCGACGGCGAAGCAGGCGGTAAGCATCCCGGCATTGCGTTGCGTGGCATGTGGCGCCAGTTCCCGCGAGCGCTGCATGACTAATTGCATGCAAGCCAGAAATGGCGTGCCGCAGAGGATCACCCCGAGTGCGAGGCCAAGGCCGCTGCCCAGTAGACAGGCGAACACGCCGGCCGCTTGCAGCCACAGCGTTGCCATCAACCAGTGCCGGGTGGTTGCGGGATCGTGACGCCGCAAGCTCACCAGCAACACGCCAAGCGCCGCCGCCAGACCGAAACAAGGCCAGAACAGGTCTGCCTGCCACTGCCCGTGAAATTGTGCATTGGCCATTTGCGAAAGGAAGGTCGCCGGAATGATGTAGCCGACGCCGTACAGCGCATAAATTCCCGCCAGCCGGCCAATGCCCCGATTCGATGGACTGACCGGCGCTGCAACCACCGTCGCCGTTGCGACAGGCGTTGGCAGCAGTCGCCAGACCCCCAGCATCATCACCAACGCAGCCGCGGCATAAATCAGCCACAACGTTGCGGACGTCTGATTCAGCAGATGTGAGACCAGCGCCAACAACCCCGTCAGAAAAATCCCCAAACCCGGTCCGGCAAATACCAGAGCGCCCAATCTCGGACGACCTGCTGCCGCCGCCAATGGTTGACTCAACGAAGTGATCATCACCAGCACCCAGGCACTTGCTACCCCGGTGCCGAAGCGCAGCAGCAAGTGCGACCAGAAGCCATTGGCCCAGAACGACGCCAGTGTCAGCAGCACGCACAACCACAGTCCGCCGTGCAGGCGCCGCTGAACCTGCTGCGGGCGATGGGCGAACATCGCGTCCACCGCGCCGAGCAGGTAGCCGAGGTAGTTGGCCGCCGCAATCAGACCGGCGGCCGTCAGGTCGATCTGGCCTTCGCTGAGCAGGTGCGGCATTTGCGGGGTGAGGGCGAAACGCCCGATGCCCATGGCCATCATCAAGGCAACGAAGCAAGCGGATAAGCGAATCAGAGGCGACATCGTCGGGATTCCTTGGAAGGATCAATGACCGTCAGGCTAGGACTGATTGACTTTCTTTAAAATTGAATAATAGTGAGTAACTTGTTCTGTTATGGAGAAAGGTTGTGGAATTCAGCCAACTGAGGATCTTTCAGGCCGTGGCCGAGGAGGGTTCGATTACCCGCGCCGCCGAACGACTGCACCGGGTGCCGTCGAACCTGTCGACCCGGCTCAAGCAGCTTGAGGAACAACTCGGTGTCGAACTTTTCGTCCGTGAGCGTCAGCGTTTGCAGCTATCGCCTGCGGGAAAAGTCTTGCTGGACTACACCGGCAAACTTTTCGCCCTGCGCGATCAAGCCAGTGCCGCGGTAATGGGTGGCAAACCGGCCGGCGACTTCGCTCTGGGCACCATGTACAGCACGGCGGCGATCCATTTGCCGGCGCTGCTGGCGCAGTATCACAAGCAGTATCCGGCGGTGAATCTGCAGGTGCAGTCAGCGCCCAGTGGAGAGTTACTGGAAGGCTTGCTCACCGGTCGTCTTGATGCCGCGTTGGTCGATGGCCCGCTGGAACTGGCCGGGCTCGACGGCGTGCCGTTGTGCGAAGAGCGGCTGGTGCTGATCACTGAAATTGATCATCCGCCGGTACGCAGTGCCCGGGATGTCGAAGGGCGGTCGGTGTTTACCTTTCGCCGGGGCTGCTCCTATCGCATGCGTCTGGAAGCCTGGTTTTCGCACTACCACGCGACCATGGGCCGGGCGATGGAGATCGAGTCCTATCAGGGCATGCTCGCCTGCGTGATTGCCGGCAGCGGCGTGGCGCTGATGTCGGAGTCGATGCTGGCCAGTCTGCCGGGCCGCGACAGCGTGGCGATGCATCCGTTGGCCGAGCCATTTGTGGGTGCGACAACGTGGCTCATGTGGCGCAAAGGCATGCTGGGCGCCAACCTTAATGCGTGGATCGAGGTGCAGCAGGCTGTCTATCCCGCGGTTCAGATCGAAACCCGGGAAACAGCCTGAACCAATGGCGGCGAACTCTGTTCAATTCAGTAACAGATCATTGCGGATTTGGCCGAGCATTGCGTAGGACTTCGGACTATTATCAGTGCGAAGCGGCCTCAGAATTCCGGCCGCTCAGCACCACCCTGAAGGGGGCATGACGATGAAAGAGAAAATTCAAAACTGGCTGCACGATTTGGGTGTTGCCCTCGGTTTGATCGAACCGCCTCTGCAACCTGTACCGATCCGCACCGATGACGAGCAGCGCCGCCGTCAACAACGGCGCCGGTAACGCCCCCGATCCGAGATCAAAGGATTCAAGATCAAGAGATCGCAGCCTTCGGCAACTCCTGCATAAAACGGTGTAGGAGCTGCCGAAGGCTGCGATCTTTTGCTTTTAATGACGGCCGATCTCAAGCAAAAACCGGCTCAAGTCATTCGCGGTCTTCGCGGTCTTGAGCATGCGGTCTTCCTCGGCGGTGAACGCCGTCAGCCCGAATTCATCTTCCAGGTGAAAGATCAGATCCTCGATATCGGCTTTCTCCAGCCCCAATTGCACCAGGCTGGTGTTGTCGGTGAATTCGCGGGTTTCCAGCAGACGCCGGATATACCGGTGTACGGCGGCACGCACGGCAGCTCTTCTCATGGCAGATATTTCTGATGGTTGTTGTGCTTGAGTGAAGCAGGCCTCAGGCGTGGCCGCGCAACCACTGGTCAATCATCGAGCGCAAATGCTCCCCGGAAAAACTGCCGAAATGCCCGCCATGCACCGTGCGAATCGGCAACGCCTGCAAACGCCGCAGACTGACGGCGTAATCCTCAAGATTGGAGTGGTAGGCGTCTTCGATGAGCGGCCCGTCATAGATGATGTCGCCGCTGAACAGGGTTTGCGTCGCCGCCTCATACAGGCTGATCCCGCCCGGCGAATGCCCCGGCGTGTGCAGCACCTGCAGCGTGCGATTGCCAAGATCGAGTACATCGCCGTCCTCGACAAATCCGGTGGCCGGTGCGGCTTTCACCCGGTATTCGGCGTAGCACAACGGGCAATCCGGATGCGCTTCGAACATGTCATCGCCGACGAACGCGCGGCTCAAGTCGTTTTCACCATCCGGCGCCGCAAGGATGTCCGCTTCGGCTGGATGCACCAGCCGTTCAGTAAATTCGTGATGCCCGGCGATATGGTCGAAATGGCAATGACTGGCCACCGCCACCAGCGGTCGCTCGGTGATCCACGGCAACTGCTCGCGCAGGCTCACCAGCCCCGAACCGCTGTCCAGCAACAAGTCTTTGTCACGGCCCTGAATGTGCCACAGGTTGCAGCGGTAGAACGGTCGAATATACGGCTCGTGAATCAGCCGAATGCCGTCACTCAGGTGTTGTACTTCGAACCATTTATCGCGAGAAACAATCTTCATCAGCACTTTCCTTCAGGCGAAAAAAACGGGTGTGGCAACCGACGCCACACCCGTCGAAGAAAGCATCAAGTCGTTACATCAGAGCTTAGATCGCACTCGCCACCGTCGCCGGGCGAGGGGAGACCAGACTCACCACCACAAAACTCAGCAGACCCACAGCCAGGCTGTAGTAGATCGGTGTGTTGGCATCCAGACCGTCCTTGAACATGAACAGAAGCGCCGTGGCAAAACCCAGGCCCATGCTGGCGATGGCGCCGGCGGTGGTCGCGCGTTTCCAGAAAATTGCACCCATCAGCGGGATCAGCATGCCGCCCACCAACAAGTTGTAAGCGAGGGTCAGCGCACTGATCACATCGTTCACCACCAGCGCGATACCCAGCACAACGATGCCGGTGAGCAGGGTAAACAGGCGATTGATGCCCAGGCTCGACGGTTTGCCGCCACGCAGTTTCGGCAGCAGGTCTTCAGTCAGAGTAGTGGCCGCGGCAAGGAGGCCGGCGCTGGCGGTGGACATCATCGCCGCCAGTGCAGCCGCGATCACCAGACCACGGATGCCGTCCGGCAGCGACAGTTTGACGATGGCGGCGAAGGCGTTGTTGACGTTGTCCAGATCCGGGATCAGTACGTGCGCCGCCATGCCGATCAGCGCGCAGGCCAGTCCGTAGACGATGCAGTAGATGCCCGCGATGCTGCCGGCGTATTGCGCGACTTTGGCGGTCTTGACGGTGAACACCCGTTGCCAGATGTCCTGACCGATAAGGATGCCGAAGAAGTAGATCATGAAGTAGGTGATGATCGTGTCCCAGCCGATGGTGGTGAAGCTGAAGGCAGTTGCCGGCAGTTTCAGCACCAGTTCGTCCCAACCGCCGACGCGGTACAGGCAGATCGGCAACAGGATGAACATCAGGCCCACGGTCTTGATGATGAACTGGACGATGTCGGTCAGGGTCAGCGACCACATGCCGCCAATCGCCGAGTAGATCACCACCACGCCACCACCGAGCAGCACCGAGATCCAGAACGGCAGGCCGAACAGCACTTGCAGCACGGTGCCGATGGCGAGGATCGAGGTGACGCCGATCATCAGCGCGTAGGCCAGCATGATTGCCGCGCTTGCCGAGCGGGCCATCGGGTTGTAGCGTTTTTCCAGGACCTGGGTAACGGTGTAGATCTTCAGTTTCAGTAGCGGTTTGGCGAGGAACAGGTTCAGCGCGACGATGCCGCAACCGAGTGCCGCGCACAGCCAGAAACCGGAGATGCCGTGCACGTAGCCCAGACGCACGGTGCCGACGGTGGACGCACCACCGAGCACGGTTGCGGCCATGGTGCCCATGTACAGGCTCGGGCCGAGGTTACGACCGGCGACGAGAAAGTCCTCGTTGGTCTTGGCCTTGCGCATGCCGAAGTAGCCGAGCAAGAGCATGCCGGCGGCGTAGATGAGGACGACGAATAAATCCAAAGCCATGATGGCGTGTCTCCGATTGTCTTTTTTATGGTGAAACAAATTTGGTTCAGTAAGGCTGCCCACTGTGGGAGCGAGCCTGCTCGCGAAGGCGTCAGCACATTCAACAAAGAAGTGACTGACAGATTGCTTTCGCGAGCAGGCTCGCTCCCACAGGGGATCTGCGTCAGGCGGCCTGGCGCAGTTGAGGTTTTACTGCGGCTTCACGCCGGGCATCCTTCGGGCCGAACACTTCGCGCGGTTCCGGGAACAGGCTCAGCAGCGTCAGGTACACCACCGAAGCCAGGCCCAATGTCACCGGCAAACTGATGTCGATGCCGCCGGCCATTTCACCCAGCGGGCCAACGAACTGCCCCGGCAAATTGACGAAGCACAGACCAACCGCCGCGCTCGGGATCCATGCACCCAGGCCACGCCAGTTCCAGCCGTGGCTGAACCAGTAGCGTCCGCCCTGTTCGCCGCGCGTGAACACTTGCAGGTCATCCGGGCAATAGAAGCCGCGACGCACCAACAGGCCGATGATCATGATCACCATCCACGGCGTGGTGCAGGTGATGATCAGCACGGCGAAGGTCGACACGCTCTGCACCAGGTTCGCCGCAAAACGGCCGATGAAGATGAAGGCAATCGACAAAACGCCGATCAGCAGCGTCGCTTTCACGCGTGACAGCACTCGCGGGAACACGCTGGACATGTCCAGCCCGGTGCCATACAGCGAGGTGGTGCCGGTGGACATGCCGCCGATTACCGCAATCAGGCACACCGGCAGGAAGAACCAGCTCGGCGACACCGCCAGCAAACCGCCGACATAGTTGTTCGCCGCGATGTAGTCCGGCGCCTTGATCGCGACGATGGTCGCGGTGCTCAGGCCGAACAGGAACGGGATGAACGTGGCGATCTGCGACAGCACCACCGCCGCCATGATGCGCTGCTTGGAGGTGTCACGCGGGATGTAGCGCGACCAGTCGCCGAGGAACGCGCCGAAGGAAATCGGATTGCTCATCGCGACCAGTGCGGCGCCGATGAACGCGGCCCAGAAGCCCGGCTGACCGAGGCTCACCGTACCGGCGTAGTTCACATCGAAAGAACCGGCGAAGGCGAAGATGCCCAGCAGGAACAACAGGCTGGCGCTCCACACCGCGATCTTGTTCACCCACAGCAAAAAGCGGAAGCCGTAGATGCACACGGTCAGCACCAGAATCGCGAACAGGCCGTAGGCCAGGCCCAGAGTCAGGTCGGTTTCCGGCAGACCGATCAGGCGTTTCGCACCACCGATCAGCGCATCTCCCGAACTCCACACCGAGAGCGAGAAAAACGCGATTGCGGTCAACAGCGACAGGAACGAACCGACAATCCGCCCGTGCACGCCGAAGTGCGCACCCGACGACACGGCATTGTTGGTGCCGTTGAGCGGACCGAACAGGCCCATCGGGGCGAGGATCAGCGAGCCAAGCAGCACGCCCAGCACAATCGCCCAGACGCCGGCCTGAAAAGACAGACCGAACAGCACCGGGAAACTGCCGAGCACGGCGGTGGCAAAGGTATTCGAACCACCGAAGATCATCCGGAACAAATCCGTCGGACCTGCGCTGCGTTCGTGGTCCGGGATCTGTTCGACCCCGTGGGTTTCAATCTGCGTAAGGCTTTGGTCGTTGTTGTTGTTATTCATGATCTGCTCCGATCATAAAGGCGCGCCTCATCGTGCGTGAGGCGTCACCTGTTTTGGCTAAGGGGATGGCAGCCCTTCCGGCATTGCGGACAAATGTTCGTGGCAGGCCAGCCAATGGCCTTGTTGTTCTAGGCTCGACGCTTGTTTCTTGAAAACAATCGTCTCGCGCTCCTGGCTGAAGTGTTGCTCCCCTTGCATGCGCAACTCGGTGGCCACGTCATGGATGAAAATCGCCACGTCACCCTGCAGGCTGACGAAGGCGTTGCTCGAAGTGCACGAGAGCACCTCGAAGCCATCCTCGGCGCGCCAGCTGTCCCACAAGGCCTGATAGGCATCGCGCGACAGCAGCGGCTGTTCGAGGGTGTAGAAGACGAAACTTGCATCGGCGCTGAACGCGCCGAAATAAGCTTCGCGATCGTTACGGGCGAAGGCGGATACCAGGTCGGCGGCCGCTTGCAAAACCTGATCACGTTCGTTCATGACCCGACCCTCAGCGATGGACCACGCCAGGCAGTACGCAGAGCATTTCGTACAGCAGGTTGGCGGCCAGCAGCGAGGTGTTGCCGGTGGTGTCATAAGCGGGCGAGACTTCTACCAGATCGCAACCGATCAGGTCGAGGCCTTGGCAGCCACGGACGATTTCAATCGCCTGAATGGTCGTCAGACCACCGATTTCCGGGGTGCCGGTGCCCGGTGCCCAGGCCGGGTCGATGCCGTCGATGTCGAAGCTCAGATACACCGGGCCACCGCCGACTTTCTCGCGCACTTCGGCCATCAGTGGCGCCAGCGACTTGTGCCAGCACTCCTCAGCCTGAACCACGCGGAAACCCTGATCGCGGCTCCAGTTGAAGTCATCAGCGGTGTAACCCTGCGCGCGCAGACCAATTTGCACGACGCGGTCGCAGTCCAGCAGACCTTCTTCGACGGCGCGACGGAAGGTGGTGCCGTGGGCGATCTTCTCGCCAAACATGTGATCGTTGACGTCAGCGTGGGCATCGATGTGCACCAGACCGACCTTGCCGTGCTTTTTATGAATCGCCCGCAGGATCGGCAATGTGATGGTGTGGTCGCCACCCAGGGTCATCGGGATCACGTTGTGCTCGAGGATGTTGTCGTAGGCTTCTTCGATGATGCGCACGGCGTCGAGCAGGTTGAAGGTGTTGATCGCCACGTCACCGATGTCGGCAACCGACAGCGAGTCGAACGGCGCAGCGCCGGTGGCCATGTTGTACGGGCGGATCATCACCGATTCGGTGCGGATGTCGCGTGGCCCGAAGCGGGTGCCGGGGCGCAGCGAAGTACCGATGTCCAGTGGCACGCCTACGAAAGCAGCGTCCAGGCCGGCAGCGGTCGGTACATGGGGGAGTCGGAGCATGGTGGCGATGCCGCCGAAGCGCGGCATTTCGTTGCCGCCCAGTGGTTGGTGAAGAATCTTGTCCACGGGTAAGGCCTCATCGTCTTTGTTTTATTTATGTCGGCGCACCGTTGAGCACGGGTTCGGACGCCGCTGTGGGGCCGATGATGCGAAATGTAGTGAGGGGAAAGAATCGCTACGGGCAAAAACTTAGTTCAGATTTTTCTAAACTAATGGCGAGGCTGGGATTAGACTTCGGCGGGTTCAAGATTGTGATCGGCTGGGGATTGCTGCCCTCACCCCAGCCCTCTCCCGGAGGGAGAGGGAGCTGATCTCCATTGCTTTTTAATTTTGAGTTCGACTCGATATTGCAGGTCGGCGTAAATCCTCATAACAGCTCGGTAGGCTCCCTCTCCCTCGGGGAGAGGGCTGGGGTGAGGGGCTTTTCCCACAGACACACAGTTGCAAAGCCCGGAGCAGACATGGCCAACGCTTTACCCGACCTGAAACTATTACGCATCTTCGTCAGCGTCGTGCGTCATCAGGGTTTCGCCAACGCCCAACAGGAACTCAACCTGTCGACCTCGGCGATCAGCACCTACATGAGCCAGCTCGAAGCCGCGCTCGGCCTGGTGTTGTGCCATCGCGGGCGCGGCGGCTTCAGCCTGACCAGCAAGGGCGAGCTGTTCCATCAGGAAACCCTGCGCCTGCTCGCCGAACTCGAAGGTTTCGAGCAATACGCCGCCGCGCTCAAGGGCGAACTGCGCGGCACGCTAAACCTCGGCGTGATCGACTCCACCGTCAGTGACAAGGCGTTGCCGTTCGCCGAAGCCATCGGCGCCTACAGCCAGGAACACCCGGCGGTGCATTTGCATTTGTCGGTAATGAGCCCCTACGAACTGCAACTCGGCGTGCAGGACAACCGCCTCGATCTGGCCATCGGTGCGTTTTCCACGCGCATGAGCGGTCTGGTCTACATGCCGTTGTACCGCGAGCAGCACTGGTTGTATTGCAGCAGTCGGCATCCGTTGTTCAACGAGCGGCGCATTCCCGAGCAAGTCATCACCCAGCAACGCATGGTCGGACGTGGGTACTGGAGTCAGGCGGAACTCGCCCGGCACGGTTTCAAACACAGCGCCGCCACTGTGGAAAGTATGGAAGCGCAGCTGATTCTGGTGCTGTCCGGTGCCTACATCGGTTACTTGCCAGAACACTATGCTCAGGCCTGGGCCGACAAGGGAGACCTGCGCGTCTTGCTGCCGGCGACGTTCGGTTATCAGGCGCCGTTTTCGATGATCATGCGCCGGGGCCGCAGCCGGGAGCCGCTGATCCAGACCTTCCGCGATTTGCTCAAAGCACAGCTCAATCAGGCTTAGCTTGTAGGGAAAAGAAGTATGTCCAGACCTCAATGCCCGCGCTGCCTGCGCCCCCAGACCCATTGCCTGTGCCCGCTGATCCCGAGCCTCGACAGCCGCACGCGAGTGTTGCTGTTGCAGCATCCGAGTGAAGTCAATCATGCGTTGAATACTGCTCGATTGGCGGCGTTGGGACTGACCAATGCCGAGCTGATTGTCGGTGAAGTATTCGAGGATTTACCGGCGCTGTTGAACCGTCCGGGGTATCGGGCACGTCTGTTGTTTCCCGCTGACGATGCGCAGCCGATGCAGGCATATGGCGAATCGGATGAGCCGTTGTTGCTGGTGGTGCCGGATGGCACGTGGCGCAAGGCGCGCAAGATGTTGCACCTCAATCCGTTGCTGGGGGATTTGCCACGGGTGACGTTGGCCGAAGGTGGCGTGTCGCGCTATCGCTTGCGCAAGGCACCGGGGCCGGGGGCGTTGTCGACGATTGAGGCGATTGTGCAGGCGTTGCAGACGCTGGAGCCGTCGGCGTCATTCGAGCCGTTGCTCAAACCGTTCGAGGCGTTGATCGAGGGGCAGATTGCGGCGATGGGGGAGGAGACGTTTCAGCGTAATCATGGCGATAGATAAGTGTTGTTTGGACTGGCGCCATCGCGAGCAGGCTCACTCCTACAGGGGAATGCATTCCAAAGGTAGGAGTGAGCCTGCTCGCGATAGCAATTGTTCAGTCAACGCAGGTTACAGCGAGATTTACCGTTCGCGCATCGCCTCGGTCCGGGCTTTCAGTACCGGTTTGAGCAGGTAATCCAGCACACTTTTCTCCCCGGTAATAATGTCCACCGTCGCCACCATCCCCGGAATAATCAGCAACGGTTTCACATCCCCGCCCAAGTGGTTCTTATCAGTGCGCACCTGAATCAGGTAGAAGCTGTTGCCCTTGTCATCGGTAATCGTGTCGGCACCGATCAGCTCAAGCTTGGCGCTCAGCCCACCATAAATCGTGTAGTCATAGGCACTGAACTTGACCATGGCTTTCTGGCCCGGATGCAGGAACGCAACATCCTGCGGCCGCACCTTGGCCTCAATCAGCAGGTTGTCTTCCAACGGCACGATTTCAACCATGTCGCTGCCCGGTTGGACCACGCCGCCGATGGTGTTGACCTTCAATTGCTTGATCACCCCATGCACCGGTGAGGTCACGGTGGTGCGGGTGACGCGGTCGTCGATGGCGATGCTGGTCGCGGTGATTTTCGACAGATCGGTGCGTTTCTCATTCAGCTCTTTGGCCGCTTCCGAACGGAAGGTTTGCTCGGACTCGTCGATCTTGCTGCGGATCTCGGCAATCGCCGATTCGGCGCGGGGGATAGCCAGCGTTGTCGCGTTCAATGAGCCGCGGATTTCTACCGCGCTGCGTTTGAGTCGGAGGATTTCCACCGGTGATACCGCACCGGTTTTTACCAGCGGTTCGGACATGTTCATTTCTTGCTGCAGCAGCGCCAGACTGGAACTGAACTGGCCTTGCTTGGAGCGAAACTCGGCGAGTTCCTGAGTCTTCTGCCGCAGTTGTTCGCTCAACGTGCGCTGCTCGCTGGCCAGCCGGCGCTGACGTTGTTCGTATAGCGAACGCTCGTCTTCGGCGACTTGCGGCGCTTTGGCGATGACTTCATCGGAGAGCTTGAAGGGCCGGCCCTCGGCCTCCGCCGACAGCCGTTCGACCTGCGCGGTCAACGCATAGCGATCCGCCTCGCTCTCGCCCTTGTTCGAGCGAAAGCGTGTGTCATCCAGACGCAGCAGGGTGTCGCCCTTGTTCACCATCTGCCCTTCACGCACGAAGATTTCGGTGACGATACCGCCCTCAAGGTTCTGGATCACCTGCACCTTGCTCGACGGAATCGCCTTGCCTTCGCCCATGGTCACTTCTTCGAGCACGGCGAACTTGGCCCAGACCACCGCGCTGATCAGCAGCGCCGCCGCCAGCCATACGGTGATCCGCGACCAGCGCGGCGAATCCTGCAAGGACGCGCCGGCGGTTTCCGGCATGAATTCGGCTTCGGCGCTTTTGCCGAAACTGTCGAAGTAGCCGCGATCTTTGCTATCGGAGGAAGCAGACATGGGGCAACTCCTAGACCGCCGCCGAGCCGACACGGCCCTTGCGCAGTGCATCGATGACCGCTTCTTTCGGACCGTCGGCGACGACCCGGCCGTTGTCCAGCACCAGCAAGCGGTCCACCAGACTCAGCATCGAGGTGCGGTGGGTGACCAGCAGCAGCGTCTTGCCTTGCACCCAGCCGTGCAGCTTCTGCCGCAGCAAGTCCTCGCTACTGTTGTCCATGGCACTGGTGGGCTCGTCGAGCAGCATGATCGGAGGGTCGAGCAGCAGCGAACGCGCCAGCAACACAGCCTGACGTTGGCCGCCGGAGAGCAATTGCCCGCGCTCGCCCACTGGCCGATCGAAGCCTTGCGGATGCTGGCGAGCGAGTTCGGTAACGCCGGTCAGCTCCGCCACTTCGAGCATGCGTGAATCGCTGATGTAGCGTGCGCCAAGGGTCAGGTTGTCGCGCAAACTGCCGGCCAGCAGCGGCAAGTCGTGGGCGACATAACCGATCTGCTGGCGCAGGTCGGCGACATCGAGTTGGCGCAGGTCGAGGCCGTCGAGCAACAGCTGGCCTTCCTCGGGTTCATAAAAGCCCATGACCAATCGCGCCAACGTGCTTTTGCCCGAACCGCTGCGGCCGATGATGCCAACCCGTTCGCCAGGTTTCAGGCTGAAGCTGACATTGCTCAGCGCCGGCGCATTCTGGCCGTTGTAATGAAAGGTCACGCCGCTGACGTCCAGCGCACCTTGCAGTTGAGTGCGCTCCAGCGGCCGCTGTTTGCCGTCACGCTCTTGTGGCAGGGCCATCAGTGCATCGGTGCTTTTCATGGTCAGTTGCGCTTGCTGATAGCGGGTGATCAGCCCTGCAATCTGCCCCAGCGGCGCGAGCACGCGGCTGCCGAGCATGTAGCTGGCGACCAGCGCACCGACGCTGAGGTTGCCGGCGATGATGCTGTAAACCCCGGCGACAATCGTCGCCATCCCCGAGAATTGTTGAATGAACAACGTGCCGTTAGTGGCCAGCGCCGACAGATTGCGTGCGTGGCTGTCGAGGCGGGTGAGGGCGCCGTGGGTGCTTTCCCATTTGTGCTGGCGCTCGCTTTCGGCGCTACAGGCCTTGAGGGTCTCCAGGCCACCGAGGGTTTCAATCAGCACCGCTTGACGTTCGGCGCCTAGGCTCAGGCTCTTTTGCACGGTGTCCCGCAGGCGCACCTGAATGATCATCGCGAAGACGATGGTGATCGGAAACGCCAGCAGTGGAATCACCACCAGCCAGCCGCCGAGCAGGCCGATCACCACCAGCATCAGCACCACGAAGGGCAGGTCGATCAGGCTGGTCAGCGTCACTGCCGTGAGAAATTCACGCAAGCCCTGAAAGTCATGAATGCTCTGGGCGAAACCGCCGATGGTCGCTGGCCGCGCCTTCATCGACATGCCGGTGATGCGTTCGAACAAAGTCGCGGAAAGGATCACATCGGTTTTCTTGCCGGCGGTGTCGAGCAGGTGCGCGCGCACTACCCGCAGCACCAATTCAAACCCGGTGCCGATCAACAGTCCGATCGACAGCACCCACAGGGTCGACGTCGCCTGATTCGGCACCACGCGGTCGTAGGTCTGCATGACGAACAGCGGCACCATCAGGCCTAAAAGGTTGATCAGGAAACTGGCGAGAATCGCATCGCTATACAACCATTTCGACAGCTTCAGGGTGTCGCGAAACCACGCATGCACCCGTGGCACCAGCGGCGAGCGCAGGTCTTCGAGTTCATGGCGCGGACGGGCGAACAAGGCCTGGCCGCTGTAGTGCTCGCTGAGTTCTTCGCGGCTGATCCATTGCTCGCCGCCATCGGCTTCGCTGGGCAGGATCAGCGCTTTGCCGTCGTCGCCGAAGCGCCGTAAAACAGCAGTGCGACCGTCGTTGAGCAGCAGCAGAATCGGCAGGTTGAGTGGTGAGATGTCTTTCAGCTCACGGCGCAGAACCCGCGCCTGTAACCCGGCCCGGGCAGCGGCGCGCGGCAGCAGATCGAGGCTCAGGCGCTGTTTGTTCAGCGGCAGCCCGGCACTCAGGCTGGCGCGACTGACCGTTGCGCCATGCAGTTTGCAGAGGATCAACAGACCGTCGAGTAACGGATCATCGAAGCTCAGCCGCGGATCGATCCCGGTGTGGCCGGGTTCCATGCTGGTCATATTGATCGCTCCCCTGTTACCGCTTCATTGATCGTTCCCACGCTCTGCGTGGGAATGCCTCTAGGGACGCTCTGCGTCCAGTGACGCGGAGCGTCACGGGCTGCATTCCCACGCGGAGCGTGGGAACGATCAGGGCAAAGCTGACTCCTGCGCCGTTTACTTAAGCTCGGGCAGGCGCGCTTCGTTTTTGACCTCAGTCGCAGCGATCGCATCGGCCGGCAGCACCACCCGTTGTTTGCTCAACAACTGGCCCATGTTCGCCAGCACGCGGTACATCGAATACTCCTCGGTGTAGCGGATTTCGGTGTAGCGACGGTTGGCGTTGTACAGCTCGTTTTCACTGTCGAGCAGGTCGAGCAGGGTGCGTTGGCCGAGGCCGAACTGATCCTGATACGCGGCACGCACGCGTTTGGTGGTTTCGGCGTATTCGCGGGCAGTCGGGGTCTGCTTCTTCGCGTTAACCATGGCGTTCCAGGCCAGGTGGATGTTTTCGTTGAGTTGGCGCAGGGCATTGTTGCGGATGTCCATCGCCTGGTTGATCTGGTGTGCATCGGAGGCCAGGCGCGCCTTGTCACTACCGCCACGGAACAGGTTGTAGTTCATCACCACACCCACCCGCCATTCGTTATCGTGGCCTTCATCACCCTGCACGTTGTTGTTCGCGCCGACGGCCGCTTCAGCGTCGAAGCGTGGGTAGAACGGCGACTTGGCGACTTCGTACTGGCTCTCGGCCGATTGCACGTCAGCCTGTGCCGATTTCAGATACGGGTTGTTTTCGACCATGCTCTGTTGGGCTTCCGGCAGGCTGGTTGGCAATTCGCCACGGGTCGAAGCCGGGGTTTCCAGCTCATCGGGCATGCGCCCGACCACGCTGTAGAAGTTCGATTCGGCGTCGGCCAGATCGACTTCGGCGGTGTCGAGGTTGTTTTGCGCCAGCGCTTTACGAGCGACCGATTGGTCGGAGTCAGCGGTGCTGCCAACGCCACGCTCGGTGCGCAGGCCGATCTGGTCGTTGACGCGCAAGTGCGCCTGCAGGTTGTTCTTGGCCAGAGTCACCAGCTCGCGACGTTTGAGCACTTCGAGATAGACCTCGATGGTGCGCAGGGCCAGATCCTGAGCGGTGCCTTGCGCGTAGTACGCGCGGGAATTGGACACGCCTTTGGTGCGCTCGACTTCGTTGGCGGTGTTGAAGCCGTCGAACAGCATTTGCCGCAGGCGCAGCTCCGACTGGGTGTAATTGAGGATTTCGGTGTGGTGATTACCGAAGGCCCGGGTGTTGGTGTTGTCGCTGTAGCCACGGCCATACGCGGCGTTCAAATCGACGGACGGATAGAAGCCGCCCTTGGCCACTTTGACTTGTTCATCAGCCGACAGGCGCGCGTCCACGCGCGAGGCCAGTTCCGGGTGAGTGGCGATGGTGCTTTGAATGGCCTCGGTGAGGTTCATGGCCTGGGCTTGGGAAGTGCAAGCCATGGCCAGCAAAACCGCGCTGCAGAGGGGGGTTAGAACGCGCATGGGTGCATCTCCCTGAGTCCTGATGGTGTGTTACTGTCGCCAAATATTTGACGATATTTTTAGGTGCAAGCGTTTCACTCTTGTAACAACAGAGCTAAGAACATCCTGAAGCGTAGCTAAGAAAAAATTTTCATAAGGCTTATGCCGAAAAAAACTTATGCGCTTTGCAAAAACCGGCACATTGTTCAGCATGAAAGCCTTTGTTTTATGCGCTTTAGGGAGCGCAAAAAGGCTTGAGGAAAGTTCCACTCACTTTGCGACATACGGCGAAGTACTGCTGAAGGGGAGGGACGCGTAGCGGCTGACGAGCGACAGATTTTTGTCACTCGGGTGATTCACCACCGTTACGTAGCGTTAGTGGGCGTATTGCTTTGATCAGGATGCGGAAGTGCTTGATAGCACTGATGTTTCCGAAAGAAGCTACCTGCGAAACGAACTGTTGAAGGTGCGAGCGTCGCCTCCAACAACCCGATTGAGCCATGGGCTGCTTCGCTTACCAGTGCCGACGGTGGTCGGCAGCGGAGGATTTCACATGGCAACGCTCATCGGCACAGTCACTAAAGTCATTGGCCAGGTTTTCGCCCAGTCAGCCGACGGTACCAAACGCGCATTGGTTGAGGGGGATCGCCTGTATGCCGGCGATCAACTGATCACCGGCGCAGAGGGCGCCGTCGCCGTTCATCTGCAAAACGGCCAGGAACTGACCCTCGGACGCGGCAGCAGCATGACCATGACCGGTGAACTGCTGGCGGGTCAGGCGGCGCATGTAAATGCCGCTGAGGCAGTGACTCCGAGCGACGCGCAACTGACCGACGTCGAGCAGATCCAGAAAGCCATCGCCGCCGGTGACGACCCGAGCAAAACCGCTGAAGCCACCGCGGCCGGTCCGAATGCCCCGGGCGGCGCACCGGGAGAGGCGGGCGGCGGCCACAGTTTTGTCCTGCTGACGGAGGTCGGTGGACGCGTCGACCCGATCATCGGTTTCCCCACCGCCGGATTCGGCGGTATTCCCGAATTCCCTGAAGAACGCCACAACGCGGTGATCGACAACGGCGATGACACCCCGGCTGTGGTGGTGCCGCCACCGGTGAACAATCCGGTGACCCTCACCGGTCTGAATGTGGCGGGCGGCGAACTGAACCTCAGTGAAGCCAATCTGCCTGACGGCTCGTCGGCCAACCCCGGTGCACTGACGCAAAGCGGCAGTTTTACCGTGTCGGCACCGGACGGTCTGACCAGCCTGAGCATCGGCGGCATCAACGTTATCGTTGGCGGTGTGCCGATCGGCTTCCCGCAATCGATCACCTCGCAGTTGGGCAACACCCTGACCATCACCGGTTACAACCCGGCGACTGGCGTTGTCAGCTACAGCTACACCCTCAACGGCAACGAAAGCCACGCGGCCGGTGACGGCGCCAACAATCTCAGCGAACAGTTCACGGTGATTGCCGGCGACAGCAATGGCGACTCCGCGACCGGCACGCTCGACGTCAACATCACCGACGACGTGCCCAAAGCGTTTGATGACAGCAATGGCACCGCATCGGAAACCCTGCTGACGCTGACCGGCAATGTCCTGACCAATGACGTGCAAGGCGCTGATCGCGTGCCAACCGGTCCGGTAACCCCGGGCACTTTCACTGGCACCTATGGCACCTTGGTTCTGAATGCCGACGGCACGTACACCTACACGCTGAACACCAGCGACGCGGACTTCAAAAACCTGCACGGCGGCGGTAATGGCACGGAAACCTTCGCCTACACCATCACCGATTCGGATGGTGATACCAGCACGGCGAATCTGGTGCTGCAGATCCACAACAACGACGATCCGGTGATCATCAATGGCCTGAACGTCGAAGGCGGCGAGCTGACGGTTTACGAGAAAAACCTCAGTGACGGCAGCGCACCAGATTCCACCGCGTTGACCCAAAGCGGCACGTTCACCATCACTGCACTCGATGGCGTCACCACGCTGACTGTCGGTGGCATCGCCGTGGTCACCAACGGCGTGGCTGCAGGTTTCCCCCAATCGGTTACCACACCGCTCGGCAGCACACTGACGATTACTGGTTTCAACGCCACCACGGGCGTGGTCAGCTACAGCTACACCCTGGTCGACAACGAAGCGCATCCAACCGCCAACGGCGCGAACAATCTGCCTGAGCAGTTTGCCGTCACCGTGGTCGATGACAACGGCACCACTGCCAACGGCACGCTCGACGTGAACATTACCGACGACGTGCCCAAAGCCGTTGATGACAGCAATGGCACGGCGTCTGAAACGCAACTGACACTGACCGGCAACGTGCTGACCAACGATGTGCAGGGCGCCGACCGCGTGGTGACCAATGAAAGTGCCGGGCCGATCACCGCCGGCACATTCACCGGGACTTACGGCACCTTGGTGCTCAACGCCAATGGCACTTATACCTACACGCTGAACACCAGTGATGCCGACTTCAAAAACCTCCACGGCGGCGGCAATGGCACGGAAACCTTCGCCTACACGATCACCGATTCCGACGGCGATACCAGTACCGCCAACCTCGTTCTGCAGATCCATAACAATGACGATCCGGTGATCATCAACGGCCTTGACGTCAATGGCGGCGAACTCACCGTCTACGAGAAAAATCTCACTGACGGCAGCGCACCGGATTCCACCGCGTTGACCCAAAGCGGCACGTTCACCATCACCGCACTCGATGGCGTTACCACGCTGACCGTCGGCGGCATCGCCGTCGTTACCAATGGCGTGGCTGCCGGCTTCCCGCAATCAGTGACCACACCGCTGGGCAGCACGCTGACCATCACCGGTTTCAACGCCACCACCGGTGTCGTCAGCTACAGCTACACCCTGGTCGACAACGAAGCGCATCCAACCGCCAACGGCGCGAACAATCTGCCTGAGCAATTCGCCGTCACCGTGGTCGATGACAACGGCACCACCGCCAATGCCACCCTCGACGTGAACATCGTCGACGACCTGCCAAAAGCCGTGGATGACAGCAACACCGGCACCGCATCGGAAACCTTGCTGACCCTGACGGGCAATGTCCTGACTAACGATGTGCAAGGCGCCGACCGCGTACCGACTGGGCCGGTAACCCCAGGCACTTTCACCGGTACTTACGGCACCTTGGTGCTCAACGCCAACGGCACTTACACCTACACGCTGAACACCAACGACGCAGATTTCAAAAACCTGCACGGCGGTGGCAACGGCACGGAAACCTTCGCCTACACCATCACCGATTCCGATGGCGATACCAGTACCGCCAACCTCGTTCTGCAGATCCATAACAACGACGATCCGGTGATCATCAACGGCCTTGACGTGAATGGCGGCGAACTCACCGTCTACGAGAAAAATCTCACTGACGGCAGCGCACCGGATTCCACCGCGTTGACCCAAAGCGGCACGTTCACCATCACTGCACTCGATGGCGTGACGACCCTGACCGTCGGCGGCATCGCCGTCGTCACTAATGGCGTAGCAGCAGGTTTTCCACAATCGGTCACCACGCCATTGGGCAGCACACTGACCATCACCGGTTTCAACGCCACCACCGGTGTCGTCAGCTACAGCTACACCCTGGTCGACAACGAAGCGCACCCCACCGCCAACGGCGCGAACAATCTGCCTGAGCAGTTCGCCGTCACCGTAGTCGATGACAACGGCACCACTGCCAACGGCACCCTCGATGTGAACATCGTCGACGACCTGCCAAAAGCGGTGGATGACGGCAACACCGGCACCGCAGCGGAAACCTTGCTGACCCTGACGGGCAATGTCCTGACCAACGATGTGCAAGGCGCCGACCGCGTACCGACTGGGCCGGTAACCCCAGGCACTTTCACCGGTACTTACGGCACCTTGGTGCTCAATGCCAACGGCACGTACACCTACACGCTGAACACCAACGACGCAGATTTCAAAAACCTCCACGGCGGTGGCAACGGCACGGAAACCTTCGCCTACACCATCACCGATTCCGATGGCGATACCAGCACCGCCAACCTGGTGCTGAACATCCACAACAATGATGATCAGGTCTACCTCAATGGCCTCGACGTCAATGGCGGCGAACTGACGGTCTACGAGAAAAACCTCAGTGACGGCACCAGCCCCGACACCCCGGCGCTGACCCAAAACGGCACCTTCACCGTCACCGCGCTCGATGGCTTGCAAACCCTGACCGTGGGCGGTATTAGCGTGGTGACTGGTGGCGTGGCCGCAGGCTTCCCGCAATCGATCGTCACGCCGCTCGGCAGCACGTTGACCATCACCGGTTACAACCCGGCGACCGGCGTGGTCAGTTACAGCTACACGTTGGTCGACAACGAAACCCATCCAAACGCCAACGGCGCCAACAGCATCACCGAGAACTTCAACGTCGTCGCCACCGACACCGATGGCAGCACCGCCAGCGGCCAGATCAACGTCAACATCGTCGATGATTTGCCGAGCGCCCACCCTGACGCCGCATCGGTGGCGGAGGGCGGCACGGTCAGTGGCAATGTCCTGAACAACGACATCGGTGGCGCTGATGGTCCGGCCGTAACCGGTGCCGTGGTCGGCGTGCGCGCCGGCTCCGATACCTCGACCTCGGCCATCGGCGGCCTCAACAGCAACATCAACGGCACCTACGGCTACCTGACCCTGGACGCCAACGGCAACGCGGTCTATCACAGCAATCCGAATGCGGTGAATGGGCCGGGCGCGGTGGATGTGTTCACCTACACCGTGCGTGATTCCGACGGTGATGAAAGCACCACCACCATCACCATCGATGTCGCCAACAGCAAACTGTGCGCGACCAGCGACACCGACGTCACCGTCTTCGAGAAAGCCCTCGACCTGACCAAGGACGGCGCGGATCTGGCTCCCGGTACAGTCACTGGCAGCGACCCGACCAACACCGGAGAAACCGCGTCCGGCACGCTGGTCGGCTCGGTCACCGGCGCGGTCGGCGCGATCAGCTACGCGCTGGTTGGCAGTGCCACTGGCAACTACGGGCAGATCGTTCTCAACCCCAACGGCACGTACACCTACACGCTGACCTCGCCGGCGAGCACCACGCCGCATGCCGACGACGGCGCCAACACTCTGACCGAAACCTTTACCTATCAGGCCACTGATTCACTGGGCAACATCGTCACCAGCACCATCGTCGTCAGCATCGTCGATGACGTGCCAAAAGCCGTGAACGACAGCAACGCCAACAGCGCCTCGGAAACCCAGCTGACTCTGACCGGCAACGTGCTGACCAACGATGTGCAAGGCGCTGATGTGGTCGCGACCGGACCGAATGCCGGGCCGATCACCGCAGGCACCTTCACCGGTACTTACGGCACGCTGGTGCTCAACGCCAACGGCACGTACACCTACACGCTGAACCCCAACGATGCCGACTTCAAAAACCTGCACGGCGGCGGCAACGGCACCGAGACGTTCACCTACACCCTGACCGATGCCGACGGCGACATCAGCACCGCCAACCTGGTGCTGAATATCCACAACAATGACGATCCGGTGCTGCTCAATGGCCTCGACGTCAATGGCGGCGAACTCACCGTTTACGAGAAAAACCTCAGCGACGGCAGCAATCCGAACATCCCGGCGCTGACCCAGAACGGCACCTTCACCGTCACTGCGCTCGATGGCCTGCAAACCCTGACCGTCGGTGGCATTGCCGTGGTCACTAACGGTGTCGCTGCAGGCTTCCCGCAGTCGGTCGTCTCGCCGCTGGGCAGCACTTTCACCGTCACCGGTTACAACCCGGCGACCGGGGTCGTCAGTTACAGCTATACCCTGGTCGACAACGAAACCCACCCGAACGCCAACGGTGCCAACAGCCTCACCGAGAACTTCAACGTCGTGGCCACGGACACCGATGGCAGCACTGCCAACGGTCAGATCAACGTCAACATCATCGATGACTTGCCGACTGCCAAACCCGACACCGGCTCGGTGGCCGAGGGCGGTACGGTCAACGTCAGCGTCCTGGGCAATGACATCAGCGGTGCCGATGGCGCGGCCACAGTGATCGGCGTGCGCGCCGGCAGCAACACCGGCACTTCGGCCATCGGCGGCCTCAACAGCAACATCAATGGCAACTTCGGTTACCTGACCCTCGATGCGGCGGGCAACGCCATCTATCACAGCAACCCGAACTCGGTGAGCCCACCGGGCGCCACCGACACTTTCACCTATACGATCCGCGACAGCGACGGTGATGAAAGCACCACGACCATCACCATCAACGTCGCCGACAGCAAACTGGTGGCCTCGGTCGATCAGGACGTGACGGTGTATGAAAAAGCCCTCGACCTGAGCAAAGACGGCGCGGATCTGGCCCCCGGTACGGTCACCGGCAGCGATCCGAGCAACACCGGCGAAACCGCCACCGGCACGCTGGTCGGTGCGGTCACTGGCGGCACAGGCGCGATCACCTACACCCTGGTCGGCAGCGCCACCGGCACCTACGGGCAGATCCAGCTCAACGCCGACGGCACCTACACCTACACGCTGACCTCGGCGCCGAAAACCTCGCCGAGCGCCAACGACGGCGCGAACACCCTCAGCGAAAGTTTCACCTACCAAGCCACCGATGCGCTGGGCAACAGCACTACCAGCACCCTCGTGGTCAACATCGTCGACGACGTGCCAAAAGCGGTGGCGTCGGATCGTTCGGTGGCGGCGGTGGAGATCGATTCCAACATCCTCATCGTCCTCGACATCTCCGGCAGTATGGCCGACGCCTCCGGTGTGCCGGGTCTGTCGCGACTGGCGCTGGCCAAACAGGCGATCAGCGCCTTGCTCGACAAGTACGATGACCTCGGCGATGTGAAAGTGCAGCTCGTCACCTTCAGCAGCAACGCTACCGACCGGACGACGGTGTGGGTCGATGTGGCCACCGCCAAGACCCTGCTGGCCGGCCTCACCGCAGGCGGTGGCACCAATTACGACGCTGCCGTGGCGACCATGTACAACGCGTTCAACACCTCGGGCAAACTCACCGGGGCGCAGAACGTCGGCTACTTCTTCTCCGACGGCAAACCCAACGAGGGCGATATCGGCACCGCTGATGAAGCGACGCTCAAAGCCTTCCTCGATGCCAACAACATCAAGAACTACGCGATTGGCCTGGGCAGCGGCGTGAGCAACGCCAACCTCGACCCGCTGGCGTATGACGGCATCAGCCACACCAACACCAACGCGGTGGTGGTCACCGATCTCAACCAGCTCAACTCGGTGCTGTCGGGCACCGTGCAGGGCGCGCCGGTCACCGGTTCGTTGCTGGGCGAGGGCGGCACCTTTGGCGCCGATGGCGGTTTCATCAAGTCCATCGTGGTCGACGGCACCACCTACACCTACGATCCAAAAGCCCTCAGCGGTCAAGGCTCGTTGACCCCAAGCGGCGGCACCAATCACGGCACCTTCAACACCGCCAACAACACGTTGAGCATCGCCACCAATAATGGCGGCACATTGCTGATCAACCTCGACAGCGGCGACTACACCTACACCTCGCAGAAAACCACGGCGGTGGTGATTACCGAGAACATCGGCTTTACCCTCAGCGACAACGACGGCGACCTCGCCAGCTCGACACTGACCGTGAAAGTGATCCCCAACGCGCCGCCCGTGGCGGTGGACGATCACGTCATCACCAACGTGCTGTCGGGCAATATCGTCGTGCCGGGCGAACTGCTGCTGGCCAACGACACCGATCCGAATGGCGATACGCTCAACGCTACGCCGACCACCTTCAACACCGGTTGGATAGCGAAGGGCGCGGACTTCACCGGTACCGGCGCGATCACGTTCAACGGCAACAACAACACCGCCGCCAACCAGACCCTCGCCGATGTGCGCAATGCGTTCGCGGCCAACACCGCAGCGATGACCGCTGTACTGGTGATCAGCGGCTACCTCGGCGCGGTGACCAACGCCAATGCCAATGATGAAGACCTGATCACGGTCAAACTGAAACAGGGCGAAACGCTGAATCTGGATCACAACCTGGCGGCCGGGCACATCACCATGGAGTACTCGCTCAACGGTGGCGCGTTCGTCACCATTGCCGACGGCGGCACCATCACCGCCAGCGCCGATGGCACCTACCAGATCCACGTCACCAACATCGCCAATCCCAGCGGCGGCGGTAACCCCAACGCGGCGGAAAACTATCAACTGACCATGACGGTCAACTACGCCGGGGCCCACGACATCACCCCGGACTTCCACGGCACTTACACCGCCAACGACAACCATGGCGGCAGCGACACCGCCAACGTGTCCATCAGCTATCAGGACGGCCACACCCTCACCGGCACCGCGGGGGACGACGTGCTGGTGGCCGGCAGCGGCGACAACATCATCAACGCTGGCGACGGCAATGATGTGCTCACCGCAGGCTCGGGCAACAACGAGCTGCACGGCGGCGCCGGCAACGACTTGCTCTACAGCGGCCCGGGCAATGACCTGCTCGATGGCGGGACCGGCAGCGACACCGCCAGCTACGCCCACGCCACTGCCGGGGTGACGGTCAACCTCGGCCTGCTCGGTGCGCAAAACACCCTCGGCGCTGGCACAGACACGCTGACCGGCATCGAAAACCTCGTCGGCTCGAACTTCAACGACACCCTGACCGGCGACAACAATAACAACGTCATCAACGGCGGCCTCGGTAACGACATCCTCAACGGTGGCGGCGGTGACGACCTGCTGATCGGCGGCATGGGCAACAACACCATGACCGGTGGCTCAGGGGCCGACACCTTCCAGTGGCTCAAGGGCAACAGCGGCCATGACCTGATCACCGACTTCACCCCCGGCACCGACAAACTCGACCTGTCGCAACTGCTGCAGGGCGAGAACGGCACCACGGCGTCGCTGGATGACTACCTGCACTTCACTGTCAGCGGCAGCGGCGCTTCGGTGCTCACCAGCATCGACGTCAGCGCCATGGCCGGCGCAACGCCGAACCAGACGATTGATCTGGCCGGCGTCAATCTGGCCAGCCATTACGGCGTGACGCCGGGGGCGGGCGGGGTGGTGGCTGGCGGGCATGACACGGCGACGATCATCAGCGGCATGTTGAATGATCATTCGTTGAAGGTGGATACGGTGTAAGCGACGCCTGAAACGACAAAACCCGCCGTCCCGTTCAACCGGGGCGGCGGGTTTTGTCTGCCTGAAGGCAGGGCGTTGTTCTTCCGGCGCTTTCGCGAGCAGGCTCACTCCCACATTGGAGCGCGGTTAACCGTGGGAGCGAGCCTGCTCGCGAAAGCGCCGGATCTGATTCCGAATAACTCAGCGGTTGATCACACCTGTATCAACCCGGCGGATTCTGGCGTAGCTGTAGGCGATGACGCGAGATCGTGTAGCTCGATTTTTTGCCTGCACGTTTTTGATAAACGCACATGATTAAGCCCCCTGCGTACGAGCATTGATTCCGACGAACGGTAGCAAAACCTGTAATTTCTGACAGTAGGCAGCGCCCGCCTTTGCGCATTAAATCGAACCCATGCAGCGGCGGTATCACCCTGTTGATACCGCACACCAACGTTTGGTTAATTGTCGCGGAGCGTCCTCCATGCAGCCCCCGGAACACACACAAGGCCCGCACAGTGCAAATCCGCAACCATCAGGAGTCACCGCTTTGCCGGTTCCGCAAGTGCCGGTCATTCTCAAGGACGAACACGGTGCAGAAAGTCCCGACGGACTGTTGCCGCGTACGGAGTTGAACCGTGATCTGCAGTTGATTGTTCCAGCGTGGAGCTTCACGACCGATCCTGATCTCGGGCCGGACATTGTCAAAGTGGGATTTCGCCCTCTTGGGGATGCCTTTCGCGAAGTCAATGAATTTAAGTTCCCTTTTCCCATCGAACCTGGGGACAAGTATGTATCAGTCCCCAGGGACTATCTGGACAATGGCATCTACGACCTGTCTTACATCCTGATCCAGGGGGGCAACCCTGCTGAGTCCGAAAAAAAACGTATTACTGTGGACAGGGTGGCCCCGGATGATGGTCAGGAACCCGCCTTGCTGGAAATGCTCGATGTCGTCGGCGCTATCACCGACGACTACTTGAAGGAACATGGACAGGTTCGTTTTCAAGTGCGCAGTTATGTGGGAATACAAGCCCGGGACAGAGCCATTTATTTCTGGACCGATACGGATAAACCTTCCGACTCGGAAACCGAGATTGATGAACAGGAATTCAGTCAGACAGACATTGACCTTGATGAACTGTTTATCACCATGCGCGAACAGGACATTCGTGATCGGGGTGAGGGGCCCCGTTATATCTACTACCGTCTACGAGACTGGGCGGGTAATAAAGGCCCCAGATCAGAACTGTTGCAACTGTTGGTCGATCTGAACGCGGCGCCCGGAAATCTCAAGCCGCCTCGCGTGCCGTTGTCGGACCGAGGGTTGATTGACCGCCAGCATGCCCGTGAAGGTGCGGTGGCTCAGGGTGCCGTGACGGTAGAAATCGATCGTTATGACAATGCAGACAGTAACAACGAAATTCTGCTCGACTGGTATGACACACTGCTAGCGCCGGTGCCGGTTGATCCTTCCCGCTTTCCCGTGGTCGTGCCAGTGCCTTGGTCAGCCCTGACAGCTAAGGGGCTGGGGCCCTTGACGGCGTCGGTGACTTACAAAGTGCGACGTCCTTCAGGCACCACACAACCTTCTCTGGGAACCCGGGTCCCCGTGGATCTGACCCTCGCAGGGCAGGACCACGCCAATGCTCCGGCATTACTCAACCCTGATCTGGCAAAAGTAGAAATATACGGCGTCAATTCGAAACGCCTCAACACGCTGACGTCGGATGATTTTGGCGAGCCTGCCGAAGGGATTCTCGCGCTGTTTGATGCGCCACTTGCCGGGCAGACAATCAGACTGTTCTGGGGAGCAATCGCCACCCCTGCAGCACAATATATCGTCCAGCCCGGTGATGTAGCCGGTAAGCAAGTGCCGTTCACCATTCCTTGGTCGATCATTGACCAGGACCGGGAGAACCCTGCATTACCGGTCTATTACACGACCAGCAACAACGTCAATCTGCAACAGGCTCTGACAACATCAGTCAATGTATCGATTGTGGTGATCGAAAACCTGAAGGAGCCATCCTTTCCACATGCGAACAAAAATGGTGTTCTTGACTGTTGTGCATGTCCGCGACTGTGGAAAGGGGTCTGGGTGAAAATCGATGGGAATGCTGCCTTCGACAAAGATGATGAAGTGACTCTGCGTTGGCAAGGATGTAAAGGACTGAATGGTTCTGAACCTATTCCCGGAGTGACAGACAAGTTCCCCACGATATTGAGTGACGCGCAAGCGCGTGATGGTTTTGAAGTGCATGTCGCGGACTTTGAACGTTTGATTGCCCCTATGGTGGATAACGGCTCTGCACTGTGTCATTACACACTTAAGAAAGCCAAGGGCGGCGTGGGCAGTTCAAAAGAGGAATTCGTCATTATTAATAGAACCCTGCCCAGCGGTATTGTCTGCTCCGATAAGGAGGGCGAGGATTACTGCGGTTCGCCCTGCGAGAATTCCGGATGGGGTCAAAAGTTTGCAGAACACTTGTCTGCAAAGTTGCCAGGCTTGTTGAAATAAGCAGTTCCTGAATTTCACGTTTCTCGTGTCTGACTCAAGTAATGCCTTTCAGTGACAAGAAGTTTAACCAGTGCCAAACGTATGCCTGCGTGGTTGCGTATGCGTGGGCGTCCTCTCCAGGAGCGATAAAATGACCGTTTATAAAAAACTCACCTCTGCACAGCAAAGTCGACTGGATTACAAGAGAATCCGCTTTGCAGCCCCGCAGATGGATGCAGAGCCCCTTCAAATACACCCTGATAATCCCTTGCTGCCGGATCAAGTGGGTGATGGCAAGAATCAGGTTCCGCTTTCATTACAGGGCCTGGAATTGAAAGTGAATGTGCCTCGGCCTCCACGAGCAGGTGATACACCCTCCGTGCCGGGGCTTATTGATTTGATGTGGAATGGTACGAGGTTGCCAGGAACGCGATATAGCTACAACACGCCTCTTGACTCTGCCATTCTCTTGATCCCTATGACGCTGCCGGCCAACTTGACCGACAAAGAGGGTAAACATGAATTGAGCTACTACCTCAGCCAAGGCGGGAACATCGGTGTCGTAACACCCGTGGAGATTAATGTTGACAGAAGTCCGCCGCTGCCGATAACAGAGGTCATTGTTCCACCCGAAGTAGAGCGTGACGGTATCACTAAAAAATATCTCGACGATAATGGTCATGTGCTGATAACTGTTCAGGAATATGCCGGCCACATGCTCAATGATGTGGTTGATTGTTTTATTGGCACTTCCGTGCCTTTGCCGACGTTGATTGGATCCATTACGCGTACGGATCTGACTACGCCTCTGGAATTTCGACTGACCGCGGCAATGCTGGACGATAAAGAGGGACGAACGACTATTTATTGGCAGGTGACGGATCGCAAGGGCAATAAAAGCCTTCATTCACCTTATAAACGCTTGAACGTCACGCTGACAGATCCTCCTGCAGATTTGCTGCCGCTGGATATTCCCCTGTATAGCGACAACCTGATTGATCTGGAAGATGCTCAGCAGCCGATTGGCGTCGGGATTAAAGATAAATACACCAACTTCATTGATGGCGATCAGTTGGAAGTCACTTGGGATGGCCAGTTACAGTCGGCTATCACGATTCCCGGGTTTCCTGTTTATGTCGATGTGCCCTTCCGCAATGTCTTCAACGGCAATGCCGGCCTGAAGACTGTTACAGGCAGTTATCAGATACGGCGCAAGGGTGTCGCTCATCCTCTTGTTCCGGTCGAGCTGAACAACATTAGCGTGGATTTGCGCAAGCCAGGCGCGCCAATAGATCCCGACAAGCCAGGCAACCCTAACCCTGATCTGCCAACAGTGTCAGTACAAGGCGACGATGGCGGGGCTCCCAATCAGTTGAGGGAGGCTGATAACACTGGCCCGGTAATTGTAACGGCTACGATCTATACCGGGGCCAAGGAGAATGACGAGGCACAACTTCACTGGAAAGGTGAGCCTGTAAGCGAGGCAGACGGCGGGATTGTAAAAATCGGTGCTACGCCTCCAGCCGAATTGGAATGGACTGTTCTATGGAAGGTTTTCGAGGACGCAGGTAACGGTAATCCGATCAAGGCCCATTATGTAATCGGCCACGATGTAAACGATAACGTGGATGTTTCGACGGCGACGGATGTTGATGTACTCATTCGTGACGGAGTCGTCCCGGAGGTGAAGTTCCAACACCTCGATGACGACTTCGGCTTGCTGAATTGCTTGTCTTTGCGAAGGGATAGCGTTGCCGGCGTTGTAGTCGAAGTGTTGGTCGCGGGGGGCGAGCCTCAATTGGCAAATCAGGAATTGACGTTCACTTATCAAGGCTACAGTGACAACGGAAGCACAACTAAACCCGGTACCGAAGCCAAAGTTACCTACACCCCCTCCAGTCAGGAAGCAACCGCCGGGTTCATTGTAAAGGTTCCCTATGATCCGGCGATCCTGACCACGGAAAACGCGTGGGGAGGCATAAGCTACTCGGCTGTTATTGATGGGCGCGACACACCGTCTGCAGAACATGTGGTAAGGGTTTATATGGTTGATCCGGCGGGTGGTTCATGCCCCCTGCCTTAAGAAGGTGCTGAAGTCGCAAGGGAAGGTACTGCATGTACCTTCCTTTTTAAATATGTAACGAGTAGCCAGTGGAAAATGGTTACTATTTTTTTAAGGACTTTTACCCTGTGAACTTCAGAAAAATCCTACGTTGGTTGGGTTGTGGCAACCGGTATCGTTCGACGCTGAATTGTCTGGCGGGTAAACAAATTTGCCGGAGTTAATTAATCGAAGGATAGTCAATCATGAAACCCGAAGTCTTTTCATTTTGCAGAATCACTTCCACCGGAAGCTTTCGAATGCTGGTAGCGATACCGGCATTTTTTTTGTTGGGTTCACCCGCGTTCGCGGTCATCGTCGATAACAGTACGCTGGATGTGGACTCGACAGTGCCGCCCACTGATTACCTGGTGCGCAATAACGGAGTACTGAATCTTGCCCAGGCCATGACTCATACCCTGAATGTAATTTCCGGATCGACGCTGAACATCAATGGCGCCACAGTGAATGCTGAAAGTGGCATTGAGGGGATTTCCATCACGGCCAGTCGAGGCAATCTTGTGCAGGCCGATGTCACCAGCGACTCGATAGCAATGATGGTCAATCGGTCTTTCTCTTCGACGCAAGGGTCGACTGTCACCGCGACTGACAGTCAATTCAGGGGGGGCGAAGCCGGGATACAGATAACCGCGTTAAGCAACCTGACACTGATCGACAGTGAAGTGACGGGACAGGCCGCGGGCAGTGTCGGCCTGAATATGATCGGCGGTGAAGTGCACGCTACAAACGGTACTCGTATCAGCGGCGACCGGGCGGGTGTGCGGATGGTCAATGACTCGTCCGTTTCAGGCAGCAATACGCTGGTACTGGACGGTGCCAGTGTAGAGGGGCGCAATGGGCCGGCGATAGAGGTTGCCGGTGGTGCAAACGTCATCATCGAGGTGCTGAACAACTCCACTTTGCAAGGTAGCGCTAATCAATTGCTGGCGGTTCAAGAGGCTTCGACCGCCGCTGTAAAGGTTGGCAACAGTACGTTGATTGGCAACTTTTCAGTGACGGGTGCCAGCACGGCTGACTTCATTTTCGACCGAGGCCATATGACCGGAGACATGCTGGTTGAGGACGGCTCGACGGCCAACGTCACCCTGCAGAACCAGTCGCAATTCACCGGTCGCCTGGACAAGGTCGCCAGCGTCAACATCAATGACAATTCAAACTGGACCCTGACTGGCGATGACTTTGTTGGCGCAATGCGCCTGGAGGGCGGTCGGGTTATTTTCGGCGCAGCGCAGGCACCCGCGACGTACTTTGAACTGACGGTCGGCTCACTCGCCGGTACCGGCACGTTTGAGATGAAAGGTGATTTTGCCAACGGGCAGAGGGATTTCCTCAATGTTCTTGGTCAATCAGAGGGGCAGTTCGATCTCGCTGTGCAGGCTTCGGGGCTGGATGCGGCGTCGCCTCAGCAATTGACGCTGGTGCGTACTGGCACAACCGATGGAGCGAATTTTGCGCTGGCCGGCGATCAGAGAGTGGATGTCGGCACGTGGTCCTACGGCCTGGCCAGTCGGGAAATCGAGGGAGGCGCGAAGGAGTGGTTTCTCGACCCGACCACCGAAGTCATCAGCCCCGGCGCGCGCTCGGTACTGGCCTTGTTCAACACAGCCCCGACCGTGTGGTATGGCGAGTTGAGTTCGTTGCGCAGCCGCATGGGCGAATTGCGTTTCAACGGTGGCCAGGCCGGCGGCTGGATCCGCACCTACGGTAACAAGTACAACGTTGCCGATGGCTCGGGCGTGGGTTATCAGCAGACGCAACAGGGTTTGTCCCTTGGCGCCGATGCCCGGGTGGGCGAAAGCCAGGTGCTGGTCGGGGTGCTCGCCGGCACGAGCGAGTCCGATCTGGACCTCAATCGCGGTACGTCGGGAACGGTGAAAAGTTACTACGTCGGGCCTTATGTCACCTGGCTCGACAGTGATACCGGTAATTACTTTGACGGCGTGCTCAAGTTCAACCGCTTTCGCAACGAGTCCAAGGTCAACCTGAGCGATGGCAGCCGCACCAAAGGCGATTACGACAACTGGGGTGTAGGCGGTTCCGCCGAGTTCGGTCGGCATATCAAACTGGCCAACGACTACTTCTTCGAACCGTTCGCGCAACTGTCGGCGGTGCAGATCCAGGGCCAACACTACACGCTGGACAACGACATGGACGCCGACGGCGATCGCATGCGCTCACTGCTCGGCAAGGCCGGTGCTACATTCGGGCGTAACTTCGGTTTCGCTAACGGCGCAGCCGCCCAGCCTTATGTGCGCGCGGCGGTTGCTCATGAGTTCGCGTCGAACAACGAAGTGAAGGTCAACAACAACGTGTTCAATAATGACCTGTCAGGTTCCCGGGCTGAGTTTGGTGCGGGCGTGGCGGTGGCGATGTCCCAGCGGTGGCAGATGCACTTCGACCTGGATTATGCCAAGGGGAAGCATATTGAACAGCCTTACGGGGTGAATCTGGGGTTGCGGTACTTTTGGTAAAAAAGCCATCAGGGTGCTCCCTGATGAATGCGCCTCACGATTTGTGAGGCGTTTTTCATTTCTAAGGGTCAATGCCAACTCCCAGGCATGATCCATTGAACTGGTGGTGCCCTTCTTCTCCATTGACCAGATTTTTGAACCAGTACCGGGCCCATGGCCAGCCACCTGCGGAGTCAGCGGCCCAGTACCAATAGTTCCCCATCGGCCAACGGCCACCCCAAGCGTTATGGATTTCCCGCAACTCACCCATTGACGGCAATCGCTTTCCTCGGGCTGCTGCCCTGTCTCTGATGGTGTTCCAGGTTCCACCGTCCAGTCCCACAACGAATTTCACCCCTGTGACATGAACGTTGTAGCCCTTGGACTGGCTTGCGTTGTCTATGACAGTGATCGTTGCGACCCCATTACCTCTGACAGTCACCAACCCTGAAGCGTCTTCTACTGCAGCGACATTGTTGTTACTCGACGAGTAACGATAGGGGGGGGACGCCGCCGTTTGCCGTGTGCTGTACATATGTGCCCGGACCAAAATTTGGATATGCAGCCCAGCTGGTAATGAGGTAACACCTGCCACTCAATGTCACGCTGGCCGTATTGAAATTCAACGGCGGAATCGGCGAGATCACAGTGAAGTTCCGGCTATTGGAATCCTGTCCGGTGCTGAGTGCTTTTACTTTAACCACATGGCCGTGCAGAGCTACCGATAGCGTCGCACTCCAGTTGTTTCCGTTGGCAGTTACTGTGTGCTTTGGGTTGTTGTTGTCGTAAATCTGGACCTGACGATTCGGGGTGACCGTACCGCGCAGGGTTACCGAAGTGCTTTTGGTTTGCCCGCCATTGCCGATTTCACTGATGCCGTCATGCACAGACGTCAACGTCGGCGCGATGTGCGCGGCGACTTTGAAGTCTCGCGCCGGGCTTTCCACCGGAACCGCGGCATACAAGGCCCGGGCCTTGAGGCTTTGGTCGCCGATCGTCAAACCAGTGACAGACGCCGTCCATTGTTTATCGGCATTGACGTTGACCGGCGAACCGACGGCAGTGCCTTTGTTGTACATCTGGATCTGCTCGCGCGGGGTGGCTTCGCCTTTGACGGTGACCGCGTTGTCATAAGTCGTTTCATTCGGCCCCACCGCGCCGATCGAGTCTGTGACCGTGGTAATCGTCGGTGAAACAAAGGCTGCAACAGAAAAGACTCTGGGCGGGCTGGACTCTGGATTGCTGCCATAGTCGCCCAGCGCGGTGAGGTAGTAAGTGGTCGACGGGCTCAGGTTATTCAAAACGTATTGCCAATCGCCGCTGTCGGTGACATCTATCGTATCGATGGCCGTGTCGGCGTTGCGCAGAATAATCTTTTCATTCGGACTGGCCTTGCCCGTCAGGGTGACGGTCCGGTAGTAAGTGGTGCCATTGGGGGCGATTTCACCGCGGATATCACTGACCCTGGAAATCGTCGGCGTAACCGCTTGTGCCACGTTGAATGTTCGCGGCGGGCTCAGCGCGGGATCGATATCGTATAAAGCCTTGGCAACGATGCTGTAGGGCTGCACTTTGAGGTTGTTGAAGCGGTGGTTCCAGTTGCCCTTGTCATCGACATCAAGGGTTGGGCCTGGCTGATTATTCTCCTGTAACTGAATCTGCAGGTTTGGCGTCGCGCTGCCAGCCACCAGGACGCTGTTGTCATAGGTGGTCGCCCCTTCAGCGACGGTTCCTCGCGAGTCAGTAACCGAGAGAATTTCCGGGGTCTGGGCGAATTTGACGGTGAACGTTCTGGGCTGGCTGGACACCGGGTCGGCGTCATAAAGAGCCTTTGCGCTGATGCGGTAAGACTTCTCGGTCAATGGGCCGATCTCGCGGCTCCAGTTGCTGTCGGCGCCCACTAGCGCCGTGCCCATTGATATCGTCGTTCCATCGAACAGCTCGACCGTTTCGCCGCGCGTGGCCGAGCCGGTGACGGTGACTTTTTCGTCGCGGGTTTTACCGTCCTCTGCCACCTCGCCCCGTGAATCCGTCACACCGGTGATGACCGGTTGCACGTAGTCGTAGCGGGTTCTGATGGTCAAGGGCAGCTGTGGGAATAAGCAGGCAGTGTTCTCCTTTTCACTGCCATCGAATGCCACTTTGCAAATCACATTGGCGGGCGTGGAGTGGCCCAGTTTCATCAGTTCGCTTCTGAGCAAGCTTTCGTTGAGTCCGCTGCTGACTTGGGTCGGGGTTATTTCCTCGCCGCGGATCAGCGGGATCGTATGGGACGCGCCTGAACTTGTTTGTCCTATAAGGTAGAACCAGAGGCGCTGTTTCAGTGCAATGTAGGGCCAAATAGCGAGGACAGCTTTTGCATCGCCGCTTAAGGTCATCAGATCCAGGATGTTGTTCTGTGCCTGAGGCACATGCGGGTGGGGCAGTTCGTTTTCGGGGTCCTGGAAGCCTGAAACATACAGGTCGAGCATTTTTGAGGGCGTTGTGAGGGTATAGCGGGTTACGTCGTATTCAACCGACACCGTTTTCGCAATATTGGCGCCAACCACCGAAGGTGGTAAATGGAATTGAACGGTGCCAGTGTGACTGCCCGGCAACTCCAGATCATCAGAGGTGCCTGCGCCGGGCGTTCCTAACAACTTTAAACGGATCGTGTCCCGGTCCGGGTTCAACTGGTGTTGATGTCTACGCCATTCAACCCATCCATTGGGTTGAGCGTCTTGTCGGGTGCCTGTACCACCTCGGGCGGCGGCAACTCGCCGACGAGTTCGCCTATGAGCAAATTGAGCGTGTCCGAGTACTCGTACTGTTTGTTCGAGGCACGCAATAACACGTAGCGCACTTTCACGTATTGGCCGATATTGTTCGCCACAAACTCTGCATCCACCCGAAAACGTACCGGTTGACCAGCAGTTACTGTGGTGATGGGCAGCCAGTCGCTGGTACTGGCAAAAGGATTGAGACTGCGCCAGTAATAAGTCAGTACATCATCCTTGAGGGTCTTCGCTGCGGCGATCAGTACATGGACAATATCGAACACCTTCGACGGGTCCAGTACATCCCCCGGCGGATCGGCCTCCTCGACGACAGGTTTGGGCAGCGTCGCCCGGATCTTCTCGACCTTGGCCAGCAGCCGTTCGGATTCCCGGATGTCGAGGAGGCCGGGTGCATCGTTCGCGACCACATAAGACAGGTCGAGCGTGCCGTTATCCAGCACACTGATGTGCTGGGAATCGATGTAGAACGTGACCAGGCCTTCCTTCTCTTCGTTGTCACTGACGATATGCGGAACTTCATGCAGATAGTCATCACCATTGGACTTGATGCCGCACCATAGCAGGCAGATCAAGTCGCCATTTTTCATGGTGTAGCGTACGTCGACAGTGGCATAGAGCACGTCCGGTTCGAGGGTGTCGCCTATCAATTCTCGAATGCTCGGCTCCGGGAGGATGTTGACGTCGCCGTCTACCCTGGCAAGAGCGCGCTTGGAAGACAGCGGGTCGCCACCGGCCTTTCTGTAGAGGATATACGACGCATCGGCGCGACCCCGGGCGATGGCCCTGATCAACGCATAGGGCACTTCGATTTCCAACACTGAGGGGACGTTTTCAATGTCGCGGGATTCGCTGCAGATGATCGGCTCACCGTTATTGGGCGGCGTGCCGATGAAGGTCATTTTCACGCTGTCGCCCACAGCGAAGTACTGGCTGCTGACATGGATCTGGATCGTCACCGGCAGTTTGTTCAAATTCCTGATGGTAATGACGCCGTTGACGGCTTCCTTGATGATGGGGGCCTCCAAGCGCCCGCCGCCCGCATCCACGTCGATGTAGGTGCGTTTGGAGTGACGGTCGGCCCAGTTCCAGACTTCGTCATTGATGTCGTACTTGATTTCCCGTCTGAGACCGTCGCCGGCACCGAGGATGGCGTCCTGATCAATGAGGATCTCGATCGGTTGCTGGCCGTCGGCTTGCGCCTGCGTGATGGGGTGCGCAGGAAGCGAATAGTCGCCCAGCTTTAAGCGGACCTGATCGTTACGCGTGCAAAACACATAATGAGGGATTGTGGCCAGCACACCTTTTTTGGCCCATTCGGCGTCTATCACGCCCTGTTCGACCAGTTCGGGCGGCAGTTGCACGATGTTCAGCTCTGAGTGGCCATCGGGCAAATGCGGTTCTTTGTCACGATTTCCCGGCTTGTAAAGCTTGACCCATATCCGCAAGGCCGCCGAGGGCGGGTCGGGTACAGTTGTGCCCACGCGGGTCAGCACATAGTGGCAGTTTTCAATCCAGCCAGACTCGACAGGCGTCGGTAGGTAAAAGAACACCCGTTGGTTGACCTCGTCGGCCGTCACCCATCGTTCGAGCACAATTTCGGTATCGTAATAAATCTCGAGTTTGTCACCCTCGCTCATGGGGTGCCCATAAGGATTGATGACACACTGCAAGCCTTTAGGGTCGCTGGTGGCGGTCTGGATATTGATACCGCCATCGCCATCCTGCACCGGCTCGTGCATTCCTGGAATCAGCAGGGGACGCAGTGCCAGTGTTGCGTTGCTTTCCGTGAGGGCAGGGAAGCGGAAATTCTTGTGAGAAGGCATCAGGCAAGTCCTCTTGAAGGGAATTCAGGCGTCGCGTGGCGACGACCGCTGAAGTCAGGCTCAGTGAGGATCAGAGCGCTTTCAGGCTCGGGGGCGTTGGCGAACATGGAAATGCACTCCAGTCGGTTGATGGAGTGATTGAACCTGTGTAGATCGATTTGCGCACCTGTCAGATCTGACAGGTGCGCATGGGAATCAGACGAGTGGTATCAACCAGGCGCCGTTTTCCGCTCGCCATTCAGCGGCGTTCAAGGCTTGCGAAGTGTCTTTTGCCGCACGATATAAACCGTCACCAACACCGCGCTGGTCAACATGAACCCCCGCGCCCACGGCAGTGGCACCAGGTAACACGAGAACAGAATGCTCGCCCACATCAGCCCGATCGCGTAGACCTTGCCCTTGAGCGGAATGCCGTTGCCATCGAGGTAATCGCGGATCCATGGCCCGAGTCGTGGATGCTCGACCAGCCATTGATAGAAACGCGGAGAGCTGCGCGCGAAGCAGGCTGCGGCGAGCAGAAGGAAAGGGGTGGTGGGCAGGACGGGCAGGAAAATCCCGATCACCCCCAATGCCACGCTGAGCCAGCCGACGGCCAGCAGGAAGTAGCGCAACATCAGGGGGCGGTTGCCTATGGGGTTGTCCATAGGCCGGATCTTAGTGGTGACGTGGCTTGAGGATCGCCGGTTTTTCGTCGGGCGCCTGGCACAACAGGTACAGCGCGGTCAGGGCTTCCGGGATCTGTACGATCATGTCGTCCATCAGGTTGGCGTCCTTGGCGATGTCTTCGAACTCAGGCTGTTCGTCGAACAGGCCCGAACCGACCATGATCGGCAGCAACATTTCGCTGACTTCTTCTTCAGCGGTTTCGAACCAGGCGGCTTCGCGCAGGAACACGCCTTCCATGAAACCGATGCACCAGCCGCGCAGTTCGGAATCGTCCGGCTCTTCGCCCAGGTCCAGTTCGCATGGCAGCTCGAACTCTTCATCCGAGGCCAGTTGACGAGCGATGTGGGCTTTGAGGCCGATCAGCGTGGCTTCGATTTCGGCACGCTGGGCTTCGTCGCTGTAATGCGGCTCTTCGGCGAACAGGGCGTCGATCCACTCACGCTCCGGTACGTCTTCAGCGCAGATCGACAGCGCGGTGAGGTAGCCGTGAGCGGCCACGTAATCCAGCGCCTCGTCATGCAGCTCGTCGGCGTCGAGGAAAACTTGCAGGCGGGTCAGTTGCTCAGCGAAGGACATTACGGGGCTACCTTGGGGAATAAACAATGCGGGAATTCTAGGCCTTCTTGCGCGCTCAAGCCAGCCGCATGGCAGATTTGCCGCAATTGCCGGGCTGCATACAAATCCTGTGGGAGCGAGCCTGCTCGCGAAAGCGGCGTATCAGGCAGCTTTGTCTTGACTGACCCAGCGTATTCGCGAGCAGGCTCGCTCCCACAGGGTTTTGTGTGTGGCAGGTTTATCAGTGTCTTATCAGCGGCACCCTGCGCAGGGGAGGCCTCGGGTATACTGCCGCGTTTTGCGATCCCTGCCCGCATTACGCGTGTCACGTAATGCGTTCTTACGTTTTGTTTAAGCAGCCCCGGCTGTTCTGAACCAGCCTGCGCAGGGATGTATCGGTAGATTTTTGGAGTTTTTATGCTCGAACAGGCTCAACGCGTCCTCAAGGACATCTTCGGCTACGACAGTTTCCGTGGCCGTCAGGGTGCAATCATTGAGCGCGTGGCCAGTGGCGGTGATGCGCTGGTGCTGATGCCTACCGGTGGCGGCAAGTCCCTGTGCTTTCAGGTGCCGGCGCTGCTGCGCGATGGCCTCGCAGTGGTGGTCTCGCCGCTGATCGCACTGATGGACGATCAGGTCGCTACCCTCGAAGAGCTGGGTGTGGCCGCTGCCGCGCTGAACTCCACCCTGAGCGCCGAACAACAGCGCGACCTCGCCGCACGGATCAAGCGTGGCGAAGTGAAGATGTTGTATCTGGCGCCCGAGCGCCTGGTGCAGCCGCGCATGCTGTCGTTCCTGCAAGGTCTGAACATCGCCCTGTTCGCCATCGACGAAGCGCACTGCGTGTCGCAGTGGGGCCACGACTTCCGTCCGGAATACCTGCAACTGGGCCAGTTGGCCGAGCTGTTCCCCGACGTACCGCGCATCGCCCTGACCGCCACCGCCGACAAGCGTACCCGCGAAGAAATCGTCACCCGCCTGCATCTGCAGAATGCCGAGCGCTTCCTGTCGAGCTTCGACCGTCCGAACATCTTTTACCGCATCGTGCCCAAAGAGCAGCCACGCAAGCAGTTGCTGGCGTTTTTGGCCGAGCGGCGCAGCGATGCCGGCATCGTCTATTGCCTGTCGCGCAAGAAAGTCGAAGAAGTTGCAACGTTTCTGAGCGAGCAGGGTTTCCCCGCGCTGCCGTATCACGCCGGTCTGCCCAACGATCTGCGTGCCTTCAACCAGAAGCGCTTCCTCAACGAGGAAGGCCTGATCATGGTCGCCACGGTGGCCTTCGGCATGGGCATCGACAAGCCCAACGTACGTTTTGTCGCGCACCTCGATCTGCCGAAATCCCTTGAGGCGTATTACCAGGAAACCGGGCGCGGCGGCCGTGACGGGCTGCCGGCGGATGCGTGGATGGCCTACGGTCTGCAAGACGTGGTGATGCTCAAGCAGATGCTGCAGAACTCCGAAGGCGACGAGCGGCACAAGCGTCTGGAGCAGCACAAGCTCGACGCCATGCTGTCGCTGTGCGAAGAAACCCGTTGCCGTCGTCAGACCCTGCTGGCGTACTTCGATGAAGACATGCCTGAGCCGTGCGGCCATTGCGACAACTGCGTCGACGGCGTGCAGACCTGGGACGCTACCGAACCTGCACGTCAGGCATTGTCAGCGATTTTCCGTACCGGTCAGCGTTATGGCGTCGGCCATCTGGTCGATGTGCTGCTGGGCAAGGAAAACGAAAAAGTCCGCAGTTTCGGCCATCAACACCTGTCGGTGTACGGCGTCGGCAAAGCATTGAGCGAAAGCGAATGGCGCTCGCTGTTCCGTCAATTGGTCGCGCGCGGTCTGGCGGATGTTGACCACGAAGGCTATGGCGGTTTGCGTCTGAATGACAGTTGCCGGCCATTGCTCAAGGGCGAGGTCACGCTGGAACTGCGCCGCGATCTCAAACCGCAGGTCACCGCCAAAACCGCCAGCAAGAGCCCGGCCAGCCAACTGGTGCGTGGCGAAGAGCGCGAACAGTGGGAAGCCCTGCGCGCGCTGCGCCGCAAACTGGCCGAAGAGCATGGTGTGCCACCGTACGTCATCTTCCCCGACTCGACGCTGCTGGAAATGCTCCGCAGCCAGCCAACCTCGCTGGCGGAGATGGCCCGGGTCAGCGGCGTTGGCGCGCGCAAGCTGGAACGCTATGGCGATGCCTTCCTCGAAGTGCTCGGCGGCGAGGTCGAGGCGCCGAAAGCGGTAGCCGACGTGCGCCACGAGTTGATCACTTTGGCCCGTGCGGGCATGACACCGCTGCAGATCGCCGGTCAGTTGCAGTGCTCGGAAAAGAACGTCTACACCATGCTCGCCGAGGCGATCGGCAAGCAGCAGTTGTCGCTGGAACAGGCGCTGGATTTGCCTGAAGAGTTGATGGGTGAAGTGCAGGACGCGTTCCTTGATGGCGAAGGCGAGTTGCCTTCGGTCGCCGAAGTGGCCGAGCTGTTTGCCGGGCGGGTGCCGGAAGGCGTGCTGTATTGCGTGCGGGCTGCATTGCAGTCGGAATTCGAGATGTAATTGGCGGCCTACCCTCACCCCAGCCCTCTCCCAGAGGGAGAGGGGGCCGACCGAGGTGTCTTGCGCTATACATCGACCTGAGAACCCGAGTCGATTATGGATTCACCAAAGCACGTTCAAGTCGCTGAATATCCCGAGCATCCCCCCATTCAGTCCCTTCTCCCTCTGGGAGAGGGCTAGGGTGAGGGCCTGCCAATTCTGGATTCAGCAAAGCACTCCCAAGTCGCTGAATATCTAAAGCATCCCCCATTCAGTCCCCTCTCCCTTTGGGAGAGGGCTAGGGTGAGGGTCATCCAATTCTGGATTCAGCAAAGCACTCCCAAGTCGCTGAATATCTAAAGCATCCCCCATTCAGTTCCCTCTCCCTCTGGGAGAGGGCTAGGGTGAGGGCCGTCCCATTCTGGATTCAGCAAAGCACTCCCAGGTCGCTGAATATCTAACGCATCCCCCATTCAGTCCCCTCTCCCTCTGGGAGAGGGCTAGGGTGAGGGGGGCCTCGAGATGTAACGATTCAGTACAGACCGCCACTTGCCTATAACTGCAGCTCATGCTTAGCTGGCTAATAATTAGATTTTCTTTATTTTCAGTCTAACCGTGAGTGTTTTATGCCGTTAACCGATCAACACCGCTTTGGCATGCAACTGGCCCAGATGTCCCGTGGCTGGCGTGCCGAACTGGATCGCCGACTGGCCGGGCTGGGGCTGTCCCAGGCGCGCTGGCTGGTGCTGCTGCATCTGGCGCGCTTTGAAGAAGCGCCGACCCAACGTGAGCTGGCGCAGAGCGTCGGCGTCGAAGGTCCGACCCTTGCGCGCTTGCTCGATAGTCTGGAAAGCCAGGGTCTGGTGCAACGCCAGTCCGTGATGGAAGACCGTCGGGCGAAAAAAATCGTCCTCTGCGCACCGGCCCTGCCGCTGATCGAGCAAATCGAAACCATTGCCACACAACTGCGTCACGAGTTGTTCGAAGGTGTCGACGAGGCGGATTTGAAGGTGTGCATGCGGGTTCACGGGCACATTCTGGCCAACCTGGAAAAATCTTGAGGCACATCCACGTGCCGTATCTTTGAGAGATCACGCTGAGCCGACTATAAGAACTACTGGGCAATATCGTGTTCGTACCGGATGTGCGAACGCATAGAAGTCGGTTTTGCTTATTTAAGGGATGCTCATGCTCGCAAGTCGGCACGTGGTACTGCGCGGTGGCGCCAAATGGCTGCTGGTCGCCGGTGTTTTCAGCTATTCGGCCTGGTCGATGGCCTTGGGGCTGGGTGACATCACTGTTCATTCCGGCCTCAATCAGCCGCTCAAGGCTGACATCGCTTTGGTCGATGTCGGCGGGCTGACGCAAAACGATCTGGCGGTGCGTCTGGCCACGGTGGATGAATTCGCCGAGGCCGGCGTCGAGCGGGTGTTCTTCCTCAATGACCTCAAATTCGTCCCGATCCTGCATGGCAATCGTCAGATGATCCGGGTGACCTCCAGCAAACCGGTCAACGAACCCTTTCTGAATTTTCTTGTGCAGCTCGATCAGCCCAACGGCCGGTTGCTGCGTGAGTACACGGTGTTGATCGATCCGCCCGGTTCGCAGGGTATCGTGCCGGCCACCGATGAGCCGGATCCGCGTGCGCAATCCTCCGCGTTTCCCACTGTTGAGCCTGTCGTGGCGGCACCACAGGCGCCTCAAGCCAAGCGCGATACCGTGCCAGCGCCGACGCCGACAACTTCGCCCGCCAACGATGCACTGGCCGAACAATTGGCGGCCAGTGCTCTGCTCAATCAGCAACAGCAGAAGACCATCGATGAACTGAACGCAAAACTGCAGACACAGGATGTGCAGATTGCCGACGGCAAAAAGCAGATCAGTGACCTGCAAGCACGCTTGGTCGAGATGCAGAAAACGCCGCCACCGACCGTGGTGACCCCGGCACCGGTATCGACTCCTGCGCCGGCTGTGGCGTCAGCCGAATCCAGCGATGACGGTTTGAACTGGCCATTGCTCGGCGGCCTGTTGCTGTTGTCGGGGGCGTTGGTCGGGTTGTTGCTACACCGTCGACGGCAGCAACAGCAGCAAGTGGCCGAGCCGCTGCCCCAGTTGCCGCAAGGCAATGAGGTGGACGTCGCTCAGGCAGAGAACGCCGATCCCGTCAGATCCCACGCTTCAGCCGAACACCGGGAAGAGCCGGCGGCTGGCGATGTGCTGGAGGCGGTGGGGATCTATCTGGCCTATGGTCGACTGGGCGAAGCGGCGGGTTTGCTGCGCGATGCCTTGCACAAGCAGCCGGAGCGCAGCGATATCGGATTGCAGTTGCTTGAAGTGCTGGGGCGCCAAGGTGACAGCGCCGCGTTTGAGCAACAGGAAAGCCATTTGCGTGAGCAGGGCGTGGATGCCCAGCCGTTGCAGGATGTTCGCGCGCGGCACCCGAAACTGGCGGTTGCGGCACCGTTGGTCGCGGTGCCGCCGATTATTGCAGCAGCCCCGCTGGTCGCTGCCCAACCGGCACCTGAAGATGATTTCGAGCTGAATCTGGGCGAGTTGTCGATGGATTCCAATTGGGATCTGGAAGACAGTCGCCCGACTTCCGATGAGCCACAGACAGACACCTCGGCGCTCGGCTCCGGGCTGCAAGTCCTGCCTCAGGATTTCGAATTGCCCGAGTCCAGCGAAGTCGCCGAACTCGAGTGGATCCCTGAATCGGACGCCGAGCCGCTGGATGAGGATTTTCTCAATGAGTTTGCTGATCCCGAGCCATCACTGGCGCTGCAACCACTGGATTTGCAGACACCAGAGCCAGTCCACGACGAAAATTCCGGCAAGCTCGAACAGGCGCAGACGTGCATTGATGACGGCGATATCGACAGTGCGATTGCGTTGCTCAATGAATTGCTCAAGGAAGGGGATGAGCCGTTGAAGCAAACGGCGCGGACGTTGTTGGCGGGGATTCGCTGAACCCGATGGTTTTGCGGTGTATTTTATGCCGCTATCGCGAGCAGGCTCACTCCTACAGGGGAACGCATTCCAATGTAGGAGTGAGCCTGCTCGCGATAGCGGATTGTCAGGCGCCGTGATCAGAAGGTCTGCCCCAGATTCAGATAAACCGCCTGCTCATTCGCATCATTCAGCCCATAACTGAAATTCAACGGCCCCAGCGGCGTGTCAAAACCGATAAACACGCTCGCGGCGTTGATGTAGCCACTGTCGAACTCATTGTCGTTGTTCCAAGCCCGTCCACGCTCCAGCGAGGCGCCGGCGTACAGCGGGAAATCCAGCGGCAGATACGATCGCGGCGTCAACCGGCGGTAATACACCGCGCGCATCAGGCTGATGTTCTGTCCGGAAATCGCGTCTTCACGGAAACCCGAGAGCTGCCGCGCACCGCCGAGCAGGAAACTCGATGTCACCACGTTGGCGTCGTTCAGCGTGCGCCCGTAGCGCCCGCCGAGAATCAGCGTATCCGGGCCATGGCTCATGGCTTTATCGATTTTCAGATCCCACTGTCGATAACGCGTGTCCGACCCCAGCCCCGGTTCGAACTGCATCAATGTCAGGCTGACGTCCTTGCCTTCGTGAGGGAAATACACGTTATCCAGCGAGTCGTACGAATACTTCAGCGCGTAGAAGCCTTCGTTGAAGTTTTCACTCGGCAGGTCCTGATCGCCAATCCGCACATCGGCCTTGCCCCAGGCCTCGCCGACGCCGAAACGCACTTCGCCGTTGTTGCCGATCTGTCGACCGAAGTTGAGGCCGAAACCGTAGCGCTCGACGCGATACTGCGCGATCGGGTCGTTGTCGAGCACCGCTTCAACGTTCTGCGCTTCGAACGAGGCGTATGGCGCGACGAAGTAACGCGAACCGACGTCCAGCGGTTGATAGAACTCGGTGTACAGCTCTTGTTTGTCGCCAATCTGCGCACGGGTCAGCCATTCCGCGCCGAGGCGGTTGATGCCGTTGATGCGGTAGCTGGCGCCGAGGTTGAAGGCGCTGTCGCCGCGCATGTCATCCGACAGGTTGAGGCCAACCCGTAAGTAATCGGTGCCGCTGCGCTTGCCCCGAGCACTGATCACCAGTGTGTGATCCTGGCCCTTGTGCACCACGCGGTATTGCACCTGCTCGAAGTAGTCGAGGCCATACAAAGTGCCCATGTCCGAATGCAAACGCCCCAGATCCAGCGGTTCGCCGATGTGCTGGCGGATGTAATAGCGAATGATATCGTCGTCGACCTTCGAGTCGTTCTCGACGCGGATCGCGGTGATGACCGGCGTACGCTGCCCCGGTGAGCGCGCGGCGTTCAGCTCGGCGTCCTGAGACTCGACGGGTTTGAGCTGCGCGAGGCGCGCGTCGAGGATGCGGGTTGCGCGGTAACCGGCGTCGATCATCTCCTGAGCCTTGCCGAAATCGGTGACACCGAACGCTGCCAGCGCGGGCTGAATCAGTACGTCGGAGGATTTCAGCGCGGCCAGTTGTTCTTCGGAGTTACTGCGGGTCATCAGGGTGATCGACTGGTTCAGCACATCGACCACGGTGGTCAGTTGCTTGCGATTACGCAGCGGTGTGCCGATATCGACGACGATGGCCACGTCGACGCCCATTTCCCGCGCGACATCGAGGGGAATGTTGTCGGTCATGCCGCCGTCCACCAGCAGCCGGCCGTCGAGTTCGACCGGGGCGAACACCGCCGGGATCGACATGCTGGCGCGGATCACCTGAGGCAAATGACCTTTGCGAAACACCACTTTTTCGCCATTGGAAATGTCGGTGGCGACGGCGCGGAACGGGATCGGCAGTTTGTCGAAGTCGCGGGTGTCGCTGGTGTGGGCCAGCAGGCTTTCCAGCAGCAGCGCGAGGTTCTGCCCCTGAATCACGCCCAGTGGCAGGCCGAGACTGCCGTCGTCGCGAAAGCTGAGTTTCTGTTTCACCAGAAAATCGCGGTCATCCTGTTTGCGCCGAAACGGCACGTCTTCACGCGGTGGGGCGTCGGACAGCGCGGCTTGCCAGTCGATGTTCAGCGCGAGTTTTTCCAGCTCATCGATCTTGTAACCCGAGGCGTACAGGCCACCGACCACCGCGCCCATGCTGGTGCCGGCGATCGCATCGATCTTGATGCCTTGCTCTTCCAGCGCCTTGAGCACGCCGATATGCGCCAGCCCGCGCGCGGCACCGCCGGACAGCACCAGGCCGACTTTCGGTCGTGACGCCTCACTGGCATGGACAAGCAGAGGAAGGAAACCAAGCAGCAGGCAGAACAGCAGACGGCGCATTGTGAGTCTCGGGGCAAGCGTTAAAGCCGGCTATTATAGCGGCGCCCTCTGTCTCAGGAGTTTCAGCGAACATGACTGTCGCAAAAGCAGAAGTTGTCATCACTTATTGCAGCCAATGCCAGTGGCTGTTGCGCGCCGCGTGGCTGGCGCAGGAGCTGCTCAGTACCTTCGGCGATGACCTCGGCAAAGTCTCGTTGGTGCCAGGCACCGGCGGGGTATTTCACATCACCTGCGCCGGCGTGCAGATCTGGGAACGCAAGGCCGACGGCGGTTTTCCCGAGGCCAAGGTGTTGAAGCAGCGGGTTCGCGATCAGATCGATCCTGACCGCGATCTCGGTCACAACGACCGCACTCAGTGAGACGTGGCCTCGGCGGCGACGGTTTTCTTGTCGGCATGGCCGGACATCCGCGCTGACACAACGATGGCGACAATGATCAACGCACCGCCGATCAACATCTTCGGCGTCGGGTTTTCATTGAACAACAGCCAGGCGACGGTGATGCCGTAGACCGGCTCCAGCGCAAACACTACCGCCGCCGTACGCGCCTTGATCACCGCCAGACTGGCCACAAACAGGCTGTGCGCGACGCCGGTACAGAACACCCCGAGCAGCGCAATCCACAGCCAGTCGAGTGCGCGCACTTCGCTCAGTTGCGGTGCTGCAACTGGGAGTAGACACAGCGCCACCACGACGTTTTGGCACAGCGCCGCTTGCACCGCCGGAATCCGCCCGGAGCTGACGCGGTTGGTCAGTGACAACAGCGAGAACAGCAGTCCCGACAGCACCGACCAAAGCAAACCGATGGTCGCGCCGCTGCCCAGGTCGAAGGCCGGGGTCACCAGAATCAGGCCGATGCTGACCAGCACCACCAGCACAATTTCATTGGCACGGATGCGTTCGCGGAAAATCAGCCCTTCGAGAATCACCGTGAAGGCCGGGAAACTGGCGAAGCCCAATGTTGCAATGGCGACACCGGCGATCTTCACCGACAGGAAGAAACTCACCCAGTGCCCGGCCAGCAACACGCCGCTGAGGGCCAGGCGCCGCCAATCCACGGCCTGAAGTTTCTGCCAGCCGTGCTGACTGGCAAAACGGGCGAAAAATGCCAGGGCGAGCACGGCGAAAGCAGCGCGACCGAAGACGATCACAGCGGGGGACGCGGCAGCGAGTTTGCCGAACACACCGGTCAGGCCAAACATCAAAGCACCGATATGCAGAGCGCCGAGGGCGGTACGCGGAGTCATTGCAATCCTTCTATCGCAAACACAATCTCACTGGAGCTGCCGAAGGCTGCGATCTTTTGATCTTGCTTTCAAAAAACAACATCAAAAGATCGCAGCCTTCGGCAGCTCCTACATTTAAGCGTGTAGAGGTCAGCAAGTCTGTCGGCGGACTATCGTCTTTTGTCGCAGGAGTCGCGACGAAGCTGGCCGGGTGATGCGCCGAACTCGCGCAGCACGGCGGCCGAGAAGGCACTCTGCGAGCTGTAACCGACGCGACTGGCAATTTCACCCATCGGCAACAGCGTGTCGCGGAGCATTTGCACGGCCAGATGCAAGCGCCGGCTGCGGATGTAATCCATCGGCGTCTGCCCGCACTCGGCCATGAAGCGTGCATGCAGGCGCGCGCTTGAGAGCCCGGCAACCCGCGCCAGATCGGCAACCTGCAGCGGATAAGCGGCGTGTTGTTCGATGTGCGCATCCAGCGCGGCATAGGGCAGGCGTCGGGCCGCCAGCTCGGCCGGCCGCGCCTGATTGAGGCTGGCCAGGAGCAACACTGAACCTTGCTGGGCGATCAACGGATCGCTGACCGGGCTGTTCGCCAGCCAACTGACCAACTGACTCTGCCCGGAATCCAGCGACAGGCGCGCGGGCTGATCAAGCAAGCGGCGGCTGGCGTCGGCATGATCGCCCAACGAGTCGACCAGCCATTGCCCGTCAGGAATATCCATCACCAGACAGCGGCTGCCATCGGGACTGCCGCAAGCGTGATGCGCACCCGAAGGGATCACCACAAAACTCTGCTGACGAACCTGGCTGCCACAACCCTCGACCTCGAAATCCAACGCACCGGACAGCCCGAACACCAGTTGCGCGTGGTCGTGGCTGTGCACGATCAGATCGTGGGTGTACTGACGCAGGGTGAGGATCGGTCGCATGGCAGTGTCGTCTCCGAAGTGATCGCCAGTCTACACCGACCCACGCCGGATGCGTTGTCACACGACTGACTCACGCTTGTCATGGTCGATTAACCGGACAAGCGCAGAGTGGCGAAAACATCGCAGAGGGTTGCCCATGACCAGCGCCGAGCTCGCCAGACCCAGCCGCAAACAACGGGTGCGAACCCTGTGGATCTCCGACGTGCACCTGGGCACACGGGATTGCCAGGCCGAGCACCTGTCGCAATTTCTCAAGGGCTACCATGCCGACAAGATTTACCTGGTCGGCGACATCATCGACGGCTGGAAACTGCGCGGCGGCATGTACTGGCCGCAGGCGCATACCAATGTGATCCGCCGCTTGCTGACCATGAGCAAGCGCGGCACCGAAGTGATCTACGTCACCGGCAACCATGACGAATTCCTGCGGCGTTATTCGAAGCTGATTCTGGGCAATATCCAACTGGTCGACGAGGCGGTGCATGTCACCGCAGACGGGCGGCATCTGCTGGTGATTCACGGCGATCAGTTCGATGTCATCACCCGCTATCACCGCTGGCTGGCCTTCCTTGGCGACTCCGCCTACGAATTCACCCTGACCCTCAATCGCTGGCTCAACCACTGGCGTGCGCGCTATGGTTACGGCTATTGGTCGCTGTCGGCGTACCTGAAACACAAGGTGAAAACCGCGGTGAGTTTCATCAGCGACTTTGAAGAAGCCATCGCCCATGAATGCGTGAAGCGCGAGTTGCATGGCGTGGTCTGCGGGCACATTCACCATGCCGAGATCCGCAAGGTGGGCGAGGTGGATTACCTCAATTGCGGTGATTGGGTGGAGTCGTGCACGGCGCTGATCGAGCATTGGGACGGCACGATCGAGTTGTATCGGCTGGCGGATGCGCAGGCGCGCGAGGCGGAGCTCAAGGCTGCCAAAGTCGCTGAAATCGCATAATGCTCTGGTGATTGAGAGGGCCTCATCGCGAGCAGGCTCACTCCTACAGGGGTACGCATTTCAACTGTAGGAGTGAGCCTGCTCGCGATGAACCGCGCAGCGGTGCCCGAGGATGATTACGCTGGCGAGTGTTCCTCCATCGCCGCTTTGTAAATCGAGTTCTTCGGCTGCGCAAACAACCGTTCCATCATCGGCTCAAAGAAACTCAACGGCAATGTGTCATAGCCCGGATCAAACGCCGCCGCATCGTATTTGGCACAGAACTCGGCGGTCGCTTGATACTGCGGATGACCGGCGAACTGCTCGCGCAGATGCCGATCCATGCCCAGATGATGAAAGAAGTAGTAGCCCTGAAACACCCCGTGCTTCTCGACCATCCACAGATTCTCGGCACTGACGAACGGCTTGAGAATCGCCGCAGCAATGTCCGGATGGTTATACGAACCGAGCGTGTCACCAATGTCATGCAGCAACGCGCAAACCACATATTCCTCGTCGCGTCCGTCGCGAAAGGCGCGGGTCGCGGTTTGCAGCGAGTGGGTCAGGCGATCCACCGGGAAACCGCCGAAATCGCCTTCGAGCAATTTCAGGTGCGCCAGGATCCGTGAGGGCAACTGTTTGGCGTAGGCACTGAAGTCGGCGGCGATGATCGCCCAGTCTTCTTGGGTGCCGTCTTTCATATGCTTGAAACGGGCATTGGCATTCATTGGCTGACCCTCATTCAGAACGCCACGCGACCCAGGATCATGTCGCGGTACATGACGAAGTCGCCGAGCAGGCTGTACAGCGGATGCTGGAAAGTCGCCGGTCGGTTCTTTTCAAAGAAGAAATGTCCGACCCAAGCGAAGCTGTAACCGGCCAGCGGCACCGCGAATAACAGCAGCCAGGCGCCCTTGGCGATGGTCATCGCCAGAATGAAAATCACCAGCGTGGTGCCGATGAAATGCAGGCGCCGGCAGGTGCTGTTGCTGTGTTCGCGGAGGTAATACGGATAGAACTCAGCGAAGCTGTTGAAATGCTTGATGTTTTCCACGACCGCGTTCTCTGTGGTTATTGTTCTGGCGACGAGTTGTTCTGCGGGTAGCTTATTTGAGTCTAGAGTGATCATTGGCGTGGGCCAGTGACAATCGGCGCCACTTTAGTATCCTTCGCAAATCAGGCCGTAACATGCGGCCCCTCATGTAAAAGAAAAACGCCATGAGCGAACGAACGACTTCTGCAAGCTGGGCTATGGGGATTGTCAAAGCATTGGAGATGGACGGCCTGGATTGCCGGGTTCTGTTCAAGCAGCTGGGGCTTGATTACACGGCTCTGGATGATCCGGATGCGCGCTTCCCGCAAGATTCCATGACCCGTCTCTGGCAACGGGCGGTCGAACTGTCCGGCAACCCGGCGATTGGCCTGAACATGGGCAAGGTGGTGCGACCGGCGTCGTTTCATGTCGCCGGCTATGCACTGATGTCGAGCAATACGCTGGCCGAAGGCTTCCAGCGGCTGGTGCGTTATCAGCGCATCATCGCCGAGAGCGCCGACCTGAGTTTCCGCTTGCTCGATGAAGGTTATGCGCTGATTCTGACCGTGCACGGCGATCATCTGCCGCCGACCCGGCAAAGTGCCGAAGCCTCGTTGGCCTGTGCATTGGGCCTGTGTGGCTGGTTGAGCGGGCGCACGCTGCATCCGGTCAAAGTCTTGGTGCAGGGCGCTGAGCCGGATGATCTGGAACCCTATAAACAAGCTTTTCACGCACCGCTGATGTTCAACGCACCGTACGATGCGCTGATCTTCGAACGCGCCGACATGGAAGCGCCGCTGCCCACCGCCAACGAAGCCATGGCGCTGTTGCATGACCGCTTTGCCGGAGAATATCTGGCACGGTTTTCCGAAAGCCGCGTGACCCACAAGGCGCGACAGGTGCTGTGCCGGTTGCTGCCGCAAGGTGAGCCGAAGCGCGATACCGTGGCGCAGACCCTGCATTTGTCGCAGCGTACTTTGCAGCGCCGCTTGCAGGAGGAGGGCACGAGCTTTCAGCAGTTGCTCGATGACACCCGCCGCGAACTGGCCGAGCAGTATCTGGCGCAACCGAGCATGACCTTGCTGGAAATCGCTTACCTGTTGGGTTTTGCCGACCCGAGCAACTTCTTTCGCGCGTTCCGCCGCTGGTTCGACACCACGCCCGGTGACTACCGGACGCGGTTGTTGCAGGCGCCGGGTGCGGTCAGTGACGCCAAAAGGCCGGAATACACAGTACAAACACCGTAATGATCTCCAGTCGGCCGAGCAGCATGCCGAACGACAGGATCCACTTGGCCGCGTCCGGCAGGGTGGCGAAGTTACCCGCCGGGCCGATGGTTTCGCCCAGGCCCGGGCCGACGCCGGACACAGTGCTGGCGGCACCGGTCAGTGCGGTCATCCAGTCGACGCCGAGCAGCGACAGCAGCAGCGCAATCACGCAGATGGTAATGGCGAAGAAGAACGAAAACGTCAGAATCGAACGGACGATCTCTTCGTCGAGGCGGTGACCGTTGTACTTCTGTTTGATCACCGCGCGCGGGTGAATCAGCTGATTAAGGTTGGCCTTGAGCAGGATATAGGCGACCTGGAAACGGAAGATCTTGATCCCGCCCGCCGTCGAACCGGAACAGCCACCGACAAAACCCAGATAGAAAAACAGCATCAGCGAGAAGTTGCCCCACAGGCTGTAGTCGCCGAGGGCAAAACCGGTGGTGGTGACCACCGAGGTCACGTTCAGTGCCACGTGGCGCAGGGCGTCCAGCCAATGCAGGTTGGTCGTCCACCAGTACCAGGTGCCGAGCACCAGCCAGGTCACCAGCAACATGCCGAGCAAACCCTGCACCTGCTGATCCTTGATCAGCGCCTTGCGGTTGCCGCGCAACGTCGCCACGTACAGGGTGAACGGCAGGCTGCCGAGAATCATGATGACCACCGCAACCCAGTGCACCGCCGGTTGCGTCCACTTCGCCAGCGACTGATCGGAGGTCGAGAACCCGCCGGTGGAGATCGCCGACATCGCGTGGTTGATCGCATCGAACGGGCTCATCCCGGCCCACCAGAACGCCAGGCTGCCAAGAATGGTGATGCCGACATAAGCCGCGACGATCAGCCGCGCCACCATGTGCGAGCGCGGCATGACCTTTTCCGAACGGTCCGAGGATTCGGTCTGGAACAGGCGCATGCCACCGATGCGCAGCAGCGGCAGAATCGCTACCGCCATACCGATAAAGCCGATGCCGCCGATCCAGTGCAGCAACGAGCGCCACATCAGGATGCCCGGGGACATGTCGTCGAGATGATTGAGCACGGTCGAGCCGGTCGCGGTGATGCCGGACATGCTTTCGAAAAACGAGTCGGTGTAGCTGATGTGCTGGGTCAGCAGAAACGGCAGCGCGGCGAAAATGCACACCACCAGCCAACTGCTGACCGTCAGCAGGTACATGTCGCGCGGGCGCAGATGAATGTGTTCGGGCCTGCCGGGAATCACCAGCGCGAGGCCGGCGACGAAGGTGATCATGCTCGCCCAGAGGAACGACGGCAGGTCGCTGGTGCGTTCGAAAATCACCAGGGTGGCCATGGGCACGACCATGGCCACGGCCAGGGTGATCAGGAAGATGCCGATGATGAAACCAATGATCCGTAAGGTCGGCAACGCCATGAAGTCCGCTCGGGCTGATGTGAGAAGGGCGCCATTCTACCCGTGGGGCAGGGCATGTAAACCGGCATCCTGTTGGCAGATACCGCTAGAATAGCCGCACATATTTTTCAGGAGGTGGCCGATGCAGGCTCTTGACGCGTTGCTCAACCGTGTTTCCGTTCCACGTCTGGTCGAACCGGCCCCCACTGCCGAGCAGCGCGAAGCTCTGTTTGGCGCCGCATTGCGCGCGCCGGATCACGGGCATTTGCAGCCGTATCGTTTTCTGACCGTCGAAGGCACCGCGCGCGAGCAGATGGGCGAGTTGCTGGCCGAAGCGGCGCAAATGCAGGAAGGCGAAGTCACCGAAGCGATGATCGACAAGGCGCGCAACGGCCCGCTGCGTGCACCGCTGGTGGTTGTGGTGATCGCTAAATTGCAGGAGCACGTTAAATATCCGAAAGCCGAGCAGTTGCTGGCGGCGGGGTGTGCGGCGCACGGGATTTTGTTGGCGGCGTATGCGCAGGGGATTGGTGCGGTTTGGCGTACGGGGGATTTGGCTTATTCCGAGCATGTGGCCAAAGGTTTGGGGTTGGCGGAGGGTGAAGAGGTGATTGCGTTCCTTTACCTCGGCACGCCGCAGAAAGAACCGCGTGTGGCGGAGAAGGTTGATCTGGCTGAGTTCGTCAGCGCTTGGCCCGGTAAGGCGTAAAGCGAAGAGCCCCTCACCCTAGCCCTCTCCCAGAGGGAGAGGGGACTGATTGGGGGATGCTGTAGAGGAACGCCGACCTGAAAGTGCTCAGCTGAATCCAGAGTGGATAACGGCTCCAGTGCATTTCGAGCTCGGAGTCGATAACGGTTCCGATGCATTTCGAGCTCGGAGTCGATAACGGTTCCGATGCATTTCGAGCTCGGAGTCGATAACGGTTCCGATGCATTTCGAGCTCGGAGTCGATAACGGTTCCGATGCATTTCGAACTCGGAGTCGATAACGGTTCCGATGCATTTCGAGCTCGGAGTCGATAACGGTTCCGATGCATTTCGAACCCAGAGTCGGCGACGATTCACGTGCCTTCCGGGCGCATAATCAACTCGGTTCTTCAGGTCGATGTATGACGCAAGACACCGCGGTCGGCCCCCTCTCCCTCCGGGAGAGGGCTGGGGTGAGGGTAGCTTTTAGGCTCTTAGAGTTGCACCACCGCTCCAGGTACAAGCGGCAATTCCAGACTCGCAACAAACCCGCCCTGCGGATGATTGGCCAGCGTCAAACTCCCGCCATGCCGTTCCGCCGCCCGCCGTGCAATCGCCAGCCCCAAACCATGCCCTGCCGCCGTCTGCCCCGGTGCCCGGTAAAACGGCTCGCCCAACTGACTCAAATGTTCAGCCTGCACCCCCGGCCCATGGTCGCGCACGCTGACGATGATTTTTTCACCCTGACGTGAAGCCTGCATTTCAATCGACTGACCTTCCGGGTTGAAGCGCTGGGCATTGCGCAACAGGTTATCGACGGCGCGCTCGATCATGGTCGGCCAACCCTTCATATTCAGCTGCGGTTCGGCATCAAGTCGGACAATCTGCTCGGGCGATCCAAGCTTCGCATCCTTCTGCAACGTGCCGAGCAACGCATTCAAATCCACGTCTTCAGCGCTGGCGTTGTCGGCATCGACGCGCGCCAGCACCAGAATTTCGCTGATCAACGCTTCCAGCCGATCGCACTCGCGGGTCAGGCGTGGCCAGAGTTTCTCGCGCTCCTCGGGGTTGGCCCGTTCCGCCAGCGCCAGCGCAATGCGCAACCGCGCCAGTGGTGAACGCAACTCGTGGGAGACATCACGCAGCAACTGCCGCTGGCTGCCAATCAGGCTTTGCAAGCGCGCGCCCATGCGATTGAAGTCATTGGCCAGTACGCCGAACTCATCGCGACGGTTGGCCAGTTTCGCCAGGCTGTTTTGCTGATAGGTAGTCTGCCCGAGGTCATGCACCGCGCCGCGCAAACGGCTGAGCGGGCGGGTGATGGAGAAGGTCACCAGCAGGCTGAACAAGGTCAGCACCACCAACGCGATGCCCAGTGCACTCAGCGGCCAGAGCAGGCTTTCGCGGTGCCAGGCGTCGAGTTCCGGGTGCGGGATGCGGTAGATGAACAGGTAGGTGTCACCGGTTTTTTCACTGGTGAATTCGTCGGTCAGACGTCGCCATGGCAGGCGTCGGTCATCGTTGTTCTGCCGCGCTTCGAAGGCGGCGGCGCGACGCGGGAAGGTGCCGCGCACCACCGGGTCGCCGGATTCGTTGAGCACCTGAACATCGATGTGATATTGGCGTTTGCGCTGTTCGAGGATGTCCTGGGCGGCTTCTTCGCCCTGCGCTTCATAGGTTTGTGTCCATTCGCCGGCGAGGCTGTTGAGGCCCGGATGGCGGCTGAGGATCCACGCGTCCTGGTTAAGCATGTGCCCGAGCAGAATGGACAACCCGGCCACCAGCGCGATGGCCAGCCAGAAGCTCGCAAGAATACGCCAGAACAATGAACGCACAGAAAATCCTCAGAACAAACGCAAATCCCTGTAGGAGTGAGCCTGCTCGCGATAGCGGTGAGTCAGACAAGTATTCGTTGACTGACACACCGCTATCGCGAGCAGGCTCACTCCTACATTGGATCGGTGGAAAAAGACCCGGCGGTGTTTAGCCGTCGGGTCCGGGGGCAGAACATTATTGCGCCTTTTGCGCCTGTTGCGCTTTCCACGCCTTGAACTCGGCCCATTCGGCGCGACGCTCGGCCTGTTTCTTCTGGATCTCGTCGAATTTCTTCTGTTGATCCGGTTTCAACACGGCGCGCACGTCGGTTTCGGCTTTCTTGTGGTTGGCCGCCATCTCGTCTTTCATGGCTTTCTGGTCAGCCGGCGAGAGTTTTTCCAGATACTTGTCGACCACTTGCTTACGCTCGTGCATCTGCTCGCCCATGATCTTGCGGATCTGCTCGCGCTGTTCGCGGGACAGGTCGAGTTGGCTGTACGGGCCTTTGCCGTGCATGCCGTGCATCTGACCGCCGTGGCGTGGGCCGTCGAGCGGACCACCCATCGGGCCGCCGTCTTGCGGCATGGCCATGGCGACGGTTGGCAGAGCGGCAGCGAACATCAGAGCGATAAGAGTCTTGCGCATGGTGTATCTCCTTGTCTCGTTCCCGGTACGTTCCGGATGAGTACAGATTACGGAGATCAAGGTCAGCGGCGGTCAGCACTGCGTAAAGCTTCGGTAAAGACACTCGAGTGCTGACCTGACAAACACACCTTGTAGGAGTGAGCCTGCTCGCGATAGCGGTGTATCTGGCAAGAACATCTCGACTGACACACTGCTATCGCGAGCAGGCTCACTCCTACAGGTGGGAGGTTCAGAGGCTATAGAAGTAACCGCGGCTACGCAGGGCAACGATGCGTGGACGGCCGTCCGGGTGCGGGCCGATCTTTTTGCGCAGATTGCTGACGTGCATGTCGAGGCTGCGGTCGTACAGGGTCAGCTTGCGACCGAGGGCGAGCTGCGCCAGTTCCTGTTTGTCCAGCGGCTCGCCCGGCTGTTTGAGCAGCGCTTCGAGCAGGCGGCTTTCGGAAACGGTGAGGGTCAGTTCTTTCTCGTCGATGCTGACCACGCCGCGCACCGGGCTGAAACTGAGGTCGCCCAGTTCGAGTTGCGTCGAGACTGCCGCCGGATGGCTGCGACGCAATACGGCGCGCAGGCGCGCAGTCAGTTCCCGTGGGTCGCACGGTTTGGCCAGGTAATCGTCGGCACCCAGTTCCAGGCCGAGGATGCGATCCAGCGGCTCGCCACGGGCCGAGAGCATCAGCACCGGCAGGTCGGCGTGGTCGTTGCGCAATTGCTTGAGCAGTTCCAGACCACTGCCATCGGGCAGCATCACGTCCAGCACCACCGCCGCCGGGGCGGTTTCGGCCAGCGCTTTACGCGCGCTCTGGCCATCGTGGCAGGCGCGCACATGGAAGCCTTCCTGGCTCAGCCAACTACTCAGGAGTTCGCACAACTCCTGGTCATCATCAATCAGTAACAGCTCGCTCATGACTCACTCAATTTAGCCATTGCCGACGTTTTCGGCTTGCTCCACTGGCAAAGATACCGCAGAGCAGCGCCAATAGCGCTACTCCGGCGCCCGTGACGAACCACTGCTGCTGATCAGTCAACAGACGCGGCAGCGGGCTGGCCTGGGCTTCCTTGAGTTGCAGCTTGAGACGCTGGTTCTCCTGGCGCAACCGGGCAAGCTGGGCGCTTTCGCGGGTATTGTCGGCATTTTGCAGTTGTTTGCTCAGTTCTTCCCGTTGCTGCTCGCTGGCCTTGAGGCGCTGCTGCAACTCGGTGATCTGGCTGCCGGCGCTTAACGACAATGGCGTGGAGCTGCCGCCTTCGGTGGTTTCCTCACCATGGGCGGGCGCCATGATCGACAACGTGACCAACATCAGACACAACGGACCCTTGCGCATCGCGACACCTGTTTCCAAATGGATATTGGGCAGGTTGTCGGCAGGCAAACGAGAATAATGAGCGATTGAGAACGCGATGAACCGAGAAGGTTCATCGCGTGGGGATAGCGTTACGGCAGGACTTGCTTGAACGGCTTGACGATCACATTGGCGTAGACGCCAGCGGCAATGTACGGATCGGCATCGGCCCATGCTTGCGCAGCACTCAGCGAATCGAATTCGGCAACGATCAGGCTGCCGGTGAAACCCGCTGCGCCCGGATCATTGCTGTCGACGGCCGGGTGCGGGCCGGCCAATACGATGCGGCCTTCGCCCTTGAGCGCTTGCAGGCGTTCCAGATGCGCAGGGCGCGCGGCCTGGCGTGCTTCCAGCGAGTTGGCGACGTCGGTGGCAATGATTGCGTAGAGCATGTCAGTCCTCGGTTTTTGGTGTTGTTGTGGTATCGGCATCGTGCAGGTGGCGCGACAGGTAAATGCCCTGTGCGACCAGGAATACCAGGGTCATGCCCAGGCTGCCGAACACCTTGAAATCCACCCAGTAACTCTGGAAGGTAAAGGCGACGAACAGGTTGGCAGCGCCGCAGAACAGGAAAAAGGCGATCCAGGCGATGTTCAGGCGGGTCCAGACCGGATCCGGCAGGGTCAGCGCGTGGCCCATGATGCGTTTGATCAGCAGACGGTCACCGATGAAGTGACTGCCGATGAAGGCCACGGCGAACAGCCAGTTGACCACCGGCGCTTTCCACTTCAGGAAGGTCTCGCTGTGGAAGGCCAGTGTCAGGCTGCCGAACACCAGGCAGGCGATCAGGGTCAGCCATTGGCTCTTTTCCAGCTTGCGCTGTTTGATGAACAACGCGCCGTACACCACCAGGGAACTGATGATCAGCATCGCCGTGGCGCTGTAAATACCGCCTACAGTCACTTCATGGCCAGCGATGTCGACGACCCGTGGATCAAGTTTGTAAACGATGAAGAACAGCAGAAGCGGGATGAAATCGATGAATTGTTTCACAGTGAGAGCCAGAAGCTGGATGTGGCGGCATAATAACAAACATATGGGCGCGCGATAGCGCCAGCTGATTTGAGGTTACAACTCCCCGTGAATGTTGATTTGCACTGCCATAGCACGGCCTCCGATGGCGCCCTGGCGCCTGCGGTTCTGGTTGCGCGTGCGTTCGAGAACGGCGTGCGAGTCCTGGCGTTGACCGACCACGACACCCTCGAAGGCCTCGCCGAAGCGCGCGCGGCCGCGACCGAGTTGGGCATGCAACTGGTCAACGGCGTCGAATTGTCCTGTACCTGGGGCGGCGCGACCATTCATGTGTTGGGCTACGGCTTCGACGTCAATGCGGCACCGTTGGTCGAGGCGATTGCCAAATTGCACGATGGTCGCTGGCTGCGGTCGGAAGAAATAAGCCGCAAGCTCGCCCTTAAAGGCATGCCCGGTGCCCTCGACGGCGCGCGGAAAATCCAGCAGGAACTGGGCGACAGCGGCAATGCGCCGGCCCGTCCGCATTTCGCCGACTGGATGGTGCGTGAAGGGTTTGTAAAGGATCGCGCCGAGGCATTCCGCAAATGGCTTGGCGCCGGCAAGCTGGGTGACGTCAAGTTGCACTGGCCGACGCTGGAAGACACCGTCGGCACGCTGCGCGCCGCCAATGCCTGGGTCAGCCTGGCGCATCCGTGGCACTACGATTTCACCCGCAGCAAGCGCCGAAAGCTGATTGCCGACTATATTCAAGCAGGCGGGCATGCAATCGAGGTGGTCAATGGCCATCAGCCTGCGGAACAGGTCGGCAGCCTGGCAATCCTTGCCCGTGAGTTCGGTCTGCTGGTCAGCGCCGGCAGTGACTTCCATGGCCCTGGCGGCTGGTCCGAGATCGGCCAGTACCGGCCGGTTCCCGAGGACCTTCCACCCCTGTGGTGTCGGTTCAAACATGACACAGATATTGCCGCCGTCTGAACAGGTAGAGAATGTGAGTCAATTTTTCCAGATACATCCGGAAAACCCGCAAGCGCGCCTGATAAAACAGGCGGTCGAGATCATCCGCAAGGGCGGGGTGGTGATTTATCCCACGGACTCCTCCTACGCGATCGGTTGCCAAATCGGCGATAAAACCGCGATCGAGCGCGTGCGTCGCCTGCGTCAGCTCGATGAAAAGCACAACTTCGCGCTGATCTGCAGCGACCTGTCGCAACTGGGCAACTACGCCAAGATCGACACCGGCACCTTCCGCATTCTCAAAGCGCATCTGCCGGGGCCGTACACCTTCATTCTCAACGCCACCCGCGAAGTGCCGCGTCTGCTGCTGCATCCGAAGAAGCGCACCATCGGCCTGCGTGTGCCGAGCCATCCGATCGCGCTGGCGCTGCTGGCCGAACTCGGCGAGCCGCTGATGAGCGTGACCCTGATCATGCCTGGCGATGAAGATCCGCTGAGCGATCCGTACGAAATGCGCCAGTTGCTCGAGCACCAAGTGGACTTGATCGTCGACGGCGGTTTCGGCGGCATCAAGGCCTCCACCGTGATCGACTTGACCGGCGACGACCCGGAGGTGGTCCGCGTCGGTTGCGGCGATCCGACGCCGTTCATGGTCGAGGCCTGAATGTCCGCAGTGGAAACCGTTGTCGACCCCCAGGCCGGCGCTCAGCAAGAGCTGCCGTTTGCCATGGTCTATGGCCAGGCGGTCATGGAAATGCCGCTGGATCTGTACATCCCGCCGGATGCGCTGGAAGTCTTTCTTGAAGCCTTTGAAGGCCCGCTCGACCTGCTCCTGTACCTGATTCGCAAACAGAACATCAACATCCTCGACATCCCGGTGGCGGAAATCACCCGTCAGTACATGGGCTATGTCGAGTTGATGCAGTCGGTGCGCTTGGAACTCGCCGCCGAGTATCTGGTGATGGCCGCGATGCTCGCCGAGATCAAGTCGCGCATGCTCCTGCCACGCGCCGAAACCGTCGAAGACGAAGAAGACGATCCGCGCGCCGAACTGATCCGCCGCTTGCAGGAATACGAGCGCTTCAAGGCTGCCGCTGAAGGCATCGACGGCTTGAGCCGGGTTGGCCGCGACGTGATCGTGCCCAAGCTCGACGCCCCGGAAGCCCGGGCGCGCAAGCTGTTGCCGGATGTCGCGCTGGAAGAGATTTTGATGTGCATGGCCGAAGTGCTGCGCCGTGGCGATATGTTTGAAAGCCACCAGGTCAGCCGTGAGGCGCTGTCCACCCGCGAGCGCATGAGCGATGTGCTGGAACGGCTCAAGGGCGGGGGTTTCGTGCCGTTTGTCGAGCTGTTCACCGCCGAAGAGGGCAGGTTGGGTGTGGTGGTGACCTTTATGGCGATCCTTGAACTGGTCAAGGAATCCTTGGTCGAGCTGGTGCAGAATGAGCCGTTCGCTGCGATCCACGTGCGAGCCCGAGCCGAATAACGAGTCGAAACATGAACCTGACTGAACCCCGCGAGCTGGCCCCCCTGCTTGAAGCCTTTCTGTTGGCCTCGGGAAAGCCGCAATCCCTTGAGCGCCTGTTTGAACTGTTTGAAGAGGGCGAGCGGCCCGAGCCTGCGGTCTTCAAGAAAGCCCTGACCCTGCTGGGCAAATCCTGCGAGGGCCGCGCGTTCGAGCTCAAGGAAGTCTCGTCGGGCTATCGCTTGCAGATCCGCGAGAAGTTTTCGCCATGGGTCGGCCGACTCTGGGAAGAACGCCCGCAGCGTTACTCCCGTGCTTTGCTGGAAACCATCGCGCTGATCGCCTATCGCCAGCCGATCACCCGTGGCGAGATCGAAGACGTGCGTGGCGTGGCGGTGAACAGCAACATCGTCAAAACCTTGCTGGAGCGTGAGTGGATCCGCGTCGTCGGTTACCGCGATGTACCGGGCAAGCCGGCGATGTTTGCCACCACCAAGATGTTTCTCGATCACTTCAATCTGAAGAACCTCGAAGACCTGCCGCCGCTGGCCGAACTGCGCGAAATGGAAACCGACCCGGTGCTCGATTTCGACGACGCGCCGGTGCCGCAAGGCTTACAGGAACTGGCCGATGCCAGCGCCGAGCCGGAGGAGGAGAAGGAAGAGACCAGTTTCCATACGCTGCTACTGGAACTGGACAGCATGGAAGAGGGGATCAAGACCGACTTCGACGATTTACTGCGGGATGCGGCGGACGGTGAAGCGCCGACGGTTGATGCAGAAACCGAGACTGAGACTGAGCCACAGATCGCCGAGCCAACCATCGAAGTTGAACTTGAAGCTGAGCCAGAAGCCGAACCGGAAGAGGACATTCTTGGCGTCGCCGAAGCCCGCGAAAAGCTGTTGGCCGCCGTCGCCGCCCTCGAACAACCGGCGCCAGCGCCCGAGCCGGAGCTGAGCGAAGAAGAAGCCGAAGCCCGCGCGCTGGCCGAAGCCATCGAAGCCGAACGCCGCGAATTCGAAGACTGACCCGCCCTCAAAACCACCGCGATCCCCTGTAGGAGTGAGCCTGCTCGCGATAGCGGTGTATCTGCCAAGAAGATGTTGACTGACACACCGCTATCGCGAGCAGGCTCACTCCTACAGGGATTTGTGTGTTTCTGGAGACTGCGATGAGTTCCACCAAAGACCCGTGCATCAGCCTCTGCAAATTCAGCGACGACATCTGCCTCGGCTGCGGCCGCAGCAAGCGCGAAATCAAAGCCTGGAAGAAACTCGACAAGGACGACAAGCGCACCGTGCTGGCCGAAGCCGCGCTGCGCCTGATCAAACTCGGCAACGCCGGTCGGCGGAAAAACAAATAACTGTCGATCGATCAGCTAGTCTCTGATGCGCGACGGCGCACATCCGCGTATGATTCGCGACCCTTCGCCGATCCCTTCGGCTGAGTACCCAGATTTCAATGCTTCAGGCGCCGCCTGAACAGACCACACCGGGAGGTGCCCAGATGAGCGACATCATTCAGAAAGACGACCAGGAAATCGGCCCAGCAGGCGAAAAGCTGCAGAAAGTCCTCGCCCGTATCGGCGTCGGCTCGCGCCGTGACGTGGAATCCTGGATCAGCCAGGGCCGGATCAAGGTCAATGGCAAAGACGCCACCCTCGGTCTGCGCGTCGACATGCACGACGCCATCACCATTGATGGCAAGGTGATCAAGCGCGAAGAGGCGGCCGAATCGGTACGCCGCGTGATCATGTACAACAAGCCCGATGGCGAGATTTGCACCCGTGACGACCCGGAAGGCCGTCCGACCGTGTTCGACAAGCTGCCGCGTCCGAAAGAAGGCCGCTGGATCAACATCGGTCGTCTCGACATCAACACCACCGGTCTGCTGATGTTCACCACCGACGGTGAGCTGGCCAACCGCCTGATGCACCCGTCCTACGAGATGGACCGTGAGTACGCCGTGCGCGTACGCGGTGAAGTCGACGACGAAATGATCGAGCGTCTGAAGGCCGGCGTGGTGCTGGAAGACGGCCCGGCCAAGTTCACCGACATCAAGCAGGCACCAGGTGGCGAAGGCTTCAACCACTGGTATCACTGCGTGGTGATGGAAGGCCGTAACCGTGAGGTTCGTCGTCTGTGGGAATCGCAAGGTCTGGTGGTCAGCCGTCTGAAGCGCGTGCGTTTCGGTCCGGTGTTCCTCAACTCCGACCTGCCGATGGGTCGCTGGCGCGAAATGAGCCAGTACGAAGTCGACATCCTCAGTGCTGAAGTCGGCCTGACGCCGGTTGCCATGCCGCAGCTGAACGCCAAGAGCAAAGACAAGCTTGAGCGTATGCAGCGTAAATCGTCGCGTCCGATGGGCAAGACCGAGCGCGTACGTACGCTGCGTCCAGCCGCTGGCGCGCCGACCGGCCCACGCCCAAGCCGTGAGCCGCAGATCGAAGGCGAGCGTCCAGGTCGCAAGCCGGTTGCCCGTGATGGCGAGCGCGCTCCGCGTCCAGCCAACGGTCGTACTGAACGTGGCGAGCGTGGCGCGCCTGCCGGTCGTGGTACGCCAGTGGCGGATCGTCCAGCGGACACCACCAACAAGCGCCCGGCCAAGCCTGCGCCGAAGCGTCCGGGGATCAAACTGGCCGACGACAAGCCATCGGGCAAGCGTCGCGGCGCGCCGGCCGGTTCCGGCCAGCGTCCGGGTTTTGGTCGCAAGAAACCGGAATAAGGCAGCTGTGAGCTTCTAGCGGCAAGCTTCAAGCCAAAGCAGAAACGCCAACCTCAGGGTTGGCGTTTTTTTTCGTCTGGCGAAAGAGTTGTGGTGGTTGAGAGATTGCTATCGCGAGCAGGCTCACTCCTACATTTGAAATGCGTTCCCCTGTAGGAGTGAGCCTGCTCGCGATGACGTCGGTGGCATCAACACAAAGCTTAAAGTCAGAACACAAACCGTCCATCAAACACCGGCTTGTCATCCAGCGCCAACACCCCGCCAGAAAAGATCAGATCCAGATGATGACTACCCTTGGCGCCACCACCCAACCCAAGGTGTAACCCACAATGCCGCTCCTCAAACCCGGCATTGCGCGCATACAGATCCTTCACACCTTCATTGGTACCAATCCCCAACTCCTCAATCCGCCGGTTCGACGGATTCGCATCCAGGTACTTGTTGAAATCATGCTCCAGCCCCGGCACCTCGGTGGCGATGCGGCTGATGGTCGAGTTCTCGATCCACAGTTCCAGCGGTGATTCCAGCACGCCATATTTGCGCGCAAACGGGATGGTGCTGAGGAACGTGCCCTTGAATTTCACATGGCCGTTGATGGCTTCGCTGTGCGTGGCGATCTCACCGGGCGCCAAGTCAAAGTTGCCCACGCCGTTGATGTCGGTCCACTTCTTGATGCTGCTCAGCGGTGTTTCAAACCATGAGCCGTCATCGTCCTTGAAACTCAGCGTGGTCGCTTGGGACATGCGCTGAATCAGGTGACTGTTGAGCCCGGCAATCCGCTGCGGGGTGACGCTGAAGGTGTCGTAGAAATAATCGCCGTAATCCTTGAACAGCAGCGACTTCTTCCAGTTTTCTGCCATCACGCCTTGCAGCGCGCGGACGAATTCCGGGCCGTCGGGGCGTGGGTTGGGCAGGGTGGAAGAGTCGTAGAAGAAAATGTACAGATCGCTGTCGGTAATCGCCGAGGTCAGCGTTGCGGTGCTTTCCAGGTCCAGACGTCGGGCGCTGAACTGGAAACGAGGATGATCGCCAGCCTGTTCGGCGATGGCGCCGGTCAGCGCTTCATAATCAGCCGTGTGGCCGAGCAGTACCTTCGCCGAGTCGAGGCCGGCAAGGGCAGGGTGGTGTTCGAGGTAGTAAAGGAAATGCGAGATCGCGCGGGGCTTATCCATGAGTCCTCCCTGACTGACCGTGAAGAAAGCGGCAGGCACGACCGGCCGGATCGTGCCTGCCCGGGATGTCTTACAGAGGCCACATCGCCGTGCCGAACGGAACTACCGCGTCGGCTTGCATCATTTCTACTGCTGCCTCGTGGGTCGGTGCTTCAAACCATTCGTCCAGTTGCAGTTCGGTATCCAAGTCTTTTTCCAGTGCTTGCATGGTCGATCTCCTAGATGACTTTCACGGTTGTGACTGGCCGGTCGAGGTGGCCGGCAAGACGTGAAGAACCTAGTTCACGGATTTTTGTAATGCAAAAAATTATTCATTTAATTTTTAAATAGACTTTTTATTCTGTTTTTTCACTGGGTTTTTCTTATTTGAAAACAAAAAACTAAGTCGTGTTTTTCATTAGCAAGCTAGCGACCGTCAATTTGCAGACGTCTGACAGATATTTCTGAAATGGAAACTCTGCGTTACGCATCGTAAAGAAATATTTACGAAAAACCCGATAAAACCGACTGAAACCAACCCGTCATGCCCGCTGTAAGGAAAAGCTGCCGAAGCCTGCTCCGCCGCGGGCCGGGCAGGGCTCTGGCACGCTTGTTTCAGCGCCGTTTGCAGGGTGAGATGCGCCCCATGCCTGTCGTGCAGGTGCATAACAAGAAGGAGGCGCAATGAACGCCGTGACTGATCTCCACCTCTCTCCGTGGGACGGTTTTTTCCTCGTCCACGCCGATGGCCTGCAAAGGCCTGACTCAATTTTTGCAGCCGCTCGAGTGTCTCGAGGCGGACACACGCAATCCCGGCAACCGACACGCTGATCCAGCGGGGTCTGGCAGCAGGGGGTTAGCGGTGTACAATGCGCCGCGTTTTAACTGTGACCCTCTGCGTAATCGCGCAAATCTCAAGGCTATCCGCCTTGTTCACTCCGTGGCGCCACAAGCGTTTCGGGTTCGATTTCGTCACAGATAAAAACAAACAGGTGACGCATGACCGTTGTAAACAAGCTGAACTCCTGGTGCCTGCGCTGGGGTTTGATCGGGGCTGCCTGAAATCGCAACCTTGCAGCAACGTCTACTGAACACCATCAAACCTTGCGTGAGACCTTTTTCATGAGTGGACAACCCTCGCAATCAGGCAAGCTGAAACGCGGCCTGAAAAATCGCCACATTCAACTGATCGCCCTCGGTGGCGCGATCGGTACCGGATTGTTCCTCGGCTCGGCCGGGGTACTGAAATCCGCCGGCCCGTCGATGATTCTCGGCTACGCCATCTGCGGCTTCATCGCCTTCATGATCATGCGCCAGCTCGGCGAGATGATCGTCGAAGAGCCGGTGGCCGGTTCCTTCAGCCATTTCGCGCACAAGTACTGGGGCGGCTTTGCCGGCTTCCTGTCGGGCTGGAACTGCTGGATTCTGTACATTCTGGTGGGCATGTCGGAGCTGACTGCGGTCGGCAAATACATCCACTACTGGGCCCCGGACATCCCGACCTGGGTCTCTGCGGCAGTCTTCTTCGTGCTGATCAACGCGATCAACTTGGCCAACGTCAAAGTCTTCGGTGAAGCCGAGTTCTGGTTCGCGATCATCAAGGTCGTGGCGATCGTCGGCATGATTGCGCTCGGCAGCTACCTGCTGGTCAGCGGCAACGGCGGCCCGCAAGCGTCGGTCACTAACCTGTGGTCGCACGGCGGGTTCTTCCCGAACGGGGTGAGCGGTCTGGTGATGGCCATGGCGATCATCATGTTCTCCTTCGGCGGTCTGGAAATGCTCGGTTTCACCGCCGCTGAAGCCGACAAGCCGAAAACCGTGATCCCGAAAGCGATCAACCAGGTGATCTACCGGATCCTGATTTTCTACATCGGTGCACTGGTGATCCTGCTGTCGCTGACGCCGTGGGACAGCCTGCTGGAAACCCTCAACGCGTCCGGCGATTCGTACAGCGGCAGCCCGTTCGTGCAAGTGTTCTCGATGCTCGGCAGCAACACCGCCGCGCACATCCTCAACTTTGTGGTCCTGACCGCAGCGTTGTCGGTGTATAACAGCGGCACCTACTGCAACAGCCGTATGCTGCTGGGCATGGCCGAGCAGGGTGATGCGCCGAAAGGTCTGGCGAAGATCGACAAGCGCGGCGTGCCGGTGCGGTCGATCCTGGCTTCGGCTGCAGTGACACTGGTTGCGGTGCTGCTCAACTACCTGATCCCGCAACACGCGCTGGAACTGCTGATGTCGCTGGTGGTTGCAACGCTGGTGATCAACTGGGCGATGATCAGCTTCTCGCACTTCAAGTTCCGTCAGCACATGAACAAGACCCGGCAGACGCCGCTGTTCAAGGCGCTGTGGTACCCGTACGGCAACTACATCTGCCTGGCGTTTGTTGCGTTCATCCTTGGTGTGATGCTGCTGATCCCGGGCATTCAGATCTCGGTGTACGCGATTCCGCTGTGGGTGGTGTTCATGTGGGTTTGCTACGTGATCAAGAACAAGCGCGGTGCGCAGCAGGCCGTGCACGCGGCAGGTGCTGCCAAGTAAGCGCTGACGCAGAAACACAAAACCCGGCCTGAGCGCCGGGTTTTTTTATGGCTGCAAATGTTGGAACGCTATTGATAGTCGGCGAAAGGATAGTCCCTGCACAGGGTTTCGACCTCTGAGCGAAACTGCGCGAGTAGCAGCGGTTCCAGGGTGTAGTCCTGTTCGCCGAGCGGCGCTACGGTATTCAGAATCCGCACGATCAAATCGACGATCTGGCGGCTGCCGTGGACATCGACCCGGCGTTGCGCCAGAGCAGCCGTGCCGATTCGCAGCCCGCTGGTGACAAGTGCCGAACGGGGATCGTCGGGTACGCGATATTTGCTGACGATGATCCCGCAGTGCCCCAGCGCCGCCTCCGCGATGGCGCCGGTAATGCCGCCACGCAAGCGAACCAGCACCGTGTGGTTTTCACTGCAGCCGCCAACCACCTCATAATCCTTGGCCTGAAACGCTTTGGCCATTTCATCCGCCGTGCTGCGGATCTGCGCCATGCAGGCATCGAATTCTGCGGACATTGCATAACCCAGCGCGGCAGCCTTCGCAGCGATCATGTTGGCAGCAGGTGCGCCTTGCATTCGCGGGTAAACGGCTTGATCAAGCAGGCGACTGAAGGTGGTCCGCAAACCGGGAATCTTGGTGTTCGCATCAGCACCGCTGAGAATCACGCCACCGCGAGGCCCGGCGAGTTGCTTGTGCGTGCAGGTGACTGTGACATGGGCGGCGTCGATCGGACTTGGATGGCGCCCGGTGGCGACCAGCCCGCCGATATGCGAAATGTCGGCGAGCAGGATGGCCCCGGCTTCATCGGCAATTTCGCGAAACCGCTTGAAGTCCACTTCGCGCGAATAGGCGCTGGCGCCGCAGAGGATGACGCGTGGGCGATGGGCGAGTGCGAGCAGGCGTACCTTGTCGTAATCGATCAGGCCGTCTGCTGTCGTGCCGTACTGGATCGCCTTGTAGTAGGCGCCGGAAAACGCGGCGAGGCTGCCATGCGTCAGATGACCGCCGTGTTCCACCGCCATGCCCAGCAAGGTGTCGCCGGGCTCAAGCAAGGCCGTGAGCACTTGGTAAACGGCGTTCGACGCTGAGTGTGGCTGCACGTTGGCGTATTGCGCGCCGAACAGTTGCCGCGCCCGGCGGATGGCCAGCGATTCGACCAACTCGACGTTCTCGCACCCTGCGCTGTGGCGTTTGCCGGACATGCCTTCTGCGGTCACGTTGACCAGCACGGAGGCGGAGGCCGCCAAGGTTCGCGGCTGGACTGCGCAGGAGGAGGAGACCAGTGAAAGCGTGTGCTGTTGACGCGTGACTTCAACGTCGAGAATCGCCGCCAGTTCGGCGTCTTCTGCGCGAAGATCCGCCAGGCCGCGTCGCAGCAAGTCAGCCTGGTTCTTGAGCGGTTCAGTAATGACTGCCATTGCTTTATTCCTTCCCTGGTTTTGCGTGATTTGCGCATGTCCTTGCTTGCCAGATCTGTACAGGCGAATCCGTGTTTTGACCGCTGTGCGTGCAAAACTAAACCCTGTACAGGCCTCCCGGTTTTTCGTTCTTTCACTCTTGAGAATGCGACGCCGGATTGACGCATCATAGATTTTTCAGTGAGGAACGCCACAGAATTAATCAAAAAAATGAACATTCTTCAAAGAAAATGATTCTTTTTGTGGTCACGTCGGGTGTAAAACGAGCACTGCCCGGGGCCGATTTTCAGGCCAGGGGTGGAAGTCGACAGGAACTGACGAGTCATTAGCGAGGCTGAAATAGCCCCGCATGTTGGCGGAAGCCGCCTGTGAAAGCTGACTTTTTATACCGAACCCAGGGAGGGAGAATGCTATGATCCTGCGCGGCACTGACAGGGATATAACTGCAATTTCCTACCTCACTTGTGTATGTCCGGAATGATCATTCGGGACGTGACATTGATTGCAGTTAAAAATGGATGATAAGCATGTGATGCACAGAAGAGAAAGATCGGAGAATCTGAAGAACAACATCAAATACCTGATAAAGAGTCGCGGGGAGACGCAGCTGTCCTTGTGCAACTCCAGTGGTTTGACCCGAACGACCATCTACAACATCCTTGAAGGCAAGGTGGTCAATGTCCAGCAGTCCACTGTGCGCAAGATTTCTGATTTCTTCGGCGTGTCTTACGAAGAAATCGAGACGATAGATTTTGAAGAAAAGGAAATCATCGAAAGCAGTATTTCGCCACAGGGGAACATGAATCCGGCGGCGGTGCCTGTTATCAAGGAAAGTATGCTGCTGCAAAGTCTGGATAAAAGAATTGGTGAGTTGGCCACGATTCATCCACTGACTTACTATTTTGGCGCGTCCTTTAACCTGATCGGCGTGTTGCTGGAAAACGAAATCAGCGGCATGAATGAACCCGGCGATCTATTGATCGTGCAGAAAGGAGCATCGACCAGCGACAGGGAAAAGCTGGTGTATGACAAAATCACAGCGAAGTTATCTATAAGCCATGAAGGCAGCTTTGATACGGATCGTGTATGCGTGATCGGAGATGTAATCGAGGAACGATTTAATGGACTGCAGTGTTGAATTGGAAAACAGCAAGTACAAGTTGCTGGGATTCGAAAATGGAAAAAGCCTGGCCGTCATCATGGTCATCGCGACAGGCAAAATAATTAAAATAAAGCTAAGTGAAGTGTTGAATAGTGAGATTATGGATAATCTGAATAAAATCGAAGTGAAAAACCTCTATAAGAAGTTTTACTCCCAGGGCGGCGCACTCACCGCTTACGAAATAAATGACCGTCATGAGAGTTCCTGGATGATCTACATCATCCTGAACCTGATGCTGTTCACGCTTTATATTTTTACCAGTATTGCAGCGACAAAACCGATCTACCTCGAGTATTTCGATATTGTCGTAACGCCGGGCACCTTCCTCTATCCGCTGACATTCCTGATCGTCGACTTGCTTAACGAAACGTTTGGCCTGCGGCTCGCGCGAAAAGCGATTCTGTTCGCGTTCATCAGCAACGCCGCGATTATCATTCTGCTGGCCATTACGACCCATCTTCCGGGACTGCCGGGTTGGAAACTCGATGGCGCTTACAATGATGTTATCAGTCAGTTGTCAGCAGTTCTGGTAGCGTCTTCTATATCGTTTCTGGTTTCCGAGAACATAAACTCGTACCTGTTGTGCAAGATTAAAGAGCTGACCAATTCCAGATTTCTGTTCTTGCGAGTGTTTTTAAGCACATTGTTTGCCGTGATCATCGACAGTTTTCTGTTCTGCTATATCGCGTTTTACGGAACGATGGAAAATAGCGCGATACTGGGCATGATCTACGTTCAGATCGCAATCAAGGTAGGTTTTGCCTTCTTTAATATCTTGCCAGCCTACGGTGCAAGATCATTGTTCAAGAAATACCTGACGGGTGCGCAGACGCAATAAAGAGGGGAGGGCGCTCACTCGGCATGCTTGAGTGAGCGCTTGTTGTTGCAGTATTAATTTAAGCCAAGTTTCTCTTTCAAGCGTTGAGTTACCTGCACTTTATTGTTCAGGAACTCATTCAAGCCTTTGGCACGAAGATTACAGGCATCGCAATCGGAACATCCAGTGCCTTTGATGCCGTTGTAGCAAGTCAGTGTTTCTTCGCGAACCAGATCCAGTTGATGGTGGTAATCAGCCAAGGCCCAGGTTTCTGCCTTGTTCAGCCACATCAATGGTGTATCCAGTTGCAGCTTGTAATCCATGCCTAACTCAAGGGCTTTATTCAAGGCCTTGACGAACTCATCCCGGCAATCGGGATAGCCCGAGAAGTCGGTTTCACAAACACCGGTAATGACCGTTTTGGCCTGGACTTGATAGGCATAGATAGAAGCCAGGGTCAGAAACAGAATGTTCCGCCCCGGAACAAAGGTGCTTGGCAGGCTCTCGCCGGAACTGTTAACGGTCGGGACCGGAATGTTATCGCGAGTCAGGCTGCTGATGGCCAGCTCATTGAGCAAGGACACATCCAGCGTTTTATGCACGGTCACACCGAGCTTTTTCGACAGCTGCTGCGCCACTTCAATTTCCGCATGATGACGCTGACCATAGTCAAACGTGATGCAGTGGACTTCATCGTAGTGGGTCAGGGCGTGGATCAAGCACGTGGTGGAGTCCTGCCCGCCGCTGAATACGATAACTGCTTTGTTGGTCATGGTTATGCTTCCTGCATTGAGGTCTTTAGGGCAAAGGGGGGAGATGATACTCGAAATGGAGATGGAGTTCGGTGCAGAGTCCAGAGGCGCTCGTGAGTCCGTGAGCGGCTATCTTAAGATGGAGTGAGGCTTCAATCCCTGAATAATAGGCATGTTAAATTGGAACCGTTTTTAGATCGGTGCAAAAAGCAGAGGGATCTAAACAACTGGCACGGCGCCCGGTGTGGCCAGCGCCACTTGCTGACCGCACTTGTGCCCAAACACTAGCTTTTCCATCGCCTCGACAAAAGTTCTGCCCTGCAGCCAGAACCCGTCATGAATGAAACTCAAGGCGTAGCAGCGACCTTTTTCGTCCATCAACAGTGCAGCGTGGCCATGATGAATTTCGGCGATGTTCACCAAGGTGCTGCCCAAGCGTTGCTGCCAGGCCAAGAAGTCTTCATCTCCATACAGGTGCTTAAAGGCGCGAAACGCTACATCGCTGGTAGCGCAGTCTTCGCCTGGGCCGCAGGTGCCGACGGTCAGGCCGGCCAGTTGTTCGAGCAGAGCAGCGGCCGGATGCTCGCGCGGGACGAAATCCGGCAATGGCTCGATATGGGTGACAGGCCAACCGGCAGCCAGGAAGAGTGGGTGGAGAGTCTCGGGAAGTTCGATCAGCGGGTGCATTGGGAGCGTCCAGGCTTAGGCAGCGTTTCTGCATTAACGGTCGCCCCGATGAAGTTGGTTTCAAGAGTTATTTCTATATTGTCTATATTTTTCAGATGAAATAGGTCATTAAGCATTAACTTGAATTCGTCAGGCTTTCATAATTCGAATGTAAAAAATATTTTTTATCTGGGTGTTTGATATTGCACATGCGTAACACCTTAATGCTCAGAGCTTAAAGAGTTTGACTCCTTAATTTTACTGCTCGATATTTTTGGGACGGCAAAAATCCTAACAATTTCATCTTTGGATGCGGAGTCATAAAACCTGCTTTCATGAAAGTCAAAAACAGTCTCAAAACCTAACATATCAAAGATCTTTTTTACTTCTTTCATTTCTCGTGACACTGCTTTTATTTTTTTTACGCGTATCTTATCCACAAACCCGTTTGAAGCAGGCCCTGGATAAACAAAAATATTTGGGATAATGACATCGCCCACATCCAGTCCATCAAAATCGGTGAAAGTAATGGCGTAGAAATCTGGCTTGTCTGTTGGCCCCATTATTTTTATAGAATTCATTAAAAAGATAGCGGTGCTCACTAGGAGCTCCGAAACTTTATCGTTATTCATTTCCTCTTTTAAAAAATCCAATCGGCTGTATCTGGATACGATCGGTATCTCTTCGAAGCTTTCGTAGCTTTCAAAGAATACGTTCATATTGTTGTACGGTTCTTTACTTATGATTTTGTTATAAAGTTCAACCAGCTTCATTTAAGGAATACTCCATCCATGATCGTTTAGCCATTCTTTTGTTTTCTTGGAAAAAGTCACGTCCCCTTTTCCTTTATCATGTATTGACCCATCAAGATTGTATCCGGACCCGCACTTGCAGTGTGCATGCCATTGGCTGCTAGGTACACTCTGTTCAGGCTCGTCAATTCGAGTAATCTCCGCAGGTGCTTGGCCTCTTCTAACCTTTGATTGAGCCTGTTTGGGTGTGCCTCCAGATTGAGAGCCTTTTTTAGCCAATCCTAATGGATCGACCCAGTTCGAAGGATTCGGAGCGTACTCGAAGAGGTTCAACCCTCCTGCGTAGCCAATCGGGTCTTGGCTGATAAAACGACCTACGCTTGGATCGTAATAACGATACCGGTTGTAATGCAGCCCTGTCTCATGATCGTGATACTGCCCCTGGAATCGTATCGGGTTCATCACGCCATGCTGCCGTGCCCACTCCGAGCGCTGCTCCGTCACCTGTCCCCACGCCTTGTACTGCGCGGTCCAGGCAAGGTTGCCTTGCGAGTCCGTCAATTCCTGCGGCGTGCCGAGGTGATCACATTGGTACCACGCCAACGCATCAAACGGTAATGCCGTTGCCTTGTGATTCCACACCGGATCTTCATCAAGGCTGTATTCACCACTGTAATCCGGCAAACCGATCAGATCGATTGGCGCATGCCGCACAGCCTGAGCGATCGGGACGAAGGTGTCTGGCTCGTAGACATAATGAACCGTGCGGCCGGGCTCGCCATCGCTTTGCGCTGGGCTGCTTTCCCAGGCGAGGTTGTCGCCATCCCAGCCGTACAAGGTGAAGCCGCAACCCAGCTCGCGCTGTTTGCGCGCGTGTTCGTTTCTGTTCCAGAGAGAGCCTGCTTCCGGGCGCTGTTTGTAGTGCGCGCGGGAGTTCTTGTGCAGGCGGCGTCCCAGTGCGTCGTAGGCGAAATCCACGCTCAGGCGCGGGTCTTCGAAATGCACCAGTCGATCAAACAGATCCCAGCGCAGATCGCTGCGTTGGCCATTGTGCCAGCGCTGTATCTGGTTGCCGCGTTCGTCGTAGTCGTAGTGCGTGCCGGCGTATTCGCGCAGCAGGTTGTCGACCAGTTTGCTGCGCGGTGGGGTCAGGTCGAGCGGGCGGCGAATTTCTGTCGCTTTGTCGTCGAGCAGGTTGCCGGCCGGGTCGAAGGCGAAGGTTTCCACGCCTTGACGTGTGGTGGCGCTGAGCAGTCGGCCGACCGGATCGTAGCGATAGGCGAGCGGTCCGCGGCGGCTGTCGTTGATGTCGGTCAGTTGGCCGGCGGCGTCGTAGCTGTACTCGCGTTTGAGCAGCGTGGATTTGTCGTCGCTGCGTCCCAGCAGCTGTTCCTGCAAGCGACCGGCCGGGTCCCAGCTTTGGGTTTGCAGTAGGTGATTGCCTTGATGGCGGGCGACTTCGCGGTGCAGGTCGTCGCGTTCGTAGCCGATCAGTTCGTGTTCATCGAGGCGCAGGCCGAGCAGGTGGCCGCTGCCGTAAGTCAGCCAGCTGACGCGGTGGCCGTCGGGGCGCACGCTGGCAACTCGCTGGTTGAGCACGTCGTACTCGTGCTGCCAGATCGCGACGGTGGGTTTTTCCAGTCCGAGGTAATGCTGGTGCTCGCGCAGCAGATTGCCGGCCGGGTCGTGGAACCATTGCAGGCGGCTGTCGGCGTTGTCGGCCAGTACCAGGTTGCCGTTGCCGTCATAGGCAAAGGTTTCGCTTTGCGACTGATCGCCCAGGGTGGCGCGACGTTCGGTCAAACGGCCCATCGGGTCGAAGCTCAACGAGATGACGCGTTGGCCATTGATCGATTGCGCGAGGCGTCCGGTGAGTGGGTCATACTGATAACGCGTGCTGCGCCCATCGAAACCGCGCTCTTCGAGCAGGCGTCCGACCGGGTCGTAGTGGAAGTGCGCGCGTTGTTCGTTTTCGTTTTCCAGCGCCGTTAACCGTCCGAGACGGTCCCAGCGATAGCGCAGGGTTTGCTCGGCGGCATCGATGCGTTCGGCGATCAAACCGGCAGCGCTGTAGCTCCAGGTGGTGCAGCGATCGAGTCCATCAACGTGCGCCAACAGCCGACCTTCGGCATCACGATCAAAGCGCTCTTCGGTCTTGTCCGGGTGCTTGATCAGCACCGGTTGGCCGGCCTTGTATTCGTATTCGGTGGCGTTGCCGGCGGCGTCGGTGAAGCAGACCATTTGCCCCAGTTCGTTGTACTCCCACGCGCTGGTTTTGCCCGAGCAATCGACGTACTCCACCAATTGACCGGCATCGTTGTAGTCGAGGGTTTTTTCGTTGCCGTTGGCGTCCTTGATCGCGGTCGGCTGGCCGGATTTGTTGTAGGCGTATTCGGTTTTGTTGCCCAGCGGATCGAGCGCTTCGACCAGATTGCCTTGGTCGTCATAGGCGCGCTGCCATTGTCCGCCCTCGGCATCGCTGATCTTGATCAGCAGGTCCTGATCATCGTAGGCGTAATGCATCACCGTGTGATCGGCGCGAATGTGCTCGAGCAGGTTGCTGCGTTCATCGTAGCTGTAGCGATCGGTGCTGCCGTCGGCATTGACGCGGCGCACGATGTTTTTGGCCTCGTCGCGGAAGAACCATTCCGAACGCTCGTCGGCGTAACGGATGCGGTAGGTGTAGCCAAGGATGTCGTAGTAGTGCCAGGTCTCGTTGCCGAGGGCATCGGTGACGTAGGTCAGACGGATGTTTTCGTCCCACTCCAGGCGCGTGTCGAAGCTACCGTCATCGGCCCATTCGCGCACGGCTTTGGCCTTGGCGCTTGAACCGTCCCACTGCAGGTTCATGCCGCGCCCGGTGCGGTCGGTGTAGCGGGTGATCAGGTGATGCTCGAACTGATACGCCCAGACGGCGCCGTTCTCGTCCTGCGCCTGAATCAGGTCGCCATAGGCGTCGTACTGGTAGGCGCAGAGCTGGCGCAGTGGTTCGCCGTCAACGATCTGCCAGAGGCCGATAAACCGGCCGTGATCGTCGATCATTGTGCCGAGGTGCAGGTGCACTTTGGTGAAGTCGTTTTCCTGATAGGTGATCAGGTCGGAGAGCAGCGAGTGTTCGCCGTGTCGATGCTCGTAATGCAGCATGATCCCGGCGCCGTTGCGTAGCGAAATGTTGCTCAGCACGAAACGCTGGCCGCGGCGGACGTAGGTTTCTTTGCGTTCGAAACCACGGCACAGCAACAATTGATCTTCACTGTTGCGGACCAGGGTGATGTCTTCGATGGCGTCGTAGTGGAACAGGCCGACTTTTGGCAGTGGATAGCTGTGGTCGCGGCCGTCGGCGCCGTAGAACGTCAGGCCATCGTCCACGCAGTCAAACCGTGTAGTGAACTCGTTGATCCAGCGGGCACCGAGTTCGCTCTGATCGTAGGCGTCGAGGCGTGAGTTGTAGGTGCGCGTCCATTCGATCGGGAAGGGGCCGGGCAGGCTGAAATCGGTATGGCTGAGGCTTTCCGAACCCAGGGCAAAATTGATACTGAATTCAGTGGCGCATTTACAGGGACCTTTCTCCGGATTGGGCGCGCTTTTCGCTGGGGCTTGCTTGTTGTTGGCGCCCAATTCGCCTTCCGCAGCCGTGTGGGTGGCCTTACCGGTCTTCTCCGTATGGACCGCGGCGTTCTGCCCATGGGCATTGCGCTTGCGCCACAGGGTCACGGCGCTGGAGAGGATCTGCAGCAGCCAGCCGATGGAGTTCTGCACATTTTTATCGTCGAGCTTGCTCAACTGCGTGCGCAGTTCCGGGCCCATCGCGCGCAGTTTGCCGGTCTCGGTAGTGATCTGTGTCTGGAGCTTGTTCGGCAGCAGGTTCTGCGCGACGCTGTTGACCATCCCTTTGCCTGCCGCTTTCAAGGCACTGTTGGCTGCCGCTAAAAAATTGTCGGCCGTCGCTAGGGGGTCGTTGAGCAGTTGGCCGCGGCCGACGCTGGCTCTTGCGCTGGCTTCCTCCAGATCGCCCTTGGCATCCAGCCGGCCGAGGGCCGTTGTTTCGATACCGGTGGCAATCTCGTTGATGATTTGTTCGCCGAGCTTGCCAGCGTCCGCCAGAATCCCCGGCAACTTGCCTTTGGCTTGCTCAACAAAGTCATCGAGGGTGCCGATAATCGAGGCGTTCAGGTGACCGACCAGCACCTCGATCACGGAGGTGCTGAGCAACAACTTGCTGCTGGCTCTCATCTCCTGACGCACCAGAAACAGCGTCGGCCGCAGGGTCATGCGCGCTGCGGCCATCGACGGTGGCAACGGCAAGACGCCGATCAGGTTGATGCCAAGGCTGGCCCACGTGAGCAAGTCGCGTTGCTTGGCGTCCGACAGGGTGACGATGTCACTCAGTGCATCGACCAGTGCCATGATGTTGCCGACCACCGGCAAGAAACCGGCGTAGTTCTTGATTCGATCAAGCGTAACCACACCATCGGTGGCGGATTGCAGCCAGGCATCGAAAGCCGCCGCACTGCTGGCGACGTCCTGAACGTCGATGGCATTGAGTGGAACGATGGCAGCTTGGGGCTCACGTTTTGCGACAGCAGTTTCAGTGGTCATCACGGCATCTCACCCGCCAACAAGGGCCGGGCTTTGCGGGCAAAAATTGAAGACCTCAACGAGCGGGCGACAACAAGCCGCCTCTCGGAGGTACGCATCAAAATCAAAAACGGGATTAGCTGACGACAGCGCCTTTCGGGCCACTGGCGATCAGTGCGGCGCCGCAGGCGGTTTTCATGCCGTCCAGTGCGATGGGGGTGCCATCGACGGTGTAGGTGCTGCTGCCCTCGGCAATCGGGAAAATCCCTTTGCACAATGGGCAACTGACCTTGTGACCGACCCCGGCAATCGGCTTGCCGTTTAGGTCGGTCTGGGAGAAGGCTTCGAGGACTTTGCCACCGTGCGTGGTGGAGTCGCCCAAGCGAATTGCGTCTTTCATTGCGTCATTCCTTTGACCGAGGGTGGCTGGCTCTGCGAGCAACCCTGTCGTTCCTGCCTGCATTCAGCACGCGTTAGTGCCGATTTGATATCAAAATCCGTGCCAGCCACCATATAGCCACTACGCAGTAAGGGTTTGCGCCGGATGCCTGTGGGATAAATCGATTTTTTCTGGGGAAATAGCTTCAAAGTGCGCAAGAAGTTGCGCAGTGCTGTGCAACTTCTTGCGCACTCGGCTACAGGGCCCGTGTGACATGGGCTGCAGGCGATTGACGGGCGTTTTTTTCGAAGACAGGTGCGCAAGAAGTTGCGCACTTGGGCGGCTGATCGATTTCTGTCAAATCGATGGCGATTGCACTGACCTTTGCGTGAACAGGCGAGGGTCTGCAATGGATCTTCAGCAGGTTCGAAGTCTGTTTCGCGGTATCCTGCGCGTTCTGATTACGGACGTTTTTCCATGCTGGTGATTTCCAACAACGTGCATCTGCCGGATGCCGAGATCGAACTGACCGCCATCCGCGCGCAAGGCGCCGGTGGGCAGAACGTCAACAAGGTCTCCAGCGCCATGCACCTGCGCTTCGACATACCGGCCTCGTCGTTGCCCGAGTTCTACAAGGAGCGGTTGCTGGCGCTGCGTGACAGTCGCATCACCAGCGACGGCGTGTTGATCATCAAGGCGCAGCAATACCGCACGCAGGAAGCCAACCGTGCCGACGCGCTGGAGCGTCTGGTCGAGCTGATTCTCAGCGCGACCAAAGTCGAAAAGAAACGCCGTCCGACCAAACCGACCCTCGGCTCAAAGAAGCGCCGACTCGAATCGAAAACCAAGCGAGGCAGTATCAAGGCCGGGCGCGGCAAAGTGGATTTCTAGTCTTCGCGATACTTGGCGGTGTGCTTGTACAGATACACGCTCAGTGCCAATCCGCTTAGCGAGGCGAGGGCAGCGAAGAGGAAGATCGAGGCAAAGCCAAAGCCTGCCGCAATCGCCCCGGCCAATGGCCCGGTGATCCCCAGCGACAAGTCGATGAACAGCGAGTAAGCGCCGACGGCTGCGCCGCGACTGGAGGCGGGCACCAGATTCACCGCTTCCACGCCCAGCGCCGGGAACACCAGCGAGAAACCAAACCCGCTCAACGCCGCTCCGGCCAGCGCCCAATGTGCGTCCGGCGCCAGCCACAACAGCAGCAGACCAAGGGTTTCCACCGACAGACAGGCAATCGCCACACGAAAGCCGCCGAGGCGGTTGATCAGGTTGCCGAACAACAGGCGCGCACCGATGAAGCTGGCGCCGAACAGGCTCAGGCACAGTACGGCGTTGTCCCAATGCTGGGTCGCGTAATACAGGGTGATGAAGGTGGCAATGGTGCCGAAGCCGATCGAACCCAGCGCCAAGCCACAACCGTGGGGAAACACTTTGCCGAGCACATGCATGAACGGCAGGCGTTCGCCGGCGACAATCGGCGCGGCGGTTTTCGGCCAGGCCAGCGCCAGACCAAGAATCGCCAGCAAGATGATGCTGGCGCCCATGCTCCACAGACCCAACTGGCCGACCAGCCACACACCGAACGGGGCGCCGACCGCCAGTGCGCCGTAACTGGCGATGCCGTTCCAGGAAATCACCTTGGCGGTGTTTGCTGCGCCGACCCGGCCAATGCCCCAGCCGATCGAGCCGGAGCCGACAAGGCTTTCCGCGCTGCCCAGTACCAGACGGCCGATCAATAGACTGATCAAACTGAGCATCGGCATGCTCGGTGTCCACGCCGAAATCAACATGAACACACCGCTCAAACCACACCCGGCGAGGCCAATCATCACCGCGCGTTTGCTGCCCTGGTTGTCGATGATCTTGCCGGCGTACGGGCGGCTGAGCAGGGTGGCGAGGTATTGCACGCTGATCACCAGACCGGCGATCACCGCACCAAAGCCCAGGTCACTGTGCACATAACCCGGCAACACCGCGAGCGGAATGCCGATGTTCAGGTAACCGATAAAGGTGAAGAGGACGATGGAGACGACTTGCAGCGTAACCGCCAGGGGGCGCTGGGGTTCTGGCATAGAGGACGACATGGGTAACGATCCACGGGAGCGGCAGATTAGATAGGCTGCTTATGATACCGGCGCGGACGGATCTGGGGCGGGAAAAGTAAAACTATTTGCCGGGAGGCTACTTCAGGATTTGGCCGGGGCAACCAGTTGTGTGGTGACCAGCGCCGCCAGGGCATTTTCTTCGCTGCCGAAACGGGCGAGCAGGGCGGCTTGTTTCTCGGGCGAGAGACGGTTCCAGATCTCGATCATTTTCTCGGTGGCGCCGATCAGGACGGCAGCTTGGCTTTCGGAGAATTCGTCGGTCATGGCGGGCTCGGGTTTCAGGCAGTGTGGAAAGCGCATGTTAGCGCTTTCCACACGGTCTGTACGACGGGTCTTACTCTTCGTTGTCGGCCGGGCGGCTCTCAACGGCTTCTTTCGGTTCGGGCTGCCCCGCGCCGGCTTGTTGCGTGGTCGTCTGCTCAGGTACGTGCAGGCTTGGGAAGGGGAGATTAGGAATCTCGTGCATGGTTGCGCTCCTCGCTAAGTCTGTTGATAGATCTGGTAGATCCGCGCTTCTTGAAAGCCTGCGCAGGATACAGCAGGAAAAATGACAATCAGACTTTTAATTCAAATTAATGCGACAGATGGCCGCAGGGAGGGCAAAACCCAAAGGTCACCACAAAACAAATGTAGGAGTGAGCCTGCTCGCGATAGCGGTGTATCAGTCAACTAAGATGCTGGCTGATACACCGCTATCGCGAGCAGGCTCACTCCTACAGGGGTACTGCGGTGCTTTGACTATTTGCAGACGCTGGCGATGGCTTCGGCCAGCAGCGCGAGGCGGGTGGCGTCGATACCGGCGACGTTCGCCCGGCCCGAGCTGACCATGTACACGCTGTGATGCTCGCGCAGTTGCTTCACTTGCTCCGGCGACAGGCCGGTGTAAGAGAACATGCCGCGCTGCACACCAATGTGCGCAAAACGCTCGCGCAGGCCATGCGGTTCCAGCGCTTCGACCAAGCCGCTGCGCAGTTGCGCAATCCGCAGGCGCATGGCTTCCACTTCATCGGCCCAGCGGGCTTTCAGTTCTGGATCGGCGAGGATGGTCGCGACCACCGCAGCACCGTGATCCGGCGGCGTCGACCACAGGTTGCGGGCGATGTTGGCCAGTTGGCTGCGGATGTCGATGAGCTTGTCGGCGGTTTTCGCGCAGACGATCAGCGCACCGGTGCGGTCGCGGTACAGACCGAAGTTCTTCGAGCAGGAACTGGTGATCAGCAGCTCAGGCACTTGCGCGGCGAACAAACGCGTCGACCATGCATCCTGCTCCAGACCATCGCCAAAGCCCTGGTAGGCAAAGTCGATCAGCGGCAGCAGATTGCGCGCGCGCACCACATCGAGCACGCGCTGCCAGTCGTCATGGCTCAAGTCAAAACCGGTCGGGTTGTGGCAGCACGCGTGCAGCAGCACCACATCACCTTTCGGTACTTCGTTGAGTACGGCGAGCATGGCGTCGACGTCGAGGCGGTTGTCACTGCCCACGTATGGGTAGTGACTGACCTTGACCCCGGCCGTCGCGAAAATGGTTTCGTGGATCGGCCAGGTCGGGTTGCTCAGCCACACGCCTTTGCCCGGCAGGCACTGAGCAATGAAGTCAGCCGCCAGACGCAGGGCACCGGTGCCGCCCGGGGTCTGGGTGGCGCCGGCACGTTGTTCGGCGATCAGCTTCGAGTCGGCGCCGAGCACCAACTCGTTGATGACTTTGCCAAACAGCGGGTTGCCGTGGCCGCCGATGTAAGTCTTGGTGTCCTGGCTTTCGACCAGTCGCGCTTCGGCGATTTTCACCGCTTCCGGGATCGGCGTCAGGCCCTGGGCGTCCTTGTAGACGCCAACGCCCAGGTCGAATTTGCGCGGGTTGCTGTCCTGCGCATACGCCTCCATCAAGCCGAGGATCGGGTCGCCGGGTACCCGGCCGATGGCGTCGAAATGCATTACTTGCGTCCTTCTGCAGTCTTGGCCACTTCGTCAGTGCGCGCGGCCATGATGAAGTCGTTGCGGTGCAGGCCTTTGATCGAGTGGCTCCACCAGGTCACGGTGACTTTGCCCCACTCGGTCAGCAGGCCCGGATGGTGACCTTCGGCCTCGGAGATCTCGCCGACCGCGTTGGTGAAGGCCAGCGCGTGCTTGAAGTTCTTGAACAGGAAGACCTTCTCCAGTTGCATGATGCTGTCACGTACTTCGATGTTCCAGTCAGGGATCTGCTTGATCAGGATCGGCAGTTCTTCGTCGCTGACTTGTGGCGCATCGGCGCGGCAGGCTTCGCAGTGGGCTTGGTTCAAAGTGGACATGGTGTATTCCTGAAATCGAGTGTGTTTTTTTTATTAAAGCGTTTGAGCCGTCAATGCCGTCACGCTAAACCAAAGTGGCGGCGACTGACAGGCTCAATTGTCAGCAAAAGTCGCGGTTCACGCGGCTTTTGGTTTCGGCGGAAATTTCGGTGCGTGCAGACCCAGCTGCATGCCTTGGCGAACCATGGCCATGATGTCTTCATGGGCCACGTCGAACAGACGCTTGAGGTTCGGCAGGACAAAGTACAGCGGTTGCAGGATGTCGATGCGATACGGCGTGCGCATGGCTTCGAGCGGGTCGAAGGCCTGATGTTCAGGCTCGTCCGACAGCGAATAAACGGTTTCTTTCGGCGAGGACAGGATGCCGCCACCGTAGATGCGTTTGCCCTGCGGGGTGTCGACCAGGCCGAACTCGATGGTCATCCAGTACAGACGCGCCAGATAAACGCGTTCTTCCTTGGTGGCCTGTAGGCCGAGCTTGCCGTAGGTGTGGGTGAATTCGGCGAAGTACGGGTTGGTCAGCAGCGGGCAGTGACCGAAGATCTCGTGGAAAATATCCGGCTCTTGCAGGTAGTCCAGCTCTTCGCGGGTACGAATAAAGGTCGCGACCGGAAATTGCTTGCTGGCCAGCAGTTCAAAAAAGGTCTGGAAGGGAATCAGTGCCGGAACGCGGGCGACCTGCCAACCGGTGGTCTCGCCGAGCACCTTGTTGATCTCGCCGAGTTGCGGAATGCGGTCGTGGGGCAGACCGAGTTTTTCGATACCGTCCAGGTACTCCTGGCAGGCACGCCCTTCAATCACTTTCAACTGGCGAGTGATCAGCGTGTTCCACACCGCGTGTTCTTCGGCGGGGTAGTCGATAAAACCTTGCGCATCGGGCTCGCGGGCCACGTATTGCGTCTGCTTCATACTGCTCTCCTGCTAGGGGAATTCGTTCTTGTTATGTCCAGCGATGGATTCAGAATTACCTGAGAGCGGATTGATGTGCAGCAGGTTGAATAGCCTGCGCGTAGGAAATTTCTCTGTAATTCGTAAAGTTATCGTTACGGTTTGGCGGATATCTCGCGTTTGCAGTGATTCATGGGTTTGAAAAGGCGGTTGGCTGTCACATAATCTTGACAATTATCTGCGTGCCGCCACAGAAAAGTCTGGCGCGGTCCCCCTGTAGGAGTGAGCCTGCTCGCGATAGCGGTGTATCAGTCAGCATCAATATCAACTGACCCAAAGCCATCGCGAGCAGGCTCACTCCTACAGGTTTCTCATCGTTTATTCGGGCGATTTATATGCGCATCAAAGTCCACTGCCAGAACCGCATCGGCATCCTGCGCGACATCCTCAATCTGTTGGTGGCGTACGGCATCAACGTCGCGCGCGGTGAGGTCGGTGGCGAGCACGGCAATGCGATCTACCTGCACTGCCCGAACCTGATCAATATCCAGTTCCAGGCGCTGCGACCGAAATTCGAGGCGATCGCTGGGGTGTTCGGCGTCAAGCGGGTAGGGCTGATGCCCAGCGAACGACGGCACATGGAGCTGAACGCCTTGCTCGGCGCGCTGGAGTTTCCGGTGCTGTCGATCGACATGGGCGGCTCGATCGTCGCTGCCAACCGCGCGGCGGCGCAGTTGCTCGGTGTACGGGTCGATGAAGTGCCGGGGATTCCGCTGTCGCGTTACGCCGAAGATTTCGATTTGCCAGAGCTGGTGCGCGCCAACAAATCGCGAATCAACGGCATGCGGGTCAAGGTCAAGGGCGACATCTTTCTGGCTGACATCGCGCCACTGCAATCGGAGCACGACGACAGTGAAGCGATGGCCGGCGCGGTATTGACCTTGCACCGCGCCGACCGCGTAGGCGAGCGCATCTACAACGTGCGCAAGCAGGAGCTGCGTGGCTTCGACAGCATCTTCCAGAGCTCCAAAGTCATGGCCGCCGTGGTTCGTGAAGCGCGGCGTATGGCCCCGCTCGATGCACCGCTGTTGATTGAAGGCGAAACCGGCACCGGCAAGGAATTGCTCGCGCGTGCTTGCCACCTCGCCAGCCCGCGCGGGCAGTCGCCGCTGATGGCGCTCAACTGCGCAGGCCTGCCTGAGTCGATGGCCGAGACCGAGCTGTTCGGCTACGGCCCCGGCGCTTTTGAAGGGGCGCGGGCTGAAGGCAAGCTCGGGCTGCTGGAGCTGACGGCGGGCGGCACGCTGTTTCTCGATGGTGTTGGCGAAATGAGCCCGCGCTTGCAGGTGAAGTTGCTGCGCTTTCTACAGGACGGTTGCTTCCGTCGCGTCGGCAGTGATGAAGAGGTTTACCTGGATGTGCGGGTGATCTGCGCCACCCAGGTGGACTTGTCCGAACTGTGCGCACGCGGCGAGTTTCGCCAGGATTTGTATCACCGCTTGAACGTGCTCTCCCTGCATATCCCGCCGTTGCGCGAATGCCTCGACGGACTGACGCCGCTGGTCGAGCACTTTCTCGATCAGGCCAGTCGGCAGATCGGTTGCTCGCTGCCGAAACTGGCACCGGCAGCGATGGATCGGCTCAGTCATTACCACTGGCCGGGCAACGTGCGGCAACTGGAGAACGTGCTGTTCCAGGCGGTTTCCCTGTGCGATGGCGGCACGGTGAAGGCTGAGCATATTCGGCTGCCGGATTACGGCGTGCGTCAGCCGCTTGGCGATTTTTCGCTGGAAGGTGGCTTGGACGAAATTGTCGGGCGCTTCGAGAAAGCGGTGCTGGAGCGGTTGTATTCCGAGCATCCGAGCAGTCGGCAGTTGGGTAAGCGACTTGGGGTTTCGCACACCACCATTGCCAACAAGCTGCGTGAATATGAAGTCGGCAAAACCGAGTCGTAGCCCAAACATGTGTGGGTAGTGATGGCCTCTTCGCGAGCAGGCTCGCTCCCACATTTGAAAGGCATTCCCCTGTGGGAGCGAGCCTGCTCGCGAAAGCGATAGTCCAGGCAACACCAGCGCCAGACTTTGCCACCTACCGGCATAACACCGCCGGTTTTTCGACTTCGATACATTTCCAATTCCCCCGCAACATCCTCCAAGTCCTTTGTTTACCGGGTCTTTGTGCGCCAGAAAAAAGTTGGTCTGCAAATTGCTTATGGCTCAGCAGTACAGCGGTGGGCGGCAAACGTCCGGCATGCAGAGGAAAGAGTGTGGACAAGTACCTTTATGTGGCAATGACCGGCGCCAGCCAGAACGCACTGGCGCAGAAGGCTCATGCCAACAACCTGGCGAACATCTCCACCAACGGTTTTCAGCGCGACCTGGAGCAGGCGCGTTCGATGCCGGTGTTCGGTGACAGCTTTCCGGCGCGCGCGTTTGCCATGAGCGAACGGCCCGCCACCGACTTCACCCCGGGCTCGCTGGTGCAGACCGGTCGTGACCTCGACGTCGCGGTAACCGGCAACGGTTTCATTGCCGTGCAGAACCCGAACGGCGGCGAAAGCTACGTGCGCACCGGCAGCCTCAACGTTGACGCCCTCGGCGTTCTGCGCGCCGGCAACGGCATGCCGGTGATCGGCAATGGCGGTCCGATCGCCGTGCCGCCCGAGCAGCAGATCGAAGTCGGTGAAGACGGCACCATCAGTATTCGTGCGATGGGCGAAGGCCCGCGCGTCATGGCGGAAGTCGACCGGATCAAACTGGTCAACCCGGACATCAAGAACATGAACAAGGGCCTCGACGGCTCGATCTACACCAAGGACGGCCAGCCGGCGCCGGCCGATGCCAACGTCAAACTGGTGTCGGGTTTCCTTGAGTCGAGCAACGTCAACGCCGTCGAAGAGATGACTTCGGTGCTGGCCTTGGCCAAGCAGTTCGAGTTGCACGTCAAGATGATGAACACCGCCAAAGACGACGACCAGGCCATGGCTCGGGTCTTGCAGATCAGCTAATTATCAGAACGTCGCGCCGAAAAACAGGCGCACGAGGAGAATCGAATGCTTCCGGCTCTATGGGTTGCCAAAACCGGTCTGTCCGCCCAGGACACCAACCTGACCACCATTTCCAACAACCTGGCAAACGTGTCGACCACGGGTTTCAAACGTGATCGCGCCGAGTTCCAGGACTTGCTCTATCAGATCAAGCGTCAGCCAGGCGCTCAGTCGACCCAGGACAGCGAACTGCCGTCGGGTCTGCAACTGGGTACTGGTGTGCGCATCGTCGGCACTCAGAAAAACTTCACCGCCGGCAGCCTGCAAACCACCGAGCAGCCGCTGGATATGGCCATCGACGGTCGCGGTTTCTTCCAGATTCTGCAGCCGGACGGCACCACGTCCTACACCCGTGACGGTACCTTCCACCTCGATTCCAACGGCCAGATCGTTAACGCCAGCGGTTTCGCTCTGGAACCGGCCATCGTCATTCCGAACGATGCCCAGACCTTCACTGTCGGCCGTGACGGCACGGTGTCCATCACTGTCGCTGGCAACGCCGCGTCGCAGGTGATCGGCAACCTGCAAACCGCCGACTTCATCAACCCGGCCGGTCTGCAAGCCGTGGGCAACAACCTGTTCCTGGAAACCGCCGCTTCCGGCGCGCCGCAAGTCGGCACCCCGGGTCTGGCCGGTTTCGGTACCACCCTGCAGAACACCCTGGAAACCTCCAACGTCAGCACTGTTGAAGAGATGGTCAACATGATCACCACTCAGCGCGCTTACGAGATGAACTCCAAGGTGATCTCCACCGCTGACCAGATGCTCTCGTTCGTAACGCAGAATCTGTAATCAAGTCTATGAGGCGGCCATGAGGTCGCCTGCAACACCGTGAGGTAGGGTCATGAATCGCTTTGTATCTGTTCTGGCATTGAGTGGGGTCGTCTCGCTCGCGGGCTGCGTCGCCCCGACGCCCAAGCCCAATGACCCTTACTACGCCCCGGTGTTGCCGCGCACGCCGCTGCCGGCTGCGGCCAATAACGGCTCGATCTACCAGGCCGGCTTCGAGCAGAACCTGTACAGCGACCGCAAGGCGTTCCGGGTCGGTGACATCATCACCATCACCCTGAACGAGAAAACGCAGGCGAGCAAGAACGCCAACTCGCAAGTGGCCAAGAACAGCAAGACCGGTATCGGCCTGACGTCGTTGTTCGGCGGTAGTGGCACCACCAACAACCCGTTGGGCGGCAACGACCTGAGTCTTGATGTGGGCTACAGCGGCGACCGCGCCACCAAAGGCGACAGCAAGGCCGCGCAGGGCAACACCCTGACCGGTTCGGTCACCGTGACTGTGGCCGACGTCTTGCCCAACGGCATCATTGCTGTGCGCGGCGAGAAGTGGATGACTCTCAACACCGGTGATGAGCTGGTGCGGATTGCAGGTTTAGTGCGTGCCGATGACATCGCCACTGACAACACCGTGTCGTCGACTCGTGTCGCCGATGCGCGCATCACCTACTCGGGCACCGGTTCGTTTGCCGATGCGAGTCAGCCAGGCTGGTTCGACCGTTTCTTCCTCAGCCCGCTGTTCCCTTTCTAGGTGGCGACTTTGAATTTCAAGAGCCTCATGCTGGCTGCGGCGCTGATGTCCGCAGCCTTTGCTGCCCACGCCGAGCGGCTGAAAGATATCGCCAGCATTTCCGGCGTGCGTTCCAACCAGTTGATCGGTTACGGCCTGGTGGTCGGGCTTAACGGCACCGGTGACCAGACGACGCAAACCCCGTTCACCCTGCAGACCTTCAACAACATGCTCTCGCAGTTCGGCATCAAGGTGCCGCCGGGATCGGGCAACGTGCAGTTGAAAAACGTCGCGGCAGTGTCGATCAGTGCTGACTTGCCGGCGTTCGCCAAGCCTGGTCAGCAGGTCGACATCACGGTGTCCTCGATCGGTAACTCCAAGAGCCTGCGCGGCGGCACACTGCTGCTGACCCCGCTCAAGGGTATCGACGGCAACGTCTACGCGGTCGCTCAGGGCAACCTCGTGGTTGGCGGTTTCGACGCCGAGGGCCGTGACGGTTCGAAGATCACCGTCAACGTTCCGTCGGCCGGTCGCATCCCTGGCGGTGCTTCGGTGGAGCGTTCGGTGCCGAGCGGTTTCAATCAGGGCAACAGCCTGACGCTGAACCTCAACCGTTCCGACTTCACCACGGCCAAACGTATCGTCGACAAGATCAACGACATGCTCGGCCCTGGCGTTGCGCAAGCCATCGACGGCGGTTCGATCCGCGTTACCGCGCCGCTCGATCCGAGCCAGCGCGTCGACTACTTGTCGATCCTGGAAAACCTTGAAGTCGATCCGGGTCAGGCAGTGGCGAAAGTCATCATCAACTCGCGTACCGGCACCATCGTCATCGGCCAGAACGTGAAAGTGTCGCCAGCCGCCGTGACCCACGGCAGCCTGACCGTGACCATCACCGAAGACCCGATCGTCAGCCAGCCCGGCCCTCTGTCCAATGGTCAGACGGCTGTCGTGCCGCGCTCGCGGGTGAATGCCGAGCAGGAAGCCAAACCGATGTTCAAGTTTGGCCCGGGTACCACCCTCGACGAGATCGTCCGTGCGGTGAATCAGGTCGGCGCGGCACCGGGTGACTTGATGGCGATCCTTGAAGCTCTGAAGCAGGCCGGCGCGTTGCAAGCCGACCTGATCGTGATCTGAGGCCGACCCTTATGGACATGCGCAAAAGTGGTCTGGTCAGCAGCAGCGATTCGGGTTCCTACTCGGACCTCAATCGCCTGAACCAACTCAAGGTCGGCGACAAGAACAGCGATGCGAACCTGCGCAAAGTGGCGCAGGAATTCGAATCGCTGTTCCTCGGCGAGATGCTCAAGTCGATGCGTTCCGCCACCGAAGCGCTGGGCCAGGACAACCCGCTCAACACGCCGGCAGCCAAGCAGTACCAGGAAATGTACGACCAGCAACTGGCCGTTTCCATGTCCCGCGAGGGCGGTGGTATCGGTCTGGCCGACGTGCTGATGCGGCAGATGTCGAAGAACAAACCGCTGGCACCGGGTGAGGCTGCGGCCGCGTCCGCTGCCAAGCAGGAAGAGGCCAAGGCGAAAGCTGCGGCCGTGGTCACACCGGTTGCCGCTGGCACCGTTGCTACCAACGGCCCGTTGTCGCGTCTCAATGGCGAGCGCCCGTTGTGGGCATCGCGTTCGGTGAACGCGCCGAACACGCAACTCGCTCATCGCAATGACATGGAAATGATCAACCAGCGTCGTCTGGCCTTGCCACCGAAACTGGCCGATCGTTTGCTTGCCGGGCTGGTGCCCTCAGCTACGCCGGCAGCCGCCACGCAGTTGCCGCCGCGCGCGACCACCGCCGCCACCACCGGCGCCGGCCCGTTGTACAACGGCGACTGGCTGGCGCGCGCCGAGGGCGAAAAAGCCTCTGGCGCACAGATGCAGGTCTACGGTCGCGCCATGGCGCAGATTCCGCTGGCACCGGCGAAAAAAGCCTTCAGTTCTGCCGACGAATTCGTCAACACCATGCTGCCGATGGCCAAGGAAGCGGCCGACCGTATCGGCGTCGATCCGCGTTATCTGGTGGCGCAAGCGGCGCTGGAAACCGGTTGGGGCAAGTCGGTCATGCGTGCCCAGGATGGCAGTAGCAGCCACAACCTGTTCGGCATCAAGGCGAGCAGCAACTGGAAGGGCGATTCGGCCCGGGCGATCACCAGCGAGTTCCGCAATGGCGAGATGGTCAAGGAGACGGCCGAGTTCCGTTCCTACGCCTCGTACAAGGACAGCTTCCACGATCTGGTGACTTTGCTGCAGTCCAATAATCGCTATCAAGATGTCGTGAAGTCTGCCGATAACCCAGAACAGTTTGTACGCGAGTTGCAAAAGGCCGGTTACGCAACCGACCCGAACTACGCAAGCAAGATTTCGCAGATTGCCAAGCAGATGAACAGTTTCCAAAACTACGCTGCGGCGGGTGTCTCCACCACGCCTTTATAAGGCACAAGGTATAAGGTCTGAACCATGAGTTTGCTCAATATCGGGATGTCGGGACTGACGGCCAGCCAGTCCTCTTTGGCTACGACAGGCAACAACATTGCCAACGTCGACACCGCCGGTTATTCACGCCAGCAAACCGTGCAGGGCACCAAATCCTCGCAGCAGTACGGCACCGTGTTTATCGGCACCGGCACGACCCTGGCTGACGTTCGCCGGGTCTACAACTCTTACCTGGAATCCCAGCTGCACACGGCAACTTCGCTCAACAGCGAAGCAGCGTCGTACCTCGCGCAGGCGACGCCGCTGGACTCCACGTTGTCCGACACCAACACCGGCCTGACCGGTGTGCTGCAAAAGTTCTTCACGACGATGCAGGGCGTGTCGACGTCTGCGACCGATGACACCTCGCGTCAATCGGTGCTGACCGGTGCGCAAGCGCTGACCAGCCGCTTCAACTCCATCGCCAAACAGCTCAACGACCAGAACACCACCATCAACGGTAGCCTTGGCGACATGACGGCCCAGGTGAACAAGCTGGCCACCTCGATTGCCAACCTGAACCAGAAGATCGGTGAGATCTCCACCAGCGGTGGTGCGCCGAACGATTTGCTCGACAGCCGTAATGAAGCGGTACGCCAGTTGTCCGAGCTGACCGGCGCACAGGTCGTCGAGCGCGGCACCAGCTTCGACATCTACGTCGGCAGCGGCCAGCCACTGGTCATTGGCAACTCCGCCAACTCCCTGAGCACTGTGCCGCTCAAGGATGATCCATCGCGCATGGGCATCCAGATGGATCGCGGCTCGAGCACCATCGACATCACCTCGGTGATCAGCGGTGGCGAAATCGGTGGTCTGCTGACTTATCGCAAAGAAGTTCTCGATCCATCGCTCAATGAGCTGGGCCGTGTGGCCCTGGTGATCGCTGATCAGGTCAACAGCCAGCAAGCCCAGGGCATCGACAAGAACGGTGACTTCGGCGCCGCGATTTTCAACAACATCAACAGTGCCGCGCTGATCAGCCAGCGCAGCATCGCGAAGGATGGCAACAGCGCAGGTTCGGGCAACCTCGATGTGACCATCAAGGACAGCGGCAAGCTGACCACCAGCGATTATCAGGTCACGTTCACCAGCGCCACCGACTACTCGGTCAAGCGCTCCGATGGTACCGATCTGGGCACCTTCAGCACCACCACCAATCCGCCGCCAGTGATCGACGGTTTCACCCTTGCGCTCAAGGGTGGGGCGTTGAGTGCCGGTGACAGCTTCAAAGTGACGCCGACCCGCAATGCGGCCGCGAGCATCCAGACGGTGCTCACCGATCCGAAGAAAATCGCTGCAGCCGCGCCGCTGACCGGTGTCGCCAGTGCTGCCGGCCTGGGGACTTACACCCAGCCGACACTCAGCTCCAAAATCGATATCTACAACCCGACTGCCCAGGCTGACATGCAGGCGGCGCTGAAAAACTCGACGCCGGTCAAACTGGTGTTCGGTGCGGTCTCCGGGGGCAGCCAGTCTTACACTTTTGTGGATGCCAAGGGCGGCCTCATCAGCAGCGGCACCATCGTTCCCGGTCAATCGAACACGCTGGACCTGAAAGTCGGCATCGTCGATGCCAGCGGCAACCCGGTACTCGACACCAGCGTCACGCCGAACGTGCAGAAAACCTTCTCGGTGCAGACCACCGTTGGCGGCACGCCGAAGCCGGGCGAAACCTTCACCATGAACCTGACCGGTGCGGCGTCTTCGGACAACCGCAACGCGCAAGCGCTGGTTGGCCTGCAAACTGCGCAGACCGTCGATACCGGTTCGGCGAGCAAGGGCATCAGCCTGACCGACGCCTACAACAAGCTGGTGACCAACGTCGGCACCAAGACCGCTCAAGGCAAGTCTGACAGCACCGCGACCACCGCGATTCTGGATAACGCCAAAGGCGCGCGCGACTCGCTGTCCGGGGTCAACCTGGATGAAGAAACCGGCAACCTGGTCAAATACCAGCAGTACTACACAGCGTCCTCGCAGATCATCAAAGCTGCGCAGGAAACTTTCGCCACGCTGATCAACAGCCTTTAAGGAGTCGTAATTCATGCGCATTTCCACCGCCCAGTATTACGGCACGCAAGCGTCGGACTATCAACGTAACTTCAACAAGGCTGTGGCTACCGCCAGCGAGGCGAGCAGTCTGCAGCGCATCACCAACGCCTCCGATGATCCGATCGGCGCCGGTCGGTTGCTGCAACTGGGCCAACAGGCGGCGATGCTGGATCAGTACAAGACCAACGTCGACACCACCACAAATTCGTTGAATGTGCAGGAGTCCACGCTGGATTCCATCACCACCGCACTGGCTCGCGCCAAGGAACTCGCCCTGGCCGCCAACACCGGCACGCGCACCGACAAGGATCGCCAGGCTTACGCTGCGGAACTGAGTCAGATCCAGCAACAAGTGCTGGGCCTGATGAACTCCAAGGATGCCAACGGCAACTACATGTTCTCCGGTTCGAAGACCGATACCGCGCCGTACTCACAGAATACCGACGGCACTTACACCTACAACGGTGACCAGACCACCATCAACCTGGGCATCGGCGACGGTATGACGGTCGGCACGAACACCACCGGTTGGGATGCCTTTCAGCAGACCATCAACACCGGCCGCACCAGCACCAACATGACGGCTCCGGCAGTGGATGACGGCCGTGTCGTGCTGTCCAGCGGTACCGTTGGCAATGTGGCCACGTACAACTCCAAGTTCTCCGGTGGTCAGCCGTACACCGTCAGCTTCGTCAGCAGCACCCAGCTGCAAATTACCGACGCGCTGGGTAACGACGTGACGGCCGAAGCCAGCCAGAATGGCGCGATCGTCAACACCACCGGCACCAACCAGACGGTCAGTTTCCGTGGTGTCGACCTGAAGCTGAACATCAACCTGAAAGCGGGTGACACCAACCCGGACGCGGTCATTGCCGGACACAGCTTCCAGTTGTCGACCCAGCCGGATTCGTTCACCACCGCGCGCAGCCCGGGTAACCCGTCTACTGCGGTGATTACCGGTTCGACCATCACCGACCAGTCGGCCTATACAAACGCCTTCCCGCAAGGCGGCGCGGTGCTCAAGTTCACCAGCGCCACGGCGTTCGATCTGTATGCGGCGCCAGTCACTGCGGACAGCAAACCCGTGTCGTCCGGCACCGTGGCTGGCGGCAACGCGACCGCTGCGGGCGTGACTTTCGCGCTGGGCAACACGCCGGCCGCTGGCGATCAGTTCTCGATCCAGCCGAACAATCACCAGACCCAGAACGTGCTCGACACCCTGGGCCAGATGATTACGGCGTTGAATATGCCGATCGACGGTGATGATGTTGCCAAGCAGAAGTTTCAGGGGGTCATGGAGTCGGGTCTCGGCAACATCGACGCCGCCACCAACCAGATTGGCGCTTCTGTCACCACCATTGGTGCCCGTGGCCAGGCGCTGGAGATGCAAACCGCGACCAACCAGAGCCTGAGCACGGCGAACACCACGACCCAAGGCTCGATCCGTGATTCGGATCCCGCCGAAGTCATGACCCGCCTGACCCTGCAGCAGACCATGTTGCAAGCCGCGCAGTTGGCGTTCAGCAAGATCAGCCAGTTGGGTCTGTTCAACAAGATCTGACGGTTAACGGGCGTGTGAGCGCCCGTTTGCTCTATCCCTCAAGTAATGTTTTTTGCGGTTTCAAGGGCTCGCTTTACCGAGCGGGCTCGTACCGCCTGTGAGCCCGCCGTGAATTCACTCCCTCTCGTCAGCCTTGTCATTCCCGCCTTCAATCCACGCTTTTTCGAGCGTGCGTTGCGCAGCGCCGTCGGCCAAGGCTATGGCCATCTGGAAATCATCGTTTGCGATGACAGTCGTGGCATCGAGATTGAAACCATCGTCTCGAATGTCGGCGAGGAGACCGGCGTCGCCGTGCGTTATGTACGCAACCCGCGCACGTTGGGACTGGTCGGCAACCTGAAAGCCTGCCTGGATCAGGCGCAGGGCGAATTCATCAAGTTTCTGTGTGACGATGATCTGCTCTATTCCGCCTGTATCGAGCAGCAGGCGCACGAGATGCGCCGTGCCGAGGTCAGTCTGGTGCTGGCCCAGCGACTGCTCTGGGACGCGAACGACATCATCCTGCCTGCGCGTCTGGAAAACACTTCGCTGTCGCCGGTCAGTGGCCTGTTCAAGGGTGACGATCTACTGGCGATATTCGAAAAATTCCCGGTCAACGTTCTCGGCGGATTCAGCAACGCGCTGTTTCGCCGCGCGGACGTCGCCGAGCTGCTGCCGGCATTGACCGAGGAGGGCGGCTGTTTCGTCGCCAGCCTGGATTTCGCCTTGTATATCTGCCTGCTGCGCCGCGGCAACCTGGCGGTGTCGAACAATGTACTGAGCGCCGAGCGCCTTTATCCGGAGCGGCTGAGTGCGCAGCAACCGATGAAGGACGCGATGGACGTCGAGCGCGAGTGGCTCTCGCAAATGCTCAAAGTCCGCAACGGTGAGTTGGCGCCGGCGCCAGGCTGGGTGCGTTACATCCCGCTGGCAAAGGCTGATGAGTCGCCAAGGGTTTGGGATGAGCTGCCGTTGAGTCGCACCCTGGGTTCCCGGCAGAGCCGCCAGGAGTGTGGCGTCGGGGTGGATAGCCTGAGTTTCGGCGAACTCTATGCGCAATGGCTGGAGTGCCGGGTGCTGACCGAAGGGCAGCGCAAGATGCTGCCGGAAACCATCGCCGGTTGGTCGCACCAGCCGCGAATCGTGCCGGTCATCATCGACGACAAAGGCAGTCGCGCCGGTGTGGAGCGTACGCTGGAGGCCCTCGCCAATCAGGATTACCCGGCGGAACTGGTGCTGGTACTGTCCGCGTCCTGTTCCGAAGCGGAGCTGGATGGCCGTGTGTTTCGACTGCCGTTGCAAGACGACGGGCTGGAGCAGCTCAACACCTTGCTGCCGCAACTGGAAGGCGCCGACTGGTTCTACCTGCTGCAACCCGGTGATCGCCCGGTGGCTACGGCGTTGCTGATCATGGCTGATCGGATCGCGCATTCGCGGACTTTCACGTGCCTGTACAGCGACGAAGGCAGTCTGCGCAATGGCGAGTCGGCAGAGCCTGCGTTCAAGCCGGATTTCAACCTCGACCTCATGCGCAGCTACCCCTACGTCGGGCGGGCGCTGGCGTTCAAGCGCGAGCGGGTTCTGGAGTTGGGAGGGCTGGCGTCTGACTTTGCCCAACTGGCGCCTCACGACCTGCTCTGGCGGATGGTCGAGAACGACGGCACTCAGGTGGTCGGGCATATCGCCGAAGTGTTGCTCGAATCGAAATTCGATCTGTCCCAATGGCTCACCGATGCAGGTGTGCTGGAACAGAATCCACGGCTGCTCGATGCGCATCTGCAGCGTTTGGGGATTGCCTATGCGACCCGGCGTGAGGGCCGTGAGCTGCTCAATCGGGTCGACTATCGTCACGCCCGCCGCCCGTTGGTCTCGGTGATCATCGTCGCTCAGGATCAGACGGCAGCCTTGCAGCGTTGTGTCGAAACGCTGCTGGAAAAAACCGCTTACACCGAGTACGAAATTCTCCTCGTCGATAGCGGTAGCGAAACCGCCGAGGCGCGGGCCTGGCTCGACGGCATGGGACAGTTGGGCGGTGAGCGGATTCGTGTGTTGCGCTGCCTGCAAAAGAACAACCCTGCCGCCATTCACAACTTTGCCGTGAGCCAGGCGCGTGGCGAGTATGTGTTGCTGCTCAACGCTTTTGCGGTGATCACTCAAGCCGATTGGCTCGACGAATTGCTCAATCATGCGCAGCGCCCGGAAGTCGGAGTGGTCGGCGCCAAGTTGTTCGATCCGGACGGCGGGATCTTGCATGCCGGCCTGATTCTCGGTTTGCAGGGGCCGGCCGGGCTGCCGTTCCTGGGGCAACCGATGCAGTCGGAGGGCTATATGTTCCGACTGCAGGCGGTGCAGGATCTGAGCGCCGTCGGCGGTGACTGCCTGATGGTTCGCAAGTCGGTCTTCGAGGAGGTCGCGGGGCTCGACGAACAGGACTTGAAGATCGCGTACAACGTCGTGGATCTGTGCCTGCGTATCGGCCGCGAAGGTTACCTGGTGGTGTGGAATCCGCATGCCAGGCTGGCGCTGGGCACACGCCCGAGCGCCGTGGCAACGAGCGAAGAGCAACAACAGCACGAGCGCGAGCAGGATACTTTTTACCAGCGCTGGTTGCCGCTGATTGCGCGCGATCCGGCCTACAACGTCAACCTTGCGCTACAGGGAATCGGGGCCACCAACTTCAGTCTCGAACCGGGTCTGCTGAGCGGCTGGCGTGCGTTTTCCAAGTCGAGTCTGCCCAACGTGCTCGTGGTACCGATCAACGCTTCTGCCATCGGCCATTACCGCATGAGTCAGCCGATGATCGAGCTGGAGGCGGCCAACCGGGTCGAGGGGCGCATCTGCTACGGCTTGCCGTCGATCGTCGACATCGAGCGTCAGGCGCCCGACGTGATTGTGCTGCAGGGGCGCTACTCGGAGCACGCCATCGATGAAATCCCGCCCCTGAAGAAGTATTTCAGCGCCCGGCGTATTTTCGAACTGGATGACTATGTCATCGACGTTCCTCATCGCAATGCCCACATCCGCAACATGCCGAACAAGCAGGACATGGAGCGCATGGTGCGTCGAGCGATCGGCCTCTGCGATCGGGTGGTGGTGTCGACGCAGCCACTGGCCAATGCGCTGTCGGACATGCACCACGACATTCGTGTGGTGCCGAACATGCTCGCCAAAGACCTCTGGAGCAACCTGCGCAGCCAGCGGCGTACGTCGAAAAAGCCACGGGTCGGTTGGGGCGGTGGCACCAGCCACCACGGCGACCTGGCCGTGATCGCCGAGGTGGTTCGCGAACTGGCCAATGAAGTCGACTGGGTGTTCTTCGGCATGTGCCCGGATGACCTGCGTCCGTACATGCATGAATTCCACGGGGTGATCCCGCTTGACGTGTATCCGGCGAAACTGGCCAGCCTCAACCTCGATCTGGCCCTCGCACCGCTGGAGTTCCACATCTTCAACGACTGCAAGAGCAACCTGCGGCTGCTGGAGTACGGCGCTTGCGGCTACCCGGTGATCTGCACTGACACCGAAGCCTATCGCGGCTACCTGCCGTGTACGCGGGTCAAGACCAACACCACCGATGAGTGGCTGCAGGCGATCCGCATGCACCTGGCCGATCCGGATGCCAGCTATCGCATGGGCGACGAGTTGCGTGAGGTGGTGTTGCGCGATTACGTGCTGCGTGGCGATAACCTGCGCTATTGGGAAAATGGCTGGCTGGCGGACTGACCGGTTCCAATCGTTGAAACAGCTCGATGAAAGGGATGAGTCCGGTGACGGATTCATCCCTTTTTTCATGGCTGCACGTCCTGCGACACGTAGCGCACCGAGCTGGCGCGTTTCCTGCAAGTCCCCCTCAAATCGCCATAAAACGAGCGCTCGCGGTCATTGCCCCTGCGCCCGAAACGGCAGAAAGGTTTAGCCAGAAGGCCGCACGCTCAAGAAAGCGACGCGCAGCGCTGTGACGAACGAGAGGGGAGAGGATGAAGGCAGTTATTTTGGCGGGTGGTCTGGGCACGCGCATCAGTGAAGAGTCGCACCTCAAGCCCAAGCCGATGATCGAGATTGGCGGCAAGCCAATTCTCTGGCACATCATGAAGCAGTACTCCGCCCACGGGATTCACGACTTCGTGATTTGCCTGGGCTACAAGGGGTACGCGATCAAGGATTTCTTCGCCAACTACTTCCTGCACACCTCCGATGTGACCTTCGACATGCGCGAAAACCGCATGGACGTTCATCAGAATTACAGCGAGCCATGGCGTGTGACGCTGATCGATACCGGTGAAGAAACCATGACCGGTGGCCGCCTGGGGCGAGCCGCGCGCTATCTGGAAGATGAGGAAGCCTTCTGCTTCACCTATGGCGACGGCGTTTCCGATTTGAACATCAGCGCGTTGGTCGACTTCCACCTGACTCACGGTAAACTGGCCACCGTCACCGCGGTACAACCGCCGGGTCGCTACGGCGCGCTGGATCGCGAAGGCGACCGGGTGCTGGGTTTCACCGAGAAGCCACGCGGCGACGGAGGCTGGATCAACGGCGGCTTTTTCGTGCTGTCGCCCAAGGTCCTGCCACTGATCGAAGGCGATTCGACCTCTTGGGAATCCGGTCCGCTGGACGGCCTGGCCGCCCGCGGTGAGCTGATGGCGTTTCAGCACGACGGTTTCTGGCAACCCATGGACACCCTGCGCGACAAGAACCACCTCGAAGCCCTGTGGCAGAGCGGGGAGGCCCCATGGAAGCAATGGGACTGAGTGCGGATTTCTGGCGCGGCAAACGCGTTCTCGTCACCGGGCATACCGGTTTCAAAGGCAGCTGGCTGACCCTGTGGCTGCAAAGCCTCGGCGCGCAAGTCAGCGGCTTTTCCCTGGATCCGTCGACCGAGCCGAGCCTGTTCGAACTGGCGCGCGTGCACGAAGGCATCAACGATCAGCGTGGCGATCTGCGAGATCTCGGCGCCTTGCTGGAAATCATCGCCGACACCGAGCCGGAGATCGTTCTGCACCTGGCCGCGCAGCCGTTGGTGCGCGAAGGCTATCGCGATCCGCTCGGCACTTACTCCAGCAACGTCATGGGCACGCTGAACCTGCTCGAAGCGATTCGTCAGGTCGGTTGCGTGCGCGCCTGCGTGCTGGTGACTACCGACAAGGTCTACGCCAACAAGGAATGGCTGTGGCCGTACCGCGAAGACGAAGCCCTCGGTGGACACGATCCTTACAGCAGCAGCAAGGCCTGCTGTGAACTGCTCGCACAATCCTATGCCGCGTCGTTTTTCCCAGCGGACAAGTACGCCGAACACGGTCTGGCCCTGGCCACCGCGCGTGCCGGCAACGTCCTCGGCGGCGGCGATTTTGCCCCTGAGCGACTGATTCCCGACGTGCTCAAAGCCTGGACCGCCGACGAGCCGGTGACCCTGCGCTACCCGCAAGCCGTGCGCCCGTGGCAGCACGCGCTGGAGCCGCTGGCCGGTTATCTGCAACTGGCCGCCGGCCTCTATGAAGAGGGCCCGGAGTACGCCGGGGCGTGGAACTTCGGCCCAGGCGAGGCGGACATGTGCAGCGTTGGCGAAGTGGTCGAACTGCTTGCCAGCCGCTGGCCGCAGGCGCGCGGTCTGCGCATCGAGAAAAGCGAACTGCACGAAGCGGGCCTGTTGCGTCTGGACAGCAGTCGCGCGCGGCAAGTGCTTGGCTGGCAGCCACGCTGGACCTTGCAGGCCTGTCTGACCCAAACCCTCGACTGGCACCTGGCGTGGCAGAACGGCGATGACATGCGCAAGGTCACCCTCGGCCAATTGAACCTGTACCGAGGCGCGCTGTGAGCGAGTTTTCCCTGAAGGCGTTGCCGCTGGCCGGACTGTTCAGCGTTCAGCACAAACGCTTCGAAGATCAGCGCGGGCACTTCGCCCGGCTGTTCTGCGAGGGCAGTCTGAGTGCGTTCGGCAGTGAATTTCATATCCGCCAGATCAACCATTCCTGCACCCGCGAGAAGGGCAGTGTGCGTGGCCTGCATTATCAGAATGGCAACGCCCCGGAAGCGAAACTGATCACCTGCCTGCGCGGTGAAGTGTGGGACGTGGCGGTGGATTTGCGTCCGGATTCCGAAACCTTTTTGCACTGGCACGCCGAGCACCTGAAGGCCGGCGATGGTCGCAGCCTGTTGATCCCGGCCGGGTTCGCCCACGGTTTCCAGACCCTCACCGAAGATGCCGAATTGCTTTACCTGCACAGCGCCGATTACGCACCCGAGCACGAGGGCGGTCTGTCGGTGAATGATCCACGGCTGGCGATTGCCTGGCCGTTGCCTGTCAATAATTTGTCAGCGCGTGACTCCAGCCATCCCGCGCTTGATCAACACTTTGCTGGAGTGCGTCTATGAACTGCCGTGGGTGCGCCGCACCGCTGAGTCTGCCGCTGATCGACCTCGGCACCTCGCCGCCGTCCAACGCCTACGTCCACGCTGATCGCCTGGAGCAGGCCGAGCAGTGGGTGCCGCTGAAAGTCGCGGTGTGCCAGCAATGCTGGCTGGTACAGACCGAGGATTACACCCGCGCCGACAGCCTGTTCGACGCCGAGTACGCTTACTTCAGTTCGTTCTCCAGCACGTGGCTGGCCCATGCCGAGCGCTATGTCGCCGAGATGGTCGAGCGCTTCGGCCTGAGCGCCGACAGCCGCGTGGTGGAAGTCGCTGCCAACGACGGCTACCTGCTGCAATACGTCGCCGCGCGTGGCATCCCGTGCCTGGGTGTCGAGCCGACCCGCAGCACCGCACAGGCAGCGCGGGAAAAAGGTCTGCAGATTCGTGAGCTGTTCTTCGGTCGCGACACCGCCGCGCAGTTGCAAAGCGAGGGCTGGGGCGCTGATCTGATGGCAGCCAACAACGTGCTCGCGCATGTGCCGGACATCAACGATTTCCTCGGCGGTTTCGCGACGCTGCTCAAGCCGACCGGCGTGGCCACGTTCGAATTCCCGCAACTGCTGACGCTGATGGCGGGCGCGCAGTTCGACACGCTCTATCACGAGCACTATTCCTACCTGTCGTTGACGGCCGTGCAGACCCTGTGCGAGCGCAATGGTCTGGAAGTGTTCGACGTCAGCCAGCTACCGACGCACGGCGGCTCGCTGCGGGTGTTCGTGCAGCGCAAGGACGGCCAGCGTCGCCCGGTGCAAGCGGCGGTGCAGCAGCAACTGCAGGCCGAACTCGCTGCCGGGGTGAAAACCGCTGAGTACTACGCCTCGCTCGCCCCTGCGGCAGAAAGCATCAAGCATCAATTGCTGCGCTTTCTGTTACAGGCCAAGGCTGAAGGCAAGCGTGTGGTCGGTTATGGCGCTGCCGCGAAGGGCAACACCTTGCTCAATTACGCTGGGGTCAAAGCGGATTTGCTGGCCTGGGTGGCCGATGCCAACCCGCACAAGCAGGGCAAGTTCCTGCCGGGCAGCCGCATCCCGATTGTTGCGCCTGAGCGGATTGCCCAGGAGCAGCCGGACTACATTCTGGTGTTGCCGTGGAACCTGTTGAGCGAAGTGACGCAGCAACTGTCTGCGGCCAAGGCATGGGGCGCACGTTTTGTCGTCGCCGTTCCGGAGTTGAGCATTCAATGAGCAGAATTCATTACACCAAACCCAGCGTTGGCGAACTCGAAGCGCAGTACGTCCTGGACGCCGTGCAGAACGGTTGGGGCGCACGTTGCTACGAATACCTGACACGTTTCGAGCACGGCTTTGCCGAGCATCTGGGCGCCACCTACGCCATCGCCACTTCCAGTTGCACCGGTGCGCTGCACATGGGCATGGCCGCGCTGGGTGTCGGCGCTGGCGACGAAGTGATCCTGGCCAACACCAACTGGATTGCCTCGGCGGCACCGATCACTTACCTGGGCGCCACGCCGGTGTTTGTCGATGTACTGGCGGACAGCTGGTGCCTGGATCCGCAGCTTGTCAGAAAGGCGATCACTCCGCGCACCAAGGCGATTCTTGCGGTGCATCTGTACGGCAATCTGTGTGACATGGACGCGCTGCTCGCCATCGGTCGCGAGTTCGGCATCCCGGTGATCGAAGACGCGGCGGAAGCCATCGGCTCGCAATGGCGCGGCAAGGCTGCCGGTTCGCTGGGGGCTTTTGGCGCTTTTTCGTTTCATGGCACCAAGACCATGACCACCGGTGAGGGCGGCATGTTCGTCACCTCGGACAAGGCCTTGTATGAGCGGGTTCTGACCCTGTCCAACCATGGGCGTGTGGCGGGTTGCAGCAAACAGTTCTGGCCGGAGTTTGTCGGTTTCAAATACAAGATGAGCAACCTGCAGGCTGCGGTCGGTTGTGCCCAGGTCGAGCGAATCGACGAGTTGATCGAGCGCAAACGGGCGATTTTTGCCCACTACGCGCGAGCGCTCGAAGGCGTAGCGGGTGTGTCGCTCAATCCCGAACCGGCCCATGGCCGCAATGGCTACTGGATGCCGACCGTGGTGTTCGATGCCGATACCGGTATCCATCGCGAGCAAATGATCGCCGCCTTCCAGGCCGCCGACATCGACGCGCGGGTGTTTTTCTGGCCGCTGTCGTCGCTGCCGATGCTCAGCGCATACGCGGTCGACACGCCGCTGGCGTTTGCCTTGCCGGAGCGTGCCTTCAACCTGCCGAGCTATCACGACATGACCGACGCCGATCAGCAGCGTGTGGTGCAAGTGGTGCTGGATCTGCTGGCTCGCGGGCACACAGTGTGAAGCTGTATCTGCTGGGGGCCGCCAACCCGGAAGCGGTGCGCATGCTGCACGCCGTCAAGCGCAGCTCGCCGAACGTCGAATTCGCCTTCCTCGACAACGATCCGCGCAAGCACGGCACGCTGTTTCATGGGGTGCCGGTGCTTGGTGGTTGCGAACTTGTCGGCGAGCTCAATGGCGAGGACGTGCGCTTCGTCAATCTGATCACTGGCAGTACCCGGTTACGCTACGAAACCACCTGTCAGTTGGTGGATGCCGGTGCGTGCCTTGGTCAGTTCGTTCATCCGGGTATCGACCTGAGCATGATCCGCATGGGGCAGGGCAGTTATCTGCAGGAAGGCGTGCTGATGCAGGCTGAAGTGACACTGGGCGACAACACCAGCATCAGCGCCGGCAGTGTCGTGGGGCATGAAGGGCGGATCGGCCACTCGGTGTTCATGGCGCCGGGTGTGTGTATCGCCGGTTGCGTGGAAATCGGCGACGGGACCTTTATCGGCACCAACGCCACGATCCTGCCGCGCCTGCGCATCGGTCGCTGGGTAACCATCGGTGCCGGTGCGGTAGTGACCAAAGATGTTCCGGATTTTTCGGTCGTGGTGGGCAATCCCGCCAGGATCATCAAGACCAATGCAGTGCCTTACCCGGATGCCAGGGTGTTCAGGTAGGCCGTTTCCCGAATTTTTGGAGAGTTGCAATGAATCCGCATGAACAGTTTCGCGAAGAAGTAAAAGCCAACATCGAAGGCCTGCAGAAAGACAAGGCCTTGCAGACCGAGTCTCTGGACTGGGTCGGCACCACGGCCAAGCACAAGTACACCTACAACTTCAGCTGGATGGGCCGGCCGATCATTCAGTTCCCGCAGGACATGGTCGCGATGCAGGAAATCATCTGGAACCTGCGTCCGGACGTGATCGTCGAGACGGGTATCGCGCACGGCGGTTCGCTGGTGTTCTACGCCTCGATCCTGGAACTGATCGGGCATGGCGAAGTACTGGGCATCGACATCGATATTCGCGAGCACAACCGCGAAGCCATCGAAGCGCACCCGATGTTCAAACGCATCAGCATGATCCAGGGTTCGAGCATCGATAACGCCATCGTCGATCAGGTGCGCGAGCGCGTGCAGGGCAAAAAAGTGCTGGTGGTGCTGGACTCCAACCACACCCACGAGCATGTCCTCGAAGAACTGCGTCTGTATGCACCTTTGGTTTCGGTGGACAGCTATTGCGTGGTCATGGACACCGTGGTCGAAGACATGCCGGCCGATGCGTTCCCGGATCGTCCGTGGGGCAAGGGTGACAACCCGAAAACCGCGGTGTGGGCTTACCTGGAAGAGAATCGCGATTTCGAGATCGATCAGGCGATTCACAGCAAATTGCTGATCACAGTCGCGCCGGATGGTTATCTGCGTCGCGTGCGTTAATCGACACAACAACGATGAGTTTTCGGCGACGCGCCGTTTGTGGGGAATATATGCAAGGCAAGAACACTTCAGGAACCGATCTGGCACTCAACGAACAGTTGACCGTCGTGCTGATCTCCCACGAACGCCCGGCGTTTTTGCGTAGAGCCATTCGCTTCTACAGCAGTTTGCCGTGCAGGATTCTGGTGCTGGATTCGTCGGCGGTGGCGCTGACGGGCATCCCTGCCGAATTCACCCACGTGGATTATCAGCACTTGCCGCAGTTCGGCTACTGGGGGATTCGCGCCAAGCTGGCTTACGGTGTCGAGCAGCTGCAAACGCCTTACATGGTGTTTGCCGCCGACGACGACTTCCTGGTGCATGATGCCCTGCACGAAGCCGTGGCATTCATGGAGGCCAACCCCGATTACAGCCTGTGCCACGGCTACAGCCTGATGTATCTGGCATTCGCCAACAGCGTCAATTACTTCCGGCGGGACAAGAAAGTCTGCGAAGACTACTCCGCCGATCAGGCCGAGGAGCGTCTGCTCGATTACATGCATCAGTACCTGCCGCCGTTCTATGCCGTGCAGCGTACGGCGATCTTGCGCGACTGGTACGCAGCCATGCCGCAAGACACGATCTTCCAGTGGCAGGAAGTCGGTCACACCTTTTACATGCTGGCCCGGGGCAAGGTGCGGATTCTGCCGATTCCTTATGTCGTGCGCGAAATCAACTATGGCCAGTCCGATCACAACACCGAGATTTATCACACGCTGGCCTATATGGACGCCAAGAGCGTGGCCGGACGTGAAGCGTTTGCCGAATTCCTCGCAGGGTTGCCGACCCAGCTCCAGCATCAGGATCCACAGCAGGGCAAACAGTTTGCTCTGAAGAGTTTTGCCACGCTGGCCGACAGCCTGAAGAACTATCGGGCACTCACCGCCGAGTTGATTTTCGAGTCGACCTGGGTCGATATCGCGACGGACCCGCAGCGTCGGTTCGGTCCGAAGCAATACGTGGAAATGCCGTTCTACAATCAGGTGTTTTTCGATCAACTGACGCAATTCGAGTTTCTGTTGCACGCGATGCCTGCCGGACGCGTTCAGCTCCAGGAACTGGAAGGTATCTGGGCTCGCCAGCAGAGCCTGATGCTGGCACGCAACAATGACACCCCGCAAAGCGTGCTCGACCGCTTGTGGCAGGCACACGACGCCAACGTGTTCAATCGCGCGGTGATCAAGCAACTGATCGCGCAATTGCAACCGCTGGACGAGGAAGACGACGTGCCCGTCCTGCGCGACTGGGTCGCGCGTCTGGACACGGTGTTGCTCGAAGGTCATCAGCCGACATTCGCCAGGATGCTCACCGGCCGACTGCTCGAGTGGCTCGCTGCACGTGAGCCGGATACCGAGCAGGCCGCGGCGATTGCCGGTCACCTGGCAGACAATGCCGGTGGTCCGCAGTTCGGCATTTTCCTGCTCGATCTGGATAACGACATCGACAAGTTGCAGATCACCCTGGACAGCTTGCTCGAAGGTCACAGCAAAGCCTTCAAGGTTGTGGTCTTCACCACGGGCGAACCGCCGGCGGCAACCACTGCACAAAATACCCTGCACTTTGTGCGCGTGACCCAAAGCAACTTCGTCGACAAGCTCAACCAGAGCGTTAATCAGTCGACCAGCGACTGGTTGCTGCTGGCTGAGGCGGGTGAAGAATTCACGGCTGCCGGCCTGCTGCGGGCCAGTCTCGAACTGATGGCTGCGCCGGGTGTGCGTGCGGTTGCCACGGATGAGATCCAGCGCCAGGAAAATGGTGCGCTGGTGGATATGTTCCGCCCGGGCTTCAATCTCGATCTGCTGCAGAGCGTTCCGTCACTGATGGCCCGGCACTGGTTGATTCGTCGTGAAGTGCTGACGGGGCTCGGCGGTTATCAGGCCGATTTCAGCAAGGCGCTGGAACTGGATGTGCTGCTGCGCATCATCGAGCAGAGCGGCCTCGATGGCCTCGCCCATCTCGATGAACCATTGCTGATTACCCGGGCGCCGGAGCTGGCAGAAAATCCTCACGAGCGTCAGGCGCTGCTGCGGCACTTGGGCAATCGTGGTTACAAGGCTCAAGTCACCTCGACGCAGCCTGGCACCTGGCAGATCGACTATCGCCATGTCGAGCGGCCGCTGGTCTCGGTGATCGTGCCCGCTGGCGACGATCTTGGCGCATTGCAACGTTGCCTGGATGGCGTGCTGCTCAGAACCCGTTACACCCGCTATGAGTTGCTGGTGGCGGTCAACCCGAATCAGTCGGCCGAGATCAATGACTGGCTGGGAACGCTGCATAACGCCAAAGTGCGGGTGCTGCATGCTGATCGTCCGCTTGACCCCGTGGCGCTGTACAACGCGGCCAGCCAAGAGGCGCAGGGCGAATATCTGGTGCTGCTGGCCACCGACAGTGAAGTGGTCAACCCGAACTGGATCGAGTCGTTGCTCAATCACGCGCAGCGTCCTGAGGTCGGCATCGTTGGTGCCAAACTGGTGGACCGCGACGGTAAGATCGCCCAGGCAGGTTTGATTCTCGGGCTGAACGACGGTGTGGCTTCGGCCTTCATCGGCGAGAAACACACTAACGCGGGTTACATGCAGCGCCTGACGGTCGAGCAGAACTATTCGGCGGTGTCGAGGGTGTGCCTGATGGTGCGCAAAGAATTGTTCAACGCACTGGGTGGCCTGGACGAAGTGACCTTCGCCGACGGCTTCAGTGACGTTGATCTGTGTCTCAAGGCCGGGCAGGCCGGTTACCTCACCGTGTGGACGCCGCTGGTGCAGGTGTTGCACACCGGCGAGTTGCCGCAAACCCCTGAAGCATTGGCTGCATTGCGTGAGAAGTGGAGCGCGGCTTTTGCCCAGGATCCGGCGTACAACGCCAACCTGGCGCTGACCGGCAAAGGTTTTACCCTGGGCGAAAGTGCCCCGATCAATTGGGCGCAATTGCTCGGCTAAGCCTGGCGAACAGGACACAGGAATTCAGACATGTTCAACGGTAAATCGATTTTCATCTCCGGCGGCACCGGCTCGTTCGGGCGCAAATTCATCGCCCGACTGCTGGAGCAATACCAGCCCAAACGCGTGGTGGTGTTCTCCCGTGACGAGCTGAAACAGTACGAGATGCAGCAGACGTTCAATGCGCCGTGCATGCGTTACTTCATCGGTGACGTGCGCGATGCTGACCGCTTGCGGCAGGCCATGCGCGGCATTGACTACGTGGTGCATGCCGCCGCGTTGAAGCAGGTGCCGGCAGCGGAATACAACCCGACTGAATGCATCCGTACCAACGTCAACGGCGCGGAAAACATCATTGCCGCCGCCATCGACAACGGCGTGAAGAAAGTCGTGGCACTGTCGACCGACAAGGCGGCCAGCCCGATCAACCTGTACGGCGCGACCAAGTTGCTCTCGGACAAGTTGTTCGTCGCCGCCAACAACATTGCCGGCGAGCAGCAAACCCGTTTTGCCGTGGTGCGCTACGGCAACGTGGCGGGCTCGCGTGGCTCGGTGGTGCCGTTCTTCAGCAAGCTGATTACTGACGGCGCTACGGAGTTGCCGATCACCGACGAGCGCATGACGCGGTTCTGGATCACCCTCGACCATGGCGTGCAATTTGTCCTCGACAGCTTCGCGCGCATGCACGGTGGTGAAGTGTTCGTGCCGAAAATTCCGTCGATCCGCATCGTCGATCTGGCGCGGGGCATGGCCGAGCATCTGCCGCACAAGAACGTCGGCATTCGTCCCGGCGAGAAGCTGCATGAATTGATGGTGCCGCTGGACGATGCGCGGATGACCCTTGAGTTTGAGGATCACTACACCATCCAGCCATCGATCCGCTTTACCAGCGTCGATGTCGATTTTGCCGTCGACAATCTTGGCGAGCAGGGGCGTGCCGTGAGCGAAGATTTCGAATACCGCTCCGACACCAACCCGCAATTCCTCTCGGTCGGACAGATCACTGACCTGCACGCGAAGCTCTCGGTATGATTCCCTACGGTCGGCAAAGCCTCGATCAGGCAGACATCGATGCGGTTGTCGAGGTGCTGCAATCAGACTGGCTGACCCAAGGGCCGACCATCGAGCGCTTCGAGCAAGCGATGGCCGAACGGTGCCAGGCGGACTTCGCCGTCGCGGTGTGCAACGCCACGGCGGCGCTGCACATCGCCTGCCTGGCCGCGGGCCTGGGGCCGGGCGATCGTTTGTGGACAACGCCGAACACCTTTCTCGCCTCGGCCAATTGCGGGCGTTATTGCGGCGCCGAGGTCGATTTCGTCGATATCGATCCGCTGACCTGGAACCTCGATGCCTTCGCCCTAGAAGCGAAACTCGATCAGGCCGAACAGGACGGCAACCTGCCGAAAGTGTTGGTGGCGGTGGCGTTCTCCGGGCAGAGCTGCGACATGCGCCGCATTGCGCAACTGGCCGAGCGCTACAACTTCACCGTGATCGAAGATGCTTCTCACGCGGTCGGTGCGTCGTACGCGGGACGCCCGGTGGGGTGCGGCGAGTTTGCGGCGATGACGGTGTTCAGCTTTCACCCGGTGAAGATCATCACCAGCGCTGAAGGCGGCATGGTGTTGACCAATCGCCCGCAACTGGCTGAGCGCCTGCAGCGTTTGCGCAGCCACGGCATGACCCGTGATGCGCAGCAGATGACCGAGCCGAGCCACGGCCCGTGGTATTACCAGCAGATCGAGCTGGGCTTCAATTACCGCATCACTGATTTGCAGGCGGCGTTGGGCCTGTCGCAACTCGGCAAACTGGACGATTTCATCGCCCGTCGCCGCGAACTGGCGGCACGCTACGAACGCTTGCTGGCGTACTTGCCAGTGACGTTGCCCAGCCTTCAGCCGGAGGCAGAATCAGCTTGGCACCTGTACGTGATTCGCTTGCAGACTGATCGCATCAGTCTCAGTCACCGGCAGGTCTTCGAAGGCTTGCGCGCGGCGGGCATCGGCGTGAACCTGCACTATATTCCCGTGCATCTGCAGCCGTACTATCGCGACCTGGGCTTCGCCGAGGGCGACTTCCCCGAAGCCGAGCGTTATTACGCTGAGGCGATCAGCCTGCCGATGTTCCCGCTGCTGAGCGATGAACAACAGGATTACGTGGTCGAGCAATTGCGTCGGCTGACCGAATAATTGCCGCTGCGGCGATGGATGGGTATCTGCAATGCGTGATCTGAGTGAGCAGGAAAAATTCTGGCAGGGCGATTTCGGTAACCAATACGTTGAGCGCAATATCGGTCAGCCGCTGGTGGCCGCCAGTCTGGCGATGTTCGCCAAGGCCCTGAGTCGCGCCGGGCGCATCGACAGTGTGGTGGAACTGGGCACCAATGCCGGTAACAACCTGCAAGCGTTGCATCAACTGTTGCCGCAAAGTGAACTGTTCGGCGTCGAGATCAATGAAAGCGCCTGCGTTCAGGCCCGGGCGCTGGGCATTGCGCAGATCTGGCAGGGCTCGTTGTTCGACTTTCCCCGCGAGCGAACCTACGATTTGAGCCTGAGCAAAGGCGTGCTGATTCATCTGGCGCCGGAGTTGCTGGCGACTGCGTACGCGCAGTTGTATGCGCTGAGCCGGCGTTACATTCTGATCGCCGAGTACTACAACCCGGCACCGGTGGAAGTGCCTTATCGCGGCAACAGCGGCAAGCTGTTCAAACGCGATTTCGCTGGCGAGATGCTCGATCGCTATGCCGATCTGCACCTGCTCGATTATGGTTTCGTCTATCACCGCGATCCGCAATTCCCGGCGGACGACATCACTTGGTTCCTGCTGGAAAAACGCCCTTGAGCAACGTCGCAATCATCCCGGCCCGTGGCGGCAGCAAACGCATCCCGCGCAAGAATCTTGCGCTGTTTGACGGTGTGCCGATGATTGTCCGTTCGATTCGCACCGCGCTCGACTCCGGGTTGTTCGATCAGGTGGTGGTCAGCACCGACGATGCCGAGATTGCCGACGTTGCGCGAGCGCACGGTGCGCAGGTGCCGTTTATGCGCCCGGCGGCGCTGGCCGATGATTTCACCGGTACCGCAGCGGTGATCGTGCACGCCCTGCAGCAATTGCCTGGCTTTGATTACGCCTGTTGTGTGTATGCCACGGCGCCGCTGTTGCAGGCACGTTATCTGCGCCAGGGCATCGAGTTGCTGGAGCAACGTCCAGACAAGTCATTCACGTTCTCCGTGTGCGGTTTTGGTTTTCCGGTGCAGCGCGCACTGACGCTGGATGCGCAGGGCGCCTTGACGGCGTTGTATCCCGAATTTCGCAACACCCGTTCGCAGGATCTGCGCGAAGCGTTTCAGGACGCCGGCCAGTTTTACTGGGGGCGCAGTGACGCATGGTTGCGTGGCGAAGTGCTCTATTCGCCAGCCAGTCTGCCGGTGATTCTGCCCCGACATCTGGTGCAGGACATCGACACCCTTGAAGACTGGAAACGCGCCGAATATCTGTACGCCGCGCTCAAGGCCGGTGGAGAGCTGCAATGAGAGTGCTGATTCGTGCCGACGCCTCGCCAACCATCGGCAGCGGCCACATTGCCCGCTGTCTGACGCTGGCGCGAGTGTTGCGCGGGCAGGGCAGCCACGTCGCGTTTGCCTGCCGCTGTCTGCCGGGGCATCGCCTTGCTGCCTTGCGCGCCGAGGGCTTCGAGACTTTTGCGCTGCCTGAGCGCTATGCCGCGGAAGACCCACAGCAGGCCATCGAATCGATGCTGCCGTGGCAGGCTGACATCGACGCGTTGGCGGCGGTGCTCGAGGGGCGCGCCGAATTCGACTGGGTCATCGTCGATCACTACGGCCTCGATCACCAATGGCAAACGGCTGCTCGACAGTGGGCGCCACGGATTGCGGCAGTGGATGATCTTGCTACGCGGCGCTACAGCGTCGATCTGCTGCTCAATCAGAATCTCTCGGGCCTGCACGAAAATTATCGGCCGCTGTTGCCGGCAGGGTGTCGCACCTTGCTCGGCCCACGCTATGCCATGCTGCGCGAAGAATTCCGCTGCCCGGCCATCGAGATCAAACCCTCGGCGCGAAGGGTATTGGTCAATTTCGGCGGTTTCGATGCCGCGCGGCAAACCCATCACGCGATGCTCGCGCTGGCGGATTTTCCCGAGTTGCAGGTGGACTTCGTCGCTGGCGCCGATAACCCGGCATGGGCGCAGATGCAGGCCTTGTCCGAGACACGGCCGAACTGGCGTCTGCACACTTTTGTCAGCGACTTCTACCAGCGCATGACCGAGGCTGATCTGTTTATCGGCGCCGGGGGCGGCACCAGTTGGGAGCGGGCGGCGATGGGGCTGCCGACGATCTGTATTGCCGTGTCGAACAATCAGCAGGCCAACGGCGAAGTCATGGCGGCAGCAGGCGCGCATGTGTTCATGGGCGCCCGTGAACAGGTCAGTGTCGAGCAATTGCGCGACGCTATCGGTTTTGTCACCGGCAATCGTTATTTGCGCCAGAGCCTGGCCGAACGCTCGCGACGACTGGTCGACGGGCGCGGTGCCGAGCGAGTTGCGGTGGCACTGGCCGGTGCGGTGCTCAAGGTGCGCGCGGCGACCCTGGACGATGCGCAGTTACTGTTCGATGGACGTAATGCCGAAACGGTACGGCGCTGGTCGCTGGACGGCGGCGTGATCGACTGGCCGCAGCACCTGAACTGGTTGACGGCGAGTTTGCGCAATCCGCAGCGCCTGTTGTTGATCGCCGAGGCGGACGACGGCGCGGTCGGCGTTGTGCGTTATGACCTGCGCGGGTTTGAAGCCGAAGTCTCGATCTACCTGCTTGAAGGGCGGATGGGCCTGGGGTGGGGCAGGGCGCTGTTGGCCCATGGTGAGGCGTTTGTTGCTACGCACTGGCCGCAACTGCAGGTCATCACCGCTCAGGTGTTGCCGGACAATCGTCCCTCGTTGAATGTGTTTCGTGACGCCGGGTTCACTCAGAGTGCCTGTGCGTTCACCCGTGTTTTGAAGGATCACCCGCATGACTAGTTTCAAGATCGGCAACCGCTTGATCGGCGCCGACGCGCCGCCATTCATCATTGCCGAGATGAGCGGCAACCATAACCAGTCGCTGGACGTCGCCCTGCAAATTGTCGAGGCAGCGGCCAAGGCCGGGGCGCATGCCTTGAAACTGCAAACCTATACCGCTGAAACCATGACGCTGGATCTGGCTGAAGGCGAGTTCTTCATCAAGGATCCGGGCAGTCTGTGGGCCGGCACTTCGCTTTATGATCTGTATGAAAAGGCCCATACGCCGTGGGAATGGCATGCGCCGATTTTTGCCCGAGCGAAAGAGCTGGGCATGCTCGCGTTTTCCACGCCGTTCGATGACAGCGCCGTGGACTTTCTCGAAAGCCTCGATGTGCCGGCCTACAAGATCGCCAGTTTTGAAAACACCGATCTGCCGCTGATCCGTCGCGTCGCGGCCACCGGCAAACCACTGATCATCTCCACCGGCATGGCCAGCATCGCTGAGCTGGATGAAGCCGTGCGCGCTGCCCGCGAGGCGGGGTGCAAGGATCTGGTGCTGCTCAAATGTACCAGCACCTATCCGGCGACACCGCTCAACAGCAACGTGCGCACGATCGCGCATCTGCGTGAGTTGTTCGGCTGCGAAGTGGGGCTGTCGGATCACTCGATGGGCGTCGGTGTGTCCGTAGCTGCCGTGGCACTCGGCGCGACGGTGGTGGAAAAACACTTCACCCTCGACCGTTCAGCAGGTGGCGTCGATGCGAGCTTCTCGCTGGAACCAGCGGAAATGGCCAGTCTGGTGGTGGAAACCGAGCGCGCCTGGCAAGCCATGGGCCAGGTGCATTACGGCGTCACAGAGGCTGAGCGCAAGTCGCTGGTCTATCGCCGCTCGCTGTACGTCACCGCCGATATGGCGGCCGGTGACACCTTTACCGGGGACAATCTGCGCGCCATTCGCCCCGGTCTCGGTCTGCCGCCCAAGCACACCGACGCCGTCCTCGGCCGCCGCGCGCGCGCGCCGATCAAGCGTGGCACGCCGCTGGACTGGTCGTTGGTCGAATAAGCCGATCTGCACCGATTCGGCAAAATAGCGTGACCTGCGAGTCATAACGCGCATCTTCACTGTATTGTATTGATCGGGGAGATGGCGCCTGGCTCGTTTTCGATTCCAGTGATAGCCCTTTGCGCTCCCCGTGGCTGCCCGTTGTGGCGGCCGTTTTCTGTTTGTCGGCGCCCCTCGAAATCCTTGCGAGCGGTGGTCTTGGGCTGTTTTTTATTGGGAAGCCGTAATGATTGGCATAAAAAGCATTGCGAGCTACGTTCCTGTAGCCGGCGTGGACAATTACGCACAAGGTGCAAAATTCGAGAAGGATGAAGAATTCATCCTTGGCAAGATCGGCTCGGCGTTCCTGCCGCGCAAAGACGCTGAACAAGAAACTTCCGATCTGTGCGTGGAAGCGGCCAATGCGCTGTTTGCCAGTAACCCTGATCTAAAGCGTGAATCGATCGATGCACTGATCGTCGTCACCCAGAACGGTGATGAAGAAGGCCTGCCGCATACCGCCGCGATCGTGCAGGACAAACTCGGTCTGCCGACCAACGTGGCGGCGTTCGACATTTCCCTGGGCTGTTCCGGTTATGTCTACGGCATCTACGCGATCAAGGGTTTCATGGAAGCCGCCGGCCTGAAGAACGGCCTGCTGATCACCGCTGACCCGTATTCGAAAATCGTCGACCCGGAAGACCGCAACACCACCATGCTGTTCGGCGATGCCGCGACCGCTACGTGGATGGGCGAAGATCCGGTCTGGGCGCTGGGCAAGGCCAAGTTCGGCACTGACGGCTCCGGTGCGCCGCACTTGAAAGTCACCGATGGCGTGTTCTTCATGAACGGTCGTCAGGTGTTCAACTTTGCGTTGCTGAAAGTCCCGGCACACTTGCATGAGTTGCTCGATGATTCTGGTCTGAAGGCCGATGACATCGATGCCTTCTGCATTCACCAGGGCAGCGCGGCAATTGTCGACGCCGTGGCGCGGCGCTTCGAAGGCGAGCCGGAGAAGTTCATCAAGGACATGGTCGAGACCGGCAATACCGTGTCGTCGAGCATTCCGTTGCTGCTGGAAAAACACGTCATCGATTCCGATTGGCAGCGTATTGCGCTGAGCGGTTTTGGTGTCGGTCTGTCGTGGGGCTCGGCGATCATCTACCGCCCTTGAGCCAGAGCAAAAACGGCGGATACAAAAATAGCGTTCAAGGTTAACCTTGAACGCTATTTTTTTGCCTGTAAGGGAGCGCGAGGCGCCATGAGCGAGTTTTTCCAAGCCAATGCCGAGGTGTTGCAGCGGCGCTGGCCGGCGCTGTTTGCACGATTGCTGGCTGAAGACACTTCGGTCATTCACGCCGAGCTGGTGCAAGGCCTGGGCTCTACGCTGAGTGTCGACGGGATTCAACTGACCAGTCGTCACGACCGGATCCACGAGGCCCGGGTCCAGGCAGCCAGCCTGGCGGAAAAACCTCGGTTGCACGTCTACGGCACCGGCCTTGGCGACCTGCCGTCGGTGTTGCTGGAACGCGCGGCACTTGAGCGGTTGTACGTGCACATCCTCAACGGTGCCTTGTTTGCCCTGGTTCTGCAGTTGCTCGATCAGCGGCAATGGCTTGAAGACCCCAGAGTCGAGCTGATGTATGCCGGCGATCATGCAGATATCTACACGCCGTTTTTTGCGCTGCCCGCGGAAATGCTCCTGGCCGATGACTTCAGCGCGAAGATTCGTGATCGGCTGGTCAATGAGGTTCACCTGAGTTTCAACAATCGCGAGTTCGATCCGCAATTGCCGGCGATCCAGCAGCGCTTGCGCGATAGCCTGGAGGTGCTGCTTGCCGATGATGACGTGGCGCAATTGTTTGACACCTGCATCGGCCGCGAAATCTATGTGATCGGCACCGGGCCGAGCCTGGAAGGCCATTTTGAACGACTGGCGGCGGTCCGCGCTCAGGCCGAGCGGCCGCTGTTCATTTGTGTCGACACGGCTTATCGGCCTTTGCGTCAGCACGGGATCATCCCCGATCTGGTGGTGACGATCGATCGATTGATCAGCTTTCGGCACTTGCCTTTCGAGGAGTCGGACGGCATCCCGCTGGTGTACCTGCCCATGAGCTCGCCGACGGTGTTGAAGGCCTGGAAGGGCAAACGCTATGGTGCCTATACCGCCAGCCCCGTCTACGCCATGTTGCGTCAGCAACACCCACGAGCCGAATTGAATGCCGGCGGCAGCGTGATTCACCCCGCCGTGGATCTGGCGGTGAAAATGGGCGGCACGCGCATCACGCTGTTCGGCGCCGACTTTGCCTTCCCGATGAACAAGACACATGCCGGCTGGGACGATGGCGATCTGGGGCCAGCGCTGGAGCAGGCTCGGCACTGGGTGCGTGACGGCAATGGCGAACGTGTCCGGACGCAGTTGAATTTTCGTGGCTACCTGTGCGTGCTGGAGCGTTATATCGCGTTGCATCCAGAAGTCAGCTTCCTTAACAGCAGTCGGGCGGGCGCGATGATCGTGGGCACACAATTCAATCCGGAGTTTGTGCAATGAGTGCGCAAGTGAATTGCATCAGCGCCTGCCGGCAATGTGCGGGATTGTTTCGTTTGGGCCGTGATGTCGAAGCGGCGCTGACCATGGTCGATGTGTTCGATGAGGCGCAGCAGTTTTTTTCGCTCGCCCGTGAGGATGTCCAGCAGTCGTGGGCACAGGTGCTGACACACATCCTGGCGTGTCAGGAACGCCAGGATTGGCTGGGGCTCGCCGATTTCATCGAGTATGAGCTGATTGAATTGCTGGACGGTGCGCAGCGCTGAGGGCGGGGGGCGACCGCTCTGGCACAAGGGTTGTTGGTATGGGCAGTTTTATGGCGTCATTTTTTCGTGGGCGGGGTGCGCTAAGCCCTTGTTTTTTTGGGAGTGGCAGGGTGATGGCAAATTTTTTTCAAAAAGCCCTCAAGCAACCTGCAAACCCGACGATAACTATTACGAAGGTTCTCTAGGCCATACCCGGCGGTTGCCAGGGCCGGAAGCCGCAGTACCCAACCAACGAGGAATTCGTCATGGCTTTAACAGTAAACACCAACACCACGTCGTTGAACGTTCAGAAAAACCTGAACCGCGCTTCCGACGCTCTGTCGACTTCGATGCAGCGCCTGTCTTCCGGCCTGAAAATCAACAGCGCTAAAGACGACGCCGCTGGCCTGCAGATCGCTACCCGTATGACTTCCCAGATCCGTGGTGGCAACCAGGCGATCCAGAACGCCAACGACGGTATCTCCGTTGCTCAGACCGCTGAAGGCGCTCTGCAAGCTTCGACCGACATTCTGCAGCGTATGCGTGAACTGGCTGTTAAAGCCCGTACCGGTACCAACGGCAGCATCGACCAGAAAGCAACGAACGACGAATTCGCCCAGATGTCGGACGAACTGACCCGTATCTCTGCTTCCACCAACCTGAACGGCAAAAACCTGCTGGACGGTTCGGCTGGTACTGTGACCCTGCAAGTGGGCGCAAACACCGGTTCGGCTAACCACATCGACCTGGTACTGAGCTCCAAGTTCGACGCCGTCAGCCTGTCCGTAGGTAGCGGTACTGTAGTTCTGACCGGTGCAAGCGTATCGGGCGCTGCTGCCAACATCGACAACGCAATCACCGCGATCGACGCTGCAATTGCCGCGATCAACAGCACTCGTTCGAGCCTGGGTGCTTCGCAAAACCGTCTGACCAGCACCATCTCCAACCTGCAGAACATCGTTGAGAACACCACCGCTGCTCAGGGTCGTGTACAAGACACCGACTTCGCCGCAGAAACTGCTAACCTGACCAAGCAGCAAACTCTGCAGCAGGCTTCGACCTCCGTTCTGGCTCAAGCCAACCAACTGCCTTCCGCTGTACTGAAGCTGCTTCAGTAATATCGGAACAAGTTTGGGCGGGAGGGTGCGCTGGTCGTGCTCTCTCGCCTTTTTACGTTAGGAGGTGATGAGCATGGACATGAGCGTCAAGCTTAACCAGTCTTATCCGGCTCCCAAGCCAGTAGCGCCGGTTGCTGACAAACCGTCAGAAACGCCTAAGGTTGCCAAGACTGAAGCTCCGGCCACTGCCAAGAGTCAGGATACGGACGATGCCAAGTTGAAGCTGGCCGTGCAGGAGATCGAGAAGTTTGTTCAATCGATCAAGCGCAATCTGGAGTTCTCTATCGACGAGCATTCCGGCAAGGTCATCGTCAAGGTGATCGCAAGCGAGACGGGTGAGGTCGTTCGACAGATTCCCTCCGCAGAAGCTCTCAAGCTGGCAGACAGCCTGGCCAATGCAAGCCACGTGTTGTTCGACGCCAAAGTCTGATAGCTGGCATGAATAATGTTTGTCCATTCTCAGGACGCGGGTAACGGTCAAAAGAATGGCAACAATCTGAAGGGAGATGCAAATGGCAAGTCCAATTCTACCGGGTTCCGGACTGGGTTCCGGCCTGGACATCGGTGCGATCGTCACTGCGCTGGTCAACGCCGACAAGGCGCCGAAGCAGACGCAGATCGATACGGCGACCAAAGCCAATACGCTGAAGATTTCCGGCGTCGGTTCGCTGAAGAGTGCATTGACCACGTTCCAGACGGCGATGACCAATCTGGGCAGCAAGACCAATCCTGCCTTTGCCGGCTTCACCGCGACTTCGAGCAATACCAATCTGAGCGCGACGTCCGACAGCACCGCAGTGACGGGCAATTACAACGTCGTTGTCAGTCAATTGGCCACTGGCTCGAAAATCGCCAGCGCCTCTTTCGCCGGCGGTGCCGCCAGTGCCATTCCGAGTGGTACCCTGAAAATCAGTCAGAATGGCACTGATTACAATGTCGACATTCCGGCAAATGCCACGTTGCAAACCACCCGCGACGCCATCAACAAGGCTCAGGGCGCCAACGGGATTTCCGCCAACATCGTGACCGACAGCTCCGGTTCGTCGCGCCTGGTGATCAGTTCGAGCAAGACCGGCGAAGGTTCTGACCTCAAAGTCAGCGGTATAGCCGGTCTGGAAATCGATGGCACCCAGAAGATGGGCGCTAGCCCGGCTGCAGGCGCTTCAGGCGCTGTCAACGACGTTGCGGGAAACGCCAAGCTGACCATCGACGGCCTTGAAGTCACCAGCAAAAGCAATACGGTGACCGGCGCAATCAGTGGCTTGACCCTGAACCTGACGACGGTCAGTCCTGTCGTGGGTAATGCTGCGACGCCGACTGTGGTCAGCGTGGACGCCAACACCAAAGGCCTGCAGACATCGATTCAGTCGTTCGTCGACGCTTACAACACGTTGAAGACCACCATCGATACGCTGTCCAAGGCGACGCCGGATGCCGATGGCAAGCTGACCGTGCAAGCGGCGTTCACCGGCGACGCGATGCCGCGCGCACTGATTGCCGATATTCGTGAACAGTTGACGGCAACAGGCGCTGGCGGCCCGTTGTCGGTGCTGTCGCAGTTGGGTGTGATGACCGACCGCGACACCGGTAACCTGAAGTTCGATACCGCTGCTTTCACCAAAACCATGGCGCAGCCAGGCATGACCGGCCAGGTTCAGCAGTTGTTTACCGGCACCGACGACACCAATGGTCTGCTGACGCGCATGAGCAAGGTGGTTGATCCGTATCTCAAGCCGCCAGCGGGTAGCATTAACGGCGTCGGCTTGCTTGATCAGCGCATGGCCATTCTCACTAAAAACACCAGAAACCTGACCGACCAGCAAGCGGCGCTGGATTTGCGTGTCGAGAACCTGACCAAGACGTTGACTGCCAAGTACAACGCCATGGACTTGCTGGTAGGCCAGATGAAGGCGACGGCGAGTAACATCACGTCGTTCTTCAGCTCGCTGAACGCTCAGCAGTCCGCGAAGTAACAGACAGGCACGACAAAAACCCGGCTACGCTTTATCGGCGTGTGCCGGGTTTTTGTCTTTTTGATCTAAAGTTCTCTGATTCGTTGGCGATACACTGGTTATACGAGTCAATGTGGCAATGAGGTAGAACATGAATCCGATGTTAGCCCTTCGGCAATACCAGAAAGTCGGCGCACATGCACAGACGTCCGAAGCGAGCCCGCACCGCCTGGTGCAAATGTTGATGGAAGGTGGCCTGGGGCGTATCGCTGAGGCCAAGGGCGCGATTGAGCGCAAGGACATTGCTGCCAAGTGCACGGCCATCAGCAAGGCCGTGGGCATCATTGGTGGCTTGTGTGAAGGTCTGGATCTGGAAAACAGCGCCGATTCGGTTGCTGAGCTCAACCAGCTCTACATCTACATGATGAAGCGACTGGCTGAGGCCAACATCAAGAGTGATCCGAAGATTCTCGACGAAGTTGCCGGGCTGCTGCGCACCGTGAAGGAAGGTTGGGACGGCATTGCTCCGCCAGGCCCCCAGTTTTAAGGAGATCACCATGAGTCTTGTATTGCAGCGAATCGCCGATACCCGTGAAGCGTTGGTCACTGCGCTGGCCGAACGCAATTGGGAAGCCATTGGCGAGCTGGATCTGGCTTGCCGTTCCTGCATGGAAGACGTCATGGCTGAAGCTGCACTGGATGAAGACGCGTTGCGCAACAATCTTGAGGAGTTGCTCCACGTCTACAAGGAGCTTCTTGAGGTGGCGATGGGTGAGCGGCAGGCGATAGCCAACGAGATGTCGCAGATCACCCAAGCGCAAAAGGCGGCAAAGGTTTACCATCTGTTTGGTTAATTAACCTCCAGTTAATCCAGACATGTGCGCCATAAATTTGACTGTGCACGGTTTTTTGACTTAACTAGTGGCTGTTTTCAGATTTCAGGCGTCTACAGGCACATGGTGTCCTGCAAGCGTCTCGCTTGCCCCTTATTTTGGGCATTGAGTTGACTAGGGAAGTTGCTATTGCATGTGGCGTGAAACCAAAATTCTGCTGATCGATGACGATAGCGTCCGCCGCCGCGACCTGGCGGTGATTCTAAATTTTCTTGGCGAAGAAAATTTACCCTGCGGCAGCCATGACTGGCAGCAGGCAGTCGGCTCTTTGTCGTCTAGTCGTGAGGTCATTTGCGTACTGATCGGGACGGTTAATGCTCCTGGTGCGCTTTTGGGCTTGCTAAAGACACTCTCAACCTGGGATGAGTTCCTTCCGGTTTTGTTGATGGGCGATAATTCTTCCGTTGACCTGCCTGAAGATCAGCGTCGCCGCGTGCTTTCGACCCTCGAAATGCCACCCAGCTACAGCAAATTGCTCGACTCCCTGCACCGTGCCCAGGTCTATCGCGAGATGTATGACCAGGCCCGTGAGCGCGGTCGTCATCGCGAACCCAATCTGTTCCGCAGCCTCGTCGGCACCAGTCGGGCGATACAGCACGTGCGCCAGATGATGCAGCAAGTGGCCGACACCGACGCCAGCGTGCTGATCCTCGGCGAGTCCGGGACCGGCAAGGAAGTGGTTGCGCGCAACCTGCATTACCACTCCAAGCGTCGCGATGCGCCATTCGTGCCGGTCAACTGCGGGGCGATCCCGGCAGAGCTGCTCGAAAGCGAATTGTTCGGCCACGAGAAGGGCGCCTTCACCGGTGCGATCACCAGCCGTGCCGGTCGTTTCGAACTGGCCAATGGCGGTACGCTGTTTCTTGACGAAATCGGCGACATGCCGCTGCCGATGCAGGTCAAACTGCTGCGCGTCCTGCAGGAGCGCACCTTCGAACGCGTGGGCAGCAACAAGACCCAGAGCGTCGATGTGCGCATCATTGCCGCAACGCACAAGAATCTCGAAAGCATGATCGAGATCGGCACCTTCCGCGAAGACCTCTACTATCGCCTGAACGTGTTCCCGATCGAGATGGCGCCGCTGCGTGAGCGCGTCGAAGACATTCCGTTGTTGATGAACGAGCTGATCTCGCGCATGGAGCACGAGAAACGTGGTTCGATCCGTTTCAACTCGGCGGCGATCATGTCGCTGTGCCGTCACGGCTGGCCGGGCAACGTCCGCGAACTGGCCAACCTGGTGGAGCGCATGGCGATCATGCATCCGTACGGGGTGATCGGCGTGGTCGAGCTGCCGAAGAAATTCCGCTACGTCGATGACGAAGACGAGCAAATGGTCGACAGCCTGCGCAGTGATCTCGAAGAGCGTGTGGCGATCAATGGCCATACGCCGGACTTCACCGCCAATGCCATGCTGCCGCCGGAAGGCCTGGACCTGAAAGACTACCTCGGCGGTCTGGAACAGGGCCTGATTCAACAGGCGCTGGACGATGCCAATGGCATTGTCGCGCGTGCCGCTGAGCGTCTGCGTATCCGTCGTACCACCCTGGTCGAGAAGATGCGCAAGTACGGCATGAGCCGCCGCGATGGAGATGAACAGGCGGAGGATTGACGCCTGTTTTTCAACCGCTTCATTTATAAGTGGTTTTTTTTAGGCACGGGTATTGCTACAGCCCTCGCAACGTTCCGTTTAACTGACGGTCAGCCAAGCGAGAAAGCACAATGCCCCAAGCCCAGATGTCTTCTGCCTCCAGTCCCGAGGGGCAACCGTCCTCCGTAGAGCAGGCGAGCCGACAGGGCCTTGAGCAGGCATTCGAACTGTTCAACCAGATGTCCAGCCAACTCACTGACTCCTACAGCATGCTTGAAGCACGGGTGACCGAGCTCAAGGGGGAGCTGGCGGTGGTCAGCGCCCAGCGCATGCAGGAGCTGGCGGAAAAAGAACGCTTGGCCAACCGTCTGCAAAACCTCCTTGATCTGTTGCCCGGTGGCGTCATCGTCATTGACGGTCACGGCATGGTGCGTGAAGCCAATCCGGCCGCCATCGAACTGCTCGGTCTGCCGCTTGAGGGCGAGCTGTGGCGCCAGGTGATTGCACGCTGCTTCGCCCCGCGCGAAGACGACGGTCATGAAATTTCCCTGAAAAACGGTCGACGCCTGTCGATTGCCACCCGCTCGCTGGACGCCGAGCCGGGGCAATTGGTGCTGCTCAACGACCTGACAGAAACCCGTCATCTGCAAGACCAACTGGCGCGCCATGAGCGTTTGTCCTCACTGGGCCGCATGGTCGCCTCGCTGGCCCATCAGATCCGCACGCCGCTGTCTGCCGCTTTGCTCTACGCCAGTCATTTGACTGAGCAGGAATTGCCGGTGGCCACTCAGCAGCGTTTCGCCGGACGCCTGAAAGAACGTCTGCATGAGCTTGAGCATCAAGTACGCGACATGCTGGTGTTTGCTCGCGGTGAATTGCCGCTGACCGATCGCCTGACCCCGAATGCCTTGATGCAGGCGCTGCAAGCGGCGGCGTTGACCCATGTGCAGGATCTGCCAATCCGCTGGCAGTGCGACAGTCATGCCGGTGAATTGCTGTGCAATCGCGACACGCTGGTCGGCGCGCTGTTGAATCTGATCGAGAACGCGATTCAGGCGAGTGCCGGCAACGTCCGTCTGAAAGTCCATTGCTACACCCGCGACAACAGCCTGCGCTTGAGCATCAGCGACAGTGGCAGCGGCATCGAGCCGGCGATTCTGGCGCGGCTCGGCGAGCCATTTTTTACCACCAAAGTCACCGGCACCGGTCTGGGCCTGACCGTAGTCAAGGCAGTGGCCCGGGCGCATCAGGGAGAATTGCTGCTGCGTTCGCGGGTCGGGCGCGGCACGTGCGCGCAGGTGATCCTGCCGCTGTTTTCCGCTGTACACGGAGCTGAGTAAAAGACATGGGCATCAAGGTTTTGCTGGTCGAGGATGACCGCTCATTGCGCGAGGCGCTGGCCGACACGTTGTTGCTCGCCGGTCACGATTACCACGCGGTCGGGAGCGCCGAGGAGGCGCTGACGGCGGTGGCGCGCGAAGCGTTCAATCTGGTGGTCAGCGACGTCAACATGCCCGGCATGGACGGTCATCAATTGCTCGCCCTGCTGCGCGCCCGCCAACCGCAATTGCCGGTGTTACTGATGACGGCGCACGGTGCGGTCGAGCGCGCGGTCGATGCGATGCGCCAGGGGGCGGCGGACTATCTGGTCAAACCCTTTGAGCCCAAGGCTCTGCTCGATCTGGTGGCGCGGCATGCGTTGGGCAGCATCGGTGCAAGTGACGGCGAAGGTCCGGTGGCGGTCGAGCCGGCCAGTGCGCAATTGCTCGAGTTGGCAGCGCGGGTGGCGCGCAGTGATTCCACGGTGCTGATCTCTGGCGAATCCGGCACCGGTAAGGAAGTGCTGGCGCGCTACATTCATCAGCAGTCCCATCGCGCCAGTCAGCCGTTCATTGCGATCAACTGTGCGGCGATCCCGGACAACATGCTCGAAGCCACGTTGTTCGGCCACGAAAAGGGTTCGTTCACCGGCGCCATCGCGGCGCAGGCCGGCAAGTTCGAACAGGCCGACGGCGGCACGCTGCTGCTCGACGAAATCTCCGAAATGCCCCTCGGTCTGCAAGCCAAACTGCTGCGTGTGTTGCAGGAGCGCGAGGTCGAGCGCGTGGGTGCGCGTAAACCGATTGCTCTGGATATTCGCGTGGTCGCCACCACCAACCGTGATCTGGCCGGCGAAGTGGCGGCGGGACGTTTCCGTGAGGACCTTTTTTACCGTCTGTCGGTTTTCCCACTGGCCTGGCGTCCACTTCGCGAGCGCACTGCCGATATCCTGCCGCTGGCCGAAAGGTTGCTGGCCAAACACGTCAATAAAATGAAGCACGCGGCGGCGAAACTTTCGCCTGACGCGCAAGCGTGTCTGACCGCGTACCCGTGGCCGGGCAATGTGCGTGAGCTGGATAACGCCATTCAGCGTGCGCTGATCCTGCAGCAGGGCGGTTTGATTCAGCCGCAGGATTTCTGTCTGGCCGGTCCCGTGACGTACACCGCGATGCCCGTCGCCGCGCCGCTGTCATCGGTGATTCGCGAGGTGGAAATCGAAGCGGATTCGGCCGGCGCACTGGGCGATGACCTGCGCCGCCGGGAGTTTCAGATGATTATCGACACCCTGCGCGCCGAGCGCGGCCGACGCAAAGAAGCGGCGGAAAAACTCGGTATCAGCCCGCGCACCCTGCGTTACAAGCTGGCGCAAATGCGCGATGCCGGGATGGACGTCGAAGGTTATCTGTTCGCCACCTGACGTCTGGTGCAACGATTTGAAAACGCTTTTCTGAAAGGGGTGCCCATGAGCTGGCACCCTTGTTGCTAATACCTGTGTACCCGCCGAGTGAGTGTCAAAAAATTGCGGGCCGCCCAAGAGAGTAGACCATGAGCCAAGGTATTGAATTTAATCGGTTGATGATGGACATGAAGGCCATGAAAATGGACGCCATGTCTGCACCGAAATCGACGACCGCTGTCCCTGAACTGGCGGGCAGCAGCTTTTCCGACATGCTCGGTCAGGCGATCAATAAGGTCAGCGATACCCAGACCGCGTCGACTCAGTTGGCCAACGCATTCGAAGTGGGCAAGAGCGGCGTCGATCTGACGGATGTGATGGTCGCTTCGCAAAAAGCCAGCGTGTCGTTCCAGGCTCTGACCCAGGTGCGCAACAAGCTGGTTCAGGCTTACCAAGACATCATGCAGATGCCGGTTTAAGGACGAGATTGAGTCATGGCAGAAGCAGTCGCCGATAACGTTCCGGCCAAGGCCACCCCGATAGACGGCAAACCGCCGTTGTTCGGCCTGTCCTTCCTGGAAAACCTCTCCGAGATGACCATGCTGCGTCAGGTAGGCCTGTTGGTCGGCCTGGCTGCGAGCGTGGCGATTGGCTTTGCCGTGGTGCTGTGGTCGCAGCAGCCGGATTACCGTCCGTTGTACGGCAGCCTTGCCGGCATGGACGCCAAACAGGTCATGGACACCCTGGCCGCCGCCGACATTCCTTACAACGTCGAACCGAACTCCGGTGCCTTGCTGGTCAAGGCCGATGACCTGTCCCGTGCGCGGATGAAACTCGCCGCTGCTGGTGTCACTCCCAGCGACGGCAATATCGGTTTCGAAATCCTCGACAAGGAACAGGGTCTGGGCACCAGTCAGTTCATGGAAGCGACGCGTTATCGTCGCGGCCTCGAAGGTGAACTGGCGCGGACCATTTCCAGCCTGAACAACGTCAAGGGTGCCCGCGTGCATCTGGCGATTCCGAAAAGCTCGGTGTTTGTCCGTGACGAACGCAAGCCAAGTGCTTCGGTTCTGGTTGAGTTGTACTCCGGTCGTTCGCTGGAGCCGGGTCAGGTGATTGCGATCATCAACCTGGTCGCGACTTCCGTTCCCGAGTTGAGCAAATCGCAGATCACCGTCGTCGACCAGAAGGGCACTTTGCTCTCCGATCAGGCGGAAAACTCCGAAATGACCATGGCCGGCAAGCAGTTCGATTACAGCCGCCGCATGGAAAGCATGCTCACCCAGCGCGTGCACAACATTCTGCAACCGGTACTGGGCAACGATCGCTACAAGGCGGAAGTTTCCGCTGACATCGATTTCAACGCTGTCGAGTCGACCGCCGAGCAGTTCAACCCGGATCAACCGGCGTTGCGCAGCGAACAATCGGTCAACGAACAACGCACCGCCAGCAATGGCCCGCAAGGTGTGCCGGGTGCCCTGAGCAACCAGCCGCCGTCGCCAGCCTCGGCACCGCAAACCACCGGTGGTGCCGCAGCGCCAGCCGCCATGGTGCAGCCAGGTCAGCCGTTGGTTGATGCCAACGGTCAGCAGATCATGGACCCGGCCACCGGCCAGCCAATGCTCGCGCCGTACCCGGCCGACAAGCGTCAACAATCGACCAAGAACTTCGAACTCGACCGTTCCATCAGCCACACCAAACAGCAGCAGGGTCGCCTGAATCGTCTGTCGGTGTCGGTGGTTGTCGACGATCAGGTCAAAGTCAACGCGGCCAATGGCGAAACCACCCGTGCGCCATGGAACGCCGACGAATTGGCGCGCTTCACCCGTCTGGTTCAGGACGCCGTCGGTTTCGACGCCAGCCGTGGCGACAGCGTCAGCGTGATCAACATGCCGTTCTCCGCCGAGCGCGGTGAAGTGATTGCCGATATTCCGTTCTACTCCCAGCCATGGTTCTGGGACATCGTCAAACAAGTGCTGGGTGTGTTGTTCATTCTGGTGCTGGTGTTTGGTGTGCTGCGTCCGGTGCTTAACAACATCACCGGCGGCGGCAAAGGCAAGGAGCTGGCCGGTCTTGGCAGCGACGTGGAACTCGGCGGGATGGGCGGCCTGGACGGCGAACTTTCCAACGACCGCGTGAGCCTCGGTGGTCCGCAGAGCATTCTGTTGCCGAGCCCAAGTGAGGGTTATGACGCGCAACTGAATGCAATCAAGAGTCTGGTGGCAGAAGACCCGGGTCGCGTGGCCCAGGTCGTGAAAGAGTGGATTAACGCAGATGAGTGATAACCGAGCCGCTGTCGCTAAACTGTCCCGGGTCGACAAAGCCGCAATTCTGCTGCTGTCCCTGGGTTCGACCGATGCTGCGCAAGTGCTGCGCCACATGGGCCCGAAAGAGGTTCAGCGTGTGGGTGTGGCCATGGCCCAGATGGGCAACGTCCATCGCGAACAGGTCGAGCAGGTCATGAGCGAGTTCGTCGACATCGTCGGCGACCAGACCAGCCTCGGCGTCGGTTCCGACGACTACGTGCGCAAAATGCTCACCCAGGCATTAGGCGAAGACAAGGCCAACGGCCTGATCGACCGTATCCTGCTCGGTGGCAACACCAGTGGCCTCGACAGCCTGAAATGGATGGAACCGCGCGCGGTTGCCGACGTGATCCGTTACGAACACCCGCAGATCCAGGCAATCGTGGTCGCGTACCTCGACCCGGATCAGGCCGGTGAAGTGCTGGGCAACTTCGACCACAAGGTGCGTCTGGACATCATCCTGCGCGTCTCGTCGTTGAACACCGTACAGCCAGCGGCATTGAAAGAGCTCAACCAGATTCTCGAGAAGCAGTTCTCCGGTAACTCGAATGCCTCGCGCACCACCCTGGGTGGCATCAAGCGTGCGGCGGACATCATGAACTTCCTCGACAGCTCGATCGAAGGCCAGCTCATGGACTCGATCCGCGAAGTCGACGAAGACCTGTCCGGTCAGATCGAAGACCTCATGTTCGTGTTCAACAACCTTGCCGATGTCGACGACCGTGGCATTCAGGCGTTGCTGCGCGAAGTGTCTTCCGACGTGCTGGTGCTGGCCCTCAAGGGTTCGGACGAAGGCGTCAAAGAAAAGATCTTCAAGAACATGTCCAAACGTGCCGCCGAACTGTTGCGCGACGACCTCGAGGCCAAAGGCCCGGTGCGCGTCAGCGACGTCGAAACCGCGCAGAAAGAAATCCTCACCATTGCCCGTCGTATGGCCGAAGCCGGCGAAATCGTACTCGGTGGCAAAGGTGGCGAGGAAATGATCTAAGCCCATGGACAAGCACGACGACGATGTGACGGATCTGATCCGTGCCCGCGATGTCCGTGGTTTCGAATCCTGGGCCATGCCCAGCTTCGACCCGCCGAAGCCGGAACCCGAGCCCGAGCCGGAACCCGAACCGCCGGAAATGGAAGAAGTGCCGCTGGAAGAAGTCCAGCCACTGACCCTGGAAGAACTCGAAAGCATCCGTCAGGAGGCTTACAACGAAGGCTTCGGCATCGGCGAAAAAGAAGGTTTTCACAGCGCCACGCTCAAGGTCCGTCAGGAAGCTGAAGTGGCGCTGGCGGCAAAACTTGCCAGTCTTGAGCAGTTGATGGCGAACCTGTTCGAACCCATCGCTGAGCAAGACACGCAGATCGAAAAATCGCTGGTCGACCTCGTGCAGCACATCACCAAACAGGTGATCAAGCGCGAACTGGCCATCGATTCCAGCCAGATCGAACACGTCATGCGCGATGCGCTCAAGCTGTTGCCGCTGGGTGTGGAAAACGTGCGTCTGTACGTCAATCCGCAGGACTTCGAACAGGCCAAGGCCTTGCGCGAACGTCATGAGGAAACCTGGCGCATCGTCGAAGATGAATCGCTGTTGGCGGGTGGCTGCCGGGTTGAAACCGAGCACAGCCGCATCGACGCCAGCATTGAAACCCGCGTCGCTCAGGTCATGGCGAAATTGTTCGATCAGTTGCACGAACAGGCTTTGCACCCGGCTGAAGCGGATCTGAGCCTGGACATTCCAGAAGACGTAAAACCGGCGGCCGCACCCGAAGAGCCGCTCGCGGACGACCCCGATGCGCCTTGAACGCACCAGTTTCGCCAAGCGCCTGAGCACTTACGCTGAGGCCACCGAGATTGCCGGCGCGCCGATTCTCGAAGGCCGCCTGCTGCGCATGGTCGGCCTCACCCTTGAAGCCGAAGGCTTGCGCGCGGCCATGGGCACGCGCTGCCTGGTGATCAATGACGACAGCTATCACCCGTCGCAGGTGGAAGCGGAAGTCATGGGTTTTTCCGGCAGCAAAGTCTTTCTGATGCCGGTCGGCAGCGTTGCCGGCATCGCCCCCGGCGCCCGCGTGGTGCCACTGGCTGATACCGGGCGCTTGCCGATGGGCATGAGCATGCTCGGTCGCGTGCTCGATGGCGCCGGACGTGCGCTGGACGGCAAGGGCGGCATGAAGGCCGAAGACTGGGTGCCGATGGACGGCCCGACGATCAACCCGCTCAACCGTGACCCGATCAGCGTGCCGCTGGACGTCGGCATCCGTTGCATCAACGGTTTGCTGACGGTCGGTCGTGGTCAGCGTCTGGGTCTGTTTGCCGGTACCGGTGTCGGTAAATCGGTACTGCTGGGCATGATGACGCGCTTCACCGAGGCCGACATTATCGTCGTTGGTCTGATCGGTGAGCGGGGTCGAGAAGTTAAGGAGTTCATCGAGCACAGTCTCGGTGAGGAAGGCCTCAAGCGTTCCGTCGTGGTTGCTTCGCCCGCGGACGATGCGCCGTTGATGCGTCTGCGCGCCGCGATGTACTGCACGCGCATCGCCGAATATTTCCGCGACAAGGGCAAGAACGTCCTGTTGCTGATGGATTCGCTGACCCGTTTCGCTCAGGCGCAGCGGGAAATTGCTCTGGCCATCGGCGAGCCACCAGCGACCAAAGGTTATCCGCCGTCGGTGTTCGCCAAATTGCCGAAACTGGTGGAGCGCGCCGGTAACGCAGAGAAGGGCGGTGGTTCGATTACCGCGTTCTACACCGTGCTGTCCGAAGGCGATGACCAGCAGGACCCGATTGCCGACTCGGCCCGAGGCGTACTCGACGGCCACATCGTGCTGTCCCGGCGCTTGGCCGAAGAGGGACACTATCCGGCCATCGACATCGAAGCGTCGATCAGCCGGGTAATGCCGGCGGTGGTCTCGCCGGACCACATGCAGCGCGCGCAATACTTCAAGCAGTTGTGGTCGCGTTATCAGCAGAGCCGCGACCTGATCAGCGTCGGCGCCTACGTTGCCGGTGGCGACCGCGAGACCGATCTGGCGATCTCCCTGCAACCGCAGCTGGTCCGGTACCAGCGTCAGGGCCTCAACGACAAAATCAACATGGGCGAAAGCCAGGCTTACCTCGAAACCCTGTTTGCCCCTGCGGCGGGCGGCTAACCGCTCATGGCCGCCGTCAGTCGAGCCGCGCGTCTGGCGCCGGTGGTGGACATGGCCGAACAGGCCGAGAAAACTGCCGTACAACGGCTGGGCTATTTTCAGGGCCAGGTGAAAGTCGCGGAAAGCAAGCTGGCTGACCTCAATGCCTTCCGGCTGGATTACTCGCAGCAATGGATCGTGCGCGGCAGCACCGGCGTGAGCGGGCAATGGCTGCTCGGTTTTCAGGGCTTTCTGGCGCAACTCGACACCGCCGTCGACCAGCAGCGGCAGAGCCTGGTCTGGCACCAGAACAAGCTCGACAAGGCCCGTGAGGAATGGCAACAGGCGTTTGCCAAGGTCGAAGGCCTGCGCAAACTGGTGCAGCGTTATCGCGAAGAGGCGCAACGCCTTGAGGACAAGCGCGAGCAGAAATTGCTTGATGAGTTGTCCCAGCGTTTGCCACGACAGAATCCCTTCTAAAACGCACCGCCAGACCCTGTGGGAGCGAGCCTGCTCGCGAATGCATTCGGTCAGTTGACTCAATTGTTGACTGGCACGACGCCTTCGCGAGCAGGCTCGCTCCCACATTTGTTCCTGCGTTGCGCCTTGCTGCAACCCTGTGCAAGTGCTAAACCTTGTACAGGTTCGTCAATGACAAGGAAGCCAGTCAATGTCAGTCGTTACAGAAGTCTCTCCAGATGGTCAAAAACTGACGATTTCGGTCAGGGGGCGGTTTGATTTTGGTCGCCATCAGGAATTTCGCGAGTCCTATGAGCATCTTGCCAAGAAGCCTGACTCCATCGTGGTCGACCTGAAAGAGGCCACCTACCTCGACAGCTCCGCACTGGGCATGCTGCTCCTGCTGCGCGATCACGCCGGCGGCGATAGCTCGGACGTGCGCGTGGTCAACAGCAATTCCGACGTGCGCAAGATCCTCGCCATCTCCAATTTCGACAAGCTCTTCGACATCAGTTGACGGCCATGCTGGCGCAAGAGCCGCTGACCATCCTGATCGCCGAAGACAGTGCCGCCGATCGCTTATTGCTGTCGACCATCGTCCGTCGCCAGGGCCATGAAGTCCTGACGGCGGCCAACGGTGCCGAGGCGGTCGATCTGTTTCGCCGGCAGCAACCCGATCTGGTGCTGATGGACGCGCTGATGCCGGTGATGGACGGCTTCGAGGCTGCGCGGCAGATCAAGGCGCTGGCGGGCGAAACCCTGGTGCCGATCATCTTCCTCACCTCGCTGACCGAAAGCGAAGCGCTGGCCCGTTGTCTTGAGGCCGGTGGTGACGACTTTCTGGCGAAGCCCTACAACCAGGTGATCCTTGCCGCCAAAATCAAGGCGATGGATCGCTTGCGCCGTTTGCAGGCAACTGTCTTGCAACAGCGCGACTTGATCGCTAAACACCATGATTACCTGCTCAACGAACAGCGCGTGGCCAAAGCCGTGTTCGATAAGGTCGCGCATTCCGGTTGCCTCAGCGCGCCGAACATTCGCTACCTGCAATCACCTTATGCGCTGTTCAACGGTGACCTGCTGCTGGCAGCCTACACGCCGGCCGGTGACATGCATGTGCTGCTCGGCGATTTCACCGGTCACGGGCTGCCGGCAGCAGTGGGCGCCATGCCGCTCGCCGAAGTCTTCTACGGCATGACTGCCAAGGGCTACGGCCTCGCCGAAACCCTGCGCGAAATGAACGCCAAGCTCAAACGCATCCTGCCGGTGGATATGTTCTGCTGCGCCACGCTGCTGTGCCTGAGTTTTCAGCGGCGTTCGGTCGAAGTGTGGAACGGCGGCATGCCTGACGGTTATCTGCATCGGATTGCCACGGGCGAACGTGTGCCGCTGGCGGCGCGGCATTTGCCGTTGGGCGTGCTCAGCGCGCAGGCGTTCGACGACCGTACGGAAGTGCATCCGATGGCCGCCGGTGATCGTGTGTTTCTGTTGTCCGACGGGGTGATCGACACCAGCGATGCCAGTGATCAACTGTTCGGTGTCGAGCGTTTACAGCAGGTGTTCGCCGCCAACCGCGAGCCGGATCGCTTGTTCGAGGACATCGAGCAGGCGCTGCGGGATTTTCGCGGAGAGGCCCGCGACGACGTGAGCATGGTCGAGGTCAGCCTGCTGGAGCCGGCGCAGGTCAAGCCGTCGGCGCCGGTGTATTCCGACAGCGGCCAGTCGTGCCCGCTCGACTGGTCGGTGAGCTTCGAATTCCGTGGTGCCACGCTCAAACGCTTCAATCCGTTGCCGTACCTGTTGCAGTTGCTGCTTGAGGTGCATGGGCTGCGGGCGCAGAGTGGTGCTTTATACAGCGTGCTGGCCGAGTTGTATTCCAATGCGCTGGAGCACGGCGTGCTGGGTCTGGATTCCAGCCTCAAGCGCGATGCGGCGGGTTTCGCTCGCTACTATCAGCAGCGCAATGATCGGCTGGAGGCGCTGCAGGACGGTTTCGTACGCGTGCATTTGCAGGTGCAGCCACAAGGCGAGGGCGGTTGTCTGGTGATTCGTGTCGAAGACAGCGGCAAGGGTTTTGATGTGGCGCGGGTCATGGAGCGGCCGCTGGACGGCGTCCGTTTGTCGGGACGCGGCGTCAGTCTGGTCCGGCAATTGGGGCGCAACGCCAGTTGGTCGGACGAAGGTCGTAGTGCCCGCGTGGAGTTTTCCTGGGGGGTTGAGGCATAATCCGCGCAATTCTTGATCAAGGAGTGAACAAGTGACTGACAAACATATTGATCGCGAGACGCTGAGCGTACTGCGCGAAGTCATGGAGGAGGGTTATCCGGAGCTTCTGGATACCTTTCTGACGGATTCCGAAAGTCGCTTGGGCGAGTTGCAAAAGACCTCTGATGCCAAGGTGTTGTCGGAAGTTGCCCATAGTTTCAAGGGCAGCGCCAGCAACATGGGAGCTGTGCGCTTGGCGGCGCTCTGCCAGGAACTCGAATCGGACGCCAAAGACAAGAGCACGGCGGAAATAGTCAAACTGGTCGCTGAGATCAGTGGCGAATTTGCCGAAGTGCGCCCGGTTTACGAAAGCGAAAAACATCCCGCTCACACTCACTGATCCCGCCGTCCGGCGCTTTTCTGAGGCGCCGGACAAAACTGGCCCGGCACTTGCAGATATCTCCGCAACTGTACCTACGATCCCAGTGCAGCGGAGACCGTTTCATGCCTGCGACCCCCAACATCCTTCTTCAGAATGCCGCTCAGGCCAAGGCGCAAGCTGCCTCTGCCAAAACGTCGGCCATGGCCGTAGATACCGGGGATAAAGCCTCAAGCTTCGCGAAAGTGTTCGCCGATCAGGGATCGAGCAAGCCTGTTGCGGCTGCGGACAATTCGTCCAAGGCGTCGCGCGACAAGGTCGCAGACAACAGTGGCAAAAAGGATGTTGGCAAGGATCAGTCTGCCGCTGCGCAACCGGTGGTTGCCGATAGCGGCAACGACTTGCCTGCCGACAAAACCGCCGCGACCGATGACACCACCACCGCCAGCAGCGACGACAGCACCGACACTCCTCAGACCCCAGTGGTTGATGCCGCGCCGGTTGACCCGACGCTCGATCCGGCGTTGGCCGTCGCTGTGCAGCCGGTGGTCGCGGCCCCCGTGGCGCAGGCCCCGGCTGCGGTTGCCCCGGCCCAGCCAGAAACCGAAACCCCGGCACTTGCCGCATTGCCGGGTGTGGTCAAAGATCCGACGCCGACCACCGACAGCGATTTCGACCCTTCGGCTGATCCCCTCGACTCGATGCCGGCCGTGCGCATGGCGATGGAGCAGGGCGGGCACATTTCCGCCACCAGCCAGGCGCAACCGAAGGCTTCGCCGGCTCAGGCTCAGGCCGACGGCGAATTGACTGCAGCGCAAAACTTCGCCGCCGGCATGGCCAGCATGCTCGACGTGCAAGCCGATAAGGACAGCACCAGTCAGGGCGGCGACAAAGCCTTCAGCGGCTTGATCGACGACGGCCTCAAAGACCTTAAGAATGCGACCAGCGATACCCGCGTGGATGACTTCGCCAACCGTCTGGCGGCCCTGACACAAGCTGCCACGCCGAAGACTGCAAACGCGGTGCCGGTGAACCAGCCGATCGCCATGCATCAGAGCGGCTGGACTGAAGAAGTGGTCAACCGCGTCATGTATCTGTCGAGCGCCAATCTCAAGGCGGCGGATATTCAGTTGCAACCGGCCGAACTGGGGCGCCTGGATATCCGCGTCAACATGGTCCCGGATCAGCAGACGCAAGTGACGTTCATGAGTGCGCACCCGAGCGTGCGTGAAGCGCTGGATGGGCAGATGCATCGTCTGCGCGAGATGTTCAACCAGCAGGGCATGGGCCAGGTCGACGTCAATGTCTCCGACCAGAGCCGTGGCTGGCAGGGTCAGCAGGAACAGGCGCAGCAGGGCCAGAGTGGTCGCACCCGCGCTGCCGGCGGTCGCCTCGATTCGGCGGATGAAGAATTGGCCCCTGCCACCATTGCTGAGGCCGCTGCGCAAACTACTAGCGTGATTGGCAGCAGCGCGGTCGACTATTACGCCTGATCAAAATCAAGAGCCCCTCACCCTAGCCCTCTCCCGGAGGGAGAGGGGACTGACTGGGGGATATTGGAGATTTACACCGACTTGAAATAGCGTCTGTGAATCCACGATCGCCAAGACTTGATGGACGACTCCCTAATCGACGCGGTCTTTCAGGTCGATGTTTGACGTCTGACACCTCGGTCGGCCTCCTGAAAACCCTCACCCTAGCTCTCTCCCAGAGGGAGAGGGAACTGATTGGGGGATATTGGAGATTTACACCGACTTGAAATAGCGTCTGTGAATCCATGATCGCCAAGACTTGATGGATGACTCCCTAATCGACGCGGTCTTTCAGGTCGATGTTTGACGTCTGACACCTCGGGCGGCCTCTTGAAAACCCTCACCCTAGCCCTCTCCCAGAGGGAGAGGGGACTGATTGGGGGATATTGGAGATTTACACCGACTTGAAATAGCGTCTGTGAATCCATGATCGCCAAGACTTGATGGATGACTCCCTAATCGACGCGGTCTTTCAGGTCGATGTTTGACGTCTGACACCTCGGTCAGCCTCCTGAAAACTCTCACCCTAGCCCTGTCCGGGAGGGAGAGGGGACTGATTGGGGGATATTGGAGATTTACACCGACTTGAAATAGCGTCTGTGAATCCATGATCGCCAAGACTTGATGGATGACTCCCTAATCGACGCGGTCTTTCAGGTCGATGTTTGACGTCTGGCACCTCGGTCGGCCTCTTGAAAACCCTCACCCTAGCCCTCTCCCAGAGGGAGAGGGGACTGATTGGGGGATGCTCGCGAAGTACGCCGACCGGATACTTCTGCTGTGAATCCATAGTCGACTCGGTAATTCAGATCGACGTATCACGACAAAACAACTCGGTCGGCTCCCTCTCCCTCCGGGAGAGGGCTGGGGTGAGGGTGCCTTTGACTTTAGCGTTGTCTCTACCATCACCGACACTTCTGGCATAACACTTGCTCTTGCCTTGCCGTGCGACTGTGAAAACCCGAATAGTGACGGATTATTGGCATGGCGAAGAGCGAAACCGCAGCAGTGAAAGACCCCGCAACCAAAGGCAAACTCAAGCTGATCATTGTGATCGTGCTGGCGTTGCTGTTGGCCATTGGTGCATCCGTGGGGGCGACCTGGTTCTTCATGCACAGCGCCCAGAGCAAGCCTGCCGAGGCCGCTGATGCAGCGCCTGTCGGCAAGCAGCCAGCGATTTTCGAGCCGATGGCGCCGGCGTTTGTCGCCAACTACAACCAGAATGGCCGTCAGCGCTACATGCAGGTGAGCATCACCATGCTGGCGCGTAATCAGGCCGATCTGGAAGCGCTCAAAGTGCACATGCCGGTAATCCGCAACAACCTGGTGATGCTCTTCTCCGGTCAGGATTTCGCCACCTTGGCGACCCCGGTCGGCCAAGAGATGTTGCGCCAGAAGGCCACCGCCAGCGTCCAGGAAGTGGCGCAGAAAGAGCTGGGCAAAGTGGTGATCGAACAGTTGCTTTTCACTAATTTCGTACTGCAGTAGGAACACGACATGGCCGTGCAGGATCTGCTGTCCCAGGATGAAATCGACGCGCTGTTGCATGGCGTCGACGATGGTCTGGTACAGACCGATAACGCTGCCGAACCCGGCAGTGTCAAAAGCTACGACCTGACCAGCCAGGATCGCATCGTCCGTGGACGCATGCCGACTCTGGAAATGATCAACGAGCGTTTTGCCCGTTACACCCGCATCAGCATGTTCAACATGCTGCGCCGCTCGGCGGACGTTGCCGTCGGTGGCGTGCAGGTGATGAAGTTCGGCGAATACGTGCACTCGCTGTACGTACCGACCAGCCTTAACCTGGTCAAGATCAAACCGTTGCGCGGCACCGCGCTGTTCATCCTCGACGCCAAACTGGTGTTCAAGCTGGTGGACAACTTCTTCGGCGGTGACGGCCGTCACGCCAAGATCGAAGGGCGTGAATTCACCCCGACCGAACTGCGCGTGGTGCGCATGGTGCTGGAGCAGGCTTTCGTCGATTTGAAGGAAGCCTGGCAGGCGATCATGGAAGTCAATTTCGAGTACATCAACTCGGAAGTGAACCCGGCCATGGCCAATATCGTCGGCCCGAGCGAAGCGATTGTGGTCTCCACGTTCCACATCGAACTCGATGGCGGTGGCGGCGATCTGCACGTGACCATGCCGTACTCGATGATCGAGCCGGTGCGCGAAATGCTCGACGCCGGTTTCCAGTCCGACCTCGACGATCAGGACGAGCGCTGGGTCAACGCCCTGCGCCAGGACGTACTCGATGTCGATGTGCCGATCGGCGCCACCGTGGCTCGCCGCCAGTTGAAGCTGCGCGACATCCTGCACATGCAGCCGGGGGATGTGATCCCGGTCGAGATGCCGGAAGAAATGATCATGCGCGCCAACGGCGTGCCGGCCTTCAAGGTCAAGATGGGCTCGCACAAAGGCAACCTCGCGTTGCAAGTGATCGAGCCGATCGAGCGTCGCTGAAGCGGCGCTCCAACCCCCAAGCATTTAACTGAATTTTTGCCCGCCGAGGACAAATGATGAACGACGATATGAACGCCCAGGACGACCAGGCACTGGCTGATGAATGGGCTGCTGCCCTGGAAGAAACCGGTGATGGTCAGGCTGACATCGACGCCCTGCTGGCCGCCGACGCAGCCAGCGGCTCGCGTCTGCCGATGGAAGAGTTCGGCAGCGTGCCGAAGAACAACGACCCGGTGACCCTCGACGGCCCGAACCTGGACGTGATCCTCGACATCCCGGTATCGATCTCGATGGAAGTGGGCAGCACCGACATCAACATTCGCAACCTGCTGCAACTCAACCAGGGTTCGGTGATCGAGCTCGATCGTCTGGCCGGCGAGCCGCTGGACGTGCTGGTCAACGGCACGCTGATCGCGCACGGTGAAGTGGTAGTGGTCAACGAAAAGTTCGGCATCCGCCTGACTGACGTGATCAGCCCAAGCGAACGCATCAAGAAGCTGCGCTGAGTGAAACGGTTTCTCTGGGCTCTGTTGGCCTTGCCGCTGAGCGTGCTGGCCGCCGAACCGTCGACCGCCACCACCGTGCCGGCCGCGACCGCGCCGATGGTTAGCAGCGGCGTGGCCGGGCAACTGACGCAACTGGTCTTCGGCCTGTTGCTGGTGCTGGGGTTGATCTTCTTCCTCGCCTGGCTATTGCGCCGGGTGCAGCAGGCAGGTCCGGCCGGCAAGGGCCAGGTGATCGAGCTGATCGGTTCGCGCGCGCTCGGTCCGCGTGACCGTTTGCTGCTGGTGCAGGTCGGCAACGAGCAGATTCTGCTTGGCCTCAGCCCTGGCACCATCACCGCGCTGCATGTGCTCAAGGAACCCGTGCCGGTGCCGCACACCAGTGAAAAAGCCACTCCGGATTTTGCCCAGCAGTTGCTGAAGATACTCGGCAAGGATCAGAAGGATACGAAGTAATGGGTGCGTTACGCATCGTCTTGACGCTGGCCCTGATGCTGGCCGCGCCGCTGGCGTTCGCCGCCGATCCGTTGTCGATCCCGGCGATCACGCTGGGCACCAACGCCGATGGCGCGCAGGAGTATTCGGTCAGTCTGCAGATCCTGCTGATCATGACCGCCCTGAGCTTCATTCCGGCGGCCGTGATTCTGATGACCAGTTTCACCCGGATCATCATCGTCTTCTCGATCCTGCGTCAGGCCCTTGGCCTGCAACAGACGCCGTCGAACCAGATCCTCACCGGCATGGCGCTGTTCCTCACCATGTTCATCATGGCCCCGGTGTTCGACCGGGTGAACAACGATGCGCTGCAACCGTATCTGGCGGAAAAACTCACCGCCCAGCAAGCGGTAGAAAAAGCTCAAGTGCCAATCAAGGACTTCATGCTCGCGCAGACCCGCACCAGCGATCTCGAGCTGTTCATGCGCCTGTCCAAGCGCACCGACATCGCCACGCCGGATCAGGCGCCGCTGACCATTCTGGTGCCGGCGTTCGTCACCTCCGAACTTAAAACCGCGTTCCAGATCGGCTTCATGATCTTCATTCCGTTCCTGATCATCGACCTCGTCGTGGCCAGTGTGCTGATGGCGATGGGTATGATGATGCTCTCGCCGCTGATCATCTCGCTGCCGTTCAAGATCATGCTGTTCGTGCTGGTGGATGGCTGGGCGCTGATCATCGGCACCCTGGCCAGCAGTTTTGGAGGTGTCTCGCCATGACGCCGGAAGTTGCGGTCGATATCTTTCGTGAAGCCCTTTGGCTGACCACATTGATGGTCGCGATTCTGGTGGTGCCGAGCCTGTTGGTCGGCTTGCTGGTGGCGATGTTTCAGGCTGCCACGCAGATCAACGAACAGACCCTGAGCTTCCTGCCGCGTCTGCTGGTGATGCTGGTCACGTTGATCATCGGTGGTCCGTGGATCGTGCAGACGTTCATGGAGTACATCATTCAGTTGTACAAAAACATCCCGATGGTCATCGGCTAAGCCATGCAATCGCTGCTTCAGCTGACCGACACCCAGATCAGTACCTGGGTGGCGTCGTTCATGTTGCCGCTGTTTCGCGTCGCCTCGATGCTGATGGTCATGCCGGTGTTCGGCACCACGCTGATACCGCGCCGTGTGCGCCTGTATTTCGCCGTGGCGATCACCGTGTGCATTGCGCCGAGCCTGCCGCCGATGCCGGCGGTCAGCCCGCTCGACCTGAGTGGCTTGATGTTGATTGCCGAACAGATCCTCGTCGGCGCCGTGCTCGGGTTTTCCCTGCAGCTGTTTTTCCAGGCGTTTGCCGTGGCCGGGCAAATCGTCGCCATTCAGATGGGCATGGGTTTCGCTTCGATGGTCGACCCGGCCAACGGGGTCTCCGTGGCGGTGATCGGGCAGTTTTTCACCATGCTCGTCACGCTGCTGTTCCTGTCGATGAATGGCCACCTGGTGGTCTTCGAAGTGCTCACCGAAAGCTTCACCACGCTACCGGTCGGCAGCGGTCTGATGACCGCGCACTACTGGGAGCTGGCCGGCAAACTTGGCTGGGTCCTTGGTGCGGCGTTGCTGCTGGTATTGCCGGCGGTCACCGCGCTGCTGGTGGTCAACATCGCCTTCGGCGTGATGACCCGTGCCGCGCCGCAACTGAATATTTTCTCCATCGGTTTTCCGCTGACCCTGGTGCTCGGCCTGTTCATTGTCTGGGTCGGTCTGGCGGACATTCTCAACCAGTATCAGCCGCTGGCCACTGAAGCCTTGCAGCTGTTACGCGAACTGGCACGGGCGCGCTGAGTCATGGCAGAGAGCGAAAGCGGTCAGGACAAAACAGAAGACCCCACGGAGAAACGTAAAAAGGACTCCCGTGAGAAGGGCGAGATTGCCCGTTCCAAAGAACTCAACACCCTGGCCGTGACCATGGCCGGTGCCGGTGCGCTGCTGGTGTTCGGCGGCATGCTGGCCGAAGACCTGATGGAGCTGATGCGCCTGAACTTCACGCTGTCGCGCGAAGTGATCATGGATCAGGGTTCCATGGGCGCGTTCCTGTTGCAGTCGGGCCAGATGGCGCTGTTGGCGATCCAGCCGATCATGATCACCCTGTTGCTGGCGGCGCTGATCGGGCCGATTTCCCTCGGTGGCTGGCTGTTCGCGGCGGGCTCCCTGGCCCCCAAGTTCAGCCGGATGAACCCGGCGGCAGGCCTGAAACGGATGTTTTCGTTCAAGTCAGTGATCGAGTTGCTCAAGGCGCTGGCCAAGTTTCTGATCACTTTGGGTGTGGCGTTGGTGGTGTTGTCGGCGGATGTCGATGACTTTCTGCGGATCGCCCACGAGCCGCTTGAAATGGCGATCATCCACAGCGTCACGCTGGTCGGCTGGAGCACCTTGTGGCTGGCCTGCGGCCTGATCATCATCGCCGCCGTCGACGTGCCGGTGCAGCTCTGGGAAGCCCACAAGAAACTGCTGATGACCAAGCAGGAAGTGCGCGACGAGCACAAGGATCAGGAGGGTCGCCCGGAAGTCAAACAGCGCATCCGCCAGACCCAGCGCGAAATGTCCCAGCGCCGTATGATGGCGGCGATTCCCGACGCCGACGTGGTCATCACCAACCCGACCCACTACGCCGTCGCGCTCAAGTACGACTCGGAGAAGGGCGGCGCGCCGATGCTGATCGCCAAGGGCAGCGACTTCCTCGCGCTGAAAATCCGTGAAATCGCTGTGGCCAACAACGTCATGCTCCTCGAATCGCCGGGGCTGGCGCGTTCGATTTACTACTCCACCGAACTGGATCAGGAAATCCCAGGTGGGCTGTACCTGGCAGTTGCTCAGGTCTTGGCCTACGTCTACCAGATCCGCCAGTTCCGTGCCGGCAAGGGCAAGCGCCCGGATCCGCTCAAGGATGATTTGCCGATTCCGCCGGATCTGCGCCGCGATACCTGATGGTTACCGTCTGTCTGGAAAACCTCTGAACCTGTCAAGTCTGACAGTAGACGGCTGTGCCCATCGGCGCTCTCATTGCCATGGGAATTCTCCCGGCATTTCCCTGCATTGGTCGCTCTGATCATCTGATACGAGTACCTGGGATCGGCGCCTGCATAAGGTTTCAGAGGAAGCAATCATGGCAGACCAGCCCTACAGAAAGTTGCAAGGTATGGAAGTTGAATTCGTCTCGGGAGTGTTGGAGCAGCGCACAGCCGATCGCGCAATCGGTTACACCGTGACTTTCAAGTTGATGCTGGACTTCACCCATTTCAAGCAGATGGCCAACGCCTACAGCGCCAATTATCTGGAAGTGTCGAGCAACGCGATTCGGCCGGAGCTGGAGGGTTTGGCGTACCACAATCACTACAGTGTGATTGGTACTTCTGCAGGAAAAATCGTCAACAGCGCGATGCTTTTCGAACTCTTCACCGATCCGGATCTGTACCTGGATGGCTGGATCAACAACGACATGGAGAGGCGATTTGGCAAGCCGGAATTCGTCATCGAGGGAGATGCGCTTTTGATAACGGCGCGCCAGGACTTTCGTTGGGAAGATCCGCAGCGCGAAATCAAGATCGAAGATCTCCCCATCATTTGGTTTGATTGGGCACTCACCCTCATAGAGCAGCGGACAAAACTGCCGAAGAGTACGACGCCGATTTCGGTGGTGACGTTTATGTACCCGCAGGCCGAGGTCGTAGTTGTTGAGGGTAAGGAGCTGCTCAAGGGCGCGCGCTATATCAATGGCAAGAATCTCGGTTTCGGCCCGATTACCCCTGAACAGGTTTTAACCGCGTAGTGATCTGCAACCCGCCGCCCCGATTGAAACGGGGCGGCGGGTTTTTTCTGCCTCAAGGTTTGTGTTGCTCCTTAGCCAGTATTCGCGCTCCCACTCTGGAAGCCGTTCAACGGTGGGAGCGAGCCTGCTCGCGGAGGCGTCAGAATTGACGCTGGATCAATCAGCTGGTGTCCCCAATGCCTGCGTCAACCCGGCAACTCCAGATTATCCATCACCCGATTCACCGCCAGTTCCCCCAGCATGATCAATTGCGCGATCCCCAGCAGTGTCCTGCGCTGCGACGCCGGTATGAGATGGGCAAAGTCATGGGCGATGGTTCTGGCTGAGGCGAGTGTTTCGCTGGCATCGGCCAGCAGTTCTTCGTTTTTGAAGTCGGCGGTGACTGCGTACATCCTGCGGGTTCTGCGCGGTGGTGGGGTGGAGCCGGGTGGGCAGAGGTAGTGATCGAGCGCGCGTTCGGCGGCGTCGTTGAGTTTTTTGGAGTCGAGGGATTCGTAGGGGGAGGCGAGGTCGATTTCGGGTGGGTTGGGTGTTGGTTTGATCATGGTGATACTCCTGAGGTTATGGAGCCACTCTTTCCCTGTCGCTAAACAAGTGAAGGTGGCAGCTGTACGCAGGTTAGCGAACCGGTCACAGGCACCCCGGTAGACCCAAAGGTCTCCCGCATACAGCCGCCATAACGTAATTGCGGGCGAAGAGTCCCACAACGAAGCTACGAACGCTGATGCACTGAGATGGTCCGGGTCGCTAAACCCGATCGCTGATTCGTCAGCGACCGACCCACAATAGAACCCGGCCCCAAGGTGCACAAGCCGGCGGATTCTGGCGTAGCTGTAGGCAATGACGCAAGAATATGTAGCCTTAAAGGCGTGTCTGAAGGTGTCTTTTAAACACCTGAGTTTAAAAGGCGATTTGCACTAACTCGACTGGCCCCTTCGCGAGCAGGCTCGCTCCCACAAGAGACTGCATTCCAAATGTGAGAGTGAAATGCACACCAAATGTAGGAGTGAGCCTGCTCGCGATAGCGGAGTGTCAGTTGACGAATTTTTTGGATGACACACCGCTATCGCGAGCAGGCTCACTCCTACAGTGGTCGCGTACACCTCCCTCTCTGTTTCAATCAATCGCAAAAGTTGGAAAGCTTCTTGCAGTACCCGGCGTGAGCCCGCTCTGGGCGTCAAAAGTTTGCTTTAAAGGAACGGGGAAAACCGGTGGATCGCTCTCAGTTATTCAACACTGCTCGCACAAACGTTGCCGACCTCAGTCGAGGCAATCTGGGCGTGCCGTTGTTGCTGCTGGTCATGCTGGCGATGATGATGTTGCCGGTGCCGCCGTTCCTGCTCGACGTCTTCTTTACCTTCAACATTGCCCTGTCCATCGTCGTCCTGCTGGTCTGCGTGTATGCGCTGCGCCCGCTGGATTTCGCTGTGTTCCCGACCATTCTGCTGGTGGCGACGCTGCTGCGCCTGGCGTTGAACGTGGCCTCGACGCGGGTGGTGATGCTCCACGGTCAGGACGGCCACGCCGCGGCCGGTAAGGTGATTCAGGCCTTCGGTGAGGTGGTGATCGGCGGTAACTACGTGGTCGGTATCGTGGTCTTCGCGATCCTGATGATCATCAACTTCGTCGTGGTGACCAAGGGTGCCGGGCGGATTTCCGAAGTGAGCGCGCGTTTCACCCTCGATGCGATGCCCGGTAAACAAATGGCGATCGACGCCGACCTCAACGCCGGTCTGATCGACCAGAACCAGGCCAAGGCGCGCCGTCAGGAAGTCGCCCAAGAGGCTGAGTTCTACGGTTCGATGGACGGTGCCAGCAAATTCGTCCGCGGTGACGCCATCGCCGGCCTGCTGATTCTGTTTATCAACCTCATCGGCGGCATGGCCGTGGGTATCTTCCAGCACAACATGAGCTTCGGCGATGCCGGTCGGGTTTACGCCTTGCTGACCATCGGTGACGGTTTAGTGGCGCAATTGCCATCACTGTTGTTATCGACAGCGGCAGCGATCATGGTGACCCGTGCTTCCGGTTCGGAAGACATGGGCAAGCAGATCAATCGCCAGATGTTCGCCTCGCCGAAAGCGCTGGCGGTGGCGGCCGGTCTGATGGCGGTGATGGGCCTGGTGCCGGGCATGCCGCACTTCTCGTTCCTGAGCATGGCTGCGCTGGCCGCTGGCGGCGCGTACCTGTTCTGGAAGAAGCAGAACGTGGCCAAGGTCGTGGCGCTGGAAGAGGTCAAGCGCCAGCAGGAATTGCTGCCGTCGCCGGCCCGCGCCATGGAAACCAAGGAGCTGGGCTGGGACGACGTGACGCCGATCGACATGATCGGTCTGGAAGTCGGTTATCGCCTGATTCCGCTGGTGGATCGCAACCAGGGCGGGCAATTGCTGGCGCGGATCAAGGGCGTGCGCAAGAAGCTCTCGCAGGATCTCGGCTTCCTCATGCCGACCGTGCACATCCGCGACAACCTCGATCTGGCGCCGAGCGCTTATCGCCTGACCCTGATGGGGGTGATCCTCGCCGAAGCCGAGATCTACCCGGATCGCGAACTGGCGATCAACCCGGGCCAGGTCTACGGCACGCTCAACGGTATCAACGCCAAAGATCCGGCTTTCGGCCTGGAGGCGGTGTGGATCGAAATCAGCCAGCGTGCGCAGGCACAATCGCTCGGTTACACCGTGGTCGATGCCAGCACCGTGGTCGCCACGCACTTGAACCAGATTCTGTACAAGCACTCCAGCGAGCTGATTGGCCACGAAGAAGTGCAGCAACTCATGCAATTGCTGGCCAAAAGCTCGCCGAAACTGGCTGAAGAGCTGGTGCCGGGCGTGGTCTCGTTGTCGCAGTTGCTCAAAGTGCTGCAAGCGTTGCTCGCCGAACACGTACCGGTGCGCGATATCCGCAGCATTGCCGAAGCCATCGCCAACAACGCCGCGAAGAGTCAAGATACCGCCGCGTTGGTGGCTGCGGTGCGGGTTGGCGTATCGCGCGCCATCGTCCAAAGCATTGTAGGCACTGAGTCCGAGCTGCCTGTGATCACCTTGGAACCAAGGTTGGAACAAATATTGCTCAATAGTCTGCAGAAGGCAGGACAAGGCTCGGAAGAGGGCGTTCTGCTGGAGCCAAGCATGGCCGAGAAGCTGCAGCGTTCGCTGATCGAAGCGGCGCAGCGTCAGGAAATGCAAGGTCAGCCAGTGATCCTTTTGGTCGCTGGCCCGATCCGCGCGATGCTCTCGCGCTTTGGCCGCCTCGCAGTCCCTGGATTGCATGTGCTGGCCTACCAGGAAATACCGGACAACAAGCAAGTGACCATCGTTGCGACAGTAGGGCCCAACGGCTGAGGTAGTGGTTTATGCAAGTTAAGCGTTTCTTTGCCGCCGATATGCGTCAGGCCATGAAGCTGGTTCGTGATGAGCTGGGCGCTGATGCCGCCATCATTGGCAATCGCCGCATTGCCGGCGGTGTCGAGCTGACGGCGGCACTGGATTACAAATTGTCGGCCCTGGCGCCACGGGTTCCGAACATGGAACTCGAAGACGAGCTGCGCAAGACCCAGTCGCGCATCGTCACCGCTCAGGCCGAGTTGAGCCTGCGTGGCGAAGCTGATGGCAATAGCAATCGCCAGATCTTCGCCGGGCTGCCGTTGACGGCTGGCCTGCCGCTGACCGCTGCCGAACCGCTGAGCGAGCCGACTTACGCCGCACCGGCGCGTCCGGCCCCGGCGCCGGCGCAGTCTTCCGGCGGCGTTGATCCGCGTGCACTGGATTCGATGCGCTTTGAATTGAACAGCCTGCGCGAGCTGATGGAAGTTCAGCTCGGCACCCTGGCCTGGAATCAGCTGCAAGGCAGCCGTCCGGCGCAAGCCAATCTTTATCGCCGTCTGCAACGTATCGGTCTGTCCGGCCCGTTGTCGCGCGATCTGCTGGCGATGATTACTGATATCGAAGAGCCGCGTCAGGCCTGGCGCATGCTGCTGGCGCACTTGGCGCGGATGATTGCCGTACCGGAAGTCGAGCCGCTGGAAGAGGGCGGTGTGATTGCCATGGTCGGCCCTGCCGGCATGGGCAAGACCACTACGCTCGCCAAGCTGGCAGCGCGTTATGTGCTGAAATACGGCGCGCAGAATGTCGCGCTGGTGAGCATGGACAGTTTCCGTATCGGCGCTCAGGAACAACTGAAGACGCTGGGCCGCATTCTCAATGTGCCAGTGACTCACGTCGATCCGGGCCAATCGCTGGTGCAGGCGCTGGATCCACTGCTGCGCAAACGCGTGGTATTGATCGATACTGCCGGCCTGCAAGCCAGTGATCCTGCGCTGCGCATGCAGCTGGAAAGTCTGGCCGGGCGTGGCATTCGTTCAAAAAATTATCTGGTCTTGGCAACCACCAGCCAGAAACAGGTTCTAACCGCCGCTTATCACAGTTACAAGCGTTGCGGGCTAGCCGGCTGCATCCTGACTAAACTGGATGAAACGGCCAGCCTTGGCGAAGTGTTGAGCCTGGCGATCAGTCATGAATTGCCGGTCGCGTACCTGACCGATGGCCCACGGATTCCGGATGATTTGCATCTGCCGCGCCGTCATCAACTGGTCAGCCGCGCCGTCAGCGTGCAAATGCAGGAAGAACCCAGCGAAGAAGCCATGGCTGACATGTTCGCTGATATCTATCACAGCCCGACCAAGCAGGTAGGCTGAGGTATTCATGAACAGTTTTTGTACCTACATCGATGGTCTGCCATGCATTGTTCCGGTTGTGAACGCGCAGCCAGTAATGTGGCCTCCGTCTATGCAAGACAAGGTAAAGAAATAACATGGGCAGCATGCATCCCGTACAGGTGATCGCGGTGACCGGCGGCAAAGGTGGCGTCGGCAAGACTAACGTGTCAGTGAACTTGTCGCTGGCGCTGGCAGAGCTTGGCCGTCGGGTCATGCTGCTGGACGCCGATCTGGGACTGGCGAACGTCGACGTTTTGTTGGGTCTGACCCCTAAACGCACACTGGCCGACGTGATCGAAGGCCGTTGCGAATTGCGCGACGTGCTGTTGCAAGGCCCCGGTGGCATCCGCATCGTCCCGGCCGCGTCCGGCACGCAAAGCATGGTGCACCTGAGCCCGGCGCAACATGCCGGTCTGATTCAGGCGTTCAGCGACATCGGCGACAATCTCGACGTGCTGGTGATCGACACCGCTGCGGGTATTGGTGACTCGGTAGTCAGTTTTGTACGCGCCGCGCAAGAAGTGTTGCTGGTGGTCTGCGATGAGCCTACTTCCATTACCGACGCCTACGCGCTGATCAAGTTGCTCAACCGCGATTACGGCATGAACCGCTTCCGCGTGCTGGCCAACATGGCGCAGAGCCCGCAGGAAGGGCGCAACCTGTTCGCCAAGTTGACCAAGGTCACGGATCGCTTCCTTGACGTGGCCCTACAATACGTCGGCGCCGTGCCTTACGACGAAAGCGTGCGTAAAGCGGTGCAGAAGCAGCGTGCTGTGTATGAAGCCTTCCCGCGTTCCAAGTGCGCGCTGGCGTTCAAGGCGATCGCGCAGAAGGTCGACACCTGGCCGCTGCCCGCCAACCCGCGTGGCCACCTTGAGTTTTTCGTCGAGCGCCTCGTGCAGCAAACGGCAGGGCCCGTGCTATGACCGCAAGCGGTATGAACTACTACAAGAAGTCGGCACGTGACGCGCAGTACGAACTGATCGAGCGTTACGCGCCACTGGTCAAACGCATTGCCTATCACTTGCTGGCACGTTTGCCGGCGAGTGTGCAGGTCGAAGACCTGATCCAGGCCGGAATGATCGGCCTGCTCGAAGTCTCGACCAAATATGACGCCAGCAAAGGCGCCAGTTTCGAAACGTACGCGGGCATCCGAATCCGCGGCGCGATGCTCGACGAAGTGCGCAAAGGGGACTGGGCGCCACGCTCGGTTCACCGCAATACCCGTATGGTCAGTGACGCAATTCGCTCAATTGAAGCTAAAACCGGCCGTGATGCTAAAGATCACGAGGTTGCGGCCGAACTCCAATTGAGTCTCGACGATTACTACGGGATTTTGAATGACACCTTGGGCAGCCGCCTGTTCAGTTTCGACGATCTGTTGCAGGACGGCGAACACGAAGGGCTGCACGAGGATGGCGCGAGTGCTCATCTTGAGCCGTCACGCGATCTGGAAGATGAACGTTTCCAGGCGGCGTTGGCGGACGCGATTGCCAATTTGCCGGAGCGTGAGCGACTGGTGTTGGCGCTGTACTACGACGAAGAGCTGAACCTCAAGGAGATCGGTGAAGTCCTTGGCGTCAGTGAATCGCGGGTCAGCCAGTTACACAGCCAGTGCGCGGCCCGTTTGCGGGGGCGTTTGGGGGAGTGGCGAGCGCGCTGAAGGCAGTGTGGGGACACTGCGAACGAGGCTGGTGCGGTGATGAACGGCACCGGTCTTGCTCTGTTGTGCTCCAGACAGTCTTCGAGTGCTGCGCCGATTGATTGAAGTGGCGCGTCCAGGTGCTGGGCGCGTTTAAGACTGCTTGGAGGTCGAATTGAACAAAGACATGAAAATCCTCATCGTTGATGACTTCTCAACGATGCGGCGGATCATCAAGAACCTGCTGCGTGATCTTGGGTTCACCAACACCGTCGAGGCTGACGATGGCGTGACTGCCATTCCAGTGCTCAACAGCGGCAGCATCGACTTTCTGGTAACGGACTGGAACATGCCGGGCATGACCGGTATCGACCTGCTGCGCCACGTGCGTGCCGATGAAAAACTCAAGCACCTGCCAGTGCTGATGGTGACTGCAGAAGCCAAGCGCGAGCAGATCATTGAAGCCGCTCAGGCCGGTGTAAACGGCTACGTAGTCAAACCTTTCACGGCTCAGGCGTTGAAAGACAAAATCGAGAAGATTTTCGAACGCATCGGCTGATGAACGCGCGGGGGAGCTATGGAGCATAACGAATCTTCACAGGGCGATTTCGAGTCGACCCTGAAAAAACACGCGGTCGAACTGGTCGAAAGCCTTGAAAAAGGCAGGTTCGGCGACGCTGTGCAACTGATCCATGAGCTCAATCAGACCCGTGACCGTGGCCTGTACCAGGAAGTCGGCAAGCTCACACGTGAACTGCACAGTGCGATCGTCAACTTCCAGATCGACCCGAACATGCCACAGGCCGAGGAAGTGTCGCAAATCACCGACGCCACCGAACGCCTGGGCTATGTGGTCAAGCTGACAGAGGCCGCGGCCAACCGCACCATGGATCTGGTGGAAAGCGCCACGCCGGTGGTCAATGGTCTGGCTGACGAAGCCCAGACTTTGAGCGCCGATTGGGGGCGCTTCATGCGTCGCGAGGTCGGAGCTGAAGAGTTCCGTGAACTGGCGCGCCGGGTCGACGGTTTTCTGTCACGCAGCAGCACGGACAACCGTGCGGTGTCGAGCAATCTCAACGACATCCTGCTGGCCCAGGATTACCAGGACCTGACCGGTCAGGTGATCAAGCGTGTGACCCAACTGGTCACCGAAGTCGAAAGCAATTTGCTCAAACTCGTGCTCATGGCCAGTCAGGTCGACCGCTTTGCGGGCATCGAACATGACCGCGCCGCGATGCTTGCAGAAAAAGATCCACAAAAACATCTCTCGCAGGGTGAAGGTCCGCAGATTCATGCCGATAAACGAGAAGACGTTGTGTCCGGTCAGGACGATGTGGACGATTTGTTATCCAGCCTCGGGTTCTAGTGTTTTGGAATTTTAGGTTTTTTGGGTTTTTAGACCTGTAGGAGCACCCCATTAATGAGCTTCGGCGCCGATGAAGAGATCCTTCAGGATTTCCTGGTTGAGGCCGGCGAGATTCTTGAGCAACTGTCCGAACAACTGGTCGAGCTGGAAAGCCGTCCGGATGACGCAGATCTGCTCAACGCAATTTTTCGCGGTTTCCACACTGTAAAAGGGGGCGCCGGCTTCCTTCAGCTCAATGAGCTGGTGGAGTGCTGTCACATCGCCGAAAACGTGTTCGACATCCTGCGCAAGGGTGAGCGTCGCGTTGATGCAGAACTGATGGACGTTGTCCTCGAAGCACTGGACGCGGTGAACAGCATGTTCACTGAGGTTCGTGAGCGTGCTCCGATCACCGCTGCCACCCCGGAACTGCTGGCCGCCCTGGCGCGTCTGGCCGAACCGCAATCGGCGGACGCGGCCCCGGCTTCGCCAGTGGCCGAGATGATCGAAGAACTGGTCGTCGAAGGCGACTCGGGCGACATCACCGATAACGAATTTGAGCAACTGCTGGATTCGCTGAACGCCGTCAAGGCTGAAGCTGAAGCCCCGGCCGCTGCTGCGCCTGCGCAAACGGCCGCTGAAGCAGCGAGCGATGAAATCACCGATGCCGAGTTCGAGTCGTTGCTCGATCAACTGCACGGCAAGGGCCAGTTCGCGGTGGACGCGGTTGCGCCAGCGGCGGCAGCCCCTGCGGCTCCGGCCAAGGGCGACAGCTCTGACATCACCGACGACGAATTCGAAGCCCTGCTCGATCAATTGCATGGCAAGGGCAACTTTGCCGTGGATGCGCTGGAGTCGGCGATTGCGTCGGCACCTGCGCCGGCTGCTCCAGCGGCCGCCGCTGCCGGCAGCGACCTGATCAGCGATCACGAGTTCGAATCGCTGCTCGACGAATTGCACGGCAAAGGCAAGTTCACCGAAGTCGGCACCGCCGCTGCTGGCAGTGCTTCGACCGTCGCTACACCGGCTGCCAAGGCACCGGCCGCTGCTGCAGCGCCCAAGCCTGCCGCCAAGCCTGAGCCAAAAGCCGAAGCGCCAAAACCGGCTGCCGCTGCTGCACCGGCTCCGGCCCGTGCGTCGGCGACACCGCCACCGGAAAAACCGGCGAGCGAAGCCGAAACCACCGTGCGCGTCGACACGGCACGTCTCGACGAAATCATGAACATGGTCGGCGAGTTGGTGCTGGTGCGTAACCGTCTGGTGCGCCTGGGCCTGAACAGCGGCGATGAAGCCATGCAAAAGGCCGTGTCGAACCTCGACGTGGTCACGGCTGACTTGCAGACCGCCGTCATGAAGACGCGGATGCAGCCGATCAAGAAGGTCTTCGGGCGCTTCCCGCGTCTGGTTCGAGATCTGGCGCGTCAGCTCAAGAAAGAAATCAACCTGGAACTGGTGGGTGAAGAAACCGACCTCGACAAAAACCTTGTCGAGGCCCTGGCCGACCCACTGGTCCACTTGGTGCGCAACGCCGTCGACCACGGCATCGAGTCGCCGGAAGAACGCGAAGCGTCGGGCAAGGCCCGTGGCGGTCGCGTGGTACTGGCGGCCGAGCAAGAGGGCGACCATATCCTGCTGTCGATTTCCGATGACGGCAAAGGCATGGACCCGAATGTCCTGCGCGCCATCGCGGTAAAACGCGGCGTGATGGACAAGGACGCGGCCGATCGCCTCAGCGATACCGAGTGCTACAACCTGATTTTCGCCCCGGGTTTCTCGACCAAGACCGAGATCTCCGACGTGTCCGGACGCGGTGTCGGCATGGACGTGGTGAAGACCAAGATTTCCCAGCTCAACGGTTCGATCAACATCTACTCGACCAAGGGCCAGGGCTCGAAGATCGTCATCAAGGTGCCGCTGACCCTCGCGATCATGCCAACCCTGATGGTCATGCTCGGCAATCAGGCGTTTGCGTTCCCGTTGGTCAACGTCAACGAAATCTTCCACCTCGACCTGTCGACCACCAACGTCGTCGACGGTCAGGAAGTGGTGATCGTGCGGGACAAGGCGCTGCCATTGTTCTACCTCAAGCGCTGGCTGGTCAGCTCCGCCGCTCACGAAGAGCAGCGCGAGGGCCACGTGGTGATCCTTTCGGTAGGCACTCAGCGGATCGGCTTCGTCGTCGATCAACTGGTCGGTCAGGAAGAAGTGGTTATCAAGCCATTGGGCAAAATGCTGCAGGGCACTCCGGGCATGTCCGGCGCCACCATCACCGGTGACGGCCGCATCGCGCTGATTCTCGATGTTCCAAGCATGCTCAAGCGTTACGCCGCACGGCGTATTTGAATCCGGGGCGGCGGGGCGATAACGTCCCGCCGCACCTAATGGAGTGTTTATGGCAGTCAAAGTCCTGGTGGTGGACGATTCGGGTTTTTTCCGCCGCCGCGTCTCGGAAATTCTTTCAGCGGATCCGAGCATTCAGGTGGTCGGCACCGCCACCAACGGTAAAGAGGCGATCGATCAGGCCCTGGCACTCAAGCCGGACGTGATCACCATGGACTACGAGATGCCGATGATGGATGGCATCACGGCAGTGCGGCACATCATGCAGCGCTGCCCGACCCCGGTGTTGATGTTCTCCTCGCTGACCCACGAAGGCGCCCGGGTCACCCTCGATGCGCTGGACGCCGGCGCGGTGGATTTCCTGCCGAAGAATTTCGAAGACATCTCGCGCAACCCGGAGAAGGTCAAGCAGTTGCTGTGCGAAAAGGTCCATAGCATTTCGCGCAGTAATCGTCGTTTCAGTGCTTATAGCGCGCCGGCTCCAGCCGCAGCGCCAACGCCTGCACCGGCTCCGGCGCCATCCAGTTTCAGCAGCCACAGCACCAGCGCACCGGCACGTCCGGCACCCGCGCCTGTGCATGCACCTGCTCCAAGCCGTGCTCCGGCTGCCAGCGCGTCGTCGCCGACACCGAAACGCAAAGCCTACAAACTGGTTGCCATCGGTACCTCGACTGGCGGCCCGGTTGCCTTGCAGCGCGTGCTGACTCAGTTGCCAGCGAACTTTCCGGCGCCGATCGTGCTGATCCAGCACATGCCGGCAGCGTTCACCAAGGCGTTTGCCGAGCGTCTCGACAAGCTCTGCCGCATCAGCGTCAAGGAAGCCGAGGATGGCGACATCCTGCGTCCGGGCCTGGCGTTGCTCGCACCGGGTGGCAAGCAAATGATGATCGACGGCCGTGGCGCGGTGAAAATCCTCCCGGGCGACGAGCGTCTGAATTACAAGCCGTGCGTGGACATCACCTTCGGTTCGGCGGCGAAATCCTACGGCGACAAAGTTCTGGCGGTGGTGTTGACTGGCATGGGCGCCGATGGCCGTGAAGGCGCGCGTCTGCTCAAGCAGGGCGGTAGCGCCGTGTGGGCGCAAGACGAAGCCAGCTGCGTGATCTACGGCATGCCGATGGCCATCGTTAAAGCCGACCTCGCCGACGCGGTGTACAGCCTCGACGACATCGGCAAGCACATTGTCGAGGCGTGTATCTGATGGATGTTTTAAGCCTTATCGGGATCATCATGGCGTTCGTCGCCATCATCGGCGGTAACTACCTTGAAGGTGGTCACCTCGGTGCGCTGGCCAACGGCCCGGCGGCATTGATCGTACTGGGCGGCACCATCGGTGCCGCACTGCTGCAATCGCCGATGAGCGCGTTCAAACGCGCCATGCAGATCCTTGCCTGGATTCTGTTTCCGCCACGGGTCGATCTGGCCGGTGGCATCGATCGCGTCGTCAACTGGAGCCTCACCGCACGCAAGGAAGGCCTGCTGGGTCTGGAAGGCGTGGCGGATGCCGAACCCGACAATTACTCGCGCAAAGGCCTGCAACTGCTGGTCGACGGTGCCGAGCCGGAAGCGATCCGCAGCATCCTCGAAGTGGATTTCTACACTCAGGAAGCGCGCGATATCGAAGCGGCGAAAGTCTTTGAAAGCATGGGCGGCTACGCGCCGACCATCGGCATCATCGGTGCGGTGATGGGCCTGATCCACGTGATGGGCAACCTGGCTGATCCGACGCAGCTGGGCAGCGGTATCGCCGTCGCCTTCGTTGCGACCATTTACGGCGTGGCCAGTGCCAACCTGGTGTTGCTGCCAATCGCCGCCAAGCTGAAGTCAATCGCGTTGCGGCAGTCGCGTTATCGCGAAATGTTGTTGGAAGGGATCCTGTCGATCGCCGAAGGTGAAAACCCTCGCTCCATTGAGTTGAAGCTGCAAGGCTTCATGGATTAAGGGAATAACCTCATGGCCCGTCGTCGCCACCAGGAAGAGCATGTAAACCACGAACGCTGGCTGGTTTCCTACGCTGACTTCATCACGTTGCTGTTCGCGTTCTTCGTGGTCATGTACTCGATTTCGTCGATCAACGAAGGCAAGTACAAGGAAATTTCCGAAGCGCTGGTCGGCGTCTTCAAGGACTCCGACCGCGCGCTCAAACCGATCCCGATCGGCGACGAGCGACCGAAAACCGTGACCCCGGCCAAGCCGCTGGTCAAGGACGCCGAGCAGATCGATGCCGGTATCGCCGGTGCCAGCGATCCGCTGAAAAGCATCGCCGATGACATCAGCGCCGCGTTCGGTGACCTGATCAGTTCCAACCAGATGACTGTGCGCGGCAACGAGCTGTGGGTCGAGATCGAACTCAACTCCAGCCTGTTGTTCGGTAGCGGCGACGCCATGCCGAGTGACATTGCGTTCAACATCATCGACAAGGTTGCAGCGATTCTGAAACCGTTCGACAACCCGATTCACGTCGAAGGCTTCACCGACGATCAACCGATCCGAACCGCGCAGTACCCGACCAACTGGGAGCTGTCATCGGCGCGTTCGGCGAGCATCGTGCGCATGCTGGCCATGCAGGGCGTAAACCCTGGCCGATTGGCATCGGTGGGTTACGGCGAGTTTCAACCGGTGGCCAACAACGCTACCGCTGAAGGCCGCGGGAAAAACCGCCGGGTGGTTCTGGTGGTGTCGCGCAATCTCGATGTACGTCGCAGCCTCACGGGCACCGGAACCGCCAATGCGCAACCGGACGCTGCATTGAAGCGGGCTGGCACACAAACTGCACCGACCCCGGTCAAGACGCCGGGACGCGAGAGTGCCGTCAATTCTCCGTCACCCGCATTAACACGCTGAGCTATGTCTCGGTCGAGCATATCGGCCGGGAGGAACGAACTGAATGAGAGTCTGGGCAGTCGCCAATCAAAAGGGTGGTGTCGGTAAAACCACATCTTCCATCGCTTTAGCCGGATTGCTGGCCGAGGCGGGCAAGCGCGTGGTTGTGGTCGATCTCGACCCGCACGGCTCGATGACCAGCTATTTCGGCTACGATCCCGACAGCCTGGAACACAGCAACTACGACCTGTTTCTGCACAAGGGCAGCGTGCCGCAAGGCCTGCCGGGGCAGTTGCTGTTGTCGACCAGTGACGAACGCATTTCCCTGCTGCCATCGAGCACCGCGCTGGCCACCCTTGAGCGGCAGTCGCCGGGGCAGAGTGGCTTGGGTCTGGTGATCGCCAAGAGTCTGGCGCAGCTGTGGCAGGACTTCGATTACGCGGTGATCGACAGCCCGCCGTTGCTCGGCGTGCTGATGGTCAACGCCCTCGCGGCGAGCCAGCAACTGGTGATCCCGGTGCAGACCGAACACCTGGCCGTCAAAGGTCTGGAGCGCATGGTCAACACCCTGGCGATGATCAACCGCTCACGCAAACAGGCGCTGCCGTTCAGCATCGTGCCGACCCTGTTCGATCGCCGCACACAAGCATCGATGCATACCTTGCGCGTGCTGCGTGACAAATTTCCCGACGAGATCTGGCAGGGCTACATCCCGGTCGATACCCGTCTGCGCGATGCCAGCCGAGCCGGTGTCACGCCTTCGCAATTCGATGGCAAGAGCCGTGGCGTGCTGGCGTATCGCGCGCTGCTCAAGCACCTGTTGGCGCAACAACTTGTTCCGCAGGTGGCTTGAGATGAACCTGTCCCGATCACGCCTGCCTGACTTGCACAAATCCTGTGGGAGCGAGCCTGCTCGCGAAGCAGGCGACGCGGTTTCCCTGTCCGGCGCTGTTGACCGATGAACCGCCCAGTCAAGCTCACATCGCGTCCGCAATTGGCGCTGCAGTCTTATCTGGATAATTTGCTGCAGGAAATTCCTGAGGAGCTGCCGCCGGTCATCGAGGCGCAGCCTGAAGTTGTGGAAAGCAGCGAGGCGCTGGACGAGTTCCAGGCAGCGGTACTGGAAGAGCAGGCGCGTGACGCACAGAAAGCGACCAGGCCTGCTGCGCCGGTTGTTGCGCCTGCCGCCGCATCGGTCGCCAAGGCACCGGTTGCATTGATCGAAGAAGCCGAGCCGGTTCGCGCATCGGTGTCGACACTGGCACCGCTGCTGCAAACCCAATTGCTGAAAACCGCGCCGGAACCGGCCGTGGTCGAACCGGCTCCAGCTCCGGCTCCAGTTGCACCCGCACCCGTCGAGCAGACGCTGGTGCCGCCGCTGGTGGAAGTGCATCTGCCGCCGAACAACACGCCGCCACCGGTGGAAACCGATGGTCGCCCGGCCTGGGCCTCGGAAGCCTTCGAATGCCTGCTGTTCGATGTCGCTGGCCTGACGCTGGCGGTGCCGCTGGTGTGCCTCGGCTCGATCTATTCGCTGGCCGGCCACGAGCTGACGCCGTTGTTCGGTCAGCCGGAATGGTTCCTCGGGATCTTGCCGAGCCAGGCCGGCAACCTGAAAGTATTGGACACCGCGCGCTGGGTCATGCCGGATCGCTATCGCGATGACTTCCGTCAGGGCTTGCAGTACGTGATTTCGGTACAAGGTTACGAGTGGGGGCTGGCGGTGCATCAGGTCAGCCGCTCGTTGCGTCTGGACCCGAATGAAATCAAATGGAGAAGTCACCGGGGTCAGCGGCCATGGCTCGCCGGCACCGTGATTGAGCACATGTGTGCATTGCTTGACGTTTCCGCACTGGCCGAGTTGATCGCCAGCGGTGGGGCAAAGCACCTCGGCGGCCACAAACCGCTACATAAACCGACATAGCAGCCGACATAACAATCAGGCGACGGCATTGTTGAATGCCGCCACACAGAACACACACCGCCCAGAGCGGTTTTTTCGAGGGGTCAGGGTATGAGTAGTCAGGCGACGAATGCAAAAGGTTCTGAAGATCCGATCCTGCAATGGGTAACCTTCAAACTGGACAACGAAACCTACGGCATCAACGTGATGCGCGTTCAGGAAGTGCTGCGCTACACCGAGATCGCTCCGGTGCCGGGCGCGCCAAGCTACGTGCTGGGCATCATCAACCTGCGCGGTAACGTGGTCACCGTGATCGACACCCGTCAGCGCTTCGGCCTGAACAGCGGCGAGATCAGCGACAACACCCGTATCGTCATCATCGAAGCCGACAAGCAAGTCGTCGGCATCATGGTCGACAGCGTGGCCGAAGTGGTTTACCTGCGTCAGTCGGAAATCGAGACGGCGCCGAACGTCGGCAACGAAGAGTCGGCCAAGTTCATCCAGGGCGTGTGCAACAAGAACAACGAGTTGCTGATCCTGGTCGAGCTGGACAAGATGATGAGCGAAGAAGAATGGTCGGACCTGGAGAATATCTGATTGATTCTCGAGGTCGCGGTCATTGTCCTGTTCCTCTTCTGGGCAGGCACGCTGGCAATGTTTGTGTCGTACATCAAGGCGCAGCGAGTAATCGCTGCGCAACAGGCTCAGGGCGATGCGCTGCGTGATCAGCGCATCAAGGACCTGGCCAAGCGTGTCGACGATTACCAGAACGGCAACGTGCGCATGGGCGAAGCCCTGCACGAGCTGCGCGCGGTAGTCAGTCCGTTGCCGGACAAAATCGTTCAGCTGGAACAGCGCGACCCGTCGAGCCTGTCATTCGCCCAAGCGGCGAAACTGGTGGGGATGGGCGCCAGCGTCGATGAACTGACTCAGTCCTGCGGGTTGACCCAGGCTGAGGCGGAGTTGATGCGCAAACTTCACAAGAACTGATTTTTGCGCTCACGCTGAAATAGCCATTCGCGAGCAGGCTCGCTCCCACATTCGATCTCGGTCTAATGTGGGAGCGAGCCTGCTCGCGAAGGCGTCTTCGAAGTCTCAGTAATCATCCCCGCGATCGGTAACGTCCTTCTCGACCATCGGCGCATTCGGGTCCTGCCCCTCAGGGAATTTTCCCTTCAGATTCCACGCAAACGCGATGATCTCGGCGATGGTGCGATACAGCTCTTCGGGAATGCTGTCGCCCAGTTCCATTCTCGCCAGCAACCGCACCAACTCGGCGTTCTCGTAGATCGGCACTTCGCAATCGCGAGCGATGCGCAGGATTTCTTCGGCCAGTTCGTCATCACCCTTGGCGGTGAGGGTCGGGGCGTGGTTGCCGTCGTATTTGAGCGCGATGGCCTGGCGTGGGGCAGTGGAATCGTTCATGCGGTTTCGTCGACCCAGCGGTGTTCGAGACGGGTTTGGTTACCCTGCGGCGGGGTGCCGAGGTGGCAGTCGATGTCGCCGACGTTGAGCCCGCGATCAAGCAGGCGCTGGCGCAGGGCGAACAGGTTGTTGCCGATCAGGTCTGCGGTGTACGGCCGTTCGGCCCACAGTTGGCTGGACAGGCTGCCAGCGATCAACTGCGCCTGAATCTGCATCGGCCCGAGCGGCTCCATGTCGAATGCCAGATCGACGCGCCACAGTTGCTGTTTGGGCTCGCGCTCATCACGACGTTCGTTCGGTTGCGGCTCTCGCTCCGGCGCCTCTTCACGCTGGAACTTGACCTGCAACGGCACGATGTCCTGCAGGTTGCGCATGGGGATTTCCAGTTGCCAAGTGCTGAGCAGGCGGCCGTCGTCGGTGACGCCGGTCTGTTCAAGACTCGACAGTTGATGGCTTTGCAGGCGCGATACCGCAGCGGCGGCGAGGCGCAACAACTGTTCCAGATCGCCTTCGCCGTCCAGGCTTTGCAGCAAGCGCTCGGGCAGCGGGAAGCTGCTCGGTACCGGTTTCGCGCTGACCTGGCCGAGCATGCCTAGGGCGTTGCGGACGAAACTCGGCAGCGCTTGCGCCAGGGTGTTGGCGGCGATGATCGCGTTGAAACTGGTGCTGCTCGGCAGGCCCGGGGTCAGTTGCGCGATCAGCTTGAGCAGGTCGGCTTTCATGTCCGGAGCCAGCGTCGGGTTCTGGCCGGTCAACAGTTTGGCTTCGAGGAACGCGCCGCTGTTGGCCAGCGCCAGTGCCACGCCCTTGGCGGTGCTCAGTTGTTGCACGTCCGGCAGGCTGGCGAGCAGTTTGTCGACCACGGCGCGCAAATCCTGCGATGTCTGATCGCTATCGCTCGGCAGATTTTGCAACGCGTTCAGTAACCCCGTCAGGGACGCCTGACGACTTTGCTGGCCAACCAGTTGCTGACTCACGGCGAGTTGTTCCTGGCGGCTGCTCATCGGCAGGAACTTGAGGGTTTGAGCGTCTTCCACCAGCGCCGAAAGCAGGGTGCCGATGCGTAGTGGCTGCGGGCTGTCGATGGTCAGTGTGCTGCCGCTCTGTGCGGTGTTGAGCAGAGTGACCAGCGAACGGAATACCGCCGCTTGCCCGGGCGTCTGCGGCAGCGCCTGCGAGGTCAGCACCTTGCCTTGCAGCAGCGTGCCGACCGGCAATTGCGCGGTGTCGATGCGGGTGAGGGCGGCGACGCTGCTGGCGATGGCCTGCTGCACGGTAATCGCCAGGTTGCCCGCCGAGGGTTGGGTGATCGCCAGACTGGTGCCTTGCGGCAGCGGCAGATTGCTGGTCGCCTGCACGGTGGTCTGGCGGCCGCCATCGACGGTCACCTTGAGCAATAACTGAAAAGTCTGATCCGCTTGTTTGAGCGACAACACCTCGGCTTTGGCGCTTTGCCCGGCGCCGATCAGGCCTTCGACCGGGGTCAGCAGCTTGAGCAGCTCACCGACCTGCGGGCGAACGGTCGCCGGGGTGGTGGGCGGGAGCGGGAGGATGTTCATTTCGCCTGTCATACGCGGACACAACCTGAGGAAAATGCACTCTTGAGAGTAAGGCACGGCATGTATAATGCCGCCCGTCTTGCGCTTCGTTCAAAAAACATAGCAATTGTTTGACCCAGCTCTCTAGATCGAGCCGGCAATGCATCTATGCTGCATCTCTTTAACGGCCGCGCCAGAGCCGACTTGAACCGTATAAGGCCCGTGATCCCTTGACCAGTCCTGTCCTGCAAACCGTTGCCCTCGCGTGTGAACGTGATCTGCGGCTGCTCTTCGAAAATCTCGAATTGAGACTGGCCAGTGGCGATATGGTGCAGATCAGCGGCCCCAACGGCAGCGGTAAAACCAGTCTGTTACGCCTGCTGTCCGGGTTGATGCAGCCGACCGCCGGGCAAGTCCTGCTCAATGGCCAGCCGCTGACCGAACAGCGCAGCGAACTCGCACGCAACCTGCTGTGGATCGGCCACGCCGCCGGGATCAAGGATTTGCTGACCCCGGAAGAAAACCTCTCCTGGCTCTGCGCCTTGCATCATCCCGCCGAACGCGAGGCCATCTGGCAAGCGCTGGCAGCTGTAGGATTGCGCGGATTCGAAGATGTTCCCTGCCATAGTCTGTCCGCCGGTCAGCAACGCCGCGTGGCGCTGGCGCGGTTGTATCTGGACAGCCCGCCGTTGTGGATTCTCGATGAGCCGTTTACCGCGCTGGACAAGCAGGGCGTAGCGCAGCTCGAAGAACACCTGGCCGGGCACTGCGAACGCGGCGGTCTGGTGGTGTTGACCACGCACCACACGCTGAGCCGGATGCCGGCCGGTTATCGCGATATCGATCTGGGGAACTGGGCAGTATGAGTGTGTTCGGCCTGCTGGTTGCCCGTGAATCCCGACTGCTGTTTCGCCGCCCGGCGGAGCTGGCCAATCCGCTGATTTTCTTCGCCATCGTCATCGCTTTATTCCCGCTGGCCGTCGGCCCGGAAACTCAAGTGTTGCAAAACCTGTCCCCCGGGTTAGTCTGGGTGGCGGCGCTGTTGTCGGTCCTGCTCTCGCTGGACGGGCTGTTCCGCAGTGATTTCGAAGATGGCTCGCTGGAACAGTGGGTCCTTTCGTCGCACCCGCTGCCACTTCTGGTCTTGGCCAAGGTACTGGCACACTGGCTTTTCTCCGGTCTGGCACTGGTTCTGCTCTCACCGCTGCTGGCGTTGATGCTCGGTTTGCCTGCCGCCTGTCTGCCGGTTTTGCTGCTTTCGTTGCTGCTGGGAACACCGGTGCTGAGCTTGCTCGGCGCGGTGGGCGCGGCACTGACGGTCGGTTTGAAGCGTGGCGGCCTGTTGCTGGCGCTGCTGATTCTGCCGTTGTACATCCCGGTATTGATCCTCGGCAGTGGCGCCTTGCAGGCTGCCTTGCAAGGCATGCCGGCGACCGGGTATCTGCTGTGGCTGGGTAGCCTGACCGCCCTGGCGATCACCCTGACACCGTTTGCAATAGCTGCTGGCCTGAAGATCAGCGTCGGCGAATAATGAGGTCTGGTTAAAATTTAACCAGCAAAGACCCTGAGACTGCTCACACCGATGAGCGGCACCCGTGATGGAAACAGTATGAACTGGACCTGGTTTCACAAGCTCGGCTCGCCCAAGTGGTTCTACGGCATCAGCAGCAAGTTTTTGCCGTGGCTGAGCATCGCAGCGTTGCTGCTGATTGGTGTCGGTGTCGTTTGGGGCCTGGCCTTTGCGCCGCCGGATTATCAGCAAGGCAACAGCTTTCGCATCATCTATATCCACGTACCTGCCGCGATGCTCGCTCAGTCGATCTACGTGATGTTGGCGGTGTGCGGTGTGGTCGGGCTGGTGTGGAAGATGAAACTGGCCGACGTCGCCCTGCAATGCGCCGCTCCGATTGGCGCGTGGATGACCGCTGTAGCGCTGGTCACCGGGGCGATCTGGGGCAAACCGACGTGGGGCTCATGGTGGGTCTGGGACGCGCGCCTGACCTCGATGCTGATTCTGCTGTTTCTGTATTTCGGCGTGATCGCGCTGGGCAATGCCATCAGCAACCGCGACAGCGCCGCCAAGGCCTGCGCCGTACTGGCCATCGTCGGCGTGATCAACATTCCGATCATCAAATACTCGGTGGAGTGGTGGAACACCCTGCACCAGGGCGCGACCTTCACCCTCACGGAAAAACCGGCGATGCCGGCGGAAATGTGGCTGCCACTGCTGCTGACGGTGCTGGGTTTCTACTGCTTCTTTGGCGCCGTGCTGTTGCTGCGCATGCGCCTTGAAGTGCTCAAGCGCGAAGCCCGCGCCAGTTGGGTGAAAGAAGAAGTGCAGCACAGTCTGGAGGCCGCTCGATGAGTTTTGCTTCATTCGGCGACTTCCTCGCCATGGGCCATCATGGCCTGTATGTCTGGTCGGCCTACGGCATCTGTCTGGCGGTGCTGATCCTCAACGTGGTGGCGCCGATCGCGGCCCGCAAGCGCTATCTGCAACAAGAGGCGCGTCGTCTGCGCCGGGAGAACGGCAAGTGAATCCGCTGCGCAAGAAACGTCTGATCATCATTCTGGCCATTCTGGTCGGGGTCGGCGCTGCCGTCGGCCTGGCCCTCAGCGCCCTGCAGCAGAACATCAATCTGTTCTACACCCCGACCCAGATCGCCAATGGCGAAGCCCCGCAAGACACGCGCATCCGCGCCGGCGGCATGGTCGAGAAGGGTTCGCTGCAACGCTCGCCGGATTCCCTCGACGTCAAATTCGTCGTCACCGACTTCAACAAATCCGTGACCATCGCCTATCGCGGCATCCTCCCGGATCTGTTCCGCGAAGGGCAGGGCATCGTCGCCCTCGGCAAGCTCAATGCCGACGGCGTGGTGGTGGCCGATGAAGTGCTGGCCAAGCACGACGAGAAGTACATGCCGCCGGAAGTGACCAAAGCCTTGAAAGACAGTGGTCAATCCGCACCAACACCTGCGAAGGAGGGTTGATCGATGACGTCGGCGATTTTTATTCCCGAGCTAGGCCATCTGGCAATGATTCTGGCGTTGTGTTTCGCGCTGGTGCAGGCCGTGGTGCCATTGGTCGGTGCCTGGCGCGGCGACCGTTTCTGGATGAGTTTGGCCCAGCCAGCGGCGTGGGGGCAGTTTGCTTTTCTACTGTTTGCGTTCGGCATTTTGACCTACGCGTTCATGACCGATGACTTCTCCGTCGCTTATGTCGCCAACAACTCCAACACCGCGTTGCCGTGGTATTACAAATTCAGCGCCGTGTGGGGTGCCCACGAAGGTTCGTTGCTGCTGTGGGCACTTATTCTCGGTGGCTGGACCTTCGCGGTGTCGGTGTTTTCCCGGCAGTTGCCGCAGGTGATGCTCGCCCGCGTGCTGGCGGTGATGGGCATGATCAGCACCGGTTTCCTGCTGTTCCTGATCCTCACGTCCAACCCGTTCAAACGCATCCTGCCGCAAATGCCGAGCAATGGCGCTGACCTCAATCCACTGTTGCAAGACATCGGCCTGATCGTTCACCCGCCGATGTTGTACATGGGTTACGTCGGCTTTTCGGTGGCGTTCGCCTTCGCCATCGCCGCGTTGATGGGCGGTCGCCTTGATGCCGCGTGGGCACGCTGGTCGCGTCCGTGGACCATCGTCGCCTGGGCCTTCCTCGGCATCGGCATCACCCTCGGTTCGTGGTGGGCTTATTACGAGCTCGGCTGGGGCGGCTGGTGGTTCTGGGACCCGGTGGAAAACGCTTCCTTCATGCCTTGGCTGGTCGGCACCGCGCTGATTCACTCGCTGGCGGTCACGGAAAAACGTGGCGTGTTCAAGAGCTGGACGGTGTTGCTAGCGATTGCCGCGTTTTCGTTGAGTTTGCTCGGTACTTTCCTGGTGCGTTCCGGCGTGCTGACCTCGGTGCACGCGTTTGCCTCGGACCCTGAGCGCGGCGTGTTCATCCTGATCTTCCTGCTGTTCGTGGTTGGCGGTTCACTGACGCTGTTCGCCCTGCGCGCGCCGGTGGTCAAGAGTCAGGTCGGCTTCAACCTGTGGTCGCGGGAAACCCTGCTGCTGGGCAACAACCTGGTGCTGGTGGTGGCGGCGTCGATGATTCTGCTCGGCACGCTGTACCCACTGATTCTTGATGCCCTCAGTGGCGCGAAGATGTCGGTTGGCCCGCCGTACTTCAATGCGCTGTTCATTCCGTTGATGGCGTTGCTGATGTTGGTCATGGCGGTCGGCGTGATCGTGCGCTGGAAGGACACCCCGGTGAAATGGCTGGCCGGCATGCTCACGCCAGTGCTGCTCGGCAGCGTTGCGCTGGCGGTGGTGGCCGGTGTCGCTTACGGCGATTTCAACTGGGCAGTGATCGCGACTTTCTTGCTCGCGGCGTGGGTGTTGCTCGCCGGTGTCCGAGACATCGTCGACAAGACTCGCCACAAAGGCCTGATCAAAGGCCTGCCGACGCTGACCCGCAGCTACTGGGGCATGCAGATCGCCCACCTCGGCATCGCTGTTTGCGCGCTGGGCGTGGTGTTGTCGAGCCAGAACAGTGCCGAACGCGACCTGCGTCTGGCGCCCGGCGAGTCGATGGACCTGGCCGGTTATCACTTCGTCTTCGAAGGCGCCAAGCACTTCGAAGGGCCGAACTTCACCTCCGACAAAGGCACCATTCGGGTGATCCGCGACGGCAAGGAAATCAGCGTGCTGCACCCGGAAAAACGTCTGTACACCGTGCAAAGCTCGATGATGACTGAAGCCGGCATCGACGCCGGTTTCACCCGTGACCTCTACGTTGCCCTCGGTGAACCGCTGGACAACGGCGCGTGGGCGGTGCGCGTGCACGTCAAACCGTTCGTGCGCTGGATCTGGTTCGGCGGCTTGCTCACTGGTTTTGGTGGATTGCTGGCGGCGCTGGATCGACGTTATCGGGTCAAGGTGAAAGCCAAGGTGCGTGAAGCACTGGGCATGACGGGAGCGGCTGCATGAGACGTTGGTTGATGCTGGTGCCACTGGCGATTTTCCTGCTGGTGGCGGTGTTTCTTTATCGCGGTCTGTACCTCGATCCGGCGGAGTTGCCGTCGGCGATGATCAACAAGCCGTTCCCGGAGTTTTCCCTGCCAAACGTGCAGGGCGACAAGAGCCTGACCAAGGCTGACATTCTCGGCAAACCGGCGCTGGTCAACGTCTGGGGCACCTGGTGCATTTCCTGCCGGGTCGAGCATCCGGTGCTGAACAAACTCGCCGAGCGCGGTGTGGTGATCTACGGCATCAACTACAAGGACACCAACGCCGATGCCTTGAAATGGCTGGCCGAATTCCACAATCCGTATGCGCTGGATATTCGTGACGACGAAGGCTCGCTGGGCCTCAACCTCGGGGTTTACGGCGCGCCGGAAACCTTCTTCATCGACGCCAAGGGCATCATCCGCGACAAGTATGTCGGCGTGATCGACGAGCAGGTCTGGCGCGAAAAACTCGCTGCCAAGTATCAGGCGCTGGTCGATGAGGCCAAGCCATGAAGCGTTTTTTAGCCGCTGTGGTGTTGGGCTTGAGTCTGGTCGGTGTGGCCCATGCCGCCATCGACACCTACGAGTTCGCCAAAGAAGGCGACCGTGAGCGTTTCCGCGAACTGACCAAGGAACTGCGCTGCCCCAAGTGCCAGAACCAGGACATCGCCGACTCCAACGCGCCGATTGCTGCTGACCTGCGCAAAGAGATTTTCCGCATGCTCGGTGAGGGTAAGGACAACCAGCAGATCATCGACTTCATGGTCGATCGCTACGGTGATTTCGTCCGCTACAAACCGGCGCTCAATGCCAAAACGGCGTTGCTGTGGTTCGGCCCGGCCGGTCTGTTGCTCGGTGGTGTTGTGGTGATCGCGGTGATCGTCCGCCGTCGTCGCGGCCAGCGCGCCGAGACTCCGCAAGCGCTGTCCGTTGAAGAACGTCAGCGCCTCGACCAACTGTTGGATAAAAACCAAGAATGATTGATTTCTGGCTTGCCGCAGGGCTGTTGCTTCTGGTCGCCCTGAGTTTTCTGCTGATCCCGGTTTTGCGTGAACGTCGCGCCCAGCGTGAAGAGGATCGTACTGCCCTGAACGTTGCGCTGTATCAGGAGCGTGTCGCCGAGTTGCAAGCGCAACAGGCTGAAGGCGTGCTCGACGCTGCACAAATGGACAGCGGTCGTGCCGAGGCAGCGCGTGAGTTGCTGGCCGATACCGAAGGGGTTGCCGCACCGCGTATCTCGAAACTGGGTAAACCGTTGCCGTTGCTGGCGGCGGTGTTGGTGCCTGTGTTGGGTCTGGGCCTCTATATGCACTTCGGTGCTGCCGACAAGGTCGAGCTGACCCGCGAATTCGCCCAGGCGCCGCAGTCGATGGAAGAAATGACCCAGCGTCTGGAACGCGCCGTCGCGGCGCAACCGGATTCTGCCGAAGGCCTGTATTTCCTCGGCCGTACCTACATGGCGCAAGAGCGTCCGGCGGACGCGGCGAAGATGTTCGAACGCGCCGCCAATCTGGCCGGTCGCCAGCCGGAACTGCTCGGCCAGTGGGCCCAGGCGCAGTATTTTGCGGATGGCAAAAAGTGGTCGGCGAAGATTCAGACGCTGACCGACGAAGCACTGAAGGCGGATCCGAAAGAAGTCACCAGCCTCGGTCTGCTCGGCATCGCTGCGTTTGAAGGCGAGCGTTATCAAGAAGCCATCGATTACTGGAACCGTCTGCTCGCTCAACTACCGCCGGAGGACAACTCCCGCGCCGCACTGCAAGGCGGGATCAAGCGTGCCGCCGAACGCCTGGAAGCCAGCGGCGGCAAAGTCGCTCAGGCACCGGTAGCCGCGAAAGCCGCGCTGTTGAAAGTCAGCGTCGATCTGGCCAGCGAACTCAGAAGCAAAGTGCAACCGGGCGACAGCGTGTTCATCTTCGCTCGCGCCACCTCCGGCCCACCGGCACCGCTGGCAGCCAAGCGCCTGACCGTGGCCGATCTGCCAGTGACTGTCGAACTGGGCGATGCCGATGCAATGATGCCGCAGTTGAAACTGTCGAACTTCCCTGAAGTCCAACTGGTTGCGCGCATCTCACGGGCAGGTCAACCGACCGCTGGTGAGTGGGTCGGTCGCAGCGGCCCTCTGGCCAGCAGCACCACTGCGCTCCAAAAACTGACCATCGACAGCCCGGACCAATAGCCGGACACAACAGGAAAGCACCGCCATGCACACCATCGCCCGAATCACAGTCCTCACACTGGCCCTGGGCTTGAGTGCATGTGCGGTGCAACGACCGGAACCGACCACCAACCTGCCGCCGATTCCGCCGTCGCAACCAAGCCCGACCCCATCGACCTCACCAACACCGGGAAAAAGCATCCCGGCGAAACCAGCCAAACCAGTTCCGCGCACCTCGGCCAGCTTCGCACCGCCACCGGGCGGCAACAGCCACTGGGACCAGAAACTCGGCGTCTACGTCCTCGACGACCAGCCCAACACCTTCTACCGCCAGCGCACCTACTACCGCTGGAACAACGGCTGGAGCCGCGCCGTCAGCCCCAGTGGCCCGTGGGAAGACACCAACATCCACGGCGTGCCCCCGGGGTTGGGCAAGCAGTTCGGGCAGTGAATGAAACGGCGATCTTTGGATCGCCGTTTTGTTGCCTGTCGTTTGCGCGTAGTGAACTCAAAGCATGGCGCGATACCCGCTGAGTGCCTGAACTGATTGCGTCAGCCCTTGGCGCTGCAACAGATTTAAAAACGATTCAATGTCCAGCGTGGGTGCTTTCAGCTGTTTGCGCTGACGCTGTGCGGCCGCGACAACGGCTGCCGAATCCAGATGAAACAGGTTTTCGACGAACTCATCCGGGTGTTGTGCCTCAATACCGAAAGGGGCGAGGTATTTGTCGGGAAAATCCTTCAAATTAAACGTCACGATCACGCCAGCATTGCAACGAATCGCGGCTGCCAGAACATGACGGTCGTCTAGATCGGGCAATGACAATCCGTTGACCAAATCTTCATAGTCGTAGACGCACGCATCAGGTATCGCCTGATCCATCAGTTGCGAGGTACGGTCCAATTGCTCGATTGTCAGGTCAGTGCGGTTTTTCAAAAGATTGCGTTTCCATTCGCCGTGAATCTCCTTGGTCCATCGTGCCCGAAATCGCCCTGAGAGGGCTAACCACATCAAAAAGTCTCTCAATGGGGCTGGGTACAAAACACATGCATCGGCTCTTTATTGGCGAGGCAGCAGTGAAAGAGGAATGCCTCACTCGTAACCTGTCCTTAACGCTTGTGCCTGCTCTGCGAGAAGCATCATTGCCTGCTCGCTGGCGCTGTCACGCCGGGTCTTATAATCCATCAGATCGGCAAAGCGCACACGTCGGTGCTTGCCGGTTTTGTGGTAGGAAATCTCGCCACTCTCCAGCAGTTTAATCATGTGCGGGCGTGAGACATTGAGCAGATCAGCGGCTTCCTGGGTGGTCAGTTCGGCGTGTACTGGCACGACTTTAACGGCGTTGCCCTCTGCCAGCGCTGCAAGAATGTCAGCAAGCAGGCGCAGGGCCGACGTTGGCAACTCGACACGATGAGCTTCGTTCTGCTCATCGAAGATCTGTATGTGCTGGGTTTCGAATTGGGTAGCGAGGTAAGCGGCCAAGGCACGCTGGCCCTCGATGGCGGCTTTGATCTCGCACTCTACGGGGAGGGTGACCGGCGGATGAATAACAATCGACATGATGGTTTTCCAGCTTTCTGAAAAGACAATGTCGGGACGTTATTCGAATTAAACGAAAATCGCAATAAACGAAACGTTACGCGTCAATGGTTGCTCACTAGAAGCCCGTGGACACACTCAACAATCGCCCTTGCCTTGGCACTCGCCATCCGCCCCGTCGGAAACACCGCCCACAAACCCTGATCCGGCAGCGTCCACCCCTACAGGGGAGTCGTGTTGTTGATTAAAACGAGGCTTTACCGACCGAGGCGCCGCCATCGACGAACAATGTCTGCCCGGTGATGAAGCCACCCTGTTCTGAAGGTAGAAACCGCCATTGCCATAGCAATCTCTTCTGGTCTTCTATTGTTCAGGGCTCTGGATCTGAGCCGCTGAGTGTGATTGGGTCCGGTTGCGATGCAATCAATCACACTCTGTAAAACAACCGGGCGTCGCTTCCAGAATTTCTGTGCTTGAGTAAAGGTAACTCTAGAGTTATTTTTATGAGGCCCAGGCAAGGAGGCGGTTGGTGCAGAGCAGGCAATTGATCAAGGAGTTGGAGGAGGCGGGCTGGACGCTGGATCGGGTCACTGGCAGTCATCACATCTTCAGGCACCGTTACAACCCTTACACGATTCCCGTTCCTCATCCGAAAAAGGATTTGCCGTTGGGGACGGTCAAAAGCATCAGGAGGCGTGCCGGGTTGTACAACCCGCCAGCCAGTTATGAAGGAGATCCGTAATGCAATATCCAATCTGCATCGAATGGGGTGACGAAAATACCGCCATCGGTATTCAGATCCCCGATATTCCCGGCGCCGTTACTGCAGGGGATAGCTTTGAAGATGCCTACAAGGCGGCGGTCGAAGTCGCCCACATCATGCTGCAGGAGATTGCGGCGGACGGGGAGTCGATTCCTATGCCGACTTCGGCATCCGCTCATCGCAGTAATCCGGACTTTGCCGAGATGGGCTGGGGCATGCTTGAGCTGGACATTTCGCCCTATCTCGGCAAAACCGAAAAGGTCAACGTAACGCTGCCCGGTTATGTGATTCAGCGAATCGATCGTTATGTGCGCGAACACAACGTTAAAAGTCGCTCCTCCTTTCTGGCGGATGCGGCCATGGAGAAACTGGTTCGTTATTAAGCTTCCTCGCTCCCCCAGGCTCAGTGAATAACCTGTGGGAGCGAGCCTGCTCGCGAAGCTTTTGGCGCCTTATGCCGTCGCCAATGAACCACGCTGGGAAGCACTCAAAAACCGCAACAACGCCAACAGCGGAAACACACTCCCCACAATCACGATCCACAACCAGCCGCCATGCTCATACACCGCACTGGCCACCGATGAGCCGAAGGCGCCGCCGATAAAGATGCTGGTCATGTACAGCGCGTTCAAACGGCCACGGCTTTTCGCGTCCAGCGAATACACCGCGCGTTGGCCCAGGACCATGTTCATCTGCACGCAGAAGTCCAATACCACGCCGGTCACGGCCAAGCCGATGACGCTGTAGGCCGGGTGGATGAAGGCGGGCAGGAAGCTCAGGCTGGCGAAGACCATGGCCAGCAGCGAAGCGATGCGGGTGTGGCCGGCGTCGGCCAGGCGTCCGCTGATCGGCGCGGCAATGGCGCCGATGGCGCCGACCAGGGCGAAGATGGCGATCTCGCTTTGCGACAGACCATGGTTGCGCGCCAGTTCCAGCGGCACCGCGGTCCAGAACAGGCTGAACGTGGCGAACATGCAGCCCTGATAAAACGCCCGTTGGCGCAGTACCGGTTGCTGGCGCAACAGCGTCCACAGCGAACCGATCAGTTGGCCGTAGGTGGCGCTGTGATCCGGTTGGCGCTTGGGCACGGTCAGCGCCAGTACCACGCTGATCGCCGCCATCAACGCGGCAGCAATCATGAACATCGCCCGCCAGCCGAGATGGTCAGCGACCACGCTCGACACCGGCCGCGCCAACAGAATACCCAGCAGCAAACCACCCATGATCCCGCCGACGACACGACCGCGAGACTCTTCCGGTGCCAGATGCGCCGCCAGTGGAATCAGGATCTGTACCGACACCGAGCTAAAACCGACCAGCAACGAGATCAGCAGAAACACATTCGGCTGATCGGTAAACGCCGCCGCCAACAGGCTGGCGATCGCCACCACGGTGGTGATGATCATCAACCGACGGTTTTCCAGCAGATCGCCCAGCGGCACGAGGAAGAACAGGCCCAGCGCATAACCGATCTGCGTCAGCGAGACGATGAAGCTGGCCATGGTGTCGCTCAGGCCGATGTCCGGCGCGATCAGGCCGATGATCGGCTGTGCGTAGTAGATGTTGGCAACGATGGCGCCGCAGCAGAAGGCGAACAGCAGCACCATGCCTCGGGTCATTGCGTGAGTGGTTGTGGTCATAAGGTTTCTCGATCCAGCGAAAGGGAATGCGGTGAGGCTATGGGACAAACCCGATGGGCAGAAGGCACCTTCGGTTGATATCAGTTATTCCGTTGCGGAATGACCGGGTGGTATCGGTTTGTCATCCATCGGCAGACCTTGCGTCCGACCGTTGGGGGTCGATGATACATTCACTTACATCCTGTTCGATAGCGTGCTTATGTTTGTATTGGCTTGTTCAACATTCATGACCGGAGGATTGCAATGAAGCTTCGTCTTATCGCAACGATTGTCCTGACTAGCCTGCTCGGCGCGATGAGCGTGCAGGCCGCCGACGCACCGGGGATGCGCCTCGGCGTGCGCGGCGAGATCACCGCGGTCAGCGCCGAGACCTTGAAAGTCCACGTCAACAGCGGCGAGAACGTGGTGATTCAGTTGACCGGTGACACCAAGGTACGCGCCGTCACCCTCGCCAATATCGAAGACATCAAACCCGGCAGCTACATCGGTTCGGCGGCGATACCGCAGGAGGATGGCACGCTCAAGGCGCTGGAAGTGCATGTGTTTCCGCCGGAGCTGGCGGGTAGCGGCGACGGGCATCGGCCGTTCGATCTGGCCAAGGGCAGCAGCATGACCAATGGCAGCGTCGGCGATCTGGTGGTGAGCAACGGGCGGGTGCTGACGGTGAACTACAAGGGTGGGCAGCAGAAGATACTGGTGCCGGAGGATGTGCCGATTGTGAATTTGGTGCCGGGGGATCGGAGCTTGCTGAAGGTTGGGGTGAAGATCGTTACGTTCGTCACGCAGAGTGCGGATGGCACGCTGACGGCGCAATCGATTTCTGCGGGGAAGGATGGCGTCACTCCGCCGATGTAAAAGCACCCTCACCCTAGCCCTCTCCCGGAGGGAGAGGGGACTGATTGGGGGATGCTTCAGAGGTACGCTGACTTGAACGTGCTTTAGTGAATCCATAATCGATGCAATCTTTCAGGTCGATGTTTGACCCGAGACACCTCGGTCGGCCCCCTCTCCCTCTGGGAGAGGGCTGGGGTGGGTAAAGCGGCCACAAAAAAAGGCGACCTTGGTGGGTCGCCCTTTCATACCTGCTTAAACCTTACTGCCCGCTATAAATCTGATCGAAAACCCCACCATCATTAAAGTGAGTCTTCTGCACCGTACGCCAGTCACCAAAGGTCTTCTCAACCGACAAGAAATCAACTTTCGGGAAGCGATCGGTGTACTTCGCCAGCACCGCCGGATCACGCGGACGCAGGTAGTTCGCCGCCGCAATCTCCTGACCTTCCGGCGACCACAGGTACTTCAGATATTCATCAGCCGCCGCACGCGAACCTTTCTTGTCGACGACTTTATCGACCACGGACACCGGTGGCTCGGCTTCAGCGGACACACTCGGGTAGATCACTTCAAACTGATCACGACCAAACTCGCGAGCAATCATTTCCGCTTCGTTTTCGAAGGTCACCAGCACGTCGCCGATCTGGTTGGTCATGAACGTGGTGGTCGCTGCTCGGCCACCGGTATCGAGCACCGGCGCTTGCTTGAACAGTTTGCCAACGAAGTCCTTGGCCTTGTTTTCGTCGCCACCATTCTTCAGCACATAACCCCACGCCGACAGGTAGGTGTAGCGGCCATTACCCGAGGTTTTCGGGTTTGGCACGATCACTTGCACGCCGTCCTTGAGCAGGTCCGGCCAGTCTTTCAGGGCTTTCGGGTTGCCTTTGCGCACGATGAATACGGTGGCCGAGGTGAATGGCGCGCTGTTGTTCGGCAGACGCGTAACCCAGTTGTCCGGGACCAGTTTGCCGTTGTCGGCGAGGGCGTTGATGTCGGTGGCCATGTTCATGGTGATGACGTCAGCCGGTAGGCCATCGATCACCGAGCGCGCTTGCTTGCTAGAGCCACCGAAGGACATCTGCACGGTGATGTTTTCGTTGTGCTCCGCTTGCCAGTGTTTCTGGAACGCAGTGTTGTAGTCCTTGTAGAAATCGCGCATCACGTCGTAGGAAACGTTAAGCAGCGTCGGGGCTGCCTGAGCGATGTTGGCCAAGGCCAGGCCGGCGGCGAGAAGTGAGGCGCCAAAGAGTTTTTTCACTGCGCATTCCTTGTTTTATCTGTGTAGGAGCAGGGGGTGATGTTCAATTGCCACTGACTATAACGGGGCGCGCATAGTCGTTTAAAGATTAAAAAGCTCTTTGCTTATTCCAGTTTCTTGAACAGTGCATTGCCGCATCGCGAGCAAAACGCGGCGCCGTGTTCATGGCTGTTTTTCTTGCACACCGGGCAGTCGTGTTGCAGCTGTTCGCCGCGCATGGCGTTGGCCAGCTCGGCGGTGAAAATCCCGGTCGGCACGGCGATGATCGAGTAACCGGTGATCATCACCAGCGACGAAATCACCTGGCCCAGCGGGGTCTTCGGCACGATGTCGCCGAAGCCCACGGTGGTCAACGTGACGATAGCCCAATAGATGCCTTTGGGAATGCTGGTGAAGCCGTGTTCCGGGCCTTCGATCACGTACATCAAGGTGCCGAACACCGTTACCAGGGTGCAGACGCTGACCAGAAACACGACGATTTTCTGCTTGCTGCCACGCAGCGCCGACATCAAATAGTTGGCTTGCTTGAGGTACGGGCTGAGCTTGAGCACCCGGAAGATCCGCAGCATGCGGATGATCCGGATGATCAGCAGGTACTGCGCATCGCTGTAATACAGGGCGAGGATGCCGGGCACGATCGCCAGCAAATCCACCAGCCCGTAAAAGCTGAAGGCATAGCGCAACGGCTTGGGCGAACAGTACAGGCGCAGGATGTACTCACCGAGAAAGATGATCGTGAAGCCCCACTCGATGTAGGCCAGCACGTTCGCGTAGTTCTGGTGAATGCTGTCGATGCTGTCGAGCATCACGATCACCAGACTGGCGAGGATGATCAACAGCAGGATGCCGTCGAAGCGACGCCCGGCGCGGGTGTCGCTCTGGAAAATCATCACGTAAAGCCGTTCGCGCCAACTGTTGCTGCTGTCCATGGATAACGCCTGAATCGAAGATCAGCGCAGCCTAGGTTGATTCTCCCCGTGAGCGCAAGGCGCACGCTCGACGACGGCTTTGCCGAGCATCTGAATCCCGGCGCGGATCAGCCAGCCGGCGAGGATAAACGGCGCGGTCAAAGTACCGAGGCCGACTGCGTCAAACAGTGGCGTGACCAGCAGCGCCAGCACGATGCCGAGCAGTGGCAGCCACGGTTGTTGACGTTGCGAAGAGAAGGCGAGGGCGGCGAGCACGGCGTTATAGCTGCCAAGGCCTGACAGCGCAGCGCTGGTTTCGTGGTGCAGCAGGCTGGAGCCGAGACCGATCGCCGAAGCCAGCATCGCCCAGCAAAAAGCCCGGCGATCAGCGATCAGCAAACCAATGGCGATCAATGCGCCGGCCAGTGGATGACCAAGGAACATCACCTGGCCCAAACCGCGCAGTTCGGCGGCGAGCAAATTCAGCGTGTTCATCTCGATGTGCGCCATCGGCGCTGAAGGTTCGGCGAACAGCAGCAGAACCCAGCTCATGGCCACGAACGGCGAGGTGTAGGCCGGAATCGATCGGCTGCGGTACACGAGTTTGAGCCATTGCTGTGTGACCATCGCGCTCAAGCCGCCAGCGGCGAGAATCAGCGGCGGCAGCAGCGGTGACCAGGGGAAATACAGGCTCAGCAACAGGCCGAGCAAGATGCCGTTGTAGCTGAACAACCCAGCCTGGCGATCAGCCTTGGCGTAGTTGCGCCGTTGCGCGGTGAGCAATCCGGCGACGGCACCGAGCAGCGCACCGGCGAACAGCACCGGTGCGGTCAGCAGGATCGCCAACAGGCACAGCAGGCCGCACAGCGGATGGCGCTGGAGGAATATTTGACTGAAACCGTTGAGCAAAGCCTCGGCCCAGTCGGGGCAGTGGGTGTTGAAATGATTGGCAGGCATGGCAGTTCTGAAAGTCAGTGAAACCGAGGCGCCTGTTTCGCCAGCAGGCGGGCTCCCACACTGAATCTCTGTTCAGTCATTGAATTTGTGATGCACACAAATCAACTGTGGGAGCGAGCCTGCTCGCGAAGAGGCCGGTACAGGCGCTAAATCAATGTTTCGATACGCAGCGAGTTAGTCGAACCCGGCTGCCCGAACGGCACGCCGGCAGTGATCAGCAGCGTGTCACCACGCTCGGCCATACCCTGCGCCTGGGCGATTTCCAGCGCGGTCGAGCAGACTTCGTCGACCTGACGCAGGCGATCGTTGACCACCGAATGAATCCCCCACGCCACGCTCAAACGCCGCGCGGTTTGCAGGTTCGGCGTCAGGTTGAGGATCGGCGCTTTCGGCCGTTCCCGCGCCGCACGCAAACTCGATGCGCCCGATTCGCTGTAGTTGACCAGAACCGCTACCGGCAGCACGTTGCTGATACGCCGGATCGCGCAACTGATCGCATCGGAAACGGTTGCCTCGGCTTTCGGCCGACTGACATCGAGCTGCGTCTGATAATCCGGGCCGTTCTCCACCTGACGGATGATCTTGCTCATCATCTGCACGGCTTCCAGCGGGTACTCACCGGACGCGGTTTCCGCCGACAGCATCACCGCATCGGCACCTTCGGCCACGGCGTTGGCAACGTCGGTCACCTCGGCGCGGGTCGGGGCAGGGGAGAAGCGCATCGACTCCAGCATCTGCGTTGCCACCACCACCGGTTTGCCGAGTTCGCGGCAGGTGGTGATGATGTTCTTCTGAATCTGCGGCACGCTCTCGGCTGGCACTTCAACGCCAAGGTCGCCACGGGCCACCATGATCGCGTCGCTCAGTTCAGCGATTTCACGCAGTTGTTCAACCGCCGAAGGCTTCTCGATTTTCGCCATCAAAAAGGCTTTGTCGCCGATCAATGCGCGGGCTTCGATGATGTCTTGCGGACGCTGTACAAACGACAGCGCGACCCAGTCCACACCCAACTCCAGACCGAAGCTCAGGTCGCGGCGATCCTTGGCGGTCAGCGGGCTGAGGTCGAGCACCGCTTGCGGCACGTTGACGCCTTTGCGGTCCGACAGTTCGCCACCGTTGAGCACGGTGGTGTCGATCGCGTCGTCGTACTTGGTCACTACGCGCAGACGCAGTTTGCCGTCGTCGAGGAGCAGATCCATGCCCGCTTCCAGCGCGGCAATGATTTCCGGATGCGGCAGATTCACCCGGCGCTCATCGCCCGGTGTCGCGTCCAGATCCAGGCGGAAGGCCTGACCGCGGTGCAGTTGCACCTTGCCGTCAGCGAACTTGCCGACGCGCAGTTTCGGCCCCTGCAAGTCCATCAGAATGCCCAGCGGGTAGTTGAGCTGGCGCTCGACTTCGCGGATCCACTGATAGCGCTTGGCGTGGTCGGCGTGATCGCCGTGGCTGAAGTTCAGGCGGAAGATATTCACCCCGGCCTCGACCAGTTCACGGATGTCTTCGATGCCATCGACGGCAGGCCCGAGGGTGGCGAGGATTTTGACCTTTTTATCAGGCGTCATGATTTGCAGCTCTCAAGGATCAGAATGGCGCGGAAGTCGTTGACGTTGGTGCGGGTCGGCTCGGTGACGATCAGCGCGTCGAGCGCCGCGAAATAGCCGTAGCCGTTGTTGTTATCCAGCTCGTCGCTGGCGCTCAAACCGAGGGCGGCGGCGCGGGCGTAGCTGTCCGGGGTCATGATCGCGCCGGCGTTGTCTTCCGAGCCGTCGATGCCGTCGGTGTCACCGGCTAGCGCGTAGACGCCGGGCTGGCCCTTGAGGCTGTCGGTGAGGCTGAGGAGGAATTCGGCGTTGCGTCCGCCACGGCCATTGCCGCGCACGGTCACGGTGGTTTCGCCGCCGGACAAAATCACGCACGGCGCTGCCAGTGGCTGACCGTGGTTGATGATCTGGCGGGCGATACCGGCGTGGACTTTCGCCACTTCGCGCGATTCACCTTCGAGGTCGCCGAGGATCAGCGTGCTGAAACCGGCCTGACGGCATTTCACCGCCGCGGCATCCAGTGACTGCTGAGGGCGGGCGATCAACTGGAAGTGGCTGCGCGCAAGACTCGGATCGCCGGGTTTGACGGTTTCCGATTCAGGACTTTGCAACCAGTTGCGCACCGAGACCGGGATCTCGATGCCGTAGCGCTTGATGATCGCCAGCGCTTCGGCGGAAGTGCTCGGGTCGGCCACGGTCGGGCCGGACGCGATGACCGTGGCGAGGTCGCCCGGTACATCGGAAATCGCGTAGGTGTAGACAGTGGCAGGCCAGCAAGCCTTGCCGAGACGCCCGCCCTTGATCGCCGAGAGGTGCTTGCGCACGCAGTTCATCTCGCCGATGGTCGCGCCGGATTTCAGCAGGGCTTTGTTGATCGACTGCTTGTCGGCGAGGGTGATGCCTTCGGCCGGCAGGGCCAGCAGGGCAGAGCCGCCACCGGAGAGCAGGAAGATTACGCGGTCGTCTTCAGTCAGGTTGCTGACCAGTTCGAGCACGCGTTTGGCCACGGCCAGACCGGCAGCGTCCGGCACCGGATGCGCGGCTTCGACCACTTCGATTTTTTCGCACGGGGCGCCGTGACCGTAACGGGTCACAACCAGGCCAGACACTTCACCTTGCCAGCTGCGCTCGACCACTTGCGCCATCGCGGCAGCGGCTTTGCCGGCACCGATGACGATCACCCGGCCGCTGCGGTCGGCGGGCAAATGGGCTTCGAGGACTTGGTTCGGATGGGCCGCGTCGATGGCTGTGGCAAACAGCTCGCGCAGCAGTTGTTGCGGATCGACCGACATGGCGGGCTCCCGGAATTCTTGTTATTCGAAAGGGCAACTCGGAACCCTTGTGGGAGCGAGCCTGCTCGCGAAGGCGGTGTGTCAGCCAACATGGATGTTGAATGTGCAACCGCTTTCGCGAGCAGGCTCGCTCCCACAGGGTTTGGTGCAGGGCTTATTTGTTGTCGCGAATCGAGAAGTTGGCCATGTGTTCCAGACCTTTGATCAAAGCCGAGTGGTCCCAGTTGCTGCCACCGATCGCTGCGCAGGTGCTGAACACTTGCTGGGCGTTGGCGGTGTTCGGCAGGTTGATGTTCAGCTCCTTGGCGCCTTGCAGGGCCAGGTTCAGGTCTTTCTGGTGCAGGCTGATGCGGAAGCCTGGATCGAAAGTGCCTTTGATCATGCGCTCGCCGTGCACTTCAAGGATCTTCGAGGAGGCGAAACCGCCCATCAGTGCTTCACGCACCTTGGCCGGATCAGCACCGTTTTTCGAAGCGAACAGCAGGGCTTCAGCAACGGCCTGAATGTTCAGCGCGACGATGATCTGGTTGGCGACTTTGGCGGTTTGACCGTCGCCATTGCCACCGACCAGGGTGATGTTCTTGCCCATGGCCTGGAACAGCGGCAGCGCGCGTTCGAAGGCATCGGCGTCGCCACCGATCATGATGCTCAGGGTCGCGGCTTTGGCGCCGACTTCACCGCCGGAAACCGGTGCGTCGAGGTACTGCGCGCCTTTCTCGTTGATCTTCGCGGCGAAAGCTTTGGTCGCAGTCGGCGAGATCGAGCTCATATCGATAACGATTTTGCCTTTGCTCAGGCCGGCGGCAACGCCGTCGGCGCGGAACAGCACGTCGTCGACCTGTGGGGTATCCGGGACCATGACGATGATGAATTCAGCTTCCTGCGCGACTTCGCGCGGGTTGGCCAAAGCAACGGCGCCAGCGGCGACCAGGTCGGCCGGGGCGGCGTCGTGGTGCGCCGACAGGAACAGGCTGTGACCGGCTTTCTGCAGGTTCGAAGCCATTGGGTGGCCCATGATGCCGGTGCCGATAAATCCGATTTTAGCCATGAGAAAATCCTCTTGTTTTTGTCTTGCTCAAGCAAATAGGGGGCAGCAGGTGCTTTTATGTAGGAGTGAGCCTGCTCGCGATTCAGGCGCTGAGGTACATCAGGTGTACCGAGGTGAATTCATCGCGAGCAGGCTCGCTCCTACAGGGGATTTGCGTCAGATTGCGTTATGGGTTTTCAGCCAGCCGAGGCCTGCTTCGGTAGTGGTCAGCGGCTTGTATTCGCAACCGACCCAACCCTGATAACCGATGCGATCGAGGTGTTCGAACAGGAAGCGGTAGTTGATTTCACCGGTGCCTGGTTCGTTACGGCCCGGGTTGTCCGCGAGCTGCACATGGTTGATCTCGCCCAGGTGCGATTGCAGGGTGCGGGCCAGATCGCCTTCCATGATTTGCATGTGATAGATGTCGTATTGCAGGAACAGATTGGCACTGCCGACCTGCTCGCGAATCGACAGGGCTTGCGCCGTGTTGTTCAGGTAGAAACCCGGAATGTCACGGGTGTTGATCGCTTCCATCACCAGTTTGATGCCCGCCGCTTGCAGCTTGTCGGCGGCGTATTTCAGGTTGGCAACGAAGGTCTTTTCCACGGTGGCATCGTCAACGCCTTGCGGACGAATACCGGCCAGGCAGTTGATCTGGGTGTTGCCCAGCACTTGTGCGTAAGCGATGGCCAGATCGACACCGGCGCGGAACTCTTCGACACGATCCGGCAGGCACGCGATACCGCGTTCGCCCTTGGCCCAGTCACCGGCCGGCAGGTTGAACAGCACTTGGGTCAGACCGTTGGCGTCGAGTTTGGCCTTGATTTCGGCGGAGCTGAAGTCGTACGGGAACAGGTATTCGACACCGCTGAAACCGGCCTTGGCGGCGGCGTCGAAACGGGCAAGGAAATCCTGTTCGGTGAACAGCATGGACAGGTTGGCTGCGAAACGCGGCATGGTGGTCTCCTAAAAACGGATGTGACACGGTTGGTCAGACTGGACGCGATCAGTCCCCTCTCCTGGGGGAGAGGGTTAGGGTGAGGGGGATCCTGAGTCTGATCCGAATTTTGCGATCACCGCAAAACCTTTCCCTCACCCCAGCCCTCTCCCGGAGGGAGAGGGAGCTAATTACGATCAATCAAGCAGCGAAATCGCCGTTGGCGCATCGTTGCCGACCAGCGCCAGGTCTTCGAATTCGTTGACGGCGTTGATCTCGGTACCCATGGAGATGTTGGTCACACGCTCCAGAATGATCTCGACGATCACCGGCACCTTGAACTCTTCGATCATCTGTTCGGCCTTGCGCAGGGCAGGGGCGATTTCCGACGGTTCGAACACACGCAGTGCCTTACAGCCGAGGCCTTCAGCCACTGCGACGTGGTCAACACCGTAACCGTTGAGTTCCGGCGCGTTCAGGTTATCGAAGGACAGCTGCACGCAGTAGTCCATTTCGAACCCGCGCTGGGCCTGACGGATCAGACCCAGGTACGAGTTGTTCACCACGACGTGGATGTACGGCAGTTTGAACTGAGCGCCGACCGCCAGTTCTTCGATCATGAACTGGAAGTCATAGTCCCCCGACAGGGCCACGACTTTGCGGTTCGGATCGGCCTTCACCACGCCCAGCGCTGCCGGAATGGTCCAGCCCAACGGGCCGGCCTGGCCACAGTTGATCCAGTGACGCGGCTTGTAGACGTGCAGGAACTGCGCGCCGGCAATCTGCGACAGACCAATGGTGCTGACGTAGCAGGTGTCCTTGCCGAACACCTGGTTCATTTCTTCGTAAACGCGCTGTGGTTTTACCGGCACGTTGTCGAAGTGGGTCTTGCGGTGCAGGCTGGCTTTGCGCTGCTGGCAGTCTTGCAGCCAGGCACTGCGGTTTTTCAGCTTGCCGGCGGCTTGCCATTCACGCGCCACTTCGATGAACACGGTCAGTGCTGCAGCGGCGTCGGAAACGATGCCCAGATCCGGCGTGAACACACGACCGATCTGCGTGCCTTCGATGTCGACGTGAATGAATTTGCGGCCTTCGGTGTAAACGTCAACCGAACCGGTGTGACGGTTGGCCCAACGGTTACCGATCCCCAACACCACGTCGGATTTCAGCATCGTCGCGTTGCCGTAACGGTGCGAAGTCTGCAGGCCAACCATGCCGACCATCAGCGGGTGATCGTCCGGGATAGTGCCCCAGCCCATCAGGGTCGGGATCACCGGAATGCCGGTCAGCTCAGCGAATTCAACCAGCAGATCGCTGGCGTCGGCGTTGATGATGCCGCCGCCGGCCACCAGCAATGGACGCTCGGCCTGATCGAGCAGCGCCAGAGCCTTCTCGACCTGCACGCGGGTCGCGGTCGGCTTGGCCAATGGCAGCGGCTGGTAAGCGTCGATGTCGAATTCGATTTCGGCCATCTGCACGTCGAACGGCAGGTCGATCAGCACTGGGCCTGGACGGCCGGAGCGCATTTCAAAGAACGCTTTCTGGAACGCGTAAGGCACTTGGCCCGGCTCCAGAACAGTGGTCGCCCACTTGGTGACTGGCTTGACGATGCTGGTGATGTCGACAGCCTGGAAGTCTTCCTTGTGCATACGGGCGCGGGGTGCCTGGCCGGTGATGCAGAGGATTGGAATCGAGTCGGCCGAGGCGCTGTAGAGCCCGGTGACCATGTCGGTACCGGCAGGGCCGGAAGTGCCGATGCACACGCCGATGTTGCCGGCCTTGGTGCGGGTGTAGCCCTCGGCCATGTGCGAGGCGCCTTCAACGTGGCGAGCAAGGACGTGATCGATGCCACCGACCTTCTGCAAGGCGGAGTACAGCGGGTTGATGGCTGCGCCCGGGATGCCAAAAGCGGTATCAACCCCTTCACGGCGCATCACCAGAACGGCGGCTTCGATTGCTCTCATTTTGCTCATGGTTTTGTGCCTCTTTACGTTTTGTAATTGTATACAAGTGGCTTTGCGCAGAGTGTATTCACGGCGGACGGCGCAGGTCAATCCATTTTCTCAAGCGCCTGTTTCATTCGTCGGAAGCCTGTCTGACTGTGGCTTTTCGTCGCATGTGGCGCTTTTCGAGAATTATTGTATACAAAAAAATAACTCATTGTGTTCTATTTGTTGCATCGGCCTGCGGCAGAAAAGCGCAGGCCCACGACTTTCCCTATAACAAAATGAGGACGGCACCATGAGCGCTTTAACCTTGAAAGTCGCAGTCAACCTGGTCAACGAAGCCATCAACGCAGGGCGCGGCATCAACGCCGCGCCGCTGACCATCGCGGTACTCGATACCGGCGGCCACCTGATCACCCTGCAACGCGAAGACGGCGCCAGCCTGTTGCGCCCGAACATCGCCATCGGCAAAGCCTGGGGCGCGATCGCCCTAGGCAAGGGCTCACGCCTGCTGGCACTGGACGCACAACAACGTCCGGCGTTTATTGCCGCACTCAACAGCATGGGCCAGGGCAGCGTCGTGCCGGCACCGGGTGGTGTGTTGATTCGGGATCAGGCGGGGAACGTGCTGGGCGCGATCGGCATCAGCGGCGATCTGTCGGATATTGATGAGCAAGTGGCGATTAAAGCGGTGGAGGCGTTGGAGTTGAAGGCGGATGCGGGGGTGGCTGCTTGAATCTGCGTTGATTGAATAACCGCTATCGCGAGCAGGCTCACTCCTACAGGGATTTGTGTTCAGACACAAAATGTTTGAACACCCCAGATCCCCTGTAGGAGTGAGCCTGCTCGCGATAGCTATCTACCAGACACATCCTGCCAACAGTTGACCGCCCCATTTGTCTTTCCCGGTACTAGCCTTGTCATGACCTGATCACAGAGGGCAAAGGAATGCCGGATCTACCTGCTGCACATAAATTGAGAGTCGGGCGCTATACCGAAGTCAGTCGAATCTATCTGTTAACCAGCACCACTTATCAACGAAAGCCGATTTTCACGAATTTTGCCTTGGGAAAACTGGTCGCTGATCAATTTCGACACGCGCAAGATTCGGGGCTGGTGAGCTCATTAGCCTGGGTAGTGATGCCAGATCATTTCCATTGGCTGATTGAATTGCGACGAGGTTCATTGAGTGAGGTGATGCAAAAAACCAAATCGCTGAGCACCAAGGCTGTCAGGCAAGCTTCCAGTGGAAACAGCGTTCTCTGGCAGAGAGGGTTTCATGACCGCGCGCTGAGGCGGGAAGACGATTTGGTGAAAATGGCGCGATATGTCGTGGCCAACCCGTTGCGGGCCGGGCTGGTGGAGAAGCTTGGCGACTATCCGCTGTGGGATGCTATTTGGGTTTGAGCTGAAACCGAGTTGCCTCGATCGCGAGCAGGCTCACTCCTACAGGGGAACGCATTCCAAATGTAGGAGTGAGCCTGCTCGCGATGGCGTCTCTACGGTGTTTCAGTCCGGTTCACACCCCTTCAACACCAACCGGATAATCGTCTGCGCCGCCGCTTCATAATCCGCTTCGTCCAGCTTGTCCTTCCCCGTGATGGCAGAAATCTGCCAGTCGAAGTCGGCGTAGGTCTGGGTCGCGGCCCAGATGCTGAACATCAGGTGATTCGGGTCGATCGGGGCGATCTGGCCGCGGTCGATCCAGCTCTGGATGCAGTCGATGTTGTGCTTGGCCTGGCCGTTGAGCTGCTCGACCAGATCGGCGCTCAAATGTGGCGCACCGTGCATGATTTCGCTGGCGAACACTTTCGAAGCGAACGGCAGATCGCGGGAGATGCGGATCTTCGAGCGGATGTAACCACTCAGCACTTCGCTCGGTACGCCGTCCGGATTGAACGGGGTCGAGGCCTGCAAAATCGGCACGATGATGCTTTCCAATACCTCGCGGTAGAGGTTTTCCTTGGACTTGAAGTAGTAGTAGACGTTGGGCTTGGGCAATCCCGCCTTGGCGGCGATGTCGCTGGTTTTGGTCGCAGCGAAGCCCTTGTCGGCAAACTCCTCACTGGCGGCACGCAGGATCAGTTCTTTGTTGCGCTCGCGGATTGTGCTCATAAACCCGGTGGTTCCTTGCCTGTTCTGGCGGTTGCGCATGGTAGCACCGGCCTCGCGCGGCGCTCAAGAATGCCCCGCGTGGTCTAAGGTCGCGTTATGCTTCGCAACATTCATACATAAAAGGAAACAGGATTCATGGCAGGAAGCAGTTTGCTGGTGCTGGTCGACGATATTGCCACCGTGCTGGACGACGTGGCGTTGATGAGCAAAATGGCCGCCAAGAAGACCGCCGGTGTGCTCGGCGATGATCTGGCGCTCAACGCCCAGCAGGTCTCCGGCGTGCGTGCCGAACGGGAAATCCCCGTAGTCTGGGCCGTGGCCAAGGGCTCGTTCGTCAACAAGCTGATTCTGGTGCCATCGGCGCTGGCGATCAGTGCATTCGTGCCGTGGCTGGTGACGCCGTTATTGATGGTCGGTGGTGCGTACTTGTGTTTCGAGGGCTTCGAGAAGCTCGCGCACAAGTTTCTGCACAGTGCGGCTGAAGATGAAGCCGAACATGCGCAACTGACTGAGGCGGTAGCGGATCCGGCGACGGATCTGGTGGCGTACGAGAAGGACAAGATCAAAGGCGCGATTCGCACCGACTTCATCCTCTCGGCAGAGATTATCGCGATCACTCTGGGCACCGTGGCAACTGCCTCGCTGACTCAGCAAGTGATTGTCATGTCCGGCATTGCGATTGTGATGACGGTGGGCGTTTATGGCCTGGTGGCGGGTATCGTCAAACTCGACGATCTCGGTTTGTGGCTGACCCAGAAGCCAGGTCAGTTCGCCAAGAAAGTCGGCAGCGCCATTCTCAGCGCCGCGCCATACATGATGAAAACCTTGTCGGTGGTTGGTACGGCGGCGATGTTCCTGGTCGGCGGCGGCATCCTCACTCACGGCGTGCCGGTGCTGCATCACTGGATCGAAGGCGTTGGTGCCGCGGCCGGCAGCGTCGGGTTTGCGGTGCCGATGTTGCTCAATGGTGTGGCGGGGATTATCGCCGGGGCAGTGGTGTTGGCGGTGGTTTCCGTTGTCGGCAAGATCTGGCGCGCGATCAAAGGCTGAACGCAAACTCCCTGTAGGAGTGAGCCTGCTCGCGATAGCAGTTTGTCAGCCATACAGGTAGTGACTGGTACACCGCTATCGCGAGCAGGCTCACTCCTACATTTGATCTGTGCAATCCCATGAAAAAGGGCCATTCGACTCGCATCGAATGGCCCTTTTTTGTACCTGCCGAAAACTACTCGGCGATCTGCAACTTACGCGCTTCGGTGTACACGTAACGCACTTTCTCGTACTCGAACGGCGAGTTCATCTGACCGTAGCGGAAGCTGGTCTGATAACGCTTGTCGACCGCGCGCAGGGCCCAGATTTCCGGGTGGTTGGAGCTGACTTCCGAGACGTTGAGGAAGTTGATCGCCGATTCGGCCGTGTAATCGACGGCCAAACCTGCGGTGTCACGGATGTTCGACGGGCCGAAGATCGGCAGTACGAAGTAGGCGCCGCCCGGTACACCGTAGAAGCCCAGAGTCTGGCCGAAGTCTTCGCTCTGACGCGGCAGGCCCATGGCGGTGGCCGGATCCCACAGGCCGGCGATGCCGATGGTGGTGTTGAGCAGCAGGCGCGCGGTGGTTTCCATCGAGCGCTGGCCTTTGAACTGCAACAGGCTGTTGACCAGGTTCGGCACGTCACCGAGGTTGTTGAAGAAGTTGCTCACCCCGGTACGCACGAAGCTTGGCGTGATGTAACGGTAGCCATCGACCACCGGCAGGAACACCCATTGGTCGAAACGATAGTTGAAGTGGTAAACCCGGCGGTTCCACGATTCCAGCGGGTCGTAGACGTTTAGCGCGTTGAGCGTTGAGCGCTCGAATTCGCGCTGATCCAGCCCCGGGTTGAATTTGAGTTTGGACAGCGGTTCCTTGAAGCCGTCACTGTCGACGACCACTGGCGCGTTGGCTTTACTGTTGTCGGCCTGGGCCACGCCTGCGCAGAGGAGCGCTGCCATCAGCAGGAGATATTTAGCCACGGAAGAACTCCAGCATGGCGTCGCTGTTGACGCGGTAGTTAAGGTTGCCGCAATGGCCGCCCAGTGGATAAACGGTCAGACGATCACCGAAGGTCTTGCGCAGGAACCCGAGGTCGCCCGGGCCGAGGATCACGTCATCGGCGTTGTGCATCACGGCGATTTTCGGGCTGTCGTGCAGGTAATCCTTGAGCGCATACAGGCTGACCTGATCGATCAGTTGCAGCAGGCTGCCGCCGTCGGTGCGCGCGCGCCACATCGGGATCACCTGATCGGTCAGGTAGCAGTCGAAGTCGCACTGCAGCGCACGCTTGAGGAACGGCGTGAGGCTGGTGCCTTCGGTGATCGGGAATTTCGGCGGGGTAATCAGGCCGCGACGGTTGATCAGGTCCGAAGTGAACGCAATGTCGGCGGCCGAGAAGCGGAACGAGGTGCCGATCAACATCGCCATCTGTTCGTTGGTCAGGTGCTGCTTGGACTGTTGGAAGTCGTAGAGCAGCGCATCGTTGAGGTCGATGTAGCCTTTCTGCTGGAAGTAGCGGGTCAGCTTGGACAACACCAGCTCATAGAATGTCGTGCTGTTGTTGATGCCTTTAACTTCGGTTTGCACCAGTTTGTCGAGGTTGGTGACCGAGGTGTAAAGGTTGACCGGCGGATTGAGCAGCAGCACTTTCTTGAAGTTGAAGCTGCGGCGCGTCTCGTCCAGATGCGCAACGAACGCGGCATCCAGAGCACCGAGGCTGTAGCCGGTCAGGTAGTACTCGGTGACTGGCAGCTTGGGATTCTGCGCGCGTACGGCCTGCATCACCCGGTACATGTCTTCGGCGTCTTCCTTGGTTACGCCCGGGGTGGCGAAACGCGAGGCGGCGCTGATGAAGTCGAAACTGGTTGGCGACGACAATTGCACGACGTGGTAGCCGGCCTTGTAGTAGAGCTTTTTCAGGTATTCGTTGAGCGTGCTGTCATAGCGCGCGCCGGTGCCGGCGATCAGGAAGATCAGCGGTGCTGGTTTGTCCTGGGTGGCGATGCGGTAGGTGAGCTTTTTCACCGCCCAGAAGTTGTCCGGCAGGATGAACTCTCGTTCCGGACGCAACGTCAGGCTGCGGTCCGACTGATTGATGTCGTCGTCCAGCGGCAATTCCGGGCGCAAGTCCGGTGGCGTCGTGGCGATGGTCGCCTCGAACGGGTTGGTCAGGGGGTAGCCATAACTGGCGGCGTCGATATCCACCGCCAGTGCGGACGCACTCAGAATAAGGCCGCTGAACAGCGCGGCGAAGCGCAAGGAACGGAGCATGACTAGATCCCTTAGAGGAAGGTGCCGAATGAAGTTCGCAGGCTATGACCACCGGGTTTGCGCCAAAGTGCCATGCTGCGGCACCAAACAGGCAGAATTCGGAGTAATAGTAGCTGGACGATACACTTTGCACTGCCTGAATGAACAGTTAACAGTTGTTAGTTCTTGCACACGGCTGGCGGCAGATTAAGCTGGCCGCCGATTTCCGAAGATTGGAGTGTTTCATGTCCCGCCGTTTGCCCGTGATTCTGCTGCTCGTTCTGTTGCCGTTGTGGCTGGCTGCCAGTTATGGCGCGCGTTATGGCTTTATGGAGGACGGGCAATGGGTCGGTATCTGCGTGGATGAGGCCAGTCGCTGGGAATGCCAGGTGCGCTCGAACCTGGGCTTGATGATTCACTTCAAGGTGCTGGGCTGGACGGCACTGGGCGCGGCGCTGATCGGTTTTGTCGTGCCCGGGCGGGCCGGGTGGTGGCTGGCGGTGCTGGCGCTGGTGTTTGGGGTGCCGGCACTGGCGTTGTACAACACCACGTTGGCGGTGTTTGCGTTGGTGATTGCCGGGTTGCGGCTGGTCCGTAAGTCCCGTAGCGCCTGACAGGCAGTCTTCGCGAGCAAGCTCGCTCCCACATTTGGAATGCATTCTCCTGTGGGAGCGAGCTTGCTCGCGAAGAGGTCTTTAGCCTCGCTGAAAATCAGGTCTTGCGAACACGAAGGCAGCGCCATAAAGCAGCCACCATCAACACACTTACCAGCGCCCAACCCCACGCCTGCTGATTCTGCAACCCTTCCTGATACAACTGCGGCGCAATCCCCGCCCCGACAATAAACGTCAGCAGGGCAATCTCGCGACGCGGCACACTGACCGGACGGCACAGATAAACCAGCGCCGGCAGCACGAACGCCATGCTCGCAAAACTGCGATAACGCGGATCGAAGACCATCTCGAGCATCATCACCGCCGCAGCAAAACCTGCCGCCGCAACCAGCCAGCCGGCACGGCGCTCCAGTAGATTGAACGCCCGCTCACGCCAGCCGGCACGCGCGCTCAGCGTCAGCGCAGCGTGTGCCAACACCAACAGATTCAACGTCGTCAGCAAGCCGACCCACAGCCACTCACTGGCAAACCGCGTAGTCACCCGCGCCAGATCACCCCAGGCGCCGATGGAGCAGGCGGCGAGGGCGCCCAGCAGCGGCAATACCAGCGCCGAACGCGTGGTGCGAACGCGACCGCCAAGCATCAGCGTGCCGAGGAAGATCAGTCCACCGACCGCCAGCCATTCCTTCCAATACGGCACGTTGGTCACCGGCCCGGCCAGCACACCCTTGTCCTGACGATCGGCGTCAAACAAGCCCCAATAGCCACCGACTGCGCCTTCACTGCCGCGCTTCCACGGCTGGTCAAACGCTTCGATCAGGTTGTAATGCCAGCCTTCCTTCTCGGCCATCGCGACAAAACCACGAATGAACTTGGCCCCGTTGACCCGGCTCGGCAGGGCGGTCTCGCGCTGGCGGCCTTCGCTCGGCCAGCCGGTTTCGCCGATCATTACGTCTTTCGGCGCGAACTTATTGCCGAACACTTGGCGCACATCCGCGACATGCTGCAGGGCGACGTCGATGTTCGACGGATCATCTTCCCAGTACGGCAGCAGGTGAATGGTCAGGAAGTCCACCGCCGGCGCGATTTCCGGATGCTTGAGCCAGAACTCCCAGACATCGGCATAGGTGACCGGTTGCTTGACCTGGCTTTTGACCTTATTGATCAGCTTCGCCAGTTGCGCGCCGGTGACTTCTTTGCGCAGCAGGGCTTCGTTGCCGACGATTACCGCGCTGACCACGTCCGGGTTGGCGTTGGCCGATTTGATCAGCAGGTCGACTTCTTTCTCGGTGTCCACCGGGTTGCTGTTGACCCACGCGCCGATCATCAATTTCAAGCCGTGTTTGCGCGCCAGATCCGGCAGCGCCTCAAGGCCCGTCATCGAATAAGTGCGAATGCACTCAAAGCGTGTCGCCAGCAATGCGAGATCGGCGTCCATGCGCTCCGGGCGCAGTTTGAACGGCACGTCGAACGGCGACTGATCTTTATCGAACGGGGTGTAGGAGGCGCACTGCAATTTATGCGTTGGGGTCGCTGCGTCCGGCAGGATCACCGGTTGGCCGAGGCCGTACCAGAAGCCACCCAGTGCAAACAGCCCCAGCAGGCAGGCGAAGAGATAAGGCAGAAAGGGAAAACGGGAAGTCGCGGACATGGTCAGGCCGAGTGGCTGCAAAGCGACGCATGTTACCTGCATTTATAGAGGGGTTGGTGGCCCGCATGATTTTGACATGCAAAGTTCGGGCGGATTATTTGGCGTCATTTATATAGTCGCAATTAATGGCCTTCTGATGTCGTTTCTCGTTGCCTTGAGGTCGCTGGCAGAGCAGGTCGCTATTGTCGTCAGGTCGATGATCGAAGTGTCAGTACTCCGCTGATGTTCTAACGAGTTTGCGGTCAGGCGTGATGGGGGCGCTGTGCACCATAACAATACGTTGACGCCGCCCGTCATCCGTCGGGCGCAGCATTTCGGGGAAGTAACGATGAAGATGCGACGACTTTTAGGCGCAAGTGCTGCTCTGGTGCTTGCGATGAGTTCCACGTTCGCCAGTGCAGAAAAACAGACCCTGAACATCGGTTACGTTGACGGCTGGTCCGACAGCGTCGCGACCACTCACGTGGCGGCCGAAGTGATCAAGCAGAAACTCGGCTACGACGTGAAACTGCAGGCCGTTGCCACCGGGATCATGTGGCAGGGCGTGGCCACCGGCAAACTCGACGCCATGCTCTCGGCCTGGCTGCCAGTGACCCACGGCGAATACTGGACGAAGAACAAGGATCTGGTCGTCGATTACGGCCCGAACTTCAAGGATGCAAAAATCGGCCTGATCGTACCGGAGTATGTAAAAGCCAAGTCGATCGAAGACCTGAAAACCGATGACACCTTCAAAAATCGCATCGTCGGTATCGACGCCGGTTCGGGCGTCATGCTCAAGACTGATCAGGCGATCAAGGATTACGGTCTCGACAAATACAGCCTCAAAGCCAGTTCCGGCGCCGGCATGATTGCCGAGCTGACCCGTGCCGAGAAGAAAAACGAATCCATCGCCGTCACTGGCTGGGTGCCGCACTGGATGTTCGCCAAGTGGAAACTGCGCTTCCTCGACGACCCGAAAGGCGTATACGGCGCAGCTGAAACCGTGAACAGCATCGGCAGCAAAGAACTGGCAACCAAAGCGCCGGAAGTGGCCAAGTTCCTTAAGAACTTCCAGTGGGCGTCGAAAGACGAAATCGGCGAAGTCATGCTGGCGATTCAGGACGGTGCCAAGCCTGAAGCCGCGGCCAAGGATTGGGTGGCCAAACACCCGGATCGCGTGGCTGACTGGACTAAATAACCGCCTCACCGCCGTACCCCTGTAGGAGTGAGCCTGCTCGCGATAGCGTCCTGTCAGTTGATGAAAATGTCGACTGATACGACGCCATCGCGAGCAGGCTCACTCCTACAGTTGTTTTGTGTGTACCGGAAATTGGCAAAAGTGTCATGGCGTTCTACTACTAAGGTCGTCTGTTACCGCTCCCGCAGCCGCATACATTAGCTATGTTCCAACAATAATCTGTGCTGCGAGGATAAAAACAATGAACGACAGCATTTACCTCTCGATTCAAAACAGTCCCCGATTCAAGGAGCTGGTTCAGAAAAGGGAAAAGTTCGCCTGGATACTCTCGGCGATCATGCTCGGGCTTTACTCTGGCTTCATCCTTTTGATCGCTTACGGGCCACATATTCTGGGCGCGAAACTCAGTCCTGAGTCCTCGATTACCTGGGGTATTCCGATCGGTGTCGGACTGATTCTTTCGGCATTCATCCTCACCGCTATCTACGTGCGCCGCGCCAATGGCGAGTTTGACGACCTGAACAATGCGATTCTCAAGGAGGCTCAGCAATGATCCGGCGTCTACTGGCTTTATTGAGTGTTGCGGCTTTCGCGCCGGGTGTCTGGGCGGCTGACGCACTGACGGGGGAGGTGGCCAAACAGCCGCTGAACATTCCGGCGATCCTGATGTTCGTGGCGTTCGTCGGTGCGACGCTGTACATCACCTACTGGGCCTCGAAGAAAAACAACTCGGCGGCCGACTACTATGCGGCGGGCGGCAAGATCACCGGTTTCCAGAACGGTCTGGCGATTGCCGGTGACTACATGTCGGCGGCGTCCTTCCTGGGGATTTCCGCGCTGGTGTTCACCTCCGGCTACGATGGCCTGATCTACTCGATCGGCTTCCTGGTGGGCTGGCCGATCATTCTGTTCCTGATCGCCGAGCGCCTGCGTAACCTGGGTAAATACACCTTTGCCGACGTGGCGTCCTACCGCCTCGGGCAAACCCAGATCCGCACCCTGTCTGCCTGCGGTTCGCTGGTGGTGGTGGCGTTCTACCTGATTGCGCAAATGGTCGGTGCCGGCAAGCTGATCCAGCTGTTGTTCGGTCTGGACTACCACGTCGCGGTGATTCTGGTCGGTGTGCTGATGTGCATGTACGTGCTGTTCGGCGGCATGCTGGCGACCACTTGGGTGCAGATCATCAAGGCTGTGCTGTTGCTGTCCGGTGCCTCGTTCATGGCGCTGATGGTCATGAAGCACGTAGGCTTCGACTTCAACACACTGTTCTCCGAAGCGATCAAGGTTCACGCCAAGGGCGAAGCGATCATGAGCCCGGGCGGTCTGGTCAAGGATCCGATTTCGGCATTCTCGCTGGGTCTGGCGCTGATGTTCGGTACGGCTGGCCTGCCACACATTCTGATGCGCTTCTTCACCGTGAGTGACGCAAAAGAAGCTCGCAAAAGCGTGCTCTACGCAACTGGCTTCATCGGTTACTTCTACATCCTGACCTTCATCATCGGCTTCGGCGCGATCCTGCTGGTCAGCACTAACCCGGCCTTCAAAGATGCTGCTGGCGCGCTGTTGGGCGGCAACAACATGGCGGCGGTGCACCTGGCCAACGCGGTCGGTGGCAGTATCTTCCTCGGCTTTATCTCGGCGGTGGCGTTCGCGACCATTCTGGCGGTTGTTGCCGGTCTGACGCTGGCGGGTGCTTCGGCGGTTTCTCACGACCTGTATGCCAGTGTGATCAAAAAGGGCAAGGCGAACGAGAAGGACGAGATTCGTGTCTCGAAGATCACCACCATTGCCTTGGCGGTGCTGGCGATTGGCTTGGGCATCCTGTTCGAAAGCCAGAACATTGCGTTCATGGTTGGTCTGGCGTTCTCGATCGCGGCGAGCTGTAACTTCCCGGTGCTGTTGCTTTCGATGTACTGGAAGAAGTTGACCACTCGTGGTGCGATGATTGGCGGCTGGTTGGGGCTGGTCAGTGCCGTTGGTTTGATGATCCTTGGGCCGACCATCTGGGTGCAGATTCTGCATCATGAGAAGGCGATCTTCCCTTACGAGTATCCGGCGTTGTTCTCGATGATCATTGCCTTTGTCGGGATCTGGTTCTTCTCGATTACCGACAAGTCGGCGGCTGCGGACAAGGAGCGGGCGTTGTTCTTCCCGCAATTTGTGCGTTCGCAGACGGGGTTGGGGGCGAGTGGGGCGGTTTCGCATTGATCGCTTGATGCTTGTTTAAATGTTTGCTGAATGCCCCGGTTGAGAGATCGGGGCATTTTTTGTGGGCGGTTATCGGGCAGGCCTTGTTTTTTGTTCGGATCGTGTACATATCTGTTGCTGCGGTAACGGCGGCTTAGGGTTTCGCCCTTACGGCGACTCACTTTTTTTCAAACGCCAAAAAAAGTAAGCAAAAAACGCTTGCTCCTACGTACGGCCCGCTCGCTGGGGCTCGGGGTTCCTTCGCTGCGGGATCGATCCGGGCGCAGCGCCTACGGTTTGCTTCGCTGCACCTCCTCTCGCTGTGTTTGGCTTCGCCAAACGGTCGCTGCGCTCCCACGCCCGGATCAATCCCTCCACTCAGCCTTCCGACGTCGCCTTACAGATCAAAAGCTGCAGCCGAGCTAACGCTCATCCTGTTGAGTGGTGAAGAGCAACAGCGTGTTCGGCTTTGGTTTTGTGGTGGATTTGCCCCTCACCCCAGCCCTCTCCCCAGGGAGAGGGAGCCGATTTGTGGTCTTATCAAGGCCGGAATTCAACGCGGTATTGCACGTCGGCGTAACTCTCGCAATCACCTCGGTCAGTCCCCTCTCCCTCCGGGAGAGGGCTAGGGTGAGGGGCTTTTGATCTGTTTCAGAATCTGAGTTCGACTCGGTATCGCACGTCGGCGTATCTCTTCCAGTCCACGCGGTCAGTCCCCTCTCCCTCCGGGAGAGGGCTAGGGTGAGGGGCTTTTGATCTGTTTCAAAAATCTGAGTTCGACTCGGTATTTCACGTCGGCGTACCTCCCCCAAACACCGCTATCAGTCCCCTCTCCCTCCGGGAGAGGGTTAGGGTGAGGGGCTTGTGATCTTGCTTTGGCTTTAGCTTTGGCTTTTGATCTTTTGCCCCTTTCGGCAGGTCGAGCGTAGGTGTTCATCAGGGGGTAGGCGCGCAGCGCCGTGCGGCGCAGCCGCATTCATCGAGAGGAGGTGCAGCGAAGCAAACCGTAGGCGATGCCCCCTGATGGACGCCGTAGCGAGGGAACACTGAGCCTCAGCGAAGTGCCGTACGCCAGGGGCAAAGCCTTTTGCTTACTTTTCGGCGTCTGGAAAAGTGAGTCGCTGTAAGAGCGAAACCGCCAGCGGCAACACCCGCAGCAACGGATATGCCCCCAATCCCAAATCCCAAAACCCAAAACCCAAAACCCAAAACCCAAAACCCAAAACCCAAAACCCAAAACCCAAAACCCAAAACCAAAACCCAAAACCCAAAACCCAAAACCCAAAACCCAAAACCCAAAACCCAAAACCCAAAATCCCAAACCCCAAACCCCAAACCCCAGGCAAACAAAAACGGCCCCTATATAAATAGAGGCCGTTCCCGGTACAACTTCAAGACGTTATCGCAAGACAGGTCTTATTTGCGGTCTTCCAGCTTGGTAATGTCACGCGACTCGTAGCCGGTGTACAGCTGGCGCGGCCGGCCAATCTTGTACGGGCTGGAGAGCATCTCTTTCCAGTGCGAAATCCAGCCAACAGTACGTGCCAGCGCGAAAATCACGGTGAACATGCTGGTTGGAATGCCGATCGCCTTGAGGATAATCCCCGAGTAGAAATCGACGTTCGGGTACAGCGAGCGTTCGATGAAGTACGGGTCAGTCAACGCAATCTCTTCCAGGCGCATGGCCAGTTCGAGTTGCGGATCGTTGTTGATGCCCAGTTCCTTCAGTACTTCGTCGCAGGTCTGCTTCATTACAGTCGCGCGAGGGTCGCGGTTCTTGTAAACGCGGTGACCGAAGCCCATCAGTTTGAACGGATCGTTCTTGTCCTTGGCCTTGGCGATGAACTTGTCGATGTTCGACACATCGCCAATCTCGTCAAGCATGGTCAGCACGGCTTCGTTCGCACCGCCGTGGGCAGGGCCCCACAGTGCGGCGATACCGGCGGCGATACAGGCGAACGGGTTGGCACCCGAAGAACCGGCCAGACGTACGGTGGAAGTCGACGCGTTCTGCTCGTGGTCGGCGTGGAGGATGAAGATCCGGTCCATGGCCTTGGCGAGCACCGGGCTGATCGGTTTGATCTCGCACGGGGTGTTGAACATCATGTGCAGGAAGTTTTCCGCGTACGTCAGGTCGTTGCGCGGGTACATCATGGGTTGGCCCATGGAGTACTTGTAAACCATCGCTGCCAGGGTCGGCATCTTCGCAACCAGACGGATCGCGGAGATTTCGCGATGCTGCGGGTTATTGATGTCGAGGGAGTCGTGGTAGAAGGCCGAGAGGGCGCCGACTACACCGCACATGACGGCCATCGGGTGGGCGTCGCGACGGAAACCGTTGAAGAAGGTTTTCAACTGCTCGTGAACCATGGTGTGGTTTTTCACGGTGCTGACGAACTGGGCCTTCTGCTCTGCGGTCGGCAGTTCGCCGTTGAGCAGCAGGTAGCAGGTTTCCAGGTAGTCCGATTTTTCAGCCAGCTGTTCGATCGGGTAGCCGCGGTGCAACAGAATGCCGTTGTCGCCGTCGATATAGGTGATCTTCGATTCGCACGAGGCGGTCGACATGAAACCAGGGTCGAAAGTGAAGCGGCCCGTGGCCGTCAGGCCCCGAACATCGATTACATCGGGACCAACGGTGCCGGTTAAAATGGGCAGCTCGACGGGGGCTGCGCCCTCGATGATCAACTGCGCTTTTTTGTCAGCCATGTGGCCTCCTATTTATGCTTGAACCATCAGACAGACCCCCCACGCAGGGCCCGCACCACTATAGTGAGATAAATTCGAATGTCAATTTGCCTAAAGTCTTGCTCCAGAAGGCTTTAAGCGCACTTTTTCCTCGAAATTGACTGCCATTTACGCCTTTTATACGACTTGTGCAATCAGCTATTTGGGGTAGGTGATTGCGTTGTCATTAGTAGCCTAACTGTCTATACTCGGCCACCGACCGCCAAGGGCTTTTGGGCTTGCTTTCATTGGGGGTCGCATCCCTGGGTGGTGGTTACCTGACCAGTGCACTCCCCAACAACTTTGCCCTGATTGTTAGGGGCTCTTCAGTGTGAAAAAAAAGCCGTGAAAAGCCAACGACCTGTAAACCTAGACCTAAGGACCATCAAACTCCCAGTCACTGCTTACACGTCCATTCTTCACCGTATCTCCGGTGTCATCCTCTTTGTCAGCCTGGCCATCATGCTTTACGCATTGGACAAGTCGCTGAGCTCCGAGGAAGGCTTCGGTCAGGTGAAAGCGTGTCTGACCAGTCCGCTAGCCAAGCTAGTGATTTGGGGCATCCTGTCCGCTCTGCTGTATCACCTGGTAGCCGGTGTGCGCCATTTGATCATGGACATGGGCATCGGTGAGACGCTGGAAGGCGGCAAACTGGGCTCGAAAATCGTTATCGCCGTTTCCGTGGTGGTAATCGTTCTGGCAGGAGTTTGGATATGGTAACTAACGTCACGAACCTGTCGCGTTCGGGCCTCTATGACTGGATGGCGCAACGTGTGTCTGCGGTCGTTCTCGCGGCTTACTTCATCTTTCTGATCGGATACGTCGTGGCCCACCCTGGCCTCGAGTATGCCCAGTGGCATGAACTGTTCGCCCACAACGGGATGCGTATTTTCAGCCTCCTGGCCCTTGTTGCTCTCGGCGCTCACGCCTGGGTCGGCATGTGGACCATCGCGACTGACTACCTGACGCCAATGGCGTTCGGCAAGTCCGCAACGGCGATACGTTTCCTTTTCCAGGCGGTATGCGGCGTTGCGATGTTCGCTTACTTCGTCTGGGGTGTGCAGATTCTCTGGGGTATCTGAGTCATGGCTAACATTCCAACGATTTCTTTCGACGCCATCATTATTGGTGGTGGCGGTGCCGGCATGCGCGCTGCGCTGCAACTGGCACAGGGCGGTCACAAGACTGCCGTGATCACCAAGGTTTTCCCGACCCGTTCGCACACCGTATCCGCTCAGGGCGGCATCACGTGCGCAATCGCGTCCGCTGACCCGAACGATGACTGGCGCTGGCACATGTACGATACCGTCAAGGGTTCCGACTACATTGGTGACCAGGACGCTATCGAATACATGTGTCAGGAAGGCCCGGCTGCTGTTTATGAGCTGGACCACATGGGCATGCCGTTCTCGCGTACCGAACAGGGCCGAATCTACCAGCGTCCGTTCGGTGGTCAGTCCAAGGACTACGGCAAAGGCGGGCAGGCTGCCCGTACGTGCGCCGCTTCCGACCGTACCGGTCACGCGCTGCTGCACACCCTTTATCAGGGCAACCTGAAAGCCGGTACCACGTTCCTGAACGAGTACTACGCTGTCGACCTGGTGAAAAACCAGGAAGGCGACTTCGTCGGTGTGATCGCGATCTGCATCGAAACCGGCGAAACCACCTACATCCGCGCCAAGGCCACCGTATTGGCTACCGGCGGTGCAGGTCGTATCTACGCTTCCACCACCAACGCCCTGATCAACACCGGTGACGGCGTCGGCATGGCTCTGCGTGCTGGCGTGCCGGTACAAGACATCGAAATGTGGCAGTTCCACCCGACCGGCATCGCCGGCGCCGGTGTACTGGTGACCGAAGGTTGCCGTGGTGAAGGTGGTTACCTGATCAACAAACACGGCGAGCGTTTCATGGAGCGTTATGCTCCGAACGCCAAAGACCTTGCCGGTCGTGACGTGGTTGCTCGCTCGATGGTTAAAGAAATCATCGCCGGCAACGGTTGCGGCCCGAATGGCGACCACGTACTGCTCAAACTCGACCACCTGGGCGAGGAAGTACTGCACAGCCGTCTGCCAGGCATCTGCGAACTGTCGAAGACTTTCGCTCACGTTGACCCGGTTGTTGCGCCGGTTCCGGTTGTTCCGACTTGCCACTATATGATGGGCGGCGTTGCCACCAACATTCATGGTCAGGCGATCACCCAGGACGCTGAAGGCGTCGACAAGATCATTCCTGGTCTGTTCGCTGTGGGCGAAGTGGCTTGCGTGTCGGTTCACGGTGCCAACCGTCTGGGCGGCAACTCGCTGCTCGACCTGGTGGTATTCGGCCGCGCTGCCGGCCTGCACCTGGAAAAAGCCCTGACCGACGGCATCGAATACGACGACGCTACCGAAGCCGACATCGAAGCTGCCCTGTCGCGTCTGAACGCGCTGAACAGCCGTACTGATGGCGAAGACGTGGCTACCCTGCGTCGCGAGCTGCAGAACTGCATGCAGAACTACTTCGGTGTATTCCGTACTGGCGAATACATGCAGAAAGGTATCGCTCAGCTTGCTGACCTGCGTACCCGCATCGCCAATGTGAAAATCAACGATAAGTCGCAGGCGTTCAACACTGCCCGTATCGAAGCGCTGGAACTGCAAAACCTGCTGGAAGTGGCTGAAGCTACCGCCATCGCCGCTGAAGTCCGCAAAGAGTCGCGCGGTGCTCACGCCCGTGAAGACTTCGAAGACCGTGACGACGAAAACTGGCTGTGCCACACCCTGTACTTCCCGGGTGACAAGCGCGTCACCAAGCGTGCCGTGAACTTCTCGCCGAAGACTGTTCCGACTTTTGAACCTAAGATTCGGACTTATTAAGGGTGGCCGCCATGTTGCAAGTCAGCGTTTATCGTTACAACCCTGATCAGGACGCCGCGCCGTTCATGCAGGAATTCCAGATCGATACCGGTGGTAAAGATCTGATGGTGCTGGACGTACTGGCCCTGATCAAAGAGCAGGACGAAGGTTTCTCCTATCGTCGCTCTTGCCGTGAAGGCGTTTGTGGTTCCGACGGCATGAACATCAACGGCAAGAACGGTCTGGCGTGCATCACGCCGCTGTCTGCCGTTGTAAAAGGTAACAAGCTGATCGTTCGTCCACTGCCAGGTTTGCCGGTTATCCGTGACCTGGTCGTCGATATGAGCATCTTCTACAAGCAATACGAGAAGGTGAAGCCTTACCTGCAGAACGACACGCCGGCTCCGGCCATCGAGCGTCTGCAGTCGCCAGAAGAGCGTGAAAAGCTCGACGGTCTGTACGAGTGCATCCTGTGCGCTTGCTGCTCGACTTCGTGCCCGTCCTTCTGGTGGAACCCGGACAAGTTCCTGGGTCCAGCTGCACTGCTGCAAGCTTATCGCTTCCTGGCAGACAGCCGTGACACCAAGACCAGCGAGCGTCTGGCTTCGCTCGATGACCCGTTCAGCGTCTTCCGCTGCCGGGGCATCATGAACTGCGTCAACGTATGTCCGAAAGGCCTGAACCCGACTAAGGCCATCGGTCACATCCGTAACATGCTGCTTTCGAGCGGCGTGTGATTCAGCTGCTGTAACCGCTGTACCGTAGAGGCTGTGGCGCGGGCTTCAACCCGCGTCATGGCTATAACCAGAGCAGTAGCCACAAGCTGCCGCTCTTATTTTGAAGAAATGAGACAAGCAGGGGCATCCGGGCTGGTACCCGGACTATCAGTGTGATCCTAAGTGGCTTGTTTTAGTCGCTGCATTCGGACTTCTGCAAGTTTGCTCGGTGTCGACATCGATGGTGTTCCCCTAACCGAGGGTGACCAAGCATGCAAGAAAGCGTGATGCAGCGCATGTGGAACAGCGCCTACCTTTCAGGTGGAAACGCTGCCTATGTGGAAGAGCTTTATGAGCTCTACCTGCACGACCCTAACGCTGTGCCAGAAGAGTGGCGCACCTACTTTCAGAAGTTGCCTGCCGACGGCAACTCTGCCACTGATGTTTCGCACTCCACAATTCGCGATCATTTCGTGCTGCTGGCAAAGAACCAGCGCCGCGCTCAACCGGTTTCCGCCGGGAGCGTGAGCAGTGAGCACGAGAAGAAGCAAGTTGAAGTGTTGCGATTGATCCAAGCCTACCGTATGCGTGGCCACCAGGCAGCCCAGCTTGACCCGCTGGGGCTGTGGCAGCGTCCTGCACCTGCAGACCTGTCGATCAATCATTACGGCTTGACCAATGCCGATCTTGATACGACCTTCCGTGCCGGCGACCTGTTCATCGGCAAAGAGGAAGCGAGCCTACGCGAAATTCACGAAGCGTTGCAGCAGACATATTGCCGCACCATCGGCGCTGAATTTACGCACATCACCGATTCCGAGCAGCGCCAGTGGTTCCAGCAGCGTCTGGAAAGCGTGCGTGGTCGTCCGACGTACTCCGCCGACATCAAGAGCCACCTGCTTGAGCGCGTGACCGCCGGTGAAGGCCTGGAAAAATACCTGGGCACCAAATACCCGGGCACCAAGCGTTTCGGTCTGGAAGGCGGCGAAAGCCTGATTCCGATGCTCGACGAACTGATCCAGCGTTCCGGTTCCTACGGCACCAAGGAAGTCGTCATCGGCATGGCCCACCGTGGCCGTCTGAACGTACTGGTCAACACCTTCGGCAAGAACCCGCGCGAGCTGTTCGACGAGTTCGAAGGCAAGAAGAAGGTCGAGCTGGGTTCCGGTGACGTTAAGTATCACCAGGGCTTCTCGTCCAACGTGATGACCGCCGGCGGTGAAGTTCACCTGGCCATGGCGTTCAACCCGTCCCACCTGGAAATCGTTTCCCCCGTGGTAGAAGGTTCGGTTCGCGCCCGTCAGGATCGTCGTAACGACCCGACCGGTGAGAAGGTTCTGCCGATCTCCATCCACGGTGACGCTGCATTCGCAGGTCAGGGCGTGGTCATGGAAACCTTCCAGATGTCGCAGACCCGCGGTTTCAAAACCGGCGGTACCGTGCACATCGTGATCAACAACCAGGTTGGTTTCACCATCAGCAACCCGCTGGACTCGCGTTCCACCGAGTACGCCACCGACGTTGCGAAGATGATCCAGGCGCCGATCCTCCATGTGAATGGTGATGATCCGGAAGCCGTGTTGTTCGTGACCCAGCTGGCCATCGACTACCGCATGCAGTTCAAGCGTGACGTGGTGATCGACCTGGTCTGCTACCGTCGTCGCGGCCACAACGAGGCCGACGAGCCAAGCGGTACCCAGCCTCTGATGTATCAGCAGATCACCAAGCAGCGCACCACCCGTGAGCTGTACGCTGATCGTCTGACCCAGGGCGGTGTGCTGGACGCAGAGCGTGTTCAGGCGAAAGTCGACGAATACCGCAACGCGCTGGACAACGGTCTGCACGTCGTGAAATCGCTGGTCAAAGAGCCGAACAAAGAGTTGTTCGTGGACTGGCGTCCGTATCTGGGCCACGCCTGGACTGCGCGTCACGACACCCGCTTTGATCTGAAGACCCTGCAAGAACTGTCCGCCAAGCTGCTGGAAATTCCGGAAGGCTTCGTGGTTCAGCGTCAGGTTTCGAAGATCTACGAAGACCGTCAGAAGATGCAAGCCGGCGGCCTGCCGATCAACTGGGGTTACGCTGAAACCATGGCGTACGCGACCCTGGCGTTCGAAGGTCACCCGATTCGCATGACCGGTCAGGACATCGGCCGCGGTACGTTCTCGCACCGTCACGCTGTGTTGCACAACCAGAAAGACGCGGGCACCTACATTCCGTTGCAGCACCTGTACGACGGTCAGCCACGCTTTGACCTGTACGACTCGTTCCTGTCGGAAGAAGCGGTACTGGCATTCGAATACGGTTACTCGACCACCACGCCGGATGCGCTGGTGATCTGGGAAGCCCAGTTCGGCGACTTCGCCAACGGTGCACAGGTTGTAATCGACCAGTTCATCACCAGCGGCGAGCACAAGTGGGGCCGTCTCTGCGGTCTGACCATGTTGCTGCCACACGGTTACGAAGGTCAGGGCCCTGAGCACAGCTCGGCACGTCTTGAGCGTTACCTGCAACTGTGCGCCGAGCACAACATTCAGGTAGCGGTACCGACCACGCCAGCACAGATCTACCACTTGCTGCGTCGTCAGGTGATTCGTCCGCTGCGCAAGCCGTTGATCGTGCTGACGCCGAAGTCGCTGCTGCGCCACAAGCTGGCCATCTCGACCCTGGAAGATCTGGCCGAAGGTTCGTTCCAGACCGTGATCCCGGAAATCGATACTCTGGACCCGAAAAAGGTCGAGCGTGTTGTTCTGTGTAGCGGCAAGGTCTACTACGACCTGCTGGAAAAACGCCGTGCCGAAGGCCGTGAAGATATCGCCATCGTGCGTATCGAGCAGCTGTACCCATTCCCTGAGGACGACTTGAAAGAAGTCCTGGCTCCATACACCAACGTCAAAAATGCCGTTTGGTGTCAGGAAGAGCCGATGAACCAGGGCGCCTGGTACTGCAGCCAGCACCACTTGCGTCGCAGCATCGGGAACCTCGACAAGTCTCTCGTACTTGAGTACGCGGGCCGTGAGGCTTCTGCTGCCCCAGCTTGTGGTTACGCATCGATGCACGCCGAGCAGCAGGAAAAACTCCTGCAAGACGCGTTTACCATTTAACGCCTTCGCGCACCTGAAACCGAATTTAAGGAACTACAGATAATGGCTATCGAGATCAAAGCCCCCACTTTCCCGGAATCGGTTGCCGATGGCACCGTTGCCACCTGGCACAAGCAACCGGGCGACGCCGTCAAGCGTGACGACCTGATCGTCGACATCGAAACTGACAAAGTCGTACTGGAAGTTCTGGCTACCGCCGACGGCGTGCTGGGCGCAATCGTCAAGAATGAAGGCGACACCGTTCTGTCCGACGAAGTGCTGGGCTCCATCGAAGCGGGCGGCGCTGCTGCCGCTGCTCCAGCCGCCGCTGCTGCTCCGGCCACTGCTGCCGCTGCACCGGCTGCTGCCGAAGGCGAAGACGATCCTGTTGCTGCTCCTGCTGCGCGCAAGCTGGCTGAAGAAAACGGCATCAACATCGCTTCCGTTGCCGGCACCGGCAAAGGCGGTCGTGTGACCAAGGAAGACGTGGTGGCTGCTGTTGCTGCCAAGAAAGCCGCTCCGGCTGCCGCGCCTGCCAAGGCTGCTGCTCCATCGGCTGCTGCTCCTGTGTTCGCTGCTGGCGACCGCATCGAGAAGCGCGTACCGATGACCCGCGTTCGTGCCACCGTGGCCAAGCGTCTGGTTGAAGCACAGTCGAACATGGCGATGCTGACCACTTTCAACGAAGTCGACATGACTGAAGTCATGGCCCTGCGTTCGAAGTACAAGGACCTGTTCGAGAAGTCCCACAACGGCGTACGCCTGGGCTTCATGTCGTTCTTCGTCAAGGCTGCTACCGAAGCGCTGAAACGCTTCCCGGCTGTCAACGCGTCGATCGACGGCGGCGACATCGTTTACCACGGCTACGCGGACATCGGCGTTGCCGTTTCCAGCGATCGTGGCCTGGTGGTTCCGGTTCTGCGTAACGCCGAGCTGATGAGCCTGGCTGAAATCGAAGGCGGCATCGCCACTTTCGGCAAGAAAGCCCGTGACGGCAAATTGTCGATGGACGAGATGACCGGTGGTACCTTCACCATCACCAACGGTGGTACCTTCGGTTCGATGATGTCGACCCCGATCGTCAACCCGCCGCAGGCAGCGATTCTGGGCATGCACAACATCATCCAGCGTCCTATGGCCATCAACGGTCAGGTCGTTATCCGTCCGATGATGTACCTGGCACTGTCCTACGATCACCGTCTGATCGATGGCAAAGAAGCTGTGACCTTCCTGGTGACCATCAAGAACCTGCTGGAAGATCCGGCTCGTCTGTTGCTGGATATCTGATAGAAGCAGTCGCGGGCTTCAAGTTTCAAGCTGCAGGAAAGGGCAGCTTGGCTTGGAGCGCGCGGCTTGAAGCTTTTCGCTAAAGAGGATTTTTTGAATGTCGCAGAAATTTGACGTAGTAGTGATCGGTGCTGGCCCTGGTGGCTACGTGGCTGCCATCAAGGCCGCGCAGCTGGGTCTGACCACTGCCTGCATCGAGAAGTACACCGACGCAGAAGGCAAGCAAGCCCTGGGCGGCACCTGCCTGAACGTGGGCTGCATTCCTTCCAAGGCGCTGCTCGACAGTTCCTGGAAATACAAGGAAGCGAAAGAAAGCTTCAACGTTCACGGTATCTCGACCGGCGAAGTCAAGATGGACGTCGCTGCGATGGTTGGCCGCAAGGCTGGCATCGTCAAGAACCTGACCGGCGGCGTTGCCACCCTGTTCAAGGCCAACGGCGTTACTTCGATCCAGGGTCACGGCAAACTGCTGGCTGGCAAGAAAGTCGAAGTCACCAAGCCAGACGGCTCGGTTGAAGTCATCGAAGCGGAAAACGTCATCCTGGCTCCAGGTTCGCGTCCGATCGACATTCCACCGGCTCCGGTCGATCAGAACGTCATCGTCGATTCGACTGGCGCTCTGGAATTCCAGACCGTACCTAAGCGTCTGGGCGTGATCGGCGCTGGCGTGATCGGCCTGGAACTGGGTTCGGTGTGGTCGCGTCTGGGTTCTGAAGTGGTTGTCCTGGAAGCTCTGGACACCTTCCTGATGGCAGCGGACACCGCTGTTTCCAAGGAAGCGCTGAAAACCCTGACCAAACAAGGTCTGGACATCAAACTGGGCGCTCGCGTAACCGGCTCGAAAGTCAACGGCGACGAAGTCGTTGTGAACTACACCGATGCCAACGGCGAACAGACCATCACTTTCGACAAGCTGATCGTAGCCGTTGGTCGCCGTCCGGTGACCACTGATCTGCTGGCTTCCGACAGCGGCGTGACCCTCGACGAGCGCGGTTTCGTGCACGTTGACGATCACTGCGCGACCACCGTACCGGGCGTTTTCGCCATTGGTGACGTGGTTCGCGGCATGATGCTGGCGCACAAGGCATCCGAAGAAGGCATCATGGTTGTCGAGCGCATCAAGGGCCACAAAGCCCAGATGAACTATGACCTGATCCCTTCGGTTATTTATACTCACCCGGAAATCGCGTGGGTTGGCAAAACCGAGCAGGCCTTGAAAGCTGAAGGCGTTGAAGTTAACGTCGGCACCTTCCCGTTCGCCGCTTCCGGCCGTGCCATGGCCGCCAACGATACCGGTGGTTTCGTCAAGGTCATCGCTGATGCCAAGACTGACCGCGTATTGGGCGTGCACGTGATCGGCCCGAGCGCTGCAGAACTGGTTCAGCAGGGCGCGATCGGTATGGAATTCGGCACCAGCGCTGAAGACCTGGGCATGATGGTTTTCTCCCATCCGACCCTGTCTGAAGCCTTGCACGAAGCTGCTCTGGCTGTGAATGGCGGCGCCATCCACATTGCCAATCGCAAGAAGCGTTAAGACACAATAAGAAACCACGGCGGTAACGGCCCGTCGTGAGCCTTGCGAGCAAGTCTCACCGCGGAATGTCCGCTGGACGCAGTCTTGCGTAGCTCAGCTACGCAAGCAGCAGTCACAGGTGGCGCGGCACTCAAACGAGCGCAGCGCCGAATGCGCAGTACCTAACGAAGACGGTAAAAAGCATGAATCTTCACGAGTATCAGGGTAAGCAGCTGTTCGCTGAATACGGCCTGCCAGTTTCCACTGGTTACGCAGTAGACACCCCGGAAGCAGCAGCAGAAGCTTGCGACAAAATCGGCGGCAGCGAGTGGGTTGTCAAAGCCCAGGTCCACGCCGGTGGTCGCGGTAAAGCGGGCGGCGTCAAGCTGGTTCGCAGCAAAGAAGACGCCAAAGCCTTCGCACAGCAGTGGCTGGGCAAGCGTCTGGTGACTTACCAGACTGACGCCAATGGCCAGCCAGTCACCAAGATCCTGGTTGAATCGTGCACTGATATCGCTAAAGAGCTGTACCTGGGCGCTGTCGTTGACCGTTCGAGCCGTCGCATCGTGTTCATGGCTTCCACCGAAGGTGGCGTGGACATCGAGAAAATCGCTCACGACACTCCAGAAAAAATTCTCAAGGCCACTATCGATCCACTGGTTGGCGCTCAGCCATTCCAGGGTCGCGAGCTGGCATTCCAGCTGGGTCTGGAAGGCAAGCAGGTTGCTCAGTTCGCCAAGATCTTCGTAGGTCTGGCCAAACTGTTCAAGGATCACGACCTGGCTCTGCTGGAAGTGAACCCGCTGGTGATCAAGGCTGACGGCGATCTGCACTGCCTGGACGCCAAGATCAACATCGACGCCAACGCAATGTACCGTCAGCCTAAGCTGAAGACTTTCCACGATCCGTCGCAAGACGATCCGCGCGAAGCGCACGCTGCCAAGTTCGAACTGAACTACGTAGCACTGGAAGGCAACATCGGCTGCATGGTCAACGGTGCTGGCCTGGCCATGGGTACCATGGACATCGTCAACCTGCATGGCGGCAAGCCAGCCAACTTCCTCGACGTAGGTGGTGGCGCTACCAAAGAACGCGTAACTGAAGCGTTCAAGATCATCCTGTCCGACACCAACGTCGCTGCAGTACTGGTCAACATCTTCGGCGGCATCGTTCGCTGCGACATGATTGCCGAAGGCATCATCGGCGCTGTGAAAGAAGTCGGCGTGAAAATCCCGGTTGTTGTTCGCCTTGAAGGCAACAACGCTGAGCTGGGCGCTAAAGTACTGGCAGAAAGCGGTTTGAACATCATCGCTGCTACCAGCCTGACCGACGCTGCTCAACAAGTTGTCAAAGCTGCGGAGGGCAAATAATGAGCGTCCTGATCAATAAAGACACCAAAGTTATCTGCCAGGGTATTACCGGTTCGCAAGGTAGTTTCCACACCCAGCAAGCCATCGAATACGGCACCAAAATGGTTGGTGGCGTTACTCCTGGCAAAGGCGGCACCGAGCACCTGGGTCTGCCAGTGTTCAACACCGTTAAAGACGCAGTAGAAGCCACTGGCGCTACCGCTTCCGTGATCTACGTTCCGGCTCCTTTCTGCAAAGATTCGATCCTGGAAGCGGCATTCGGCGGCATCAAGCTGATCGTCTGCATCACCGAAGGCATTCCTACCCTGGACATGCTGGACGCTAAAGTTAAGTGCGACGAGCTGGGCGTAGTCCTGATCGGCCCTAACTGCCCAGGCGTTATCACTCCGGGCGAGTGCAAGATCGGCATCATGCCAGGTCACATTCACTTGCCAGGCAAGGTCGGTATCGTTTCGCGTTCCGGCACCCTGACCTACGAAGCTGTGAAGCAGACCACTGACGCCGGTTTCGGTCAGTCGACTTGCGTCGGCATCGGTGGTGACCCGATCCCGGGTTCGAACTTCATCGACATCCTGAAGCTGTTCCAGGAAGACCCGAAGACCGAAGCGATCGTGATGATCGGTGAGATCGGCGGTTCGGCTGAAGAAGAAGCGGCTGCCTACATCAAGGCACACGTGACCAAGCCGGTTGTTTCCTACATCGCTGGTGTGACTGCTCCTCCGGGCAAGCGCATGGGCCATGCTGGCGCAATCATCTCTGGCGGCAAAGGCACTGCAGACGAGAAATTCGCTGCACTGCAAGACGCAGGCGTTAAAACCGTGCGTTCGCTGGCAGACATCGGCAAGGCCCTGGCCGAGCTGACTGGTTGGGCTGTCAAGTAAGCCTCGCGCTTAGCTGACGCTTCACCAAACAAAGGCCACCTTCGGGTGGCCTTTGTCGTTTCTGGCACCTGCGTCATCAGTGATATCGCCTTCGCGAGCAAGCTCGCTCCCACATTTGTACGCATTTCAATGTGGGAGCGAGCTTGCTCGCGAAGGCGATTTATAGACATCTACCCAATTACATGCAAAAACGCGACACGGAAACGTCGCGTATCGGATAGTTCGCCCTCTAACAGTGCGTTTACACGCCAAATTCGTTAGGCTAGCAGCCATTTTTGCGTCTGCCGCCCACAAGGCATGCAACGCGCTTTAAGGGTCAGTCCCATACGGATCGACAGCATTTCCCTAATTACACAGGGCAATCCCCCTCTAAATTCCGATTCAGTAGTGTGGTATTACCTTAATGAAAGTTTTGAAAGGTCAGGACATCCTGGCACTTGGTTTTATGACGTTTGCTCTGTTCGTCGGGGCTGGCAACATCATTTTCCCGCCTATCGTTGGCTTGCAGGCCGGACCTCACGTCTGGATGGCCGCGCTGGGCTTTCTGATCACCGCAGTGGGTTTGCCGGTGATCACTGTCGTTGCACTGGCCAAGGTCGGTGGGGCGATGGATGCGCTGAGCAGCCCGATCGGCAAGATCGCTGGCGGCATTCTCGCGGCTGCGTGCTACCTGGCAGTCGGCCCGTTGTTCGCCACCCCGCGTACCGCAACCGTATCCTTTGAAGTAGGCTTGGCGCCGTTGACCGGCGAAAGCCCGTTGGCACTGTTCCTCTACAGCTCGGTGTACTTCCTGCTGGTGTTCTTCATCTCGCTCTACCCTGGGCGCTTGCTGGACACCGTTGGCCGCTTCCTCGCGCCGCTGAAAATCATCGCGCTGGCAGTCCTCGGCATCGCTGCATTCGCCTTGCCGGCGGGTGACATCGGCCACGGTACGCCGGAATACGTGGCGGCACCGTTTTCTCAAGGGTTCATCAATGGTTACCTGACCATGGATACCCTCGGAGCACTGGTGTTCGGCATCGTCATCGTTAACGCGATCCGCTCCCGTGGCGTCGAGTCGCCGGCGCTGATCACCCGTTACGCGATCATCGCTGGCCTGATTGCCGGTGTCGGTCTGGCGCTGGTGTATATCAGCCTGTTCCGCCTCGGTTCCGGCAGCCACGAAGTGGCCGTGGGCGCGACCAACGGCGCGGCGGTACTGCACGCGTATGTGCAACACACCTTCGGTTCGCTGGGCAGCGGTTTCCTCGCGGTACTGATCTCGCTGGCGTGTCTGGTGACGGCGGTCGGTCTGACTTGTGCGTGTGCCGAATACTTCAGCCGTGTGCTGCCACTGTCCTACAAGACCCTGGTGATCATTCTGGCGGCGTTCTCGCTGCTGGTATCCAACCTGGGCCTGACCAAGCTGATTGCCTTCTCGATTCCGGTGCTGACCGCAATCTATCCGCCGTGCATCGTGCTGGTGGCGCTGAGCTTCTGCAAAGACTTCTGGCATGAGCACGGCCGCATTCTCGGCCCGGTGATGCTGGTGTCGTTCGTCTTCGGCACCATCGACGCGTTGAAAGGCGCCGGTCTGGCCGACTGGATGCCATCGCAAATGTCGCACCTGCCACTGAGCGAGCAGGGCCTCGCGTGGCTGGTGCCGTGCGTGATGACCCTGGTGGTTGCAGTGGTTTGCGATCGCCTGCTGGGCAAGCGCAGCGAAGCGGTCGCCTGACGTTGTCTGACCCGCCAAAAGCGGGTCTTCAACGCTTAAACAGAAATGCCCCGTATCAATCGATACGGGGCATTTTTTATGCGCGTCAGGCAGTGTCTTTTTCCCTGAGCTAACGTCGAAGGGTTGCCTAAATCTCAATGTGGGAGCGAGCAAGCTCGCTCCCACAAGTAATCAGTGCGTGTACACACCTCACAAGGAATTGCATGTCGTTCATCCAAGCCAACCTGATCCACCTGCTCGCGGCCGTCTGGTTTGTCATCTGCTGGGGCGGTTATACCCGTTATGCCTCCTGGAAGGGCCGCGATACAGCGTGTCTGGCGAGCGTACTGCACCTGTACCGCGAAGACTGGATGCGCCGCATGTTGCTGCGTGACAACCGCATCGCCGACGCCAGTGTGATCGGGAATCTTGAGCGTAACGCCTCGTTCTTCGCCTCGAGCACGCTGATTATTCTCGCCGGTATTCTCACTGTGCTTGGCGCGTCGGAGCGGGCAGTGTCGTTGCTGGCAGATATTCCGATGGTGCAACAGGCGTCGCAGGGCATGTCGGAGATCAAGTTGCTGTGTCTGGCGATGGTGTTCGTCTATGCCTTCTTCACTTTCAGCTGGTGCATGCGTCAGTACAACTTTGCGGCGGTTTTGGTCGGCTCGGCGCCAATGATCGGTGAGCGACATGTCTCCGAACAGGAGCGCAAGGCGTTCGCTGCGCGGGCGGCGCGAGTGATTTCGATGGCGGCCAACCAGTTCAACTTCGGGCTGCGCTCATACTACTTCGGCATGACCATGCTCGCGTGGTTCGTCAGTCCGTGGCTGTTCATGCTAATGAGCGCCGGTGTGGTATTGGTCCTGTACCGCCGCGAGTTTCATTCCGACGTTCTCGATGTCATGGTCTATACCCCTACAGAAGCCCCCCTTCCTGAAACAAACAAAGAGGTCGCTTGATGAGTATTCCGTTCTGGTGTGTGTTTATCACTGCGCTGTTGATTTACATCGCGCGTATGCCGGTGGGCAAGGCGATGAAAGAGCAGGGCGGTTACAACAACCACTTGCCGCGCCAGCAACAAGCGCAACTGACCGGCTACGGCGCGCGGGCGCTGGCGGCGCATCAGAATACGATTGAAGCGTTCATGTTGTTCGCGGTCGGTGTGCTGATGGCGCATACCACCCAGACGGCAGGATGGCTGATCGATACGTTGGCGATCATTTTCGTGATCGCACGGATCATCTACTTGTGGTTCTATCTCGCCGATCTTCCCAAGCTGCGCAGTCTGGCCTGGGTAGTTGGCATAGTGTGTTCGCTGTTGTTGATGATTAGTCCGACTTTTAGAACGGTCTTGCTCTAAGGCGACCTTGTCACTAAATGACAGGCAAAAGAAAACCCGCACTTGGCGGGTTTTCTTTTTTCTGCAGCAAAAAGCGAATTATTGCTTCTTGGCAGCTTCTTCTTGCGCGGCAGCGTTCGATTCAGCCTGAGCTTTGGCAGCTTCGGCGTTTTCTTTCGCAGCGTCGTTCACTTTATCCTGAGCTTTGTTCATGTCTTGCTGAGCTTGTTCAGCATGTTGGTTGGCATCTTGAGCTTTGTCCTCGGATTTTTTATCGCAGGCAGCGAGACCGAGGGAAGCGGTCAACATCAAGGCAATAGCTAAAGTCTTACGCATGGGGTGTTTCTCCTTATGGAAAATAACTACTGGCCTTAAGAGCTTGGCGCTACAGGTTAAGTTCCTCATTTGTTTCAGATATATAAGTTTGTTTTGCTACGGAACTTTTGGTCTGTTCGCTACTACTGGCCAATGGCTTTAACGAGAGTAATTATCATATGGGTGAAAACCCCGTTTTTGAGCGCGCGACGCGATTTCTTTCAGCGTTAAGACACTGCCAGGTACTTGGTTTGCGAGTACATGAAGCCTCCAGCGAAGGGCTTACGGTGATCCTGCCTTATAGCCCGCAAATCGTCGGTAATCCGCAGACTGGGGTCATTCATGGTGGCGCAATTACCTCGTTAATGGACACCGCTTGCGGGATGTCGACGCTCTGTGTGTTGCCGGAATTCGAAGTCTGCCCGACCCTCGATTTGCGCATTGACTATATGCACGCCGCCGAACCGAACAAAGACGTCTATGGCTACGCCCAGTGCTACCGGGTAACCACCGATGTGATCTTCGCTCGTGGTTTCGCCTATCAGGACGATCCCGAACAACCCATCGCCCACGTCGTCGGTACGTTCATGCGCATGGGCAAGGGCCTTAAAGGCACCAAAGGCTTCGGCGGCGCGATCAAGGGAGCAGGGCAATGAGCGATGATCTGAAACAGCAGTTGCAGCAGGCTCACGCTGAGGGCGACTACGCGCCGCTGTTGCAGTTGATTCCCTACGCCGGGCTGATCGGCATCGAATGCTCACGTGTCGGCGATGAATTGCTGTTCAAGCTGCCGGCGAACAAGGACAACATTGGTAACCCTTTATTGCCGGCGATTCACGGTGGGGTGATTGCCGGGTTCATGGAGTTGGCAGCCGCGCTGCATTTGTTGATTTTCACCGAGACCCCGGGCGTGCCGAAGATCATCGATTTCTCCCTTGATTACCTGCGCGCCGGGCAGTTTCGCGACACCTGGGCCAAGTGTCAGGTCTGCCGCCAGGGCCGGCGCGTGGCCAACGTCGCGATCACGGCCTGGCAAAGTACCGAAAGCGAACCGATTGCCACCGCGCGTGCACACTTCAAAATCGATGAGCCCTTGAAATCCTGAACAGCGCCCCAAACTCACAAGACAACCCGCCGCCGACCATTTCGGGTCGCGGCCACTGCCATCTGATTGGAGTTTGATGACCATGAGTGTGGAAACTCAAAAGGAAACCCTGGGCTTCCAGACCGAGGTAAAGCAGCTGCTGCACCTCATGATCCATTCGCTGTATTCCAACAAGGAAATTTTCCTTCGCGAATTGATCTCGAACGCCTCTGACGCTGTCGACAAGCTGCGCTTCGAAGCCCTGGCCAAGCCAGAGTTGCTCGAAGGTGGCGCTGATCTGAAAATCCGTGTGAGCTTCGACAAGGACGCCAAGACCGTCACCCTCGAAGACAACGGTATCGGCATGAACCGTGACGATGTGATCACCCACCTGGGGACCATCGCCAAATCCGGCACCGCTGATTTCATGAAGAACCTCTCGGGCGATCAGAAGAAAGATTCGCATCTGATCGGCCAGTTCGGTGTGGGCTTTTACTCCGCCTTCATCGTTGCCGACCAGGTTGACGTGTACTCCCGTCGCGCCGGCACCCCGGCCAGCGAAGGCGTGCACTGGTCGTCGAAAGGCGAGGGCGAGTTCGAAGTCGCCACCATCGACAAACCGGAGCGCGGCACCCGCATCGTTCTGCACCTGAAAGCTGCAGAAGACGAGTTTGCTGATGGCTGGCGTCTGCGCAACATCATCAAGAAGTACTCCGACCACATCGCTTTGCCGATCGAGCTGCCGAAAGAAGCTGCAGCTGCCGAAGGCGAAGAGGCTCCGGCCGTTGAGTGGGAAACCGTCAACCGCGCCAGTGCCCTGTGGACCCGTCCGCGCACTGAAGTGAAGGACGAGGAATACCAAGAGTTCTACAAGCACATCGCTCACGACTTTGAAAACCCGCTGGCCTGGAGCCACAACAAAGTCGAAGGCAAACTCGAATACAGCTCGCTGCTGTACGTGCCGGCCCGCGCACCGTTCGACCTGTACCAGCGTGAAGCGCCGAAAGGCCTGAAGCTGTACGTGCAACGCGTGTTCGTCATGGATCAGGCCGAGTCGTTCCTGCCGCTGTACCTGCGCTTCATCAAAGGCGTGGTTGATTCCAACGACCTGTCGCTGAACGTGTCGCGCGAGATCCTGCAGAAAGACCCGATCATCGATTCGATGAAGACCGCGCTGACCAAGCGCGTGCTCGACATGCTGGAAAAACTGGCGAAGAACGAGCCTGAGCAATACAAAGGCTTCTGGAAGAACTTCGGTCAGGTCATGAAAGAAGGCCCGGCCGAAGACTTCGCCAACAAAGAGAAAATTGCCGGTCTGCTGCGTTTCGCATCGACCAATGGCGACGAAGGCGAGCAGATCGTCGGTCTGGCCGACTACCTGGCACGCGCCAAGGAAGGTCAGGACAAGATCTACTACCTCACCGGCGAAACCTACGCGCAGGTCAAAAACAGCCCGCACCTGGAAGTCTTCCGCAAGAAAGGCATCGAAGTGCTGCTGCTGACCGACCGCATCGACGAGTGGCTGATGAGCTACCTCAGCGAGTTCGACGGCAAGACTTTCGTTGACGTGGCACGCGGTGATCTCGATTTGGGCAATCTGGACTCGGAAGAGGACAAGAAAGCCGCAGAAGAAGTCGCCAAGTCCAAAGAAGGTCTGGTTGAGCGTCTGAAAACCGCGTTGGGCGATTCCGTGGCTGAAGTTCGCGTATCGCATCGTCTGACCGATTCGCCGGCCATCCTGGCCATCGGCGAGCAGGATCTGGGTCTGCAAATGCGTCAGATCCTCGAAGCCAGCGGGCAGAAGGTGCCGGATTCGAAGCCGATCTTCGAATTCAACCCAAGCCACCCGCTGATCGAGAAACTCGATGGCGAGCAGAGCGAAGAGCGTTTTGGCGACTTGTCGCACATCCTCTTTGATCAGGCTGCGCTGGCGGCTGGTGACAGCTTGAAGGATCCGGCTGCTTATGTGCGCCGTCTGAACAAGCTGCTGGTTGAACTGTCGGTTTAATCAAGTCGTAGAAAAACCCGCTTCGGCGGGTTTTTTCATTCTGGGGTTTAACCAATCAGGAGTCAGAAATGAGCCAAGTCACTGTACGTTCCGTGGTCTATCAGATCGACGGCCAGCCCTATGAGGGTCGCCTGGCGTTCGACGCTGAGCACAAAGGTGCGCGTCCGGGTTTGTTGATGGCGCCGAACTGGATGGGCGTCAGCGCCGGTGCCGAAGAAATCGCCAAATCGGTGGCGGCCAAGGGCTACGTGGTGTTGATTGCTGACGTTTACGGTCAGGCTGTGCGTCCACAGAACGCCGATCAGGCTGGCGCGGCGATGATGCCGTTGAAGGAGGACCGTGCGTTGCTGCGCACGCGTATGCAAGCGGCGTTCGAGCAGTTGCAGAAGCAGGGTGAGGCGGCGGTTGATACGTCGAAACTGGCAGTGTTCGGTTTCTGCTTTGGCGGTTGCTGTGCGCTGGATCTGGCTCGCACGGGCGCGCCAGTGAAGGCAGCGGTGTCGTTCCACGGTACGCTGGATTCGCCGAACCCGGCGGATGCGCAGAACATCAAGGGCTCGGTGCTGGTGCTGCACGGTGCTTCCGATCCGTTGGTGCCGAAGGAGCAGTTGCCGGCGTTTGAAGACGAGATGAATGCGGCGAAGGTCGATTGGCAGTTGCTCAGCTATGGCGGTGCGGTGCACTCGTTTACCGATCCGCATGCCAATGTGCCGGGCAAGATGATGTACGACGCGAAGACCGCCAAGCGCGCGTTCAAGTCGATGCATGATTTGCTGGATGAAGTGTTCAAGGGCTGAAAAGCGAAGAGCCCCTCACCCTAACCCTCTCCCAGAGGGAGAGGGGACCGATTGGGGGATACTTGAGGGTAACGCCGACCTGAAAGGGCTGTGCTGAATCCATAGTCGCCAAGACTTTTCAGGTCAGCGTATAACCTGAGACATCTCGGTCGGCTCCCTCTCCCTCTGGGAGAGGGCTGGGGTGAGGGTACTGATGGTGGGTGCTCAACCAACGCGTCGACTTGAAAGTGTCTTGGTGAATCCATAATCGCCAAGATTTTTCAGGTCGATGTATGACGCAAGACACCTCGGTCGGCTCCCTCTCCCTCTGGGAGAGGGCTGGGGTGAGGGTACTGATGGTGGGTGCTCAACCAACGCGTCGCCTTGAAAGTGTCTTGGTGAATCCATAATCGCCAAGATTTTTCAGGTCGATGTATGACGCAAGACACCTCGGTCGGCTCCCTCTCCCTCTGGGAGAGGGCTGGGGTGAGGGTAAAGGCTTAACCTGGTAATTCAATCCGTTCAACTTCCCCCGGCACCGTCGGCCAATCCCCGGCCGCCCATTTGCGCCGCGCTTCATCAATCGCCGCTGGATCACTCGCCACAAAATTCCAGTTGATCCGCCGAGGCCCGTCCAATGGCGCGCCGCCAAATACCACCGCGTGCACATCACTGTCGGCAAACAAACTCATCTCTTCCCCAGCCGGCAACACGACCAGCGCATGCGGCTCAATCGCCTCGCCATTCAACTGCGCATCCCCACTCAACACATACACCGCACGTTCTTCATGCTCGGTCGGAATCAGCAGGGTAGTCGCGGTTTGCATCTGCACTTCGGCATACAACGTAGGAGAAAGCACCGGCACCGGCGATTCCAGGCAAAAGCCTGACCCGGCAATCATGCGAATCTGTACGCCGAGGTTATCGCTGACCGGCAGTGTCGCCGCCGGGTGATGGCTGTAATGCCCGGGACCTTGTTCATGATCCTTGGGCGAGGCCAGCCAGATCTGCAAGCCGTGCATGGTGAAGCTCTGGTCCCACAACGGTTCCGGCGTGCGCTCGACGTGTGCAATCGCGCCGCCGGCGGTCATCCAGCTGACATCTCCAGCGCTGACCACCTGGTCCGAGCCAAGGCTGTCCTTGTGCAGGAGTTGGCCTTCAAACAAATAGGTGAGTGTCGACAGACCGATGTGCGGGTGCTGTCGGATGTTCATGCCTTTGCCCGTCGGATAAACCGTCTCGAGCATGTGATCAAAAAACACGAAAGGCCCGACGCTGCGGCATTTGGCTGACGGCAGCGGGCGCAGAATCGGCTGGCCTTCGACGTCTTCGGCGCGCGGGCGAATGATCAGAGGTTGCGTGTCCATGGTGCATTCCAGGCTGAGCGGGTGATGCCAGAAGCATAACCCGCCGCTGGCATCAGGAGGATTACTGGCTATCGAAGCCTTGCGGGGCGTGGGTTTCGATGCTGACGTCGGTGGTGGTCATCAGCTTGTGAATCGGGCAGCGATCGGCAACGCGCAGCAGTTCCTCGCGCTGGGCGTCGGTGAGCACGCCTTTCAGGGTGAGGGTGACGTGCAAGACGTATTTGCCTTTCTGCTCTTCGCTGTTGTCGCGTTTGACATCGACCCCGACGCCGGTCAGCGGGATGTCTTTCTTCTTCGCGTACATCTTCAGGGTCAGGGCTTTGCAGGCGCCGAGGGCCGCATCGAAATAATCATGCGGCTCGGGTGCCGAGCCTTCGCCGCCGGCGGATTTCGGTACGTCGGCAAACAATTCGTGATCATCAATCTGTACGGTGTGACGAAAACCTTCAGCGGAGACGGTATTGACGGTAACAGTCATGGGAACCTCACTGGCAGTAGGAAAAGTCGCTTCGATCAAAAAAGACCTTGCAGTTATAGAGCATTCCCACCGGTACGCGTTCCACTTTCCTGCGGGATGAACCCTTGTCGTCAGGGCAGGGTCTAGGCTAAGCCTACTTCCTGGAGATTACTTGTGTCCCTGTATCGTTTGAGTCTTGCCTGTTTGTTGGTATTTGCCGGCAACGTCAGCGCCCGCGAATACACCTACAGCGATGCGCACCTGCATTACGTGGATTTTTTCCAGGAAAGCGCAGGCATGGCGAAACTGCTGACAGCCATGCAGGACGGGTCCGTCGAGCATGTGATGATTTCTGGCATTCCGGTCGCCAAGAAGTGGCATGAGGACGAACCCAAGCGCCCGCGCTATTACGCCGGGGATGACGCTGATGCTTACTGGTATAGCGCGACCGACGTGATTGTTGCCGATGCGGTGCAAAAGCTGAGCGCAGAACAACGCCCGTACTTTCATCCGTTTCTTTCCGGCTTCAACCCCAACGACAAGAACTCCGCCGCACACATCCAGCGCATGCTCGATCTGTACCCGGGGCTGTGGCAGGGCATCGGCGAAGTGTTCACTCGTCATGACGATCTCACGGCGCTGACGTCCGGCGACACGCCGCGCGCCAACAACGAAGCCATGACCAAGATCTATCATCTGGCCGCCGAGAACGATCTGCCGGTGATGCTGCATTCGAACATCACTTCCAAGCGTGAGAGAAATCCGCTGTACCTGAAGGAAATCGAAGAACCGCTGCGTCATCACCCGCACACGCGATTCATTTGGGCGCACGCCGGCACCAGCGCAGAAATCCATCGGCATCAGACCCAGCTGAATTTCCTGTTGCCTACGCTGACACGCCTGCTTGAGGCGTATCCCAATCTGTTCATCGACTTGTCATGGAGCATGCTCACGCCGTATCTGCTGGACGAGCAGGGCAAACCGCGTCCGGAATGGCTGGCGCTGGTCAAGAAATACCCAGAGCGCTTCATGCTGGGTTCAGACGTAGTCGGGCGATTCAACAAACTCGGTGAGGAAATGCACAGCTTCAAGCCATTCCTCGATGCGTTGCCCGAGGACGTTGCGAAAAAAGTCGCTCGGGATAACTTCCTGGCGATCTTGCCGCGAACGGTGCTCAAGTCCGAGAAAACTACGCTGAATCGTTAATGCCAACGGTTCGAAGGATCAAGGCCTTTTGATATCGCCTTTTCGTCTTACGCATTTTTCCGCGGGGCCGATACCTTCTAAAGCAACCAGCTGCAGGGTTGATGCAGCGCTTTTGGAAGGAACCAGAGCAATGAGTATCCGTAGTCTCAATATTGCCCCGCGCGCAGGCCTCGGTTTTGGTCTGTTGGCGCTGATGGTATTTGCCCTTGGGGCGTTCGCTTTATTGCAAATGTCGAACATGCGCGCGCAGTCCGACGAGGTTGATAACAATTGGCTGCCGAGTGTGATGGCGGTCGGTGAGATGAGTCAGGACATGTTGCGCCTGCGGGCGTTGACCATGCGCCTGTTGCTCAATCGGGATCCGCAGGCGCTCGAACAGAACGTTGCCAAACTCAATGAACTACGCGGAGTGCTCAGTGAGGCCCAGCAGCGATATGACGTGCTGATCGTGTTGCCCGAGGAGCGCAAACTGTTTGATCGCTTCAAGGTTGCCGAGCACCAGTATCTGGAGTTTCAGGCACAGGTCATGCAGTTGTCGGCGCAGAATCGGGTCGAGGAGGCCGCGACCATTCTCAATGGGCAGATGAGTCCCTTGGCCGATGAAATCGCAGTGCTCTTACGCGAGCTGGTTGAGCTGAATAAACACAATGCCAATCTCGCCACCGAAGCAGCGCGGCTGGTGTTTACCAGTTCGCGGGTGTGGGTCGGCGTGATGATCGGTGTCACTGCGCTGATTACCATCGGCCTGGCCCTGCTGCTGACGCGCAGCATCGTGCTGCCGCTGGCGCAATCGTTGGGTGTCGCCGAGGTGGTGGCCGGTGGTGATCTGACTGGCGATATCAACATCAGTGGCAAGGACGAGCCGGCGCGACTGCTGCACGCGCTCAAGAGCATGCAGCACAACCTGCGCGACACGATTCGGCAAATCTCCGAGTCCTCCAGTCAATTGGCCTCGGCGTCGGAAGAGCTGAGTTGCGTTACGGAGGATGCAACGCGCGGGTTGCACCAGCAGAGCCTGGAAATCGAACAGGCGGCTACGGCGGTCAATCAGATGACGGCTGCAGTGGAGGAGGTTGCCAGCAATGCCGTGGCCACGTCCGAGGCCTCTCGTGAATCCGATCGTATTGCCCAGCATGGCCGGGAACAGGTGCATCAAACGGTGTTGTCCATCGAATCGCTTGCCGATGATGTGACGGCCAATGCCAGCCAAGTAGAAGATTTGGCGCAAAAGGTCTACAGCATCAGCAAAGTGCTGGATGTGATTCGCTCGATTGCCGAGCAGACCAATTTGCTCGCTTTGAATGCTGCGATCGAGGCAGCGCGGGCCGGGGATGCCGGGCGCGGATTTGCGGTGGTGGCCGATGAGGTGCGCGCACTGGCGCATCGTACACAGCAGTCGACTCAGGAAATCGAGCAGATGATCGGCGGGATTCAGCAGGGCACTGATTCGGCGGTCAGTTCGATGCAGCAGAGCAATGTGCGGGCGCGCTCAACATTGGAACTGGCCAAGGCTGCTGGTGTGGCGCTGGAGGAAATCGCCTCCGCGTTTACCTTGATCAACGAGCGCAATCTGGTGATCGCCAGTGCTTCGGAGGAGCAGGCGGCAGTGGCGCGCGAGGTGGATCGCAATCTGATGAACATTCGTGATCTGGCGATGCAGACCTCGGCGGGGGCCAATCAGACCAGTGCGGCGAGTCAGGAGTTGTCGCGGTTGGCGGTGGATTTGAACAGCATGGTGGCGAAGTTTTCGGTTTGAGTGTGTGGTGAACCTGAGGCTGCCCTCACCCTAACCCTCTCCCAGGGGGAGAGGGGACTGACCGTGGGAGATTGGCGAGTTACGCCGACCTGAGTGTTCTTTGGTGAATCCATAATCGACTCGATCTTACAGGTCGATGCATAGCGCCAGACATCTCGGTCGGCTCCCTCGCCCAAGGGAAGAGGGGGCTGACCGTGGGAGATTAGAAAATTACGCCGACCTGATCTAATCCATAATCGACTCGGTCTTTCAGGTCGATGTAGCTGGTGAGACATCTCGGTCGGCTCCCTCTCCCTCGGGAGAGGGCTGGGGTGAGGGGCGAAGGTGACACAAAAAGTCGAGTTAAACGCAGGCAAAAAAAAGCCCCGCATTTCGCGGGGCTCTTTGTTCTTGCGGCGGATCAGCTGCCTTTAACGGTTTTGCCGTTGACCGTGCCGTCCTGGAGCATGATGTTGTACTCCTTGCCGTCGGTTTCAACCTGTTGCAGGCGGACCAGCAGGTAATCCCAATCCTTGGCGAACCAGAGGACGGTGGTGCGCTTGCTTTGTGTCGGGTCGCGCACGCGCTCGACCTTGATCGCATCGATCTTGCCAGCCTTGGTTTCGACTTTTTCCGAACCCAGCACGCGGAAGTCATAGGTATCGACTTCGCCGTCATCGACCACTTGATAGCTCATGGTCTTTTTGCCAGCAGCCACATCATGTTGCAGCGCCAGTTGATAGGTGGACTTGTCGACCATGCCGCGGTTCAGCGGGATTTTCACCGCGTCGCCACGGTCGGTGCCGGTGACCATTTTGCTGTTCCAGTCGAAATCCAGATCAGCCTTTTTCGCTTTGCCCAGGCCACCACGTTCAAAGTGGTAGGACTGCGGCAGCAAGGTGTCCTTGTCCAGGGTCAGGGTGCTTTCTTCAGTGAGGCTGGCGATCATCATCGAGGCCTTGAAGCTGAGCTTCCAGACGCCGTTGGCCTCCTTGACCAGACTGCGCTCGGCGGTGCCGCTCATGGGCAGCTGTTTCCAGTCGGCGGTGTAGCTGGCGGAGAACGGTTGAAGTTCCGCTGCCTGCGCGAAGGGCAGGGCGAGCAGAGCGCAAGCGAAGAGCAGGGCGCGACGCATAATATCTCCTAGTGTCGAATCAAGTGGCCGCTGGCCGCGAGTAACTGGCCATCCAGTAAAGCACCGTGTTCACCGAGTGCCAGTCTGCCTTCGGCAAACCAGCGAACTGCCATCGGGTAGATCAGGTGTTCCTGAACGTGAACTCGCTGCGCAAGACTCTGCGGCGTGTCGTGCAACTCTACCGGTAATACTGCCTGTACGACCAGTGGTCCGCCATCGAGTTCCTCGGTGACGAAGTGCACGGAGCAGCCGTGCTCAGTATCGCCGGCCTCCAGCGCGCGCTGATGAGTGTGTAACCCTTTGTATTTGGGCAGCAGCGACGGGTGGATGTTGAGCAGGCGACCCTGATAGTGGCGAACGAAATCAGCGCTGAGAATGCGCATGAAGCCGGCCAGCACCACAAGTTTCGGATTGAATTCGTCGATCAGTTCGATCAGAGCAGCATCGAAGGCCTCGCGACCTTCGAATGCCTTGTGATCCAGCGAACGGGTAGCGATACCCGCGTCACTGGCGCGTTGCAGGCCGTAGGCGTCGGCGCGATTGGAAATCACTGCAGCGATGCGGACCGGGCTGTCGCCGGCCCGCGTGCTGTCGATCAGAGCCTGCAAGTTACTGCCGGTGCCGGACAACAGCACCACGACATCACAGGTTGCGGACATTAATGAGCCTTAAGGTTCTGCAGATCAACCTGAGCAGCGCCTTCGGCAGCGGCAGCGATCTGACCGATGACCCAAGGCTGTTCGCCGGCGTCACGCAGGGTGTTCAGCGCAACTTCAACGTGTTCCTGAGCCACGCAGATGACCATGCCAACGCCGCAGTTCAGCACGCGGTGCATCTCGGTCTCGTCAACGTTGCCCTTCTCTTGCAGCCAGTCGAATACGGCAGGGCGAGTCCAGCTAGCCACGTCAACCACGGCCTGAGCGCCTTTTGGCAGAACACGCGGGATGTTGTCGAGCAGGCCGCCACCGGTGATGTGGGCCATGGCTTTGACGGCGCCGGTATCTTTGATCAGCTTGAGCAGCGGCTTCACGTAGATGCGGGTCGGGGCCATCAGCAGGTCGGTCAGCGGTTTGCCGTCGAGCTGGATGTTTTCGATGTCGGCACCGGAGACTTCGATGATCTTGCGGATCAGCGAGTAGCCGTTGGAGTGCGGGCCGGACGATGGCAGAGCGATCAGCGCATCACCGGTGGCGACTTTCGAGCCGTCGATGATTTCAGCCTTTTCCACGACGCCGACGCAGAAGCCGGCCAGGTCGTAGTCTTCGCCTTCGTACATGCCAGGCATTTCAGCGGTTTCGCCGCCAACCAGCGAGCAACCCGACAGTTCGCAGCCAGCGCCGATGCCGGTTACCACCTGGGCAGCGGTGTCGACATTCAATTTGCCGGTGGCGTAGTAGTCGAGGAAGAACAGTGGCTCAGCGCCGCACACCACGAGGTCGTTGACGCACATGGCAACCAGGTCGATGCCGATGCTGTCGTGCTTGTTCAGGTTCAGCGCCAGACGCAGCTTGGTGCCGACGCCGTCGGTGCCGGAAACCAGTACTGGCTGCTTGTAGCCGGCCGGGATTTCGCAGAGGGCGCCGAAACCGCCCAGGCCGCCCATGACTTCCGGGCGCGCAGTGCGCTTGGCGACGCTCTTGATGCGTTCGACCAATGCTTCACCGGCGTCGATGTCTACACCGGCGTCCTTGTAGCTCAGGGAGGGTTGCTTGCTCATGATCCAGGCCTTTAGGGGAGGGGATTCAGGGGTAACGACCGAGTTCAGCGGGAACTTCGAAATCGACGGGGCGATGGCCTCACGCGAGTTTCGAGGTGCCCGGCTGTTGCCGGTCTGCGAAGGCGCGCGATTTTATCAGGCTTGAGGGGCAGCGGCCATCCTCGCACCGACGGGCAGGGCCATATCAGCGGAAATTTTTTGCAATTGAGCCGTATGAACGCCTGTATAAAGTGTGGCGATTAACCGTCTATCGTTATCACTGTGCAAAATTTTACCGCTGTCGTGTGAATGTTTAGTGCTGGCAGATTGTCACAGCCTTGCTTAACCGGTTCACGCGGCCTGTTCCAGCCGCTCCTGTCGACGGGAATTCTCCATGCGTTTGTGTAAATTGTTGTTTGTGGGTTGTTTGTCTCTGATCAGCCTGGCGAGTCACGCCGAAAATCTCAAAGGCCTTTATCAAGTGCGTGAGCCGGTCAATGGCCAGGCGCCGGAAGAGCGTGATCGCGCCACGCAGGCGGCGCTCGACACGCTGGTGTTGCGTCTGACCGGCGATCCGAAAGCTGCGCAAAACCCGGGGCTGGCGGCGATTCGCAAGGATCCGCAGCAAATTATCAGTCAATTCGGTTTCGATGCCGGGCCGCCGGAGGTGCTGAAGGTCGATTTCGATCCGGCGACCACCGAGCAGGCGCTGCGGCGAGCCGGGTTGGCGTTGTGGGGGGCCAGTCGGCCGTCGATCCTGAGTTGGTGGCTGAACGATTCGGCTGAAGGTTCGAGTCTGGTCGGTGATGGTCAGGCCGCTGCCGCGCCGTTGCGGACGGCCGCGCAACATCGCGGCTTGCCGTTGCGCTTGCCGCTGGCGGACTTGAGCGAGCAATTGGTTGCCACTGCGCCAGCGCTCGAAGGCACGGATCCGGCACCGTTGCGCGGCGCCTCCGAGCGCTACAACGCTGATGCCTTGCTGGCGGTGCATGCCCGTGAAGAAGGCGGGCAGTGGCAGGCCAAGTGGCACTTGTGGCTGGGCGATCAGAAAGAGGCGGGCAGTGTGCAGGGCGCCGATCAGGCCGCTGTCGCTGACGCGGTGATGCTGGCGGTGGCCGAGCGTCTGGCGCCTCGTTTTGTCGCAAAGCCCGGCGCTTCGGGGCAGCAAACCCTGGAAGTGCAGGGTATGAATCTTGAGCACTACGCGGCGCTGTTACGGTTACTCGAACCGTTTGGCGTGCGTCTGCAAAGTGTTGATGGCGATCGTATCGTCTATCGGGTCAATGGCAGCGCCGATCAGATGCGTGCGCAGTTGTCGCTGGCGAAGTTGCAGGAGTTGCCGGCCGAAGCACCCGCCCCGGTGGCGGCGCCACAGCCAGTGGCTGGCGGCGCAACACCTGTCGCGGCGCCAGCCCCGACCCCGGCAGCACCGTCGTTGCGATTTCGCTGGTAAGTCTTTCCTTATATAGAAGCAACAGGAGTGGTACATGGCCGATACGCGGCGTTGGTTCTGGCTCGGTGGGGTGGTCCTGCTGTGCGCGTTTGTATGGTTGTTGCACCCGATCCTCACGCCGTTTCTGGTGGCGCTGCTGCTGGCTTATCTGTTCGATCCGTTGGTGGATCGCCTGGAGCGGCTCGGTTTGTCGCGAACCTGGGGCGTGATCGCGGTGTTTGCTCTGTTCACCTTGATCGTCACCGCGCTGATGCTGGTGCTGGTGCCGATGCTTGCCAAGCAGTTGCTGCGTTTGTACGAACTGGCGCCGCAAATGCTCGATTGGCTGCAGCACACTGCAGTGCCGTGGGCGCAGTCGAAGCTGGGGTTGTCGGACGGTTTCTGGAAGTTCGATAAGGTCAAGGCTGCGATCAGCGAGCACATGGGTCAGACCACCGACATTGTCGGCGTGGTGCTGAGTCAGGCAACGGCCTCGAGTCTGGCGTTGATCGGCTGGCTGGCCAATCTGGTGCTGATCCCGGTGGTGAGTTTCTACCTGCTGCGTGACTGGGACGTGATGATGGCCAAGATCCGCAGCCTGCTGCCGCGTGATCGGGAAGAGACCATCGTATCGCTGGCCGGTGAATGTCATGAGGTACTGGGCGCGTTTGTGCGCGGTCAGTTGCTGGTGATGGTGGCGCTGGGCGTGATCTATGCGGCAGGCCTGATGATTGTCGGACTGGAGCTGGGGCTGTTGATCGGTTTGATCGCCGGACTGGCTGCAATCGTGCCGTATATGGGTTTCGTGATCGGTATTGGCGCGGCACTGATTGCCGGGCTGTTCCAGTTTGGCGGCGATCTGTATCCGATGGTCGGGATCGTTGCGGTGTTCATGGTCGGTCAGGCGCTGGAAGGCATGGTGCTGACGCCTTTGCTGGTGGGCGATCGTATCGGTCTGCATCCGGTGGCGGTGATTTTCGCGATTCTGGCTGGCGGCGAACTGTTCGGTTTCACCGGCGTGCTGTTGGCATTGCCAGTGGCGGCGGTGATCATGGTGCTGGTGCGCCATGTGCACGACTTGTACAAGGACTCCGACATCTATAGTGGCGTTGACGATCCGCAGTTGTAATGGCGCAGGGGCGGCCCGGCAAATCGCCGGGTTGGCCCGTGTCCTGCAGGCGCTGGCGCCAAAGAATCTGTCATAAATCCACTGCGTTATCGCAAACCTTTGATTTTGCTTGGACTCTGTCGCATTGTGCGCTCAGCTTCACGGGTATAAACTTCGCAAACTTTACACAGAGGCCACTAACGGTTCCTTGAGAACTGTTCAGTCAGCATGAAACCGATTCAGCTGCCCCTAGGTGTGCGTCTGCGTGACGACGCCACCTTCATCAACTACTACCCAGGCGCCAATGCCGCTGCACTCGGCTATGTCGAGCGTCTATGCGAAGCCGACGCCGGCTGGACAGAAAGCCTGATCTACCTGTGGGGCAAACACGGCGTAGGGCGTACGCATCTGTTGCAGGCGGCGTGTCTGCGATTCGAGCAGATGGGTGAGCCGGCGGTGTACTTGCCGTTGGCCGAGTTGATGGATCGCGGTGTCGAAATCCTCGATAACCTTGAACAGTACGAACTGGTTTGCCTGGATGATTTGCAGGTGATCGCCGGCAAGGCTGACTGGGAAGAGGCGATGTTTCATCTGTTCAACCGTCTGCGTGACAGCGGTCGGCGCTTGCTGATTGCCGCTTCCACCTCTCCGCGTGAACTGCCGGTCAAACTGGCTGACTTGAAATCGCGCCTGACCCTGGCGCTGATTTTCCAGATGCGTCCGCTTTCCGATGAAGACAAATTGCGCGCCTTGCAATTGCGCGCGTCGCGTCGTGGTCTGCACCTTACTGACGAAGTCGGGCATTTTATTTTGACTCGCGGCACCCGCAGCATGAGTGCGCTGTTTGACTTGCTTGAGCAGCTCGATCAGGCCTCGTTGCAAGCGCAGCGCAAGCTGACTATTCCGTTTCTGAAAGAAACCCTCGGCTGGTAGCCATCCCTTTGGTTCTGCGGCTTTCAGCGTGTTTCGGCATATTTCAGGCGCCAGAAAATCCGCTTTCCTGCACGCTGTGCAGGCCGCGTATCGGTTCAAATGGGCTTAAGCGCTTAGATGTAAACGAGAAACCGGGAAGTCACAAAAAGATCGATTGAATTTGCAAATGAGGCTGATAGCGGGCATAGTCTCGGCTTCTTTACAACTATCAGCCACGGTCGTGCCCATGCTAAAGCGCTTCGCACCCCTCGTGCCTCTCGCACTCGTCACCCTGTTGTACGGTTGCGCTGCTCATTCTCCAGTTCAAGAGCAGCCTCAACAGGTTAAAAATTCTGCCACGGCCCAGTCTTCCGTTATTTACCAGGAAGAGCTGGACACCGAAAAAGAACTCAATGAATTCAATGGCAAGAAGCCTTATCAGCTTCCTGTTCTGGCCGACAGCATCCTCGAACGCGGCATGTCCCTGATCGGTACCCGTTACCGTTTCGGCGGTACCTCTGAAGCCGGTTTTGATTGCAGTGGTTTCATCGGCTACCTGTTCCGCGAAGAAGCTGGCATGAACCTGCCACGCTCCACCCGCGAAATGATCAACGTCGATGCACCACTGGTATCGCGCAGCAACCTTGAGCCGGGCGATCTGCTGTTCTTCGCCACCAATGGTCGTCGCGGTCGTGTCAGTCACGCCGGCATCTACCTCGGTGACAACCAGTTCATCCACTCCAGCAGTCGTCGCAGCGGCGGTGTTCGCATCGACAGCCTGGGTGACAGCTACTGGAGCAAGACCTTCATCGAAGCGAAACGCGCTCTGGCCAACGCTCCGACAGTCGTTACTGCTCGTAAGTAATTCCCCTGTTGTCGCTGCGTTCGCAGCGACAATCAGGCTTCCGGCAACGGAGTAGACGTATACTTTACAAGGTGAAGTTAAAGTCTTACTTGAAGTTTGCCGCGTAGCCGCTAGAATCCTTTATCTAGTTTGATGGCAAACCGCCTGCGTGCTCACGCAGGCGGTTTTGTTTTCTGTCCTCCGGCAGAAAAAGCCGCAGCCAGATCAGGATGTTCTGCTTATGACGATGACGGCCCGCCTCACATTGATGCTCTGCGTAGCGCTGCTCAGCGCCTGCGCCAGTCGCACACCGCCTCCTGCGCCGGTGGTTCGCGCACCGGTCGTGTTCGGCCCCTCCCAAGCTTTTTCGCCTGCTGCTGAGGACGTGCTGTTTCGCGCGCTCGGCCTGGTCGGCACGCCTTATCGCTGGGGCGGCAACACGCCGGATTCAGGCTTTGATTGCAGCGGCCTGATCGGTTTTGTCTACCGTGATGCGGCGGGCATCTCTTTGCCACGTTCGACGCGTGAGTTGATCGTTATGCAGGCACCGAATGTCGGCAAGGAAGGCTTGCAGACTGGCGACCTGATTTTCTTCGCCACCAATGGCGGTTCGCAGGTCAGTCATGCGGGGATTTACGTCGGCGAAGGGCGCTTTGTGCATGCGCCGGCCACGGGTGGCACGGTCAAGCTCGACAGCCTGTCGAAGGCGTACTGGCAGAAGGCTTATCTGAGTGCCAAGCGGGTGTTGCAGCCGGAGCATCTGGCGCATAACCCTTAATTCAAGTTGCCCAAAATCTAATGTGTAGGAGTGAGCCTGCTCGCGATGACGGTGTCACATTCAACATCAATGTTGAATGATCGACCGCTATCGCGAGCAGGCTCACTCCTACAGTTGTTTGTGCATGGCTAAAATTATTTGCTGGCTGAGACTCGCCACACCTTGTTGCCAACATCATCCGCCACCAGCAAGCCCCCCTGCTGATCGATCACCACGCCCACCGGCCGACCGAGTGCATTCTCGTCCTTGTCGAGGAACCCGGTCAGCACATCCACCGGTTTGCCGCTCGGCTTGCCACCGGTGAACGGTACGAAAATCACTTTGTAGCCACTGTGCGGTTTGCGGTTCCATGAACCGTGCTGGCCGATAAAGGCACCTTCCTTGAACTGCGCCGGCAGGTTGTTGCCCTCGGCGAACGTCAGGCCCAAAGACGCAGTGTGCGGCCCGACTGCATAATCCGGGGCGATGGCTTTGGCCACCAGATCCGGGTTTTGCGGCGTAACGCGGACATCGACATGCTGGCCGTAGTAACTGAACGGCCAGCCATAGAAGCCACCGTCCTTCACGGAAGTGATGTAGTCCGGCACCAGATCACTGCCGATCTCGTCGCGTTCGTTGACCGCTGTCCACAGCGCGCCACTTTTCGGCTCCCAGGCCAGGCCATTGGGGTTGCGGATGCCCGAGGCGAAGATGCGGTGATTGCCGGTCGCCCGATCGACTTCCCAGATCGCCGCGCGGCCTTCTTCCTTATCCAGACCATTTTCGCCGACGTTGCTGTTCGAGCCGACCGTGACGTACAGCTTGCTGCCGTCCTTGCTGGCGATGACGTTTTTCGTCCAGTGGTGATTCAGCGTACCGCCGGGCAAATCGACAACCTTGATTGGCTGTGACTTGATCTCGGTCGCGCCGGGTTCGTAGTTGAAGCGCAGCAGGCGATCGGTATCGGCGACGTACAGGTCATTGCCAACCAGCGTCATACCGAACGGCGAGTTGAGGTTCTGCAGGAATACCGTGCGGGTTTCTGCGACACCATCATGATCGGCGTCACGCAGCAAGGTGATGCGGTTCGGACTCGGCACGCCCGCGCCAGCCTTGCCCATGACCTTTTTCATCACCCAGCCACGAATGCCGCTGCTGTCATCCGGTTTTGGCGGGGCGTTGGTTTCCGCCACCAGCACATCGCCGTTGGGCAGCACATAGAGCCAGCGCGGATGATCGAGGCCTTCCGCGAATGCAGCGACTTGCGTGCCAGTCGCTGCCGTCGGTTTAGCGCCCTCCGGCCAGCCGATCGCCGGGGCAATGTTCACCGTCGGAATCAGGGTCTTGTTTGGTTCAGGCAATTTCGGTGACGGGCCGGTGCCGTCGGAGACTTGCAGGCTGGAGGTCTCACCGCAGGCGGCGAGCCCTCCGGCGAAGGCGATGACAAAAACGAGCTGGGGCTTGCGCATTGCTGAATCTTCCCTATGAATGCATTCCTAATCATAGAGGAGGGCGCAAGCCCGATGGTTCAACTGCTCAGCCGCGGGCTTCCTTGAACAGCACGGCGATGCCCGGGTGATAATTGCCGGCTTCGCTGCGCAACTTGCGGTAGGCGTAAGGGAAATACCAGGCGACCGCGCAGGTGTGTTCCTTTTGCAGGTCGTCGACCATGTCCTGCAGCTCTTCAGGGCTGGCGCTGTGCTGGGCTTTTTGCGGCGCGACAAACAGGCAGCCGAGCTTGAGATCGCTGGCGTAGCTGATGCGCTTGGCGTCGTTAGTGATATCCAGCAGGGCCTGGGTCAGATTCAGGTTGGTAACCTTTGGCCAGCGCTGAGTGGCCTGGATAAAGGCGCGGTCTTCGGCGCCGGCGAGAAACAGATCGGCGCGGGCATTGCGCTCGCCTTCTTCGTTCTGTTTGCGCGTGACAGTGTCGTTCAAAGTGACCAGCTCAGCCATCCAGGCCGCCGCCGAGAGCAATCCGAGATTGGCTTTCTCGTCATGCCAGTAAGGGGTGTCGCTGTCGCCGCGCACGGCGTTGTAGCGGTCGATACAGTCAAACCAGCGTTCAAGCACCGGGCGCAGGAATTCCAGGCGCGGGTTGCTGATGATCATGCCTTGCATCGTCATCATCCTTTATTGTTGTAGTGGGCTTTTCGAGAAAAGCATGGCTCTTTGATATCATTTGTATCAGTGTGGCACAAGATTGGCGGCAGATAAGTGATCGGCGGCAGTTATTCGCCCGATGGCCGCCTCTTTAATTGACGCTCCACCCCCAACCCTCTAACCTTCGCGGCTTGTTTCAGGTGCTCTGTGACCTGCGTCGACAGAGTGAAACAGGGAAGCCGGTGAGGGTTGTCTTCAAGCGAAGAACCACCACGATCCCGGCGCTGCCCCCGCAACGGTAAATGAGTGAAAACTGCGCCTTGAGCCACTGCCTCGAAAGAAGCGGGAAGGCGCGCAGTCAGGCCAACGCCGCTCATGAGCCCGGAGACCGGCCTGATCCATCCAGCGGCATCACGGTGGGCGATGCCAGGCTTTTTGCCGTCTATTCTTGTGCCTGCCCGCCGTTATCCAGCCTCAACGGAGAGCTCCCCCATGACTGATTCCCCCGAGCGCGACGAACGCCATCTGGCGCGTATGCAGCGCAAAAAAGCCGTGATCGACGAACGCATCGCCAACTCGCCTGACGAGTGCGGTCTGGTGCTGGTGCTGACCGGCAATGGCAAAGGCAAAAGCAGCTCGGCCTTCGGCATGCTTGCGCGCGCCATGGGCCACGGCATGCAGTGCGGCGTGGTGCAGTTCATCAAGGGCCGCAACAGCACCGGCGAAGAGTTGTTTTTCCGCCGCTTCCCCGAGCAAGTGCGCTTTCACGTGATGGGCGAAGGATTCACTTGGGAAACCCAGGACCGCCAGCGTGACATCGCCGCTGCCGAAGCCGCGTGGGCGGTGTCCCGTGAGTTGCTGCGTGATCCGTCGATCGGTCTGGTGGTGCTCGACGAACTGAACATCGCCCTCAAGCACGGTTACCTCGATCTCGATCAGGTGCTCAGCGATTTGCAGGCGCGTCCGCCGATGCAGCACGTGATCGTCACCGGTCGCGCGGCCAAGCCGGAAATGATCGAAATGGGCGACACGGTCACCGAAATGGGCATGCTCAAACACGCCTTCCAGGCCGGCATCAAAGCGCAGAAAGGCGTCGAACTTTGAATCAACCACGTCACTGCCCGGCGGTCCTCATCGCCGCGCCGGCCTCCGGTCAGGGCAAGACCACCGTCACCGCCGCGCTCGCCCGTTTGCATCGCAATCAGGGGCGCAAAGTACGCGTGTTCAAATGCGGCCCGGACTTCCTTGATCCGATGATTCTTGAGCGCGCCAGCGGTGCGCCGGTCTATCAATTGGACATGTGGATGGTCGGCGAGCAGGAAAGTCGTCGTCTGTTGTGGGAAGCCGCCGCCGAGGCCGATCTGATTCTGATCGAAGGCGTGATGGGTCTGTTCGACGGCACGCCTTCCAGCGCTGATCTGGCGCGGCATTTCGGTGTGCCTGTGCTTGGCGTGATCGATGGGACGGCGATGGCGCAGACCTTTGGTGCGTTGGCGCTGGGCTTGGCGAAGTACCAGCCGGATCTGCCGTTTGCCGGCGTGCTGGCCAATCGTGTCGGTACTTTGCGACATGCGCAATTGCTCGAAGGCAGTCTCACGGAAGGTCTGCGCTGGTACGGCGCGTTGTCCCGCGAAACGGGTATCGAACTGCCGAGTCGCCATCTCGGCCTGGTCCAGGCCAGCGAACTGAATGACCTCGATGTGCGTCTCGACGCGGCTGCCGACGCTCTCGCCAGTAGCTGTGAGGTAGCGCTGCCGCCGGCGGTTGAGTTCGCCGCGCCTGACGTCATCGCTGTAGAGCCGCTGCTGAAGAATGTGCGAATCGCGGTCGCCCGTGATGAAGCGTTTGCTTTCACCTATGGCGCGAGTCTCGATCTGTTGCGGGCGATGGGCGCCGAGTTGAGTTTCTTCTCGCCGATCCGCGATACGCAATTGCCGGAGGCGGATAGCTTGTATCTGCCCGGTGGTTATCCGGAGTTGCATCACGTTGCGCTGGCGCAGAACACCGCGATGGTTGAAGCGATTCGCGCGCATCATGCAGCGGGTAAACCGTTGCTCGCTGAATGTGGCGGGATGCTGTATTTGCTGGATTCTTTGACTGACGTTGAAGGCACTCGCGCTGAGTTGGTTGGGCTGCTTAAGGGCGATGCGGTGATGCAGAAGCGTCTGGCGGCACTGGCCCTGCAAGCGGTCGATCTGCCGGAAGGTTCGCTGCGTGGGCACACTTATCATCATTCCCTGACCACCACCGAATTGACACCGATTGCCCGTGGCTTGAGCCCGAATGGTGGGCGTGGGGCCGAGGCGGTTTATCGGGAAGGGCGGATGACGGCGTCGTACGTGCACTTTTATTTCCCGTCGAATCCGGTGGCTGTCGCTGCACTGTTTGCGCCTGATTCCGAAGGCGCCTTCGCGAGCAGGCTCGCTCCCACAGTTGAAACGGTGGTGACTGAAGCAATGCAATCCCCTGTGGGAGCGAGCCTGCTCGCGAAAGGGCCATGACCGACAACACATTCTCCGAAGCCGAGCGCCAAGCCGTCTATAAAGCCATCGCCGAACGCCGCGACATGCGCCACTTCACCGGCGGCACGGTCGAACCGGAGCTGCTGCGCCGACTCTTGGAAGCCGCCCACCAGGCCCCAAGCGTCGGCCTGATGCAGCCCTGGCGCTTCATCCGTATCAGCGACCGCAACCTGCGCGGGCAGATCCAGAACCTCGTGGAAGAAGAACGCGTCCGCACCGCCGAAGCCCTCGGCGAACGCAGTGACGAGTTCATGAAACTCAAGGTCGAGGGGCTCCATGACTGCGCCGAAGTGCTGGTCGCCGCGTTGATGGACGATCGCGAAAAGCACATCTTCGGTCGCCGCACGCTGCCGGAAATGGACATGGCCTCGCTGTCCTGCGCCATCCAGAATCTGTGGCTGGCCTCGCGCGCCGAAGGCCTGGGCATGGGCTGGGTTTCACTGTTCGAGCCACAGGCACTGGCTGATCTGTTGAAGTTGCCCGAAGGCGCCAAACCTCTCGCCGTTTTATGCCTGGGTCCGGTCAAGGAATTCTATCCGGCGCCGATGCTGGTACTCGAAGGGTGGGCGCAGGCGCGGCCGCTCAATGAGTTGCTGTACGAAAATTATTGGGGAGTGAGTCAATGAGTGTGGCGTTGTTGAGTGTCGCCGCAGTGGCGCTGGATGCGCTGTTGGGTGAACCGAAACGCTGGCATCCGCTGGTGGCGTTCGGCAATTTTGCCGGGCGCATCGAGCAACGTTTCAACGCCGGTGGCCGGGGCTGGCGCAGCCATGGCGTCACCGCGTGGGTGATCGCGGTGCTGCCGTTGACCTTGCTCGCCACGGCGCTTTCCTGGGCGCCGTACGTGGGATGGGTCGTCGAAATTCTTGCGTTGTATGGCGCCCTCGGCATGCGCAGCCTCGGCGAGCATGTGGCGCCGGTGGCCGCTGCTTTGCGCGCAGATGATCTCGATGAGGCACGCAAGCGTGTTGGCTATCTGGTCAGCCGCCAGACCGATGAACTCGACAGCACTGCCGTCGCTCGCGCTGCCACTGAGTCTGTGCTGGAAAACGGCAGCGATGCGGTGTTCGCCGCGCTGTTCTGGTTTGTCGTGGCGGGTGCGCCGGGCGTGGTCCTCTATCGCTTGAGCAACACGCTCGATGCGATGTGGGGTTATCGCAACGAACGCTTTGAGCGTTTCGGCTGGGCCGCAGCAAAAATCGACGACGTGTTGAACTACATTCCTGCGCGTCTGGTGGCATTGACCTACGCGCTGCTGGGCAAAACCCGACTCGCGCTGAAGTGCTGGCGCACACAGGCGCCGAAGTGGGATAGCCCCAACGCAGGTCCCGTGATGGCGGCCGGTGCCGGTGCACTGGGCGTGGAGTTGGGTGGGCCGGCGATTTACCACGGCGAACTTCACGACCGTCCGCAGCTTGGCGAGGGCGCAGCGGCTGACGCAGATTCCATCGACCGTGGCTGGCAATTGGTCCAGCGCGGCGTATGGTTATGGCTGCTGATTCTCTGCGTGGGGGCTGAATTCTATGCTTGAGCACGGTGGCCGGCTGCGCAAGGCGGCACTCGATTACGGCATTGCCGAGGCTGACTGGCTCGACCTGTCCAGCGGCCTCGCGCCGTGGCCGTTCCCGATCCCGGAAATCCCGCTGCGTGCCTGGGCGCGCCTGCCGGAAACCGACGACGGCCTGGAGCAAGCCGCGTGCGATTACTACGGTGCCGCGCAAGTGCTGCCGGTGGCCGGTTCGCAAATGGCCATTCAGTTGCTGCCGCGCTTGCGCCGGGCCGGCAAAGTCGGCGTGTTGTCACCGTGTTATGCCGAGCATGCCGAAGCCTGGCGCCGTAGCGGTTACATCGTGCGTGAAGTGCTGGAGCAGGAAGTCGAATTTTTTCTCGATAGCCTCGACGTGCTGGTGGTGGTCAACCCGAACAACCCGACCGGCCTGAGCCTGACCCCGGCACGCCTGCTTGACTGGCATGCGCGGCTCGCCCGGCGCGGTGGCTGGCTGGTGGTCGATGAAGCTTTCATGGATAACACGCCGCAGTTGAGTCTGGCACCGCATGCCCATCAAGTCGGGCTGATCGTGTTGCGTTCGTTCGGCAAGTTTTTCGGTCTGGCCGGGGTGCGTCTGGGCTTCGTCCTGGCCGAGCGCAAGTTGCTCAAGCTGCTCGCCGAACAGGTCGGGCCCTGGGCGGTGAGCGGGCCGACGCGGGTGCTCGGGCAAGCGTGTCTGCGAGACACCGAAGGGCACACACGCCAACGGATTCGCAGCGATGAGGCCAGTGAGCGGCTGGCGGCGCTGCTGGAGCGATACGGTTTCAAGCCGCAGGGCGGTTGCGCGCTGTTCCAGTGGCTGATCACCGAGCATGCCGAAACGCTGCACGCATTCATGGCTCGTCGCGGCATTCTCCTGCGCCTCTTTACCCACAACAGCAGTTTGCGTTTTGGCCTGCCCGCCGACGCGGCTGAAGAGGCGCGTCTCGAACACGCTTTAAGCGCTTTCGCCAAGGACCACCCATGACCACCCTGATGGTGCAAGGCACCACCTCCGACGCCGGTAAAAGCACACTGGTGACGGCGCTGTGCCGCTGGGCGACGCGCCAGGGCGTGGCGGTCGTCCCGTTTAAACCGCAGAACATGGCGCTCAACAGCGCTGTGACTGCCGATGGCGGTGAGATCGGTCGCGCGCAAGCCGTGCAGGCGCAAGCGGCGTTTCTTGAACCGCACACCGACATGAACCCGGTGCTGCTCAAGCCCAACAGCGATACCGGCGCACAGGTGATCATTCATGGCCGCGCGGTAACGTCGATGAATGCCGTGGCGTATCACGACTACAAAGCCATCGCGATGAAAGCGGTGCTTGCGTCCCACGAACGGCTCAGCGCGGCGTATCCGTTGGTGATGGTTGAGGGCGCAGGCTCGCCGGCGGAGATCAATCTGCGTGCCGGTGACATCGCCAACATGGGCTTTGCCGAAGCGGTGGATTGCCCGGTGTTGCTGATCGCCGACATCAATCGCGGCGGGGTTTTCGCCCATCTGGTCGGCACCCTGGAGTTGCTCTCGCCGAGCGAACAGGCGCGGGTCAAGGGCTTCATCATCAACCGTTTTCGCGGTGACATCGCCTTGCTGCAACCGGGCCTCGACTGGCTGGAACAGCGCACCGGCAAACCGGTGGTGGGCGTGCTGCCGTACGTGATGGATCTGCACCTTGAGGCCGAGGACGGCATCGATCAGCGCCAGACCGACAAGGCCGAACAAGTGCTGAAAGTAGTGGTGCCGGTGCTGCCGCGCATCAGCAACCACACCGACTTCGATCCACTGCGTTTGCATCCGCAGGTCGATCTGCAATTTGTCGGGCCGGGGCAGGCGATTCCTGCTGCTGACCTGATCATCCTGCCGGGCTCGAAAAGCGTGCGCAGTGATCTGGCCTATTTGCGTGCCAATGGCTGGGATACGGCGATCTCTCGGCACTTGCGTTACGGCGGCAAAGTGCTGGGGATCTGCGGCGGTCTGCAGATGCTCGGCGAGCAGGTGCACGACCCGCTCGGTCTTGAAGGTGCGCCGGGCACGAGTGCCGGTTTGGGCTTGCTGGCGTTCGAAACCACCCTTGAGGCCGAGAAGCAGTTGCGCAATGTGCGTGGACGGCTGGCGCTGGAAGATGCCGACGTCAGCGGTTATGAAATTCATGCCGGCGTGACCAGCGGACCGGCGTTGGAAAACGCGGCGGTGCATCTGGATGATGGCCGTTGCGACGGTGCACAGAGTGTTGATATGCAGGTGTTCGGCACCTATCTGCATGGCCTGTTCGAATCGCCGGCGGCGAGTGCGGCGTTGCTGCGCTGGGCCGGGTTGAGCGATGTGCAGCAGGTGGATTATCACGGCTTGCGCGAGCGTGATATCGAGCGGCTGGCGGATCTGGTGGAGAAGCATCTGGATACGGATCTGTTGCGTCAGCTCTGTGGGATTTGAATTGCCTGTACGGGCCTCTTCGCGAGCAGGCTCGCTCCCACAGTGAATGCGGTTAGCCATACATTTTGAGTACAACTCATAACCCTGTGGGAGCGAGCCTGCTCGCGAAAGCGGCGCTTGCCTCACTTGAATTTTCCTGGATGAACCCATGCTCCAACTGATCCTCGGCGGCGCCCGCTCCGGCAAAAGTCGCCTGGCAGAAAAACTCGCCAGCGACAGCAGCCTCTCGGTCACCTACATCGCCACCAGCCAACCCCTCGATGGCGAGATGAGCGACCGCGTCGCCCATCACCGCGCCCGCCGTCCCGTCGAATGGGCACTCATTGAAGAACCCTTGGAACTGGCCCGCGTCCTGCGCGAAAGCGCCAGCGCCGAGCGTTGCCTGCTGGTCGATTGCCTGACCCTGTGGCTGACCAATCTGCTGATGCTCGATGACGCCGAACGCCTCGCTGCCGAGCGCGAGGCCTTGCTCGAATGCCTGGCGTCTTTGCCGGGTGAAATCATTTTTGTCAGCAACGAGACCGGAATGGGTGTCGTGCCGCTGGGCGAATTGACTCGCCGCTACGTCGATGAAGCCGGTTGGCTGCATCAAGCTCTGGCCGAGCGTTGTCAGCGTGTTGTCCTGACCGTCGCCGGCCTGCCCCTGACTCTGAAAGGACCTGCGTTATGACTCAAACCTGGTGGCTGAACCCGTGCAAAGCGGTCGATCTCAACGTCGTTGCACAAGCGGCGGCGCGGCAGCAGCAATTGACCAAACCGGCCGGTTCCCTCGGTTGTCTCGAGTCGGTGGCCGTGCAACTGGCCGGCCTGCAAGGCCAGGTCAAACCGACACTCTCGCAAGTGTGGATCGCGATTTTTGCCGGTGATCACGGCGTGGTTGCAGAAGGGGTTTCGGCGTTCCCGCAGGAAGTCACCGGGCAGATGCTGCTCAACTTTGTCAGTGGCGGCGCGGCGATCAGCGTGCTGGCGCGTCAGCTCGGCGCGCAGTTGGAAGTGGTCGATCTGGGCACGGTGAATCCCGCGCTGAACCTGCCGGGTGTGCGTCATTTGAACATTGGCGCGGGTACGGCGAACTTCGCTCAGGGTGCGGCGATGACTCAGGCCCAGGGCGAACTCGCCTTGCAGGCCGGTCGCGACAGTCTGCTGCGAGCGAAAGCGGCGGGCACGCAGTTGTTCATCGGTGGCGAAATGGGCATTGGCAACACCACGGCAGCCAGTGCGCTGGCCTGCGCCTTGCTCGATTGCCCGGTGGCGCATCTGACCGGTCCCGGCACCGGGCTGAATGCCGAAGGTGTCAGTCATAAAGCACAAGTGATTGAGCGCGCGCTGGCATTGCATGCAGCGCAGCGTGGCGATGTCTTGCAGACCCTGTTCAATCTGGGCGGTTTTGAAATCGCCGCACTGGTCGGTGCGTATCTGGCGGCGGCTCAAGAAGGCGTTGCGGTGCTGGTCGACGGTTTTATCTGCACGGTCGCGGCGCTGGTTGCGGTGCGTTTGAATCCGGCTTGCCGCGAGTGGTTGTTGTTCGGTCATCGCGGTGCCGAGCCGGGCCATCGTCATGTGCTGGAAACCCTCGCTGCCGAGCCGTTGCTGGAACTCGGTTTGCGTCTGGGCGAGGGCAGTGGCGCGGCGCTGGCGGTGCCATTGTTGCGTCTGGCCTGTGATCTGCACGGGCAGATGGCAACATTCGCCGAAGCAGCGGTGGCGGATCGTCCGGCATGACCTTGCATCTGGATCTGCTGCGCCATGGTGAGACTGAGCTCGGCGGTGGTTTGCGCGGCAGCCTCGACGATGCGCTGACCGAAAAGGGCTGGGCGCAGATGCGTTTGGCCGTGGTCGAGGGCGGGCCGTGGGATCGGATCGTCAGTTCGCCGTTGCAGCGTTGCGCGCGGTTTGCCGCAGAGCTGGGTGAGCAACTGAACCTGTCAGTGCGTCTGGACAAGGATCTGCAGGAACTGCATTTCGGCGCGTGGGAAGGGCAGAGTGCGGCAGCGTTGATGGAGACCGATGCCGAGGACTTGGGGTTGTTCTGGGCCGATCCGTATTCGTTTACGCCGCCGCAGGGTGAGCCGGTCAGCGAGTTTTCTTCTCGAGTGCTGGCGGCCGTTGCGCGCCTGCACAGTGCTTACGCCGGTGAGCGGGTGTTGCTGATCAGTCATGGCGGCGTGATGCGTTTGTTGTTGGCGCAAGCGCGAGGGTTGCCGCGCGAACAGCTGCTCAATGTCGAGGTCGCTCACGGCGCGTTGTTTGCGCTGACGATCGAGGCTGACGGTTCACTCAAGGAAGGTTGCTGACATGTTGCCGCTGTGGATCGCCCTGCAATTTCTCAGCAGCCTGCCGATTCGTTTGCCGGGGATGCCTGAGCCGGAGCAACTGGGGCGGTCTCTGCTGTTTTATCCGTTGGTGGGGCTGCTGTTCGGGGTGATCCTGTGGGCGCTGAATCTCGCCTTGAGCGGCGCGCCGTTGTTTCTGCATGCGGCATTGCTGTTGACGGTTTGGGTGCTGCTCAGCGGTGCGCTTCACCTTGATGGTCTGGCCGACAGCGCCGATGCCTGGCTCGGCGGTTTTGGTGATCGCGAGCGCACGCTGACGATCATGAAAGATCCGCGCAGCGGGCCGATTGCGGTGGTCACGCTGGTGTTGCTGTTGTTGCTCAAATTTGCTGCGTTGCTGGCGTTGATCGAGCAGGGGCATGGGCAGGCGTTGATCATCGTGCCATTGCTCGGACGGGCGGCGTTGCTCGGGTTGTTTCTGACCACGCCGTATGTGCGTGCGGGCGGGTTGGGGCAGGCGTTGGCGGATCATTTGCCGCGCAAGGCCGGGTGGTGGGTGTTGGGCGCAAGTGCGCTGGGCTGCTTGCTGATCGCCGGTTTTAGCGCGGTTGTCGCGTTGCTGATCGCTGTCGGTGTGTTTGTCTGGCTGCGGCAGGTGATGATGCGGCGGTTGGGCGGGACGACCGGTGATACGGCGGGGGCGTTGCTGGAATTGCTGGAGATGGTGGTGTTGGTTGGATTGGTTTTGCTCTGATGGATTTCTACTGGTCATGCCGGCCTCATCGCGAGCAGGCTCACTCCTACAGTTGGCCGCGTTCCCCTGTAGGAGTGAGCCTGCTCGCGATAGCGGTGTGTCAGGCGCCACAAATGTTATGGGTAAACTCATCTGTAACTTGATTTAACACAGTCGCGGGTATATACACGCATCATGCTTCCTTCTCAGTGTTTGTGCACCAACCTGCGTCGCGCCGCTCGTGGCGTCAGCAGGCATTACGACGGCGCTCTCGACGGCTTCGGGATCAACGTTGCCCAGTATTCTCTGCTGTGCAACCTGCAGCGCCTGGATCAACCGAGCATCTCGGAACTCGCCGAAGCCATGGGGCTGGATCGCAGCACCCTCGGGCGCAACTTGCGGGTGCTGGAAGGCGAGGGGCTGGTGGCGCTGGCCGAGGGCGAGGACATGCGTAACCGCATCGTCAAACTCACCGAGACTGGCGTGCAACGCCTGGCAGCGGCACTGCCGGCCTGGGAAGCGGCACAGCAGCGGTTGATCGACCGACTGGGTGCCGAGAAGCGTGAAACCTTGCTCAGATTGCTGGATGAACTGGCCTGAGGCCGGTTTTTTCCAAACTCAAGCGGGTATATACCCGCAAGCGGAGAATAACAATGACATCGATGTGGCGTACGTGCGGTTGGGTGTTGGTCGGGAGTGCGCTGATTCTCGCGTTGTCATTGGGCGTGCGGCACGGTTTCGGCTTGTTCCTGTCACCGATGAGCGCGCAGTTCGGTTGGGGGCGTGAGGTGTTCGCCTTTGCCATTGCTCTGCAGAACCTGATCTGGGGCTTGGCGCAACCGTTTACCGGCGCATTGGCTGACCGCTTCGGCGCGGCAAAAGTGGTGCTCATCGGTGGGGTGCTCTACGCGGTGGGTCTGGTGTGCATGGGGCTGTCTGATTCGGCGGTGACGCTGTCACTGAGTGCCGGTCTGCTGATCGGTATCGGCCTTTCGGGCACTTCGTTCTCGGTCATCCTCGGTGTCGTGGGACGTGCCGTGCCGCCAGAGAAACGCAGCATGGGCATGGGCATTGCCAGTGCCGCCGGTTCTTTCGGCCAGTTCGCCATGTTGCCGGGCACGCTGGGTCTGATCGGCTGGCTTGGCTGGTCGGCCGCCTTGCTGGTGCTGGGCCTGTTGGTGGCGCTGATCGTGCCGCTGGTGAGCATGCTCAAGGACAAGCCGTTGCCGGTGCTTGGCCATGAACAGACGCTGTCCGAAGCGCTGCGCGAAGCCTGCTCGCATTCGGGTTTCTGGTTATTGGCATTCGGCTTTTTCGTCTGCGGTTTTCAGGTGGTGTTCATCGGCGTGCACCTGCCTGCGTACCTGGTCGATCAGCATCTGCCAGCCAGCGTTGGTACGACGGTGCTGGCGTTGATCGGATTGTTCAATATCTTCGGCACCTACACCGCCGGTTGGCTCGGCGGGCGTATGTCCAAACCGCGTCTGCTGACAGCGTTGTACTTGTTGCGTGCGGTGGTGATCGTGCTGTTTCTGTGGCTGCCGGTGACGACTACCTCGGCGTACCTGTTCGGCATGGCGATGGGTTTCCTGTGGCTGTCGACGGTGCCGTTGACCAACGGTACGGTGGCGACCTTGTTCGGCGTGCGAAACCTGTCCATGCTCGGTGGCATCGTGTTTCTGTTCCATCAGCTGGGTTCGTTCCTCGGCGGCTGGCTGGGCGGGGTGGTGTATGACCGAACCGGGAGTTATGACTTGATCTGGCAAGTGGCGATACTTTTGAGCCTGCTGGCGGCCGCGCTGAACTGGCCGGTGCGCGAACGGCCGGTCGCACGTCTGCAAGCCGCAGCGAGCGCCGCATGAGCCGACTCTGGCCACGTATCGTCATCGCCGCACTTGGCGCCGCATTGCTGGCGCTGGTGTGGTGGGGCTGGCATCAGGGCGGACTGGCGTTGATGCAGTTGGGCATGAGCATTTGCTAGAAACAAGCATGGCGAGTAACGTCAAACTCTGACGACTGCTCAAGGATGTTCGACATGCTGATTCGCTGGTGTGCTGTTCCCGCGTTGCTGATGGCGTTGACTGGACTGGCTCAGGCCGCTGACTGTCCCGAATTGCTGCAAGGCTCGCTGCCCAAGCTGCGAGCCAAGGAATCCATCGATCTGTGCAAGCAGTACGCCGACAGGCCGTTGGTGGTGGTCAATACCGCGAGCTTCTGCGGTTTCGCGCCGCAGTTCGAAGGCTTGGAGGCGCTGCATAAGCGCTACGAAGGTCAAGGGCTGCAAATGCTCGGCGTGCCTTCCAATGACTTCAAGCAGGAGTCCAAGGACAGCGCCGAGACTGCCAAGGTCTGCTACGCCAACTACGGCGTGACGTTCAACATGACCGAGCCGCAAAAGGTTCGTGGTGATGACGCTACGCATCTGTTTCAGGTGCTGGCGGCACAGAGCAGCGCACCGAAGTGGAATTTCTACAAATACGTAGTCGATCGCCAGGGCAAGGTGATCGCCAATTTTTCCAGCCTGACCAAGCCTGATGATCCGGAATTTATCGCTGCGATTGAAAAGGCTATTGCCTCGAAACCGCTGAAACCTTGAATCCGAAGGCCGGCGATGATTTTGTAGGAGCTGCGGCACGCTGCGATCTTTTGATTTGAAAAAACAAGATCAAAAGATCGCAGCCTCGTTGCACTCGACAGGTCCTACAGGTCGCACAAATTTCAGGCATTAAAAAGCCCCGCCTCTGCAAAGAGAGCGGGGCTTTTTGTGGGTGAGGGATTAGCCTCGCCACACAGCATCAGAAGCGATAAGTAGCGCCGACACCGAAACCGTTTGCCGAGTTTTCATACTTGGCGTCGTAGCTCTGGCCACGATCGTTTTCGTTGCGGATCTTCACCGACTCTTCTTTCAGGTACGAGTAAGCGACATCGATAGTCAGGTCTTCGGTCGGGCTCCAGCCGGCACCGATGCTGAAGATGGTCCGGTCACCGGTAGGAATGCGTGGCGAACGATCGACGTTGTTGGTCGGCGACTGGTCGAAGGTCAGACCGGTACGCAGTACCCATTCCTTGTTCAGCTGGTACGAAGTACCCAAGGCATAAGCCCAGGAGTCGTGCCAGTTCTGGTCTTCGGTGATTTCACCGAATTGACCGGCCAGCAGCGGCTGCACACCGGAGTTCTTGACGGTGATTTTTTCCAGCTGGCTCCAGCGGGTCCAGGTCGAACCGGCATACACGTTCCAGCGATCGTTGATCGCCTGGGTGACCGAGAAGTCGACGGATTCAGGCGTGGTGATCTTCAGCGAAGCATCGTACTTCTGGTTGGCGCCCAGACCGATTGCACCCAGTACACCGTAGTTGACCTTGGTGTTGCCTTCGAGCTTGTAGTCGACTTTCGAGTGGTAAGTCAGACCCAGGCGAGTGGTGTCAGTGGCTTGTACCAGCACGCCGATGTTGTAGCCCAGCGCGGTGTCGTCACCCTTGATCTTGACCTTGCCATCCGGCGCGGCCTGAGTGATCGACAGGTTGGATTCCAGCGTGCCGTCGATGCGGTTGATGGTCGGACCAAAACCGATCGACACCTTGTCGTTGAAAGCGTAGCTGACGGTTGGCTGGAAAGTGATGACCTGAACTTCAGACTTGCTGCCGAAATAACGGCCGGCAAAGTTGTTTTCGTAGTCGGTAATCAGGCCGAACGGCACGTAAACGCCGAGACCGAATGCCCAATGATCATCGATCGGTTTGACGTAGAAGCCCATAGGTACGGAGGTGAAGGGCACCATGTCGCCTTTGTTGCTGCCGCCGTTAGGGCTGGAGCTGGCGTCGCTGATATCGGTTTTTGCATCGAGGAATGCAACACCGCCAGTCACTTGTTCGCGCTTGAGGCGCGACATGCCGGCAGGGTTGCCATAAACAGTGCTTGCATCGTCGGCAGAAGAAGATCGCCCAGCGTAACCGGTGCCCATCCCGCTGATACTGTGTTCGTTGATGGCAAAGCCAGCTGCGAAGATCTGGGTGGATGCCATGGTAACGGCGAGGCTAAGGGTGGTTTTGAGCATGACTTTTTTCATTATTAGAACTCCTGGTGATCACCGGGGCGAAAATTACCAACATTTTCGTCCCAGCGCTATAGTCCGTATGCCTTGAGTTAGAGCGGTTTTGTAGGACAATCCGACCAGAATCGCGTCCTGTTGGGCGATCTTCTGAAACCGGTCGGTCAGCAAGCGACCTGATTCACCGTTGAAACACAGGTGTGCCAAGCGTAAGTGAAGTCGCGCAGGCGACCTTGGGGTTGAAAGGTCTGGCGCCAGATACGCGCCATTCCCAGCAAATCGTTGCAATCGGGGAGGGTGGGGTTTTGTTCTTCCACCAGCAGCCAGGCAATGGCCGTGGCGTAACGCAGATTGACCGTCAGTTCCAGGTGCGGACCGGTCAGGAACGCATGCTGGCTGGCGAGGCCGCGAACCAGGCTGGCACGTTCGGGATCGAGTGCCAGGTAATCATCCCAAAGGGCTTGATGGCGATGCTCGGCAATGCGGTAGAGGCCGTGGCCACGGCGGTCATGCAGGGCGGAACCCAGGGCTGACTGACTGGCGGCGATGCCCAGCAGCAGAGATTCGGCAGTCGCGCTGTGGCGTCCCAGATAGATCAACGTAGGACGGATCACGTAGCGGCACAGTTCGCTGGCAGCGATACCCATAAAACCCTCGGTTCTTGTTATTAATGGCGAGTCCTGAAGGGGGGCTTGGCAGCTGTGGATCGGTTCAGGCTCGCCGCAAGCGGATCACGCCGCTTGAGTTGAAGTGTAGTGTCATATTCGCGACGTAAAGGCCTGTTTTTAAAATATTTCCGGCTTCGAGTTATAACCGTTATATCCGTTGGTACTTAAGCGCCAACGGCTAAAAGTGAAACATCGGGCAATAAAAAGCCCCGCATTTTGTGCGAGGCTTTTGCTTTTGCAGCCTTTTCGGCTCTCAGGCAATCAATGCCTGACGGGTACGATCGATCACGGCCTGCAGCGGTTCAGCGCTGGAGTATTGATCGGGGTACAGACGCTCGCTGTGGCGGGCGATACCGTGTTCGTTGACCAGTGTGAAGCTGAAGCAGCCTTTGCGAGCGGCCATGATCAGGCAGTTCATTGGTGCAAAAGCGTTGGTTAGGGTGCGAATGGCATCCTGAGTATGGATTTGAGCAGACATAGTTATTAGGTGTTCCTACAAATGACACGGATAAGAACCGTGCAACGTTAAAACGTTCCAGTAACGTCGACCACCATTGGTCGAACGAAGAACCCGACTGGAACAAAGCAGCCAGTTTGAAGCGCAATTAAGTTGGCGCGCTTGGGCTGGCAGGTAGGTACTTAGGAGGGCAGGCAACACATCAAGGGCAAAGGTTCTGGGCCCGGGGTGAAGATCCTGATCAATTTGCAGGTTGGTTCGGTCAGAGTAAGTGGTCTTCGCAACACCCTTCGCATCATTCGAAGGCAGTGTCGCCGCAAGATTTACCTGGAAACCATCGAGGGGTCGTTCCCGCTTTTTTCGGTAGGGCTTCTTGGTAGAAGGCTGACCGTGGGGATGTGTTCGACCGGAATTGACTTTCAGCTTGGTACTAACGCCGCGGATACTAACGGATCGAAACGGGTAAAGCAAACCTCGTGGAGAAAAAGATTGCAGCCAGAGATTGAGCCCGCTTTGCGTGCTTGCTCAATTGCCCGCAATTGGCGCATTTTTCCACCGTCGGTCGGTGAAGATGTCTTCATCAAGCCGCGCGATAGACCGGCTTATCCCCAAGCCTGACCATAAACCGAACCGAAAAAGCGCATCGATATAACCGGGTAACAGGTACTTGTGCACATTAGTTGCGCAGGCTGTAACAGCGCTGTCACATCATTCCTGACTCCAGTGGCTGCCTGCATCGAAAGTTTAAGTCAATGAAAAACATCGCTTTTTTTTGTTGGTGAAAAAATCGTCAGTTTGACTGCGAGCCCCATTCCATAAGGCTTTGCGAGGGTTGGAGGACGGTTGTCCACTGAGTTATCCACAGCTTCTGTGGATTGTCCCGAGCGCTTGCTCTAGGACGGGCGTGCCGGGTTGTTTTTCGACTTTACCTGTAAGAAAAAGAGAGTAGAGTGGCGCGCCTTCCGATTCGTCCCACAGTGCTTTATGAAGTTTCGCTCAGTATCAGACTCTGTTACCTCACAAACTCTTCCTGTTACCCCGCCCAAGCGCTTTTCCGTTCGCGTTGCAGAGTGGCTGCTCGACAGCCCGCGTCTGAGCGACAGTCACAACGCCAAACACCTCGCTGGTCGCCTGCTCAAACAACCGGCGCGTGATGGCGTGGTGGTCGCGCAAAGCCGCCTCGGCCAATTGATGTGCCGCGAGTGCGGTAACGCACGGGACCGTCGCATCGGTCAGGATCTGCTGCGCCAGGCCGCCCGCGCCGGCGACCGTCGCGCGCAACAGGAACTCGGTCTGCTCGAAGACTGAGCTGTCCAAGACCTGACACCTTGGTTAACCTTCAGGCTTTATAAGATCGGCGGGAATGGCTATGGCGATGGACTTGACCAGCGTATTGCTGGGGCTTGCGGGGGCGGGATTGCCACTGCTGGCATTGGCCTGGCAACTGCAACGCCGGGCGAGCAACGGCCAGGCTGAGGTCGCCCTGCTCGAAGAGCGGCTGGCCATGGCCCAACTGGCGCAGGATGGGCTTAACGCGCAGCTCGACGCCAGCCGCGATGAAGTTGCCGATCTCGGCCAGGCCAATGCCGCCAAGCAGGCTGATCTGGCCGCTCTGCGCCGGGAAGTCGAACTGCTGCAGATCGAACGCGACGACGCCCGCGATGCTTCCCACGCCTGGAACCTCGAACGCGCCAACAAGGAAGCTGAACTGCGCCGCCTCGACGCACAGGCTGCTTCACTGAACGCCGAACTGCGCGAGCAACAGGAAAGCCACCAGCAACGCCTCGACGACTTGCAAGGCTCGCGCGATGAACTGCGCGCGCAGTTTGCCGAGCTGGCCGGGAAGATCTTCGATGAGCGCGAGCAGCGCTTTGCCGAGACCAGCCAGCAACGCCTCGGTCAGTTGCTCGACCCGCTCAAGGAACGTATTCAGTCCTTCGAAAAACGTGTCGAAGAAAGTTATCAGGCCGAGGCCCGCGAGCGTTTCTCGCTGGCCAAGGAGCTGGAGCGCTTGCAGGCGCTCAACCTGCGTCTGAGCGACGAAGCCACCAACCTCACCCGTGCCCTCAAAGGCCAGAAAACCCAAGGCAACTGGGGTGAGCTGATTCTCGAACGGGTGCTCGAACACGCCGGTCTGGAGAAGGGCCGCGAGTACCAGACTCAGGTCAATCTCAAAGGCCCGGATGGCGAGCGCTTCCAGCCTGATGTGATCATTTACCTGCCGGGCGACAAGCAAGTGGTGGTGGATTCCAAGGTGAGCCTCACCGCGTATCAGCAATACGTGGCTGCCGACGACGACACTCTCGGGCAGATCGCAATCAAGCAGCACGTGCTGTCGTTGCGCAATCATGTCAAAGGCCTGGCCGGCAAGGACTACAAACGTCTGGAAGGCTTGCACAGCCTTGATTTCGTTTTGCTGTTCGTGCCAATCGAAGCGGCGTTTTCGGCGGCGTTGCAAGCCGAACCGAGCCTGTTCCAGGAAGCCTTCGACCGCAACATCGTCATCGTCAGCCCGACGACATTGCTGGCGACTTTGCGGGTGATCGACAGTCTGTGGAAGCAGGAGCGCCAGAGTCAGAATGCTCGGGAAATCGCCGAGCGCGCCGGGTGGCTGTACGACAAGTTCGTGCTGTTTATTCAGGATCTCGACGAGGTTGGCAATCGACTGCAACAGCTGGATAAAGCCTACAGTTCTGCGCGCAACAAGCTGACAGAGGGGCGCGGTAATCTGGTCAGTCGCAGTGAACAGCTCAAGTTGCTCGGTGCTCGGGCGAGCAAGAGTTTGCCAGCGGACTTGCTGGAGCGGGCGATGACCGATGTCGATGGTCTCGTCGAACTCCCTGAATAACCCGAAAAGCTTCGCGAGCAGGCTCGCTCCCACAGTGAAATGCATTCCAAAGGTGGGAGCGAGCCTGCTCGCGAAGAGGCCGCTGCAGTACACACATCTTTACAGCGGCAAATACCGACTCAACAACGCCCGCAACGCCGCCGGCTTCACCGGTTTCGGCAGATAATCCAGCCCCGCCGCATGCACCTGCGCAACCATCTCCGGTCGCCCGTCAGCACTGATCACCACCCCCGGCACCGGCTCGCCCAACGTGGTGCGCAACCACGCCATCAACTCGGTGCCGGTATCGCCGTGGTCGAGGTGATAGTCGACCAACGCCAGTTGCGGTCGCACGCCGTCACTCAGCAGCGCCGCGCATTCCTCACGGTTGCGCGCCGTCCACACCTGGCAACCCCAGCGGCTCAGCAGGCTGTTCATGCCGATCAGAATGCTGTCTTCATTGTCGATGCACAGCACCTGCGCGCCGCTCAGCAATTTGCCATTCAATTCAACGGCGGCGCTCGCCGGCATGGCTTGTGAGCGAGCCAGCGGCACGCTGACGCTGAACACACTGCCGCGCCCCGGCCACGAACGCACACGCAAGGTATGCCCGAGTACACGGCACAAACCATCGGCAATTGCCAAACCCAGCCCGAGGCCTTTTTCGGCGCGGGTCTGATGGCTGTCGAGGCGCTTGAACTCCTCGAAAATCACCTGTTGTTTATCTTCCGGAATACCCGGCCCGCGATCCCACACTTCCAGGCACAGTTCGCCGCCACGCCGACGCACACCCAGCAGCACCGGGCCTTTGGCGTAACGGAAGGCGTTAGTAAGGAAGTTCTGCAGTATCCGTCGCAGTAATTTGATGTCGCTGTCGATGCGCAAATGACTGCCGCGCACACGGAAGGTCAAACCTTGTTCCTGGGCCAGCGCCTTGAACTCGGCACCGAGAATGTCGAACAACTCATTGACGGCGAACGGCTTGCGATCCGGATTGATCTTGCCGTTTTCCAAGCGGGAAATATCCAGCAGATCGCTGATCAAGTCCTCGGCTGAGCGCAGCGAACTGTCGAGGTGTTGCACCAGTTTCTGCGCCTCGCTGCTCAAACCGTCGTCCTGGTGGGAGAGGGCGGCGGAGAACAGTCGAGCGGCGTTCAGCGGCTGCATCAAGTCATGGCTGACTGCCGCGAGGAAGCGGGTTTTCGACTGGTTGGCCGCCTCGGCAGTGCCCTTGGCTTCGGTCAGTGCGACGTTGAGTTGCGACAGTTCCTGGGTGCGTTCGCTGACGCGTTGCTCCAGCCCTTCGTTGGCCTCGGTCAGCGCTTGTTCGGCTTCGCGGAACGCGGTGATGTCGGTGAAACTCATGACGAAGCCGCCGCCCGGCATCGGATTGCCGATCAACTCGATCACTCGGCCGTTGGGGAACAGCCGCTCAGACGTATGCGCGCGGCCCTGACGCATCCAGTGCAGACGGCGGGCAACGTGGACCTCTGCTTCGCCGGGGCCGCACAAACCGCGCTCGGCGTTGTAGCGAATAATGTCGGCAATCGGTCGGCCGACACTGATCAAACCGTCGGGGTAGTTGAACAGTTCCAGATAACGCCGGTTCCACGCCACCAGTTTCAACGACTGGTCGACCACGCTGATGCCTTGGGTAATGTTCTCGATCGCCCCTTGCAGCAGGGCGCGGTTGAACTGCAGCACTTCCGAGGCTTCGTCGGCGATGCGGACTACATCCTCCAGTTGCATTTCCCGACCTTCGATGGCGGCTTTTACTACAGCACGTGTCGAAGAAGCGCCAAGCACACCGGCCAGCAAGCGCTCGGTATGGGCGATCCATTCGCCGTCGGCATTCTGGTTCGGGTTGAAGCCTTTGCCCTGGCGATAGGCGAAGCGAATGAAGCTCTGGCGCGCACGTTCCTCACCGACAAAACGCGCGGCCAGTTGCAGCAAGTCGTCGATCTGCACCGCCAGCATCGACCGCGCACTTGGCCGTGCGCTGATCTCCTGCCCGATGAAGCGCCCGGCCTGCCAATGCTCAGACACCCGCGTACGCGACAGCACCGATACCCAGGCAAACAGCGTGAAGTTACCCGCCAGCGACAGCACCACACCTTGGGTCAGCGGGGTAATCGGCAGGTTCAGCGGATTACTGTGCAACCACGCCAGCCCCGGAAAACTGCTTAGCGACCAGCCAAGGCTGTGCGCGGCAATCGGCAGGATCAACGTGTAGAACCAGAGGAATGTACCCGCCGCCAAACCGGCGAAAACACCGCGGCGGTTGGCCTGTTTCCAGTACAGCGCGCCGAGCATCGCTGGCGCCAGTTGGGTCACCGCAGCGAAGGCGATCTGGCCGATGGTCGCCAGACTCGCGGTCGAGCCGAGCAGGCGATAGCTGACGTACGCCAGCAACAGAATCACCACGATGCTCACGCGCCGCACCGACAGCATCCACTGGCGGAACACTTCGAACGGGCGCTCGGCGTTATTGCGGCGCAGCAACCACGGCAACAGCATGTCGTTGGAAACCATGGTCGACAACGCCACGCTGGCAACAATCACCATGCCCGTGGCCGCTGACGCGCCGCCAATAAACGCCAGCATCGCCAGCGCCGGATGCGCCTGCGCCAGTGGCAGGCTGATCACGAAAGAGTCGGGCAGCACGTCGCTGGGCAGCAGCATCTGACCGGCCAAGGCGATCGGGACTACAAACAGCGCTGCCAAAGCGAGATAAGCGGGAAACACCCATTTGGCCAGACGTAGATCCTGCGGATCGATGTTCTCCACCACGGTGACGTGAAATTGCCGGGGCAGGCAGATGATCGCCATCATCGCCACGCCGGTTTGTACCACCATCGACGGCCAGTTAATGGTTTCTTTCCAGTATTCCTCGAGGCGCGGGGCGAGCATGGCCTGGTTGAACAGGTCATCGAAACCGTCATACAGGCCATAGGTGACGAAGGCGCCGACGGCGAGAAACGCGAACAGTTTGACCAGCGACTCAAAGGCAATCGCCAGCACCATGCCCCGGTGGTGCTCGGTGGCGTCGAGGTTGCGCGTACCGAAAACGATGGTGAACAGCGCCAGCACCAGCGACACGATCAGCGCGGTGTCCTGGGCGCGAGTGCCCATGGCGTCGGCACCGGCACCGATCAACAGGTTTACGCCGAGGACGATGCCTTTGAGTTGCAGGGCAATGTAGGGGAGGACGCCGACCAGACAGATCAGCGCCACGACCACCGCCAGCGATTGCGATTTTCCGTAGCGTGCAGCGATGAAGTCAGCGATGGAGGTGATGTTCTCCTGTTTGCTGATCATCACCATTTTCTGCAGGACCCACGGCGCGCCCACCAACAGCAGGATCGGCCCGAGGTAAATCGGCAGGAATGACCACAGTTGTTCGGCCGCCTGACCGACTGCGCCGAAGAACGTCCAACTGGTGCAGTAAACCGCCAGCGACAGGCTGTACACCCAGGCACGCATGCGCGGCGGCAACGGCGCGCTGCGGCGGTCGCCGTAGAAGGCGATGGCGAACATGATGGCCATATAGGCCAGGGCGACGGCGGCGATCAGCCCGGTGGACAGCGACATGCAACACTCCCGACAAAAGACTCCCCGGCACTCCTGCCCGGGCGGACAGTCTCGCATGCGCGGGGCGGTTAGTCAGTGTCGACCAAGGTCGTGGCGTGGCGGGGTGTCGCAGGGGCGGAACCGGGTGGTTTTGGTGGTGACTCTTGAGGCCCCATCGCGAGCAGGCGAAGGCCTACATTTGAAATGCATTCCCCTGTAGGAGTGAGCCTGCTCGCGATGGCGTCAGTCCAGCCGCAGCGCGATATCGATCAGATAATGCAATTCTTCCACTTCCAGCGCCGCCGCCGAAAACAGAATCCGAAACACCACCGGCGCGACCACCAGATTGATCAACCGATCAACACTCGGCGCCGCCTCATCGGGATGCCGCTCGATGATCGTCTGCAATTGCGCACCAATGATCGTCACGCAATACCCCGGCGTAGCGCTCGCCTGCACGTCGCGCATCATGTTGCGCCCAGGTTCGGAGCTCATCTCATCGAGATACTGCTCGGCCCACGCGCGAATATCACTGCGCAAACTGCCGGTTTGCGCCGGCTCGCTGTCGGGGCGCATGCGGGCGAGGGCGACGTCGGCCAATAACGCCGAAAGATCACCCCAGCGTCGATAGATCGTCGATGGCGTCACCCCGGCGCGTGCTGCGATTTGCGGGACGGTCACGGTCGAACGCTCCTGTTCTTGCAGAAGCGCATGGACTGCCGAATGAATCGACTCTTGTACCCGGGCGCTGCGACCGCCGGGGCGTAAACCTTCTTTAATAGCCATGCGGCAGACCTTAACACAAAGAATTTGCTTTAAGCGTTGAGCAGTAGCACACTCCGCAAAAGCAAAAAATTAGCTTTTGCGGAGTGTGCACATGAATAGCGCTGTTTCACATCGTTCGAATCTGTGGTTTCTGGCGATCACCTTACTCAGTTTTCTCGCCGCTTCCACTGCGCCGACGCCGCTGTATCACTTGTATCAGGATCAACTGCATTTCTCGGCAACGGTGCTGACCCTGATTTTCGGGGTCTACGCCCTGAGTCTGCTGGCGGCGCTACTGACCGTCGGTTCGCTGTCGGATCACCTCGGGCGCAAACCGGTGATCTTCACTTCGGTGCTGCTCAACGCGTTGGCGATGTTGCTGTTCATTTATGCCGACAGCGTCAGTGGGTTGATCGCAGCACGCGTACTGCAAGGCTTCGCTACTGGCATGGCCACCGCTGTTTTAAGTGCCACGTTGCTGGACACCGATCGCCAGCAAGGACCGCTGATCAACAGTGTCGCGCCGTTGCTGGGCATGGCGCTGGGTGGCATGGGCTGCGGATTGCTGGCCGAGTTCGCCCCCGCGCCGTTGCAACTGACTTACTGGCTGCTGCTGGCGCTGTTTGTATTGCAGGCGTTATACGTTTGGCGTCTGCCGGAAAGCGTTACGCCGCAAGCCGGAGCGTGGGCATCGTTACGGCCGACTTTGCATGTGCCGGTGCAGGCACGTTCAACGTTGTGGCGCGTGTTGCCGCTGAATACGGCAACCTGGGCGCTCGGTGGTTTCTACGCCTCCCTCGCGCCATCGCTGGTGCGCACCGCCACCGGTTCGACTTCCAATCTGATCGGCGGCGCAACCGTGGCTGCCCTGACGGTGACCGGTGCATTGATGATTTTCACGCTGCGCAATCGTCCCGCGACAAGGGCATTGCAGTTGGGCGCGAGCCTGTTGCCGATCGGCCTGGTGTTGATTCTGCTGGGGGTGCACAGCGCCAGCCTGGCGTTGTTTTTCCTTGGCACGCTGGTGGCCGGTTGCGGCTTTGGTTCGGGATTTCTCGGTGCCGTACGCAGCCTGGTGCCGCTGGCCTTGGCCCATGAGCGCGCGGGATTGATGGCGGCCTATTACGTGCTCAGTTATCTGGCGTTCTGCTTGCCGGCGTTGCTCGCCGGGCACTTGTCGCGCAGCTACGGTTTGCTGGCGACCACCGATGGTTACGGTGCGGTGTTGATTGTGCTGGCTGTCGGCGCGTTGTTGCTTAGCCTGCGTCCTGCGCCGGCCAAAGTGTGCCGCGCTCCATAATCGCTGCGGTTTCGGTTAGCCTTGGCCAGCCTTCTTCTCACGGATCGACTCATGAAGATTATCCGCAGCAAGACTTTCACCGCCGAGCGAGCCTGGGGCGCGCTGGACATCGCCAATATGAACGGCATCACCACGCGCCTGCACTGGACCGATCAGCCGTACAAATGGCACGTCAATGACGGCGAGGAAGTGTTTGTGGTGCTCGATGGCCAAGTGCTGATGCATTACCGCGAGCATGGCGAAGAAAAACAGGTGCAGCTGGATGTCGGCGACATCTTCTATGCGAGCGTCGGCACCGAGCACGTCGCCCATCCGCAGGGCGCAGCGCGGATTCTGGTAATCGAGAGCGAAGGCAGCGTCTGACTTCTTATTGGTAAAACAGATAACAGTTAGAGATATTACCCGTTATATAGATATTCGATTCGGTTCTACCATGGACTCAACCTCACCAGAGGACAGGAGTTCATGATGATTTGCCCCAACAGTGCCAAACCCGGCATCAAGCCGTTCAGCCAGCTACAGCATCCGCGCGAAGTGATCCGCCAGTTCACCCCGAACTGGTTTGCCGCCACCATGGGCACGGGTGTGCTGGCGTTGGCGCTGGCGCAACTGCCCTTGGCCATTCCAGGCCTGCACGCTATCGCTGAAGGTTTGTGGTTGTTCAACATCCTGTTGTTCAGCCTGTTTACCGCTGCCTACGCCGCGCGCTGGATCTTGTTCTTCGATGAAGCGCGGCGGATTTTCGGCCACTCCACGGTGTCGATGTTCTTCGGCACCATTCCCATGGGCCTGGCGACGATTATCAACGGTTTTCTGCTGTTCGGCCTGCCACGTTGGGGCGACGGCGTGATTCATCTCGCCGAAGTGTTGTGGTGGGTCGATGTGGCCATGTCGCTGGCCTGTGGTGTGTTGATTCCGTACATGATGTTTACCCGCCAGGAACACAGCATCGACCAGATGACCGCGGTTTGGCTGCTGCCGGTCGTGGCAGCAGAAGTGGCGGCGGCCAGCGGTGGTTTGCTCGCACCGCATCTCACCGATGCCCACTCGCAACTGGTGGTACTGACGACAAGCTACGTGCTCTGGGCCTTTTCCCTACCGGTAGCGTTCAGCATTCTGACGATCCTGCTGCTGCGCATGGCCCTGCATAAACTGCCCCACGAAAACATGGCCGCTTCGAGCTGGCTGGCACTCGGCCCGATCGGTACCGGTGCGCTGGGCATGTTGCTGCTCGGCGGAGATGCGCCAGCGATATTTGCCGCCAACGGCCTGCCGGGTATCGGTGAAATCGCTTCGGGCCTGGGCCTTGTCGCCGGTATCACGCTGTGGGGCTTTGGTCTGTGGTGGATGCTGATGGCGCTGCTGATCACCGTGCGTTACTTGCGTGACGGCATCCCGTTCAACCTCGGCTGGTGGGGATTCACCTTCCCGTTGGGTGTGTATTCTCTGGCCACTTTGAAACTGGCTAGCACTCTGAATCTGACGTTTTTCAGCGTTGTCGGCACGCTGTTGGTGATGTTGCTGGCGGTGATGTGGCTGATTGTCGGTAAACGCACGGTGCAAGGCGCCTGGCGTGGCGAGCTGTTCGTCTCGCCGTGCATCGCAGGTTTGAAGAAATAACCTGAAAGTTTTAGGTAAGGTGTGGCCTGGATCGCGCTTCGGGATTCCAATAAGCAGTACCCAGGCCTCTCTACCTTAAACATCAGGGAAACACGGAAGATGAGTCACCCCTCACAGTTCAACCTGCTGCGCACCCGGCGCTTCTTGCCGTTCTTCATCACGCAGTCGCTCGGCGCGTTCAACGACAACGTGTTCAAGCAGTCGCTGATCCTCGCCATTCTCTACCGGCTGACCATCGAGGGTGACCGTTCGATCTGGGTCAACCTGTGTGCGTTGCTGTTTATCCTGCCGTTTTTTCTGTTCTCGGCACTGGCCGGGCAGTTTGGTGAAAAGTTCGCCAAAGACGCGCTGATCCGTCTGATCAAACTCGCGGAAATCGCGATCATGGCCGTAGGATCGGTCGGTTTCCTCTTTGATCACTTGTCGCTGATGCTGGTGGCACTGTTCGCCATGGGCACGCACTCGGCGCTGTTCGGACCGGTGAAATATTCGATCCTGCCGCAGGCGCTGCGCGAAGATGAACTGGTTGGCGGCAACGGCTTGGTGGAGATGGGCACGTTTCTGGCGATTCTCGCCGGGACGATTGGTGCCGGGGTCATCATGTCGTCGACCCATTATGCGCCGCTGGTGTCGACGGCTATCGTCGGGATTGCCGTGCTGGGTTATCTGGCCAGCCGCAGCATCCCGCGCGCAGCGGCGTCCTCCCCGGAGATGCGTCTGAACTGGAATATCTTCAGCCAGTCGTGGGCCACGTTGAAACTCGGTTTGGGCCAGACGCCGGCGGTATCGCGCTCGATTGTCGGCAACTCGTGGTTCTGGTTTGTCGGGGCGATTTACCTGACGCAGATTCCGGCCTATGCCAAGGAATGGATGCACGGCGATGAGACCGTGGTCACCCTGATTCTCACCGTATTCTCGGTTGGTATCGCGCTGGGTTCGATGCTTTGCGAGAAGCTGTCCGGGCGCAAGGTCGAGATCGGTCTGGTGCCGTTCGGCTCATTCGGTCTGACCGTGTTTGGTCTGCTGCTGTGGTGGCATTCCGGGGGAATCCCCGACAGTGTCACCGGCCACAGCTGGATTGAAGTGCTGGGCTTTGTGCACACCTGGGCAGTGCTGATTGACATCTTGGGCCTCGGCGTTTTCGGCGGTTTCTACATTGTGCCGCTGTATGCCTTGATCCAGTCGCGCACCGCCGAGAACGAGCGCGCGCGAGTGATTGCCGCCAACAACATTCTCAACGCGTTGTTTATGGTGGTCTCGGCCATCGTCTCGATCGTGTTGTTGAGTGTGGCCAAGCTGTCGATCCCGCAGTTGTTCCTCGTGGTGTCGCTGCTGAACATTGGCGTTAATGCCTACATCTTCAAGATCGTCCCCGAGTTCAGCATGCGTTTCATGATCTGGCTGCTCAGCCATTCCATGTACCGCGTCGAGCACCGCAACCTTGAGGCGATCCCCGATGAGGGCGCCGCGCTATTGGTGTGCAATCACGTGTCGTTCGTCGATGCCTTGCTGATTGGCGGTGCAGTACGTCGGCCGATTCGCTTTGTCATGTACTACAAGATCTACAACCTGCCGGTGCTGAACTTTATCTTCCGTACCGCGGGAACAATTCCGATTGCCGGGCGTAATGAAGACATCCAGATCTACGAAAAGGCTTTCACCCGGATTGCTCAATATCTGAAGGACGGTGAGCTGGTGTGCATCTTCCCGGAAGGCAAGTTGACTGCCGATGGCGAGATGAACGAGTTCAGAGGCGGGCTGACGCGGATTCTGGAAGAGACGCCAGTGCCGGTGATTCCGCTGGCGTTGCAGGGGTTGTGGGGGAGTTTCTTCAGTCGCGATCCGAATAAAGGTGTGTTTCGGCGGTTGTGGTCGCGGGTGACGTTGGTGGCGGGTGCGCCGGTGGACGTTGATGCGGCGGAGCCGGCGAAGTTGCAGGTGTTGGTGGGGGAGTTGCGCGGGGCAGTCAGATAGTCGGCGATTTTAAGGGCCTCTTCGCGAGCATGCTCACTCCTACATTTGAAATGCGTTTCCCTGTAGGAGCGAGCCTGCTCGCGAAAGCGGTAGTGGCTTAAGCGCTGACCTTAAGGCCAATCAATCCGGTAATTATCAGCGCCACACTGGCCAGCCGAATCAACGCCATCGACTCGCCAAACAGCAAGATCCCGGCTATCACCGTGCCCACCGCACCGACACCGGTCCAGATCGCATAAGCCGTGCCCAGCGGCAATTCCTTCATCGCCAGACCCAGCAGACCCAGACTGATAGCCATGGCCGCAACGGTCAGTACGGTGGGCAGCGGGCGGGTGAAGCCGTCGGTGTATTTCAGGCCGACGGCCCAGCCGACTTCGAACAGGCCGGCGAAAAACAGAATGATCCAGGACATGCAAGACCTCCATCGATTGACGGGGTCGTCCCCAGATTAATGACTCGTTCGAGCCGCAGGGTCGTCCCCGCGTTGCGCGCTAGTTTGACCAGCATTAACCCGGGGATCAAGTTTCGAGCTCAGTCAGCCGCTCGCTGCGCCAGTGTCTCGCGATCTTCTTTTTCACTCATGCGCCGGAAGTACGTCGACAGCAGTGCGCCGGAAATATTGTGCCAGACGCTGAACAGCGCACTCGGCACCGCCGCCAATGGCGAAAAATGCGCGCTGGCCAATGCCGCACCCAACCCCGAATTCTGCATGCCCACTTCCAGTGCCAACGACTTGCGCTGGGCCAGCGGCAGCTTGAACAGGCGCCCGGTGAAGTAGCCCAGCAAATAACCGAAGCTGTTGTGCAGCATGACCACGGCCATGATCAACAGACCGGATTCGGCGATTTTCGCCTGACTGGCGGCCACCACGGCGGTGACGATGATCACAATGCTGACCACCGACACCAGCGGCAACACATCCACCGCGTGGCGCACTTTGTCGCCGAGCAAACGCTGGGCAACTACGCCGATAATGATCGGCAGCAACACCACTTGCAGGATCGACCAGAACAGCTCCATGAACGACACCGGCAACCACGCCGAGGCCAGCAGCCAGATCAGCGCCGGGGTCAGCAGCGGGGCGAGGAGGGTGGTGACGGCAGCAATGGCCACCGACAACGCCAGATCGCCGCGAGCCAGCCAGGTCATGACGTTGGAAGAAGTGCCGCTCGGGCAGCAGCCGACCAGAATCACCCCGACGGCGATTTCCGGCGGCAGGTGGAACACTTGGCAGAGCAACCACGCCACACCGGGCATGATCACGAAATGTGCAACCACGCCCAGCGCCACGCGCCATGGGTGGCGGGCGACGGCAGCGAAGTCGTCGAGTTTGAGGGTCAGGCCCATGCCGAACATCACTAGCCCGAGCAACGGTACGATCGCGCTTTTCAGGCCGAGGAACCACGCCGGTTGCAGGAACGCAATCACCGCGAAAATCAGAACCCAGTAAGCGAAGGTGTTGCCGACAAAGCGGCTGAGTGCAGCCAGTGCGCGCATGGCCCGATCCTTATTATTAAATGAACAACACAAAAACAATGTAGGAGTGAGCCTGCTCGCGATAGCGGTCTTTCAATCAACACATTAGTTGAATGTCAGTCCCTCATCGCGAGCAGGCTCACTCCTACAGTTTGGACATCACACGGCTTTAGATGCCTTGAGGAGTCTCTTCCCCACCCAACGCTTCCACCAACGCCGGCAGGAAGTCGCCAAACGTCAGCATCATCAGGGTGAAGCTGGCATCCAATTGACCCAGCGCTTCATCACCACCGTCCTGTTCCGCCTGATCCTGCAACAGATCTTCGAACTTCAGACGTTTGACGGTCATCTTGTCGTCGAGCATGAACGACAGTTTGTCCTGCCAGGCCAGCGACAATTGAGTGACCACTTTGCCGGTGCTCAGGTGCAGCTGGATTTCTTCGCTGGTCAGGTCCTGACGCTTGCAACGCACGATACCGCCGTCTTCGTGGGTGTCGCGCAGTTCGCACTCGTCGAGTACATAGAAGTCGTCGGCGGCTTTCTGTGTGGTGACCCATTCGGTCATGGTCGCGGTTGGTGACATTTTCACGGTCAGCGGACGAACGGGCAGGGTGCCGATCACTTCACGCAGGGTCGACAGCAGGTCTTCAGCGCGTTTCGGGCTGGCCGAGTTGACCAGGATCAGGCCCTGTTTCGGCGCGATGGCAGCAAAGGTCGACGAGCGACGGATAAAGGCGCGCGGCAGGAAGGCCTGGATGATTTCATCCTTGATCTGATCGCGTTCCTTCTTATAGACCTTGCGCATCTGCTCGGCTTCGATCTCTTCGACCTTTTCCTTGACCGCGTCACGCACGACGCTGCCCGGCAGAATGCGTTCTTCTTTACGCGCAGAAATCAGCAGGAAGTCACCGCTGACGTGCACCAATGGAGCATCTTCGCCTTTGCCGAACGGCGCGACGAAACCGTAGGTGGTCAACTCCTGGCTTGCACATGGACGCGCCAGTTTGGTGGCCAGTGCAGTTTCCAGCGCCTCGGCATCGACAGGCAGGTCTTGGGTCAGGCGATAGATAAGCAGGTTTTTGAACCACATGGGGTGAGTCTCTCCTTTATACAAAGGGGGGCATTATTGTCTTCGCCGTCTCATAGGCCAACCCTTCTCTAAGCCTTTGGAAGGCCTGAGAAAATTATTTAAAAAAGTGCTTGCCAGAGGTTGGGTCGCTCCGTAGAATGCGCGCCACACCGAAGCGAAGGGTGATTAGCTCAGCTGGGAGAGCGTCTGCCTTACAAGCAGAATGTCGGCGGTTCGATCCCGTCATCACCCACCATTCGTTTCAAGTGTTTAGCGCAGCGGTAGTTCAGTCGGTTAGAATACCGGCCTGTCACGCCGGGGGTCGCGGGTTCGAGTCCCGTCCGCTGCGCCATATTCGGTAACCTAGACCACTGAACGCCAGGTCACCACGGAAAAACCCGCCAAGGCGGGTTTTTTTCTGCTCCAAGGTTGTACCCGCGGGATGTGTCGTTTTACCGGTTTTCGGATTTATTTGAAAAAAACTTCAATTAAATCAACACTTTACGAAAACTTGTGGCATAATGCGTCCCGTAACGAAGCGAAGGGTGATTAGCTCAGCTGGGAGAGCGTCTGCCTTACAAGCAGAATGTCGGCGGTTCGATCCCGTCATCACCCACCATTCGTTTCAAGCGTTTCGCGCAGCGGTAGTTCAGTCGGTTAGAATACCGGCCTGTCACGCCGGGGGTCGCGGGTTCGAGTCCCGTCCGCTGCGCCATATTCGGAATCTGGAACACTGAACGCCAGATTCCACAGAAAGCCCGCCTAGTGCGGGCTTTTTGCTGTCTGGCGTTTGAGTATTTTTCGCTGCATATATCTATGTAGTGCCTGCCAGCCAAGCCGCTTTCGGACAATGGGCAACGTTGTTCATGACTCATTTCGCGTCATGAATTGATTCATTGCCTACCGAGAGACCGAGCGCATGGATACTTCCCCTTCCGAAGAAGCCACAGAAGAGTCGCAAGACAAAATATTCCGGGCGTACAACCCGTCCTTCCTGACCTGTGATGATGCAGCAGCTTGCCTGCACGACGTGTTGATTTTTCAGCGCGGGACCGAACTTCGCTGGTTCATCCTCAAAGACGAAGATGGTCGGTTTTTCTTCGCCGAAGCCGCAGAACACAGTGCTACGCCTACTGAAGAAGCTGAGGACGACGAACAACCTGAACCGCTGATTTCACTCGTCGTATCCGTGAGTGCAACCGGTCAACTGAGCGTTCCGCAAGGCTATACGGTCGAAGCCGTGTTCCGCATGCATTCCGCGAGCGATCAAGGCGTCGGAGAAACGGTGTCGGAGTGGAGCCAGCGCAACCGCTTTTTCTCTATATCCGACCTGTCTGACGTTATGAATACACGTCGACAGTACACCAGGTGCTACCTGTCAGTAGACGGTAACTTGCTTTCGTACACCTCAACGAATTCGGTATTTGAACAGGAGTTGGCACCCCGAATTGCCAGAGACCGCAGTGGTGCAGTGCGAATGTTTGAAAATATGTATGGGCGAGGCCAGTTGCCGAGCAGTATCTGGATTCTATTGGCTGTTACGGCGGGTGAGGTTGTCACGGTTGTGTCGGGTGTCCTTTGGCGCAAACGGGGAGTGATCAAAGCCAGTTGGCGCTCGGACATCTTTCAGGAAACACCCTCCAATCCGCAGATGCCGATCTTTGGCCAGGTCTGCCAGGACGCCCGGGAAGTCGCATATCACCTGCGCCTTCGACACCGGGAGACGTCGGCCGGTCGGCAATCGATGGGCTTTATCCTCAAGCACAAAATCCAAGACGTGTTCGTCGCCACGGCACCGAGTTTCAGCCAGTACGTCGATTTTGACCGGGCGACGCTTTTTCCCAAGGATCAGCATGGTAATCCGATGCTGCCCAGAGACTTTCGTGTGCATGGCATCTATCACTCGACCCAACCATTCGTCGCTGACATTTTGCAGGGTGAGGGAGACGAGCACTTTTTCTCCCCTGCCGACCTCAAGGTCGGGCTCAACCGACTATTGGCAGCCCCCCATCAGCGTTTGTTTCTTGTTACTTCGGATGGGGCTGTGTTGCGCTTTGCCAAGTCTGAAACGTCTCTGATAACAGGGTTGCTAGCGGAGTTCGACGAAGGGCTGGAGCAGAAAATAGTCTCGGGTCAAATAACCCCGCAAATGTTTATCGACAAAGTTGCGGCTGTCGGGTCCATGGGTGTCATGGTCCCGAGCAAGACATGGCCGGATGTCGGACGGATCAGGCCGTCTGGCGAGGTAGTCACGGTGATTGCCGAGCGGGCAGAGTGATCATTTGTCATTACGCAGGTGACGATAATCACTGACTGCCTCGTAAACCGCCTTACGCAAGCGGTTGATCCCGCCGATCGGTCGGTGCGCCTCAATGCCAAACCAAGGGTTGAAAGACAGGTTATCGCATTGCAGATTCAACGCCGGGGTATCGAAATCCTGCGGCGGCAGGGTGACCCGCGCCACGGTTTCGAAGGGCGAATCCTGCTCGCGCCATTCAATGCTGGTGTCCTCGATCGGCATGTATTGATGGGCATCCTGACGCTGAATCTGCAGCACGAAGCAGGCGGGTACACGATCCGTCGACAGCTGCTGATTCAACGCGCTGCGCAGGAAGTTCGGCAGGTCGTGATTATGTTTGGGCAATGTGTACGCGGGGCAATTGTCCGGATCCGGCGCGACCCGGAATTTCGCATTCGCCTCACCGAATTTGTAGGGCGAAACCGAAAAGTAGGTCGTCGCCGTCGGGCTATCCGGCGGCGGCGACAAGGTTGCCAGCGCGATAAACAAATGGCGGATCTGCCAGGTGCGCGGGTCCCATCCGGGGAAAAACGCCATGACCTTTTTGCCGTCAGCCTGCGCTGCCACATTCTGACGGTACTCGGCGACATCGCTGACAAAAAAGTTCGGGTGGCTGAACATCACGAAATCCTGTTCAGGCTGTGCCTGGCGGTTGCCGAGCAGCTGTTTTCCCGAAACATCCAGCAGTTTGATTGCCATGCCTCTGGCGTCGCGGATGCTGTCGAACTGTGGGTAGGCATTGCCGTTGGACAGGCGAATCATCGCTTGCCAGGTTTTGCCGGGCTCACTGAACACGCCCTGTCGCAGCGACTGCGCCAGTTCCGGCAACACCTGCACCTGCGCCTTCACGCAACCATGAGCCTTGGCGTGTGCGTCGCGCAGATAGCGTGTGCCTTCGCGGTGCTGATCAACGATGCGCACGGCGGTCTGAATCACGTCTTGAGTCATCGCGGCTTCGCCGGGTGGAATCTGTTCCAGCGCTGAAACCGGGCCACGGTGTTGCCAGGCAAACCACGCCGTGGCGATGGCCCAGCCGAGCAGGCCGATGGCGGCCACAATCAGCAGCGTTTTGCCAAGCAAACGTCCTAGCCATAACCAGATTCTGGCCGACAACGGCAATTCTTTCTTGAAGGTCGAGATCATGGCAGTTGCGCCTCCAGTGGGCCGCCGAGGACTTTCAGGTACTCAAGAAGTGCCCAGCGTTCTTCGGGCTGCAATAGCCGACCAATCACGCCGTTGCCGCGTTCGCCGGCACGAAACTCATGACCGCTGTTGTGGTTGCCAGTGATATGCGTGTCGAACAGGAAGCCATTGGTAAACGCTTCGGTGCGATAACCCAAATGGCGCGGATCGTACTCGAGGGTGCCTTTGAAGAAGGTTGTGGCGCGTTCATCCTGCGGCGACAGCAACTGATAAATGCTCGGCACCGAACCGTTGTGCAGAAACGGCGCAGTGGCCCAGACACCGGCCAGTGGGCGCGCCTTGTAAGCGACTTTTTCGCGCACGCCGATGGGCAGGCCGAAACCGTCCAACTGCGGTTTCTCCTGCGGCGTGACGTTGGCTTCGCGGTAGGCACGATCTTCGACGAAGGCGGTGACGTAAGCCAGGCCTTTGGCCACTGACAACTGGCTCAGATCCAGAGGTTCCTTGGGCGTCGGATGCAGTTTGACGTCCATGGTTTCGAGTTCTTTCAGATCCCATTGCAGGGCAGTCAGATCGAAACGGTGGCTGGCGATATTGTTGGCGGCGGTCGGGTCGGTGCCGATGACATCGACCGGCAGCATGTGCAAATGCTGCACCCAGCGCTCACCTTCCTGCGTCTGGCGCGGTACGTGACAACCGGCGCAATTCTCGGCAAACAGCGTGCGCCCCTTGGCTGCCAGTGGTTTATCGATGGCGCCAAGCAGCTCCTCTGGCCAGGCGGGCGCCTTGAGCTTTTGCAGGGTTTCTTCGATCTTGTGCAAATCACGCACGCGCACGCTGGAGGCATAGCGTGCAGTGCCTTGCAGCGGCTGTCCGTTGGTATCAAAAAAATTCAGGGTGGCGCCGACGCCCAATGCTTCGCCGATGTTGCGTGCCATCGGCTGCTGTGCGGAGCCGTTCCACTGCACCCAATCGAATGTCCACATATCCCAGAGCTGCGGATAATCCACCGGGGCATTGGCCACGCGATAGTTGGCGGGGGAAATCGCATCGCCAAACGTCGCATTGGCAATGCGTCCGAAGGCATCGGCGCGGCCGGGCCCTTCTTCGGTCGGATAGAGGCCGCGATGGGTATCGTTCCAGGCCACTTTAAGGAATGTGTTCAGTGAAGTTTTGAAGTCTTTGCGCAATTGCTCGTGGCGCGCGTCGTATTCGTCGCCCAACACGGTTCTGGCAAAGCGTTCGAATTTCCATGGGTTGTAGTAGGTCGAGGTCAGACTTGCCACCAAAGCCTGTCCGAAACTTCCGCCGCGTAAAGTAGGAACACTGGAAGGCAGCACATGTTGCGCGGTACCGCCGTCAATCCGCACGGCCTGGCCTTTGAAGCGCAATTCGCCGGTGTGGCAAGCGGCGCAAGTGATGTCCAGATATTGCTCGGAGCTGCCGGGATTCTGGTGCCGGGCAAAACCGACGGGGAGGTCACCCGGATTTTTCGCTGAGGCTTTCTGCTGCGGATCAATCAGAAAACCGAAACGCGCGAGGTATTCGGGTGAGGCGAAACGTCGCTCCGAGAAGGGCAGTTCCAACGCCTGGAACCACTCATAGCGCAGGCCTTTGACCTGCGTGCCCTGAGGCGTGAAATAGTAGGTTTGCCGGTCTTCGTCACTCCACTGATCGAGGTAATGCACCTGCTCGGCCGGGGAGTAGAAGGGCAATTTCGGGTTGGCGACGTAGTACAGCACCACTGCGAGGGCGAGTCCCAGCAGCACGATGATCAGAATCAGCACACGGAATAGAAGGCGCAAGATAAACATCCTTGTCAAATTGTTCCGCTGTTATGCCTGAGCTTGCCCCTATGCGGCAACTGGCCATTACGCCAGATGATGCAAGAACAAACGACACTGATTGTCGGGACAAGATGACAGAAGCTTCATCGTCGCTTCGCCGCAATGCGTTTTAATCCCTGAACTTATCGGAAGATTCCTGCTCTCATGCCGGTAGCCATTGGTCGTGGCGGCCTGATAAGCTCGCGGCTTTACTCGATTGCCCTTTCGGCGCATGAACAAGGAAATAGCATGAAACAGCATCGGTTGGCGGCGGCGGTTGCCCTGGTTAGCCTGGTCCTCGCGGGTTGTGATTCGCAGACCAGCGTAGAGCTGAAAACCCCGGCGCAAAAAGCTTCCTACGGTATCGGCCTGAACATGGGCAAGAGCCTGGCTCAGGAAGGCATGGATGATCTGGACTCCAAAGCGGTAGCCCAGGGCATCGAAGATGCCGTCGGCAAGAAAGAACAGAAGCTGAAAGACGAAGAACTGGTCGAAGCTTTCGCCGCGCTGCAAAAGCGTGCTGAAGAGCGCATGGCCAAGATGAGCGAAGAGTCGGCTGCGGCTGGCAAGAAGTTCCTCGAAGAAAACGGCAAGAAGGCGGGTGTAACCACCACCGCTTCCGGCCTGCAATACGAAGTGGTCAAGAAAGCCGACGGCCCACAGCCTAAGCCGACTGACGTAGTGACTGTTCACTACACCGGCAAACTGACCAACGGCACCGTATTCGACAGCTCCGTCGAGCGCGGCAGCCCGATCGATCTGCCGGTAAGCGGCGTGATCCCGGGTTGGGTTGAAGGTCTGCAACTGATGCACGTTGGCGAGAAGTACAAACTGTACATCCCTAGCGATCTGGCTTACGGCGCTCAGTCGCCAAGCCCGGCGATCCCGGCCAACTCGGTTCTGGTCTTCGACCTGGAACTGCTGGCCATCAAGGATCCAGCCAAAGAAGCTGCTGCTGCCAAGTAATTGGCAAAGGCTTCAACAACAACGCCTCGCTTATGCGGGGCGTTGTTGCATCTGGAGTCTGGCAAGGGTAAACAGAGCGAACCGATGGCAGCCGGGAGAGTCATAGCCAATGAGACTGCCATCGCTAGCCGCCCTGAGCAGCCAAGTCAATGAAATATTGGGGGTTTTTTATGTGAGTAAAAAACGCCCGATCTGTGCGCAGCCCTTATGAAACGGGGCTTCCAGCGCTGAAATGCAGCTCTGTTCACAAGGTTATCCACAATTTGTGTGGATAACATTTCAACGGGAGGAATAGATGAAAGCTCCGTGGAATTTTGCTCGATTCCTGCCCTTGGCCGGCCGCCTGCTGGCGCGCGGGCGTTTGCCGACCTTGCTGTTTGCGGTCGCCAGCAAAGGTGCCGCGCAAGGCAATCGTCTCGGTAAACTCAAGGATGATTTACGTTTGCTCCAGGCGCTGTGCCTGGCTTATTGGCGCGGCGAGTATCGGGCCATCAGTGGCAAGGCACTGGTTTCGGTGGTGGCGGGTTTGATGTACTTCCTCAGCCCGGTGGATGCGATTCCGGATTTCATCCCTGTATTCGGCATGCTCGACGACATCGCCGTCCTCGCCTGGCTGATGAAAACCCTCGACGATGAACTCAATGCCTTCCGCCTCTGGCGCAATCGCCAGCAACCGGAAAAACTCGCGGTGGTCGAACGGCTGCCCGATACCCCTGAACAACTGCAACTTCAGGGGCCGAAAAAGCCCTGATTCATTAAGTCTTCCTGTAGATAGATACCCCCCGCGACCTTGGCCGCTGTTAGGATTACACTTCTAGGGAAAAGTGCCGACTCGCTAAGTGTTGTTGTCCTACGGGGTAGTCATGGATATTCAGATAATTGCACGCGATGGCGAACCCGAATACGCGGTTCTGCCGTGGGCTCAGTATCAGGCTCTACTAAAAGCAGCAGGCATCAACGAAGCACCGTCGCGTCCGGCAGCTACGCCGATCGCGGCCTCACCAGACACGATTCTTCCGGGTCTGGATCAACTACGCAGTTTGCGCGAAGGGAAGGGCATCGCCATTGAGGCGTTGGCCCGCACGGTAGGCATCAGCCCGTCATATCTGGCCATGATCGAAAGTGGCGAGCGTCAGCCTGACGCCGCGATTCGCCGCAGCCTGGCCTGGGAATTGACGGTGCCAGGGTGGAGGGATGAATCGTGAGCGTACGCATCAGTCGTCAACATTGGGACGGATTGCTCGGAGAACTGGATCAGGCGCGCCGCCAGCGCCACCTGCTGACTTATCGGGCCTTGCTCGAGCGGTTGCAATTGCCGACACCGGCCATGCAAACCTTGACCGCCGCCCTCGAGCATCTGGCCGCGCTGGATGCCAAGGCCGAACAACCGTTGCGCAGTTCACTGGTGATCAGCCAAGGCGCGAGTCGCCTGCCACGCACCGGTTTCTTTGAATGTGTTGAACGTCTGGGGCGTTTTCACGGGCCGTCTGATGGCGTTGCCGCCGCCTCTTGGCACGCCTCGGAAGTCGTCCGGGTTTTTGAATACGAGTACCCGGAATCGGCGGAGGCCTGAGTGTTTTTACGACTCAAGGCGCGGGCCAGTTACTGGCTGGCCCGCAGGCTGTTTCACTGGTCATGGTTTGTTCGCCAACCGCGCGGCTGGCGCTGGCTCGAAGGTCAGTTTGCGCGTATGGCCAACCTCGGCGATGTCGATGCGCAAAGCTTCTATGGGCATATCCTGACCTTTCGTGGCGTCGGCCTGGGCGCACGTGAAGAAGGTGTGCGCCTGTTGCGGCTGGCGGCCCTCGCGGGTGATGGCAAAGCGGCTTACCAGGTCGGAGTGATCAGCCTGACCGGGACACCGAGCAAACCGCCGGATCCTGTTGAAGCCGCACGCTGGTGGAGCATCGCTGCCAAGGCGGGGCACCCGTTGGCTGAGCTCAAGTTGAAAGAGCTGAGTACTCGCGACTCAACACTGTAAATCCTGTTATGTCTGCTCAAATAAACGCGGCGTGAGGTTTTCCTCACGCCGCGTTTTCGTTTGTGTGCACCTGTTTATCTATGAGTGATTTTTTACAGACAAGTCCTACAGTCATCGCCTACTTGCCTGACTTCTTTCCTGATTGATCCCCCGCACAGTTCCCGCGCCTAATTTTTTGCGCGAGGGAACGCTCATGTTTGATCCGCTTATTCAGTCCACTTCGCACACCCGCGTGCGCTGATGGAAGCCGTCACCCGCATCGAGCAAGCACTCGACAGCTTTCCCGCCACCCTCAGTATTTACCGCGAACAGCTCAGGCATTGGGCCAGTCGAGCGGCGGACAAGGTCAGCCACGCCGCAGATCTGCCGTCACTGATGGGTATGGAGCGGATCATTCGCTTCGGCTCCGATAGCACTGTCGTCAGCAGCACCGACAACGAGTTTTTCTCCGGCGTCGTCCAGTGCCCGAAGGGCGGGGTGATGGAGATCGAGAGCAAGTTTGAATCGGTATACGACATTGCGCTGGGCAACATCGTGGTCGATGTGATCGCCATGGATGGTGGTGAAACCACCCCCATCACCCTTGATGCGCAAGGCAAGGGCTCGTTCAAAGGAATACCTGGCAAGTTCTACCGGGTGCTGGTGCACAGCGATGTCACTCCGCATCAGGTCGAGGATCTTTTCAAAGCCTATGACGGCCTGACCGCTGAGCTGGATGGCTGGCTGCGCAGTGAGTGGCAGGGTTTCAAACCGCAGTGGTCGCAGTCGGTGGCGACGGCGGCGGGCAACGGCATGCTCGCCGGGAGCTGGGCGGCGATCGAGGGGGTGTGGGACAGCATTGGCCTGCTGTCGGACATTCTCAAGGATCCCGGAGCGTTCGCCGAGCGGCTGGGTGAGGGCGCCACGCAGTTGATGGCGCTGGCGGCGACCGCCCCCGACGTCATGGAAAAGCTTCAATTGCTGGTCAGTGACGAAGCTGCACTGTGTTTATTGCTGCGCACGGCCAGCCTTTGGCTGGAGATGCTGCCACCCAGTGAGGTCGCCGGTAAAACCGCTGAAGCGGCATCGATGATGATCGTGCAGTTGCTCATCGATGTGCTGATCAGCGTCGTCTTGACGTTCGTCAGTGGTGGCGCAGGCATCGCTTATCTGACGCTGCGTCTGGCGGATCGCGCCGTGCAGTTGCTGTCGGCGGTGAAGCGTTTGGTGAAGGCGATGTTCGGCATCGTCGAAGGGTTCATCAAATACGTCGATCAATACAAAGCCGTTGCCGCCCGCGGAATCGCGGCGGGTGTGAAAAAGGGCCGGATGCAATTGCGCTGGAATGCGCAGCGCAACACCTTGTTGAAGAAAGACGAGCATCACGACGACTCGCCGGATCAGGCGAAAAACCCCAACGGCGACAGCGCCGATTGCGTGCCGCGCACCTGTACCAACGGTTGTCCGGTGTCGATGGTCACCGGTGAAGAACTGCTGACCCTGACTGATGCGGTGCTCGATGGCGTGTTGCCGTTTGAGTTCACGCGGTTGTATCGCTCCAGCGCCGCCGAAATCGATGTTGGGTTGGGGTTTGGCTGGAGTCATTCGCTGGCGCATCGGCTGGAATTTTTCGCTGATGAGGTTGTTTGGGTCGATCACGAAAACCGGCGTACCCGTTTTCCGTTGCCGAGCGTTGAACGACCGGCGATTCATAACAGCCTGTCGCGGGCGGCGATTTTCCTGGGTGATGAACCGGAAGAGCTGATTCTCGCGCTGGCCGGGGAAACGGCGCGGTTTTATCACTTTCGTGCAGGACGGCTGACGGCGATCAGCGATGCCTATGGCAATCGTCTGACGGTGCAGCGCGATCGGTCTGACCGGGTGCAGCGACTGGACAACGGCGCCGGGCGCTCGCTGCTGTTGCGCTATGACCGTGCGCAGTTGCTGGGTGTGGATTATCAGGTGTTTCGCGAGGGTGTCTGGAGCACCGAGCAAGCGCTGGTCAGTTATCGCTACGACGCCTATCAGCACCTGATCGAAGCGACCAACGCCGTCGGTGACAGCGAGCGTTACGACTACGACGATGCCCACGTGATTCTGCAGCGGCAACTGGCCGGTGGCGCGAGTTTCTTCTGGGAGTGGGAGCGCTCGGGGAAATCGGCACGGTGCGTGCGCCACTGGGCATCGTTCTCGCAGATGGACACGCGCTACGTCTGGAATGACGACGGCAGCGTGGCGGTGCATTACGTCGATGGCACTGAAGAGACTTACGTCCACGACGAGCGTGCGCGGCTGGTGCGTAAAGTCTCGGCGGATGGTGGCGAACAGCTCAAGGCTTATGACTCCTCGGGACGCTTGATCGCCGAGCAGGATGCTTTAGGTGCCGTCACCGAATACCGCTACGACGAAGTCGGACGGCTGATCGCGCTGATTCCGCCGGCTGATGCGCCCACGTCCTACGAGTATCGCAACGGTTTCCTGTACCGGCGTTCGCGCGGCGAGGCGGTGTGGATCTACCGGCGCAATGCCGAGGGCGATGTCACCGAAGCGGTCGACCCCGACGGTCAGGTCACCCATTACTACTACGACACCCGGGGTCAGTTGCTGTCGATCCGCTACCCGGACAGCAGCCGGCATCGGCTGGTCTGGAATGCCCTCGGCCAGTTGACCGAAGAAACGCTGCCCGACGGCGGCGTGCGGCGTTTTTCCTACGATGCACTGGGGCGGCGGACCACCACCGCCGACGAACACGGTGCAGTCACTCGTCAGCATTGGGACGCCGTTGGCCGACTGATTCAGACGACATTTCCTACTGGTAGCACCCGCGCCTACAGCTACGGCGCCTACGGTCAGGTCACTGCCGAGCGCGATGAACTCGGGCGCATCACCCGCTACGAATACGACGATGACCTGCACCTTGTCTCGCGCCGGATCAACCCCGACGGCACGCGGGTGCAGTACCGCTACGACCATGCGCAACTGCTGCTCACCGAGATCGAAAACGAATCGGGGGAAAAGTACCGGCTGGACTACACGCCGACCGGGCTGATTCGTCAGGAAAGCGGTTTTGATGGCCGGCGCACGGCGTATGCCTATGACCTCAACGGCCATCTGCTGGAGAAGACCGAGTTCGGTGATGACGGCTCTTGTTTGCTCACTGCGTATGAGCGCGATGCTGCCGGGCGTCTGCTGATCAAGACCCTGCCCGACGGCCTCAAGGTCACCTACCAATACGACCGTCTCGGCCGTTTGATTGGGGTCGACGACGGCCAGCAACACCCGCTGGCCTTCGAGTACGACCGCCAGGACCGCTTGATCACCGAGCATCAGGGCTGGGGCACCCTACGTTACCGCTACGACGCCTGCGGTCAGCTCAAACGCATGCGCCTGCCGGACAACAGCGTGCTCGACTACCGCCACGCCAAGGGCGGCGCGCTGACCGACATCGACCTCAACGGCACGCCGCTGACCCGCCACGTCTATAAGTCCGGTCGCGAACAACAACGTCAGCAGGGCCTGCTGCTCAGCGAATACTCCTACGACGATCAGGGACGATTACTCGCCCACGCCGTAGGTCATCAGCGCGATTCGCTGTACCGCCGCGATTATGCCTACAACGCCAACGGCAATCTCGCGCACATCGCCGACAGCCGCCACGGCCAACGCACCTACGGCTACGACGCCCTCGACCGCCTCATCCGCGTACGTCACTCACGCGACGAACTGCCGGAGTCCTTCGCCCACGACCCGGCCGGCAACCTGCTGATGCAGGACCGCCCCGGCCCGAGCCAGATCAAGGGCAATCGTCTGTTGATGCAGGGCGACCGCCACTACGATTACGACGCCTTCGGCAACCTGATCCGTGAACGGCGCGGCCGCGCGCAGACACTCGTCACCGAATACCGCTACGACAGCCAGCACCGCCTGATCGGCCTGACCCGCCCCGACGGCCAAACCGCGTCTTACAAGTACGACGCCTTCGGCCGGCGCATCCGCAAAACCGTCGGTGACGCCACCACCGAATTCTTCTGGCAAGGCGATCACCTCGTAGCCGAAAGCAGCGAAAGCGAATACCGCAGCTACGTCTACGAACCCGGCACCTTCCGCCCGCTCGCGCTGCTCGACGGCAAAGGCCCGAAAAAAGCCTGCCCGTTCTACTACCAACTCGACCACCTCGGCACCCCGCAAGAACTCACCGACTACAGCGGCGACATCGTCTGGTCCGCGCAATACGACGCCTACGGCAAAGTCGCCGCACTGACCCTGGCCGGCGAAGACTACCTCAACCAGCCGCTGCGCTTTCAGGGGCAGTATTTCGACGGCGAAAGCGGCCTGCATTACAACCGGCATCGGTACTACGATCCGCGGCTGGGGCGGTATCTGACGCCGGATCCGATCAAGTTGGCCGGTGGGCTGAATCAGTACCAGTACGTGCCGAATCCGACGGGGTGGGTGGATCCGTTGGGGTTGAGTTCCAACTGCCCGCCGCCGAATAAGCCTGGGTGTGAGGTGCCGGGTGGGATTGGTGGGGCTAAGGTAGATGAAGGTGAACCAGCGCTGCCGACGCCAAAATTAAGCGCGAGTGAAGCTGCGAAGAGAGAGATTGTGAGGCTAAACAACAGTCAGGGGATGCATATGGTTGGCAAGCATGACCCCGAGTTAACAGATGAAAAATTTAAACAAAGAGCTATTGATGGAACGGACCCTATCACGGGTCAACAAAGAAGAGGTCGAAATGCTGGTATAGGCAATCCGAGCTCAAGATTTTACAGTTGGGAAATAATGCTTGAAGCCTATGTCCTCGCAACAACCAGGGTTGAACACGGGCTTCCTCGTTACACCGGCCAGGATAATCAGGGCGCCAACGTTGTAAAGATGAGGCTTCCTGACGCTGGGGAAGGTTACAAGCCAAATAGAAGGGATAAAGAAAATCCTAGATTAGTTACCAATATGGGTGGGTTCGAAATGAAATTCGACCCAATTACAGAAGTGCCATTTACTCTTTATCCGACTGAGTGATTTATGTTAATTGATCCTGAAACGTCGAAGCCATATCTACCTAGTCCCGCATATTTTTTGTGCTGTTTTGATGTTTATGATCGGGAGGAAACCTTGGGTGAGGAGCTTGAAAAATATAATCCGAATGCTGCAGTAGATAGGGAAAGGCTTATTTTAAAGTACTGCATGCCTATGAAGCGCTCGTATCGGCAAAAATTCTTACTTGTAGAATGTTTGAAGCTTGCGTTGCTAGAAGAAGACTACGACTTTCAATCACTTTTCCAATACGACCCTGAAGCCTATTCATCATTTCCGGATGGTTGGGATGAGATGGATAATTCAAGGGTTTTTTTTGAAGATATATATCGGCTAGCCATGGTTGAATGGGCCGCGGATTTGAGTAAGGCAAGTTTGGAAGATCAAGCGACGTGGTAAATGAGTTTAGTAAATTATGCTGTTGTGGTGGAGTAGTGACGGAAAATGTTTAGAGGCGTATACAGTTCGCAGTTTGCAAGTCATCGAGCACAGTTGAATGCTTATAACAAAGCGATGACAAGAGAGGCAAGCAAGATGTCGCGATTTACGGGTGAGGACAGAATGGGTAATTTGGTTGTGAGAATGGCTGCCGAAAATGTCGGGCGAGGATATGAACCTAATCCATTAGACCCCTTAGAGCCTCGCTTCATTGAAAAAATGAATGGGTTTGAAATGAAGTTTGACTTTGAAACGTTGAACCCTATCGCCCTGTATCCGGTGGAGAATGTTTGATGTTGATGCATCCCTATCTTGATGTCCCATATAATCCCCAGCTGAAACACTTTCTTGGTGGGTTCGATATATACGATCGCGAGGAGACGCTGGGCTCGGAGTTGGCGGAGTACGATCCTGAGTGTCCTGCGGATCGAGTGAGTTTGATATATAAGTTTATTGTGAAAAGATTTTCTGGTTTGACTTATCGGCACAAGTTTGTCTTGTTTTTCGTGTTGGGTGAGGCTCTGAATGGCAAAATAAGTGATCTTGCTGAAGTTTTTAAACATGATCCTTTTTCTCATTCGTTGCTTCCATTTGGTTGGAACGAAATGAAAGATCCGAAGAGTTTTTTTGAACATATATACTCTATCCTGTCCGAAGTCTGGGTTGATGATTTATATCTAGCCAGTCAGGAAGACTACTCAACGTGGTAGCCGGCATTAGAAGCAGAACCTAGAGTGACTTTACTGACCCCTTCGCGAGCAAGCCTGTTCGCACAGGGATCTGTGTGTTTGGGGGGAATCAACGTTGTCCGATTAGCTGCGGTGGATGGACGTCGGCAGCGGCCAGACTATCAATCACATGCACGCTATACCCCGGAACATTCTTAGCATGATGCTTCGCCTGCGAAGCCATTTCCGCAAGTTGACTGGCATCCAGGTGTGCGCAAGCCTCGGGATGCAAATGCACCACGCCAATGGAAAGCGACAACAACGGAAACTCCTGTCGCACCCCTTGGCGATTCGGCGCAATAAAGCATCCAGCCTCAAGGTGTTCGGGTCGATAAAAACGTCGGCACTGGCTCTTGAAGTCATCAAGCAATTGATTGAGGCGTTTGCGCCAATCTTCGGGGCCGAGAACGAGGAGAAAATCGTCACCGCCGATATGGCCAACGAAGTCGCGGGACGGGTCTACTCGCTCGTTGAGGCATTGCGCCAAACACAGCAGAACTTCATCGCCGCGCCCGTAGCCGTAGATATCATTGAAGGGTTTAAAGCTATCGATGTCGACATAGCAGATGACTGACTCGCGGCCTTGTTGCAGCAGGCGAGTCAGACATTGCTGAATCGGCACATTACCCGGCAGCAAGGTCAGCGGGTTGGCATAACGAGCCTGTTGAATCTTCAGTTCGGTAATCAGTTTGAGCACATCAATCACCCGGCCCAGGCCGAGGTAGCCACCGTTAAGAGTGATGATGAAGTCTTCTTCGATGCGCTGGCGGGCGCGGCTGGTGATGAGGCGGCTGACCTGCTGCAGCGACTGGCTCATTTCCACGGCGAGGAAGTCGTCGTTCATCAGACGGCTGATCGGTTTGCGCGCGAACAGGTCGGTGGCGAACGGTTTGAGCAGGGCATCCGACAAGGAATGGCGGTGGACGATGCCGCAGGGTTGGCCTTGTTCGTCGAGTACCGCCAGGGAGTTGAGGTTGGCCTGGCGGCGGAAGGCTTCCAGTACGGTGGCGGTTGGCGTATCGCGATGCACGGCCGGTTGGTCGTTGAGCAGGGCGCTGAGGTCGCTGCCTTCGTCGTTCAGCGCAACGCTGCTGCTGTCGTGTTTGGGCATCAAGGCGCGGGCATCGCGCGGTGGGTGTTCTTGGGGGCGGCCGAGCAGGTAGCCCTGCACCAGATCAACGCCCATTTCAGTCAGCACTGCGAGTTCTTCCGGCAACTCGATGCCTTCGGCGATGACTTGCGCGCGTGACGCTTTGGCGATTTGCAGGATCGAGCCGACGAACTCGCGCTTCAACGCGTCCTGATGAATACCATCGATAAAGTGCCGATCGATCTTCACGTAATCCGGGCGCAGCTCCGACCACAGACGCAGGCTTGAATAGCCGGCACCGAGATCATCCAGCGCAATGGAAAACCCCATCGCGCGATAGTGATGCAGGGCCGTTTGCAGCAACTGGAAATCGTCGATGGGTGTCTGTTCGGTCAGCTCGATGACCACCTGACTCGGCGGAATGCCGAAATCCTGCAGCAGCTGCAACGTGCGCCCCGGTTGATGGGCGGCTTCCAGCAAGGATTCCGGCGAGACGTTAAGAAACAGTTTGCCCGGCAGTTGCTGCTCGTTGAAGCGACGGCAAGCGCTCTGGCGGCAGGCGATCTCCAGTTCGCTCAAACGCCCGGCCTGACGTGCCACGGCGAACAGCGCGATCGGCGAGTGGAGAGGACTGTTGGAAGGGCCGCGCGTGAGGGCTTCGTAGCCGAGAATGCGCCGTTCCGAGAGAGAGATGATCGGTTGGAACAGGCTGTGTAAACCGCTTTGAGTCAGGATCGAGCTCAAGGCACTCAGCTGTTCGGTCGTGGTCATGGCAATCTCTGGCGATAAAAAAAGGACTGGGAGCGCTCTCGATGAAGAGAGTGGCTCCCAGTCCTTTATTGCACGACAGAATGATGACTGTTTGATGACGATCCGGGGATCGTCAGCATTAAATTGCCATCACCTTACTTCTTGGCCACCTGATTGCTCAGCTTCAGGTAATCCAGCAGCACGCGCCCGGTTTCGCTCAGGTAGGCATCGTCTTCTGGTTTGACCTTGTCCGGATCGGCAGCCGCAAGGGCGTCTTCGTCTTCTTTCTTCAGCTCTTTGAGCGGTTCTTCGCCTTTGGCTTTGCGACGGATGTTTTCCATCGTCAGTTGCTTGGCGTCGATGTCGTTGTGCTGGGCACGGCGCTCGGCTTCGTTGAGGCTGACGGTTTTTTCTTCCATCAGTTTCTGCGCCAGGGCCAGCTTGTCACGGATGAACACAAACTCGGCATCCTTGGCGGTGCGCGTGTCATGTTCGGACTTGAGCTGGGCCAGGAACGGTTTGAACGGATCGGCCGCCGGTTTGATTGCCGCGCGGATGGTGTCCCACGGCATGGCTTCCGGCAGGGCGCTCTCGCCGATTTCCTTGGTGTCGATCAGCGACGGGTAGTCGATGTCCGGCAATACGCCCTGATGCTGGGTGCTCTGACCGGAGACCCGGTAGAACTTGGCCAGCGTCAGTTTCAGTTCGCCATGGTTCAGCGGCTGAATGGTCTGCACGGTGCCTTTACCGAAGGTCTGGCCACCGATGATCAGTGCGCGGTGGTAGTCCTGCATGGCACCGGCGAAGATCTCCGAAGCCGAGGCGGACAAGCGGTTGACCAGCAACGCCATCGGCCCTTTGTAGAACGCGCCCGGGTTTTCGTCTTCGAGTACGTCGACACGGCCATCGGCATTACGCACCAGTACGGTCGGGCCTTTGTCGATGAACAGACTGGTCAGCTCGGTGGCTTCCTGCAGGGAACCGCCGCCGTTGTTGCGCAGGTCGATGACCACGCCGTCGACTTTGTCTTTCTGCAGTTCGGTGAGCAGCTTCTTGACGTCGCGAGTGGTGCTCTTGTAGTCCGGATCACCGGCACGGAACGCCTTGAAGTCGAGGTAGAAGGCTGGAATCTCGATCACGCCGAGTTTGTAGTCCTTGCCGTCCTGTTTCAGGTTGAGCACGGACTTCTTCACGGCCTGGTCTTCGAGCTTCACCGCTTCACGGGTGATCGGCACGATCTTGGTGGTCTGGTCGTTCGGCGCATTGCTCGCCGGAATCACTTCCAGACGCACCACGGTGCCTTTCGGGCCACGGATCAGTTTGACCACTTCGTCGAGACGCCAGCCGACCACGTCGACCATTTCCTTGTTGCCTTGGGCAACGCCGATGATCTTGTCGGCCGGGGCAACCTGTTTGGTCTTGTCGGCCGGGCCCGCCGGCACCAGACGCACGACTTTCACCTGGTCGTTGTCGCTCTGCAACACGGCACCGATGCCCTCGAGGGACAGGCTCATGTTGATGTCGAAGTTTTCCGCGTTATCCGGCGACAGATAGTTGGTATGCGGATCGTAGGACATGGCGAAGGTGTTGATGTACGCCTGGAAGATGTCTTCCGGACGGGTCTGGTCCAGGCGCGCCAACTGGTTCTTGTAGCGCTTGGTCAGGGTTTCCTGGATCTGCTTCGGCTCTTTGCCGGCGATCTTCATCCGCAGCACTTCGTCCTTGACGCGTTTGCGCCACAGGTCGTCGAGTTCAGCGGTGGATTTGAGCCAAGGGGCGTCCTTGCGATCGATCAGCAAGGTCTCCTTGGTGGTGAAGTCCATCTTGTCGACGCCTTTGTTCAGCTCGGCAAGGGCGAAGTCCAGACGCGACTTGACGCGGTCCAGATAGCGCTTGTAGATGGTGAACCCGGCGTTGAGATCGCCGCTTTTGAGGAAGTCGTCGAACTGGGTCTTCCACTTGTCGAATTCGCTGATGTCGCTGGCCATGAAGTAGCTGCGCGACGGATCCAGCAGCTTGAGGTAGCTGTCGTAGATGATCACCGAGCGCGCATCGTCGAGCGGCGGCTTGCTGTAGTGGTGACGCTTGAGCAACTCGACGACGTTCAGGCTGGCGATGACTTCATCGCGATCAGGCTGCAATTTGTCCCAGCTGTTGGCTGCGAATGTATTGCCCGACACCGGCAACAAACCGATACCGATGAAAAGAGCGAGGGCGGTGCTGGGGAGCAAATGCTTCATGCTGATTCGACGCGGGGACAATTGATAACGCATATTAGGCCGTCTTTGAAGTCGCCGGTTCTACGAGAGCCGGTCGCATAATGCAAAAAGCCCGGCGCTACAGCTTCGGGCTCAGTCCAGACTCACTATGGAGGCACTGTGAAGGCATTGCAAGGCGTTGACGGTCAAGTGGCATGGGTTGAAGAGCCGAGTCCTACGTGCGATGTAGGACAAGTCCGCATTCGAGTGGCAGCAGCAGGCCTCAATCGCGCCGATTTATTACAGAAAGCAGGGCTCTATCCGCCACCACCAGGGGCCAGCCAGGTACTCGGTCTTGAGTGCTCCGGGGTGATCAGCGAGGTCGGCGCGGGCAGTGCCTGGCAGGTCGGCGATCGGGTTTGCGCCTTGCTGGCCGGGGGCGGCATGGCCGAAGAGGTGGTCGTCGACGGGCGGCACGTGCTGCCGGTTCCCGAAGGCGTCTCGCTGATCGAGGCGGCAGCATTGCCCGAGGTTTATGCAACAGTCTGGCTGAATGTGTTTCAACTTGCGGCGCTCAAACCGGGTGAGAAAGTTCTCTTGCACGCCGGCGCAAGTGGAATCGGTTCAGCCGCCATTCAGTTGTGCAAGGCGTTCGGCAATCCGTGTTGGGTCAGCGTCGGTTCGTCCGAGCGTTTGGCCTACTGTGAGGCGCTGGGTGCGCAGGGCGGGGTGCTGCGCACCGATGATCTGGAGAGCCTGCGTGATTTCGGGCCGTTCAATGTGATTCTCGATCCGGTCGGCGGCAATTATTCGGCGCTGAACCTCAAACTGATGGCGCTGGACGGCCGTTGGGTGTTGATCGGTTTGATGGGTGGTCGTGAGGCCAAACTGGATCTGGCGCAGGTGTTGGCCAAGCGTGTGCAACTGCTGGGCTCGACGTTGCGCAGTCGTGACGATCAGTTCAAGGCGGATCTGTTGAGTGATCTGGGTCAGCAGGTGTGGCCGCTGTTTGCTGAAGGGCGGTTGAGTCCGCAGTTGGCCAAGGCGTTTGCGGTGAAGGATGCCGAGGCGGCGTTTGCGGAGTTGGCGAGCAATACTGTTTCCGGGAAGTTGGTATTGGTGATCGACGATAGCCTGAGCTGACTTCCAGGTAGAAGAAGCCCCTCACCCTAACCCTCTCCCAAAGGGAGAGGGGACTGACCGGGTTGTTCTGCCGGGCTACATCGACCTGATGCATCGGGTCGAACTCAGGTTTGGAATATCAGCCTGCCTGTGCAGATTAAATCTTTTTCATTTCCAGAGATGGATTGGCCAGTTGGATTTTTCGGCGTGCTCCAGCAGCACTGGGTCCGGATTCACCACGTGTGGGAAATCCACTTTCAGCAACAGCGGCAGATCATTGCGTGAGTCGGAATAGAAACTCGCGCCCTCGAGGTTCTCCTCTTCGGCATCCAGCCATTCCAGCAAGCGGGTGATCTTGCCTTCGCGGTAGGTCAGGGTGCCGACGGTATGGCCGCTGTAAACGCCATGGGCGACTTCCAGTTCGATGCCGAGAATCTCATCGATGCCCAGTCGATCGGCAATCGGTCTGACCAGATGCGTGCCCGACGCCGAGATCACCAGAATGCGGTCGCCGGCCTTGCGGTGGGCGGCGATGGTTTTGGTCGCGTCGCTGAAGATGATCGGTTCGATAAAGTCTTCAACCCATGGCCCGACCAAGTGCTCGACTTCTTCCGGCGTGCGGCCGATCAGCGGCTCCAGGCTGAACTCCATGTACTCTTCCATGCGCAATTTGCCATGGCTGTAGGCGTCCATCAGTTCGTTGTTCTTGCGCATGAACGACTCGGGATCGACCCAGCCGAGGCGCCCCATCTGCTCGCTCCAGAGGGTGGCGCAGTCGCCGTGGATCAACGTTTCGTCCAGATCAAAAATTGCCAAAGCCATCGGTTCTCTCCGAGAACAGCTGCGAGCTACAAGCGTCGAGCTGCAAGAATTGGAATCAAGTACGTCGCAGTCTACAACTTGAAGCTTGTAGCTCGAAGCTTGCAGCTGCTTTTAAGCTACTTCACACAGGGCCGTCGGATCGATGGAAAGCGCCAGACGCTGACCGTCGGGATGCAGATCGGCCGCCGAGCGGTTGAGCACATCCACCACCAGTTCCACGCCACGCGCTTCGATGCGATAGCGGATGACGTTGCCAAGAAGGCTGTGGCTACGGATCTGCGCGTCGAGTTCGCCTTCCAGGCTCAGTTCAATGGCTTCCGGGCGAATGGCGATGCGGTGGTTGATCGGGCGCTGCAACAGCTTCGATGCGTCGTCGGCATCAAGCAGGTTGTAGTTGCCGATGAAGCCGGCGGCGAACACATCAACTGGCGCGGTGTACAAGGTTTCGGCATCGCCGCTTTGTACGATTTTTCCCTGATTCATCAGGAAAATCCGGTCGGACATGGTCAGCGCTTCTTCCTGATCGTGGGTGACGAAAATCGTCGTCAGGCCGAGTTCGCGCTGAATCTGGCGGATCTGTTCACGCAGGTGCTTACGAATGCGCGCATCCAGTGCAGACAGCGGCTCGTCCAGCAGCAACAGACGCGGACGCGTGACCAGCGAACGGGCGAGGGCCACGCGCTGACATTGTCCACCGGACAGTTGATGCGGATAGCGGCTGGCGAAGTCGTTCAGTTCAACCAGTTTCAACACCTCGGAAACGCGTTTATGGCTGTCGTCGGCGTTGACCTTTTGCATGCGCAAACCGAAGGCGACGTTCTGCTCGACGGTCATGTTGGGGAACAGCGCATAACTCTGGAACACCATGCCGATTCCGCGCTTCTGCGGACTCAATGGCACGATATCGACGCCATCGAGGAGGATCTTACCGCCATCCACCGGCGTCAGGCCGGCGATGCAACGCAGCAGGGTGGACTTGCCGCAACCGGACGGGCCGAGCAGGGTGACGAACTCGCCTTTGTTGATTTCGCAGTCGATGTCGCTGAACACCGTGGTGCCGGCGTAGCTTTTCTGCAGGTGTTGGACGCTGACGTAGCTCATTCGCTTTTGTCCTTGTTCAAGATGTTGGCGATCCAGGTCAGGACCAGCACGAAAAAGAAATACGAGATAACCAGCGCACTGGTGAAGTGGCCGCTGCTGTTGCGCATGTTGTTCAGGTACACCTGCAGGGTTTCGTAGCGCGTGCCGACGAGGATGTTGGCGAAGACGAACTCACCAAACAGAAACGAGAATGACAGCAGCAATGCGACCATCAGGCCTTTGCGCAGGTTCGGCAGCACCACCAGAAACGCTGCCTGAAAGGTGCTGGCGCCGAGCAGTTGTGCGGCGTCCATCAGGTCGCGCAGGTTGATCGCTTGCAGGTTGTTGGTGATTGCCCGGTACATGAACGGCAGTGCCACGGTGAAGTAGCAACCGATCAGAATCCACGGCGTGCCGACCATCGCCATCGGCCCGGAACCATAGAGCTGCAACAGACCCACCGACGACACCACCGGCGGCACCGCGAAGGGCAGCAGGATGAGGATGTTCATCAGCGCATCGAGTTTCGGGAAGTGGTAATGCACCACGAACAGCAGCGGCAGAATCAGCACCACCGACAGCACCAGCGCGCCGACGCACACCAGCAAAGACTGACCGAACGCGTGAAGAAAGCGCGGATCGCTCCACAACTGGATGTACCACTTTAAGGTGAAGCCGCTGGGCAGGATGGTCGCTGACCAACTGCTGGCGATCGAATAAACCAGCGTGCCTACGAGTGGTAGCAAGAGGATCGCGAACAGCAGATAAACCACGACGCGGTGGTAGAGGCCGGCCGGGCCGGATTCAGCGCGAGACATGGTAGCTCCTCTTCAGCAGCAGTTGATGCACGACGGTGACGATGGTCATCAACGCCACCAACACCACGGCCAAAGCGCTGGCCAGATTCGGATCGAGGGAAATATCGCCGGAGACCATCGCTGCAATACGGATCGGCAGGACGTTGAAGTTGCCCGTCGTCAGCGCATACACCGTGGCGTAGGCGCCGAGGGCATTGGCCAGCAGGATCACGAAGGTGCCGAGCAACGCCGGGGTCAGCACCGGCAAACCGATGTGTCGCCAGAACTGCCAGCCGTTGGCGCCGAGCAACGCGGCCGACTCGCGCCAGTCTTCACGCAAGGCGTCGAAGGCCGGGTAGAGCAGCAGCACGCCAAGAGGAATCTGGAAATAGGTGTAAAGGATGATCAGCCCGGTTTTCGAGTACAGGTTGAAATCCTGAATGATCCCGGACTGCTTGAGCATGATGGTGATACTGCCGTTGAAACCGAGCAGGATGATGAACGCGAAGGCCAAGGGTACGCCGGAAAAATTGCTGGTCATGTTGGCGAAGGCATTCACGAAATTGCGCAGTTTCGAATCTACCCGGCGCAGGGAATACGCACCGAGTACGGCAATGATGATGCCGAAAACGCTCGACCAGAAACTGATTTCGAGGCTGTACTGGATCGCCTGCAAATAGAACTTCGAGCTGAAGATCTTGCTGAAATTGGCCAAGCTCCAGCCGAATTCTTCCGATTGCAGGCTGCTGATCATCACCCAGGTCAGCGGGGCGATTTCGAAGACGATAAAGAACAGCGCGAAGGGCACCACGCACAGGGCTGCCAGCCATTTGCCGCGAGTCATTGAGTTCACTTGAGCAACTCCCGGCACACAGGTTTGTCGTGGGGCACGCCGAGCAGTTCGCAGACGGTGCCGCAGATTTCCGTCTGCTTGGGGGCGGCGCCAGCGTCGAGGCTGAAGGCGTCACCGAGGACGAACAGTGGCACTTGGCGCTCTTCCGGCAACAGGCCGTTGTGCGAGCGATCGTTGTTCATGCCGTGGTCGGCAGTCACCAATACCTGATAGCCCGCGTCGAGCCAGCTCTGCAAGTAGTCGGCGAGGATGATGTCGGCCGAGCGCGCGCAGTTGCGGTATTGCGAAGAGTCGAGGCCGTGCTTGTGCCCGGCGTCGTCGATGTTCATCGGGTGAATCAGCAGGAAGTTCGGATCGTGGCGCAGGCGCAGGTTTTCCGCGTCGGCGAACAGGTGCGAGTCCGGGTAGTGATCGCTCCAGTAGAAATGCCCGTGCTGGATCGGCAGCGACAGATTGTCGGTGTGGCGGTCGCGGGCGGCTACGAACGGCGAGCGGTTGTACAACTCGCTGACCCAGTGATACGCCGCCGCCGCGGTTTTCAAATCGGCATCGCGGGCGTAGTGATAAATGCTGCGCTGGTTGGACAGGCGCGAGACGTTGTTGTGGACGATGCCGCTGTCGATCGGCGGTACGCCGGTGAGGATGCATTCATAAAGCGGTCGGGACAGGGCCGGCAGTTCGCACTCCAACTGGTAGAGCGCGGCGCGTCCTGCGCCAACATAAGCCTGCAGATGCCCCATGGCGTGACGCGCGACCTCGTAGTTGAGGCCGTCGAGCACGACAAGGATGACGTTGTGCTTCATAGGGGCAAAAACTCCGCGAAAACAGGAAATTTCAGATTAAGCCGAGATCCCCTGTAGGAGTGAGCCTGCTCGCGATAGCTGTTGAACATTCAACGACAATGTTGACTGAACTACCGCTATCGCGAGCAGGCTCACTCCTACATGGGGATTTGTTTCAGATCATGCATCGGTGATCAGCCGGTTTATTTCATCTCTACGATGACTTCCTCGTTCCACTGCTGTGGCAGGGCTTTGGAGGTCTTTTCCCACGCATCGGCGTCTTTGATCGGAGTGACCTTTTTGTACTGCTCGTTCGGCAGCAGCTTGGCTTTCACGTCTTCCGGCAGTTGCAGGTGTTCGGCGCGGATCGGACGGGCGTTGCCGCGAGCGAGGTTGGTCTGGCCGGCGTCGCTGAAAATGTATTCGCGGGTCAGCTTGGCGGCGTTCGGGTTTTTCGCGTACTTGTTGATGATCGTGGTGTAGCCGGAAATCACCGAACCGTCGGACGGGATCAGCACCACGTAGTCATCCGGGTTGGCCATTTTGGCTTTGTAGCTGAGGCCGTTGAAGTCCCAGACCACACCGACTTCGATCTCGCCTTTTTCCATGGTGGCGATGGTCGGGTTGGCCATCGACAGGCGACCTTGCTTGGCGATGTCGGCGAACAGCAGCAGCGCAGGCTTGATGTTTTTCTCGTCGCCACCGTTGGCCAGGGCTGCGGCCAGTACGCCGTTGGCGGCTTGTGCAGCGGTGCTCACATCACCGATGGAGACCTTGTATTTGCCGCCCTTGAGGTCTGCCCATTTGGTTGGTACTTCGGAGCCGTGCAGCAGCTTCTTGTTGACGATGAAGGCGATGGTGCCGGTGTAAGCCAGTGCCCAGTTGCCGTCCTTGTCCTTGGCCCAGTCTGGAACCTGATCCCAGGTGCTTGGCTTGTACGGTTGCACCACGCCTTGCTTGACCGCGATCGGACCGAAGGCGGCACCGACGTCGCCGATGTCGGCGCTGGCATTGTCTTTCTCGGCGGCGAACTTGGCGATTTCCTGGGCGGAACTCATGTCGGTGTCGATGTGTTTCAGGCCGTAGGTCTTGGCCAGGTCTTCCCAGGTGCCTTTCCAGTTGGCCCAGTCATCCGGCATGCCGACGCTGTTGACGGCGCCTTCCGCTTTCGCAGCGGCTTCGAGGGTTTTCAGATCGGTGCCGGCCGCCATGGCGGAGGTGCACATTGCAATGGTCGAGCCTAACAGTGTTGCCAGGAAAAGCTGTTTCATTCCGAAGCTCCTTGGTCGTGTTCAACGCTGCGATTGCGGTATGTGTTGGTCTAGGTCAGCAATACCTGAGCCAATTTAAGGGGGCTGGATGACACTTTGATGTCGGCGGCCTTGCGGCGGGCCTTTTATTTGCCCGGTATTGGCGGCTGCCAGATAAGCGTAGACCATGCTCAAAGGCCCGGAGCGCAAGGGGCTTGGCCGATGTATTGCAAGTCGTGAAGACGACCGTTCGGTAGTTTTGTCATCTCTCGGTCATCTGCACTGCCTAGGCTTGCATCATCAGGAAACGGCTCGATTGCCGTGCGGTTTTGCCCCGAAACAGTGCTGGTCTAGTCCAGGTAGGTAACGTTGATGCGCGATGAGGCAACAAAAGCGGTGACAGCGATCGGCCAGGTGCTGCAGGAACAGCTCGATCACGGGTTGCTGGCGGCGGGCAGCAAGTTGCCGGCCGAGCGCAAGCTCAGTGAGTTGTTCGGTACGACGCGGATTACTGTGCGAGAGGCGTTGTTGCAACTGGAGGCGCAGGGACAGATTTATCGTGAGGAGCGCCGTGGCTGGTTCGTTTCGCCGCCGCGTCTGGCCTATAACCTGATGCAGCGCAGTCACTTTCACGCGATGGTCAGTGCGCAAGGGCGGGTGCCGTCGACCGAGGTGATTTCGGCGCGGTTGCAGCCGGCGTCTGCGGCGGTGTGTGCCTGGTTGCAGTTGCCGGCGTTGTCGAGCGTGATTCAGATTTGCCGGTCACGCCGTATTGATGGGCGCTTGGTGTTGTATGTGGAGCACTATTTGAATCCGCAGTTTTTTCCGGGGATTCTTGAGTTTGATTTGAATCAGTCGATGACCGAGTTGTATGCGCGGCATTACGATTTGCACTATGGGCGGGTGCGTTTTGAGATTGTGCCTACGTCATTGTCGGTGGATGCGGCGGCGGCTTTGCGGGTGTCGGTGGGGAGTCCGGGGTTGCGGATTGCTCGGGTTAATTATGATCAGCATGAGCGGTTGATTGATTGTGATCTGGAGTTTTGGCGGCATGATGCGATTCACGTTGGGGTTGATGTGGTTTGAGCTTTGACCTTGGCGGCCTGTGGGCCGACCAGGTTCTTGGGGTTTTGGGTGTATATCCGTTGCTTCGGGTGCTGCCGCTGACGGTTTCGCTCTTACAGCCATCCCTTTCAAGGTCTTTTCGTTTTGGCAGCCTTGATAACTCTGTCCGTTGAGACATGAGCATGGACCGCTGTACCTTGAACCCATGTCTTGGGTTTAGGCACCTTGGGACCGCGGGGGCTTTTCGCAACTTGTTTGGGCTGGATGTTTCTGGCCAACTCCAACAGGCGTTGGGCCAGTTGCTCCAGAGGGACAACGGGAAGATATTCTGAGGGCAGTGCAATCTGCATTCCCTCATAACCACTCCTGACCTGAACCGCCAAGTGATAGATGGAAGCTTCCCATCCTTCAGGTTGAGTCTCCCGGTGAGCTTGCTCGACACTTCGTTTGAGGACGGCCAGGACGTTGTAGGCCAATACCGCAGTAGCGAACCCGAGCAAGGCAGCCTTCGGGCTGCCAAGGGTTTCGATTTCACTTTCCAGAATCGCTTCCAGTCGCTGGAACATACCTTCAATGCTCCAGCGGCGGCGATAGAGCTCTGCGATCTGCTGTGCACTGACGCTTTGGGGTAGGTTGCTCCAGAACATCAAGCTGCTGTCTCCCGAGTCCGTTGGCGAATGAAGCGTCAGTTCGACACGCCGACATTGGTAACCGCCTCTGACCTGGATGACCTGCTCACGCACAGTGCCTGTTTCCACAGGCACCGGCTCTTGCCACTCACCTTCTTGAATCAAGCGTGGATGCTTGGCTTGCTGGCGAATGACAAAGGAGGTCTGGGCCTGCTCACAAGCTTCCATGACCGGGAGCGTGCAATAGAGTCGATCAGCCAACCACACTTGGCCCGGCTCGGCATCAGCCAACAGCGGCAGCACGCAAACACGCTCGCTTGCGTAGGCATCCTCACACGCCTGAAGGTCGATGACCTGATCGAGGTCGGGGTCGTAGGCCACCACCGAAAAACCGGGACGAGCGGCGCCGCGCTCGTGACGTAAAGCTCCCAGACGTTTCTCAGTGGATGCCAAGTGATTACCGTCCACTACCCGAACCTGCCAACCCGGCAGCATCGTCGTGCAACCCAGCTCTTTTATGGTTGGAGTCAGGCGTTGAGCGCAGCCCGTAACCAGGGCGCGCAACAGCGCCGGCTCGGTACGACTGATCTTGTCGTAGAGAGCCGCCAAACTGACAGGAAGATCTTCCAGTTGCCGCGCGGCGGCGTGCAGGGATGGCTTCAAGCCCAATGAAACAAGGGACATCAGCTTGACGATGGTCGAGAACAGTAGCTCACGAGAATACTGCCGTTGCCGATGCTCTTCGAAAACCTGATCGACCCACTCAGGGGCAATAGCCTGCTCCAGCGCCAATTTAGCCATGACACTGGCGGGTGCTTTTTTCTCGAAACGCGCTAGAACATCGGCCCACATCGTTTGGGATCCCTGAATGAAATTTCAGGGGATTTTACCGAAGACCTTGAAAGGGATGGCTCTTACAGCGACTCACTTTTCCAGACGCCGAAAAGTAAGCAAAAGGCTAGGCCCCGGCGTTCGGCCCGCTCGCTGGGGCTCGGGGTTCCTTCGCTCCGGGATCGATCCGGGGGCATCGCTTCCGGTTTGCTTCGCTGCACCTACTTTCGATGTGTTCGACTTCGTCGAACGGCGCTGCGCGCCCACCCCCGGATAGACCCCTCCACTCAGCCTGCCGAAGGGGCCGGCACGGCAAGATCAAAAGCGGTACTCGAGCTAACGCTCATTGTGTTGAGTGGTGAGAAGCAGAAGCGGTTGGACTCAATCCTTGTGGAAGCTGGCTTGCCAGCGATGGCGGCCTGACAGCCGACCTGATTTGCGCAGATTGCACACGGTCCAATTGTAGGAGCGAGCCTGCTCGCGATGGCGGCCTGACAACCGACCAATTTCTAACTGGCTGCACACGGTCCAAATGTGGGAGCGAGCCTGCTCGCGATGGCGCCCTGACAGCCGACCCATTTCTGACAGACTGCACACAATCCAAATGTGGGAGCGAGCTTGCTCGCGAAAGCGGCCTGACAGCCGACCTGTTTCTGACAGGCTGCACACGGTCCAAATGTGGGAGCGAGCCTGCTCGCGAAGGCGCCCCCACAGTCACCTCATCCCTATTCGCCCACCCCCGCATTGGCATACAAATAATCCGTCGCCAACGACGCCAATGTCCTCACGCCCACCACCAACGCCGACTCATCGACAAAGAACCCCGGATTGTGATTCGGCGCGGCCTTGCTCATGTCCTGATCCCGCGGCGTGACGCCCAAAAACACAAACAGCCCCGGCACTTCCTTGGCATAGAAAGAAAAGTCTTCCGCGCCACCCACCAGCGGTGCATTCACCACATCATCCTTGGCCGCCCACTTCAGTGTCGGCAGCATTTTTTCCGTCAGTGCCGGGTTGTTAATCGTCGGGTCGTATTTTTCGATGATGGTGACATCCGCTTTTGCACCACCGCTTTCGGCGATTTTTTCTACGGTCTGGCGTACGTCGGTATGCAGTTTCTGGCGGATGCCGTAGTCGTAGGAGCGGATCGTTCCGGTCATGTCCACGGATTCGGGAATGATGTTGTAGCGCGTGCCGCCGTTGATGGTGCCGATGCTGACGACTGACGGGTAAGAGGATATGTCGGTGCGGCGGCTGACCACGGTTTGCAGGCCGACGATGGTTTGCGCGCCGACGGTGATCGGGTCGATGCCGTCCCATGGGCGGCCTGCGTGGGTCTGTTTGCCGAGGATTTTGATGCGCAGGTCGTCGGAGCTGGCGAGGGTGGCGCCCGGGCGGTAGGCGATCTGGCCGGCGGGGACGCCGGCCCAGACGTGCAGGCCGAACACCGCGTCGGGTTTTGGCGATTTCATCACGCCTTCCTCGACCATCATTTTCGCGCCCCAGGTGTTTTTGCCGTCGGGGATGAAGTCGCTTGGGCCTTCTTCGGCGGGCTGGAAGTAGAAGACTACGGTGCCGGGCAGGGTGGCGCGCATGCCGGTGAGAATTTTCGCCGTGCTCAGCAGGATCGCGGTGTGGGCGTCGTGGCCGCAGGCGTGCATGACGTCGACTTCTTTGTCGAGGTAGGTGCCTTTGGCTTTCGAGGCGAAGGGCAGGTCGGAGACTTCCTTGACCGGCAGTGCGTCCATGTCGGCGCGCAAAGCCACAGTCGGGCCGGGCAGGGCGCCTTTGAGGACAGCGACTACACCGGTGCGGGCGACGCCGGTTTTGACTTCCAGGCCCATGGCCTTGAGTTGTTTGGCGACCAGTTCGGCGGTGCGTTTTTCGGTGTTGCCGAGTTCTGGATGAGCGTGGATGTCGCGGCGGGTTTCCAGCAGCTCGGGCTCGAGCTTTTGCGCTTGTTCGGCGATTTGCGTGCGGGTATTTTCCAGCGTCGCGGCGCCGGCGTGGCTGGCGAACAGGGTGAGTAGAACGGCCTGGGCAATGCGCGTCAGTTGCATCGGTTTCTCCTTGATTATTGTTGTCGGGCTTCCCTGCCTGTGACTGCAACCGCGCGCCTGAGTGCTATTCCTTCGGTTCGCCACCGCCGGCAGTGATCACTTGCACGCTCATGCGCGGCGTTGCCAGATCGAGCCCGGCTTCGTCGAGATGGCGTTTGAGCGACAGGTTGAAGGCTCGGGACACTTCCCATTGTTTGATCGGCGCGGTCTTGAACCGTGCGCGCAGGATCGCGCTGCCGGATTCGAAACTCTCGACCCCCTGAATCTCCAGCGGCGACCAGATGTTGCGCCGCTGCAGCGGATCGGTGCGCATCTTCTGGCCGACTTCACGCATCAGTTTGATCGCATCGTCGATTTCCATGTTGTACGGCACCGCGACGCGGAAGATCGCGTAGCCGAACTCCCGTGAGTAGTTCTTGATGCTTTTGATTTCGCTGAACGGGATGGTGTGGACGATGCCGTCGATGTCGCGCAGGCGCACGGTGCGGATGGTCAGGCCTTCGACGGTGCCGAGGTGGCCGCCGACGTCGACGTAGTCATCGATGGCGAGTGAGTCTTCGATGATGATGAACAGGCCAGTAATCAAATCCGCGACCAGCGATTGCGCACCGAAACCGATGGCCAGACCGATCACGCCGGCACCGGCCAGCAGTGGCGTGACGTTCATGCCCATGTTCGCCAGCGCGACGATCAGCGCAATGATGAAGATCGCCACGAACAGCACGTTGCGAATCAGCGGCATCATCGTTTGCGCACGAGCATTTGCCAGACCTTTGCGCGAGCGGGTGAGGGCGTGGTGCACAGCGGTGTCGGCGAGGATCCAGATCAGCCAGGAGAAAATCAGCGTACCGATCAGGCTGAACAGTTTGACGCTGACATCATGCCCATCGCCCTCGGCGAAACCGATCAGCGACTGGCCCCACACGCGCAGGCCGAGTTCGATGAAGACCAGCCAGACCACCAGGTGCGCGAGGGTGTAGAAGAAGTTTTTCAGGCGTTCGGAGTACAGCGCATGACGTTTTGGCCCGCGTTGCGGTTTCAGTGAGTGGCGGCGCACGAGGCCGTTGATCACCATGCACATCACCAGCAGCACGGTGCAGATCAGCGATTGGCGCAATGCCGTGCTGGTGTCGCCGGCGGAAACGAACGTGGCGAACAGCGAGATGCCGACCAGCACCAGCGCCGGCACGTACCAGAAGGTGCCGAGGATTTCGATGGTGTCGCTGAGGGCGCGGCGGGTCAGGCGCCGTGACAGCGGCTGGTTGCGAATCAGATGCGCAATCGGTCGGCGGAAGCGCAGGATGAACAGACCGGTCGACAGTGCCGCGAGGACATTGGCGATGGTCGCGGCGGTGTGGGCCAGGTGCACGCCGAGGCTTTCGATCAGGCGCGGATCATTCAGCGCTTCACCAAACGCGGCGAAGCTGCCGATCAGCCACAGCGGCCGAAATGCCTGATGACGCAGGATGTACAGCGCACGGTGGCGGTGCGGGCCATCGAGCAGGGAAAACGCGATCACGCAAATCGCCGAGAAACAGGTGCCGACCACCAGCGCATAGGCCAGCACCATCGCCAGGCTTTTGCCCAGCGACGACGGCAGGGCGTAGCTCATGTAGACCGTCATCACCAACGCGATCAGCCACGGCCCGAGCTTGCGCAAAGCGAAGCGCAGCATGTCGAGGGCCTTGGGGTGTTGCGGCAATTCTTCGGTAAGGCCGAAGCGCATGCGCACGCGATGGCCGAGCCAGATCAGCGCGGCGGCAAGCAGACTCCACACCGCGAGGATCATGGCGAAGCCGAAGATGATCGGCAGCCATTCGTTGGCCGGCAACATCATGCCGCTCAGCTCTTCCTTGGCCAAGTCGAACTCGTTGCCCCAGCGGTTGAGCGGGCTGTCGGCGCCGGTGAATTGTTTTTCGAAGTTGGACAGGGTGCCGCCGATCAAGCCGAGCACGCCTTCTTCGGGGCTGGCCTGGGCCTTTTTGGTGGCGTCGCGCAGCTTCTTCAGATCGGTCAGCAACTGTGCGCGTTGCTTGTCGTTTTCCAGCGACTTGATGACTTCGTCGAGGGACTGGCCGAGCGGTTCCTGGGCTTCCGGTTGGGCTTTGTTGGTGTTGAGCAGACCGGGTAAACCGACCGCGTGGGCGGGGGCCAGCGGCAACAGCGTCATCAGGCAGACGAGGAACAGGCTGGGCAAAGCAAAAAGACGAGCGAACACTAGGCGGTCAACCTCGCAAGGGGCGGATTCGCTGGAGTGTACGAGGCCCACTAAAGCAATGCGAGCCGGGCGCGGATTTATTCGTTGAGTTTGGCGAGGATCTTGTACACCACCGTGGCGAGGATCGTCAGCATGCCGACCCACATGGCAAACACCCCGGCGTTCTTGTCGCGGAAGTTGAAACCGATCGCCAGCAGGATCATTCCGCACAGGATGGGAATGAGCATGGCGTGGAACGAAGACATCGAGATCATGGAGACTGCCTTGTCGAAATGAATGATGTAAGTCTAGGTCGGTTTTGGCGGAGCAGTTCTGATGTGTATCAGAGTTGAGTCATTCCAAAGATGAAATATGTGTTGTCTGGACTGCCGCTTTCGCGAGCAGGCTCGCTCCCACAGTTTGGAATGCATTCCAGGGTGGGAGCGACGGTGCGACGATTCGACCTGCTCGCGAAGCTTTTAAGGCAACTCGCGGCAGGCGTAGAACGCGCTCAGCACTTTGACCAGATGCGCCAGGTCGTGGCTGCCGCACAGTTCGCGGATCGAGTGCATGGCGAAGGTCGGCAGGCCGATATCGACAGTACGCACACCGAGGTGGCTGGCGGTGATCGGGCCGATGGTCGAGCCGCAACCCATATCACTGCGCACCACGAAGCTTTGCACTGGCACTTCTTCGGCCATGCACAGATGGCGGAAGAACCCGGCGGTTTCGCTGTTGGTGGCGTAGCGCTGGTTGCTGTTGACCTTGATCACCGGGCCGGCGTTGAGTTTCGGGCCGTGGTTGGCGTCGTGCTTTTCTGCGTAGTTGGGGTGCACGCCGTGGGCGTTGTCGGCCGAGACCAGCAGGGATTTCTGGATGGTGCGGACGAATTCGTCACCTTCCGGCAGCAGACGACGCAGGGTCTGTTCGAGCATCGGGCCGTCGGCACCGCAGGCCGAGCAGGAACCGACTTCTTCGTGGTCGTTGCACACCAGCACGCAGGTTTCGTCGGTTTCGGCGGTGAGCAAGGCTTGCAGACCGGCGTAGCACGACAACAGGTTGTCGAGGCGCGCGCCGGCGATGAAGTCGCCATTCAGGCCGATGACTGCAGCGCTTTGCGTGTCGTAGAAGCTCAGCTCGTAATCGAGTACGACGTCGGCGTTCAAGCCATGTTCGCGGGCCAGTTGATCGGTGAGCACGGCGCGGAAATCGACACGCTCGTCACCGGCGAATTGCGCGAGAATCGGCGGCAGTTCGGTCTGCGCGTTGATCGCCCAGCCCTGATTGGCTTCACGGTTGAGGTGAATGGCCAGGTTGGGAATGATGGCGATCGGTGCCTTGAAGTCGATCAATTGGCTTTCGACTTTGCCGTCGCGGCGGAAGGTTACGCGGCCGGCCAGCGACAGATCACGGTCGAACCACGGTGCCAGCAGCGCGCCGCCGTAAACTTCAACGCCCAGTTGCCAGAAGCCCTGACGCTGCAGTTCCGGTTGCGGCTTGACTCGCAGGCACGGGCTGTCGGTGTGCGCGCCGACCAGGCGGATGCCGCCGTGCAGTGGCGAAGTGCGGCCCATTTTGATCGCGACAATCGAGGAGTCGTTGCGGGTGACGTAATAGCGGCCGTTCGGCTCGGTGGTCCATGGCTCGCGCTCGTCGAGGCGCACATAACCGGCAGCCTCCAGACGCTGCACCAGACTGGCGGTGGCGTGGAACGGGGTAGGGGAGGCCTTGAGAAAGTCGATCAGGCCTTGGTTCAACTCTTCGCGCATAAGAAACTCCAGACAGCAATGGGCGGGAGTTTAACGCATCGGCCGGGGAATTGAATCTGCACCGGGTCCCTGTGGGAGCGAGCCTGCTCGCGAAAGCGATTGATCAGTCAACATCAATGCTGAATGTGAAACCGCTTTCGCGAGCAGGCTCGCTCCCACAGGGGGGCAGTGTGGTCTGTCAGAACGGCGCGGGGCACTCGAAGCGCAGGCGTTCGCCGGTTTGCGGGTGGGTGAAGCTGAGCATGCTCGCGTGCAGACACAGGCGTGGCCATGCCGCCAGCGCCTGCTCGTGGGCATAGAGCCCGTCACCAAGCAGCGGATGCCCGATCGACAGCATGTGCACGCGCAACTGGTGCGAACGGCCGGTGATCGGCGTCAACTCAACGCGACACCAGTCACCGCAACGCTCCAGCACACGCCAGAAGGTCAGCGCATGCTTGCCGAATTCGTGGTCGACCACATGACGCGGTTTGGTCGGCGGGTCGTAACGCAGGGGCAGGTCGATACTGCCACTGTCGAGCTCCGGCTGACCCCAGGCCAACGCGGTGTAGGCCTTTTCGGTTTCGCGGTCGTGAAACTGCCGCGACAGTTCGCGGTGCGTGTCGGCGTCACGCGCGAGCAAAATGATGCCGGAGGTTTCCCAGTCCAGACGATGGACGATGCGCGCTTCCGGGTAGCCGTTTTCCTGCAGACGGGTAATCAGGCAATCCTTGTTGTCGTCGGCGCGACCGGGCACCGAGAGCAGCAACGTCGGTTTGTTCACCACCAGTACGGCGGCGTCCTGATGGAGGATGTGGATGTTGGACAGCGGCATTAAAACAGCCTCGTAACAAATGCCAACGGCGGCTCGGAACTGCTGATAACCCTGTAGGAGCTGCCGAAGGCTGCGATCTTTTGACTTTGAAGATCAAAAGATCGCAGCCTTCGGCAGCTCCTACACAAGCATCAATAGTCCGAGCCGCCGTAGCGACTGCCGGATCGACTCAGCGATCAGGCAGGGTGATGTTGAGTTCCAGAATCGAGCAACTGCCCTGGCTTTCCAGTGCAACATGTACGTCGTCGTTGCCGATGTTGACGTACTTGCGGATCACGTCGACCAGTTCCTTCTGCAAGGCTGGCAGGTAATCCGGCGTGCTGCGCTGGCCGCGCTCATGCGCCACGATGATCTGTAGACGCTCTTTCGCTACCGAGGCGGTACTTGGCTTTTTGTTGGCACGAAAGAAGTCAAAAAGGTTCATTACCTACCTCCAAACAGGCGCTCGAAGAATCCCTTCTTCTCGACATCGAGGAAACGGTGGGCTTTTTCTTTGCCCAGCAAACGGTCGACGGTATCGCTGTACGCCTGACCGGCATCGCTCTGGTCGTCGAGAATCACCGGGACGCCCTGGTTGGATGCCTTGAGCACCGCCTGGGATTCCGGGATCACGCCGAGCAGCGTTACCGAGAGGATTTCCTTGACGTCTTCAACGCCGAGCATTTCGCCCTTTTCAACACGCTCCGGGTGGTAGCGGGTGATCAGCAGGTGTTCCTTGATCGGGTCTTCGCCACGTTCGGCACGACGCGATTTGCTCGCCAGCAGGCCGAGCATGCGGTCCGAATCTCGTACCGAGGACACTTCCGGGTTGGTCACGACGATCGCTTCGTCAGCGAAGTACATGGCCAGGTGTGCACCTTTTTCGATGCCGGCCGGGGAGTCGCAGACGACGAACTCGAATTGTTCCTTGAGCTCCATCAGGACTTTTTCCACGCCTTCGACAGTCAGCGCGTCTTTGTCGCGGGTCTGACTGGCGGCCAGTACGTAGAGGTTTTCCAGACGCTTGTCTTTGATCAGGGCCTGTTGCAGGTTGGCTTCGCCATTGACCACGTTGACGAAGTCATACACCACGCGGCGCTCGCAACCCATGATCAGGTCAAGGTTACGCAAGCCCACGTCGAAGTCGACGATCACTGTTTTGTGGCCGCGCAGAGCGAGGCCGGTACCGATAGCGGCGCTGGTGGTGGTCTTACCCACACCACCCTTGCCGGATGTAACCACGAGAATCTTGGCCAAGGTGTTTCACCCCTAAGGAAGAAGGACTTTTTAGCCCCTGAAAAACATCTCTTGAAAACTACTGCAGTCGGACAGCCTTGGCTGGAATTCGGCGTTGAGCCTTTTTCCTACTTCGTTTGAGCCGTTTTCGCTACGTTTTAGAGATGCTTGGAAAATGCGGCAGTATCCGTTAAAGCCGAATGATGTTCAACACGTCGCCCGACAGGCTGACCTGTACGCCCGAACCCCACATAGGGTCGCGACGCAAATCTTCGGAAACCTTGTAATGACCGGCGATGGAGATCAGTTCAGCGCTCAATTGCTGACAGAAAATCCGTGCCTTGGTGTCACCCTTCACGCCGGCCAGCGCCCGACCGCGCATCGGGCCGTATACATGGATGTTGCCATCGGCAAGAAGTTCCGCCCCCGGGCTGACCGAGGACACCACGACCAGATCGCCACCCTGGGCATATATCTGTTGGCCACCACGTACTGGCGTGGTGATGACGCGGGTCGGTTTGACCGTTGGCTCCGGCGGTTTTTCCGGCTTCTTTTTGACTTCGGCTTCCGGGGTTTCCAGCGGCCGCTCACGGGCGCCCGATGGCGGTAATACCGGAATGTCGATGGCGATGGCGGCGGCGATGTCTTCGATGCGGCTGGCGCGAATCGCCAGGGTGCGCAGGCCATGTTGACGGCAGACGCGCATCAGGCCCGGCAGATCGACGGCACCTTCGCTCGGCGGCAGTTTGTCCAGCGCCAGAACCAGCGGCGCATTGCTGAAGAAGTTCGGCGCCTGGGCGACTTTGGCGGCCAATTGCCGATCGAGGCTTTCGAGGTCGTTACGGGCCAGTTCCAGCACAGTAATGGCCAGCATGCTGCCCTTGAGCTGGAATACGGGATCTTGGTCTAACGGTTCGGTTTGGCTCATGTCGGCATACAACGGCTTGTCACTAAAAGTGCCGAGACTTATAACGAGAACGCCCGCAGGCCGCAAGCCGGGTCGAACGATGTAGAATGCGCGGCCACTGTATTTACGGAAGCTTTAATGGATCGCCCGCGTTTTCGAAAAGCATTTTTATCGCCACGCTTCTGGCCGCTCTGGTGCGGTCTGGGGCTTTTATGGCTGATCGTGCAGCTGCCGTATCCGGCCTTGCTGACCATCGGTCGAGTTTTGGGCGCGCTGATGTATCGCGTGGCCGGCGACCGGCGGCGCATTGCCAAGCGCAATCTTGAACTGTGCTTCCCGGAAAAATCCGCCGCCGAGCGCAAACGCCTGCTCAAGGAAAACTTCGCCTCCACCGGCATCGCTTTCTTTGAAATGGCCATGAGCTGGTGGTGGTCGCGCGAGCGTCTGGCCAAACTGGCCCACGTTGAAGGCCTGGAGCATTTGCAAAAGGCCCAGCGCGAAGGCAAAGGCGTGATCCTGATGGCCGCGCATTTCACCACGCTGGAAATCGGTGCAGCGCTGCTCGGCCAGCAGCACACCATCGACGGTATGTACCGCGAGCACAAGAATCCGTTGTTTGACTATGTTCAGCGTCAGGGCCGCGAGCGGCACAACCTTGATTCGCTGGCGGTGGAGCGTGACGACGTGCGCGGCATGCTCAAGTTGCTGCGTTCCGGTCGCGCGATCTGGTACGCACCGGATCAGGATTACGGCGCCAAGCAGAGCATCTTCGTGCCGCTGTTCGGCATTCAGGCAGCGACCGTGACAGCGACGACGAAATTTGCCCGTCTGGGCAAGGCGCTGGTGGTGCCGTTCACTCAGGAACGTCTGGCTGACGGCAGCGGTTATCGCTTGGTGATTCATCCGCCGCTGGAAGATTTCCCCGGCGAAACCGAAGAAGCCGACTGCATCCGCATCAACCAGTGGGTCGAGAGCGCTTTGCGTGCCTGCCCCGAGCAATACCTGTGGGCGCACCGTCGCTTCAAGAGCCGCCCACCGGGCGAGCCGAAGTTGTACGCCAAGCGCCGCTGAACCAATCACTGACAAGCACCATGGAGTGTTGCGATGAGCCCAGCTGAACCGGTCACAGGTTTGATTCTTTCCGGCGGCGGGGCTCGGGCGGCGTATCAGGTGGGGGTGCTGGCGGCGATTGCCGAGTTGCTGCCGTTGGGCGCGGACAATCCGTTCCCGGTGATCGTCGGTACTTCGGCCGGGGCGATCAATGCGGTCAGCCTCGCCAGTGGCGCTACCGATTTTCGCGCCGCCATCGAACGTCTCACCTTGTTCTGGCAAGGCTTTCGCAGCCATCGCGTGTTGCGCAGTGACTGGCCCGGGGTGATCCGTCAGGCCAGCCGCTTTGTCAGCCATAGCCTGCTCGGCCTCGGTCGGCAATTGCCGGTGGCGCTGCTCAACAGTTCGCCGCTGCGCGAACTGCTCAATGAAAAACTGCACATGCCCGGCATCGCTGAATCGATTGCGCGCAAGCAATTGCACGCGGTGGCGGTGACCGCGTTCGGCTACGAATCAGGACAAGCGGTGACGTTCTATCAGGGCGGCGGCAAGATCGATTCGTGGTTGCGGCATCGGCGCATCGGCGTACCGACGCAATTGTCGGTGGATCACTTGCTCGCCAGTTCGGCGATTCCGTTGCTGTTCGCGCCGGTGAAAATTGGCGATGAATACTTTGGCGATGGCGCGGTGCGGCAATCGGCGCCGATCAGCCCGGCGCTGCACTTAGGGGCGAGCCGGGTGCTGGTGGTGGGTGTTAGCGGCAACCCGCGCGGGTTTGATCCGCAGCAGCCGCTGGAGCGCGCTTATACGGGGCAACAGCCGACGCTGGCGCAGATTGGCGGGCACATGCTCAACAGCACGTTCATTGACAGCCTGGAGAGCGACATCGAGTTGCTGCAGCGTCTCAACCAGTTCAGCCACTTGATGCCCGCCGGCACACCGACGCGCGAATTGGGTGTGGCACCGGTGGAGGTGTTGGTGATTTCGCCGAGTCAGCCGATCGATGAGATCGCGGCGCGGCATCGCCAGGAGTTGCCGGCGGCGTTGCGTTTGTTTTTGCGCGGGCCGGGAGCGACCAAGACGAGTGGGGCAGGGGTGTTGAGTTATCTGCTGTTCGAGGCGGGGTATTGCAGCGAGTTGATTGATCTGGGGCGGCGTGATGCGCTGGCCAAACGTGAGGAGTTGTGCCGGTTTCTCGGACTATCCGAGTCGGTGGTTCCAGTCTGAGATTTGCGGTGAGGCCTTCGCGAGCAGGCTCGCTCCCACATTGGAACTCGGTCGAATGTGGGAGCGAGCCTGCTCGCGAAGCTCTTGAAATCAGAAGTGGAACTTCACCAGGAAGCTCGTGGTGCTCTGATTGGTCTTGAACGCACCGGTGTCGTCGATGCCGTACTTGTCTTTCCAGTAGTCGTATTCCACACCGACATACAACTGCTTCTCGCCGAAGCTCAACGCCTTGCCCAAGTCGTATTTGATCTGCGGGTTGAAGTGCAGGTTGGCGTGGTAATCGCCTTTGGAGTTGGAGTCGTTGTCGGTGACCCAGTCCATGAAGCCGTCGATCAGGATGTCCGACTTGCCAACCGGGATGGTGTAGGACCAGACCGGGGTGATCTGCCAGACGTTGTCACCGGCGCGAGCACCTTGGGTGTGGCGCTGGTAGAAGTTCAACTGGAAGTAGTCGAAGCCCGGGATGGCCAGGTCGAAGCCTGGACCGATCAGGTACGACTCGGTATCGCCTTCGCCGAACTCGTAAGTCATCGCCACCAGGACGTCTTTGATCGGGCCGAACTCGATCTTCTGGTCGAGCACTTTACCCAGCGAGATGCGCGGGCTGAACTCACCGTAGTAGGTGTTCGGACCGTTGCTGAAGTCCTTGCCACCGTTGTAGAAGATCTTGTCGAGGAAGAAGAAGTTGTCCCCGTACTTCCACGCATCGGCGTGCTCGAAGGTGACGGTCTGCTGGATGCGCGGGTTGACCTGGAAGTCCTTGCCATAGAGGTAGGTCAGGCTGTTGTTCTGCCACTGCAGCAGGCCCTCGGCCATGGCCTGGCCGCCGGCCAACATCGATCCCGCGAGCATCAGGCTGGTGCACATACGTTTCATTCGGTTGCTCCCAAAGTAGGTGTTCCACGTTTATTTTTTTAAGATCGGCGCTCTGGTGTGGCGCCTTTTTTCGTTGCTGCAAAAGTCATCCGATCGGTCAGCTTCGTTGCTGTTAGCAAGAGCCGAGCCAAGGCTTTCGAAAAGCAAAAAAACACCCGCTCGGCTGCTGAAAAACAGTCGATTGAGTGTGTTTTCGGGATGCCTCGGTACTGACCGGGGCCGGGATAAGTTGGCTTTTCGGTCAGGAATTAAATCCGGGCTTTTTTTTAGACCGAATTCAAGAGGCCGCGGAGAATACTGACTCAACGGCCAGGCCTCAAGTGCCCCGCAACAGAGCACCGACGACAGGCATGGGGCACGGTTGCGGGCCATCTTAGAAGTGCACCTTGACCAGCAGGCTGGCGGTGTTCTGATTGGTGTCGAAGTTGTGGGTGTTTTCGACGCCGTATTTATTTTTCCAATAACTGTATTCGGTGCCGACATACAGTTGCTTGTGGCTCCAGCCCAAGGCTTTGCCCAGGTCATATTTGATCTGCGGGTTGATGTGCAGGTTGGCGTGATAGGTGCCGCGCGAGTTCTCATCGTTGTCGACCACCCAATCGAGATAGCCGTCAATCAGCACATCGGAATTACCGAGGGGAAAGCTGTAGGACCAGCCGGGGGTGATTTGCCAGACGCCATCGCCGGGGCGCGGGCCTTCGGTCTGGCGGCGGAAAATGTTCAGGGTGACGTAGTTGAAACCGGGCACCTTGAGGTCGAAACCGGGGCCGATCAGATAGGCCTCGCTGTCGCCTTCGCCGTACTCGTAAGTCATGGCGAGCAGGACGTCTTTGATCGGGCCGAACTCGAGTTTCTGGTCGAAGATCTTGCCGAACGAGAAGCGCGGGGTGAACTCACCGTAGAAGGCGTGGGGGCCTTTGTTCGCGTCTTCCTTGCCGTTGTAGAAGATCTTGTCGACGAACAGGAAGTTGTCGCCGTACTTCCACTTGTCGGCGTGCTCGAAGGTCAGCGTCTGCTGGATCGACGGGTTGATCGCAAAGTTCTTGCCGTACAGGTAGCTGAGGCTGTTGGTCTGCCACAGCAGTAAATCGCCGGCCATGGCCTGACTCGCGGCCAGCAGGCCGCCACTCAACAGAACGTTGGTTTGCGTGCGAATCATCTGTTGCTCCCTCTTGTTTTTATTGTTTGAGGCGCAGAGCTGTTGACCCTTGTAGGAGTGAGCCTGCTCGCGATAGCGTTCTTTCAATCAACTCATGTGTTGAATGTCATACCGCGATCGCGAGCAGGCTCACTCCTACAGGGGCTACATCGGTGTTGCTGTTAGTGCTGGTGCGCGTGGCAGTCGTTGATCGCCGCGCGCTCTTTGCCGCCGAGAATGTTGAACAGCAGGTTCAGCGTCAGCGCGCTGAGTGTTGCCATGGCAATGCCACTGTGGGTAATCGGGCTCATCCACAGCGGCAGGTGCGCGAAGAATTCCGGACGCACCACCGGGATCAGGCCCATGCCGATGCTCACCGCGACCAGCAACTGGTTGCGCCGGTCACCGATGTCGGCTTCCTGGAGAATCTTGATGCCAGTCGCAGCGACCATACCGAACATCGCAATCGCTGCGCCGCCGAGTACCGCCGGAGGAATCGACGCCACCAGAAACGCCGCTTTCGGCAACAGGCTCAACACGATCAGCAAACCACCGGCAACAATGGTCACCGAACGGCAGCGCACGCCGGTCATCTGCACCAGGCCGATGTTCTGCGCGAAAGAGGAATGAGTGAAGGTGTTGAAGAACCCAGCGACAAACGAGGCTCCGGCATCACACAGCAAGCCGCGACGCAGCATGCGTGGGCAGACTTCCTGGCCGGTGATTTTGCCCAGCGCGAGGAACATGCCGGTGGATTCTACAAAGATGATCACCACCACCAGACACATCGACAGAATCGGTGCCAGTTCGAATTTCGGCATGCCGAAATGCAGCGGGGTGACGAACTGAACCCATGGCGCGTTGGCCATGCCGCTCAGGTCGACCATACCGATCGCACCGCACAGCAGGTAGCCAAAGCACATGCCGATCAACACGGAAATATTCACCCAGAAACCGCGCATGAAGCGGTGAACCAGCAGAATGGTACCCAACACCAGTGCGGCGATGGCCAGATAAATCGGTGAGCCGAATTGTGCAGCGCCAGCACCGCCACCGGCCCAATTCACGGCCACGGGAAACAGCGACAAACCGATCGAGGTGATGACCGTGCCGGTCACCAGCGGCGGGAAGAAACGCACGACCTTGGACATGAACGGCGCGATGAGCATGCCGAAGAAACCGGCGGCGATCGTTGCGCCGAAGATGCCCTGCAGGCCGATACCGGGCATGCCGGCCATGGCGACCATGCTGCCGACTGCAGCAAAACTGGCGCCCATCATCACCGGCATGCGAATGCCCATCGGGCCGATCCCTAAGGATTGCACGATGGTGGCGATACCGGCGACCAGCAGGTCGGCGTTGATCAGGAAGGCAATTTCTTCACGACTCAGGCCAGCGGCCTGTCCAATGATCAGCGGCACCGCGATGGCGCCACCGTACATCAGCAGAACATGTTGCAAACCGACCAGGATCAGTTGCAAAAGGGGCAATCGCTGAATGGCGGGTGCGTCGGGGATGCGCGCTTTGGACAGCTCGGACATGCAACACCTCGGATCTTTTTATTCTTGTGATTGAACAGCTGCCGGGTTGCTCACAGCTGTTTCTGTGCATCAGGTAAACCGCGTTAAGGCGATTCGCGAGCAGGCTCGCTCCCACAGGAAATGCGCGATCTCTGTGGGAGCGAGCCTGCTCGCGAAGCTTTGTTGCTTAGTTGGTCTGTGCTCCCTGGGCGATCCATGCACCGATCAGGTCACGTTCCTGCTGAGTCATCTGCGTGATGTTGCCCAGTGGCATGATCTGCGTGGTGATGGCTTGCGCCTGGATGCGCGCCGCGTTCTGACGAATCTGCTCTGGGGTGTCGAACATCACACCGGCAGGCGCCGCACTGAACAACGGACTGGTTGGTTTGGCCGAGTGGCAAACCGCGCAGCGTTCCTGGATCACTGTGTGCACTTTGTCGAAACCCGGGCCTGCGTTGGAGGCTTGCGCCGGTGCTGCTGCAGGTTCGGCAGGGGCTGCCGGTGCCGCTTCAGCCGGTTTCGCGCCACCGCCCAGGGCCGTTTCCGGCAGCGGTTGGTACTCGATTTTCGCTGGTGCCTTGGCCACTTCCGGCGCGGTCGACATCGGCGTTGGGCCGGTGACGTAGGCCAGGGTGATCATGCCCACCGCTGCCACTGGCAGCGTCCAGGCAAACTTGTGGCTGTCGTGACGGGTGTTGAAGTAGTGACGCACCAACACCGCCAACACCGCGATCCCGGCCAGGATCAACCAGTTGTACTGGCTGCCATAGGTGCTCGGGAAGTGGTTGCTGATCATGATGAACAGCACCGGCAGGGTGAAGTAGTTGTTGTGACGCGAACGCAGCAAGCCTTTGGCTGGCAGCGCCGGGTCCGGCGTGCGGTTCTCGGCAATCGCCGCGACCAGTGCGCGTTGCGCCGGCATGATGATGCGGAACACGTTACCGACCATGATGGTGCCGATGATTGCGCCGACATGCAGGTACGCGCCACGACCGCTGAACACTTTGCTGAAGCCATACGCCGCGCCGATGATCAGCACAAACAGAATGAAACCAAGCAGAGCAGGGCGTTTGCCCAAGGCCGAGTCGCACAGGAAGGAGTAGATGAACCAGCCGATAAACAGCGAGCCGATACCGATGGCCACGCCTTCAGGGCCGCTCAGGGTGCTGCCCGGAGCCAGCAGGTAGAGCGTTGGATTGGAGTAGAACACCACGCACAGCAGCGCGATACCCGACATCCAGGTGAAGTAGGCTTCCCACTTGAACCAGTGCAGGTTCTCCGGCATCGCCGGCGGGGCCAGTTTGTATTTTTCGAGGTGATAGATACCGCCACCGTGGATCGCCCACAGATCACCGGCCAGGCCGGTTTTCGGGTTGACGCGGTTGAGGTTGTTCTCCAGCCAGACGAAGTAGAACGACGCGCCGATCCAGGCCACGCCAGTAATCATGTGAACCCAGCGCACGCTCAGGTTCAGCCATTCCAACAGATGTGCTTCCACAGTCTTTACCTCTCGCCTGTCACTCTTGTTGTCGAGTGATCAGACCTTCTCTTATTGGTGGGGGGCGAGGATCAAACGCTCATCCTCTTTGAAAAAATGCTCATCGCAGTTATTGCCTGTGCCACTGCGATCAACCACCAGGAAGTCATCCCGCTTTTCGATCGTCAGCACCGGATGGTGCCAAACGCCGCGATGGTAATTGATGCCCTGCCTGCCGTTGGTGACGAAGGCGCGGACCAAGCCTGATACAGGTTCATCGCCAACTGGCGCGACCACGATCAGAAAGGGGTTGCCGAGCAGCGGGATGAAAGCCTGGCTGCCCAGCGGATGGCGTTCCAGCATGCAAACGGTCAGCGGCATGTCCTGCGCGTCTGCGCGGAAGATGCTGATGATCGCGTTGTCCTCAGGCTGAGCGGTTTCGACCGTCGCCAGTTTGTGGAAGCGCATGGTCGAACCGTTGTTGATCATGAAGTGATCGCTGCCGTCGGTTTCGATCACGTCACCGAAAGGGGCGAAGGCTTCTTTGCTCAGCGGTTCAATCGTTAGTGTGCGCATGCTGTTCTTCTTATCCGAATTCTGTGTTGACTGTTCTGACGCCTTCGCGAGCAGGCTCGCTCCCACAGCGGAATGCATTCCAAATGTGGGAGCGACGGTGCGACGATTCGACCTGCTCGCGAATGGGTTCAACCTTATTTAGCGACCTTGCCCAAAACGCGCAGGCGACTCACACCACCATCCGGGAACACGTTCAGGCGGATGTGGGTGATCGGACCCAGTGCCTTGATCTGCTCGACGAAGGTGTGTTCGGCGTGCATTTCCAGCTTCTGGCTCGGCAGCAGCTCACGCCAGAACAGCGACTGGGTTTCGATCTGGCTGTCAGTACCGCCTTTCACGAACGCGCCCTGAATCGAGCAGGTGTCCGGGTAGTTGCCTTTGAAGTGCAGGGTGTCGACGACGATCTTCTCGATCTCGCCCGGGTGACCCAGCGCGACGATCACCCAGTCATTGCCCGGCGTGCGACGACGTGCAGTTTCCCAGCCGTCGCCCATGTTGATGCCACGGCCCGGGTTGAGGATGTTGCTCATGCGGCCGAAGTGTTCGTCGGAGCAGGCGAGGGCGCGGCCACCATTGAGGGCTGCTGCCAGATCGACTTGCTCGTTATCGCCAACAGCGGACCAGTCGCGGAACGGAATGCCGTACACGCGCAGACGGGCAACACCTCCGTCCGGGTAGATGTTGAAGCGCAGGTGGCTGAACGCTTGTTCGTTGCTGATTTCGTGGTAGTGGTGGCTGTTGCCCTGCAGCTCGACGGCCGACAGCACTTCAGTCCACTGGGTGTTTTCATCAGGCTCGCCCGACGCCAGGAAGCACGCTTCCAGAGAGGCCGATGGCGGGAAGTTGCCGGTGAAGAATGAAGTGTCGATGTCCACGCCTTTGATCGAGCCCGGTACGCCCAGACGGATCACGGCGCTGTCGAAGCCTTCGAAGCGCTTGCGGCGCGATTCCCAGCCGTCCATCCACTTGCCGTTGTCATCGAACACGCCCTCCTTCCATACGGCCGGGGTCGGTTGGAACAGACGATTGGCGTCTGCGAACCAGTCATCGGTGACCGAGATGATTTTGGTGCCCAGACGGGCATCGGCCAGGTTGACGAATTTTTCGAAAGGTACGGCGTAAGCTTTCATTCTTCTTGTCTGCCTTTAAAAAAGTGGCTGGGGATGCTTGCGAGGCCCTGGGCATTCTCCGCGTCTGACATGCTCGGGCCAGGCTTGCTAAAGAGTCAGTAAACGGAACAGGGCGATCTTGTTGATCTCCGCCAGCGCGCATTTGAACTCGGTGTCTTGCGAGTTGTGAATGCGCGTTTCGAACGCCGCGAGGATCTGATGCCGGTTGCTGCCTTTTACCGCCATGATGAAGGGAAACTTGAACTTGGCTTTGTAGGCGTCGTTCAGCTCGGTGAAGCGCTGGAACTCTTCGGCCGTGCATTGGTGAATACCGGCGCCAGCTTGTTCATTGGTGCTGGCTTCGGTCAGTTGGCCCTGGACGGCGGCTTTGCCGGCCAGGTCCGGGTGAGCGTTGATCAGTGCCAGTTGACTGGCGTGATCGGCGCTCAACAGGATGTCGCTCATGCGCTGGTGCAGGGTTTCGATCTCGTCGATCGAAGCGTCCGCGCCGAGGTCATAGGCCTTTTCGGCCACCCATGGCGAATGTTCGTAGATGTCGGCGAAGGCTTTGACGAAAGCGTCGCGGCTCAGAGTCGACGGTTGCAGGGTTTGAAAGCGGCTCATTGGGCGGCCCCTTGGTACGGCTGGGTTTCGTGCCAGTGACGCGCGATGTCGACGCGGCGGCTGAACCACACCTGTTCATGACTTTTGGCGTATTCGATAAAGCGTTTGAGCGAAGCGATGCGACCCGGACGGCCGATCAGGCGGCAGTGCAGACCGATCGAGAGCATCTTCGGTGCTTCAGCGCCTTCGGCGTAGAGCACGTCGAACGCGTCTTTGAGGTATTCGAAGAAGTCGTCACCCTTGTTGAAACCCTGCACTTGGGTGAAGCGCATGTCGTTGGTGTCGAGGGTGTACGGGATCACCAGATGCGGCTTGCCGGTCGGGTTGTTCGGTTCCCAGTAGGGCAGGTCGTCGTCGTAGGTGTCGCAGTCGTAGAGGAAACCACCTTCTTCCATGACCAGACGACGAGTGTTCGGCCCGGTGCGGCCGGTGTACCAGCCCAGTGGGCGCTCACCAGTGATCTCGGTGAGGATGCGGATCGCCTCGAGCATGTGCTCGCGTTCCTGCGCTTCGTCCATGTACTGGTAGTCGATCCAGCGGTAGCCGTGGCTGCAGATCTCGTGGCCGGCATCGACCATCGCGCGGATCACGTCCGGATGGCGCTGAGCGGCCATGGCGACGGCGAAAATGGTCAGCGGAATGTCGAATTCCTTGAACAGTTTCAGGATCCGCCAGACGCCAGCGCGGCTGCCATACTCGTAAAGCGATTCCATGCTCATGTTGCGCGCGCCTTGCAGCGGCTGAGCGGCAACCATTTCGGACAGGAAGGCTTCGGATTCTTTGTCGCCGTGCAGAATGTTGCGCTCGCCGCCTTCTTCGTAATTGAGCACGAACGACAGGGCGATGCGGGCATTGCCCGGCCAGTGTGGGTGAGGAGGGTTACTGCCGTAACCGATCAGGTCGCGTGGGTAGTCAGCGCTCACTGCAGTCTTCCTTCTTGTTCGTTGACAGATGTATGTGGCGGCCTGGCAGGCTGGCGTCACAGCGATGGGCTGATTGTATACAACTTTATTCGCAATTTGTAAGCCTGAATTTTCGCATTTTTCACCGACTGTCATCTTTTACTGCTATTGGCGTGAGCCTGCAAGAAACCTGCCTGACCAGTCAGCTAATGGATAGGAGGTTCAATGAATAGGCGTATGGCTGGCTCATCGGCAGGAAACCCCCGAATGGCGGGGGTGAAGTGAAAAATGTCGTTTTTATTGTGTACAATTTTTTTGAAAAGTGTCTTAATCAATCGCTCGCCGCAGCTTTTCGTGCTCCGAATCGGTGCGGTCTCCTTTTCAACTGACTTCGGGAGGCGCGAAGTCTGACTGCTCCACGCAGGCAGGCGCGCAGAATCAATGGGACGTTTGACAACACACGTTTTGGACGCTGCACACGGTTGCCCGGGCAGTTCGATCAAGGTCGAGCTGTACCGCGTTGAAGGTTCGCAACTGGAATTGGTCGCCAGTGCCGTCACCAACAGCGATGGCCGGGTCGATGCGCCGCTGCTGCAAGGCGACGATTATCGTACCGGGGTTTATCAGGTTCAGTTCCACGCGGGCGATTACTACCGCGCCCGTGGCGTTCAGTTGCCGGAACCGGCATTTCTGGACGTGGTTGTGCTGCGCTTCGGCATCTCTGCCGAACAGGATCACTACCATGTGCCATTGCTGATTTCGCCGTACAGCTATTCCACGTACCGGGGCAGCTGACCCCCAAGCAGCTGCCCCCACCGGGAAGCGACTGCGCATATAGCTTCTTTGGTCTTTCGCCCGCTCACACTGCGGGCTTTTTTTATTTCACTCTGATGATGACGAGGTTGTTCTCCCCGGAACCCTCAATAGGCATGTTTGCGCCAGCGAGATAAATAATCTTGTTGGCAGCGTGATGATCTTGAAGGGTTATCTTGTGGTGAACCTCGATTTTATTGACCAACGCTCTTTTCTTCAGCCAGGTGACCGGGTCAATTGCATTCATGTGTTGACTAGGGAAATGCACAGGAAACAGCACGAACACGCTATCAAGGCCTCGTCGTTTGATCAGCAGTGCATCTCTTGCATTGCGCCGAAAGTCTTCCGACACTTGGTAGCCATGTCCTCTCAGAATTCCTGTCAGCAAACTTCGCACAGAGGGGCGACTGACATGATATTGCGATCCGGCAAACAACAGAGGATTGAAATCAATTCTTTGCAGGCCTTCTGCAGACGGCTGAGGCAATTGGAAGTAGCCATTTGCGTCTGTCGACTGTGGTGTAAGGAGCATCAACGGATCGCTCAGGTCCTGGCGCAGAACTCTTTTGTCGTCGACGGATACAGGGCGGTTTTCCCAGTACTTGAAAGTCTCGAACAGCGCACTGACGCCGGGACCTGTTATTTCATCGGAGTGGCTGGCGCGATTGAAAATCTCCCGCGCGACTCTGTTTGCGCAGTCATAAGAAAGATAGGGAAACTGATCGCTGACAGCTTGGGTCAGGGTTTTGCCAAAGGGCAGTCCCTCGACGATTCTCCAGGTATCAGCGCCGCGCCCCGTCCATTTGTCCGCCAGTTTCACCACACCCCTGGGCTGCAATTGAGGCGTGGTTAACAGCATGCGTTCGAACGCATCGAAACGCGTGGCAGCAAATTGCGGATGTTTGATAAAGGCCAGTGAGTCTGTGGCATGTGTTGGCTGGGCGAGGATGGGAAAGTGCAGGCCTTCGATTTCGATGGAGTCGCCGACTAACGGTTTCGTCGCAGCGCCCCAGGTTTTCCAGTCTTCAATGCGTATGGCTGAAGTCAGTGTCACAGCCGGGTCGCTCTCACCCCCCAGCCGCGCACGTTTGCCTGGCCCCGGTTCGGCGTCTACTCGCGAAGCTGCAACTGCAGCGCTGTAGGCTGGCGAAGTGTGTTGCGCAGCGCTGATGTCTGCCACCTGGCGACGCCATAGCGATTGCCCCGGAATCTGCTCGAGGGTGATGTCGGGCAGGTTGATCGTCGTTGCGCTCGCCAGTTTGTATTCGCCTTGTTCGTTTTTACGAACCATGACAGTGCCGTCGGCGAGGTCGACGTAGATTTTTCCACGGGGTCCCTTTCGAATGCCGTCAACGGATTCATGTGCGCCAGGGAGTAGCGTTGCCAGGTTGGGGTCGACATGGAAAATCGCCAGCGGCTCGTCGGCGGTCAGGCGGGGCATGAACAGGCTTCCCTGCACTGATTCGCTCGAGTACCACTGCGCCTCGATACGCCAGCGTGACTGTCCCGGGATCTGTTTCAGAATCGGCGGCGTCACACCCGGTGCGGCGGGCCATGGAATCTGGTAATGCCCGTCGGCGTTGAGTTCTACTCGGTAATAACGGCCTTCTTCAAGATGGGCATAGGTCTGACCGCTTGGGGCTATGAACAACCCGTCGACCGATTCGTGTGGCTGCAAGAGATGGGTTTGCAATCCTGGCAGCGCAATCTCTGCCAGCCTGGCATTCGCTTCGGTAATGATCGGATCAGATATATAGCTCACCACCACGCGTGGCTCGTCGACAACCTCGGTCCTTGGCGGTAATGAAGTTGAAGTGCCCGGTTGTGGATTCAGGTCGGGTATCCGTGAATCTGGATTACCGCTAGTCCTTATGCTGATCGCGCCAGTATCGACGTCGATTCGGGTTATCGTGGAAGTACTCGACGAAGCAGGGAGAACAGTCGTTTTTGTCGGTTTGATCATTGAAGTGCCTCAGAGTCGGTCATGGTTGCATTGCTCACTGTCTCGATTGATCTCTCGTTGATTACCTGTCTCTGATAACGAAGAGCGTTGTCTGCCCGAGCGCATCTTTTTGAACCCCTCCGAGCAGGTAGATGATCTTGTTTTCTTCGCGGTACGTGGACAGTGGTTTTTGCTCGGTGATGAGGGTTCGCAGTTGGCTGTCACTGAACTCAAAACTTTCCAGCGTCACGCGTTTGAGCCTGCCGTTGATAAGCGGTGGCAGTCTCAACACGAATACCTGGTCGATCTTCTTTCGATGAAACAGCAATGCGTCGTCGCCCAGCGGTTGAGCAGTGGCGTTCACTTCGTAACCGTCATCTTCCAGAACCCTGCTGAACAGCCTGCGCAAGTTGGGCGGAGTCCGCGCCGCGGCGTACCCGTTCCAGTGTTGAGAGAATCTTCCGGGATCAAAATCCAGGCGCATCAAGCCTTCACCCAGCGAAGAGGGGATGGTCAGCGTGTCTGACTGTTCTTCGGTCCTGCGCAATATCAGCAACGGATCACTCAGTCCTCGCGGTGGCGCACGGCGCACTTGCCTGTTTTCCCAGTAGCGAAACACTTGATTGAGGTGTGCCAGACCATGGCCGCTGATGACCTCGGATCGGTTGGCTCGGTTGAACATGGCGCGAGCCAGCGCGCTGACTGATTGATCCGACAGGTACTTGAAGGTGCTTGAGATGTATTGAGTGATTGGCATCTCGAATGGCACGACGTTGTCCAGAACCGTCCATTGGTTATTGCGCTTGATCGCCCATCTCGGTTGCTGGGCCGGGTTGTCCCGCAGCATGTGTTCGAAGGCGTCGTACAAGGCGGGCGAAAACAAGGGGTGCAACAGATACACGAGGCTCGGATTCGTCCCCGGATTCTGATGCAGTATTCGATAGTATTGCCCATCGATCTCGATGTGCTGGCCCAACGGTGGAGGGGCATCTCGCCCCCAGTTTCGCCACAACCCGTAACTCAGATTAATGGCTGCGGGATTGGCTGAAAGCAGGCTTTCGGTCAATGCCTGGGTGGTGTCAGTGGCCTCTTCCAGATGCGCCCGTTTGCTGGGCCCCGGCGCAGGTTCCTGACTGTCGGGCGGGGCTTTGTGTTTTACCGGTTGTGCAGATTCCGCTAATGACTCGCTCGCCTCGGTTTTGCGCCGCCACAGCCGTGTGCCGGGAATCTGTTCGAACACTATTGGCGAAGCGTCGCGAGCGCTTGCGGAGGCCTGCTGATAATGACCTTCAGCGTTTCTGCGCACCATGACGGTTCCGTCAGGTGTATCGATATAGGTTTTACGATGTTTGTCATAGCGCAAGCCGTCCGTGGTCTGCAGTGCAGGCGATAGCAGGGTCGCATCTTCCGGCGCAAGGTAGATGGGTTGATGCACCGTCGGCAGGTCACCGACGGCCTGTCGCTGATCGTGATCCGGGTTGTGCGCAAGCCAGCCGGGGCGTTCGAAAGTCCAGATGGCCTGGCGCTCGGTTTTTACCAGGAAGGGGCCAGGCAAATGCGGTGTGAAGTTGAAGGGAATCTGGTAGCGGCCGTCAGCGAGGCTTTCGACCAGCAGATGCCCTTCATTTTCAATATGGGCATACAACTTGCCATCGGGGCTGGTGAACAGTCCGCTTTCGGCATCCAGGCGTCGCAACAAATGTACTTGCTCGGCAGGCCAGGTGATCGAGCGCAGAGCTGTCTGCGCTGACAGCGTGGTGGCAGGTATTTCTGTGACCTGCACCAACGCTTGTTGCGGGTGTGTGCTCGCCGGGTCGCTCGAGGAATCTGCGTCGGGCGGGTTTTCGCCGGGCAGCCTGCGGGAGCTGCCAGTAGGGTTTGCAACAGGCGGCGGGGAGTCGGGCGCAGTGGTCCCGGCCATACGTTTCGGTGGTTTGGCCATTATTTGTCTCGCTGTTGGTTAGGCGCGGCGATCGATGTGCGTTGGAAGGCGAGTCAACCTTCCCTGATCATGAACAGCGTCGGGTTGTCGGGGGATATCTGTTGCACACCGCCCACCAGGTAGATGATTTCGGTGTGGTTCAAATCGTTCTCAAGCTGCTGTCTTTGCGCGGGGCTGAGTCTGCTCAGGAAATCAGGATTGTTGAGTTCTGATCCTGGCGAGGTGTAGCGAGGCACCTGATTGTCCACGATGCGGGGCAGCTTCAGCACAAAGACCGCGGCGACATCCGGGCGATGAAAGATCAACGCGCCTTCGCTGTGCTGACGGGGGGTGGGATTGATGTTGTAGCCGTTAAGCTGCAAGACCGAGCTGAATAGTTCGCGCAAGGCACCGGGTGTCGGACCCGCTGTGTACGTGGCCCATTCCTGGGCGAAGCGTGCCGGATCAAGATCCAGACGCTGCAGCGGGCTTGAGTCAGGCGCGGGCAGGGTGAGCAAGCCAACGCGTGGCAGACTGCCGGGCGGTGACGCCAAGACTGGCAGCATGATCAACGGGTCTGACAGATGATGGATGGGCGCCTGGTTATTCGCTCGGTCTGTCCAGTGGCGGAACGTCAGCGCCATCGCTGAAAGGCTCTGCGCATTGACGCCATGAGGGGCAGAGACGTGCTCGAATACGGCTCTGGCGAGGTTACTTGCCGATTGCGCCGACAGATAGTTGAATGCGCTGGCAGCGTATTGGGTTGCCGTCATTTCAAAAGGCGGGTGATTGTCCAGCACCTTCCATTGGCCTTCGCGTTTGAGTGCCCATTTCGGCTGACGCGAAGGCTCGTGGCGCAACATGGTTTCGAAGGCGTCAAAGCGATCAGGTGCAAATCCAGGGTGTTGCAGATACACAAGGCCGGTATCGTCTCGCAGACCTTGCGCGACGATCGGATAGTGCTTGCCGTCTATTTCAATGGATTCACCGGATTCCGGCCTTGCGGTTCGCCCCCAGTTTTTCCATTGACCGGCGGAAAGATCCACTGCAATGGACTGTTGAGAAAGCAGACTGCTGACCAGCGTGCTTGCATCTGCGAGGGTGCTGCGTTGCTCCGTTAACGGGGAGTGCCTGCCCGCACTGACTCTCACCTCGACTGTTTCGGTGGTTGCGGTTTTGTGGGCGAGGGGCGGCGTTTCGACTTCACGCCAGAGCATTGTCCCCGGGATCTGTTCAACCCTTGTCCCGGTGGGTGTCGCTTCCCCAGCATGGGTCTGCCGCCATCCGTCTGTGGTTTTCGACACCATGACGAAACCACCGGGCATTTCGACGTAGGCCTTCTTGCGCTTGTCGTATCGCAAGCCGTCTTCATCGCCGGCCTGTAACTTGAGCAGGTCGGCTGACTCGGGGTTGATAAAAACAGGCTGCGGCAAGCTTTCATCCCTCGACGTGCCGGCCAGCGCCAGGTTATCTGGATCGATCGAGTGCCGCCGCACCCATTCTTCTGTGCGCATTGCGCTTGATTGCGCTTCGTGCACGTGCGCATGACTGACGATAACGCTGGAACGTTGCGAAGACTCATCCGGTAGCGGGTTCGCCGTTATCACGCCGTGCTCGGAACTGCCTCTTTCAACGGCGAGATTACCGCTTGGGTTGAGTCCGGGATCCGGCGATGTCGACGTTGTTTGTGGTGATGTCTGACGCGGGATTTTCTTGGGTGGTTTGGCCATTGAATTGCTCCGATGAAGTGCTGACAAGTCAAAGGGCCGGTCAATCGGGCAGCACATCAATGTGTCGTGTGCTGCGCCATGATTGCCCGGCCTATCGGCTTCAAAGGCTTGATGTTCGGCAAAAAAACGCACTCGTGTGCGGTACATATGTATTGCGCTGCAAGCTGGAGGCAGCAGAGTGTTGCGCCGTGTTAAAGAGGTTTTCGCGACGCTCGCGATCAATCGATGATGAGCGTCACCACAGGGCTTAACGCTCTCTGAGAATGAATACCGAGTCCGGTTGCGACTCGACTTTCAGCACCCCGCCGATCAGCCACACCACCTTGTTCTGCGAGTGCGCGTCCATCAGCGCGAGAAGCGCGTCTGAACCAATTCGGGCCGATAGACTTGGATCAGTCAGTTCGTTGCCCGGGGTATGGGAAAGTCCGACCTGTTCGACCGATCCCAATTTCAAATAAAACACCTGATCATGATGTTCGCGCCTGAACACCAGAGTCGGCCTGCGGTGTTCGTGAGTCAGCGGAAAAACTTCGTATCCGGCACGAATCAGCAGGGCGCCGAGCAGGCGTCTGAGGTTCAGATCGGTTGGATAGGTTTTATAGTGATTCCACTCGAGGGGAAAACGCTGCGGATCGAAGGTCAGGCGTTTCAGATCGCCCTCTGTCTGGACCGGCAACGGGATGATCCGTTTGCCCTGAAGATCAACGGATGGCGCAATCGTGAGCAGATTCAGCGGGTCGGCGTACGCCGGTGTGGTGGGAAACGGCTTTTGCTTCCATTGATGCAGGACTGCCTGAATGTGGATCAGTCCAGTACCGGTGATAAAGGGCAAATGGTCGGAAACGTCGAATAGCTTTCTGGCGACCGCCCGTGCAGTGAAGTCGGAAAAGTCCGGGAATGCTTCGGCAACCGATCGGGTCAGAGTCGTTTCAAAAAAGCGTTTGCCGGGGTGTATTTCTCCCGGATCGCTACCGATGCGAAAGGTGGCGACCGGTTGTAGCGATGGGGTATTGCGCAGCATGTTCTCGAAGGCATCGAAGCCGCTCGGCACAAATTCCGGGTGTTGCACGAAGTACACTTTGGGCGTGGCATTGGAACCGGCGGGCACGATGGGGTAGTGAAGCCACCCCAGTTGTACGGATTCCACCGCCGGCTTGTGCAAATGTCCCCACGACAGCCAGAAGAACGGTGTTGGATTATCGGTTGTCGCTGTTGCAGGGCGCAATGGCGGCGGTGGCGCCAGGGGCTCGTCAAGCCTTGGCCGTTTGCTGGTACTTGGTTCGGTCGTCTCGGCAGTGGCACGCAGTCGCTCTGAAACAGCAGGCTCACCCGGTATCGTGCTCGCTGCTCTTTGTCGCCAGAGAAGGGTGCCGGGAATCTGTTCGAAAAATACGTCGGGCGAGACGCTGCTAGACGCAAAGGCTTGCTGGTAATCGCCGTTCTTGTTCTTGCGCACCATGACCGTGCCTTCGGCCGTATCGATGAAGGTTTGTTTGAGTTTGTTGTAACGGACCGCACCGGTGGCAGGTTCTGCCTTGGTCAGTGTGCTTGCGTCACTGGGCGACAGGTAGGCCGGCGTTTGCGGCACTGCTGGAGCACCGGCCGGGTTCTGCGTGGGCTGCCAGCCGGGGCGCTGGATACGCCAGCTTGTTTCGCTACCACTTCTTGTTACAACAGGGCCGGGTATCCCGGGCGAGAACGTCAGAGGCACGTAATAGTTGCCGTGCGGGTCTCGCTCGACAATGAACCGGCCTTCATTGCCGATCTGCGCGTAGGTGCGCTGATCTGGCCCGATGAACAGGCCGGTGTTGTCGGCAAGCGGGGTCAATTCGCTCAATCGAGTCTCAGGCCAGGCGATGGCATTGTGTGCCGCGCGGTAGGTGTCGACGTGACTGCCGGGCATTTCACTGACGACGATTGCAGGCTGGTGAGGGGCCGAGTCTGCGGCAGTGTCCGGTGCGAAAGGTCGTGGAGATGAATCGGCACCAACCCTCGAGACGTCAAGGGTGTGGCGGGTAATGTGGCTGCCCGGATTCGAGTGCGTGGGGTTTGTGGTAACGGATGAATCGGCTGCGGTTGTCACTGCAACTTTTTTGGGCGGTTTGGCCATTGCAAATTACTCATGGAGTGTGGGATGTCGAGCGCATGGAAGCGACTCGCCGTATTTCGGGCGCACTCGTCTACATCCCGAGGTATCCGGGATGTGACTGTCATGGAGACATTGGTTATTTCAACTTCAGAGTGCGCTGATCGCGATCAGCCATCGACCGACGTCTGCAGCGTCAGGCGGGGGGCACGTCAATCAAGGGCTGTGGAGAGAAGATGTATTTATCTTGATGGCTGCAACGATTGATCACCCGCAACTGCGAATATTCAATGCGCGACTTGTCGGCGCGCAGAATCCAGCCGTGGGCGGCGAAGCTGTAGTTCACCGTTTCACTGAGATGATCGATGGTGGCGATATTTCTGACCTTCAGCTCTTTGCTGGCCATTGAGGAAAAGACTTCGGGTAAAGCTTTGGCCGCGTCGGGTTCTTCAAAATACCGTGCATCAAGGCCATCCAGATAGATACGGTCGAAGGACAGGTCAACCGTATGTACAACACCGTTTTCGGTAATGACGCGTACCTGATCAATCAGGTCTTCGCTGTCATAAACCGGTAAATGAATCCGGCAGGTGCCGATGTGCAGTTGGTTGTTTTCCAGTGTGATCGTGACCTTGCCCAATGTGGTCGCATCGAGTTCCCAGGTCGAGGAATAGGGCAGACGGACTGTGGCGTTGGCCAACGCGCCCGGCGTAGAAAGCCTGAATGTCATGTCAGCCGCCAGATGGATCAGGTATGTGGAGCCTTCACCTTCCAGGCTTTCCATGGCGGTTTGCCCAGGCGCGGAGGTGAGCATCGCGCAGCCGTTTTTGCTGCCGAGTTCGTGTGCCTCATTGGTCGGCAGCTCATAAGGGAACTCGCCTGTTCGAAACTTCAAAGGCAAGTTGATTGGAGTTGTCCATTCTTTGAAAGAATACGTAGGGTAGTTTTTGTCAGCAGGGGCGACATCCGTTTCCGGCGTAAGTCCTGCATTCAAAGCAACACCGTCGTTGAATACCAGAACATATTTGCTATACGTGCGAACGGCCATGGTCCGCAGAATTTTGGTCATGTTGCGCGGGTCTTCTCCTCCTCGTGCTCCGGCAAAGTATTTAAGCGTCAAGACCTTCTCGCCAAAGTGGTAGGCAAGATCACAGCCCGCGAGCAGGTCCTGGTTCTTGTCCGATTGTCGCGCAATGAAGTGGGCTTCGGCTTTGCTCAGTTCACTGCTGGCGTAATCCAGATAAAGGGTGGTCACGGCGTCGGTACGTTCTACCGAATGGAACCGGGTTGGTTGCGAGGAGCGCGGCAGGTAGTAACGCACATCATGCTTATGCATGATCCAGCAGTCAGCCGCGTAGAGAATGGTTGCTTTTGCCGGGTAACCTTTTTTGACGGTAATGACATCGACAGGCAGGTTTTCATCACTGGTTATGTTCTCGGGCAGCACAGGTTTGAGGATGTAACCGTCCAGGGTGAGAAACGTCAGATGACTGTTCTTGAGTTGCCTTTGCGTCCCGACTTGCATGTAGATGTCGTGCAGAGTGACTACGCTTTTGGGCCTGTCATGGAAATCAAAACCTGAGGTGATGATCAAGGCATTGTCCGCAACCACCCAGCTCTCAATCAGCTCCTCGCGCCATTTCAATACGATAATGCTTGCCTGTGCGCCATCCTCATGAATGGCGGTAGACCCTTCTTCGTGGGCAATGAAGTATTCGTCGATACCGGCCTCGCCCGAAGCCGTTGCACCGGCGTGCAGCAGATGGATCTGGTCATTTCCTGCTCCTGCATTGATCCTGTCTTTGCCTTGCGAGCGAATGAGATTGTTGGCCCCGTTGCCCGTCACGACAGATGCAGCACCCTTCAGGGTTTCAATATTTTCGATTCCTTCGAGAAAGCTGTGGAAAGTGTATTTTTCGCCATTGTCGGCGGCAGGATCAGCAGTGATTGTCTGGAGCGTCTGTGCCAGCAGATCGATGTCATATCCCGCTTTGGCCTCGTTGCGAGTGTAGTAATCGCCACCGAGCACCAGTGTGTCGTTACCGGCGGCGCCCTTTATCGTCGAGAACTCGGAAATCATCGCGCCTTCGCGAAGCAGATCGCCGGCGCTTTCAAAAACGAAGCGGTCGTCCTTTTCGCCGCCGGTCAGGTCCTTCTTTCCCGAGCGGTAATGGAAGTTGTTGGGTTTTTTCTCCACGCCCTTGATCGAGTCGCGACCCTCACCGATCAACCACAAAACACCTTTGTGTTCTGCCGGAGTGCCCAGCACCACGCCGGGCGTGTCTTTGGTGACGCCATCGCGAGCATCGATGATGTCATCGGTGCCTCTGATTTTTGGGACGTTGACGGTTTTCCAGCTGTCTTGCTTGGTCCACCAATTGCGCGTCCAGACCAGGGTTGGCTGGAGAAAGACTTCGAACCCGCCATGGATGATGGCTTCGGTGGTGTCCTTCAACGGACCTTCCAACAACTTTCGAGCCATGTCCCGCAATTGGGCTGAGTGTTGCAGTCTGGTTTTCGCGACGTTGTAGCGATCCTGAATGTCCTGATCGGTGTCCATCATGCAGAACGAAAACCAGCCGGTGCGCCAACGCTCATCAAGGGTCAGTTCGATGTAATCATCGATGTCATCGACGACACGCACTGCACCATAGACTTGCGATCCAATCGCCAGGATGGCTCCGGCCGCGAGCCCCACCGGGCCGGCGAAGGAGAATCCGGCCATGGCGGCGGTGCCAAGGATCACCGTCATGGCCGCACTGGTGATGCTCAACCCTGCGCTGACGTAATGATCCATCGCTTCCTTGCCGGTTGTATTGTCTGCGGCCCTGAAAGATCTGATCGCGGTGAAGACATCGAATGGCAGTGTCAGCGCGCCGCCGATCAAACCGCCAGAGCGGCCCAGCCTCAGGGCAAATCGGGTTTTGGCAAAGTCCTTGAAGGCAGTCTGGCCGGCGGTGAGCATTTCGGTGGCGATCTTGCTGACGGTGATGTCCACGGCGATGGAGCCTACTTCCGATGCAATACCAACGCTGTTAATTGCAACTTCGGCTTTATTGTTGGCTTTGATCGCATCGACAACACCGCGCAATCCCATGAATATCCCGAAACCCTGGATACCGACACTTGAACCCAGTGTGGAGTAGCTTTTCGTCAACTCCACCCAGCGTCGGTTGTTCTTTGGAAGATGAGCATGACTCAGGTCGAGTTTCTGTGCGGAACTTAAAAGTTTCGCCAACTTGTTGCGATAGTTACCCGGGTCAGTATCGGAATCGAGGCTTTCCTTGATCATGCCGGGGGCCGTTAACGGACGCCGGCTGGCCATTTCGAAAAGCAGCGTCGGCAACAGATAACTGTCGTTGCCGGTAGCGGACTTTATGTGCTGTTCGATATTGACTGCGCTGAACTGCAATGCGTCGGTAAATGAGCGCTTGGGTGTTCGGAAGAAAGTGTTTTTGCCATTTAACGGTTGATTGTCGACGGTTGCGCCCAATGCATCGAGGGCAACCCGGGTTATCGATACATCGCCAAATTGCAGCGGGCCAAATACCGAGTCGTTGATTCTCAACTGCTCGATGTTATGTTTGCGCTGCAGATCCGGACTGTTATCAGGGCTGTTTTTTATATCGATCGTTGAAGCATTGTTCTCATTTTTCTCAATGCGCATGTCAGTGATCACGATCGGATCAATGTGTATCGATGCTTCGCTGATAAGCGTGGCCATTTGAACGTCCTTGTTCTGGCGGATTGTCGTTAAAACCGTGAGGGATAGTACGGGGGGATTTTGCGCGATGTATATCAGCGGGTTGTTGCGGTGTATTGCACGCTGGGCCAATCATTTTTGGCAGGAGGAGGGGGAGTGCGTCGTAAGGCGGGGCTCCCTGGCTTGAGCCTTTCAAGTCAGGGAGTGTGCAGCTCATCAGCAGTCATTTGAAGTAACGCTTCAATCGTTTCAATGGCTACCCAGCAATGCCGCAGCCCCGGCGCCACCGAACAATCCGGCACTGATCCGGTTGAACCAGCTCTGACCTTTGCCGCTGCGCAGATAGCGTGCGGCACCATGGGCACCAAGGCCGTAAGCCAGTTTGCACAGCAGGTCCAACAGGGTCCAGGTGACGATCATCACCAGCAACTGCGGCAGGAACGGCTGCTCGGCACTGAGGAACTGTGGCAGAAACGCAGCAAAAAACAGGATGTCTTTAGGGTTGCTCGCACCCAATACAAAGGCGCGTCCGAACAAGGCGCGAAAGCGTGGGACGGGGGCCGCTTGCGGCACCTCGGCACCCACCGATGGCTGACGCGATTGCTGCCAGCTTTGCCAGGCGAGGTAGAACAGGTACAGCCCGCCGACGATTTTCAGAGCGCTGAACAACTGTTCGGAAGCCAGCAACAACGCGCCCAGACCCAATGCCGAGGCGCTGAGTAAACAGATCGACGCCGAGACACCGCCGAGAAACGCCGGATAGGAGCGGCGCAATCCGTAATTCAGACTGTTGCTGATCATCAGCAATGACAGTGGTCCCGGAATGAGGATCACCACCAGTGCAGCGCCGCTGAACAGCAGCCAGGTTTCCAGACTCATCGTTTCGCTCCTTTCTATTGTTATCAAGATGCACAAAAGCCCCACCCGCAAGGGTGAGGCTGTTTTCAAACGTGTGCCGCGCAGCGCTTACAGAAAGATGAACTTGGCGATGAAGATCGCGCAGAGCACCCACAGGCTCACGGAAATTTCCTTGTACTTGCCGGTACCGGCCTTCAACGCCACGTAGGTGATGAAGCCCAGCGCGATGCCGTCGGCGACCGAAAAGGTCAGTGGCATCATGATCGCGGTGACGATGGCCGGGATGGCGTCAGTGGCTTCGTCCCATTCGATGTGGGCCATGCCGCCCATCATCAGCATCGCCACATAGATCAGTGCACCGGCGGTGGCGTAAGCGGGAATCATGCCGGCCAGCGGTGCGAAGAACATCGCCGCTATAAATAGCACACCTACGGTGACTGCGGTAAGACCAGTCCGACCACCAGCGGCTACACCAGCGGCACTTTCTACATAACTGGTGACTGGCGGAACACCGACCACAGCGCCGAAGACGCTGGACGCACTGTCGGCTTTCATCGCGCGGGAGAGGTTTTCGATGCGGCCGTCAGCATTCACCAGGTTGGCGCGCTGGGCGACGCCCATCAGCGTGCCGGCGGTGTCGAACATGTGCACAAAGAGGAAGGCGAGCACCACGCTGATCATGCTGACGTTGAACACGCCGGCCACGTTCATCGCCATAAAGGTCGGCGCCAGACTTGGCGGCGTCGACATGATCCCTTCGTAGTGCACGATACCCAGGCCCCAACCGGCCAGGGTCACGGTGATGATACTGATGAGGATCGCACCGAACACGCGGTGGTAGCTGAGGATTGCGATCATCAGGAAGCAGATGGCCGCGAGCAGCGGGCCAGGCTCACGCAGGGAGCCGAGTTTGATCAGAGTGGCCGGGCTATCGACGACGATGCCTGCAGTTTTCAGGCCGATGAGACCAAGGAACAGGCCAACACCGGCACCCATCGCAAAGCGCAGGCTGACCGGAATACTGTTGAGCAGCCACTCGCGAATCCGCGAGAAGGTCAGGATCATGAACAGCACGCCCGAGACAAACACCGCACCGAGCGCGGTTTCCCAGTTGTAGCCCATGGTGCCGACCACGGTGTAGGTGAAAAACGCGTTGAGGCCCATGCCCGGTGCCAGGCCGACCGGCCAGTTGGCGTAGAGGCCCATCAACAGGCAGCCCAACGCGGCGGCGATACAGGTGGCGACGAAGGCTGCACCGTGATCGATCCCGGCATCGGCCATGATGTTCGGGTTGACGAAGATGATGTAGGCCATGGTGATGAAGGTTGTCAGACCGGCAATCAGCTCGGTCTTCACCGTGGTGCCATGCAAGCTGAGTTTGAACAGACGTTCCAGCAGACCACTGCGTAATGGTGGCGAGAGGTCCAGCGTCGATGCTTCGGATTTGCGGCTTTCCACAGCGAGTACTCCTCAAGAGTTTTATTGTTATTTCCAGGGCCGGACCCATGAGGGGTGGCAGCGGCCCTTTGAGGCATACGCGAATTTGTTGACCATGCGGTCAGGAACTCGCACGCTGTGGATTATGCTTTTGTGTACAAATAAAGCAAATATTGTTTTTGGTTTTGTTTACGAAAGTTCCGTCGATAGGGATATATCACCTGTGCTGGCCCTTCGCGAGCAAGCTCGCTCCCACATTTGAAATGCGTTCCCCTGTGGGAGCGAGCCTGCTCGCGAAGAGGCAGTCCCATTCAATCGAGAACCGTCTGACTGTTCCCCAATGCCAGATTCACCGCCAACCAGCCATTCACCGCCGCTTCGCCAGCCTCGGCAAACACCCGCTCCAGCAATTTCACCTGCTCACGCCGCAACGTCTGCTCAAACTTCGCACCTTCCGCCGTCAGCTCCAGCAGGCGTTTACGCTTGTCGGCCTCCGACGCCACGCTGTCCACCAGATGCATTTCCTGCAACTGCCGCAACGGCATGTTCAACGCCTGCTTGCTCACGCCGAGCAATCCCAGCAATTCCTTCACGCTCAAATTCGGGTAACGCGCGATGAAAAACACGATGCGCTGATGCACCCGCGACAGCCCACGGCGCTCGAGCATTTCATCAGCCTTGGCGGTGAAGGCCTGATAGCCGAAGAAAAACGCTTCCATGGCCTGTTGCTGACTGGATGGGTTTTTAAGGTCAAGCATATTGACGTACTCGCTCAAGCTGTCGTAATTTCAGTCAACCAGTTTGACTCATTTTTCGTCCGCCTCGCTACCGGTGACCCCCATGGCTTTTTCCGAACGTGTCTCGCGCCTTAAAAGTTCTCTGATCCGTGAAATCCTCGCCGCCGCCCAGCGTCCTGAGGTGATGTCGTTCGCTGGCGGATTGCCGGCCGAAGCCATGCTGCCGAAGGTCGAATGGGCGGACATGCCGCTGGCGCTCGGCCAATACGGCATGAGCGAAGGCGAACCGGCGTTGCGCGAGGCTCTGGCGGCGGAGGCGAGGGCACTTGGGCTGGAATGTCAGGCGAGTCAGGTGCTGGTGGTCAGCGGCTCCCAGCAAACCCTTGATCTGGCAGCCAAGCTGTACATCGACAAAGGCACGGAAATTTTGCTGGAGGCGCCGACTTATCTCGCCGCACTACAGATATTCCAGCTGTTCGGCGCCGATTGCCTGACCGTGCCGCAGGAGTCCGACGGCCCGAATCTGGCGCAGTTGCGCGAGCGTTTGGAGCAACATCACCCGGCGTTTATCTACCTGATTCCAACGTTCCAGAACCCGTCCGCCGTGCGCTACAGTGAAGAAAAGCGTGCAGCGGTAGCGGCTTTGCTCGACGAGTTTGGCGTCACGCTGATCGAAGATGAGCCTTACCGCGAACTGACTTTCGATGGCGGCAGCGCCAAGCCGATTGCCGGGCGCCTGCAGAAATCCAGCTGGATCTACACCGGCACCGTGTCGAAAACCTTGCTGCCGGGTTTGCGTGTCGGCTATCTGATCGCCAGTCCCGATCTGTTTCCGCACTTGCTCAAACTCAAGCAATCGGCGGATCTGCACACCAATCGCATCGGCCAATGGCAGGCGTTGCAGTGGATCGGTACTGAAAAGTATCAGCAGCATCTGAGCGAGTTGCGCGGTTTCTATCGACAGCGGCGGGATGCCTTCCAGGCGGCGCTGGAAAAGCATTTTTCTGATCTGGCGGATTGGAACATGCCGCAGGGTGGGTTGTTTTTCTGGCTGACCTTGAAGCAACCGCTGGATACGCGAACGTTGCTCAATGAGGCGTTGGCCAATGACGTGGCGTTTATGCCGGGGGAGCCGTTTTTCCCGGATCCGGATAAGCATCACGGGCATTTGCGTTTGAACTTCAGCCACATCGATCCGGCGCGCCTGGATGAAGGGCTCAAGCGATTGGCGGCGGTGGTACGCCAGGCGCAGATCGATAAAGCGGCGTGAAAACAAATAAACCGGCTCAAGGGCCGGTTTATTTTTGTCTGAGATTTTTGGTGTTTGTGGTGGCCTTATCGCGAGCAGGCTCACTCCTACAATTGGAATGCATTCACCTGTAGGAGTGAGCCTGCTCGCGATAGGGCCATCAGCCCCAGCACAAAACCATCAGATCGCCGCAAACCGCTTATCCAGATAATCAATAATCACCTTGGACTCATACATCCAGGTGGTCTGGCCATTCTCTTCAATGCGCAGGCAAGGCACCTTGATCCGGCCACCCTGATCCAGCAGCGTCTGCCGATCCTGCTCGTTGTTCTTCGCATCCTTCAGCGCCACCGGCACATTCAGGCGGCGCAGCGTACGGCGGGTTTTCACACAGAACGGGCAGGCGTGGAACTGATACAGGGTCAGATCCTTCGCGGCTGCATCGACCTGAGCCTGGGCAGCGGCGGGGCGTTTTTTCTTGCCCGGACGGGTGATGAAGTCGATGAAGATAACCAGTTGGCCGAGGCCGACACGAAGCGCTTTGACGAACACGTTGAAGCCTCACGGTGCATATTGAGAAAGGCGCGCAGCTTACCCGATTTTTCTCGGGCGAAAAAAAACCGGCGATGAATGCCGGTTTTTTTCGTGCTGCGAATTACTTGATCAGGCTGAGAAACTCGCTGCGAGTCGCGGCGTTTTCGCGGAACTCACCGAGCATCACCGAAGTGATCATCGACGAATTCTGCTTCTCGACACCGCGCATCATCATGCACATGTGCTTGGCCTCGATTACCACAGCCACGCCCAGCGCGCCGGTGACTTGTTGCACTGCATCGGCGATCTGGCGGCTGAGGTTTTCCTGAATCTGCAAGCGGCGGGCGTACATGTCGACGATACGCGCGACCTTCGACAGGCCCAGCACTTTGCCGCTCGGGATGTACGCAACGTGCGCCTTGCCGATGAACGGCAGCAGGTGGTGTTCGCACAACGAGTACAACTCGATGTCCTTGACCAGCACCATTTCGCTGTTATCGGAGCTGAACAGGGCACCGTTGGTGACCTCTTCGAGCGTCTGTTCATAACCGCGGCAGAGGTACTGCATGGCTTTGGCGGCACGCTTTGGCGTGTCGAGCAGGCCCTCGCGGGACACGTCCTCGCCCAATTGGCCGAGAATCGCGGTGTAGTTCTGTTCCAGTGTCACAGGGGCTGATTCCATAAGGGTTTCAGAGGGGTACTGTTTCTGTCTGTACCAATTTTTGTACCAATCAAGCTGTTTTCGAGCTTGCCGAGTTCACCCCAGTCAGTGCTGGAATTGATCCATCGGGCGTAAGTCGATAGCAACATCTGAACGCTATGACCGAGCTGAGTGGCAATAAACGCAGGGTCCATACCCGCCATGAGGCACATGGTAGCGTATGTGTGTCGGCAGTTGTATTGCCGGCGGGCGCGAATGCCCAATTCGATCAGCGCGGCGTGAAAGAGTTTGTCGGCCTGTTCAAATGGGCGCTCTGTTCGCGACAGGTATTTGAATGGCAGAAAATGACCCGCCCTGAAACGCTCACCGACATCCAGGGCGCCAGATCAGATCTCTCACTTCAGCGATTTTATCGAGTAAAATCGCAGGCCACAGGTCACCTTTACCCTGTAAAGAACCCCGCAGAGCTGCTGCGTGTCGAGGCTGAGTCTTGGCATGGGGAAGGCAACAAGTGTTGAGTGAAAGGTTCATTGAAACGACGGCCCGAAAGGGCCTTTTGCATTACCTGGATGCGATTTTCGCGCCTATTAGCCAAAGGAAGATCATGAAAAGTTCAATCAATGATATGGCGTTTACCGAGCGTCGCCGCGTGCCTGTGAGGGCTTTATTGGGCGGTGTTTTATTCTTGGTCATGGCCATCCAGGGGTTCCGTATGGAGTCCAATGGAATCGCTGCGCTGCTGCTGGTGTGTTCGTTATGGTACTTGGGCATGGCGTGGCTGAATCGCAACGCTGGTTCGCAAACTTTGATGATCCTCAAGGACAAGGGCATCTGGTTTTTCAATGCTGATGGGTTAGTCCCTTACACATCGATTGAAGCCACAGAGGTCGAATCGTACAGCGGGATAGCTCAGATGCAACTCAATACGGTACTTCATATCATTGCCGAAAAGGCTGACACCCTGCCGAACTTTAATGACAGCCGGTGGAAGATCTTCTTCAAGATGCCAAGTGCGCGTAAGGGTAAAGGCTTTCGTAAGCATCTCGTAGTGTTCAACTATGGCGGTCTGCGCGACGAAGACGGCAAAAACGTCGACTATGAGAACCTTGAAGAAGAACTTACGTATCGCATCGAAAAGGCTCACCAAGAGGAACATGAACTGAGCAATTCGGTTTATGTGCCCTCATCGTCAGCAAACGATGCGCTGTCGCCTGTCACTCATTGAATCCCCCTTAACGCGTCGGGCGCTGGCAGTGGGTGCAAAGCCGACTGCCGAAAGCTGCCGTTCGGCTCTGTCTTTCGAACAGCTTCAGCCAAATAAAAGCCCCGCATCGTGACTAACGATGCGGGGCTTCAGATGGGGCGGATTATTCGTCGCGGCCTTCCATCATGGTGCGTTTGAGCATCACGTAAACCGCGCCAGCGCCGCCGTGTCTGGCCTGGCACGAGCAGAAACCCAGCACTTGGGCATGCTGGCGCAGCCAGGTGTTGACGTGGCTTTTGATCATCGGCCGCTTGCCGTCCAGGCGCACAGCCTTGCCGTGGGTGACGCGCACACAGCGGATTTCGAATTTGGTCGCTTCGGCAAGAAACGCCCAAAGTGTTTCGCGGGCCTTTTCCACGCTCATGCCATGCAGGTCGAGGCTGCCTTCGAACGGGATCTGGCCGACCTTGAGCTTGCGCATCTGACTTTCCTGCACGCCGTCGCGGGACCACATCAGCTCGTCTTCCGGGCCGACGTCGATCACGAACTGATCGGACAGACCGTCAACGGTGGTGGCATCGGTGCGCACGGTGGCGGACTGGCGCAGCTTGGCAATCTGTGCGCGGTCTGCCTTGGGTTTGCCGGTGTCGGCGCGGTCGTGCTTGATCGGCTTGACGCCTTGGATCGCACTTTTGAACAGGGAAAAATCGTCGTCTTGCATGTCAGCCTCCGCGAAGGGCGGCCAGTTTACCCAAGTCGAAACAAAACGGCCCGGCAAAAAGCCAGGCCGGTGAGTCAGTCGTGTTTTTTCATCAGGTGCGGGGACATGTTCAGTTCCCGCGATTGCCGTGCGCGACGGCGGCAACGGCGCCACAGGGCGACACCGAAATACAGAAACAGCAAACCGACCGCCAGAATGATCGCCGAGCCCATCGGCGTAGCGTTCAAGTCACCGAGTGCCGGTGGGCGGCCGAGCAGGCTGGCCGCTCCGGCCATCGCCAGCAGCACGCCGAACGTGGCCAGAATGGCCGCGATCGCCGCGCCGAATCGAAAACGCCAGTTGCTTTGGCCTTTGGGCCGCAAGCGGCGTGCGTCAAATCCATCGGATAACTTCATTCCGACCTTCCTCAATGGGTATCGGCCCTTCGACCGGGAGTTGACCGGGTTGTTCCTGAGGCTATGGCATTTGCGGCAAATGAGAGGGTTTTGCGGATGAGCGGCGCGCTGAGCCGCTCATCAGAGCAGATCAGATCAGGTCTTGAGTCAGCGCGAGGGTGGCGAAGTTGTCCGCCATGATCGCCATTTCGGCTTCCTGCACCACGGCGGCGCTGAGCACGCGGCCCTTGAACGGCAAGTCGCGGGTGGCGCAGGCGTCTTCCACCAGGGTGCAGCGGAAACCCAGGTTCTTCGCCGCGCGCACGGTGGTGCTGACGCTGGAGTGGCTCATGAAACCGCAGACGATCAAGTCCAGCGAGCCAAGGTTTTGCAAACGATCGAGCAACTCGGTGCCGTGGAACGCGCTCGGCAGGAGTTTGCCGATAATGGTTTCATCGCCTTGTGGCTCGAGGCCCGGGATGAATTCGCCGCGTTCGCCCTGCGGGTCGAACAAGCCACCGACGGTGCCGAGATGACGCACGTGCACGATCGGCCGACCGGCTGCACGGGCTGCGGCAACCACTTGTTTGATGTTCGCGACGGCCGCGTCCATGCCGCTCAGGGCCAGCGGGCCACTGAGATATTCTTTCTGGGCATCGATGATGACCACGGTGGCATGGCTCAGTGTGGCCGCTGCGTAACCGCGACCGCTGAGTTGAAACATCGTTTTTGGAACGGACATTCTGGGGCTCCTTGGGGTGGGGCTTTTGCGACATTGTCCTCTGGCTGAGCGGTTCTGTGAATCGCTACCATCGTAGGCACCGTCGTTATTGGCCTGCAGCCTTGTCAAGTTACACGTTCTGTTCAATGGCTGATGCAAAAAACAGAAAACTCCTACTGTCGGCGCGATGTTTTTCCTGCGTCGTCGTCAGGCGTTTTGGCTGCTAGAATCGCCAGTCGTTTTTTCTGGAGTTCTGCGCCGTGATCACTTCCCGCCTTCGTACCCTGCGTGACCATATCCGTTGGGCCGTCAGCCGCTTCCATGGGGAGGATCTGTTTTTCGGCCATGGCACCGACAATGCCTGGGACGAAGCCCGGCAACTCGTGCTCGGTGCGTTGCACCTGCCGTGGGAAATCGCCGACAGCTACCTCGATTGCGCGCTGGAAGACGACGAGCTGGTCAACCTGCAACGCCTGCTCAAGCGCCGCATCGACGAACGCATTCCCACCGCTTACCTGTTGGGCGAGGCGTGGTTCTGCGGCATGTCGTTTATCGTCGATGAGCGCGTGTTGATCCCGCGTTCGCCGATTGGCGAATTGATCGAAAACCACTTCGCGCCGTGGATCGGCACCGAACCTGCGCGCATTCTCGACCTGTGCACCGGCTCCGGTTGCATCGGCATTGCCTGCGCCTACGAGTTCCAGAACGCCGAGGTGGTGCTGGCCGATCTGTCGTTCGAAGCGCTGGAAGTGGCCAACCAGAACATCGAGCGCCATGGCGTCGATGAACGCGTCTACACCGTGCAGGGCGATGGTTTTGATGGTTTGCCGGGTCAGCGTTTCGACCTGATCGTGTCGAACCCGCCTTACGTGGATGCGGAAGATTTCGCTGATATGCCGGATGAATATCAGCATGAGCCCGAGCTGGGTCTGGCTTGCGGTGATGATGGATTGAATCTGGTTCGACGCATGCTCGCTGAAGCGGCGGATCACCTGACCGAGAAGGGCTTGCTGATCGTTGAAGTGGGCAACAGTCAGGTTCACGTTGACGCGCTGTACCCGGAAGTGGATTTCGCCTGGCTCGAATTCGAGCGCGGCGGGCATGGCGTGTTCATGCTGACAGCGGAGCAGTGCCGCGATCATCAGGCCCTGTTCGCTTCCCGCGTCTGACCCTTAAAAGCTTCGTCGGAACGCCGCCCGGAGCCGGCTCGCTCCCACAGGGAAATGCATTCCAAGGTGGGAGCGAGCCTGCTCGCGAATGGCCGCACGGCGGTCTCAAGCCATCAGCGGTGCGTAGCAATCCAGATCAACAACCCCGCCTGAAACACCGCAAACGCCACCAGACAGGTAATCGTGAAACGCAACCCGGCATCTTCACGCTTGAACTTGCTGACCTTGTCTTCCTGCTTCTTCAGCTTCACTTCCTGCTCGGCCAGATTCTGCTCGGCCTGCTGGAGCATCTGCGCTGCCTCAAGAATCTCGACAATCTGCAGCTTTTCGCTGTTCCAGTCACCGAGCAAATCGCCAACCTGCACTTCCTTGACGCTGCCCTTCAAATGCTGGGCATCGGCGTACACCACATCAAAACCATGCACGCGCAGAAAATGATCGCGACGCAGGCGCGTGTCTTCGTTCAGCGCGTCCTTGTTGTTCAAGTCCATGCCGTCGACGGTGTAGGTCGGCCAGCGTTTTTTCGCCCAGTTGATGCCTTGCGCGGCCATGTAGCGGCCGATGCCACGGTTCATCGGTTCGATCTGTAGGCCGCTGTCCGGGCCGAAGTGCACACGCTTGGTCGTGTGATCAACCCACACGTCCAGCTGATTCTGCTCTTTGCGCACACGCTGGCCGGGCAGTTTGATCGCCATGCGCATCAGGCTTTTTTCTTTGCTGTTGCGCTCGGCATAGCCGAATTCGACGAAGCGCAAGGGGCGCCCGCCGGTGTTGCGATCGGTTTGCAGCGGGGCCAGGCGGAGCATCTTGTGGTGCTCGACGTGGACATCCGCCCACGGCAGCTCGACCGCTGGCGGTGCGTCTTTTTCAGCGGTGGTGTCGGGTGAAGTCTGGGTATCAGTCATAACGGCGAGATCCTGTCCAAGCCCTGCTTGTCGCCAGCCGTTGCGCTGGCGACAAAGGCTTATCGGCCGTTTTTTGCAGGACTAGAGGGCAAACAACCGTTAACGGGTGCGAAGTCCGTCAATAAACTCAATGATCTTCGCGCCGAGTTCCGCCGCTAGCGGCAAATTTGGATCCTTGTACGAAGCCAATTGCCGCTTCATATCGTTGTGAACGATGCGCATGACATGGTTCATGCCGTCGATCACCACCAGTTCGGCGTCGGGTTTGGCGGCTTTCAGCGCCTGCGCATCGCCAACGCCGACCTGCATGTCATTGCTGCCCTGGACGATCAGCGCCGGCATCTGCAATTGCGCGAAGGCTTTCGCCGGATCCTGACGGAACAGCGAAATCAGATACGGCTGCACGCTCGGGCGGAAAATCACCTGCAACGGTTGTGGAACATTGTCATCGGTGTGGCCGGCCTTGAGGCTGTCGAGCAGTTCGTTACTGCGCAGCATCAGCGGCGGCGGCAGGCTGCGGGCCAGTTGCTCGCGGATCACCTGATCGACCGGGCGGGCACTGCCGGACAAGGAAATCACCGCCGCGGCATCGACTTTCGGCGCGGCGAGGCTGGCAATCAACGCGCCTTCACTGTGGCCGAGCAGGATCAGCTTGCCGAAACGCGGATCAGTCTTGAGCTTCTGCCCCCACGCCACTGCATCCGCCGCATAGGCTTCCACCGACAAATTGCGCTCATCCGGCGTCGCCGCCAGGCTCGCCGCAACACCGCGTTTGTCGTAACGCACGCTGGCGATGTTGTGTTTTGCCAGCACCCAGGCCAGGCGCTTGAGGCTGTCGTTGCGCCCGCCGTCGGGGTTGTTTCCGTCACGATCCGTAGGACCCGAGCCAGAAATGATCAGGACAACCGGCACCGGGCTGTCAGATTTTGGCAGCAGCAGCGAACCGAAAAGTTCGCCGGTGCCGGTATCCAAAGTGACCGGACGTTGTAGGACCGTCGCTTGGGCAAAGCCCGTAAAGAGGGTAAGACTCAAGATCAAAACTCGCAGCATCATCACGCCATCATTCGCCAAGGTGCCGGTTGGACTCGCCAGCACCACTAAGGTTCGAGGATGAACTACTCGGTTAGCCTGCGTATACTGGCGCGCATCACGAATTTGGGTTTGATTTCACGGAGCGTCCTGCATGTCCGGCAATACCTATGGCAAGTTGTTCACTGTCACCACCGCTGGCGAAAGCCATGGTCCGGCGTTGGTCGCCATTGTCGACGGCTGCCCGCCGGGCCTGGAGATCTCCCTCGAAGACCTGCAGCGCGACCTCGATCGCCGCAAGCCGGGCACCAGCCGCCACACCACCCAGCGTCAGGAAGCCGACGAAGTCGAAATCCTCTCCGGCGTGTTCGAAGGGCGCACCACCGGTTGCTCGATCGGCCTGCTGATCCGCAACACCGACCAGAAGTCCAAGGACTACTCGGCGATCAAGGATCTGTTCCGCCCGGCCCACGCCGATTACACCTATCACCACAAATACGGCGAGCGCGATTACCGTGGCGGTGGCCGCAGCTCGGCCCGCGAGACCGCGATGCGCGTGGCGGCGGGTGCGATTGCCAAAAAGTATCTGGCCAGCCAGGGCATCGTCATTCGTGGCTACATGAGCCAGCTCGGCCCGATCGAGATCCCGTTCAAGACCTGGGACTCGGTAGAAGAGAACGCCTTCTTCAGCCCGGATCCGGACAAAGTCCCTGAGCTGGAAGCCTACATGGACCAATTGCGCCGCGACCAAGACTCGGTCGGCGCAAAAATCACCGTGGTTGCCGAAGGCGTGATGCCGGGTCTGGGCGAGCCGATTTTTGACCGTCTCGACGCCGAACTGGCGCATGCGCTGATGAGCATCAACGCCGTCAAAGGCGTGGAAATCGGCGCCGGTTTCGCCTCGGTTGCCCAGCGCGGTACCGAACATCGCGATGAAATGACCCCGGAAGGTTTCCTCAGCAACAACGCAGGCGGCATCCTTGGCGGCATCTCGTCCGGTCAGCCGATTGTTGCCCATTTGGCGCTGAAGCCGACGTCGAGCATCACCACCCCGGGCCGTTCGATCGATATCCACGGCAATCCGGTCGATGTGATCACCAAGGGCCGTCACGACCCTTGCGTCGGCATTCGTGCAACGCCGATTGCCGAAGCGATGATGGCCATTGTGCTGATGGATCACCTGCTGCGTCACCGTGGCCAGAACGCCGATGTGCGCGTGAGCACGCCGGTGCTGGGTCAGCTTTGATGGCGGACCTTCAAGCCGTCGCGGCATAACCGTGGCGGCGCTCCCTTACTGGCGGCTGTCCAGTTTCTATCTGTTCTATTTCGCCTTGCTCGGTTCGACAGCGCCGTTTCTGGCGCTGTACTTCGATCACCTCGGTTTCAGTCCGGCGCGCATTGGTGAACTGGTCGCGATCCCGATGCTGATGCGCTGCGTGGCGCCGAACATCTGGGGCTGGCTTGGCGATTACACCGGCAAACGCCTGGCCATCGTGCGCTTTGGCGCGGCGTGCACACTGCTGACCTTCTCGTTGATTTTCGTCAGCAAGACCTACGCCTGGCTGGCGATGGTCATGGCGCTGCACGCATTTTTCTGGCACGCGGTGCTGCCGCAATTCGAAGTCATCACCCTGGCGCATTTACAGGGGCAGACCTCGCGTTACAGCCAGATTCGCCTGTGGGGATCGATCGGTTTCATCATCACCGTGGTCGCGCTGGGGCGGCTGTTCGAATGGCTCAGCCTCGACATCTATCCGGCGGCGCTGGTGCTGATCATGGCCGGCATCGTGCTCAGCAGTCTGTGGGTGCCGAATGCGCAACCGCCGCAAGGCAATCGGCCGACCGGCGAGGGTTTCCTCAAGCAACTGCGCAATCCCGGCGTGCTGGCGTTTTACGGTTGCGTGGCGTTGATGCAGATGAGCCACGGCCCGTATTACACCTTTCTGACTTTGCACCTTGAACGGCTCGGCTACACACGCGGCACCATCGGCATGCTCTGGGCAGTGGGTGTGGTCGCTGAAGTGCTGATGTTCATGGCGATGAGCCGGATTCTTGCGCGGTTTTCCCTGCGCCGGGTGCTGATGGCGAGTTTTCTGCTGGCGGCGCTGCGCTGGTTGCTGCTAGGTTCGTTCGCCGAGTTTCTGTCGGTGCTGTTGTTCGCGCAGATTCTGCACGCAGCAACCTTCGGTAGCTTTCATGCCGCTGCCATCGCGTTCGTGCAACGTAGCTTCGGCGCGCGCCAGCAAGGGCAGGGCCAGGCGTTGTACGCCGCACTGGCCGGCACCGGCGGCGCCATGGGCGCGTTGTATTCCGGTTACAGCTGGAATGCCCTCGGCGCGACATTGACCTTTAGTATTGCCAGTCTCGCGGCGCTCGCTGCTGCCGTTATCATTGCCACACGTATGCAAGAGGACAGGCCATGAGCCTTACGCGTGAACAACTCGCCCAGCAAATCGTCGATGCCGGGCGCTTTCTTTATGGTCGCGGCTGGTCGCCGGCCACCAGCAGCAACTACTCGACGCGCCTGTCGCCGAGCGAAGCGCTGCTGACGGTGTCCGGCAAGCACAAGGGCCAGTTGGGTCTGGACGATGTGCTCGCCACTGACCTTTCTGGGAACAGCCTGGAGCCGGGTAAAAAACCGTCTGCCGAAACCTTGCTGCACACCCAGCTCTACAACTGGCGCCCAGAGATCGGCGCGGTGTTGCATACCCATTCGGTCAACGCCACGGTGCTGTCGCGCCTGACTCCGCAAGACTTTATCGAGTTCGAAGACTACGAATTGCAGAAAGCCTTCAGCGGCGTTTCGACCCACGAATCCCGGGTGCGCGTGCCGATTTTCGACAACGATCAGGACATTGCGCGCCTCGCCGCCAAGGTGCAGCCTTGGCTCGACGCCCATCCCGATTGCGTTGGTTATCTGATTCGCGGCCACGGCCTCTACACCTGGGGCGCGCAGATGAACGACGCGCTGCGGCAGATCGAGGCCTTTGAATTTCTGTTTGAATGCGAGTTGAAAACCCGCAGCGTCATGAACCGCCAAGGCTGACTTCACCGGAAGTAGCCCATTTGCCTGATGAAATGCTGTGCCCGACCGGTCTGCAAGAACCGGACGGCAAGGCCGATACCGAGGAATTGCCCCAATGAGCAGCCTGTCCGTCTATCACGTTTCCAGCCCCGATATTCCCAACAAAGTGCTGACGCACTTCGAGGACATCGCCTCGACCCTGGCCGAGCAGGGCGTGCGCTTCGACCGCTGGCAAGCCGCCGCGAAGATCCAGCCCGGTGCCACCCAGGAAGAAGTGATCAGCGCCTATAAAGAGCAGATCGACAAGCTGATGACCGAGCGCGGTTACATCACCGTCGATGTCATCAGCCTTAACAGCGATCACCCGCAAAAAGCCGAATTGCGCGCCAAGTTCCTTGAAGAACACCGTCATGGCGAAGACGAAGTCAGATTTTTCGTCGCCGGCCGTGGCCTGTTTACCTTGCACATCGATGATTACGTCTACGCCGTACTGTGCGAGAAGAACGATTTGATCTCGGTGCCGGCCGGCACCAAGCACTGGTTCGACATGGGCGAGCATCCGCACTTTGTCGCGATCCGTCTGTTCAACAACCCAGAAGGCTGGGTTGCCAACTTCACCGGCGAAGACATCGCTGGCCGTTTCCCGCGACTGGAGGACTGATTCGATGTCGATCAAAGCCATTGTCACTGACATCGAAGGCACCACCAGCGCGGTGAGTTTCGTGTTTGACGTGCTGTTTCCGTACGCGGCCAAACATTTGCCGGATTTCGTTCGGCAGAACGCCGAACGCGCCGATGTCGCTGAGCAACTCGACGCTGTGCGCCGCGATAGCAATGCGCCGCAGGCCGATGTTGAACGGGTTGTCGAGATTCTGTTGAGCTGGATCGAAGAAGATCGCAAAGCCACGCCGCTCAAAGCCTTGCAAGGCATGGTCTGGGCCCAGGGTTATCACGCCGGGCAGTTGAAAGGGCATGTTTACCCGGATGCCGTTGAAGCGCTAAAACGCTGGCACGCGGCGGGTTATCAACTGTTTGTGTACTCGTCGGGCTCGATTCAGGCACAGAAGCTGATTTTCGGTTGCTCGGAGGCGGGGGATCTGACGCCGCTGTTCAGCGGGTATTTCGACACGACGTCGGGGCCCAAGCGCGAGGCGCAGTCGTACACCAATATCCAGAAAGCCATTGGCGTTGAAGCGGGGGAGATTCTGTTCCTCTCGGACATCGTCGAAGAACTCGACGCTGCGCAGGCAGCCGGCCTGCAAACCTGCGGCCTCGCCCGTGAAGGCGGCGAATTGGGCAGTCACATCACCGTCGACACCTTCACCGGCATAGAACCCGAAGCTTTCTAACCACACAAAACCCCAATGTGGGAGCGAGCCTGCTCGCGAAGGCGGAATATCAGATAAAAATTTATCCCTGACACACCGCTTTCGCGAGCAAGCTCGCACACAGGGTTTTGCATCAACACAAAAAACAGGCCGTGAAGCGAAAGCTCCACGGCCTGTCTTGTTTAAAGCGCTTTAGAACTTACAGCGAGTGATACGTCGGCAGGGCAAAACGCTGCTGGCTCTGCAGCATGGCAATTTGCGGCAGTTCACTGGCTTGTTCAGCCAGGTCGCGGCGAATTGCACTGATCGCCCACGACAATTGGTCGCCGGCATGCAGTTGTTGATAAGTCAGTGCGCGCTTGAACACTTTGCCGTCGCTGCTGCGCAGGGTCAGCAGAATCCCGCCATCGGGGCGTGGCGCAGTGGTGACGTCGAAGTTGGAGAACAGGGAGGTAAATTTTTCTTGGATCAGGCTCATGTCTTTCAGCTCCGTATGCACTTGAATGGCAAGCATGCAAAGGAGGTTGCAGCGATTGTGCCAGCATTTGAAAATAAAAAACTCCTTATAAATCAGTAACTTGAAAAATAAGAAAATTCAGGTCGTCGTGCAAACTGCATGAATGGCCATCGTGCATCCTGCATTTTGCGGGATCATTGTCTATTCGACGGAACCAATCGTCGCCCCGGCGATCATCTTCGCGCCCGCCAAGTCAGCGGATACAAAACATTGCAAAAACCGCGTGTACAGCGCGAGAAGCGCTGACGTATTTTCGATCTCGACCTGCGCTTGAACGCGTCGGTTGCATCAAGCCAAAGCCCGAAAAATAAAAACATCGATCTGCACGTCAAGGTCGAACGGGGAGCTTCCATGAGTCACGCGCCAAGCGACACGATTACCTGGGGCATGATGCTCCGCAAACTGCCGATGATTGCCAAAGCCATCCCACGGGTGGTCAAGGGCATGAAGGTGGCAAATGTCACGGATCCGACCCAAAGCTGTGGCCTTGGCTGGACGTTCGAGCAAGCGACCCTGCGCAATCCCGAAGGCCCGGCGCTACTGCAGGGCGACGTGCTGCTGAGCTATTCGCAGGTCAATCAGTGGGCCAACCGCATTGCCCACTATCTGAACGGGCAGGGCATCGGCAAGGGCGACGTGGTCGCAGTGTTTATCGAAAATCGCCCGGAATTGCTGGTGACCATTCTGGCGCTGGCCAAGGTCGGTGCCGTCAGCGCGCTGCTCAATACTTCACAAACCCGCGACACGCTGATCCACAGCGTGAATCTGGTGGCGCCGGTGGCGATTGTCGTCGGCGAAGAACTGCTTCCGGCTTATGCGGCGATTCGCGACCAAGTGGCGATCACCGCGCCGCGCACCTGGTTTGTCGCCGATCAGGACACCTACAGCCATCCGGGCATTGCGCCCGAAGGCTACGTCAATCTGATCAGCGCCAGTGCCGATGCCTCCAGCGAAAATCCGCCGAGCAGTCAGCAGGTGTTTTTCGACGATCCGTGTTTCTACATTTACACCTCCGGCACCACCGGCCTGCCCAAGGCCGGCGTGTTCAAACATGGTCGCTGGATGCGCAGTTCTGCCAGTTTCGGCATGATCGCCCTCAACATGGGCCCCGACGATGTCGTCTACTGCACCTTGCCGCTGTATCACGCCACCGGTCTTTGCGTGTGCTGGGGCTCGGCAGTCAACGGCGCCTCGGGCTTCGCGATTCGTCGCAAGTTCAGCGCCAGCCAGTTCTGGAACGACGTGCGTCGTTATCGCGCGACCACCATCGGTTACGTCGGCGAATTGTGTCGTTATCTGGTCGATCAACCGGCCAGCGCCGATGACAGCCGCCACGATGTGCGCAAGATGATCGGCAACGGCTTGCGCCCCGGCGCATGGGCGGAGTTCAAGACCCGTTTCGCTGTCGAGCACATCTGTGAACTGTATGCGGCGAGCGACGGCAACATCGGATTTACCAACATCCTCAACTTTGACAACACCATTGGCTTCTCGCTGATGGCGTGGGAGCTGGTGGCCTACGATCATGACAGCGGTGAACCGCTGCGCAGCGCCGATGGATTCATGAGCAAGGTTGGCAAAGGTGAGCAGGGCTTGCTGCTGGCGCGGATCGACGAGAAGGCGCCGCTGGACGGCTACACCGATCCGCAGAAAACCGCCAAAGTCGTGCTGCACGACGTGTTTACCAAGGGTGACCGTTTCTTCAACACCGGTGATCTGCTGCGCAACATCGGTTTTGGCCACGCACAATTTGTTGATCGGCTCGGTGATACGTATCGCTGGAAGGGCGAAAACGTCTCGACCACTGAAGTCGAAAACCTGTTGCTGCAACACCCGCACATCTCCGAAGCAGTGGCTTATGGCGTGGAAATCCGCAACACCAACGGCCGTGCCGGAATGGCGGCGATCACGCCTGCGGAATCCCTTGCAACCCTGGATTTCGCCGAGTTGCTGACCTTTGCCCGGGAACGTATGCCGGCCTACGCGGTGCCGTTGTTCCTGCGGGTGAAGGTGAAAATGGAAACCACCGGCACCTTCAAATATCAGAAAACCCGCCTGAAAAATGAAGGCTTCGACCCCGGTCAGACGGGCGATGATCCGATCTACGCCTGGCTGCCCGGAACGCAGACTTATGTTCGGGTCACTGACGACGTATTGGCCGAAATTCATCAGGGCAAACATCGTTATTGAATCTGGCTATGGGCAGGCTTGAGAAAAAGGGGGTGACAGCCACGGCCTCGCTCGGGAAACTGTCGGCTTTCCGATTGACCGAAAGTGGAGTTGCCCCATGTCCGACCAAAGCCGCCAGATGACCCCTGAAGAAGCTGCCGAATTCACTGAGCAGGTTTTCAACAAGGCGCGCGACGGTGATGCCGAGATGCTTGATCGTCTGGTCACGGCCGGTTTGCCGGTCAACCTGAAAAACAGCAAGGGCGACACCCTGTTGATGCTGGCCAGTTATTACGGCCATGTGGATGCGGTGCAAGTGCTGCTTAGACACAAAGCCGACCCGGAAATGCGCAATGGCAACGGCCAGAGTCCGATTGCCGGTGCGGCGTTCAAAGGTGATTTGGCAGTGGTCAAGGCGCTGGTCGAGGCGGGTGCCGAGATTGAGGGCTCGTCGTTTGATGGGCGTACGGCGCTGATGATGGCAGCGATGTTCAACCGTGTTGAAATCGTTGAATACCTGATCAGCAAAGGCGCCAACGCGCAGGCCAAGGACGCCAACGGCGTGACGGCGCTGGACGCTGCACGGACGATGGGCGCGGTTGATACGACTGCGCAGCTGGAAAAATTGCTGGGTTGATAAGATCAGAAGATCGCAGCCTGCGGCAGCTCCAACACTGATTGCGTTTGTGGCCCGTTTCGCGGTCGAACGCTGAACTTGTAGGAGCTGCCGCAGGCTGCGATCTTTTGCTTTGTGCGCTATCCTCCGCGCCCTCGAAATCACCTTCGCCACAGGATCCGCCCTCATGAAAGCCGCACTCGTCGAACTCATCAGCAAAATCAGCTCCGGCTGCATGGGCGAGGACGAGATCCTGAAAGTCGCCGACGAAGCGGCACAGGCCTACGCCGATGCCGATGCTTTTCTGGCAGCCAACCCCGACATCAACTACGACGACACCTTCCCGATCCCGCTGGGCGAGTGGGTCGTGGTCGGTAGCTTGCCGGAAACCGTGCTGTTCCAGGCTGACACTTACGTTGACCTGTTCGCGCAGATCGTCGCCTCGTTCGGCCCGGGCGTCGATTTCAACCTCAAGCCCAAGCAACTGGCCAAGACCGAAGCCCTGACTGCACTCAACCGCATCCAGGTGCAAATGAGCAGCATGAACAAGGAAAACGGCGGTTACACACTGATGAACTTCAGCCAACTGCTCGACGACGAATTGCAAATGGTGTTGGTCTTCGGCAACGACGTGCCTCGGGTGCTGGAACTGTGCGCCGAAGTCGGCATCGCCGCCGCACCCTCGCTCGAAGCCCTGAAGATCGCCGTTCACGTCTGAGTGCAATAAAAGGGAACCCTGCGCGCGACCGTCTATCCTAAAAGTGCATGCCACTATTCTGGAGCGACACCATGGGTTCCACGTTCAACGGTCTGATTGGCCTGATCATCCTTGCCCTCGACATCTGGGCCATCATCAACGTGTTGAAAAGCGGCGCGACCACCGGGATGAAAATCGTCTGGGTGCTGCTGATCATCCTCCTGCCAGTGCTGGGCCTGATCATCTGGGCGATCGCCGGACCGCGGGGCAACGTGCGGATCTGAGCCGATCCCGAGAACACCGCAATACCCTGTGGGAGCGAGCCTGCTCGCGATAGCTATCCTTCAGTCAATGAGTCAGTGACTGAAAAACCGCTATCGCGAGCAGGCTCACTCCTACAAGGGATTGCGGGTTGCCGATAAAGTGAGGTTCGACCTGTCATCTTCGGCAACGTAGAATGCGCGCCTTTCCCGGGCAATCGTCCCCACGATTGGCGCCCGCGCATTCATCGGAGCACTTGACCATGACCGTCACCAAAACCAGCGAGTACCTGGAAACCCTCTACGAAGGCTACGGCCAGCGTTTTCGCATGGAAAAACTGCTGCACGAAGTGCGCACCGAACACCAGCACCTGGTGATCTTCCAGAACCCGCGCATGGGCCGTGTCATGGCGCTGGACGGCGTGATCCAGACCACCGAAGCCGACGAATTCATCTACCACGAAATGCTCACCCATGTGCCGATCCTCGCCCATGGCAGTGCCAAGCGCGTACTGATCATTGGCGGCGGTGACGGTGGCATGCTGCGCGAAGTGACCAAGCACGCCGGCGTTGAACACATCACCATGGTCGAGATCGACGGCACCGTGGTCGACATGTGCAAAGAGTTCCTGCCGAACCACTCCAGCGGCGCCTACGACGATCCGCGTCTGAACCTGGTGATCGACGACGGCATGCGTTTCGTCGCCACCACCACGGAAAAATTCGACGTGATCATCTCCGACTCCACTGACCCGATCGGCCCGGGCGAAGTGTTGTTCTCGGAGAACTTCTACCAGGCGTGCCACCGCTGCCTGAACGAGGGCGGCATTCTGGTGACCCAGAACGGCACACCGTTCATGCAGATCGACGAAGTGAAAACCACCGCCGGGCGTCTGAACAGCCTGTTCCCGGACTGGCACTTCTATCAGGCGGCCGTACCGACCTACATCGGCGGTTCGATGACATTTGCGTGGGGCTCGACCAACCCGGCCTACCGCAAGCTCAGCCGTGAAACCCTGCAACAGCGTTTCATCGGCAGCGGCATCGTCACGCGCTACTACAACCCGGAAATCCACATCGGCGCGTTCGCCTTGCCGCAGTACGTGCTGCAGGCGATCAACAAGCCAAGCAACGACTAAAAGAACACCGCATTACCCCTGTGGGAGCGAGCCTGCTCGCGAAGGCGTCAGGTCAGTCAAAGAATATGTCGACTGGACAGACCCCTTCGCGAGCAGGCTCGCTCCCACATTTGTTTGCCCCCCACGATAGATGTCGTTTTTTTCATCTTCGCCCGCTGTAATCCTTTTGAACCAACTTTCGGCGTTCACAGTCGAGATAGTGGTAAGCCCATTTGCGGGTTTGATCGAGGAGGCACCGATGCAAAAGTGGAAAGTCACTTTCGTGAACGATCATGGTGAAATTGTCGATGAGGTGTTCGACCGCGCTGAATGCCCCACCGACGATGAGGCCGCTCGATTGATCAAGGAACGGCTCCTGCCAGTCGCCGCCAAACTGGATCTCAACGATCTGGAAGGGCGAACCCCCGATGCTGGCGTCAAAAGCCTCGAAACCCAAAACAGCATCAAGATCCGCAGCATCACTCCAATCTGAAAATCTTCCTTCATCCGAAGCAACCAGGCCTTGGCAGCAGCTCTATCTTGAGGCTACTCTGCAAGCGAGATCAGCGAACGGATCGCTAAGGTCTGGTCTTGTCAGCTACATGCTTGTTCCCGCGTGCAACCACGTTGCCGTAGTACTTTGGCCAGAGGCCCGGGGCGGGAATACGGAAAGTCTATCCATCTATGCGAGGGGGACGATTCATGAGCACAGCCTATCAAGAAGACATCAGCAGCAATGTTCTGCGCCGCATGAAAGAAGGCGGTTTCGATTTTTCCCGATTCCATCCCATCGAGTTCTACGCGATTTTCCCGGACGAGGAGCGGGCGCGCAGGGCGGCAGGCAAATTTCGCGGTGAGTCCATCAATGCCCAGGTCAGCGTGCGTGATGACGGTGCGTGGGCGCTGGAATTAAGCAAAGTGATGTACGCGACCTATGACGATATCGGCGACTTCGAGCAGGGATTCTCTGCCGTGGTTGAACCTCTGGGTGGCATCATCGAGGGCTGGGGCGTAAAGCAGGAGGTGCGCAACCGCCACCGTTTGAACTGATCTCTGGTTTCATTTGTTGAACAACGGCTGACCTTCGGGTTGGCCGTTGTCATTTCCGACGTAAGCAAAACGCTGTGGCAAAACCCTGAAACAAGAAACCGAGGCAAAAAAAAGCCACCGGAGAGGGTGGCTAAAAGGGAAGACCGATAAGGAGAGGAAACCGGTCAGGGTTAAGGCAGGGTGGGCTGCGCAGGCAGTCCAGGTCAGTTGAGCTGGCGACTTCGCGGCGCTGTGCGCGGGGAAGTTTTGCAGCGGATGCGCGGATTATCCGCAGGCAGCGCCGGGCAGTGAAATCAACTCTGACTATGCTGGTGATAGGCGATGCAGTGCGTCGCAATGAAGCGGGGGCAATCCGGTTGGGGCATTTGCCGCACAGGAATGGTGCGGTGCCTGCGGCGTGTATTTCCAACCGATTGAAATCAAAGCGTTTATGCCGATGGCACGGGCCTTGCGAAGGCCTGTAGGTCCGGGTGACAAGGAGTACGGCATGATCCGCACCTATTTTGATGAGATGTACGACGCCGGCGGCCAGGTTCGCCCGCATTATCGGGAGTTCGCCCGATGGCTGGCTGACACGCCTGACGAACTGTTGGCCCAGCGGCGACGTGAGGCCGATCTGCTGTTCCATCGCGCCGGCATTACCTTCACGCTCTACGGCGATGAGCAGGGCACCGAGCGCCTGATTCCTTTCGACACCATTCCGCGCAGCATTCCCGCCAGCGAGTGGCGGATCGTTGAGCGCGGCTGCATCCAGCGGGTCAAGGCGCTGAATATGTTTCTCGCTGACCTCTATCACGAGCAGCGCATCATCAAGGCCGGGATCATTCCTGCCGAACAGGTGCTGGCCAACGAGCAATATCAGTTGGCGATGCAAGGCCTCGATCTGCACCGCGATATCTATTCGCACATCTCCGGCGTCGATCTGGTGCGCGATGGTGACGGCACTTACTACGTGCTTGAAGACAACCTGCGCACTCCGAGCGGCGTGAGCTACATGCTCGAAGACCGCAAGATGATGATGCGCCTGTTCCCGGAGCTGTTCGCCGCCCAGCGCATCGCGCCGATCGATCATTACCCGAACCTGTTGCTCGACACCCTGAAAAGCTCAAGCCCGATCGATGACCCGAGCGTGGTGGTGCTGACGCCGGGGCGCTTCAACAGTGCGTTCTTCGAGCACGCGTTTTTGGCGCGGGAAATGGGTGTGGAGCTGGTCGAGGGCGCGGATCTGTTCGTGCGTGACGATAAAGTCTTCATGCGCACCACCGACGGCCCGAAAGCGGTGGACGTGATCTACCGCCGCCTCGACGATGCGTTCCTCGACCCGCTGGCGTTCAACCCCGACTCGATGCTCGGTGTGCCGGGGCTGCTCTCGTCTTATCGCTCGGGCAACGTCGTGTTGGCCAATGCCATCGGCACCGGTGTGGCGGACGACAAATCGGTGTACCCGTTTGTTACCGACATGATCCGGTTCTACCTCGACGAAGAACCGATCCTGAAGAACGTGCCGACCTGGCAATGCCGCAACCCGTCTGAACTTTCCCACGTGCTGGCCAATCTTCCAGATCTGGTGGTCAAGGAAACTCAAGGCTCCGGTGGTTACGGAATGCTCGTGGGGCCGGCGTCGACGACGGCGGAAATCGACGCCTTCCGCGAGCGCATCAAAGCCAAGCCGCACGCATACATCGCGCAACCGACGCTGTCGCTGTCGACCTGTCCGACCTTTGTCGAAAACGGCATCGCCCCGCGCCATATCGACTTGCGTCCGTTTGTCTTGTCCGGGCGCGAAACCCGCGTGGTGCCTGGCGGTTTGACCCGTGTGGCGCTGCGTGAAGGTTCCCTGGTGGTGAATTCCTCCCAGGGCGGCGGAACCAAGGACACCTGGGTGGTCGAGGATTGAAGGAAGCTTGCCATGTTAAGTAGAACTGCCTCGGATCTGTATTGGATGTCGCGTTATCTGGAGCGGGCGGAAAACCTCGCCCGGATGCTCGACATCAGTTATTCGCTGTCGCTGATGCCGCAGGATGGTCGCGGCGATGGTTTGCACGAACTGGCGATGCCACTGCTCATCACTGGCACCCTCGACGATTATCTGGAGCGCCACGGCGCGCTGCATGCCGAACGCCTGCTGCACTTTTTTGCCCTCGACGCCGCCAACCCGGCGAGCATCTACAGTTGCCTCGGCGCGGCGCGGGCCAGCGCCCATGCCGTGCGCGGGCGCATCACGGCGGACATGTGGGAGAACATCAATTCGACATGGCTGGAGATTCGCGGGATCGCCGAACAGGGCCTCAGTCGCTATGGCATGAGCCGTTTCTGCGAATGGATCAAGGAGCGTTCGCACCTGTTTCGTGGTGCGTCCTACGGCACGATCATGCGTAACGATGCATTTCGTTTCATTCGTCTCGGGACGTTCATCGAACGCGCGGACAACACGCTGCGGTTGCTCGATGCCCGCTATGAAATGGCCGGCGATCAGGCTGAAGCGGTCAGCGACGGTACGGCCCACGCTTATTACCAGTGGAGTGCCTTGCTGCGCGCCTTGTCCTCCTTCGAGGCCTACACCGAAATCTACCGCGATGCGCCCGGCGCCCGTCACGTCGCCGAGTTGCTGCTGTTGCGTGCCGATGTCCCGCGTTCACTGCGCGCCTGCACCGAAGAGATCGACCAGATTCTCGCGCAGTTGCCTGGCGCCAATGGCCGACCGGCGCAACGTCTGGCAGCAGAGATGGACGCGCGCCTGCGCTACACCGGCATCAACGAAATTCTCGAGGAAGGCCTGCACGCCTGGCTGACCGAATTCATCCCGCTGGTGCGCCAGTTGGGCAACGCCATTCACAGTTCCTACCTGGAGGCTGCATGAGACTTTCCATAAGCCACGAGACCACCTATCACTACGAAGATCAGGTGCGGGCGAGCATCCAGTACCTGCGGCTGACCCCCCACGACAGCGAGCGTCAGCATGTGCTGAGCTGGCAACTCGACCTGCCACGCCCGGTGCGCGCGCAACTCGATCCGTTCGGCAATATCCTGCATGTGCTGACCATGGATGAACCGCACGAAGCGATCATCATCGGCGCCCGAGGGCAGGTCGATATCGACGAATTGCGCGAGGCCGAGCACGAGAGCCAGTCGGCGCTGCCGTTTCTGCGCTTCACTCGCTTGACCGAGGCCGATGAGGCGCTGCGTGCGTTCGCGGAAAAATCCTGCAAGCAGCGGCGCGATCGCACGGCGCTGATTGATTTGATGCACGGTTTGAATCAGCACATGACGTATACGCCGGGTTCTACTGAAGTCGACACCAGCGCGGCGGAAGCTTTCGCCGGACGTGCCGGGGTTTGTCAGGATCACGCTCACGCGTTTCTGGCTTGTGCACGTAGTCTCGGGATTCCGTCACGTTATGTGTCGGGCTATTTGTACAGCGAGGATTGCGAGCATTTGGCGAGCCACGCCTGGGCGGAAGCCTGGCTGGATGACGCTTGGTACAGCTTTGATGTGACCAATCAACTGGCGCGGCCGGAGCGGCATTTGAAACTGGCGGTGGGTCTGGATTATCTGGATGCCTGCCCGGTACGCGGCATGCGCCGGGGCGGTGGGTGCGAGCAGATGCATGCGAAAGTGTTTGTCTCGCCGACGCCAGTCCTCTCCGTCCAGCAACAGTAACTGGCCCACACAAAACCCTTGTAGGAGTGAGCCTGCTCGCGATAGCGGTCTGTCAGTTACAAATGTGCTGACTGATACACCGCTATCGCGAGCAGGCTCACTCCTACAAGGAAATGTGCTCAGGGCTTAACCTTGCGCCCGGCCATGTGTTTCAAATATCCCACCAACATCTGCAAATCCCCCTCCGGCAACACCTCTACCGAAAACCCCGGCATCTTCGCCTGTGGCCACTGACGCAGACTCTGCGGATCACGAATGTAACGCTTGAGGAAATCCGCGCCGAAATACTCGGTCGGGTTATACGGAATATTCAGATCCGGCCCGAACTGCGCATCCCCCGCACCGTTCAACCGGTGGCACGCCAGACAGTTTTTCTGAAACAGTGCAAATCCCAGGTTCACCGGGTCATCCGCCTTCAACTCTGGATCCGGCAGCAGGGCCGGGAAGCGTTCGGCCACTGGTGCCATGCGCTTGATGCTCGCGACCTGGAATGGCCATTGCTCCGGGCTGATATTGCCAGCCTGTGGATCGGTCCAGACCAGATAGAACGGCCCGGCGCTGTGCTTGCCTTCCGACAGTGGCGGCCATGGTTGAGCCGGATCTTCGATGGCCAGCCATGCCCGTGCGCCGTCGCGGTTGAGTAACGGAGCCGCAGCCAATTCCGCGGCAAACCCATCCAGTGCCACCGCTTGCAGATGATCTTGCGGTTTTATCCCGGTCAGCAGCGCAGCCACAGGCACGACGCGATAGGTCATGTCCTTCTTGTAGGACACATCGTTTTTGATCGTGAGGGTTTGCACTTGAGGATGCTTGAGCAGTTCTTCGGTCTGCCAGGTGCGGCTGTTTGCGCCCAGTTGCAGATCCAACTGGGCGGCAGACAAGGGCATGCTCAGCAGCATGGCCCCGAACACAATGAGCGCTTTCAAATGATCGCCGTCCATGTCGTGAGAGTGCGCAAAGGTTGGCACAGCCACGCTGGCCCGGGTAGCGGGCCAGTCACATTTTCAGTGGCGATAAACAGCACCTGCCGCTCGATTCAGCCGATGACCTTGGTCAGATTCGGCAAAATCAACAACAGCGTCGTGGCGAAAAGAATGAGCCCTGCTTGACGAACTTTCGGTTGTTTGAACATGGCTTGACCGCCTTTATTGTTATTTCCTGATGCTTGCCTGCATATCCATGACGGCAAGCGCTGCACTTCCTGTTGAAGAACGTCGGCCTCGGCAAAACCCGACGACTCTGACGTACATGTACTACCTTAGGGCCCGCGTCACGCTTGGCTTAGATCCATTTCATATGGAGTGCTAGGCAATTGCGATTAAAAAGGCATGAGGCTTATTGCCAGCTTCTTTGCCGCCCGCTGGCTAGACAACTCGCCGACCTGAACCGGTTCACCCAGCCTTCTGTGACCGTCCGTCTGAGCGTGGGCGTCAACCGCATTGAGCGCTGTGGTCATTGAAACCATGACGGCTTGGGCCAAGAGTGAAGGTACAAGAAATCACTCACCGCACAGGTTCGAGGACGACATGACCCAAGCTTTGATATTCGATGCGCTACGCACGCCCCGTGGCAGAGGCAAGGCCGATGGCGCTCTGCACAGCGTCAAACCGGTGAATCTGCTGGCCGGTCTGCTGACCGCGCTGCAAGCGCGTAACGCGCTGGACACCAGTCAGGTCGATGACGTGGTGGTCGGCTGCGTCACGCCGATTGGCGATCAGGGCTCGGACATCGCCAAAACCGCCGTGCAAGTGGCCGATTGGGACGTCAGCGTTGCGGGCGTGCAGATCAACCGTTTCTGCGCCTCGGGACTCGAAGCGGTCAACCTTGGCGCAATGAAAGTGCGTTCGGGCTTCGAAGACCTGGTGGTGGTCGGTGGTGTCGAGTCGATGTCGCGGGTGCCGATGGGCAGCGATGGCGGCGCCTGGGCGCTGGACCCGCAAACCAATCTGCACAGTCATTTCACTCCGCAAGGTGTTGGCGCGGACCTTATCGCCACGCTGGAAGGCTTCAGCCGTCAGGACGTCGATGCCTACGCCTTGCACTCGCAACAGAAAGCCGCACGGGCGCGGGCTGACGGCTCGTTCAACAAGTCGCTGGTGCCGGTGCAGGACCAGAACGGCATCATCCTGCTCGATCATGATGAATTCATTCGTGCCGAGTCGACTCTGGAAGGCTTGGGCAAGCTCAAGCCGAGTTTCGAAATGATCGGGCAGATGGGCTTCGACGCGACCGCGCTGCGGGTTTACAGCCATGTCGAGCGGATCAATCACGTGCACACACCGGGTAACAGTTCCGGGATCGTCGACGGTGCCGCACTAATGCTGATCGGCTCCGAAGCCAAAGGGCGGGCGCTGGGGCTGCAACCGCGAGCGCGCATTGTCGCCACAGCGGTTACCAGCACCGACCCGACCATCATGCTCACCGGCCCTGCGCCGGCAACGCGCAAGGCACTGGCCAAGGCCGGGTTGCGCGTTGAAGACATCGACCTGTTCGAGGTCAACGAAGCGTTTGCTTCGGTGGTGCTGAAGTTCATCAAGGACATGGCCGTCGACCCCGACAAGGTCAATGTCAACGGCGGCTCCATCGCCATGGGCCACCCGCTGGGCGCGACCGGTTGCGCGATCCTCGGCACCTTGCTCGATGAGCTGGAAGTGCGGCGCCTGCGCTATGGCCTGGCGACGCTGTGCGTCGGCGGCGGCATGGGCATTGCCACCATCATCGAACGCCTCTGAGCCCCGAATTCAAGGAACCTTGTTATGAGCGAAGCCATTCGTTACGAAAAAGGCCAGGACGCGATCGTCGTGCTGACCATCGACATGCCGGGCCAGAGCGCCAACACCATGAACGCTGTGTACCGCGAGGCCATGGCTGCGTGCGTCGCCCGGCTGGTGGCGGAAAAAGACAACATTGCCGGGGTCATCATCACATCGGCGAAGAAAACCTTCTTTGCCGGCGGCGACCTCAATGAGCTGATCAAGGTCGGCAAGCCAGAAGCCAAAGCCTTCTACGACATGGTGCTGACCCTCAAGGGGCAATTGCGCACTCTGGAAACCCTCGGCAAACCGGTGGTCGCGGCGATCAACGGCGCGGCGTTGGGCGGCGGTTGGGAAATCTGCCTCGCCTGTCATCATCGCGTGGCGCTGGACGATGCATCGGTGCAACTCGGTCTACCGGAAGTGACCCTCGGCCTGTTGCCGGGCGGCGGCGGGGTGGTGCGCATGGTGCGTATGCTTGGCATCGAAAAGGCGCTGCCGTATTTGCTCGAAGGCAAGAAAGTGCGTCCGCAACAGGCGTTACAGGCGGGTTTGATTGATGAACTGGCGGCGGATCGCGATGAATTGCTGGCCAAGGCGCGCGCCTGGATCGTTGCCAATCCGACGGCAGTGCAGCGCTGGGATGTGAAGGGTTATCAGATTCCGGGCGGCACGCCGTCGAACCCGAAAGTCGCGCAGATGCTGGCGATTGCGCCGTCGATTCTGCGCAGTAAGACCCAAGGGACAATGCCGGCGCCGGAGAAAATCCTCTGCGCGGCAGTCGAGGGCGCTCAGGTCGATTTCGACACCGCGCACCTGATCGAAACCCGTTACTTCACTGAACTGACCACCGGGCAGATCTCGAAAAACCTGATCGGCACGTTCTGGTTTCAACTCAATGAGATCAACGCCGGAGGTTCGCGGCCGCAGGGCTTTGCGCCTTATAAGACGCAGAAGGTCGGCGTGCTCGGCGCCGGGATGATGGGCGCGGGGATTGCATTTGTCAGTGCTTTGGCGGGGATTGAAGTGGTGCTCAAGGACGTCAATCTGGCTGCCGCCGAAAAAGGCAAAGCACATTCTGCCGCGTTGCTGGACAAGAAAGTCGCTCGCGGACAGATGGATGCTTCGAAGCGTGATGAGGTGTTGGCGCGGATCAAGCCGTCCGAAAGTGATGCCGACCTCGCGGGTTGCGATCTGATCATCGAGGCGGTGTTTGAAGATCGCGATCTCAAGGCCAGGGTTTCCTCTGCCGCCCAGCAAATTGTCGGCGCCGAAGCTGTCATCGCCTCGAATACATCGACGCTGCCGATCACCGGCCTGGCAAAGGCTGTGCCTGATCCTGGAAAATTCATCGGTCTGCATTTCTTCAGTCCGGTAGAGAAAATGCCATTGGTGGAAATCATCAAAGGCGCGCAGACCAGCGACGAAACCCTGGCTCGAGGTTTCGATTTCGTCCTGCAAATCAAGAAGACCCCGATTGTGGTCAACGACAGTCGCGGCTTCTTTACCTCGCGGGTATTCGGCACGTTCACCAATGAAGGCATTGCCATGCTTGGTGAAGGCGTGAGCGCGCCAATGATCGAGACCGAAGCGCGCAAGGCCGGGATGCCGGTCGGACCTCTGGCGATCTCCGACGAAGTTTCCCTCAGCCTGATGAGCCATATCCGTCAGCAAACCGCCAAGGACCTACAGGCAGAAGGGAAATCGCTGATTGAGCACCCGGCCTTCGCCGTGATTGACTTGCTGCTTAACGAATACAAGCGTCCGGGCAAAGCGGCGGGTGGCGGTTTCTACGATTACCCGGCCGGTGCACAGAAACATTTGTGGCCCGAGTTGAAGACGCATTTCGAAAAGGCTGATGGGCAGATTTCGCCCAAAGACGTGCGCGACCGGCTGCTGTTCGTGCAAGCGATCGAAACCGTGCGCTGTGTGGAGGAGGGTGTGCTGACCTCGACGGCAGACGCCAACGTTGGCTCGATCTTCGGTATCGGTTTTGCAGCGTGGACGGGCGGCGCATTGCAGTTCATCAACCAATACGGGGTGAAGGATTTCGTCGCCCGTGCGCAGTATCTGGCCGAGCAGTATGGCGAGCGTTTCGCGCCGCCAGCGTTGCTGCTGGATAAAGCGGCAAAAGGTGAAATGTTCTAAGGGCAACGAGCATTCCGGGGCTTGCCTTGCCGGGGTGTTTCAAGGCAGGCTCTGGGGTGTTCATTATTCCCATCACGTGTCAGGTATTTTTTATGTCGCTACGCATCTGCATTCTGGAAACCGACATCCTGCGTCCGGAACTGGTCGATCAATATCAGGGTTACGGGCAGATGTTCCAGCGCCTGTTCTCGCAGCAACCGATTGCCGCCGAGTTCACTGTCTACAACGTGATGCAGGGCGAATACCCGAGCGACGACCAAACCTTCGACGCGTACCTGGTCACCGGCAGCAAGGCTGACTCGTTTGGTACTGATCCATGGATCCAGACCCTCAAGGTATACCTGCTGACTCGATACGAGCGTGGCGACAAACTGCTCGGCGTGTGCTTCGGCCATCAACTGCTGGCGCTGCTGCTCGGCGGCAAGAGCGAGCGTGCGACGCAGGGTTGGGGCGTCGGCACTCACAACTACAAACTGGCGGCCAAGGCGCCGTGGATGAGTCCGGTACGTGAGGAACTGACGCTGCTGATCAGCCACCAGGATCAGGTCACCGCGTTGCCGGAAAATGCCACGGTCATTGCTTCCAGCGATTTCTGCCCGTTCGCGGCGTATCACATCAACGATCAGGTGCTGTGCTTCCAGGGGCATCCGGAATTTATCCACGATTATTCGCGGGCGCTGCTGGATTTGCGTCAGGAAGCGTTGGGGTCGCAGATCTACACGAAGGGCGTGGCCAGCCTCGAGCAGGAACACCATGGTGCGACGGTTGCGGAATGGATGATGCGGTTTGTGGCGCATAAGCCAGAAACTGTCTGAGGCCAAAAGCTTCGCGAGCAGGCTCGCTCCCACATTGGATTTTCGGTGCGCCACCGATCAATGTGCGAGCGAGCCTGCTCGCGGATGTTCCAGACAACTCGGTCTGCTCTACAACCACCCGGATTTCTTGAAGCTCGCCCACAAACTTACACATCCCACCGCAATAAACCCCAGCACCCCGAAGTAACCGTAGTGCCAGCTCAACTCCGGCATGTTCTGGAAGTTCATCCCGTAAATCCCTGCCACCGCTGTCGGAAACGCCAGGATTGCCGCCCATGCAGCAAACTTGCGCTGCACCACGCTTTGCCGTGAAGCCTCGAGCAACACACCGATCTCGATGGTCTGGCTGGCGATGTCGGCCAAAGTGCTCAGGTCTTCCATCTGCCGCGTTACGTGGATCTGCACATCGCGGAAGTACGGGCGCATGTTCTTGTCGATAAACGGGAAACTCAGTTTCTGCAGTTCCTCGCCAATCTCCACCATCGGCGCCGCGTACCGGCGCAGGCGCACGACATCGCGGCGCAAGCCATGCAGCTTCTGAATGTCACGTTCATTCAACGCGCTACACAACACGTTGCGCTCCAGTTCATCGATTTCGGCATGGATCGCTTCACCGACCGGCTGGTAGTTCTCGATGACGAAATCGAGCAACGCATACAGTACGAAATCTTCCCCATGCTCTAGCAGCAGCGGACGCGCCTCACAGCGTTGGCGGACATGGGCGTAGGACGCTGAGTGGCCGTTACGCGCGGTGATGATGTAGCCCTTGCCGGCGAAGATGTGCGTTTCGATGAACTGCAGAACGCCGTGTTCGCGGATGGGCGAATAGGTGACGATAAACAGAGCGTCGCCAAAGGTTTCCAGCTTCGGTCGGCTGTGTTTTTCCAGGGCGTCTTCAATGGCCAGTTCGTGCAGGTTGAACTGACGTTGCAGATTGGACAGTTCCTGTGCGTCCGGTTCTTCCAGACCAATCCAGACAAAGTGACCGGTTTTCGCGGCCCAGGCAGCGCCTTCGTCGAGGGTAATATTGGTGACTTTCTTGCCTGCGCTGTACACCGCAGCAGCAACAACTCGACCCATGGTGGTGATTCACTTCTTCTTGGCAGGTGGCAGGGAATACAAGGCTTCAGCTTAGCCGTGTCGCTGCTTGAGAGTCAGTGAAATCTGTACAGTTCACCGGGCAAAAGAAAACCCGCACAGGGCGGGTTGTCTTTTCAGGCGGCTTGCAGTTGCCGATCCATCGACTCAATGCACTCGCGCATCTGTTCGCGGCACTGATTGATGAGCATGGGCATGTCATCCATGGTCAATCCGGCTGTAGGAATCGCTGGCAGCGAGCGTATGAGGATTTTCCCGCTGCGCCAGCGATTCAGGCGCATGTGCTTGATGTAACTGCTCACGCAAACCGGAACGATCGGTACACCAGCGGCAATTGCCATCTGGAACGCGCCTTTCTTGAAGGGCAGCAATTCTTCGCCGAGGTTGCGCGTGCCTTCCGGGAACACCCAGATCGAGGTGTCTTCGTTCTGCAAGGTATTGGTGGTGGTCAGCATCGACTGGCGTGCCTTGTGCGCATTGCCACGGTCGATCAACACATTGCCGGCCAGCCAGAACAGTTGTCCGAACAGTGGCACCCACTTGAGGCTCTTCTTGCCGATGCACACGGTACGGCGCGGCACGACGTTGCCGAAAACGAACAAGTCATAGTTGGACTGATGGTTGGCGATGATCACGCAACTGTCGGGTTTGTTCATCAAACCGCTGACATCGGATTTCACCCGTAAACGCAAAATACACATCGCTGGTAGCGCGTAGAGGCGGGCGCACAGCCGGCTGTTGTCCGGATTGAACGGGCGGCAGATCCCGAGAATCACCCCGAGCACGCCGGCGAGAATAAAGTGCAGGCCCATCAATAACATACGAAACACGAACAGCATTTTCAGGCCCCACCGGGACAAAAGGTGGCGCAGTGTACGGATGTGCACTGTTTTCGGCAATTGCCACTATAGAGTCCGGAGATAGCCGATGTTTAAGCGCATGTTTCCGAATGGATGGTCAGACCTGTCCTAGAGCTGTTGCAGACTTTTAAACCATGCGTGCAAGAAAAAGCCCGACACGACGGTCGGGCTTTTCGTTACGTTCTTGAATCCAGCCTTAACCCAGATGCTCCTGATCCTGGATGATCGCGTTATCCAGCGCTTCCAGCAGTGCCTTACGGACTTTCAACTTGGTGTTCTTGTGCGCGAGCATATTGATCTTTTTCAACTGACGCGCAGCGGCGAGGGCGGCACCTTGCAGCTCTTCGGCGGAAACCACCTTGTCGAGAAAACCGGCATCCACGGCGCTTTTCGGATCGAACATCTCGCCGTTGATCACCGAGCGGTGAAACGCCGAGCGACGCAGACGATCACGCGCCAACTCGATACCTGCGTTATGCATTGTCATGCCGATCTGCACTTCGTTCAGACCGATGCTGAACGGGCCATCAACACCGATGCGGTAATCGGCAGACAACAGAATAAACGCGCCCTTGGCCACGGCATGACCCGGGCAAGCGACGATCACCGGGAACGGGTGAGAGAGCAGACGACGCGCCAACGTCGAACCGGCAGTCACCAACGCTACCGCTTCTTTCGGGCCTGCGGTCATCACCTTCAGGTCATAGCCGCCGGACAAAATTCCGGGCTGACCGGTAATGATCACGATGGCACGATCCGTCACCGCCTGATCCAGCGCCGCGTTGAATGCCGCAATCACGTCCGGAGAAATGGCATTGACCTTGCCGTTGCTCAAGGTCAGGGTCGCGATACCGTCTTCGAGGTGGTAGGAAATCAACTCACTCATGACGCTATTCCTTGTAAGAAAGATGGGCAGACGTTACCCACCGCCGCAGGCCAGGTAAAGCGCCGTGACTGACTCGCCAGTCATCGTTTCACGGCCGATCCAGCGTGGCGAGGCATTCTGCTTCTATATAGAAGGGCCGCACCCACCGAAGATTGGCCGGTTTGCCATGGCCCGCCGGTGGGCAAAATGGTTTTTTCTCTTAACCGCATGAAAATTCTGAAAAAAAGTTTGCCATCGCAAAAGCTTTCGACTACATTAGCGCGCCTCGACAGACAGAACATGTTTGAAGAGATACGGTGAAGTGTCCGAGTGGCTTAAGGAGCACGCCTGGAAAGTGTGTATACAGGAAACTGTATCGAGAGTTCGAATCTCTCCTTCACCGCCACATTCAGTAAGCGCAAACCCCTGATTTTCCTAGAGAAAGTCGGGGGTTTGTGGTTTTTGGTGTCTGAAAAAAGTCCATATGGGACTGAGATGGGACTGGCGCGCGATTTGGTGCGGGAAGCAGAACTTCGCGATTGATTGGTTGAGCATGATCCGGTTGCAATGAACTAATCTCTGCAGACACTGCTATCAAGGACGAATCAATGCCAAATAACTCAGACTCCAACATCGCCACGGCAGACGCTCTGACCTTGCTTCTGCATAACCAACATGCCCTGGGTGCGGCCATAGAAGAGGTCACTAAATGGCTTTCAGATAATGGCGAAATGACTGTTGCAGAAAGCGCACTCATGGCCATAGAAACCCTGGACACGAACTCAAAAGCGCTTACGGATGCGATTACGCGACTAAGGCAGTCTTGAGGAAACGCCTTAGAGGGAGGGTAGCTAACGGCCAGAAGAGGTCAATCAAGTACGGGCCGGCCGGCAATGCCTCGATCCTTGACCGCTGCGCCCGAGTAATGCGTCCCGCTGGCTAAAAGCAATTAACGCACACCCCCGGATACGCTTCGCTTACTCGTAGACTGGCATCGCCCCGCGTCATGCGGTCGGAACCGTCCTATCTCTTGTTCTTCAGTCTTGAATGTGCGGATAAATTACTGAGCTAATAGTCTTGATGCATTGTTTGTGAGTTATTAATAGTTAAATCAAATAGTAATTTGGGACTTCACTTGTCGCGCGCCTTGCCGATTACTGGTAGCGTTTGATGTCAATAAGCCACGATTGGTATATTCGGAAAATTACAGGGAGTGACATGAGCGAAGTCTGGACAAAAATCAGTCAGTTAAAAGAACCCATGAACGATGCATACAATTATAAGGGAAGGCATCATAAGGAGTTTTTTTCAAAAATATTTCTTCAAACTGAAGAGTTGCAGAAGTGCCTAAATCCAGACATTTATTTTTTGATTGGAGAGAAAGGGTCTGGCAAAACAGCATACGCTGTTTACTTGGAAAACAATCCTGACAGGTATCATGTTTCCAAACTTACATCAATGACTGAGACTCAGTATAAAAGATTTATCAGTCTTAAGAAAGAGAGCAAGCTTAACTACAGTGACTATGCCAATATTTGGAGGTCGATGCTTCTCTTTATTATCAGTCAGATGATAATTGAGAAGTCAAAAAAAACATTTCACCGATTTACTGGTAAGTTTAGAGCTCTCGAAGATCAGATTTCTAAATGGACAAAAAACGCGCTAAACCCAGAGGTCGAAACAGCATTCGATGCTTTAAATGAGTTGGTTTTTTCGGCGACCGCGAAAGTACCAAACCTCGATTTGAGTGCGGTGTCAAAACAAGGTGAATCGGAGAAGGGGCAAATCCTTAAGCATCACCTCCTTAACTTAGAGCAGTCATTCAAAGAGGCTATCGCGGACTTGTCGCTCGGCAAATCCCATGCTCTTTTTATAGATGGAATAGACTTTCGACCTGAGCAAATCAGTCATCGGGAATATATTGAGTGCATAAAAGGTTTGGGTGAAGCTGTCTGGCAGCTGAACACTGATTTCTTTTCCGGCATTAACGACTCTAAAGGCCGGATAAAAATATGCCTGCTTGTGCGCCCTGATGTCTTGAATACTTTAAATCTTTACAACTCTAATTCTCGAATTCAAGATAACTCCATACTGCTGAACTGGTCGACTGATGAAAGAGATCACAAGCAAGCAGGAATATATAAGCTGTGCGACAAGTTTCTCGCCAGTCAGCAAATTACGAAGCAGCAGCTTGGGGTAAGCTGGGAACACTATTTCGATACGCCGCGTGAGCCTAGCAAAGTATTCAAGCATTTGCTCAAAACAACTTTTCATAAGCCAAGAGATTTTTTAACTTTTATAAAGATTTCGCGCGGCCTTGAAATTAAATATGGTAAGGGAGGGAATGATGTGTTTTCTCCCGATATGATAAATTCGTCAAGGTTCTCTAAAGAGTTTTCCGAGTATTTGCTGGGCGAAGTTAAGAATTATGCGGCGTTCTATATGACGCACGAAGACTTTACTAAATATATAAAGTTTTTCCAGTTTCTAGATGGGCGAAGTAGGTTTTCTACTGCTCATTTTGTGGAAGCCTTTGCTAGTTTTAAGAAGTGGGCTAACGGTGAGGAGTTTGATGCTCCTCGCTACTTGACTGATGCGGAGACATTGTTGCAGTTGTTTTTTGATGTCAATGTTATTGGGTATAAGGACGTAACGTCCTCTGGGAATAATGTTTTCTACCATTGGGCATATCGTGAGAGAACACTTAACAATATTGCACCAGCGGTGAAATTTGGTGCGGATCTACTACTAAACCCCGGTATCGCAAAAGCGTTGGACGTGGGAAGTCAGTTTAAATCAGTTACACAGGTAAGCGATCGTAAAGCTAAGATAAAAAAACGCGTGAGACGCAACGCACCTCGTGAGCGTTCTTGAAGATTAAAACAAGAGATTAAGATCTTTTATCACAACACGCGATGCGTGCATGCATGGTTGCCAGGATTGAGAGTGGCCCCGACTGGGGCCTGTCGATCCGCTTCGGCGGCAGTGGGGCGCACTGGGTGCCGGTACGCTCGCGTCGTGAGCGCATCGGCACCTGGACCAGCTTGACCGACGTGAGACGCTTTGCCGAGAGTGTCCGGCTTAGTGGGTTCAGTGTAGAGCGGTAACCGGTGACAGCTTCAAGGCCATTTGCAGCATCCCGACCACGTCCGGTCCGTCTTCATTGATCCACGTCCCGTAGTGCTGACGGATCATGTTGCCGTTGGTATGGCCCATCTGTTCAGCGATCCAGTCGATCGACGCCACGCCGGTGGTCAGCAACTGACTGGCGTAGGTGTGCCGGCACTGCCCGGGGCCGCGATAGCGAACGCCGGCGGCGAGTAAGTGCGCCTTGAAGAAGCGATCGCGCACCACGAAGTCATTGGCATGCGGCAGACCAGTCTTGGTGTTCAAGAACACAAAGTGCAGTTTGTGTTTTCGCACCGTCTTGTTGTCCCGCTCGACCACCTCCACGGTTTCCGCTTTTCGGTGGCGGGTCAACGCATTGATCTGGCGCAGGGCGTCCCACGCCGGGGCCAGCAGGCGCACACGGCGCGTCGATCGGCGGGTTTTCGTTACCCGGTAGGCGCCGCGCACCTTGGACCGGCGAAAGGTCACAGTGCCTTGCGCCAGGTCGACATCCTCCCAGGCCAGGGCGATCGTCTCCGACACCCGTGGGCCTGCCCATAACATGAACTGCACCATTAGCAGTTCATGCGTGCGGCTGGTGGGGGTGTCGAGGATCTGTTTGATTTCCGCGCGGGTGAACGGGTCCGGGGCTTCCGGATCGGGCAGGCGCACCATCAACCCTTCAGTCGGGTCGTGCGCGACCTTCATCCGTGTGCGGTACAGACGGAACACCTGGCGCACATTGCTGATGATGTCGCGGATGGTCTTGTTCTTCAGGGTTTTCGACAGCGTATCCTGTATCCATTCCTGCAGGTCCAGGTGATCGATCTGGTTGATCTGGACCTTGCCCCAGCGAGGTCGCACGTGCACTTCGGCCTTGTTGGCGTACCCTCGGTAGCTAGAGGCCGCGACGCTGTTGGCCTTGATCTTCAACCACAGATCCAGGTAATGACCAAAGGTGTTTTCCACCAACCTGGGCGAGTTCGGAAAATGCCGGGCGTAATCGAAGGTGCCGGTCTGGATCTCGTATTCAATGATGTCGGCCAGGCGCTTGGCTTGGGCCACGGTAGCCGGCGTGTTGCTGCCCGGGACCGTTTCCCGGCATTTCTCCCCGTTGTATTGAAAATAGATTCTCACGGACTTGCCGCGAGCTTCGACCCCACTCATGTAAACCCCTAATGCTGTACTCGTATGTCGACAGTCTGACGATCGGAAACAAAAAGGCCCGTTTCCGGGCCAAGTATCTGCAAGCGCGTTTTCTGGTGGACGCGGCTTATGGTTTGGGCTTGTAGCCGCGTAGGTGGGCATTCAACAGCTGACGCCGCCGGCTGCAGACCTGGTGATTGCCCTGGGCGCGCCACTTGCCGCACTGGTCGCACACGCTGGTGTGATCCATGTTCCAGGGAAAGCGGCGCACCGGTGTTGCGGCAGGGTCATTGGTCATGGCGTGACGCTCCCCGAGTGGCCGGGGTGGCTAGCAGTTGGCTGATCACGGCGACATCCGTTTCGCTCAGGTCGCCCAAGGTGCTGGCCATCTGGCTGAGGCTTTCCAGGCGCGTTCGGGCTTCAGGGGTTTTATGCACCAGGTAGCCGATGACGGCGGCGCCGATGATCGCGGTCGCCACCAGGTGCCGCGCCGGTGTGGTAGCCTTCGTGCCGCTGCTGCTGGGGTTCTGTGCTTGCATGGTATGGTCCTCGTAAGTGGTCGGGTGTCGAGGAGCTGCAACTCCTCGGCACTGTTTTTAAGATCAGTCCTTTCGTGCCAGGTGGATCACCAGGCCGTCAAAATCCGGCTCATGCTCAACACATGATTGCCATTCCAGTACCCGCAAGATCTGTTGCCTGCTGCAGTCGTCCACGAGGATTTCGCGCTGGCCAGCGGCTGCCCGCACTTCCAGAATCTGCAGCAAACCTTCCTCTCCGTACGCACCGGCCTGAATGATCGGCGCGCTTTGGCCGGCGAAGTCCAGCCGGTCCTGGACTGACTGGAGCTTGTTGGTTCGGCCGTCGCCGGCATTGCCCATAAACACTTGAATCTGCATCGGTGTTGCTCTCCTTTACGCCTTGAATGTCCAGCACTTGACGGTGGTCGGCCGGGGTTGTGAAACGGGGTTGCGGTGGTTGAAGGCGGCGCGTACGGCGCTGTGCACGGCCTTGTTGCTGTCGAGGAATTTGCGCGATCGCGACTCTTTGAGCAGGTCGCGCAACGTGGCCACGTCGGCCAGCTTCTGTTTGTGTTCGGCGGCGCGCTCGCAGAATTCGTTGAGGTTGATGGCGATCACGGCCGGGTCACTGCTGTGGTCGACCACCGGGTCTTCGCTCAAGGATTCGAGGTAGTCGTAGACCTCCCAGAATTCGGCAACGGCCGGGTGGTCAGAACTGATCGAGGCCTGGCGCTCGATCGCCATACGGACGATTTGCCGTTGCGTGGCGGCGACTTGCGGATCACTCAATTTCAGCACCAGGCGCAGCGCGTCCAGTAGCGAGAGCAGTTGTGCGTGGTTCTTGCTGATCCGCTCTACGCGGATGTAGCCGCGCAGGTCATAACCGCAACTGCTGCAGTTGCCCTGGTCGCTGACATAGGCCGTGCTGCAGGCAAAACAGTGGGTGTGCAAGCGGCGCAGTTTGGCTTCGTGTTCGGGCATGCGCTGGGCGAACAGATCAAGCACAGCGGATTCTTTACCCACCGCCTTCAACAGAAAATGACTGAGGACGCCGCCGTCCAGTGCGTTCAACTGATCAGCGGCCGCACGGCTCTCCGGGGTCACGGTCGGGCGTACGAAGTGCAGTTTGACGATGCGCGTCATGATCGCTTCGTGGGCAATCACAGCCGCGTTCTGGCTGATGGCGATCGTTCCCCGAAAGGGCGGTTCGTACGTCTCGTTGCCCGCCGTCTTGACGCCTTTGGTGGCCAGCGTGCCGCCGCCGTAAAAGTCTTTCAGCTCATCCCATTCGAAGGTTTTCGCGTGTGCCCGATCGTCGCTATGGCGATCGGCTTCCAGAAACACCACCGGCATACCTGAGACTTGGCCCATCAGGCGCGAGCGTCCGGCCTTGGTCGATTTCATCGGGTCGAAGCCTTCATAGCCTTCGCGTCCGAGCAGTTTCCACAGCAGGTTGAGCAAAGTGGTTTTGCCGGCACCGGCTTCACCGGTGGCTTCCAGAAACGGGAAGGACTGGTAACGCGCGCGGATCTGTTCGCAGAACAGCGAGCCGAAAAAGAACACCAGCGCGACGAAGCCCTGGGCGCCGAAGCAGGTCCACAGCAACCGCACCCATTGCTCGTTGAAGTCTTTGCCGTCCCGCTGCAGCTTGATGGGGACACCTTTCTGCAGGGTTTTCAGGCGCAGCTTGCCGAACTCGAAATAGTCTTCGCTGTTGACCTTGTAGGTGGTGCCGTCCTTGATTGCGATATCGCCGTAGACGTAGCAGGCGTATTCCTTGCTGTAGCCCACATAGTCGATGGTCGACACGGTTTTGATGCCGAACAGTTGGTCTTTCATCAGCTTGTCGAGCTGCTGACCGCTGCCCGTGAACATGGCGCCGGCGGCCATGCCGAGCAGGCGCTTTTTGAATTCACTGGCGGCGGACAGCTGGCCGCTGGTGAACGTGTTTTTTACGCTTTCAGAGTCGTGAGGGAAGTCCACGCGCAGGTAATACCAGGACTCGTCGGTGACTTCGTTGCGCTGAAAGTACAAGGCTTGTGGGTAGCAGTTGGCAATCTCCACGACGCTACCGGACTGCTGCAGCGCCTTCTCGCGCTGTTGCGCCTGGTTGAGCAGCTGGTCGTCGTGGTTCTCGCTGTCCTCGATGTCGGACATGGCCCGGTTGAATTTCTCCATATCCAGCTTGAACCAGTACAGACGGCTGCCAAAGCCCAGGTGAAATTCCCCGCGCTTGTTCCAGTCGTACATGAGCAGGGCCTTTTCCGCTGCGCTTTCTGCCAGCAGCAGGGCGCCCTGGTGGCGGGCCTGTTTGAGGTCCGTTGCGATCTGTTCGGCGCGCTTGGTGTCGTCTTGAATAAAATTCCAGCGCTGGTGCAGGTCGTTCCAATCAGACTTGCGGCCGTCACGTTGCGGGATCTGTGCTGACTCGCAGACGAAACCCAGGGCACGGGCTTCGCGGACCCAGCGCCGGGTGTAGGCGTTGGCGCTCGGTTCGTTGTCCAGCGCCCATACCAACTTGGGCAGCTTGCCGCCCTCACGGGTTTTGATCAGCGCCTTGAGCGAGTCCCCGGGAAACGCGTTGGACGACATGGCCGAAACGGCCGCGATGTCGTTGTGGACCAAAGCGATGGCGTCGAAGATTCCCTCGACGATCCAGATTTCCTTGACCTCGAGCAGGTCGACGCAAGGTGGACACCACCAGACGCCGCGATAGCTGTCCTTGGATTTGAAGCGCGCCTTCATCTTGCCGAAACGATGCGGCTGATCGATCAGTCGTTCCCACCAGCCGCCTTTTTCCAGCGCAAAGCGCACCGTGGCGCTGCCGGCGTTGTGGTCGGGCGAGTAGAAGCTTTCCTGCGTGAACCAGCCCTGGATCAGTTCAAATCGAAAGCCCCGGGCGTATTCCAGATAAGCCCGTGCAGTGGCGTTGGGGTGCTGGTCCGTCGCCGGCGCACGCTTGCTCCAGTCCTCAAACAGATCGTCGTACAGCTCTTTTACGTGCAGGGTATGGCCGCACTTTTCCGGGCGACCACAGATCACCATCCATGGTGTATCGAATCGGGAATACAGCTCCTTTTTCTTGCACTTGGGGCAGGTGCCACCGCGCATGTAATCGGTGCCTACGCGGTGCTTCAGTCCGAAATCGAACTGGAGGCGTTGCAACACGTCGTGGCGGAGATCTTCTTTCATGATTACTTCACTGCTTTGAGGCTGAGGGAGAGGGCGGCCATCAGGCGTTTCTGGGCGGCCATCACCGGAGTTCTTTCGAGGATCGAGCTGTGCCGTTTTTCTTGCGGGACATACCGGTACTCATCCGCGTACCAGTAGTCGTTGAGGCTCAAGCGGTACTGCTCACGCATCGCAGCCAGAAGTGCTTCGGCCTCTGCAGGTGGCAGCTGGGTGGTCAGAATTACGGCGTTTCCCATCTTGAAACCTCGATTTCGGGCGCAGCTCACCCAAACCCACGGAGTGCGGGGCAGGCGTTTGTTTGAGGGGTGGTGTTACGAGTTGGCTAAGCGAAAGCGGCCAAGGTCCGGCGCGTTGATGATTCGCTCATAGATGAGGCTGACCGGTACGGCCCATTGTTGGCCGGTGACCGGATCAACGATCACGGTGTGCGTCGACGTGCTGCTCTGGACGTTCAGGCGTTGCCGATCGCGAACAGCGACCATAGTCGTGCCTGCCAGGTGAACGATCTTTTCAGCGACCTGCGTTTGCACGTCGTAGTCTGCAACCAAGTGTTGAACAGCCCGGCTGAAGAGTTGCTGATCGTCGCTCAGGTGTTCGCAGTGGTGACGCTCAAGAAACGCCAGTGCGGCGCTCTGCAGGACATCCTGGTATTCCGGTACTGCAGACAAATTGTTCATTGAGCCTTTCCTGCGCGGTAGAGAGCGATGGCAGCCAGCACTTCTGCGTGCCTTGCTGCTACGTGGAGGTTATGCGCGTCCATGATGAATTCGGCTTCTTCATCACTGATCGAACCGTCTTCAAGAGCGGCGGCAATTGCTTGATCAACACACCCTCGCTTTGCAGAAACCTGCACGGAGCGTTTGTAGAGTTCGACATTGTCGAGCGTTCCAGGATCAGCCACTGGTACGAACAGTCCCCCGTACATCGACGCGACGTAGTTGGGGAAATGGTGCGTCCCGCAATCCCGCTCCAGGATGAAAACTTGTGAGTCGCTGAGAGGACTGCAACCAGCATTTTCGTAGGCATGGTTGTCGAATTTTTTGAGCTTCAGACCCAAGCGCGCAGCAGCGGCTTCGCGTCCGCCGGCGTAACTGCGGATGATCTCGCTCATGACTTCTTTACGGGTATCTAGGATTGGACTTTTCAACTTCTACTTTTCCCTGTGGAGCGCCGCGATTACTGTTCGATCACACCGTCTTTGATGCCTAGCAACACGGCGGCGCGATGTGCCTCCCCTCGGCGACCTTTGATCCGACCGTTCAAAAGGTCGCTGACCAAATTTTTGTTCAGCCCGTGCTTGCGACTGAACTCCGCGATGCTTAGTCCCTTTCGATCGAGAGCCGCCCGGGCTTGCTCGTGCGTAATGGTGGCGGGCATAGTGTTCCCTCTGTTCATTTGTGTTTGTTTGCGTTTGTCTGTGGTGATTCTTGGTCAAAAAAATGATCAAGTCAGTGGTGGTGACTAAAAAAATGCTCATAGCGGATCGAGTAGGTGAACGCCTCAGGGAAGAGCGCGAGCGCTTGGGGTTAAATCAAACAGAGTTTGGAGTCCTACTGGGAGTCAGTAGGGGAACGCAAAAGAACTACGAACTGGGAGCCAGCTCCCTTGACCTTCGTTATGTCACGGCCCTGGAGGAGAAGGGGGTAGATGCGGCTTACGTGCTTACGGGACGTCATACGACACCATTGGGCCAACTTTTTAGCCCCTCGGAAGAACAGATGATCATGCAATTCAGGTCGATCCCTGATGATGATCAGAAGGCGATTCGCCGTTTCCTTGAAGCGATGGCCGACGACGCAGCCCGGCACCGGTCTTAACTCGCAACAATCCCGCACAGCCATTGGGGTATCTCTTATTCCAATGCAGTTGTGCCCCCCCCATAAAGTCCATTCAGCAATGCACTTTATGGAGTAGTTAGCATGTTGGATCGCAAGAAGAACGATCACCTCAACCTCGAATACGTCGGGTCGGAAACGACCGTACTCACGGACATCGAGCGTCGACTGGTCGATCTGTATCGCCGGCTGAGCCGTATTGAACAGCAACAGGTTCGTCGCGTGGCCGAGATACTGGCAATCAACCCAAAGGAGAAAGTAGAGGGCTGACCGTCATTCCTTGAATGATCCCAATCGCCGGCGCTATAGCGTTGGCGGTTGTACCTACGCCACCGCCTGCGATCCCAACTGCTCGAAAAGCTCCCGCTGCTTCGCTCGGGGCATTTCCCGCAAGCGATCGATCAACATCCGCTCGAATGTCTGCGATGACGGACTGAGCGTGTGCGAGAACGTCAGATTTGCCACCCATGTGTGCCCGCACTTTGCGTCCAGGCACTGGCAGTACAGTTTTACAAAAGCTCTGGTTACCTCTTCCCGCGAGGCAATCCGGCCCTTGTGTCCGCAATTGCATACAACTCTCATTGTGTCCCTCCCCAGGGGCAGCTGATCGCCACCATATTGCCACAATAAGTAGTGGCTTTCTCTCCGCTTTGTTATTCATGTAGTGGTATCCACTGCTTCAGGAGCAGGCTTCCAGCTAAAGCGCCTGTCTTCTCGCAGCTTGTCATTCAACTGGTTGAACAGCTGGCAGATCGGCCGGATTTCGTTGCTGGTGTACACGCGATCGATCTTTTCGATGTCCCCGAAACCACCGGTGTTTTCCGGAATGATGCCGGCCAGTGCCGGGTTCATGCGCCAGGCGGCGATAACGTCGTTTCGGGTGATGTTCTTCACCTTCTCCAGTTCGTCTTTCGCCTGGAAGTCACCCACGGGGATGATCTGGATAGCGTTTTCTTTGCCGTTGGGGATGTTGACGAACATCGAGCGGAAGTTGCCCACGCCCTTGCTGGCACTGATCTGTGCGCGCAGCTCGTCTTCGTCCTCCTCGGTCAGATCAGGATCGTTGGTGTAGAAGATGTAACCGGCGTGCGCGCCGTTGCTGTAGTACCGACGGCGGAAGAGGGTGGCCGCCTCATTGAGCAGCAGCGCCTGCAGACCGCCCAAGTAATCCGGGATCCCGTAAATATTCTGTTCCACGTCGTAGTCCAGGACGTGGGAAATCTCATGCTGTTCGAACTCCATTTCCTTGTTGTCGGGCAGCAGCATCACGAAACCGCCGTCGACCTTCACCCGCATGTTGATGGCCGGGAGGTGCTGCAGCTCCAGCACCTGGCCGAATGCATTGGTGTCGTTGTAGAAATACGATTCGCCAAACACCATGTAGTCCAGCCCGGCGCGCCCCATCGTCTCGGTGCTGCAGCCGGCCGAGGGGATGAATTCACGCAACAGCAGGTTGCGTTTGAATTTTGGTATGGCGCCGTGGTGCGCGTTGGCGCGCAGCAGCTTGGCCAGACCGGCCCGTGACACGGGAGGTTTGTAGATCTTGCCGTCGTCGCTGGGGAACACGCCCACGTACTCGCCGATGTTGCCGGACAGCACCTGTTCCGGCTCCCCGAACGTAAACGAGCGCATCGGTTGCTGCGTTGGTTGGGCTATGTGTTGCTTTCTGCGCTTGCGGTTGGCCATGGCTGCTCTGGTTACTCGTGACGTAGCGGCTGCGACGCCGCTTGTTGGTGTTCAAAGGTTCGTTGGACAGTGCGTGCATCACCGCCCAGGCAATGTCGGCGTGACCGGTGGCTTCGGTACGCGATGCGCTGTAGGTGATCTGGCCACTGTTGGTGGCGCCGCGCTTGATGGTCAGGAATGCCTGGGCGATATCGGTCCAGCCGGCGTCCCACTCGATGCGACTGCCTTGGATCGTGTCCTGGGCTTTGAGCACCAGAGCGTTTTTCGCCTCAAGGCTGTAGTGAATCGGTGTCGCCTTGGCGTAGAAGTCGCGCACCAGATCGAACACGCCGTAACCCACGCCGGTGACGTCAATCCCGATGTGCTGGACGTTGAAGCGCTCGGTCAGCTTTTTGACCTGTGCAGCCTGGTAAGTGAACGAGTGGCCACGCCAGCTGTGTTTCTCCAGAATCCGGAACTTCGCCCCGGGTTCGAGTGGCGGCGCGATGACCACACAGGTGGCGTCGTCGCGGGTGCGACTTGGGTCGTAGCCAAGCCAGACCGGGCTGTTGCCGAACGGTCGATCCAGATCCGGGTTGTAGTCCTCCCACAACGATAGATCCGAGTAGCAACGTTCCAGATCCTTGAGGCTGAATGCGCTTTGGGTGCTGTCGATGAATTTGCAGTAGAACAGTTGCTGAAATTTGTCTTCGTCGTACTCCAGCTGCAGCTGCTCCAAGTCGAACAGATCGCAACCGCCGGCGATCGCATCGTCCAGGGTGATCGTCTTGCGCCACTGCCCGTCCGGACACAGCGCGCCCTGTGTGTAGGCCGCTTCGCTCGGCCACACACCGCCGGCCTTCTTGCCGCGTTTGCTGTTGCGGAATTCATCGCCCGACCAGAATGGGTACGCCTGGTGCGACACGGCGCTGGGCGTCGAGAAATAGGTTTTGCGCCACTTCTTGTGTGTGCCCATGGCGCTGGCCACGGTGCTGAGTTTTTCGAAGTCGCGAATCCAGAAGTATTCGTCCACGTAGACGTGGCCGTGGTAGCCCTGGGCGGTGCTGCTGTTGGTGCTGAGAAAGCGCAGTTCGGCGCCGTTACTCAGTGTGATCGGGTTGCCCGTCAGCTCGATATCAAACCACTGCTTGGCGAACTGGATTATGTAACTGCGGAAGATCTCGGACTGCGATCGGCTGGCCGACAGAAACACCTGGTTGTCACCGCTCAGCACAGCGTCCATGAACGCTTCGCCGGCGAAGTAGTAAGTCAGACCGACCTGACGGCTCTTGAGTATGTTCCGGACACGGCGAGTCAGTGGGTTCTGTTTCGCCTCGAACAGCTCTTTCTGGTAGCCGTACATCTTCGAGATGAATTTATCGAGGAAGTCCAGTTCGGTCAGGCCACTGACGTCGTTTTTCGCCTTCTTTTCGCGCTTCTTGCCGCCGCCTTCGCCTCGTTCACGGCGTTGACCAGGCTGGCGTTCGCGAGGCTCGTCCGGGGCGTCCGACGGCGCAGCTTGTGCAGGCTTGGCCGCAAGTTTTTTCAGCCGTTCAAGCAGGCTTGTCAGCCGCTCCAGTTCGTCCAGTTCGGCTTTCGTCAGCGGATCGATCTTTTCCAGGATCAGGGTGATTCGCCGGTTGACCGCGCTCAACGGTTCTTCATCCGTCAGCATCTCGTCCCAGCCGCCTTGGCGGATCCAGTAATAGACGATTCGGATGTTGGGCAGCTTCAAATGTGCCTGTATTTCCTTCACCGAACAGCGGCGCAGGTAGAGGCGTTTTGCGGCTTCTTTAACTTCGGTTGGGTAGTTCATGGGCCGCAGTCTATGCGGCGAAAACCCCGGAAACGCGGGGTTAAATGCTGCGATCCGCCTATCTCTCGAAAATAGGAGAACCCTGAATTTCAACCGTTTGTTTGGCGGTAAACGGCTCCCTATCGTGGCGGCTCATTCAACGATTGAGCGCAGTCACCACTCATGCCCCGTTCCCTTGTCTCCTACTGGAAACGTGTAGCCACCAGCGGCCCGACCGTCGATGGCCGCGAGATCCTTCCCCAGGAACTGCGCGACATCGCCGAGACCTACACGCCGACTTTGTACACCGCTGTTATCTGGTGTGAACACGAACGCTGGTTCGGATCCCACGGAACGGTTTTCGCTGTGCGCCTGGTCGAGGAGGGCGACGATCTGGAGCCTGGCCAAGTCGCCCTTGAAGCGCAACTGAAGCCAAACGACAAGCTGCTGCGCCTGAACGACGCCGGCGAAAAGCTGTTCACCAGCATCGAGATCAAGCCGAATTTCCGGGGCCGTGGCAAAGCCTACATGACCGGTATCGCCGTCACCGACGAACCTGCCAGCGTCGGCACGCAGGAACTCTACTTCTCCAGTCGCACCAGCCGCGATGCTTACTACGCCGCATCTCAAGAACTCGGCCCTCTACGCGAAACCAAAGCGCAGGGCGAGATTGGTCGCCTTGTCGGCATGTTCACCCGCCTGTTCAAGCGTTTCGGCATTGACGACACCGCCGCCGAAACCACTCCGCAAACCCCAACCGAGAGCAAACCCCCAATGGATGAAGCTACCGCAACGGCTTTGAAAGCCCTGCTGGCCCAGCTGCTGGTCGTCGCTGCCGGCATTCAGGCCGTGATTGAGCCTGCTGCTGAAGACGCACCAGAACCCGATCAAGCCCCGATCGATGACGTCAGCGCGGCAGTCGACGAGATCGTCACCACCGCCGAAGAAGAACGCGAATTCAAGCGCAACGGCGGCAGTTCCAACAAAGCAGTGTTGGCAGCTCTGACCAGTCTGCAGCAACAGTTCACCACGCTGCAGAACACCAGCATCGGCCGTCAGTTGCCGCGTTCCACCGGCGCAGCCGACAAAACCAAAGCGCGGGTACTCTGACATGGCCCGTTCCCTGAGCGCCTACGGCGCCAAGATGTATGCAGCCATGCAACTTGCCATGGCCGAAACCTATGGTGTCGAGCTGTCCAGCAAGATGTTCAGCGTTGAGCCGTCCATCACCCAGGAACTGAACGACGCCATCACCGCCAAGTCGGACTTCCTTTCGCGCATCAACGTCATTGGCGTGAGCGAAATCAAGGGCGAGAAGGTGTTCATCGGTGTATCCGGCCCGGTGACTGGCCGTACTAATACCAAGACCACCGATCGCGAGGCGAAAGACGCTTCCGAGCTGGACAACACCACCTACGAACTGTCGTCTACCGAATCCGACGTGGGTCTGCCGTACGCAAAAATCGATGCTTGGGCCAAATTCCCGGACTTCCACCAACGCTACTCGGCTGCTGTGCAGAAACAGATCGCTCTGGACCGCATCATGGTTGGTTTCCACGGCCTGAAAGCCGCTGCGCAGACCGATATTGCCGCTTACCCAATGCTGCAGGACGTGAACAAAGGCTGGCTGCAACAACTGCGCGAGCAAGCCCCACAGCAGGTACTCAAGGAAGGCAAAACCGCTGGCAAAGTAATTCTGGGGCAGGGCGGTGATTACGCCAACCTGGACGCCCTGGTGCATGACACCAAGCAAATGGTGGACGAACGCCTGCGCGATGGCGGCGACCTGATCGCCATTATCGGCACCGACCTGTTAGCGGCTGACAAGGCAAAGCTGTACGCCAAGCAGGGTGATACACCAACCGAGAAAGAGCGCATCGAGGACGCTCAGGTGATCGCTACTTATGGTGGTCTGCCAAGCTTTAGCGTGCCGTTCTTCCCGGTTAACGGCGTGCTGGTTACCAGTTGGGACAACCTGTCGATCTACTTCCAGGACTCCAGCTGGCGCAAGCAAACCGTAGACAACCCGAAACGCTCCCGTGTCGAGGATTACAACAGCCGCAACGAAGGCTACGTGATCGAGCAGCTGGAAAAGATCGCGTTTACTGAAAACGTTGAGTTGGCCGCATGAGCCTGGCCCTTGCCCACAAGCGCCGTACTTTGGCACAGGGAACTGCTGCAGTAATCGCTGCAGCCGCCGCACCGCTGGCGTATTCGCCGGCGGAAGCCCTGAGCAGCCCGGCCAACGCGAAAAAGCACCTGCTGCTGATGGAAGCCTCTCTGGATCAGGATCTGCAGCGCCTTAGCGATATCAAGGGTCTCGCTGGGCGTCAGGCACTCAAGCGCGAGGAGCTGTTGCCCAAGTACCAGGATTTCATTCAGCGCTACATGGACTCGGGTCTGGTGATGCCGAACCGCGTTCTGGTGCAGGTGATGGTCTGGCTGTTCGACACCGAGCAGTTCGAAGACGGCCTGGCACTCGCGGACTTTGCGATCGGGCAGGGCCAGGAGATGCCCGAGCGGTTTAAGCGCCGCGACGTGCAAACCTTCGTTGCGGACGCAATGATCGATTGGGCTTACGCCGAATACAACGCGCAACGCAGCCCGGAGCCGTACCTGTCCGATCTGCTGCCGCGTGTCGACGGTGAATGGGAGCTGACCGAACAGATCCCGAGCAAGTACCACAAGTTGATCGGCATGCGCGCCATGGAGGCCGAGCAGTGGGAAACCGCGCTCCAGCATCTGGAACGCTCCACCGAGCTGTACGCGAAAGCCGGCAATGAGACGCGCATTGCGAAGTGCCGCAAGGCGATCGCCAAACAACCCCCCGCCGTGACCGGCGCCCAATAACCGACTACCCCCCCCAGCGGGGAACTGTGGACGTGTGTCTGCCATTCATGGCCAGCCCCACGAAAAACAGTCTCCCCGCCCTATTCGAGCGGCCAGCCATGAGCTTTTCCGGGAAACCCACCACCTTTGTGGAACAGGCGATTGAGAACGACGGCTTCTGGCCGAACCTCTCCGTGTCCGAGTTTCAGAAGGGCTACCGCCTGCCGGCGGAGTACCTGGTAGACATGCTGGTCACTGATTTGACTACCGCGATGATTGAGATCAATCGCGATTTGTCCAAACGCAAAGGCCAATGGCAGAGCGTGGGCATCACATCCGTGGAATCTGGGGACCCTAAGGTGCTGCCTGACTCCACATTTCACGTAGCGACGTACAAGCGCGCCGTGTATTGCCGCGCCAAGTCCAGCTTGCTGACGCAGTTCGCCACGGTGAGCCGCCGTGAAAGCGCCGAAAACACCGGCAAAGAAATGCCCGAACGCGGCGAGACGTTTCTGCAGTTCAGCCAGCAGGCGGTTCGCTCGCTACAGGGACGCGGCCGAATTACGGCGGCGATCGTATGACCAAGCTGCAGACACTGACCGCGTATCTGTTGGAGCGCCGCCTGGTCGAGCCTGAACAACTCGACAGCTGGACGGAGCAGGTAAAGCTTTCGCTGATCTGGAAACCCGACGTCGACGGCATGCACTTCGCCGATATGCACTATCGCGCCGTGATTGTCCTGGAGCGTTTCGCCGCCAACCCGGCTCGCATGATGGCGTTGGTCGGCAGTTGGCTGGAAAAACACGACGCCAACCGTGACCGCCACGAACTGCCGGCGCCGGAGTTCCTTGTGGAGCCTCTGGATAACGATCTGTTCGACGTAGAAATCACGCTGGAATTTGTCGAGGCGCAGTTCCTGTCGGAAGACCCGGAAGGGGAGATTGAAGCCTTCGGTAAGACCTGGGCTTTTGTCCCGTTTGATCTGTGGATTGCTGAGCGCGGCGAGGTGGCCACCGATGGCGGGGCGTAGCACGTTCGAACTCGACATTCGCGGTCGCGTGGGCGTACGCGAACAACTGGCGTTGCTGAGCCTGCCGCCGCAATTGCGCCGCCGCTTGCTGAACCAGGTCACCAAACGCGTGCGGACGATGAGCCGCAAGCGTGTGCGTGAGCAGAAGAACCTGGACGGCACACCCTTCGCCCCACGGAAGGGCGACACCAAGGGCAAAAAGAAGATGGAAGCCGGCCTGGCCAAGTTGATGGTGGTCACCCGGGTGTCTGCTGATGAAGCGGAATTGGGCTGGAAAAACGCCCTGACCCGATGGGTCGCCGCGCAGCAGCACAGCGGCGTCAGTGAGCGCCGCACCGCCCAACAGATGCGCCGATGGAACAAGACCCCACCGGGTTTGGCAGCAACCGACAAGCAAGCCAAGCGCTTGCGCCGGTTGGGCTTCCGTGTGCGCCAAGCAGGCAAAAAGACGCTGACCCGGCCGTCTGTGGCGTGGATTCAGGAGCATGTGAACTACGCCAAAGCCGGTTTGCTGATCCGGATCCTGGACGACCAGCGCAGCGAAAGCACCGGCGCGCAGAGCTGGGAAATCACGCTGCCGAAACGCCAGTTCATCGGCGCCGAAACTGAGCGCGAAACCAATCTCCTGATTAACCAGGTGTTGCAACAAATCCTAACTTCACCCCGCTAACGAGGCACTGCATGGCACTCGGTCAAGTCACCGTCGACAATCTCAATCTAGGCCAGGGCGCCGTGACAGAGGTTGAGCGTTACTTTCTTTTCATCGGCCCCGCCGCCAAAAACGTCGGCCAGGTCATTCCGCTGAACACCGACAGCGATCTGGACGCCGCCCTGGGCGTTCCGGCGAGCGATCTGAAAACCCAAATCACCGCCGCACGTCTGAACGGTGGCCAGCGCTGGGCCTGCATGGCGGCCCCGATCGGCCCCGAAGGCGACTGGGCCACCGCTTTGGAGAAAACCCAGCAACAAGGGGTGTCGGTGGAAGGGGTAATCGTCACCAAACCTGTGACAAAGGGGGACGAACTTTCGGCCATGCATGACGCGGCCGTTGCCCTGAACAACACCTACGGCCGCCGGGTTTTCTTTCTGGCGAGCAGCGCCGGCATCGCCGTCGACCAGACCTGGGCGCAGTACCTCACCGAGCAAAAAGCGTTGGTAGCGGGTCTGGCAGCGCCGCGCGTTTCACCTGTACCGCAACTGCACGGCAATGACTTGGGCGTGCTGGCTGGCCGCTTGGCGAATTCTGCAGTCAGCATCGCGGATAGTCCGATGCGCGTGGCCACCGGCCCGGTGTTGGGACTTGGCGACGTGCCTATCGATATGGAGCTGATCCCGCTGCCGTCCGCTGTGCGCAGTGAACTGGATCGGGCGCGGTTCTCCGTCACCCAGACCTACCCCGACTACCCGGGCGTGTACTGGGGGGACTGCAACATGTTGGACACCCCCGGTAGTGACTTTCAGGTCGTGGAATACCTGCGCATCACCGATAAGGCTGCTCGCCTGATCCGTCCGCTGCTGATCCGCCGTGTCGCTGATCGTCGCTTGAACAACACGCCCAACAGCATGGCGGTGAACACCAACCAATTGATGGCGCCACTGCGAGCCATGGCGAAGTCCATCAAGTTTAACGGCGAGGTGTTCCCCGGTGACATCGAGCCACCGAAAGACGGCGACCTGGTGCTGGAGTGGCAGAGCAAAACCAAAGTCGCGGCCTACATCAAGCTCAAACCCCTCAACTGCCCGAAAGACCTCACGGCGAACATCGCCCTGGATCTTTCCACTGACAAAGCGGAGTAACGCCCCATGGCAAAGATTGGCGGCAAGAACTTCGACGTGAGCCTGGGCGATATCGCGCTGCACGTCGAAAGCTGCACCCTGGACATCACCGACAACTCGGCCGTGGCCCAAACCCGGGGCGTGCCTGACGGATACGTCGACGGCGACGTGGCCGCGGCCGGTGAACTGGAGCTGGACAGCTCCAACTTTGAGTTGCTGATCGACGCGGCGCGATCGGCGGGCAGCTATCGCGAGTTGAAACCGTTCGATGCGGTGTTCTTCGCCAAGGCCGGTGAGGACGAACTGCGTGTGGAGGCGTTCGGCTGCAAGGTGAAGATCTCCAGCCTGTTGTCGATCGACCCGAAGGGTGGCGAGAAGACCAAACACAAGGTGCCGTTCGACGTCACCAGTCCGGACTTTATCCACATCAACGGCGTTCCCTACCTGGCTGCGGCCGAGATCGAGGGGATCCGTTAATGGTGGACTGGTTCGACCGCGCCCAGGAGCTGGAACAACGCCAACGTGACCAGGCGATAAAGGCCCAGCTACTGACGCCTGTGCCGGTTGGGCCAAGCCTGACCCATTGCGAGGACTGCGACAAAGAGATCCCGCCGGCGCGCCAGGCACTGGGCGGTAAAACGCGGTGTGTCCCGTGCCAGACCGGCTTTGAGCAGAGTAAACGCTGATGACGACTGACGCCGCACGCCTCGGAACGCTGGAGCAGAGATTCGCCGTATTTGAACACCGGCTGAGCGAGTTGGAAGACCGCCACGAAACCGTGCCTACCCGTGTGACCAAGTTGGAACAGGGGTTCGAACACATGGCCGGGCAGCTTTCGGAACTGAACGCTGGCCAGCAGACCCTGACGGTCGCGGTGAATGACATCGGCGCCAAGGTCGGCCGCTTGCTGACCATTCTCACGGTGGTCGCTTCTGTGCTGCAGATGGTTGTGCCGGCACTGTTGCGGGTGTGGTTCCCATGAGCCTGCGCGGCAGGATCATGGCCGGTGCGATCGCGCTGGCCAGCACGCCGCTGGTGATCTTCCTGGGCACCTGGGAAGGCAACGGCCAGAACACCGTTTACGCGGACAAGCTCGCCGGCGGACTGCCCACGGTTTGCAAGGGCATCACCCGGTTTACGAGCCCGTACCCGGTCGTGGTCGGCGACTACTGGTCGCCCGCCAAGTGCGCCGAGGTGGAGCAGCTGGTGATCCGCAAAACGCAGCTGCAGTTGGCCGAGTGCATCACGAACCCGAACGTGGGACAGACCACGTTCGACGCACTCACCAGCCATGGCCACAACTTCGGCGTGACCAGCACCTGCGCCAGTCGAGCGGTCGCGCTTATCAACGCCGGCCGCATCGCCGAGGGCTGCAAAGCTCTGGCATGGGCGCCCGACGGCAAGACGCCTGTATGGGCCTTTGTGACTGACGCCAAGGGCCAGAAGCGCTTTATTCCGGGCCTGCACAACCGCCGGCTGGCCGAATCCCGGCTGTGTGCGGAGGGCTTGTGATGCTGCGCCAAGCCTTGTTCCTGGTCGTGTTGTGCTTGGTCGCCTGGATCGGTTTTGACTCGCTCCTAGGCCAGCGCGACGAAGCCAGGCGCGAGCGTGATAGCGCGAAATGGGAGGCCAGCGGCCTGCGGGAAGCGGCACGCATCAGCGGCGAAATGCTCGCCGAGCGGGACGCGATCGACCAACGAAACACCAAGGAATTGACCGATGCACGCACTGAAAACGAACGCCTGCGCCGCGCTATTGGCGATGGCACTGGCCGGCTGTACGTCAGCGCCACCTGTCCCGCTTCTGGATCTGTGCCCACCGCCGCCGGCACCGCCCGCGTGGCTGATGCAGGACGCGCCGAACTCGCAGCAGACGCTCGACCGGATTATTTCACCCTCCGAGATCAGCTCGCCCTAAGCCGGCAAATGATCCTCGGGCTGCAGCAATACGCCCTCGGCGTGTGCCGGCGAACACCGGTGCAGCAGGGCAACACTTTTCCCAACCTCAACAAGAGAACAACCCCATGAGCCAACAGAACAACACCGAAATCACCCTGGAAGTCGGCGAAGCGGAATTCACGTTCAACCTGACCCCGGCTGACGTCACCAAGTATTTCAACGCCCTGACCCAAACCAACAAGGTCGCCCCGGGCAACAACCTGTTGATGACCACCGTCAAGCAAGAGGAAAAAGCCACGCTGAAACCGTTACTGGGCAACCCGGTGATGGTTATGCAGCTCGCTGGCGCGCTGCTTGAGGAGTACGCGCCGAACGTTGAGGTGATCGTAAAAAAGCGCACGAGCACGCTGAGCGCTTAAGCGAAAACGGCTTGGGCCAGCTCATGGCCCTGACGAGCCGCTGGCTACCTGGTGCCGAACCCACGCCCGAGGCGATGGGAACCGCCAAGTGGCTGGAGGACGAATACTGGAAACGCATGGAGTTTGCCGTGGCTAACGGCATCGCTCTTGCGCTGAACGGGTAACGACATTGGCAGACCGTAGCGCCAGCCTGGCTTTCATCCTGAGCCTGACCGACAAGGTCACCGCGCCCCTGGGCAAGGTGAAAATGGGCTTTTCCGAGCTTGCCGATCAGAGCGAAAAGCACATCAAGACGATCGGCTTGGGCATGGCCGGCGTGACGGCAGCAGTGGTCGGGATTCGCGAGTCCATGGAACCGGCGCTGGAGGTCAATCGCGCCCTGGGCGACGTCCGATCGTTGGCCGTGGCCGAGGATGCGTTGTCTGCGCTCAATGCCAAGTCACTGCAATTTGCGGTGAGCTACGGCGAGAACGCCAAGGATTTTGTGGCCTCGGCTTACCTGATCGAGGGCGCCATCAAGGGGCTTGCCGGCAACCAACTCGCTACGTTCACCAACACCAGTAATTTGCTGGCCAAGGCCACCAAGTCTGACGCCGAAACCATGGGCGAATATGTCGGCACGCTCTACAACCTGCAGAAGTCCCAAGCGGATGCGATGGGGAAGGGCGCGTGGGTGGAAAAGCTCGGCGGGCAAACCGCGCTGGCTGTGCAGTTGTTCCGTACCAGCGGCGCCGCGATGAAAGACGCCTTCAAGGAGGCCGGCGCGATCGCCACCACATCCGGCGTCGACCTTGCCGAACAGATGGCGGTGATCGGCACGCTGAGCAGCACCATGGAGGGCGGCGACGCTGGCGGACGCTACAAAGCGTTCTTCGAGAACATCGGCGCGGCATCGGAAAAACTCGGCATGAAGTTCACCGACCAGCAGGGCAAGGTGCTGCCGATGATGGCGATTCTGGACAAGCTGCAGGGCAAGTTCGGTGATCTGACCAGCGCGTCGGCCGGAGCCAAGTTAATGGAGGCGTTCGGCGGCGAAGGCGCCCAGGTGATCGGCGCGCTGGCCAAGGATACCGATCGACTGCGTAACGGCATCGAGCAGCTGGGCAAGGTGCGCGGACTGGAGAACGCCGAGCAGATGGCCCGGGCCATGGTCGATCCGTGGCAACAGTGGGCGTCCCTGGTCGAGGTCATGCGTGTGGTATTTGGCCAGGTGCTGATCCCGGTACTGACGCCGTTCATGAGCAAGATGGTCGACATCGGGAAAACCCTTGTGCGCTGGTCGCAGCTGTTTCCCAACATCACCCGGGTGATCGGCATCACCGCACTGACCATCATGGCCATCGTCGGCGCCATGTCGTTGTTGACCGTCGTGGTCGGCGTTGCACGGATGACTTGGCTGGGCCTGTTATCGGTGTGGAAGGTCGTGCAGTTGCTGAACCTGCGCACCGTTGCCGGCTTCGTCCTGCAGAAATTGGCGATCCTGGCTTACATGGCCGTGATCTATACGCTCAGCGCCGGCCTTGCCTTGGCGCGCGGCGCCATGCTGCTGTGGCAGGGTGCGATCTGGCTGGTCAACGCGGCGCTGTTGGCCAACCCGATGGTGTGGATTGTGGTCGGTGTTCTCGCTCTGGTGGCGGTCATTGTCGCGGCGGTTCACTACTGGGACGAATGGACGTCTGCCCTGATGAACACGGCCGCGTTCCAGTTCGTCGCCGACAAGCTCCAGAAGCTGTCCGACTGGTTTAACTCCATGGGCGGTTGGTCAGGCATGGCCAAGGCCGCATGGGACAGCATCGTCGGCATTTTCACCAAGGCCGTAAACGGCGTGATCGAGCTGCTGAACAGCATCCCGGGCGTGAATATCGAAGCGCGCTTCGGCGGTATGCCTGAAGTGCCCGGCGTCGATGCCGCGACCAATGCCGCCGACACCGCCAACGCCGCACAGAAAGCCCAGCAAACCATCAATGCGGCAATCCCCAGCCTTTCGCCGGCGCGCCCTTCAGCGGTGCCGCCCGGCGGCTTGCTGACCAGCATCCAGAACAACAACAGCAGCCAGAACAAGGGCACGCATGTGGAGAACGTGAACATTCACACCGCCAAACCGATGAACCCACTGGAAGTGGAAAACATGGTCGCCATGGCGGTCGGCGGATGAGCGAGTACGTAGACCTGTTGATCGTCAACAACGACCTGGCACTCGACCCGTCACACCAGCCGTTGCTCATCGATGATCGCGCCTGCATCGCCCAGGACATCGCGCACATGATCCGCGATAGCGGGTTGCTGGTGACGCTGGTGGCCGAGCGCGATCGGCTGCGGCAGCGCGACTGCATCCAGCAACTGGAACTGTTGGTGGAGGACGATCAGCGCCTGGTGCCGGGCACGGCACGCATTACCCAGCAGGAACCAGGTGTGTACCTGGTCACTGCGAAAACCCTGAAATTCGGTTCGATTGAGGTAAGTCTGTGAGCCAGGTCGATTTTAAAAAGGTGATCGCCGACGCCGGCATCCCGACCACCGAGGCCGGTTTGAAGGCGGCGTGGGAAAAGGAGGTTGAAGCCCAGGGCGCGAAGGTGGCCAACACCAGCAGTTATTCGCCGTTCTGGCGGGTGATGACCGCGCTGGTGACCAAACCGGTGTTGTGGCTGTTGGACTTTCTGTGCCTGACGGTGCTGCCAAATTTCTTTGTGAAAACGGCGGTGGACGCTTGGCTGGACATGCTCGCCTGGGCGGTCAACGTCGAGCGTAAAGGCGCCACCAAAGCCCGCGGTAAATTGCTGTTTGCCCGGGCCTTGCCGGACGGCGTCATGGAATTGGAAAAAGGCATTGTGGTGCAGTCCGCCGCCATCAACGGCAACGTGTACCAATTGATTACCACGGCGCCGGCGACGTTCGTCGCGGGCCAGCTGCAGCTGGAAGTCCAGGTGGAGGCGATCGAATCCGGCAGTGGCTTCAACCTCGCCCCGGGTTACTACGCCATCCTGCCCGTGCCCATCCCAGGCATTGTCCAGGTAGTGAACAAGGACGGTTGGCTGGAATCACCTGGTGCGGATCCGGAGCCGAACGACCAACTGCGCTTGCGCGTGCGCAACCAGTTCTCGGCGGTCAACCAGTGGCACACCGACGCGGTGTATCGCGCCATGATCTCGGCCTTTCCGGGCGTGCGTCCGGACGGCGTTTACTTCGAACACGGCGCACCGCGTGGCCCGGGCAGTGCGAACGCCTTCGTGTTGTTTGACGCGGGCGTGCCGGCGGCGACTTACCTGGAGCAAATCAATTCGCACATCCGTGACCAGGGCAACCATGGCCACGGCGATGATCTGCTGGCCATGGTCATGCCCGAAGTGCCTGTGAGTGTTGCGACGACGCTTTGGCCGCAACCGAATCTGAGCGCCGAGCAGATCGACACGCTGAAAAGTGAGATCGAGCTATTCATCCGCGCCGCGTTTCGGGAAAGCACGCCCCGCGACTATCAGCCGACGCTGACCTACCCCCAGTCGCGTTTCAGCTTTAGTCGACTGGCTGAGGAATTGCACCAGCGGTTTGCCGATATCGCCTCACTGCGGTTTACCCCCGGCGTCGACATCACCAGCGGTTTGGACATCCCGCGCCTGACGTCGCTGAAGGTGAACGTGCAATGAACAAACTGAAACTGCCGTTCTGGCTTGGCGGCACCGAGCTGTCAAAGCTGGTGGCCGCTGCACAGGCGTGGTGGGAAACCGTGACCGGGTGGCTGCGCTGGCCCTACTCGCAGATCGATCCCGACACCTGCCACATAAGCATCCTTGAACTGTGGGCCTGGCAGCGGGACGTGACGCGCTTTAAGGGCGAACCCGAGTCACTGTTTCGACTGCGCGTGAAATACGCATTCATCAACTCGGTCGACGCCGGCAGCACCGCCGGGTTGAAACGAATTTTCGAGCGACTGGGCGTGGGTTACGTGGAGATCGAGGAACGTCAGCCCGACCGCGATTGGGACGTGGTGCTGCTGAAGTTCAGCAACGCTCAGTTGTCGCTCAATCCCGAGCTTCTGCGCGTGCTGATCCAGCAGTACGGCCGAACGTGCCGGCGCTACGACTTCGTCACCATCACCCCCGTGGGGCTGCAAATCGCCCTGATCGACTTCAACGACGACCAGCAAACGCTGGTTGCCAGCCTGTAGGAGCGCACCGTGAGCGCCAGTATTACCTTGGCCGGCGAAAGCCAAATTGCCCTTAAACAAAGCCAGCAAAAGCCGCTGATCGTCAGCCGTTTCATCTTTGCCAATGTGCCCGGGCTTGATCCGACCGCGCCGCTCGATCGCGCTGCCGGCAAGCCACCAGTTGCGCAGATTGTTCACGTCTACACCATCCCGGAAAAGAACGCGGGTTTCGTGAATCCGAACCAGGTGGTGTACAGCGCACAGTTGGGGTCTGACGTTGGCGACTGGGACTTTAACTGGGTCGGCCTCGAGGACGCCGACGGCATCTTGTTCGCCGCGTCGTCGGTGCCACTGCAACAGAAGCGCAGGAACATCCCGCCGGAGCAGATCGGCAACAACGTCACCCGCAATTTTCTGGTGGCCTATGACGGCGCCATGAAGCTGACCGGCATCAAGATCGATGCCAGCACCTGGCAGCATGACTTTACGGTGCGCCTGGCCGGCATCGATGAGCGCGAGCGTCTGAGCAATCGCAACCTCTACGGGCGTGCGTTTTTTTTCAGTAACTCGCTGATGTTCGAAAAGACAGACACCGGCTACCAGATCAATGGTGGCACGGCCTACGTCGAAGGCATCCGCGTGGCAATTGCGAAGTCAGAAGCGGTCCCCGGCGCCATTCCAGTAGGTAAGGTCTGGCTGGACGTTTGTCTTGAGCGTCAGTTGAACGATCGGGTGGCTGCGTGGAAAGTGGTATTCGGTGAACAAGCCGATTACACCGATGCTGCCGGCGTACGCCATTACTGCGTGCCGATCGCTGATTTCATTTCACCCAGCAATATCGTGGATTTGCGGGACGCCGAGCCAGTCGGCGGTGCGTTGATCAAATATCTCGCATCCCGTACCGGCGACTATCCGCTGCTGCGCGCCCGGGCAACCACCAAAGAAGACGTCGGACTGGGCAATCTGCCCAACGCAATCAGCGACGATCCAGCAACCAACAGCAGCCAGATCGTGGCGTCGACCGCCGCTCTGAACAAGCTACAAAAGCAGGTTGGCGATTCGATGACTGGGATGGTTGCGGCGTTCGCCATGTCTTGGGCGCCGCAGGGGTGGCTGAAGTGCAACGGGGCGGCTGTGTCCCGTACCACATACGCACAACTCTTTGCCTGGCTCGGAACGCACTATGGCGCTGGCGACGGTTCAACCACGTTCAATTTGCCCGACATGCGCGGCTTGTTCCCTCGTGGCTGGGACGACGGGCGCGGTCTGGATCCTGGCCGTGCATTCGGCGTCTATCAGGACATGATGATCCACTCGCATGCGCACGGCGCCTCGGCCGCAGCCGTGGGCGATCACGTGCACGGCGCCTGGACAGATGCGCAGGGCAACCACGTGCACAGCGCCTGGACCGATGCGCAAGGCAACCACGACCACGGTTTTCGCGTAGTCGATAACGGCGCCGGTGTGAACGTCGGTTATCCGGCTGGCGGCAGCGTATGGACAGAACTTGAGATCGGCGGCGGTAAAAACGCCGACGGTCGACCTATGCGCACTGACTACCAAGGAAACCATGCTCACAACGTCGGTATCGGCGCTACTGGCCAGCACGCGCACAACGTCGGCGTAGGTGGCGCAGGTAACCACACCCACGGTGTAACCGTCGCCGCTGCCGGCGGTGCTGAAACCCGGCCGCGAAACTTGGCCCTTCTTTTCTGCATCAAGTATTGAGATCGAGCATGACTGACAAACTCGTATTCCAGACCGACCACCTCGGTATCTTCATTGGTGCCGTGAAGGCTGAAGAATCGCCGCTGGAGCCAGGCGTCTATTTGATTCCTGGTGGATGCGTCGAAGCGGAGCCGCCCGCGATTCCGGAACACAAAGCCGCGTGGTGGAACGGTAAGGCCTGGCAGTTGGTGGACTTCTTCGGTGGCGTCGTGGTGTACAGCACCGACACCGGCGAGCCGCGAACGCTGGAAGGCTTCGAACCGGTGCCGGCCGGTTTCACCATGAAAAAACCCGGACCGAACCAAGTCTGGAAGAACGGCGAATGGGTTGATGACATCGACGCCGTGCTGGCTGCACTCCGCGACAAGAAACTGCAAGCGATCGCTGCCGACTGCACGGCCTACATCGCCGGCGGCTTCAGTTCCAGCGCGTTGGGTGAGCCACACCGCTACAGCAGCGCGATCGATGACCAGGTAAATTTGAATGGCCAGGTGTTGCTGGGCCTGGACGACGTTTACCCGTGCTATGACGCCGACCAGGTGCTGGCCTTCCGGTCGCACACCATCGCCCAGCTGCAGAAAGTCAGCCTTGACCTGGTGCGCTTCCGGCAAGCGGCGCAGCAGCAAGCAGAAACACTGCGCCAAGCTGTGGCGAAGGCTCAGAAAGACAAAAGTCTGAAGGCCATGAAAGCCATCACCTGGACGCCGCCGGCATGATTTGGGCGCCGGTGACAATGCGCTGGCCGGAGCAGGCCACGCAATGGATGGGTGGGCTGTCAGCGGCCAAGGATCTGGCCGGTGGCGAACTGGCCAGCACCGCCCAGCGCCTGGCTGGCCTGAGTGGACTGGCCAACACCAACCCGGGGCCAGTCGGTGATGCAGCAAAAGGCGCGATCGCGGCCGGACGCGCAGCGCTGGCCGAGCAGTTGGGGCAGGTTCCGGCGTGCCTGGTCGTGACGCCATTTCAAAGCGGCGTTGGCCAGGGCGCCGGCTATCAGCGCTTTCTGTCCGCGCCCAACGCGCTGGAACATCTCGCCAAGAAACTGGAAGACGCTAGCGACAGCGGGCGTCCGACTGGGCCGCAATACGCGTTGTCGATCCTGTTCCTGGGCACGCGCCTGGAACAGTTGGTCAGCAGCTTGGCGCGCTTCAATGCACTGCTGCCGATCCCTGACCTGGTGCGCACCGAGCGCCGGGCGCAACACCTGGTGAAACTGGAGAGTGAAAAGTGGGAGATCCCCGGCGCCGGAACTCTACCGCGCTGGCAGGGTTTGCCGCTGGAGCGTTGCACGGTGGTCAAAGCTGCCAAACAGTCGATGGCGGGGCAGATAGCCGTGCTGGAAGGCTACGCCGCCGACAGCTCGCCGTTGGCCGATCTGGCAGCGCTGGCAGCGCGCAAGAGTGCCCAACAGCAGGGACGGGATAAGCAATTGGCTGACCTGAAAGTGCTACTGGCTGGGGGAAAACCTGACGTCAGCGTGCGCGCGCGGCTGATCGGCCCGGGCACTGCCGGCGAACTACGCCGCGAACTGTTGACCGGCGATGCCCCTGGCCACGAATGGATTCAATGCGCCGGGGTTCTGTTGGTCGGCAGCAAAGAAGGGCTGAGCTTTGTGCGGGAACTGGTGGGCCTATGACACTGCTACTCGACGGGCAAAAAATCCAGGGCAAGAACCTCAAAGTCACGGCCAACCTGCGAATCGAAAGCGGCGACATGTCCGGCCAGACCAGCAACACCGACAAGGCTCACAAAGGCTTCAAGCCTAAGACGCTGGCCGTCTCGCTGATGATTCCCTTTGTGGATAAAACCCAGCTTACGGATCTACTGCGCATGGCTGAAGCCACCGCCGGCGGCGGTCAGTTGCATCTGTATCGGATCGTGAACGACACGGCCGAAACCTTCGGGGTACGCCAGGTAGAGTTCTCCGACGGCGTCAGTGCGCGGGAAGCCGACACCCTGAAAGCCTGGCTTGTGCAATTCACGCTGAGCGAACGCGAATCGAACCCGGAGAAAGTCGAAGGCCGGCGCGCCGGCAACAAGGTAGACGCTCAAGGCGCCTCGGGCAGTGCGGTCGGCGAAGGCGGCGTCGGCAACGGTGATGGAACCAGCGACAACCCCGCGCTGAGCGGCTTTGAAAAAGTGCTCGGACGTGTGGATAAGTGGCTGGGCGGGAGTGAGCAGAAGTGAAACTGCACAAGATACTTTCCATCAACGGCGCCCCGATCGCTCTCATCAAGGAGGACGTCAGGCTGGACGCTACCAGCCCCGGCCGGGCGAACTTCACAGTTCAATCCCCTGTGCCGCTGAAAGGGCTGGTGACGCTGGATATCGGCTACAACGAGGGCACGCTGCAACGGCACTTTATCGGCTACGTCGAGCGCTGCACGGCCGCCAACGCGGTCGAACAGGTGCTGTTCTGCCGTGAGCTGGCCGCCGTGCTGGCTAACCCGTTGCCGTTGAACCTGCGTCATGTGGATCTGCGCGCCGTGTTGGCCCAAGTCAGCGAACAGACTGGGCTGCGCTTTCGTGTCCCGGATCGGCCTTATGCCAGCGTAAAGGCGCCGTATTTCTACAGCCTTGCTGCCGGTTACCAGGCTATGGACAGTTTGGCCCGAGTGTTCAGCATTCCCGACTTCACCTGGCACCAGCTGGGCAACGGTGAAGTGTTCGCCGGCAGTTGGGCCGACAGCTTTTTCGGCGCACGTGCGCCGCTGCAAATTCCCACGGAGCTGTTCGACGGCTACCAAGGCAACCAGAGCGCAATGGTCGCGGCCCTTCCCGGGTTACGACCAGGTGCAACGATCAACAACGGTGAGCGTATCACTACGGTGGCGCTCGCCAATGACCAGATGGCCATCCGATGGACGACGCAATCCGCCGCGCTGTAGAGCGCCAATTCCCCGAACTCACCGGTGGCTATCACCTGCCGCGATTTGCCCGGGTGGTCGCCGTGGCCGACGCGCCAGCGGACGCCGGACTGTGCGACGACTTCCGTCCGCGCTACGCCGTGGACATTGTTGTACTCGGTCCTGATGACGAGCCAGATCCGGCCATGCCGCCGCTCACTGGCGTTCCTTTACCGCTGCCCACCGGTGGCGAGGAAATGGGCATATATGCCTTTCCGGAGGAGGGCACGCGGGTCGTGGTGTGCTTCGCCTACGGGCTACCGAACAAGCCCTACATCCAATCGATCTTGCCGCACGGGTTGAGCATGCCCAAGGTGCCAAAGGGTGATCAGGTGTGGCAGCACAGCGAGGCCGCCCAGCAGCGTGTCGACGCCGACGGCAACTGGCTACGCCAGACCGATGGCAAGATCCGTGATAAGGCGATCGAGCGCGAGGTTGAAGCGCTGGAGAACCGCGAGCAGTTCCAGAGCCACACGCAGGCGGTGGACGACCATTCGACCGAGACAGTGGGTGGTGTAAAAAAGATCGAGGCGCTGGGCGCGCTCAAGCTACTGTCAGGCGGATCCGCGAGCCTGGCGGCAGTGGACGATTTGCACCAGGCGACCGGCCGGGATCTGAATGTGGTTGTGGGTCAAAAGCACAACGCAACGGTAGGTGGCGATATGCAGGAAAGGATTGGGGGGTTGCGTCAGAGCGCGGCGGGAATCAGTCAGCGTATGCAGGCGCCAAAAAACTGGATCGGTTCGGAAACTGTAAATCTGTTCCAAGTGGTTTGCGACGTGCTTGATTTGCTACAGCAAATGAACGCCCAACTGGCTACTCACACGCACGGCCCTACACCTGTCCCTTCAAATGCAGAGGCTTTTTCAGCGGATGGTGAGCAAGCGGCGATGATCGCAGCAAGGCTGAAACAAGTCACGATGTAAGAGCCGAAATCATTAAACCTAACTAATTCTATCTAGATATCTCTAGATATCTTTTTATATCTCTAGATATCTCTAGATATCTTTATGGCAACTTCTGTCCACTTTTCGCCACTTCTTCAGGTTTCATGCGATTTCGTAAGCTTTCGTGGGCTTTCGTACAGTTTTGTGTGATTACGTGCAGGTGTCCGTGTTGATTAGTGTTGATTAGTGTTGACGAATTCGGCGCAACTAGTAGCCATGTTTGGCTAATGACGAATTCGTCAAATGACCGTTCGTCGGACATTTTTATTTTTCTGCCGATTTGTATCAAACGATGGCGGTATTTAAGAAAAAAAGGCAATGCGCGGCAAACCCGCGTGGATTGCGCCTTTGGCAAAAAAAGTACTGTCCAACAACCCGTCCAGAAAACAAAAGCCCGCACAGGGTGCGGGCTTGAGTGTGGTAATTCGTGATTGAACTGAGGATCCGAACCTATGATAGAGTCGCTCCATCTGCTCACCACGTCATACCTTTGCAGCGTCAGAACTCTGAGGCTATGACCAAGTGACGACCCCGTCAAGCATGGCAACGCGTGATCATCGGGTTCTAAAGGACAGGTTTTGCGTCCTGACAAACTATGGCCCAGCGTGGGAAATTTGCCGATATATGCTGACAATGTAGCTGGGTTACTACTTAGGTGGGTGGTATACCCTGCGGAATTACTTATGTAGTTTTGCAGATGTCCACTCGGCTTTTGGAGTTTTATCAAATGAATCCTTTCATTCGATACATTCCTGAAGAACTCATTCGAGCATTGCAGGCTGCTTATTGGTCTGTTCGCTTGATCCGTATTCTTCAGCAGTTGTAACGCAACATTGCGGGGGCCATTGGCCTCCGCTCTCCCTTCTGTATCACCTCGAAACTATTCCTCGCGACACCACCATGACTGTGCATAAGCGCAGCCATCGATGTATTCAATCCCACTCAACACAAAACCCGTTACGGCCATTCCCGCCAGCGTTGCATCAAGCAATGGCGGTAGTGGATCCGGATCTAGGGGCATTCCCACCTCAACGCGAGCAACGTTGGCCGCTCGGCCTAATTCATGGCAGTTGGTAGAGTTGACCATGACATTGCCCCGGATCGCTGGGTAGCGACGCCGCTCTTTCGGATCCAGCGCGACACCGAGAAGGCGCATAGGAGTGACCAGTACGTGCATGGCTTATCCTATTCGTCATCGTCGAGGTCAAGTAAGGACTCAACCGCGTAGGCCAGCGCCGCGTCTGCTAACTCAAGCAAGTCGCCAAGCTTGTCAGCGTCAATCACTTGGCCCTGGTGCAGCGCATGCGCTTGCCGGAGCAACGCTTTGTGATGGGCACCAGGCATTGCGAGCAACGACACCTCATCGCGCAACATGATCCGCCACTGCGCCATTGAGGGAGCTTCAGTGATCGGGGTTCCAGCAGATTCTACACTCATCGGCCACGCCTACCTTGCTGAAGTGCTGTATATGCAAACAGTATATCGGTAGGCGTATTCCTCAACATCAACGGAGCGACTGACGGCAGTTGGCGATCACTGAAGCCGTGCGTGTCTGATTCGATACCCGAAGATGATCGGCCCTTGGAACATCCTGCAGCCAAGAAAAAATCCACTGAAAAAGCACTTATCCCCCTCCCGCCGGCGGGCTTTGTATTAATTATTTTTGCAAACCGTCGGGGGGTGTAATCCTCCTCCTGAGAAGCGAGCACGGCCGCTGCCCCCGTGAATCTGCGATTGCAAAGAGTGCAAGGTTTTGCAAGGAAATGAAGGTAATACGCATCGCGAAAATACAGTTCTGATAACAGACGTGTTCCGGAAACCCCAGCCCCGCTGGGACAAAAATGACAAAACCTCGACTTTGCACCTTTTTTTTATTTTCTTTAGCGGCACGAGCGAGCTTTGGGCAGCGGTGTCACGCAAGCGTTATTGACTGAAAGGCCCTGTTAGTAAGGGCTACAGCCGTATTGGGACAATCTACGTATTTCACAAGCGAACAGCCATCCAATGTGATGGATAGCTTCGCGTGAAGAAGGGCGAGAAAGGGTATCAGCGCTCTGATTGAGCTAGGGATCTGAAACCTTGAATCAACGTCGCAGTAGAAAGAACTAGACGCAATGGATTATTTGATGAGGGCAGGAACCCGAGTGCGTCCCTATAGAAATCCGCCACGGTGGAGTCTTTCGCATCAACGACAATAAAGGCTACGCCGGACTGTTTAGATATCTCGTACACGCGGCGAAAAAAATCACCCATCAGTCGTAGGCCAAGCCCTTGTCCCTGGACCATTTTGTCGACCGCCAACCGGCTTAGGAGAACTGCTGGCATAGGATAACGAGGCATCTTCTTTCTTTGCTCATCACTGAGTTCGCTCAATGCCAAGGAGGTGTTCGCCAAGGTGTAATAGCCCAGCAATAATCCGTCCTCCACATATAAAAATGTGCGTGAGAGATTGCGCTTTTGGTCTTGCCCAGCGTGCTCAACAATGTAGGTATTTAAAGCAGGATGCTTACCACAATCAAAAGCAGAGCGGTCAATCGACTTATCAAAATCGACAGTTATAAAATCCATTTAGGGCCCTTAGCGGAGGGTAAGCAGACTGCGTAGCGCCTCGGTAGGCTCGGGCGGATTGTCAAGCAACTGATAAGCTTTATCAGCTTTTAAGACTGTCATTTCTTCAGCATCAAATTCTGTGGCATTGTCTTCATGCACGACAGATCGAACCGCAAGCGCAGCCACCACCTTCTTAAGTTCCGCCATATCACGTTCAAGATCTGACAGATGAGGCGCACGCATCAACCGCGCTCTAGCACCCGTTTTTTGACTGAGAATACTGCTAGAGAGGCTCTTGGTGGCATGCTTCTCCACGACACCATCCGCGTGTACCAAAAGCGCCTTGACGCTGCCATCGCCGCTGTGAACCAGAACTGTTTCCATGTTACCCAGTACGATCCGGGTATGTTTTTTCTGCTGAGCTACTTTTTCCACGTTAACCCCCTTTGTGCCTTTCCATACTACCCCATTTGTTCTTGACATCTAAGTGTCAGCCGTCTAGAGACGTTCAACGTCGTGCTTCGCCTTGAAGGACATTGGAGCGACGCCAAGCAATCAACCTATAGACCTGAATCGACACTCTCAGCGAATTTTCCGTCCAATGGCCGTCCAATCCAGGGGGATTTCATCGCTGCACATGTATACAGAATACCTCTACCCCTTGATTCTTCTGACTCCTCCCAATGAATACGTTACAAAAAAATTTGCTCTTAATCCTTTGGTTCACGGTTCAAGTCCGTTGCTCGACCAGCATTGTTCTCGGTCATGAAAGGATGGGCGCGTATTATTGATGCGCGCGCTGGATTACATCGAACACCACGCATCGAGCTCCCGGGTAAAGCATCTTCTCTTTGCATTGGTACTGGCTCCATTTGAAAGAAACCAGCATAGAAGCGAGAGTGCTCCAGATTGGACCCGAAAGCGGTTGCTTGGGATTTGCCGTATGGATATTTTCAAACGTGGGCTGGGAAAAAGGTAATTTTGGTAAGCGAAGTATAGAAATTGGCTACAGCCCTTGTGGTGCCTGGCTTTCAGTCATTACCTCAAGAGGTAATTTTAGGTAAGAGTTAGGGTAATAATCTCTGAAGTGCCCCATTTTACTGGGTTTGAGGGCTATCAGGGATTACTCGTAGGAAAGGTAATTTTCAAACTTCATACTTACCAAATTATTACCTTTGAGGAATTCTCTCAACGCCACAATTTGCAAGGCTTCCAGAGGTCGGCTCACGTTGTATTACCAAAATTACCTTTTTCCCATGGGTCAACATGAAACGTCGAAATGGCTTTCGCGACCCTGTTCTGCAACCTGGTCCGCAAAACCCATGGGACTGACATGGGACTGAGATTCAAAATCTGGCTCCTCTGCAGCCCTTATAAACCGGGGGGGTATGCTGAGAAAACCGCAAACGGGTAGTTTCGAATCTCTCCTTCACCGCCATATTCAGTACACAAAACCCCTGATTTCGAAAGAAGTCAGGGGTTTTGTGGTTTTTGGCGTCTGGATTTTGTTGGCGGCGGCGTGAAGTCCGTTTTGAGCCATTACAATCGCGAATTTATTCATCCGTATAGGGACGACATCCATGATCATTTCCACCACGCACGCAATTGAAGGTCGGCAGATCACCGAATACCTGGACATCGTCAGTGCCGAGTCAGTGCAGGGCGTCAATGTGATCCGTGACATGTTTGCCGGCATGCGCGATTTTTTCGGCGGGCGCTCGCAGACGCTGGAGCGGGCTTTGAAGGAGGCGCGTATTCAGGCGACCGAAGAAATGCGGGAGCGTGCGCGCGCTCTGCAGGCTGATGCGGTAGTCAGGGTGGATTTCGAGATCAGCATGCCCGGCGGCAAGGGCGGGATGGTTGTGGTGTTTGCGACGGGTACAGCGGTGAAGTTACGCTGAGTTTCGGCGAATAGGTTTGTGAGCCCATTTAGAGGTTGGATGGGCTGTTTTTGTCGGCGATCAGCCTTGCGGGTTGAGGGTCACGGTTCATCGGTATGTTTAATTTTTGCAGTCCATTCGTCGGGCGTCAGCTGATCTGAATAACAAGTCCTGGAATGACCGGCTAGTCTCAAAAGCGTTGGAGGTCGATATTTTTTCAGGCGAATGGGTTTTTGCCGGTGTCGACCGGTGGCGAAGGGGCGATGGTATGACTGATCCGTATATCGAAGACGATGGCGCTGAATTTTCCTTCAATAACTGTGTACGGTGCGGTCAGACCGAATACCAGTCAGGCTTTGGCGAGGACCGGGTGCAGACCGGCAAGATCAAATCCACAGCACCGAAAGGACCGAAGGCAAAATTTTTGCCCAAGGTCAGCGCGCGATCCAGAAAATAATCTGTCACTGCATAACCCCGTCATTGAACGGGGTTTTTTATGGCTGATTGAGTGAGAGAAATGTCCTACGCTCTTCGGTGGCAAATGCAGGAGGCTTTCACAAACTTTTCACGTCTACCGCGGTAGGGTGAAGCCATCCGTTAGAAAGCAAGTCTCCAGCCCGTCTCCCCAGCGGGCTTTTTTTTGCCTGTCATAAAACCTTTTGCAGAATCGCTGTCCAATCGGCGCCGAGTACGCGAAGTCTCTGATTTCGTCTGGACTTTTGCGCGGTGACGGCATTAAATCCCGGCCCTTTTTGTCATCCCAATTTTTGAGGTTTTCGTCATGCGTTTAACACTGCCCGCTCTGGTTCTTGGGCTTCTGGTTGCTCAAGGTGCAATGGCTGCCGGTGATGGCACCGCGGCGCTGGGCGGTGGTTTGGGTGGCGCGCTGGGTAATGTCGTCGGCCAGAAAATGGGCGGCAGCACTGGCGCGGCTATTGGCGCGGGTGTAGCAGGCGCGGCCGGTAGCGCAATGGCGGCACGCAAGGGTAGCCGGACCAAAGCGGCGATTGGCGGCGGTGTTGGCGCGGCCGGTGGTTCGGTGATCGGCAACAGCCTGGGCGGCAGAACCGGCGCCACGATCGGTGCAGGCCTGGGCGGCGCTGCTGGCGGCGCGGTGGGCAGCAACTTGTCCAAAGGTCACAAGCGTCACTGAGACTGATCCTTTGTCAGAAAAAGCCCGGCTCGATGTCGGGCTTTTTCATGGCTGAACGTTTTTCCCGTTTGCGTCTCCAATCTCACATAGGCCCATGTCTGGGCGGACTGTCCCGCTTCGGGAACTGTGAGGTTCATATGCGCTTGTCATTATCTGCACTGTTTTTCGGTTTGCTGGTAGCACAAGGGGCGATGGCCGCCGGTGATGGCACCGCCGCTGTGGGTGGCGGCCTGGGCGGCGCGCTCGGCAATGTGGTCGGTGGACAACTCGGTGGCAGTACTGGCGCGGCGGTAGGTGCGGGTGTTGGCGGCGCGGCCGGCAGTGCCGTCGGGGCGAATAAACGCAATCGAACTGAAGCGGCCATTGGTGGTGGTCTCGGCGCGGCGGGCGGCTCGGTCGTCGGCAACAGCCTCGGCGGCTCGACCGGTTCGACCATTGGCGCAGGGTTGGGCGGCGCGGCGGGTGGTGCGGTCGGTAATAACCTCGGTGACGATGGAGGATCTCATTCGGGCGGCGGTCATAAACACAAAAACAAACATAAAAACCGCCATCATTGATGGAGGTTCGAACAGAAACCCGGCTTTTTGCCGGGTTTTTTGTATTTGCTGTTCAGACTCTGGAACGATTGGCTGTAGGGCTTTTCGAACCTCATACACTCCCTGAAATGACGAGGTTGCCATGACTCCTGAAACCGAAGGCAAGGAAGAAAAAGGTTCGAGTGGACTGCCGTTTATCAATGATCCGGGGAATGAGGATCCGGGATCGCTGATGGATGATGCGACGGTGCCGTTGAATGATTCGGATGAGGCGGATATGGAGTATGAAGAGGATGAGGATGAGCAGTGATCGGGTGTTCGTGAAGATTCGAGAGTTTGAATCCGATTTCAAGGGCCTGAGTTCAACAGGCCCTACAGAGGTATTGGTGACTCAAAAAGGCTGCTCGTCAGTCATTGGAAGTCGGTGAAGCGAATCCAGATAGAGGCGATTTTTTTGTTGTGCTAAAAATGTGACGTGTCTGAATCTCAAATTTAGAGTTTTTAACCTATCTAGATTTATGCTGAACATAGTGAATGTTGAACTGGTTTCGGTATATGCATGAAGTTTTGTGATACCTCCCGTCAACGAGACCACTCGTCGCTCAGAGAAATTCAGAAAGGTAAGTCTGTGAAATATACGCTAGGTTCTCTCAGTCTTAATGATGACGTGGTGAATGTTATATTCGAAGTGTCTGATACGGCGGAAATCATATATCTGTCCCCAATGCTTTGTATGGACAGATGTAAGTTTTTTTGAGTTGGAATCTTGGATGTCGTCAAATCTCTAATTTCACCGCATGTTATTCCGATTCGGCAAGCATTGTATCCTATGGGTTCCCATTTTTTCGGAGGAGTGTCCGGCGTTTCTCTAATATCAAATGCCAATGTCAATGTTGAAAGATTGTTGTCCATGTTTAAAGCAAATAACTTGATCTCCCCAATGGATATATTCCTGCTGAATACCATATTGAAGAATTTGCTGCCTTCTATCTCATTCCAGTATTTCATTATCGTCCCTTGAATGGATAATAATCGTTCGTGTTTTTTACTTTGCCATTGCGTGTGTCATCCGCGGGTCGTATGTTTATGTGAGGTCCTTGATCTCCTCGGTTATTTATATCTCCATACTTATGTCCCGCGGAGTGGTCTTGGAGTATCAATATAAAACCATCCTCTCGGGTGAATCTATATTCTCTGGTTATAATCGGCTTTCCACTGTTGTCTAGAATGTTATTTCCTTTTCTATCCGTCATGTTGACATAGGTGAACTGCTTCTGCCTGCCACTGATCTCATCAATTTGAATGTCTGGCTGTTGCCCTTTCGGTATTCCTGCATCAACTTTTGCCTGTCTGAATGCACCGCGCCTGGAAACCTGTGGTAGCTCAACATCATCAGGTTTTGAACAATTGATCGATTTTCGGCCTTTAGGCGGACAATTGGAACTCAACCCCAACGGATCCACCCACCCCGTCGGATTCGGCACGTACTGGTACTGATTCAAGCCACCGGCCAACTTGATCGGATCCTGCGTCAAATACCGTCCCAACCGCGGGTCGTAATACCGATGCCGGTTGTAATGCAGTCCGCTTTCCCCGTCGAAGTACTGCCCCTGAAAGCGCAGCGGCTGGTTCAGGTAGTCGTCGCCGGCGAGGGTCAGCGCGGCGACTTTGCCGTAGGCGTCGTATTGCGCGGACCAGACAATGTCGCCGCTGTAGTCGGTGAGTTCCTGCGGGGTGCCGAGGTGGTCGAGTTGGTAGTAGAAGGGGCAGGCTTTTTTCGGGCCTTTGCCGTCGAGTAGCGCGAGAGGGCGGAAGGTGCCGGGTTCGTAGACGTAGCTGCGGTATTCGCTTTCGCTGCTTTCGGCGACGAGGTGATCGCCTTGCCAGAAGAATTCGGTGGTGGCGTCGCCGACGGTTTTGCTGATGCGTCGGCCGAAGGCGTCGTACTTGTAAGACGCGGTCTGGCCGTCGGGGCGGGTCAGGCCGATCAGGCGGTGCTGGCTGTCGTAGCGATATTCGGTGACGAGTGTCTGCGCGCGGCCGCGGCGTTCGCGGATCAGGTTGCCGAAGGCGTCGTAATCGTAGTGGCGGTCGCCTTGCATCAGCAGGCGATTGCCCTTGATCTGGCTCGGGCCGGGACGGTCCTGCATCAGCAGGTTGCCGGCCGGGTCGTGGGCGAAGCTTTCCGGCAGTTCGTCGCGTGAGTGACGTACGCGGATGAGGCGGTCGAGGGCGTCGTAGCCGTAGGTGCGTTGGCCGTGGCGGCTGTCGGCGATGTGCGCGAGATTGCCGTTGGCGTTGTAGGCATAATCGCGGCGGTACAGCGAATCGCGCTGATGGCCTACGGCGTGGGCGAGTAATCGTCCCTGATCGTCGTAGGAATATTCGCTGAGCAGCAGGCCCTGCTGGCGTTGCCGTTCGCGACCGGACTGGTAGACGTGACGGGTCAGCGGCGCGCCGTTGAGGTCGATGTCGGTCAGCGCGCCGCCCTTGGCATGGCGGTAGTCGAGCACGCTGTTGTCCGGCAGGCGCATGCGCTTGAGCTGACCGCAGGCGTCGTAGCGGTAACGCAGAGTGCCCCAGCCCTGATGCTCGGTGATCAAGCGGTCCTGACGGTCGTACTCGAAGGCCAGTGGGTGTTGCTGGCCGTCGTCGACGCCAATCAAACGGCCGAGACGGTCGTATTGGTAGGTGACCTTGAGGCCGTCGGGCAGGGTCTTGATCAGCAGACGCCCGGCAGCATCGCGCTCATACGCAGTGAGCAAACAAGAGCCGTCATCGCCGAACTCGGTCTTCTCCAGCAGATGGCCGTTGAGGTCATAGGCATACGCCGTGCGCCGGCCATCAAAACCGCTTTCCTGACGAATCAGCCCGGTCGGCGTGTAGTCCAGCCGGTACTTTTCCCCCGATTCGTTTTCGATCTCGGTGAGCAGCAGTTGCGCATGGTCGTAGCGGTACTGCACCCGCGTGCCGTCGGGGTTGATCCGGCGCGAGACAAGGTGCAGGTCATCGTCGTATTCGTAGCGGGTGATGCGCCCGAGTTCATCGCGCTCGGCAGTGACCTGACCGTAGGCGCCGTAGCTGTAGGCGCGGGTGCTACCAGTAGGAAATGTCGTCTGAATCAGTCGGCCAACGGCGTCCCAATGCTGACGAGTGACTGCACCGTGTTCGTCGGCGGTGGTGGTCCGCCGCCCCAGTGCATCGTAGGAAAAACGCCGCACGCCGCCGTCGGGCAGCGTTTCTTCGGTCAACTGGCCGAGGGCATTCCAGACCAGCCGATGCCGGCTGCTGTCCGGGTAGCGGATCGACAGCAACTGACCCCGGGTGTCGTAGTAGTAATGGGTGACCTGACCGTCGGGGTCGACCGCTTCGGTGACATCGCCCTCGGCATTGCGCCGGTAGATCCACACCGCCTCGCCGCGCGAACGCCGGTACAGGAAACCGTTGCGATACTCGTAGGACGTGGGCGCATCAGCCGGCGGAATCAGCGCGATCAGCCGTCCGACTTCGTCGTAGCGGTATTCGGTGACGGCACCTAAAGCATCCTGCTCGGCGATCAAGCGTCCCGAGGAGTCATAAGCCTTGAGCTGTTCGCCACCATCCGCCGAGACTTTACGCACCAGCCGCGCACGCTCGTCGTGGACGTAAGTCTCTTCAGTGCCATCGACGTAATGCACCGCCACGCTGCCGTCGTCATTCCAGACGTAGCGCGTGTCCATCTGCGAGAACGATGCCCAGTGGCGCACGCACCGTGCCGATTTCCCCGAGCGCTCCCACTCCCAGAAGAAACTCGCGCCACCGGCCAGTTGCCGCTGCAGAATCACGTGGGCATCGTCGTAGTCGTAACGCTCGCTGTCACCGACGGCGTTGGTCGCTTCGATCAGGTGCTGATAGGCGTCGTAGCGATAACTGACCAGCGCTTGCTCGGTGCTCCAGACACCCTCGCGAAACACCTGATAATCCACACCCAGCAACTGCGCACGGTCATAGCGCAACAGCAGCGAGCGCCCGGCGCCGTTGTCCAGTCGCTGCACCCGGTCAGACCGATCGCGCTGCACCGTCAGACGATTGCCATAGGCATCGCTGATCGCCGTCAGCCGTCCTGCACGAAAGTGATAAAACCGCGCCGTTTCCCCGGCCAGCGCGAGAATCAGCTCTTCCGGTTCATCACCCAGGAAAATCGCCGCCCGCGACAGGCTGTTATGAATCGCCGGTCGTTCAACGCTCGGCAACGGAAAACGGGTACGCCGGTTTTCGTGATCGACCCAAACAACCTCATCGGCAAAAAACTCCAGCCGATGCCCCAGCGAATGACTCCAGCCAAACCCCAACCCAACATCGATTTCGGCGGCACTAGAGCGATACAACCGCGTGAACTCAAACGGCAACACGCCATCGATCACCGCATCAGTCAGGGTCAGCAGTTCTTCGCCGGTGACCATCGACACCGGACAACCGTTGGTGCAGGTGCGCGGCACGCAATCGGCGCTGTCGCCGTTGGGGTTTTTCGCCGGATCCGGCGAGTCGTCATGCGGCTCATGCCGCTCGATCCGGCTCGAAGCGCCAGACTTGTCCCGCACAACAGGCGCCGGATTCGGCACCGTCAACACCAGCGAATCGGCCTGACGAATGTTCAGCGGTATCGACGGTGTCGGTTTCAACTCAACGTCACGCACATTGAGCATCAGCGGCTTCAAAACGCTGGCATGCCGCGTCAAATCCGCCGAGGACGTCAGTTCGGCCAAGCGCAAAGCCGAGGCCGCCAGCCATTCCCGAGCGCGAGGTGACTTGACCTTCGCCAGCACTTTGCTGCTCAAGCGCACCGGCACGCCGACGCCCCCCGACAACCCCATCAGCAGAAAACTGATCAGCAGTTCGGCCCGCACCTCGGCCACCACTTCGGCCAGGTATTGCGGCGGCAGCATCTTCAGCCAACTGGTAAACGCGGCCAGATGAATGAACAGCAACGGTTCGTCACTGAGGATCAGCAGACCGTTGGCAATGGCGTCGCTGGAGGCATTCAATAACGCCTCAAGCTCGGCCTCGCTGAGGTACTCCAGCAATTTTTCACTGTTGGCCTGCAAGTCGGCGAGGAGGGCGAATACCTGTTTGATGTCATCCCAAACGCCATTCAGGGCTTTCTCGAATCCACGCCAGTCGGCCTGTTGCAACTGACCGTAACGCTGAAGAAATCCGGCGCTGGAAAACTCCGTCCACTGGGGTTGAAACCCTGCCCACTCAGCGCGCAGCCAGCCTTCCAGGCCTGCAATGACACCTTCATAAGAGGCATACAGAGCACGCACATGGTCGGTGGACACATCGGGAAAGAAGGTGATGCGATAACGCTGGCCCCGATCGCAATCGGTCACCTGCAGAATGCCGCTGGGGCCGATGGTGTGGTGCCGTGGCTCGCCGAAAGTCAGCACGCCGCCGACATCGGCAAGCACCGGTTCGAGGGTTACCGGGGTGTTGCCAATCGGCACAAACCGCGCGGCCTCGAACATATGTACCAGCGTCAGCGACCCGCTGGCCGAGCACATGACCACCGATGAACTGAGCGGTTGACGCGACTTGATCGGCGCGCTGAGGCGCACGTCGTTACCGACGGTGAAGACCTGCTCGACATCCAGCGCGGTGCCTGTCCAGAACTGCTCGGCCCAGGCGTCGTAGTGGTTCAGGCACAGGCGGAATTCGCGGATCAGGTGTTCAAAGTCCGGCTCGTCCGGGTTCAAGGCAGCAACAACGAGCAGGCCGATGCTGTTGTTCAGGGCCAGCAGCCGATCGGTTGGAAGCATTCGCAGTTCTCGCGCACATCAAAAAGGTGCGGGGACTTTGCGGGGGATCAAACAGGAAAGAAGTCGGGCGAGTAGGCGATGCCTGTAGGATTTTTCGCTAAATGCTCGTGAGTAGTTCATCGGCTCAAAGAACATTGCCCGTTGCTCAATGTCTGCCGCGCTCGTTATGCTGCTGAACCCTTTAATCAGATCCGAGCAGCGGCATCACCTGCCGCCTGGGATGTCTTTGTTAACGGATCCGATGATGAATGCACCGCTGAAGGCGTTCGGCCAGATCAAGGCCGTGATTTTCGATATGGACGGTTTGCTGCTGGACACCGAGGGCATTTATACCGAGGTCACCTCGCTGATTGCCCAGCGTTACGGGCGCACCTTCGACTGGAGCGTCAAGCAGAACATCATTGGTCGCGGGGCCAGCGATCTGGCCAATTACGTGGTGCAGGCGCTGGATCTGCCGATCACCGCCGAAGAATTTCTGGTGATCCGCGAGCCGCTGATGCGTGAGCGTTTCCCCACCGCGCAAGCGATGCCGGGTGCCGAAGAGTTGATCCGCCACCTCAAGGCGCACAACATTCCGATCGCGGTGGGCACCAGTTCATCGCGGCAATCGTTCGGCCAGAAAACCACGCTGCACCGTGACTGGTTTGCGCTGTTCGATTTCATCGTCACGGCGGACGATCCGGAAGTCGGCGCGGCCAAACCGGCGCCGGATATTTTCCTCACCGCTGCCCGGCGCCTGGGCGTGGCACCTGAGGATTGCCTGGTGTTCGAGGATTCACCGTTCGGTGTAACCGCAGCGAAAGCCGCAGGCATGACGGCGATCGCCATCCCCGATGCCGCCATGGCCGATGAAAAATACGCACACGCTGACGGGATTCTTCGCACACTGAAGGCGTTCACTCCAAGTGCTTGCGGCTTGCCGGCGCTGGAATGGGCGTAAACATCTGAGACAAAAAAACGCCGCCCCTGTGTAAAAGAGGGGCGGCGTTTTTCGTTCAGTCGACTCAGATAAATCAGGCGCCGAAACCACCGTCGATGGTCAGGCTGGCACCGGTGATGTAACCGGCTTCCGGGCCTGCCAGATAGGCGACGAAGCTGGCGATTTCTTCGGCTTTACCGTAACGACCCACAGCCATCAGCGGGATCAGGCTTTCAGCGAAATCACCGTGCGCCGGGTTCATGTCGGTGTCGACCGGGCCAGGTTGCACGTTGTTGACGGTGATGCCGCGTGGGCCAAGGTCGCGGGCCAGACCTTTGGTCAAGCCGACCAGCGCCGATTTGCTCATCGCATACACACCGCCGCCGGCGAAGGGCATGCGGTCAGCGTTGGTGCTGCCGATGTTGATGATGCGCGAACCTTCGCCCATGTGTTTGGCGGCTTCCTGCGAGGCGATGAAGACGCTGCGAATGTTGATCGCTACGGTCTGGTCGAAGTCTTCGAGTTTGAAATCTTCCAGTGGTGCGACGGCCAGCACGCCAGCGTTGTTGACCAGAATATCGACGCGGCCAAAGGCTTCGACGGTGGCGCTGACGGCGTGGCGAATGGCGGCGGCATCGGCGCTGTCTGCCTTGATCGCCAGGGCTTTGCCGCCGTTGGTGGTGATGCTGTTCTGTAACTCTTCGGCTTTCGCGGCGGAGCTGACGTAAGTGAAGGCTACTGCAGCGCCTTCAGCGGCCAGGCGTTTGACGATGGCTGCGCCGATACCACGGGAACCGCCTTGAATCAGAGCGACTTTACCGCTGAGGTGTTGAGTGGTCATGTTCGATCTCCAGAGTGTTCAAGGCGGGAATGCCTTGGTATTGGTGGCGAGTATCGGCGTGGTATCGACAACTGTGTAGACCATGATTGCTATAGTCTGTGTAAACCGGAAGTTTATAGTGGCGATCATGGAAACCTTCAGCAGCATTGAATGCTTTGTGCGCAGCGCCGAAGTCGGCAGCTTTGCCGAGGCCGCGCGACGCTTGAGTCTGACCCCGGCGGCAGTCGGCAAAAGCGTGGCCAAACTCGAGGTGCGGCTCGGTGTGCGGCTGTTCCAGCGTAGTACACGCAGCCTGACATTGACTGAGGCCGGGCAACTGTTTCTGGATCAAGTCAGCGGTAGTCTGACGACGATTCAAAATGCCGTGGCCAATCTGTCCAGTGTCGAAGGGCGTCCGGCGGGGACGCTGAAAGTCAGCATGGGCGCAGCATTCGGCTGTCTGCATGTCGTGCCGATGCTCGGTGAGTTTCTACGACGATATCCCGCGATCAATCCGGACTGGCATTTCGATAATCGACAGGTCGATCTGATCGGGCAGGGCTTCGATGCGGCTATCGGCGGCGGCTTCGAACTGCCGCAAGGCGTGATCGCACGCAAGTTGAGCCCGGCGCACCGGATATTGGTTGCGTCCACAGATTATTTACAGGCCAATCCCGAGATCATCGAGCCGGACGACCTCAGCCACCACGACGGTATTCTGATCCGCTCGCCGCAAACCGGACGCGTGCGTTCCTGGCAATTGACCGGACGTAATCCACAGAACTGTCAGCCGTTGATGCTCAAGGCGCGAATGACCATGAGTGATTCCGAGGCGGCTTGCAGGACAGCAGCACAAGGCTTGGGAATCGCGCTGGTGAGTATGCCGTTTGCGGTGGGCTATCTGCAGGCCGGGACATTGCAGCGGGTGTTGCCGGACTGGTTTGTTGATGATGGCAATATCTCGATCTATTACGCCGAACATAAGTTGTTGCCGGGCAAGACGCGGGCGTTTGTCGATTATGTGATTGAGCAGTTTGCGGAGCGGGGGGTGGCGCGGAGGTTCAGTGCAATTTGAGCTCGGCTTGATACCGAGTTGTGGCCTTCGCGAGCAGGCTCGCTCCCACATTTGGAATGCGTTTCCCTTGTGGGAGCGAGCTTGCTCGCGAATGGGTCGACTCGGTTTTCGCTGATCACCTCAGCGGGCAAACCGCCCCGGCCAACCAATAATGTTCTTCGGCCGCGGTGTCGCATACGTCCGCACTTTCGACGTCGACAAGCGCAATCGCACCAGCGATTCCGCAATCGTCACCGCCGCCGTCACCCCGTCCACCACCGGCACGCCAGTGCGTCGACGAATCTGTTCATCCAGCCCGGCCATGCCGCCGCAACCCAGGCAGATCACCTCGGCTTTGTCCTGCGTCACCGCCAACTCCGCCTGATGCACGATCGCTTCCAGCGCACGCTGCGGTTCGTGCTCCAGCTCCAGAACGGCCAGCCCACTGGCCCGCACCGAAGCGCAACGATCCCACAAACCTGACAGTTTCAGCCGATCCTCGATCAGCGGTACGGTTCGATCCAGCGTCGTCACCACCGAATAGGCATGGCCGAGAAACATCGCCGTACTCGCTGCCGCATCGGTGATGTCCACCACCGGCACGTTGAGTAGTTCCTGCAAACCTTCACGGCCGTGTTCGCCGTAACCGGCCTGAATGACTGCGTCGAACGGCTGATCGTAGGACATCACTCGATCCATCACCGCAATGGCGGCCAGATAGCTTTCGAAGTTGCCTTCAATCGAATCGGCGCCGAAATATGGCGTCAAACCGACGATTTCGGTTCCGGGTGAAGCGACAGCCTGCGCCGAACGGGCGATGGCCTCGGTGATGGATTCGGTGGTGTTGACGTTGACCACGAGAATACGCATGGGGAAATCCTTATAGCGGGCAGTTCGGCGGCCCGAAATCCGGGCCGCGAGGAAGTTAATGGCAGACGTTGTCGACAGCGATCGATTCGCCGCTGATGTCGGCGTAGTGCGGCTGGCGTTTGGCGATGATCAGATAGAGCATTCCGGCGATGCCGGCACCGATCAGCCAGGAGAACGGCGAGACGCTGTGGAAACCGGGAACCAAGGCCAGGACGATGGCGATCAGCGCCGCAGGAATAAACGCCGCCACCGCACGGAAATTGACCCCGTGGCTGTAGTAATAAGCGCCGTTGGGATCTTCGCTGTAGAGCTGCGGGACGTTGATCCGGCCTTTGCGGATCAGCCAGTAGTCGACCATGATCACCCCGTACAACGGGCCGAGCAGGGCGCCGAGGCCGGACAGGAAATACACGATCACCAGCGGGCTGTTGTAGAGATTCCACGGCAGGATCAACACGGCAATGGTCGCGCTGATCAGTCCGGCGCGGCGGAAGGTCAGGTACTTCGGCGCCAGGTTGCTCAACACGAAGGCCGGGGCGACGAAGTTGGCCATGATGTTCACCGCAACGGTGACGATCAGGAATGCCAGGCAACCGAGCACCAGGAAAAAGGTGTTGGGAATCGAGGCAATGATCTCGGTCGGGCTCTCGATGATCCGGCCATTGATCTGAAATTGCGCACCGCAGAGCAGGACGGTGATCGCGGCGAACACCAGAATATTCACCGGCAAACCCCAGAAGTTTCCTACCTTGATGGTCTTGCGGCACGGCGAGGAGCGGGCGAAGTCGCAGAAATTCAGAATCAACGTGCCGTAGATCGCCAGCCACAACGCGCCGCCGGCAAAGATGTTGCGCCACATCTCGCCACCGGTCAGCGGCTCGCGAGTCGACCAGGCAATGGTCGCGTTGGCCTGGAAGTACATCCACCCAGCGAGTGCCGCAACCGTCAGCAAAATCACCGGCCCGGCGAAGGCTTCATAACGACGGACCATTTCCATGCCGTAGGCAAGGATCGCCAGTTGCACGAACCAGATCGCCACGAAACACACCCAACCCAGCGTCGACAGGCCAAGAATCGAGTTGTGGTCGTATTCGGCGAAGCCAGGATGCACCGCCGTGAGCAACACGCGGAATACCACCGAGGCCAGGTACGTCTGAATGCCGAACCAGGCAATGGCGATAACCGCCCGGATCAGTGCAGGAATTTGCGCGCCGTGGATGCCGAAACTGATCCGGCTGATCACCGGAAACGGCACGCCGGTTTTCTGTCCCATGTAGCCGGACAGGTTCATGAAGAAGTACACCAGCGCCGCGCCGATCCCCAATGACAACAGAATCTGCCAGCCACCCAGGCCTAGGGCGTAGAGGCCGATGGCGAAGGAGTAGTTGGCGATGTTGTGCACGTCGTTCGTCCACAGGGCGAAGATGCTGTATTTGCCCCAGCGTCGACCTTCGGCCTTGGTCGGCGCGAGATCGCTGTTGTGCAGGCGCGGGCTCAGTTGTAACGGCTCGGTCAGACCGTCATCGGGTAACGGTTGGTCGAGGGCAGAGGCGGGCAGATTCAGCGCGATGTTATTGGAGAGACTTGTACGCATTCCGGCAGGCTCCTGATGTGCAGGGCCGCGATGACTGTGCATGAGCGTTCAGGCTCGACATATCTTCGTCGCGGCCAGCGAACATCACTGGTTACGGGGCATCTGCAGCCTGTACGGGATAGGGCGCTTCAGGCTTGCGGATCGAAAGTGTTTATGTTTTGCGGTTTTGTATACAAAACATGTATGCACCTAAGCCAGATCTGTGCCAGTCGTTGATCTATGCGCAGCCGTGCTCATTTCGAAAAGTTATCGATGAGCGCTAAGTGTCTGAAAATAATTGGTTAAAAATTGACCGGTTGAACAGGTATTTATTTTTGGCGGGGGATTTTGTTGGCGGGCGGAGGCGAGGGGTTTTTGGCAGGGATGTAACTTTTCAGGGCGCTGAAAGTAAAAAGTGCACACATAAATGGCACCGATGGTGACATTACTGTGTACACATTTATTGAGTCGCTAGTGACCTTTGTAGGAGTGAGCCTGCTCGCGATAGCGGTGTATCAGCCAAAAGATTCATCGACTGAGACACCGCTATCGCGAGCAGGCTCACTCCTACAGGGGGGAAATCAGCGCGGCAGGGAGTTACGCCTTGCTGATGATATTCCCGGCATGCAGCCCGCATTCTTTCTGCGTCGCTTCTTCCCACCACCAACGCCCCTCGCGCTCGTGCTGATTCGGCAAGACAGGGCGGGTGCACGGTTCGCAGCCGATACTGATAAAGCCGCGTTCATGCAGGCTGTTGTACGGCAGTTCGAGCATGCGGATGTAACCCCAGATCTCTTCGCTGGTCATCTGCGCCAGCGGGTTGAACTTGTACAGGGTGCGCTCAGGAGTGGAGAACGCTGTATCGATTTCCATCACCGCCACGGCACTGCGAGTGCCCGGACTCTGGTCGCGGCGCTGGCCGGTGGCCCAGGCTTTGACGCTGGACAGCTTGCGACGCAGCGGTTCGATCTTGCGGATCCCGCAGCATTCGCCGTGGCCGTCCTTGTAGAAACTGAACAGGCCTTTTTCCTTCACGAACGGTTCCAGTTTCGTGTAGTCCGGCGACACCAGTTCGATGTCGATCTTGTAGTGCTCGCGCACCTGATCGATGAAGCGGTAGGTCTCCGGGTGCAGGCGGCCGGTGTCGAGGCTGAACACCTTGACGTTCTTGTTGAGCTTCCAGGCCATGTCCACCAGCACCACATCCTCGGCGCCGCTGAAAGATATCCACAGATCATCGCCGAACTCGGCAAATGCGAGTTTGAGAATGTCCTGGGCGGATTTATTGGCATAGGTCGTGGCGAGTTCCACGACGTCGAACGTTGCACTCATCAGGGCGGCTTCCTACAGGTCGGTGGCGCTGGGCGCTCTATATGGCGCTGATGGTAACAAAAAGCTGCACGGCTCGGGGGCGTGCTGTGCGTTGCGCGTCTGCATGTGAGTCGCTAGAGTTCGGCCTCGCTCGACTCAAATAATCAATACAAACGGGAGTGTCTTGTGGAAATTGCTTGCCTGGATCTTGAAGGGGTGTTGGTGCCGGAAATCTGGATCGCCTTCGCCGAAAAAACCGGAATCGAATCCCTCAAGGCCACCACCCGGGACATTCCCGATTACGACGTGCTGATGAAGCAGCGTCTGCGCATCCTCGACGAGCACGGCTTGAAGCTATCGGACATTCAGGAAGTGATCGCCACGTTGAAGCCGCTGGATGGCGCGGTGGAGTTCGTCAACTGGCTGCGCGAGCGCTTTCAGGTGGTGATTCTGTCGGACACGTTTTATGAGTTTTCGCAGCCGTTGATGCGTCAGTTGGGCTTTCCGACGTTGCTTTGCCATCGTCTGATTACTGACGAGACCGGGCGGGTGACCAGCTATCAGCTGCGTCAGAAAGATCCCAAACGTCAGTCGGTGCTGGCGTTCAAGAGCCTGTATTACCGGGTGATTGCGGCGGGGGATTCGTATAACGACACGACGATGCTGGGCGAGGCGGATGCGGGGATTCTGTTCCATGCGCCGGAGAATGTGATTCGCGAGTTTCCGCAGTTTCCGGCGGTGCATACGTTTGCCGAGCTGAAGCAGGAATTCCTCAAAGCCTCGAATCGGGATTTGAGTTTGTAGTCGTCTGGAAAGACGCCATCGCGAGCAGGCTCACTCCTACAGGGGAACGCATTCCAAATGTAGGAGTGAGCCTGCTCGCGATAGCTTTTAAAGGTTCTGCAGGGTTTCGAGCAGGATCTTCACTTTGGTGATCGACTCCTGATACTCCGCCTGCCAGTCCGAATCGGCAACAATCCCGCCCCCCCCCAGCAGCACACTTGCCCATCCTTGACCAACAGACTGCGAATCGCGATGGAGCTGTCCATCTCGCCGCGCACGTCCAGATACAGTAATGACCCGCAATACAGGCCGCGCCGGGTCGGTTCCAGCTCATCAATGATCTGCATCGCGCGAATCTTCGGCGCGCCGGTGATCGAGCCGCCGGGGAAACTGCCGGCAATCAGATCCAGTGCGTCGCGATCATCGGCCAATTCACCGGTGACGCTGCTGACCAGGTGATGCACGTTCGGATAGCTTTCCAGGCTGAACAGCTCGGGCACTCGTACCGAGCCGATGCGACAGGTGCGGCCGAGGTCGTTGCGCAGCAGGTCGACGATCATCAGGTTTTCCGCGCGATCCTTGGGACTGCCCAGCAGTTCGGCGGCGTTGGCGGCATCTTCGGCGGGTGTCAGGCCACGCGGGCGGGTGCCTTTGATCGGCCGGGTTTCCACTTGGCGTTCGCTGACTTTGACGAAGCGCTCCGGCGACAGGCTCACCACCGCGCCGCCGTCGGGTAGGCTCTGGAAACCGGAGAACGGTGTCGGGCAGGCTTCGCGCAATTTGCAGTAAGCCAGCCATGGGTCACCCTGGCACGAAGCGCGGAAGCGTTGGGCGAAGTTGACCTGATAGCAGTCGCCGGCCTGGATGTAGTGCTGGATGCGTTCGAACGCCTGACGGTAAGTGTCGGCCGAGAGATCTGCGGCCATCGGGGCGGTCAGTTGGAAGGGTACCAACGCTTCAACTTGAGTCTGGGTGAACAGCGCAATTAGCCGTTGTTGCTCGCTTTCGATCACGGACGGATGAAAGACCAGTTGGCTGGTGCCGGTCTGGTGATCGCTGATCAGCGCCCAGGCGTACAGGCCAAACCGGGCATCCGGCAATTGCAGGTCATCTAGCGCCTGACTTGGCAGGTTTTCCAGGTGCCGACCGAAGTCGTAGCTCAGGTAACCGATCAAACCGCCAGCGAAGGGCAGCTCGAAACCCGCTGGCAAATCAGCCTCACCGAGGCGATTCAGATTGTCACGCAGACGTTGCAGGAAATGATTGCCGCTTTCGTCAGGCAACACCGCCAGTTGTTCCAGCGGCCAGGCGCTGAGCAGGTCATAACGGCCACGGTCAGCGCTCGGGCGGCCACTGTCGAGCAGCACGGCGCCGGGGGCATTGCGAATGGCCGCGAAGTAGTCGGCGGGATTGGCGCGGTAGGGCAGCGGGTGTACGGAACAGGTCAACATGGGCGGGGCAGATCGGCCGTGGAGGCGGGGAGGGGATTGTAGTCCTCTCCGATGCCAGATCAAAGTCAAAAGCCTCCCCCTCACCCCAACCCTCTCCCCCAAGGGGGCGAGGGGGAAAGGGAGCAGATCTTCATGATTTTCAAGATCCGAGTTTGGCTGGATATCTCAAGGGGGCGAGGGGGAAAGGGAGCAGATCTTCATGATTTTCAAGATCCGAGTTTGGCTGGATATCTCAAGGGGGCGAGGGGGAAAGGGAGCAGATCTTCATGATTTTCAAGATCCGAGTTTGGCTGGATATCTCAAGGGGGCGAGGGGGAAAGGGAGCAGATCTTCATGCTTTTCAAGATCCGAGTTTGGCTGGATATCTCAAGCTGGTGAGGGGGAAGGGAGCCGATCTTCATGCTTTTCAAGATTCGAGTTCGGCTGGATATCTCAAGCTGGTGAGGGGGGAAAGGGCGCCGATCTTCATGCTTTCAAGACCTGAGTTCGACTCAAGACGTTCAGGTCGGCGTACTTCCCACATCCACCTCGGTCAGTCCCCTCTCCCTCTGGGAGAGGGCTAGGGTGAGGGGCTTTTTAGCTTTTCAGCTCTAGAGCTATTAGCCTTCGACCGCAGGAATATGCCCAAACATTTCCTGAGTAAACGCCACCCGCTCTTCAACCGTCTCCGTCACCCCACGCGCCTTCAGCTCTTCCAGCCGCGCTTCCACCGCATGCGTACGCAACGTCAGCCCACAGTCATTGGCAATCTGAATATTCAGCCCCGGCCGCGCATTCAGCTCGAGAATCAGCGGACCCTTCTCCTGATCGAGCACCATATCAACACCGATATAGCCCAGCCCGCACAGCTCATAGCAGCCCGCCGCGAGTTTCATGAAACCGTCCCAGTAGGGCAGTTGCACGCCGTCCACCGCGTTGGTGGTGTCGGGGTGTTTGGTGATGATGTTGTTCAGCCAGGTGCCACGCAACGTCAAACCGGTCGCCAGATCGACACCGACGCCAATCGCGCCCTGGTGCAGGTTGGCCTTGCCGCCGGACTGCCGGGTCGGCAAACGCAACATCGCCATCACCGGATAACCCATCAAGACGATGATGCGGATGTCCGGCACGCCTTCGTAGCTGATGCTTTTGAAGATCTGATCCGGGGTCACCCGGTATTCGATCAGCGCCCGGTCGCGGTGGCCGCCCAGCGAATACAGGCCAGTGAGAATGCTCGAGATGTGATGCTCAAGCTCTTCGTGGGCAAGGATCTTGCCCGACACCGTGCGATAGCGACCTTCGAAACGGTCGGCGATGACAATGATGCCGTCGCCGCCAGCGCCCTGCGCCGGTTTGATCACGAAGTCGCTGCGCCCGCCGATGATCTCGTCGAGCTTGTCGATTTCCTTCTCGGTGGAGATCACGCCATACAGCTCCGGCACGTGAATGCCGGCCTCGATCGCGCGTTCCTTGGTGATGATCTTGTCATCGACGATCGGGTACAGGCTGCGCTTGTTGTACTTGAGCACATAGTCGGCGTTACGCCGATTGATGCCCATGATGCCGCGCGCCTCCAGCGCCTTCCAGGTCTTCCAGAAACCGAACATCAGGCGTCAGCCTTCTTCAGGAAAGCCTTGAAACGCACCAGTTCGGTCAGGCGGTAGCCGCGATAGCGACCCATCGCCAGCATGAAACCGACCAGAATCAGCAGGATCGCCGGGAAGGTGAACACGAAGTACACCAGCTCAGGCACGGTCATGATCAGGTGCGCCAAAGAAGCGGCGAACAGCGTGCCGATGGCGACTTTCAGCGCATGGCTGGCACCGCGTTCTTCCCAGGTGATCGACAGGCGTTCGATGGTCATGGTCAGAATCACCATCGGGAACAGCGCCACGGACAAGCCGCGCTCCAGACCGAGCTTATGACTGAACAGACTGATCGCCGCGATCAGCACTACGACAAAGGTCAACACCACCGAGAGTCGCGGCAGCATTTGCAGCTTCAGGTGTTCCAGATACGAACGTAGCGAAAGCCCCAGCGCGGTAATCACGGTAAACAGCAGAATGCCGAAACCCAGCTGCGTTTCGCGGAAGGCGAGGGCGATCAGTACCGGGGTGAACGTGCCGAGGGTCTGCAGGCCGATCAGGTTGCGCAGGATCAGAATCACCAGCACGCCAATCGGGATCATCACCATGATCATGAAGGTTTGCTGGGTCTGCAGCGGCAAGCCGTACAGCGAGTATTCGAGGAAGTTGGCGTCGGTGTTTTCGTCGGTCAGCTTGGCCAGACGAATCGCGTTCATCTCGCTGTTGTTCAGGCTGAAGGTCACGTTGGCTTTTTTGCCGCCATCGACGGTGATCAGGTTTTCATCGCCGGTCCACCACAGCAGGCGGTCGGTCGGCAGGCCTTGCTCGCCGGTTTCCGGGTTGAAGTACAGCCAGTCGTTGCCGTTGAAGCTGCGCAGCCACAGTTCAGGCATTTGTGGCTGATCGGCGACGAGACGGATGGTGTGGACTTTTTCCACCGGCACGTGGGCGATGGACAGCAGCAGTTCAACGATTTTGGCTTTGTGCGGCGTCGACGGATCGCCGGCCAGCAGCAGTTTCACGTTGTCATCGTTAAGGTTGTTGACGCGTTTGATCGCCTCGCCAATAAACGTTTCGACGTCGGCGGAGTGCTGGCGGATCGGCGCGAGCAGGGCTTCGGCGGCGATTTTCTCCGGGCCTTCGATAGCGATGCTGTCGCGGAAGGTCGGGCCTTTGATCTTGGATTTTTCCGCGGTGTAACGTTTGGTCAGCACCAAACGGTAATAAAGCGTCTGGTTGCCCTTGGCCCGGCGCGCCGACCAGGTGACCTTGCGGTTGCCGTCGACGCGGTTGACGGCGACCCCGTAGTTATTGGAGATAAAGCTCTCGTTGAGACTGACGTAGTCGCGGCTCAACGGTGGCACGAACATCTGGATCTTCACCGGATCCTTGGTGCTGGCGACGAACTCGACCTTGGCGTCGATGTTCCACAAGTCGTCGGTCGCATCTTCGGTCACCGGGATGCCGAGCACGAAAATCTGATAGGCCGTAACCGAAACGCCCAGCAGCACCAGAATGGTGATCAGGATTTTCAGGTGGAAGGTTAGAGAACGCATGGAAATTACTCGGCGGTATGAGCGGCGATGGTGCAGGCGGGTTTGCCGGCAGCGTATTTAAGGCTTGGATCGACCAGCGCATCGAAGCGTTTCAGCGCTTCGGAGCCAATCAAAAGCGGGTATTGGAACGCACTTCGGTCGGTCAGGTTCACTTCGATGCTGCGCATCGCCGATCCCATGCAGATATCCAGCTCGATCACCGGACGGGCGGTGTACTTCTTGCCTTCTTCCGGGTCGTAGTCGCCGGCACGGCGCTTGATCTTGCTGACCCGGGCCAGCGGCCGTTCGATCGGGTGCGAATGCGCGGCATCGATCGCCAGGTAGAAACGTACCCAGGATTCACCGTTGCGTTTAAAGCGTTTGATGTCGCGGGCGCTCAGCGAGGCGGTTTTCGCCCCGGTGTCGAGTTTGGCTGCGACTTCGAGATTGATGCCGTCAAGCGAAGCGTATTCGTTGAGGCCGTACACGGTTTTTTCCCCCGCGGCGGCGAGGCCGGGCAGGCAAAACAGGGCAAAGAATGTGGGAAAAGGCTTGAGTCTCATAAATCCTGGTGCGCAGCGTTCCGTTTTCGGTTCAGGTCCTTGGCAAAACTTGCGCAAGGCCCTTCGTGTGCCTGGCAGCTTTATATGACAAGCCGTACAAATGGCCAGCAAATGCGGGCGGCATTCTAGCACGGTGGTTTTATGGCGCCAGCGCCGGGGCCGGTCTATAACCCTTGGGATTCCCTGTGGGAGCGAGCCTGCTCCGGGCGGCGTTCCGACGAAGGCGGTGCGTCATCTCAAGCAGATGCTGACTGACACTACGCTTTCGCGAGCAGGCTCGCTCCCACAGGGTTAATCGACCAATGGAAGATTGCCTACGGTTATTAGACGATTGTCGACAATACCTATTTATCCTTTGACTGATGCGGGTGAATTGGCTAGTTTTTGCCGCATTGGATTTAAAGGTGTCGACAATCATGCTGGATCAACTCGATCCCCCGGTTATCAGTGGCGACGATTCCGAGACGCTTTCGGAAAACGTCTTCCGGCGCATTCAGGCAGCCATCGTCAAAGGCGAGATCGCCCCGGGCAGCAAGATCTCCGAACCGGAGCTGGCGCGCACCTACGGCATCAGCCGGGGGCCGTTGCGTGAGGCCATCCATCGTCTGGAAGGTCAGCGCCTGCTGGTGCGCGTACCGCACGTCGGCGCGCGGGTGGTCTCACTCAGCCATGCCGAATTGCTTGAACTCTACGAAATTCGCGAATCCCTCGAAGGCATGGCCTGCCGTCTGGCGGCGGAACGCATGAGCGTTGAAGAAATCGACGAACTGCGCCGGGTGCTGGAAACCCACGAGCGCGACGCGGCGTTTCAGGCTGGTGTCGGCTACTACCAGCAAGAAGGCGATTTCGACTTTCACTACCGGATCATCCAGGGCAGCGGCAACCGCACGCTGACGCAGATGCTCTGCGGCGAGCTGTATCAATTGGTGCGCATGTACCGCATCCAGTTCTCGACCACGCCGAACCGTCCGCGTCAGGCTTTTGCCGAACACCACCGGATTCTCGATGCCATCGCCGACCGTGACGGCGAGCTCGCGGAATTGTTGATGCGCCGTCACATCGGCGCCTCGAAACGCAACATCGCCCGTCACTACCAGGACGGCGCCCACAATAAGACAGCCACTGAACGAGGTGAGTCATGAGTTCCAAGCACAGCACTCCAGGCCAGCGTTTCCGCGATGCGGTCGCCAGCGAGCACCCATTGCAGGTGGTCGGCGCGATCAACGCCAACCACGCGCTGCTGGCCAAACGCGCCGGTTTCAAGGCGATCTACCTGTCCGGTGGTGGGGTGGCCGCAGGCTCGCTCGGCGTGCCGGATCTGGGCATCACCGGTCTGGATGACGTGCTGACCGACGTACGCCGCATCACCGATGTTTGCGATCTGCCGCTGCTGGTCGACGTCGACACCGGTTTTGGCTCGTCGGCGTTCAACGTCGCGCGCACGGTCAAATCGATGATCAAGTTCGGCGCGGCGGCGATTCACATCGAGGATCAGGTCGGCGCCAAGCGCTGCGGCCACCGTCCTAATAAAGAGATCGTCAGCCAGCAGGAAATGGTCGACCGCATCAAAGCCGCCGTTGATGCCCGCACCGATGACAGCTTCGTGATCATGGCCCGCACCGATGCGTTGGCGGTGGAAGGTCTGGAATCGGCACTCGATCGCGCAGCGGCGTGCATCGAGGCTGGCGCTGACATGATTTTCCCGGAAGCGATCACTGAGCTGGAGATGTACAAGCTGTTCGCCAATCGCGTGAAAGCGCCGATCCTCGCCAACATCACCGAGTTCGGCGCGACGCCGCTGTACACCACCGAGCAACTGGCCGGCGCCGACGTGTCGCTGGTGCTCTATCCGCTGTCGGCATTCCGCGCGATGAACAAGGCGGCGGAAAACGTCTACACGGCGATCCGCCGCGATGGCACGCAGCAGAATGTCATCGACACCATGCAGACTCGCATGGAGCTTTACGATCGCATCGATTACCACACCTTCGAGCAGAAGCTCGATGCGTTGTTTGCACAAAAGAAAGGCTGAACAAGACCCTCTGTGGGAGCGAGCCTGCTCGCGAAGGACGCCAACGATAACGCGGTGTCCCTGATGCATCGAGGTGTTCCAGGCACCTTCGCGAGCAGGCTCGCTCCCACAAGTTTCCCCATACAAATTCAAAAAGATTGGAGAACACAATGGCCGAAGCAAAAGTACTCAGTGGCGCCGGGCTCCGTGGCCAGGTTGCCGGGCAAACCGCGCTGTCCACCGTGGGCCAGGCTGGTGCCGGGCTGACCTATCGCGGCTACGACGTGCGCGAACTGGCAGCCGATGCACAATTTGAAGAAGTCGCCTACCTGCTGCTCTACGGCGAGCTACCGACCCAGGCACAACTCGACGAATACCAAGGCAAACTGAGCAAGCTGCGCGACCTGCCGCAAGCGCTGAAAGAAGTGCTCGAACGCATCCCCGCCGACGCCCACCCGATGGACGTGATGCGCACCGGTTGCTCGTTCCTCGGCAATATCGAGCCGGAGAAAGACTTCTCCGAGCAGCGCGACAAGACTGACCGTTTGCTCGCCGCGTTCCCGGCGATCATGTGCTACTGGTATCGCTTCAGCCACGATGGCAAGCGCATCAATTGCGTCAGCGACGAGCCAACCATCGGTGGCCACTTCCTGCACCTGCTGCACGACAAGAAGCCGAGCGAACTGCACGTCAAAGTCATGAACGTCTCGCTGATCCTTTATGCCGAGCACGAATTCAACGCCTCGACCTTCACCGCCCGTGTTTGTGCATCGACGCTGTCCGATCTGTATTCCTGCGTAACCGCAGCCATCGGTTCGCTGCGCGGCCCGTTGCACGGCGGTGCCAACGAAGCGGCGATGGAAATGATCGAGCGTTTCGCGTCGCCGGAAGACGCGATCAAAGGCACCCTCGGCATGCTCGAGCGCAAGGACAAGATCATGGGTTTCGGCCACGCGATCTATAAGGACAGCGATCCGCGCAATGAGGTGATCAAGGGCTGGTCGAAAAAACTCGCGGATGAAGTCGGAGACAAGGTGTTGTTTCCGGTTTCGGAAGCCATCGACAAGACTATGTGGGAGCAGAAAAAACTCTTCCCCAACGCTGATTTCTACCATGCCTCGGCTTACCACTTCATGGGCATTCCGACCAAGCTGTTCACGCCGATCTTCGTCTGCTCGCGCCTGACCGGCTGGGCTGCGCATGTGTTCGAACAGCGCGCCAACAACCGCATCATCCGTCCAAGCGCCGAGTACGTCGGCGTCGAACAGCGCAAGTTCGTGCCAATCGAACGTCGCTGAAATGGTGGGCTGACCCGGAGAGCAAGATCACCGCTAACCCCTGTAGGCCTTCGCCTGCTCGCGATGACGGACTGACATTCACCATCAATGTCGACTGATCTACCGCTATCGCGAGCAGGCTCACTCCTACAAGGGACGGTGTGAATCTTGAGTCTGGCGTCTGCCCACCCTTTGAAACTACCGTGACCCGAGTCCTGACCCGATGAACACAGAATTCCGCAAAACCCTGCCCGGCAGCCCTCTGGATTATTTCGACGCCCGTGCGGCGGTCGAGGCGATTCAACCCGGCAGTTACGACACCCTGCCGTACACCTCTCGCGTGCTGGCGGAAAACCTCGTGCGTCGCTGTGATCCGGCCACGCTCACCGATTCCCTCAAGCAACTGATCGAACGCAAACGCGACCTCGACTTCCCGTGGTTCCCGGCGCGTGTGGTCTGCCACGACATTCTTGGCCAGACCGCGCTGGTCGACCTCGCCGGCCTGCGTGACGCGATCGCCTTGCAGGGTGGCGACCCGGCGCAGGTCAATCCGGTGGTGCCGACGCAATTGATCGTTGACCACTCGCTGGCGGTGGAGGCGGGCGGTTTCGACAAGCAGGCGTTCGAGAAAAACCGCGCCATCGAAGACCGTCGCAATGAAGACCGTTTCCACTTCATCAACTGGACCAAAAAGGCTTTCAAGAACGTTGATGTGATCCCGCCGGGCAACGGCATCATGCACCAGATCAACCTGGAGAAAATGTCGCCGGTGATTCAGGTGCGTGAGGGCGTCGCGTTCCCCGACACTTGCGTCGGCACTGACAGCCACACCCCGCACGTCGATGCGCTGGGCGTGATTGCCATTGGTGTCGGCGGTCTCGAAGCCGAGAGCGTGATGCTCGGTCGCGCGTCGTGGATGCGCCTGCCGGAAAGCGTCGGCGTCGAACTGACTGGCAAGCTGCAACCGGGCATCACCGCCACCGACATGGTGCTGGCGCTGACCGAATACCTGCGCAAACAGAAAGTCGTCGGCGCGTGGCTGGAATTCTTCGGCGAAGGCGCCGCGGCGCTGACCCTCGGCGACCGCGCGACCATCTCCAACATGGCCCCGGAGTACGGCGCCACCGCAGCGATGTTTTACATCGATCAGCAGACCATCGATTACCTGAAACTCACTGGCCGCGAAGACCAGCAAGTGCAATTGGTCGAGCAGTACGCCAAGCTCACCGGCCTGTGGGCTGACAGCCTGAAAGGCGCGCAATACGAGCGCGGTCTGACTTTCGATCTGTCCTCGGTAGTGCGCAACATGGCCGGCCCGAGCAACCCGCATGCTCGCGTTGCAGTGTCGGATCTGGCGGCCAAAGGCATCTCCGGCCAATGGGATGACGTGCCGGGGCAAATGCCCGACGGCGCGGTGATCATCGCTGCCATCACCAGTTGCACCAACACCAGCAACCCGCGCAACGTCATTGCTGCCGGCCTGCTCGCACGCAATGCCAACAAGCTCGGCCTGACCCGCAAACCTTGGGTGAAATCCTCGCTGGCACCGGGTTCGAAAACCGTCGCGCTGTACCTCGACGAAGCGGGGCTGACCACTGAACTGGAGCAACTCGGTTTCGGCGTCGTCGCCTTCGCTTGCACCACCTGCAACGGCATGTCCGGCGCACTCGATCCGCTGATTCAGCAAGAGATCATCGACCGCGATCTGTATGCGACTGCCGTACTCTCCGGCAACCGCAACTTCGACGGCCGCATCCACCCGTACGCCAAGCAGGCATTCCTCGCTTCGCCGCCGCTGGTGGTCGCGTACGCCATCGCCGGGACCATCCGTTTCGACATCGAAAAAGATGTGTTGGGCGTGGTCGACGGCAAGGAAATTCGCCTCAAAGACATCTGGCCGAGCGATGAAGAAATCGACGCCGTGGTGAAGTCTTCGGTCAAGCCTGAGCAGTTCCGTCAGGTCTACATTCCGATGTTCGCCGTCCACGAAGACACCGGCCCGAAAGTCACGCCGCTTTACGACTGGCGCGAGATGAGCACCTACATCCGCCGTCCGCCGTACTGGGAAGGCGCGCTGGCCGGCGCGCGTCCGCTGAAGGGCATGCGCCCGTTGGCGGTGCTGCCGGACAACATCACCACCGATCACCTGTCGCCCTCCAACGCGATCATGCTCGACAGCGCCGCCGGCGAATATCTGGCGAAAATGGGCCTGCCGGAAGAGGACTTCAACTCTTACGCCACGCACCGTGGCGACCACTTGACCGCGCAACGCGCAACGTTTGCCAACCCGAAACTGTTCAATGAAATGGTCGTGGAAAACGGCAAGGTCAAACAGGGTTCGCTGGCGCGGGTCGAGCCGGAAGGCAAAGTGATGCGCATGTGGGAAGCCATCGAAACCTACATGGAACGCAAACAACCGCTGATCATCATTGCCGGCGCCGATTACGGTCAGGGTTCGTCCCGCGACTGGGCGGCGAAAGGCGTGCGTCTGGCCGGCGTCGAAGCGATTGCCGCTGAAGGTTTTGAGCGCATTCACCGCACCAACCTGGTGGGCATGGGCGTGTTGCCGCTGGAGTTCAAGCCGGGCACTGACCGTCACACCCTGGCCATCGACGGCAGCGAAACCTATGACGTGATCGGCGAGCGCAAACCGCGCGCTGACCTGACGCTGGTGATCCATCGCAAGAACGGCGAGCGGGTTGATGTGCCGGTGACCTGCCGTCTGGATACCGCTGAAGAAGTGTCGATCTACGAGGCCGGCGGCGTGTTGCAGCGCTTTGCTCAGGACTTCCTTGAAGAGTCGGCGGTTGCCGTTTAAATCTACTGATGCAGGCGTGAGGCTTGGGTCTCACGCCTGTGGTTAAGGAGCACCATGGCTCACGCAGCACAAATCAAAATTCCTGCGACCTACATGCGCGGCGGCACCAGCAAAGGTGTGTTCTTCAGCCTCAAGGATCTGCCCGAAACGGCGCAGATTCCCGGTCCGGCTCGCGACGCTTTATTGCTGCGTGTGATCGGCAGCCCCGACCCGTACGACAAGCAGATCGACGGCATGGGCGGCGCGACTTCAAGCACCAGCAAAACCGTGATCCTGTCGAAAAGCACCAAGGCTGATCACGACGTCGATTATCTGTTCGGTCAGGTCTCGATCGACAAGCCGTTCGTGGACTGGAGCGGCAACTGCGGCAACCTCTCGGCTGCGGTCGGTTCGTTTGCCATCAACAACGGTCTGGTCGACCCCAGCCGCATTCCGCACAACGGTGTTGCGGTAGTGCGCGTGTGGCAGGCCAACATCGGCAAAACGATTATTGCCCACGTGCCAATCACCAACGGCGAAGTGCAGGAAACCGGTGATTTCGAACTCGACGGCGTGACCTTTCCCGCCGCTGAAGTGCAAGTCGAATTCATGGACCCGGCGGCGGAAGAAGAGGGCGGCGGTGGTTCGATGTTTCCTACCGGCAACCTGATCGATGAGCTGGAAGTGCCGGGCGTTGGCACGTTCAAGGCGACCATGATCAACGCCGGCATCCCGACGATTTTCGTCAATGCCGCAGACATTGGTTACACCGGCACCGAACTTCAAGGCGCGATCAACAGCGATACGCAAGCGCTGCAGATGTTCGAGACGATTCGCGCTTATGGCGCGTTGCGCATGGGCCTGATTGCCAATCTGGACGAAGCGGCCAAGCGGCAGCACACGCCGAAAGTCGCATTCGTCGCCAAGCCTGCGGATTACGTCGCTTCGAGTGGCAAAGTGGTTGGCGCTGGTGACGTGGATTTGCTGGTGCGGGCGTTGTCGATGGGCAAGTTGCACCACGCGATGATGGGTACGGCGGCGGTGGCGATTGGTACTGCTGCAGCGATTTCCGGCACGTTGGTGAACCTTGCGGCGGGTGGCGTTGAACGCAATGCCGTGCGTTTCGGGCATCCGTCCGGGACGTTGCGCGTTGGCGCTGAAGCCAGTCTGGAAAACGGCGAGTGGATCGTCAAAAAAGCGATCATGAGCCGCAGTGCGCGTGTCCTTATGGAAGGCTACGTGCGCATCCCGGGCGATTCTTTCTGATTTGAGATTTTTCACCCTCACCCCAGCCCTCTCCCGGAGGGAGAGGGGCCGACCGAGGTGTCTGGGGTTGTACATCGACCTGAAAGATCGAGTCGATTATGGATTTCCACGGCCGGCTGAGGTGTCTGGGGTTGTACATCGACCTGAAAGATCGAGTCGATTATGGCTTCAGCTGGTCGACCGAGGTGTCTGGGGTTGTACATTGATCTGATCGATTACGGATTCAGCGCAGATCGCTCAGGTCGGTGAACCTCTACAGCATCCCCCAATCGGTTCCCTCTCCCTCGGGAGAGGGCTAGGGTGAGGGGCCCACCCACTGAAGAAACCCAAAACAAGCAGGCACCCCAGACCTGCAATCAACCAGAACAAACCCGCCAAGCCCTGAGGAAGACCGCACCACTCATCATTCCCGCACAGGAGAACCGCAATGAGCGCCAACGTCGACCTGAACAACCGCCCCGACTACGACCGTGTCCTGCAGGACATCGCCGATTACGTTCTCACCTTCAAAGCCCCCTCTGCCGAAGCCCTCGACACCGCCCGCAACTGCCTGATGGACACGCTGGGCTGCGGCCTGCTGGCGCTGCGCTTCCCGGAATGCACCAAGCATCTCGGCCCGATCGTCGAAGGGACGCTGGTTCCTTACGGTGCGCGGGTCCCCGGCACCAGCTATCGCCTCGACCCGGTGAAAGCCGCGTGGGACATCGGCTGCATCGTCCGCTGGCTCGACTACAACGACACCTGGCTCGCCGCCGAGTGGGGCCATCCATCGGACAACCTCGGCGGCATTCTTGCGGTGGCCGATCACCTCTCGCAGAAGCGTCTGGCCAATGTTGAAGCGCCGCTGACCATTCGCGATGTGCTGGAAGCGATGATCATGACCCACGAAATTCAAGGCGTGATTGCCCTGGAAAACTCCTTCAATCGTGTAGGACTCGATCACGTCATTCTGGTGAAAGTTGCTTCAACCGCCGTCACCGCCAAACTCATGGGTGCCAATCGCGAGCAACTGTTGTCGGCGTTGTCCCACGCGTTCGCCGACGGTCAGGCCCTGCGCACTTATCGTCATGCGCCGAACGCCGGTTCGCGAAAATCCTGGGCAGCGGGGGATGCGACGAGTCGTGGTGTGCGTCTGGCCGACATCGCCATGCGCGGCGAGATGGGCATCCCCGGGGTGCTGACTGCGAAGCAGTGGGGCTTTTATGACGTTCTGTTCAGTCACACCAACAGCGATCTGGCATTGAAACCCGAAGGCAAGCGCGCCTTCAGTTTGTCGCGCCCCTTCGGCAGTTACGTGATGGAAAACGTGCTGTTCAAAATCAGCTTTCCCGCCGAGTTCCACGCGCAAACCGCCTGCGAAGCGGCGGTGACCTTGCACCCGCAGGTGCGCAATCGTCTGCATGAGATCGACAAGATCGTCATCACCACCCACGAATCGGCGATTCGCATCATTTCCAAGGTCGGGCCGCTGGCCAACGCCGCCGACCGCGACCACTGCATTCAGTACATGACCGCCGTGCCGCTGGCGTTCGGCAATCTGGTCGCCGAACAATACGAAGACGATTTCCACAAGGCGCATCCGGTCATTGATGTGTTGCGCGAAAAAATGGTGATCGTCGAAGAACCGCGTTTCACCCGCGAATACCTGGAGCCTGACAAGCGCTCGATCGCCAACGCCGTGCAGGTGTTTTTCAAGGACGGCAGCAGCACTGAAAACGTTGTCGTGGAGTACCCGATCGGTCATCGCCGGCGCCGTGCCGAGGGTATTCCATTGCTGGAGGACAAGTTCAAGGCCAATCTGGCTACGCGTTTCACCGGTCAGCGCAGCGGCGAGATCTTCACGTTGTGCAAGGATCAGGCGCTGCTTGAATCGACGGCAGTCAACCGCTTTGTGGATATGTTCGTTATCTGAACCACTTTTCCACAGGCAATTTGGTGATCGCAAAACCACTCAACAAAATCGCCGAATAGATCATCAGCTCCCGGGACAGGGCTTGCCCCTCGTACCAGGCGCCGATGATCACGGCGAACACCGGGAAAATGATAAACACGAACGACAGGATGATCGGGCTCAGGCGTTTAAGCAGCAGAAAGTAAACGATGAATCCGCCGACCGAGGCCACCAGCCCGAGATAGAACAGGGCGCCCCACGAGCGTGCTGTCACTTGCGCAAACACCGGCGCTTCAACACTCAAGCCGACAATAAATAACATCGCCCCGGCAATGCCGATCGGCAGGGTGTTGTAGGTAATCACGCTGATCGCGCTGCCGTGTTTTTTCGTCACCACGTAGCACAGCGCATGCATCACCGCTGCACACAGAATCGCCAGCACCCCCAGCCATTCGGCCTGATCCAAGTGCAGACTCTGACTGCGAATAATCATGAACAGACTGCCAAAACCGATGGCGATGCCGAGCATTTGCGACGGGTAGATTCTCTCGCGCAGAAACAGTGCGGAAAACAACAGGATAAACACCGGCATGCAACTGAACAGCAGGGCGGTCAGGCCCGATGACACGTGCATCTCGCCGTAGTTGAGCAGGTAGTAGGGCAGGCTGAAATACGACAGTGTGACGAACACAAAAAACCAGCGACTTTGCCGTGGGAACAGCAGCGGTTCCTTGCGCAACAGCGCGAAGGTCAGGAACAGCGGAAAGGCAATCAGAAAACGCAGCCCGGCGGCGGTCAGCGGCGGCACGCTTTCCACCGCGATCTTGATCCCCAGCCACGTCGTGCCCCAGCTCAGACAGACGATCAAAAACAGCGTGCTGGTGAGCAATCCGGCGAGCCAGGGGTTGCTGATATTCATCGGTGTGCTGACGGTGGTCGACATGTGGTGTGCTCCGAACGGTGGAATTGACCTGGTCGCGGAAACGGTCTATTTCTGATTGAACCTGTTTCTAGCACGCTATTCGGGGCGAGAATGACTGTCAAAGTAAGTATTGCCATGGTGTCAATCCTCCGCGACGGCCTCGCCAATGGCGTCGGCGTGAAATACAAACGCCTGGCCGATGCGGTCGCACAGGCCATCGACGAAGGGGTGATCGATGCGGGATGCAAGTTGCCGCCGCACCGATTGCTGGCCGACAGCCTGGGCGTGACCATCGGCACCATCAGCCGTGCCTACGGTGAACTTGAGCGTGTCGGATTAGTGGTGGCTCGCGTAGGAGATGGCACCTATGTGTGTCAGCGCGGGATGGAGCGGCCGCAGGACAAAGGCTTTCGCAATGTCAGCGATGAGCCGTCAGGCTGTTTCGACATGAGCCGCAATCAGCCGATTCCCGCACAGGAAGCGGCGTTCATGAGCCAGAGTCTGCAGGAGCTGGCCAGCGATCCGCGGGTGTTACAGCAGTTGACCGGGTACACCGCCGAAGCGGGGCTGGCACGGCACCGATTGGCCGGGGCGGTCTGGTTGCAGCACGAAGCGTTCGTGCCGCACGCCGATCAGGTGTTGTGCGTCAACGGCGGTCAGCATGGTTTGTTGTGCGCGTTGATGGGTTTGCTCAAGGCCGGCGACACAGTGGTCACCGAGCATTTGTCCTACCCGGGATTGATCGGCGTCGCACGCCAGCTTGGGATAAAACTTGTCGGCGCAGCGATGGATGACGAAGGACTGTTGCCGTCGGCACTGGAGGACATCTGCCGTCAGCACCGAGTGTCGGCAGTGTATTGCACGCCGACGATCCAGAATCCTACAGCCGCCGTGATGTCGATCTCGCGGCGCGAGGCGATTGCCGAGCTCTGTCGCCAGCACAATTTGCTGATTATCGAAGACGAAGCCCACGCCGTGCTGGACCGTCAGCGCCCGTTGCCGCTCAGTTTTTTCGCGCCGGAGCGTTCGGTGTTGATTGGCAGTCTGAGCAAGGCTGTTTCCGCCGGATTGCGCGTCGGTTACCTGCACGCTCCGCAGCCGTTGATCGGCCGTTTGAGTGCTGCAATCCGCGCCACCTGCTGGATGGCCAATCCGTTATCGATGGAAGTCGCGAGTCTGTGGATTGAAAGCGGCATGGCCGAGCGTTTGCTGGACGAACAGATCAGCGAGATCGCTCGGCGCAAAGCGTTGGTGGCGCCTGTTCTGCAGGGTTTGAATTACAAGACTCACCCTTACAGCCCGCATTTCTGGGTGGAAGTGCCTGAGTTGTGGCGGGCGTCGCAGATTGCCGCGGAATTGAAGGAAAACAACTATCTGGTAGCCACCGCCGAGGCATTTGCAGTCGGGCACTCAGCGGTGCCGCAGTTTGTTCGGGTGAGCGTGTGTAATGCGGTGGGGGATGATCGGTTGTTGCTGGCAGGTTTTGAAGCTTTAAGCCGGGCACTGACAGAGATCGTGTAATCGTTCATCGCGAGCAGGCTCACTCCTACAATGAATCTCTGTCGTCCACATGATCTGTGCCCGCTGAAGATCAACTGTAGGAGTGAGCCTGCTCGCGATAGCGGTCATTCAGACACCACAAATCTACTTGAACCGCCGCTCCACACCTTTCTCCACCAGAATCTTCGCCGAAATCTCTTCCACCGAAAAATGCGTGGAGTTGATGTTGGGGATGTTCTCGCGGCGGAACAGGTTTTCCACTTCGCGCACTTCGAATTCGCACTGCGCGTAGCTCGAATAGCGGCTGTTGGGCTTGCGCTCGTTGCGGATCGCGGTGAGGCGGTCGGGGTCGATGGTCAGGCCGAACAGCTTGTGCTGATGGGCGCGCAGGGCCGTCGGCAGGGTCAGGCGCTCCATGTCGTCTTCGGTCAGCGGATAGTTGGCCGCGCGGATGCCGAACTGCATGGCCATGTACAGACACGTCGGCGTTTTGCCGCATCGCGACACGCCCACTAGTATCAAATCGGCTTTGTCGTAATAGTGGGTGCGCGCACCGTCGTCGTTGTCGAGGGCAAAGTTGACCGCCTCGATGCGCTCCATGTAATTGGAGTTGTGCCCGATCGAATGCGATTTGCCGACGGTATAGGAAGAATGCTCGGTCAGTTCCTGCTCCAGCGGGGCAAGGAAGGTCGAGAAAATATCGATCATGAAACCATTGGACGTTGCGAGAATCTCACGGATGTCCTGATTGACGATGGTGTCGAAGATGATCGGGCGAAAGCCGTCGGTTTCAGCGGCTTTGTTGATTTGTTGTACCATGGCCCGCGCTTTTTCAACGCTGTCGATGTACGGTCGCGTGAATTTGCTGAAGGTAATGTTTTCGAACTGCGCCAGAAGGCTTTGACCCAGGGTTTCGGCTGTGATGCCGGTGCCATCGGAGATGAAGAAAGCAGATCGTTTCATTTGCACCTTGGGCCTTAAGCTAGTCATCAATCTTGGATATGATAGGCGCGATTTGTCGGCCGCGATTGGCCCGCATTCTCACTTATTTTCCAGGTCCAGGCCATACAACCGGCCAAGGCTCCCCCGGGCCGCCGGTTTCTGAGCTTTTCCAACACAGTTAGTGGAGAGATCACCTTGGTAGAGTACGTAGTTTCCCTCGATAAGCTCGGCAAACACGATGTTGAGCATGTGGGGGGCAAGAACGCATCCCTGGGCGAGATGATCAGTAACCTGGCAGGCGCCGGTGTTTCGGTCCCCGGCGGCTTCGCCACGACGGCTCAGGCTTATCGTGATTTCCTCGAACTGAGCGGCCTCAACGACCAGATCCACGCGGCCCTCGATGCGCTCGACGTCGACGACGTCAACGCCCTGGCCAAGACCGGCGCACAGATCCGTCAATGGATCATGGAAGCCGAATTCCCCGAAAAACTGAATGCCGAGATCCGCACCGCGTTCGCCGCGCTGTCGGCCGGTAATCCTGATGTGGCCGTGGCCGTGCGTTCTTCCGCCACCGCCGAAGACTTGCCGGATGCATCCTTCGCCGGTCAGCAGGAAACCTTCCTGAACATCCGTGGTGTGGAAAACGTTATCCGCGCCGCCAAAGAGGTGTTCGCTTCGCTGTTCAACGACCGTGCGATTTCCTACCGCGTGCACCAGGGCTTCGACCACAAACTGGTCGCCCTGTCGGCTGGCGTGCAGCGCATGGTGCGTTCGGAAACCGGCACTGCCGGCGTGATGTTCACCCTCGATACCGAATCCGGTTTCCGTGACGTGGTGTTCATCACCGGCGCCTACGGTCTGGGCGAAACCGTCGTACAAGGCGCGGTCAACCCGGATGAGTTCTACGTGCACAAGGGCACGCTGGAGGCCGGTCGTCCGGCGATCCTGCGTCGCAACCTCGGCAGCAAAGCCATCAAGATGATCTACGGCGACGAGGCCAAGGCCGGTCGTTCGGTCAAGACCATCGATGTCGACAAGGCTGATCGTGCGCGTTTCTGCCTGTCCGACGCTGAAGTCAGCGAGCTGGCCAAGCAAGCGATGATCATCGAAAAGCACTACGGCTGCCCGATGGACATCGAGTGGGCCAAGGACGGTGACGACGGCAAGCTGTACATCGTGCAGGCCCGTCCGGAAACCGTGAAAAGCCGCACCCAGGCCAACGTCATGGAACGTTACCTGTTGAAAGAAACCGGCACCGTGCTGGTTGAAGGTCGTGCGATCGGCCAGCGCATCGGCGCCGGTAAAGTGCGCATCATCAAGGACGTCTCCGAGATGGACAAAGTCCAGCCGGGCGACGTACTCGTTTCCGACATGACCGACCCGGACTGGGAACCGGTGATGAAGCGCGCCAGCGCCATCGTCACCAACCGTGGCGGCCGTACTTGCCACGCAGCGATCATCGCTCGCGAGCTGGGTATTCCGGCTGTGGTTGGTTGCGGCAACGCCACCCAATTGCTGAAGGATGGCCAGGGCGTGACCGTGTCCTGCGCTGAAGGCGACACCGGTTACATCTTCGAAGGCGAGCTGGGCTTCGACATCAAGAAGAACTCCGTCGATGCCATGCCGGAGCTGCCGTTCAAGATCATGATGAACGTTGGCAACCCGGACCGCGCTTTTGACTTCGCGCAGCTGCCGAACGCCGGTGTCGGCCTGGCCCGTCTGGAGTTCATCATCAACCGCATGATCGGCGTCCACCCGAAAGCGCTGTTGAACTACGACGGTCTGCCGCAGGAAATCAAGGACAGCGTCGACAAGCGTATCGCCGGTTACAACGACCCGGTCGACTTCTACGTCGACAAACTGGTGGAAGGCATCAGCACCCTGGCTGCAGCGTTCACGCCGAAAAAAGTCATCGTGCGTCTGTCGGACTTCAAGTCCAACGAATACGCCAACCTGATCGGCGGCAAGCTCTACGAGCCGGAAGAAGAGAACCCGATGCTGGGCTTCCGTGGCGCTTCGCGTTACATCAGCGAATCGTTCCGCGACTGCTTCGAACTCGAATGCCGCGCGCTGAAACGTGTGCGCAACGAGATGGGCCTGACCAACGTTGAAATCATGGTGCCGTTCGTCCGTACTCTGGGCGAAGCCAGCCAGGTTGTCGATCTGCTCGCCGAAAACGGCTTGAAGCGCGACGAGAACGGTCTGCGCGTGATCATGATGTGCGAGCTGCCATCCAACGCGATCCTTGCTGAAGAATTCCTCGAATTCTTCGACGGCTTCTCGATCGGTTCCAACGACCTGACTCAGCTGACGCTGGGCCTGGACCGCGATTCCGGTATCATCGCGCACCTGTTCGACGAGCGTAATCCGGCGGTCAAGAAGCTCTTGGCCAACGCGATTGCCGCGTGCAACAAGGCCGGCAAGTACATCGGCATCTGCGGTCAGGGTCCTTCGGACCACCCGGATCTGGCCAAGTGGCTGATGGAACAGGGCATCGAAAGCGTGTCGCTGAACCCGGACACCGTGCTGGAAACCTGGTTCTTCCTCGCCGAAGGCCAAGCCCCGGCTTGATCAAGATGTGAACGGTCCGCGTCTCCCTGTAGGAGTGAGCCTGCTCGCGATAGCGTCATGACAGTCAGCATTGATTCGAATGACACACCGCCATCGCGAGCAGGCTCACTCCTACACGATTCGGCTCCTTATGATTCAAACAGGGCGGGGTCTCCGGATGCCGCCCTTTTTTGTGCAAGAGCATTATGCAAAGCAGCAGCAACCTGTTTCCTGTCGCCCTGATCAGCGCCGAACGGCGCGGCGATCTGAGCGAAGACGTGTATCGACTGAAACCCGGCAACAGTCCCGACTGGTCCGTGGAAATCGCTGTGACCCGGTTGGGCATGGCCGATGCCTCGGCGCCTCGCGGTGTGCCGGTGATTCTGCTGCACGGCAGTTTTTCCAATCGGCGCTTCTGGTTCTCACCCAAAGGCCTGGGCCTGGGCGCGTATCTGACGCGACTGGGGTTCGACGTGTGGATTCCGGAGATGCGCGGCCACGGTTTGTCGCAGCGCAACGAGGAATACCGGCGCAACCGTGTCGCCGACTATGCCCGTTACGATCTGCCGGCGATTGCCGCATTCGTGCGTGAGCAGAGCGGGCAGGTTCCGCACTGGATCGGCCATTCGCTGGGCGGCATCACCCTGGCCGCCGCGCTCGGTGGCGAATACCTTGGCGAGCCTGCCGTGGCTTCGGCAGCGTTTTTCGGCACGCAGGTCAGTCGCACGTACTGGCCGCTGAAAATCCCGCCGGTGGAGTGGAGCGGGCGCTTTATTCTCAAGCGCTTCGCGCAGCTGTCGGGTTCGCGCCTCAAACGTGGCCCGGAAGATGAGCCGATCGGTCTGGCGCTGGAAAGCATGCGTTGGTACGGTTTGTTCGGCCGTTTTGGCGACAAGGACAAGGATTGGTGGGCGGGACTGGCCGATGTTCAAGTGCCAGTGCTGGCGGTGACTGCAGCAGGGGATCATCAGGATCCGGCCTGGGCCTGTCGCAAGTTGTTCGAGCAGATCGGCTCGGAGCACAAGCAGTTCATCAATCTGGGCCGCGAGCAGGGCTTCAACGATAATTTCGGCCATGTCGAGATGTTGGTGAGCAAAGCGGCGCAGACTGAGGTATGGCCATTGGTGGCGCGCTGGTTGAACGATCAACACACGCCACTGCTGGGCGAGAAGCCGGATCTGGCTGCTGCGGTCTGAGAGGCGGGCCCTGAAAAGGGCATTTCGTTCGGGTTGGCTTGCGGCTAAGATATGACGCATTGTGCGGTTCTGGTCATTTTTGGTGGCTGTTTAGCTATTACGTTTCAGGGTTTGTTCAGGTTCGTTCAGCGACCATGAGATCGACTAAGGTAAACAGCGACCGCCGGAGATCGTCTCAACAGAATGCGTCATCCTTGATCGTCTTCCTTGTTACAGGAGTTTTTCGATGAACCATTACCTTACGCCTGACCTGTGCGACGCCTATCCGGAGCTGGTGCAGGTGCTGGAACCGATGTTCAGCAATTTCGGCGGCCGTGATTCGTTCGGCGGCGAAATCGTGACCATCAAATGCTTCGAAGACAACTCGCTGGTCAAGGAACAGGCTGAACTGAAAGGCAACGGCAAGGTGCTGGTGGTCGATGGCGGCGGTTCGCTGCGCCGGGCGCTGCTGGGCGACATGATTGCCGAGAAAGCCGCTAAAAACGGTTGGGAAGGGCTGGTGATCTACGGCTGCATCCGTGACGTCGACGTTATCGCGCAGACCGATCTGGGCGTGCAGGCGCTGGCCAGCCATCCGATGAAAACCGAAAAACGTGGTATCGGCGACCTCAACGTCCCGGTGACGTTCGCCGGTGTGACGTTCCACCCGGGCCAGTACATTTATGCGGACAACAACGGCGTGATCGTCTCGCCAAGTCCGCTGCAGATGCCTGAATAAGCTTTCGACAAAGGGATGCGGATGTTCGAGGAAGAAAACGCGCAATGGGGGCTGGTGCATGCCCTGGTGCTGGACGGAAAAGGCGGTGCGCGTTCGATAGCCCGGACTGAGCTCGACGATTTGCAGTTGCAGGCCCATGAAAGCCTGTGGCTGCACTGGGATCGCAGCCATCCGCAGACCCAGACCTGGCTGCGCAAATCCAGCGGTCTCAACGAATTCACCTGCGACCTGCTGCTGGAAGAGAACACGCGACCGCGTCTGTTGCCGTTGCCCGATTCCGAGCTGCTGCTGTTTTTGCGCGGGGTCAATCTCAACCCGGGTGCCGAGCCGGAAGACATGGTTTCGGTGCGGATTTTCGCCTCCGCCCAGCGTGTGATTTCGCTGCGTTTGCGTCCTTTGCGTGCCACTGATGAGCTGTTGGTGCAATTGGCCGACGGCAAGGGCCCGAAAACAGCCTCTGAACTGATCCTTTATCTGGCGCAGTTCCTCACCAACAAGGTGCAGGATCTGGTCACTTGCCTCTCGGAAATCGCCGATGAGGAAGAAGAAAAGATGGATGCCGACGAACGGTATACCCCTGAGCATGGCGCCATTTTGCACATCCGTCGCAGAGCTGCCGGGCTGAAGCGTTTTCTTGCGCCGCAGCGGGATATTTTCGGACAACTCACACGGATAAAGCTGCCATGGTTTGTCGATGACGATGCCGATTACTGGAACGAATTGAACAACAGCCTGACCCGCTATCTCGAAGAGCTCGAATTGACCCGAGAGCGCGTGGGGCTTGTGCTGGAGGCTGAAGACCGGCGTTTGAGCGAGCGCATGAATCGCACGATGTACCGCTTCGGGATCATCACCTGCATCTTTTTGCCGATGAGTTTCATCACCGGTCTGCTGGGCATCAACGTTGGCGGAATTCCATTCTCCAGCAGCCCTTATGGTTTCCTGATCGCCTGCTTGACGGTGCTCGCCCTGGCCTTCGGTCAGTGGTGGTTATTCCGTCGTTTGCGCTGGGTCTGAACATGGCGCATGTGACCCGACCAAATCTGCCCGCGTCTTTCACAGACATCACGAGAGGTGCGTATGCACGATCCGTTTGAACAGTCTTTGCGCGACATGCTCAACGCCTCGCCGTCCAGCCGCGACGACGATGCCTGCCTGGGCCGCGTACTCAAAACCGCCAACCGCCAGGTCGGCGCCGGTGATCTGTTCAGCCTGCTGGGCCGCTGGCTGCCGGCGCTGATGATCGCCCTGAATAACGGCTCGGCCCATGTCTCGCCGGTTTCCCGTCTTCGTAAACCTACCGCTCGCACTGCTGATAAGGCTGATTGAATATGGAACTCGACCTCTGGACTCAGAGCCTCGTCACTGCAATGACTGCGTTGTGGACCAAAGTAGCCAACTTCATCCCGAACCTGTTCGGCGCACTGGTCGTGCTGCTGTTGGGTTTCGTCGTGGCCAAGCTGCTCGATACCTTGCTCTCCAAGCTGCTCGCCAAACTCGGCCTCGATCGCTTGATGGGCGGCACCGGCCTGACCAAATTGATGTCGCGTGCGGGGCTGCAGGTTCCAATCTCGACCCTGATCGGCAAGATCGTCTACTGGTTCGTTCTGCTGATTTTTCTGGTTTCGGCAGCAGAATCACTTGGCCTTGAGCGAGTTTCAGCTACGCTGGATATGTTGGCGCTCTATTTGCCGAAAGTATTCGGCGCGGCGCTGGTGTTGCTGGTAGGTGTTTTGCTCGCGCAACTGGCCAACGGACTGGTGCGCGGGGCGGCAGAAGGCGTAGGCCTGGACTACGCTTCGGGGCTGGGGCGAATTGCGCAAGGGCTGGTGATCATCATCAGTATCTCGGTTGCGATCAGCCAGCTTGAGGTCAAGACCGACCTGCTGAACCATGTGATTGTCATCGTATTGATTACCGTTGGTCTGGCCGTTGCGCTGGCCATGGGTTTGGGAAGCCGGGAAATTGCCGGTCAGATTCTTGCGGGAATCTATGTGCGTGAGTTGTATCAGGTTGGGCAACAAGTGCGTGTTGGCGAGGTCGAAGGGCAGATCGAGGAGATCGGCACGGTGAAAACCACATTGCTGACCGATGAGGGTGAGCTAGTCTCTCTTTCCAATCGGATCCTGCTGGAACAGCATGTGAGTAGCCGCTAATCCGGCAAACCCTGCTAATGTATGCCGCCGCAAAATGCCAGCTGATGCTGGTTGCGGTGGACATTGACCTGACTGTCGGCACGACTTGTTTTGAATAAAGCCCAAACGCTATCCACGCGCTACGACCCCCGCGAGCTCTCTGATGAGGAGTTGGTCGCGCGCTCGCATACCGAGCTTTTTCACGTAACGCGCGCTTATGAAGAACTGATGCGGCGTTACCAGCGAACATTATTTAACGTTTGTGCGAGATATCTTGGGAACGATCGCGACGCAGACGATGTCTGTCAGGAAGTCATGTTGAAGGTGCTGTATGGCCTGAAGAACTTCGAGGGGAAATCGAAGTTCAAAACGTGGCTCTACAGCATCACGTACAACGAATGTATTACGCAGTATCGGAAGGAACGGCGAAAGCGTCGCTTGATGGACGCATTGAGTCTTGACCCCCTCGAGGAAGCGTCCGAAGAAAAGGCGCCGAAACCCGAGGAGAAGGGCGGGCTTGATCGCTGGCTGGTGTATGTGAACCCGATTGACCGTGAAATTCTGGTGCTTCGATTTGTCGCAGAGCTGGAATTTCAGGAGATCGCAGACATCATGCACATGGGTTTGAGTGCGACAAAAATGCGTTACAAACGTGCTCTAGATAAATTGCGTGAGAAATTTGCAGGCATTGCTGAAACTTAGTTCAGCGCAAATATCTCTTACGTGTAGGCAAGTTCTGATAGACTTGCCGCCGAGTTGTCCCCCGGTTTGCGGGACTGCTTCACAATCACCAGATGGGGATTTAACGGATGAAACTGAAAAACACCTTGGGCTTGGCCATTGGTTCTCTGATTGCCGCCACTTCGTTCGGCGCTCTGGCACAAGGCCAAGGCGCAGTTGAAATCGAAGGCTTCGCAAAGAAAGAACAATTCGACAGCGCTCGCAACTTCAAGAACAACGGCAACCTGTTCGGCGGCTCGATCGGTTACTTCCTGACCGACGACGTTGAACTGCGTCTGGGCTACGACGAAGTGCACAACGTGCGTTCCGACGACGGTCGTAACATCAAGGGCGCTAACACCGCTCTGGACGCTCTGTACCACTTCAACAACCCAGGCGACATGCTGCGTCCATACGTATCGGCTGGTTTCTCCGATCAGAGCATCGGTCAGAACGGTTCCGGCGGTCGTGACCGCTCCACCTTCGCCAACCTGGGCGCTGGTGCCAAGCTGTACTTCACCGAGAACTTCTACGCCCGTGCTGGCGTTGAAGCTCAGTACAACATCGACCAGGGCGACACCGAGTGGGCTCCTAGCGTTGGTATCGGTGTGAACTTCGGTGGCGGCTCCAAGCCTGCTGCTGCTCCAGTTCCAGCACCAGCTGAAGTCTGCTCCGACAGCGACAACGATGGCGTTTGCGACAACGTTGACAAGTGCCCGGACACCCCAGCCAACGTAACTGTTGACGCTGACGGCTGCCCAGCAGTTGCTGAAGTTGTTCGTGTTGAGCTGGACGTTAAGTTCGATTTCGACAAATCTGTTGTTAAAACCAACAGCTACGGCGACATCAAGAACCTGGCTGACTTCATGAAGCAGTACCCATCCACCACCACTACTGTTGAAGGTCACACTGACTCCGTCGGTCCTGACGCTTACAACCAGAAACTGTCCGAGCGTCGTGCAAACGCCGTTAAGCAAGTTCTGACCAACCAGTACGGTGTTGAATCGTCCCGCGTTCAGTCTGTTGGCTACGGCGAATCCCGCCCAGTTGCTGACAACAAAACTGAAGCTGGCCGCGCTGTAAACCGTCGCGTAGAAGCGCAGGTTGAAGCTCAAGCTAAGTAATTAGCTGCCGCTCTGAGAAAAGCCCGGCTTAGGCCGGGCTTTTCTTTGCCTGCGATTTGGCTTTGCAGCTTTAAAAGATCGCAGCCTGCGGCAGTTCCTACAGGACGTATGCAGATTTCATGTAGGAGCTGCCGCAGGCTGCGATCTTTTGATCTTCACCAGCCGCCGCCACCGCACCAATTACCAGAATCGCCGGGCTCTTCAATCCGAAAATTCCTGCGTCATCGCTCATGCTCATCAGATCACTACGGCATTCGCGCTGCTCTGGCAACGATGCATTCTCGATCATCGCCACCGGCGTATCCGCCGACATCCCGCCCGCCAGCAACTGATCGCGAATCTCGCCCAGCTTGGCCACGCCCATATAAACCACCAGCGTCGTACCGCCCTGCGCCAGCGCCTGCCAGTTCAATTGGCTGTCATCCTGCGTGTGCGCGGTCACCAGCGTCACCCCGCGCGCCACACCGCGTAACGTCAGCGGAATATCGCACTGCGTCGCCCCAGCGAGCCCGGCGGTAATGCCATTGACCAACTCCACCTCAACGCCACGTTCACGCAACCACTGCGCCTCTTCACCGCCACGGCCGAAAATGCACGGATCGCCGCCCTTGAGCCGCACCACACACTTGCCATGGCGGGCATAGCGCAGCATCAACCGATGGATAAATGCCTGCGGCGTGGAACGGCAACCACCGCGTTTACCCACCGCAATGATTCGCGCGCCAGGGCAGTGTTCGAGCACCGCGTCGTTGACCAGATCATCGATCAGCACCACATCGGCTTCGCGCAAGGCGCGTACCGCTTTGAGGGTCAGCAATTCGGGGTCACCAGGACCTGCACCCACCAGCCAGACTTTTGCGTTCATGGTGTTTTCCTCATCAGATGACGGCGACTGTCTGCACATCGGCAGCCAGCAAGCGTTTTATTTCCGGGACACACGAGCCGCATTGCGTGCCGCAGCCCAGATTGTTTTTCAAGCCTTGCAGATCCAGCCCCTGGCGAATGCCGGCGCAGACCGCGTTGAGGCTGACGTTCTTGCAGTTGCACAGGGTTTTATCCGCAGCGATCTGCGCCCCGGCACTGCCCGGCGGCGCACTCATCGGTGCCAGCAACCAGCGCCGCAGTTGTTCGTCTGCACGACCTTCCAGCCACAACCCCTGTAGCCAATGCCGGGCGAGGGTTTCGCCGGCCAGGCGAATCGCGGTGATGCGGCCGTTTTCAATGCGTACGCGCTTGCCAATGGCCCGACGTGGATCGTCGTAAGCCAGTACCGGGCCGTCGATCAGTGACAGGCATCGGTCGATTTCACTGAGCAATTGCGCATCCGGCGCCTCACTGCTGGCTGCGCGTATCAGCAATGCCGATCGTTCACGTCCGACAAGGCTGAGACTCACGTAGGAAAATGCCTCACAGAGCGGTCGTAGGGCCTCGAAATGCCGTTGAACATCGCCCTCAATGAGCGCGAAAAGCTGCCACGGCAGATTGACCGGCTCCAGGCGCACACCGCTGTGTTTCAGTTCCGGTTGTTTCGACAATGGATCGAAGGCCGGCAGGGTCAGGCTGTTCACGCCGCCCTTGAGAAAACGGTCGCCCCAGTGCATCGGCAGAAACGCCTGTCCCGGACGTACGCTGTCGTCGCTGCCAACCGCGACGATCACTGCGCCGCGACGACTTTTAAGGTTGACCAGATCGCCCGGCTGCAAGCGATGCCTGCGCAGTTCGTCCGGGTGCAAGCTCAACACCGCTTCGCTGACATGCCCGAACAGTTGCGCCGACGTACCGGTGCGGCTCATACCGTGCCATTGATCACGCAGGCGGCCAGTGATCAACGTCAGTGGAAAGCGAGCATCGCGCTGTTCTTTGGCGGCGCGATAAGGGTCGGCGATGAACTGAGCGCGTCCGTTGGCGGTTGGGAAAATCCCATCCTCGTACAGGCGTGGCGTTCCTTGCCGCGCGCCGGCAGGGAAGGGCCATTGCTGCGGTCCGATCTCGTCGATCAGCGCATGACTGATCCCGGACATATCCAGATCGCGGCCATGCGTCAGCCATTTGAATTCATCGAACAACTGCGCAGGTTGGTTGAACGTAAACAGGCTCGATTCAGCGGGACGCAGACGTTTCTCCAGACGTTGTGCGAAATCTACCGTGATCGCCCAGTCCGGCCGCGCTTCGCCCGGTGGGAGGATGGCTTTGCGCACGTGGGAAATGCGTCGCTCGGAATTGGTTACCGAGCCTTCCTTCTCGCCCCAACTGGCAGCAGGCAGCAGCAGATCGGCGAACGCAGCGGTTTCGGTGGTGCGAAAAGCCTCCTGCAACACCACAAACGGGCAGGCTTCCAGCGCCGCGCGCACCGCACTCTGATCCGGCATCGATTGCGCAGGGTTGGTGCAGGCGATCCACAACGCCTTGATCTTGCCGCTGCGCACTTGCTCGAACAGTTCGATGGCGCTGAGACCAGTGCTTTCCGGCAGTTGATCCACACCCCAATAAGCCGCCACTTCAGCGCGGTGTTCAGGGTCGGCTGCGTCTCGATGCCCCGGCAACAAGTTCGACAAACTGCCGGTTTCGCGTCCGCCCATGGCATTTGGCTGACCAGTGAGGGAGAAAGGTCCTGCACCCGGACGGCCGATTTGCCCGGTGGCCAAGTGCAGATTGATCAGTGCACTGTTTTTCGCGCTGCCAGCCGTGGACTGGTTCAAACCCATGCACCACAGCGACAGGAAACTCGGTGAAGTGCCGACCCATTCGGCGCACTGCTGCAATTGCTCGACGCTGATGCCGCATAACTGCGAAACCATTTGCGGGGTGTAATCGCGCACCAGACTTTTCAGTTCGGCGAGGCCATCGGTGTGCGCTTTGACGAAATCGCGGTCGATCCAGTCTTCCCACAACAACAGATGCAAAATCCCATGAAACAAAGCGACATCTGTGCCCGGCAGAATCGCCAAGTGTAAATCGGCAAGGTCGCAGGTGTCGGTGCGCCGAGGGTCGATGACGATGACTTTCATCTGTGGACGGCGGGACTTTGCCTCTTCCAGCCGACGGAAAAGTACCGGATGGGCGTAGGCCATGTTACTGCCGACGATCATCACGCAATCGCTGAGTTCCAGGTCCTCATAACTGCACGGAGGAGCATCGGCGCCGAGGCTGCGCTTGTAGCCGACCACCGCTGAGGACATGCACAGGCGCGAATTGCTGTCGATATTGTTGGTCCCGACCAGTGCCCGCGCCAGTTTGTTAAAGGCGTAATAGTCCTCGGTCAGCAACTGTCCGGAGATATAGAACGCCACGCTGTCCGGGCCGTGCTCGGCGATGGTCTCGGCGAACACGTTGGCGGCATGCTCCAGTGCGGTGTCCCAGTCTGTGCGGCTGCGCGCGAGGCCTTTGCCCAGGCGCAGTTCCGGGAACAGCGCGCGGGCCGTGAGGTCGCCGGTCAGGTGCAGGGTCGAGCCCTTGCTGCACAGTTTGCCGAAGTTGGCCGGGTGCGCCGGATCGCCGCTGACGCCGAGGATGCGCTCGCCGTCATGCTCGATCAGAACGCCGCAGCCGACCCCGCAATAACAGCAGGTCGAGGCGGTCGTCTGGCGGTTCATCAGATGGCGTCCCGCAAGGCCAGTTGCACACGACCATTCTCGACCCGCGCCGGGTGATGGTGCGCGCAACCGATGTCCGGCGCCTGCGCTTCGCCGGATTCGAGGTCGATTTGCCAATTGTGCAGCGGACAGGCCACGCGTTTGCCGTAGATCAAACCTTGTGACAACGGCCCGCCCTTGTGTGGGCAGCGGTCGTCGAGGGCGAAAACCTCATCGTCGCTTGTACGAAAAATCGCGATGTCACCTTTCGGACCGGCAATGATCCGCGAGCCGAGGGCGTTGATCTCTTCGAGAGCACAGATATCCAGCCAGTTCATGCCGGCACCTCCAGGTTTTTCACAGGGATCACATCGAATTCTTTCTTCAGTTGCGGCTGCGCCAAGCGTTCTTTCCACGGATCCTGTTCGAACGACAGGGAGAATTGCAGGCGTTCGTTCAGCGCTTTGCGGCGCTCGGGGTCTTCGAGCACGGCTTTTTTGATGTGCTCCATGCCGACCCGTTGCAGGTAGTGCACGGTGCGTTCGAGGTAGAAGGCTTCTTCGCGGTAGAGCTGCAGGAAGGCGCCGTTGTATTCGCGGACTTCTTCGGCGGTTTTCAGCTTGACGAAGAATTCGGCGACTTCGGTTTTGATCCCGCCGTTGCCGCCGATGTACATCTCCCAGCCGGAGTCGACGCCGATGATTCCTACGTCTTTGATCCCCGCTTCCGAGCAGTTGCGTGGGCATCCGGAGACGGCGAGTTTCACTTTGTGTGGCGACCACATGTTGAACAGGTCGTGCTCAAGCTCGATGCCCAGTTGCGTCGAATTTTGCGTGCCGAAGCGGCAGAACTCACTGCCGACGCAGGTTTTTACCGTGCGGATGGATTTGCCGTAGGCGTGGCCGGACGGCATGTCGAGATCTTTCCACACGCCCGGCAGATCCTGCTTCTTGATGCCCAGCAAGTCGATGCGCTGGCCGCCGGTGACCTTGACCATCGGCACCTGATACTTGTCAGCCACATCGGCAATTCGCCGCAGTTCCGAAGGATTGGTCACGCCGCCCCACATGCGTGGTACCACCGAGTACGTGCCGTCCTTCTGGATGTTGGCGTGTGCACGTTCGTTGATCAGGCGCGATTGCGGATCGTCCTTGGCTTCACCGGGCCAAGTGGAAATCAGGTAATAGTTGAGGGCAGGGCGGCAGGTTGCGCAGCCGTTCGGCGTGCGCCAGTTGAGGTAGCTCATGGTGCCGGCGATGGTCAGCAGATGTTGCTCGCGGATGGCCTGACGGATCTGCCCGTGATTGAGGTCGCTGCAACCGCAGATGGCTTTTTCGCTTTTCGGTTTTACGTCGGCCGCGCCGCCGACGGTGTTGATCAGGATCTGCTCGACCAGGCCGGCACAGGAGCCGCAGGAGCTCGCGGCTTTGGTGTGTTTCTTCACCTCATCAACGCTGAACAGGCCGTGTTCCTGAATGGCTTTGACGATGGTGCCTTTGCACACGCCGTTGCAGCCGCAGACTTCGGCGGTGTCGGCCATGACCATGGCTTTGTCCTGGCCCTGATGTCCTACGTCGCCTAACGCATTTTCTCCAAACATGAGGTGATCGCGGATCTCGCCGATGGCGTGATTCTCACGAATCTGCCGGAAATACCAACCGCCATCTGCCGTATCGCCGTACAGACAGGCGCCGACCAGCACGTCATCCTTGATCACCAGTTTTTTGTACACGCCGCCGATCGGGTCGGAGAGGGTGATGGTCTCGGTGCCTTCGCCGCCCATGAAGTCGCCAGCGGAAAACAGGTCGATGCCGGTGACTTTGAGTTTGGTCGAGGTCACCGAACCCTGATAACGGGCGAAGCCCAATTGTGCGAGGTGGTTGGCGCAAACCTTGGCCTGTTCGAACAGCGGCGCGACCAGACCGTAGGCAATCCCGCGATGGCTGGCGCACTCGCCGATCGCATAAATACGCGGATCGTAGGTTTGCAGGGTGTCATTGACCAGAATCCCGCGATTGCACGGGATGCCGGCCTTTTCCGCCAGTTCGGTGTTGGGGCGAATGCCGGCCGCCATCACCACCAGATCGGCGGGGATGATCTCGCCGTTCTTGAATTGCACCGAGCCGACCCGGCCATTGCCAGCGTCGTGCAGGGCCTGGGTCTGTTCGCACAGACGGAAGTGCAAACCACGGGATTCGAGGGCGCTTTGCAGCAGTTGACCGCTGGTTTTGTCCAGTTGCCGTTCCAACAGCCATTCGCCGATGTGCACCACGGTGACGTGCATGCCGCGCAGCATCAGGCCATTGGCGGCTTCGAGACCGAGCAGACCGCCACCGATGACCACCGCGTGTTTGTGGGTTTTGGCGGTGTCGATCATCGCTTGAGTGTCGGCGATGTCGCGGTAACCGATCACCCCGTGCAAGGTGTTGCCGGGGATCGGCAGAATAAACGGCGTCGAACCGGTGGCGATCAGCAGGCGGTCGTATTCGGCTTCGGTGCCGTCCTCGGCGATCACCCGGCGTTTGACCCGGTCGATCTCCACCACTTTGCGGTTGAGCAGCAACTTGATGTGGTTTTCCAGGTACCAGTCGAGGTCGTTGAGCACGATTTCTTCGAAGGTCTGCTCACCGGCCAGCACCGGTGACAGCAGGATGCGGTTGTAGTTGGTGTGCGGTTCGGCGCCGAAGACCGTGATGTCGTACAGCTCGTTGCTCAGCTTGAGCAGTTCTTCGAGGGTGCGGACCCCGGCCATGCCATTGCCGATCATCACCAGTTTGAGTTTTTTCATCAGGTTCTCCGGGGAGCTGCGGCTGGCCTCTTGTGGGCAGTCAGGCCTTGCTCGAGAAATTTTGCGCAAACAAAAAAGGCGTCCCGCTAGTTGCCTAGCGAGGACGCCTTTGTCCTGGTCCCGTTCTCTCGGGAAGCGCAGCCTTCGTCGTTGAAAGTTGGGCTTTATGTGTGTGTTGGGAGAGGTAATGCAGTGGTTGTGCCAAGTGGGGACGGTGGCGGGTTTATTGGGGTTTAGCAGTTTTTGAGGGTGATTTTTTGCACTGAATCGAGGCGGGTTGCTCGTTCGTGGGGCGCTCAGGTAGATGGATTTGTGGTGATTGGGCTGACGTCATCGCGAGCAGGCTCACTCCTACAGGGGAACGCATTTCAAATTGTAGGAGTGAGCCTGCTCGCGATGGCCGCGACGCGGTGTCAGTGATGAAACAACAAAACCAGCAGCACCAGATTTCCCAACAGAGCCACCAACGCCATCGTCCGCCAGACCTTCAACGGCTCACGCTCCAATAATGGTCTGGGCCGCACACTCAAACTGCGCCGCTCGCCCTGTTCCAACACCAACAGCCATTCCTCAGCCGTTTCAAACCGTTGTTGCGGATCAGCCGCCACCCCACGCTCCAGACTCTGCGCCAGCCATTCCGGCAGATCCGGCCGATAACGACTGGCGCTTACCGCCACAGCAAATCGCGGCCGCTGAAATGCTTCGATCTCGCCATAGGGATAATGCCCGGTGAGCAGGAAGTACAGGGTCACGCCGACTGCATACAAATCCTGTTGCGCACTCGGCGGATCCCCGCGAAACGCTTCCGGGGCGATGTAGCTGGGCGTTCCCGGCAACGTTGACGGCGCGTCTTCGGACAATCCCGGACAATACGCCAGGCCAAAATCCAGCAGACGCAATTCGCCATCGTCACCCACGTGCAGATTTTCCGGTTTGATGTCCCGGTGCAGAATCTGCCGCCGATGCAACAGCCCGACCGAGCGCAACAGGCGCTCGGCGATGTCCTGCCATTGCGCCAGCGGCAATGGGCCGGGCTGTTGAAACAACTGAGCGAGCGTTGCCCCGGAATATTCGCGCATCACGTAGTACAAATGCTGACGCTGGCTGCACGCATGGACTTCAGGAAAATGCCGCCCGGCCACACGTTTCAGGAACCATTCTTCGGACAACAGCGCTTGCCCGGCGTAGGAATCATCAGCGGACCGCGTGGGCAGGGTTTTCAGCAACCACCTCTGACCTTGCCCATCGTGCACTCGATAGAGCAGCGATTGCTGACTCTGAGCAACAATCTCTTGCACCTGCCAGCCTTCAAAGTGCTGCCCGGATTTCAGCGCTGGAGGCAGTGGCCATTGCTGCAGATGAATCAGCGCATCACCAATACTCGTCTCACCGACAGCATCGACCCGCACCAGCAAAGCACTGGCATTGTCCTGGCTCCCCGCCAGGTGCGCGGCGTTGACCAGCGTCTGCGCGGCGCTGTGCAGATCTGGCTGATCACGCAGAATCGCCGCAATCGCGGTATCGCCCAGCGTCGACCAGACACCGTCACTGAGCAAAACAAAGCACTCGCCGTCGCGCAGTTCACCGTCAAGGAAGTCCAGCACCAGATGCTGATCCAGCCCCAGCGCACGCTTGAGCACATGCTGCATGCCTTGCTGTTCCCAAACGTGATCTTCAGAGATCCGCTGCAAACTTTCGCCGTGCCAGCGATACACCCGGCAATCGCCGACGTGGGCGAGGGTAAAACGCCGACCGCGCATGACCAAGGCACTGACCGTGGTGAGCAATGGTTGGCCACCGCCATTGGCCTGTAACCAGAGGTTTTGTGCGAGCAGCAGGCGATCCAGTGCCTGCGCCACGCTCCAGGTTTCCGGTGTTGCGTAGTAGTCGAGCGCCAAGGCCTGCAAGGTCGAACGCGCAGCCAGTCCGCCATCGGCACACTGACTGACACCGTCGGCGATGGCGAACAGAAAACCTTTGCTCGCCGCCAACGCCGGAGCGGGCGTGACCAGGCGCAAAGCGTCCTGATTTTCCGCGCGCGGGCCGGTGGCGCTGGCTTCGGCAAAACTCAGTTGCAGGGCCATCGACGCTTCAGACCCGCGCCGCCGTCACCGCCGCCGAACCCCAAGTGGTTCTCCAGCGACGCTTGACGCCGTGCAGACCAAACCACGCCAACACGCCGAGGCTGGCGAACAACCACAGGGCCAGTTGATAGCTGCCGGTGCTCTGTTTGATCGCGCCCATGCCGGCCGCCAAGGCAAAGCCGCCGATGCCGCCGGCCATGCCGATCAGCCCGGTCATGACACCGATTTCCAGACGAAAACGCTGCGGCACCAGTTGGAACACCGCGCCGTTGCCTGCGCCTAAGCCGAGCATGGTGCAGACGAAAAGTGCCAGCGCCGCGTAGGAACTTGGCAGATTGAAGCCGACGGCAGCGATGCAGACAGCAGCGACGGTGTACATCGCCAGCAAGGTACGGATGCCACCGAAACGGTCAGCCAGGGCGCCACCCAGCGGACGCATCAGACTCCCGCCGAACACGCAGGCTGCGGTGTAGTAACCGGCCGTCACCGGGCTCAAGCCGTACTGATCGTTGAAGTAGCCGGGCAGGGCGCTGGCCAGACCGATGAAGCCGCCGAAGGTGACGCTGTAGAAAAACATGAACCACCAGCTGTCACGGTCGCCCAAGGCTTTGAAGTAGTCGGCCATGGCTTTGGCTTTCGGCCGCTGCGGCGCATTTTTGGCCAGCCAGGCAAACAGCACCAGTGTCAGGATCAATGGAATCAGGGCGAAACCGAAAACGTTGCTCCAGCCAAATGCGGCGGCGAGCACCGGTGCCAGCAGCGCGGCGAACACGGTGCCGGAGTTGCCCGCACCGGCAATGCCCATGGCTTTGCCCTGATGCTGTGGCGGGTACCACTGCGAAGCCAGCGGCAGCGCAACAGCAAACGACGCGCCGGCCATGCCGAGGAACAGGCCGAGGATCAGCGCCTGCTCGTAGCTATGAATGCCGATTTTCCAGGCACCGAACAGTGCGCAGATGACGATGACCTGACCGATCAGCCCGGCGGTTTTCGGCGACAGCCGATCGGCGAGCATGCCCATGATGAAACGCAGCACCGCGCCAGCAAGGATCGGCGTGGCGACGACGAGGCCGCGTTGTTGGGTGGTCAGGTGCAGGTCGGCGGCGATTTGCACCGCCAACGGGCCGAGCAGGTACCAGACCATGAAGCTCAGGTCGAAATAGAGGAAGGCCGCGAACAATGTCGGGGTGTGGCCGGATTTCCAGAAGCTTGAATTCATCGCGCACCTCAGCTGAAAAGAGTCTCGAAAGGAGTCATGCAACAGCAAGTGGGGCGCCGCCACGGCCGCACCACCGGCCCCGAGCTGTGGGGCCAAAACGCAAAAACGCCGCTACCTGATGCGCCGGTTGGGCGAACGGGTGAGCGACGTCTTTGTCGTGGGTGGGGCAACCGCCGTTGGTTACCTGTGCGTTTTACTTAGCGAGATTTGTGCCAACAGCCGGAAAATCAAAAGCCCCTCACCCTAACCCTCTCCCAGAGGGAGAGGGGACTGACCGAGGTGTCTTGCGCTAAACATCGACCTGAGAAACCGAGTCGATTATGGATTCACAGCAGAAAACTACAGGTCGGCGTACTTCGCGAGGGGACTGACCGAGGTGTCTGGCGTCAAACATCGACCTGAGAAACCGAGTCGATTATGGATTCACAGCAGAAATTGCAGGTCGGCGTATTTCCCGAGCATCCCCCGGTCGGTCCCCTCTCCCTCCGGGAGAGGGCTAGGGTGAGGGGCTTTTCAAGTGCTCAGAGCTTTTCAGCCAAGCAACTCACTCATCGCAATAATCTGCTCCGCCACCTGAATCAGCTTCTGCTGCCGGCTCATGGCCTGGCGCCGCATCAGCGTGTAAGCCTCTTCCTCATTGCAATCCTTCATCTTCATCAATAACCCCTTGGCCAGCTCAATACGCTTGCGCTCAGCCAATTGCAGGTCTCGCGCCTGCAACTGCGCACGCAAGGCCTGATCACTCTCGAAACGCGCCATCGCCACATCGAGAATCGGCTGCAAACGCTGGGCGTGAATGCCTTCGACGATGTAGGCACTGACCCCGGATTTGATCGCCTGACGCATCACTCCGGGGTCATGCTCGTCGGTAAACATCACGATCGGCCGTGGCTGGTCGCGGCTGACCAGCACGACTTGCTCCATGACATCGCGGCTCGGTGACTCGGTATCGATCAGGATCACGTCCGGGCGCACCGTTTCGACGCGCGCGGGCAGGTCGATGGTCAGACCGGATTCATCGATGACTTCGAAACCGGCTTCAGTCAGCGCGGCTTTCAGGCGCCCGACTTTTTTCGCTGTGTCGTTGATCAACAGAATGCGCAACATGTTCGCGGTCTCCTGTCAGCGGCGGGCGAGAAGGGGAGCGTCGTCGCTCATCGCGTGCAGCTTGAAGCTGCGCGCATAACCGGCGGGATCGCTGCCGTCCCAGATTTTGCCGTCGAGCAACTGGCTGCTGCGCATGTCGGTACCCCACGCCGCCACGCCGACAGCGGTTGCCGCATCGCGGTAGATAGCCAGTTGCTGGACCTGCCGGGCGACGCCGAGATAGTCCGGATCCTCACGCAGCAGGCCCCAGCGGCGGAACTGGGTCATGAACCACATGCCGTCCGACAGATACGGCAGATTCACCTCGCCGTTGCCGTGGAAGCGCAGCGCATGAGGATCCTGCCAACGATTGCCGAGGCCATCGGCATAGTCACCGAGAAAACGCGGTTCGATGCACGCAAGCGGCGCGTCCAGATACGCCGGCGCGCTGAGCAATTGCGCGGTGCTGCGACGATTTTCCGGGCTCTCTTCGATAAAGCGGCTGGCTTCAAGGATCGCCATCACCAGCGCCCGCGCCGTGTTCGGGTATTGCTCGACAAATTCACGGGTGCAGCCAAGGACTTTTTCCGGGTGATCGGGCCAGATGGTCTGACTGGTCGCCAAGGTAAACCCGAGATCCTGCTGCACCGCGCTAGCCGCCCAAGGCTCGCCGACACAAAAACCGTCGATACGCCCAGCTTGCAGGTGCGCGACCATTTGCGGCGGCGGCACCACTACGCTGTCGACATCCTGAAGTGGATGAATGCCCTGACTTGCCAGCCAGTAATAAAGCCACATGGCGTGAGTGCCGGTGGGGAAGGTCTGCGCGAAGGTGAGTTTTGCGCGGCTTTGGTGCACGTGGCGGTCCAGCGCTTCAGGACTGCTCACGCCGAGGTTCTGCAGGCCGTGAGAGAGGTTGAGGCTCTGGCCGTTCTGGTTCAGGCCCATCAGCACTGCCATATCGGTCGGAGCAACGCCGCCGATGCCCAGATGCACCGCGTAAATCAGCCCATACAGACTGTGTGCAGCGTCGAGTTCGCCGCTGACCAGATTGTCGCGCAGATTCGCCCAAGAGGCCTGGCGCTTCAGGTTCAGCGTTAGTCCGTAAGGTTGGGCAAAGCCCTGTGTGGCAGCAACGACAACCGATGCGCAGTCGCTCAACGCCATGAAGCCGAGGTTGATTGCAGTCTTTTCCGGGGCATCGCTGCCATTGACCCAGGCCAGGGGCCCTACCGAAGGTTCATTCATACACCGCCACCTCGAAAAAAAGCGCCGCCGCGGACTTTGCGCAGGCAAAACCCGGGACGACGCCATTGTCCTTGCCCGCTTGCCGTCATTGGCCTGCGCGCTGATAGTCAAGGAAGGTGCAAGGCATATGCCAGTGCCAGTGATTTGCGCATGTGCCTCGCGCCGCAGGTCGATGCCCGGCTATAATCGCCGCCTCTTTTCGCCGCTCGAGTCATCGCCGCCCATGTACACCCTGGCCCGTCAGCTGTTGTTCAAACTTTCCCCGGAAACCTCCCACGATCTGTCGCTGGATCTGATCGGCGCGGGTGGGCGTTTGGGCCTCAACGGCTTGCTGTGCAAGGCGCCGGCGAAGAAGCCGGTGACGGTCATGGGCCTCGAATTCCCGAACCCGGTGGGTCTGGCGGCCGGTCTGGACAAGAACGGCGCGGCCATCGATGGCTTTGCGCAACTGGGTTTCGGTTTTGTCGAAATCGGCACCGTGACCCCGCGTCCGCAGCCGGGCAACCCGAAACCACGGATTTTCCGCCTGCCGGAAGCCGAGGCGATCATCAACCGCATGGGTTTCAACAACCTCGGTGTCGATAACCTGCTGGCGCGCGTGGCCGCGGCGAAATACAAAGGCGTGCTGGGCATCAACATCGGCAAGAACTTCGATACGCCGGTTGAACGCGCGGTCGACGATTACCTGATCTGCCTGGACAAGGTCTACGCCCACGCCAGCTACGTGACGGTCAACGTCAGCTCGCCGAACACCCCGGGCCTGCGCAGCCTGCAGTTCGGCGATTCGCTCAAGCAATTGCTCGCGGATCTGGCCACGCGCCGCGCTGAACTGGCGTTGCGTCATGGCAAACATGTGCCGCTGGCGATCAAGATCGCGCCGGACATGACCGATGAAGAAACCGCGCAGGTGGCTCAAGCGCTGATCGAAACCGGCATGGACGCGGTGATCGCTACCAACACCACACTCAGCCGTGTCGGTGTCGAAGGCATGGAGCATGGCGACGAGGCGGGCGGTTTGTCCGGTGCGCCGGTGCGGGAGAAGAGCACCAATACCGTGAAGGTGCTGGCGGGTGAGTTGGCTGGGCGTTTGCCGATCATTGCGGCGGGCGGGATTACTGAAGGCAAACATGCGGCTGAGAAGATTCTGGCGGGTGCGAGCCTGGTGCAGATCTATTCCGGCTTCATCTATAAGGGCCCGGCGCTGATTCGTGAGTCGGTCGACGCAATCGCCGCCTTGCGCTGATCCATAGACACCACTGTTCCTTTGTAGGAGTGAGCCTGCTCGCGATAGCTTTCTTTCGGTCACTTCATCAGCGACTGACAGACCGCTATCGCGAGCAGGCTCACTCCTACAGGTTTTGTGTATGGCACAGATAATTTGACAGGCATAAAAAAGGGCTCCTCGAAGGAGCCCCTGGGCCGTAGCCCGCCGTCCGGGAAGGACGTGCATGGTAAGTCGTTACAAATTCAGATTGTCGTGTCGGAATTAATGCCCTGTGTCAGCCGACGGCGTGAAGTTCGTTGAGTCTGTGGATTCCCGCAGTGCCGGTCATACCGTCCCAGTTGTCGCCGCGTCCTTCTCGCCAGCCGTTAATCCAGGCTTGGCGTACCGACGGTAGAGTAAATGGGCAAAGCTCACGGGATTTGCCACCAACGCCATATTGATATCCGCGCAAAAATGCTCTTTCCAACGGATCACGCTTAAGTCTTCTCATAGGGTGTTTCCCTCACTTGTTGACTGTTTTGTGTCGCGTTGACCTCAACTGAGGTCTGGCAGAAGAAACCTGCCATGGTGCGGCTCGCTGCCGGCGTGGCGAGCCAAGGTGTTGACGCCGTTGCGACGTCAACCTGTGTTCAGTTCTAACCAATGAGTCACACCGAGGGAATGATCGTTTTGTCATAAGGACGTAACGAAATTAGTGCTACAGCCATAAGTAACGACGGGTTTCATGCACGGTTTTTCAGCAAACCCCGGTATGATCGGCCCCGCGCTGGATGATGGGGTTAATTCTTTAGTGAGAATGACCCACGTTTGCGCTGGGGTATAAAGCGACGAAGGGTCGCTTTAAGACTTTTTGTTTCATCAACTTTTTTATCTGTCCCGGCATCTAAGCTCTTTTAACCCGAGCAGCGGGGATGGAACGGCACACCTTCGTGCCACGCGGGCGCTCTTTTAGAAAAGCGCCTGATTGAAAACCGGATCGGCAATGCGTTGCCGATTCACTAGCCAAAGGCTTTGGAAATCCCATGTCCGACCGTTTCGAACTCTTCCTCACTTGCCCTAAAGGCCTTGAAGGCCTGCTCATCGAGGAAGCCGTCGGGCTTGGCCTTGAAGAAGCACGCGAGCACACCTCCGCCGTGCGTGGCATGGCGACCATGGAAACCGCTTATCGTCTGTGCCTCTGGTCGCGTCTGGCCAACCGGGTATTGCTGGTGCTCAAGCGTTTCCCGATGAAAGACGCTGAAGACCTCTATCACGGCGTGCTCGACATCGAGTGGCAGGATCACATGCTCAGCGACGGCACCCTGGCCGTCGAATTCAGCGGCCACGGTTCCGGCATCGACAACACCCACTTCGGTGCCCTGAAAGTCAAAGACGCCATCGTCGACAAACTGCGCACCCCGCAGGGCGACCGTCCGTCGATCGACAAACTCAACCCGGACCTGCGCATTCACCTGCGTCTGGATCGCGGTGAAGCGATTCTCTCCCTCGACCTCTCCGGCCACAGCCTGCACCAGCGCGGTTACCGTCTGCAGCAGGGCGCGGCGCCGCTGAAGGAAAACCTCGCGGCAGCCATCCTGATCCGTTCCGGCTGGCCACGTATTGCCGCTGAAGGCGGCGCGCTGGCTGACCCGATGTGCGGTGTCGGCACGTTCCTCGTCGAGGCGGGCATGATCGCCGCCGACATGGCGCCGAACCTGCGTCGTGAGCAGTGGGGCTTCACCGCGTGGCTCGGTCACGTGCCGGCGCTGTGGAAAAAACTCCACGAAGAGGCCGTCGAGCGCGCCGCTGCCGGTCTGGCCAAGCCACCGCTGTGGATTCGTGGCTACGAAGCCGATCCGCGTCTGATTCAACCGGGCCGCAACAACGTTGAGCGTGCCGGCCTGAGCGAGTGGATCAAGATCTACCAGGGCGAAGTCGCGACCTTCGAGCCGCGTCCGGATCAGAACCAGAAAGGTCTGGTCATCTGTAACCCACCGTACGGCGAGCGTCTCGGCGACGAGGCCAGCCTGCTGTATCTCTACCAGAACCTCGGCGAGCGCTTGCGTCAGGCCTGCCTGAACTGGGAAGCGGCGGTGTTCACCGGCGCCCCGGATCTGGGCAAGCGCATGGGCATTCGCAGCCATAAACAGTATTCGTTCTGGAACGGCGCGCTGCCGTGCAAGCTGCTGTTGATCAAAGTGCTGCCGGATCAGTTCGTCACCGGCGAGCGTCGCACCCCGGAACAGCGTCAGGCCGAGCGCGAGCAAGCGGCTTACGACCAGACCCCGGACGAGCCGCAAGAGCGCAAGTTCAACAAGAACGGCAACCCGATCAAACCGACGCCAGCCCCGGCACCGGTGATCGAGCAACCGCGCTTGAGCGAAGGCGGGCAGATGTTTGCCAACCGTCTGCAGAAAAACCTCAAGGCCATGGGCAAGTGGGTCAAGCGCGAAGGCATTGATTGCTACCGCGTCTACGACGCCGACATGCCTGAGTACGCGATGGCCATCGACCTGTACCACGATTGGGTGCATGTCCAGGAATACGCCGCGCCGAAATCGATCGATCCGGAAAAAGCCTCGGCGCGCATGTTCGATGCCCTGGCAGCGATTCCGCAGGCGCTGAACGTCGACAAGAGCCGCGTGGTGGTCAAACGCCGCGAGCGCCAGAGCGGCACCAAGCAGTACGAGCGTCAGGCTGCGCAAGGCAAGTTCAATGAAGTCAGCGAGGGCGGCGTGAAGTTGCTGGTCAACCTCACCGACTACCTCGATACCGGCCTGTTCCTCGATCACCGTCCGATGCGCATGCGTATTCAGAAAGAGGCCGCCGGCAAGCGCTTCCTCAATCTGTTCTGCTACACCGCGACCGCCAGCGTGCACGCGGCCAAGGGCGGCGCGCGCAGCACCACCAGCGTCGACCTGTCGAAAACCTACCTCGACTGGGCTCGCCGCAACCTGTCGTTGAACGGCTACTCGGACAAGAACCGTCTGGAGCAGGGCGATGTCATGGCGTGGCTGGAAAGCAGCCGTGACGAGTACGACCTGATCTTCATCGATCCGCCGACGTTCTCCAACTCCAAGCGCATGGAAGGCATCTTCGACGTGCAACGTGATCAGGTGCAGTTGATTGACCTGGCCATGGCCCGTCTGGCGCCGGGTGGTGTGCTGTATTTCTCCAACAACTTCCGCAAGTTCCAGTTGGAAGAAAACCTCGCCGAGCGTTACGCGGTAGAGGAAATCAGCGCGCAGACCATCGATCCGGATTTCGCCCGCAACACCAAGATTCACCGCGCCTGGAAAATCACGGCTCGTTGACGCTTTGCGCAATTGGATCCACAGAGCCTTGATTTTTAAAGGCTCCGTGGATCTGCCCGCGCTAGCTAAATTAGTGGCTAATAGCTATAACTCACACACGGTCAATGGGGTTTTCCCGTAAATGCTGGCGTAGTGAGTTGTCTTTATGTCGTTGCACCCCGTGCGCCCAAAGATTCTGGGTTTCATCAGCGAAGACGTCTCGGCCTGGCTGGTCGCGCTGCTGGTATTGCTCGCCGGCGGGATTCTCACGGGGCTGCTCGCCTGGGCCACCCTCAATCAGTTTCAGCAACAGACCCGTCAGCGTTTTCAACTGCTGGCCAACGAACGTTACAGCCGCATCGAAGAACGCTTTCAGGATCAGGAGCAACGCCTGGACGGCCTGCGCCGCTTCTTCGCCAACTCTGAATCGGTGTCCCGCACCGAATTCGACGGTTACACCCAACCCTTATTGATGCGTACCCAGGCCTATTCGTTTGCCCTCAAGGTCAGCGGTGCCGAGCGCGCGGCATTCGAGCAGCGGGTGCGTGACGAAGGCGTGAGCAACTTTACCCTTCGAGAATTGAATGCCCAGGGCGAGCTGCAACTGGCTGGCGTGCGCGATGAATACGTGCCGGTGCTCTATAGCCAGACGCAAAGTCGGCTCGGCTCACCGTTGGGTTATGACCTGCTCGCGCAACCTTTGCGCCGCGATACCCTGCAACGTGCCGACAAGCTCGGCGGGCTGGCGGTGTCGCAACCCATGCATCTGGTCAGCATTGAGCCGTCCTATGCGCGCGGTGTGCTGCTCGTCGCGCCGGTGAGCCGCAATGGCGAGCGCCAATCGTTCGGCTACGTGATGGCGGTGATCAGCATGCGCCAGTTGCTGGCCGACGGTTTGCCGGATGCCTTCCATGACTATCTGTCGGTGCGCATTCTCGACATGTCGACCCATGATCAGCACGAGGTGTTGTTCGAATCGACCAATGAACCGGCGCCGAGCGACCTGTCGGCCACGCGGTTACTGCGCATGGCCGATCACGACTATCAGGTCGATATCCTGCCGAGCGACGCGTTCGTTCAGGCCAACCATTCGTCGGTGGGCAGCGTGATCATTCTGGGTGGCTTGCTCAGTCTGCTGCTCAGCGCCTTGCTTTACGTGTTGGTCAGTCAGCGTCAGCGTGCCTTGCTTATGGTGGAGCAGCGCACGCAGGAACTGCACGCCAGCGAACAGGAGCTGCGCGGCACCCACGGCCAGTTACGCGGCGTGCTGAATGCGGCGACGCAGGTGGCGATCATCGCCACCGACCTGCGCGGTGTGATCAACACGTTCAACCCCGGCGCCGAACAAATGCTCGGTTACAGCAGCGCCGATGTCGTCGGCCACATGACCCTGGAAAACCTGCACCTTCCGCGAGAGCTGACGGCCCGTGCTGCCGAATTGAGTGCGCGCTACGGTAAAAGCATCCCGACCTGCCACGCGATGCTGGTCGAGGGCGGCGAAGTCGGCGGCCACGAGGCCCGCGAGTGGACGCTGGTGCGCAGCGATGGCAGCCATATTCCGGTGAACATGCTCGCCACCCCGGTGCTCGATGAGCAGGGTTTGTGGGTCGGGCATCTGGCGATCTGCATCGACATCACCGAGCGCAAGCGCGTGCACGAAGTGCTGGCCGCGCGCGACGTCTTGTTGAAAAAGCTCAGCGCGCACGTGCCCGGCGGCATCTATCAATTCAAGATGGAATTCGACGGGCGCTTCAGTGTGATCTACGCCAGCGACGGCATCCGCGAGATCTACGAACTGGAGCCGGATGTGCTGCTGTTCAACGCCGAAGCGATCTTCACGCGCATTCATCCACAGGACGTTGTCCGCGTGCGCTCCTCAATTCGCGCCTCGGCCGACAGTCTCAGTCCGTGGCGCGAGGAATACCGCGTGCAACTGCCTGAGCGTGGCCTGCGCTGGGTGCGCGGCGAGGCGACGCCGGAAGAACTGCCGGGCGGTGGTGTGCTGTGGCACGGCTATATCTCGGACATTTCTGACCTCAAGCGCGTGGAAGAAGAACTGCGCGCACTGTCGGTGACCGACTCGCTGACCGGCATTCACAACCGTCGCTATTTTCAGGAACGTCTGACCACCGAAATGGCCCGGGTCGAGCGCGGCGGCGGTGAGCTGTCGGTGATCATGCTCGACATCGACCATTTCAAACGCATCAACGATCAGTATGGCCACGCCGTCGGTGACCGGGTGCTGCAAGCGGTGTGCGAGCGGATTGGCCATCGTCTGCGGCGTACCGATGTGTTCTGCCGGTTGGGCGGTGAGGAGTTCATGGTGCTGTGCCCGGACATCGACGGCGAACATGCGTACATGCTGGCGGTTGAGTTGTGGCAGGGTTTGCGTAGTGCGCCGGTAGATGTAGTCGGCGTGGTCACGGCGAGTTTCGGGATCGCCAGTTGGCGACCGGGGGAGGGCGCGGATGCGCTGCTGTTGCGGGCGGATTCGGGTGTGTATATGGCAAAGCAGCGCGGGCGCGATCGCGTCGAGCAGATGAGCTAGGGTCTTGCGCAAAACCTTGTAGGAGTGAGCCTGCTCGCGATTGCGGTATGTCAGTCACCTCGATGTATCGGGACCGACGCTATCGCGAGCAGGCTCACTCCTACAGGAGGCGCGGTGATCAGAGGACCGAAGCGGTCTGCGCCAGTTTCGGTTGCTTGTACAGATCCAGCAGCACCTGATCGAGCACCGACGATGCGCCAAACGGTGCCTTGTCGTTGAGGATCGCCACCACCGCCCAGGTATTGCCATTCACATCACGGCTGAAACCGGCGATCGCGCGCACGGTGTTCAGGGTGCCGGTCTTGACGTGCGCCTCACCGCGCATCGCCGTGGTTTTCAGACGCTTGCGCATGGTGCCGTCGGTGCCGGCGATCGGCAGCGAGCTGATGTACTCGGCGGCATACGGGCTGTGCCAGGCGGCTTGCAGCATGCTCGCCATTTCACGGGCGCTGACCCGTTCAGCACGGGACAGGCCGGAGCCGTTCTCCATCACCAGGTGCGGTGCGGTAATGCCTTTCTTCGCCATCCACTGGCGCACCACACGTTGCGCGGCTTTCGCGTCATCACCGTCGGCGTCGTTGCGGAATTTCTGCCCAAGACTCAGGAACAACTGCTGAGCCATGGTGTTGTTACTGTATTTGTTGATGTCGCGGATGATCTCCGCCAGATCCGGCGAGTAGGCACGCGCGAGCAGTTTGGCGTTGCTCGGCGTCGACGCCAGGCGATCCTTGCCCTGAATGCTGCCACCCAGTTCTTTCCAGATCGCGCGCACGGCGCCGGCGGTGTAGGTCGCGTGGTCGAGCAGCGACAGGTAAGTCTGCGAGCTGCAACCTTCGCCCAACTGGCCGGCCACGGTCACGGTCACGCTGCCATCCGCCTCTGGCACCGGGTTGTAGCGCACGCCGCCGGTGCATTGTTTGGAGGGCAGGGCTTTAACGGTGTTGGCGATGTGGATGCTGGCAATCGGCGGCTCAACCGAAATCAGCACTCGGCCATTGTCGTTACGGGCAACAAAGCGCAGGGCCTTGAGGTTGACCAGCAGCGAATCCGGTTTGACCAGGAACGGTTTGTTCTCGTCATTGCCGTCATCGTTGAATTCCGGCAGTTGCGGCTGCACGAAGAAGTTGCGGTCGAGAATCAGGTCACCGGTGATCTGGGTCACGCCGTTGGCTCGCAGGTCGCGCATCAGCAGCCAGAGTTTTTCCATGTTCAGCTTCGGATCGCCGCCACCCTTGAGGTAGAGGTTGCCGTTGAGGATGCCGCCGTTGAGGTCGCCGTCAGTGTAGAACTCGGTCTTCCACTGATGATTGGGGCCGAGCATTTCCAGCGCCGCGTAGGTAGTCACCAGTTTCATGGTCGAGGCCGGGTTAACCGAAACGTCGGCATTGAACACGGTCGGCGTGCCCGGGCCGTCGAGCGGCACCATCACCAGCGACAGGGCGCTGGGCTGCAATTTGCTCGCCTTTAGGGCTTTTTCAACGTTGGGGGTCAGGGAAGTATTGATGGTGGCAGCAGAAACATTCACGGCCAGAGGAAGAAGAAGGCCGGCGAGAAGCAGAGGACGCAACGATTTGATCATATGAAATAAAACCCTACAGTCGAGGGGAAAATAACGAGGACATGGATGAAAAAGCCCTCAGCGGTCATGAAAGTGTCGGCATTATGCCCCAAGGTGTTACAGCTTGTGCCTTGTCCGGGCCGGCCAATACGTTATTTTTTTACAGGCGGTCGGCTTCAGGGGCCAGAGAGGCGGGCAATCGACGGCTTAAACTGGTAAAGTGCCGGCCGTTAATACTTATGAGGATTGTTCCAATGGCGACTAACCGTTCCCAGCGTCTGCGCAAAAAACTGTGCGTTGATGAATTTCAAGAGCTGGGTTTCGAACTGAACCTGGACTTCAAAGAAGACTTGTCCGAAGAAGCCATTGACGCTTTCCTCGAAGCCTTCATCAAAGAAGCCATGGAAGCCAATGGTCTGGGTTATGTTGGCGGCGACGACTTCGGTCTGGTTTGCCTGCAGAAGCGTGGCTCGGTCAACGAAGAGCAGCGTGCTGCCGTTGAAGCCTGGCTGAAAACCCGCTCCGAGCTGACCAAGTATGAAGTCAGCCCGTTGCTGGACGTTTGGTATCCGGAAAAGCCGATCAACGCGGCTAAGTGATACTGAAAAAAACGGCGACCTGAGGGTCGCCGTTTTTTTTCGTCTGGGGTTTGGGTGTTCGGTTTGGGATTTGTGGTGAGTCTGCCCCTCACCCCAGCCCTCTCCCCCTGGAGAGGGAGCCGACTTGTGGGCTTTTCAAAATTTGAGTTCGACTCTGTATCCCACGTCGGCGTATGTCTTCCGAACACCTCGGTCAGTCCCCTCTCCCTATGGGAGTGAGGGATAGGGAGCCGACTTGTGGGCTTTTCAAAATTTGAGTTCAACTCGGTATCCCACGTCGGCGTATGTCTTCCAGACACCTCGGTCAGTCCCCTCTCCCTCCGGGAGAGGGCTAGGGTGAGGGGCTTTTGACCTTAAGCTTTGCGCCAATTCAAAATCAATAAAGTCAAAACCCCCGCAACAATCCCCCAAAACGCCGAACCAATGGAAAACAGCGTCAGCCCCGACGCTGTGACCATAAAGGTAATCAACGCCGCTTCTCGTTCTTTCACCTCGGTCATGGCAATGCTCAAACCATTGATGATCGAACCAAACAACGCCAGCGCCGCAATCGACAGCACCAGTTCCTTCGGCAACGCTGCAAACAACGCCGCCAACGTGGCGCCGAACACCCCGGCAATCCCGTAGAAAATTCCGCACCAGACCGCTGCGGTGTAGCGCTTGTTGCGATCTTCATGAGCATGCGGCCCGGTGCAGATCGCCGCGCTGATTGCGGCGAGGTTGATGCCGTGTGAACCAAACGGCGCCAGCAACAGCGAGGCGATGCCGGTGGTGGTGATCAGCGGCGAGGCCGGAACGTTGTAGCCATCGGCGCGCAACACGGCGATGCCGGGCATGTTCTGCGAAGTCATGGCCACCACGAACAACGGGATGCCGATGCTGATGGTCGCCGCCAACGAGAAGTGCGGCGTGGTCCACACCGGCGTCGCCAACTCCAGATGAAAGCCGCTGAAATCGAGCAGCCCCATGAAGCCCGACAGTGCGGTGCCGATCAGCAGGGCGGCGAGCACGGCATAACGCGGCGACAGGCGCTTGACCACTAAATAGGTGAAGAACATCCCCAGCACCAGTCCGGTGCGATGCTGCGCGGCGACGAATATTTCGCTGCCGATCTTGAACAGAATCCCCGCCAGCAAGGCTGCCGCCAGTGACGCCGGGATCTTTTTCACCAGCCGTTCGAAGCTGCCGGTCAGCCCGCATATCGTCACCAGCACCGCACAAGTGATGTAGGCGCCGATGGCTTCGCCGTAACTGACGCCGCCGAGGCTGGTGATCAGCAATGCCGCGCCGGGTGTCGACCAGGCAATGGTGATCGGCGTGCGATAGCGCAGCGACAGGCCGATCGAACACACTGCCATGCCGATCGAAATCGCCCAGATCCACGAAGAAATCTGCCCGCTGGTCAGGCCTGCCGCTTGCCCGGCCTGGAACATCAGCACCAGGGAGCTGGTGTAGCCGGTCATCATCGCGATGAAACCGGCGACGATGGCCGACGGCGAGGTGTCGGCCAGAGGGCGGAGTCGGGTTTGGGTGGCGTCGTTCATGACAACGGTGTTCCTTATACCAATGGAGATCCCCGCCATGACGCAAACCCTTGTAGGAGTGAGCCTGCTCGCGATTGCGGTGGGTCAGCCACAACATTGCCCAATGACACACCGCAATCGCGAGCAGGCTCACTCCTACAGGGAAATGTGCGTTGAAGGCGGATTCTGCGATCAAGCCTAAACTCAATCGTAACGGATCGTTGCAATACAGCCGAAGTCACAAACAGCCGTACAGTCGTGTTGCCACCTTTCATTGTGTACAATCGCGCTGTTTTTTACGCGATACTTGCCAGCGACCTACTGTGCCGTATTACAGTCACGGTCTATTCGCCGCAGTTCTCCCGACTCGAGTGCCCATGAACGAACAGTTGCAACCCCTCAAGAAACAACCGCGAGCAGGCAAAGCCGGCCGCAGCGGAACCCAGGACGATATTGTCTACGCGCATATCTTTGAGGCTATCCTCGAACAGCGTCTGGCGCCCGGCACAAAATTGAGCGAAGAAGCGCTGGGGGAAATCTTTGGGGTCAGCCGCACCATCATTCGCCGCGCGCTCTCGCGTCTGGCCCATGAAGGCGTCGTGCTGTTGCGGCCGAACCGTGGCGCCGTGGTCGCCAGTCCGAGTGTGGAAGAGGCGCGACAGGTGTTTCTCGCCCGCCGTCTGGTCGAACGCGCAATTACAGAGCTGGCCGTGCAACACGCTACCGCCGAGCAAATCGCCGAGTTGCGCCAGATGGTCAACGACGAACGCGACAGCTTCTCCCGAGGCGATCGCGGTGCCGGTATTCGTCTGTCGGGCGAATTCCACCTGAAACTGGCGGAAGCGGCGATGAATGCTCCATTGATCAGCTTCCAGCGCAGTCTGGTTTCACAGACGTCGCTGATCATTGCCCAGTACGAAAGCGGCAACCGCTCGCACTGCTCGTATGACGAACACACCCAGTTGATCGACGCGATCGAGAAGCGCGACGGTGAGTTGGCGGTGAATTTGATGATGCATCACATGGATCACATCGACAGCAAGCTCAACCTCGACGAGGAAGGCGCGTCGGATGATCTGCATGCGGTGTTTTCGCATTTGTTGCAGACCAAGAAGCCTGGGCGCCCAGCGGCCAAGCTCTAAGTTAGACCGAGCTGGCCCCATCGCGAGCAGGCTCACTCCTACATTGGATCTTCAGTGGCCACAAAATGTGTGAACAACTAAGATCAACTGTAGGAGTGAGCCTGCTCGCGATAGCAATCTGACAGACAACAAAAATCCCCCAGGCTGAAAGGCGCTGGGGGATTTTTTTTCTACGATAAATTTTAGCGCTGATGCACCAAAGCCCCCGCCGCATACGTCTGCTGCACCGTGCGGTCATCGCCCAACGTCATCAACACAAATAACGTCTCGGCAATGTTGTTGGCCTGCTTCAGGCGATAGCTCAGCAGCGGCGTAGCGTTGTAATCCAGCACCAGGAAGTCAGCGTCGGAACCCGGTTGCAGATTGCCGATCTTGTCCTCCAGACGCAGCGCTCGCGCACCGCCCAGTGTCGCCAGGTACAGCGACTTGAACGGGCTCAGGCGCGCACCTTGCAGCTGCATCACCTTGTACGCTTCGTTCAGGGTTTGCAGCAGCGAGAAACTGGTACCGCCACCGACGTCAGTGCCCAGACCGACATTGAGTTTGTGCTTCTCGGCCATCGGCAGGTTGAACAAGCCGCTGCCGAGGAAGAAGTTCGAGGTCGGGCAGAAAGAGATCGCCGAACCGGTTTCTGCCAGACGCGCGCATTCGTCGTCGCACAGATGCACGCCGTGGGCGAATACCGAGCGCTCGCCGAGCAGTTTGTAGTGATCGTAAACGTCGAGGTAGCCCTTGCGCTCCGGGAACAGCTCCTTGACCCACTCGATTTCCTTGAGGTTTTCGCTGATGTGGGTCTGCATGTACAGATCCGGGTATTCGGTGAGCAGTTGCCCGGCGAGGGTCAGTTGTTCCGGGGTGCTGGTCGGCGCGAAACGCGGGGTGACTGCGTAGTGCAGACGACCCTTGCCGTGCCAGCGCTCGATCAGCGCTTTGCTGTCGACGTAGCTGGATTCGGCGGTGTCGGTCAGGTAGTCCGGGGCGTTGCGGTCCATCATCACCTTGCCGGCGATCATGCGCAGGTCGAGCTTCTCGGCCGCTTCGAACAATGAGTTCACCGATTGCGGGTGCACGCTGCCGAACACCAGCGCGGTGGTGGTGCCGTTGCGCAGCAGTTCCTTGATGAAAATGTCAGCGACTTCGTCGGCGTGGGCCTTGTCGCCGAACTGGCTTTCGCACGGGAAGGTGTAGGTGTTGAGCCAGTCGAGCAGTTGCTCGCCGTAGGCACCGACCATGCCGGTTTGCGGAAAGTGAATGTGCGTGTCGATGAAGCCCGGGGTGATCAGCGCGTCTTTGTAGTGCTCGATTTCGATGTCCGCCGGCAGGGTCGGCAGCAAATCACTGGCGTGGCCAAGGGCGCTGATCTTGCCGCCATCGACCACCAGCAGGCCGTCCTCGAAATATTCGTAGGAGGCTTCGATCCCGACTTCGGCGGGGTCGGCAATGCTGTGCAGGATAGCGGCGCGGTAGGCTTTGCGAGTCAGAGGCATGAGGGTTCTCTAATCAGTTTGAGGCTTTGAGTTTGGTCGCCTGACTGCGCCGCGAAACCGGCAGCAGTTTGGCAATCGGTTCGGCGCTGGCGGTTTGCTGGCCGAAGTTGGCGTTATAGGTGGCGATGATTTCGCCGGCGATGGAGATGGCGATTTCCACAGGCAGTTTGCCTTTGACTTCACCGATGCCCATCGGGCAGCGCATGCGTTGCACGACGCCGCTGTCGAAGCCGCGATCACGCAGACGGTGTTCGAACTTCGCGCGTTTGGTCTTCGAACCGATCAGGCCGAAGTAGGCGAAGTCGTTGCGCTTGAGGATCGCGGCAGTGAGTTCAAGGTCGAGCTGATGGTTGTGAGTCATGACGATGCAATAACTGCCGGCGGGCAGCTCATCGATTTCATCCACAGGCTCTTCGGCGACGATTTTACGCACGCCGTGGGGGATCTGTTCGGGGAATTCGGCCTCGCGCGAGTCGATCCAGCGCACCCGGCAGGGCAGGCTGGCGAGCAGCGGCACCAAGGCGCGGCCGACGTGACCGGCACCGAACACAGCGATCTGCGCCTGCACCTGGCCCATCGGTTCGAACAGCAACACGGTGGCGCCGCCGCAGCACTGGCCCAGGCTGGCGCCGAGGCTGAAGCGCTCCAGATGGGTGTCCTGCTTACCGCTGGCGAGCATCTCGCGGGCGATCTGCATGGCTTTGTATTCCAGATGCCCGCCACCGATGGTGTCGAAACTCTGATTGGCGCTGATGACCATTTTCGAGCCGGCGTTGCGTGGCGTCGAGCCTAGTTCTTCGATGATCGTCACCAGAACGCAGGGTTCACCCTGGTTCTGCAGGTCGGCGAGGGCGTCGATCCAGTTGTACATGTTCACCTCGACATCTTCGTTGTCTGTTCGGACCTCTTCGCGAGCAGGCTCGCTCCCACAGGGGAATGCATTCCAAATGTGGGAGCGAGCCTGCTCGCGAATGGCCGCGCCTCGGTCCTACAGCGGAGCCAACTCGGTTTCAGCCGCAACCGCTTTCACAGTCTTGAGCTGACGCATCTGCTCGCAACCCCACAACACCCGCTCCGGTGTCGCCGGCGCATCGATCTGCGGCTGATGCTTGTAATCCCCAAGGCTCGCCACTGCATCCTTGATCGCACACCACGAAGCAATCCCGAGCATGAACGGCGGTTCACCGACAGCCTTGGAGTGGAACACCGTGTCTTCCGGGTTCTTGCGGTTTTCCACCAACTTCACCCGCAGGTCGAGCGGCATGTCTGCCACCGCTGGGATCTTGTAGCTGGCCGGGCCGTTGGTCATCAGCTTGCCTTTGTTGTTCCAGACCAGCTCTTCCATGGTCAGCCAGCCCATGCCCTGGATGAAACCACCTTCGACCTGACCGATGTCGATGGACGGGTTCAGCGAGGCGCCGACGTCGTGAAGAATGTCGGTGCGCAGCATCTTGTACTCGCCGGTCAGGGTGTCGACGATCACTTCGCAGCACGCCGCGCCGAAGGCAAAGTAGTAGAACGGACGGCCACGCGCCTGGCTGCGGTCGTAGTAGATTTTCGGGGTCTTGTAGAAGCCGGTGCTCGACAGCGACACCTGATTGAAATACGCCTGCTGGATCAGCGCTTCAAAGGTCAGGATGTGGTCACGAACCCGCACGTGGCCGTTGTGGAATTCGACGTCTTCTTCGGTGACTTTGTAGTGCCGCGCAGCGAATTCGATCAGGCGTTTCTTGATGATTTCCGCCGCGTTCTGCGCCGCTTTGCCGTTCAGGTCAGCGCCGCTGGACGCCGCTGTCGGCGAGGTGTTTGGCACCTTGTCGGTGTTGGTCGCGGTGATCTGCACGCGATCGATTTCGACCTGGAACACTTCGGCCACGACCTGCGCGACTTTGGTGTTCAGGCCTTGGCCCATTTCCGTGCCGCCGTGGTTCAGGTGAATGCTGCCGTCGGTGTAGATGTGGATCAGCGCACCGGCCTGGTTCAAGAAACTCGCGGTGAAGGAAATGCCGAATTTCACCGGGGTCAGCGCCAGACCTTTTTTCAGGATCGGGCTGTTGGCGTTGTAGCGACGAATTGCTTCGCGGCGCTCGTGGTACTGGCTGCTTTCTTCCAGTTCGGCGGTCATCTCTTCGAGCATGTTGTGCTCGACGGTCTGGTAGTAATGGGTGACGTTGCGCTCGGTCTTGCCGTAGTAGTTGGCCTTGCGCACCGCCAGCGGATCGAGGTGCAGGTGACGGGCAATCGCGTCCATCACTTCTTCGATCGCGACCATGCCCTGCGGGCCACCGAAACCACGGTAAGCGGTGTTCGACGCGGTGTTGGTCTTGCAGCGGTGACCGTTGATGGTCGCGTCGCCGAGGTAATAGGAGTTGTCGGAGTGGAACATCGCCCGGTCAACGATCGAGGCGGACAAGTCCGGCGAGCAGCCGCAGTTGCCGGCCAGATCCATATTGATCCCGTGCAGGCGCCCGGTGCTGTCGAAGCCGACGTCGTACTCGACGTAAAACGGGTGACGCTTGCCGGTCATCAGCATGTCTTCGACGCGCGGCAGGCGCATCTTGGTCGGCTGGCCAGTGAGGTGCGCAACCACCGCGCACAGGCACGCCGGACTGGCGGCTTGAGTTTCCTTGCCACCGAAACCACCGCCCATGCGGCGCATGTCGACGACGATTTTGTTCATCGACACGTCGAGCACTTCGGCGACCAGTTTTTGCACTTCGGTGGGGTTCTGCGTCGAGCAGTAAACGATCATGCCGCCGTCTTCGGTGGGCATCACCGAGGAGATTTGCGTCTCCAGGTAGAAGTGCTCTTGGCCGCCGATGTGCAGCGTGCCTTGAATGCGGTGTTCAGCGGTTGCCAGCGCAGAAACCGAATCGCCGCGCTGGTGGGTGTGGCTGTCGAGCACGAAGTGGCGTTTGCGCAAGGCTTCAACCACGTCGAGCACAGGTTCGAGGTCTTCGTATTCGATGATCGCGGCCATCGCCGCTTTGCGCGCGGTTTCCAGATCTTTCGCGGCGACGGCGAGCACCGGTTGACCAACGAACTGCACATCATCGATGGCCAGCAGCGGGTCGCCCGGCATCAACGGGCCGATGTCTTTCAGGCCCGGCACGTCTTCGTGGGTGATGGCGATGCGCACGCCCTCGAAGGCGTAGCACGGCTTGGTGTCGATGCTGATGATTTTCGCGTGGGCGCGGTCCGACATGCGTGCGTACAGGTGCAACTGGTTCGGAAATTCCAGACGGTCATCAATGTACTGCGCTTCACCGGACACATGCTTGGCGGCGCTGTCGTGCTTGACGCTGCGGCCGACACCGGAGGTCAGATCCTTGGCGAACAGTTCAGCCAGTTCAGCCTGGGTTTTTTCTACGCCGTGATGGTTAGACATAAGCGGTCACCCGAGTCTCGATGTGCGGTGTTTGCAGTTCGATGAAGTATTTACGCAGCAGGTTCTGCGCGCTGAGCAGGCGATATTCCTTGCTGGCGCGGAAGTCCGAGAGCGGCGTGAAATCTTCCGCCAGTGCGGCGCAGGCGCGTTCGACCACCGTGTTGGTGAACGGCGCACCGATCAGCGCGGCTTCACAGTGGGCAGCGCGTTTCGGGATCGCGGCCATACCGCCGAAAGCCATGCGTGCATCGGTGATCACGCCGTTTTCGACGCGCAGGTTGAACGCGGCGCAGACGGCGGAGATGTCATCGTCCAGACGCTTGGAGACTTTGTAGGCACGGAACAGCTGCTCGGCGCTGGCGCGCGGGACGATGATCTTTTCGATGAATTCACTTTCCTGACGGGCCGTGACCTTGTAGTCGATGAAGTAATCGTCGAGGTTCAGGGTGCGGCGAGTTTCGCCTTTGCACAGCACTACCTGTGCGCCGAGGGCGATCAGCAGCGGTGGCGAATCACCAATCGGTGAGGCGTTGCCGATGTTGCCGCCGAGGGTGCCCTGGTTGCGGATTTGCAGTGAGGCGAAGCGGTGCAGCAGCTCGCCGAAGTCCGGGTACTCGGCATTCAATGCTTCGTAGCAGTCGGAGAGGGCGGTGGCAGCGCCGATTTCGATGCGGTCATCGAAGGTTTCGATGCGTTTCATTTCCGCGACGTTGCCGACGTAGATCATCACCGGCAGGGTGCGGTGGAACTGGGTGACTTCCAGTGCCAGATCGGTGCCGCCGGCGAGCAGACGCGCTTGTGGATAAGCGTCGTAGAGATCGGCCAGATCAGCGACGGTCAGCGGCACCAGGCAGCGTTTGTCGCCGCTGTTGAGTTCGCCGATATCGGTCGGGGCGATGGTTTTCAGTCGGGCGATGGTTTCCGCTTCGCGGGCATCGAACTGATCCGGTTGCTTGCCGCAGCAGGATTGCTCGGCAGCCGCCAGAATCGGTCGGTAGCCGGTGCAACGGCAAAGGTTGCCGGCCAGCGCTTCGTGAGCCTTGGCGTGATCCGGTGCATCGCTGTTCTTTTGCAGGGCGAACAGCGACATGACGAAACCGGGGGTACAGAAACCGCACTGCGAGCCGTGGCACTCGACCATGGCTTTCTGCACGCTGTGCAGTTCACCTTGGTGCTTGAGGTCTTCGACGCTGATCAATTGCTTGCCGTGCAGCGACGAGACAAAGGTCAGGCACGAGTTGAGGCTGCGATAGCGAATGTGTTCGCGGCCAGCGTCATCCGTTTGCAACTCGCCGACCACCACGGTGCAGGCGCCGCAGTCACCGCTGGCGCAACCTTCTTTGGTGCCGGACTTGCCCACGTGTTCACGCAGGTAATTGAGCACAGTCAGATTCGGGTCCAGGGCGTGCTCGCTACGGAGTTCCTGGTTAAGTAAAAACTGGATCACGGAAGGCCTCGCAGACTCATTATTGTTGTTAACCGACTTGAGCCGAATTTAGCAGGTCTGACTTTTCGGTCAATGGTTTTCTGACTTAAAGGTCAGGAAAAAGCATTTCGTCGATCAACAACGTGTCTATTCAGTATTGACCTTCATCGGTCAGCCTGGTTTTTTGTTTGGTTTTCTAAAGAAAACTGCGGGATTCGTGCCAAAAACCGCTGAGTGGGCACTCCGCCATGACCGTGCATTTGCGCTACACTGCGCCGCTTGTGCAGATCGATAGAGTTTGAAGGACAACCATGACGTTCAAGGCGCCGGACAGCCTCGCCGAGCAAATCGCTCACCACCTCGCCGAACGCATCATTCGTGGCGAAATGAAGCCGGGAGAGCGCATCCAGGAACAGAAGGTCACGCTGGCCCTCAATGTCAGCCGCGGCTCGGTCCGCGAAGCCTTGCTGATCCTCGAACGCCGTCACCTGATCGCGATCCTGCCGCGTCGTGGTGCGCACGTCACCGAGCTGACGCCGCACAAGGTGCAGAGCCTGTGCACGCTGATGAGCGAGCTGTACATCCTGCTCGGCAACTCGGTGGCCAATGGCTGGCAAGTGCAGTCGGACATGGCGCCGTTCGTGCAGATCCAGCAGCGCCTCACCGCCAGCTATGAGCGTCAGGATATCCGCAGCTTCGTCGACGACAGCTTCAGCGTGATGCGCGCCGCTTATCCGTTCGCCAACAACCCGTACCTGCAAGAAACGGTCGAGAACCTGCAGCCGGCCATGAGCCGCGCTTACTTTCTCGCCCTCGAACAGCGCAAGGCCTCAATGAGCGAGTTCCTCGAACTGTTCGAACGCCTGCTGGCCGCCGTGCTTGCCCGTGATTTGCCGCAGATCCGCATCGTGCTGACGGCGTACGCCCAGCGCAGCTGCGATCTGGTGGTTTCCGCGCTGACGGTTGCCTAAGCGTGCGGCTCAAGTGCATCAAACTGGCGGGATTCAAATCCTTCGTCGACCCGACCACGGTAAACTTCCCCAGTAACATGGCGGCGGTCGTCGGGCCGAACGGTTGCGGCAAGTCCAACATCATCGACGCCGTACGCTGGGTGATGGGCGAGAGTTCGGCGAAGAACCTCCGTGGCGAGTCGATGACCGACGTCATCTTCAACGGTTCGACCAGCCGTAAACCGGTGAGTCAGGCCAGCATCGAGCTGGTCTTCGACAACTCCGACGGCACGCTGCTGGGCGAGTACGCCGCCTACGCCGAGATCTCGATTCGCCGCAAAGTCACCCGCGACAGCCAGACCACGTATTACCTCAACGGCACCAAATGCCGTCGCCGCGACATCACCGATATCTTCCTCGGCACCGGTCTGGGCCCGCGCAGCTATTCGATCATCGAGCAGGGGATGATCTCCAAGCTGATCGAATCCAAGCCGGAAGACCTGCGTAACTTCATCGAAGAAGCGGCCGGCATCTCGAAATATAAAGAGCGCCGCCGCGAGACTGAAAACCGCATCCGCCGCACCCACGAAAACCTCGCACGTCTGACCGACCTGCGCGACGAACTGGAACGTCAACTCGAACGCCTGCACCGTCAGGCCGAAGCGGCGAAGAAGTACCAAGAATTCAAAGCCGAGGAGCGTCAGCTCAAGGCGCAACTGTCGGCCCTGCGCTGGCAGGATCTGAATGATCAGGTTGGCCAGCGCGAGTCGATCATCGGCACCCAGGAAATCAGTTTCGAAGCGCTGGTCGCCGAGCAGCGTAATGCTGACGCGGCCATCGAGCGCCTGCGCGACGGTCACCATGACCTGTCCGAACGCTTCAATCTGGTGCAGGGGCGCTTCTATTCGGTCGGCGGCGATATCGCCCGGGTCGAGCAGAGCATCCAGCACGGCCAGCAGCGTTTGCGGCAGTTGCAGGACGACTTGAAAGAAGCCGAGCGCGCCCGTCTGGAAACCGAGTCGCACCTGGGCCACGACCGCACGTTGCTGCTGACCCTCGGCGAAGAGCTGGACATGCTCACCCCCGAGCAGGAAGTCACCAGCGCCGCCGCCGAGGAGGCTGCCGCTGCGCTGGAAGATTCCGAATCGGTCATGCACGGCTGGCAGGAGCAGTGGGACGCCTTCAACCTGACCGCCGCCGAACCGCGCCGTCAGGCCGAAGTGCAGCAGTCGCGCATCCAGCAGTTGGAAACCAGCATGGAGCGTCTTGCTGACCGGCAAAAGCGTCTTGGCGAAGAGCGCGCGTTGCTCTCGGCCGACCCGGAAGATGCGGCGATCATGGAACTCAACGAGCAGCTCGCCGAGTCCGAAGCGACCCTCGAAGATTTGCAGACCAGCGAAGAAGCGCAGGTCGAAAAGCTTGAACAACTGCGTCAGGAATTGCAGCAAGCGCTGACCGCGCAGCAACAGGCGCAGGGTGATTTGCAGCGTCTTAACGGTCGCCTTGCGTCCCTCGAAGCCTTGCAGCAAGCCGCGCTCGATCCGGGCACCGGCACCGCCGAATGGCTGAAGGAGCACAATCTCGCCGAGCGTCCACGTCTGGCCGAAGGCCTGAAGGTCGAGGCCGGTTGGGAACTGGCGGTGGAAACCGTGCTCGGCTCTGATCTGCAAGCGGTGCTGGTCGACGATTTCAGCGGTTTCGATTTATCCGGTTTCACCCAGGGCGATCTGCGCCTGCTCAGCCCGGCCAGCGATGGCGTGCGTGTGGCGGGCAGCTTGCTCGACAAGGTCGACACGCAGATCGATCTGTCGCCGTGGCTCGGTCAGGTCAAACCGGTCGACAGCCTTGAGCAGGCCTTGGCCTTGCGTGGGCAATTGAGCGCTGGCGAGAGCCTGATCAGCCGCGACGGTTACTGGGTCGGTCGGCACTTTTTACGTGTGCGTCGAGCCAGCGAAGCGGAAAGCGGCATGCTCGCCCGGGGCCAGGAAATCGAAGCGCTGCACCTCGAGCGTGAAGAGAAAGAAGCCACGGTCGAAGCCATGGAAACCCGTCTGCAAACCCTGCGCGCGCAACAGCGTCAGCAGGAAAACGGTCGCGAACATTTGCGTCGTTTGCTGCAAGACGAAGCGCGTCAGCAAGGCGAGTTGAAAGCACAGCTGTCCGCTGGCAAAGCCAAGGCCGAACAGTTGACGTTGCGTCGCTCGCGTCTTGATGAAGAGCTGGTCGAACTCGGCGAGCAACGCGAACTCGAGCACGAACAGATCGGCGAAGCGCGCATGCAATTGCAGGAAGCGCTGGATGCCATGGCGCTGGACACCGAGCAGCGTGAGTTGCTGCTGGCCCAACGCGACAGCCTGCGCGAACGCCTTGACCGCGTGCGCCAGGAGGCGCGGCAGCACAAGGATCACGCCCATCAACTGGCCGTGCGTCTTGGCTCGTTGCGCGCGCAGCACGACTCCACGCGTCAGGCGCTTGAGCGTCTGGAAATGCAGGCCGAGCGCCTCACTGAAAAGCGCGAACAGTTGAGTCTGAATCTGGAGGAGGGCGAGGCGCCGCTGGAAGAGCTGCGCCTGAAGCTCGAAGAACTGCTCGACAAGCGCATGACCGTCGACGAAGAACTCAAGACCGCGCAGATCGCCCTCGAAGACGCCGACCGCGAATTGCGCGACGCGGAAAAACGCCGGACTCAGGCTGAGCAGCAATCGCAGTTGATTCGTGGCCAGCTCGAACAGCAACGCATGGAATGGCAGGCCCTGACCGTGCGCCGCAAGGCTTTGCAGGATCAATTGCTCGAAGACGGCTACGATCTCAACGGCGTGCTCGCGACATTAACCGCGCAAGCCAGTGAACGCGAAGCCGAAGAAGAACTCGAACGCATCAACGCGCGGATTCAGCGCCTGGGCGCGATCAACCTCGCGGCCATCGATGAATACACGCAACAGTCCGAGCGTAAACGTTATCTGGATGCTCAAGACGCCGATCTGGTCGAAGCGCTGGAGACGCTTGAGAACGTCATTCGCAAGATCGACAAGGAAACCCGTAACCGCTTCAAAGATACCTTTGATCAGATCAACGGTGGTTTACAGGCACTTTTTCCAAAAGTTTTCGGTGGCGGACGGGCGTATTTGGAACTGACGGGCGAAGATCTACTCGATACAGGGGTAACGATCATGGCGCAGCCGCCAGGGAAGAAGAACAGCACCATCCATTTGCTCTCCGGTGGGGAAAAAGCCCTGACCGCGCTGGCACTGGTTTTTGCCATCTTCAAATTGAACCCGGCGCCGTTCTGCATGCTCGATGAGGTTGACGCGCCACTGGATGACGCTAACGTTGGACGCTACGCACGCTTGGTCAAAGAGATGTCGCAGACCGTGCAGTTCATCTATATCACCCACAACAAGATCGCCATGGAAATGGCCGAGCAGTTGATGGGCGTGACGATGCATGAACCGGGTTGTTCGCGACTGGTAGCCGTGGATGTCGAGGAGGCGATGGCGATGGTGGACGCCTGAGTCAGCGTGGTGTCGGAAAAGGTAATTCAGGGCTGTAGGACTTTTTTACCAACTGCGACTTGCTGGCCAATCGACATATTCGCGCAAGCCAAATGAGACAGACGGTGTAAAGTTGTCTTTGGTCGTGCTAGTTTAATGTCAATTTTTCGTATACGTGGGCAAAACGCCTGTCAGAACATAGAGTTGGCGCCACGTTTTAAAGCGGTTTGCACAATGTAAACCCCTTATTTTTCAGCATTTTTTATAGAGGCACGGGATTACATGGAAATCGGTCTGCGCGAGTGGCTGATCGTCATCGGCATCATTGTGATAGCCGGTATTCTTTTCGATGGCTGGCGCCGTATGCGCGGCGGCAAGGGAAAACTGAAATTCCGTCTTGACCGAAGTCTGTCCAACCTGCCGGACGAGGACACCAGCGCTGAGCTGTTGGGCCCGGCCCGTGTACTGGACAACCATAAGGAACCACAGCTGGACGAACACGACCTGCCGTCGGTGAGCATGCCGGCCCGCGAAGCACGCGAGCCTCGCGAATCCGGCTCGAAACGTGGCAAGCGTGGCAGCAACGGTCCGGCTCAGGGCGACCTGAACCTCGACCTGGATCTGGACGGCGGCCCGAGCTTCAGCAGTCGTGACGACGATTTCGCTGACGACATCAAGCCTTCGCCGGCGGTGGTCGACAAAGACCAGCCGCAAGCTGAAGAAGTGCTGGTGATCAGCGTGATCTGCCGCGACGCTGCCGGCTTCAAAGGCCCGGCGCTGTTGCAGAACATTCTCGAAAGCGGTCTGCGTTTTGGCGAGATGGATATTTTCCACCGCCACGAAAGCATGGCCGGCAACGGTGAGGTGCTGTTCTCCATGGCCAATGCGGTCAAACCGGGCATCTTTGATCTGGACGACATCGACCATTTCAGCACCCCGGCGGTGAGCTTCTTCCTCGGCCTGCCAGGCCCGCGCCATCCGAAGCAGGCCTTCGATGTGATGGTGGCCGCAGCCCGCAAGCTGTCGCAGGAACTGAACGGTGAGCTGAAAGATGACCAGCGCAGCGTTCTGACCGCACAAACGATTGAGCACTACCGTCAGCGCATCGTTGAATTCGAACGTCGCGCCCTGACCCAGAAGCGCTAAGGCCAAGATCAAAAGATCGCAGCCTCGTTTCACTCGACAGCTCCTACAGGAATGCGATGTCTGTAGGAGCTGCCGAAGGCTGCGATCTTTTGCTTCTGCTGCCACAGATAGATGAATTAGAGCAGCCTCGGCTGCTCTTTTGCTTTATGAGAGAACACCCCATGACCGCCGCCAAAAACCGCATTCTCGAGCTACGCGCTGAACTCGATCAGCACAACTACCGTTATCACGTCCTCGACGAGCCGAGCATTCCGGACGCCGAGTACGACCGGTTGTTCCACGAGCTCAAGGCACTGGAAGCGGCCAATCCGGAATTGATCACCAGTGATTCGCCGACCCAGCGCGTTGGCAGCGTGGCACTGACCGCGTTCACCCAGGTGCGTCACGAAGTGCCGATGCTCAGCCTCGGCAACGCCTTCGAAGAAAGCGACATGCGCGAGTTCGATCGCCGCGTCACTGAAGGTCTGGATCTGCCGGTCGACGATTTGTTCGGCGGCAGTGCGGCGGTGGAATACAGCTGTGAGCCGAAACTCGATGGCCTGGCGGTCAGCCTGCTCTATCAGGATGGCGTGCTGGTACGCGGCGCCACCCGCGGCGACGGCACCACCGGCGAAGATATCAGCGTCAACGTGCGCACCGTGCGCAACATCCCGCTGAAGTTGCACGGTGAAGGCTGGCCGGCGACCCTGGAAGTGCGCGGTGAAGTGTTCATGTCCAAGGCCGGTTTCGAACGCCTTAATGCCTCGCAACTGGAAGTTGGCGGCAAGACCTTCGCCAACCCGCGCAACGCCGCCGCTGGCAGCTTGCGTCAGCTGGATTCGAAGATCACCGCCAACCGTCCGCTGGAATTCTGCTGCTATGGCATCGGTCAGGTTTCCCACGATATTGCCGACACGCACATCGGCAACCTCAAGCAACTGCAGAAGTGGGGCATGCCGATCAGTCACGAACTGAAACTGGCCAAGGGTATCGGCGAATGCCTGGATTACTACCGCGATATCGGCGAGCGTCGAAACTCGCTGACCTATGAAATCGACGGCGTGGTATTCAAGGTCAACAGCATTGCCGATCAGCGCGAACTGGGCTTTCGCGCCCGCGAACCGCGTTGGGCGATTGCGCATAAATTCCCGGCGATGGAAGAACTCACCGAGCTGCTCGACGTGGAATTCCAGGTTGGTCGTACCGGTGCTGTCACCCCGGTGGCGCGTCTGAAACCGGTGAAGGTTGCCGGCGTCACCGTGGCCAACGCCACGCTGCACAACATGGATGAAGTCGCGCGTCTGGGCTTGATGATCGGCGACACCGTGATCATCCGTCGCGCCGGTGATGTGATTCCGCAAGTCGTACAAGTGGTTATGGATCGCCGCCCGGAAAACGCGCGGCCAGTGGCGATCCCGGAAAGCTGTCCGGTCTGTGGTTCGCACGTCGAGCGCACGCAACTGATCAAGCGCAGCAAGGGCAAGGAAACCGTCAGTGAAGGCGCGGTTTATCGCTGCGTCGGCCGTCTGGCCTGTGGCGCGCAACTGAAGCAGGCGATCATTCACTTCGTCTCCCGTCGGGCGATGGACATTGAAGGTCTGGGCGACAAGAGCGTCGAGCAACTGGTCGATGAAGGTCTGGTCAGTTCGCCGGCGGATCTGTATGCGCTGAAGTTTGATGACATCGTCGATCTGGAAGGCTTTGCCGAAGTCTCCAGCAACAAGTTGCTCGCGGCCATTGAAGACAGCAAGAAGCCGGGGCTGGCGCGCTTCATCTATGCACTGGGGATTCCCGATGTCGGCGAAGAGACGGCCAAGGTGCTGGCGCGCTCGCTGGGTTCGCTGGAGCGTGTGCAGCAGGCGCTGCCGCAAGTGCTGACCTACCTGCCGGACGTCGGGCTGGAAGTGGCGCACGAGATTCACAGCTTCTTTGAAGATGCGCATAACCAGCAGGTGATTACCGAATTGCTCGGCCATGGTTTGCAGATTCAGGACCAGGGTGAACTGGGCGCCGAGTTTGCCGCCAGCACCACGCTCGGTGGCTTCCTCGACAAGCTGCACATTCCTTCGGTCGGCCCCGGTGGCGCGCAGAAACTGGCGGACAAGTTCGGTTCGCTGGAAGCGGTGATGAATGCTGACTGGCTGGACATGCGTCAGGCCTTGCCGGAGAAACAGGCGAATTCGGTTCGCGAGTTTTTTGCTGTTCCGGAGCATCGTCAGTTAGCTGAAGAGTCCGAAAAGCAACTGCGCGATTTCGGCATGCACTGGCAGAGCGAGAAGAAAGTCGTCGAAGGCCTGCCGTTGTCCGGCGAAACCTGGGTGCTGACCGGCAAGGTTGAGCTGATGAGCCGTGATGTCGCCAAGGAGCATCTGGAAAGCCTGGGCGCCAAAGTCGCGGGTTCGGTGTCGGCGAAGACTCATTGCGTCGTCGCAGGCCCCGGTGCCGGTTCCAAATTGACCAAGGCCAATGAGCTGGGTGTGAAAGTGATGGACGAAGAAACCTTCATCGCCTTCCTCAAAACCCACGGCCTGAACGTCTGATCGTTCCCACGCTCCCGCGTGGGAATGCCGCTCCGGACGCTCCGCGTCCGCTGTGACGCAGAGCGTCACTGGATGCATTCCCACGCAGAGCGTTGGAACGATCAGCAAAGCGCGGGAACGATGTTGTCATGGGAATGATCTAGTCTTGGCAAGCCCCAGGGAGAGATCGCCATGCACCGCTTTTTCGAGCAGCTCAGTTCCCGCATCATCGCGCCGTTCATGGGCGAATCCTCACGCAACAGCAAAGTCTGGCCGTGCCGCTGCGGCCAGTCGCTGTTCTTTCGCAACAGCCAGTGCCTGGCCTGTAACGCTTTACTCGGTTATCAACCGGAAGAAAGTCGCCTGACTTCGCTGCAACCGGGGCCGTATGAGGGCACCTGGACGCTCGATGCCGACCCCGAGGCCGGACTGTTTCGCCGCTGCGCCAACCTCGACACAGCCGCCGCGTGCAACTGGCTGCTGCCGGCCAACGAACACGACAGCCTGTGCGTCGCCTGCAGCCTCAATCGCACCATCCCCGACCTGTCCGATCCGGACAACCCCGAACGCTGGCGCAAAGTCGAAATTGCCAAGCGTCGCCTAGTCGCGCAACTGATCACCCTCGGCCTGCAAGTCATCCCGAAAAGCGTTGATGAAGACACCGGGTTGGCGTTCGACTTCATTGGCGTCGACCTCGAAGGCAACGCACCGATGACCGGCCACGCCAACGGCCTGATCACCCTCGACATAAAAGAAGCCGACGACGCCCACCGTGAGCAGGTGAGGGCGGCGATGCATGAACCCTACCGCACACTGCTCGGGCATTTTCGTCATGAGGTTGGCCATTACTACTGGGATCGCCTGATCGCCAACGGCCCCTGGCTCGATTCATTCCGCAGCCTGTTCGGCGACGAACGCGCCAGTTACGCCGAGGCGCTTGATCGTCACTATCAACAAGGCGCGCCGCTGGACTGGCCGCAGCACTACGTCAGCGCCTACGCAACCATGCACCCGTGGGAAGACTGGGCGGAAACCTGGGCGCACTACCTGCATATGATGGACGCGGTGGACACCGCGCTGGGTTTTGGCATGAGCGCGCGGGAAATGGATTTCGACTATCAGCCGTTTCCGACCAGCACGCTGTATGACCCGGAGCATCCCGGTGGCGAGGCGTTTCTGTCGTTCGTCAACGCGTGGATCGAACTGGCCGGGATGCTCAATGAGCTGTCACGCAGCATGGGGCAGCCGGATTTCTACCCGTTCGTGCTGCCAGCACCGGCGATTGCCAAGCTGCACTTCATTCATCTGGTGATCCAGCAGGCGGGGGGCAGGGCGGATGAGGTGTTGGCCCTGTAGGCACTGGCGTGGGCTGCGATCTTTATGTCCTTGAAGCAATTCATATTTTTAATCTGCAACCAACGGTTGTAACTTCGTCTCAGATAGGTACAATGGCGCGGCTCGCCGACAGGCAAGCGTCGTTATGGTGACCCCATCGGTCCCCCCGCAACGATTACCCGTGAACCTGGTCAGAGCCGGAAGGCAGCAGCCACAGCGGGAACATTGTGTGCCGGGGTGTGGCTGGTGGGGTTACCACCTTAACGAACAATCGAACGCTTCAAACAGAACTGCATGGGTTTCGCCCACTGCGGTTTTTTTGTGTCTGCGATTTGCCAAACCGACACAAATCCCCTGTAGGAGTGAGCCTGCTCGCGATGGCGGTGGATCAGTTAATTCATTATTGGCTGACAGGACGCCATCGCGAGCAGGCTCACTCCTACAAGGGGTTATGGGATGGCTTCAGAGGACCCGGTGTAGAGCCGGATAATCTCATCAATCTCCCCCGACATCTTCATCCGCAACAACGTGCGCAATATCCGCTGCACCGGCACCTTCGGATCATTCCTTACATAACAACCGACCTTCTGCTCCTGCAACACCGCTACCCCTTGCAGTTGTTGCTCCGGCATCAAGCGCTGGTTAAACCAGTCCAGCGTCCACTGATTACTCACCGCATAGCGATAACGCCCGGCCAGCAGTTTCTCCAGCACCTGCTCCTGATTGCGCGCATCTTCGCGTTGCAGCCGATCAGTATCAAACAGCGGTTGCAGGGTAGGGTAGGTGTAGCCCAGAACGGTGCCGATGGATTGGCGGGGCAAATGCGCGGGGACGACACTGGCAGGTTGATCCTTGCGGCTGATCAACAGATCGCGCTGGAAGAACAACGGCAGACTCCAGATGTAATCCCCCGACTGATTCGGCAGCCACGACTGTGCGGCATAGCAGCGCACGTCGATCTCGCCATGTTCCATGGCGCTCTGCACGCGGGCGCGGGGCAGGACGTGAAACTCGGCCGGTACGCCGACCTGCGTGGCCAGGCTGAGCATCAGATCGTAAAGGATGCCCTGGGTCGGGCGGCCGCGTTCGTATTGCACCATCGGCATCGCCCAGCTGTCGGGCATGGCGAAGCGCAACGGGGCTTGCGCTGCCGTCACATTCAGGCTGATTCCCAGCAACGCCCCCACGGCCCACCGCATAAACGCTCCGGTAATTCCCGATCCCGAGCCGATAAAAGCCTCTGCTGATGCAGCTTAGCCATATTAGACGAGGACACCGGATGCAATTTTGCCCTTGCTCCGCTAGCATTAGCCGCTTCAGCTTCCTTCGTTGCGACGGTTTTCGATGAGTTATCAGGTTCTTGCACGTAAATGGCGTCCGCGCTCGTTCCGCGAAATGGTCGGCCAGACCCATGTGCTCAAGGCTCTGATCAATGCCTTGGACAGCCAGCGGCTGCACCACGCGTACCTGTTCACCGGTACGCGCGGGGTGGGTAAAACCACGATTGCGCGGATCATTGCCAAATGCCTGAACTGTGAGACAGGTATCACTTCCAGCCCGTGCGGCGAGTGCTCGGTGTGCCGTGAAATCGACGAGGGTCGTTTCGTCGACCTGATCGAGATCGACGCCGCGAGCCGCACCAAGGTCGAAGACACCCGCGAACTGCTCGACAACGTGCAGTACGCGCCAAGCCGTGGGCGCTTCAAGGTCTACCTGATCGACGAAGTGCACATGCTTTCCAGCCATTCCTTCAATGCGCTGTTGAAAACCCTCGAAGAACCGCCGCCGTACGTCAAGTTCATCCTCGCGACCACTGACCCGCAGAAACTTCCGGCAACGATTTTGTCGCGCTGCCTGCAGTTCTCGCTGAAGAACATGACGCCGGAGCGTGTGGTCGAGCATTTGACCCACGTTCTCACTGCCGAAAACGTACCGTTCGAAGATGATGCACTGTGGTTGCTCGGTCGCGCCGCTGACGGTTCGATGCGTGACGCCATGAGCCTGACCGATCAGGCGATTGCCTTCGGTGAAGGCAAGGTGCTCGCCACCGACGTACGGGCGATGCTCGGTACGCTGGATCACGGTCAGGTCTATGACGTTCTGCATTCGTTGATCGAGGGCGATGCCAAGGCGCTGCTCGAAGGCGTGCGTCATCTGGCCGAGCAAGGCCCGGACTGGAACGGCGTGCTCTCGGAAATTCTCAACGTATTGCACCGGGTGGCCATCGCTCAGGCGTTGCCGGAAGGTGTCGACAACGGGCATGGCGATCGCGATCGCGTGCTGGCATTGGCCCAGGCCTTGCCCGCCGAAGATGTGCAGTTCTATTACCAGATGGGCCTGATCGGTCGCCGCGATTTGCCGCTGGCGCCGGATCCGCGCGGTGGTTTCGAAATGGTCCTGCTGCGGATGCTGGCCTTCCGGCCGGCAGATACGGCGGACGCCCCGAGGCAACCGCTAAAGCCAGTGGGGATCAGCCAGGCCACAGTTGATTCCGCAAACTCCGTGGCTGCCGCGCCTAAGCCTGCGCCGGTAGTCGCTGCGGCTGTTGCGCCGGCTCCAGCTCCGGCACCCGTGGCAGCACCAGCACCAGCACCAGCACCAGCTCCCGAGCCCGCGCCGGTTGCTCCTGTTGCCGCGCCAGAACCTGAGCCTGCGCCTGTCGTTGCCGAAGCCGTCGTCGACCTGCCGTGGAATGACCCGGTAGAGCCCGAGGCGGAGCCAGAGCCCGAACCCGCGCAGCAACCCGCCGTCGAACCGGTGCTGGAAACCACCGCCGAGCAACCCGAGTTGCCGCCGATGCCGTTGCCGACCCCGGACAGCGTCGTTCCGGAAGCTCCAGAACGGGCCGCCGCACCGATTCCCGAGCCGTCGGTCGCCGAGGTCGATGCCGCCACGCCGGGCATGGACATGGACGACGAGCCGCCGCTGGACGAGGATTACATCGAACCGGACATGGATTCGGCGTACAGCTACCTCGACGAGTTGGCCAGCGAACACGCCGCTGATCCCGAACCGGAACCCGAGCCAGAACCGGCTGCGGCACCGGCCACTGGCTTGGCGTTGCAATGGCTGGAGCTGTTCCCGAAACTGCCGATCTCCGGCATGACGGGCAGCATCGCCGCCAATTGCACATTGATCGCCGTCGATGGCGACCATTGGCTGATGCACCTCGACCCGGCGCACAGCGCACTGTTCAACGCCACGCAGCAGCGACGCCTCAACGACGCGTTGAACCAGTTCCATGGCCGCACGCTGAGCCTCACCATCGAGCTGATCAAGCCCGAGCAGGAAACCCCGGCGCAAGCGGCGTCCCGTCGGCGCGCCAACCGTCAGCGCGAGGCGGAGGAGTCGATCCACGGCGATCCGTTCATCCAGCAGATGGTTCAGCAGTTCGGCGCAGTGGTGCGACACGATACTATTGAACCTGTCGATGCCTTGGTCGCCCAAGGCTAATAACTGAAGGTGCCCGGCCTCGCTGGCCGGGCGCTGTTTTGATCCAAGTACTTTTGAGGTGATTCCCATGATGAAAGGTGGCATGGCCGGCCTGATGAAGCAGGCACAGCAGATGCAGGAAAAAATGGCCAAGATGCAGGAAGAACTGGCCAACGCCGAAGTCACCGGTAAGGCCGGCGGCGATATGGTCACCGTGGTGATGACCGGTCGTCACGACGTCAAAAGCGTGAGCATCGACCCAAGCCTGGTTGAAGGCATGAGCGAAGATGACAAAGAAATGCTGGAAGCGGTCATCGCCTCCGCCGTCAACGACGCAGTGCGCAAGATCGAAAAGAACAGTCAGGACAAAATGGGCAACATGACTGCTGGCATGAACCTGCCGGCCGGTATGAAACTGCCATTCTGATTCGCCAACCGGCGGCAGATGAGCTACACAAAATGCCAGGCATCGCGCCTGGCATTTTTATTTCTGACTGATCGTTCCCACGCTCTGCGTGGGAATGCAGCCCGGGACGCTCCGCGTTCCAAGTCCAGAGCCGAACGCGGAGCGTCCGTTGCGGCATTCCCACGCGGAGCATGGGAACGATCAATCCCGGCCAACTGAATAAACATCGAACGCGCAAAAGCCTCAACGGTCTGCTCCCTATACCCGCTGAATTAACCCTTCACAGGAGACGCTGACATGTCCGACCCTCTCACCCTCAACCAGCGCTTTGTCCTCGCCTCACGTCCGGTCGGTGCGCCGACCCCGGAAAACTTCCGCCTCGAACGCGAAGCCTTGCCGGATCTGCAGGACGGCCAGGTATTGTTGAAAACCCTGTACCTGTCCCTCGATCCCTACATGCGCGGGCGCATGAGCGACGCACCGTCCTACGCCGCGCCGGTACAAATCGGTGAAGTGATGACCGGCGGCGCGGTCAGCCGTGTCGAGGATTCACGTCATCCGAAATTCCATAAAGGCGATCTGGTGGTCGGCGCCACCGGTTGGCAAAGCCACAGCATCAGCGACGGTCGCAACATCATCCCGATCCCTGCCGGGCTGCCGAGCCCGTCGATGGCGCTGGGCGTGTTGGGCATGCCGGGGATGACCGCGTACATGGGCTTGATGGACATCGGTCAGCCTAAAGAAGGCGAAACGCTGGTCGTGGCTGCGGCTTCCGGCGCGGTCGGTTCGGTGGTCGGGCAAGTGGCGAAGATCAAAGGCCTGCGCGCGGTCGGCGTGGCCGGCGGTGCCGAGAAGTGTAAATACGTGGTCGAAGAGCTGGGTTTTGATGCCTGCATCGATCACAAGGCGCCCGATTTTGCTGAGCAATTAGCCAAGGCCTGTCCCGATGGCATTGACATCTATTACGAGAACGTCGGCGGTCATGTATTCGACGCCGTGGTGCCGTTGCTCAACCCCAAGGCGCGCATTCCGCTGTGCGGGCTGATCGCCGGTTACAACGCCTCCGAAGCGCCGCAAGGCCCGGATCGTCTGCCGATGCTGCAACGCACTCTGCTGACCAAACGCCTGCGGATTCAGGGCTTCATCGTGTTCGATGACTACGGTGATCGCCAGCCGGAATTCATCAGCCACATGGTGCCGTGGGTGCGCGACGGCAAGGTGAAGTTCCGCGAGGACGTGGTCGGTGGCCTGGAGCAGGCGCCCGAGGCGTTTATCGGTCTGCTGGAGGGGCGCAACTTCGGCAAACTGGTGGTGAAGGTCGCCCAGGACTGAGTATTTGACGCTGGCCGGAGGCGCGGGTATAAACCGCGTCTCGTTGTTTTGTCGGACTTTTTACCCATGAGCTTCAGCCCTTTGATTCGCCAACTGATCGACGCCTTGCGCACTCTGCCGGGCGTGGGTCAGAAAACCGCCCAGCGCATGGCGTTGCAGATGCTCGAGCGTGACCGTAGCGGCGGCTTGCGTCTGGCCCAGGCCCTGAGCCAGGCCATGGAAGGGGTCGGTCACTGCCGCCAGTGCCGCACGCTGACCGAAGACGATCTCTGTCCGCAATGCGCCGATACCCGCCGCGACGACACGTTGCTGTGTGTGGTCGAGGGGCCGATGGATGTGTATGCCGTCGAGCAGACCGGCTTCCGTGGGCGCTACTTTGTGCTCAAGGGGCATTTGTCGCCGCTCGATGGTCTGGGGCCTGAGGCGATCGGTATTCCGCAACTGATGGCGCGGATTGAGGAGGCGGGGACTTTTGCTGAAGTCATTCTCGCGACCAACCCGACGGTGGAAGGTGAGGCGACGGCGCATTACATCGCGCAGTTGCTGAGCAACAAAGGCCTGATCGCTTCGCGGATTGCCCACGGCGTGCCGTTGGGGGTGAGCTGGAGCTGGTCGATGGCGGCACGCTGGCGCATTCGTTTGCCGGGCGTAAACCGATTTCCCTTTAAGTTATGTAGCGTTTGATTTGACGCCTTCGCGAGCAGGCTCGCTCCCACATTGGTTTTGTGTCGATCACGAATCCATTGTGGGAGCGAGCCTGCTCGCGAATGGCGCACCTCGGTCAATCTGCTTCACACAATTGAGTTGAAAACCAAGCAAGCGCTCGGTTAAGTTCGGCGAACCCTTCCGTGGAGCTCGCCCATGCCTGCCTTTCAGGAATACTTCGATCCCAGCCATCAATTGGTCCGCGACAGCGTCAGGCGCTTCGTCGAGCGCGAGATCCTGCCGGACATCGATCAGTGGGAAGAAGCCGAAAGCTTCCCCCGCGAGCTGTACCTGAAGGCGGGCGCGGCGGGCATCCTCGGCATTGGCTATCCCGAAGCGCTGGGAGGCAGCCATGAAGGCGATCTGTTCGCCAAGGTTGCCGCCAGCGAGGAGTTGATGCGCTGCGGCTCTGGCGGCCTGGTAGCGGGGCTCGGCTCGCTGGACATCGGTCTGCCGCCGATCGTCAAATGGGCGCGTCCCGAAGTCCGCGACCGCGTTGTGCCGCAAGTGCTCAGCGGCGAGAAGATCAGCGCCCTGGCGGTCACCGAGCCCGGTGGCGGTTCCGACGTCGCCAACCTGCGAACCCGCGCCGTGCGTGACGGTGACTGCTATCGCGTCAGCGGCAGCAAAACCTTTATCACCAGTGGCGTACGCGCTGATTTCTACACCGTCGCGGTGCGTACCGGTGCGCCGGGTTTCGGCGGCATCAGCCTGTTGCTGATCGAGAAGGGCACGCCGGGCTTCACCGTTGGCCGTCAGTTGAAGAAAATGGGCTGGTGGGCGTCGGACACCGCCGAATTGTTCTTCGACGATTGTCGGGTGCCTGTGGGAAATCTGATTGGCGCCGAGAATATGGGTTTCGCCTGCATCATGGGCAACTTTCAAAGCGAACGACTGGCGCTGGCGTTGATGGCCAACATGACTTCGCAGCTAGCGTTGGAAGAGAGCCTGAAATGGGCGCGCGAGCGTGAAGCGTTCGGCAAGCCGATCGGCAAGTTTCAGGTGATCAAACATCGCCTCGCGGAGATGGCCACGGCTCTGGAGGTTTCGCGAGAATTCACTTACCGGCAAGCGGCGAAGATGGCGGCGGGGCAGAGTGTGATCAAAGAGATTTCCATGGCGAAGAACTTTGCCACGGACACCTCGGACCGGATCACCACCGAGGCGGTGCAGATTCTTGGCGGGCTGGGTTATATGCGTGAGAGTCTGGTGGAGCGGCTGTATCGGGATAACCGCATCTTGTCGATTGGCGGCGGGACGCGGGAGGTGATGAACGAGATCATCAGCAAGCAGATGGGGCTATAGGTTTTGCGTTGAGGCGACCGACGCCTTCGCGAGCAGGCTCGCTCCCACAGGAGAATGCATTCCAATGTGGGAGCGAGCCTGCTCGCGAAAGCGGTCTGACAGGCGCTACTTACTTATCAGTCAGGGCAAACTGCGTCAGGCAGAAGGTAGGAATGCCCATGTCCTCAAGACGCTGCGACCCGTTCAGCTCCGGCAAATCAATAATCGCCGCCGCTTCATGCACCCGCGCGCCCATGCGGCGAATCAGGTTGGCTGCCGCAATCAGCGTGCCGCCCGTGGCAATCAAATCATCGAACATCACTACCGAATCACCTTCACACAGGCTGTCGGCGTGCACTTCGAGGAACGCTTCGCCGTACTCGGTCGCGTAACCTTCGGCCAATACGTCCGCCGGCAGTTTGCCTTGTTTGCGGAACAGCACCAGCGGCTTGTTCAACTGATACGCCAGCACCGAGCCGATCAGGAAACCCCGGGCATCCATCGCGCCGATGTGGGTGAAGTCGGCTTCCACATAGCGGTGGGCGAAGCTGTCCATCACCAGGCGCAGGGCCTTGGGCGATTGAAACAGCGGAGTGATGTCGCGAAAGATTACGCCCGGTTTCGGGAAGTCGATCACAGGGCGGATAAGCGATTTGATGTCGAAGGAGTCGAAGACCATCGTCGAGGTGTCCTGGCAGGGCTGCAAACGGCGCAGTATACCCGCGGCTGAAACGCTTCGCTCAACCGCGGATCGACATTAACCTTCGAGTGAGCCACCGGCCAGCGCGCACAGCTGGATCGGGTCGAGGATATGAATCTCTTTGCCCTCGGCGGCGATCAGCTCGTTTTGCTGGAAGCGCGTGAACACGCGCGACACGGTTTCCACCGCCAGACCGAGGTAGTTGCCGATTTCATTGCGCGACATGCTCAGGCGGAACTGATTGGCCGAGAAGCCGCGAGCGCGGAAGCGTGCGGAAAGGTTGACCAGGAAAGTAGCGATGCGCTCGTCCGCGGTTTTTTTCGACAGCAGCAACATCATTTGCTGGTCGTCGCGGATTTCCCGGCTCATCACGCGCATCAACTGGCGACGCAGTTGCGGCAGTTGCAGGGCCAGTTCGTCGAGGCGTTCAAACGGGATTTCGCAGACCGAGGTGGTTTCCAGTGCCTGCGCCGACACCGGGTGTTTCTCGGTGTCCATGCCGGACAGACCAACCAGTTCGCTCGGCAGGTGGAACCCGGTGAGCTGTTCTTCGCCGCTGTCGCTCAGGCTGAAGGTCTTCAGGGCGCCGGAGCGTACTGCATAAACGGAATCGAACGTGTCGCCCTGGCGGAACAGGAACTCGCCTTTTTTCAGCGGGCGGCCGCGTTTAACGATTTCGTCCAGCGCATCCATGTCTTCCAGATTCAGAGAAAGTGGCAGGCAGAGAGGGGCCAGGCTGCAATCCTTGCAATGGGCCTGGTTATGAGCGCGCAGTTTAACTGGCTCGGACATTTCTTTAATCCTTGTGGGAAAACACACATAAGCCGTAAGGGTAACCCACGGGAGGACATTCAGGCCAGTCTGGGGCGACTTTGCCCTACAGCCATAAAGCCACAGGGCCAGCAGCCGATAAACAGGTATCAAAGTGCATACAAGGAACGAATCGATGGCCGCCATTGGCACGCTGGGCCCCGGTAGCAGCGACGTTGCGGCCATGCCGGAAACGTTTAAAACCTCTTTAAACAACGCACGTGACCCAGAGTCGACCGAAGAGGCAACCCCGACCTTGGTCGAGGGCGTCAAAGTGTCGCTGTCCGGTGCATCGATCGCAAAATCCGCCGGTGTTGGTGGTGAAAACAGCGACATCGACGACAGCGGGTTGCCGGAGAACATCCAGCAATTGCTGAAGATGATCCGCAAGTTGCAGAAACAGATCGCCGAGAAAAAGGCGCTTATCGAAGCGGTCATGGCCGACAAGCGCCTTTCCAACGAAGAAAAGATCATCAGGACTGCCGCACTGCGCGGCGCCATCGCCGCGTTGAATACCGGTCTGATCACCGCCAATCTTGCATTATCGAAAGTGGTGGGTCAGTCGGGTCTGACCGCGGATCAGAATATGAAAGTCGGTTCGCTGCTGATGAAAAACTAAATCACCCGCGAAAAACGCTGGCGGTTCTGCTGTTCCAGGTACGCATCGAACACCATGCACACCGAGCGCACCAGCAAACGTCCCGCGGGCAGTACGGTGATCCGCTCGCGATCCAGTTCAATCAGGCCATCGCTGGCCATGCCTTGCAGTTGCGGCCACAGCGCGCCGAAGTAACCCTGAAAATCGATGTTGAACTGCTGCTCGATCTCGGCGAATTGCAGGCTGAAGTTGCAGATCAGTTGCTGGATCACCGCACGACGCAAGCGATCATCGGCGTTGCACACCAGGCCCCGGCTGGTCGCCAGTTGCGCGGCGGCGAGGGTGTTCTGGTACTCGTTGAGATCGCTGCTGTTCTGGCAGTACAGGTCGCCGATCTGGCTGATCGCGGAAACCCCCAGACCAATCAGATCGCAATGACCGTGGGTGGTGTAACCCTGGAAGTTGCGTTGCAGGGTTTCCTCTTCCTGGGCAATGGCCAGCTCATCGTCGGGCAGGGCGAAGTGATCCATGCCGATGTAGCGATAGCCAGCGGCGGTGAGCTGTTCGATGGTGCGTTCGAGCATTTCCAGTTTCTGCGCGGGCGCCGGCAACTCATTGCCATTGATCCGCCGCTGCGGCATGAAACGCTCCGGTAGGTGCGCGTAGTTGAACACCGAGAGTCGGTCCGGTTGCAGGCTGATCACTTCCTCGACGGTGCGGGCGAAGTTTTCCGGGGTCTGCTTGGGCAAGCCGTAGATCAAGTCGATATTGATCGAGCGAAATTGCAGGGTGCGCGCGGCATCGATCACCGCGCGGGTTTCTTCCAGACTCTGCAGGCGATTGACCGCGCGCTGCACCGCTGGATCGAGGTCTTGCAGGCCGATGCTGACCCGGTTGAAACCGAGTTCGCGCAGCAGGCCCATCGTCGACCAGTCGGCTTCGCGCGGGTCGATCTCGATGCCGTAGTCGCCGGAGTCGTCCTCCAGCAGATTGAAATGCTTGCGCAGGTGCGCCATCAACTGCCGCAGTTCGTCGTGGCTGAGAAAGGTCGGCGTGCCGCCACCAAAGTGCAGTTGCTCGACTTTCTGTGCCGGGTCGAGGTGGCAGGCGATCAGCTGGATTTCCTGCTCCAGCCGTTGTAGATATGGCGCCGCGCGACCTCGGTCCTTGGTGATGACCTTGTTGCAGGCGCAGTAGTAGCAAATGTTCGCGCAGAACGGCACATGCACGTACAGCGACAACGGGCGCAAAGCCTTGCGGCTGTCGCGCAGAGCATGAAACAGGTCGAAGGTGCCGACCTGACCGTGAAATTGCACGGCCGTCGGATAGGAGGTGTAGCGCGGCCCCGCCAGGTCGTAGCGGCGGATCAGATCAGAGTCCCAACGAATGGCGTCGAGCATGCGGGCATTCCCCCGGATAGGCTGGCAGTGTGAGCGAGTCTATCGGGGTGCGGCGATGGGGCTGTTGATTTGCATCAACGGGGAGAGGTGTGGTTTTAGTACGGGCCTCTTCGCGAGCAGGCTCGCTCCCACATTGGATCGGTGGTGCAACACAAATCCCCTGTGGGAGCGAGCCTGCTCGCGAAGGCCGCGCCGCCGATCTAATGGCCCATCAACCAATGTTGATGCGGCCCGGGCAATGTCCAGATGCCGAACAAAATCACCAGCAATCCACCGGTCATACGCACGCTGCGTTTGCGCAACAGCGCCGTAACCCGCTCAGCCGCAAGGCCCGTGGCGAGCAACACCGGCCAGGTGCCCAGGCCAAAAGCGAGCATCAACAACGCACTGTCCAGCGCATTGCCCTGACTCGCTGACCACAGCAACGTGCTGTAAACCAGTCCGCACGGCAGCCAGCCCCACAACGCGCCGAGCAGCAGCGCGCGAGGCAGACTCGACACCGGCAGTAGGCGGTTGGCGACGGGCTGAATGTAGCGCCACAAACCGCGTCCAAGACTTTCAATGCGCGTCAGCCCGCTCCACCAGCCGGCCAGATACAAACCCATGGCAATCAGCAGCAGCCCGGCCAGCACGCGCATGAACAGCGCCGCCGGACTGTTGGCCACCGCCCATCCCGCCAGTCCGATCAGCAATCCCGCCGTGGCATAACTGAGAATCCGCCCGAGGTTATACGCCAGCAGCAAACGAAAGCGTCGGCTGCGCTGTTCCTTGGGAATCGCCAGGGTCAGCGCGCCCATCAATCCGCCGCACATGCCCAGGCAATGACCGCCGCCGAGCAGGCCGAGGATCAATGCCGAGACCAGCAATGGCGCCAGTTCAAGCATGGGGTGGGGCCTTGTCGTCCGGTTTGCTGACGTTGGCTTCGTCCACGGCAGCGGTGTGGTTAGGATCCTGATCATCGAACAGGATGCTGTGCGCCGGGCCGTCGAGGTCGTCGTACTGACCGCTGTCCACTGCCCAGAAAAAAATGTACACGGCGATGGCCACGATCAGCAGGGCGGCCGGGATCATCACGTAGAGAGCTGGCATCGGTACTCCAGGCGCCCGCGCGGCTCAGGCCGGCAGCGGACGGGTTTGCGAGCGGGTGCTGGCGGGCGGCGGACTCGGCAGGCGAGTCAGGCGCAGCGCGTTGAGCACCACGGTCAACGAACTGATCGACATGCCGACAGCGGCCCACACCGGAGTGATCCAGCCGAGGGCGGCGAACGGCAACATGAGGCCATTGTACAGCGCCGCCCACAGCAGGTTCTCGATGATTACCCGACGGGTGCGGCGCGCCAGCGTGAAAGCCTGGACCAGTGCGTCGAGGCGGTTGGACAGCAGCACGGCGTCGGCACTGGTTTTCGCCAGATCGGTGGCCGAACCCATGGCCACGCTGATGTCGGCGGCCGCGAGCACTGGCACATCGTTGACGCCGTCTCCGAGCATCAGCACTCTGCGACCTTCCTTGTGCAGTTGCTGCAAGACTTGCAGTTTGTCGTCCGGGCGCAGGCCGCCGCGAGCTTCGTCAATGCCCAGTTCTGCCGCCACACTGGCGACCATCGGCGAGCTGTCACCGGACAAGAGCAGCGTCCGCCAGCCACGCGCCTTGCACGCGGCGAGCAGCGCCGGGGCGTCATCACGCAAGCGATCGTCGAGGACGAACCATGCCAGTGGTCCTTGAGTGTCGCCAAGCAGCAGCCATTGGCCGGCCTCGTCCGGCATCGACGGTGTTGCAGTGCCGCTGAGGGCGCAGACAAATTCTGCCTGGCCAATGCGCAAACGCTGTCCGCCCACCAAGCCTTCAAGGCCAAGCCCCGGCGTGCTGTGGACCTCTTCAGCAGCCAGTGGCGCACGGCCAAAGGCGCGGGCAATCGGGTGTTCCGAACGGTTTTCCAAAGCGGCGGCGAGGCTCAGGCATTCATCGCTGTCATGCGCGCCGAGTGGGCGAATCGAGCGCAGCACCAGTCGGCCCTCGGTGAGGGTGCCGGTCTTGTCGAAGATCACCGTGTCGATCTGATTCAAGCCTTCCAGCACATGACCACGGGTCAGCAGCAAACCAAGTTTATGCAGGGTGCCGGTGGCGGCGGTGAGGGCGGTCGGCGTTGCCAGCGACAGTGCGCACGGGCACGTGGCAACCAGCATGGCGAGGACAATCCAGAATGCTCGCGACGAATCCAGTTCCCACCACAACAGGCCAATGGCGGCCGCCGCGATCAGCGATAACAGCAAAAACCATTGCGCGGCACGGTCGGCGATTTCCGCCAGTCGCGGTTTTTCCGCTTGGGCGCGGTCGAGCAAGCGAACGATGGCCGACAGGCGCGTGTCGTGTCCCAGCGCCTGCACTTCCACGGTCAACGCGCCTTCGACGTTGAGCGTGCCAGCGGTGACCGCATCGCCCGGCATGCGCGGTTGCGGCAGGTATTCGCCGGTGAGCAGCGATTCGTCAATGCTCGACTGGCCATCGATGATTTTGCCATCCGCCGGCAGAATCGAGCCGGCCTGCACCAGAATCCGCTCGCCGAGGCGTAATTCGCTGAGCAGGATGCGTTCGCTCTGGCCGTTGTTGTCCAGTCGCAGACACGATGCCGGCAACAGATTGACCAGTTGCGCCGTTGCGGCGGCAGTTCGCTCGCGGGCACGGCGCTCCAGATAACGCCCGGCGAGCAGAAACAGCGCGAACATGCCGACCGCGTCGAAATACAGCTCGCCAACCCCGGTGATCGAGGTCCAGATCCCGGCGATGTAGGCACTGCCGATCGCCAGTGACACCGAGACATCCATGGTCAGGTGGCGCGTGCGCAGATCACGCATCGCCCCTTTGAAGAACGGCGCGCAACTGTAGAACACGATCGGCGTGGTCAGGAACAGCGCGACCCAGCGCAGGATCGTGTGCAGCTCGGGGCTGAGGTCGATGTTGAATTCCGGCCAGGTGGCCATGGTTGCCATCATCGCCTGAAACCACAGCAGACCGGCGACGCCCAGTTGACGCAGAGCGAGGCGGTTTTCGCTGGCCAGTTGTTCGCTGGCGCGGTCGGCCTGATACGGGTGGGCGGCGTAACCGATCTGGCGCAGTTCGGCGAGGATCTGGCTCAGCGGCAATTGCGCGTCGGCCCAGCGCACGTGCAAACGATGGTTGGACAGGTTCAAGCGTGCTTCGGCCACGGCGGGCAACGTGCGCAGGTGTTTTTCGATCAGCCAGCCGCAGGCGGCGCAACTGATGCCTTCCATCAACAGCGTGGTTTCGGCCAGTTCACCTTCGTGACGAACGAAGGGTTGCTGCACATCGGCGCGGTCGTACAGCGCCAGTTCGTCGGTCAGTTGCACCGGCAATGCTTCGGGGTTGGCCGAGGCTTCGCTGCGGTGTTGGTAATAGCTTTCCAGACCACCGGCGACGATGGCTTCGGCCACGGCCTGACAGCCCGGGCAGCAGAACTCGCGGGACTCCCCGAGCACGACGGCGGTGAAGCGGCTGCCGGACGGGACGGGCAGGGCGCAGTGGTAGCAGGGCAGTGGGGTAGTCATGGCATCGTTGAGGGGGTAAGCCCTTGCATTGGAGTTGTCCGCTTACCCTCACCCCAGCCCTCTCCCAGACGGAGAGGGAGCCGATCGGTGTGAGCCTGGATTTTCACTGTCATACACGAAACGTGCAAACGCTCGAGATCAGTTCCCTCACCCGGAGAGAGAGGGAGCCGATCGGTGTGAGCCTGGATTTTCACTGTCATACACAAAACGTGCAAACACTCGAGATCAGTTCCCTCTCCTGGGGGAGAGGGCTAGGGTGAGGGGGCTTTTGAAGTTGTTTACTTCTTCAAGTCTTCGGCGCCTTGCAGCGGCTCATCACCCAGAAGCAAATCCTTGTCATGGCTGACCAGCTCTTCTTCGAACATGCGCCACACATGATCATCCTGACTACCGAGTAGTTCAACAAATCGACGACCTTCAACCTTGTCGCCCAATTGCCCAATGTAGCGGCCCGTTTCAGTCTCGCTGCGAGTCAGAACAATCTTGCGATCCTTCTCCGGCTGCGTCGGCGAGATCAGATTCAATTCCAGCCTCTTTGGCTGACTGTCACCGCTCAAACGCAAATCAACTTCACCGGTCATGCCATCCAGATGCACCGCCGCACGCATCTTCAGATTCTGCGCCAACAGCTCACGATCCAGCGAACGGTTGATGCCTTTGCCAGCCTCGTAGTAGTTGTCGTTGACCAGGTTGTCCGGGTTGTTCACCGCGATGGTCACCATCGACAGGGTCAGGGTCACCGAACAGGCCAGAATCCCGATGATGATCCATGGCCAAAGGTGCTTGTACCAAGGACTTGCGGCGTTTGCTGCGGGCATGTTCAGTTCTCTCAACGGATTTGTGGGCCGATGAATCGGCTCTTGGCTTCAACGTGGACGCTGTCATCATCGGCATCCTTGAGGAGGAATTTCACCTCGTTGGTGCTCGATGGCAGTTGTTCCGGCGCGCTCGACAACTCGACCGGCATGCTGACGATGTCGCCGGCCGCGACCTTGATCTCGCGTTTGCCTTGCAAGCGCAGATCCGGCAAACCGCTGGCTTCGAGCACGTAGGTATGGTCGCGCTGATCCTTGTTCATGATCTTCAGGCTGTAGACGTTTTCGATCCGGCCTTCGGCGTTTTCGCGGTACAGCACGCGGTCCTTGCTGACGTCAAAACCGACCAGCGAACGCATGAAGAACGCAGTGACCAAGAGGCTGATCATCGCCAGCAACACCACGGCGTAGCCGATCAGGCGTGGCCGCAGTTTATGGGTTTTCTGCCCGGACAGGTTGTGTTCGGTGGTGTAGCTGATCAGGCCACGCGGGTAATCCATCTTGTCCATGATGCTGTCGCAGGCATCGATGCACGCGGCGCAGCCGATGCATTCGATCTGCAGGCCGTCGCGGATGTCGATACCGGTCGGGCAGACCTGAACACACATGGTGCAGTCGATGCAATCACCAAGGCCCTGGGCCTTGTAATCAATACCTTTCTTGCGCGGGCCACGGCTTTCACCGCGACGCGGGTCGTAGGAAACAATCAGCGTGTCCTTGTCGAACATCACGCTCTGGAAGCGTGCGTACGGACACATGTAAATGCACACCTGCTCGCGCAACCAACCGGCGTTGCCGTAGGTGGCGAGGGTGAAGAAGCCGACCCAGAAATACGACCAGCCATCGGCTTGCCCTGTGAAGAACTCAAAGACCAGTTCACGGATCGGTGAGAAATAACCGACAAAGGTCATGCCGGTGACAAAACCGATCAATAGCCACATCACGTGTTTGGCGGCTTTGCGCAGGAATTTGTTGGCACTCATCGGCGCCTTGTCGAGCTTGATGCGCTGGTTACGGTCGCCTTCGGTGACCTTCTCGCACCACATGAAAATCCACGTCCACACGCTTTGCGGGCAGGTGTAACCGCACCAGACGCGGCCGGCATACACGGTGATGAAGAACAGGCCGAACGCGGCAATGATCAACAGGCCCGAGAGCAGGATGAAGTCCTGCGGCCAGAAGGTCGCGCCGAAAATGAAGAACTTGCGCTCCGGCAGGTTCCACCACACGGCCTGATGACCGCCCCAGTTCAGCCACACCGTGCCGAAATACAGCAGGAACAATGCCGCGCCGCCCATCATCCGCAGATTGCGGAACAGGCCGGTGAAGGCGCGGGTGTAGATTTTTTCTCTGGAGGCGTAAAGGTCAACGCTGTTGTTCGCGTTTTTGCTCGGTGGTGTGACGTCGTGTACCGGAATCTGGTTGCTCATCATTGCATCCCACGGCAGTGGAAAAATGCCTCGGTCGATACGTGCCAACCAAGGTCAAAAAGGGGTGTTGCAGTGGCGCAATGATACGCCGGTCGCTCTGGTTCAAGGGTGCGACCTTTGGTCGCGTTGGGTAAAAAACCTGAATGGTGTAGCGAATGCAGCAAAGCCTGATGCAGGTCAATTGACTTGTTGAGTATGGACGGTTTTGGCGTGGCGGCTAATCCAGGGTTCTCAGGGGTGCTCAGTTCGCTGGGGCTGGCCATCGTCAAAAAAGCCCCATCAGTAATCTGGCGGGGCTTTTTACGATCAGCTTTTGGCAGCGATCCATGGGTTGATCAGATGAACGCCGCTGAGTTGAAAGTCGGCAACATTACGGGTGACCAGGGTCAGCCCGTGTACAAGCGCAGTGGCGGCAATCAAGGCGTCGCATTCATTGCTGCGATCAGGGACGTGCAACTGAGCGCATCGGGTGGCGACGGCGCTATCGACCGAGAGGATTCTTCCCGAGAATGCCGGTTTGACGTGGCGCTCAAGCCAGTTACGCAGCATCCCCCCTTGCGGTGGGTCGCGGCGTTCGATGCGCAGAATGCCGGTTTCCAGTTCCAGCACGGTGATGGCCGATAAATACAGGCTGGCCGGGGCAACGCTGTTTGCCCATGTCACCACTTGCCGGTCGGCTTGGGGTTTTCGCAGCTCGGAAACGACATTGGTATCCAGTAGAAACATCAGGACAGGTCCACGCTGCGAGGGGTGATGACGGCGCGCTCGGATTCGAATTCGATGTCAGGCGCATTCGGCATGACCAGCAGGTCGACGATGCTGGTCTGGCTACCGGTCAGTTTCTGGTACTCCTCGATGCTCAGCAGTACATGGGCAGGCTTGCCACGATCGGTAATGATGACCGGACCCCGATGCGCGGCTTTTTTGGCTGCACTGGTGTCCTGGTTGAATTCGCGGCTGGAAATAGTCGTGATGGCCATCATGTTTGGCCTCCAGAGATTCGGGTGTAGAAACGTTACTACCTTGCAGTTTGCGCGGCAATCGAAAAGGTGGATTGCGGACGATCGGTTTATCACTGTCATAACGGCACCGGCGAAAGCGCCCCTGCCGAACGGCAGGGGCGCAGGGTATTGGGCAAATGTTCGCTGTGTTTTGCTGCCCCGTGTCAGGGCAATCGCCCGCCGCCGAGACCGTCCAGACCACCACCGTTACCCGGATGGCCAGCGGTGTCTGGCGGTGTTGAGCTAGCGGGCGCAGCAGGCGTTTTTACCGGCGTTGCGTGATGAACAGGGCGGGGCTGCAAACGTTTTGGCAATGTGTTTTGGTCATTTTTTGACATGTAGGCTTCATCCTTGAAGGTTGACCCGATGCTGCTCATCGGGGTGAGAAAAACCTACAGGGCAGCTTTCCTCAGGTCTATTGAGCAAACGTTTCAAGGCATGAATGCCAGCATGAAAAAAGGCCCCGCCAATCAATATTGGCGGGGCCTTTTTTTGTTTCAAGCGATGGCCTTACTCGGCGTTCGCTTCCGGTGCTTTTTCACCGTGGGACAGGCTGTAAACATACGCCGCCAGCAGGTGAACCTTGTCGTTGCCTTGCAGTTGTTCCTGCGCCGGCATCTGGCCCTGACGGCCGTAACGGATGGTCTGCTGCAGTTGCGCGAAGCTCGAACCGTAGATGAAAGCACCCGGGTGGGTCAGGTCAGGCGCGCCCATGGCGGGAGTGCCTTTGCCGGCCGGACCGTGGCAGGCCACGCAGTTGGCGGCGAACAGTTTGCCGCCGTTGGCCGGGTCAGCCTTGGTGCCTTCCGGCAGCTTGCGGCCATCCAGGTTGGTCACGACAAACGCTGCGACGTCGGCAACGCCTTGCTCACCAATCACTTCAGCCCAGGCTGGCATCACCGCGTGACGACCGCCCATGATGGTGGTCTTGATGGTTTCCGGCTCGCCGCCCCAGCGCCAGTCGGCGTCGGTCAGGTTAGGAAAGCCGTAAGCGCCCTTGGCGTCGGAACCGTGACACACCGAGCAGTTGGAGGCGAACAGACGGCCACCCATTTTCAGTGCTTGCGGATCCTTGGCGACTTCTTCGATTGGCATGGCAGCGAACTTGGCGAAGATCGGACCGAACTTGGCGTCCGAACGGGCCATTTCCTTTTCCCACTCGTGCACGCCGGTCCAGCCGGTCTGGCCGTTGGCGAACGCGGTCTGCTTGTCGTTATCGAGGTAGTTGTAGCCCGGCAGCAGACCTTTCCAGTTGCCCAGGCCCGGGTACAGCACCAGGTAACCCAGGGCAAAAATGATCGTGCCGACAAACAGCATGAACCACCATTTAGGCAGTGGGTTGTCGTACTCCTCGATCCCGTCGAAGGAGTGCCCGACCGTCTCGTCCGTCTGTTCGCTGCGCTGGCCCTTGCGGGTCGACAGCAGCAGCCAGGTCAGGGCGAAGATCGTACCGAGACTGAGGACTGTGACGTACAGACTCCAGAATGTAGTCATTCTTTGTTACTCCTAGAAGCTTGCTCGACGTGCTTGATGGCTTCGGGATCATCCGCAAAAGGCAACAAGGTCGCGTCTTCAAACTCCGACTTGCGCTTGGGGCTGAACACCCACAAGGCCAGACCGATGAAGGCCACCATCACGACAACGGTGCCCAGGCCACGAATCATCCCGATATCCATCTAATTCACCGTTTGCTTTTGATGATGGTGCCCAGGCCTTGCAGGTAGGCCACCAGCGCGTCCATTTCGGTTTTGCCCTTCACGGCATCCTGTGCACCGGCGATGTCTTCGTCGGTGTAAGGGACGCCGAGCGTGCGCAAGACTTCCATTTTTTTGGCCGTCTCTTTGCCGTCGAGCTTGTTTTCCACAAGGAACGGGTAAGCCGGCATTTTCGACTCAGGGACCACGTTGCGCGGGTTGTACAAGTGCGCACGTTGCCAGTCATCGGAGTAACGACCGCCGACACGGGCCAGATCCGGACCGGTGCGTTTGGAACCCCACAGGAACGGGTGATCCCAGACGCTTTCACCGGCGACCGAGTAGTGGCCATAGCGTTCGGTTTCAGCACGGAACGGACGGATCATCTGCGAGTGGCAGCCGACACAACCGTTGGCGATGTAAACGTCGCGGCCTTCCAGCTCCAGCGCCGAACGTGGCTTCATGCCTTCGACCGGCTTGTTGGTGACGTCCTGGAAAAACAGCGGAACGATTTGGGTCAGGCCGCCAATGCTGACGGCGATGACCATGAAGAAGGCCAGCAGGCCAATATTCTTCTCGACAGCTTCATGCTTCATCAGTGAGCTCCAACGACAGCGATCTGGGCGGCGGCTTCGGCTTCAACCGGGTTCGAGGCGCGCACGGTGCGCCAGACGTTGTAAGCCATCAGGAACATGCCGCTGGCGAAGAAAGCACCGCCCAGGGCACGGACGATGTAGCCCGGGTGGCTGGCTTGCAGCGCTTCAACGAACGAGTAGGTGAGGGTGCCGTCGTCGTTGATTGCACGCCACATCAGGCCCTGAGTGATGCCGTTGACCCACATCGACGCGATGTACAGCACGGTGCCGATGGTCGCGAGCCAGAAGTGCGCGTTGATCAGGCCGACGCTGTGCATCTGCGCACGGCCGAACAAACGCGGGATCATGTGGTAGATCGCGCCGATCGAGATCATCGCTACCCAGCCGAGGGCGCCGGCGTGTACGTGGCCGATGGTCCAGTCGGTGTAGTGCGAGAGCGAGTTGACCGTCTTGATCGCCATCATCGGACCTTCGAAGGTCGACATGCCGTAGAACGCCAGCGATACCACGAGGAAACGCAGGATCGGGTCGGTGCGCAGCTTATGCCAGGCGCCCGACAGGGTCATCATGCCGTTGATCATGCCGCCCCAGCTTGGCGCCAGAAGGATGATCGACATTGCCATGCCCAGCGATTGTGCCCAATCCGGCAGGGCGGTGTAGTGCAAGTGGTGCGGGCCGGCCCAGATGTACAGGGTGATCAGTGCCCAGAAGTGCACGATCGACAAGCGATAGGAGTAGATCGGACGTTCGGCCTGTTTCGGCACGAAGTAATACATCATCCCGAGGAAACCGGTGGTGAGGAAGAAGCCCACCGCGTTGTGGCCGTACCACCACTGGATCATCGCGTCGGTCGCGCCGGAGTAGGCGGAGTAGGACTTGAACAGGTTCACTGGCAGCGACATGTGGTTGACGATGTGCAGCATCGCGGTGACGACGATGAACGCACCGTAGAACCAGTTACCGACATAGATGTGCTTGGTTTTGCGCTTGGTGATGGTGCCGAAGAACACCAGACCGTAGGTGACCCAGACAATGGCCAGCAAAATGGCGATCGGCCATTCCAGTTCCGCGTATTCCTTGGTGGTGGTGTAACCCAGCGGCAAGGTAATGATCGCGCCGACGATCACCGCTTGCCAGCCCCAGAAGGTGAAGGCCGCGAGGCTGTCGGAAATCAGTCGCGTCTGGCAGGTTCGCTGCACGACATAGTAGGAAGTGGCAAATAGTGCACAACCACCGAAGGCGAAAATCACCAGGTTTGTGTGCAACGGGCGCAGGCGTCCAAAGCTCGTCCACGGCAGACCGAAGTTCAACTCCGGCCAGACCAGTTGCGAGGCGATGAAGACACCGAGCCCCATGCCAAGGATCCCCCAGACCACCGTCATGATGGCGAACTGGCGGACTACCTTATAGTTATAAGCAGTCGGACTGATTGCTGTGCTCATTCTAAGGTTCCACGGTTTGGGTGTTTTATTAGGATTAAAATCGGCCGCAAGTATGCAGAGAGCAGGGGGTCATTGCAACGCGCCATGACCTGGGTCAATGCTTTCCAACGCTGATTCTGCGGCCTTTCCATGCGCCGCGTAAGGACAAAATCGGCCTCGGACAAAATGTCGCAGCGGACGAAAAAAGCGAGGGGTTCAGGTCGCTTGTAACGGGGTGTGTTCAAACGCTCGGTTCGGGTGACGGGCGGCAAATGGCACGACAGCCGGTATCTACCGGCGTTTGCGGCCACATCAGTCAGCCGGTTCGCGGAACACAGCAGTCAGCGTTGACCTGGAACCGGCACAAGCCAGTCCGCATCGAGCAAGCGTAGACCCGAATCCGGGGAACCGAAAGGCGAGGGTGTGAAGGGGTGCGACAATGCGTCGCAAAGGGGCTGGATGCTGCCGCACCGAGAATGGTGCGGCAGAGGTGTACGCAATGCTTACTTCTTGTTGTCTTCAGTAATCAGCTTTTCTGTATTCAATCCGTGTGACAGGCTGTACACATAAGCGGCCAGCAATTGCACTTTATCGTTACCCAACAGCTCGTTCTGCGCCGGCATGTGGCCCTGACGACCATGGCGTATGGTCTGCTCGAGTTGAGTCAGACTGGTGCCATAGATAAACCCGGCCGAGTGCGTCAGATTCGGCGCGCCCATGGCTTCAGTGCCGTGGCCGGTTGCCCCATGACAGGCAACACAAGTGGTGCTGAACGCTTGCTGTCCCGCCTGCAGGTCAGCTTTGCTGTCGGCGGGCAATGGCAGGCCGGCCAGTTCGTGACGCACATAGGCGGCCACGTTCTTCACCCCGGCTTCGCCGAGCACTTCGCCCCAGGCCGGCATCGCCGCCATCCGGCCACCCATGATGGTGGTCTTGATGGTCTCGGCCTCGCCGCCCCAGCGCCAGTCGCTGTCGGCGAGGTTAGGGAAACCGAACGCGCCTTTGGCGTCGGAGCCGTGACACACCGAGCAATTGGAGGCGAACAAGCGGCCACCCATTTTCAGCGCCTGCGGATCCTTCGCCACTTCTTCCACCGGCATGGCGGCGAACTTGGCGAAGATCGGCCCGAATTTGGCGTCAGCTTTGTTCATTTCCTTTTCCCATTCGTGCACGCCGGTCCAGCCATCCTCGTAACCGGGAAGAATGCCTTTCCAGTTGCCCAGGCCCGGATAGAGGATCAGATAGCCCACGGAAAACACCAGCGTGCCGGCGAACAGCATGAACCACCACTGCGGCAGCGGGTTGTCGTACTCCTCGATGCCGTCGAAGCTGTGGCCCATGGTCTGGTCGACGCTGCCCTTGGTTTCGCCCCGGCGGGTGCCGATCAGCAGCCACGTCAGGCCGATCAGGCTGCCGATGGTCAGTACGCAGATCCACGTACTCCAGAAGGTGGTCATGGCCGGGTACTCCTTGTTTCATTTGCTTGGGTTGTTTCGGCTGGCGGTTCGTCGGCGAACGGCAGCAGACGTGCTTCGGCGAATTCCGGGGTGCGCTTGCGGTTGAACACCCAAAGCGTCAAACCGACGAAGGCGACGAACACCACGACCGTGCCGAGGCCGCGAATCAGGCCTGCACTCATTTCAATGATCATCGTGCTCACCTCTTGCTCTTGATCGCAGTGCCGAGCACTTGCAGGTAGGAGACGAGGGCGTCCATTTCGGTCTTGTCCTTGAGGCTGGCCACTGCGCCGCTGATGTCGTCGTCGGTGTACGGCACGCCGAGGGTGCGCATGGTCTTCAGCTTGGTTTCGGTGTGGCTGCTGTCGACCGCTTGCGTAACCAGCCACGGATAGGCCGGCATTTTCGATTCCGGTACGACGTTGCGCGGGTTGTACAAGTGCGCGCGGTGCCAGTCATCCGAGTAACGCGCGCCGACCCGGGCCAGATCCGGACCGGTACGTTTCGAGCCCCAGAGGAACGGGTGATCCCAAACGCTTTCGCCGGCCACCGAGTAGTGCCCGTAGCGCTCGGTTTCGGCGCGGAACGGGCGGATCATCTGCGAGTGGCAACCGACACAGCCTTCGCGGATGTAGATGTCGCGGCCTTCCAGTTGCAGCGCGGTGTAGGGCTTCATGCCTTCCACCGGTTTGTTGGTGACGTCCTGGAAGAACAGCGGGACGATCTGGGTCAGGCCGCCGATGCTCACGGCGAACACCATGAGCAACATCAACAGGCCGACGTTCTTTTCAATCGTTTCGTGTTTCATGGCGGACTCCTCAGGCCATCTGCGCGGCAGCAACGACGTCAGCAGGCTGCGAGGCCCGCACGGTGCGCCAGGTGTTGTAAGCCATCAGGAACATGCCGCTGAGGAAGATCGCCCCACCAATCAGCCGCACGACGAAGCCTGGGTGGCTGGCCACCAGGGTTTCGACGAAGGAGTAGGTCAGCGTGCCGTCCTCGTTCACCGCGCGCCACATCAGGCCCTGGGCGATGCCGTTGACCCACATCGACGCGATGTAGAGCACGGTGCCGATGGTCGCGAGCCAGAAGTGCGCGTTGATCAAACCGACGCTGTGCATCTGCGCTTTACCGAAGATTTTCGGGATCATGTGGTACAGCGCGCCGATCGAGATCATCGCCACCCAGCCGAGAGCGCCGGCGTGAACGTGGCCGATGGTCCAGTCGGTGTAGTGGGAGAGGGCGTTGACGGTCTTGATCGCCATCATCGGACCTTCGAAGGTCGACATGCCGTAGAACGCCAGCGAGACCACGAGGAAGCGCAGGATCGGGTCGCTGCGCAACTTATGCCAGGCGCCCGAGAGGGTCATCATGCCGTTGATCATGCCGCCCCAGCTCGGTGCCAGCAGAATCAGCGACATCACCATGCCCAGCGACTGTGCCCAGTCCGGCAGCGCGGTGTAGTGCAAATGGTGCGGGCCGGCCCAGATGTACAGGGTGATCAGAGCCCAGAAGTGCACGATCGACAGGCGATACGAATACACCGGACGCTCGGCCTGTTTCGGCACGAAGTAGTACATCATCCCGAGGAAACCGGCGGTGAGGAAAAAGCCTACGGCGTTGTGGCCGTACCACCATTGCACCATCGCGTCGGTTGCACCGGCGTACACCGAGTACGACTTGGTGAAACTCACCGGCAACTCAAGGTTGTTGACGATGTGCAGAATCGCCACGGTGATGATGAACGCGCCGAAGAACCAGTTGCCCACATAGATGTGCTTGGTCTTGCGCTGCATGATCGTGCCGAAGAACACGATGGCGTAGGCGACCCAGACAATGGTGATCAGGATATCGATCGGCCACTCCAGCTCGGCGTATTCCTTGGAACTGGTGTAACCCAGTGGCAGGCTGATCGCCGCCAACAGGATTACCAATTGCCAGCCCCAAAAACAGAACGCGGCAATTTTGGGTGCAAACAACTGGGTTTGGCAGGTGCGTTGCACCGAGTAGAACGAACTGGCGAACAGCGCACAGCCACCGAACGCGAAGATCACCGCGTTGGTGTGCAGCGGGCGCAGACGGCCGAAACTGGTCCAGGGCAAATTGAAGTTGAGTTCGGGCCAGACCAATTGGGCCGCGAGAAAAACCCCGAGCCCCATGCCGACGATGCCCCACACCACCGTCATAATGGCGAATTGGCGGACCACCTTGTAGTTGTAGGCGGTACTGATAGAAGTGTTCATGGTTCCCCATCCACGGTTCAGCCGAAGTGAGTGCGCGCAAAACACGCGGCGAATCCTTCGTCTGGAGTTATAGGCAGACTAAAAGCGAGGCAAGCATGGACAAACAGCACAAGGCCAGTATTGACGGGGATCAATGGGCGCAGTGTGTGCGGGATCATGGGTGGCTTTGGGATGCCGCCAGTGGTGAGGCTTCGGCGACGTTGATCCTTGCTCACGGTGCTGGTGCGCCGATGGATAGCGAGTGGATGACGGGTATGGCTGGGCGCCTTGCCGGGCTTAGGGTGAATGTGTTGCGGTTTGAGTTTCCTTATATGGCGCAGCGGCGGGTGGACGGGGTTAAGCGGCCGCCGAATCCTGCGGGGAAATTGCAGGAGTGTTGGCGTGAGGTGTATGGCGAAGTGCGGCGTCATGTCGCTGGGGTTTTGGCCATTGGCGGGAAGTCGATGGGGGGGCGGATGGCGAGTCTGCTTGCTGATGAGTTGGGGGCTGATGCGCTGGTGTGTCTGGGGTATCCGTTTTATGCGGTGGGGAAGCCGGAGAAGCCGCGGGTTGAGCATTTGGCTTCTTTGCAGACGCGGACGTTGATTGTGCAAGGCGAGCGGGATGCGCTGGGCAATCGGGAGGCGGTCGAGGCTTACACCTTGTCACCGAGTATTGAGGTGGCGTGGCTAGCGGCCGGCGATCATGACCTCAAGCCATTAAAGGTTTCTGGGTTTACCCATGAGCAGCATTTGGCCAGCGCCGCCGAGCGTGTGAGCGGGTTTCTTCGGGGTAGATCGAGTTGAATTGGATTTTGAACTGCATGGAGATCGGCTCCCTTCCCCCTCGCCCCCTTGGGGGAGAGGGCTGGGGTGAGGGGGTAAATCTTGAACGCGACACATTTTTCGATCTGAGTGCATATCCATTCCTGCGGTAACGGCCACTTAGGGTTCCGCCCTTACGGCGGGTCACTTTTTCCAGACGCCGAAAAAGTAACCAAAAACGCTTGCTCCTACGTGCGGCCCGCTCGCTGGGGCTCGGGGTTCCTTCGCTCCGGGAGCGATCCGGGCGCAGCGTCTCCGGTTTGCTTCGCTGCACCTCCTCCCGCTGTGTTCGACTGCGTCGAACGGTCGCTGCGCTCCCACCCCCGGATCAATCCCTCCACTCAGCCTTCCGACGTCGCCCGTGGATCAAGATCAAGAGCAGGCGAGCTGACACTCGGCCTATTGAGTGGTGAAGAGCGCGGGGGTTCGGCTTTGGTTTTGTGGTGGATTCGCCCCTCACCCCAGCCCTCTCCCCAAGGAGAGGGAGCCGATTTGTGGGCTTTTCAAGATCTGAGTTCAACGCGGTATCGCACGTCGGCGTAACTCTCCCAAACACCTCGATCAGTCCCCTCTCCCTCCGGGAGAGGGTTAGTGGGGGCTTTTGATCTGTTTCAGAATCTGAGTTCAATTCGGTATTTCACGTCGGCGTAACTCTCCCAAACACCTCGGTCAGTCCCCTCTCCCTCCGGGAGAGGGCTAGGGTGAGGGGCTTTTGATCTGTTTCGGAATCTGAGTTCGACTCGGTATTTCACGTCGGCGTAGCTCTGCCAAACACCTCGGTCAGTCCCCTCTCCCTCTGGGAGAGGGTTAGGGTGAGGGGCTTTTGATCTGTTTCAGAATCTGAGTTCGACTTGGTATTTCACGTCGGCGTACCTTGCCCAAACACCTCGGTCAGTCCCCTCTACCTCTGGGAGAGGGGGAGGGGGAGGGTGAGGGGCTTTTGATCTGTTTCAGAATCTGAGTTCGACTCGGCATTTCAAGTCGGCGTAGCTCTGCCAAACACCTCGTTCAGTCCCCTCTACCTCTGGGAGAGGGTTAGGGTGAGGGGCAATTTCGCTGACACGATAAAGAACTGGAAGCGCTCACTGTCCAGCATTTCCTGTGCGTAAACATGATTTTGTGAGCACGTTTAAATTACACAACACGTTACGCTGCGGGGCCTACAACACCTTGCGCCGTTACCTACGCGTACGCCAGAATCCGCCGGCTTACACGACCATGGCGCGGGCTATATCGTTTCCCTGCCACTGCCCATCAGTGGCCGGGTTTAGTAGCCCGTATGGTTTTAGTAAGTGCATAGGTCCCATAAAGTCAGGCGCATCTGCCTGTACTCAATGGTGGCTGTGCTCAGGGCGCTTTCGAGCGCGCCGGTCTTGCTAATTCCTCCGGTCTACTAACCTGCGCACAGCCGCCACCCTTCTTTTAGTAGAGAACGGTCGCGGCCCTTGATCAGGAATTAGATATTTATGTTCAAAGCCACGCCAAACCCTCCGGGCATCGACCCAACCCCTCACGACCCAGCGCTTGAGTCTCAAAAGACAAAAGAAGCAGCCGACCGCGCCCTCGACTACTACCTCCGACCCGAAGCACTGGCGGCCCCGCCAAACTCGCCCAAGTTTCGCCCCGTCTATCTCGTCGACCCCACGCTGGACGACGAAACCCTGCTGGTCGAGGCGAGCGAGTCGCTTTCATACGCCCATGCCATGGCCGGTAACATCGCCAACTCAATCGGCGGCCCGGAACGCAAGCCGCTGCTGGCGCTGCAACAGGTGATCATGCTCAACGAACTGTTGGTCAATCGACTGCTGGATAAATTGAAGCTGCCTCAGTAGTTATTGGGCCGGCCCTCACCCTAACCCTCTCCCAGAGGTAGAGGGGACTGACCGAGGTGAATGTGCCAGGTGCACCGACTTGAAATACCGAGTCGAACTCAAATTCTGAAATGCACAGAGATCGGCTCCCTTTCCCCCTCGCCCCTTGGGGGCGGTCCGACGTTTCGGGAGGGCTGGGGTGAGGGGGAAGTGTTCACTGACACAACAAAAAACCCGGAAGCTCTCGCTCTCCGGGTTTTTTGTTATCACCACATCAATCAGCGGTTAAACCGCTCCACCAACGAGTACTGCGTATTCGCCGTTTTCGTTAGCTCTTCACTCAGCAACGCCGAGTTATGCGCTTGCTCGGAAGTCTGATCCGCCAACTCCGAAATATTGCTGATGTTGCGGCTGATCTCTTCAGCCACCGCACTTTGCTCTTCGGTCGCCGCAGCGATCTGCGTGGTCATGTCGGTGATGTTAGCCACCGCTTCACTGATCCCGACCAACGCCTGATCCGCTTCCAGCACCCGCGCTACACCTTCTTCAGCCTGGCGATGCCCGGCTTCCATGGTTTGCACGGCACTCGAAGCCGTCTGCTGCAACTTGGCGATCAAGGCGTGAATCTGCCCGGTGGATTCGCTGGTGCGTTGCGCCAGTTGGCGAACTTCGTCAGCCACCACGGCAAATCCACGGCCCATTTCACCGGCACGCGCGGCTTCAATCGCAGCGTTCAGCGCCAGCAGGTTGGTCTGGTCGGCGATGCCTTTGATCACGTCGACCACGCCGCCGATTTCGTCGCTGTCCTTGGCCAGTTGGGTGACGGTCAAACCGGTTTCCCCAACAACCACGGACAGACGCTGAATGGCTTCGCGGGTTTCGCCGGCGATGTCACGACCGCGACCGGTCAGACGATTGGCTTCCTGAGTCGCGTCAGCAGTGCGTTGTACGTGGCTTGCCACTTCCTGAGTCGTGGCGGCCATCTGGTTGACGGCGGTGGCGACCTGTTCGGTTTCCACGCGCTGACGTTCCAGGCCGCTGGAGCTGCTGTGCGCCAGTCGGTCGGACTGCTTGGCCTGATCGGTCAGGTGCTCGGCGGTGTCCTGCAGACGGGTCAGGCAGGTTTTCAGACGGGCTTCCTGGCTGAGGATCGACATTTCCAGACGCGCCTGGGCGCCACGGCTGTCGGTGTACATCTGCGCGATCAGCGGGTCGGAGGTGGTCTGCTCGGCCAGACGCAGCAGGCGTTTGAGCCCGCGTTGCTGCCATTGCAGGCCCATCAGGCCCAGCGGCACCGACAGACCGGCGGCGAGGGCGAAGCCCCAGTGCGAGTTCAGGGTCGCGCCGATCACGAAGCTCAGTTGACTGACCAGAATGAACGGCAGCCAGTCCTGCAGCACCGGCAGCCATTTATCGCTGGAAGGGATCGCCGACTTGCCTTGGTTGATGCGTTGGTAGAGCGCTTCGGCACGGCGGATCTGTTCGGCGGTGGGTTTGATCCGCACCGACTCGTAACCGACCACCTGATTGCCGTCGAACACCGGTGTGACATAGGCGTTAACCCAGTAATGGTCACCGGTCTTGCAGCGATTCTTGACAATGCCCATCCATGGCAAGCCTTGTTTCAGTGTGCCCCACATGTGCGAAAACACCGCAGCCGGAACGTCGGGGTGACGGACCAGGTTGTGCGGCGCACGGATCAGTTCCTCACGCGAAAACCCGCTGATTTCGACGAAAGCGTCGTTGCAGTAGGTGATCACGCCCTTGGCGTCGGTTGTGGAGATCAACCGCTGCTGAGCCGGGAAAGTCCGTTCGCGTTGTGTAATGGGCTGGTTGTTACGCATGGTTTTTCAATCCGCAAGGCTTTGAAAGGTTGTCGGCGGTGACAGCTTTTTATTGAAATTTTTTTTCAATAATCAGCACGGCGTCGCAAAACGGCGCTTGCTTCAGCCGGCGAGCATCGGATAGGTGAACAGGCCGAAATGCAGCAGGTTCAAGCCGAAATGCGTGGCGATCGCCGCTCCGAGCCCGCCAAAACGGTAGGCCAGACCATAGCCGACGCCCGCCAGCCCTGCCAGCAACACCCAGGTCCAGCCCGCGCCGGCATGCACCAGACCAAACAGCAACGAGGCCAGCAGCAGGGCGAGGTTGTCGCCGTACGGCAGGTGTTTGAAGCGCTGGCTGAGGCCGCCCTGTATATAGCCGCGAAACAGCGCTTCTTCGACCAAGGTCACCAGCAGCAGGTTGTTCAGCACCCATAGCCACGCCTGATCCGGCCACTTCGGCGCCCAAGCGATTACGCCCAGCAACAGCGCGCCGCCGAGAGCCAGAACCGCGCTCAGCGTCAGGGCGAGAGCGGTGGCGTACACGCTCAGGCGCAACGACCGTCGCCCGACAATCCACGGGCAGACCAGCAATAGCCAGAAACCAATCAGCGGTTTATCCAGATTCAGGTACATCGAGAACGGTACGGCGTCATCGGTGAAGCGTTGCGGATCGATGGCGCGACCGTTGGCGAAGCCCGGCAGCCAGTGCAACGCCAGCGCCAAAGCCAGCACGATGAACAGGCCATGGCCGAGAAAACGCGCGACCGGCACCTGTTGCTGGCGCACGGCAAAGCCTGCAAACACAAGCAATCCAACGGAAATCAAAGCCAGCCAGCCGAGGTGGCCGTAGCTCAGCGCCCATCCATAACCGAGGCTGAGAAGTGCCAGATAGAGCCATGGCAAAGCCTTCATCGAAAGTCCCTGTGCAAATGTGTGGAGGGGCTTTCTACACGGGTGGGGGCGTTGGGACAAGTGAAGGTGTGGCGGTGATCGGGGACAACCAAAATATCCTTGGTAACCCGATCAACTGTAGGAGTGAGCCTGCTCGCGATAGCGGTGGATCAGCCAACATCTGCGTTGAATGACACACCGCTATCGCGAGCAGGCTCACTCCTACAGGGTTTTGCGTTTGGCTTGGGATCAGTGCAGATTGAGTTTCGCCGCCGCACGCTCGGTGATTTCCGTGCGCAGCTTCAGCGATGGCGCCGCCCGCAAACGTGCCTCATCGACAATCGCCCCCGGCGCAGTCTCCGGGCTGCCCGCGTTGAAGGGCGGCGCCGGCGCGTATTCCAATTGCAACTGGATCAGTTGCGCCGCGTCGGCACCCACCAACTCTTCAGCCAAGACCAAGGCAAAATCAATCCCCGCCGTAATCCCACCGCCGGTAAAAAGATTACCGTCACGCACCACCCGATCCTTCACCGCAATCGCGCCCAGTGTCGGCAGCAAATCGTGATACGCCCAATGCGTGGTCGCGCGTTTGCCTTGCAGCAGGCCCGCCGCGCCGAGGACCAACGAGCCGGTGCACACTGAGGTCACATACTTCGCCTGAAGGGCCTGGCGTTTGATGAAGTCCAGCGTCTGCGCGTCTTCCATCAACGGCCCGACACCGCCGCCACCGGGAATGCAGATCACATCCAGACACGGGCAATCCTCGAACGTCGTGGTCGGTTTCAACAACAGACCAGTGCTGGCGGTGACCGGCATCAGATCCTTCCAGATCAAATGCACCTGCACACCCGGCAGCGAGGCGAGCACGTCATAAGGCCCGGTCAGGTCGAGTTGCTGAACCTGCGGAAACAACAGAAAACCGATCTGCAGCGTCATCATTCTTGCTCCATGAAAAGGGGTGGACGGCTTCACTGTAGGCGCGTAGGTTCTGGCGCATACGCCAATAACCCCACGAATTACGCCAAATGCCCAAAGCCATCCACGTACTCGCGTTCGCCAATATGCAAATCCTCGACGTCACCGGACCCTTGCAGGTGTTCGCCTCGGCCAACGACATCGCCCGCCAGCGCGGCATGCCGATCCCTTATGCGCCGAGTGTTATTGCCAGCAGCGGCGGGGCGGTGATGTCGTCGGCGGGGTTGGCGGTGTTGGCCGAGCCGTTGCCTGAAGCGCCCAGCGATACGTTGATCATCGCCGGTGGTTGGGGCATTTATCCTGCCGCCGAAGATGTGCTGTTAGTGGATTGGGTGCGCGAACACGCCGGCAAATGTCGACGCGTGGCCTCCGTGTGTACGGGGGCATTTCTGTTGGCGGCAAGCGGTTGGCTTGATGGCCGCCGAGTGGTCACCCACTGGACCCGTTGCGAACAATTGGCGCAGCAGCATCCGAAACTGCAAGTCGAAGCCAATCCGATTTTCATCAACGACGGCCCAGTCTGGACCTCGGCAGGTGTCACCGCCGGCATCGATCTGGCCCTGGCGATGGTTGAAGAAGACTTGGGCAGCGACATCGCCCTGGACGTCGCCCGTCATCTGGTGGTGTTCCTAAAGCGCCCGGGCGGGCAATCGCAATTCAGCGTGACCTTGTCGTTGCAGAATCAGGGCAATCGTTTTGATGAACTGCACGCGTGGATCGCCGAAAACCTCACCTGCGATCTCGGCATCCCGACCCTGGCCGAACAGGCTGGCATGAGTGAACGCAGTTTCGTCCGCCACTACCGCGCCGACACGGGGCAGACCCCGGCGCGGGCGATTGAACTGATCCGTGTCGAGACGGCGCGGCGACTGTTAAGCGACACCGGATTGCCGGTCAAACGCATCGCCGCCAATTGCGGATTTGGCAGCGAAGAGACGTTGCGTCGCAGTTTTCTGCGGGCGATTGGTGTGACGCCGCAGGCTTATCGGGAGCGGTTTTCGGTCAGCGCTTTAACAGATCCAGCAATGCCTTAAGGAAATGCCTAACCGAACAACACTTTTAACCAATGATCTTCGCCAACAATGGCGATTGGTACGCCGTTATCTCTGAGCTCAACGGCCTTTTTTATCTTGGTTCCATAGCTACTGTGCAACCATTGTTCGTTGCCGATATTGCCAACGACCAGATAATGAACCTTTTTGCTGACGGAACCGCCAATCAGTCCGCCTCGCTCGACGATCAAGGATTCACATTCCTTGCGTGGTCCATACGACATCACGCCGGTAAACAGGAACACTCGATCAGGCAAACTAAGTTCCGGGGCGGGGTTATCGAAAGGAAGGCTAGTAGGCGCGTAAGTCATGGTCGCAGCACCGGCTGGCAAACCAGCGAATTGATGAAGCATTCCCAGTAATTCAACAGACTCATCGGCATCCAGCACGCCGTCACTGAGCATGTTGGCAAGACGTCTATATAGAATGTTTACGACCGGATCTTCCAAGTGCACCAAGTGGGTTTCGATCCAAGTCTTGAGAAACTCGGCTTCCTGCTGGTTAATCTTTCCGTCTGCGGCTAGCCCGACAGCAATACCTGCCAGAGCATCTGCCGAACGCCTGTCAATCCGCGCTTCGTGAAAGAAACGACTGTTTTGAAACTCCTGATGCAAATCGACCATCGCTGCTTCTCCTTAAGCCTCGGCTTCCGCCACCTGATTGAAATACTTCGTCCGATCCGGGGTAAACGTCACCCGCATCTTCGTTCCTGTGCAGGTCAGCGAACGCTCTTCACTCAAATCAATATCCAGATCCTCACCGCGCAAGCCCTGCCACTGCGCCAGATATTTCAGTGAGCCATACTTTTCGTTTTTCTTCAGGCTGCGGCTCACGCCACCCTTCCAGCCGAGCACGGGCAATTCGCCGGCGAGACATTTTTGTGCGAGGTCGGGAAAACGCGCGGCGCGCTGGCGGCCGATTTCCCAGCATTTGATCAGGCCTTTGTCCGCGGCTTCCCAAAGTTGGGTGCGGGTCAGGCCGCTGCGAAGGGGCGTGTCGATGGTGCGTTGGACGTGCTGGGACATTCTGGTTCCTTGAATTCGGGTTTTGTTGGACAGCTCCGCTGTGCCCGTTGCGGTGGATGGTAGGGGTGGATGTAACGGCTGGCAACAAGGTATTTCAGGGTGTAAGTGCAGTTTGCGGGGAAGGGATTGGCAAGGATTTGTTTAATAGATGCAGGCATCCAGACACGCCCTCTGTGGCGAGGGAGTTTGCTCCCGCTCGGCTGCGCAGTAGCCGCAAAGCCAGGCAATACGGTGGTTTTGGCACAATTGGGATAAGGAATCGGGGCCGCTTCGCGACCCGGCGGGAGCAAGCTCACTCGTCACAGGAACTGCGACTCTGTTTATTTGTGTGTAGGGGTTAGCCCCGGGAAGCGCGTAGATGCGGCAGATTTCCTACATACCCTGGCGAAATTACGGCTGCCACTCACTCTTTTCCCCGCTCAAACGCCGATCGAGAAAACTCGCCGCACTGATCAACGCCAGATGTGTCAGCGCTTGCGGCGTATTGCCCAGATGCCGGCCATGGCTGTCGAATTCCTCGGCATACAACCCCAGCGGATTGGCATAACGCAGCAATTGCTCAAACTCCAGATGGGCTTTTTCCACTTGCCCGGCGCGAGCCAGGCATTCGACGTACCAGAACGAGCACGCCGCGAAGGCGCCTTCGGTGCCGGCCAGGCCATCGATATTGCTGTCGTCGTTGCGATAGCGATAAACCATGCCGTCGCGCACGAGGGTCTTTTCGATGGCCGCGAGGGTCGACAGCCAGCGCGGATCCTTGGCGCTGACGAAACGCACCAGCGGCATCAACAACATCGAGCCATCCAGCGCCGTGCCACCCTTGTACTGAACGAAATGCCCGCGCTCTTCATTCCAGAAGTTGTCCCAGATATCGGCGTAGATCGCTTGCCGGGTCTGATCCCATTGCGCAAACGGTGCCGGCAGCGAACGTTTCGACGCCAAACGAATGGCCCGGTCCAGCGCTACCCAGCACATCAGTCGCGAGTGCAGAAAGTGGTGCTGTTCACCGCGCATTTCCCAAATGCCTACATCCTTGGTCTGCCACGTCTCACAGACTTGATCGACGACTTCACGCACATGTTTCCAGCCTTCGTGGGAAATCGCGTCGCCATATTTGTTGACCAGATACACCGCGTCCATCAGTTCGCCGAAGATGTCGAGCTGGATTTGGTCGTACGCGCCGTTGCCGATGCGCACCGGTTTCGCGCCGCCGTGTCCCGACAGGTGATCAAGTTCGGTTTCCGGCAATTCCTGTTGCCCGTCGATGGCGTACAGAATATTCAGTTTCACCGGTTGCCCGTGGCAATCGCTGACCCGTCCGCGCAGCCAGCCCATGTAGGCGTTGGCTTCGCCGACAAAGCCCAGGCGCATGAACGCGTACACCGTGAACGAGGCATCGCGGATCCATGTGTAGCGATAATCCCAATTGCGTTCGCCCCCCGGCGTTTCCGGCAGGCCGAAGGTCGCGGCAGCGAGAATGGCGCCGTGTTTGCGCGAGGTCAGCAGTTTCAACGCAAGGGCCGAGCGGTTGACCATTTCCCGCCAGCGCCCGCGGTAAATCGACTGACCGATCCAGTCGCGCCAGAACTTCAGCGTGCGCTCCATGCACAAGTGTCCGGCGCCTTCGGCGAATCGTGGATCATCGGTCGCACCGAGCATGAACGCCGCCGTTTGATCTTGCTTGAGCGTGAATTGCGCCACCGCCGCTTGCGCGTCGATCTGTATTGGCTGGTCCGAAGCCAGGCGCAGTGACGGTTGGCCAGCCGCGCTGAACGTCACGTCTTGTTGATCCATCTCTGCCCGGGTGTCGGCTCGGGCGTAATCGTGGCGCACGGCGCAGCGCATCGTGAAAGTCGCCGAGCCGCTCACCACGCGAACCCGCCGCATCAGCAGTGGCAGGGCATCGTCACTGTCTCCGATGGGCAGCAGATCGGTCACTTCCACCACCGCGCTTTCACTCAGCCAGCGGGTTTGCAGGACATTGGTGTCGGGCAGATAGATCTGTTCGCGGCGCGCATCGGGCAAGTCCGGCGCCAACTGGAAAATCCCCGCGTCAGGGGTGTCCAGCAACGAACAGAAAATCGATGGACTGTCGAACTCCGGCCAACAGAAAAAATCCACGCTGCCACGGTCGTTGATCAGTGCCGCGCTGCGCATGTCGCCGATGATGCCGTGGGCATCGATCGGGCTTTGTCGTTCCAGGTGATGCTCAGCCATTGCCGCGAAACTCCGGATAGAGGCTCATGCCGCCGTCGATGAACAGGGTGGTACCGACGATGTAATCGGAGGCGTCCGAGGCGAGAAAGACCACCGCATTGGCAACGTCCTCAGCATCGCCGATGCGCCCGTAGGGAATCAGTTCGAGCAGCTTTTCAGCGGCCGCGCCTTCGGTGGCGTCTTGATTGATCGGAGTGCGAATCGCCCCCGGCGCGATGCCATTGATGCGAATGCGTTGATGGCTGACTTCCTGCGCGAGGGTCTGCATCAGTTGATCGACGCCGCCCTTGGACGCGGCGTAATTGACGTGCCCGGCCCAGGGAATGCGCTGGTGCACCGAGCTCATGTGGATGATCTTGCCGGCCGCGCGCGACACGCCTTGGCGAACGCCCTGGCGATTGAAGATTCGCAGGGCGGCGCGGGCGCAGAGGAACTGCCCGGTGAGGTTGACGCCGATCACCGCGTTCCAGTCGTCCAGCGACATATCCACAGCGGCGGCGTCTTTTTGCATACCCGAATTGGCCACCAGGATGTCCAGTGAGCCGAAGGCATCGATGGCCGCCGAGAACAGCCGCTCAACCTCGTCTTCCTTCGAGACATCAGCGCGAATGGCGATGGCCTGCCCACCGTCAGCGATGATCTGCCGGGCCAATGCTTCGGCCGGTTCGGCCTGACGGTTGTAGTTGATGACCACTGCCGCGCCGGATGCGGCCAGAGCTTTGGCGCACGCGTGGCCAATGCCGGAGCTGGCGCCGGTGATCAGGGCTGTTTGTCCGGTGAGGGAAATGTGCATGCAACGTCGCGCCTTGGGTCGGTGGGCTTATTTAGCTGACTGACGGGCGGCGGCGAGAGTTCATCTCGCGATCATGAAAAGATCGATAGCTTTAGACCTGATAGCGCCCACTGGTGCGATGCCACTCCACGCTGCCGGCCAGCCAGCACTTGAGGCCTGTCAGATAGCATTTGAGTAACGGCGAGGCCTGCGGCAGTACGCTGCTTTCTGCCGCCTCGTACAAATGCATGATTTCGTCGTGAATGGCGGCACTTTGCGCCATCGCTTGTTCAGGCGAGCATTGCTGTTCGCGGATCAACAGCAATGGCAGGTTGAAATCACCGATCCCGGCCTGCTGTTCCTTCAGCGCCGAAAAAAGATCATTGGCAATGATCGTCGCGCTGGCGGCCAGTGTCGTGACGCGTCGCACATCGGGTGCGCTATACACATTCGCGGGCAGTTCATAGCCTCCGATGATGTCGATCAACGACAGGCACGGCAGGAAACTGTTGACCTGACGGTGGGCCAGGTATTCCCAGAGCGCTGGCGTGAGACCTTCGGTGCGCCAGGTCGCTTCGGCGCTCATGGTCACGAACATGGCGATGATTTCATGGCGTACGCGGGCGACCTGTGCTGGTGTGGCGAGGGCCTCCACCCGCGCCAGATAGCCGCGCAGAGCGACCAGTACCGGATCGCTGCTCAGCGCCTGCTCAAGGCCGGGGCGGAAACGTTCGCTCAAGTAAACCGGTTCCAGCGCCGCCAGCGCCACGGACAGGCGCGGGCCGACCATTTTCGGTTCCGATCCGGTTCTCTCGTCATCACAGTAGTAATCATCGACAGCGAAGAGGGCGGCAAAACATTGCGCCGCCAGTAGCAGACGATCGGGATCGTCGGTGTCGGTATGGCAAAGCATGGCGAAGCGGCCGAAGCCCATGGCGCGCACCTTTGCATGCCGTCCTGGAAAAATCCCCACCTGCTCGATCCACGGCATGAGGCGATCATCCACTTCTGCGGCCAGAGAAGAGTTGACTCTAAAGGGTGCAGGTCCATACAGCGGCGGGACGGTCCAAGGCGATTTCATCGACGATTCCTTCACGGTTGAGCGCAGGGTCATCAGAGCCCGATTGGCGAAAAAAGGCACCTGTCAGACCTGACAGGTCTGAGCGCTTTGCGACAGATGGTCGTCGTGGTTCCAGGAACTCGACGGATGTTTCTGTTGGCCTGCTCAGTGATCACCGGCGGACTCGCGTGGGTGGTGAGTTGCCTGATCATTGAAAGGACCCGGGGTTTCGCACTTTCACATTCCACCAACAATTGCGCGCTTCCACGCCACCCGACCCTATGGCAACTTGGCGGCCCTTGATGAGGCTGCAATCCATGGCAAACCCCTACCGCGAACTATTCAACGACCCCGGTGCACGCAATTTTGTACTGGCCGGAATGATCGCGCGCATGCCGATCTCCATGACCGGTATCGGTGTGATCACCATGCTCTCGCAGTTGAAGGGCGGCTATGCGTTGGCGGGTGCGGTGGCGGCGACGTTCGCACTGGCAACGGCGTTTTGCGCGCCACAGGTGTCGCGGCTGGTTGACCGCTATGGCCAGCGAAAAATTCTCCCGGCATCGGCGTTGATCGGCGGCGGGGCGCTGTTGATGTTGCTGCTCTGCACCCGCTTGCAGGCGCCAGCCTGGACGCTGTTTGTGTTCGCTGCGCTGGCCGGGTGCATGCCGAGCATGTCGGCGATGGTGCGGGCGCGCTGGACGGAAATCTATCGTGGCCAGCCGCAACTACAGACTGCTTATGCGCTGGAGTCGGTGCTCGATGAAGTCTGCTTTATCGTCGGAGCGCCGCTGTCGGTCGGGCTGTGCGTGACGCTGTTTCCCGAAGCCGGGCCGTTGGCGGGGCTGTTGATGCTGGCAATTGGCGTTACAGCATTTGTTGCCCAGCGCAGCACCGAGCCAACGGTGCATCCGCATGAGGAACACCATCAAGGCTCGATCATTCGTTCCACGGACATGCAACTGCTACTGCTGTTGATGACGGCCATGGGCGTCATCGTCGGTGTCATCGATGTCGTCAGCGTTGCGTTCGCCCAGCAACAGGGTCAGCCCGCGGCGGCAAGCATTGTGTTGTCGGTGTACGGTATCGGCTCATTTCTGTCCGGTATCGCTTTCGGTGCGATGCGCTCGAAGTTGCCATTGCCGCAACTGTTTTTGTACGGTGGAGTGGCGACAGCGGTGACGACACTGCCGCTACTGCTGGCGAGCAATATTTTCGGCTTGTCGGTGGCCGTGTTCGTCGCCGGGCTGTTCTTCTCGCCGACGCTGATTGTGGCGATGGCGTTGATCGAGCGCATCGTGCCGCCGGCCAAACTGACGGAAGGCCTGACCTGGCTGGTAACGGGATTGAGCATCGGCGTGGCGATCGGTGCGGCGGGCTCTGGTGCGTTGGTCGATGCCTTCGGCGCGCGCAGCGGGTTCTGGCTGGCGATCGTGGCCGGGGCGGTGGTGTTGGGTTCGGCGATACAGAGTTATCGCCATCTGAAATGAGATTGTCATTGTGGGAGCGAGCCTGCTCGCGAAAGCGGTCTGTCATTCAACACTCATATTGAATGTGAAATAGCCTTCGCGAGCAGGCTCGCTCCCACAGGATTTGCAGTGTTACCACCCGCGTCCCGAGTTCACCCAGAAGTTCACCGACAACGACGTCGACACCGATTCCACCTGATGGAACCAGCCCTCCGGCAAAAACAGCAAGTCCCCAGCCTCCAGCGTCACCCGCAGGAACGTCACGTCACGCGCCTTGGGGAAACGCTGGTAATCCGGCGCATCCGGGTTGAAGTCGCAACCGTCCAGTCCGCCTTCCGGCGCCGTTGACCAGGTGCCCAGCGCTTCACGGTGATGCGGTGCGGCGAGGGTGAATGTCTTCTGCCCCCAGACCTGCGCGAACAGGTTGTCGGTGTCATCACGGTGCAGCGGCGTCAGCGTGCCTTTGGGGCCGATCCAGATCCGCGGCGGGATAAACAGCGAGGCATCGAAGTAAGCCGGGTATTTGATCTGCTGCATCAATGCGGCCGGCAAAATGTTGTTGCCCATGTAGGCGGGCGGTTCACCGTCCGCACCTTTGACGGCCGGGCTGTCGAGCGAGGCGATGAAGTCGGCCATCGACGTCGAGCGGAAATCCCGTTCGGTGGAGAAGGTTTTCTTCACGTAATCACCGTGGCGGGTGATGCCTTGCAGTTCGGCGAAATGCACCAGCGATTCTTCGCGGCTGAGCTTGAACAGCGGCCAGTCGTGCAGCGCATTGCTGATCACCACGGGAACGCCGTGGGGCAGATAACGGCTTCTGAATTCAGTCACCGACAGTTCATCGCGGGCACGGTGTTCGACGTTGAGCTGGGTCGGCAGGCTGGCGGTGAGCTTTTCGCTGAAGCGTGGCGGCGTCGGGTAGCGTTTGTTCATATCGACCTTTTCCGCCACGGCGCCGCCACCGTTGCGTGCGTGGTCAATGATCTGTGGCAACAGCGTCGCCAAACCCATGTTGCCGCCGATTTTCAGGCGACCGCTGGCGAACAGTTCCTCGACGTTGGCCATGCCAGCCATGATTCCGAGGAAATCCTGTTCCGCGACTTCAATGGTCACGTCCGGACTGGCGTGGCGCCCGGCCTCGGTGCGGCTGCTGGCCTTGACCTCGGACCAGTAGGCCTGTTGCGGGCCAAAGACGAATTGGAAAACACCTTCGATGCCGACGGCACCGGCGTTGGCGAACAGCTTGCCCAGAATGCTCTGCAAGTCCACGGTGAATCCTCGTTATTGGTTTTGGTCTGAACAGTTAACGAGGGCCTGTAGAGGGGATTTAGCGCGCGGCGACTAATTTGTGTGGGCGGCGATCCGTTTCTCTCTACAGACGAATTCTTTTGAGGGACGTGTGGTGACCCAGCTGACTCTGCTGTGCCTGCCTTATTCAGGTGCCAGTGCGATGGTCTATAGCCGCTGGCGGCCGAAGTTGCCGCAGTGGCTGCAACTCAAACCGGTTGAATTGCCAGGGCGTGGGGCGCGATTTGACGAGCCGCTGCAGACCGACATGCGCGCCTTGGCGATGCAATTGGCCAAGGAGTTGCAACCCACGCTGAAGACGCCTTATGCGTTGTTCGGCCATAGCCTGGGAGCCTTGCTGGCGTGTGAAATTGCCCATGCGCTGCGTGCGCTGGGTTGCGCGGAGCCAGTGGCACTGTTCGCTTCCGGCACCGCAGCGCCGACCCAGCGTGCCGACTACGATCGCGGATTTGCCATCGCCAAGACCGATGCCGAGCTGATCGAGCAACTGCGCACGCTCAATGGCACCAGCGAAGAAGTGCTGGCCAATGACGAGTTGATGAGCCTGACCCTGCCGATCCTGCGCGCCGATTTCCTGCTGTGCGGCAAATTCGAGCCGCTGCAACGGCCGTTGCTCAATTGCCCGGTGCATGTGCTCGGCGGCAAGGCTGACCGCGCCACTACCGAGCAATTGATTGGCTGGAGCAAGGAAACCTCGGGCAGCTTCTCGGTGGACATGCTCGCTGGCGGGCACTTTTTCATTCATGAGCACGAGGCAAAAGTGCTCAAGGTGATCAAGGATCAGCTCGACGTTCATCACCGCCGCCACGCCATGGTCGCCACGGCCTGAACAGCGCATAACCTGTGGGAGCGAGCCTGCTCGCGAAAGCGTCGTCACCGTCGACATTTTCATTGCCTGACATACCGCTTTCGCGAGCAGGCTCGCTCCCACCTTTGATTTGTGCTGGCAAAAAAATCCCCGCTCTACCTCTCGCCTGATAGTTGTTCTCAATCGCTAATTTTTCCGGTCTGCATTCGTTTTATAGGGACGACGTGCCTTTGTGCTGCCTGCCTACTGATCCGGATGCCAAGAAATGAATGCAGAAGACTCCCTGAAACTCGCTCGCCGGTTTATCGGGTTGCCCCTGGAAAAACGCCAGATGTTCCTCGCTGCCTTGCAGAGGGAAGGGGTGGATTTTTCCCGGTTTCCGATTCCGGCCGGGGTCGAGGCTGAGGATCGGCAGGCGCTGTCTTATGCCCAGCAACGCATGTGGTTTCTCTGGCATCTGGATCCGCAGAGCGGCGCGTACAACCTGCCGGCCGCGGTGCGCCTGAGCGGGCGGCTGAACCAGTCAGCGCTGGAGCAGGCTTTCGCCAGCCTGATCGAACGTCACGAAACCCTGCGCACGGTGTTCCAGCAGCAGCCCGACGACAGCCTGCTGCAGGTGCCGCTGCAACAACCGCTGGATATCCAGCGCATCGACCTCAGCGCCTTGCCGGCCGCCGAGCGCGAACTGCGCGTGGCCGCGGCGGCCGAAGAGCAATCGCTGCTGCCGTTCGACCTCGCCAACGGCCCACTGCTGCGTGTGCGTCTGCTGCATCTGGCCGAGCAGGAACATGTGTTGCTGCTGACCCTGCACCACATCGTTTCCGATGGCTGGTCGATGAACGTGTTGATCGACGAATTCTGCCGTTTCTACGATGCCCATGATCAGGGGCAAGTGGCCGAGTTGCCGCCAATGCCGGTGCAGTACAGCGATTACGCACTGTGGCAGCGGCGTTGGCTGGAGGCTGGCGAGCAACAGCGGCAGCTCGATTACTGGCTGGCGCAAATGGGCGATGAGCACCCGGTGCTGGAGCTGCCGCTCGACCGGCCGCGCCCGGTATTGCCGAGCAATCGCGGGCGCCGCCATGAGCATGTGGTGGACGCGGCACTGGTCGAGCAATTGCGCGGCGTGGCGCGCCAGCACGGCGTCACGCTGTTCATGCTGTTGCTCGGCACTTTCAACATTCTGCTGCACCGTTACACCGGGCAAAACGATCTGCGCGTCGGTGTGCCGATCGCCAACCGTAACCGCCGCGAGATCGAAGGTCTGATCGGCTTCTTCGTCAACACTCAGGTGCTGCGCGTACAGCTCGACGGTCAGACCGCATTCGCTGATCTGCTCAGTGCGCTCAAGGAAACCGCGCTCGGTGCCCAGGCGCATCAGGATCTGCCGTTCGAACGGCTGGTCGAAGCGCTGAAACTGGAGCGCAGCCTGAGTTACAACCCGCTGTTTCAGGTGATGTACAACCACCAGCCGGAAGTCGCTGACGTCACCACCCTCAAGGTCGGCAGCGGTCTGGAACTTGGCGTGATCGAATGGGAAAGCCGCAGCACCCAGTTCGACCTGAGCCTGGACACCTATGAAAAGGGCGGTCAACTGCACGCCGCGTTCACCTACGCCAGCGATCTGTTCGATGGCACAACTATCGAGCGCATGGCGCGGCACTGGACACACCTGCTGCACAGCATCGCCAGCGATCCGCAGCAGCGGGTTGGCGAGATCGGTTTGCTGCAAGCGCAGGAGCTTGAGCAACTGACTCAGGACTGGGGCCGTCACGACACGGTCTGGCCGAGCGAGCGCCCGGTGCATGAGCTATTCGAAGCGCAAGCCGCGCAGACGCCGGATGCCATCGCGCTGATTTTCGATGCTCAGCAACTGACTTATGCACAGCTCAACGCCCGCGCCAACCGTCTGGCCCGTACGTTGCTGGCGCAGGGCGTCGGCCCGGAAGTGCTGGTCGGCGTTGCGCTTGATCGCGGGCTGGAGCTGATCGTCGCCATTCTCGCCGTGCTTAAGGCTGGCGGCGCGTATGTGCCGCTGGATCCGCAATACCCGCGCGATCGCTTGCTGTGCATGATCGAAGACAGCGGCAGTCGTTTGCTGCTGACGCAAAGCCATTTGCTCGAACGCCTGCCGGTGCCGCAGAACGTGCGCAGCCTGTGCCTCGATCAAGCTGAGGCATGGGCGTTCACCGACGAAAGCAATCCGCAACGCGCGGTGTGGGCGGATAACCTCGCTTATGTGATGTTTACTTCCGGCTCCACCGGCCGCCCTAAAGGCGTCGGCATCAGTCACGGGGCGCTGAGCAAACACGCCTTCGCCTCGCAGCATTACTACGGCTTGAGCGCTGCCGATTGCGCGCTGCAATTTGCCACGTTCAACTTCGATGCCTTCGGCGAACAACTGTTCGGTCCGCTGACCTGCGGCGCCTCGGTGGTGTTGCGCGGCAACGAAGTCTGGGACAGCGAAACCCTGTACCGAAATATCGTTGAGCAGGGCATCACGGTCATGGACTTGACCACCGCCTACTGGAACATGATCGCCAAAGAGTTCGCCGCTGCCGGCCCGCGTGATTACGCCGCGCTGCGCCAGGTGCACAGCGGTGGTGAGGCGATGCCGCCGGAAGGTGTGCAAGCCTGGCGTCTCGCCGGGCTGGAGCACGTCAAGTTGCTCAATACCTACGGCCCGACCGAAGCCACCGTTACTGCGACCACCCTTGATTGCAGCGATTACGTGTTCGCTCGTCAGCCGCTGCCGCTGACCATGCCAATTGGTCAGCCGTTGCCGGGGCGGCATGCCTATCTGCTGGATGCTGACGGTCAACCGACGCCGATTGGCGCGGTCGGCGAGTTGCTGATTGGCGGTGAATTACTCGCGCGCGGTTACTTCCAGCGTGCGGACTTGACCGCTGAGCGATTTATTCCCGATCCGTTTTCCGCCACGGGTGCACGTCTTTACCGCACCGGCGACCTGGCGCGTTTCAACGCCCGAGGCCAGATCGAATACGTCGGTCGCGTTGACCATCAAGTAAAAATCCGTGGCTTCCGCATCGAGCTGGGCGAAGTCGAAGCCCGTCTGCTAGAACTCGATGCCGTCAAAGAAGCGGTGGTGCTGGCAGTGCAGGGCGGCAGCAGCCTGCAACTGGTGGCGTACGTGGTGCCGAAAGACACCGCCCTGATTGCGGCTTCAACTGAAGCCCAAGGCGCCGCGCGCGAAGCGATCAAGGCGCAGCTCAAGGACAGCCTGCCGGACTACATGGTGCCGACGCAGTTGCTGTTCCTCGGCGCATTGCCGCTGAGCCCCAACGGCAAACTCGATCGCAAGGCCTTGCCGGCGCCGGACGCCAGCCAGATGCAGCAGGCCTTTGTCGCGCCGCGCAGTGAGCTGGAACAGAAAATCGCGGCGATCTGGCAGGACGTGCTCAAGCTTGAACAGGTCGGTCTGACCGACAACTTCTTCGAGCTGGGCGGTGACTCGATCATCTCCATTCAAGTGGTCAGCCGTTCGCGTCAGGCCGGGATTCATTTCAGCCCACGCGACCTGTTCCAGCACCAGACCGTGCAAGGTCTGGCCAGCGTCGCCCAGCAAGGCAACGCCGGCGTGAGCATCGATCAAAGTCCGGTCAGCGGTGAAATGCCGTTGCTGCCGATCCAGCAAACGTTCTTCGCCGACAACATTCCCCAGCGTCACCACTGGAACCAGGCGGTGCTGCTGCGCAGTCATCAGACCCTCAATGCCGAAGCACTGTTGCAGGCACTGAATACCTTGCTGGTGCAGCATGATGCGCTGCGTTCGCGTTTCATCGACAGCGCCGAAGGTTGCCGTGCAGACATCGCGCCGGTTGCGGCGGAGCCTGAGCTGTTGTGGACGGCTGACCGTCTCGACGCTGATGCTTTGCAAGCGCTTTACGCCAAGGCCCAGCAAAGCCTGAATCTGCAAAACGGCCCGCTGCTGCGCGCCGTACTGGCGACCGTCGTCGATGGCAGTCAGCGCCTGTTGCTGGCTGTACACCACTTGGCAGTGGACGGTGTTTCGTGGCGGATTCTGCTCGAAGATTTGCAACAGGCTTATCAGCAAGCACTGCAAGGCACGAGCATCAAACTGCCGGCCAAAACCAGTTCGTACAAAGCCTGGGGCGAGCATCTGCAAGCCTATGCGGCGACTGACGCGGTGCAGGCCGAACTGAATTTCTGGCAGCAACAACTCGCCGGCGCAGCACTGGATCTGCCCTGCGACAACCCGCATGGCAGCCGGCAAACTCGCCACGCTCAGGTGCTGCACAGCCGCCTCGACAAAACCTTCACCCAGCAACTGCTGCAACAGGCGCCGGCGGCGTATCGCACCCAGGTCAACGACCTGTTGCTGACCGCGCTGGCGCGGGTCATCTGCCGCTGGAGCGGGCAGGCCGACACGCTGATTCAACTGGAAGGTCACGGTCGCGAAGACCTGTTCGACGACGTCGACCTGAGCCGCACCGTCGGCTGGTTCACCAGCCTGTTCCCGGTACGCCTGACCCCGGCCGATTCGTTGCCGGGCACAATCAAGCAGATCAAGGAACAACTGCGCGCCATCCCCAACAAGGGCCTCGGTTTTGGCGTGCTGCGTTACCTCGGTGACGATGCGGCGCAAGCCACGCTCAAGGCGCTGCCGTTGCCCCGTATCACTTTCAACTACCTCGGCCAGTTCGACGGCAGTTTCGATGCCGAGGACGGCGCACTGTTCAGCCCGGCCGGTGAACGTGCCGGGCTTGAGCAAAGTCTCGATGCACCGCTGGACAACTGGCTGGGCGTCGAAGGCCAGGTCTACGACGGTGAACTGGATCTGCGCTGGACCTTCAGCCGTGAGCAGTTCAACGAGGCGACCATCGCCCGTCTGGCCGACGAATACACCGCTGAACTGCAAGCGCTGATCAGCCATTGCTGCCTGCCGGAAACCATGGGCATTACGCCGTCGGACTTCCCGCTGGCGCACATCGCTCAGGCGCAACTGGATGCGATCGCGGTGCCGGCCGCCGGCATCGAAGACATTTATCCGTTGTCGCCGATGCAGCAGGGCATGCTGTTTCATACCTTGTACGAGCAGGGCACCGGCACTTACATCAACCAGCTCTGTGTCGATGTCGACGGCCTCGATCCCGAGCGTTTCCGCGCCGCGTGGCAGGCGACCATGGATGCCCACGACATCCTGCGCAGCGGTTTCATCTGGCAGGGAGAATTGCAGGAACAACTGCAGATCATCCATCGCCGCCTCGAATTGCCGTACACGCTGCTCGACTGGCGTGAGCGCGCCGACATTGCTCAGGCGCTCGAGGATTTCACGGCTGCCGATCTCGCTCAGGGCTTCGATCTGACCGAGGCCGGACTGCTGCGGGTGACGCTGATTCAAGTCACCGATCAGCGTCATCACCTGATCTTCACCAACCACCACATCCTCATGGATGGCTGGAGCAGCGCGCAGATGCTCGGCGAAGTGCTGCAGCGTTATGCTGGCCAGCAACCGCCGCGCCCGCTGAGCCGTTACGCCGATTACATCCAGTGGCTGCAACGTCAGGACGGCGCTGTCAGCGAAGCGTTCTGGCTGGCGCAACTGGCCGACTTCCATGAGCCAACCGTGCTTGCGCAAGCTGCGGCGGGCGGCGGTGAGGTGCGTGTCGAGCGCGGGCACGCGCTCAAGCATTACTCGCTCGACGCACCGCGTACGCAACGCCTGAACGAGTTTGCCCGGCAGCAGAAAGTCACCGCCAACACCTTGGTGCAAGCCGCGTGGCTGCTGCTGTTGCAGCGCTATACCGGCAGTGCTTGCGTGGCGTTCGGCACCACCGTCGCCGGGCGTCCGGCGGAACTGGTCGGCATCGAGCAGCAAGTCGGCCTGTTCATCAACACGCTGCCGGTGATCGCCGGTTCGCGTCCCGATCAAAGCGTTGCCGCATGGCTGGCCGCGGTGCAGGCGCAGAACCTCAGCCTGCGCGAGTTCGAACACACGCCGCTGGCCAACATTCAGCGCTGGGCCGGGCAGGGCGGCGAGTCGTTGTTCGACACGCTGCTGGTGTTCGAAAACTTTCCGATTTCCGAGGCGCTGCAACACGGCACCGCGCAAGGCGTGGTGTTCGGTGAAGTGGCCAACCAGGATCAGACTCATTACCCACTGACTCTTGGCGTAACGCTGGGCGAAACCCTGGCGCTGCACATGAGTTTTGATCAGGCGCATTTCAGTGTCGCGACTGTCGAGCGCCTGAGCGCGCAACTGCTGCATCTGCTGGAGCAGTTCGCCGAATCTGCCGAACGCCGCCTCGGTGAAATCGCCTTGGCAACGGCTGAGGAACACGCCCGGCAGATCCTCGAAAACCAACCGCAGGCGTACCCGGTCGACCTCGCCGTGCATCAGCGTTACGCGCGCCTGGCGGCGCAACAGCCGGATCGCACCGCGGTAATTTTCGACGGCCAACATTTCAGCTACGGCGACATCGACGCCCGCGCCAACCGTCTCGCCCATGAACTGGTGGCCCGCGGCGTTGGCGCCGAAGTGCGTGTCGGTGTTGCGCTGCCACGCAGCGAGGGCCTGATCGTCGCGTTGCTGGCGGTGCTCAAGGCCGGTGGCGCCTACGTTCCGCTGGACACCAGTTACCCGCGCGAGCGTCTGGCGTACCTGATGGAGGATTCCGGTCTGGCGCTGTTGCTGACCGATTCGCGGGTGACCGCGCAATTGCCGATCGCGGACGCACTGACCGTGCTGGAACTCGATCACCTCGACCTCAGCGCGCATTCGACGCAGGCACCGATCGTTGCACTGGATCCGCACAACCTGGCGTACGTGATTTACACCTCGGGTTCCACCGGCAACCCGAAAGGCGTCAGCGTCAGCCACGGGCCGCTGGCCATGCACTGTCTGGCGATTGGTGAGCGCTATGAAATGCGCGACAGCGATTGCGAATTCCACTTCATGTCGTTCGCCTTCGACGGTGCCCACGAGCGCTGGTTGACCAGCCTGACCCACGGCGGCTCGCTGCTGATTCGCGATGACAGCCTGTGGACACCTGAGCAGACCTACAACGCGATGATCGAACACGGCGTGACCGTGGTCGCGTTCCCGCCGGTGTACCTGCAACAACTGGCCGAACACGCCGAGCGCGTCGGCAATCCACCCAAGGTGCGCATCTACTGCTTCGGCGGTGATGCGGTGCCGAATGCCAGTTTCGAGCGGGTTAAACGTGCGCTGAATCCCGAGTACATCATCAACGGCTACGGCCCGACCGAAACCGTGGTCACGCCGCTGATCTGGAAGGCCGCTCGCGACGAACCGTGCGGCGCCGCGTATGCGCCGATCGGCAGCCGCATCGGTGATCGCAGCGCCTATGTGCTGGATGCCGATCTCAACCTGTTGCCACAAGGCATGGCCGGTGAGTTGTATCTGGGCGGCAGCGGTGTGGCGCGGGGGTATCTCAATCGTCCGGCGATGACCGCCGAACGTTTTGTCGCTGACCCGTTCAGCCGCCGCGGTGGCGTGCTCTATCGTACCGGCGACCTGGTGCGCCAGCGTGTCGATGGCACGTTCGACTACCTGGAACGTATCGACAATCAGGTGAAAATCCGTGGTTTCCGCATCGAACTCGGCGAGATCGAAGCCAGTCTGCAGGCGCTGGATGGCGTGCGCGAAGCGGTGGTCGTGGCGCAGGAAAGCGCCGGCAGCAAACGCTTGGTCGCGTTCGTGGTCAGCGATTCGCCGCGCGAAGATTTTGCCGAGCAACTACGTGAGCAGCTCAAAGCCACGTTGCCAGCGCACATGGTCCCGGCGTACGTGTTGCGCCTGGAGCGCATGCCACTGACGCCGAACGGCAAACTCGATCGCAAGAATCTGCCCAAACCGGATGTCAGCCAATTGCAGCAAGTCTATGTCGCGCCGCAAAGTGCGCTGGAGCAGCAACTGGCGACGATCTGGCAGGACGTGCTCAAGCTCGAGCGCGTCGGCCTCAGCGACAACTTCTTCGAGCTGGGCGGCGATTCGATCATCTCGATTCAAGTGGTCAGCCGGGCCCGTCAGGGCGGTTTGCGCTTTACCCCGAAAGACTTGTTCCAGCACCAGACCATTCAGGCACTGGCCGCCGTGGTGCAAAGCGGCGAGCCGCTGCAACTGATCGATCAACAACCGGTGACCGGCGCAACGGCGTTGCTGCCGATTCATCAGTGGTTCTTCGCGCAGCCAATTCCTGATCGTCACCACTGGAATCAGTCGGTGATGCTCAAACCGTCCCAGGCGCTCGACGCGCAGGTGCTGGAGCAGGCACTGGATGCGCTGGTGGCGCATCACGACAGCCTGCGTCTGGATTTTGTCGAGCAGGCGCACGGCTGGTCGGCGCAGTATCGCGATGTCGCGACGCAAGCGGGCGAAACCGTTCTGTGGCAAGTCGAGGTCGCTGATCTGGCGGCGCTTGAGGCGCTGGGCAATCAGGCGCAGCGCAGCCTGCAACTGAGTGACGGTTCGCTGATCCGCGCGGTGCTGGCGAACCTTGCCGACGGTACTCAACGACTGCTGCTGGTGGTTCACCACTTGGTGGTGGATGGCGTGTCGTGGCGGATCCTGTTCGAAGATCTGCAAAGCGCTTATCGGCAGATTCTGTCCGGCGCAGCCGTGCAACTGCCGGCCAAAACCAGTGCGGTCAAAGCCTGGGCCGAGGCATTGCAGGATTATGCCGCGAGCGCGCCGTTGCAGGCCGAACTGGGTTTCTGGCAGCAACAGCTGCAAGGCGCCTCGACTGAGTTGCCTTGCGACAACCCGCACGCCGGTCAGCAACACAATCAGGCGCAATCGATCCGCACGCAACTGAATAAAACCCTGACCCGGCAACTGTTGCAGGAAGCCCCGGCGGCCTACCGCACGCAAGTCAACGACCTGCTGCTGACCGCGCTGGCGCGGGTGATGGTGCGCTGGACCGGCGACGACAGTGTGCTGGTGCAACTGGAAGGTCATGGTCGCGAAGACTTGTTCGACAACGTCGACCTGACCCGCACCGTTGGCTGGTTCACCAGTGTGTTCCCGGCGCGTTTGGTGCCGGTTGCCGACCTCGGCGCTTCGCTGAAACAGATCAAGGAGCAACTGCGCGCGATCCCCAACAAAGGCATCGGCTTCGGCGCTCTCGCGCACCTTGGCGACGCCGCTGCACAGCAAGCGTTGCAAGCCCTGCCGAAACCGCGCCTGACCTTCAACTATCTCGGTCAGTTCGACGGCAGCTTCGATGCTGGCGACGACGCCTTGTTCGTGCCGACCAGCGAATCCGGCGGTGAAGAGGTGAACATGGCCGGCCCGCTGGGCAGCCCGTTGGCGCTGGACGGCAAAGTGTTCGGCGGCGAGCTGGATCTGAGCTGGACCTTCAGCAGCGAGATGTTCAACCCGGCGACGATTCAGCGTCTGGCCGACGATTACCTGCAAGAACTCACCGCGCTGATCACGCATTGTTGCGACAGCGCCAACCGTGGCGTGACGCCGTCGGACTTCCCACTGGCGACGCTGACCCAGTCGCAGCTGGACGTGCTGGTGCAACAGCCGCAGTCCGTCGACGACATCTACCCGCTGTCGCCGATGCAGCAGGGCATGCTGTTCCACACCTTGCTTGAACAGGGCGGTGGCGACTACATCAACCAGATGCGTCTGGACGTCGATGGCGTCGACCCGCAGCGTTTCCGCGCCGCGTGGCAAGCGGTGGTCGATGCCCATGACATTCTGCGCACCGGGTTCTTCTGGCAGGGCGATCTGGATCAACCCGTTCAAGTTGTGCAGCGCCATCTGGAGGTGCCATTCCGCGTGCTCGACTGGAGCGCTCGGGCGAATCTGGACGCTGCGCTGCAAAACCTCGCCGATGCGGAGCGCGCGCAAGGTCTGGATCTGAGTGCTGCACCGCTGATGCGTCTGGTCTTGGTGCGCACCGCGGCCAACCGTCATCACCTGATCTACACCAACCACCACATCCTGATGGATGGCTGGAGCAGTGCGCAGTTGCTCGGCGAAGTGTTGCTGCATTACAGCGCTGAAGCGGTGGCGCGGCCGAACGGGCGTTATCGCGATTACATTGCCTGGTTGCAGCGACAGGATGCCGCTGCCGCAGAAGCCTTCTGGCTCGATCAATTGCGTGAACTGGATGAGCCGGTGCGCCTGGCGCAGGTGTTTGCGGCACCGACGCAAGGCGTCGAGCCTCAGGCTTATGCGCAACATCGGGTGCAACTGGACGTGGCACAGACTCAGCGTCTGAGCGATTTTGCCCGCGATGCGAAAGTCACGGTCAACACGCTGGTGCAAGCGGCGTGGTTGCTACTGTTGCAGCGTTACAGCGGCAAATCCTGCGTGGCGTTCGGCGCGACGGTGTCGGGGCGTCCGGCGGATCTGCTCGGTGTAGAACAGCAGATCGGGTTGTTCATCAACACCTTGCCGGTTATCGCCAGCCCGCGTCCGGAGCAGCGCCTCGGTGACTGGTTGCACTGTGTACAGGCGCAAAACCTGGCGTTGCGCGAGTTCGAACACACCGCGTTGTTCGACATTCAGCGCTGGGCCGGGCTGGGCGGTGAGGCGCTGTTCGACAACATTCTGGTGTTCGAGAACTACCCGATTTCCCAAGCGCTGGAACAAAGCTCGCCGCAAGGCCTGCGTTTCGGTGCCGTGGATAACCTCGAGCAAACCAACTATCCGCTGACCCTGTCGGTCAGCCTCGGTGCCGAGCTGGCGGTGCAATTCAGCTACCAGTGCGCACAGTTTGCCGCGGCCTCGGTCGAGCAGATGGGCCTGCACCTGCAACGCTTGTTGCTGCAAATGATTGACGGCAGCGAGCGTGCACTGGGTGACTTGAACCTGCTCGACGCCGCCGAAACCGATCAGCAATTGTTGGCGTGGAATGCCACCGCAGCGGCCTGGCCTGAAGCGCGTTGCATCCACCGCTTGATCGAAACGCGCGCGGATCAGACACCAGACGCGATTGCGCTGGTGTTTGCTGAACAGCGCCTGACCTACGCCGAGCTCAATGCGCAGGCCAACCGTCTGGCCCATCGCCTGATTGCCCAAGGGGTTGGCCCGGATCGTCTGGTCGGCATCGCGCTGGAGCGTGGCGTGGCGATGATTGTCGGCTTGCTGGCGATCCTCAAGGCCGGTGGCGCTTACGTGCCGCTGGATCCGCAATACCCGAGCGATCGTCTGGCGCACATGATCGAAGACAGCGGTTTGCAGTTGTTGCTGACTCAAGCCTCGTTGCTGCAAGTGCTGCCAATTCCGGCCGGTGTGCAGACGCTGGTGCCGGGTTCCCTCGAAGAGCCGATCAGCGCTGCACAGGCGGCCAATCCGCAGGTGCCGGTCGACGGTGACAACCTCAGCTATGCGATCTACACCTCGGGCTCCACCGGCAAGCCGAAAGGCGTGATGGTGCGTCATGAGGCACTGGTCAATTTCGTCGCGAGCATGGCCCGTGAGCCGGGGCTGGTGGCGACTGACCGGGTGCTGTCGCTGACCACGTTCTCGTTCGATATTTTCGGGCTTGAACTGTACGGCGCGCTGTTCAGCGGAGCCTGCGTGGTGCTGGTGGACAAGCAGAGTGCGCACGACCCGGAGGCGCTGCTGCAGATCATCGAGCAACAACAGGTCAGCGTCGTCCAAGCGACACCGTCGACCTGGCGCATGTTGCTCGATCACCCGCAGGCTGCGCGGCTTGCGGGGCGCAAATGCCTGTGTGGCGGCGAAGCGCTGGCCGAGGATCTGGCCGCGCGCCTGCTCGCTGTCGCCGGGCAAGTCTGGAACCTTTACGGGCCGACGGAAACGACGATCTGGTCGGCGGCGTATCAACTGACGACCGAGCAGCGCCAGCCGTACCTCGGCGGGCCGATTGCCAATACCACGCTGCATATTCTCGGCGAACACTTTGCGCCGAACCCGGCCGGTGTGATCGGTGAATTGCTGATCGGTGGCGATGGCCTCGCGCGGGGTTATCACGACCGGCCGGCGCTGACCGCCGAGCGCTTCCTGCCCGATCCGTTCGGCAACGGTGCGCGGTTGTATCGCACCGGTGACCTGGCGCGGTATCGCGCTGACGGGGTGATCGAGTACCTCGGGCGTGTCGACCATCAGGTGAAGATCCGCGGTTTCCGCATCGAGCTGGGCGAAATCGAAGCCTGCCTGTTGGCTCAGGCGTCGATTCGCGAAGCGGCGGTGGTGGCGCAGGAAGGCCCGGGTGGCTTGCAACTGGTGGCCTACCTGATTGCGGCGAATCCGCAGGATGCCGACCCCGCAGTCCTGCGCGACACGCTGAAATCGGCACTCGCACCTTTGCTGCCCGATTACATGATTCCTGCGCACTGGATGCTGCTGGAGCATTTCCCGCTGACCCCCAACGGCAAGCTCGACCGCAAGGCCTTGCCGCTGCCGGACGCCAATCAACTGCTGCGCACCTACGTGGCGCCGGACGGTGCGCTGGAACAGAGCGTCGCGGATATCTGGCAAGACGTGCTCAAGCTCGAACGGGTAGGGCGCGACGACAACTTCTTTGAACTGGGTGGACATTCACTGTTGGCGACTCAGGCCACGGCGCGACTGCAACTGGAGCAAGGTGCGGCAGTGCCGCTGGACCTGCTGTTCCGCACCGCATCGCTGCGCGAGTACGCCGAGCAACTGGCTGTTCACCTGACCCCTCACTCCAGCGAAGACCTGAGTGAGATGCATGATTTCCTGGCAGACCTGGAGACCCTTTGAAAATGACTCTGCTTGATAACCTGTCTCTGGTTCAGCGATTCATCCGTTTGCCGCTCGCCCAACGGCAAGCGTTTCTGCAAAAAATGCAGAGCAAGAACATGAGCTTTGCGGCGTTGCCGATTCCGCCGGTGCGCGATGAGTTCGAGAGCATTGGCCTGTCGTTCGCACAGGAGCGTCAGTGGTTCCTTTGGCAGCTCGATCCGCACAGCGCGGCTTACCACGTGCCGACAGCGTTGCGTTTGCGCGGTGCTCTTGATCTGTTGGCGTTGCAGCGCAGCTTCGATGCCTTGCTGGAACGCCATGAAGTGCTGCGCACGGTGTTCGTCGATGGCCCGGATGGTCCGATTCAGGTGGCTCAAGCGCGACTGAGCCTGCCGCTGACTGCGCAGGTGCTGGACACGCCGGTGGATGACGCGGGCCTCAAAGCGTTGATCGACGCTGAAATCGCCACGCTGTTCGACCTGCAACAGGGCCCGCTGCTGCGGGTCAAGCTGCTGCAAATCGCGCCGGATGATCATGTGTTGGTGCTGACCCAGCATCACATTATTTGCGACGGTGCTTCGGCGCAGATCATGGTCGATGATCTGGTCAAACTCTACGCCGCGCACAGCAGTGGTCAGCCAGCCAACCTCGCGCCTTTGCCGATCCAGTACGCCGATTACGCGATCTGGCAGCGCAAGTGGATGGAGGCCGGTGAGCTGGAGCGGCAACTGGCGTACTGGACCGAGCGTCTGGGCGATGGCGGCGAAGTTCTGCCATTGCCCACGGATCGTCCGCGCCCGGCAGCGCAAAGCTATCGCGGTGCGCGTCTGGATCTGCGCGTTGGCAGCGAGCTGACTGAACGCTTGAAACAGCTGGCCCAGCGCGAGGGCCTGACCCTGTTCATGGTCTTGCTGGCGTCGTTCCAGGCCTTGTTGCACCGCTACAGCGGCCAGGCGGATATCCGCGTCGGCGTGCCGGTGGCCAACCGTAATCGGGTCGAAACCGAAGGGCTGATTGGCTTCTTCGTCAACACCCAGGTGCTGAATGCTCAGGTGCAGGGCGGCATGCCGTTCCTGGAGTTGCTGGCGCAGGTCAAACAGGCGTCGTTGGGCGCGCAGGCGCATCAGGATCTGCCGTTTGAGCAACTGGTGCATGCCCTTGCACCGGATCGGCAGTTAAGCCACAGCCCGCTGTTTCAGGTGATGTTCAACCATCAGGGCGGCGCTACGGCGCAGGCCCTGCAACTGCCGGGTCTGCACGTCGAAAGCCTCGACTGGAGTTCGCACACCGCGCAGTTTGATTTGACCCTCGACACTCACGAAGCTGACGGTGCATTGGCGGCAACTCTGAGTTACGCCACCGACCTGTTCGACGCCGCCACCGTGCAGCGCATGGCCGGGCACTGGCTGAACCTGCTGCACGGCATCGTCGCCGACCCGCAGCACCGCATCGGTGAACTGCCGTTGCTCGACGCCAGCGAGCAGCAACAGAACATCACCGAGTGGAACCCGAATCCGCGCAGCTTTCCGAGCGAAGCCTGCGCGCACCAACTGATTGCCGAGCAGGCGCGTCTGCGGCCTGACGCGGTCGCCGTGCGTTTCAACGAGCAAAGCCTGAGCTACGGCGAACTCAACCGTCAGGCCAACCGCCGCGCCCATCAGTTGATCGGCCTCGGCGTCGGCCCGGACGTGCTGGTTGGTCTGGCTGCCGAGCGTGGTCTGGAAATGATCGTCGGCCTGCTGGCGATCCTCAAGGCTGGCGGTGCGTACGTGCCGCTCGACCCGACGTATCCGCAGGATCGTCTGGCCTACATGATCGAGGACAGCGGCATTCAACTACTGCTGAGCCAAGCCTCGTTGGCCGGTCAACTACCGGTGCCACATGGTGTGCAGACCTTGCTGCTGGGCAGCGATGTCAGCGCCTTCGCCGACACCGATCCGCAGGTGACGATGGCGTCGTCGAACCTCGCCTACGTGATTTACACCTCCGGTTCGACCGGCAAACCTAAAGGCACTTTGCTGCCGCACCAGAATATTTTGCGTCTGTTCGAAGCCACCGAGCCGTGGTTCGGTTTCGGCCCGACGGACGTCTGGAGCCTGTTCCATTCCTACGCCTTCGATTTCTCGGTGTGGGAGATTTTCGGTGCGCTGTTGCACGGCGGTGAATTGCTGGTGGTGCCGTACGACGTCAGCCGCTCGCCGCAGGAATTCCATGAATTGCTCTGCGACGCCGGGGTCACCGTGCTCAACCAGACGCCGTCGGCGTTCAAGCAATTGATGCACGTGGCCTGCGCCGATACGCGGGCGAACGCCTTGCGTTATGTGGTGTTTGGCGGCGAAGCGCTGGACGTGAAATCCCTGCGCCCGTGGTTCGAACGCTTCGGCGATACCGCCCCGCAACTGATCAACATGTACGGCATCACCGAAACCACCGTGCACGTGACGTACCGTCCGTTGTCGGTGGCGGATCTTGAGCAGGACGCCAACAGCCCGATCGGCGAACCGATTGCTGATCTGTCGTGGTACGTGCTCGACGGCGAACTGAACCCGGTGGCCAAGGGTTGCATCGGTGAGCTGTATGTCGGCCGTGCCGGTCTGGCGCGTGGTTATCTGAATCGCGGCGACCTCACTGCGCTGCGCTTTATTCCCGATCCATTCGGCGAGAGCGGGGCGCGTCTGTATCGCACTGGCGACCTCGCGCAATACCGCAGCGACGGTGTGATCGAATATGTCGGGCGTATCGACCATCAGGTGAAAATCCGTGGTTTCCGTATCGAGCTCGGCGAAATCGAAGCACGCCTGAATGCTCTCGATGCCGTGCGCGAAGCCGTGGTGCTGGCGCAGGACGGGCCGAGCGGTCAGCAACTGGTCGGCTACGTGATTGCCGCGCACCACGTCGACAACGACGCCGAATTGCGCGAACAACTGAAAGCCCAACTCAAAGCCGATCTGCCGGATTACATGGTGCCGACGCACCTGTTGTTCCTCGAACAATGGCCACTGACCGCCAACGGCAAACTCGACCGCAAAGCGCTGCCGCAAGCAGATGCCAGTCAGGTTCAGCAGGAATACGTCGCACCGCAAAGCGAGCTGGAACAACAGATCGCAGCGATCTGGCAGGACGTGCTCAAACTCGAACGTGTTGGCCTGACCGATAACTTCTTCGAACTCGGCGGCCATTCGCTGTTGGCCACGCAAATGGTTTCGCGCATCCGCCAGACCCTTGGGCTGAATCTGCAACTGCGCCAATTGTTCGAAAATGCCAGCCTCAAAGCCTGCGTTGGCGCGCTGGAACAAACCCAGGTGGCCAAGCCAACAGATATTCCTCGGGCGTCGCGTGATAAAGCACAACTGCCGTTGTCGTTTGCCCAGCAGCGTCAGTGGTTCCTCTGGCAAATGGAACCTGCGAGCGCGGCGTACCACATTCCGGCGGCGCTGCGCATTCACGGCGCGCTGGATCTGAACGCGCTGCAACGCAGTTTTGCCGAGCTGATTCAGCGTCACGAGAGCCTGCGCACGACCTTTGTGCAGATCGATGAACAAGCGTTCCAGGTGATTCACGCGCAACAGGCACCGCTGCTGGTGCCGGACATTCTCGACGGCACTTCAGGCACTGCTGCCGAGCAGACTCAGGCGTATGTGCAGCGTCAGATCAGCCAGCCGTTCGATTTGCAAAACGGCCCGCTGCTGCGCGTCGGTTTGTTGCAAGTGGCGCGCGAAGAACATGTGCTGGTGTTGACCCAGCATCACATCGTCTCCGATGGCTGGTCGATGCAACTGCTGGTGCAGGAGCTGATTCAACGCTATGCCGCGTATAGCCAGGGCCAAACGGTCGAGTTGGCTGAGTTGCCGATTCAGTACGCCGATTATGCGCTGTGGCAACGTCAGTGGATGGAGGCCGGCGAGCGTGAGCGCCAGCTCGATTACTGGACCGGCGTACTCGGCGGTGAGCAACCGCTGCTGGAATTGCCGACCGATCGTCCGCGTCCGGCGCGGCAGAGTTTTGCTGGCGCACGTCTGGCCATCGACCTGCCGCCGCTGCTCAGCCAGCAACTGCGGCAACTGGCCCAGCGCGAGGGCAGCACGCTGTTCATGGTCTTGCTGGCCTCGTTCCAGAGCCTGTTGCATCGCTACAGCAACCAGTCGGACATTCGCGTCGGCGTGCCGATTGCCAACCGTAATCGGGTCGAGACCGAAAATCTGATCGGCTTCTTCGTCAACACCCAGGTGCTCAAGGCCGAGGTCGATCCACAGCAGCGCTTCAGTGCACTGCTGGCGCAGGTCAAACACGCCGCACTCGGTGCCGAGGCGCATCAGGATCTGCCGTTCGAACAACTGGTCGAGGCGCTGCGTCCGGAACGCAACCTGAGCCATAGCCCGCTGTTTCAGGTGTTGTACAACCACCAGAGTGCCGGGCCTCAGGCGCTGCCGGCGTTGCCGGGTCTGGTCATCGAAGCGCAGGACTGGGACAGCCAGACCGCACAGTTCGACCTGACCCTCGACACCCTTGAAGCGGACGGCCAACTCAGCGCTGCGCTGACCTATGCCACCGATCTGTTCGACGCCGCCACCGTGCAGCGCATGGCCGGGCACTGGCTGAACTTGCTGCACGGCATCGTCGCCGACCCGCAGCAACGCATCGGCGAATTGCCGTTGCTCGACGCCAGCGAGCAGCAACACAACATCGCCCAATGGAACCCGAATCCACGCAGTTTCCCGAGCGAAGCCTGCGCGCATCAGTTGATCGCCGAGCAGGCGCGCCTGCGTCCCGATGCAATCGCCGTGCGTTTCAACGAGCAAACCCTGAGCTATGGCGAACTCAACCGTCAGGCCAACCGCCGCGCCCATCAGTTGATCGGCCTCGGCGTCGGCCCGGACGTGCTGGTCGGTCTGGCCGCTGAGCGTGGCGTGGAAATGATCGTCGGCCTGCTGGCGATCCTCAAGGCCGGCGGTGCGTACGTGCCGCTCGACCCGACTTATCCGCAGGATCGTCTGGCCTACATGATCGAGGACAGCGGCATTCAGTTGCTGCTGAGCCAGGCTGCGCTGGCCGGTCAATTGCCAGTTCCAGAAGGTGTGAAGACCTTGCTGCTGGACAGCGACGTCAGCGCCTTCGCCGACACCGATCCGCAGGTGACGATGGCGTCGTCGAACCTCGCCTACGTGATCTACACCTCCGGTTCCACTGGCAAACCCAAAGGCACGTTGCTGCCGCACCAGAACATCCTGCGCCTGTTCGAAGCCACCGAGCCGTGGTTCGGTTTTGGCCCGACGGACGTCTGGAGCCTGTTCCATTCCTACGCGTTCGACTTCTCGGTGTGGGAGATTTTCGGTGCGTTGCTGCACGGCGGCGAGTTGCTGGTGGTGCCGTACGACGTCAGCCGTTCGCCGCAGGAATTCCATGAGCTGCTGTGCAACGCCGGGGTCACCGTGCTCAACCAGACGCCATCGGCGTTCAAGCAATTGATGCACGTGGCCTGCGCCGATACGCGGGCGAATGCCTTGCGCTACGTGGTGTTCGGCGGCGAAGCATTGGACGTGAAATCCCTGCGCCCGTGGTTCGAGCGTTTCGGTGACTCGGCGCCACAACTGATCAACATGTACGGCATCACCGAAACCACCGTGCACGTGACGTACCGTCCGTTGTCGGTGGCGGATCTTGAGCATGACGCCAACAGCCCGATCGGCGAACCTATCGCCGACCTGTCGTGGTACGTGCTCGACGGTGAACTGAACCCGGTGGCCAAGGGCTGCATCGGCGAGTTGTACGTCGGCCGTGCCGGTCTGGCACGCGGTTATCTGAACCGTGGCGACCTCACCGCATTGCGCTTTATTCCCGATCCGTTCGGCGAGAGCGGCGCGCGTCTGTATCGCACTGGCGACCTCGCGCAATACCGCTGCGACGGTGTGATCGAATACGTCGGGCGTATTGACCATCAGGTGAAAATCCGCGGGTTCCGTATCGAACTCGGCGAAATCGAAGCACGCCTGAATGCCCTCGACGCCGTGCGCGAAGCGGTGGTGCTGGCGCAGGACGGGCCGAGCGGTCAGCAACTGGTGGGCTACGTGATTGCCGCGCACAACGTCGACAACGAAGCCGATTTGCGCGAGCAACTCAAGGCGCAACTCAAGGCCGATCTGCCGGATTACATGGTGCCGACGCACCTGTTGTTCCTCGAACAATGGCCACTCACCGCCAACGGCAAACTCGACCGCAAAGCGCTGCCGCAAGCAGACGCCAGTCAGGTGCAACAGGATTACGTCGCACCACAAAGCGAGCTGGAACAACAGATCGCGGCGATCTGGCAGGACGTGCTGAAGCTTGAGCGTGTCGGCCTGACCGATAACTTCTTCGAACTCGGCGGCGACTCGATCATATCCATTCAAGTGGTCAGTCGCGCACGCGCGGCGGGCATTCGTTTCTCGCCGAAAGATCTGTTCCAGCACCAGACCGTGCAGGCGCTGGCTTCGGTGGCGCAGACCGGTACCGACGCGCAAGCAATCGATCAGGCCCCGGTTCAGGGCGCCTCGCTGTTGCTGCCGATCCAGCAAGCATTTTTCGCCGAGGCGATTCCCGAGCGTCACCACTACAACCAGTCGGTACTGCTGAAACCGGCCAGCGCGTTGCAAGCCGAGCTTGTCGAACAAGCCTTGCAGGCACTGGTGCAGCATCACGATGCCTTGCGTCTGTCGTTCAGCGAAAGCGCTGAAGGCTGGCGCGCCGAGTACCGTCAAGCGGCGTCGGAAAACCTGCTGTGGGTGCGCGAAGTCGCCGATGCAGCGGCGCTGGAAACCCTGGCCAATCAGGCCCAGCGCAGTCTCGATCTGCAAGCCGGGCCGTTGTTGCGCGGGGTGTTGGCGAACCTTGCCGATGGCACTCAACGGCTGTTGCTGGTGATCCATCACTTGGCGGTGGACGGCGTGTCGTGGCGGATTCTGTTCGACGATCTGCAAACCGCTTACAACCAATTGCACGCCGGGCAGGCCTTGCAACTGCCGGCCAAGACCAGTTCGGTCAAAGCCTTCGCCGAACAGTTGCAGGCCCACGCCCGCAGCGCTGAACTGCAAGAACAATTGGCCTACTGGCAGGCACAGTTGAGCGACGTGCACGGCGACCTGCCGTGCCTCGATCCTGAGGCGAGCGCGCTCAACAATCAGGCCGTCACCGTCGATACGCGACTGGACAAGCAACTGACCCGACAACTGCTGCAAGAAGCCCCGGCGGCGTATCGCACGCAGGTCAACGATCTGTTGCTGACCGCGCTGGCGCGGGTGATTTGCCGCTGGAGCGGGCACGCCAGCACCTTGATCGAGCTGGAAGGTCATGGCCGCGAAGAGTTGTTCGCCAATATCGACCTGACCCGCACTGTGGGCTGGTTCACCAGTCTGTTTCCGGTGAAATTGACCCCGGCGGCTGACCTTGCCGATTCGATCAAGTCGATCAAGCAGGGCTTGCGCGCAATTCCCGACAAAGGTGTCGGTTTTGCTGCGCTGCGTTTCCTCGGTGACGACGCCACCCGCGCAGCGTTGCAGGCACTGCCGCCACCGCGCATCACCTTCAACTACCTGGGCCAGTTCGACGGCAGTTTCGATGAAGCGCAGGGCGCGTTGTTCAGCCCTGCCAGCGAAGGCGCCGGCGATGAGCAGAGCCCACTGACCACGCTCGGCAACTGGCTGACCCTCAATGGTCAGGTGTTCGACGGCGCGTTGAATCTGGGCTGGACGTTCAGTCGCCAGCAATTCGATCCGGCGCTGGTCCAGCAACTGGCCGATGACTACGCCGCTGAGTTGGCGCTGTTGATCGCGCATTGCTGCGACCCGAGCAATCAGGGCATGACGCCGTCGGACTTCCCGCTGGCCGGTTTCACTCAGGCGCAGCTCGATGGTCTGGCGCTGCCGGCGCGTGCGGTGGATGACATCTATCCGTTGGCGCCGATGCAGCAGGGCATGCTGTTCCACAGCCTCTATGAAAACGGCAGCGGGCATTACATCAACCAGATGTGCCTGGACATCGAAGGCCTCGATCCACAGCGTTTCGAAAATGCCTGGCAGGCCGCCGTCGATGCCCACGATATTCTGCGCAGCAGTTTTATCTGGCAGGGCAGTGAGCGGCCGCTGCAAGTGGTGCACAAACAGGTGCACGTGCCATTCACGTCGCTGGACTGGAGCGCTCGCGCCGATGTCACGTCAGCACTCGCTGACCTGGCTTCGGCAGAACTGGCGCAGGGCTTTGATCTGGCCTGCGCACCGTTGTTGCGTCTGGTGCTGGTGCAGACCGGCGCGCAGCGTTATCACCTGATCTACACCCATCACCACATCCTGATGGATGGCTGGAGCAATTCGCAGTTGCTCGGCGAAGTGCTGCAGCGTTATGACGGTCAGACCTTGCCGCGTCAGGCCGGGCGCTACCGCGACTACATAAGTTGGCTGCAAGGGCGCGATGCCAAGGTCAGTGAAGCGTTCTGGCTGGAGCAGCTGCGTTCGTTCGAGGCGCCGACCCGTCTCGCCGAAACCCGTTTCGACGTTGACGAAGCGGCGTTCGCCAGCAGCCACGCCAGTCACTATCACTGGTTGGACACAGCGCAGACCCAAGCCCTGAGCGAATTCGCGCGTACGCAGAAAGTCACCCTCAACACCGTCATCCAGGCTGCCTGGCTGATGCTGCTGCAGCACTACACCGGGCATGCCACCGTGGCCTTCGGTGCCACGGTCTCGGGACGCCCGACCGAGCTCAAAGGCATCGAGCAACAGATCGGCCTGTTCATCAACACCTTGCCGGTCATCGCCAGCCCACGTCCGGAGCAGTCAGTGTCGGCGCTGTTGCAACAGGTACAGGCGCAAAACGTCGCCCTGCGCGAGCACGAGCACACGCCGCTGTTCGAGATTCAGCGCTGGGCCGGGCAGGGTGGTGAGGGCTTGTTCGACACCTTGCTGGTGTTCGAAAACTACCCGTTGTCGGACGCGCTGCAAGAGCAGGCACCGTCAGGGTTGAGCTTCGGCACCGTGGACAATCAGGAACAGACTAATTTCCCGTTGACCCTGGCCGTTAATCACAATGACACCCTGAGTCTGCACTTTACTTATGCCCACGCTGCTTTCCCTACACACACCGTCGAGCGCCTGGCTGAACAGGTGGCACACGTGCTCGCGCAGATGGTGAGCGCGCCGGCCGGCCGCAGCCTCGGCGAGATCGACTTGCTGGGCGATGTCACGCGCACGCTGTTGTTGCGCAACTGGAACGCCACGGCCGTCGAAACCTCCGAGCGCCGTCAGGTGCAGCAATGCATCGAAGCGCAGGCACGCCTGACCCCGGACGCCGTGGCGCTGGTGACCGAGCAGGCCACGCTGACGTATGCGCAACTCAATGCTCAGGCCAACCGTTTGGCTCATGCCTTGATCGAGCGCGGCGTCGGCCCTGACGTTCTGGTCGGTCTGGCGATGTCGCGCAGCGTACAGATGGTGGTTGGCCTGCTGGCGATCCTCAAGGCTGGCGGCGCTTACGTGCCGCTGGATCCGGCGTATCCACAAGATCGTCTGACCTACATGGTCGAGGACAGCGGCATTGCCTTGCTGCTGACTGAAACCAGCCTGCAACCACGTTTTGCCGATGTCGCGGTGACCACGCTGTTGCTCGATCAGCCAGCGCATTGGCTGGACGCTTACAGCGAGCGCGATCCGCAGGTGCTGATCGATGAGCAGAACCTCGCCTACGTGATCTACACCTCCGGCTCCACCGGCAAGCCGAAGGGCGTGACCTTGCGTCATGGCGGCTTGAGCAACCACATGCAGTGGATGCAGGAATGCCTGCAACTGACGCCGGCGGATCGCGTCCTGCAAAAAACCGCGATCAGCTTCGATGCGTCGGTCTGGGAATTCTGGCTGCCGCTGATGAACGGTGCGCAACTGGTGCTGGCCTCGGCACAATTCAATCTCGACCTGACCACGCTGTGGGCCGACGTCGCACGCCTGCGTATCAGCGTGCTGCAAATGGCGCCGTCGCTGTTGCAAGCATTGTTGCCGCTGGCGACGCGTGAACAACTGGCCTCGCTGCGCCTGTTGCTGTGCGGTGGCGAGGCCCTGAGTGCGCACCTTTCGCGTCAAGTGCTGGCGCTGTTCGACGGCGAGTTGCGCAATCTCTACGGCCCGACCGAAGCGACCATCGACACCAGCAGCCACGCCGTACCGCGCACGGTTGAAGATGATGCGCGAATCATGCCGATCGGTCGTCCGATCAACAATGTCCGCACCTATGTGCTGGACGCAGCGCTGCAACCTTGCGCCATTGGTGCCACTGGCGAGTTGTACATCGCCGGTGACTCGCTGGCCCGTGGTTATCACCAGCGCGGCGCGCTGACCGCCGAACGCTTTATTCCTGATCCATTCGCCGGTTTCGGCGGTCGTCTGTACCGCACCGGCGACCTGGCGCGCTATGCCGAGGATGGCGTGATCGAGTACATCGGCCGCATCGACCATCAAGTGAAAATCCGCGGTCTGCGCATCGAACTGGGTGAAATCGAAGCACGCCTGCAAGCATTGCCCGAGGTTCGTGAGGCGGTGGTGCTGGCGCGGGAAGAGCTGAGCGGGCCGAATCTTGTTGCGTATCTGGTCAGCCACGACCACAGCCTTGATCCGACATCTCTAGCAGAACAACTCAAGGCGCAATTGGCCCGTCAGGTGCCGGACTTCATGGTGCCGACCCACCTGGTCTTCCTTGACCAATTGCCGCTGACGCCTAACGGCAAACTCGATCGCAAGGCCTTGCCGGCACCGGACACCCGCGCCCATCAGTCGGTCTATCTGGCGCCGCAAAGCGAGCTCGAATGCAAGGTCGCAGCGATCTGGCAGGACGTGCTGAAAATCGAGCAGGTCGGGCTGGCTGACGACTTCTTCGAACTCGGCGGGCACTCGCTGCTGGTGGTCAACGTGGTCTCGCGCCTGCAACTTGAACTGGGCCTGAAGCTGACGCCGCAACTGATATTCCAATTCCCGGTGCTGGGTGCGTTTGTCGCGCAACTCGAGCAGTCCGGCGAGCAAATGAGCACGTCGAAATTGAGCAAGCTTGAAGCGCTGCTTGATGAATTTGAGGAGGTTTGATGGACACCGCTGTCGCACAACGTATTGCCAGGCGCTTCATAACGCTGCCGCTGGAAAAACGTCGCTTGTACTTGCAGAAGATGCTCGAAGAGGACGTTTCCCCGGCGAACCTGCCGATTCCGCCTGTCAGTGCCGAGTTCGACACCTTGTCGTTGTCTTTCGCCCAGGAACGCCAATGGTTCCTGTGGCAGCTGGATCCGGAAAGCGCGGCGTACCACATGCCCACGGCCCTGCGTCTGCGCGGGCCGCTGGACGTCGCTGCGCTGGAGAAAAGTTTCCATGCGCTGGTGGCGCGCCACGACAGTCTGCGCACTACTTTCGTGCTGCACGGCGAGCACGCCGTGCAGCAAGTCCACGCGGTTACGCCGGTGCAGCTGCAAGCGCAAGTGCTGGCGCAGATGCCGGACGACACGCAACTGCGCCACTTGATCGAAGAAGAAACCCGGCAACTGTTCGACCTGCAACAAGGGCCATTGCTGCGCACACGTCTGCTGCAACTGGCGCCCGACGATCATGTGCTGATCGTGACCTTGCACCACATCGTCTCCGATGGCTGGTCGATGCAGGTGATGGTCGAGGAACTGGTCAAAGGTTACGCCGCGTTCATTCAAGGCCAGGCGCCGCTGTTGCCCGAATTGCCAATCCAGTACGCCGACTATGCGATCTGGCAGCGCCACTGGATGGAAGCGGGCGAGCGTGAGCGTCAACTTGAATACTGGGTCGCGCGCCTCGGCGGTCAGCAACCGGTACTCGAATTGCCGAGCGATTTTGCCCGCCCGGCGGTCATGAGCTATCGCGGTGCCCGTCTGGAACTGGACATCGACGCCGCGTTGGCCAGTGGCCTCAAGCAGATGGCGCAGCGCGAAGGGGTCAGTCTGTTCATGATCCTGCTGGCCTCGTTCCAGGCCTTGCTGCATCGCTACAGCGGTCAGAACGACATCCGCGTCGGCGTGCCGACGGCCAACCGCAACCGCGTGGAAACCGAGCGCCTGATCGGCTTTTTCGTCAACACCCAAGTCCTCAAGAGCGAGGTCGACAGTCAGGACCCGTTCAGCGCGTTGCTGCAACAGGTCAAGCAGACTGCGCTGGGCGCGCAGGCGCATCAGGATCTGCCATTCGAGCAATTGGTCGAAGCGCTGCAACCCGAGCGCAACCTCAGTCACAGTCCGCTGTTCCAGGTGATGTTCAATCACCAGACCCAAGGCTTGTCGACTGCGGCGCCGGTGGGCGGTTTGAAAGTCGAGGGCTTGCGTTGGGACAGCCACAGCGCGCAGTTCGACCTGACCCTGGAAACCGTCGAGCACAGCGATGGCCTGTCGGCGGCGTTGATCTACGCCACTGATCTGTTTGGCGCCGACACCGTTGCGCGCATGGCCGGGCATTGGCAGAACCTGCTGCGCGGGATTGTCACCAATCCTGCGCAGTCCATCGGCGAACTGCCGCTGCTGAGCGCCGCCGAACATCAAGCGCAGCTCAACGACGGCAACCGCAGCGTCGTGCCGGCACCTGAAAAGGGCTTCGTTCATCAACTGTTCGAAGTACAAGCGGCGCGCACTCCCGATGCCCCGGCGCTGGTGATCGATGGCCAGCGCTTGAGCTACGGCCAGCTCAATGCCCGGGCCAATCAGTTGGCGCGCAAGCTGCAAACCCTCGGTGTCGCGGCAGATGTGCTGGTCGGTATTTCGGTCGAGCGCAGCACGCACATGCTGGTGGGCCTGCTGGCGATTCTCAAGGCGGGCGGCGCCTATCTGCCGCTGGATCCGGCATTCCCGCAGGATCGTCTGGCGTACATGATCGACGACAGCGGCATCGATTTGCTGCTGACGCAAGGCTCGCTGCTCAGCCAGTTGCCCGTCCCGGCCACGGTCACCACGCTGGTGCTGGATCAGGAGGGCGATTGGCTCGACGGCTTTGCCTGCGAGGATCTGCCGACACGTCTGCATGCCGAACATCTTGCCTACGCGATCTATACCTCCGGCTCGACCGGCCAGCCGAAAGGGGTGATGGTTCGCCACGCGGCGTTGACCAATTTCGTCGCCAGCATGGCCAAGGCCCCGGGCATGGTCGCGCAGGATCGTGCGCTGTCGCTGACCACGTTCTCGTTCGATATTTTTGGCCTGGAAATCTACGTTCCGCTGATGGTCGGCGCGTGCATTGTCCTGACCGGTCAGGAGGTCGCGCAGGATCCGTACGCGGTACTGGCGCTGATGACTGCCGAGCAGGTCAACGTGGTGCAGGCGACGCCGTCGACCTGGCGCATGCTGCTCGACAACGAAAACGCCGCACAGCTGCGCGGTTGCAAGTGCCTGTGCGGCGGCGAAGCGCTGCCTCAGGAACTGGCGGTGCGCATGCTCGCCCTCGGCGGTGAAGTGTGGAACCTCTACGGGCCGACCGAAACCACGATTTGGTCGGCGTTGCATCCGCTGCGCGCGCAAGATGCGCAACCGTGGCTGGGCGGCCCGATCGACAACACCACGCTGTACATCGTCGGCGCCGATTTGCTGCCGGTGCCTTATGGCGTGGCCGGCGAGTTGCTGATCGGCGGTGAAGGCCTGGCGCGCGGTTACTTCCAGCGTCCGGCGCTGACGGCCGAACGGTTTGTGCCGCACCCTTATTCCGCGACGGGCGAGCGTCTGTACCGCACTGGCGACCTTGCGCGTCAGCGTGCCGACGGCATCATCGAATATCTCGGCCGGATCGACCATCAGGTGAAAATCCGTGGCTTCCGCATTGAATTGGGCGAGATCGAAGCGCGCCTGCTCGAACAGGACGCCGTGCGCGAAGCGGCCGTGCTGGCGCAGGATGCTCCGGGTGGTCAGGCGCTGGTGGCTTACGTGGTGCCGAGCGCTGATCTGAGCACACTCGATGCCGACGCACAGAGCCGCTTGCGCGACAGCCTCAATGCACGCCTCAAGGTCAATCTGCCGGATTACATGGTGCCGGCGCACATGGTGCTGCTGGCGCGTTTCCCGCTGACGCCGAACGGCAAGCTCGATCGCAAACAGTTGCCCAAACCCGACGCCAGCCAATGGCGCAAAACCTATGTGGCACCAGAGACGCCGGTGCAACAGGCCGTGGCCGCGATCTGGGCGCAAATCCTCAAGGTCGAGCGCGTTGGTCTGAGCGACAACTTTTTCGAACTGGGCGGTCATTCGCTGCTGGCCACGCAAGTGGTGTCGCGCATTCGTCAGCAACTAGAGATTCAGGTGCCGCTGCGCTTGCTGTTCGCCCACAACAGCCTGCAAGGGTTTGTCGAGGCGATGGACCCGGCATCTGCCGAGCAAGAGCCGGCGATCAGTCGCGTTCCGCGCGAGCAGCCGCTGGCCTTGTCTTACGCACAACAGCGTCAGTGGTTCCTCTGGCAACTGGACCCGACCAGCAGCGCTTATCACATTCCGGCGGCGCTGCGTTTACGCGGCGAGCTGGATCAAGCGGCGCTGCAACAGAGTTTCGATGCGCTGGTGGAACGTCACGAAAGTTTGCGTACCCGCTTCGTGCTGGACAACGAACGTCCAGTGCAAGTCATCGAGGCTGCTGCCCCCGTCACCATTGCGATGACATCGGTCGACGCCGCGCTCGACGCGCCAGCCCTGCGCAGCTTGATCGAAGCCGAAACCCGGCGACTGTTCGATTTGCAGCGTGGGCCGCTGTTGCGGGTCAAACTCTTGCAATTGGCCGCTGACGACCATGTGCTGATCCTGACCCAACACCACATTGTTTCCGATGCCTGGTCGATGCAAATCATGGTCGATGACCTGATGCAGCTGTACGCCGGTTTCAGTCAGGGTCAACCGGCTGCACTGGCACCGTTGCCGATCCAGTACGCCGACTATGGCCACTGGCAACGGCAATGGCTGGAGGCGGGGGAGCAGCAACGGCAACTGGATTACTGGACAGCGCAGTTGGGCGGCGAGCAGCCGATTCTTGAATTGGCCACCGATCATCCGCGTCCGGCGCAACAAAGCTATCGCGGCGCGCGCCTGCCGATCAGCCTGGAACCGGCGCTGGCGGAAGGTCTCAAGCGTCTGGCCAAAGAGCGCAACACCACGTTGTTCATGCTGTTATTGGCGGGGTTCCAGACCCTGTTGCATCGCTACACCGGGCAAAACGATATTCGCGTCGGCGTGCCGATCGCCAACCGCAATCGCGTGGAAACCGAGCGCCTGCTGGGCTTCTTCGTCAACACGCAAGTGCTCAAGGCTGACATCGACGGCAACCTGCGTTTCGATCAGTTGCTTGATCAGGTCAAGCAGCGTGCTTTGGGGGCGCAGGCGCATCAGGACCTGCCGTTTGAACAACTGGTGGAATTGCTCGCACCCGCTCGTAACCTGAGTCATACACCGTTGTTCCAGGTGATGTTCAACCATGCCAGCGATGCGCGTCGCGCCGTTTCGACGTTGCCAGGCCTGAGCCTCGAAGAACTGACCTGGGACGCCGGCACCGCGCAGTTCGACCTGACGCTGGACACCTTCGAGTTCGATGAAGGCATCAGTGCGGCGCTGTCGTATGCCAGCGATCTGTTCGAACCTTCGACCATCGCTCGTCTCGGCGAGCATTTCCTCAATCTGTTGCGCGCGATCGTCGCGCAGCCGACCCGACGCGTTGGCGAACTGCCGATGCTCGACGCGGCGCAGCGCCGAGTGATCGTCGAAGACTGGAACCACACGTTTGCCGACTACCCGAATCAGCAGCCGGTGCATCATCTGATCGAAGCGCAGGTCGAGCGTGCTCCGCACGCGGTGGCGTTGACGTTCGAAGGGCAGTCGCTGACTTACCGTGAGCTCAACGAGCGGGCCAACCGTTTGGCCCATGCCCTGGTTGCGCGGGGCATTGGCGCGGATGTGCTGGTGGGCATCTCGGTGCACCGCAGTCTGGAAATGGTCGTCGGCTTGCTGGCCATTCTCAAGGCCGGTGGCGCTTACGTGCCGCTGGATCCGGAGTACCCGACCGAACGTCTGGCGTACATGATCGATGACAGCGGCATCCAATGGTTGCTGACGCAACAGGCGCTGGTCGAGACCTTGCCGATTCCAGAGCATGTGCAGACGCTGCTACTCGACGCCAATGACGCCTGGCTCGGCGATGCTGCGTCGAGCAATCCGACGCTGGCGCTGAGCGCACAAAACCTCGCGTACGTGATTTACACCTCTGGCTCCACCGGCAAGCCGAAAGGCGCCGGCAACAGCCACGGCGCGCTGACCAACCGTTTGTGCTGGATGCAGCAGGCTTATGAGCTGCGCGGCGCTGACAGCGTGCTGCAAAAAACGCCGTTCAGTTTTGACGTGTCGGTGTGGGAATTTTTCTGGCCCCTGATGACCGGCGTACGTCTGGTCGTCGCTGCACCGGGCGACCATCGTGATCCGGCGAAACTGGTCAGCCTGATCGAGCGCGAAGCGATCACTACCCTGCATTTCGTGCCGTCGATGCTGCAAGCGTTTGTGCTGGATGCCAATGTCAGCCGCTGCACCAGCCTGACCCGCATTGTCTGCAGCGGTGAAGCGTTGCCGATCGATGCGCAGCAACAGGTCTTCGCCAAGTTGCCGAATGCCGGTTTGTACAACCTCTACGGCCCGACCGAAGCGGCGATCGACGTGACCCATTGGACCTGCCGCGATGAAGGTCGCGATGCGGTGCCGATCGGCGAGCCGATTGCCAACCTGATGACCTACATTCTCGACGCCGAACTCAACCCGGTGCCGAGCGGCGTCAATGGCGAGCTGTACCTCAGCGGCCAAGGCCTGGCGCGCGGCTACCACCGTCGCCCGGAATTGACCGCCGAACGCTTTGTCGCCAGTCCGTTCGTGGCCGGCGAGCGCCTGTATCGCACCGGCGATCTGGCGCGCTATCGCCCAAATGGCGTGATCGATTACATCGGTCGTATCGACCATCAGGTGAAAATCCGTGGTTTCCGCATCGAGCTGGGTGAGATCGAAGCGCGCCTGCTGGAGCACGACGCCGTGCGTGAAGCGGTGGTCGTCGCGCAGGACAGCCGCAGCGGCAAAGTCCTCAGTGGTTATGTCGTCGCCACGGAAATCGACGCGACGGATTGGCCATCGATGCGTGAAACCCTGCAGGCGCATTTGCGCCAGACCTTGCCGGAGCACATGGTGCCTGCGCACTTGACCCTGCTGCAGAGCATGCCGCTGAGCCCCAACGGCAAGCTCGACCGCAAGGCATTGCCAGCGCCTGATGTGGCCGAAGCCCAGCAAGATTTTGTCGCCCCGGTCAATGCGATCGAAACAGCGCTGGCGCAGATCTGGCAAGCGGTGCTCGGCGTGGCTCAGGTGGGTACGGCGGACAATTTCTTCGCCCTCGGTGGCGACTCGATCAACTCGATTCAAGTGGTCAGCCGCGCGCGTCAGCAGGGCATTGGCCTGACCCCGAAAGACCTGTTTCTGCATCAGAACATTCAAGCGCTGGCCCGCGTGGCCACGGCCGCCGAGGAAGCGTTGATCGATCAAGGCCCGGTCACCGGCGACAGTCCGCTGGTGCCGATGCAGCAATGGTTCTTCGCCAGCGATATCCCGCACCGCGAGCACTGGAACCAGTCAGTCATGCTGACGCCGCGCGAAGGGCTGAACGTCGCACACTTGCAGCAGGCGCTGGCGCATGTCGTGGCGCATCACGATGCCTTGCGCCTGCGTTTTGTGCAGGCGAGCAATGGCGTATGGCAGGCCAGCCATCAGGCGCCGGCCGAGCAGGTGCCGGAAATCTGGCAACGCTCAGCCGAGGGCGCTGATGAAATTGTCGCCATCGCCGATGAAGCCCAACGCAGTCTCGATCTGCAAAACGGGCCGTTGCTGCGCTGCACGTTGATGGCGGTGCAGGACGGCAGCGAGCGTCTGCACCTGGCGATTCACCATTTGGTGATGGACGGCGTGTCGTGGCGAGTGTTGCTGGAAGATTTGCAAACCGCCTATCGTCAACTGAATTCAAACCAGCCGGTGGCGCTGCCGGCGAAATCCACCGCGTTCAAAGCCTGGGCCGAGCAGTTGCAGGCCTATGCGCACAGCGAAACGCTGAACAAGGAACTCGACTACTGGAGTCGTCAACTCGATCAGGCCTTGCCGGAGTTGCCGCGCAGTCGTCCCGAGGGCAGTCAGGCGTCGGTGCATGGCCGTTCGGTCAACACGCGGCTGGATGCCGAACAGACCCATCGTCTGCTCAAGCAGGCGCCGTCGGCGTACCGCACGCAAGTCAATGACCTGTTGCTCAGCGCTCTGGCGCAGGTGATCTGCCAGTGGACTGCGCAACCGGCGTGCCTGGTGCAGCTTGAGGGTCATGGTCGCGAAGAACTGTTCGACGGCGTCGACCTGAGCCGCACGGTGGGCTGGTTCACCAGCCTGTTCCCGGTGCTGCTGACCCCGGCGAAACAACCGGCCGAGGCGATCAAACGCATCAAGGAACAACTGCGCGCGGTGCCGGAAAAAGGCCTGGGTTATGGCGTGTTGCGCTACCTCGGCGCGGACGCTGTTCAGCAACGTCTGGCGCAATTGCCGCAAGCGCGGATTACTTTCAACTACCTCGGCCAGTTCGACCAGAATTTCGATGAGCAGGCGCTGTTCGTACCGAGTGAAGAGGGCAGCGGGGCCGGGCACGGCGACGACGTCGCCCTGAGCAACTGGCTGACCATCGATGGCCGGGTGTTCAACGGGCAATTGTCGCTGGACTGGACGTTCAGCCGCGATGTCTTCGACGAAGCGGTGATTCAGCAACTGGCGGATGCCTACGCGGTGGCGCTGGAGCAATTGATCGAACATTGCTGCACGCAGGAACATTTGGGCCTGACACCGTCCGACTTCCCATTGACGTGTCTGACCCAGCCGCAGCTGGATCGACTGCCGGTGCCGGTGGCGCAAGTGGAGGATATCTATCCGCTGTCGCCGATGCAGGACGGCATGCTGTTCCACACCCTGGCCGACGACAGTTCCGGTTTGTACATCAACCAGATCAGCCTGCCGGTGCACGGTCTGGACACCGAGCGCTTTGCCCGGGCGTGGCAATATGTGATCGGGCGCGAGGATATTCTGCGCACCAGTTTCCACTTCCCGGAAGGCTCGAATACCCCGGTGCAGATCGTCCATCGTCAGGTCGAATTGCAACTGACGGTGGAAGACTGGCGTACAAAAGACATCAGCGAGGAGGCCGTCACCGAGCGGGCGACCGCCGATTATCTGGCCGGTTTCGACCTCGGCCAGGCGCCGTTGCAGCGCGTCCTGCTGCTGCGTCTGGAAGACGATCGCTACCAGATGATCTGGACCTGCCACCACATCCTCATGGACGGCTGGAGCAGTTCGCGGTTGTTCGGCGAGGTGATGCAGTTCTACAGCCACGGCCAGGTGCAAGGGCGCAATGGCCGCTATCGCGAATTCATCGAATGGCTGCAACGCCAGGATCAGGGTTCGCTGGAAGGTTTCTGGCGCAACCGCCTCGAGCCGCTGCAACAGGCGACGTCGCTGAATCAGGCGATGTTCCCGCGGCATGTCGAAGAACTGCCGGGGCACGAGGCGATATATTCACGTTGGGACGCGGCGCAAACCGCGCGCTTGCAGCAGGCTTGCCGTGCTCTGCAAATCACCCCGAACACCCTGATTCAGGGGGCGTGGTTGCTGTTGCTGCAACGCTTTACCGGGCAGAACACCGTGGTGTTCGGCGCGACCGTTTCGGGGCGCCCGGCCGGTTTGGCCAACGCTGACAATATTCTTGGCCTGTTCATCAATACCTTGCCGGTGATTCAGACCCTGCGCCCGGAGCAGCCGCTGGATCAGTGGCTGCAGCAACTGCAGGCTTACAACACTGATATTCGCGAGTTTTCCCATGCACCGCTGGCGGACATTCAGCGTTGGTCGGGACTCGGCGGGCAGGGCTTGTTCGACAGCATCATCGTCTTCGAGAACTACCCGATCGACGAACGTCTGGGCGAGCAGCAGGACAGTGGTCTGAGCTTCGGCGAGTCGCGCAATCATGACGTCACCAACTTCCCGATGGACCTGGCGGTCAATCTCGGCGAACAGCTGTCGATCGAATATCTGTTCCTGCGCAATGCGTTCAGCCTGGAAGCGGTGGAGCAGATCCGGCGCACCCTGGAAGACACCCTTGAAGCCATGATCGTCGCGCCGAGCGAGCGTCTGGGCAACCTGCAGCGTTTGTCCGCGCAACAATGGCAAGCATTTGAGCAATGGAGCGCCGCGCCTGGCGCAAGTTATCAGGCGCAGTTGCTGCCTGAGCTGATTGCCCGCCATGCCCAGTCGCGGCCTGAGGCCACGGCGCTGGTCTGCGGTGACGCTACGCTGAATTACGCTGAACTGGAGCGTCGCGCCAACCGCCTGGCTCATCGCCTGATCGAACTGGGTGCCGGGCCGGAAGTGGTCATCGGTGTGGCGCTGGAACGTTCGGTCGAGATGGTCGTGGCATTGTTGGCGGTGATGAAAAGCGCTTCGGCGTATGTGCCGCTGGACATCGATTATCCGCCGGAGCGACTGGCGTTCATGATCGAAGATTCGGCCATGGCGCTGCTGCTCACCCACACGCAGGTGCAGGAGCGCTTGCCGGTGGTCGAAGGGCTGGCGCGTCTGGCTATCGATGAGTTCGACGACAGCGCTTACCGCGACACAGCTCCGCTCAGCGGTTTGCTCGCCGGCAACCTCGCCTATCTGATCTACACCTCCGGTTCGACCGGGCGGCCGAAAGGCGTCGCGGTGGCGCACGGGCCGATGAGCATGCATTGCCAGGCCATCGCCGAGCTGTACGACATGGACGAGCACAGCCGTGAGCTGCATTTCATGTCGTTTGCCTTTGACGGCGCCCACGAGCGCTGGCTGAGCACGCTGTTCAGCGGCGGCACGCTGGTGATCCGCGATGCCAGCCTGTGGACACCGGAACAGACCTTCGAGGCCCTGCATCAGCACGGCATCACGATTGCCTGTTTCCCACCGGCCTACCTGAAACAACTGGCCGAATACGCCGCACACAGCCAATTGGCGCCACCGCGGGTGCGCGTATATTGCTTTGGCGGCGACGCGGTGCCGGATCAAACCTTCGAGCAAGTGAAAGCCGCGTTACGTCCGCAATTCTTCACCAACGGTTATGGCCCGACCGAAACCGTGGTCACACCGATGCTGTGGAAGGTGCCGGTCAGCGAGCGCTGTGAAGCGGCTTACGCGCCGATCGGACGTGCTGTCGGCGAGCGTGCGCTGTACGTGCTCGACGAAGATCTCAATCCGCTGCCACCGGGCATTGCCGGCGAACTGTACATCGGCGGCCAGGGCATCGCCCGTGGTTACTACCAGCGTCCGGACCTGAGCGCCGAGCGTTTCGTGCCGGATCCGTTCGGCCAGCCGGGTGAGCGTCTGTATCGCAGCGGTGACCTGGTGCGCCAGCGTGCTGACGGCGTGCTCGATTACGTCGGGCGCATCGACCATCAGATCAAGGTGCGCGGGTTCCGGATCGAACTCGGCGAAATCGAAGCCAGTCTGCGTCAGCTCGCCGATGTCAGCGATGCCTTGGTGATCGCTCGTGACAGTGCGTCGGGCAAACAACTGATCGGTTATGTGGTGACGCCGCAGGGTGTGGCCATCGGTGATCGACTCAAGTCCGAATTGCGTGCGCAACTGCCGGACTACATGGTGCCGGCGCAGGTGATCTGTCTCGCCGCGCTACCGGTCACGCCGAATGGCAAACTCGATCGCCAGGCCTTGCCGGAACCCGAGTTCAAGGGCGCGGAATATGTGGCCGGGCGCACCCGTGACGAGCAACTGCTGGCCGAGGTCTGGGCCGATGTGTTGCAAGTCGAGAGGGTGGGCATTACCGACAACTTCTTCGAACTGGGCGGCGACTCGATCCTCAGCCTGCAAGTGGTTTCGCGGGTGCGTAACCACGCGGAGTTGAAGCTGGATCTGAAACTGCGCGACCTGATGCGTGGGCAGACCATCGAAGCGATTTTCGAACAGCGTTCGAGCGCTGTGGCGAGCGTGGTTGAAGACGTGACGCAGGTGGCGGCGGAAGGGCAGTTCAACCTGATTCCGATCCAGCAATGGCTGTTCGATCAGCGCATGAGCGAGCCGCATCACTACAACCAGGCGTTGATGTTGCGTGCGCGGCAAGCGCTGAATCTGCCAGCGCTGGAAATGGCCCTGCGCGCGATGATGCAGCAACACGATGCACTGCGCTTGCGCTTCAGCGATGTTGGCGGGCGGCATTATCAGCATTACCAACCGCTGGCGGACATGCAGGCGCAATGGGCCAACGAAGCGCTGCTGTGGCAGCACGAAGTGGCTGATGAAGCCGAGCTGGAACTGTACGCCGAGCAAGTGCAACGCAGCCTCGATCTGCACAATGGGCCGGTCTGGCGCACGGCGCACGTGACGTTGCCTGATGGCGAAATCCGTGTGCTGATGGTCATTCATCACTTGGTCATCGACACGGTGTCATGGCGTTTGCTGTTGCAGGATTTGCAGGTGGCTTACGAGGCGTACAGCGCCGGTGGTTCGCCGAACCTGCCGATTCGCACCAGCAGCTATCGCGCCTGGGCCGAAGGCTTGCAAGCCTATGCGGCGGATTACCCGACGGAGGAAAAAGCCTGGTGGCTGGCGCAGATCGACCAGCCCGGCAGCGAGTTGCCGTGCGATAACCCGCGCGGCAAGAATCAGGTGCAATACCAGTCGGTGGCGCATTTGGGCTTGTCGGAGCAGCACACCCAGCAACTGCTCAAGCAAGTGCCGGCGGTGTATCAGACGCAGATCAACGACGTGTTGCTAGCGGCGTTGAGCCGGGTGTTGTGCCGCTGGAGTGAGCAGTCTTCGGTGCTGATTCAACTTGAGGGCCACGGTCGTGAGGATCTGGTCAAAGACATCGACCTGAGCCGCAGTCTGGGCTGGTTCACCAGCATGTTCCCGGTGCGTCTGACACCGGGCGAGAACGCCGACATCGGCACCTCGGTGCGTGCCGTGCAGCGACAATTGGCGGCGGTGCCGAACAAAGGTCTGGGCTATGGCGTGCTGCGTCACATGAGCGGCGGGCAAATGGCTGAAACATTGAGTCAGGCACCGCAGGCACGGGTGACCTTCAACTACCTCGGGCAGTTTGACCAGAGCTTCGACGACAAGGCCATGCTGGTGCCGGCGGCAGAAAGTTACGGCAGTTGCTACAGCCCGCACGCTGCATTGGGTAACTGGCTGGAAGTAGTGGGGCAGGTGTATGACGGGCGCTTGGCTTTGCGCTGTATTTACAGCACTCGCCGTTACCGCGCCGAGACCGTCGAACAGCTGATGCGCGAGTATCAGGCAGAACTGGAGGCGCTGATCGAGCACTGTGTCGCACAAGCGGCCTAAGTATTGGGCCTGATCCATCGTTATACACAGAGGAGCCCTTGCGGCTCCTCTTTTGTCTGTGGCTATTTCATAAGGAAACCTGCGATGTCCCTGCATCCGGAACTCAATGCCTTCCTCGACCTGGCCGAAGAAAGCCAGGCCGATGGCCCCGGCCCGTTTCATTTGTCGACGCCAGCTCAGGCCCGGGAGGCTTTCGAGCGCACCACGGAGCAGTTGCGCTGGGGCGCGCCGGCGGATGTCAGTGTCGTGACGCTGCCGTTTACAGCGCGTGACGGTGCCGGCCTGGAATTGCGCCTGTACCGTCCCGCCAATCTGCAGGCCGAGGCGCTGCCGGTGCTGGTGTATTTCCACGGTGGCGGTTATGTGGTCGGCAGTCTGCAATCCCACGATGGCGTGTGCCGCGAGTTCTGCGCCCGGACGCCGTGTGCGGTGTTGTCGGTGGGCTATCGCGTGGCCCCGGAACACAAGTTTCCAACGCCGCTCGAGGATGGTGCCGATGCCTTGGCGTGGCTGGCGCAGCACGCTGCGGCTGAAGGTCTGGACATCACGCGCGTGGCGTTCGGTGGCGACAGCGTCGGCGCGACACTGGCGACAGTATTGGCTCTGCAATCGGCGCGCGATCCCGCCTCTCTGGCCGTTACGCCTCGTCTGCAACTGCTCTGCTATCCGGTAACGGACGCCTCGACCAGCAGCCCCTCGACCGAGCTGTTCGGCGAAGGCTATCTGCTGGAAAGCGAGACACTGGAGTGGTTCTACCGGCACTACGCCAACGACGCGGTGGATCGTCTCGACTGGCGCTTCTCGCCGTTGCTGGCAACGGATTACCAAGGCATGCCCCCTGCGGTGATTGCCCTGGCCGGTCACGATCCGTTACTGGATGAAGGCCGCGCCTATGCCCGGCGTCTGCAAGAGCAGGGCGTCACCGTGGAACTGATCGAGTACAGCGGTTTGATTCACGACTTCCTGCGTTTGCAGAGCGTGGTGCCGGACATCGATAACGTCTACACCCAACTCACCCAAAGCCTGCGCACAGCCTTGTCACATTAAACACATCCCCTGTAGGAGCTGTCGAAGGCTGCGATCCTTTGCTCTTGAAGATCAACAGATCGCAGCCTTCGGCAGCTCCTGCAAAGAGCGGTTTCAGGGCATAAAAAAACCGGGCAATCGCCCGGTTTTTTGTCGGTGGGGTGGCTTACCAGTCGTAAGACACTTCAACCGATGCAACGCGCTCCTGGCCGTAGTAGCAACCGAACGAGTAGTTGCAGTCCGAGATGTACTCACGGTCAAAGATGTTCTGCACGTTCAGGCTGGTTTGCACACCGCGCAGGCTAGGCGACAGTTTGCCCATGTCGTAGCTGACGGTGGTGTCGTAGACAACGTAGGACGGCACGTCGAACGAGTTGGCCGCATCCCCCGGCTTGCGCCCGGTGTAGCGTGCGCCGGCACCAAAGGTCAGGCCGTTGAGCGAAGCCTGGGTGAAGTGGTAGTTGGCCCAGACCAGTGCCGAGACCGGCGCCTGAGCTTCGCTGCGGTTGTCTTTGTTGCCCCAGGTGTCTTTGGTGTAGAACGAGTCGAGGTAGCTGGCGGCAGCCATCACGTCGATGTTGTCGAAGGTCGATTTGACTTCCAGTTCGACGCCGCGCGAACGTACTTCACCCGTCTGGGCCTGGTACTGCGGGTAATCGGTGTCGCCGGTCAGCACGTTCTTCTGCTTGATCTGGAACACCGAGGCGGTGATCAGGGTCTGGTCGAACGGCTGGTATTTCACACCCACTTCGTACTGCTGGCCTTCGGTCGGCTCGAAGCCCTTGCCACCGCGTTCAGGTGCTGCGGTGCCGAGAGTTGGCAGGAACGATTCGGAGTAGCTGACGTACGGCGCAAGGCCGAAGTCGGTGACGTACGTCAGGCCCACGCGGCTGGTGAACTTGTGGTCACGCTTCTCTTCGACCGTACGCGCCAGCAGGTCCTTGTTTTCCACTTCGGCCCAGTCCTGGCGGCCACCGATGGTCAGGATCCACTTGTCCAGTTTGATCTGGTCTTGCAGGTACACACCGGTCTGGCGAATGGTGTTGTCCCACTTGGTGTCCAGTTGTGGCGTGACGCTGCTGGTGTCGTAGTTGTTGTTTTCGCCATACAGGTTGATCGGCAACACGTTATAGGCGTTGTAGCCGTCGTACTTGCGGTTGAAATGGCGATAGTCGACGCCCATCAACGTGGTGTGTTCCAGCGCACCGGTGTTGAATTTGTATTCCAGGTTGTTATCGACGGTGTACGCGGTGTTGTGCTGTTTCCAGTTCAGCTTGACCCGATTGGCGCGGGTGTAATCGGTCACGCCGGCGTCATCGGTGACGAAGCTGCGCAGGTAGAAACCCTTGTAGTCATCGCGTACGTCGGTGTAACGCGCGGTGGAGCGATACTTCAGATCTTCGGTGAAATTGTGCGTGAAGTCGTAGCCGAAGACGTATTGGTCACGCTTGTAGTCGTTGTATTTGGTGTCGCCGGAGAAAAACTCGCGGTCGATGCGCTCGCCGTTCGGGCCGCGCTTGAGCGAGCCGATCATCGGCAGCGCCTGATAGTCTTCCAGTCCGTCGTCACGCTGGATCTGTGCGAGCAGGGTCAGGGACGTGTCGTCGTTGGGTGTCCAGGTCAGGCTGGGCGCCAGCAACATGCGCTCGCTGTGCGTGTGATCGACCTGTTGGCCGCCTTTCTTGCCAACGCCGATGACGCGGTAGGTGAACTCTTTCTGATCGTCGATCGGGCCGCTGGTGTCGAATGCGCCATTGACCCGGTCGTAGCTGCCGGCGCCCAGTTTGACCTGGCTGCGCTGCTCGGTGGTCGGACGCTTGGAGACCATGTTGATGATGCCGCCCGGCTGGTTCTGACCGTAGAGCACCGACGACGGGCCCTTGAGCACTTCGATACGCTCGAGGGTGTACGGGTCGATCTGCGGAGCACCGCCCAGGCTACCGGCGTACGGCAGGTAGGCGCCGTCGAGGTACAGCGGGGTCGGCGCGAAGCCACGGCTGGTGATTTCGTCGGCGATGGCGTTGCGGTCGGTGAAGCCACCGACGTTCAGGCCGGGCGTGTAGCGCAGGGCCTGGGTCAGGTTGCGTGCACCCTGGGTCTGTACTTGTTCGGCGGTGACGACGTTGATGGTTTGCGGAATTTCGAGAATCGGCGTGTCAGTCTTGGTGCCGGTGGCACTGCGGGTCGCGACGTAACCATCGACCGGGCCGTAAGCGGATTCCACGGCTTTGCCATTGATGTTGGTCGCACCCAGTTCCAGCGAGTTACCGGAGGACCGGGCGCGCACGGTGACGGTGTTGCCTTGTACGGTGAACATGACGCCGGTCCCCACCAGCATCTGCGACAGCGCCTGCGACGGCGACAACCGGCCGCTGACCGGCTGGCTGCGCAAGCCCTGCACGTCATCGGCGCTGTACAGCACCTGCATGTTCGATTGCGTGCCCAACGCCTGCAGTGCACTTGCCAGCGATTGCGCAGGAATATTGAAACTGACTTCTTCAGCCTGGACATGCGCGCTGAACGGCAAGGCAAGGGCCATGCTGAAAGCAGTGGCACTGAAGCCCGGTTGCAACATGCGACGCATGATCAGCGCCTTGGTAAAACGTGGAATCCCCGGAATTGCTGGCATCGTGTTTCACTCTTGCAGGTTTTAATTGGGTTGTAGTTGTTATCGATTCTTAATTAGACGCACGAGGCTCATAAAACCAGAATGAGAATCGTGGCTATTTACGCCGTTTGCAGTTCCGTAATGACTTTTCCTGCTTCCATGCGCACCAACTGGTCGGCAATGTCGAAATAGCGGTCATCGTGGGAAATGACGATGATGGTTTTGCCCAGACGCTTCAGGTCGGGCAGCAGTTCGGTGTAGAAAATTCTTCTGAAGGTCGGGTCCTGATCGGCGGCCCACTCGTCGAAGACCAGTACCGGACGTTCCTCCAGCCACGCATTGACCAATGCCAGACGCTTGCGCTGACCGGTCGACAGATCGGTGGTGGTGAACGAGCCGTCACGCACGCTGACCTTGTGCGCGATCTCCAGGCGTTGCAGGTACTGGTTGGCGTCTTCGGGGATATGCGTGTCGCCCTGCACCACGTCGTCGAACAGGTAGTAGTCGGCGAAAATCGTCGTGAACAATTGTCGGTAATCATCGCGGGTGAGGGCGGTGACCACTTGCTCGTTGAGGCGGATTTCACCCTGCTGTGGCGCGTAAAGTCCCAGCAGCAACTTGATCAGGGTGGTCTTGCCGCAACCGTTTTCGCCGACGATGAAAATGATGTCGCCCTGATCAATCTTCAGGTTGACCGGGCCCAGGCGGAATGGCGTGGCGCCTTCGACGGCCGGGAAGCTGTAGGCGACGTCGGTCAGTTCGAGGCTGTGCACCGGGGTTTTGCGGTTGCCCTGATCGCTGAGCAGCAGGTGCGGCTCTGGCGAGGAGAACTGCTCCGACAACTCGGCAATACGGCGGAAGGCGATCTGTGCGCGGCTGACAATCGGCAGCGTGCCGATCAGATGCTCCAGCGGCCCTTTCATGTACAGCAGCACCAGCACGAAGCCGCTCATCACCGCTTTGTCAGTGCTCGGCCAGAGTGACTGCAGGGCCAGCGCCAAACCGATTACGACAAAGAACAGCATCGAACCGAACGTTTTCGCGACCACGAAAATGTTCACCGAGCGAATCTGCGTGTCGCAGATCTTGTCGGCGGTGTGCTCGATACCCGAGACGAACATGCGGTGCCGGCGCGGGCGATGAATGCGCAACTCCTTGGCACCTTCGGCAATCGCGTTGTAGTGCTTTTGCAGTTCGTCTTCGGAATCGCGGGCCTCCATGAACCCCTTGATGCCGTGGCCACGAGCGATGTACTGAACAACAGTGCCGATAATGATCGCCACGACCATCATCAGAAACATTGGCCACGACAGCATCGCCAGATAGCCCATGCAGCCCAGTGTCACGGTCAGGGAAATAGCCAGCGGCGCGAACGCAAAGGCGAAATCGCTGATGGTGTCGACATCGTGAGTCAGCACCGGAATCAGACGATGGCTGCGATAGCGCTCGATCTGTTCGATCGGCGCCGAGAGGACTTTTTCACCCAGCTCCTTGCGCAGCTTGGCAATGATTTTCTGGCCGACGTAGTTGGTACCGATATCGGAAAAAATCGAACTGACCAGTGCCAGCAGGCACAACCCGGCGAACGCGGCGACCACGGTGTTGGTCAGGCCGCCCTCGGCATGCAGGACATTGTTGATCGTCGCCAGCAGCACGGTAACGCTCAGGCCACCGACCATGCCCAGCAGGATCGAGCCGGCAACAATCAGACGAAAGGGTTTGAGCAGGGTGAACAATTCATTGATCACCCCGCGTGTTGGTTTGCTCATGGAGGTTCCCTGCTTGTAAGAACGACGAAGGCCGGCATCGGTGGCGGCCTTCACCTGGGTGACGTTGAGGGCGGGGGCGCGTCGCTTTGGAGCGCGCCCACCTGTAAAACGACTGGAGGGGGGGTTAATTTAAGCGGCGTGGTCGTTACAGATCGCGGGCAACCCGGAAGCCGATCCAGTCGCCGCGATCACCGGGCACCAGTGCATTGCGGTTGCCGGAGCGAGAAAACACCGGAGCCTCACCCCAATCGTTGCCACGGATGCGCTTGAATTCACACTTGCCGGTCAGCCAGGCACTGCCATCGCTCGGTGCGCCGACGTAGTTTTCGTTGTAGCAGTCGGCTGTCCATTCGTAGACGTTGCCGTGCATGTCGTACACGCCAAAGGCGTTGGGCGCGAAGCTGCCAGCCGGGGCGGTGAAGTTGTAGCCATCGGCAGCACCATAGGTGTTGGCGTGTTTGGCGATGCTGTATTCCTTGCCTTCATCGAACGGGAAAGGAAACGGGCCGCTGGTGCCGCCACGGGCGGCGTATTCGCGCAGGGATTCGCTGACCAGGCGGTATTGCTTGCCGGTCTTTTTCGACAGCCACGCGACATAGGCATTGACCTCGGCAAAGTCCATGCACACGGCCGGGTGGCGGTCGGTGTATTGCTTGCGCGGATCACTGCCCTGGTAGTCCGGGATCCCGGCCTTGCAGGCACGACCCGGGCGGTCATCGCCGTCAGGCATCTGGTAGCCGGTGTCTTTGAGGAAGGCGAACCATTCGCCCTTGAGCACTTGAAAGCGGCTGATGGCCAAGGGTTTGGCGAACGTCACCGGGTGCATCGGGCCTTCGTCAGGCTCGCGGCCGACTTCGTCTTCCGGGGTGCCCATGGTGAAGGTGCCGGTCGGTAGCACGACCATTTCCGGGCAATCCTTGCAGTCTTTGAACACTTTGCCCGGCGCGGGTGGTGTTGCGGCCTGAGCGGCGCTCGGCAACAGGCCGGCGGCGAGGGCGGCAAGCACCAGGGCAGGCAGGACTTTCAAGGAAAAACGAGGTAACTCACTGTTCATTTCGCGTCTCGCTAAAAGGAAAAAAGGATCGGCTTCACAGGGCCTGGTCGAGGATGTCCAGCAGGCGGTCGATCTGCGCTTCGCTGTTAAGCAAACCGGGGGCGGTGCGGATCACCGGGCCGACATCACGGGCCACGGCATCGGCAACCACGCGGTTGGCCATCAGGTGCGCGGCGATCTTGTCGCTGTCCTTGCCCTTGACCCGGAAGAAGGTGAAGCCTGCGGAAAATTCCGCACTCAACGGCGTCACCAGTTCGATCTGCGGGCGCTGCAGCAGGCGTTTTTTCAGGTAACTGTTGAGCGCGTGAATGCGCGTCTGCACCTCGGCTTTGCCCAGTTGCAGGTGCAATTTGAACGCCTCGGTCAGCGCCCAGCGGTGTTCGAAGGCGTGGTAACCGCCCGGCGTCATCGTCGTGGAAAAGTGCTCGGCCTCGGAGAAGGTCGGGATGATCGGCGTGACGTATTTCACTTCCGGCGTGCGGCTGCACACGATGCCGGTGCCGCGCGGGCCGAACATCCATTTGTGCGTGCCAGCGATAAAGAAGTCGCAATTCATCGCCGGGAAACTCAGGTCCTCGACGCCAAAACCGTGCACACCGTCGACCACGTAGATGATCCGGTCGGCATCGCTGCGGCCGCGGTTGTGTTTGTCGACCAGCGCGCCGATGGCGCCGAGCGGCAGTTTCACGCCACTGCCCGAATGCACCCAGCACATGCCGAGTACGCGGGTTTCCGGGCGGATGCTGCGGTCGATGTTGGCCAGCAATTCTTTTTCACTGATCCTTTGCGGGTCGTCGAACAGGCGAATCTTGCGCACCTGGGTGCCTTCGCGTTCGCTGCGCAGTTCCAGAATCGTGTGGGTGGCGTAATGCTCGTGTTCGGTGGTGAGGATTTCCTGATCGGCGCGCACGTGCACACCGCCATAAATCATCGTCAGACCTTCGGTGGTGCTGCCGGTCAGTGCGATTTGCCTGGCATCGGCTTGCAGGTATTGGCCGGCCCAGACGCGTACATCGTGTTCGCGCTGTTCGATCACACCGACGTCCCAGTCCATCGCCAGCCCGGGGTTTTTATCGAGGGCGGCGCGGTGCATTTCAATCGCCTCGCGCACCGGTCTCGGGTGGGTGGTGATCAGGAAGTTGGAAAAGTGCAGGTAGTCAGGATCCTGATTGAACAACTGCTGCAACTGCCCCCACTTGTCGCGCGGCAGTGTTGTCGCGGGCGCTGCGGGCGCGGCGGCGGCGACGTTTGGCAGGCTCGCACCCAATGGCAGTGCCGCGGCGAGAATCCCGGCCTGCTTCAAGAAGTCACGACGGTTGCTCATGGCTTGACCGCATCACGAGCACTGGCCAGCGCCGGTTTGGCAGATTTCTCGACCTGATCCCAGACGCGCAGAAAGTTGCCGCCCCAGAGCTTGGCGATGTCGGCTTCGGAGTAGCCGCGTGAAATCAGTTCAGCGGTGACGTTGCGAATCTCGCCGACGTTCTCCCAGCCTTTGACGCCGCCCCCTTCGTTGAAGTCCGAGCTGATGCCGACGTGGTCGATGCCGATCTTGCGCACCGTGTAATCGATGGCGTCGCCCAAGTCCTTGAGGCTGGCTTTCGGTTCCTCTTCGAGGATGGCGTAGAGCTGGCCGGCGTACTCGCCGAACTTCTGCTCGGACCATGCGGCGATGATCGGGTCGCCCGGCATCAGCGCCATGGCCAGGTTTGGCAGCGGCGGCAGGTCGTAGCGTTTGCGCAGTTCGTTGAGCTTGTCCTGGGTGCCTTGGGTCAGCGGTCGCAGGTACTGCGAGAAGCCGACGATCTGCACCACGCCACCGCTGTTCTTGATCAGCTGCAATTCCTTGTCGCTGAGGTTGCGCGGGATGTCCACCATCGCCCGTGGTGCCGAGTGCGACGCCACCAACGGTGTGCGGCTCAGTTGCGCGACCTGCTCCAGGGCCTTGGTCGACATCTGCGAGACATCAATGATCACGCCCAGGTCGTTGAGGCGTTTGACCGCTTGCTTGCCCAGATCCGACAGGCCATCGAGGGCGTCCGGCGAATCATTGAAAAACGGCAGCGGCCGCGACGAGTCAGCCCAGTCGTTGTTGCCGATGTAGCTGAAGCCGAACATGCGCATACCCCGCGCCGTCCACAGATCCAGCAGGTTGAGGTCGTGGCCGAGCGGGTAGGCGTTGAGCATGCTGATGAAAATCGCAAACTTGCCTTCGCCGTGCAGGCGGCGGAAATCGGCAGGGGTGTAGGCGATCCCGACCTGGTTGGGAAAGTCGCGGACCATGCCGGAAATGATCTTGTAGCGGATTTCCTGCTGATTGCGTGCTTCGTCGACGAAACCGGCGGTGGGTTTGTGCGGCGCGTTGGCACCGTTCCAGATTTCCGGCCAGCCGAAAATCGTCAGCGCCGCACCGGACAGGCGACCACGGTTGGCTTTGACCAGATCGAACTGGCCACTGCCGTCCTTGTCGACTTCGTTACCGGTGGTGCCGAAATCCTGGGTGACGGTGATGTGACTGTCGAACGAGAGCATGTGTTCGTGCAGCGCTTCGGCCTGCTGCATGACCTTGTGCGGATAGCCGGGATTGTCCTTGAACCAGATATCCCAGACCGCGAAAGCAGCGCCGGCACTGATCGCCAGAGCCAGCGGCAGGCCAATGAAAAGAGCCTTTTTCGAACGTGGTTTTGTCATTGCCATCTCAGTCAGGTTCGCCGTCGAGGTGCAGGCGCAGAGGCCTTTGCTATCTGGGAAGAACGAGTGAATGGCCGTGGAATTTAGGTCGCCGGGTTAAAAGATCGCAACCCCCATAAATTTACCCGCGCAGCAAACGTTCTAGCTTGGATAAAGCCTGCTTCATGGCTGACACAGGTAGGGCAATGAGGATTTCTCGACGATGGTTCATGGCAGGCCTGGCGTTGACTGGCGCTGCCGTGCCTGCGGCTTATTTCGGGCACCGTGAATGGACGAAGCCTGACCCGACGATTACTCCGGGTGAGGCGTCTTTCGATGTCGCTGACGTGGCCGGGCAGCGCTTGGCCAACGCCTTGCGCGGGGTCTGGAAGATCCGTTTCGTTGGCCCTGACGCCGGCCTGGATGGCTTGCCGGCGCAGGGGCTGGAAGTGTTTCTCGACATCGGCCAGAAGGGCCGGGGCGTGAACGGCTTTCTCGACACCGCCGAGCGTTTGCGCAGTGACGAAACACCTCGTTACCGAATTCTTGGCGATCTGGCCGGGGCAGAGGCCTCGAAACTCAGTTGGCGGTTGCTCGGCACTGACGGTCGCGTCGATTACGAACTGAACATGATCCTCGATGAAGTCTGGGCTGACTTCGGCAATGCCGGCAGCGGCACCCTCAGTGGTACGGTGCAGCGTCTTGACCGGCCATTGGCCTTGCCGGCCGAGGATAATCGCTTTATCGCGGTGAAATGCCTGTTCCCCGAAGCGCGCCAGCGCACCCCGTTGAATGCGCCGTTGCTGGCGTGGCTGGTGTCGCCCGAACATCGCCTGTTCCATCAGGTCTGGCACGCCACCCGTGACAAGTGGCACACCCTGTCCGAGGACAAGCGAAACGCGTTACGCGGCTTGGGCTGGCAGCCTGGTCCGCGTGACAAGGAGCGTGACGCCCGCGGTGTGCACAAGGATCGCAACGGCTCCGGCATCGACTTCTTTTTCATGCACCGGCACATGCTCGGCACGGCGCGCTCGATGATGGATCTGCCGTCGTGGCAGTTCTTCCCATTGCCGCAACCGGAGCTGATCCGCGACCGCCAGGGCTTCGCGCGCTACTTCGACAACCACGATGGCACGGCGCTGCCGCCAACCTGGCTGGCGGCCGAAGATGACGAATACACCCAGTGGGTCAGCGATCTGAAAACCGCCGAGACCTATCAAAGCAATTTTGAAGTCTGGGAATCGCAGTACCGCGATCCGCAATATTTGTCGAAGCTCACTTTGGGTCAGTTTGGTTCAGAGGTTGAGTTGGGCCTGCACGACTGGCTGCACATGCGTTGGGCGTCGGTGCCGCGCGACCCTTCCAACGGTCAGCCGGTACCTATGGCGCGGGATCTCGACGACTTCGCCGCGCGCTGGTTCGCCCCGGAAAACGACTTTCTCGGCGACCCGTTCTCTTCCCATGTGAATCCGGTGTTCTGGCATTTCCATGGCTGGATCGATGATCGTGTCGAGGATTGGTATCGGGCGCACGAGCGCTTCCATCCCGGTCAGGTCACGCGCCTTGAGGTTAACGGCGTCAAGTGGTTTGCCCCAGGTCGCTGGGTCGAAGTCGCGGATCCGTGGCTGGGGCCGGACACCCACGGTTGCAGCACCACGCCGGGTTTGCAGGTGGGAAGGTCGGTGGAGATGGATCCGGAAACCATGAAGCTGGCGCTGCGCATCACCTTCGGCGAAGACGAACAGAAACTCGCCAATCTGTTCCGCCGCGTGCCGCAGCGACCGTGGTATGCGCGCAATCTCAAGCCGAAACAAACTTCGGCTTGAGACCGCGTCATCGTTCTTCGCGAGCAGGCTCGCTCCCACACTGGATCTCATTCCTGCTGAAGGAACTCGGTCAAATGTGGGAGCGAGCCTGCTCGCGAAAACGGCCTGACAGGCTGCGCAATTACAAAGCCTGCCACCCACCCCCAAGCGCCTTGTACAAGGCAATGCTCGCCTGCATCCGCGACAGCCGCAGTTGCACGTTCAGGTCCTGCGCCGCATACAGCGTGCGTTGGGTTTCCAGCACGGTCAGCAAATCTTCGGCACCCGCCTGATAACGGCTCTGGGCAATGTTGAACGCGGTCTGCGCCTGATTCAGTTCTTCGCTCTGCCACTGGCGTTGTTCATCGAGGCCGCGAATGCTGTTGAGGGCTTTTTCGACGTCGGCAAAACCGTTGATGATCGCGCCGCGATAGCTCTGCAGCAGTTCCTCCTGACGCGCCGTGGCCTTGTCGCGCTCAGCGCTCAGGCGGCCGTTGTTGAAGACCGGCGCGAGCAGTCCGGCAGTCAGGTTGTAGAAGGGGCTGCGGATCAAGTCGTCGAACTGGTTGGCCCCCGAGCCTATCTGCGCCGTCAGGGTGATGGCGGGCAGCATGGCGGCGCGGGCGACTTTGACGTCGGCCCGGGCGGCGGCCAGTTGCGCTTCAGCGCGGGCGATGTCGGGGCGGCGGGTGAGCAAATCGCTGGGCACGCCACTGGCAATCCCCGGCCATTGCAGGCGATCGAATGATTCCTGGTTGGCCGCCAACTGCTGTACCGGTTGGCCGAGCAGGGCGGCGAGGCTGATCAAGGCTTCCTGCGCCTGTTGTTGCACCAGCGGCAATTGCCGTTGCTGGGCCGCGACCAGGCTTTTCTGCTGCGCCAGTTCCAGTGCGGTGGCCGAACCCGAATCAAAGCGCGTCTGCACCAGTTTCAACACGCTCTTTGCGTTGGCCAGGTTCAGTTCGGCGATGCGGCTCTGCTCGCGCAATGACAAGGTTTGCGCATAAGTGCTGGCGACGCTGCTGAGCAGGGTCAGTTCGACGGTTGCCCGATCGAACTCGCTGGCCTGCAAGGTGAATTGCGCACTGTCGCGGGAGGCGCGTTTGCCGCCCCAGAAATCGATCTCATACGTGGCGCTCAAACTGGCATCGAAGTAGTCCACAGCCTTGTTGCTGCTGTCGGCATCCAGCTGGCTGTAGCCATTGCCGCGCAACAGTTTCTGCCGATTGGCATTGAGCCCGGCCTTGACCTCTGGAAGCAACGAGCCGCCGGCAATCACTGTGCTGGCCTGCGCTTGGCGCACTCGGGCCACCGCAGCGGCAAGATCGAAGCTGCCGACGCGCGCCTGTTCGATCAGGCGATCCAGTTGCGGGCTGCCGAACTGGGTCCACCACTGCGGGTTGTTGCGAGTGATGCTCGCGTGGTGCGGCGATTGCCAGGCAGCAGGCGCTTGCACGCCACTGTCGGGGCGCTGCACGGGACTGCCGCAGGCACTGAGGATCAGGCACACGGTCAATAAACTGAGGCGCGGTTTCATAGGTCGATCATTCACTGGTAAGGGCCGTGACCGGGTCGAGCCGGGCAGCTTTGCGGGCCGGCATGAAGCCGAAGACAACACCGGTCACAAGGGCGCAGCCGAAGGCGCCGAGCACCGCGATCAACGAAAACGCCACGGCGACTTCGCTGAGGATCAATACACCGCCGACGATCAGCGCCAGGGCGATCCCGGCGATGCCGCCGACCACCGAGAGCATCACGGCTTCGGTGAGGAACTGGCGCAGAATATCGCGCTGACGCGCACCGGTGGCCATGCGGATACCGATTTCGCGAGTCCGCTCGCGCACGGTCATCAGCATGATGTTCATCACGCCGATGCCGCCGACCAGCAGCGAAATCGCGGCAATCGAACCGAGCATCAGCGACAGGGTGTTCTGCGTGCGCGCTTCGGCCTGGATCATTGCGGCGTTGTTGGTCAGCTCGAAGTCCTTCTTGCCGTTGTGCAGGCGCAGCATCAGTTGTTCGATGGCGTGCTCTGCTTGCTTGACCTTGCGCGCATCGGCAGCGGCAATCGCTACATATTCAGGGTCACGCGTGCCGAACAGGCGCACGCTGGCCGCCGAGTAAGGCACGGCGATGCGGTCGTCACTGTCGGAATCGCCGGAGCTGGCGCCTTTTTCCGCCAAGACGCCGACGACCTGGAAGGGTACGTTTTCGATCAGGATGTATTGGCCGATCGGGTTGGCGACGTCCTTGAGCAATTTGTTGCGGACCTTGTGGCCGATCACGGCCACGGCCGAGGCATTCTGTTCGTCCTTCTCGGTGAAGTAGCTGCCCTGAACCACCGGCCAGTTGAAGATGGCCGGGAAGTTGGTGTCATTGCCGCCGACGTAACTCAAATGGTCGACATTGCCGTAGCGCACGCCGGCTTCGGCGCCGATGACCGGCATGATCCGCTGCACTTGCGGCAGGCTCGCCACCGCGCGGACATCGTCCAGCGTGATGATCCCTGCCGGTGTGCGCGGGTTCGGTGCCGAGCCGCTGAGATAAAGAATGTTGGAGCCGAACGCGCCCATTTGCGCCATGACCTGACGCTTGCTGCCTTCGCCGACTGCGAGCATCACCACCACCGAGGCCACGCCGATGATGATGCCGAGCAGGGTCAGCGCCGTGCGGAAGCGGTTGATCCACATCACGCGCCACGCCGCGTGCAAGGCATCCACCAGCTCGCCTTTCCACGCGCCGGTGGCTTCGGCGCCTTCGCTCAGACGCTTGCGCAAGTCGACCGCTTGCAAGGCGCCGGGGTTGGCGCTGGTCTGGGCTTCGGGGTTGTCTTTGGCGCTGTCGCTGATGATCAGGCCGTCGCTGATTTCGATGATGCGTTTGGCGCGCGCCGCCACTTCGCGATCGTGGGTGATGAGGATCACCACATGGCCCTGACTGGCCAGTTCGTCGAGCAGCGCCATGACCTCTTTGCCGCTGTGGCTGTCGAGGGCGCCGGTTGGCTCATCGGCAAGAATGATGTGGCCGCCGTTCATCAAGGCGCGGGCAATCGACACCCGTTGTTGCTGACCGCCGGAGAGCTGATGCGGGCGGTTGCCGGTGCGTGATGCCAAGCCGAGGCGGTCGAGCAGGGCGGCGGCGCGGGCGTGGCGCTCGGCGGCCGGAGTGCCGGCATAGATCGCCGGCATTTCGACGTTTTCCTGAGCCGAGCCGGACGGAATCAGGTGGTAACCCTGAAACACGAAACCAAAGGCTTCGCGGCGCAGCCACGCCAGTTCGTCGCTGTCGAGGCCAGCGACGTTTTCCCCGGCGAAGCGGTATTCGCCAGACGTCGGTCGGTCGAGGCAGCCAAGGATGTTCATCAGCGTCGATTTGCCGGAACCGGAGGCACCGACAATCGCGACGAATTCGCCGGCGTGGATCGACAGGTCGATACCGCGCAGCACATGAACTTCCGGCGCGTCGCCGCCACCGTAGGATTTGCGGATGTCCTGCAGGTCGATCAGGGGCGTTTGCATTTAACCCCCGTTGCCATCAGCCGGGCCGATCAGCAGGTGATCACCTTCACTCAGGCCATCGAGAATCTGCACCTTCAGCCGATCGCTGATACCGGTGCGCACTTCGCGGGATTCGATTTTGCCGTTGGCGGCAACCACCTGCGCGGTCTGCTGGTTGGCTTTGTCGCTGCCTTGCAGGGCCGCCACCGGGGCGGTGAGGACATCCCTGGCCTGATTGGCGACGAAGAATACCTGGGTGGTCATCTCCGCCATCAGCGCGTTGTCGGCGTTATCGACGTCGAGCAAAACCGTGTACAGCACGACCCGGGCGCTGCCGCTTTTGCTGCTGCTGGCCGGGCTGCCACCGCCCTGGCTGGTCTGATCGAGCGGTTTTGGCGGCACCGGCAGGATTTGCCGTACGGTGCTGCTCCAGCGCCGGTTGCCGCCGCTGAGGGTAGTGAAATAAGCGGTCATGCCCGGTTTGACATGGCCGATATCCGCCTCGGAAACCTCGGCCCAAACGGTCATCGGTGACAGCTTGGCGATGCGCAGGATCAGCGGCGTCTGCTGTTGCGCGTTGAGGGTCTGGCCTTCGCGGGCATCGAGGGCGACCACGGTGCCGGCCATGGGCGCATAGATCCGTGTGTAGCCGAGCTCGGCCTGATCGCTGCGCAGGCTGGCTTCGGCCTGACGGATCTGCGCCTGGAACATGTCGATGCGCGCTTGCGTGGCTTTCAGTTCGGCGCGGGCGGTCTGCACGTCTTCCTCGCGGGTTGCCCCGCCGGCCGCCAGATTCTGCTGGCGCTGATACTTCTGTTGCGCCAATTCGTGCTGGGCACGTTGTTCCTGCAATTGCGCCTTGAGGTTTTCGATCGAGAAGCGCCCGGCGTCGAGCTTGGCTCGTTGCGTCGACGGGTCGATCTCCACCAGCAACTGGCCTTCCTTGACCACGTCGCCGACTTCGACATGGATTTTCCGGATCTGCCCGGACGCCTGCGCACCGACGTCCACGTAACGGCGTGGTTGCAAGGTGCCGAGCGCGGTAACGCTGCTTTCGATATCGCCGCGCGACACTTGCACGGTGGCGAATTTATCCCGGCCCGGCGGCATCATTTGCCACGCGGCATAGCCAACAACGGGGATCAGACAGAGGACTACGAGCAGGGCGCGTCGGGCGGGGCGGGGACGTTTCATGCAGGGTTCCGGCCAGTGGAAATCGGCCCGTCGTTCGGCTGGCACACAGGTTCGGGCAGCACTGAACGCTGTCGCAAGGTGCGACAGACACGGGGAGCTGTCCTGTAAACGATGGAAGTGCAGGGGAATTTAACTGCGGACACACGAAGTTACAGCTATAGAGCAGGACTATTTATCGGTCAACGACAAACACCACTTTAAATCTATATGAGAATTACTATAAATTACGCACCTCAAGTTGCCACTATCTTGCTACTGCGTTTCGCGCAGCGGTAACTCAGTGAGCTCAAGGACAGAACCCGCAGGTTTGCGGCCGGGAGTCATGTTGGAAAACTACTATCGGGAGCTGGTGTGTTTCCTGAACGCCAAGCTTGGCAACCGTCAGGTTGCCGAAGATGTGGTGCATGACGCCTATCTGCGGGTGCTGGAACGTTCCAGCGACACACCGATCGAGCAACCCCGGGCCTTTCTTTACCGCACCGCGCTCAATCTGGTCATCGACGACCATCGCCGCAACGCTTTGCGCCAGGTCGAATCACTCGAGGTGCTCGATAATGAAGAGCGCTATTTCACCCCGTCGCCCCACGGCACCCTCGATCATGGCCAGCGCCTGGAGATGCTTCAGCGCGCGCTGGCCGAGTTGTCACCGCTGTGTCGCGAAAGTTTTCTGCTGCGCAAGATCGAAGGCCTGTCACACCCGGAAATCGCTCAGCAGCTGGGCATTTCCAAGGCTCTGGTGGAAAAGCACATCGTCAATGCCATGAAGCATTGCCGACTGCGCATCAAGCAATGGGATGCCCATTGAGCCGTCCGCGTTAAATTTTATTTCACTGTCCTCGTTCCTACTCAACAGACGACCTGCTGTCCTGCTCAAGGCCAGTCAGGTCACTTAGGCTCTCCTTGCCCCTTGTTGAGGGGTTCATCCAGAGGACACTGGAAATGACTCAGGCAATTGCATCGCCCATCGTTCACGACCTGATCGGCGTCGGTTTCGGCCCTTCGAACCTGGCGCTGGCTATCGCTCTGCAAGAGCGCGGGCCGACCCACGGCGAGCTGGATGTACTGTTCCTCGACAAGCAGGCCAACTACAGCTGGCACGGCAACACCCTGTCGACCCAGAGCGAGTTGCAGATTTCCTTCCTCAAGGATCTGGTGACCCTGCGCAATCCGACCAGTCCGTATTCCTTCGTCAACTATCTGAAGTACCACGGTCGTCTGGTCGACTTCATCAACCTCGGCACCTTTTATCCTTGCCGCATGGAGTACAACGACTACCTGCGCTGGGTCGCCGCGCAGTTCACCGAACAAAGCCGTTACGGCGAAGAAGTGCTGACCATCGAGCCGGTGCTGCACAACCATCAGGTTGAAGCGCTGCGGGTGATTTCCCGTGGCAGCGATGGTCAGCAATTTGTGCGTACCACGCGTTCGGTTGTCGTCAGCGCTGGCGGCACCCCGCGGATCCCGGAGGCGTTCAAAGCGCTGAAGGGCGACACCCGCGTCTTCCACCATTCGCAATACCTGTCGCAAATGGCCAAGCAACCGTGCGTGAACAATCAGCCGATGAGCATCGCGATCATCGGTGGCGGCCAGAGCGCGGCGGAAGCCTTCATCGATCTGAACGATTCGTTCCCGTCGGTGCAGGTCGACATGATCCTGCGTGGTTCGGCCCTGAAACCGGCGGATGACAGCCCGTTCGTCAACGAAGTGTTCTCGCCGGAGTTCACCGATCTGGTGTTCCAGCAGAACAGCGCCGAGCGTGAGCGTCTGGTCAACGAGTACCACAACACCAACTACTCGGTGGTCGACATCGACCTGATCGAGCGTATCTACGGCATCTTCTATCGTCAGAAGGTCTCGGGGATTGCCCGTCACGCGTTCCGCACCCTGACCACCGTCGAGAAAGCCACCGCCACCGAAAACGGTATCGAACTGGCCGTGCGCAACAACGCCACTGGCGAAGTCACCGTGCGCAACTACGACGCCGTGGTACTGGCCACCGGTTACGAGCGGCAGATGCACCGCAAACTGCTGGCGCCGCTCGAAGAGTACCTGGGTGACTTCGAAGTCGATCGCAACTACAAACTGATCACCGACGAGCGCTGCAAGGCTGGCCTCTACATGCAGGGCTTCTGCCAGGCCAGCCATGGTCTGAGCGATACGTTGCTGTCGGTGCTGCCGATTCGCGCGGACGAGATTGCCGGTTCGTTGTATGAACATGGCAAGAACCGTGGGCATCGGTCGATGGCGGATCTGTTGTTAGCAACCGCCAGCTAAGATCAGCGGCGCCTGATACACCGCTATCGCGAGCAGGCTCACTCCTACAATGTTCTGTGTACGCAGGACCAATGTAGGAGTGAGCCTGCTCGCGATGGGGCTCTCGAAAACACCAGAGTTTCACAATCCTGAACCCTTCCTGAACACCCGCCACATTCCCCGACACACCTCCTTTTGCGGGTTTACTCTGCAGACATCGGGGCGTAAGCTTCGCGCGTTTTCATCAATAGCGGAGACCCACAGTGGGTACTTGTTCGAGTGACAGTTGTCGGCCGGTCTCGGTAACCGGCAGATTCTCGGCAAGATAACGCGCAGACTTTCTCTGTCGTTGTCTCGCCGTAAAAGCGAGCAGCGGCATCCCGTGCATGGCCCGTCAGTGGTCATGTCTAGACGTCCTTCTCATCGACGCTGAACAGAGCGTGGTTTCGACTTCACTGTCGCGATCGCAGCCCTATCGACACGCCTGTCTTTTCTGACCGGCGCGCCAGGCCTTGCCGTGCCGGTTTTTCCGGCGGACGAGGCGCGGCCGTACCTGCTTGACGGTTTCCCGGCTGACCATAGGGGCAACAGCCATGAAACTTACGCTCAAGGAATTTTTCGCAGGCTTCCTGCGGACCCGCCACATCGCCCGGCACTTCCGTCGCCTGGCGCTGCTGGAATCGATCAACGACACCACGGTCAGCCGTGAAGTCCCGCCCACGCTGGCCAACACTCTGGTCGATGCCGCGCATTGCGACAGCGGTGTATTGCTGTCGTCACTCGGCACGTATTCCGATGGTCTGACCGATTTCGAAGTCGATGCGCTGCGTGCGCAATACGGCCTCAACGAAGTCGAACACGAGCAGCCGCTGCCATGGTGGATTCACCTGTGGCACTGCTACAAAAACCCGTTCAACCTGTTGCTGACCCTGTTGGCGGTGATCTCGTGGCTGACCGAAGACCTCAAGGCCGCCGTGGTGATTTTCTCCATGGTGGTGCTGTCGACGCTGCTGCGCTTCTGGCAGGAAAGCAAATCCAACCAGGCCGCCGACGCGCTGAAAGCCATGGTCAGCAACACCGCGACGGTGATGCGCCGTGACGCGCCGCGCAGCGAATTGCCGATTAAACAACTGGTGCCGGGCGATCTGATCGTGCTCTCGGCCGGTGACATGATTCCCGCCGATTGCCGGGTGCTCAGCGCCAAGGATCTGTTCGTCAGCCAAGCGGCGATGACCGGCGAATCGATGCCGGTAGAGAAGTTTCCGCGTCAGGCTGATCGCGACACGCGCAATCCGCTGGAACTGGACAACATCCTGTTCATGGGCACCAACGTGGTGTCCGGCACAGCGGTGGCGGTGATTCTCACCACTGGCAACAGCACCTATTTCGGTGCGCTGGCGCAGCGTGTCGGCGCCACTGATCGCGCGGTCACTTCATTCCAGCAAGGCGTGAATAAAGTCAGCTGGCTGTTGATCCGTTTCATGTTCGTCATGGCGCCGCTGGTGCTGTTCATCAACGGTTTCACCAAGGGTGACTGGACCGAAGCGTTGCTGTTCGCACTGTCGATTGCCGTCGGCCTGACCCCGGAAATGCTGCCGATGATCGTCACCTCGACGCTGGCCAAAGGCGCGGTGTTTCTGTCACGGAAAAAAGTCATCGTCAAACGCCTCGACGCGATCCAGAACTTCGGCGCGATGGACGTGCTGTGCACCGACAAGACCGGCACGCTGACCCAGGACAAGATCTTCCTCGCGCGCAATGTCGATGTCTGGGGCGCCGATTCCGACGACGTGCTGGAAATGGCTTACCTCAACAGCTACTACCAGACCGGCCTGAAAAACCTGCTGGATGTCGCGGTGCTGGAACACGTGGAAATCCACCGCGAACTGAAAGTCGGCACGGCGTTTCGCAAGGTCGATGAGATCCCGTTCGACTTCAATCGTCGGCGCATGTCGGTGGTGGTCGAAGGCCGTGGCCAGCCCCATCAACTGATCTGCAAAGGCGCCGTGGAAGAAGTGTTGGCAGTGTGCAGCCGTGTGCGTCACGGCGAGGTCGATGAAGCCTTGAGCGATGAATTGCTGACCCGGATTCGTCAGGTCACCGCAGCATTCAACGCTGAAGGCTTGCGCGTAGTGGCGGTGGCCGCCCGCTCGATGCCGGAGGGTCGTGAAGTTTACAGCCTGGCCGATGAGCAGGAATTGACGCTGATCGGTTACGTGGCGTTCCTCGATCCACCGAAGGAAAGCACCGCGCCAGCGCTCAAGGCCCTGGCCGAACATGGCGTGGCGGTGAAAGTGCTGACCGGCGACAACGAGCTGGTGACCGCGAAGATCTGCCGCGAAGTCGGTCTCGCGCAACAGGGATTACTGCTGGGCAATGACGTTGAGCGCATGAGTGACGCCGAACTGGCAGTGGCAGTGGAAACCACCAACGTCTTCGCCAAACTGACGCCGTCGCACAAGGAGCGCATCGTGCGCATCCTCAAAGGCAATGGCCACGTGGTCGGCTTCATGGGTGACGGCATCAACGACGCGCCAGCGCTGCGCACTGCCGACATCGGCATTTCCGTGGACAGCGCAGTGGATATCGCCAAGGAAGCGGCCGACATCATCCTGTTGGAAAAGAGCCTGATGGTGCTGGAGGAGGGCGTACTCGAAGGGCGGCGTACCTTCGCCAACATGCTCAAGTACATCAAGATGACCGCCAGTTCCAACTTCGGCAACGTCTTCTCGGTGCTGGTCGCCAGTGCGTTCATTCCGTTCCTGCCGATGCTGCCGATGCACCTGCTGGTGCAGAACCTGCTCTACGACATTTCGCAGATTGCCATTCCGTTCGATAACGTCGACGAGGACATGCTGAAAAAACCACAACGCTGGCAGCCGGGCGATGTCGGGCGCTTCATGCTGTTCTTCGGCCCGATCAGTTCGATCTTTGACATCACCACGTTCGCCTTGATGTGGTACGTATTCGATGCCAACACCCCGGATCACCAGACGCTGTTCCAGTCCGGCTGGTTCGTGGTCGGGTTGCTGACCCAGACGCTGATCGTGCACATGATCCGCACGCCGAAGATTCCGTTCCTGCAAAGCCGTGCAGCCCTGCCGCTGCTGGTGATGACCGGGATCATCATGGCGGTCGGCATCTTCCTGCCGATGGGGCCGCTGGCGCACTACTTCAAATTGCAAGCGCTGCCGTCGCTGTACTTCGTGTTCCTGCCGGTGATCCTGCTGGCGTACATGGCGCTGACCCAGGCAGTGAAAGGTTTCTACATCCGCCGGTTCGGCTGGCAGTAATGCTGCCCCCTGTAGGAGTGAGCCTGCTCGCGATAGCGGTGTTTCAGTCAATATTGCGGTGACTGACACACCGCTATCGCGAGCAGGCTCACTCCTACAGGGATCGCGTGTTTTCAAGGATTTTTTATGCAAGCCATCAACAACCTCAACCTCGATTCGCTGCTCGACACCCTGGTCAGCCTCAGCGCCGCGTTCATTCTCGGCGGTCTGATCGGCTTCGAGCGCCAGTACCGGCAACGCACTGCGGGCCTGCGCACCAATGTGCTGGTCGCCGTCGGTGCAGCGATTTTCGTCGATATGGCCAACCGTCTCGCCGGCGCCGAAGGCGCGGTGCGTGTGGTCGCCTACGTGGTGTCCGGCATCGGTTTTCTCGGCGCCGGGGTGATCATGCGCGAAGAGGGCAACGTGCGTGGCCTCAACACCGCCGCGACCCTGTGGACCTCCGCAGCGGTCGGCGCCTGTGCCGGTGCCGACCTGCTCGCCGAAGCCGTGCTCGGCACACTGTTCATCCTCGCCGCCAACACCTTGCTGCGGCCGATCGTCAACAACATCAACCGTCAGCCACTGGACGTGGTCTCGGCGGAAGTCACCAATATCGTCTACGTCATCGCCCGCCGCTCCCAGCAAACCGCCGTGTTCGCCTTGCTTGAAGCGGAGCTGGAACGAAGCAACTACCCGGCCAGCGACGTCGATGTGCATGCCTTCGGCGCCGATGAAATCGAGATCGAAGCGACGCTGGCGACGACGTCGGTCGATGGTGATGAACTCGACGCTCTGGTGGCGCGGATTTCCACATCGGCGCTGGTCGTGCAGGCGTTCTGGAGTCCTAGCACTACTGAATAAAAGTACTACCGAATAAACCGCTCTCCATCTTCCAGGGGGTTGAGACGGTCACCAAAGCGTCGAGTGATGGTCAGGCTCGTTGAGCCTGCGATGAATAACCGTGTTTTTCGGAATATTCCTACAGAACCGGCCCCGGGGCTTGCGTAGTCTTGCCGCACCCAGAAACCGTGACCCCGGGAGATTGACCATGATCAATAAAGCCCTGCGCATCCTGATCGCCGACACGCAGCATTTCCACCGGATGAAAATCGAGCGTCTGTTCAACAGCCTCGATTATTACCGTGTGGCTCCGGCACAGAGCCTGACCGAACTGCTGACGTTGGTGGACTTCGGGTGCGAGCCGTTCGATGCGGTGGTCATCAATGCCGAACTCGCCAAGGGCTCGCTGGATCTGCTGGGTTTTTTCCTGGATAACCCGCAGGTTCGTCAGGTGCTGATCTACAACGAAGCCACGGCGCCGTTACAACAGGCCTCGGGTTTCGCCCGGGAAAATGTGCAAGTCAGCCATTTGGCACTGCCCTCAAAACAGTCGATCAGTCAGCTGATGGCGTTGGTCGATACACCTGCGAGGCGGCAAGTGTTGTCAGCCAGCCAGCCGTACTCGTCGGTGAAAATCGTTGCTCATGCATAAAAACTCACTGGCCGCAACTGTCAGGTCTGACAGGTGATTTGCTCGCCGTTCCATGTAACAGTCCCGGCGCAGCCACTGAGTCTGGATCAGCCCCCATCGGTGGCCTGTTCGTCAGACTTTGCACCGGGAGTGGCCATGAAGTCAGCGCTGATCGTCGACGATCATCCGGTGGTGCGCGCCGCCATCCGGATCGTGTTGCAAGCTGCAGGATTCAAGCAGATCCACGAGGCGTCCCAAGGCAATGAGGTGGTGTCGCTCATTCGGGAATACCAGCCTCGATTGGTGATACTCGATCTGAATTTGCCGGGAAGCAACGGGCTGCAAGTTCTTGCCAGGATCAAGGCCAATGATTTTGCTTGCCGAGTGCTGGTGTTCAGTACACACGAACCCATGTTCTATCAGGATCGCTGCGTACGGGCCGGAGCCATGGCCTACGTGACCAAAACCAATCAACTGGAGCAACTGCGCAACGCCATTCGAGCGGTGATGTCGGGCCACACCTATTTTTCCTCACTCCCGGACAGCTTCAGCACGCTGAATGCCGTGCAAACCACGGAAAAACAGATGATCGATCAGCTTTCCGACCGTGAGTTGAGCATTTTTCAGCAATTGGGACAGGGCAAGTCCAACAAGGCGATTGCCGAGGACATGCACCTGAGCCACAAGACCGTGAGTACCTACAAGACCCGTCTGATGAAAAAACTCGGGGTCAGTTCAGCGGTGCACTTGCGCGATTTCGCCAAGCGCAATCATGTGATCTGAGCGACCGCACATGAGGCCGGGCCGCTGGATTATGTGTTTGGGCTTGAGCCTGATGGCCACCTGCTGGGCCAGTGACACGCCGCAGGTGCTGCAATTGCTGAGCCGCACCGGACTGGAAAACGTCCAGCTGCGCCTCGACGAACAGGATCGCCAATGGCTGCGTCAGCACCCGGTGCTGCGCATGGGGATTTCCGGGCCGGATTACCCGCCGTTCGAAATTACCCGCAATCAACAGGAACTCGAGGGGCTGACTGCCGATTACGCAGATCTGCTGGCGCAATTGCTCGGCGTGCGCATCGAAGTCCAGCGTTTTGCCAACCGTGACGCGGTGATGGCGGCACTTAAACGCGGCGATCTCGATCTGCTGGGCACGTCCAACAGTTTTGAAGCCGCCGACCCCGCCTTCATCCTGTCCCGTGCCTACGCTGAAGATCAGCCGATGCTGGTGACCCGGCTCGAAGAACAATTGCCGAGCGATCTGGCCGGCAAGCGTCTGGCCATGGTCGAGGACTATCTGCCGCTGGCGAGCGTGCAAGCGTTTTATCCCTTGGCAAACGTGCAGCTTTACCCTTCGGCGATGGATGCGCTGGGTGCGGTGGCCTTTGGCGCGAAAGACGGTTATCTGGGCGACTTAACCAGTGGCAACTACCTGATCAACACCAATTATCGCAACGACCTGCAACTGGCCGGTCCTGCGGGGCTGGATGCCCTTTCGTTCAGCTTTGCCCTGTTGCGCAGCGATGCGCGCCTCAAACGCATCGTTGACAAGGCACTGGCGGCCATTCCCATGGAGCGTCGCCAGCGCATCGAGCAACGCTGGAGCGTAGGCCAGGCCGAGATGGCTGAGCAGAGCCGGGTGCAACTCAGTGCCAATGAACAGGAGTGGCTGGACCAGCATCCCGTGGTCCGGGTCGGTGCCATCGAAGATTTCGCACCGCTGACGTTTTTCGATGCCGATGGCCGTTTCAGTGGGCTGACGGCGCAACTGCTGAGTTTGATCAGCCAGCGCAGCGGGTTGAACTTCGAGATTGTGCGCGGAACGTCGCTGGATCGTCAGATCGAACAGCTCAAGGCCGGTGAACTGGATGTGTTGCCGGTGGTGACGCCGAGCAGCGAGCGCGAAACCGAACTGCAATTTACCCGCGCCTATCTGAACAATCCGTTTGTGCTGGTCAGTGCAATTACTGCGCAAGGGCCGCTCAATCTTGATGATCTGGCAGGCAAGCGGCTGGCCATTTATCGCGGTCATCCGTTGCGCAGTTATCTCTTGGGGCGCGTGCCGCAGATCCGTCTGGTCGACGTCAAAAGCCCCGCTGAAGGCATGGCATTGATTGCCAAAGGCCAGGTCGACGCCACGGTGAGTTCGTTGCTGGTGGCACGCTTTCTGATCGCACGTCACTACCGCGAGCGCCTGCGTATTACGGGGACCATCGGCGATCAACCGGCGCGCATTGCGTTGGCGACGGCCCCGCAGATGCCGGCACTGCATTCGATCCTGAACAAGGCGCTGTTGAGCATCGCCCCGCAACAGATGGACGAACTGGTGGAGCGCTGGAGCCACGATGTGGTGGTGGAAGGCAGTTATTGGTTACAGCATCGCCGCGAGATTCTCCTTGGTTTTGCCGGTGCGGCGGTGTTGTTGGCGCTGGCGTTGGCCTGGATCGTTTTTCAGCGGCAACAGATTCGCCGGCGACAGCAGTGGCTGCAGCAATTGCAGGAAGCCAAGGACGCGGCGGACGACGCCAATCGGGCCAAGACCACGTTTCTGGCGACCATGAGCCATGAAATCCGTACGCCGATGAACGCCTTGATCGGCATGCTCGAACTGGCCTTGAAGCGCGCCGAGGAAGGCGTGACCGACCGTCTGGCGATTCAGGTGGCGTCCAATGCCGGGCAACAATTGCTGGCGCTGATCGGCGATATTCTCGACATCGCGCGGATCGAGGCCGGGCATTTGTCCCTCGCCCCCGAACGCGCCAACCTGCGCGAACTGGTGGTGTCGGTGTGCCGGGTGTTCGAAGGGCTGGCGCGGCAGAAGCGTTTGCTGTGGCACATCGAACTCGATGCGCGCAGCAATGTGGATGTGCTGATTGATCCGACGCGCTTCAAGCAAGTGCTGTCGAATCTGCTGAGCAATGCGATCAAGTTCACCGAAGAGGGCGAGGTCAGCCTGCGACTGGTGGTGACCACAATGGCCGCCGAGCACCTGGCGGTGAAAGTCCTCATTGAAGACAGCGGTGTGGGGATCAGCCAAGACGATCGGCGACGGCTGTTCAGCCCGTTCGTACAGGCGAGCCATGATTCGAAAACCGCACGCAGCGGCTCCGGACTGGGTCTGGTGATCAGTCGCAGTCTCTGCGAAATGATGGGCGGCACGCTGCGACTCGACAGTACACCGGGCGCAGGAACGCAAGTCGAAGTCAGCCTCGAACTGCCGCTGTTGGAAGCCCTCGCACAGGCCCCGGAGCCCTCCGACACTGCGCTCACCGCGACGTGTTCACTGAATGTTCTGGTGGTGGACGATCATCCGGTGAACCGCTTGCTGTTGTGCTGGCAGTTGAGTGAACTCGGCCATCGTACGGTCGACACCGAGAACGGCGATGAAGGGCTGGAGCGCTGGCGGGCGCAAGCGTTTGATGTGGTAATCACCGATTGCAACATGCCGCGGCGCAACGGATATCAACTGGCGCGGGCGATCCGTGATGAGGAAGCGCTTGCCGGCCGCCAACCCTGTCTGATTCTTGGTTTTACCGCCAACGCGCAGGCCGAGGAGCGGACGCGTTGCCTGCATGCCGGCATGGACGAATGTCTGTTCAAACCGATCCGCTTGCATGACCTGGCGCAGGCGTTGGCGGCGGCCAGTCATTGCGACATCGCGGTTGACCCCGTTGAGGTGCTGGCGCTGGCGGAAATCGATCTGAGCACCCTGGAGCAAATGGCCGGGGATGATCGTGGCTTGATCGAACAATTGCGCAGGGAAGTGTTGAACAGTTTGCAACTCGATCTGCAACGTCTTGCTGATTTGCAACCTGAGCAGGATCGCGCAGGGCTGCGTGAACTGACTCATCACATCAAGGGCGGGGCGCAGATGGTGGGCGCGGCGCGGGTAGTGGCGGCGTGTGTTGATCTGGAGCTGGCGAGTCAACAGGCGCAAGCGGCAACGCTGGGCATCGCGGTCGAGACGTTGCGCAAGGCCATGACCGGTCTCGCGCAACGTCTGCAGGCCTGAACGGGCAATATCGCCGGATCAGTCCCAGTCTGGCGCGATGCCTTTCGGGCTGGTCAGGCGATGGCCGCGATCCAGTGTGGCAATCAGCGCCATGTCGGCGTCGCTTAGCGTCAGTGCGGTGGCGGCTAGGTTGCTTTGCAGGTTGTCACGTTTGGTCGACGACGGAATCACGGCATAGCCCGACTGCATCGCCCAGGCCAGGGTGACTTGCGCCGGGGTGGCCTGCAGGCGTTCGGCGATTTGCTGGATCAGCGGATCTTTCAGCACTTCACCGTAAGCCAGGGTCATGTACGAAGTGATGTGGATGCCTTGGCTCTGGGCAAACTCGACGACTTTACGGTTTTGCAGGTACGGGTGCAGTTCGATCTGGTTGGTCGCGATGTGGTCGGCACCGACCGCCGCAATTGCCTGCTTCATCAAATCGATGGTGAAGTTGGACACACCGATCTGCCGGGTCAGGCCCAAGCGTTTGGCTTCGAGCAGGGCGCCCATGAACTCTTCGACCGGGACCTGGTTTTCCGGCGATGGCCAGTGAATCAAGGTCAGGTCGAGGTAGTCGGTCTGCAATTTCTGCAGGCTGTCCTTGAGGCTATCGATCAGGCGATCCTTGGCGAAGTTGGCGACCCAGATCTTGCTGGTGATGAACAGCTCGTCGCGCGGGATGCCGCTGGCCGCAATGGCCGCGCCGACATCGGCTTCGTTTTCGTAGATCTGCGCGGTGTCGATGACCCGGTAGCCGAGTTCAAGGGCGGTGCTCACTGAGTCAATGACGACCTGGCCTTGCAGGCGAAACGTGCCAAGGCCGAAAGCGGGAACAGACATGAGGGACTCCAGGGGTTGCAGTGGGAATGAGCAGGAGTATCCGCATCCGGATGGTTGAGAAAAACCGCTGGCGGGACAAAGCACTGTTGATCAGAAGTCATGAATCATTTTCAGGACTTATGTTGTCGGGGCTGGCCTCTTCGCGAGCAGGCTCGCTCCCACATTGGAATGCGTGCTCATCTGGGAGCGAGCTTGCTCGCGAAGGGCGCACCACCGATTCAGGCTATGTCGCTACGCGCAAATTCCTCGCCCAAAAAATCAATCAACGTGCGCACCGACGGCAACAGCCCGCGCCGCGACGGAAAGATCGCGTGCACCACCCCGCACTTCGGTGCCCAGCCTGGAATCAACTCCACGACTCGTCCGGCGGCAATGTCCTCTCGCACGACTACGCTTGGCAGATGCGCCACGCCAACGCCGGCAATCACCGCCTGACGCAAGGCAATCAAGTCATCGGTGACCATCCGCGGCGTATGCCGAATCAGCGCCGTGTTGTCATTCGGCCCAAGCAGTTCCCACTGATATTCACGCTGCGCCGCGCCCCAATGCAGGCTCGGCAGGCCATTAAGGTCAGCAGGCGAGGGCGGTGACGACAGACGTTCGACAAACTGTGGGCTGCCGACCACCGATTGCATGCTGTTGCCGAGCACTTTCATGACCATGTCGGTGTTTTCCAGCGGCGGAAAGCGCACGCGCAGGGCGATGTCGAAGCCTTCGTGCAGCAGATCGACACGGCGGTTGGTGCTCTCGATAAATAACTCCACCAACGGGTACTTGAGCATGTAGCGCGTGAGCATCGGCCCGACCCAGGAGTTGAGCAGCGCCGTCGGGCAACTCAGGCGCACCAGCCCTTGCGGTTCCGAGCGATTGCGCTCGATCAGCTCGGCGGCGCTTTCGGCTTCGACGCGCATGGCCAGGCAGCGCTGGTAATAGGCCTGGCCGATTTCCGTCAACGAGCAATGGCGGCTGGTGCGATGCAGCAGGCGTACGCCGAGGCGCTCTTCCAGTTCGGAAATCCGCCGGCTGAGCTTCGATTTGGGCATGTCCAGTGCGCGCCCGGCGGCGGCGAAACCGTGGTGTTCGACCACTTGGGTGAAGTAGTAGAGGGTGTTGAGGTCTTCCACCATCGTTCTCCAGATAGAACGCTAAGGCTGATTTTTGCAGTCTAGTGCATTAATGCCCATGGATTTAAGCTTAATCCATCGCGTCACTCACCCAAATTGGAGACAACCATGAAAAACATCATCGGTATCTACACCAGCCCGCGCGGCCATTGGGTCGGCGATGGTTTCCCGGTTCGCACGCTGTTTTCCTACGACAACCTGGGCAAACACATCAGCCCGTTTCTGCTGCTCGATCACGCCGGCCCGGCCGATTTCACCCCGACCAGCGAACGGCGTGGCGTTGGTCAGCATCCGCACCGTGGTTTCGAAACCGTGACTATCGTTTATGAAGGCGAAGTACAGCACCGCGACTCGACCGGCAGCGGCGGAGTGATCGGCCCGGGCGATGTGCAATGGATGACGGCCGCTTCCGGGATCCTCCACGAGGAATTCCATTCGGAAAACTTCGCCAAAACCGGCGGCAAACTGGAAATGGTCCAGTTGTGGGTCAACCTGCCGGCCAAGGACAAAATGGCCGCGCCGGGTTACCAGACCATTCTCGACAGCGACATCCCGAGCATCGCGCTCAAGGACAACGCCGGCAGCCTGCGCCTGATCGCCGGTGAGTTCGATGGCCACACCGGCCCGTCGCGGACTTTCACGCCGATCGATGTGTGGGATCTGCGTCTGAACGCCGGCAAGTTGCTGACGCTCGATTTGCATGAAGGCCGCAATACCGCGCTGGTGGTGCTGAAAGGCTCGGTGCAGGTCAACGCAGTGGAAGCGGTGCGTGAAGGGCAATTGGCGCTGTTCGAACGTGACGGCCAGCAGATGACGCTCGAAGCCAGCCAGGACGCCGTGGTGTTGCTGCTCAGCGGCGAGCCGATCGACGAACCGATCGTCGGCCACGGCCCGTTCGTGATGAACACCGAGCAGGAAATCCACCAGGCCTTCGCCGACTTCCAGTCCGGCCGCTTCGGCCAGATGCACGCTTAACGCACCACCACTCCGCTCTACACAGGACGCGTAGGCCGGTTCGCAGGCCAGGGATGGCTGTTGCCTATAGAAAAGAGGAAACGCACATGAACATTGTCAATGCAGCGAACTTCGACGGCCAGAAACCGACCATCGATGCCAGCGACGCAGCGATGCTGCTGATCGACCACCAGAGCGGTCTGTTCCAGATCGTCAAGGACATGGACGTGCCGCAACTGCGCGCCAATGCCATCGCACTGGCCAAAGCCGCGACCCTGTTGAAGATGCCGGTAATCACCACCGCCTCCGTGCCGCAAGGGCCGAACGGGCCGTTGATCCCGGAGATCCACGAAGCGGCGCCGCATGCGCAATACGTGGCGCGCAAAGGCGAAATCAATGCCTGGGACAATCCGGAATTTCACGCAGCGGTCAAAGCTACCGGCAAGAAGACGTTGGTGATCGCCGGCACCCTGACCAGCGTTTGCCTGGCGTTCCCGTCCATCGCCGCCGTGCACGAAGGCTACAAGGTGTTTGCCGTGGTCGACGCGTCCGGTAATCACTCGAAACTCGCCACTGATCTGACCGTTGCCCGTTTGGCCCAGGCCGGGGTGGTGCCGATCGACATCATGGCTACGCTTTCCGAGCTGCAAGGCTCGTGGAACCGTCCCGATGCCGAGCAGTGGGCGGCCGTTTATGCCCAGGCCATGCCGCATTATCAATTGCTGATCGAGAGCTACCTCAAGGCTCAGCAAGTCGCGAACGAACACGAAGTGCTGGATTCCCAGCGCTGATCGAGTCTCCTGAGGCCGACCAACGGTCGGCCTCTACCACCCGCGAGGATTACTGCAATGACCACTCAATACAAACGTCTGGACAAGAACAACGCTGCGGTGCTGCTGGTCGACCATCAGGCCGGGCTGCTGTCGCTGGTCCGTGACATTGAGCCGGACAAATTCAAGAATAACGTGCTGGCGCTGGCCGATCTGGCCAAGTACTTCAAACTGCCGACGATCCTCACCACCAGTTTTGAAACCGGCCCCAATGGTCCGCTGGTGCCGGAACTGAAAGCGCTGTTTCCGGATGCGCCGTACATCGCCCGTCCTGGGCAGATCAACGCTTGGGACAACGAAGATTTCGTCAAGGCGATCAAGGCGACGGGCAAGAAGCAACTGATCATTGCTGGCGTGGTGACCGAGGTCTGCGTGGCATTCCCGGCACTGTCGGCGATAGAGGAAGGTTTTGATGTGTTCGTGGTTACCGATGCCTCGGGCACGTTCAACGAACTGACCCGCGAGTCGGCGTGGAATCGCATGTCCACGGCCGGCGCGCAATTGATGACCTGGTTCGGTCTGGCCTGCGAGCTGCATCGCGACTGGCGCAACGACATTGAAGGGCTGGGCACGCTGTTCTCCAACCATATCCCCGACTACCGCAACCTGATGACCAGCTACAGCACCCTGACTAACGGTAAATAACCCAGGCCTTACGCAATACCTGTAGGAGTGAGCCTGCTCGCGATAGCGGTGGGTCAGTCAAAGAGATTTCGACTGATACCCCGCCATCGCGAGCAGGCTCACTCCTACATGGGTTTTGCGGTGTTTTTGCGTGGGCGTTCATGCTCTGAAATCAATTGCTCCTACACTTGCTCAATCTGTGCGATCTTCTCGCGATTGGCCCCCGTCGGAGTTGTTTGATGCTGTCGCTGCTCACCGAACATCCGTTGTTCTGCGCGTTGATCCTGATCCTCCTCGATCTGGGCCTGTGGCGTCTGATCTCCTCCCATGGCAGCGAGTGGAAACTGCTGGTGCGGGTGCTGATTTTCACTCTGTTCAGCGTGCTGCTGTTCAACGAAGGCCTCAACCCGATGGAGCCCGCACCGTGGGCCGACAACGTGCCGCTGCATTTGGCGGCGACCGGGTTGCAGATTGGCTGGTGGCTGTTCGGTGCGCGCACTCTGACGGTGTTGATCGGCGCGGTGATGATGCAGCGAGTCGGCCACACCGGGCGGCTGTTGCAGGATCTGCTCGGCGCGGTGATTTTCCTTATCGCGATCATCGCGGCGCTGGCCTATGTGCTGGATCTGCCGGTCAAAGGCGTGCTGGCGACGTCTGGCGCGTTGGCGATCATCGTCGGTCTGGCCTTGCAGAGCACGCTCAGCGATGTGTTCTCCGGGATCGTCCTCAACACCACCAAGCCGTATCAACTGGATGACTGGATTTCCATCGACGGCACCGAAGGCCGGGTCACCGACATCGACTGGCGCGCCACGCGCCTGCAGACCAGTCAGGGCAGCATGGCGGTGATTCCCAACTCGCTGGCGGCCAAGGCCAAGATCATCAACTTCAGTCGGCCGAGCAATATGTTCGGCGTCGCAGTCAGCGTGCAGGTCAGCCCGCATGCGCGGCCCAATTCGGTGATCGATGCGCTGGAGCGGGCGATGCAGGGCTGTCGTCAATTGCTCGACACGCCTGCGCCGAGCGTGGCGCTGAAAAGCTCCGGCAGCAGCGGTGCGGAATACGAAATCAGTGGATTCGTTGCATCCATGGGCGAGAAGCGCGTGGTGCGCAATCAGCTGTTCGACCTGGCGTATCGGCATTTGCAGGCGTCCGGGGTCAATCTGCTGTCGAGTGATGAAAGCAGCGCGCCGACTAACCTGTCGCGGCCACGGGCACTGCTCGACAGTTCACCGATTTTCTCGACCCTGCGCCAGGAAGAGAAAGACACTTTCAGCCAGAACATGAACCTGCAAACCTTCCGTGCCGGCGAAGTCATTCTCGCGGGCGGCGAGGTCAGCGATCATCTGTTCATTATTGAGTCCGGTGTGGTGTCGGTGACGTTGAAACGTCACGGTACGCCGTTCGAGTCCGGGCGTATGGGACCGGGGGAGGTGATTGGCGAGGCTGGGATCTTGTCCGATACCGCGTTGCCGGCGGACTTTTCGGCGAAAACCTTTTGCGTGCTGTACCGCATCGAAAAGTCCTACCTCAAGCCGTGCCTCGACGCCCGCCACGACATCAACGATGCGATGCAAGCCTTGCTCGATTATCGCCTGCACAAGGCGCAATCGCTGACCGAGGAAACGCCGGTGGTCGCACCGAAAAAAGGCTTTCTGCAATGGCTGCGCAATCGTACCTGAATGTTTTACGCGTAGGCGGCGAGTTTCTGCTCCAGATGCAAGCGCACCTGCGGCCACTCGTCGTCGATGATGCTGAAACGCACCGAGTTGCGCTTGCGCCCGTCCGGCATTATTCGTTCGTGGCGGACGATGCCTTCCTGCTGTGCGCCGAGACGCAGAATCGCGTTGCGCGACTTCTGGTTGTTCTCGTCGGTGGTGAACTGCACGCGCACGCAACCGAGGACTTCGAAGGCGTGACGCAGCATCAGGTACTTGGCTTCGGTGTTGACGAAGGATTTCTGCCAGCTCGCCGCGATCCAGCTGCTGCCGATTTCCAGCTTGCGATTGAGCGGGTCGATCTTCCAGAAGCGCGTGGAGCCGATGACTTGGCCGCTATCTTTCAACACGATCACGAACGGCATCACCGTGCCGGCATCACGGCCATCGAGGGCTTTTTTCAGGTAGCTGTCGACGGTGCTTGCTGAAGGCACCACGGTGACGGTGAGGTTCCACAATTCGCCGTCAGCGGCCGCATGGAGCAGGGCGGCGGCATCTGAATACTCAAGCGGGCGCAGGAGAATGCGCTGACCTTGCAGCGTGGTTTTCATGGGGATCAGGTCTCGGCGGAGCGGGCGAATGGCGAGGGCCTATTACGCCGCATCGGGTGGATCCGATGCAACCGCCACGATGTTCACGAGGTCACAGTTTTCACAGCCCATGGGCAGGAGCCTCAGTTGATGAAAAACCTGCGGATCGCCACCTACAACGTCAACGGTTTACGCGCTCGTTTGCCGAATCTGCTGGATTGGCTCAAGCGCGAGCAACCGGACATCGCCTGCCTGCAAGAACTCAAATCTGTCGACACGGCGTTCCCCGCCGCCGAACTGGAAGCCGCCGGTTACGGCGCAATCTGGCAGGGACAAGCCGCGTGGAACGGCGTGGCGATTCTTGCCCGTGACGCGCAACCGCTGGAGAGTCGGCGCGGTTTGCCCGGCGATCCCGACGACAAGCACAGTCGTTATCTGGAAGCGGCGGTGCATGGGGTGTTGGTCGGGTGTCTGTACCTGCCGAATGGCAACCCGCAGCCCGGACCGAAGTTCGATTACAAACTGGCGTGGTTCGAAAGGCTGATCAGCTACGCGAAGGACCTGCAAAGCAGCGATCACCCGGTGGTGCTGGCGGGTGACTACAACGTTGTGCCCACTGACATGGACATCTACAACACCCGCTCGTGGCTCAAGGATGCGCTGCTGCAACCCGAAAGCCGCGAGTGTTATCAACGCTTGCTCGATCAAGGCTGGACCGATTCGCTGCGCCATCTGTATCCCGAGGATCGGCTCTATACGTTCTGGGATTACTTCCGCCAGCACTGGCAAACCAATTCCGGTTTGCGCATCGATCATCTACTGCTCAATCCGGCGCTGAGTCCGTATTTGCACGAGGCCGGGGTAGATGCCTGGGTGCGCAACGAACCCCACGCCAGTGACCATGCGCCGACGTGGATCCGTATCGGTTCACGGAAAAAACGCTAGCGGGCGATTGGCGAAATCAATTGTCGGAACCAGTGCCCGATCCCGTATACATGGCGACCATCAACGCAGTGAACTGCGGCCCCATGCATAAGGACCGAGCAATGAGTGAGCCTCGCCTGACGAATCTGAAGTTGTACCTGCAACGTCTCGGTTTTGAAGCGCCACCGGAGCCGACACTGGACACCCTGCGACTGCTGCAATTGCGCCACACCGGCGTGTTTCCTTTCGAGAACCTGGCGACGATTAGCGGGGCGCCGGTGTTGATCGACCTGCCGTCCATCGAAGAAAAAATCCTCGTCGGTGGCCGTGGTGGTTACTGCTACGAACTCAACAACCTGTTCTTTGCCTTGTTGCTTGAACTGGGCTTCGACGCACGCGCTATCAGCGGGCGTGTAGTGATGAATCAGCCGGAAGGCAGCTGGACGGCGCGCACGCACCGCTTGAGTCTGGTGACCATCGACGATGTGCGCTACATCACCGATGTCGGTTTTGGTGGCATGGTGCCGACTGCACCGCTGCTGCTCGACACCGAAGCGGAGCAAGCGACCCCTCACGAACCTTATCGCATTGAAAAACAGCCCGACGGCTACATGCTGCTTGCCAACGTGGCGGGGGAATGGCGATCGATGTACCTGTTCGATCTGCAACGCCAGGAAGACATCGATTACACCATTGGCAACTGGTACGTCTCGACGCATCCTGAGTCACCGTTCAGTCAGCGCCTGATGGTCGCGCGCACCGGGGAGGGCTGGCGCAAGACGCTGAACAACGGCAGCTTCGCCGTCCATCGCATGGGTGCCAATAGTGAGCGGCGCGAAGTGACGCAGGTCGATGAGCTGATTGAGTTGCTGGCGCGCGAGTTTGCTCTGCACCTGCCGGATCTACCCCACACTCGGCAGTCTCTGGCGCGGATGATCGAGCCCGTGTCTGGCTAGGGCTTGGCGTCTGGCTCCAGCACTCGGCGGATTTCCCCGACCGCTGCCGACAGTTTTTTCTCGAGGCTTTTGAGATCGGCGGCGGTGATACCTTTCTTGAATTGGCCGCTCGATTCGACTTGCTCCGGTTTTGCAATCGCATCGAGCAGGGCATGACGCAGGGTGTTATTGATTACCGTCTGATAACCGAACCCTTCGCTCTCCGCGGCCGTACGCGCCGCTTCGATGACGGCGTCATCCAGCATGATGGTAATGCGCGTTTTACCCTTGTTGGGCGCCACTGCACCGCGTTTGCCCTGAGAGAAGTCATATTCGTCTTTCATCGGTCAAGCCTCCAGAAAATAAGCGCAACGTTCGCTGGGTGTGGCGACACGTGCAGAAATGATTCGAACGACATTCGCATCCCGGTAACTGTAAGCAACGACCAACAAGCGCCCTTTGCCGTTGAGGCCAATAGTGATCCAGCGCTGTTCGTCATGGTCGTTGTCCTCGACCGTCAGTGCTCGTTCGTCGTGCAAGACCGGTTCAGTTTCGGCGAGGCTGACGCCTTTGTGCTTGAGTTTGTTGGCTGCGTTCTTGCTTTTGTCGTACTGAATAGTGAATGACTTCATTATGCATACTTTATATGTATAAAAAAGAGTGCGACCGCGCCGCTGGTCGCCATGAACACTTCAGCCTAGTGGGCGTTGGCGCAGACACAGAAGCGCATGTGTTGCCGGATTTGTGGGGGATGGGAGCGGCGGGCTAGAAGCTTGGGTGGCTACCTATCCATTTTGTGACTGATAAGTTGTATACAACTCTATGGACATTTGTCGTGAGTATTGAATACAGTGTGCGCATAACAAAAACCAGGGAACCCCCCACCATGAAAACGCCCCATGTTTCACACCAACGGCCCGAGGACGAAAATCTCGGGGTCGGCGCGAATATGGCTTACGGCCTGCAACATGTTCTGACCATGTACGGCGGTATCGTTGCGGTGCCACTGATCATCGGCCAGGCGGCCGGCCTGTCGCCGGCGGACATCGGTTTGCTGATTGCTGCTTCATTGTTTGCGGGGGGGCTGGCGACACTGCTGCAAACCCTGGGTCTACCGTTTTTTGGCTGTCAGTTGCCGCTGGTACAGGGTGTGTCGTTCTCCGGTGTGGCGACCATGGTCGCAATCGTCAGCAGTGGCGGGGAGGGCGGCTTCCAGTCGGTGCTCGGCGCAGTGATTGCGGCGTCCTTGATAGGCTTATTGATCACACCGGTGTTCTCGCGCATCACCAAGTTCTTCCCGCCGCTGGTCACCGGCATCGTGATCACCACCATCGGCCTGACGCTGATGCCGGTGGCCGCACGCTGGGCCATGGGCGGCAACAGCCACGCGCCGGACTTCGGCAGCATGCAGAACATCGGTCTGGCGGCAGTCACGCTGGTGCTGGTGTTGTTGCTGAGCAAGGTCGGCAGCTCGACCATCTCGCGTCTGTCGATCCTGTTGGCCATGGTGATCGGCACGGTGCTGGCGGTGTTCCTCGGCATGGCGGACTTCTCCAGCGTCACCACCGGGCCGATGTTCGGCTTCCCGACGCCGTTCCACTTCGGTATGCCAACCTTCCACTTCGCCGCGATCCTGTCGATGTGCATCGTGGTCATGGTGACGCTGGTAGAAACGTCGGCAGACATTCTCGCGGTCGGTGAAATCATCGGCACCAAGGTCGATTCCAAGCGTCTGGGCAACGGCCTGCGGGCGGACATGCTGTCGAGCATGTTTGCGCCGATCTTCGGTTCGTTCACCCAGAGCGCTTTCGCCCAGAACGTCGGGCTGGTGGCGGTCACCGGGATCAAGAGCCGTTACGTGGTCGCTACGGGCGGTATCTTCCTGGTGATCCTCGGCCTGCTGCCGTTCATGGGCCGGGTCATCGCGGCGGTGCCGACCTCGGTACTCGGCGGCGCCGGTATCGTGCTGTTCGGCACCGTGGCGGCGAGTGGTATCCGCACACTGTCCAAGGTTGATTACCGCAACAACGTCAACCTGATCATCGTCGCCACCTCGATCGGTTTCGGCATGATCCCGATTGCTGCGCCGAACTTCTACGATCATTTCCCGAGCTGGTTCGCGACCATTTTCCACTCGGGCATCAGCTCGTCGGCGATCATGGCGATCCTGCTCAACCTGGCATTTAACCACTTCACGGCGGGCAACTCGGATCAGCAATCGGTGTTTGCGGCGGCGGAAGAGCGGACTCTGCGTTATCGCGATCTGGCGGCGCTGCGTGAAGGCGATTACTTCAGCGACGGCAAGCTGCATGATTGCGATGGCAAGGAAGTGCCGGTGATCGAGCCTGATGATCATGGCCATGGCGCGCCGAAGGCGCATGCAAAAAGCAGCGAGCATGTCTGAGCGCTTTAACTGAATAGAAAAGGGCCGATCTGTTAAACACAGATCGGCCCTTTTTGTTTGAGCTTTTCGAGCGCCCACAAAAAAGCCCCTGAATCTTTCGATTCAGGGGCTTTGCTATTTGGCTCCACAACCTGGACTCGAACCAGGGACCCAATGATTAACAGTCATTTGCTCTACCAACTGAGCTATTGCGGAATTGGTGCGTATGTTACTGATTCAAAAAGAGAAGTCAAGCGAAGGTGGCAAAATTAAGTAAATCTTCGGGACGGACGGCTGTTTGTCAGCGATTGGCGGTTACCAGAACCGTAGCAGAGGTCTACCATGGCCGCCCGGAAGTGGTGACACGCGCTGCCGGCCATTCGCCGAAAAGGTACGCGCCATGAAGCATTCAATCCGCAACAACGAGGTGTTCGCATGAGCATCGCGCAAATCAGCCTGCCCAAAGGCGTCGGCCCACACGCCGAAAAACTCTTCGACGCAATCACTCAGGCTGGCACCGCTGAAGAATTGAACCGCGCCGGCGGCAAGGCCGAAGGTTTTGTCCTCGGCCTGGAAAGCACCAAGGCGATCAAAAGCCAGATCGCCGAATCGCTGTACGTCGTCTATGACGATGCCGCGACTCAGCGCGCGACGGAACTGGCTTAACTGCCGAAGGTGATAGTGCCCAGCATCAGTTTGGCGTAGGCCGCGGTGGCTGCCAGTTGCACCAGCCACAGCACCAGGCCACCCAGGAAGACGCCGGCGGCGACTTGCAGCACCAGGCTTTTTTCGCGTTTGGCCGAGGCGCGAGGGATGAAATCATCCAGATCGTCACGGTCGGCGCGCAGGTTGTCGTTTTTCATATAGGGTCTCTTCAGAAATCTCGGGTGTACACAAAACCTGTAGGCCTTCGCCTGCTCGCGATAGCGTCGTGTCAGCCGAAGCTTCATTACCTGACACGCCGCTATCGCGAGCAGGCTCACTCCTACAGTTTGATTTGTGTGCAGTCTAGAGGGTGTGGGGCGTTATCCGGGACAAATAAAAACGGGAAGCCCCAAGGCTTCCCGTTTTTCATCACGCAGCGAAATCAGATGACCTGAACAATCGCATCCGTTACAGCCTTGATGTTGCTCTGGTTCAGCGCGGCCACGCAGATGCGGCCGGTGTCCAGGGCATAGATGCCGAACTCGTTACGCAGGCGATGCACTTGCTCAGTGGTCAGGCCAGAGTAGGAGAACATGCCGCGCTGACGACCGACGAAGCTGAAGTCGCGGCCCGGGGCTTTCTCGGCCAGCAGGGCAACCATCTGCTCACGCATGCCGCGAATGCGCAGACGCATTTCGGCCAGCTCGGCTTCCCACTGCGCGCGCAGTTCCGGGCTGTTCAGCACAGCGGCGACGATGCTTGCACCGTGGGTCGGCGGGTTGGAGTAGTTGGTGCGGATCACGCGTTTGACTTGCGACAGTACGCGCGCGCTTTCTTCTTTCGACTCGCTGATGATCGACAGGGCGCCAACGCGCTCGCCGTACAGCGAGAACGATTTGGAGAACGAGCTCGAGACGAAGAAGGTCAGGCCGGACTCAGCGAACAGGCGCACGGCAGCGGCGTCTTCATCGATGCCGTCGCCAAAACCCTGGTAAGCCATGTCGAGGAACGGCACGTGACCTTTGGCCTTGACCACTTCCAGCACGTTGTTCCAGTCCGCCGGGGTCAGGTCGACGCCGGTCGGGTTGTGGCAGCACGCGTGGAGGATAACGATCGAGCCGTTCGGCAGGGCGTTGAGGTCTTCGAGCATGCCGGCACGGTTAACGTCGTGGGTGGCGGCGTCGTAGTAACGGTAGTTCTGCACCGGGAAACCGGCGGTTTCGAACAGCGCGCGGTGGTTTTCCCAGCTCGGGTCGCTGATTGCCACAACGGCGTTAGGCAGCAGCTGCTTGAGGAAGTCGGCACCGATTTTCAGTGCGCCGGTACCGCCGACAGCCTGAGTGGTGATGACGCGACCGGCGCTGATCAGCGGTGAGTCGTTGCCGAACAGCAGCTTTTGCACGGCCTGGTCGTAGGCAGCGATGCCATCGATTGGCAGGTAACCGCGCGAAGCGTGTTGAGCGGCGCGAACGGTTTCGGCTTCGATCACGGCGCGCAGAAGTGGAATTCGCCCCTCTTCGTTGCAGTACACACCCACGCCCAGGTTGACCTTGGTGGTCCGGGTATCGGCGTTGAATGCTTCGTTGAGGCCCAGGATTGGATCGCGGGGTGCCATTTCGACAGCGGAGAACAGGCTCATTATTGCGGCGGCTCTGAATGGAGAATGGAGGGACGTGTCGCGCTCCAGCCGGATGCACTAGAGCGGTGCACAAACGGGGAGCTAGTATAGAGGCCATTACTGAACAATGGCGACAGGCGATTCGGCTTTTCGGGTAAGTTTTTCCGATTATTTCTTGACCGTTAGTCGACTGCGCGTGTCAGAGTCTTTACCGGATGTAGGACGTTTGCCTTGAAAGGTGAGGCAATCGCCACCACATTGAGCACAATCCAGGTTTTTTCTTGCGCGACACCGGTCGTTTGCGGTCGTCCCCGTGGTACTCCGCTTTGCTCGGAATGCCGCGATCCCAGAGGTGTATATGTCCGAATTCCAGCTCGTCACCCGCTTTGAGCCCGCCGGCGATCAGCCGGAAGCCATCCGCCAATTGGTGGAGGGCATCGAAGCCGGGCTGGCGCACCAGACGCTGCTCGGTGTGACCGGCTCGGGCAAGACCTTCAGCATCGCCAATGTCATCTCGCAGATTCAACGGCCGACGCTGGTGCTGGCGCCGAACAAAACCCTCGCCGCGCAGTTGTACGGTGAGTTCAAGGCGTTCTTCCCGAATAACGCCGTCGAATACTTCGTTTCCTACTACGACTACTATCAGCCCGAAGCCTATGTGCCGTCGTCCGACACCTTCATCGAGAAGGATGCGTCGATCAACGACCACATCGAGCAGATGCGCCTGTCCGCGACCAAAGCGTTGCTGGAGCGCAAGGACGCGATCATCGTCACCACGGTGTCGTGCATCTACGGTCTGGGTAGCCCGGAGACCTATTTGAAAATGGTCTTGCACGTTGATCGCGGCGACAAGCTCGATCAGCGCGCACTGCTGCGGCGTTTGGCTGACCTGCAATACACCCGCAACGACATGGATTTTGCCCGTGCGACCTTCCGTGTGCGCGGCGATGTGATCGACATTTACCCGGCAGAATCCGATCTGGAAGCGATCCGCATCGAATTGTTCGATGACGAAGTTGAAAGTATTTCCGCGTTCGACCCGCTGACCGGCGAAGTCATCCGCAAGATGCCGCGCTTCACCTTCTACCCGAAGAGCCACTATGTGACGCCACGGGAAACCCTGCTCGACGCCATCGAACACATCAAAGTCGAATTGCAGGAACGCCTCGAATACCTGCGCAGCAACAATAAACTGGTCGAAGCCCAGCGGCTGGAGCAGCGCACCCGTTTCGACCTGGAAATGATCCTCGAGCTGGGTTACTGCAACGGCATCGAAAACTACTCGCGCTACCTGTCTGGACGTCCGGCCGGTGCCGCGCCGCCAACCCTTTACGATTACCTGCCGGCGGATGCCTTGCTGGTGATCGACGAATCCCACGTCAGCGTGCCGCAGGTCGGCGCGATGTATAAGGGCGACCGTTCGCGTAAGGAAACCCTCGTTGAATATGGCTTCCGTCTGCCGTCAGCGCTGGACAACCGGCCAATGCGGTTTGACGAGTGGGAAGGGGTCAGCCCGCAGACCATTTTTGTCTCGGCGACCCCGGGCAATTACGAAGCCGAGCACGCCGGGCGGGTGGTCGAGCAAGTGGTACGGCCGACCGGTCTGGTCGACCCGCAGGTAGAAGTGCGCCCGGCGCTGACTCAGGTCGACGATCTGCTCTCGGAAATCAGCAAACGCGTGGCGGTCGAGGAGCGGGTGCTGGTCACCACGCTGACCAAACGCATGGCCGAAGACCTCACCGATTACCTCGCCGACCACGGCGTGCGTGTGCGTTATCTGCACTCGGACATCGACACCGTCGAGCGGGTCGAGATCATCCGCGACCTGCGCCTTGGCACCTTTGATGTGCTGGTCGGGATCAACCTGCTGCGTGAAGGCCTCGACATGCCGGAAGTGTCGTTGGTGGCGATTCTCGACGCGGACAAGGAAGGCTTCCTGCGTTCCGAGCGCTCGCTGATCCAGACCATCGGCCGTGCGGCGCGTAACCTTAATGGTCGGGCGATTCTGTATGCCGATCGCATGACCGGTTCGATGGAGCGGGCGATTGGCGAGACCGAGCGTCGGCGCGACAAGCAAATAGCGTTCAACCTGGAAAACGGTATCACTCCGCGCGGGGTGATCAAGGACGTCGCCGACATCATGGAAGGCGCCACCGTGCCGGGCTCGCGCAGCAAGAAGCGCAAAGGCATGGCCAAGGCCGCCGAAGAGAACGCCAAGTACGAAGCCGAACTGCGCTCGCCGAGTGAGATCACCAAGCGTATTCGTGCGCTGGAAGAGAAGATGTATCAGCTGGCGCGGGATCTGGAGTTTGAAGCGGCGGCACAGATGCGCGATGAGATTGCCAAACTGCGCGAGCGGCTTTTGGCAGTTTGATCTTCATTGCCTGGGCGGGCCTCTTCGCGAGCAGGCTCGCTCCCACCTTGGATCTATGTCGTTCACAAATCCCCTGTGGGAGCGAGCCTGCTCGCGAATGGCGGCAACGCGGTCTTAATGAGACTCCCCAGCCTTCAGCCCCTCCGGCAATTTCTTGGTCAACAAAATCGCCAGCATGCTGATCCCCAACGCAATCCCGACAAAGTGAAACGCATCGTTGTACGCCATGATCGCCGCCTGCTGATGGACGATTTCACTCAGCTTGCCCAACGCCGCCGTGTCACTGCCAAACCGATCGGTCATCGACGCCAGCCGTTCCGCCACCTGCGGATTGGTCGGCACCACCGCCTCACGCAAATAATCGAAGTAAGTTTTGGTGCGCGCATCCAGCAGCGTCGCCAGCAGAGCAATACCAATCGCGCCGCCCAGATTTCGCAGGATATTGAACAGACTCGACGCTGACCCTGCGTCCTGCGGCAGGATGTACGCCGTGGCGATCAGCGAAATGGTCACCATGATCAACGGCTGCCCCAGCGCGCGAATAATCTGAATCTGATTGAATTGCGGCCCGGCGAAATCCGGGTTGAGCACCCCGGACGAAAAACTCGCCAGACCAAACAAGCCAAACCCCAGCGTGCACAGCCACTTCGGCGAAATAATCTTCATCAGTTTCGGCACCAGCGGAATCAGAAACAGCTGCGGCACGCCCATCCACATGATCACTTCGCCGATCTGCAGGGCGTTGTAGTTCTGAATCTGCGCCAGGTACAGCGGCAACAGATAAATCGAGCCGTACAACCCGACACCCATGCCCAGGCTGGAAATACTCGACAACCCAAAGTTGCGATTGCGCAGGATGCCGAGGTTGATCAGCGGATTCGGTTTGGAGATCTGCACGATCACAAAGGTGATCAAACTCACCAGGGCAATGCTGCCCAGCGTCACGATCAGGCTCGATTCGAGCCAGTCCTTGCGATGGCCTTCCTCAAGAAAAACCTGCAAGCAACCAAGACCAATGCCGAGCGTGAGAATGCCGGTGTAGTCGGTGCTTTTCAGTAGTTCCCAGTGCGCTTCTTTCTTCTCCAGTCCGTACATCAGGCCGGCGATCATGATCAGGCCCGGCGGGATGTTGATATAGAAGATGTATTCCCAGCCCCAGTTTTCCGTGAGCCAGCCGCCCAGCGTCGGGCCGATCGACGGGGCGAAGGTCGCGGTCATGGCGAACATCGCCATGCCTTTGGCGCGGTGGTGTTCGGGGAGTTTGATCAGGGTCAGGGTGAATGCCAGCGGGATCAGCGCGCCGCCGGTAAAGCCCTGCATGGCGCGAAAGACGATCATGCTCTCCAGGCTCCAGGCCATCGAGCACAGCAGCGAAGAAACCAGAAAGCCCAGCGACACCCACACCGCCAGACGCCGCGCCGAGAGCAACTGCACCAGCCACGCGGTCAGCGGGATCATGATGATTTCCGCGACCAGATACGACGTGGAAATCCACGAGCCTTCTTCCAGCGTCGCTGACAAGGCGCCCTGAATATCTTTCAGCGACGAGTTGGTGATCTGGATGTCGAGCACGGCCATAAAGGCGCCGAGCATCACGCTCATCACCGCAATCCAATCGCGCCGGGTCGGTTCGCCTACCGGGCGGATCAGCGAATCACCGGCCATTGTCCGGGGCGTCTTTGATGTTCACGGTGGCTGTTACGGACATGCCCGGACGGATCTTGCCGTGCAGCGGGTTGTCGGCCTTGAAGGTCAGTTTCACCGGAATCCGCTGTACGACTTTGGTGAAGTTGCCGGTGGCGTTGTCCGGCGGCAGCAGGCTGAACTGCGCGCCGGACGCGGCGAACAGACTATCGACTCGCGCTTCGATCGGTGTGTCGCCATACGCGTCGAACGTCAGTTCGGCTTTTTGTCCAGGTTGCATATGACCGATCTGGGTTTCCTTGAAGTTGGCCTGCACCCAGATGTCTTCGTCCGGGACGATCGACAGCAGGTAGGCGCCAGCCTGCACCACTTGACCATTGCGCGCGGCGCGTTGGCCGACCAGACCGCTGATCGGCGCGTGGATTTCGCTGCGGGTCAGGTTGAGTTCGGCTTGCGCGAGATCGGCGCGGGCGTTGGCGATCTGCGCGTCGAGGCGTTTGATTTCCGCGTTCAGGGCGTTGACCTGTTGGCGCTGGCCCTGTGCGTCGGCTTGCGCCTTGGCCACTTGCGAACGGGCGATATGAGCGTCGGCGGAGAGGGTGGTCACGCGTTCTTCGGAAACATAGCCGGGTTTGCGCAGAGTTTCGGCGCGCGACAAATCCATCTGCGAGCGGCCGAGTGTCGCTTGGGTGGTCGCCACTTGCGCGTCGCTGGCGGCGATCAGACTCGATTGCTGGGTCAGTTTGCTCTGCGCCTGCAGGCGTTCGGCTTCGCGGGTGGCGAGGGCGGCATTGGCGCGGTCGATGGCCAGACGGAAATCATTCGGTTCGAGGCGCACCAATAACTGGCCTTTTTCCACGTGCTGATTGTCCTGCACCAGCACTTCGTCGATGCGCGCGCCCAATTGGCTCGAGACACGGGTGATCTCACCCTGGACATAAGCATTGTCGGTGCTTTCATAAAAGCGTCCCTTGAAAAACCAATGGGCGAAAAAGCCCCCGGCGATCAGCAGGACGAGCAGCAGGAATATCAACAGGCGACGCTTGAGTTGGGCAGGCATGGGCAAACTGTAGTCGAGGAATTGTAAGGAAAGTTATCAGCAGGCGAATCTGGCATACAGCCGATCAACGGTAAATGCCATCCGTTGATATTTGCCCATTCACCACGACTTACCGGCGTTCCAGAGGCAAACTTGGCTTAAATGCCCTGTCTGCTGGAGCGGGGCGGGTGTCGCCTGTTACCATTCGCCGCTTGATTGTTTTGCTTTTCATTCTTTTCGAGACATGCCATGACCACCGTCCGCACTCGCATCGCGCCATCGCCTACCGGGGATCCCCACGTAGGTACCGCTTACATCGCATTGTTCAACTACTGCTTTGCCAAGCAGCATGGCGGTGAGTTCATCCTGCGGATCGAAGACACCGACCAGTTGCGTTCGACCCGCGAGTCCGAACAGCAGATCTTCGACGCCCTGCGCTGGTTGGGTATCGACTGGAGCGAAGGCCCGGACGTCGGCGGCCCGCACGGCCCGTATCGCCAGAGCGAGCGCGGCGACATCTACCAGAAGTACTGCCAGCAACTGGTCGACATGGGTCATGCGTTCCCATGCTTCTGCACCGCTGAAGAACTCGACCAGATGCGCGCCGAGCAGATGGCCCGCGGCGAAACCCCGCGTTACGACGGTCGCGCATTGCTGCTGTCGAAGGAAGAAGTCGCGGCCCGTCTGGCCGCTGGCGAACCCCACGTGATCCGCATGAAAGTGCCGAGCGAAGGCGTTTGCGTGGTGCCGGACATGCTCCGTGGTGATGTCGAGATCCCGTGGGATCGCATGGACATGCAAGTGTTGATGAAGACCGACGGCCTACCGACGTACTTCCTCGCCAACGTCGTCGACGACCATTTGATGGGCATCACTCACGTCCTGCGCGGCGAAGAGTGGCTGCCGTCGGCGCCAAAACTGATCCTGCTTTACGAATACTTCGGCTGGGAGCAGCCAGAGCTGTGCTACATGCCGCTGCTGCGTAACCCGGACAAGAGCAAGCTGTCCAAGCGCAAGAACCCTACCTCGGTGACATTCTACGAGCGCATGGGCTTCATGCCGGAAGCGATGCTCAACTACCTCGGCCGCATGGGCTGGTCGATGCCGGACGAGCGCGAGAAGTTCTCGCTGCAGGAAATGGTCGACAACTTCGACCTCAAGCGTGTCTCGCTGGGCGGGCCAATCTTCGACATCGAGAAGCTGTCGTGGCTCAACGGCCAATGGCTGCGCGACCTGCCGGTGGAAGAGTTCGCCAGTCGCTTGCAGACCTGGGCGCTGAACCCGGAATACATGATGAAGATCGCACCGCTGGTGCAGGGCCGCGTTGAAACCTTCAGCCAGGTTGCACCGCTGGGCGGGTTCTTCTTCGCCGGTGGCGTCAATCCGGATGCCAAACTGTTCGAATCGAAGAAGCTTTCGGGTGATCAGGTTCGGCAGTTGATGCAGTTGATCCTGTGGAAGCTGGAAAGCCTGCGTCAGTGGGAGAAGGACAACATCACCGCGACGATTCAGGCAGTGGTCGAATCGCTGGAATTGAAACTGCGTGATGCGATGCCGCTGATGTTTGCCGCAATCACGGGGCAGGCGAGTTCGGTGTCGGTGCTTGATGCCATGGAAATCATCGGCCCGGATCTGACCCGTTATCGTCTGCGCCAGGCGATCGACCTGCTGGGCGGCGTGTCGAAGAAAGAAAACAAAGAGTGGGAAAAGCTGCTGGGCGCTATCGCTTAAGCACGCCTGACTCTGCAGGAACCACCGAAGGCCGGGATCTTTTGATTCCGGCCTTCGGCGTTTTTCCCCCCGAATTTACGGGGGAGGGCGGTAAGTGATTGTTATGCCGACGAAAAACTTTGAAATTTTTCAAAAATAAGTTTGACAGGCTTTCGATACGCCCTTAAGATTCGCCCCGTCCTCAGCGATGACATCAACGATGAGGGGCTATAGCTCAGCTGGGAGAGCGCCTGCATGGCATGCAGGAGGTCAACGGTTCGATCCCGTTTAGCTCCACCAATTTACACTTCGAAGCCTGGCCACACCGGCTCCGAAGCGATCAACACTCAGCGTTGATCAGTTGTATAGAAGGGTTTGCGTCCCCTTCGTCTAGTGGCCTAGGACACCGCCCTTTCACGGCGGTAACAGGGGTTCGAGTCCCCTAGGGGACGCCAGTTTTACAGAAGCGATGTTGCAAAATGTCGCTCCGCCGCGAGGCGAAAAATCCGGGGCTTTAGCTCAGCTGGGAGAGCGCCTGCATGGCATGCAGGAGGTCAGCGGTTCGATCCCGCTAAGCTCCACCAATTTTACACGTTCAAGGTCTGGCCACACCGGCCTTGAATCGATCAGTTCTCAGCGCTGATCAGTTGTATAGAAGGTTTGTGTCCCCTTCGTCTAGTGGCCTAGGACACCGCCCTTTCACGGCGGTAACAGGGGTTCGAGTCCCCTAGGGGACGCCACGATTACCCGCTCTGCGGGATTTTATAAGGGTCATTCAATTATTGAATGGCCCTTTTGTTTGTCTGGCGTTTGGCCAATTCTCCTTTTTCCTTACACTGTGCTTCAGACCAGCGGTCATATCCTTGACTTGCAGAATATTATTATGCGAATAATATTCTAGTCGTAATATTCGGAGGCAACGATGAACGATAAAAAAGCTCAAACCCGCGAACGCATCCTCAAGGCTGCCAGCGCCGCACTGATTCAGCGCGGCCCGGCTGACCCTAGCGTGGGCGAAGTGATGGGCGCAGCCGGCCTCACCGTCGGTGGCTTCTATGCGCACTTCGAAAGCAAGGACGCGATGATGCTCGAGGCGTTCAAGCAATTGCTCGGTCGCCGCCGCGACCTGATTGCCGACATGGATACCGAATTGACCGGCGAAGAGCGCCGCGCCTTGGTCGCCGCGTTCTACCTGTCGCGCAAGCATCGTGATTCCAGCGACGCCGCGTGCCCGATTCCAGCGTCCATCGGCGAATTGGGTCGTTTGCCGGAATCGTTCCGCATCGCGCTGAATGAACATCTGGAGTTGATGATCGCACAGTTGGCGTCCAGCCCTGAGGACACCGACAAAGCCCTGGCCGACGTGGCCTTGATGGTGGGTGGTCTGGCGCTGGCAAGGGCGCTGGGCCCGGGAGATTTATCCGATCGATTGCTGCGCGCTGCCAAGTCGGCGGTGCGTTGACCTGAAGGCAACACGCCTGAGGAGAGAGCGATGAACACGTTGAAGTGGGTTCGTGGCGTTAATGGCACCTTGGGCTGGATTGCACCGCAACGGGTAGCGAGCAAAATGCGTTTGGCGTTCATGACGCCACGTTCGCTGCCGCTAAGGGATTGGGAGCTGCCGCTGCTGGCCAGTTCCGAACGCATCACTTTGCGCTTCGGTCTCTCGGCGCTGCGCTGGGGCCAAGGTCCGACGGTGCTGCTGATGCACGGCTGGGAAGGGCGGCCAACCCAGTTCGCCGCGCTGATCACCGCGCTGGTCGATGCCGGTTATACCGTCGTCGCGCTCGATGGTCCGGCCCACGGGCGTTCGCCGGGGCGTGAAGCCAACGTGGTGTTGTTCGCTCGGGCGATGCTCGAAGCCGCTGCCGAGTTGCCGCCACTGCAAGCGGTGATCGGTCACTCCATGGGCGGCGCCAGCGCCATGCTCGCCGTGCAATTGGGCTTGCGCACCGAAACCCTCGTCAGCATCGCCGCGCCTGCACGCATTCTTGGCGTACTGCGCGGATTTGCCCGCTACGTCGGCATGCCGCCCCGGGCCCGTTCCGCTTTCATCCGTCAGGTCGAGCAGGATGTCGGGATGCGCGCCGCGACTCTCGACGTTGCCCACTATCAACTGGATATGCCCGGTCTGATCGTGCATGCCGAGGACGACAACTTCGTCTCGGTCAGGGAATCGCAACTGATCCACGAATCCTGGTTCGACAGCCGCTTGCTGCGGCTTGAGGGCGGTGGTCATCAGCGCGTGCTGGCCGACCCGCGGGTGGTTGATGGCGTGTTATCACTGCTGGCCGGCCGCAGCCTTCAGGCGCGCCAATCGGCGTAAGCTCCGTTACACTGCCCCGGTTGAATACATTGACCGGGAGTGGGGCATGGGCTGGGATCGGGCAACGCCGTTTACCATTGATCTGCAAGTAGGCGCCGAGGACATCGACGGGCTGGGCCATGCGAACAACGCGGTGTACGTGACCTGGCTCGAGCGTTGCGCCTGGCGCCACTCGCAGCGTCTGGGCCTGGATCTGGTCGAGTATCGGCGACTGGATCGGGCGATGGCCGTGGTCCGTCACGAGATCGATTATCTGGCCGCCGCCTATGAAGGCGACGAACTGCAATTGGCGACCTGGATCGTCGATTGGGATCAGCGCCTGAAAATGACCCGGCATTTCCAGCTCAAGCGCCCGAGTGACAACACCACGCTGTTGCGCGCGCAAACCACGTTTGTCTGCATTGAACTGTCCACGGGTAAGCCCAAGCGCATGCCGGCCGAATTCATTGACGGTTATGGTCCGGCGATCCATATCTCAGAATCTGCGAAAATCTAATGTAGGCCTTCGCCTGCTCGCGATAGCGGTGTGTCAGTCACTTATTTTTTACTGACACACCGCTATCGCGAGCAGGCTCACTCCTACAAGGGAAATGTGTTGTTCTGCGGATTTGCGCGATATCCAGTAAACTGCCGCACGTTTTTCTTCAAGTAGTGTTTTCCCATGCAAATTGCTCTGGCGCCCATGGAGGGGTTGGTCGACGACATCCTCCGCGACGTGCTGACCCGCGTTGGCGGCATCGACTGGTGCGTGACCGAATTCATTCGCGTCAACGACCAGTTGCTCACGCCGGCCTATTTCCACAAGTTCGGCCCGGAGCTGCTCAACGGTGCGCGCACCGCGTCCGGTGTGCCATTGCGCGTGCAATTGCTCGGTTCCGACCCTGTATGCCTGGCGGAAAACGCTGCACTGGCCTGCGAACTCGGCTCCGAGGTGATCGACCTCAACTTCGGCTGCCCGGCCAAGACCGTCAACAAATCTCGTGGTGGTGCGGTTCTGCTCAAGGAGCCGGAACTGCTCAACCAGATCGTCGAGCACGTGCGCCGCGCCGTACCCGCGCACATTCCCGTCACCGCAAAAATGCGCCTCGGTTTCGACAGCCCCGACGGTTCGCTGGTCTGCGCCACGGCGCTGGCCGAAGGCGGCGCCGAGCACATCGTGGTCCACGCCCGAACCAAAATGGACGGCTACAAACCGCCGGCCCATTGGGAGTGGATCCCGCGCGTGCAGGATGTGGTCAAAGTCCCGGTGTTCGCCAATGGCGATATCTGGAGCGTCGAAGACTGGCGCCGCTGCCGCGAAATCAGTGGCGTGGAAGACATCATGCTCGGTCGCGGTCTGGTGTCGCGCCCGGATCTGGCCAAGCAGATCGCTGCCGCCCGCGCCGGCGAAGAAGTGGTCGAGATGACCTGGGCTGAGCTGATGCCGCTGATCCAGGACTTCTGGCTGCAAGCCAAAGCGCAGATGACCGCACGCCAATCGCCGGGCCGTTTGAAGCAATGGCTGGCCATGCTGACGCGTAATTATCCTGAGGCTGCCGAGCTGTTCACCGTCCTGCGTCGTGAGACCGAGCCGGATCATGTCTCGCGTTTGCTCGGTTTGCCGGTCGCCGAAGCGGCCTGAAAAAAATCTGCAAATACTCTCTTGAAATCATTTCAGCGGTCCCTATCTAAGGGTTACGCGATGCCGAATTCGGGTCGCGGAATCAAAAAACCTTGCTGATTGTTTTCAGGAGATTTGAACCATGAGTACTGCATTTTCCCTCGCGCCACTGTTCCGTTCCTCGGTAGGTTTCGACCGTTTCAACGACCTGTTCGAAACCGCCCTGCGTAACGAACCAGGCAGCAGCTACCCACCTTACAACGTCGAAAAGCACGGTGATGACCAGTACCGTATCGTCGTTGCCGCCGCCGGTTTCCAGGAAGAAGACCTGGAGCTGCAAGTCGAGAAAGGTGTGCTGACCATCAGTGGTGGCAAGCGTGATGCCAACGAAGGCGTGACCTTCCTGCACCAGGGCATCGCCCAGCGTGCTTTCAAGCTGTCCTTCCGTCTGGCCGATCACATCGAGATCAAGGCTGCCGATCTGAGCAACGGTCTGCTGAGCATCGACCTGTTGCGGGTGATCCCGGAAGAAGCGAAAGCCAAACGCATCCCGATCAACGGGACGCAGAAGCCGGCGCTGCAGCACTGAGTCATGTGCCGCAACACAATCGTCTGAACAGGCAATGAGCCGCTGAATGAAGGCCCCGATACGTCGGGGCCTTTTTTGTGCGCGCAAGAAAAGCGCTGCACGGCTTTGCCGCTGGCGGCGGTTTCTCTACAATCCGCCGCAGTTTGCCGACCCCCATTCCTCACCGGTCGGCCTGGAGCCTTTTTTCATGGACGAGATTCAACAGCGCTGGCTGTGCGCTTTGTCTGCGCCAATGGCGGCGATCAATACCGGCGCCAGCTACGACGACCCCGCGTTCTGCAATGATCGCTACATTGATCTGCAGGACAGTTGGGGGATCGATGACCGTGGCCAGCTGTTCGACATGCTCGTACGGATGACCGACGACGGCCATGCCAAGCACCTCAGCGCGGCCTACTTGGCGTGGCAGCGTTGTCTGCCAAGTGAATGGCAGGCTCTGCTCGACGACCTGAGTCCCCGTGAACGCACCCTGCATGAGTTTGCCAGCCGCACCTTCGGCAGTTGTGGGCCGGGCGGGATTTTGTCCTGGGACTATGGCCGTATGGGGTTTCTCTTGCGCTGCGCGGTGCGCAATCAGTGGGTCGACCTGGACGAAAGCAACTGGCTGCACAGTCGTTTGGCCCTCAGAGCGCAATTTCACTACGGTAGCTGGATGGCTTACTTCGATGGCTTTGTCGTGGGCCGGACGTTTTGGTCCTGCCTGAGTGCCAGCGACGATGAGCTGGCGCGCGAACTCGATCGACAAGGCGCCAACGCCCTTAACCTGCGGATTGCCCGTGGGCTTGCCGAAAACATCCCTCGGTTCCTTGCTGATTTGCCGTGGCATATGGAAATCGATTTGCCGCCACGCCCGGCATCGCTCAAGGAGTTCGACTGGTCATGAGTTGCTGGATCCGCCTGGGCATCGAGCCTACTAACGACGAAACCCTGATTCGCAATGCCTACCGCGCACGCTTGCCGGCCCATCACCCGGAGACCGACCCACAAGGCTTCCAGGCGCTGCGCATGGCCTACGAAAACGCCCTGCGTCTGGCGCGTGAAGACGACGAAGAAGAGCCCGAGGACGAGGACGAGTCCCAAGCCTCAGAACAGACTGTCGTTGAGGTCCCTCCGGTGTTCGGGGATTTTTGCGAGCTGCTGGATGATCCCGCGCGCCGGTTCAATTTCGCCGCGTGGCAGGCCTTTGTCCGAGGACTGGATGAGCTGTCGCTGGACGTGCTCGATGAACTCAGCTGGCCGCTGTACCACCGGATGGCCGACGCCGGTCCGTTGTCGTACCGCTGCGCGAATCTGTTGGCCAAGCGTATGGCCTGGGATCAACAGTTGCTGGATCTGGGCTTCGACGACGCCCATCAGGTGGGATTCTTTCTCCAGCGAATCGAAACGCCGGACCCGTTCGACACGGATCTGATGTGCACCTGGTCAGAGGCAGCCCAGACTGAATCGCTGTGGTACGCTCGCAGCCTCGACTTCATCTTCAACCAGCGTCCACTGCCTGAGTTCGCCGACTTCGCCAGTCAGCACACGTGCCTGCCGTTGCCGGAGGATGCCGCGTTCCTCAAGCGTCTGTTGGTGCAGTTCACTCAGGCAGGTATTGGCGGGCCGACGTTTTTGCAGTGCTGTGTCGAACAGCAGCTTGCTGCCCCGGATGATGTCGACTGGCTTTACCTGTTGGCCTGTCAGAGCAGTCTGCTGGGCCGGGACGATCAGGCATTGCCGTGCTGGATCCGGCTGTGGAACGAGCACCGCCATCCGATGGCTGAAAGTCGTCTGCTGGAAATGTGCGCCAAGCGCCAGCCGACTTTTCTGCCCCTGCTGATTCAGGCATTCGATCGCCTGCAGGGCATCTCTGACTGGTCAGAGGATCTTGGCGATGACGCCCAAGTGTATGGCTGTCCGTCACAACATCCCGAGACGCTGAACCGTTGGCTGGGTGTCGGGCGGTTAAAACTTGAGAGCCTTGCGCACAGTTTTGTCGATTGGCGCATGAGCGGTGATGAACTGCCGTTGCTCGCGCAATTGCTGGGCGAAAATGCCGACAGCCGATTGCTGCATCTGTACCGCCACGCCTGGGCGCTTCATCGAGGTGAGGCAGCGTTGTTGCAGCAGATTGTGGATGCACCGCTGCCGATTGATGCCCTCGAAAGCCTGGTGATGAGCGGATTCAAATATCAGGCCGAGCAACACTTGCGCTGGTTGGGCCGGGCACCGATTGCGCTGGCCATGAGCGCGTTCAGCGATACGGACTCAGGTTCGCGGCCATTGCCGCAGGTGCTGACCGACGGCGAGCCGCACAAGGTCTGTCGTCTGTGGTTGCGTCGCTTGCGGCCTTACAGCGACGCTGCGCTGGAACGACTGGCAGACGCGTTCACGCTGGCCGCGGTCAAAGATGATTGCGACTTGTCCGAACTCGACTTGATTCTGCAGTTGGGCCGGCGCGGGATTCAGTTGCCACCGGTCGGGCTGGGTGAGGCCACTTGGGAGTGGCACGCGCAGACCTTGTTTTTGCTGGCGTTGCTGGAACAACCCGAGCGCTGGTTGCAACTGATTGACGCGCAGTGCGTGGAGCGTCTGCCTTTCAATCCGGCCCATCCCTTGAGTCGCCTGCAACCGTTGTTGCGGCGCTTGCAGCGTGAGCAAGGCCACTGCACCGGTTTGCTCGGATGGCTGCAAGGCAATGACCCGGTGCACGGCTTGTTGGTGCAGCAATTGTTCAGCGTACAGCAGGCACTCGACAGTGTCCGGTTGCCGGCCAATACCCTGCTTTACACCTGCCTTGAAAGTGATCGTGCGGCATGCGGCGACGATTTGCTGGGTTTGATGATGTTCTGGGGCGTGCTCTATCACGACCCGAGCCTGAGTGCCGAACAGCATCGCGCATTGTTGCAATCGATCGCGGCGATCAGTTGTGAAGACGCCTGGTTCGAAGGCTTCCGCGACGGTTTGATCAAAGGCGAACCGGTGTGGCCGCCGCGCAAAGTGCTGACCGATTTTGGCGTCGACAAACTGCTGGCGTATGAAGCGCTGGATGCGCTCAAGGGCTTGATTCGTTATGGCGCTGCCGGCGTGCCGAAAACGCGCGTCCTGCGCCAACTGCAACAGGGCAAGGACGATGTGCAGAACAGCGTCGGGCTGCGCCTGGCCCTGTGCGCGTTATTGTCCTGGTCGGAGCGTTTGCTGCTGGCGAAAAGCGATGTGCAGCCGGTACCGGCGACAGCGATCTGGCGCTTGGGATCGCGGTTGGGGCGCAAGGCTTTTATCGCTCAGGTCTTGGGGTGTTTGGTGATTGCGCCGGTGGCAGGGTTGATCAGTGGCACCACGGGCGCTGGCATTCTTATCCTGTTATTGGGCGTGCTGCTGGTGTTCGGCGCCATTCTTCGTCGTTTGCACGACATGGGCCGAGGCATTCCGACGCTGCTGATCTTCATGGCGCTGACGCCGGTTCTGCCATTTTTGCCGTTGGTGTTGTTCGGGCTTGCCGGTGACAAGTTGCCCAACCGCTATGGTGTGCCGCCGGACAGCGGCGATAGCGAGATGCTGTCCGGTGGCCTGCAGGCTGCCTTGCGGCGGCTCAACGGCTAGAGACGCAGTTGATCCAGCGCCTTGTTCAGCTCTGTGCGATGGCTGGCAATCTCCGAGGGTTGCTGGCCGCCGAGCACGGTGGTGAAGTTGTGCAGCCATTCGGCAATGTGCTCGCGTTGCGTGCCCAGACTCTGCATCCATGCCCGTTCCAGACGAGCCAGCAATGTGCGGTTGGGCAGTGCATCGCGTGGATGGACCTTCAGCGTCGACAGCCGGTTATGGCTGTCGCGGCGCGCTTGCTCGTCCAGACCGGTGGGGCTGCGGTCGATGCTGTGACTGTGACGCTCGCCGGTTTCGAGCAGGGTGACGTCGACTTCGAGCAAACCGTTGATGTCGTAGCTGAAGCGCACGTCCAGTTCCTGGATGTGTTGAGTAGGCGTCAACGTGACTTCGAAAGCATCAATCAGAATGTTGTCGCACACCCACGGCCGTTCACCCTGATAGACGGCGATGCGCAGCACTGTTTGCTTAGGTTGGGTGGTGTAATAGCGCTCCACCCTTGACGTCGGAATGATGGTGTTACGTTCGATGATGGGCGAGAAGGCACCTTTGATGTCTTCGCCACGCATGGTCGCAATCCCCAGCGTATACGGGCAGACATCCGTCAGAATCAACTCTTCAACCGCCCCGTCGCGCGCCTTGCACGCCGCTTGTGTCGCCGCCCCGAGCGCAACAATGGTATCCGGATCAAGATGCCGATAAGGCAGGCGCCCGAACAGCGTGGCGACCATTTGCTGCACGGCCGGCATGCGCGTGGCGCCGCCGACCAGTACCAGGCTGTCGAGGTCGCGAGGTTTGAGTCGGGCATCGCGCAGGGCTTGCTCGATCGGCGCGCGCAAACGCGCCAGTAGCGGTTCCCAGATTTTTACCGCCGCCGCTTCGTCCAGTGACCATTCGAAGGTCTTGTCGGCGTGGCGCCAGCTCAGGTGTTGAGTGCCTTCGCCGAGTTTGCATTTGAGCTGTTCAAGCGCATCACCGAGGCTGGCCATGCTTTGCGCATCGACCATGGCCGGGGTCAGTTGCCAGTGTTTCAGGCAGGCCTGCAACAGCGCGGCCGTGAAGTCTTCGCCGCCGAGAAAGTTGTCGCCGGTGGAGGCGTGCACTTCGATCAGCGGCAAAGCGTATTCCAGCACCGTAACGTCGAAGGTGCCGCCGCCCAGATCGAAGATCAGCGTGCGTTCGAACTTCTGTTCATGCAGTCCGTAAGCCATGGCGGCGGCGGTCGGTTCGTTGATCAGACGCGTCACCGAGAGCCCGGCCAGTTCGGCGGCAAACAGCGTGCGTTTGCGTTGTTCATCGCTGAAATACGCCGGTACGGAAATCACCGCTTCCGAAACGGCGTGGCCGAGAAAGGCTTCGGCGTCCTGCTTGAGTGAGCCGAGGACCAGCGCTGACAACTCTTCGGGGCTGAACTGACGTGTGCCGAGCTGGACTTGTTTATCGCTGCCCATGAAGCGCTTGAATGCTGCAGCGGTTCGCTCCGGGTGCGTGGTCAGGCGGGCGCGGGCAGCTTTGCCGACCAGAATCGTGTCGTCTTCATCGAGGCTGACCACCGAGGGCGTCAGCACATCGCCCAGAGCGTTGGGAATCAGCCGGGCCTGACCGTCCTGCCAGACGGCGATCAGACTGTTGGTGGTGCCAAGGTCGATGCCCAGCAGAGCCGGGCGGGGGAGGGTTGCATCCTGCATGACAGATCTCGAAACGGCGCAAAAACCGCGACCCTACAGGTTGCCGCAAACCGTGGCAATTGCTCGTCTGTTGCAACGTGCGCCGGTTATGGCAGGAGCTTTTTCAGATCCTCCAGCGCAACCGGTCGACTGTGCAGATAACCCTGATACAAATGGCAGCCCAAACCTTGCAGGAACGCCAGTTGTTCCGGGGTTTCCACGCCCTCGGCAATCACCTCCAGCTCGAGGCTGCGCGCCATGGCGACGATCGCGCGGATGATCTCGGCATCGTTCGGATCGGTCGTCGCATCGCGGATAAACGATTGATCGATTTTCAGCGTGTCCACCGGCAGGCGCTTGAGGTAAGTCAGCGACGAATAACCGGTGCCGAAGTCATCCATCGCAAAGCTCACACCGAGCTTTTTCAGCCGGCGCATTTTGCTGATGGTGTCTTCGAGGTTCTGGATGACGATGCCTTCGGTGATTTCCAGTTTCAGCAGCGAACAGGGCAGGCCGTGGCTGCTCATGCTGTGCTCGATGCGCTCGACGAAGTCGTTCTGGCGGAACTGCCGTGGACTGATGTTCACGCACAGGCTGAAATTCAGCGGATCGACCAGCTTCAGCGCGATCAATTGTTTGAAGGCATTGCAGGCCTCGTCGAGGATCCAGGTGCCGACTTCGAGAATCAGGCCGCTGTCTTCCAGCACCTTGATGAACTCGGTAGGTGACTGCGCGCCCAGTTCCGGGTGATTCCAGCGCACCAGGGCTTCGGCACCGATGATGCGGTTGTCGCGGGCATCCACCTGCGGCTGAAAGTGCACATTGAATTCCCCGCGCGACAGCGCCAGGCGCAAGTCGGTCTCCATGCGCAGCCGTTCGCTGGCCGCTTTCTGCATGGTGTTGTGGTACATCTGCGTGGTGTTGCGCCCGGAATCCTTGGCTCGGTACAGCGCGATGTCGGCGCGCTTGAGCAGGTCGGTCGGCGTCGAGCCGTGATCGGGGATCAGCGCCACGCCGATGCTCGGCGTCACTTGCAGGCGCTGGCCGTCGAGGAACATCGGTTCCGAGAGCAATTCACGCAGGGTGTCGGCCAGATTGCGCACTTGTGTGCTGACTTCGTTGCGCGAGCCTTCGAGGCCGCTGAGCAGTACGACAAACTCATCGCCACCGAGGCGCGCGACCGTGTCTTCCATGCGCACGCTGGCTTCGAGCCGCGCGGTAATGATCTTCAGCACGGTGTCGCCGACCGGGTGACCGAGTGAATCATTGATGTGCTTGAAGTGATCGAGGTCGAGAAATAACAAGGCGCCACGCAGATTGTGGCGTTTGAGCAGGGCGATCTGCTGGCTCAGGCGATCCATCAGCAAGGCGCGGTTGGGCAGGTTGGTCAGTGGGTCGTGATAGGCCAGGTGACGAATCTGCGCTTCGGCGTTTTTCAGCAGGCTGACGTCCCGCGCGGTCAGCAGCAGGCACGCGGTTTCATTGAGAGTGATCGGCTCGACCGAGACTTCCACCGTCAGCATCTCCCCGCGTTTGTTGCGCCCGAGCATTTCCTGATGGTGCACGCGGCCCTTGATCTGCAACTCGGCGAGTAACGCCGAACGCTGTTTCTCTTCAGCCCATATCCCCACCTGATAAACCGTTTTGCCCACGACCTCTTCGGCACGATAGCCAGTGAGACGGCAAAAACCGTCGTTGACCTCCAGATAACGCCCGGTGTCGCGCTCGGTGATGGTGATCGCGTCGGGGCTGGAGTGGAACGCCTTGGCGAATTTCTCCTCACTGGCTTTCAGCGCCGCTTCCGAGCGCTGCTGCTGGGTGATGTCGCGCAGGGTGGTGACGATGCACGGCTGGTCGCCGACGCTGATCTGCCGACTGGAAATCACACAGGTCAGCGACTGGCCGTCCTTGTGCTGAACGATGATCGCGACATTGCTCAAGCCCTGTTCGCGGATGACCCGTTCGATGCGTTGCAGGCTTTTCGCCGAGGCATCCCACAAGCCGATTTCTTCAGCGGTGTGGCCAATCACGTCGGCGGCGCTCCAGCCGAAAGTCTGGGTAAAACTGTTATTGATTTCGATGAACTCGCCACTGTCCTGGCGGGTCACGCAGATCGGGTCCGGGCTGACCTGGAACAGCGTGGCGAATTTCTCTTCCGAGGCCACCAGTCGTTGCTCGCGCTCGACCTGATCGGTGATGTCGAGCAACGTGCCGGCCATACGCAGCGGCGCGCCGTTGTCGTCACGGTAAAGGCGGGCGCGGCTTTCCAGATAACGCGAACTGCCGTCCGGCAATTGCACGCGATAGGTCAGTTGATAGTTGCCTGCCGGGCCTTCGCGCAGGCTGCGGTAGGCGTCGCGCATGCTGTCGCGCTCTTCGCCGGGCACGCCCTCGAAAAACTCTTCAAACGATTCATGAAACGGTATCGGTTCGAGCCCGTGCAATTGCGCGGCCCGCGCCGAGCCGTAGAGCATGCCGCTGGGGATGTGCCAGTCCCAGGTGCCGAGCTGTGCCGAGTCCAGTGCCAGATCGAGGCGTTCCTGGCTGTCCTTCAAGGCGTGTTCGGCAGCTTTGCGTTCAGTGGTGTCGAGGAAGGTGCTGAGCAGATACGGCTGACCTTCAAGTTCGACTTTCTGCGCACTGAGAATGCCGTCGTGAATCTGCCCGTTACTGGCGCGAAACTGCACCTCCATGCTGATCAATTCGCCCTTGGTGTTGGTCTTCTTGACCAGTTCGCCGCGCTGTTCGGGGTGCACCCACAGGCCCAGTTCCAGCGTGGTGCGGCCAATAGCGCTTTGTACCGGCCAGCCGAACAGGCTTTCGAAATATTGATTGGCCTCGCTGATCAAGCCGTCTTCCTGGCGGGTCAGCAAGACCATGTTCGGGCACAGGTGGAAAAGTGTCGCGAAACGTTTCTCCGAGCTGCTCAGGGCCTGTTCGCGTTGGCGCTGGTGGGTGATTTCACGAATCACCCCGATCATTCGGGGACGGCCGTGTTTATCCGGCAGCAGGCTGCCGCTGATCTCCAGCCAGTGCAGGCTGCCGTCGGGCCAGCGAATGCGGTGGTGCATCGCCTGTTCCAGCGGCGCCCCGGCAATCACCGCGTGGAAGGCGCGAACGGTTTTGGCGCGGTCTTCCGGCGGCAGCAGGTCGAGGTATTCCAGATCTTTGGGCAGCGGTTGCCGAGGATCGAAGCCGAACAATGCCTGGGTGCCACGGGACCAACTGATCTGCCCGCGCTCGATGTCCCAATACCAGGCGCCGAGCCGCGCGCCGTTGAGCGCCGCCAGCAATTGCGGCGCGCTTTCCCAGCTCTGCTCGGAATGACGCGGGTCAATCGCCTGAATACGCGGCATCGGCGGAATTCGGTCAACAGATTTCGGCATTGTGGACAGGCCTTGAGCTGATGGTGGCGTTAGGCACAGGAGCAGCGGCTCTATAGGAGTAGCACAAGTTGGCCTCAACTCCCTGGCAGATCGATTTGTGCATCCAGCAAGGCCATGAAGGCTTTTGCCGCATTCGAGAGCGTCCGTTCGGTGTGCAGGATATAGCCTAGCTGGCGACTGAGTTGTATGCCCGGCAATACGATGCTTGCCACCTGCTCATCGAGCATGGTCCGTGGCAAAACGCTCCAGGCCAGACCGATCGAGACCATCATTTTGATGGTTTCCAGGTAGTTGGTGCTCATCGCGATGTTCGGCGTCAGCCCTTGGGCCTCGAACAAGCGTTGGACAATGTGGTGGGTGAAGGTGTTGCCACCGGGGAAAACCGCCGGATGACCGGCGATGTCCGCCAGATTGACCGGGCCATTGCTGATCAGCGAATGCTCCGGGGCGACCACGAAATCCAGCGGGTCGTCCCAGACGGGCGTGGCTTTGACCAGTGTGTGTGGCTCAGGCGCGAGGGTGATGACCGCTAATTCTGCGCGGCCGTGGAGAATTTCTTCGTAGGCCACTTCCGAATCGAGGAACTGAATATCCAGCGCCACCTGCGGGTAACGGCGGGTGAATTCCCTTAATAGAGGCGGCAAACGGTGCAGGCCAATGTGGTGACTGGTGGCCAGCGTCAGGCGACCGCTGACTTCGCCGGTGAGGTTGGTCAGGGCGCGGCGGGTGTCATCCAGCACGTTGAGAATCTGATACGCCCGTGGCAGCAGGGCGCGGCCAGCCTCGGTCAGGCCGACTTCACGGCCCAGTCGATCGAACAGGCGCACCTTCAATTGCTGCTCCAGCCCGGCGATGCGTTTGCTGATCGCCGGCTGCGTCAGGTGCAGACGTTCGCCGGCGCCGGAGAAACTGCCGGTCTCGGCAATCGCGATAAAAGCGTTGAGGTTGGCCAGATCCATGTTCGTATTCCAGTTGGTTATCCAAAGCATAAAAAATATGAATTTGAGTTATTTAATCTAACCCCATAGGATCGGCCTCACAAGCCAAAGGGTTATTGATAAGCCCAGGGCATAGAAACAAGCTGATGAGGAACCGTCTGATGGCCGGCAAAACGCTCTACGACAAGCTCTGGGATTCGCATTTGGTCAAGCAGCGCGACGATGGCTCGGCGCTGATCTACATCGATCGTCACATCATCCACGAAGTGACCTCGCCGCAAGCCTTTGAAGGCCTGCGTCTGGCCGGGCGCAAGCCTTGGCGCATCGATGCCAACATCGCGACCCCGGACCACAACGTACCGACCACGCCGGAGCGCAAGGGCGGCATCGAAGCCATTGCCGATCAGGTCTCGCGTTTGCAGGTTCAGACCCTTGATGACAACTGCGATGAATACGGCATTGTCGAGTTCAAGATGAATGACGTCCGCCAAGGCATCGTCCACGTGATCAGCCCGGAGCAGGGCGCGACCTTGCCGGGCATGACCGTGGTCTGCGGCGATTCGCACACCTCGACTCACGGCGCGTTCGGCGCTCTGGCGCACGGTATCGGCACTTCCGAGGTCGAGCACGTGCTCGCCACCCAGTGCCTGGTCGCGAAGAAAATGAAAAACATGCTGGTGCGCGTTGAAGGGCAATTGCCGTTCGGCGTGACCGCCAAGGACATCGTCCTCGCGGTAATCGGCAAGATCGGCACTGCCGGCGGTAACGGCCACGCCATCGAATTCGCTGGCAGCGCGATCCGCGACTTGTCCGTCGAAGGCCGCATGACCATCTGCAACATGTCCATCGAAGCCGGCGCCCGCGTTGGCCTGGTGGCAGCGGATCAGAAAACCGTCGACTACGTGAAGGGCCGTCCATTCGCCCCGAAAGGCGCGGAATGGGACATGGCCGTCGAAGCCTGGAAAGACCTGGTGTCCGATGACGACGCCAAGTTCGACACTGTGGTTGAGCTCGACGCTGCGCAGATCAAACCGCAAGTCAGCTGGGGCACTTCGCCGGAAATGGTTTTGGCCGTTGATCAGAACGTGCCGGACCCGGCCCAAGAGATGGATCTGGTCAAACGCGACTCGATCGTCCGTGCCTTGAAGTACATGGGTTTGACCGCCAATCAGGCGATCACCGACATTCAGCTGGATCGCGTGTTTATCGGTTCCTGCACCAACTCGCGGATCGAAGACTTGCGCGCTGCGGCGGTGATCGCCAAGGGCCGCAAGGTCGCTTCGACCATCAAGCAAGCGATCGTGGTGCCGGGCTCGGGTCTGGTCAAGGCGCAGGCAGAAGCCGAAGGTCTCGACAAGATTTTCCTCGAAGCCGGTTTCGAATGGCGTGAGCCGGGTTGCTCGATGTGCCTGGCGATGAACCCGGACCGTTTGGAGTCCGGCGAGCATTGCGCCTCGACCTCCAACCGTAACTTCGAAGGCCGTCAGGGCGCCGGTGGCCGTACCCACCTCGTCAGCCCGGCCATGGCGGCGGCGGCAGCGGTGAATGGTCGTTTCATCGACGTTCGTGAATTGATTTAAAGGAGCGCAGCATGAAAGCTTTTACCCAGCACACTGGTCTTGTCGCGCCTTTGGATCGTGCCAACGTCGATACCGACCAGATCATTCCGAAGCAATTCTTGAAGTCGATCAAGCGCACCGGTTTCGGCCCGAACCTGTTCGACGAGTGGCGCTACCTCGATGTCGGCCAGCCGTATCAGGACAACTCCAAGCGTCCGCTGAACAAGGACTTCGTCCTCAACGCCGAGCGTTACCAAGGCGCCAGCGTTTTGCTGGCTCGCGAGAACTTCGGTTGCGGCTCCAGCCGTGAACACGCGCCGTGGGCGCTGGAAGAATACGGTTTCCGCAGCATCATCGCGCCAAGCTACGCCGACATCTTCTTCAACAACAGCTTCAAAAACGGTTTGCTGCCGATCATCTTGAGCGACGCTGAAGTCGATGAATTGTTTAAGCAAGTTGAGACCGAGCCGGGCTATCAATTGCAGGTCGATCTGCAGGCGCAGACCGTGACCCGCCCGGATGGCAAGGTGTACGGCTTCGAGATCGATGCGTTCCGCAAGCACTGCCTGTTGAACGGTCTGGACGATATTGGCCTGACCTTGCAGGACGGCGATGCGATTGCGACGTTTGAGGCCAAGCACCGGGTTAGTCAGCCGTGGTTGTTCCGCGACGCGTGATTTGCGTATGGCGAATGGCGCCATCGCGAGCAGGCTCACTCCTACATTTGAAATGCGTTCCCCTGTAGGAGTGAGCCTGCTCGCGATGAGGCCCTCAAAAGCACCACAAGACTCACCCTAAAAAGGAAGTCCCCAATGACCAGCACCGCCCAACACACCCAGGTCGTACAAAAGCAATTCGGTGAACAGGCCGCCGCCTACCTGAGCAGCGCCGTTCACGCTCAAGGCACCGAATTCGCTCTGCTACAGGCTGAGCTGGCCGGGCAGGGCGAGGCCCGGGTGCTGGACTTGGGTTGCGGCGCCGGTCACGTCAGTTTCCACGTCGCACCGCTGGTCAGGGAAGTGGTTGCCTACGACCTGTCGCAGCAAATGCTCGACGTGGTCGCCGCCGCTGCCGTTAATCGGGGGATGAGCAACATTGCCACGGTCAACGGCGCCGCCGAGCGTCTGCCGTTTGCCGATGGCGAGTTCGACTTCGTGTTCAGCCGTTATTCGGCGCATCACTGGAGCGATCTCGGTGTGGCTCTGCGCGAAGTGCGTCGGGTGCTGAAGCCCGGCGGTGTGGCGGCGTTCGTTGACGTGTTGTCACCGGGCAGCCCATTGTTCGACACTTACCTGCAAAGCGTCGAAGTGCTGCGCGACACCAGCCATGTGCGCGATTATTCCGCCGCCGAATGGTTACGTCAGGTCAGCGAGGCCGGTTTGCATGTGCGCAGCACCACGCGTCAGCGCCTGCTTCTGGAATACACCAGCTGGGTTGAACGCATGCGCACACCGGAAGTGATGCGCGCCGCGATCCGCCAGTTGCAGCAGTCGATGGGCCACGAAGTGCGCGAATATTTTGAGATTGATGCCGACGGCTCGTTCAGTACAGATGTCATCGTGCTGATGGCCGAGCGATAAGAATTTTTCCGGGCGCGTCTAAGATGGCGCACCGACTGAAGACACGAGGAAAGCATGAGCAAGCAGATTCTGATTCTCCCAGGTGACGGTATTGGTCCGGAAATCATGGCCGAAGCGGTCAAGGTGCTGGAGCTGGCCAACGACAAATACAGCCTGGGCTTCGAGCTGAGCCATGACGTGATCGGTGGCGCCGCCATCGACAAGCACGGCGTGCCGCTGGCCGATGAAACCCTCGACCGTGCCCGCGCTGCCGACGCTGTGCTGCTGGGCGCCGTTGGCGGCCCGAAATGGGACACCATCGAGCGTGACATCCGTCCCGAGCGCGGCCTGCTGAAAATCCGTGCGCAACTGGGCCTGTTCGGCAACCTGCGTCCGGCGATCCTGTACCCGCAACTGGCTGACGCTTCGAGCCTGAAGCCGGAAATCGTTGCCGGTCTGGACATCCTCATCGTTCGTGAGCTGACCGGCGGCATCTATTTCGGCGCGCCGCGTGGCACCCGCACTTTGGAGAACGGCGAGCGTCAGTCCTACGACACACTGCCGTACAGCGAAAGCGAAATCCGCCGCATCGCCCGTGTCGGTTTCGACATGGCCATGGTTCGCGGCAAGAAGCTCTGCTCGGTGGACAAGGCCAACGTGCTGGCGTCCAGCCAACTGTGGCGTGAAGTGGTCGAGCAAGTGGCCAAGGATTACCCGGAAGTCGAACTGAGCCACATGTACGTCGATAACGCCGCCATGCAACTGGTGCGCGCACCGAAGCAGTTCGACGTGATCGTCACCGACAATATGTTCGGCGACATTCTGTCCGACGAAGCGTCGATGCTCACCGGTTCCATCGGCATGCTGCCGTCGGCCTCGCTGGATTCCAACAACAAGGGCATGTACGAGCCTTGCCACGGTTCCGCTCCGGACATCGCCGGTAAAGGCATTGCCAACCCGTTGGCGACCATTCTGTCGGTGTCGATGATGCTGCGTTACAGCTTCAATCTGCACGACGCGGCCGATGCCATCGAGAAAGCCGTGAGCGTGGTGCTGGATCAAGGCCTGCGCACCGGTGACATCTATTCGGCCGGTTGCAGCAAAGTCGGTACGCAGGAAATGGGCGACGCAGTAGTCGCCGCGCTGCGGAATCTGTAATCTCTCGGGCCCGCTGCGAAATTCAATACAAAGCAGCGGCCCACTTTTCAAGAAGGTGTAGTTGCGATGAAACGTGTAGGTCTGATCGGTTGGCGCGGGATGGTCGGTTCCGTGCTCATGCAGCGGATGCTGGAAGAGCAGGATTTCGATCTAATCGAGCCGGTGTTTTTCACCACGTCCAACGTCGGTGGCCAAGGCCCGTCCGTGGGCAAGGACATTGCTCCGCTCAAGGATGCTTACAGCATTGATGAGCTGAAGACCCTCGACGTGATTCTGACCTGCCAGGGCGGCGACTACACCAGCGAAGTGTTCCCCAAGCTGCGCGAAGCCGGCTGGCAGGGTTACTGGATCGACGCGGCCTCGAGCCTGCGCATGAACGATGACGCGGTGATCATTCTCGATCCGGTCAACCGCAAGGTCATCGACCAGCAACTCGACGCGGGCACCAAGAACTACATCGGCGGCAACTGCACCGTCAGCCTGATGCTGATGGGCCTGGGCGGTCTGTTCGAAGCCGGTCTGGTCGAGTGGATGAGCGCCATGACCTATCAGGCGGCCTCCGGTGCCGGCGCGCAGAACATGCGTGAACTGATCAAGCAAATGGGCGCAACCCACGCCGCGGTCGCCGATCAACTGGCTGATCCGGCCAGCGCGATCCTCGACATCGACCGTCGTGTGGCCGACGCCATGCGCAGCGAAGCGTATCCGACCGAAAACTTCGGCGTACCTTTGGCCGGCAGCCTGATCCCGTGGATCGACAAGGAACTGCCGAACGGCCAGAGCCGCGAAGAGTGGAAAGCTCAGGCCGAGACCAACAAGATCCTCGGCCGCTTCAAGAGCCCGATCCCGGTCGACGGCATCTGCGTGCGCATTGGCGCGATGCGTTGCCACAGCCAGGCGCTGACCATCAAGCTGAACAAAGACGTGCCGATCGCCGATATCGAGGGGCTGATCAGCCAGCACAACCCTTGGGTCAAACTGGTGCCGAACCAGCGCGAAATCAGCATGCAGGAGCTGAGCCCGACCAAGGTCACCGGCACCCTGAATGTTCCGGTGGGTCGTCTGCGCAAGCTGAACATGGGTTCGCAATTCGTCGGTGCCTTTACCGTCGGCGACCAACTGCTGTGGGGCGCGGCCGAACCGCTGCGTCGCATGCTGCGGATTTTGCTTGAGCGTTGATTGCTTGAAGTAATGAAAGAGCCCGTGCCTTGAAAGAGGTGCGGGTTTTTTTATGCCGATCGTTCCCACGCTCTGCGTGGGAATGCATCCCGGGACGCTCCGCGTCCCTTTACAAGCCGAACGCAGAGCGTCCGATGCGGCATTCCCACGCAGAGCGTGGGAACGATCCTGGTGGGCAGAAATTGCCTGTGCGCCAGTCACCCGGTAAAGTGCCGCTCCCCCCGTTTCGCCAGAGGCTCGCACCATGACCCAGACCCTAGATATTGCCGTGATCGGCGCCACCGGTACTGTCGGCGAAACCCTCGTACAGATTCTCGAAGAGCGCAGCTTCCCGGTTGCTAACCTGCACCTGTTGGCGAGCAGCGAATCCGCTGGCAGCTCGGTGCTGTTCCGCAACAAGAACGTGCGCGTTCGCGAAGTCGACGAGTTCGATTTCAGCAAGGTCAAACTGGTGTTCTTCGCCGCCGGCCCGGCCATTACCCTGAGTTACGCCGCCCGTGCCCACGCCGCCGGTTGCTCGCTGATCGACCTGTCCGGTGCCTTGCCGGCCGATCAAGCGCCGCAAGTGGTGCCGGAAGCCAATGCCAAAGTGCTCGCCGCTTTGAAAGCACCGTTCCAGGTCAGCAGCCCAAGCCCGTCGGCTACTTCGCTGGCGGTGGTACTGGCGCCGCTGCTTGATCTGATCGATCTGCAATACGTCAACGTCACCGCCAATCTGGCCGTGTCCGCCCAAGGCCGTGAAGCCGTGACCGAGCTGGCGCGGCAGACCGCCGAGCTGTTGAACATGCGCCCATTGGAGCCGACTTTCTTCGACCGGCAGATGGCCTTCAACCTGCTGGCCCAGGTCGGCACGCCCGATGCGCAGGGCCATACGCTGCTGGAAAAACGCCTGGTACGCGAGTTGCGTCAGGTGCTGGCCAAGCCTTTATTAAAGATTTCCGCAACTTGCGTTCAAGCCCCGGTGTTTTTTGGCGATAGCCTTAGCGTGACCTTGCAGTCAACGTCGGCTGTCGACCTGGTAAAAGTCAACGCTGCCCTCGAAGACGCGGCCGGTATCGAGCTGGTCGAGGCCGGTGATTACCCGACCGCAGTCGGTGACGCGGTAGGGCAGGACGTTGTCTATGTCGGTCGCGTGCGCAGCGGTGTCGACGACCCGGCGGAACTAAATCTGTGGCTGACGTCAGATAACGTACGCAAAGGCGCGGCCCTTAACGCTGTGCAGGTGGCTGAATTGTTGATAAAAGACCTGCTGTAAAAGATACTTGGCAACAATTTGTCGACTGATTCTAGGTGAGCGCTATGCTTGCCCAGATTGCTTGATAACGTGTCACCCTCCGGGACATTCCGGGGCATCAAAGAAATGATCGCGCGCGACATCTGTCGTCGTCGCGCGCAATGCCTTACGGCAGCGGTATTCAACATCTTCTCGCTGGCCGAGGAACGTTCAAACAAAGGATGAGGCTATGGTTCAAGTTCGCAAACTGGTGTTAGCAATAGCGGCCGCCTCGGCGCTGTCCTCCGGTATGGCGCATGCCCTCGGGCTCGGGGAGCTGACCCTGAAGTCGACCCTGAACCAGCCGCTGGTGGCTGAAATCGAGCTGCTCGACGTCAAGGATCTCACCGCTGCCGAAGTGGTGCCGAGCCTGGCTTCACCCGAAGATTTTGCCAAGGCCGGCGTCGATCGCCAGGCCTTCCTCAATGATCTGACATTTACCCCGGTACTCAACGCCAGCGGCAAAAGCGTGCTGCGCGTAACCTCGAGCAAGCCGCTGTCGGAACCGATGGTCAAGTTCCTCGTGCAGGTGATGTGGCCGAACGGCCGTCTGCTGCGCGACTACAGTGTGCTGCTCGATCCGTCGAAGTTCTCGCCACAGACCGCTGACGCCGCCGCACAACCGGCGCCGTCGCAGACCATTGCTGCGCCGACCACTGGCGCTACGCATCCGACCCAATACACCACCACGCCGCGCGACACCCTGTGGGAAATCGCCGCGAAGGCGCGTACCGGCGGCTCGGTGCAGCAGACCATGCTGGCCATCCAAGCGCTGAACCCGGATGCGTTCATTGGCGGCAACATCAACCGTCTGAAAACCGGTCAGGTGCTGCGTCTGCCGGATTCGGTACAAAGTACTGCATTGCCGCAGTCGAAAGCGATTGCCGAGGTCGCGGCGCAGAACGAAGCCTGGCGCACGGGCCGTCGTTATGTGGCCAAACCGGGCACTGGCCAACAGCAGCTCGATGCGACCAACCGTGGTCGCGGCAATACCGGTGCAGCACAGAACGCCCAGGACAATCTGAGTCTGGTCTCCGCCGAAAGCGCCAAGGCGCGCGGCAAGGGCCCGGCGGGTGACGCAAAAGCGCTGAGCAACAAGCTTGCGGTCACTCAGGAAAGCCTCGACACGACCCGTCGTGACAATGAGGAATTGAAAAGCCGCATGTCCGATCTGCAAAGCCAGATGGACAAGCTGCAAAAACTCATCGAGCTGAAAAACAATCAGCTGGCGAAACTGCAGGCTGAAGGGGCGGGCGCTGCGCCGGCCGCCAACGCTGCTGCACCGGCGGTGCCTGCGATCACGGCTGAACTGGCTGCCACACCGCCGGCCACCCCGGCTGAAGCAGCGCCGACGCCAGAATCCGCCATTGCGCCGCCGGCTGAAACACCAGTCGTCGAGCCAGTGGTCGCACCAAAGCCGCCTGTCGATGAAGAGAAAACCTTCAATGAGCTGCTGACCAATCCGATCCTGCTGGGGCTGATCGGTGGCGGTGCTGTGGTTCTGGCGCTCCTGCTGTTGCTACTGGCACGTCGCCGCAAGGCCCAGCAGGAAGCCGAGAAACATCTGCGCATGGCCCGCGCTCTGTCGGAAGAACAAGAGTTCTCCGCCGAGCAGGATCTGCCGGAAAGCAGCTTCGAAGGTCTGGAAACCCCGGCGGCCAGCGTCAAGCTCAACACCCCGGCACCTGCTCCGGCAGCCGTAGTGGCTCCGGTAGTCGCGCCGATCGTGATGGCTGAACCGATTGCTGCGCCGCTGGTGGCACCGGCCGCCGAACGTTCCGATGACGTGCTCGACAAGGCGCAGTCGCATATCAATGCCGGTCGTTTGAATCAGGCTGCCGCGCTGCTCGAAGAGGGCGTCAGCCTCGAGCCGCAGCGCAGTGATCTGCGTCTGAAGCTGATGGAAGTCTACGGTCAGCAGGGCGACCGCGATGCTTTCGTCGGTCAGGAGCGTCAGTTGGTCGCCAATGGCGACAACTTCGCCAAGGTCGAAGAGCTGAAAAGCCGCTTCCCGGCCATGGCCGTGGTCGCTGCTTCGGGTCTGGCCGCTGCTGCCGTGGCCGCCGAACTGGACGCGCAATACGTCAAGGATCTGCTGCTGGATGAGCCGGAAGCACCTGCGCCGGCGCCAGCGGAAGACGATCTGGACAGCGCGTTTGACCTGAGCCTGGACGATCTCGACAACATCACCCCGGTCGAGCCTGCGCCGGTGGTTGAGCCTGAAGCACCGGTCGAGCTGGACGAGTTTCCAGCGGACGACGACCTGAGCTTTGAATCGGTGTTGCAGCAGCAGACCGAGATCAAAGAGAACCTGGATGATCTGTCGGACTTCGATCTGGATCTGGACCTCGGTGCCGAACCGTCGCCAGCCACCTTGGCTGAAGACGACTTCCTGCTGGATCTGGACGATGGCGTGAAGGATCTGTCGCCGGTCGAGCCGCCAGTCGTGGCTGACGTGCCGCAAGACGATCTGGAGCTGCCGGCTGATTTCGATCTGTCGCTGGCCGATGAAATGGACAGCAACCCAGCGGCCGAACCTGATACGTTCGCTGCCGAACTGGATGACGTCAACGCCGAGCTGGATCGTCTGTCGCAGAGCATTGCCGAGCCGACCTTCACCGAAGCTGACGCGGCAAGCGGTGGTGATCTGGGTGAAGACGATTTCGACTTCCTCGCCGGCACTGATGAAGCCGCGACCAAGCTCGATCTGGCCCAGGCCTACATCGACATGGGCGACAGCGACGGTGCACGCGACATCCTCAACGAAGTGTTGACCGAGGGTGACGAGAAGCAACGTGGTGAAGCCAAGGAAATGCTCTCGAACCTGGCGTAAGTTCACATCGGTAAATCAAAAACGGCAGCCCGGTGAGGCTGCCGTTTTTGTTTGTGCCGGATTCAGTGGTGTCTGAAGGATTGCTATCGCGAGCAGGCTCACTCCTACATTTGGAATGCGTTCCCCTGTAGGAGTGAGCCTGCTCGCGATAGGGCCAGAACTGCCAATAGAGAGTTCTGGCATCCCTGAACCACAGCCTTATAATGCCCGCCTTTGCACAAACAGCAGGCTGTCCCACCTTGGCAAACATAGATAACCCGGTCGCCGAAATGGCCCCCGACGGTTTTTACCGCGTCGCGCTGGGCGTTGAGTACAAAGGCTCGCGCTACAGCGGCTGGCAGCGTCAGTTGACGGGTGTGGCGACGGTGCAGGAAGAGCTCGAAAAAGCCCTGTCGAAAGTCGCCAACTCGCCGGTTTCGCTACAGTGCGCCGGGCGCACCGACGCCGGCGTGCATGCTTGCGGACAAGTGGTGCATTTCGATACCACCGTCGATCGTTCGCTCAAAGCCTGGGTCATGGGCGCCAATATCAATCTGCCCCATGACATCAGCGTCAGTTGGGCGCGGGTGATGCCGGCGCATTTTCACGCGCGGTTCAAAGCCATCGCGCGGCGTTATCGCTATGTGATCTACAACGATCAGATCCGCCCGGCGCATCTCAACGAAGAAATCACCTGGAACCACCGTCCGCTGGACGTCGAGCGCATGGCCGAGGCCGCGCAATACCTGATCGGCACCCACGATTTCAGTGCCTTCCGCGCCGGCCAGTGCCAGGCCAAGTCACCGATCAAGAAGATGCATCACCTGCGCGTGACCCGTCACGGCAAGATGATCGTACTCGACATCCGCGCCAATGCGTTCCTGCATCACATGGTGCGCAATATCGCCGGCGTGCTGATGACCATTGGTGCCGGCGAGCGTCCGGTGGAGTGGATGAAGGAAGTGCTGGAAAGTCGCGAGCGCCGTTCCGGTGGCGTTACGGCGCATCCGTACGGTCTGTATCTGGTGCAGGTCGAGTACCACGACGAATTCCCGTTGCCCGAGCGTTTTATCGGGCCACATTTCCTTACGGGTTTCTCCGAACTTGACGGCTGACGGCCTCGAACGCTTTTGTTACCATCCGGGACTTTCCCGGATTTTACCTCGGAGTTTTTCTCGATATGCCAGCCGTTCGCAGCAAGATCTGCGGGATTACCCGCATAGAAGATGCGCTGGCCGCCGTTGAGGCCGGAGCGGATGCGATCGGGTTCGTGTTCTACGCCAAGAGTCCACGCGCTGTCACCGTACAGCAGGCGCGGGCGATTATTCAGGCATTGCCGCCGTTCGTGACCACCGTGGGCCTGTTCGTCAACGCCAGCCGCTGCGAGTTGGGGGAAATCCTCGATGCCGTGCCGCTGGATCTGTTGCAGTTCCATGGCGATGAAGCTGTTGAAGATTGTGAGGGCTGGCATCGTCCGTACATCAAGGCGTTGCGGGTCAAGGCCGGCGATGACATAGCGGCGGCGGTTGATGCCTATCCGAGCGCCAGTGGCGTGCTGCTCGACACCTACGTTGAGGGCGTGCCCGGTGGAACCGGTGAGGCGTTTGACTGGTCATTGATTCCGCAAGGTTTGAGCAAGCCGTTGATTCTGGCCGGTGGTTTGACCCCGGAGAACGTAGCAGACGCCGTGGCTCGGGTGAAACCGTACGCGGTAGACGTCAGCGGTGGGGTAGAGGCGAGCAAGGGCATCAAGGATCACGCAAAGATTCACGCGTTCATCAACGCGGTACGCAAAGCGCCATATTGATGTGACGGCTGGCAGTCTGCCGCCGTCCATCAATGCACTTGCACAAAGCAGGCGCGGCTGAGGGTTTATGGAATGTACGCAGGTCATGTTTCGCGCTGACCGTGGCTGTCCATCAACCATCGCCACACACATGAATTTAGCTGAAGGGCATACGCGGGGCTGCGAACCAGAGCGTTCGGGCCGCCGGTACTGGAGAAAGAAAGCATGAGCAACTGGTTAGTAGACAAACTGATCCCTTCGATCATGCGTTCCGAGGTCAAGAAGAGCTCGGTCCCTGAAGGTCTGTGGCACAAATGCCCGTCTTGCGAGGCGGTGTTGTATCGTCCAGAGCTGGAAAAGACCCTGGACGTTTGCCCTAAATGCAACCACCACATGCGCATCGGCGCACGTGCGCGCATCGACATCTTCCTCGATGCCGAAGGTCGCAACGAACTGGGCGCCGATCTGGAGCCGGTTGACCGTCTGAAATTCCGCGACGGCAAGAAGTACAAGGATCGCCTGACCGCTGCACAGAAGCAGACCGGCGAAAAAGATGCGCTGATCTCCGTCAGCGGCACCTTGCTGGGCATGCCCGTAGTGGTTTCGGCCTTTGAATTCGCTTTCATGGGCGGTTCCATGGGCGCCATCGTTGGTGAACGCTTCGTGCGCGCCGCCAACTACGCGCTGGAAAACCGCTGCCCGATGATCTGCTTCGCCGCCTCCGGTGGTGCGCGCATGCAGGAAGCGCTGATCTCGCTGATGCAGATGGCCAAGACTTCGGCCGTGCTGGCGCGTCTGCGTGAAGAAGGCATTCCATTCATCTCCGTACTGACCGACCCGGTCTACGGCGGTGTGTCGGCGAGTCTGGCGATGCTCGGCGACGTGATCGTCGGTGAGCCTAAAGCCCTGATCGGCTTCGCTGGGCCGCGCGTTATCGAGCAAACCGTGCGTGAAAAACTGCCGGAAGGCTTCCAGCGCAGTGAATTCCTGCTGGAACACGGCGCGATCGACATGATCATCCACCGTCAGGAACTGCGCCCACGTCTGGGTAACCTGTTGGCACAAATGACTGGCAAGCCGACGCCGAAATTCGTCGCCGCGCCAATCGAGCCGATCGTGGTTCCACCGGTCCCTGCTGGCCTATGACCGAGCGCACCCTTGGCGAATGGCTCGCCTACCTTGAGCAGTTGCATCCGTCGGCCATCGACATGGGTCTGGAGCGTTCGCAACAGGTAGCGTCCCGCATGGGGCTGGGCCAGCCGGCGCCTCGGGTGATCACGGTCACCGGCACCAACGGCAAGGGTTCGACCTGCGCTTTCGTGGCTTCATTGCTGCGCGCGCAGGGCCTGAGCGTTGGTGTCTACAATTCTCCGCACCTGCTGCGTTACAACGAGCGGGTGCAGCTCAATGGCGTCGAAGCCACTGACGCACAGCTGTGCGAAGCCTTTGCAGCAGTCGAGGCCGGGCGCGGCGACACTTCCCTGACTTACTTCGAAATGGGCACCCTCGCGGCGTTCTGGCTGTTTCAACAGGCCGGGCTTGATGCGGTGGTGCTGGAAGTCGGGCTGGGCGGGCGTCTGGACACGGTCAACGTGGTCGATGCCGACATCGCACTGGTCACCAGCATTGGCGTCGATCACGCCGATTATCTGGGCGACACTCGCGAATCCGTGGCTTTCGAGAAAGCCGGAATTTTCCGTCAGGGCAAACCTGCCTTGTGCGGCGATCTGAATCCTCCGCAACCGTTGCTGGACAAGGCGCGTGAACTGGCCTGTCCGTTTTTCTTGCGTGGGCGTGACTTCGATCTCGGCATCACTGATCAGCACTGGCAATGGCGCGGCACCGATGCGCGCGGTCAGGCTGTTGAGCTGCGTGACTTGCCGCTGCTCGATCTGCCGATGGAAAACGCCGCGCTGGCGTTGCAGGCGTATCTGCTGCTCGGTTTGCCGTGGAATGCCCAGCAGATCGTCGCTGCGTTGCAGGCCACTCGCGTGGTCGGGCGACTGGATCGTCGCTCCTTCGAGTGGAACGGCAAGCGCCTGAATCTGTTGCTGGATGTGGGACATAACCCGCATGCCGCCGAGTATCTGGCCCGCCGTCTGGCCTCGCGACCACCGGTCGGCAAGCGTCTGGCGGTATTTGGTCTGCTGGCCGACAAGGATCTGGATGGTGTTGTCAGCGAATTGAATGCTAGTGTCGAGCATTGGGCGGTGGCGCCGCTGGATTCGCCGCGCGCACGTCCAGTGGCTGAATTAAACGCTGCCTTGCAGAACCTTGGCGCTGCGGTCACGTCTTACGACAGTGTCGCCGCCGCCCTGGAAGGGCAGTGCGCGGTGGCTACAAGCGACGACGAGATTCTGTTGTTCGGATCATTTTATTGTGTCGCCGAGGCCCTTGAATGGCTGGCCCGGCGCTCCACGGAGGAAGCGGCAAATGGCTTTGCTGGATAAAGCGTACAAGCAGCGCATGGTTGGCGCTCTGGTGCTGGTTGCGCTGGCGGTGATCTTCCTGCCGATGCTGTTTTCCCGTCAGGACGAGCAGCGTCAGGTAACTGTCGAAGCTCCGGCCGCTCCGCAAGCGCCTGTCGTGCCGCAAGTGCAAATGGAAACGGTGGCCGTGCCTGAGCCGCAAACCTTGCCGCAAGAACCTGTGCCGACGGATGAAGAAGTCGCAGAAGAGACGGCGCCTGCTGCACCCGTTGCGCCGGCACCGGCACCGGCAGCGCCCATTATGATCACCAAGCCTGTGGCGCCGCCCGCGGTGGCCAAGCCGATTCCTGCGCCTGCCCAGCCGATTACCTCTGCATCGAGTAAGCCGGACACCACACAAAGCCGCGTCGATGCCAATGGCCTTTCGGTGAGCTGGTCGGTGCAACTGGCCAGTCTGTCGAGCCGCGCCAGCGCCGAAAGCCTGCAGAAAACCCTGCGCAGCCAAGGTTATAACGCCTACATCCGCTCTGCCGACGGCAAAAATCGGGTGTTTGTCGGCCCGCTGATCGAGCGTGCCGAGGCTGATCGTCTGCGCGATCTGTTGGGTCGTCAGCAGAACCTCAAAGGGTTTGTCGTGCGCTTCCAGCCTGAGCGCGGCTAAAAACTATCACCTCGATTGAAATGCACTGACAATCGCAGCTTACCGAGAGGCATGCGCTCTGCTAAAATGCGCCGCCTTATCCGTCTGTAGGCTGCACTGTGCCATTTACCTGGGTTGACTGGGCGATCGTTGCAATCATCGCCATCTCCGCTTTGATCAGTTTGAGCCGCGGCTTCGTCAAGGAAGCATTATCGCTGGTGACCTGGATCATCGCAGGAGTCGTCGCCTGGATGTTCGGTGGTTCATTGTCCGAGTACCTCGCCGGATACATCGAAACCCCATCGGCTCGCGTGATCGCGGGCTGTGCCATCATGTTTGTCGCCACACTGATCGTGGGCGCAATGATCAATTATCTTATCGGCGAGTTGGTTCGCGTCACCGGGTTGTCCGGGACCGATCGATTCCTCGGCATGGCCTTCGGCGCTGCGCGTGGCGTGTTGCTGGTGGTCGTGGCGGTCGGGCTGTTGAGCCTGGGGCCGGTACAGCAGGACGGGTGGTGGAAAGAATCACAGCTCGTACCAAAATTTCTATTGGTCGCTGATTGGTCCAAAAACCTGATTCTCGGGTGGAGCAGTCAGTGGCTTGCCAGCGGAATCAGCGTACCCGCTGATATTCCGTTCAAGGAGCAACTCTTGCCGTCGGCGAAAACGCCTCAGTGAGTGTTGTTCAGTTCAGATCCATTAAGTAGGGGTTGCGTCGCATGTGTGGCATCGTCGGTATCGTCGGTAAGTCGAACGTCAATCAGGCGCTGTATGACGCGCTAACCGTGCTCCAGCACCGCGGCCAGGACGCTGCCGGTATCGTGACCAGCCATGATGGCCGGTTGTTCCTGCGCAAGGACAATGGCCTGGTGCGTGACGTGTTTCAGCAGCGTCACATGCAGCGTCTGGTCGGCCACATGGGTATCGGCCACGTCCGTTATCCGACCGCGGGCAGCTCGACTTCGGCCGAAGCCCAGCCGTTTTACGTCAACTCGCCTTACGGCATCACCCTGGCGCACAACGGTAACCTGACCAACGTTGAACAGTTGGCCAAAGAGATCTACGAATCCGATCTGCGTCACGTCAACACCAGTTCCGATTCGGAAGTGCTGCTCAACGTGTTCGCCCACGAGCTGGCCCAGCGCGGCAAGCTGCAGCCGACCGAAGAAGACGTGTTTGCCGCCGTGACCGACGTGCACAACCGTTGCGTCGGCGGTTACGCAGTAGTCGCCATGGTGACCGGTTACGGCATCGTCGGTTTCCGTGACCCGCACGGCATCCGTCCGATCGTGTTCGGCCAGCGTCACACAGACGAAGGCGTCGAGTACATGATCGCCTCGGAAAGCGTTTCGCTGGACGTGCTCGGTTTCACCCTGATTCGCGACCTGGCCCCGGGTGAAGCGGTCTACATCACTGAAGACGGCAAGCTGCACACCCGTCAGTGCGCGACCAACCCCTCTCTGACCCCGTGCATTTTCGAACACGTCTACCTGGCGCGTCCGGATTCGATCATCGACGGCGTGTCGGTCTATAAGGCCCGTCTGCGCATGGGCGAGAAGCTCGCCGAGAAGATCCTGCGCGAGCGTCCAGAGCACGATATCGACGTGGTTATCCCGATTCCGGACACCAGTCGCACTGCGGCACTGGAGCTGGCCAACCACTTGGGCGTGAAATTCCGCGAAGGTTTCGTCAAGAACCGTTACATCGGTCGTACCTTCATCATGCCGGGCCAGGCGGCTCGCAAGAAGTCGGTTCGCCAGAAACTCAACGCTATCGAGCTGGAATTCCGCGGCAAGAACGTGATGCTGGTCGATGACTCGATCGTGCGCGGTACCACGTGCAAGCAGATCATCCAGATGGCCCGTGAAGCCGGCGCGAAGAACGTCTACTTCTGCTCGGCTGCTCCGGCGGTACGCTTCCCGAACGTGTATGGCATCGACATGCCGAGCGCCCACGAACTGATCGCGCACAACCGTTCGACTCAGGACGTGGCGGATCTGATCGGCGCTGACTGGCTGATCTATCAGGACTTGCCTGACTTGATCGAAGCGGTCGGTGGCGGCAAGATCAAGATCGAGAACTTCGATTGTGCGGTGTTCGACGGCAAGTACGTCACCGGCGACGTCGACGAGGCGTACCTGAACAAGATCGAACAGGCGCGTAACGACTCCTCGAAGATCAAGACCCAAGCGGTCAGTGCGATCATCGATCTGTACAACAACTGAGTTATCACCGGCCCTGAGGGGCCGGTTTTGTATCTGACTTTCAATTTTCGCGAACAGGGCAAGGAGTGACAGCATGAGTCAGGAATGGGATGCCGGTCGGCTGGACAGTGACCTCGAAGGCGTAGCGTTCGACACCCTGGCCGTACGTGCCGGTCAGCACCGTACGCCGGAAGGCGAACACGGTGATCCGATGTTCTTCACCTCCAGCTACGTGTTCCGCACCGCTGCCGACGCGGCCGCGCGGTTTGCTGGCGAAGTGCCGGGCAACGTTTACTCGCGTTACACCAACCCGACCGTGCGCGCGTTCGAAGAGCGCATTGCCGCGCTGGAAAGTGCTGAGCAAGCTGTTGCCACCGCAACCGGCATGGCGGCGATCATGGCAGTGGTGATGAGCCTGTGCAGTGCCGGTGATCACGTACTGGTTTCGCGTAGCGTATTCGGCTCGACCATCAGCCTGTTCGAAAAGTACTTCAAGCGTTTTGGCGTTGAAGTTGATTACGTGCCATTGGCTGACCTGTCAGCCTGGGATGCGGCGATCAAGCCGAACACCAAACTGCTTTTCGTCGAATCGCCATCCAACCCTCTGGCTGAGCTGGTCGATATCGCCGCACTGGCGGAAATCGCTCACGCCAAAGGCGCGATGCTGGTAGTCGACAACTGCTTCTGCACCCCGGCGTTGCAACAGCCGCTGAAAATGGGTGCCGACATCGTCGTGCATTCGGCGACCAAGTTCATCGACGGCCAGGGGCGTTGCATGGGCGGTGTGGTAGCCGGTCGCAGCGAGCAGATGAAAGAAATCGTCGGCTTCCTGCGCACCGCCGGCCCGACCCTGAGCCCGTTCAATGCGTGGATCTTCCTCAAGGGTCTGGAAACCCTGAACCTGCGGATGAAGGCGCACTGCGCGAATGCCCAGGAACTGGCTGAATGGCTGGAGCAGCAGGATGGTATCGAGAAGGTGCATTACGCCGGTCTCAAGAGCCATCCGCAGCACGAACTGGCCCAGCGTCAGCAGAAGGGCTTCGGTGCGGTCGTGAGTTTTGAGGTCAAGGGTGGCAAAGAGGGCGCGTGGCGCTTCATCGATGCGACTCGCCTGATTTCGATCACCGCCAACCTCGGTGACAGCAAAACCACGATCACCCATCCGAGCACCACTTCCCATGGCCGTCTGGCGCCGCAGGAGCGTGAGGCAGCGGGTATTCGCGACAGCCTGATCCGCATCGCCGTCGGTCTGGAGGACGTTGCTGACCTGCAAGCCGACCTGGCGCGCGGTCTGGCAGCGCTGTGATCGAGTTGTCCACTCCGAAAGCCGGTACCCATGGCCGCGTTGCGCTGGTCACGGGTGCCGCGCGTGGTATCGGTCTGGGGATCGCGGCGTGGCTGATCAGCGAAGGCTGGCAAGTGGTGCTGACGGATCTGGATCGTGCGCGCGGTTCGAAAGTGGCGAAGGTACTGGGCGAAAACGCCTGGTTCATCGCCATGGATGTTGCCGATGAGGGCCAGGTAGCGCTCGGTGTTGCTGAAGTGCTGGGGCAGTTTGGTCGCCTCGATGCGCTGGTGTGCAACGCGGCGGTCGCCGATCCGCACAACATCACTCTGGAAAGCCTCGATCTGGCTTACTGGAATCGCGTGCTGGCGGTAAACCTCAGTGGGCCGATGCTGTTGGCCAAGCACTGTGCGCCGTACCTGCGCGCGCATAACGGGTCGATCGTCAATCTGGCCTCGACCCGTGCACGGCAGTCGGAGGCGGACTCCGAGGCGTATGCGGCGAGCAAGGGCGGCTTGTTGGCGCTGACGCATGCGCTGGCAATCAGTCTGGGGCCGGAGATTCGCGTCAATGCAGTCAGCCCGGGCTGGATCGATGCGCGGGATCCCTCTGCGCGTCGGGCCGAGCCTTTGGCCGATGCCGATCATGCTCAGCATCCGGCGGGCAGGGTAGGGACGGTTGAAGATGTGGCGGCCATGGTTGCGTGGTTGCTGTCGAGGAATGCCGGGTTTGTCACCGGGCAGGAATTCGTCGTCGATGGCGGTATGACGAAAAAGATGATCTATAGCGAGTAGATCGCCTTTTTCTGTGAGTTTGCGTTGAATGAACTGACGCTTTCGCGAGCAGGCTCGCTCCCACATTTGGAATGCATACCCCTTGTGGGAGCGAGCTTGCTCGCGAAGGCGGTCTTGCAGGATGGAAACAATTTCGTCTTTTTAGAAAAACTTCAATCCTGCTATTGACTTAGGTTCGCTACCTGCGTAAATTTCGCGGCCTCGGAGATGCAAACGGGTGATTAGCTCAGCTGGGAGAGCGTCTGCCTTACAAGCAGAATGTCGGCGGTTCGATCCCGTCATCACCCACCACTCCCCGAGAAACTTGCGTAAGCAAGAACGTAGGCTGAAAGTGCCTGCACCGACGCGCAGCGGTAGTTCAGTCGGTTAGAATACCGGCCTGTCACGCCGGGGGTCGCGGGTTCGAGTCCCGTCCGCTGCGCCATATTTTACGAATCAGGCTTGTCTGGTTCGCGATTGCAAAGCACCGAAGCTTGCAGTCAAAACGAGTTACTTGAGCGCAAGCTCAAAGCGATACGCAGCGGTAGTTCAGTCGGTTAGAATACCGGCCTGTCACGCCGGGGGTCGCGGGTTCGAGTCCCGTCCGCTGCGCCATATCTGCTTCAAGGACCACTGAACGCCTTGAAGCACCGAAAGCAACCCTTGGTTGATTCGGAATCGATAGCAAAGACCCTGGTCGAAAGACCGGGGTTTTTTTGTGTCTGAAATTTGGCTATCCACCTCTTATTCGCCTGCCCCAACTCCTGAAGCCAACACAAATCCCTGTAGGAGTGAGCCTGCTCGCGATAGCGTCAGTTCAGCCATGCTGCTGGTGACTGACACTCCGCCATCGCGAGCAGGCTCACTCCTACAAGTGTCTATCCGCCTGCTGCGGTGCCACGTCGCATTGATTTTTTGATTCTTTAGTCAAATTTTTGTAACTGGTTGTTTGCTGCGAGCGCAGAAACCTTTAAAGTTAACCTTTCGGTCAGCTTTGCACTGTCAACACGCCCTTTGTTTCGCCAAAGAGGGCTTCTGCAAGACTCGAGATTCCCCAGTAGATAACCAGAAGGGCGGATACATAACCGCCCAGAGGATGATCCATGTCCAACCGTGATATATCCCGGCGCTCGTTCCTCCAGGGTGGGCTGGTGGCGGGTGTGAGCGTCACGCTCACGCCGCTCAGCAGTCAGGCGCTGGCTGCCTTGATGGAAAACACTGTCACCGTGCCGTCCGAGAAGTGGCTCGGCAGCAACGGCAAGGCGCGTCAGCGTAACGACGCACTGTCCAAGGTCTGCGGCAGCAAAGTCTTTGCCCGCGACATCCGTTCCAAGGACATGCCGGGCTGGCCCGGGCAGCAAGGCCACGCGATGTTGCTGAAAACCATCAAGGCTGACCGCATCTACGCCGGTTACGACCTGTCGTGGCTCGGCGCCGATTTGCAGCCGGACCGCATCGTCACCGCGGCTGATTTGGACAAGGACGGCATCGTCTTCCCGGAGGAGCACGCGCCGGATCCACTGCTGCCAGAAGGCAAGGTGCCGATGTTCATCGGTCACCCGGTGGCGATCCTGATCTGGAACGACTTCGAGCGTTTCCGTCAGGCCAAGAACAAACTCAAGTTCAATGACAAAGCGATTCGTTACGGTGCCCAAGTGCCGTTCTACGAAGGCGATCCCTACGGTAGCTTCCGCTACGTACGTGTGGGCGGCGCGACTTCGGCAGACGAAGATGAATTCGCCAGCCTCAAGGATTCGATTCTGTTCCCGATGCTGAAAAACCGTCGCCCGGTGTGGAATTCCCAGCCCAACCTCCACGGCAACCTGACTGAGCGCGGCCTGTTCTACGCCGACCGCATGAAGAAAGAGATCGATACGCCGCCGGACAACTGGCTGGTGTTCGACGAGCGCTACAAAACCCCGTCGATCGAACCGGCCGCCATGGAACCGGATAACGGCAACGGCTGGTACGACCCGAAAACCAAAACCCTGCACTTCGTGGTGGCTACCCAGTGCCCGCTGGAAGCTGCGACCGAGACCGCGAAAATGATCGCGCCGTCGCGCTTCGGCCTCGACAATCTGAACATGCACCCGGGTTACACCGTGGGCTACGGTTCCAAAGACCACAACATCTTCGTTTACTACGCAGCCCTTGCTGCGCTGTACGGCGCCGGCGTGCCTGTGCGCTTGGCTAACGACCGCTACGAGCAGTTCCAGAGCGGCATCAAGCGTCACCCGTTCGACATCCGCTACCAATTGGCCGTGGACAAGAACGACTACAGCTTCAAGATTTTCCGCTCTGAAATGAGCGTCGACGGTGGTGGCCGGATCAACTACAGCCCATCGGTAGCTGCGGTTGGCGCCACGGCCGCGCAGTCGATCTACTACATGCCGCAGAACGATCTGCAAGTCACCGCCTACCACTCGCGTGGTGTTGAGGCCGGTTCGATGCGCGGTTACGGCACCCTGCAAAGCATGGCGGCGACCGAGATGATGGTCGACGAAATCGCCAACCGTCTCGGTGTCGATGCGATTGACCTGCGTCGCAAGAACGCCCTGCGTTCGGGCATGAAAAACACTCAGGGCGCGATCCCCGCCGGTGCTCTGCGCTTGCATGAAATTCTCGACAAGGCCTCGGTGCACGAAGTCTGGAAAAACCGCGACGCGATCAAGAAACAACGCGAAGCCGCCGACCCGGACAACTGGTACGGCGTTGGTTTCGCCATTTGCCAGAAAGACTTCGGCACCGGTTCCGAAGCGCCAATGGCCAGCATTGAGTTCACCGCCGACGGTCGCATCACCTTGCGCCACATCGGCATTGAAATCGGCACCGGCATGTCCACCTCGCAAGCCCTGGTCGTGGCCGATTTCCTCGGCAGCCCGGCGCACGAAGTGAAGACCGGCGAAACCGAATGGAAGGAAATGCAGCTGATCACCAGCGGCAACCCTTACATCATGAGCCAGGCCGAACAGGACAACCTGCTGCGCAACCCGCGCTGGGTCGGCAAGTTGGCTTCGGCTTCGTCTGCGACCAACTCGGCGTACTACTTCAGCCACGCCACCCGTGAAGCGGCGCGCGTGCTGTTCAACAACGGTTTGTGGCCGGCGGCCATGGAAATCTGGCGTCAGGGTCCTTACGGCGGTCAAGCCAACCCTTACGTCGTGCGTCGCGAAGATGCGCACTGGGTTGACGGCAAGCTCACCGCCAACGGCATGCAGCCGTTGAGCTTCGAAGAGCTGGCCAAGCACGCTCACGAACGTGGTCTGGTGACCGGCGCCACTGTTCACGCGTTCAACCGCTGGAGCTGGGCTGAAGCCGAATACAGCATCGACGGTGTGCGCGAGCGTCTGCCGCTCGATGGTCTCGCCGTGAAATACGGTGACGGCGCGCCGAAAGCGAAGAAGGCGTTGATGACCACATCTGGTTTCCACCTGTTGGATCGCCAGAACATCAATTATCCGGTTGTTCAACTGAACAACGCTGCCGTGACTTACTACAGCCCGGTCGCCACGCTGGTCGAGCTGAAGGTCAACAAGGGTTCTGCTGAAGTCGAAGTGCTCAACCACCATTCGTGGGTTGAGTGCGGTCGTGTGTTGGTTGAAGAATTGGTCAAAGGCCAGCTCGAAGGCGGTATCGCCATGGGCATCGGCCACGCCTTGATGGAAGAGATGCCGCTGTACGAAGGTGGACCGGGGGAGGGTGACTGGAACTTCAACCGTTACCGTCTGCCGATGGCGCGTCACGTTGCCGTGTGGAAGCAGACGTCGGAGATTCTCCCGGCGCTGTCGCCGAGCGACCCGTCCAAAGGCATCGCCGAAGTGGTGATGATCCCGATTGTCGGTGCCATCGGTAACGCCGTGGCGCACGCCATCGGTAAACGTGTTCGCGATCTGCCAATCACTGCTGCGCGCATCAAGGAGGCCCTCAATGGCTAACCGTCCGCTTCAACTGACCCTCAATGGTCAATCCGTCGGCCCGGTGGACATCCCTGATGACCTGCCGATGATCGACTACCTGCACGAATACAAAAACCTCACCGGTTCGCGTCTGGGCTGCGGCCAGGGCATCTGCCACGCCTGCGTGGTGATCGTCGATAACCCAGACGGCACCAGCGAAGAAGTGCGCACCTGCATCACCGGCGCGCATTACTTCGAAGGCAAGAAAGTCCGCACCATCGAAGCTCACGCCAAGCGTGATGAGGCGGGCCAGGTCACCGAACTGAACCCGATCCAGCAGCGCTTCGTCGACGAGTTCGCGTTCCAGTGCAGCTACTGCGCACCAGGCTTCGTCAACGCTGCGACCGTGCTGGTTGAAAAGCTGCAGCGCCAGCCGATCGTGCAGAGCAAGCTCGAACAAGTCATCGAGGACAGCCTCGGCCATCACGTCTGCCGTTGCACCGGGTACGTGCGTTATTACAACGCCACCCGCAACGTGCTGACCGATCTCGGCATGGTCAAGGAGGGTTAAGCATGAAGCTTTTTCTGACCCGCCTGACCCTGGCGGTCGGCCTAGCTGCGCCGCTGTTGTTTGCCCACGCCGATGATCAGGTCAAGCGCGGCGAGTATCTCGCTCGCGCCGCTGACTGCATGGCTTGCCACACTGCACCGGGCGGCGCGCCGTTTGCCGGCGGCCTGCCGATCGTCTCGCCGTTCGGCACGATCTATGGCACCAACATCACCCCGAGCAAAGAGCACGGCATCGGTCTGTACAACGATGACGAGTTCTTCGCCGCGCTGACCGAAGGCAAGCGTCGCGATGGCGCGAACCTCTATCCGGCGATGCCGTATACCTCGTATCACCTGATGCCGCGTGCAGATTCGGATGCGATCCATGCCTACCTGAAAACCATCGAACCGATCGAGCGCCCAGCCCCGGTTACCAGCCTGAGCTTCCCGTTCAACGTGCGTCCGGGCCTGATCGGCTGGAACATGATGTACGGCAAAGCGCTGAAGCTGGAGCCAGCCGAAGGCAAAAGCGAAGCCTGGAAACGCGGCCAGTACATGGTCGAAGTCCTCGGTCACTGCGGTGAGTGCCACACGCCACGCGGCCTGCCGGGTGCGATGCAGCTGGACAAGCGTCTGACTGGCGGCATCCTCAATGGTTACCTGGCGCCGAGCCTGTTGGCCACTGATCTGGCTGCGCGCGGCTGGAACGAGCAGGATCTGGCCACGTTCCTCAAGCACGGCATGAGTGCGCAGGGGACGATGTTCAACGAGATGTTCCCGGTGTTCCACAACAGCACCCAAGGCCTGAGCGATGCGGACCTGGCGGCGATGGCGACGTTCCTGCTCGGCGATAAACCGCCGGCAGCCAAAGTCCTCGTTGAAGTGCCCGTAGAGAAACTCAGCGCCAGCGCCCAGCGTGGTCAGCAGGAATACCTGAACGTCTGCGCCGGTTGCCATGCGGTCGGTGGCGAAGGCAAACCGCACATCGCGGTGGCCATGCGCGGCAACACCACGTTGCGTCTGGAAGACCCACGCAACCTGTTGCGCGTGATCGAGGATGGTATCGGCGAGCAGAAGTTCTCCGGTTTCGAGCACATGCAACCGATGCCAGGTTTCGCCGACAAGCTCAAGCCTGAGCAACTGACCGACCTGCTCAACTACTTGCGTCAAGGTTGGGGTGGTCAATCCGCTGAGTTGGCCGTGAGTGAAGTGCAGAAGCTGCAAGCCGACGCACCGTCCATCGAGCACAAGGCGCACTGACATGCAGCATCTCGATCTACAAGTGGTGCGCCGCGCGCTGGAGTGGTCGGTGGCGGGGCAGCGCATCTGGCTTTGCACTGTGCTGACGACTTACGGTTCGGCACCGCGTGCGCCGGGTTCGCTGCTGGCGGTGAACGATGGCGGACAGTGGATCGGCTCGCTGTCCGGCGGCTGCGTCGAGGAAGATTTTCTCGAGCGCGTCGCCGAAGGTGCGTTTCTCGATGCGGTCAACGTCGTGCGTTACGGCGAAGGCGACGATCCGCGCTCGCGGGTCAGCCTGCCTTGTGGCGGCATTCTCGATGTGCTGGTAGAGAAATTTGACGCTGACTGCGAGGTGCAGGCGCATCTGCGTGAATTGGAGTCGGCGCTGCTCGGTCAGCGCCGCTTGATTCGCGAGGTTGATCTGGCCAGTGGTGCGCGCAGTCTGTTCGCTGATCGCGAGCAGGGTGCGCGGATCGAGCGTGAGATTGATCGGGTGCGCATTCGTATCGGCGCGGCACAGCGCTTGTTGCTCGCCGGATATTCCAGTGTGGCGCAGGCGTGTGCCGAATTTGCCGTCGGCCTCGGGTTTGAAGTGATTCTCTGTGATCCTCGCGATGAAGTGCTCGAAGGCGTAGTGCTTGATGGCGTGGAAATTCGTCGGCAATTGCCGTCGGTGTTTATTGCTGACGGTGGTTGTCATCGTGATACGGCGGTGGTGGCGCTGACGCATGATCCGCGCATCGATGATCTGGCGATGATGGAAGCGGTGCGTACCGAGGCGTTCTACATCGGCGTGATGGGCTCGCAGCAGACTTCGCTGAAGCGCTTCGAGCGGTTACGTCGGATTGGCGGCTTGGGCGAAGCTGAGCTGGCGCGGATTCATGCGCCGATTGGTCTTAACCTCGGCAGCAAGACGCCGGCGGAAATCGCGCTGGCGGTGCTGGCAGATATCTTGCGCATCCGCAGCGGGATTGCTCGGGATCAGCTCTGAAACCGTTCAGTGTTGAATAAAAAGGGGCCGCTATTCAGCGGCCCTTTTTTACATCCCGAATTTATCGCGTAGCCCGTAATACCACGCACCCAGTGCGGCAAACGGTGTGCGCAACAGTTGCCCGCCGGGGAACGGGTAGTGCGGCAAGTCGGCAAACGCATCGAAGCGCTCAGCCTGACCGCGCAGCGCCTCAGCCAGCACCTTGCCTGCCAGATGCGTGTAAGTCACGCCATGGCCACTGCAACCCTGCGAATAATAGATGTTGTCGCCCAAGCGGCCGACTTGCGGCAAGCGCGACAGGGTCAGCAGGAAATTTCCTGTCCAGGCGTAATCGATCTTCACATCCTTGAGTTGCGGGAAAGCCTTGAGCATCTTCGGGCGAATGATCGCTTCGATGTTCGCCGGATCGCGCGCGCCATACACCACGCCACCGCCGAAGATCAGGCGCTTGTCACCCGTGAGACGGTAGTAGTCGAGCAGGTAATTGCAGTCTTCAACGCAGTAATCCTGGGGCAGCAAGGCTTTCGCCAGATCATCGCCCAATGGTTCGGTGGTGATCACTTGCGTGCCGCATGGCATCGATTTTGCGGCCAGTTCCGGCACCAGATTGCCGAGGTAGGCGTTGCCGGCGACGATGATGAACTTGGCCCTGACCTTGCCTTGCGGCGTATGCACAACCGGGTTGGCGCCGCGCTCGATGCGCACGGCAGGCGATTGTTCATAGATGGTGCCGCCGAGTGACTCGACCGCCGCTGCTTCGCCGAGCGCAAGGTTCAGCGGATGAATATGGCCGCCGCTCATGTCGAGCATGCCGCCGACGTACTGATCGCAGGCGACCACTTCGCGGATACGGCGTTGATCAAGCAGCTCAAGTTGCGTATGGCCGAAACGCTCCCAGAGGCGTTTCTGCGATTCCAGATGGCCCATCTGCTTGGCGGTAATGGCTGCGAATACGCCGCCGTCCTTCAGGTCGCACTGGATGTTGTACTTGGCCACACGCTCGCGAATGATCCGCCCACCCTCGAACGCCATATGTCCGAGTAGTTGCGCTTGCTTGGGGCCGACGCTGCGCTCGATCACGTCGATGTCGCGGCTATAACTGTTAACGATCTGCCCGCCATTACGCCCGGAGGCGCCGAACCCGACCTTGGCTGCTTCCAGGACGGTGACGCGAAAACCGTTCTCCAACAGAAACAGGGCAGAAGACAATCCGGTATACCCGGCGCCGATCACACAGACGTCCGTCTCCACGTCATCCTGCAAGGCAGGGCGGGGCGGTACGGCGTTGGCCGACGCAGCGTAATAGGACTCTGGGTAAGGGGTGTTCGCCATCCTGCCGCCTCTGTTTAATATATTTTACGAGTGCGCCGATCCTACCCGACTTGAAAAACCTCCGCCAGCCACCGGAAAATCTTCGTCGACGACCCGAAATTAAATATTTTGCATATTCATAGGGTTAGGTGAAAAAAAGGTGTTGACACCCCTCCGGAATTCCGTAGAATGCCGCCTCACAGCAGGCACGTAGCTCAGTTGGTTAGAGCACCACCTTGACATGGTGGGGGTCGTTGGTTCGAGTCCAATCGCGCCTACCAAACAAAATCCGCTCTGCTGGGCGGTCTAGAAGGGCTCACCGAAAGGTGGGCCCTTTTTTGTTGTCTGCGATTTGTGCGGAGTGCTCAAAAGGTCTCGGGTGTGTTCATCTGGGCGCCGGGAGTGCTGTTGTGCCTGTAGGGGATTATTGGCATTCAATATTCCAAGCGTCGACTCTCATGTCTTTTACCTTCTCACCTATCGTGCTGACGACCAGGCATGCATCGTTTTTCTTATAGTTGAACTCGCAGTATTGAACGCCTTCCGTGCATCGCTCTACTTCAAGAAGGCCTATGTTTCTAAGCGTTTTCATGGCGCCGTCGGGGGCCGTTTCATCCGTTGGGTCCGGAATCCAGCCCTGCTTGATCAACGCCTTTCGAGCGGCCAGAAACGGCATCCCCTTCGTTATGGGGAGCTCAGTGGCACTGGCAAAGAAGCTGATGCAGGCGAGAAGAACACAGGTGATCGCATAAGTTTGCATTTTTCGGAGTCCGTTAAGGTTCGCCCTATGCGCGCATCAAAAATCTGAAAGGGTCATTGGCACTTAAAATCCCAGGCATCAACAACAAGTTCCTCTACCTCTTCGCCAGTTGTGGTGACGCCCAGACATTGCTTGTTTTTCTTGTAGTGGAACACGCAATACTGCACGCCTTGAGTGCATCGTTCGATTTCAATGATTCCCCTGTTTTTAAGTTCTACGGCCGTTCCAACAGGCTGCATCTCTTTAGAAATACTTGGTTTCCAGCCTTTTTTAAGGAGTTCTTTCCTCGCTGACAAAAAAGGCATGCCTTCTTTTATCGGGATTTCTGTTGCGCTGGCAAAGGTGCAGCTGAAGCAAAGCAATAAAGATACGAACAGATGTGTTCTCATTTCGCAGTCCCGCCAAATTTCTTGTAAGTCGACACGACGTCGTCATAGGGCATGTACTTTTGGCCGGAGGGCTTTCCATTCAGCGGGCGGTTGGCTTGGCCTGGGCCCATGGGTAAGGCTTCCCACTGGCCAGATGCCTTGTGAATTGCATCCTTGATGTCGCCATTTACGATTGGATCAATTGCCTTTACCGATCGAAGGATCTCGATTGCAGTTAAATCCTGAGTGTGGGGTGAAAAATCAGTCAAGCCCATTGCTGTGGTGCATTGCAATTTCCATGTGGACTTGGTGATCTGATACCTGCCTGACGCTGTGGTCGATCCGCCGAACCCTGCTCCAGGATGCGTTGATTCATCCGTAAACTTCCAGTCTCCGCGAGCCCATCCATAACCAAACTTGGCATGGTAGTCACCGCCCTCGGCCTCTGAAATGGTATCCAGAAAAGCCTTCACGTTCTTGTTCTTCAAATACTCTTCATTTTCCGCCCGTCGTTTCTCTTGCTTGACTGACAGCAACATCGTTTTCGCGGTGGTGTCTTTTATCGGGGTCACCGCTCTTGTGAGTCTGGGCGACATTTTTTTGCCATTGGGGCTGATCACGTCTGTCACGTTGATGCTCGCTCAAAAATGTTGATTTGCGGGTTCGGCGATAACTCAGTCTTCTAAAAAGAGCGTGATGGTTTCCGCAAGGTGCGAGCTGACAACGTGTGTGTAGCCATTCTTGTCGCTGACGCCGTGTTCGATGCTGCCATCGGCGCGCTGGAAGGCGTAGACGTGATCCGGCAGGGGTTCGCCAGAATCTTCATCGATCAGTTGAAACTTGTCGCTGAAGTGCACAGGCATTGGCATCAGCCCACTAAACGGTGCTGTGACCACGGTGTCGCCAATAATCACTGTGCCGGATCCGCCAATCACCACATTACCGTGGGCTCCAGTGCTGTCTTTGGTTGCAGCATTCAGTCCGTTGATGAACACCGTCGTACTTACTCCGCCGGTAATGGGGCTGCCGCACGCAGACTTATCGGTCATTCGAGCAGCAGCCAAGCCATCGAAGTTTACATTGGGTGAGCCACTGGCAATCGGATTCGTGCCATGTCCCGGCAGGGGGCAGTTGGTGGGATCTGTTACGCGGGCAGCGGGTTTGCCACTCATGGGAAATTCCTTTTCAAGGTTTCAGGCGGGTGCTGACAGGCTGTCGCTGAATTCGACGATGCGAGCTATTCATAGAGTCTTTCTGAAATGTTTAGGCGGTGTGGGGAGCGAAGTGGAGTTGAGTGGGCGCCGGCAGGGAGGGAACCTATCCATAGGTTTAAAGCGCATAAAATTGAACCGTCCATGTAAGTTCGTACGCCGATGATCCTACTATTTCGGAAGATGGTTAACAATTGTTACATCTTTTTGGTTGACTGATTTTCGGTTGCCTTTTTGCGGATTTTCTCCGCGCTCTGATTGGTTTGCGATCATTGCTGATTTGGCGGCGAATTATCAGGCGGGGTGGAAGCGGTTGTTGCCACTTCTGAAGTTATGCGTTGTGGCGGCTGATAAGTAACCGTCTGTCGCCATCGTCCTTTGAAATAGTGTGGATATTTAATGACTTACGATGATTTTTAACCGACCGGTTATCAAAAATAAGTTGTTACGTGCAGGATGATTCAGTAAGATCCACCCCGCGTTCACCACCACGGTTTATGCATTTTTAAATCCCAAGCTTCCATCAGCTGCTTGGGATTTTTTTTGCCTGCGATTTGCCTCAATTGGCTGAAATTTCTCCTTTCGATCTCTCCTGAAAGCCTGGCGACACCCCGCAAGCAAATCCTTGTTTTTTCAACTACTACTGACTGGCCGATTTTCAACTCTTTCTGATGAGGGTGTATCGATGCTGGTTCATTGGTTTCTTGCAGCTGTTCATCTGCTGGCATTTGCTTTGGGTTTTTGGGCGGTACTGACGCGTGGGACGGCGTTCAGTCGCCTGGCGGCCGGGACAGGGGAGGCCGGGCGGGTTCTGCTGGCTGACAATTTCTGGGGGATTTGCGCGCTGATCTTGTTGATCACAGGCGGGATGCGTGCCTTTGGCGGTTACGAAAAAGGCACTGACTATTATCTTCATCAGCCGCTGTTTCACCTGAAGATGACGCTGTTCGTTCTGATTCTGTTGATGGAGCTTGCGCCGATGATCACGCTGATCAAATGGCGGATCGCCAAGGCGCGGGGGGCGGTGCTCGATACCGGGAGAGCAAAGTTGTTTGCACGCATCAGTCACGTCGAAGCGCTGCTACTGGTGCTGATGATGGTTGCAGCCACAGGCATGGCACGTGGGGTGACGTTCGGGTAGGAAGGCCAATTCCCTTCGCTCTATCGGAAATGTCCGACAGCCAGTCTTGAGAATGCTCGGTAGTATCGATCAGCAGAAAGGGCGGGAGGGTAACGCGGAAGGCTCATGTGTCAGGCGCCGTACCCAGCGAGGTGGGAGCGGATGGCAAAACGGCGCGTGAATCTCTAGCCAGTCATTCCACAAGGTAAAACGGACTGGCTACTGACTGCGAGGCGGCTCAGGGAGTTTGTGGCTTGTCCGGGGCGGTCAGGCCAGCCTGAATGCGCTGGTAAATCTCTTCACGGTGCACGGCAACGTTTTTCGGAGCGTTGATACCAATGCGGACCTGTTGGCCGCTTACGCCCAGAATGGTGATAGTGATGTCATCACCGATGTTTATGCTTTCACCGACTTTGCGGGTGAGTATCAGCATGGTCTTCTCCTTGATTGCTTTGTAGGGCACCTGATTCAGACAGTGCAGAGGTCGGTGGTACGTATAGATTAGTGCGAAGTCTCACGGTTTGGGTGCCTCTTTCTGACGCGCAGATGCGGCATTAATTCCCAGGGCGTAACTATACAGAGGCTGCAGGCATCAATCTCGTTGTTTTGTGCCCATTTTGCGGGGCTCGCGAAGTATTTATGAATGATAAGATCGCGGCTTTGAGAATTTCGAGGAAAGCGTTGTGCGCAAATTGGTTTGGGTAGTCGCGGCACTGGTATTGGCAGGGTGTGGTGAAGGCAAGAATGCAGACGCAGCAAAACCACAGTCGGCAGCAGTGACGGCGCCGGCGGCGGCCGCTGCACCACAATGGGATCTCGAAGTGCGCGGTGAAACGCCACAGGCTGTCAGCGACCTGAGTGGCTGGCTCATCGAGCACGCCTTCGTGCCTACGGTGATCAAGGACAGCAGCGGCAAAACGCGAATTCTGATTGGCCCGTTCAACTCTCAGGCTGAAGCGGAAGCTCGCAAGGTTCAAGTGGATGCTGCGCTGGTGAAGGCCAAGAAACAAAACGTTGAATCGGTGTTGGTCGAGCATCCGCTCACGCCGTAAACGCTCCAGTCGGCGGAATCTCCTAAAGGCTCTCTAGCGCGACTCGTTCCTATTGAAGTCGTTGATGATTTCCTGAAGGAGTTCCCCATGGCCTCCGCCAATCCTTACAAATTGTTCGATGTAACCTTGCATCGAAAAACCCGGTTGAGCCCGCACATGATGCGGATCACGCTCGTCGGTCTTCCAGTCCGAGAAATGGCGACCTGGGCGCCGGATCAGCGGGTGAAGCTGTTCTTTCCTGCAGCCAATGGCTCGCAGGCCAAGCTTTCTCAAGAGGAAGGTTGGTACGCCCGGTTTCGCGCGATGCTGGCAGACCGACGTCCCGCCATGCGCACCTACACCATCCGGCATTTACGCGCGGAGCAAGGCGAAGTCGATATTGATTTTGTTCTGCACGGTGAGACCGGGCCGGCGTCGCGTTGGGCGCTGCATTCGCAGCCTGGTGATTCGATGCAGATCCTTGCGCCTGATCGCCATTTCTCGGCGCAGGAGGCCGGCGGTTTTGAATGGAAGCCGCCACAGGCACTCAAGCAGCTTTTGCTCGTTGCAGATGCGACGGCGCTGCCAGCAGCCATGGGCATTCTTGATGAGTTGGCGATGCTCGCCGAGCCACCACAAGTTCAGGCATTTTTCGAAGTGGACAGTGCTCAGGACATGCTCGACGTCCCTGATTGGCCGGCGTTGTCGGTACGTTGGTTGATCCGGGAACCTGCGAGCGAAACAGTCGCGGGAGCGCTGATGGTGGAGGCGGTCAGGGCGGCGACTTTGCCCGTCCATGTATCTTCAGCGGGGCAAGCGATTGAATTGGCTGACGTTGACATAGAGAAGGACATTCTCTGGGAAATCGCCGATACCGCCACTGAAGGCTTTTATGGCTGGATTGCCGGAGAGTCGGCGGCGGTGATGAGTTTGCGCAGATACCTGATCAAAGAATGTGGCATGCCTCGTGAGTCTCTCAATTTGATGGGCTACTGGCGGCACGACAAGGCAGCCAACTAGGCACAAATGAAAAGGCCTCGAACATAACGTTCGAGGCCTTTTTTCTGCGCTGAAATCAACCGCAGGCTTTCATGTTCACCGGGCCGACGAATTCATTACCGCGCCCCATCACACACGCCACGCTCTGATTGCGCTGACGCTCCCAGTCCTGCACCGGGTAAGTCTTGTCCCACGCCTCATACAATTGTCGATCCTGTTTCGACAGGCGCAAGCCGTACTGCTTGCTCATGTAGAAATAGGTGCGGGCGATCATGCCGCGAATTGACGGGCGAGGCATGACCTTCTTCGCCTTGAAGTCGACCTGGGTCAGGCACGAGCCGTATTGCCCGGATTGCACTGGCAGCCAGCCGTAGCTGAAATTGCTGCGATCGCCATTGACCTCGCCAATGCTCGGCACCAGGTTATGCAGATCGGCTTCAGCCTTTTGATAGCTTGGGTCGTATCGGGTGCAGTTCTTGCGGCCGCCTTCCTGCCAGCACTGACGCTGATGGCCGAACTGCCAGGCCGGCACGATGTGTTCCCATTCAATGCGTGACGCACGCTTGGCATTCTTGCGCGGTACGTAACCGCAAGCCTTCAGGTCAACCTTGTTGCCGGTGTACTTGCACCCGCAATAAAACTCTGTGGACTGCGGTGCATAAAGCTTCCAGGCGACCTTCTTGGCTTCGGTAAATGTGCGGGGTGCGCCAGCCTGGGCCCCCATGGCGATGAACAAAAGCAGCAAAGCAAAACAGCGGACACTCATTGAATCAATCTTCCTTCGGTACAACCCAAAAAATCTGCACGCCACCGTCGTCGCGATAGGCGAGGGTGACGTTGTCGTTCTCGTCGATTTCCTCGAGCAGGCGCTCCCACTCGTCCATCGGCTCGTCCGGCAGACGGAAGATCAGCGCCGCTTTGGATTTTTGTGCGGTAGGGGAGTTGATGATTTTTTGAACGCGCAGACCCATGCGTTCGAAAGCGTCAGGAGCATCAGGGGAGGTGGCCACGAGGTTATCCTTATTAAGCTGTACGTGCATACAGTATTTAACTGTAAGCATTTTCGCAACTGCTTAAAATTCAAGAAAATCCTCTGACAGCGGTTTTCCGATTTTGGTGTAGGTCGTGTCGAATTTTTTGTGGGAAAAATGCGAGAGCGTTGTGAGCGATGCACCACCCACCGGTCAGGCGAGTGGCGCAGGGCGCCCAATCAAGAATTGATTGGGCGAAGGTCCATCAATATTCCCAGAACATCCGTTGCAGCTCTTTGCTGTCGTTGGTTTTGGTCAGGGCGACCATTGCCAGGATGCGAGCTTTCTGCGGATTCAGGTCGTGAGCAACAACCCAGTCGTACTTGTCGTCCGGCTGTTCGGCGTTACGCAGAACGAAGCCGCCAGCGTTGACGTGGGACGAACGAATGATTTGCACGCCATCCTTGCGCAGCGCTTGCAGGGCTGGAACCACGCGGGAGGAGACCGAGCCATTACCGGTACCGGCATGGATAATTGCCTTGGCACCGGATTGGGCGAGAGCTTTGTAGGCAGTATCGCTGACGTTGCCGTAGGAATAAGCGATTTCTACGTCAGGAAGGCTCTTGATGTTTTTGATGTCGAATTCCGAATCCATGGTGTGACGCTTGGCTGGCAAGCGGAACCAGTAGGATTTGCCTTCTACCACCATGCCCAGTGGGCCCCAGGCACTTTTGAAGGCCTCAGTCTTGATGTTGATCATCTTGCTGACGTCGCGACCGGACTGGATTTCGTCATTCATGGTCACCAGTACGCCTTTGCCATGCGCTTCTTTGCTGCTGGCCACGGCCACGGCGTTGTACAGGTTAAGCATGCCATCGGCGGACATGGCAGTGCCCGGGCGCATCGAACCGACGACGATGATCGGCTTGTCGGTTTTTTCCACCAGGTTTAGGAAGTAAGCGGTTTCTTCCAGGGTGTCGGTACCGTGGGTGATGACGATGCCGTCGACGTCTTTGCTGTCGGCCAGTTCGGCTACACGACGACCCAGTTGCAGCAGGTTTTCGTTGGTGATGCTTTCCGAGGCAATCTGCATGACTTGTTCGCCACGCACGTTCGCCAGTTTGCTCAGTTCGGGAATGCCGGCGATCAATTGTTCGACGCCAACCTTCGCCGCCTGGTAGGTGGCGCTGTTGGCGGCGCTCGCGCCAGCGCCTGCGATGGTGCCGCCGGTGGCAAGTACTACGACGTTAGCGAGCTTGGTCTGGGTTTCGACTTCTTTCGCCTGAAGGGCGGTGGGCAGGAGCAGGAGAAGGGCCAAAGCGCCCGGAACCAAAGTGTTGAAAGCAGATTTCATTATTTTTCTCTCTAGTAGTGAGACGGTGCTGATGCAGGTTCATCTAGATGCACCCCAAGCCGATCTGGATGCCCGGGGTGCGGTGAAGGGAGCAGGATCTGTACCAGCCGTACTTTGCGTCAGAGAAATGTTTAACTTCATGATTTACATCAAGATTTTTGGAGTTTGCAAATTGCGGGGCGAATCGTTTATCCGGGTTTCCGAACAATGGACGCTTTCGCGTTCGGCTCCCCGAAAAGAACTACTGCTTTTGTCGAGTGATTCGAGTGGCCGGTTTCGGCTTTTCTGCTAAAGAAACCTTCGCGGGGGCCGATGGTTGTTCAAGGAAACAGAATCTAGGGAGTTCACATGTCACTGACGGTCGGTTTATCTAATCCTGCGGCAGTCACCATCGGCGGCAAAACCGCAGCGACTATCAATGCATTGAGCGAGGCGGGAGCGGAGGCTTCCACCGAGGCGCTGGGCACAGAGAAAGAATCGAGCAATCAGGTCAGGACCGGTGGTGCTGCCGCGCCAGAAGACAGCAAGGCTGAAAGCGGCGACAACCTGAGTGTCACGGTCAAGATGTTGCTCAAGCGCATGCAGGAACTGCAGAAGCAACTTCAGGAGCAGCAACAACAACTGGCAGCCGCACAAGCCAAGACCTACCCGACGCCTGAGGCCAAATCGCAGGCGGTGATGTCCATTCAGGGGCAAATCGCGCAAACCAGCGCTGCGATGGCAGAAGTGGCCGGTGCACTGGTCAAGGAAATGACCAAGAGTTCCACCAGCGGTAACCTGGTCAGCACCACGGCATAAGCCGCGAAGGGGCGAGTCCGACGATTCGCCCTACAACAAATGACGATTTCTGATTGTTGACAAATGTCGGCGGGATTCGCATAGTTCGGTCTACGCAAACGTTTGCGTGGCGCTCCCGGCGCTTTATGGCCCGGCAGAAAGCCAAGTAGCTTACGCCAGCGCAAGCGTTGCTCACAATAATCATAAGATCGGAGTGAACCCATGAAGCTGCCATTCGCTGGACGTCTTCTTGCTGTCGCTATGCTGGCTGCCACAGCCGCCGCACTACCTGTCTCCTCGGCATTCGCCGAATCCGCCGAAAAACCTAAAGTCGCGCTGGTCATGAAGTCTCTGGCCAACGAATTCTTCCTGACCATGGAAGATGGCGCCAAGGCTTACCAGAAAGAACACTCCGCTGATTTCGACCTGATCTCCAACGGCATCAAGGATGAAACCGACACTGCTGGCCAGACCCGCATCGTCGAGCAAATGATCCTGGCCAAGGTCAATGCACTGGTGATCGCGCCTTCCGATTCCAAGGCCATGGTGCCGGTGATCAAGAAAGCCGTCGATGCCGGCATCACCGTGATCAACATCGACAACCAGCTCGATCCGGCCATCGTCAAAAGCAAAAACATCAGCGTGCCTTTTGTAGGCCCGGACAACCGCAAAGGCGCGCGTCTGGTCGGCGAATACCTGGCCAAGCAGCTCAAGGCCGGTGACGAAGTCGGCATCATTGAAGGCGTGTCCACGACCACCAATGCCCAGCAGCGCACTGCTGGCTTCAAGGATGCGATGGACGCTGCACAGATCAAGATCGTTTCCCTGCAATCCGGTGACTGGGAAATCGACAAGGGCAACAAGGTTGCCGCGTCGATCCTCAGCGAATACCCGGATGTCAAAGCATTGCTGGCCGGCAACGACAGCATGGCTGTAGGTGCTGTCTCCGCCGTGCGCGCCGCGGGCAAAGCCGGTCAGGTTCAGGTCGTCGGTTACGACAACATCAATGCCATCAAGCCAATGCTGAAGGACGGTCGCGTGCTGGCTACTGCTGACCAGTTCGCTGCCAAGCAAGCCGTGTTCGGCATCGAAACCGCGCTGAAAATCATCAAGGGCGAGAAAGTCGACAGCGGCGCCAACGGCGTGATCGAAACACCGGTCGAGCTGGTCACCCAGTAAGTCTTCTGGCGACACAACGGCGCTCGTCCGTCCGGGCGAGCGCATGGAGAGTTTTTATGTCAGTTTCCGCCCCGAACGCTGTCCTCTCGGTCAGCGGTATCGGTAAGACCTATGCGCAGCCGGTGCTCAGCGGCATCGATCTGACGCTGATGCGCGGTGAAGTGCTGGCGCTGACCGGCGAGAATGGTGCCGGCAAAAGTACCCTGTCGAAAATCATCGGCGGACTGGTCACCCCGACCACCGGCCAGATGCAATTCAACGGCAAGGACTATCGTCCGGGCAGTCGTACCCAGGCCGAAGAGCTCGGCGTGCGCATGGTCATGCAAGAACTCAATCTGTTACCGACACTGTCGGTTGCGGAAAACCTGTTTCTCGACAACCTGCCAAGCAACGGCGGCTGGATCAGCCGCAAGCAATTACGCAAAGCAGCTATTGAAGCCATGGCGCAAGTGGGCCTCGACGCCATTGACCCGGATACGCTGGTCGGCGAGTTGGGTATCGGCCATCAGCAAATGGTCGAAATCGCCCGCAATCTGATCGGCGATTGCCATGTGTTGATCCTCGACGAGCCGACCGCGATGCTCACTGCGCGTGAAGTCGAAATGCTCTTTGAGCAGATCACCCGCTTGCAGGCGCGCGGCGTTTCGATCATCTACATTTCCCACCGTCTCGAAGAGCTGGCCCGCGTAGCGCAGCGCATTGCCGTGCTGCGTGACGGCAATCTGGTCTGTGTCGAGCCGATGGCCAATTACAACAGCGAGCAACTGGTTACGCTGATGGTTGGTCGTGAACTGGGCGAACATATCGACATGGGCCCGCGCAAGATCGGTGCTCCGGCGTTGACGGTCAAAGGCCTGACCCGTTCCGACAAAGTGCGCGATGTCTCCTTCGAAGTGCGTGCCGGCGAGATCTTCGGGATTTCCGGATTGATCGGGGCAGGGCGCACTGAATTGCTGCGATTGATTTTCGGGGCGGATGTTGCCGACAGCGGCAGCATCGCGCTCGGCTCCCCGGCCAAAGTGGTCAGCGTGCGCTCGCCCGTCGACGCCGTGCGTAATGGCATCGCGTTGATTACCGAAGACCGTAAGGGTGAAGGTTTGCTGCTCAGTCAGTCGATCAGCGCCAACATCGCCCTCGGCAACATGCCGGAAATTTCCAGTGGCGGGGTCGTCAACAACGGCGACGAAATCGCTCTGGCGCAGCGTCAGATCGACGCCATGCGCATCCGCAGTTCGAGTCCGACACAATTGGTCTCCGAGCTGTCCGGTGGTAACCAGCAGAAGGTCGTGATCGGCCGCTGGCTGGAGCGCGACTGTTCGGTGCTGCTGTTCGACGAGCCGACCCGTGGTATCGACGTCGGTGCCAAGTTCGACATTTATGCCTTGCTCGGCGAACTGACGCGTCAGGGCAAAGCGCTGGTGGTGGTATCCAGTGACCTGCGTGAACTGATGCTGATCTGCGACCGGATCGGCGTGCTTTCGGCGGGGCGCTTGATCGACACTTTCGAGCGCGACAGCTGGACCCAGGATGACTTGCTTGCCGCCGCGTTCGCCGGCTACCAAAAACGTGATGCGTTGCTCAACGAAGCGGCGCCTAGGGATCTCCCATGAAAACTGCATCTCCTGCCGGCAAACGTAGTGGCAACTTCTATGGCTTAGGCACTTATCTGGGCCTGGCCGGTGCCTTGCTGGCGATGATTGCGCTGTTCTCGGTCTTGAGCAGCCACTTTCTGTCGTATAACACCTTCAGTACGCTGGCCAACCAGATTCCTGATCTGATGGTGCTGGCGGTCGGCATGACCTTCGTGTTGATCATTGGCGGCATCGATCTTTCGGTGGGGTCGGTGCTGGCATTGGCTGCTTCGACGGTCAGCGTCGCCATTCTTGGCTGGGGCTGGGGCGTGTTGCCGTCAGCGTTGCTCGGCATGGCTGTTGCGGCACTGGCTGGTACGGTCACTGGTTCGATCACAGTGGCGTGGCGGATTCCATCGTTCATCGTCTCTCTGGGTGTGCTGGAAATGGCTCGGGGTCTGGCGTATCAGATGACCGGATCGCGCACGGCGTACATCGGTGACTCGTTTGCCTGGCTGTCGAACCCGATCGCGTTCGGTATCTCGCCGTCGTTCATCATTGCCTTGCTGGTGATCATCATTGCCCAAGCCGTTCTGACCCGTACCGTGTTCGGTCGCTACCTGATCGGCATCGGCACCAACGAAGAGGCGGTGCGTCTGGCGGGGATCAATCCGAAACCCTACAAGATTCTGGTGTTCAGCCTGATGGGCCTGCTGGCCGGTGTCGCCGCGCTGTTTCAGATTTCCCGTCTGGAAGCTGCTGACCCGAACGCCGGTTCCGGTCTGGAGCTGCAAGTGATCGCCGCGGTGGTGATCGGCGGTACCAGCCTGATGGGCGGGCGTGGCTCGGTGATCAGCACATTCTTTGGCGTACTGATCATCTCGGTACTGGCGGCGGGTCTGGCGCAGATCGGCGCGACCGAACCGACCAAACGAATCATCACGGGTGCGGTCATCGTGATCGCGGTGGTGCTCGATACTTATCGCAGTCAGCGCGCCAGTCGCCGGGGCTAAGACATGGCAACGATCAAGGACGTGGCAGCCCTCGCGGGAATTTCCTACACGACGGTGTCGCATGTGGTCAACAACACGCGGCCGGTCAGTCAGGAAGTGCGGCTGAAAGTCGAGGCGGCGATCAAGAGCCTCGACTATGTGCCGAGTGCGGTAGCGCGCTCGCTGAAGGCCAAGACCACTGCAACCATTGGCCTGTTGGTGCCGAACAGCCTCAACCCGTACTTCGCGGAGTTGGCGCGGGGCATCGAGGATTACTGCGAGCGTAACGGCTACTGCGTGATCCTCTGCAACTCCGACGACAACCCCGATAAGCAGCGCAGCTATTTGCGCGTATTGCTGGAGAAACGCATCGACGGTTTGATCGTCGCCTCCGCTGGCGGTGACAGCGGTCTGGCGCAGGGGTTGGCCGGAGTGAAAACGCCGATGGTCATCGTCGACCGTGGTCTCGACGGTGTCGATGCCGATCTGGTGCGCATCGACCACGAATACGGCGCTTACCTCGCGACCCGGCACTTGCTCGAATTGGGTCACCGCGACATTGCCACCATTGGCGGTCCGGCCAGTACCAGTGTGGCGCAGATGCGTCAGGCCGGATATTGCCGGGCGCTGAAAGAAGCGGGCATCGAAGTGCGACAAGCGCGCATGCTGGAAAGTGATTTCACCAGTACCGGCGGCTACAACGCGGCAGCGATTCTCCTCGAGAGCAATCCACCGAGCGCGATCTTTGCCGGTAACGACATGATCGGTATCGGTGTGCTGCGTGCGGCGGCGGAACGTAATGTCCGCGTGCCGAGCGAGTTGTCGGTGATCGGTTTCGACGATATCCAGATGAGTCGTTACGTATATCCGGCACTCACCACTGTGGGGCAATCGATCCTGCAGTTGGGCGAGATGGCGGCCGAAGTGCTGTTGCGAAGGATTGCTACGCCGACTCTGGGTACCGATCAGCGGATCGTGACCCCGAGTATTGTATTGCGCGAATCGACCGCCCCGTTGTCCGGCGTGTTCACCGAATACCGCTGAAACCGAATTGACGAGTAATGATGTATGCCAGCAAATGTAGTGGTAATAGGCAGCCTGAACATGGATCTGGTGACCCGGGCGCCACGGCTTCCCGTCGGTGGTGAAACGCTGATCGGTCATTCATTTGCCACGGTTTCCGGCGGCAAGGGTGCCAATCAGGCGGTGGCCGCCGCGCGTTTGGGCGCACAGGTGGCAATGGTCGGCTGCGTTGGCAATGACGACTATGGTGTGCAATTGCGTAACGCCTTGTTGGCCGAGCAGATCGATTGTCAGGCAGTGAGTACAGTCAATGACTCCAGCGGCGTGGCGCTGATCGTGGTCGATGACAACAGTCAGAACGCGATTGTCATTGTCGCCGGTGCCAACGGTGCCATGACGCCCACAGTGATCGATCGGTTTGATGCGGTGCTGCAAGCCGCCGACGTGATCATCTGCCAGCTCGAAATTCCAGATGCCACGGTGGGACATGCGCTCAAGCGTGCGCGTGCACTGGGCAAAATCGTCATCCTCAATCCGGCACCGGCCAGTCGTGCACTGCCGGCAGACTGGTTTGCCGCGATCGATTACCTGGTCCCCAACGAGAGCGAAGCGACTGTGTTGAGCGGGTTGCCGGTGGACTCGCTGGAAAGCGCAGAAAGTGCCGCCAGCCAACTGATCACTATGGGGGCGGGTAAGGTCATCATTACCCTCGGTGCTCAAGGTTCGCTGTTCGCTAACGGCCAGGGCTTTGAGCATTTTCCGGCGCCGAAAGTGAAGGCTGTCGACACCACCGCCGCCGGAGACACTTTTGTCGGTGGTTTTGCCGCGGCGCTGGCCAATGGCAAATCCGAGGCCGAGGCGATTCGCTACGGGCAGATTGCCGCCGCGCTGTCGGTAACCCGCGCCGGCGCGCAACCGTCCATTCCAACCCAATCCGACGTACAGGCCTTTAAACCCGCATGAAAAAGACTCCTCTGCTTAACGTCGCACTGTCGCGGCTGATCGCGTCCCTGGGCCATGGCGACATGGTGGTCATTGGTGATGCCGGGCTGCCAGTGCCGCCGGGTGTCGAGCTAATTGATCTGGCGCTGACCCACGGCGTCCCGGATTTCGTCAGCACCCTGAAGGTCGTGCTCAGCGAGATGCAGGTGGAAAGCCATGCGCTGGCCAAAGAAATCTTCGACAAGCAACCGTCCGCACTGACTGCGCTGGACGCGTTGAATGAAGAGGGCGCTCTTGGGCGGCGCGATCTGCTCAGTCACGAGCAATTCAAGGTTCTCAGCCGACAGGCTCGGGCGATTGTTCGTACAGGTGAATGCCAGCCGTACTGCAATATCGTCCTCGTCGCCGGGGTTACATTCTGATTTTCGATTCCACATGCACAAGGAATGCGCCATGCAACGCTATGCTCAGAAACTGCATCAACTCATCCGGGGTTTACTGCTTTTGTCCGTAATCACTGCGACCGGCGCTCAGGCGGCGGAAAAAATCGACCTGATCATCGATACCGATCCAGGGGCCGACGACGTGGTCGCCCTGTTGTTCGCGCTGGCCTCGCCGGAAGAACTGAACATTCGCGCGCTGACCACCGTCGCCGGTAATGTGCGCCTCGACAAGACTTCGCGTAACGCGCGCCTGGCTCGTGAGTGGGCAGGGCGCGAAGACGTACCGGTTTATGCGGGTGCGCCAAAGCCGCTGATGCGCACGCCGATCTACGCCGAGAACATCCATGGCAAGGAAGGCCTGTCGGGTGTCACCGTGCACGAACCGAAAAAGGGGCTGGCTGAAGGCAATGCGGTCAACTACCTGATCGATACGCTGAAAAAAGCCAAGCCGCACAGCATCACGATCGCCATGCTCGGTCCGCAGACCAACCTGGCATTGGCGCTGATCCAGGAACCTGAAATTGTTCAGGGCATCAAGGAAGTGGTGATCATGGGTGGTGCGCACTTCAACGGCGGCAACATCACCCCGGTGGCTGAATTCAACCTGTTTGCTGACCCGCAAGCGGCCGAAGTGGTGCTGAAAAGCGGCGTGAAACTGACCTACCTGCCACTGGACGTGACCCACAAGATTCTCACCAGTGACGCGCGACTGAAGCAGATCGCGGCGCTGAACAACAACGCGAGCAAGATTGTCGGCGACATCCTCAATGAGTACATCAAAGGCGACATGGAGCACTACGGTATTCCGGGCGGCCCGGTGCATGACGCTACCGTTGTGGCCTATCTGCTCAAGCCGGAACTGTTCACCGGTCGTTCGGTGAATGTCGTGGTGGATAGCCGTGAAGGGCCGACTTTCGGTCAGACCATCGTTGATTGGTACGATGGCCTGAAGGCGCCTAAAAACGCTTTCTGGGTGGAAAACGGCGACGCGCAAGGCTTCTTTGACTTGCTGACCGAGCGCCTGAAGCGCCTGAAGTAAACGATTCGCCCGCAGGTGCCAGCCTGCGGGTTTCTACACCCTCTCAGTGTGTTCAACCTGTTCGGTCGGGTAGCGCTCGAAAATCTGTTTGATGAATTGCTGAGCCGCCTCCGTGCCCAGCTCCTTGACCAATAGATCGATACCAATCAGCGCAAGCTCCTCGGTGGTTCCCGGGCTGTAAGAGCTGTGTCCGTCTGCCCATTTGGCATTAATGGCGGCGTCGATGCTGATGGTGGTCATGAGAGCGCTCGAATAGTCGGAAGATCTTGGGTTTGAGTTAACCATTTTGTCGGGCATTTGGCACTGCGACTTAGGCATGAGCGGAGCGCTATGCGACACTTGGTCTTTTAAAGGCTCGCAAGGATTTTGCTGTGCAGATCGATTTGAATACCCCTGACGGCCTCACGCTCGATGCGGTGCGCCAATTGCTCGCTTCGGCTAGCGATGACGAACACACGCAGTTGCGCGTGACCAAGGGCGGTATCGCTTACATTTCTTCCGGCGTTACCGGTGGGCAGGATATCGACGGTTTGCTGTTTCGCCTGGAAACCTGGGCTAAGGGCTCGGGCTACGTGGGCAACGTCGCGGCCAGTGACGAGGTGTGGGTGATGCAGATTTTCAATGCGCTGAAGGACAACTGGCCGAATCCGCCGTATGACTACATCGACGTCTACTGAGCGCCGTTAATATTCAGTCACGATTGATTGCTGAAGTGACGCATGCCGCTCAGGCACACTCGGCGTTTTTTCGGTCGTGGGGCAGGGTGATGGCCTTGGCCGTGAAACCAAATGCCGGAACGGCGGTCGCACGATCTCAGCTTAACCATTTTGAAAACAAGGAGGCTTCATGCCTTTGAAGTTCGCGACACTGGGTGCACTTATGGCCGCTTTGATGTTGGCCGGTTGCAGCACGACCTCCAGCGAGTCGGCAAAGGAAACTGCGGCGACCGAAGCCGGTCACAGCCGCTGTGAAGCAACGGCGGCGGAATTCGCCATCGGCAAGAAAGCTTCACCAGAGTTGCTGGAGCAAGCACGCAACAAAGCCGGGGCGCAAAATGCCCGCTTTCTCAAGCCGAACGACATGATCACGCTTGAGTACCGCTCCGATCGCTTGAATCTGAACACCGACAACAATCTGGTGATCACACGCGTCAACTGCGGCTGATCAGCGAAGGCTTTTGTTGCAGACATAAAAAACCCCGTCACATGGACGGGGTTTTTTTAGTGCGCGCAGAAATTACTCTGGGCGAACCTGTGCAGCTTGCATACCCTTTTGGCCTTTCTCAGCCACGAAGGAGACGGTCTGGCCTTCTTTCAGGCTTTTGAAACCGTCGGATTCGATAGCTTTGAAGTGTACGAACAGGTCGTCACCGCCACCTTGAGGAGTGATGAAGCCGAAGCCTTTTTCATCGTTGAACCACTTAACGGTGCCGGTTTGGCGATTAGACATGGTGTATCTCCAAGAAACATATATTTTTCAGTACTGTGCTGCTCAGGCCAACTGGGCACACCGGGATATCATAGTCGAAATGTTCGCTTTGGTAGCCCCCCGGACGTGCTGTTTGCCAATCAGTCGTGTTTTCTTTACTGTCTATTTCGGCTGAAAGCCCCGGTTTACAAGGCTTTGCGCGGAACGTAAAGACAATAAAAAAACCTGTAAAACCTGCATAAATCGTCCGAAAAGGCTCAAATTCAGCCCTTTTTAGCGGCGCTGAGCCGACTCAGAATGCTTTTTCGATCACTTTTTCGCCGGGGTGTTTGCCTTGCATTTGGCGATTTGGCCCAGCGCTTTCTGCTGCAATTCAGGAGTGGCTTTGTTGTCCATCAGCGCCTGAATGTCGCTCGCTGGATAAGACTTGATGGCATCAGCGCCACAAGCGCAGTGCGATTTGGCCGCAGCAGCGCCAATTTGCGGAGTCGCCGCCTGGGTGCACTGGGCCATGTACTTCTCGCGCTCGCCCTTCGGCCAATCGGCGTGGGCACTCAGCGGCAGCAACATAACGATAGGGGCGACGACGGCGAACAGGGTATTCAGACGCATGCGAGGATGCTCCTTGTGGGTCAATGTCTTGTTATCTGAGGGCTGAAGGGGCCATCAAGTTCAGCACTCTGGCATAAAAACAGACGATTTGCCTTGTGATCAAACAGAGGCATAAGTGACCGCTCATCTGTGCTAGCATGCCGGGCTCAAGCGTTCTCAGGCTCCGGATGACCTACAGTCCCGGCAGCGGTCGACGTGCGAATAATTCGATTTGAATCCCAGTCACTCTGGTTCGGTTTTCCGGTTGGCCGCAAGGCTCCTGCCGCTGTAAGGCAGGCGTTCGTCATTGAATGGCCTGGATCGGATCTTGTACTGGCTCATCCCAACCCACGTGACCTTTGGTAGGGGTCACCACTAGGAGAGGAGGCGCCATGCCAACTATTACTCTTCCCGACGGCAGTCAACGTTCATTCGATCACCCGGTTTCCGTAGCCGAGGTCGCCGCATCCATTGGTGCCGGTCTGGCCAAAGCCACCCTGGCCGGCAAGGTCAATGGCCAACTGGTCGACGCCAGCGACATCATCAGCAGCGACGCGACCCTGCAAATCATCACGCCAAAGGATGAAGAGGGGCTGGAGATCATTCGCCACTCTTGCGCTCACCTGGTGGGTCATGCGGTCAAACAGTTGTACCCGACTGCGAAAATGGTCATCGGTCCGGTCATCGACGAAGGCTTCTATTACGACATCGCCTTCGAACGTCCTTTCACTCCGGACGACATGGCCGCTATCGAACAGCGCATGCAGCAGCTGATCGAGAAAGATTACGACGTGATCAAGAAAGTCACTCCGCGCGCCGAAGTGATCGAAGTGTTCAAGGCTCGTGGCGAAGACTACAAACTGCGCTTGGTCGAGGACATGCCGAACGAGCAGGCCATGGGCCTGTACTATCACGAAGAATACGTCGACATGTGCCGCGGTCCGCACGTGCCGAACACACGCTTCCTGAAATCCTTCAAGCTGACCAAGCTGTCCGGTGCCTACTGGCGCGGCGACGCCAAGAACGAGCAATTGCAGCGCGTTTACGGCACCGCCTGGGCCGACAAAAAGCAGCTGTCGGCTTACATCCAGCGCATCGAAGAAGCTGAAAAGCGCGATCACCGCAAGATCGGCAAGCGTCTTGGCCTGTTCCATACCCAGGAAGAATCCCCAGGCATGGTGTTCTGGCACCCGAACGGCTGGACTCTGTACCAGGTGCTCGAGCAGTACATGCGCAAGATCCAGCGCGACAACGGCTACCTTGAGATCAAGACTCCTCAAGTCGTTGACCGCAGCCTGTGGGAGAAATCCGGGCACTGGGCCAACTACGCCGACAACATGTTCACCACGCAGTCGGAAAACCGCGACTACGCCATCAAGCCGATGAACTGCCCTTGCCACGTGCAGGTGTTCAACCAAGGCCTGAAGAGCTACCGCGAGCTGCCGATGCGTCTGGCCGAGTTCGGTGCCTGCCACCGTAACGAGCCGTCGGGTGCGCTGCACGGCATCATGCGCGTACGTGCGTTCACTCAGGACGACGCCCACATCTTCTGCACCGAAGAGCAGATGCAGGCTGAATCCGCTGCATTCATCAAGCTGACCATGGACGTTTACCGCGACTTCGGCTTCACCGATGTCGAGATGAAACTGTCCACTCGTCCGGAAAAACGCGTCGGTTCCGACGAGCTGTGGGATCGCGCTGAGGCAGCACTGGCTGCAGCCCTTGATTCTGCGGGCCTGCCGTACGATCTGCAGCCGGGTGAGGGTGCGTTCTACGGTCCGAAGATCGAGTTCTCGCTGAAAGACTGCCTTGGTCGGGTCTGGCAATGTGGTACTCTGCAGCTCGATTTTAACCTGCCTGTCCGTTTGGGCGCTGAATACGTCTCCGAAGACAACAGCCGCAAACACCCAGTGATGTTGCACCGTGCGATCCTCGGTTCCTTCGAGCGTTTCGTCGGGATTCTGATCGAGCACTACGAAGGTGCGTTCCCTGCCTGGCTCGCGCCAACGCAGGCAGTGATCATGAATATCACTGATAAACAGGCAGATTTTGTTGCAGAAGTTGAAAAAACTCTCAACGAAAGCGGATTTCGTGCCAAGTCCGACTTGAGAAATGAAAAGATCGGCTTTAAAATCCGCGAGCATACTTTGCTCAAGGTTCCCTATCTCTTGGTAATCGGAGATAAGGAAGTCGAGATGCAGACTGTCGCTGTGCGTACTCGTGAAGGTGCTGACCTGGGCTCGATGCCCGTCGCCCAGTTCGCTGAGTTTCTCGCGCAAGCGGTTTCCCGGCGTGGTCGCCCAGATTCGGAGTAATTATTATTAAGCGTGAAATGAGACAAGATAAACGAGCTGCACCGAAAGCCCCGATCAACGAGAATATCTCGGCACGCGAGGTTCGGTTAATTGGGGCTGAAGGTGAACAGCTTGGGATTGTGTCAATTGAAGACGCGCTTCTTAAGGCTGAAGAGGCCAAACTGGATTTGGTGGAAATTTCCGCCGATGCAGTACCCCCTGTTTGCAAACTGATGGACTACGGCAAATCGATCTTCGAGAAGAAGAAACAGGTTGCCGCAGCCAAGAAAAACCAGAAGCAGATTCAGGTTAAAGAAATCAAGTTTCGTCCAGGGACGGAGGAAGGGGATTACCAGGTAAAACTGCGCAACCTGGTACGTTTCCTGAGTGATGGGGACAGGGCCAAGGTATCCTTGCGATTCCGCGGCCGTGAGATGGCCCACCAGGAGCTGGGGATGGAACTCCTCAAGCGGGTTGAAGCTGACCTGCTCGAGTACGGTTCGGTCGAACAGCATCCTAAGATGGAAGGACGCCAGCTGATCATGGTCATCGCCCCGAAAAAGAAGAAGTAATCAACAGGGCACGGCAGGCCTTCTGATTATGTTTATCAACTGAATGCGGAGTATCCGAACATGCCAAAAATGAAAACCAAAAGTGGTGCTGCTAAGCGGTTTCTGAAAACTGCTAACGGTATCAAGCACAAGCACGCTTTCAAGAGCCACATCCTGACTAAAATGTCGACCAAGCGTAAGCGTCAACTGCGCGGTAGCAGCTTGCTGCATCCGTCTGACGTGGCAAAAGTCGAGCGCATGCTGCGCCTTCGTTAATTTTAGTCAAGAATAGAGGAAGTAACTCATGGCTCGTGTAAAGCGTGGCGTCATTGCCCGTAAGCGTCACAAAAAAATTCTGAAACTTGCTAAAGGCTACTACGGCGCACGCTCCCGCGTATTCCGTGTTGCCAAGCAAGCGGTAATCAAGGCAGGCCAATACGCCTACCGTGACCGTCGTCAGAAAAAACGTCAGTTCCGCGCTCTGTGGATCGCTCGTATCAACGCTGGTGCTCGTGTTAACGGTCTGTCCTACAGCCGTTTCATCGCTGGCCTGAAAAAAGCGTCCATCGAGATCGACCGTAAGGTTCTGGCTGATCTGGCAGTGAACGAAAAAGCGGTGTTTGCTGCGATTGTCGAGAAAGCTAAAGCCACCTTGGCTTAAGTACCCCCGACAATCACCCGGTCTCACTTCCGTGGGGCCAGGTGGTAAACGTCTTAAATAGGGGAAGAGCCTTCAAGCTCTTCCCCTATTTTGTATCTGGAGTCTGTACATGGAAAACCTGGATGCGCTGGTCTCTCAAGCACTAGAGGCTGTGCAAAGCGCTGAAGATATCAATGCCCTGGAGCAAATCCGGGTTCAATACCTTGGCAAAAAGGGCGAATTGACTCAGGTGATGAAGACCCTGGGGAATTTGCCGGCAGAAGAGCGTCCGCAAGTCGGCGCCCTGATCAACGTTGCCAAGGAACGTGTTACAGGCGTTCTCAATGCGCGCATGGCTCTGTTTGAAGAAGCCGAACTGGCTGCCAAACTGTCTGCCGAATCCATTGACGTGACATTGCCGGGCCGTGGCCAGACCTCCGGTGGTCTGCATCCGGTGACCCGGACTCTGGAACGTGTCGAGCAGTTCTTCACCCGCATCGGCTACGGCATTGCCGAAGGTCCTGAGGTCGAAGACGACTATCACAACTTCGAAGCGCTCAACATCCCAGGCCATCACCCGGCCCGGTCGATGCATGACACCTTCTATTTCAACGCCAACATGCTGCTGCGCACCCATACCTCGCCGGTACAGGTCCGCACCATGGAATCGAAGCAGCCGCCGATCCGCATCGTCTGCCCAGGCCGCGTGTATCGCAGTGACTCCGATATCACCCACTCGCCGATGTTCCACCAGGTCGAAGGCCTGCTGGTTGATCGCGACATCAATTTTGCCGATCTCAAAGGCACCATCGAAGAATTCCTGCGGGTGTTCTTCGAGAAAGAGCTGGCCGTACGTTTCCGTCCTTCGTACTTCCCGTTCACCGAGCCATCCGCTGAAGTCGATATGGAATGCGTGATGTGCAGCGGTAAAGGCTGCCGTGTCTGCAAGCAGACCGGCTGGCTGGAAGTGATGGGCTGCGGCATGGTTCACCCGAACGTGCTGCGCATGTCCGGCATCGATCCGGAAGAGTTCTCCGGTTTTGCTTTCGGTATGGGCGTCGAGCGTCTGGCCATGCTCCGTTACGGCGTGAACGACTTGCGTCTGTTCTTCGACAACGACTTGCGGTTCCTCGCGCAATTTCGCTAGTCGTAACGAATTCTTAGGAGAGCAGGATGAAATTCAGTGAACAATGGCTGCGTGGCTGGGTTAGCCCGCAGGTAAATCGCGACGAGCTGGTTGCTCGTCTGTCGATGGCTGGCCTGGAGGTCGATAGCGTGACCCCGGCCGCCGGTGTATTCAGCGGCGTGGTGGTGGGCGAGGTGCTAAGCACCGAGCAACACCCTGATGCCGACAAGTTGCGCGTGTGCCAGGTCAGCAATGGCGCGGAAACCTTTCAGGTCGTGTGCGGAGCGCCAAACGTGCGTCCGGGCCTGAAGATTCCGTTCGCCATGATCGGTGCCGAACTGCCGGGCGACTTCAAGATCAAGAAGGCCAAGCTCCGTGGCGTCGAGTCCAACGGCATGCTCTGCTCGCAATCCGAGCTGCAGGTCGGTGAAGGCAATGACGGTCTGATGGAACTGCCGGCCGATGCGCCGGTGGGCGAAGATTTCCGTGTGTATCTGGATCTGGAAGACGCCAGCATCGAGGTCGACCTGACCCCGAACCGCGGTGACTGCCTGTCTCTGGCCGGTCTGGCTCGTGAAGTCGGCGCGCTGTACGACGCGCCGGTCACCCGTCCGGTGGTCATGAGCATTCCTGCCGTGCACGATGAAGTGCGTTCGGTAGAAGTGCTGGCGCCAGCAGCATGCCCGCGTTACCTGGGTCGCGTTATCCGTAACGTTGACTTGTCCAAGCCGACACCACTGTGGATGGTTGAGCGTCTGCGCCGCGCCGACGTGCGCAGCATCGACGCTGCCGTCGACATCACCAACTACGTGATGCTCGAGCTGGGCCAGCCACTGCACGCCTTCGATCTCGCCGAAATCAACGGCGGCATCCGTGTGCGCATGGCGGAAGAGGGCGAGAAGCTGGTACTGCTCGACGGTCAGGAAGTCAGCCTGCGTAGCGATACGCTGGTGATTGCCGACCACACCCGCGCGCTGGCGATTGCCGGTGTGATGGGTGGTGAGCACAGCGGTGTTTCCGCGACCACTCGCGACGTATTCCTGGAAAGTGCGTTCTTCGACCAGATCGCTGTGGCGGGCAAGGCTCGTTCCTACGGCCTGCACACCGATGCGTCGCACCGCTATGAGCGTGGCGTCGACTGGCAACTGGCCCGTGAAGCCATGGAGCGCGCCACTGGCCTGCTGCTGGACATTACTGGCGGCGAAGCCGGCCCGATCATCGAGACCGTCAGCGAGCAGCATCTGCCGTCGATCGCACCGATCACTTTGCGTTCCCAGCGCATCACCCAGATGCTCGGTATGGAAATGGATTCCGCGCAGGTCGAGCGTTTGCTCGGCGGTCTGGGTCTTGGCATTACTGCTGACGGTGAAGGCCAGTGGCGCGTAGAAGTGCCAAGCCATCGCTTCGACATCAGCCTGGAAGTCGATCTGATCGAAGAGCTGGCCCGTCTGTACGGTTACAACCGTCTGCCGGTTCGTTACCCGCAAGCGCGTCTGGCGCCGCAAGCCAAAGCTGAAGCGCGTAGCGATCTGCCGGAACTGCGCCGTCTGCTGGTGGCGCGTGGTTATCAGGAAGCGATCACTTACAGCTTCATCGATCCGCGTCAGTTCGAACTGTTCAACCCGGGCGTCGAGCCGCTGTTGCTGGCCAATCCGATTTCCAATGACATGGCGGCCATGCGTTCGTCGCTGTGGCCGGGTCTGGTCAAAGCCCTGCAGCACAACCTCAACCGCCAGCAAGATCGCGTGCGTCTGTTCGAAAGCGGTCTGCGCTTCGTTGGTCAGTTGGAAGGCCTGAAGCAAGAGCCGATGCTGTCCGGTGTGGTTTGCGGTAGCCGTCTGCCAGAAGGCTGGGCACAAGGTCGCGACACCGTCGATTTCTTCGACGTCAAAGCTGACGTGGAAGCGGTGCTGGGTTTCGCCGGTGCACTGGATTCGTTCACCTTCGCACCGGGCAAACACCCGGCGCTGCACCCGGGTCAAACCGCACGCATCGAGCGCGAAGGGCGTGAAGTCGGCTTCATCGGTGCTATTCACCCGGAATTGTCGAAAGCGTTGGGTCTGGATCGTCCGGTCTTCGTTTTTGAGCTGGTTCTGGCGGAAGTGGCAATCGGTAAAATGCCGAAATTCCACGAGTTGTCTCGCTTTCCTGAAGTGCGTCGTGACCTTGCACTGATTGCGCACAAAGACGTCGCGTCCGCGGCCGTACTGGACGTAATCCGTGAAAATGCAGGCGAATGGCTCACAGATCTCAGGCTGTTTGACGTGTATCAGGGTAAAGGTATTGATCCTGATAGAAAAAGCCTTGCAGTTGGCTTGACCTGGCAGCATCCATCGCGCACTCTTAATGACGATGAGGTGAATTCGACGACGCAAAATATCCTCACCTCGCTCGAACAAAGGTTGAACGCCACGTTAAGGAAGTGACGTATGGGGGCTTTGACGAAAGCTGAGATGGCGGAACGTCTGTATGAAGAGCTGGGCCTGAACAAGCGGGAAGCCAAGGAATTGGTCGAACTGTTTTTCGAGGAAATCAGGCACGCTCTTGAAGACAACGAGCAGGTCAAATTGTCCGGTTTCGGCAATTTCGACCTTCGGGACAAACGCCAGCGGCCTGGCCGCAACCCGAAAACGGGGGAAGAAATCCCGATCACGGCTCGCCGTGTGGTCACCTTTCGTCCAGGGCAGAAGTTGAAGGCCCGAGTTGAGGCTTATGCTGGAACCAAGTCATAACGACGAACTACCCGTCATCCCGGGCAAACGCTACTTCACCATCGGTGAAGTCAGCGAGCTGTGTGCTGTAAAGCCACACGTGCTGCGCTACTGGGAGCAGGAGTTTCCTCAACTCAACCCCGTCAAACGCCGCGGAAACCGCCGGTATTATCAGCGCCAGGACGTGCTGATGATCCGGCAAATCCGCGCGCTCCTTTACGATCAAGGTTTCACCATCGGCGGCGCACGCCTGCGTTTGTCCGGCGATGAAGCCAAAGACGACACGACCCAATACAAGCAGATGATTCGGCAGATGATTGCCGAGTTGGAAGATGTGCTGGTGGTTCTCAAGAAATAAAAAGCAGCGTTTGAATACTTCCAGTTTTCAAAAGCTTGCGCTATATTCTTGAGCGCCCTTCGAGGTGGAGAGCGAGTTGCAAGACCAGTCGGGGCGTAGCGCAGTCCGGTAGCGCACTAGCATGGGGTGCTAGGGGTCGAGTGTTCGAATCACTCCGTCCCGACCATATAATTCAAGGGGTTGCGAGATTTTATCTCGCGACCCCTTTTTGTTTTTCGGCGTTTTTACCCCTACAAAACGACTGGCTCTGGGTGGAATCTTCAGCGGATACCGAAGCCGGAATTTATCTCTGCGCTTTGGCCCTCAGTTTGATAATTGAGTTGCCGACGGTTACTAAAAGATGAGTTTGCTATTCGCTTACTCTCCACAAATATATGCATAGCTACGCAACACAAGTTCCAACGTCGACATCATCGGTGTATTGACTAAGCGTGAGCTCAAAATCTCGACGGCGATCTAGGCGTTGATCGATGTACTGCGTGAAACAAATCTCGGAAAGCGGTTCTCGCGCAATAGGCCGTTAGGTGGAAATACACGGTAGCGGCACATCGGTATTGCGCTGAGCGCCCGGCCGGCGTCAGTATGGCGTAGATTTTTAGTGCTGTTTCCAAGGATAGAAGGGGAAAGTGATGGATTACTTGGCCATATTGCGCAAGATTCTGAACCAGCCACAGACCTTAGCGGTGGCTACCGACGGTTTCCCGCCAGACGAACTGCGGTTTGTCCTTGAGTACAAAACCCCTCCTGATATCGAAGCCGAGCGGGGTCGCATTACGGCGTTGCTGGGTTCGACGAACCTGAATTTGCAGCCGCTCGATACCCTGCTGGAATCATTTTTGGTGCTGCGTTGCTTGGGCGTCGAACGTACGCTGCCGTCCCGCGAATTGTTTTCCATTGGCTATGCCCTCGCCAATGCGCTGGATCTGCTATCCGCCGAGCCTGATCTCGGGACGGGTTTCTATACCGAACCGGTCGAACCGGGTGAAGAAGCCGCCACCGAGGCGCTCGAATGGTTAGAGGCGACCTGTATCGTCAAGAAAGCACCGCCGCCGGATCGCCGTTGGGCCTTGAAGTCGGCGGGCGTGGTGGATGCCTGGGCCTTGAGCCGCGGCGTCGGCATCATCATTGCACAAGCCGATACCGGGATCACCGAGCATGCGCAGCTCGGTGAAGAAATGCTCGACAAAACCCGGGCCTACGACATTATCGATAACGATCCGAACCCCACCGATCCACTTTCTCCAAAAATGGGCAATCCCGGACATGGCACTGCGACTGCCAGCGTCCTTGCCGGCCGAGATACCGCGCAGATGTGCGGCGCTGCGCCCGCCGCAAAGATCGCGCCGATTCGTTGCATCGAAAACGTCAAAATCTTCAACGCTGCACCCGTGGCCAAGGCAATTGCCCACGCGACACAGGTCGGCTGCCACGTCATTTCCATGAGCCTCGGTGGTGTGCCAAGCCGCGCTCTGCATGCGGCAGTGCGTGAAGCGGTGAACGCGAACCTGATTGTCATTGCTGCGGCCGGCAATTGCGCACGCATCGTGGTCTGGCCGGCTCGTTATGACGAGGTCATTGCCGTTGGTGGCTCGAACGTTGAAGACGGCACCTGGATTGGCAGTTGCCGAGGGGAGGCTGTCGATATCACAGCACCGGCCGAACTGGTCTGGCGAGCACAACGCCACGCTTCGACCGAGCCTACGGACGTCGTGGCGCCAGGGCAGGGAACGTCGTTTGCCACCGCGCTCACTGCGGGTGTAGCCGCGCTATGGCTGGCCCATCATGGTCGCGACAAGGTGATCGACTATGCAACGCAACATGGTGTCACCGTTCAGCAACTGTTCAAGGCCGCACTGCTCGCCACCTCTCGCCAGCCAGAGGTGTGGGATGCCAAAAACTATGGCCGTGGGTTGGTGGCGGCTGATGGGTTGTTGAAGCTAGCGTTGAGTGACATTCCCGTTGTGAATGTCGAGTCGCTGGGTGGTCCCGAGCATGACGTTCAGACCTTGCTCAATCAGGAATACGGTTTTGCAGTCATTGACCCGGCCCTGCGCTTCGCCAGGTACGAAACGGAAATCGCCGCTATCGCGTTGGCTCAGGCCCGCGCCACAGGTACTGCGTCAGGTTTGAACACTGAGTCGAAATGGTTCTCGACCCGGCCTTCGGCCGAGTTGAATGAGCACATTCAGCTGTCAACTGACCCGCGCCTGCGGCGTTTTGCCGAAGTAGCTGGCCAAACTAGCTTGGCACGGTTGCCGAGTACCGGGCCGCTGTCGTTCCAGGACAAACGCATAAGCCTTGCCTTGCCGACGAAGGCCCTGGGTTTGGAGAGTGCACAAGGTTTTAGTCCCGAACTCGCACGGGATTACTTGCGGGGCACCGGTAAACACGAACAGCTTGACCGTTTTACCCGCTTGCTCGACGCCCGATCGGGAATCTCTCGGGAAACTCGCGAGAAGCTGGTCGGGACGGTGGCGCAGGATCTCGACGGTTATGTAAAAGGTGCAAAAGCCGGTTCGACAACAACCGTGGGGCTTGAGGCGCTGGTCCGTATGACCGGCCGACCAACATTGCGGGTACGCAATAACGACGTGGATTCCGATCATCCGGAAGCCGCCACATGGTCCGACACACTGTATCTGATGAGGAACGATCAGAGCCTTCAAGACCGCTTGTCCCGCATCGGTCGCATCGATGTCGGTGGTATCCATGTAGGCACGGGTTTCCTGATTGGCGACGGCGTTCTGTTGACCAACCGTCATGTCCTACAAGCCTTCGCCGCCCCGATTCCGCAACGGAATAACCCGAAAGACTGGATCATGCTCAGCAATGACGTGACCATCGATTTTGCCGACGAACCTAGTTCGCTGACGACAGCGACGCGCTTTCGCATCACCGAGGTGATTGGCGCGGGCTCGCAGCAGATTCCTGACAACATGGCTGACTTTTCATGCCTCGATGCAGCGTTGTTGCAGGTGGAGAGCTCCAACGGCCAGCGGAGCCTGCCAACACCTATGACCGTGGTGAAAGACCCGTCAAAGGCGGATGTGAACAGCCAGGTATTCCTCGCCGGTTACCCCGGACGTCCGGGCGCATTACCACGTACGGCCACAGGTGCAATTGATGCAGAAATCGCGACCCGGCTCAACGAGCTGTTTGGTGCTGATTACGGCACCAAGTACCTTTCGCCGGGCCTCATCATGCAAGGTGTAGGCACGTTGCCTCGCGACAATGAAAGCAGTGTTTTCACTCATGACGCTACAACCCTCGGCGGATGCTCGGGCTCGCCGCTAATCAACTTCAACTCGCCGCAAGGTGTTGTGGGGCTGCATTTCGGCGGTAGTTGGCTGCGTGAGAACTATGCGCATGGTATTGGCGCGGTGGGGGCGGGTGACAACCCGATCAGCCGCGCTAAGCTCAATTGGGTGTGACAATGCCGGAACTGATTGATCCGCAATTGGTGTTGTTGGCTGAAAGTGTCGTGCTGTCCGACGATGGTTTTTGTGCGATCTACGACATTCTCGCCAGTCTTCATGATGCTGATTCCTTCATGGTGTTGAAGGCTTTGTCTGGTCAAGACGGCAACCCGTTTTACGCCGCTTTTGTCGAAGCCAAAGAGGGAGAGTGGTTGGGTGAACTGTGCTTGCAATTGACGACTGTGGACGGTCTGAAAGCGAGGAATGAGCCGGATGCCGAGAGACTGAAAATCAAACTACACAAGGTCATTGAGCCCGAGCTGGGTTTTCTCGACGCCCGCGCAATGACTCGTGCAGGATTGGAGGCGGTGCGACGGGTGTGTCGAGTGGTGGTCGAAAACAGCCGGGGGGAGGTCAGCTACGGTACAGGATTTCTGGTGGGGCCCCAGGCGATCCTGACGGCGTGGCATGTCATCGAGCAGCTGCTAGGAGATGATGGCGTTCCATTAGAGGGCAGTGATGAAAAAATCAAGATCGAGTTCGATCATGTCGGTGCTGTTTATGAACAATTGCACGTCTCGGTTGCCCCGCAATGGCTGGTCTCTTCCAGTGCCTATCACCAGACAGAGAGTCCGCACCAGGTGTCGATTGATTTCCTTGCGCAATCTTCCGATGGGTTCGACCAGTGCCTGGATTACGCCGGCATTCGCTTGAGTAGCACGGTGGGGCGTTTCCGCGGGTTCTACCAGCTTGACCGGTTGCACAAGCCCCAGATAAGAGTACCCGGATCGCAGATGACGTTGTATCAACACCCGGGCGGCAAACAGATGCGTGTCGCCTATGGCTACGGTACTGCGCTGTGGCCCGCTGAACATCAGACGCGTTTACGCCATACCGTCAATGCCATGCCGGGCTCTTCTGGCGGGTTGCTGCTGGACGTGAATTTCAAGCCGGTCGCGCTGCATCAATGCGGTATCGAAAGTAACGGCGAATTGATAAATGGTGCAATTCCGACCGCTTGTATTGCGGCCCGAAGCGCAGGCGTGCTGGAGGGGGTATTGGGACTAGATCCCGTTTAGCGTACTGAACATCGCAATGAGCCGATCCTCGGTCGCAAAGGTTTTCAACAGGCTGTACAGGATTGCATGGTGGGGACAAGGCAAATAATTGCCGTGGTCGGGCAGAAGGAAAGCGGTAAGAGCTTCAGCCTGGAAATACTGCGCACGGTGCTGAAGAACAATGCGGAGCATTCGATTGTTGCGTTCAAGGCGGCAGAGTTGGTGCGCGGGCCAAGGGCGTTCGCCGAAGAGATTATCCGTCGCTCCGGACCAAGGGACTCGGTATACGAACCTTTGCCCTTGGCCGAGGAAAGCGATACGGCTGTCGATGCCTGGATCAAAGGTATTTTGTTTCCAGCGTTTGCCAAGCAAGTGAACGCCGTCACGGAAACCCGCCAGCTCTGGTTGGTGATTGATGAGCTGGACGCGAATCCGTTGGCCCAAGGTCCTCTACAGCATTTTCTGGAACAGCTTTATCAAGAAGTCGCTGATATTCCAAAGTTGCGGGTGTTGTTGTTGGGCGCCAAAAGCTTCGTGCAGGGAGCTCGGCCCGACAAGTTGTGCATTGAAGTAATTCAGCCGGTCAGCCAGCAGGACATCATCGAATACCTTCAGCTGTACTCGATCGACAAACGCCTTGAGCTGACTGAGGGTGAGGTTAGGCGCCTGGCGGGACTTATCGAGAGGAGTGCGAGCCTGCTGTCTATGACGACCCTCAAGGGACTGTCCTATTACATCCAGCATTTTGTTTATCCTGCGTTGGAGTCTGTATGAACCCCTCTATCGATAGCGCAAAGGATCCCATTGTCCAGCGTTTGGTTGAGGTTCGGGCCAACCTTGCATTGGTCGGATCTTTCGATCCCAGAGCCATCGTGGACTTGCAGCAAACGCCTGAGATCGCCCGGGACATCTTGCGCGCTCTGGCCCGCATCTGCGACGAGGTGCCCTCGGAGCACGGTATTCGTTGGCAACTGACGCCCGATAGCCGACGTGCGACGTTACGCGAGCTATCCGACCTCAAGCGACTGCGCAACCTCGCCCGTCGCTCGAAGGCCGCGCCCGGGGACACGCTAGGGGCCTACCTGATCAAACTCGCCAGTGGCAAAGCCTTCAATATCGAAGCGGTTTCAACCTATGACTTGAGCTATCTGTATACCGCTCAACAGTTTTTGGAGCACCTTCCTGAAGGGCGTGTTTCAAGTACCCACGTAAATAGGGTATTTGCCCTGCGTGAATTTAAAGCTTCGCTCAACATAGCGTTACCTACAGCATTGTTCGGTCGTGAGGATGAACTCAACCGGCTGCATAATTACCTGCTCGACGGCCAAAACTCCGATGGCGTGGGCGAGGCCAAGCCGTTGTATTTGACCGGGCTCGGTGGTGCAGGAAAGTCCGCGCTGCTGGCAGCGTATGCCCGTCGTTTGCTGGATGAAAAAGTCCCGGTCGTCTGGTTCGACTTTGACCGGGCGGCCTTTGCCCAGGCCGATACCGACCTGATGACGCTGGAATTCAGTCGCCAGCTTGGAGTGTTTCTGCCGTCACTGACGGAGCCTTTGGCCAGGTTTCGTGAACAGGCTCGCGAGGTGGTCGGCCAGCACTATAGTCTCGAGAGCTATGAAAGCAGTGCCTACTCCACGAGCAGTGTGTGGTCGATCTGGCACCAGGAACTGGTCGGGCACCTGCCGATACGTGAGCCAATAGCGCTGGTACTGGATACCTTCGAAGAGGTGTTGTTGCGCGGTGCTAACGAACACCGGCGTCTGCGCAATTGGCTAAGAAGCGCGCAGGAAGAGGGTGCACTGTTCGGTCTACGGCCAATTCTCAGCGGTCGAGTACTTCCCAATGACCTCAAACATCAGGAATGGAAATTCCAACACATCCCACTCGACGATTTAAGTCCGGATTCGGCCTACGCAATGCTTCATCAGCTATTGCTCGCTGCAGGGATTGATGTGAAGGAAGACCTGTGCCGCAGGATGATTGAACAATGGGGCAGCAGCCCCTTGTTTATTCGGCTGCTGGCCCGTTTCCTTAGCGAAGAGAACGCTGTGCAGGAAGCTACCGAGTTACTCGATAGGGGGCAGTTCAAAGGGGTGACTCACACGCTGGTGCGCGGATTCACCTATCAGCGCATCCTCAACCGCCTGCGTACCGACGATCCGGATTTACGCAAACTTGCGCACATGGGCCTGATCTTGCGCCGGGTCAACGCCAAGTTGATCGAAGAGGTTCTGGCAGAGCCATGCGAGCTTGCGGTATTGGATAGCGAACGGGCGGATCAACTGTTCAGGACGTTGGCTCGTCAGGTGTGGTTGGTGGAGGAAACGGAACGCAGCGATGTGGTTCGGCATCGACGAGATTTGCGTCAGGTGATGCTGGGGTTGATGGAACCGGCCGACCTCGCCGTAGCGCAGGTCATCCACTTTCGTGCCCTGGTATATTACAAGGCCGGTGCTGATCCTTACCTGACCAAAGCCGAGCAAGACCTTGAGGCGGATTACCATCGTTTGTTCATTTCCGAGTCGGAGCTGGATCTTTTTGAGCTGCTCAGTAATCCCTCACGGTTGGTGACGTCGCTGGGGGATGAGTTGGAAAGCGTGCCGCTGCAGCAGCGGGCGTGGTTGAAAAGGCAGGTGAAGTACGAGCTCAGTAAGGAGGAGTTGAACAGCCTTTCCTCGGAGGCTCGCGTCGATTATCAGAGCGAGCAGATCTCCCAAACCCTCAAGAGCGGGGGAACGACGATCCCCGCTACCGACTACGGCGAGTTAACGGTTGGAGCGGAGCAGCGGCCCGAACCTCTGACCAGTGATTTACCAAGTTTCATCGCGTCGAACTTTAGTGCGGCGAATCTGAGAGTCATCAATAAGAAACGCCATGATGTGATCGACGATTTTTTTCAGATGATTTCTGTGGGCCGGGCGTCGAGAGCCTATGCAGTAGACTTTTGCGAAAGCCCGATCTGGCGGGTGGCTTTGGCGGCTTTGTACACCGGAGATCGTGACGAACTGTTTACCGTGATCCGTGACCGCATGGCCGCTATTCAATTCATCGAGTGGCAGCGCCCGATTCGAGCTGACCAAAGTAACGGGCTCGACGTGGTAACAGCGGTGAGTATGTTGGTGGCCCTGTGCGGTAACAAGGAGATCCACCTGCACGGTTACAAAGGCACGCAACGACCGCGACAGCGCACCCACAGTAACGACGAACTCAAGGCGTTGCTCCTTTCCTTACGACGGGATTCGGAAAGTCCCGTGGATTATCCTGCGCCTATAGCAACCGGCCTTCTGTGCGACCTGACTCCGGATTTCATACGTTGTGTGGAAGGTGAATTGTCGGAGTTCAAGGTCCATGACCCAAACCTGAACCGTCTGTTGAACGATATTCGGGGCGGTGAAGAGCCGAAGCTAGCGAATTTCCAACGCAAGGCATCATCGGTTGGGTATGTGGAGTTGCACCGCCGCTCCATGGGTAGGTCTGGGTTCAGAAAGGCCTTTCGACCGCTTTATCCGGAGCTGTATCCACACATACGCGGCGCTATACGCGGTGCTGATTTTGCACTGCTAACGTTTGTCAGTGAGGCGGAAAGCTATGTCTCGGTATGGCCGCTCGAATTGAAGAGGGATTCCTTCGAGAAATCACTTAGACGTGATTCAGATCGCTGGACGGCAACGCTGATTCACTTCGCTGATCGCTGTGGCTTGCTGTATGCGCTTCTGAGTCATATTGCCCATTCGACCCAAAACAACATAGCTGTCGTCGAGGCTCGCAGGCTCTATGAGGTTTACGACCAAGCGTTGATGGGCATTGAGTCCTTTGAAACCAACCGTCGCGGAAGGTGGTTTGAGTATTAGCGAGCAGGCGCAAACGTGAAGTGAGTTCTGTATAAATTATTGTCAGTGCGATGATCATTCTTTAAGTGTCGATTTGGCGCTTTCAGATTCAATGGCGGTGGTTGCGGAAAAATCGCCGAGCTGGTAGCGCTCTAGCTCTTTTGTTCACACAGTTTCGGCATTCAGATGCGGCTGCTCGCACATTTTATCCTCTACGGTTTAACAGACCTGCCTCCGGCAGGACTGTTAGCTCCGACTAAGAGATCGATTTGGGCCGATTGCTGCCTGTTGTCAACAGCTGAAGGCAGTCTGAGGATGCCGTCAACGGTCGAGTTGTAGCAGCAATTTTTAGGCAGTCACCCAACGGTATTGTTTGGATACTTTTACCCGCGAAGGCGTTACACGAGACGGCTATCCATGGTGGAAAAGTAGTGCAGGCGATTCTCCATGGAGGGGGAGTGATTTCAATATGCCTTTATGGTGATGGTCCGAATGGAATTTCTAGGGAGGAGTGGGTTGATGGTGAAGGAATACGCTGAGTATGAAGTCCAACGGGCATTGCATCACGTTTGTTCTGCAAATAACCCAAAGGATGCGTTGGAACGCTTTCAGGAGGAAATCGAGCTGCTCGGTGACTGGCGGATCATGTATGCGGCAGCTGAATCGGGTGGGCCGTTTAGCTTGGTACGGGAGCAGTTCTCCAAGAAAGGGTTTGTTTCGACCATGTTGCGCGGCAAGTCCGTCTGGATTCTGGACAAAGCCTTTGCCTTGTCCAAGACGCAAGTGAACTACACATTGGGCGGCTCGCTTTTTCTGGATTCGAATGCGGCCAGCTACATTCGAAAGCTGTCATATGCGGAGCGTATTTCTCCTGAACTCGATGCAGTGCGTGCTGATCTGCATCGGACGTTTTCCGTAGATGATCTCGCAAGATTGAATTCTTACATCTACCTGTGTGAGGCGCAGAAAAAGTGGTCACCTGAAACCCGCCAGTTCTGCAAAGAAACGATTGCCGCAGTGCACGCACTGTCGCTTGATAATGCCCCACTGAGTGGTGGTTGGGGGGAGCGGTATCGCAGCTTTTACCAAGAACAAGCCGAGGCGTTCGCCGAGGATTGGATTGAAGGCTTTTCGCGTAGCTTGGAGGGCGGTTTGGGCGTCGCCTTAGCTCAGCAAGCTGCGGCTGCTGAGTGCATGATTTTGCGGGCCAAGATTTTAGAAAGCAGCTCCAAGGCATCACCGGAATCGAAGATGGAGGCGTTGCTCAACTTCATGCATGATGAGTTGCAAATCTTCATGCTACGCGAACTTATTGTTTGCGCCGATATTCTCTTTCACACCCAAAAAACGACGCTTTCGAAGAAACTGAACTCGGTCCTGGACAAGGAAGAACCTCTGCGGATCATCAACAACTGCGCCTGGGATTTGTACATACTCAGAATCATAGAGTCGCTGTCAAATCCTCAAGACTTGAAGGGTGTAGATTTCTGCCTGGATCGATTGATCACCTTTGATGAGGATCTCGCGGATGTCATTTGTCTGACGGAGCTGCGCGCAGTAGCGGTTCATCTCGGTTCACATCGTGCATATCCATTCTTTAACAATGAGTTGACCGGCTGGCTGGCGGGGTTGATCGGGCACAAGCGGATGGCGGCTTTTTCTGAAAGCTTGCAGGAGGAAGCCTTCAATAAACGAGCGGATCAAAGAAGTCTGGATAATGTGCAGAGAATTCTAGCGGAAGATCGGCGTCGCTTACTGCAGCTGGCAAAACGGTAAGTGATGGTTTGACTGACGCTGGCTTAACTATCGTGTGATTCCCGACACTTGTAAACAGGCCCAGGATTAAGTACAGCGGGGCCGGTGGTGATCACTCATCACCAGCCCAGCGGCGAAGCATCGCAGTGTTTTTGTGTCGTTGCATCGGATCAATGCAGTGCGGTTTCTTCCACTTATTTTTCCAGAGAATGACTCTGTGCAAAAAGAATTGCGGTCGAGATATCGAGCGATATGGAAGCAAACGACTTCATCAGCAAGGATTGCGGCAGTGCCCAATCCCACTTTTCGCGCAGCATGTTTTCTACCTCCGAAAGTATCGAGTCTAGATCAGAAGCATCCAGGCTTCCGACTTCCTTCAGTGCCATTTGGGTTCGACCGATGTCGGCGTCAACCTCAATGGTAAGGCCTGCGTTATCACAAGAAAGGCCGACATGATTGAGTAACAAGCGCAGTGCATCGTTGGCATGATCACCTAGCCAGCTCATCAGATAACACTTACCGCCCGACTCAACTATGTAGCGCTTACCAAGGCCCAGCGAAACAAATGTTTTTCGAGCCTCGTCGAGAAGCTCTTGAGCCCCTTGATCAATAAAGGGGCAGGGGAGTGTGTCTGCCAAGACGGCTCGCATTTCTTGGCGTACGTTGTCATGCACCATCGCACCCAGTCCATCGAACTGAGGAGGGGCACCACCGCGTGCTGCTGAAACGATGATGACTTTGGCCTGGAGATCAACATCACGAACCTGCCACCTCCGGCCTCCGAAAATAATACGCTGATCCTTGGTCAGTGGACGGCTTACCGGCACAGATCCCAGTGCCCTACCATCGCATACAAGGCGAAATTCTTCGTCGCTGGTGAATGCGCTGTAGAACTCATAGTGGTTGATCAATCGCTCTCCAACCGTCCCAGGAAGCAGCAACCCTGAGCTGTCCTGAACAATGAGCTCGTGCTCGCCGAGCGCCTTGAGCAACTTCACAAAGTCTGGTTTCTCAACTTTTGGAAATGCTCCCTCAGCAATCAAACTTTTCCAGAGATCTGCAGCAGATGTACCGCCGCATTGGGCAATCACTGAAAGACATTGTTGAACGAGGGTGGACGCGTGAATGCCTTGAGCCCTGGGAGGTTCAAACCACCCCTTGGCCAGCAGTCGAACCATGGCGATGGTTTGAACCAAGCCTTGGCGCAGTTGATCCGAGAGGCTCGATCCATCTTTGAGTGGCGATTCCTTGCAGTAAACGCGCAGCGTTGCTTTTTCTCCTGGGCGCCTTCCCGATCGCCCTAGACGTTGTCGCAGACTCGCCACCGATGGTGGGGCACCAATCTGCACGACTGTTTTGATGCTGCCGATGTCTATGCCGAGCTCAAGCGTCGTGGTGCAAATCGCGGATGCTGCATGAGTCCCTGCCTTGAGAGCATGCTCTGCTTGCTCACGTAAGTCCTTCGAAAGGCTACCGTGATGAGGCCAGAATTCGTTAGGCGCGCCGTCTTTCTCGCAGCGCCGTCGCAGTTGATCTGCGTACCATTCAACCTGAGACCGGCTGTTTGGGAAAATCAGGTTGTTACTGCCGCGTAACACCTTGTAAAGATGATCAGCGATCGCGAAGTCCGGGCTTGCCTCGTTCTCTGTCTCGTCTTCATTTTCCGCCTGGTCAGAGAGCTTTACGGGCTTCTTCTTGAACTCGCTCATGGGTGGCTGAATGTAACCACGAACTTGCACTTGGAGAGTCTGGTTGGAGCTTTTTGATTCAATGACGGTGACGCCATCGGCATTTCCCGGACGCAAAAACTCCGATGCCATCTTCATATCGCCGAGGGTGGCTGAGAGCCCGACTCTAGGGAGACGGTGGCCGGCAACAAGTTCTACCCGATGCATCAGCGACTGAAGTTGCTTGCCTCGTTCGCTACCGATGAACGCATGCAGCTCATCCACGACGATATAACGCAGGTGCTGGAACACCCCGCCAAGACTTGAACCGCGGTTGACGAACAGGGCTTCAAGGGATTCAGGAGTGATCAGAAGCACCCCCTCAGGGGACTTCAAAAAGCGATGTTTTTTGCTTGAGGAGATGTCCCCGTGCCAAGCCACTACGGGAATCTCAAGCTGCTCACATAGACGGCTTAACCTGTCCCACTGGTCGTTGATCAGGGCCTTGAGCGGGCTGATATACAGCACCGAACCGGGCGGATCATCACGATTCAGCAAATTGGTGAGGATGGGAAGAAAAGCAGCTTCGGTTTTGCCGGCAGCTGTTGCTGCGGCGATGATGACATCCTGATCGGCATCCACCAGCACAGGTACCGCCCATTCCTGGGCGTCGCGCAAAGAAGTCCAGCCTTCCGCCCAAATCCATCGCTGGATTCGGGACTCAAGTTGATCGAAACCCGATGACTCAGAGTGTGAAGGTGGCAAGTTCATCGTCCGCATCGACTTTGGTATCGTCTTCGCCGCCTGAGTCCTTGGCGACCTCGACAGCTCCAAGCAGCGTCCGCCAATCGGCGCCTGGGTTTTGCTCCAGGATAGCTAGCAGGTTGATGAACGCTGTGATAGTGGTGCGCGGCGTACGGAAGTAGGCTTCCCCCAAGCGCTGATTACAATGCCCCATAAACAGTGGGAGCGCCTCGTCAGGCAGTAAGTACTTTTCTGCATCCCCACCAGCGTATACGTGACGAAGTTTCTGAAGCAGTACGTAGAAGTCTTCCGGGGTCAGGCTGGTCAGGCGAATCACCGGCCCCGACAGATCCACCAATCCTGATTTTGCAAACGAATTCTCGGCCAATCGAGATTGCAGGGCAGGGTAGCTGAATAGCCCCCGACGAGTGTCCATCAAAAACTCAGGAGTGCCGCCTAAAACGAAACCAAGCCCTTCGGACGATCCCTGCAGAGAGTCGTTGAGAATACGGAGGATCTGTTCGTAATTGGCATTACGAGCTTGGGTATTGGCCAGTTTGTAGAGGTTGACCAGTTCGTCGAGGCAGATCATCAGACCGCCAAAACCTGCAAGTCTGACGAATCTCGACAGGAGCTTGAGCTGATCGTAGACGGAGGCATCATCAATGATGGTTCGTACACCCAAGGCTGCTCGGGCATCCGTCTTAGTGGTGAACTCTCCACGCAACCAACGGATGGCGTCGGACTTGAGCTGCTCGTTACCTTCTTCGAAACCTCGGCAATAGGCGGCAATCACCTCCGCAAAATCATACCCGTTGACCATCTCGGTCAGCTCGGCCAAGTGAGCACGAATAACAGTCTCGCTGTCCGTACCCGCCGCCTTGGCTTCGGTTTTGGCCTGAGAGATGAATTTCTCAACAATGCCTTGCATAGCCCCACCGTCGGGCTTCGTACGCGTCGACATGTTTTTAGCCAGCTCGGAGTAAAGCGAACGTGCTTGTCCACCCGTGGCATGTAATCTGCGATCTGGGTTCAAGTCGGCATGCATGGTGACAAGCTTGCGCTCCATGGCAATGGCTCGTACCAGGTTCAGAAAGAACGTCTTGCCCGCACCGTACTCGCCAATGACGACTCGAAATGCCGATCCACTTTCAACCAGGCGATTGACGTCCTTGATCAGTGCATCTAGTTCGCCTACCCGGCCAACCTGAATCAGGTGTTGGCCCACGCGAGGAACGACGCCTGCGCGTAGCGACTGAATGACCGCATCGCGATCCTTGGCTCTGATAGTGCTCATAGTGCTAACTCTTCCAGAATGTCTGTATTGATCTCGACAGGGTCATCACCCTCAGTGACGGGCATGTCGAAACGTTCAAAAGCCATGTCATTAATTTGTTCCAGGGCACCATCGAGCATCAGCTCCATGTCGCTGGCGGCAGCCTCAAGTTCGGAGCGGCTCCACTCAGGGCGCGAGATCAGCAACCGAAGGAATGCGGAGTGTTCTAAATCGAGACCACCAATATCTGCACTCGACTCTGGTACTGATTCTGATACATCGACCAACTGTTCCGGTTCGTCAACTTGGTCGTCAGTGAAGACATTGGCAAGGAGGGCGGAGACCTCTGCGGTTTCTCGTTGCAGTTCTGCAATGCGCTCGTGATCAAGTACGAACCCTTGATTTGCAGTGGCGGTTATCGGGGTACCAGGCTCGGAACGAGGAATGCCGGCTTTTGGCTTTACGGAGGCAATACTTGCTCCAGATGCAGCACCGTGGAGATCGCTGTACAGCAACTGACTGTCTAGCTGCAGGACCTTGTAAACGCGCTCAAGAAGTTTCACTTCCAATGGGCTGACGATGCCATCAGCTTGCGCCAGATGGGCCAGGAAGCTGGCAATCGTGCGTTTGGCTTCGACCGTTAGTGGGTCGAGTTTTTTCTTTAAGCTGGCCAGCGTTGGTGGTTGCTGGATCTGGATTCGCAGGTGTGCTTTAAGGCGTTTGCGATGGGCCACACTCAGGTGATTCCAGGAGTCGATGTGTTGAGCAAGCAGCGTGACTTCCTCAGTGGAGGTATCACCATCGGCAGAAGCCACAGCACTAGCAAGATCGAGCGTCACCGAAGCAGCATTGTAAGCTGCAGAAGCTCGCAGTGACCCGTCTTCTGGTTGAGTCACGAACAGCGCTATTTGATCCTCTGCTTTCGGTGTCTTACTGCCAGCCAGTACGTCGGGTTCAATACCGATGTGAAGCGATTCCAGCGCGCGGGCAAGTGCAAGTACTTTGTCGCGGGACAGGGCGCCGGCGCTCTTGAACCGGCCTGCGAGTTCGCCAAAGCTCATGACAATCAGGTCGTCGCCAATTCTGAATTGAAGCTCGTCCAATTCTGTACGGGCTGCCGTCGGCCAGAGAGCGACGGGAAGTTGTAAAAGACCTTCGAGAGCTTCTGCGCTATCAGGGTTGCGGCCCAAATATCGGCTGTAGGGTTCAAGCTCGGTAGTACATAGCTCAACCAGTAACTGCAGGATTTTTCGTGTACCTGACGTGGCCAGGACATCAGGAAGTTCACCCAAGCTAATCGTGGGCGCCATTAAGACCGCGGAGGCCGGCCGATAGCTGGTTTTAAGTTTGGTCTTGTTCTGCGCCAGGACAAGACCCTTAGGATGGGCGCTTGTGTACTTAAGCTTGAACAGTCTCGAAAAGACATCCTTGCAGCGATTCACGGGTGTGCGTTTGCTGATGTTGGGGTCAGCTAGCGCCCAGGCTAATGCCCAATCGGCATCAAGGGGGCGCTTGTTGGAAGCGAATTGCCCCAGACCTACGCGCAGTGGCAGTGGCATCTCGTAGCTATACGCGACCGCGACGACGTTGGGAGGTGGGCCGAGGTAAAGGTCTGGATCGATCTTGGTGTTGCTCAGGTAATCCAGAAAACCTTCCGCATATCCCCTGAACGACCTATTTTCCCCGTAGATACTCAATAGGCGCTGGACTTCTTCTACGATCAAAGGAAGCTCAGCCTTGACGCTCGGGTCACTCACTGCGTCAACGAGTGCTCGACGCTCTAGACCGTAGAAATACAAAAAGACGTAGCCGGTGTCTGCCTGTGGGTAACGACGACCACCCTCCAACCATTGAAAGTATCCACGGCGAGCCTCTGACGTGATGGAGTGAAAACTGGGCCAATAGGACATCAGCCGTTCTTCTAGATCGACGTGTGTCTTTGCGATACGGAGCTTGGGGTTTATCAGTGAGGGTTCTTCGGCATCGTGCTGGCCACCTAGCACGCTGCCCATATAAAACATGCCACCGGGTAATGAAAAACCGGAAACGGTGACACATTCACCTGCTGGCACCCAGCGAACATCAGGCTTTTGCGTGCTCGCACTTGGAATTTTGAAGGACTTTGAAGGTGCTGAGCCGAGTTGGACAGTGTAAAAATCAGAGGCTTCCTCAGTACCCATATGGCTCCCTGAAACCTCACGCATAGAGAAAGTGAGGCCTGACCGTTGATGCTCTCGCAGACGTTCCGTTTCCGAAACGGCCACTGACAATTGCTCGGCCTGTCGCCTTGAGCGACGAATCAGCAGCCAAAAAACCGCGGCAATGCAAGCAATAACACCAATGGCGATCCATGCATTTTTCGGGATCGATGCGACTGCGCCGAAGGCCAGAGCGAAAATGATCAGGATGCTGTTACTTGTGGAGTTTTTTGCCTTCTTCCTTGCCATGAGTCGTTTCAACCTTGAAAAGATGGGTGCTGGCGCAATGGCAGTATCCGATAATTGCCCTACGAGAACCATGGGCTGAGTAACGCTATTGATCGGAAAGTTCTGCTTGTTCACGAATAGCTACAATCGTCAGTAGTAGCTTTTCCGCAGGAAGCGCGCGGATAGTCCGCCTCCATTGCTGATTGATAAGATTCGTTGGGGGCAGCTATTTGCCCGAAGTGGAAGCTCACTAGTCGATGATGCTAGCCCCATTCGCCGAAGCTAGGATTATTGCGTTGGCCATCTCTATTCGACTGGCCGCGGTGTGTGCGCCTTTGTCTTGGCGGTTTCGTGTGCTTGTTGGGAATGATCTGCTCATCTGGTGAGCACTCGGGCTTGGTTGTGTGCCTTGCGGATGTCGGCCGGGGATTTGCGGGGCCAAGACCTGCAGGCGTATTTCTTTGCTTTACTCACCCCACCGATAGCATTAGAAAAAGCTCACCGACACACCGTCCACGGACAGATATTTGCACGGCCAGATTGCCATCCCGTCTACGCGTAGTAGAGGTTCAGCGCAATCAGCTCAAACACAGCCACAAATACGCAGAACGCAACGAATCTTCGGGTAAACACCCGGCGAGGCTTTTCATAGCCTTGATAGTTGCTGAATGCGCTGCAAAGGTTTCCCAGAAAATCAATAAAGTCCATCAATCCTGCATCCTCGCTTGCGTGCTTCATGCATCTTGCCAATTCCAGTCTGGTTGAGATTTCTCATTGTCCTTACGATCGGCCTCGGTAGTCGGCGTAGGGCTGTATTTCACCCACGTGGCCTGTCGTAGCGGGAAAGCCATCTGCAACCCCGTTCACGCAGCTCAGTATCAATAAGTAATAAGGACGTTAAGTGTTTCGCAAACTGATGTTACTGGTGTTGATTGCCAGCTCAAGCGGCTGTGCAGCAACGGCCATGCGGATGGATTATGACAAGCATCGATGCCCCTACATCGGTGTTCGGCTCGACTGGTGGTTGGTCGGTACATCCAAAGGCAAGTTGATTCCCTTTTTACTGATCGACGCGCCATTTTCATTGGTGGTCGATACAGTCTTCTTCCCCTTCGAATATCAATACACCTGCAATTTCTGACTTGCGGGTAGACTCCCTTAGAAAAGCCTTGGCACACGCCAAGACTTTTTTCGTTGCTGACGCCACCGCCAATAAAACTCAGGACGATCCGACCCTGCCGTCCCGCACCTGCATCAGTGCAAACCCCAGAAGATTCAGGCCTTTCCACAGATTCGGATCGTTCACATCTGGGTGATCTTGCGCGAGCCCAATTCCCCAAATGGCATCAACCGGGCTCGCTTCGACAATGACCCGAGATCCGGTGCGCATAAGGAATTCGTTCAGTTCCGGATTTTGGGAAAACTTGGCTTGGTTTGCCTGGATGACGATGTCGTATCGGTGTTGCAGCCAGCGTTGGTCGTTGAACCCGCGCACCTTGCGGCCGAGGGCTTTGGCGGCGTTCGGGGTCGGGGCCTGGAGCACTTGTGCACGAATTTCCTGATCGTCGAACAACGCTGCCTTCTCGGCCATCATGAAGTGTTCGGCTGTCGGGTAGCGTTGCCCCTCGACAACGAATTCGGCTTCGTACCACTGGCTGAAGCACGAAGCCGTGACGGCGTCTTTGCTTCGCTGGTGTCCCCAGAAAAAGGTGAAATCCAGAGGCTCTCCAGCGTTGAAGCGAGCGCGTAGATCTTCGAGAAGTTTAGAGTCGTGCAATGAGATTTCCTCGGTAACTGACGTTCGACGTTACAGTTGCTGTGCGTGTCAGGGCAATACGCAATATTGCCCAGAGACTAATCCAATGGGCCCAAGACCTGGCGGTAGTGTTCTTCGCCTTGAGGCGTCTGCCGGGTCAGGCGGATTTCCAGGCCTTGGGGGTTTTCTTTGCGGTTGCCGCTGAGCTGGCGCCACCCCATCTGCGGTTCCCAGACGCGCACTTGCAGGTCGCTGATGCTGTCGAGCACCGCCACTGCCTGTTTCGGCGCAGGCAGCGGGTAGCGATCACGTGGCGTGGCGGCGGCGCGGTACAGGGTTTGATCTTTCAACCACCAGCGCACGCGCTGCAAGCCGTTCTGCGAGGCGGCTGCACTGCGGATCACGTCAAGACGAAAGCTCTGGTCGTCGGCACTGCGCACGCTGATTGCCGCTGGCTGCCCGGATCGTTCGTCATCGTTGTCGTTCAACAGTGGTTCGCGCAGTTCGATGCTGGCGCGCAAGGCGATATCTCGTTCCAGTTGATGCAGCGTGCGCAGCAGTGCTTCGGTGTGTTCGGTGCTCGCCTGCAGGTGCGTGTCGGCGCGGCTCACGCTGTCCAGACCGCGCCAGGCAATCAGGCTGACGATCGCCATGAGCAGGATCGCGACCATCACTTCGATCAGGGTAAAACCCTCTTGCCGGTTATTCATGGCTGGTTGGCCAAGGTCAATTTGCCCGTGGCTGTGCGCTGCAAGGTAAGCGTGTTCTGGCCGTCCGAGAGTTGCAGTTGCACGGGTGAATCGAACCACTCGGCGTTCAGTATCAGCGGCTGCCTGGGTGTCACTCGGACCTTCAGCGATGGCGTTTCCCAGTGACGAGGGCGCAGTTGCGGATCGGCGAGGAAGTGATCGAAGCCGGGGCCTTGTTCATTGCGACGGCTGAAACGAAAGCCGTTTTTGTGCGCCAGCCAAGTGATCGGGCGTCCATCGGCCAGGGCTTCGGCATGGGCGATTTGCAGCAACTGGATCAAGCGATTGGCGTCCTTGCGCAGCAGTTGCGCCGGGTCAGGCTTGATACTCAGGCTGACGGCGGCGCTGGCAATACCGATGATGATCAACACCACCATCAATTCGATGAGGGTGAAGCCCGTTTGTCTGTCCTTGGTCATACCGCAACGTTCCTTCGTTGTGAATCCATCCTGGCGAATTCGAACCATCAATCCGGATAGAAAAGCGAATGTTGTCCTGTAGACTGCGACGCAGGACAACAGGGAGGTTGGGTCTTGGCATTTACTTTTCGCTTATCCGCAACGCAGCTTGTGCAATCGGCGGCACTGATCGCTGCACTCGCAGGGGGACTGTTCTGGTCTGCGCTGTTGCTGACGCCGGCAGAGTCCCACGTTCCGGCGGTGGAGCCCCAACTGTTGCCGACGCGTGCCGACACAGCGGCTTTGCAGTGGTTTTCCAACCAGCCGGCACCGTTGGATATCAAGGTTTCCGGAGTGCTGGCAGGGGCGCACGCCGCGGTGGCAATTCTAAGTCTCAACGACGGTCCGCCGCGCAGTTTTCTGGTGGGTGATCGCTTGACCCAGGGGGTGCGCGTGATAGCCATTGAGCAGGATGCGGTGGTCATTGAGCGTGGCGCGGAACAGAGCCGATTAAAAGTCAGCACGCTGCCAGACTCGCCATCGCTGCCTCGACTGACTCGACCCTGAGCAGCGTCATTGGCGCTTTTCCTGCGGCCGGCCGAGTAAGGTTTCGAGTCGCGCAAGGGGTGGCGCCTGACGTTCGCGATCGGAAACCAGCAGCGTCACGCGCAGCAGTCGTCCGTCGGTGCTCGGCGTTACGCGTTGATCACAGCGCAGTTGCAGGCGACCTTGATCACAGTTGAAGGTTTTCAGTCCTGGGGCAAAGTCCTCCTCCAGACGCAGTTCGGCGAGCCGGGTTTGTGCCGCCAGCAAAGCGATCGAGCGATCGCGCAGCAGACCATTGCTCTGGGTCATCAGACCCGCAACGCGAACGGCCGCAGACATGGCCACGGCGATGATTGCCAAGGCCACCAGAACCTCGATGAGGGTGAAACCTCGCTCCTTGCGCAACGCTTCCATGCTTGTCTCTGCGGTTGAAACCGGCCCGCAGAATAACACCCGTCCTTTGGCGAATGTGCAGAAAAACAGTGCGTTAATGATTGTTGTACGATGACTGGCTTTTGTTACACTGCGCGCCGAATGTAATCATGCCAAGGAAGGTTGAAATGGATTTCGCGCGCGTCAAATCTCAGTCCGCAGGCCGTCGAGGTCAGCAGGGTTTCACCCTGATCGAAATCATGGTGGTGGTGGTCATCCTCGGCATTCTGGCTGCGATGGTCGTGCCCAAGGTGCTCGACCGACCTGATCAGGCCCGAGCCACTGCGGCAAAACAAGACATCGCCGGCCTGATGCAGGCGCTCAAACTCTACCGCCTCGACCACGGCACTTATCCGACGCTGAATCAGGGGCTCAAGGTGTTGGTGGAGCGTCCGGCGGATGCGAAAAACAGCAACTGGCGTTCTTATCTGGAGCGCTTGCCCAACGACCCGTGGGGTCGTCCTTACAACTATCTGAATCCTGGCGCGAACGGTGAGATCGACATCTTCTCCCTCGGCGCAGACGGCCAACCCGACGGCGACGGCGTCAATGCCGATATTGGTTCCTGGCAGCTCTGAGAGCGGCCATGCAATCATCCTCGCCACAGGCGCAGAAACAGCGCGGCATGGCCATTATCAGCGCCTTGCTGATTGCCGCTGTGGTCGCGGTGATCGCCGCTGGCATGCTCACCCGGCAGAGCGTCTTTACCCGTTCTCTTGAAGCGGAACAGTCCCGAGTGCAGGGCGCTGCCGCGCTGTTGGCGGGGCTCGAGCTCAGTCGGCAAGTGCTCAGGGACACGCGTCAACAGGACGTGCTGACCCGGCTCGATCAACCTTGGGCGCAGCCTGTCAAAAGCCATTTGTTGAACTCGCCGGGGGGCGGTTTCGAGGGGCGCATCGAGGATCAGCAGGGCAAGTTCAATTTGCGCAATTTACTCAGCAATGAGCGCGTCGATGGCGGACAGTTGCGCAGCTTCGAACGCCTCTGCGAAATGATCGGAATCGATGCTGCCCTCAGCCAGCGCATCAGCCAGCGAGTCATTGCCTCTTACCCGAGAATGCCCGACCTGCAAGCCGTCGGGCAAAGCATGGCGCAGGCGGGGTTTGGTAGCGTCCGCGCGACGTCACCGAGTGCGCGTCGCCAGCCATTGCCGGCGACTCAGCCGATGTTGCGCAGCCTTGATGATTTACGTGGCCTCGAAGGCATGAACGAGGAGCTGCTTGGGCGTTTGAATCAGTATGTCAGCCTGATTCCGGCCAAGACCTGGGTCAACGGTAATACTGCCAGCGCCGAGGTATTGGTGGCGGTGGTGCCGGGTTTATCGCTGGCGCAGGCCAGGGCCGTGGTGGCGGAGCGCGATCGGGGCCAGTGGTTCATCAATCGCGGGGACTTCGTCAACCGTCTGCACTTGCCGCATCTGACCGTCGACGGACTGAACGTCGGCATCAGCAGCGATTGGTTTCTGCTGCGCGGACACGCGCGTCGTGACCAGCGCCGCGTCAGCCTGGATGCGTTGCTGCATCAACCCGCCGACGACCTGCCGAAAGTGGTCTGGTCGAGGCTCGGCGTATGACTCGCCTGCGCGTCGCCTTACCGCCGCTGGCGGGTTTGACCTCAGACTCTGAGGTTGAATTTGCGCGCCTGGATCGGCACGACCAGGTCAGTCAGGTCGGTGTCAGTACGCTGTTGCTGATTGAGCAGGAGTCGCCGTTACAGCCCGTCGAGTTTTTTCTGCATCCGGCGGACAGCGTACTGACCAGTTTGCAGTTGCCACCGCTGGCGCCGGTGAAGATCGAGGCGGCGGTGAAGTGTGCCGCGCAGGCGCTGATTCTGGGTGGCACTGAACAGATGTACGTTGCACACAGTGCTCGTGAGGTCTCGGGGCAAGTGTCGCTGGCGTGGCTCGCGCAGGTATCTCTGGATCGTTTCGGGCTGTTATTGGCTCAGCACCGATTGAAGCTGCGAGGCCTTTACCCGGCACCTTATGCTTTGCCGGTGCCCGCGCAGGGGCAGGTCAGCGCGTGCGTGTTGGACGGGCAATTGCTGTTGCGCTTCAGCCGTGCGCAGGCTTCGGTAGAACCCTTGGCGCAGGAGCGTCTGGATGAACTCGTCACCAGTGGTCGCGGCTTGCAGTGGATCGGCGCGGATGCTCCTGCAACAGTCGTCGAACCACGACCTGCGGAGCAGCGCTGGTGTGGCGTTGCGCCGGGATGGGGGTTGCATGCAGGCATCGGCAAGGCTGCCGGACACACAATCGGTTGGGGCAGGGCAGCCTTCTGTTGTGCCTTGGCGATTGCGATCTGGGTGTCTGGGCTGAACCTTTACGCGGCCCGTGAAGTGACTCGGGGAGAGCAGCTCAAGGCGCAAATGAGCCAGCGGGTAAAGCAGGCTTTTCCAGAGTTACCGGTGATCCTCAATCCGTTGCAGCAGGCTCGCCAGCAACTGGCGGCTCGACACAATGGCGTGGCGGCCGACGCGAATCACGGGTTTGCCTACCTGGTGCAACATGCCGCGAGCGCGCTGCCGTTTATGGCAGGCAGCGTCCAGCGCATGACCTTTGAGCAGGGACGTTTGCAGTTGGAGTTGGCCGCCGACACTGCGCAGGCACCCGCCGACGGCGCATTGCCGGGAGCGCTGACGCAGGCAGGGTTGGTCGCCAGGCGCGAAGACAACGTGTGGATTTTCAGCCCGCGGGTTGAGCCGGCAGCGGCTGAGGACGATGCCGTCATGGACAGCGACGATGAATAATCTACTGGCGATCTATCGGGCTCGCTGGCTGCTGCTGCGAGCACAGATTCATCGGCATTGGGCGCCGCTGACTTTGCGCGAAAAGCGCCTGGTCGCGGGCAGCGCATTGATGTTGGGGGGCGTGCTGATCTGGCTGCTGCTCGTCCAGCCACCGCTGAAAAAGATTGAGCATTGGCAGACCGAAACGCCGAAGTTGCGTGGCCAGGCCGAAGCGCTGGATCTGTTGTTGCGCGAGGTGGCGACAGCGCCCATCGGACAAAACTTCGAGCAGTCATTGCAGCAATCTCTCGATGGCAGCGGGCTGCTTGGTCACTACCAATTGCAGGCAATTGGCACCGCTTGGCAGTTGACGTTCGAGGATGCGCCCGCTGATGCCGTCATCAGTTGGCTGTTAATCCACCCCGTGCAGTTTTCACTTGAAGTGGTCGAGGCTCGTTTGCAGCGTGCAGACGCAGCCAAGGTCGACGATACGGCCGGCACTTTGTCAGGCACCGTTCGCATGGATCAGGCGCTGGGCGCTAAGGAAGCTTCATGAAGGGGTCAGGATCCAAACCGGCACGTCTGGCGTTGCCGATGTTGCTGATGGCGTTGAGCGCGTGCAGCAACACCAGCACACCGCAAAACCAGCCGCCGTTGCTGGTCGACAGTGAACTGGGCCGGCCACTGGCCAACACCCAGCGCAGCGGCGACGCGGTGCTCGACCGCGAACGTGCGCAGGCCCAAGCGCGACCGGCACCGAAGCCATTGCACAACATCAGCAAGAGTGCGCGCAGTGGGGCCGCGTCATCGGGTATCGCGTTGCCGAGTAATCCTTTGGGCGATCAACCGGTAACGCTGAATTTTGTCGACGCGGATATTCAAGCGGTGGTGCGGGCTCTGTCGCGTTCGACAGGTCAGCAGTTTCTCGTCGATCCTCGGGTCAAGGGCACGTTGACGCTGGTCTCGGAAGGCCAGGTGCCGGCGCGGCAGGCTTACGACATGTTGTTGGCGGCGTTGCGCATGCAGGGTTTCAGTGTGGTCGACGTTGGCGGTGTCGCGCAGGTGGTGCCGGAGGCGGATGCGAAGTTGCTCGGCGGGCCGATTTACAGCGCCGACAAACCGGCCGGTAACGGCATGCTCACGCGCACGTTTCGTTTGCAATATGAGAACGCGGTGAACCTGATTCCGGTGCTGCGGCCGATTGTTTCGCCGAATAATCCGATCAACGCCTATCCGGGCAACAACACCATCGTCATCACCGACTACGCCGAGAACCTGACCCGCGTTGCGCAGTTGATCGCGAGTATTGATTCGCCGAGCGCGATCGACACGGATGTGGTGCAAATTCAAAACGGCATCGCTGCCGACATTGCGCCGATGGTGGCGGATTTGCTCGATGCGCCGGGCAATGATCCGACGCAGAAAATCGCCGTGATTGGTGATCCGCGTTCCAACACCATCATCATTCGCGCCGGCAGCCCGGAGCGTACGGAGCTGGCGCGTAATCTGATCTACAAACTGGATAACGCGCAGAGTAATCCGAGCAATCTGCATGTGGTTTATCTGCGTAATGCGCAGGCGGCGAAACTGGCGCAGGCCTTGCGCGGGTTGCTGACCGGAGAGAGTGACAGCGGCACAAGTGACAGTGCGCGTTCGGTGCTTAGTGCGATGGGTGCAAGCACTGGTGGTAGCGCTGGGCAGAATGGCCAGAGCGGTACGCAAAGCAGCGGCAGCACGTCGACCACTAACAGCAGCGGCAGCACGGGTGGCAGTTACGCGCAGGGCAGCAGTGGCGGCGGAACCAGCAGTGGCGGTACGCAGAACAGCGATCAGAACGTCGCCTTCAGTGCCGGCGGTGTGACCATTCAAGCCGACGCCACCACCAACACCTTGCTGATTTCTGCGCCAGAACCGCTGTACCGCAACCTGCGTGAGGTGATCGATCTGCTCGACCAGCGTCGCGCGCAAGTGGTGATCGAAAGCCTGATCGTCGAAGTCGGCGAGGACGATGCCAGCGAGTTTGGCGTGCAGTGGCAGACCGGCAATCTCGGTGGCAACGGCGTGATCGGTGGCGCGAATCTGGGTGGTTCGGGGATCAACACCAACGGCAAAACCAGCATTGATGTGCTGCCGCAGGGTTTGAATCTGGGCTACGTGAACGGCACTGTCGACATCCCCGGCATCGGCAAGATTCTTGACCTGAAAGTGCTGGCCCGAGCCTTGAAAAGCAAGGGTGGCACCAACGTGTTGTCGACGCCAAACCTGCTGACCCTCGACAACGAAGCGGCGAGTATTTTTGTGGGCCAGACCATTCCGTTTGTCAGCGGCAGTTATGTCACTGGCGGTGGCGGCACCAGCAATAACCCGTTCCAGACCGTGACCCGTGAAGAAGTGGGCTTGAAGCTCAACGTGCGCCCGCAGATTTCCGAGGGCGGAACGGTGAAGCTCGATATCTATCAGGAAGTCAGCAGCATCGACGAACGCGCTTCCAACAGCGCGACATCGACGGGCATCGTCACCAACAAACGCGCGATCGACACCAGCATTTTGCTCGACGATGGCCAGATCATGGTGCTCGGCGGTTTGCTGCAGGACGGTTACAGCCAGAGCAATGACGCGGTGCCGTGGCTGGGCAGCTTGCCGGGCATTGGCGCGTTGTTTCGCAACGAGCGTCGAGCGATCACCAAGACCAACCTGATGGTCTTTTTACGGCCGTACATCATCCGCGACAGCGAAGCGGGGCGCAGCATCACGCTCAATCGCTATGACTTTATGCGCCGCGCTCAGGGTGGTTTGCAGCCTGAACGCAGCTGGGCGATGCCGGACATGCAGGCGCCGCAGTTGCCTACGGCGGCGCAAGGTGTGCCGGCGGTTTTACCTGGGTCGGGTCCGCGCGCGACGATCAAAGCGGTGCCCATTCAATGAGTTCGCTGCCCTACGCTTGGGCCAAGGCGCAGCGGATTCTGTTGTGCGATGGCGTGCTGACCGTGTGCCCGTCGACGCCGGGCTGGTCGATCAGCGAGGCGCGGCGTCGGTTTGGCGCGACCACGATTCAGCGGGTGCGCGATGACGAACTCGATGGCTTGCTCGCCGCTGCCTATGCCGACACCGGTAGTGCGGCGGCGGTGGTCGGTGCGGCAGAAAACGAAGTCGATCTCGACCGCCTGATGCAGGACATGCCGGAAATCACCGACCTGCTCGATACTCAGGACGGCGCGCCGGTGATCCGCATGATCAACGCACTGCTGACCCAAGCCGCGCGCGATGAAGCCAGCGACATTCACATCGAACCGTTCGAAACCCATTCCGTGGTGCGCTATCGCGTCGACGGCACGCTGCGTGACGTGGTCTCGCCACGCAAGGCGTTACATGGCGCACTGGTGTCGCGGATCAAGATCATGGCCCAGCTCGATATCGCCGAAAAACGCCTGCCGCAGGACGGTCGCATCGCCTTGCGTGTGGCCGGGCGGCCGATTGATATTCGTGTCTCCACGGTGCCGACCGGGCATGGTGAAAGGGTGGTGATGCGTCTGCTCGACAAACAGGCCGGACGTCTGCATCTGGAAACCCTCGGCATGGATGCGCAGGTGCTGGCCAAACTCGACCACCTGATCCGCCAGCCCCACGGCATCGTGCTGGTCACCGGGCCCACCGGCAGCGGCAAGACCACCAGCCTCTACGCCGCGTTGGCGCGACTCGATGCGAGCACCAGCAACATTCTCACCGTGGAAGACCCGGTGGAATACGACCTGCCGGGCATCAGCCAGATTCAGGTCAACGCCAAGATCGACATGACCTTTGCCCTCGCACTGCGGGCAATCCTGCGGCAAGACCCGGACATCATCATGATCGGCGAGATCCGCGATCTCGAAACCGCACAAATCGCCGTGCAGGCTTCGCTGACCGGTCACCTGGTGCTGGCAACGCTGCACACCAACGACGCGGTGTCGGCGGTCAACCGCTTGATCGATATGGGCGTCGAGCCGTTTCTGCTGGCCTCGTCGATGCTCGGGGTGCTCGCACAACGACTGGTGCGGCGCCTGTGCAATCAGTGCAAGCAGGAAGACCCAACGGCACCGGGCACCTGGCGCCCGGTCGGTTGCCCGGCGTGCAATCAAACCGGCTACAGCGGCCGCACCGGCATCTACGAATTGTTCTGCATCGACGACGATATTCGCACGCTGATTCACCAAGGGGCAGGGGAGCAGGCCTTGCGGGCATCCGCCGCGAAAGCCGGGATGTTCAGCCTGCGCGAGGACGGTGAACGCTGGATCCGCAGCGGTGCCACAGCCCCCGAAGAAATCCTCCGTGTGACACGGGACGCCTGATGAACCGCTATCGTTTTGAAGCCGCCGATGCCACCGGCAAGATCGAATCCGGGCACCTTGAGGCGGACAGCCAAAGCGCCGCTTTCACAACATTACGCGGGCGCGGGTTGACCGCGTTGTCGGTGCATAAGGAAAGCAACGTCGCCCAGCACGGTGGCGGTGGGTTGTTCAGCGCCAAGCTCTCGGACAACGATCTGGCCTGGGCCACGCGGCAACTGGCGAGCCTGCTCGGCGCCAGTCTACCGTTGGAAGCAGCGCTGAGTGCCACGGTCGAGCAGGCCGAGAAAAAACACATTGCCCACACCCTCAGCGCCGTGCGTGCGGATGTGCGCAGCGGTATGCGTCTGGCGGAATCGCTGGCGGCGCGGCCACGGGACTTTCCGGAGATCTACCGCGCATTGATTGCTGCTGGCGAGGAGTCGGGTGATCTGGCGCAGGTGATGGAACGGCTGGCGGATTACATCGAGGAGCGCAACAACCTGCGCGGCAAGATTCTTACGGCGTTTATCTATCCGGGTGTGGTCGGGCTGGTGTCGATCGGCATCGTGATTTTCCTGCTCAGCTACGTGGTGCCGCAGGTGGTCAGTGCGTTTTCCCAAGCACGGCAGGATCTGCCGGGATTAACCCTCGCGATGCTCAACGCCAGTGATTTCATCCGCAGTTGGGGCTGGTTGTGTGCGGCGCTGATCGCCGGGGCGTTCTGGAGCTGGCGTCTGTACCTGCGCAATCCGGCGGCGCGTTTGAGTTGGCATCATCGGGTGCTGAAGTTGCCGCTGTTCGGGCGTTTCATCCTCGGTCTGAACACCGCACGTTTCGCCTCGACGTTGGCGATTCTCGGCGGCGCCGGCGTGCCGTTGTTGCGCGCCTTGGAAGCGGCGCGGCAGACCTTGTCCAACGACCGCCTGAGTTTGAGCGTCACTGAGGCCACGGCCAAGGTGCGTGAGGGCGTGAACCTGGCGGCAGCGTTGCGGGTGGAAAATGTGTTTCCTCCGGTGCTAATTCACCTGATCGCCAGCGGCGAAAAAACCGGTTCACTGCCACCGATGCTGGAGCGCGCAGCGCAAACCCTGTCGCGGGATATCGAGCGGCGGGCGATGGGCATGACCGCGTTGCTGGAGCCGCTGATGATTGTGGTGATGGGCGGGGTGGTGCTGGTGATTGTGATGGCGGTGTTGTTGCCGATCATTGAGATCAATCAATTGGTCCAATAGTGCTGTTGTTGCGCAGGGCCTCATTGCGAGCAGGCTCACTCCTACAGGGGTACGCATTTCAAATGTAGGAGTGAGCCTGCTCGCGATGGGGCCCGTCAGGGCAATAAATAATTCGGATTCTGTTTCAGAACTCCACCCCCGCACCATCTTCAAGCAGACATGAAAAAGCCCTCGTCACCGAGGGCTTTTCATTAACACGGTTACATCGACCAATCAGATCTTGCCAGCGCCAGCCTTGGCCTTAACGTCGGCCGCGACTTTGTCTGCGTTCAGCGGGGTGTAGCTGTAAGGCGGGGTCCAGCCGATGTTGGTGCCCCACTTGCAGGTCAGCAAGGTGCCATTGAGCGTAGAACCCTGATCAAGGTAAGTGCTGCCACCGTAGTCGCCGGCGATTTTGTCGCAGCCGCTGATGCCGGAGATTTCGAAGGCGTTTTTCTCGGAGAAAATCTTCGAGCTCTTGCCCACACCGTGCGCGTAGCTGAACGGGTAGACCTTATGGCTGGTGCTGCCCACGTGATAGTTGTTATACAGATGCACCTGGCCGAAGCGAACGCGTGGTGCGCGGGCGGAGATGTTTTCGAACAGGGTGTTGTGGATCGTGACCTTGAGCTTGCCATCATCGGTGGTGCGGCTGTCGCTGGAACCGATCAGGTTGTTCTTCTCGTGCGATTTGAACGCCGAGTAGGAAATGGTCACGTAGTTGGCACCGTTTTTCACGTCCAGTGCGCCGTCGTGGTGTTGCTTTGGACGACCGTTGGCGGTGCCGTTCTGGTCATCGGTGCGGCGGCCATCGGTGAAGGTGACATGGTCGACCCACACATTGTTGGCGCCTTCGATGGTCAGCCCGTCGTACTCGGAGTTCCAGTTGCCGGCGCTGCCGTCATTGGCGTCCCAGATCGGCTCGGGATCCCACGGGTTTTCGATGGTGATGTTGCGGATGATCACATCGTTTTCCTTGGCATAGAAGAAACCCTCGCGGATCTCTGCCGTGCTGCTCGTACCGACGATGGTCGTCTTGCCCGGGATATCCAGACGACCGCGCTTTTTCATATCAGCGGTCGTCGTATAAGCTTTGCCTTCGCTGATGTCGATCGGCCCGGTAATCTTGATGATGCGACCGTTGGTGCCGACCGAAGCGCTGAGTGCGGTCTTCAGTTCGGCAGCGTTCTTCACGGTGTAGATGTTGTTGGCTGCCGCTCTGGAGCCACCTTTGGTACCACCGTTTTGCGTGGCCCAGCCAGTCGTTGCAACATCCAGCCAGATATCGGCCGCTTGTGCGGGCAGGCTGGAAAACAGCAGGCTGCCGACGATGGCGCTGGCCAGTTTGCAGGCCGTGAAGGTTGTTGGTTTTGTCATGAGTAATCAGATCCTTGATTAACTTGAGTGTTTTACACGCGAAATTTCGACGTGTTTCTCGAGCGGACGTCCTTATCGCCAGTGCAGCGAATCGAACGTCCGCTGCATGAGAAATCCTATCATTGAACTGGTGCGTTGTCGTACAACTGAATGGGCTATGATGCGTAATTATTCGAAAATTCGAGATTTTTGTTGCTGATGGACAGATCCAACGCCACACCCAATGTTCGTCGCCGGCATCGCAGCCTGGCGGAGGACCTGGTCACCGAGCTGTCCCGACGCATTTGCAGCGGCGAACTCGCACGCGCGACGAAGCTGCCGACTGAATCTCAGGTCATGGCCGAGCACGGCGTCAGTCGCACGGTCGTGCGCGAGGCGATATCGCGTCTGCAGGCAGCAGGCCTGGTGGAAACCCGTCACGGTATCGGCACCTTCGTTCAGGACATTCCCAGCCCGAGCGGTTTTCGCATTGATCCGGACAGCATCGTCACGCTTCAGGATGTCTTGGCGGTGCTTGAATTGCGCATCACTTTGGAGGTCGAGGCCGCTGGCCTGGCGTGTGCACGGCGTACCGATGAGCAACTGCAACTGATGCGTGATTCGCTGGACGCCATCAACTCCCGAGCCGTCAGTGTCGACTACGCCGTGTCGGCGGATTTCCAGTTCCACCAGCAAATTGCGCTGGCCACCGGCAACCGCTATTTCACCGACATCATGCTGCACCTGGGCGCGAACATTCTGCCGCGCACACGCCTGCATTCCAAACGCCTGGAAAATGACCGCAAGGAGCCCTATCTGGAGCGCCTCAGTCGCGAGCATGAAGACATTTACATTGCGATTGTCCGGCGTGATTCCGACGCCGCGCGCGCAGCCATGCGTTTGCATCTGTCCAACAGCCGCGAGCGTCTGCGCCGTGCCTACGAAGCTGCAGACGCGGCGGCGTTGAACGTCTGAAGCCTCAGGCGCGGGCCTTGGGTTCGGGCAGGCCTTGAACGCCCGGGTTGAGGGCAAAGACTCCGCCCGCCAGTGGCTGATCGGCGAGGTCGATGCCTTGCGGGCGGATCGAGGTGACAAACAGGGTGTCGAGCCGAGGGCCGCCAAAGGCACACATCGTCGGTTTCTTTACCGGTACCGGCAGCGCGCGATCCAGTTTCCCCTGCGGGGTAAAGCGCAATACCAGGCCGGCATCAATCGCGCAGATCCAGTAACAACCGTGTGAATCGACGGCGGCACCGTCCGGTCGCCCGGGGTGATTGTTCATGTCGACGAACACGCGGCGGTTGTGCGGCGTGCCACTGTCGATGTCGTAATCGAAGGCCCAGATCAGCTGACGACTCGGGTGCGAATCGGACAGATACATGATGCTCCCGTCGGGACTGAACGCCAGGCCGTTGGGCACCACGAGGTCCTCCAGTTGTGGCGCCAGCACCGATGCATCGTGCGGGTTTTGCGCGTCGTAGCGATACAGCGCGCCGACCGCCTCGGCGCCCATGGCGGTTGGCATCGAGCTGGCCCAGAAGCGTCCCTGACGATCGCAGCGACCATCATTGAAACGCATGCGCGGGCGGGCGTGCTCGACGCCGATGAGCTTTTCCGCAGACAGACGTCCGTCAGCCTGCGGGCGCAGTTTGAACAGGCCACTTTCTTGCGCGCCCAGCCAATGTCCCGCTTCGCTGCGGGCGATACAGGCGAGCATTTCATCCGCCTGCCAGCAGTCGGTCTGGCCATCGAGCTGCCAGCGATGCAAGCGGCCGGCCGGAATATCCACCCAATACAAGGCATTTTCGTCGGCTTGCCAGACCGGGCTTTCACCGGTGGCGTTACGCGCATCGACAATCAGTTCGGCACTCATGAGCGCGTCTGCGCCGGCGTTTCAAACGGACCTGCTGCAGTAAAGGCGCCGCCCTGATACAAGCGGTCCGGGTGGTCGGCAGCGAGTGCCGGTTGTTGTTCGACCTTTGCGCGAAAGGCCTCGGAGCTGTCCTGCGGCGCAAAGCCCAGGTGCGCGGCGTGCCGGTTGCTCCACCACTGATCACGGTTGGCGGACACCCCGTACACCACGCTGTGCCCGACATCGCTGGCCAGCAGTGCGCGGGCGATCAGGTGCTCCAGATCGGTATAGCTCAACCAGGTCGCCAGCATGCGCAAGTTGCGCGGTTCGGGGAATGAGGAACCTATGCGCAGGCTCACTGTTTCGATGCCATAGCGGTGGAAATAGAACGTTGCCAGGTCCTCGCCGTAAGCCTTCGACAAACCGTAATAACCGTCCGGGCGACGCGGCGAATGGGCGTCGATCTGTTCGTCCTGCGGGTAGAAACCGGTGACGTGGTTGGAGCTGGCGAACACGATGCGCTTGACCCCGTGCAGACGCGCGGCCTCATAAACGTGAAAGGTGCCGCGAATATTCGCCTCGAGGATTTCTTCGAAGGATCGCTCCACCGAGATCCCGCCCAAATGCACGATGGCGTCGACGTCCTGGACCAGCGCGGCGACAGCGGCCTTGTCGCTCAGATTGCAGTTGATCACTTCGTCCTGCGCGCCGCGGCTCGGCGCCATCGCACTGATGTCCGAGGAGCGGACGATGTCGGCGTGAACCTGCAGGGTTTCGCGCAGAATCTGGCCGAGCCCACCGGCGGCACCGGTCAGCAGAATACGGTTGAAGGGTTTGGCTTGCGTAGCGTGTGTGGTCATGGTCGGGTCTTCCATTACGCGGTGGTGAAAGGGTGGGGCGGCAGGGTGTCTGCCCGACAAGCGATGCGCGCTCGCCAGGCAAAACCAGTGCGCGGCTTACATGAAGTTGTACTGCACGCCCAGACGCCAGCGAGCCTGGCGGTCGGGTGAGGTGGAGTCGACTTTGATGTCGCCGATTTCCATGAAGGGCGCCCATTGTTTGGTGAGCTTGTATTTGACGATCAGGTTCTGTTCGTAGTCGCTCTTCTTGTTGTCGTAGCGGATGTAGTCGGTCTTGAAATAGATGAACTGATATTCGTAAGCCCACTTGTTGGCTGGCGTGTAGCCGAGCCAGCCTTCGAAGCGGTGGGTGGTCTGGTCATCCTTGTAGTGATCGGGCATGTCTTTGTTGACCTGATCGCGATCGAGTTTGCGCAGGTCCAGGCGATAGCGCGTCGCTACGTAGAAGGCGTCGTCGATTTTGTAGTTGTACTTGAGGCCGAACTTGTAGGCGGTCGCATCCTTCGAGCTGTCCATCTGAAACGCCGGGGTCAGCGTCGACTGCGCGCTGAGCTTGTAGTTGTAGCTCACCGTGAACTCATGGCCGTTGTTGACCATGTTGTCGTAGGCGACATCTTTGCGGTCACCGGCCGTGCGGTATTTCATCTCCGCCTCAAACCCCAGTCCACTGTCCAGGCGGTAGTTGAGCTTGATTCGGTCGGCGTGGGCGCTGTCCTCCTCGGTGTACTGGTGGCGGTAGTTGAGGCTGGCAGAGTCAGCGTGGGCAGTGAAGGGCAGGCCGAGGGCCGCGACAGTGACGAGCGTGCGTAGGGTGGTGTTCATACGGTCTTCTTTTTTGTTTTTGTTAGGGTCGTTTGACGAGTACTACAGGCACCGCGATGTTGCGTATGGCTCTCATTTGAGGCGCAGATATAAGTTATCGTACGACAAGATGACTCGTCTACGTGATTTTGCTGGTTTAGAAACATATTGATACATATATGCCCTATGAATAGGGGTCTAAAGCAAGTCCTGTTATTCCGTAGTCATCTTTAAATATGGCGCTTTGCTGGACGTTTAGCCGCAAATACTTCGATTCGAAGAGGTGTTATTGGGTCTTTTCAAGTGTTGTACGATGACCTATGATCGGTCGCAACCGACGACACTCCTGTCAAAAATCCAATAAGAAGGCTCAAGACGTCCATGAGAATCACAGCAGTCAACGTCCAGGTTTTTTCCTATCCCACCCGCCGCGCAGTCGACAGCGCCGGTCATGCTCATCCCGGCGATGTCAGTCAGGCGCAAATGGCGTTGCTGCGCATCCAGACCGAAGACGGCAAGGAGGGTTACGCCCTCGGTGCACCCGAGCTGATTCGTCCTTATGTGCTGGATGGTTTTGTGCGCAAGGTGCTGGTCGGGCAGAACGCCTTTGATCGCGAAAAGATCTGGCATGACCTGGCGCACTGGCAGCGCGGCAGCGCCAGCCAGTTGACTGATCGCGCGCTGGCGTTGGTCGAGCAGGCGTTGTGGGATTGGGCGGGGCGCAAGCTCGGCGTGCCGGTGCACAAGTTGATCGGCGGTTTTCGCGACAAGGTGCCGGCGTACGGCTCAACCATGTGCGGCGATGAATTGCCTGAGGGCCTGGCGACGCCGGAAGACTACGGACGCTTTGCCGAAACGCTGGTCAAGCGCGGCTACAAGGCGATCAAGTTGCACACCTGGATGCCGCCGGTCTCGTTCGCGCCGAGCCCGCGCATTGACGTCAAAGCCTGCGCGGCAGTGCGCGAAGCGGTGGGCCCGGACATCGCCTTGATGCTCGACGGTTATCACTGGTACAGCCGCACCGAAGCGCTGTACATCGGACGCGAACTGGAAAAACTCGACTTCGCCTGGTTCGAAGAACCGATGATGGAAGAGTCTGCCGAATCCTATGCCTGGCTGGCAGGGCAACTGGACATTCCGGTACTTGGGCCGGAAACCCTGTCCGGCAAACACCTGAGCCGGGCCAGTTGGGTCAAGCACGACGTTTGCGACATCCTGCGTGCCGGCGTCGCCGGGGTCGGCGGGATCGGGCCTTGCCTGAAAGTCGCGCACATGGCCGAGTCGTTTGGCATGGACTGCGAAATCCACGGCAACGGCGCAGCCAACCTGACGGTGGTCGGCGCGATCAAGAACTGCACCTGGTACGAGCGCGGCTTGCTGCACCCGTACCTGGATTACGACGAGGTGCCGGCGTACCTCAAGCGCCTGGTCGACCCGATGGACAGCGACGGTTTTGTGCATTTGTCCGACCTGCCGGGTCTGGGCGAAGACATCGACTTCAACTTCATCGAGATGAACACGCTTAAAAGCTTCTGACGTGTACGCGGGCTGCCCGGTGCATGCCGGGCTGTCCGAGAGCCCTATAAATATAAGAAAGGCACTCTCGCTATGAACATTCTTCCTTCGCTGTGGGCGCGGGTTCTGGCGGCTACCCTGACGGTGACCGCGCTACCTGTCGTCCATGCCAAAACCCCGGCCGATCAATTGATCGTCGGCATGAGCATGATCAATCTGCTGTCCCTCGACCCGGCGGCCGCCACCGGCCTGGACGTGTCGGAGATCAATGCCAACCTCTATGACATGTTGCTGGTGCAAGACGTCGCCGCGCCGGATCGGCTGTTGCCGGCACTCGCCGAGCGCTGGCAAGTCAGCGACGACCGCAAGACCCTGACCTTCAATCTGCGCCAGGGCGTGCAATTTCAATCGGGCAACCCGTTGAGCGCCGAAGACGTCGCCTGGTCGTTGCAGCGCGTGCTCAAACTCAATCTCGCATTGGCGTCGACCTGGAAGGCTTACGGTTTTACCGCCGACAATGTCGAGCGTTCGATGCGCGCGACCGATGCCAATACCTTCGTCATTGAATTGCCGCGACCCACCGATCCGCAGTTGGTGCTCAACACGCTGGCAACGTCACCAAGTGCCTTCATTCTCGACCGCAAAAAAGTCCTCGAACACCAGAAGAACAATGACCTGGGCGCCGCCTGGCTGGTGACGCACGCCGCCGGCAGTGGTGCCTTCGTGCTCAATGACTGGCGGGCCAACGACGTGATTCTGATGAGCCGTTTCGACGGCTACTGGGGCGGCCCGGCCAAGCTCAAGCGCATTGTCATGCGCAACATGACCGAGTCGCAGTCGTTGCGTCTGATGATTGAGCGCGGTGACCTCGACATCGCCAAAGGCATGTCGGCGCCGGACATCCAGGCCTTGCAGAGCAGCGACAAGGTCCGCACGCAAACTCTGCAACGCGGCACGCTGTATTACGTCGCACTGAGTGTGAAGCAGCCGATGTTCGCCGACGCGCGCGTGCGCAAGGCCGTCCGCTCGTTGATCGACTATCAGGGCATCAACCAGACCGTCATGCCGCACTACGGCGTGATCAATCAGCGGCCGATGCCGTTGGGACTGGCCGCGCGCTTGCCGGATCCCGGTTATCGACTGAATGTCGATGAGGCCAAAAAACTCCTCGCCGAAGCCGGTTACCCCAACGGGTTCAAGACCAGTATTCGCGTGCTGGCCGAGCCGCCGTTCATCAATATTGCCTCCAACCTGCAATCGACGCTGGCGCAGGCCGGGATCGAAGCCAGCATCATCACCGGCACCGGTAACCAGATCTACGGCGCCATGCGTGAGCGCAGTTTCGACATCATCGTCGGCCGTGGCGGTGGCGGCGCCGAACGTCATCCCCATTCGAGCCTGCGCACGCTGGTGTACAACCCGGATAACCGTGACGAAGCCAAGCTGAGCAACTTCCAGGGCTGGCGCACTTCGTTCTACAGTCCCGAGTTGAATCAGTTGATCGAGAGTGCCGAAGTCGAGCCCGATGCGCAGAAACAGCAGGCGCAGTATCAGGACATCCAGCAGCAACTCGATCAGCAAGTGGGCGCGATTCTGCCGGTCTCGCAGATGACCGACACGGTGCTGGTTTACGCCGATGTTGTCGATTTTCAAGGGCACACGGCCGCGACCACGCGCTATAAAGACGTCTACAAAAAACGCTGAAATGCACGGATGAACTTCGCGTGCCGGGTGCACCGGTGACCGTATTATCAGGAGCTGACTATGTTTGTTATGACTGCCTCTGCCATGGGAGCCCGCGCCTCCAATACCGCGCGGCGTGCCAGCACGGTACTGGTGACTTTACTGGGCCTGTTGGCGCTGACGTTTATCATCGGTCGGGTGATGCCGCTCGATCCGGTGCTGGCGGTGGTCGGGCCGGACGCCGACAGTTCGACCTACGATCAGGTGTACCGGGCGATGGGGCTCGACAAGCCGATCTGGACCCAGTTCGGCCTGTACCTCAATGACTTGCTGCACGGTGATTTCGGCAACGCGCTGTTGACCGGGCACCCGGTGCTCGATGACATCCGCCGGGTGTTCCCGGCCACCATCGAACTGGCGACTCTGGCCATCCTCTTCGGTGTGCTGATCGGTTTGCCACTGGGCGTCTGCGCGGCGAGCAATCAGGGGCGACTGGGCGATCATGTCGCGCGAGTGATTACCCTGTTCGGCTATTCCACGCCGATTTTCTGGCTGGGCATGATGGGCTTGCTGGTGTTTTACGCCTGGCTCGGCTGGGCAGGGGGCGCCGGTCGCATCGACCTGGCGTACGACGGCATGGTGCCCGAAGTCACCGGGCTGTTGCTGATCGATTCGAGCCTGGCCGGTGATTGGGAAGCCTTCGCCAGCGCCTTGCGCCACATCGTTTTGCCGGCGCTGATCCTCGGGCTGAACTCGGTGGCTTACATCAGTCGGATGACGCGCAGCTTCATGCTCGAGCAACTGTCTCAGGAATACATCATCACCGCGCGGGTCAAGGGTTTGTCGCGCCGCCAGGTGGTCTGGGGTCACGCCTTTCGCAACATCCTCGTGCAACTGCTCACAGTGGTGGCGCTGGCTTACGGCTCGCTGCTCGAAGGCGCGGTGCTGATCGAAACGGTCTTTGCCTGGCCGGGTTTCGGCCAGTACCTGACCAGCAGCCTGATGCTCGGCGACATGAACGCGGTGATGGGCTGTGTGCTGGTGATCGGTTTGATTTTTGTCGCGCTCAACCTGATCAGCGATGCCTTGTACAAGGTCTTCGATCCGCGCACCCGTTAACACGCCTGGCGGCGGCACCAAAACTATAAAAACAAGGATTTTTCAATGACGACTGCATTTACCAAACTGCACGCTGGCCTGTTGGCGGCGATCCTGGCGCTGGTGCCGATGACCCAGGCCAGCGCCAAGACGCCGGCCGATCAACTGATCGTCGGCATGAGCATGGTCAACCTGTTTTCCATCGATCCGGCCAACGCGCCCGGCCTCGATGCTTCCGGCGTCAATGCCAATCTTTATGACACTCTGGTCAAGCGTGATCAGGGCAATCCGGAACAGCATCTACCGCAACTGGCCGAGCGCTGGACGATCAGCGACGACGGCAAGCAGATAACCTTTCACTTGCGTCAGGACGTGAAGTTTCACTCCGGCAATCCGCTGACCGCTGAAGACGTGGCCTGGTCGCTGTATCGGGTGATGAAGCTCAACTTCGGCCTGGCCACGACCTGGAAAGCCTACGGTTATAACGTCGACAACATCCAGTCACTGATCCGCGCCGGCGATGCCCATACGCTGGTCATCGACTTGCCGCAAACCATGGATCCGCTGTTGTTGATCGACTCGCTGGCGATCTCGCCAAGCGCGGTGGTGATCGATCGCAAAACAGCGTTGGCGCATGAGAAAAACAATGATCTCGGTGCTAACTGGCTGGTGACCAACGAGGCCGGCAGCGGCCCCTTTGTGCTGAGCAAATGGACCGCGAACGACTCGCTGTTGCTGACCCGCTTCGACGGTTATTGGGGCGGTGCTGCCAAGCTCAAACGGGTGGTGGTGCGGCACATGACCGAATCGCAATCGCTGCGCCTGATGCTGGAACGCGGTGACCTCGATCTGGCGTATGGCATGGCCGCGCCGGACATCCGCGCCATCGACGGTTCGGAAAAAATCCACGTGCAGTCACTGCCGCGCGGCACCATGTACTACGTCGCGCTGAGCATGAAACAGCCTGAATTTGCCAATCCCAAAGTGCGCGAAGCGGTGCGCAACCTGATCGACTACAAGGGCCTCGACGAACAGGTGATGCCGTATTACGGCAAGCTGAATCAGCAGCCGATGCAACTCGGTCTGGCGGCGCGCCTGCCGGATCCGGGGTATCGTATGGACGTCGCCAAGGCGAAAAAACTCCTCGCCGAAGCGGGTTATCCGGACGGCTTCAGCACGACCATTCGCACATTGTCAGAGCCGCCCTTCATCGACATCGCCGCGCGCCTGCAAGCGACGCTGGCCGAGGGCGGGATCAAGGCCGGCATCGTCAACGGCACGGGCAATCAGGTGTACGGCGCCATGCGTGCGCGTAACTTCGACATCATCGTTGCGCGCGGGGCCGAGCGCTATCCGCATCCGTATTTCAGCCTGCGTACGTTTGCCTACAACCCCAACAACAGCGATGACGCCGGCCTGCCGAATTTCCAGGGCTGGCGCGCGTCGTTTTTCAGCCCGCAGCTCAATAGCCTGATAGATCAGGCCGGGGTCGAACGCGATGCCGGCCAGCGCCTGAACCTGTACCACCAGGCACAGAAAATCTACGACGAGCAGGTCGGCCCGATCATGATGATTTCGCAGATGACCGACACCGTGGTCAGTGCCGCCGACGTCAAGGGGTTCGCCGGTGATGATGCCGAGGCGACGCGTTATCTGGGTGTCTATAAACAACGCTGAACGCTGCCCGGTGCGTCGGCGTATGCGCCGGGTGATCCTGAATTCAATCCGAGAACATGCCCATGATTGCCAACATGTCTTCTACTGATTCGAGCGCCAAGCGGCGGTCGGATCGTACCCCCGGATCCAGCTTCGACGCCTTCTGCAAAAGTGCCCTGAAAGTCTTGCGGCACTTGTTGCGCAACCCGATGACCCTGGCCGGATTGCTGGTCGCGCTGGTGCTGGTGGTGGTGGCGCTGTTTGCGCCGTGGATCGCCACCCATGATCCGGTGGCGCAAAACCTCGCCAATGCCCTGCAGGCGCCGGGCACCGCGCACTGGTTCGGCACCGATGAATACGGCCGGGATATCTTCAGTCGGCTGGTCTACGGCTCGCGCATCACGCTGTACATCATCACCCTGGTGACCGTGATCGTCGGCCCGATCGGGCTGTTTATCGGCACCGTCTCCGGCTATTACGGTGGTGTTGTCGACACGGTGTTCATGCGTCTCACCGATATCTTCATCTCCTTTCCCAGCCTGGTGCTGGCGCTGGCGTTCATCGCTGCGCTCGGTCCGGGCCTGGAACACGCAGTGGTAGCGATTGCGCTGACGTCGTGGCCGCCGATTGCGCGACTGGCGCGGGCGGAAACCCTGTCGTTGCGCAAGGCCGACTTCGTCGTGGCGGTCGAGCTGCAAGGGGCTTCGTCAACGCGCATCATCCTGCGGCACATTGTGCCGATGTGCATGTCGTCGGTGATCATCCGCCTGACCATGAACATGGCCGGGATCATCCTCACCGCAGCGGCTTTGGGCTTTCTCGGCCTCGGTGCGCAGGCGCCGTCGCCGGAGTGGGGCGCGATGATCTCCACCGGGCGCCGCTACATGCTCGAGTGCTGGTGGCTGGTGGCTGTTCCGGGGGCCGCAATCATGTTGGTCAGCCTGGCTTTCAACCTGTTGGGCGACGGCCTGCGGGACATTCTTGATCCGCGCAGCGAGTAACCGGAGGCTGTATGTCTGCAATCAAATTGAACGTCGAAGGGCTCAATGTGCGCTTCGTCAATGCTCAGAAAGAAACCCACGCCGTGCGTGATGTGTCCTTCACCCTCGGGCGGGAAAAACTCGCCATTGTCGGTGAGTCGGGCTCGGGCAAATCGACGGTCGGTCGCAGCCTGCTGAAGCTGCACCCGGCCAGTGCGCGGATCACCGCCAAGGCCATGCAGTTCGGTGAAGTCGATCTGCTGTCGGCCGGCGAAAAGGTCATGCAGAAGATTCGTGGTCAGCGTATTTCGATGATCATGCAGGACCCGAAATACTCGCTGAACCCGGTGGTCAAGGTCGGCGATCAGATTGCCGAGGCGTATCTGGCGCACCACAAGGCCAGCCGCAGCGAGGCCCGCGAGCGGGTGCTGGAAATGCTCGAAAAAGTGCATATCCGTGATCCGCAACGGGTCTACAACCTGTACCCGCATGAGGTCTCCGGTGGTATGGGCCAGCGCATCATGATTGCGATGATGGTCATCACCCGTCCACAAGTGATCATCGCCGACGAGCCGACCTCGGCCCTTGATGTGTCGGTGCGTCAGCAAGTGCTCAACGTGCTGGAAGAACTGGTCGAGCAGCAGGAAATGGGTCTGATTTTCGTCAGCCATGACCTCAACCTTGTGCGCAATTACTGCGACCGCGTGTTGGTGATGTACGCCGGCAGGGTGGTCGAATCGCTCGCCGCCGGCGATCTGCAACATGCACAACATCCCTATACCCGCGGCCTGATGGCGGCGTTGCCGAGCATGGACAACCGTCGCGAACGGTTGCCGGTGTTGCAACGCGATCCACTGTGGCTGACTTGCTGAGGAATCGACCATGTCCATGATCCAAGCACACGCGCTGAACCTGAGTTTCGGCGCCGGCCCGGCCCTCAATCAGGTGCTGCACGACGTCAGCCTCAGTGTCGCCGACGGCGAATCCTTCGGTTTGGTGGGGGAGTCCGGCTCCGGTAAGACCACGGTACTGCGCTGTCTGGCCGGGCAGTACCGGCACTGGACCGGCGAGCTGAGCATTGCCGGCGCGCCGCTGCAGCACAAGATTCCCAAGGAACATTTCCGTCAGGTGCAGATGGTGTTCCAGGACCCCTATGGCTCGCTGCATCCGCGCCACACCGTCGACACGGCGCTGCGTGAGCCGCTGATTATTCACGGCGTGCGCGACAAGGACGACCGGATCAACGAGATCCTGCTCAAGGTCGGTCTGAACGACAGTTACCGTTTTCGCTATCCGCACCAGTTGTCCGGTGGCCAGCGCCAGCGCGTGGCGATTGCCCGTGCGCTGATTCTCGAGCCGCGCGTGTTACTGCTCGATGAGCCGACCTCGGCGCTGGATGTCTCGGTGCAGGCGGAGATTCTCAATCTGCTGGCGGATTTGCGCCGGCGCGAGAAACTCACCTACCTGATGGTCACTCACGATCTCGGTGTGGTCACGCACCTGTGTGATCGGGTGGCGGTGATGCAGCAGGGGAAGATCGTCGAGCTGCTCGACAGTCAGGCGCTCAGCCAGGATCTGGCAAGCCACGCCTACACGCGGATGCTGGTGCAGGCCAGTCGTGATTTCAGCCAGGAGTCGGTGCGCCAGCTCGCTGGTTGAGCCGATCCATCAAGGAGCGCGACATGCCGCATTGCCTTATCGATTGCCCGCAAACCCTGGCCCGACGTGTTGGCGAGCAAACCCTGCTCGTTACCGTGCATGACGCCCTTGATGCCTTCGGCCTGTTCAAGGTCGGGGACATCAAGGTGCGCATCAATACGTTCGAGCATTACCGCTGCGGCGCGGGCGAGGACGATTTTGTCCACGTCGTTCTGTCGGTATTGTCCGGGCGCAGTGCTGAACAGCGCCGGCGTCTGGCCTCGGCCACCGTGGCGGCGCTGGTCGCTTTATTGCCAGACGTCGAGTCATTGTCGATGGAGGTTGTGGAAATGCCCCGCGAGACGTTCGTCAACCGCAGCCAATATCTGCAAGAAGCCGGATTGTCGGCCTGAACAAGGAGTGCTCATGCCTTATCGATATGTTGTTCCGACGCAGCGCAAACAGCCTTTGGCCTTGTCGCTGGCAGCCACGTTAACACTGGTTTGCAGTGCGCCGTCGTGGGCGCTGGAGGCGCCGGCAAAACTGCAGGTGCCGACCCTGGCCTACGATGATCAGCAGATCATCCTGGTCTGGGAAAAGCCCGCCGATCACGCCGACATCAGCGACTACCGGGTTTACGCCAACGGTGTGTTGCTGGGTGGCAGCAACGCCAACAATGACCGCGTCTCGCCGGCCAAACCTTACATCGACCGCTTCTACGAACAGGATGTTGCCGGTTTTCATCATCGCATCGGCATTCACAGTTACACCGCGCAAGGCTTGAAACCGGATACGGCCTATCGATTCACCGTGCGTTCGGTGGGCACCGATGGCAAGGAGTCGGCCGACAGTCCGGCCGTTGTGCAGCGTACGAGTAAGCTCGCCGCCGTGTTCGATGTGAGGAAATATGGCGCCAAGGGCGATGGCAAAAGCCTCGATACCCTGGCGATCCAGAACGCCATCGACGCCTGCACCCCCGGCTGCAAAGTATGGTTACCCAGGGGCACCTACAAAAGCGGGGCGCTTTACCTGAAGAGCAACATCACCGTGGAAATCGCCGAGGGCGCAACGCTGTTGGGTTCTGAGCGGGCCGAAGACTATCCGCTGGCCGGCTACATCCAGTATCCGTATTCGAGCACCGTGCGCCCGGCGTCGCTGATCAACGCCTTGCCGCGCGATCCGCGGCAGCACCAGTCGTTCGAAAACATCCGCATCGTCGGCAAAGGCACGATTGACGGCAACGGCTGGAAGCGCCGCGCCGATGTCGTCGACGAACGCGGCCAGCCATTGCCGTTCTACCTGCCCAGCGACAACACCCGCTACCAGCAGGACGGCATTCTGGCCAAGGCGCAAGTCGAGCAAGCGGTCGCACGCGGCATGAACGTCAAGGACGCCTACGGGCAGATGCGCTCGTCGCTGATCACCCTGCGCAACGTAAAAAATGTGTTCTACGGCGGTTTCACCGTGGTGAACCCGGCCTTCCACGGGATCATGAACCTGGAAACCGAAAACGTGGTGCTGGCCAATACCACGCATAAAACCTACGACGCCAATAACGGCGACGGCATCGAATTCGCCAACAGCAAGGGCGCGATGGTCTTCAACAACTTCTTTGATACCGGCGATGACTGCGTCAATTTTGCTGCGGGTACCGGCGCGGAGGCCGTGCAGCAAAAACCGCAGGAAGATGCCTGGATCTTCAATAACTACTTCCGCAAGGGCCACGGCATGGTGGTTGCCGGCAGCCATACCGGCGCTTGGATTCAAAACATTCTGGCCGAAGACAACGTTTCCGATGGCACCGATGCCGGCCTGCGCATGAAGAGCACCAACTTCATGGGCGGCGGCGCGCGTAACGTGATCTTCCGCGATTCGGCAATCCGCAATACGCTCAAGCAGGCGTTCATTTTCACCCTCGACTACAACGATCCGAACGCCAAGCTGGATTACCAGCGCTCAACCATTCCCGGGCAGTTCCGCGATATCCGCGTCGCCGAAGTGAGCGTCGAAAATGCTCAAGGCAAGGCGATCGAGGTCAAGGGCGATAGCCAGCACAATGCCTGGCATCAGGGGTTGGTGTTCGAGCGCGTGCGCTTCAGTGGCCCGGCCAAAGCGCAGATCGACGGGTTGAAGGATTCGCTGTTCGACCATGTGTCGTTCAGCGAGCATGGCGCTGCCAACCCGTGGCAAATCACCGGGAGTGTCGGGCTGACGTTCACGGATGTGCAGCCACCACCTCCGTAGAACCCTGATCAAGGTTTCGGCGCTTTACCGAGGTCTTCCGAGTCGCTCGAAGTAGCAGCATCTTTTGCCGTTTCATGCGACTCGGCGCCGGAGTTTGAACCCGACGCCTCTTCACCTTTCTTGTCGGCCTTGTCTGCGTTGGACTGAGCGTTGCCGGCCTGATTCACGCCGGGAAGCGCGGTCGGTGGCGCGGCAGACTCGTCAGCAGTCTTCGCGGCTGCGGAGGCGAAAAGCGGGCAGGCCGCGAGCAGGCCGGCCAGGGTGATCGCTGCAATTTTTCTGTTCATGATGGTCGTCTTCCGGTCGAAGCGGATGGTGATCATTGGAAGCGCCCGGCAAGCGAAGGTGCCCGCTGCTGGACGGGCGGTCAGTCGCTGCTGTTCTTGTCACGTGAGGTCGACGACCTGGCTCCACTCAAGTCCGAACCGGCCAAGGTATTTCCTCAGTCGATCGGCATCATTGGGTTGTGCCTTGGCCTGGCGCGATATTCCGAACAGTCGGCGGCCGGCATCGGACAAGCTGTCCGCCTGCCGGCACACCTCGATCACTGCCTTCAATTGCAAACGGTCAAACAGATCCATGGTTTCGGCGTCCCCCGGTAACTCTCCTGAAATCGCCTGCGGTTGCGCCAAGCCCCAGGCATAACGCAGCCGGTCGATCTCCTCCTGCACCTGCGCCTCATCAATCCGTCCGCTGTCGGCGAGGGTCGCCATGCGCGTAATCGACGCCGACAATTCGCGGAAGTTGCCCAACCACGCCGCCTCGCGAGCGCTGGCGAACGCCAGATAACTGCGCCGGGCTTCCAGATTGAAGCGCACCAGTTGCCCGTGTTCGCGGGCGTGGCGTTCCAGCTCGAAATCAATGTTCGGTTCGATGTCCTCGCGGCGGCCGGCGAGGCCGGGCAGGTCGAACGTCCACAGGTTGATGCGCGCGTACAAATCTTCGCGGAACAAGCCGTCAGCGACTCGGCTGCGCAGGTCGCGGTGGGTGCCGGCGATGATCAGGAAATCGCTTTCGACTTCCTTGTCCGAGCCCAGCGGAAAGAAGCGTTTTTCTTCAATCGCCTTGAGCAGCATCGCCTGTTCGTCTGCGCCCAACTCGCCGATTTCATCAAGGAACAGCATGCCGCCATCGGCGGCGCGCAACAGGCCGTCGCGAGCATTCTGTGCGCCGGTGAAGGCGCCTTTGACATGGCCGAACAACGCCGACATCGCGCCATCGCCACGCAAGGTGGCGCAGTTCACCTCGACAAAGCGCCCCTGCATCTGATGGCGACTGCGTTTGAGTTCGTAGATGCGTCGGGCCAGGAAGGATTTGCCGGCGCCGGTCGGGCCGATCAGTAGCATCGGTGCTTTCGAGCGCACGGCCACGCGTTCGATTTGCTCGATCGAGCGGTTGAAGGCGGCGTTGCGTGTGGCGATGCCGGACTTCAAGAACTCCAGGCCTTCGAGGCGCTTGTTGGCGAAGCGCGAAGCGATGCGATCGTAGCGCGACAGGTCGAGATCGATCAGGGCATGCGTGCCGATGGCGTGATCGCTTTCGCTGGTGCGCTTGGCGGGGGAGGTCTGGATCAGCCGCGCCGGCAAGTAGCGCGCCTCGGTCAGCAGGAACCAGCAAATCTGCGCGACGTGGGTGCCGGTGGTGATGTGGACGAGGTAGTCCTCGCGCTCGGTGTCGAAATCGTAGGCGGTGGTGAAGTCGTGCAGCGCTCCGTAGACCTCTTCGAAATCCCATGGGTTGCGCAGTGCCATCGGGTGCAGACGCACTTCGGTCTCCGGCGAAACCTGCTGGATGTCGGCGCGCACTCGCTCGGCGAGGCTGACGTCGCGGGCGTCGATGCCGTGAATCAGCTCGAGCCGGTTGATCAGCACGTCCTGCTGTTGGCACAAGCCAACGCTGGGGCGCCAATGGCTCCAGCGATTGGCACCTTTGCCGACGCGATCAAGGGTGGCACCGATAAAACCAATGGCGACTGTTTGCTTGTTGGGCATGTTTATCTCAAAAGATAAAAAACGATATCCAATGATAAATATTCGATTAGGGTCTTGTCGTCAATTCATTCGATGAAAAACGGATGATCAAATAAAATCCATATAAATCAATAAGATGTAAATATTTTTCGAGGAAAATCAAAAGCTGGCACAGCCGCTGCAATACCTATCGCAACGAACAGGAAAACACAGCGAGACGCCAAGATGGCCAACTCAACGCTCTTCAACACGCAATCGAATCACTTGCCGGCCTGCGATACCTTGAATGCCTCCGGTGCCAGCGCTTATGCCTACAGCCCGAAGCACCAACTGGCGCAATTGGCCGTCACCGGTTGCCTGAACCAGACCTTCTACGCCTCCGCAGAAAGTCAGCTGGATCAAGTGCTGAAGCTGGTGGCCGAGCTCGACAGTCGCTTCGTGGCGAAAGCTGCGATCTACGCTCGCAAGAAAGGTCACATGAAAGACATGCCGGCATTGTTACTGGCGGCATTGACCGCGCAGCGTTCAAGTCTGGTGCCAGAGGTTTTCGAGCAAGTCATCGATAGCGGCAAGATGCTGCGCAACTTTGTGCAGATCCTCCGTAGTGGTGCCACCGGACGTAAATCCCTTGGCTCGCAACCCAAGCGTCTGGTGCAGAACTGGCTGAACAGCGCGACCGAGCGGCAACTGCTGCAAGCGTCGATCGGCAATCAACCGTCGTTGGCGGACGTGGTGAAGATGGTTCACCCCAAACCTGCTGAAGCGTGGCGTGAAGCGTTTTTCGCCTGGTTGATCGGCAAACCGGTGGAGGCAAAGGCCTTGCCGGAGCTGACTCGCGATTTGCTGGCGTTTCGCAGCGGCGCGAGTGATGAAGTGCCAGCGGTGCCGTTTCAGTTGCTCGGCAACGAAACACTGAGCAAGGAGCAATGGGCCCATCAAGCCCGCAATATGGGCTGGCAGGGGGTGCGCATCAACCTCAACACCTTGGCGCGCCACGGTGCATTTGAAGTGCCGGGTTGCATCGAATATGTCGCGGCGCGGTTGGCCGATCCACAGGAAGTGGCGAAGGCGCGGGTGTATCCGTACCAGTTGTTGTCGGCGTATCGGATGATCGGCGAAAACACCCCGGCAGCGATCCGCGACGCCTTGCAGGAGGCGCTGGAGTTGTCGCTGGCCAACGTGCCCACGCTTGAGGGCGCGGTGGTGGTTTGCCCGGATGTGTCGGGTTCGATGGGCAGCCCGGTGACTGGTTATCGCCCTGGCGCGACTTCGCAGGTGCGCTGCATCGACGTGGCGGCGCTGGTCGCCGCCGCGGTCTTGCGCAAACAGCCGGCTGCGCGGGTCATGCCGTTCGAGGTCAACGTGGTGGATATCCAGCTCAACCCGCGTGACAGTGTGATCAGCAACGCCGAGAAGCTCGCCGGGATTTTTGGCGGCGGCACCAACTGCTCGGCACCGCTGAAGAGGTTGGCGGACAGCAAGGCCAGGGTCGATACGTTGATCATGGTCTCGGACAACGAATCGTGGATCGATTCGCAGCGTCGCGGCGCCAGCGAGACGATGCGCCAATGGGAGCGGATCAAGAAGCTCAACCCACAGGCCCGACTGGTGTGCATCGACATCCAGCCAGGCCCTGCAACACAGGCGGCGGATCGCGATGACATCTTGAATGTCGGCGGTTTCAGCGATGCGGTGTTCGACGTGATCGAGCAGTTCACCAGCGGCCAATACAGTGCGCAGCACTGGGTCGAGGCGATCGAAAACGCGTCATGAATTGATTGATCACCGGCGCTGAATGCCGATGGGACTACATCCAAGACGTCTCATCAAGCCCTTGTCAGCGCCAGTGACGGCACGAATGCCTGATGGCTGTACATCTTAGGCCGGTTAAGTCCGGAGCGCGGCAACGCGCAACAGTCATCAACTTTTGTCGTGCCACCTTTTTTGCGGTTATTGGCAGCGAATGCGACAGGTACTACATCGGAACGCGGGTTCGACTCCCGCCCCGGCAACGGGGGCTCAACTGGCAGAGTCACAGTGTCTGTGTTTTTGTCGCTGCGACTTACAGAACAACGCCGAACCATCGGCCAATGAATAAAGAATGAAGACATGAAAGAACACACCTACCAACTGCTCGAAGTCGCCAACGGCAAACCGATCAAACTCTGGACCGAAGGCGTCCCGGTGGAAAACGAAGCTCGCGAGCAGTTGATGAACACCGCGAAAATGCCGTTCATCTTCAAACATCTGGCGGTCATGCCGGACGTGCACCTGGGGAAGGGCTCGACCATCGGCAGCGTGATCCCGACCGTCGGCGCGATCATTCCGGCAGCGGTCGGCGTCGACATCGGCTGCGGCATGATCGCCGCGCGTACTTCGCTGACCGCCGCTGATTTGCCGGACAACCTGCACGGTCTGCGCAGCGCCATCGAGCAAGCGGTGCCACATGGCCGCAGTTCAAACCGTTCGCGACGCGACAAGGGCGCCTGGGATGAAATCCCGCAGCAAGCCGATCAGGCCTGGGCGGGGCTGCAGCCTCGGTTCAAATTGATTACCGACAAGTACCCGAAACTGGCCAACACCAACAACCGTGGGCACCTCGGTACGCTCGGCAGCGGCAACCACTTCATCGAAGTGTGCCTCGACGAAGCCAATCGGGTCTGGTTCATGTTGCACAGTGGTTCGCGCGGCGTTGGCAACGCCATCGGCAACCTGTTCATCCAGATGGCTCAGGCGGATATGCGTCAGCACATCGCCAACCTGCCGGATCGTGGCCTGGCCTATTTCGAAGAGGGCAGCCAGCACTTTGATGATTATGTGGAAGCGGTGGGTTGGGCGCAGGACTTCGCCAGGCAAAACCGTGAGCTGATGATGCGCGCAGTGATTCAGGCGACACGGCAGATTATTCGCAAGCCGTTTGAAGTGGCGCTGGAAGCGGTCAACTGCCACCACAACTACGTGCAGAAAGAGCGGCATTTTGGTGAAGAAGTGCTGGTTACCCGCAAAGGCGCGGTGTCGGCGAAGAAGGGCGAGTTGGGGATTATTCCGGGCTCGATGGGCGCCAAGAGTTTCATCGTTCGCGGTCTGGGCAACGAAGAGTCGTTCAGCTCCTGCAGCCACGGCGCCGGTCGCACCATGAGCCGCACCAAGGCCAAGAACACCTTCACCGTCGAAGATCAGATTCGCGCCACTGCCCATGTGGAGTGCCGCAAGGACGAAGCGGTGATCGACGAAATTCCGATGGCCTACAAGGACATCGACAAAGTCATGCACGCCCAGCGTGAGCTGGTGGAAGTGCTGCACACCTTGCGTCAGGTGGTGTGCGTCAAAGGATAAAAGGGAAAGCAAGTCATGGAACTGCAAGAGCGTCATCCGCTGTGCGCCACGATGCGTGCGCGGGTACTGGCAGAGCTGACGCGGATAGAGCGCGAGCGCAATGTCACGGTGTTATACGCCTGTGAGTCAGGCAGCCGGGCCTGGGGTTTTGCCTCGACCGATAGCGACTACGATGTGCGGTTTGTCTACGTGGAGAAGCCAGATTGGTTCGTCCAGGTCGATGCGCCGCGTGATGTGATCGAACGTCCGCTGGACGATGAGCTCGACGTCAGTGGCTGGGAACTGCGCAAGACCCTCGGGTTGTTGCGCAAATCCAATCCGACCTTGCTTGAGTGGCTCGACTCGCCGCTGGTTTATCGCAGTGAAACCGCTCAGGTGGCACAGTTGCGCGAGCTCGCCGAAGCGTTCTACAGCCCGCCAGCGGCGCGTAATCACTATCTGTCGATGGCGAAGAAGAACTTTCGCGGTTACCTGCAAGGTGAAACCGTACGGTTCAAGAAGTACTTCTACGTGCTGCGGCCGCTGCTGGCGGTGCGCTGGATCGACCAGGGGCGAGGGCGGCCACCGATGACGTTCGCCGACCTGCTGACCACCGTCGACGACCGCGCGCTGCTCGCGGAAGTCGACGAATTGCTGGCCCTCAAACGCAATGCCGACGAGAGCGCCTACGGGCCGCGTCGTCCGGCGTTGCACGGGTTCATCGCCGCCGAGCTTGAGCGCGAAGTGCCCACATTACTCAGAACTCAGGAAGACTCGCGACGCCTGGATCGGTACCTCAGGGATACCGTCGGGCGGTACGCGTAAGGAATGCAATGAAACAGGAAGTGATAGAACTGGACGGTGCCATCGGCGGCGGCCAGGTGTTGCGCAGTGCCTTGAGCCTGTCGATGCTGACAGGCCGGGCGTTTCGCATTAAACAGATCCGCGCCAAACGCAGCCGTCCGGGACTGCTGAGGCAACATTTGACGGCCGTCATGGCGGCGGCCGAGGTCTGTGGCGCGACGGTTTCCGGTGCGCACTTGGGCTCGCAAGCGTTGAGCTTTGAACCCGGCGCGATTCGCTCCGGCGATTACCAGTTCGCCATCGGCACGGCCGGCAGTTGCACGCTGGTGTTGCAGACCTTGTTGCCGGCACTGTTGCGGGCTCCGCAGGCGAGCCGGGTGCGCATCTCGGGTGGCACGCATAACCCGCTGGCGCCGCCGACCGATTTCCTCACGCGCAGTTGGCTGCCGCTGCTGCGGCGTATGGGCGCCAACGTCGAGCTGGATTTGTTGCGACATGGATTTGTCCCGGCAGGCGGTGGCGAGATTGAAGTGAACGTGCAGCCGTCGAACCTGACGCGGTTGGACCTGTGTGAACGCGGCGAGGCAGTTTCGCAACAGGCATCGGCGCTGACCGCCGGGCTGGCACCGACGGTGGCCGAACGTGAGTTGAACCAGGTGGCCAAGCGTTTGAGTCTGCCGCCTGCGGCGCTGCAACATGTCACGCTCGATCCGGCGCGGGGGCCGGGCAATGTGTTGCTGTTGGAATACGCATTCGAGCACGTCACCGAGGTGTTCAGCGCGTTTGGCCAAGTGTCGCTACGGGCTGAAAAGGTCGCCGACACTGCGATCAATCAGGCTGCCGACTGGTTGCGCAGTGGTGCTGCGGTGGCCGAGCACCTTGCCGATCAGTTGCTGCTGCCAATGGCGCTGGCCGGTGGCGGCTCCTTTACTACGCCGCGCATGACCGAGCATCTGCACAGCAATATCGCAGTAATAGAGTTGTTTTTGCCGGTTCGCATTGATTATCGGGAGGAGGGCGCGGATCGATTGCGCGTTGAGGTCAGCTCCAACTGATCGTCAGGCCAGGGGCGGTGGGATTTCATCAGGAAATCCCACCGCCCTTTTTTACGTCCGTAAAAAACTCGCGAAAGGCGGCAAATTGCTGGCCCCCGGACATTCGCTTCCCCGGCAAAATCGCCTTTTTTCAAAAGGTTAGGTTGGCTCTATGCGGACGATTGTCATCACCCTTGCAACGCTTTCCCTGGCTGTTTTCGCGGTGGGGGTGCAGGCGAAAGAACTGAGCAAAAGCCATCGCTTTGCCTGCACCTGGGGCTCGGACATTGCTGCCGGTGCCCAGCAATCGAAGTTGTCGGGCGTCTCGCTGTACGGCGCACGCAAACAATTGCAGGTGCGCCGCTTCCAGCAACCGTGGATGCGCATGACCGCGATGGGGATTACCGAGCAAACCTACAACAGCACGTCGAAGCTCAAGCCGGCGGCGGTCAAACAGACGTATTACGAACAATGCGTACGCCACGAACTAGCCCAGCGATAACGCAGAAAGCCCAATCTTTTCAGGTTGGGCTTTTTCATGCCTGAGGAAATGTCAGGGTTGCTTTTCGCTCTCGCAATTGACCATCCACGATACGCCAAAACGATCCACCAGCATGCCGAAGCGCACCGCCCAGAAGGTCGCTTCCAGCGGCATATCGATGCGCCCGTCCTTGGCCAGAGCGTTAAACACCTGCTCAGCTTCAGCAATGCTGTCGACATTCAGCGAAATCGAGCAGCCGCTCATGCCCTGAGTCGGGCGGTCGGGTGTGGTGTCCGAGGCCATGATCATCTGATCACCCACTTTCAGGCAGGTATGGATGATCAGAGAGTGATGCTCTTTGGGCACATGCTCGGCGGCGGGTGTCTCGCCGAACGTCATCATCGCCTCAAGCTTTCCTTGCAAGGCTTGCTCGTAAAAGGTGAACGCCTCACGGCAGTCACCGTTGAAGATCAGGTATGGGTTGATTCTCATGTCTCTGCTCCCGGCAGTCTGGTGCGGAGCGTGGCGGGGGGGCGCCGGGTTCCGCGTAGGGCGGTTAAAACATAGCAGAGCGTTGGACGCCGGAAAGGCCAGAGTCTTCCAGACGTTTTTCTTATGAGAAGTGCTGGGCTTAGCACTGCACTGAGCTGCCTAATCGACGATGACGCGATCGTTGCCCAGGCAAATTGACAATTGGTGGCCTTGTTTATCGAATGCGCAACTCGGCAGCGGCTTTTGCAGGGCGTTGTTTATCGGAAACCCGACAAACAACAGGGCGATCAGCAGTGCCACGACGAACTGGCCGATGAGGAGAGGGCGGGACGGTAGAGCGGTGGTCTTGAAGCGCGGGCGCAGGAACAGCCCCAAGGCCAAAAAGGCTGCACCGGTCAACATGGCTCGGCCGATTTCGTCTGGACTGACGCTATAGATCAACTGATCCGCATTGTCTGGATAGTTGAGGTAGCAAAAGGAGCCAATGCCCAAGGTAGAAACGCCTGCGCCGACGCAGGCAAAAATCGATCCCGGCGCGCGCAAGATCAAGGTCAACAACAACCCCGTCACGGCCATGAGCCAGCCACCGTTGAGCACTAGCCCGTTCATGCCGCCCATCAAGGTGCCGCCGATGTCGGTCGGTTTCAACAGCTTCCAGTCAGTGAAAACGATGTGCGCCAGCAGTGACAGCGCGGCAAGCCAGCAGATCAGGTAGTAAATCCATAGAGCTTTGGGGCGGGTTAACACACGCAGTCCTTTTCGTGGTGTCGGGGAGGGCGCCAGTATGCCGAGGAACCTTTGCGGTGTGAAATTCAGTGGTGGCGCTGGAGTACCATGAGCCACTGTCATCATCTGCAGAGCTTATTACCGCATGCCTGATCTATCGCGTATCACCTCCTTGTTCGATCAGGCGCAGCGAGCCTTGCGCTTGGTTTGGGGGACATCGCGTGGCTTGTTTCTCGGGCTGGTGCTGGCAACGCTGGTGGCCGGGTTGCTGCCGGCACTGGCGGCGTGGTTGGGGCAGCGGATTGTCGATGCCGTGGTGGCGGCGATGCAGTTGCACGCGCAACACGGCAGTGCGCCGCTGTGGCCAGTGTTGCGTTATGTGTTGCTGGAGGCGGGGGTGTTGGCAATGTTGTCCGGCACACAACGGGCACTCTCGGTGCAGCAGTCGTTGTTGCGGGTGCAACTGGGGCAGAAGGTCAATACGCTGATCCTGGAAAAAGCGCAGACCCTGTCACTGGTGCAGTTCGAGAACTCCGAGTTCTACGACAAACTGGTGCGTGTCCGTCGCGAGGCTTCGACCCGGCCACTGGCGCTGGTGATGAAGTCGCTGGGACTGATTCAGAACCTGATCATGCTGATCAGCTTTGGTGTGCTGCTGGTGCACTTCTCCCCTTGGGCGCTGGTGCTGCTGGTGGTCGGTGCGTTGCCGGTGTTCTTTGCCGAGGCGCATTTTTCCGGTGACGCCTTTCGACTGTTCACTCGCCGCGCGCCGGAGAGTCGGCAGCAGAGCTACATCGAAACCTTGCTGTCCCACGAAACCTATATCAAAGAGGTCAAGCTGTTCGGCTTTGCACCGCTGTTGCTACAACGCTACCGCGACACCTTCGCCAGGCTGTATGCCGAAGACCGCCGTTTGACGTTGCGGCGCGACGGCTGGGGTTTTGGCCTCGGTCTGCTCGGTACTGCTGCATTTTACGTGGCCTATGCCTGGGTGGTGATCGATGCCGTGCACGGCCAGATCAGCCTCGGCCAGATGACCATGTATCTGGTGCTGTTCAAGCAAGGCCAAAGCGCTGTCAGCAGCAGTCTGAGTGCGATCAGCGGCCTGTACGAAGACGGCCTCTACCTGACGAGTCTTTATGAATACCTGGCCGAACCGGTTCAGGTCGATACCGGCCACCTGACGGTCGGTGCCTGCCCGGGCGATGGTTTGCGTTTCGAAAACGTCGGTTTCCGTTACCCCGGTGCCAGTCGGCCGGCCTTGGAAAACATTGACCTGCAACTGGTGCCAGGCAAGAGCATGGCGTTGGTCGGCGAGAACGGTTCGGGCAAGACCACGCTGATCAAGTTACTGACCCGGCTCTATCGTCCTGATCAAGGGCGCATCCTGCTCGACGGCAGCGATTTGCAGGATTGGCAGGAAACCGCGCTACGTCGACGTATAGGCGTGATTTTTCAGGACTACATCCGCTACCAGTTCAGCGTCGGAGAAAACATTGGCGTCGGCGATACCTTGGCGTTCAACGACGCGCAACGCTGGAAAGAGGCGGCTGCCCAAGGGATGGCGGCACCCTTTATTGAAGGACTGGACAAGGGCTATGCCACGCAATTGGGACGCTGGTTTGCCGGTGGCCAGGAATTGTCTGGCGGGCAGTGGCAGAAGATTGCCTTGTCCCGCGCGTACATGCGCCGTGAGGCCGACATTCTGATCCTCGATGAACCGACTTCCGCCCTTGATCCGGCGGCCGAAGCGGCGGTGTTCGAGCATTTCAGCCAGCACAGCGAAGGGCGCATGACCTTGCTGATTTCCCATCGTTTTTCCAGCGTGCGCAATGCCGACCACATCATCGTGCTGCAACAAGGCCAAATCCTCGAGCAGGGCGGCCACGATCAACTGATCGCCGCTGACGGGCATTACGCGCAACTGTTCGATTTGCAGGCTCGCGGCTACCGTTAAGTGTCCCGTCCGTTGCGAACAGTCGTAGGTCCGGCCACTCGAGGGGCCGGTTTACTCTGCATCAGGCTGTCGAGCGCCTTGCGATAATTCTGCCCGCCGAGCGCCATGCTGTTGTTATGCGTCGCGCCCGGCACCAACAGCAGCCGCTTGGGTTGTTGCGCGGCGTTGAACAGTTGCTCGCTGAAACGCGGCGGAACGAAAGCGTCAGCCAGACCGTGCACCACCAGCAGCGGCATGTGAATGTCGGCAATCTTGTCGATCGAATCGAATTTCTGCGACAGCAGCCAACGCACCGGCAGTGAAGTGTTGGCGACTGACGCGGCGACATCCGCCAGCGTGGTGAAGGTGGACTCGATCACCAGGCCGCGCACTGGCAGCGCGGAATGATCGCGGGCGGCGGTCTGCCCGAGTTCCGCCGCCAGATCGATCGCCACGGCGCCGCCCAGGGAGTGCCCATAGATCAAGCGTTTGGTCGGATCCGGTTGCAGCAGTTTGAAGCGCTCCCACGCCACCCGCGCATCTTCGTAAACACTGCTTTCCGATGGCAGATCACCGTGACTCTTGCCGAAGCCGCGATAGTCGATGGCCAGCACCGAATAACCCGCCGCGCGCAATTGTTCGATGCGGAACAGTTGCCCGGTGAGGTTCCAGCGCACGCCATGCAGATAGAGAATGGCCGGCGCATTGGCCTTTTCCGCCGGCCACCACCAGGCATGAATGTTCTGCCCGGCCTTGAAACTCTTCGGTTGCAGGTCGAGTTCCTGCACGCTACCGGGCAAGCCGTGATACCAGCCGGCCGTGCCCGGTTCGATGCGAAACAGCAGTTTGCGTTCGGTGTGTTCAAGCACGGCACAACTGGTCGGCACGCCGATAATCAGCGCGGCCATGCAGGCGAACGCCAAACGGCGGCGGCGCAGACGCGTCATGAAGGACAGGAACATTAAACGTTTCACCCGAGCGCAGACAAAGAAGGCTTTTTACCAGATGCCTCGGTCTGCGCGTGAGTTTTTCGACCACCGTCCCGATGCAACGATTACCAAATGCTGCAAAGACTCACACGACCTGCAGCACGATCTTGCCGATATGGTCCCCAGCCTCCATGTGCGCGTGAGCCTGAGCCGCATCCTTGAGCGAATAAACCTTGTCGATCATCGGTAGACAGCGCCCGGCAGACAGTGCCGGCCATACGTGCTCACGCAGTTGATCGGCAATCGCGGCTTTTTCGGCAGCGGTGCGGGCGCGCAGGAGAGATCCGGTGATGACCGCGCGTTTGGCCATCATTGCCAGCAGATCAAAATCGTTGGCCCGCGCGCCGCCGAGGAAACCGAGCATGACCAGACGGCCATCCATCGACAGAGCGCTGACGTTAGCGTTGAGGTATGAACCGCCCATGATGTCGAGGATCACATTGACGCCCTGGCCTGCGGTTTTATCGGCGATGACCTTTGCGAACTCTTCATCCCGATAGTTGATCGGCAGGCCGCCGAGCTTGCTGATCGCTGCGCATTTCTCTGCGCTGCCGGCGGTGGCGAACGCTTCTATACCGAACTCTCGGCACAGCATCAACGCGGTAGTGCCGATGCCGCTGGTGCCACCGTGAATCAGCGCGCGTTGACCACGGCTGGCGCCGCCGAGGCCGAACAGGTTGGCCCATACGGTAAAGAAGGTTTCCGGGATCGCGGCGGCGTGCACCCAGTCCAGGCCGTCGGGAATCGGCAGGGTCTGGCCGGCCGGGACGGCGCAGTATTCGGCATAACCGCCGCCATTGGTCAGCGCGCAGACTTTGTCGCCGACGGCGAACTGGCTGACACCCGCCCCGAGCGCCACGATTTCACCGGCGACCTCCAGCCCGGGGATCGGGTTCATGCCGGGTTTCATCGGGTATTTACCGGCACGCTGCAAGGCGTCCGGCCGGTTGATTCCGGCGGCGTGGACGCGGATCAGTACCTCGCCATCTGCGGCGACCGGCAGCGGCACGCGTCGCGGTTGTAAGACCTCGGGGCCGCCGGGCTCGGTAATTTCGATTCGGGTCATTTCATTGGGTAGGGACATATCGTTTCTCTTGGCTTGAGTTGTGTAAGTGGGAGCCTGCCGAGCAGGTAATGATTCCCTTCAATGTGCGCAGCAGCGCGGCTCAACCGGGGCGGGCAGCCATTTCATGGCTTGCTCCAGCAGCAACGCCACGACGATCGCGCCTGCGGCAATGATGAACAACAACGCGTGATGACCGCCGCTGGCATTGAACAGCGCCGAATAGGCAAACCCGGCCAGCGCCTGAAAGGTGGCAAACGACACCGTGGCACGGCTCCAGGCGATTTGCTGGCGATGATGCTCCGGCACCAGTTCATGCACCCGCGCCAGGGCCAGCGGCACAATGCCGGGCGGAAATGAACCGAGAATCACCGCCAGCAACGCCAATGCCAGAAACGAGTGGGAGATCGCCAGCAGTCCAAGGGCAATCGCCTGCACTACCAGCACCAGGCGAATGCCGGACCGCGCGCCAAGCTGATCGGCGAGAAAGCCATAACTCACCGGGCCGACAATCGCGCCCAGGCCATACATCACCCAGATCAGCGCGCCGATATGCGCCCCGGCGCCGAGTCCACGCGCCACGTAATCCACCAGAAACACCATGGCTGGCACCAGGCCTGCGGCCATAAAGGCGTATTGAGCGAACAGCAAGTACACACCGCGCGGTGTCGGTTCTGCGGACACCGTTTCCTGTGCAACGACCGGGTGCAGGAAATCAGATGGCCAGCCAAACCAGCTCAGCGCCGTCAGCAGCAGTGCCAAAGCCCCGAGGCCCAGCCACGTCGCCTGCAAACCCAGGCTCAACAGCGGCGGCACAAGCGTCCCGGAGCCGGCAATGCCGAGACCGATGCCGAGGAAGATCGCGCCACTGGCCAGCCCTTTACGCGCCGCCGGAACATGCGGCAGTACTGTCGCGGCGACCAGCACCATGATCGCGCCACCGGCAATCCCGGACAGCAGCCGCCAGCCGAAGAACCAGCTCACCGACAACGGAAACGCGCAGGCAAAAAATGCGGCGGTGACGATCAGCATCATCAGCCGCAAGGCATTTTTATTGCCGAGCTGACGCGCTGCCGGCCGGCCCAGCAGGGCGCCGATCAGATAACCCACCAGATTGGCCGCGCCGAGGTAGACCACATCATTGGCGCTGAACCACTGCGCTTCAATCAGCGCAGGAATCAACGGCGTGTAAGCGAAACGCGCCAGACCGATGCTGACCAGGCTGGCGCACAGGCCAGCAAAGATCGGCAACCAGATACCGGTGGAGGTTGAAGTGCGCATGATAGCGATCTCGCGGAAGGTTTATGGCGTTCAGCATATCGGCTATCGTTGCTGCGTTAATGCAGCGATTAAGCGGCACGCTGATGCGTATTTGCATCATACGGGGGCAGCATGAATTGGGATGACGCACGGGTATTTCTCGCCGTTTGCCGCGAGTCGACACTGCGGGGTGCAGCGAGGGTTTTGGCGGTGGATCAGGCAACCGTCGGGCGGCGCATCACGGCACTGGAAAAGTCCCTGAGCGCGACGTTGTTCCTGCGTACCTCTGATGGGTACGCTTTGACCGCCGTCGGCGAAGCAGCGCTTAAAAGTGTGGAGAAAATGGAGCATTCGGCTCTTGAACTGGAGCGGAAGATTCAGGGCCTGGACGATCGCCTGACCGGCACGGTGCGCGTCAGTACCACGGACTCGCTGGCCATCGATTTCCTGATTCCGGCGATCGCCCGTTTGCACGAGCAGCACCCGGACGTGCGGGTGCAACTGGATGCGTCCACGCAAATCCTCAGCCTGGCCAAGCGCGAGGCGGATATCGCCGTGCGCAACACCCGGCCGGACAATCCGGACCTGATCGCTCGGCGAATTGCCCGATGGCCGGTGGGGCTGTTTGCCTCCCAAGCCTATATAGACGCCAATGGCGTGCCGCAGCCGGACACGGCGTTCGAAGGGCATGACCTGGTTGTCTATCAACCGTATCTGCAAAGCAAAAAGGACCTGACGCTGGTGTCGGAGCCGTTGAGTCGCGGTCGGATCGTCGCCAGCCTCGGTTCCAGTTTGCTCGTCCGTCGTTCGATTGCAGCAGGGTTGGGTGTAGGAGAAATCCCGGTGTACATGGGCGAGCGCGATGGCTTGATCAGGCTCTGGTCGGAGCGCACTACGCCGCTCCCGTATGAGGTCTGGCTGGTAACCCATGCGGACCTGCGCCATACCGCGCGGGTGAGAGCGGTGATTGAGCAGATTGTCGACGTGTTCGCGTCGGAGAATGAGTAGGTAAAGGCTGTTTTGGCAGGGCTACAACCTCTGACGAAACGGCCTACACCAGAGGCAGAATCTGCCGGCTTGTCAGCATTCTGGATGCGGCCTATTGTTTTCGTCAGCTCGGTGAGGGACGTTGGACTCTCACCGATTTAATACCAGGGACGGTATCGGTAGACCCAGGAAGGTGTCGAATTGAAAACCACGGAATTCAGTCAAAATCCAGTCAGTGATCTGTCGAGTAAAAATCGGAATGCTAAAGCCATGAACGCTATAAGTCGTGAAGAGTTCAATGCCAGGATCGAAACCATCGAGACCAGGATGGACGCTCGGGTCGAGGGTGTGTCGGCGAGAATCGATGCTTACCTGTTGACTCAGGCTGAGCGAGACAAGGCTCAAATGGAGAGGGATAAACGATACGATTTGATGTGGGACGGCGTACAACAAATCGCCGAAGAGTCAAAAGAAGCCATCAAACATGCCTCGACAATAAAGGCGCATTACTGGGCGACGACAGCCGTCCATTTTCTCGGAATGATCACCGTCGTCGTGGGGGCGCACTTCGCCAATCAGGCAGCGGTGTTAACCACCTTGCAGACGACGCTCGCGGCGATCCAGGTAGGTAAAGATATAGGCGCACCAAGACCTGCTTCGCAACAAGCACCCGAATCAGCACAATAGAAAACGGCCTTCAAAGCAGGCCGTTTTTGTGGGCGTTGAAACGCAGCGTTATGGCATCTCTGGCAATTCCTGCGGCCGCAGGTCGAATACCAGCACTTCGGCATCGACACCGTTGCTCAAGGTCAGCAACTGTTCCTCGCGAACGCGCACGCCGTCACCTTCGCGCAATGCCTGGCCATTGAGTTCAACGCTGCCCCGTGCGACATGCACATAGGCATAGCGATTGGCCGCCAGTTCCAGTGTGGCGCTTTCCTTGCCGTCGAACAGCCCGGCGAAGACCCGTGCATCCTGACGCACCTTGAGCGAACCGTGCTTGCCGTCCGGCGAAATGATTAACTGCAGGCGACCGCGTTTTTTCTCGGCGCTGAAATGCTCCTGTTGATAGCGCGGTTTGGCACCGCTGACGTCCGGCACGATCCAGATCTGCAGGAAGTGCACCGGTTTGCTCGCCGAATGGTTGAACTCACTGTGCGCCACGCCGCTGCCGGCGCTCATCAATTGCACATCACCCGGGCGGATGACTGAACCGGTGCCCAGCGTGTCCTTGTGTTCCAGCGCACCTTCCAGCACGTAGGAAAAGATCTCCATGTCGCGATGCGGGTGCTGGCCGAAACCTTTACCGGCGGCAACGCGGTCATCGTTGATCACCAGCAGGTCGGAAAAACCCTGTTCGCGAGGGTCGCGATAGCTGGCAAAGGAAAAGGTGTGAAAGGACTTCAACCAGCCATGATTGGCGAGGCCACGATCGGAGGCTTTGCGAAGGGTCAGCATGATGAAATCTCCTTGCGGGACGTGAATTCGTCCGAGTGAGGAGAAGGTTACTGTTTACTGTTTGATGCAATAAGTAGATGAGAATTGAAAGACTGTCCCTTTCAGGTTGACAGTTTTGCGATAGCCGTCACACAAAACTTTTGCGCTCAAACGGCTACAGTTGGCCATAATGTCTGGCCTGTCTCATGTCTCCCTGATTTAAGTGATGTCTGCCCATGAAAACCGTGGCAATGGTGCTGTTCCCCGACTTTCTTCTGCTCGACATGGCCGGGCCATTGGAGGTTTTTTCGGTTGCCAATCGCTACCTGAAAGCCGAAGCGCATTATCAATTGGTCACGCTTGGCACCGAGCGTGGCCCACTTCGGGCATCCAACGGCGTGTTGGTGCATGCCGACGCGACCATCGATGACAACACCGAACATTATGATCTGCTGTTGGTGCCGGGCGGCCCGGGTGCCTACAACCAACAATTTCCGGCGCTGTTCGCCTGGCTCAAGGGCGCGGTCCAGCGCGTCGAGTATTACGGTTCGATCTGCACCGGCGCCTTCGTGCTCGGGCATGCCGGGTTGCTGGACGGTTACCGCGTAACCACCCACTGGAACTACACCGAACGCCTGATCAAGGGCTTTCCGAAAGCCCATGTCACCACCGATCAGATCTATGTCGAGGATCGCAATCTGATCACCTCGGGCGGTGTCACGGCCGGGATCGATATGGCGCTGGCCGTGATCGCTCGCGATCACGGCAAGAAACTCGCCCAGGATGTCGCCAAAGTCCTGCTGGTGGTGATGAAACGGCAGGGCGGGCAGGCCCAGTTCAGTCCGCTGATGGCCGCTGTGGCACCGCAGGAAACGCCGATCACCCGCGCGCAAAGCTACGTGCTGGAACATCTCGACGAAGCCTTTACGGTCGAGCGCATGGCCGCCATCGCCAACATGAGTGCGCGGCACTTTGCACGGGTGTTCGCCCGCGACATCAACATGACGCCGATGGAATTTCTGCAAAGTGCGCGCATCGACTGCGCGCGCAATCTGCTGGAAACCAGCGATCTGCCGCTGAAAACCGTGGCTTACAAAAGTGGTTTCGGCAGCGTGCGGCATATGCGTTCACTGTTTGCTGAAAAACTCGGTCTGACCCCCGTGCAGTACCGCGAACAGTTCAGCTAGAGCGCTTGTGTCCGTCTGGCGCACCCGTATGTCCGTGCTGCGCCCTGTGTAGCGGTTGTCGCGTCATCTGAGCCTGCCAAGATAGTTGGTATGGATAGCCTCATTGATTTGAACACGGCGTCGGTGCTGCGTTTCGGCCCTTACGCGTTCCACCTGCGGCAACGGCTGATACTCGATGGAGATCGGCCCTTGCGTATGGGCGGGCGCGCGCTGGACATTCTGCAAGTGCTGGTCGAGCGTGCCGGTCGAGTGGTCAGAAAGGAGCAATTGATCGCTCTGGTATGGCCAACGTCGGTGGTCGAGGAGATCAACTTGCGCGTGCACATCGCCGCACTCCGGCGCGCATTGGGTGATGGTGAAAACGGTCAGCGCTACATCGTCAACGTGCCGCAATGCGGCTACAGTTTTATCGCCCCGGTGCGCTGTGACAGTGTCGCGCAAGTGGTCTTCGAGGGCTTGCAGACACCCCAGCATAATTTGCCAGCTCGACTGACCTCGGTCACCGGTCGTGACTCGCTGGTTGGCGGGTTGGTGCGACAAATGCCGCTGTGCCGGCTGATGACCGTCACGGGGGCGGCCGGGGTGGGTAAATCCACTGTCGCGTTGCGGGTCGCGGAATTGCTGTTGCAGTACTACAGAGACGGCGTGTGGCAGATCGATCTGAGTTTGATCGACGACGACACACCGCTGCTCGATCATGTGCTGCGCACCCTCGAAAGCGACTTGCCCGGACTGTCGACCCGCCATGCGTTGCTGCTGCTGGATAACTGTGACCACCGCCGCGACGCTTGCAGAGCAGCGGTTGAAACGTTGCTCGAGGCCGCTCCCCGACTGTCGATACTCGCCACCAGCCGTGAGGCCTTGCAGGTCAGTCTGGAAACCCTTAAGTGCGTGCCACCGCTGACCCTGCCAAAACGCTCGGCAGGCGATTGCCTCACTGAAGCCATGGGCCATTCTGCGGTGCAGTTGTTTGTCAGCCGGGCTCGGGCGCGACAGCATGATTTCCGCTTGCGTGAGCAGGATGTCAAAGCCGTTCTGGAGATATGTCGGCAACTCGACGGCATACCGCTGGCGATCGAACTGGCGGCAGCGCAGATCGATGCGCTGGCGCTGGTCGGCTTACAGGCGCAAATGGCCAACGGCCTGCAAGTGCTCAGCCACGGCCGGCGCACCGCAGTGCCACGGCACCAATCCATGCAGGCGGCACTCGACTGGAGCTATCAGCGCTTGAGCGAGCAGGAACAACGCGTCCTGCAGCGTTTATCGGTGTTCAAACTGGCGTTTACGCTGGAGGCGGCGCTGGCGGTGATCAGTTGTCCGCAACTGGCTCCGCAGCGGCTTGCCGCGATCATCGAGGGCCTGGCGCAGAAGTCATTGTTGACGGTGGAACGCAGCGGCAGTGCAGGTCGATACCGGATGCTCAACACCACCCGCTGCTATGCCCGCGAGCAACTGGAGCGCAGCGGTGAAGGGATTGAGCTTGAACGCCGGCATATGCGTTACATCAACCGGACTCGCCAGGCTTCAGACGTGCACGTGCTCGCGTAGTTCGTCGATCAGCAAGCGCACCTTGCGCAAGTCCGGGGTCGCGTAGCCTTCGGTGAAGCGTTGATAGATCGGGCTGAGCAAATCCAGCGCCTCGCGATAGCGCGACTGGCGCTGCCAGAGTTGCGCCAGTGACGTGGCACTGCGCAGTTCCCAGGCAAGCGCGCCTTGGGTGCGGGCGATGGTCAGGGATTGTTGCAGGAGTGCTTCGGCTTCCTGAATGGCCCCTTCGCGAGCAGGCTCGCTCCCACAGGGATTTTGGGTGTGCTCAGACCCCATGTGGGAGCGAGCCTGCTCGCGAAGAGGCCCGCCCAGACAAACCATCTCTCCATTCAATAGCGTGTCCGCCCGAGCCCGCAGAATCTCCGCCGTGCTCCACCCCGCATCCCCACTCAACGCCCGCTCAACCAGCGTGTCATCCACAAAACGGCCATCCAGCGTGACCATGATTTCCCGAATCAGCCCGCTACTGTCCGTCGGCACCGGCGCCTTGGCTTGCGCGTCAATCACCTGCGCGTAGTGCCGCGCCCAGGTGTTGAACAGCAGCACCGAATGCTTCTGCGATTGCTCCAGCAACAGCTGCAACAGCGCCCGGGCGTTTTGTTGATCGCCGTTGTAATGGGCGATCAGGCAACTGGCCAGCGCCAGGGTGTAGCAAATCGAAGTGCCATGGTCGATCTGTACGGCGATGTCCAGCGCCTGCCGCGCCGTGCGCCACGCTTGCTCCGGCAGTCCCTGCATCCACAGCACACGCGCCAGCACCGTCAGTGACGCGACACTCTGGTCGTATTGCACGCCAAAACCGTGAGTGAAGCGGTTGACATGGCCGCTCTGCGCCATGCACTGAAGCACCTGCTCGGCATGAATGCGAGCCTGCAATTGGTCGCCGGCATAATGCAGGGCCAATACGCGCAAGCGGTGGGTACTCAGTGACAACAACGGGTCGCCGTGCAGACCGAGCCGGTCGAAGTGCTCGCTCTGTGCCAGCGCCATGCGGTAGTGGCCGCAGCTGAGATTGACCGCCATGTGCCCGGACACCGCGCGCAGTTGCCCGGCGACGTCATCGTTTTCGTGCGCCAACCGGCGGGCATCGGCGAACGCTTCGATGGTCTCTGCAGTACCGCCCCACGTGTGATAACAGGCACTGCCGAGGGCCAGTTTCAGCGCAACTTTCAGGCGTGGGCAAGGTTCACCGAGTTCATCAAGCAGGCTCAGCGCCCGGCGGACATAGCCGCCGTACTCCTTGAGCAGCGACAACTCTTGCCACAAGGGTGCCGACGCTGCCGTCAGGCGAATCCCCAAACCACCCGGGCCGACACCGTTCAGGCACCAGTCCAGTGCTGCTCGCAGATCTTCCAGCCCTCGTGCGTAACGCTCGATCCACAATAGCGTCGGCGTGTTTTCCCAATCGTTTTGCGCCTGCTGCATCAACGCGAGGCAACGTTCGGCATGGCGCTCACGGGTTTCCTCGCATTCAGCGGCGTGCTCGAGTTTTTCCAGGGCGTAGCGGCGGGTCGTGTCGAGCAGGCGATAGAACACCTCTTCGTCACCGACTTCGACGCTGAGCAGGGATTTGGCCACCAGTTGGGTGATCGATACAAACACCATGCTGGGGTCGATATGTTGGCCGACGATAACGGCCGCCGCGGACTCCAAGGTGAAACCCCCACGAAACACGCCCAAACGGCGCAGGCAGGTTTGCTCGCAACGGTCGAGCAGATTGAAACTCCAGTTCAGCGTGGCGCGCAGGGTGAGGTGGCGCTCAAGACTGTTTTGATTGCCCGCTGCCAACGGCGGCAAGCGACCCTGTAACTGGCTCAGCAGACCGTCCAGACCCAGTTCGGCGACCTGCGCTGCGGCCAGTTCCAGCGCCAGTGGAATACCGTCGAGTCGGTGGCAGATCTCGATCGCTTGCGGCAACTGCGCGTCGCTCAGTTCGAAGCTTTCCTGCGCGGCTGTGGCCCGTTCGATGAACAATTGCAGCGCCGAAAAATCCAGCGCTTGCTTACGGTTCAAGGTGGCCGTCATCGGTGGGTATTCGAGGGAATCCAGACGCTGCACAAATTCACCTTCCGCCCGCAGGCTCTCGCGGCTGGTGGCGAGAATATGCACCCTCGGTGCGCCGCGCAGAATGCTTTCGCTGAGTGCCGCGACGGCATCGATCAGGTGTTCGCAGTTATCGAGCAGCAACAGCATCTGCCGCTGTTGCAGGCCTTTGACCAGCGCTGTCTGCGGGTCGCCTTCGAGGAGCGCCAGATCAAGCAGGGCGGCCAGGTGTGAACAGATCAGCCGGGGATCGCTCAGCGGTGCCAGGTCCACCAGACGAATGCCATCGCGGTAATGCCCGATCAACTGCTCGGCCACACGCAAGGCTACCGTGGTCTTGCCGATCCCGCCGGGGCCGACCAGGGTGATGCAGCGTTGGCGCGGCAACTGCGTCATCAAGCTGTCGACCAGTGGCTGGCGGCCGATCATCCGCGTGCGCCGCAAGGGCAGGTTGTGCCGACCGCCAACATCGCCCACAGGACGCTCCTCCATGGATTCCAGCAACACTGGCGCGACAAAACTGTAGCCCCGTTGCGCCACGGTGATGATGTAACGCTGGCCGGCCTGACCGTCACCGAGGGCCTTGCGCAGGGCTGCCATGTGCACCCGCAGGTTGATGTCTTCGACCACGCTGTCCGGCCAGACCCCGGCCATCAATTGTTGCTTGCTCACCACTTCGCCGGCATGCGCCAGCAGAATCAGGAGGATGTCCATTGCCCGTCGGCCCAGACGTAACGGCTGCTCGCCTTCGAGCACGCGCCGTTGTCCCGGATGAATCCGATAGGGGCCAAAACCGAGGGCCTGATTCGGCGAAAGACTCAACAGCTCACTCCTGCGGTGCTGCGGCGGACAGAGCGGAGTAGTGCCGCGCGCATGCGCAGGCCTTCTAATCCGGGGTGTCCCGGCATAATCCTCAGGTTTGAGCGTCAGTGCAACGGTTGCCGGGTTCAAAACACGGCAGGTTGTAAACGAGGAGCTTTCGGTTCCCGCATGATCTGGCAGCGCCAGGCAAACGGATTGATGCCTTCGCTGCGGGTGAACATATGGCAGAAATGCGCCTGATCGCAGAACCCGCATTCCAGGCTGATTTGCGTCAGGCTCAGGTCGGTGTGCTGGATCAGCAGCTTGGCCCGTGCGATGCGCTGGGTGCGAATCCAGTCTTGCGGCGACAACCCGGTGCTGCATTTGAAGGCGCGGGAAAAATGGCTGCGTGACAGCGAACAGGCGCGGGCCAGTTCGGTGACCTCGAGGCTTTCGCCCAGACGTTCGAGGATCAGTTGTTTGACCTGTCGTTCGCGCTGCGGACTGAGCCCGCCGATCCCGGTCTTGCGTGGTGCGTTGGCAGGGGCGAGGGCGACGCTGTGCTGTGAGTGAGCCATGGCCAAAGTCCGTGTCGATGGGGAATGCACGGTCGGCGCATCCCCTCAGGTCAAAAAAACAACGCTGCGCAGAGGGTTTCATTGTTGGCCGAGGGCTGGAGGCTGACGAGTTAATCGTTGTTAATTTCGCTGCGAAACGGCGCTAACAGTCCCGTTGATCGCGTAAAGTGCGCAGCACTGGCGTCTGACTGGCTAAAAGGAATCTGTGCCCATGAACCGTAACGATCTGCGTCGCGTCGACATGAACCTGCTGGTGATTTTCGAAGCGCTGATGTTCGAAAAGAACCTGACCCGCGTCGCCGAAAAACTGTTCATGGGGCAACCGGCCGTCAGCGCGGCGTTGGGGCGTTTGCGCGATCTGTTCGACGATCCGTTACTGCTGCGCAACGGGCGTGGCATGGAGCCGACCGCGCGGGCGCTGGCGATTCTCAAGGAGCTGCAACCGGCGATGGACGTCATTTCTGGCGCGGTCAGCCGGGCCAAGGAGTTCGAACCGGCGAGCAGTTGCGATGTGTTTCGTATCGGCCTGTCAGACGACGCCGAATTCGGCCTGTTTCCGCCGTTGCTGCGTCAACTTCAGCAAGAGGCGCCGGGGATTGTCGTGGTCGTGCGCCGCGCCAACTACCTGCTGATGCCGGCGCTGCTTGCCTCTGGGGAAATCTCCGTCGGCGTCAGTTACACCACTGAGTTGCCGGCCAACGCCAAGCGCAAAAAACTACGCGACATTCCCTGCAAAGTCCTGCGCGGCGACGACCGTCCGGGGCCGCTGACCCTCGACGAATACTGCGAACGCCCGCACGCGATGGTGTCGTTCTCCGGCGACTTGAGCGGCAATATCGACATGGACCTGGCCAAGGTCGGCCGTTGCCGTCGCGTGGTGCTGGGCGTGCCACAGTTCAGCGGTTTGCGCGCCTTGCTCGCCGGCACCGAGATGATCGCCACTGTGCCGGATTACGCCGCGTGTGCGCTGGTTGAGGGCTGTGCCTTGCGCGCCGAAGATCCACCGTTCCCGATTGATGCGGCGCAATTGTCGATGGCGTGGAGCGGGGTGCATGACAACGATCCGGCGGAGAAATGGCTGCGCGCGCGGATCAGCCAGTTCATGGCGGCGCCGCTGGATATCCCGCCGATTTAAATCCCTGCGCAAATCTCACAAACACATCGATCCCCTGTAGGAGTGAGCCTGCTCGCGATAGCGGTTCGTCAGTCATAGATGATGGTGGCCGCTAAACCGCTATCGCGAGCAGGCTCACTCCTACATTGGTTTGGTGTGATGCTTGAGTTGTTGGTGGTTTAAACATCGCCGTTTAAGCAACACCCACAGACACTCTTTCAGGCTACGCAACCTTGCGCCTTTGCCTACAGCTACGCCAGAATCCGCCGGCTTGTGCGCTTGTGGTCGGGTCTCTATCGTTTGGTGGTCGCTGAAAACTCAGCGATCGGGTTTAGCGACTCGGACCAAAAAAAGTGCATCAGCGCTCCATGCTTTGTTGCAGGCTATCGTCTGCACTTCGCTATGGCGGCTGTATGCGGGAGACCTTCGGGTCTACCGGGTTGCCTTTTACCGGTTCGCTAACCTGCATACGGTCGCCACCCATCCTGTTTAGCGACAGGACGTGGTGATCCCGGCTCTAAAAAGGAGATTCACCATGTTCAAAGTCACGCCCAACCCGCCAGACATCGCCCCCACATCCCCCTACGAATCCATCGATTCCCGAAAACTCCACGAAGCCGCCGACCGCGCCCTCGACCATTACCTCCTTCCACCCGGCTCCACGCCACCCCCACGCAGAACCCGTGGCATGTACGCCGTAACCGCTGACACCAAAAACGAAGAACTGCTGACCGACGCCAGCGAAACACTCGCCTCGGCCAAGACCATCGCCCAGGACGTCGCCCATCTGTTGCCCGCGCCGCAGCGCCGGGCGTTGTTGGGGATTGCGCAGTTGATCATGCTCGGTGAGCTGGCAGTGAATCGGGTGCTGGATAACCTCGAGCCACCGGCCTAAGCGCACCCCCTGTGGGAGCGAGCCTGCTCGCGAAAGCGCTGTGTCATTCAAAGTATTTATCAACTGACCCGACGCCTTCGCGAGCAGGCTCGCTCCCACAGTGTTCTGCGGTGTTTCAAGAATCCTGGCACGCCGTGGAACTGAGCACACCCATCCAATTTCCTCCCACCCAATCCCGGCATGATTCACCCAATAATTATTCACGGGTGAGTCCATGCACGCTTCTCAACGGGATGAACAGGCACGCGACATCGGTTTGCTGTTCCTGCGGGTCAGCGGCGGGTTGTTTCTGCTATGGGTGCACGGCTTGCCCAAGCTGCTCGACTTCACCGCGCAACTGCAACTGATCGAAGACCCGTTTCACCTCGGTTCCCACCTCACCCTGATTCTGGCGATCTTCGCCGAAGTGCTCTGTCCGCTACTGATCATCGCCGGGTTACTGGCGCGATTGGCCTGCGTGCCTATTCTCTTTGTGCTGCTGGTGGCGCTGCTGGTCGTGCATCCGCAATGGAGTGTGGCCGAAGGGCAGTTCGGCTGGTTGCTGTTGATCCTGTTTACCACTGTGTTTATCGCCGGGCCGGGACGGCTGGTGATTCCTGTTCGTTTACCCGGAGTGCTGCGTTATGCCTGAAGTCCTCAATCCACAAGCACCGGGGGCCGACGAGACGGTCACGCTGATCATCAAGCACCGGGTCAAGGCCGGTTTCGAGTCGGCGTACGAGGCCTGGCTGCGCAATATCGTCCGCGTGGCGAGCCAGCGTGAGGGGCATTTGGGTGTGGACGTGGTGCGTGGCAAGCGCGGCCGTCTCGACTTCTACACCTGTGTGCTGCGTTTCAGCAGCACCGAAGCGATGCAGGGCTGGCTTGAATCACCGCAGCGCCGGGCGCTGGTCGAGGAAGCGGCGCCAATGCTGGCTGATGGCGATCAGACCGAAGTCGCGCCGATCAAGGAATTCTGGTTTACCCCACTGGCCGATGCCGCTTCGCCGCCGCCGCGCTGGAAGCAAGCCGTGGTCACGTTGCTGGTGATTCTGCCGCACACCTTGCTCGTGCCGTTGATCTGGGGACCGCTGCTGGCGTTGCATCCGCTGCTTTCCAACTACGTCGTCGCGACATTTTTGATCACTCTGACCATTGTCCTGTCGGTGGTCTACGTGGTGATGCCGCCGGTCACCCGTTTGTTTACGCCGTGGCTCGAAGCCAACCAGGCCCATGAACACCTCGATTACCAAGAGACCTCGCCACGCTGAGCGCGCGGGGTTCGCTCCTTTTTACTTTGCTTGAGGAACTGCGATGAGCGCCGATCTGATTCTGTTCAATGGCCAATTTCATACCGTCGACCGCACCAAACCGCTGGCCAGTGCCGTGGCCATCACCGACGGCCGCTTTGTCGTCGTCGGCAACGACAACCAGGCCATGGCCCTGCGCGGGCCGAACACGCGAGTGGTCGATATGCACGGCCGCTGTGTGATCCCCGGCCTCAACGACTCGCACTTGCACCTGATCCGTGGCGGTTTGAACTACAACCTCGAACTGCGCTGGGAAGGCGTGCCGTCGCTGGCCGATGCGTTGCGCATGCTCAAGGATCAGGCCGACCGTACGCCGACCCCGCAATGGGTGCGCGTGGTCGGTGGCTGGAACGAATTCCAGTTCGCCGAAAAACGCATGCCGACCCTCGAAGAGATCAACCAGGCCGCGCCGGACACCCCGGTGTTTATCCTGCACCTGTATGACCGCGCGCTGCTCAACCGCGCAGCGCTGCGTGTGGCCGGTTACACCCGCGACACGCCGAACCCGCCGGGTGGCGAGATCGTCCGCGACAGCAATGGCAACCCGACCGGCATGCTGGTCGCGCGACCGAACGCGATGATTCTCTACTCGACGCTGGCCAAGGGGCCGAAGCTGCCGCTGGAATATCAGGTCAACTCGACCCGCCAGTTCATGCGCGAACTCAATCGCCTCGGCCTGACCAGCGCGATCGATGCCGGCGGCGGTTTCCAGAACTACCCGGACGATTATCAAGTGATCGAGCAACTGGCCAAAGACGACCAGTTGACCGTGCGCATCGCCTACAACCTGTTCACCCAGAAGCCGAAAGAAGAGCTGAGCGATTTCCAGAACTGGACCGGCAGCGTCAAATTGCATCAGGGCGACGACTTCCTCCGTCACAACGGCGCCGGCGAAATGCTGGTGTTCTCGGCGGCGGACTTTGAAGACTTCCTCGAACCGCGCCCGGACCTGCCGCAAACCATGGAGGAAGAGCTGGAACCGGTGGTGCGCCACTTGGTTGAACAGCGCTGGCCGTTCCGTCTGCACGCGACTTACAACGAGTCGATCAGCCGCATGCTCGACGTGTTCGAGAAGGTCAACCGCGACATTCCGTTCAATGGCTTGCCGTGGTTCTTCGACCACGCCGAAACCATCACCCCGCAGAACATCGAGCGTGTGAAAGCACTGGGCGGCGGCATTGCGATTCAGGATCGCATGGCCTTTCAGGGCGAATACTTTGTCGACCGCTACGGCAAGCAAGCCGCCGAAGCGACGCCACCGATCAAGCGCATGCTCGCCGAAGGCGTACCGGTCGGCGCCGGCACCGATGCCACGCGCGTTTCCAGCTACAACCCGTGGACTTCGCTGTACTGGATGGTCAGCGGTCGCACCGTTGGTGGTCTGGCCCTATACGAAGAAGGTCTGCCGCGCACCACCGCGCTGGAACTGTTCACCCACGGCAGCGCCTGGTTCTCCTCGGAGCAGGGCAAGAAAGGTCAGATCAAGGTCGGGCAACTGGCGGATCTGGCGGCGCTGAGCGCGGACTTCTTCCATGTCGAGGAAGAAGCAATCAAGTGGATCGAATCGGTCATGACCGTGGTCGGCGGCAAGATTGTCTACGCGGCCGGCGACTTCGAAGACCTCGGCCCGCGCTCGATTCCAGTGCTGCCGGACTGGTCGCCGGTGGTCAAAGTCCCGGGCCACTGGCGGCCAAATTCGCCGTTGCAGGCGCAGGTTCACCAGTGCAGCGGCCCGTGCGCGGTGCACACCCACAGCCATGAAAAGGCGCGGATGTCGAATGCGCCGGTCAGCGACTTCGCCGGTTTCTGGGGCGCGTTCGGCTGTTCCTGCTTCGCTTTCTGATTTCCCCTGAAGCGCCGGCCATCCGGTCGGCGCTCAACGCTTCATCCATCCGTCCATCAGGAGTTTTCCCATGAGCGTTCCTTACACACGTCTGAACAAAGATGACGCGGTTGTACTGCTGGTCGATCACCAGACCGGTCTGATCTCGCTGGTCCAGGATTTCACTCCGAACGAATTCAAGAACAACGTGCTGGCGCTGGGCGACATCGCCAAGTTCTTCAAGCTGCCGACCATTCTGACCACCAGTTTCGATGCTGGTCCCAACGGCCCGATCGTGCCTGAATTGCGCGAGCAGTTTCCGGATGCACCGTTCATTCAGCGTCCAGGCCAGATCAATGCCTGGGACAACGAAGACTTCGTCAAAGCGATCAAGGCGACCGGGCGCAAGCAACTGATCATCGCCGGTGTGGTGACGGATGTTTGCGTGGCGTTCCCAACCTTGTCGGCGATTGCTGAAGGCTATGAAGTGTTTGTGGTGACCGACTCGTCCGGCACGTTCAATACCACCGTGCAACAAGCGGCGTGGGCGCGGATGTCGGCGGCGGGTGCCCACCTGCTGAACTGGTTCTCGGTGGCGTGCGAGCTGCAGGGTGATTGGCGTAACGACATGGAAGGTTTGGCGCATTTGCTGTCGGAGCGTCTGCCGAACTATCGCAATTTGATCAACAGCTATACCAAGTTCACTGCCAAGTAATTCGGTGTGAGTTTGAAAAGCCCCTCACCCTAGCCCTCTCCCAGAGGGAGAGGGGACTGACCGAGGGGCTCTTTCGGAATACACCGACCTGGGGAATCGAGTCGAACTCCGGACTTGAAGCACACGGAGATCGGCTCCCTTCCCCCTCGCCCCCTTGGGGGAGAGGGTTGGGGTGAGGGGGTAGGCTTTTGATCTTAAAATCCCCGCATCAGCGCTTCTGCAACCAACCGAGAAACCCACCTTTCCTCACCGCCACCGGTTTGCCCATCAACGCGAGGCGACTGTTCTGCTGACGCACCGCCTGCAATTTATTCAACGCCCGACCCACCTCCGTACGCTGCTCCATGCACTCGCGAGTGAGGTGCTTGTCGAGACGATAGATGATGCTCGACGTCAACGCCGTGAACGTCGCCTGCGACGGCGTATCGGCCAGAATGCTCTGTTCACCCATGACCTCACTCGGCCCCATGCGCCCGGCCTCGACCTTGCTGTCACCGTCAGGCACAGTCGCACTGACCACCCCGGTGGCAATCACAAACAGACTGTCCGGCACTTCATCCAGATCCAGCACCACTTGGCCTGCCGCGTACTGTTGCGCAACCATCGATTCGGCGAGGCGATCACGTTCTTCGCTGCTCAGCGAGCGGAAGATTTTCACTTCGTCGAGCAACGCGCGGGCACGGGTCGACGGCTCGATCACACCGTCCGGATGCCGCGAAATGCCTGCTGCTTCGAGATGCCGGTGGGCGAGGTCGAACAATTGATTGCGCACCTCGCTTTTCTTGCCGAGCTCGGCGATGAAGCCGCTGGCGACGTATTCCGACATGGTTTCACCGGCCTCTTTCAGCACGGCTTTCGGCGCTGGCGTCAGCAACAGAGCGCTGCTGCCCTGCAAGGTGCGATCAAGCGCATCGAGTACCCGGCGCGGGCGGATGTGATTCGGCACCTGAATGCTGATCGATACGCCATGCATGTTGTTCGGGCGGCTGAGGTTGACGATCTTCGCCTTGGCCGCCACCGAGTTCGGCACCACCGCCATGGTTCCGGCGCTGGTCAGCAGGTGCGTGGCGCGCCAGTCGATGTCGAAGACCTTGCCTTCGACGCCGTCGATCACCACGAAATCATCCACCTGATACGGCTTGGTGGTGTTGAGCACGATCCCGGAAAACACATCGGCCAAGGTGCTTTGCAGCGCCAGACCGACAACAATCGCCACCACGCCGGAGGTTGCCAGCAAACCTTTCACCGGCAGCTCCAGCACGTAACCGGCCGCGGCGACGGTGGCGACCAGGAAGACCAGAGCGCCGATCACGTCCTGCAGCAAACGACCGCTGTGGCCGATGCGACGCATCAGCGCCAGGCCGATGACTTCGGTCAGCACCCGCGCGGCGTACAGCCACCAGAGAATTCCCAGTGCCGTCGCACCCAATTGCGCCACGCGGTCATCAACAAACTGTGGTGCTTGCAGTGGGCTGACGCCGGCGTTGATCACCAGCGCCGTGAACGCCAGAAACAGCGCCAGCCGCACACCGACTCTCGGAGCGCGATGGGTGAAGGGCGAGAAGTGCCAGAGCACGGCGTCGAGCAGCAGCAGGGCGGCGCTCCAGGACAGCAGGTGGGTGTAGAAAAATGTCATGACCTTGGCTCCGCGGTGTCTGCAAGTGAAAAGATCGCAGCCTGCGGCAGCTCCTACAGGAGAACGTATTCCAATGTAGGAGCTGCCGAAGGCTGCGATCTTTTGCCGTTAAGGCTGCAAGTGGGTTTTCAGCTCAGCTGCGGCCTGACGCACTGCCGCTTTCACTTCCGCAATCTGACTCAGCGGATTGAGCAAACCGAAGTCATGAATCATCCCGTTGTAACGCACCGAGGTCACCGCCACGCCGGCCGCATCGAGGTGCCGCGCGTAGCCTTCGCCTTCGTCACGCAACACATCGAACTCGGCAGTCTGCACCAGTGCCGCAGGCAAGCCTTTGAGTTGTTCGGCGCTGGCGTTGAGCGGCGAGGCGTGAATCTGCGCACGCTCGGCGGGGTTGGTGGTGTAGTTGTCCCAGAACCACTGCATCATGCCTTTGGTGAGGAAGTGGCCCTCGGCAAATTGCTGATACGAACCATCGTCGAACTGCGCGTTGGTCACCGGCCACATCAGCAACTGGAAGCGCAGCGCCGGGGCTTTCTGTTCCTTGGCCATCAACGCCACGACCGCCGCCATGTTGCCGCCGACGCTGTTGCCGGCCACCGCCAGACGCTTGCCGTCGACACCGATGTCCTTGCCGTGCTCAGCCACCCATTTCGTCGCGGCGTAAGCCTGGTTGATTGCGGTCGGGTACTGCGCTTCCGGCGACGGTGTGTAGTCGACGTACACCGCAACCGCGCCAGAACCCACCACCAAGTCACGAATCAAGCGTTGGTGGGTCGGGTAATCGCCGAGTACCCAGCCGCCACCGTGGAAGAACATGAACACCGGCAACTCGCCTTTGACCTTGGCCGGACGCACCACTTTCAGGTTGATCGTCTGGCCATCGACCTTGATCGCCTTGTCGCTGACTTCAACACCGGACAGATCCACTTTCACCGAAGCCTGGGCGCCGGTCAGTACCGCACGGGCGTCTTTCGGGCTCAGTTGCTCAAGGGGTTTGCCACCGCCGGCGGCGAGGGCGTTGAGGAAGGCTTGGGTATTGTGTTCGACACCGGAGGTCTCGGCGGCGAATGCATTGCCGATGGACAGGGCGAGGAGGGAAGCGGCGAGGGTTTTCGTGATGTTCATGTTCAATTCCATTTTTGAGTTTGTTGAGTGTGTGGGGGGTGGTTTCAACACCGTGGACACAGATTAATAGGGTGCCGAGAAGTGAAAAAGCGGCTATAAAGCGTTTAACTGTCCACCAGAGAGTGACAATGAACCCGTTCGAAGACATGCGTATTTTCTGCCAGGTCATGGACTCCGGCAGCTTCACCTCAGCGGCCGATCAGTTGGGCCTGTCCAAGCAGTTCGTCAGCCGGCGTTTGATGCAGTTGGAAGAGCGTCTCGGCGTGCGGTTGTTGAACCGCTCGACTCGGCGCCTGGACGTCACGCCGCTGGGGCAGAGTTATTACGAATCGGCACTACGGCTGTTGGGCGAAGTCGAGCAAGTGGAGCAGGGCATCGCCGGGCAGACTGCCGAGCCGCGCGGAACGATTCGCCTGAGTGCGCCGCTGTCGTTTGCCGTTGCGCATCTGGGCTGTTTGTTGCCGCTGTTCTTGCAGCGTTATCGGGAAGTTACGGTTGAGGTTGATCTGAGTGATCGGCCGGTGGATTTGCTCGGTGAGGGCTACGATCTGGCGCTGCGCATTGGCGTGCTGGAAGACTCGACACTGATTGCTCGGCGTATCGCGTCGATCGAACGGGTGTACTGCGCCAGCCCGGCGTACCTCGCTGAACGCGGTACGCCCCTCGAGCCGGAAGATCTGCACAGCCATGACTGCCTGCCGTACGGGCATAGTCGTTCGGTGCAGTGGCGCTTCAACGCGGGGCAGGGCAAGCCGCTGTTGGTCAATGTCACCGGGCGCATGCGGGTGAACAACGGCGAGCTGCTCAGGGATGCGGCGGTGCAGGGGATGGGGATTACCTATTTGCCGACGTTCATTGTCGGCGCGGCGTTGAAGGATGGCCGACTGGTGCCGGTGCTGGATGATTTGCGCCCGGAGCCGCTGACACTTTCAGCGGTTTACCCGCAACATCGTCAGGCCTCCAGACCGGTGCAGGCGCTGGTTGAATTTTTGCGTGAACGCCTGAACCAAAACAACGTCGCCCTCTGATCCTTACGCAGATCAAAACTGTAGGAGTGAGCTTGCTCGCGATAGCGTTCTGTCTGTCACAGCTTCAGTGTCTGAATGACCGCTATCGCGAGCAGGCTCACTCCTACAATTTATGGTGGTTGTCTGCGAAATCTGCGCACGCCACAAACCCTTGTGGGAGCGAGCCTGCTCGCGAAAGCGGTGTGTCAGTCAAAACATTATTGGCTGACCCACAGCATTCGCGAGCAGGCTCGCTCCCACATTTGTTAACGGTCGTTTGCGTAATCTTCAAACGCCGCAAAAACCCTGTTGGAGTGAGCCTGCTCGCGATAGCGTTCTGTCTGTCACAGCTTCAGTGTCTGAATGACCGCTATCGCGAGCAGGCTCACTCCTACAATTTATGGTGGTTGTCTGCGAAATCTGCGCACGCCACAAACCCTTGTGGGAGCGAGCTTGCTCGCGAAAGCGTTGTGTCAGTCAAAACATCATTGACTGACCCACAGCATTCGCGAGCAGGCTCGCTCCCACAGGTTTTGCGGTGTGTCTAATGATTAGTTGGCGCGCTTGTCATCGCCAGGCTCGCCGCCGACATGCACGCCGCGATCATCGCCGGCTTCAGCCGCAGCATGGACGCCACGATCATCACCGACTTCGCCAGCGCGGTGGACGCCGTGGTCATCGCCGACTTCACCCGCGCGGTGGACGCCGTGGTCATCGCCGACTTCACCCGCCCGATGGACGCCGTGGTCATCTCCCGCTTCGGCGTGCGTGCCGTTGCGGCCGGATGAGGCGCTGTCGCCCGAGTGTCCCGAGCCGTGGTCGCTGCCGCTGTGGCCACTGTTGCCGCCGCCACCGCTGCCACTATTGCCGCCGCCCCCATGACTGCCGCCGCCACCGCCACCGCCACCGCTGCCACTTCCACCGCTCCCACCGCCATTGCCGCCATTGCCGCCATGACCGCCACCTCCACTTCCTCCGCCACCACTTCCGCCGCCGCCCCCTCCGCTACCGCCACCACTGCCTCCACCACTCCCACCATCCTTGGCATAAGCACTGGATACCCCAGACAAACTGTCCGGAATGAGTACCGTTGACGCTGACAGAACTGCGCCGATGGCCATTGCGAGCACGAGCTTTTTAATGTGCATATCGTTCTCCGTCTTTGTGGTTTTGTTTGGGAACGTAAAAGTGCGTTGTTGCAGGGACCGGACCCGTTCCCGGGGTCAGTGAATACTCGAAGCCAGTTCGAAAATCGGGATGTACATCAGGATCACGATGACCCCGATCAGCAGGCCGATAAACGTCATCAGCAGCGGCTCGAACAACTTCACGAACCACTCCAGCCAGCGGCTGATTTCCTCGTCGTAGAAATCGGCGCTGCGTTCCATCATCTGCCCGAGGTTGCCGGACTGTTCGCCGGCGCGCAGCAGTCGTAGCGAGACCGGCGTCACCAGGTGATTGAGTTCCAGCGCGGTGGACAGCGATTGCCCCTCGCGCACCCGCTCGCACGCCTGATCGAGTCGCACCCGTGATGCCACGGTAAGCAAGCCGCGCACCATGGCCATGGCGGTCACCAGTGGAATCCCGCCTTGCAGCAGAATCCCCAGGGAGCGATAAAACCGCGCCAGTTCATACATGAAAATCCGTTGATGCACGGCCGGCAGTTTCTCCACCAGCCGATCCAGGCCACGGCGAAACGCCGGTTGCTTTTGCAGCACGGCGAGGGTGATGACAATGGCTGCCAATGCACCGAAGAACTCCGCCTGATGCGCATGCAAAAACATGCCGCTGCTCATCAACACCTGCGACAGCCACGGCAGGTTATTGCCCAAGCCTTCAAACACCAGACTGAAGCGCGGCACCACATAACCCATCAGGAACAGCACCACGCCACCGCCGACTATCAGCAACAGCATCGGGTAGATCGAGGCGCTGATGATCTTCTGGCGCACCTCGTCCATGCGCTGGCGATAACTGACATAGCGGCCCAGCGCATCGCCGACCGCACCGGTCTTCTCGCTGGACTGTACCAGCGCCACGTACAGCGGCGGGAACACCGCCGACAACTGGCCCAACGCCTGCGAGAAGGATTTGCCCTCGTAAAGCAAGCGAACCAGCTCACTCAAGGTTTTCCGGGCAGCGGGGGCGGATTCTTTTTCGGCGAGGCTTTCCAGCGCATCGATCAACGGTAGGCCGGCGTTGAGCAGCGTGGTCAGTTCCTGGCTGAACAACACCAGATTGAAGGTCTCACGCTGACGCAGTTTCAGCGAACGCCAGTGCTTGTCTACGTGCAGGCTGAGCACGCGCAAACCCTGATCCTCGGCGATGCGCCGCGCCTCGCTGTCACCCGGCGCCTCCACGCTCAAGGACACCACCCCAGCCTTGCCAACCGCTTTCAAATGAAATCGCATGGGCCGCGCTCCGCTCACTGCCAGTTGGTCACTTCGGCGTTTTCGCCTTCGCCGCCGGGCTGGCCGTCCTTGCCCATCGACAGCAAGTCGTACTCGCTGTTTTCGCCGGGATAGCGGTAGGTGTAGTTACGTCCCCACGGATCCTGCGGGAGCTTTTTCTGCAGGTACGGGCCGGTCCATTTCGCCTCGTCGCTGGGTGCGGTGACCAAGGCCTGCAAGCCTTGTTCGGTGGACGGGTAATGGCCGACTTCCAGTCGATAGATATCCAGCGCTTTGCTCAGTCCTTCGATCTGCGCCTTGGCCACCTTCACTTCCGAGCGACCGAGTTGGGCGAAGTATTTCGGCGCGACGATCCCGGCCAACAGGCCGAGTACCACCAACACCACGAGCAATTCGAGCAGGGTAAAACCGCGTTGGTCACGCGGACGAAATTGCAGCTTCATGATGACCTCCCGTGAGTGGCAGCCGAGTCGCCAGAAGGGCTTATGCAATTGCCATGCTCAGCCCCCACTCAAGAACGTCAACTTGGCTGAAGGCCTTGTAGTACGGGCTTTTCAAGAGTCGGCACAGTGCTTGCGTATGGCTCAAACGTGATCGGCCATTGGGGCATTTCCCCCAATTTATCGGGGTCGATCCGGGAGGCCCGACATGAAATTTATCGCCAGCGGATTGCTCGGTTGTGTGCTGCTCAGCGGCGCCGCGCAGGCCGATGTGTTCATCTCCGTGGACGCCAAGGGCAGCTACGTGCTGTCCAACGTTCACCGGCCCGGACGCACTTACGAACGGGTGATCCACGAGGCTGAAATGCCTGTGGCCAGCCTCGATCAACAGCCACAAATGATCGCCAACCAGCCCTACGCGGAACTGGTCTCGGCAGCCGCCAAAGTCAATCAATTACCCGAAGCGCTGCTGCACGCGGTGATCAATGCCGAATCCCATTACAACCCCGGCGCGACCTCGGCCAAAGGCGCCGGCGGACTGATGCAGTTAATGCCCGACACCGCACGCGAGCTGGGTGTGACCGACGTCTACGACCCCAAGGCCAACATCCAGGGCGGGGCCAAATACCTCAAGCGCCTGATGACCCTGTTCGACAACGACATTGCTCTCGCGGTGGCGGCCTACAACGCCGGGCCGGACGCGGTGCTCAGCCGTGGCCGGGTGATTCCGCCGTTCGCCGAAACCCAGCGTTATGTGCCGAATGTCTTGCGTCAGTACCGGCGTCTGCAAGGGCTGGCCATGGATGCGCCGTTGTGACCCCAACCTGGTTTTCCCCACTTTCGGGGCAAACGGCCAAGGCCCGAAAAGTGGGGGAAACGGGTGGGGAATATCCCCCGAACTCTCAAATCGTTGCGGTAACTGCTTGAACGGACATGTGATTTTTTGTGGCACGCGGATTGCTCCGGGGCATTTGTCGAGAAGTGTTCCCAAGAGCACCCACTACGAGGTTACTGATCATGGTTGGCATTCATCACGCTCCGTCTCTGTTGAACTGGCTGCTGATTCTGGCCTCGATGCTCAGCGTCGAACTGGCCGGCGCGGCTGTGCGTTGCGAGCGCAATCTGGTGGCCAACGTCGTCGCCTTCGATCAACCGCTGATGTTCAACCGCCTCGGTGCGCAGAACGCCAACGGCATGATGTTCGCCTTGCGCCGCGACGTGGTGGATGAACATGACCAGTCGCTGGCGTACGGCGGCTCAGCGGCGCCGGGCAAAGTCTCGCTGCGTCCGGACAAGCGTCCGCGGCCGCTGGTGTTGCGCGTAGCTGCCGGCGATTGCCTGACGATCAATCTGCAGAACCTGCTCGACTATCAGGCCAACCCGAACAAGCACTTTGAAAATGAGGGCGAGGAAGGGGTCGAAAACGCCAACGGCGCCGAAGCCTTCAAAGTCGATGAGCAGGTGGCGGATCGTCACGTCGGTTTCCAGGTCAACGGCCTGCAAGCGGTGAACAGCATCGATGACATTTCTTCGTTCACCGGGCGTAACGCCAACAGTCTGGTGCCACCGGGTGCCAGCCGTTCCTACACCCTGTACGCCGAGCGCGAGGGCGCGTTTGCCGTCAGCAGCCGTGGCGCAACGTTCGGTGGCGAGGGTGCGGCCGGCAACGTTGCCAATGGCTTGTTCGGTCAGGTCGTCGTGCTGCCCAAGGGCGGTCGCACTTATCGCAATACCCTTACCGAAGAAGAAATGCGCCTGGCCACCACGGGCCGCGCGCCCACCGGCCAACCGATCGTCGACTACCAGGCGCGCTACCCGCAACGCGAACCGTGGTTGCGTGAAGGCAAGGCCGGTACGCCGATCATCAGCATGGTCGACGGCAATGAAATCATTTCCAGCGAAAGCGATGCGATTGTCATGGGCAGCAACGCCGACGGCAGTTTCCCGCCCAGCACCTATCCGCTGGAATCGATGGGCAAACGCAACCCGGCGATCCCCAACCGCCTCGAAGCGTTTCGCGATTTTGCCTCGCAATTCCAGGACGAAACCGCCGCCACCCAAGCGTTCCCCGCGTACTGGGCGGATCCGGTGATGGCCCATGTGCTGGAGCCGACCCGCGACTCGTTCATGATCAACTACGGCTCCGGCGGCATGGGCGCCGAAGTGGTCGCCAACCGCTTGGGCGTAGGGCCGATGCACGATTGCCTGTCGTGCGCCTACGAAGAATTCTTCCTCAGTTCGCACACCGTTGGCGATGTGGCAATGCTGGTGGATGTGCCGGCCAACGCCGGGCTTGAGAACATCGCCCCAGGCCAGACACCGCGCGCCGATCAGATCGGGGTGAAAGCCACCATGGCCCTGTATCCGTCGGAGCCGTCGAACGTCAACCACAGCTATATCGGTGACTTCGTCAAATTCCGCAATACCCACAATGGCCACGAGCAACACATCTTCCACCTGCACGGCCATCAGTGGCTGTTCAACCCCAACGACGACAACTCCGATTATGTCGACGCCCAAGGCATCGGGCCGGGCGCCGGTTATACCTACGAAATCGCCAATGGCGGTTCCGGCAACCGCAACCGCGTGGCCGGCGATGCGATCTATCACTGCCATTTCTATCCGCACTTCGCCCAAGGCATGTGGGCCATGTGGCGGGTGCACGATGTCTTCGAAGAAGGCACTCGACTCGACGTGTCGCAGCAGGGCGCCGACGGTTACCACAGCGAACCGTTTGCCTTGCGCAGTGGCAAACCGGCGGCCGGTGCACGCGCCTTGCCGGACGGCGAAATCGTCGCCGGCACACCGATACCGGCGATTGTGCCGCTGCCGGGCAAAGCCATGGCGCCGATGCCCGGCAAAGTCGTGGTGGTGCCGAAAATCGGTGAAACCCTGGTCGCCGGTAATGATGACGACGAAGAAGAGGGCGATGACGACGGCGAGCACCACGGCGGCAACGCTGGCGGTCAAGCCATCGGCTCACTGGCGCTGGTCGATCGCAGTGAAGCCAACCGCAATGCCGACGGCAGCCTGAAAAACCCGGGCTATCCGTTCTGGATCGGTGGCATGGAAAGTTCGGTCGGCCAACGTCCGCCAACCCCGCCGCTGGACATGCTCGACGCCGCCACCGCGCAAACGCTCAAGGCCAGCGGCAAAGCGCTGTGGGCCAATCTTGATCCGGCGCAGTCCGGTGGCTGGAATGGTGGCTTGCAGCGGCACGCACTGGACGGCGTCGCGGCCGGTGGCGAGGCGCACACCGTGACCACCTCGCTGGACTTCTCCAAGGAAGTCACCCGCGCCAAACCGATTTACCTGCCGGAAGAAGGCACCGAAGTCGAACAAGCGGCGATGGCCTTCCACGCGAAAAAAGACCATCCAAGTTATGCCTTGCTGCCCGGCAATCAAGTGGTGGCCAAGGCGTTCCGCACCAATGGCGCCTTGCCGATGGCCGGCGCACCGTATTACGAACCGTGCATGGACGATCGGCAAAAACGCCTGACCAGCAGCGCCGGCAGCGGCGAATTCAACAGCGGTGAACGCATCGACGGCCTGTCCTTTGTCGGCGCCTCGAGCTTCACCGCCGACCGCCCACGGATCTACAAAGCCGCCAACATCCAGTTCGACGCGGTGTACAACAAAGTCGGTTACCACTTCCCGCAGGCGCGCATTCTGGCGCTGTGGGAAGACGCCTGGCCGGTGATCACCAAGCAGCGTCCGCCAGAGCCGCTGGTGATGCGCATGAACACTTTCGATTGCGTGCAATACCAGCAAACCAACCTGGTGCCGGCCACCTACGAGATGGACGACTATCAGGTGCGCACGCCGACCGATGTGATCGGTCAGCACATTCACCTGCCGAAGTGGGACCTGACCTCGGCGGACGGCTCGTCCAATGGCTGGAACTACGAGGACGGCGTGCTCTCGCCCGGCGCCGTGCAGGAACGCATTCATGCGATCCGCGAGTTCAATCAGTGCGCCGGCACCGATCCGCGCGACGGCACTCAGGCCTGCCCGAAAGCCAAGAACCATCCGTTCTTCGGTCAGTACGGCCGCGCCGACTGGCTCGGTGCGCGCACGGCGATGCAGCGCTGGTTCGTCGATCCGGTGGTCAACGCCAAGGGCGTCGATCGCGGCCTCGGCACGATTTTCACCCACGACCACCTCGGCCCATCGACGCACCAGCAGATTGGTCTGTACGCCACTGTGTTGGCCGAGCCGGCCGGTTCCACCTGGTTCCACGCCGAAACCGGCGAGCCTCTTTATAGCGGGGCACGTCAAGATGGCGGGCCGACGTCGTGGCAAGCGGTGATCAACACCGGTGACCTCGACGGCGACGGCAAGAACGACAGCTTCCGCGAGTTCTTCCTCGAATACAGCGACTTCCAGCACGCCTATGAAGCCGGTGTCTACGTCGGTGCCGGCCCCAACGGTGTGCCGAATGCCCAGGCGTTCCCGGCGACCGCCGACAGCTTTCGCTACGCGATCAATCCGCCCGTGCGCAACAACGCCAGCAACTTGCTAGAGGGTGTACTGGAAGTGCAGGGCGGTCAGGTCCCGGGCTGCCCGAGCCGGCCATGTCCGCAGGCGATCTCGGTGGATGATCCGGGCATGTTCGTCGTCAACTATCGCAACGAACCGCTGGCCCTGCGCGTGTACGACCCGAACAAGGTCGGCCCGGACGGCAAGCGCGGCATGCAGGCCGACGGCCTCGGTGGTGATCTGTCGTTCGCCATGCAAAGCCGCACCGACCGCGCGATTCCGGCGATGAACCTGGCGCCGAATCTGCTCACCTCGGCGACCGGACCCACCGGGGGCACCACGCTGTTCCCGCCGCACATCAACAAGGGCGGCGCCGAACCTGGCGATCCGTTCACACCGATGCTGCGTACTTACACCGGCGACAACGTGCGGCTGCGGGTGCATGCCGGCGGTCATGAAGAAGAGCACAACGTCACCCTGCACGGTGTGAAATGGCTGCAGAGCGGTTCCGGTTTCGGCAACAGCTCCAACTCCGGCTGGCGCGCCTCGCAAATGATCGGCATCTCCGAGCAGATGGGCTTCATTGCGCCGGTGTCGATGCTCTCCAGTTCCGCGGCGACCACGGGCGACTATCTGTACTCGATGGATGCCTCGATCGAGGGCTACTGGAGCGGGATCTGGGGCGTGATGCGCAACTACACCGCCAAACGCGCCGACCTGTTCGCCATCCCCAACAACCCGAATCCGGCGGGCATGCGCAACACCGTGGCGTTCGAGGGCAGTTGCCCACGGATCAGCGCCAACCCCAATGGCATCGGCACGCGGCCGACGGTACAGCGCAACTACGAAGTGGTCGCGGCACTGGCCAATGACATCCTCGGCAATGCGCTGGGCCTGACCATCGGCGATCCCGAAGGGCTCGGTCAGCATGTCGGCGGGCCGCTGAATCCGGCGGGCGGCACCCTGGTGCTGAACTCGCGCACGGTGAGCATTCCACAAGTCACCGTGACCGATCCGGAGGATGGCGAAACCATCACCATCGGCGGGCAGAGCGGGCCGCTGCATGACCCGACCGCGATTCTGTATGTGCGCAAATCGGACCTTGATCCGCTCAGCGGCAAGCTCAAACCCGGCATCCCGGTCGAACCGCTGGTGCTGCGCGCAGCGGCGGGGGATTGCATCAACATCACCCTGGAAAACCGTCTGCCGAGCGTGATGCCTGACCTGACCCAGACGGCGGTGATGCAAGGCATGGTCAAGCGTGATCGCAACAGCGGTCTGGGCTCGACAACGTTCAGCAACAACCTGATGCGGCCATCCAGCCACGTCGGCCTGCATGCGCAATTGCTGGCGTACGACATCACTAAATCCGACGGCGCCAACGTCGGCGCCAACCCGATCCAGACCGTGCCACCGCGCGTCGGCAACAGCGGCGCGTACCCGACCCGTACCTATCAGTACTACGCCGGGCACTTGGAGCGTGAAGGCAAACCGGTGACGCAACTGGGCCGCAGCGTCGACAACATCAATGCCACGGCGGTGGAGTTCGGCGGTTTGAATTTCACCCCGGCGGACGTGATCAAGCAACCGCAAAAAGGCCTCGGCGGGGCGATGAGCATCCTGCCGATCGGCGCGACCTGGGTCGACGATGCGCGCAAGGTCAACGCCACGGTGACGGCGCCTGGGCAAACCAGCTACCGCGATTTTGCGATGGTCTGGCACAAGGCGTTGAACACCCGTTGGGCCAATGGCCGGCCGGTGGAAGGGATTGCGGCTGAGGGCTTCGGCGTGCCGACCGATCCGCAGGACAACTCGAGCATGGCGATCAACTACAAGACCGAACCGCTGTGGTACCGCTTCGGCCTCGCCCCGGACGCACCGTTCGGGCATGCCGATGGCGCGGGTTATGGCGATATGACCAACGCGCACATGGCTTACAGCAATGCGTTGGTGGGTGGCGATCCGCAGACGCCGGTGCTGTATGCCAAACCGGGGCAGCCGTTCCGCACGCATATTTTGATGCCGAGCGGTGGCAGTCGCGGCACTACGTTCCAGCTCGACGGGCATGTCTGGTCGGTCAATCCGTTCCAGGCCGAGAAGAGCGATGTCGGTGGCTATCCGATGGGCTCGCCGGGCGTCGGCTCGGTGCGCTTCGGCTACAACCCGATGTCGATGTACATCGGCGCCCACGAAAGCGTCCTGCCGGCCGCGCACTTCAGCTTCATGATCCCGAGCGCCGGCGGCAGCAATGCGATACCGGGGGATTACCTGTTCCGCGACTACGCCGCCTACGGCAACACCTCCGGGTTATGGGGACTGCTGCGCGTAACCAACGAACCCGAGCCGGCGCCGCAGGGGCAGTAGGCACAACGACAATGTCCCGGTGGATGCAAATCCCCTGTAGGAGTGAGCCTGCTCGCGATTGGGGCTACTCGGTTTCGGATGGTGAGGCAGATGACGCCATCGCGAGCAGGCTCACTCCTACAGGGGCCGGTGGTTGGCAGTGAGGATGCGGTAGGAATGCAAATCCCTTGTGGGAGCGAGCTTGCTCGCGAATGGGAGCAATCCGGTTTTTGAGGGTGAGGCTGAAGACGCCATCGCGAGCAGGCGAAGGCCTACAGGGGCCGGTGGTGGGCAGTGAGGATGCGGTAGGAATGCAAATCCCTTGTGGGAGCGAGCCTGCTCGCGAATGGGAGCAACTCGGTTTTCAAGGGTGCAGCTGAAGACGCTTTCGCGAGCAGGCTCGCTCCCACAGGGTCGGTGTTTTGCCAGGTGAAGAGGTAGGGGAGAGTTAGATGAACAGGATCATCAACATCATCGGTATTTGCACGCTGGCCATGGCCGGTGCGTTGCTGACGCTGAGTGAGATTGCGCTGGCACAAACCGTTGCGGGTCAGACGCTGAACCGCGACGGCGTGGCGGTGGATTTCAACTTCAAGCCACTGGCCGCTGACGGCAAGCTGCGCGAAGGCGAGTTCGCCGATGTGCAGTTTCACATCACTGACAGCGCCTCCGGCCAGCCGTTGTCCGGGGTGGCGCCGGGCGCCTGGGTCGATCCGCAAACCCTCGCCGCCGATCAAGCCCAGGGCCGCGAAAAGAGCTGCAAAGCCCGGGTCGGGGTGTTCCTCAAATCCAACATCGGCGCGCGGCCGTTGCTCGACCTCAACAGCTACTTCCTGCTGGTGATGAACCGCGACGCCAGCATCGCCGTGGTCGATCCGTCGGTCTCGGTCGGCGGCATCACCAGCACCCTCGCGCGGATCGAACTCAAGCAACCGCCGATGGACTGGGTCACGCCCAAAGACAACAAACGCGTGTTCGTCTCGATGCCGACGGCGGGCGAAGTCGCGGTGATCGACAGTGAACAATTCAAGGTTCTCGATTCGGTCAAAGCCGGCAGCCAACCAGTGCGCGTCGCGCTGCAACCAGACGAACGCCTGCTGTGGGTCGGCAACAACGCGAGCAAAGCCGAAGACTCCGGCGTGACAGTGATCGACAGCCAAAGCCTCAAACCCCTCAAACATTTACAGACCGGTCGCGGCCACCACGAAATCACCTTCAGCAAAGACAGCCGCTTCGCCTTCGTCAGCAACCGCGACGACGGCACCGTCAGCGTGATCGACATCGCCAGCCTGACCATCGTCGAGCAGATCAAGACCGGCTCCCATCCGTTATCCGTCGCTTACTCGCCACTGTCCGGCGCGGTCTACGTGGCCGACGGCAAGGACGGCACCGTCACTGTGATCGACGCCAACACCCACGCCATTCGCCGGGTGATCAAACTGCAACAAGGCCTCGGCCCCATGGGCTTCAGCGCCGACGGCCGCTTCGGTGTGGTGCTCAACACCTTGGAAAACCGCGCCACGGTTATCGATGCCGCCACCAACAGCGCCATTCATGATCTGGACGTCAGCGCCGAACCCTACCAGGTGGTGTTCACCCAGGCCTACGCCTACATACGCGGACTCGCTTCACCGAAAGTCACCATGATCAACTTGTCCTCGCTCGGTGAAGGCCGCCAGCCGATCAGCCAGGGTTTCGAAGCCGGCCCGCAAGCGCCGCGCCTGGCCGGCGATTTGCCGCTCGCTTCAAGCCTTGCGGTATCACGCGACGACAACGCGGTGTTCGTGGTCAACCCGGTCGACAACACCACCTATTTCTACGCCGAAGGCATGAACGCGCCGATGTCCGGTTACCCCAACCGTGGCCAGATCGCCCGCGCCGCGATGGTCATCGACCGCAGCCTGCGCGAAGTCTCGCCGGGGTTGTACAGCGCGCGGGTGAAGCTACCGGCAGCGGGGCGCTTCGACGTGGCGTTCCTGCTCAACCAACCGAACATCATTCACTGCTTTACCGCGCAGATCGAAACCAATGGCGCCCTGGTAAAACACTTCGGCGCACCGAAAGTCGAGTTCCTTCTCGACAAGACTGCCGTGGCGCTCAACGACCCCTACGTCGTGCGTTTCCGCATCGTTCAAGGCAAAGACAAAACCCAGCGCAGCGGCGTCAAAGACGTGCAATTGCGCTACTACCTCGCGCCCACCTCGCACCCCCGCCAAGTGGCGGCGCTGGAAGTCGCCGACGGCGTATACGAAGCGCCTATCACCCTTGACCGCAGCGGCGCCTGGTACCTGCACGTGCGCGCGGCGTCGCTGGGCGCCGGTTTCGATGACAAGACCTTTGCCAGTGTTCGGGTAGCCCCCGGCCAGGCCCGTTGAAGAGGAGTTTCGACATGAACCGATTTGCATCCGCTGGCCTGCTGACCCTGTGCCTGTTGAGCCTCGGCATTCAACACGCCAACGCTCATTCGGCAGATGAACACGCCGGGCACACGGCCCCGGCCAGCAACACGCAAGAACACGCCCAAGTGAAATTCGCCAACGTGCCGCTGCTCGACCAGAACGGCAAAACCGTGCGCCTCGAACAAGACCTGGTACAGGGAAAAATCGTCGTCATGAGCTTTATCTACACCAGTTGCACCACGGTGTGCCCGGTGGTCTCGTCGATCATGGGCAAGGTGCAGAAACAGCTCGGCGCGCGCGTCGGCAACGAAGTGCAACTGGTGTCGATCAGCATCGACCCGCAGCGTGACGACCCGAAACGCCTGCAGGATTATGCGCGCACCTTCCAGCGCGGGCCGGGCTGGAGCTGGCTGACCGGTTCGCCGCAGTCGATCAACGAAACCCTCAAAGGCCTCGGCAGTTTCAGCGGCGACTTCAAGAATCACCAACCGTTGATCCTCGTCGGCGACGGCAACAATCGTCACTGGATGCGCTATTACGGCTTCACCGACCCGGCGCTGCTGGCCAAGGAAGTGGAAAAACTCAGCGGCCTGCGCACCCACGCCAAACACACCGCCATCGCCATGGAGCAACAGCCATGAGACTGCTCGACTGGATCTCCCTGAGCGTGTGCTTCTGGATTCTCGGTAACGTCGCGTTCGCTCACGAAGGCCACGTCTCTGAGCCACCAGCCGCTGTGGCCGCCGCGCCGGCCAAAGGTACCCACGACGCGAAAACCTGGTTCACCGACACGCCGTTGCAGGATCAGAACGGCGAGACGTTGCGCTTCTACAGCGACGCACTGCAAAACCGCATAGTGCTGCTCAACGTGATCTTCACCAGTTGCACCGATGCCTGCCCGCTGATCACGCAAAAGCTCAAGGAAGTCCGCGAGTTGTTGGGCGACAAGGCGCCGGACATCACCTTTATTTCCCTTACCAGTGACCCGCTGCGCGATACGCCGGCGGTGCTCAAGGCTTACACCTTGAAGCAGGGTTCCGATGACCCTCATTGGCTTTTTCTTACCGGCGACAAGGCGCAGTTGGACCTGGTATTGAGCCGCATCGGCCAGATCGTGCCGACACCCGAGCAGCACTCCACGCAGTTGATCGTCGGCGATGTCGCCAATAAACGCTGGAGCAAAATCCGCCCCGACGCCCCGGCCGCCGCCATTGCCCAGCGCTTGCAGTTGCTGACAATGCCCGTGGCCGGTCGCTGAGCCCGCGCCATGAAACGCTGCCGCGTACTCGCCCTGATCCTGCTCGCTGGCGTCAGCCTTGGCGCGGGCGCTGCGCCGCTGACCCCGGAAGAAGGCGCGGGCAAGCGTCTGTACCGCCAGGGTCTGTCGGCCAGTGGCGAGGCGATCATGGCGCGGGTGGGTGCGGCGGACGTGTTGCTGCCGGCGACCAGCCTGCCGTGCGCCAATTGCCATGGCGCCGACGGCCTCGGTCGACCTGAGGGCGGCGTGCGTCCATCCGAATTGAATTGGGCGCGACTGACCAGCACGTACGGCCAGCAACAGGTCAACGGCCGCAGTTATCCGGCCTACAGCGAAAGCACTCTCGCCACTGCCATTGAGCAGGGCCGCGACCCCGGCCACAACCGCCTCGACCCGAGCATGCCGCGCTTTCTTCTGTCGATGAAGGATCAGCGCAACCTCAGCGCCTATCTCAAACGCCTCGCCGACGAACGCGACCCCGGCCTCGACGCCGAGACCTTGCACCTCGGCACCTTACTGCCCAGCCAAGGGCCGCTGGCCGAGGAGGGTAAGACCGTTGCGGCGGTGCTCAACGGCAGTGTCGCGCGGATCAATCAGGCCGGTGGCATTCACGGCCGGCAGTTGCGGTTGACGGTGATCGATCCCGGCCCGGACCGCGCCAGTGCAGAGCAAGCCTTGCAGCAGTTGATCGAGCAGGAGCAGGTGTTCGCCCTGATCGCACCGCTGGCACCGGCTCTCGACAGCGAACTGGGGCCGCGTCTGGAACAGGCCGGGGTGCCGCTGATCGGGCCGATGTCGATCCTCGGCACCCTGCAGGCCAGTCCACAGATTTTCGAGCCGTTGCCGGGATTGCGCGAGCAGTTGATCGCGCTGGCCGATTACGCCACGGCCAGTTTGCGCGTGCTGCAAGGGCCGACGCTGATCGCCTATCCCGACGACCCGGTACAAACACTGGCCGCGCAAAACCTCGGTCAGTACTTGCAGGAACACGGCTGGCAGAAAGTCCATCTGCAAGCCTATGACCCGGCGGCGGATGCGCTGCCGCTGGGTTCGCGTTCAGTGTTTTATCTGGGCAATGGCGGCGGCTTCAGTCGTCTGGCAACGCGGCTGCAAAGCGCTGGGCAAGTGCCTTACCTGTTCGCCGCCTCAAGCCAGGTGGCCGGCGATCTGCTGCAAGTCCCCGACGGTTTCACCCGGCGGGTGTTTCTCGCCTATCCATTTGTGCCCAGCGACTGGACTCAGGCCGGGCGCATGGCCCTGACCTTGTTGCGCGAAGGCCAAGGCCTCGGCGCCCAGCACGCGGTGCTGCAAGTCGGTGCCTACGCCTCGATGCTGCTGCTCAGCGAAGGCATGAAACAGGCTGGCCGTGATGCCAGCCGGGAAAAACTGGTGGCGGCGCTGGAAGGCCTGCACGACTTCGACACCGGCCTGACCCCGCGCCTGAGTTTCGGCCCCGGCCGACGCCTGGGTTTGAGCGGCGCGCATGTGGTTACCGTGGATTTGCCCGATCAGCGTTTCTATCTGGTCGCGCCTTATAAACCGATTGTTGCCAGCCCCTGAACGGAGGGCCCGATCATGAAACGCACAACGCTGATCTTGCTGCTGACCTGTTGGCTGCCGCAGGCGTGGGCCAACAACGAACCGGCCGTGGCGCGGGTCAACGGCGATGAAATCTCCGGGTTTCGCTTCGAGCGTTTCTTCGCCGAATACCTGGAAGATCAGGGCCGCGCGGTAACCAGCATTCGCAGTCCCAAGGCCTATAAGGAACTGCGGCAGGCGGCGTTGCAAATGCTGATCGACAAAGAACTGCTGTGGCAGGAATCGCAGAAGCGTGGCCGACAGATCGACGAGCAAGCGCTGCGTCAGCAGATCGAGCAAACCCGCCTGGCCATCGGCGGCGCGGATAAATTTGTCCGTCGCTTGCAGGATGCCGGTTTCGATGAGGCGTCCTTCACCGAGTACACCCGCCGCGAACTGGCGGCGCAGCAGATGTTCGCCGAGTTGATACGGGCCAATACCTTGCAACCCCGCCACCTGTTGATCCGCGTGCCCGCGCAAGCGGATGCAGCCACAGTGGCTCAAGCGCGTCTACGCTTGATGCAAATGCGCGCCTCGATTGTCAGTGGGGCGAGTTTCGCCAGCGATCCGGTGCGTTCACCGTTCGGCTGGCATGTGATTTATTTGCAGAACCACTTGGAGGCCGCCGATGTCCCAGATTTGCATGGGCTGGATACAGTCAGGGCACAGCTCGCCCGACAGCAACAGACCCAGGCTCGTCGCCAAGTGCTCGCGCAATTACGGGGGCAGAACAGGATCGAACGAATTGACGACGACTGAAGGTTCCCCCCCAATAGTGGGGAATGGCTTCGATGCCCATTCAGGTGCTTCCCCGTTTCTGGGGAACGGGGTACCGGGACGAGCGGGCATTGTCATTAATTTCAAGGACATGAAGACATAAAATTACCGGCACTCAGCCTGGCATGAAGTGTGCGTTACCGATGGTAAGGCGCACTCTCAGGGCGGGGTCATCGGACCTGCTGTTTCAAGGAGTCGACCTTGGTTAACAAAGTACTGGTTGTCGAAGACGAACAGCTGCTTGCACAGAACCTTCAGGATTATCTGTCGGCGCAGGGGCTGGACGTCGCGATTGCACATGACGGAGCGACGGCTATCGGTTTGGCCGAAACCTTTGCCCCCGACGTGCTGGTGTTCGATTACCGCTTGCCCGATATGGAAGGCTTTGAGGTGCTCGACGCGGTCCGCCAGAACAGGACGTGCCATTTTGTGCTGATAACGGGTCACCCGACCGCTGAAGTCTGTGAGCGGGCGCGGCAACTGGGGGTCAGCCACATCCTGTTCAAACCGTTTCCCTTGGCGGAACTGGCGCGGGCGGTCTGCGACCTTCTTGGGATCAAGCGCGAAGCGAAACCCGGTGCGAGCCCTTCCGAGGGTTTTGTCGAACGACGCCAGAGCAGGACCGAGAGCTTCCCGTTGCAGTTGTACGATGGCAGTTGGGTGTTGGCGGATCGGCGACGACAGTTGCACGCCATGGCACCGGACGACGATCAAATGCTCACCGGGGAGTAATGGCGCGAACAGACGTTCCGGCACTTGCCGCCAAGGTTTGCCGCGCCGACAGGGCTCTAAGCCCCGGTTGGAGAGCAAGCCATGGAACGTCTGTCCGTTGTCGTCGAACCGCTGCTGGCCGAATGCGCCCCCGAGCGCTTTTCCAGTGAACAGCTTGCCCAGGCCCGGGCGCGGGCCGCCACCTCCGGCGAACGCGTCCTAGAAGCCCTCGGCGTACTCTGTGAACTGGCGCCGATGCCGTTCATTCACACCCTCGGCGTCACCCTGCATTACCCGGTGCTCGACACCGACAGCCTGTTTGCCGCGACGCCGGTGTTCGACCGGGTCACCCTCGCACAATGCCTCAAACGTGAATTCATCCTGCTGCGCCACAACGACGAAGTCATCGGCGTGTTTGCCGACCCCTTCGACCCGGCGCGCCTGGCCTGGATCGACGAATGCCTGCACGGCGCGCCGCTGCATCTGGTGCACGCCGATGACCTCAAGGCCTATCTGGCCCGCCACGAAGAAAGCTTCCACGCCGTCGAATCGCTGAACGCTCAGGGCGACACTCACCACGAAATCGACACCCTGCAAAGTCTGTCGCTGACCAGCATCAGCGAAGACGCCAGCAGCGTGGTGAAACTGGTCAACTCGACCCTCTACGACGCGCTGAAAATGCACGCCAGCGACATCCACCTCGGCACCACCGGCAATGGTCTGGTGATCAAGTACCGCATCGACGGCGTGCTCAATAACATCAGCAAAGTCCAGGGTGCGGAGTTCTCCGAACAAGTGATCTCGCGGGTCAAGGTCATGGCTGAACTGGACATCGGCGAGAAACGCGTGCCACAGGATGGCCGCTTCAAGATCGGTATCAGCGGCCGCCAGATCGACTTCCGCGTGTCGATCATGCCGAGCATTTTCGGCGAAGACGCGGTGCTGCGGGTGCTCGACAAACAGGACCTCGCCGACAAGGTCTGCGGTGTGCAGTTGCAGGCGCTGGGCTTTGAAGACGAAACCCTGCGCCAGTTGCGCCGCCTCGCCGCCGAACCCTACGGCATGGTGCTGGTCACCGGCCCGACCGGCAGCGGCAAGACCACCACGCTGTACGCGATGATCACTGAGATCAACCACGGCGTGGACAAGATCATCACCATCGAAGACCCGGTCGAATATCAATTGCCGGGGGTGCTGCAAATCCCGGTCAACGAGAAAAAAGGCCTGACCTTCGCCCGGGGCCTGCGCTCGATCCTGCGCCACGATCCGGACAAGATCATGGTCGGCGAAATCCGTGATCCGGACACCGCGCAGATCGCCGTGCAATCGGCACTCACCGGTCACCTGGTGTTCACCACCATCCACGCCAACAACGTCTTCGACGTGATTGGCCGTTTCACGCAAATGGAAATCGACCCCTACAGCCTGGTTTCGGCGCTCAACGCGATTCTCGCCCAGCGCCTGATCCGGCTGGTGTGCGCCAGTTGCAGCGCGCCGGTCAATCCGAGCGATGAAGAGCTGCGCGCCTCGGGCCTCGATCCGCAGAAAGTCGATCATTACCACTTCGTCCACGGCAAGGGCTGCGGCCATTGCCGGGGCAGCGGTTATCGCGGGCGCACGGCGATTGCCGAGTTGCTGCACCTCGACGACGAGCTGCGCCAGATGATCGTCGAGCGCCAACCGATCAAAAAAATCAAAGCCCTGGCCTGCGCCCGTGGTTTGCGCCTGCTGCGCGAATCGGCGCTGGAGCTGGTGGAGCAAGGTCGCACCACGCTGGAGGAGATCAACCGTGTCACATTTATCGCGTGAGCGTTTTGTCGCCGTGCTCGGCGCCAGCGGTGTTGGCCTCGGTCAGCGGCGCGGCAGCGACACCCTGTGGCGGGGCAGCGTCGGTTACATCGACGAAGGCTTCCAGAGCTACGCGGTGGCGCTGGACACCCTCGACCGCCTGCTCGGTGAACACGCCGGCGCCGGCGCCGAACTGAGCGTGGTCATCTCCGGGCACTTCAGCCGCTTCTGCCTGGTGCCGTGGAGCGCGCAGATCAGCAGCCCTGAAGAACTGCGTGGTTTCGCCCAACTGTGTTTCGAAGACCTGTTCGGCGCGCCAAGCCAAGCCTGGAGTCTGGTGCTATCCGCCGAACCGGCCGGTTACGACCGCATCGCCAGCGCCTTGCCGCAAGACTTGCTCGAACGCCTGCGCACGCTGGTCAGTGGTCGCGGTCTGCGCCTGCGCTCTGTGCAGCCGTACCTGATGGCGGCGTTCAACCGCTTCGACAAAAGTCTCGATGCCGGCGACTTCCTCTTCGTCGTCGCCGAGCCGCAGCGCAGCGTGTTGTTGCTGGCCAGGGAAGGGCGCTGGGCCGGCGTGCGTTCGGTGGGCGGCAGCGACAGCGATGCCGCGTTGAATGCCCTGATCGGTCGCGAACGGCAGCTGCAAGCTTCGACCAGTGAACGCGCCTTCAACGTTTATCTGCATGCGCCGGCGCGCCTTGATGCGCATCCGGACGTGGCGGGGGTGCAACTGCGCACCCTTGAAGACGACGCGATGACCGTGCGTGACGGCTTGTACGTCATGTCCCGGGCGGTGGCCTGAGATGCGCGCCCTGAATCTGGATTTTCAGCCACGGCCGCGTTCCGGCCCGTTGGGTTGGAGTTTGCTCGGCGGCGGCGTGCTGCTGGCGCTGCTGTGCTTCGGCGTGCAACAGCACCTCGACGCGCACACCGAGCAGCAACAAGGCCACCTGCAAACCACCCAGCGCCAGCTCACCGGTGACAGCGGTGCCAAGTCCACCCTGAGCCCGGCGGAAACCCGTGAGCAAGCGGCGAATCTCGCCGAGATGCGCAAGGTCTCGCAGCAACTGCGCCGCCCATGGGAACGCCTGTTCGCCATGCTCGAAGCGATGCCACGTGATGACGTCGCACTGCTCAGCCTGACCCCGGATGCGCGCAAAGGTCAGGTACGGATCAGCGCCGAAGCGCGGGATCTGCAAGCGATGCTCGACTTCCACAAACGTCTGGAAGCCAGCGACGAACTGTCCGACGTCTCGCTGTTGAGCCACGAGATCGTCGTCAAATCGCCGGAACAACCGGTGCAATTCAACCTGTCGGCGACTTGGGAGATAGGCGATGCGAATCCCTAGGCTGATCGTCCACGAATACCTGCAAGGCCTCGGCATTCCGGGCCTGGCCGGGCTGGCGTTGCTGCTGATCGCGGTGGCTTGGGCACTCGGTGGTTTGCTGCCGGGCTGGCAATCGTTGCAGCACTTGAGCCAGCAGACTCAGGAAGCCACCGAGTACCTGGCCAAGGTTGAAGACGGCAGCATCGCGCCACCGGTGGTGCCGCAGCGTCAGCTCGACGACTTCCGCAACAAACTGCCGGCGCAGCCGCAAGCCACCGTCGCCATCGACCGCATCTACGCCCTCGCAGCGCAGGAGCACATCACCCTGGCGCGCGGTGAATATGCCCTCGGCGTCGATCCGAAAACCCATCTGGCGCGCTATCAGATCCTCTTGCCAGTGCGCGGCAGCTACCCGCAACTGCGCCGCTTCGTGCACGCCTTGCTCGGTCAGTTGCCAGCGGTGGTGGTGGAAGACCTTGAGCTGCAACGCAAGAAGATTGGCGACACCGACCTCAATGGCCGGATCCGTATGACCCTTTACCTGTCGAGGTCGTGATGAATACCAAGCGCGTGACAGGGTGGCTAGCGTTCTTCGCTGTGGCGGCCGCGCTGGCGTGGTTGCCGGAATATTTCTCGCCAACCGTGGACGCCGATTCCAACGCAGTAGCCGTCGCCACGCCGGGGAAAACCCGGGGCGCGCTGCCGGCCAGCACCGCCAAGGCCAAAGAGGCACCGATCAGGGACCTGAGCCCGGCCGGCGATCTGTTCGCGGCGAAATCCTGGAAGGCCGCGCCAACCCTGGCCACGGTCACCGAACAAGCGATCAACCCGGCCACAGTGGTGCAAGCCCCGAGCCTGCCACCGGTGCCGTTTCAGTTCGTCGGCAGGCTGCACGACCGCAGCGACCTGCAAGTGTTTTTGCAGAACGGCGAAAAGATCTACGTCGTGCGCAACGGGGATGTGATCGACGACACCTGGAAGATCACCGGCATTTCCGATCTGGAATTGAGCCTGGTTTACCTGCCTTTGCATTTGTCGCAGACCTTGTCTGTGGGGAGTACGCAATGAACCGTTCCCGTTTGCTGATGAGCCTCGGTCTGTGTGCCGGGCTGGCCGCGTGCAGCACTGCGCAGGTGGCCAACAAGGAAGCCGCCGACCTGATTGAACAGGGTCAGTACGAGGCGGGGCTGGCCCGGATCGAAGAAGGCCTGCGCGAAAATCCGCGCGACACCGAATTGCACCTGCTGCTCAACACCGGTCGGGCCAAGGCGATCACGTCGTTGCTGACGGCCGGCGACACCGACCGCGCGCGTCGCGATTTTACCTCGGCGCGCACCGCCTACATGCGTGTGCTGACCATCGAGCCGAACAACCGCCGCGCGCAGGATGCCCTGAAGCAGATGGAATACCTGCGCAGCATGGACGAGAAACTCGAGCTGGCCCGTGGTGACCTGCGTCGCGGCGACATCTACGGCGCTGATCGTCAGGTCAAACAGATCCTCGAACTCGACCCGGCCAATGAAGGTGCGCTGGAGCTGCAAGGCAACATTCGCCTGGTGCAGAGCCGCAACGTGATTGCCTATCCGCAACTGCGCACCAAGCTTGATCGGCCAGTGACCCTGGAGTTTCGCGACGCCAACCTCAAGACCATTTTTGAAGTGCTGTCGCAGGTCGCCGGGCTGAATTTTATCTTCGACAAAGACCTGCGCCCGGACATGAAAGCGACGATTTTCGTGCGTGACGTGCGCATCGAAGACGCGGTGACCCTGCTGCTGCAACAGAACCAGTTGCACCAGAAAGTGGTGAACGAAAACACCTTGCTGATCTACCCGGACTCGCCGCAGAAAGTGAAGGATTACCAGGAACTGGTGATGCGCACCTTCTACTTGACCAGCATCGACGCCAACACCGCGCTGAACATGGTCAAAACCATGCTCAAGACCCGCGACGTGTTCGTCGACGAACGCCTCAACACCCTGACCATGCGCGACACCGAAGACGCCGTGCGCATGGCCGAGAAACTGCTGCAATCGCAAGACCAGTCCAACCCGGAAGTGGTGCTTGAAGTGGAGGTGATGGAAGTCGCCACCCAGCGCATTCTCGACCTCGGCCTGCAATGGCCGAGCACCTTCGGCGTGGTCAACTCCGATGGTTCACCGGTCACCCTGTTGGGCCAGCTCAAGGGCATCAACTCTGACCGCATCTCCATCGGCCCTTCGCCGCAAGCCAAGATCAACGCGCAGGACAACGACATCAACACCCTCGCAAGTCCCGTGATTCGCGTCAGCAACCGTGAGCAGGCGCGCATTCACATTGGTCAGCGTGTACCGATCATCAGCGCCACCTCGGTGCCGTCGACACAGGGGCCGGTGATCACCGAAAGCGTGACCTATCTGGATGTCGGTCTGAAGCTCGAAGTGACGCCCACTGTGCACCTGAACAACGAAGTGGCGATCAAGATTGCCCTGGAAGTGAGTAACGCCACGCCGCTGGAACCGACCCGCCAAGGCACGATCCCGGTGCAGGTCGATACCCGCAACGCGCAGACCTCGCTGCGCCTGCACGACGGCGAAACGCAGATTCTCGCCGGACTGGTGCGCAACGACCACGGCGCCACCGGCAACAAGATTCCCGGCCTCGGTGACATTCCCGGACTCGGCCGCTTGTTCGGCAGCAACAAAGACACCATCGGCAAATCGGAACTGGTGCTGTCGATCACCCCACGGATCGTGCGCAACCTGCCGTACCAGAGCCCGTCGGACATGGAGTTCTCCACCGGTACCGAAACCAGCATGCACATCCAGGCCCCGGATCGTTCGCAGAGTTACGTGATGCCGTCGCCTGCCGCGCAGCCGCGTGCCGTCGGTGATTCGGCCGTGGCGACCACCCGCGTCACTGTCGAGAAGCCTTGACCATGAACACCTCCCAACGCGGTTTCACCCTGATCGAAGTCGTGGTGACGCTGGCCTTGATCGGCCTGTTGGCGAGCATGGCCGCGCCGCTGACCGAGACCCTGGTGCGGCGTGGCAAGGAGCAGGAATTGCGCAACGCGCTGTACCAGATTCGCGATGGCATCGACGCCTACAAACGCGCCTTCGATGCCGGGTACATCGAGAAGTCGCTGAACAGCAGCGGCTACCCGCCGAACCTGAAAGTGCTGGTCGAAGGCGTGCGCGATGTGCGCAGTGCGAAGGGCGCCAAGTTCTACTTTTTACGCCGCATCCCGCGCGATCCGCTGGTGCCGGCCAAACGGGATGACGAAGGGGGTTGGGGCGTGCGCGCCTACGACAGTTCGGCTCAGAACCCGCGCGATGGCGAGGACGTCTTTGACGTCTACTCCCACGCCCGGGGCAAGGGCCTCAACGGCATCGCCTACCGCGAGTGGTGAACCTCATGCGCCGGGAAAAAGGTTTTACCTTGCTGGAGTTGATGGTGGTGATGGCGATCATCGCCACGCTGATGACCATCGCCTTGCCGCGCTACTTCAACAGCCTTGAAGCGTCGAAGGAAACCACCTTGCGCCAGAGCCTGTCGGCGATGCGCGAGGCGCTGGATCACTTTTACGGCGACACCGGGCGGTATCCGGATTCCATCGAGCAACTGATCGAACAACGTTACCTGCGCAACGCGCCACTCGATCCGATTACCGAACGCAAAGACCAGTGGGTGCTGATCGCGCCACCGGACGGCGTTGCCGGTGGTGTGGCCGACATCAAAAGCGGTGCTACCGGGAGGGCGCGTGATGGCAGCCAGTATTCCGAGTGGTAACCGCGCGCAGCAGGGTGGTTTCACCTACCTGGGCGTGCTGTTCCTGATCGTGGTGATGGGCATGGGCCTGGCCAGTGCCGGCGAGTTGTGGTCGACCGCTTCGCGTCGCGACCGTGAACGCCAGTTGCTCTGGGTCGGTACTCAGTACGCCCAGGCGTTGCGCAGCTACTACCGCAGTTCACCGGGGTTGGCGCAGTACCCGAAAGAGTTGGTCGATCTGCTCGACGATCAGCGTTTTCCAGAAGCGAAACATCATTTGCGTCAGCTTTATCCGGACCCGATCGGTCAGGGTGAATGGGCAGTGCAACGCGGTTTCGATGGACGCATCACCGGCCTCAACAGCCCGTCGACCGAGCTGCCGTTGAAGCAGGCGGGCTTCCCGTCGCAGTGGTCGGATTTCGAAGGCATGCAGCGTTATTCGGACTGGCAGTTCGTGGCTGAAAAAGCCTTCCTCGACGGCACCAATGGCCCGGCGAAAGGCCAGTCGAATCTGCCACAGGCGTTGCAGCCATGACTCGCCAATGGTGGTGCGCGTTGGTCCTCACCGTGGTGGCGGGCTGCGCCCAGGCCGGTGAAGAAGACGAAATGATGGGCTTCATCGTCGACGACACGATCTCGCACATCGGCCACGACTTTTACTACTCGTTCAGTGAACGCCTGCGCGACACCAGCCCGATGGATTTCAACCTGGTGGTGCGCGAACGGCCCGACGCGCGCTGGGGCAGCCTGGTGACCGTGGAATATCAGCAACGCCTGGTTTATCGGCGCTTCCTGCCGCCGAACACCGTGGAACTGAAGGACGAGGCCTACGCGGCCGCCGACTGGGTTCGACGCCAGGTTGTCCAGCGCAAGCTGGAGGCTCTGTTGCAGGACACCACCGACCTTGAGAAGGACGAACTATGAACAGCACAACGTTCTCACGGCGCAGCGGATTCTGGATCTCGGGGTTGTTGATCGGGCTCGCCAGCGCTACCGCTGTCCAGGCCACTGAACTGGTCTACACACCGGTCAACCCGTCGTTCGGCGGCAACCCGTTGAACGGCACCTGGCTACTCAACAACGCGCAGGCGCAAAACGATTACGACGACCCGGACCTCAAGAGCCGTTCGACCGTGGCCGGCACGTCGGCGCTGGAGCGCTTCACCAGTCAATTGCAATCACGGCTGCTAGGGCAGTTGCTGGACAACATCTCCACCGGCAACGCGGGGAGCCTGTCCACTGACTCTTTTATCGTCAACGTCATCGACGACTCCGGGGCACTGAGCATTGAAGTGACCGATCGAGCGACCGGTGAGGTTTCGGAAATTCAGGTGAACGGCCTCAACCCGTGACGGGCTGACGGTTCCGGGGAGAACGGACATGAAAAAGATCATCGCGTTAGGGCTGCTGTTGGCGACATTACAAGGGTGCAGTCTGCGTGAGCCGATGTCGGCCGAGCAGGACACCGAAACCCCGACCCTGACTCCAAGGGCCTCGACTTACTACGACTTGCTGAAGATGCCGCGGCCCAAGGGCCGGTTGATGGCGGTGGTGTACGGCTTCCGTGACCAGACCGGGCAGTACAAGCCGACGCCGGCGAGTTCGTTTTCCACCAGTGTGACTCAGGGTGCGGCGTCGATGTTGATGGACGCGATGCAGGCCAGTGGCTGGTTTGTGGTGCTGGAGCGGGAAGGGCTGCAGAACCTGTTGACCGAACGCAAGATCATTCGCGCGTCGCAGAAGAAGCCGAATACGCCGGTGAATATTCAGGGTGAGCTGCCGCCGTTGCAGGCGGCGAACATGATGCTTGAGGGCGGGATCATCGCTTATGACACCAATGTGCGTAGCGGTGGGGAGGGGGCGCGGTATCTGGGCATTGATTTGCAGCGTGAGTATCGGGTGGATCAGGTGACGGTGAATTTGCGTGCGGTGGATGTGCGCAGTGGGCAGGTGTTGGCGAATGTGATGACCAGCAAGACGATTTATTCGGTGGCGCGTAGCGCCGGGATTTTCAAGTTTATCGAGTTTAAAAAGTTGCTTGAGGCTGAGGTGGGGTATACGACGAATGAGCCGGCGCAGTTGTGTGTTCTGTCGGCGATTGAGGCGGCGGTGGGGCATATGGTGGCGCAGGGGATTGAGCGGCATTTGTGGCAAGTGGCGGGGGACGCTTCTACGCCCGGGCAGGATGATGTGTTGAATCGGTATTTGACTCAGAACAAGGTTGATCCTGAGGCGGAGTGAACGTGGCGGCCTTTGGGCCGACCAGGTTCTTGCAGATGTACCCAGTGCCCACTGTGGGAGCGAGCCTGCTCGCGAAGGCTTTTTGTCAGGCGGCGGGGTTCTTTTTGACTGAGTACATATCCGTTTCTGCGGTAACGGCGGCTTAGGGTTCCGCCCTGACGGCGGGTCACCTTTTCCAAACGCCGAAAAGGTAACCCAAAAGGCTTGCTCCTGCGTGCGGCCCGCTCGCTGGGGCTCGGGGTTCCTTCGCTGCGGGATCGATCCGGGCGCAGCGCCTACGGTTTGCTTCGCTGCACCTCCTCTCGCTGTGTTTGGCTGCGCCAAACGGTCGCTGCGCTCCCACGCCCGGATCAATCCCTCCACTCAGCCTTCCGACGTCGCCCGTGGATCAAGATCAAAAGCAGGCGAGCTGACACTCGGCCTATTGAGTGGTTAAGGGCCAAGCGGTGTTCGGGTTTGGTTTTGTGTTGGATTCGCCCCTCACCCCAGCCCTCTCCCGAAGGAGAGGGAGCCGATGGTGGGCCTTTCAAAACCTGAGTTCAACGCGGTATCGCACGTCGGCGTACTTCTACCAAACCACTCGGTCAGTCCCCTCTCCCTCCGGGAGAGGGCTAGGGTGAGGGCTGCGATCTGAAGTGTGTTTAAAGAAGTGTCTGAATCGGCGGAACCTTCCCACAATGTTTTCAGGTTGTCCGTCGGACGTCCGGTCTCTAGCCTGTGTTCGTCGCTGTCAATTCAGCGACCGGGCGTGGAAACCCGAGTAACTACAGAGCGCACAAGCGCCATTCATAACGTATCCTTGCGCACCTCACTGTGTGCACTTTGTTATGGCGGCTGTGCGTGGGAGACCTTGTGTCTGCCGGGTTGCCTCTGTCCCGGGTTTCCAACCTGCGTACAGCTGCCACCTATTCGCTTGGAAACCGAATGGGGGCCAGCTATAACCGTCATACAGGGTAAGTAACCATGAAAAAACCAACACCCAACCCCCAGAACCAGACACCAACATCACATCCCCCTACGCCTCAGTCGACAGCAAAAAACTCCACGAAGCCGCCGACCGTGCCCTCGATTTTTACCTCAACCCCACACCTCACATCATGTCCAGCACCAACGAGCCGGAACCCATGTACCTCGCCAACCCCAGGTACAACACCGAATCCCTGCTGGCCAACGCCAGCGAAACCCTCGGCTCGGCCAGCGAAATGCTGATCAACTTCGCCGCCTCGCTGGAAACTTCACACCGCAAGACAGCACTGGGCATCGCACAAGTCGTCATGCTGGGCGAACTGGCGGTGAATCAAGCGCTGGATCACGTCGAGCTGAAGGATGGCTGATTGATCGTTCCCACGCGCAGCAAAGGAATGCAGCCCTTGACGCTCTGCGTCAAATTCGCGAGTTGGAACGCGGAGCGTCCCGAGAGGCATTCCCACGCAGAGCGTGGGAACGATCAAAAAAACCGTACCTCCACGGGAAGCACGGTTGCTTGTGTTGAGACGAGGAAGCGATCTTAACCGGGGTCGCGTCGAGGGTACTCCTGACGCGCATGCAAGATGCTCACAATCTCAATTTGGTCCGCCACTTGATGAACGACGAGATAGTTCGGGCTTACCACAATCTCTCGAGTGCCGGGAGAGCGGCCCTTGCGATACAGGTGTGGATGCCAACAAAGCGCAGATGTAGTTTTTACGACGGACTTGTGAAGTGCGGTCGCCGCTACAAAATTTCGCTCGCCAATGTAATTCAGGATTTTCGAGAGTTCGACCCGAGCCTTGGGTCGCCACTTAATCTGCATCAGCGCTTTTGCGCATTGATTCCATCAAGGCATTGATTTCCTCCATCACTTGCTCATGGGGAATACTCGGACGCGGATCATCGAGAGAGGCCTGTACTTCGGCCCGAAACCAACGGTCATAACTCGCAGCCTGCTCCTCGGGATCAAGATCCGAAACAACCGGGCACAGTGGGTCGATCAAGGACGGGTCGATCATAGAACCTCCGGGTTTGGTGCCTCGAAGTCTATTCGTTAACGGTATCGCTGTCGTCGCTGTCTGGATGAATTGCATGTAGGCCAAGCTCCATGAGGATCAAGTTGTCCCGGCAAATCCTAGAGCCTGTACTTCCGACGGCCAACCGCCAGAACTTGTCAGAAAACTCCCCGAATTTCTGAAAACGTTCCGTTTTCCGTAGGACGCAACTCAAGCGTCAGCGCAAAAAAAACCGCGACCCTCAGCAGGTCACGGTTTTCCAACACCCAACCCCTACTGCTGCAACACCGTCGCCTGGTTAGCCGACCCAAACTGCTGAATATTCGCCGTCTGCGTAACCCCACTCTGATCGACATTGGCAATGTTCCCCGTCCCGCCCTGGGTCACGTACGCCACGTTCATCGTATCTGCCTGCTTAACCGTGATCATGTTGTCACTGCCATACAACTGCGCGGTATATGCCTGGTTGCCAGACCCGGACTGATCAAACTCAGCACTGTTGCCGGTGCCATTCGAAGAACCCTGCACCAGGTTGCCCGTGCCGCGTTGATCGGAGATCAAAATGTTGTCGCTACCGTTCTGATCAAAATACAGCTCGTTATACGACTCAGCCTGACTGACCGTGGTCTTGTTGCCCGTCCCGGTCTGATGCGTTGTCATCACATGCCCAACGCCATCCTGAGTGAAGCTGGCGATGTTGCCATTGCCCGCTTGGGTGACGGTCGCACGCTGGTTGCTGCCGAACTGGCCACCCGATTGCGGGCCTTTCCAGTTGCTGGCGTAGACCTTGTTGTCGTTGCCCACGGAGGTGGCGCTGAGCGTGTGGCCGTCGCCGCTCTGGTAGGTGTAGTGGACGTTGCCGTTGCCGACTTGATACAGCGCCAGGGTCGAGTTGACCGATTCAAACTGGTCGGCGTAGATCGCATTGGTGTTGCCGACCTGGGTGACGGCGGCGGTGTTGTTTGCGCCGAAGCTTTGGTCGACCACGGTTTCGTTGCTGTCGCCGTATTGGTTGACGGTGGCTTGGCTGGCCAGTTGCGAGTCTTGCCAGATTTCGCTGCCGTTGAGGTTGCCGAACTGGTTGATGGTGATGTTGCCGCCGGTGCCGTTGCGTTGGTCGCCGTAGGCGTAGTTGCTTTCGCCGGCTTGGTTGATGCCGATCTGCCCGCCGTTGTGGGTGACTTGTTCGGCGGTGCCGTAGTTGGCGGTGCCGTATTGGGTGATCACCGAGCTGTTGCCGCTGCCTTCATAGAGTTGTTCGATGTTGGCTTCGTTGCTGTCGCCGAACTGGAAGGTTTTGCCTTCGCTGCCGTTCTGCGAATCCTGATAGATGAACGAGAAGTTGCCCGTGCCTTGCTGCTGTTGCAGCGCGCTGTTCGGTGCGCCGAAGCCCAGCGACTGGCTGGCGTGGGCGGTGTTGAAGGCACCGACCTGTTGCTGGGTGATGGTGGCGTTGTCTTCGTAAAGTTGTTCGGCGTAACCGGCGTTGTAATCGCCGACCGCGTCCTGGGTGATCACGCTGGTGGCGTGGTCTTGCACGGCGGCGGCGTCGTTGCCCTGGCCCAGTTGGGTCTGGGTGGCGGTGCTGAACGGAGCCTGGGTCTGTTTCACGTCGGCGATGTTGGCGGTGCCGACCTGGCTTTGGTTGGACAGGCTGTCGTCGGCCATGGCCTGGGCACTGATCATGACCAGCAGGGCGGCGGTGAGGGGCGTCAGTTTGAACATGATTGAACTCTCCGATGATTTGCAGTGCTTAGCGGTATTGCTTGACCGAAACGCTCATGCCGTTGCCCGACTGGGTCACGGCGCTTTGCAGCCCCGTGCCGGCCTGCTCGATGCTGGCGTCGTTGTTGTTGCCGTTTTGCGAAATCTGCGCGCGGTTGTGGCTGCCGTTCTGAGTGATCGAGGCGGCGTTGCCGGAACCGTTCTGGTTGATCAGCGCCATCAGGTCGCTGCCCTGTTGCAGGATGTACGCCTCCTGATTGCTGCCCGACTGCACGATCTGCCCGAGCAGCGACTGACCGTTCTGTTGCAGCAGGGCGACGTTGGCCTGGCCGAGCTGGTCGATCAGGGCTTGCTGACCCACCGGTGGGGGCAGTTCGCCGAGGTCGCTGCTGGTCGGGGCCAGGTCGTCGTTGTCCATCAGGTCGTCGGCGCGCACGCCTGCCGTGCTGCACAGCAGAAGCAGGCAAAGCAGGGCGGCGATCGGCGTGTTCATGGCTCACATCCTGTCAGGCGTTAACCGGTTTCAATTCAGCCCCAGCCACCCGCGAGTGGCTGGGGATCAGGCTTACAGCGTGGTCACCGAGACCGTGCGCACGGTGCCCTGGGATGAACGGATCGTCGCGGTCGGGTTGGCCGATGGCACCACCAGCGTGTTGTTCAGCGTCAGCCGCCAGCGACCGGTGACCGGTACGGTGGTGGTGCCGAGGGTGACCAGCCCGGTCGGGGTGGTGACCTGCACGGTGATGGTGTTGCCGGTGGTCACCGACGAGGTGCCGGCGAAGTCCCAGTTGAAGCGTCCGCCCGAGCGGGCCTGCACCGTCGAGGTGGTGATGGTGAAGGTCTCTGCCGCTGGCCGTGGCGACACTTGCACGGTGACCGTGGCCGGCGTCGACAGGGCGCCGAAGCTGTCCCGGGCGATGTAGGTGAAGGTCGTGGTGAATGCTGTGGTCACGGTGGCCGGTGGGGTGTAGGTGATTACCGTGCCGTCAGTGCTGACCGTGCCACGGCCGGCGGCCGGTTGGGTCAGGCTGGCGACGCCCAGCGGTACGTTGCCTTCCGGGTCGGTGTCGTTGGCCAGTACGTTGATCGGGATTGCCACACCCAACGTGGCGACGCTGTCGGCGACGGCGGTCGGTGGCCGGTTCGGCGCGACGGTGATCGTCACGGTGGCCGGGTTGGCCGAGGCCAGGCCTTTGGCGTCCTGCGCCTTGTAGGTGAAGGTGGTGGTCAGTGGCGTGTTGACCACGGCTGGCGGGGTGTAGACCACGGCGGCAGTGCCGCTGAGGGCGACGGTGCCTTGGCCGGCTGCCGGTTGGGTCAACGCAGTGATGCTCAGCGGATTGTTGCCGTCGGGATCGCTGTCGTTGGTCAGCAGGCTGAGGGTGATCGGCACGCCGAAGCTGGTGCTGCCGGTGTCGGCGTTGCTGATTGGCGCCTGGTTTTCACCGGTATCCGGTGCGGTACCGACCACGACAACGGGCTCGGTATCACTACCTCCAGCGGCGGACTTCACCGTCACGGTGGCCGGTGGCTGGGTCAGGTCGGCGACGGTGATGCGCTGCAGGGTGCCGGTTTTCGACAGGCGTCCGTAGCCTTGCGCAACCATGTCCGGGATCGCCACTTCATCGGTCGATGTCGCTTCGATCAACAAGGTTTTGTTGGCCCAGTTGTAGCGCGCAGTCTGCACTTTCACCACGTCGGTGAGCTTGGCCGACACCGACGTTGGACGGGTGGTCCCGGCCGGGTTGGTCGCGGTCACGACCACCACCGGTGGTACGGCACCAGTCCCCAGGCGTTGGCCAAAGAACAAACCGGTGTTGTCACCCGCCAGGCTGGTTTGGCACGGCGTTGGCGGTGGGCCGGGCAGCAGCGCCACGGTTTCGCGGAAGCACAGGGTCGAGCTGCTGTCTGCCTTGGCGAACACCTCGGCACGCACCCCCGTCGAGGTGCGGCGATAGGTGGCGCGGTCGAGTTCGACAGCGGTTTGCTGACGGTTGTCGAGCACTTTGCCGGCGACGGTAAACAGGCTGGTTTGAATCGTACCTGCAGCGGATGGCCCGACGATGCGTACGAAGTTGGTGTCGAACGGGCTGCCCGTTACCGCCTCGGTGAGGTTCGGATCACCGACGAAAGTTTCGACACCGCCGCTGTCAGGATTCACTTCGGTGTAAGGGCCGTTGACGCTGCGCAGGAACGGGCCAATGGCACCGGTCAATGCGCCGCTGAAGTTGCCCGGCGCGCCGATGCCGATGTCCTTGGTGATGTTGATCGCACGGCGCCCGGGGGTGGTGACGTTGACCGTTTCGACGCCATACGGGTGGGTGATGGTGTATGTGCCGGCTACGGGAACGTTCACCCGGATGCGAATTCGCGCGAAAGCTATTTGATCGCCGTCCACGGGATTATCCGAGGAAAACGCTGCTTCTATCCCCGCGACATAGGCGTCCATGCCGTAGCCGGCGCCATTGTTGGGGATGTTGGTTTCGGCGAGAAACCAGAAGGCTTCCGGCGGCCAGTTGTCGGGGAACACCATCGGCAGGGTGTCGTCGAAGACGCCCGGTTCCGGCAGCAGGGTGCACATGTAGGCCGGTGGCGTGCTGACCGCTACCCGCGAACTGGCGGCGCGTGACTGGCACAGTTCCATCGACAGCAGATTGTTGTCCTGATACCACATCGGGAATTTCCCGGTGGCGAAGGTGTAGGGGCCGGGGTCGACGGCGGCGAGTTGCGCATAGGCACTGCCGGTCAGCGAGAGAGCGAGCCCGAGCGCGTTGAGCGCAAAGCGTGGCCACTTGTTCATGATGCCTCCTGATGCGGATCTGGGCATGTGAGCGTTCATTGCACGATGACCACTTCTTCGGTGTCGCTGCCGCCGTTGGACGACGTCACGCGCACCTTGGCCGGTGGTATCGGCGAGATGCCGGTGGCCAGGGTTTTCACCGCGCCATCGCCGCTCAGCGCACCGATGGCGGCGCCGCTGCCGGAGGTGGCGGTGAGTACGGGGGGCGAGGTTTCGTCACTGGTCGAGGCCACCACGGTGAGTTGTCCGGAGCTCAGGCTGTATTGCGCGCTCTGGATCACCACCAGGTCGGTCAGGGTCATGGGCAGGGTGGTCGGCGTGCTGCTGGCGATGGCCAGGTGGTTGTCGGCGGTCACTTGCAGGACGCTCGGCACGGTCGGGTTGGCCGACGATTGCGCGTACCAGGCGCCGGTGGAGTTGGCTTCGGTCATGTTCAGCACCGGGGTGAAACTGGTCACGGCGACGGTGCCGGGCGCTGGTGGTGCGAGGACGAACACGTCTTGCTGGGCGACCGGCGCGCTGGTCCCCGCTTTGCGCGAGTAGGTGCTGCGTTGGGTGATCATTGGTGTGGGTCGAACGACCGCCGACAACTTGCCGGAGACGGCAAATATCGTCGTGCGCAGATCGAGGCCGTTGGGGCCTTCGATGCGGATGAAGTTGGTGTTGAACGGACTGCCGGTCACGGCTTCTTCAAGGTTCGGATCACCGACAAATTGCTCTGCCGAGCCAGTCACCGGATTGGTTTCGGTGTAAGGCCCGTTGAGGCTGCGCAGGAACGGTCCGACGTCGCCCTTGAGCGCGCCGTCGTAGGTTTTCGGTGTGCCGATGCCAATGTCGCGGGTCATGTTGATCGCGCGGCGGCCGGGCGTGTCGATGTTGAACACTTCGACGCCATACGGGTGGGTGATGACGTAGGTGCCGGCCGTAGGAATATCGACCCGGATGCGGATCCGCGCGAAGCTGATCTGATCGCCTTCCGCCGGGTCACCGCCACTGAACGCGGCTTCGATCGCCGAGCCGTAGGAAAGGTTGATGCCGCGCGCGGCGTCGACAATCGTGCCGTCAGCGGTGAACCAGAACGCCTCGTCGGGGAAGTTGCTGGGGAAGGCCAGCGGTTGAGCGTCATCGAATATGCCGGGCGCCGGCAGCAGCGAGCACATGTACGAAGGCGCACCGGGGGTGCTGGGCACGCGGGAGCTGAGCGCTTTGGACAGGCACAGGTCCAGGGTGCGACCGTGGGTGTCCTGATACCAACTGGCGAAACCACCAGTGGCCGGTGCGTACGGCCCCGGATCAACAGCGAACAAAGCGGCCTGAGCAATGCCCTGGGCCAAGGCGCTCACGACCAGGACGGTCGCGGTTTTGGACAGTAAAGGGTGCATGAGTTAATCCCTCTATCGAAGTACCTGCCCCTTGGGGATGGGTCAGTTGCACAGGGCCTGTACACCTTCCATGCCAAGGTGTGGTGGATGGGCGGGAGAGGGCCGGGATAGAGGGCTTGACGCGCAGAAGGGTCAGGTTTTTGGTCAGCGGGGAAAGGGCGTCATTCCCCAGGATTGGGGACGGTGGGGATGAACACTCATGGCCTGCCGAACACATATCCTTGTAGGAGTGAGCCTGCTCGCGATAGCGGTCTCCCTTTAACAAAAATGTCAGCTGACCCACCGCCATCGCGAGCAGGCTCGCTCCCACAAGTTTCTTCGACGAACACAAAACAGGTGAGCGAAACAGGCCACTGTGGGAGCGAGCCTGCTCGCGAAAGCGGACTTCCTGTGACGAAAATGTCGATTGACCTGCCGCCTTCGCGAGCAAGCTCGCTCCCACAGGGATTTGTGGTGGTTTGGGCGGTCTTATCGGGGCGATATCCCCGCAACCGGGCAAACACCCAACGGTGGGCTATAACCCTATAGGGACGTATAGAGAAGTCGCCGCCATGAACATGCAGTCGAAATCGCTTCCGGTCGAGGAGGGCAATCTGCGCTTGAGCTCGCGCAAGCAGTCGTTCAACCTGCTGCGCTGGTTTTCGCTGATCAGCATGGCGGTGATTGGTACCGTGGCCATCGCGCTTGGCGCGGTGTCGACGCGGTTCGTGATTGAAGAAAGCGTGCAGCGCGATGCCTTGCTCACGGCGCAGTTCATCCAGGCCATCGCTTCGGCTGAAGTGCGCCATGTGTCCATCCCCAACATCCGTACGATGGGCGAATTGCTCGATCCACGTCAGGACAAGGATTTTCCCGATGTCGATCCGCAGGCCCGGGCGGGCGCGCGGGGTGAGTTTCTCGATCACATCGAACACCTGCCGGACGTGATCCTCGCCAACATTTATGCCCCCGACCGTCAGGTAATCTGGTCGACCAACCCGGTGCTCATCGGTACCAGCATTCATGCCGACGAAGACCTCGATCGTGCCTTCAACGAAAAGATTCCGGTGTCGGCCAGTTACCACGACGTCGACAAGGCCCGTGAGGAGCAGAAGTTCGTCATCCCGCCGGATTACATCTTCATCGAGAACTACATTCCGCTGTTCGACGCCGAGGGCAAGAATGTCACGGCGATGGTCGAGATCTACAAGGAACCGAAAGACCTGATCGCACGCATGGAACGCGGCTTGACCCTGATCTGGCTGGCCACCGCACTGGGCGGCGGGCTGATTTATCTGGGCCTGTACTGGATCGTGCGACGTGCGGCGATTCTGCTCGCCGCCCAGCAAAAACAACTGATCGCCAATGAAACCTTTGTCGCACTGGGCGAGATGTCTTCTGCGGTGGCGCACAGTTTGCGCAATCCGCTGGCGACCATCCGTTCCAGCGCCGAACTGGCGCTGGAGTTCGATGCCGGCCCGGCCGAGAAGAACATCAAGGACATCATCGGCCAGGTTGACCGCATGTCGAAATGGGTGCGCGAGCTGCTGCAATCGTTGCGCCCGCTCAACGATGATCCGGAACCGGTGAACCTGGTGGCGACGCTGCACGAAAGCCTCGTCGCTTTTGAACAGCAGATCGCCAAGGCGGGCGTGCAGGTGGTGTTTCATCCGCAACACACGCCGATGGTGCTCAGTCAGCCGGTACAACTGACGCAGATCCTCAACAGCCTTCTGGCCAATGCGCTGGAGGCGATGGACAAGGGCGGCACACTGACCGTCAGCCTGGAACCGAGCGAAGAGCGTGGCGTGTGCGTGGTGCTCAGCGACACTGGCAAAGGCATGAATGAAGAGCAACGCACCATGGCGTTCCGGCCGTTTTTCACCACCAAGTCCGGTGGCCTCGGTGTCGGCCTGGTGCTGGTCAAACGCATCATGGAACGCTTCGGCGGCGGCGTGACCCTCGACAGCCGCGAAGGCGAGGGCACCACCGTTCGTCTGGCCTTCCAACTCGTCCCCTGATTCACACATTCCCCCTGTAGGAGCTGCCGAAGGCTGCGATCTTTTGATCTTGATCGTTCCCACGCAGAGCGGGGGAACGATCAACGCGGCCCGAGCCTTCGTCAGTTGGTACGCAAGTTTATAAACGCCGCAAAAATTTATGAACTTCCCCCATCACTGGGTGTCAAGCCCCGGTCACCGGGGAGTGGGGAAACCCACAGCATCCCCAAGTCCCTGTTACAACTGGAAATAATTTCTTGGCGCACTAGTTGCAAAACACCATCACCCCTTCCTTGATGAGGCGGCTGGTGATGGACAGAACAACTCGTAACCCAAGCAATACCTTTCTGCTGACGCCTCTGAGTGTCTTTCTGATGTTGACCCTCGGCACCATGGCCGGCGTTCGCGCCAGTCCGATCGATGACGAACGACAGCCAGAAACCTCCGACCCGTCGGCGTACTACGACGAGCCGGCAGACGAACCGACGGCGCTCAACGCCATCCTGACCATGCCCGAGGCCAACGAAGATTCCTTCGACTTGCCCGACGGCGTCAAAGGCAATCGCGCTGAAACGCGTATCGAAAACGTCCTGCCACCGTCCGTGCAGACCAGTTTCAACTACCCCACCAACGGCAAGCCGAGCCCGCTCTATGGCGCGCAGCCGTTCACCCAGCAGTTGACCCTGTTCGAAGAGTTTGGCCCGGAAAAACTCGACCCGACCACCCCGGCCGCGCCACTGCCATTTCCGCCGGCGGCGATTGGCCCGGCCCCCGCGCAGGACCCGAATAATGTCGCCCGCAGCGCGCCTCCCGGCACTGCGCTGGATGCATTCCTGCGACAACCGGGGCTGACGCCATTCCCCAGCCAATTCTCTAACGTGGTCGACCGCAACCCGTGGCAGGCGCAGATCGAAGTGTTCCTCAACCGGCACATCGGCTCCTCCGCTGAAGGTCGGCCGCCAGGAAAAGGCTGGGCGCACCAGCGCTGGAACGAGTTCTACCCGCAAGTCGCCTACAAAACCGCGCAAACCGGTGCGCGCCTCAATGGTGGCTTGCGTGACAACGTGCAAATGCACCATTACGCCGTGGGCGAGTTCGGCCCCGGTGGCCTGTACCACAACGTCGTTGGCGTACCGGCGACCGATGGCACCGCCAAAGGCGTCGATCCGCGTTTCCACCCGGCCATGCCCGTGCAAAACCACAACGCAGTGTGGACCTTCGACGGCACGCTGCCGCCGAAACTGTTGATGGTGCGCTACGGCCAACCGGTAATGATGCGCCACTACAACGGCTTGCCGATCGATCCGTCGGCCAACCGTGGTTTTGGCCTGCACACCATCAGCACCCACGAGCACAACGGCCACGCGCCAGCGGAAAGCGACGGCTATGCCAACGCGTTCTTCTTCCCGGGGCAGTTTTACGACTATCGCTGGCCGATCCAGCTCGCCGGTTACGACAGCATCAACACCAAGGCCGAAGACCCGCGCGCGGCGTTCCCCTGCGCACCGGGCGAAACCCTGTGGGTCAACGACCTCGCACCGGCGAAGAAGACCTGCGACAACGGCACCATCAAGATCCGCGGCGACTGGCGCGAGACCATGAGCACCCACTGGTTCCACGACCACATGCTCGATTTCACCGCGCAGAACGTCTACAAGGGCAACGCGGCGATGATGAACTACTACAGCGCCCTGGATCGCGGTAACGAGTCGGTGAACGACGGCGTCAACCTGCGTCTGCCCAGCGGCAGCGCCTTGCCGTGGGGCAACCGCGACTACGACGTCAACCTGGTGTTCGCCGACAAGGCCTGGGATCAGGAAGGTCAGTTGTGGTTCAACCCGTTCAACACCGACGGCTTCCTCGGTGACCAGGTTCTGGTCAACTGGCAGTGGAAACCGACCCTCGATGTACGCGCACGCAGCTATCGCTTCCGCATCCTCAACGGCTCGGTGTCGCGCTACTTCAAACTGGCGCTGGTGCGCGAAATCAAAGGCAGCGGTGGCGAGTTCCAGGGGCCGAAAAACTCCGGCGTGACCTACAGCCGCGTGCCGTTCCACATGATTGCCAACGACGGCAACATCATGGAACACAGCGTACCGTTCGACGGCAGCATGGACCTCGACGCCGACGGCGATAAACAGAACCACAACGCGATCCTGCCGACCCAGGGCATCGCCGAGCGCTTCGACATCATCGTCAACTTCTCGAAAAACGGCATCAAACCGGGGGACAAGCTGTTCTTCGTCAACCTGCAGGCCCACGACGACGGCAAGGGACCCAAAGAGGTCATTCCGTTGGGCGACATCCTGTCGGAGAAATACCTGGCGGTGATCAAGCAGACCAGCAAAGGGCCGCAGTGGGACAAGGGCGATCCGGCGGTGGGCAAGGTCTTGCAGCTCAACGTCAAGGCTTACACCGGCCAGGATCTGGCGATGAACCCGGCAGCCTACGAACCGGCGAAACCGGGCAAGGCGGAAGGGCTAGTGATGATCCCGTTGAAACTCCATCGCGACAACGCCGCCGATAAAGCCTTGCTGGCCAAGGCTCGCCACCGCACCTTCACCTTCGGCCGTTCCGACGGCACCGATGAAGCGCCTTGGACGGTCAAGACTGACGGCGGTTTCGGCTTCCACATGGACCCACGCCGACTCAATGCCTCGACCCAATTGTCCAGCGGCCCGACCGACGCCGGTGTCACCGGGTTCGGCACCCTCGAAGTGTGGAACATCAAGGCCGGCGGCAAGGGCTGGAGTCATCCGGTGCACGTGCACTTCGAAGAGGGGATCATCCTCAGTCGCGGCGGCAAGGCACCCCCAGAGTGGGAAAAGTGGGCGCGCAAAGACGTCTATCGCATCGGCTCGGAAGCGGATGGCCTGGACAGCGTCGAGATGGCGATCAACTTCCGCGAGTTCGCCGGGACGTACATGGAGCACTGTCACAACACCCAGCATGAAGACAACTCGATGCTGCTGCGTTGGGACCTTGAGAAGCCCGGGCAACTGCAACTGATGCCAACCCCGCTGCCAAGCTGGGACGGTGTGCGCTACGTCAACTCCGCCGCGCTGCCAACCTTCCGCAACGGTGACGGCATGGGCCCACAAGTGGTGGTCAAGCCATGAACCGCCGCCACGGTGACAGCCAACCTGTGCATACCCCGCGCTCCCGGGCGCTGGGCATGCACCTGGTGCTGATGCTGGTGGTCTGTGTGCTCGCCAGCCGTGTGCTGCTGGCGCATCAGGCCAGCGTCGGCGAGCCACCAGCGGCGAGAGAATCCGCCACCCCGTGGGGTGGCGACTATTTCCCCAACACCTTGCTGACCGATCAGGACGGTCAGCAGGTGCATTTCTTCGATGACCTGATCAAAGACAAAGTGGTGGTGATCAACTTCATCTTCACTTCGTGCAGCGATTCCTGCCCCTTGGAAACCGCGCGCCTGCGCCAGGTGCAAAAACTGCTCGGTGATCGGGTCGGCCAAGACATCTTTTTCTACTCGATCAGCATCGATCCGCTCAGTGATACGCCCGAAGTGCTCAAGGCCTATTCGCAGCGCTTCAAAGTCGGCCCCGGCTGGAGGTTTCTCACCGGCGAGTTCGAAGACGTCACCGACCTGCGCAAAAAACTCGGGCTGTTTATCGAAGGCGTCGACAACGGCCGCAACAAGGACCACAACCTCAGCCTGATCGTCGGTAACCAGAGCACCGGGCGCTGGATGAAAGCTTCGCCGTTCGAAAACCCGTGGATCCTCGCCGATCAACTGGCCAACACCTTGCAGAACTGGAAGCAGCCGAGCATCGAAGAAAGCTACGCCAATGCCCCGGACATTCGTCCGCCGAGCAATGGCGAAGAACTGTTCCGCACCCGCTGCGCCTCCTGCCACAGCCTCGGCCCAATGGATGGCCAGGGCCTTGGCATGCGCAGCATCGGCCCGGATCTGATTGGTGTAACGCGTAATCGAGATCCGAAATGGCTGAACCGCTGGATTCGCGAACCGGATCGCCTGCTCGCGGAAAAAGACCCGATTGCCCTGCAACTGTACGAACAGTTCGAGCGAATCCCGATGCCCAATCTGCGCCTGGACGAGCAATCCGCGCAGTCGATCATCGATTTCCTCCGTGATGAAACCGAGCGTCAGCAACCGTCCACCCCGGCCGTCGCCGACGGTGCTTTGACGCCAGTAAAACCGGGCGATCCAGCCGCAACGGTGAGTCAGATGCGGTAGCGGCGAAATAGCATCATTGAACTGTGTGTCGTGGTCAGAGCCACCTACACTGATGGCTGTAACTGGCCCGATACAAAAACTCCAGGGCACTCCCATGCAGCGACTGGAAGCACAAAAAACACCTGCGCCGGACACGCCGGCGGCAATGGGCAAGAGTTGGCGCGAACAGTTCAATCTGCTGCGCTGGTTCTCGCTGGCGAGTTTTTTCATCATCGCCGCTGTGGCGGTGGGCCTTGGCTATATCTCCACGCGCTTCGTCGTCACCGAAAGCGTTGAGCGCGATGCGTTGCTGACCGCGCAATTTGTTCAGGCCATTGGCGCGGCGGAAATACGCCACGCCGGTATCACCCCGGCGCGGACCATGGGCGAAATGCTCGACCCGCGCCAGGACAACAACTTTCCCGACGTCGATCCGGGCGCCCATGCGGCAGCCCGCGCCGAGTTTCTCGACCACGTTGAGCACCTGCCGGACGTTCTCCTGGCCACCGTGTATGCGCTGGATCGCACGGTGATCTGGTCGACCAACCCAGAACTGATCGGGGTCAAATTCGAGGATGACGACGAACTCGACGAGTCGTTCGAGATGAAAGTCGCGGTGTCCTCCAGTTACCACAAGATCGACGATGAGAAACCCGAACAGCAATTGCTGCGCGAACCGAAATACCTGTTCATCGAGAACTACATCCCGATGTTCAACGCCGACAAAAGCAAAGTCATCGCCATGGTCGAAATCTACAAGGAACCGGCGGATCTGGTTGACCGCATCGACCGTGGGTTCGCCTCGATCTGGGCGGCGACGTGTTTCGGTGGCGCGGCGATCTTCCTCGCCTTGTTCTGGATCGTCCGCCGCGCCGCGAAACTGCTGCAGAGCCAGCAGCAACAATTGATCAGCAACGAAACCTTTGTCGCCCTTGGCGAGATGTCGTCGGCGGTGGCGCACAGTCTGCGCAATCCACTGGCAACCATTCGCTCCAGCGCCGAACTGGCCCAGGAAATCGCCAGCCCCGGCGCGCAGCGCAACATTGGCGACATCATCAGCCAGGTCGATCGCATGTCGCGTTGGGTGCGCGAATTGCTCGTGTCGCTGCGACCGATGAATGATGACGGCGAAGCGGTGGATCTGGTGATGGCGGTTGAAGATACCTTTGGCGCATTTGATGCACTGATTAAACGCAGTGGCGTCGAAGTGCGATTCAGCCCGCAAAACTGCGCACCGGTGGTCAGCCAAAAGGTGCTGCTCACACAAATACTCAATAGCCTGTTTGCCAATGCCCTGGAAGCCATGCCCAAGGGCGGTGTGCTCAGCGTCGAATTCGAATCGCCGCAACCTGACCGCGTGCGCCTGACCGTGAGTGACACCGGCAAGGGCATGAGCGCGCAGCAGCAACTGTTGGTGTTCAAACCGTTTTTCACCACCAAACAGGGCGGCCTCGGGGTTGGCCTGGCGTTGGTCAAACGCATCATGGAGCGTTTCGCAGGTTCGGTCGTGCTGACCAGCCGAGAGCAGGAAGGAACCCGCGTCAGTCTCAACTTCAAAGTGGCATCGGGAGGGGAATATGGAACACAGCATTCTGCTGGTCGAGGATGACGAACTGCTGGCCGAGAATATTCAGACCTACCTGGAGCGCAAGGACTTCGAGGTGACCGTCTGCCATTCGGCCGAAGACGCGTTGGCGCAACTGGAAACCTTCATGCCTGACATCGTGCTGACCGACAACTCGCTGCCGGGCATGAGCGGCCACGACCTGATCCAGAAGCTGCGCATCAGCGCGCCGGATCTCAAAGTGATCATGATGACCGGCTACGGCAATGTCGAAGACGCGGTGGTGGCAATGAAGGAGGGCGCCTTTCATTACGTCACCAAACCGGTCGCGCTGCAGGAACTCAAACTGCTCCTCGACAAGGCCCTGGCCACCGAACGGATGGAGCGCACGCTGTCGTTCTATCAGGAGCGTGAGGCACAGAAATCCGGGGTACAGGCGCTGATTGGCGATTCGGCGCCGATGCAATATCTGAAAAACACCATCGGCCAGTTGCTCGACGCCGAGCGGCGCATGGCCAACACCGATCTGCCGCCCGTTTTAGTGGAAGGCGAGACCGGCACCGGCAAAGAGTTGGTGGCCCGCGCATTGCACTTCGACGGCCCGCGCAGCAAAGGTCCGTTCATTGAATTCAACTGTGCGTCGATCCCGTCGAATCTGGTCGAGTCGGAGCTGTTCGGGCATGAGAAAGGCGCGTTCACTGACGCCAAGGATCGCCGGGTCGGACTGGTGGAAGCGGCGGATGGCGGCACGCTGTTTCTCGATGAGATTGGTGAAATGGACCTGCTGTTACAGGCAAAGATTTTGAAGTTGCTGGAGGACCGCACCATTCGCCGGGTCGGCTCGGTGAAGGAGCGCAAGGTCAATCTGCGGGTGATCAGCGCGACCAACTGCAATCTTGAACAGATGGTGCAGCAAGGAAAATTCCGCCGCGATCTGTTTTTCCGCTTGCGGATCATCTCGATCAAGGTGCCGCGCCTGTATGCACGGGGCGATGACATTCTGTCGCTGGCGCGGCACTTCCTCGCCAGTCATGGCAAACGCTATGGCAAACCGAATCTGCATTTCAGTCAGCAGGCTGAGGAGTTGCTGCTCAGTTACACCTGGCCGGGCAACGTGCGCGAATTGCGCAACATGCTTGAGCAGACCGTGTTGCTGGCACCGAGCGACACCATCGCCGCGCATCAGCTCAATGTGTGCATGAGCCTGGTCGACGAGCCGCCGCTGCATATTCATGAAGCACCCATGCACTACGAACCGCGCCCGGCGAGCAACACCGAATCGATGAACCTGCCGGAAGTCGAGCGCGACATGGTGCGCAAGATGCTCGACAAGACCGACTGGAACGTCACCAAGTCCGCGCGCCTGCTGGGCCTGAGCCGCGACATGCTGCGCTACCGCATCGAAAAACTCGGCCTGGCCCGCCCCGACAAACGCCAGTGGTAACCCGCCACCGATCCCCTGTAGGAGTGAGCCTGCTCGCGATAGCGGTGTGTCAGTCGACCTCTTTATTGCTGACACACCGCTATCGCGAGCAGGCTCACTCCTACAAGGGATCGGAGGTGCCGGATCAATGCTGCTGCCGACTCAAACACTCCAGCAAACACCCCGGATCCAGCACCTCGTCATTCACATAAATCCCGCGCTCGGCATCGTACGTGCGGATAAACACCCGCACCGTCGCATCCGCCACGGTCGGCAGTTGCGAATCGTAGAACTCATGGTCACCCGGAATCACCACAAAATCCTGCGGCGCCGTATCGTCGTAAGGTTTGGGCGGCGTGGAACTCAGTGAATACGGGGCAGGGTGGGCGAAGGGCTGGTTGGGCCCGTAATAATTGAAATTGCTGTCCAGCGCTTGCGCCTGTGTGGCAGCAAGCAGACAGCCAGTCAACAACAGTCGAGCGAACATATGCATGGCGGCACCTGCGAGTGCGGTTTTCCCCAAGGCTATTAACTATAGCTGCCCGACATTCAAACAACCGGGTGATTGATCACATGCTCCGGTTGTGCGCAGGCCTTGAGCACATAGCCGATTGCGCGAAGAAACTCTTCGTTATCCCCATTTGCAAGAACCTGAGACATGTATTCGTTGATGGCTTCGTCACTGTCCAGCAGTGCTATCACGTCGAAATTCGTCAAAGTCTGGCTCATGGTTAAGCCTCCTTAGCCATTTTTGTGCGCGTCGGATGACTGCGCTTTGTGAGGGTATCCACGTGAGCAGAGTTGAATAGTCAGCCGTGTCCTTTATCTGTTTTGATAATTCGCCGACATTTGTAGGCCAGAACACCCTGATATGTAGGAGCTGCCGAAGGCTGCGATCTTTTGATCTTGATCTCTAAAAACAAGATCAAAAGATCGCAGCCTGCGGCAGCTCCTACAGGAATTGGCTTACAAGTTTGCAACAACCGCAATTGCCGGGCTGATCTAGACTCGGGTCCGCTCAATCACGAGCAGCGTCCGGAGTGCGCCATGGAAGTGCCCAACAATAAAACCGCCATCGAGAGCAATCGACGGGCGTGGAACGATTCCGCCCGCCATCATCAGGATTCGCCTGACTGGCAGGCATTGCTCAGCGAAGTCGCGCAGGCGGATTTTTCTTGCCTTGATAAGACGTTGAGCGGGTTGCTGGAGGTTGACGGTAAAGAGGTGATTCAACTGGGCTGCAATAATGGCCGTGAGAGTCTCTCACTGTTTGCGCTCGGTGCCAGACGCGTGGTCGGTGTCGATCAATCGGCGGCGTTTCTCGAACAGGCGCGTGAGCTGAACAAGCGTTCACCGCACAACGCCGAGTTCATCGAAAGCGATATCCATCATTTGCCAGCGTCTTTGCACAATCGCTTCGATGTGGCGCTGATCACCATTGGTGTTTTGAACTGGATGCCGGACATCGGCGAGTTTTTCCGCCATGTCGCCTCGACCCTGAAACCGGGTGGCAAACTGGTGATCTACGAAACCCATCCGTTTCTGGAAATGGTCGACCCGAATGCGGAAGATCCGTATCAGCTCGCCAGTTCGTACTTCCGCACCGAGCCGTTTGTGCAGGAGGAGCCGATTGTGTATGTCGGCAAGGTTGAACAGCAGACGGCGAAGTCGTACTGGTTTGTGCATACGCTGGGGGATATTTGCAGTGGCGCGATTGCGGCGGGGCTGAATGTTGCGCACTTCAAGGAGTATGCGCATTCGAATCGGGAAGAGGTGTATGACCGGTATCTGAATCAGCGAGCGCAGATGCCGATGTGTTTTACCCTGGTTGCCAGCAAGGCCTGAAGATAATCAGCGCGGCTAGCGGCCTCATCGCGAGCAGGCTCACTCCTACATTTGGAATGCATTCCCCTGTAGGAGTGAGCCTGCTCGCGAAGACGGCCTGACTATCGCCAGATATCTTGAGTTTGACTCAAGCCTGCGCCGCCGCACTCACCACCGGCCGCCCCGGTTTGCGCAGCGGTTCCAGCCGCGAACCCTGATACCGCGTTTCGCGGAAAAACTTCCAGCGCCCGAACAGGCAATACACGTGCATCACGCGGCCTTGCTCGTGGTAACCCATGCGCAGATGCAGCTTCAGCGCCGGAATATTGTGCGTCTCGCAAACATCCACCACCTTGTCGCAGCCCTGTGCCGCCATCGCCTCCCAGAGCGCCACCTGCACGTCCACCGACAGGCTGCTGCCGAAATACGCGCGGGTCATCTCACCACCGAATTCAAAGAACTCGCCGGGCTTCACCGGGAACGTGCAGCCGTAGTAATGACGGTCGTGATAGTCACGAATGCTGCCCCAGATAAACGCGACGGCGTGCCCGTCAGCATCAAGGTACATGTGCCCGGTGTGACCCTCGGAGGCCAGTTGCGCCATGGTCTCCACGCGGTCACCGAAATGCTTGCTGAACGCGATGGCGTTCTCCGCCGTGATATCGACTTTGCGCAGGCCCTCGTAAGGACGCAGCTTGTGTGGCGGCACCGGACTGACCAGGTCACGCTCCATCCACAACAGTTCCCAATGGAAGAACACGTAGCGTTTCCACAACGTGCTGAAGGTGCGGCCAAGGCCTTTGTGACGGATGCGTTCTTGTAGTTTTTCGATGACGCTCATGATGCCCTCCGTGGCCGTAGCCCGGGTGTTGTGGATGGTGCTTTTGTGGGTATAGATCAGCCTTGCCAATTCATTTCAAAGTGCCATCTTCGAATGTATTGCAAGGTATGTAACTCAATCGAGTGCTGTAGCGCCGCGTAGAAAATCCTTGTTCAGATCGCTGTAGGAAACCCTTGGTATACCCGCCAGCCGCTGCTCTAGCACGCGGCTCAGGGATTCCTCCGGGTTGAGATAGGCGTCACCAAAATCGGCGCCGAGTTGTGTCGGGTGGGCGACGACTTCCAGCACGCCGTCGGTCGGCGCGCTGTCGTTGCGCAGGTCGATCGGCGTGCACACATAGTCGGCGGTGACACCGGCCAGATTCTGCAAACGCCAATTGAGCAACCCCTTGAATACGCGCTTGGGCAGATTGAGGTTCTGCCCCAGGTTGCGCGCCAGCCGCACCGGCACCCCTTGATGCGCGGCAAACCGCGCGACGATCTCGCCGATCGGCCAGATGTTGTGCACGTGCTGATGCGAATCGATATGGCTGGGACGCATACCGTGATCGACGCAACGTTGCCACTGCGCCTGCAACTCTTCACGCACCGCCTCACGGTCCTCGCGGCCCAGCCAAAAACGGTGACGCGGCAGACTGAGGTCGAACACGCCGAAGTCATCGCAGAAGGTGCGCCGGGCCACAATTGCCTGGCTCAAGGGTCGCCCGTAAGTCAGGTTGAAGTGCAGGCCAACCCGGCCTTGCAGGCTCGCATGCCGGGCCATGGCACACGCCGCCTCGAACGCCGGCATGTTGGCCATTGCCGTGGCAGAACTGATGACCCCGGCCTGAAACGCGGCGAAGATTACCGAGTTTTCGTTCGGGCTGAGGCCGAAATCGTCAGCGTTGACTATGACTTGGCGAGGCATGTTCGCCCTCCGTGGTGATCGCGACAGGTTTCAGTACAGGTTTCGCTGGTTCGGCACGATGTGCCCGCCAGGCCTGCACGTGTGGTTTGAGTCGATGCCACAGGCGCAAACCCAGACCGAGGAGGAGGCCACTCGGGCGCCAGGAATAAAAACTCCAGCGCCAGTGCTCGAGTTGCCCGGTCATGCGTTCATGCAGTTGATGGCTGGAGTTTTCCAGGCTGACCCGCGAGGCATCGATCCAGCGCCAATTGTCGTCGAGTCCCCAACGAATCCATTCCTCCAGCAACACCCGGCCGCTGCCCAAGTCGGCGTATTGCGGCAGGAAGGCGAGGTTGTAATCGTAGAGTCGCCCCTGTTCGAGCAGGCCGAGACGATAGCTGATGCAGCGCCCGTTCAACTCCAGCGTCACCACCCGTACCAGGCCTTGGCCGGCGAGGGCGGTGAAGGCGCGTTCGATCAGTTGGCGGCTGCGTTCGCTGGCGAAAATCCCCACACCTTCATCGCCTTTCCAGCTCACCGCTTCGACTTCGCTGATGACCTGCAACAGCGGCCCCATGCTCAGCGCATCGGGAGTGATTCGCCGCACTTCGGCACCGCACGCGGCAATCCGCTTGCGCGCGCGCCGCAGCTTGTAACGCGGGTCGCCGGAGACCTCCTGATGATCGGCCTCGCTGATCAGATGCACCGGCACCCGACAACTCAGCCGTCGCTCACCGGTGGAGCTGCGCGCCATCCACTCGGTGAGCGCGCTTTCTTCACCGGCAGGCTCGGATAATTCGTTCAACTGCAACAGCGCGTGGGGCAGGCGTTGGCGAATCACGTTCAGCGCCTGACGCATGTCCTCGCCGCCAAGCAACGACAGCAACGCCAAGCGATCGGCCAGCGGATACCCCAAGTGATGCAGCACCCGAAACGGCACGCCGGCAAAGCGCTCGCGACTTGCCACCAATGGCAGGCACAGACGCAATTCGTCCGCTTCCCAACCCAGCAGGATGTGCAAACGCTCATCCGTGCCAAGGGCCTGCTCGGCCGCGCACAACCAACCAAGGTTGTTGAACGGCGTGTGATCCGTCACCCGCAGGCGCAGCGCTTCATACGCCGCTTCCGGGAAATCGGCGACGCACAATGAAGTGCGCCATTCAAATCGCGTCACCATAGGCTCAGGTCGCCGTTGCTGTTACGGGTGGACGGGAAGGTTTGCGCAGCGCTTCCAGACGCGAACCGCTGTAGCGGCTTTCGCGGTAGAAGCGCCAGCGACCCAACAGGGTGTACACATTCATGATGCGGTTTTGCTCGGTGTAGGCCATGCGCAAGTGCAGTTTGAGCGCGGGGATGTTGTGGAACTCGCAGACGTCGACAACCTTGTCGCAACCCTGCGCGGCCATGGCTTTCCACAGCTCCAGTTGCAGATCCACCGACAGTTCGGTGCCCCAATAGGCGCGGGTCAGTTCACCGCCGAACTCGAAGAATTCGCCGGGTTTCACCGGGAACAGGCAGCCGTAGTAGTGCCGGTCGAAATAGTCCCGTGAACTGCCCCAGATAAACGCCACCGCATCGCCCTGATCGTCCAGGTGCATGTGCCCGGTGTGACCTTCGTTGGCCAGCTCGGCCATGGTGCCGACACGGTCGCCGAAGTAGCGGGCGAAGGCGCTGGCGTTGTCCGCCGTGATCTTCACCACCCGCAACGGCGGGTAGGGTTTGAGACTGTGCGGAGGCACCGGGCTGACCAGGTCGCGTTCCATCCACAGCAGTTCCTGATGGGAAAAAATGTAGTGTTTCCAGGCTTTCTTGACGGTGGCAGTGAGTCCTTTCTGCCGCAGATTTTCAGTCAGTTTGCTCAGCATGTTCATGGTCTTGGCTCCTGATGACGAGGCATCGCGCGGGCACAGGGCTGCGCGGCTGAACATCAACGGACGGTTCATGAAGCGTTCCAGCCGAGGGCGAAAAGGGTTTGCCCCGGCAGCTCGAAACGCACACGCCCGTCCTGGCAGGTAAACGGCGCGTCGCGACTGCGATTGTCAGCACCGAAGTAGCGCAGGGCGCCGTTGTTCAGCGGGCATTTGGCGCCGCTCAGGTCCACCCGTTGCAAACGCGTGCCTTTGTTCACCCCGAGCAGGCCGCGCTGATCGTCGCCGGCCATCGCCAGCACATCGACTTCGAAGGCATCGTTTTCCAGCCACAGCACCCGATGCAGCCAGTGCTGGGCAATGAATTGCTGGGCCAGACCGACCGGTTTCAGCTCGAAACGATCGCCGCCCAAGATCCGCAACATGCCCTTGGGATACTGCGGCTCATCGGCGGCCTGGAACCAGTTGAGCATGCTCAGCAAGCCGTCCTGCGAAGCGTTGATCACCACCGACGCCCACCACAGCGAAGCGTAGTGGGTTTCCTGATCGTAGGGGCTGAGGCTGGAGCCGCTGGACAGGTTGGTCTGGTCGAGCAGCAAGGCTTTGCGCGGCTGGCCTTTGCCGTCGAGGCCGACCAGTTCGGCGGCGCGGCGCACGCTGTCGCGATACACGCGGGTGGCGAGCAAATCGCGGATCATCCATTCGTGCCACGCCAGTGCATCGACCTGATCGCCGGATTCGCTGAGTAAACGCCGCGCCCAATCAATCCCGCGCTTGTCTGCCGCGTTATTGGCAAACGGCCCGTTGACCAGTCGCGAACTGGCCGGCATGGCAATGCGCACGCCAGCCTTGGCATTCGCCGGATCACTGCGCACCTGCCGGGCCATGCTGGCGAAAATCGCTTGATACTGCGCGTAGCTGGAATAGTTGAGGTTCGGCTCGTCGGCAAAGCCAATGTAGTGCGTGCCTTTGCCGCCGAGCGCGCGGGTGCCGGCCAGCCACGCATCGAGGCCGCTGTTGCTCTGCACATCGGCGCGCAGATCGGCCTGACGCTGACTGCCGGCCAGCAGGGTGATGTCCTGCTTGATGCCGAAACGCTCCTGATACACCTGACGGAACGCGTCTTCGAAATGCGCATTCTTCGCCGTCACATCAACAAAGCTGTAATAACTTGCGGCGGTCGGTTTCAGCGCATCCAGCGCAGCATGACTGGCGGGCGGCGGCATCACGTAGGGCAGGGCAATGCCCAGATCCGGCGTGCGTCCGAGGATTTTGTCGTGCAGGACCAGACGCGTCTGGCCGGCGTCTTCACGCAGCGGTTTCAGTTGCTGCGGATTTTGTGCAAACAGATTCACCGTTCCATCGAGCCAGAACGCCACTTTGCCGCTGCCTTGCAAACGCAGACGCCAGATCTGTTCTCGCTCACTGACGGGCAGGGCGACCTGATCGAACTGCCAATAAGCACGATAGGGTTTCAGCGCCAATGTCAGTTGCTGCTCATCGCCGACCCGCTGCGCCTGCAAACCACTGACACCACCATGAAACTTGCCCGCCAGCACCGCGTGTTCACCCGGCGCGACCTTGAAATACAACTCGTCGCCGTTGCGGGTGTCGACGCTGAAATGCACTTTCGCCGGCGCGAACAACGCGACCGTGCGCTCGTCGTGTTCAATTCGATAATTGCGAAAGCTGTAGCCGGGAATTTCCAGCCGATAACTGCTCGCACCGGGCAGCAATGGCCAGCTCTGACTGCCGCGAATTTCGCTGGCCTTGATGAACCGATCGCCCGCCAGTTTGCCCTGACCATCGAGCAGATACAGATGCTCTTCATTGGCCTCGGCCTGCCACGCTGGTGTCCAGCGTACAGTCACTATGTCCGGGCGATCCGCTTGCAGGTACAAGCTGCCGTCGCGAATGTCGCCCCAACGCATCGACGCGGCAACGGCGTCCAGCGACAGGCCGAGACCGAACAGCAGGGCCAGGCCTTTCATGCGGTTTTGCGCCGTTGCAGCATCAGCCACATCGGCGTGACGTCACGGGGCAGGATGATCAAGGTTTGCCAGAACGGCACGCCGCTCAGACGGCAGTAAAGCACCAGCATCGCCACGGTCACCGCCAGATAAGCAATCGACGAAGCCGCCGCGGCGCCGACAATCCCGTAGGCGGGAATCAACACAAGGTTCAGCGCCAGATTCAGCAGTGCCCCCAGCCCCATCAGCAACGACACCGTGCCTGGGCGATTCTTGCCGAGCAGATCCAGACGCAGAATGCTCGCGTAGCACAGGCCCAACAGCCCCGGCAATAATGCGAGCAGCGCTGGATACGCCGGTTGATACGCCGCGCCAAACAAGGTGACGATCAGCCATTCACCAATCACCGCCATGGTCAGGCAAGCGCCAAGCATCACCGTGGCGGTCAGGCGCAGGGCCAGCGGCGTGACCTTGTCCATGCCTTCGTCCTGTTGGAGCAGGCGCTTCATCAGCGGTGTGGTCACCGCTTCCGGGACGATCAGCAGCAGTTCGGCGGCCGCGCTGGCCATGGCGTAATGACCAAGGGCGGTGCTGCCGAGCAGGGCGCCGATAAACAGATAATCCGAGCGCAGGATCACTTGCTGGAACAGCAGATCGGGATGGCTGCGCGCGCTGTAGCGCAGCAGTTCTTTCTGGCTGGCGCGGTCCCATTGCAGTTGCAACGGCTGCGCGCGTTTGAGCCAGACCCAACCGACCAGCACCACCAGACTGATGCCGGCCAGCCAACTGATCAACGCTGCTTCGAGGGCGGCGCTTTTCCACATCCAGAACAGCGCGAGAAACAGCAACAACGGCGCCAGCGATTCGACCAGACGCAAGGCGTTGAACGCAACCACACCACCGGAGGCGTTGTGCAGCGTCAGCAAGCCGCTTTTCAGTACGGTCAGCGGGACCGCCAGCAGCAACAACCAGGCGAGCAAGCCGAGCTGCATCGTCACATCCAGCTCAGTGCCGAATTCGCGCACCAACGCCACCACCAGCAAGGTCAGCAACGCCGCCAGCAAACAACCGAACACCAACACCTGACTGAGCAACAAGCCCATCGGCCGTTGCTTGGCCGCTTGATAACCCACCGCCGAGTTCAAGCCGCCGCTGGTGGCGGCGCTGATCAAGTCCGGCAACGTGCTGAGCAGCGCAAACAGCCCTCGCTCGCTCGGCCCGAGAATCCGCGCCAGCAACACATTGCGCAGCAAACGCAGGGCGATCATCGCCAGTTTGGTGCCCATGCTCAGCGCCAGATGCTTGAGGTAGTTGCCTCGGCTCATGGCCGCGCCCCGCGAAAAATCCGCCACGACAGCAACTCCGGATTGCGCGCGGCGCGCTGGCTGACGCCGAAGCGCGGCAGGTTCAGCGGATTGCCTTCACCGCGATAAATACCGGTGCCGGTGCCGAGCGCAAAGGGATAGTCATGGCTGGCGATCTGTTGGCGCACGCGGTCATCGTTGTCGCCATTGGGGTAGCAATACACCGGCAATGGCCGGTTGCAGCCGTTGTGCAGGGCATCGCGGCTGCGACTGATTTCTTCGCCCAGGCGCACATCGTCAAGGCCGGTGAGGATCGCGTGACTGGCGCCGTGCGGGCCGAAACGCACGAGGCCGGAGGCTTCCAGCGCGCGCACCTGATGCCAATCCAGCGCCTGCGGTTGCGACTCTTGCGGGCATTCATCGGTCAGCCGTTCCAGCTCCTGCGGGTCAATCGACTTCAGACTTTGCAGGTAATGCAGCAGCGCCAGGCTGCGACGGTCGACGTCGATGTCATCAAGCAGCACCGGCAACGGGTGATGCAGGGCATGGAGACATTCGATCAGGTGCATCCGCGCCTTGTCGCCATGGCTGCCCCACAGGGTTTCACCGAGGCTTTCCCACCAGAAGCGCTGACGGCTGCCGATGAAATCGGTGGAAAGAAAAATGCTCGCCGGCACTTGATGCTTCTGCAGCAGCGGAAAAGCGTTGACCGCGTTGTCGCGCCAGCCATCGTCGAAGGTCAGAGCCACTCGTGGGCGCTCGGTGCGCAGCGAATTGGGCTGAAGGATTTCCATCAGCGGTACGCAATCGAAATGTTTGCGCAGCCACACCAGCAAATGCTCGAAGGCTTTCGGCCCGACGCACAGTTCGTTGCGGTGCGGCAGGTCGGCGGCGCGGTCGTTCGACAGCACCCGATGCAGCATCAGAATCACCCCGGCGCCCTGCAATTGGTTGCGGCCCATGGACGAGTTGAGATAGAGCCAGCCACTGGTGCGTTTTAGTAATTGTTTGATCGCCATGGCTTCGCTCCTCTTAACGGTTCTGTTCCGGATTCCACTGGGCATACCGCTGACCGCGCAGGAACTGCCACAGGCCAAGACTCATCCCGGCGAGGGTGACCAGCAGAAACGCGGCGAGGCGGAAGGGTTTCGGCAAGCGGTGTTGCGAATCCAGCAAACCGGCAATCGCCACGGCATAGCCGAACAGTTGCGCGATCAGGGCCAGGCGATAGAAACCGTGGTCTTCCCACAGCCAGAAGTTGCTCAGCAGCAGCGGCAGCAACAGGACCGGCGCGAGACGGCGGATCAGTTTGTGGCTGATCAACGCGATCGAATACAGGCCATATTTCAGCGGATTGAGCAGTTCGCGGCGCTGGGCGAGGCTTTGCAGGCCGCCGACGGTGACGCGCTGACGGCGGCGGAATTGCTTGTCGGCCTCATCGACACCGTGATCGATCACTTGCGCTTCCGGCACATAGACGATGCGTTTGTGCGCGACCGGCGCGCAGGTGCTGATAAAGAAATCGTCGTTGACCTCGGCCGGTACGTTCTGGAACAACTCGCGGCGCAAGGCGAGCAGGGCGCCGTCGGCGGAGACCATGCAGCCAGTGCGGTTCTCGACCCGGCGCAGCCAGCCTTCGTAATGTCGATAGAGGCTGTCGCCGACGCTCAAGCCGCCGCCGGTGACCGGAATCACCATGTGCCCGGCACAACCGCCGACATTCGGATCACTCAGCGGCGCCAGCAGGTAACCGAGGGTCTCGCGTGACCATTGGTTGTCGGCATCGGTGAACACCAGAATGTCGCCGGTGCTGAGGGCCACGCCGGCATTCAGTGTCGCCGCTTTGCCTTGGCGCGGCAGGTCGAGCACGGTGATGCGGGGATCGACAACCTTGTGCGCACAGGCCACGGTGTCATCGGTCGAGCCGTCGCTGGCCAGAATAATCTGCAGGGTTGCTGGCTGATAATCCTGCGCCAGCAACGTGCGCAACTTGTGCTCGATGTGCCGGGCTTCGTTGTGCGCGGCGATCACGATACTGACGTTCAATGGCGGCGCCGGTGTGTGGCGCCACGCCGGAAACAGTGGCGCCAGAATTGTCAGCAGCAGCGGATAGCCCACGTAGGCATAGACCGGCAGCAACAGGCACATCCAGAAAATGAATTCAGCCACGGGCAGGCCTCCTGGCGTTCCAATGACACAGACTCAAAATGAACGCGGCACCGGCCAGGTGCAGACGCACCCAGTGCAGGCCCCACAGTTGCAGGGTCAGGCTGATGTCCCGATGTTTGGAGCTTTGCCGCAGGCTGAGCACCAGTCCCGGTAGGAGTGTCAGGCTGACCATGACGATCGCGTGATGCGGAAAGCCGTCGAGCAGCGCCGAGATCGCCAGAAAATCCAGCAACCACACCAGTAGCGACAGCATCGGGAAACGCAGCAGGCGCAGGCTGAAGCCATGGGTGCGCAGCAGTTGCAGGTGACTGCCCTGACGCCACAACTCCTTGCCCATCCATTCGCGCCAGTTCATTTCGTAACCCCAATGCAGGGCGACGTTGTCATTGATCGACAGCAGCCGCGCACCCTGTTCGTGCAGGCGCAGGGTGAATTCCTTGTCTTCGCCGGTGCGCAGGCTTTCGTTGAAACCGCCGACCTTGTCGAACCAGCCTCGGCGCATCAGCAGGTTTGAGCTGGGCAGCCAGTCAACGACGTGGGACGCCTGCGACGACGCGCGCGCGGTGCGGCGTTGCCAGGCTGTGGCGTACCACGGCGCTTCGGCGGGGGTGTGCAGATCAAGGCCGAAGACATCGGCCTGGCCGCTGGCCTCAATGTCGAACAACGGCTTGAGCCAACTCTCCGGCATTTCAATGTCGGCGTCGATGAAGGCCAGCCATTCACCCGTGGCGATGGCCGTGCCGCGATTGCGCAGGGCGCCGATCAACAAACCCGGCTGCACCAGCACCTGCGCGCCGAACTGGCGGGCGATGTGTGGTCCCTGATCGGAGGAGCCGTTGTCGACCACGATCAACTCGCACTCGACATTGGCGGCGAACGCGGCTTTTTGCGCAGCGAGCAAGGTGCGGCCAATGTGCCGCGCTTCGTTGAACATCGGGATGACGATGCTGATGCGGCTCATGCCTTTGCCTCCGTGCTCAGGGGCGCCTGCTCGGCTTTCAGGCGCAGGACGCTGGTCATGGCGAGCATGATCCACACGTATTTCTGGTTCGGTGCGCTGAGGAACATCAGGAACAAGGTCAGCGACAGGAAGCTCACACCCAGGTGGGTCATCAGATCTGTCTGATACGAATTGCCGCGCAGCATCCACGCCGCCCGTGCGCGAATCAGGTTGTACAGGCCGAGACCGAGCATGCCGACGAACAATAGCCCGGCGGGTACTCCCAGCTCACTGAAGATTTCCAGATAGGTATTGTGCGCGCGACGATAGAGGTCGCCGATCTTGCGGTTGGCTGAAAACGCCTTGGCGTAACCGGTGGTCGCGTAGTGCAGCGGGAAGGTGCCGGGGCCGGAACCGAGCAGCGGGTTCTCGCGAATCATCTGACTGCCGACGACGATGTACGAGGCGCGGCGACCGAGGGATTCGTCGTTGTGACCCTTGGCGCCGGCGCTCAACACGCTCAGCGACTGGATGCGCGCGAGATACCCGGCGGGCATTGCGTAGATCGCCAGCGGAATCACGATTGCTGCGCCGAGCATGGCGAAACCCAGATGCCGTGGCCGAATACGGGTCAGTTGCGTGCGGTAGTGCCAGCAGCCGATCAGCAGGCTCAAGGCCAATACCACCAGACCCGAGCGCGATTCGGTTTTGGTCATGCCGCCGAGTAACAGCAAGCAGCAACCGCCCCAGAACAAGCGGTGCAGCAGGTTAGGACTGCGGATTACCAGCAACAGACCCATCGGCACGGCAAAAGCAATCAATAGGGCGAACGCGTTGGGGTCTTCGAGCAAACCGGCGGCGCGGCCCTGATCCTGGAATTTGGTCGAGAACATCGCCATCGCGCAGGTAGTGCTGACGGCGAGGGTGACCAGCCGGGCGAACAGATCGAGGTTCAGCTCACGGCCGATCAACAGGGTGATGACAAACAGAATCAGCCCGACGCTGAGCTCGCGCAGGTGGCCGAGCGACATGCCCAGGTCATCGGTGTTGAGCAAACTCAGAAAGTACAGCACCAGAAACCAGATCAGGAAGCGCCAGATATTGCTGCGCAGGCGCTCCGACGGAATCTGGTGCAGCGCCAGTTGCAGCATCAGGATCACCGCCAGCGAAGCGCCGATGAGCTTGCTGCCGGAGAACGACGTGTCTTTGAAAAAGCCTTCGAACGGCACCAGTGCGGCAATGCCGAGCAAACCCCAGGTCGGCTTGCGGTACAACACCGCAAAACCCACCAGGCCCAGCACCGCCCCCGGCGCCAGAAACGGATAAGGGCTGGCCAGCAAACCGATGCAGACCAGACCGAGCAGACTGACGATCGAGAGCGGGAAAATCATGCGCGTGCCTCCCGTGCCGTGCGGATGTACAGCTGCGACCAGCGTTCGGCCAGGGCCTTGAGGTCGTAGCGGTCCTGTTGCGTGCGTTTTGCGTTGTCGCGCAGTTGCCGGGCCAGCTTCGGCTCGCTCAGCAGGGTGTCGAGCTGACGGGCGAGGGCGGCGCTGTCGGTGGGCGCGGCGAGCAAGCCGTTTTGCCGATGTTCCAGCACATCGGGAATGCCGCCGACGCCGAACGCCACCACCGGCACCCCGGCCTGCATGGCTTCAAGCAAAATCATCGGTGTGCCTTCGGTGCGCGAGCTGATCACCAGCGCATCGAGTTGCTGCCACCACGGTTGCATGGCGATCTGGTAACCGGGTAAACGAATCCGTTGCTGCAGACCGGCGCTGTCGATCCGCGCCTGCAACGCCTCACGTTCCGGGCCATCGCCGAGCATCACCGCATCCAGTTGCGGATGCTGATGACACAGCGGGATCAGTGCATCAAGAAACAGATCCGGGCCTTTCTCGCTGCTCAAGCGGCCGACGTAACCGGCCAGCCAGCGTTGCCGATCCGCATCCGGCACCAGCGCCGCAGCGGCTGGCAAACCATTGGGGATCACCTGCAACTTCTCCGCGCGGACGCTGGCCTGACGGTGCAGCACCGCGATGCTTTCCGCCACGCAGACCACTCGATCCACAGACGCGGTGCGGCACAGTTGCAGGCTCAGCCAGGTGTAGAACTTCTGCTTGCGACTGCGCGGCGTGAAGCCGTGCTGGGTAATCACCAGCGGCAGGCGCAAGAGTGTCGCGCCAACCCAACCGAACAACAGACCTTTGAAATTGTGCGTATTGATCAGCGGTTTTTCACTGCGACGCTGGCGTAGATGCCGGAGCAATTCCCCCAGCCCGGCACAGCCGCGACAGTCCACCCCGGCCTCGCGAAAGCGCGCGATCAGTGCTGGCGGCGCGTCGAGGAACAGCACCTGATGCTGCCCCGGCGTCGCCAGACAATGATCCAGCAACATGCGCTCGGCCCCATAGAAGCCGCCGCTGCTGAGCAAATGAATGATCGGCAGCGCGGCAGTCGGGGAGGATGCGGTGCTCAATTGCGCACCCAGTGCAGGAAGCTTGGCACCGTCCAGTTCTTGTGCGGATTGCTCGGCAGCGCGTTCTGGTCGTTGATCACCAACAGCACCGGCAGACCCAGTTCGTGGCTGATTTGCGCCGGGTGTTTGAAGCGGTGATCGAAGAACTCACGCACGTAGACCAGGGCAATCGCCAGCAACAACCCGGTGAACAAACCGAATGGAATGATCAGGCCCGGTTTCGGGAACGCTGCTTCGGTCGGTTCGAACGGCGGGCTGAGCACCCGGGCGTTGGACAGATCGTCGTTGAGCGCGCCGGTGGTGCTGCTTTCGGCGAAACGTTGGGCGTAGGTCGAGAACGCGGCGTGCAGCGCATCGATTTCGGTGTCCATTTGCCGCAGCTTGCTTTGCGTTTGCTGCAACTCGTGGATGCGGTTCTTGAACTCGGCGATGCGCGCGGTTTTCTGATCGATCACCTGCTTGACCACCGCCAGATCGTTAGTGCGTTCCTGGATGCGGTTGCTCACCACTTTGAGGAACTGGCCACGGGTGCGGGCGATTTGCTCGCGGGTCAGCAGCATCGGTTCGCTACCGGGCTGGAACACCGCCAGGTCATTCATGTAGCGGCTGACCTGGGTGGTCAGTTGCTCGCCCATCTGTTTGATTTCCCGATCCTCGAACGCCACGTTGTCGACGGTGGTGGTGAAGGTGTAGGGGAAGGTGTAATCGTTGAGCTTGTTATTGCTCGCGGCGGCCAGTGCAGTTTTCAGGTATTCGAGCCAGCGCTGGCTCTGTAACAGGCGATCCTGGTACAGGTTCAGGGCTTGCTCTTCAGTGTTGATGGCGTTGAGGCGGAAGGTGATTTCTTCCTTCGGATCCGACGAGCCGACACTTTCCAGCAACGCTTGACGGTTGCCTTCGAGGCCATCGAGGCGCACTTGATAGAGGTGCTTCTTCGACTCGTAGAAGGACTGCGGCAAATCGATCGACTGCAAGGCCTGACGGCTGAACAGATAGTTCTGCAGCAAAGCTGAAACAAACGTTGTGCCCTGATGCGGATCGGGGAAGCTGTAGACGATCGAGATCACGTTGGAGCCGGGCAGGGTCTCGATTTTCAGGCTGTCGATGGCTTGTTGAGTCAGCGCGTCGAGCGCGGTGTCGCGCACCGGATCGGTTTCCAGCCCGAGCAGGTTACGCACCGGGTTGATCACGTACTGGCGCAGCGGCGAACTGACGTAGCGCTTGAACGGCTCGGCCACCAGTTTGCTGAAGATGCCCGGCGAAGGCGTGTATTCGCCCTTGTCGCGCAGTTCGCTGATGGTCTGGCGGATCAGCGCCGGCGAACGGAGGATGTTGCTTTCCGTTTCCATGTCCGCCAGCGACGGTGGAATGAACGTGGCGTTGTCCACCGTGAGCGACGTGGTGGCGTCACCCTGGGAGAGTTTTTTCGACTGCACGATGACCTGCGCGGTGATATCGAAGCTCTGTTTGAGCACCAGCGGCAGGAGCAGGGCGATGACTGCAAAGATCAGGAAGACCCGTTTCACCAGTTGCTTGTTGGCGAAGAAGATCCTGAAGAACTCATGCAGGTAGTTTTCCTTTGGATTCATGTCGGTCACCTGAGAGTCAGTTGTTGTTGCTGTCTTTGTTGTCGACGCGGTAGCCGAAGCTGAACCCGACGCCCTGGAACAGCACCACGTCGGCCAGTTGGCGGGCGAGTTCGCCGGCGCTGGCCAGTTTGGTTTTCGGCACGTAAAGCATGTCGTCCGGTTGCAGATAGGCGATCTGCGAAGCGTCGCCGGACAGCGCCTTCTCGACGTCGTAATGCACCGCCTGCACCTGATTGCCGTTGCGGCGCATGATCACCACCGAATCCAGGCGCGCCTTGACGTTGGTGCCTCGGGCCAGGGTCAGCGCTTCAAGCACCGAGACCGGACGGCGGATCGGGTAGGAACCCGGTTGGCCGACTTCGCCGAGCACATAAATCTCGTTGCCGGCGGTGGATTTCAGCAGCACGTCCACGGTCATGCGGCCGGGCAATTGCGCGTACTTCTTGTTGAGGAAGGTTTCCAGTTGATTGACGGTCATGCCTTGCAGCGGCACGGCGCCGATTTCCGGGAAGCTTGCGTAACCGTCAGTGCCGACGGTGATCTCGCGGCTCATGCCGGTGGCCGGGTGGTTCAGCGCGCTTTTCAGGTTCTGCTCATTGGTCAGCGGGCTGATGATCTGCACGGTCAACTGATTGCGGTTGGGCTGGAACAGTTGCTTGCGCTGATAGGCACGCTGGATTTCTTCTCGGGCCTGATCGCTGGTCAGCCCGGCGATTTTCACCGAGGTGTTGGCGCCCGGCAGTTCGATGGTGCCGTCGGGCAGCACCAGTTGATTGCCGTTGAGCTGGCTGGCGGCGGTGAAGTTCAGGCCGATCTGGTCACCCGACTGCACGCGGTACGCGTCCGAGCCGCTGGTGCTGATGTGGAAAATCACGTCGAGCACATCCTGCGGGCGCAGGGTCTGCTCGATCTTCGGCATGTCGGTCGCCTGGGCGTTGGCCGGGGTGGCGGTGAGGATATTCACCGGCATGTTCTGGGTTTCGGAGGTGCTTGAGCAGCCTGCAAGCGGCAGCATCAGCAGCACAAGAATCTTGGCGTTCATGGCGTCATCCTTCGCGTTCGCTTAGAGGTTTTTGTAAAGCCATTTGGGCATGTAGTACTTGCGCCGGTTGAACACGCTGCCAACCACTTTTGCTCCGGCCTGGGTCAGGCGTTGCACGGCGGCCTGGGCAACTTCCCAGCGGGTGTCCTCGGCGCGCACGACAAACACCACGCCATCGACCTGAGTGCTGATCACCAGCGTGTCGGCGGCGGAATACACCGCGTCGCCGTCGATCACCACGAAGCGGTACTGACTGCCCAATTGATCGAGCAACGGGCTCAGACGCTCGGCGGTCAGGTGTTCCATGGTGCGGATCGGCCGGCCGTTGGGCAGCACGTGGAAGGGCAGGCTCGAGACCTGCACCACGCAGTCCTGCAACAGCGGTGGGTTATCCGGGTTGAACAGCAAGTCGCGCAGGCCGCGCTCCTTGCTTAAATTCAACTGCTGCGTGAGGTTGTTCGCCGACTGGCTGGCGTCGACCAACAGCACCTGGCCGCTGCTCATTTGTGCCAACTGGCTGGCCAGCGCCAGGGCGCTGGTGGTGGTGCCTGCGCCGGGGTTGGCGGCGGTCAGGAACAGGATCCGCAGATCAAGATCCAGCACGGTCGAGGTCAGGTTCGATTCGCTGGGGTTGGCAATGCTCAGGCTTTTGTTGGTTGAACCGTCCATTAGCTTGCTCCGTGGCCGCTGAATACTTTGAAGGGGGTTTTCAACAGAATCTTCAGATCAAGCAAAAGGCTCTGCTCGGCGATGTAGCTGAGGTCCAACTCAACGCGCTGGTCGAAGTCGATATTGCTGCGTCCGGAGATCTGCCACAGGCCGGTCATGCCGGGGTAGATCGCCAGACGGGCGAGGTGACTGTCCTTGTAGCGGTAGGCGTTGAACGAGGTCGGACGCGGGCCGACCAGGCGCATGTCGCCGGTCACTACATTGATCAGGTTGGGCAATTCATCGAGGCTGGTGCGCCGCAGAAAACCGCCGATGCGGGTGATGCGTGGGTCCTGGTCAATCTTGAAGTCGATGGCGTCGGCACCGTGCTTGTTGAGGTGACGCAGCGACTCTTTCAATTCTTCGGCGTTGGCGACCATGGTGCGAAACTTGTACATGCCGAACTTGCGGCCACGGTAGCCGGTGCGTTTTTGCACGAACATCACCGGGCCCTTGCTGGAGTATTTGATGGCCAGTGCCAGGCCCAGCAACAGGGGTGAAATCAGTACCAGAATCATCAGCGCACCGAGGCAGGCGACCACGCGATTGGTGCGCGACAGTTGCCATGGGCGACCGCCATCGCGACCGGTGAACCAGCCGCGACCTTGACGATGAATCGCTGCATCGAGGCGCATGCGCTGTTCAGGATCCATGCGCTTGTCACGCTGCAGTTGTTGGATCGGTACACCTTTTTCATGTCCAGTCATGGAGTCCTCCACATGAATTCAGCCGCGAGCGGCGCGTGGGCGATAGGCAGTGGGGTAATAGTCGCGAAACCATGCGATGAAGCGACCAAGTCCTTCGTCCAGCTCTATGCGTGGCTGGAATCCGGTGGCCTGGACCAGATCGTCGGTCTCGGCACAAGTGTTGAGCACGTCGCCCGGTTGCAGCGGCAACAGCTCGACAATGGCTTTCTGGCCGAGGTGTTTTTCCATCAGGGCCAGATAGGTTTTCAGTTCCACCGGGTGCTGGCCGCCAATGTTGAACAGGCGCCACGGCGCCATGCTGGTGCTGGCGTCGGGGTGTTCGCGGTCCCACTCCGGTTGCGCATGCGGCGGTTGACCGGCAAGGCGGGCGATGCTTTCGACGATGTCGTCGATGTAGGTGAAATCGCGTTGATGCTCGCCGTAATTGAACAGTTTCAGCGGTGTGCCGTCGCTGATCGCCCGGGCGAACTGAATCGGCGACATGTCCGGCCGACCCCACGGGCCGTACACGGTGAAAAAACGCAAACCGGTGCTGGGAATGCCGAACAGGTGGCTGTAACTGTGCGCCATCAGTTCATTGGCCTTTTTCGTCGCGGCGTACAACGACAGCGGGTGATTGACGCCGTCCTTCACTGAGTAAGGCGTGTGCTGATTGGCGCCGTACACCGAGCTCGACGAGGCGTAAATCAGGTGTTCGACCGGGTGATGCCGGCAATTTTCCAGAATGTTGAGGAAGCCGCTGAGGTTGCTGTCCAGATACGCCCGTGGATTTTCCAGCGAGTAACGCACCCCGGCCTGCGCGGCGAGATGGATCACCACTTGCGGACGTTCGCGGACGAACAGCGCTTCGATGGCCGGGGCATCGGCCAGGTCAACCGTCGCGAGCTGGAAATCGCCGACCTGCTCGCGCACCCACTGCACACGGTCGTGCTTGAGTTGCGGGTCGTAGTAGGCGTTGAAATTGTCCAGACCTACCACTGAGTGTCCGTCGCGCATCAATCGCAACACGCAATGCGCACCAATGAAACCGGCCGCACCGGTGACCAGCACCTTCACGGCCGCAGTCCTTCAGGGGCAATGTGACGCAGACCGATGCCGCTGTAATGCAGGCCGGCGGCCGCCACTTGTTCCGGGTTGTAGAGGTTGCGGCCGTCGATGATCACCTTTGAGCGCAGTTTTTCGGCAAGCAGTTCGAAATCGACCACGCGGAAGTTTTTCCACTCGGTGCAGATCACCAAGGCGTCGGCATCTTCCAGGGTGTCGTCACGGGTGGCGCACAGGTGCAAGTCGTTACGGTAACCGTAAATGCGCCGGCACTCGGACATCGCTTCCGGGTCGTAGGCTTGCACGCTGGCGCCTTCAGCCCACAGGGCATCCATCAAATAACGGCTGGGGGCTTCGCGCATGTCGTCGGTGTTCGGTTTGAACGCCAGGCCCCAGACCGCAATGGATTTGCCGGCGAGCCCTTGCGGGAACTGTGCTTTGAGTTTGCTGAACAGGATGTGCCGCTGCAGGTCGTTGACGTCGGTGACGCTGCGCAGCAGTTTCAGCGGCATGCCGTTGTGTTCGGCGGTGTGCAGCAGGGCGCGCAGGTCTTTGGGAAAGCACGAGCCACCGAAGCCGCAGCCCGGATAGATGAAGTGGTAGCCGATGCGTGGATCAGAACCGATGCCTTTACGCACCGCTTCGATGTCGGCACCGAGCAGTTCGGTGAGGTTGGCCAATTCGTTCATGAAGCTGATGCGGGTGGCGAGCATCGCGTTGGCCGCGTACTTGGTCAGCTCGGCGCTGCGGTTGTCCATGAACATCAGTTTTTCGTGGTTGCGGCAGAAGGGTGCGTACAGCTCGCTCATCTGCTCGCGGGCTTCGTCGTCGCGGGTGCCGACAATGATCCGGTCGGGGCGCATGCAGTCGGCGAGGGCGCTGCCTTCCTTGAGGAATTCAGGGTTGGAGACCACGCGCACGGTCAGACCGGTTTTGTCGCGGCGTTGCAGTTCGCTGTTGGCGGTGGCGAGCACTTGATCGGCCGTGCCGACTGGCACCGTGGATTTGATGATCAGTGTGCGATTGGCTTCCATGTGCGAGGCGATTTGGCGGGCAACGCTGAGTACGTGGCTGAGGTCGGCGGAGCCATCCTCATCGGCCGGGGTGCCGACGGCGATGAAGATCAACTCGGCGTGTTCGACGGCATCACTGGCCTGGGTGCTGAACAGCAGACGGCCGGCCTTGATGTTTTCCTCAAGCGTGCTGGACAAACCTGGCTCGCTGATGGGCGGCACCGCTTGTTGCAGTTGTTTAATCTTGTTTGGATCAATATCCACGCATAAAACGCGATGACCGACATCTGCTAGTGCGGCGGCTTGTATTAATCCAACATAACCCGTGCCAAATACGCTCACGTCCATCTGCGCACCCTCGATAGAGCGAAAAGAAGAAGTTCGGAAGAAGACTGTAAAAGGGGTATAGCGCAGGGTTTGAAAAGCGTGTCAGCAAAATGACATGTTGCATCTGTATAACACTTAAGCATTTTTTGGCGATTGGCCATCAAGTCATTGCTGCGATTGAATTTGTTGCTTGCTTGCAGATTTGTTCAGATTCAAATTAAGCGATAAACGGTCGTAAGCCTTTAATTTAAAGGCTTCTGGCGTTCGTTGTGTGTCAGATTTGAGTCATCGGTTTTTTGACGCTTTTCACAAAAGGCAGTCAATTCTTGCGCTTTGAGGGCCGGGTGCTAGTGTCAGATTCTGAATGACAAACCTTTGACTCCTGGCCGTTTGGCAAGACCGGTATCGCCATGTTCAGATATGCGAAAGAATTGCTTTTAATTATTTATTTGTTGCTTTATGCCGAATATTACATTGACCGGTTAAATGCTATCGGTCTCGGTTTTCCTGTACTTCTTTTTGGCGCGATGTTTTTGGCGCTGACTTTAGCATTATATCTAACGGCGTATATAAGGCAGACTCTCATTCGCCACGTTTTCGCGTTGGCGATGTTTGCTTCGGCGGTGTTTTTCGATGTCTATACCCGCGTCACGGCGGATTACCTGAGCTACAGCAGTTTCGTCTCATTGGTCTACTCCGGCGGTTTCATTCAGGAAGCCGCGTATCAGTATCGCGATGCGATCCTGCACGGCGCCCTCAACGGTTTGCTGTTGCTGTTCGGCATCGGCCTGAAACCTCGCCACGGGTTGTCGATTCCCAACGCGTTGCGTGTGGCGGCGCCGCTGTGTGGCGTGCTGCTGCTCAGTGCGGTGCTGTTCTTGCGTGCGGGCGAGGGCGCGCGGGGTTTGCCGATCATGTACACGCCGCTGGCCTATCTGAACCTGTTTGCCTATGAAGCGCTGCACAACACCGTCGGCCCGCGCGAACCGGTGACTCTGGCGCGCACCTCGCAAGCGGTCGGCCATGACATCGTGCTGATCATCGACGAAAGCATCTCCGGCAATTACCTGGACATCAACGCGCCGTTCGGTGTGCACAGCAACCTCAAACAGGCGCGTCCCGGCGTCGACATCTTCAATTACGGCTACGCGGCGTCCATCGCCAATTGCAGCGCCGACACCAACGTGACCCTGCGCTACGGCGGCACCCGCGCCGACTACATGCGCATCAACAGCACGTTGCCCTCGATCTGGCAGTACGCCAAGAAGGCCGGACTGCGCACTGTCTACATCGATGCCCAGCGCACCGCCGGCAATCTGCAGAACCTGATGACCGACACCGAGAAGAAGGACATCGACCAGTTCGTGCAATTCGACCAGACCAGCGTGCGCGATCGCGACATGGCAGCAGCGGCGAAGCTCATCGAATTGCTCAACGATGACAAACCGGAGCTGGTGGTGATCAACAAGGTCGGCGCGCACTTCCCGGTGCATGACAAATACCCGGATGCGTTCATGGCCTACCGCCCGACCTTGCCGCGCGGGCAGTTCACCGAGGTGGCCGATACCGGCGAACGCAACGGTTTCAATGGCCAGCCGGATGACTGGGTGCTGTACCGCAATGCCTACAAGAACACCGTGTTGTGGAACGTCGGCGAGTTTTTCGCGCGAGTGTTCGCCGAGGCCAATCTGAACAATGCGCTGCTGATCTATACCTCTGATCATGGCCAGGATTTGCATGAGCGCGGTAATCCGGGTTTGAACACGCATTGCGGCGGCGACCCGGTGGAGGAGGAGGGCCTGGTGCCGCTGGTGGTGATTCAGGGCAGCGATCTGAAAACCCTGGACTGGTCAGCGCAATTGGCCGCGAACAAGGATCGCTCCAGCCACTACAACATCTTCCCGACGCTGTTGCAGTTGATGGGCTATGACTTGGCGGGAATCGAGGCGGTTTATGGCAAGCCACTGAGTGTCGCGACGGCGGATGAATTCACCTTCAACTACCGGTTCAATGCGCGGTTGGGGGCCAAGCCTGAGTGGAAGCACATTGATCTGGGCAGTATTGTCACGCCTTCGCAGGCGCCCACCAGTGTGGCGGCCGGGCAGTGAGCTTTGGGTTGGCCGGGTCGACGCTTTCGCGAGCAGGCTCGCTCCCACCTTTGTAATGCGATCAACCTGTGGGAGCGAGCTTGCTCGCGAAGGGGCCGGCCAATTCAACGCTGAGTTCAAGTCTGTCATCGCCATCCGCTATCCTTGCCCCACACTGACCGATCAGGTGGCGGCATGCTTCGTGTTGAAAACGTCTTCAAGAGCTATCTCACCCCACAAGGCCCATTGCCGGTGCTGCAAGGCATCGACCTGACGCTGGCATCCGGCAGCAGCCTGGCGTTGATGGGCGAATCCGGCAGTGGCAAAAGCACCTTGCTGCACCTGGTGGCCGGTCTCGACAAAGTCGACAGCGGCAGCATCCGCAGTGGCGAGCATCGATTGGAAGCGATGAACGAGGCGCAACTGGCGAATTGGCGGCGCACAGAAATCGGTCTGGTGTTCCAGCAGTTCAACCTGATCGGCAGTTTGCGCGTCGAAGACAATCTGGCCTTTCAGGCGCGACTGGCCGGGCGTCATGAGCCGCGTTGGCAGGCGCATCTGGTGCAGCGTCTGGGCCTCGGCGATTTGCTCAAGCGTTATCCCGAACAGCTTTCTGGTGGCCAGCAACAGCGGGTCGCGTTAGGCCGGGCCTTGGCCTCGCAGCCGAAATTGCTGCTGGCCGATGAGCCCACCGGTAGCCTCGATGAAGCCACCAGCGATGAAGTGCTGCGGCTGTTGCTGGAATTGCTCGATGACACGCCCACTACATTGTTGATGGTCACTCACAGTCAGCGGGTTGCGGCGCGATTGGCCCAGCGGGTGGTGTTGTCCAACGGACGGCTGACGTGATCGTCTTTGCGCAAACGCTACGTGCGCTGCTCAGCCATTGGCGGCGCCATCCGGTGCAGTTTTTCAGTGTGCTGACCGGATTGTGGCTAGCGACCAGTCTGTTAACCGGTGTCGAAGCGCTGAACAGTCAGGCGCGCGACAGCTACGCGCGGGCCAGCCAATTGATCGGGGGCGAACCGCAGGCCAGTCTCAGTACGCCGAACGGGGCGACTTTTGCGCAGCAATGGTTCGTTGATCTGCGCCGACAGGGCTGGCCGGTGTCGCCGCTGTTGCAGGGTCGGTTACTGCTCAAGGGCTTCGACAATCAGCGGCTGCAATTGATGGGCATCGAACCGGTGTCGCTGCCGGCCGATTCGGCGGTGGCCGGGCAGGCGTTGCCGATTGAGCGTGTGGTCGAGTTTTTCACGCCGCCGGGCAGCACTTGGATTTCACCGGAAACCTTGCAGGCGCTGGATCTGCGTGAAGGCGACACACCGCAAACAGTTAATGGACTGCGATTGCCACCGCTGCTCGCGCAAAAGGACATGGCGCCCGGCGTATTGCTGGTGGACATCGGCGTCGCGCAAACCCTGCTGGAACAACCCGGACAATTGTCGCGGCTATTGCTGCCCAAGGATTTCCACGCCGAGTTGCCTGCCGTGTTCAAGGGTCAATTGCAGCTCAAAAGCAGCGGCGAGGAAAACAATCTGGCGCGGTTGACCGAGAGTTTCCACCTCAATCTCGATGCCTTGGGTTTTTTGTCATTCGTGGTTGGCTTGTTCATCGTCCACGCCGCGATTGGCCTGGCTCTTGAGCAACGGCGCGGTCTGCTGCGTACGCTGCGCGCGTGCGGGGTCAGCGCGCGGATGTTGATCTTTTGCCTGATCGTTGAGCTGGGTGTGCTGGCGCTGATCGGCGGGCTATTCGGCGTGATCAGCGGTTATTGGCTGGCGAGTGTCTTGCTGCCGGATGTCGCCGCCAGTCTGCGCGGTTTGTATGGCGCGGAAGTGGCGGGACAGTTGCGCCTCAGTCCTTGGTGGTGGTTCAGCGGCATCGGTTTGAGCCTGCTCGGCGCCTTGCTCGCCGGGTCCAACAGTCTGTTGCGCGCCGCCCGTTTGCCGTTGTTGGCTGTGGCGGATCCGCAAGCGTGGCATCAGCAATATGCTCGGTGGTTGCGTCGCCAAGCTTGGCTGGCAGCGGTGTTGGGCTTGATTGCCTTGGCGGCATTGATCGGCGGCGACAGTCTGGCCAGCGGTTTTGTCTTGATGGCCGGACTGCTGATTGGCGCCGCATTGGCGCTGCCGGTGTTGCTCAGCGCGCTGTTGAATCAGTTGCTCGGGCGCAGTCGCTCGGTGCTCGGTCAATGGTTTCTCGCCGATTGCCGTCAGCAATTGCCGGCACTCAGTCTGGCGTTGATGGCGTTGCTCCTCGCGCTCGCCGCCAACATCGGTGCCGGCAGCATGACCGCCGGTTTTCGCCAGACCTTCGATGACTGGCTCGAACAACGCCTGAGCGCCGAGCTGTATATCAATCCGAGCAATCCGGCCCAGTCGCGGGAAATGTACAGCTGGCTCAAGCAGCAGCCGAACGTCTCGGCGATTCTGCCCAACTGGCAGGTCGCGGTCACATTGCAGGGCTGGCCGGCGGAAGTGTTCGGCATTATCGATCACGCGCACTATCGCCAGCACTGGCCGTTGCTCGATTCGATGGGCGGCGATCCGTGGGCGCATCTGGCGTCCGATGATGCGGTGATGCTCAGTGAACAACTCGCCCGGCGCCTGAAACTGCACGCGGGCGAACACCTGGCGATTCCGACGCCAAACGGCACATGGTCGCCACGCATCGTTGGCATCTACGCCGACTACGGCAATCCCAAGGGGCACTTGCTGGTCAACATCCACCACCTGCTGCGCGGCTGGCCACAACTGACGCCGAACCGTTTCAATCTGCGCATCGAGCCGCAGAATATCCCGGGACTTTTAGCTGCTTTGCAGGCGCGCTTTCAACTCGATGACAGTCGCATCGTCGATCAGGCGCGGCTCAAGGGCTGGTCGGTGCAGGTCTTCGAACGAACCTTTGCGGCGACGGCGGCGTTGAACAGTCTGACCCTGGCGGTGGCGGGCGTGGCGCTGTTCATCAGTCTGCTGACGCAAAGCCAAAGTCGCCTCGGTCAACTCGCACCGCTGTGGGCGCTGGGCGTAACGCGGCGGCAATTGATGCTGCTAAATCTCGGGCAGACCTGGCTGCTGGCGGTACTGACGCTGGTGTTGGCATTGCCACTGGGGATCGCGTTGGCGTGGTGTCTGGACGCGGTGATCAATGTGCAGGCGTTTGGCTGGCGGCTGCCGTTGCGGGTGTTTCCGTGGCAATTGCTGCAGTTGATGGGGTTGGCATTGTTGGCGACGTTACTGGCTTCGGCATGGCCGCTGTACTCGCTGTACCGCACGCAACCGGCGGACCTGCTGAGGACGTTCGCCCATGAGGATTAACTTCGTTGTGCTCATGGTTTTGTTGCTGCTCGGTGGTTGCGATCAATCGGCTCCGGAGCAAAAAGGCTTCGCCGGGATGGGCGATCAGGCGTTGGCGTTTACGCCGGTAGTGCCGGGGCGGGTGTTCAGTTTTCCCGCAGATCACGGGGCGCATGACGGTTTTCGCATCGAGTGGTGGTACGTCACCGCCAATCTCAAGGATCAGCAGGGCAATGAATTCGGCGTGCAGTGGACGTTGTTTCGCAGTGCGCTGAAACCGCTGGCGGAGCAGGCCGGTTGGACTGATCAGACGATCTGGCTGGGGCATGCGGCGGTAACTTCGAGCACGGTGCATCACGCCGCCGAACGTTACGCCCGAGGCGGGGTGGGGCAGGCGGGTGTGCAACTGGCGCCGTTCGAGGCGTGGATCGATGATTGGCGGTTCGCCAGTCAGGCGCAGGATCCGTTGAGCGACCTGCAACTCAGCGCTCGCGACAAGGATTTCGCCTATCAACTGCACCTCACCTCGAGTCGTCCGTTGGTGCTGCAGGGCGACAAGGGTTTCAGTCAGAAATCCGAAGAAGGTCAGGCGTCGTATTACTACAGCCAGCCGTTTTTTCAGGCCAGCGGCACGTTGCAGATTGACGGCCAGACCTACACCGTCAGCGGCCCGGCGTGGCTTGATCGCGAATGGAGCAGCCAGCCGCTGACCGCCAATCAAACCGGTTGGGACTGGTTTTCCCTGCATCTGGACAGCGGCGAACACGTGATGCTGTACCGCATGCGCCAGAAGGACGGCGCGCCGTATCTCACCGGCACGTGGATCGCCGCCGATGGCCAGACGCAAACCCTGCGCCGTTCGCAGATTCAGCTCACTCCGCAGGACACCGCCAAAGTCGCCGGTCGGGCGATGCCGGTGAAATGGTCGATCAGCATCCCCGACAAACACCTCGACATCACCCTCGACGCGCTCAACCCCAATGCCTGGATGAACCTGCGCATCCCTTACTGGGAAGGTCCGGTACGCATCAGCGGCAGCCATCCCGGCCGGGGCTATCTGGAAATGACCGGGTACTGACAGCACCTCGTAAAAACTGCGAGTTGTAACGGGCGCAGAATCCGGATCTGACCGAGATCAAAATGTGGGAGCGAGCCTGCTCGCGAAAGCGCCCGCCCACACACCACAGAGAAATTGGCCGGAACTCCGCTACTTCTCAACCCCTCTACCAAATATCTCTCACACCTTTGCGAAACGCCGTCGAGGATTTCCCCATGAGCGACGACCTGCAACCCCCAGACATGACCACCTGGCAGCGCCTGTTCGACGACCAGACCTACTGGCAGCAATCCCCCGACGCGCACTATTTCGACCTGCAACGCATCGCCGACGACCTGCTCGGCCAAGGCGCCATCGACCTTGAGCAATGGCAGATCCTGCGCGCCAAAGCCGACGACCTGCACAAGGATTCACCCGCGATCAACGTCACCCGTGAACTCGACGACCCCGAAGCTTGAGGACCACTCCATGAAACCGATCACCCAAGGCGAACACCCCGACGAACCCCGTCCACCGGGCGAAACCGAACGCGACAACGACGCCCTGCGCCCCACCGATCCCAAACAACGTCAAAATAGCGGGAAGGGCACGCCCAGTGGCGAATCAACCGCGCAGGACACCGCAAAACAACAAACACCAGCCAAGCCCTGAACAGCGTCTATGCTCAGTGGCACGTCCGCCGCTGAAGCCACTTCGGTGCCGGGCGCTGCCATTCATCACAGGGAAAGTATTGATTATGAAGCTCGACGCACTGGCCAAGGCCATCACTCTCGCAACCGTACTGTCCGCCACCAGCTTCGGCGCTCTGGCTGCCGATATTCCGCTGTCTGCCACTGTTGAAGCCGATCAGGTCACCACCAAAGTGATCTCCGTCGACGCCGCCAACCATCAGGTTGTGCTCGAAGGCGCCGAAGGCAAGCCGGTTCATGTTCAGCTCACTGATAAGGCGAAAAACCTCGCCAATCTCAAGGCCGGCGATCAGGTCAACATCCAGGTACAGCGTTCCGTAGCTGCTTACCTGGACACCGATGTGGATAAAGGTCTGCCTGGCACCACCGAACGTACCGGTGAGTTGCGTAAGGCTCCGGGCAGCGATAACCCCGGTGGCGAAGCGTACCGTCAGGTTCAGGTGCAACTGAAAATCACCAAAATTGATTTGAAGACAAATCAGGTGACCCTGCAAAACCCGGCGGGCGTATCGAAAGTTCTCGACGTGAAAAAGCCTGAAATCCAAGCCAAACTGAAAGATCTGAAAGAAGGGCAGAGCGTTATTGTCACTTACACCGATATCTTGAAAGTGACTAGTCAACACGAAAGTTGAGTATTAGCTCTACAGAGTGACTGCTCTTGTACAGTTTTTGTATGAGAGTAGTCATACTATTAGTTATCTTTGGTGTTATTGAAAGTTTCGCGAAAGAATTCGTCGATAAATATCTATTAACTTTTTCGTACATAATTTTTACATTCAAGAATGAGGACATAAGCGCCAACTTCTATTAAAATCCTACCCGTTCGCCCAGTGTCAGGGCTCTTTACCGGTGCATGGATTGCCAGGCCATTACACTGGGCGAACACCTCTTCGGAGTAGATGTATACAATTTCTGCAAACAAAAAGGGCGACTTTATAGTCGCCCTTTTTGTTTGTCGGAAATTAAACCGAGGTGTTCGCTGCAGGCTAGCCTTGCTGCCCTTGAAAGCGCTTCAGCGTGGCCTGATACATTTTTGTCCTGCGGTGATTTTCCCCGTAGGTGCCTGCAGCCGCGACGGTTCCTGACTGAATGTGATCCAGATAGCTGAAAATCTTGCGCGGCGACAGAAACTTGATGCCATAGCCCAGACTGCTCATGCGGTCTTGCAGCGCATAACCGGGCACCTGCTCATCCATGCAGAAGTGCAAGCCCTGGGACTTCATCAAACGCGCATTCCACAATGTGCAGAAACTTTTCAGATGAGTTTCCTTGTAGGGTCTTGGCATTTTCGAGCGCAGGCCCAGACGCACTTTCGCTTTACGAACATAGTGCTTGCAGAAACGCGAAGTTAAACGCCAGGTGTCACGCACAATCCCGCGATTGAGTTGTTCGACACAACCGACTGCAGCCATATCCGGGGTTTTCGTGCATTCACGCATCATCATCGCAAACACTTCTTTGTCGTAGACAAAGGTGTCGGTGTGCAACAGAAATAGATAGTCGGTCTCGACTTTTTCCAGTGCCAGATCCAGTGCTTTACCGTGCGCAATATGCCCGGCTTCCTTGCCCGGCGAAGGCCGTTCGATCAAGTTGATCCAGTCGAGCGTGCGCAAGTAATCGAGACTCGCATCCGCCGAATCGTTATCCACCACCCACACCGGAATGCGCTGCTCCTGGACGTGCTCACGCAAAAGCTCGAGGCACATTCGGGTGATGTCCGGGGTTTTGTAATTTACCAAGACAAGGCTGAAATTCGACGCTGGCTGGGCTGGTAAATCAAACGCTTTCATGTCGGAAGGACTCATCTGCGATTCAAGGACAACAGGGTTTCGTGGCCGCGATCGTAGCGAGGCAACCTTAGTCGAACCTTAATTTACGGATGTGACGGTAGATGTATGCCGAAGAGAGACGACTGATCTTATGAAATGCATGGGGTGCTGCCGGTCATTACCGGATAAAATACGCGCCCCTCTCACGGTTCAAGGAAGAAACGGCGCACGCCGTTGTGTCACGGATGAAACCACTCTCCCTCTACCACCCGGCCTTGTACTGGCTGCGCGTGTGGCAAAAAAGACTGTTCCGCCAAATTGCCTGGCACTGTTCCAGCAAACGCTACGCACGCCCCGTCGCCGCAGCCGAACGCCTGCCATTTCGCTACCTCAAACACACCTCGAAACTCATCCGCAAACTCGGCGACTCCGACCTCGCCCTGCAACACAACAAAGTCATCAACCTCAAACTCGCCGTCGCCGCCATCGACAGCGTCATCATCGCCCCCGGCGAACACTTCTCCTTCTGCCGCCTCGTCGGCCGCCCGACTGTGAAGCGCGGCTACGTTGAAGGCATGGAACTGTCGTTCGGCGAGGCACGACGCGGGGTAGGCGGTGGCATCTGCCAACTGAGCAACCTGATTCACTGGATGGCCATTCATTCACCGCTGGTGGTAGTCGAACGCTCCAACCACAGCTTCGACCCGTTTCCAGATGAAGGGCGGGTGCTGCCGTTTGGATCCGGGGCGGCGATTTTCTATAACTACGTTGATCTGGTGCTGCACAACCCGACGGATCGGCACTTTCAACTGAAGTTGAACGTCGGCGAGACACAACTCGAAGGGGAGTTGCTGTGTGATCGGGTGAGGGAATATCGCTATCACGTGTTTCAAGAGGCGCACCGGTTTGTGCGGGAGGGGGCGCGGGTGTATCGGGAGAATGAGATCTGGCGGGAGGTGCGGGAGAAGGGGCAGGTTGGGGAATTGGTGGAGCGGGTGAGGTTGTATCGGAATCGGGTGGTGGTTAAGTACGAGGTGGACGAGCGGATGTTCGAAGCGAGCTAGTATTTTGCGCAAGATTTTCGTTGGAATTTTTAAGCCACAAGGAAGTAACAAATGATCAAGCGTTTCAAAACTGTCGGTACGGCGGGCACGGCACTTTTTTCACTGTTCATCACCTGTAATACGTGGGCACAAGCGCCGCGTGATTACTACGACGGTATGAAGGCAGGGAAGTGCGCGCCAAATTCTGAGCGGCTGCATGAACAAGCGGTCGCAGGTGATCTCGACGCGCAGACGCAGTTTGGCAAAGCCATTCAGGAGAACCTCTGCGGGGTGGTTGAGCAGTGGTCACCGGGCATGCCGGAAGCGTGGTTTCGCAAAGCTGCAGAGCAAGGTAATGCTGAAGCGCAAGTCGGATTGGCTGAGGAACTTCGTTGGGATCGAAGCGTTGAGGGTGAAGACGCAAGTGTTTACTGGGATCTGAAAGCTGCGGAGCAAGGTAATGCCAAGGCCCAGTTCAGTTTGGCGCAGATCTACCATCGCGGTGGCCGATCGATCAAAAATCTCAAGGACATGGACAAAGCATTAGCGTACTACCACCAATCCGCCGAAGGTGGATATCCCTCAGCCTACATGCTGCTGGCAAGCCTTTATGAGAAAGGGGACGGAGTTACACAGGATGATGTTGTTGCCGCTCAGTGGTATCGCAAACTGGCTGAAACCGGTGACGATTACGGACAGCAGAACCTCGCGGAGATGATTGCCGCAGGACGTGGTGTGGACAAGGATGAAGCTCTGGCATTTTCCTGGTTTGGCAAGTCGGCTGCGCTCGGCAATAAGTACGCGCAGTATGAAATGGCGCAAATGCTTGAACAGGGGCGAGGCACTGTAAAAAACCAACGTGAAGCAGCCAAGCTTTACCGCAAGTCTGCGGATGCCGATTTTGGCAACGCGCAGTTGGCGCTTGGGAAAATGTACGCACAAGGACGTGGCGGCTTGCCAAAAAGCAAATCCAAGGCTGAGTACTGGATGCTCAAAGCAATTGATCGCGGTGCTCCGGGAGCTAAAGAAGAGCTGAAAAAGCTTTAATGTGCAAAGGAAGGGTATCTTGATTTGAAAGAGGGCGATCATGGGATCGCCCTTTTTTTATTTGGATAAATCAGACTTCTTGTCGCCAAGCAGAGAGTGTGATCACCGTGCCTTCATCTTTTCTATTACTGATTTCAATCTTGTAGGTGCCGCCACCAATATAGCCTTCAACGAGTGCCTTTCTCTGGTTGCCGCTGATTTCGGCATCCTTCGCATGCTGCTGATAGAAGTCGATGACGTCCGCGTACTCTGTAAAAGTCCGGAGAATGACTTCGAACTCATGTTGTGGACGGCCGGCTATTTTGTCCCAGTCACCTTCAATCGGCGTGCCCTCCATCCCCGGTGTCGTGAAAACACCGTGTGCGCCAGCACCGATCAGGTGAGCCCGCTGCGGAAGCATCGCCAGCATGGCTTTGGGAAAGTCGGAAGGTAACTGTGCCGCTGTCCACGCTCCCTGTTCCGGTTTGGTTGCAGCGTATTCAACGCTGGCAATTTTCTGCGCGGCGGCTCGGCGTTCCGGATCATCACTTTCCTCCCATATCGCCATCATGGGAGGCAGTTGCTTGCTCCAGCCAATCAAAGATTCGGCATCAGCTTGTTTAGCGCCTTGCGGTTGGAAAATGGTCAGCACGGTTTGCGGGGCATCGTTACAGGTCAAAGCCTCCTCACGCGACTTGACCGTGCAGTGGCCATTGACCAGCCCGACAGCGACCAACTGGCCCTTGTCGTTAAGCAACAATGCGCCGCGCTCAAACCCATTGTTGCCATCATCCATGGCAGTAATCATTTTGCTGCCGGCAGGCACACCGTCCGCAAACATCGACATTTCCGAATCAAGCGCTTCCAGAACTTGCTGCACAATCATTGTGTTGTCGTTGGTGTAGCTACCGGTCTGATAGCCAAAAAAATCGACCAGTGCTGAGCGCACCGCTGGATCCTGGTTGAGCTTTGGCGCGCGTTCTGCGGCGGGTTCGTTTGAAAGTAACAGGGCAGTGGTGCCGTCGGGGCGTTGTTCGGAGCGAAGGGACAGTGCAGTCGCATTAAGGGAGAAGGTGAGGGCGAGGAGGATGGAAAATGGGCGATTCAGGCGTTTCAAGGGTACAGTCCTTTGATTGTTCAGTCCGGGGGAGTAGAGGTTAAACAACGAGATTGCTCAGGGGCTGCCTGCGGTTCTCTCGTTTTTTCTAAAGCAAATACCAGGCTTGTCGGGATTAAAGTTTTTAATCCTCATTGAGCCACTCGGCATTTTGCACCATGGCTTCTTCTAGCCACTTATCAAAGCTAGCGTAGGTGGCGTGAAGTTCCCAGCCCTCTGACGCATAAGCATGAATTATCAACACATGGGGCTGCCCAGGAAAATCATCTCCATCAAAACACGCGATGTCATCATTCGCGTTGAATTTGGCAAATGGGATCAATGTGCGTTTTGGATAAAGCTGTTTGAGTATTTTGTACCAGTTGTTGATTGTACCTTCGTTGTATACCAGCAGCCACCAAGGCTCGATGTCTGTTTCTGGTTCAATGGATGCAAAATGCAGGAAGTTTGTAGGGTATGGGTAGGCCGGTAGACCTTCGATGTTAAGATGGATTTGCATAAGTAATTAATCAGGAGAAAACCACGTTTAGAACGCGGAAAGATTGATGGCCGTTCGGGGTAGACCACCGTCAGACAAAATAAATCTGTCCCCTTTTTTGTCTGGTCTGTCCGCCATTTACGCATTGGTAGGCGTTGGCAGATTTCACGTAGACACGATTGTTTTCCTGTACTTGGATTACACCATCACTTCGATGCCAGTTGAGCCCTGCCTGCTGGTGTAATACCGAACTCGAGTTGGTCAAAATATTATTGTATCTACGTTGCCAATGTGTGCTGTTAATTTTTCACGGAAATCCGTCTCGCTGGTGAAGTTAGTGTTGTCAATCATGTTAAGGAACCAAGTCGCGTCTAAAGCTGTAAATATTTCAAGCCATTCTGGTCTTTTAGCTTTCGATTCAGGCATGTCGTTCGCGGCAAAGCCGTGGCCTTTGCCTTCGGATAAGTAAAAATAGTTATCTGCGAAGGAGTAGCCTATAACCTTTGGCCAGTTTGAGCTATGCGGGAGGTTTGGCTCCATATCCTTACTAGCAATCACATGAAAAGTTCTCATTTTTTTTCGGAAGTACGTCGAGTTTGTCGAAGTTTACTTTTTGCCCATCTAGATGGAGTTGTTGTGCTCCGCCATCGCCATATTTTCCAGATTACCTTCAGAAAAAGAAAACGTGGTTTGTCCCTCGTTACGGTGCAATTACCCATATAGGAAGGATGTCGTCGGGTGCTTGTCTTTGACATCGACGAGGCTAGTCACGAGCATTTAAGGTTGACGGGTAAAGGTCATCCGATGGGCACTTAGGAAAGTAAAAATTTCAATCTTTATCGGTTGCGTCTCATGTGTCCTAATCTTGATATTCAAACTGACCTCGATATGTAAATTCGATGCCTCGTAATATGGAGGCTGTGGTTTTTCCTTTATAAGCACAATTATAAATTGCAATAACAGTGTTTATTTTTTCAGGTGAGATAGAGAGGTTTTTCTTTTTTATTTCAGCGATGATGTCGGAGTCATAAGAAAAATCCTCGATTGCTTTTTCCAAATTTTTAGTTGGCTCTACGATATCAGATTCAATAAAGTCGTCGTTAATAAAGCCCAGAGAAAATGCATTGCTGAACTCTGATCCTAGAGATTCTCCATCGTCAGAATAGGCAGGCGTCACTATTTCCCGAAGAGTGGATTGCTGCCAGTCGGCGTTTGCAGTCCAAATTGATACTGTTTTTTTATTACTCATCTTTTTCTCCTCAATTTTTAAGGCCGGATGGGAGAGAGTCAACTCCACCTTCTAACCTCCGACCCGCCCACTCATTGAGGCCCTGTCGGAACTCGCCGTAATCTTTCGAATTGTCAATTATTTTAAGTATTTCATTATGTGCTTTTGTGGACCCTTTGCCCCCATGATGACCAGTAGGGTTCACAAATTTCACTTCAGCAATCGCGGTCCGTAGCTCATAGATCTGCTCAGCAGAAAAGGGGACAGATTTATTTTCAGTTTGTAGAAAATAAATCTGTCCCCTTTTTTGTCGTCTTTATTAGGAACCTTGGTTTTGTGATTTTTTTAGTAGGTTTTTGAGTTCAGGGTAAGAATCAATTTCTTCATCGGGTAGATTGTCTATGATTCGCTGAATTTTATTAGAGTGTTTTTCATCAATAACTGCTTCAGTCCAATCAGGTTCGGAAGCTGCGGCGATTGCTACCTCGGAGAACGTAGAGTCAAGAAGTTTTTTTAAAAGCTCTATCGCTTCGGGCGATCGCAACTCTCCCAGAGCAGCAGCGCTTCTTTCTTGCCAGTATTCCTCTTTTAAAAGAATTGATTCATTAAGTTGTTGCCAGTCCATGGCGTTAAATTTTCCTAAAACTCCATGAGCTACCTGTTCAGTAATGTACTCATTCCAATTTGAGTCTTCATTCGGTCCAAGCCAGTAGTTATATTTTTCGTAAATCTTGCTGTTCATGTTGTTCAGGGACGGATCACGTTAAATAGCGAGAAAGAGGAGAGTTCCCAAGTGGCAGATTATGGATGTAAAAAACTGTGATCTGCCCCGTTTAAAATAAGGAGTTGTGGTCTGTCCCCGTTTTATTTATTTAAATTACCTGGAGTCGATTTGTTTTTATTGAGTGCTATCGCTGGTATGAACGCAATCATGATCATCCATATAGATTAGCACTTTGAAGTTGTCGTCGACTATCCAGAATGGGAATCCAGTCGTTTCGGAAAATAACGTTTTAAGATCTGCAGAGTTTGCTAGTTTCCAAGCGTGAATCTTACTGTCTTGAACTATTAGTAAGGGGTTTTCAAAATTTTCGAGAGTGTCTACTTTTTTCCAGAAGTCTGGGTTGTGTTTTTTCTGGGGGTTCTTCAAGTAGAAAGGGTCGAGGCTCTTTGTCTCAGAAGAAAAAAATGATCTCGTTAGCTTGGCGATCAATTTGGCTAGTTCATTGTTGCGTACTTTCTCATGCGCTAAGTTCTGCTCTGCTAATGCCGAGTCGATTTCTTTTTCTAGGCAGTTCATTGAGGATTTCCAGTTCTCGCGCGTTAGACAGGCAAAGATTCCAATAATACAGAAAAAAGGGGCGGATTTATTTTCAGCTTGTAGAAAATGAATCTCTCCCCTTTTCTGTTTTTTTGTCATTGCAATTGTAGTTTTTCTCCTTTGAGTTGTAGATTTGATTTTCTAAATTTTCTGAACTGGATACGTGTCGCCCGTGATTGTAATTGATCTTCCATCTGATTTTATGTCTTCGATGCTGTTAATAACCACCTTAAGCTCTCTTGAGTTGGGGAATAAGAAGTAAAAAAGCTCGAAGTAAAGATAATCTTTTATAAGGCTGGCAGCCAAATTGTGATGGTCGTTTAAAATTTCATTAAAGGTTGGATAACCTATTTTTTTTAGTTCGGGAATGTCAGCGTAGCCTTGCTCAGAGTCATCAATTTTGCATTCGGCAATAAATGAGTTTGCATGGTTGATGAAGTTTTCCGGGAACTCATCGTTGTTTATCGTCATTTCGTATTTTTTTGTTTCGAGAATTGATTTCTCACCGAAGCCAAGGCTCCTGTAAGTGACCGTGTTTAGATTGACTTCTGTGCCGGCTGATTTAAATATCATGGAAGTTCTCCAGGTGGTATTAGCGTGATCGTACCATCCTCTTTAAGCGTTATTGAACCTGATGGTCTATAAGCTTCACCTGCTTTCTGATCCTGCTCAGAACGTTTACCTGAGCGTTGGAAAAATTCTTCTGGAGATTTTATTTCTTCAATGGATGCAGTTTTGTTACCCGGCGCGATTTTAGTTTCTTCGAGCGACAAAAAGCCTTCCTTTCCCTCAAATGATTTTTTAAGGTCCTTAAGTATTTTGCCGGCTTTATTTGCATTGACATCTCCGAATCCAACATCCAAGTCGCTACCGGGGTGACTGTCCCCCCTTACTCGACTTCCGCCGATGACAACGGACGTTCCTTTTTTATACGATTGTTCAAGGATCATTTGAGCCTGCTCCTTAGGCAGTCCAGGCAAATGTTCTTGTAGGAAAGCGGCTTGTTCCTCTGGCCCAGAGGTTTTTATGACCGTTTTCTTTGGGTATTTATTAAATACTGAATTTTCAGTCCATTTGGGAGGTTCGGCATCAGGACATTGTCCTGGCGTACAATTTAAACCTAGCGGATCTACCCAGCCCGTTGGATTCGGCACGTATTGGTAACCGTTCAATCCACCGACTAGCTTTATCGGATCCGGCGTCAAAAACCGTCCAGTCCCCGGATTGTAGTAGCGGTGGCGGTTGTAATGTAATCCTGATTCGGTATCGAAATACTGACCCTGGAAGCGCAATGGGTTATCGATCTCGCTGACGTCCAGCGCTGCCAGGTTACCGTAGGCTCGGTACTTCGCCGACCACATGATTTCACCGCTGTAGTCGGTGAGCTCCTGCGGTGTGCCGAGTTGGTCGAGTTGGTAATAGAACGGCGTGGCTTTACGTGGGCCATCGAGCATCGCCAATGGGCGGAAACTGCCAGGTTCGTAGATGTAGCTGCGGTGTTATTCAGGGACAGACCACCTTCAGACAAAATAAAACGTGGTCTGCTCCCCGTTTACAGCTTTACTATTTCAGTTGGTAACTAAATTTCTCATCCAGTCCAAAGTTTTCATCTTGAGTTTTGACTCGATCAAGAATAATTAATATTTTTCTATATGAGTCGCCCATTAGTTCTTCTGAATGTTTTGAGTTTGTCCAAATTAATTCAATTGGGCGCTCTACATCGGTGCTGAGTAGATCCCAAAGCGCATTAAGATTATTTCCATAGTATTGAGTAACAGAAAAAGCAGACGCTATCCGCTTATGGAATTCTTGCTCAGATGAGATGGACAATCCATCAAGCTCAACTATCATTTTGATTCACTTCCACTTTCCAATAGGGGTAACAGTTTCGTAATGATCACTAGTTATGTAGAGGAGTCCGTCATCTGAGTAGAGTAGCCTGGTCCCCGGCTGATTGCTCCGCGACATCGTGTTATTGAGACCGACGTCAGCTTCATACCAGGTTCGGCCGGGGGCTGAAGGAAGTACGTTTGTATCATTGTAAAAAACATCACCGCCTAGCTGCCCGCCAGGAACGCTATTGTTGACTGCTTTACCTTTTTTCCATCCGCTTTGTGTTGCCTGAGCTTTTGTAACGTAATTTGGGGGAAGATCACCAGTGGCCCGCAAACTTTCGACTAAGGGATTCGCAGCCTCAGTCGTTCTAAGATCACGCTTCATGGCTTCGTATTTGGCGGCGTTATGAGCGGAGTTGTTATAGGGTTCAGGCTCATCACACTCTTTACTTGCTAGCCCCAACGGATCCACCCACCCCGTAGGGTTCGGCACGTACTGGTAGCTATTCAAACCACCTGCAAGTTTGATCGGATCCGGAGTCAAAAACCGTCCAGTTCCCGGATTGTAGTAGCGGTGCCGGTTGTAATGTAACCCTGTCTCGGCATCGAAATACTGACCCTGGAACCGCAACGGGTTATCGATCTCGCTGACGTCCAGCGCGGCGAGATTACCGTAGGCTCGGTACTTCGCCGACCACATGATCTCGCCGCTGTAGTCGGTGAGCTCCTGCGGTGTGCCGAGGTGGTCGAGTTGGTAATAGAACGGCGTTGCTTTACGTGGGCCTTCGCCATCGAGCATCGCCAATGGGCGGAAGCTGCCCGGTTCGTAGATGTAACTGCGGTAACGGTTTTCGGCGCTTTCGGCAATCAGGCGTTCGCCTTGCCACAGGAATTCGGTGATGTGGCCGTCGACGGTTTTTTCTATACGTCGACCGAAGGCATCGTACTTGTAGGTTGCAGTGCTGCCACCCGGTAGGCTAACGCCGATCAAGCGGTGCTGGCAGTCGTAACGATACTCGGTGACGAGTTTCTGTCCTGTGCCACGGCGTTCGCGACTCAGGTTGCCGTACGCGTCGTACTCGTAGTGACGATCACCCTGCATCAGCAGGCGGTTGCCTTTGACGTTGGCGAGGTTTGCTGTGCCTTCATTGTTTTGGCCCAGCAGGTTGCCCGCCGGGTCATGGGCGAAGCTTTCCGGAGTAGCACCGCGCACGCTGATGAGTCGATCGAGCGGGTCGTAGTGGTAGCTGCGATTGCCTTTGCGGCTGTCATCAATGCCAGCGAGGTTGCCGTTGGCATCGTAATTATAACGACGCTGGAACAGGTTCTTGTCTCGCTGGCCAACAGTGTGGGCTTGCAGGCGGCCTTGTTCGTCGTACTGGTATTGGCTGAGCAGCAAACCTTGCTGACGTTTTTGTTCGCGCCCAGCACTGAACTGGTGAGAGGTCAGGCGCGAGCCATTGAGGTCGATGCTGCTCAGTTGTCCGCCCGGTTGGTGACGGTAATCGAGTTTGCTGCCGTCAGGGAGGCGGCAGTGTTTGAGCTGACCAACGCTATCGTACTCGTAGCGCAGGGTGCCCCAACCTTGGTGTTCTTCGATGAGGCGGTCTTGCAGGTCGTATTTGTAGGCGAGCGGCCAGTTGCCGTCATCGACGTTTACGAGGCGACCGAGGGCGTCGTAGCTGTAGTGGATTTCTTCGCCATCGGCCAGGGTTTTCACCAGCAGCCGGCCAGCCGCATCGCGCTGATACTCAGTGACCAGTTCGCTGCCATCGTCGCCGAACTCGGTTTTCTTCAGCAGTTGGCCGTTGAGGTCATACTCGTAAGCCGTGCGACGACCGTCGAAGCCTGTTTCCTGCTGGATCAGGCCGTTCGCGTAGTAGTCGAGGTGGTATTGCTCGCCGCGCTCGTTTTCGATTTCAGTCAGCAGCAGACGAGAGTTGTCATAGCGATAGCGAAGTTGGCTGCCGTCCGGATTGATGCGGCGGCAGACCAGATGCAGGTTGTCGGCGTATTCGTACCGAGTGATGCGGCCGAGTTCATCGCGTTCAGCGGTGACATTACCGTAGGCGTTATAGGTAAACGCACGGGTTGCACCGCCCGGCAGTGTAACTTGGGCGAGGCGATTAGCGGCGTCCCACTGGTATTGGGTAATGGCGCCGGACTCTTCCTGGCGGGTAATCTGCCGACCCAGCGCGTCGTAGCGATACTTGCGCTGGCCGCCATCGGGTAGGCGTTCTTCCAGCAACTGGCCGAGGTTGTTCCAGCCGAGTTGATGACGGCTGCCGTCCGGGTGGCGAATCTCCAGCAGACGCCCCTGGCCGTCGTAGCTGTATAGCGTGGCATTGCCGTCCGGATCGATTTGCTGGGTGATATCGCCTTGACGGTTGCGTTGGTACTTCCAACTGGCTTTGCCGCGATGAACATCACTGACGAAACCGTTGACGTATTCATACGTGGTGGCTTCGTCTTCCGGCGGGATGACGGCAGTCATCAAGCCGTTGTCGTTGTAGCGGTACTCGGTGACGGCACCCAACGGATCCTTTTCCGCGATCAATTGGCCTTTGTCGTTGTAGGCCTTGAGATGCTCGGCACCGTCCGGGTCGATCTTGCTGATCAGTCGTGCCTGATCATCGTGGGTGTACACCTCTTCGCTGCCGTCGGCGTTGGTGACAGTCACGCTGCCTTTGTCATCCCAGGCGTAGTGCGCCTCCATCTGCGAGAAGTTGGCCCAGTGATGTGTGCAACGAGACAGTTTGCCTTCGTTCTCCCACTCCCAGTAGAACGCAGCGCCGCCCGCCAGTTGCCGCTCGAGAATGACGTGCTGTTCGTTGTAGCGATAATGTTCGGCTTCACCGGCCGCGTTCTTCGCCTCGATCAGACGATGCTGAGTGTCATAGCTGTAGGTGACCAGCGTTTGCACCGTATTCCAGGCGTCTTCCAGATTATCCGCGGGCAGGAACTGCTGATAGTCGATCGCGACGATGTGTTTTCGGTCGTAGCGCAGAAGCAAGGCGCGACCGGCGCCGTTGTCGAGGCGTTTGATACGACCATGGATATCGCGTGTGACGTGCAGTCTATTGCCATAGCTGTCGCTAATGGCGATCAGGGTGGCGCCTTTGCTGTTAAAGCGGAAGTGGTAGAACGATGGTCGCTTGCCGGCTTGGGCCAGAATCAGTTCCGATGGATCGTCACCGAGGAAAATTGCCGCGCGCGAGAGGCTGTTGGTGATGGCCGGGCGTTGTTCGGTTGGAAGTGGGAAGGGGGTTGAGCGGTTTTCGTGGTCGGTCCAGGTGACTTCATCGCCATTGATTTCGATGCGATGAGCCAAGGCATGGCTCCAGCCATAACCCAAGCCGCAGTCGATTTCCACCGCGCTGGTTCTGTAGAGACGCGTCCACTCAAATGGCAGTAGCCCGTCGAGTTGACCGTCGGTCAGCGTCAATAACTCTTCGCCGGTAACCATCGAAACCGGGCACTTGTCGACGCGCGTACAGGACACAGGCTCCGCGCTTTTATTAGCGGGGGTCGTGGCTTGTCTAGATGCATCGTCAGCGTGCGCCGCAGTTCCTATCCGAGCATTCGATTTTCCATCGAAGCGAACTTGCACTGTTCCTTGCTTAATCTGCCTTCCTATTCCGCGCGCCGCAACTGGAACATACTTGGTAACGTATGCCATGAAGCCCTTAATAATTTCGAAGATCGACTTAACAAAATTAACTACGGCGTTGAGGACGATTTCTCCATATTTCTTTATGCGTGCGACCAGATAAATCAGGCCAGTTCCTTCAGCGGCCACCGTCAAAACGATCGAGATGACGATATCGATGGCAATGCCGACGACTGCCGCCGTAGTCATTTTCGCGGCATCACCTGCTGTTTTCATTGGGGGCAAGCTAGCCAGCCAAATAACCGCTGTATGCATCATCAGGAAAAGCGCTGCTTCGTCACTGGCCAAAAGCATGGCCTTTTTCATGACTTCAGGGGCGGTTTTTGCTACTTCGATAAGCTCTTGTGCACCTTCGCCGAGTTTTTTACCAAACTTGCCGGGGTCCTGAAGGATATCCAGGACAAGTTTGATCCCATCCCAAACGCCTTTAATTGCCTCCCAACCACCGTCAAGGATGCCGCTACCAATAGCCATGACCGTGCCGGAAAGAGATAGGCTTGACCACTGCTGGCGATATCCGCCAGGCCCGGTCCATTTGTTGCGCAGAAAACCTTCGAGTTCACTGTTGAGTCCCTTGTACGAGTCAAACAGTGTGTCAATCTGCGCTGGCGTTACTTCGTTATGAACACGGATTACGTATTTTTTACCCGGGACCCCACCTGACCAACTGGCTTTACCCTGAGCATCAAGCTTGACCTTGTTGATGGCGCCGCCACCCTCTGGAACGATCTCGACTTCAATATTCCCCACGGGAATATCATAAAGAGATTCGAATTTGCTCTCGATCAGCATAGGGCCTTTCAGCGGGCATTGAGCCACGACGCTGAAATTGTCATCTGTCATGCTTACCGCGGTCGAGGATCTGCCGGCTTTGAGGATCCGTTCCATACCCAGCAGGGAAGGTTTATCGGTCTTGTGGCTGACTTCATCAGCCAGACTTGCGTACCAGGAATGGGTTTGCTTCTGGTAAATCGTCAGGCTGTTCTTGAAATTCTTCAGTTGGTTGTCAACGAAGGCAATGCGTTCCTTTGCGACCATCAGCCTTGCTCCAGAATCAGGTGGTTTAACAGTGCTTCTTTAAGGTTTTTCGGTGCGTCCGGACGGCGCACGAAACGGCTGATTTTCAGCTTCAGGTTGTTTTCGGGCCAAGCGGTGTAAATGTCCGGACGGTCTTCTTCCAGCCACTGCATCAAGTTGCTGATCAGCGTCGTCGGATTTTCCTTGGCTAAGCCATCCAGTAACGGCTTCGGCACCTCCCACCACGGCCAATCTTTCACCTTCGGCACAACCCGCGTCCCAACCTCCAGCGCTTGCCCATTAATCAGATACCGCTCAAACATCGACATCACTTCCCCAGCCTTCTCCCCCAGCCCATGCAGAATCGGATAGATATGCCGCCCATCCCAAAACCGGAAAAACACCTCGGTCCCGTCCGGCATCTTCACCTGCGTCAGACTGCGCAGATGCTCGAACACTTCGTTCGGTTCCGAACGCGACACCGCCAGCCAGCCCCAATCAAGGGCATCGGTTTCAGCGATCCACGGCAGGAACGCGGAGTTGGCTTTGAGTTCGGTGACGTAGGGCATCACCGGTTGCCAGGTGGAGTAGGGCGTGCCGCCCCAGATCGGTAGGAGCTGGGCGGTGGGTTCGGTCAGGTAGAGATTTTTCAGCGCGTCGGAATCACTCGCCGCACTAATAACCAGATACAAACGCTCACCAGTCTGCAACGGCTGTTGCGTCAGCCAATCCTTGGGCGTAATTCGATCAGATGGCACAGGCACCTGCCTTGCATTTTTCGCATTCTTCGCAGAACGGCGCGTTTCGTTTGAGGGTGTTGATCTGGGCCGGGGTCAGGACCTGGCCAGCCTTGTCGGCGTCGGCCTGTTTCAGGATTCCGGGTATCAGCGGGGCGGCGCCGGTGCCGCTGCCGGGACTGCCGCCGGAGTTCATGTTGATCACCGGGCCGCTCAGGGTCACGCCGCCGGCGTCGATCTTGATGAAGCTGCCGCCGCCGATCAGGGTCAGCTCGCTGCCGGCTTCCATCACCACTTTCATGCCGCTGCTGAGGTGGATTTCCTGGCCGGCGTCGATGAACTGGCCGGTGCCGATCTTGATGTGCTGATTGACGCCGACGGTCAGGTGGTCGTTGGCGCGGGCTTCGACTTTGCGGTCGGCGTAGACGGTGTGGTGTTCTTCGGCTTTGAATTCTGTGTAGCTGTTCTTTTCGACCGTGTCGTGGCGTTCGTTGCCGACCCTGATTTTCTGGTCGTGCTCGATGTTTTCGTCCCAGTCGCGCTGGGCGTGCAGGTAGATCTGCTCCTGACCTTTTTTGTCTTCGATGCGCAGTTCGTTGTAGCCGCCACCGCCCATCGAGCTGAGGGTCTTGAAGGTGCTGCGGGTCTTGTTCGCCGGCAGTTCATACGGGACGGTGTTTTCCTTGTGGTACAGGCAGCCGCTGATCAACGGTTGATCGGGGTCGCCTTCAAGGAAGGTGACCAGCACTTCCATGCCGATGCGTGGGATGGCGATGCCGCCATACTGGGCGCCGGCCCAGGCGCTGGAGACGCGCAGCCAGCAGCTGGTTTTGTCGTCGGCCTGGCCTTCGCGGTCCCAGTGGAACTGCACTTTGACGCGGCCGTACTGGTCGCAGTGGATCTCTTCGCCTTTCGGGCCAGTGACCACGGCGCTCTGGCTACCGAGGATGCGCGGTTTCGGGTGGCGCAGGGGCGGGCGGTTCGGCACGTCCCACGGCGTGGCCTGAAAGCGGTTGCGGTAGCCCTGGTGAAAATCGTCTTTCAGCGCGGTGGTGTCGCTGGTCACCGACTCTTCGAGGACTTGCGGCTGCTTGCCTTCGTGGTGGACTTCGGTCAGTAACCAGAGGTCATTCCACTTGGCTTTCGGGTGCGCGGTGAGCGCAAGGAAGTGGCCGCTGACCAGCAATGGCTGATCGCTTTTGCCTTCGGCGAGCTGGAAGTCGCTGCGATGGCGTTCGAGGGCGCGTTTGGCCAGGTGTTTGCCGCGCTCGCGGTCGATGAAGCGGCCCGGGTAGTCGTAGTCTTCAAGGTCGGGCAGAGCGTCGCCACGGTTTTCGCTTTCGAGGGTGAGGCGTGGTTTTTCGAAGTCGTAATCGCGGCGGGTGGTGCGGCTGGTGCGGGTTTCCAGGCGCAGGTCGAAGCGCTTGATCACCGGGTCGCTGGCGACCATGCCGGAGTCTTGCTGATAGGCCACAGGCTTGAGTTTCGGGAACACCGTCTGGTCATCGCCGAACACCAGTTTGTGCGCCGTCGCCGTGTGCTCGAAGTGGTAATGAATACCTTCTTCCTCGCACAGGCGCTGGATGAAATGCAGGTCCGATTCATCGTATTGCACGCAGTAGATGCGCTCGGGATAAATCGAACCGGTCTTGAATTCGTAGGCGTTGCTTTGGATGCCGTGCTCTTCGAGGACCTTGCCGATGATTTTCGGCACGGTGAGGTTCTGGAAGATGCGCTGATTGACGCGATGCGCGAGGTAAGACAATTGCGGACGCAGGGTCACCGAATAACGGGTCAGGCGTTTGCCCGAATCGCCTTGCGCAGCGCGGTAGATCTGGCCGTGGATGCCGCTGCCGTCGGGCGACAGTTGCAGGAAGGCCGGTTTGTGCAGCAGGGTTTCGAGGTCCAGCGACGGCTGCTCACTGACCAGCTCCACCTCAAAGACAAAAGGCTGGCTGATGGCTTCGCGACCTTGCAGGGTGAATACCTGAAAGTCAGCAGAAAGACCTTCGATGGTCAGGGCAAAGTGAGTTTCATTGGCCGGCGCGAACATCCCTTGTTCCTCGTGCTGTACAGCGGCGTGAGTTGACGACCGCAAAACGGCTCAACTTACGCGAAATTCTGGAGGGCGAAAACAACATCGACCAGCAGAGCTGGCCGATGCTTGTAACGATCAGCCGTAATTAAACGACTGGAGCACGCCAGTCATCGGAACCCGAAGTACCGGATACTTCGTGGGTCCAGGTGATTTTACGGTAGGTGAACTGCACTTCTTCCAGGTGGGTGAAGTGCGAGTTGCCTGGATCCTGGCAGTTGTGCATTTTGTTGTTGATGGCGACGATGATCGCGTCTTCCAGTTTGGTGGTGTAGTAGTGCTCTTGGGTACCTTGAGCAGAAGTACGGAACCACTGGATAACGATTTCGCTCATGCGCTCGCCGGAGGTCAGAGCAGCTTGCAGCAGAGGCGAAGCCTTGTCGTAGACCTTGGTGATCACAACTGGCTTGTGCACGCGCTGACCGGTTGGCTGACCGGATTGTGGGTCACGCGGGATGATCACGTCGTGGCTGAAAGCCTGAACCATCACCTGGTCTTCGTGGCCTTCCTGGTAGGTGTTGCCTACGGAGTCAGCGGTGAAAGCGCCTGCAGTGATCAGGCCTTGTTTTTCGCCGGTAACCGACATGTACGCTGGTGTTGCCATGGGGTGCTCTCCTTGCGGAATAATTTAAGGTGCCCGGGAGGCGAAATCGCCCGGTGGGTGCCTGACTGTTATCAAGGAGCGTGCCAACAATTGTGGCGGCCATACGGGCCGGGGTGTTTGACTGATTTTTCAGGCGCTTGTGCGAAATAAAGCGCTCGCTCAAGGCAAAAGTGCGCAAGAAGTTGCGCAGTACTGCGCAACTTCTTGCGCACTTGGCTGCAGGCCTTGTACGACGTGGCTCTCAGCGGTTTTATCAGGCTTTTTTACAAAACAAGTGCGCAACTTCTTGCGCACAATGGCCACGCGCCATCATTTGGTCGAGGCGGCTGCTTCAAGATTTTCAGATCAAAAGATCGCAAGTTGTGTCAGGCACTCATCGATCGAACGCTGCTGCGTCGCCGCATACAACCCCAACTCATCAATGGTCGCGCGCCCCAGCGCCTGCTCGAAGGCCTGCCGATTGGAGTGCTCGCCATAGTGCGCCTGCGCCGCATCCCCAAGGTTCGACTGAAAAATCCCCGCTGCGCTCACCGGCAGGAAGTCTTCGTACACCAACGGTTCCGCTTTCACATAACCATCGCGCAACAAAACCTCCAGAGACGACTGCCCAAGCCCTCCAGCAGCCAGCCCTTTTTCCGTGGCGAAATAGCGAAAGTACGCCAGCTCTTGTTCACGCATACCCTCGACACTGTCAGGAAATTCGCCAAAGTGCTGAGCCATCAGCGCGTTGTAGCGTGCGGCATTGGCCTCGTTGGGGAAGTCGCCGAGTTCATCGCGTGCGGCATTCAGCAAACGGTCATACAGCGCCCGACCTTTGGGCGTGAGTGCCGCGCCGCGCTGTTCGATTTCGCCGAAACGTGCGCTGTGACTGCCAAGGGTTTGGTCCTGATCGGTGAAGGCGATCGGCTCGTCCAGCGCTTTGAAACTGGTCTGGCGCAAGAGGATCGGGCACTGCCGGCGAGGCGGGCCTTCGATGACCGCTTTCGGGGTGATGCCATGGGCTGGCATTTGCTCCTGGACGCGGTCGATGTCCAGCGTGCGCGGCGTCAGGTGATTGATGTGCGGGCCTTTGAACGCCACCACGTCGGCGATCAAGCGGTGTTGGGCGCTCAGCGTCTGATATTGCGAAGCGGTAACCGTAGCGCTGTGATGCCAGCGAAAAGTTTCCAGTGCCTGCAGGACGAATGCCTCGGCCTCGCTTTCATTCAATCCGCCCGCGGTTTCAGCCTGCGCGATCAGGCGTAATGCTTCAGCGGTAAAGATCGAACGCTGGGCCAGCACGGATTCGGCAAAGTCGCGCAGTTCGGGATCTTCAATCAACTCCAGGCGCAACAACGACGTAAACACCCGAAACGGGCTGACTTGCAGCGCCTGCTCATGCACCGCGCGAAACGCTGTGGAATGCACCGGTACGCCCGCCGGAGTCAGGTCGTAATAACCCACCGGTTGCATGCCCATCACCGCAAACAGGCGGGCGAGGGTGGCCAGTTCCGTCGCGGTGCCGACGCGAATGGCGCCATGGCGCTCCATGTCCAGCCGCTGGATTTCGCCGGTGCTGTCGAGCTGCCGGGCGATGTCCGGTTGGCGTGCAAGCACCTCGCGATTGGTCTGTTCCACCAATTGCATCAGCGCGCCGTACAGCGGCACTTCTTCGCGGTACATGTCGGACATCGCTTTGGAGAAGCGTTGGCGGATCAGGTCGGGGCTGACGAACGGCTGCACGGTCATGAAAAAAATTCCTGCCACGGTCACGGAATGGATGAGGGAAAAGATCGCAGCCTTCTCGCACGCGGGCAAACGAAGAATCCTACGAACTTCATTCTGCCAACGACTGATCCACCAGTTCGATCCAGTGCATCACGCGCGTGCGCCCGGCGCTGCCCAGATGGCTCTGGCAGCCGACGTTGGAGGTGACGATCAGCTCAGGGCGGCCACTCTCCAGCGCGTTGAGACGGTTGTCGCGCAATTGCCGGGCCAGCAGCGGTTGCGTCAGCGAATACGTGCCCGCCGAGCCGCAGCACAAATGGCCGTCGGGCACGGCGGTGAGATTGAAACCGAGGCGCGTCAGCACGGCTTCCACCGCGCCGCCCAGTTTCAACGCGTGCTGCAACGTGCAGGGGCAATGCACGGCAATCCGCCGTTCAGTGGCGGCGCAGATCTGTTCGAGCGGTTCCTGCGCGAGTATCTGCACCAGATCCACCGTCCGCTCGCTGATTTCCTGTGCCTTGGTCGCATACAGCGGATCGTCTGCCAGCAAATGCCCGTAATCCTTGATGAATGCACCGCAACCGCTGGCGGTCTGCACAATCGCTTCGGCACCGTTTTGCAGGTGCGGCCACCAGGCATCGATATTCTGCCGGGCGCGGTCGAGGCCTTTGGCCTGGGCGTCGAGATGATAGTCCAATGCGCCGCAACACCCGGCCTCGGCCACCGGGGTGACACTGATGCCCAAGCGATCCAGCACCCGCGCCGTGGCGTCATTGGTGTTTGGCGATAACCCCGGTTGTACGCAGCCTTCAAGCAACAACACCTTCCGGGCATGGCGCGTGGCGGGGCGCAAACCGGAAAGCGGCAGATGCTGTGGCAGTTTGCTTTCCAGCAAGCGCGGCAACAGCGGCCGGAACGTCGTGCCCACCCGCAGTAAGCCTTTGAACAACCGCGGATTCGGCGCCAATGCGCGCAAGCCCTCACGCAACAGACGCTGCGCCGCCGGGCGTGGCACCGCGTGATCGACCACCGCGCGGCCGATGTCGAGCAGGTTGTGATAGTCGACGCCCGACGGGCAGGTGGTTTCGCAGTTGCGGCACGACAGGCAGCGGTCCAGATGCAGTTGCGTCTGCGCCGTTGCCGGCGCGCCTTCGAGCACTTGCTTGATCAGGTAGATGCGCCCGCGCGGGCCATCGAGTTCATCACCGAGCAATTGATAGGTCGGGCAGGTCGCGTTGCAAAAGCCGCAATGCACGCAGGTGCGCAGAATCTTTTCCGCCTCGGCGGCGCGGGGCAGTTGTCGCGATTGTTCGCTGAGGGTGGTTTGCATGGCTAGAACTCCGCGTACATGCGCCCGGGGTTGAACAGCCCTTGCGGGTCGAGTTGCGCCTTGAGTTGTCGGTGATAGCGCAGCAGTGTCCAGGCCAGCGGCTGGAATGGCGAAGAGCTGGCGCCGTGGCTGAAGCAGGTGGCATGGCCGCCGAGTTCCTGAGCGAGGATATGAATGTGCGCCGCGTCGGATTTCAGCCAGCGTTGTGCCCCGGCCCAGTCGATCAGTTGCTCGCCGGGCAGATCCAGTGGCCCGAGATTGTTCGGCAACGACAAGCGCCACAGCGGCAGACCCTCGTTGAAAAACCCTAGACGCTGCTCATTCAGATCCCGCCAGAACCCCGAATCCAGCGGCTCACCACCGAGTCGTTGATGCGCCGCCGTCACTGAGCCTTCGCCGCCCTCGAGACGCAGATACAGGCTCTGGCCATCGTGGCAGGCGGCACTGATTGGCAACGGTTGTTGGCCCCATTCGGCGAGCTTCGCCAGCGCCCGCGCGCATTCCATATCGAGACGAATGCTCAGGCACTGACGTGGTTTCGGCAGGACTTTCAGCGACACTTCGGTGAGCACGCCGAGGCAGCCATAACTGCCGGCCATCAGCCGCGACAGGTCATAACCGGCGACGTTCTTCATCACTTCGCCGCCGAAACGCAGATGCTGACCGAGGCCGGTGATCACCCGGGTGCCGAGGACAAAGTCGCGCACCGAGCCGGACCATGGCCGTCGTGGCCCGGACAACCCCGTGGCGATCATGCCGCCGACGGTCGCGCCTTCGCCGAATGCCGGCGGCTCGCACGGCAGCATTTGTCCGGCAGCATCCAGCGCCGCCAGCAGCTCGGACAACGGCGTACCGGCGCGCGCCGTGATCACCAGTTCAGTCGGCTCGTAGCGGACGATGCCGCAGTGGGCGCGGGTGTCGAGCACTTCGCCGGCCACCTCGCGACCGAGAAAGGCTTTGCTATTGCCACCCTGAATCTTCAGCGGCGTGGCGTTGGCCCGCGCCTCGTTGACCTGATCGAGCAGGGCGCTGGCGGCGTCGACATCGGCCATCAGAAACGCTCCAGTTCGGGGAACGGCAATTGCCCGGCGTGAATGTGCATCGCGCCGAATTCGGCGCAGCGGTGCAGGGTCGGAATGTTCTTGCCGGGATTGAGCAGGCCTTGTGGGTCGAACGCGGCTTTTACTGCATGGAACAGGCTCAGTTCGTCACTGTTGAACTGCGCGCACATCTGGTTGATTTTTTCGCGGCCGACGCCGTGTTCGCCGGTGATGCTACCGCCGACCTGCACGCACAGCTCAAGAATCTTGCCGCCCAAGGCTTCGGCGCGATGCAGTTCGCCGGGTTGATTGGCGTCGAACAGAATCAGCGGGTGCATGTTGCCGTCGCCGGCATGGAACACATTTGCCACGCGCAAACCGTATTCTTCGCCGAGGCGGGCGATGCCTTGCAAAACGCCGGGCAATTCGCGGCGCGGGATGGTGCCGTCCATGCAGTAGTAATCGGGCGACAAACGACCGATGGCCGGGAAAGCATTTTTGCGTCCGGCCCAGAACCGCACGCGCTCGGCTTCGTCGCGGGCCTGACGCACATCGGTGGCGCCAGCGGCGGTCATGACCTCGCGCACCCGCTGGCAGTCGTCGTGAACATCGGCTTCGACGCCATCGAGTTCGCACAACAGAATCGCCTCGGCGTCGACCGGGTAACCGGCGTGGATGAAATCTTCAGCGGCACGAATGGCGAGGTTGTCCATCATCTCCAGCCCGCCGGGAATGATCCCCGCCGCGATGATTTCGGCGACCGCACGGCCAGCCTTTTCCACGGAATCGAAACTGGCCAGCAGGACTTTCGCGACTTGGGGTTTGGGCAGCAGTTTGACCGTGACTTCGGTGATGATCCCCAGCAAGCCTTCGGAACCGGTGAACAAGGCGAGCAAATCGAAACCCGCTGAATCGAGGGCGTCCGAACCGAGGGTCAGGCGTTCGCCCTCGATGGTCAGCACTTCGATTTTCAGCAGGTTGTGCACGGTTAATCCGTACTTGAGGCAATGCACACCGCCGGCGTTTTCGGCGACGTTGCCGCCGATCGAGCAAGCGATCTGCGAGGATGGATCCGGCGCGTAATACAGGCCGAATGGCGCCGCTGCCTGGGAGATCGCCAGATTGCGCACCCCCGGTTGAACCCGCGCGGTGCGTGCGGCCGGGTCGATGTGCAGAATATTATTGAAGCGCGCCATCACCAGCAGCAGGCCCTGTTCCAGCGGCAAGGCGCCGCCGGACAAGCCGGTGCCGGCACCACGGGCAACCACCGGGACGTTCTTCTGATGGCAGAGTTTGAGCAGGGTCTGCACTTGTTCGAGTCGACGGGGCAGGGCGACCAGCATCGGCGTGGTGCGGTAAGCGGAGAGGCCGTCGCATTCGTAGGGTTTGAGTTCGTCCTCGCGCCATAAAATATCCAGATCCGGTACTGCTTGCTGCAATGCCTTGAGGAATTCGGCCTTGTTCACCTGCGGCAACGGACCGTCGAGGCGTTCGTCATAAAGAATGTTCATCTCAGGCCCTTACCCTTGATCGTTCCCACGCTCTGCGTGGGAATGCAGCCCGTGACGCTCCGCGTCCCTTGAGGCATTACCACGCAGAGCGTGGGAACGATCAGGAGCTGGGTGCGTTGTCATCTCTGGCTTCCCAGAAACTCGCGATACAGCCGCGCAGTATTCCCCGGCTGTTCAACCATCGGCATGTGCCCGACGTGATCCCAGACATCCACGCGCAGATTGGCGATGCCCTTGCTCCACACCGGCACGCTGCTGACGTCGATCAGCCGATCCTTGCGCCCCCAGAGCAACAGCGCCGGGCACTTGATGTCGGCGAGTTTCGGCTCCATCGGCGGGCTGGCGCGAAAATCGCGGAAGATCTCTTCCAGTTCATCGCGTTGTTGTTCGTAGCGCTGGGCGATGGCGTCCAGCACCAGGTTCGGCACCCACGGCGGCGATTCCATGGTCATCGCGTAAAACTGGCGAAACTCTTCCCGGGAGTTGATCAGAAACGGGTTATGCCCGCGCGCCAGATGCCGCTCCATGTCGCTGGCCTCGGGCGCGGTGACGCCCGCCGGGTCGATCAATGCCACCGAAGCGATGCGGTCGGGATACGTCGCCGCCAGCCACGCGGCGATGTAGCCGCCCATCGAGTTGCCGATTACGTGGACTTTCTCCACGCCGCAAACGTCGAGCAACTGGATCATGCGTTTGGCTTGCAGCGGAATGTCGTAGCCGCCGCCCGCCTTGAAGCCGGTTTCACCATGCCCGGCGAGGTCCGGGATGATCACCCGGTACTGGCGCACGAAGTGCCGGGAAAAGCGTAGCCACAGGTTCTTGTCGGCGCTGTAGCCATGCAGCATCAGAATCGCGCTGGCCGCTTCGTACGGCCCTCCTTGCCAGGTCGAGACGGTCATCTCGGCGATCGGCACTTCGATCTTGTGCAATTTGTACAACTTGGCCTCGATGGCCATGTTCAGGTCGTACAGCCAATGACCGACCGCCGGATAACTCAACCAGCTCCAGGCCACGAAAACCGCGAGGGCGACAAACAGCAAAAGCATCGACGTCTTCCTTTTACGTGTTCAGGACAGAATGTGGTCGGCCGGTTTCAGCGCCCGGGTCAAGCGGTGATAGCTGAAACTGAAGCCGGGAAACATCGCGATCACATGACCGCTCTTGCTTTGATACCAACTGTGGCAGCCGCCGGACTTCCAGACCGTGCGTTCCATCTCCCGATGAATCATCTCAGTGTAGGTACGTTCCGCTTCGGGGCGCACTTCGATGCTGCGCAGGCCTTTGGCCTGCACGGTGCGAATGCAGTCGAGGATGTAGTTCATCTGCGATTCGATGATGAACAGCGCCGAGGTGTGGCCGATGCCGGTGTTGGGGCCGGTGACGATAAACAGGTTGGGGAAGTCCGGCAGGCTGGTGCCGAGATACGCGCGCGGGTATTGCGCCCAGACCTCTCTGAGTTGCACGGCGTTTTTTCCGCTGACCGGGTAGGAAATCACCCCGTCGGTGGCGTCGTAACCGGTCGACCAGACGATCAGATCAACATCGATGTGCTGACCGTCCTGAGTGTTGATGCCGGTTTCGTCGATGGAAGCGATGCCTTGCTCGCGGGTATGCAAGGTGACATTGGGACGGTTCAGCGCCGGGTAATAGGTGCTGGACACCAGTACCCGTTTGCAGCCGATGGTGAAGTCCGGGGTGAGTTTTTCTTGCAGTACCGGGTCCGGTACCTGGCGTTTGAGAAAACGCAGGGCGTGCTGCTGGACCATGTGAATCGCTGCTTTCGAATATTTGAACGCGATGACCCGGGTTTCGAATTGCCAGTAAATCAGCCAGCGCAACAGCTTGTAGGCGGGTTTGCGGCCAAGCAGCCAGCGTTGCAACGGCCCGAACTGACGATCGGCGCGGGGCAGCACCCAGTGTGGCGTGCGTTGAAACACGTGCAGTTGCTCGATCTGCGGCGCAATCACCGGAATCACCTGCACCGCACTGGCGCCGCTGCCGACAATCGCCACGCGTTTACCCCGGTAGTCGTAGCTGTGATCCCAGTTGTTCGTATGAAAAGTCTTGCCTTGAAAGCGCTCCTCGCCGGGAAAGTGTGGGATGACCGGTTGGCTCAATGGTCCGGTAGCATTGATCAGGAACTGCGCATAAAAGGTGCCTTTGCTGGCGGTATGCACGGCCCAGCGTTTTTCCGTGTCGTCCCATTCGACGCGCTCGACATTGGCCTCCAGCTCAACGCGTTCGCGCAAACCGAATTCCTTGATGACATGTTCGGTGTAGCGCTGCAGTTCGGCCTGCCCGGCGAACATCTGCGACCAGCGGTACGGTGCGAACGACAGCGAATACAGCGGCGACGGCACGTCCACTGCTGCGCCAGGGTAGGTGTTCTGGCACCAGGTGCCGCCAAAAAAGTCCCTTCGCTCCAGCAGGCGAAAATCGTCGATCCCGGCTTTGAGCAGGTTGACCGCAGCACATTGACCGCCAAAACCGCTGCCGATGATCAACACGTGATAGGTGTGCATGGGCCTCCTTCTTATAGTTGTTTTTCCATTTTGCTCCTTTCATGTATAGCCAAATATTTGCACTGTGTGCGGCCCTGATGTCGCTCTATTCAGCCCGCTGGCCGGTGATGGCTATTTAACGTCGCCCTGTTAGACTTCCAGCACATCCGTCCTGCGGTGTGCGTGATCGAGGTCCTTATGGGAAATACCGGAGGAAAGGGACTTTCATTGGCCAGGAGGCTTTATACATCGCGCATCCTCGGGTTGATTCTGGGGCTCGTGTGCGTGAGCGTGGCGATGTACTCGCTCGATCCGCCGCTGTGGGTCTGGGCACTGATGTTCTTCAACGGCCTGGTCTGGCCGCATCTGGCGTTTCAATGGGCGCGCCGCGCCCGGGTTCCTTACCACGCTGAACACCGCAATCTGTTGATCGACGCCTTTTTCGGCGGCTTTTGGCTTGCCGCCATGCATTTCAATCCGCTGCCCACGGCGACGACCATTTCGATGATGGCGATGAACAACGTCGCTATCGGTGGTTCACGTTTTCTATTGGCAGGCTCTGCGGCGCAGTTGCTCGGGGTCGGCGTCGGGCTGGTGGTTTTTGCTCCGGCATTCGTTCCTCAGACCACGCCTGCGCAGATGTACGCCTGTTTTCCGTTGCTGCTGCTGTACCCGTTGGCGCTGGGCTGGATCTGCTTTCGCCAGGCTTACACCCTCGGTCGACATAAACGCGAATTGCTCGCCTTGAGCCGCACCGACAGCCTGACCGGGTTGCTCAATCATGGCGCCTGGAAAGATCAACTGGAGATCGCTTTTCAGCGCTGCAAGCGGCAGAAGCAGGGGGCGGCGATTGCGTTGATCGACATCGATCACTTCAAGGCCATCAACGATACCTACGGCCATGTTGCCGGCGACATCGTGTTGCGCCAGTTGAGCAAATTACTTAAACAAAACCTGCGGGCGACAGACGTTGCCGGGCGTTATGGCGGTGATGAGTTCTGCGTGATTTTGCCGGATCTGCCGCTGTTCAACGCCGCGCAAGCCATGGAAGCGTTGCGCGAGCGTTTCGCGATTCTCGGTTATGAGCAGAACCCGGCGTTGAAGGTCAGTTTGAGTATTGGCCTCGCGGCTTACGATCCGGCGCATGCCGACGCGACGCGCTGGCTCAATGATGCCGATCAGGCGCTGTACGAGGCCAAGGCGAGCGGGCGTAACCGGGTGATCTGCAATTGCGATGGCAAGCCCCGCCGGACATTGCTGGATTCGGTTTGAGCTTTGACCCCAATCCCCTGTAGGAGTGAGCCTGCTCGCGATAGCGTTGTGTCAGTCACCATCAATGTCACTTACAGATTGCTATCGCGAGCAGGCTCACTCCTACAAATTTGTTCGGTGTCGGTCAGGGAGATGTCGCATTCGGTGTAGAGCCTCGCGCCGATGTCGGGTACGGTTGAATCCCCCCGACGCGAAACAAGGATCGCTTCATGACGTTCTCATTTTCTCGCTCCCTGCTGGCCGCCAGCCTCGGCCTGTCTCTCGCTTTCTCCGCTGCCCACGCCTTCGCCGAACCGCACAAACAAGTGCTCGCTGACGCCGAACAATACCAGCCAGAAGCCCTGAAGCTGCTGGAACGGCTGGTCAATATCGACTCCGGTTCCGGCTATGAACCGGGCCTCAAGCAAGTCAGCGACATCGCTATCGATGAGCTGAAAAAGCTCGGCGCCACCATCGAACTGGTGCCCAACACGCCGGAAAAATCCAACCATGTACTGGCGACGCTGAAAGGCACCGGCAAGGCGAAAATCCTGCTGATGGCGCACATGGACACGGTGTTCAAGGAGGGTTCGGCGGCGGAGCGGCCGTTTCACATCAAGGATGGCCGCGCTTACGGGCCGGGGGTTATGGATGACAAGGGCGGCATCGTCGCCGGGATCTATGCGCTGAAAATCCTGAAAAACCTCGACTTCAAGGACTACGCGCAAATCACCTTCCTGCTCGACGCCAGTGAAGAAACCGGCTCGGACGTCGCCACCGACCTGATCAAGAAAACCGCCAAACAGCACGACGTGACCCTCAATCTGGAGCCGGGCCGCCCGGCCGATGGCCTGGTGGTGTGGCGCAAGGGCAGCGCGACGGCGCTGGTCGAGGTCAAGGGCAAAGCCGCGCACGCTGGCGTCGCTCCGGAACTGGGGCGCAATGCCGCGATGGAAGCGGCGCATCAGATTCTTCAGTTGGGCAAACTTGGTGATGAGGCGAAGAAAACCACCATCAACTTCACCGTGCTCAAGGCCGGCGACCGCACCAACGTGATTCCCGATCAAGCCACGGCCAAGGCTGACGTGCGCGCGGCAGTGCCGGAGGAGTTCGACCGGATCGAGAAGGATCTGGCGCGGGTGTCGCAGGACAAGCTGATTGCTGAAACTGAAGTGAAGACTTCGTTGCAGCGCGGTTTGCCACCGATGCCGCAGACGCCTGAGTCGGACCGTCTGATGGCCATGGCCCAGGGGATTTACGGCGAGATTGGCCGTAAGTTGACCGAGGAGGGCAGTGGCGGCGCGGCGGATGCGAGTTTGTCCGCCGGGGTTGGCACGCCGACGCTGGATGGTTTCGGGATTGTTGGCGGCAATATTCACACGCCGGAGGAATACGCCGAAGTGGCGAGCGTGGCGCCGCGGATTTATCTGTTGTCGCGGATGATTATGGAGCTGGCCAAGCCGCGGTGAGTGGGTTTGTGGTGTGACTGATGCGGGTGGGGTGTCAGGTGCATTTGCCCTCACCCTAACCCTCTCCCAGAGGGAGAGGGGACTGACCGCGTTGTTTGTGGTCCATGTGGCAACCGGCAGATCAAGTTGAATTCAAATTTGCATTCAACGCGATCTCTCACGTCGGCGTAGCTCCCGAGCATCCCCCAATCAGTTTCCTCTCCCGAGGGGAGGACTGGCCGTGTTGTTTGTGATTAACACGGCGACCTGAAAGATTAACTTTGAATTCAAAATCGGATTCAGCGCGGTGCCACAGGTCGGCGTAGCTCCCGAGCATCCCCCAATCAGTTCCCTCTCCCTCTGGGAGGGGCTAGGGTGAGGGGCTTTTGTGGGAAAAGTGGAAGGCGCGGGCAGCGTACAAAAAATACCGAAAATTCCGACAGAAGCTCTCGTTGCAGCCGTTGAGCGCTGCTCTTATAGTCTCGGCTCGCAGAAAACTCTGCGACGATCTTGGCCGGTCGAATACAGAACCTGACCTTTCTGGAGTGAACTCTATGACCGACCAAGTAATGCCCCGCTTCCTCCCCATCGACACCTACGACGCCGAATCCCCGGTGCTCTTCCTCAACACTCATTCTGAACTCAGCGACATGGCCGCCTGTGCGATGCACCGGTTTGTGGTTGTGCGCGATCTGGCCGACACCTTCGCCAGCCTCAACCTCAAGGGGATTTCAGATTGTGATCTGACGCGGGTGACCAGTGCGGTGCATCTGTTGATGCGCGAGGGCTGTGCGATTCTGAATGTGATTCAGGCGCGGGCGGTGCAGCGGGAGGAGGCTTACAAGACGCCGGTTTAGCGGTATAGCGGCTGTTGCTATCGCGAGCAGGCTCACTCCTACATTGGATCTTCAGTGCACACAGCATTTGTGTTCAACACTGATCAATTGTAGGAGTGAGCCTGCTCGCGATGGCGTCAGCCCGGCCAACCCATCACTCCTTGACGCTCATGTATTCCTTGGCCCAGAGAATGTATTCCTCCGGCTGTGTATAGGTGTGCGTCAACTCGGTCGCGCTCAGATCGGACGCCTGGGTAAAGATCTGCCGCTGTTCACGCAAGCTGTCATACGTCGCTTTGATCGCGGCAAAGTAAGCGCCATGGCCATCAATGGTCACACGCACACCGAGTTCGGCCAGACGTTTGTCATCGCGCAACGCCGGGTTGCCGTAGGTCACCAGCATCAGCGGCACGGTCAGGTGCTCGGCGATTTGTTCAAGCTGATCGAAATCCTGAATCCCGACCATGCAGATACCGTCAGCCCCGGCCGCCTGATACTGGCGAGTGCGGCTGATGATTTCCTGATTCGGCAGGATGCCGGCGTTGGTACGGGCGATGATCGCCATTTCCGTATCAACCCGGGCTTCCAGTGCCGCGCGGATCTTGCCGACGCCTTCGGCAACGGTGATCAGGTCGGTGGATTTGCGGCCGAATTGTGCCGGCAGCAAGGTGTCTTCGATGGTCAGGGCGGCGACGCCGGCGCGTTCCAGTTCAACGATGGTGCGCATCACGTTGAGGGCGTTGCCGTAGCCGTGGTCGGCGTCAGCGATCACTGGCAATTGGGCGACGCGGCCGATGCGGGTGGCCTGTTCGGCGAACTCGCTGAGGGTGATCAGGGCAAAGTCCGGGGCACCGAGCACCTGCAATGAGGCCACGGAACCGCCGAGGATCCCCACTTCAAAACCCAGGTCAGCGGCAATGCGCGCGGACATCGGATCGAACACCGACGCCGTGTGATAGCAGGTGTCGGAAGCCAGCAGTTGACGGAAGTTACGGCGCAAATCTTGATGGGAAAGCCTGGTCATACGAGTTCCACCAATACAAAGGAATGGAAAGGCTTGAACAAAGGTGTCAACGCCGAAGAATGAAAAGGCTATCACGCGAATGGGTCAATGATCATGACGAATTTGCAAGGGACAGGTTGTCGCGGACCCTTTTGCTGAAAGGATTTACCTTTTTTGCGGTGATGACCGTCAGGCCGCCACCGCCTGTTGCTGTTGATTGGGCAGCATCGCCGCGCGCACCGAATTGCCCGGTTGCAGTTGCAGGCGCTTGGCGGTGAGGCGGTCGATCACCAGGCTGCTGCCGACCCGGCGGGCGCGGGCGACGGTGATGCGGCAGTTTTCCAGTCGGCGGTTGTGAATCAGCCACAGCGGCGCCTGTTCATCCGGGCTGCCGAGGCTCAGGGTCAGCTCAAGGCTTTCGCGTACGGTGCGGATATTGCGCACGGGCGCTTCGATCACCGGGCCGCCGTCGAAGATGTCGATGTAGCCTTTGTGGGTAAACCCTTCGGCCTGGAGAATTTTCAGCGCCGGTTCGGTATTGGGGTGTGCCTGGCCGATCGCCGCTTGGGCTTGTTCGGTGAGCATGCAGGTATACAGCGGCTGGCGCGGCATCAGTTCGGCGATGAACGATTTGTTACCCAGCCCGGACAAGTGATCGGCATGGCTGAAGTCCATTTGAAAGAAATGCCGGCCCAGACTGTCCCAGAACGGCGAACAACCGTGTTCATCGGCACTGCCGCGCAGTTCGGCAATCATCTTCTCGCCGAACAGGTGCGGGAACTCGGCAACGAACAGCAAGCGCCCCAGTGACAACAGGCGGCCATTGCTGCCGTGGCGCTGATCATGGCCGAGAAACAGCGAGCACAGCTCGGATTGGCCGGTCAGTTCGTTGTTGAGGAACAGTGTCGGTATCTGCCGTTGAATGCCCAGGTCCGGCGCCGAACTCACGGTCAACCCGACCCGATAGTTGTACCAGGGCTCGCGCAGGCCGACCGCCCCGGCCAGGGCGCTGACGCCGACCACGCGCATGTCGTCGTCTTCGAGCACAAACAGATAGTCCGCGTCGGCCCGTTCGACCTGTTCGGCGAACGCCCGTTGTGCCCAACGGACCCGGTGGGACAGGCGATCTTCGTTGGCCGGCAGGGTGGTGAACCCCGGGCCGGCCTGTTGCACCAGCGCCAGCAAGGCAGGCAGGTCGCTGACTTTGACCGGACGGACAATCATGCTGTAACTCCTTCTGCGCGCCTGTTCGGGCACTGTCGTTGGCTGCGCAACCGCGCGGGTTTCACAGGGCAATCAGCCGAATCGGGCTGCCATCGGTCACGTTCAGCGCCGCACACATTGCAGGGGTGAGGGACAGCGGTTGATCGGGTTGGAAATCGAGTTCGGCCATGATCGCCCGGAAGCCGAGCAGTGCGTTGTTGCTCAACAGATAACGGCCACGGGCATCGATCTGTGGCCGTTGCTGCACCGTTGCAGTCTGGCTGCGGGCAATCGAACGGATATTCGAGGTACGCGCATACAGGGTCGGGCCCGCGTCGAACAGGTCGATATAGCTATTGGTTTCGAAGCCTTCACGCTCAAGGATGTCGAACGCTTCCTGACCGTCCGGGTGGATCCGACCGATGCAGTCCTGCGCCGCTTGCGGCAGCATCGGCACGTAGATCGGGTATTGCGGCATCAGTTCAGCCAGGAACGAGCGGCTCTGCAGGCCGCACAGGCGTTCGGCCTCCGCGTAGGGCAGGTCGAAGAAGTGTTTGCCCAGCGCATCCCAGAACGGCGAATGGCCTTCCTCGTCGCTGTAGCCGACGATTTCGGTGATCACCGCCTCAGCAAAGCGCGGCGCATGGGCGGCGATGAACAACAGGCGCGCCCGTGACAGCAATTCGGAGAACGGCGTGCGCACCAGCGCGGCGTCGATATGAAAACCGCGCAGCAGCGTGTGGTCGTTGAGGTCGTGACACAGCGACAGCGCCGGCACGCCGTGTTCGATGTTCAGCTCGCGTGACGCGCTGGTGAAATGGCGGTTGCGCAGGCTGTAGAACGGCTCGTCGAAGCCCGCCGTCGCGAGAATCTCCGAGCAGCCGCGCAGGCTATGATCATCCAGATCTTCCAGCACGAAAAAGTAATTCTCCGGACCGTTAGCCTCTGCCGCGCTGGCGAACGAAGCGCAGGAACCGGCGATTTTCTCGCGCAGGCGCTCGCTGTCGTCCGGCAGGGAGGTCACGCCCACCAGACTGTCGCGGGCCAATTGTTGGAGCTGGGGCAGGTCAGTCTGTTCGACTGGGCGTAAGACCAGCATGGATGTACTCCTGTATCAAAAGGTTCGGCAAAGTCGCCGAACCTGACTATCACTGTCGGTTTCCACGCGATAAATCGGCGGTCGCCTGATTTGTTGTCAGACGCCGCTCTTTTTCTTGTCAGCCGTTGCTCGGGTCAGGCAGCGCGGTGCTGGCGCCGAGTTTGTTGAGGAAGAACAGGTACACCAGACCCAGGGCAATCCAGATCAGCCCGAGTTTCTGCGCATCGACGCCCATGTTGTACATGATGGCCGCGACGATGATGAAGCCGATCACCGGGCAGATCAGGTGGCGCACGATCTGACCGGACTTCTGCCGACGCCAGTAGTAGTTGATCACTGTCAGGTGCAGCAGCATGAAACCGCTGAGCGCGCCGAAGTTGACCAGCGAGGTCAGGGTGTCGACCGAGTTGATGAACAGGTAGCAGATCACCAGCGACAGCACGGCGACCAGATAAATGCTCAGGTACGGCGTGTTGTGTTTCGGATGTACCTTGGCCAGCACTTTCGGCAGCTTGCCGTCGCGGGCCATGCCGAATAGCAGACGCGACACCGCCGCTTGCGAGGTGATGGCCACGGCCACGCCCCAGGCCAGCGCCGTGGCGACAGCGGTCAGGGTCGCCAGCCAACTGCCGGCGGCGATTTCGGCGATTTCATAGAACGCAGTGTCAGCGGATTTGAAGCCCATGCCTGCCGCCAGGTCGGTAGCAATCCAGGTTTGCGCAACGAAGATCACGCCCATCACCACCAGGGTGATCAGCGCGGCTTTGCCGACGCTTTTGCCCGGATCGCCCTTGATTTCTCCAGCGAGGGTGGAGATCGCATCGAAACCGAGGAACGACAGCACCGCAATCGACACCGCTTGCATCAGCAGGGCGAAGTTGAAGGTTTCCGCGTGATACAGCGGCGCCAAGGTCAGCTCGCCGTTACCGCCACCGTTGTGCAAGGCATTCCACGCGTAGAACAGGAAGATGCCGAGTACTACCAGTTGCGCCAGCAGGAAGATGATGTTCATCCGCGCGGTGAAAGTGATGCCGCGCAGGTTGACGAAGGTCGCGCTGACCAGGAACGCCAGAATGAAGCCGACTTTCGGAATGTCCGGGTACAAATGGTTGAGCGCCATCGCCGCGTAAACGTAGAGCAGCGGCGGAATCAGCAGGTAATCGAGCAGCATCAGCCAACCGGCGATGAAGCCGACGTGTTGATTGAGGCCGCGTTGCGCGTAGGAATACACCGAGCCGGCAATCGGAAAAGCCTTGGCCATGCTGCCGTAGCTCAGCGCTGTGAACAGCATCGCCACCATGCCGATGATGTACGCCAGCGGCACCATCCCCGGTGCCTCGGCGTTGACGTAGCCGTAAACCCCGAACGGGGCGATGGGGATCATGAAGATCATCCCGTACACCACCAGGTCGGTCAGCGTCAGGCTACGTTTCAACTCTTGCTTGTAGCCGAATTCTTCAATTTCCATGAAGCGCAACTCCTTGTCAGCCAGTCGGTCGTTTTAGTTGTTATCGATCCATCGTTTACAGCGTCAGCAATCTTTCATTCATTACAGCAATGGCGCGAGGTATCCGGCCCAGCGCGATACGGCTTCGGGGCTGCGCAGCAAGTCATTGCGCACCTCGATCAGCACCGAGTCGAGGCCACGGGCGTCGCCGTGCACCGGCACGGTCATGTCGCCCAGCGGATCGATCTTGTACGGCTGATTGCCGGCCACTTTTAGCGGATGTTCAGCGAGGCCGTCGAGCAGGCGTTGCGCATAGGCCTTGGCCTGACCGAACAGCACGCCGGCTTCCAGCGGTCGCGGCTGGCCGTAATACACCGGGGTGAAACTGTGAATCCCCACCACACGCACCGCTTGGCCCTGAGCAACACGTTCGTCGATCAACGTTTGCAAGCGTGCGTGAAACGGTTTGAACAAGGTCTGGCGGCGGTATTCGCGGGTGGCTTCGTCCAGTTCACGGTTGCCCGGCACCTGATAAATCTCGCTCTGCGCCGGAATGCTGTCCGGGGCGTGGCGGGGCCGGTTCAGATCGATCAGCAGCCGCGAATAATTGGCGCTCAACAGGGTTGCGCCGAGCCTCTCCGATAGTTGCTCGGCCAGTTGCAGTGCGCCAATGTCCCAAGCGATGTGTTCAGCAGCGGCGGCAGCGTCCAGACCCAGATTGTTCAGGGCTTCGGGGATGTAGCGGCTGGCGTGTTCGCACACCAGAATCAACGGGTGCGTCGAATCTTCGCGGCTCAGGTTGTAGGCCGGGCGGGTGTACAACCCCAGTTCGGCGGATTCAGTACAGGCGTGCATAGTGCTCACACAAGTCAGCGGGCGAGAGCTGTTCCGTCAGCGCCAGTTCCTCGGTTTTCAGGGCGTAATAGGTGTCGAGCAACGGCTTGGGCAGCCATGCAGTGAAGGCGCCACTGTTGCGCAGGCAATCCAGCGCCTGGGCCAGCGAGGCGGGCAGGGCAACGATGCCCCGGGCCTGGCGTTGCTCGTCGTTGAGTGAATCGGGAATTTCATCGGTGATCGCGTTCAGTGCCAAGCGTTGTTCGATGCCCAGACGCCCGGCGATCAGCAGCGCAGCCATGGCCAGATGCGGTGAGGCGGTGGCGTCCATGGCGCGGAATTCGAGGTTGAACTGGTTGGCCACAGGCTTGCCGCCAAGGGTTACGGTCGGGCAAATGCGCAGCGCCGCTTCACGGTTCTGTTGACCCAGACAAGCGTAAGACGCGCTCCAGTGATGCGGCTGCAAGCGTTCGTACGACACCGGCGTCGGCGCGGTGAACGCACAGAGTGCCGGCAGGTAATGCAGGATCCCCGCCGCCCAATGCTGGCCGAGGCTCGACAGACCATTGCTGGTGCCGGCGTCGTAAAGCATCGGTTGACCAGCCAGATCGAGCAGGCTGACGTGCAGGTGCACGCCGTTGCACACCGCGTCGGCGGCGGTCTTCGGCGCGAAGCTCAGGTCGAGGCCCATTTGCCGGGCGATTTCGCGGGTGATCTCGCGCACATTGACGGCGCGATCCGCCGCCGCCACGCCGAGCGTCGGGCGGCAGGTGATTTCGTATTGGTGCTTGCCGTATTCGGGGAGAAACATTTCCGGCTCGACACCGCCGGCGCGCAAGGCACTGAGCAGCCAGCCGCCGAACTCGGCACCCTGACGCTGAGCTTCGAGGGAAAACGCCAGATGCTCGGCAAAACCGGCATGCAGGTTGAATTCGTGTTCGAACGCGGCGTTGACCTGCAAGCCCAGTTCATCGCGATAACGTTCGATTTCATCGCGCAACAGCGTGCGCGGGCAGGCGCCCCATGGGCGGCCATCGGTCTCGCGGATATCGCCGTGGATGAAATCCAGCGCCGGCGCGTCGGCGTCCGGGCCGTTGCCGACGGTGACGCGGCTGCCCAGATCGGGAATCAACCGCAGATCGCCATAGGCGCCCCACGGATTGGTTGAAGCAATGATGTCCTGCGGCGTCAACGCGCTGTTCGCCGGTACCCAGCCGCACCCGGCGGCTTGATAGTGCTCAAGCTCATCAGTGGGAAACGAACGGCCACGGGTGATGCCGATCAGGTCGGTGGTAACCAGCGTGGTCATCGGCAGTGGCGTCAGGCGCGCGCTCATGGCCGCATCTCCTGCAGGCGGGCGAGCACGGTGTCGGTGTCGGTGATCCAGCAGTAACCCTTGATCGCATTCAGGCAGGCGTGATGGCGTTCGGCGCTGTAGGTGGCGCAGGCATCTTCGACCAGTGTGACCAGATAGCCGCGATCGGCGGCGTCGCGCACGGCCATATCGACGCATTGGTCGGTGACGATGCCGGCGATGATCAGATGACGGGTTTCCAGGTTGCGCAGCACGTAGTCGATGTTGGTCGAGTTGAACACCCCGGACGAGGTCTTCGGCAGGACGATTTCGTTTTCCACCGGGCTCAGGTCTTCAATGATCCGCGCCTGCACGCTGCCTTTGGGCAGGTGCATGTCCGAGAGTTTGTGGTCGAGCGAACGGTCGCGACCATCAGCCGTAAGGCTTTCGATAATGGTGTGCAGCACGTTCTGCCGCGCTTCGCGAAAAGCGCTGAGCAGGCGACGTTGGTTGGGCACCACCTGCATGTGCGCGCGGGTCAGGAAATACTCGGCTTCAGGACCGTTGAGGTGCGCATCGAACTGCGGCTCGAGCCAGGCACGCTGCATGTCCACCAGCAACAGCGCGGTGTGATCGGTGACAAACGGCAAGTCCCGCGGCGAGCGGTGGGGAAGGCTGAACATCCTTATTTATCCTCCAGCAGGTGGGTGTTGAAGTCATTGCGCAGGGCATCGATGCCTTCCAGGCGATCGGCGAGGTTTTCGGTGCGCAGGGTCAGGCAGGCGATCAGTGCTTCGACCTGCGCCAGCGCCGGCACCATGGTGTCGAACGGCGAGGCCGATTCCACCGGCGCGCTGATGATCAGGTCGGCCAGTTCGCGCAGCGGCGAGGCATAGATGTCGGTGAACAGCACCACGCGTGCGTTATTGTTTTTCGCCGCACTGGCGACCCGCAGGGCCTGAGTCTGATAGCGGCGATAGTCGAACAGCAGCACCACGTCCTGACGTTGCAGATCGAACAGGCGATCAGGCAGTTGCGCGTTGTCTTCCAGGGCGAAGCAACCGGGGCGCAGCAGGCGCAAGTGATTGAGCAGATAAGTGGCCATCAGGCTGCTGAAGCGCCCGCCGAAACAGTACACCTGATGCCGGGCATCGAGCAGCCAGTCGGTGAGAATGCGCACGTCTTCGGGTTGGGTCAGCGATTGGGTTTCGACCAGCAGGCGATGGCTGTCGCCCAGGTAGTGGCTCCAGGCGTCGTCCTTGTGCTGATGGGCGCGCGGTTGCAACAGCGTGCGCGGCGAGCGCAGGCGGTGATCCATGTCGCTGAGCAGTGCTTCCTGGAATTCGGCGTAACCGCCAAAGCCGAGTTTTTTCACCAGCCGCACAATGGTCGGATCGCTGACGCCGGCATGTTCAGCCAGACGCGCCATCGGCCCCAGACCGTTGCGGGGGTACTGATCCAGCAAGGCGCGAACGACTTTGCGCTCCGACGGCGTAAGATCCAGGCCGGGATCGGTGATCAGGTCTCTGAGAGGGGGCATCCGGGCTCCTGCTGGATGAGGGTGTTGAATTCGCTTCATAATCCGTTAAAACAGTATTTATGTAACTGGCGTTACATGTCTAGTGAATTTTTCAGCGTGTTGAAAAGGCGCCAAAATGGCGCGCGGTGCCCGTGTAACAAGGGCTACACGGAATTCGACCGTCCTTGTAGTCCATTGCCTACAACGGTGTCAGATATTGCCGTATTCCTGGCGTCGTCCGTTTTTCCGGTGGCTATCCGGCAGCCCCGCAACCCTCGGTTTACGGCACAATTGCCAACAGAACGGCTTTACGTCGTTGATTTTCATCAAGGCCTACCGGAGCGATGCCTGTGCAGACCACTCGTTTGACATTGATTTGCCATGCGCGAACCGTCGCACAAAAATTGGCGTGTTTTCCTACGAATGAGCCTGTTGAAAATAGTGGGTTGGCGTCGGGTGAATTGGCCCAGCGTTTCGACGCCGCGCGACGCTTGATTTGCGCGCCGGAATTGCGCACACGGCAGACGGCGGCGTGGTTTGGCGCGGATGCGCAGATCGACGAGGCTCTGCGCGATTGTGACTGGGGCCGTTGGCATGGGATGTCGATCAAGAATCTGCAACGCTCGGAAGACGCCGCGCTGCAGGCCTGGCTGGAAGATCTCCACGCAACGCCCCATGGTGGTGAGTCGGTGGCGCAGTTATGCGAGCGTGTGGCGATATGGTTGAGCAGCCTGGAAGCCATGCCGGGACAGGTGGTGGCGGTGACGCATCCGTTTGTCATCCGCGCCGCGCTGATCCACGTGATGCGCGGTTCGGCATTTCATGACATTGATGTCGAACCGCTGTCGATGGTCGAATTACGCTTCACCGGGCGCTGGCGCCTGTGCCTTAAAGGAGCTTTGTGATGAAACAACTGCTGGTGATCGGCATCGGCGCCGGTAACCCCGACTACATCACGATGCAGGCCGTGAAGGCGCTGAACCGGGTCGACGTGTTCTTTTTGATGGATAAAGGCCAGAGCAAGGACAAGCTGATCGACTTGCGCCGGGAGATCTGTGAGCGCTACATCGACGACCTCGACTATCGCTTCGTCGAAGCCCACAGCCCGGAACGCGAGCGCGGTGATGTCGACTATATCGCCAGTGTCGATGAGCTGAACCGTGCCAAGCAGCAGACCTTCGAGCGCCTGATCAATGACCAATTGTCTGATGGGCAGTGCGGCGGTTTCCTGGTGTGGGGCGACCCGGCGCTGTACGACAGCACCGTGCGCATCCTTCAGGCGATTCTGGCCTCGGGCACGTGCGCCTTCGAATTTGAGGTGATTCCTGGGATTACCAGCGTTCAGGCGTTGGCGGCGCAGCACAAGGTGCCGTTGAATACGATCGGCCGCTCCATTGAAATCACCACCGGGCGGCGTTTGGCGGCAGGGCAGGTGAGTGATGCGGACAGTCTGGTGGTGATGCTAGATGCTGAAGATTCGTATCAGCGGGTCGCCGATCAGCAGACTCAGATTTATTGGGGCGCCTACTTGGGCACGCCGGACGAGATTCTGATCAGTGGCAGGCTGGCGGATGTCGCGGATGAGATCGAGCGGGTGCGCAAGGCGGCGCGGGCCGAGCATGGGTGGATCATGGATACCTATTTGCTGCGCAAGCCCTAGATTGTTGGTGCTTTGACTGGCCCTATCGCGAGCAGGCTCACTCCTACAATTGAATGGGTTCACAATTCCAATGTAGGAGTGAGCCTGCTCGCGATAGGGCCGGAACATTCAAAGCCGATTTCGAACAGGCAAAAAAACACCCGGTGCAACGCAAGTCGCACCGGGTTTTTGTTGCCAGCAAGCGGCGGATGTCGTGGATCCGCCGCTCACTGTTGAACTCTGGTTAAGCGCGTTCCAGCGCCAGCGCCACACCCTGACCGCCGCCAATGCACAGGGTCGCCAGACCCTTTTTCGCATCACGCTTGATCATTTCATACAGCAGGGTCACCAATACGCGGCAACCCGAGGCACCGATCGGATGGCCCAGCGCAATGGCGCCGCCGTTGACGTTGACCTTGTCCAGATCCCATTGCAGATCCTTGGCCACGGCCAGCGATTGCGCGGCGAAGGCTTCGTTGGCTTCGATCAGGTCGAGCTGGTCGATGTTCCAGCCAGCCTTGTCGAGGCAGCGGCGGGTGGCGGACACCGGGCCGATGCCCATGATTGCTGGATCAACGCCTGCGTTGGCGTAGGCGGCGATTTTCGCCAGTACGGGCAGGCCGAGGGCTTTGGCTTTTTCGGCACTCATCAGGATTACCGCAGCGGCGCCGTCGTTCAGCGACGAGGCGTTGCCGGCGGTGACGCTGCCGTCCTTTTTGAACGCCGGGCGCAGTTTCGCCAGGGATTCTGCGGTGGTATCGCCGCGTGGTTGTTCGTCGACCTTGAACGCAACCGGATCGCCTTTGCGCTGCGGGATCAGGATCGGCGTGATCTCATCGACAAAGCGACCGGCCTCAATCGCTGCAGCGGCTTTCTGCTGCGAGGCGGCAGCGAAGGCGTCCTGCTGCTCACGGCTGATCTGGTATTTGTCGACCAGATTCTCGGCAGTGATACCCATGTGGTAATCGTTGAACGCATCCCACAGGCCGTCGCTGATCATGGTGTCGACGATTTGCGCGTGGCCCATGCGCAGACCGGTGCGTGCGCCTGGCATCACGTAGTTGGACAGGCTCATGTTTTCCTGGCCGCCAGCGATGATCACGTCAGCGTCGCCGCAACGGATCGCCTGCGCACCGAGGTGCAGGGCTTTGAGGCCCGAACCGCAGACCTTGTTCAGGGTCAGCGCCGGTACCGCGTGGGGCAGACCGGCCTTGATCGCCGACTGACGCGCCGGGTTCTGGCCAGCGCCGGCGGTCAACACCTGGCCCATGATCACTTCATCGACCTGCGCACCGTCCAGACCGGTTTGTTCGAGCAACTGGCGGATCACCGCCGCGCCCAGATCAACGGCGGACACGCTGGCCAGGGAACCCTGGAAACTGCCGATCGCGGTACGCGTGGCGGCAACAATTACGACGTCTTGCATTTTCGAATTCCTCACTGGGCAGCGAACTGCATTTCCGGTACGTGATCCGGGACGATCAGTTTACCAGCGGTTTTGGCGACGATTTCCTCGACGCTGACGCCAGGTGCGCGTTCCTTGAGGACAAAAGCGCCATTTTCGATTTCCAGGTAGGCGAGGTCGGTCAGCACCCGCTTGATGCAACCGGCGCCAGTCAGCGGCAGGCTGCATTTGGCGAGCAGCTTGGACTCACCGTCCTTGGATGCGTGGGTCATGATCACGATGATGTTGTCGGCACCGGCCACCAGATCCATCGCGCCGCCCATGCCCTTGACCAGTTTGCCGGGGATCATCCACGAGGCGATGTTGCCTTCGACGTCCACTTCGAAGGCGCCGAGTACGGTCAGGTCGACATGGCCACCACGGATCATCGCGAAGGATTCGGCGGAGTTGAAAATCGACGCGCCGATGCGCGCGGTCACGGTCTGTTTGCCGGCGTTGATCATGTCGGCATCGATGGTTTCTTCGGTCGGAAACGGACCCATGCCGAGCAGGCCGTTTTCCGATTGCAGCATGACTTCCATGCCTTCAGGAATGTAGTTGGCGACCAGGGTCGGAATGCCGATGCCGAGGTTTACGTAGAAGCCGTCCTGCATTTCGCGGGCGACGCGCTGAGCCATTTGTTCGCGGGTAAGTGCCATGTTGTTATTCTCCGTCAGCCTGAATTATTTGCGGATGGTGCGCTGTTCGATGCGTTTTTCGAACGTGCCGCAAATGACCCGATCGACGTAGATGCCCGGGGTGTGGATCTGCGAGGGGTCGAGTTCGCCGGGTTCGACGATTTCTTCGACTTCAACCACGGTGATCTTGCCGGCGGTGGCGGCCAGCGGGTTGAAATTCTGCGCGGTGTGACGGTAGATGACGTTGCCGAAGTGGTCGGCTTTCCAGCCTTTGACGATGGCGAAGTCGCCGGTGATGGATTCTTCCATCAGATACTTGCGCCCCTTGAATTCACGCACTTCCTTGCCTTCGGCAACCGGAGTGCCGACGCCGGTGGCGGTGAAGAAGGCCGGAATGCCGGCGCCGCCTGCGCGCATCTTCTCAGCGAGGGTGCCTTGCGGGGTCAGGATGACTTCGATGTCGCCCTTGAGCAGTTGCTCTTCGAACAGCTTGTTTTCGCCGACATAGGAGGCGATGACTTTGCTGATCTGACGGTCGGTGAGCAGTACGCCAAGGCCGAAACCGTCGACGCCGCAGTTGTTGGAGACGACGGTGAGGTCGCGGGTGCCTTTGCGCTTGATCTCGGCGATCAGGTTTTCCGGAATGCCGCACAGACCGAAGCCGCCGGCGATGACGGTCATGCCGTCCTCAAGCCCGGCCAGGGCTTCCTCGTAGGAACTCACGCGCTTGTCGAAACCTGCCATATGCACCTCTTTTATTATTTGCGGGCGGCTGGCTAGCCGAATAGTTGGAGTGTCGCGCTGGAGGATATATTTGTTAAGTTGATTTTTAAGGTCGATTGATTGATAAAGCTCAATAGTCGCGTTACCGCGTGCTGCTTTGATCGTTCCCCACGCCCCTCTTGGGAATGCCTCTAGGGACGCTCCGTGTCCAGTGACGCGGAGCGTCACGGGCTGCATTCCCACGCATGAGCGTGGGAACGATCATCATGGCTTGCCGCTTAACGCTTGTAGCTTACAACTGGAGCGAAGCGAGCATGACCATCAAACAGATCCGCGCCTTCCTCGCCGTGGCCCAGAGCCTCAGCTTCGCCGTCGCCTGCGAGCGCCTGCACCTGTCGCAATCGGCGTTGAGCCTGACCATCAAAGCGCTGGAAGAAGGGCTGGGTGGTCGCCTGTTCAGCCGCAATACACGCAACGTCGCGCTGACTGCCGAAGGTGAATCCTTGCTGCCACTGGCGCGACGGCTGATTGCCGACTGGGATAACGCCGAAGACGAAATGCGTCAGCGCTTCAGTTTGCAACGCGGGCGGGTGACGCTGGCGGCGATGCCGTCGTTTGCCGGCAACCTGCTGCCGCCGATTCTCAAGACCTTTCGTGCGCGCTATCCGAACGTCAACGTCACGGTTAATGACGTGATCAACGAGCAAGTGCTGGAAATGGTCCGAGATCGCCAGGTTGAGCTGGGCGTGGCGTTCGAGCCGATGCAAAACACGGCGATGACGTTTACGCCGTTGTACACGGATCGCTTCGTCGCGGTGGTGTCGAAGGATTCGCCGTTGGCCCGCCTTAGCGAGATCGACTGGCAGACGTTGTTGCAGGAGCCGTTTATTACCTTGCAGCGGCCCTCGACGGTGCGGGTGATGCTCGAAGAGCACTTGCAGGCGCGCGGCATGAAGTTGCCGGTCGAGTTTGAAAGCCATCAATTGGCGACGGTCGGGCGCATGGTCGCCAGCGGGCTGGGCGTCAGTGCCGTGCCGGCGTTGTGCGCCGGGCAGATGCAGGAGCTGGGCGCGCATTGCCTGACGCTGGACGACTCGGTGGAGCGGGCGATTGGTGTGTTGACTGAACCGGGCAATGAACTGTCGGCGGCGGCGCAGGCGTTGTTCGACATTCTCAAGGCTGAAGATCTGGGGCGACTGTGAGATCTCCCCCCTCACCCCAACCCTCTCCCCCAGGGGGGCGAGGGGGCAGGGAGCTGATCGGGGGCATTTCAGAAAATGGGTTCGACTTGAAATTTTCAGGTCGGTGTATCGCTTGACAACAACTCGGTCAGTCCCCTCTCCCTTGGGAGAGGCCTAGTGTTACGGGGAAGGGGGCTGATCATGGGTTATGCAGATTGTGAGCTCGACTCAGCATTTTCAGGTCGCAGTATTCAGCCCAGACAACTCGGTCAGTTCCCTCTCCCTTGGGAGAGGGCTAGGGTGAGGGGCCTGGGTCCGGAGTCGAGCGCAGAGTGCAGCAACTCACCGATCCAGCTCCCTGACCAACAGGGGTAGAAGCTGTTCACACGACGCTTCAATCTTCAAATCCAGCAAATCATCCGCGCGGGTCTTGCCCAGATTGATCGCTATCAGCGGCTTACCGCGATCGGCAATCACCCGGCACAGGCGAAACGCCGAATACGCCATCAACGAAGACCCCACCACCAACATCCCCGCCGCATTTTCTGCCGCCGCCATCGCCCGAGCCGCCGTGGGCTGCGCGACGTTTTCACCGAAAAACACCACGTCCGGTTTCATCCGCTCACCAAAGCAATGCGGACAGTGCGGTACCTGAAAGCGCGCCTCGAACGCCGGGTCGAGCAGGGTGTCGCCATCCGGTGCCTGCACGGCATCGACCCCGGCCAGATACGGATTTTGTCGTTCCATCAATTGCTGAATCGAATCACGCTCACTGCGCTGACCACAGTCCAGACACACAACGCGATGCAAGCTGCCGTGCAACTCGATCACATCGTGACTGCCAGCCTGATCGTGCAGGGTGTCGACATTCTGAGTGATCAGATCGCGGATCAGCCCACTGCGCTGCAAATCGGCCAATGCCTCGTGAGCCGCATTCGGTTGCGCCTGACGCACCCTTGGCCAACCGAGCATGGCCCGCGCCCAATAGCGGCGGCGTGATTCAGGGGCAGCGAGGAATTCCTGGTACATCATCGGTTGCCGCCCACGGCGTACACCGTCGCTGTCGCGGTAGTCCGGAATGCCCGACGGCGTGCTGATGCCGGCCCCGGTCAATACGATGAAGTCGCCATCAGCCATCACCTCTTGCAGGGTGTCGAGGTGGTCGCGGGTCGGACTGTCAAGCATGGTCAGCGCTCCGAAATGGGCAGTGCCAGCAGGTTAGCACGCGACCCGCGCGGGTTACTTGCGCGCCTCCAGAATAAGGTTGAACGGCGTTTGCGTGGCCCGGCGGAAGTGCTTGAACCCAGCCTCGACAAACACTTTGCGCAGACGCATTTCCCCCGCCTGCGCACCCAGGCCGAGGCCGACTTCCTGCGACAGCGAGTTCGGTGTGCAGATAAACGTCGAGGCGGCGTAGAACAGCCGTCCGACCGGGTTGATGTTGTCGTCCAGCGTGTCGTTGGCGAATGGCTCGACCAGCAATACCGTGCCGTCGTCTTTCAGCGAGTCATAGGCGTGACGGGCGGCGCCGACCGGGTCGCCCATGTCGTGCAGGCAGTCGAAATAGCAGATCAGGTCGTAGTCATTGCCCGGGTAGCTCTTCGCCGAACCCTGGAAAAACTTCGCCCGGCTGCTGACGCCGCCTTCCTCGGCGCGCTGGGTGGCGACGGTGATCGACGGCGCGTGATAGTCATAGCCAACGAAGCGCGAGTTGGGAAACGCCTGGGCCATGATCACCGTTGAGGCGCCATGGCCGCAGCCGATGTCGGCGACTTTGGCGCCTTCTTCCAGTTTGGCCACCACGCCGTCCAGCGCCGGCAGCCATTCGGCGATCAGGTGACCTTTGTAGCCGGGCCGGAAGAACCGCTCGGTGCCGCTGAACATGCACGGGTGGTGATCACCCCAAGGCAGGGCGCCGTTGCCGCGCATGGCTTTGACCAGTTTGTCCTTGTCATGGAAAAACGACGCCACCACGCCGAGACCACCGGCAACGTAAACCGGCGAGTCTTCGACGGCCAGCGCCAGTGCCTGCTCTTCTGGCAAACGGAACTGGCCGTCGTGGTGCTCCATGTAGCCGGAAGCCGCATGGGCGCTGAGCCATTCGCGCACCAGACGCGGGTTGCAGGTGGTTTTGGCGGCGAGGGCATCGGCACTGATCGGCTGACTGTCGGCCATTGCCCGGTACAAGCCGAGTTCTTCGCCGACGATGACATTGGCCAGCATCGCCGCACCGCCCATGTCGTTGACCAGTTTGCCCATGAATTGGTTGAGCTTCGCCTCGTCCATCATGTGTGCTCCTGAAACAGGATCACGGTCCGGCGGCGTCGAAGGTCGAGGCGTGCGCCACCGGGCGGTGGTCACGGAGTTGGGCAGGGCACGGCTGACGTCCTGCGTCCCCCTCGACTGGGTAATAAAGGAGTCTAGCCCCGGTCCCGGTCTGCCGCTGTATTTGTGAACACTGAAAACCTCGGTGGGAGCGAGCCTGCTCGCGAAGAGGCCAGCCCAGTCGCCATCGTTGTCGACTGTTCGGCAGCCTTCGCGAGCAGGCTCGCTCCCACAGGTTTTTCGGTGTGTATCACTGTGTATCGCGGTTGTTGAGAGATACATCGGGCTGCAAATGTTTAGTCAGTTGCACACACCAGCGATACAGCCAGCGCTTCAACTGGAGAAAACCCACCGCTGAGGTACTCCCTATGCAAACGCCTGTCTCATCACTGCAACCCAGCGTCGGCCTCGGCCTGCGCCGTGGCCTGCTGAAAGACCTGCAAGCTGCCCGTACCGGCGATTTTGACTTTCTCGAGGTCGCTCCGGAAAACTGGATCGGCGTCGGCGGCGCCCATGGTGCGGCGTTGCGTGAACTGGCCGAACGCTTCCCGTTGTCCTGTCACGGTTTGTCGCTATCACTTGGCGGGTCGGCACCGCTGGATGTCGGCTTCTTGCAGGAAGTGCGGGTGTTTCTCGACCATTACCACGTGCCGCTCTACAGCGAACACCTGAGTTATTGCAGCGATGACGGGCATCTTTATGACCTGTTGCCATTGCCGTTCACCGAAGAGGCAGTGCACCACGTCGCCGCGCGAATCCGTCAGTCCCAGGACATTCTCGGCCGGCGTCTGGCCGTGGAAAATGTCTCCTACTACGCCGCACCGCGCCAGGACATGGACGAGGTGAGCTTCACCAATGCCGTGCTGCGTGAGGCCGATTGCGACCTGCTGCTGGACGTCAACAATGTCTACGTCAACGCGATCAACCACGGATTTGATCCGCAAGCATTTTTAGCCGGTATCGAGCCGGGGCGGGTGGTCGGCATGCATGTGGCCGGGCATTTCGATGAGTCCGATACGTTGAAAATCGACACCCATGGCGCCTCGGTAAAACCGCAGGTCTGGGCATTGCTGGCTGAGGCCTACGCGCGGTTCGGCGCGCAGCCAACGTTATTGGAGCGGGATTTCAATTTCCCGGCATTTTCCGAACTGGTCGACGAGTTGCAGACCATTCGCCACTTGCAAGCGGGAGGTCGCCATCGTGGCTAACCTGCTACAGCAACAACAGGCGCTGACCCGATATTTGCGCGATCCCGAACATCAATTGCCGCCGGCCGACATGAACGCGGCGCGGGTTAATGTCTATCGCGATCTGGTGTTCAACAATGTGTCGCAACTGTTAAGCGGCACGTTTCCGGTGCTGATCCGGATTATCGGGGAGCAACGCTGGCGCTTGCTGGTGCGAGGTTTCTTGCGCGACTGGCGGGCGCAGACCCCAAAGTTTGGCGAGATTGCCGAAACGTTTCTCGACTATCTGGCCACGCAACCGCAGGTGTTGCGCGAAGGTGAGTGGCCGGCGTTTTTGCTGGAGCTGGCGCATTACGAATGGGTCGAGATGGTCTTGCAGCAATCCGATGCTAAAGCGCTGCTGCCGACAGATCCGGCGTTGTTGCTGGAGCGGCCGCTGCAAATCTCGCCGCTGGCCTGGCCGTTGGCGTACGAGTGGCCGGTGCATGAGCTCGATCCGAACTGTCAGCCCGCCACGCCACCGGACCAACCGACATTTTTGCTGGTGCGGCGTGCGGCAGACTGGAGTGTAAAGTTTTCCGAACTGAGCCCGCTGGCCTGGCGCTTGCTGCAGCGCATTGACGAGTTTGCACCGTTGACGGGGCGCGAGCAGTTGCAAGCTCTGGCGCAGGAGGCCGGGCAGTCCGCCAGCAATTCGTTCATGGATAACGGCCTGGTGTTGTTGCAGCAGATGCATGAGGACCAGGTGATCGGCATAGCTTGAATGTATAGCAACCCATTGTAGGAGTGAGCCTGCTCGCGATTGCGTCCTTCAATTCAATGCGGGTTGACTGGAAGGACGCGATCGCGAGCAGGCTCACTCCTACAGGGGTTATGTAGCGTTCAAAGATTGAGGGGGAGTTTCAGTTCCGCGCACAATCCGCCACCCTCGCGGTTGCTCAAGATCAGCGAACCACCCAGCGCCATGGCCAGTTGCTGGGCGATGGCCAGTCCCAGTCCGGTGCCGCCGGTATCGCGATTGCGCGAGTTTTCTACGCGGTAGAACGGTTGCAGCACTTGCGCCAGTTCAGCGTCGGCGATACCCGGGCCACGGTCCATGACGGTGATCGCCAGGCTGCCCTTGTTGGCTTCGACCCAGACTTCGGCGGCGCCGGCGAACTTCAGCGCGTTGTCGGTGAGGTTCACCAGCACTCGGCGCAACGCATGAGGACGGGTGTCGATGACCGCCGCACTCTTGCCGACCAGGTGCACCTGCTTGCCCATGTCCTGATAGTCGAACACCAGGCTTTCGAGGAAGGAATCCATGTTGGTGCGGCGGCTTTCTTCGGTCGAACCATGGATGCTGCGCGCATAGGCCACGCCTTCGCGCACCAGATGTTCCATCTCGCTGAGGTCATTCCACAGTTTGTCTTTCTCGGCGCAATCGTCCATGAGCTCGGCGCGCAGTTTCATCCGCGTGATCGGCGTTTGCAGGTCGTGGGAAATCGCTGCCAGCAGTTGCATGCGCTCTTTGAGGTAAGCGGCGATACGCGCCTGCATCGCGTTGAATGCACGGGCGGCGTAGACCACTTCGTTTGGGCCGCTTTCGTCGAGGTTGATCGGGTGGGCGTTGGGGTCGAGGGTTTCCACGGCGTTGGCGAGGCGCGTCAGCGGACGAATCGCAATGCGCACCGCCAGCCAGGTGCAGGCGATCATCAGCGCCAACTGGCCGAGCAAGACCACCGGCAACCAGGGCGACAACGGGACCATGGCGGGGCGCACGTCGATGGTCACCGGGCTGCCGTCGCTCAGGCGCAGATGACCCTGAAAGTGTTTCTTCGGCCCGGGAATATCGGTGAAGGTCAGCGGATAGCGTTCACCGATGGCTTCGGTGATCGAGGTAACGGCCACCGGCACATCCCCGACCTCGATCGGCGTGCCCGGTTCGCCTTCGCTCAACAGGTAGCCATAATTTTTTCGCGCCAGACGCTCGAGCCAGGCAGGGCGCTCTTCGGCAGGCAGTCGATCGAGGATCGCAATCGAGGTCGAGACGTCGGTCTCGAGATTGCCGAGCATGGTGTTCTTGGCGCTTTGGTAACGCTCGTAATACTGCGCGCCGAACGACAGCGCCTGAGCCAGCAGCAGGCCGATCAGAAAGATCAGCGACAGGCGCGAGGCGAGGGTGCGAGGCCAGTGCAGATTGACGCTCATGCCGGGGCACCGAGAATTTCGACTGGCAGCGAGAACACGTAACCTTCGCTGCGCACGGTCTTGATGTAGGCCGGCTCGCGCGCATCATCGAGCAGACGCTGACGCAAACGGCTGACCAGCAAATCGATCGAGCGGTCAAACAGATCCGCATCACGGCCCTGGGTCAGATTGAGCAGTTGATCGCGGCTGAGCACCCGTTGCGGGTGATCGAGGAACACTCGCAATAAGCGGTATTCGGCGCCGCTGAGGGCGACCATGGTGCCGTCCTTGTCCAGCAAGTGACGGGCCGAGGTGTCCAGTTGCCAACGGCCGAAGGCCAGCAAGCGGCCGGCTTCGGTGACCACCAGATTCGGTGGCAGCATCCGCGTGCGGCGCAGCACGGCGTTGATCCGCGCCAGCAGTTCACGGGCAGCGAACGGTTTGGTCAGGTAATCATCGGCGCCCATTTCCAGGCCGATGATGCGGTCGGTTTCATCGTTGCGCGCGGTCAGCATCAACACCGGCGTGGCCTTGTGTTTGCCCACGCGCAGTTCGCGGCACAGCTGCAGGCCATCGTCGCCGGGCATCATGATGTCGAGCACGATCAGGTCGACGGTGTTGGCCTCGAGAAAGCTGCGCATCTGCCGGCCATCGGCGACCACCGTGGTGCGCAGGCCGTTTTTCTTCAGGTAGTTGCCCACCAGTTCACGGATCTCGCGGTCGTCGTCGACGATGAGAATGTGATCGACATGATCCATCGGTGCAAACCTCTATCAAAAGGGACTGCGGTGCAGTGTATCGAGCCTGCGGCGGCTCGCCTGCCTGCCTTTGTATTGCAGTGTATCTGCCGTGTCGGCGGATACACAGGAACGCAAAAACGCCAATTTTCCTGGGGTTTGTATCGCTGTGTATCCCCCGCTGGCAGGGATACACAGCGATTGAAACGCGCCTGTTCCTGACACAGACGCGATACCTCGCGAGCCTCAAATAGGCTCCATCGAGGCCCTCACCGATCGCCTCGGCTCAAACCCACTGAAGCCTTGAGGAACACGCCATGAACAACAAATCCGTAATCGCCGCCTGCCTGTTTGCCGCGCTGAACATCTGCACGCTGTCGGCCCGCGCCGAAGCCGCTGTCACCGCGCAAACCTACACCTACGGCACCCACCTGGATATCCAGAAAGTGCTCTCGCTGAAACAGGACAACTCGGTGAATTGCGGGATTGTCGAGGCGCGCATGACCTATCTCGATTCAGCCGGTCAGACCCGCGTGCTCGATTACAGCAAATTCGCCGACGGCTGCAACAACGACAACTGAGTCATCACTCTTTATAGAAGGAAACAACCATGAACAACGTATCGCGCTTTTTGACCGCCATCGCCTTCTCCCTGGCCGGCGTCGCCGCCCATGCCAACGCCGCGGTTGAACAGCATAGCTGCCATAGCAGCACCTGCTTCCAATTGACGCCGGAGGCCAAGCAGGGCAGCGACGGCCTGATTGCAGCGGATGGCTCGAGCCGCACGCCGCAGGGCCAGATGTTTGCCGAGAACGGCGCCAGCCGTACGCCGCAGAGCCATTGGCTGGAGGGCCAAAGCGTCTGAACGGCTCGTCACATTCATTGATCAAGGGTGACTCACTATGTACCTCATCGCATTCCTCGGCGGTCTGCTGACCGTGCTCAGCCCCTGCATCCTGCCGGTGGTGCCGTTTCTGTTTGCCGGCGCGCAACGCAGCCGCGCTTCGATACTGCTGACCCTCGGCGGCATGGCGCTGACCTTCGCGCTGATTTCCAGCCTGGCGGTGGTCAGCAGCGAGTGGGTGATCCAGGCCAGCAACAGCGGACGTTACGTCGCACTGATCGTGATGAGCGTGTTCGCCCTGTCGCTGATCTCGGCGCGCATCGGCGACTGGCTGACACGACCGTTCGTGATGCTCGGCAACCGTCTCGATCCGGATACCCGGAAAAAGGCCGGGCCGATGGCTTCGATCATGCTCGGCGTCGCTACGGGGTTGCTGTGGGCACCGTGCGCCGGACCGATTCTCGGTGTGATCCTCACTGGGGCCATGCTGCAAGGTGCCAACGCGCAGACCAGCCTGTTACTGCTGGCTTACGGCGCCGGCAGTGCATTGTCGCTGGGCACGTTGATCTTCACCGGGCGCGGCCTGGTCAATTGCCTGAAGCCGTCGATCCCGTTTACTGGCTGGTTGCGCCGAGGTGCTGGCGTGGCGGTGCTCGCCACCGCTGCAGTGATTGCCACGGGCGCAGATAAAACCTTGCTGGCGAAGACTTCCTCTGAAGGCGTCGCCAGCGTGGAAAAAAGCGTGTTGGAAAACGTGCCGAAAGTGGTCGACTACTTCGTCAGCAAAGCCCGTGCGGACTCGCCGATGGAGGAGGGCAAAGGCGCGATGCCGTCGCTGGCCGGTGCAGTGCAATGGCTGAACTCGCCCGAGCTGAGCGCTGAAGCCCTGCGCGGCAAAGTGGTGCTGGTGGACTTCTGGACCTACGACTGCATCAATTGCCAGCACACCCTGCCGTACGTCAAAGACTGGGCGAAGAAATACGAAAAAGACGGGCTCGTGGTGATCGGTGTCCACACCCCGGAATACGGCTATGAGCGGATCATCGACAACGTCAAGGATCAGGTGAAAAAACTCGGCATCACCTATCCGGTGGCCATCGACAACAACTATGCGATCTGGCGCAACTTCGACAACCAGTACTGGCCGGCGCATTACCTGATCGACGCCAAGGGGCAGGTGCGTTACAGCCACTTCGGCGAAGGTCGCTACGAAGCGCAGGAGCAGATGATCCAGCAGTTGCTGCAGGAGGCGAAGGCGCCTGCGGCCTGATCAGCAACAGCAATGGCTCAGAGGTCACGCACCATGAGCCATTGCTCGTTGTCCCAGGCGCGAAAACGTTCCAGCACCTGCCAGCCGCGTTTGGCGTAGTAGTCCTGCTTGTTTTGCGTGTGCAGATACAGGCGCGCAAAGCCGCAGTCTTTCGCCTCCTGACAAATCCCTGTAATCAAGCGCTCCGCCAACCCTTGCCCGCGTGCCTCAGGGCTGACGAACACGCAGGCCAGCCAAGGGCCGAGATCGGGGCGCAGGGCGAGGTCATCACGTGCCAGCGCGGCGCCGCCGAGCAGACGCTCACCGTCCATGGCGATCAGGCAGGACCAGTCACCATTGCCTTGGCCCTCGGCAAATTCACGCTGCCACTCGGCCAGCGGCTGGTCGACGTATTCGTAGGGGAATTGTTGGTGGATCCATTGGGCATAACGGTCGCTGTGGTGCATGTGATGCGCGAGCCAATCGAGTTTCAGTGACATCAGTCGAGTCCTTTCCAGAAGCGAGGGAGCATCAGAAACCAATCCCCCAACCTTGGCAATCCTCAAGGTGTTCCAGACGCTTTACATATTTCCACCGCTCATCGGCAAACCCCCGGCTTTACGGGGTTGCCAGACGATTGGCAGGGACGCCGAGCGGTCTCGGCGCGATAGTGCTTGAGCAGGGTCACTGCCGGCCTTGCCTCATAACAAGAGCGCGAGGTTGCCATGCCTAAATTCGTGATTGAACGCGAGATTCCAGGGGCCGGAAAGCTGTCGGAAGCAGAACTCAAAGCTGTGTCGAAAACGTCCTGTGATGTCCTGCGCGAACTCGGTCCGCAAGTGCAGTGGCTGCAAAGTTACGTCACCGCTGACAAGATCTATTGCGTGTACATTGCACCAGACGAACAGCAGGTGCGCGAACACGCCAGACTCGGTGGGTTTCCGGCCAACAGTGTGGAGCGGGTGATGACGGTCATCGACCCGACGACCGCCGAATGATCACCGGCCCCACTCGCAGCGGAGTTCACGCTTATGAGTACCCCGATTGACCTGACTGCCCTGAAGGAACGCCAGAAAGTCGCCTGGGCCAGTGGCGACTACGCCGTGATTGGCACGACGTTGCAAATCGTCGGCGAAAACCTCGCCGAAACCTGCGACCTGCGTTGTGACGAGGAGGTGCTGGATGTCGCTGCCGGCAACGGTAATGCAACGCTGGCGGCGGCGCGGCGCGGTTGCCTGGTCACCTCGACCGATTACGTCGCGGCTTTGCTGGAACGCGGACAGGACCGTGCCCGGGCGGAGCATCTGGACGTGACGTTTCAGGTGGCCGATGCCGAAGCGCTGCCGTTCGCCGACGAGAGCTATGACGCCGTGCTGTCGACCTTTGGCGTGATGTTCGCGCCGGATCAGGACAAGGCTGCTGTTGAACTGGGCCGGGTTTGTCGCCGTGGCGGGCGGATCGGTCTGGCCAACTGGACGCCGGAAGGTTTCGTTGGCCAGATGTTCAAGACCCTCGGCCGACATCTGCCACCGCCTGCCGGCGCACAACCGCCGTCGAACTGGGGCTCCGATGCGTGGCTGCACAAGCATTTCGATGACCGCGATTTTCTGCTGCGCGTGACGCGACGCGAGTTCAATTTTCGCTATCGCTCGGCCGCGCATTTCATCGATATTTTCCGCCATTGGTATGGGCCGGTGCACAAGGCCTTTGCGGCACTGCCGCCGGAGAGCGGGCAGGCGCTGGAGAGTGATCTGGCGGATTTGCTCAACCGGTTGAATCGGGCGGGGGAGGCGTCGCTGGTGGTGCCGAGTGAGTATCTGGAGGTGGTGATCACTAAACGCTGAATGGAGATCCATGTGGGAGTGAGCCTGCTCGCGATAGCGTTCTTTCAGTCAAAAATATTCAGCTGACAGACCGCGATCGCGAGCAGGCTCACTCCTACATTGGATTTATGTTGGGCTCTGGAGCCTATTTCACCTGCGGCCGATCAAACCACTCCAGCGCCGTGCGCCAGATGCAGATCCCCAGAAAGTACGCCGACATCAGCAACCACAAGCCCATCACCAACGGGTTGATCACCGGGTGGTTGAGCACCAGCGACAGGCTGCACAGCAACCAGATCGCCGTCACCGCAATGTTGATCGGCATGAACCGGCGCACACGGAACGGGTGGAGGAATTTCATCCGCGTCACCGTCAGCAGCGCCAGGCCAATCACCGTCAGGAAGGTAATCCACGGCCCAGGCCCAATGATGTACAGACACAGCGCGACCACATTCCACGCCGCCGGAAACCCGACAAAGTAGTTGTCCTTGCTCTTCATGTTGACGTTGCAGAAACAGAACAGCGACGACACCAGAATCAGCGACACGGTCAGCAGCAGGGTGTAATCGGGCAATGGAATGTAGCGATAGATGAACAGCGCCGGAATGAACACGTACGTCAGGTAATCGATCACCAGATCAAGGATCGAACCGTCGAAGCTCGGCAGCACCGATTGCACATTGACCTTGCGCGCCAGTGCGCCGTCGAGGCCGTCGACAATCAGCGCCACGCCCAGCCACATCAGGCAGTGGGTGGGCTGGTTTTCCAACAGGGCGAGGGTGGCCAGAAAAGCAGTGACCACGCCAGTCGCGGTAAAACCATGGGCGCCCCATGCTTTGAGCCTGGCGATGTGTACGGTCGATATCACGGGGGCGTTCTCCAGAAAGTGAAGCAAGCCGGGTATCACCCTTGGGCAACAAGGGCGCCGGCAAACCGGGTCGGGGTTGCAGCTATCGACCGGTCTGGCCGGGATAAGGTTCACCATTGATCAATCTTAGCTGGCCGGCGAAAAAATACGCGGGCGAAATCCGCCAGACCCTTGGGTGTCAGCCAAACGGTGCTGGCGCTATGGCTTAAGGGGACTATCGTTGCCAGACGCAGTCACTGCCAATGCTTGAGGATGACGTCATGAACACCAGCGATTTGCTTGAAAAACTGCTGCGAGGCCAGGCCTCGACCGGCCAACAATCTTCAGCGTCTGCCGGCGATGGTTTGGGTGGTTTGGGTGGGTTGCTGGGTGGACTGCTCGGTGGCGGCTCGGGCGCGGCCAGCGGCGGCGGATCTGCCGGTGGACTTGGCGGCTTGGGCGGCTTGCTCGGTGGTTTGCTCGGCGGCGGTGCCGGTGGTGGTCTTGGCGGCGCCTTGGGTGGGGCGCTGGGTGGCGGTGGCGGCACGCAAAGCCGCTCCGGCGGCACCAACTATGCGGCGCTGGCATCGCTAGGGATGATGGCGTTTCAGGCGTATCAGGCCTGGCAACGCAGCCAGGCCAGCGCGGCCCCGCAACAGATTCCCCAGACCGCGAATCTCCTTGCAGGCCCGGACATCGAAGAACACAGCCACGCGGTGCTTCGTGCGTTGATCGCGGCGGCGAAGGCTGACGGTGAGATCGACGCCCGGGAACAACAGTTGATCAATGGGGAAATCAGCAAACACACCGACGACCCACAATTGCAGCAATGGTTTGAGGACGAAGTCTCGAAACCGCTGGACGCCAACGAAGTCGCGCAGGCGGCCAAAGGCGATCCGGCCATGGCCGCTGAAATGTATCTGGTCAGCGTAATCCTCGTGGACGACCAGCAGGACGCCGAGCGCAGTTATCTTGATGAGCTGGCAGCAGCCTTGCAGATCGATCCGGACTTGCAGGTGCATCTGGAACAGCAGGCCAAAGGTCAGGCCTGAAGTCACGTTAAAAAATCATTGCCACCAGCAGCTCCGCCAAGGAGCTGCTTCGCCGTCCGTCCGGGCAATTTTCACGTCGATTGAATTTTTCGCAGGCGCCGCCTCTCTGCTGCTGTAGAGGCGTGTGGAACAGCGTCCTGCCAACCGACCGAGAACTTTGCCATGACTGTCCTGACACACCTGCAGGCTGCGCCTGCCCAACCGCATCTTATGAATGCCGCCGGGAATATCCGGCAGGTCTATGAAGCGTTGTTGCGTGATGACAATCCCCTCGACCTTGCGCGGGCGTTTTTGCAGGAGCAACTGCAACACGCCGCGCCACTCTCCGATTCCCTGCCCGAAGATCCCACGACCTGGCACGCCTGGGTGGCCGAACATTGCGCCGATGTCGCCCGGCAATATGCCGACTATCTGCAGCAGCGCAAGGCCGGCGGGCCTCGGCAATTCTTCCGGGGCAAGGCGCAGGCGCTGTATTTCCTGCAAGCGGTGGCCCCCACCAAACTGGTTGACGGCGCTTGGCTCCATGGTCTGTTGCCGCGCTGGCAGGACCCGCGTTTCCAGGGTCTGCTGCGAACCTTTCTGGAAGAGCTGGGCGAGGGCAATCCGGCGCAAAACCATGTGGTGATCTACCGCAAACTGCTCGCCGAGCACGACTTGCAGGACAGTGCTGCCATCGACGATGAACGCTACCTGCAAGGCGCGATACAACTAGCCCTCGGTGTCTGTGGCGCTGATTACCTGCCCGAGGTGATCGGCTACAACCTCGGCTACGAACAGCTGCCGTTGCATCTGTTGATCAGCAGTTACGAACTCAGTGAGCTAGGCATCGACCCGTACTATTTCACCCTGCACGTAACCATCGACAATGCCAGCACTGGCCATGCGCAAAAAGCCGTGCAAGCGGCGCTCGATCTACTACCGCTTGAGGCCGATCGCGGGGAATTTCTGCGTCGGGTAGCGCTGGGCTATCGACTCAACGATCTGGGGCAGGGCAGTCGCGCGATCATCGAAGGTTTCGACCTTGAGCACGAATTGCTGGCGATGTTTGAGCGCAAATGCCCATTCGCCCAGCACATGCATTCCGATTACTGCCGCTTCGAAGGGCAGACCGTCAATCAGTGGCTGGCTGCACCGGAGCAATTGCCCGGATTTCTGCAGGCATTGCAGAACAAAGGCTGGATCAAACGCCACGAAGACCCGCAGGCCAGTCGTTTTTGGCAACTGATCGCGGGCGACGGTGCGGCGATGTTTGGCGTGTTCAATGCCTATGAAAAGCAACTTGTGCACGACTGGATTGCGGGTGACTGGACCTCTGCGGATAAAACGAAACCCGCTCGACGGCACAGTCAGACCGCAGCGGCCATCGAAGGGCTTGAACAGGATCCCGATGTACAGGCACTCGACGCCGCGCTGCAAGGTCAGGACGGCTTGGCGCAAATGGCGATTCTGATCCCCTGGCTCGCACCGGCCCGCCATGCACACCCCGCCGGACTGCTCGCCACCCGGCGCTTTATCGAACTCAAATCCCGCTTGCCTTAAGGACATCACCGATGAATCAGGAAGAACAACTCTGCCCCAACGATCTCGTGCTGCTGCAATTGGGCCGACGCTTGGTGGCAGACGGGTATCGGTTCATCACCCCGACGCCGTTGACCCACCAGCGGGTCAACCAGCGTGACGAGGGCCAGATGGCCGACTCTTTGCGCGATGTGTTCGGCTGGTCGCGGCCATTCGCGCCGGGGTTGTTGTCGGCCGATGAACAGCGGCAACTGCAAGATGCGCAGGTCATTGATAATTACGAAGGCCACCTGAAGAGTAGGGTGCGCTGGTCAAGTCTGGATGATTTGCTGTTCGTCCATTCGGCATTCCCCACCGAGGCGGCTGACGCGGTGTTTTTTGGCCCCGACACCTACCGTTTTGCGCAACTGATCCACGCCCACCTGCAACAGAACTTTGCGCCGATTCATCGCGCGGTGGACATCGGCTGTGGGGCTGGCGTCGGTGCGATCCTGATCGGCCGTGCCCGTCGCGAGGCAGAGGTGCTGGCGCTGGACATTAACCCTGCAGCGCTGCGTTTGACCGCGATCAACGCGGCGCTGGCGGAAGTTGCCAACGTCGACGTACGCGCCAGTGATCTGTTGCAGGGCGTCGAGGGCGAGTTCGATCTGATTGTCGCCAACCCTCCGTACATGGCTGATCCGGCAGAACGCGCCTATCGCCATGGCGGCGGGACGCTGGGAGCAGGACTCTCACTGCGCATCGTCGAACAGGCCTTGAATCGACTGGCGCCGGGCGGCTCGCTGCTGCTCTACACCGGCGTGGCGATGGTCGATGGTCGCGATCCTTTTCTCGACACCGTGCTACCGCGACTGGATGAAAAACGCTTCGGCTGGACTTACCGCGAACTTGATCCGGATGTCTTTGGCGAAGAACTGCTCAACCCCGGCTATCAACGGGTCGACCGCATCGCGGTGGTGGCGCTGACCGTGACGCGGATTGGCTGAAACAAGGCAGGTGGACGATGAACAGGAACCTCGACGACTACAACCGCATGCGCGATTTTTCAGCGACGTCGGAACCGGCCGCCGTCAAGCGCTCGGGACGTAAAACCGCCGCCGAGCATGCTTTGCAGTTCTGCATTCAGAAGCACGACGCATCGCACCTGCATTACGACTTTCGCCTGGAACTCGATGGCGCACTGAAAAGCTGGGCGGTACCGAAAGGGCCGTCGCTCGACCCCAAGGTCAAGCGTCTGGCGGTGCATGTCGAGGATCATCCGCTCGATTACGCGACATTTGAAGGCAGCATTCCCGAAGGGCATTACGGCGCCGGGGATGTGATCGTCTGGGATCGTGGCGTGTGGATTCCGCTGGAAGATCCGCACAAGGCCTACGAAAAGGGCAAGCTCAAGTTCGAGCTGCAAGGCGAAAAGCTCGGCGGTGTCTGGAACCTTGTGCGCACGCACATGCCGGGCAAGAAGGAACAATGGTTTCTGATCAAGCATCAGGACGATGCCGCGCGGCCGCAGGATGATTACGACGTGCTGCTGGCCGAACCGGACAGTGTCCTGAGCGAACGCACGATAGTGGGCAAACCCAAACTGGCCGCCGAGCAAAGCAAACCACTGAAAAAGCCCCCGTCCAAGACGCGCAAAGCCGCGACCGGCAAGCTCACCGGCGCGCACAAGGCCAAACTGCCGACGCAACTCAAGCCGGAACTGGCCACGCTGGTCGACAGCGCACCGGAAGGGCAGTGGAGTTACGAGATCAAATTCGACGGCTACCGGATCATGGCGCGCATTGATCACGATCAGGTGCAACTGTTCACCCGCAACGGACATGACTGGACGCACAAGTTGCCGCAACAAGCCAAAGCAGTGGCCGCGCTGGGGCTGGAATCCGCATGGCTGGACGGGGAAATGGTCGTCGCCAACGAACAGGGCGTACCGGACTTTCAGGCCCTGCAAAATGCTTTCGAGGCCGGGCGCAGCGGCAACATCCTCTACTACCTGTTTGATCTGCCTTATCTCAACGGTGTCGACCTGCGTGAAGTGCCAGTTGAAGAGCGGCGCGCCGCGCTGGCCACGGTGCTCGGCAGTCATGAGCAACCCTTGTTGCGTTTCTCCGAAGCCTTCGACGAAACCCCGGATGCACTGCTCAACAGCGCCTGCCAGATGCAGATGGAAGGCCTGATCGGCAAACGCCTCGGCTCGCCGTATGTGTCGCGGCGCAGCGGTGACTGGATCAAGCTCAAGTGCAAACATCGTCAGGAGTTTGTGATCGTCGGTTACACCGATCCGAAAGGTTCGCGCAGTGCTTTCGGTGCCTTGTTGCTGGGGCTGCATGATCGCGACAGCTGCGAGTTGCGCTACGCCGGCAAGGTCGGCACCGGTTTCAACGAGTCGACGTTGAAAAGCATTCTGACCCAGCTCAAACCGTTGCAGGTGAAGAAGCCGGCGGTGGTCAATCCACCCAGTGGTTTCGAGGTCAAAGGCGTGCACTGGCTCAAGCCGAAACTGCTGGCGGAAGTCGCATTCGCGGAAATGACCCAGGACGGTTCGGTACGCCACGCCGTGTTCCATGGCTTGCGCGATGACAAACCAGCCAAGGGCATCACAGAGGAGCGAGCGAAACCGGTGAAGACTGCAGAGAAAAAAACCGCCACGAAAAAACCGCCGAAAAAAGCCCCGGCGAGCAATCCGGATACCGCGCCGTCACAGCTCGGACTGGCCAACGGCAAAGTGCGCATCACGCACCCGGATCGGGTGATCGACACGGTCAGCGGCACCACCAAGATGCAACTGGCCGAGTACTACGCCAGCGTCGCCGAATGGATCCTGCCGCAGCTCAAGGATCGTCCGGTCGCGCTGGTGCGTGCCCCGGACGGCATCGCCGGCGAACTGTTCTTCCAGAAAAACGCCGAACGCCTGGCGATCCCCGGCATCACCACGCTGGACAAGGACGTTACCGGGCAGCCGGTGATGTTGATCAACAACGCCGAAGCGCTGATCGGCGCGGTGCAGATGAGCACGGTCGAACTGCACACCTGGAACGCGACCACGGTCGATCTGGACAAGCCCGATCGCTTCGTTCTCGACCTTGACCCGGATCCGGCGCTGCCGTGGAAAAGCATGGTCGAAGCGACGGCGCTGACATTGACCGTGCTCAATGAGCTTGGCCTCAAGGCATTCCTCAAAACCAGCGGCGGCAAGGGTATTCACCTGGTCGTACCGCTGACCCGCAAACTCGGCTGGGACGAAGTAAAGGACTTTAGCCACGCTATCGTCAGTCATATTGCCAAGCTGTTGCCGGAGCGCTTTTCGGCGGTGTCCGGGCCGAAAAATCGCGTCGGGCGGATCTTCATCGATTACCTGCGCAACGGACTGGGCGCCACCACCATCTGCGCTTACGCCGCGCGCACCCGCGAAGGTCTGCCGGTGTCGGTGCCGCTGTTTCGCGAGGAAGTCGCCGAGATCAAGGGCGGCAATCAGTGGAACGTGCATAACGTTCACCAGCGGCTGGCCGAGGTCGGTGACGAGCCTTGGGCAGACATGAAGAAAACCCGCCAGAGCATTACCGCCGAGATGCGTAAACGCTTGGGGCTGAAAAAGTGATCAGGTGTCGCGCAGCAAGTCGTGGGCGTTGAGCAGTTCGAAAGCGATCTCCGGGCGATTTTCCAGTCCGCGGCGAATGGCCGCCGGAATCGCTGCGCGGGTCTTGCGGCACAGGCCCGGTAACTCGTCGATCTGAATGGCAATGCCGCGCATGGTGCGCACTTCGTTGAAACCGGGGGCGACGTCGACGCGAACGCCCAGTTGCTCGAACATCCGCTGTTGCAGATGCTTGAGATCATTCAGGTCTTTGAGCATTTCGAGGCGAGCGAGCAGGCGTTTTTCTTCCTCTCGTGTCAGGCGCAGGATGCGCAGATCTGCGCCGGGCATTTCCAGCAACGGGTCGCGCCCGCAATTGCAGGCGCCGGGCGGGCAGGGTGAGCGCAAGGGCACAGAAGTCGTCATGGCCTCCATCATAGAGGCCGTCGGACAGTTTTGCCTATGCGCCGTCAGCGGCCATCCATCGGCTGCTTTATCCGTGACGGCTACTGATTCAGGCCTTCGTAATGCACCAGAATCGCGTTGGCCAGATCTTCATCGCTGGCGTTGATGCCAGGATTGTCCTGGCGAACCTGTTGCAGTACCGATTCAAGATAAACCCCACGAATGGCCCCGCCACTGGCGACAAATGCAGACAAGTCGTCACGGGCTGGAATCACCATTTTGTGATCCTTGAAGGTCGAGTACAGCGACGCGGAGACACCGGCCGAGGTGGCGACATCACCCGCATCGACGCGGGCCAACGCCGAACCGACGGGCAGGCATAAGAGTAAAGAAGAAACGAGCACTAACTTGCGCATGACGGTGTTCCTCCACAAGCGCGAAGCAAAAAGGGAAGGATTACATAATGTGAGAGGGGCGCACGCGGCGGGAGTTCCGTGGAGCGGGAAAGTCTGCGTTATTGCGAGACAGACGCGGGCAACGCCATGGCGGGCTGCCCGGGTTTATGTCATGAGGGTTCAGATCACCCCGCACGCCATGCGATCACCGCCACCGCCCAGCGGTTTGGGCATGTCGGCGTGGTTGTCGCCGCCGGCGTGAATCATCAGCGCGTGGCCCTTCACCTCGGAGATCTTTTTCAGGCGCGGAGCCAGTACCGGGTAATTGGCGACGCCGTCTGCCGTCACGTAAACCGCCGGAAGGTCTCCCAAATGACCATCAGCGTAGGGGCCGAGGTGCTTGCCGGTTTTCTGCGGGTCGAAATGACCGCCCGCGGCCAGCGCAGCACCTTTCACGCCATCCTTCATGCCGGCCTCAAAACTGGCGTTTTCATGCACGTGGAAGCCATGCACGCCGGCCGGCAGGGATTTCAGATCGGGCGTGAACAACAGGCCATAGGCGGTTTCACTGATAGTGACCGAGCCGATCGCCTGCGGCGCGCCGTCAGCGCTGACCAGATTGATGGCGACTTTTTCCGTCGCCGCGTGTGCGGCGCCGATGGCGAAGGTGCCGAGCAAACCCAACCACAATGCGCGTTTCATAGGCGTTTCCTTTTGCTGTACGAATGTTCAGAGCGACGGACTCAATAGCCTGACGGCATTAACCGGCGATGAAGGCGTTGGCCGTGCGCGTTGAAAAGTGAGACTTGCTGCGCAATCCGAAAGTTTTGCTGCCTTTAGCCAGCATGCCGACACCTGCTGACACGCTATGGCGCGGCAGACCTGCGCAAATAGGCTTAACTGAAGGCTGACAAGCGCTTACGGGCGTAACGAGAGAGGAAAATCCGGTGTCGATCAAACTGCGTTTAGTGTTGCTGATTGTGACAAGTCTGCTGACGGCGTTGATCGTGAGTCTGGTCAGTTACGTCGGCAACCAGCGGATGGCCTCGGCGGTCAGCGACAACGCGGTCAGCATGAGCGCGCTGCGCAACCACATGGAAGCCGACATGATGCACGACGCCCTGCGCGCCGATGTCTACTCGGCGATGCTGGTCGGGCTGGGCAAAAGCACCAACACGGCGAGCGAGGTGCGCGATTCGATCAACGAGCATGCCGGGCATTTTCGTGAGGTGCTCGAGGAGAACCTCAAGCTGCCGATCAACCCGACATTGCGCACGGCGCTGGAGCAGATCAAACCGAGCCTCGATACCTACATCAACGCGGGCGAGCGGATCGTCGGGTTGGCGCTAGACAATCCTGATGCCGCTCAACAGGAACTGGGCACCTTCAACACGGTGTTTGGCCAGCTGGAAGAGCAAATGGCTGCGTTGAGCGAGTTGATCGAGACCAATACGCAGCAGACCAGCGCAGCAACCGAATCAGCCATCCGCAGTGCCAACGTCGCGCTCGGCGTGGTGTTGATTGCCAGTCTGGTGCTGCTCTTGATCCAGGGGCGCTGGGTCATTCTGAGCATCATGGGGCCGTTGAAAACTGCCAGTCGCATCGCCGAAAGCATCGCCCACGGCAACCTCAGCGAGCCGATCGCCGAGCCGTCCGGCAAGGACGAAGCCAGTGTCTTGATTCGCACATTGGCGACCATGCAACGCGACTTGCGCAACATGATCGATGTGGTGCGGCGCAATGCTCACGGTGTCAGTGGCATGAGCGAACAGCTCAGCCACGGCTGCCATCAGGTCGCCGACAGCAGCCAGCAGCAAAGCGTGGCTGCCGGCACCATGGCCGCCGCCGCCAGCCAGATGACCGCGAGCATCGAGGAAATCACCCGCCACGCCGAACGTGCCCTGAGCATGGCCAATCAAGCCGAAACCCTGGCCAAGGAGGGCGGTGGTGTGATTCATCAAGTGGTCAGCGACATGGACGATATCGCCCGATCAGCCCAACAGTCGGCACAGGTGATCCGCACGCTGGATCAGGAATCCGAAGCCATTTTCAACATCATTCAGGTGATCAAGAGCATTGCCGACCAGACCAATCTGCTGGCGCTCAACGCCGCCATTGAAGCGGCTCGGGCCGGCGAGCAGGGAAGGGGGTTTGCGGTGGTGGCGGATGAAGTGCGTAGTCTGGCGGCACGCACCAGCGCTTCTACCCAGGAAATCGCCGCGATGGTCGCGCGCATTCAGCACAGCACCCGCGAGGCGGTCAGCAGCATGGAGGCGGGTGTCGCGCAGGTCGACAAGGGCATGGCGGTGACGGCGGATGTCGAGAGGGCCATCCGCGAAATCCTCGAGGCGACGTTGAGCACGACGCAACTGGTCAACGACATCACCCGCACGATTGGCGAGCAGAGTCAGGCCAGTAACGAGATTGCCCATCAGGTGGAAATGATTGCCGGGATGTCCGAGGGCAATAGCCGGGTGATCGGGCAAACGGCGAATACCACCGATGAGTTGTCGAGCCTGGCGGGGCAGTTGGCGCAGTCGGTGGATCGGTTTCGGTTGTAACCAGAAAGATGTGTAGTGCCTGGGCTGCCGCCTTCGCGAGCAGGCTCGCTCCCACCTTTGGAATGCGTTCCCCTGTGGGAGCGAGCCTGCTCGCGAAGAGGGCAGCCCAGTCAACATCTATTCAGAGTCAGTTAACCCCGATCAAAACTTGAACGCCTGCCGCCCCACCAGCAACCACTTGCCGTCCTGCTTCTGCCAGATCTGGAAATTCTCGATCTCGGTCGGCACCACCTCGGTCCCCTTCAACGCCTGTGCGGAAAAGTGGTGGCGTACCAGCGCGGTATCGCCGGACAGGGTGATGGTCTGGTTCTGCATCTCTAGCGTCTTGAAGGCGCTCTTGCCGGTTTCAATGTCGGCGATGAATTCTTTCTTGTCCTGAATCTTGCCGCTGGAATGGCCGTAGGTCAGGTTAGGCGCGGTGAGGGCGTTCAGTTCGGCGATGTCTTTGTGCAGCATCGCCTGGGTCAGATGATCCACCGCTTGGGCGACATCTTTTTCCGCCGGGGCCGATGCGGCCATGGCGTAACCGTTGAAGGCACAGAGAAAGCCGATCAGGAGTCGGGTCTTGGTCATGACATGTGTTTCCTTGTTGTTATGAGTGATGACTGCTTTGTCAGTCATCGTACAACCTAGCAGATAATGAATAGATAAGGCACTGCTCCAAAACGCTAATCGTCGGGGTCATGTTCAGCTTTCATCTGCCGATACCGTCCAGAGCGGAAAAAGACTCTCAAGTCGGGAACAGACGCGCGGGTTTGCCCTGACGTGATATTCTTCGCGCCAACTTGGTTTGACCTTATTCAGTTTGCTTGCCTTCGGGCGGGCCGACGGAATCCCTGTCGCTCAAGTAGCTGAGCCAATAATGATAAGAAGTCAGTTCAGAAGGGACATTAACTGAGGTCGATGCAGCATGTCGGCCTTGTGTGCCCACCCGTCAAAATTGAAGTGTGCCGGAATCTGCGACGCTAGCCTGAGCGTCATCAAAGCGGATCGCATACTGATAACAGCGGCGGGCGGAAGGCGTTTTATCATAGGTGCAACAGATGTTTAAAAAAGTGAACACAGCCCTGCTGGGTCTGGCTTTGGCGATGGGGATGACATCCGCCAATGCTGACGAAGCAAAGAAAGTCGACGTCCTGCTGATCGGCGGCGGCATCATGAGCACCACCCTCGGTGTGTGGATCAATGAGCTGGAGCCAAGCTGGTCGATGGAAATGGTCGAGCGCCTCGACGGCGTCGCCCTCGAAAGCTCCAACGGCTGGAACAACGCCGGTACCGGTCACTCGGCACTCGCTGAGCTGAACTACACCCCGGAAGACGACAAAGGCAACGTGACGATCCCGAAAGCCGTCGAGATCAACGAAGCGTTCCAGGTCTCCCGTCAGTTCTGGGCCTGGCAGGTTCAGCAAGGCGTTCTGAAGAACCCTCGCTCGTTCATCAACACCACTCCGCACATGAGCTTTGTGTGGGGCGATGACAACATCAAGTTCCTGAAAAAGCGCTACGAAGCCCTGCAAGCGAGCCCGCTGTTCGCCGGCATGCAGTACTCCGAAGACCCGGCTGTGATCAAGAAGTGGGTCCCGCTGATGATGGAAGGGCGTGACCCGAACCAGAAAATCGCGGCCACCTGGAGCCCGCTGGGTACCGACATGAACTTCGGCGAAATCACCCGCCAGTTCGCCACGTACCTGCAGACCAAGCCTAACTTCGATCTGAAACTGTCGAGCGAAGTGCAGGACATCACCAAGAATGCCGATGGCACTTGGCGCGTCAGCTACAAAAACCTGAAAGACGGCACTAAAACCGAAACCGACGCCAAGTTCGTCTTCATCGGCGCGGGCGGCGGTGCACTGCACCTGCTGCAGAAGTCGGGCATTCCTGAAGCCAAGGAATACGCTGGCTTCCCGGTCGGTGGTTCGTTCCTGGTGACCGATAACCCGGCCATCGCTGAACAGCACCTGGCCAAGGCCTACGGTAAAGCGTCGGTTGGCGCACCACCGATGTCCGTTCCGCACCTGGACACCCGTGTTCTGGACGGCAAGCGCGTCATCCTGTTTGGCCCATTCGCGACCTTCAGCACCAAGTTCCTGAAAGAAGGCTCGTACCTGGACCTGCTGACCAGCACCACCACCCACAACATCTGGCCTATGACCAAGGTCGGCATCAAGGAATACCCGCTGGTCGAGTACCTTGCTGGCCAACTGATGCTGTCGGATGAAGACCGTCTGAACGCGCTGAAGGAATACTTCCCGAACGCCAAAGCCGAAGACTGGCGCCTGTGGCAAGCCGGCCAACGCGTGCAAATCATCAAGCGTGATGAAGCCGCTGGCGGCGTGCTGAAACTGGGCACCGAAATCGTTGCTGCACAAGACGGCTCCATCGCCGGCCTGCTGGGCGCATCGCCAGGCGCGTCGACCGCTGCTCCGATCATGCTGAGCGTGCTGCAGAAAGTCTTCAAAGACAAAGTAGCTACCCCTGAGTGGCAAACCAAGCTGCACCAGATCGTGCCAAGCTACGGCACTCAGCTGAACAGCGATCCAGCCAAAGTAGCTGCAGAGTGGGCTTACACCGCCAAGATCCTCGAACTGCCGACACCTCCAGTGATCGGTCAGGTGGTTGCTCCGGCTGCACCTGCAGCTGAAAAAGCTGAAGCTCCGAAGGAAAACGCTGCACGTGATATGGCGCTGTAACTAGCCGCCAGATGCACAAAACCCACTGAACCGGCGACGGTCAGTGGGTTTTTTTTGGTCAATGGAGACACGCCATCTAGTACTACTTCCGTGGCAGGAAGAATCTGTCCAGCTCCCTGCACTTTTGGGCAATAAGTTTTTCAAGTTTGATGATAGTAGGTCTACCGATTTCGCGACGCTGTATAATTGATTCGGGGGTGAAATGCTCGTTGAGTATATTTCGGCACGCTTTGTTGTCGATCTTGTCTTCGAAATTAAATAGTGGCACCGAATACATCTTTTGTTCAGTGTCATGAAATGCAGAATATTTTACAGGGTATATCTCATTCAAATCTGCAAGCCGCTTGTCAAGTGTCAAAAGCATTGGGATAAAGAATTTTCCTTTCGATGTATCTGATGCCCAGGTTTCCATCAGTCGAAAAAAATGGAAATCCCAACTAATATTTCTGATCGCAGTAGCAGAGCTGTTCGCTTCCTTAACAAGTTTTGGTACATTTGCCAGGATGAATATAGAGTTGCTGTTCTTGAAGTATTTGTAGCCCACAAGCAACTCTCTTAAGGATATTCCGCCGAGCTCTGAATGCATGATATTAATCAGTGATGTAAATTTTTCGAAAAGGCCTCCCGTCGTACAGTTTTCGATATGTATGATGGACAATATCATGTAGAAATCGAGTTTTTGCCGAGTAACCTGTATGTCGATGAATTTTTTGTCGCCATAGAATTTAGTTATTCTTCGCTCAGCCTCGACTAAGGATTCAGTCTCGCTCATCTTGAACTCCAAATCGGCCGGATCTTCAATGCTGGCTCCTTTCGGGGTTGACGATGAAAAGCGCAGAAAACTGGCAAGCGTCCTTTTTATTTCCGTTTTTCGTTCTTTAAAGTGCTCTGCATTTTCGAACAGGTAAGGCAGCGCGTCGCAATTCAATTGGTTGCTTCTGATGTAATAAAGCGCCTTTGTCACAGCTTCATGATTGTTTTTGATGGGGACGCGTCTCAAAAAACAATCTATTGACCCTACGAAGTTCGAGTCAAGTAATAATGAATAGTCTATTGGGAAGTCGATGGTTTCTTGGGAGTTATGATTGTCCAGTATCTCGTTGCTTATGGCGAGTAGACTTTGGTTCTTGTAAAATTCTTGAAGAAAGGCTGTCGATTTTCCTTCAAATTCTTTTTTCTCAAGACTTTTTGGTAATAGCTTTGAATCGTGATTTTCTATATGCGTAAGTAGCCTTACACCGCGAAGTTCGTGCCTATAGAGTTGCCATAGGGAGAAAATTCGATTGGCGTCTTTTTCGTTAGTGATTTCTTGCAGGATTTTCTGCGATTGAGGATTCATAAGGCCTGACTGTTAGGTTTTTCTGTTGTTGAATTGGTTGGAGGAAGCTTATTGTAGGCTTTCCATTGTAGAGCTGCCGAACTCCATTTAACCGTATGGGATAGGTGCGGTTAATTATTTGTTATCGAATGATCGCACCTTTGTCAGACTTTATATTTGTGGTAGTGCATCAAGCCTTGCTGGCGGTCAAATAGGCCCCAAGCCGCCGGCCCATCTCTTCGCCCAAGGCTTGCAATCCGCTCAGCGGCCGCACCATCACCTCGAACTCGACAATCTTGCCGTTCTCATCAAAGCGAATCATGTCGATGCCTTTCAGCTCCTTCGAACCCACCTTGGCGCTGAACTCCAGAATCACATTCAAGCCATCGGCAGTCGCCAGCTCACGGTGATAGGTGAAGTCTTCAAACACCTCGAACACGGTATTGAGGATCATCGAGACCACTGGCGCGCCCGGATAAGGCGTGTGGGCCATAGGCGAGCGGAACACGGCTTGCGGGTCGAGCAGGCCGGGCAGGGCGCTGAGGTTGCTGGTGCGGATCATTTCGTGCCATTTGCCTAGCGATGCGGCGACGTTGGGTTGCAGGTTCAGGTCGGTCATGTTCACTCCAGGATTTTTCTTGTTGTTGTCGCGACGGCAATGACTCTAGATCAACCTCGCCGAAATTGAACCCTTGTGCCGCGATCTGAATATCGGCCCATGGCCCATGCGGATCAGATGTGCATCTGATCCGTATTTTTTCACTGGATCTGCCTCTGTTACCAGCTCAGTCATCCGCTCAAAATAGCCCCACGGTTCGGCACTCGCGGCAGTTCTTCATCCCGAAGCGCCCAGTGCACCGCAAGCTCAGCATTGAGGAGAGCAACATGAACAAGATGGCGTTTTTTCTGGGTGGCTTTCTGACACTGACCATTCTGATCGGCCTGCTCGCAACGATTTCTCCGGTCTGAGTCGAGCCTTTTACTGTGACGTCCACGGGTGTGTCGCGCAAAGCATGTTTAAATGCCGCGCCCCCACACCTGTAAATGGACTTCAGTCATGGCCGAACACCGCATTCGCGCGCTCGCACTTTGCGTTTTTCATCACAACGGCAAAATTCTGGTTAACGAATTTCGCGACCCGGTCAGCCAGCAAACCTGCTTTCGGCCCGTCGGCGGCGGTATTGAATTTGGCGAGACCAGCGCCGAAGCGATCGTGCGCGAAGTGCAGGAGGAGTTGGGCCTGTCCATGAGTGACGTGCGTCTGCTCGGCACACTCGAAAGCCTCTTCGTCTACAACGGCAAACCGGGACACGAAATTGTCCAGGTATACGACGCGACGTTTGTCGATCAGGGCGTCTACGACCACGCACAGATCGATGGCCATGAAAGCGACGGCGCGCCCTTCACCGCGCGCTGGCATGACAGCTCAAGCTTCAGCGAGCAGGCGCCTTTGGTGCCAAAAGGCTTGCACGATCTGCTGAAGAGCGTCGGATTGCTGGCTTGAGGGTGGGCCCCGCGCTCGACTTCCTGCGTTTCCCGTCCCCTATCAAATGTGCTGCGACGTCGACCGTCCTTCCAGGTATTAGACTCAACTGACGATTCGCTCGCCGGGAGATGAATTTGCCATGGATTCGCTGATCAACGCCGCCGGTCGCGCGCTGTCTGCTGGTGACCCGCTGGGCGCGTTGAATTACGTCGCTCTGCGTGATGACCCGCCGGCGCTGGCCCTGCGCGCAATTGCCATGGCTCAGCTCGGTGATCTGTCCCGCGCCAAGGCGTTATTGCAACGAGCCGTGAAGGCGTTTGGCAACAATGAACCGCTGTCGCGGGCGCGTTGTGTGGTCGCCGAGGCCGAGGTCGCGCTGGCGGCGCGGGATCTGGGCTGGCCGGTGAAAGCGCTGGAGGCGGCGCGGCGGGTCTTGCAGGAGCACGGTGACGGGGTGAACGCGGCGCACGCGCGCTATTTGCAGATTCGCCGGTTGCTGTTGATTGGCGAGCTGGAGGAGGCAGAAACGCTGCTGGCTGAAACTGACCCGGCACCGTTGCCGCCGGCGCTGCGTACCGCTCATGAGTTGATCGCCGCCGGGATTTCCGTGCGTCGAGTCCGGGCGCACAAGGCCCGCGCGGCGCTGGCGCGGGCGCAGGCTGCGGCGCAACAGGCCGGGATCGCCGCACTGAGCGCCGAGGTCGATCAGGCCAGTCACATGCTCGCCGCGCCGGCAGCGCGGCTGATCGTTGCCGGTCAGGCGCAACCGGTGAATCTGGCGCAGGTTGAAGCGCTATTCACCTCGTCGACACTCATCGTCGATGCCTGCCGCTACAGCGTGCGCGGTGCCGGCATGACGGTGGCGCTGGCCACGCGGCCGGTGCTGTTCCGGCTCGTGCGGTTACTCGCGCAAGCCTGGCCGGGCGATGTTGCGCGCGAAACGCTGTTCGTCACAGCCTTTGGTTTTCCCCTCACGGATGAATCGCACCGTGCTCGCTTGCGGGTCGAAATTGGCCGATTGCGTGCGGCACTGAAGCCGCTGGCGAATATCGCCGCAACGCCGAGGGGCTTTGCGCTGGTGGCCGCGGATGTGGCATTGCTGACGCTGCCGGTCGAAGACAAATACGCGGCGTTGCTCGCTTTACTCGCTGACGGCGAGGCCTGGTCGAGTTCGGCGTTGGCACTGGCGTTGGGCAACAGCCAGCGCCAGGTGCAACGTGCCTTGGAGGTTCTGGCGCAGGCGGACAAAGTGCAGGCGTTCGGTGTCGGCCGGGCGCGGCGCTGGATGACGCCGCCGCTGCCGGGTTTCGCGACGATCTTGTTACTCCCGGTGTCGCTGGGCAATGGCTAGGCTGGACCCACACATCCACGAGGAAGTTGCCATGAAACAAGCAAATGCAGAAGTCCTTCGCGAGTACGGTCCTTTTGACGACATCAAGGGCATTCACGGCGTGACATTCGATGGCCAGCAGGTCTGGTTTGCCAGCGACGGTCAACTCAACGCACTGGATCCGGCCAGCGGTGAAACTGTGCGCACGATCAAGGTTGGCGCCGACGGCGGCACCGCTTTTGACGGCAAGCATCTGTACCAGATTGCCGATCGCCACATCCACAAGATCGACCCGGCCACGGGGCGCGTACTGCACACCATTCCGGCCCCCGGTAATGGCGGCGATTCAGGCATGGCCTGGGCGGATGGCTCGTTATGGGTCGGGCAGTATCGCGAGCGCAAGATTCATCAGATTGATCCGCAGACCGGCGAGATCCTGCGCACGCTGGAGTCGAACCGGTTTGTCACCGGGGTGACCTGGGTGGATGGCGGATTGTGGCATGGCACTTGGGAGGGGGATGAGAGTGAGCTGCGACATATCAATCCGCAGGACGGCAAGGTCCTGGAGTCGCTGAAGATGCCGGCGGGGCAGGGCGTTTCGGGTCTGGAGGCTGATGGTGCGGATCGCTTTTATTGCGGTGGCGGCGACAGTGGACGGGTAAGGGCGGTGCGTCGGCCCAAGTCGTGAGGGTGACTGCACCGGCCTCTTCGCGAGCAGGCTCGCTCCCACAGTGATTGCGGGTGAATACACATTTTGTGAACCACTCCAAACCTTGTGGGAGCGAGCCTGCTCGCGAAAGCGCAGTGTCAGGCACCGCTGTTTCGACGACGTTCAATACCCTCCGGGCCGCCGATGTCCAGCAACCTCCTTTCCAGCAAAACATTCTCAAGTGCCTGACGCTCGACCGGCGCCATTTGGTGTTCACGTTTTTTCAGCTCCAGCAGAATCGGGCTGGACCAGGTGCGGTAGGTCTGTTCGATGTTGCGACGCGACGTCATCAGTCTCTCCTTGATCAAGAGCCCGGTGTTGCGGGCGGGGGCTCAATCCGATGAGGTAATAACGTTAGTCGACAAACCCGGAAGTCGCGAATGCGACGGCTTTATGTGGGAGCGAGCCTGCTCGCGAAAGCGTTGGATCAGTCAATGTTGCAGTGGCTGACAGTATGCCTTCGCGAGCAGGCTCGCTCCCACATTGAAGTTGTGGTGGATTGGAAATCAGTCGTCGACGTTCATCAGTTGTTGGACGCCTTCCCACGCCTCGGCGCGCATGCGTTCGATATCCAGACCCGGAATCACGCCGTTGTCGACTACGATCCTGCCGCCCACCAGGCTGTATTTCACCGTGATCGGTTCACCCGCCACTACCGGTGCAACGGCGCTGTCGTGGAAGCCATAGAACCGTGGATGGTCGAGGCTGTAGATCACCAGATCCGCCGCCTGACCGACTTCAAGTGTGCCAACGGCGCCGAGGCCAAGCACCTGCGCGCCACCCGCCGTGCCCCAGTGAATGACGTCTTCAGCGGTGGTCGCCGAGGCGCCTTGTTCGGCGCGGTGGATCAGCCACGCGGTGTTGGCTTCGCCGACCATGCTCCCGGACTCATTGGAGGCCACACCATCCACGCCAAGGGAAATCGGCACGCCGGCTTCGTACATCTGCGGCACGGGCGCGACGCCGCTGCCCAGTCGGGCATTGCTCACCGGGCAGTGGGAGATGCCGGTACCGGTCTGCGCGAGCATGCGGATTTCACCCGGTTGCAGGTGCACGGCGTGGGCGAACCAGACGTCGGGGCCGAGCCATTCGTGTTCGGCGACGAACTCCACCGGCAGGCAGTTGTATTTTTCGCGGCAGAAATTCACGTAGTTCTGCGTTTCCGACAAGTGCGTGTGCAGGCGCAAGCCGAGGCCGCGCGCGGTGTGAGCGAGTTCGCGCAGCAGCGTCGGCGGCAGCGAGAACGTTGGCGTGGTTGGGGCGACAACCACGCGGCGCATCGCGTCCGGGGTGTCCTGGTGATACAGCGATTTCAGCCGCTCGATATCGCCAACCATCTGGTCGAGGCTTTCCGGTTGCAGCGCGGTTTTCGAGAAGCCCGGATGCGCGCTGGCCGACTCCAGTGCGCCGCCACGGCACAGCACAAAACGCAGGCCGAATTCATCGGCCATATCGAACAGCAAGTCGCCGGTCTCGGTGCTGCCGTGGGCGTGGTAGAGGTAATGGTGGTCGGCGCAGGTGGTGACGCCGGACAGCAGCAACTCGACCATGCCCAAACGCGCAGCGATCCGTGCCAATTGCGGGGTAAAGCGGTTGAGGCGCGGGTAGGGCACGCTGGCCAGCCAGCCTTGCAGATCCTGATTCAGACCTGCGGGCACGGCTTTGAGCAGGTTCTGGAACAGATGATGGTGGGTGTTGATCCAGCCCGGATAGACCACGCAATGGCGCGCATCGATCACCCGTTCGCCGGGTTGCGCTTGCAGGTCGGCGGCCATTTCGGCGATGCGACCGTTGACCACGCGGATGTCCACGGCACCGGCCCGCGCGCGGGGGCCACGCAGGCCGGTCATCACCGCGACCGGGTTCTTGATCAGGATGTTCTGAAGTTGAGTCATGGGCAGCTCCAAACTAAAGGATGTGCGAGGCGGATTTGCTGGCGGTGGTTTGCGCCACGCTGACGCCATTCAGCGCGGCGTTGAGCAGCACCGACACCAGGCACGCGATGACCACGCTGCTGTGCAGGAACGGCTGCGACCACTCGGGAAGTTGCTTGAACAAGGTGGGGGCGAGCACCGGCACCAGCGCGGCGGCGATGGTGAAACCGACGATCAGCACGTTGTAGCGATTGCGCTCGTAATCGACTTTGGCGAGGGTCTGAATGCCCGCCGCCGCGACCACGCCGAACATGGCGATGCCAGCACCACCGAGGGCCGCAGTCGGCATCGAAGCGATGATCGCGCCGGCCTTCGGCACCAAGGCAATCGAGCACATCAGCAAGCCGCTGACCGCGACCACCCAACGGCTGCGCACGCCGGTAAGAATCACCAGGCCGACGTTTTCCATGAAGGCGATAAACGGAAACGCGGCGAACATGCCGGCGATGGTGCTGGCCAGACCATTGGCGCGCAGGCCGTTGATGACCTGTTTGTCTTCCACCGGTTTTTCAACGATGTCGCCGATGGCCACGAACAGCCCCATCGACTCGACCATTTGCACGATCATCACCACGACCATGGTCGCGATGGGGATCAGGCTGAAGGTCGGCAAACCGAAGTAGAACGGGTAGGGCACGGTCAGCCATGGCGCTTCTTCGACGCTGTGAAAACTGCCCATCCCGAGACCGTAGGCCAGACCGGCGCCGATCAGCATGCCGATCAACACTGCCATGTTGCGCAGCAGCGGGCTGCCATAACGGTTGACCAGCAGAATCGTCAGCAACACCACCACCGCCACGCCGAGAAACGCCGGGGCGCCAAAGTTGCTCGCGTTGCGTCCGCCGCCGACCCATTCATAGGCAATCGGGAACAGTTGCAGACCAATCACGGTGACGATGCAACCGGTGACCACGGGCGGAAAAAATCGCCGCAATCGCCCCACGAACGGCGCCATCAGCATGGTGAACAACCCTGCACCGATCACCGCTCCGCAGACCCCAGCGAACCCTACTTCCGGGTTACTGCCGATAGCGATCACCGGGCCGACGCTGCTGAACGCCACGCCTTGCAGAATCGGCAGGCGCACGCCGAATTTCCAGAAGCCGACGGTTTGCAGAAGGGTGGCGATACCCGAGCAGAACAGCGTGGTGCTGATCAGCACCACCGTGTCGGCGTGGGACATTTTCAGGGCACTGGCGACAATCAACGGCACGGCGATGGCGCCGATGTACGAGACGGCCATGTGTTGCAGGCCGAGGGTGAGCATCTGTCGCACCGGCAAAATCCGGTCGACGGGGTGCACGGTGGATGCGGTTTTTGATGGGGATGTGGCTGACGACATGGGGAAACACCTCTGGCTGTTTTTATGCGGTAGAGAGGGGTATTCGTCTGATGCCTTTGGATCCGGGAACACTGAGATCCCCTGTAGGAGTGAGCCTGCTCGCGATAGCGGTGTGTCATTGAACGGTGATGTGACTGATTCACCGCTATCGCGAGCAGGCTCACTCCTACAGGTTTTGTGGCATCAGTCATTCGTGCTGCGAAGCCGCCATCCACCGGCTTCGATGCCTTGTTTCAGCCTGCCAGGCAGGCGGCGAAGCCTTGGTTCAACGCCGCGCGATCCAGGTCGCGGCCGATGAATACGATCTTGCTCGAGCGGGGCTCCGTGCCCCACGCGGTCGAGGCACGAAATTCGACCAGGCTGTGCACGCCTTGCAGCACATAGCGCTGGTCTTCGTTGGCCACCGCGAGCACGCCTTTCATGCGGTACAGGTTGTCGGCCTGGGAGGAGCGCAGTTCGCTGATCCAGCGATGGAACGCCATCAGGTTCACCGCACCGTCCACGGCGATGCCTACCGATGACACGCTTGGGTCGTGTTGGTGATCGGGCGCTTCGTGATGATGATCGTGGTGGTCGTGGTGCTCAGGTTCAGCACCGATTTCCATGAGCTTCTGCGTGCATTCGAATGCGCCGATGCCGAGGATTTTCGTCAGGTCGATTTGCGCATGGGTCGAGGTCACCAGATCCGCTGTGGCGTTCAAGCCACGGATCTTGCCGCGCAGAATTTCCAACTCGTCGCTGCTGACCAGATCAACCTTGTTGATGACGATCCGGTCGGCGCAGACAATCTGATCCACCGCCTGATTGTCGACGCCATCGAGTTGCAGATCCTCCAGATGCTGAGCGATGTGTTTGGCGTCGACCATGGTTACGATCGCGTCGAGTTCTACTTCTTCGGCGATCGGGTCATTGATGAAGAAGCTCTGCGCCACTGGATACGGATCGGCCAGGCCACTGGTTTCGATGAGGATGTGATCGAGGCGCACCGGCCGCGCCACCAGTTCGCGGACGATGCGCACCAGGTCCTCGCGAACCTCGGCAGTGCAGCACACGCAGCCGTTGACCATCTCGTAGATTTCTTCGGTCTCGGAGCTGAGGACGAGGTCGCCGTCGATACCGACTTCACCGAACTCGTTTTCGATCACGGCGATTTTGCGGCCGTGGTTTTCTTTGAGGATGTAATTGAGCAGGGTGGTTTTACCCGCGCCGAGGAAGCCGGTGAGGATGGTCACGGGGATTTTGGTGTTGCGGGTTGGGGCGTTGAATGGGGTGTTCATGGTGAGGCTCCTTTGATTGACCGGTGCACACTGAATTCGGGTGATGCTGCTTTTCTGTAGGAGTGAGCCTGCTCGCGATGGCGGTGTATCAGCCGACATTTATGTGATTGATACAACGTCATCGCGAGCAGGCTCACTCCTACAGGGGGTTGGGTGTTCTCTCCAGCGGGTGGCGACGCCGGCATCGAGGCCGAACAGGTCGAGCACGCGACCGAGGCTGTGGTCGACCATTTGCGCCAGGTTCTCCGGGCGCGCGTAAAAGGCGGGCACTGGAGGGGCGATGATCCCGCCCATCTCGGTGACGGCGGTCATGTTGCGCAGATGGGCGAGGGTCAGCGGCGTTTCGCGGGCCATCAACACCAGCGTGCGGCGCTCCTTGAGGGTGACGTCGGCGGCGCGGCCGATCAGTCCCGAGGAAGTGCCAGTGGCAATCTCCGCCAGCGTCCTCATCGAACACGGCGCAACCACCATCCCCAGACAACGAAACGAACCGCTTGCGATCCCGGCGGCGACGTCATCGGCGCGGTGGTAATGACTGGCCAGCGCAGTGACGTCAGCGAGTTTGTAGTCGGTCTCGTGGGCCATGGTCAGCAGTGCGGCGCGGCTGATGATCAGGTGGCTTTCGATATCCAGTTCAGCGAGCAATTGCAAAAGGCGTACGCCATAGATAAACCCGGACGCGCCGCTGATGCCGACCACCAGCCGTTGCCGGTTCACGATTCAAGCCCTTTGAGCAAACTCCGCGCGCGCTCCAGAACTTCCTGATCGAGCTGCGCCTTGATCCCGTCAAACCCGGAACCGCGAGTCGCATCCAGGCCCATCCGCGAAGTGGTGCCGTTGACCGACGACGAAGGATCGAGCGGACTGCCCGGCAAGCCATCGATGGTGAAAATATCCAGGTGCGGCTGGAAATGCGTGGCCAGCGCCCACAACACCTGGCTGTCATCGCTGATGTCGATATCGCTGTCCACCGCGATCACGGTTTTCAGGTACGGATCCCAGCCGAGCAAGGCCAGCATGATCTGCCGCGCCTCGCCGTCGCGACTCTGATCCAGCGCCACGTAGCAGTGAAAATGCGTGCCGGAATTGGGGTAATGCACAGCGGTGACGGCAGGGAAACGCGCTTTCAGTTTCTCGCTCATCTCGGCTTCGCGGGGCAGGCGGGCGAGGGTTAGATGCTCGGCGTAGCGGCCGCCCATAACGTCGACCAGCCAAGCGTCTTTGCGCTTTAACAAGGTGTCGACACGCAGGACATTGTTGGTCGAGCGATCCGAGGAATAACCGCTGAATTCACCGAACGGACCTTCTTCGGCATAAGCGGCCGGGTCGATGGCGCCTTCCAGCACGAACTCGGCATAGGCCGGGACACCGATGCCGTAGCGCGGGGTTTTCACCAACTCCAGCGGCGCGCCGAACAGGCCGCCAGCCACAGCGCGTTCATCGCTGCCGTAGGGCAAACGTGCAGCGGCGGCGAGCATGAACAACGGATGCGCACCGACGACCATTGCCACGCGCAATTCTTCGCCACGCTCGCGAGCGGTCTGCAACATCCGCCACAAGTGCCCACGTGAGTGCAGGCTGGTCGCAAGCGCTTGCCGGGCGTGGCGCATCGAGCGGTGATAGCTCATGTTGGCGATGCCGGTCAGCGGGTCTTCGGCAACGATGATCGCGTTGGTGATGTACGGGCCGCGATCACTGTCGAAATGCTTGAGCATCGGCAGCAGCGCCAGATCGAGCGCTTCGCCTTCGAAGACTTCATCGAGGATCGGGCCGCTTTCCACGTAGCGCGGTGCGATAGGCTGGTTGGCGCGGGTTTGAAAGGTTTCGTGCAGTTGCGCCGGCGTTACGCCGAACAGCCGGGCGATGCGGGTTCTGGAGGCAAACAGATTGGTCGCCACCGGCACGCCGAGGCTGCCGACATCTTCGCAGATCAGCAGCGGATCTCGGCCCTGGGCGGCGAGGGCATCGACCAGGGCGGTGACGTCCTGATCGGCGGAAATCGCTTGGGTAACAGTCAGCACATCGTCCGGGTACTCACGGCGATAGGCGTCGATGAACACGTGAAAGTCCTGAGAATCGCCGAGCGTCGAACGGGTCATGGTGTCACCTCGTAAAAAGCAGGCACGCAGGGGTGAGAGGGCGTTCAAACGGCCAGCCGTTGGCCTGCCGGTCGAGCGAAACGCCGGGTCATCTTCGTGCCTGTAAAGTCGCTGTGTGCCTGGGTTGAACACTGATCCCCTGTAGGAGTGAGCCTGCTCGCGATAGCGGTGTGTCATTTAGCGGTGATGGTGATTGATCCACCGCTATCGCGAGCAGGCTCACTCCTACAGTGGGATATGTGTGTGGCTACAGGTACGTGGTGGTCAGGCGAATGTCGGCCTCGGCCAGGTCTTTCGGCGGTGGCGTCGGTTCGATCCCGCACAACCGGGCGATGTTGTTCCCCAGGTAGTCCTCGAGATGATCCTCATCAATCCCCAGACCCTGCGGTGCCGGCGAGCACAACACCTCCAGTTCGCGCAGCCACATGCCCGGTTCGTTCGGCGGTGAGTCCGTGCCAAAGACGATCTTGTTGCGCGGCAGTTCCTTGGCGAATTCGACGATCCGCGACTGGAAGCACCAGCCCGATTCGCAGTACACGTTTGGCGTGTCCATGGCCATCCAGAACGCTTCGAACGAGTAGTTGCCGCCGGTCTGGATGCCGAAGTGGCCGATGATGAAATTGACCATCGGAAACTCGCGGATGATCGGGTAGAACATCGTCGGAATGGTGTACGGGCCGTCGCCGGTGTGGATCAGCACAACGATGTTGTACTTGGCGCAGACCTTCATCGCCGGGCGCAACCAGTCGAGTGCGCGATCCGGGCGATAGCCGTGCATGTTGGCGTGCAGTTTGAGCATCTTGAAGCCGTATTCCTTGATGTGGAATTCCAGCTCCGCCGCACCGTTTTCCGGTCCCCAGCGCGGGTTGAAGTTGAAGTTGCCGATGAAGCGATCCGGGTACTTCATGCACAGTTCGGCGATGTACGACATGTAGTCGCGCACGCCCTCGCGGCCCCGGCGGTTGCCGTCGCGATAACCGGTGTTGCCCGGTGGCGGCTGGATGAAACCCATGTCGATGCGGCGCGGTTTGCCGTTGATCATGTACGGGCCGTCCATCAACTTGAGCATGCGCTCGCCGGTGAACGGTTCGCCGGTGTGGCGCCAGGCCTCGTCGACCAGGTTGGTAGGGTGCAGATGGGTGTCGATGATCATCGGTTCAGCTCCTGGCCAGTTGAGTGGTGACGGGGCGCTTGAGTTGCGCCTCTGCTTCGGAAACGGAACGCGGTGGCGGGGTTGGCTCGAGGCCGATCATCCGCGCGGTGTTGTTGCCCAAGTAGTCTTCGAGGGTGTCCTCGTCGAGGTTCAGGCCTTGCGGCGGTTCGTGGCAGAGCACTTCGAGCAGGCGCAGCCACATGCCCGGTTCGTTAGGCGGCGTGTCGGTACCGAAGAGGATCTTGTGCGTCGGCAAGACCTTGGCAAATTCGACGATCCGCGATTGCAGGCACCAGCCTGACTCGCAGTAGACGTTGGGCAATTCCATCGCCCATTGCATCGGTTCGAACACGTAGACGCCGCCAGTCTGCACGCCGAAGTGGGCCATGATGAAGTTGACGTTGGGGAATTCCTTGATCATCGGCACCCACTCCGACGGGATGCTGTAAGGGCCGTCGCCGGTGTGCAGCTTGACCGGGATGCCCAGTTCGGCGCACTTCTCGAAGCATGGGCGCACCCAGTCGAGTGCACGGTCAGGACGGTAGGCGTGCATGTTGGCCTGCATCTGCACCATGCCGAAACCGTGTTCCTTGACGTAGCGCTCGATCGCCTCGACGCCGTTTTCCACGCCGCAGCGCGGGTTGTAGACGAAGCAGCCGATGAAGCGGTCCGGGTAGGTCTGGACCATTTTCAGGGTGTAGGCCATGTAGGCGTCAATGGATTCGCGGCCGCTGAGGTCGCCGTCGGTCCAGGTGTAAATCGTGTTGCCCTGCGGCGGCTGGATGAAGGCTTTGTCAATGCGGCGAGGCTTGCCGTTGACCATGTACGGGCCATCCATCATCTCCAGCAGACGCTCGCCGGTGAACGGGTCACCGTCATGCCTCCAGGCGAGGTCCACGAGATCCGTGGGATAGCAGCTGATATCGATGATCATTGCAGTCGATCTCCTGATAGCGGGGAAGGGAGCCTTGCGGCTCTCGGCATCCACGTCCCGGGCAATCGGCCGTTTCTATGCGCAGGATTCGCGCATTCCCTCGCCTGTTCGCATCCGGCCCGGGTGGGTGGTTGCTGAGGGCGAGTATTGGAAGGCGGGGTTGGGTTCGTACAATATTAATTGGGCGGGGTGGTGATACTTGTTCGATATGGGCAGATCAAGAGCTACCCTCACCCCAGCCCTCTCCCGGAGGGAGAGGGGGCCGACCGAGGTGACTTGCCTTGTACATCGACCTGAAAGAACCAGTCGATTATGGATTCACAGCAGGAGGTGCACGTCGGTGTCATTCGCCAATATTCCCCGATCGGTCCCCTCTACCTCTGGGAGAGGGCTAGGGTGAGGGCAGGGCTCTCAAGCGTACACAGGACTAACTGCCTAACCGCATCAACCACCGGCGCCACACGCTCAGCCTGCCCATGCGGCCACACCGCGTAGAGGTTGTAATGCGCCGCAATCTGCGCCTCGTTCAACGCCACCAACCGCCCACTGCGCAGCGCATCAGCCGCCAATAATCCACGCACCAACCCCGCGCCAACGCCAGCCTCGGCAGCCGCAATCAAATTCGCCGCATTATCAAAAATCACCCGCGCCGGTGGTTCAGTCGGCGTCAGCCCGGCCGCATCCAGCCACGGAATCCACGACCTTCGCGTATAGCCCAACAACGGCAACTCAAGAATCTGCGCCGGGCTCAACGGCGCCTGCAAACCATAGCGCTCCAGCAACGCCGGCGAAGCCACCGCCAACACCCGATCGCCACAAATCTGCGTCATCTCGCAGTCGTCCCAATCGCCATAGCCATAACGCAGCGCCAGATCGACTCGCTCAAACGTACTGCGATCACTGCGCGGCATCGACAGCAGTGTCACCTCGTAATCCGGCAGCTCATCAAGCAACTGCGGCAAGCGCGGATTGAGCCAGCTCTGCGCCAGTTCACTGTCTATGTCGAGGGTAAGGCGTTGCGCCACGCTACGGTTTTTCACCGACGAGATCGCCCGGTCAATCTGCGCCAGACCGTCCGACAACACGCTGGCAAACAACTGCCCGGCATCGGTCAGGTTGCTGCCGCCACCTTCACGCACGAACAGCGGCTGGCCAATGAAATCTTCCAACGCACGAATCTGCTGGCTGATCGCGCTGTGGGTCAGATCAAGTTTGCGCGCAGCGCTGGAGAAACTGCCGCTGCGCGCCGCGTGGATAAACGCGCTCATGGACTGCACCGACGGGTATCGCTTGTACATGTTGTTAGTCCTGCTTACAGCGGTTGGCAGAAATCGTCGCTGGCCGCGTGTTGCTCAGGGTTCCAATAATCGGTGACCAGGCCCGCACAAAGACGGGCCGCTCTTCTGGAGCCTGACAATGATTGCATTCACGGTTAACGGCGAACGACGCGAGCTGGATGAAGCGTCCTCCTCCATGCCCTTGTTATGGGTACTGCGTGATCAACTGAAGCTCACCGGCACCAAGTTCGGTTGCGGCATGGGCCTGTGCGGTGCCTGCACCGTGCATCTGAACGGCGTCGCGGTGCGTTCCTGCCAATTGCCAGCGGCCGCCGTCGCGGGTCACAGCATCACCACCATCGAAGGTTTGTCGCCGACGCAAAGCCATCCGTTGCAACTGGCCTGGGTCGCCGAAGATGTGCCGCAATGCGGTTACTGTCAATCCGGGCAGATCATGTCCGCCGCCGCGTTGCTCAACACCGGTACGGCGGTGACCGACGACTCGATCCGCAATGCCATGTCCGGGAATATCTGCCGCTGCGGCACTTACGGACGCATCAACAAAGCGATCAAGCGCGCGGCGAATGCGCCGAAGGAGGCCTGATGAGCCTTATCGACGACACTCGCATCGAACTGCCGCGCCGGGTTTTTCTCAAGCAAGCGGTGACGGTTGCTTCAGGCTTGGCGATTGCTCTGTATCTGCCGGGCGGCATCGCCGCCACTGACCCGAAAGCCATGGCGCCGGCCAACGAGTTCGAACCGAATGCCTGGGTGCGGATCTTTCCCGACGGCACGGTGAAACTGGTGGTGCACAAGCACGATTCCGGCACCGGTACGCAAACCGCTCTGGCTGCGTGCGTGGCTGAAGAGCTGGACGTCAATCCGATGACCGTGCAGGTCATCACTCCGGAAGATCCGTTTTTCGAAACTTACATTCATCCGGTCTGGAAGGTGTTTTCCACTGGCGGCAGCACCAGTGTTTCCCTTGAATACGATCGCTTGCGCATGGCCGGAGCGACTGCACGAGCGCTGTTGATCACGGCGGCAGCGAAGCAATGGAAAGTCAGCCCTGACAGCTGCGTCACTGAAGACGGTCGGGTCGTTCATATTGCGAGCAAACGCAGCCTCGGTTATGGCGAACTGGTCGGCGTTGCGGCGAATCTGCCGGCGCCGACCAACGTCACGCTGAAGGATCCGGCGCAGTTCAAATACATTGGCAAGCTGCGGCACAAACGCGATGCGGCAGCCAAGGTCTGCGGGCAATTCAAGTACAGCATCGACGTGCAATTGCCGGACATGCTGGTGGCGGTGGTTCAGCGTGCTCCCGTGGTTGGCGCGAAGGTCGTCAGCTTCGATTCGGCGGCAGCTCTGCAAGTGCCGGGCGTGCGCAAGGTGCTGGCCATTCCGGGGCGTCCCGATGTGCTCGGCGGCAATCTGGAAGGTGTCGCCGTGCTCGCGGATACGTTCTGGGCGGCGCAGCAGGGACGCAATGTGCTGGAGATCAAATGGAGTGATTCGCCGCTGGCCGGGTTCGACAGCGAGCAACTGGCCAGCGCGCAGGCTAAAGCCATCGGCGATCCAACAGCTCAAACCGTCAACGCCATGACCCAAGGTGATGTCGCCGGGCAATGGACCGGTGCGGCGCAGCTGATCGAAGCCGATTACACCATGCCCTACAAAGTGCAAAACCCGCTGGAACCTATCTGCATCACCGCGCAGGTCAAGGACAAGGCAATCACCTATTGGGGCGGCGTGCAGGTGCCGTCCTCGGCGCTGGAAGCGGCGCAAACCGTGTGCGGGATCGACAAGGCCAACGTGACCATTCATGAGTTGGTCTCCGGCGGCAGCTTCGGCGCGCGGGAGGCCAAATACTGGTTGTTCGAGGTCGCGTATCTGGCGCAGAGAACCGGTTTACCGGTGAAATTGCTCAACAGCCGCGAAGATGAAATGCACGCACTGTTCAATCATCCGGCGACTCTGCATCGGGTCAAAGGTGCGCTTGATGACCAAGGCAGACTCAGTGCGCTGCAACTGCACGCGGTATCGCCAGCCTCGCCGGAACAGTGGGAGCCGGGCTATTTCGAGCGCCCCGACAAGATGGATTACAGCACCACCGAGGCAATCACCGCGTGGGACTTCGCTTATCGTCCGCCGCATCTGGAGCTGAACTGGGTCAAGCACGAAAGCGAGGTGCCGAGCGGCTGGTATCGTTCGGTCAGTTTCATCCCCAACGTGTTTGCCGTAGAAAGTTTCATGGATGAGCTGGCCCATGCAGCAGGCGCTGATCCGCTGGAGTTTCGTCTCGCCAACATGCAGGAAAGACCTCGCCATGTGGCAGTGCTCAAGCAAGCCGCCGAGCGCGCCGGCTGGGGCCAACCATTGCCGCCCGGCACGGCGCTGGGGATCGCGACCAATCAGGGTTACACCAGTTTTATCGCCATCGTCGCGCGCGTGGCGACGGTCGATGGCAAGGCGAAAGTCGAGAAACTCACCTGCGTGGTCGATTGCGGTCTGGCGGTCTCGCCGGGCGGTGTCGAAGAGCAGATCTATGGCGGTCTGATGTGGGGCTTCGGCCACGCGTTGTTCGACCGGCTCGAGATCAAACAGGGCAGGGTGGTGCAGAGCAATTTCCACGATTACCGCGTTACGCGCATGTCGGACATGCCGGCCATCGACATCCTCGTGCTCGACGGTGAGCCGAGCAAACCCGGTGGCGTCGGCGAATTGGGCAGTCCGTCGGTGGTGCCGGCCATCGCCAACGCGCTGTTCGCGCTGACCGGCGTGCGCCAGCGTTCGACACCGCTGAGTCTGGGGTAAGCCGCCATGGACTTGCGTCTGCTCCGCTACTTCATGGCGCTCGCCGATGAGCTGCATTTCGGTCGCGCCGCCGAGCGCTTGCATATCTGCCAGCCGCCACTGAGTCAGCAGATTCGTTTGCTGGAGGAGGAACTGGGCACGCCGCTGTTCGAGCGCAGCCATCATCGGGTTGAACTGACCGCAGCGGGGCAGATGCTCAAGGAGCAGGCGCCGCTGGTGTTCGAGCAACTCGAGCGGGCGCTGGACCTGACGCGACAGACCGGGCGCGGGCAATTGGGCGAGCTGGAAATCGGCATGATCAGTTCGGTGATGGTCGGCGTGTTGCCCAAGGCCTTGCACCTGTTTCGAGAGCGCTATCCGCAGGTCAACTGGCGCTTGCATGAAATGACCCCGGCAGCGCAGGTCAAGGCGTTGAAGGAGAAGCGTATCGATGCCTGCGTGTTTCGCGTCGGTTATGACGATCCGCTGTTGCGCAATGAATTGCTGATCTATGAGCCGATTCATGTGGTGATGCCAGCGGATCATCCGCTGGCTGAGCGTGCGGTGCTGGCGCCGGCGGATCTGGCGCAGGAGTCGTTTGTGGCGCTGGAGTTGAAGCAGTCGCGGTTTGCCAATTTTCTTTATCAGTGCTGCATTCAAGCCGGGTTCACCCCGCAGATTCGTCAGCAAGTAATCGAGGTGCAGACCTTGCTGAGTCTGGTGCGCGCCGGGTTTGGTGTGGCGCTGTTGCCGGCGTCCATCGAGCAATTGGCGCCGGCGGGGCTGGTGTTTAGGCGGTTGACCCCGGCGTTGCCGGAGGTGCCGTTGTATGCCACTTATCGCGCGGATGATGCGTCGCCAGTCCTTAAACTTTTTCTCGACACACTGCGCGAACTCAAGACGCAAAACTCGAACTGAAACCCAATCCCCTGTAGGAGTGAGCCTGCTCGCGATAGCGATGTGTCATTCAACGGATCTGCTGACTGACACACCGCTATCGCGAGCAGGCGAAGGCCTACAAAGGGATTTGTGCCGTTGCGAACATTTATGCTCGGCACGATCAGAGGCCGCCGCGGTCGTACTCTTCACATGGGCGTATCACTTGTGGAGATCCAATGAGCCAGGAAGTCCTGACCACCGAAACCAACCGCCGCCAGTTGCAGCAGATCATCGCCGGGCTGTCCGACGGGGTGATTCTGCTGGAGCTGGATCAGAGCATTCTCTGGGCCAACGAAGCCGCGCTGGCCATGCACGGTGTCAAGCGCATCACCGATCTGGGCCACAATGCCGACGAATACGCCAAACAGTTCAACCTGCGTTATCGCAACAATCACTCGATCACCGCCGAAAACTACCCGATCAGCCGCGTTGCGCGCTGTGAAAGTTTCAATGACGTATTGATCGAAGTGTCGCCCGCTGACGATCCGGAGCGCATCTGGGTGCACAGCGTGCGCAGCATGATTCTCACCGATCGCGAAGGGCAGCCCGAGTCGCTGGTGCTGATCATGAGCGACGTCACCGACTGGGCCAACGCCGAGCAGCGCTTCGAAAGGACGTTTAACGCCAACCCGGCACCGGCGGTGATCTGCCGGCTCAGTGATCTGCGTTACATCAAGGTCAATTCGGGGTTTCTGGACATGACCGGGTACACCCGTGAGCAAGTGATTGGCACGTCCTCTTATGAAATCGACATTTTCGAGCAGGCCGAACACCGCGATCTGGCGATTCAGCGTCTGCGCGACGTCGCGACCATCCCGCAGATGCAGGCTGAACTGCGCCTGCCCGATGGCAGCAGCAAGCAAGTGATCGTCGCCGGCCAGCCGCTGACGCTCAACGATGAAGATTGCATGCTGTTTTCCTTTGTCGACATGGAGCTGCGGCACAAGGCCGAGGTGGCGCTGCGTCAGAGTGAGGAACGTTTTGCCAAGGCGTTTCGCCTGACGCCGGTGCCGATCCTGATCTGCAGTGCCGATGAGCAGTTGGTGATCGACGTCAATCAGGCGTTCCTCGAAACCCTGGCCTATGACAGCGAAGACGTGCTCGGCAAGACCGTGACGCAGCTGGATTTCATCGACGACAGCGGTGCGCGTACGCGGTTGCTGGCGGCGTTGGCGAAAAACGGTCGGGTGGATCGGGTGGATGTGCGGGTGCGCAAGAAGGATGCGGACCTGCTCGAATGTGCGCTGTCCGCCGACACCGTAAATATTCAGGACACGCCGTGTTATTTGCTGGTGTTGATGGACATCACCGAGCGTAAACGCACCGAGCTTGAGTTGGTGGCGGCGATTGAAGAGGTGATGAAGGACGCTTCCTGGTTCAGCCGTACGTTGATCGAGAAGCTGGCCAATGTGAAGAAGGTCAATTCGCCGCAATTGCCTAGCGTTTCGTTCACCGATCTGACGGCGCGCGAGCGTGATGTGTTGGGGTTGATCTGTGAAGGGCTGGCGGACAAGGAGATCGCGGCGCGGCTGAAACTGGCGCCGAACACCGTGCGTAATCATGTCGCCACGGTATATTCCAAGCTGGATGTGCACAGTCGCAGTGAGGCGATTGTCTGGGCGCGGGAGCGTGGATTGTTTTCTGGGGATTCGGGTGGCAAGGGTCAGCGATAGGGTGCAAATGCACTAGTTGATCTGGTGCAATTTGAGGTGTTGGCGGGCGGCGGCTGTTCTTAGTCTGGTGGGGTGCGGTGCAAGCCTTTTGAGGTTTGTGGTCGCGTCCCTTCGAAGTGGCTAAAGGAACAACCGCAATGATGAATCTTGCGCAGTTGCGCGCGCAGCTCGAGCGCAGTTTTTCGCCGCTGGCGTGTGAGTGTCTGGTGGATGGTGAACATTCGCTGACGGTTAAGCTGTATCACCCGGTGTCGGGGCAGGTGGATCTGGTGATCAGTGGGTTGAAGCTTGATGCGTTGCGTACGGCTGAGTCGGTCGAGGCGTTGGTTGAAGAGTTGCGGTATGAGCTTGAGAGCAACTCTTTGCGTTCTTCTCGGGATCCGGATTTGGCTTAGGGCTTTTGGGCTTGACGGCCTTTGGGCTTGGCGGCCTTTGGGCCGACCATGCTCTTGGGGGGTGGGGGGATATCCGTTTTTTCGGGTGTTGCGGCTGGCGGTTCCGCCCTTACGGCGGGTCACTTTTTCAGACGCCAAAAAGTAACCAAAAGGCTGGGCCCCGGCGTTCGGCCCGCTCGCTGGGGCTCGGGGTTCCTTCGCTCCGGGATCGATCCGGGGGCAGCGCCTACGGTTTGCTTCGCTGCACCTCCTCTCGCTGTGTTTGGCTTCGCCAAACGGTCGCTGCGCTCCCACCCCCGGATCAATCTCTCCACTCAGCCTGCCGAAGGGGCCAGCACGGCAAGATCAAGAGCTGCAGCCGAGCTAACGCTCATCCTGTTGAGTGGTGAAAAGCAGAAGCGATGCGAGGTGGGAGCTGCCTTGCTTTTGCTTTTGCTTTTCTGTGGGAGCGAGCTTGCTCGCGAAGGCGGCCTGACAGCCGACCTGTTTCTTACAGATGTACTCGGTTCCACTGTGGGAGCGAGCCTGCTCGCGAAGGCGGCCTGACAGCCGACCTGTTTCTTACAGATGTACTCATTCCAACTGTAGGAGTGAGCCTGCTCGCGATGGCGGTCTGCCAACCGACCAATTTCTTGCTGGCGGCACTCAATTCCACTGTGGGAGCGAGCCTGCTCGCGAAGGCAGCCTGACAGCCGACCTGTTTCTTACAGATGTACTCATTCCAACTGTAGGAGTGAGCCTGCTCGCGATGGCGGTCTGCCAACCGACCAATTTCTTGCTGGCGGCACTCAACTCCAATGTGGGAGCGAGCCTGCTCGCGAAGGCAGCCTGACAGCCGACCTGTTTCTTGCAGATGTACTCATTCCAACTGTAGGAGTGAGCCTGCTCGCGAAGGCGGCCTGCCAACCGACCAATTTCTTGCTGGCGGCACTCAATTCCAATGTGGGAGCGAGCTTGCTCGCGAAGGCAGCCTGCCAGCCGACCTGTTTCTTGCAGATGTACTCATTCCAACTGTAGGAGTGAGCCTGCTCGCGATGGCGGTCTGCCAACCGACCAATTTCTTGCTGGCGGCACTCAATTCCAATGTGGGAGTGAGCCTGCTCGCGAAGGCGGCCTGACAGCCGACCTGTTTCTTGCAGATGTACTCATTCCAACTGTAGGAGTGAGCCTGCTCGCGATGGCGGTCTGCCAACCGACCAATTTCTTGCTGGCGGCACTCAATTCCAATGTGGGAGCGAGCCTGCTCGCGAAGGCAGCCTGACAGCCGACCTGTTTCTTGCAGATGTACTCATTCCAACTGTAGGAGTGAGCCTGCTCGCGAAGGCGGCCTGCCAACCGACCAATTTCTTGCTGGCGGCACTCAATTCCAATGTGGGAGCGAGCTTGCTCGCGAAGGCAGCCTGCCAGCCGACCTGTTTCTTGCAGATGTACTCATTCCAACTGTAGGAGTGAGCCTGCTCGCGATGGCGGTCTGCCAACCGACCAATTTCTTGCTGGCGGCACTCAATTCCAATGTGGGAGTGAGCCTGCTCGCGAAGGCGGCCTGACAGCCGACCTGTTTCTTGCAGATGTACTCATTCCAACTGTAGGAGTGAGCCTGCTCGCGATGGCGGTCTGCCAACCGACCAATTTCTTGCTGGCGGCACTCAATTCCAATGTGGGAGCGAGCTTGCTCGCGAAGGCGGCCTGTCTGGCAAAGCGAATCCAAGCCTGCCAACCCTCGCTGATTCCAACGCAAAATCGACAGCCATACCCCTCCGATACGGCCCGTTCACTGGCGCTTGCGGGGGGCTCGGCTATAAAGAATGAGTGGTCAGGTCTTCCGTGGTCGGTTCGGTCGCGGGAGTTGCTCTTCCATTCATCGCGGGTCGTCCTATGAACAATCTTGGGAAACGCGTGTTGCCGTTGGCTTTTTTTGCCGTTTTGCTGGCGGGTTGTGCCAGTCCACCGACACCTCCGCCGGTAGCGCCACCTCCGCCACCGGAACGTACTTGCCAGGTGCTCGAAAACACCGAGGTCGCTGGTGACGTGTACGCCGACGGGCAGGTGACTCGTCACATCACCACCACCCGTTGCGTCACGCAATAGCGCCGGCGGGGCGTAAGTCCCGGGTTGAGCGGATTGTGCTGGTGGCCGACCTGGTCGGCACGGCGGTGTTTGCTGTCGAGGGTGCGATTGCGGCAATGCGCAGTCAGCTCGATTTGCTCGGGGTGATGGTGATTGCGTTTATCGTCGCCCTTGGCGGCGGGGTCACCCGTGATCTTTTGATTGGTGCGACGCCACCCAATGCCGTGGCCGATTGGCGCTACCCGGCGCTGGCGTTTTTCATGGGCGGGTTGGCGTTTGTCTTTCATGAGCAGGTGCTGGGCTGGTCTGGATCGACGCTGATTGTGCTCGACGCTGCGGGGTTGGCGCTGTTTGCCGTGGCGGGTGCGCAGAAGGCGTTGAATTTCGGTATCACGCCGTTCGTGGCGATGTTGATGGGCACGATCACGGGGGTTGGCGGCGGGGTGATTCGCGATATTGTGCTGGCGCGGATTCCGGTAGTGTTGCAGGCGGATTTGTATGCCAGTTCGGCGTTTGTTGGCGCGGCGGTGTTGATCGGCGGGCGCAGGCTGGGCGTTTCGCCGGTCGCGGCGGCGCTGTTGGCCGGGGCGGCGTGTTTGATCCTGCGATTGCTGTCGGTGCATTTCGGCTGGCAACTACCGAAAGTCATTGCCTGATACAAAACCCTTGTGGGAGCGAGCCTGCTCGCGAATGCGGTGTGTCAGATCATGAATGTTGACTGACACACCGCTATCGCGAGCAGGCTCACTCCTACAGGGGGTATGTGTTTGCTTTGGGGATCAGGACAGGAACCCGCCGTCCACATTCAGCGCAACACCCGTGGTGTAGCTCGACGCATCACTGGCCAGGTACAACACCGCACCGGCCATCTCACTCGGATCCGCCACACGCTTGAGCGGGATCTGTGTCAGCGCTTGCTTGAGGATCGCATCGTTCTTCACCAGTGCCGAGGCGAACTTGGTGTCGGTCAGGCCCGGCAGCAGGGCGTTGCAGCGGATGCCGAATTGCGCGCATTCCTTGGCGAAGACTTTGGTCATGTTGATCACCGCCGCCTTGGTCACCGAGTAGATGCCCTGGAAGATCCCCGGCGAAATACCGTTGATCGACGCCACGTTGATGATGCTGCCGCCACCGTTTTCGCGCATCAGCTTGCCGGCCTCAACCGACATGAAGAAGTAGCCGCGAATGTTCACGTCGACAGTCTTCTGGAACGCGCTCAGATCGGTGTCCAGCACGTTGCAGAACTGTGGGTTGGTCGCGGCGTTGTTGACCAGAATGTCGAGGCGGCCGAACTGTTCCTTGATGCCGGCGAATACTTGGCTGATCTGTTCCATTTCACCGATGTGGCACGCCACTGCGGTGGCTTTGCCGCCAGCGGCGATGATCGCGTCGGCGACGTGCTGGCAACCGTCGAGTTTGCGGCTCGAGACGATCACATGGGCGCCTTGCTGGGCCAACAGTTTGGCGATGGCTTCACCGATGCCACGGCTGGCGCCGGAAACGAAAGCGATTTTGCCGTCGAGGTCGAACAACTGAGTCTTGGACATAAGGGTTCCTGGGTGTGGGCCGTCAGAGGCTCGATTTCGCAATGACCTGCAAGCTCATCTGCTCCAGCAGTTTGTTCATGTGAATGAACTGCGCGAAGCGTTTGTCTTGGGTCTGGCCATGGTAGAAGCGGTAGTAGATCTGCTGCACGATGCCGGCCAGGCGGAACAGGCCGTAGGTGTAGTAGAAGTCGAAATTGTCGATCTGGATGCCCGAACGCTCGGCGTAGTAATCGACGAATTCGCGGCGGGTGAGCATGCCCGGTGCGTGGCTCGGCTGGCGGCGCATCAGTTGCACCGGTGCCGGGTCATCGGCCTGAATCCAATAGGCGAGGGTGTTGCCCAAGTCCATCAGCGGGTCGCCGAGGGTGGTCAGCTCCCAATCCAGAACACCAATGATCTGCATCGGATTCTGCGGATCGAGGATGACGTTATCGAAGCGATAGTCGTTGTGGACGATGCTTGAAGTCGGGTGGTCGGCCGGCATCTTGTCGTTGAGCCAGGCTTTGACCTTTTCCCAGTGTGGCGCGTCGGGGGTCAGGGCCTTCTCGTAACGCTCGCTCCAGCCTTTGATCTGGCGCGCGACATAGCCTTCCGGTTTGCCCAGGTCGCCGAGGCCACAGGCGTTGTAATCGACGCGGTGCAGTTCGACGAAGCGATCGATGAAGCTTTTGCACAGCGCTTCGGTTTTTGCCGAGTCGAGGCCCAGTTCCGGTGGCAGTTCCGAGCGCAGGATGATCCCTTTGACCCGCTCCATCACATAGAACTCGGCGCCGATCACCGATTCGTCGGTGCAGTGCACGTAGGCTTTCGGGCAATACGGGAAGCCGTCACGCAATTGATTGAGGATGCGGAATTCACGGCCCATGTCGTGGGCGGATTTGGCCTTGTGGCCGAACGGCGGACGGCGCAGGACGAATTCCTGTTCCGGGTATTCCAGCAGGTAGGTCAGGTTCGACGCACCGCCGGGGAACTGGCTGATCGCAGGTGTGCCGCTGAGGCCTGGAATGTGCGCCTTGAGGTACGGATCGATCAGGCTGGCATCGAGTTCTTCGCCAGAGCGGATACGGGTGGACTGGTCAGTAAGCGCCATGCTTATCCCTTCTGCTTATTTTGGAGGCCAGACATCATTGGCTAATCTAATGGCGCGCCCGATTGCTCACAAGCGCGATGCGGTCTTATAGGTTAGCGTGTTGCTGGATAATCACCTTTGAGAATGTGCGCGAAGGGCCGCGGCAGACTAAGGTTTAGCGGGTATGTCATGGGCAAAAAGGAGCGTTGAAATGGGCTGTCCGCAAGTCTGTGCCACGGCCACGTTGCAATGCAGTTTCGGCGCCGCGCCGTCGATGCTCAACGTGTTGCCGGTCAATCGCACGCTGACTGGCGGGATGCCGGCGGCGAACATCATGGATCACATCCCGCTGGTCAATATCCTGCCGTTCGGTGTGTGCATGAGCATGGCCAATCCGATGGTCGCCGCGGCCACCGCTGCGGCATTGGGGGTGTTGACGCCGATGCCGTGTATACCGGCGACGGCCACGCCGTGGATCCCGGGCGGGGCGCCGACGTTGTTGTTGGGCGGGATGCCGGCGATCGATGCCAACTCGACGTTGATGTGCAACTGGGCGGGGGTGATCAAGATTGTGGTGCCGGGGCAGATGCAGATGCTGATTCCCTGAACCGTTGAACCGTTGAACCCTCACCCCAGCCCTCTCCCAGGGGGAGAGGGAGCCGACCGAGGTGTCTTGCGCTGTACATCGACCTGAACGACCGAGTCGATTATTAGCTCTGCGCATCGAACCGAGTTGATTTTGGATTCAGCACATATCCTTCACGTCGGTGAACCTCTTCAATCTCCCCCAATCGGTCCCCTCTCCCTCTGGGAGAGGGCTAGGGTGAGGGGCTCTTCAAGGTTCTCAGGCCTGCTGCGGATCCGCCCACTGCCGATACCACCAGCGCACCCGCGAAATCGGCTTGCCATCCGCCCCCAGCGGCCGCCCGTCCTCGGCAAACCCTTGTTCCGGCTCCAGCAATTGCCCGTTCACATAGCGCGCTTCCAGCGCCGGCTTGCCATTGGGATGAAAGCGCTGATAACGCCCCTCACGTACGCCATCGCGATAGAACTCAGCCTCCGCCACTTGGCCATCAGGGAAATAGTTGAACGCTTCGCCATGCAGCAGCCCGCGTCGATACGTCGCCTTACGCTGTAAAAATCCCTCCGGAGCGTAAAAACTCGCCACGCCTTGCAGTTTGTCGCGCACAAACGGCATCTGCGCCGAGACCTTGCCGTTGGGGTGATAAAGCAGCGATGTGCCTTGCAACTCACCCTGGCTGTAATTCAGATCGGCTTGTTTGTGCCCGTCATCCTTGATGTTCAGCGGGCCATCGAGTTGACCGTCCTGCAAACGTCCCTTGAGTTGCTTGTCATCCTGCTGCAGATCCAGTGGTGTGATCGCCATGGCTTCTCCTTGTCAGTTGACCTGCACCAGACCGCCCTTGATGGTCAGCATGCCGCCGCCGTCCACGGTCTGCGAGGCTGCGCCCTTGTTGGTCAGGCTGATGCCGGCGTCGTTGGTCAGCGTTGTTCCGGCCTTGTTGTCCAGTGACGTGCCGGCCTGATTGGTCAAGGCAGTGCCCGCCTTGTGCGTGATCGAGGTGCTGGCGGACGTCGCCAGATCGGCGCCGCTCTTGATCGTGAAGCTGCCGCCACTTTGCAGGGTGAGGGTGCCGCTGACCTTGATCGTCAGGTTGCCATCCACCGTCAGGTTGTAATCGCCGGTGACCTTGTCGGTGTAATTGCCGCCGGTGCTGTGATTCTGGTCGGCGCCGACTTTCACCGTACGGCTGTCCTTGACATCGAGGCTGTCGCTGCCGGTCTGAATCGTCACGCTGCGTTTGCCTTTTTCCAGCGTCACAGTCTCATCGCCATCCTTGACCGTGCGGGTCCGGGCGTTCTGTACCGTGAGGGTTTCATCGTGACCGACGGTGGCCGCGGTGTCGTTGAGCACGTTGATATTCAGATCCTTCTGCGCCTGCAAAAACACTTCTTCGGCGTCTTTCTTGTCTTCGAAGCGCAACTCGTTGAAGCCACCGCCACCCTTGGAGGACTGGGTTTTAATTCCGGACTGGGTCTGATTGGCCGGCAGCGCATAGGGCAGGGCGTTGTCACCGTTGTAGACGCAACCAGTCACCAGCGGCCGATCCGGATCACCGTCGATAAACGTGACGATGACCTCCTGACCGATGCGCGGAATGAACTGCATGCCAAAGCCCTTGCCACTCCACGGCAACACCACGCGCACCCAGCAGGAACTGGTTTCATCGTTCTTGCCGTCGCGATCCCACGGGAACTGCAACTTGATACGGCCGTATTCGTCGGTCCAGATTTCCTCACCGGACTTGCCCACCACGATCGCTGTTTGCGGGTGCATGCGCGGTTTTGGCGTGAACCGTTGCGGGCGATACGGCGTGGCCTTCGGGATTGCTTCGAAACGATTGCGATAGCGCTCGTGGCTGACGTCGTGGGTGACCCGCGTCACCACCCAATCGATATTCAGACTGGCATCATCGTGGCCTGCGAGGGTGAACCAGTGCCCCGGAATCAGCCAACGGCAGTCGCTTTCGCCGACAAAACGTTTCTCCTCGCTGCGCAAGCCATCGACCCGTTGCTTGGTCAACGCATCACCGCGTGCCTTGGCGGTATAACCGCCCGGATGCTCGTACATCGAAAGCGGCCCGGCCACCGCTTCAGCCTGCCCGTACAGTGAGGTGGTCGGTGTGCTGAATTCGTAATCCGTCGCTCGATACACCCCGGCGACTGCTTGCAGACAGACCTGCCCGGAGCGAATGCCATGCAATTCACGCTCGCCCAGGCCCTGGCCCAGGTACTTGACCGTCGGCCCGTTGGGTATCTGTACGAAGGCATCGTTGCTGTCGCCGAGCACCAGCGTGTGCTTGCCTTCATCGTGGGTGAAGAACCAGAAGATGCCTTCCTCTTCCAGTAACCGCGAGACGAAGGCGAAATCGGTTTCTCCGTACTGCACGCAGTACTCGCGTGGGGTGTAACTGCCGGTCAGCGACAGCTTGAAGTCGGTGAAACCGTGGGCTTTGAAAATCGTCGTGACGATGTCCGAGGTGGCGAGGTTCTGGAATACGCGGTTATTGCTGGCCAGGGTCAGCCACCAGAGCCATGGTCTTAATAGGAGTTGATAACGCTCGGCGGTGGCGTCGGCAGGCAGTTGGCGAATCTCGGCGACCAGCGCGTCGAACGGGCGCAGTTGTGCATCGTTGTGAAACGTCGTGGTGACGTGGGTGGCGACGGCGCTGGTCAGTGTGAGGGAGGTGCCGTCGTTGAGGCCGTGCAGGGTTTGTGTGCTCAACAGATTGAGCGCTTCTTCGCCGGAAAGTGACTCAGGGTAAAGCGCCGACAATGACGAGGCGGTCAACGAAAGCGTAGTGTTGCTGTCGGTGGCGCGGGGCATTTCATACCTCAGGCAATGGCAGAGATAGTCAGTAGCGCAAAGAACAGCCGTGGATCGTTACGGGACGGGCAAAATACCGGCCGGCCAGGCCCTGTTGAGCAAAGCCAGTTTTGGCGAAGTGCCCGTTTTTACCAGCATCAGGATGCACGCGAGCATGCGGGGCGAAATCCGGTTGGAGTGATAGGCCGCGACGTACTTCATGAATTCGGTTCGGAATAGCGGCTCCAGCGTTCCGGAGATCAGAGGGTGTTCCTGCTTGGTCTGCACATAGAGCCGACGCAACTCGGGGAGGGTCGTGGATGACACCACAGGTCCTCCTTGAGTGAACAGCAACGCGTATAACCGTGGAAATGCTTGTCTGAAGCAGGCACGGTGATGTTCATTGATGAAGTGATCAGAGTGCGCCGTATAGGTTGGCAATTGGCCGGTGAAATCGCGATTGTTGTACCCCACACCCATGATGTAATCCATCCATGATGACTTCGCCCCGGCGTCATAGGACCCCGCATTCTTCAGCATCTTGGCGTAGCAATAACAGGTATCCAACAGGTCCATCGACGCATCGAAACCGCCCTTGAAACGAGTGCCGAATTTCACCAGGAACCGATACGCCAGATGCCTGACGACTTTTGAAGAGTGCGAATGATCTATTGATGTCGCTCGGACAACTTCGACGTGTGTGCCGCTCATGGGCAAGAAGATGGCCGTGGTGACCATTGGGTTTTCTACGTGAAGTCGCGAAAGATCCGAGGGCGCGAACGTCTGCCGTTGATCATGTAATGCCAGAACGATGACCGCGCAGTTCACATTGACTGGAATGATCGTTACATCTGGCTCAGTAGATACACCAAAACCACCGTAGACCGGATCAACACAGAAGAGGTTGACCTGTATCGATGTCGCGAAAACCTCGTTGAGCTTGTTGGCGATTTTTATCGCGGTCACTGCTCCGCGGCTCCACCCCAATATGTTGATGACCTGTGGCGACTGTGCAAGATTGACGACGATGCCGACAGCTCTTTGAACATTGTCGTCCCAACCTTCACCGGTTACTTTTCCGCTGATTCTGTAGGGGGCGGGCAGTCCTTCGCCGTCGAATTCACGTTTGAAATCAGAGTCTGCTCCCAGTCCCAGTATCATGGCATCCAGCAGGGTGACAGGCTGGGGCTCCTCGACTTTCGGCGCAAGGGTGTAGGGATTGACGGTTCCCGGCATAGGCGCACCGGGTCCACTTTCTGAACCGACACCTTCCAGAATCAAATACTCGCCACTGAGTGGCGTACGGGCCGTCCGCGTTGCCAGTCCTGCCACCTGTACTTCGCTGCCATGCAGAAACCGGCCAAATTCCGCCACCAGTTCATTCTCGACATGTCGATTGAAGTCAGTCCCATGACACAAAATCGTGAATACGCGCATTGCCCGTCTCCCTGGGCCAAAGCCCTGTCAGTACTAGCTCATGAACATCACGGCTTGCAGGTACATTTGCGCAGGATCACAGGCAAGTACCGGTACTTTGAATTCTCTTGCCGCTGTCATCACACCGTACATACGGTGAATGGGCGTTGCGGTATGTGGATAAACCCGACACCAGTAGGCGAATATGACGTAGGCGAATGCTTGCAGTTCGTCGACCGTGGCCCCGGCCTCTTGCGCAACCAGCAGCATGAGTTGAGTGGTGTAGGAGGGCGCTGCCCATATCGGCACTGCGGCCCAGCGTGCCTGTGACGTCCAGTAGAAATCCTCGTTGGGCGTACTCACATTGATTCGCATGTTGTCTTTAGTGATTTGGCCTTGGTCCATGGGTTGCTCGGTCCAATCCAGCTTTTTCTTGAAGGACATCGTGATGTCGTAAAGAAATGGCAACTTTTCGGTCGTGCTCATTCCTTCATAGCCTTCGTCCCACTGAGTCCAGGTCAGGTTGGCATGCAGCGTGGAATAAGCACCCTTTACAAGTTTATTGCGATCAACCTCTTCAAATTTTTCCTCGGCGTAGGCGTTTATTTTTTTGCAGACAGACGTCAACTGTGTATTCACCTTTTCAGACGTAAGTACCAGTCCCGCAACCTCTGTTTCCTGGTCGAGCGTGGGTTTGGAAAGGTATTCGCCAAACAAGGCCAATGCCAGGTCAACATAATTGTTGTAATAGCGCCATTCGGCATTGATGCCGGCTTCCTGTCTTTTTTGCATGCCCTCTGCTGACATTCGCTTGTAAATGTCTGCCTGAAGCTTGTCGTAGTCGGTGCATCGGATCCATTGCGCAAGGATGTCAAACATCCCCGCGTGAGCGGTCACCTCGATGCCGAGCATATTGAACATTAGTTGCGCGCGTCGCCTGACCCCAGCTTCGTTACTACTGTCGATCAGCTGATAAGCGGCTTCGTTGCCTTTAGGGTTCTCGCCTGAGTACACCGCAAATTCAATGCAGTTTTCAGAGCCATGATGCATAAAAAGCATGGAGCCTCCTGAACTATTCCAACACCCACTCCGCCAACTTCCCCGTCACCTGCGTCATCAACACATTCTCGACATCCCGCGCACCCGCCGCGCTGCACTTGGCGAGCACCGCTTTGACAATTCCCGAATCAAACTCGAATTGCTTGCCGGTCGCAGCCTTGTAACGGCCACGTAGTTTTTCCAGCTTGGCGAGCACAATCCCTTCCAGCGTCGCCTCATCCAGCGGCCGATACGCGACCACGGTCATGCGCGCCAGAAACGCCGGGCGGAAGGCTTGCAGCAAGACTTTATGCAGCGCTTCGTTGAAAGCCTCGGAACCCAGTTGTGCAACCGGCGTATCGAGTAAAAGCTCAGCGCCGACATTGCTGGTGGCGAGCATCACGGTGTTCTTGAAGTCCACCACCAACCCGGTGCCGTCCTCCATCAAGCCTTTGTCGAAGACGTTGTAGAACGCTTCCAGCACATCCGGATGGGCCTTTTCGATCTCATCCAGCAACACCACCGAATACGGTTTGCGCCGCACCGCTTCGGTCAGCACGCCACCGCTGCCATAACCGACATAACCCGGTGGTGCGCCTTTGAGTTGGCTGACGGTGTGGGCTTCCTGATATTCCGAAAGGTTGATGCTGATCAGATTGCGTTCGCCGCCGTACAACGCATCGGCCAGGGCATAAGCGGTTTCGGTTTTACCGACGCCGGTAGGGCCGACCAGCAGGAACACACCCACTGGTTTTTGCGGATCGGTCAGTCCCGCGCGGTAGGCCTGCAAGCGCTGGGCGATGGTGTTGAGTGCGGTGCTCTGGCCCATCACCCGTTGGCCCATACGCGTGCCGAGTGTGCGCACCGCGTGGGCTTCGTCGGCGAGCATTTTGCCGACGGGGATGCCGGTCCAGCCGGCAATCACGGCGGCGACGGTTTTGGTGTCGACCTGTTCCGGCACCAGTGGATCGTCCTGGCGGATTGCATCGAGTCCGGCTTCAAGGCGCAGCAGTTCGGCGGCCAGATGATCGATGCGGCTGTCGGTGGCTTCATCGGGTTTGTCGCTGTCGGCACGTTCGCTCAAGGCCAGCAGTTCGCGCCGGGTATCGAGCAGTTCGCGCACGGCCACGCGCTCTTCGCTCCAGCGGGTTTGCAGTTCGCGAATCGCCTGCACGTTGCTCTTCGACTCACTTTCCAGCAGCGTGATGCGTTCGCGATGGTCCAGCCCGGTGGCCTGTTCGCGGCGCAGGCGTTCGACTTCCTCTTGCAGACTTTGCTGGCGGTGACGCAGGCTTTCCAGCGGCGGCGGCACGTCGTGCTGGCCGAGGGCGACCCGGGCGCACGCGGTGTCGAGCACGCTGATGGCTTTGTCCGGTAATTGGCGGCCGGAAATGTAGCGGTGCGAGAGCTTCACCGCTTCATGAATAGCGGCATCGAGCACCTGTACGCCGTGGTGCTGTTCAAGTTTGGCGGCCACGCCGCGAAGCATTTCCACGGCAGTGATTTCGTCCGGTTCTTCAACCTGCACCAGTTGAAAGCGGCGGGCGAGGGCCGGGTCTTTCTCGAAGTATTTTTTGTACTCCAGCCATGTCGTGGCGGCGAGGGTGCGCAACTCGCCACGGGCCAGCGCCGGTTTCAGCAGGTTGGCCGCATCGCTGCCACCCTCGGCACCACCAGCGCCGATCAACGTATGCGCTTCGTCGATAAACAGGATGATCGGTTTGTCGGCACTGCGCACCGCATCGATCACGCCTTTCAAACGCTGTTCGAATTCACCTTTGACCCCCGCGCCGGCCTGCAACAGACCCAGATCCAGCACGCGCAAACTGACTTCCTGCAACGATGGCGGCACGTCGCCGGCGGCAATGCGCAGGGCCAGGCCTTCGACCACGGCGGTTTTGCCCACCCCCGGCGCGCCGACCAGAATCGGGTTGTTTTGCCGGCGGCGCAGCAGAATGTCGATGCATTGGCGAATTTCGCCGTCGCGACCCACGATCGGATCAATGCGCCCGGCATGGGCGTCGGCGGTCAGGTCTTGGGTGTATTGATCGAGCACCGAGTCCTGACGTGTTGCTGGATTTGCCGATGACACCGCGCGCGGGCCGACATGCTCGCGAGAGTTTTCCGTCCATTCCAGCAGATTCGCGCGCAGTGCTTCTTTGGGAATCCGCAGTAACGACGAGGCACTGTTGAGCAACAGACTGCGGCGCTCATCGCGATCAACCAACGCCAACAACAGCAACCCGGAACGAATGCTGTCGAGCCCCAACACACTGGCCTGGACCACCGCGTCTTCGAGCAAACCCAAAGTGTGCGACGACAGTGCTGGCGTGCGTGTGCTGCCGGCCTTGAACAGATCCAGCGCCTTGTTGATCTCAGCCGTCAACGCGTCACGTTCGAGGCCGAAGCGCGGCAACAGAAAAGCCAAGTCGCCGCCTTCGATGTCGAGCAGCTCGAGCAACAGATGTTCGATCTCGACAAAGTGATGGCCGCGTTGCAAGCAGCGCTGGGCGGCGCGTTCGAGAGCGCGACGATTGTCCGGGTTGAGGCGTCCGATCAGGCTGGCCAGTTCCATGTTCAGGTGATCTCCAGCTGACGAAGGCGGGTTTCGATCGTTTGCACGGTGAGGCTGGCCTGACGCTGCAAACCGCCGTTCCAGCTGACCAGGGCCGGCGCCTGTCGACTGAGTTTCAGCGGCACGGCACCGCGGACCCGCAGCACCAGTCTGACCTCCAGATCCGGGCCGAAATACAGTGCCGCGAGACTGGCCAGTGCCGGGTGCGCTTCGCCATCCGGCAAGAAGCATGCGGCCTGCGCCGACGGCAACGGTCCGAGGGTCAGGCGAATGCCGGCATGTTCATCCCAGACCCGGGTGCCGGCCACGGCGCTGCGGCCCAGTTGCAGGTTGCGTCCACCCGGTTTGATCACGCTGCGGCTGGTCGGCGGGATCTGCCGCCAGGCACCCTCGTAGGCGCTTAACTCGACTGGCACGGCAAACTGCTCGCGCACAATCGCGGCGAACCCGGCCAGCGACCGGCGGCCGTCGGCAAACAGCGCGGTGCAGGCCAATACCGCGCAATCGGGCACCGCCTGACGTTCCTGCAAAGCCTTGGGCAGCAAACCGGTCAGCGCGCGCAATTGCGCCTGCACCGGTGACGCCCCCGGTGTGACGAAGCCTAGCGCCACCCGGTGTTTGCGCATCACTTTGTAAAGCAGGCTGAGCAAGCGATGCTGGAACAGATCGAGAAACGCCGCCGGCGCGTGATCCTTGGCCCGCGCCCGTTGTTGCAGCCAATCCTGATAAGCGTAGGGGAGTGGGCCGTCAGGGCCGCCGAGACCGAATATCGGCGTGTCGATCGTCAGCGGCTCGCCGGGTTCTTCGCGCAGTGCTTCGAGCTGGCTGATGGCAAACATCGGCGTCAGTGGTCCGCGCAGTTTCACCGCTTCGGCCTGAGGTGAGGTACCGCTGCCGAGGGGTTCGGCCTGAGGTTGCTCGCGTTCCAGCACCAGCAACGCCTGCAACAACTCGAACGCCTGTGGATCGCGGCGCAGACGTTGGCTCAGCGTCAGAGCGACAGAGGCATGCCGGCTTGGGGTTGCCATGCCTTGACCTCCTTGTCGGACTGCATCAGGACGGTGCGCACAAAGCGATTGGCCGTGGCGTACAGGGAAAAGAATTGCGCCAGCACCGCCGAAAACAGCACCGCGCTGCTGCCGACAAAGTGCTGCGGATCGAGCTGCAACTGCACTTCAAGACCATTGCGCCAGCCGCGCCAGGCATCGGCGCCGACATGGCCGATCACGCGTTGGCAATTGAGCTGCAGCAAGCCTTCGATTTGTCGTAAGGCGCTGGCCTCATCACGCAGGTTATGCAGATGCAGAATCTCTTTCAGTGCGTCCAGCGCCTGGGGGCCTTCGACCAGTGACAGGTGATTGAGGGTCAGTTGCGACACCAGTCGCCAGCGCGAATCACCGTCCAGGCGCGGCAGACTTTGCGCGCTCGGCGGGTTGCGCAGGCGTGCCCAGGCAACCGGGCCAGGGCGCTCGAAACCCAGCGGCGTACCGGCCGGCAGACTTTGCGCCAGATGACGGTTGGTGCAGAGCAATTCTGCCGTGAGGCTGTAATCGGGCAGGTCGGTCTGTGGCTCGAAACGGGTGTCGACCACGCTCACCAGCAAATCGCTGCCGAGCCGGTTCGGCGTCATGCCGTTGACCCGCCGCGCATGCCAGTAACGCTGTTGATCGCCGCCGCTGTGCTGGCTGCCGTAATACGCCGGCAGACGCTGCACGCCAGCACTGGAGCTGGCGCGCATGCCGCGAATGCTGTGGATCTCGACGCTGTTTTCGCGGTGGCTGTCGGCGATCAACCGATACTCGCTGCGCGTACCGTCGGGGCGCAGCGGCTCGGAAGTACGCGGGAACAGGTTGATCACCGGCGCGCAGCCCAAGGCGATGTCGCTGGCCTGCAAGTGCACGCGGCTGCCTGGGGCACGGTCGAAAACGATGTACAGATAGAGTGTCTGACTGTCGCTGGAGACACCGCCCAGTGGCAGATCGAAGAAGTGGAATTTGTCCGGGAAAGCAAAGTATTCGGCGAGCAAACGCATGCCCGGATGGACCCCGTCTTCATCCGGCAACAGCGCTTCGTCATCAGCGAAACCGACGATCTTCGGCAGGCCTTTCAGCGCTGTCGGAACGCTGCCCGGCGATCCCGCCAGCACTTGCACCGCATGGGCGCCGAGCAGGTCATACAGGCAGGCATTGACCACCGGTGAGGCCGCCAGATGAATGCGCAATTGCTCGATGCCCAGCGCCGACCATTGGCTTTCACCGCGGCAGCGCAGACTCAGGCGCAATGCCGAACGCGACTGCGCCACTCCGGTCAATGCCTGGGCTTCATCGCTGCCGAGCAACAACGCCTCGGTGACTTCGATCGGCCACAAACGCACGGCGGCCGACGTGCGAAAGTGAATGCTTTCACCCTTGCTGGTGGTCACGAACAGCGGCGTGTCACGGGGCAGGGGATAGCCGTCATCGAGATTGCCTTTGCTCGGATCAGGCTCGAACTGCACGATGGCGCAGGACGGCAGCGGCCGCATCGCCAACGGATATAGTTGCTCAAGCAGTGCATCGCTGAACTCGGCGTAGTCGTCATCCAGACGCCGTTGCAAGCGTGCGGCGAGCAGGGCGAAACCTTCCAGTAAACGCTCGACGTGCGGATCGGGGCACTCGCCCGGTGACAGCTCCAGACGCCGCGCGACTTTCGGGTAGCGCTCGGCAAACTGACTGCCAGCGTGGCGCAGCCAGGTCAGTTCGCGTTGGTAGTAGTCGAGCAGTTGCGGGTCAATCGAGTCGCTCATGGCGCACCTCCAGCCCTTGGCCACCGGGCTCGATGACAAAGGCCACCGGCCAGTGTTGCTGGCCGCTACGCAACTCACCGAGCAGGCGAATGCTCATTTGCTGCGGGTGCTCGGGCAAGGGATTGACCTGAACGTCGGCCAGCAGCAGGCGCGGTTCAAAATGCGTGATGGCTTCGCGGATGTCCCGCGCCAGTCGCCGACGGTCGTCGCTGCGCTGTTGTTGCAGAGCGCTCCAGTCGGCGATGCCATAGTCGATCACACTGGGTGGCGTGGTCAGCGTGCGCGGGCCTCGTCGCGTATTGAACAAGCGCCCGAGCTCGGCGTGTACCGAGTCGAGCAAGTCCTGCCGATCGAACTCGCGCGCGCCTTCGGCCTCGCTGGACGCGAGGCGTTCGAACAGTGGCGCGCGCATGCCGGTGCCTGCCATGGCCAGAGCGCCGGGTTAGCTGACAAGCTTGTTGGCGGCCATATCCCAGGTCGACGCGGCGGTGCCTTCCTTGGTGCCGTCGTCTTTCTGTGCGGTGAGTTCCCATTTGATCTTGGTGAAGTTCAGCGACACGGTTTCCACCGGTTTGCCGCCGGTGCCGCCGCTGACGCTGACGTTGGACAGCACCACGTTGGTGAGCGTGTAGACGATAAAGGGCATCAACTGCCCGCTGCCTTCGGCGGCGTTGCGGCCGATGGTGATGATGGCTTCGGGGATCGGTTTGCCGGCGCAGCAGTATTCGTTGAGTGACGGGGTCGAGCTGTCGATAAACTTGGTCACGGTGAACTCGCCGACATGGGGTTTGCCGGAGGTGCGTTCCGAGTTGCTGACGTCGTTGGTGACTTGCATCGCCACGTTGTGGCTGTAGGACATGACTTCAATCTTGTCCGCAAAACCTTCGAGCAGGCTGTCGCCTTTGATGTCGCCGCCGAGGTCGAGAATGATTGCATCCATCGCTTGAAACTCCTGAAGGGTGTCGCGCTAAATAGAGAAAACCCCCACCGCAGCGGCGGCGGGGGCAAAGCAGGTCAGGCAGCAACCGGTGGCGGCAACGTCGCCACCAGGCGGATCGACGCGGTCAGCTCTTCGAGCTGGAAGTGCGGCCGCAGGAACACCGTCGCCCGGTAGGCGCCAGGCTTGCCGGCGACTTCGGTGACGTCCACCCGCGCTTCACGCAACGGGTACTGCGCCTTGATTTCCTGCGGCGCGTTGTCGTTGATCAGCACGTAGTCGGCGATCCAGTTGTTGAGGTAGGTCTGCACGTTGTCGCGGGTCATGAAACTGCCGACCTTGTCGCGCATGATCACCTTCAGGTAGTGGGCGAAACGCGAGGCCGCGAGCACGTACGGCAACATCGCCGAAATGCGCGCGTTGGCGTTGGCCTCGTTGGTGTTGTAGACCTTGGATTTATTGGTGGTCTGGCCGCCGAAGAACACCGCCACATCGCTGTTTTTCTTGTGGCACAGGGCGATGAAACCGAGGTCGTTAAGTTCTTTCTCGCGACGATCGGTGATCGCCACTTCGGTCGGGCATTTCAGCGACAAATCGCCGGAGCTGGTGCGGAAGGTATGTGCCGGCAGACCTTCCACCGCGCCGCCGCCTTCAGCGCCACGAATCGCCGCGCACCAGCCGTACTTGGCGAACGCTTCGGTGATGCGTTGCGACAGCGCCCACGCGGCGTTGCCCCACAGGTATTTGCTGTGGTCGGTGCCGTTGACGTCTTCGACGTAGTTGATGCCTTCCACTGGCGAGGTGTCGGGGCCGTAGGGCAGACGCAGGAGGAAATGCGGCAGCACTAGAGACACGTAACGCGAATCTTCGCTCTCACGGAACGAGCGCCACTTGATCAGTTCCTGGCTCTCGAACACCTTCGACAGATCACGCGGCACCGCCAGTTCGGTGAAGCTGTTCATGTCGAACAGGCGCGGGCTGGCGGCGGCAATGAACGGCGCATGCGCCGCGGCGGCGACGTTCGACAGTTTCTCCAGCAGGCCGATGTCCTGCGGGTGACGGCCAAAGGTGTAGTCACCGACCAACAGGCTGAACGGGTGGCCGCCGAAGGTGCCGTATTCCTCTTCATAGATCTTCTTGAACAATGCGCTCTGGTCGAACTCGACGGCTTTTTCCAGGTCGTTCTGCAACTCTTTCTGTGTGACGTTGAGCAGGCGCAGTTTCAGCCGCGTGCTGGTTTCGGTGTTCTGCACCAGCAGGTGCAGACCACGCCACGAGGCTTCGAGTTTTTGCAGGTCGGGGTGATGCAGGACCTCGTTGAGCTGGGCGCTGATCAGCTCGTCGATCTGGCTGATACGGTCGTTGATCATCGCCACGGTGTCCTTGTCGATGGCCATGCCTTCGTCGAGCACCTGGGTGGCGAATTCCGCGAGCATGTCGCGGGCGTAATCCTGCTGACTGTCATCGTGGGCCATGCGGCCGTCGAGAATGATCTGGTCGAGCAGGGAAAGTGTCTCGGTCGTACTGTCGCTGGCTTGTTTCTGAGCAGAAGCGGGCATGGCGAATTCTCCCCTCGATTAAGTGGACGATCAGGCTTGCGGTTCGGCCGGTGCCTCGGCGTCAGCGGCCGGGGTAGCGGTGTCTGGGCGGGCCGATTTGATTTCCTGCAGGCCTTCGGTGTTGGCGATGACATCGCGCAACAGCTTGTCCAGGTCATCGTTGCCGTCGAGTTTGGTCAGCAGGTCGCGCAGGCGCTGGCGGGCCTCGAACAGGCGCCGCAGCGGCGTGACTTGCTCCACCACCTTGACCGGGTCGAAGTCGTCGATGTGTTTGAAGTTGAGTTCGATATTGAGCTTGCTGTCGTCGCCGCTGAGGGTGTTATTGACCTGCAGTGTGGCGCGCGGGCTGATCGAGGCGAGCACTTCGTTGAAGTTGTCACGGTCGATTTCGGTGAAACGCCGCTCGGTCAGTTTTGCCAATGGCTCAAGCGGTTTGCCGGAGAGGTCGGCGAGAATCCCGACCACCAGCGGCAACTCCTTTTTCTCGATGGCGTTGCCGATTTCGACGTCGTAGGTGATTTGCACTCGGGGCGGGCGCACCCGGTCGAGCTTGTGTTGAGTACTTTCTGCCATGTCGGCGGACTCCGATGCGATGAGCGGGCGCAATGCATCGGGGTGGCCCGTTCATCGCTTTCCCTTGCTGGACCGTAGGTTAGAAAGGGAGGCAGATGACCTGTCGTTCCTTTGACAAACCTTCCTCATTCGGCTGTAGGAACCGAACTACCCAAGACGCTAGAACAGGTCTATAAAAATGCAAGCAAAAACATTTTTGGACAGGTTCGCGAAAAGGAAAATTCATTTTGCGTAGACGACTTTTTCTAACATTGCTGTTTGCGTCCCTGGCCGGTTGCTCGCTCTTCGGGCCGAAGGTGGACCTCGATAGCCTGACGCTCGACGTCGCTCCGAAAGCCAACGACGACACGCCGATTGCCGTGGACTTCATTGCGGTCGTCGACCCTGATCTGCTCAAGCAACTGTCCGGCATCAGTGCCAGTCAGTGGTTCGCCGAACGCGAGCAGTACCAGCGCGACTATCGCCAGCTGATGAGCGTGTGGGGACTGGAGCTGGTGCCGGGGCAATTCATCGACCGTCAACCCTTCCCGTTAGGGGGCAAGAAGGCCGCTGGACTTTTGGTTTTCGCCAGCTATACCACACCCGGAGCACACCGCTTGCGCCTCGACGATCAGAGTGAGGCGTGGCTGAAATTCGACAGCCGCGAGATGAGCCTGGTCAACACCGAACACTGACACACCACCGCTGCCGCCGGATTGCGGCCTTGTCGAAGGGAGTCGTATGAGTCTGCTACCTGACGCGGTTTGCTGGCACGAAGGCATGCAATTGCTGCCACAGCATTTTCAGTTGCAAGGGCTGCGAGCCGAAGCGCTCGGCGCGCATCTGGCGCAAGCCTGCAATCCGTGGTTCTGGGGTGTCAGCCATATGGAGTTCGATCCTTCGGCGCTGAGCGCTGGCGTGGTGCGCGTCTTGTCGCTGCAAGGGACGATGCCGGACGGCTTGCCGGTGGATTTGCAGGCCGGGATCGGGCCGGCACTGGAACTGGATGTGAGTGCGCTGATCGATGCCACCGACGATGCCACTGTCACTGTGTACCTGGCGATCAGCCCGATGTGGCGGGCCGGGCAGTTGCTGCCGCTCAAGGGCCGCTTGCAGTCGGTGGTGGGTGACGCACTGCCGGATCTCACCAGTGGTGAATTTCCTGAGTCGATCACCGTGTGGCGCCCCAATCCACGCCTGTGCACGCAACAGAACAAGGCCGATTCGATCTGTCTGCCGCTGCTGAAAATCCGCAAGGAGGGCGGTGGTTTCCTGCCGCTGTCTTATACCCCACCGACGCCGACTCTGTTGCCTGAATCGGCGCTCGGTCGACGCCTCGCCGGCCTCTGTGCGCGGGCACGGGAAAAGTGCCTGTTTCTCGGCGGCCGTTTGCGACAGGCGCAGCAGGCCGGCAATCAGGACGACGCGCTGGAAATCCGTCGGCAGTTGACCGCGCTGTGGGTTCGCCTGCCGGAAGTCGAAGGCGCGCTGAACAGCCGCATCGCCCATCCGCAAACGCTGTATGTGCACCTGCTCGGACTGGCGGGCGCGTGGTCAGCGCTGGATCCGCTGGCCGGCGTGCCGGCGTTTGCCCCGCTGGATTTTGTCGAATTGCAGCGCGGTTATGACGCGGTGCTGCAATGGCTGGAAACCACCCTCGAACTGATTCGCGCCGGCTACCGCAGCCTGCCGTTCGAACGCGGTGAGCAGAGCTTTTCGATTCAACTGCCGGACGAGCAGCCGAGTCAGCGCCTGGTCATCGGTCTGCGCATGCCCAACGGTGCCAGCGAACAAGCCGCGATCGACTGGTTGCGCGGCGCGATCATCGCTTCGGCGCCGCACATCGCGCTGCTCAGTCGTCAGCGCATGAGCGGTTTGTCCCATCAGGCCATGAGCCGCAGCGAACAGGTGGCCTATAGCGTCGGCGAGGACACCCGGCTGTTTGTGCTGACTGCAGAAGGCGCGTGGTTCGACGCGCAACTGCCGCTGATGATCGCCGCACCGGCGGCGAAGTTGACCAGCAGTCCGTGGCAAGTGGTGCTGTTTGTCGCCCAGAACAGTGAAAGCGCCTGATCACACAAGGAACGCCGTATGTCGCAAGGAAGTGCCGCAAGCCTTGGGTTGCAGGACGCACCGTTGAGCAGCGCGTTCCGCCAGACGTGGCAGCAATGGCAGCAGGACTGGGTGCAATTGCCCAAGGACAGCGAGGACGAAACGGCACTCGTGGAAACCGTTGTCGAACTCTCGACACAGGCTTCGCAGCGATTGTGGCGCACCGCTTATGCGCGGGTCGGCGATTCGGCGACCGAGCAGGTCAAGGCACTGGTGTATGCATTCGTCGCGCTGGTCGATGAAACCCTGCTGTTCACACCATGGCCCGGGCAGTCGGCGTGGCAGGACAAACCCTTGGAGTCGCGTCTGTATTCCAGTCGTCAGGCCGGCGAACAAGTGCCGGCGGCGATTCAAACCTTGCTCGACGAGCAGCAACCGACCACCCGCGATCTGGCCAATGTCTATCTGCAGTGTCTGATCCTCGGCTTCCACGGGCGTCTGCGTGGCGAACACAGCCAGGCGCAACTGGAGAAGTGGCGGCTGGCGCTGTACACCTTCGCCTGGCAGGACGATGCCAGTTACGCCGATGTCAGTCAGCGCCTGGTGCAGCCGTCGCTGACCACGCCATTGCAACTGCCGGTGCGCACGGCGCTGCCGGACGGCTTTCGCCTGGCATTGGGGATTCTGGCGATGGTGCTGTTGCTGACCGGGCTTGGCCAGTTCCTCTGGCGTGACATTCGTTCGGAGCTGGACCCGGTGCTGCAGATCATCGATTCGGTGGCGCCAGCGGAGCAAGACTCATGAGTACCCTGACGATGGTCGTGTGGGGTGTCGCACTGCTGCTGGTCGTGGTGATCATTGCGCTGGCGGTGTGGTGGTTGCGCACTCAGAGCGGCGCCGCTATCCGCAGTTTCTACGCAGCCGTGCGACAAATGGAGCAGGAGCAGGAGCAGGGCAGTCACGATCGCTATCAGATGCCATGGCTGCTGATGCTCGGCGACGAAACCCAGGGCACGCAACTGGTCAGTGAATGGCGTCTGCAACCGACCGACAAACCGGCGTGGTTCGGCCGCTGGTGGTCGGACCCGGAAGGCGCCGTGCTGGTGGTGCCGCAGGCGTTGTTTCTGCCCGACGACGGCATGCATTTGCAGCGTGGCGGCTGGTGGCGGTTGCTCGGTTTGATCTTGCGGATGCGCAGCAAGCGGCCGCTGGACGGGGTGGTCTGGCTGGTGCCGGTGAGTCGCCTGAGTAATCTCGAACAGGCTGCCAGCCTAGGGCTGGCTGCGCGCCGGCGCTTCATCGATCTGCTGCAACGTTTTGGCCTGAGTGTGCCGGTGTACGTAATCATCACCGGGCTTGAAGAGTTGCCGGGCTTCCAGGAACTGATCAGCGCGCTGCCCGACGAGGCCCGCGAACGTACCCTTGGCTGGTCGTCGCCTTATTCACGTGATGCGGTTTGGCAAGGGCAATGGAGCGATCAGGCGCTCGATCGCATCCATCGCGCTGTGGCGGAAGCGATCATCGAAATCGGCACCTTGTCCGGCCAGTTGAGCGCCGATCTGTACGCCTTGCCGGAGCGTCTGGAAACCTTGCGGCGTGGTTTGCAGAGTGTTCTGGAGCCGGTGTTTCAAGGTAACGCCCAGGGTGAAGCACCGTGTTTTCGCGGTGTCTATTTCAGCGCCAGTCAGGCCTCGGAGGATGCCAAGGATGGATTTTCCGCTGATGACAGGGGCTTGCAGCAAAGCGTCTTTGTGCGCCAGTTGTGGCGCCAGCGTCTGGTCGGCGAGCGCGGGCTGGCGCAAGGCGTGCCGCGTCTGTTGCGCTTGCGTCAGCGTTGGCAGCGGCTGACGGCCGGCGTGGCGCTGGTGGTCGGGGTGATCTGGGCGGTGGCGATGCTTTGGGTCTGGCAGGTGTCGGTCAAGGATGCCCACGAACTGGCGCGGCAGATGCAAGGCGCGCAAAAGGGCTACGTGGCGATCAGCGACGAGGCGCAGCGGGTCGACTCGACCCGACGCAACGTGCAGACCTTCTGGCGCGTGCTCGAGCGTGCGCCGCACTGGAACTATGTTTCTCTGGTGTTTCCGACGTCGTGGTTTTCCTCGCTGGACAATCAGCTTGAGCAGCAAGTCTTGCAGTCCACCCAGCGCCACATCATGGTGCCGCTGCATGACCTGTTGAGCGCGCAACTGGCACAGATCAAGGCAATCCGCAGCACCGACCGGCGCAGCAGTGTCGAAAGCGACGACCCGGCGCAGTGGCAGAACTATCTGAAGGCGAACGATCTGGTGGATCGGGCCTTGCGTCTGGAGCAGCAGAACCAGTTGTTCAATCAAGTGCAGAACAACCCGCGCGCGCCCCTGGACGACCTGGTGCAATTGAGCAACAACGCGCTGTCACTGAACCTCAACACGGGCACCTTGCCGTATGCGGCGTTCTACAATCGGCTGCTCGTGGCCGGGGAAGACGGCAGCTTGAAGGCACTGGATCTGAGCGTCGACCGGCCGCAGATCGTCAGCAACTTTTCCGGGTTGATGCAGCGCTGGCTGGATCAGTATTTCCTCGCCGACAACTTTGTCAGCAAGGCTGGCTACCTCAAATTGCATCTGGATCAACTGCAAGCCGGCAGTGGCAACAGCCTGCGGGAGCTGGAAGACCTGACCGCGCTGGTCGACGATCTGCAAGCGGCGATTGCCCTGACCAATTCGACGTGGAGTCGCGGCAAAGGCCAGGAATTGGTGCCGGGTTATGGTGACTTCCTCGCCAAGGTCGGCAAGAGCACATTGTTGGACGCGCAAGTCCAACAAGACCTCGACACGCAAGCGTCACGCTTGCAGCAGAGCTTTCGCGATCAATGGATCGCCCAGATCGGTTCGCGGGACAACCTGCTGGTGCAGCAAGTCAGCGGGCAATTGGCCTTGCAGGAACAAGTGATCAAGCTGGATAACGCGATACAGGCGCTGTTCAAGCGTGAATTCGTTTCGGTTGCTCTGCGCGACAGTGAAGACAACGTCAACCTGCAAGGCCAGACCGTAGACGGCGAAGATCTCAATGAGTCGCTGAAGTATTTCGCCGACTACAACAGCTACGTCGCTGAAGAGCTGCCGCGCATTCCGCCGGACTATCGGATTGCCCTGCTCAAAACCGCCGAACGCGCCGCCGCTCAGGCGATGTGGCTAAGCCTCAAGGATCACAACGACCAAGCGCATCCTTACGCCGTGTTCAACGTCCAGGCCGAGCAAGCCATGGCCCTGCAGAAGGCATTTGTCGAGGTGCACCGCGCGGATCTCTCCACACGCCTGCAAGCGGCCCTCAACCGTCGCGCCATGGCGCAGATTACCGGGGGGCTGGAAGACATCACCGCACAACCGATGTTCGGCGGCCGTACCGAAATCAGTCAGTGGGACGGTTCGAAAAACCTCGGCCTGCAATTGTTTGGCGCCAGTGATGTGCAGGACCTGAAGCTGAGCCTCAAGCAGCAGTTCAATACCATGCTCGGCATCACTGAGCGGCGCACGTCTTCGTTACAGTGGTTGATGACACAGCAAGCCAATCTCTCGGCGCTGGATTACGAACGCGTGACGCAGTTCAGCGCGCTGAACGATGAACTGCGTAAATACAAGGAAGCCAATCCGGCCAGCTCGCCAGCGCAGATCGAACAACTGGTCAGCCGCGATTTCATCGAAATGGACGTCAACTCCTGCCTGCAAATGTTGCAGACCGCCAACCTTGCCGGTGGGCGCGGCACCCTGGCGATGCGCGCGGTCGAGCTGCAACAGGAAGCCATGCAGCGTTGTCAGCAGTTGCAAGTGCAACAGGCGGCGGCCGCGTGGAATGAGCTGGCCAACTACTTCAATCAGTACCTCGCTGACCGGTTTCCATTCGCCAACGGCGTGCAGATGCCGGATGCCGAACCGGCGCGGGTTCAGTATTTGCTGGAGTTGATCGATAAACGCCTGCCGGTCGCCCAGGCCGGACTGGCCACGAATCAGACGCCGGAACGCGTCGCCGCTGAAGACTTTCTCAATCGTTTGAAGCAGGCCAGCACCTGGCTGACGCCGCTGTTCGTGCGCGACAAGAGCGGCATCCTCGGCGTCGAGCTCGACGTGCGCTGGCGCACCGATCGCGATAATGAACAGGGTGCCGATCAAGTGATTGCCTGGGGTTTGCTCGCCGGCAATCAGCAGATCAACTACCCGGTCGCGGCCGAGCAGCCGAGTCTGCGCTGGATGCTCGGCCAGCCGATTCGCCTGACCCTGCGCTGGGCGCGCAACGGCAAGGAACGTCCGGTCAATGATCCGCTGCAACCGAATCTGGTGGTGCGTGATCTGGAGGCCGGTTGGGAATACGGCGGGCCATGGTCGTTGCTGCGGATGATGCGTGCGCACTTCTCGGTGCAGCGTCAGCCGAGCATGGATTACACCGATTTCCCGCTGACCCTGCGCCTGCCCGTGACCGCGTCGGCCAACAGCGTCACCAGCGAATTCACGCGGATGTTCGTGCGCCTGTCATTGATGAGCCAGGGTTCGAAATTGCCGCTGTCGATTGCCCCGTTGCCCACCCGTGCGCCGCGCTCACCGTTTCAGGTGACCGGCAGCACTGTCGCCCTTGAATCGCAGAAGGAGGGCTTGTGAGCCTGCCATCGACCGCTGTGCCAGACCTGATTGATCAACTGCTCGCGCCGATCAGCGCGGATGCGCCGTGCGGTGTCGATTTGCGCTATGAGCGTGAGTTCGATCAGTTGCGCGACTTGCGCCGCGAGGATGATGCAAGCCTGCCGACCGGGGTCTGGCAGTCGACACTGAAGCGGGCGAACTGGCCGGAGGTCGAGAAACTCACCACTGCTTTATTGCTCGAACGCAGCAAGGACTTGATGCTCAGCGCCTGGCTCGGCGAAGCGTGGCTGCACCTGCACGCACTGGACGGTTTGCCCGGCAGCCTCGCGCTGATTGCCGGTTTGTGTGAGCGCTTCCCTGAACACTTGCACCCGCAGGCCGAGGAGGGCGATCAGTCGTGGCGCGTGATTCCGCTGGAATGGCTGGTGCGTCGCTACAGTGAAGTGTTGCTCACTCGCGTGCCGCTGTTCGGCACTCGCAACAGCGATTTCGAAGCTTATACCCTGGAAGTCTGGCGGCGTTTGCAGATTCAACAGGTGCAGGTCAACGACAGCAAGAATGCCAAAAACTCGGCAGAAACTGCACGCAATGAACAGAAAAAACTCAGCGACCAGATCCGTGCCACACCGCTGGCATTCTGGCTGCGCACCCAGGGCAATCTGCTGTTGAGCCTGCAACACCTGCAACGGCTCGACAGCTGGAGCAATGCTTATCTGGGTGAGCAAGGCCCGGGATTACGCCCCTTGCAGGACATCACTCAAGCGTTGCTGAAGCTGGTTCAGGAGTTTATCGCCATGCACCCACAACAACCGGCGCCGCCCGTGCCCGTGGTCGAAGCCACTGCAATCATGACGCAGCCTGAAGAGCCTGCGCCGGTTGCTCAGGTGTTTCGCGAGCCGGCCAATCGTGAGGAGGCCTATCGACAATTGCTGCTGATCGCCGAATACCTGGCCCGCACCGAACCCCATAGCCCGGTGCCGTATCTGATCCGCCGGGGAGTCGAGTGGGGCAACAAACCGCTGAGCGAGTTACTCGGTGAGCTGATCAGTGCCGACGCCGAATCGCGGCGTTTATGGACGTTGCTCGGCGTGCTTTAGTGCACACGCTGGTTGTTGAGTTTCGGTGGCAGCGCGATGGGCGTCAGCACGGGCTCGCCTGAGAAGAACGCCACGAGGTTTTTGCCTACCAGTTCGACCGTGCCTTGCGTCGCTTCCGGTGACAGGCCGGCGACGTGTGGCGTCAGCAGCACGTTACTCAGGGTTTTCAGTGCATCCGGCACTTGTGGCTCGTGGTCGAACACATCGAGTGCGGCGCCGGCGATTCTGCGTTGTTCAAGCGCAGTGATCAGATCCGCCGTAGCGATGACGCTGGCGCGGGCAATGTTGACGATGAAGCCTTTCGGCCCGAGCGCATCGAGCACCGCGCGGGTGACCAGATGTTGGGTGCCAATGCCACCGGGCGTGGCGACAATCAGAAAGTCCGAAGCCCGGGCCAGTTCGGTCGGCGTCGAGCAGAACGCATAAGGCACATCGCTACGCACCTGGCGGCTGTGGTAGCTGATTTCCATGTCGAAGCCGAGGCTCGCACGTTTGGCGATCGCCAGCCCGACGGCGCCCAGCCCGAGAATCCCCAGGCGTTTGCCGGCCAGCGACGGGCGCATGATCTTCGGCCATTCACCCCGGCGTACTGCGGCATCACACCGCGGGATATCCCGGACCAGTGCCAACAACATCGCCATCGCATGGTCAGCCACCGACGAGGCGTTGACCCCGGCGCCGTTGGTGACGGTAATGCCACGGTTGCTGGCGGCTTGCAGGTCGACCTGTTCGTAGCCGGCGCCGATGACGGTAATGATCTTCAACGCGGGCAGGGCGGCGATCTCTTCCGCCGTGAGGCCCAGCGGACCGCGGGTCAGCACCGCATCGATGCGGCTGCCTTGGGAGGCAATGGCGTGCGCACGTTCGGCGGGCGTGGGGGCGAGAATCAGGTGGAAGCCCTGATGTTCGAGGATCGGCAAATAGTCATTGATGGTTTCAACCAGTACCAGAACGGTTGCGGGCATTGCGCGGCTCCTGTGAACGTCGGCGGGTTGGTCGCGAAAGTCGTTTCAGAGTGCTGAATCCGCAGCGACTTGGCAATCGTTGTCATTCGCGCAGTGGTGCGTTGATTCTGGACGGCTTCGGACAAGAAGCAAGGCTGGCAGCACACCGGTGATCCGGTGTGCTGCCGACATCATTGAGCCGCTTGGGCTTTGGCTTGCTCAGCCATCGCGATCGGCTTGAAATCGTAGGTCGGATAGAACTCGGTGCGGTAGCTGCCCCAAGCAGTGTTTTCCAGTGCAAGATTCACTTCCGCCAGACGCGAGACAGGAAAGCGCACGGTCACGACCTGGCCGATACCCATCATGATGTTCCAGCTCACCACCTCGACTCCGGCCGGGGGAAAGGTTTTATGGAAACCCTGTTGCGCGAGCTGGGCCTTGAGTTCACTTAATGGTCGGGTTTGATCATGCTTCAGAAACACAGTCAGCATCATCGCGTTGTCGGCAGTGGCGACGGCATTTTTTGCGGGTTGGGTAGCGGTTTGTGCGCTGACCCCGGCGCAATAGACGGAAGAAATCAGTAACGCCGACATCAGCAGGTTTTTAAGTGATTTTTGCATATTGAACTCCTGGTTTTATTATTTGATGACGGACCTGGTTTCTATCGTTCCGGTATAGGGCTCGTGAACGACATGAATGCGAACGAGAGGGTTATTGTCGACCATGTCGCGGGGTACTTCCCGAGAGTAAGTGAATTCGCGGTTGTTCAATGTTTCCAGACGTCTGACCCATGTTCTGGTCGGGCCGATATCCGGCACAAGAATGTGCTGTTGCTGATCGCCGGTGACAAAGAAATAACCGCCGCCGCCGTTGTTGTACTTTGATTCGCCGGTATCGGTGTAAAAGAACTCGTATCGATTACGCTCGGGATCCCAGGTCGATATGCCAACGACGCCGGGGTACTTCGCTTTGACGTCGGTTTCAGGGGCGCCGTCGAGGTAGACCTTGGTGGTCAGCCATCGGGGCGAAGAAGCCAGCTCGCGGACGTCGGCGTTGGCGCTGGCGAGCGGGGCAAGCAGTGCGGCCAACAACAGGCCGGTCATCATGTTCTTCTGCATGCTGTGTCCTCTTGATCACACTTTAATTGTTGGTCGTTCAACTTCAGGGCGATAAAAATATAGACCTGCCGCGGAATATTGTTCAATGGCTGGGTAGTTGTTTGTAACAAATGGCTGGCATTCGGCTTTAAGTAATATTTTGTTGTTGGTTTTTTTGGCTGTTTAGGCTGTAGGAATATTCTGAAAAGTTGGTGTTCGATTTGCTTGTTTGTTGGTGTTGTCTGTAGTTGAAGTCGCTGGCACCCTTAATTAATTACACGATGCTGTAGGACAGAGGATGCCGTAACAAATGTCTGGTTGACGCAACCGCAGCAAGTCAAGTTGCGTCAACTTCAGAGTGGATTTCCTTAGAACGTCACTTCAGCGCTGTCGATCAATCGTGCAAAGGCGGCACCGAGCGTCGCGTTGTGATGTTTGATGATTGCTTCGGCCGATAGCTCGGTTGTGTCCATGCAGGTGTGGGCGTCGGTGACCAGCAGTGGTCTGAAGCCCAGATCGGCAGCGCTGCGACAGGTGCTGTCGATGCAAAACTGGCTTTTCATGCCGACCACATAGAGCTCTTCTACCTGTGCGGCTTTGAGTTGCTGCGCAGGTCAGTGCCATGGAAAGCATCGGGACGGGATTTGTCGAAGAGGGTGTCGATGTCTGCGTCCAGCTCAAGCGCTGGCAGTAATTGCCAGAAAGGACTGCCAGCGGCAATCGGTGAGCCGTCCGGGCCGGTGTGGCGCACGGCAAAGATCGGCACTTGATTCGCGCGGGCCTGAGCGACCAGGCGCTGGATGTTGGCCAGAACCCGTTCGCCCTGGTAGGGCTTTTCCGGTCCGTGGAACAGACCAACCTGCATATCGATGATCAACAGTGCTGCGGGCATGGTGTTTCTCCTTGGGGCTGCAGATGCCGCACGGACGGGAGAAACAACAAGGCCCCGTCCATTGCTGGCGGGGCCTTGGGTTTGCTGCGCTGGGTTTACCTCAGGCAGAAACACCACGACCCGCCGGTGGCGGTCGTGGTGGTACGGGTGAGTTGCAGCGCGCGAATGTTCATGGGGCCGATCATGCTGGCACCGATGCCGGGCTGTCAATCACCCGCTCAAGTGACGTATTGCGCAATGCCGTTACCGAATGACCAGTTCTCTTTTTTCACCTCCACCAGATTGATGAAGACGTCTTCCAGGCGCACCGCCAGTTGGGTGTGCAGGCTTTCGGCGATGGTTTTGAACAGCAACTGTTTCTTCTCTATCGAGCGCCCTTCGCTGATGGTGATCTGAATGAACACCACGCCATCACTGCGCTGGATCCCCAGATACTGCGGGTCGTAAACGAGGTGCTGACTGTCGTGCTCGGTGAGGATCTGGAAGTTGTCGTGCTCGGGCACATCGATACAACTGCGCAGGGCAGCGTAGATGTGCTCGCCGATGCGTTTGGCGAAAGTGGGGTCGGGGTTTTGCTGGATATCGACGCGAACCAGTGGCATGGGAAGGCTCCGCAGGGCAGGGGATTCATCTCACGCTAGATCAAGTGGGCCAAATTGAAAGAATAGGGCGCTTGATCTCTGCGCATTACCTAAAAGTCTCTATTTGAGGCGACCTACCTGATTTGAGGAATTTACCTACGAATCCGCCAGACTCGTCTGCTACCTGGCAAGTGATGAATGCGAAATCATCAGGATCCAAAGCAGCCTGTTCAGTCACTGCCAACAGCCAAGGAAGGCAAATGCTTCAGAATGATCGGGAAAATCTGGAACTCGAAAGGCTACAAAACGAATCACGCAAGCTCATTGTCGAGAGACGCAAGCTTATGGCTGAGGAAAACAAACTAAAGCGAGAGAGATTCTGGTACCCGGTAGCAGTAGGCACGGGGCTGCTAACTGCGATTACTGCTGTATTCGGAATATTGACCAGGTTTTAAATGAAGCGCTTCACCCATCATGGTTTGCGATCAGGCGTACCGGCTGCTCAATAACGTTTTACATAACAGATTGGTCTCGCGACCTAGCAAAGGACGTTAAATATGTACAGAGAAGACCCTGAAGCCAGAGTTGAACGACTTCGACGAGAGGACGCCGAGTTTGCTGAAGAGGCCAAAGGTCTGTCCCCAGCGGAGATTCGCTCAGAATTATTCAGGTTCGGTATGGGGGCAGTGTTTGCGCTGGTCGTCATCACAATCGGGACGATGATTCTTCGTGTGATCTGAAATGTTTTCCTGACGGGCGCGCTTGTCGCTGATGCGGGCCAAAAACGACATTCGACGTAGTTGTGGGCGACAGCAATTTTCCAGAAAACGACATCCCACTGATCTGCTCCGCACAACCATTCCTCAGCTAAGTCTTTGCTTCTGCTCATTTATCGCGGAGAATCGCGCCCCTGTTTCGGCCGGAGCATGTCTGTCGGTTTTTTCCGACGCGTCCTGACCGAGTGGCAAGTGACCGGAATGCGGAGATCCGACCGGATGAATGATCAGGCCAATAGCGTCGAAGAGCGCTTTGATGCAGCAGCACCCGCTGAACTTTCGAGCTGGAATCGCCAGGACACCACCTGGATGTTGGGGTTGTTTGGAACGGCCATTGGCGCCGGTACCCTGTATTTGCCGATCAACGCAGGCTTGGGTGGCTTCTGGCCGCTGGTGGTCCTTGCGCTGTTGGCGTTCCCGATGACGTTCTACGCTCACCGCGGTCTGACCCGTTTTGTGCTTTCCGGTCGCGAAGGCGCCGACATCACTGAAGTGGTCGAACAGCATTTTGGCATCAAGGCTGGTGCGTTGATCACGCTGCTTTATTTCTTTGCGATCTTCCCGATCCTGCTGATCTACAGCGTCGGCTTGACCAACACGGTCGCCAGTTTCCTTGAGCATCAATTGCACATCACACCGCCGCCACGTGCGCTGCTGTCGTTCGTGCTGATTCTTGGTTTGCTGGCTGTGGTGCGTTGCGGCCAGGAGGCGATCGTCAAGGCGATGAGCCTAATGGTGTACCCGTTCATCGTCGCGCTGCTGTTTCTGGCGGTATATCTGATTCCGCACTGGAACGGCGGCATCCTGACCACCGTTTCGCAGGTGCCGCCGCCGTCGGCGCTGCTGCACACGCTGTGGCTGGCGATTCCGGTGATGGTGTTCTCGTTCAACCATTCGCCGATCATTTCGGCGTTTGCAGTGGATCAGAAGCGTCAGTACGGCGTGCATGCCGATGAGCGCAGCTCGCAGATCCTGTTCCGCGCCCATGCATTGATGGTGCTGATGGTGCTGTTCTTCGTCTTCAGTTGCGTGCTGACGTTGTCGCCGGAGCAATTGGCGGAAGCCAAAGAGCAGAATCTGTCGATCCTGTCGTACCTGGCCAACCACTTCAACAATCCGACCATTGAGTTCGCCGCGCCGTTGATCGCGTTTGTGGCGATCTCCAAGTCGTTCCTCGGTCACTACATCGGCGCCAGTGAGGGCCTGAAAGGCTTGATCGTGAAGAGCGGCAAGCGTCCGAGCGCCAAGGCACTGGATCGCATCGTGGCGGCGTTCATGCTGGTGATCTGCTGGATCATCGCGACCCTGAATCCGAGCATTCTGGGCATGATCGAAACCGTCGGCGGCCCGGTAATCGCGGCGATTCTGTTCCTGATGCCGATGTATGCGATTCGCAAGATTCCGGCGATGGCGCGCTATCGTGGTCAGGCCTCTAACGTGTTTGTAACGGCGGTAGGTCTGGTAGCGATTTCGGCACTGGTTTACAAGCTGACGATGTAAAAGTTCGCAGCCTGCGGCAGCCACTGCCTGAATCCCTGAGCAGACGCTGCACAAGGCTGCGATCTTTTGTTTTTGAGCTACAGTACGCCGCTGCGCATCACCGATGCGCAGCGGTTTTTTTTCGTCTGGAGACAGTGGATTGTCGAGCCTCGCGCCACCTGTTGCACCCATCAATCGCTGGCAGGACGTGCTCGCCGGCCTGTCCATCGCAGGCCTCTTGCTGCCCGAAGCGGTGGCGTATTCGACCATCGCCGCGCTGGCGCCTCAGGCAGGGGTGATCGCTCTGTTTGCCGGGTTGCTGTGTTATGGGGTGTTCGGCACCAGTCGTTTTGCGATTGTGTCGGCGACGTCCTCGTCGGCCGCAGTGCTGGCGGCCGCGACGGCGACGCTGGCCAATGGTGACACGCAATTGCGCTCGACCCTGGCAGTCGGCCTGGTGTTGGTCACGGGCGGCTTGTTTCTATTGGCCGGGCTCTTTCGTCTGGGCAGTGTCACCGCCTTCATCGCCAAACCGGTTTTACGCGGATTTGCCTTCGGCCTGGCGCTGACGATCATTCTCAAACAGGTCGCCAGCGTGGTCGGCGTGCATCTGACTGACGCCAATCTGGTGCGATTCGCCCCGCAATTGCTTGAACAACTGCCGCAATGGAACTGGCCAGCCGCCGCTGTCGCTGCCGTTGCGCTGGTGTTGCTAGGGTTGTTTTCACGATTCCCTCGGTTACCCGGTGGCTTGCTGGTGGTGGTGATCGGCATCGTCGCCGGGCAATGGCTGAACCTGCCGGCATATGGCGTGAAGATGATCGGCATGATCGACCTCAGCCTCGAAGTGCCCAATTTGCCAGTGCTGCCGTTCGCCGACTGGCTGCGTTTGGGCGAGGTAGGGTTTGCGCTGGTGATGATTCTGTATGCGGAGTCGTATGGCTCGATCAGTGCGTATGCGCTCAAGCATGGCGACCGCGTCACTTCAAACCGCGATCTGCTGGCGCTGGGCGCGTCGAACCTGCTTTCCGGGTTGTTTCATGGCATGCCGGCAGGCGCCGGGTATTCGGCGACTTCGGCGAATGAAGCAGCGGGTGCGACGTCACGCTGGGCCGGCGCGGTGGCAGCACTGGTGGTGTTGATCATCGTGCTGACGGTGTTGCCATGGATTGCCCTGACGCCGGAGCCGATCCTCGCCGCGATTGTCATGCATGCGTTGGGTCGCGGCTTGAGTTTGCAGCCGCTGGGCCGGTATTTCATCTGGCGCCGGGATCGTTTGCTGGTGATCTGCGCAGTCTCTGCCGTGCTGCTATTGGGCGTGCTGGACGGCTTGCTGGTCTCGGTGGCGATCAGTGTGTTGCTGATGCTCAAGCAGATGTCGGCGGCGGACATTCAGGTGCTCGGGCGGATTGATGGTGGGCACGATTTTGTCGATGTGCAGCGTCATCCCATTGCGCAAGCGGAGCCCGGCGTATTGATCATTCGGCCCAGTGAGGCGTTGTTTTTTGCCAACGTTGAACGAATTCTGGGGGCGGCACTACGGCTGATCCGCCATGCAGAGGTGCCAGTGCACACGGTGATTCTGAGTCTTGAAGAGACGCCGGACCTGGATGGCACCAGCATTGAGGCGATGCAGGAGTTTTTCTTGCGGGTGCATCAGGAAGGCAAGCGATTGATTCTGGCGCGGCTCAAGCATGAGGCGCTGACGGTGTTGGACGTTCTGCCAGAAGTACTGGCCAACGGTGTGATCCTCAGCGGTTTGAGCGTCGATGGCGCCGTGCAGAAAGCCCTCAAGCTCAACCCATAACCCTATGGGGGGAAATGCAGTTCTCCTGTCTGGCAAGAATCAAATGTGGGAGCGAGCCTGCTCGCGAAAGCGGTGTGTCAGTCGATGTAACTATTGGATGATGAATCGCTTTCGCGAGCAGGCTCGCACACAGGGTCTATATGTGAAGCATAAAAAAACGCCGCTCATCTCACGATGGGCGGCGTTTTTCATTGCGTTGTAACGTTAGGCTTGAACGACCGGGATGTTGGCGTTCGCAGCAGCTTCACGGAACTCGGCGATCTGGTCGAAGGACAGGTAGCGGTAGATATCGGCCGCCATGCTGTCGATCTTGCCAGCGTATTCCATGTACTCCTCGACGGTCGGCAGGCGACCCAGGATCGAAGCCACGGACGCCAGCTCAGCCGAAGCCAGGTAGACGTTCGCGCCGTCGCCCAGACGGTTCGGGAAGTTACGGGTCGACGTCGACACCACGGTGCTGTTCGGCTCTACACGTGCCTGGTTACCCATGCACAGCGAGCAGCCCGGCATTTCCATGCGTGCACCAGCCTTGCCGTAGATGCCGTAGTAGCCTTCTTCGGTCAGTTGGTGAGCGTCCATCTTGGTCGGCGGCGACAGCCACAGACGGGTTGGCAGCTGACCCTTGACCTGATCCAGCAGTTTACCGGCAGCGCGGAAGTGACCGATGTTGGTCATGCACGAACCGATGAACACTTCGTCGATCTTCTCGCCAGCAACGCTGGACAGCAGACGGGCATCGTCCGGATCGTTCGGCGCGCACAGTACCGGCTCGCTGATGTCGGCCAGATCGATTTCGATGACTTCGGCGTATTCGGCGTCGGCATCGGCTTCCATCAGTTCCGGGTTGGCCACCCAGGCTTCCATCGCTTGAGCACGTCGTTCCAGGGTACGCGCATCGCCGTAGCCTTCGCCGATCATCCAGCGCAGCAGGGTGATGTTGGAGTTCAGGTACTCGGTGATCGACTCTTTCGACAGCTTGATGGTGCAACCGGCAGCCGAACGTTCGGCCGAGGCGTCGGACAGTTCGAACGCCTGCTCCAGGGTCAGACCTTCCAGACCTTCGATTTCCAGGATGCGGCCGGAGAAAGCGTTTTTCTTGCCTTTCTTCTCAACGGTCAGCAGACCGTTCTGGATGGCGAAGTAAGGAATCGCATGAACCAGGTCACGCAGGGTGATGCCAGGTTTCATTTTGCCTTTGAAGCGCACCAGGATCGATTCCGGCATGTCCAGCGGCATAACGCCGGTGGCCGCAGCAAACGCAACCAGACCGGAACCGGCCGGGAACGAGATGCCCATCGGGAAACGGGTGTGCGAGTCACCACCGGTACCGACGGTGTCTGGCAGCAGCATGCGGTTCAGCCACGAGTGGATGATGCCGTCGCCCGGACGCAAGGAAACGCCGCCGCGGGTCATGATGAAGTCAGGCAGGGTGTGGTGGGTAGTCACGTCGATCGGCTTTGGATACGCCGCGGTGTGGCAGAACGACTGCATTACCAGATCAGCGGAGAAGCCCAGGCACGCCAGGTCTTTCAGTTCGTCACGGGTCATTGGACCGGTGGTGTCCTGAGAACCTACGGTGGTCATCTTCGGTTCGCAGTAGGTGCCAGGGCGGATGCCTTTGCCTTCTGCCAGACCGCAAGCCTTGCCGACCATTTTCTGCGCCAGGGTGTAACCCTTGGTACTTTCGATCGGTGCATCAGGCTTCTTGAACAGGTCGAACGCTGGCAGACCCAGTTCGGCGCGAGCCTTCTCGGTCAGGCCGCGGCCGATGATCAGCGGGATACGGCCGCCAGCGCGAACTTCGTCCAACAGCACCGGAGTCTTCATTTCGAAGGTGGTCAGGACTTCGTCGGTGCCGTGTTTGCAGACTTTGCCAGCATGCGGGTACAGGTCGATCACGTCGCCCATGTGCATGTTGGAAACGTCGAACTCGATTGGCAGTGCGCCGGCATCTTCCATGGTGTTGTAGAAGATTGGAGCGATTTTGCTGCCGAAGCAGAAACCGCCAGCGCGCTTGTTCGGCACGTAAGGAACGTCGTCGCCGAAGAACCACAGCACCGAGTTGGTCGCCGATTTACGCGACGAACCGGTACCGACCACGTCACCGACGTAGGCGATCGGGAAGCCTTGACCGCGCATTTCTTCGATCTGCTTCATCGGGCCGATGGCGCCCTGCTGATCAGGAACGATGCCGTCACGGGCCATTTTCAGCATGGCCAGGGCGTGCAGCGGGATGTCTGGACGCGACCAGGCATCTGGAGCAGGGGACAGGTCGTCGGTGTTGGTTTCGCCGGTGACTTTGAAAACGCGCAGGCTGATCTTGTCTTCCAGCGTTGGGCGGTTTTTGAACCACTCGCCGTCAGCCCAGGATTGCAGCACGGCTTTAGCGTGAACGTTGCCGTTCTTGGCTTTCTCCGCGACGTCGTGGAACGCATCGAACATCAGCAGGGTGTGCTTGAGTTGCGCGGCAGCGACTGGCGCCAGCTCGGCGTCGTCCAGCAGGTCAACCAGAGTGACGATGTTGTAGCCGCCCTGCATGGTGCCGAGCAGTTCTACAGCGCGCTTTTTGTCCAGCAGAGGGGAGGAAACTTCGCCCTTGGCCAGTGCAGACAGGAAGCCGGCTTTGACATAAGCCGCTTCGTCCACGCCTGGTGGAATGCGATTGGTGATCAGGTCAACGAGAAATTCTTCTTCGCCAGCCGGAGGGTTTTTCAGCAGCTCGACCAGGCCTGCTGTTTGTTCGGCGTTAAGCGGCTGGGGAACGATACCCAGGGCTGCACGCTCTTCGATATGTTTGCGGTAGGCTTCAAGCACAGTTATTACCCTCATCAGTGGTCCCAAATGGGTGTCCGGGACGCTCATCCCGAAATTGCCGTACTCATGCTCCTCACGACGTTGTGGGTCGTTCGGCCAGAATTACCGGCAATTCCTTACAGAAGCTGCTTTCAAAGTTTTACGCCTGCAGAACGGGGAGCTGATGAGGGTTGGCGCTGGATTTTTCCCCGCTGGAAAAATCCCTCGCCAACACCGCTCTGAAGGAACGACTGTGCTCGTGACGCTTTGAAAACAGCTTCTAACGGACATTGGCGCCTTAAAAGGCTGGCTGATTCTACGGCAAAAAAAATTTAAAGGTAAGTCGCGCTCTATTGGACTTTCGTGGCAATGCGCGCGGCCGGGTCAAACGCGCGGTACGGCTGAGACCCTGATGTTTGAGGGGTGATCAATGGCCGACAAAGGGCTAACATGCCGACCTGTTCCGCGTTTCAGTGTTTTGCCTATCTTATGCCCAATCAGACCATCAAGACCCCTTGCGTCGGCCTCTGCTCCACTGTTTACGGTGATCTGGTGTGCCGTGGCTGCAAGCGTTTCCACCACGAAGTGATCCATTGGAATGGATACAACGAGGAGGAAAAGCGCGCGGTGTGGCTGCGTCTGGAGCAATTGCTGTCACAAGTGATGGCGGGCAAGGTCGAGATTTTCGATTCGGCGCGCCTGCGCGAGCAACTGGAACAGCGCAAGATCCGCTTCGTACCGCATCAGTCGGAATATTGCTGGGCGTATCAGCTGATTGCTCGCGGTGCGCGGGTGATCATTAATCTGGAGGCGTACGGAATGGTGTTGCTGCCGGAGTTTCGTGACTGGAACCTGCCGGAACTGCGCGATGCCATTGATCGGGAATTCTTCCTGCTGTCGGAAGCGCACTATCAGCGCTACATCGCCCCGGGCTTTCTGAAGGACGCCTTCGGCGCCTAGAAGCTTCGCGAGCAGGCTCGCTCCCACACTTGAAATGCGTACCCCTGTAGGAGTGAGCCTGCTCGCGATGAGGCCGGTACATTCAACATAGTCTTCGGCCGATACACCGCCATCGCGAGCAGGCTCACTCCTACATTTGGAATGCGTACCCCTGTGGGAGCGAGCCTGCTCGCGAAGGGGCCGGTTCAGGCACCGCAATTCTTAATGCTTCACCGCCAACTCCACCAGATGATCCTCAACCTCCTGCGGCTTGAGCACCAGCACATCGCTTTCCAGCGCATCCAGAATCACTTCCGCCGTATTCCCGATCAACGCCCCTGACAACCCGGTACGCGCCACCGTGCCAATCACGGTCACTGCCGCCTGCAGCTTGTGCGCCATAAACGGAATCAACACATCCGCCGGGCCTTCCTCGATGTGCAGATGTTCATCATCGACATCGAATTCGGCCTGAAACGCCCGACATTGCTCGCGATAACGCGCCGCGATGGTTTCACTCAGTTGCAGCGTCGGGTCCGCTGCTGACAGCATCGGCGATGGATGTGCGGCGATCACATGCAGATGCGCTTTGGCCAGACTGGCAATGTCGTAGCCATGATCAATGATCGTCGTGTGCAAATGCCGATGTTCGCCATCGGCATTGCCTACGTCCACGGCTGCCAGAATCACCTTGTCCTTCCAGGAACCGGCGGTTTTCACCAGCAGCACCGGGGTAGGGCAGTGGCGCAACAGTTTCCAGTCGGCCGGGGTCAGCAGGGCTTTTTTCAGTGAACTGTCCAGGAAGTGCTGTTTGATCACCAGCCCGCAGCCCTCGGCCTGCTGCACATCGATGATGGTTTCATGCAGGCTCTCGTTCCACGCCTGCTCGGTGGTCACGCTGTAGCCATCGGCCACCAGCGCAGCCTTGAGTACGCCAAGCATGCCGGCATGATCGTGTTTCTTGTCGCACACCAGCAGGTGCAGATGGGCCTGGGTCACGCCCGCGATCAGCTTGGCGCGCTTGAGCGCCAGGCTTTCCGAATGTTCGGGTTCGATGACCACCAGAATGCTGCGAATGGCTTGCATGAGCGGAGTCTCCAGCAAAGAAAAGGCACGGCGTTGCACAACTATAGTTGCTGCTCGATCGTGCGCGACTTGATGCATATCAACGCCAGCCGCTGGTGGTCTGCGGACAGGCCGGTATAATCGGCGCCCTTCGCTCGAACACCTTTTACCGTGAGCCCCATGATCCTTCCCGAAATCCACGAATTCCTTGGCTGCCGCACCCCCGACGCCTGGGTTCAGGCCGCACTGGCCGATCAGGAAACCTTGCTGATCGACCACAAGAACTGCGAGTTCAAGGCCGCCAGCACCGCCCTGAGCCTGATTGCCAAGTACCATTCCCACGTCGACCTGATCAACATGATGTCGCGTCTGGCCCGGGAAGAACTGGTGCACCACGAGCAGGTCATGCGCATCATGAAGCGGCGCAAGATCGAACTGCGCCAGCTCCACGCCGGTCGTTACGCCTCGGGCTTGCGCAAGGTTGTGCGCAGCCACGAGCCGGTGAAACTGGTCGATACGCTGGTGGTCGGCGCGTTTATCGAAGCGCGCAGTTGCGAGCGGTTCGAAGCGCTGGTGCCGCACCTGGACGAAGAACTCGGCAAGTTCTACTTTGGCTTGCTGAAAAGCGAGGCGCGGCATTTTCAGGGTTATCTGAAGCTGGCCTATCAGTACGGTGATGCGAAAGATATTGCTCAGGTCATCGACAAGGTCCGCGCCGCCGAGCAGGAACTGATCGAGTCGCCGGACGAAGAGTTCCGCTTCCACAGCGGTGTGCCTGCCATCTGACGTATCTGTAGGAGCTGCCGCAGGCTGCGATCTTTTGATGTTGTTTTTTAACAGCCAGATCAAAAGATCGCAGCCTGCGGCAGCTCCTGCACGTATGGCGATCATCGGGTGAATGTTAAAAACTCTTAAGAGTATGAAACATCACCGAAAACCGGCCCCAGCGGCCGGTTTTTGCTGTCTGAAGCAAACGCCTTCAGCGCGATTGCCGCCATAATGCCGACCACTTCACACATGGGTGGCAGACGGTCGTTATGGATAACCTGGGTTTTGGCAAAGTCCTGTTGGTGGAAGACGATGAGCGTCTGGCGGCGTTGATCGCGCACTTTCTCGAACAACACGGCTATGAGGTGCGCACCGTGCTGCGCGGCGACCTGGCCGTGGCGGCCTTTCTCGAATTCAAGCCGAAAGTCGTGGTGCTCGACCTGATGCTGCCGGGGCAGAGTGGTTTGCACGTATGCCGCGAGATTCGCAGCGTGTCGGACACGCCGATCGTGATTCTGACCGCCAAGGAAGACGATCTCGACCACATTCTTGGTCTGGAATCCGGCGCCGATGACTACGTGATCAAACCGATCAAGCCGCCGGTGTTGCTGGCCCGGTTGCGAGCGCTGCAACGGCGCCAGGTGCCGGACAGCAATGTGGTCAGTTTTCTCGAGTTCGGCCAGTTGAGCGTTGACCGCAGTTGTCGGGAAGTGCGGCTGGCGGGCGAGGTCATTGAAATGACCACCATGGAATTCGAACTGCTGTGGTTGCTGGCCAGCGCCGCCGGCAAGGTCCTGTCGCGTGACGACATCCTCAATCGCATGCGCGGGATCGCCTTCGACGGCCTCAACCGCAGCGTCGACGTGTACATCAGCAAATTGCGCAACAAACTCAAAGACAATCCCCGCGAGCCTATCTGTATCAAGACCGTGTGGGGCAAGGGTTATCTGTTCAATCCGTTCGCGTGGGAGCTGTAGATGCTGCGGTTATTTCTCGGGCTGTTTCTGGTCATGACGATGGGGCTGGTGCTGGCCTTGCAGACGGTCGAGCGTACCTTCGATGCCTTGCTCGATTACCAGATGCAGGACTACAACCGTGAGGCCGTGCGCGGACAGGCCTGGACGTTGGGTCAGCAATTGCGGGATCTCGACGGCGCGGCCCGGGAAAAGCAGCTGGAAACGATTCGCCCGCATTACGGCTTGGGACTGACGCTGGTCGACGCCTCTGAACTGGCACTGAGCGAAACGGAAAAAGCCGAGCTGGCCAAAGGGCTGCTGGTGATCCGTGATAAATACACCCAGTACATTTCCGCGATTGACGATGGCCCGCAATTACTCAGCATCCGCTTGCCGGCCGAGCCGAGTCTGATGCCGTTCTACATCGCCGGCGCCTACCTGATGATTGCCGTGATGATCGGCATCGTCCTGTTTTTCTGGGTGCGTCCGCACTGGCGTGATCTGGAGAAACTGCGCCTCGCTGCAGAGCGTTTCGGCGATAACGATCTGTCGGTGCGCATCCAATTGTCGAAGCGCTCGAACATCCGCGATCTGGCCGAGCACTTCAACCTGATGGCGGCGCGCATCGAAGGCCTGATCGCCAATCAGCGGGAACTGACCAATGCCGTCTCCCACGAACTGCGCACGCCGATTGCGCGGCTGTCGTTTGAACTCGACCAGCTCAAGCAGCAACCGGATGCCAGTCAGAACCGTGAGCTGATTGCCGATATGTACGCCGACCTCGGTGAGCTCGAGGAAATGGTCTCGGAACTGTTGACCTACGCCAGCCTCGAGCGCGGTGCAACGGTGATCAAACGCGAAAACATTCAGGCTGCCAATTGGCTCGACAGTGTGGTCGGCAGCGTCGCGCTAGAAGCCGAAGCGGCGGGGGTGCAGCTGCTGATCGGTGATTGCCGGCTCGACACCGTGCGTATCGAGCCGCGATTCATGGCGCGAGCGGTGATCAATCTGCTGCGCAACGCGATTCGCTACGCCGAGCAGCGGGTTGAAGTGACGCTGGTGCGCACGGGTGATTATTACGAAGTGCGGGTCAACGACGATGGGCCGGGCGTGCCGGTGCACGGGCGGGAGAAGATCTTCGAGCCGTTTTCGCGGCTGGATGCCAGTCGGGATCGGCGTACGGGTGGGTTTGGTTTGGGGCTGGCGTTGGTGCGCCGGGTCTCACAGTCCCATGGCGGGCAGGTTGAGGTGGGGGATTCGGCTTGGGGTGGGGCGTCGTTCCGGATGACCTGGGCGCATCTGGATTAATGCTGTGATCTGTGCCGGCCTCTTCGCGAGCAGGCTCGCTCCCACAGTGATCTGCGGCGTTCACAAATCCAATGTGGGAGCGAGCCTGCTCGCGAAGGGGTCAGTCCAATCAGCATTTTTGCGGCTGACCCACCGCTATCGCGAGCAGGCTCACTCCTACAGGATCTTGTGTCTTGCTCAAAATTTGTAGGCGACGCAGACCCCCCTGTAGGAGTGAGCCTGCTCGCGATAGGGCCATCCATGGCGCCGCTATTTCAGCCCAGAATCAAAAATCCCACTTGGTCGTCAGCATCAAATTGCGCGGCTCTCCGTAGAACGTAGTGTCGAAGTTGCCCAGACCCGTCAGGTAGCGCTTGTCGAACACGTTGTTGGCGTTGACCGTGAAGCTCAGGTGTTCGTTGTACTGATAGCGGCTCATCAGGTCGACGAGGGTGTAGCCGCCCTGTTTGATCCGCGTGTAGTCGCCGGCCGGGGCGCTGTAGATCTTTCCGTAGAACGCGCTCTGCCAGCTCACGCCGCCACCGACAGTGACCTTGTCGAGCACGCCGGGCAAACGGTAGGTGGTGAAGGTACGCACCGTGTGCTCGGGTTTGGTGGTCGACAACGGATAACCGAACATGCGCTGCTCATCGGCATCACGGGTGCGCGCGTAGGTGTAACCGGCGGAGACGTTCCAGCCTTCGGCCAGTTCGCCGGCCAGTTCCAGTTCCACGCCTTTGGTGGTGGCGCCGTCGATGGCTTTGTAGATGCCTTCGTTGGTCACCGCGTTGGTACCGATCGACTCGGCAACGCCGTCCTGCTCGATGCGGAAAAACGCCAGGCTAGCATTGAGGCGACCGTCGAAATACGCCGCTTTCAAACCGGTTTCATAGCTGTCGCCCTCGACCGGCGCAAGCGTTGAGCCGTTGGCGTCCTTGTAGGTCTGCGGCTGATAAATACTGGTGTAACTGGCATACAGCGAGTAGGTGTCGTCGAGGTCATAAATCACCCCGGCGTACGGCGTAACAACACCGTGTTCCTTGTAACTGGTGCGGGTGTCGTCGAGGCCGGCGCCGGGGTTGTAGCGGTAGTCTTCGCTGTATTTGAAGGTGCTCAAGCGGCTGCCGAGAATCACCGAGAGATCGTCGGTCGGGCGCAGGCGCGTGGCCAGGTAAATGCCGTTCTGGCTCTGGGTGCGCTCGTACTTGCCGTTCTTCGGGAAATCCTGTTTCGGCAGATTGCCGTCCCAGTCGTAGATGCTCCCCGGCACTTCGGAAAACGCACTGCTGTCGTAGGTCGCGCCAGTCTGTCGCGAGTGCGAGGTCATGACCCCAGCGATCAGTTCATGCTCGCGACCACCGAGGGTGAAAGGGCCTGAGACGTTGACGTCAGCGGTGTTCTGCACGCGGTGACCTTCCCAGCGTCCCCAGTACATGAACATGCCTTCGCCGCTGGCGCGGTTCGGATTGCCACCGCTGGCCGAAGCGAGGCGGGTGTCGTGATCGGTGGTTTTCTGGTCGAGGCTGACCTTGAATTTCCAGTCATTGGCCAACGCCTGTTCCAAGGAGGCGAAGTAGGTGATGTTGTCGAAATCGCGGCGGCTCCAGTCCGCGGCGGAGTTGAAGTGACGGCCGAAATCAGTGCGCCCGCCATCGGCGAAATACACCGGGTTGCCGGTCCACGAAGAGCCGCGTGGCGTTGTACTGGATTTGTCGACGCCGAAGGTCAGCAGGGTGTCGTCGCTCAGGTCGGCTTCGAGGATGCCGTAGAACAGGTCTTTGCGCTGGCTGTAGTGATCCAGATAGGAATTCTGATCGGAATAGGCACCGACGAAACGTCCGCGCACGTTGCCCGATTCGGTCAGCGAACCGGAAATATCACCGACGGTGCGGTAGGCATCCCACGAACCAACGGTGCCGCTGATCGAAGCTTTGAACTCTTTGGTCGGCTTCTTGCGGATCAGGTTGACCGTGGCCGACGGGTCGCCGGAGCCGGTCATCAGGCCAGTCGCGCCTTTGATAATTTCAATGCGGTCGATGCTGGCGGCGTCGTCGCCGTTGTTCGGGTTCTCGCCGTACACGCCGTCGTATGGAATGTTGACGCCGTCGTACTGGAAGTTGGTGATCGCCAGACCGCGCGCGGAAAATTCGGTGCGGTCGCTGTCGTACTTCTGCATGGAAATGCCGGGGGTATTGCGCAGCGCATCACCGACACTTTGTACGCCGCGATCGTCCATTTGCTGGCGAGTGATGACCGTCACCGATTGCGGGGTTTCGCGGATCGAAAGTGGCAGGCCGGTAGCCGAGGACATCGCGCCGGTGGTGTAGGAGCGGGTGTCTTCGGTAGTGGCGCCGAGGCCTTGGGCGGAAATGTTGGTGGCGCCCAGTTGCAAGGTCTGGTCGGTTTTTTCAGCGGCGTTGGCAGAAATGCTCAGCAAGGCCAGTGCCAGCGGGCACAGGGCGAAACGGACGTGCGACATGGAGATCCCTTTGCATCGAATCGATCGGTAGTTGAAGTGCTTCTGGGGGTTAACCGAACGAACAACGCAAAGGGGAACTGCTGGAACAAAAAATAGTGAAGCAGTGGCGATCCCCTGTAGGCCTTCGCCTGCTCGCGATAGCGGTCTATCAGTTGACATTGTTGTTGTCTGACACACCGCTATCGCGAGCAGGCTCACTCCTACAGGGGTAGGCTGCAGTTGCGAGGTCAGCGGGTCAAACCGAGGCGCTCATGCCATTGGGCAATGGACTCTTCGGGGTAGACGTCGAACTGTTGGTCTTTGGTTTTGGCCTCGACTTCGACCCAGGTTGCTTTCGAACCGAGCATCAGATGCGTGTGCTCCGGCGGTACCGGCAACGGTGTGTCGATGGCCGAGGCGAACGGGTGGATCAGCTCCGGCCACTCCGGGCTGAACAGCCACAAGCCGCTGCCGCACAGTGAACAGAAATGCCGCTCAGCGCTGCTGCGATGGGCGCGTTTGTCGCCCTCGTCTTTCATCTTCGCGTGATAGACGCTGATATGTTTGCGCCCGCGTACCTTGAGGCTGGTCGCATCGCCGCCGAGGTTGATCGCATAACCGCCACCGCCCTGGGTCTTGCGGCAGATCGAGCAATAGCAGCGTTGATAAGGGTATGGGTGGGCGCTGGTAAGGCTGAACGTGACCTCGCCGCAATGGCAGGAGCCTTCAAGATGCATGGGAGCTCTCCCGTTTTGAATGTGCGGTTGAGCCTAGAACATTCAGTGCGATGCAGGCCGGTGTGATTCGACGGGCGGGCGCAGCGTCTAGCCCCAGTGTCCCCGCAATCCCATGGGGCGAGACTTCGGAACCCGGCATGCAAGCGCTGTTGAACGAGATTCTTGACGCTGTCCGCCCGCTGATCGGGCAGGGCAAGGTGGCTGACTACATTCCCGCCCTCGGCACGGTGCCGGCCAATCAGCTGGGCATCGCCGTGTACGGCAACGACGGCGAGATGTACTGCGCCGGTGACGCCGAGACACCGTTCTCGGTGCAGAGTATTTCCAAGGTGTTCAGCCTGGTGCAGGCGATCGATCATTCCGGCGAAGCGATCTGGGAACGCCTCGGTCACGAGCCGTCCGGGCAACCGTTCAACTCGCTGGTGCAGCTGGAATTCGAGCGCGGTCGGCCACGCAATCCGTTCATCAACGCGGGCGCGCTGGTGATCTGCGACATCAACCAGTCGCGCTTTGCCGCGCCGACCCTGTCGATGCGCGATTTCGTCCGGCGCCTGTCCGGCAATCCGCAGATCATGATCGACGGCAAAGTCGCCGACTCCGAATACCAGCACCGCGCGCGCAATGCGGCGATGGCGTATCTGATGCAGTCGTTCGGCAACTTTCACAACGACGTCGAAGCGGTGCTGCGCAGCTATTTCAGCCACTGCGCGTTGCGCATGAACTGCATCGATCTGGCGCGGGCGTTCTGCTTTCTGGCCAACGACGGTTTCTGCAAACACAGCGGCGAACAGATCCTCACACGTCGGCAAACCCAGCAGGTCAACTCGATCATGGCCACCAGCGGGCTGTATGACGAAGCGGGCAACTTCGCTTACCGCGTTGGCTTGCCGGGCAAGAGCGGCGTCGGTGGCGGGATTGTCGCGGTGGTGCCGGGGCAGTTCACGGTGTGCGTGTGGTCGCCGGAGTTGAATGCAGCGGGGAATTCGCTGGCGGGGATGGCGGCACTGGAGATGCTCAGTTCGCGGATTGGCTGGTCAGTCTTTTGACCCAATCCGCCAAACACCGCAAAACCTTGTGGGAGCGAGCCTGCTCGCGAAGGCGTCAGGTCAGCCAACATTGATGTATCAGATCCACCGCTTTCGCGAGCAGGCTCGCTCCCACAGGATGTTGTTGTCCACAAGGGTTTTGTGTTGCCTGTGGGGAGGCTGTTCCTATACATTTTCCGGCCGCTCCCTGCATGGTGAATTCGCTTCATGTCTCTCGCGCTCGAACGTCTAGTCGCTGGCACGCCGATCCCTTTCGCTGGTAACCGCGTCACCGTGGTCAGCCCCGAACTGGCCGCGCGGTTTCAGCCCGGTGACCACCTGTTGGTGGAGCAGGTCAGTGGCGAGTTGTTGTTGATCCCCGTGGCGGATCAGCAGGCGGCGTCCGTGGCCATCGAACGCGCGGCAGCGGCATTCACCGCACTGTCGGCGGTGTCCGATGAGGCCATCAGCCAGTTCTTCGACTTGTTCGCACAACGTCTGGAAACCCCGGACTGCTGGGCGCACATCGAAACCGCCAACCTTGCCGATATCGAACGGGCCAAGGCGCGCGGCCGCTCGACCACCCGTTTGCTCGCCGATGGGCGCATGCGCGACGACATGATCGCCGGCCTGCGTGCCTGGCGCGATGCCGCCGCCACGCGCGGCAAAGTCATCAGCAGCGTCGAGCACGACGGCTGGAAGGTTGAGCAGGTGGTCTCGCCGTTGGGCATTGTCGCGTTTGTCTTTGAAGGTCGGCCGAACGTGTTCGCCGACGCGGCGGGTGTCTTGCGCACCGGCAACACCGCCGTGCTGCGTATCGGCAGCGATGCCTTGGGCACCGCGCAAGCCATCGTTACTCACGCACTGAACCCGGCGCTGGCTGATGCAGGTCTGCCGGCCGGCGCGGTGTCGTTGGTGGAAAGCGTCAATCACGCCGCCGGTTGGGCGATGTTTGCTGACCGACGTTTGTCGCTGGCGGTGGCGCGTGGTTCGGGTCGTGCGGTCAGTCAGTTGGGCAGCATTGCCCAGCAGGCTGGCACCGCCGTCAGCCTGCACGGTACGGGTGGCGCATGGTTGATCGCCGATCGTGCTGCCGATGCCACACGCTTTGCCGCCGTGGTGCGCAACTCGCTGGACCGCAAAGTGTGCAACACCCTCAACGTCTGTCTGATCCAGCGTGATCGCGCGGCGGAACTGGTGCCGTTGTTTCTTGATGCATTGCAGCAGGCCGGCACCGCGCGTGGGCAGGGCTGCAAATTGCACATCGTCGAAGGCAGCGAAGGCTGCTTGCCGAGTGAGTGGCAGAACGCGACGGTCGAGGTCTATCGCGCTGAGGGTTATCAGACTGAAGCACTGGCTGAGCCCTTGGCGGAATCCGCATTGGGTCGCGAGTGGGAATGGGAAGAAACCCCGGAAGTCAGCCTGATGATTGTCGACGATCTGGATCAGGCGATTGCGCTGTTCAATCGCTACAGCCCGCAATTTACCGTGTCGTTGATCAGTGAGGATCCAGCCGTACAAGAGCGTTTTTACAACGCGGTGAATGCGCCGTTTGTGGGCAATGGCATTACCCGTTGGGTCGATGGGCAGTACGCGCTGAACAAGCCGGAGTTGGGGCTTTCGAACTGGGAGAGTGGGCGCTTGTTTGCGCGCAGTGCGATTCTTTCGGGGGATGGCGTGTTCACTGTGCGCAGCCGCATGACCCAGATCGATCTCACGGTAAAACGCTGATCTGGCGGACAATGATCGTTCCCACGCTCCAGCCTGGGAACGCAGCCAGTGACGCTCCGCGTCACTGGACGCAGAGCGTCCCTTGAGGCATTCCCACGCAGAGCGCGGGAACGATCAGTTGCTCAGGCCGCGTGGGTGGTTTGTGCATGGATCGCGCAAGTCGCCGGTTGCTCGGCCAGTGGCACGAACGTGCGGCGGTCGGCGGACAGCGCATCGATCGAGCCGGTCTCGATGTCATACACCCAGCCATGCAGATTCAGCAGGCCTTTTTCCTGGGCCAGACGCACGCTCGGGTGGGTCTGGATATTCGCCAGTTGCGCGATCACGTTCTCGCGCACCATCGAACTCAACTTCGCCGCGTCATTGGCATGTGGCCGCGCTTCGTTAACCACTTTCGCCGACTCTGCATGCTGCAGCCAGCCACTGACGGCGGGCAGGTGATCCATGCATTTGCACTTCGCGATCGCGGTCATCGCACCGCAGTCCGAATGCCCGCAGATGACAATGTCGGTCACGCCAAGCACCGCCACCGCGTACTCCACCGTCGCCGAAACGCCACCCGGATGCGGGCTATACGAAGGGACGATATTGCCGGCATTGCGAATCACAAACAGTTCGCCAGGTTCTTGCTGGGTCAGCAATTCCGGCACGACACGGCTGTCGGAACAGGTGATGAACAAGGTGCCGGGCTGTTGCGTGGTCGCCAGGTGTTTGAACAGTTCGGTGCGTTGCGGGAACGCTTCGTTCTGGAATTTCAGGAAGCCATCAATCAGGTTTTTCATGGTGTTGTCCTCTCAGTTCGAGCAACCGCTGCCGAATTCGCTGTATTGAAGAATGTGTTTGCCGCCGTGGCTGTCCAGATACGTCATCTCCACCGGCACCACGCCACACACGTCGGCAACCGGGGTAATGCTCAGCACTTGGGCGATATCCAGTGGCATGCCGTAGCGGTAGGCGACGGCCTCGTCAGCGGCAGATGCCTGGGCGCAAACGCCGCCGAGCAGGGCCAGAATCAACAGAATTTTTTGCATGGGGCAGCCTCCAGATGTGTTGGTGACGGGTAGCCATTTGGGATGGGTTGACCCGCACGCAGGGTGCGGGCCGGTGCGGATCAGAACGGACGCAGGGGCAGGAATTTGCCGTCGAGGGTGACCACGGCGCGGGAGCCGCCTTCCGGGTCTTCGACTTTCTTGATGTCGAGCTTGAAGTTGATCGCGCTGATGATGCCGTCGCCGAATTGCTCGTGAACCAGCGCTTTGAGGGTGGTGCCGTAGATCTGGATCATCTCGTGGAAGCGGTAGATGGTCGGGTCGGTCGGCACGCCGCTGAGGCTGCCACGCAGGGGGATGATCTGCATCGCCGCGACGTCTTCAGCGCTCAGTTCAAGCTTGTCGCCGACCACTTGGGCGGCGTTTTCTGGCAGCGGGTGTTGGCCAAGCAGGGCTGCGGTGACGTACGCCAGGCTCAGGCCGGTGCCGTCGGCCAGATCCTGCCACGACAGATCTTTGCGTGCCTTGGCGTCGAGAACGCGGGTGGTCAGGGCCAGGCTGGTGTCGTTGTAGGCGTGGGACTGTTGCATGGTGTCACTCCTTTCAGGGGTTGGCTTGCTGTGTGGGATCGATCTTCTACCGATTCATCCATAGCGTCCAAGATCGATATACAATGCTTGGCATAAGTCCTGCCTATAGATGGTGATTCCCATGCTGCTGCGACATTTGCGTTATCTGCTGGCCGTAGCCGATCACGGCGGCTTCACCCGTGCCGCCGAGGCGTTGCATGTGTCGCAGCCAACCCTGTCGCAGCAGATTCGCCAACTGGAGGAAACCCTGGGGGTGAGCCTGTTCGATCGCACTTCGCGTACGGTCAAACCGACGGACGCCGGCGAGGCTTACATCGAATGTGCGCGGCGGGTGTTGGTCGAACTGGAGGCGGGCAAGCGCGCGTTGCATGACGTGAAGGATCTGTCTCGGGGGACGTTGCGTCTGGCGATGACGCCGACATTCATGGCGTATCTGGTCGGGCCGTTGGTGCGCGACTTTGCCGCGCGGTACCCGGGGATTCATTTGCAGATTTTCGAGTTGTCGATGGACGACATCGAGGCGGGGCTGGCGGATGACTCGCTGGATATTGCGATTGCGTTTACGCCGGTGCGCAGCGCCGATATCGAGTGTATTCCGGCGTTTATCGAAACGTTGGGGATCATGGTCGGGCGGGAGCATCCGTTGTATGACAGTGTGGCGGTGCTGACACCGGAGGATATCGCTTCACTGGATTTCGCCTTGCTGGCGCCGGACTTCATCACGCGGTTATCGGTGGACGAGTATTTCCGTCAGCAGGGGATTACGCCGCAGGTGCGGATCGAGGTGAACTCGGTGAGTACGTTGCTGGAAGTGGTGCGGCATTCGCCGCTGGCGACGATGTTGCCGGAAGCGATTGCGACGGAGGATCGGGCGTTGCGCAGGTTGCGCGTGGAGAGTGATGCGCCGCAGCGTGGGGCGGCGTTGTTGCGGCGGCGCAATAATTATCACAGTGCGGCGGCGGTGGCGTTTGTGGAATTGGTGTTGGACATGGGAAGCCCCTCACCCTAACCCTCTCCCAGAGGGAGAGGGGACTGACCGCGAGATGTTGAAGAAATACGCCGACCTGGGAGTCTTTTGCTGAATCCATAATCAACTCGGTGTTCCGGGTTGACGAATGACTTGAGATCACTCGGTCGGCTCCCTCTCCCTCGGGAGAGGGCTGGGGTGAGGGGCTACAATTCCAGTCACGCCAAATCAATGCAAGCGAACAAAAAAAGGCCTGCTTCCTTTAAGGAAGCAGGCCTTTCAATTATTTAATGACTAACTCAGCAGAACCGATCAATCACCCGAACTTCATTGTTGTTCTGCATCGAACCCCACGCCTGTTTCAGCGTTTGCAGAACATTACCGATGAAGTCCTTGTCGGCCGCGGCTTTCTTGCCAACATAACCGTGGCCGCGACGGTACATCTTCAGGCGGGCCAGCAGGTTCTGATGGTTGCGGTCGAACTCTTCTTCGCCAGCATGAGGCGCCAGGCAGTCGATATGCACCTGCCCCGACTTGCTGATCCACAGAATATGGCTGTCATGGCTGTCTTTCTGCGCAGCGAACATACGAGCCAATTCTTCGATAGTTGGTTGATTGTTCAGATTCATGATATTGCCCCTTGACCAGTCTGGTGATCTTTCAAAGTTGATTCGCTAATACAGGTAGCCCATCGGTTAGTTGATCCCTGGCACCGAAACCAGGACGTCAGCGCTCGCCCGTGGACAGTACGGGGTCGTGCATCTGTTGCATGTAGTCGTGTTGAATAACTGCTACGCAATAGCGTCACAACGAGGAGAAGCAGCGAAAACCGGGAGGCTCCTTGACGACATTTTCAGTGTCGACCACAAGCGTCTTGAGAATTTTCGCCAGCGCTTCTCGTCCTTGTACTGGACGTTCAGGCCAGGTCAGCTTCTTCAATCTGCCTTGTGGGCAGCGTGTATCCGGAAAAAACAACTCGGCGGTCAGACGAGTTTGCTCAAGCGTGTTACCGATGTTCCCGATCGGGGAACGTCTTCATCATGCAAAAGCAAAACGATGCCGTCAACGGTTTTGTAGTGATTATTTTTGTTCACTACATATTGTCGGACAAAGCTGTTTTGGAATGAGAAAGAATCCGTTCAGGCAACGGAAAAAGGCGTGCGCAGCCCGTAGAAGGTGCACGGATAACCGTCTACTTCGCGCTGCTGCAGGGTGAAGTGGCCATTGCTCAACAACGGAATCAGCCTGGCCCAGAAGCGCTGGGCCGGCAGGTTGGCGTCGATGTGGAAAATCTGCCATTGACCTGAGATCTGGCTCAAGAGGGCAGAGACGACAAACTGCGCGACGCCCTGGCCACGAAAGCGTCGCGCGATGAAAAAGTATCCGATGTTGTGTTCGGCACCTGCGAGATGGGTTTCGTTATCGACGATCACGAAACCGGCGAGTTCGCCGCCGACGCGAATCAGAAAGGGGCGGGTAGCCGGGTGGCGCCAGTAGTCGGTTTTCGGCTGGATGGAGAAGAAACCATGATCAGCGAGCTTCAGCGGCAGCCATTCGCTGAAGTCGTACATGTAGAACTGCATAAGGTTTTCGATGATGTCCAGCTCATCGCGCTGAGCAAGATGCAGTTCGATATTGGCCATGCGCCGGGTTCCTGAAAGTGATGAGCCTGGCAGAAACACTAGCGGGTTTTATTTGCCTGACGGTTTCGCTGTGCGTTTTGTCGTACCCGTGGTTTTGCTGCGCGTCGATTTACGTTTCTTCTTCCACGGTGCCGCGGCTTTGCCGGCCGGCGGCGGGCCGCTGATGGTCAGGCTGAGGCTGGAGCAGCGTGTCACCTGTTTGCTCATCCACGCCGCTTGTTTGGTGACGAATTCTTCCAGGCTCATTTCGCCACTTTGCACCATGTCCAGTGCCTGCTCCCAGATCGCCGTGGTGCCGGGATCGGCAATCGCGCGCGGCACCGCATCGATCAGGCTGAACGCCGCCGGTGTGGCGGCGAGGGCCTTGCCGTTTTTCACCAGATAACCACGGTCAATCAAGCCCTGAATGATCGAGGCGCGGGTGGCTTCGGTGCCGATACCGGTGGTGTCCTTGAGTTTCTGTTTGAGCAGTGGATCCTCGACCAGTTTGGCGACGTTTTTCATCGCCTTGATCAGATCGCCTTCGGTGTAGGGTTTCGGTGGTTGCGTCCACAGATCCTTGAGTTTCACAGACGCGATGGCGCATTCGACGCCTTGGCTAAGGGCCGGCAAGGTTTGCGGTGCGGGTGCCTCGCGGCCCTTGGCGGGTGCCAGCGCTTCGGGCAATGCGCGTTTCCAGCCCGGTTCGATGATCTGCTTGCCGACCGCGCGCAACGCTTCACCGGCGCAATCGAAATCGGCCTGGGTGCGATCGTATTCGTGATTGGGCAGGAACTGCGCCAGATAGCGCGCGCGGATCAGCGTGTAGACCGCGCGGTGCTTGCCACTCAGGCGTTCAAGATTCTTCGCGGCGGCGGTGGGAATGATGCCGTGGTGAGCGCTGACCTTGGCGTCGTTCCATGCCCGGGATTTGCGTTGCGGCTCCAGAAACCCGTTGAGCACCTCAAGACCCGGATCGGCCTGACGCAACGCGGCGAGAATCCCCGGCGCTTCGCTGTGCTGGCTCAGCGGTAGATAACCGCAATCACTGCGCGGATACGTGATGACTTTGTAGGTTTCGTAGAGCGCCTGGGCAATAACGAGGGTTTCCTGCGCGCCGAGTCCGAGTTTCTTCGAACAGACTTCCTGCAAGGTGCCGAGATCGAAGGGCAGGGGCGCCACTTCGCGCATGCGCTCGGTTTTCAGCTTGATCACTCGAGCACTGGCAGCGCTGCTGATCGCCGCAGCCGCTTGCTGGGCCAACGCCTGATGCAGGCAGCGCTCCTGATCGTCACAGACATCCGACGGCGCCCGCCACTGCGCGGTAAACGGAATGCCGTTGTGCAGCAGATCGACATCGATCGCCCAAAATGGCACCGGCACGAAATCGGCGATGCTGCGGTCGCGATCCACCACAAGGCGCAAGGTCGGCGTCTGCACCCGGCCTACCGGCAACACGCCTTGATAACCCGATTGCCGACCGAGCAGCGTAAACAGTCGACTCATGTTCATGCCAATCAGCCAATCCGCCCGCGAGCGGCCCAGCGCCGAGTGATACAGGCTGAAGGTCTCGGCCCCCGGTTTCAATGCGGCAAGGGCTTTGCGGATCGAAGCTTCGTCCAGCGCCGACAGCCACAAGCGACGGATCGGCCCGCGATAACGGCAGTGCTCGACCAGTTCCCGGGCGATCATCTCGCCCTCACGGTCGGCGTCGGTGGCGATGATCAGCTCGCTGGCCTCGCCGAGCAGGCGCTTGACCGCTTTGTACTGGCTGGCGGTACGCGGTTTGACGGTCATTTTCCACTTGTCCGGAATGATCGGCAGATCAGCCAGCACCCAGCGCTTGTAGCGTGCGTCGTAGGCGTCCGGCGGCGCGGTTTCGAGCAAGTGGCCGATGCACCAGGTCACCGTGACGTCCGTTCCCAGCCAGCAGCCGTCGCCCCGACGCTTGGCGCCGAGCACGGCCGCAATGTCTTTGGCCTGGGAGGGTTTTTCACAGAGGTACAGCCGCATAACCACCATCGTCGATCAAGGTCTGAACAGGTGCACAGAATGGCCGGACTTGGCGCTAGGGGCAACTTTTATCTGTATGGATATACAGATAAAAAGCATTGCAGCAGGTGACGGGCAATACAGGGACGCGGCCCGGGCTATCGAGAAATTGATTAGCGCCCGGTTTGCGCCTGTGTCAGGTTTTTTGCCGATGCAAACACGCGAGTGACAGGACGATCTCGCCAGAAGATCGCCGTGGTCTGTCGACACTGACTACTCAGAAACAAGGAAGTCCATCATGGCTCAAGCCAAATCGAAAACCAGCAGCGCCTTCGACGAAATCGATACCTTCAGCCACCTGTATGACCGTGGCGTCGGGCTGGTCAATGGCAAACCCTCATTCACCGCCGACCAGGCCGCTGACGAAATCCTGCGCAAAGGCCTGTCGTGGAGCGACAAGAACGCTGACGGCAAGATCGACCTCAGTTACACCTTCCTGACCGAGAAACCGGCGAACTACAACGTCAAACTGGGCAACTTCAGCGAGTTCAGCGCTCAGCAAAAGGCCCAAGCCGTGCTGGCCATGCAATCCTGGGCCGATGTCGCCAACGTCACTTTCACTGAAGGCAAGGGCGGCGATGGCCACATGACCTTCGGTAACTACGATGTCAGCACCGGTGGCGCAGCGTTCGCTTACCTGCCGAGCGGCGGCAGCTATGACGGCCAGTCGTGGTACTTGATCAACGATCAGTATCAGGTCAACAAAACCCCGGACACCAACAACTACGGGCGCCAGACCCTGACCCACGAGATCGGTCACACCCTTGGCCTGTCGCACCCGGGCGCGTACAACGCCGGTAATGGCAACCCGACCTATAACGACGCCAAGTACGCCGAAGACACCCGTGGCTACAGCCTGATGAGCTACTGGAGCGAAGCCAACACCGACCAGAACTTCAGCAAGGACGGCAGCGGCGCGTACGGCTCGGCGCCGTTGCTCGACGACATCGTCGCGGTGCAGAAACTGTATGGCGCCAACTACGCGACCCGCGCCGATGACACCACCTACGGTTTCAATTCCAGCGCCGAGCGCGATTTCTACAGCGCCACTTCGGCCTCCTCCAAAGTGGTTTTCTCGGTGTGGGATGGCGGCGGTAATGACACCCTGGATTTCTCCGGCTTCAGCCAGAACCAGAAGATCAACCTCAATGAAGGCTCGTTCTCCGATGTTGGCGGTCTGGTCGGTAACGTGTCCATCGCTCATGGCGTGACCGTGGAAAACGCCATCGGCGGATCGGGCAATGACCTGTTGATCGGCAACGCCGTTGCCAACGAACTGGTCGGCGGTGCCGGTAATGACATCATTTACGGTGGTGGCGGTGGCGATACATTGTGGGGCGGTGCAGGGGCAGACACTTTCGTGTTCGGTGCAGCCAGTGATTCGACCATGACCGCGCCGGACTGGATCATGGATTTCACCAGCGGCCTGGACAAGATCGATCTGTCGGGGATCGCCGGTTTCGCCACGGGCGCGGCGTCGCTGAACTTTGTCAGCGGCTTCACCGGGCATGCGGGTGATGCGATTCTGACTTACTTCGCGCAGACCAATCAGACCAGCCTGATGGTGGACCTGACGGGGCAGGGTTCGGTGGACTTTGCTGTGGGTGTGGTGGGGCAGGCGGTGGCGACTGATATCGTTGTGTGATGCCTGAAAGCGGCCCTCACCCTAACCCTCTCCCAGCGGTAGAGGGGACCGATTGGGGGATATTGGCGAAATTCACCGACTTGAACGATTGGCTTTGAATCCATAATCGACTCGATTTTTCAGGTCGATGGATTTCGCCAGACAACTCGGTCAGTTCCCTCTCCCTCCGGGAGAGGGCTAGGGTGAGGGGCTTTTGATGTTGAAGGGCCGTTCGGCTGCAAACCCAACCCAACCCGCACCAATGGGCTATACCTGAACCGGTCTCTTCGCCGTACCCAGGAGAACCCCATGAAAGCCTCCGGCCCCAGTCCCGTCATTGCCCTCGAACAACTTCCCGGCTGCCTGATAGTGAAATTCCACGGCATCCAGGTCGCCGCGTCCTCCCACGTACTGATCCTCAACGAAGCCAACTATCCGCCGGTCTATTACATCCCTCGCGAAGACATCGACGAAAAGTACTTCGCCCGCACCGACCACACCAGTTATTGCCCGTACAAGGGCGATGCCAATTACTTCAGCCTGCAAGTGCCGGGGCATGAAGGGGCGAACGCGGTGTGGACTTATGAGAAACCGAAAATATCGGTCGGGCCGATAAAGGACTACGTGGCGTTTTATCCCGATCAGGTGAAGTTCGAAGTGATCAAGGCTGATGCCTGAGCAAAAAAAACGGCGAGGGTAAAAGCCCTCGCCGATTGATTTGGCTGGTTGAGTTTCAGTTCTTGTCGAGATCGATATTCTTCGTCTCACGCAAACAGATCATCCCCACCACCAGGCTTACCCCGGTAATCAACACCGGATACCACAGCCCATAAAAGATGTCCCCGGTGTACACCACCAGCGCAAACGACACTGTCGGCAGGAACCCGCCAAACCAGCCATTGCCGATGTGGTACGGCAGCGACATCGAGGTGTAGCGAATGCGCGTCGGGAACAGTTCGACCATCAGCGCTGCCAGTGGGCCGTAGCACATGGCCGAGATGATGATCAGCGCCACGATCAGGGCGACGATCATCGGTTTGTTGATTTGCTGCAGATCGGCCTGTTGCGGGTAGCCGGCCAGCGTGATCGCGCCGCGCAGTGCAGCCTCATCGAAGCCGTCGAGTTTGACGTCGCCGACGCTCACTTGCACGGCGCTGCCAGCAGGCGCAGCTGCGCTGGAGTAGGGCAGGCCTTGCTTGACCAGGAAGGTTTTGACCTTGTCGCACGGGCTGTCGAATTTGGCTTTACCGACCGGGTCGAACTGGAAGGTGCAGGTCGCCGGATCCGCCAGCACGGTGATCGGTGCCTGACGGCTGGCCTGATCGATCGCCGGGTTGGCGTAATGCGCGAGGGATTTGAAGATCGGGAAGTACAGCGCCGTGGCCAGCAGCAAGCCCAGCATCAGCACCGGTTTGCGCCCGACCTTGTCCGACAGCCAGCCGAAAAAGATGAAGAACGGCGCGCCGATGACCACGCTGATGATCAGCAAGGTGTTGGCCACCGCCGGGTCCATTTTCAGGAACTGGGTGAGGAAGAACAGCACGTAGAACTGCGCCGCGTAGAAGGTCACCGCTTGCCCGGCATTGATGCTGAACAGGGCGATCAGCACGACCTTGAGGTTTTCCCATTTGCCGAAGGATTCGCGGATCGGCGCTTTCGAAGTTTTGCCTTCCTCTTTCATTTTCAGGTACGCCGGCGACTCGTGCAGGCTCAGGCGAATCCAGGTGGAGATGCCCAGCAGTACGATCGACAGCAGGAACGGAATGCGCCAGCCCCACACTTCAAACTGATCGCCGGTGAAGTAGCGGCAACCCAGCACCACCAGCAGCGACAGCAGCAGACCGAGGGTCGCGGTCGACTGAATCCAGCTGGTGTGGAAACCGCGTTTGCCGATTGGCGCGTGCTCTGCCACATAAGTCGCAGCACCGCCGTATTCACCGCCAAGCGCCAGGCCCTGGAGCATACGCAGCACCACCAGAATGATCGGAGCGGCGATGCCGATGCTGGCGTAGGTCGGCAGCAGACCGACGCAGAACGTCGCCACGCCCATCAGGATGATTGTTGCGAGAAAGGTGTATTTGCGCCCGATCATGTCCCCCAACCGACCGAACACCAGCGCCCCGAACGGCCGCACGATAAAGCCGGCGGCGAAGGCCATCAGCGCAAAGATGAACGCCGTGGTGTCGTTGACCCCGGCGAAAAACTGTTTGCTGATCACTGCCGCAAGGGCGCCGTAGAGGAAGAAGTCATACCACTCGAACACCGTCCCCAGTGAGGAAGCGAAGATGACTTTGCGTGTATCCGGGCTGGTCTCGACGCTGCGCACGGCGTCCAGCGGCTGAACGTGTTCTGACATATCGGTATCCCTCACAGTGATTGTTTTTGTTGTTCCACTGGTGCTCGATGTCCATGAATCAAACGCATATCCCCTGTAGGAGTGAGCCTGCTCGCGATAGCGGTGTATCAGCCAACACAGATGTCGAATGTTATTCCGTCATCGCGAGCAGGCTCACTCCTACAGGTTCGGTGTTTACAGCTTTGGAATTGAGAATGAGTTGAGCAGCCTTTTCGGCAATCATCAGCGTAGGCGAACAGGTGTTGCCCGAGGTAATGCGCGGCATGATCGACGCATCGGCAATGCGCAAACCGGGCACGCCGTGGACGCGCAGTTGCGCATCGACCACCGCATCGCCGTCATTGCCCATGCGGCAAGTACCGACCGGATGGAAAATCGTCGTGCCGATCTTCGCCGCTGCTTCCTGTAACTCTTCTTCACTTTGCAGGTTGGCGCCGGGCAGGTATTCCACCGGTTTGAATGCTTGCAGGGCAGGGGCGCTGACGATGCGTCGGGTCAGGCGAATCGCATCCGCCGCCACGCGCAAATCTTCAGGATGACTGAGGTAGTTGGGCTGAATCAGCGGCGCTTCCTGCGGATCCGCCGAGCGAATGTCGATGCGTCCACGACTCTGCGGACGCAGATCGCAAACCGAAGCGGTAAACGCCGGAAAGCTGTGCAACGGTTCGCCAAAACGCTCCAGCGACAGTGGCTGCACGTGATATTCAAGATTCGCCGAGGTCTGCTCCGGCCCCGAGCGCGCAAACGCGCCCAACTGACTCGGCGCCATCGACAATGGCCCGCTGCGGTCATACAGATAACGCAGACCCATGCCCATCTTGCCCCACACGCTGCCGGCGATCTGATTCAGCGTACGGGCATTTTCCAGTTTGTAGATCAGGCGCAATTGCAGGTGATCCTGCAGGTTGCCGCCGACGCCCGGCAGCTCATGAATCACGCCGATGCCCAAGCGTTCGAGCAATGGCCGCGGACCAATCCCGGAGCGTTGCAGAATGCTCGGTGAACCGACCGCGCCGGCGCACAGGACGATCTCCTTGCGCGCCTTGAACTGTTTGATCTGGCCTTCATGACGCGCGCTGACTTTTGTTGCGCGTCCGTCCTCGAGTAATACCCGATCGACCTCAACCCCGGTCAGCACCGTCAGATTCGTCCGGTCGCGCACCGGTTTCAAAAACGCCTTGGCCGCGTTCCAGCGCACGCCGGATTTCTGATTGACCTGAAAGTAGCCGCAACCCTCGTTGTCGCCCTGATTGAAGTCATCGATGCTGGCGATGCCGCTTTGCTCAGCCGCACTGCGAAACGCATCCAGAATCGGCCACGACAGGCGCTGCTGTTCAACCCGCCATTCACCCTTGGCGCCGTGGAATTCAGCCGCACCGGCAAAGTGGTTTTCGCTCTGTTTGAACAGCGGCAACACGTCATTCCAGGCCCAGCCCGGATTGCCCTCGGCCGCCCAGCCATCGTAGTCGTTGGCCTGGCCGCGCATGTAGATCATGCCGTTGATGGACGAACAACCGCCCAGCACTTTACCGCGCGGATAACTCAGTGCGCGGCCGTTGAGACCCGGTTGTTCTTCGGTCTTGAAGCACCAGTCGGTGCGCGGGTTACCGATGCAGAACAGGTAACCGACAGGAATGTGAATCCACGCATAGTTGTCGCGCCCGCCGGCTTCGAGCAGCAGCACGCGCTGCTGCGGATCTGCCGACAGCCGATTGGCCAGCAGGCACCCGGCAGGGCCGGCGCCGACCACGATGTAGTCGTATTCATCGAGGGAAGTCTGCATTCCCTGACCTCGCTTTTGTTTTTATTGTCGGACACTCTAGTTGTTAGCTTTCGTTAAAAGAATGTTAGTTTTTGCGCAGCCGCTGTGCGTTTTCAAACAGCCTGCATTGACCATAGCCGACAAGGACACGCCATGTTCGACTGGAACGACCTGCGGTTTTTTCTCGAACTGCAACGCAGCGGCCGCCTGCTCACCGCCGCCCGCCGCCTCAACACCACCCACGCCACCGTCGCCCGCCACATCGAAGCCATCGAAAAAAGCCTCGGCACCGCGTTGTTCGTCCAGCATGCGCAAGGCTACGAAATGACCCCGGCGGGGGAGGCGCTGCTTAAACACGCTGAAGCGATGGAAAACGTTGCGCTGCTGGCGCAGGAAGAGATCACCCAATCCACCGCGCCGCTGGGCAAGATTCGTGTGGGGGTGACGGAAGGGCTGGGCATCAAGTTTCTCGCCAGTCGCATGATCGGCTTGTTCGAACGCTATCCGGGATTGGAAGTGGAACTGGTCGCCGTGCCACGCTTTGTCAGCATCCTCAACCGTGAAGCGGAAATCAGTATTCATCTGGAGCGCCCGGCGGCGGACATGCTGGTGACGCGCAAACTCACGGACTATCGCTTGGCGCTCTACGCCAGCCAACGCTATCTCGATAAAGCCCCGCCGCTGCAAAGCCGCGAAGACCTTGGGCGGCATGCGTGGATCGGTTATGTCGATGATTTGCTGTTCAGTCAGGAACTGATGTTTCTCAACAGCTTCTGCCGCAGCCCTCGGGTTGTGTTTCACAGCACCAGCGTCATCGCTCAGCAGGAAGCAGCGCGGTCGGGATTGGGCATTGCGGTGTTGCCTTGCTACATGGCCGAGTCGGATCCCGATCTGGTGCCGTTGCTGCCGGATGAAAGCATCGAGCGCAGCTACTGGATCAGCACGCGGCGCGAGTTGCACAAGTCGGTGCGGCTGCGGGTGGTCTGGGATTATGTGGTGGGGTTATGTGAAGCGGAGCAGGGGTTGTTGCTGGGCAGATCTCGGGCCGGCAGCCGTTAATCCTTTTGGCTGTGCTGCTGTTGGCGCCGCTTTTGCTTGAATAGCTTCAAAGCCTTTGGCAATGGAGAGCAGCAATGAGGGAATGGCTTAGCGTTCGCGACATCAATGCGGACACCTTGAAGGCCATCAGTGACGGCGTCTTACGGCATGGCCGAGCCTTGTCTGAGGCGCGCGGCGGGCACGCTGAAGCCATCGCCTGTGCGCTGATGGAGGATGGAACACTGATTGGCGGCGCTACCGGCAGAACCGAATTCCGGCGCCTGTTTGTCAATTACCTGTGGATCGACGCGCAATGGCGCGGAACCGGGCTGGGTACTGAGGCGTTGCACAAGCTTGAGGCGCTGGCCGTTGAAAGGGCGTGCGTGGATGCCTTGATCGAAACGCTGGATGACGACGTCGCCCGTTGGTACACCCGCTGCGGCTACCGATTGATCGCGCACGTGCCTGAGTACTGCGGCCCGTGGAGTCGTCATACGCTGTTGAAAACCCTTGGTGCAACCCCAGGAAATGCCGCCGATGATCAGTAGCGATCTGGGCAGTACACCCAAAACCGGCAGGCTTCATCACGTTGAAATCAACGTCTCATCGCTGGAAGTCTCGCTGCGCTTTTGGCAGCCGTTGCTCTTGATGCTGGGTTATACGCAGCATCAAAACTGGCCCGCCGGGCGCAGCTTTATGCTCAACGGCACCTACCTGGTGTTCGTTCAGGCAAGCGATCTGCAACAGGGCTTCAACCGCCGGGGCGTGGGCTTGAATCATCTGGCGTTTCAGGCGGGTTCACAGGCGCAAGTGGATGAAATGGCGGGTTGGCTGCGAACGTCCGGTTTTCGTCTTCTCTACGAGAGCGCCTATCCGTACGCCGGCGGCCCGGGGCACTACGCCCTCTACTGTGAGGATCCGGACAAGATCAAAGTAGAGATCGTCGCGCCGGTGGACACGCACCTGTAGTCCCGTTTGCAGGGCTGGCAGGAATGACGTTGCGTGCGGCATTGAAGACTGTGCCTTCTACAGCGCTTTGGCAAAAAGGAAATTCTTGGGGTTGATTAATATATGGATATCCGTATATTCGAATTTCCATATGTGCAGAGCCCGTCCCATGATCACTCCCACCGAAGTCTTCAAGAGCCTCGCTGACGAAACCCGCGTCCGCGCCATGCTGCTCATTTCCGATCAAGGTGAACTCTGCGTCTGCGAGCTGATGTGCGCACTCGGCGACAGCCAACCGAAAATCAGCCGCCACCTCGCGCAACTGCGCAGCACTGGTTTGCTGCTCGATCGCCGTCAGGGCCAGTGGGTCTATTACCGGCTCAATCCGGAGCTGCCGGCGTGGGTGCGCGAGATTCTGCAAGTGACGTCCAAAGCCAACGCCGATTGGCTCAAGGACAACGCCGCGCGCCTGCAGAACATGGATGGCCGTCCTGTCCGTGAAACCGCGTGCTGCTGAGGAAGGAGAAACCCATGCGAATCCTGTTCATGTGCACGGCCAACAGTTGCCGCAGCATTCTCTCTGAGGCCATGTTCAATCACTTGGCACCTGCCGGGTTTGAAGCGGTGAGTGCTGGCAGTTTTCCCAAAGGCCAAGTCTTGCCGCGCAGCCTGTTGACCCTGCAAAAGCATGGCATCGCCATTGATGGCTTGCACAGCAAAGGCAACGACGCTTTTGAAAGCAACCCGCCGGACATCGTCATCACCGTGTGCGACAAAGCCGCTGGCGAGGCCTGCCCGGTGTATTTCGGCCCGGCGTTGAAATCCCACTGGGGGCTGGAAGATCCGTCCGAAGTGAAGGGCGACGAAGCCATTGTCGACGCGGCTTTTCACGCCACCCTTATGCGCATCGGCCAACGCTGTCAGGCCTTCCTCGATCTGCCTTTCCACTCGCTCAGCCGCGATCAACTCAAGGCTGAGCTCGACCGCGTCGGCACGCTTTAAGGAGGATTTATGTCCGAACTGCCCAACCTCGATCTCAATCTGTTCGATAACGCCAAACCGTCGCAAGCGGGCGCGCACAAACCGCGCATCCTGCTGCTCTACGGCTCGACCCGCGAACGCTCGTTCAGCCGTTTACTGGTAGAGGAGGCCGCGCGCCTGCTCGAACATTTCGGCGCTGAAACGCGCATCTTCAACCCGTCCGGTCTGCCACTGCCCGACGACGTTCCGGTCGACCATCCCAAAGTGCAGGAACTGCGTGATCTGGTGCTGTGGTCGGAAGGCCAGGTCTGGTGCTCACCCGAACGTCACGGCGCGATGTCGGCCGTGTTCAAGGCACAGATCGACTGGATCCCGCTGGAACTCGGCGCGGTACGCCCGACCCAGGGCAAGACCCTGGCGGTGATGCAGGTCTGCGGTGGTTCGCAGTCGTTCAACGTGGTCAACCAGTTGCGCGTGTTGGGCCGCTGGATGCGCATGTTCACCATCCCCAACCAATCCTCGGTGCCGAAGGCCTACATGGAATTCGACGACGCCGGGCGGATGAAAGCGTCGCCGTTCTACGATCGTGTGGTCGATGTGATGGAAGAACTGGTGAAGTTCACCGTGCTGCTGCGCGATCAACAGGCGCATCTGGTCGACCGCTACTCCGAGCGCAAGGAAAGCGCCGAGCAATTGATGGCGCGGGTGAATCAGCGCTCGATTTGAGTAGCGCTTTCGCAGCATGACAAGGCCGGCTGCAAATGCTGGCCGATTCACCTAGGATATCGGCGCATCACCGTGTGACGGGCAAACTCAAGGAAGTGGTCGTGAAATTCAAGGAATGGGTGGACTTGACGGCACTGTATAAACGCAGCCGCAGACAGCCAAACAAGTTGCTGTTCACATGGAAGAATGCGCGCCGGTTGTGGCCGATGTGGGCGGTCGCCGTGTCAACGTTGCCCCTTATTGCTTTGTCCGCTCTGGGCATCAAATACCCGATCTTCGTTCCGATCTCCTACGCCGGTCTTGCCGTGTGGACAGTGGGGTTATTCTTTACTCGACTCAATGCCCTTCGCAGGGTTTATCCCGTGCAGTTCGCTGAACATGCCATTGGCCAGCAACGCTGGGGCGAGCAAGAGAACATTCTTTGCTATGCGTTCTTTTTGCAGATTGTGCACGATGAGGGCTATACGGCTGCCAAGCTTCGGGAACTCTCGGCGTATTCAGACTTGACCGTCGCGCCAGCCAAACCTGCACTTTCGCAAAATCTGGTCTTCGTTTCGCTCTTCGCTCTGATGATCGGGCTGTCCACTGAACTGATCAAAGCGACGTCATTTTTTATAGGAGGGAAGGGCGCTGCCATCCTCATTCTGGTCGCTGCGGTGTCGTTTATTTACTGGATTGTCTGGGATGGCATTCAAAGCACGCCCTACCAAAGACTGCGGATAAAACGCTATGTTGATCTGGCCGCCTATGATCTGGAAGAAGCGGTTCAGGATGTTCGAGAATTGAATCCGGTGGAGTCTTCGCCGGTTTTATCGATGAGCAAGCAAACGGAGCCAACAGCATGAGCGAAGACAACAAAGTAAAAGGCCCAGCCTCCTACTTCCCCTCCATTGAAAAGAAGTACGGCCAGCCGATCGATCACTGGCTGAACCTCCTCGCCAGCATCAGCGACAAGAAACACATGGAACTGGTGGCGTGGCTCAAGGAGGAACACGGCATGGGCCACGGTCATGCCAACGCCTTGGTTGCGCATCATCTGGCGGGTAAAAAGTGAGGGCAGGGCAGCGATGAATTTCTCCCACCGGCCAGTGACGGCCGACGACGTCAACACCCTCTGCAGCTTTCCCCAGGGCGAACAAGAACTGTTCTTCATGTTCCCGAAAGCCAACTTCCCGCTGACGGAAGAGCAGATGCACAGCGCAATCAGCCAACGCTTCGACTCCACGGCTTTTCTGGCCAACGGCGAGTTCGTTGGCTTCGCCAATTTCTACCGCGCTGAGCACGATGGCATCTGCTGCATCGGCAACGTCATCGTCGCGCCCTACGCCCGTGGCCAGGGTGTTGCGCGGTACATTGTCGAGACCATGACCGCGCTGGGTTTCGAAAAATACCAGGCCAAGGAAGTGCAACTGTCCTGCTTCAACGAAAACACCGCCGGCCTGCTGCTCTACCCAAAACTTGGCTTCGTGCCGTACTCCATCGAAGAACGTCCGACGCCGGGTGGCAAACGTTCAGCGCTGATCAACATGACGCGCCACCGACCCTAACCATCCCTCAATCTCTGTGGGAGCCGGGCTTGCCCGCGATGACGCCAGCCCGGCCGCCGCGAACCCATAAGCCCAACACAAAACCTGTGGGAGCGAGCCTGCTCGCGAAGACGCCAGCCCAATCACCCCAATCCCAAGCCAGACTCAATCCCCTGTAGGAGTGAGCCTGCTCGCGATAACGCCAGCTCAGCCACCACCAATCCCACCTCAACCACAAATCCCTGTGGGAGCGAGCCTGCTCGCGAAAACGCCCACCCAGTCACCCCATCAACCACTGACCGAAATAAACAGCAAAACCACCACTGTTTAAACGAAGCCTCAAGTAACCACCGAAACCCTACAACGCCTTGCGCCGTTACCTACGACTAAGCCAGAATCCGCCGGCTTGTGCGTCTAGGTCGCGGGTTCTATCGTCTGTCGGTCGCTGAAAAACAGTGATCGGGTTTGGTAGCCCGCCATAACTAGTCGCATCGCGAACCGTTCGCAGACCTCATCAGGTCTCTGCTCAATGGTGGCCATGCGCAGGACACCTTCGGGTGTGCCGGGTCCTAGTTACCGGTCTACCAACCCGCGTATGGCCGCCACCTTCGTTTGGTAGCGAATGTGAAGGCTCCTTTTTATTAACTAGGAGTTTCACCATGATCAAACCAACACCCAACCCACCAGAAACCGACCCAACATCCCCCTACGAATCCCCCGATTCCAAGCGATTCCACGAAGCCGCCGAACGCGCCCTCGACCACTACCTCAAACCCGCCAGCCAAATCATGGCCAGCACCCAACAACCCGAACGCATGTACCTCGCCAACCCGAAGTACAGCAGCGAATCCCTGCTCGCCAACGCCAGCGAAACCCTCGGCTCCGCCAGCGAAATGCTCCTCAACTTCGCCGCCATGCTTGACACCCCTCACCGCAAAACAGCACTGGGCATCGCCCAAGTCGTGATGCTTGGCGAAATTGCCGTCAACCAAGCGCTGGATAACGTCGAAATCGCCAGCTAACCCCGACGAGGGGAAACCCTCGTCGAACCCCGCTGTCACACCCTGGCTGGCACACGGCCACGGCTTGCGCCCCAAAGTCGCGGCTGTCACCCTTCGGGCCGTTCTCAAGGATCAGAACCAGGAATCACGGATGAGTGGCTACGTACCCAACCCCCCGAAAAATTATCGTTACGAAGAAGCCAAACCCGTCGATATTCACGCCCAGCGTTGGGCGGAATATGAGAAGCACGGGAAAGAACCCGCGCGCGAACCTGAGAAAATCGGGATCTCGTTGAGGATTGGGGTTTTCTTTGATGGCACTGGGAATAATGCGAACAACACGGCGGCTGGATTGTTGTGTGGGGCGCAGCATCCGATCGCGCCTCAGGATATTCCCGTCAGTTGCATGCCGTACATGAGTGACCCGGACAGCAGTTACGGAGCCGGACTCACCAATGTTAAAAAACTGCATGATCTATATAAAAAGACCGAGAAAGCCGAGGGCGCTGGCGCCTTTAGATGCATATCACGTCCTGTCTATGTCGACGGTATTGGCACTGTAAACAATGAGAAAGACAGCGCCGTAGGCTCTGGCATGGGTCGCGGTGATACCGGTGTCGTGGGACGTGTTCAGGCGTCTTTCGCACAAATAAAACAAACCATCGAAGAAGCCCTGCTAGATAGTCCTGGCAGTGAAATAGTGTCTCTGACTTTTGATACGTTTGGCTTCAGTCGTGGAGCAGCAGCTGCACGGCATTTCTCAAATGAAATCGTGCGAGGCAAGCAAGGACCACTAGGAAGCTTGTTGAACAACAGCGCCAAAGATTTCAGCCGCAGTTTTGATAGCCAATACGGAAATGGTATCAAAATGGGATTTATCGGCCTGTTCGACACAGTGCCATCCATCGCCGGTTTTACCAACCTTGGTCAAGTGACGAGCCCTATCGCTCCCGGTGTGAAGCTTTATCTGGATCGCAGATTCTTCAAAGATGTTGTCCATCTCGTAGCTCGCGATGAGTGCCGCGCCAACTTCGCGCTCAGTCGGGTTAAGCCCGACCATCCGGAATACACCTTTCCCGGCGTCCATTCGGATATCGGAGGAAGCTACCTCGATGAAGTCGAGGAATGCGTGTTGGTCAGTCCCATGCAAGCGCTTGAAGTCTCAGTCCAAACTGACGTTGCAACTACATCGATCTACCGGGATGCTGCACGCCTGAAAAGTCAGTGGGTTGCCAAAGGGTGGCCTGCAAATCTACTGGAAGTTGTCACACCGGCCGCGCTCTTACTCCCTACGGACAATCAGGATCGACTGGCACCCCGAGAGAAGCGTGTGTACGCCGCGCTGCAACTCAAGCGACCAGTGAGCGGCAAGCTCTCGCGCGTCTACTTGAGAGTCATGTATCAACTGGCGAAGGAAAAGGGCGTCCAGTTCATCGATATGCCTGAGAGCGATGAGTACGCTGTGCCAGATGACTTGCAAGCATTGTGTAATCGTTTTGTCGCCGGCGACTACAGCACCACGGCGGAGGAAGAAAAGCTGCTAAAGCTCAAATACATTCACACCTCCGCGAACTGGAATCATCCCCTCGGCAGGAGGGATGCAAGCGGCATAGAAGCCGTTTACATCAACGCGCCGACGGCAGACGCAATTCGCGTACAACACCCACACGTACCTGATTGGAAGCTTTGGTAATGAGAGCGTTGATTGTTCTGCTGGGCGTTTTTCTGTTGGCGGGTTGCCAGACGAGAGCCGCAGAAAGTGGCGAAAGTGACCCTAAGTCCCCGTGGTGGCAACTAGGGTTTGTTGAGCCGGACTACATGAAAATATGGGTAGAGGACAGCTCCGTTCTGGACATTCAAAACAGGATGTTTTTCAAGGCAGGAGGGAGAACCGCTGCCGGAGGTGAACCCGAAGATGGCACAGAGTCCGCCCGTGGTTGGGGCACTGTCAGTGGCTCTGGTATTCCGGTAACTGGTGCCGATCTTCCCAAACTCATCTTCGTTCGTTGGCAGTCCATATCAGAGCAGAAGACTTACAAGGGATTCATCGAAATCCCAGAATCAGCCAGACAGTTGATGGTGGACTCAACGCACCAACGTTGCCCAGAAACACCCGAAAGGGCCGCTCGATACATGGCTTCGCTGTACGTGGGGCTGGCCCCGGGTGGCGTATTACAAGCTTGGGTCAGAGACTCATGCCATCGCCCGGTCCAAGTTGCTCATGCCCAAGGCGAAGTTGAACCGCTAGGTCCGGAGCAAGGGAAGCACGGTGGGCGCTATGCCTACCCGGTGAGTGAAAAGGCCAAGAGGTATATCGACAAGTTCGGCATTCCGTATGGGAGTTGGTAAGCCGTGCGCCAATGAAGCAACTCATTACGATGCTTTGCATCTTGCTAGTCACGGGATGCCAGGTTGCTGATCCACTGTCAGCCAAAAACGACCCGAAATCCGAGTGGTGGGAGTTGGCGTTTACCGAGCCGGACTACATGAAGGTCTGGGTAGAGAACAGTTCTGTTCAAGACATTAATGGCAGGATTTTCTACAAAACCGGCGGCGGCACAGCTGCGGGGGGAGAGCCTGAAGATGGAACGGAGTCCGCCCGAGGTTGGACAGGTGGGGTAGGCGGCAGCGGAAGGAGAGTGGTGGGAGCAGATTTACCTGTTCGCATCTGGGTCCGTTGGCAATCGATTGTCGAACAGAAAACGTGGCAGGCATGGGTAGAAATCCCAGAGGAAGCCAGGCAGTTGATGGTGGCTTCGGTCAATCAACGTTGCCCGCAGACGCCTGATCAAGAAGCGAGATTTATGGCGTCGGTTTATCTAGGGTTGGCCCCCGGTGGTGTTGTGCAGGTTTGGGTAAGAGATTCTTGCCACCACCCGGTCAAAGTCGCTCGAGCGCAGGCTGAAATTGAGCCGCTGGGGCCGAGCCAAGGTAAGAACGAAGGGCGTTACGCTTATCCGGTGAGTGAAAAGGCAAAGCGGTATATCGACAAATATGGCATTCCGTACGGAAGTTGGTAGTCGTGACACTTAACTGAATGGATCTTTTGTAATGTACGCAAGGATTGCGCTGCTGGGCGCTTTATTGATATCTGGCTGCCAAATCGGAGGCCCAGAAACCGACGAAAATGACCCTAAATATCCATGGTGGGAGTTAGTGTTCGTTCAGCCGAATTACATGAAGGTCTGGGTAGAGGACAGCTCCGTCCAAGACATCAATAACAGAATTTTCTTTCGCGCTGGCAAGAGCACTGCTGCTAGCGGTGAACCCGATATCCGCACAGAGTCTGCTCGTGGTTGGGGGACAGTATCGGGGACCGGGAGGCCTGTGACGGGGGCCGATCTTCCAAAACAGATCTTTGTCCGCTGGCAATCCATAACAGAGCAAAAAACCTACCAAGGTTTCATCGAAATTCCGGAGGAGGGCAGGCAACTGATGGTGAAGTCAACACACCAGCGTTGCCCGGAAACACCGGAGAAAACCGCTCGGTTTATGGCGTCACTCTACGTTGGGCTCGCTCCGGGCGGTGTACTCCAGGCATGGGTCAGAGATTCATGTCGAAATCCGGTTGCGGTTGCCCGAGGTCAAGGAGGGATAGAAGTTTTGGGACCGGAACAAGGGAAGCACGGTGGTCGTTATGCCTATCCGGTAAGTGAGAAAGCTAAGCGATATGTGGAAAAGTACGGCATTCCTTACGGAAGTTGGTAGGAGACAGGCAGGAGACACTTTTCCTGCCTGTCTTTCAGTGTTGTGTTTGAGTAATCATTTTGACAGATATCGCGTTCATGCTGTGTTCAACGAAAAGACCATTTTCGTCCAGAAACTGACATTCAGTGCTGGAAAAAAGTAAATCTGCTGCCTTCTCGTTTTATGGGGAACCTATACGACTGATTGCCGGATGCGGGTAATGGTGTTCCGCAGCAGCGCCGCGAGATTCTGAGTAAGCGCATAGTGCTTCTTCAAGGTTCGACGCGCCTGCTCCGTCCTCACCTATTGCACTGACGGCTGTTTAAAGATCAGCAGCTCTGATTATTTCGACCCTGCCACTATATTCATCCGCAAAAAAAGTCACGTTCACTAGAGCCTTTTCAGCAGCATTGCTGAGCCCACACAACGATTTGTAGTTTTCATCTGATAGCTTCCTATCAATGGAAATCTTCTCTAAAACTTTGAGCATTCGATTCGCGGACAGAGCTATGTTATGCACGTCCCTCGCGACCAAAGCTCCGGGGAGTTCGTAAATGGGAAGCTTTGCAATCCATAGCGCTGCGATCTCAAGAGCGTCCCTGTGGCGTGATGAACTCCCTTCGATCAGAATATCTGGCATCTTCCTTGCCGTTTCAATCACGCGCCTAGCTACAATTTCAGAAACTTCAACTGTAGCTCTTAGCGACGCAATACGCTGAAGTCTGGCTTCTTCCGCCACATGGTTAATCTGGTCTCGAAACAAATTCCGCGACTGGCGCCCTTGCCACCAAGCGACGCCTATGGCGATAACTAAGGCAACGAAAGACCCAATAGCTTGAGCCCACGATGCTAGTCCTGAGTGACTATCCATCCAATTCAAATCTATCTGCTCCTTCCTGCTCGATGCCGGGTCGAGTACAAATATCCCAGTTCAACGAATCACGCCAGCTCTTTAACGTGTTGCCTGACAGGGAAAACTGTATACGGAATGATAGGTGCCCGCGAGGGGACGCTGGAGCCCGAGAGCATCGAGGCACACAGCGTTCTAGATTTTACTGCCAGGGCATTGAGTTCGATATCGTCCAATCAAGCCCACACAACTATGTGAGGGCGGTACCAGCGAAAACGAGGTGCACGATCTATGGATGAACCCGTCCTGTAGTCTGAATAAGAGTTCTCGATGCGTCGACTTAACGCTCATGGTGACGACATCGCGCTGGGTTTCAGTTGCGCCGATGTCGAGTGGGCTCTAAAGTAAGCTAAGTATTGGCGACTCTAACTGTCAGAGGAAGGATCGTCATTGAACTTGGCCTAGACAATGGCCACAAGAATGGCTGGTTGAAAGTCCAGAGTAATATGTTCGCGTTCGGTGAAAAGCAGGTGGTCGCCCTTCATCAATCGGCAGATATTGGTGTGCTAGTTTAAAAGTTGCGGGTATAGCCACCATCACCAAGTTGAGGATTTTTGGCAAGGGCGGCGTATGTACGCAAAAAAAACGACTAAGATGCTATGCCAAGCGCCTTGCGGAATAACTTCCCTAAATATCGTGCTCGCCCTGCAACTGTATTGGTTTTTAACGTCAATTTAATATACTTTCTATCTTTTTCCGCAAGATCATTAAGTGCCTTGTAAACCACACCCTGAACCTGAACTGGGCTTTCCACAGACCTAAGCGCATCTCTGAAAATCGCACGCACAAGAGCTGGATCATGGTTTCCTAACTTCTCTCCATCATCAGTGAGTTGAACGTTTCCTTCAGATGGCGTTTGTTTTACTTCGATTTCCTTTTTCAGTTCAGTCTGTAGAGCCTCAACGAAATTCTGTTCTGCCTTTACCCGGTCCTTTAGGTTAAAGAGAGTGACGAGCAAGGAGGCAGTAGCCAGTACCAGCGGAACAATTCCAATTAATTCTTCCATTAGTCATCCCCCAAGGAGAAATCAGTATATTCACGGAGTTCTACGACGTGATACCAAAATTTTACAATAACATTTGTCCCAAACAAAAGAAGAAGAACTATAGAGGCGGAGAAGCTTGATGCCTCTTTTGCAGGGTCCAATGATAATAAGTGTCCAAACATAGCAGCATAAAAAACACATATCATAATTGAGGCGATAAATACCAGTCTGTTTTTAGAAACGACTCCGGTAGTCACTGAATACATGCTTGCAGCTAACACTAGATTTGATGAGCTGACGCTTTTTGAAATAACAAATTCGACAAGCAACGGTAGCATAGGGAGTAGCAAGTTTAGGCCGACACTTGCTAGCCAATGGCCCACAGCCTCATGGCGTTTCAAAGACTGGTTCACCAGCCGCTCCTTCTGTGATTTGGACCAGACGCATCGCAACGAGATGTCGATCTACTTCCATTAATTACCGCATATTTTTCGTAGAGACTAACAATAGGTATAGCCATGCCCACAGAATTCTAGTCAGCCGAGCCTATTTTTGACCGAAACACGCCAGATGGCGTAAACGATAACATCGATAATCTATTCAAGACCGTGCTAAAGCGCAACGACTACGCTTAACCCATCATCGGAGCGAGCCAAAGGCCAAAGCTGTCATTCGTTGATCTGGCAGTACTTGGACGACCCCATTCCTGTCCAAGTACTGCCAGATCAACGAAAACACACACACACACACGGCCTCATCCAGCAACGATGTCAAACGCAGTACCACCCAAAACCTCCCCATTAACAATCATTCGCACCCCATGCCGCCCCACAAAATGCTTCCGCGTCGTAAAATCCTTAATCACCTGCCGCCTCCCCACAACCACACTCTCAAACCCCGCCAAAACAACCGTCTTCAACTTAAAAACCTTCCCCGAAACCCCGCCATTCGCCTTCACATAGTCAATCGCATAATCAATCACCAACCGCTGCTCATGCGCCACGGTCGACTTCACCACAAACGACAACGTAATCGCTTCCCCCAACCTAATCACCGCCGGCTCAACCCGCACATCCAACAACTCAACCTCAGCCTTCGCCCCGGCACCAATCACCGTCAGCGCCCGTAAATCCCCCTGCTTAATCAAACTCCGCAACGCATGCTTGGCAATCCAGGCCGTGTGCTTGTTCTCCATCGACCAACCTTCAATCGTGTCCAACACCCACTCCGGATGCACCTTCGTCACGTCATTCAAATGATTCGCCATGGACTTGCGCACGTACAAACTCTCATCCGCCTTCAACCGATCGAGTATCCCGGCAGCCAACCGCGGATCCGCCTGAACCGCTTCCAACCGAAACGACCAGGGCAGGCGAGGGCGGCTGCCTTCGCTGGCGAGGCGTCGAATGTGGTGGTTTTCGTCGCGGGTCCAGTCGTGCATCAGCTCTAACGACCGTTCCAGGTCGCTGCGCAGAAAGTGGCGGATGGCGAATTCGGAGGAGCCGAAGGTGGTGAAGTACTTCAGGGCGTCCATGGAGGTGTCGAAGGCGTGTCCGCCATAGCTCGCGACGTAATGCGGCAGGCACATGCTGACGAATCCGCTGTTCAGCCTTGGCGCGAGTTCGAAAAGCACTTCGAGGGAATCTTGGTAATCCAGCGGCAACACGGCGTGCAGGCTTTCGCTGACGCGGGCCATGCGTTGCATCACTGATAATTCAGCGAGTCCGTCCTGGGCATGTTTGAGAAACGCCTTGGCCTTGAACGCTGGGTACACGGCGCTCATTTCGTTGGCGATATGCTGCAAGCGCTCGGTGTTGAAGATTTCCTTTAACGCCGGGGCGGCGGTTTCGGTGGTGCTCATGGTCAGGTCATCGGGGTGCTGACGAACGCTTCGAGGGTTTCGGCGTAGGCGGTGTATTGGGCGATGTGGGGGTAGCGGCGGGTGTCGATCTGGTCGGGGAGGACGAGGTCGGTGAAGCTCCAGGCGACGGCCAGGCTGATGCCGGCCTGGGTGAGGGTGCCGTCGGTGGGCAGGCCGGTTTTTTCCAGTTCTTGCTCGAGGGCGGTGAAGGCGGCGGCGAGTTGGCCTTCGACGCGTTCGACCCACGGCTGGTATTGAATGTCGGCTGGGCGCAGGTTGCGTTCGTAGTAGAGCTGCACGGCTTTTTCGCAGGCGGCGAGGCTGAGGCCGATCAGGCGCAGGGCTTGGGCGCGTTGTTTCAGGTCGGTTGGCAGCAGGCTTTTGCCGGAGCTGGTTTCGAGGTAATCGAGGATGAGGGTCGAGTCCATCAGGACCACGCCGTCGTCGAGGATCAGTGTGGGGGCTTTGACCACCGGGTTGATCTGCTGGAATTGCTCGAAGTGGCGGAACACCGAGACTGACTCGTGTTCGAGGTCGATCCCTAAGCGTTTGGCGGAGATGGCTACGCGGCGTACGTAGGGTGAGTCGAGCATTCCGATCAGTTTCATGTGCAATTCCTTGGCGGGACTGATGATGACGGGCAATGGATGTCGAATGTAGCGGGAAAGTTTGTCGGCTGACTACTGTAACGCCCTCGAAGCGTTCGTCGTCGCGATCCGTAACACGCATGAAACACCCGAAAATAAAGGCTTCACCTGGCCTTGCCAGTTGTTGCGAGGGTTCTATAGTCAGAGTGCCAGCACCGTCCAGGGATGGAAAAGTTAAGCGAGCTTCAGGCCCTCTGATTCAGTACTCGTTTGTATTACTCCCTTGCAGTCCACGACCCCTAGAACGTTGAGGCGCCGACCTGAGCGCATTCGATGCGGCAGTTCGTGCTTTCGAAACTGGAGGGAGGGGCATCCAATGAGGGAATACAGGTACCTGTGCTGGTGCGTGATCGGAGTGGGATTGGCGGGATGTGGTTCCAGGCCGGAGCCCGGGGTTGTTGCCGAAAACTGGGCGACAAATACAGAGCAGTTGGGCATTCAGGCTATTTATCCACCTCGCGCCCAGTTCGAGGTCGGGGACGTATTTATCGCGCGCTCGGTCCCGAATGGGCAGAAGGCCAAGACGGCTGACTATGTGCTGGGGTCGTTACGAATCGATCACATCGATCTCAGTGAGGAACTATATGAATCGGCGCCCACTGTCAGGTTCGAGTCAACCGACACCTACGATGACGGGACGGGAAATGGCACCGTCCAGGCGCGCAAGGTCTTGCCACTGATGGTTCGCGACAGGGCGGTCAACAGCCTTGTGGCGTTTCCCGGATTCACCTTTGCATCGCTATCGGAAAGCGACATTGGCGTTAACGTCGCCAGCAACGCGATCGGGGCAATGCTTGGGTTTGGCCGCCGATCACAATACAGCGTGTCTTACTCGGTGCCGGCAGCTGAAACCTATGGTGTCAGCTATCTGCAGGCGAGGCGTCGGTTTGCCGCCTTGGCTCCAAAGCGTTACACCATCGCAGATCGGCAAATGATGCAAGAGGCTGCAGAATCGCTGCGCAAGAAGCGCTCGATATTTTTTGATCGCTCGCCACCCGTTCTGGTGTTGATCACGGATGTTTACCTGGCTCGAGCCATTGATGTCAGTGTTTCTTCGGAGGAGGGAATGAGTGCCTCGTTTTCGGCATTGACCATGGCCATGGTCGATTTGAGTGACAAGAAAAAAAGCCTTGAGGCGCAGTTGACCAAACTCCGCCCGGCACCGAAGGCCGCAGGCGAAGGGGAAGCGGGCAAGGTGCAAACCAAAGAAGACAAGGTCACAAAAATGGCCGACCCGAAAACCCCGGATACCCCCAAGCCAGAGGAAAAACCGGCAGAAGCGCCGGTAGCAGCGAGTTCTCAAGCAAAAATCGATCAAGTGGAAGCCGAACTGGTGCAAGTCAACGCACAGCTGCGTGAAAAGGTCAGCAAGGTGGCGCCTGACTTGCCTGGCGTTACGGGTTCAGTGGTCAGATCATCTGCATTGGGTGTGACACTGCGTCAGGCGTTCGCCCGGCCCGTAGCCATAGGTTTCCGAGGCATCAATTACAGCGTTGAATCGTTACTGCCACCGAAGGATGCCGATCAGATTGCCAACGTGCCGCGGGTATCTCCGGGGTCCACTCCTGTTGTGCTTGTCCGCAAAGGCGATGATCCGAGCACCATCTTGAAAATAATATTGAAGCTAATGAATGAAGACGCCCCCAAGGCGGATTAGGCAATATCCTTGAGCAAAGCTGTGCGCCGGCCGATGCCCCGCACCAGCCGGCGCACTACTCGTCAAACCCCGCTTGCTCGTGAATCTCATCGACATTCAGTTCCAGTCGATACGCCACCGCCACAAACAACGCCTGGCACAAACACAGCGTCGCACTCAGCGAACGAAAGGCGAGGGCGCTGCCTTCGTTGACCAGCAATACGCTGTTGGCGAATTTGGCCAGCGGCGAGAGGTGGCTGTCCGTTAGGATCAGGGTGTTGGCCTGCTGCTGGCGGGCGAAGCGCAGGCAATGTTGGGTTTCCTTGGCGTAGGGCACGAAGCTGATGGCGATGACCAGATCGTTGGCGCGCACGCTGCGCATTTGCTCGCGATAGCTGCCGCCTAGCCCGGACACCAGATGAATTTTTTTCTGAGTGTGTTGCAAGTTGTAAACGAGGTAGTCGGCGACGGCGAAGGAGCGGCGCACACCGACGACATAAATGTTGTCGGCGTTGACGATCAGGTCGACGGCTTTTTCGAATGCGGCGTCGTCGAGTTCGCGGCCCAGGCGTTCGATGCCGGAGCGCGTGGCGTCGATGCATTCGCGGGCGAGGTCGCCGGCGCTGGCTTGCTGCGACTGGTTGGCGATCATGCTGCGGATGCGTTGCTGGTAGTTTTGCACCGGCGAGGCTTTGTGCGTGTAGGCGCTGCGGAACAGCGCCTGCATTTCGCTGAAGCCGCTGAAACCGAAGCGTTGCGAGAAGCGCACGATGGCGGATGGGTGGACTTCGCACTCGCGGGCGATGTCGCTGATGCGGTCGACCATGATCCGGTCGCTCTGCTGGCTGATGTAGCTGGCGATGCGTTTGAGCTGGCGCGGCAGGGCGTCGTATTCGTCGGTGATCAGTTGCAGCAGGCGCTCGGCATTGATCGGGGGGCTGGCGAGTGAAACCTCGTCGGTGGCCGGCAGATCGGGGCGGGACATAGGTCATCCTTCAGGCTGTTTGATCTCACGGTGGGCCTGATAGTAGGGGGGCTTTTGCGGTTCTGCTTTGCTGAAACGATGCAGTGCGTGGTAAAAAATTGCGTCTGGGCGCTGCTTGGTTAGCCGTTTGTCTTCTATATACAGCCGCTCGACTGAATTTCTTGCTATAAACGCACTCCGATTGCCCGTGTGAACGCTGTGTCAGAGCAGTTTCCGGACGTTGTCGGACAAATTCCCTGTATTTACAGTTGCTGAGGCCTCATTCGGGCCTTAGACTGCCGCCCCTCGTAAATTGAGTGCCGGGTGGCATTTGCAATAAACGATGCCTTTTCGCCGACCGCACGCGGTTCGCCGAAACGCTCCCTAATTCGCCTTAATGCACGTTTTTTTATAGAGATATCAATGACAAAGGACAAGTTGCTGGCCATGCCGGCAGATGACTACATGAATGCCGAGCAGCACGCTTTCTTCACTGAGCTGTTGCAGAACATGAAAGTCGAAACCCACGAGCGCATTGAGCAAAATCGTATCGCCATCGAAAGCCTGGACACCCCGGCTGACCCGGCGGACGCGGCTTCGGTTGAAGAAGAGCGCACTTGGCTGGTGAACGCGATCGATCGCGACCAGCGCATGCTGCCGCAACTGGAACAAGCCCTTGAGCGCATCAAGGAAGACAGCTTTGGCTGGTGCGATGACAGCGGCGAGGCCATTGGCCTGAAACGCCTGCTGATCAGCCCGACCACCAAGTACTGCATCGAAGCTCAAGAGCGTCACGAGCAGATCGATAAGCACCAGCGTCAGGCCTGATTTTTCCGGCGCTGTGATCGCGGGCAAGTCCGCCCCACAAGGTTCAACACCGAACCTGTGGGAGCCGGGCTTGCCCGCGAAGCTTTTTATCGTCCGCAATATTTCCGCGCGATTCCATTGACCTGCCACAGACCCCACGACTAACGGACCATGGATAATGGCGTTGTAGTGGCGTTTAATGCAGCCACAACAATGAGAACAAGCGTGGGGGTGTTGATATGACGAGAGATGGATCTCTGGTTGGGGCTTTGCCTGCACCAGTGCTTTTGCCGAAAAACCGCTGGATCGCGCCGACCCTGCAAAGCATCGCCCTGATGCTGTTGCTCGCCGGCATGAGCCTGGCCGAATGGTCGCTGTACATCGGCATGCCGCTGGCGGTGCTGATTATCTGGCTGCCGCGCCTGCGCTCCCGCACCATCCCCGATGTTCAGCCTGCCGACAGCGGCAGCGCCATGTCTGAACTCACCCGCGACCTTTCCTACACCACCAGTCATAACGCCTTGTCGGCAGCCGGCGTGGCATTTTCGGTCAAGGAACTGGCGAGCAAACTCGAATCGCAACTCGATGCGGCGGCGCGGATCGTCAGCAATGCTGAGGTGATGATTGCCACCGAACACGCGACTTCGCAGCTCAGTCGCGAAGCCCTTGAGGCGGCGAGTCAGGCGCATCACAGCAGCGCGGCGGGGCGCACGGAACTGGTGGATTCGATCGCGCGCATGCATCAGCTCAGTCAGCGCGCCAATGCCAGCCGTGAATTGATCGAAGCCTTGAGTGTGCGCAGCGATGATATTCAGCGCGTGACCCTGGTGATTCAGTCGATTGCCAGCCAGACCAATCTGCTCGCGTTGAACGCGGCGATCGAAGCGGCGCGGGCCGGGGAACATGGTCGTGGTTTCGCGGTGGTGGCGGACGAAGTTCGCGGGTTGGCGGCGCGCACGGCGTCGGCAACCGGTGAAGTGGGTGAGATGGTCGCTGACATTCAGCAGCGCACGGCGCAGGTGGTGGAGCAGATTCGCGAGTTGTCGAGTGATCTGCAGACCGGTGTCGAGCAGGTCGAACACACCGGTCAGCATCTGGAGAACATCGCGCGACTGGCCGCCGGGGTGGAAACTCAGGTCGGTGAAATTGCTCAAGGCGCGGAAACCAATCGCGAACAACTCGACAGCCTGTTCAAGGCGATCGAGCAGATGCGCAGCGATCTGGCGATCAGCGATCAACAGACCCGCCGCCTCGCCGAAGCGGCGGTGCAGATGGAAGGGCAGGCGGAAACCATCAGCGAGCGTCTGGCCGAGGTCGGGCTGGATGACTATCACCAGCGTATCTACGATCTGGCCCGCGAAGGGGCGAGCCAGATTGCTGCGCGGTTCGAAGCAGACGTCGATCAGGGGCGAATCAGTATTGAAGACTTGTTCGACCGCCAATATCAGCCAATCCCGAATACGCAACCGGCGAAGTTTCAAACCCGTTTCGACCGATACACCGATCAGGTGCTGCCGGCGATTCAGGAGCCATTGTTGCCGCGTCACGAGGGGCTGGTGTTCGCCATCGCCTGTACGCAACAGGGTTATGTGCCGACGCACAATCAGCTGTTCAGTCAGCCGTTGACGGGTGATGCGCAGGTCGATGCCGTAAATAATCGCACCAAGCGTAAATTTGCTGATCGCACCGGTATTCGTTGCGGCAGCCATCAGCAACCGGTGCTGTTGCAAACCTACACCCGCGACACCGGTGAACTGATGCATGACCTTTCGGTGCCGATCATGATCAAGGGCCGGCACTGGGGTGGATTGCGTCTGGGCTATAAGCCGGAAAAACCGCGCTGAGGGATTGTTACTTCTGATGCAATGAATCTGTGCACGGAGCTTGCTGTTTCCGCCCGCAAGAAACCATTAATCTGCCCGCTTAGTTAGGTTGCTAATGATTTCGGGGGCTGCATGCAGTGCAGAGTTGATGTTGCTGTGATGATCGGCAGTGGCGTGCCGGCCGGTTTGCGCGCGTTGGGGCGGAGCGTGTGCTGGGTGGTGTTACTCAATGGCGAGCGTCGCGGCACTGCGTTTGCCAGCCGCGACGAGGCCGAGGAGTGCAAGGCTGCGTGGCTCGCGCAATTGCACGCCGAGCCGACCGACAGCCTTCACTGACCCGTTTTTACTTGCCGCGATGCAAGCGCACATTCAATTCGTCGACCATGACCGCTTCTTCACCGTCGGCCCTTAACCATTCCTTGAGTAATTGCGCCTGTTGCGGCGACCAGAAGTCGGCGTCGATCAGTTTGGTGTTGGCATCCAGTGGATGCTCTTCGATGAAATCGTCGATTGCTGTGCCTTCTGAAGGCAACCCCAGTTGATCGAACAGGGTTTTCAGATCGTATGCTGGCAGTTCCATCGTGTACTCCTTCGGTGGGCGCCGGTACGGCGCGGTCGATCACTCTCTTTATCTGAGGCAACCACTCGCCAGGAGTTCGATCTTTGACTCAAGCGAACGGGCGAGGGCGCAGGCTTCGTTGTGATCTTCGCGGAAACCTCTTACACGGCCGGTCGATGTTTCTTTTATATGGAAAAAAGCATTGCCAGCAGGCACGACCTGGAAGCGCGGACAATGGTCATTGATATCGGTGACACGTAGTATCAGTGGCGATTCGATCCGTGCGTCAGCAGTCATGGCAAAGTGAGTCCGAGTGCACATGTGAAGTCCTTTTCATCAGTTGGCCGGTAATTACAGGCCGTTTCGGGTAGTCGGAATGAGCATCGCTGCTCTAGAATCGCCAGTACCTGTTGACGACAGGGCTTATCTAAAGCAATTTTTCGCCAGCGATATGTCGGAAAAGTGCTTTTTTTCGTGAGAATTTTCCCTAAAGTTCGTAGTCAGACTGCTCTTGCCAGCGGTGAGGAATTTTCCTTCAAGCTTTGGCGACATCGGGATGAGTTTCGCGAGTGACAATCCAGTAGTCTTACGGACCTCGCGCTGAATGAGCACTCTGCTCTATTCGGGTTTTTATTTGAGTCATTTGGCAGTTACATCGGCCTGGCCGTTTTTTTGCCGTGCGCGTTTTCCGTGTGCGGTTTTTTCAGATGTGGGGATGTTTCTTTGGCAGTCAGTAATCTCGATATGCATGCTTTGTTCGTGTTGGGTGATTTGCGCGCAAAGCTGGTCAAGCTGTTCCAGTCGCGTTTTGTTTACATCACCGAGCAGAACGCCGAAGGCATTTACGTGGCCGAGATCGACACCGAAAGTGCCTTGGTGGTCGATGACAAACCGGGGCTGAAGCTCAAGGTCGGCGATCATTTCAGTGCATCGGTCTTGCCCAGCCGCGAAGGCGGCAAGATGGATATCCGTTTTCGCGAAATCAAACTCACGGTGTATGGGCTGGGCGATTACGCCTTTGTCGACACTGCCGACGGGCACGCGATCCTGTTCAAGGAAGGCCACAGCGTGGTGACCGTGTTTGCGGCCAATCAGCAGTTGCAGGAAGGCCTGACCAAGACCCTAAAAGCTGTTACCGCCAAAGCCGCCAAGTGGCGCAAGGGTGAACTGGTGACGTTCAAGGCCAGCGAGTGAGCCGCGCGGATTTCCATGCGCAGAACCTCGACACTGCGCGCGAGGAGGCTCGGCGTTTATTCGCCGCCAAGGCCGAACTGCAAGGCGCCTGGCTGAATTGGCTGGCTGCGCAGATCTACACGCTGCGTCCTGCGGAATACGCCAGCATGGTCAGACGTGAGCTGCAAAGCCTGCAGGAAAAGTCTGATTCATAACCTCGTCCGGAGTGCGGCCCGGAAAAAGCAGGAACCTCGGCTACAGTCAGTTGACTGAGTATTCAGAGGCTTGCGGTCTTCTGTCAGGCCAACCTGCCATTGCTGTGAACAGCACGAGGTGCAATGCATGAACGGATTTCGACGGTTATTGGCCGCCAGCGTGGCCACGTTCGGTTTGCTGACATCAGCGCAATCGGTGATGGCCGCTCAGGCGCCGATCCATTTTGCCGACCTGAACTGGGAAAGCGGCAGCCTGATTACCGATGTGCTGCGGATCATCGTCGAGAAGGGCTACGGCTTGCCAACCGACACCTTGCCTGGCACCACCATCACGCTGGAAACCGCACTGGCCAACAATGACATCCAGGTCATTGGCGAAGAGTGGGCCGGGCGCAGTCCGGTGTGGGTCAAGGCTGAGGCCGAAGGCAAAGTCGTCAGTCTCGGTGATACCGTCAAAGGCGCTACCGAGGGCTGGTGGGTGCCGGAGTACGTGATCAAAGGTGACCCGGCCAAAGGCATCAAGCCGCTGGCACCGGATCTGCGCAGTGTCAGTGATCTGAAAAAGTACAAGGACGTGTTCAAGGATCCGGAGGCCCCGAGCAAAGGGCGCTTCCTCAACAGCCCGATCGGCTGGACCTCGGAAGTGGTCAACAAGCAGAAGCTGACGGCTTACGGGCTGCAGGACGACTACACCAATTTCCGCAGTGGATCGGGAGCGGCGCTGGACGCCGAGATCAGCTCTTCGATTCGTCGCGGTAAGCCGGTGCTGTTTTACTACTGGTCACCGACGCCTTTGCTCGGCAAGTTCAAACTGGTGCAACTGGAAGAGCCGCCGTTTGATGCCGAGGCGTGGAAGACGCTGACCGATGCCGATAATCCCAATCCGAAACCGACCCGGTCGTTGGCATCGAAGCTGTCGATTGGTGTGTCTACGCCGTTTCAGAAACAGTATCCGCAGATTGCCGATTTCTTCAGCAAGGTGGATTTTCCCATCGAGCCGTTGAACAAGGCGTTGGCGGACATGAGCGAAAGGCACACGGCGCCGCGTGATGCGGCGGTGGCGTTCATGAAGGCGCACCCGGACGTGTGGCAGGCCTGGTTGCCGAAGGATGTGGCGGAGAAGGTTTCGGCTGATTTGAAGTAAAGGGTTGAGGCTGATGGCCTCATCGCGAGCAGGCTCACTCCTACAATTGGAATGCATTCCCCTGTAGGAGTGAGCCTGCTCGCGATGCTTTTAAAACTTCGTTTGCACCGCCAATTCAAAGGTACGCGGTGTCCCCAGGTAATACGCCGGCGAAACATGCGCAAACTCGGCATACACCTCATTGGTCAGGTTGCGCACGCGTCCGGTCACGGTAGTGTGCGAATCAACCTTGTAGCTGAGGAAGCTGCCGAACAAGGTGTACGAAGGTACGGTCATGGTGTTGGCCGTGTCCGCGTACACCGACGCCACATACCGCGCATCCACCCCACCTTGCCATTGCGGCGAGAAGTCATAGGTCAGCCACAGATTGCCGACTCGATCCGGCACATTGGTCGGCGTATTGCCCTTGCGTGACACCACGACACCGGCAGCATTCTTTTCGGTGAAATCATCGTATTGCGCATCGACCCAGGCGAAGTTGCCCTCGGCCAGCAACTTGTCAGTGATGCGCAACGAACTGGCGATTTCCACCCCTTTCGACGTCTGCTGACCGACCGGAATGCTGCCGGTCGGATCCAGCGGATCGGTCACGGCGAAGTCCTTTCGCTCAATGGTGTAGGCGGCAATCGTCGCCGAGCCGCGCCCGTTCAGATAATCGAATTTGCTGCCAATCTCCCATTGCTTGCCGGTCGAAACGTCGAAGTCCTGCGTGCCGTTCGGTTGCTCGGCGGCGGTGCTGTATTGCACGTAGACGTTGGCCGACGGAATGAACTGGTAGGTCAGGCCGGCGCGGCCGGTGACTGGCTCCCAACTGCGCTTGAGGTGCTTGGGGTTGGCGGCGGTCACGGTGCGATGGTTGGTCACGTCGAGGTCAATGTCGTCATAGCGCAGGCCGGTGAGCAGCGACAGTTTTTCGGTCAACGCCAGCCGGTTTTCCACGAACAATGCTTTGGTGGTGACCTCGTTGGTTTTGTCGCTGATCAATTTGGGGTTGGTGCCGGGAATGTCGTAGAAGTGCCCCGGACGATAGTTGTTCGGATCTACCGTGCTGGCGCCTTTGATGTTCAGTGGCGAGTTGGTGGTCTGGTTGACCTTGTATTCGAAGCCCCCCGACCACGTCGTATCGAGACCGAACAGCGTGTTGTCGTGGCGCAGTTCGAACTGGTTGCCGTTCTGCTCGCCCTGATGACGCACTTGATAGGCGGTGGAGCGGTTCACCGCGGTGTTGTCGGCGTTGTACTGGTAGGTTTCGAGATTGCGGTAATCGCGCTGGCTGTCGAGGTGATACAGCGTGTTGCGCAGGCTGGTGCTGTCGTTGATGCGGTAGTCGATGATCGAACGGACCCAGATCGTTCTTTGCTCGTAACGACCGTCCTCGACGTTGTAGTTATTGAAGCGGTTGTGTTTGTCGATCTTCAACTCACCGGCCTTGGGATTGAGCACGGGCGTGCCCCAGTACGGACTGTCTTCGTGCTCGTCTTGATATTCCAGAGCCAGAGTGTGCGACAGGTCGGGCGTCAGGTCGCTGAGCAGCGAGAACGCCACGCTCCAGGCATCGCGCTCCTGGCGGTCGATGTAGCCGTTGCTGGTGTTGTGGCTGACGTCGAGTCGCGCGTAGTGCTGCACGTCGGCACCCGGCTCGGTCAGGGCATGGTTGAGGCCGAACGCGGTTTCGGTGGTGTCGTAGGTTCCGTAGCTGACCCGCCCTTCAACAGCTTGTTCGTCGCGGCTGGCCAGTTTGGTTACGTAGTTCAGCGATCCCCCCACAGAGCCTGCACCATTGATCAGCGATGACGGGCCGCCGACCAGTTCGACGCGGTCGTAGATCCATGAGTCGACCGGCCGCGCGAGGCCGCCGGAAACGTTGATGCCGTTGAACATCTGGGTGATCTGGCTGCTGGTGAAGCCACGATAGGACACGAAACCGCCGAACCCCGGCGGCGCGCTGGCGTTGACCCCGGGCAAGGTGTTGGCGGCGTCCTGGAAGTTCTGCGCGCCGTGGCGCTCGATGTCATTGCGATTGGCGATGGCCACTGAAGCCGGTGTGTCGCGAACGCTTAAGCCGAGGCGCGAGGCCATGCCGCTGGATTGCTCGAGGCTCAGACCCGGTTCTGCGCCGGACTCGCCATCAATGGTGATCGGCGCCAGATCCACGGTGGATTGCGCCCAGACGTTAACGGACAGGCAGCCGCACAGGCTCGCCAGCAAAGTGAGTTGTTTCATCATTGAATCCTGAATGCTTGTCTAGGAGTCAGCGCACAGGCGAACGCCGCGCGTTGGCGCAGTGGGCTGACAAATCAAAAAGGCAGGGACACTCAGGCGAGCGGTGGGGCGCGAGGATTGGCCGAAGGCCAGGTGAAGCGGGCAGGAAGGTCGGCGCTGACGATGGGCGCCAGCGGCGGGCTGTGCTGTTCCGGCAGGATCGCCAGCGTCAGGCTGGAATTGAACGCTGGGCCCATGCCGCCGCCGACCGAGCACAGCGGGCAGCCGAATGCCTTGGACAGGGTCGGCAGTTGTTCTTCGTTGGGATTACTGGCGAGCGGCGCTTGGGTGGTCGGGTTGACCGCACAGAACTGGCCGCCGATACCGTTCAACTGCATGCCGACCATTTGTCCGTGACCGATGCTGCAGGCGAACACGTTGAACAGGACGCAGCAATAAAGCATCCAGGCCAGCAGTGAGCGATCGGAACGGGAGAATTTCATGGGGCGGCACTTTACCGTACCGCTGATCGGTCGTGCACTTGAAAAAAATCCGACTAGGATGATTTGTTCAAATCCCTTTCCAAGGATTTCAACCATGACCTTTGTGTTGGCTCAATGGCTGGTGACAACGTTTGCGGTAATCGCCTTGATGCATGTGTATTGGGCGTTGGGTGGGCAATGGGCGGCAGCGGTGGTGGTGCCGCAGGTGCCGGTGCGCGGATTTGTCGCAACGATGCGGCCGGCGTTCAAGCCTTCGGGCTGGCTCACGTTGATCGTGGCGGCGGCGCTGTTGGTGATTGCGGCGTTGGTGTGCATGCGGGTTGGCTGGGGAATGCCGGCGGTGACGCACAAGGCGCTGCAATGGGTGATCAGCGCGATCGCGCTGTTGATGTTTGCCCGGGCGATTGGTGATTCCAATCTGGTCGGGTTCTTCAAGGAAGTGAAGGACTCGCGGTTTGCGCGGCTCGACACCTGGGTGTATTCGCCGTTGTGTGCGGTGTTGGGGGCGGGGTTGTTGGCGGTGGCTTGGGTTTGAAATTTGAGGTGATATGAAGATTGCTATCGCGAGCAGGCGAAGGCCTACATTTGGAATGCGTTCCCCTGTAGGAGTGAGCCTGCTCGCGATGGCGTCATCTACAAATCTTCAGCTACCACTCTCGGTACGGCGGCTACTGACCTCTGCCGGCACATCATCCCCAGCCATGCGCTTGCGGAACAACGCCGCCCGCGCCAGCAGCAAAGTAGTCACCGGCACAGTGATCGCCAGCAAAATCGGAATCAGCCAGGCATGTATGACCGGCCCGGACTTCAACGCCGAAAAACAGATGATCGACGCCAGTGCCACACACCACGCGCCCAGTGTCGAAGCCAGTGCCGGCGGATGCATGCGCTGGAAGTAATCCTTCATGCGCAACAATCCGATCGCGCCGATCAACGCAAACAAACCGCTGAGCACCAGCAGGATCGCCACCGGAATCTCGACCCACAGAGACAATTCTGCATTCATTCGATCACCTCGCCACGCAGCAGGAATTTCGCCAGGGCAAACGAGCCGACGAAGCCGAACAGCGCAATCAGCAGCGCCGCCTCGAAGTAAGTGTCACTGGAATAACGAATACCCAGCGTCAGCATCATCAGCATGGCGACGATGTACAGGTAATCCAGCGCCAGGACCCGATCCTGCGCCGACGGGCCTTTGAACAAGCGCACCAGCGTCAGCACCATCGCGAGCGAGAACAGGAACAGCGTCAGCAGAATCGCGTTCGACAGTAATGGGCTCATTCGAAAATCTCCATCAACGGCCGCTCGTAGGTGCTCTTGAAGTGCTCGATGAATTGCGCTTCTTCATCCAGATCCCAGACGTGCAACAACAGAATGCTGCGATCCAGCGACAGCTCCGACCACACCGTGCCGGGCACCACCGTGCAGATCATCGCCAGAGTCGCCAGGCCGTGGGCGTCGCGCAAGTCCAGTGGCACTTTGATAAAGCCTGAACGCGGCGGGCGACGACCGGCGTTGAGTACGCCCCACGCGACGATCAGGTTGGACGTCACCACGTCACGGCCCACGAGCAGGAACAGGCGCAGAATCGTTCCAGGGCGGCGAATGCGTACCTGTTTCGGACGCAGTTTGCGCATCATCAACGGTGCAGCAAAACCCAGTATCGCGCCGAGCAGCAGATTGCCCGGGCTGACCGACAGATTCAGGGTCAGCCACAAGGCGCACAGCGCCAGCGACAACAACGGTGCAGGAAACACACGCTTCATGGCTGCACCTCCAGCATCGCCGATTTGGCTTCCGGGCTCGGTACGGCACGGGTGCCGAGCACCGCCATGACGTATTGCTGCGGGTTGTTCAGCGCTTCGGCGGTGGCCTGGGTGTAGCGCAGCAGCGGTTCAGCCTTGAAGGTCAGGACAATGCTCAGCCCCAGCAACAGGAAAATCGGTGCGCATTCGAGTTTGCGCAGTAGCGGTGAAGGGCGCTCCTCTGGCGTCCAGAAGCGCTGAATGCCGAGACGCGAGAACGCCATCAACGACGCCAGCCCGGTAAGGATCAGTAGCGCCAGCAACGCCCATGCTGCCGTGGAGATCGGTTCGCCAGTGCCCAGCCCCAGCGGATTGAGCAATGCACCGATCAGGCTGAGTTTGCCGATGAAGCCGGACAGCGGCGGCATGCCAATGATCAGCAGCGCGCAAGCAATGAAGCTCAGGCCGAGAAACGCCATGGTCCACGGGATCACCTGACCGACCACGGCTTTCTGCTCGTCATCGAGGTTGATGCCTTTGGGCGGTTGCAGGGATTCCTGCGGGCGCGGCAGCAGTTCGCTTTCGTCTTCCAGCGGAATTTCATTGGCCGAGCGCGAACGCTCGATCAACTCGGCCAGCAGGAACAGCGCGCTCAATGCCAGCGTCGAGCTGACCAGATAGAACAGTGCCGCGCCGATCAGGTTCGGCTGGGCGAAACCGACGGCGGACAGCAGAATCCCCGCCGACACCAGAATGCTCAGGCTGGCCATGCGCTCCAGGCGTTGCGCGGCGAGAATTGCCAGGCCTGCGCAGGCCATGGTCGCCATGCCACCGTAGATCAGCCAGTCGCCACCGAAGAATGCCGAGGCTCCGGCCTGCCCGGAAAACAACAGCGTCCACAGACGAAGCAAGGTGTAGACGCCAACCTTGGTCATGATCGCGAACATCGCCGCCACCGGCGCACTGGCCGAGGAATAGGCTGGCACCAGCCAGAAGTTCAGCGGCCACATGCCAGCCTTGGCCAGGAACGCGACAGCGAGAATCCCCGCACCGGCGTGCAGCAAACCCCGGTCGGCCTCCGGCACCAGCGGAATCTTCAGCGCCAGATCGGCCATGTTCAGCGTGCCGGTGACACCGTAGATCAATGCCGCGCCAATCAGAAACAGCGACGAGGCCAGCAGGTTGATCGAGATGTAATGCAGCCCCGACGAGACCCGTGCCCGACCCGATCCATGCAACAGCAACCCATAAGACGCGGCGAGCAGGACTTCGAAGAACACGAACAGGTTGAACAGATCCGCCGTCAGGAACGCGCCGTAAAGACCCATCAACTGAATCTGGAACAACGCGTGGAAACTCGAACCGGCGCCATCCCAACGGGCCATGGCAAACAGCAGGGCGCTAACGCCGATGATCCCGGTCAGCACCAGCATCAGCGCCGACAGGCGATCGACCACCAGCACAATACCGAACGGCGCCTGCCAGTTGCCCGGCAGGTACACGCCGATGGAACCGGGTACGCCGGTGGTTTGCGTCCATTGCAGCAACAGCACCGAAATGAACAGGCCGACAAGGCTGGAGAACAGGTTGATTTTCGCCTTCAGCGGCCGGTGCCGTTCGCCGAGCATCAGCATGATGGCGGCGGTCAGCAGCGGCAGCAGAATCGGTGCGGCGATCAGGTGAGTCATCGCCATCATTCTTTAGGCTCCCGGCCGTCGACGTGGTCGGTGCCGGTCAGGCCGCGCGAGGCGAGCAGAACGACGAGGAACAGCGCGGTCATGGCGAAGCTGATGACGATCGCAGTCAGCACCAGTGCCTGTGGCAGCGGATCGGTGTAGTGCAGCAAATCCTGGGTGACGCCGTCCTTGATCACCGGCTCCTTGCCGATGAACAGGCTGCCCATGCTGAAGATGAACAGATTGACGCCATACGACAGCAGGCACAGGCCCATGACCACCTGGAACGTCCGTGGCCGCAGGATCAGCCAGACGCCGGACGCGGCGAGCACGCCGATGGCGATTGCGATGACTTCTTCCATCAGACGGCTCCCTTGGTGGCGACGGACTTGGGCAGCGATGCGGTCTTGTGACCCCGCACCGATTGGTGGGCGAGAGCAGTGAGGATCAACAGCGTCGAGCCGACCACCACGCCGTATACGCCAATGTCGAAAAACAGTGCACTGGCAACATGGATGTCACCCAGCACTGGCAAGCTGAAATGCCAGGTGTGCGTGGTCAGGAACGGATAACCGACCAGCATCGCGCCCAGACCTGTAGCGGTGGCGAACAGCAGTCCGGTGCCCATCCAGCGCAGCGGTCGCAGGCTCATTTGCGCTTCGACCCACTGCGTACCGGCGACCATGTATTGCAGGATGAACGCCACCGACATCACCAGACCGGCAACGAAACCGCCGCCCGGCTGGTTGTGCCCGCGCATGAACAGGTAGAACGACACCACCAGCGCAATTGGCAGCAACAGACGCACCAGCACTGCCGGCACCATCATGAAACCGAGCGCGGTGTCGCTGGCCGAGCGCGGGTTGACCAGATCGGTGACCACGTCCGGCGCCAGCAAGCGTTGCTGGGCGGGCAGTTGCAGGCTTTCTTTCGGTGGGCGGAAACGGCGGAGCAGGGCGAATACGGTCAGTGCCACGGCGACCAGCACGGTGATTTCACCGAGGGTGTCGAAGCCACGGAAATCCACCAGCATCACGTTGACCACGTTGCTGCCGCCGCCCTCGGGCATGGCGCGGCTGAGGTAGAACGAGGAAATGTCGTTCGGCGTCTGCCGCGTCAGCATCGCGTAGGACAGCAGCGCCATGCCACCGCCGACGGCAATCGACAATAGCAAGTCGCGCAGACGACGAATGCGTGCCTTGCGCAGGCTGCTTGGCAGTGGCGAGACTTCTTCGATACGGCGTGGCAACCAGCGCAGACCGAGCAGGATCAGCACGGTGGTGACCACTTCGACCGCCAGTTGCGTCAGGGCCAGATCAGGCGCGGAGAACCAGACGAAGGTCACGCAGGTCATCAAGCCGCAGACGCTGACCATGGTCAGAGCGGCGAGACGGTGGTACTTGGCCTGCCATGCGGCGCCAAGAGCACAGGCAATCGCCAGCAGCCACAGGGTCACGAACACGATCGAGCCGGGAATCTTCGGCCTGTCGCCCCAGCTCAGCGTGCTGTGCAACATCGGGATCAGACCTGCGAGTACCGCCGCCAACACCATCAGGAATAGCTGCATCTGCAGACGCTTGGTGCCGAGTCGCCGCTCGACGCGCCGGGCCATGCGCATCATCACCACCAGACTGCGCTCGAACAGGCGCTTGCCGTTGAAGCGCCCCACCAGTGGCGGGTATTTGAAGCGCCCGCGCTTGAGCTGATTGCGTAGCAACAGATAGACGATGATGCCGCCGGACATGGCGATCAGGCTCATGATCATTGGCGCGTTGAGGCCGTGCCAGATCGCCAGGCTGTATTCCGGCAAGGTGCCGCCAACGACTGGCAACGCAGCAGCGGCAAGCAACGGGCCGACGATCTGCGCGGGGAATATCCCCACCAGCAAGCAGGTGAATACCAACAGCTCTACCGGCGCACGCATCCAGCGTGGAGGTTCGTGCGGCGTGTGCGGCAGGTCGGTGGCCGGCGGACCGAAGAACACATCGACGGTGAAGCGCAGCGAGTAGGCAACGCTGAATGTGCCGGCAATCGTCGCGACAATCGGCAGCGCCGCTTCGACCCACGCGGTGGCGTTGATAAACACGGTTTCAGCGAAGAACATTTCCTTCGACAGGAAGCCGTTAAGCAGCGGCACGCCTGCCATCGAGGCGCTGGCAACCATGGCCAGCGTCGCGGTGAAGGGAATCAGTTTGATCAGGCCGCTGAGCTTGCGGATATCGCGGGTGCCGCTTTCGTGGTCGATGATGCCTGCGGCCATGAACAGCGAAGCCTTGAACGTCGCGTGGTTGAGAATGTGGAACACCGCCGCCACTGCCGCCAGCGGACTATTCAGGCCGAGTAACAGGGTAATCAGGCCTAGATGGCTGATGGTCGAGTAAGCGAGCAGACCTTTGAGATCGTTCTGGAACATCGCGCAATAGGCGCCGAGCAACAGCGTACACGCGCCGGCGCCGCTGACGATGTAGAACCATTCTTCACTGCCAGACAACGACGGCCACAGGCGCGCGAGCAGGAAAACCCCGGCCTTGACCATGGTCGCCGAGTGCAGATAGGCGGAGACGGGTGTCGGCGCCGCCATTGCGTGCGGCAACCAGAAGTGAAAAGGGAACTGCGCACTTTTGCTGAGGGCGCCGATAAGAATCAGGGGAAGGAGAATCGGGTAGAGGGCATGTGCGCGAATCAGATCGCCGGCGGCCAGGACCTTGTCGAGGTCATAGCTGCCGACGACATGGCCGAGAATCATGACCCCCGCCAGCAGGCATAATCCGCCGGCACCGGTGACCATCAGCGCCATGTACGCGCCGCGACGGGCGTCGGCGCGGTGGTGCCAGTAGCCGATCAGCAGGAACGAGAAGAGGCTGGTCAGCTCCCAGAAAAACACGATCTGGATCAGATTGCCGGAGATCACCAGACCGAGCATGGCGCCCATGAACGCCAGGAAAAACGCGAAGAAACGCGGCACCGGATCGTCCGGCGACATGTAATAACGCGCATAGAGAGAAACGAGCGTGCCGATGCCGAGCACCAGCATCGAGAACAGCCAGGCGAAGCCGTCCATGCGCAGAACGAAGTTCAGGCCGAGGCTGGGCAGCCACATGAATTCTTCGCGGATCACGCCGCCGTGGGCAATTTGCGGGTACAGCATCGCGACCTGGACGGTGCCGATCAGAGCGACCAGACCTGCCAACAGGGATTCGGTATTGCGCGCATTGTGTGGCAGCACCGCTGCCAGACAGCTGCCAATGAATGGCAGAAGCAGTAGAACTATCAGGGACATAGGCTTCTAATCTGCGGAAGTTTGTGAAGCATCATACGTGCCAGCTCCCCGATCACCAAACGCGAGGATGTCTCAGAATCCTACAAAGTAGTCTGGAATTTTCTGTTTGGCATTGTTTCAGGAAGGTCGATGTTGCTTGGAATGGCCTCATCGCGAGCAGGCTCACTCCTACATTTGGAATGCGTTCACCTGTAGGAGTGAGCCTGCTCGCGATAGCAATAATTCAGACTGTGAAGATTTCGGAGCGTTATCCCTGTGCTTCCCGCTCCAGCTCCGCTTCGGCTTCCGCGACCTTCCCCTTGGTCTTCAACTCACTGACAATCACCGCTGCCACAATCAACCCCGCTCCCACCAGCGCGATCGCCGGCAACCGTTCCCCGGCAATCCGCCCGACGATCCCGGCCCATACCGGCTCACCCGCATAGATCAACGTCGCCCGTGTTGGCGAGACACTCTTCTGCGCCCAGTTCATCGCCACCTGAATCGCCGCACTTGCTGCGCCCAGCCCCAGCGCGGTCACCAGTAGGGTCCAGGAGAAATCCGGAAGCGCTTCACCGGTCGGCACCACCAGCAGGAACGACAGCACGGAAGTGGTTGCCAGTTGCACAACGGTCACTCGGCGCACATCCACCTGACCGGCATAGGTGCTGATCAGAATGATCTCGGCCGCGATGGCGATAGCACTGATCAGCGTGGCGATTTCGCCCGGACTGAAATTCAGCTCAGCCCCGGACGGCCCCGACAGCAACATCAGCCCGGTGAACGCCAGCATGATGCCAATGCTCGGCATCAACCCCGGCCGCCGCCCCAGCACCAGCCATTGCAGCAACGGCACGAACGGCACATACAACGCGGTGATGAACGCCGACTGACTGCTCGGGATCGTTTGCAGTCCGACGGTCTGCAGGCCGTAACCAAGCATGATCGCCACGCCGATGAACGCGCCGGCCTTGAGTTCAAACAGGGTCAGTTCGCGCAAATGCCGCCACGAGAACAGCGCAACGATACAAGCCGCCGCCGCAAAACGCAGGCCGACAAAAAACATCGGGCCGCTGACGGTCATCGCATGCTGAACCAGCAGAAAGGTGCCGCCCCAGATCATGGTGATCAGCACCAGCACGCACTCGGCTTTGCTGAAGCGGTTGAAGCGAAGCGGTGTTTGGGGGCTGTTCACGGACGTCACGACCTTGCGCACTATAAAAGACAGGACGCACAATGCGCCCAACGTTGCGCAGTATACTGCCCAACCTCAGCGAGTGAGCAATATAGTGCACAAAGATTCCAGTCAACGAGCCTCCGTTCTGCAACACGTCAGCCTGAATGTCCGGCGGCTGCGTCATGCCGCCGACATGAGCCAGACCGCGCTGGCGGAAAAATCCGGAGTCAGTCGACGCATGCTTGTGGCGATCGAGGCCGGCGAAAAGAATGTCAGCCTGACCACTCTCGACCGCGTTGCCGAAGCGCTTGATGTGGCGTTTAGCGATCTGATCCAGGCGCCGGATGCCCGTGATCCAAGCCGCATCAACGAGGTGGCATGGGCGGGCACGATCCCGGGCAGCAAAGCGGTGCTGCTCTCCAAAGCCACGGCCACGCGCGAAGTCGAGCAATGGGAATGGTGTCTGCAACCGGGCGAGGTCTACCCGTCGCAAGCGGATGCCGAGGGCTGGAGCGAGCAGATTTTCGTCTTTGAAGGTTGCCTGACGCTGATGCTCGGCGACCAGCCGCAGCACATCGGCACTGGGGAGTTTTTCATGTTTGCCAGTAACCAGCCGCACTCCTATCGCAATGATGGCGATGTTGCGGCGCGGTTTGTGCGTAATGTGGTGATTTGATGAGTCAGAGTGCAGACATCCTGATTATCGGCGGTGGCCTCAGCGGCACGATGCTGGCAGTGCAATTGTTGCGTCTGCCGGGCCAGCGCAAGGTCCTGATCATTGAGCCGCGTAATGAATTGGGACGCGGCGAGGCCTACAGTGCAGTCGAGCTGGGCCACACACTCAACGGCAATGCGGCGCGCATGAGCGTCGATCCGGATATTCCTGATGATCTGACGCAATGGCTGACTGAGCACATTGCCGGCGGAGGCTGGCCGGAGTCTGCAGAGCAGAACGTACCGGTCAGCGAACTGTTTCCGCCGCGTGGATTGTTCGGGGTCTATGTGCAGCAGCGTCTGGCTGAAGCGCGCACTGTCGGGGCGCGTTATGGTTCGAGCGTTGAACACATTCGTGCAGAGGTCGTCGATCTGCAGGTCGATGCCGATTCGGTGCAGCTCACGCTGAGCAATGGTCAGTCATTGTCTGGAGTCTGCGCAGTGCTGGCGACTGGAATGTTCCCTGCCGCACGAACTCCGCAAAAAGCCTCCAGTGGCCTCAACGCCGCCGCCCTCGATCCTTGGGATGTCGCGGCCATGCGCCAGCTCGATCCGCAATCCACCGTGATGATCATTGGCTCCGGCCTGACCATGGTCGATGCCGTGGTGTCGCTGGAGCAGGCCGGGCATCGCGGGCCGATCGAAGTGTTTTCGCGGCATGGTTTGTTGCCCCATGTGCGCAGACAGCCACCGGTTTGGGTTGATTTTCTTGGCGTCGATCACAGCCTGCGCACGCCACGACAGCTGTTGCGTGAATTGCGTCGGCAGTGTCGCGACGCCATGGCCCAAGGCATCGATTGGCAGGCGCCGCTGGACACAGTCCGCGTGCACATCGCCCGGTTGTGGAGTCAGGCGACTGACGTGCAGCGTCGACAATTCGTACGGCATGTGCGGCCGTGGTGGGAAAGTCATCATCACCGTTCGCCGCCGCTGAGTGCGGCGCTGGTTGAGCGGCTTTATAAAGAAGGGCGATTGCGTATTCAGGCAGCTTCGTTCAAAGGGCTTGAGCCGAGCCCTGAAGATGGCGTCAGCATTCGTATTCGACGTCGCGGTGAGTCGCAAACCTGCGTGGTGCAGGGCGCCGCGTTGATCAACTCCAGTGGCATCGAGTACGACTGGCGTCGGGTGGCGCGACCGTTGCCGCAGCAGGTGCTGGCGCGCGGTCTGGTGCAGCCGGGACCGTTGGCGTTGGGGATTGCGGCGGCGGTGGATGGCGCGATGCTGGATGCCGAGGGGCGTGCGGCTAGCCGGTTGTTTGCCATGGGACCACCGTTACGCGGGATGTGGTGGGAGAGTACGGCGGTGACGGATGTGGCGTTGCAGGCCAAGGCGTTGGCGGCGCGGTTGGTGGGATGAGGTTGATGGTGTTCTTTCAGGCCTCTTCGCGAGCAGGCTCGCTCCCACAGGGGGATTCAGGTTGCAAATACCATTTGCGCCACACCACAGACCCTGTGGGAGCGAGCCTGCTCGCGAAAGCGGTGGTTCAGTCAATATAAAAGGTGACTGATATACCGCTATCGCGAGCAGGCTCGCTCCTACACGTGTTGCGTGGAAACCGAAAGAGTTACGCCACCACTCGATAGCACGGCACATACGCCGCGCCGCCCGGCAGTTTCATCCGGTGCTGGGCGACGAAGGCTTTGAGCAACGCATCGAGCGGTTGCATGATCGCCGCATCACCACGGATCTGGTACGGCCCGTGTTCTTCGATCAGGCGAATGCCCTTGTCCTTGACGTTGCCAGCGACGATGCCAGAAAACGCCCGGCGCAGATTGGCCGCCAGTTCGTGCGGTGGCTGGTCGCGGTGCAGTTTCAGGTTGGCCATGTTTTCGTGGGTCGGATCGAACGGACGCTGGAAGCCTTCGTCGATTTTCAGCAGCCAGTTGAAATGGAACGCATCGTTGCGCTCGCGGCGGAACTGCTTCACCGCTTTCAGACCTTGGGTCATCTGCCGCGCCACTTCGGCCGGGTCGTCGATGATGATTTCGTAGTGCTGCTTGGCCGCTTCACCCAGGGTCGCGGTGACGAAGGCGTCGAGCTGTTCCAGATACGGCGCGGCGTGTTTCGGCCCGGTAAGGATCACCGGGAACGGCAGCCCTGCGTTGTCCGGGTGCATCAGGATGCCGAGCAGATAAAGGAACTCTTCAGCGGTACCGGCACCGCCCTGGAAGATGATGATGCCATGGCCAACACGGACGAAGGCTTCCAGACGTTTTTCGATGTCCGGCAGAATCACCAGCTCATTGACGATCGGGTTCGGCGCTTCGGCGGCGATGATGCCCGGCTCGGTCAGACCCAGATAACGCCCGCCGTGAATACGCTGTTTGGCGTGGGCAATGGTCGCGCCTTTCATCGGGCCTTTCATCACGCCGGGGCCGCAACCGGTGCAGATGTCGAGGCTGCGCAGGCCCAGTTCGTGGCCGACTTTCTTGGTGTATTTGTATTCTTCGGTGTTGATCGAATGGCCGCCCCAGCACACGACGATCTTCGGCTCTACGCCCGGACGCAAAGTACGCGCGTTGCGCAGCAGGTGGAAAACGTAGTCGCTGATGCCTTGCGAGGTGGTCAGGTCGATGCGTTGGCTGTCGAGTTCGTTTTCGGTGTAGACGATGTCGCGCAGGGCGCTGAAGAGCATTTCGCGGGTGCTGGCGATCATTTCGCCGTCGACGAAGGCATCGGCCGGAGCGTTCAGCAGCTCCAGGCGTACGCCGCGATCCTGTTGGTGAATGCGGATTTCGAAGTCCTTGTAGGCTTCGAGAATGGTCTTGGCGTTATCAACATGGGCGCCGGTATTGAGGATGGCCAGGGCGCACTGGCGGAAGAGGGTGTAGGTGCTGCCGGATCCGGCTTCGCTCAGTTGCTGAACTTCACGTTGAGAAAGGGTTTCCAGGCTGCCTTTCGGGCTGACCGAGGCATTGATTACGTGTCGTTGGGTCATGCAATGATCCTTAAAACGATGTCATCTCAAGACTAGGCGATGGCATCCGAATAGTGTGTATCCATGAATGAAGATGGCACGATCTGCGCTGTACCGCCATGTCCCCGTTGGACGCTGAAAAGATGAAAAGGAGCCCCAGCATAGCTAAATCCGCGCTAGAGGCGATAATGCGCCGGCCGGTTTTTTCTGTTAGCCCTTTTGTCGCTCAAGGAAGTCATTTGTGATGTTCGAGATTCAGCCGATGGATGCCGCTACCTTTCGCCAGCAGACCCGACGCAGCACGATCATCATCGCCGTGCTGTTCCTGGTGCTGGCGATGTTGTTTTCCAGCGTCGCGGTGGCGCTGTTCGGCGAGCCTGGCGGCGATAACCTGCGCTTCAATGTCGGCGGGGTGTTTGTGGCGTTTCTGCTGACGGCTGCGCTGTTGCGCGGGCGCTTCTGGAATCAGAGCTGGATGGCTCCAGCCGTCTACAGCTGGCGACTCAAGCGCAACCTGATGAGCATCACCAATGTGATGCATCAGGTTACGGCGGCGGTGGACCAGAATGATCCGACGGCGATGAAGGTTCTGCGCTTCTACCATCTGGGATTGACGCAAATGCACGAACTGGACGGCAACTCCAGTGATCATGGGCAATTGTGGCGGGAAGTTGAAGCACACAAGGAGCGGATGCAGGCGCTGGGGCTCGATACCGAGCAGACGCGCCTGGATCCGGCCTGGCTGGAGGCGTTGAAGCAAACGGCGCGCTGATTACAGTGCGCGGCGCAGTTTCCACGACCGGATTAAACGGCCGTAAACCAGCAGGTTGACCGCGAGTACCACGCTGCCGAGCGCCAGTTGAATCTGCGGGGTGAGCCCGGCCGGATAGATGATCGGCCAGATGTAATGCTCGATGAAGCCGCCGGCGTATTCAGTCTGCCCGGCCGCGTGGCGCATGAGGTTTTCCCAGTACGTCAGCGGGCAGGTCAGATGCAGCACCTCGACCGCCACCCCCCAAGCAGCAGCCGGCAGATGCAGCCACATCAAACGCGGCCATTTGAGTACCAGCAGCCCGCCAAACAGCACGAACAAAATGAAGCACAAATGGAACAGCACCAGCCCGTCGGCTGCGATTCGGTACAGCATGTCGTCTCCCTGACGCAATTGTGAATGGCACTATGTTACGCCGTTCAGGGGATCAAAGGTCAGTGCGAAAGTCAGCGAATTGCGCGCGCATCCGGCCGATTTCCCACAAGTGCGCAAGATTGTTCAAGCCAGAAAGGCGAAACGGCTGGCACAGTCTTCGACCGTTTTCCTGGTTGAAGAACGTTTATGTCTGATTCTCTTATGCCGCGCAGTGCGTTCCTCCGCGGCGCTGCGGCAATCATGCCGTTATCTCTGGCCACCGCGCCGTGGGGGCTGTTGGCCGGCTCCATGGCGATCGAAGCCAATCTCACACCGCTGCAAGGCCAAGGCTTGTCGAGCATTGTGTTTGCCGGGGCGGCGCAATTGGTGGCGATCGGCATGCTCAAGGGCGGCGCGGGGATTTTCTCGATTCTGTTGACCACGCTGCTGCTGACGTCGCAGCACTTGCTGTATGGCATGAGCATGCGTTCGGTCATTTCACCGCTGCCGGGGCGCTGGCGCATAGGTCTGGGTTTTTTGCTCACCGATGAGTTGTTTGCACTGACCAGTCAACATGATCGTCAACAATTCAATCGCTGGTATGCGCTGGGCGTCGGCCTGACGTTCTACATCGCATGGAACCTGTTCACCCTGGCCGGCATTGTCCTCGGCAGCAGCATTCCGGGGCTTGAGCACCTGGGGCTGGACTTCTCGATTGCCGCCACGTTTATCGCGTTGATCACGCCAGTGGTGCGGAACGTGCCGACGGTGGTGTGTGTGGCGGTGTCGCTGTTTTGTTCGGTGCTTTTCAGTTACTGGCAATGGGGCTCGGCACTGGTGTTGTCCGGACTGGCCGGAATGACCGCAGGGTTTATCTGCAACAAGCTGTATCGGGAGCGCACATGATGGTTTGGGCGGTGATTTTCGGCATGGGGCTTCTGGTGTTTCTCAACCGCTACGTGTTTCTCGAACCGCGTTTGCCGGTGCGTTTGAGCAGCAATGCGCGGCAGTTTCTCGGGTTTGCGGTACTGGGGATGCTGACCGCTATCTGTGGGCCGATTGTCTTCATGCCCGACAAACAGCTGAATCTGCAGTGGGATAATCCTTATCTGCTTAGTTCGCTGGTGGCGATCGCACTGGTGATCTACACGCGCAATACTTTGCTCAGCATGCTGTTGAGCATGGCGTTCTTCTTTTTGCTGCGCTGGTGGTTGTAAGTTGTCTGTTCTACGCTTCAGAGATGGAGGTTTACTGATAACGGGAGGTGCGCATGGCGACTGAGCAAAAGCATCCAGACACGGATGACGAAGATACGGACGAACCGACGCAAGAAGAAATAGAGCGTGAAAAGCACAAGGAACAGACCTGGAAGCACGATGATGGCCGAGAGCTTTCCGATCCTGACCGCAAGTTTTGAGTGACTTCTACGAAAAAGCCCCGCAAATGCAGGGCTTTTTTGTGGTTCAGAGATCGTCCAACTGCGTGAAATCGGGGTGTGTGGCCCGATATCCCAAGGTTCGATCAATCCACGCATTCAGCTCGTTGACCATCACCGGCGCGTGGCCAGGATACCCTTCGAGGGTGGTGCGCAGGATGCGTTCGATATCAGGTACGGAACGCAGGTTTCGGGTCTTGATGTAGTGGCCGATAAAACAGTCGAGTTCAAAGCGTTCTGTCATCGACAGATAAATACACTCCAGGCCGCTGACCTGTTTGATTGCAAAATCGTCGCGCAACTTATTTCTCTGCAAGGCTTGTAGACGTTAGGGGGTTCCTGGTTTGTTGACTCTTTGGTCAACTGGTATACCAAATGGAAATGCGGCGCGCATGCTAGCCGTAGTGCATATAAATGTATGTATGACGGTTGAAATGTCAGACAGGCGGTTAGTTCATTCGAACGTGTGTTTTATATGCGCCGTCTCAAAAATGAAACAGGGTTTGTAACGGCAGTGATTCGCTTTATGAGTTGCTAAAATTTGCAATAGTTTTATTTCTTATAACGCTGCGTCAAAACATCGCAGCCTTCGGCAGCTCCTACAATTGATAAACGCATGAAGTCGGCAATTGTTCAAGTTTGCCGAATAATCAAACTGGCACCCTGATTGCGTACGTTACCGACAGCTTTGCCGACTTTGTACCATTCGAACACTTCGCTGCGTTCACCTTCGAACAGCAGCATTTGCTCGGCGCGTTCAACGGGTGTCGCAGGATCCAGCCATTCATGCACCAAGTCTGCGCGGAACACGACGGGTCGGCGATCATGGATATCGAGCATGCCGCCGACAGCATCGGCGGTGATGATCACGAAACCGTCGTCATCCCGAGCTGGCGTTTCGGCTGTCGGAAATTGCCCGATGGCTGCGCAGAAAACCGCTTCGTGATCCGCGCGACGGATCAGCCATGGTTGTCGTGTCTTGTCTGCGCTATCGACCCATTCAAACCAGTTGTCCACGGGCACAATCAAACGATGTCGCCAGATCGCCCGGAAGAACGGGCCGTGGGCGACTTTCTCGACCCGGGCATTGATCGGTGGTGGGCGATCCTTGGCCCAATGCGGGCGCCAGCCCCAGCGCAGAGTGTCGGCATGCAGGTGTTGCCCTTGTTGATGCAGGACGGCCAGCGCGGTGGTCGGCGCCGCGTTGTAGCGATCAAGCGGTGCGTCGCCGACGTGATTGATCAACGCGTCGGGAATGCTCAGCACCGCGACAAAGTCGTGAATGCCACGGTACTGCGAGAGTCTTCCGCACATGGGCTGAATCTCCGGTTGGAGAGTTCAGCTTAGTCGCTGGCGTCCTGCCCGGTGAACGTGTCGCGCCAGTTCAACCAGCGGCGTTCGAGCATGGCCAGCAAGCCGTCACTGAGTTTGCCGAGCAAGGCGAGCACGATGATCGCGGCCAGTACGATGTCCGGCCGCGAGGTTTCCCGGCCGTCACTGAGCAGATAGCCCAAGCCTTTGGTGGCCGCGATCAACTCCGCCGCGACGAGAAACATCCACGCCAGGCTCATGCCACTGCGCAGCCCGGTGAACAGGCCGGGCAGGGCGGCCGGCAGCAATATTCGTCGCACCAGTTGCAAGCGACTGAAACCATAGATGCGCCCGACTTCCACCAGTTTGCGATCAATGTTGCGAATGGCCGCGACTACGTTGACGTACACCGGAAAGAACGCGCCGATGGCGATCAAGACGATTTTCGACGTCTCGTCGATGCCCAGCCACAACAACAGCAGCGGCACCCAGGCCAGGCTTGGAATGGAACGCAGGGCGGCAAAGGTCGGTTCCAGATAAGCCTCGGCTTCGCGACTCAAGCCGACCCAGGCAGCAAATACCAGCGCCAGGCTGGCACCGATGGCAAATCCGAGCAACACGCGAATCAGGCTGGCGCCGACGTGTTTCCACAGCGCGCCCTCAGCGAGGTCGGTGAGGGTCAGGGCGATCTCGCTCGGCGCCGGCATCTGGTAGGACGGCAGCCAGCCGATGCGGACGATAATTTCCAGCGCGACGATGATCAGCAGCGGCAGGGCCAGGCCTTTGCCGCGGCGCTGCCACGTCGGATTCAAACTCGCAGGACGCTGGCGCGGTACGGCAAGTGGCGCGGGCAAGTCTTTGCTGTGAGTGGTCATGGGTTTGGCTCCGCTCACGACAAATCCGCGACGGGGCGCGGATTTGTCGTGAGGCTGATCGGTTACTGGTGGGCGACGGCTTGCTGCACACCGCTGTCGAGCAATTGATCGATGACTTGATCGACATTCACCCCACGGCGCACCAGTTCCTCGGAGACCAGAATCGGCGCCGCTGCCTTGGAGGCGCTGATGTCCTGTTGAGTAAGTTGCGGGCTGCTCAGGTCGGTGCGCGACAGTTGCAACTTGGCCACATCCAGCGGCAAGCCGGACTCCTTGGCGAGGAGGGCGGCGAACTCATCGGGATTTTTCAGCGCCCAGTCGCGGGCCTGTTCGTAAGCCTTGATCACGGTGTCGATGGTCTGCGGATGTTCTTTGGCGTACTGCTCGGTGACGCTGACCACGCCGTAGCTGTTGAACGCCGGGTTGCGATAGAGCAGGCGCGAACCGGCCTGAACCTGGCTGGCGGCCATGTGCGGATCGAGTCCGGCCCAGGCGTCGACATCACCTTTTTCCAGCGCGGTGCGGCCGTCCGGATGCTGCAGATGGACCAATTCGACATCGTCTTTTTTCAGCCCGGCCTGTTGCAGGCTGCGCAGGGTGAACAGGTACGGGTCGGTGCCCTTGGTGGCGGCGATCTTTTTGCCCTTGAGGTCAGCGACGGTCTGGTAAGGAGAATCCTTGCGCACCACCAGTGCAGTCCATTCGGCGCGGCTATAAACGTAGACCGATTTGATCGGGCTGCCGTTGGCGCGGCTCAGCACCGCGGCGAGGCTGGCACTGGAAGCGAAATCCACGCCGCCGCTGTTGAGGTATTCCAGCGAGCGGTTGCTGCCCTGGCTCAGTACCCAGCTGACCTTGGTCTGCGGCAAGGCTTTTTCGAGGAAGCCGAAGTGCTTGAGCACCAGGCTGACTGGCGAGTAATAGGCGTAGTCGAGATGCACTTCTGCTGGCGCCGTTTCAGCGGCGTGGGCGAGCGGTTGCAGGCTCAGCACCATGGCGCTGGCAGCCAGCAGGGTTTTGAGTCGAGGAAAGAACGATGTCATGGGGCGCTCCGGCAAAGGCACAGGTTTCTTATGTCCAAAAAGATATTTTTATCGAATGCTTCCTGCATGAATGGAATATTGCAGGCTCTGTGCCATGTGCTTGAAAGCGCCGATTTATAAGGGTTTTAACGCCAAGTGCAGGATTTCAGCTGTTGCGTGGGCAACAGTGTGATCCGCTACTGTTGCCAAGCAAACAGCATGTATCAACCGTGATGAGCTTATGCACTTATCGAATTTCAAAACGGTTTATCAAGAGCGTTATGGTCTATGCAATTATCTTTGCAGGACTCGCCATGAAGGTTTCTCGTTTCCTCCGCAGTGCGTTAATCACTGCAGTATTCACCTCGCCGCTGTCCTACGCAGCCGAGCCATTGGTCCTGCATGTCGGCGACCAGAACTACTACAACATCCGTGCCTCGGTGGAGGCATCCGGCGTGTTGAAAGACGCGCCTTATACCGTCGACTGGAAGCACTTCCAGGCCGCTGCACCCTTGGCGGAAGCCTTGCAATCGGGTTCGCTGGATTTGGGCTTTTTGGGCGATTCCGGTTTTCTGTTTCTGGCCGCCAAACAGGCGCCGGTGAAACTGATCGGCGTATCACGGCAGAATCCGGACACCATTGCGTTGTTGGTGCCCAAGGATTCTCCGGTGAAAACCATTGCCGACCTGAAGGGCAAGAAGGTCGCTTATTGGCCCGGCGCCTGGAGTCAGCAGTTGACCTTGCGCGCCCTGGAGCAGGGCGGTCTGCCGGAAAACTACGTCGACTTCGTCAAGTTGATGCCGATCGATGCCGCCGCAGCCCTGCCACAGGGCAGCATTGACGCTTTCCCGGTGTGGGAACCGTACATTTCCCAGCAAATCGTGTTCTCCGGCGCTCGGCCGATCCTGACCGCAAAAAACCTGATGCCGGGCCTCAGTGCAATCGCCGCGTCGACGCCGTCCATTGATAGCAAACGCGCAACCATCGCAGATTTTCTCGGACGTCTGAAACAGGCGCGGGCCTGGGTCGACAGCCATACGGACGAATACGCCGATCTGTGGGCGAAGAAAGCCAATCTCGATCAGCAGGTGTCGCGCCACTGGTTGCGTCAGGCGCACATGACGGTCGGGCCGGTGGACACGCAAGCGGCGACGGATCTGCAAAGTACTGCCGACTTCCTGTTCAAAGTGAAAGCGCTGCCGGCTCCGTTGGCCACCGCCGGAATTATCGACACGTCTTTTCAGCAGGCATTGGCTCACTGAGCGAGGGCCGGAACCAAACCCTGTGTACCTTATCCAACCTCGGCTCGAATATCCGAGCGCAGGGATGGATAAGGGCGAGGGAGTTTTGCCAATCGATCACATGACGGCAGCCGCCGTGCTCAAGGCAAAACATGACATCCGGATTCAAACTTCTTTGTGCCGCGCTGATTGCTCTCGCGCTGGCCGGTTGTATCGCCGCCCCGATCGAAATGACCGCGCAAACCGAAACGCGCCTGAAAGCCCAGGCACCGGTGCGCTTCCTGTTGACGTTCGATGACGGCCCCAGCGCATCCAGTTTCTGGAATCCGTCGGCCACGGTGCTCGACGGTCTCAAGGACAATCCGCTGATGCCGAATATCAAAGCGGTGTTCTTCGTGCAGACGCGTGCACCGCGAGCGGGCAACAGTGACATCGGTCGCGGCATCATGCGGCGTGAGTATGAGGAGGGGCACATCCTCGCGTTTCACACAGCGACCCATTGGCACACCAATCATCGCTTGCTTGACCCGCAAGAACTCGAAGAGTCGCTGACCAACGGCACGGCTGATATCGCTGCCATCACTGGCGCGCCGCCGAAGTTGCTGCGCCCGCCGTTCTGGAATTACGACAAACGTACCTTCGCCGCCTATCAGCAGCATGGCTTGCATGTGTTGCTCACCGATTTAAGCGCCAATGACGGCAAGATCTGGGGCTTCAATGCCAGCCCGCGACGTCGGGCCAACATGTTGCGACAGTTATCGGCAGTCCGTGAACGTATCGCCCTTGGCGAATTGCCCACCGTGGACGGGGTCATCCCGGTCGTGGTGACGTTTCATGACCTCAACCGCTATACCGCGCGGCACACCCGCGAATACCTGCAGATTCTGCTGGATAGCGCCGCTGCCACGGGCGTGAGGCTGGCGGACAAGCCTTTCTATGATGATCACGCTGAACTTGAGAAAGCCGCGTTGGCGCGCACCGTGGAGAACAGTTCGGAGTCGGTGAATTTGCCGGGGATGTGGAACTGGATCTGGGATCATGACGCGCATTGACGGCGTACTTGAAAGTTGTGATCGGGTTGGCATTTTTGTGTCGAGCGAGACACAAATTGCTCATCTATGCTCTACGAGTCGACCGACCCACCGCCTGCGAGGCGTCCACTCATGCTTGCCATTGACGATATCTGCCGGATTGTCGAATCCGGCTTTCCTGCGTTCAAGTGCGATTGCATCCCGAGCACGCAGGGGCTATTGCAAATCAAGGTGTATGAGCCGGACAGCGGGCGAGTCGAGTTGCTGTTGAATGGCGTCTCCCCGGAACACCTCGTCACGATTCGTGACATTTCCAACTTCATCGGTGAATTACGCACCGAAATGAGCGCCGGCCGCCGAGCGTTCGCTGGTTAACGCGTCATAAACGCCGTTGAAACGCTTGAACGATGCGCAGCGTCGCCTCGCTGGTGTGCAGATTGCGCACTGCGTCCAGCGGATGCCAGATGCATTCGGTGATCTCGTTTTGGGGGCGCGCTTGCGCGAGATCCTGCACTGATGCCTCGTAGACATGATGCCGCGTGCTGCCGCTCTGCAGTTCCATCAGATACAACACGTCGTCGGCGTTGAGGCTGGTTTCCTCCTGCAATTCGCGCACGGCTGCCTGCGCTCGGGTTTCCCCGGGCTCGACCTTGCCACCGGGCAATGTCCAGCGGCAGTGGGGTTTGCGCACCAGGAGCACGTGGCGATCCTGTTCGCATATGACGGTTGCGCGTACTTTCATGTGTTACCTGTTTACTGCCTGTCACAAAATGGAAATAAAACTGCAATATTTGAGCCGGGCCGTGAGGTAAAGGTTTCACCGGAATTTGGAGTGTTCGCGGCGGCGAAAAGTGCCAGAACCATGACGGACGCGTCTTGCGACATCCGGTCGGCATTTCGGGTGGATCAGGGTGTAAGGTAAAAGCGTGAAGCTGGATCTGACCGTTAGTAAAAATGGAGGTGTCCATGAGCATGCCGATGTTGAACAAGATGCACATGAACGGCTATGACGTGCTTAGCGTGAACAATGGCCCATGGCGGGTTTGCACTCAGGGCGATCGGCTGGCGTCGTTTGGCAGCCGGGAGGAAGCACTGGCCTACGCCGCCGCGCTGCCTGGCTACAAAAAACGCTCGACGCGCGCGCAAAGTCACAAAACCCACTGACTGGCTGTAATAGAAGGAGCCCCGGCATGTGTCGGGGCTTTTGTTTGGGGGAAGGGGATGCAGGTCTCAGTGGACCTTGGTTCGGCTGATGGCGCGGGCTTTCACTTCCCTGGCATAGAGTTGCAGTCGTTCTTCATCGCTTTGCAGCACCTCGCAGGATCTAAGCACGGATTGCGCATCCGCCTCGTTGCCGGATTTGCGCAGTTGTTCGGCGATACGCTTCAGGTCGACCGCCGACCATCTCAAGTCCGATGCAACGCTTTGCAGGTCGCGTTGAAGTTCGTGTTCGTATTCATTGAGCCGCATGATCACCTCCAGAACATTCTCGGTAGAAAAGAGTAGTCGCATTTTTCGCTGATGGGCAAAGCGCTTTCGTCTGTACGCCCAGCGGTTGTGAAAAGTTGTGCAGATTGCGTCAAGGGCGCGTTGCCACGATGGATGCGCGCCGGGTTACGCGCTACATTCACTTTTTTCAGATCAGGAAAACACTATGCGGATATGGATCGGGACGTTGGCGTTGGCCCTGTTGGCGGGTTGCTCGTTGCCGGCGTCGTTGGTGCCGGGTGAGCCGAACGTCAGCAAGACCAGTGACAAGGCACCCAAGGACTATGCCGCGTGTGTATTACCGTTGTGGCAGAAGGATGTGGCCAAGACTTCGCAGACATCGATTTCCAACGGCTATCGCATCACGGCGCCAAGCATCATCACGGCCGATGAGATTCTCGATATCGTCAAATACAAGGACGGCAGTCGGGTTTCGTTGTATCAGGGGCCGCCGTGGGCGAAGTCCGGTTCGTTGCGCCAATCGGTGCGTGACTGCCTGTAACGACGCCTACAGAGACAAAAAAGCAGAAGCCGTATCGTCGGTTTCTGTTTTTTTTGGCTGCCTGGAGGCTGAAAGGTGTGGATCTGATTCGCGAAATGAACGGTGACAGTTGTGCACGAGGGTTTTTATTCGTGTGCACTAGGCTTTTGAGGGACGGTCGATAGTCAGGTCGGCCGGTCTTTCAAGGAGTCGCGGATCATGGATGATCTGGTCAAAGAAGTTATACCGCTGTTGCAGTACTTGATTCCCGGATTCTTGTCAGCGTGGATTTTTTATTCGCTGACGGCGTTCAAGCGACCGGATACGTTCGGGCAGATTGTGCAGGCGCTGATTTTTACGTTTGTGATTCAGGGAGCGGTTTGGGGAATCGGAGCTCTGAGTTTGTGGGTGGGGTCGAAAGGATTTTCTCTGGGGCAATGGGATGCCAAAGCGGAAACGATGTGGGCATTCGTTGTGTCGGTGACGCTCGGATTGCTTTCCTGCTACCTGGCTACGAATGACAAGTTGCATGGCTGGTTACGCAGTCGAAATGTCACGAAACAAACTTCCTACCCCAGCGAATGGTTCAGTATTTTTGCTCAGCACCATCGTTTGGTCACACTGCATTTGAACGACGAAAGGCGCGTGTTTGGCTGGCCCGTGGAGTGGCCGCCGGAATCCAGCAGTGGCCAGTTCGTGATGCAGAATCCCTGTTGGCTGGATGCCGAAGGGGCAGAAGTGCCTTTTGGCGCTGAGTTTTTGCTGATAGATTCCGGGAAGGTCAAGTGGGTCGAATTCGGCCCGAAATCGGAGGTTTCGTTATGACAGCCAGAGCACCGCAACCAATGCCGGATTGGGTAGCGCGTCGCTACACGAAAGATGGCAAGCCAGTGGCAAATGCGCAGCCTAGAGCACCGAGCGCTCCACCACCGTTGAAGAGCTAGTATTTCCTTAGCCCCAACCCTCAGCCACCGCCCGGCGAATCGCTTCCAGCAACATCGCAAACGCCGGGTTGTCGTTGTTCTCCCGCCAGATCAGATGCAGTTCGCTCTGCACCCCTTCGCCCAGATCGATATCGCGAAACACCACATTCCTGAACACCACACTGGTCGCACAACGCGGCACCAGCGCCAGGCCCATGCCGGCGTTGACCAGGGCCAGAATTGTCAGCGATGACCCCAGCCACTGCACATAATCTGGCGCAACCCGTGCCGAGCGCAGCATGCCGGTCAGCAGTTCATTGAACGGCGGATACGCGGCGTGGGAGTACATCAGGAACGGTTGCTTATCCAGGTCACTGACCGCCACTTCAGCCGCCGTTGCCAATGGATGTCCACTCGGCACCGCCAATACAAACGGCTCGCGCACCAGGCATTCGGTGGCGTAGCCCGGCTCCAATAACGGCGCACGGGCGATGCCCAGATCAATGCGGCGGGCGCGCAGGGCTTCGTGTTGCTGGTATGTGTTCATTTCCGCCAGATCGATTTTCACCTGCGGCTGTTTCAGTCGCGCCTCGGCAATGACCTTGGGCAGAAACTCATACACCGCGCTGCCGACAAAACTGATGTTCACTGACCCGATGTCGCCTTCGGCAAACCGCCGGGCGGTGACGGCGGCCTGCTGCGCGCGCTCCAGCAGATTCTGTGCTTCGATGAAAAATGCACGGCCAGCGGCGGTCAGCGCGACGCTGCGGGTGCTGCGGGTGAACAACTCGACGCCAAGGTGATGCTCCAGCAACTGGATCTGCCGGCTCAGCGGCGGCTGCGTCATGTTCAGTCGCTCGGCGGCGCGGCGAAAGTTGAGTTCGGTGGCGACGGTGGTGAAGCAGCGTAGCTGGGTCAGTTCGAACATTGATCTAATCCGGGTATCAATCGAATGCCAAGTTAGATTAGACGGGATCAATGATCGCCGTCCATGATCGGTCCATCGCTTTACGCCATCCCTAAAAAAACAAGATCGGGAGTCGCCCTTGAAAACCCTCCAGAGTCCGCTGGACGTCACGGTTCTCGCCCGTGCCGCCGCCAAGGTCAAGCGCCACGTGCTGCCGCTGTTCGTGGTGATGTTCATCGTCAACTACATCGACCGGGTCAACATCGGTTTCGTGCGCAGCCACATGGAAACCGATCTGGGCATCGGCGCGGCGGCTTATGGCCTCGGAGCCGGATTGTTCTTTGTCGGTTACGCGCTGTTCGAAGTGCCGTCCAACATGCTTTTGCAGCGTTATGGCGCGCGGGTCTGGTTGACGCGGATCATGTTCACCTGGGGCGCAGCGGCCATGGCCATGGCCTTCGTCAGAGGTGAAACCAGTTTTTATGTGCTGCGCTTTATTCTCGGCGCGGCGGAGGCGGGGTTCTTTCCGGGGATCATTTATTACTTCACCCAATGGCTGCCGGCCTCTGAGCGCGGCAAGACCATGGCGGTATTTCTCAGCGGTTCGGCCATTGCTTCGGTGATCTCCGGCCCGGTCTCCGGTGCGTTGCTGCACATCAGCGGACTGGGCCTGCATGGCTGGCAGTGGATGTTTTTGATTGAGGGCGCGGCTTCAGTGGTGCTCTGCGCATTCGTCTGGTTCTGGCTGCAATCGCATCCGCGTCAGGCCAAGTGGCTGAGCGAAGAAGAGCGCGAAGCACTGGTGGCGGCAATTGCCGAAGAGCAGCGCGCTCGTGAGGCGTCGCAGGTGGCCAAGCCTTCGATGTTCAGGCTGTTGGCGGATCGGCAGATTGCGCTGTTCTGTTTCATCTATTTCTCCATCGCCCTGACCATTTACGGCGCGACGTTCTGGCTGCCAAGCATGATCAAGAAGATGGGCAATCTCGGCGACTTCCAGGTCGGCCTGCTCAATTCGATTCCGTGGATCATTTCCATTGTTGCCATGTACGGCTTCGCGGCAATGGCCGGCAAGTGGAAGTTCCAGCAAGCCTGGGTCGCGCTGACGCTGGTGATCGCGGCGATCGGCATGTTCATGTCGACCACTGGCGGGCCTATTTTCGCCTTCGTCGCCATCTGTTTCGCCGCCATCGGCTTCAAGGCTGCGTCGGCGTTGTTCTGGCCGATTCCGCAAAGCTATCTGGATGCGCGTATCGCCGCTGCAGTGATCGCGTTGATCAACTCCATCGGCAACCTCGGTGGGTTCGTTGCGCCGACGGCGTTCGGCATCCTCGAAGAAACCACCGGCTCCATCGAGGGCGGACTGTACGGCCTGGCGGCGACGTCACTGGTCGCTGCGGTGGTGATCTTCTTCGCCCGCACGGCCCCGGGTGCCAAGGGTAAAACCCCGGCAAAGCCCCATGACGAGACCGCCGTTGTTGCGACGGCCAGCCCGGCCGCGAGCCATTGAATTGATTGTTGATCTGTCAGGAGCGTTATCTTGAAAATCACCCGTGTCACCGTGACCCCGATTGCCTTTCGCGATCCGCCGCTGCTCAACGCCAGCGGCATCCACGAACCCTTTGCCCTGCGCTCGATCATCGAGATCGAAAGCGACAACGGCTACATCGGCCTCGGCGAAAGCTATGGCGATGCCCCGGCGCTGGCGATTCAGCAGCAGTTGCAGGCGCAACTGATCGGCCTCGACCCTTTCAACCTCAATCAGTTACGCGCGATCGTGCAGGCCACCGTCGCCGCGAATAAACCGGCCAGTCTCGCCGGTGCTGAACTGGCACCCGGTTCCCACGCCAGTAAAGCGGTGAGCAATGCCTACTCGGCGTTCGAAGTGGCCTTCCTCGACTTGCAAGCGCATTACCTGAATGTGCCGCTGGTGGACCTGCTCGGCGGCGCGATTCGTGATGAAGTGCCGTTCAGCGCCTATCTGTTCTTCAAGTATGCGCAGCATGTCGATTCGCCGTACAAACCGGACAATTGGGGCGAGGCACTCAGCGAGCAGCAGATCGTTGCGCAGGCCGCGCGGATGATCGAGGCGTACGGTTTCAAGAGCATCAAACTCAAGGCCGGTACGTTGCCGCCGGAGCATGAGGTGGCGTGCATCAAGGCGCTGAAAAAGGCCTTCCCAGGTTACCCGCTGCGCATCGATCCGAATGGCAATTGGTCGCTGGAAACCTCGATTCGCATGGCCGAATTGCTCGGCGATGATCTGCAATATTACGAAGACCCGACTCCGGGCCTCGACGGCATGGCCGAGCTGCACAAGCGCACCGGTCTGCCGCTGGCCACCAACATGGTGGTCACCGACTTCGACGAGTTCCGCCGCAGCATCGCGCAAAACAGCGTGCAGATTGTTCTCGCCGATCACCATTACTGGGGCGGCCTGCGCGACACGCAGACGCTGGCGAAAATGTGCGATGTGTTCGGCGTTGGTGTGTCGATGCATTCCAACTCGCACCTGGGCATCAGCCTGATGGCGATGGCGCATGTCGCGGCGGCGGTGCCGAATCTGGATTACGCCTGCGATACGCATTACCCGTGGCAGGAGCCGGATGAAGAGGTGATCAAGGGCGGCAAACTGCCGATTGTCGATGGCTGCGTGAAGATCACCCGCGCACCGGGGCTTGGGCTGGAGCTGGATCATGAGCAGTTGGGCAAGCTGCATGATCAGTACCTGACGTGCGGGATTCGTCAGCGCGATGATGTGCGGCAGATGCAGCGGTACAAGCCGGACTGGAAAGCGGTTAAACCAAGGTTTTGAGGTGCCTGAATTGGCGCCATCGCGAGCAGGCTCACTCCTACAGGGAAACGCATTCCAACTGTAGGAGTGAGCCTGCTCGCGATTGGCGTCCTCACGGTTACAACGTTTCTACCAGCCAATCCCGAAACGCTTTCAGCGACGGTAAATTCTCATTGCGCGGCGGATACACCAGGTAATAGCTGCGGCGACTGGTAATCGGCTCACCCAGTTGCAGCAGTTCACCCTTCAACAACTCATCTTCGACCAGAATTCGCGGCACCAGCCCCACGCCAATATTGGCCCGCACCGCCTGAATCAAGTGCGAGGTCATTTCAAAGCTCGGCCCGATACGCATGCTTCGGTGCGGCAGACCTTGATGGCTGAACCATTCCGCCCACGCCTGCGCATTGCTGCTGACATTGAGCAGCAGTTGCCCGGCGATGTGTTGTTCGGAGTCGTCGCGCTCAGCGTCAGACAGTTGCGCACTGGCAATCACCACCAGTTCCTCGGTGTGCAAGGGCAGGGCGGTCAGCCCCAGCCAGTCACCACCGCCGACACAGATTGCCGCATCGATTTCGCTGGTATCGAAGTCAATCGCTGCGATCCGTGAATGCAAATGCACGGTCATGCCCGGGTGCGCGGTGTAGAAATCCTTCAGGCGCGGCAGCAACCATTTCGAACCGAAAGTCGGCAGCGTCGCCAGGCGCAGACTGTGAATGCCCGAGCCAAACGCCATCGCCTGCAATGTCGCACTGCGAATCTGCCCAAGCGCTTCGGCGAGTTCGCGCTGATACATGCGCCCGACATCGGTCAGCACCACTTGTCGGCCTTCACGGCTGAACAAGCGCATGCCGAGCATCTTCTCGAGAATCTGCACCTGACGGCTGACCGCACTCTGCGTCAGTGACAGTTCATGGGCGGCGCGGGTGTAGCTTTCATGGCGCGCGGCGGCCTCGAAGGCCAGCAATAACGACATGGAAGGGGTGAGCGTGCGCGGATTCATTCGTAAAAGTCATCAATAGCGGGTCGAATTTACGGTTGTCCCGGCGTTCGCCAGCAATGAACATGGGCACCATGAGATGGCGGAGCCTGACGCAATCATTCGTTGCGTACAACTGTTTACCGCCACACAGCCCGATTTGACCGAGATGACCTGACCGATGATTGCCCAGCTGTCCCCCGCCAACGCCCTGACCAGCGATTACCAGCAGTTCCTCAAAGCCCTGAAAGCCAGCGGTTTTCGCGGTGAAATCAGCGCTGATTACGCCAGCCGCGTGGTGCTGGCGACCGACAACTCGATCTATCAGCGTCTGCCGCAAGCAGCTGTGTTCCCGATGGACGCCGAGGACGTAGCGCGGGTGGCGCGATTGATCGCCGAGCCGGCGTACCAGCAAGTGGTGATCACCCCGCGCGGTGGCGGCACCGGCACCAACGGCCAATCGCTGACCGACGGCATCGTCGTTGACCTGTCGCGGCACATGAACCGCATCCTCGAAATCAACGTCGAGGAACGCTGGGTGCGCGTGCAGGCCGGGGTGGTCAAGGATCAGCTCAACGCTGCGCTGAAATCCGCCGGACTGTTTTTCGCCCCGGAGCTGTCGACCTCCAACCGCGCCACCGTCGGCGGCATGATCAACACTGACGCCAGCGGTCAGGGCAGTTGCACCTACGGCAAGACCCGCGACCATGTGCTCGAACTCGACATGGTTTTGCGCGGCGGCGAGCGTCTGCACGGTTTGCCGCTTGAGGAAAGCGAACTTGAAGCACTGTGCGCCCGCGAAGATCGCGTCGGTGAGGTCTATCGCTGCGCGCGGCAGATCATTGATGAACAGGGCGAACTGATCAAAGCGCGTTTCCCCGATCTCAACCGCTGCCTGACCGGTTATGACCTCGCGCATCTGCGTGAGGCGGACAAGCGTTTCAACCTCAACAGCGTGCTGTGCGGCGCGGAAGGCTCGCTGGGGTTTGTCGTCGAGGCGCGGCTGAACGTACTGCCGATCCCCAAACACACGATGCTGGTGAACATCCGCTACGCCGGGTTCATGGACGCACTGCGCGATGCGCGGGCCTTGATGGCACTCAAGCCATTGTCGATCGAAACCGTCGACTCGAAAGTCCTGCTGCTGGCGATGCAGGACATCGTCTGGCACGGCGTCGCCGAGTATTTCCCGGAGAGCGCCGAGCGCCCGACCTTGGGCATCAATCTGGTGGAGTTCTGCGGCGACGATCCGGAGGATTTGCAGCGCCGGGTCGAAGCATTCGTCGAGCACTTGAGCAGCGACCGCACGGTCGAGCGTTTGGGCCACACGCTGGCGGTCGGCCACGCAGCGGTGAACAAAGTCTATGGCATGCGCAAACGTGCAGTGGGCCTGCTCGGCAATGTTGCCGGTGAAGCGCGGCCGCAGCCGTTCGTTGAGGACACTGCGGTGCCGCCGCAGCACTTGGCCGAGTACATCGCCGAGTTGCGCGACCTGCTCGACAGCCACGGTTTGCAGTACGGCATGTTCGGTCACGTCGATGCAGGCGTGTTGCACGTGCGGCCGATTCTCGACATGAAAGATCCGCAGCAAGCGGCGCTGGTGCGTCCGGTGTCCGATGGCGTCGCCGCGTTGACCCAGCGTTACGGTGGCCTTTTATGGGGCGAGCACGGTAAAGGCTTGCGCTCGGAATACGCACCGGCCTTCTTCGGTGAACTGTATCCGGCACTGCAAGCCTTGAAGGCCGCGTTCGACCCGTTCAACCAGTTCAACCCGGGCAAGATCGCCACCCCAGCCAACACCGGCGCTGCGCTGCTAAAAATCGACGAGGTCACGTTGCGCGGCGAACTCGACCGGCAGATCGACGAGAAGGTCTGGCAAAGCTACGGCGCCGCCATGCATTGCAACGGCAACGGCGCCTGCTACAACTTCGATCCCGATGACGCCATGTGCCCGTCGTGGAAAGCCACCCGTGAACGCGCTCAGTCGCCCAAGGGCCGCGCCTCGTTGATCCGTGAGTGGCTGCGTTTGCAGGGCGAGGCGGGTGTCGACGTGTTGTCCGATGCGATTCGCAAGCCTGCGTTTTTCAGCACGCTGTGGCAGCGCTGGCGCAACAGCCGTGCCCAGTCCGAGGACTTCTCGCACGAAGTTTATGACGCCATGGCCGGTTGCCTGGCGTGCAAATCCTGCGCAGGGCAGTGCCCGGTGAAGGTCAATGTGCCGGAGTTTCGTTCGCGCTTTCTCGAGCTGTATCACAGCCGTTATCTGCGTCCGGCGCGGGATTATCTGATCGCCTCGCTGGAGTACAGCATCCCGCACATGGCGCGGATTCCGGCGCTGTACAACGGCTTGATGGGCGCTTCATTCGTTCGCAGCCTGCTGGAACGGGTCGGCGGCATGATCGATGTGCCGTTGCTCAGTCGTTTTGATTTCCATGCGGCGATGCGCCGTTGGCAGGTGCAACCGGCGAAGGTTTCGACGTTGTCGGCGCTGACCGAGGCGCAACGTGAACGCAGCGTGGTCATCGTGCAGGACGCGTTCACCCGCTACTTCGAAGCGCCGCTGTTGGCCGATCTGGTCGAGTTGATTTCGCGTCTGGGATATCAGGTCTACCTCGCACCGTTCAGCGCCAACGGCAAACCGCTTCACGTGCAGGGCTTCCTATCGGCGTTCAATCGCGCGGCGTTGCGCAACGCTCGGCAACTGCGTGAATTGGCCGATGTGGGCGTGCCGTTGCTGGGCCTCGATCCGGCGATGACGCTGGTGTATCGCCAGGAATACCTGAAAGTGCCGGGAATGGAGCAATGCCCGGAAGTGGCGCTGGTGCAGGAGTGGTTGCTCAAGGTGATGCCGGAGCAAACGAAACAGGACAACTCCGCATCGTTCCGACTGCTCGCCCACTGCACCGAGAAAACCAACGCCCCGGCCGCGACGCGGCAATGGGAGCAAGTGTTCGAGCGCGCAGGTTTGAAGTTGGCGACGCAAGCCACCGGTTGCTGCGGCATGTCCGGGACTTATGGCCACGAGGCGCGCAATCGACAAACTTCAGCAGTGATCTACGAGCAGTCGTGGGCACGTCAGGTCGACGCGCCGGCAGAGCAGGGCGAAGCCTTGGCGACCGGTTATTCTTGCCGCAGTCAGGTCAAGCGCCAGTCGGATCAGGCACTGCGCCATCCGTTGCAGGTGCTGCTTGAGGTTCAGCGTCGCTGAGGGATTCGTCCGTGTCCTTGTCCCAGATCAGGCGCGGATCGAAACTCATCGCCGCGAGCATGGTGAACACCACGACCAGGCCAAAAAACAGAATGCCCGGTCGTGGCTCGATATCGCCCAGCGCCTGAAACTTCACCAGTGCTGCGACCAGCGCCACCACCAGCACGTCGAGCATCGACCAATAGCCGATCAGCTCGACGAAGCGGAACAGCTTCGAGCGCTCCTTGCGCGCCCAGGCGCTGTCGCGTTGCACGGTCATCAGGAGCAGCGTCAGGGCGACGAATTTGACTCCCGGCACGGCGATACTGGCGATGAAAATGATCAGCGCAATGTCCCACGCGCCGTGTTCCCAGAACTCCAGTACACCGCTCATGATCGTGCTGTCGGCGCCGCTGCCGAGCATGGTGGTGTTCATCACCGGCAGCAGATTGGCTGGCACGTAAAACGCCAGCGCCGCGAGCATGTAGGCCCAGGTGCGCGCCAGTGAATTGGTTTTGCGTCGGTGCAGCGGCGCATCGCAGCGCGGGCATTCATGCGGCTCGTCGGTCATGTCGCAGGCCAGGCCGCAGCTGTGGCACAGGCACAGATTGAGTTCGCTGGCAGTCGGTGGCCGTTTCATAGAATGTCCCAGAGGTCGCGGATATCGCGGCCGGCAATCCTGATCATCATCAGGCTCAGCACGGCCAGTGCGAACAGGCCGATGCCAGGCAACACGTCGAGCAATCCGGCCAGTTTGAACACCGCCACCATCGCTCCCAGCAGACACACCTCAAGCATGCTCCACGGCCGCAGGGTTTCCAGCCAGCGCATGCACAGCTTGAAGCCCGGCGCGCGTCGCGATGACAGCGCGAAGCTGAGCACCCAGATCAGCAGCACCAGTTGAAACGCGGGGGCAATGATGATCGAAATCGCCGCAACCATCGCCATGAAGGTGATCGGCCCCTGACTCAGCGCCAGCACCGAATCCCACAGCGTCGCGCTGTTTTTCAGGCCTTTGAGGCTGATGCTCATCACCGGATAGAAGTTCGCAAACAACCACAGCATCGCCGCCGTGAACGTCAGGGCCAGACGCTGTTCGACGGTCAAACCGTTGAAGCGCTGGAGTACGCCGCCGCAGCGCACGCATGAGGTTTTCTGGTGTTTGGCCAGCACGGCTTTTTCGTACACACAATCGCAGTGCTCGCAGATGATCAGGTGTTCGGTGTTGACCATGGACAACGCTCGACAGCAGCCGCAAGGGCAGGGACTTGATCACTATAGAAGCCTGAGGCTATTGGGCAACTTGTGCGGCTGGATCAACCGACGTTTTTCTGAGAATCGCTATCGATTGGGCTTGGGTTTTTGCTGTTTATTGTTATAAGGTAACGCAAATTTTTAGCGGTGTTCCTTTTGGGCACCTGCTGTTAACCCTTCGATTGCGAAACGCTCATGACGATTGTGCTTCCTCGTTCTGCCCCGTTGGCCACTGGCCGGCTGCTGTCGATTGACGCCCTCAGAGGCCTGGTCATTCTGTTCATGCTGCTGGATCACGTGCGCGAAACCTTTTTGCTGCATCGCCAGGTCAGCGACCCGATGGACATTGCCAGCACCGAGCCGGCACTGTTTTTCAGTCGCACCCTGGCGCATCTGTGTGCGCCGGTGTTCGTGCTGCTGACCGGATTGTCGGCGTGGTTGTTCGGTGAGAAGTACGCGGGCAAGTCTGATGTCAGCGCCTTTCTGTTCAAGCGTGGTCTGTTTCTGGTGCTGCTGGAATTCACCCTGGTGAACTTCGCGTGGACCTTCCAGTTGCCACCGAGTGTGATTTATCTGCAAGTGATCTGGGCGATCGGTTTGAGCATGATCGCTTTGTCGCTGCTGGTCTGGCTGCCGCGCTGGCTGTTGCTGACGTTGAGCCTGATGATCATCGCCGGACACAACCTGCTCGACACTGTGCATTTCCCGGTGGAGTCGGCGCTGCATGTGCCGTGGGCGATTTTGCATGATCGCGGCTGGATCGACGTCAGCGACACTCTGCGCCTGCGCACCTCCTATCCGTTGTTGCCGTGGATCGGTGTGATTGGTCTGGGTTATGCGCTGGGGCCGTGGTTCGCTCGCGGCGTTGAAGCAGGCTTGCGTCAGTGGCAACTGCTGATCGCGGGGAGCGCAGGACTGCTTGGCTTTGTCGGGCTGCGGCTGATCAACGGCTATGGCGAGAAACCGTGGGCCGTGGGCGACACGTCGGTGCAAACCTTGATGAGCTTTTTCAACATCACCAAGTACCCGCCGTCGTTGCTGTTTATCGCGCTGACCGTGAGCTTCGGGTTGTTGCTGCTACTGGCATTCGAACGCTTGCAGGAGCGTCGCTGGATTCGCTGGCTGACCGTGTTCGGTTCGGCGCCGATGTTTTTCTACCTGCTGCACCTGTACACGTTGAAGGTGTTGTATCTGATCGGCGTGGCCCTGTTCGGGCTGAATCAGGGCAGCTATTTTGGCTTCTCGTCAGTCGCGGCCATCTGGTTGGCGGCAGCGCTTCTGGCGATTGTGCTGTTCCCGGCCGTACGCTGGTTCTCGGCATTGAAGGCCCGCCGCCGCGACATCGCCTGGCTGAAGTACCTGTAAGCGCTAGTGCCGGTTGCGTACGAATTCGATAAACGCCTTCAGCGCTGCCGGCACATGACGGCGGCTCGGGTAGTACAAGTGCAGACCCGGATAGTACGGGCACCAGTCTGCCAACACTTGCAGCAAACGCCCGCTGGCTAGGTGTTCGCTGACCATGTCTTCGAACACATAGGCCAGGCCCAGCCCTTGCAGCGCGGGCCCGACCATCAGGCTGACATCGCCAAGAGTCAGCGGGCCATTGACTTCGATTTCCTGGGCGATGCCGCCGCGCTCGAGCTCCCAGCGATACATCGAACCGCTGGGGTAACGGTGGCGGATGCACGGCAGTGCGTGCAGGTCCTCGGGCTTTTGCGGTGCCGCGTGGCGTTGGAAAAACGCTGGGGAACCGACCACCACTGAACGCATCGTCGGGCCGATCGGCAGCGACACCATGTCGGCCTCCAGGCGATCGCCGAAGCGCACACCGGCATCGAAGCCGTTGGCGACGATGTCCAGCAGCGCATCGCTCTCGACCACCTCCAGACGAATGTCCGGGTACAGCTGCAAAAACTCACTGGCAATTGGCAGCAACACCAGTTCGCAGGCTTGCCGCCCCGAGGTGATGCGCAAGTTGCCCGAGGGTTTGTCGCGGAAATGGTTGAGATCTTCCAGCGCATCGTCGATGTCGCGGAATGCCGGTTTCAGTCGGGCATACAGGCGTTCGCCAGCCTCGGTCAATGCCACGCTGCGAGTGGTGCGATTGAACAGGCGCACGCCGAGGCGGTTTTCCAGCGCCTTCACCGAATGGCTCAGGGCGGAAGGCGTGAGGCCCAGTTCGATGGCGGCTTTGCTGAAATTCAGATGTTGCGCGGTACACAGGAACACGGACAGATCTGCCGCCGAAGGTGATTTCATCTGTGAACGCCTTTCACAAAGTCATGCAAAATTATTGGGATTATCGCATCAGTAGCACGGCTTTAAAGTCGCATCAACGTCGACAAGATTTGAGGCTGCTCGCTTTCTTTTTTATCGACTGGAAACGGTGGTGGATTTTTCTGCGGATTTCGCGCCTTATTCGCTGCGTTATGCAGCTTTTGGATTGCTCAAAGGATGGAATGATGAACGCTATGACTCAGCCGCACGGAGCGCGCGACAAGTTGCTCATACTCGCGGCCGTGTGCCTCTCGGCACTGATCCTGCCGTTAAGTTTTACTGGCGGCGCTGTAGCGACACCGGCCATCGGTCGTGACTTGGGCGGCAGCCCGGTGGCGCTGACCTGGATCACCAATGCGTTCATGTTGACGTTCGGCAGTTTGCTGATGGCCGCCGGCGCATTGGCTGATGTTTATGGACGCAAACGCCTGTTCACCTTCGGCATGTTGCTGTTTACCGCGGCCTCGATCGCGCAGAGCCTGGCGCCTTCGGTGTTCTGGCTGGACGTGTTGCGTGCCGTTCAAGGTGTGGCAGGCGCGGCGGCGCTGGCCAGTGGTTCGGCGGCGTTGGCGCAGGAGTTCGAAGGGCATGCCCGGACCCGCGCGTACAGCGTGCTCGGCACCACGTTCGGCATTGGTCTGGCCTTCGGACCCTTGGTGGCCGGGGCGTTGATCGAGGTCTTCAACTGGCGGGCGATTTTTGTCTTTACGGCGTTGATTGGTGGGATCGCGATGGTCTTCGGTCTGCCACGCATGCGCGAAACCCGTGATCCGGAGGCCAAAGGGCTGGACTGGCCGGGCACGCTGCTGTTCAGCGCAATGCTGGCGCTGTTCACGTTTGGCCTGATTCAGGCGCCGGACAGCGGTTGGGGCAGTCCGCTGGTCATCGCTTTGCTGGGTGCTTCGGCGGTGTTGCTGGCGACGTTCGTACTCGTCGAAATGCGTGTCGAACGGCCGATGCTCGATCTGACCCTGTTCCGTTATCCGCGATTCATTGGTGTGCAGATGCTGCCGATCGGCACTTGTTTCTGCTACATCGTGCTGGTGGTGATGTTGCCGCTGCGTTTCATCGGCGTTGAGGGCTTGAGCGAGATCGATGCCGGTCTGCTGTTGCTGGCGTTGTCGGCGCCGATGCTGGTGGTGCCGATGCTCGCCGCGTCGCTGGCGCGTTTTATTTCCGCCGGCATTTTGTCTGGCGCCGGGTTCCTGATTGCCGCCGTGGGCCTACATTGGCTGAGCCTGTACACCGTCGGTGAGGCGAAATTTGCGTTGGTGGTGCCAATGCTGCTGATCGGTGTTGGCGCAGGTTTGCCGTGGGGGTTGATGGATGGTTTGTCGGTCAGTGTCGTGCCGAAAGAACGTGCCGGCATGGCGGCGGGTATCTTCAGCACCGTGCGGGTGGCGGGTGAGGGGATTGCCCTGGCGATTGTCGCGGCAGTGCTGGCGTCATTGCTGCACGCTGATCTGTCGAGTGCGGTACACGCGCTGACGGGTAGCGCCGAAGCCTCGTTGATTGCCGAGACCGCGCACCGGGTGACCACGGGTGATATGGCGCATGCGATCAACACGGTTCCGGGGCTGGCCAACGGGCGTCTGGTGGAAGGATATGCTGCAGCGTTTCAGTATCTGTTGCACATCCTGACGGTGGTCACGCTGGTGTCGGCGGCGGTGGTGTTGGGGTTGTTGAGCAAGGATCGCAGCGTCGCAGACCCACAACAGGCCACCGCATAAACCCGATGTGGGAGCGAGCCTGCTCGCGAAAGCGTTCAATCATTCAACATTGATGTCGACTGACACGACGCCTTCGCGAGCAGGCTCGCTCCCACAGGGTTTTGTGTCGGGCAGGAATGATGGGGTTACACCGATCAATGTAGGAGTGAGCCTGCTCGCGATGTCGGTGGTTCAGACAATGGAGATGGTGACTGTGCCGGCCTCATCGCGAGCAGGCTCACTCCTACAGGGTTTTGTGTGAGCAAAGAAAGTGACAGCACTGCTGAGTATTGTGAGAGCTGGCTCGCTCCCACAGGGTTTTCCGGTGTCTGGATTATTTGCGATCCAGCCAAACGGTCTGGGCGTTGCAGAACTCGCGCACGCCGAAGTGCGACAGTTCACGTCCGAAACCGCTCTTCTTCACACCACCAAACGTCACGCGCGGGTCGCTGGCGGAGTAGCCGTTGATGAACACGCCGCCGGTGTCCAGTTCGCTGGTCAGTTGCTGGGCCAGTGCGACGTTGGCGGTGTAGATCGTTGCGGTCAGGCCGAACTCGCTGTCGTTGGCCAGGGCCACGGCATGCGCGCAATCACGGGCGGTGATGATCGACGCGACCGGGCCGAACAGTTCCTGTTTGAACGAGGTCATGCGGTCGGTGACGTCGGCCAGCACGGTCGGCTCGTAGTAGTTCCCCGGGCCTTCGGATTTGCCGCCGCCGAGCAGCAGGGTGGCGCCTTCTTCCAGAGTGTCGCGCACTTGCTGGTCGAGCTCATCACGCAGGTCGAAGCGTGCCATCGGGCCGATGTAGGTCTCGGCAGACAGCGGATCTCCGACCTTCAATTTACGCGTGGCCTCGACGAATTTACGGGTGAACTCTTCGACCACGCCTTCTTCGATGATCAGGCGTTTCGCAGCGGCGCAAACCTGACCGGAGTTCTGATAGCGACCAATAACGGCGGCTTGCACCGCCTCATCCAGATCGGCGTCGTTGAGCACGATAAACGGATCGGAACCGCCCAGTTCCAGCACGCATTTTTTCAACGCGGCACCGGCCTGAGCACCGATGGCGATACCGGCACGGACGCTGCCGGTCAGGGTCACAGCGGCAATGCGCGGGTCAGCGATGGCGGTGGAAACGCCTTCAGGGGTGACGTTGATCACTTCAAACACGCCATCGGCGAAACCGGCACGGGTGAAGGCGTCGCGCAACAGGTAGGCGCTGCCCATCACATTCGGCGCGTGCTTGAGCACGTAAGTGTTGCCAGCGATCAGCGCCGGCACGGCACCGCGCAGCACTTGCCAGATCGGGAAGTTCCACGGCATTACTGCGAGAATCGGGCCGAGCGGACGGTACTCGATGCGCGCCTTGCCGCCTTCAACCTGAGTCGGTTCGGCATCGAGCATGGCCGGGCCGTGTTCGGCGTACCACTCGCAGAGCTTGGCGCATTTCTCGATTTCACCGCGAGCCTGGGCGATCGGCTTGCCCATTTCCAGGGTGATCATGGTGGCCATGGCATCGCTGGTTTCACGCAGCGCACCGGCGAGGGCGCTCAACAAGCGCGAACGATCCTGCAGCGGCTTGCGCTTCCATTTGCCGAAACCATAAGCGGCGCGAGTCAGTGCCGCGTCGAGGGCGGCGGCGGATTCAAACGCGTAATCACCGATCTGCTCGCCGTTGGCGGGGTTGATCGAGATAGCGTGGGTCTGGCTGGAAATCTGGCTCATGGCGTCGTCCTGCAGGTTCGTCGGATGAGCCTAGAGTAGGGTGGTGTTTGTTTTCTGGAAACTGAATAATAAAGATCGTTTCTTTCACGATTGGAGAATGACTGTGGATCTGGTGCAGCTGGAAATCTTCAAAGCCGTTGCCGAACACGGCAGCATCAGCGCCGCCGCCGCGCAGATCCATCGCGTGCCGTCGAACCTGACCACGCGGATCAAGCAACTTGAGCAGGATCTGGGCGTTGATCTGTTTATCCGCGAGAAAAGTCGTTTGCGTTTGTCCCCGGCGGGGTGGAGTTTTCTTGAATATGCACGACGGATTCTCGACCTGGTGCAGGAGGCCCGGGCGACGGTGGCGGGCGAGGAGCCGCAAGGCGCCTTTCCGTTAGGCTCGCTGGAAAGCACAGCGGCGGTGCGCATCCCCGAGTTGCTCGCGGCGTACAACCAGTTGCACCCGAAAGTCGATCTCGACCTCTCGACGGGGCCATCGGGGACGATGATCGACGGTGTGCTTTCCGGGCGACTCGCGGCGGCATTTGTCGACGGCCCGGTGCTGCATCCAGCGCTGGAAGGCGTGCCGGCGTTCGAGGAGGAAATGGTCATCATCGCCCCCATCAACCATGCGCCCGTCAAGCGCGCGGCGGACGTAAACGGCGAGAACATTTATGCCTTCCGTTCCAACTGCTCCTACCGTCACCACTTTGAAAAATGGTTCAGCACTGACGCTGCCGTACCGGGCAAGATTTTCGAAATGGAGTCCTATCACGGCATGCTCGCCTGCGTCAGCGCCGGTGCCGGACTGGCGCTGATGCCGCGCAAAATGCTGCAGAGCATGCCCGGGAGTGCGACCGTCAGCGTCTGGCCATTGGCGGCGGATTTTCGCTATTTGACCACTTGGCTAGTGTGGCGACGGGGCACGGTGTCGCGCAGTCTGAGCATGTTTGTGCGTTTGCTGGAAGAGCGCGGGGTGGTGCGTGCAGAAGAGTAATTGACACTTTGTGTCATGGTTGTATCTTTATCGGCGTTTCGCAATATAAAAAACTATACAGCGCAGCCATGAGGAACAAACAAATGACCACAGCCCTAAGCGAAAAAGCAGTTCTGAGCGGTAAAGAAGCCGTTGGCGAAGGTTTTGTGCTGGAAACCATGCGCCATGCCCAGCAATTGACCTGGAAGGCCGTCGACGCCATTGCTGCGGTGATCAAACCGGGCATGCTCGAGTCCGAGGCGACGGCGCGCGGCAAGGAAATCCTCGCCGAACTGGGCATGGACCGGATCTGGCATCCGCTGTTGATCCGCTTTGGCGCCAACACGCTGAAGACCTTCAAACAGCGTTCCGACGGCGATCCGGTGCTGGCTGAAGAAGACATTTTCTTCATCGACATGGGCGTGGTCTGGCAGGGGCATGAAGGTGATGCGGGCGCGACATTCACTACCGGATCCGACCCGGAAATGCTCGCTTGCGCGGCTGCTTCCAAAGAACTGTTCAACCGGGTTGAAGCCTTCTGGCGTCAGGGCGTTTCCGGAGTGGAGCTTTATCGCTATGCCTGTGATCAGACCGAGGCGATGGGCTGGGTGCTGAACCTGAATATCAAAGGCCATCGGGTCAGCGATTTTCCTCATGCGGTCCATCGCGGCGGCGATCTGGGCGATTTCGAACAGGCACCGAATGCCGGCGTGTGGATTCTGGAAATCCAGATCTCCCATCCCACGCGGCCGTTTGGCGCTTTCTATGAGGACCTGCTGATCTGAGCCGTGCTGATTTTTTGAGGCGTGCTTTTATGTAGGGGACGTGACAACAGAGCGCAGCGCTGTAGTTGTTTTTATATAGCGCCAACTTCGATGATGCACGCCGTTTCCTAACTCCAAAGTCAAAAAAACAGGACGTCCATCATGAAAGTCAGTGCACGCAACGTATTCAAAGGCAAAGTCAGCAATGTTCAGGCCGGCGCGGTCAACGCCGAAGTGGTACTGACATTGGCTGGCGGTGAGCAATTGGTTGCCGTCGTGACCATGGAAAGCATCAAGAACCTCGGCATCGCGGTGGGCAAAGAAGCCGTCGCGCTGGTCAAGGCGCCATGGGTCATGCTGATGACCGAATCCAGCGACATTCGCCTGTCGGCACGCAACTGCCTGGAAGGCAAAGTGCTGAGCGTGACCGATGGCGCGGTCAACGCCGAAGTGGTCATCGAGCTGGCCGGTGGCTCGAAGGTTTACTCGATCGTGACGCGCGATGCCGTTGCCGAGCTGGGCCTGGCCAAGGGTGTTAGCGCGACGGCAGTGATCAAGGCTTCGCACATCATTCTGGGTGTGCCGGCCTGATTGATTTTGCAATAAAAAATGCCGGGCTCTTGAACAAGAGGCCGGCATTTTTTTGCCTGTCAAAAGGCCCCGTCGATACTGCGTGGCACGTTCAGCGGATTACCTTCGCGCAACACTTCTGGCAGTAACTCATCCGGAAAACCCTGATAAGCCACGGGCCGCAAGAAGCGCTCAATCGAAGTCATGCCGACCGAAGTGAAGCGGCTGTCAGATGTAGCCGGAAAAGGGCCGCCGTGCACCGTAGCAAAGGTCACTTCCTGTGGGTGGGCGAAGGCGTTGACCACGATGCGTCCAGTGCGGCGTTCGAGAATCGGCAGCAGGCGCCGCGCCAATCCCAGATCGACACTTTCAAGGTGAATCGCCGCGCTGAGCTGTCCCTTGAACGAACGGGCGATTGCCAGCAGCTCAGCTTCATCACTGACCGATACCAACAGTGCCGACGGGCCAAACACTTCGTGGGCCAACCCCGGTTCGCTGAGCAATTGGTGTCCCTCGACTTCCAGCAACGCAGCACGTCCGGCGAACGTGGCATCGGCTGGCGTGCCTGTCGCGATCACCTGCGCGCCGGCACCTTCCATCACCCTCAGACCCGCGACGTAGGCGCCATGAATGCCCGGCGTCAGCATCGTCTGCGCCGGTGCCGCGCTGAGCCGTTTGCGCATGGCGCTGCGCAGCTCATCAAACCCCGCACCGCGGATGGCGATCAGGATCGATGGGCACAAACAGGCCTGGCCGACGTTGACCAGCATCCGTTCGATAAAGCCGTCGCCGATTTCGGCGCCGCGAGCCGCCAGTGCCTCGGGCAGGATGAAGGTCGGGTTGACGCTGGTCATTTCGGTGAACACCGGGATCGGCTCGGGACGCAATTGCGCACGGCGATAGAGCGCCATGCCGCCCGCTTCGGAGCCGGTGAAGGTCACAGCCTTGATCAACGGATGATCGACCAGCGCTTCGCCGATGGCATTGCCGCCGCCACGCACCATCGAGAAAACACCTTCGGGCAAACCCTGCGCCTGCACGGCTTTGCGAATGGCGCGGGCCTGGATTTCCGAGGCGCCGGGATGGGCGTTGTGCGCCTTGAGAATCACCGGCGCCCCGGCCGCCAGTGCCGACGCGGTATCGCCACCCGCCACCGAGTAGGAGATCGGGAAGTTGCTCGCGCCGAAAATCGCTACCGGACCGATGGCGATTTTTTGCAGGCGATGATCCATCCGTGGGCGCGGCTGACGCTGAGGTTGCGCCGGGTCGATCGCCAGTCGCAGAAAGCGGCCCCGGCGCACCTCATCGGCGAACTGGCGGAACTGGGTCGCTGCTCTCAACGCTTCGCCCTCAAACTGAGCTTCGGGCAGTCCGGTTTCCAGTGCCGCGCGTGCCGCCAGTTCGCTGCGTACTTCATCGAGATTGTCAGCGATGCTCTCGAGAAACGCGGCACGCTCGGCCAGCGAGGTGTGGCTGTAGTGGTCGAACGCGGCATCAGCGAGTGTTGCAGCCTGATCAACCTGGGCCGCACCGCCGAAAGCGAAGTCCGGTTCTATCCGTTGATCGGTGGCCGGGTTCAGCGCTTTCATCGTTCCTGCGGTGGCGGCAACATCCGCCGCGCCGATCAGCAAATGGCCGGTCAGATTCATTGCGCTTCACCCTGTGATTTGAGGTTGGCAATCAGTTCGTCCGTGCTGGCAATCACGTGAGCGAATGTCGGGCCGTTGAGCTCGTGGGCGGCGTGCATCATTTCTGCTTTGAAGGCCGCTGTTGCATCGCGTACGAGGGTGACGTGGTAGCCCAGTTCCGAGGCATAGCGCGCGGTGGCTTCGATGCAGGTGTTGGCCAGCAGGCCGACGATGATCACGTGGGTGACGCCTTGCTGCTTCAGGCGAAAATCCAGGTCGGTGTTGGCGAAACCACTGGAACCCCAGTGTTCCTGAACCACGATATCGCCGTCCTTCGGCGCAAAATCCGGGTGCCATTCGCCGCCCCATTCGCCCCGGGCAAAATGATGCATGTGCATGATTTTGCATTGCGTCGGGGTCGGGTGATCCCAGGTTTCGTAGTCGCCTTTTTCCCAGCGGTGATGGGGTACGATGACCACCGGAATTTTCAAGTCGCGCACGGTGCGGTCGAGTTTGCGCAGGTTGTCGAGCAGGCCGTTCTGTTCGGCCATGGGTTTGATCAGAGGGAAAATCTTGCCGCCGTCCGACAGAAAATCGTTGTACGGATCGACCAACAGGTAGGCGGTTTTGTCCAGTGGATAGGGGGTATTCGACATGGCTGCTTGCTCCGGCAATGAGATTATCGGTGCACAGGGCTTGTCCTGGCATCGTGTAGATATGATAATCATAGTAACTGTAAAAGAGGCAAGCCCTGATGGCAGTAAACGATAGTCTTCCTGACACGCTGTGCCCGATCTCCCGGGCCGAGACGATCGTCGGCGACCGCTGGACGGTGCTGGTTTTGCGCGAGTTGTTCATGGCCAATCATCGTTATGACGAGATCCAGGCGCAGACGGGCGGTACGCCGCAGATGGTCGCCGCGCGTCTGAAATGTCTGGAAGCGGATGGGTTGGTCGAACGACGCTTGTACAACGAGCGACCGAAACGCTACGAGTACCACCTCACCGCGAAAGGCGAGGCGTTCTACCCGGTGATCATTGCGCTGCGGGCGTGGGGAGAGACCTGGTGCAAAACACCGGAGGAGGGACTGGCGGTGAACATGACCCACAAAAGCTGCAACCACAGCGCCGGCCTCGGGCCGCTGTGCGATCACTGTGGCGAACCCTTGCGTCGGGAAGATTTGATCAGCCAGCCACAAGAAGCTTACGCCGCTGAGCGACAGGCGCGGCGTGAGGCGTTCAAAGGCAAATAACCTCGATCACGGCGTACCGTTTCGACCGTGCAGTACGTAGCCGGGGCGCAGGCTCAGGCGCTCGTAATAGGCCTTTACCGCGGCAAAATCCGGGTGAGCCAATGGTGTTTCGAACCAGCGGTTCACCGACAGTCCGATGGGAATGTCCGCCAGTGAAAACGTCTCGCCGCTGACGTAGGCGCCGGTCTTCTCCAGTTGTCGGTCGAGGATGACCATGTTCCGCGCCCAGTCCCGGCAACCGGCTGCCAGAGCGGCGCTGTCCTGATGCTCCGGCGACTGGCGCACCAGCGACAGAAACGCGTACGACCACGAGCGATTCAGCTCCGAAGCCTGCCAATCGATCCACTGATCAATCCGCGCCCGCGCCATCGGCTCCGTCGGATAAAGCTGCGTGCCGTCGTAGCGCGAGACCAGATAGCGAATGATCGTGTTCGATTCCCACAAGGTGAAATCACCGTCCTGAATCACCGGCACCATGGCACAGGGATTGAGCGCGAGAAACTCCGAATCGTTCGTCGATCTGAACCCCGATCCCCAGTCTTCACGCTCGAAAGGAATGCGCAATTCAGCGCAAGTCCACAGCACTTCGCGCACGTTGATCGATGAGGCTTTACCGAGTATTCGCAGCATTGGATGTCCCTTTCCTCAGAGTCTTCAGGCTTGAAGAAATACCATACCGAAATAAAGAAGGCCCGCACTAAGCGGGCCTTGGTTTTTCATCAAATCAATCTCACAGACTGCTCGCCAGTTTCCCGCCCATCATCCGCCGACGGTAGGACGTGTCCCGATTCGCCAGCCAGAAATACAGCGGCGAGGTCACCAGCAGTCCCACCAGCCATGACAGATCCGCACCGTTGATGTGTGCCGACACCGGGCCGACGCACAACGGCGTGTTCATGAACGGGATCTGCACGGCGATGCCGATCGCGTAAGCCAGCAGCGCCTGCGGGTTGTAGCGGCCGTAGATGCCGCCGTCGACCTGGAAGATCGACTGGATGTCGTACTGGCCTTTGTGGATCGCGTAGAAGTCGATCAGGTTGATCGCCGTCCACGGCACTAGCACCACCAACAACACCAGCACCATGTCGACGAAGTGGCCGATAAAGTCTTTCGACGCGCCGACGGCGGCAAAGCAGCAGGCCAGCAAGACGATGATCGAGATCACTGCGCGGCTCTTGGCGGTAGGAATCCAGCGGTAGGCGAAGGTCTGCACCAAAGTGATCAGCGACAGCACCGCGCCGTACAGGTTGAGGGCGTTGTGGCTGATCACGCTGAGCAGGAACAGCACCAGCATCAGCGGGCCAATAGAGCCAGTGGCGAGTTTCACCGCGTCCATGGTGTCCATGCCGACTGGCGTTGCCAGCACCGCGACGGCGCCGAAAATAAACGCCAGACTCGAACCCAACGCTGACCCCAAATAGGTCGTCCAGAAGGTCGAAGAAACCTTCACGTCGGCCGGCAAGTACCGCGAATAATCGGACACGTAGGGCGCAAACGCGATCTGCCACAGCGCGGCCAGCGACACGGTGGCCAGCCAACCGGAGAGGTTGAAGCTGCCCCGGGTGAGGAAGTCATCGGTTTGAATATGAGTGAATATGTAGCCGAAACCGACGACGATGCCGATCCCCAGCACCCACGTGCCGATGCGGTTGAGCACGTGGATAAATCGGTAGCCGATGATGCCGATGATCCCCGAACCGACTGCGCCGATGACGATGCCGACCGGCACCGGAACGCTGTCGACCACGCCATGCAGCGACTTGCCGGCGAGCACGATGTTGGAGGCGAAAAAGCCGATGTACATGACGCCGGCAATCAACACCACCAGCAACGCGCCAAGAGAGCCGAACTGCGCGCGGCTCTGGATCATTTGCGGGATGCCCATCTGCGGGCCTTGCGCCGAGTGCAGTGCCATCAGCACACCACCGACCAGATGGCCGACCAGAATCGCGACGATGCCCCAGAGCAGATTCAAGTGAAACAACTGCACGCCCAGCGCACCGGTGACGATGGGCAACGGCGCGATGTTGCCGCCGAACCAGAGCGTGAACAGATCCCTGACCTTTCCGTGGCGATCTTCGGGGGGCACGTATCCTATCGTGTGTTTTTCAATCAGCGGAGCGGAGAATGCTGCAGGGGTAGCCATGACGAACTCCAAGGCAAGGATGAGTACGTGGACGTACTTCGGCAAGCGCCGGCACGGGCGGCGCATTTCTTGTTGAAGCGATCATGTGCAAAGCGTCGGGATAGATAAATTAGTAAGTTTGTTGCTTCAGACCTTAAAAAAAATATGCTTCGGCTGGCGCCCGTGTCCGGTATGTTCAAGTTTGATCGTGCGCCAGGGAAACAGGGCGAACACTCGCGCTCTTTTGGAGACTCATATGGCCGCCTACAACCTGCGCCAGCTCAAGTATTTCGTCACCACCGCCGACTGCGGCAGCGTTGCCGAGGCCTCGCGCAAGCTCTACATCGCGCAGCCGTCGGTTTCCACCGCTATCAAGCATCTGGAAGAAAGCTTCGGTGTGCAGTTGTTCATCCGCCATCACGCCCAAGGCGTCTCTCTGACGCCCAGCGGTTCGCGCTTTTATCGCAAGGCGCTGGAGCTGCTGCGGGTGGCTCACGAGTTCGAACAAAATGCGCTGGCTGACAATGACGTGGTAGCGGGGCAGATCGATATCGGCTGTTTCGAAACCGTCGCACCACTGTACTTGCCGCGCTTGATCGCCGGCTTCAAGGCGCGCTGGCCGGGGGTGGAAATCCGCATTCGTGATGGCGAGCAACAAGAACTGGTGCAGGCGCTGACCGCCGGCAGCATCGACGTGGCGATGCTGTTCGAGCACGATCTGGACAGCACCATCGAAACCGCACCGCTGATGCCACCGCAACAGCCTTACGCTTTGCTGCCGGCCAGCCACCGTTTTGCACAACAGGCCAAGGTCTCGCTGGATGATCTGGTGCTGGAACCGATGATCCTGCTCGACGTGGTGCCGAGCCGCACCTATTTCGTGAGCATCTTCGAAGAGCGCGGCCTGACGCCGAACATCGTCTTCAGCTCACCGTCGATCGAGATGGTGCGTGGCATGGTCGGCAATGGTTTCGGCTTTTCGATTCTGGTGACCAAACCGTTCAGCGACTACACCTACGACGGCCAGCAAGTCGTGTGTGTACCGCTGGCGGAAAACGTCACCGGTTCGGGATTGTCGGCGGCCTGGCTGCGTCGTGTGCAACTGACCAAACCGGCGCAGTTGTTTGTCGATCATTGCCGCGAAGAGTTGGCCCGACTGCACCCGTGAGTGCCGTCGAGCCGCTGGTCAGAGGCTGATAAACGCCAGCATCCGCTGGAGCATGGCATCGCACGCCTGCAACTGTTCGAGGCTGACAAACTCATCGGGTTTATGGCCCTGGTCCATGCTGCCGGGACCGCAGACCACCGTGGGAATCCCCACCGTATCAAACAGTCCACCCTCGGTACCGAACGCTACAGTGCCGAAATCCTTTGAACCGCAGAAGACCGAAATCAGTTCGGCGGCCTGGCTTTGCGCATCGGTGGCCAGCCCCGGATACGCGGACAAGGCGCTGAAGCGAATATCACTCTGCGCACTGACCGCGCGCATACGCGGCAGCACTTCGCGTTCGGCATAGGCTTTCAGCGCCTCGGCAACCAGCGCCGGATCCTGTGAGGGCAGGGCGCGGATCTCGAAGTCGAATCGGCAATCGGCCGGAACGATATTCAAGGCTTTGCCGCCGCTGATCACGCCGGTCTGCACCGTGCTGTAGGGCGGATCGAAGCGCGCATCATGATGCTCAGGCGCTTTCAGTTGCTGGCCGAGACGGCCCAGTTCAGCGATCAGTTCGGCGGCGTATTCAATCGCGTTGACCCCGAGCGGCGTATAGGCCGAATGGCACGGATGGCCCTGCACATCGCAGCGCATCGCCAGTTTGCCCTTGTGGCCGAGCACCGGTTTCAATTCGGTCGGTTCGCCGATGATGCACAGCAGCGGTTTGATCGGTCGCTGCTGCAAGACCTTCAGCAGCGAGCGCACGCCGAGGCAGCCGACCTCTTCGTCATAGGACAAGGCAATGTGCACCGGCATGCGCAGCGGCGTTTTAACCAGTGACGGCACCAGGGCGAGCACGCAGGCGATGTAGCCCTTCATGTCCGCCGTGCCACGGCCGTACAGTTTGCCGTCGCGTTCGCTCAGTTCGAACGGCGGCAGCGTCCACGGCTGGCCATCGACCGGCACCACATCGGTATGCCCGGACAGCACAATGCCCGGTTGATCCACCGGGCCGATCGTGGCGAACAGGTTGGCTTTGCTGCGCTCATCGTTATAGATCAGCGCACACGGCACGTCGAAACCCGCGAGGTAATCGCGGACGAACTCGATCAACAGCAAGTTGGATTCACGGCTGGTGGTATCGAACCCCACCAGCACTTTGAGCAACTCGACGCTGTTCATCGGTCATCACCGGCCACGCCATAACCTGGCGCTTTCGCCGGATCGAGGGCGCGGTCGATGTAGTCCTGAAGCTGAGGCTCGTAAGCGTTCCAGAGTTTTTGCAGTTGGCCGATCGGATCTTCATCGGCCCAGTCGACGCGCAGGTTGACGATCGGCCAGGTCTGCTCGCCGACCACCACGACAGCGGCCGAATGCACCGGCCCGGCTTCGCCACCGAGAGCTTGTGCGGCGTGCAGCGCTTTGAGCAGACGATCAGCGAGTTGACCTTCACCATCCTCAAAGGCGCTGACCATGGCTTCGATCACCGAACGCCCGGCGAGCATGTTGCCGGCGGCGACGCATTGTTCGCCGCTCACGGCGTTGTGCACGCCGAGGGTTTGCGCACCGCTGAAATGTGCGGTCTGGCCGAGGTGGTTGATCGCCGTGATCTGGCGGTACTGGCTGTAGCCGTTGCGCGTGAGGACTTTGTCCAGCGCATCGTCCGGCGCCAAACCTTGCTCCATCAGCGCAAGAACTTCCGGGCCGAGAGACGGCAGGGTGATGTTCTGGCTCGACACTGCGCCAACGCCCGGCAGCAGCCACGGGCAACGGGCACCGACGGCGATGCTGGAGGAACTGATGGCGACACCGAACTGGCCGGTTTCGGCGCAGCGGGCTGTGATTGAAAAGGTCATCTAATGAACTCCTTGTGTGTCTGGACTGGCCTCTTCGCGAGCAGGCTCGCTCCCACAATGAAATGCATTCCCTGTAGGAGTGAGCCTGCTCGCGATGGCCACAACTCGGTTTCCTGACTTACTCAGGAATCACCGCAATCACATCAATCTCCATCAACCACTGCGGCTGCCCTAGCGCCGACACCACCAGCCCGGTGGAGATCGGGAACACGCCTTTAAGCCACTTGCCGACTTCGCCATACACCGCCTCGCGATAACGCGGGTCGATCAGGTAGGTGGTGGTTTTGACGATGTGGCTCATGTCGCTGCCGGCTTCTTCGAGCAGTTGCTTGACGTTGCGCATGGCCTGTTCGGCTTGTGCACGCGGATCACCCAAACCGATCAGATTGCCGTCGAAATCGGTGCCGACCTGCCCACGGACATACACCGTGTTGCCTGCACGCACGGCCTGGCACAAATCGTTGTCCAGCGTCTGGTTGGGGTAGGTGTCTTTGGTGTTGAACATGCGGATGCGAGTGTGGGTTGGCTTGCTCATGTGCAGCTCCTGAAAGAGGGGTTGCCCGGCGCAATCGGCGCCGGAGCGAAAAGGACATCAAGCGTCGACGGTGTCAGCGGCCTTGTTGTGGGCGTTCGAATGCAGCGCGGCTTCACGCTGCTCGGCATCGCGGTAGTCCAGGTACTTGCGCTGAGTGGCTATGTGATCGGCGACGTGTTTGGCGTCGTGCCACACGCCCCAGATAAATGACGAGCCACGGCGCGACTGCCATGGCAGACCGAGGAAATACACCCCCGGCTCACTCGACACGCCGCGCTGATGCACAGGCTTGCCCTTGTCATCGAACGCCGCGACTTGCAGCCACGAGTAATCCACGGCGAACCCGGTGGCCCAGATGATCGAGGTCACGCCAGCCTTGGCCAGATCGAGATCGGCCAGCGGATTTTTCACGCACTCAGGATCCGGAAAGGTTTCGCGCGCCTCCGGTTCTTCCGGTAGATCAAGGCCGTTGCGCTCGATGTAGGTATCGGCGGCGTCCAGCAGCGCCAGATAATTTTCGTCGCCGCGAGTGAGGTTGCCGACCAGGTCCTGCTTAAAGGTCACCACGCCGTTATTGAACGATTCGGTGACGCCAACCAGGGTCATGCCGCGATGGGCCAGACCACGGAAATCGATGGTGCGCCCGCCATGGGCGCCGCTGACCGCGATGGTCACATGCTCGCGACCGGGTTTCATCGCCGCTTGATCCCACTCGCCGAGCACACCCAGCCACCAGCAGAAATCCCGGTTGCGATAAGCGCGAGGCGGGCGGTCGTGGGCGCCAACCGACAGGTAAACCTGCTTGCCGGAACGTTGCAATTCATCGGCAATCTGCACACCGGAGGAACCTGCGCCCACCACCAATACCGCGCCTGCCGGCAATTGCTTCGGGTTACGGTAGTCAGCGGAATGGATTTGCAGCAGACGTTGGTCTTGCGGGGCAATCGCCGGGATCACCGGTTTCTGAAACGGACCCGTGGCGGCGACCACACGGCTGGCTTCGATCACGCCTTCGGAGGTCTCGACGGTGAAACCCGGGCGACCGACATTGCGCACCACGCTTTTCACCTCAACGCCGGTGCGGATCGGCGCATTGAATTTCTTCGCATAGGCTTCGAAGTAATCGGCTACGCGCTCTTTCGGGGCGAAACCGTCGGGATCGACGTCATCGAATTCCAGGCCGGGGAAGCGGTCGTGCCACGCCGGGCCGTTGGCCACCAGCGAGTCCCAGCGCCCGGTGCGCCAGCGTTCGGCAATGCGATTGCGCTCCAGCACCAGGTGCGGCACACCGAGTTTGCTCAGGTGCTCGCTCATCGCCACGCCCGCTTGGCCGGCACCCACGATCAGCGTGTCTGTTTTTATTATTTCAGGGGTCATCTCTACATCCTTCCTAGCAAGGCAGTGGGATTCGGGCCGCTGTTGGCTTGTCCGTTTGGCTTGAGGTCAGACTAGGGAGGAGGGGGGTATCGGTAAAATATTATTAAGCTGGGATGTGAAGATAAAATTCTGATGCAGACGGGGGAAAGCCTTTGAATACTGTGGGTTGAGCGCTATGAAGGGGGGCAGGAGCGGCAAAACCTGCCCCTACATTTCGCGACTGCCTTTGTGCATCGATGCATCACCGGACAGGAGCTTTTTCGCCGGCCCGGGTTCTTCCGGCAATTGTCCGCTGAGATCCCAGATCTCGAGCATCTTTGCGTACTCGAAAGCGTGGCGCGGATCGAGCTGAATCCAATGCTGGAAATCCTGCCGGTCAGCAGGTGAGCAATCATCGTCGTTCAAGCGCATGCACCAGTCGGCGGCTTGAGTAAGGATGTCTTCGTCCATTTCGCCAAGGTCGGAAGAGGTCATGAGCGGGTTCCTGATTAGCCGAATAACGCACCCTACGAAGCGGATTGGGAAAAAATGTCAAAACGGCGTGATGGTTTTCTCGGTGCGTTTGAAACGGACCGTCACACACAGCCCGCGCTGCTGGCATTCGTCAGTAAAACTCAAGTGAATGCTGGCGCCTGTGCGCTCGGCAATGGCCCTGACGATGGACAGTCCCAGCCCGGAGCCGGACACCTCGGTGCCGAGGCTGCGGTAAAACGGATCGAACACCCGCTGTTGTTCTTCAACGCTGATGCCTGGCCCCGAGTCCTTGACCTGCACAATGGCGGCATCCTGTGTTTGTGTCACCGACAAATCAATCTGGCTGCCTTCGGGGCTGTAGCGGATAGCATTGTCGAGCAGATTGCGGACCAGTATCGTCAGGTCCATTTCATTGATCAACACCTGCACGTCCTCAAGGCTTTCGACGCCGATATCGATATGTTTGCGCTCGGCCAAAGGCATTGAGTCTTCCAGCACCCGGCGAAATACCGCATGCACGGAGATGCTTGTCTGAGGCCGCTCCACGCTCGATTGCGCCGCTGCCAACGCCAGCAATTGATCGATCAGTTGACGACTGCGCTCAATGCCTTGAGTCAGCGGCAGCAAACGCTCAAGAGCCGCCGTCGGCATGTCGCTGGCCGCCAGACGTTCGGCTTGCAACGACAGGGCGGTCATCGGTGAGCGCAGTTCGTGCGCGGCGTCGGCAACGAAGCGGCGTTGGCTTTCCATCGACGTCGCGACCCGTCCCAGCAAGCGATTGATGGCTACCACGAAAGGGCGGATTTCGCTGGGCAGATGTTGTTCGTCAATCGGGTGCAGTGCTTGCTGGTCACGCTGGTCGATCTCATCGGAGAGCACGGCGATCGGTCGGAAGAGCTTGCGCACCAGATCGCCCACGACCAATAGCAATACGGCAAACAGAATCAAAAACGGCAACAGGCTACGCCAGGCGCTTTCCCGCGCTTCGCGGTCACGGATGCCGGTTTCCTGAGCCACGACAATGCGCTCGCCACGGGCGGTGGTCCTGACCATCGCGCGGAAGTCTTCACCGGCAATGGTTACCGTCGCCAAACCGTCAGCGAGCGTGGCAGGGAAGGGCAGCGGAATGACGTTGTCGTCGTTGCCGCGCGCCAGGCGTCCGTCGGCAAGGTACTGGACGATGACGCGCGATTCCTCATCGTCGCCCGCCAACGGCTCGGCAGCGGGATAGCGCAGGGTCATCTGTTGGCGATCGAACAGCATGGCCACTTGATGCAGGTGCGCGTCCTGCATCTCGTGGGCTTCGTCGAGGGCGGAGAAAAACGCGAAGACCCCGGCGAGCACCGCGATGATCAGGATGGCGACGGACAGCGTGAACGACAGGCGCAACTGAACCGAATCATTCAGGCGCTTTTTGAAACCATCCATCCCATTCCCCTGACGTTCTTGATCACGTGGTTACCCAGTTTTCGTCGCAACGCATGGATCAGAAACTCCACGGCGTTGCTTTCCACTTCATTGCCCCAGCCATAGATTCGATCCTCCAGTTCACTGCGCGACAGAATCGCCCCGGGCCGGATCAGCAAGGCTTGCAGCAGGGCAAATTCGCGGGCGGAAAGTTGCACCTCGTCCGCCTCGGCGGTGCGCGCTTGTTTGGCCAGCAGGTCCAGCGACACCACGCCGTTGTCCAGCACTGACTGCGCGCTGCCGCCCTTGCGTCGTAACACCGCACGCATGCGCGCGAGCAGTTCGGCCATGGCAAAGGGTTTGAGCAGGAAGTCGTCGGCGCCGCCGTCCAGTCCGCGCAGGCGCTCATCAAGACCCTCGCGGGCGGTGATGATCAACAGCGGCACAGGATTGTTGCGCGCGCGAATGCTGTCGAGCACATCGAGGCCGTCCTTGCCGGGCAGACCGAGGTCGAGCAGCACCATGTCGTAGGCTTGCGTGTCCAGTGCCGCGAGGGCAGTGAGGCCGTTTTTCACCCAGTCGGTGGCGTAGCTCGCATCGTCCAGTGCGCCCTGTATCGCATCACCAATCATCGGGTCGTCTTCGACCAGCAATATCCGCATGTCCCGCTCCGCAAAAAAAGGCGCCACGGTCGAGACCGTCGCGCCTGTATTGAAGCACCTGAGCCGGCGTTTGTCCGCCACCGGCGCAGCGCACGGTCATGCCTGACCTTTCATCGAATCGAATGCCTTGAGCACGTCGTCCATCGCCGCTTTGCAGTCACTTTGCTTCGGCGAGCTGGCGCGCAGGGCGTCAAGGGCGCGGTCGATGGCTTTGTCGAGCACGTGCCAGTCGCTTGCTGCACGCGGCTTGATCCCGGCTTCAGCGGAATCCCAGGCCGATTCCAGATCCTTGATCCGCGCCTTGGCGCCCCGCAGATCGTTTTTATCGACGAGGACGGCGACGTCGGCGGCGATGCTGCGGAACTCGCTCAGGTCGCCGAGCTTCGAGCCTGATTGCGTCGGCGCGCTCATTGACGTCGTGGCGGCACCGCCCGCCGGTTTGTCCGCCGGTTTCGAGCAGCCGGCGGCGATGCCCAGCAGAACGATCGAGGTGACGATGGCAACGTGACGAATGGCATTTTGAAAGGGACGCATGATGATTCCTCGAATAGACATTGAAGGTTACTGAGTAAGGGTTTTGCGGTTGCCGACGCTGATCTGCGCGACAGCCACGAGCAGAACGATGACGGTCAGAAAAATCGCGCTGGTCCAGGCCGCGCCCATACCGAGGCCGCCATAGGTTTTCGCCTGGGTCAGCAGATCGCCCAGAGAAGCGCCGAACGGCCGGGTCAGGATGTAGGCGACCCAGAAGGTCAACACCACATTGGCGCCCATGCGCCAGGCGATCAGGGTGGCGGCAATCAGTGCGCCGAAAATCACTGCGCCAAGGGTGAAGCCCAGGCCCAGTGCTTCGGTGGCCAGATCACCGGCGGCGGTGCCGAGGGCGAACGTACACAGCACCGTGGTCCAGTAGAAAAGCTCCCGGCGCGGGGTGTTGATTTCACGGATCGATAGACTGTGTTCGACCCGATACCAGAGCACGAAATTGATCGCCAGCAGCACTGAAAACACCGCGGTGCTGATGTACAGACTGATATCGAGCATGTCGGTCATGATGTCGGTGATCTGCGTGCCGACGATGCTCACCAGCACCACGGTCAGCCAATAGATCCACGGCGTGTAGGTGACTTTGCGCATTTGCAGGAACAGTGCGCCGCCCAGCAGCAACGCCATGCCGAGGCTGGTCGGGCCGGCGCCGAAACCGACGTCCACGGCGAGAAAGTCCGCACCGGTTTCACCGACGGTCGTCGACAGAATCTTGATCACCCAGAAGGCCAGGGTGACCTCGGGTACTTTGTTGAGCCATCCGGCTTTCGCGGAATTCATGGGCGGGGGCCTCTCCTGAGCAGCGCTGAAGGTGCGCAGGAGAGACATTAACGAGGGAAACTTAGCTGAGACTGAGGGGAGCACAAAGTCCGTCAAACGGATGTTGACGGACTTTGCTGCGCTGAGTTTTCAGCGCTTGAGGAACGCCAGCAAGTCCTCGTTCAACGCCTGCGCATGCGTCACCGCAAAGCCATGCGGTGCCCCGGCGTAAACCTTCAACTCGGCACCCTTGATTTGCGCCGCCGCCTGTTTACCGGTGGTTTCGAGCGGCACGATCTGATCGCCGTCGCCATGGATCACCAGCGTCGGCACGTCGATCTTGGCCATGTCCGGGCGGAAGTCGGTTTCCGAGAACGCCGTGACGCAATCCACCGTGCCTTTGAGCGAGGCCATCAGAGCGATATTCAACGTTTGCGTGAGCACGCCGTCGGAGACTTTCTGGCCCTGATTGGTGCCATAGAACGGCGCGGCGAAATCGGCGATGAACTGCGCGCGATCCTTCAGCAGGCCGGACTTGATCCCGTCGAATACCGAGCTGTCGACGCCCTGCGGGAAATCGGCTTTTTTACCGAACAGTGGCGTCACGGCGCCCAACAGCACCAGACCGGCAACCCGCTCGCTGCCATGGCGGGCGATGTAGCGGCTGACGTCGCCACCACCCATGGAAAAGCCCACCAGCGTCACATCGCGCAGGTCGAGATGGTTGATCAGTTGCGCGATGTCATCGGCGAAAGTGTCGTAGTCATAACCGGTCCATGGCTGATCTGAGCGGCCGAAACCGCGACGATCAAACGCAATGGTGCGATAGCCTCGGCTGCTCAGGTATTCCATCTGGTATTCCCACATGTCGGCATCCAGTGGCCAGCCATGGCTGAACAGCACGGGTTTACCGCTGCCCCAGTCCTTGTAATAGATCTCGGTACCGTCTTGTGTGGTGAAGGTGCTCATGGAAACTCCTGCTTTAGGGTTCGCTGCCGAAATGGCGGCATTCACTATCAGCGCAAAGCGATCCGGCTACTTGTATGCAGGTGCTGGTTTTGCGCAGTTCAGTCGTGGATCCGCGCCAGAGTTGTATGATGCAACCCTGAGCCGCACAGCTGTCCACTGATTCGAGGGAGTACATTTACGTGAAACGCAAAAGTTTGCAGGGCAATGCCTGCCCGGTCGCCCGCACGCTGGACCTGATCGGTGACTGGTGGTCGCTGCTGATCATTCGTGATGCGCTGGACGGCATCCGGCGTTTCAATGATTTCCAGAAGAGTCTGGATATCGCCAAGAACATGCTCAGCGCGCGCCTCAAGGGGCTGGTGGAGCAGGGGATTCTGCAGGCGATGCCAGCCGCCGACGGCGGGGCTTATAAGGAATACGTGCTGACAGAGCGTGGCAAAGCCCTGCAAACAGTGATCGTCGCGCTGTCGCAGTGGGGCGGTGAATTCATGTATGCGCCGGGTGAGCCAGGGTCGGTGATGGTTGATGCAAAGGATCGTCAGCCAATTCGCAAGCTGCAATTGACGGCGGCCGATGGTCGCGTGCTGGCCCCGGAAGACGTCGCGACGCGGCTGGGCGTTGAACACTGAAAGGCGGCGCTGATTAATCAGGCTATGCCTCGCGGGACTGCGATCCCATTTGTACATTCCTCGTTACAAACCCGACAAATGGTCGAAACGATTGTTTGACGTCAAAATGATGGCCATCTAATATCGCGCCACTATTTTGATGTCACTTTTCGTCTCGAGGGATCGAACATGTCCTCACCCGCCCTCGTGGCGAGGTTGTGCGTAGCGTTGCTGTGCCTGTCTCCACTCCAGATTGCCGTAGCGGCCCCTACACCCGGTGACACCGACCTTATCCGTGACCGCCAGAATCGCCTGCTCGAAGAACAGCAGCGGCGCCTCGAAGAACTCAAGGATCTGCCCGGCAGGGACGTCAAGCCTGCGCAACCGGCTGCCCCCACCGATACCCGTTGTTTCCCGATCAAAGACATTGAGCTCAAGGGTGCCGACAGCCTGTCGGACAACGAAAAAAACCGTCTGCTCAAGCCCTATATCGGTGAGTGCCTGGGCGTACCTCAGCTCAACGAGCTGCTCAAGGTCATCACCGATTACTATATCGAGAAAGGCCTGGTCACCAGCCGCGCCTACTTGCCGCAGCAGGATCTGTCCAGCGGGCACCTGCAAGTGCTGGTGGTCGAAGGCAAGCTTGAAGGCATGAAAGGCGCGGAAAACAGCCAGCTCTCGGAGCGCGAACTGGCCATGGCCTTTCCCGGCAAAACCGGTGAACTGGTCAACCTGCGCGAGATCGAGCAAATGGTCGATCAGCTCAACCGCCTGCCATCCAATCAGGCAAAAATGGAGCTGGCGCCGGGCCAGAACGTCGGTGGCAGTGAAGTGCTAGTCACCAACACGCCGCAGAAACCATGGCGAGTCGGGCTGTCGCGCAACAACGACGGCCAGCGCAGCACCGGCGAACAGCAATGGGGCACCACGTTTGACTGGGACAGCCCGCTCGGCCTGACGGATCAGTTGAGCCTGCGTGGCGGTCACGACGCGATGACTGACCATCAGCACACCTCCAACAACGCCATGCTCAATTACAGCTTGCCGTGGGGCTGGTGGACCTTCAGCTACACCTACAGCCAGAGCGAATACCGCTCGCAAATTGCCGCCAACCTCTACAACTTCAAACAGACCGGCGACAGCGAAAACCATCAGTTGCGCGCCGAGCGGGTGATCCATCGCGACGCCGTCAGCAAGACCTCGCTCAGCGCGGGTCTGTCGTATCTGCGCACCAACAACTTCATCGAAGACAGCAAACTCAAACTGAGCAGCAACCGCATCAGCGAAGCGCAGTTCGGCTTCAACCACGGTCGTCGGGTCGGCAGTGCTTTCGTCAACTTTGACGCGGGCATGCAGGAAGGTATCGGCGCCTTCGATGCGCAGGGCAGTCACGACCCCGGCCCAAGCGAGCCCAATGCACGCTACCGCAAATACACCGCAACCCTGAGCTACTTGCAGCCGTTCAAGCTATGGGGCGAGTCGTTCAGCTTCAGCAGCCTGATGACTGGCCAGCGCAGTGAAGACGTGCTGTTCAGTCCGCAGCGCACCAGCCTCGGCGGCTCGTCGTCGATCCGTGGCTACAAGGATCAGTCGCTGTCCGGCGACAGCGGTGGTTACTGGCGCAATGATTTGCGTTGGTCGCGCCCGGTCACTGTCGAGTGGCTGCAACCGGTGTTTACCGAGTACGGCACGAGTCTGGGTTACGACCAGGGCGTGATTCAGAACAACCAATACAACGGTGATCAGCACGGGCGCATGTCGAGCAACTCGCTGGATCTGTTTGCCCGTGGCAAACACCTGTCCGCCGGGGTGACGTTTGCCCATTCCCTGGAACGCCCGGATGCGCTGACCGAGCGTGAAGCACCGATCTACTTCCGTCTGGAATTCTTCCTCTAAATACCGCCTGCCCCGAGATTCTGACATGGACATTCGTCAACTAGCCTTTATCGCCAGTGAGCCTGCTGCTGCCGTTAAAAACCGCGAACTCTTCCTCGGCATGCCGAAACGCGGGCTGGCGTTCCTGTTGGCGAATGTCATGTTCTGGCAACCGATGTGGGCGCAGGCCGACGGCATCGTGGTGGCCAACCCGAATACCTCGCTGGATCGCGCCGGCAATGGCGTGCCGATCATCAATATTGCCACGCCCAATGCCAGCGGCCTGTCGCATAACCAGTTCCACGACTACAACGTCGGCGCGCAGGGGCTGATCCTCAACAACGGCTCAACACAGAATACGGTTACGCAACTGGGGGGGCACATCGTCGACAACCCGAACCTGAAAAACAGCGGTTCGGCGCAGGCGATTCTCAACGAAGTCATCAGCGGCAACCCGAGCCAGTTGCGCGGTTACACCGAAGTGGCGGGGCAGTCGGCGCGGGTGATCGTCGCCAACCCTTACGGCATCACTTGCAATGGCTGTGGCTTCATCAACTCGCCGCGCGTCACGCTGACTACCGGCAAACCCGTGCTCGATAACGGCCGGCTGGAGCGTTATCAGGTTGACCAGGGTTCTGTGGCCATCGAGGGCGCGGGCCTCAACGCGACTAACGTCGACCGTTTTGAAATCATCACCCGCAGCGCAAAGATCAACGCGCAACTTCAGGCGCAGAACCTGACGATTGTCGCCGGTCGCAACGACGTCAATGCACAAACGCTCAATGCCACCGCGCGCGCTGAGGACGGCAGCAGCAAACCGCAACTGGCCATCGACTCGTCGGCACTCGGCGGCATGTACGCGGGCGCGATCAAACTGGTCGGCACCGAGGCCGGCGTCGGGGTGAAACTCGACGGCAAGCTGATTGCCAGCGGCGGTGATATTCAACTGGATGCCAACGGTCAGTTGAGTCTGGCCGACACCTCGGCCACGGGCGCGGTCAACGTCAAGGCCGCCAGCCTCGATGCACGCGGCGCGGTTTACGCCGGCAGCAGCGTCAACGTGCAAACCCAGGGCAACCTGAGCAACCGCCAGACCCTCGCGGCCCGCGACAGCATCACTCTCAGCTCCGGCGGCCAACTGACCAATGCCGGGACCATCGAAGCCGGCGTCAACGCCGATGGCAGTCGCAACGCCAGCGGCGATCTGAACCTCACCGCGCAGAATCTCGACAACACCGGCAAGCGCCTCACCGCCAGCCGCAATCTGACGGTCAATACCGCGCAAACCCTGAACAACCAGGGCGGTACGCTCAGCGGGCAGAACATCGTCGTCACCGGCGGCAGGCTTGATAACCGCCGCGGGGAGATTCTCGGTGACCTGGGCCTGAATATCGATCTCAGCGGTGCGCTGGACAACCGTGACGGTGTTCTCGGTTCGGCACGCACCGTGTTTTTGAAGGCAGCCAGTCTGGATAACCGCGAGGCCGGGGCGCTGGTCAGCGATGGCAGCCTGACTGCACGCATCAGTGGCACACTCGACAACCGCAACAAGGGTGACATCTCGGCCAAAGGCGCGATTGATGCGCAGGCCGGCACGCTGCTGAACAGCGCAGGTAAAGTCACTGGCAACAGCACGCTGGCTCTGCGCGGCGACACGGCCGACAACCGGGGCGGGGTGATTCAGGCCGACCAGCAGTTGACCGTGAATGTCGCGCAACTGGATAACCGCGAAAAAGGCGTGATCAGCAGCAAGCAAGGCCTGACCTATGTTGGCACTCGTCTGGATAACAGTGGTGGTCTGGTCAGTGCGGTCGGCCCCGTCAACCTTACGGCTGCGGAAATTCAAAACGCGGCTGGACGGATTTCCAGCCAGGGCGATCTGCTGGCCACCATCGGCCTGCTGCAACAACAGGGCGGTGCGCTGGTTGCCCAAGGCAATCTGAGCCTGACTGGCAAGACGCTCGACAACCGCAACGGCGGGCTGGTCGGCACAACAAAAGCGCTGACACTCTCGGTCGACGACGTCGACAATCGCAGCGGCGAGATCTCCAGCAGCCTGCTGATGAACGTCAAAGGCCTGCGTCTGGATAACAGTGATGGCGGCAAAATCCTCTCCGGCAGCAACATTGGGCTGAGCGTCACCAAACTGATCAACCAGAGCAAAGGCTTGATTGCCGCCTCCAAAGGCGCGGTAACAGTCACCGGCGCCACGCTGGACAACAGCGGCGGCAATCTCGGCAGCCTCAACGGTCTGGTGATTACCCTTGATGACGCGCTGACCAATTCGCTCGGCGCGATCAGCAGCGACGGCACGCTGACTGTCAATGCTGCGCGCATCGACAACAGCAACGGCAGCCTTGGCAGTGCCGGCAACCTGAAACTCACCAGCACTGGCGCGTTGCTCAATCAGGCCGGTTCGATCAACACCGACAGCGCGCTGACCCTCAACAGCGGCAGTCTTGATAACAGCCGAAAAGGCGCGATCTACGGCCAAGGCCTCAGCCGGATCGAGACCGGCGCAGTCGACAACAGCCAGGGTGGCAAACTCACCAGCGGCGCGGCGCTGACGCTCAAGGCAGGGCAGGTCAACAACGCCACGGGCCGTATCGCCAGCCAGCAGGCGCTGGACGTTTCGCTCACCGGGCTGGATCAGCAGGGCGGTGAGCTGTTCAGCAAGACTGATCTGACCCTCGATCTGAATCACGGCCAGTTGAACAACCAGAGCGGTTTGATCAATGCGCCCGGCACGCTGCTGTTGAAAAACCTCAACGGTGTGAACAACCAGGGCGGGGAAATTTCCAGCCAGCAAGCCTTCACGCTCGCCGCGCACGACCTCGACAACAGCAACGGCAAACTGCTCAGCCAGCAGGGTCTGACGTTGCGCATTGCCGCAGCACTGAACAACCTCAAAGGCGTCATCTCCGCCGCCACGCTGGACAGCCACAGCGCTAGTCTGGACAACCACGAAGGCCTGATCAGCAGTCGCGGCGAGTTGTTGCTCACCACCGACAAGACCCTGGCTAACCAGCTCGGCACCGTCATCGCCGACGGCCAACTCACCGTCAACGCTGATGGCGTGGATAACCGTGAAGGCAATATCACCGGCAAGGCCGATGCCAGCGTGCAAGCAAAAACCGTCAACAACCAGAAGGGTCAGTTGATCGCTACCGGCGTGCTCAAGCTCGAGGCAGATCAATTCGATAACCGGCAGAACGGTCTGCTGGGGTCGAGCAAAGATATGACCCTGACCGTCGCTGACCTCGACAACCGTGGCGGCGAGATCAGCAGCAAAGGCGATTTGCGCGTTACGGGTACCAAGCTCGATAACAGCGACGGCGGCAAAATCTTCACCGGCACGGCCCTGACGCTGACCGTCGACGAAGTGCTCAACCGCACTAAAGGTCTGCTCGATGCGGGCTCGCAGTTCAACCTGCAGGGGCGCTCGCTGGACAACAACGGCGGCCAATTGCTCAGTCAGCAAGGCATGCTGCTGCACCTCACCGGCGGCTTTGACAACACCTCGGGCAAGGTCAGCAGCGAAGGCACGCTGACGGTCAACAACGCGAAATTGACCAACGTCAAAGGCAGCCTGTCCAGTGCTGCGGACCTGACGCTGGACAGCGAGACCAGCATCGACAATCAGGGTGGCCAGATCGTCACCGACGGCGTGCTGGTACTGAACAGCACCAGCCTCGACAACCGCCAGCAGGGCACGCTCAGCGGTAAAGGTGCCGTCACGGTCACCACCGGTGCCTTTGATAACAGCAATGGTCGCCTCAGCAGCGCCGACACCCTGAACCTCACGGCTGGCCAGGTCACCAACAGTGGCGACGGCAGTATCGGCAGTCAGAATGCGCTGACGGCTTCGGTCAGCGGCCTCGATCAACAGGGCGGCAAACTGTTCAGCAATACGCAACTGAGCCTGGACCTGAACCACGGCCAGTTGAACAACATCGGTGGGTTGATCAACGCGCCGGGCACGCTGCTGCTCAAGCAACTCAACGGCGTCAACAACCAGGGCGGCACAATTTCCAGCGCCGAAGCGCTGACCCTGACCGCGCAAAGCCTCGACAACGGCAACGGCAAGCTCCTGAGCAATCAGGGCCTGACCCTGCGCATCGCGGCCGCACTCGACAACGTCAAAGGCATGATCGGTGCAGCCACCATCGACGCGCGTGCCGCAAGCTTGAACAACAGCAGCGGCAACCTGGTCAGCCGGGGCAACCTCGGCCTGACCGTGGACGGTCTGCTACGCAATGACGGCCATGGGCTGATCAGTGCGGCGCAAACCCTTGAGATCACCAGTGCCGACCTGAACAACCGCGATAGCGGTCTGATCAACAGCCAAGGCAATCTGACGCTGACTGCCACCGGACTGGATTCCAGCGATGGCGGCGAAGTTTCCGCCAGCGGTGACATCGATCTGAAGCTGACCTCCCTGACCCAGAACGGCGGACGCCTGGTAGGTGACAAAGCCGTCACTCTCGATCTGGCCAATGGTGATCTCGACAACCAGCGCGGCGTGCTCACGGCTCAAGGGCCCTTGACACTCAAACGTCTGCGTGAGGTGAACAACCAGAGCGGGGAGATTTCCAGCAACCTCGGTTTCGAGCTGATTGCCCGAGCCGTGAACAACAGCGCCGGCAAAATCATCAGCGGTGAAAAACTGCTGTTGCGTGGCACCGAGCTGGTCAACCAGAAAGGCCTGATCTCCGGTTGGCAAGGACTCACTGTCAACGCCGACAGCCTGGACAACCGCAAAAGCGGCACACTCTCCAGCAAGTTCGCCGATGTCTCGGTCGACCTCAAGGACGCGCTGCTCAACAGTGACGCCGGGGCTGTCGTCGCCCAAGGCAATCTGAACGTCAAGGCGGGTAGCCTCGATAACAGCAACAAGGGCAATCTGAGCAGTGGCGCAGGGCAAGTCCTGATGCTGGGCGGCGCACTCGATAACAGCCAAGGGCTGATTTTCAGTGGCGCGGCACTGGATATCGTCAGCACCGCGTTCACCAATGCCGGCGGCTCAATCAATGCCGAACAGGCGTTCACGGCCACGGCCACACGTCTGGACAACAACGGCGGCCAGATCGCAAGTAACGCTGCGCTTACCCTCAACCTGAGCGGAGAGCTGAACAACAACGCCGGCAAACTGGCGAGCAGCGGCGCGATGTTGATCAAGGGCGTCACCGACCTGCGCAACCAGAACGGTCAGATCGCCAGCCAGACCACGCTGGAGGCGCGCACCGGTTCGCTGGACAACAGCAACAAGGGCACCCTCGCGGCCAATGAACAGCTGCAGATCATTGCCACGGGCGTCGTAAACAACAGCGCGGACGGGCTGATCTTCAGCCAGAATGCTGGCGTGCAACTGACCGCCGCCAGCTTGCGCAACGGCAAAGGTTCGATCCAGAGCGAAGGCGCGTTGAGCCTTGAAACCAGCGCTGACTTCGATAACCAGAGCGGCAAGGTCATCGCGCAAAGCGGCAATGTGTTGGTCAAAGCGGCCAACATCGATAACCGTGGCGGCACGCTTTCCAGCATCAAAGGTGCTCTGGAAGCGCGCACCGTCGGTGTGCTGCGCAACGGTTTCGACCTCAATAACAATCGCCAGGGCGGCATCATTCAGGCGCAGGGTCTGACCCTGACGGCACTGGCCGGCCTGAACAACAATGGCGGGCGGATTTCTGCACGAGCGGCAGACCTTGGCATCACCACAGCCGCGCTGGATAACAGCTCTGGCGTGATGTATTCGAAAGGACTTTTGGGCGTCACCGGCACCAGTCTGGAAAATGCTGGCGGGCAGATCGCTGCCAACCGCATCGATTTCGGTCTCAGCGGCGCGTTGCGTAACGGCACGGGTGTCATCGAAAGCGATACCCAACTGAGCGTAAAAGCTGCCAGCGTCGACAACCAGAATGGTCGTCTGCGTTCGCTGGGCAACACCGGCAAAACCCTGTTCCAGATCGGCGGTTTGCTCGATAACCGTAACGGTGTACTGGAAACCGCCAACACCGACATGACCCTGGCCGTCGGCGGCCTGCTCAATGCCGGCGGGCAACTCAACCACGTCGGGCGCGGCAGGTTCGACATCTCCACCGCCAATGTCATCGGCGCGGGCGGCAGCATCGTCACCGGCGGGCTGCTGGAACTCAACGCCGACAGCTGGAGCAACTCCAACGTCATTCAGGCCGGTCGCCTGAACGTTAACGTCGGGCAGTTCAGCCAGACCGCCAGCGGCAAATTGCTGGCTTCCGATTCCCTGCAGATCCGTGGCGGCAACTGGACCAACGATGGCTTGATCGCCAGTGATGGCATCCTCGATATGCAAATCGGCGGAACCTACGCCGGCAGCGGCCGCTTGACCAGTCAGCGCGGCGCTTACCTTTCCGTCGCGCAGATGAACGTCGCGGCGGCCGGCAGTTTCGCGGTGGGCGCCACGTCGACCGTCAATGTTGGCGGGCAACTCAGCAACGCCGGACGCATGACCTCCAGCGAAGACCTGACGATCAACGCGGGCAGTGTTGCCAACTACGGCACCCTGGGCGCGGCGCAGAACCTCATCATCAACACGCCTTCGTTGCTCAACGATCGCGGGCTGATTTTCAGCGGCAATAACATGACCCTCGGCGTCAGCACGCTGACCAACCAGCACGGTGATTTCTACGGTCTGGGCGATGTGGTGATCGGCGGGTATGCCGGCGCGGCACGGGCAGCGGGGGTGTACAACATTTCCGGCTCGATGGAGAGCGGGCGCGGGTTTACGCTCAGTGCCGATGTGTTTGAAAACCGCACAGAAGGGCCGACGGCGTCGGTTGAACGCAAGCTCATTTCCGGGTTGATTGCAGCCAGCTGTGGCGACTGCGTTGGCGGCACCTTCAACAACTTCCTCGCCACTCGCGAGACCTACCAATTCTTCGACACCGATACCAGCGCTTCGGCGATGTTCAATGTCGGCAAGGATTTTACGTTCACCGGCGGCACGTTCCTCAACAGCAAAAGCACGGTAGCGGCGGGCGGCAACATCACCATCACCGCAGACAGCCTGAAGAATATCGGTGCCAAAAGCGGAACCGTCGAAGTCACGCGTCAATACAACTTCGAGATGGGCACGGGCAGCACGGCGCAATTCATGGCCAACGTGATCCTGCCGTACAACCAGCGTAACAACCCTGATTTCCCTTTCGTGTATTACGTTATTGCGCCGGAAGGCCTGATCCGTAAAGCGATCGCCAAAACCGTGGGCAATGGCATCGTCATCGTCGACGCCGAGACGGGCGAAAACGTCGGTAGTCGCAAATATGGCCGGGCCATGTCTGGGTATACCGCGGGCTTCGAAACCTCAACGCCATCGCTGTATGACCCGAATAACCTGATGGCCATACCGAGTGAACTGGCACCGTTCGAAAAAGGCGTTGCTGTCGAGAAACCGGTTAACAGCACCGGTGCTGCCGATACCACCAACTCGCGCAACGCAGTGATTCAGGCCGGCGGTAACGTCTCGATTACCGCCACCCGGGAAGTTGAAAACAGCGTTATCCATCAGGACTACGGTTCAACGGGTGGCACCAACAAAGTTGCCAATACCACGGTCGGAAACAGCGGCACCGTCGTTGTGCGCATCAACAGCCAGTTGCCGCCGGACCTTGCGCAACAGCAAGTCAATCCGCTGAGCCTGCCTGGTTTCTCTCTGCCGACGGGCGAGAACGGTTTGTTCCGTCTGAGCGGGCAGGGCAGCAGTGGCGTCACTGCCGGCAACATTGGCCCAGCACCGACGTGGACGGTTGCCAGTGAGTCGATAAATGCCCAGGACCATATGGTTGCCGCCAGCAGCGGCGGGCCGCGCAACCTGTTCATTGATGCACCTGCGCGGGTGTCCGACAGCACCCGCTTCGTGGATACATTCCACCCGACCCCGAGCATGGTTCAGGCAGTCGCCAGTACCGTCGATGCAAAAGTGCCGGAGAGTTCTGCCGGCTCGGGCAAGCCCGGCCGCGGTAACGACATCAAAGAGTCGATCGACACTCGTCCGGTCACGCGTGTCACTGGCCTGCCGGACACCACAGCGCCCTCGAATCCGCACAAATACCTGATCGAAACCAACCCGGTACTCACCGACCTCAAGTCGTTCATGAGCTCCGACTACCTGCTGGAAAAACTCGGCTACAACCCCGATCAGAGCGCCAAACGCCTGGGCGATGGCCTCTATGAACAACGCCTGATCCAGCAAGCCGTCACCGCCCGCACGGGGCAGGCTTTCCTCGACGGCCAGACCTCCAACGAGGGCATGTTCAAATACCTGATGAACAACGCCATCGCCAGCAAGGACGCGCTCAACCTGTCCGTCGGCGTCGGTCTCACCTCGCAGCAAGTCGCCGCGCTGACCCACGATATTGTCTGGCTCGAAGAGCACGAAGTGAATGGCGAAAAAGTCCTGGTGCCGGTGGTTTATCTGGCGCAAGCCAGCGGCCGTCTCGGCCCGACCGGGGCACTGATTGCCGGTAACGATGTGACCCTGATCGCGGGGGAAAACCTCGATAACGTCGGCACGCTCAAGGCCACCAACAACTTGTCCGCGACAGCGGGCAAGGACCTGGTCAACAGCGGTTCGATCGAAGCGGGCAACCGTCTGGACTTGCTGGCCACCAACAACATCGTCAACAAGGCCGGCGGCATCATTGCCGGCAAGGACGTCAGCCTGACCACGCGCACGGGCGATGTGATCAACGAACGAACCATCACCTCGATGGACGACCAGTACGGCACCGTCACCCGGCATCAGGATTTTGCCGATAACGCAGCGCGGATCGAGGCGGCCAACGACCTGACCGTCAAAGCGGCCAACGACATCAACGTCATCGGCGGCGTCCTGAAAAGCGGCCAGGACATGGCGTTGAACGCCGGTCGCGATGTCAACGTGGCCTCTGTGCAGGTCAACGACAGCGCGTCGCTGGGCTGGAGGGGCACCGTCAGCAGTGTCACGCAATTGGGCGCGGATATTGATGCCGGGCGTGATTTCAAGGCGGATGCCAAGCGTGACTTCAGTGTGATTGCCAGTGACATTGAGGCCAAACGAAATGTGTCGATGTCGGCGACTGAAAATCTGGTGATCAGTTCGGCGGCGGATGAAGAGCACTCGCGTTCTGCTAACAAGAAAATGTCGCGTCAGGATGATCAGGTCAGACAGGTGATGTCCGGTATTACTGCCGGCGGTGACATGACGTTGAATGCCGGCAAGGATCTGGAACTGATTGCCAGTCGAGTCAGTGCAGGGGATGAGGCTTATCTGTTTGCTGGCAACAATGTAAATCTGGAAACCGCGGATAACCTAGATCACTCGTACTACTCGAAGACCAAAAAAGGCTCGTTCGGCAAGAAAAAGTCGACGATGTCTGAAAGCGAAAGCGCCGTTTCGGTCAGCTCCGTTGTTCAAGCAGGCAACAAGCTGGCGATTTCCGCCGGAGAGGATTTCAACGCCACCGGTGCCAAGCTGAAAAGCGATGGGACATTGCTCGCCACTGCGGGTCACGATATCAATCTTGATGCTGCGCAAGACTACGCGAGTACCGCTAGTGCTTCGTCCAAGAAGGGTTGGACTTCTAGCAAGTCCAGCTCATCGAAAGTCACTGAATCCCGTTTGAACAGTACGGAGTTGGTCGCGAAAAATATCGAACTGAAGGCTGACCATGATATTTCGCTGGCGGCTGCGGCATTGCGTGCAAAGGAGGAGATAAAACTTACGGCCGCCAACGACATATTGGTAGGTGCCAGTGAGGAAACTAAAACAACCGCTCAATCGAAGAGCTCCAGCAAAACCAGTGCGAATCTCACCGGCTACCTGACTTCCGCGCAGAAATCTCAGGAGCGGCAAACGACCTCGACGCGAATGGTTGGTAGCGATATCAGTGGCGGCAGCATTCAGATCAAGAGTGGCCGCGATACAGTTGTCGAGGGCAGCACGCTGGTTGCCGACAAAAATATCGGGATTGATGCCGGTCGCAATCTGGAAATTATCAGCGCTGAAAACACTGAGAGTTCAAGCGCCAAATCCGGCAGCAAAAAGGTTGGTGAAATTGGCTCTTGGTGGCAGGGCGCGACAGGTGTCATCAAGCAAAAAGAAGGCGAGAAGTATGATTCTACTCGGCAATCGGGTAGTCAGATCGCCTCGCTGGGCGGCAATGTCAGCCTCACAGCGGGCGATCATTACACCCAATCCGCCAGCCAGTTAGTCACCCCATTGGGTGATGTGAGCATCACTGCCAAGCATGTCGATATTGAGGCCGGTTTCGATACCCTCAATTCGAGCAGAACCGCCAGTACCAGCCGTACCGCGATTGGCGGGTCGGTGAGTATTCCATTGCTTGATGCTCTGCGGGGTATTCAGCAGATGGGCGAAGCTGCGCAGAAAACCAGTGATGACCGGATGGTCGCGCTGGCTGCCGTGAATGCGGCAATGAGTGCCAACCAGGCGGTTGATGCGGGCAAGGCGTTGATGAACTCGCCGAACGCCGGGATCAAGATCAGTGTCAACCTGAGCGACAGTCGCAGCCATAGCGAAAGCAGTCAAAGTGGGCGCAACGTGGTGGGCAGCGATGTCGTGGCAGGCGGCAATGTAAAAATCGTTGCCACAGGTGATGGTGCCAACAGCGATATCAACGTAATCGGCAGCCGGATTGAAGGTGGCGGTGACGTCAGCCTTAAAGCCGACGGTGAGATCAACCTGCTGTCGGCACAAAACACCGCGCATCAGGAAAGCACCAACAGCAATTCTGGCTGGAGCGCCGGGATCGGCATCGGCTTTGGCGGGGCACAAAACGGTGTCTCGTTTGAGCTGGCTGCCAACGCGGGACGTGGTATGGCAGATGGGGACGATGTCACCCATACCAACACGTATATCAAGGGCGGCAACAGCGTCAAACTGGAGAGTGGTGGCGACACCAACATCAAAGGCGGCGTCGTTTCGGCTGATCAGGTCAAGGTCAACGTGGGCGGTGATCTCAATATTGAGAGCCAGCAGGACACCAGTACCTACACCTCCAAACAATTGAGCGCAAACATCGGCGTCAATATTTGCGTTCCACCGATCTGTGCAGGCATGAGCACGATCAGTGGAGGCATCGCTGCGCAGAACATGAACAGTGAGTACGCCAGTGTCAGCGAGCAATCAGGAATCAAGGCCGGTAATGGCGGCTTCCAGGTTGAGGTCAAAGGCAATACCGACCTTGTGGGTGCGGTCATTGCCAGCACCGACAAAGCGGTAGCCGATGGCAAGAACACCCTGAGTACTGGAACGCTGACCACGTCTGACATCAAGAACAAGGCTGAGTACGACGCAACCAGCATCAACCTGAGCGGTGGCTATGGTGGCAGTCTCGGTCGTGATGGCAACGGTAATGCCAGCGCTACGGCCAACCCCAATGGTCCCAAGGTGCCCAATAAAGGTGGCGTCAGCATGTCCACGCCGGTGGTGCTATACGCCGGAGACAGTTCCAGTAGCACCACCCAAAGTGGCATCAGCGGTGCGGCCGTTACTATTACCAATGGCACCAAACAGCAGGAATTGACCGGTCAGACGGCGGAGCAGGCCATTGCCGCGATCAATACCGATGTCTCCAGTGAACGTGACGGCAGCAACAAACTAAAACCGATTTTCGACGCCCAGGAAATCGGCGTGGATTTCGAGATCGTCGGCAAGTTTGTGCAAAACGTTTCCCAGTATATCGATAGTCGTGCGCGGGAAATCGATCAGAAAAAGGAGCAGGCCAACGCTGAAAAAGCCGCTGCTGACAATGAGAGTTTGTCTCTCAGCGATCGAATAGCGCACCACGAAAATTATTTACAGCTCAATCAGCAGATCAAGGAGATTGGCGATAACTGGGGCGCCGGTGGAACTTACCGGCAAATCGCAACGGCGCTGGTCGCCGGTATCAGCGGCAACGTGGCTGGGAGCGGCGCTCAGTTCGCGCAAAACATGGTAGTCAACTACCTCCAGCAACAAGGCTCGGCGTACATCGGCGACCTCGTGAAAAAAGGCTTGAAGGAAGGCAGCCCTGAACACGCAGCGCTGCACGCAATTCTCGGTTGTGCCGGCGCCGCCGCAAGCAGCCAGAGCTGCGCGGCAGGTGCCTTGGGCGGATCTGCCGCCAGTCTGCTGGCCGGCCTGTTCGCTGACGCCGATCCGAACGAAACCGCTGAATCGAGAGAGGCCAAACGCAACATCATCGCCAGCATCGTGACCGGCATTGCGGCCATGAGTACTCCGAATGGTGCCGCCACCGCGAACAACGCGGCTGCGGCAAACGTCGATAACAACTGGTTAGCGACGCAGCAGTATGTGCAGGCCAAGAAAGAAATTGATGCTGAGCCTAATGTGCTCAAGAAGTTGGCGATCATCGAAAAGTGGGGGGTGACGTCACTGCGTCAAGATCTCCTGACAACGGCTGGAGTCATGAAGGGTTTCACAGATGGCATGGCCGGAGCGGGCTTGGGAACTCTGGATAGCGCCGTCATGCTTATGCGGGATCCTATGAAAAGCTGGGAGGCTATCGAGGAATTCGCAGGCTCCGATGAAGCCCAAGCGCTTCTGGGTAAGGCTGTTGCCGATGCGTTCAAATCTCAAATCGACCAGATTAAGCAGGCAGCTGTCGAAGGCGGCGATGCCAACGCTGAAAACCTCGGACGGCAGATGGGCCAGTCCGTTGCGCTTGTTATCCAGCTTCTGATTGGCGGAGGCAGCAGCTCTGCAAATAGTGCATTGATCTTGTCGAGAATGGGTATTGACGTCTCGGTGAATACGGTCAAGAAAATTGGAGCTTCGTTTGATCTCGACGTTGTTAAAACTCAAATCACTAAGCTGCCAAGCGTCGTACGGGACACAGATGTACCGATCATTGATCCGGTTAAACCGGTAACCCCGCCAAAAACTGACGTCACGCCTCCGAAGGTAGATACGACAGTCCCTAAGGATGGCGATCTGCCTCCTAAAGATGGCGTCAAGCCTTCGGAAGTTGAGCCGCCACCTCCTGAAAAGGTCCCTGACGAATTTATTCCACCAGGAATGGATCGACCATTCAGGCCAGTGAATCCCGAACATCCACCTATCCAATCTGTGGTTGATGCAATGGAAAGCCCACTGATCAAAAAAATGGTAGCGTGCGATAGCGTCGACTGCTCGGAAATTGCGATAAAACTCTTTGACGCCGCTGAAGGCAAAGGGAAAATTATAGAAGTTAGGCCCGTGCAGTCTGGGAAGTTAACGCTATTTGAAAATGGCAAAATCGAAGCAGATCAGATATACCATCAGGTTTATACAGATGGCCGCTACGTATATGATCCGCGTCTGTCTTCGAACCCGATTCCAAAAGGAGATTGGGAGCAGCACATCAAAGGGATGAATCCCGAAGGTGTTAAGATTTCAGATAACTTAAAAGGTCTTTAGTTTATGAAGATTGAGAATCAAGAAGGACTTCTTCTCAATGTTATTGCTGATATAGGCGTCCTGGAGTGGCGGAAATATCAGCAGCGATTTCCTGAAGTGAAGGTTGGTAATGAAATGCGGCGTGAAGATCATTCTGGGCTTCCTCCATTTATCGCTTTCAGATTCAAGTTTATTAGCGAGGATGCTATTGATAAATTGAGGGCCACGGTGGAAGGCTACAAGGGGGCGTTGTCATGGTCTTTTGTCGGGCGGTCACGCGAGGGACTACCTGGGATTAATTGGATGATCGCGCCCTCCAGACTGTGGGAGGTGGAAGAATGCGCGTTTAAATCGAATATTTCTGCCGCAGTGTATTTATCTATCCACGAGCCTTTACTTGGCCCGTTGGCATACAAGGATTTGGCTGGGCTGACAGAACATATTCGCTCGGAATTCTCGATATTTTGAAAAACTGGAGGGCGAAGAATTTCTGGATCCTATATGACAGGTCACTTGTGCAAGGTCACCTGGATAAGTGAGTTTAAATATCATCTAGGGGCGGGCGGCGTCAAAATGGCGAGAGTAAACGGGTAAATTTGATAAATGTGGACAGACCCTGAGGGATCCCCTCAAATCTACTCTAGGCTCTGCGCCTGATGATGCACCTCAGCACGCAGAGCTTTCGCCAGACTTCTCCGATATTCGCTGTAACCTGTAGGGTGAGGATGCATTCATGGCAGTGATCAGGGAAGGTGTGGTTTTGGGTGGTGAGTATTCGGGCTGGGAGATCATTGTTGAGGATGATCGTGATGGCGACACGGGTGGGTATTATTTGTACTTGAAAAAAAGTGGTAGCGAAGGGTTTGATTACTGGTTTGAGAGCGAGTCTGCGCTTGAGGCGCAGTTAGCCGAACTCCATGTTGAGTAGTACTAGTCAGTGCTCCGTCCCCGGTTACCCCGCAACAGTGAATCGCTGCAATACAGCCGGCCTCGTTCTTTGACGCCCCAACCGTTGGCCATTTATCATGCGAAAGCATAACGGCATCACGGTGTCGTGAATCATTCGAGTACGTGCCTTCCTGCGGCCGCGCACGTCAACCCTGCCTCACCAATCCCGTATCGGCCTAGGCCGTCATTTCAGGTGCTCAACAACGTGTCTGTCCCGAAAATTTCCGTCGTCATCCCCACGTACAACGTTGAGTCCTACATCGCTGAAACCCTCGATTCGCTGATCAATCAAGCCGTGCCGTTGCATGAAATCATCTTGATCAACGACGGCTCGACCGATGGCACGCTCGCGGTGATTGAAGCTGGTTTTGGCCATCGCCCGGAAGTCAAAGTGGTCACCCAGATCAATCAGGGCGTTGGCGCTGCCCGGCGCAATGGTCTGGCGCTGGCGAGCGGGGAGTATGTGTTCTTCTGCGATCCGGACGATGTGGTCAGCCCGGAGTTGTTTTCGACGCTGGTGGAGCAGGTGCAGGCCAACGCCGCGCTTGAGTTGTTTTATTTTTCCAAGCGTTCCTACACCGAAGTGGACGGCGAGAAGCAACTGTTGCGACGTAACACCGCCGCCAGTCGCAATGGCTGGTTCGAGGCGGGGCGCGACTTGCTGCAGGATCTGATTTTGTCCGGCAAGTACCACGCGGCGACGTGGCAATACATTTTCAAGCGTTCGGTGTGCGAGCGTTTTGTGGTTCGGCTGGAAGGGCGGGCGCATGAAGATCATGTGTTCAGCATGAATATTTACCTGCACAGCCAGGCCACTTTTGCCACGGCAGCGGACTATTACTTTCAACGGGTCAGGAGCGGTTCGCTGACGCAGAGCCATAAGGACGTTGAGTACGTGATGGGCAGTTATGCCGCGTATCGCGACACGCTGGCAGCGTTGAAAAAGCACATTGCTGTGTTCAGTGCCGGGCGCGAAGTTGCGCTGAATTTCATGGAGCGCAATGTCGACGCACTGATCACCAAGTGCATCAAGTATGGTGTGCCGTTGCCACAGCAGATCACCTCAATGACGCGACAAGACAGCCGTGATTGCGGGGTGATGTTGCACACTCGCTGGACGCTGTGGTTTCCGCGCATCGTTCATGGGGTGCGCAAGCTGCGTTTCAATCTCAAGCAGTCGCGCCGGAGTCGGAAAGCCGCCGTTCAGGGGTAACGTTCACTCGCCGACAAACGCAAAAAGGGGCGAATTCATATCGATGAATTCGCCCCTTTTTATTGCTGTTCAATTACGCGGTTCTCAGCGAAACGCTGGCACCACATGCTTGATAAACAGCTCCAGCGACTTCTTCTTCTCTTCATGCGGCAAGCTGTTGTCACACCAGAAACTGAACTCATCCACGCCCAGTTCCTGGTAGTACTTGATCCGCGGAATGATCTCTTCCGGCGTTCCGATCATCGCCGTCTTGTGCAGACTCTCCAGTTCAAACTCCGGACGGCCGGCGAACTTCTCTTCCGGGCTTGGCGCGAGGAAGCCGTTGACCGGGGTTTGCTTGTTGCCGAACCACGCATCGAAGGTGCGATAGAAACGTGAGATGGCTTTTGCGCCGACTTTCCAGCCATCCGGATTGTCAGCGGTGTGCACGTGGGTATGGCGCAGCACCATCAATTGCGGACGCGGCACATCCGGGTTGTTATCCAGCGCAGTCTGGAACTTGTTCTTCAGGTCGAGGACTTCTTCGTCGCCCTTCATCAACGGCGTGACCATTACGTTGCAGCCATTGGCCACGGCGAAGTTGTGCGAATCCGGGTCGCGGGCGGCGATCCACATTGGCGGGTTGGGCTTTTGAATTGGTTTTGGCACGCTGGTGGAGGTGGGGAATTTCCAGATGTCGCCGTCGTGGGCGTAGTCGCCTTGCCACAGGGCGCGGACCACCGGGACCATTTCGCGCAATGCCTGGCCACCGCTGGAGGCAGGCATGCCGCCGGCCATGCGATCGAATTCAACCTGATAGGCGCCACGGGCCAGGCCGACTTCCATGCGACCGTTGCTGATGACGTCGAGCAACGCGCATTCACCGGCAACCCGCAGCGGATGCCAGAACGGCGCGATGATGGTGCCGGCGCCGAGGTGGATGGTGGTGGTTTTCGCGGCGAGGTAGGCGAGCAATGGCATCGGGCTCGGCGAGATGGTGTATTCCATCGCGTGGTGTTCGCCGATCCACACGGTGCTGAAACCGCCGGCCTCGGCCATCAGGGTCAGTTCGGTGAGGTCTTCGAACAGTTGGCGGTGGCTGACGCTTTCGTCCCAGCGTTCCATGTGGATGAACAGGGAAAATTTCATGACGCTTCCTCGGATCTTTTGTTGTTGAGGCTACAAAACTTGTAGGAGTGAGCCTGCTCGCGATGGCGGTGTGTCAGAAAAAACATCGACATCGGATAAATCGCTATCGCGAGCAGGCTCACTCCTACAGTTGATTTGTGCGGATCTGACGATCAGGCCAGGACGGGCAGGGCGCCCATCTTGCCGTGGCAGTACACCAGCGGCCCGGCGATTTGCTCGGGAACGATCAGATTCTTCACCGCGCCGACCATGATGGCGTGGTCGCCGCCTTCGTATTCGCGCCACAGCTCACATTCGATGATAGCCGTCGCGTTGGCGAGGATCGGGTTACCCAGTTCGCTCAAGGTCCACTCGATGCCTTGGGCCTTGTCTTTGCCTTTGCGGGCGAAGGCGTAGGCCTCGCTTTGCTGGCCGCCGGACAGAACGTGGATGGCAAAGCGTTTGTTTTTGATCAGCACCGGGTAGGAATCAGAACTGTAGTTGGGGCAGAACAGCACCAGCGCCGGGTCCATCGACAGCGAACTGAACGCGCTGGCGGTCAGGCCGACGATCTGACCGTCATCGTCCAGGGTGGTGATAACGGTTACGCCGGACGGGAACGAGCCCATGACTTGTTTGTAGATGGCGGCATCGATCATTGGTCGGTCCTCGGGTGTGGTGCTACTGTTTTTATGTGTTTGTTGGTCTGATGGTATACCAGTATTCGATCTTTGCAAGGCCTTTTAAGCTGAACCGATAAACGTGCCGCGTTCGTCGGAAACTCAGCGTTTACGGGGCTTTCGACTGGTCTGCAAGCCGCGGTTTCAGTAAGGATGGCGTATCAGATAGCACCGCAAACTACGGATCAGTCTTGTGAATTGTTTGGAATACCATAATATGGTCTGCATCTGAGGGGCGGCCAGAGAGTCCCCCCGGTTTGGCTTCATACAACGATAAGAACAGACAAACTCGAGTTCATGCATATGTCCCAGATGTCCCGGCAAGATCCGTTGATCGAGAACCATACGGTCGACTACGTCCCACTCGCGGAACGCCACGGGAAGGCCCGCGACCTATTCACCCTTTGGTTCAGCACCAACATTGCGCCCCTGCCCATCGTCACCGGCGCCATGGTGGTTCAGGTGTTCCATCTCGATCTGCTCTGGGGGCTGTTGGCGATTGCGCTGGGGCACATGATCGGCGGCGTGGTGATTGCGCTGGCGTCGGCTCAAGGTCCGCGCATGGGCATTCCGCAGATGGTCCAGAGTCGCGGCCAGTTCGGTCGTTACGGTGCGCTGTTGATCGTGTTCTTCGCCGCAATCATCTACATCGGTTTCTTTATTTCCAACATCGTCCTGGCGGGCAAATCCATCGTCGGCATTGCGCCGTCGGTGCCGGCGCCGTTGAGCATTCTGATCGGTGCACTGGCAGCTACGGCGATCGGTGTGATCGGCTACAACTTCATTCACACGCTGAACCGCATCGGCACCTGGGTGATGGGCAGCGCGTTGCTGGCCGGGTTCATCTATATCTTTGCCCATGATCTGCCGGCGGACTTTCTCACTCGCGGCAGTTTCAACCTGTCGGGCTGGCTGGCGACGGTGTCGCTGGGGATTATCTGGCAGATCAGCTTCTCGCCGTACGTCTCCGATTACTCGCGTTACCTGCCGGCGGATATCGGCATTGCCAAGCCGTTTTGGGCGACCTATCTGGGCGCGACGCTGGGGACGATTCTGTCGTTCAGCTTTGGTGCGGTGGCTGTGTTGGCGACCCCGGAAGGCACCGAAGCGATGGTCGCGGTCAAGCAGTCGACCGGTTGGCTCGGGCCGATTCTGATGGTGCTGTTTCTGCTCAACATCATCAGCCACAACGCGCTGAATCTGTATGGCGCGGTGCTCTCGATCATCACCTCGATACAGACTTTCGCCAGCCAATGGACGCCGAGCATCAAGGTGCGTGTAGTGTTGTCGAGCGTAGTACTGGCGGGCTGCTGCGTGGTCGCCCTGGGCGCGTCGGCGGATTTCATTTCCGAGTTCATCGGTTTGATTCTGGCGTTGCTGCTGGTGCTGGTGCCGTGGGCGTCGATCAACCTGATCGACTTTTACCTGATCAAGCGCGGCTGCTACGACATCACCTCGATCTTCCGCGCCGATGGCGGGGTTTACGGGCGCTTTAATCTGCACGCGATCATTGCTTATTTCATCGGCATTCTCGTGCAACTGCCGTTCGCCAACACGTCCCTGTATGTCGGGCCTTACGCCAATCTGGTCGAGGGCGCGGACTTGTCCTGGCTGGTTGGCCTGGTGGTCACCGTGCCGTTGTATTACTGCCTGGCGACACGCGGCCAGACTCAGCAGAGCAGGGCGGCCCGGTTCGGTTACACCGACTGAGTCGATCCGCTCCAGCACAATGCCCGGCCATTCGCCGGGCATTCTCGTTTCCGCATCCCGGCGGTCAATCAAATTGGCCACATCGATCCCCTTTTGGCCCATCCCCCACTGTGCTCCAGCTACGCTGTCAGCAAGAATCAAAACCATAACCAGACGCTGAACCTTTTTTTACCCTTGGCTACCTTTACAGCCGCTGCCGTGTACAGAACATAAAAACCATCGAACTCACGCTGCCTTTTGGGGAACAACCATGGTCACGATGAAACGCATTCTGGGTGCCACTGTGTGTGGGCTGTCGCTGTTGGCCGGCGCGGTCCAGGCTGAGCAACGCGAACTGCGCGTGTACAACTGGGCGGACTACATCCTGCCGTCCGTGCCCAAGGATTTCGCCGCAAAAAGCGGCATCAAAGTGACCTGGGATACCTTCGATACCAATGAATCCCTGGAAGCCAAGCTCCTGACCGGCAACTCCGGTTACGACCTGGTGGTGCCGTCGAACCAGTTCCTCGAAACGCAGATCAAGGCTGGCGTGTTTCAGAAGCTGGATAAATCGAAACTGCCGAACTGGAGCCACCAGGACCCGGAACTGTTGAAACTGCTGGGCAAGAACGATCCGGGCAACCAGTACGGCGTGCCTTACATGGTCGGCACTGTGCTGATCGGCTTCAACCCGGCCAAGGTCAAGGCTGCACTGGGCGACAACGCGCCGGTGGACAGCTGGGATCTGGTGTTCAAACCGGAGAACATGGAAAAGCTCAAATCCTGCGGCGTGGCGATGCTCGATTCGCCGACGGAAATCCTGCCGTTGGCCCTGCATTACCTGGGCCTCGACCCGAACAGCCAGAACCCCGCCGACTATGAAAAAGCCAAGGAGCTGATGCTCAAGGTTCGTCCGTACGTGACCTACTTCAATTCGGCCAAATACATGACCGACATCGCCAACGGTGACATCTGCGTGGCCATCGGTTACTCCGGCAGTTTCTACCAGTTCGGCAACCGCGCCAAAGAGGCGAAAAACGGCGTGGTGGTCGACTGGCGCTTGCCGAAGGAAGGCGCGCCGATCTGGTTCGACACCTTCGCCATTCCGAAAAGCGCGAAGAACGTCACCGAGGCGCATGAATTCCTCAACAACCTGCTCGACCCGAAGGTGATCGCGCCGATCAGCGACTTCCTCGGCTACCCGAATGCGAACAAGGATTCGATGCCGCTGATCAACAAGGAAATCACCGACAACCCGAACCTGACGCCGACCCCGGAAGCGCTGAAAAACCTCTACGTCGTGCAGCCGTTGCCGCAGAAGCTTGAGCGCGTGCGTACTCGCGTATGGACCAGTATCAAATCTGACAAATAACACCGCTCCCCCTGTAGGAGTGAGCCTGCTCGCGATAGCGCCAGATCAGTCAACATCGCGTCGTTTGACAGACCGCTATCGCGAGCAGGCTCACTCCTACAAGGTTTTGTGGTGTGTCATTCAGTGCTGCGTTCGCTTTCTCTGGTCATCACCAGACTCAGCAGCACCGACCCCAGAATCACCCCACCCACCACCGCCAACGACCACTCCACCGGCATGTGCAACCACGGCATCAACACCATCTTGCCGCCGATAAACACCAGCACAATCGCCAGCCCATACTTGAGCAGATGAAAGCGGTCAGCCATGTCCGCCAGCAGAAAATACAACGCGCGCAATCCCATGATCGCGAAGATATTCGACGTGAAGACGATGAACGGGTCAGTGGTCACGGCGAAGATCGCCGGAATACTGTCCACCGCGAACATCAAGTCACTGGCCTCGATCAGCACCAGCACCAGAAACATCGGCGTGGCCCAGCGCACGCCGTTTTGCAGGACGAAAAAGCGTTCGCCATGAAAGCTACTGGTGATGCGCATATGCCCGCGCACCCAGCGCAGCAACGGATTCTTGTCCAGGTCCGGCTGGTGGTCGGCAAACACCAGCATCTTGATCCCGGTGAAGATCAGGAACACGCCGAACGCATACAGCAGCCATTCAAACTGCGACACCAGCCACACCCCGGCAAAAATCATCACCGCGCGCATTACGATCGCCCCGAGCACGCCGTACAGCAGCACTCGCCGCTGCAATTCGGGCGGTACGGCGAAGTAGCTGAAGATCATCACGAAGACGAACATGTTGTCGATCGACAGCGATTGCTCGATCAGATAACCGGTGAGGAATTCGAGGGTTTTTTCCCGGGCGATCTCGGCACCGAACGCACCGTGCAGATACCACCAGAGCAGGGCGGCGAAACTCAGTGCCAGCAAGCACCAGGCGATGACCCAGGACAAGGCTTCGCGCACTGACACCCGATGCGCCTTGCGTCCACCGAAGACGAACAGGTCCAATGCCAGCATGGCAAGCACGAAGACGACGAAGGCGCCCCACATCCACGGTTCGCCGATATTGATGTTTGTGGCTGGCATGTCACGCTCCCTGTCTATTCTTGGATTGGGGTCAGACGGGGCCATGCTAGCGACGACTTTGCAGCAAAGAAAAATCGTTTATTTCTGCGCAACAGTTCGATAAAAACGAACTATCCGCCCTCGTTGACAGCTCGGGCACTTTTTACGGAGCAATGTTTTCAACGATGAATACCGACATTCTCGAACCTCAAGCGGTGTGCAGTCCGATCACCAGCAGCGCGATTTTCATCGTTGCGACGCTGAATGCGGGGCCGGAAGCCGCGCAAACCGTGAAAGACTGGTGCGGCGATGTCGCCGGGCTGGTGCGCTCGGTTGGCAAGCGTGTCCCGACCGGCAATCTGACCTGCATCTGTGGCTTTTCCTCGAACGCCTGGGATCGCCTGTTCGGCCATCCACGGCCAGCGGCGCTGCATGGTTTTCGCGAGTTTGGCGGGGAAGGGCGGCACGCTCCGGCAACCCCGGGTGACCTCTTGCTGCACATTCGCGCCGATCAAATGGACCTGTGTTTTGAACTGGCCACGCAAATCATGGCGGTTCTCGGCGATGCGGTGACGGTGGTCGACGAAGTGCAGGGTTTCCGCTATTTCGACATGCGCAGCATCATCGGTTTTGTCGACGGCACGGAAAACCCGGTCGGGCGCAAAGCGCTCAACTTCACCATCGTCGGTGACGAAGATCCGGGTTTCAGCGGCGGCAGTTACGTGTTGGTGCAGAAATACCTGCACAACATGACCGCGTGGAACGGCCTGAGCGTTGAAGCTCAGGAGCGCGTCATTGGTCGCACCAAGCTGTCCGATATCGAACTGGATGACACGGTCAAACCGAGCAATTCACACAGTGCGCTGACCACCATCACCAACGCTGCCGGCGAGGAAGTGAAAATCCTCCGTGACAACATGCCGTTCGGCCGGCCGGGAGCCGGGGAGTTCGGCACCTTCTTCATCGGCTACGCGCGCTCGCCGGAGCCGATGGAGCAGATGCTGGAAAACATGTTTGTCGGCAAGCCGCCGGGTAATTACGACAAGTTGTTGGATTTCAGCACGGCCGTCACTGGCAGCCTGTATTTCGTTCCTTCAGCCGATTTGCTGGAAGCATTGGCGGATAAATGAAGAAGCCCAGTAAAAGGGTTATAGGAACTCGGTGGCTTGGAGGGCAAGTTTACCGTTAACTATGTGTTTGTTGCCCAAGTGTAAAATTTCATAATCGAAATTTGCCTCAACGAATGTCTTATCGCCATTTTGCTCGATAGATAGTTTGCCTTTAACGCCTTCATATAAAAAACCACCTGTAACAAAACCTACCGAAATTCCCGAAGAATCCTCGATACGGTATTTACCGTTTTTCAACGTGGCGGGAATAAAAATATGGAGCTGATCCAAGGTTGCTCCATTCGTTCTGCGCCCGATGATGCTGATGGTGTCCGGCGTGAAAGAGCGATAGGTATGTTGGGTGGCTTTGAAGTCACCGAAGGTACCAAATGGCGGGGTAATGGTCGCCTGGAAATGATTGTTGTCTGTGGTGGTGGCATATTTTGTACAAGGTAGCGGTTGCAGGGATTTGTCGAGGTCGAGTTGAGTGTAGAATTTTTGGTCACTCATGACATGAACTCCTGATTGAGAGTAGTTGATCTCACCGTTGAACAGAGCCTTGCAGGCTCTTCAGTTAATCAGGACGCTACGTGTTGCCTGCAGATAGAACAACTGACAGATCTGTCAGTTGGCAACTTTTAAACAATGTGGTAGTCGGGTTTTATTTTTCAATTGCAAAAGCGTAAGGCGTTCATTTATTTACAGAAGTCTTTTGCCATTCAACGAAAAAACTCTCCCGGCGTTTCACCAAACTGCTGACGAAACGCCGCGATAAACGCCGACGTCGAGTCGTAACCACAGGCCAGCGCGACGTCGGTGACGCGTTCGCCTTTCTCCAGCGGTGTCAGCGCACCGAGCAGGCGCAAGCGCTGGCGCCAGGCGCGGAAGGTCAGGCCGGTGTCGCGCAGAAACAGGCGGGTGAGGGTCTTTTCGGTGACGCCGAACTTCTCGCTCCAGTGGCTCAGCGTGGTTTGCTGTTCCGGATGTTGTTCCAGGCTCTGGTAGATCTGCTTTAAGCGCGCGTCTTGCGGCAGCGGCAGCATCAAGTCGATCTGCGGCGCTTCGGCCAGTTGATCGAGGATAACCTGGGCGAGGCGGCCATGCGGGCCGCTCTGGTCGTATTCCACCGGAACCTGGCTGAACGCGCGGATCAGCTCCCTGAGCAGATCGCTGACGCCGAGCACATGACAACGCTCGAGCGCCCATCCGGCGACGCTGCAATCGATGTACAGGCTGCGCATTTCCGTGTGCGGCGAACTGAATACCCGATGCGGTACGCCCGCCGGGATCCACACGGCGCGCTCCGGCGGGGCGACGAAACGGCCGACGCTGGTCTGGATTTCCAGCACACCCTGAATCGCGTAGGACAACTGCACCCACGGGTGACTATGGCGCCGGGTCAGGGCGCGATTGGGCAGCGATTCGGTGCGCCCGTATAGTGGACGCGGCAGGCTGGGCAGCCCGGGAATGCTGCGTCGCACGCTTTTGTCATGTCCTTTAGGCGGCATCTTGTGGCCCTTCGGCGTTAGTCGGTAATTGGCAGTCACGTTAGAGTCGTCGGCACGCACTGGCAACCCCCGGATGAACCGACCATGACTCGCCCCCGTTTTTTGCCCGACAACTTCACCCTGACGCTGATCGGCGTCGTGCTGCTGGCCAGTTTCCTGCCGGCCAGCGGCCAGGTCGCCGTCGGCTTCGGCTGGCTGACCAACATCGCCATCGCGCTGCTGTTTTTCCTGCATGGCGCCAAACTGTCCCGCGAATCGATCATCGCCGGCGCCGGCCACTGGCGCCTGCATCTGCTGGTGTTCGGCCTGACGTTTGTCCTTTTCCCGTTACTTGGCCTGGCGCTGAAACCGCTGCTGTCACCGCTGATCGGCGACAAGCTGTACATGGGCATGCTTTACCTGTGTGCACTGCCGGCCACGGTGCAGTCGGCCATTGCTTTCACCTCGCTGGCGCGCGGCAATATCCCGGCGGCGATCTGCAGCGCGGCGGCATCAAGTCTGTTCGGGATTTTCCTCACGCCGCTGTTGGTGACGCTGCTGCTCAACGTCCACGGTGATGGTGGTTCGACGCTGGATGCGATCCTGAAAATCAGCGTGCAATTGCTCCTGCCATTCATTGCCGGGCAGATCGCTCGGCGCTGGATCGGCGCGTGGGTCGGGCGCAACAAGAACTGGCTGAAGTTCGTTGATCAGGGGTCGATTTTGCTGGTGGTCTACGGCGCATTCAGCGAGGCGGTCAACGAAGGTATCTGGCATCAGATTCCGCTCATCGAGCTGCTGGGGCTGGTGGTGGTCTGCTGCATTCTGCTGGCGCTGGTGCTGCTGGCGTCGACGTTGCTCGGCAAGGCCTTTGGCTTCAGCCAGGAAGACCGCATCACCATTCTGTTCTGCGGCTCGAAAAAGAGTCTGGCCACCGGCGTGCCAATGGCGCAGGTGTTGTTTGCCGGCAGCACGATTGGCGTGCTGATCCTGCCGTTGATGCTGTTCCATCAGATCCAGTTGATGGTCTGTGCGGTGCTCGCTCAGCGCTACGCCAAGCGCCCGGAATCGGTGCCAGAGCTGATGGCACAAGTCGATCCATGATTCCGACTCGGGTCTATCGGAGCGCTGATGACGAAGTATTAGCCCGGTTGCACCGCGAATGCAGGTGGTCGCAAGGCGTCTTTCAGGCGCTTAGTTGAAACGTGCACCACGCCGCACTGTCGTTGCGCTCCTTTACTCCCACGGGTGCTCCGTCGTGGTAGATACGAACATCTGTAGTGGGCGAACGACTCCCTTTGGCGTTATTCGCGACGTGTACGACTGTGCGACCGACAGACAGAGCACGGAGCTTGGCACCGAGAATATGCCAACGGCCCATCAGTGAGTGGGCCGGATTCACCAGAACGTCAAAAGGCAGTTGGATTTCAGCTTTCGCCAAACCATCGGTGTTGAAGGCGTTGATTTCACCGCAGAGTATGAATGAGACCTCACGATGGCGGATCTTGAACGTCCGGCCCTGAAAACTCGATTCCAGTTGTCGCAAGTTTTCAGCGTTTGGGGCTTGAGCAAAAATCTGCTTTGGCATCCCGATGATTTCCGTCGGGGAAACGAGCCAGGGAGTGACTGATTGCTTCTTTCCCGACTCCAGGAAAACCTTGGTGCCGGGGTGGAGTACTTTCTGAATGGCCGCTGCAGCAGGAATGTTTTCTGCGAAGCCTGGCAGTACAACGAGGTCTGAACGAAGGGTCGATATCAGGTCGACAATAGACTGCGGTGTTGCGCTGTTCAACGGTGAAATGGCTGTGATTTTCATGCCTTTTTCTTCCTGAAATTATTGACGGCCAGTCCAGTGACGACGGTGTTTTGCCACTTCTCGACGAGCAATGCTCTACGGCAAAGATCGGCGCTGATTGGCGCTTGGCACGAGGCGGGCACAACGTTACAACACCGCGCTGCACCGTTGCCAGCAGCGATTGCAATTCATACGATGTCGTCGATCAGAATGTGGTTTACCCCACGGCTGCACTGCTCGATCCGCGCCTCGACCTTGTAGACATCGCGCAGCATCTGTTCGGTGATCACTTCACTGCTCGGGCCGCTGCCCTGACTGGTGCCATCAGCAATCACCAGCACCTGATCGGCGAAGCGCAACGCCTGATTCAGATCATGGATGGCAATGAACACAATCACCTCGCGTTTGCGCGCGAGGCTGCGCATGAAGTTCAGCACTTGCACTTGTCGATGCATGTCGAGGGCGCTGGTCGGTTCGTCCATCAGCAGGATTTCCGGTTCGCGCACCAGCGTCTGGGCGATGGAGACCAACTGCTGCTGACCGCCGCTGAGTTCACCAAGGTTTCGGAACGACAGCCCGGTGATGCCCAGCGCGGCGAGAATTTCGTCGACCAGTTTCAGCTCATCATCGTGGACCACCCAGCCCGGGGTCAGTTGCTTACGCGCCAGCAGCACGGATTCGTACACCGTCAAACGCGCACTGGCATTCAGGCCTTGCGGCATGTAGCTGATACCGGTCGGGCCTTTTTTCGAGTCCTGCAAAATCACCTGCCCGGGGCCTTCGATCAGTCCGGCCATGCGTTTGAACAACGTCGATTTGCCGGCCGCATTGGGCCCGACCACGGCAACCACCTGACCGCCAGAAAACGTTGCCGTCGAGACACCACGAATGATCTCGCGCTGGCCGTAGCGGGCGCCGAGATTGTCCAGTTGCAGCGTCACCATGAGTTTTTCTTCCCGCCGAGAATCAGTGAAATGAAGAACGGCACGCCGATCAGCGAGGTGACCACGCCGATGGGGAAAATCGCGCCGGGGATCAGGGTTTTGCTGACCACCGAACTGGCCGAGAGAATCAACGAACCGGTGAGCAAGGAGGCCGGCAAAAAGAAGCGCTGATCTTCACCGATCAGCATGCGCGCGATGTGCGGGCCGACCAGTCCGATAAAGCCGATGGTGCCGACGAAGGCCACGGGGAACGAGGCGAGCAGGCTGACCATGATCAGCGTCTGAAAGCGCAAGCTGCGCACGTTGATGCCGAAACTGGCAGCCTTGTCGTCGCCCAGACGCAGGGCGGTCAAGGCCCAGGCGCGTTTGGCGAAAATCGGCAGGGTGATCAGGATCACCAGACAGATCACCCCGAGTTTCGGCCAAGTGGCTTTGGTCAGACTGCCCATGGTCCAGAACACCACGGCGGCGACGGCTTGCTCGGTGGCGAAGAACTGCACCAGCGCCAGCAGCGCATTGAAAGTGAACACCAGCGCGATGCCGAGCAGCACGATGGTTTCGGCAGTGACGCCACGGCGCATGCTCAGGAAGTGAATCAACAGCGCCGAGAGCATGGCCATGATGAAGGCGTTGAGCGGCACCATGAATTGCGCGGCCAGCGGGAACAACGCCACACCGAAGGCCAGGCCCAGCGCCGCGCCGAAACTGGCGGCGGCGGAAATGCCCAAGGTGAACGGACTGGCCAGCGGGTTGTTGAGGATGGTCTGCATCTGCGCGCCGGCCAGCGACAGCGCCGCGCCGACCGCCACTGCCATCAGCGCCACCGGCAAACGAATGTCCCACATCACCACGCGCACTTGTGGCGAAGCACTGTCCGGCGAAAACAGGGCGCCGAGCACTTCGCTGAAACTGTAACTCGCCGGGCCCAGTGCCAGATCGAGCAGCACACTGCACAGCAACAGAACCACCAGCCCGGCGAGGATCAGGCGTTTACGCAGCACAAGTCGCCGGTAGGTTTCGCGCTGCACCTCGACGGTGTCGGTCAACGAACTCATGGTTTGACCTCAGTATTGCGCAGGCTGACGAAGTAGCCCGACTCATACGGCACGGGCAGAAAACGCTCGTGCAGTTCGCGGAAGGAGGCGTCCGGGTCGAGATCGGCGAACAGCTCCGGGTGAAACCATTTGGCCAATTGCTGAATGGCCACGAACTGGTAGGGGCTGTTGTAGAACTGATGCCAGATGGCGTGGAGGGCTTGTGTCTCCTGAGCCTTGATCCCGGCGTAGGCCGGACGCTGCGTATACCACGCGAGTTTTTTTCGCGCCTGGTTCATGTCGGCGCCTGGCCCGACACCGACCCAATGGCCGCCGGGTGCAAAGGCTTCCCAGTTGGCCGTGGTGACCACCACGTGCGCCGGATTGGCGACGATGACCTGCTCGGGATTCAACTGGCCGAACGTGGTCGGGATGATCCCCCGGGCGATGTTGTTGCCGCCGGCCATGTCGACAAACAGGCCAAAATTCTCGTTGCCGAAACTCAGGCAGCAATCGTCGGTGTAGCCGCCGATGCGCTCGATGAACACGCTTGGACGCGGTGGCTGCTGTTTCTCGATGACGTCGGTGACGCGGTGAATCTGCTGGTTGCGAAAATCAATGAAGGCTTCGGCGCGTTGCTCTTTACCGAACAGTTTGCCGAACAGGCGCATGGTCGGCTCGGTGTTCTGCATCGGGTTGTTGCGAAAATCGACGTACACCACCGGGATGCCCAACGCGTCGAGCTTCTCGATGTAGCGCGCATCTTCGGTGGCGTGCTGCGCTTCGATATTGAGGATGATCACATCCGGGCGCTGCGAGATCGCTTGTTCGATATCAAAGGTGCCGTCTTCAAAGCCGCCGAAGGTGGGGATCTTGGCAATGCCGGGGAATTTGCGCAGGTAGGCATTGTAGGTGTCCGGGTCGGACTGGATCAGGTCCTTGCGCCAGCCGACGATGCGTTCGATCGGATTCTGTGTGTCCAGCGCGGCGAGCAGATACAACTGCCGGCCTTCACCGAGGATGACCCGTCTGACCGGCAGATGCACCTTGACCTTGCGCCCGAGCAGATCGGTCACTTCGGTGCGCGCCGTATCCGCTTCGCTGGCGTTTGCATTGCGCGGCGCCAGCGCAGACAGGCTCAGCAGTCCTGCCAGTAACAGCGCAGCCATCGCGAGGCTGCGTCGATCGAAAATCACCATGGTCAAAGCCTTTGCAAAGGTCAGTTCGGCCAACGGCTCACACCGCTGGCCGGCTGAACGTTTCAGAAATCGACAGTCGCCGACAGTAATAAGGTGCGCGGTGAGCCTTGGGAGAACGCGCCGTAGGAAGCGACGCCCGACCAGTACTCGTGATCGAACACGTTCTGCACGGTGGCGCGAAACGTGGTCGGTCGATCATCGATGCGCGTGCTGTAGCGGGCGCCGACATCGAAGCGGGTCCAGTCATCGAGTTTTTGTGTGTTGGCCTGGTTCACGTACTGGCTGCCGGTGTGGATCGCGCCTCCGGTCAGTGTCAGCCCCTCGACCCAAGAGGTGTCCCATTCGGCCCAGAGGTTGGCCTGAACCTCGGGCACGCCGACCGGTTTGTTGCCGCGGTTGGCGGCCACGCCGGTTTTCGTCAGTTCGGCATTGAGCAGGGTCACGCCGCCGAGCAGGCGAGTGCCCGGCGTGACTTCGCCGAACACGTTCAGCTCCAGCCCGCGATTGCGTTGTTCGCCTTGTACCGAGAACACCCCGGAGGCCAGTTCGCCGCTGGGTTTGGTGATCTGAAACAGGCTGATGGTGGAGGTGAACGTGCCGTAGTCGGCTTTGACCCCGAGTTCGTGCTGGCGGGAAACATAAGGGGCAAAGATCTCGCCAGCGTTGGACGCGGTGGAAGGCGCGATGTCGCCCTTGCTCAGCCCTTCGAGGTAGTTGTAGTAGAACGAAACGTGGTCCCAAGGCTTGATCACCGCGCCGAACAACGGGGTCGTCCGGCCGTCGTCGTAGGACGTGGTCACCACGCCGGCGGCGTTGTAGTTGTCGGATTTGATGTTCTGTTTACGCAAGCCCAGGGTTACCTGTGCGCGGTCATCGAGAATCGACAGCGTGTCGGCAAGCGCCACGCCAGTCAGTTCGCTCTGCGAGACCTTCGGCGTATCCGGCTTGGGAATGTAAGGTTGCGGGCGATCCACCGGGTGATAAATGTTCGACAGAATCGGTGCGCCGGAAATGATCCCGCGCGACAACACATCGCGATAGCGACTGACCTGCACAGTGGTGCGGTGACTGATCGGCCCGGTATCGAAGCGCAGCCGCGCACCGGTATCAACGGTGTAACGCTCGACTTCGAACTTGTAGTAACCGGGGATCGATGAGGTGTCGCCTGCGGCATTGATAATGGTCGGCGTCTGATCGGACATTCGCGCCACATCCGATTTACCGCCGCCGGCATGGGCGAACACCGTCAATGCATCGCTGAGGTCATATTCGCCGCTGAGCAGCGCCGATTTGTCACGGGTTTTCGACCAGCCCCAATCCTGACTGACGTTGCTGCGGCCGTTGGCGGCGGAAGGAATGTCCACGCCCGGAGCAATCAGGAACGGTCGCGAAGCGGCGTCGAAGCTTTCTTTCTGGTTGAGCCAGTCGAAGGTTGTGCGCAGGCGTTCGCCCTGATAGTCGAGGGAAATCGCGCCGATGTCGACGTGGCGCGATTGATCGTCGATCGCCGTGTTGCCCAGTTGCGTACTGCCGTTGAAGCGCACGCCAAAACGACGCTCTTCACCGAAGCGGCGACTGACATCGAGATGGCCTCCGGCCTGAGCATCCATGGCGTAACTGGCGGTGAAACGGGTCAGGTCTTCATCGAGGGAGCGTTTCGGCACCACGTTGATCACGCCACCCACCGCGTTGTTGGGGGACATGCCGTAGAGCAGGGCGCCGGGACCTTTGACCAGTTCGATGCGCTCGGCGTATTCGGTGAACACGCGGTAATTGGGCGCCACACCGTAAACGCCGTCGAAGGCCAGTTCACCGAGGTTGCCTTCGCCGACGGGAAAGCCACGGATGAAGAACGAGTCGACAATCCCTCCGGTCTGGCCAGTGGAACGCACCGAAGAATCACGTTCCAGCACATCGCCGACGGTGACGGCCTGCTGATCCTTGATCAGCGACGAGGTGTAGGTGCTGATACTGAAGGGGGCGTCCATGACATCCGTATTGCCAAGAATGCCCAGGCGCCCGCCGTTGGCCACCTGGCCACCTACATACACTTCTGGCAGGGAATCGGCGCGCTTTTCGGTGCCGATGATCGATGTTTCGTCCAGTGTCACCCGGCGCGGCACCAGCGTGTAGCTGCCGTCACTGCGCAAGACCATGTCCAGGCCACTGCCAGCCAGCAAGCGATTGACCGCCTCCTGAGTCGAGTAATTACCGATCAGCGCAGGGCTGGTCAGACCTTCGGCCAGCGAGGGCTCGAACGACAGGGCAATGTTGGCGTCCACGGCGAAGCTCGACAGGGTCGCACCCAGCGGCCCGGCGGGAATGTTGTAGGCACGAACCGCGACAGCGTCCAGTTGCACCGGCACGGCGGCCAAGGCAAACGGGCAAACGGCACCGATCAGGACAAGGCTTAGCAACGCACTGCGAACAACGGGTTTGAGCTGACGTTCCGGGCGCAGGTGGCGTGCGGCAAGCATGGATGAATGAGCCTATGAACAGGACGAAAAGGTGCTTCTCCCCAATAGCCAGTCGAGATCGAAAAAAGTATCACCGCTACGGCAATTATTTTTTCACTCAGGCCGGGGAGAGCATGACCCAGTAGCCATTCAAATGGCCGCTGACGAGGATCGGGTAGGTTTGCGCCAGCATGTTCAAGGTGCGCTGGCTGTCGCTGATCGGGTAGGCGCCGGAAATGCGCAGATCGGCGATTGCCGGATCGAGGCGCACGAAGCCACGGCGATAGCGCGTCAGCTCGTTGACGAAATCGGCCAGACGCATCTTGTCAGCCATCAGCATGCCTTGGCTCCAGGCGCCGACGTAGCGGTCGGCAACGCTGAGCTGGCCAAAGGTGTGGGACGAGAAGTCGGTGCGTTGACCGGCGTTGACGATCAGCGGCGTGGTCTGGCGATTGTCCGCGAGCTCGACTTTGACCGCGCCTTCCAGCACGGCGAGGTGGGTGCGCGGTTGCAGTTCGCGCACGGTGAAACGCGTGCCCAGCGCCTGCATCCGACCTTGACGGGTGCTGACCAGAAACGGTCGCGCCAGCGGCGAAATGTCCGGCGCGGTCTGCACCAGTATTTCGCCTTCGCGCAGGTGAATGAGGCGTTGATTGGCGTCGAACAGCACGTCGATGGCGGTGTCGGTGTTCAGGGTGATTTTCGAGCCGTCGGCCAGGGTCAGCTCGCGTTGCTGGCCAACGGCAGTGCGATAGTCGGCTGACCATTGCTGCGACTCTGCCAGCTTCCAGCTGCCCCAACCGGCCGGCAGGATGGCCAGAATCATCGCCAGTTTGCCCAACGCCGCACGGCGCTCCGGGCTGCTCGGGCGATCGAGTGCGGACATCGCCAAGGATGGTGGCAGGCCGCCGAGTTTGCTCTGCAACAACTGCGCCCGCGCCCAGGCACGACCGCGCTCGGGGGTGCTGGCTTTCCAGTATTCCCATTCGCCGCGCTCGCTGTCGCTGAGTTCGCCTTCACTCATGCGGATCAACCAGTCGGCGGCTTCTTCCAGGGCCTGGTGATCGAGGTGCGGCTCATGGCGGCGGCTGAGCATTCACTCCACCAGCAACAGGCACTGCACGAAGGCTTGCTTCATGTAGCGTTTGACGGTGATCAGCGACACGCCCAGCTGCTCGGCAATGTCGTCGTATTTCAGCCCGCTGATCTGCGACAACAGAAAGGCGCGTTTGACCAACGGCGGCAGGGCATCGAGCATTGCGTCGATTTCGTGCAGGGTTTCCAGCACCATGAAACGCAATTCCGGCGAAGGCACTTCCGGCGCCGGCACATGGGCGAGGGCGTCCAGGTAGGCCCGTTCCAGCGCCTTGCGTTGATACCAGTTGACCAGAATGCCTTTGGCCACGCAGCTCAGATACGCGCGCGGCTGCTCAATGACGGTGACTTGCGAGGCGAGGATACGGGTGAAGGTGTCCTGCGCCAGATCCGCCGCATCCATGGCGTTTCCCAGTTTTTTTCTCAGCGTCGCGTACAGCCAGCCATGATGGCCGCTGTACAGGGCTTCGATCGCGCGCAGGTGATTGGCATTATTCGCGGGAAGGGTTTCGCTCATGGCTGCAGATTTTCATGCAATTGAGAAGTATTCCCAATGCTAGTTTACAAAGCCGCTGCGACGCAAGCGCCGATTGTTTTCCGCTTCAGACTCTCGGCAGACGGCTCAGCGCAGCAATCATCGTGTCGATTTCCGCCTCGGTGTTGTACGCATGCACCGAGGCACGGCTGACTTCCGGCAAGTCCCTGTGCTGCATGTCGAGCAAAGTCGAGTGCAAGGTCGATGTGCTGACGTTGATGCGCTTTTCCTGGCCGGCCAGCCACTGCTGAACGTGCGCGGCGCTGCTGTCGCGATGAGTAAACGTGACGATGCCGGACTTCTGCACTCCGAGGTCTCGCGGCGTGATACCAGGAATATCTGCCAGTTGTCGGCGCAGGTAATCTGCCAGTTGCTGAATTCGCAGCCACATCGGTTCGATGCCTTGCGCCAGCGCGTATTCCACTGCCGCACCGAGACCGAGTTTGGCGGCGACGTTGCATTCCCAGTTCTCGAAGCGTCGGGCGTCGGCGCGGATGGTGAATGTGTCGGCGCTCTGCAACGCGGCAGCATGCAAGTCGAGAAATGCCGGTTCGAGGTTCTGACAAAGGGATCTTTCGACATACAAGAAGCCCATCCCACGCGGCCCGCGCAGGTATTTGCGACTGGTTGCCGCGAGCATGTGGCAGCCGATTTTCTGCACGTCGATCGGCATCTGCCCGACCCCCTGACAGGCATCGAGCAGAAACAGCACGCCAGCCGAACGGGCGAGGGCGCCGATCTGCTCGATGGGTTGCACCGGGCCGCCATTGGTGGCGATCACCGGCAGGGAAATCAGCGCAACCCGAGCATCGTCGAGCATGGCCGTTAGTGCCGACAAGCAAACCTGGCCGTGTTCATCGTTAGGAATGACCTGAATCTCGATACCACGCCGCTGCTTCATTTGCAGATAAGGAATGTAGTTGCCGGCGTATTCGGTGGTCGACGTCAGCACCACATCGCCGGGTTGCAATGGCAAGGAGTAGAACGCCATGTCCCAGGCGCGGGTCGCGTTTTCGATCACCGCAATTTCGTCAGGCTGAGCGTTGATCAATTGCCCGATGGCGGCGTAGACATTTTCCACTTCGGCCGATTGTTGCCCGGCGGCTTCGTAGCCGCCCAGAGTCGCTTCAAGCTGAATATGACGGGTCATGGTCTCGATCACCGGCGCGGGCATCAGCGCCGCGCCGGCATTGTTGAAGTGGATCAGTTGCGCGACGGCGGGGGTGTCGGCGCGCAGTTGTTCAATATTCAAAAGCAGACTCCTTGATCATTCGCCGTCCGGGGCAGGGCTTGCTTGCATCGCCGCCGGCCAGTAGCGCAACGCGACGATCGGGATCAGTGCGACGACGTAAGCGAGGCAAACAAACAGATAGGTGTACTGCAAACCGTAGACCTGACTGAGCAGACCACCGGCGGAAATCCCCGCAATCGAAGCGAATTGCGCAGTGCCCTGAGCGATGCCCAGTACATGACCCTGTTGCGAGCTGTCGGCGGTCTTCGAGATCAGCGCCATCAACACCGGCGTGGTTGCACCGAGCAGCACGCCCCAAATGAAGTAGGCAATGACAAACACCACCGGGTTGTGGGTGACGCCTGCCACCGCAGTGAGGACGATGCAGCCGATGACCACGTAAGTCATGCGCTGCAAGGTGTCCTGCTGACCACGCTGTTCGAAATAACGCGACCACGCCGTTGCCGACAGAATGAAGCCCAGCGCCAGCAAGCCGTAGCAGAGGCCGACCACCGAATTGCTGACCTCGAACACCGAGCTGACATACAGCGAAAACGAGGTCTGCGGCAGCATCCGCGCCAGCAACAGAATGCCCATCACACCGAGCAGCGACAGCAATGGCGAGCCTTGCCAGAGGCTGCCGGAACGCGCCGGCGCAGTTTTGTCGACGACCACGGCTTTCTTCACCGGCGGCACGTCCGGCAAGGTCACGGCGGCGATCACGGTACACACCGCACACAGCGCCGAAGCGATGATGTTGATCCAGAAGAACGTCGCGTAATCGAGGATCAAGCCGCCGACCACCGCACCCAGCAGCGAGCCGACATTGGTCGAGATTTGCAGAATGGCGAACAGCCGTGCGCGCCGCGACGGCGCTTCAATGCTGACGCCATAGGCCTGTGCCGGCGCGATATAGCCGGCAAACGCGCCTTGCAGAAAGCGCAGGATCAGAATCACCCAGATATCACTGAAGAGCGCCAGCCCAAGCTGGGTCAACGACAAGCCGGCGAGGGCGCGGATCATCATCAACTTGTGGCCGTAGCGATCGCCGATCCGGCCCCAGAATGCACTGGTGAGAATAATGCCCAGCATCGGCCCGACGTACACGGCGATGCTGGCGAAGCTGAAAAGCGACTCGGAGGTCGTCAGCCCACGCAGGTGGACAGGCCAGAACGGCCCGCTCATTTCCATCGCGCCCATCGATACCAACTGGATCGCAAATAGAAGATAAATCAGGATTCTTACTCTCGAACCCTGGATGGCACCTGCTTGGGACATGAGTCAGCCTCGGTTAAACGCTAGCGAGCGGGTTGGTCAGGGTGTGTTGCAAACGATAGTTGCTGTACTGCATCAAGTGCATGCGCAACAACGAACGGGTTGGCCAAGGCTCTTCGACGAACGCCTTGTGCTCGGTTTCCCACACATCTGCCGCGACCCGGTCACGCACCGCTTCGAAGGCAAGGTCGGTTTCTTCGCGCAAGATTTTCCATAGCCGTGTGTTGTTGAAACCGTACTCCTTGGTCAGCCACAGGGCGATCTCATGCAGGTGCGTGAGGAACGCCGCGTCGAGCACAAACATGCGTACTGGCTCGATATCACCGCAGAACACTGTCGGCAGAATACCCGGCTGCACGTGTGGTTGCAGGCTGTAACCACGGCCCTCGAGCAACGGCGCGTAAGTGCGGCCATCACCGAAATCGCGGATCAGCAGACTACGTGCTTTGCCATCCGGGGAGAACAGCACCATGGTGTTTTGCTGGTGCGCCTCAAGGCCGATGCCGTACATCAAGTAGATCGCCACCACCGGGTGAGTCACCACCTTCGCGTACTCGCGGAACCAGTTCTCGACCTGCGCAGCATTGGCGCGCACACCGTCACGTTCAATCAGATCGGTGAACAGCGGACGACCGCTGCCGGGCAAACGGGTGAACAGTGACGCCACGGTTATCGGCAGGCACTCATCGTTGCGTTCGAACGCTGGTGCGCTGGCGCGATACACCACGGACAGATGACGGCCCGGGTGATCGTCCTGCGTTACCGCGTTTTTGTAACGCACGCCGATTTCTTCCGGGAAGATTTCCAGGCGTTGATCGAAGCCGTTTTCCGTCTCGAGAATCTTGCTGATCACCGTGCTGATGCGCGGGCCCATGTGAATCGACTTGGCTTGCAGGCTGCGCAGTTCGCTGGTCATCCATACCGCGATGGGCAGTTTGATCAGCGGCGCGGATTCGTCCAGTACCGGCATCATCGTGCGATACGACATGGTCGGCAGGGTTGGCAGGTCCGGGCCATCGGTGATCAGAATGCCGTCGGCGATTTCCTGCGCGAAGGTTTCCAGCACGTAGGCTTGTAAATGCCAGCTGTGGATCGGCAAGGGCAGCCATTGGTTTTCGTCCAGTCCCTTGCTGTTGAGCGAGGCTTTCCATTGCGCCCATTGCGTCGGGAAATGCTCGGCGAACCAGGCGCGGTAATCGATCACGTGCGGCATGCTTTCGCTTTTCGCGTTGTCGGCGCGCAGTGCGGCGATGCGCAGGGGCACCTGTGCGTTGAACTCGGGCGACAGTTGCTCGACCTCTTCATCGGTCAGGCCCGGGCGGGCTTTCCAGGTCGGGTAATACGGGTGACCTTCCAGTGAACCCCACTGGTCGAGCAGGATCGCGGCGTCCTTGGTTTTGGCGTGCTGGCGCAAGTAATCAGTGAAGCTGTGCAGTCCTTGATCCTTGGCGGCTTGTGCCAGTCGGGCGTTCCAATGCTGGCGATGCTGACGGGCGTGGGCGTCGTTGCTCAGGCTGTTTTCCATGTCGGACTTGAGCCCGGCCACGCCTTCGTCGGTCGGGGCGAAGTCGAAACTGTCGCGCAGCACATCGAGCATGTCCTGGTGGCTGGTGATCACCTGGCGCACGCCTTCATCGGTGACCAACACCACGTCACCGTCGTTGACCACCGTATCGGCCGGGCCTTTGGCGATGTCGGAAAAAGCCAGGTGGGCGCGGCCGCCCTTGAGCGGATACGTGGCCTGGTTGCCCTCGACGGAAAAGCTCAGGGCCGCTCGGTCGAGGATGTTTTCCGCAAACAGGCAACGCACCAGACGGCGCATGGCGTTTTTGCGGGAGTAGGCGATCAGTGTCTTGAAGTCATCCATATCAGCGGTCTGCTCATCGAAAATTGAATGAAAAGATCAAGCGGCGGCGCTTGTCGTGTGCGGCCATTGGCGCGGGAAATAGTCGAGTGCCGAGCCGCGCAGGCCTTCCATGTAGGCCACGCTCCACTGCAGGACTTCCTCGATGTAAGGCACCTTGAGGTCGAAGCGTTTGGCCATTTCCACCAGCAGCACCAGGCCGTAGGCGACGTCTTCGTTGAAGGCGCGGCTCTCGCGCTCGATCACGTAACCGGCGCGGTTGTCGGCAGCCGGCACCATCGGCGCAAGGATGTCGTTGTAGGCCTGATTGGTGCGCAGGATCGACAGCATGCTGCTCGGGTCGCGAATCTGCTCGCCGTAGGCCTCGACGATTTCCTGTTTCAGCGATTTCACCGAAGACAGGTCGATGCCCAGGCGCTGGCTGATCACCGCGCACAGTTGCTGGCTTTCCTGATCCATGCGTTCAAGGAAATAGGCGCCGAGTTCCGGGCATTCGGTCCACCAGCACATGCGCTGCGGGAAGATCTTGCGGTGCCACTGGCCGTAGGGGCCGATGAGGCCGTAGATCACCGAGCTGTGCATGATCGGGTTGCCCGGCGTCAGGGTGATTTCCAGAAAGTGCTCGAGCATCGTCACGCACGGGCCGTACAGCCGCGTGAGTATTTTTTCCAATTGGCGGCGCGCGGTTTGTGGCTCCCGGGCGTGGGTCGCGACGTACAACTGGCTTTTGCCGCCGCCCATTTTGATCGAGCGTCCCGGGGTCAATTCGAACGCCGTGTGCGGCACATCTTTCATGCCCCAGATCACCACGTTCGGCCGGTCGGGCAGGGTGGCTTCGGCCAGCCAGTCGAAACCGCAGAAGCCGGGAATTGCGCCGATGAACACCGGTTTGCTGGTGGTCAGATGCGGCGCGATGTCTTTCAACGTTTGCGGACGCGCATGGGCCGGCACGGTGATGATGACGATGTCGGCATCTTCCACCGCGGCTTTCGCGTCGCTGGTCACCCGATCGAGTCGGGCGCTCAGCGACGAGCCGTCCGGCAACAAGGCCTGCATCGGCGTCTGGCGAGCGTGGTGTTCGATGACCTCCTGATTATGGGTGTGCATCGAAACCTGAACATTGGGTAGCTGCTTGAACAGGATGGCGTTGAGATGGCCGGTCCTGCCGCCACCACAGATGGCGACTTTCAACAGATTCATCGAGAGGCGTTCCTGTGTGAAGGGTGGGTCATGCGACGCTCAGTTGCAGCGGCGCGGAAACAGAGTCCAGCCAGTGGGTCTTGCCCAGCCAGGCATCCAGTTGCGGGGCGATGCTCGGGTCGATCAGATCGCGCTCCTGCAGCCACTTGTCGTCGAACACGGTATGCAGGTATTTCTCGCCGCCGTCGGCGATCGGCACCACGACGTTGCCGCTCAGCACGCCTTTGTGGATCAGCTCCAGTGCCTTGAAAATCGCACCACCGGTCGAGCCGCCGACCAGCAGGGCGAAGTTGCGCGCGATGTAGCGGGCGGTTTCGAATGCCTGCGAATCGGTGACTTGCACGCCCAGATCGATGCAGCTGTAGTCGAGCACCAGACCCACGGTGTCGCCGGCCGGCGTACCGGTGCCGGATTGGTAGTACGGGTAGCCGGGGTGGCCGAAGACAATCGAACCGGCCGGTTCCACCGCGACGGTGACGGTGTCCGGGTTGTGCACTTTCAAGCCGCGTGCGATGCCGGTCATCGAACCGCCGGTGCCGACGCAACCGACGTAAGCGCCGACCACGCCTTCAGCCTGCGCGATGGTTTCGCGGACGAAATCGCTGTAGCCGCCGGCATTGGCCGCATTGTCGGACTGGTTCATGAACACCGCGCCGGGAATCTCGCTCGCCAGTTCGGCGGCCATCTGTTGCCGCTCGACCACCGCGACTTCATCTTCGCGATAAGTGCCTTTGACGAAACGAATGTCGGCACCGAGGGCCTTCATCACGGCGATCTTGTCTTGCGCGGCGTGGTGATCGACCACGGCGATGAAATGCAGACCAAACTCGACCGCCGCCATGGCCAGGCCAATCCCGGTATTGCCCGACGATGACTCAACCACCACGCCGCCGGGTTTCAAGCGACCGGACTTGAGCGCGGCCAGCACCATGTTGCGCGCCATGCGGTCTTTGATGCTGCCGCCGGGATTGTTCTTTTCAATCTTCAACAACAAACGCGCGTTGGTATCCGGAACATCGATGCCCAACATCGGTGTATTACCGATAAGGTCAGAGACTTTATTCAAGATCATTGCAATTGTTCCCTTTAGTAGTCAGGTGAAAACGCATAGTTACCTTCCGTACAACAGGTCGCCATCAGCCGCCGGGGCAGGGGATGGCGATGAAACTCGTTTTCCAGCAAGTCCATCTGGTAACCGGCGGTGTTGATATAAATCAATAAGTCACCGGCTTGCGGTGCCGTTGCAAAGTTGATCAGGCGATGGGTGATGACGTCATCGTCCAGGCAACTATGGCCGGCGATATAAGCCTGAGTCGGGGTGTTTGGCTGTTGTTTGGTGCTGACAAGTATTGGATCTAGCAGATATTCCGAGGCAAACCAGGTTTCGCAAGCGCTGAAACTGCTGCCCTCAACGAAGATTACAGTTTTATTGTCAGCCAATTGTTTGCTGCGCGTGACGCGAAAGATTGAAATGGCGGCTTGATCGACCAGGCTTCGGCCCGGCTCGAGTGCCAGTGTTACTTGCTGGGTCTTCAAGTAATTGGCAATCGACAAGCCGTGAGAATGCTCGGCTTCGAGTAATAACGTCAGCCATTGTGTCGCGGTCAGTTCACTGCCGTAAGGATAATAAGTGGCGGGAACTTTCTGGTTGTCATAGTGGCTCGGGTTATTGTCATTTTGCAGGAACTGAGCGTAGGTCTCAGGTTCGACATAGCGAATCGGCAAGCCGCCACCGATGTCGATCATCTGCGGATTCAAGCCCATTTCCCTGGCCGCCTCGATAAATCCGCTGACCTCACGAAAGGCCTGTGCGCGGGATTCGAATCCATAGCCGCCGAGGTGAAAATGGAAACCTTCAAAATGAAAAAGTTCAGGTTTTTCTGCCAACCGTTGCAGGCATTGCAGCAGGTCTTTCGAACCCATTCCGAATCGGCTGTTCTGACTGCTTTTTGGTCTGTAACGCAGTAAAACTCTGGTTTTCGTCGGACCTGGTTGTGGTGGGAGCACGCAATGCAGGTGATCGAATTCCTCCAGCGAATCCACACAGATCAATGAACCGGCGCTGATCAGCGCTTGATGGAAAACGGCTGTTTTGGCCGGTCCTGTGGCGCAGATTATGGTGCCCGGCACACCTGCGCGCAGGGCAGCATTCAACTCGTGAATGCTCGACACATCGACGCCGATCCCCGAATTCGCTGCAGCGCCGAGCATACTTTGCGACTTGTTGGCCTTGGCCCCGTAGAAAATGGCATGGGGAACCTGGTATTGCTTCAACACGTTCAGCAGCGCTTGCGTGTTTAATTCAAACGCATGGGGCCAGACCAGATTTAACGGCGAGCCCTGTTGTTCCACCAAGTCTGCAAGTTTGTTCGGGAACTTGTTGATAAACGTGGCAATAACCGGGTCGATCAGCGGCGTTAACATTTCCGGGTGATGAACTTTATACGGCTGTTCAACAGCAGATTTATTTGTTGTAGGCATAGTTGACCCATAGCGTCGAAAGTTGCGTCGCCATTGATAGTCCGATCATCGATCGTTATCGATGCGGGTTGTCTTTTTTTGCTCGTCAGCGTCGAGGCTTTAAACAACCGGGAGGCGGGTGCCAAGTGAAATCCGCTATTGGATCTGTAGCCCTGATCGTAATAAATGGTTCACAAAATAATTGCATGAGAACCCCATTCCATAAGGTTTGTGCGGATGTATTGAATGGCCATTAGTTGCTGGCCATTGCCCTGTAGCAGCCTGTAGCTGATGTTTAAGTGACATCACTGACAGGTACTTTTGCAGATACCGATGACTTGCTTTGAAACGAGAATAGTTCCTCTTGGCGGCGTGAACAATATTGCGAACAGGAACGATTATCAAGTAAGGTTTTCAAATATTTTTCAATAAAGACCTGTTTCAGGCGAATCCATGAACGTGCATTTACACGCTCAAGGACTCGTTCGTCCCGAGATTAAAAGTCTCTTAATTGCTTGATCAATAAGGCGTTAAGGGCTGTTGCGATAAGCCCCGGCACGGCAGGCAAATCCGCCGTTGAAGGGGCCTGAAAATTTTCAAAAACCACGACGGGTTCACGTCAAAGGAGCAACGCCATGCAATCCGATCGACTCAGCCGCAAAGCGCCACTCGCGATCAGCTACCTGTTCGTGCCGGGCAACCGTCCCGAGCGTTTTTCCAAAGCCTGCGAAGCGGGCCCGGACGCGATCATTCTCGACCTCGAGGACGCCGTCCATCCGGACAGCAAAGTCGCCGCCCGTGACGCCATCCAGGCGTGGCAGGAGAAAACGCCGAGCGTTGCTTGTGAGCGTTACATCCGCCTCAACAGCGTCAGCAGTTCGCTGTTTCGCCAGGACCTGAGCTGGCTCAGCGACCTGCGCCATCCTGAGCGTTGTGACGGGATTTTCCTGCCCAAGGCCGAATGTCCCGAGACGCTGGCGCGGGCGGTCGAGCGCTTGCTGGAGTGGCAACCGAGGCTGGCGATCGTCGCGATCATCGAGACCGCCAAAGGCCTGCAGCAGGTCGAGTCGATCGCTGCGATTGCGGGCGTGGCGCGGCTGGCGTTTGGCTCGCTGGATTTCTCGCTCGATATCAACTGCAGCCAGGTGCCCGAGGCGTTTCTGTTTGCCCGCAACCGCATCGTGCTGGCGTCGCGCACGGCGGATCTGCCGTCGCCGATCGATGGCGTGACGCCGGCAATCAGCGACTTGGCGGTGGTTGCCCAAGACGCGCAATACGCGCGTTCGCTGGGCTTCGGCGCCAAGCTGTGCATCCATCCCGGGCAACTGGCGACGGTGCAGCGCGCCTTCCTGCCGGATTCGCGCCAACTGGCGTGGGCCGACCGTGTGATGCGAGCGGTGGCCACGGGCAGCCATGCGGTGCAAGTGGACGGCGAGATGGTCGACTTGCCGCTGATCGAACTCGCCCAACGCCTGCTCGATGTGGCCAGCCAGCATGCGCCGGTTGCCCGCGCCGATGCCTGCTGAATCCCCGGCGAATCAGGAGATCACCATGGACCACGGTTATCAGATTGCGCTGCGGCCACTGTGCGACGTGTTGCAGTCGGAGCAGGTCGATCCGGCCAACGTGACGCTGCTGCGCGAGTCGATTGTCCGCGCCGGGCATTGGCTGGAACCGATCATCGTCGAGCGTTCGCGCGGCATCGTGATGGACGGCAATCACCGTTTCACCGCGGCGTTGCAGTTGGGCTTGAGACGGGTGCCGTGCATCCAGTTCGACTACTCCGATCCGCGCGTCTGTGTGCGGCATTGGCAGACCGGGCAGGCGTTCGAGGTGGCGCGAATTTTCACCACCATCGCCCGCGGCGAGATTTTTCCGTACAAGACCACCCGGCACGCGTTTGACCCCGCGCTGCCGGTGGTCGCGATTCCGCTGGAGCGCCTCTACGCCTGACCCTGATCAGGCGACGGAAAAAAACTTTACTGCGGGTGATACTTTTTCGCAGATCGACTGGCAATAGGAGTGATTACCATTTTCCCTCGATGAAAAGGATCCTCACGTCATGCCTGTTGTCAGTCGTCCTTGCGGTGAGCGGGTGTTAACACTCGCCGTGCGTACCGCCATGCTGAATTTCGTTTTGGTCGCAGGAAGCGCCAACGCTTGGGCCGCCAGCCCCGAGCAAACAGGCGTTGCCGCCGACCCGACTGCGAACGCCGCGCCGGACGCGCTGACCCTCGACACCACCAACGTCAACGCCCGTTACAACGGCGCGACCGCGTTGCCGGAAACCCTCGCCGGTGGTCAGGTGGCGCGCGGCGCACGGCTGGGCATGCTGGGCAACAAAGACGTGATGGACACGCCGTTCAGCGTCACCAGTTACACCGCCAAAACCCTCGCCGATCTGCAAACCGTGACCGTCGCCGATGCGCTGGAACGTGATCCCTCAGTACGCTCGACCGGGCAGACTGGCGGTATCGTCGACTCGTTTTTCATCCGTGGCTTCCCGATTGGCGAAGGCAACCTTGGTGAGCTGGCGTTCGACGGCGTCTACGGTGTCGCGCCGAATTATCGGGTGTTCACCGACTACGCCGAGCGCGTTGAAGTGCTCAAGGGGCCGGGCGCGCTGATGTACGGCATCTCGCCGAACAGCGGCGTCGGCGGCGTGATCAACATCGTGCCCAAGCGTCCGCTGGATGAAGACCTGACCCGGTTTACCGGCACCTATGCCTCGGATTCTCAGGTCGGCGGGCACCTGGACCTGAGCCGGCGCTTCGGTTCGGAGAACCAGTTCGGCGTGCGTTTCAACGGCAACCTGCAGGGTGGCGATACCGCCGTCGATGATCAGCATCGCGACCTCGGTGTCGGCGCCATCGCTCTGGATTATCGCGGCGAGCGTCTGCGCCTGAACCTCGATTACATCAGCCAGAAAGAAAGCTGGGAGGGCGCTTCGCGGCCCTTCACCATCGCGCCGGGCGTTGATGTGCCGTCTGCGCCGAACGGCCGCACCAATCACTCGCAGGACTGGGGCTGGTCGGATACCAAAGAGCAGTCGGCGTTGCTCGGTGGCGAATATGACCTGACCGACAACGTCACCGTGTTCGCCCATGCTGGTGGCGGCAAGTCCGACGTCAAGCGCCTGTCCGACCAGGTGCCGAGAATCCTCAACGACGCCGGTGATACCAGCAACATTCCCGGCTACTACAAATTCAACGTTGATCGCTCGACGGCTGACGTCGGTATGCGTGGTGTGTTTGCTACTGGCCCGATCACCCACACCACCACGGTCATGGCGACCCGTTATCAGGATGAGCTGTCACGCGGCATCAACAACGGCACGGCCATCCTGTCGAATATCTACCACCCGATCGACAGGCCGCAGCAGTACATCAACTCGCCAAAGGTGTTGCGCGTTTCCGAATCGGAGCTGTCCGGGGTGGCGTTGACCGACACAATGTCGATGCTCGATGACCGCTTCCAGTTGACCCTCGGCGTGCGTCGTCAGGACATCGAATCGCGTAACTACAACGCGGCCGGTGCGGTCAGTTCGAAATACAAGGACAACGCCACGAGCCCGCTGGTCGGCGTGGTGGTCAAGCCTTGGCAAGACGTTTCGCTCTACTACAATTATGTCGAAGGCTTGAGCAAGGGCGATATCGCCCCGGGCACGGCGTCCAATGCTGGCGAAACCTTCGCCCCGTACGAATCCAAGCAGCATGAGATTGGCGTCAAGTACGAGCACGGTACGTTCATGACCACGCTGGCGTTGTTCCAGATCGAGAAGCCGAGCGGTGAAGTCGGTGCCGACAACGTGTTCTCTGTGCAGGCTGAACAACGCAACCGTGGTGTCGAGTTGAGCATGTTCGGCGAAGTGGCCCCGGGCACTCGCCTGATGGGCGGCGTGACCGTGCTCGACGGTGAACTGACCGATTCGGCGACCAAGGCCAACCGTGGCAACAAACCGGTTGGCGTGCCGGACGTGCAAGCCAACCTCTGGGCCGAATGGGACACGCCATGGCTTGAAGGCTTCACCCTCACCGGCGGGGCGATCTACACCGACAGCCAGTACGTCAACCAGGCCAATACTCAGGAGCTGGATGCCTGGACCCGCGTCGACGCCGGCGCGCGTTATGCGACCAAAATCGAAGGCCGGCCAACGACGTTCCGCGCCACCGTGCAGAACGTCTTCGATCGTGAGTACTGGTCGGGCGTGGCGTCCTACGGCGCGTTCTCTCCGGGTTACCCGCGGACCTTGCAGCTGTCGGCCACGGTCGATTTCTGACGGGGCGGGAAGGGCGGCGCTGTCGTCACCTTCTATATAGAAAGTCACGATCACGTTGCCTGTCCGACACGTGGTCGGCAGGCGGGAAGCAGCTGCAACCCGCCTGAACATTTCAGAAAGGGAGTATTCGCCATGTTTAACCACCCAGGCGTTGGCGCTGTAAACGCACCTTCAGCGTTTCGGGCAGCGAACAACCCATTGGCCTTTGAGTTTGATCGCAGCGCCAATACGCATATTCGCGAACTGCTGCGCCACTTTGGGCTGCGCACCAGCCTGATCCGCTTCAAAGTCATCAATGCACTGGTGGTGGCCGGCCGCGACGGGCATGGGATCGGGGTGAATGGCGTGCATGCGTTTGTCGAGTCTTCATCGCCCGAGCTGTCGTTCGTCAGTGTGCGTGAAGTGCTCAAGCGTCTGGGTGAAGAGGGGCTGATCGTGCTTGGCAGTGACAAGACCTACCGATTTTCCTCTGCGGCCATGGAATTGCTGCAGCTACAGAGTCCCCGTGTATTTCACGGCGGCGGCCGCTCGCGAGGGCACGTTCAGCGTACGCAATAAAGAAGACACATGAATCCGCACCGTGAACGGGGAGATCTCCAGTTCGCGGGCGATTTCCTTGTTGGTTTTGCCTTGGGCAATCAAGCGCAGCACGTCTTGCTGACGAGGCGTGAGGGCGGCGCCGGTTTCCAGCGGCAGCAGGCCTGACGGCGCGAACTTCACCAGTACTTCACCTTCGCGAATTGCCAGAATTGCCTGACCGATTTCGTCCGGAGCGATGTTTTTGCCGATAAAACCGTCGATACCGGCGGCCATGACTTCGCTGATCAGCGACTCATCATCGACCATCGACACCACAATCAGCGTGGTACGCGGCAAGCGCCGACGCAGTTCGCCGAGCTGGCTTACACACGTGAGCCTAGGAAAACGCAAATCAAGCATCAGCGTGTCCGGCTCATCACCCAAAGGCAGCAGCGCCAGCACGGCGTCGAGATCGCCGGCTTCGTCGATAACGGCCTCGGGCAGCAACCGCTGAACCGTGCGCAGCATCGCTTCGCGAAACAGCGGGTGATCGTCGGCTATGATAATTCGGCAGGTCATGGCATGACCCTCCCTGGGTCAGGCGTTACTCAAGGCTTGCACCTTAGCACCGGGCGCGAAGTTTGCCTGTAGGCTGATTCGGAAACTGACGATTGCCGCACAAGGACGTTTAACCATGAAGTTCGAGAAAAACACCGAACTCGACCAGGCCAACCTGCGCATCATCATCGCCAGTATTGCCGTGGTTTACATGCTCATACTGGGTTTTTTGCCAGGCCAGCGCTTCGATACCTATCTGCCCGTTGTCACCTACATCATCCTGTTTTTGCTGGCCTCGATCGGTTTGCGTCAGGCGATTGCACGCTGGCCGGGGCATTACCCGGCGCGGCGGATTTTTTCCATGGTCCACGATTACACCGGCACCTGTTTCGGTCTGGTGGTCGGTGGCGAGGCGGCGTTGCCACTGTATGCGGTGATTATCTGGGTCAATCTGGGTAATGGCATGCGTTACGGCTCACGCTATCTGGCGATTGCCACGGTGCTGGCCTTGCTGGCGTTGCTGTGTGTTTATCGCCTGACCCCGGTGTGGCAGGCACAGCCGTTTATGGTGTTGATGCTGATGATCACCAGCACGGTGATCCCGTTTTATGCGCACTTGCTGCTGGAGCGTACGCGCAAGGCCTCCGAAGAAGCGGTGGCGGCGAATCTGGAAAAGTCGCGGTTTCTCGCCCAGGCCAGTCATGACCTGCGCCAGCCGATTCACTCCATCGGTCTGTTTACCGCGTGCCTGCGGGAATCGCAGTTGGGCGATGAGGAGCGGCGTCTGGTCGATAACATCGACCGATCGCTGCTCAACGTTTCGCAACTGTTCCGCTCGATTCTCGATCTGTACACCCTCGATAACGGCCGGGTTCTGCCCAAACTGCAAACCTTCAATTTAGGTGAATGGCTCACAGATCTGATTCGCCAGAACGCCGAAGCGGCACGTTGGGCTGGAGTGGAGTTGCGTTTTCGCCCCTGTGAGTATTGGGTGCAAACCGATCCGGCGTTGCTGGCGACCATGGTGCAGAACGTGCTTTCCAACTGCTTCAAATATGGTGCGCATCGGCCGGTGCTGATCGGTGTGCGCCGGCGCGGGGCAGGGCTGGCCATCGTGATTTATGACCGCGGCAACGGTATCGCCGAAGAACATCTGGCCAAGGTGTTCGAGGAGTTTTATCGGGTGCGCCAAGTACGCGACAAGGATGTCGAAGGCGTCGGGTTGGGGCTGTCGATCGTCAAGCGACTGGGCGAGTTGATCGGTGTCGGCGTTGCCCTGCGTTCGCAGCTTGGACGGGGCACGGCGGTGACTTTGTACGGCTTGCCGATCACCGCGCCGCCGCAAGTAACGGTCAATCGTGATGAAGCACGTCAGGTCGGTTTGCTGACCGGGTTGAAGGTGTGTCTGGTGGAGGATGATCGCAACGTATTGCTCGCGACTTCGGCGTTATTGGAGCGTTGGGGCTGTGTGGTTCAGGCCGAGTTGACGGCTCAGGACCTGGTCACCGATTGCGACATCATCGTCGCCGACTATGACCTCGGCACCCACGCCACTGGCATCGAATGCATCGACGATGTGCGTCAACAGCGGGGCTGGGCAGTGCCGGCAATGATCATCACTGGACATGACGTCGAAAAAATCCAGGCCGCCTTGCATGACCGCCACATCGCGATCTTGTCCAAGCCGGTGCGCCCGGCCGAACTGCGCGCGACGTTGCGAACCTTGCGCGACCGCCGACCGCAAATCCAACCCCTGTAGGAGCTGCGGCGCGCTGCGATCTTTTGATCTTCTTTTTCAGGGTCAGGATCAAAATCAAAAGATCGCAGCCTCGTTTCACTCGACAGCTCCTACAGGGTCAAGCGTCTAGCGCTTGCACAGGTAATCCTGAGTGATGGTGGTTTGCAGGCAGTTGTACTGGCCCATGGTGCGGCAGATGTTTTTTTCGGAGCCGGTGACCTCGGCGTTTTTGTAGCCCCAGGTCTTGCAGCGTTGCGCGGCGACGGTCAGGCCTTGTTCGGCGCTGGTCTGGCCGCTTTCGAACTGGCCCAGTTCATAGGAGACCTGGACGACACCATCGTTTTTGCTGCCGCCGGTGGCTTCCCATTGTTTCGGCGTGGCGCAGCCAGTGAGGAACAGGGCGCTGAGGGTGAGTGTTGCGATCAGGGATTTCATGGTGTTTCTTCCTTGGTGTTGTTCTGATTTCCAGGCACAACGATCCCGCACGCTGCGAACAGGCAACGTGGAGGAGCATCGAGGGGTGCGAGGGAATATAACGCCGCCTGGCAGGGCGGTCGATTAGCACAAATGTGCTAGTGCGGCGGGGGGCGGCGGCCGTTAGGCGCTTCTCTTCCTGCCCGATTGGGGCAAAGCTCGAATCAGTCTAAAAACACTCACCCGCGTCCACGAGCCTTTGCTAGGCTCAAAGATGTAGGCGAAGACGCAGACTGATGCGCAATCGGATAGCAAGGGGGCGTGGGGCGCGCTCCGAAAGGTACACGGTTAGAAAGATCTCCGCGCTGAGATCCAGCCCTTATGCCGTGTGAAGCAGCCGAGGCCGTACCTTTTCAATTTGGCCCGGTACTGTGGGAAGCCCGATAAACCTTGTAAGCCAGAGACCAGCACTGGCCGCCTGCTCGAACATCAAAGCCCGCTTCGTGCGGGCTTTGTCGTTCTTGCCAGGTCAGATCGATTGCAGCGCTTGCGCCAGGTCGGCGCGCAGGTCTTCGACGTCTTCAACGCCCACCGACAGACGCACCAGACCATCGCCAATCCCCAGTTTCGACCGGGTATCAGCCGGAATGGTCGCGTGGGTCATGATCGCCGGGTGCTCGATCAGGCTCTCCACGCCGCCGAGACTTTCCGCCAAGGCGAAGATCTTCACGTTCTCAAGGAAGCGCCGCGCGCCCGCCAGATCACTGTTCAGATCCACGGAAATCATCCCGCCGAAACCGCGCATCTGGCGCTTGGCCAACTCATGCTGCGGATGCGAGGCCAGCCCCGGATAGTAGACGCGTTTGACCTGAGGCTGCTGCTCCAGCCACTGCGCCAGATCCAGTGCGTTGCTGCAATGACGCTCCATGCGCAACGCCAGGGTTTTCACCCCGCGCAAGGTCAGGAACGCATCGAACGGCCCGGCAATCGCACCGACGGCGTTCTGCAAGAAGCCCAGCTTCTCGGCCAGTTCAGCATTCTGCCCAACCACCGCAATACCGCCGATCACATCGGAGTGACCATTCAGGTACTTGGTGGTTGAGTGCAGGACGATATCGAAACCCAGCTCCAGCGGCCGCTGGATATACGGGCTGGCAAAGGTGTTGTCGGCCACGCTGATGATCCCGCGAGCGCGGCAGATACGGGCGATAGCGGCGAGGTCCGACAGGCTCAACAGCGGGTTGGTCGGTGACTCGACAATCACCAGGCGTGTGTCGTCCTGCAGCGCCGCTTCGAACGCCGCCAGGTCAGTCAGATCGACGTAGCTGAAACGGTGTCCGGCACTGCGCTGACGGACCTTGTCGAACAGGCGGAACGTGCCGCCGTACAAGTCATTGCCGGAGATCACGTGCGAACCGGCATCGATCAGTTCGAGCACCGTGGAAATCGTCGCCAGCCCGGAGGCGAACGCGAACGCCTGGGTGCCGCCTTCAAGGTCCGCCACGCAACGCTCCAACGCAAAACGCGTTGGGTTGTGCGAGCGGCCGTAGTCGAAACCCTTGTGCACACCGGGGCTGTCTTGCAGGTACGTGGAGTTGGCGTAGATCGGCGGCATCAGCGCGCCGGTGGTCGGGTCTGGCGTCTGCCCGGCGTGGATCACCCGGGTCGCGAAGCCTTGGGATTTATCGTCGTGCTGACTCATGCGAGGGATCTCCGTAATTGGTTGAGCATGTCGGTGCGGGTGATCAGGCCATGGAAGCCCGATGTATCGGCAATGATCGCGACGAGACCACGGCTGAGCACCGCTTCCAGCTCGGAAAGGCTGGCACCGGGGGCAAGGGTTTGCAGCTTGTCGGTCATCACGCTGGACACCGATTGGCTGAAGCGCGCGGCGTCTTCGTGCACCGGCAGGAGGATGTCGGATTCGTCGATCACGCCGACCAGTTGCTTGCCTTCCACCAGCACCGGCAATTGCGAAACATCGGCCAGGCGCATGCGCTGGAACGCGGTCAGCAGGGTGTCGTCAGGGCCGACGCTGATCACGCGGCCGTCCTCGAAGCGGCGGGCGATCAGGTCGCGCAGGTCACCGTAACCCTTGCGCTGCAACAGGCCTTGATCGGTCATCCATTGGTCGTTGTAAACCTTCGACAAGTAGCGCGTGCCGGTGTCGCAGACGAAGCTGACCACGCGTTTTGGCTCGGTCTGTTCGCGGCAATAACGCAGCGCCGCCGCGAGCAAGGTGCCGGTCGAGGAGCCGCCGAGAATGCCTTCGGCCTTGAGCAACTGACGCGCGTGATCAAAGCTTTCTTCATCGCTGATCGAGTAGGCGTGGCGCACGCTGGAGAGGTCGGTAATCGATGGAATAAAGTCTTCACCAATGCCTTCCACCGCCCATGAACCGGGCGTCGGCATCGTGCCGTCACGGCTGTATTGCGCCATGACCGAGCCGATCGGATCGGCGAGGACCATTTCCAGATCCGGTTGCACACGCTTGAAGAAGCGACTCAGGCCGGTCAGCGTACCGGCCGAACCGACACCGACGACGATCGCGTCCAGATCATGTTCGGTCTGCGCCCAGATTTCCGGCGCGGTGCTGCATTCGTGGGCCAGCGGGTTGGCCGGGTTATTGAACTGGTCGGCGAAAAATGCGCCGGGAATGTCTTTCGCCAAACGGGCGGCGACGTCCTGGTAATACTCGGGATGGCCCTTGCCGACGTCGGAGCGGGTGATGTGCACCTCGGCGCCCATGGCCTTCAAGTGCAGGACTTTCTCGGTGGACATTTTGTCCGGTACCACCAGCACCACGCGATAACCTTTGGCGCGGCCAACCAGTGCCAGGCCCAGGCCGGTGTTGCCGGCGGTGGCCTCAACGATGGTGCCTCCGGGTTGCAGACGACCATCACGCTCGGCGGCGTCGATCATCGCCAGACCGATGCGGTCCTTGATCGAACCACCGGGGTTCTGCGATTCAAGTTTGAGAAACAGCGTGCAAGGCCCGGTGTCGAAGCGGGTGACTTGCACCAGTGGAGTATTGCCGATCAGCCCAAGTACGGCAGGGCGTGATTCCTTTGACATTTCTTCACCTCTTAGTGGTGTTGATCGCGTTCCAATCGCGGGGAAAAGACTCGCGTGCAACATAGGCTCAGACATCAGCTGTCGCAACCTTTAGTCGGTCGCAAATACAGCCATTTCGATCTAACGATAGATCGAAATCAAAGACCTGCCGGGGTGCTTTCGGGGGCGTTTATACGGAGGCGTCATCGAGTTTTCAAAGGGCGTCTTCATGGCGACGAACAGCTTGAATTACCAAGAAATTTACTGCCGCAAAAACCGTCCAGCCGTCGCCCGCGCTCTCAACTCTGCAATGTCTTCAGGTGACAGGCTGCGATGATTTGATCATGAGGGAAACTCGTGTTGATCAAGATTAAATTGAGTTTGTCTCACTAGCGAACGATGCCGACAATGGCCGCCATCAACAAGACATTGGAGTTGTTTGTTATGGCACTGGCCCATTCCCTTGGATTTCCGCGCATCGGTCGCGACCGCGAACTGAAGAAAGCGCAAGAGGCGTTCTGGAAAGGAGAACTGAACGAGGCCGGCCTGCGTGAAGTGGGGCGCGAGCTGCGCAAGGCGCACTGGGACCTGCAGAAAAACGCCGGCATCGAACTGCTGCCGGTCGGCGATTTCGCCTGGTACGACCAGGTCCTGACGCATTCGCTGATGTTCGGTGTGATTCCTGAACGCTTCCGTCCGCACGACGGCAAAGCCAATCTGCAGACCCTGTTCGCTATGGCCCGTGGCGTCAGCGACAGTTGCTGCGGCGGTGCGCACGCCCAGGAAATGACCAAATGGTTCGACACCAACTACCACTATCTGGTCCCGGAATTCAGCGCGGATCAGCAGTTTCAGTTGGGCTGGGAGCAGTTGTTCGAAGAAGTCGAAGAAGCCCGCGCACTGGGCCACAACGTCAAACCGGTGATCATCGGCCCGCTGACTTATCTGTGGCTGGGCAAGGCCAAGGGCGCCGAATTCGACAAGCTCGAATTGCTTGATCGCCTGCTGCCGCTGTACGGCCAGATCTTCTCGCGCCTCGCCGCCCAGGGTGTCGAGTGGGTACAGATCGACGAGCCGATTCTGGTGCTCGATCTGCCGCAGGAATGGAAGAACGCTTTCGAGCGTGCCTACAACCAGATCCAGCGTGATCCGCTGAAAAAACTGCTGGCCACGTACTTCGGTGGTCTGGAAGAAAACCTCGGTCTGGCGGCCAACCTGCCGGTCGACGGTTTGCACATTGATCTGGTGCGCGCACCGGAACAGTACCCGACCATTCTCGATCGTCTGCCGGCTTATAAAGTGTTGTCTCTGGGTGTGGTCAACGGCCGTAACGTCTGGCGCTGCGATCTGGAAAGTGCCTTGGCGACGTTGCAGCATGCCCATGAGCGTCTGGGTGATCGCCTGTGGATCGCACCGTCCTGCTCGCTGCTGCACAGCCCGGTGGATCTGGGGCGTGAAGACAAACTCGATGCCGAGTTGAAAAGCTGGCTGGCCTTCGCCGTGCAGAAGTGCGAAGAAGTGGCTGTTCTGGCGCATGCCGTCAATCAGCCTGAGGCGCCGAAAGTGCTGCGTGTATTGACTGAAAGTCGCTCGGTGCAGGCGGCCCGCGCTGCCTCGCCGCGCATTCACAAACCGGCCGTTCAGGCACGTGTCGCCGCGATTACGGCCAAGGACAGTCAGCGTCAGTCGCTGTTCGCCCAGCGCATCGCCAAGCAGCGCGCCGGACTCGATCTGCCATTGTTCCCGACCACGACGATCGGTTCGTTCCCGCAAACCGCTTCGATCCGTCTCGCGCGTCAGTCGTTCAAGCAAGGCAAGTTGAGCGCAGCTGAATATACCGAAGCGATGCACAGCGAAATCCGCCACGCGGTGGAAATCCAGGAGCGTCTGGGCCTCGATGTGCTGGTGCACGGTGAAGCCGAGCGCAACGACATGGTCGAATATTTCGCCGAGCAACTGGACGGCTATGTGTTCACCCGTTTCGGCTGGGTACAAAGTTACGGTTCGCGCTGCGTGAAACCGGCGGTGATCTTCGGCGACCTCAGCCGTCCGCAAGCCATGACTGTCGAGTGGATCCGCTACGCCCAAGGCCTGACCGACAAAGTCATGAAAGGCATGCTGACCGGCCCGGTGACCATGCTGATGTGGTCGTTCCCCCGTGAAGACGTCAGCCGTGAAGTGCAGGCGCGGCAACTGGCGCTGGCGATTCGCGACGAAGTGGTCGATCTGGAAGCCGCCGGCATCAAGATCGTACAGATCGACGAGGCAGCGTTCCGTGAGGGGCTGCCGTTGCGTCAGGCGCAGTGGCAGCATTATCTGGACTGGGCGACGGAAGTATTTCGCCTGTGCGCCTCGGGTGTGCGCGACGAAACGCAGATCCACACGCACATGTGCTACAGCGAGTTCAACGATGTGATCGAGTCGATTGCGGCGATGGATGCCGACGTGATCACCATCGAAACCTCGCGTTCGGACATGGAATTGCTGGAGGCCTTCGAAGCCTTCGCTTACCCGAACGACATCGGCCCGGGCGTCTACGACATTCACTCGCCACGCATCCCGGATGCTTCTGAAATGGCTAATCTGCTGCGCAAGGCTGCCAAGCGGATTCCGGCTGAGCGGCTATGGGTCAACCCGGATTGCGGTTTGAAAACCCGTGGCTGGCCGGAGACGGAAGCGGCGCTGGTGCACATGGTTACTGCCGCCCGGCAGCTGCGCAAAGAGTTGGCCTGACACCTTAACCACCTGAATAAACACAACCCCTTGTAGGAGTGAGCCTGCTCGCGATAGCGGTGTGTCAGTCAACTCATCGGTGACTGACACACCGCTATCGCGAGCAGGCTCACTCCTACAGGGGTTGTGTATGTATTTTCAGAAACGGGAATTCTCATGGCATCGCCGAAAAGCTGTTGTTAATGTGGCCAGCCGCATCCCAGGTGTTTGCCGCTACATGAGTGATCAACCCGTTATCCAGACCGTGTCCGACGCAGACATTCCTGAAGTTCTGGATTTTGTTCTAAAGGCCCGTGCCGAGCTTTTCCCCAAGCTCAGCGCGACCGGCATGCCCGACGATCTGGCGCGTTTTGCCGAGGTTTATCTGCGTGGGGCAGGGCGCTTTCTGATCGCTCGCCATGAAGGACAAATCGTCGCGTCCATCGGCTATCTCCCTTACGACCGGCGCTTCGCGCACTTGCCCTATCCGGATCTTGAAGTGGTGGAAATCGTCCGTCTGTTTGTCCTGCCATCGCAGCGCCGCTCAGGGTTGGCCGCGGCGATATATCGATCACTCAAAGACCTGGCACTCGCCGACGGAGTCGAGGTGATCTACCTGCACACCCATCCGTTTCTGCCGGGGGCCATCGCGTTCTGGCAGCGGCAGGGCTTCGAGATAATCGATGTCGACGCTGACCCGGTGTGGCAGACCACTCACATGCACAACGTCATGAGTGAAATCTGAGAATCTGCGCCCCATCGAACGGGTCCGTCAGATAGTGCGCCCTGACCCCGAACGTCTCCTGTAAGCGCTGCGGTGTCAGCACTTCCAACGGTTTGCCCAACGCCACCAACCGCCCGCGCTCCAGCACCGCCAGACGATCACACTTCAACGCCTGATTAAGATCATGCAAGGCGATCAGCGTGGTCACCGGCAACGCCTGTACCACGTTGAGGATGGTCAGTTGATGCTGAATGTCGAGGTGGTTGGCCGGTTCGTCCAGCAACAGGATTTGCGGTCGCTGCGCCAGGGCCCGAGCAATGTGTACCCGTTGTCGCTCACCACCCGACAGGCTGCGCCACAGGCGCGTGCGCAGGTGCATCGCGTCAACGTCAGTCAACGCCTGCTCGACGATGGCGTCGTCCACCTGCGACCACGGTTGCAGCGCCGACAGCCATGGCGTGCGACCCAGCGCCACGGCATCGAACACGCGAATGCCGTCGTCGGTGTCGGCTTGTTGTTCAACGACCGCGAGTTTTTGCGCAATGCTGCGCCGGGCCATTTTGCCCAAGCGCTGACCTTCGAGCAGCACCTCGCCAGCGCTCGGTTCGCGCAACCCGGCCAGCAGTTTGAGCAGGGTGGATTTGCCGGATCCATTCGGCCCGACGATGCCGAGGGTTTCGCCGCGCTGAACTTCAAGGCTGACACCGCTGAGCAACTCGGCGCCGCGCACTCTGAAGCTCAGACCAGAACAGCTCAAAACACTGCTCATCGCGCCGATCTCCGACCCACCAGAATCAGGGCAAACACCGGCGCCCCGACCAATGCAGTAATCACCCCGACCGGAATCACCTGGCCCTTGATCAACGTGCGTGACAACACATCGGCAGCAATCAGAAACACCGCACCACCCAAGGCACTGGCCGGCAGCAGTCGTGCATGACCCGTGCCAAGCAACAGCCGCGCTGCATGGGGAATCACCAGCCCGACAAAACCGATCGAACCGACAATCGACACCATCACCGCCGTCACCAACGCCGCGCAGCCAATCAGCAGAATCTGTACGCGTCGCACCGGAATACCGAGGGATGCCGCCGAGTCCGCACCAAAGGTAAACGCATCCAGCGCGCGCCGATGCCACAGACACACGACCAACCCGAACACGGCCACCGGCACCGCCAGCCACACCGACGGCCAACGCACGCCACCAAGATTGCCCAGCAGCCAGAACATGATCCCGCGTGCCTGCTCGGAGCTTGCCGAGCGGGTAATCAGAAACGCCGTCAGCGCATTGAACAGCTGAGAACCGGCGATCCCGGCAAGAATGATCTGCCCGGTGCCGCTGGCCGAACCGCTGACCCGCGCCAGCAGAATCACCAGCACGAACGCCGTGACCGCGCCGGCGAAGGCACCGACTGACAGCGAAATCATCCCTGCGCCAACACCGAGCAGCGCCACCATCACGGCTCCGGTCGAGGCGCCGGCAGAAATCCCCAGCAGATACGGATCGGCCAACGGGTTGCGCAACAGCGACTGCAAAATCACCCCGCACGTTGCCAACCCGGCACCGCACGCCGCTGCGACCAGTGCGCGGGTCAAACGGTAATTCCAGACGATGCCTTCATCGATTGGGTCGAGCGCGTACCCGGCGCCCCACAATTTGTTCGCCAGCACTTGCATGACCACGCCCGGCTCAATCGAGGTCTCACCAATGGCCACGCCTGCAACCACTGCAATCAACAGCGTCGCCAGGGCCAGCAACGTACGGATCAGGCTGGCACTCATTGCGACAGGTCATAGCCGTTGATGGCCGTAGCCAGTTGCTCGATGCCGTCGAACATGCGCAGGCTCGCCTGCATGGCCATGGCGTCAAGAATGATGATGCGGTTGTGTTTCACCGCGTCCATGTTGCGCGTCACCGGATCGCTGCGCAGGAAGGCGAGTTTCTTTTCATAGTCGTCGGCGGGGAAACGTCGACGATCCATGCGCGCGATGACGAGGAAGGTCGGATTGGCTTTGGCGATGGTTTCCCAGCCGACCGTTGGCCACTCTTCATCGGACTCCACCACGTTGCGCACGCCGAGGGTGTTGAGCATGAAATCAGGAATGCCTTTGTGTCCGGCCACGAACGGCTCGATGTCCATTTGTGCGCTGGAGAACCAGACCAGCGCGCTGGCATCCTTCAGCCGTTTGCCCTGGGCGGTGGCAATCGATTTGGCGAGGCTGGCCTTGAGTTCGTCGTTGAGCTGCTGGCCACGCTCCTGCACATCAAAGATCTGCGCCAGTTGGCTCACGCTTTTGTAAATCGTCTCGATGCGAAACGGTGCCAGTCGCGTACCGTCGGCGCCGACCAAGTTGTCCTTGGCTTCGCAATCGGAGGGCAGCAGGTAGGTCGGAATCTTCAGCTCATGAAATTGCTCGCGGGTGCCGACCGCGCCTTGCGGGCCGACCATCCATTCCAGCTCCACGGCGACCAGTTCCGGGCGCTTGCCGATCACCGATTCGAAACTCGGCTCGTTGTCAGCCAGACGCTCGATCTTGTCGTTCTGCGCCTTGTACTTGTCCAGCACGTTGTTGAACCACAGCGACGTGCCGACGACTTTGTCGCCCAGGCCCATGGCGTAGAGCATTTCCGTGCCGGCCTGGCCGATGGTCACGGTGCGCGTCGGGGCGTGCTGGAAGGTCAGGCTGCTGCCGCAGTTTTCGACGGTCAGTGGATAGACAGTCGGCGCCGCCTGGGCCATGGCGCCAAGGGTCAGGCCGGTGATGAGGGTGGCGATGCGGGGCAGCAGCATGGGGCAGTCTCCGAGGGAACCGTACGGGGAGCGGGAGAGTACGGTCTGGAAACACACCATCGAACGCGGTCAGGAAAACAGCGCAAGGCCGGGCAGCCAACGAAGACGCGCACGGCACGATGTCCTTCCCGGACACCCCGCCGGTTAGTAATCACTGTGCCGGCAGGTCTCCTGACTGATGCGTCATCGCCTTGGCTCCGGCCTTCCCGGGGTTCACCCAGTGGCAGTCGTGGAGCAGGCTCGGCACCTACAGTTGCGGGGGCAGTTCCGATCAATGCTGTGCAAGCACCTCGGATTCCCTATTAGTCCCCTTCGGGAACCGACGGCGGCATGGTAGTCGATCGAGCCGCTGAAGGGGAGACGAATCTGCCGTGGCGAGGATCAGTGCTGGCTCATCAAACCGTGCAACACGCCCAGACGCAGGCCCGGTTCGGAGGGCAGCATTTGTGCAATGCCGAACACTTTGAATGCCGCGAGCATCAACACCAGACCGCCGGGCAGAATGCTCTGGCGGTGTGGTTGCAGACCGGCCAGCTTGAGCTGTTGCACGTTGTTCACTTTCAGCAAAAGCAGCGACAGGCGCAGCAGCCCGCCATAGGTGATGCCGGCCTGACCGAAGTCGTTGAGGCGATTGGCCTTGAGCACTTTGGCCAGCATGCGCGCAGTGCCGGACGAACCGATGGTTTGCTGCCAGCCCTGAGCACGGTAGCGCCGGGCAACCTTTTCAAACTGCAGGATGGCGAAGCGTTCGGCCTCCTGTAGCGCGCCGGCAGACACGTCACCGCCACGAAAGAACCGCGTGCTCAAGGTGCCGCTGCCGATGGCGATGCTTTCGGTGAGCAATGGTTGTGAGCCTTGGCCGAGGATCAGCTCGGTGGAGCCGCCGCCGATGTCGACCACCAGCCGCATGTCTGCGGCGCTCGGCAAGGCGTGGGTCACGCCGGCGTAGACCAGCCGCGCCTCTTCATGGCCGCAAATGACGTCGATGGGAAAGCCCAGATGCCGCTCGGCGCTGGCCAGAAACAGTTGCGCGTTGTCCGCTTCACGCACCGCGCTGGTGGCCACCGCACGAACCCGGCCGGCTTCGAAACCGCGCAGTTTCTTGCCGAACCGCGCCAATGCCTGCCAGCCGCGATCCAGTGCCAACGCATCCAGCGCGCCACCGTCAAAACCTTCAGCGAGGCGCACCGGTTCACGCAGGGTTTTCACTTCCTGAATCTGCAAGCCTTTGCGGCTGCGCACCGACTGGCCGATCATCAGGCGAAAGGCATTCGAACCCAGGTCGATGGCGGCAAACAGCGAGGCGTCGTCTTTCATGGGAGTCCTTGCAGAGCGTCCGTCGGGAGGCGCGAGACGGTTTGCGAGGATTCTGCCGTAATCTTGATGACATCCTGATGACGGGGCAGGGGCGGTTCAATGAATTTGCGGCTGTCATGACACTGTCATTATCCGGCGTCTATGCTGAGGCCAATACATCGCGTGTTCTTAAAGTTTTTGCTGCCAGTTTTGGCAGCTTTTTTTTGCCCGCGATTTGGCAATGCCGCGAACTGATCGTTCCCACGCTCCGCGTGGTAATGCCTCTAGGGACGCTCCGCGTCCAGTGACGCGGAGCGTCACGGGCTGCATTCCCACGCGGAGCGTGGGAACGATCAGGGGTAAGGGGGATGCGTCAGCAGGCTTGCGGGGTTTCGCCGCGGGCCAGGCGTGCGTTGATGTCGTCGATGACCTCAGGCAGTTCGGCGATGGTGTCGATCAGATAATGCGGACGCGAAGGCGCGAACATCTTGCCAATTCGCTCACGTTCCTCTGCCAGACGATCCGATGGCAGCGCTTTGAACTGCTCATAGGTCAGCCCCAACGCATTCCCCGAGCAGGTCAACGCCACCGTCCACATCCCCGCGCTACGCCCTTCAAGAATTCCGGGCCAGGTGTCATCGACCTTGACGCACGCCGCCACGTCACTGATGCCCAAGGCAATCACGTTGGCCAACGCCTGCGCCGGATAGGGCCGGCCATTCGGCACCTCATCGGTGGCGACGACATGGTCAGCGACGTAGCCATTTTCCCGCGCCAGTTCGACGACCTTGGCCATCACCACCGCCGGATAACCGGAGCACGAACCAATTTTCAAACCCTTGTCGCGCAACGCTGCAATCGCCTCGAGCGCACCCGGTATCAACGCCGAATGCAGGGCGATTTTCTCGATCTGCAACGGCATGAAGCGCTCGTAGATCGCCGTGACATCGTCGTCACTCGGCAAGCGATCAAACGCTGCACGATAACGCTCGGCAATCTGCGGCAGGTTGCACAGGGTGCGGATGTGATCCCACTTGCCCATGCCCATCGGCCCGCGCGCTTCTTCCAGCGACACCGCGACGCCGAACTCGGCAAAGGCCTCGACGAATATCTGCGTCGGTGCAAACGAGCCGAAATCGACAACGGTGCCGGCCCAGTCGAGGATCGCGGCTTGCAGGTGAGTCGGTTGTTGGTACTGCATGGTCAATCTCCGTTTTCAGGTAAGCATGGGCCGTCCCTCGGTGATGAGGTAGGCGGTTCAAGGGGCAGTGCTGATCAGGTCAGCGGTGGATTCGCATCAAACAGTTCGGCAATTACTGGCCGGTTCCTGCGGATGCCGAGGCAGCACAGGTGGTATTCGATAAAGAACGGGTGGTCGACAAACGTAATGGGCGTGGTACCTGGGGTTTCGGCGTACTCGACCGCCGAGACAAACCCGATGCCGATGCCCTTGACGATGGCATGCACGATGGCTTCGCGGCTGTTGAGTTGCATGACGCAGTTGAGAGCGATGTCGAGGCGCTTGCAGCTTTCTTCCACCAGTTGCCGGGTGCGCGCGCTGGATTCGCGCATCACCCATTTTTCGCCGCTGATCTCGCTGACGTGAACCTGCGCTTGGCGGGCCCACGGATGGTCATCGCGGACCACGGCGATGATCGGATAACGGTGATAGAGCCGCGTGTGGAAGCGCTCATCGAATTCCGACAAAGCCAGAATCGCCACGTCGATATCAAAGTTGAACAACCGCGCCAGGGTGTCCTTTTCCGAAGAAAATGAAGTTTCCAGTTCTATATCCGGGTGGCGCTGCATCAGCTCATACGTCAGGTTCATCGCAATCGGCGGTGACACCGCGCCGAGGCGCAACATGCCGGTCTTGCGCTGCTTGAAGCTCTGCAACAGCTGCACGGCTTCATCCTCCTGACCGAACAGGCCCTGGGTGATGGCGTAGAGCTTGTGCCCGGCGGCGCTCATTTCGATGTAGCGGCCGCGCCGGTGGAACAGCTCCACCGAGAAGGTGTTTTCCAGCGCGTTGACCTGTTCGCTGACGGTCGGCTGACCGACGCTCAGGTACTCCGCCGCAAGAGTAAAGCTACCGGTCTTGGCCACCGCATGAAACGAACGCAACCACTTGTGATACTGGTACATGCAAGCCCCGTCAGCGTCGAATGAACAATGCCACTGCCGCACTGCACAGGCAGGCGCTGGTGACCACTATGAAGATCAGAGACGTATTTGCCGTGGTGTCAAGCAGACGCCCGATCAGTGGCTCGGCCAATCCGGCGAACAGGTACGAGGAAAAGTTCATGATTCCGGTCGCTGTACCGGCGCGTTTTGCCCCCACCAGATCCGGGCACAGTGCCCAGAAACTCGAGGCCGGGCCGTAGACGAAGAAGCCGCAAAGGAACAGCGCCACCAGGCCGATGACACTGTGCGGCGGCAGGCTCCACATCCACAGGCTGGTGGCGGCGCCGAGGAACATATAGAGCATGATCGCCAGATACCGCTTGGAGCCGAACAGCTTGTCCGACACCCAGCCGTTGCTCAACGCACCGACCGCCATGCCGACGGGAAGGGCGACGGTGATCCATTTCGGATCGATCATGCCGTCACCGCTTTTCCAGTCCGCGCCGAGAAAGTGCACCGGCACCCAGACGATCAAGCCGTAGCGTGCAGCGTTCTGAAAACCCAGTGACAGCGCGGCGATCAGCAGCCGGGGATTTTTCAGCACGGCTTTGTAGCGTTGGGCCGAGGACTCGACTTCGCCCTGCGCGGCTTCCTGATGCTTGTCGTCAGCGTTGGCCACACCGGTATCGCCCACCGGTTCGAAGCCCAGATCCTGCGGGCGTTCGCGGGCCACCAGATAGAAAATGATCCCGCCGGCGAGCATCAGCAGCACCGGCAAACGGAAGATCCAGCGCCATTCCAGTTGCAGCACTTCGAGCACGACGATAGAGGTGACGTACGACAGAATCGACGCGCAACCGGCGGCGAAGGTGTAGAAGCCATAGACCTTGCCGCGTTCACCCGCCGCCCACCAATTGGCAATCAACCGACCGCCCGGCGCCCAGCCCAAGGCCTGAAAGTAGCCGTTGACGCCCCACGGCAGAATCAGGCTGGTGAAACCGCTGGCGAAACTGGTCACCCAGTTGGCACCGCAGGACAACAGCGCACCCAGCGTCATGATCCGCCGGCCACCGAATTTATCGGCGAGGTTGCCGTTGATGGCCTGACCAATCGCGTAGGCCCAGAGCATCGCCGCAGAAGCCCAGCCGAGGGTTTCCTTGCTCAGGCCGAACTCGGCCTGAATCCCCGGAATGGCAAAACCGAAGGTCTGCCGACCGGTGTAGAAAAACAGGTAACAGAACATCGCCGCCAGCAGCATGCGCCACTGCGCGACCCGGAACGAGGCAGAACGTACGGCGAGACCAGGCATTGTTTCGGCACGATTCATGATCTTTTCCTTATTGTTGTCGGTTCCCGCCGTTTGTCGTCGGTGGGTGCACTCTTTTTCGGTGCGGCAGGAAATCACCGCGGCGTGACGCCGCTGGCGGTGCTTGGGTTACTCGGGTGTCATCAGGCGTCAGGCGGCTTGCGAACCGATGAAGTTCTTGCCGCGCGCGCCCTGCATTGCGAGGTGGATGATGGCTTCGGCGTCCTTGGCCGAGACGCCGTAATCGGCAAACTCGGTCTTCACCCCGAGGCTGTGCAGGAACTCGCGCAGTTGCTGTTGGGCTTTGCCCAGGTCCGCGCCGAACACCCGTTGCAAGGTACGGTCGCGAGTGGCGTCATGACCCCAGGCCAAACCCAATACCAACGGCAAGGTGAAGGAGCAGGCGATGCCGTGGGGCAAGCCGTGACGCAAGGTCATCTCATAGGAGATCGAATGCGCCAGCGCGGTTTTGGTGTTGGAAAACGCTAGCCCGGCCTTGAGCGCAGCGAGTGCCATGCGGCTGCGCAAGTCGTGACTGGAGAGGTCTTTGTGCAGGCGCGGCAGGCATTCCAGAATGTCCTCGATCGCGGAAATCGCGAAGGTGTCGGAGACCGGATTGGCGTTGACGTTCCAGATCGCCTCCAGCGCATGGGACAGCGCATCGAGTCCGGTGGAAACGGTCACGCCGGCCGGTACGGTGAGCATCAGTTGCGGGTCGATGATCGCCACCCGCGGCCAGGTGCAATCCAGATGCAGCGAGTATTTTTTCTGGCTGGCGCTGTCCCAGATCGTCGCCCACGGCGTGACTTCGCTGCCGGTGCCGGCGGTGGTCGGCGCGGCGATCAGTTGTTTGCAACGGGCCGGGGTGAACGGTTTTCCCGTCGCCAGCAGGTTCAACAGTTCATCGAACCGGCCGGATTCGGTGCCGACGATCAACGCTTTGGCGGTGTCGATGGCGCTGCCACCCCCGACCGCGAGCACCACGTCGCAATCACCGGCTTGCTGCCAGAACTGCTCATAAGTGCTGCGCAGATGGGCGACGTCCGGGTTGGGCTGAACGTCTTCGAACACGTAGACCAGCCGCTCACCGAGCAACGCTTGCAGGCGATCGACCAGCCCCAGCCCACGGGCCTCAGGGAAGGTGACGAGGGCCACGGTTTGCTGGTCGGTAATGGCAGCGAGGTCTTGCAGGCTGCCCCAGCCGAAACGGGTATCGACGGGGTTCTGGAAGCGGGCAGTCATGGTGGATCCTTATTGTTGTTGTCGTGTGGCCACATACTCGATGGCGGCCGACAACGGCACAAATCGATAAAACGCAGGTTTGAATCGGCTCAGCCGATAGCAGCTTTACGCTAGTGCGCCGAACCGCTCTGGATCGCCGCGCGCAGGCGACTGGAGATGGCGTCGGCGACAATCACCATGAAGGTGATGACGATGATGCAGGTCGCGGTTTCCTGGTATTTGAACAACTTCAGGCTGCTCACCAGTTCGAAACCCAAGCCGCCGGCGCCGACCATGCCCAGCACCGTGGCCGAGCGCAGATTGACTTCGAAGCGGTACAAAATCACCGCAATCCACGCCGTGATCACCTGCGGCAAAACGCCAAACACGATCACCTGCAAAGGTCGTGCACCGGTGGCTTGCAGCGCTTCAATCGGGCCTTGATCAATCTCTTCGATGCTCTCGGCGAAGAACTTGCCGAGCATGCCCAGGCCATGCAGTGCCAGCGCCAATACACCGGGGAAGGGGCCGAGGCCGACGGCTGAAACGAAAATCAGCGCGAGGATCAGTTCGTTGATGCTGCGGGTGAAGTTGAGTGCCTGACGGGTGGCGTGAAACAGCCAACGGTTACGGCTCAAATTACGCGCCGCGAGAAACGACAGTGGAATCGCCAGCAACACGCCGAGCAGGGTGCCCCAAATGGCGATCTGCAAGGTCTCCACCGCTGGCGCGAGCAGACGCGGAAGAATGCTCAGATCCGGTGGGAAGGTGCGCGAAAGGAAATCACCAATCTGCGGCAACCCCGCCGCCAATTCACCGAGGCTGAGCTGCGCACCTTGCGCGCTCCAGTTCAGCGTCCACAGCACGATCAGGACGACGGCACCGGTGGTCAGCCAACTGCGCGGACCACGCGGACGATCGCCGACCCACTGATAGTTTTGCGATGACATGCTCAGGCCCTCGAGGCAGTGCGGTAGGACAGGGTGGGCGTGGGCACGTCAGCAGGGGATTGCGCCGATTGCCCCGGATAGATTCGCGCCAGATCGGCGTCGGTCATGCTCGACGCGTTGCCATCGAACACCAGGCTGCCGTGAGCAAGGCCGACCACACGGTCGCCGAACTCGCGGGCGTATTCGACCTGATGCAGATTGCACAGCACGGTGATGCCCAGCTCGCGGGTGGCATCGCGCAGGTATTGCAGCACCAGTCGCGCGGTTTTCGGGTCGAGGCTGGCGATCGGTTCATCGGCCAGAATCACCTGCGGTCGTTGCGCCAAGGCGCGGGCAATGCCGACGCGCTGCTTCTGCCCGCCAGACAACGAATCGGTACGCTCACCGGCCTTGTGCGCCAGCTCGACGCGCTCCAGGCATTGCATCGCCAGTGCCACATCGTCACGGCGGAACAGTTGCAGAATCGAGGCGAGGGTGCCGACGGAACCGAGGCGACCGGTCAGTACATTCTTCAACACACTCAGGCGTGGGACGACGTTGTGGTGCTGAAAAATCATCGCGACTTCACGGCGCAGAACGCTGGTGTCAGGGCAGGCGAGGGCATCAATGCCCGCCACGTTCAGCGTGCCGCTGTCGGCCTTTGCCAGGCGATTGATGCAACGCAGCAAGGTCGATTTACCAGCGCCGGACTGACCGAGCACCACGACGAATTCGCCCGCAGCGACTTCCAGGTCGATGCCGCGCAATACCGGGTTGCTGCCGTAGTGTTTGGTCAGTTGGCGGATGCTGATCATTTCATGCTCCGCAGATCGAGATCGAGCACCTTGGCGGTTTCGCGCACCACGTCATACGACGCGTCGGTGGTCGGCTGGAAACCATTGAGCACGCCCTGATCACCCCACGGCACATCCTTGATCGAGGCCAGCGCGTCGGCGACTTTCTTCTTCAGTTCCGGATCGAGCGCCTTGCGCCAGACCATTGGCGACTCGGGGATAGGCTTGGAACTCCAGACGATTTCGAAGTCATCCTGCTTCACCACACCTTTGGCCACGGCACTGGCGAAGATGCGGTCAGCCACGGCTGCCGCGTCGACTTTCTTGTTCTCGACCGCGAGGATGCTGGCGTCGTGGGAACCGGAGAAAATCACCCGTTTGAACAAACTGTCCGGAGCAAAACCGGCCTGCTCAAGGCCCGCTTTTGGAAAGAGGTGGCCGGACGCCGAACTCGGGTCAACGAACGCGAATGTATGACCCTTGAGGTCGGCCAGCGTATGAATGCCGCTGTCCTTGCGCGCCAGAATCACGCTCTTGTAAGCGCTCTGGCCGGTCTTCTTGGTCACCGCCACGGAGAACGCTTCGACATCGGCCACCGAGGTTGCAAGCACGTAAGAGAACGGCCCGAGGTAAGCGACATCGAGCTTGCCCGAACGCAGCGCTTCGATGATGCCGTTGTAGTCGGTAGCCACGAACGGCACCACCGGCATGCCGATTTTGGCTTGCAGATCGTCGAGCACTTGTTTGCTCGATTCGATCATTGCCTGGGAGTCTTCGGAGGGGATCAGGCCAATGGTCAGTTTGTCCTTGGCCCAGACCTGGCTGGCGCCGAAGGCAAGTGCGGTGAAGCTGACGACACGCAGAAACTGTTTGATTGTTTTCATGGCATTCCACGGTGTGGTTGGGAGTTGCCACAGGCTAGGTCTGTCACGTGACAGTCATTCAATCAATTCAATATGCGAAACGACAGCTAACTATTGATGGAGTCTATGGATGTCGAGCGCCAAACTTCGGGCCTTTCTCGCCGTTGCCCGTCACGGCAGTTTCAGTGCCGGGGCGCGGGCGTCAGGCTTGAGCCAGCCGACGCTGACCACGCAAGTGCAGGCTCTGGAACGTCAGCACAATGTTGAGCTGTTCCATCGGCGTGGGCGGCGCATCGAGTTGTCGGATGTGGGTCGGCAACTGCTGCCTATCGCTCAGCGCATCGCCCTGCTGGAACTGGAAGCGCATAACCTGATGCGTGATTCCGGGCGCCTCGACAGCGGCCAGCTCAAGGTCGGTGCGGTGGGGCCGTTTCATGTGATCGAAATGGTCGACAGCTACTTGCAACAGCATCCGAATATCGACGTGTCGATCCGCGTCGGCAACTCGGCGCAAGTGTTGTCGGATCTGGAAAACTATGTGACCGACATCGCCGTGCTGGCCGGGCGTCAGGATGATCCGGCGTTGTGTGCGGTGCGTTATGCGCGGCACGCGATCATCTTGTTTGCGCACCATGAGCATCCGCTGGCCAATCGCGGCAGCGTGCGCCTGGAAGAACTGGAAGGGCAGCGCCTGCTGCAACGCGAACCCGGCTCGACCACGCGGCTGGTGCTGGAACAGGCGCTGAATGCGGCGCAGGTCAAACCGCGCATCGCCATGGAAATCGGCAGTCGCGAGGCGTTGCGGGAAGCGGTGGTGCGTGGGCTGGGTTTGGGGGTGGTGTCGGAAGCGGAGTTCATTGCTGACCCGAACATCCGCACGATCAGAATCGAGGGCGAAGAACTCTTTACCGAGACTTATCTGTACTGCCTGGCCGAACGGCGTTCCAGTCGGCTCATCTCATCGTTTTTCGATGCGGCGCTGAGTTGATTTGCAATTTCGCGTAAGGCTTGGCTAATATACGATCCATATACACATCGTATCGGATTCATATATGGGCATCGTAAAGATTTCAGAGGACATGCACGAGAACCTGCGCATCTCCAGCAACGCCCTCAGCCGCTCGATCAACGCGCAGGCCGAGCACTGGATGCGCATCGGCATGCTCGCCGAACTGCACCCCAACCTCGACCATAGCGCCATTTGCCGCTTGCTGATCCGCGCCGAACAGAACGGCGGGCTGGATTTGCAACAACTGACTCAGGAAGCCGTCAGCGCATGAGAAACCAGATCAAGATCAACACCCCGGCCGACATCGCCCAATCGCGCGCTGCCGGCAAACTCGCCGCTGAAGTGCTGGCCATGCTGGTGCCGCACGTCAAGGCCGGCGTGACCACCGATGAACTGGATCAGCTGTGCAACGACTACATCGTCAACGTGCAGAAAGCCGTGCCGGCCAACGTCGGTTATCACGGATTTCCGAAAACCGTCTGCGCCTCGGTCAATGACGTGGTGTGCCACGGCATTCCGTCGGGCACGCCGTTGAAGGATGGCGACATCGTCAACCTCGACATCGCGGTGATCAAGGACGGCTGGTTCGGTGATACCAGCCGCATGTACGTGGTCGGCGAGGCTACGCCCGAAGCGCAGCACCTGATCAAGACCACCTATGACGCGATGTGCGCGGGGATTCGCGTGGTCAAGCCAGGCGCCACCTTGGGCGACATCGGCCACGCGATCCAGACGTTGGCGGAGAAGGAAGGCTTCAGCGTCGTGCGCGAGTACTGCGGGCACGGGATCGGCAAGGTCTATCACGATGAGCCGCAGATTCTGCATTACGGCTTTCCCGATCAGGGCATGAAGTTGAAGGCGGGGATGATTTTTACCGTGGAGCCGATGCTCAATGCCGGTAAACGTCATGTGAAAAACATGCCGGATGGCTGGACCGTGCTGACCAAGGACGGCTCGTTGTCGGCGCAGTGGGAGCATATGGTGGCGGTGACGGAGACGGGCTTCGAAATCCTCACCGCCTGGCCGGATGAAATCGAAGGCTACCGCGCCATCGTCTGATACCGCGTCGACTGTTTCCCTCACCCTAGCCCTCTCCCGGAGGGAGAGGGGACTGACCGAGGTGTTTGGACAAGTTACACCGACCTGAAAATGCAGCGTCGAACTCAGGTTTTGTACAACATGGAGATCGCCTCCCTCACCCTAGCCCTCTCCCGGAGGGAGAGGGGACTGACCGGGTTGTTTGGACAAGTTACATCGACCTGAAAATGCAGCGTCGAACTCAGGTTTTGAACAACATGGAGATTGGCTCCCACCCAAGCCCTCCCGAAACGTCGGACCGCCCAGAGGGAGAGGGGACTGATTGAGGTGTTCTTTCGAGGTGCGCCGACTTGGGATACCGAGTCGAACTCGAATTTTGAACAGCACGGAGATCGGCTCCCTTTCCCCCTCGCCCCCTTGGGGGAGAGGGCTGGGGTGAGGGGGTAGATCTCACAGACAACACGCTATCAGTGAGCGCCGGCAGCCTTGTTCAGATCGCTTTCGGTCCATTCGGTGTAGACGCAAGCATCAGCGGTGGCCCAGCGCACTTGCACCGGGTCGCCAGCCTTCAGCGGCATGCCAGCAGCCGACAACGCTTTCACCGTCATCGAAGTCCCACCCGAGGTGACCACGCTGCAAGTCTGGCTCTCACCGAGAAACAGCACTTCCACAACCTTCGCTGAAACCTCATTCCAACCCGACGGCAACGGTTCGCTGATCGCCTGTGCCACGCTCAACGCAAGTGCCTTTTCCGGCCGCACCATCAGCAACACATCCTGATCGGTGTGCAAACCAGCGGTCAGGCGAATCGACAGTGACTGACCTTCAAACGAAGCCGCCGCATTACCTTGCGCCTTGAGCTTGAGGAAATTCGAGTTCCCCAGAAACGACGCCACAAACGCATTCGGCGGGTTCTGATAAAGGTCATAACCACTGCCCAGACCAACAATCTTGCCATGACTGAAAATCGCAATGCGCTGGGACAAACGCATGGCTTCTTCCTGGTCGTGGGTCACGTAAACAATGGTGATGCCCAGGCGACGATGCAGTTGGCGCAGTTCATCCTGCAAATCTTCCCGCAGCTTTTTATCCAAAGCACCGAGCGGTTCGTCCATCAACAGAATGCGTGGCTCGTAAACCAGCGCCCGGGCAATGGCGACACGTTGTTGTTGGCCGCCAGACAATTGCGAAGGGCGGCGATGGGCGAACTGCTCAAGCTGCACCAGTTTCAACATCGCATCGACGCGCTTCTCACGTTCAGCCGCCGCCAGTTTGCGAATCGCCAAAGGAAACGCAATGTTGTCGCGCACCGACAAATGCGGGAACAGCGAATAACGCTGGAACACCATGCCGATGTCGCGCTTGTGCGGCGGCACGTTCACCAGCGATTGGCCGTTAACGAGGATCTCGCCGCTGCTCGGCGTTTCAAAGCCGGCGAGCATCGACAGCGTGGTGCTTTTGCCCGAGCCGCTGGAGCCGAGGAAGGTGAGGAATTCACCGTCCTTGATGTCCAGCGAGATGTTGTCGACCGCAGCAAAATCGCCGTAGTGCTTGTTCAGATTGCGCAGGCTGACCAAGGGTTTGTCATTCTGCTGGGAAGCGTCTTTGATCACGGCACTCATGTCGTACTCCTGGCGCTCAAGCGCTGATTTCGTTGCGCCGGCGCAGTGCGGCGGCGATGACCATGACCAAGACCGACAAGCCGATCAGCAGCGTCGAAGCGACGGCGATCACTGGCGTCAGGTCCTGGCGCAAGGTGGTCCACATTTTCACGGGAAGGGTTTGCAGGGTCGGGCTGGCCATCATCACGCTGAGCACTACTTCGTCCCAAGAAACGAGGAAAGCGAAGAGGGCGCCGGCGACCATGCCCGGACGAATCGCCGGGAACGTCACCTTGAACACCGCTTGCAGGCGCGAGGCACCGCAGATCACCGCCGCGTCTTCAATCGACTGATCAAACAGCTTCAACGAGTTGATGATCGAGATGATAGTGAACGGCAGCGCGACGATCACATGGCTGACGACGAAGGCGAACATGGTCCCGGTGTAACCGAGCTTGAGGAACAGCGCGTACACCGCCACGGCGATGATCACCAGTGGCACGATCATCGGCAGGGTGAACAAGCCGTAGAGCATTTCCCGGCCGGGAAAACGTCCGCGCACCAGCGCAAACGCCGTCGGCAAACCGAGGGCTACGGCGAAAATCGTCGTCAGCACGGCGACCTTGAGGCTGGCCGCAGCAGCGTTCATCCAGTCGGGGTTGGAGAAGAACTGGCCGTACCATTTCAGCGTCCAGCCCGGTGGCGGGAACACCAGCCACTGCGAAGAACCGAATGACAGCAGCACGATGAACACGATCGGCAACAGCAGGAACAGACCGATCAGCCCGGTGGTGGCGTAGAGGCCGAAGCGCATGCGCCGGCTCATCGCATTGGGAGTCAGGAGCATGTCGGCTTACCTCGCGTTACTGGCGCCAACCGGGGATTCCGGCTGAAGCTTCAGGTAGAAGTAGAACAGCACCAAAGTGATCGCGATCAGCAACGCGGCGCCGGCACTGGCCAGGCCCCAGTTGAGGAACGATTGCACCTGCTGAATGATGAACTCCGGCAGCATCATGTTCTGCGCCCCGCCGAGCAGCGCCGGGGTCACGTAGTAACCGAGCGACATCACAAACACCATCAAGCCACCGGAGGCCAGACCGGGCCGGCACAGCGGCAGGAACACCCGGAAGAAGTTGGTCCACGGACTGGCGCCGCAGATCGAACCGGCCTGCAGAATCATCGGGTCGATGGCCTGCATGGTCGCCTGCAAAGGCAGGACGATGAACGGGATCATGATGTAGCTCATGCCGATCACCACGCCGGTGAGGTTGTGGACCATTTCCAGCGGCTGATCGATGATGCCCAGCGCCATCAACGCCTTGTTGATCACGCCCGAAGCTTGCAGCAGCACCAGCCACGAATAGGTGCGGGCGAGCAGGCTGGTCCACATCGACAGCAATACGATGTTGAGAATCCAGCGCCCCCAGCCACGCGGCACCAGAGTGATCGCCCAGGCCAAAGGAAAGCCCAGCAGCAGGCTGAACAGCGTCACCAGCCCGGCCACCGAAAAGGTGTTGAGCAGCACCCGGGCATAGGCCGAGTTGGCGAACAGTTGTTCGTAGTTGCCAAGGCCTGGCGTCGGTTCAAGCACGCCGCGCAACAGCAGGCCAATCAACGGCGCGAGAAAGAACAGGCCGATGAACAGCAGCGCTGGGGCGAGGTTGCCGGCGCCGCGCCAGCGTTGTCTGAGGGACGGGGCTTGCTGCATCGCAACCGCCTGTGTTCCGTGGGCCGAGCCGGAAGCGCTGGTCGCGCTCCCGGTGGCAGTGGAGGGACGGGACGCGGTGGCCGCCATTTTCATTTGACCAGCCATTCGTTCCACCGTGTCGCGATGGCCTGGCCGTTTTTGGCCCAGTACGCGAAATCAAGAGTGATCTGATCCTTAGCGTAGGCAGTCGGCAGGTTGGGGGCCAGCGTCGAATCCAGACGCTCCACACTGTCGAGGTTGACCGGGGCGTAGGCGGTCAGGTTGGAGAAGTCGGCCTGGCCCTTGGCGCTGCTGGCACTGGCCAGGAACTTCATCGCCGCGTCCTTGTTTTTCGAGCCTTTCGGGATGACCAGAATGTCGGCCATGACCAGGTTCTGTTTCCAGCTCACGCCGACCGGCGCACCGTCTTCTTGCAGGGCGTGAATGCGGCCGTTCCAGAACTGGCCCATGCTTGCTTCACCGGACGCCAGCAGTTGCTGCGACTGCGCGCCGCCGCCCCACCAGACGATGTCTTTCTTGATGGTGTCGAGTTTCTTGAAGGCGCGGTCGAGGTCGAGCGGGTAAAGCTTGTCGGCAGGCACGCCGTCGGCCAGCAGCGCCAGTTCAAGCACGCCGGGGCTTGGCCATTTATACAGGGCACGTTTGCCCGGGTAGGTTTTGGTGTCGAACAGGGCGCTCCAGTCCTGCGGCTTGTTGGCGCCGAGTTTGCCCTCGTTGTAGCCGAGGACGAAGGAGAAGAAGAACGAGCCGACGCCGTGATCGCTGACAAAACGCGGGTCGATCTTGTCGCGCTGGATGACTTTGAAATCGAGGGGTTCGAGCAGGCCTTCAGCGGCGGCGCGCAGGGCGAAGTCGGCTTCGACATCCACCACGTCCCACTGCACGTTGCCGCTCTCGACCATGGCTTTGAGTTTGCCGTAGTCGGTGGGGCCGTCCTGCACGACGGTGATGCCGCTGGCCTTGCTGAACGGATCGGCCCAGGCCTGTTTCTGCGCATCCTGGGTGCTTCCGCCCCAGCTGACGAAGTTCACGCTTTCGGCAGCCATTGCAGCCTGGCCGGTGACGCTGAGCAGTCCCGCAAAAAAGATCGCGGTTGCAGCATTGTTCAACACCATTTTCACGCCCTCATTGTTGTGTTTTTGAGCGGGCTTGCGTTGTTGCCCGCCTATCGGGAGCAGTAGATGGACGTTCGTTGGAGTGTCCGGTCTATGGAATATCATATTATGGTATTCCAAACTTTGTGCAAGCACTTTGCCTTACCGGTTATCTGTTGATTATGGTTTTTTGGATGTGCTCGGCATGAGATGCAGGGCGCACTTCAGATCCAGCCCCTCACCCCAGCCCTCTCCCAATGGGAGAGGGGGAAAGGGAGCAGATCTTCATGTCGTTCAAAACCGAGTCCGACCCGGTATTGGAAAGGGAGCCGATCTTTATGCTGTTCAAGGCCTGAGTTCGACTCGGTATTTCAGGTCGGCGTATAGCGACTAAACACCTCGGTCAGCTCCCTCTCCCTCCGGGAGAGGGCTGGGGTGAGGGCAGCTTTATTCAGTGAACGGAATACTCTCGACCACTTCGAGGTCATACCCGGTCAACCCGGCGTATTTGAGCGGCGGGCCGAGATGGCGGAGTTTGCCGACCCCCAGATTCTGCAGAATCTGCGCCCCAGTCCCCACCTCGGAATAAATCCGCGATTGCGAACGACTGAACTGCCGCGGCGGCTGGGTCAGTTGCGGCACACGCTCCAGCAACGCCTGCGAAGACTCATGATTAGCCAACACCACAACAACCCCATGCCCCTCCGCCGCAACTCGTTGTAACGCCGCCCACAACGTCCAGTTGCTCGGCCCGCTGTATTCGGCACCGACCAGATCCCGCAGTGGATCGATCACATGCACACGCACCAGCGTCGGCTCTTCACGGCGCAACTCGCCCATGACCATCGCCATGTGCACGCCGCCCTCGATGCGATCCTCAAACGTGATCAAGCGGAAGGTGCCATGCACCGTCGGCAATTCACGTTCGCCAATCCGTTCGATGGTGTGCTCGGTACTCAGCCGATAGTGAATCAGGTCGGCGATGGTGCCGATCTTGATCCCGTGCTTGCGCGCAAACACCTCCAGATCCGGACGACGGGCCATGGTGCCGTCGTCGTTCATCACCTCGACAATCACCGAGGCCGGGGTAAAACCGGCCAGACGCGCCAGATCGCAACCCGCTTCTGTGTGACCCGCGCGAGTCAGCACGCCACCTTCCTTGGCGCGCAGCGGGAAGATATGGCCCGGCTGCACCAGGTCTTCGGCACGCGCATTCGGCGCGACGGCGGCGGCAACCGTGCAGGCGCGATCCGCCGCGGAGATGCCGGTGGTCACGCCAACCGCCGCCTCGATCGACACGGTAAACGCGGTGCTGAACACGCTGCCATTGGCCGGTACCATTTGCTCCAGGCCCAAACGCTGGCAATGTTCGTCGGTCAGGGTCAGGCAGATCAGCCCGCGCGCTTCACGGGCCATGAAGCTGATCGCCTCCGGCGTGCAACGGTCGGCGGCCAGCAGCAGGTCGCCCTCGTTCTCGCGGTCTTCGTCATCGACCAGCAGGACCATTTTGCCGAGGCGATAATCTTCGATGATTTCTTCGATGCTGTTGAAGGCCATGCTGGACTCTCAGGGTTCGTTGGAAATATATTGGTATACCATAATACAAAATCAACAAAGAGGTCACTATGAAGGCGTACTGGATTGCTCATGTGGATATAGCTGATGCCGATCACTACAGCCAATACACCCAGCGCGCGCCGGCAGCCTTTGCTGAGTTTGGCGCGAAGTTTCTGGCCAGAGGCGGGCGCAGCGAGGCGATGGAAGGGCGTGAGACGCCGCAGCGCAGCGTGGTGATCGAGTTTGAAAGCTACGAGAAAGCTGTGGCGTGTTACCACTCGGCGGCGTACCAGGAGGCGAAAAGTTACCGCGAGGAATGGGCGAGGGCGGAAATCATCATCGTTGAAGGTATCGCCCCTATCTAACGGACACCGCAGAACCCCTGTAGGAGTGAGCCTGCTCGCGATAGCGGTGTATCAGTCAACATCATCACCGACTGATACACCGCTATCGCGAGCAGGCTCACTCCTACAAAAAGCGGGTTGCGTGATCAGCGGATAAAGTGAATCTTCCCGCTATCGTCATTACCCATGTAAATCCCATACACCCCAGCCTGGCGCTCCTCGATATAGCGCTCGAGAATCTGCCGGATCGCCGGGTAATAGATCTGTTCCCACGGAATGTCTTCAGGCGCGAAGAATTTGTAATCCATGGTTTCGGGCCCGTACTGCCCGGTGATCTCCAGCGCGATCGCACGAAAAATGATGTACACCTCGCTGATCTTCGGCACGCTGAAAATCGAGTACGGCGAGACGATTTCCGCACGTACGCCGCTTTCTTCCCAGACTTCACGGAGGGCTGCTTGCTCGGTGGTTTCGCCGCTTTCCATGAAACCGGCGGGCAGCGTCCAGGTGCCCGGGCGCGGTGGGATCGCCCGTTGGCACAGCAGGTATTTGCCGTCCTGCTCGATGATGCAGCCGGCAATGATCTTCGGATTGACGTAGTGGATGTAGCCGCAGCCGCGACACATCAGGCGCTCGTGCGTATCGCCCGCCGGTATCTGCTGACCGAGGTCAGGGCCACCGCATTTCGGGCAATAGCTCGGGCTGAACATATCAGTGACCTATACGCGGTTCTTTCAGCGCGATGGGCAGGGTCATGGCCGGGGTTGCGCCGGTCTCTTCCTGCTTGCGCTTGAGATAGTCGAGCGCCACGGCAGCAGCGGCGCGAACGTGATCGACACAGGCCTGATGCGCCACCAGCGGATCACCGCTCTTGATCGCTTCGACCATTTTTTCCATTTCCTGATTACTCGCGCCGCGACGGTTTTCCTGCGATACCGAAGTCGCGCGCAGGTAGCTGATGCGCGCCTGCAACTGACGCAACTGAGTGGCCGCCACGTGGTTACCCGAGCCTTCGAGCAGCACGTCGTAGAAGCCTTGCACCGAGTCGATGACCTGCTGCAATTCGCCGTCCTTCAACGCCTTGCGGTTGTCGTCGAGGGCTTTTTCCAGGGCTTTGATGTCCTTGGCCTTGGCACGCAGAGTGAACAGCTGAACGATCAGGCCTTCAAGTACGCAACGCAACTCGTAGATATCGACGGCATCGGCGAGGGTGATGATCGCTACGCGCGGGCCTTTGGCATCGGCGAACTCGACCAGGCCTTCGGATTCCAGGTGACGCAAGGCCTCGCGCACGGAGGTGCGGCTGACGCCAAGGCGATCACACAGATCGCGCTCGACCAGACGATCGCCGGGCATGAGCTGGAAATTCATGATCGCGCTACGCAGTTTATCCAGCACGATTTCGCGCAGGGTAACGGGGTTGCGATTGACCTTGAAGCTGTCGTCGAGTGGCTGGCGTTTCATGGGGTCCGCTCTTTAAGTTGGCTGTCCATGCCAGACGGGCATCTAAACAGCCGAGGGGTTAACTGAGGCTTCGGCGTCGGCTTCGGCAAAGGCTTCACGGGCCAGCCGGAAACTGTCCACGGCTGCCGGAACGCCGCAATAAATGCCGACCTGAAGCAGAATTTCGCGTATTTGCTCACGACTCAGGCCGTTACGCAAGGCGCCACGCACATGCAGCTTGAGTTCGTGCGGACGGTTGAGCGCCGAGATCATCGCCAGGTTGATCATGCTGCGCTCCTTGAGCGACAAACCTTCGCGACCCCAGACATGGCCCCAGCAGTATTCGGTGACCATTTCCTGCAGCGGGCGGGTGAAGTCGTCGGCGTTGTCGATTGAACGCTGCACGTAGGCTTCGCCCAATACCTGAGTGCGGATTTTCAGGCCTTTTTCGTACTTTTCGTTACTCATCATTCCTCCAGTCACCACAGATCCCTTGTAGGAGTGAGCCTGCTCGCGATAGCGGTGGATCAGTCGACATCAATGTTGAATGTCAGTCCGCTATCGCGAGCAGGCTCACTCCGACAGGGTTTTGTGTGAATCCGTCAGGCCAGGGTCGGCAGGGGGCCGAGCTTGCCTTTGTGGTAAATCATCGGCGTCACCGGTTGCGCGGGCAGGATCAGGTTCTTCACCGCGCCAACAATGATCGCGTGATCACCGCCGTCATATTCCCTCCACAACTCGCACTCGATGATCGCGGTGGCCTTGGCCAGAATCGGGTTACCCAATTCGCTCAAATGCCACTCGATGTCTTTGGCCTTGTCCTTGCCCTTTCCGGCAAAGGCGTAGGCCTCAGCCGTCTGGTCGGCGGACAGCAAATGGATCGCGAATTTCTTGCTGTTGCGCAACACCGGGTAGGTGTCGGAAGCATAGTTGGGGCAGAACAGCACCAGCGCCGGATCAATCGACAGCGCACTGAAGGCGCTGGCGGTGATGCCGACGATCCCGCCTTCGGGGTCAACGGTGGTGACCACCGTGACGCCGGACGGGAACGAGCTCATGACGTCTTTGTAAATGCCGGGTTCGATCATTTCGCAGGACTCCTAGCGCATCACAAACGGATCAGGCATTGGCGCCTGGGAAAGGTTGATCCACACCGTTTTCAGTTCGGTGTAGGCCAGCACCGAATCGATGCCGCTTTCGCGTCCATAGCCACTGTTCTTGAAGCCGCCGATCGGCGCCATTGCCGAAACCGCGCGGTAAGTGTTGACCCAGATGATCCCCGAACGCACATCGCGAGCGAGGCGATGGGCGCGACCGAGATCGCGGGTCCAGATGCCGGCGGCGAGGCCGAACTGCGAGTCGTTGGCGATGGCCAGCGCTTCTGCTTCATCTTTGAAGCGAATCACCGAAGCCACCGGGCCAAAGACTTCTTCCTGCATGATCTTCATCGAATTGCGGTCGCATTCGAACAGCGTCGGCTCGTAGAACCAGCCTTCGCCGAGACCGGTCGGGCGTTTGCCGCCAGTGCGCAAGCGCGCGCCTTCAGCGATGGCATCAGCCACCAGGCCTTCGACCACCGCCAGTTGCTGCGCGGTCGCCATCGGGCCCATCTCGCTGTTGTCTTCTTGCGGGTTGCCGATGCGGATGCGCTGGGCGCGTTCGACCAGTCGATTGACGAACTCGTCGTAGATTTCGTCCTGCACCAACAGCCGTGAACCCGACACGCAGCTTTGCCCGGACGCGGCATAGATCCCGGCAATCGCCCCGTTGATCGCGCTGTCCAGATCGGCGTCGGCGAAGATGATGTTCGGCGACTTGCCGCCCAGTTCCAGCGACAGCTTGGCGAAGTTCTCGGCGCTGCTGCGCACCACATGCCGTGCCGTCGCCGCGCCGCCGGTGAAAGCGATTTTGCGGATCAGCGGATGGCGGGTGAGGGCGGCGCCAGTGCTTGGGCCGTAACCGGTGACGACGTTGACCACGCCCGGCGGAATCCCCGCTTCGAGGGCCAGACGCGCCAGCTCAAGAATGGTCGCCGAGGCGTGCTCGGACGGCTTGATCACAATCGTGTTGCCAGCGGCGAGGGCCGGGGCGAGTTTGATTGCGGTCAAGTACAGCGGGCTGTTCCACGGAATGATCGCCGCGACTACGCCCATGGCTTCGTGAACCGTGTAGGCGAACAGGTCGGGCTTGTCCAGCGGCAGCGTGCCGCCTTCGAGCTTGTCGGCAAGGCCGGCGGTGTAGTGGAAGAACTCCGGCAGATAGCTGACCTGGCCACGGGTTTCGCGGATCAGTTTGCCGTTGTCGCGGCTTTCCAGCTGCGCCAGTTGTTCTTTATTTTCGGCGATCAAGTCGCCGAGACGGCGCAGCAGTTTGCCGCGTGCGGTGGCGGTCAGACCACGCCAAGCCGGACTGTCGAAAGCCGTCTGTGCCGATTGCACGGCGCGTTCGACATCGGCTTCATCAGCGTCGGGCAGTTGCGCCCAGGCTTGTGCCGTGGCCGGGTTGAGGCTGTCGAAGGTCTTGCCGGAGAGGGCGTCGACCCATTCTCCGCCGATGCACATCTGGAAGCGTGCGAGTGTCATGCAACGATCCCCTTTATATGGTTTTGTCGGGAGTGTGCGAATTGCAGAAATTCCAGCAGCGTCTGATTGACCAGACGCGGTGACTCTACGGGCATCATATGCCGTTGCTCGGGCAGCACGGCAACCTTCGCACCGGGGATGCGTCGGGCCAGTTGCTCGGCCATTTCCGGGGTCGAACCCGGGTCGAGTTCACCGGTGGCGATCAGCGTCGGCGCCTGAATGCTGCCCAGGTCGTCGGCGCGGTACATGTCTTGGGTGGCGAACAATTCATAAGTGGTCAGGTAACCCTGCGGATCATTATTGGCGAGGGTCTGGCGCAATGCGGCGATCTGCGCCGGATTGGCTGCCTGATACTCGCGGCTGAACCAGCGTGACAGCGCCGCTTCGGCATTGGCGTCCGGGCCATGTTCCGCCGCTTGTGCGGTGCGCGCGATGACGCCGGCACGCTGTTCTTCGCTGCGATTGAACACACTGTTCAACACCACCAGGCTTTGCAGGCGCTCCGGGTAATGCAGGGCAAAGGCCCGCGCGACCAGGCCGCCCATGGAGAAACCGATCACCGCTGCCTGTGGCAGGTTCAAGTGATCGAGCAGCTCCAGCAACTGATCGGCGTAACCGAGCAGATTGGTGCCGCTGGCCGGTCGCGGGCTGGCGCCATGCCCAAGCATGTCGTAGGCGATCACTTGGTATTGGCTGGACAGGCCGACAATCTGCCCGCCCCACATTTCTTTGTTCAGGCCCACGCCGTGGATCAAAACCACGGGCTGGCCTTGGCCGGTCGCCAGGTAACTGGTGCCAGCCGGGGTGAGTTCAGCGGTGAGCCGAATCATGGAGCGCTCCTGCAGTGCCTTTTTATTGTGATTACTGGGCTTTTTCGGCGGCCAGTTCTTCCAGATCGATGTAGCGGTTGCCGATGCGCGGATGCAGGCGACCACCGTCGGCGCAACCCAGCACGACAACGATTTCGTCGGCACGCGGCGCGTCTTCGATCTGCATTTCCAGAGTGATGTAGTGCGAACGCTGGCCTTCGTCATCCTTGTGCATCATCGGGATCTGAATCGAAGTGCCCGGGCCGCCGCGCTTGTTGGTGAAGCTCAGGTAGCTTTTGGCGTTGACGGCTTCGCGGTAGTGGTTGCCGAAGCGCAGGGTGTGGATCACCGCGGAGGCGTGTTCGATCTCGCCGTCAGCGCCGACCACAGCGGCTTTGCCGTAGGCCTCGATCTTCTCGGCACCGCCGATGATGCCGACCAGACGCTCGACCATCAGCGCACCGAGGTCAGAGCAGTTGGCGCGGATCTGCGGCTTGAGGTCTTCGACGAAACCGTTGCCCACCCAAGGGTTTTTCATCACCACGGCGAGGCCAACCATGGTCACGGGTTTGTCAGTGGCTTTGCCGCCTTCAATGAAGGTTTCTTCGACATAGCTGACGATCTTGCGAATTTCGAAACTCATGAGCTGCTCCGTTGGGGATTGAGAGAGTCTGTGCGTCTGATGGTATACCATAATACCGATCGTGCAAGTCCCCTCGGTAACTTTTGCCGTATCACCCCGGCGAATGGTCATGTATTCAAATCCCAAAGCCCCCATCGATCCCCTGTAGGAGTGAGCCTGCTCGCGATAGCGGTGTGTCAGTCAATGAATTCTTACCTGATACACCGCTATCGCGAGCAGGCTCACTCCTACAGGGGGAATCCGTCGGCAATGTGGTTAACAAAAGATAACGTGGCGCCGATTGTCAGACGTTTCGAAAGCCCGATAGGATGAGCCAGCTTCCGAAGTGGCTCTGGATTGCGGGTTTCAGGACTATGCTCCTGAGCAGCCATCAGCGGAGCACACTTGCGGCGCCCTTGAAGGCCAGATGGCCTAACAATAATAAATAGGGGAAGGTCTATGAGTCGTTGCCGCCCGCCGGCGTTACGCAACACCGCGTTGCTGGCCACAGCACTCTCTCTGCTGGGCTTTGCCACGTTATCGGCACCGGTGATTGCCGCCGAGGCGCCAGCCGACGTGGTCTACGCCACCGAATCCGCCAAAGCCACGAAAAGCCTGATACTTGATGTTGTCCACGCTGGCACGCGTCTGGTCGCGGTCGGGGATCGCGGGCACATTCTCTATTCCGATGACCAGGGCAAAACCTGGACCCAGGCCAAGGTGCCGACCCGGCAACTGCTGACCGCGGTGTACTTTGTCGACGAAAAGCACGGCTGGGCGGTCGGCCACGACGCGCAAATCCTCGCCAGCGCAGACGGCGGTCTGACCTGGAGCAAACAATTCGAAGACCTCAAACGTGAATCGCCGCTGCTCGATGTCTGGTTCAAGGACGTCAACAGCGGCCTCGCCGTGGGCGCGTACGGCGCGCTGCTGGAAACCACCGATGGCGGCAAAAACTGGCAAGACGTCAGCGACCGCCTCGACAACGAAGATCAATTCCACCTCAACGCCATCGCGGCAGTGAAGGACGCCGGGCTGTTCATCGTCGGCGAGTCGGGCAGCATGTTTCGCTCCGCCGACGACGGCCAGACCTGGGAAAAACTCGAAGGCCCGTACGAAGGTTCGCTGTTCGGTGTGATCGGCACGGCACAACCGCAGACCCTGCTGGCTTACGGCTTGCGCGGCAATCTTTATCGCTCCACTGATTTCGGCAGCAACTGGGAACAGGTCGAGCTGAAAGCCGCGCGCGGGGCGCTGGAGTTCGGACTGTCCGGCGCCACATTGCTCCCGGATGGCTCGATCGTCATCGTCGGCAACGGCGGTTCGGTGATCAGCAGCAGCGACAACGGCGAGACCTTCAGCGTATTCAACCGTCCGGACCGCATCTCGCTGTCATCGGTCACCGCTGCCGGCGATGGCAACCTGATTCTGAGCGGGCAGGGTGGTCTTCACACCACACAGCCGAACGGTGCCGAGATCAATAATAAGAAGGCGGGGCTATGACTTCCTTGATCACTCCTCAGCAGGACAAGGCGACGTTTCTTGAACGCCTGATTTTCAACAACCGCCCGGCAGTGATCCTGATCTGTCTGGTGGTGAGCATTTTCCTGTTCTGGCAGGCCACGCTGATCCGGCCTTCCACCAGTTTCGAAAAAATGATCCCGCTCCAGCATCCGTTCATCGAGAAGATGATGGAGCACCGCAACGATCTGGCGAACCTGGGCAACACCGTGCGTATTTCGGTGGAAGCCAAGGACGGCGACATCTTCTCCAAGGAGTACATGGAGACCCTGCGGCAGATCAACGACGAGGTGTTCTACATCTCCGGGGTCGATCGTTCCGGCCTGAAGTCGCTGTGGAGTCCGAGCGTGCGCTGGACCGAAGTGACCGAAGAGGGTTTTGCCGGCGGTGAAGTGATCCCGCAGAGCTACAACGGCTCGCAGGACAGCCTCGACCTGCTGCGTAACAACGTGCTCAAGTCCGGTCAGGTCGGGCGTCTGGTGGCCAACGACTTCAAGTCGAGCATCGTCGACATCCCGCTGCTGGAGTCCTACCCGGACCCGGAAGACCAGGGCAAGTTGCTCGCGCTGGACTATCGCAAGTTCTCCCATGAACTCGAAGACAAGATCCGCAACAAGTTCGAAGCACAGAACCCCAACGTCAAGATCCACATTGTCGGTTTCGCCAAAAAGGTCGGTGACCTGATCGACGGTCTGGTGATGGTCGTGCTGTTCTTCGGCATCGCCTTCGTCATCACCCTGATCCTGCTGCTGTGGTTCACCAACTGCCTGCGCAGCACCATTGCGGTGTTGAGTACGACGCTGGTGGCGGTGGTCTGGCAGCTCGGTTTGATGCACTTCTTCGGCTTCGGGCTTGATCCGTATTCGATGCTGGTGCCGTTCCTGATCTTCGCCATCGGTATTTCCCACGGCGTGCAGAAGATCAACGGTATCGCCCTGCAATCCAGCGAGGCCGACAACGCCCTGACCGCTGCGCGGCGCACCTTCCGGCAACTGTTCCTGCCGGGGATGATCGCGATTCTCGCGGACGCGGTGGGTTTCATCACGCTGCTGATCATCGACATCGGCGTGATCCGTGAACTGGCCATCGGCGCGTCGATCGGCGTGGCGGTGATCGTGTTCACCAACCTGATTCTGCTGCCGGTCGCCATCTCCTATGTCGGCATCAGCAAGCGCGCGATTGCCCGGAGCAAGAAAGACGCGAACCGCGAGCATCCGTTCTGGCGCCTGCTGTCGAACTTCGCCAACCCGAAAGTCGCCCGCATCTCGGTGGTGCTTGCACTGATCGCCTTCGGTGGCGGTCTCTGGTACAGCCAGAACCTGAAAATCGGCGACCTCGACCAGGGCGCACCGGAACTGCGTCCGGACTCGCGTTACAACAAGGACAACAACTTCATCATCAACAACTACTCGACCAGTTCCGATGTGCTGGTGGTGATGGTCAAGACCAAGTCGGAAGGCTGCTCACGCTACGAAGCCATGGCGCCGATCGACGAACTGATGTGGAAGATGCAGAACACCGAGGGCGTGCAGTCGGCGATCTCACTGGTGACCGTGTCCAAGCAGATGATCAAGGGCATGAACGAGGGCAACCTGAAATGGGAAACCCTGTCGCGCAACCCGGACGTGCTGAACAACTCGATTGCCCGCGCCGACGGTCTATACAACAACAGTTGCTCGCTGGCGCCGGTGCTGGTGTTCCTCAACGATCACAAGGCCGAAACCCTCGATCGGGCGGTGCATGCGGTGCAGGAGTTCGCCAAGGACAATAACAAGGACGGTCTGGAGTTCATCCTCGCCGCTGGTAACGCCGGGATCGAAGCGGCCACCAACGAAGTCATCAAACAGGCCGAGCTGACCATCCTGATTCTGGTGTACATCTGCGTGGCGGTGATGTGCATGATCACCTTCCGTTCGTGGGCGGCGACCTTGTGCATCGTCCTGCCGCTGGTGCTGACCTCGGTACTCGGCAACGCGCTGATGGCGTTCATGGGCATCGGTGTGAAAGTGGCGACGCTGCCAGTGGTGGCGCTGGGTGTGGGGATTGGTGTCGACTACGGCATCTACATCTACAGCCGCCTGGAAAGTTTCCTGCGTGCCGGGTTGCCGTTGCAGGAAGCCTATTACCAGACGCTGAAATCTACCGGTAAGGCCGTGTTGTTTACCGGTCTGTGCCTGGCGATTGGTGTGTGCACGTGGATCTTCTCGGCGATCAAGTTCCAGGCTGACATGGGCCTGATGCTGACCTTCATGCTGCTGTGGAACATGTTCGGTGCGCTGTGGCTGCTGCCGGCCCTGGCGAAGTTCCTGATCAAGCCGGAGAAACTGGCTGGGCAGAAGGGCAATTCGCTGTTTGCCCACTGATCTGAAAGGCTGAAACGACAAAGCCGCAACCTTAGGGTTGCGGCTTTTTTGTGTTTTAAGATCAAGAGCCCCTCACCCTAACCCTCTCCCGGAGGGAGAGGGGACTGACCGAGGTGTGCGGCTTGATTCATCGACCTGAAATACCGAGTCGATTATGGATTCACAGCAAATCATTCGATCGAGATAACAAGTCGATTGTGGATTCACTACAAATCGTTCAAGTCGGCGTAAATCCCAAATATCCCCCGGTCGGTCCCCTCTACCTCTGGGAGAGGGCTAGGGTGAGGGCAGGCGATCTCAAGCCCTATGACAATTCAGTACCCAGCACAACACTCAAAGCACTACGCGCATCATCCAGCTGCACCAACGTCGCATGCCGAGCCCCCAAGGCATCCCGATTCTCAATCGCCGTCAAAATCGCCTTATGCCGCGGCAACGCCAATTCATGCAGATTCGGCCGCTGATTCGAATGCTTCAACGCCTCGGCAATCGCCACCGACAACATGTTGCACAGGTTCGCCAGCAAATCATTGTGCGTCGCATCGGCAATCCGGCTATGGAAGTCCAGATCCGGCTGCAACAACGCTTCCGGGGTCGGCGCCGCTTCCATGCGCTGGTACGCCTCACCAATTGCGGCGATGTCCGCCTCGGTCGCGTGTTGAGCGGCGAGGGCGGCGGCCGCCGGTTCGATGATGCTGCGCACACTGGTCAGCACATTGAAGAACTCATTCTGCGGGCTGCTTTGCATCAGCCAGTGCAGCACGTCCGGGTCGAGCATGTGCCATTCGCGGCGCGCCTTGACCACTGTTCCCACACGCGGCTTGGAGTACACCAGACCTTTGGCGACCAACACCCGCGTGGCTTCACGCAGCACGGGCCGGCTGACCGCGTACTCCTCGCAGAGCAAGGCTTCGGCGGGCAGTTTGTCGTCGGGCTTGAAGCGTCCGGAGACGATCTGCATGCCCAGTTCCTGGACGATGCGCGAGTGCATGCTTTTGCGGTCGGAGGGTTTGCGGTAATCCATGGGGAGCGGCGCGATCCTGAGCGATGGAGATGCCGCGCATCATAGCAGGCACCAGACAATCTTGAGGGAGTACACAAAGCCAAATGTAGGAGTGAGCCTGCTCGCGATAGCGGTGTGCCAGATGAACAATTGCTAACTGACACACCGCTATCGCGAGCAGGCTCACTCCTACAGGGGGGGCGGCGGTGTTAGTGAGAGTGGCGCGGTACTTCAGCCCCTCGGCAGCCAACGAGGAAGTCAAAGTCACAGCCCTGATCCGCCTGCAGCACATGGTCGATGTACAGCTGGCGATAACCGCCCACCAACAACTGCTGCGGTGGCTGCAAGTCAGCCATGCGCGCCGCCAGTTCGGCGTCCGGAATATCCAGATGCAAACGCCCGGTGGCGCAATCCAGTTCGATCCAGTCGCCTTCCTTCACCGTCGCCAAAGGCCCGCCGGCTGCCGCTTCCGGCGCCACGTGCAACACCACGGTGCCGTACGCGGTGCCGCTCATCCGCGCATCAGAAATGCGCACCATGTCGGTCACACCCTGCGCGAGCAGCTTGGCCGGCAAGCCCATGTTGCCGACTTCTGCCATGCCCGGATAACCCTTCGGCCCGCAGTTCTTCATCACAAGAATCGAATCTTTATCGACATCCAGCTCCGGATCGTTGATCCGCGCCTTGTACATATCAAAGTTCTCGAACACCACCGCACGGCCACGATGCTGCATCAATTCCGGGGTCGCGGCAGAAGGCTTGAGCACTGCACCGAGCGGCGCCAGATTGCCGCGCAACACACAGATGCCACCGTCGGCGCGAATCGGATTGTCGAGGGTGCGGATCACTTCGTCTTCGCCATAGATCGGCGCGTCCTTGGTGTTCTCGCCGATGGACTTGCCGTTGACGGTCAACGCATTCGGATTGGGAATCAGATTGGCTTCACCGAGACGACGCAACACCGCCGGCAAACCACCGGCGTAATAGAACTCTTCCATCAGGAAACGCCCCGACGGTTGCAGGTCGACAATAGTCGGCATGCCGCGCCCGATGCGGGTCCAGTCATCCAGATCCAGTTCAACGCCGATGCGCCCGGCGATGGCCTTCAAGTGAATCACCGCGTTGGTCGAACCACCGATAGCAGCGTTCACGCGGATAGCGTTTTCGAAGGCTTCCTTGGTCAGAATCTTCGACAGTTTCAAATCTTCGCGAACCATCTCTACCGCACGCATGCCGGACATGTGCGCCAACACATAACGTCGCGCATCCACCGCCGGAATCGCCGCGTTGTGCGGCAGCGAAGTGCCGAGTGCTTCAGCCATGCAGGCCATGGTCGATGCGGTGCCCATGGTGTTGCAGGTGCCTGCCGAACGCGACATGCCGCCCTCGGCCGCGAGGAAATCGTCGATGGTGATGGTGCCAGCCTTGACCTGTTCGCTGAGCTGCCAGACCACGGTGCCGGAACCAATGTCCTTGCCCTTGTGCTTGCCGTTGAGCATCGGCCCGCCGGTGACGACGATCGCCGGCACGTCGCAACTGGCCGCGCCCATCAGCAGCGCCGGGGTGGTTTTGTCGCAACCGGTCAGCAGCACCACGCCGTCGATCGGGTTGCCGCGAATCGCTTCCTCAACGTCCATGCTCGCCAGGTTACGGGTGAGCATGGCGGTCGGGCGCAGGTTCGATTCGCCGTTGGAGAACACCGGGAATTCCACTGGAAAGCCACCGGCCTCGATCACCCCGCGTTTGACGTGCTCCGCAATCTGGCGGAAGTGCGCGTTGCACGGGGTCAGTTCCGACCAGGTGTTGCAGATGCCGATGATCGGCTTGCCATGGAACTGGTGGTCGGCGATGCCCTGATTCTTCATCCAGCTGCGGTACATGAAGCCGTTCTTGTCGGCCGTGCCAAACCATTGGGCGGAGCGCAGGGTGGGTTTCTTATCAGACATGATCGATTCTCTTATTGTATGACTATAGTGTTCCAGCTACGGCTTAATCTAAGCGCAAAATCCTAGGTTTGGAAGTGTTGTTGGTGAATTAGTAATACTATATAGTCGTTTTCGACGGAGGGATGGCCCTGACGGTTTTCCGTGAGAGGCGTCCCCCGAGGTTCTATAAAAACAACAATCGGAGACCGATCTCATGAGCCAGGAACTGCGGCTGATACGGCGCATTACGCTGAAACTGATTCCCTTCCTGATCCTGCTGTACCTGATCGCCTATGTGGATCGCTCCGCCGTCGGCTTCGCCAAGCTGCACATGGGCGCCGACATCGGCATCGGCGATGCGGCTTACGGCCTTGGCGCCGGGCTGTTCTTCATTGGTTACTTCCTCCTCGAAATTCCCAGCAACCTGATGCTCGAACGCTTCGGCGCACGGCGTTGGTTCGCGCGAATCATGATTACCTGGGGCGCGATCACCATCGGCATGGCCTTCGTCCAGGGCCCGCACAGTTTCTATGTGATGCGCTTTCTGCTCGGCGCGGCCGAGGCGGGGTTCTTCCCCGGCGTTCTCTACTACATCACCCAATGGTTCCCGGTGCGCCATCGCGGCAAGATCCTCGGGCTGTTCATCCTTTCGCAACCGATCGCGATGATGATCACCGGCCCGGTGTCCGGCGGTTTGCTCGGCATGGACGGCGTTCTGGGTCTGCACGGCTGGCAGTGGCTGTTCATCGTCATCGGTACTCCGGCGATCCTGCTGACCTGGCCGGTGCTGCGCTGGTTGCCGGACGGCCCGCAGCAAGTGAAATGGATGGATCAGGCAGAGAAAGACTGGCTGACCGGCGAGCTGAAAAAGGATCTGCAGGAGTACGGCCAGACCCGTCACGGCAACCCGCTGCATGCGCTGAAAGACAAACGCGTGTTGCTGCTGGCGCTGTTCTATCTGCCGGTCACGTTGAGCATTTATGGCTTGGGTTTGTGGTTACCGACGCTGATCAAACAGTTTGGCGGCAGTGATTTGGTCACCGGTTTCGTCTCGTCGGTGCCGTACATCTTCGGGATTATCGGTTTGCTGATCGTGCCGCGCAGTTCTGATCGTTTGAATGATCGTTACGGGCATCTGGCTGTTCTGTATGTGCTGGGCGCGATTGGCCTGTTCCTGAGCGCATGGCTGTCGTTGCCGGTGGCGCAACTGGCAGCGCTGTGTCTGGTGGCGTTTGCGCTGTTTTCCTGCACGGCGGTGTTCTGGACGTTGCCGGGACGGTTCTTTGCTGGCGCAAGTGCGGCGGCGGGGATTGCGCTGATCAATTCGGTGGGGAATCTGGGCGGGTACATCGGGCCGTTTGTGATTGGGGCGTTGAAGGAATACACCGGGAATCTGGCGTCTGGGCTGTACTTCCTCTCGGGTGTGATGGTGTTCGGCTTGATTCTGACCGGCATCGTCTATCGCGTGCTGGAACGCAAACACGTGCTGCCGGTTGACCAATTTGCCGCCAGCGCCCGAGGCGCTACCCGAACCTGACAGACCCACACCGGTCCCCTGTAGGAGTGAGCCTGCTCGCGATAGCGGTCTATCAGTTGACAACTTTTTGGCTGACACACCGCTATCGCGAGCAGGCTCACTCCTACAAGGATCTGCGGTGTTTCGAATAACACAGGAGAAAATCATGCATCTGGTTCAATTCGAATTAAGCAACGGCGAGCGCCGCGTCGGCGTGGTCGACAACGGTCTGGTGCGCGAGGTGCAGGACGCGCGCAGCGTGCGTGATCTGGCGCTGGCCGCCATCGAGGCCGGCCACTCCCTTGAGCAGCAAGTGCAAACCCTCGGCCTCGGCATCAGCCACGATTACGCCGAACTGCTCGCGCAACTGCGCATCCTGCCGCCCCTCGACCACCCGGACCCGGCACACATGCTGGTCAGCGGTACCGGTCTGACTCACCTGGGCAGCGCCTCGGCGCGGGACAAAATGCATCAGCAGGCCGGCGACGAAGCGGCGATGACCGACACCATGCGCATTTTCAAATGGGGCGTGGAGGGCGGCAAACCGGCGGCGGGGCAGGCCGGGGTGCAGCCGGAATGGTTCTACAAGGGCGACGGCAGCATCGTTGTGCGTCCGGGCCAACCTTTCCCGGTGCCGCCGTTTGCCGAGGATGCCGGTGAAGAGCCGGAGATGGCCGGCCTCTATGTGATCGGTCACGACGGTAAGCCTTATCGTCTCGGTTTCGCGGTCGGCAACGAGTTCTCCGACCACGTCATGGAACGCAAGAATTACCTGTACCTCGCGCACTCGAAACTGCGCAGTTGCAGTTATGGTCCGGAACTTCGTACCGGTGAACTGCCTCAACACCTTGCCGGCACCAGTCGAATTCTGCGTGACGGCGAAGTGCTCTGGCAGAACGAGTTTCTCAGCGGCGAGGCGAACATGTGCCACAGCCTCGCCAACCTCGAATACCACCACTTCAAATACCGTCAGTTCTTGCGTCCGGGCGACGTGCACATTCACTTCTTCGGCACCGCGACCCTGTCGTTCGCCGATGGCATTCGCACGCAACCGGGCGACCTGTTCGAAATCAGCCAGGCCGAATTCGGCGCACCGCTGGTCAACGGCATCGTGCCGATCGCGGCCGCTTTTGAGCCGGACAGCATCGGCACCCTTTAAGGAGATCCCATGACTCAGATTCTCGGTCACAACTACATTGGCGGTCAGCGTAGCGCTGCTGGCGACGTCAAACTGCAATCCGTCGATGCCACGACGGGCGAACAATTGCCGCACGATTTCATTCAGGCCACGGTTGAAGAGGTCGACGCCGCCGCTAAAGCCGCCGCTGCCGCGTATCCTGCGTACCGCAGCCTCAGCGCCGAACGCCGCGCGCAGTTTCTCGACGCGATTGCCGATGAGCTGGATGCCCTTGGTGATGACTTTGTCGCCGTGGTCTGCCGTGAAACGGCGTTGCCGGCCGGACGCATTCAAGGCGAGCGCGGACGCACCAGCGGGCAGATGCGCCTGTTCGCCAAGGTGCTGCGACGTGGTGATTTCTACGGTGCGCGGATTGATCTACCGCTGCCGGATCGTCAGCCGCTGCCGCGTCCGGATCTGCGTCAGTACCGCATCGGCCTCGGCCCGGTGGCGGTGTTCGGCGCAAGCAACTTTCCATTGGCATTTTCCACCGCTGGCGGCGACACCGCGTCGGCGCTGGCTGCCGGTTGCCCGGTGGTGTTCAAGGCCCACAGCGGTCACATGGCCACGGCTGAACTGGTCGCCGATGCACTGATCCGTGCCGCCGAAAAAACCGCCATGCCCGCCGGTGTGTTCAACATGATCTACGGTGGTGGCGTCGGCGAATGGCTGGTCAAGCATCCGGCGATCCAGGCAGTGGGTTTCACCGGTTCGCTCAGGGGCGGACGTGCACTGTGCGACATGGCCGCGGCACGCCCGCAACCGATCCCGGTGTTCGCCGAGATGTCGAGCATCAACCCGGTGATCGTCCTGCCGCAAGCCCTTGCCGAGCGTTCGGAAACGGTTGCCCGCGACCTGACCGCTTCGGTGGTGCAGGGCTGCGGTCAGTTCTGTACCAATCCCGGCCTGGTCATCGGCATCCGCTCGCCAGAGTTCAGCGCGTTCGTCCAGCAGGTTGCGGGTTTGATCGGCGATCAACCGGCGCAAACCATGCTCAACGCCGGCACCCTCGGCAGCTACGGCAAAGGTTTGCAGAAGCTGTTGGCGCATCCCGGCATCGAGCATTTGGCTGGCAATTCGCAGCAGGGTAATCAGGCACAGCCGCAATTGTTCAAGGCTGATGCGAGCCTGTTGATCGATGGCGATGAAGTGCTGCAGGAAGAAGTGTTCGGCCCGACTACAGTGATTGTCGAAGTGGCGGATCAGGCGCAACTCAGTGCGGCGTTGCATGGCCTGCACGGGCAACTCACCGCGACGATTATTGGTGAGTTGGCGGACTTCGAACGTTTCCCGGAATTGACGCCACTTCTGGAACAGAAAGTCGGGCGGATCCTGCTTAACGGCTATCCGACCGGTGTCGAGGTGTGTGATTCGATGGTGCACGGCGGGCCGTATCCGGCGACGTCCGATGCCCGTGGCACCTCCGTCGGGACGCTGGCCATCGACCGTTTCCTGCGCCCGGTGTGCTTCCAGAATTACCCGGACAGCTTGCTGCCGGAGCCGCTGAAAAACGCCAACCCGCTGCGCATCCAGCGCCTCGTCGACGGCAAGCCCTCGCGCGACGCCCTCTGACATCACACCAATCCCGTGTAGGAGTGAGCCTGCTCGCGATAGCGGTTTCACATTCAACATATCTGTTGGATGACACAACGCGATCGCGAGCAGGCTCACTCCTACAAGGGCCGCGTACGACAATGAGCTATCATTGGCCCTTTCCCCCCTAGAAAGACTGTTTGCCATGACTGCCCAAACCCTTCTCGACGTCCTCGAACAATCCGATATGGTCGAAATCGACGGCTTGCACGCCTTCGAATTTTTCCTCGATGAAGACGACAACCTGCACATCGAATGCATCGACGGCCGAGCGGCCAAGCATTGGGAATTCACTCCGGCTCAGGTTGCAGCGGCAACATTTGATGACTCCCTGCAAAGCTGGCTGATCGTCGGCTATTTCAATGAGACCAAAGCGATCGGCGAACACCGCTTGGTTTGTCATGGCGACGTAGTCAGCAGCAGCGATGACGAGGATGACAATCAATGAAAATGCGTAAATTCTGGCCGCTGCTGATGGCCGGCAGCGTCGGTGCCATGGGGCTTTCCAGCGCATCCGCCGAGAACTTCCAGTTGCTGGTTGGTTCCTACACCGCCAACACCAGCCAGGGCCTCTATCGAATGAACTTCGACAGTGCCACCGGCCAGATCGCCGCCAAACCGCTGCAAGTGGTCAAAAGCGAAAATCCGTCATGGCTGACCCTGTCCAAAGACCAGCGCAGGCTGTTCGTGGTCAATGAAAACGGCCCGGGCCAGAAAGACCCGGTCGGCCGTGTCAGCAGCTACTCGATCGATCCGAAAACCCACGCGCTGACCCTGATCAATCAAGTGCAGAGCCTGGGCAACGAGCCGACCCATTCAAGCCTCAGCGCTGACGCCAGCCACTTGTTCGTCAGCAACTATTCGGTGATGGAAGATCCGGGGGGAACGCTGGCGGTATTGCCGGTCAGTGCCGATGGCAAGCTCAAACCCGTCGTGCAGATGAGCGCGCACCCGGCGAGCCGGATCAATCCTGAGCGCCAGGCCTCCAACCACGTGCACTCGACGGTTTCTTCGCCTGACGGCCGCTACGTGTTCTCCAATGATCTGGGCGCGGACAAGGTCTTCGTCTACCTTTTCGATCCGAAGGCCAACCCGGACTTGCCGCTGACGCCGGCGATGACCGCCGCAGTGCCCTTGCCGGCCGGCAGCGGCCCGCGTCATCTGCTGTTCAGCGCTGACGGCAAACACGCCTGGCTGACCATGGAAATGAGCGCGCAGGTTGCGGTGTTCGACTATAACGACGGCGTGCTGACCCAGACGCAACTGGTCGATCTGGCTGCCGGCCAGCCGACTTCGGACAAGGCCGGTGCGGCGCTACACGCCTCGGCGGATGGCAAGTTCCTCTACGTCAGCAACCGTGGCACCGCCAATCAGTTGGTGGTGTTTGCGATTGATCCGGCGAGCGGCCAGCTCAAAGAACTGCAAAAGCGCTCGGTGGACGGTGATCACCCGCGCGAGTTCAGCCTCGACCCGAGTGGCAAATTCCTGCTGATCGCCAACCAGAAGAGCAACGAAATTGTCGTCGTCGAGCGCGATGGCAAGACCGGTCTGCTCGGCAAAACCGTGCAAAAACTGCCGATGGACGCGCCCAGCGACCTCAAGTTTCTAGTGCGACAATAAGCCACAGGCCCCGGTTTGCGGGGCCTGCCTCTTTGTATTAATCGCGCTGATATCCGGTAATGCTACAAAGCATTTCAAGCGATCAACCCTCGAGCGTTAAGTTTGCTTCACAGCCCAACCGGGCAAGCAAGCCAACCGAACACGAGGGTTACCGCCATGAACTTCAATCTCTTCTCCGTTATCGCCGCTTCCGCCATCTCCGCCACCGTAGTGCTGCCAGCCAGTGCCAACGTCGAAATCAACAGCAAAAAATCCCACACCCAGAGCTACACCCAGAAATACCTGCAACAGAGCGCCAACTTCTACGCCGCCCTGGATCACAAAGCCCAACACTGAAATGCCCATTGCGCACAACTCCCTGTAGGAGCTGCCGAAGGCTGCAGTCTTGATCTTGCCCTTGGGATCGTTCCCACGCTCTGCGTGGGAACGCAGCCCGTGACGCTCCGCGTCACTGGACGCAGAGCGTCCCAAGAGGCATTCCCACGCTGAGCATGGGAACGATCAGATCGCAGCCTTCGGCAGCTCCTACCCGTGTGTTTTCGCAGCACGATAGGTTTGTTCAAACACGCAAATAGACTGGCTAAATAATCAACGAAGCTGATGTTTACTATGGAAAACCCTGAGTGGTTACCACGGCTTTTTTGATCGATTCTGTGGGCATCGAAACATGCCCACGGGAGAACACCATGGCCAGCGCAATCCTTCATTCAGCCAAACGCGGCGCCTACCTGGCCATCGGTCTGTACCTGGCCGTGGTGTTGTTCGTCAGCATCGCATCGCAGATGGAACACAGCTTCGACGCACCGATTCAAGTCGACCACCCCGGCATCCAGTTCGAAGTCCGCTCGCAAAGCGTGATGGTCGAACGGGCCGAACTCGCGGGAGTCGGCGGCGCATGAAAGGCTACAGACTTTGGGTGGTCGCCGGTTTGGCGTTTTTCACCAACGGCGCTTCATTATTGGGTATCGGCCAAGGCTCGGTGGGGGCACTTGCACGGGCCATAGAGGCCAATCACAGCATTGCGCACAACATCGAACGGGCGAATACGCTGGGGCTGATGGCCGGCAATCCACCGGTGAAAGTCTCGGCGGATTTTCTCGGGCCATTCGAAGTCGATTGCATGGCACTCGGCATGTGCCAAGCGCTGGCTTGACCCTGTAGGAGTTGCCGAAGGCTGCGATCTTTTAAAGGCAAGATCAAAAGATCGCAGCCTTCGGCAGCTCCTACATGAGTTACTTCTTCATGATCGAAGTGAAGAGCTCGGATTCGAGGAAACGCTGCAACCAGGCCTGCAACCGCACATAAGGCGTCTGCGCAAACCACTCACGATCAACATGGGCAAACTGCCGCACGAACGGCAGCAGAGCGATATCCGCCAGGCTGGGATGATCGGTCAGCAAATAATCGCGATCGGTCAGCAACTCATCCAGCCTCCGCAAGAACAACGCCCCCTCAGCCCGATAAACTTCCATCGGCTGCTCCGGGTAGCGCTCGGCGTATTTATAGCGATTCAAGTGCACCTTGAACCCCTGATCATTCGCCTCGATCAATTCAGCAATCCGCGAGTCGCCATCAAGCAACCAACCCTGCGGGTCATGCTGCGCCAACGCCCAGCGCATGATCTCCAGACTCTCATCAATCACCCGCCCACCGGCATCCAGCACCGGCACCGTGCCCTTGGGCGAGATCGCCAGCATCTCTGCCGGCTTGGCCTTGAGGCTGACTTCGATGATGTCCACCGGCACACCCGAATAACGCAACGCCATCCGCGCCCGCATCGCATACGGGCAGCGGCGGAAGGAATACAGCGTGTTCATTTCACCTCCAGCGTGCTCAAACCGTTGCCTTGGCGCTGCACCTGAATCTGCACCGGAATCCGTTCGTGCATTTCCTGCACATGGGAAATCACCGCGACCTTGCGGCCCTGCGCCTGCAAGCCATCGAGGGCATCCATGGCCAGTTGCAGCGACTCCGGATCAAGGCTGCCAAAACCTTCATCGATAAACAGCGATTCGATCTTCAGCGTGCTCGACGCCATCGACGCCAGACCCAACGCCAATGCCAACGACACGAGGAACGTCTCGCCGCCGGACAACGAATGTACTGAGCGCAGTTCGTCGCCCATTTCCGTGTCCATCACCAGCAAACCGAGCATGCTGCCGCCACGTTTCAAGCGATAGCGTTTGACCAGTTGGCGCAGTTGCACGTTAGCGTGATGCACCAGCAAGTCGAGGTTGTAGGCCTGGGCGATCTTGCGGAAGGTATCGCCGGTGGCCGAGCCGATCAAGGCACTGAGTCGCGCCCAGCGTTGATACTCGGCGTAGGCCGAGGCGATCTGCTGCGCCAGCGCCTGATTGGCGTTCTGTCGGCGCTGATCTTCGGCCTGTTCGGCACGCAATTCGGCGCACTGCTGTTCGCTGACGATGAACTGGTTTTGCACATCTGTGAGGGCGCTGGCCAGTTGTTCGGCATCCAGATTGCCGTTGTGCTGCGCCTGATGATCAATCAGACGCTGGTCACGTTCCTGCAACAACACCTTGGCCTGTTCGATGGCTTTTTCGTTGTGCTGCAAGCGCTGGCGCAGTTCGGCGACTTGCCCGTCGTCGATCCGCAACAGTTCTTCGAGGCCGCCGTCATCCAGTTCAGGATGGCGAGCGCGCCAGTCGACAATCTTGCTGGCCAGATCCTGGTCTTCGCTTTGCAGCGCCTGCAAACGTTCCTGCTGCGCTTTGAGCTCGGCAGCGATCTGCACGAGTTGCGTGCGCACGTTCTGCAGTTCCTGCGCGGTAGCGGTTTCGGCGTTGCGCGCCTGTTCGACCGCTTGCTCGAGCTGCTGCTGCCAGTGCTCCGCGCTGCTGTGCTCGCCAAGCAACTGTGCGAGTTTTTGCTGGCAGGCTTGCTGTTGCTCGGTCAGCGCAGTGAATTGATGTTCGGCGCTGAGCAACTGCTGTGCGCGGGTCTGCTGGCGATCCTGCTCTTTCTCCAGCGTTTGTTGCCGCTGTTGCTGCTCGGCCTGTTCCTCCTTCTGCTGATCGACTTGCGCTAGGCGCTCGGCGATCTGCCGGTCGAGCTGCATGAAGGTTGCCGCTGGTTCCTGGCGCAGGGCTTCGAGGGTGTCGGCCGGCAGCAGATTGCCGAACGCCGTCAGTTCTTCGTCGAGACGCTGACGGTCGCTGCTCAGCTCGCGCTGCTGATTGCTCAGGTGCTGCGCCGCTTGCTGGTGCGCGGTTTCCGCCTGACGCAATTGCTGGGTCAGACGCGCGGCATCCTGTTGCAGGGTGAGCAGGGCGCTTTGGCGTTGCTCGTCCTGAGTAATGCTCTGGTTCAGTTGTTCGTTTTGCCGGGCGAGCCAGGCATCGCGCTTGTCGGCGTCCTGATTGAACAACTGCGCGGACAGCGGATGCGCATCGAGGCTAGGCGCCAACGCTTGCTGCTGGGTTGCCAGTTGTTCTTGCTGTTGCAGCAGTTCTTTCTGCTGAGCAATCACGCCACCGACTTCGGCACGCAACTCGATAAGCTTTTCCTTGAGCTGATCGACGACTTTCTGGGCGTTGGCCTGCTCGCTTTCATCATGACGACCAAGGCTTTGCAGCAGCGCTTCGGGCTGATGATAGGGATGCTCGTTGCTGCCGCAGACCGGGCACGGCTGATCGTCCTGCAACTGCGCGCGCAACTCTTCGACGCTGGCACTGCGCGCCACGCGCTGACGTTCAAGCAGCTCGCGGGTGACGTTGAGGGTTTGCTCGGCGACGGTCAATTCGGCCTTGGTTTTTACCCCGTCCTGAGTCAGCCGCTCGCGTTCCTGCTGGGCGCTGAGTTGGCGCTGTTGCAACTCGGCGCTGCGCTTGTCCAGATCCTGTTGCGTGGACCACAGACGCGACAGGTCTTCGAAGGCGCGCAGTTGTTTGCGGTTGTCCTGCAGCAGCGTGCCGAGGATACCGATCTGCTCGGCGACGGCATCGGGTTCGGCGCCGGCCTCTTTGAACAGCACTTCCAGTTGCTGCTTCTGCGTGGTCAGTTCTGCGGCGCTGCGCGTTGCATTTTCTTCGAGGCTCGCCAGTTCGGCTTGGCCCTTGTTCAAGCGGTTGCCGATCAGCATCAGCTGTTGCAGGCGATCGCGGTAGGCATTCCACGCGTCACTCAACGGCGCCAGATGAGCGCTTTGTTCCAGTTCGGCGGCGATGCGTTGCAGGCGCTCGGCGACTTGGGTCTGTTTATCCAGCAAGGCTTGAATGGCTTTCAGGCCATCAGTGCAAGCCTGCTGCGCACTGAGCTTGGCTTCGGTGCTTTGCGCGACATCCTTGGCCAAGCGGGCGAGGGTGCTTTGTTCTTCAAAAGCCTGACGCAACAGCGGCGCGTTTTCACTTTGCCGTTGCTGCGCTTCGCTCAGGGCGACTTTCGCCGCTTCCAGAGTTTGCTCCAGTTGCGTCTGGCGCTCAGTCAGCTCGGCGTGTTGTTGGGTGTGCGCGGCGATTTGCGCGGCCAGTGGCATCAGCAGGGCATCGAGTTCGGTTTTACGCGCGAACTGATGCCGCTGCGGGCCGAGCTGCTCCAGTCGCGTCAGTTTCACTCGCTCGCCGGCCAGACTTTCCGATTGCTGCTGTGCACTGTGCAATTGCTCGTTGGCGGCTTGCTGCGCGTCCTGCAACACACGCAAATCCTTGAGCCAGCTGTGTTGTTGCTCAAGCTGTTTGAGCTGCGCCTGCTGCAACTTCATTTGCTGTTGCGCAGCATTGAAGCGCTCGTCCAGCTCGGCCCGGGCTTCAGGTGCCAACGGGGTGACGCCGGTGGCCTGATCCTGCAACAGCTTGTGCGCTTCGCGGGCCTCTTTGGTCTTGTCGAAGGCGCGGCGCCCGAGACGGGTGTACAGCGCGGTGTCGGTGAGCTTTTCCAGCAGTTCGCTGCGGTCGTTGTCGTCAGCCTTGAGGAATGCGCTGAACTCGCTTTGTGCCAGCAGCACGGCGCGGGTGAACTGTTCGAAGTTCAGGCCGAGCGCAGCTTCCAGCTGAGTTTTGTATTCGCCTTTCTGACTGGCGAGCAGTTGATCCTGATCGATGTCGCGCAGGCTCTGACGACTCGCCTGCAACTTGCCGCCGGCCTTCTCGCGGGCGCGGTTGGCTTCCCAGCGCGCCCGATAACGACGGCCATCGACACCGACGAAATCCACTTCCGCATAGCCTTCGCCGGTGCCACGACGCAGCAAGGTGCGCGGGTCGCCAGTGGCGATTTCACCGTCGGCATCCGGGACTTTGGCGTCGCGGCCGGTGTTGTTCAGACGCGGCACCGCGCCGAACAGCGCCAGGCACAGCGCGTCGAGCAGGGTGCTTTTACCGGCACCGGTCGGGCCGGTGATCGCAAACAGACCGGCGCTGGCCAACGGCTCAGCGGTGAAATCGATCTCGAACGGGCCGGCCAGCGAGGCGAGGTTCTTCAAACGAATGGCGAGAATCTTCATGGCTGCTCGCCCTCCAGTTGCACGTCTTGCAGCAATTCGGCGAAGTCCTTCAGCGTCTGCTCGTCGACCTCGCTGCCATAGTTGTCGAGCCAGGCGCGGCTGAACAATTCCTGCGGAGTGAGCTGGTCGAGTTCGATCAGCGCGCTGCCGTCCTCCGATCCGTCAGCGCCACGGTTGCCGGCGTATTCAGCGGCGATGCGCACCAGGCGCACAGCTTTGCCTTGCAGAGCGCTTTCGACTTGATGGCGCAGATCCGGCTGCGGTTCGTCGAGGGTTACGCGCACTTCCAGCCACGGTTGCCGCTGGGTTTCCGCGAGCAGGTCGATGTTCGGCAGATCGGCCAGTTGCAGCAGGATCTCGGCCAGCGGTGCCGGGCCGATGCGTTGCAGGTTGACCGAGCGCGGGATCAGTTTCGGCTCAACGCTGACCAGGGTTTCACCGTCGAGGGTGACGTCGAGAATCTGGTGCTGATAACCGATTTCCGAGAACGACAACGGAATCGGCGAACCGCTGTAGCGAATGCGTTCTTCACCATTGACCTTCTGCGGCTTGTGCAGGTGGCCGAGGGCAACGTAGCTGATGCTCGGCCCGAACAGGCTGGCGGGCAGGGCTTCAGCGTTGCCGATGATCAGGCTGCGCTCGGAATCCTCTGAAACCGAGCCGCCAGCCATGTGCGCGTGGCTGATGGCGATCAATGCCTGACCGGGCTTGCGCTTGGCATTGGCCGCTTCGATCAGCCATTCATGTACCTGACCGATGCCACGCAAATAGTTGTCGCCCAGATGCGCGCCGGTGACTTCCGCCGGACGCAGAAACGGCAGTGCCAGGCACCACGCGGCGACTTCGCCGGTTTTATCCGGCAACGGCAGCAGCAGGCGTTCGGCATCCAGTTGCCCGTCATCCAGCCACAACACTCGGCCCAGCGCATGGGTGCGCAAACGGCGCATCAGCGGCGCGGGCAGTTCGATCCGCGAGCCGGAATCGTGGTTGCCGGCAATCATCACGATAGTCAGCAACGGCTGCTGCTCGTGGGCGCTGACGATGAAATCGTAGAGGCGTTCCTGGGCTTTGACCGGCGGATTGACCGTGTCGAAGATGTCCCCGGCGATCAACAGCACATCCGGCTGCGCCAGTTGCAGTTGGCGCAGCAGCCATTCGAGGAAGCACGCATGCTCGAAATCGCGCTCCTGGCCGTGCAGGTTTTGCCCAAGGTGCCAGTCGGAGGTGTGGAACAGACGCAAGGTGGACTCCGCAACAAATTAAGGTGATGGCCGCAGAACAATGAAGGCGGCTAAATAAAGTTGAATTTACTGGCAAGAGCAAAAGATCGCAGCCTGCGGCAGCTCCTACACGGTATACGTGTTTACTCTGCAGGAGCTGTCGCAGCTGCGATCTTTTTCTTTTACTTCGGATAAAGCGGTGGCAGGCCACTGTCACCCACTGGGTCGTGTACGCGCTCAGCGGTCGGAATCGTGCGGATCGCCCGCCACAAATCCTCACCCTGCCAATGCTGCCCCGTCTCGCTGTACAGCGCACCATTCAACCCATCCAGCGCATCCGACAACGGCACAAACCGCGCAGCCATATCCGCCAATGTCTCAGGTTGCTGCCGCGCCCAGGCATCCAGTGCCTGCCGCGTCGCCTGCGGATCATTCGCCTGGCTCGCACGCTTGATGTCATCCATCAACGTGCGTGGGCTCGGGCCAGTTTGGGCGGCGCGGTGCACTGCCGGTTGCCAGCGCGCGCGCCACCAAAGGCCGAAGCCGAGCAGGGTGGTGCAGGCGAGGATCAGGGTGCTGAGTTTCCACCACCACAGCACGTCGTTATCGACGACGCTCACCTGCAGAGTGCCGGCCGGGGTGTCGACTTGCAGGCTCGGGTTGTTGGCCACTTGCAGGGTGCGCGCGGGCAGGCTGCTGTGTTCCAGATGGTCTTCGAAGGTGTTCCACCAAACCATGTCCACGGTCGGCAAGTCGATGGTGCCGCTGCGGCTCGGCACCAGGGCTTCGCGCTCTTCGCGGCTGCCGACAATGCCGCGGTCGGTGCTCTGGTTGCTCAGCACTGGTTGATCGGGGTAGCGGCGCAGGCCGTTGACGTCGGTAGCGGGCAGCGCCGGCAGTTGCGAGGCAGCCAGACCTTCGACTTTCAACGTCAGGCTGCGGGTCAGGGAATCGCCGACCTGAGTGTGTTCCGGTTCCGGGTTCCAGCTTTCGCTGAGGCTCAGGCTGCGCGCGGGTAGCCATGGCGCGTCGACCGGATAGGTCAGTGGCTTGGGTTTCACGGTCAGGGGGATTTCGGCGGAACTGACGCGCATCAGTTTGCCCGGTTTCGGCCCCTGTGCATTGGCATCCTGTGACGGCTGCGTGTCGACCAGTGTGGCGCTGAATGTCTGCGGTGCGATGGTCAGCAAACCGCTGTGTTGCGGGTAGATCGCATAGCGCATTTCGATCACTCCGTGGCGCACGCCGTTGAGGTCTTTTTCATAGGTGCGCGTGTCGCCGAGTTGCTCGATGCGCGCATCGGCGATTTGCAGCGGGGTCAGGCTGCTGTCGTCGTACAGCGACACCGAATGGTAGATGCGCAACGTCAGGATCGCCTGCGCCTGCACATAGACGCTGGACTGATCGAGGCTGGCCTCGATGAACACCGGATCAAGGCTGTTCTTGTTCTCGCGGGTGTCGCTTTCGACCACTTGCACGGTGATCGGCTGGCTCTGCGCATCGCCTAGTTGCAGCGGCGGAATCACCACGCTGCCGTTCTCTTTCGGCAGCAGGGTGATGATCCAGCGCGTGGTCGCGCGGTTGTCACCGTTGAGGGTGTTGAGCTGGTTGACCTGGCGCGTGCCGCGCACTTCGAACAACGCTTCCAGCGCGGTCAGATCGGGTTTGCCAAACTGGGTGACGTCGCTGGTTTCGAGGGTGAGCTCGACCGTCTCGCCGGAGTTCAGGCGACTGCGATCCACACTGGCCGTCAGCTCGGCCGCCTGAGCGGTGGCCGTGCAGAGCAGCAGGGGCAGCAAGAGAGCGGTGAAGCGGGTCATCGAGTGTTTTCCTGATCCTGATGTTGTTGCTGTTCGTACCAGAATTTGCGTCGCAGCAGTTCGCCCGGATCATCCGGGATCTTGCCCAGCCATTGTTCCAGCGCCTGACGCTGCTCGCCTTGGAGGTTGTCTTCACTCGGGCGCTGCGTCGGCACGGTGTCCGTTTGTTCTTCCTCGGCGCTGCCCGGCACTTCGTTGGGGCCTGGCTGCGGCGGTGTAGTCGGTGGCGGTTCGCTGGCCGATTCGCTCGGTTGCGCTTCGCTCTGGGTTTCACTTTTTACCGCCGGCGGCGGCGTGGTCGCGGGCGCTGGTTCGTCGCCCGGCAGACTTTGCTGTTCGCTGGGCTGGGTGTCCGGCTCGGCGGGCGGCGGTGTGTTTTTCTGCTTGAGCAGGTTTTCTACCAGGGCCTTGTTGGTCTGCGCCGGACGCAAATCCGGCTGCAGTTCCAGGGCCTGTTCATAGGCGTCGATTGCCGCTTCCAGCTCACCGCTTTTCGCCAAAGCGTTGCCACGATTGTAGTGGGCGCGGGCATCGCTGCCTTCGGCGAAACGCTGAGCGGCGCCACTGTAGTCGCCGGCCTCGTACAACGCCACCCCTTGCCATTGGTGATCGTCAAAATGCTGCGCGGCTTCGGCCGGGCGCTTCTGTTTGAGCAAGTGCAGGCCCTGTTGATCGGGACGCAGCCACAAATCCTCAAAGTCAAAAGCGTAGCTCGGCTGTGGCAAGCAAAACAGCAACGGCAGGCAGAACAACCAGCCACGTCGCCCGGCGCACGCCGCGAGCAATAACAGCGGCAACAGCAGCCAGTAACCTTGATCGGCCCAGGTATCGAGGCGCACGGTCTGGCCATCGTCGCGCAGACTGCGCGGGCCGTTGAGCAGACCGAGCGCGCCAAGATCCGCTTCGTCGAGGCGAGCAGGGTGGTATTCGCCACCGACGCTGTTGAGGAACGCGCTCAGGCCCGGACTGTCGAGTTGCGGCACGCGAATCGCGCCTTGCTCGTCCTTGAGGAAACTGCCGTCCTCTTGAGCGATTGGTGCGCCTTCAGCGGTGCCGATGCCGAGCATCAACAGTTGCGTCGATTGCCCGTTGAGGGCGCGGCGAATGCCTTGGCGTTCTGCTTCATCGAGCGACGAGCCGATCAGCAGAATCCGACCTTGGCCGAGCGCACCCTGTTTCAGCAGGGCCAGCGCTTTACTCACGGCCAGGTCGGCACGATGGCCGCTTTCCGGCATCAGCGACGGTTTGAGCGCGTCGAGCAAATTGCGACTGGTCGCGAGGTCATCCGACAGCGGCACCAGCGTGTGCGCGCTACCGGCGTAGACGACGATCGCGGTCTGCGCATCGCTGCGTGCCTGCAACAGGTCGAACAGCTTGCGCCGCGCCTGTTCCAGTCGTGTCGGCGGCGAGTCGGTGGCGAGCATTTCCGGGGTCAGCTCCAGTACCACCACCAACGGGTCGGCGGGTTTCTGGCTGGTCTGTTCAACGCGCTCCCAGCTCGGCCCGAGCAGCGCCAGAACCGTCAGCAGCCACGCCACACCAAGGGCGATCCACGGCAGTTTGCTGTCGCGACCATTGCCGCCACTGAGCAGGGTGGCATGAAACGCCGGCGGCAAAATCATCTGCCAGCGCCCGGCGCGTTTCTGTCGGTGCCAGAGTTGCCAGATCAGCCAGCCCAGCAGCGGCGGCAACAGCAACCACCATGGACGGAACCAGTGCGGCCAGAGCGCGATCATCGGCGCCTCCGCAGACGCAGGCGCTTGAGGCGCTCGCGCCAGTCAGGCAGCGGACTTTGCAGATACAGCTCCTTGGTGAACAGGCGTTGCAACGGGTTGTCCGGCCACAATTCACGGGCGACCAGCAATAGGCTCAACCACAACGCCAGCGCCAGAGGCCAGTGATACAAGGCTTGCGCCGGGCGCGCCTGGGTCGGTTGCTGGGTCACCGGTTCGAGTTGGTCGAGGGTGTCCTTGATCGCTTGCAACTCTTTGCCGTCGTGGGCACGGAAATACTGGCCGCCAGTGACTTCGGCGATGGCTTTGAGCGCCGGCTCGTCGAGGTCCAGGCTCGGATTGACGCCGAGCAGGCCGGTTGAGCCGCTGTCCTCAGGATTGGCGCCGATGCCGATCGGGTAGATCTTCACGCCTTCGCTGGCGGCCAGTTTTGCCGCCGTCAGCGGATCGATTTCGCCGCCGTTGTTGGCGCCGTCAGTGACCAGAATCAGTACGCGACTTTGCGCCGGGCGCATGCGCAGGCGTTTCAGCGCCAGACCGATGGCGTCGCCGATCGCAGTGTTCTTGCCGGCAATGCCGATGCGCGCTTCGTCGAGCCACACACGCACGGTGTGGCGATCAAACGTCAGCGGCGCTTGCAGATAAGCCTGACTGCCAAACAGGATCAGGCCGACCCGGTCGCCATCGCGGCTTTCGAGGAAATCTCCGAGCAGATGCTGCACCAGCGTCAGGCGACTGACTTCTTCGTCCTGCCACTGCATGTCGGGGAAATCCATCGAGCCGGACACGTCAACCGCGACCAGCAGATCACGCCCGCTGGCGGCAATCGGCAGTGGTTCGCCGAGCCATTGCGGGCGGGCGGCGGCAGTCAGCAGCAACAGCCACAGCAGCATGAACGGCGCCTGTTGACGCCACGCAGGCAGGTTGGCGCGAGCGCGACGGCGGGCGAGGCCTTCCAGATCGGCGAGGAAGCTCACTTTCAGCGCCGGCTCGCCGCTGTCGGCCACTGGCAGCACGAGGCGCATCAGCCACGGCAGCGGCACCAGCACGAAGATCCACGGCCAGGCGAACTCAAACATGTTTGCGAATCCACGTGTCGACGGCTTGGGTCAGGCCGGCGATGGCTTTGTCGTCGAGTTTGCATTCTGGTTTGTACGCGCCTTCGACCAGCACCATCCAGCGCGTCAGGCCCGCCGCCGGGCAACGATTATCGAGAAAGGCCAGCCATTTACGCCCGTTGAGGGTGTGGCTCTGGCTGTAGGGATAGTGGTTGCGGCACAGGCGTTTGAGCAGGCCGTTGAGTTGCTGCAGCCAGGCACCGGCCGGGGCGCCGTCGTAGGGTTTGGGCATTTGTGCGAGTTCAGCGAGGGCGGCGATGCGCACTGGGTCGAGCGGCTGTTCGGCACGCACGATCGGACGTTTCTTGATGGGAATGAAGCGGCGCAGCTTCCACGCGGCAAAACCGAGCAGCGGCAATAACAACAGCAGCAACCACCAGCCCGGTGCCGGCGGCCAGAAGGCGATCGGTGGCGGCGAGATCAGCGGTTGCAGTTGTTCGAGGCCGTTCATCGACCTTTCCCCGGACGCTGCGGATTGAGGAATTCGCGCATCTGCTCGACCATTTCACTCTGCGTGCTTAGCGGCATCAGCAATACCCGCAGCTTTTGCGCGAGCAATTCCCAGCGAGCGATGCGTGCTTCGGCCTGGGCGCGATAGGTCTGGCGCAGATCGAAGTTCAGCGTGTCGAGTTCGAGTTGCGCGCCGCGTTCGGCGAATCTGAGCAGGCCGGCAGCAGGCAGGGCGTGATCCAGCGGATCGGAAATCGGCAACATCAACAGGTCGCAATGACGCGATAAAAGGCTGAGCTGTTGTTCGGCGCTGTCGGACAGTGCACGTTCGTCGCAGATCACGATGGCCAGACTGCCGGGGCGCAACACTTCGCGGGCGCGGCGCAGGGCCACGCCGAACGCATCGCGATCCGGCTCACGCTCGCTGTGCAGCGATTGATTGACCTTGACCAGACGGTTGAGCAATTGCAGCAGGCTCTGTTTGCTGCGCCGCGGTTTGATTTCGTAGTGCTCGTTGTCGCCAAACACCAGCCCGCCAACCCGGTCGTTATGGCCGAGCGCGGCCCAGCCGATCAACGCCGCGACTTGCGCCGCGAGCACCGATTTGAACATCAGCCCGGAACCAAAAAACAGCCGCGTGCTTTGCTCGACCATGATGAAAATCGGCCGTTCGCGCTCTTCATGGAACAGCTTGGTGTGCGGCTCTTGCGTACGTGCGGTCACGCGCCAGTCGATGGTGCGCACGTCGTCGCCGGCCTGATAGACGCGCACTTGATCGAAGTCGACGCCGCGACCACGGAATTTCGAATGGTGCAGGCCGATCAGCGGGCTGCGCTGACTCGGCGTGGAAAACAGCTGCACTTCGCGCACGCGGTGACGCATCTCGATCAGCTCGGCGAGGCTGACGCGGATACCCGGTTCGGACGGCAGGGGGGCGTTCATGGGGGTCAAGCGACGGCTACGACGTCGAGAATCCGCTGCACCACCCGATCCTGATCGATGCCGGCGGCTTCGGCTTCAAACGACAAAATGATGCGGTGACGCAACACGTCGAACAGCACCGCTTGAATGTCTTCCGGGCTGACGAAATCGCGACCGGCCAGCCAGGCGTGGGCGCGGGCACAGCGGTCGAGGGCGATCGAGCCGCGCGGGCTGGCGCCGTAGGCGATCCACTCGGCCATTTCCGGGTCGAACTTGGCCGGGTTGCGCGTGGCCATGACCAGTTGCACCAGGTATTCCTCCACGGCGTCGGCCATGTACAGACCGAGGATTTCCTTGCGCGCGGCAAAGATCGCCTGCTGGCTGACGCGGCGTTCAGGCTTGGTTTCACCGTTCAACGCTTCGCCACGCGCCTGCTGCAGAATGCGGCGTTCGACGGCGGCGTCCGGGAAACCGATTTTCACGTGCATCAGGAAACGGTCGAGCTGGGCTTCCGGCAGCGGGTAAGTGCCTTCCTGCTCGATCGGGTTCTGCGTGGCCATCACCAGAAACAGCGGCGACAACTCATAGGTGCTGCGGCCAACACTGACCTGACGCTCGGCCATGGCTTCGAGCAGCGCCGATTGCACCTTGGCCGGGGCACGGTTGATTTCGTCCGCCAGCACCAGGTTGTGGAAGATCGGCCCCTGCTGGAACACGAAACTGCCGGTTTCCGGACGATAGATTTCGGTGCCGGTGATGTCGGCCGGCAGCAGGTCCGGGGTGAACTGGATGCGATGGAACTGGGCTTCGATGCCCTCGGCGAGTTCTTTGATCGCTTTGGTCTTGGCCAGACCCGGCGCGCCCTCGACCAGCATGTGGCCGTCGGCGAGCAGGGCGATGAGCAAACGCTCGATGAGTTTTTCCTGGCCGAGAATCTGCGTTGAAAGAAAGGTTCGCAGCGCCAGCAGCGCTTCACGATGTTCCATCGGTGACTGTTCCTGGAAAGGGGTGGCCACAGGCGTTCGGATAACGCCGGGGCTGGGGGCGTTACTTTAATCCATCGCAGGGGGTGGCGACTAACGGCATTTTGCGCAAAGTGCGGGAAATGACTGGGGGATTTGTTGAATTTTTGTAGCGGGGGAGTGATTGGTTGCCTGTGCCGGCCCTATCGCGAGCAGGCTCACTCCTACAATGGATCGTCGTACACGGACCTGTAGGAGTGAGCCTGCTCGCGATGGGGCCAGTTCGAGCGCAATCAAACTTCGTTAATGAAGGTACCCGTCCCATCAAGGATGTTCGTCAAGGTCTCGACAACCTCATCCAGATCAACCATGTCCGGGTTAAAGCTGATCTCCAGCACATCATCCCCGTTCAGCGCATCGGCATCCGCCGCCGCGATCTCGATCTTCAACAGCGTCGAAGTCAATGTCACTTTCACCCCGTCGAGCGTCGAAGGCTCGCCATCCAGCGTGATCTCCAGCTCGTCCTCGTCCGGGTAGCGACTCATCAGGAACATGTCGCCCTTGTCGCTGTGGCAGCAGAGCATGGCCATGTTGTCTTCTTCGTCATCGCACGGGTTGACGATGAGTAGGGCGGTGGTCATTTGCATGGGGAATTCCTGGTTGGGCGGGCGCGGCAGGCGGGACGCAAAAAGGCGATTTTGCCAGTCTGAGGAAAATTCTGCTGAACATCGTTGGGCCAGGGCGTGCTCTTAAGGATGTTTCGTCTAAGCGGGTACGAAATATCCGACGGCCTCGTAGGGTTTTTGAAAAGCCGATAGATGGCGTGAGTTAGAGGTGTTTTCGCTTGTTTTGAAGGCTTTTTACCGTCAGATTTTGCTGCTCGAGCGCAAGGGAGTGCGATGGACGACATGAAAAAAAGGATCTCTTTTGATGAAGCAGTATTTCGAATGGGCGCAAGAAATCCGGCATCTGTCCGAGGAACAGGTTGAAGCGCTTTACCAGCGCTATCTCAACGGCGAGAAAACCGCAGACTTGATCGCCGAATACAAGCTCGCGGACACGGTACGCAGTGTGCTGAAAGTACTGCCGCCGATTGTCAGCGCCGACCTGAGATGCCCGTATTGCGATTTGCCGATGTGGATGCGCCGGCCCGCCCGGGGGGCGCCGGTTTCCCTGCGCAGCGCTTACAAATGTGTGAATTGCGAGCATCAATACTTCACCGCCGGTTTTGGCTCGCGACGCAACGTGTGTGGTTGTGATGCCTGTGTCCGACTGCGCAAACAGCAAATCGCCGATCAGGCCGAACGTGACCGCAGTGATTTAGCCATGCGTTACGGCACACCACGCCCACCGGTGCCCTTTACCAGTCTTGGATTCCAGCAAAAACTTGCTCTGCTGGCATTACTGGATGACGGCGGCCAAGGCGCAGGCGAACGCATTGCCGCGCTCGATGCTGAACTCAGAGGAGAAAAGCTCACGTCCACTGAAACTTTCAGTGAAGAGCTGGTGAAAGGCCTGCACGAGGCGGGCGCCTTGCAGGTCGATACGGCATCGGACATTCGGGCGTTCAATCGGGCCGACGATTTCAGCATCAGCACTTGTTCGACCATTTACTGGCGAGCCAACGTCGCGCTGGACGAAGGCGTGCGCTGCACGCGCGATACGCTCTATCTGGCGCTGTACGAAGAGTTGTCCGGGCCTGTGCTGCCAGGGTGGAAGCGTGAGTTGTACGCATTGATCTTCAGGCTCGCGCGGGAGGAGTCGATTCAATACGTTCACCTGTTGGCCAATCAGGTCGGTATGGCGTTCACCGCCGAAGCCCGCGCCGACTCGGTGATCGGCACTTTGCTGCAGAATTTCTCGGTCAGCCAGATCTACTACTTCGCCAGAGTGGCGGTGAAAAGTGCCGCGCACTTCTATGCTACCGGCAACTCCAAGGGCCGCACCCACGCCTCCAACACGATTCCGCGCAACATGCAGAGCACTGCGCAACTCGCCTTGGCGGAGAACTGGCGCAAGGACAGCTACCGCGATTCGCGCGTGCCGCAGCCGGCCATGACCCGTCTGCTTTACGACGTCGTGCTCAAGGACAGTGGTGGCGGTTTTTCCAAGTCGCCGGGGCTGTTCTGGCGAGACGAGTTTGTGCCTCGGTTTCTCACGGGGTCGCCGATCGCCGCGCCGCAATTCGACCATCCACAGCTGTTCTGCCGCGAGTGCGACTCCAGCAACATCGACGCCAGCATGGATAAATTGACCCTGCAGATGCAGTGCTACGACTGCGCCACCGTGAGCAGATTTCGCGCTTACGAAGAGCTGCCCGACTGATCGGCATCAACCGCTGGCGCTGAACCCGATGCCACGCTCAAGGTCGATAGAACGGCCTTGGGCGTTTTCGTTTCTGGATATGTAGAGGAAAAAGGTCTGCATCTGGCACGAATGTCCCGTAAATACGGGCATGCAACCCGGCGTTTTGCGCCACGAGTGCTAGTGTTTATCGTTGCCAAAGCCTCGGTTTACGTGCCAATGACCGAATATGTCGCAGCACCGCAAGCAGACACATTGTCGCACCCTTTAAGCTGCGCAACGGATGAGCACCCGTAAAGGCATTGTCGGCACCGCTGGCAGTCGCTTTTGCAGATGCTCATTCTATGGAAGGTGAATGTGACCTGAGTGTCCCGTCCAGCTTCACCCACCTGTCCCCCTGTTTCCTCTGCCCGAGAATCAGGAACAGGGCGACACAAGCCCCGAAAGGGGTGTTGCACGCGACGCTTTCCATCAATAACAAGCTTAAGCGGAGTACCACAGATGGCGTTCTTCACCGCAGCCAGCAAAGCCGACTTCCAGCACCAACTGCAAGCGGCACTGGCGCAGCACATCAGTGAACAGGCACTGCCACAAGTGGCGCTGTTCGCTGAACAATTCTTCGGCATCATTTCCCTGGACGAGCTGACTCAACGTCGCCTCTCCGACCTCGCTGGCTGTACTCTCTCTGCGTGGCGCCTGCTTGAGCGCTTCGATCACGCGCAACCGCAAGTGCGCGTCTACAACCCCGATTACGAGCGTCATGGCTGGCAGTCGACCCACACCGCGGTCGAAGTGCTGCACCACGACCTGCCATTTCTGGTCGACTCGGTCCGCACCGAGCTGAACCGCCGCGGCTACAGCATCCACACCCTGCAAACCACCGTGCTCAGCGTACGCCGTGGCAGCAAGGGCGAGTTGCTGGAAATCCTGCCGAAAGGCACCCAGGGCGACGGCATTCTGCAAGAGTCGTTGATGTACCTGGAAATCGACCGCTGCGCCAACGCGGCCGAACTGAATGTGCTGAGCAAAGAGCTGGAACAGGTTCTCGGTGAAGTCCGCGTCGCGGTCGCCGATTTCGAGCCGATGAAAGCCAAGGTGCAGGAAATCCTCACCAAACTCGACAACAGCGCCTTCGCCGTCGATGCCGACGAAAAGAACGAAATCAAAAGCTTCCTGGAATGGCTGGTGGGCAACCACTTCACCTTCCTCGGCTATGAAGAATTCGTGGTCACCGATCAGGCCGATGGCGGCCATATCGAGTACGACCAGAACTCCTTCCTCGGCCTGACCAAACTGCTGCGCACTGGCCTGACCTACGATGACCTGCGCATCGAAGACTACGCCGTTGCTTACCTGCGCGAACCGACCCTGCTGTCGTTCGCCAAGGCTGCGCATCCAAGCCGCGTGCACCGTCCGGCGTACCCGGACTACGTGTCGATCCGTGAAATCGACGCTGACGGCAAAGTCATCAAAGAACACCGCTTCATGGGCCTGTACACCTCTTCGGTGTATGGCGAGAGCGTGCGGGTCATCCCGTTCATCCGCCGCAAGGTCGAAGAAATCGAAACGCGCTCCGGCTTCCAGTCCAAGGCTCACTTGGGCAAGGAACTGGCGCAGGTTCTCGAAGTATTGCCGCGTGATGATCTGTTCCAGACCCCGGTCGACGAACTGTTCACCACGGTGATGTCGATCGTGCAGATCCAGGAACGCAACAAGATCCGCGTGTTCCTGCGCAAAGACCCGTACGGGCGTTTCTGCTACTGCCTGGCCTACGTGCCGCGCGACATCTACTCCACCGAAGTTCGCCAGAAGATCCAGCAAGTGCTGATGGAACGCCTGAAGGCTTCCGATTGCGAATTCTGGACATTCTTCTCCGAGTCGGTACTGGCGCGCGTGCAGTTGATCCTGCGTGTCGATCCGAAAAACCGTCTCGACATCGACCCGGTGCTGCTGGAAAAAGAAGTCGTGCAAGCCTGCCGCAGCTGGCAGGACGACTACGCCGCACTGACCGTCGAAAGCTTCGGCGAAGCCCACGGCACCAATGTGCTGGCCGACTTCCCGAAAGGCTTCCCGGCCGGTTACCGCGAGCGTTTCGCTGCGCATTCGGCCGTGGTCGACATGCAGCACCTGCTGAGCCTCAACGAAAAAAATCCGTTGGTGATGAGCTTCTATCAGCCGCTCGGTCAGGTCTCCGGCCAGCGCGAGCTACATTGCAAGCTGTACCACGCCGACACGCCGCTGGCGCTGTCCGACGTCTTGCCGATTCTGGAAAACCTCGGCCTGCGCGTGCTGGGTGAATTCCCGTACCGTCTGCGTCACACCAATGGCCGCGAGTTCTGGATTCACGATTTCGCGTTCACTGCCGCTGAAGGCCTCGACCTCGACATCCAGCAACTCAACGACACCCTGCAGGACGCCTTCGTCCACATCGTTCGCGGCGACGCCGAAAACGATGCGTTCAACCGTCTGGTACTGACCGCCGGCCTGCCTTGGCGCGACGTGGCGCTGCTGCGTGCTTACGCGCGTTACCTGAAGCAGATTCGTCTGGGCTTCGATCTGGGTTACATCGCCAGCACCCTGAACAACCACACCGACATCGCTCGCGAGCTGACCCGGTTGTTCAAGACCCGCTTCTATCTGGCGCGCAAACTCAGCGACGACGATCTGGAAGACAAGCAACTGCGTCTGGAACAAGCGATTCTGACCGCACTGGACGACGTCCAGGTGCTCAACGAAGACCGCATCCTGCGTCGTTACCTCGACCTGATCAAAGCCACCCTGCGGACCAACTTCTATCAGACTGATGCCAACGGCCAGAACAAGTCGTACTTCAGCTTCAAGTTCAACCCGCACGCGATCCCTGAACTGCCGAAGCCAGTGCCGAAGTTCGAAATCTTCGTCTACTCGCCACGCGTTGAAGGCGTGCACCTGCGCTTCGGTAACGTCGCTCGTGGTGGCCTGCGCTGGTCCGACCGTGAAGAAGACTTCCGTACCGAAGTCCTCGGCCTGGTAAAAGCCCAGCAAGTGAAGAACTCGGTCATCGTGCCAGTGGGTGCGAAGGGCGGCTTCCTGCCGCGTCGTCTGCCACTGGGCGGCAGCCGTGACGAGATCGCGGCCGAGGGCATCGCCTGCTACCGCATCTTCATTTCCGGTCTGTTGGACATCACCGACAACCTGAAAGACGGCGCGCTGGTGCCGCCATTGAACGTGGTTCGCCACGACGATGACGACCCGTACCTGGTAGTAGCAGCGGACAAGGGCACTGCAACCTTCTCCGATATCGCCAACGGCATCGCCATCGACTACGGCTTCTGGCTGGGTGACGCGTTCGCGTCCGGTGGTTCGGCCGGTTACGACCACAAGAAAATGGGCATTACCGCCAAAGGCGCGTGGGTTGGCGTACAACGTCACTTCCGCGAGCGCGGCATCAATGTTCAGGAAGACAGCATCACCGTAGTGGGCGTCGGCGACATGGCCGGTGACGTGTTCGGTAACGGCCTGTTGATGTCCGACAAGCTGCAACTGGTCGCGGCCTTCAACCACCTGCACATCTTCATCGACCCGAACCCGAACCCGGCGACCAGCTTCGTCGAGCGTCAGCGCATGTTCGACCTGCCGCGTTCGGCCTGGACCGACTACGACACCAGCATCATGTCCGAAGGTGGCGGTATCTTCTCGCGCAGCGCGAAGAGCATCGCGATCTCCCCGCAGATGCAGGAACGCTTCGACATCAAGGCTGACAAGCTGACCCCGACCGAACTGCTGAACGCCTTGCTCAAGGCGCCGGTGGATCTGCTGTGGAACGGCGGTATCGGTACTTACGTCAAGGCCAGCACTGAAAGCCACGCCGATGTCGGCGACAAGGCCAACGATGCGCTGCGCGTGAACGGCAACGAACTGCGCTGCAAAGTCGTGGGCGAGGGCGGTAACCTCGGCATGACCCAACTGGGTCGCGTGGAATTCGGTCTGAATGGCGGCGGTTCCAACACTGACTTCATCGACAACGCCGGTGGCGTCGACTGCTCCGACCACGAAGTGAACATCAAGATCCTGCTGAACGAAGTGGTTCAGGCCGGTGACATGACCGACAAGCAACGCAACCAGTTGCTCGCGAGCATGACCGACGAAGTCGGCAATCTGGTGCTGGGCAACAACTACAAGCAGACTCAGGCGCTGTCCCTGGCGGCGCGTCGTGCTTACGCGCGCATCGCTGAGTACAAGCGTCTGATGGGCGATCTGGAAGGCCGCGGCAAGCTGGACCGTGCCATCGAGTTCCTGCCGACCGAAGAGCAGATCAACGAGCGTATTGCTGAAGGCCACGGTCTGACCCGTCCTGAGCTGTCGGTACTGATCTCCTACAGCAAGATCGACCTCAAAGAGCAGCTGTTGGGCTCCTTGGTACCGGACGACGATTACCTGACCCGCGACATGGAAACGGCGTTCCCGCCGACCCTGGTCAGCAAGTTCTCCGAAGCCATGCGTCGTCACCGTCTGAAGCGCGAGATCGTCAGCACCCAGATCGCCAACGACCTGGTCAACCACATGGGCATCACCTTCGTTCAACGACTCAAAGAGTCGACCGGCATGAGCCCGGCGAACGTCGCTGGCGCTTATGTGATCGTGCGCGACATCTTCCACCTCCCGCACTGGTTCCGTCAGATCGAAGCGCTGGACTATCAGGTTTCCGCTGATGTGCAGCTGGAGCTGATGGACGAACTGATGCGTCTGGGCCGTCGCGCTACACGCTGGTTCCTGCGTGCCCGTCGCAACGAGCAGAACGCTGCCCGTGACGTCGCGCATTTCGGTCCGCACCTGAAAGAGCTGGGTCTGAAACTCGACGAACTGCTGAGCGGCGAAATCCGTGAAAACTGGCAGGCGCGTTATCAGGCGTACGTCGAAGCCGGTGTACCGGAATTGCTGGCGCGTATGGTTGCGGGCACCTCGCACCTGTACACCCTGCTGCCGATCATCGAAGCCTCCGACGTGACTGGCCAGAACCCTGCCGAAGTGGCGAAAGCTTACTTTGCCGTGGGCAGTGCGCTGGACATCACCTGGTACCTGCAACAGATCAGTGCGCTGCCGGTTGAAAACAACTGGCAAGCCCTGGCCCGTGAAGCGTTCCGTGACGATGTCGACTGGCAGCAACGCGCGATCACCATCTCCGTCCTGCAACAGGGCGACGGCACGCTGGACGTGGAAGCACGTCTGGCGCTGTGGATGGAGCAGCACGAAAGCATGATCTCGCGCTGGCGCGCCATGCTGGTGGAAATCCGTGCTGCGAGCGGCACGGACTACGCCATGTATGCCGTGGCCAACCGTGAACTGCTGGATCTGGCGTTGAGCGGGCAAGCGGTAGTGCCTGCTGTTGCTGCGAATGCCGAGCTTGAATTGGCGTAAGTAGTGGCTGAATGAAAAAGCCCCGGTGTCGTGAGATGCCGGGGCTTTTTTATGTCTGAGGTTTTTTTGGTGCCTGATGCGGCGCCATCGCGAGCAGGCTCACTCCTACAGGGGGTACGCATTCCAACTGTAGGAGTGAGCCTGCTCGCGATGGCGCCCTTTATATCAATACAACTTCTGACCTTGTTTACTATCCAGTATCGACACTTTATCCGCAGGCCTTGCGACTAAATTGTTGAGCGACTGGTCAAACTTCTGCAACGCCCGAACTTGCACATCCTGCTGCTGATTAATATCCGCCACTATCTCTTCCGACCGCTTGAAGTCCGCCCATACTGGCGTCAATTCCCGAGCATCCGAACCTTTCGCCGTACCGATATAGTTCAACTGCGCATCATAAAAATCGGCACTGACATCCGCCGTGATGTCGGAACTGCGCGAGGTAATCAACTGGCTGTGGGTGTCGACAATCGCCACCACATCAGGCTTGGCCGCACGCAGGCTTTGCATGTCCGGATACACCGTCACCGAGCCGAACTGGCGTTGCAGCGAGGCGTTGACCCATTCCACCGCCATGTCCGGTTTCGAGCTGGCGACGTAGGCGTCGTGGATCGGTTGCACCAGCAGGCTCTGGCCGAAACCGGTGCCGGCGTTGGCTTGATAGTCGCGCAGGTACTCGCGGTTGGTTTGGGTGCTTGGGCTGTAGACCACGCCGAGCGACACGCCGGGACCGCTTTTTACCTGGGTGGCGCTGCTGCGGCCGGTGGGATGGGGGAGCAGGGTGTCCAGTGAGGAAATGGCTTGGGGTGCGGTGGGTACCGAACAGGCTGACAGAGCTAAAACCGATATCGCCAGTACACTGGTGAACGCAAGTTTCATGGTGTTTCTCCCGTGAAACAACATCAGTCGGAAAGTTTGAAATGCCGTCGGCGACGACAGTTAATTCAGACTAAACCCGCCAAGCTGACAATTTGCTGTAATAAAAGCTGAGCAATAGTCTGATTCGCTTTAACCCTTAATCACTAATTGCCCCGGGAAATAAAAAGGCGCCAATCGTCGATTTGCGCCCGTTTATTTATGGCTGGTTAAACAGCCATCAGTTTTTCAGCGGGATCAACACTTGCTCATCCGGGGCCAGCACCATGAACACCAGTAACTTCGCAGGTTTGCTTTGGCTGGCATTTTTCGAGACCAAATGTTCGGAACCAGCAGGCTCGTACCAGAACTGGCCCTTCTTGTAGGTAATCGGTTGTTCACCTTTGACCTGGGAAATCACTTCGCCTTCGAGCACATAAGCCATCGCCGTGCCGTCGTGTTTGTGGGCAATGGAGGACTGGCCGGGTTTGTAGTCGACCTCGATCATCATGGCTTTTTTGCCGGGAGCGTTTTTCAGCATCTGGTCTTGCAGGACGGTGACTTTTTCCGACGGGTCGTGGGCGAAGGCGGCCGAGGTGCAAAGGCTCAGGGCGAGGGCGGCGGCGAAGAAGGGCAGGGCTTTCATGGCGGGTTACCTGTGAGGATTGGGGGTGCAATCACAGTAGTCCGCAGGGGTAAGCATTCAAACGGCCAATATTCGGGAAGATTGGGTGACCAATTGGCGGGGTTTCAGAAAGGTTATCGGTGTGGCGGAGTACGCCTTCGCGAGCAAGCTCGCTCCCACAGGTTCTGCGGTTGCTCACCTATTTTGTGAACAACAAATAACCCTGTGGGAGCGAGCCTGCTCGCGAAGGCGTCAGATCAGACGATAGGGAAACTATTGAAATCAACGCTATTGGCCAACCGACTATCGATCAGGTCAATAAACCCCTGCGCCTCGGGCCGCTTGAAATGCGCCTGCATCGCCGCTTCCGACTGCCAGCGGGCACTGACCGTCCAGCGGTGGCTGTCCTCGGGGCAGCGGTCGACCAGGTAGGAATCGCAGCCCGGTGTTTCGCGCAGGGTCTCGACGATCTTCTGCAGTTGCCGGCCCAGTTCATCCGAGCGGCCGGCCGCAGCCTGCACCTGGACCGTATTGATCACTTCGTTGGACATTGCTCACACTCCTGAATCAGGCCGGACGAATCCTGCTCATTGAGGGATAACGCCTGTGCAGGATAGGCCTGCACCCCCGGAACACCAATAACCAATCGGCGGTTAAATCTTCAGGCCAATCGCTCAGGCGACCTGCTGGAGGATGTCGCGCAGGCGATCCAGCGCAATGTCGATGTCGAGGGTTTCGATGGCGCCGAAGCCGAAATACAGGCCGTTCTTCGCCGGTTGCTGATGATAAAAACCATTGATCGAGTACAGCCCGACTTCGACTTTTTTTGCCAGTTCGATTACCAGCGGCAAGTCGATCGGCACCTTGCAGAACACCGCCATGTGGAAACCGGCACTGGCCGGTACCGCCTCCAGCCATGGCGCCAGATCGCTGGCCATGCGCACCAGAATCCGCTCGCGGCGCTGGGCATAAATGGCGTGACAGCGGCGGATATGCTTGAGCAGGCAGCCCTCGGCGATGAACTTGGCCAGCGCCCATTGCGGCAGGGTCGAGGCGTGCAGATCGGTGAGCTGCTTGGCGCGGATCACCGCCTCGAGAATCGCCGGCGGCAAAATCGCATAACCCAGGCGCAACTCCGGCAGCAGGGTTTTCGAGAAGGTGCCGACGTAGGCGACGATGCCGCGCTGGTCGAGGTTGTACAGCGAATCGGTCGGCCGGCCTTCGTAGCGAAACTCACTGTCATAGTCGTCCTCGATGATGATCGCACCCAGTTCGTGGGCGCGAGCCAGCAAGGCTTCGCGGCGCGCCTGACTCATCGGCATGCCCAGCGGGAACTGGTGCGACGGCGTGACATAGATGAGGCGCGTGCCATCGGGGATGTGCTCGACCTGAATGCCCTCGGCATCCACCGGAATCCCGACCACCTCGGCGCCATGGGTGCCGAACAACAGGCGTGCCGGCGGATAACCCGGATCTTCCATCGCCACCCGACTGCCGGGGCGAATCAGCACACGGGTGATCAGGTCCAGCGCCTGTTGCGCGCCGTTGCACACGACGATGTCTTCATCCTGACAGTTGATCCCGCGGGAAAACGCGATGTGCCGGGCAATCGCATTGCGCAGCGCCGGCAGGCCTTCGGCGACACTGTAGAAACCTTTCGACTGGCTCATCTGGCGCATCGCATGGGCGACGCAGCGGCGCCAGTCATCCTGCGGAAACTGGCCCTTGCTGGTGGCGCCGCCGATGAAGTCGTAGCGCAGCGAGCCTTCCAGCGTCGGATGGCGCAGGAACACCGGCAGATTGCGCCAGCTCTCGATCACTTCGGCACTGGCCAGTTCGCTGTGGCTTTGCTTGCGCTGGATCTGCGCCGGACGGGCGTTGACGTAGGTGCCTTTGCCGATGACCCCGGTGAGGAAGTTTTCGTAAGTCAGTTGCGCGTAGGTATCGGAAATGGTCTTGCGCGAGATGCCCAGTTGCTCGGCGAGCAGACGGCTGGGCGGCAGTTGTGTGCCAGCGGCCAAGCGCCCGGACTCGATGGCCCCGCGCAGTTGCTGATACAACTGACCGGCAAGATCCTTGCGGCCGTTGATCACGACGTGAAGTTCCATACCGACGAGGCTCCCGAGGCTATTTGGCGTGCCTGCCAGATTACCGCTGAAGCGTGATCGGCAATAGTTGCCTACCCGAAAAACCCGAAATTGGCCCCAATCCCCTGTAGGAGTGAGCCTGCTCGCGATGACGGTGGCACATCCGACAAAAATGTTGCCTGACACACCGCTATCGCGAGCAGGCTCACTCCTACAGGGATTCGTGCTCGGCTCATGGTGATTGGTGTAGCGGTTTTCCGTGCAATTGGGGCTGTAATGCATGGCTGTCGGCGTTTACGGTGAACTCATTATTCCGTCCACCGAGAACCGCCATGTCCCCGCGCCTGGATTACTACAACGCTTCGCCCAAGGCGATGAAAGCGATGATTGCCATGGAGGCGCTGACCAGCAATCTCAGCATCGAGCAGCCGCTGCTGCAATTGATCCGGATCCGCGCCTCGCAGCTCAATGGCTGCGCGTTCTGCACCGATATGCATTCGGTGGATGCGCGGCGGGCCGGGGAGAGTGATCGGCGGTTGTATGCGATCGCGGTGTGGCGCGACAGCAACTTCTTCAACCCGCGCGAACGTGCGGCGCTGGCTTGGGCCGAGGCGGTGACGTTGTTGGCGGAGAGCCGTGTGCCTGATGACGTTTATGAGCAGGCGCGCGAGCAATTCAGCGAAGGCGAACTGGTTGACCTGACCATGGCCGTGACTACCATCAACAGCTGGAATCGCCTCGCGGTGAGCTTCCGCCAAACCCCAAGCGATTGAGCCCGCAATGATCGTTCCCACGCTCTGCGTGGGAATGCAGCCCGGGACGCTCCGCGTCCCCTCCAGAGCCGAACGCGGAGCGTCCGTTGAGGCATTCCCACGCGGAGCGTAGGAACGATCGGTGGCGTGTCATTGCGGTGGGCGTTGCGGTTTCACCGAGGTACCAAACGTATTGCCCATCCGCGTACTGGTCGCCGCTGGCGTCGCGAGCCCAACCTGATTCGGCGGCCGCTTATTCACCGGCACATTCAGCGCCTCCTGATTCTTCTCCGCCGCCGCAGCACCTTGCGGGTTATTGCCCATCTGCTGGCTCAAACAGTCGTAATTCGGCGCCTTGTAACCGCCGACCGTCACCTCGACACAGCCCAACGGTTCCTCGGCATAGGCGCTCGCCAGCGCCATCAACAACAGCCCGCCAAGGCTTAATCGCCACAGTGTGTTCATGCTCGCCTCCTGGCCGGCCCGGAGGGGCCGCGCTTTGGCTTGAGTCTAGTGCAAGCCGTGCGCAATTCCCGTGATGGTTTTTTTGCACCGCCCGTCACACCAGATTCATAAACAGCCCTCAGGATGACGATTTCCAAGGATTCGTCAGCCGTGCAGCGAGGCAATTCCACGGACGGTTTTCAGCGTTCAACGAGGCTTGTGCGCCGGATGTGTCTGGGGTGGCTGCTCGGCTGTTCAGTGGGCCACGCCATGGCCGACGCGGTGCCGGCGGATATGCGCATGACGCTGCACATTCCGGCACAGGATCTGGCACACGCGCTGGATCAGTACAGCCACGCCACTGGCGTTGCGGTGCTGGTCGACAGTCAGTTGAGTCGCGGTCGACGTTCGCTCGCGGTGGACGGTGAATACACCGCCGCCGATGCCCTGCGTCGATTGCTCGGCGGCAGTGGTTTGATGGCGCGGTATGCCCGCGACGATGCGTTTACCTTGCAAGTGGCGCAGGTCGAAGACGTGCCGGCGCCGGCACAAAAACAGACGCCGGAAAGCGTCGCGGTCAACCGCAGTTACGCCACGGCGGTGCAAGCGGCGATCGAGCGCAACCTGTGTCGCTCGCCGCTGACCCGTCCGGGCAGTTATCGCGCGGTGTTGCAGGTCTGGGTTGGCCGCGATGGTTTGGTGCAGCACAACCGGTTGGTCACTTCGACCGGCGATGTACGGCGCGACAACGCGCTGGTGGAAAGTTTTCGCAATCTCAAAATCGACCGGCCGACGCCCAGCGCCTTGCGTCAGCCGGTCACGTTGCTGTTGTTACCGGAGTCGTCAGGAAAACGCATGGAATGCACCAAATGGGAAGGAGTTTCCGGGGGATGAAAGACACCGGACAAGGTTCGATGGTCCAACTGTTCCTGACGTCCTACGAGGACTTTCGGGTGCGCCTGCGCCGGCGTCTCGGCTCGGAGGATCTGGCCAACGACGTGCTGCACGAAACCTACCTGCGCGTCGACCGCATGGAGACGCCGCCGAACGTCCTGCGGCCGAATGCCTACCTCTATCGCATGGCCCTGAACATCGCCGCCGACCGGCGCCAGGCCGATGCGCGCCTGCTCACCGGCGAGGAAGTCGAGGAGCTGCTGCAAATCGGCGACGAAGCCCTCGACCCGGCGCGAGTGGTCGGTGGGCAAAAGGAAATCCAGTCACTGCTCAACGCCCTCTACGAACTGCCCGCACGCCGTCGCCGAATCTTCATCGCCGCGCGTCTGGAGGAGGCGCCGCACCTGGAAATCTCCCAGCGCTTCGGCATCTCCACGCGCATGGTCGAGAAGGAAATCAAAGCCGCATTGGGCTTCTGCGCCGCAAAACTGGAAAGAAAAGTGTTTCAGCGGTTCGGTCGCGGGGCCGGAAAACCGTCTTCTGAATAGTGCCCGATCAATTCGTTGAGAATCTGCGCGTTTGAACATCTTTCGACTGACACCTGCCGAGCCATCGGCGGCCGACAATCTGCACAGCGAAGCCCGCGACTGGCTGGTCCTGCTGACCTCCGGCCGCGCCACCGTGGCCGACGCCCGCGCCTTGCGCGAATGGTGTGCGCAGAGCGCCGAGCATGCCCGCGCGTTCGAAGAGGCCAAGCGGTTGTGGCAGCAGTTGCAACCGGCCGTGGAGCAAATGCAGGCGCCGCGCGGGTTTGGTCGACGTGCTTTTCTCGGGGGGGCGATTGCTGCGTCGGCGGCGTTTTTGCTGGTGCGCGGGACGATTCCTGGTGGTTTTGAAGGGCTGGGCGCGGACTTCATCACTGAAGTTGGCCAGCAGCGTCGTTTTGAACCGGCGCAGGGTGTGAGCCTGGAGCTGAATACTCAGACGCGGATCAATCAGCGCTCAATCGATAACGGCGTGCAGGGCTTCGAATTGGTCAGCGGCGAAGTCGAAGTGCAGACCGCGCGGTTGCCGCTGGCGATGCAGGCTGGAGGAGGGTGGTTGCGCGCCAGTCAGGCACGTTTCAACCTGCGCAACACTGATCAGCAAGTCTGCGTGACCTGCCTCGATGGTGCGGTTGAAGTGGATGTTGAAGGTCGTAGCCTGCGCCTCGAGCCGGGCCAGCAAGTGACCTACGACGCACGGCAAGTCGGCAGCGTACAAAGTGTCGACACAGCCGCCGTGATGAACTGGCGCCAACAAGTGCTGGTCTTCAACGGCGCAACCCTCAGCCAGATGATCGACGAAATCAACCGCTACCGCCCCGGCATGTTGCTGCTGCTCAACCGCGAACTCGGCCAACGCCGAGTCCAGGCGCGCTTCAGTCTTGACCAACTCGCCGGTGTCGCGCTGCTGATTCGGGATGCCTATGGCGTCAAATGCACCGAGTTGCCGGGTGGCGTCGTTGTTTTGAGTTAGTTGGTTTGAACGTGTACATATCCGTTGCTGCGGTAACGGCCGCTTAGGGTTCCGCCCTTACGGCGGGTCACCTTTTCCAAACGCCGAAAAGGTAACCCAAAAGGCTTGCTCCTGCGTGCGGCCCGCTCGCTAAAGCTCGGGGTTCCTTCGCTCCGGGATCCATCCGGGCGCATCGCCTACGGTTTGCTTCGCTGCACCTCCTCTCGATGCATTTGGCTGCGCCAAACGGTCGCTGCGCTCCTACCCCCGGATGAATCCCTCCACTCAGCCTTCCGACGTCGCCCGTGGAACAAGATCAAAAGCTGCAGCCGAGCTAACGCTCATCCTGTTGAGTGGGGCGGCTTTGCCGCTTGGGTTGTACGCAAATTAAAAACTGTGGGAGCGAGCCTGCTCGCGAAGGCGTCCTCACATCCAACCAATCCCCAACTGACCTCACCCAATCCCACTGTAGGAGTGAGCCTGCTCGCGAAGACGGCCCAACAGCCAACCAACCCCCAACTGACTACCCCCAATCCAATTGTAGGAGTGAGCCTGCTCGCGATGACGACCTCACAGCCAACCAACCTCCAACTGACTACCCCCAATCCAATTGTGGGAGCGAGCCTGCTCGCGAAAGCGATCCATCAGTAACAGCCATGTTGACTGACCCACCACGCCCGCGAGCAATCCCCTTCCACATTTAATTCATGGCCAGCAAATCACTCCAACGGCCCAATCACCTGCCGATACTTCTCCACCCCCTGCGCAGTCCCCCGACTCAACCGAATCTCCAACCCCAACGGATCCTCCCGCCGATTCCCACTCAACTGCCGCCACCCCTTATCCACCTCCCAAACCCGCACCTGCACATCACTGACATCCTGCAAAACAGCAACCCCATTCCCAGGCGCCGGCAACGGATACCGACTCCGCGCTTCAGCCACCGCCCGATACAAAGTGTCGCCCTTGACCCACCACCGCACCCGCTGCAAAGCCCCCGGCTGATCCGCCGCCGTACGAATAATGTCCAGCCGAAACCCCTTACTGTCGCTACTGCGCACAGTCAGAGCGGGCGGGGCGGTCGGCGGCTCATCATCCACCCCAACCTTCTTCGGCTCGGTCAACTCAATCCCCGCGCGCATCTCCACATCCCGCTGCAACTGATTCAGCGCGCGCAACAAACCGTCACTCTGCTCACTGCTCGCCTGCAAATGACTGTCCGCCCGCGTCACACTGTCCAGCCCCCGCCAGGCAATCAGACTCACCACCGCCATCAACAAAATCGCGACCATCACCTCAATCAACGTAAACCCTTGCTGGCGCTTCATTGCAGGCTGATCCTTCCACTGCCATCACGCAGCACACTCAAGCGATTCAACCCATCCGACAACGTCAGTTGCAACGGCGGATTGATCCACTCAGCGTTCAGCACAACCCTCTGTTTCGGCTCCACCCGCACCTCCATCTTCGGACTCTGCCAGGCACGCGGCCGCAACTGCGGATCCTGCGCGAAATGATCAAACCCCTTGCCACTGTCACTGCGCCGACTAAACCGAAACCCCTTGGCATCACTCACCCACACAATCGCCCGGCCATCCGCGCGGGCTTCCGCCTGCGCCACCTGCAGCAACTGCACCACACGCTCGGCATCCTTGCGCAGCAATTGCAACGGATCCGGCTTGATACTCAGGCTGATCGCCGCACTGGCGATGCCGATGATCACCAGCACCACCATCAACTCGATCAGCGTAAAACCCTGTTGCCTGTTCATCACGCGCGCGCTCCTTTGCGTCCTGCGCCATCGTGCACGGCCAACATGTAAGGCGTGTGAAATAAAACGGAGAGAATTGCCGCGTAGGCTGACAGCAGGGATAAAAAGGAGATTCAACCCATGACCTTCACCGCACGCTTTTCCCCACCCCAAATGGTCCAGGCCCTCGCACTGCTCGCCGCGCTGGTCGGCGTAGCGACGTGGTCGTCGCTGCTGCTGACCTCCGCCGAATCACACACCCCGGCAGCCGCCCCGCAGTTGCTGGCGGCGCGCAGTGATAGCCCGGCGTTGCAGTGGTTTTCCAATCAAACGGCACCGGTGGAGATCAAGGTGAGCGGGGTGATGGCGGGGAGTCGGGGGGCGGTGGCTATATTGAGTTTGAATGATGGGCCGCCGAGGAGTTTTTTGCAGGGGGAGAAGGTTGGGCCTGGGGTGAAGTTGGTGGCTGTGGAGGGGGATGGGGTGGTGATTGAGCAGGGTGGGGAGAGGGTGCGGCTGGTCTTGGATAAATTGCCGGGAGTGCTTGTATTGCCGAGGCTAACAAGGCCCTGAATTGTATGGTCTTAGTAGGCTGTTTTTGCCGTTCAATCGGTGCCAGTACGAGCATCTATGCAGAAAGTGAACTGACACAAAAATATTTGTTGCTGCTTTCGACCAAAACTGGATATTCGAAGTTTCTACAATACTAAGGACGATCAGGGTGGACTAGAGTATAGCAGGTGTTCAGGTCAACCTTCTTCAAACTAAAACCACCAGTGAAGAAGACATGAAGTTAGGCAACCTAAGCCTGAAAATGGTTATATCAAGAACCCCATTCATTAAAACCCGATGGGATAATTATGAATGGAGTTATGTGCAAAGCCTTTGAGAGGGTCAGGCGTATTCAGAGTTTATGGACCAGATCTTCAATAGTCTTTTTACACAAATCTCGCTGCTCTTTGGCTACTTGAATCTGTTCGCCATATACCTCGTATTTATTTCTGTCCATTCGACTCATGGGGATTCCTTGGTTCGCTGCGACTACACCAGCGCTGTTAAAATCCCTTAGCTCGACACTATAGGCTTCTTCAAACTCAGATTGTGTCTTTGGAGTAACTTTCGTAGTAATGAATCTGTCCGGGTTTTTACTGTACTCTTCGTACATTTTTTTTGTTGCTTCATTAGACAATGCTTTGAACGCGTGAGCAGCACCTTTCTGTTGAGTAAATCTGTTCCCTAACAACAGCGCTATCTTTGGTCGCTCAATACCGAACGCATCTACTTTTGATGAAAAAGTATATTTACCATAGACTGGATGGGTTTTTTCAGTGCCCCAAATAAGATTAAATAGTCCTGTAATTGCGAATATCGAAGAGTCATCAGCGTTGATTGGTACTAATAGATAATCTCCGGACAAGATAGCTATTTGCGTATAAACTGAGAAGCTAGGGTTTGTATCGATAAAGTAAGTGCAAGGGCGATCACTTAATTGACGGGTTGTCAAATCCTTTATAATTGTATGAATGTCGATCCATGGCTTATCTGTCTCAGATAGTGGTGTCGCATCTGCGCGCTCAGACAGAAGTGGAGCGATTAACTCCAAGTTTCCGTCGCCAGACAAAAGATAGAGGTTTTCAGGTACGTGCTGATTTACATCAATTAGCTTGGTGATGTATTTATCTAAATCAGAGGTCCCTGAGCGGGTAATGCTGTCAGTAATGTACCCGACAACCGTTTTTGGCGTGCTTAATGTGATGAATTCTTGGAGTTTTATCTCTGCTTCCTTTCCACCACCCATCAGCATCATCGAGACGTTCGCTTGGGGGCACATATCAATAACGACAACGTCGCGATCCGGATTTTCTTCTGCATATACCGAAGCAACATGAAAAGTAATAGTGCTTTTTCCCACTCCACCTTTGTTGTTCCACATCACGTAACTTTTATTTGTCATACCGATTCCTTTTCTGTGTGATTAATAAAATTTTAGTATTTCGGCCTAGAAGGCAAGTCGACAATAAGTAATAGCATATTGCCTGATGTCGCGTGTGCGGAAAATTTAATTTTGATGGTGGAATCGGTAAAATCAGCTGCCGGACTACCGCTAGAGGGAATAGCAATACAGACAAGGCCAAAATCCATCCATCTCAGAGTATGAAACTACCTCTAAGTTTTGAAAAATGGTGCTCCACTCCTCAGATTGGTGAACCCTCAGCGATCAGCGAGCCATGACAGTTTTCTCCACTTCATGAATCAGGCTCTCCACCTCTACTGAAAGAGTACGGTACTCCTCAGTAATCTGCTCCTGGCTCTTGTTCGCTAAGAAAAACAGCTTCTCCGCCGCACGAATTACTAAGGTGTGTAGTGGGTCATCTAAGGAGATACGATTGGAATGAGCCCAGCGTGCAATACCGCCTGATGACAAACCAAAGAGCTCTTCCTGCCACTCGAGCTTGTTGACGATACTAATAACAGCTCGTTGTGCATCAATTCGGTTATTAAATTCGCGTTTCATTCGTGTTTTCCTCCAGGCGATCCATCCATAATCGGATCACATCGATGACTTCTACCACCGCCGCAACCTCTTGCTTCGAAATTAGGCTGCCATAACCACGAGATGACAACAACCGTGCCCTGACGAGAATTTCGTAAACGTTACGGGATACTGGCAGCACAGGCTCTACATTTAGTGCCGAATAACGAGAAAACTCCGCCTTGCCGCAATAAATGGAATAACACATCGCTGCGTTACGAACAGCTAAAAATACGCACGAAAGATTGAAAATAGAGTTTTCCGCGCCTGCCAGCAATGCAGCGACGGCGCCATCAAAAAGCTCTCTAAACTTGGCGAGATCGAACTCAATTTCTTGATACTTCGCTGGCACTCCTAGTCCTGACAAGAAGTCACTACCATCACAACTAAACACCAGTTTCGACTCAAAATGGAGATGCCATACAAAGGGGTTGCCAACGCGCCAAAGTTCTTGGAGCTTATCGTAGGTGTAAATAGAGAACTGTTTAGCATCAATAGGGGGTTCGCCACCTTTTATGCATGCCAACATATCGATATCTGACCCGTGGTCGATCTCACCGCGGCAAACGGATCCAAAAGCGTAGATATGCATCACCGCCTCCCGAAACGCTTGACTAAGATAGCGGTCAAGAACGCAAATCCCAGCAGGCGCAACGCCGCAATACTCGCGGACAGCAGCGGTGGAATAACGTCAGGAAGCGGCTTCACACCTAAGAATAGAGCAGGGGCATCGAAAAAGCTTTGCAGGAAGCCTGAGAACGGCTTCGCGTCAGGCGAGTAGATCATATCGATGAGCCCCACGGCAAAAATCACCCAAATGATTGATTTGAGCAATTTTGTAACGCTTTCACCGTTCCCCCAAATAAAATCTAAAGCTCTGAATTCTATCCATTTAAAAAACTGCCAGACCCGGGATAGTCCAACATATTTTTTACGATGATAATCGCTATTGCTACTCCAGGATTCTTTTAAAAAAATTTCCGTAGCTTCAAGCTCTACAACGATTGCACGATTAACGGCTTTTGCATCCCCAATTTGTTGGTAATTCATCCTTAAGGTTCGTGCAAATTTCAATTTCAAATTATTGCGTTCCGGCGCAGCGTTCAAAATATCGTCGTCAATTTGACTGCGTTCGAAAATCGCATATTCAAATTTGCAGCCTGGAAACGTGGATTGGTTTAAATTACAAGAAATAAACCTGCATCCAGTGAAGTTGCAAGAATCAAATACGCAGTGATTGAAATAGCACGTATCAAATATGGTTTGAAAGAAAGAAACATTTTTAAATATTACATTTTTCGCGCTGACCCGCGTGAGAACTTTACGATGAAACGTATCTTGATCATTTTCAACTGTCTTTAATTCGACGTCTATCCAGCGATCAGATATCTTCTCACGCTCGTCAGCTTTGAGCAGTGATGGCTTTTCAGGTATTTCGGAGTTGGCGGCGTTGTTCGGTACACCGGATGTATGCAGTTTTGCATCCATAACGTCTGCTTGCGGAATCGCCGTTTCCGAACGTGGGGATGAACCTGCCACTGGTTCGGCAGTCGGAACCAAGAGATCCTCGGTGGCGTCCATTACCGTAGGAACAACGTCTGTTGACGTTTGATGGTGCTCGTTGTGCCGATTCACCAGTTCAGCACCGTCCAGCTGGTTCGAGGACATAGTCAGTCAATCCATGGCTAATGAAAAAATCTAAATTCATCTTCGACCGAACTCATCTGTATCAAAACCAGTCCCGCAAAAGTATTGTCGGCCATCACACGTCTGCCACCCCCGAATAGCCCAACTGACAAGCATCTTAACCGACGCCAGGGCTCAGCGGGAATGGTCAAAAATAAAAAATCAGCGTCTCTTTCCAAAATAATAACGCGCGTTAAATGCTCGCATGCTCCGCTTGCTGGGAAGGATGATGCAAAAATCGCTAACCACAGTTTGCCTAATCTTTTTTCTCCTCAAAACCCTGATCCACCGTCCGCTTCTGGTTGTAGTCACCGATGGGCTGAGCGTCTGCTTGGGCCGAAAGCGGCGGTCGCTACCGGCCATAAAAGACAGCCAGCGCTGGCAAATTATACGGCCCTACCGTGAGTGGCCATCTGCTGCCATACAACCATCTTCCCTCACCAGTTATCCTGCGCACCCCGCGAATGACAGGAATCAGCCGTTTGGGCACAGCTTTTTAGGCTTTGTCCTACAGCCAGCACGTGGGCTTTTCGATAGCGTCGGACTGTCGGAACCTCAAGTCGGGATTCCCGAAGTGAACAAGGATGATGCATGAGTGAATATGGAAACGTACCAAGGCCCGCACTACCTAACCCGCCAAGAAAACAGGTCTACCGTGGCGTAGAACCGACTGATCTGCACGCCAAGCACTGGGCAGAATACCCTGAGGCTCCCGCAGAGAAACCGACCGCTGCGAAGCCACCAGCGGAACCCGGTTTCTATATCGTTCAGCAAGTCATGCCGCGCTCTGCGCTAGAAGCAGCATTGTTCGATAAGCCGGATGGTGCAACGCTCGAGAAATTCTCGCGCCTCAACCCTCACGTCACCGGGTACGCCAAGCCCGGGCAGCTCATCGTGTTGAGTGATCCGAACAATCCTCAGTGCACGCGTGAAGAAGCGTTGCTCATGGAAGCGGCGCAGAAAGTGGACGCGGCGCTCAAACCCATGAGCGACGAAGAGGCGAGCTTCATGGTTCGCTATCAGAGCCAGATTGAGTCCATTCTTTCGCAAGGCTCAACATCAATCGGTGTTGGTGAGTCGATATTCGCCAAGAACCTGGGAGACGTGACAACGTCGCTGAAGGAAATCGAAACGCTGCACCAGAAAAGTTTTCAGCGTGACGGTCACTTGCGTAGTTCGGAGTTCTTTGATGAACGCGCACGACTGTTTGCCAAGCTTGATAGGCAGCTCACCGGGTTAACCAGAAAGGGCATCGGTTTCCCTGATCATCCAAGTTTGAAATCAGCCCTCGGCATCTCGAGCAAAAGCTTGGTGCATCACTGGACCCTAGCCGGTGCTCCGGGACAGATTCCCGGTTACGCCACTCACGCAGAAGGTGTCGCCAGAGCGGCCAAGGTTGTTAAGTACGGCGGCTGGATTGGTACTGCCGTAGGAGGCGGGGCGTCTTACATGAAGGTTCAAGAAGTCTGTGCGGCAGGTAACAAGGATGCCTGCGAAAAGATCAAATATACCGAGGGTGGTAGTTTCATTGGTGGGGTGGCCGGTGGCGCGATGACAGGAGCAGCACTCACTGCTCCAGTGGTAGGTGCAATCTGTGTGGGGCTTGGCGTGCCAACGGGTGGATTGGGAACCCTCGCTTGCGGCGTGGTAGTTGTAGCGGCAGGCTCATATGCTGGCGGGGCGGTAGGAGGGGCCGGCGGTGAAATGTTCGGCGAAGTGATTTACGAGGTGACTAAATGAATACCGCTGAACTGGTAGTCGGAGGATTGTGTGGCGTAGTAATTATCTCGATGCTCATCTGGATCGGGATTGCTCTCTACATTGCACATATCAAGATGGACGTGATCCTTGAACACCTCAAAAACAGCTCTGCCGGCGCTAGGTTAGCTGCGCTGAAGCACGGAGGTGCGTGGGGCAGATTGCTTTTAGTAGGTGGTGCCTCTGGCCTCGTTACGTTCACGAATTTCTATATGAGACGCGGCACGCTCAGCGCCGATGACGTAGAGAATTTTCCTTCGTCACTCAAGCAGAGACTTGTGTTGATGCAATGGAGCGCAATAGCACTGCTTTCTGCGATGGTTGTGCTGGTTGCTTTGGGGAAATCAGGAGTACTCAAGTAACCGGATGAGAAGTGTGCTCAGCCCCGTTTGAGCGCTTGGAAACTAAAAGCGAGTGAACTGGTGAGAAAATCTACTCGGCAGGGAAGTGAGTTGAACGTGGTTGATAAGGTACTTCTGTCCATTGCCATCGTTGATCTGGCAGGGCTGATTCTTTGGATAGGCCTCTGTTTGCACCTGGCCTATACGAAGATGGATTTGATGTTGGAGCACCTGAGGAATTGCTCGGCCATCATGACTCGGGCGCCGCTTCGGCATGGTGGGCCATGGGGAAAGCTTCTGCTTGTAGGCGGCATTTCGGGAGTTGTGACGTTCCCTCGGTTCTATTTGAAAAGGGGTGAGCTGAGCTCTGAAGATTTGGCCAGTTTCCCAGCTCCCCTCAAACGGAAGCTGGTAATGCTGCAATGGAGCGTCATTTCTCTGTTGTTGGTCATGATCAGCTTTGGAATCGCTGTTAAGTCAGGTTTTGTTTAGCGCTGCTGAACACTGAGTCATCAAAGCCAAAAAAATCTGCTTCCACCTCCGGCACCGAAAAAATGAAAAAGCTTTTAATCGCGGCAATCCTCGTTGTGGCGACCATGCTCTACGTCGGCTACTACAACGCCGTTGAGGATGGCGACATCGAGACGATTGTCTTCATCAAAAAGCACCCGACGTTCCAGATGAAGTTCTACAACATCCACGCCAATGATGGAGAGATCAGGAAGGTAGAGCGCCTGACGACGAGGGAGCGGGGATGGATTATTGATTACTGTAGGTACCGGTTGGGCATCGATACAGACCTGAGCACTCAGGATGACGTCGATATGTGCTGGAAGAAATAGCAATATTTGTATGGCCGAGGTCGTCAGTTACAACTAGCAATCTCGGCCATTTTCTTTCGTCTGTTGGGGCGAGGGGACAAGTCTGTCGTGGTATCCGAGATGCAATGAGCGGCCCGATAAACGCCAATGTTTAAAAAGACATCTCCAGACACTCTCTCAGGCTACACACCCTTGCGCCTTTGCCTACAGCTACGCCAGAATCCGCCGGCTTGTGCGCTTTGTACCTGGTCTTTATTGTCTACGTGTCGCTGGCAACCCAGCGACCGGGTTTAGCGACCCGACCAGGTATAAGTACAACGACGCTCCAGTTTGTCGCAGACGTTTGCGACGACGATATGGTGGCTGTGCGTGGGAGACCTTCGGGTCTGCCGGGTCTTATACCTCTCGGTTCGCTAACCCGCGCACAGCTGCCACCCTTACTTGTTTAGCGACAGGTGTTGGTGGTTCCACCAGGTATAAATTTGGAGCTTCACCATGATCAAACCAACACCCAACCCGCCCGAAACCGCCTCGGTTTCCCCCTACGAATCCATCGATTCCAGAAAACTCCACGAAGCCGCCGACCGCGCGCTCGACCATTACCTCTGTCCACCCGGTTCCACGCCGCCCCCACGTAAAAACCGTGGGATGTACGCCGTGACGGCGGACAACAAAACCGAAGAACTGCTGGTCGATGCCAGTGCAACACTCGCTTCGGCCAAAACCATCGCCCAGAACGTCTCCAGCCTGTTGCCGGCATCGCAGCGCCATGCGCTGGCGGGGATTGCGCAGTTGATCATGCTCGGGGAGTTGGCGGTGAATCGGGCGTTGGATAATTTGCAGTTGCCGGAGTGATGCGGGGGGCGGGATCACTTGGTGATTGATCAGGTGTGAACTCTGGCGCCTTCGCGAGCAGGCTCGCTCCCACAGGGTTTTGTGCTGATTGCAGATGTTGTGTGCGACGCTGAAACCTGTGGGAGCAGTCGATTATTACCGTGTCGTCTTCGGGTGGTTATTGGGGCGCCTCGGGACATTCGCGGGTCCATCGCGTCACGGTCATGTCATTGAATTGCTCACCGATGGTATCGACGCGTAGGCAAATTCCTTTCTTCGCGTAGTACAAGATGCAGCGCGTACTATCAAAAGAGCAGTTATCCAGTTCGAAGAACTTGTGTGCTGCCAGCTCCTTCTCCACGCCACTGTATTCATAGCCGTCGGTGGTGTGCATTCGCGTCGGCTTCCAGCCTTGTTTGACTAGCTTGGACTTGGCCGCAGCCAAACGCTCACCGACGACGATGTCTGCTGGCCCTCGCTGGTCGTTTGGCGCCTGTGAGGCATCGGCAAACGCTGCGCTGATACCCATGCAATAAACTGCGACAAGTACGAGGGTTGAGGCCTTCATTGGACAGCTCCTCCGCAGATTTGTAGGTCGATAAAAAGTCTGGATACTCGGCGTAAGGTTGCGGAGGATAGTGATTCTTCTTGCCTGGACCTTCGGGAAGCGCCGCCCACTTCGTTGTCGATTTCTGGTTTCAATCCTTTTCAGGGCATTTGAAGTTCCAGGAATAAATTTTCATGTCTTTGACTTCTTCGCCGACAGTTCCTACACCTAAACAAGCTCCGTTCTTGATGTAGTTGAAGCTGCAGAAACGGACGCCCTCCGTGCAAGACTCGATTTCAATGTAGCCTTTTCTTTGGATGACGTTTTCGACCCCGAACTCACCTGAGTAGGACGGATTCGGCTTCCAGCCATTTTCAATCAAAGCTTTTCGGGCTTTCGAAAATGGCATTCCCTCTTTGATAGGAACGTCTGCTGCGCTAGAAAATAAACTGACGCAACATAAAAGGCTGATGGCTAATATTTTTAGTTTCATTTAACAGTACCGCCAAAAATCTACCGTCCATGTACATTTGCGTCGCACAGAATGCCTGAGGCAAAAGTTGCGCTCAACATTTCTTACAGTCCTTTGATTGACTGTTGGTGAGTGGCTTCTGTCGAGTCACTCGCAATGCCTTTACGCCCCGACTGGGTTTACGTTTTGTGCGCGGGAAAAATTGCCGGTAATGGGGCAGATTCGTTTAAGTGGGGGAGGTGCCGCATTAACGTCTCGATAAACATCAATGTTTAAAAAGACATCTCCAGATACTCTCTCAGGCTACACATCCTTGCGCCTTTGCCTACAGCTACGCCAGAATCCGCCGGCTTGTGCGCCTTGGGGGCGGGTTCTATTGTGGTGCGGTCGCTGACGCATCAGCGATCGGATTTGACCGTCCGCCCAATATCAAGGCGCGCCAGCGTTCTGCACGTGTTCAGGCATTGTCTGAAATCATGTCGCGGTGGCTGTGCGTGGGACACCTTCGGGTGTGCCGGAGTCCTTGATGTCCGGTCGGTCAACCCGCGTACAGCTGCCACCCAGTTTGTTTGACCGCGAACGGTGGCGGCTCCAATCATCAAGGAGCTTCACCATGATCAAACCAACACCCAACCCGCCCGAAACCGTCTCGCTTTCCCCCTACGAATCCATCGATTCCAGAAAACTCCACGAAGCCGCCGACCGCGCGCTCGATCATTACCTCTGTCCACCCGGTTCCACGCCGCCGCCACGCAAAAACCGTGGGATGTACGCCGTCACTGCCGACAACAAAAACGAAGAACTGCTGACGGATGCCAGCGAAACGCTCGCTTCGGCCAAAACCATTGCGCAGAACGTTGCCAGTCTGTTGCCGGCGTCGCAGCGTCGGGCGTTGTTGGGGATCGCGCAGTTGATCATGCTCGGGGAGTTGGCGGTGAATCGGGCGCTGGATAATTTGCAATTGCCGGAGTGATGCGGGTGCTGGGATCACTTGGTGATTAATCGGGTGTTCATTCTGGCGCTTTCGCGAGCAGGCTCGCTCCCACCTTTGAGTGTGTTCCAAGGTGGGAGTGTGCTGGCTCTTCAGCCGCGATAAATGTCGAGAGACCTACGAGTTTCTGTACCTGCGATTGGGGGGCTTTCTTTGCATCAATCGACTGCCAGGTTGTCCCGAGCCCACTGTTCAGCCGTAGTGACCTGAATCGACTGCTGTTCGTTGAATGTCCCCGCTTTCGGCCACGACACGCCTCTGCCTTGGGCAAATACGGCGCGGTATTTTTTGATGTGGTGAGTGGGGTCTTTTTCCAGTTCCTGCATCAGGTACGGAACCGTCCAGACATTACGCTTGAACGGCCGCCCCAGCACACGTTCAAGCAGGCTCGCCACCTGCCCATACGTCACCGTGTCGCCAGCCAGGTACACGATCTCATTGCGAAAGCGCGGTTCGAAGAAAACGATGTCCGCTGTCAGCTTGCCGATGTCCTCCGGTGTCGTGAGCGTCACGCTGGTTTCCAGGCTGCCCAAGGCGTTGACGGTGTGGTTGTCAAAATCGACGACCTCAAAGACCGGCTCGAACAGAAAACTGGTGAACATGCCGGTCGAGATGATCACCCATTCGGTTTTGTCCTGGGCGCGCAGCAACTCGCGCACGTCGAGTTGCGCATCGAACAAATCCTGTGGGCTGCCCCGACCAATCACTTCGAAATCGACGCCAAACTGCCAAGGGAAATAGCGCTTCACGCCGGACCTGAGCGCTGCTGTGGCCAGTTTCATCGGCGTTTCACGGCCCGCGACCATGCCTGCGCAGCCTATGACGGTGTCGAATGCTGCGAACACTTCGGCCAGTTGATCGATGGAATCGTTAACCAAGTCTGCAGCGACCAGTTGGATGCCGAGACTGCGTAGTTCATCGATTTCCAGTTTTTTTTCGGGGGCTTGCGTGTTGATGGTCGAATCCCTGAGCAGGACGCTGATGGTGCTGCCGGGCGAGCGCTTTGCTACCTGCGCAAGATTGCGCAGCACCGGCAGGCCGAGTTCGCCGGCGCCGAGTACGAGAATGGATTGTGGGGAGGGGTGGGTCGCTGCGGTCATGATGTCTCCTGAGATTCGTCGTCTGTATGATCTGCCGATGCTGGCACGATTGCGCAGCGCTCAGAAGAAGGCACACGCGTGATACCAGGGGGACACATGACCGATGAGGAAACCCTTAGCCAGGCAGAAGCGATCTGCCAGACGCTAAGACGAGACGATGATGGCGTGCGGCGCGAAGTCCTGGCGCACGCCGGTAGCCGCTGGTCACTGGGTATCCTGCATACCCTGGGTGTGTACGGCACGATGCGTCATGCCGAGATCAAACGGCAAATGACGGGCGTGACTCAGCGCATGTTGACCAAGACGCTGCGCGCGCTGGAACGCGATGGTCTGCTGATACGGCGGGAGTTGGATCAAGTGCCGCCCCATGTTGAGTACGAGTTGACGGCGTTGGGGATGGAGCTGTTGGTTCGTATGTCGCCGATTTGGACTTGGGTTGTGCAGCACGTGGATGATTTTCGCGAGGCGCGTCGGGTGTTTGATGGTCAGAGTGGGAAAAAGCCTTCGTGGCAGGTTCCGGTGGTGGGGCTGGTTGATTCAGAAGGGGCTGATTGAACGCTCGTGCCATTGAATGGTTCGCGCCCCAGAAATCAGCGGCGGATCTATTCAAGAAGGCAGGTGATCGACCACCACCCTCACGGGTGATGGTTGATTGCTTAACGCAGGTTAGATATTCGGGGTGTAAGAGAAACTCTGCGAAGCTTCGGTATCGGTGAATGGCGTAACTCGCGGTTTCTTGTTGAACAGGCCATTGACGACCGAGCCGGGGAACATTTCGACGGTGTTGTTGAACAGTTCGACGTTGCGGTTGTAGATGGTGATGGCTGCGCCGACGTTCTCTTGTTGTTCGGCAATTTCACGCATCATGTTGTTTGCCGCTTCCGATGCTTTCAGGTCAGGGTAGGCCTCGAAAGCGATGCGCAAGCCACCCATCAGCTCCCGGGTGGCGGTTTCAACGGTCGTGAGGGCATTGCCATTGGCGCCCGCAGGCAGGGCGTTGACCGCGCTGCGAAGGCCGGTGATCTTTTCCAGGAGGCTGGCCTCATAGACCATGAAATCTGCGAGCACTTTTTGAAGCTGGTCGAGCACTTTGGTCTTCTGGCGTTCGTAAACGAGGACGTCTGACCATGCACGTTGTACTCGGTTGTGTCCCCCAATGATGCCGTTGTAGATGCTGAATCCCCCGATGATCATGACGACAGCGATAACAGCGGCGAGGATGAGTGCAATGTCCATGGCTTACTTCTCTTTGCGGTTTGTAGGGGTAAGGGAGCTGAAGTTGTCATCGTGCAGCTCACTGAGTGCATGGCTCCATTGGAGCACAGACATCAGGCGCGGCAGTTCGATACCAGCAGAAATTTCTGCGTAAAAATATTTGGGCGAAGCCAGCGAATACTGAGCACCGTACGCGAGCAGGTCGCTGCTCTCAAAACTGAGGCAGAGCTCTCCACTGTCGGAGAACTCCAGGTTCGGACGATGGAGGATGTCGAACAGCTTCAGCAAGTGGAGCACCGTCGAAGGCTTGATGAATTTCGCACAGAGCATCTCGCTGCGACCGGTCAAACGGAACGCTTTATTGAAATCCGGAGAAGTCGTGTCCATGGGGTGCGAATAGTCGTTCTTTGACTGGTGATCCGATCTGACCGATATTCCGGTGACCCATGGAAATTCGATGACCAAACTGTAGCGATCGTAGTGGTCATAAACCACTCGAGTCTCCGTTTTGGTATTGCCCTTTTCGTCGGTAACCGTGGTATGTACCTCTCGTTGGTTGACATAGTGCAGCTGGCGGTACGTGTAAGGGAGGTCGCGCAACGTGCCGGTGAATACGCCCTGTATCGACTCGACCAACTTGCGGCTGTAGTCGCCCCGGCGGTAATCACCAAATTCCGTGTCCAGCTCCTTGAGGATCGCGGCCGAGTCTTCTCTCAGGAAAGTCAGTCCGTTGTGGAAGTAGGATGACAGTCGAGCAATTCTTTTACTGAGCGACGGCAACCGATCAGATTTGGATTTCATCCATGTCAGACTCCAAATGGCAATCACGATGCCAAGAAAACCAGTACCGATGCCGAACGAGTCGGGATCAATTTCCAACCGGTAAAAGAACAGAGCGACGCTAGAGATATTCCCAATCCAATAAAGGACCACAGCACTCGCAAGCAATAACAGGCCAGTGCCGAAAAACCACCATGCGCGTGTGCGATCGAATTCGAGCGGGCCACGATACGAGGCGAACTCATGGATCACCTTCAATAAGTCGGTGTTGGACTTAGCCCTGTCAACACTGGCTTCGCTCACGGCCAGCAACTTATTTAACCTCGTGTTCTGCGATGGGTTGGCCATGTCAGGTATCCATTGATTCAGAGATGCCTGAAGCGGGAGCAGCGGCCCGGATTGAGGATTTGGCGCTATTCATAATCTGTCAGAAATTTGAAAAAGGAGGGGACGATACCATTGTCATGGCAGTGATGGCTTCTCGCCTGTTTCAGTCTGGAGGGCAAAAGCTACCCTCACCCCAGCCCTCTCCCGGAGGGAGAGGGGGCCGACCGAGGTGTCTTGCGGGGTACGTCGACCTGAAAGATTTTGGCGATTATGGTTTTGGTGAAGGGCCTTGGCGATTATGGCTTTGGTGAAGGATCTTCGATTTGGCTTTGTGAGCTTGGCCATTTTGGATTCAATGAATGGCTTTCAAGTCGGTGTAGCTCTCGAATATCCCCCAATCGGTCCCCTCTACCTCTGGGAGAGGGCTAGGGTGAGGGGCTTTCCGTTCGAGACAACAAGGTCTCAAGCCTGGCCAGCGGCGGCGCATCCTGGTTGCGGTCGAATACCTGAATGCCAATCTTGAGTAAGCGGCCATTTTCGGCTGCGCTGATCACCTGTTCACAGCGCAACAATAACCGCCCCTGATCACATTCCTGCGCTTTCATACCCATCGGCAACTTCCCTTCCAAGCGCAACTCCGCCATCCGACTCTGCGCCGCAATCAGCGCCACCGACCGATCCCGTAAAACCCCGCTGCTCTGCGTCATCAACCCCGCCACGCGCACAGCCGCCGACATCGCCACGGCAATAATCGCCAGCGCCACCAGCACTTCAATCAATGTGAAACCCGCTTCCCGCGAACGCGCACGCATAAACCGCCCAAAACCAAAACCCAGCCCTCGACGCTAACCCGCGTGCTTGACGGCTTGACGACGAAAACACCCGAGGATTTTCAACATCACTGACATATCTTCTTGCAACACTGCGCGTCGAATCGAATCAAGCCAGGGTATGTCGAGATGGATATCGCACCTTTCAAATCGCTTCAGCAACCGTTGCGCGCGCCCCGTGGTCAGCAGGGTTTTACCCTGATCGAGATCATGGTGGTCGTGGTGATTTTGGGGATTCTCGCGGCGATGGTGGTGCCCAAGGTGCTCGACCGGCCGGATCAGGCGCGGGCGACGGCGGCGAAGCAGGATATTGGTGGGTTGATGCAGGCGTTGAAGTTGTACCGCCTCGATCACGGCACTTACCCGAGCATGAATCAGGGGCTGAAGGTGTTGGTGGAGCGGCCGGCGGATGCGAAGAACAGCAATTGGCGCTCGTATCTGGAGCGCTTGCCGAACGATCCGTGGGGGCGTCCTTATCAGTACCTCAACCCCGGCGCCAATGGCGAGATCGACATCTTTTCCCTCGGTGCCGACGGTCAGCCGGACGGCGACGGCGTGAATGCCGATATCGGTTCCTGGCAGTTGTAAGGCCGGCCATGAACAGCCGCTCGCCTGAGGGGGCGAAGCAACAGGGCATGGCGATTATCAGCGCGTTGTTGATTGCGGCGGTGGTGGCGGTGATTGCGGCGGGCATGTTGACGCGTCAGAGCGTGTCGACCCGTGCGCTGGAGGCGGATCAGCAACGTGTGCAGGGGCGTTGGCTGGTGCAGGGTGGGTTGGAGATCAGCCGTCAATTGCTCTGGGATGCACGTCAGCGCGATCCGTTGACCCGGCTCGATCAGCCGTGGGCGCAGCGTCTCTCCGCGCAAGGTTTTGAAGGGCGGCTGGAGGATGAGCAGGGCAAGTTCAACTTGCGCAATCTGGTGGCCAACGAGCGGGTGGATGAGGCGCAGGTCGCGGCTTTTCAGCGCTTGTGCGAGTTGATCGGGGTCAGTGCCGGTTTGAGTCAGCGCATCAGTCAGCGGGTGATTGCTTCGTACCCGCGACTGCTGAATCCGTCGATTGCCGAGGCGCCGAAAAGTGGTTTTGACAGTGGGCGCGCCACCTCGCCCAACGCTTCACACAAACCGCAGAAGCCGACGTTGCCGATGCTGCGCAGCATCGATGATTTGCGCAGTGTCGACGGTGTTAATGAGGCGGTGATGGGCAAACTGGCGCCGTACCTGACGGTGATCCCCGCGACGACCTGGCTCAACGGCAACACGGCCACCGCGCCGGTCTTGGCTGCTTATGTGCCGGGGTTGTCGCTGGAGCGTGCCAATGCGCTGATCGCCGAGCGTGATGCCGGGCGCTGGTTTATCAACCGTGGCGATTTCGTTAACCGCTTGCGCATGCCGCAACTGGAGCTGACCAGCGTGAAAGTCGGCATCACCAGTGACTGGTTTCGATTGCGCGGCGAGGCGCGGCGCGATCAGCGGCGGGTCAGTCTTGAGGCGTTGCTGCATCGCAGTCAGGACCGCTTGCCGCAAGTGATCTGGTCGCGGGTGGGCGTATGAGCCAGTTGAAGGTGGCGTTGCCGCCCTTGGCGGAACTGGATCTGCACAGTGAATTGCACTGTGCTTGGCTGGATCGTCAGGGCCAGGTCACGCGCGAAGAACGCCTCAGTCTGAGCCAGTTGAGTCAGCAGGCGAAACTGCCGCCGCTGGTGTGTTTTCTGCACCCGGCCGACAGCCTGTTGGCGAGTCTCGATTTGCCGCCGTTGCCTGCGAACAAGATTGTTGCGGCGGTGCAATGTGCGGCGCAGGCCTTGATGCTGGGCGACAGCAGTGAGATGCACATTGCGCACAGTTCGCGGGACGAGGCCGGGCAGGTGCAGATCGCCTGGGCGCCTTGGCAGCACTTGTTGCGCTTTGGCCAGTTGCTGAAAAGCGCCGGGCTGAACCTGCGCGGTCTCTACCCGGCGCCGTACTGTTTGCCGGTGCTGCCCGGCACCGTCGCTTGCGTGCAGGACGGGCATTTGTTGTTGCGCGATAGCGTGCAAGCGGCGCGGGTGCAGCCGTTGTTCGATGACGGTTTTGACGGTGTTGTGTGGGAACCGGGCGTCACTTTGCACTGGATCGGTGAGCAACCGCCGCCGGGCGCTGAACTGCCGATGGCGGATGCGCAGCGCTGGACCGGGCCGTTACCCGGTTGGGGATTGCATGGCGCAGTCCAGCAACAAAAAACCGAGCATCGCGGCTGGGGCAGGGCGATCGCTCTGTCCGCGTTGGCCGTGGCTGTTTGGGTCGTTGGTTTGAATCTGTATGCCGCTCGCGAAGCCGGGCAGGGCCAGCAACTGAAAGCCCAAATGAACCTGCGGGTAAAGCAGGCCTTCCCTGAGTTGCCGGTGATCCTCAATCCGTTGCAACAGGCCCGTCAGCAATTGGCGGCGCGGCAGAAGGGCGCGGCGGATGATCCGGCGCAGACTTTCAATCGTCTGGTGTTGCAGGCCGGCAGCGGCATGCCGTCGATGGCTGGCAGTGTCGAGCGGTTGGCGTTTGTCGACGGCGCTTTGCAACTGAGTCTGCTGAGTGAAGCCCGTCGCGGCGGCAATGATCAGGAGTGGCAAAGCACCTTGGCCCAGGCCGGTATCAGCGTGACGGCAGATGACGAGGGCTGGACCTTGCGTCCGTCCACTGAGGCCAGCCCAAGCGACAGCGATGACAGCGGCGGAGCAGAAGAAGATGAATAAGGCCTCGCTCGCGCTGTACCGCGCCAAGTGGCAACGCTTTAGCGCTCAGGTGCAGGCGCGTTGGCAGCCGTTGGCCTTGCGCGAAAAACGCATGGTCGCCGGTATGGCCATTGCGCTGATCGGCCTGCTGCTGTGGGTCGCGCTGATCCAGCCGCCGCTGAAAAAGATCACCTATTGGCAAACCGAAACGCCAAAGCTGCGCGCGCAGACCGAGGCGCTGGAAGTGCTGTTGCGCGAAGTTAGCGTGCGCCCGGAGGGGCAAAGCGTGGCGCAGTCGCTGGAGCAGACCCTGCAGGCCAGCGGCCTCGGCGGGCACTATCAATTGCAATCCGGGGAGGCCGGCGCCTGGCAGTTGACCTTCGACGCGGCGCCGGCCGACGCAGTGCTCGACTGGCTGTTGAGCAACCCGGCACAACTTTCTCTGCAGGTGGTCGAGGCCCGTTTGCAACGCGCAGACAACCCCTCGACCGAAGTCACCGCCGGCACTTTGTCAGGCACCGTTCGCATGGATCAGGCGCTGGGCGCTAAGGAAGCTTCATGAAGGGGTCAGGATCCAAACCAGCACGTCTGGCGTTGCCGATGCTGCTGATGGCGTTGAGCGCGTGCAGCAACACCAGCACCACGCCGCAGAATCAGCCGCCGTTGCTGGTCGACAGTGAACTCGGGCGGCCGCTGGCCAACACTCAGCGCAGCGGCGACGCGGTGCTCGACCGCGAACGCGCACAGGCTCAGGCGCGACCTGTGCCGAAGCCATTACACAACATCAGCAAGAGTGCGCGCAGCGGCTCAGCCTCATCGGGCATTGCGTTGCCGAGCAACCCTTTGGGCGATCAACCGGTGACGCTGAATTTTGTCGACGCTGATATTCAAGCGGTGGTGCGGGCGTTGTCGCGTTCCACCGGGCAGCAGTTTTTGGTCGACCCTCGGGTGAAGGGCACGTTGACGCTGGTCTCGGAAGGTCAGGTGCCGGCGCGGCAGGCTTACGACATGCTGCTGGCGGCGTTGCGCATGCAGGGTTTCAGTGTGGTTGATGTCGGCGGTGTCGCGCAGGTGGTGCCGGAGGCGGATGCGAAACTGCTTGGTGGGCCGATTTACAGTGCCGACAAACCGGCCGGCAACGGCATGCTCACCCGAACGTTTCGCCTGCAATACGAGAACGCGGTGAACCTGATTCCGGTGCTGCGGCCGATCGTTTCGCCGAACAATCCGATCAACGCTTATCCGGGCAATAACACCATCGTCATCACCGATTACGCGGAGAACCTGACCCGCGTTGCGCAGTTGATCGCGAGCATTGATTCGCCGAGTGCGATTGACACGGATGTGGTGCAGATCCAGAACGGCATCGCTGCCGACATTGCGCCGATGGTGGCGGATTTACTGGATGCGCCGGGCAATGATCCGACGCAGAAAATTGCGGTGATTGGTGATCCGCGTTCCAACACCATCATCATTCGCGCGGGTAGTCCGGAGCGTACGGAACTGGCGCGTAATCTGATCTACAAACTGGATAACGCGCAGAGTAATCCGAGCAATCTGCATGTGGTTTATCTGCGTAACGCGCAGGCGGCGAAACTGGCGCAGGCCTTGCGTGGTTTGCTCACGGGTGAAAGTGACAGCGGCACCAGCGACAGTGCGCGTTCGGTGCTCAGTGCCATGGGCGCAAGTACCGGCGGCAGCGCTGGGCAGAACGGCCAGAGCGGCACGCAAAGCAGCGGCAGCACGTCGACCACTAACAGCAGCGGCAGCACGGGTGGCAGTTACGCGCAGGGCAGCAGTGGCGGCGGAACCAGCAGTGGCGGTACGCAGAACAGCGATCAGAACGTCGCCTTCAGTGCCGGCGGTGTGACCATCCAGGCTGACGCTACCACCAACACTTTGCTGATTTCTGCGCCGGAGCCGTTGTACCGCAACTTGCGCGAGGTGATCGATCTGCTCGACCAGCGTCGCGCGCAAGTGGTGATCGAAAGCTTGATCGTCGAAGTCGGCGAGGACGATGCCAGCGAGTTCGGCGTGCAGTGGCAGACCGGTAATCTCGGTGGCAATGGCGTGATTGGCGGGGCGAATCTGGGTGGTTCGGGGATCAACACCAACGGCAAAACCAGTATCGATGTGCTGCCGCAGGGGTTGAACCTGGGCTACGTGAACGGCACTGTCGACATTCCCGGCATCGGCAAGATTCTTGACTTGAAAGTGCTGGCCCGGGCCTTGAAGAGCAAGGGCGGCACCAACGTATTGTCGACGCCGAACCTGCTGACTCTCGACAACGAGGCTGCGAGTATTTTTGTCGGCCAGACCATCCCGTTTGTCAGCGGCAGTTACGTTACCGGCGGCGGGGGCACCAGCAACAACCCGTTCCAGACCGTGACCCGGGAAGAGGTTGGTTTGAAGCTCAACGTGCGCCCGCAGATTTCTGAGGGCGGCACGGTGAAGCTCGATATCTATCAGGAAGTCAGCAGCATCGACGAACGCGCTTCCAACAGCGCGACATCGACGGGCATCGTCACCAACAAACGTGCAATCGACACCAGTATTTTGCTCGACGACGGCCAGATCATGGTGCTCGGCGGTTTGCTGCAGGACGGTTATAGCCAGAGCAACGACGCGGTGCCATGGCTGGGCAGCTTGCCGGGCATTGGCGCGCTGTTTCGCAACGAGCGCCGGGCGATTACCAAGACCAACCTGATGGTGTTCCTGCGTCCGTACATCATCCGCGACAGCGAAGCGGGGCGCAGCATTACTTTGAATCGCTACGACTTCATGCGCCGTGCACAGGGCGGTTTGCAGCCTGAACGCAGCTGGGCGATGCCGGACATGCAGGCGCCACAGTTGCCGACGGCGGCGCAAGGTGTGCCGGCGGCGGTGCCGAGTTCTGGCCCACGGGCGACGATCAAAGCGGTGCCGATTGAAGGGAGCACACGCTTTTGAAACCAACCCTCAATGTGAAAACCACAGGGATAACGAACAACACCGGACCTGTAGGAGCTGCCGAAGGCTGCGATCTGTTGATCTTGCTCTTCGACGGACCCAAGCGGCCAAAGATCAAAAGATCGCAGCCTTCGGCAGCTCCTACAGGGGTTCGGGAGGGCTTGAGATGAGTGCGTTGCCCTACGCTTGGGCCAAGGCGCAGCGCATTCTTTTGTGCGATGGCGTGCTGACCGTTTGCCCGTCGACGCCGGGTTGGTCGATCAGCGAGGCACGGCGCCAATTCGGTGCGACCACGATACAGCGGGTGCGCGATGATGAGCTGGATGGTTTGCTGGCCGCGGCTTACGCCGACACCGGTAGTGCGGCGGCGGTGGTCGGGGCAGCGGAGAATGAAGTTGATCTGGATCGGCTGATGCAGGACATGCCGGAAATCACTGACCTGCTCGACACTCAGGACGGCGCGCCGGTGATCCGCATGATCAACGCACTGCTGACCCAAGCCGCGCGCGATGAGGCCAGCGACATTCACATCGAACCGTTCGAAACCCATTCGGTGGTGCGCTACCGCGTCGACGGCACGCTGCGTGACGTGGTCTCACCGCGCAAGGCGTTACACGGTGCGCTGGTGTCGCGGATCAAGATCATGGCCCAGCTCGACATCGCCGAAAAACGCCTGCCGCAGGACGGTCGCATCGCCTTGCGTGTGGCCGGGCGGCCGATCGATATTCGTGTTTCAACCGTGCCGACCGGGCATGGCGAGCGAGTGGTGATGCGTCTGCTCGATAAACAGGCCGGGCGTCTGCATCTGGAAACCCTCGGCATGGATGCGCAGGTGCTGGCCAAACTCGACCACCTGATCCGCCAGCCCCACGGCATCGTGCTGGTCACCGGGCCCACCGGCAGCGGCAAGACCACCAGCCTCTACGCGGCACTGGCACGACTGGATGCGAGCACCAGCAACATTCTCACCGTGGAAGACCCGGTGGAATACGACTTGCCGGGGATCAGCCAGATTCAGGTCAACGCCAAGATCGACATGACTTTCGCCCTCGCACTGCGGGCAATTCTGCGGCAAGACCCTGACATCATCATGATCGGCGAAATCCGCGATCTGGAAACTGCACAAATTGCCGTGCAGGCCTCGCTGACCGGGCATTTGGTGCTGGCAACCTTGCACACCAACGACGCGGTGTCGGCGGTCAACCGCTTGATCGACATGGGCGTCGAACCGTTTCTGCTGGCGTCTTCAATGCTCGGGGTTTTGGCGCAGCGACTGGTGAGGCGGCTGTGCAATCACTGCAAGGAAGAAGACCCCACCGCGCCCGGCACCTGGCGCCCGGTCGGTTGCGCAAACTGCAATCAAACCGGTTACAGCGGCCGCACCGGCATCCACGAATTGTTCTGCATCGACGACGACATCCGCACCTTGATTCATCAAGGGGCAGGGGAGCAGGCCTTGCGCACATCTGCCGCCAAGGCCGGGATGTTCAGTCTGCGCGAGGACGGCGAGCGCTGGATTCGCAGCGGCGCCACCGCCCCTGAAGAAATCCTCCGTGTGACACGGGACGCCTGATGAACCGCTATCGTTTTGAAGCCGCCGACGCCACCGGCAAGATCGAATCCGGGCACCTTGAGGCGGACAGCCAAGGCGCCGCGTTCAGCGTTTTACGCGGGCGCGGTTTGACCGCACTGTCGGTGCACAAGGAAAGCAACGTCGCCCATCACGGCGGGGGCGGATTGTTCAGCCCGAAACTCTCGGACAACGACCTGGCCTGGGCCACGCGGCAATTGGCGAGTCTGTTGGGGGCGAGTCTGCCATTGGAGGCAGCGCTGAGTGCCACGGTCGAGCAGGCCGAAAAAAAGCACATCGCCCATACCCTCAGCGCCGTTCGTGCGGATGTGCGCAGCGGCATGCGTCTGGCCGAATCACTGGCGGCGCGGCCACGGGATTTTCCCGAGATCTACCGCGCGTTGATTGCGGCCGGGGAGGAGTCCGGGGATCTGGCGCAAGTGATGGAACGGTTGGCGGATTACATCGAAGAGCGCAACAACCTGCGCGGCAAGATTCTCACCGCGTTTATCTATCCGGGCGTAGTTGGTCTGGTGTCGATCGGCATCGTGATTTTTCTGCTCAGCTACGTGGTGCCGCAGGTGGTCAGCGCGTTTTCCCAGGCGCGGCAGGATTTGCCGGGGTTGACCTTGGCGATGCTCAACGCCAGTGATTTCATCCGCAGTTGGGGTTGGCTGTGCGCAGCGATCATGGCCGGCGCGTTTTGGAGCTGGCGCCTGTATCTGCGCAATGCAGCGGCACGTTTGAGCTGGCATCATCGAGTGCTCAAGTTGCCGTTATTCGGGCGCTTCATCCTCGGCCTGAATACCGCACGGTTTGCCTCGACGCTGGCGATTCTCGGCGGCGCCGGGGTGCCGTTGTTGCGTGCGCTGGAAGCGGCGCGGCAGACCTTGTCCAATGACCGCTTGAGTTTGAGCGTCACTGAGGCCACGGCCAAGGTGCGTGAGGGCGTCAACCTCGCCGCTGCATTGCGCGTGGAGAACGTATTCCCGCCAGTGCTGATTCACCTGATCGCCAGCGGCGAGAAAACCGGTTCATTGCCACCGATGCTTGAGCGTGCGGCGCAGACGTTGTCGCGTGATATTGAGCGGCGGGCGATGGGCATGACCGCGCTGCTGGAGCCGCTGATGATTGTGGTGATGGGCGGGGTGGTGCTGGTGATTGTGATGGCGGTGTTGTTGCCGATCATTGAGATCAACCAATTGGTCCAGTAGTGGTGTGTCTGATGTTTTGGTGGTGGCTGGACTGGCCCCTTCGCGAGCAAGCTCGCTCCCACAGGGGAAAGCATTTCAAATGTGGGAGCGAGCCTGCTCGCGAAGGGGCCAGAGAGGGCAACAAATAATCCAATCTTTTTTCCAGGACTTCAGCATCACCCGACCCTCAAAAGAACCATCCTCGGGTTCTCCTTTCTGTCATCTGCAACCACCCGCCACTGCCTCCAGCCCGATTCCGCCAAACCGCTGATCCAGACCCTGCGCTGCACCCGGCAAACACCCGAGAAAATCCCTTCAGAAACAGCTCGCACCTCCCGAGGTTTTTTCCTTTATCTGTCACCGGAAACTGCGAATTTCTCAGTGCGACTTAACCAAGGCCAACGCTAGCGAGGGCCCCGGTGAGTCCTCCCAGTGTCATGCAAGTCACCCGAAAACCTGTGTTCACAACCTAGTTGAAAAGGAGATTCTTCATGTTCAAGCGCACTCTGATCGCAGCCTCACTGACTGTCGCCGCTCTGGCTTCCGCCCAGGCCATGGCCGCCAACGTTACCGGTGGTGGCGCGACTCTGCCTGCCGCTCTGTACAAAGGTTCTGCCAACAGCATCCTGCCAGCCAACTTCAGCTACCTGGGCACCGGTAGCGGTACTGGCAAAACGGCTTTCCTGACCAACAACTCCGCACTGTTCAGCACCACCGGTTCGGTGCACTTCGCCGGTAGCGACTCGATCCTCAGCGCTACGGAAATCAGCACCTACAACAGCACCTACGGCGCTTCGTACGGCCCGCTGATCCAACTGCCTTCGGTGGCCACTTCGGTTGCCATTCCTTACAAAAAGTCTGGCCAGACCGCGCTGAACCTGACCAGCACTCAGCTGTGTGATGCCTTCTCGGGCGCCAAAACCACTTGGGGTGCGCTGTTGGGTACTGCCGACACCACGCCGATTCGCGTTGTTTATCGCAACGTTTCCAGCGGCACCTCGGAAATCCTCACCCGCCACCTGAACTCGATCTGCCCGACCAAGTTCGCCACCAACTCAACCTTCACCAACGCTCGCCTGCCAGCCGGCTCCGCACTGCCAGCGAACTGGGTAGGTGTTGCCGGTACGTCTGACGTCGCCACCCAGGTCAACGCCGTTGACGGTTCGATCGGTTATGTCGGTCCGGACGGTGTGAACGCTGCGAGCAACGCTGTTGTTGCCCGCGTCAACGGCGTGCAGCCAACCACTGCCAACGTTTCCCTGGCATTGGGTTCGGCCGCTCTGCCAGCCGCGCCTGCCAACCCGGCGCAGTGGGTACCGGTTGTGCCTAACCCGGCGAGCGGCTACCCGATCGTCGCTTACACCAACTTCATCTTCGGCCAGTGCTACAAGGATGCAACCGTGGCCAACGATGTCCGTAGCTTCCTGACCACTCACTACAGCAACCCGGGCAACAACGCTGCCACCATCGCGCACAGCTTCACTCCGGTTCCAACCAACTGGAAAGCCGCTGTGACCGCCAACTTCGTCACCAACACTTCGGGCAACAACCTGGACATCAACAACGCCAGCGTCTGCAACGCTATCGGTCGTCCTTTGTAAGCCTCGCTTCAACCGCAATGCAATCGCAGCAGCCTTCGGGCTGCTGCTTTTTTTTGGCCGATCTACTCCTCAATCATGAAGTTTGTGTGACATCCGTTCGGTCGCGGCCTTCGCCAACCGCCTATGTCATAACAGCAGGGTCCACCCGACCTGCGGCCTCGTGTGGCAACCCAAAAGGATCTCGTAGTGATGCTCGCTCGCCCATCCCGTCGCAGTACCCGTGTCCAGCCTCAACAGCGTCTTGTCGTCGATCCGGCGCTGTGGATGCTCAAGCCGTTGGCGCAGGCGATTGCCTTGTGTCTGGTGGCGGGCAGCGCCGAGGCGGCCACTGCTTTCAGTTCGGGATGGTTTGCCGCCAAGGGCGCGGCGCAGCAGGCGAGCGCTGCACGGCCCAGCACCGGCGGTTTGCCGGGGATGACGCCGCCGCTGGCGCAACAGCAGAAGGCCAACCAACAGCTGCAGCGTTCGATTCAGACCTTGAACAACACCGTCGCCGCGATTGCTGCACAGCAAGCGGCGCAAGCGGCCGGACGCGCGACGGCATTGGGCTCGGTGCAGTTTGTTCCGGACGGTTTGGCCGAGGGGGGGCTGAAGGTCGACAACAGCCTCACCCAGGGCTGGCAGAACGCGAAAGGCCCGCAACAGACTCAGGCCGACGGCAAGACCACGGTGAAGATCGAGCAAACCGCCGACAAAGCCATTCTCAACTGGGAAACCTTCAACGTCGGGCGTAACACCAGCGTTGAATTTGCCCAGCAAGCGAATTGGGCGGTGCTCAACCGGGTCAACGATCCGAGTGCACGCGCCAGTCAGATTCAGGGGCAGATCAAGGGCGACGGCACGGTGATGCTGATCAACCGCAACGGCATCGTTTTCAGCGGCACCAGTCAGGTCAACGTGCGCAACCTGGTGGCGGCCGCCGCCAACATCACCGATATCCAGTTCCGTGATCGCGGCCTGTATTTCGACAGCAGCGCCAGCCAGCCGACGTTCACCGACGCGGTGGGCAAAGTGCTGGTGGAGCGCGGGGCGTCCATTGAAACCGCGCGACCGGCGAAGTCCACCGACGCCGGCGGTTATGCCTTGCTGTTGGGCAGCGAAGTGCAGAACGACGGCAGCATCAACACCGCCAAGGGCCAGACCGTGCTGGGGGCGGGGGATCGCTTTTATATTCGCAAGGGTTCGGGCACTGAAGGCAACGGCTTCTCCACGACGTTCGGCAACGAAGTCACGCCGGGCTTCAAAGCCGCCAGCGTTGCCGGCAAGGTCAGCAACAACGGACTGATTCAGGCCGCGACCGGCGACATCACCCTGACCGGCCATGAGGTCGTGCAAAACGGCGTATTGCTCGCCAGCACATCGGTCGCCACGCGCGGCACGATTCATCTGCTCAACCCGGCGACGGACACCCAAGGCAGCGTGACGCTGGGGCAGGGCAGTGCCACGGCGATCATGCTCGACAGCAGTGACCTCACGGCCCTCGACAGCCAGCATCAGTCCGCACTGACCGCCGTTACCCCGACCAATTCGATTCGCAGTGACCAATCGCGCATCGACATCCAGAGTGGTGGCAGCGTCGAGTTCCAGAACGGTTCGATTACCCTGGCCACGGGCGGACAAATCGCCGTGGCCGCGCAGCGTCGCAGCCTGGTGCGCGACGGTGCGCTGATCGACGTTTCCGGCGCCATCGGCGTGAAAGTCGCGATGGAATCCAACAGCATCAAGATCAATGTGCAGGGCAACGAACAGCGCGACGCTTCGGGCAACCGCGACAAAGCTGCGCTGAACAGCAACGACGTCTGGGTTGACGTGCGTGAACTGGTCTACGTGCCCGCCGGCACCAACGGTTACGCCACGGATCGCTGGTACACGGCAGGGGGGTTGCTCGAAGTCGGTGGTTACCTTGGCACCCAGGGCCACAGCATCGGTGAATGGATGGCCCAGGGCGGGACGGTAAATTTCGCCGGCAATGACGTGGTGACCGAGAAGGGCTCGTTGATCAACCTGTCTGGCGGCACGCTCGATGTGCAAAGTGGCGAGATTCGCCAGAGTTGGTTGCGCGGTGCTGACGGGCATCTCTACGAATTGTCCAAGGCGCCAGGCGATCTGCTCTACAGCGGTCTGTACAACGGTTATGAAGACAGCAGCGAACGCTGGGGTCAGACGAGCTATTACTACAATCCGCTGATCGCACCGACCAAGCGCCTGGAGGCGGGCTACACCGTGGGTCGCGATGCCGGGCAATTGGTGATCGGCACCCGTAACGCGGTGCTCGACGGGCAACTGCTGGGGCAGGTTTATCAGGGCGAGCGCCAGACTCAGGCGCCGCGTGCCGTGCTCGATGGCTACGCGCAGCGTCAGACCGCACTCGCGCGGCGCGGGCAGTTGATCGTCGGTGGTTACGATGCCGCCTACGTCGCGGCGGCGGGTGGCGTGCTCTATGGCCTCAGTCCGTTGCTCGATCAGGTGCAGATCGGCATTGAGCGTCCGCTCGGCGATAACGACGCGGGCCTGACCGGCGTGGTGTCCGAGGCGCGCAATGGCAAGCTGTTTCTCGATGCCGCACAACTGAGTGACTGGCAACTGGGCGCACTGAAGGTCGCCGCCAAAGAGCGCATCGACGTGGACGGCGCCGTGACGGTCGGCAACGGTGGCGATATCACCCTCTACGCGCCGCAGGTGCAGGTCAACGCCGACCTGATTGCGCGGGGCGGCAGCCTGCATGTGGGCAACGTGCTCAACCAGCTCAATACCGACCGTGTCACCGATACCCGCATCGTTGCGCCTGCGGGCACGACCACAGGTGTTCGCGTGGCGGAAAAAGTGCAACTGGACACCCGGGGGCTGTGGAGCAATTTGCGCACTGACCCGGATGACGCGAGCAGTCTTGCGTATCTGGACGGTGGCGTGATTTCGATCCGCAGCAGCGGCGACATCGAAATCGGCACCGGCAGCCTGCTCGACGTGTCCTCCGGCGGCGCGATCCTGGCCAACGGCAAGACTTGGGGGGGCAAGGGCGGTGACATGACGCTGGAGTCCAGTGCGTTGTCAGCGCCGGGTGACAGTCATCTGCGCCTCGCTGGCCAGTTGCGTGGCTACGGTGTGACGGGCGGTGGCAGCCTGTTGATTCAGGCCGGCAATGTGCTGATCGGCCAGACCGACAAAGATCTCGCCGACAATACCTTGCAGCTGCAAGCAGATCTGTTCGACAAGGGCTTTTCGGCCTACAACCTGATCGGGCTCAACCGCCTGGACGTTGCGGACAACACGCTGATTGACGTGCTGATGCCGGTTTACCGGTTTGCTGACGCGGCAGCCAGTCAGGCCAGCGGTGTCGCCCCGCAACAGGCGTTGGAACTGTGGACGCCGACGCTCTATCAGGACAATCCGGGCAAGGCGCAACTGACGCAACGCGCGGGTGCCAGCCTGAGCTTGCAGGCCGGTTCCAGCGAGGTGGCGTTGAGCGATCCTGCGCGTAATGCGTTAACCCTTGGCCAGGGCTCGCGCATCAGTGTCGACCCGGGGCAAAGCATCAACGTGCGCGGCGCCGGACAGATTACTGTCGACGGTGAGTTGAATGCCTGGGGCGGCATCATCGACATTCGCCAGCAGCAGTTCGGCTCGATGAATGTCGCCGAGGCCTCGCAAGTCGCTGACAAAAATGCCCACAACCGCTCGATCTGGATCGGCGACCACGCCGTGCTCGATGTCGCCGGGCGCGCTGCCACGGGCATGGATGCGCTGGGCCGGGTGTATGGGTTGGTGGGCAAGGGCGGCAGCATCATCATTGGCGGTGAAACCGATGCGAGGAAGGCCACCGCCACGGCGGCCGATGCCTATGTCGTCGTGCGCAATGGCGCGCGGCTTGACGCATCCGGTGCGCAGGCGCTGCTGGATATCGCCGGGCAGGGGCCGACGGCGGTCGCTACGGACGGCGGGCGAATTTCCTTGAGTTCCTATAACGGCCTGTTCATCGACGGCGACCTGCGCGCGGCAGCCGGTGGCGTCGGTGCGGCGGGGGGGCGCCTGGAGATCGCCCTGGAGACGCCGAGTTATCTGCGCAGTGACGCCAGCAATGAGGTGCGCGTGCCGCGCGAAATCATCATCAGCCAGCAAACCGCTGATGCCCTGTTGCCGGCCGATGTGCAACCGGGAGAAGCGGCGCCCGCGTTGCAATACGGGCGTGCCCGCCTGAGTGCCGACCGGTTGATGGCTGGCGGGTTCGATAATCTGAGTGTGCTGAGCAACGGCCTGCTGTCGTTCGACGGGGACGTCAATCTGCACATGCAGCAAAGTCTGAGTTTGTATGCCGGCGCGATTTCGCTGGCCGAAGGCGCGCAAGACAATGCGCGTATCGACCTGTCTGCGCCCTACCTGCGCCTGTCGGGTACGGGCAAGTATTTCGAGGCGCCGGGCAACCTTCGGCCACGGGTGATGAACACGCCGACTACGCGTGTATCGATGGGGCAATTCAATGCCAGTGCGGATCAACTGGACCTGAGCAACAGCCTGTCGTTCGGTACCGCGGGCAATATTGTCCAGCTCACGGGTGCGGACTTGCAGGTGACGCGTCGTGGCTTTGATCAGGTCTCCCTGCACAGCCGTGGTGACCTGCGCTTTCTGGCGCCGACCGGTTATGTCGAGAAAACCGAACTGTGGACACCGGGCGACCTCAACCTGCGTGCCGCGCAGATCTATCCTGCCAGCGATGTCACCGCCGAGGTGCGGGTGGGCTACCAAAGCGTGATCCCCGGTGCCGATCCGGCTCGCACCTTGCGCATCAGCAGCAGCGGGGCCGCACCGGCCGCGTTGCCGTATTCGGTGTTTGGCAACCTGACACTGGCGGCCGGGCGCATAGAACAAGGCGGGGTAATCCGCGCACCGCTGGGCATGATCAGCCTTGGCGGTGAGACGGTGGTCAATACCCGCGAGCTGCACCTGCTGCCGGGTAGCGTGACTTCGGTCAGCGCCGCCGGGTTGGTCATGCCGTATGGCGGAACCACCGACGGCATCGACTATCGCTACGCTGGCAAATCCGTTCAGCTCAAGGGCATCAGTGCGGACACGGCCGGGGTGACGCTGACCTCGCGCTATGTCGATGTACAGAGCGGCGCGCTGATTGATTTGTCCGGTGGCGGTGATCTGCGCGGCGCCGGGTTTGTCTCCGGGCGCGGCGGTTCTACCGATGCCCGCTACAACCCGCTGGTGCGCAACGCCAATGACGGCACCTTCAGCCTGCCGGGCCTTGCCAGCAATCCGGTGTACGCCATCGTGCCGGGCAATCAGAGTGACTACGCGCCGATGCTCGCCGAGGCTGGGGCGGTCGACCCGCGCATCGGCCAGCAGATTACCCTCGGTGCCGGCGTGCCGGGTCTGGCGGCGGGCACCTACACATTGCTGCCCTCGACCTTTGCCTTGCTGCCCGGGGCGTTCCGGGTCGAAGTCAATGGTCAGGCCACAGCAGGCGTCAGCAACGACGCGTTGCAGATGCGCAATGGTTCGTGGACCCGTTCGGGGCAGATGTCGATTGCCAACACCGGGCTGCGTAACAGCCTGCCCAGCCAGGTCATTCTGACGTCTGCGGATGTCCTGCGCCGTTATTCGCAGTACAACGAGACCGGTTTCAGCCAATTCATCCAGAGTGACGCGACACGGCGTGGCGTGCCCCGGGCCTTGGCCCCTATGGATGGCAAATCGCTGAATCTGTATTTGATGCCAGGTGCCGAGCAGGACGTTGCCCTGGATTTCAACGGCCGCGCGTTATTCGCCCCGGCCGCCGGCGGGGTGGTCGGAACGGCCACGGTACGCGGGGCAATGGACTTTGAAATTCTCGGCGCCGGGCATTCTCGCACCGACGGTTTCACTGGCGTGTCGCTGTATGCCGACAGCCTCAACGGTCTGAATGCCGGGCGCCTGACCCTCGGCGCGCAACCGCTGATCGATTACAGCGGCGCGGGCAATATCATCTCGTTCACTGGCTACACGACGTCGATCACCCTGCGCGAAGGGGCGATGTTGTCGGCGCCCGAGGTGCTGTTGCGCACCGCCCGCAGCGATGGTGGCATTACCCTCGAAGCCGGCTCGGGGATCAACACCCTGGGCCGTGGCAACGCGCCGTACGACTCCAGCAGTGGTTTCATCTACCAGCCGGGGGCGGCCGCGCTGCTGATGGTGTCGAACGGTTGGACCAACGTCCTGGCGCCTGCGGTAGCGGAAGGTACTTCCGGTGCGGGCGACATTCGTATTGGCAAGTGCCCGACGACCGTCTGTAACAACCCGACGCTGCTCTATTCCAACGGCAGCATTACCGCCGCCACCGACAAGCAGTTTGAACTCGATGAGTCGGTACGCTTCGGCACCCGCCATCTGGCCCTGGCTGTCGGCGCCGTCAACGCTGGCAGCGCCGAAGCCTTGAGCGCTGCCGGCAACCGCGTGCCGACCGGTCTGACCCTGAACCAGAACGTGCTCGATCGCCTGTTGCGCGGTGATACGCAGTTTGCTGCACCCGCGCTGGAAACCTTGAGCCTGACCAGCCGCGATGCGTTCAACTTTTACGGCAACGTCAGCCTCGATACGCTGGACGCGCAGACGGGCGTGAGTAAATTGCAGAACCTGATATTCACCACGCCAGCCATTTACGGCTTGGGTGAAAGCGCTGACGTGGCGTCCATTCGCACCGCCAATCTGATCTGGAACGGCGCCAGCCAGCATCCCGGCGCCGTCATCACTGGCGGCGCCGGCACGGGCCGCGGCACTCTCGATATTCAGGCGCAGCGCATCGAATTCGGTTACGGCCCCAATCCGCAGGCCAGCGGTCTGGAGCAGAACAATCGGCTGGCGCTGGGTTTTGCCAACGTCAACCTCAGCGCCAGTGAGCGCATCACCGCCAATCACAAGGGCAGCCTAGCGGTGTACCAGGAACAGGGCGCTTACGATCCAGTCAAGGGCTATGTCTACAGCGGCGGCAATCTCAACCTGAGCACACCCTTGCTGACCGGGGAGGCCGCTTCGGTCAACCTGCTCAAGGCCGGCAACAACCTGACGCTCACCGGCGCCGGCACGCCAGCGGCCGCCAATGCCTTGGGCGCGGAACTGACGCTCGATGCCCGCAGCGTCGTTCTGGACAGCCGCATCACCCTGGCCAGCGGCAAACTGCTGGTGAAATCCGAGGGCGATCTGACCCTCGCCGATGGCGCGTCTGTGGACATGGCCGGACGCACCTTGCCGTTCAATGATGTCAGCAAGTACAGCTGGGGCGGCGATGTGGCGCTGTACAGCAGCCACGGCAATATCCGCCAGGCCGCCGGTTCGCGCATCGACCTCTCGGCGCAGAACAATCAGGCCGGCACCCTCAGTGCCGTCGCGCTGGCCAGCGATGCGGGCATGGTTGATCTGCAAGGCCAGATCCTCGGAACCAGCAGCGGCCATTACGATGCCGGCGGCACGTGGGTGCCGTACAAATCCGCCGGCGTGGACATCCGCGCCCAGCACCTGAACGGTGATGCCAGTCAGCAGTTTGCCGCCCTCAACCAGCGCTTGAATGCCGGTCAGGTCTTCGGCAGTCGCAGTTTGCAACTCAAGCAGGGGGATCTGCTGATTGGCGACGGACTGAAGGCTGGCGAAGTGAACGTCTCGGTGGACAACGGCAGCCTGACCGTCGCGGGTTTGATCGATGCCAGCGGCGAGCGGGTCGGCAACATTCGCCTGTCGGCGCAAAACGGCCTGACCCTGGCCGGCAACGCCGTGCTCGACGCCCATGGTCGTGTGCTGCGGGTCGACAGCTACGGCAAGATCATCGACGCGCCGAACCGGGCGACGGTTGAGCTCAATTCCGCTGCGGGTCTGTTGACCCTTGGCGCCGGTGCGCGGATCGATCTGCGTCATGGCACCGATGCCGTGCGGGGCACATTGCCCGGGCAGTCCGACGGGCTGTTGCGCGGCACGCTGGAGTTGAACGCGCCGCGCCTCGGTGCCGATGACATCGCCATTGATGCCAGCGGTGCGCTGAGCATTCAGGGCGCACGGTCGATTGGCCTTAACGCCACGCGGCGTTATACCGATGCCACCGACGGCGTCGACCCGGCGGCCAGCGGACGGCCGTATCAGGTGATCGATCAGGCCTACTTCGACCGCATCCATGCTGACAGCAGTGCGTTCATCGACGCCGCGCTGGCCAACCGCAACCTGCTGCAGAACAAGCTGGCGGGGCTGAACAATGCCACCTACGCCGATGCGTTCCATTTACGGCCGGGCGTGGAAATCGCCAGCAAAACCGCCGACGGCGATCTGGTGGTGCAGGGCGATGTGGACTTGTCCGGCTACCGCTATGCCAGCCTCAATCCGCATACGCAGAAAACCGCTGTGTACGGTTCGGGCGAGGCGGGCAGTCTGGTGATGCGTGCCGGCGGCAACCTCGATATTCATGGCAGCCTCAACGACGGCTTCGCGCCGCCGCCGGAAACCGTCGACGATGCCGGCTGGAAACTCTTGCCGGGCATCCAGCCGTTTGGTGGCGACCTGATCGTGCCGACGGCGGGCGTGACCCTGGCCGAAGGCACGCTGTTCCCGGCCGGTGTCACGTTGAACTACGACGCGCCGCTGCAAGCGGCGACGCTGCCCACCGGGACCCTGTTGCCCACCGAGGCGACCCTGGCCGGACCGTATACCTTGGGCGCAGGCACAGTGCTGGCCGCTGCGGTACACGATGCGACGGGCCAGTTGCTGTACGCCGCCGGTACGTTACTTGCCGACAGCGTGACCTTGCCGGCGGGCAGTCGCCTTGGCGCGGGCATCCGCTTGAACAACGTAACGGCGATCGGCGCCGTGCGCTGGCCCAAAGGCGTGCCGTTGCCAGGCAACGTCGAGGCCGGCACCAACGCGATCAAGGGCGTGCGCCTGAGCGGTTCGCTTGCTCTGTTGCGTGGCTCGCTGATCCCGTCGATGACGGATGTCGTGTTGGCCGACGGCACCGCGTTCATTGAGTTGCGACCGTTGAGCGGCACGCAACAGGGGCGCAACTGGGCAGTCGCAAGCATGTTGCCGGCCGGCAGTGCGTCGTGGTCGATGCGCGTGGTGGCGGGTGCGGATCTGAGTGCGGCGGACAGCCGCGCGATCAAGCCGCTTTCCAGTGATGGGCACTTGCGTCTGGCCGACACCCACTACGGCTTGAAGGTGACGGAAAAACCGCCGACGCTGGTCTGGGGCGACGGCAATCTGGGTGGTTTTACTCCCGGTGAGCCAGTGCCTGACGATCTGAAAGACTGGTGTGACTGGGCGCCGAACTCTTGCGTGCCGGCGCCGCGTTGGGCGTGGGCGCCGGACAACTGGCTGGGCATGCCTGCCGGCTCCCCGATGAGCGACGATGACGTGGCGTCCTGGTGCGGTGCGTTCCCGGAACTGTGCGTCGAAAACAAACCGGGCATCACCGTCAAAACCCGCACGCAAATGTTCAGCGTGTTGCGCACCGGCACCGGCGATCTGGACGTGCTCGCCGCGGGCGATCTGAGCATGGACTCACCGTTCGGCGTGTACACCGCCGGCACACAGTCGCAGGATGTCGATCCGCTGTACAACCAGCCGCGCGGACGCCTGTCGGACAACGGCTCGGTGCTGGGCAGTGGCGGCAGCGATTACGAAAAATGGGTCAGTGGCAACGACAGCCTGTATCAGGCCTGGTACCCGCAAATGGGTGGCAACCTGACAATCAATGCCGGCGGTTCGATTTCCGGCGATGTGCTGGGTCGTCGCGGGTACTCGCAAAACATGGATACCCCGGAACAGGTGCCGAGTGTGGCCGTGGGCAATTGGCTCTGGCGTCAGGGCACCGGCAGCAGCGATGTGCCGACGGCGTGGTGGATCAACTTCGGCAGCTACGCGACTCAGCCGTTGCCGGATCAAAGCGTCGACACTGGCCCCTTCCTGGTGGGGTTCACCGGTTTCGGGACGTTGGGTGGCGGCAACATCAACCTGCGCGCCGGTGCTGACGCCGGCATGCTCAAGGCCATGGGCGGCAGCGGCAACAGCAACCTTTATCCTCGTGGGCAGGGCTTGATCGTGGCAGTCGGCAGCACCGGACGTGTGGGCAGCGACGGTACTCTGCAATTGACCGGCGGCGGCGACATGGACATCCGCGTGGGTGGCTCGGTCAACCCGTCGTTGCAGGCCCGGGCGGGACAAAATGGCATCGGTATTGCGCAACATGATCTGCAAGGTGCGTTGATCAACCTGCGCGGTGCCGCACAACTGACCGGTGGTGCGCTGGGTGGTATCAATCTTCAGTATGGCGCTGCCGCCCCTGTTCAGGACGTTCGTGAAGTCCGCCCGTACGATCCGTTTACGGCCACGCTGGGCAGCGCTTCCGGCGGCCTGGTGTTGATCCCGGGCGATTCGGCCATGAGCCTGAACACCCGTGGCGATCTGGTGCTGGGTGGGGCGGCGGACCCGGGGCGGGTGCGCTTGCAGAACTCTACGCCGTTCACCACCGATGACGGCGTCTTACACGACGGCGGCGGCTTGAGCGGCTTCTCGCTGTGGACCGATCACACGGCAATCAACCTGTTTTCAGCGGGCGGCAATCTGACGCCGAGCACCCAACTGGGCGAAACCACCGGGCAAGGTCCCGTTACTGCGCGTAATACCTCGTCGACCGACGGGCGCTTTGTCTATCCGTCGATCTTGCGCGCAGTGGCTGCGCAAGGCTCGATCTATGCCGGGCCGTCAGCGGTGTACAGCCAAGGCAGCGGCGTAGTGCCGGCAACGAGTTATTCATTGCTGCTGGCGCCGTCGAATGCAGGGCAACTGGAGTTGCTGGCGCAGGATTCGATTTATGCCGGCGGCTATGCGATCAACCAGTCGGGCGCCAGTCCACTGGCCATCGCCACGCCGTTCGCTCCGGCATTCAATGGCTACGGCAGCAGTACGTCGGCGACGCCAATCATGACCAATCTGAACAGTGACGGTGTTTCAGCGGACAAGAATGTGCGCTATCCGCTGTTTGCCTTTGGGCCCAACAGTTACTCGGGGTTGAGTGATGTGCAGGCACCGGCACGTTTCTATGCCCTGACCGGGGATCTGGTGGGCGTGCGCAGCGGTGAAACGCTGACGTTCAATCTTTCCAGACGCACCTGGTACGAAGCGGCCGGGCCGGTCTGGATGCTTGCCGGGCGCGACATTGTGGCGTCCGGCACTTTCCTCGGCCAGCCTGCTACCGCACCCAACGCGGAAATGGGCACGCCTCGTACCGAAGGCATTGCGTCGACAGGCAACCTGTTCGTGCATAACGATGCGCGGGATATCTCGCGGGTATCGGCAGGCCGCGACATTCTCTACAGCAGCTTCGACATCGCAGGGCCGGGTGTTCTGGACATCAACGCCGGGCGCAACATCCTCATGGAAGACCGCGCCAGTATTACTAGCATCGGGCCTGTGGTAGCGGGTGATAACCGCCCCGGCGCGAGTATCGTGATGCAGGCCGGTGTGGGCGCGCAGGGGCCCGGTTATGCCGCCTTCATCGCGCGTTATCTGAACCGCCAGAACGTCGCCAGGCCTGACCAGTCCCTGAGCGCGCAGCCGGGTAAAGTGGTCAAGACCTACCTCGATGAACTGCAGAGCTGGCTGACCCTCGGTTACGGCTTCAAAGGCAGTGATGAGCAGGCGCAAGCGTACTACGCCGCACTGCCGAGTACCGAACAGGCGATCTTCGCGCGGCAGGTCTACTTCGCCGAACTGCGTGCCGGTGGCCTGGAATACAACGACGTCGATGGCCCGCGCACTGGCAGTTATCTGCGCGGTCGCAACGCCATTGCAGCGCTGTTCCCGACCACCGATGTGGCGGGCAATCCGATCCGCTACGACGGCGACATCACAATGTACGGCGGGGCAGGGGTCAAGACGCTGTTCGGCGGCGACATCCAGATGCTCACACCGGGCGGCGGTCAGGTGTTTGGCATCGAAGGCGCAGCGCCGCCATCGACGGCGGGGATCATCACTCAGGGCTCGGGCAACATTCAGCTCTATTCGCAGGGCAGTATCTTGCTCGGCCAGAGCCGGATCATGACCACCTTCGGCGGTTCGATTCTCGGCTGGTCGGCCGAGGGCGATATCAACGCTGGTCGCGGCTCGAAAACCACCGTGGTCTATACCCCGCCGAAACGGGTTTACGACACTTGGGGCAACGTCACCCTGTCGCCATCGGTACCGAGCACCGGCGCCGGTATCGCCACGCTCAACCCGATCGCCGAAGTGGCGCCGGGCGACATCGACCTGATCGCGCCGCTGGGTACCATCGACGCGGGGGAGGCGGGGATTCGCGTGTCGGGCAACGTCAACATCGCCGCGCTGACGGTGGTCAACGCCGCGAACATTTCGGTGCAGGGCAAGGCGACCGGCGTGCCAGTGGTCTCGGCGGTGAATACCGGGGCGATCACTTCGGCCAGTTCCGCCGCGTCGTCGGCCACGCAAGCGGCGGAGGATGTTGCACGTCAGCAGCAAGCGGCGTCGCGACAGAATCAGGCGTCGGTGTTCACCGTGCAGGTGTTGAGCTTCGGCAACGAACAGCTGGCGCCGTCTCGTGATGGTGCCAGCCGCGTGCCAGCACCGGGTTACAACCCGAACAGCCCGGTGCAGGTGTTGGGTGCCGGGGCGCTGGATGAACAGGCGAAGCAACAGTTGACCGAGGAGGAGCGTGGGCAACTGACGTTGTAAAGACTCTCGTGTAGTAAGTTTGGGCGGCCGGTTGGTCGCCCTTTTTTATGTTGATGACGTTCGTGGGTATTGTTGTCGGGTGTGGACTAACGTCAGTATTTTGATGCGCCCGTTCACTCGATATACCAGCAGATAGTTTGGATTGACCACCATTTCCCGGGTGCCTGGCACTCGACCGGATCTGTAACCATAAGGGATTGATGAAAGCCTTTGCGTTGCTGCACCCACCTTGTGCTGCAGAGCCGCTGAAGCGTTGGAATTGTATTGTTCAATGTAATCGATAATGTCAGCCAGATCGTCCAGAGCCTGATCGCTCCATTCAAGCGGCAGCGCGTCGATTCTTGCGTTTCTCTTCTAATAATTGGTCGAGCCGCACCATGGCTTCCTCATGGGGAATGCCCGGGCGAGGATCATCCAGTACAGCCTGCACCTTGGCACGAAACCAGCGATCGTAGCTCTCGGCCTCTTCTTCGGATTCGAAGTCAGAGTAAAACGGGGAAAGTAATATGCTCATAGTGATCTCCGTGATCAATCTCGGCAGTTTAAGGGGGGACATGGCCCGTTGTCGTCACTGGCAGACGATGCACCCCATGAGCCCTTGAGCAACCATGGGATAACGGAGCCCAGTATCTGCAAGCGCACCCTTTAAATCTGCCAGACATTTCCCCCCGTTGTCCGGTAATCTCGACCGCCGCTGTAGGCGTATTCTTCCCCTCCGTTTTTCAGGTTTTCAGGCTACAAATCCAGGTGCGTTTTCCTACAAATACACTCAGAACGCATAGGGAATACTCACCTTCGCCCACAACATTTCCCCCTCCGGCCGGTTCTCCACATCAAACTCCTTGGCCCAGCGAATCTCCGCACTGGCGTACTTGAGAAAGGTGAAGTGCAGCGCCGGGCCAATCGCGAACACCTTGCCACGTACGCCATCATCAACGTCCTGCCCGGCAAACTGCACGGTGTGGCCGAACTGTTTGTCGTCGGTGGTCTGCTTGAGGAAGTAGCCGTTGACGCCGAGCATCAGGTCGTCGGTGATCTTGTAGCTGGCCGAATAATCGAAGTGGAAGATCTGCCCGGACTTGTAGTCAGTGTCCTTGTTCTTCTCGTTGAAGCTGTAGGTGGTCTTCATCGAGACTTCGGTGCGTTCAGTCGGCAGCCAGGTGAACGAGAACAGCGGTTTGTAGGTGTAGAAATTGTTGCTGGTGTTGGCCAGCCGATCGACGCTGTATTCGCCGGTCGGCACGGTGATTTCCACGGCGGCGCCGAGGGTCAGGTTTTTGCCCATGTCCCACAGGATGATCGGTGCGAAGGTGGTATCGCCCATGCCTTCGCGGGTGTCGCTCAAGCCGAACACCGAGACTTCCTGCTTCAACCACGGCTGGGCGATGTAACCGGCCAGGCGTCCGCCGAAGATGCGCACCGGGCTTAAATAATCAAGACGCGGAATCACTGCGGTGGATTCGATCTCGACATTCGGCACTTTGCCGCCGAACGAGCTGATGTTGAGCTTTCGCGCCTTGTAGTGGTTGTAGTAGAGGTTGAACGCGACCATGTTCTCCGGAAGGCTGTCGACTTCCAGCGGCAGCATGAAAAAGCCGTCGGTGCCGGTGCCGATGTTGTCGACGCCGGCTTCGGTGGCCAGGGCGGGCAACGTCAGAGGGCAACCCGCGATGAAAAGGGCGAGCGGCAAGAAGGATGTTGCACGGTTCTGGCTCATGACTGTCCTCATTATTATTGTGATTGGGACCTGGTACCGGTCGCTCGGAGCGCCGGTACGCTAGAAATAAGCGTTTGGCGTACGTTGCGGCAGGGTATTGGCGGACACCGAGGGGGGCATCTGCGGACAGTTCGCGCACCCTGTGCTAACTTCCTTCGACATAACCGGTTACAAAAATAACAATCAAGCGTGATCCGGAATGTCAGCCCCCATGAACGTAAAAGTCCAAGACCCGACCTTCGAACTGGCGCTGGTCTCGCCATTTCTTTTGCAAACCCTCGCTGAAGTCGCGCAGAACAAGGGCATCGATCCCCAGAGCCTGTGCCGTGGGCTGGGTTTCACCCTTGAGGATCTACAGGATCCGGCGCAGCGGATTTCCTATCGTCAGGCGGTGGCGATGATTCAGCGCGCGCTCAAAGTGCTGCCCAACCAAGGCCTGGGGCTGTGGGTGGGTGCGCAAAACGTGCTTGGGACGTTGGGGCTGCTCGGGCATGTGTTGTCGCTGTGCAAGACCTTGCGCGATGCCTTTGCGTTGGGCATTCGGCATCAGCACACCTCGGGCGGGATCGTGGTGTCCAGTGTCGATGTGGTTGGCGGGCAGGTGCATCTCGATGCTGAATGTCGTCTGCCATTTGCTGATGTGCAGGTGTTTGCGGTCGAGGAGTTTTTCGCCAGTTTGCTGGTGTATGGCCGCGCGCTGGTCGGGCCTGAGTTCAAGGCGATTGCCGTGGAATTTGTGCATGCCGCGCCGGATTACCTCAGCGAATACCAGCGCCTGCTCGGGCCGGAGGTGCGCTTCGGCTGCCTGCACAATCGCATGTTGATCGATGGGCAATGGCTGGATGTAAACCTGCCCAATCATCATTCGCTGGCATTGCGTCAGGCAGTGGCGTTGCTGGAGCTGGAAGCGGCGCAGGTGCATCAGAAGCTCGATCTGATTCAGGCCGTGGAACGGGCGATTGCCCGGGATCTGAGTAGCGGCAGTCACATTGAAAAGATTGCCGGTGATTTGAACATGAGCAGTCGCACGTTGCGGCGGCGTCTGACTGAACATGCGCTGACGTTTGAGGCGTTGCTGGAGCAGGTGCGGCAGGCGCGGACGATGAGTCTGCTGACCAATCCGGATATGCCGATCGAGCGGATTACCGAGGAAGTCGGCTACAGCGATGTGCGCAGTTTTCGCCGGGCGTTCAAGCGCTGGACGGGGCTGAGTCCGAGTGCTTGGCGTAATGACGCCAACCCTCACCCCAGCCCTCTCCCGGAGGGAGAGGGGGCCGACCGAGGTGTCTTGCGAGTTACATCGACCTGAAAGATTGCGTCGATTATGGATTCAGCGCTGCACGTTCAGGGCGGTGTTTTACCTCTATGCAGTGGTCAACTAATTCCGGACACCTCGATAGGTGGTTCTGACGCCATCGCCCGCTCATAGACGGTCGGTGGCAGATATCCCAGTTTCGAGTGCAGCCGTTCGTTGTTATAAAACCCAACGATGTACTCGGTGATGTCGCGGATCGCTTCAGCATGGTTGGCGTAGTCACGTCGCCATACCCGCTCCATTTTCAAACTCAGGAAGAAGCGTTCCATCACCGCATTGTCCCAGCAATTACCTTTACGGCTCATGCTCTGCTGCATGTCGTTTCTTGCCAGTAACTCTCTGTAAGTTGCACTTGCGTATTGACTGCCCCGATCTGAGTGGGCAATCAAGCCTGGTGGCGGTTGACGCTGCGCGATAGCCAGTTGCATCGCGGTGCACACCAGCTCTGCCGGCATGTTCGGAGCCATCGACCAGCCCACTATCTTGCGCGAGAACAAGTCCAATACTACGGCCAGATACAACCAGCCACTGCGGGTGCGGATATAGGTGATGTCGGCTACCCAGGCCTTGTTTGGCGCTACTGGATCAAATTTTCTGTTCAGTACATTCTCTGCAATCGGCAGGTCATGATTACTATCGGTTGTGTGTACAAACTTGCGCTTCCAGGCTGAACGCAGTCCGTTAGCCCGCATCAATCGACGGATTTTATACAGCCCGACAAGCATGCCTTTACCGCGCAAAGCGTCGCGCAAAGGGCGGCTGCCGTAGCAGCCTCCACTCTCGGCGAAAGACGCCTTGAGTTGCACAAGAACAGGACAACTCTGCCGAACAGGCGCATCGGCACGCTTCTGAGACTCATAGAAGCCTGAACGACTAATGCTCAGCAACCGACAGACATGAGCCACTGAGTAAGCCTTCTGTTGCAGCTGCCGAACCAGTCGATACCTTACTTCAGCTCGCGGGCAAAGAAGGCGGTAGCCTTTTTTAAGATGTCGTTATCCATCTTGAGCTGCCGATTTTCTTGTTCCAATTGCCGGATGCGCTGCTGTTCCGCCGTCAATGGCTTGCCGATTCCGGCCTGCCCCAGTTGCTCTGCCTCGTATTGCTGCACCCAGCGTCGAACGGCTGTCTCACCAATGTTCAGATCTTGGCAAACCTGCACAACGGTCAGTCCCTGATCCTTGATCATCTTCACGACTTGCAGCTTGAAGCTGTCGTCGAATGCCCTGCGTTTTTTAGTCATGAATAACTCCTCGATAGATGTATTTTCCACCTATCGGGGTGTCCGGGGAAATTAGACCACTGCACTATTATCCCCTCACCCCAGCCCTCTCCCAGAGGGAGAGGGGGCCGACCGAGGTGTCCTGCGAGTTACATCGACCTGAAAGATTGCGTCGATTATGGACTTGAGAGAGTGAAGGCTAACGGGGGTGTCTTGAGTCATACATCGACCTGAAAGATTTTTGTCGATTATGGATTCGGTACAGCACTTTCAAGTCGGCGTATCTCCACAGCATCCCCCAATCAGTTCCCTCTCCCCCCGGGAGAGGGCTAGGGTGAGGGGCTTTTGACTTCCATCCAAACCCCCACAAATCCTCCGGCCACAGGTAAACTCCCGCGCACTTTCCAAGGAGTTCACATGAGTTACTACCAGCCGGGCATTCTCGCCACCCCAGTTCCTGCGCAAGCACGTCACCTGTTTTTCGCCCTTGAGTCGGTGGAAGCGCTGCCGCAGGCGATCGACAATCTGCTGAATCAGGTGGACGGCAAGTCGGCGGTGGTCGGTTTCGGCGAATCCCTGGCCAAGGCGCTCAACGTGCAGATCGACGGCCTGCGCAGTTTCCCGGCGTTGACCGGCGTTGGCGTCGAGAACCCGTCGACCCAGCACGCGCTGTGGGTCTGGCTGCACGGCGTCGACCGTGGTGAACTGCTCAACCGTTGCAACGCCCTCGAAGCCGCACTGGCCCCGGCCCTGCGTCTGGTCGAGATGCAGGAAGCCTTCCGCCACAAGGATGGCCACGACCTGACCGGCTACGAAGACGGCACCGAAAACCCGCACGACGAAGCCGCCATCGCCGCCGCCCTGCAAAGCGCAGGCACTGATGGCATGGTCGGTGGCAGCTTCGCCGCGATCCAGCAATGGCAGCACGATCTCAAGGGTTTCCACAAACTGTCGGCCGACGACAAAGACAACATCATGGGCCGTCGCCTCAGCGATAACGAAGAGATCGACGACGCGCCAGTCTCTGCCCACGTCAAACGCACGGCGCAGGAAAGCTTCGCCCCGGAAGCGTTCGTCGTGCGCCGCTCGATGCCGTGGATCGAAGGTGATCGTGCCGGTCTGATGTTCCTCGCCTTCGGCTTCTCGCTGGATGCCTTCGAAGCACAACTGCGGCGCATGAGCGGTCTGGAAGACGGCATCACCGATGGCCTCTATCGCATCAGCCGCCCGATTACTGGCGGCTACTACTGGTGCCCGCCGCTGAAGGACGGTCACCTCGATCTGCGCGCCCTGCGCATTGGCTAAAGGAAGAGACATGAACGTGGTGCGTTGGGGCATGATCGGTTGTGGCAGCGTCGCTGAACGCAAGAGCGGCCCGGCTTTCTACAAAGCACCCGGTTCAGCGCTGGTGGCGGTGATGGGCCGACGGCTTGAGGCCGTGACTGACTACGCCGCGCGCCACGGCATCGATCGCGTCTACACCGACGTCGATGCGTTGATCAACGATCCCGAGGTGGACGCGGTATACATCGCCACGCCACCCGACAGCCACCATGCCTACAGCCTGAAAGTCGCCGCTGCCGGCAAGCATTGCTGCGTGGAAAAGCCGATGGCGTTGCATGCCGGGCAGAGCCGGGAAATGCAGCAGGCGTTTGCCGAGGCGGGTTTGCACCTGTTCGTTTCTTACTATCGCCGTTCGTTGCCACGCTTTGCGCAAGTGCGGCAATGGCTGGAGGAGGGGCGCATCGGTGACGTGCGGCATTTGAGCTGGACGCTGACCAAGGCACCGTCGCCGGCGGATCTGGACGGACGCGACAACTGGCGCACGGATCCGGCGGTGGCCGGTGGCGGTTACTTCGCTGATCTGGCCAGTCATGGTTTTGATCTGTTCCAGTACCTGCTCGGCGACATTGTCGAGGTCGCCGGTTTCACTGCGCGTCAGGCCGGGTTGTACGCGGCAGAAGACGCCGTCAGCGCCAGTTGGCGGTTTGCCTCCGGGGCACTGGGCATGGGTTGCTGGAGCTTTGTTGCGGATCGGCGTGAGGATCGGGTCGAGATCATCGGCAGCCTTGGGCGGATCAGTTTTTCGGTGTTTGATGAGCATCCCGTGCAATTGCATGCGGAGGAAATCATCAGCCTGGACATCCCTCATCACGAACACATTCAGTGGCATCACGTGCTGGGCATGAACGCTCACATTCGTGGTGATTCCAAACATCCCGCCGTCGCCGAACAAGCCCTCAAGACCGATTGGGTCATGGACCAGATCCTCAAACGCCAGTAGCACACAATTCCCGTGTAGGAGTGAGCCTGCTCGCGATAGCAGTGTGTCAGGCACCGGATTCGTATCTGATACACCGCTATCGCGAGCAGGCTCACTCCTACAAAAAGCGATCGTGTGAAGCATCTAAGGTTATGCCCAAACAATATTTCTCAACCTCGTCATAACAAATCTAAGATCACGTCATAACTCGTTATAACAAGTGATCCCGTGATGACCGATAACGTTCTTTCCCTTAGCAGCGTTCCTCTGCACACCCAGCTGCGCGACGTCCTGCGTGCGCGGATTCTCGACGGCGAATACCCGCAAGACAGCCAGATGCCCTCCGAAAGCGAACTCGGTGCGCTGTTCAAAGTCAGCCGCATCACCGTGCGCCAGGCGCTCGGCGATCTGCAAAAGGAAGGGCTGATCTTCAAGATCCACGGCAAAGGCACCTTCGTCGCCAAGCCGAAAACCTTTCAAAACGTCAGCAGCCTGCAAGGCCTCGCCGAGTCGATGACCGGGCGTGGCTACGAGGTGATCAACCGCCTGCGCAGCTTCAAATTCATCCCCGCCGACAAGCGCGTCGCCGAGCGTTTGCAAGTCGCCGAAGGCGAGACCGTCGCGCAGATCAAACGCGTGCGCTTGATCAACCGTGAGCCGATCTCGCTGGAAATCACCTACCTGCCCAAAGCCGTCGGCGAGCGACTGGAGAAGGCCGACCTGGTCACTCGCGACATCTTCCTGATCCTCGAAAACGACTGCGGCATTGCCCTCGGGCACGCTGATCTGGCTATCGACGCGGTGCTCGCCGACAGCGACCTGACCCAGGCGCTGAACGTCGAAGCCGGCTCGCCGATCATGCGTATCGAACGCCTGACCCACGACGCGCAAGGCCAGCCGCTGGACTTCGAACACCTTTACTACCGTGGCGATGCGTTCCAGTACCGTCTGCGGATCGACCGGCAAAAAGGGGAGCAGGCATGACCCGCAACGTTCTCGAACAGGAATACGACATCGTCGTCATCGGCGGCGGCACCGCAGGCCCGATGGCCGCGATCAAGGCCAAGGAAAAGAACCGCGACTTGCGCGTGTTGCTGGTCGACAAGGCCAACGTCAAACGCAGCGGCGCGATCAGCATGGGCATGGACGGCCTGAACAACGCGATCATTCCCGGTCACTCGACGCCTGAGCAGTACACCAAGGAAATCACCATCGCCAACGACGGCATCGTCAATCAGGCCGCCGTTTACGCCTACGCCACCCACAGCTTTGAAACCATCGAACAGCTCGACCGTTGGGGCGTGAAGTTCGAGAAGGACGAGACCGGCGATTACGCGGTGAAAAAAGTCCACCACATGGGCGCCTATGTGCTGCCGATGCCGGAAGGGCACGACATCAAAAAGGTTCTTTATCGCCAGTTGAAACGTGCCCGGGTGAGCATCACCAATCGCCTCGTTTGCACGCGGTTACTGACCGACGAGGAGGGCACTGTCAACGGTGTGATGGGCTTCGACTGCCGCAGCGCTGACTTCCATGTGATCAAAGCCAAAGCGGTGATCCTCGCCTGTGGCGCGGCCGGGCGTCTCGGTCTGCCGTCGTCGGGCTATCTGATGGGCACCTACGAAAACCCGACCAACGCTGGCGACGGTTACGCGATGGCCTATCACGCCGGCGCCGAACTGGCCAACCTCGAGTGCTTCCAGATCAACCCGCTGATCAAGGATTACAACGGCCCGGCCTGCGCCTACGTCACCGGCCCGCTGGGTGGTTACACCGCCAACAACAAGGGCGAACGCTTCATCGAGTGCGACTACTGGAGCGGGCAGATGATGTGGGAATTCCACCAGGAACTGGAAAGCGGCAACGGCCCGGTGTTCCTCAAACTCGATCACCTGGCCGAAGAAACCATCCAGAACATCGAGGAGATTCTGCACAGCAACGAGCGGCCGAGCCGTGGGCAGTTTCACGCCAATCGTGGCACCGACTACCGCACGCAGATGGTCGAAATGCACATCTCCGAAATCGGCTTTTGCAGCGGTCATTCGGCGTCTGGTGTGTGGGTCAACGAGCGTGCCGAGACGTCGGTGAAAGGCTTGTACTCGGCGGGTGATATGGCCGCCGTGCCGCATAACTACATGCTCGGCGCGTTCACCTATGGCTGGTTCGCCGGACATAACGCCGCCGACTTTGTCGCCGGGCGCGAGTTTTCCGCGCTGGATGCCGAGCAGATCGAAAAGGAAAAAGCCCGCGTCTACGCACCGCTGGATCGCGAGCACGGTCTGCCGCCGGCCCAGGTCGAATACAAGCTGCGGCGCTTCGTCAACGATTACCTGCAACCGCCGAAAGTCACCAAGAAAATGCAGATAGGCCTGCAACGCTTCAGCGACATCGAACGCGATCTCGAGCAGATGAAGGCCAACAACGCCCACGAACTGATGCGCGCGATGGAAACCAGCGTGATCCGCGACTGTGCCGAAATGGCCGCCCGCGCCTCGTTGTTCCGCGCCGAAAGCCGCTGGGGCCTGTACCACTATCGCGTCGATCATCCGCAGCGCAACGACAGCGAATGGTTTTGCCATTGCCACCTGAAGAAGGGTGATGACGGCCAGATGACCAGTTTCAAGAAAGCCGTCGAGCCTTACATCATCCCGCTCGATGCTGAAGAAATGCAGGCTTACGACCGTTTGCGGGTCGGTGCATTCGCCGCTTGATACATCAATAAATCAAAGAGTCCGAACCATGGCCTATCAAGCTCAGGAAATCTTCTTCCGCTCCAACGCCCCCGTCACCGTGGACGAGGACAAATGCATCGCCGAAAAGGGCTGCACCGTGTGTGTCGACGTTTGCCCGATGGATTTGCTGGCGATCAACCCGGCGACGCAGAAGGCCTATATGGCGTTCGATGAGTGCTGGTACTGCATGCCGTGCGAAAAGGACTGCCCGACGGGTGCCGTGAAAGTCGACATCCCCTATCTCCTGCGTTGAAACCCGATCCCCTGTAGGAGTGAGCCTGCTCGCGATAGCGGTGTGTCAGTCAGCACATCAACATCTGGAAAACCGCTATCGCGAGCAGGCTCACTCCTACATTTGAACTGTGACAACCCAAAGCCATCCGGTGAACCCCGGACGCTGGATTCACCGAAAACCCCTCGTTTCCCACCGCGCCCTGATCGCGGCGGAGACGAACTCAAATAAATGATTCGAGGGGAAATAACCATGTTGCGTGCAGCAATCGCCGGTCTGGTACTGGCTTCGTTCACCTTGTCGGCCTCGGCCGAAACCATCCGCATTGCCATCGGCACCCAGGACACCACCATCAACTGCGCCGCCGGCGGCTTGTTGATTCGTGAACTCGGTCTGCTCGACAAATACCTGCCCCACGACGGCGCCTACAAAGACGCCAAGTACGACGTGCAGTGGAAGAACTTCACCAGCGGCGCGCCGCTGACCAACGAGATGGTCGCCGGCAAACTCGACTTCGGCGCCATGGCCGATTTCCCCGGTGCGTTCAACGGTGTCGCGTTTGAAACCGCCGGCAAGCACAGCCTGTTCATCAGCGTGTTGTCGGGCAGCATCAAGGGCAGCGGCAACGGCATCGTCGTGCCGAGCGCATCCGGTGTGCAGTCGCTCAGCGAACTCAAGGGCAAGACGATTTCTGTGCCGTTCGCCTCCACCGCCCACGGCATGTTGCTGCGTGCGGTGGCGGCGCAGGGCTGGGATCCGCTCAAGGATGTCAACATCATCGCCCAGCCGCCGGAAGTCGCCGGCTCCGCGTTGCAGGCCGGCAAAATCGACGCTCACGCCGATTTTGTGCCGTTCGCCGAGCTGTTCCCGAGCCGGGGTTTCGCCCGCAAGATCTACGACGGCGCCCAGGCCAATGCGCCGACATTCCACGGTGCGCTGGTGGATCAGGCTTATGCGAAGAAGTATCCGGAGATCGTCGTCGCGTACCTGCGCGCGAGCATCGAGGCCAATCAACTGCTCGCTGCCGAGCCTGAGAAGTACAGCGAGCTGATCGCCAAAGTCACCGGTGTCGATGCCGAGGTGAATTACCTGTTCCACGGCCCGCTCGGCGTGCAGACCCGCGACCTGAGCTGGAAGCCGGAATATCGCCAGGCGGTCGGCACGGCTATCGATACGTTGAAGCTGTTGAAGAAGGCTGATCGCGGGCTCGATCTGAACAGCTTCATTGATGATCAGTACATCCGTGCGGCGTTCAAGGCGTCGGGTCTGGATTACACCGCGCAATTGGCGAACTACGCGCAGACGCCGTTGAAGGCCACGGATGCGGCGACCGGTAAAGCGATCAGTGACTTCAGCCATGTCGCGGAAATCTGGGTGCGCGGTGAGAGCAAGGTGCGGCAGTACGCGTCTGCGGAAGAGGCGTTTACCGCGCTGGCGGCTTTGAAGCAGGCAGGCAAAAACGTGCGGGCAGTGTATGCGCAGGCCAGTGACAGCGGGATCAAGTTGCTCGCGGAGCAGGCGTGGTTTGCCAGTGATGCGAAGGGGCGTCTGAGTGCGTTTCTGCTCAAGGGGCAGGCTCAGCAATATGCTTCAGCGCAGGGTGGCAAGGTTTTCGACTTCACCGACGCCACTGCCCAGGCGGTTGCTGCGCGTTGATGAAGATCAAAAGCCCCTCACCCTAGCCCTCTCCCGGAGGGAGAGGGGACTGACCGCGGTGTTTTGGCAAGGTACGCCGACCTGAAATACCGAGTCGAACTCAGGTTCTGAAAAGCACGAATATCGCTCCTTCTTGAACCGAACTCAGGTTTGAAAAGCATGAAGATCGGCTCCTTCTTGAGCCGAACTCAGGTTTTGAAAAGCATGAAGATCGGCTCCTTCTTGAGCCGATCTCAGGTTTTGAAAAGCACGAATATCGGCTCCTTCTTGAGTCGAACTCAGGTTTGAAAGGCATGAAGATCGGCTCCTTCTTGAGCCGAACTCAGGTTTGAAAGGCATGAAGATCAGCTCCCTTTCCCCCTCGCCCCCCTTGGGGGGAGAGGGCTGGGGTGAGGGGGGGAAATCTCAGCCATCACACAGATCCAGAACTGGAAACCCGCTCCATGAAAACACCCATCCGCTGGACATCAAGAGCCTCATCCTTGCTGCTCTGCCTGCTGTTCTGGCAACTCGCCGCCAGCCACCACTGGAACCTCGGCCTGGTCACCTTCGCTAACGTGCCAACACCCATCGCGGTGATCGAAGCGGCGCTGGGTCTGGGCGACTCCGGCAAGCTCCTGCAACACCTCACCGCCAGCCTCAGCCGCGTCTTCGCCGGTTACCTCGCCGCATTGCTGATCGGCATCGCCCTCGGTCTGGCCATCGGCCGTTCAAAATGGGCCGAAGACCTGCTGCTGCCCCCACTGGAAGTCCTGCGCCCGATCCCCGCCGTCGCATGGATTCCACTGGCCATCCTGATGTTCCCATCCTCGGAACTGTCGATGGTCTTCATCACCTTCACCGGCGCGCTGTTCCCGATCCTGCTCAACACCGTGCACGGTGTCGAAGGCGTCGATCCACGCCTGATCGCCTCAGCGAAAAGCCTCGGGGCAGGGCGCCGGGCGATCCTGCTGGAAGTGATCCTCCCGGGCGCGGCGCCAAGCATCATCACGGGTCTGGCGATCGGCATGGGCACGTCTTGGTTCTGCCTGGTCACGGCGGAAATGATCTCCGGCCAGTTCGGCATCGGTTACTACACCTGGGAGTCCTACACCATTCAGAACTACGCCGACATCGTCGTCGGCATGTTGCTGATCGGCGTGCTGGGCATGGGCAGCAGTCTGCTGATCAAACGCCTCGGCGGGTTGTTCACGCCTTGGCATCGACCGCGAGGAAAAGCCTGATGAGCGTGATGCAAACCCCGGAAGGGCGGATCGATATTCGCCAACTGTCCATCGTTCTCGGCGCAGGACGGGAAGCGTTCGAAGCCGTGCGCGAACTCGATTGCCAGATCGAGCCCGGCCAGTTCGTCTGCATTCTTGGCCCGTCCGGTTGCGGTAAATCGACCTTGCTCGGTGCCTTGGCCGGGCATCTGAACGCGCATGCCGGCAGCCTGAAAGTCGATGGCGCGGCGGTGTCCGGCCCGTCACCGCAGCGCGGCATGGTGTTTCAGCACCACACGCTGTTTCCGTGGCGTACGGTGCGTGACAACGTCGCCTTCGGCCTGAAAATGCGTGGCATCGGCAAGGCCGAACGTCATCGCGCCGCCGATGACATTCTCAAACTGGTCGGTCTCGAAGGTTTCGCCGAACGTTGGCCAGATCAGCTGTCCGGCGGCATGCAGCAACGCGTCGAAATCGCCCGTGTGCTGGTCAATCGTCCGCGCCTGCTGCTGATGGACGAGCCATTCGGCGCGCTGGATGCGCTCACCCGTTTGAATATGCAAGAGCTGCTGCTGGACATCTGGACGCGCATCCGCACCACCGTGGTCTTCGTTACCCATGACATCGACGAGGCGTTGTTCCTCGCCGATCGCCTGCTGGTGATGAGCGCACGACCGGGGCGAATCATCGAAGACTTGCGCCTGGATTTCGCCCGGCCACGCACCAGCGAACTGGTCACCAGTCCTGAATTCTCGCGCCTCAAACGCCACTGTCTCGACCTGCTGCGCCATGACGATGACCGACCGCTGCCGCGCCTCAATCCGCTCGGCCTGCCTCCTGAAAACCCTTTGCCGCGATTTGCCCTATGACCTCTATTTTTGCTGTGACCGATAACCAAGACATTCTCGATCTGCAACCGCGCCTGACTGCTGACGATGCGGGTGTGCGGCGTATTGCGCTGATCGATCTGGCCGATCTCGAAGAGCCGGATGGCTTGCTCTGGCTGGTCGATCGCCTCGGTCAGGATCCCGCCGAAGAAGTCCGCGCCGAAGCCGCACGGTTGCTGGAGGCTTGGGAAGATGAGGACGTCGTGCAAGCGTTGTGCGAGGCGCTGACTGACCCGTCGCCCTCCGTGCAATCCGCCGCAGCGCAAAGTCTGAGTCTGCTCAAGACTGAAGCAGCGGGGCGGGTGATTCTGCCGTGGACCGATCACGCCGACGTCAGCGTGCGCATCGCCGCATTTCGCGCCTTGCGAGAACTGCGTTTCGCCGACGCGGCTCCTTCAGCCGTCGCGGCATTGAACGATGCCGACGCCAATGTCCGTCGCGAAGCCGTCGGCGTGCTCGGCTGGCTCAAGCAACTCGACGCACTGCCAGCCCTGGCGCGATTGGCCAGCGATGACCCGGACACCGAAGTACGCCGCGCCGCCACCGGCGCTTTGGGCCTGGCCTCCAGCGCCGACGTCCTCCCGGCCCTGCGCCAGGCCTTGCAGGACAACGCCTGGCAAGTGCGCGAAGAAGCCGCAACGACACTGGGCAAAGTCGGCCACCGCGACGCCGGCCCGGCGCTGGTCGAAGCCTTGAGCGACGATTACTGGCAAGTGCGCCTGCGCGCCACCCGCAGCCTCGGTCGTTTGCAATTTGCCCCGGCACTGGACGCGCTGATTGAAACCCTCGGTCATCGCATCAGCAACCTGCGCAAGGAAGCCGCGCTGGCCTTGGGTGAACTGAATGATCGTGGTGCCGTGGCGGCGCTGCAGGCCGCGCAGGACGACGGCGACCCGGAAGTGCGCAAAGCCGTGCGCATCGCGTTGAGTCAGTTGCAATGAACCCGCTAACGGTGGGGAATTCGCAAAGCGAAGGCACCTTGCGCTTGAGCTGGCCGGACGGCCGCGAACAACAACTCAATCACGCCGAATTGCGCCGCCAGTGCCCGTGCTCGCAATGCCGCGCGTTTCGCCTGAAAGGTCTGACGCCGCTGGTGGATGATCGCGTACGCCTGATCGAACTCAACCCCCAGGGCTACGGCGTGCAACTGGTGTTCAGCGACGGCCACCAGCGCGGCATTTACCCGTGGGCCTACCTGGCAAACCTCAATTCTTGATACACCACAGCCCCCTGTAGGAGTGAGCCTGCTCGCGATAGCGGTGGATCAGCCAACATCGTTGTTGAATGACACACCGCTATCGCGAGCAGGCTCACTCCTACAAGGGATCTACGCAATATCCGGGTTATTGCGCAGCTGTCATCGAAGGCCGGCAACCATGAAAAATATCCAGCCCCGGCTGATACAGCGACGTCTTCACCTCAAACAACCCCAGCACCGAATGAAACAGGTTGTCGTGGCTCAGATCCGCCTGCCCGGTCTTGCCTTGCAGGCAGCCGCGGTCAATCCCTTCACTCGCCAGCGTGCCGTCGCCGAACCACATCACCATCGGCACATGGGTCTGCGCTTCAGGTGCCAGCGCATACGGCGCCGCGTGCAGATACAAGCCGTTCTCGCCCAGCGATTCACCGTGGTCGGAGACGTACACCATCGAGGTGTCCAGCGAGTCCTGATTGCGCTTGAGCAGTTCGATGACCTTGGCGAGGAAATGGTCGGTGTACAGAATCGTGTTGTCGTACACGTTCACCAGTTCATCGCGGCTGCAACTGCCCAACTGGTTGGTGTGGCAGATCGGTTTGAAGCGCTCCATGGCTTTCGGATAACGCTCGTAGTATTCCGGGCCGTGGCTGCCGTCGGCGTGCAGGACGATGATCGCGTGGCCCTTGAGGCTGTCGATGTAGCTTTGCAGATCTTGCAACAGCGCCTCGTCGAGGCAGTTGTTGCCATCGCAGAACGGCCCCGGTTGATTCTTCGAAATGTCGCGATGCGGCACCCGCAGGCAGGTGCCTTTGCAGTCGCTGTTGTTGTCCAGCCACAGCACCTGCACGCCGGCGCGTTGAAGGATGTCGAGCAGGCCTTGGTAGGTTTTGCCTTTCTTGTCGCTGTAATCCTCACGCGGGAACATCGAGAACATGCACGGCACCGAGACCGCCGTCGACGTGCCGCAGGAATGCACCTGGGTGAAATTGAGGATGTCCAGTTTGCTCAGTTCCGGATTGGTCTCGCGTTCATAGCCGTTCAGTGAGAAGTGATCGGCGCGCGCGGTTTCACCGACCACAAACACCATCAGCGATTTCTTCTCGCGGCTGGCGGCCTTGGCGCTCATCACCGCGTCTTCACCAATGGCCTGCACCACAAAGTGCTTTTTGATGCCCAGGCGTTGCTTGGTGTACTTGCTGATCGCGTAGATGTAGTTGGTCGGGTTGATGAAGTGGGTGAGCTTGTCTTCTTCGCGAAAGATCGGCGCGTAGGTCGAATAGAACGTGCCCACCGAAGCCGCGATCACCACTACACAGGCGATGATCACCAGAATCTTGTTGAGCAAGCCGCGAAAGAACGGCCGATAACTCACCGGCCAACGCCAGATCAACGCCGCCGGCAACACACCGAGCAACAGCAGGTAAGCCAGCAGTTTGCCGTTGAACAGCGCGGTGGCTTCGGCGGGGTTGGTTTCGAAGACGTTCTGGATCATCACCGTGTCGATGGTGATGCCGTATTCGTTCATGAAATACGCGGCGCACGCCGAGAGCAGGGCGACCACGGTGAGCACCGGTTTCAGTGTCCAGCGGAACGACACCAGGGTCAGCAGCAGGGTGATCGCGGCCCACAAAAACAGCCCAAACGAAGCAAAGAATGCCACTTTGTGCGCGCCTTGCAGGGTGATCAGCGTACCCAGCGCCTTCCAGGTCGCCAGGTTGTACAACGCCACCAGTGCTAGGGAAAACAGCAGCACCAGTCGGGTAGGAGTGATGGACGGTAAACGCAGTCCGTTGCCCAAAGCCATGTCAAACATTCCTCTACATGAATGAAAACCACGCGGTTGCGCGGGTAACTGTAGAAGAACATTAGTAAAAAATTCGTAAACATCCTGTAACAACTACCGAATTCAAAGCAAATCCTTGTAGGAGTGAGCCTGCTCGCGATAGCGGTGTGTCAGGTGTCGATGTGTTGTCTGACACACCGCTATCGCGAGCAGGCTCACTCCTGCAATGGATCTCGGTGGGGTCAGAAAGATTTGCTGACGCTGGCGACGACGGTGGCGGTGCAGACGTCTTTGAAACCCCAATTGCTCAGGCATTGGGTTTGTGAGAGATCAGTGTCGATGTAGCTCAGGCCCAACACCACCCCGGCCAGGTTATGGGTGAGTTTTACTTCCCATTCCCGATAACTGTCCTCCGCCTGCCCGGACGCCGAGTACAAATGCGCATCCTTGAAATCCATATTGCCGTAGCGCAACTTCAATCCTGAGTCGTACGGCAACTCGGTTTCATAGCCGATATAGCTGTACAGCGAACTCTGCTTGCTATCGATCCCCGGCGCATCACTGGAGTAATACGCCGCCAGCTTCACCCCATAAACCCCGAGAATCCCGTAGACCTCGCTCTGGTTGAACTGGCTTTCCTTGGGGTAGGCGTACTTGATGTAGCCCAGATCGAGGCTGACCTCCTCGGTCGCCTGCCACAGCCAGCCGCCGTAGTAATCGACTTCCTGGCGGGTTTTCAGCCCGTCGCCGAAATCGACGTTGGAACTCCAGGCGCCGAGGTACAGACCGCTGCTGTGCGCGAGGGTCAGGCCGGCTTGCACCGCTGGGTCATTCTGGGTTTGCGAGATGCCCCGCGTGCGGTAGTCGCTGGCGAGGGTCAGGTCTACCTCCAGCGCAAAGTCATCGTTCAAGGGGATTGCAAAACTGCTCAACGGCAGCACGCTCAAGAAACTCAGGGCGAACAGAGGCAAGGCTTTCATGTGAAGTCCCGATGTTGTGATTATTTTTGGGCAGTACGAAAACCTTGTAGGAGTGAGCCTGCTCGCGATAGCGGTATTGCATTCAACATTGTTGTTGGCTGACACACCGCTATCGCGAGCAGGCTCACTCCTACAAAGGAAAGATTGTGTTGTTATTGGGTGGCGGTGTAGACCTGACGGCCGCCGAACCAGGTTTGCAGGACCTGGGTGTCATGCAGGGCTTTGTTGTCGACGCTGAACACGTCGCGGTCGAGCACGATAAAGTCCGCCTGCTTGCCCGGCGTCAGCGAACCGATCTGCTTCTCCAGGCCAATCGTCCGTGCGGCGTTAACGGTGTAGGCATAGAACATGGTGTCGCGGTCCAGACGCTCCTCGGCATTGAGTACGCCCAATGGGCCGACGCGGGTGATCGCCTGGGCCATGGCGTTGAACGGGTTCGGCGTCGATACCGGCCAGTCACTGGCGCCGGCAATCGTCGCGCCCTGTTTCAACAGCGAATGCGCCGGGTACTGATAGCGAAAGGCGAGGGCGCTGACGTAGGGCTTGATCATGTCGGTGGTGTAGTCGTCGGCGCTGGCCCACAGCAGTTGCATCGAGGCGATGACGTTGAGCGGTTTGAAACGGGCGAACTCTTTCGGGTTGACCATTTGCAGGTGAGTGATCGAGTGGGTCACGCCGCTCTGCCGATCCTTGCGTGCCTGAGCGATGCCGTTCAGCGACTCACGCACGGCGCGGTCGCCGATCGCGTGGATATGCACCAGCCAGCCGCGCTGGTCGATGGCGCTGACCAGTTCGCCGAAATGCTGCGGATCGATCAGCAATTCGCCCTGTTTGTGCGAGTTGCTGTACGGGTCGATCATCGCCGCGCTCTGTGCCGGGAATTCGATCACGCCGTCGGCGAAGATCTTGATCCCGGGCAGGGTCAGGTTGGGAATGCCCTGAAATTGCTGGCGCACCTTGTCCAGCGTATCGAGGTCGGCGGGCACGCTTTTCGGGTTGGCCACCAGCAGCGCCGCGACGTGCACGCTCATGTCGCCGCTTTCCGACAGCGCTTTATAAGCCGGCAGCACGCCGACGGTTTTTTCGGTCGGTTTGAGCGCGAACACTGCTTCGCCCGGTGCGGCGTTGGCAGCCGGGTCCATCCACGCGGTGATACCAAGGCTGTTGTTGTAGCGCACCGCTGATTTCGCGGCGTTCAACATGTCGGCAGGGCTCGGCACCGGCATTTTCGAGGCGACCCGATCCCAACCGGCGTCGACGACAAAGCCGTTCGGCTCGCCGCTGGCCAGTTTGCCGATGGTGTCTTTTTCCGCATCGGGCAGGTTTTTCAGCAGCGCCGCGTCAATGCCGGCGCGCTTGAGCATCACATTGTTGGCCCACGCCGTGTGGTGGTCGCTGCCAATGAACACCACTGGCACATCGGCCCATTCGCCGCTGTTGAAGGTGGTGCCCAAGGCCTCGGCTTGCGCCCAATAAACCGAACTCATGCCGGCAATGCTCAGCACATCGCCGTGTCTGGCCTTGCCGTCTGCACGCCAGTCGCGCAGACGTTTTTGCAGTTCGTCGAGGCCGACGACTTCGTCTTCCATGTTCGCCGAGACCATTTCCAGTCCGCCGAAAATCGCGTGGGAATGGCTGTCGATCAGGCCGGGCATCAACGCTTTGCCCTTGAGGTCGATGACTTGGGTGCCGGGTTCGATCAAGGCTTTGATCTGCGCGTCGGTGCCGACTTTCAGCACTTTGCCGTTTTCTACGGCGAGGGCTTGCACCTTGGGTTGCGCACGGTCGGCGGTGAAAATCTTGCCGTTGAGCAGGATCAGATCAGGTGCGGCCATGGCTTCCATCGAGGCAAAACTTACAGCGGCTACCAACAGACTCGGGATGAATCTTTTCATTGAAGATTTCCTTGTTATTGCGTCTGATGGCGAGATTAGTGGCTGGCAACGGCGGACAGAACGCCTCCCTCACGAAAAACGTTTTTGCCTGAATGGAAAAAGCATGGACAAGTTGGGTGCATTGAAAATGTTCGTCGTCACCGCGCAGCTCGGCAGTTTCAGCCGCGCCGCCGAGCAGTTGGGCAAAACCCCGTCGGCGCTGACCAAAGCGGTCAATCACCTGGAATCGGAGCTGGGCGCACGACTGTTCGAACGCAGCACGCGGCGGATTCTGTTGACCGAAATCGGCCGTGTGTACCTGGAAACCGCGCGGTTGGTATTGCAGCGACTGGATGAAGCCAGCGAGGAAATCGAGCAGTTGCAGCACGGCTTGCGCGGCAGCCTGAAAATCACCGCACCGCTGGCGTATGGCCGGGCGTTTCTCGATCAGGTGTGTGACGGCTTTTTGCAGCAATACCCGCAGATCAGCCTGCAAGTGGACCTGTGCGATGCCTTCGTCAATCTGCTGGAAAGTGGCTACGACCTGGCGTTGCGCGAGGGCCACGATGACTTGCCGGGGCTGATTGCGCGGGTGGTTGGCAGCAATCGTCTGGCGTTGTGCGGCAGCCCGGAGTATCTGGCGCGCAAGGGCTTGCCGGTGAATCCGCAGACGCTTGAGCAGCACGAATGGTTGCTTTATCAGCACCCGTTGCTCAGCCGCGAGTTCTGGTGGGCCGAGCGTGACGGGCAGCGTTTGAGCCTGGCGCAACCCGCAGCGCCGTTGTTGCGCAGTGACAATTACGATTTGTTGCTGGCGAGTGCTTTGGCCGGGCGTGGTTTGCTGCACACGCCGCTGTGGAGCGCTGCGCCGTACATTGCCGACGGGCGATTGGTGCGGGTCATGGCCGATTACGAGATCGACCCGGACACCTTCGGCCCGCACATTCTGGCGGTGTATCCGAGCCATCGGCGGGCCACGGCCAAGGTCGTCGCGTTCATCGATTACATCGCAGCATTTCTGGCCGAACGTGGCTTGAGCTGACTGGCGGCGCTTGTCAGGAAAATCCTACAGGAGTACAAATGTACTCCATGACGAACCTGACTCCCCGCCGTACCGCCATCCTGACCTTTATCCGCGATCGAATCGCCGAGCACGGTCAGCCCCCAAGCCTCGCTGAAATCAGCGAGGCTTTTGGTTTTGCCTCGCGCAGCGTGGCGCGCAAGCACGTGCTCGCGCTCACTGAAGCCGGTTTTATCGAGGTCAACCCCAATCAGGCCCGCGGCATTCGCCTGCTCGGGCAACCGCCGCGCCCGGAACTGCTCGACATTCCGGTGCTCGGCCGCGTCGCTGCCGGTGCACCGATTGGCGCCGATGCCGACATCCATAGCCGCTTGCTGCTCGACCCGGCGCTGTTCTCGCGCACACCCGATTACATGCTGCGGGTGCAGGGCGATTCGATGATCGAGGACGGCATCCTCGATGGCGATCTGGTCGGCGTGAAGCGCAATCCCGAGGCGCTCAACGGCCAGATCGTCGTGGCACGCCTTGACGGTGAAGTCACCATCAAACGCTTCGAACGGCTCGGCAATGAAGTACGGCTGCTGCCGCGCAACCCGGCGTATCAGCCGATTGTCGTGCGCGACGATCAGGATCTGGCCATCGAAGGGGTGTTCTGTGGTCTGGTGAGGCAAGGCTGATGGGCGCCGTCGTTGCGTTAGACACGCTGTTCAATGGCGGCCAGGTCTGGAAGGGCCGACCTGCGCCCCCCGCTGCCAGCCCGCAACCGACCGGCCATGCAGCGCTGGACGCGGCACTGCCCAGCGGTGGCTGGCCGGAAGCGGCGCTGAGCGAAATCCTCTTGGCCGGCCCGGGTGTCGGCGAGCTGCAACTGGTCTGGCCGACGCTGGCGCGGTTGGCGGCGGCGGGCGAGCGCATTGTGCTGGTGGCGCCGCCGTTCGTGCCGTACCCGCAGGCGTGGGAAAACGCCGGGGTCGATTTGCGCCAGTTGTCGGTGATTCAGGCCAGTGAACGCGATGCCTTGTGGGCGGCGGAACAGTGCTTGCGTTCGGGCAGTTGCGGCGCCGTACTGTGCTGGCCGCACAAGGCTGATGACCGCGCGTTGCGGCGTTTGCAGGTGGCGGCGGAAACCGGCCAGACCCTGGCATTTGCCTGGCGGCCGTTGAGTGAAGCGGTCAACCCGTCACCGGCGGCGTTGCGCATTGCCATCGACGCCAAACCTGCGCAGTTGCGCGTGCTCAAGTGCCGTGGCGGTTTGGCGCGTGCGGCGCCGATTGCCTTTGCCGTGGGTCATTGAGGTCGTCATGCGCTGGGTGTGTATTCTGTTTCCGCAATTGGCCCTCGACGCCGTGCTGCGTCAGCGTCCCGATCCTGATGAGCCATTGGTGCTGCTCAACGGCCCGGCCCAGCGCCGGGTGCTGCAAGCGGTCAACCCGGCGGCGCGCAAACTCGGTTTGCGTGCCGGCCAGTCGATGACCGCTGCGCAGGCGATGAGCAAAGGTTTTGCCACCGCTGATTACGAGGCTGCCGAGGTCGAACACTGGCAGCAGTTTCTCGCTGCGTGGGCCTACCGTTTCAGTTCGCAGGTCAGCGTGCATTACCCACGCACCGTGGTATTCGAGATCGAATCGAGCCTGGGTCTGTTCGGTTCGTGGGCGCAGTTCGAAGCACGACTGCGCCAGGAACTGACCGAACTGGGCTTTCGTCATCGCATCGTCGCTGCACCGAATCCGGTGGCGGCGCGGGTGCTGGCCAATGCTTATGACGGCTTGGTGGTGCCGGACGGCGAGGCCTTGCAGCATCACCTCGGGCAGTTACCGGTCGACCGCGTCGGCCTGGAGCCAAGCGTGGCCACGGTGTTGTCGCGCATGGGCCTGCGCACTCTCAATCAGGTGCAGAGCCTGCCGCGTCAGGCGCTGGCGCGGCGTTTTGAAGCGCAGATGCTCAAGCACCTCGACACTCTGTTCGGTGCGCGGCCATTGGCGCTGGCGTTTTATCTGCCGCCGGATCGTTTCGACGTACGAATCGAACTGAATTTCGACGTGCAATCCCATCAGGCATTGCTGTTCCCGTTACGCCGTTTGACCGGCGATCTGTCGGCGTTCCTCTGCGGGCGCGACAGCGGCGTACAGCGTTTCGACCTGCATCTGGAACACGCCGGGTTGCCGGACAGCGTGATCAAGGTCGGCCTGCTCAGCGCCGAACGTGATCCGGCGATGCTCTTCGAACTGGCCCGTGGTCGGCTGGAACAAGTACAGGTCGAGGCACCGGTACGCGGCTTTCGTCTGCGCGCCGAGGACCTGCCGAGCTTCGTCCCGCAGTTTCAGGAACTGTTCGACGACCGCCCGCAACAGACCTTGCCGTGGGAGCAGTTGCGCGAACGCCTGCGTGCACGCTTGGGCGATGACGCCGTGCAGGGGCTGCGTTTTCAGGCCGATCATCGCCCCGAGTGCGCATGGCAGCACGGTGTCGACAAACAACGCTGCGCAGGCTTGCCGAGCGTGCACCGTCCGGGCTGGTTGCTCGGCGAGCCGCAAAGTGTGGCAGAAGGTTCGGCGCGGATTCTCATGGGTCCGGAGCGTATCGAATCCGGCTGGTGGGACGGTGACGATGTGCGCCGCGATTATTACCTGATCCAGAACCGCGCCGGCCAACAGGGTTGGGCTTATCGCGCGGTGGGTGAGGGTGGTCCGTTGTGGCTGCAGGGCTGGTTTGCATGAACGACGGTTATGCCGAACTGCACTGCCTGTCGAACTTCAGTTTTCAGCGCGGTGCCTCCAGTGCGCTGGAACTGTTTCAGCGCGCAAAAAAGCACGGCTATCAGGCGCTGGCGATCACCGATGAGTGCACGCTGGCCGGGATCGTCCGAGCCTGGCAAGCGGCAAAATCGGTTGAGCTGCCGCTGATCATCGGCAGTGAAATTCGCATCGAAAATGGTCCGAAACTGGTGCTGTTGGTGGAGAACCTGGCGGGTTATCAGGCCTTGTGTGGTTTGATCACCCGCGCCCGACGGCGCACGCAGAAGGGCCAGTATCAGGTGCTGCGCGAGGACTTCGCCGAGCCGTTGCCGGGGTTGCTGGTGTTGTGGGTGCCGGATTCACTCGATGACGTGGAAGAGGGCCGTTGGCTGCAGCAGACCTTCGCCGAACGCCTGTGGCTGGCGGTGCAATTGCATCGTGGCCAGGACGATCAGCAACGGCTGGCGAGCTTGTTGAGTCTGGCCGCCGAGTTGCAGATTCCGCCGGTAGCCAGCGGCGATGTGCACATGCACGCCCGTGGTCGCCGCGCCTTGCAGGACACCATGACGGCGATCCGTCATCACGTGCCGGTGGCCGAGGCCGGGCTGCGTTTACACCCCAATGGCGAGCGGCATTTGCGCAGTGTCGAGGTCGTGCGCGAGTTGTATCCGCAGGCCTTGCTGGATGAATCGGTGAAGCTGGCCCGACGCTGCACCTTTGATCTGGGCGAATTGCGTTATCAATATCCCAAGGAACTGGTGCCCGAGGGGCACAGCGCCAGTTCCTGGCTACGGCAACTGACCAAGGAAGGTATCGCCTGGCGCTGGAAGAAAGGTGCGCCCTTCAAGGTGCTGAGGCAGATCAACAAAGAGCTGAAGCTGATCGCCGAACTCGGCTATGAAAGCTACTTCCTCACCGTACATGACGTGGTGCGCTTTGCCCGTGAGCAAGAAATCCTCTGTCAGGGCCGTGGCTCGGCAGCCAACTCGGCGGTGTGTTTTGCCTTGGGCATCACCGAGATCGACCCGGATCGCACCACGCTGCTGTTCGAGCGTTTCATGTCCAAGGAGCGCAATGAACCGCCGGACATTGATGTCGACTTCGAGCACGAACGCCGCGAAGAAGTCCTGCAATACGTGTTTCGCCGTTATGGCCGTGGTCGGGCGGCGCTGACGGCGGTGGTCAGCACCTACCACGCTGCCGGCGCGGTGCGCGACGTGGCCAAGGCCCTGGGCCTGCCGCCCGATCAGATCAATGCACTGGCCGATTGCTGCGGCCACTGGAGCGATGAAACCCCGCCGCTCGCGCGTTTGCTCGAAGGCGGCTTCGACCCGGACAGTCCGGTGCTGCGCCGGGTGTTGAGCTTGACCGGGCAACTGATCGGTTTTCCCCGGCACCTGTCGCAGCATCCCGGCGGCTTCGTGATTTCCGAGCAGCCGCTGGACACGCTGGTGCCGGTGGAGAACGCGGCGATGGCCGAGCGCACGATCATCCAGTGGGACAAGGACGACCTCGACGCGGTCGGCCTGCTCAAGGTGGATATCCTCGCCCTCGGCATGCTCAGCGCAATCCGCCGTTGCTTCGATTTGCTGCGCCGTCACCGCAATCTGGATCTGAGCCTGGCGACCATCCCGGCTGAAGACAAACCGACCTACGAGATGATCAGCCGCGCCGACACCATCGGCGTGTTCCAGATTGAATCCCGCGCACAGATGTCGATGCTGCCACGCCTGAAACCGGCGAAGTTCTATGACTTGGTGATTGAAGTGGCCATTGTCCGCCCGGGGCCGATTCAGGGCGGGATGGTCCATCCCTATCTGCGTCGCCGGAACAAGGAAGAAAAAGAAACCTATCCGTCGCCGGAGCTGGAAGTGGTGCTCAAACGCACCCTCGGCGTGCCGCTGTTTCAGGAACAGGTGATGCAGATCGCCATCGTCGCTGCCGATTACAGCCCCGGTGAGGCCGATCAATTACGTCGCTCGATGGCCGCGTGGAAACGCCACGGCGGACTGGAACCGCACAAGGAACGCCTCGCCGCCGGCATGAAGAAGAACGGCTACACACCAGAGTTCGCCGCGCAGATCTTCGAGCAGATCAAAGGCTTTGGCAGCTACGGTTTTCCCGAATCCCACGCCGCCAGTTTTGCCTTGCTGACCTATGCCAGTTGCTGGCTCAAGTGCCACGAACCGGCGGCGTTCGCCTGTGCATTGATCAACAGTTGGCCGATGGGTTTCTACAGCCCGGACCAGATTCTCCAGGATGCGCGCCGACATCAATTGCAGATCCGCCCGGTCGACGTGCGCGCCAGTGACTGGGATTGCAGTCTGGAAACCACCACGGCGGCGCAACCGGCGATTCGCATGGGCCTGCGGATGATCAAGGGCTTTCGCGAGGACGATGCCCGACGCATCGAGGCGGCGCGGGCGGGCGGGGCGTTTGCCGATGTCGCTGATCTGGGCGAGCGGGCGGCGCTCGACAGTCGGGCGCAGGCGTTGCTGGCCGATTCCGGGGCGTTGCGCGGCTTGGCCGGACATCGGCATCGGGCGCGCTGGGAAGTCGCCGGGGTGCAGAAACAGCTGGGCCTGTTTGCCGGATTGCCGAGTCAGGAGGAGGCCGAGGTGGTGCTGCCCAAACCCAGCGTTGGCGAGGATCTGCATGCCGATTACAGCACCGTCGGCACCACGTTGGGGCCGCATCCGTTGGCGCTGTTGCGCGGTGAACTCAAAGCCCGGCGTTGTCGCAGTTCGCAGGAATTGCTCGACGTCGAACACGGTCGGCCGGTGAGCGTCGCCGGGCTGGTGACGGGGCGCCAACGACCGGGCACCGCCAGCGGTGTGACGTTTGTGACCCTGGAAGACGAGTTCGGCAACGTCAACGTGGTGGTCTGGCGTGATCTGGCCGAGCGTCAGCGGCAAGTGCTGGTGGGTTCGCAATTGCTCAAGGTCGATGGCCGCTGGGAGCGCGAAGGCGAAGTGCGCCACCTGATTGCCGGGCGCCTGAGCGATCTCAGCCCGCTGCTCAACGGCATCCGCGTGCAGAGCCGCGATTTCCACTGATTCCAGCCAAACACAAAACCCCTGTAGGAGTGAGCCTGCTCGCGATAGCGGTGTGTCATTCACGGTGATGTTGTCTGACACACCGCTATCGCGAGCAGGCTCACTCCTACAGGGTTTTGTATGCGCTCAAGACAGCCAATTCATTGGCGTCAAAAAACTCTGTCGTGAATGATGGCACTTTGTCATAATGCCGGCCCTTTTCAGCTCCCGCCGCGCATTGCCGCGCCGGGACATCCCCGTTTTTCAAAGGAATACTCAGTGAGAATGATCTCCCGGATGCTGGTCTCAGGCGTCGCGATTGCTGTGCTCGGCACGATTGCCGGCACACTCGCCGGTTGCGCCACCGAAAGCTCCCGTGCATTGCCGGTGGCCAAGGTTGAAAGCGCCACACAAGTCTGGACCGGCGTTCGCGTGCCAATGGCCGTGGGCAAGTTCGACAACCGCTCCAGCTACATGCGCGGGATCTTCTCCGACGGCGTCGACCGTCTCGGCGGTCAGGCCAAGACCATCCTGATCACCCACTTGCAGCAGACCAATCGCTTCAGCGTGCTGGACCGCGACAACATGGGTGAAATCCAGCAGGAAGCCGCGATCAAAGGCCAGGCCCAGCGTCTGAAAGGTGCTGATTATGTGGTCACCGGTGACGTCACCGAGTTCGGCCGCAAAGAGACCGGCGATCACCAGTTGTTCGGCATTCTCGGCCGTGGCAAGACTCAAGTGGCTTACGCCAAGGTCAACCTGAACATCGTCAACATCAGCACTTCCGAAGTGGTCTATTCGACCCAGGGCGCCGGTGAATACGCTCTGTCCAACCGCGAAATCATCGGCTTCGGCGGCACCGCTGCCTACGACTCGACCCTCAACGGCAAAGTACTGGATCTGGCCATGCGCGAGGCGATCAATCGTCTGGTCGATGGCATGAACGCCGGTGCCTGGAAACCGGGCAACTGATCGACGCCCATTGCAAGGAGCAACACCCATGACTCTGAATTTGTCGCGCGCGTTGATGGCGCTGACGCTGGCCGCCAGCGCCTTGCTGACCGGTTGTGCCCCCGGCCCGCAAACCCTGTACCAGTGGGAAGGCTACGAACCCCAGGTCTACGAATACTTCAAAGGCGAAGAGCCAAAGGAAGCCCAGGCCGAAGCGCTGGAACGTGACCTGCAGAAAATCCGCTCCACCGGCAAAGCCGTACCGCCGGGCTACCATGCGCACCTTGGCCTGCTCTATCTGAGCATGGGCAAGGACGATCAGATGGTGCAGCAGTTCAACACCGAGAAAACCCTGTTCCCCGAGTCCGGCACGTACATGGACTTTCTGCTCAAGAACGCCAAGAGCGGAGACGCGAAATGATTGCGCGTACCTTGAAACTGCTGGCCACCGGTCTGGCCCTGACTGTGCTGGGTGGCTGCGTCGCGCCCAAGACCGTGGATTACGCGGCCTACAAACAGGCGCGGCCGAAGACCATTCTGGTGCTGCCACCGCTGAACACTTCGCCGGACGTGAAGGCGTCGTACAGCCTGTTGTCGCAGGTGACGTTTCCGTTGGCGGAAGCCGGTTATTACGTGCTGCCGATTACGCTGGTTGACGAGACGTTCCGCCAGAATGGCCTGACCACCCCGGACGATATCCATCAGGCACCGGCAAACAAACTGAGGGACATCTTCGGTGCGGACGCGGCGCTGTACATCACCGTGACCGAATACGGCACGCGCTACATGGTGATCAGCAGCGAAACTGCGGTCACTGCGACGGCAAAACTGGTTGACCTGAAAAGCGGCACGACGCTGTGGACCGGTTCGGCGCGGGCGTCGAGCGAAGAGGGCGGTAACAACGGCGGTGGCGGTCTGATCGGCATGCTGATCACGGCGGCTGTGAAGCAGGTCATCAACAGCGCCACCGATGCCGGCTACCCGATTGCCGGTGTGGCGAGCAATCGTCTGCTCTCGGCCGGACACCGGGCAGGCCTGCTGTACGGCCCACGCTCGCCGAAGTACGGCACGGACTGAATTATCAGCTGCGGCAGAAACCCCCTGTAGGAGTGAGCCTGCTCGCGATAGCGGTGTGTCAGACAACACATCGACACCTGACACACCGCTATCGCGAGCAGGCTCACTCCTACAGGGGAATGCGTTTCTCTTCTGGGTTATTTCGCGGCCGGCCAAAACCGCTCGCCACCGCCCGGTGCTTCCGTCCACGCTTGCAACGAGCGGGTCGTCAGATCGGAGTAATCGCGGGTTCGCGCATAGCCATGGCCACCCTGCGCCCGATCGCATCCAGGCCCAATTGACCGATGTTCAGCGCCATCCTCCGTCGGTATGCAATATATGAATGCAATTTGCCAAGGCCCGGATTAACCTGCGTCTGCCGCCCTTTTCCATGGCCAGGCATCGCCAGGGGCTGGTTGCCTGACGCTAAAGGAGTGTTCGAATGACCGAGAAGAAACCGGAAACCACGGTCGACCGCGTCTACCAAGGGGTTTACGAGGCGATCAGCAAGCGCTCGTTGCGCCCGGGAATGAAACTGGGCGAGGCCTCGTTGGCCGAGTTATTCAATGTCAGCCGCACGTCGGTGCGCGCCGCATTGAAGCAATTGGAGGCCGATGGGCTGGTCACCACCGAGCCCAATAAAGGGGCGTCGGTATCGCTGCCGAGCAATGAAGAGCTCCGCTCGCTGTTTGAAACCCGCCGGCTGATCGAGATCGGCATCGTCACCGAACTGTGCCGGCGCAAGGACGGCGCGGCGATGCACGACCTGCGCGAGCACCTGCTGCTCGAAGATCAAGCCCACGCGGCGGGCGATCATGAACGCTTGATTCATCTGCTCGGCGAGTTCCATATCAAACTGGCGCGCAGCCTCAATAACCCGGTGCTGCTCGACTGGTTCCAGAAGCTGATCTCCCGTGCCTCGCTATACGCCGCCGCGCTGGATGACGACAGCCATGAAGTCTGCCGCGACAACGAACACCTGCGCCTGATCGAGTACATCGAAGCCGGCAATCAGAGCGCCGCCATCGAGCTGACCTGCACCCATCTCAACGGTATCGAGAAGGCCATTCTCGACGTCGCCGCGAAGATGAAAACTGGCTACCATCCGCTCAAGCACCTGATCGGGGTCTAGTCTCCGCGCGGGAATGAAATCGGCTATACCTCATATGAAACCAATACGACTGCAGACGCTCGAAACAGACGGGCGTCGCGTCGTTATGGCGTCGCGATTTATCGGGCAACCACCTAAGGACACTGAGTCAGTCGATGCAGTTTTTATCCGATAGCCATGGTTGTGAGGGCTGGAAAGGCGAAATGGCCGGGCGCATCACTGCGTTCGACTGGAGCCACACCGAACTTGGCCCGCTGAACAGCTGGCCGGCCAGCCTGTGCAGCGCGGTGCAACTGATGCTGGCCTCGCCACTGCCGATGGTCATGCTCTGGGGCCGCGCCGGCTACATGATCTACAACGATGCCTATTCGATATTTGCCGGTGGTCGGCATCCGTATCTACTCGGTGCACCGGTGGAGCTGGGCTGGCCGGAAGTCGCTGAATTCAATCGACATGTGGTCGACACTTGCCTGGCGGGTGGCACCTTGTCTTTTCGCAATAAAGAGCTGGTGCTGTTGCGCGACGGCGTCCCCGAAGACGTCTGGATGGATTTGTATTACAGCCCCGTCGCCAACGATGACGGCGTGCCGGCCGGGGTGATGGCGATGGTGGTGGAAACCACCGAATTCATGCACTCCGAGCGTCGGCGTCAGGCCGCTGAAAAGGCCTATCGCGCCGACAACGAGCGGGTTCGTCTGGCGCTGAATGCCGGCGCTTTGCTTGGCTCGTTTGTCTGGGACGTGAAAAACAACACGTTGTCGGCAGACGAACGGTTCGCCCGCACGTTTTCTTATCCGCCGGATCATGACCTGAGCAATCTGGCCCAGGACATTGCCGAATCGCGTATCCATCCCGATGACCACGCCTGGGTCCAAGAGCGCGTCGCCCACTCCGTGCAGACCGGTGAGCCGTATAACGCCGAATATCGCGTCCGGCGCAGTGACGGCAGTTATCTGTGGGTGTTGGCCAGTGGCGGTTGCGAGTTTGACGAACACGGCAAACCGTTGCGCTTCCCCGGCGTACTGATCGACATTCATGAACGCAAGATTGCCGAAGAATCCCTGCTCAAATTTACCCGCAACCTCGAACAGCGCGTCGGCGAAGAAGTCGAGGCGCGGCTGGCGGCTGAAGAGCAGTTGCGCCAATCACAGAAGCTCGAAGCGATTGGCGGGCTGACCGGCGGCGTCGCTCACGACTTCAATAATCTGCTGCAAGTGATCGCCGGCAATCTGCATCTGCTTGCACGTCACGAGCCGAACAACGCCAATGTACAGCGCCGGGTCAGTGCCTCGCTGGCGGCGGTCGAACGCGGTGCCAAGCTGTCCTCGCAATTGCTCGCGTTTGCCCGGCGCCAGCCGTTGTCGCCGGCAGTGTGTAACCCGCGACAGATTTTCGAAGGTGTCGGCGAATTACTGCAGCGAGCGCTGGGTGAAACCATTCAGATCGACGTGCAGTTGCCGCAGCAACCGTGGCATATCAACGTCGACCGCAACCAGTTGGAAAACGCCATTCTCAATCTGGCGATCAACGCCCGTGATGCGATGAAGGGTGAGGGCACCATTGCGCTCAGCGCTGCCAATGTGCGGCTCGATCGCGAGTTCTGTGCCGGTAAAGGCATCATCCCCGGCGAGTTTGTCCGAGTCGCCGTCAGTGACAGCGGCGCCGGCATTGAGCCAGAAATTCTCGAGCAGGTATTCGAACCTTTCTTCACCACCAAGGCCGATGGCCAGGGTACTGGCCTGGGCCTGAGCATGGTGTTCGGTTTCGTCAAACAGAGCGGCGGCCACGTCGAGATCGCCAGTACCCTCGGCGAGGGCACGCGGGTGCAGCTGTATTTTCCGCGCAGCCTGCGGCCGATCCTTGATGAGGCGCCCAATCTGCAAAGGCAGCAGAGCGGCGGCCACGAGACGATTCTGGTGGTCGAGGACAACGACGCCGTGCGGACTTCGGCGGTGGAATTGTTGCGCGAGGAGGGCTATCGCGTGTTGACCGCCGGCCACGGCGATGCGGCCATGCAAATGCTCCTTGAAGGTGTCGAGGTCGACCTGATTTTCACCGACGTGGTCATGCCGGGGCTGATCAAGAGTTCCGACCTGTTCGCCTGGGCCAAGGTGCAGACGCCGCCGGTGGCGGTGCTGTTCACCTCCGGGCACACCCGCGACATCATTTCGCGCAATCACCAATTGAGCCCCGACACCCATTTGCTGAGCAAACCGTATAGCCCTGAAGTCATGCTGCAGATGATTCGGGTGGTGCTCGGTAGCTGAGCGTTGAACATTCCTTCACCAAGGCAGGTCGATGACTTCCAAACGCACCTCCAAAGCGCCAACCGGCATGGTCCGGGTGCGCGGCGCCCGTGAACACAACCTGAAGAACGTCGATGTCGACATTCCTCGCGATGCGCTGGTGGTGTTCACCGGCGTGTCCGGTTCGGGCAAATCTTCGTTGGCCTTCTCGACCTTGTATGCCGAAGCCCAGCGCCGTTACTTCGAATCAGTGGCGCCGTATGCGCGACGGCTGATCGATCAGGTCGGCGTGCCGGATGTCGACTCCATCGAAGGCTTGCCGCCGGCCGTGGCCCTGCAACAGCAACGCGGCACGCCGAGTACGCGCTCGTCGGTGGGCAGTGTGACGACGTTGTCGAGCCTGATCCGCATGCTTTATTCCCGCGCCGGCAGTTATCCGCCGGGGCAGCCGATGTTGTACGCCGAGGACTTTTCGCCGAACACCCCGCAAGGCGCGTGCCCTGAATGCCATGGCCTCGGCCGGGTGTATGAAGTCACCGAAGCGCTGATGGTGCCCGATCCGAACCTGACCATCCGCCAGCGCGCCGTGGCGTCATGGCCGTTGGCGTGGCAGGGGCAGAACCTGCGCGACATCCTCGTGACCATGGGCATCGATGTCGACATCCCGTGGAAGAAACTGCCGAAAAAGCAACGCAACTGGATTCTCTTCACCGAAGAAACCCCGACCGTGCCGGTGTACGCCGGGCTGACCCCGGAAGAAACCCGCATCGCCCTCAAACGCAAAATGGAGCCGAGTTATCAGGGCACCTTCACCGGTGCGCGACGCTACATCCTGCACACGTTCACCCATTCGCAAAGTGCGCTGATGAAGAAGCGTGTTTCACAGTTCATGCTCGGCAGCCCTTGCCCGTTATGCGACGGCAAACGCCTGAAGCGTGAAGCGTTGTCGGTGACGTTTGCCGGGTATGACATCGGTGAGTTGTCGCAGATGCCATTGCTGCAAGTCGCCGAAGTATTGCGGCCGGTGGCGGCGGCCAGTTATCTGCAGCAAGCTGAAGAAACCGGTGAGACGTTGAGCCACGCGCAAACCCGCGAGGCCCGTCAACAACGCGTGGCCCATGGCGCCAGCGGCCACGGCAGCGCGCCGGATGTGCGCCACACGCCAAATCTGTCGCTGGAAAAACGCCTGGCGGCGCAGCGTATTGCCGAGGATCTGCTGGAGCGGGTCAGCACCCTGACCGATCTGGGCCTCGGTTATCTGGCGCTGGAGCGCAGCACGCCGACGCTGTCGTCGGGCGAATTGCAGCGCTTGCGCCTGGCGACGCAACTGGGCTCGCAATTGTTCGGGGTGATTTACGTGCTCGACGAACCTTCCGCCGGTTTGCATCCGGCCGACGGCGAGGCGTTGTTCGAGGCCTTGCAACGCTTGAAGGCTGACGGCAACACGCTGTTCGTGGTCGAGCATGACCTGGAAACCATGCGTCGCGCCGACTGGCTGATCGATGTAGGCCCGGCGGCGGGCGAGCAGGGTGGTCAGGTGCTGTACAGCGGCCCGCCGGCAGGTCTGGCCGCGATCGAAGCGTCGCAGACGCGGGCTTATCTGTTTGCTGAGTCGCAGCGCCAGACGCGCGTTGCGCGCAAGCCTACGGCGTGGCTGAAACTCGACGGGATCACCCGCAACAACCTGAATAACCTCAGCGCCGAATTTCCACTGGGTTGCTTCACCTCGGTGACTGGCGTGTCCGGCTCGGGCAAATCGAGTCTGGTCAGTCAGGCCTTGCTGGAACTGGTCGGCGCGCAGTTGGGGCGGCCGACGGTGGAGAGCGAGCCGGAAGAACTCAGCCTCGAAGACGACGCACCGCAGGTCAGCAGCGGCCAGGTTACGTCCGGGCTGGAGTCGATCAAGCGACTGGTGCAGGTCGACCAGAAGCCCATCGGCCGCACGCCACGCTCGAATCTGGCGACCTACACCGGGTTGTTCGACAACGTCCGTAAGCTCTATGCCGCGACCGATGCTGCTCGGGCCGCAGGTTATGACGCCGGGCAGTTTTCCTTCAACGTCGCCAAGGGCCGTTGTGCTACCTGCGAAGGTGAGGGCTTTGTCAGTGTTGAATTGTTGTTCATGCCAAGTGTTTATGCGCCGTGCCCGACCTGCCATGGCGCACGCTACAACCCGCAAACGCTGGCGATTCTCTGGGAGGGTTTGAGCATCGCCCAAGTGCTGCAATTGACCGTCGATGAAGCGGTGACGGTGTTTGCCGGGCAACCGGGGATTCGTCGGTCACTGGAGGTGCTGCGCGATATTGGCCTGGGTTATCTGCGCCTGGGCCAGCCGGCCACGGAGCTGTCCGGCGGTGAAGCGCAGCGGATCAAACTGGCCACCGAGTTGCAGCGCAACCAGCGCGGCGCGACCTTGTACGTGCTGGACGAACCGACGACCGGGTTGCATCCGCGGGATGTCGATCGGCTGCTGGAGCAACTGGATACGCTGGTCACGGCGGGGCATACGGTGATTGTGGTCGAGCACGAAATGCGCGTGGTCGCGCAGAGTGACTGGGTGATCGACATCGGGCCGGGGGCAGGGGATCAGGGCGGCCGAATCGTGGTCGCGGGTACACCGCAGAAGGTTGCGGCGAGCAAGAAGAGCAAGACTGCGCCGTTTCTGGTTAGGGCTTTGAGCCGCTAGTTGGGTTGGTTGGGCTGACGTCTTCGTCGGAACGCCGCCCGGAGCAAGCTCGCTCCCACAGGTTTTTGTGGTGTGAACACGTTATCTGTCCACACAGAGCCCCTGTAGGAGTGAGCCTGCTCGCGATGGCGCCAGGTCAGTCAATTCATCTGTGGCTGACACTCCGCTATCGCGAGCAGGCTCACTCCTACATTGGATCTGTGTTCGACATTAATCCCTGTGAAGCTGTGGTCAGGCACCATCAAGGGTGCGGCGGACCTTATCCAATAATTCACTGATCTGAAACGGTTTGACCAGCATGTCCATGCCACTGCCCAGAAACACCTGGCGATTGATCGCCGTTTCCGCATACCCGGTCATAAACAGAATCGGCAGCCCCTCACGCCAACCCCGCGCCACATCCGCCAATTCCCGTCCGCTCATGCGCGGCAGGCCAACGTCGGTCAGCAGCAGGTTGATCGACGGATCATTCTGCAGACGCTCCAGCGCCGTTTCGATATCCGCCGCCTGGGTGCAGCGATAACCCGCGTCCTCCAGCACTTCAGTGACAAACATGCGCACCGACGGCATGTCCTCGACAATCAGCACATGCTCACCGCTGCCTTGCGGATCGACCACGGGAGCAGGGATGTCGGCCCCGGTCGGGTCGGTGCTGGCCGGCAACATGATCGTCACTTCGGTGCCGCGCCGCGCGACACTGCGGATGTGCGCGTCGCCACCCGATTGACGGGCAAAACCATAGATGGTCGACAACCCCAGCCCGGTGCCCTGGCCCAACGGTTTGGTGGTGAAAAACGGATCGAAGACTTTATCGATGACGTTGTGCTCGATCCCGGTCCCGTCGTCACGCACCGACAACGCCACGTAAGCGCCATCGGCCAGATTCGGGTCGCCATGGGAGTACGCGGCATAAGTGTTGACCCAGATATTGCCACCCGCCGGCAGCGCATCACGGGCGTTGATCACCAGATTCAACACCGCGCTTTCCAGTTGCACCGGGTCGACCAAGGCGATCGCCGGTTTGCTGGTCAGCTCCAGCTTGAGGGTGATCCGCTCACCGATGGTGCGCATCAGCAATTCTTCCAGCGAGCGGACTTGGTCGTTGATGTCCACCGGCCGTGTATCCAGCGGCTGCTGCCGGGCGAAGGCGAGCAAGCGATGGGTCAGGGACGCGGCACTCATCGCCGAATTCAGCGCCGCTTCGCTGTAGAACTGCACCTTGTCCAGGCGCTCGTCGGCGACACGCTTCTGGATCAACTCCAGGCTGGTGATGATGCCGGTCAGCAGGTTGTTGAAGTCATGGGCGATGCCGCCGGTGAGCTTGCCCAGCGCATCCATTTTCTGCACTTGCAGCAGTTGCGCCTCGGCGCGCACGCGTTCGGCGGTTTCCTTGGCCAGTTGCGTGGTGGTGTCGTCGAGGCGCGCCAGATGCGAGCGCTCACGGTGGCGGTGCTCGGTAACGTCTTCGACGAACACCAGGCTCAGTTCGGGCGTGCGATACGGTGAAATTTGCCACTCGGTCTCGCGAATCTGGCCCTGCACGCGCATGTTCAGCGTGCCTTTCCAGCGCTCGCCATCGACCAGACGCAGGCGCAGTTCATTGAGGATGGCGCTCTGATCCTCGGCGAAGCATTCACGCAGGGCTAGAGGGTCTTGATTGTCGAGAATCAGTTGCGCGAAGGCATGGTTGCACTCATGCACCTTGAGGCTGGCATCGAGCACCGCGATCGGCGCCGACACATTGGCGAAAATCTCGCGAAACCGCGCTTCACTTTCGCGCAGAGCGTTTTCCGTATCGCGCACCCGTAGCAACGTGCGCAGGGTGGCCAGCAGTACGTCGGGGTCGACCGGGTGAATCAGATAGGCGTCGGCCCCGGCGTCGAGGCCGGTGATGATGTCACCGGTCTGGATCGATGCTGCGGAGACGTGGATCACTGGCAACAGCGCGGTGCGGCTGTCCGCGCGCAGAATCCTTACGATGTCGAAGCCGCTCATGTCCGGCAGATTGACGTCGAGGATCAACGCATCGAGCGCTTCACTGTCGATCAGCGCCAGCCCCTCGCCACCGGTGCCGGCCTCCAGCACCTCATAGCCGTGACGCTCCAGCCGTCGGCGCAAGGCGTAGCGGGTGGCGACGTTGTCATCGACGATCAACAGGCGGATGTCACGTTTCATCGACGTTCTCCAGAGCGATCGCCAACGGAATGATCACGAAGAAGGTCGAGCCGACCCCCGGGGCACTGTCCATCCCGACTTCACCGCCGAGCAGGGCCGCGAAGCGTTTGCACAGCGACAGGCCCAGCCCGGTGCCGCGCAGACGTTTCTGCAGTGGCGAGTCGACCTGGGAAAAGTCCTCGAACAATGCGCCATGCAGCTCGGCAGCGATACCTATTCCGGTATCGCTGACGGCAAAGCGCACCTTGTCCGCACCTTCGAGCCGCGCGGAAACACGCACTTCGCCACGGGTGGTGAATTTCAGCGAGTTGGAAATGAAGTTGCGCAGGATCTGCGCGAGTTTCTTGTCATCGGTGTACAGGCGCGGCAAACCGACCGGTTCTTCGAAGATCAAATCGACGGCGGAGGCATCGACAATCGGCCGGAACATCCCGCGCAGGGCCGAGAACAGGTCGAACATGTCGAACCACGCCGGAGAAATGCTGATGCGCCCGGCCTCGATCTTCGCCAGATCGAGCAGGTCATCGACCATGTCGCTGAGTTCGCGCGCAGCCGTGCTGACGAACGCGACCTGCTTGTGCTGCTCGGGACTGAGCGGGCCGTCGAGTTCATCAGCGAGCAGGCTGTTGATGCTCAGGATCGAACCCAGTGGCGTGCGGAACTCATGGCTCATGTACGACAGGAAACGGCTTTTCAAGTCCGAGGCCTGGCGCAATTCCTCAGCCTGTATGTCGAGTTCGGCGTACAGGGCCAGCACGCCCTGATTGGTTTCATCGAGTTCTTCGCGCAGCGCCGCGGTTTCGCTCTGCAACTGCGCAATCAGTGCGGCCTGTTCCGTGCTGCTCAGAATCGGCGACTCAGCCATGGGCGGCCTCCAGGGCAACGACCAGCACCGTTACATCGTCGCGCCCGCGACAGAAGTCGCGGTGCAGGACGCTGGCTATCACGGCGGGATGGCGGTGCACCAGACCGGGGTAGTCTTGAAGATTCCAACGGGACTGCAAGCCGTCGCTGTACATGATCAATAGATGTCCGTTCACGTGAGCATAGTCAAAGGGTCTGGCTTTCCGATACTGCACGCCGACAATGCCCGGGTGCGAGGCCAGTCCACGGGACTTGTCGGCGTTGATCAGGCTGGCGCCGATGTTGCCGACGCCGGCAAAGGTCAGGCTGTCGCGCCGCGCATCGAACCGGGCAAACGCGACAGCGCCGCCGCGAGTACCGATCATGTCGCGGTGCATGTCTTCCATCAGCATCACCGGCTCGGCGAAAGGCGTCAGGGCGAAAGTTTGCGCTCCGGCGCGACCGGCGCGTTCGGCTTCTTCACCGTGACCGAGGCCGTCGATGATCAGCGCGCTGATGCTGCCGTTGTCATACGCCAGGTGCCAGACATCGCCGCAGGCCGGATCGTTGTGCAGTGAGTGCTGGCTTATCCCAAAGCGCATGTCAGGCGCGCGATCCGTGCGTGGATAAAGTCGGGCCAATAACACCGCACCACGGGCATCGGCGTACACATCAAACACTTCGGTCTGACGCGATATCGAGCCGAGGCCGATGCCTTGGGTGCCGCCAGTAGAAAACCCGTCGGCCATGCAGGCCTGCAGATCAAACCCCTGAGCACGGTCGATGGCGAGTAACTCAATGCCAAAACCATTGGCGCGCGGCAACACCCGCAGGTGCATTTCACCGTGGCTGGCGTGTTTGAGCACGTTACTCGCCAGCTCCGTGGCGACCAGTGCCACACGACCGGCATCACGCTCGTCGAATCCATGCTGTTCGGCCAGTTGTTGCGCCGTGCGCCGTGCGTGGCCGATCTGGCTGCTGTCTTCGATCAGCAAAACCTGGGTCATCGACCCGCTGATATTCATGTCCATCGGGTAATCGTTATGCGCGTGCCTTTGCCGGGCTCGGTGTCCAGTTCGAACTCTTCGACCAAGCGTTTAGCGCCGGTGAGCCCCAGGCCCATGCCGCTGCCGGAGGTCCAGCCGTCGGTCATCGCCAGTTTCAGGTCGGGAATGCCCGGGCCTTCGTCGCGGAAGGTCAGGCGCAGGCCGACCTTGTGATCCTCATCGAGAATCTGCCAGTCCATGTCGCCGCCGCCACCGTAAACCATGGTGTTGCGCGCCAGTTCGCTGACCGCCGTGACCATTTTCGTCAGGTCGATCAAGCGCATTCCGCATTCGGTGGCCAGTTTGCGTGCGGTCTGGCGCGCGAGCACGACATCCTGCTCGATGTGGATGGGTTGAGTACCGCTGCTGCGTACGGTCATTGCCGGTCTACTCGTTCCTGCAGCAGCTTCATCCCGCGCTCGACGTTCAATGCCGTGCTGACACCGGGCAGGGTCAGGCCGAGTTCGACCAGGGTGATCGCCACGGCCGGCTGCATGCCGACCAGCATGGTTTCGGCATCCATGATTTTCGAAAGACCGGAGATCGTGCTGATCATCCGGCCAATGAACGAGTCGACCATGTCCAGCGCCGAGATATCGATCAACACGCCGCGCGCCGAGGTCTTGCTGATGCGCTCGGACAAGTCGTCCTGCAAGGTGAGGGCGAGTTGGTCATGCATGTCGACCTGAATCGTCACCAGCAGGAACTTGCCCATCTGGAGAATCGGAATACGTTCCATGCTTATACCGTCTTGACGAGGCTGACACCCAGACGGGTCAGGGCCAGTTTCAATGCATCGGCCAGATTGGCTTTGGTCACCACGCCTTGCAGGTCGAGGCCGAGGTGGACGATGGTTTGCGCGATTTGCGGACGCACGCCACTGATGATGCAGTCGGCGCCCATCAGGCGGATCGCGGTCACGGTTTTCAGTAGGTGTTGGGCGACCAGGGTATCGACGGTCGGCACGCCGGTGATGTCGATGATGGCGATTTCCGAACCGGTGTCGACGATGCGTTGCAGCAGCGATTCCATCACCACTTGCGTGCGTTGCGAGTCGAGGGTGCCGATCATTGGCAGCGCCAGCACGCCGTCCCACAACTTGACCACCGGGGTCGACAGCTCCAGCAGTTCTTCCTGTTGACGCTTGATCACCGCTTCGCGGGATTTTTGAAAGGTGCGGATGGTGTGCATGCCGAAGGCGTCGAGCAGCTCGGAGACTTCCCAGAGTTGTTCGGCGAGCAGCGCCGGTTGGTCTTTGTAATGGCTCTGCAGCAGGTTAAACAGCGGGCCTTTGAGGGCGAAGATAAAACTGGCGGTCTGCTGCGAATCCTGGCCGAGCAGGGCGCGGCTGTGGGACAGTTTTTCCAGGAATTGACGCGTCGATTCCCAACCAGGTGCATTGATGTTGGTGCCGTTGTCGCTTTCCAGGCCGTTGACCACCAGTTGCAGGAATTCCGTGGTTTGTTGCTGCAGATCGTGATCTTTCAGATTACGCGTGGCGCCGCTGGCTTGCAGGCCGTTGATCCATTCGCCCAGCAGTTGTGCTTGCTTGTTTTTCATCGCATCGAGTGTGCTGTTCTGCAGTGCTGCCATGTGCCTGTTGCTCCGTCGCGAATTGGGGGGCGATCGTGAAAATGATCGCCGCGAAATGATCGACATTTGCCGTTCGAAATAGTTGTTCGTTCATGCACGTATATTTTTGCTCTGGCGCAAGGAACGTCCCGGTAACTCTAGTCGGCGTCGCCGGGCGCGGCGAAGTTTTGAACGTTGGCGTAGGGCATGCTTCGAATCTTCAAGCCCCGGCGTGTTTGCGTCGGGCTTGATTTGACGAGCGAGGTGGTCATGAACGAGCAAACGAAGCAGAGCCAATCTGGCGAACCGATCAATCGCAACGATCCAGCGATTGACCCGCAGGTGCCGGGGCAACCGGCGCCGGCGCAGCAGCAGGGCGATGGCGGGCAGGCGCAGAGTGGCGATCCGGCGGTGGAACAGAAGAACAAGCACACGGACAACGACAATGAGTTCAGTCCGGGCTTCGAACCGCAGCCGGATCGGGCGAAACCGGGGGAGGAGACGGATGCCGATATTGATACGGATGGCGGTTGATGTTCGGTGGAGATGACAAGGCCGCATCTATCTATTGGATGCGGCCTTTTTTTCGCTGGAGTCTGGTGGTGTGGCTGAGATCGATCCCCCTCACCCCAACCCTCTCCCCCAGGGGGGAGAGGGGGAAGGGAGCCGATCTCGGTGCTTTTCAAAAATCAGGTTCAACTCGAGATTTCAAGTCAGGGGCTGTTCAGAGCCTGAGTTCGACTCAAGACTTTCAGGTCGGCGTAACTCGAACATCCACCTCGGTCGGCTCCCTCTCCCTCCGGGAGAGGGCTGGGGTGAGGGTAAGGCTTTTTACTTGCTCGGATGTTTGGCCTGCAGTTCTTTAGCGGCGGCGAGGTGTTTTTCCAGCGCCGGCAGCATTTTCTGCGCAAACGCCTTCAATTCAGGGGCGCCTTTGACCTTGTCATCCGTCACAGTATTGGCTTGTTTCTTGAACAGCTCGATGGTCTCTTCGTGTGCCTTCACCTGATTATTGGCGTAAGCGGCATCAAAGGACTCATCACGCACTTCAAGGATTTTTTCCTTGGCCTGTTTGACCAATGTCGTGGTGTCCGGGACTTCGATATCGTTGGCCCTGGCAATAGTCGCCAGCTCATCGTTGGCCTTGCCATGATCGGTGATCATCATATTGGCGAACGCCTTGATGTCGGCCGATTGGCTCTTTTCCAGGGCCAGACGACTGGTTTCGATTTCGGCAATGCCACCGGCCGCGGCGTTATCGACAAAGTCATTGTCAGTCGCAGCAAACGCGCTGCCCATGCCGCTGCTCAAAGCGACAGCCAAAACCAGATGACGCAGGTTGAATCCGTCCATTGGTGTATCTCCACGCAGTTTTTGTTGGTGTTAACCAATGGAGGGATTGCGGCAAGCAAAGGTTTGATCGCATTTGCGACAGGGCGACGAACGGGCACCGCTGGTCTGACAGGTGGTCGACAGAACCGTGCAACCGAGGCCATTCTGATAACTGGCCAGCGCAATCGGTCGCGTTGGCCAGCCGATCAACTGACGGAGGTGTTCCATGCCGGTGACCCATGATCTGTTACAGGACTTGAAACTCACAAAGGAAGAGATCCAGCAAAAACGCACCGCGGATCCACATCTGGACGCACTGATCAACAAGTACTCCCAGGCGGACGCCGAAGTAGTCAAGGCCGAGACTGCCACCTCGGATGCTCCCAGCGACGACACGCTGAAAAAACTCAAAGAAAAGCGCTTGCAGGTCAAAGACAAGATCGTCGAGCAATTACAGGCGCGATCCTGAAACCCTGTTGATCCGCCGACCTGCGGTCGCGGATTGACGGGAACGACAGCCACGACCGGCACCTCGAATGTACAGAGTCTTCCATCCGACTCATTGCGAGGTGCCTTATGAACGATCCCAAATTCCCCAGTGAAGAGCAGGGCGCATTCGACCCGGTTCCCACGCATCCCGAACCCAACAGCCCGGCGCATACCACGGCCAATCCCGAAGAGCCGGATGAGGATCTGCCTGAAGACGAAGATCCGGACAAGTTCGATAAATCCAGTAACTGACAGACCGCTTTCGTCGGAACGCCGCCCGGAGCAGGCTCGCTCCCACAGTGGATTGTGTTGACCACTAATGCTGTGGTCAGCAAAGAACCCCTGTGGGAGCGAGCCTGCTCGCGAAGACTTCAGCCCATTCACCACAAAACTGCCAGATTCACTTCAGGGCCGCATCCAACGGCATCCGCGCCATATGTGTGGCCTTCAACGAGCCAAAATACAACCACGGCCCATACTCACGCACCGTGGTAATCGGCGAGTAATTGCCACTGCTCGCGTCCTGCAAATTGGCAATCACCTTGCCCTCCAGATCCAGCCCCAGCACAAACCCGCGCTTCTCCACCGGCTTAGGCAAAACCGTCAACGCCCGCACGATCATCTTGCGCACGAACGGGTGCCCGGCGGTGCCATCAAGCAGAGTATTGCGCGGCGCGTACAACGCCACCCAAAACCGGTTACTTCCATTGAACGCGAGGTTGTCCGGCAGCCCCGGCAGGTTGTCGATAAACACATCGTGAGTGCCGGCTTTCGGCCCGGTCAGCCAGTAACGGCTGATGCGATAAGCGCCGGTTTCATTGACCAGCACATAGGCGTCGTCGGGGCCGAGGGTGACGCCGTTGGCGAACTGCAGTTTGTCCAGCAGCACACTGGTTTTACCGCTCTGAAAGTCGTAGCGCAGCAGACGTCCGTCGCCGTCGTGCTCGATGATTGCCTCGCCGTCATGGCCATAGCCCCAACGACTGGAAGCATCGCTGAAATAGGCGTAATGCCCGGACTTGTCGATGGCCACGTCATCGGTGAAACCGAACGCCAGACCATTGGCCTCCGTGGTCAAAGGGATCAACTGACCTTGCGCATCAAGGGACAGCAAACCCTTCACCCCGTCGGCAATCACCAGCAAGCCGTTCGGGTGCCGGGCCAGGCCCAGCGGACGGCCACCGGTGTCGGCGAGTACTTTGCGTTGCTGGCCGTCGAGGCTGGTACGGATCAGTCGGCCGTCGTGCAGCCCGGTGATCAGGAAATCACTCTCCAGCAGCAAGGCTTCCGGCCCTTCGATGTCGCTCGGCCCGACCTGCGCTGCGGCTTTGAGTTTCTGATTCTCGGCGTAGAGACCTTCTTGCAGCGATGGCGCTGGCGGCGGTGTCCAGGCCACCGGTTCGACTTTGGTCGGCATCAACAATAAGAACGCGATGACGATGAGGATCAGCAGCAACAACAGATGCCCTAGCTTCACGCGCTGGCCCTCGCCGAGGCCAGGTACTGGGCGGCCATGTCACGCAGCGCCAGCATCGATGCGGCGGATTCGCGCTCGATGCGGCGTTTCAGCAGCAGGTGATTGGCGATGCGCATTCCCAGACCGCCGAAGCGATAATCCAGCGTGCGCACAAATCGCGTGCCGCTGCCTTCGGCGCTGCATTCATAGGTCAGCAGCAGCGATAAGCCATGATCGCCCTGCGCCCGCGCGCACCAGCGTCGGCCGGGCAAATACTCGGTGACTTCCCAGCTCAAATGGCCTTCACGACCGCCGGAATGAATGTCCTCTTCAAAGCGCGCGCCGGCATGCAGCGGGCCGTGTGGGCCGTCGATTTTCAGCGACGAGGGGTGCCACTCCGGCCAGCGCCCGACACTGGCGGCGTAGGCAAGTACGGCAATCGGGTCGCCAGCGATGTCAATGGTGTGCTGCATGCGGGTCATGGCTTGTCTCGAATAGTTCAACGGGGCGGTTTCCGGCTCCCGGTAAAGGGTGCCGAACAGGTAGTCCATCAGCGGCAGGACGATGTTGAAATTGCGCTCCTGCATGCGTTCGCGGCGGTGATGCAGCTCGTGCAAGCGGCGCATCTGGCGGATCCATGGCAGCCGCGTCAGCGGGTTGTCCGCCGGCAAATGCTCGCAGGCGTGGAACACCTCGTAAGTCAGATAACCCAGCACCATGCAGCCACCGAACAACCCGGCAACGTTGGCGTTTACCTGTGCCAACAGCCACCACAACGGTGAGGTGATCACCAGCGTATGCAGCACAATCAGCCAGGCGGGGAACAGAATCACCCGCCAGTCACGCGCACTGTCGTAGGTCATATGGCCGGGGGTGAAGAAACTGTGATGATCGCCGGCATGCCGGGCGTAGAACATTTTCGCGAAGGTTTTTTTGTGGTGGCCGAGATGGCGATGGACCATGTACACGCCGAAATTGAACAGCAGCAGGGTCAACGGCACCGTCAGCCATTCCAGCAGGCTGACCTGCCGCACGCTGCCCCAGAACGCAGCGATCGCCAGAACGCCGAACAGCAGCACGAAGGCACCGTGCAGCCACGGGTTGTACAGCGGGTGAATGGCCGCGCGGTAGCGGCTGCGAAATGCCTCGGTGGTCTGCCTCACTGCATCACCTGCGGGATTGTTGTTATACCCGGCAGATTAGCCGATCCGGCCGTTTGTGCAGGCCGGACCTCGGTGTCACATGCGCCATGCTCCGGTACGAAGCTGCCGCTTCAGCTCAGAGGGTTCCAGCGTTGCGACCAGTCGTCATCGGTGCGGATCACTTCGCGCAGCAGATGGAAGGCTTGTTGCAGCGTTGCCGAATCGCGGTCGCGTGAGTAGACAAGATAAGTCGGGTAGCCGAATTCAGGGGCTTTGGTCACTGCTTCCAGGGCGCCGCTTTCCAGATACGTGCGTACCACACGGGTGCGGAAGTAGCCGCTGCCGCCGTGTTCGAGAATGTATTGCAGGGCCAGTGGACCGAGGTTGAAACTCAGCGCCGCTTTGGCTTTTTCCGGCAGGGCGGCGTCATGCTGGCGGCGGAAGTCCGGGCCCCAGTCGATGTAGACGTAGGGATCGGGGCGCTCGGGCGCGCGCACCAGAATCAGTTTTTCTTCCAGCACCTGCTCGACCTGCAATCCGGGCCAGTATTCCGGCTGATAGACCAGTGCGGCGTCGAGCACACCGAGTTCGAGCTGGCGCAGGAGGTTTTCGCCGTCGCGGATTTCCATGCGCAGGGCATGCCCGGGAATCTTTTCGCGCAACTCCGCCGCCCAACTGAGCATCAACGGGTTGCACAGGCTGACTTCGCCACCGATGTGCAGCACGTTGTGATAACCCTCGGGCAGCGGCAGATCGCGGCGCGCGGCTTCCCAGGTCTGCACCAGTTGATTGGCATAGATGACAAAGGCCTCGCCATTGGGCGTCAGTTTGGCCCCGGCGCGGTTGCGCACGAACAGTGTGCTGCCCAGCTGACTTTCGAGTTTCTGCACCCGGGCGGTGATCGCCGTTTGCGTGACGAACAGCTTCTGCGCGGCCGCGGCGAGGCTGCCGTGGCGGACGATTTCCAGGAAGGTGCGAGCGAGATCGATGTCCATGGGCGGGCCGGTGTTTGAGGTGTCGGGCATTGTAAAGGCAAAAGCCCCTCATCGGATCGCCGCCCGCCTAACCCTCTCCCGGAGGGAGAGGGGACTGATTGGGGGATATTGAAGAAATGCACCGACTTGAACGATCAGCGTTGAATCCATAATCGACACGTTTTTTCAGGTCGATGCAGGGCGCCAGACACCTCGGTCAGTTCCCTCTCCTTGGGGAGAGGGCTAGGGTGAGGGGAAAGCAGTCACCGCCAAAATCAACTGGCCACCTCGGTCAACCGCACCCGCGCCCACTCCTCGATCAATCGCGTCGGCGTGCCACACACCATGCGCTTGTATAGAAGTTGTGGGCGAGGGGACTGACCTCGGTGTCTTGCGCCATACATCGACCTGAAAGATCGAGTCGATTATGGATTCAGAGCAAGACCCTCAGGTCGGTGTAAATCCCCAATATCCCCGGCTCGGTTCCCTCTCCCTCGGGAGAGGGCTAGGGTGAGGGGAAAGCAGTCACCGCCAAAATCAACTGGCCACCTCGGTCAACCGCACCCGCGCCCACTCCTCGATCAATCGCGTCGGCGTGCCACACACCATGCGCTTGTATAGAAGTTGTGGGCGAGGGGACTGACCTAGGTGTCTTGCGCCATACATCGACCTGAAAGATCGAGTCGATTATGGATTCAGAGCAAGACCCTCAGGTCGGTGTAAATCCCCAATATCCCCGGCTCGGTTCCCTCTCCCTCGGGAGAGGGCTAGGGTGAGGGGAAAGCAGTCACCGCCAAAATCAACTGGCCAACTCGGTCAAACGCCCCCGCGCCCACTCCTCGATCAACCGCGTCGGCGTGCCACAGACCTTGCGCTTGAAGACAAAATTGCGGCACTTCTCGGCAAATTGATTGCGGTTGTAGAGCATGTCTTCCTGCATCTCTTGCAGTTCAGTTTCGCGGCTTTGCTGGATCAACACCTGATCAACCCGCGCCTTGCGTTCACGCACCGCCGCATAGGTCGGATCGCTCAAAACTCCATTGGCCCGTTGCAGCAACCACAGCGAAAACTCATCCGGGCAGCGCGGACCGATTTCCTGAACCATGCCCAGTTGCCACGCCTGCACCGCGCTCACCGGCAGACAGGCCTGGGTCAATTGCTCGGCCATGGCCGGGCCGACGGCGCGGGGCAGGCTGTAGGTCCAGTATTCGGAGCCATACAAACCCATGCTCTTGTAATGCGGATTGAGCACGACATCGGCGCGGGCAAAAACAATGTCGGCCGCCAGTGCGAGCATCACACCACCGGCGCCGGCATTGCCAGTAACGCCGCTGACCACCAGTTGCCGGGCCGTCAGCAGTTCTGCGCAGACATCGTCGATCGCCTGAATATTTGCCCAGGCTTCGGCGCCCGGATCCTGCGCGGCTTGAATCACGTTCAAATGCACGCCGTTGGAAAAACTGCCGCGCCCGCCCTTGATCAGCAACACCTGGGTATCACGGGATTTGGCCCAGCGCAGCGCGGCGACCATGCGCTGGCATTGCTCGGTGCTCATGGCGCCGTTGTAGAACTCAAAGGTCAGCTCGCCGACGATGCCGGATTCGCGATACCGCAGCGGTTGATACGCTTCGTCACTGAACGGCTGCGTGGCAATCGACCAGTCGAGCACCGGCACATCGTCCAGTTGCCCGGCCAACAGGTGCCGCGCCGGTTGCTTGAAGGTTTCCTCGCCGGGTTGCGGTTTGCGCCGTAGTGCGCCGATCCACAGGCTTTGATCGCCGGCCGCGACGAGTACGGCATCGTCATGCACTGCGAGAATTTCGCCGGGCACGCCGCTGCGCGAATCGAGGTGTGCGTCGTAAACGTAATACTGACCGCCGGCCAGGCTCGCCAGCACACCGGGCTGGCCGTCGGCGGCATCGATGCAGCGTTTGATGAAGCGCGCGCAGTCGTGCCAGCTGAAACTGCGGTCGACCTGTTTCATGTTCGGCTGCAAACGCCCACGCACTTTCGCATTGGCATAGTCGAGGGCAATCGGCTCGAATCCTTCGACGAATTTCTCCACCACTTCGCGAATACAACGAATCGCTGCGTCACTGACCCGACCGTTGTACAGCTCGGATTTGCGCAGGCCCGCCGGCAGGTTGAATTCGCAGGTCGCCCACACCGGGCCGGCGTCCATTTCCTCAACAGCCTGCAACGCGGTAACGCCCCAGCTCGGCAGCTCGTTGGTAATCGCCCAGTCGAGGGCACTGGCGCCGCGATCGCCGACGATGCCGGGATGGATGATCACCACCGGACGCTGGGTATTGCTCCACAGCGCCTGCGGCACACGGTCTTTGAGGAACGGGCAGATCACCAGATCCGCGCCGCTGTGTTCGATCTGCTCGCACACCGCTTGTTCATCGGTAAACAGCACAACGCTGGGTGAGTGCCCGGCCTCACGCAGTTCCAGCCAGGCGCGTTGGGTCAGGCCGTTGAAGGCCGATGACAGCAGAATGATGTTGAGTGGTCGCATGCTTGCTCTTCCTTGAGTGAGTTCAGCCTCGGGCTCTCGGTGAGCCGTCCCTGGCTTTCGATGGAGCCGCGAGATTAATCAGTGGCCGGCCACGCGCCAGTGACCGAGGTCAACGTTGTGTCAGCCAATGTTTCTGCGGCGACGAAGCGGCTTATGCTCAATGGTTTGCTTGTGCTGATTTTTTATTACTTCAAATGTCTTCGAGGCTATTGCACAGTCGCGCCTGATCAGAGCCGGACGATCCCGGCAGAACGATGGTTTTTCGCAGCGGGTGGGACCCGTTTCAGGGAGCAAGGCATGGGTGGGTACAACCCGCATTACCAGATCATCGGGCAGATGTTCCAAAAGGACTATCGCTGGCTGTGTGCTGCCGTTGGCCGCACGCTGGGTTGCCCGCACAGTGCGCAGGACATCGCTTCGGAAACCTTTCTGCGGGTGCTGGCACTGCCTGACCCCACGGCCATTCGCGAGCCACGCGCGCTGCTCACCACCATCGCCCGGCGGCTGGTGTACGAAGGCTGGCGCCGTCAGGACCTTGAGCGCGCCTATCTGGAAAGTCTGGCGCTGGCGCCCGAACCGGTGCATCCGTCTCCGGAAGAGCGGGCGATGGTGATCGAAGCGTTGCTGGCAGTTGATCGCTTGCTCAACGGGCTGTCGGCCAAAGCCAAAGCGGCGTTTCTCTACCATCAACTCGACGGTTTGACCTACAGCGAGATCGGCGAACGCCTCGGCGTATCGACCAGTCGCGTGCAGCAATACATGGTCGAAGCGTTCAAGCGTTGCTATCAGGCAATGCAGGCATGAGGCCGGACGACGCGGTGATCGACGAGGCGGCGCAATGGCTGGCGTTGCTGCAGTCGGGCGAGGCGGGCATGGCTGAGCGGGCCGCGTTTGAGGCCTGGCGCGTTGCCGATCCTCGGCATCAGCAGGTCATCGAGCAGATGGGCGGCGGCCTCAATCTGCTGCGTAATCCAACCTTGCGCAACGTGCCGCGCAACAGCCTGCTGCACAGCCTCAATGCGCCGTCGAGTCGCCGACGATTCATCAGCGGCAGTTTGAGTGTGCTCGGCATTGCGCTGTTGGCCGGGTTGCTCGGACGGCGCTACGGCTGGCTGCCGGAGGCGGGGGAGTTGTCGACCGGGACCGGTGAACGACGTGACTTCACCTTGGCCGACGGCAGTGCGCTGACCCTGAATGCGCGCAGTCGAGTGGTGCCGTTGTTCGATGGCCAGCAACGCTTGCTCGCGTTGCGCAGTGGCGAGTTGCTGGTCGACGTGGCAAAAGAGCCGGCGCGGCCCTTCGTGGTCGAGACCGAACATGGGCGCATGCGGGCGCTGGGGACGAAGTTTCTCGTGCAGTACAGCGAAGATACGACGCGTTTGGTGATGCTCCATTCGCAGGTCGAAGTGGTCACGGCGGGTGGCGAGCGGCAAGTGGTGCAGGCCGGAGAAAGTCTGTTATTCAACGGCGCTGGAGTGCTGTCGCTGGAACGCAGCACCGGTCAGGAAAGTGCCTGGGTGCAAGGTCGACTGGAGGTGCGCGACCGGCCTCTGCGCGAGGTCATCGACAGCCTGCGTCGCTACCGTCGCGGCATCTTGCATCTGAGTCCGGAAGTCGCCGATCTGCACCTCAGTGGCCTCTATCCGCTCGACGACAGCGATCGTACGTTGCAACTGCTGGAACGCTCGCTGCCGATCCGCGTCACCTGGCACAACCCGTACTGGGTCAGCATCGACGCGCGGTTATAAACCCATAACTTCTTGGCCTAATCGCCGCCCTATAAAAAGCGCCGGCCCGCTGCTCATTCCCTGCAGATGCCTTCAACAGGGAAACCCTTCGATGTTCTCAATCAAACAACAATTACCTCGATTGACCCTCGCCGCTGCGTTGGCGATGGGCATCAGTCCATGGGCGGCGGTTGCCCAGGAACCTGCTGCAGCGGTGTTTACCTTCGACATCGCCAGCGGACCGCTCGACGAAGTGCTGCTGGGAATCTCGCGGCAGAGCGGTGTACCGATTTCCTTTAGTCAGGAGCTGGTGCAGGGCAAACGCAGCGCGGCGGTGCGCGGTGCGTTGGGCGGTCGTCAGGCAGTAGAAAAAGCCTTGCTCGGCAGCGACCTGCAAGTCGAGCAAAGCACTCAGGGCCTGACCGTTCGTGCAGCCGATGCGCCGGCGAAAGTCACGACCGTGGCACCGGTCACCAGCGCCGATTACCGCATGGAAAAAGTCACCGTCACTGGCTCACGCATCGCCCGCGCGCAGAGCGATGGCGCCACGCCGGTCAACGTCATCACCCACGAGGAAATGGAGGCGCGCGGCTACAAAAACGTCTACGACGCCCTCGCGACGCAGACGCAAAACACCGGCATGACCCAAGGCGAAGATTACGGCAACACCTGGCAACCGGCGGCCAGCGCGCTCAACCTGCGCGGCCTCGGCCCGAACCATACGCTGGTGCTGATCAATGGCCGTCGCGTCGCCGACTACCCGACGCCGTACGACGGCAAGGTCAACTTCACCAACCTGGCGAACATTCCGTCGGCGGTTATCGAACGCATCGAAATCCTCAGCAGCGGCGCCTCGGCGATTTACGGCTCGGACGCGATCGCCGGGGTGGTCAACATCATCCTCAAGGACAAGATCAACGGCGTCGACGTCAACCTCAAGGGCGGCACCAGTGAGCGCGGCGGCGGTGACAACCAGCGTTTGCAGATCAGCGGCGGCGGCAGTTGGGGGGATTTTGACGGTTTGTTCGGTCTGGAACTGACTAACCGCGATCCGATCTGGGCCGATGACCGTGGCTTTATGCAAAACGGCCCGTTGGCGGACGTCGGTTACCGCCGCGACCTGAGCAACAGTCGTTATCTGGGACCGGGTTGCGGTGCATATCAGGGCACCTTCGACAACAAACTGGTCAACAGCGGCGGGCGCTGCCGCACCGATCAGATGTACAACGATTACTGGACCGTGCAGACCCAGAAGGAAAACTACGACGGCTACACCCGTGGCACCTGGCATTTCAGCGACAGCGGTCAGGTCTTCGCCGATTTGATGTACGGCCTCGACCATATCCAGAACAACACGCGCGGGCCGACCTTCACCTCGCCGGATTTCATTAACCAGAACAGCGGCAATCTGGAGCGCTGGTATCGACGCTTCGGCGAAGAGGAAATCGGCGGGCGCACCAGCAACAACAGCAAGTGGCGCGACACCTCGTGGACCGGCACCCTGGGGCTCTCGGACAAGATCGCCGACACCGGCTGGAGTTACGATCTGGCAGCCAATCGCTCGGAATATCGCAGCGTCAGGACCACGCGCTACACGCCACTGTCATCGATTCAGGATTTCTACCTCGGCCCGCAACTCGGTGTCAGCGGCGGTTATCCGGTGTTCGCCCCGGATGCCTCTAGGCTGGACCGGCCGCTAACGCCGCAGGAGTGGCAGCAGTTTCGCGGCAATCTGACCCAGAGCAGCAAGTCGGTGTCGACCAGTTACAACGCTTCGGTCAATGGTGATCTGTTCGACTTGCCGGCCGGCCCGGTGGGTTTCGCCGGGGTGCTGGAAGCGGGCAAGCAGGAGTATCGCGTTGACCCGGACGATGGCCTCAACGACGGCACGTTTTACGGCGTAAGCCCACAACAAAGTTCCGGGGGCTCGCGCAAGCGCTATGCGGCGGGTGGCGAGTTCAGCATTCCGGTCACCGACACGCTGTTGGCGACTGCCGCCGGGCGCTGGGACCAATACAAATTCAGCGGCCGCACCGAGCAGCAGAAAACCTACAACCTCGGGCTTGAGTGGCGCCCGGTCACCAGCCTGTTGCTGCGCGGCAGTTACGGCACCAGTTTCCGTGCGCCGGACCTGAATTACATCTACCAGTCCGACAGCAACGGCTACTACCCGGCGCAGATCGATTACTACGGTTGCAGCCAGGGCGTGGAGGGCGCGTGTGATCGTGGGCGAGTCGACTACACCCAGAGCGGCACCGCGAATCTGGAGTCTGAACGCGGCAAATCGTGGACCTACGGGTTTGTCTGGTCGCCGTCGCGCAACTTCGATTTCTCCACGGATTTCTGGCGCGTCGAGATCGATGATCTGCTGACCACCGTCGATGAAAACCGCTTGTTGCAACAAGAGAACGAGTGCCGCAACGGTACGCAGGACATCAATTCGGCCAATTGCCAGTCGACTTTGGCGCGCATCGATCGCAACGCCGGCAATGCCGCAGTCGATCCCAACCAGCTGAATCGCGTGCGGGTCAATGCGATCAACGCCGCCAGCGAGCGGGTCAGTGGTCTGGACTTCAAGAGCAATATCCGCTGGGGTGCCGGGCAGTACGGCGCGTTCAGTTCGGCGCTGGGCTACACCTTGGTGCTTTCGCATTACTACAAGGAATCGGAAGAAGCACCGACGCAAGACTGGCGCACTTCACGCACCAATTACGACTGGCGCAGCAAGGTCAACGCCAGCCTGACCTGGGATTACCAGAAGGCCACGGCGACGCTGATGGGCATTCGTTACGGTTCGGTCACCAACGGTGCAGGAGACGGGCGCCTGTCGCCGTGGACGGTGTTCAACGCCAGTGCGCGTTACAAGCTCAATGATCGGGCAAGTGTCGGGCTGACCGTGAACAACGTGCTCAATCAGGTCAAACACGATGACTCGGCGGGGTGGCCGTATTACCCGACCGGCAACTATGACCCGTATGGACGGCAATGGTGGCTCGATGTGAGTTATCACTTCGGCGGCTGAGGGCAGGCATCTCGCGTTTACGTCCTACGGAAAATGGCAGGTTTTGCGATAAGCAGGGGATATTTCCGACGACCTTTTCAGGTTGGTCGTCGGAAGCGCGATCTATAGCATTGGATCTGACATTGAAGTCGCTGAGCAGCTTGAGCGCTCAGGCTCCCGGATAAAGGATCAATTATGCGTACCCCACTCATTGAGCATGAAACCTCTGTTTATTCCCTGCGCAACTTCTGGATCGACGATCGCGCCAGATGCCCGATGGAGGATGTCGCGATGCCCCAAGCAAAAGTGCCCCGGCTGACGGGGCTGAAGAAGGTCGCGGGCAAGCCTGTCGATCTTCTCGTGAACGGCCAGGACCTCGGTGACGACGCCATGCTGATTGTCCGCCTTACCGAGGAGGGCTTTGAGCTGAGCGACGTCGTCAACATGCTTTCGACTTCCGAAATGTACCTGCGCGAAGACATGGTCAAACGCATCACCGGCAGGTCTGTCAGAACCGTGCAGCGGCTGCTGAAGGAAGGCAAATCGATACGGCTTGACGCGCAGCAGAGTGTTGTCGCCTACCAATATGCGCTGGTGCTGGAGATGGCCACTCGTGCATTCGGGGGGCTGTCACAGGCGGAAATATGGATGCAGAAATCCATCCCTTACCTTAACGGCTACGTGCCGTTGGAGTTGACCCACCATCCACTGGGTTTCCAGATGGTCGAGCAATACTTGTGTCGGGTTCTGTACGGGGGTTACCCATGAATCCTTTGCCCTGGGAAGGGCACTGGTATGGCTGGCGCCTGGATCAGGAGGCCTACGGAGAGACATGGGACAGCGGGATGGGTTCAAAACTGAAGGGCGGTCGATGGAATGCGCCTGGCCGGCGAGTCGTCTATGCATCTGTCGACCCGTCCTCGGCCATTCTGGAGGTGGCGGCCAATAATAGTTTTGATGCACTGGACAGAGAGCCATATGTGCTGACGTGCTTTGAAGTCATCCGCGATGCACGGGTCAAAGTCGTTCAGCCTGAAGAGGTACCGAATCCTTACTGGTTGAGTCCCGCGTGGCCTTCGCCCAATCAACAGCGGTTTGCCGACGCTTTACTGGATGAGCATCCGTTTGTCCTGATTCCCTCGGCGGCAACCCGCCACTCGTGGAATCTGCTGGTGAGCTGCGACCTCGCAGCGGGGCAGTTCAAAATGGTCTCTCAAGAACGTTTTGGCCTGGATACACGGTTGCTGAGGGAGATGGCATCGGCTTGATACGGAGGCATGGCATTCTTTGCATAACCTCAGCACCCAACAGTCTAAGTCGCCCTCTATAAATCCTTATTCGTCATTGCACATCCCTGCATAAACCAAAACGCAGGGATGGCTGTTCATGATTCAGTTTTCACCCGTCAAATCACCTTTGAGCCTGGCCTTGCTGCTGGCAATCAACACGCTGCCGGCCATTGCCGCTGACAGCACGGCAACCGAACCGACCACTCAACTGCAGCGTGTCGAAGTCACGGGGACGGCAATCCGCCGGGTCGATGCAGAAACGGCGGTGCCGGTGACCATCCTGCGCGTCGAAGAGTTGCGCGAGCAGGGCGTCACCACCACCGAAGAGCTGGTCAGTCGCATTTCTGCCAACCAGTCTTCGGTCGGCTCCGGGCGTTCGGTGGGGTCAAGCAGTGGCGGTGCGTCTTATGCGGATCTGCGCGGCATCGGCGCCAACAAAACCTTGGTGCTGCTCAACGGTCGGCGCCTGAGCAACAACGCCACCAATGCGATCAACGGCTCCGGTGTCGATCTCAACACCATTCCGTTCGCCGCCATTGACCGTGTTGAAGTGCTGCGCGATGGCGCCTCGGCGCTGTATGGCACCGATGCGATTGGCGGGGTGATCAACTTCATCACCAAGACCAGCCTCACCGAAGGGCAGATCAGCACCAACTACGACACGCCAACCCATTCGGGGGGCGGGGAAAGCCGCAACTTCAGCGGCAGTTGGGGCTTCGGTGATTTGCAGGAGGATCGCTTCAACGTGTTTGGTGTGGTCAGTTACGACAAGCAGCAACGCCTGGCCGCTGAAGACCGCGGTTACACCTACAACTATCAGCCCAACCGCGGACTTGATTACACCTCAGGCACCGCCTCGCCGGCCAACTGGAGTCAGGGCAGTAACGCCACCAACCCTTTGGCCGGTTCTGGCTGCAACGCACCGGGTTTGCTGGCGCGCAACGGCATCTGCCGGCAGAGCCTGTGGAACTACCTCGATCTGGTGCCGGAAACGGAGAAGACTTCGGCTTTCGCCAAAGCCACCGGCAAGCTGTCGGACGATCACAACGTCAGCCTCGAATACTTCTGGGCGCAAAACGAAAACCGCACGCAAATCGGCCCCGGCACCTTGATGGGTAATCAGGTCAACCCCGGCACGGCGTTCTATCCGGGCAACGGCATCACCCCCGGGCCGAACGGTTTTGCCCTCGACCCGACGCAACCGGTCGACGTGAACTGGCGCGAAACCGCCGTTGGCGCGCGTCAGCACGAAGACGACAACACCAGTCAGCGCTTGCTGCTGAGTTTCGACGGCACGCTGGTCGGCTGGGATTACAACCTCGGTGCCTCGTACAACCAGAACAAAGTGGTCAACAGCATTCAGGACGGTTACGTCAACGACCGCGCCGTCAGCGCCGGTATTGCCAATGGCGTGATCAACCCGTTCGGTCCGCAGACGGCTGCCGGTTCCGCGCTGTTGGCGGCCAACGCGGTGGACGGTGATTACGCCACGGCGGTAGGGCGGGTGAAGGCCATCGACGGGCGTATCAGTCGTGAAATCGGCGACTGGTTCGGCGCCGGCCCTTCGGCATTGGCACTGGGCGGCGAGTATCGCAAGGAAGACTTCCATCAGGATTTCGCGCAATTTGCCGGCGACGTGCAAAGCCTTGGTGTTGATCCGAACGGCAGCGTTGCCGGGGATCGCAGCGTCTCGGCCGAGTACGCCGAGGTCAATGTGCCGGTGCTCGACAGCCTCGAATTGTCCGCGGCCGTACGCCACGACAAGTACAGCGACTTCGGCAGCACCACCAATCCGAAATACTCGTTCCGCTTCCAGCCGTTCAAGGAGTTGGTGGTACGTGGTGCCTACAGCGAAGGGTTCCGTGCGCCGTCGTTGTATGAGCTGTACAACCCGACTTTCACCAGTTTCACCAACGCCAACTACAACGATCCACGCTTGTGCGCTGGCGGCAATCCGAGCAATGGCGGCATCGCCAACCGCGACTGCGCGCAGCAGTTCAATCGCACCAGCGGTGGCAATACCGATCTGAGCCCGGAAACCGCACGCAACGTCACCCTTGGCTTTGTCTACCAGCCGTTCGAACGCCTGACGGCCGGGCTGGATTTCTGGTGGATCGACATCGCCAACCAGATTGCCGAATTCCCCGAGTCGGCGGTGTTCGAGAACCCTGAACTGTACCCGGATCGCCTGGTGCGCAAGCCGGATGGCTCCATCGATCATATCGTCACCGGCCTGGCCAACCTCGGCAAGATCAAGACCAACGGCGTCGATGTCAGCTTCGATTACCGTCTGCCGAGCACACCGTACGGCAATTTCGGCATTGGCCTGCAAGGCACTTACGTCACCCGCTATGACTACCAGCAACAACTCAAGGGCGACTACATCGACAAGCTCGGCGATTTCCGTGGCGGTGACTTTGCGTCGGCGGGTGCCGTGGCGCGCTGGCGCCACAGCCTGATCGGCAGCTGGAATTACGGTCCGTTCGGCGCGGCCCTGACCAACCGCTACACCAGCGGTTACCACGACTCCGATCGCGACACCCACGATTACGTCGGCTCGTACAACGTCTGGGATCTGGCCGGCACCTACACCTGGCGCAAGACCCTGAGCGTGACCCTCGGCGCGAAAAACCTGTTTGACCGCGAACCACCGTTCAGCAACCAGACCTACACGTTCCAGAGCGGCTACGACCCGAAATATGGCGACCCGTTTGGGCGGACGCTGTACACGCGGGTCAGTTACAAGTTTTGAGAATGATCAGTGATGGCCGGTTTTAGTCACCTATCGATCTAAAGCCTGCCCTATAAAAATCGCCGGCCTGTTGCACATCACAGGTAGGCAGGAAGAGTGGTGACTGTTCTGGCCTTATCGCGAGCAGGCTCACTCCTACATTGGATTTGTGTTCACCGCAGACCCTTGTAGGAGTGAGCCTGCTCGCGATGAAGCCAGTAGCAGCACCGAGTAAAAGGATCTGCCCATGTTCTCAAGGCTCATTTTGTTCAGCGCTTTCGCGCTTTTAACGCCGTTCAGTTGGGCCGCCCCGCAACCCGCGTTAACGGTCTACGGCGAACCCGCCAAATACGCTCCCGACTTCCAGCACCTGGCCTACGCCAATCCCGACGCACCGAAGGGCGGCAGCCTGCGCCGTTCTTCGCTGGAAAGCGGCCCGTTCGACCACTTGATTCCCTACACCGACAAAGGCACCGGCGTGGCCGATATCGATGGCTGGCTATACGCGCCACTGGCCTATCGCAGCAAGGACGAACCCTATAGCGTCTACGGTCTGGTGGCGCAGCAGATGGAGCTGGATCCGGATCGCCGCTGGATACGCTTCTACCTGAACCCGAAGGCGCGTTTCGACGACGGCACGCCGATCACCGCCGAAGACGTGCGCTACACCTTCGAGCTGTTCACCACTCAGGGCAGCCTCAAATACCGTCAGCAGTTTCGCGATGTCGCTGAAGTCGTCGTGGAGTCGCCGACGCAAGTGCGCTTCCTCTTCAAGAACAACGACAGCCGCACCTTGCCGCTGGACCTGGCGACACTGCCAGTGCTGCCCGAACATTGGTGGCGCACCCGCGATTTCGCCGAGGGCGGCGGTTTCGAGATTCCGCCGGGCAGCGGCCCGTATCGCATCAGCGCGGTAGATGCGGGGCGCAGCGTGAAATTTCAACGGGTGCAGGACTGGTGGGCCAAGGATCTGCCGATCACTCGCGGCCTCTACAACTTCGATCAACTGAGCGTGGAGTTCTTCGCCGACACCGACGTGTCGCGGCAGGTGCTCAAGGCCGGCGGCTTCGATTACAACCGCGAATTCTCTGCCACCAGTTACACCATCGGCTACGCGGGCGCTGCACTCGAGCAAGGCAAATTGCTTCGTGAACACCTCGCACCGGGTGCCGCGCAAGGCGCGCAGGGCTTTGTGTTCAACCTGCAGAAACCGCCGTTTCAGGATCGTCGCGTGCGTCAGGCGATCGCCATGCTCTGGGATTTCGAATGGAGCAACCGGCAAATGATGCGCAGCATGTACCTGCGTCAGCGCAGCTTCTTCTCCCACAGCGCACTGGCGGCTACTGCATTGCCGGATGCCGAAGAGCTGAAGATTCTTGAGCCGTTGCGCGGGCAGATTCCCGATGAAGTGTTCACCACGGTGTTTGAAGCACCGAAAACCGACGGCAGCGGCAACATCCGCGCTGAACAATTGCAGGCACTGAAACTGCTGGAGGCCGCTGGCTGGAAACCTCAGGGCGATCAGTTGGTGAACGCCAATGGCGAGCCGCTGCACTTCACGTTTCTCAATGGCCAGAAAGGTTTCGAACGGCTGCTATTGCCGTTCAAACGCAACCTGGCGCAGATCGGCATCGGCTTCGATATCCGCCAGGTCGACACCGCGCAATACACCAACCGCGTGCGCAATCGCGACTACGACATGATCGTCGCCGGTTACCCGGTGAGTCAGGCACCGGGGCGCGAGATGTTCAATTACTTCGGCTCCGACGGTGCCGCTGATCCCGGCTCAAACAATTACATGGTGCTGCGCGATCCGGCCGTCGATGTCCTGCTCGAAGGGCTGGTGCAGGCCGACAATCGCGAGAGTCTGCTGCGCCATGCTCATGCGCTGGATCGGGTGTTGCAGTGGGGCTATTACTGGGTGCCCAACTATTACCCGCCAGGGATTTCCACGGTGTGGTGGAACCGCTTCGGCCGACCGGCGATTGCGCCGCTGTATGACGCCGGCCTCGACACCTGGTGGGAAATCAGCCCGACCGCACTGAGCACAACGCAGATGCACAAGGAGTACGCCCATGTGGGGTTATAGCCTGCGGCGTCTGCTGCTGATCGTGCCGACCTTGCTGGCGATCCTGCTGGTCAACTTCGTTATCGTGCAAGCCGCACCCGGTGGCTCGGTCGAGCAAGCCATTGCGCGCTTGCAGGGGATTGGCTTGGGGGCAGCGGTGGGTTCCAGTCATGTCGAAACCGTCGGGGGCGAGTCTCGCGCCACCCGAGGCCTGGACCCGAAACTGGTGGCCGATATCGAGCGTCAGTATGGCTTCGACAAACCCGCCAGCGAGCGCTTGTGGCTGATGCTCAAAAGCTATGCGCGACTGGACTTCGGCCAGAGTTTTTTTCGCGGTGCCAGCGTCACCGAATTGATCTGGCAGAAGCTGCCGGTGACCTTGTCGCTGGGCGTCTGGGCGACGCTGATCACCTATCTGGTGTCGATTCCGCTGGGCATTCGCAAAGCCGTGCACAACGGCTCGGCGTTCGATGTCTGGAGCAGCGTGGCGATCATCATCGGTTATGCGCTGCCGGGATTTCTCTTCGCACTGCTGCTGATCGTGGTGTTTGCCGGTGGCACGGCGCTGGACTGGTTTCCGGTGCGCGGGCTGGTCTCGGACAACTTCGCCGAACTGTCGCCGTGGGCCAAGGTGGCCGACTATTTCTGGCACTTGGTGCTGCCGGTGACTGCCTTGGTCATCGGTGGTTTCGCCACGTTGACGATCCTCACCAAGAACAGTTTTCTCAACGAGATCTCGCGACTGTACGTGGTGACCGCGCGCGCCAAGGGACTGAGTCAACGGCAGGTGTTGTACGGCCATGTGTTTCGCAATGCGATGCTGCTGGTCGTCGCTGGTTTGCCGCAAGCGTTGGTGACGGTGTTTTTCGGCGGCTCGTTGCTGATCGAAGTGATCTTTTCCCTCGATGGTCTCGGCCGTCTCAGTTACGAAGCAGCGGTCGCGCGCGACTATCCGGTGGTGTTCGGTTCGCTGTTCATCTTCACCTTGTTCGGCCTGCTGATAAAACTGCTCGGCGACCTTTGTTACACGCTGGTTGACCCGCGTATCGACTTCACCGCGAGGGCTGCCTGATGCTGACGTTATCTCCAATTGGCCAGCGCCGCTGGGCGCGCTTCAAGGCACATCGGCGCGGCTGGTGGTCGTTGTGGCTGTTTCTCGCGCTGTTCGGCCTGAGCCTCGGCGGTGAGTTGGTGGCCAATGACAAACCGCTGCTGGTGACGTATCAGGGCGACTGGTATTTCCCGGCGTTCAAGCGCTACACCGAGCAGGACTTTGGCGGTGAACTGCCGTTTCAACCGGACTATCGCAGCGCGCAGGTGCGGCAATTGATCGAGGGGCAGGGCGGGCGGTTGTGGTTTGCGCCGATCCCGTTCGCGTTCGACACGGTCAATTACGACCTCACGGAGCCGGCACCGAGCCCGCCCAGTGGCGACAACTGGCTGGGCACTGATGATCAGGCGCGCGACGTGCTGGCACGGGTGATATTCGGCACGCGCATATCGCTGTTGTTTGCCTTGGCGCTGACCGCGGCGAGTGCAGTGATTGGCATCGCCGCCGGGGCATTGCAGGGTTATTACGGCGGTTGGGTCGACCTGATCGGTCAACGTTTGCTGGAGGTCTGGTCGGGGCTGCCGGTGTTGTACCTGCTGATCATTCTGTCCGGGTTTGTCGAGCCGAACTTCTGGTGGTTGCTGGGGATCATGGCGCTGTTTTCCTGGTTGAGCCTGGTCGATGTGGTGCGTGCCGAGTTCCTGCGCAGCCGCGGTCTCGAGTACGTGAAAGCCGCACGAGCGCTGGGTGTCGGTGATGCGCAGGTGATCGTTCGGCACATCCTGCCCAATGCCATGAGCGCGACGCTGACGTATCTGCCGTTCATTCTCACTGGAGCAATTGCAACCTTGTCGGCACTGGATTTTCTCGGTTTCGGCATGCCGGCCGGCAGCGCTTCGCTGGGGGAGTTGATCGGTCAGGGCAAGAGCAATCTGCAAGCGCCGTGGCTTGGTCTCACCGCGTTCTTTGCCTTGGCGCTGATCCTTTCACTGCTGGTATTCATCGGCGAAGCCTGCCGCGATGCGTTTGATCCGAGGACTTGAGATGCCAGAACATCTGATCGAAATACGCGACCTGCGCGTCGCCTTCAATGGCCAGTCTGTGGTGCACGGCATCGACCTTGATATCCGCCCCGGCGAGTGCGTGGCGCTGGTTGGGGAGTCCGGCTCGGGCAAATCGGTGACGGCGCACAGCATTTTGCAATTGCTTGACCCGGCCATCGCGCGGATCGACGGCAGCATCCGCTATGACGGCACGGAACTGCTGGGCGTGCATGAGCGCTACTTGCGGCAATTGCGTGGCAACCGCATCGCGATGATTTTTCAGGAGCCGATGAGCTCGCTGAACCCTTTGCACACGATTGAGCGGCAACTGGGCGAAAGCCTTGCGCTGCACAAGGGGTTGGCCGGAGCGGCTGCACGTCAGCGAATTGTGCAGTTGCTCGAACTCGTGGGTATTCAGCGCCCGCGCGAGCGGCTCAAGGCCTATCCACATCAACTCTCGGGCGGTCAGCGCCAACGGGTGATGATTGCCATGGCGCTGGCCTGCGAACCGCAGTTGTTGATCGCCGACGAGCCGACTACGGCGCTGGACGTGACCGTGCAACGCAAGATTCTGCTGCTGCTCAAGGAGCTGCAAGAACGGTTGGGCATGGCGTTATTGATCATCAGTCATGACTTGAATCTGGTGCGCAATATCGCTCAGCGGGTGGCGGTCATGCGTGGCGGGGTGATTGTCGAACAGGCGTCCTGTGAACTGCTGTTCAGCGCGCCGCAACATCCTTACAGCATTGAGTTGCTCAACGCTGAACCGGGTGGTGAGGCATTGTGCCGTGAGCCCGCTGAGAATTTGCTGGAGGTGCGCGATCTCAATGTGCGTTTCCGTTTGGGCGGCGGATGGCTGCGCGCGAAGTCGTACTTGCACGCGGTCAATGGCATTGATTTGAATCTTCAGCGCGGCAAGACCTTGGGGATCGTCGGCGAGTCCGGTTCCGGCAAGTCGACGTTGGGTCAGGCGATTCTGCGGTTGCTCGATGCCCAGGGCAGCATCCGCTTTCAGGGCGAGGCGCTGGAGCAGTTGAGCGGCAAGCAACTCCGGCCGCTGCGCAAACGCCTGCAGGTGGTGTTTCAGGATCCGTTTGGCAGCCTCAGTCCGCGCCTGTGTGTGGAGCAGATCATCGCCGAAGGTCTACAGGTGCACAGCGATTTGAACGCCGCTGAGCGCGAACGGGCGGTGATCGATGTGTTGCGTGAAGTCGGTCTCGACCCTGTCACACGGCATCGCTATCCCCACGAGTTTTCCGGTGGCCAGCGACAACGCATCGCCATTGCCCGGGCATTGGTGCTCAAGCCGGATCTGATCTTGCTCGATGAACCGACCTCGGCACTGGATCGTACGGTGCAAAAGCAGATTGTTGCTTTGCTGCGGCGTTTGCAGCAAGAACATGGCCTGACGTACCTGTTCATCAGCCACGATCTGGCGGTGGTACGCGCGTTGGCGCATGACCTGATTGTGATGAAGGACGGCGAGGTGGTGGAGCGAGGTGAGACAAATGCGCTGTTTCATGCAGCGCGGCATCCGTATACCCGAGAGTTACTGGCCGCTTCGTTTACTGACGACCCCGTATCAAATGTGGGAGCGAGCCTGCTCGCGAATGCGATGTGACAGGCAACGGTGATGTCGACTGAGTTGACGCCTTCGCGAGCAAACTCGCTCCCACAGGTCTTGGGTGCGAGCAGTAATCCTCAGCGCTCGAATGTAAAAATCCCGCCATGAAGGCGGGATCTTTGTGTCACTGAACGTCGCTATTACGACGGGAACAGCTCGGACAGTTTCATCGACAGCATCATGTCGCCTTCAACGCGCAGCTTGCCGCCCATGAAAGCCTGCATGCCGTCGGTTTCGCCGCTGACGATACCTTTGAGGGTTTCGCTGTCCAGCACCAGCGTGCAGTTGGCGTCAGGGTTTTCGCCTTCCTGGATGTCGCAAGTGCCGTCTTTGACGATCAGCGAGTACTGCTTGTCTTCGTCGGTGATGTTGAAACCGAAAACCAGATCCAGACCGGCAGCAGCGGCTGGGTTGAACTTGGCTTGCATTGCTTTTACGGCATCAGCTACGGAGGTCATGGTTCGATCCTTTCTTGGTAATAAGAGCTGGTTGATTACAGCAAGGTTCACAGCTAACCGGACTCAGCGAAAAGTGATGAGTTCCGGAGCCTTCAGCAGTTGCAGATGTGCATGACTGTTGAAGGAGGCCAAAGCCACCTCGCGACCGCGGAACTTCAGCTGGTTGAGCGAGGTGTTGACGATTTGCCAGTTCAATTCAAAGGCCTGTTTCGCAGGCATTTGCGTAATGAGGTGGAGCAGGGCAGTGATGGTGCCGCCGGAGGTGAACACGGCGATTTTCTGGTTTTTATCGGCCAGATCGAGAATCCGCTGCAGCCCGGCCTGAACCCGTTCGACGAAACCCAGCCAGCTTTCCAGCCCCGGTGTGTCGTAAGTGCCGGCCAGCCAGCGCTCGATGATCAGGGCGAAAATACGTTGGAATTCGCCACGGTTCTGCGCGGCGTTGCGCAGGATGTCGAGAGCTTCCGGCTCGTCTGCCAGCATGTCCGGGAGCAGGGCACGGATCACCGCGTCGGCATCGAACTCGTTGAAAGCGGAATCGGTTTCCAGCGTCGGTACCGGCAGCCCTTTGGCGGCGAATTGCGCCAGCGCGCTGGTGGCCGTGTGCTGCTGGCGACGCAGGTCACCGGCGAGGCAGCGATCGAAGCTGATACCCAGTTCAGCGAGGTGCTGACCGAGGATTTCTGCCTGGCGCACACCGGTCGGCGACAGGACGTCATAGTCGTCTGCACCAAAGGAGGCCTGGCCATGTCGAATCAAGTAGATGCTGCCCACGTCCGCGTCATCCCGGTACGTTGAAGGTTGTGGCGAGGTTATGAGGATGACGGGTAGCTGTCAATGAAAAAACATACGCTTGTTTGAAATGCCCGTTACAGGGGTGTTGCCAGAGGTTTCACGGCTGGCCGACAAGCCGGCGCATGGGTATGCTGGAGCCATCCCGCGTGTGCCTCACATCCGCGCATCGTTTAAGGAGTCTCTGTGGAGTTTTTCACCGAATACGCCAGTTTCCTGGCCAAGACCGTTACCTTGGTGATCGCCATTCTGGTGGTGCTCGCCAGTTTTGCTGCATTGCGCAGCAAGGGCCGGCGCAAATCGGCCGGTCAGTTGCAGGTCAGCAAACTCAATGATTTCTACAAAGGCCTGCGTGAGCGCCTGGAGCAGACCTTGCTCGACAAGGATCAGTTAAAGGCTTTGCGCAAGGGTGAAGCCAAGTCCGAGAAAAGCGCGAAAAAGCAGAAGAAGCAACCTGAAGCCAAATCCCGCGTATTCGTCCTCGATTTCGATGGCGACATCAAGGCGTCCGCCACTGAAAGCCTGCGCCATGAAATCACCGCGCTGCTAACCTTGGCCACGCCAAAAGACGAAGTGGTTCTGCGTCTGGAAAGCGGTGGCGGCATGGTTCACAGCTACGGCCTGGCGTCGTCGCAACTGGCGCGTATTCGCGAGGCCGGCGTGCCGTTGACCGTGTGCATCGACAAGGTTGCGGCCAGTGGCGGCTACATGATGGCGTGCATCGGCGAGAAGATCATCAGTGCGCCGTTCGCGATTCTCGGTTCGATCGGCGTGGTTGCACAGTTGCCCAACGTCAACCGCTTGTTGAAGAAGCACGACATCGACTTTGAAGTCCTCACCGCCGGTGAGTACAAACGCACCCTGACCGTGTTTGGCGAAAACACCGAGAAGGGCCGCGAGAAGTTTCAGGAAGACCTGGACATCACCCATCAACTGTTCAAGAACTTCGTCGCCCGCTATCGCCCGCAACTGGCGATTGACGATGTGGCCACCGGTGAAGTCTGGCTCGGCGTTGCGGCGCTGGACAAACAACTGGTCGATGAACTCAAGACCAGTGATGAATACCTGGCAGACCGGGCGAAAAAGGCCGAGGTCTATCACCTGCACTACGCCGAACGCAAAAGCTTGCAGGAGCGTATCGGCATGGCCGCCAGCGGTTCGGTCGACCGCGTACTGCTGAGCTGGTGGAGTCGTCTGACGCAACAGCGCTTCTGGTAATTCGAGCAGGCATAAAAAAACGCCGGTCATATGACCGGCGTTTTTTTGTCCGCGCTAAACCTGAAGACTTAGCGGCGACGGAACAGCGGCAGCGGTTCGTCGGTGGCGGCCTGATAAGTCACCGAGAAATCCTTGAGGCCTTCCAGCGCTTCGTACGGGTCTTTGTCCGCGCGAATGGCAAAGGCATCGAAACCGCAGCGATGCATATAGAACAGCTGATCGCGCAGCACGTCACCAATCGCTCGCAGTTCGCCTTTGAAACCGTAACGGTCACGCAGCAGGCGGGCGTTGGAGTAGTTGCGGCCGTCGGTGAACGCCGGGAAATTCAGCGCGATCACCTGAAACTCAGCCACGTCTTCACCGATTTCTTCGGCTTCTTCGTCAGCGTCCAGCCAAACCCCCAAACCACCGTCGCGGGCCTTGAGCATGCGGCTGTGTTCGCGCCACAGCTGCAGTGGAACGATCAAGTCGTCGCAGTTGCTGATCTCGTCGATGTTGAAATCCTTGGGCAGCAAGTGCCAGGTTTCGTCGACGACCTCGTTGTTCTTAATGATTCGCTGCATAGACGCGTTCCTTGAAGAGGTCGATGCCAATACGCTGGTAAGTGTCGATGAAGCGCTCGTCTTCGGTACGTTGTTCAACGTACACGTCGATCAGCTTCGAGATCACGTCAGGCATGGCTTCCTGAGCGAAGGACGGGCCGAGGATCTTGCCCAGGCTCGCATCACGGCTGGCGCTGCCGCCGAGAGAGACCTGATAGAACTCTTCGCCTTTCTTGTCGACGCCGAGGATGCCGATGTGGCCGACGTGGTGGTGACCGCAGGCGTTCATGCAGCCGGAGATGTTCAGGTCCAGCTCGCCGATGTCGAACAGGTAATCGAGGTCGTCGAAGCGGCGCTGGATCGATTCGGCAATCGGGATCGACTTGGCGTTGGCCAGCGAGCAGAAATCACCGCCCGGGCAGCAGATGATGTCGGTCAGCAAGCCGATGTTCGGCGTGGCGAAACCGCCTTCACGCAGTTCGCCCCACAGGGTGAACAACTGGCTTTGCTCGACGTCGGCGAGAATGATGTTCTGCTCGTGCGAGGTGCGCAGTTGACCGAAGCTGTAGCGATCGGCCAGATCGGCGACGGCGTCGAGCTGCTTGTCGGTGATGTCGCCCGGGGCAACGCCGGTCGGCTTCAGCGACAGGGTCACGGCGACATAACCCGGCTTCTTGTGCGCCAGGGTGTTGCGGGTACGCCAGCGGGCGAAACCCGGATGCTCCTTGTCGAGATCGGCCAGTTGCGCGGTCTGGTTGTCCAGCGCCTTGTAGTCTGGATCGACGAAGTGCTTGGCGACACGCTGCAGTTCGGCGTCGGTCAATGTGGTCTGGCCACCGCGCAGGTGTTCCATTTCCGCATCGACTTTCTGCGCGAACACTTCCGGCGTGAGCGCCTTGACGAGGATCTTGATCCGCGCCTTGTATTTGTTGTCGCGACGGCCGTAGCGGTTGTACACGCGCAGGATGGCGTCGAGGTAGCTCAACAGGTCCTGCCACGGCAGGAATTCGTTGATGAACGCGCCGACTACCGGGGTACGGCCAAGGCCACCGCCGACCAACACACGGAAACCCAGTTCGCCAGCGGCGTTGTGCACCGGCTCAAGGCCGATGTCGTGGACTTCAATGGCGGCGCGGTCAGCGGTCGAACCGTTGACGGCGATTTTGAACTTGCGCGGCAGGTAAGCGAATTCCGGGTGGAACGTAGTCCACTGACGGACGATCTCGCACCATGGGCGCGGATCGATCACTTCGTCGGCAGCGACACCGGCGAACTGGTCGGTGGTGACGTTGCGCAGGCAGTTACCGCTGGTCTGGATCGCGTGCATCTGCACGGTGGCCAGTTCAGCCAGAATGTCCGGGATGTCTTCCACCGCCGGCCAGTTGAACTGCACGTTCTGCCGCGTACTGATGTGGGCGTAGCCCTTGTCGTAGTCGCGGGCAATCTTGGCCATCATGCGCGTCTGACGCGAAGTCAGTTGGCCGTAAGGCACCGCCACCCGCAACATCGGCGCGAAGCGCTGGATGTACAGGCCATTTTGCAGGCGCAGGGGGCGGAATTCTTCTTCGCTCAGCTCACCTGCCAGATAGCGTCGGGTCTGATCACGGAACTGCTTGACGCGGTCCTCGATGATCCGCTGATCGTACTCGTCGTATACGTACATATAAGTCCTGTTCTCAGGCTTGGGCTACTCGGAAAACGCTGCGTTTTCGCGTGCTGGAGTCCGATTTTGCCTCTGCAATTCTGCGCGCACGGCCGCGCACTCCCTAGAGGAGCCGGGGCAATATACCCGTTTGCAGTTATGCGCAAAAGTGATGTTTGAGTATATGTAAAGAACCAAATCGCCTAACGAGAATGGCTGTCAACTAACCCACATTTGTCGTGCGGACAATCATCGTCTTAACTGTGGTCGAGTCTTTCTGCAATCACCGATAAAACCGACAAGAGGCGATGCAATGAGCAACCCGACCAAGGCAAGAAAAAGCGACAGCAGTGTCGATGCGTGGGCCATTCTGTTCCTGATCATTCTCGTAGTAGGGACAGCGGTATTCTGGGTCAGCCATCAGTAAACGACCCATCCGGGCCCGTGCCCGACGAGTTGTCGGACAAAAAGCGGGATCAGGCATCAATAGCCGGTAGATCGAGGGCTATAATGCGCGGCCATTTTTCCTTGGGCCCGGATGTTTCATGTTCAAGTTTTTCCATTTCAGTCTTCTGCTGTTCAGCGCACTGTTCCAGACCGGCGCGCGGGCGGAGTCTGTGCTGTTTTTGAATCCGGGCTCGACGCAGGAAGCCTTCTGGGTCAGTTACTCGCAATTCATGCAGGCGGCTGCGCATGATCTGGGTATCGACCTGCAGATTCTCTATTCCCAACGCCAGCCCGAACTGACCCTGGCTCAGGCGCGCCTTGCGTTGCAGGGGCCGAATCGTCCCGAGTACCTGATTTTCGTCAACGAACAATACGTCGCGCCGCAAATCCTGCGTCTGGCCGAGAACAGTGGCGTAAAACTGTTTATGGTCAACGCCGCGCTGACCCCGGACCAGCAGGCGTTGGTCGGTGAGCGTGACGACCGCATCGGCAGCCTGGTGCCGAACGACGAGGAGGGCGGTTACTTGATGATGAAGGAGCTGATCCGCCTGCATCCGTCGGCGGCAAACGCTGAGCCGATTGAAGTGTTGGCGTTCTCCGGCCTGAAGGTCACCCCCTCGGCGCAGTTGCGTGAGCGCGGCATGCAGCGGGCGTTGGCCGAACATCCGCAGACCCGCTTGCGCCAGCTGGTTTACAGCGGCTGGACCCAGGAACGCGCCTATGAACAGGCCAAACAGTTGTTTGCGCGTTATCCGAAAGTGTCGCTGGTGTGGTCGGCCAATGATGAAATGGCCTTCGGCGCAATGCGCGCGTATGCCGAGACGGGCAAGGTCCCCGGCAAAGATGCCTTGTTCAGCGCGGTCAATACGTCGCCGGCGGCCTTGCAGGCACTGGTCGACGGACGCCTGAGCGCGTTGGTCGGCGGGCATTTCACCTTGGGTGGCTGGGCGTTGGTCGAGTTGCATGACGTCGAGCAAGGCGTCGAACTGAATCACTACGGCGGCCGGGATCGACAAATTCCGTTGCTGCAACTGATCGACAAGCCGCACGCCCGACAAATGCTGGCCATGGGCAAGTCGCCGCACTACGGGGTGAATTTCCGCAAGCTCTCAGCCAAGGGGCAGCCGAATTCCTACCGCTACCCGTTCACCCTGCAAACCCTGATGCGCTGATTCGTCAAACCCCGGCGAAATGCAGCACCAGTTTGACGATGGCAAACAGCGTCAACGCAAACACAGCCGTAAACAGAATCCCCAGGATCACGAAATGGCTGGGCTTGCCATGGGTGAAGTCCCTTGCCCGGTTCTTGCCGCTTTGCACCCCGAACGCCGCCGCCATCACGCTGTGCAGCATCTGCCAGAAGGTCGGCGGTTTGTTGTCGACTGGATCGTCCATAAATCCCTCGTCTGCCGTGTGTGTCAGACAAGCATAGCCAACCCTCTGCAGAACACTGCAAAACGAACTGTGGGAGCGAGCCTGCTCGCGAAGAGGCCATCAGCTTCAACATGAGTGTTGGCTGATAGACCGCCTTCGCGAGCAGGCTCGCTCCCACAGGGGGTGATGCGTTGAAGCTGGCTTAGTTGTCGTAGCCGAGGTTCGGCGCCAGCCAGCGCTCGGTCACGCTCAACTCCTGGCCTTTGCGCGAGGTGTAGCTGGCGACCTGATCCTTGTCGACCTTGCCCACCGCAAAGTACTGCGCCTGCGGATGGGCGAAGTACCAGCCGCTGACTGCGGCCGCGGGGAACATCGCGTAGTGCTCGGTGAGGAACACCCCGCTGCGACCGGCGCGCATCTCTTCAGCTTCCGGATCGAGCAGGGCAAACAACGCCGCCTTCTCGGTGTGATCCGGGCACGCCGGGTAACCCGGAGCAGGGCGGATGCCGCTGTATTGCTCTTTGATCAGCGCGTCATTGTCGAGCACTTCGTCCTTGGCATAACCCCAGTGCTCTTTACGCACTTGCTGGTGCAGCCATTCGGCACAGGCTTCGGCCAAACGGTCGGCGAGGGCTTTGACCATGATCGAGTTGTAATCGTCGCCAGCGTCCTGATAAGCCTTCGCCACTTCTTCGGCGCCGATACCGGCGGTGGTGATGAAACCACCGACGTAGTCAGTCACTTCGCTGTCTTTCGGCGCAACGAAGTCGGCCAGCGAGAAGTTTGGTTTGCCATCGGTCTTGATAATCTGCTGACGCAGGTGATGCAGTTTGGCCAATGGCTGACCGTCATCGCCGTACAACTCGATGTCGTCGTCATGCACCTGATTGGCCGGCCAGAAGCCGAACACCGCGCGGGCGCTGATCAGCTTCTCGTCGATCAGCTTGGCGAGCATTTCCTGCGCGTCCTTGTACAGCGCGGTGGCGGCTTCACCGACCACTTCGTCTTCAAGGATGCGCGGGAACTTGCCGGCCAAGTCCCACGAAATGAAGAACGGCGTCCAGTCGATGTATTCGGCCAAGACCTTGAGGTCGATGTTGTCCAGCACCTTGCTGCCGGTGAACGTCGGTTTGACGGGCTGGTAATTCGCCCAGTCGAACTGCGGCTTCTTGGCGATGGCGGCGGCGTAGCTCAAGCGCTCGGTGCGGGCGCTGCGGTTCGAGGTGCGTTCGCGTACATCGACGTATTCCAGACGCGTCTTCTCGACGAAACCGGCCTTCAATTCTTTCGACAGCAACTGCGTCGCGACGCCCACCGCGCGGGAGGCGTCGGTCACATAAACCACCGCATCGTTGCTGTACTTCGGCTCGATCTTCACCGCGGTGTGCGCTTTGGAAGTGGTCGCGCCACCGATCATCAGCGGCAGGTGGAAGTCCTGACGCTGCATCTCGCGAGCAACGTGAACCATCTCATCCAGCGACGGCGTGATCAGGCCGGACAGGCCGATGATGTCGCATTTCTGCTCTTTGGCCACCTGCAGAATCTTCTCGGCCGGGACCATCACGCCGAGGTCAACGATGTCATAGCCGTTGCAACCGAGCACCACGCCGACGATGTTCTTGCCGATGTCGTGGACGTCGCCTTTCACCGTAGCCATGAGGATCTTGCCCTTGGCTTCTGGCTTGTCGCCCTTTTCCAGTTCGATGAATGGGATCAAATGCGCCACAGCCTGTTTCATCACGCGGGCGGATTTCACCACTTGCGGCAGGAACATTTTGCCGGCGCCGAACAGGTCGCCAACGATGTTCATGCCGGACATCAGCGGGCCTTCGATCACTTCGATCGGGCGGGCGAACGACTGACGGGATTCTTCGGTGTCTTCAACGATGTGCGTGGTGATGCCTTTGACCAGCGCATGTTCCAGACGCTTGTTGACCTCCCAGCTGCGCCACTCTTCGGTCTCGGCTTCCTTGACGCTGCCGTCGCCCTTGTACTTGTCGGCGATGGCGAGGAGGGCGTCGGTGCCTTCCGGGGTGCGGTTGAGGATCACGTCTTCAACGGCGTCGCGCAGCTCTTGCGGGATCTGGTCGTAGATCTCCAGCTGACCGGCGTTGACGATGCCCATGGTCAAGCCCGCGCGGATCGCGTACAGCAGGAACACCGAGTGGATCGCCTCGCGCACCGGGTTGTTGCCACGGAACGAGAACGACACGTTGGACACGCCGCCCGAGGTCAGCGCATACGGCAGTTCGTCGCGGATGTAGGCGCAGGCATTGATGAAGTCCACAGCGTAGTTGTTGTGTTCTTCGATACCGGTGGCGACGGCGAAGATGTTCGGGTCGAAGATGATGTCTTCCGGCGGGAAGCCGACTTCGTTGACCAGAATGTCGTAGGAGCGTTTGCAGATCTCTTTCTTGCGCGCTTCGGTGTCGGCCTGGCCAGCTTCGTCGAACGCCATCACCACCACCGCCGCGCCGTAGCGCTTGCACAGTTTGGCGTGGTGGATGAACTGCTCGACGCCTTCTTTCATGCTGATCGAGTTGACGATGCCCTTGCCCTGAATGCACTTGAGGCCGGCTTCGATCACTTCCCATTTAGAGGAGTCGATCATGATCGGCACGCGCGAGATGTCCGGCTCACCGGCGATCAGATTGAGGAAGGTCACCATGGCCTTCTTCGAATCGAGCATGCCTTCGTCCATGTTGATGTCGATCACCTGCGCGCCGGCTTCGACCTGCTGCAGGGCGACTTCCAGCGCTTCGGTGTAGTTGTCTTCACGGATCAGACGGGCGAACTTGGCGGAACCGGTGATGTTGGTACGTTCGCCGACGTTGACGAACAGCGAACTGCGATCGATGGTGAACGGCTCCAGACCCGAGAGGCGGCACGCCTTGGGGATGTCCGGAATCTGCCGTGGCGCGTAACCGGCGACGGCTTTGGCGATGGCTTCGATGTGCCCCGGCGTGGTGCCGCAGCAGCCGCCGACGATGTTGAGGAAGCCGCTCTGGGCGAATTCTTCGATGACCTTGGCGGTTTCCGACGGCAGTTCGTCGTACTCGCCGAATTCGTTCGGCAGGCCGGCGTTCGGGTGCGCGGAAACGTGGGTGCTGGCCTTGTTCGACAGCTCTTCCAGGTACGGACGCAACTCGCTGGCGCCGAGCGCGCAGTTGAGGCCGACGGAAATCGGCTTGGCGTGTGCCACCGAGTTCCAGAACGCTTCGGTGGTCTGGCCCGACAGGGTGCGGCCGGAGGCGTCGGTGATGGTCCCGGAAATCATGATCGGCAGTTCGATGTGCAGCTCTTCGAACACGCCTTGCACGGCGAAGATCGCGGCTTTGGCGTTGAGGGTGTCGAAAATGGTTTCGATCAGGATCAGGTCGGCGCCGCCCTCGATCAGGCCTTTGGTGGCTTCGGTGTAGTTTTGCACCAATTCATCAAAGGTGACGTTGCGGTAGCCGGGGTTGTTGACGTCCGGCGACAGCGAACAGGTGCGACTCGTAGGACCGAGCACGCCGGCGACAAAACGTGGCTTGTCCGGGTTCTCGGCGGTCTTGGCGTCGGCGACCTTGCGCGCCAGACGTGCGCCTTCTACGTTTAGTTCGTAGGCCAGTTCTTCCATGCCGTAGTCGGCCATGGAAATGCGCGTGGCGTTGAAGGTGTTGGTTTCGAGGATGTCGGCGCCGGCATCCAGATAGGCCTTCTCGATGCCGCCGATCACGTCCGGACGGGTGATCACCAGCAGGTCGTTGTTGCCCTTGACGTCACTCGGCCAGTCCGCGAAGCGTTTGCCGCGATAATCCTGTTCTTCGAGCTTGTAGCTCTGGATCATCGTGCCCATGCCGCCGTCGAGTATCAGGATGCGCTCTTTGAGGGCTTGCTTGAGAGCTTGAAGGCGGACGCTGCGATCGGACATTTGGACTACTCGGAAAGACCATTACGAAGGAGCGGGATCATAGCAAACCTGTGCGCTTTTGGAGCATGCGGGGCTTTTGCATGAATATCGCTCATGTTGGTACGGGCGTCATACTGTAGAATCGCGGCGTTTTTTTACAATCGGGATCAGCAGCATGTCTTACCGCGTCATTGGTTTTGTGTTGCTGTTTCTCAGCTGGGGCGCCGTGGCGCAAGAGCCAGCGACTGTGCCGGGCATTTCTCAGTCGATTTCGTACGTCCGCGACATCCAGCCAATCTTCACCGAGAAGTGCGTTGCCTGCCATGCGTGCTACGACTCGGCCTGCCAGTTGAATCTGGGCAGTGGCGAGGGCGCGGCCCGTGGCGCCAGCAAGATGCCGGTTTACGATGGCGAGCGCACACAAGCGGCACCGACCACCAGGCTGTTTTACGACGCCTTCGGTAAACGTGCCTGGCAGCAGAAAGACTTCTATTCGGTGCTCGATGCGCAGGGCAGTCAGGCGGCGCTGATGGCGCGCATGCTCGAACTCGGGCACAAGACGCCGCTGACGCCCAACGCCAAACTCCCGGCAGAGATTGTGCTGGGCCTGAACCGCGAGAACATGTGCTCGCTGCCCGCCGAGTTTGAGGGCTACGCCGGTGCCCATCCGAAGGAAGGCATGCCGCTGGCGGTGACCGGGCTGACCGATCAGCAATATCAGACGCTGCAGCGCTGGCTGGCCTCGGGTGCGCCGATTGACGAACAAGGCCTGGCGCCGAGCGCGAAAGAGGCGCTGCAAATCGTCCAGTGGGAAAATCTGCTTAATACTCCCGGCGCCCGGCAGAGTCTGGTCGGACGCTGGCTTTACGAGCACTTGTACCTCGCGCACATCTATTTCAAGGATGGCGAGCCGGGGCATTACTTCCAGTGGGTGCGTTCGCGCACACCGAGCGGGCAGCCGATCGACCTTATCGCCACTCGCCGCCCAAACGACGATCCGGGCACCCAGGTGTATTACCGCTTGTGGCCGGTGCAGGGCGTGATTGTGCATAAAACCCACATCACCTATCCGCTGAGCGCGGCGAAGATGGCGCGGGTGAAAAGCCTGTTCTATAGCGGCAACTGGCAGGTTAATGCGCTGCCCGGTTACGGCCCGCAGAGCCGTGCCAATCCCTTCGCGACGTTCGAAGCGATTCCGGCGCAGGCGCGTTACCAGTTCATGCTCGACAACGCCGAATACTTCGTCCGCACGTTTATTCGCGGCCCGGTGTGCCGTGGACAGATTGCGACCGACGTGATCCGCGACAACTTCTGGGCACTGTTCCAGGCACCGGAACACGACCTCTATATCACCGACCCGAACTATCGCGGCCAGGCCACGCCGCTGTTGGCCATGCCCGGGCAGAACGACGATGTCGGCAGCGTGTTGAGCCTGTGGCGCAACTACCGCGACAAGCGCAATGAATATGAGGCTCTGCGCCGCGACAGCTACGCTGATCTCCCGGCCCCGAGCTGGTCGACCCTGTGGGCCGGCAACGACAACGCCTTGCTGAGCATTTTTCGCCACTTCGACAGCGCTTCGGTGACCAAAGGCCTGATTGGCGAGGTGCCGCAGACGATGTGGCTGTTTGACTATCCGCTGCTGGAACGCACCTATTACCAGTTGGCGGTCAACTTCGATGTGTTCGGCAACGTCTCCCATCAGGCGCAAACCCGTCTGTATTTCGACCTGATCCGCAACGGCGCCGAGCAGAACTTCCTGCGCCTGATGCCCGCTGATTCGCGCGAAGACTATCTCGACGATTGGTACCAGAACGGTGGCCAGTTCAAGATGTGGATGGATTACGAGGCGATTGACGACGATAAGCCGACCGCGTTGAAGCTCGATGAGAAAGACCCGAAATACGACTTCGCCATGCAATTGCTGGCGCGTTACGGCGATCTCAATGCGCGGCCCGATCCGATCAACCGTTGCGATGGCGCTTATTGCTCGCGGCCGAATATCGACCCGGCGCTGCAAAATGCCGAACAGGCGTTGAGCCGACTGACTTCGCGCCCGGCCGCCGGTTTGAAGGTGATTGATCAGCTCCCGGAAGCGACGATGCTGCGCATTGAAACCGCCAGCGGCAAACGCGAGGTCTACAGCCTGTTGCGCAACCGCGCGCACAGTAACGTGGCGTTCCTGCTCGGCGAGTCACGGCGTTATCAGCCCGGGCTGGATACGCTGACCATTTACCCGGGCGTGCTCAGCAGCTATCCGAACTTCATCTTTAATGTCCCGGCCGATCAGGTGCCGGCGTTTGTCGATGCAATGGAAAACGCCAAGGATGCCAACCGCTTCGAGAAAATCGTCGAACGCTGGGGGATCCGCCGCAGTCATCCGCAATTCTGGTTCTATTTCCACGATTTGAGTCAGTACATCCACGAAACCGAACCGGTGGAAGAGGGTGTGCTGGATATGAACCGCTACGAGAATCTTTGATCGTTTGAGGCGAGGATGCTGTCCCAACTTCAAGCGACACCGCAAAACCCCTGTAGGAGTGAGCCTGCTCGCGATAGCGGAGAATCAGGCACTGGAGATGTTGAATGTGCCGCCGCCATCGCGAGCAGGCTCACTCCTACAAGGGGTCTGCGGTGGTTTCAGGAATTGTGATCGGGAGCGGCCGATGTTGATTTCAGTGCAAGCCCTGCGTGCGCTGGCCGCGTGGACGGTGGTCTGCCACCACTTCATGCAGATTTTCTTTGACTTCAAAGCACGCGGGCCGATTGGCCAGCTGTTCATCGACAAGGGTGCAGTGGGCGTCGATATCTTCTTCGTCATCAGCGGTCTGGTGATTTTCCTCTCGACCGAAAACAAACCGCTGCCACCCGCGCGTTTTCTGTTGTATCGGCTGTTTCGCATTGTCCCGGCGTATTGGCTGTACACGCTGTTGATGGCGCTGCTGGTGGTGTTCGCCCAGCCGTTGCTGCCGGATCAGTCTGTGGACTGGAGCCATTTGCTGCTGTCGTTGCTGTTCATTCCGACTGAGAACCCCGGCGGTTACGGCCTCTATCCGACGCTGAATGTCGGCTGGACGCTGAATTACGAAATCCTGTTTTACGTCTTGTTCGCCTGGGCGTTGCTGTTCCGTCTGCAGGTGCGCCTGCTGGTGGTCGCGGCGCTGCTGTTTGCGGTGTGTCAGGCCTGGACCGGGTTTGGCTGGATCAGCGAGTTTTATCGTTCGGACATTGTTTATGAGTTTCTGCTGGGGATTGGCATCGGCATGCTCTATCGCCGGGGCTGGATTGGCCCGGGTTTCTGGCTGCCGCTGACCGCGATTGGCGCTGCGTTGCTGACGATCTATCAGTTGGCACCGGCGCCGAGGCTGCTGAACTGGGGCGTACCGAGTGCGCTGCTGGTGATGGCGTGTATCTCGCTTGAGCGTTATGTCGAGCGCAGCCGGGTCCTGAAACTGCTCGGCGATTGCTCGTATTCGGTGTATCTGATGCACGTTCTGGTGCTGTCGGCTGGCGGTTATCTGGCCCGGCGCTACGGCATCAACCCGTATTTGATGTTTGTCGTGTGTGCGCTGGCCATCGGCGTTGGCTCCTGGTTGAGCTACGAATGGGTGGAAAAACGCAGCTATCGCTGGCTCAAGGCGCGGATCGACGGCGGGGCGGACGAGAATCTTTCCCGACAAAAATACTAGGACTTTGTCCGGCGCAACGATTGGCGTAAACTGCGCCCAAGCCTGCGAGGAGTTTCCATGACCGCTATTACCATTACCGACGCCGCCCACGATTATTTGGCTGATCTGCTCTCCAAGCAGAACACCCCGGGCATCGGCATCCGCGTCTTCATCACCCAGCCTGGCACCCAGTACGCCGAAACCTGCATTGCCTACTGCAAGCCGGGCGAAGAAAAACCTGAAGACACCGCGCTGGGGCTGAAAAGCTTCACCGCTTATATCGATCACTTCAGCGAAGCGTTTCTTGACGACGCCGTGGTCGACTACGCCACCGACCGCATGGGCGGCCAACTGACCATCAAGGCGCCAAACGCCAAAGTCCCGATGGTCAATGCCGACAGCCCGGTCAACGAGCGTATCAACTACTACCTGCAAACCGAAATCAACCCGGGGCTGGCCAGCCACGGCGGTCAGGTCAGCCTGATCGATGTGGTTGAAGACGGCATCGCCGTGCTGCAGTTCGGTGGCGGCTGCCAGGGCTGCGGCCAGGCGGACGTAACCCTGAAGGAAGGCATCGAGCGCACCTTGCTCGAGCGCATCCCGGAGCTGAAGGGCGTTCGCGACGTGACCGACCACACGCAGAAAGAAAACGCCTACTACTAAGGTGTTCGCTGCGGACATGAAAAACGGCGCCCCGTGAGCGCCGTTTTTTATGGGTGAGTTTTTTATGGATGAAATGTACTGACGCCTTCGCGAGCAGGCTCGCTCCCACCTTTGGAATGCGATCAAATGTGGGAGCGAGCCTGCTCGCGAAGGGGCCTTTATGGGCGATAGAGATGAGCATGCCCGGCGCGATACAGCGATGACTCGCTAAACACCTCACTGCCCAAAACGCGCCCAACCAGAATCAACGCCGTACGCCGAAACCCTTTGGCCTCGACCTTCCCAGCGATATTCGCCAGCGTCCCCACCACCCAATCCTGATCCGGCCACGTCGCCCGGTGAATCACCGCGATCGGGCAATCGGCACCGTAATGCGGCAACAGCTCCGCCAGAATCTTCTGCAGATGGTTGACCCCCAGATGAATCGCCATCGTCGCGCCGTGTTGCGCCAGACTGCCCAGTTCCTCACCGGCCGGCATCGCGGTCTTGTCGGCGTAACGGGTCAGAATCACGCTTTGCGAGACGTCCGGCAGGGTCAGTTCCGCACCTAGCAACGCCGCACAGGCTGCCGTCGCCGTCACCCCGGGAATGATCTCGAACGGAATATTCAGCTCACGCAGGTAACGAATCTGCTCACCAATCGCACCATACAGACTCGGGTCGCCGGAGTGCACCCGCGCCACATCCTGGTCATTGGCATGCGCGGTTTTGATCAGCTCGATGATCTGTTCCAGATGCAATTCAGCGCTGTTGACCACCGTCTCGGCTTGATGACCGTCCAGCACCGCCGCCGGTACCAGCGAGCCTGCATAAATGATCACCGGGCAGCTGCGAATCAGCCGCTGGCCTTTGACGGTGATCAATTCCGGGTCGCCGGGGCCGGCACCGATGAAGTAGACGGTCATGGTTAAATCCTGTGAAAAAGGGGCACGGCAATCGCTTCAGATGAAGATTGCTCATGATCGGTGGCGGGGATTATCGGGAATTTACGCTGCGCCGGCCAATGCCAACGTGGCCTGAGCGTATTTTTGCCGGGAAATCAGCAGTTTTGCCGGTGCCTGAATCAGCTGTTCGGCGAGTGCCAACGCTGCACTTTCCGCCACGCCGTAGCAACCGGTGCGTTCGTAGGCGATCTGCGAATGGTGGCTGAGTCGTTGCTGATAACTGGCCAGTTCTTCACTGCTGAAATACAGCAAGGGCAAAGCCAACTGAGTGGCAAGTTCCTGCAGGCCCGGCTCGTCGCGCTTGAGGTCGATGCTGGCCAACGCCTTGACCGTTTCAAGCTCTATACGGTGCGCCTGTAAGGCTTGGTCGAGTAACGCGCGCAGCGTGCTGGCCGGGCAGCCGCGCTGGCAGCCCAGACCGACCACGAAGGTCGGCGCTGCGCTGTCATCGGTCATGCGTGGTATTGGCCAGCGCTTTTGCGGCGGAACAACCAGGCGCTGATCAGGCCCAGGGCCAGCCAGAACGCCACGTTGGTCAACTGCGAAGCGATTTTGAACTGGGCTTCCAATGCCTCCGGCGCGAGCATCGAATGCACTTCCGGCTGCGGTGCGCCGATCACGTGCGGCACGGCGAGGATGGCCACGCCGAGGATTTTCATCAGCCAGTGGCGGCTGAACGCAATCAGCGACAATCCGACAGCGGTCGAAGCGGCGGTGCCGATCCACCACATCTGGCGTGAAGCCAGATCAGCAGCGGCAGTGCCCGGCAATTCAGGTGGCAGGCCCATCGTCGGTGCCAGTACGAATGTCGCGTAACCAGCCAGGCCCCAGAGCAAGCCTTGCGAGGTTTTGGTCGGTGCGCGCAGGGTGTAGAGGCCCGCGAGCATCAGGGCGAAACCCACCGCAACCACCAGATTGCCGCCTGTGGTCGAGACCACGCGCTGCCAGCCGTCTTCCGGCTCCCAGGCTTCGGCGTCGTGGGTGTGCGCAGCCACGCCAGCGGCGTGTTCGTGAACCGCCACCGGCTCGGACTTCTCGAAGGTTTCCGCCTGCAGAATCAGCGGCGAGACCCAAAAGCTTTGCAGCAGAGTGAGGAGCAGGGCGGCCAGCAGACCGGTGAAACCTGCGGTTTGCGCAATACGCTTGATCATGTCGACAGGTCTCAGTGGCACGGGAACGCGGCGCTGTGGCGGGTATCGTGGGCGGCGTTGTGCACCGCTTCGATGTGCGAGAAACCGGCGAAGTAGACCAGGCTGGCACCAAGGATCGACGCGAAGATCGCGGCGGTCAGGCGTTGGCTCAGGGTGGCGGTGCTGGAAATTTTGTCCGTGTTGCTGCCGGTGCTGCTGATGATCGACATGGCGCTTCCCTCTGGAATGTCAGTGGGTGAATCGAGCGCATGAAAACCCCTGCGGGTCGGGCTCGCAGAGGTTCGAACAGCGCCCGCCCACCGCGGGTTTGTTATGTTCAGCGACGCACGAGGTGCGGGCTGTGTGTTGCGGGCCGGTCTCCGGGCTCACGAGGGGTTGGCGTCAGGCCGACCTGCAAGCGTCACCTTCCCATGTCTTGCTGACACAGTGGTTTTGACGCTTCGCTCGCTTACCGTTGCGGGGGCAGCACCGGACTGACATGGGCTTGAGTAAAGCACATGATTCACCGGTTTCCCGTTTCACCCTGTGAAGGGCACCCGTAACAAGTTGTGTAGGAGAGCATGGGTTGGGGATTTTAGTCAATTTTGTGGGGGGCTTATCCGTTGCTGCGGGTGTTGCTGATTACGGTTCCGCCCTTACGGCCATCCCTTTCAAGGTCTTCGGTAAAATCCCCTGAAATTTCATTCAGGGATCCCCAAACGATGTGGGCCGATGTTCTAGCGCGTTTCGAGAAAAAAGCACCTGCCAGTGTCATGGCTAAATTGGCTCTGGAGCAGGCTATTGCCCCTGAGTGGGTCGATCAGGTTTTCGAAGAGCATCGGCAACGGCAGTATTCTCGTGAGCTGCTGTTCTCGACCATCATCAAGCTGATGTCCCTTGTTTCATTGGGCCTGAAGCCATCCCTGCACGCCGCCGCGCGGCAACTGGAAGATCTTCCTGTCAGTTTGGCGGCTCTCTACGACAAGATCAGTCGTACCGAGCCGGCGCTGTTGCGCGCCCTGGTTACGGGCTGCGCTCAACGCCTGACTCCAACCATAAAAGAGCTGGGTTGCACGACGATGCTGCCGGGTTGGCAGGTTCGGGTAGTGGACGGTAATCACTTGGCATCCACTGAGAAACGTCTGGGAGCTTTACGTCACGAGCGCGGCGCCGCTCGTCCCGGTTTTTCGGTGGTGGCCTACGACCCCGACCTCGATCAGGTCATCGACCTTCAGGCGTGTGAGGATGCCTACGCAAGCGAGCGTGTTTGCGTGCTGCCGCTGTTGGCTGATGCCGAGCCGGGCCAAGTGTGGTTGGCTGATCGACTCTATTGCACGCTCCCGGTCATGGAAGCTTGTGAGCAGGCCCAGACGTCCTTTGTCATTCGCCAGCAAGCCAAGCATCCACGCTTGATTCAAGAAGGTGAGTGGCAAGAGCCGGTGCCTGTGGAAACAGGCACTGTGCGTGAGCAGATCATCCAGGTCAGAGGCGGTTACCAATGTCGGCGTGTCGAGCTGACGCTTCATTCTCCAACGGACTCGGGAGACAGCAGCTTGATGTTCTGGAGCAACCTACCCCAGAGCGTCAGTGCACAGCGGATCGCAGAGCTCTATCGCCGCCGCTGGAGCATTGAAGGTATGTTCCAGCGACTGGAAGCGATTCTGGAAAGTGAAATCGAAACCCTTGGCAGCCCGAAGGCTGCCTTGCTCGGGTTCGCTACTGCGGTATTGGCCTACAACGTCCTGGCCATCCTCAAACGAAGTGTCGAGCAAGCTCACCGGGAGACTCAACCTGAAGGATGGGAAGCTTCCATCTATCACTTGGCGGTTCAGGTCAGGAGTGGTTATGAGGGAATGCAGATTGCACTGCCCTCAGAATATCTTCCCGTTGTCCCTCTGGAGCAACTGGCCCAACGCCTGTTGGAGTTGGCCAGAAACATCCAGCCCAAACAAGTTGCGAAAAGCCCCCGCGGTCCCAAGGTGCCTAAACCCAAGACATGGGTTCAAGGCACAGCGGTCCATGCTCATGTTTCAACGGACAGAGTTATCAAGGCTGCCAAAACGAAAAGACCTTGAAAGGGATGGCCCTTACGGCGGGTCACTTTTTCCAGACGCCGAAAAAGTAACCAAAAAGGCTTGCTCCTACGTGCGGCCCGCTCGCTGGGGCTCGGGGTTCCTTCGCTGCGGGATCGATCCGGGCGCAGCGCCTACGGTTTGCTGCGCTGCACCTCCTCTCGCTGTGTTTGGCTTCGCCAAACGGTCGCTGCGCTCCCACGCCCGGATCAATCCCTCCACTCAGCCTTCCGACGTCGCCTTACAGATCAAGAGCTGCAGCCGAGCTAACGCTCATCCTGTTGAGTGGTGGAAGAGCATGCGGTCGACTTTGGATTTGTGGTGGATTCGCCCCTCACCCCAGCCCTCTCCCGAGGGAGAGGGAGCCGATTTGTGGGCTTTTCAAAATCTGAGTTCGACTCGGTATTGCACGTCGGCGTAGCTCTCCCAAACACCCCGATCAGTCCCTCTAACCTCATGGATAGGGGGCGATTTTTTTGCTTTTTTGAGCCTGAGTTCAACGCGGTATCGCAGGTCGGCGTACCTCTTCCAAACGCCCCGGTCAGTCCCCTCTCCCTCTGGGAGAGGGCTAGGGTGAGGGGCTCTTGATCTGGCTTTTGATCTGGCTTTTTTGCCCCTTCGGCAGGCCGAGCGTAGGTGTTCATCCGGGGGTTAGGCGCGTAGCGCCGTGCGGCGAAGCCGCATTCATCGAGAGGAGGTGCAGCGAAGCAAACCGTAGGCGATGCCCCCGGATGGACACCGTAGCGAGGGAACACTGAGCCTCAGCGAAGTGCCGTACGCCGGGGCAAAGCCTTTTGCTTACTTTTCGGCGTCTGGAAAAGTGAGTCGCTGTAAGAGCGAAACCGCCAGCGGCGGCACCCGCAGCAACGGATATGCCCCCATAACCAAACCCCAACCCCATTGACCCATAACCACCCGATGCGTAGCCTTGCGCTTTCGAGGTTCTTCGGCCGTTGCCGAAGCTAAGAAGGGAACGCGGTCAATGCCGCGGCTGCCCCCGCAACTGTGAACGGTGAAGTTCGCTGCCACGCCACTGCCAGCTCAACCCATGAGCCCGCGGGAAGGCGCAGCCAACGCCAGGCTCATACCTGAACACCGTCAGCCAGGAGACCTGCCTCGTCACAGATTCTCACTACAACCGGGCGGGGTGATCCGGTGGCGAATGCTTCCGGCGCGCACGCGCGTTGCCGGTTCTCGTCCCGTATGCCCGCCGCTTGCCAAAGGGCATACCGATGAAAACACTGGCCAAACTCCCCGTCACCATCGTCACCGGCTTCCTCGGCTCGGGCAAGACCACACTGCTGCGGCACATGCTCGACAACGCGCAGGGCCGTCGCATCGCGGTGATCGTCAACGAGTTCGGCGAGTTGGGCATCGACGGTGAAATCCTCAAACAATGCACCATCGGTTGCACCGAAGAAGAAGCCACCGGCCGCGTTTACGAACTGGCCAACGGCTGCCTGTGCTGCACCGTTCAGGAAGAATTCTTCCCGGTGATGCGCGAACTGGTCGCGCGTCGCGGCGATCTCGACCACATCCTTATCGAAACCTCGGGCCTGGCCCTGCCGAAACCGCTGGTGCAAGCCTTCCAGTGGCCGGAAATCCGCAGCGCCTGCACCGTTGACGCGGTGATCACCGTGGTCGACAGCCCGGCCGTGGCCGCTGGCACCTTTGCCGCGTTCCCGGATCAGGTCGATGCCCAGCGTAAACTCGACCCGAACCTCGATCACGAATCGCCGCTGCACGAACTGTTCGCCGACCAACTGGCCAGCGCCGACCTCGTCATCCTCAACAAGGCCGACCAGACCAGCCCGGAAGATCTCGCTCGCGTTCGTGCTGAAGTCGCCGAAGAGCTGCCACCGGCGGTGAAAATCATCGAAGCCAGCAACGGCCGTCTGCCGCTGGACGTGCTGATCGGCCTCGGCGCCGGTTCCGAAGAACACATCGACAGCCGCCACAGCCACCATGATCACCACCACGGTGAAGGCGATGACGACCACGATGACCACGATCACGACGCCTTCGATTCGATCTCCATCGAACTGCCGCAAGCCGACGAAAGCCTGCTGCTCGATGCCCTGACGCAACTGGTGGTCAAGCACGGCATCCTCCGTGTCAAAGGTTTTGCCGCCATTCCAAACAAGCCAATGCGCCTGTTGATCCAGGGCGTGGGTACGCGTTTCGACAAGCATTTCGACCGTCAGTGGGGCGCCGATGAAGCGCGCGTTACCCGTCTGGTGCTGATCGGTCAGCAACTCGACGCCGCCCAACTCGAAGCGCAACTGCGCGCTGCGCTCAGCGTTTAAACCATGCACCTGCTCAGGACTCAGCCCGGCGGATTCGTCTCGGATGACAACATTGCCGACCTTGGACAGACCCCCGCTGAGCTGGTGATCCTGTGCAGCGGCGACTCCAGTCTGGCGCTACTCGCCGAAGCTGCGCAGCAGTTGCCCGAGGATTATCCGAGCCTGCGTCTGGCCAATCCGATGCAGGTGCAGAATCACGCTTCGGTCGATCTGTACGTCGACGAAGTGCTGCGTCATGCCAAGGTGATCCTGATTTCGCTGCATGGCGGCATTGCCTATTGGCGTTACGGCGTCGAGCGTCTGATCGAGTTGTCCGAGCGCGGTGTGCAGGTGATTCTGGTGCCGGGCGATGACCGGCCCGATCCGGAACTCAGCGACCTGAGCACCGTTAATGCCGAAGATCGCGACCGGCTCTGGCAGTTCTTGCGTCAGGGCGGCCTGGGCAATGCGCTGGATTTCTTCCGCTGCCTGGCCAACCGTTGGCTCGCCCGTGATTACGTTTGGAAAGAACCGCAAACCCTGCCGCGCACGGCGATTTACCATCCACAAAAAACCAGCGCCGCACTGAGTGACTGGCAAGCCGAATGGCTGCCTGAGCAACCGGTCGCGGCGGTGCTGTTTTACCGCTCGCATTTGCAAGCGGCGAACACGGCGTTCATCGATGTTTTCTGCCAGCGCTTGCAGGCAGCGGGGTTGAATCCGCTGCCGATCGCGGTGGCCAGTCTGAAAGAACCCGGTTGTCTGACGGTGGTCGAGGATTGGCTGGATGAAGTCGAGGCGGGGGTGATTCTCAACACTACCGGATTCGCCCAGTCCAGCCCTGAGGCCCCGCACTTGCGGCCGTTTCGTCGCAATATCCCGGTGATCCAGGCGATCTGCGCGCAGGACAACGAGCCCGGCTGGCGCGACAGCGAGCAAGGCCTCGGCCCGCGCGATCTGGCGATGCATATTGCCTTGCCGGAGCTCGACGGGCGCATCATCAGCCGGCCGATCAGCTTCAAGGATCTGGCCTGGCGCAGCGAGCGCAGTCAGTCCGATGTGGTCTGCTACCGCGCGCAACCCGAGCGCATGGATTTTGTCGCCGAACTGGCGCGGCGCTGGATTGATCTGGCGCGGGTGCCGAATGGCGAAAAACGCATCGCGCTGATTCTCGCCAACTACCCGACCCGCGATGGCCGCATTGGTAATGGCGTCGGTCTCGACACGCCGGCGGCGGCGCTGAATATTCTTCGCGCGTTGCAGGCGGAGGGTTATCCCATTGCGGCCGAACTGCCGAATAGCGGCACCGAGTTGATCCAGCAATTGCTCGGTGGCGTCAGCAACGATCTCGACACGATTGACCTGCGTCCGTGCCAACAAAGCCTGGCGATGGACGATTATTCAGCGATGTTCAATGCGCTGCCCGAAGCCAATCGTGCCGCCGTGATCGAACGCTGGGGCGCGCCGCAAAACGATCCGATGTGCCGCGACGGGCGCATGATGATTGCCGGTCTGCGCTTCGGCCTGACCTTCGTCGGCATCCAGCCGGCACGCGGTTATCAGGTCGATCCGAGTGCGGTCTATCACGATCCGGATCTGGTGCCGCCGCACGCTTATCTGGCGTTCTATTTCTGGTTGCGCAACACCTATGGCGCCCACGGCGTGATTCACGTCGGCAAGCACGGCAACCTCGAATGGCTGCCGGGCAAAGGCGTTGGCCTTTCGGAAAACTGCTGGCCGGATGCACTGCTCGGGCCGCTGCCGAACATCTATCCGTTTATCGTCAATGACCCGGGTGAGGGCGCGCAGGCCAAGCGGCGCACACAAGCGGTGATCATCGACCACCTGATGCCGCCGCTGACCCGCGCCGAAACCTACGGCCCGCTGCGCAATCTGGAACTGTTGGCCGACGAGTATTACGAAGCGCAACTGCTGGATCCGCGCCGCGCCCGCGAGTTGCAGCGCGACATTCTGCAACTGGTGCGCGAGACGCAGATCGACCGCGAACTGCAACTCGATGCCGGGCTGGACAGCGACGCTGATGCGGCGATCTGGCTGCCGCGCCTCGATACGTATTTGTGTGATTTGAAGGAATCGCAGATTCGCGATGGCTTGCACATTTTTGGCGAGTCACCGAGCGGGCGATTGCGCATTGATACGTTGCTGGCGTTGCTGCGCATTCCACGCGGAGACGGGAAGGGCGCGCAGTCGAGTCTGCTGCGCGCACTGGCCAAAGCATTCGAACTCGGTTTCGATCCGCTCGACTGCGCGTTGGCCGACCCATGGACAGGCCCACGCCCGACAGAGCTGCAATCGCAAAGCGATGAAGTCTGGCGCACTGCCGGCGACACCCGCGAACGCCTGGAACTGTTTGCTTCGAACCTAATCTCCCAAACACTACAAATCCCCTGTAGGAGTGAGCCTGCTCGCGATAGCGGAGTGTCATTCGATACAGATTTGCCTGACACACCGCCATCGCGAGCAGGCTCACTCCTACAAGGACCGCGTTGGGCCGAGGTCAGTGCAATCATCGACCATCTGCGCGAAGTCGTCGCCCCACGCCTGGATGCCTGCGGCCCCGCCGAAATGCGCGGCCTGCTCGACGCCCTCAGCGGTCGTTTCGTCCCCGCCGGCCCCAGCGGCGCACCCAGCCGTGGTCGCCTCGACGTGTTACCGACCGGCCGCAACTTCTATTCGGTCGACGTGCGCAACCTGCCGACCACCACCGCATGGCGCATCGGTTTCCAGTCAGCGACGTTGATTCTTGAGCGACACCTGCAAGACCACGGCGATCACCTGCGTCAGCTCGGACTATCTGTGTGGGGCACCGCGACCATGCGCACCGGCGGCGACGACATCGCTCAGGCGATGGCGCTGATGGGCGTGCGGCCGGTGTGGGCCACCGGCAGTCAGCGCGTCGATGATTTCGAGATCCTGCCGCTGAGCCTGCTCGACCGCCCGCGTGTTGATGTCACGTTGCGCGTCTCCGGATTCTTTCGTGATGCCTTCGCCAACCTGATTCGCCTGTTCGACGCGGCGGTGCAGGCAGTAGCGGCACTGGATGAACCGGACGATCTCAACCCATTGGCGGCCAAAGTACGAGCCGAGCGCGAGGCACTGCTGCAGTCGGGCGTCGATGAAGACACCGCACGGCGTCAGGCCGGTTGGCGGATATTCGGCGCCAAACCCGGTGCCTATGGCGCAGGCGTGCAGGGCGCCATCGACGGGCGTTTGTGGCAGAGCCGCGACGATCTCGCTGAGGTTTATCTGAATTGGGGTGCCTACGCCTACGGCGGTTCCGACGAAGGTACCGCCGCCCGCGAGCAATTCGTCCAGCGCCTGAGCCAGGTGCAAGCGGTGCTGCAGAATCAGGATAACCGCGAGCACGACCTGCTCGATTCCAACGATTACTACCAGTTCCAGGGCGGCATGCTCGCCGCCGTGGAAAGCCTGCGCGGTGAAGCAGCGGCCAGTTATCACGGCGATCACAGCCAACCGGATCTGCCGAAGATTCGCACGCTGAAAGAAGAGCTGAATCGGGTGATTCGCTCGCGCGCGGCCAATCCGAAATGGATCGACGGGGTCAAGCGCCACGGCTATAAAGGCGCGTTCGAAATGGCGGCGACGGTTGATAACCTGTTTGCGTTCGATGCCACCACGCAGTTGATCGATGACCACCAGTACGCTTTGCTGGCCGATGCTTATCTGCTGGATCCGGCGACCCGGGAGTTTGTTCGTGAGCATAATCCGCACGCGCTGCGGGATATGACCGAGCGGATGCTGGAAGCGCAGCAGCGGGGGATGTGGCAGGAGCCGGGGGCTTATAAAGAGGCGCTGGAGAATCTGCTGCTGGATATAGAGGAAGATGTCTAGCCAGTCAAAAGCTACCCTCACCCCAGCCCTCTCCCGGAGGGAGAGGGGGCCGATCTATGTTGCTGTCAAAACTTGAGCTCGGCTCGATATATCAGGTCGGCGTAACTCGCCAGAACAACTCGGTCAGTTCCCTCTCCCTCCGGGAGAGGGCTAGGGTGAGGGCCACCCCAACTGACACCCCACAATGCCAAGTACACCCACGACCACGACAGAGAAAACCCAAATGACTGACACCCCACATTTCCCGCTCTCCGCCGTGGTCGGTGCCGATGACCTGAAACTCGCCCTGTGCCTCACCGCCATCGACCCGAAAATCGGCGGCGTGCTGATCGAAGGGCCGCGTGGCATGGCCAAATCGACTCTGGCCCGTGGCTTGGCTGATCTGCTCGCCAGCGGTCAATTCGTCACCTTGCCGCTGGGCGCCACCGAAGAACGTCTGGTCGGCACCCTCGACCTCGACGCCGCGCTCAGCGAGGGCCGCGCGCAATTCTCACCGGGCGTGCTGGCCAAGGCTGACGGCGGTGTGCTCTACGTCGATGAAGTCAATCTGCTGCCTGATCACCTGGTGGATCTGCTGCTCGACGTTGCCGCCAGCGGTACCAACCTGATCGAGCGTGACGGTATCTCCCATCGGCATTCGGCGAAGTTCGTGCTGATCGGCACCATGAACCCGGAAGAGGGCGAATTACGCCCGCAACTGCTCGACCGCTTCGGCTTGAATGTCGCCCTTAGTGGGCACACGGTGCCGACCGAGCGCGGACAGATCATTCGTCGGCGACTGGATTTCGACAGCGATCCGCAAGCGTTCTGCGCACACTGGGAAACACAGCAACAAGCGTTGCGCGAACGTTGCGAAAACGCCCGCGAAGCCTTGGCCAGTATTGCGCTGGACGACGCTGCACTGGCGCAGATCACCGAACGTTGTTTCGCCGCCGGGGTCGATGGTCTGCGTGCCGACCTGGTCTGGTTGCGCGCCGCTCGGGCCCACGCGGCATGGCGCGGAGCTGAGGAGATTAGCGAAGAAGACATCGACGCCGTGGCCGAGTTTGCCCTGCGCCATCGTCGCCGTGAGCAAGCGCCTTCGAGTCCGCAACAACCGGCGCAGTCGCCGGCCGAAACCCAGGCCTCATCGAGCGAAGGGCAGGGCCAGTGGGGCGACCTGCCGGCGCCCGGGCTTGCCACAGGCGCCCGTCGTGAAGTGCCGAGCTGGCCAAAAAAGCCCTAGGCATTCGCCCCCGATCCGACGCGGGGGCGAATGCCAGACCCCGCGCCGGACAGCTGGACAGCGGACGCCAAGGCAAGCGTCATGCCGCTCGTGGCGGTACAGTGAACTGGCCGGGCACGCTGCTCAACGGACGTCCTCGAGTACGTGAAGATCTGCTGTTCCAACTGCGCACACGCTCGCCGCATGAACTGTGGCTGGTCATCGTCGATGCCTCAGGCTCGACGCGGCGTCATCACGCCTTGAGCGATGCCAAAGGCCTGCTCGCGCAACTGTTCGATGATGCCTATCGCCAGCGTGCGCGGCTGGCATTGCTGACCGCCAGTGGTTCGGCGCCGCGATGGCAGGTGCAAGGGTTGAAGGCATCGAGCGGCTTGCGCGTCTGGCTGGAAGCCTTGGGAGCTGGCGGCGGCACGCCGTTAATGGCGGCACTGATGCAGGCGGAGCAATGGCTGGCAGTGCGGCGCAAGCGCTTTCCCGCTGAACAGCAACGTTTGCTGGTGGTGACCGATGGGCGTTTGAAACAGTGGTCAGGATTGCCGGCGCTGGAATGCCCGGGCTTGTTGATCGATATCGAGCGAGGACCGATCCGGTTGGGGCGGGCGCGGGATCTGGCTTCAGCGTTGAGTGCAGAGTATCGACATATCGATGAGCTGAATTCTCTCTGATACCTTCTGTGTCTGGTCGGGCCTCATCGCGAGCAGGCTCACTCCTACATTTGGAATGCGTTCCCCTGTAGGAGTGAGCCTGCTCGCGAAGGCATCGACCCGGTCTTGAGCCGAACAACCAAAACCCGCATCCCTGCTCTATGCTGCCCCCCAGCCCAATCACAAGGAGTGAGCGATGCGCGTACTGGTCAAAAATCCCGCGGACGATTTCCGTGTCAAAGCCTACGCCGGCACCAACGGCGTGCTGCTGGCCATGGATCTGGCCGAACCACGGCGCCAGGGCCTGCTGGGTTTCGCCATCGAAAAGCAGCAGGGCGCCAAACCCTGGTTGTTCCTGTTCAACAGCCTGACCTTCCCGAATAAGGCGCACACCTTTCCCCAGTTCCACGCCACACCGAGCGATATCGCGCCGCTGCAGAAATTTCGCTGGGCCGATTACGCGGTCAATCCGGGCATGACCCTTCACTATCGCGTGCACCTGGCCTACGGCACTGCCGATGCCGTGCAGTTGGGCGAATCGCTGGAGCTGACGATCACTTCCGATGACGGTCACCCGAGCAACCAGAGCGTGATATTCAATCGCGCCGTTGCCGCCAGTCAGGCATTCCAGCGCAAGTTTCCCGACCTCGACGCGCAGATCAGCGCCAATAAAAACATGCCCATCGAAACCTGGCCGGATGCGGCCCGTCAGTGGCTGGAAAACGGCTTGCTCGGGCGCTTGCTGGGTTTTATCGAGCGTGCGGTCGATGGTCAGTGGGCGCTGGACATTGCCATCTACGAATACCAGTTACAGGCGATCATCGATGCGGTGAACGCAGCGTTCGCGCGGGGTGTGCAGGTGCGGGTGCTGTATCACGCCCGGCCGGATGACGAAGACACTACGATCAACGAAGCAAGCCTAGCGGCGCTGCCTCCTGCGAGCAAACGCGGGCGAATGACCCACAACATCTTTCACAACAAATTCATCGTTCTCAGCCGCGCCGACGCCAGTGGGGAGCAGCAGCCTGAAGCGGTTCTGTGTGGCAGCACCAATTTCACTGCCAACGGGGTTTATCGACAGGCCAACGTGGTGCATGTGCTGGACGACGAATCGGTTGCTGCCAGTTATCTGCAAACGTTCGAGCAGATCTGGACGCGACCGGACGACGTCGGCGCAACCCGCGAGTGGATCACCGAACACAACCTGATGAATGCACAACAGCCGTTGCTTGCCGGGTTTTCACCGCGTACCGGCGGGGCCGATCTACAAACGTTCGAGCGAATCATCAGCACGGCGAAAAAGGACGTGCTGTTCGTCACGGCGTTTTCGCTGCCGGATGCGATTCTCAACGCGCTACTCGGCCAGCCCCACGACGAGATTTTGCGTTATGGCCTGCAAAACACTGCCAGCCGCATCACCGGTTTCCATGCCGACCGCAGCGCCGAATTCGCCGCCACCGCGTTGCTCAACACTGGGTTGGAAGGCTGGTTGCGCGAGAACATGAAAGGTCAGAAAGGCAATCTGCTGGTGCACACCAAAGCGGTGGTTACCGACTTTACCAGCGATTCGCCGACGATCATCAGCGGCAGCCACAACCTCAGCGCTTCGGCCAGCAATGGCAATGATGAAAACTACCTGATCATTCGCGGCGATACCGATCTGGCCGACCGCTATGGTCTGGAATTGCTGCGGTTCTACGAGCATTACCGCTTCCGTTATTTCGCGAAGAAACTGGCGTTGAAACAGGTGAGTCCATTGGCGGCAGGCGACAGTTGGACCAACGATTACTACATCGAAGGGGATTTGCGCCAGCTGTCGCGTTTGCGTTTTGCCGGCCGTTGACACGAAGTTGCAATACGCCCCCCGTAGGAGTGAGCCTGCTCGCGATGAGGCCAGCACAATCAACACATCTCTCCAGACTGTACAGATTTTGAAATGATTTGCCGCTGTAGGAAATGTTCCCAAAGCCTGTACGCTCCAAGGCCATTTTTCATTCAGGATTTACATGAACACCCTCTCGGAGCCTCCCAGTCGCACCTTCCCCACGCGCCATGGCGCGGTCTTGACGCACTCGCAGCATCCAGTTTTCCGACATCCGACTATCGTTGCCAACGCGGCTCCAGAGCCTTCGCGTTGCGCTTTGCCGTGTCCGGCAGCCTGAATTCATCGAGAGAGATAGAGACGTTTTATGGAATGGTTAGCGGATCCCACGGCCTGGTTAGGCTTGTTGACTTTGATCGTGCTGGAACTGGTGCTGGGTATCGACAACCTGGTGTTCATCGCAATTCTGGCGGACAAACTGCCACCGCATCAGCGTGACCGCGCGCGGATTATCGGCCTGTCGCTGGCGCTGATCATGCGCCTTGGCCTGTTGGCGAGTATTTCCTGGCTGGTGACCCTTACGCAGCCGTTGTTCGAGGTGTTCGACAAGAGCTTCTCCGGCCGTGACCTGATCATGCTGTTCGGTGGTGTGTTCCTGTTGTTCAAAGCCACCATGGAATTGCACGAGCGCCTGGAAGGCCACGTCGGCGAACGCACGACCAACGCCGCTTATGCCATGTTCTGGCCGATCGTTGCGCAGATCGTGGTACTCGACGCGGTGTTCTCGCTGGATGCGGTGATTACCGCCGTGGGCATGGTCGATGAACTGGCGGTGATGATGATCGCGGTGATCATCTCGATTGGCTTGATGATCGTTGCCAGCAAGCCGCTGACGCGCTTCGTCAACGCGCACCCGACGGTAATCATGCTGTGTCTGGGCTTCCTGATGATGATCGGTTTTGCCCTGACCGCCGAAGGTCTGGGCTTCCATATTCCGAAAGGCTATCTGTACGCCGCCATTGGTTTCTCGATCCTGATCGAGGTGTTCAACCAGATCGCCCGGGCTCGGCGCAAGCGCTCGATGCAAGGCCTGCGACCGATGCGCGAGCGCACGGCTCATGCGGTCCTGCGCTTGCTGGGCGGGCGCAAACTGGCGGCGGAGGAGGTCGGCGAGGAGATCTCCGATCTGCTTGATGACGGTGATGCGCCAAGTGCCGAACTGTTCGACCGTCGCGAGCGGGTGATGATCAGCGGCGTGCTGCAACTGGCGGAGCGCCCGATTCGCGGGCTGATGACCGTGCGCGCCGATGTCGACACAATTGATCTGGCCGATGATCGCGAGGCGATTCGTACCCGCTTGATGCACTCGTCCTATTCGCGTCTGCCGTTGATTCGCAACGGTGCGGTGGATGAGCCTTTGGGCTTCGTGCACAAGAAGGAACTGCTCAAGGAATACCTGGCCGGCACCGAGCCGAATCTGGAGCACCTGGCGCGCAAGACCATCAACCTGCTCGACAGTTATTCGATCCTCAACGCGCTGGAACAGATGCGCGCAGCCTCGACTCACATTGCTTTTGTGGTCAACGAATTCGGTGACTTCGTCGGCGTGTTGACCATGACCGACATCCTCGAATCGATTGCCGGTGAGTTGCCGGATGCCAGCGAAATCGAAGGCCCGGACGTGGTTGAGGAGCAGGGCGGGTTTATCGTCAGCGGCGCGTTGAACCTGGCGCGTGTGCGTCAACGCACCGGGTTTGGTGCGCAGCCGACCGAGGATTATCAGACCATGGCCGGGTTGGTGATGAGCCTGCTGGATCGTTTGCCAGTGATCGGTGATCGTCTGGAGCTTGAGGGCTGGCAGATGACGGTCAAAGCGGTGGAAGAGCGGCGGGTGACGCGGGTGCTTTTGGAGCGCGCGCCAGCGTAATCCTTGAGTTCTCTACTAACTGGGCCGGCCTCTTCGCGAGCAAGCTCGCTCCCACATTGGAACGCGTTTCAAATGCGGGAGCGAGCTGCTCGCGAATGCTTGGGTTCAGGCACCGCACTATTCACTGATGAAAAGTGTAGCGATCCTTCCTGTTCCCACCCAAGTGCGAGAAACGTCTGACGGACAACGCAGAAACGTCGCTGGAAATCACGTGGTATCGTCAAATGGATCGAAGTTAAGAACTTCATGGGTGCTATTTTAGGTGCTACTAAAAGTACTTCAGGAAGCACCTTAATGGCACACATCGTTCTTTCCCACGTAGTAGCGAGTATTTCCGAATTGAAAAAAAATCCGATGGGCACCGTGGCTGCTGGAGGTGGACGCTCTGTAGCGATTCTCAACCGAAATGAACCAGCGTTTTATTGCGTACCTGCCAAAGAGTACGAGGCAATGATGACGCGTCTTGATGATCTGGAGTTGATCGCGCTTTGCAAGGAGCGAGAAAACGACCCCACCATCAAGGTCTCGATAGATGACCTATGAGCTGGAGTTTTCTGAAAAGGCCTGGATTCACCCCGTTCAGCACTGACTCCGCAGGCGCGCACGTGCAACGGTGCGCAAAGTGCGAAGCGTATGACGCAGCCAAGGCAGATCATGCGTTTGTTTGCGGACGGCAACGGGCGCTTTGGTCTTGCCTATATGCTCGGCGAAATCTCGTGCGAGGGTTTCTTCGGTGCCGATGCCTTTGAGTTTTTTCACCAGTTTGCCGTTCTGGAAGAACAGCACTGTAGGCGTCCCGGAGACCTGCGGATGGCGCGGGCATTCTCTGGTATTGAGCATGTAAATATTGGCGCGATGCCGGTACGGCTCGGCCGTCTGGCGAAAGATCGGCCCGGCCAATTCGCAGGCGGGGCAATCTTTGTTGGTGAAGTAAAGGATAACGGGGCGCCAGGTTTTCAGGGCTTTGCGGTAGGTGGCCGGCAAGGCTGCGAAAGGGGTTGTCGAGTCCATTGGAAACTCTCTTTTTCGGAATGCAGTGGTGATGCGTTCACGGAGAAAGCAAGCCGTCACGAGATGAAAGCTTGCTTTCAAGAGTATTGGCTCAGAGCAGCCTGGATAGCGTTACATCGCCGAAATAAGAGCCAAGTTCATCAAACGTACCGTCATTGCACTCTACCGTCACCGTGAACTTGAGTGTCGCGAGAGGGGCGTCGAACTCTTGGAACTTGATCGTCCAGCCTTGGTTACCTCCGACGTCAAGTTGAACCGGGTTGCCTGTCGGAAGTGGTTGCACAGTGACGCGGCCAGCATAGCCATGCAGTGTTTTCATTCTTGCCGAGATCATGAATTTACCGCCGCCATCGCTACCCAGGAGAACGTCCTGACTAATGGAGTCAGGAGGCGCGATTATGCAGTGACCAACTACGTAACTGACGTTACTCGGGGTTGTTGCTGTCCAGTGATCGCCTTGATTGGCAAAATCACCATTTTTAATCAGATTGGCCATTTCAAAAGTCCTTATTGAGATTTTAAGTTCGGTTCCTGACCCGTTCGGTCCGGACCAGTAGGCCTATCAATTCACCGGTCAACAACTGTCAACTCTGACAGGTCGAGCGGTAAATCCGATGAGCGGTCACTTGCGGTCAAGCCATTTTCCAAGTTCGATTCAATGCTATATCTGTGCATCAATCGGTCGCGCACACGCCCTTAAATGTGACGTTACTTCCCAATCGGTTGCCTTCAGTAGCGAAGGTAAAAACCTCTACTGGCGATAGTCGCGCGCAAATCCGCGGGCTAACTTGTTGAACCGATTAATGTTTCCGAAGACCTGGGTTTTATTGCCAAAGCTATGGCACACTTTCTGCTGTCTATTCCGTAGTAACAAACCGTGTTCCGGTATAGCGGAATAAACACCATCCTGGAGTGCTTGCCATGCATCGCCGTCCTTCGTTGTTCAAAGCGTGTGTTTTTGTTCTTGCGGCTTCGTCCGCTGTCATGGGTATGGCCCAGGCAGCCGACAGCAAGCTCGACAGTGTTCTGGCCCGTGGCAAGTTGATCGTGGGCACCGGCAGCACCAATGCGCCGTGGCACTTTCAGGGTGCGGACGGCAAGTTGCAGGGCTTTGATATCGATATCGCGCGGATCGTCGCCAAGGGTCTGTTCAACGACCCGAGCAAGGTCGAGTTCGTCGTACAGTCGTCCGATGCGCGGATTCCCAATCTGCTCACCGACAAGGTCGACATGAGCTGCCAGTTCATCACCGTTACCGCCAGCCGTGCGCAGCAAGTGGCGTTCACGCTGCCGTACTACCGCGAAGGCGTTGGCCTGCTGCTGCCGAACAACAGCAAGTACAAGGAAATCGAAGACCTGCAAGCCGCCGGCGACAGCGTCACCGTAGCCGTGCTGCAAAACGTCTATGCCGAAGAACTGGTGCATCAGGCCTTGCCCAAAGCCAAGGTCGATCAGTACGACAGCGTCGATCTGATGTATCAGGCGGTGAACTCCGGTCGCGCCGACGCCGCCGCCACCGACCAGTCTTCGGTCAAATACCTGATGGTGCAGAACCCTGGCCGCTACCGTAGCCCAAGCTATGCGTGGAGCCCGCAAACCTACGCCTGCGCAGTCAAGCGTGGCGATCAGGACTGGCTGAACTTCGTCAACACCGCACTGCATGAAGCCATGACCGGCGTTGAATTCCCGACTTATGCGGCGTCGTTCAAACAATGGTTCGGTGTAGATCTGCCGTCGCCAGCGATCGGTTTCCCAGTCGAATTCAAATGATCCCGTGAGAGTGGGGCGATTCCCGTCGCCCCGCTCAAGGTACTGCTGACCATGAACTATCAGTTGAATTTTGCCGCCGTGTGGCGCGATTTCGACACCTTGCTGGCGGGGCTCGGTCTGGGTCTTGAACTGGCGCTGGTGTCGATCGCCATCGGCTGCGTGATCGGCCTGCTGATGGCGTTTGCCTTGCTCTCCAAGCACCGCGCCTTGCGGGTGCTGGCTTCGGTGTACGTCACGGTGGTGCGTAACACGCCGATTCTGGTGTTGATTCTGTTGATCTACTTTGCCTTGCCGAGCCTCGGCATTCGGATGGACAAGATTCCATCGTTCATCATCACGCTCTCGTTGTATGCCGGGGCATACCTGACCGAAGTGTTCCGTGGTGGTTTGCTGAGCATTCCGAAGGGACAACGCGAAGCCGGGCTGGCCATCGGCCTCGGCGAGTGGCAGGTCAAAGCTTATGTCACCGTTCCGGTGATGCTGCGCAATGTGTTGCCGGCGCTGTCGAACAACTTCATTTCGCTGTTCAAGGACACCTCGCTGGCGGCCGCGATTGCGGTGCCGGAGCTGACCTACTACGCGCGCAAGATCAACGTCGAGAGCTACCGGGTGATCGAAACCTGGCTGGTGACCACGGCGTTATATGTCGCGGCCTGTTACCTCATTGCCATGCTGCTGCGTTACCTCGAGCAGCGTCTGGCGATCCGCCGATAGGAGGCTGCGATGTACGAATCTCCGAGTTGGTTACATGAATTGTGGGTCGCGCGTGAACCGCTGTGGCAGGGCTTTTTGACCAGTGTGCAAGTGTCGGCGCTGGCGATTCTGCTCGGCACTGTGCTCGGCGTGGTCACCGGTCTGGTGCTGACCTACGGCAAGTTCTGGATGCGCGCGCCGTTCCGTTTTTACGTCGACCTGATTCGCGGTACACCGGTGTTTGTATTGGTGTTGGCCTGCTTCTATATGGCGCCGGCACTCGGTTGGCAGATCAGCGCATTTCAGGCCGGTGCCTTGGGCCTGACGCTGTTCTGCGGCTCGCACGTTGCCGAGATTGTCCGTGGTGCGCTGCAAGCGTTGCCGCGCGGGCAAATGGAAGCGAGCAAGGCCATCGGCCTGACGTTCTATCAATCCCTCGGCTACGTGCTGTTGCCTCAGGCATTGCGGCAGATCCTGCCGACCTGGGTCAACTCGTCCACCGAAATCGTCAAGGCTTCGACCTTGCTGTCGGTGATCGGCGTCGCCGAATTGTTGCTCAGCACGCAACAGATCATCGCCCGGAACTTCATGACCCTGGAGTTCTACCTGTTCGCCGGTTTTCTGTTCTTCGTCATCAACTACGGCATCGAGTTACTCGGCCGGCACATTGAAAAACGGGTGGCCCTGCCATGACTCAAGCTCAAGTTTCTTCACAGCCTCAGGCGTTGCTGGACATCCGTGGCCTGCACAAACAGTACGGCGCAGTCGAAGTGCTCAAGGGTGTCGACCTGAGCATGCAGCGCGGCAACGTAGTGACGCTGATCGGCTCCAGCGGATCGGGCAAGACCACGCTGCTGCGTTGCGTGAACATGCTCGAGGAATTCCAGGGCGGGCAGATTCTGCTCGACGGCGAATCCATCGGCTATGACGAGGTCAACGGCAAGCGTGTGCGGCATGCGGAAAAAGTCATCGCCCGCCATCGCGCGATGACCGGCATGGCCTTCCAGCAGTTCAACCTGTTCCCGCATTTGACCGCGTTGCAGAACGTCACTCTGGGCTTGCTCAAGGTGAAGAAAATGCTCAAGGACGAAGCCGTGGTGCTCGCCGAGAAATGGCTGGAGCGCGTCGGCCTGCTGGAACGGCGCAATCACTTTCCCGGTCAGTTGTCCGGCGGCCAGCAACAGCGCGTGGCGATCGCCCGGGCGATTGCGATGAACCCGAGTTTGATGCTGTTCGACGAAGTCACCTCGGCGCTCGATCCGGAACTGGTTGGCGAAGTGCTCAACGTGATCAAGGGCCTGGCCGAGGACGGCATGACCATGTTGCTGGTCACCCACGAAATGCGTTTTGCCTTCGAGGTCTCGGACAAGATCGTTTTCATGAATCAGGGGCGGATCGAAGAGCAGGGGCCTCCCAAGGAGCTGTTCGAACGCCCGCAATCGCCGCGTCTGGCTGAGTTTCTGAAAAGCACGCGGTTTTAATTTTTCGGTTTGTAATCAGGAGAAACACCCATGAGCATTACTCGATATGGCACCGGCAGCACCGCCGCTGGCGGCCAGCCACGTCCCTTCGCTCGCGCTGTTGAAGCGGATGGCTGGCTGCACGTATCCGGCCAGGTGCCGGCGGTGGATGGCGAGATTATCGTTGGCGGTATCGTCGAGCAGACCCATCAGACCATGAAGAACCTGATCGCGATTCTCGAAGAGGCCGGTTATGGCCTGGAAGATGTCGTGCGTGCTGGCGTGTGGCTGGACGATCCGCGGGATTTCAGCAGTTTCAACAAGGTTTTCGGCGAGTACTTCAAGCCTGAACACGCACCGGCGCGGGCCTGTGTGCAGGCGAGCATGATGGTCGATTGCAAGGTCGAGATCGACTGCATTGCGTACAAGAAAAAGGCCTGAGTGACGGCTTTCCCTCACCCTAACCCTCTCCCGGAGGGAGAGGGGACCGATCTCTATCGATGCAGCTTTTGGCGGCTGATCACAACATGTGCATCGATACAGTCAGGCTCTATCTCTCTGGGAGAGGGGACTGATCTGTATCGATGCGGATTTTGCGTATGACGCTTACATTTACATCGATACGGTCAGGCTCCCTCTCCCTCTGGGAGAGGGCGGGGGGTGAGGGCAGCAATCCAACTGACACAACACCAAGGGCCAGTTACCATCCGGCGACTTTGAATGGGAACCACTGAAATGACCGAAGACACCATCAAACGCCGGGCACGCGGTCTGGACCGGGCGTTCGATATCCTCGATTTCCTCAAGGAGATCGGCCAGCCGCTGCGCCCCAACGACATCGCCAACGGCATCGGCAGCCCGAAATCCACCGTTTACGAACTGGTCGCTTCGCTGCTCGAACGACGGATTCTGGAACCGGTGGGCAAGGACGGTCACGTCTATCTGGGTCGGCAGTTGTACTTCCTCGGTCAGGCGCATTTGCGTCACTTCGACCTCAGCCGCGAGGCCGATCACGCCTTGCAGGAGATCGTCAGCCAGACCCATGAAACCGCGCAGATGTGCCTGCTCAACGGGCGCAAATACACGGTGGCATTGATGAAGGAGGGCGAGCGGCATTTCCGCATTTCCTCCGACATCGGCGAAAACGCGCCGATCCCGTGGACCGCTTCCGGACGCCTGTTGCTCGCACACCTGAGCGATCAACAGATCATCGACCTGATCGACGAAGATGATTACATCCTGCCCGACGGCGAGCGTTTGCCACTGGAGCGTTTTCTCGGCGAAATCCGTCAGGCCGGCATCGAGGGATTTTTCTCCTTCGACAGCGTTGCCGACACCTTTACCCATTGCTTCGCCGCGCCGGTCAAAGACCGCAATGGCATCGCGATTTGCACCTTGTGCATCGTCGCCCCGCGGGCCGATGCGAAAAAAAATTACAACGACTATCGCCGGGTACTGATCGAGAGCGCCAACAGCCTCGCCCGGCGGATCAACGAATAACCGCGGCCGCCTGCGGCCGCGAAAGTGAGGAGTTCGACCATGACGACTGCCATCGATACTGCTGTGGAAAAGGGCGACGCGGCCATCGGCGCGCGCCTGACGCGCGACGTCAGCCTGCCGGCGCTGGTGCTGCACCGCGAAGCGCTGGAACACAACATCCGCTGGATGCAGAAGTTTGTCAGCGACAGCGGCGCGGAACTCGCGCCCCACGGCAAAACCAGCATGACCCCGGCACTGTTCAAGCGGCAGCTCGATGCCGGCGCGTGGGGCATCACCCTCGCCAGCGCGACCCAGACCCGCGCCGCTTACGCCCATGGCGTGCGTCGCGTGCTGATGGCCAACCAATTGGTCGGGACGCCGAACATGGCACTGATTGCCGATCTGCTCGCCGATCCGTCGTTCGATTTCTATTGCATGGTCGATCACCCGGACAACGTCGCCGACCTCGGCGCCTACTTCGCCTCGCGCGGGGTGAAGCTGAACGTAATGATCGAATACGGCGTGGTCGGCGGGCGTTGCGGTTGCCGCAGCGAGCAGGAAGTCATCGAACTGGCCAAGGCGATCAACGCGCAACCGGCGCTGGCCCTGACTGGCATCGAAGGTTACGAAGGGGTGATTCACGGTGATCACGCGGTCAGCGGGATTCGTGAATTCGCTGCGTCGCTGGTGCGTCTGGCGGTGCAATTGCAGAACAGCGGTGCGTTCGCGATCGCCAAGCCGATCATCACCGCCTCGGGTTCGGCGTGGTACGACCTGATCGCCGAATCGTTCGAAGCGCAGAACGCCGCCGGGCGTTTCCTTAGCGTGTTGCGTCCGGGCAGTTACGTCGCGCATGACCACGGTATCTACAAAGAGGCGCAGTGCTGCGTACTCGACCGCCGCAGCGATTTGCACGAAGGACTGCGTCCGGCGCTGGAAGTCTGGGCGCACGTGCAGTCGCTGCCGGAGCCGGGTTTTGCGGTGATCGCACTGGGCAAACGTGATGTCGCGTTCGATGCCGGTTTGCCGGTGCCATTGTTGCGTTACCAGGCGGATGTGGTGCCGGCGCTGGGCGATGACGTCGGTGCCTGCAAGGTCACGGCAGTGATGGATCAGCACGCGTTCATGACGGTGGCGCCGGGCGTTGAATTGCGCGTAGGCGACATCATTTCCTTTGGTACTTCGCACCCGTGCCTGACGTTCGACAAGTGGCGTGTGGGGTTGTTGGTGGATGAGCAGTTGTCGGTGATCGAGAGCATGGAGACCTGTTTCTAAGACTTGAAACCGAGTCGCGGCCTTCGCGAGCAGGCTCGCTCCCACACTTGGAATGCATTCCCCTGTGGGAGCGAGCCTGCTCGCGAAGGCGCCAGTCCAGACACCATCGATCAACCAGAGACAGCACAAGATGAACACCCTCAGCCCCCTGGGCCCGAACACCCCGCGCATTGCCCTGATCGGCGAATGCATGATCGAACTGCAGCAGCGCGCCGACGGCAGCCTGCAGCAAAGCTTCGGCGGCGACACCCTGAACACCGCGGTGTATCTGTCCCGTGCAATGTGCGACAAGGCGCAGGTCGATTACGTCACCGCATTGGGTGATGACAGCTTCAGCGACGCCATGTGCCAGATCTGGACTAGCGAAGGTATCGGTCTCGATCTGGTGCAACGTCTACCGGGTCGCCTGCCGGGACTGTATTGCATCCAGACCGATGCCAGCGGCGAGCGGCGTTTTCTCTATTGGCGCAACGAAGCGGCGGTTCGCGACTGCTTCACCACGCCAGCCGCCGAGCCGATTCTGGCGGCATTGCCAGACTACGATGTGCTGTATTTCAGCGGCATTACCCTCGCTGTACTCGGTGCGCTGGGCCGGGAAAAACTGATCCAGACGCTGATCGAAGCGCGTCAGCGTGATGCGCGCATCGTCTTCGATAACAACTACCGGCCACGCTTGTGGGCCTCTGTCGAAGATGCGCGCGCGGCGTATCGCAGTGTGTTGCCCTACGTTGATCTGGCGTTGTTGACGGTGGATGACGAACAGGCGCTGTTCGGTTTCGCCGATTGCGAAGCGGTGTTTGCGGCGTATGCGCAATTCGGCACGCCGGAAGTGGTACTCAAGCGTGGCGCCGAGGCGTGTCTGATTCGTTGTGATGGCGAGACATTTGAAGTGCCGGCGCAGAAGGTCGAGAAAGTGGTGGACACCACGGCGGCGGGGGATTCGTTCAGTGCGGCGTATCTGGCCAGTCGCTTGCTGGGCGGCAGTCCGGCTGAGGCTGCCGAGGCCGGGCATTTGCTGGCCAGCCGAGTGATTCAGGTGCCGGGGGCATTGATTCAGAAACAGGCTTGAATGGCCGCTTGCTGCGCAATCGGTTCGCGAGCAGGCTCGCTCCCACAGGGGAATGCATTCCAAATGTGGGAGCGAGCCTGCTCGCGAAGAGGCCCTGAAGCCAACCACTCAATCGCGGTAAAACACCTGCACCAGGTGATACCCGAACTTGCTCTTGATCGGCCCATGCACGGTGCGCAACGGCTTTTTGAAAATCACCGCATCAATCGCCCCGACCATCTGCCCTGGCCGCACTTCACCCAGATCGCCGCCGCGTTTGCCGGACGGGCAGGTCGAAAATTTCTTCGCCAGCACATCGAACGCTTCGCCCTTGGCGATGCGTTGTTTGAGCTGTTCAGCCTCTTCGGCGGTTTTCACCAGAATGTGGCGGGCTTGGGCTTTCATCGTGCGGTACCTGATAACGGGGTGACGGCGGGGCGCGGATTATGCCTCAAGTCACGGGGTTTGGCTGATCATCGTGCGGATCTTGCTGGCGAGCAGCTCAATGGCAAACGGTTTGGCGACCATGTCCATGCCATCCTCGAGAAAACCCTGACGCTCGGCGGCTTTCTGCGCATAACCGGTCATGAACAACACCTTGAGACCCGGCCGATGCTGACGGGCGATTTCCGCCAGTTGCCGGCCATTCATGCCGGGCAGCCCGACGTCGGTGACCAGCAGATCCACGCGCAGATCTGACTCCAGCAGCGGTAGGGCGGCCTTGGCATCTTCGGCTTCGAAGGCTTGGTAACCCAACTCTCTGAGTAGATCGAGCACCAGCATGCGCACCGCCGGGTCATCTTCGACCACCACCACGGTTTCGCCAGTCGCCGTCGCCGGCGCTTGTTCAATGGGCGCGGTTGCCGGCCGTTCCGCCTCGACGCCGTACAAGCGCGGCAAGTACAACCGCACACAAGTGCCCTGGCCCGGCAGGCTGTCGAGGCTGACATGCCCGCCCGATTGCTGGGCAAAACCATAAATCATCGACAGCCCCAACCCGGTGCCCTGGCCGATGGGCTTGGTGGTGAAGAACGGATCGAAGGCCTTGGAACGCACGGACGGCGTCATGCCGGTACCGTTGTCGCTGACCGCGAGCATCAGGTAATCGCCGGCCTTGACCGGTTCGAGCGTGGTGATATCGCTGCCGTCGAGATAGACGTTGGCGGTCTCGATCAACAACTCGCCGCCATCAGGCATGGCGTCGCGGGCATTGATGACCAGATTGAGCAGGGCGTTTTCCAGTTGGCTGACGTCGGTGCTGACCGGCCAGACATTTTCTGCCAGACGCAGTTTGAGGTCGATCGGATCGCCCTTGGTTCGCCGGATCAGATCTTCCAGCGAATGCACCAGATCATTGACATTGAGGGTCTTGCGATCCAGCGATTGGCGCCGCGAAAACGCCAGCAAGCGATGGGTCAGCGCCGCTGCACGATTGGCCGATGACACCGCCGCTTCGGTAAAACGACCAATTTCGTCGGCCCGGCCGTTGGCAATATAGCGCTGCATCAAATCGAGACTGCCGATGATCCCGGTGAGCATGTTGTTGAAGTCGTGGGCGATACCGCCGGTGAGCTGGCCGACAGCCTCCATCTTCTGCGCATGGCGCAAGGCATCTTCGGCACGCTCGCGTTCGAACATCTCGTTCTGCAAACGCTGGTTGGCCTGGGCCAATTGCTCGGTGCGGGCGCTGACCCGCTCTTCGAGAGTTTCGTTGAGATTGCGCAAGGCTTCTTCGGTTTTCTTGCGCTCGGTCTCGTCGATCACAAAGATATAGAAGCCGTTGACGGCGCCGTCCGCCCCGTAACGTGGCAGGTAATTCATCAGCGCGTGACGACTGCTGCCATCGCGATGCGGGGTGTACAGGCTGAACGAACACGGTCTGCCGGCCAGCGCCTCGGCTATGTAAGGCAGGCGCAGGAAATACGCTTCTTCACCGATGACTTCGCGAATCGTGCGTCCGTAAAGCTCCTGCGGTGTTAGCCCGTACCAGTCCAGATAGGCCGCGTTGTTCAGGCGGAAGCGTTCTTCACGGTCGACATAACTGATCAGGATCGGCATGGCGTTGATGATCAACTGCAGTTCGGTCTGGCTCTGGCGCAACGCCTGTTCGGTGTGTTTGCGCTCGGTCAGGTCCAGCGCCGCACCGAGAAATCGCACGGGCCGGCCGTGATGATCCTTGTAGCAGCGTCCGCGAGCGAATACCCAGCGCACCTCGCCATCGGCTTGCAGCAAGCGATATTCCTCAGCGTATTCGGTGCCGTAGGTGATGCAGTGTTTGATGCTGCGCGCGACCATCGCGCGGTCTTCAGGGTGCACGCCTTGCAGGTAATCGCTGATCGGCAATCGGCCGGACAGGCCGGGATCAACGCCGTGCAGTTGGGCGAAATGCGCATCGGCGATAAAGCGGTCTTCGCCGATGTCCCAATCCCAGGTGCCGACGGCATCGGTCGCGGCCAAGGCCAGTTGCAGACGCTCCTCGGTTTCGCGTTGCGCCTTGAGGCTTTCTTCGGAGCGTCGTTGCAGTTCCAGCGCGATGCGCCGGCGTTCGTTGGTTTCGATGGCGGTGACCAGGATGCCGGCCACTTGCGCGGTTTCATCACGGATCGGGCTGTAGGTCAGATCCAGCCAGAAGTCGGATTCTTTGCCGTCCCGTTGCAGGGTGAAACGTCTTTCGCTGTAGGTGCGTACCTGGCCTTGTAGGACGGCGCTGTAAATCGGGTCGGTAAAGTCGCGAAGTTCCGGCCAGATCTGGTGTGCAGGCTGTCCGAAAGCGTGCGGATGCTTGTGGCCGGCGAGCAGAGCGAAGCCGTTGTTGTAGATCTGCGTGAGTTGCGGGCCCCACAGCAACAGCATCGGCATGGGCGAGTGAATCACGATGTCCACCGCGGTACGCAAGCTCTGCGGCCAGTTGCCGGCAGCACCCAGCGGGCCACGGCTCCAGTCGGTGCGGGCGATCAGTGCCTGAGCGTCGTCGGTGTTCGGTACAGCATTCATTACATCAGTCCTGAGCGTGGTTCGGTGAGGCGACGTCTATCATTGTTGCAGTTGACCTGCGCCAGGTGCAGGCCATTTTCTGTTCATTGAATGCTTCGCGGGTGCTTTTTGCCATGGAAATCGATGCACTGTTGTCAGTTTTGTCCAATAAAAACGGTTCGGATCTGTTCCTGTCTACAGGAGCACCGCCCAGTGCGCGTATCGATGGCGTGCTCACGGCGTTGAGCGAACAGCCTTTCAAGAACGGTGAGACCGCTGCCATCGCCGCCTCACTGATGGACGTCGAGCAACGACGGGAGTTCGACCGGGATCTGGAAATGAATCTGGCGATTTCGCGAGCGGGCATTGGTCGCTTTCGCGTGAACATCTTCAAGCAGCGCAACGATGTATCGATCGTCATTCGTAACGTCAAACTCGATATTCCGCGTTTCGCCGATCTGAAACTGCCGGCGGTACTGCTCGACACCGTCATGCTCAAGCAAGGGTTGATCCTCTTTGTTGGCGCCACCGACTCGGGGAAATCAACCTCGCTCGCCGCGCTGATCGATCATCGCAACCGCCACAGTAGTGGGCACATCATCACTATTGAGGACCCGATCGAATACATCCATCGGCATCAGCGCTCGATCATCAATCAACGTGAAGTCGGAGTCGATACACGCAGCTTTCACGCCGCGTTGAAAAACACCCTGCGCCAAGCCCCGGACGTGGTGCTGATCGGCGAAATTCGTGACCGCGAAACCATGGAGCATGCGTTGGCATTTGCCGATACCGGGCACCTGGTGTTGTCGACGTTGCATGCCACCAACGCCAATCAGGCGCTGGACCGGATCATCAATATGTTCCCGGAAGAGCGGCGGCCGCAGTTGTTGCAGACGCTGGGCAATAACCTGAAAGCATTTATCTCGCAGCGGTTGGTGCGCACTGTCGACGGGCAACGACGGGCTGCGGTCGAGGTGCTGTTGGGCACGCCAACCATCGCTGATCTGATCCGACACGGTCAGTTCGATGAACTCAAGCCGATCATGGAGAAATCCACCGAACCGGGTATGCAGACATTTGATGCAGCGCTGTTTTCGTTGGTTGCCGAAGGTGCAATCAGTGCACGGGATGCTTTGAAAAATGCAGACTCGATGAATAATCTTAAATTGCGAATTAAGCTGGCTGGAGATGAAAGTAGTAACAAGGGTTCGCCGTCAGGGGAGTGGGGACTAATGGATTGATGTTCAGTGAGTAGCTTCTGTGCATTGACGCGACATAACACCTCATATGTTTGATGTGGATCGGCCGTATCAAAGAAAGTAGAACGTCATCGGGCTGAAGTTGTCAGCCAACTAACTTGATGAGGTTCTAAGTGTGAGTGATAAAGCCCGCAGTAAACTATTCTGGTCTTCGGCTGTTGCGCTTTCCGAATGGAAGTACAGGTCTGAAGCAGATGCTGTTGAACGCCAGTGGGTCTTGGCCCGGTTGGAGGAAGCGTTAACCCGTTATACGGATGATCAAAAGATCAATTGGTATGCGCATGAAGTGGAGTTGCAGCCGGGATCGTCGTTGTACGAAATCTATAACCCCGGTCGGCTCGTGCTCAACGAACTGCTGGTAACCGGCCCGGTAATCGGTGCGCTAGGCCGGGAAGAGGCGCGTGATCATGACGGGCTTATACGCGTTACGTCTGACGGAAAGATGGAAGTCCGTGCCGTCAGAGGTTGGGTGGATCTGGTGGCGGCGCGTCACTTTGAATACAGTCAACCGACCCGGTCTACATTGAAATTGATCACGGATGTGGCCGAGGTGGCAGGCGGTTATATATGGCCCGATAACGATATAACCCTCGATCAATGGTTTCGGTTTCATGACATAAATATGCCAGAGAACAAGGCAAAGGTCAGGGAGCTGATTGCCTTGTTCAAGTTTGATCCTCCTGTCAGTGGGCCTGGAAACTATTGGGAGCATTTTCAAACGGAAGATCAAACATTGGTCGTGTTGAGCGAGGATCAATTGTCGGCCATTCGTAATGCAACTTCCAAGTTGATGCCGGGGAGGAAGCTTCTGTCCGCCCTATACAATGTAACCGGTCGCGCCGCTGTCACCCATGATAGCGCTGCCCAACTCATCACCGAGTTTGTCAATCATCCGATTGCACAGACGCTTGCCGGCGACTATCTGAAAGAGTTGGGTTGGTTCGGTGTTAACCAAGGGCAAACGGTTTCCGCTGATATTCTCCGGCAATTGCTGATGACGGCAATATTGCTTGATCTGGATCCATCTATTGGTCATGGCGTGAAGCGCAATCGTGTTGTTGGATTTGATCTGTATGCGCCGGGCAATCTAGACCGTCACCCATCGGTCGTGCGTGAAGAACTGACCACTTTGTTGCGAACCAGACAATGGGTTGATATTGGGTTGGAGCCTGTGGTCGCTCACCTGTTATTGGCACGCAACGCCCCGGAGTTTCTGGTCAGGGAGATCCCGTCGTCGATTACTCTCGGCTCGATAGGGTGGATCAGTTTCTGTCGTGCGGTCATGTTGGTCGAGAGTGTAAAAGCCGGGGCGACGCGAGTCATGACTTATGCCCAGGTAATGGTGTATGGCGAACTGCAACCGGTCAGTGAGTCGCAGAAACACAAGTATGATCTGGCCATGATCGACCCCATCGTCGATTGGGCCCTGATCAACCAGATTGTGACAACGGCGGAACTCGAGCAAGCCGAAGAAACCAGCACCCGCCGTGCGGTTGAAGCGTTCGAGCAACACTCGGAGAAATTCGCTCAAATCGCCAGGGCATTTTCAACCCCGTTACCCGACAGAGCGAAAATTGCCCGTGCGGCTTTGAAAATCGCCGCACCGGGTTGTGACACCCTGGATGAAAAAGCACTGTCCGAGCAAGGCGGGCAGCAGGTCATGTCCATGGTCGACTTGCATCAATCGGGCGACCTGTTCACTGGTCAGTGGGACAGGCGTACCGTGCGTCTGGTCACTAACGGTATCCCCTTGCCGGTCATCAACTACAACCCGTCCGGTGTCAGTGTCTACAAACGTTATCCGGATTTATTGAAACTGGCATCCTGTGACGAGGAGATGGATCGGCAGTTGGCCGTGCATTTCAATGATTTGAATAGCGCCATGTTATCTACCGTGAAACTGGCATTGGCGCAGATGCCGGAGGCGGACCTGCGCGTCTTCATGAATGCCGATATTCACTTCCTCACGGTACGCGAGTCCGCCGTTTATCATAAAACGCGCCGGCTCAGTGGCCCGCTGAAGATTGATCTCGACCAGGAAACACGACAAAGCAGAGATGCCGCTACGGGACGTTTTGGCATTGTGATGTATGCGTCCAACGAGAATGGCGACATCTGCTATGAATTGTTCACATCGCGTGGAGAAACTCGAAGAAATGACGCCTTGGCTGTTTTCATCAAACGAGAGCAGAAACTGCAGCAACGTTCGAGAATGAGTGCGAGCGGGGATGTAACGTTTCCACTGAGTATTACCGCGACGCAACGCCTCCCGCTCGACGTAAAACGCTATACCCATGCCACTGCCGAAGACTCTTCGATTACCAGCAGCATGGCCATCATCGATAATTTTGGCACGCTGAAAGAATCGCAAACACCGTCGACGCCAAAAACCGGGTTCTATCGAAAATTCAACGATCCGAATATCGAACGTATCGCCGAGTTTCTCGTCAAGAATCGACCCTACCTGAATAAAAATGAGCTGAGAGAAATAGTCCGCATACCGACCCCGCTCGAGCTCTCCAGGGAGGAGGGGGATCGATTGCTGACTTATTTCATTGACTTGTTGGTGCCTTTCAAAAAATGCATCGAGGATATTGCCTCGGGTGAACATGACAAGGTGGTGGATGGGATCTACGGATGTTTGATGGATGGAATTGGTCTGGTCGGAACGGTGGCGGGAGCCAGCTCCAAGGTGTTGAGCATTTCGGCCAAGGCTATTTCAACGACATCCAAAGCTGCACGGTTTACCCGGTTGGCATTCACCTCGGCCATTGGCCTTTTCAATCCGCTGGATGGCGTGCCGTCTGGCATACAGGTGGGCGGTAAACTGGTGCACAAGGGCTTGTTGCGCTTTAACAAAAACAGCCATGAGCTCCTCGCTAAGGCGAACAGCCAGTTGCACAAACTCAGTGGTCGCCGGCAATCCTATGATCTGATCAGTGCTTCCGAGAGTGCACATCTGGGAGTGGGGCATTGGCAACCACGTGGCACCACCGGCAACATCCTTACTGTTCTGGCCGCACGCAGTGGCAACAAATGGTATGCCTTGAACCGTCGTGGCAATCTGTGGGGGAAACCACTGACAGGCTTCGCCTATCAAGCGCCACTACAGTTGCCGTACTCACCAAAGACACTGCCGGCTAGTTACACGCGCAACTTCATCGAAAAAAGCCTGCCCCGTGCTCGGGCGAAGATCGACAACGCCATCGAAGTCATCAGCCGACATGAATTCAAGCGAGATGGCGATTTGCTGATGAAGGCACTGTTCGGTAACACTTCGCAGACGGCTACGACTCGACTGGTTAATTATTTGCGGTTGATTCGCTTTGACTTTGCTGGTTTCTCGATGAGCAATACACTGCTCAATGCATTCAAGCATAACGAGACAATCGCCTCTTTTGACGTGAACAACTACAAGCGTTGGAAAAGCGCCAGCTCCAGCGACGCGGCTGATATTGCGTTTGTCGAGATTTACACTCAAAACCTGAATAAACATTTCGTCAATCTGGGCTTCAACCATGATGTGGTGGCAGACGACCTGATTCATGAACTGTTCCACGGTAGTGCGCAGACCGCGGATGTTGGCTACGCCACCGACACCGAGCATCAAAGCAACACTGGGCAGCGGCTGGACGTGGCGCAACTGCTGAATCTTGCGTCCGGCAACCTGGCAGTGGCGGACTCGATCGCGAGTTACCATGCGGTGTCCGAAGCCTTCGAAAATGCGGACTCTCTAGCAGTTGCCACCTCGTTACTGAGTCAAATGGCTACGGACAGAGCTACTTTCGACCGCAACATGACGATCATTCGCGATGCACTTGACGTCAGTGCCGGTCGAGCGATTGTGCAGCCGGTTGTCATTACGCTGAACAAACCCCGCTGACGTCCAGCGTTGCCATCAACGTTTACGGTCAGCGCATCAGCGCCCGATTCAAGTATCAAGCTCCGGCCGATCCCGAAACTGCTCCAACGCTTCGGGATTGGCCAGCGCATCGGCGTTTTTCACCGGCCGTCCATGCACCACCTCGCGCACGGCCAGTTCCACAACCTTGCCGCTGATGGTGCGCGGAATGTCCGTCACCGCAACGATCTTCGCTGGTACATGCCTTGGGGTGGTATTGGCGCGGATCACCTGGCGGATTCGTTGTTCCAGCGCCTCGTCCAGTGTCAGCCCTTCACGCAACCTGACAAACAGCACAACGCGCACGTCATCCTGCCACTGCTGACCGATGGCGACGCTGTCCAGCACGTCGGCGACCTTCTCGACCTGACGATAAATCTCCGCGGTGCCGATGCGCACGCCGCCGGGATTGAGCACGGCGTCCGAGCGCCCATGGATCAGCATCCCGCCATGCGGCCGTTGTTCGGCGTAATCGCCCTGTGCCCAGACACCGGGAAACAGGCTGAAATACGACTGCCGCAGTCTTGTTCCGTCCGGATCATTCCACAGACCGATCGGCATGGCCGGAAAATGCCGGGTGCAGACCAGTTCGCCTTTTTCGCCAATCACCGGTTGCCTGTCATCGTTCCAGACTTCAACCGCCATGCCCAGGCTCTTGCCCATGTTCTCGCCGCGTCGCACGGCGCTCATCGGGTTGCCATTGACGAAACACGAGACGATATCGGTGCCGCCAGACATCGAGGCCAGACACACATCAGGTTTGAAATCGCGATAGACGAAGTCATAGCTTTGCGGCGATAACGCCGAACCGGTGCACAGCAGCGTCTTCAGGCTGCCCAGATCATGACTCTCGCGGGGTATGGCACCGCTGCTTTCCAGGGTCGCGAGGAACTTGGGGCTGGTGCCGAAAACACTGATGCGTTCATCGTCGATCAAGTCGAGCAAGCGCTGATTGTCCGGGTGAAACGGTGAACCGTCGTACAGCACCACGGCACTGCCAACCGCGAGCGCCGAGACCAGCCAGTTCCACATCATCCAGCCGCAGGTCGTGTAGTAAAACAGCCGGTCCCCGGGGCCGAGATCACAGTGCAGGCCGTGCTCCTTGACGTGCTGCAGCAACACGCCGCCGGTGCTATGGATGATGCATTTCGGCACACCGGTGGTGCCGCTGGAATACAGCACGTACAGGGGATGGTTGAAGGGCACCGCGACAAAGTCCGGTTCGCCACCCGACTCATAAAACTCGTCCCACAAGGTCACGTCGGCGCCAGTGCGGTAAGACTCGACCTGGGCCTGAGGCTGGGCGTAAGGCACGATGATCAACTGCCGTAACGTTGGCAGCTGTTCGAGTATTCCGTTGATCTTGTCGGTCTGGTCGATGGTCTTGCCGGCATAGCGATAAGCGGCGCAGGTGATCAACACCTTCGGCTCGATCTGACCGAAGCGGTCGATCACGCCGTGGGTGCCGAAGTCCGGTGAGGAGCACGACCAGATCGCGCCGAGGCTGGTGGTGGCCAACATCGCCACCAGGGTCTGCCAGGTATTCGGCATGCACGCCGCGACACGATCGCCGAGGCCAACGCCGGCGGCTTGCAGGCTTGCTTGAAAACCGGCGACGTGCTCGGCGAGTTCGGCCCAAGTCAACTGCTCGCGCTGGCCATTCTCCGCCACGCTTATCACCGCCACAGCATCGTCGCGACGACGCAGCAGGTGTTCGGCGAAGTTCAGCGTGGCGCCGGGAAACCACTCGGCGTCGGGCATTTGTGCGCCTTCGCACAGCACGGCGTCGGGCTGGGTGTGAAAGCGGATATCGAAGGTATCGACGATGGCCTGCCAGAACTCCGCGCGCTGCTCGACGCTCCATTGGTGCAGGGCCGGGTAGTCGTCGAGTTTCAGATGATGACGTTGATTGACCGCGCAGCGGAAGGTGTCCATGCGCGATTGGGCGATACGGTTGGCGTCGGGTTGCCAGAGGATGTCGGACATTGGTTGCCTCTTGTTTTATTCATGCACAAGGTCGAGCGCACACATGACACCTGTGGGAGCGAGCCTGCTCGCGAAGACGTCCGTGCACTCAACGACTTCATCGGCTGACCCACCGCTTTCGCGAGCAGGCTCGCTCCCACAGAGAGGGGATGGCTGTGCTATTGGGCGAGCCAGCCACCATCAATATTCCACGCCGCCCCGCGCACCTGGCTGCCAGCCTCGCTGCACAAAAACAGCACCAGTTCGCCCAGATGCTGCGGTGTGACGAACTCCAGCGACGGCTGTTTCTCGGCGAGCAGATCATGTTGCGCCTGCTGCGGATCGACACCCTTGGCCGCTCGATCATCGATCTGCTTCTGCACCAGCGGCGTCAGCACCCAACCCGGGCAGATCGCGTTGCAAGTGACGTTACTGGTGGCGGTTTCCAGGCCAACCACTTTGGTCAAACCGATCACGCCGTGCTTGGCGGCCACATAAGCCGCTTTGCCGGCCGAGCCGACCTGGCCATGCACCGAGGCGATATTGATGATTCGTCCCCAGCCCTTGGTACGCATCCTCGGCAGGCTCAGGCGCGTGCTGTGAAACACCGAAGACAGGTTGATCGCGATGATCGAGTCCCAGCGCTCGACGGGGAATTCTTCCACGGCGGCAACATGCTGGATGCCCGCGTTGTTGACCAGAATGTCGACACCGCCGAACTCGCGCTCGGCATAGGCGATCATGTCGGCGATTTGCGCCGGGTCACTGACATCGGCCGGATGATGGCCGACCTTGCCGCCGAATTGCCCGACCTCGGCGATGACTTTGGACGCATCACCAAAGCCGTTGAGAATCAGATTCGCCCCAGCCTTGGCCAGGCTCAGTGCGATGCCCAGGCCGATGCCGCTGGTGGAACCGGTAACCAGTGCAGTCTTGCCGGAAAGAGTGGTCATGAATACCTCACACAATGCCAGTGGCGTAGAAAGTGCCGATCACGACGAAAACCGCCAGGGTCTTGATCAGCGTAATACAGAAAATGTCTTTATAGGCTTCACGGTGGGTCAGACCGGTGACCGCCAACAGGGTGATGACCGCGCCGTTGTGCGGCAGGGTGTCCATGCCGCCACTGGCCATCGCAGCCACGCGGTGCAGCACCTCCAGCGGGATGTTCGCCGCGTGGGCTGCGCTGATGAACTGCTCGGACATCGCCGCCAGCGCAATGCTCATGCCACCCGATGCGGAACCGGTGATACCGGCCAGCAGCGTAACGGTGATGGCTTCGTTGACCAGTGGATTGGGGATTTGCTTGAGCCAGTCCGCCAATACCAGGAAGCCCGGCAGCGACGCGATCACCGCGCCGAAACCGTACTCGGAAGCGGTGTTCATCGCCGCCAGCAAGGCACCGCTGACCGCGCTTTTGCTGCTTTCGGCGAGCTTGCTGCGAATGGCCTGAAAGCCGAACGCGAGCACCATCACAATGCCGACCAGCAACGCCGCCTGCACCGCCCAGATTGCCGTCAGTTTGGCGATCTCGGTGGTGACCGGCGTGGCCATGCCTGGCAGTGCGAGGCTGTGGGTCTTGCCGTACCACTGTGGAATCCACTGGGTGAACAACAGGTTCATGATGCCCACTGCCAACAACGGCGAAAGCGCAACCCATGGGTTTGGCAGTTTCAGGTCTTCAGCGGTTTCCGGCTCGTTGCGCAGCTCGGTGCCGTAGCCCTCGCCGGCGCGCTGGGCCTTGTTGCGTTGACGCTGCAGAAACAGCATGCCGGCGCAGAACACGAAAATCGTGCCGATCACGCCCAGCCACGGCGCCGCCCACGCGGTGGTATTGAAGAACGTGCTGGGGATGATGTTCTGGATCTGCGGCGTGCCGGGCAGGGCGTCCATGGTGAACGAGAACGCGCCGAGGGCGATGGTCGCCGGGATCAGCCGCTTGGGAATATTGCTCTGGCGGAACATCTCCGCTGCAAACGGATACACCGCGAACACAACGACGAATAGCGACACGCCGCCGTAAGTGAGGAGGGCGCAGACCAGCACGATCACCAGCATCGCCTGTTTGGTACCGAGCAAACGAATGGCCGCAGCGACAATCGAGCGGGAGAACCCCGACAGTTCGATCAATTTGCCGAACACGGCACCGAGCAGGAAAACCGGGAAATACAGTTTGATGAAGCCGACCATTTTCTCCATGAACACCCCGGTGAACGCAGGGGCGACGGCAGAAGGGTCGGTGAGCAGGACCGCACCGAGGGCGGCAATCGGGGCGAAGAGGATAACGCTGTAGCCACGGTAGGCAGCCAGCATCAGCAGCGCCAGGGCTGCCAAGGCAATGATCACACTCATGGTGTGTCTCTCCAGAATTGTTATTTTTGTGGGTGGAACGGGTGTGGGAGAGGCGTTAGCGAGAACTGTGCCAGATATGTAAGTTGCTGAAATATATGAAGTTAATCTGAGTGATTGAATCGCAAATGAGTTGTTTGTCTCTGTTTTGAGATGGTGTTGATCGATTTGGCGTCATCGCGAGCAGGCTCACTTCTACAGGGGGGATGTGCACACCTGTAAAAATGTAGGAGTGAGCCTGCTCGCGATGAGTGCGAAGCACTCCTGTGTGTCTGTCTCTATGTGGAGATCTATATCTCTGTATGAAGACTCAAGCGATTCCCAGCGCCACCATCTTCTTGTACAGCGTCGACCGCCCCAGCCCCAGTCGAGCCGCCGCTTCCGGCACTTTACCCGCACATTGCGCAAGAGCTGCCTGAATCAACTGCCGATCAAACCGCTCCCGCGCCTGAGCAAAAGTCTCGTCAGCCAGCGTCTCCATCGTCGGCACCGAGGCACGCTCAACCGGCGTCAACGTACCAATCGCCGCACGAATATCCTGCTCGGTCAGCATCAAGTCATCACTGAGCAATGCTGCCCGCTCCAGCACATTGCGCAGCTCGCGAATATTCCCAGGCCAGGCGTGCTGACCAAGCAACGCCAGCGCATCACCGTGCAGCTCGTGCTGACTGCGCAGCTCTTCCAGAATCGCTTCGCTAAGCGCCGGCAGATCATCGAGACGTTCACGCAATGGTGGCACCTGAATCGGCAATACGTTGAGGCGATAGTACAAATCGGCGCGGAACTCACCGCGTTTGATCGCCGCTTGCAGATCGGTCGAAGTGGCGGCAATCACACGCACGTCGCTCTGAATCACCTCGTTGGAGCCGACCGGTTCGAATTCCTTTTCCTGCAACACGCGCAGCAGTTTGCTTTGCAGGGGCAGCGGCATGTCGCCAATCTCGTCGAGAAACAATGTGCCGCCCTGGGCGATCTGCAGCTTGCCGGTGCGACCCTTGCGGTCGGCGCCGGTGAACGCGCCGGGTGCGGTGCCGAAAAACTCCGCTTCCAGCAACGCCTCGGGAATCGCCGCGCTGTTGATGCTGACGAAGGCCTTGTGTGCTCGTGGCGAGGCGCCATGAATCGCCTGGGCCAGCAACTCTTTACCGGTGCCGGTTTCGCCGAGCAGCAACACCGGCGACTCGGCGCTGGCGCTGCGCCGGGCACGGCGTTTGACTTCGAGGCTGGCGGCGCTGGTGCCGATAAAGTGGGCGAAGTTGTATTTGGTCTGCCGGGCGCGCAGCAGGGAGCGGGTCGAAGCCAGTTCTTCCTGCATGCTCAAGTAACGTTTGAGCATTGGCGACAGGGTGCGCAGCTCGTCGAACAGGGCAAAACCGATCGCGCCGATCACCGTGCCGGCGTCGTCATGGATCGGCAGGCGCATCACCACCAACGGCTCTTTCGGGGTGTCCTGCATATCCAGCAGGATAGGGCGCCCGGTGCGCACGACTTCGCGCAACAGACTGCCTGGGATCACGCTTTCACAGGGTTTGCCGATGGCGCCTTCAGCCGATTCGAGACCGAAACGCCGGGCGTAACGCTCGTTCATCCAGACGATGTTGGCATCGCGATCGACGATCACCGTGCCTTCGCTGGATTGCTCGATGATCTCGAACAGCGAACGGATCGCCAGGGTGCGGACCCGTTGGTAGTCCTTGAGGCTTTCGGTGGTGTTCATGGAGGCTGATCCTGATTGTTTGTTGCCTGCGCCGGCCCTTTCGCGAGCAGGCTCGCTCCCACAGTGGGCCGGGGTGTTCACAAATTTTGTAAACGACCGTGAATCTTATGGGAGCGAGCCTGCTCGCGAAAGCCGCGACCCGGTTTCAAGCCGAACGCATATGATGCCTACTGCGGATGCGCCGCCGCCAACAGCTCTTTGGTATACGGATGCTGCGGCGCATCGAACACCTCATGACTGGCGCCACGCTCGACCACTTTGCCGTCCTTGATAACGATCATATCGTGGGCCAGGGCGCGCACAACCGCCAGATCGTGGCTGATGAACAGATAGGTCAAACCGTGTTTTTCCTGAAGCTGGCGGAGCAGGGCGACCACTTGTTTCTGCACCGTACGATCGAGTGCCGAGGTCGGCTCGTCGAGCAGGATCAGCGCCGGTTTCAGCACCAGTGCCCGCGCAATAGCGATGCGTTGGCGCTGGCCACCGGAGAACTCGTGGGGATAGCGATGGCGACTCTCGGGGTCGAGGCCGACTTCTTTAAGCACACGGATGACTTGCTCGTCGCATTCATCAGCCGTCGACTCGCAATGCACTTCCAGGCCTTCGCTGATGATCTGCGCCACTGACATGCGCGGGCTGAGGCTGCCGAACGGATCCTGAAACACCACCTGCATCTGTCGACGCCATGGGCGCATCTGTTTCTGATTGAGACCGTCGAGCGCCTGACCCTGAAAGCGGATACCGCCCTCGGAGTCGAGCAAACGCAGGATCGCCTGGCCCAATGTCGACTTGCCGGAACCGGATTCGCCGACGATACCCAACGTCTTGCCACGCTGGATGCTCAGACTGATGCCGTCCACCGCGCGCAGGTATTGCTTGCGCTGGAACAGACCGCCACCGATGACAAACTCAACCTTCAGATCCTCGACTTCCAGTACGTTCTCGCGCTCATCGCGGGGCAGGGCTTCGCCGTCGGGTTCGGCGTTGAGCAGCACGCAGCTGTAAGGATGCTTCGGCTCGGTAAACAGGGTTTCGCAGGGCGCCTGTTCGACGATTTCCCCGGCCTTCATCACGCACACGCGCTGGGCAATACTGCGCACCAGATTGAGATCGTGGCTGATCAGCAGCAGCGACATGCCCAAGCGTTGTTGCAGGGATTTGAGCAGCAGCAGGATCTTGCGCTGTACCGTCACGTCGAGCGCCGTGGTCGGTTCGTCGGCGATCAACAGCTCCGGTTCGCAGGCCAGGGCCATGGCGATCATCACCCGTTGCCGTTGTCCGCCAGAGAGTTGATGCGGGTAAGCCTTGAGGCGTTCCTTGGGTTTCTGGATGCCCACCAGACCGAGCAGTTCGAGGATCCGTGCCTGTGCTGCTTTACCACCGAGGCCACGGTGCAACAGCAGCGTTTCGCCGATCTGTTTTTCGATGGTGTGCAGCGGATTCAGCGAGGTCATCGGCTCCTGGAAGATCATCGCGATGCGGTTGCCGCGCAACTCGCGCAAGACCTTGGGATCAGCGCCGATCAGTTCCTGTCCGCGATAGCGAATGCTGCCGGTGGTTTGCGCTTCGCTTTCGGGCAGCAACTGCAGAATCGAATGCGCGGTCACCGATTTGCCCGAGCCCGATTCGCCCACCAACGCCAGGCACTCACCAGGACGAATGTCCAGACACAGGTCGCGCACCACGCTCTGGCCATGGAAGGCGACGTTGAGGTTACGGATTTCAATCAGGTTGTCAGTCATGGCCACGCTTCAGGATCGAGGGTCGAACGCGTCACGCAACGCTTCGCCGATGAACACCAGTAAAGAAAGGATCAGCGCCAGGGTGAAAAACGCCGTCAACCCGAGCCACGGAGCTTGCAGGTTCTGTTTGCCTTGCCCGATCAACTCACCCAAGGAGGCACTGCCGGCGGGCATGCCGAAGCCGAGGAAATCCAGCGCGGTGAGGGTGGAAATCGCCCCGGTCAGAATGAACGGCAAGTAACTCAGTGTCGCGTTCATCGCATTGGGCAGAATGTGCCGGAAGATCACCTTGCGATCACTCAGGCCCAGCGCGCGGGCGGCTTTGACGTACTCCAGATTGCGTCCGCGCAGGAACTCGGCGCGCACCACATCCACCAGTGCCAGCCATGAAAACAGCGCCATGATCCCCAGCAGCCACCAGAAGTTCGGTTCGACAAAACCGGAGAGAATGATCAACAGGTACAGCACTGGCAGCCCCGACCAGACTTCCAGCACGCGTTGCCCGAGCAAATCGACCCAGCCTCCGTAGTAGCCCTGCAATGCACCGGCGGCGATACCGATCAGGGCGCTGACAAAGGTCAGCATCAGGGCAAACAGAATCGATACCCGTGCGCCGAAAATCACCCGCGCCAACACATCGCGCGATTGATCGTCCGTGCCCAGCCAGTTGACCGACGTCGGCGGACTCGGCGCCGGTTTGTTGAGGTCGTAATTCGGTGTGTCATCACTGAACGGAATCGGTGGGAACAGCAGCCAGCCACCGTCCTTGCGAATCAGGTTCTGCACATAGTCGCTGCGATAATCCGCCTGGAACGGCAGTTGCCCGCCGAACTCCTGCTCGGTGTGGCGCTTGAAGACCGGGAAGTACCATTGGTCCTGATAGCTGACGACCAATGGCTTGTCATTGGCGATCAACTCGCCACCCAGTGTCAGCACAAACAGGCCGATAAACAGCCATAACGACCACCAGCCACGGCGGTTTTTCTTGAAGCGCTCGAAGCGCCGACGGCCCAGAGGCGAGAGCTTGAACATCAGGCGTTCCTCGCCGCGAAGTCGATACGCGGATCGACCAGCGTGTAACACAGGTCGCCGACCAGTTTTATCAGCAGGCCGAAGAGGGTGAAGATGAACAGCGAACCGAACACCACCGGGTAGTCCCGCGAAACCGCGGCTTCGTAGCTCATGCGCCCGAGACCGTCGAGGGAGAAGATCACTTCAATCAGCAAGGAGCCGGCGAAGAACACGCTGATGAATGCCTGCGGGATGCCGGACACCACCAGCAACATCGCATTGCGGAACACATGCCCGTAGAGCACGCGGCGCTCGCTCAGGCCTTTGGCCCGCGCGGTCACCACGTACTGGCGGGTGATCTCATTGAGAAACGAGTTTTTCGTCAGGATCGTCAGCGTGGCGAAACCACCGATCACCAGCGCCGTCACTGGCAGCACCAGGTGCCAGAAATAATCAGCGATCTTGCCGAGGGTCGACAGCGATTCGAAGTTGTCCGACACCAGGCCGCGAACCGGAAACCAGTTCAGCGACGTGCCGCCGGCAAACACCACGATCAGGAACATCGCAAACAGAAACGCCGGCATCGCGTAACCGATGATGATCGCCGTGCTGCTCCAGATATCGAAATGACTGCCATGGTGCACAGCCTTGCGGATCCCCAGCGGGATCGACACCAGATAAGTGATCAGCGTCGCCCACAGCCCGAGGGAAATGGTCACCGGCATTTTTTCCAGGATCAGGTCGGTGACCGTCGCGCCACGGAAGAAGCTCTTGCCGAAATCCAGTTGCGCGTAGTTCTTCAACATCAGCCACAAGCGTTCGTGGGCCGGTTTATCGAAGCCGTACTGTTTTTCGATGTCCTTGATCAGTTGCGGATCGAGGCCGCGACTGGCACGGGAGGTGCCGCTCATGGTTTCGCTGGCGCCGCCACCGACACCGGCGCCGCCGATCCCTTGCAGGTGGGCGATGGCCTGTTCTACCGGGCCGCCGGGTGCGGCCTGGATGATCACGAAATTGACCAGCAGGATGATCACTAGCGTCGGAATGATCAGCAGCAGACGCCGCAGTATGTAACCCCACATCAGTGCGGTCCTCCGGGTCTGCCACGGGCGATTTTCTCGGCGGTCATCTGCTGATTGGTCAGCGGCGTGCTGCTGATTTCCCACCAGCTCTCGATGGCTTCGTCATTGCTGGCTTGCACTGAGGGTATGCCGAAGCGGTTCCACCACACCGTCGACGTGCCCGGCGGATAGTAGTTGGGAATCCAGTAGTAATTCCATTGCAGCACCCGGTCCAGGGCATGGGCGTAATGCAGCATGTCGGACTGCGTGGATGCGCGAATCAGACCGTTGATCAGGGTATCCACCGCCGGGTTTTTCAACACCATGTAGTTGTTCGCGCCCGGGTCGTTGGCCGACGCCGAGGCGAAGTAATTGAGCAACTCGCCCCCCGGCGAAGTGCTGACCGGGTAGCCGGTGACGATCATGTCGTAGTCGCGGCTCATCAGCCGGTTGACGTATTGCGAGGAGTCGATACGGCGGATGTTCAGGTCGATACCGATCTGTTTCAGCGTGCGTTTGTACGGCAGCAGCAAGCGATCCATACCGTTCTGGCTGACCAGGAAGGTGAAGCTCAGCGGCTCGCCTTGCGCATTCACCAGTTGATCGCCATCCGGTTTCCAGCCGGCCTGTTCGAGCAGTTCGAGGGCTTGCAGTTGTTTATCGCGGATCAGGCCACTGCCGTCGGTTTTCGGGGCCTCGAAGACTTTGCTAAAGACTTCGTCGGGAACCTGACCGCGCAGCGGTTCGAGGATTTTCAGCTCCTGCGCATCGGGCAGTTCGCTTGCTGCCAGTTGCGTGTTGGAAAAATAGCTTTGTTGGCGGATATACATGCCGCGCATCATCTGCCGGTTGCTCCACTCGAAGTCCCAGAGCATGGCCAAGGCCTGGCGCACGCGGCGATCGGCGAACATCGGTTTTTGCAGGTTGAACACAAAGCCTTGGGCCGACTGGGGTGCCTCGGTGGCCAGATGCGCCTTTTGCAGGCGTCCGTCGCTCAGTGCCGGGCTGTCGTAGCCGATTGAATAGCCGGTGGCCGAGAACTCGCGGTTGTAGTCGTAGGCACCGCCGCGCAGCACTTGCCGGGCGACATCGGTATCGCCGAAGTACTCGATGCTGAAATGATCGAAGTTGTAGAGACCGCGACTGACCGGCAAATCCTTGCCCCACCAGTCAGCGTTGCGTTCAAAGGTGATGCTGCGCCCCGAATCGACTTTTCCGACTCGATAAGGGCCGCTGCCCAGTGGTGGTTCATAGCCGCCACCCCCGGCGAAATCGCGGCTCTTCCACCAATGCTCGGGGAAGACTGGCAGGGTTGCGATGTCCAGTGGCAGGGTGCGGTTTTCATTGCTCTTGAAGTCGAAACGCACGGTCAACGGTGCTTCGACTTCGACGCCTTTGACGTCAGCAAACTGGGTGCGATAACGCAGGCTGCCCTGGGTCATCAATAAATCGTAGGTGTAGCGTACGTCCTCGGCGGTAATCGGCTTGCCATCAGCAAAACGTGCCTTGGGATTGATGAAGAACCGCAGCGACAGACCATCGTCCGAGCGCTCCATCTTTTGCGCGACCAGTCCGTAAACCGTGTAAGGCTCGTCCAGCGAACGCTGAGCCAACGGCGAATAGAGCAAACCATCGATCTGCGTGACGCCGATGCCTTTGTCTATATAAGGAAGGATGTGGTCGAAGTGGCCGATCTCGATGGCCGAACGGCGCATCGTCCCGCCCTTGGGCGCTTGCAGGTTAGTGTAGTCGAAGTGGCTGAAACCGGCAGGGTACTTGGCGGGTTCGCCATAAACGGTCAACGCGTGTTGTGGTGCAGCGTTCGCGCCGGCGGTGCCCGTCAGCAGGGCGAGGGCGGTGAGCATCAATGTGGGGAAAACCAGTCGCATTGTCAGCCTTGGAACCGGGAAATCGATAAGCGCAAGTTGTACGCGAGAGGCGCGTCAGTCGCCAGCCGTATATGTAACTGAAACACAACGGCCCACCAGAAGGCGGGCCGTTGGTGAGCAATCAGGCGACGGATCAGTCCTGACGGCTGGTGACTTCCAGCAGGTGATAACCGAACTGAGTCTTCACCGGACCTTGCACGACATTGATTGGCGCGCTGAAGACCACGGTGTCGAATTCCTTGACCATCTGGCCAGGACCGAACGAACCCAGATCACCGCCCTGACGGCTGGACGGGCAGGTGGAGTTGGCCTTTGCGACTTCGGCGAAATCGGCGCCGCCTTCGATCTGGGCCTTGAGTTCGTTGCACTTGTCTTCGCTGGAAACCAAGATGTGGCGGGCAGTGGCTTTAGCCATGGGGAAACTCTCCAATCTATTTCAGTAAAGTGTGGAGCCTACCGGATTCAGTGGGCGAATTCTCGGCAAAGTTCCGTTCGGTTGTCCGTGGCTTTGGTCAGAGATTCGCGGCACGCAGACGTTCGGCGTGTTCAACGTACAGTTCAATCGGGTCGGGCAGCGCAGTCACGGGGCCGGCCGAGCGACGCAGACTGTTCAAGTGGTCCAGCGGATAGTCGGAGCGGATCACTTGCCCCAGGTGAGAGCTGAAACGGCCGACGAAGCCATCATTCTGTTCGGTCTCGGTCATGAAATATTGCGACAGCGCATGGCATACGTTGCGGGTCGGATCGAGTGTCGACGGACTGTTGGCGGGCAGGACGCCGCTCCAGGAGTAATAGCGCACACCGTTGACCTGTTCCGCGCCGTGCCCGCCCCAGGTGCTGGGCAACCCCTGCGGAAACCTGTCGTTGAAATCGCCCACGCCTTCGGTCGTCAGCGCATTCAGCGCCGCCAAAGCGTTTTGCGGCAGCGTCACACTGCCACTGAGCAACGAAAGAAAATTGCCAAACAGTGTCGCCACATTCTGGGCGACCGCCTCTGGCAGTCGTCCAGGCACTAATGCCTTGCGCAGAAAATCGGCCAGCTCCGAACCGTGATTCGGGCCGCTGACGGAAGTCACCGAAGCTACGGCGTGTGGCGCGAGCGCCGCAGCGTATCGGGCAGCCAGTGCTCCTTGACTGTGGCCGATGAGGTTGACTTTGTCGGCACCTGTGCCGCGCAGAACACGATCAATCTGTGCAAGCAGTTGTTCACCCCTTGTTTCGTTTTTATGAGTGGCAGAAAGGTGGGGAACAAACACTCGGCTGCCGGCCATCTTCAGAGCGTCCTTTACTTCATGGAACAGCTCGAAATGACCGATGCGCTCGAATCCGAACAGACCGTGTACCAGCAGGATGGGATAGCGAGTTGAAGCATTCCGTTGCATGTTCTTACCTTTTTCACAGAAGTTCATCGGGGGAATCCGGAGGCCACTCTAAAACACTCATCCCGTTGAAGAAGTAAGAAGAGGCTTCTCTTGGCCGTTGAATCTGGACTAGGGGCTGTACGAATTTTCAGATACTTGTGAGATCCGAATCGGAAGTTGAGGACATCTTTCGCTTGGTTGAGGGCGGTTTTGCTCACTTTTGCCTACCCCGCTGGAGGCGTTTGCCGGGTGTCTGCGGCGGATCGGGCTGACATCGAAAATATCGGGAAGCGCGTTAAATGTTGGCTGTCGACGCCGTCCATGAATGCGGCGTTTTTCCAAGGAATGGAGCCACTAATGAACACGCACGAAGTCGAGTTTTGCTACCGGATGCGCCACCCCGTCACTCCCTGTGTTTCGAGCGAACTACTGCCCGCGGCGACCCTTGATTATCCGGGGGGGACGGTGCTTGATCCTTCGCTGGGCAAGGTTGTTGTGCGTATCGCGCCTTATGCAAACATGACCTGTGGCGACCAGTTGCTGTTGAGTTGGGAGGGGCTGGATATAGAAGGCTTCGTCTATCAGCATGAAATGGTGCGCTATGTCAGCGAAGCCCAGGTCGGCAAGGATGTCGTTTTCGTTATCAAAGGCATGCACATCGCCGCACTGGATGGCGGTTCGCTGGAGGTTTACTGGAAACTGCTCAGTGCGAGCTCGTCAGTCCCAGCGTTATCTGCACGCGTGCAATTGTCGGTGGGAGATACACGGCCGCAGTTGCTTGCGCCAATTGTCGAGGGAGCGATAAGGGGAACACTGGATCCGGAGCGAGTGACGGACGGCACGCTTGTCGTGCTTCAGCCTTATGCCCGAATGGCGGCGGGGGATCGGGTCACATTGCTGTGGGGCGCTGAAGCAATGCCGGCAACGTTCAGCGACAGCCTGAAGGTCGAAACCTTTGCTGTCGCTGACGTGCTGTCATTTTGGGTTGACGGGGCGCACATCGCTGCACATCTCGGTGGTGAGGTGTCGGTGCGCTATCGAGTGGAACAGTCCGGTGGCGCGGTTCGAGAATCCGAGTCGGCAAGAATCCTCGTCACGCCGTTCCTTCGTGGTGAGCTGGACGCTCCCGACGTGCTTGAAGCTGAAGATGGCGTGTTGCTGAAAGAGGATTCGATCGACGGGGTGACCATCGTGATTGGTAATGCACAGACGCAGGAAGGTGAGCTGGTGTATCTCAAGTGCGACGGAGATCTTTTCAATCACCGGGATGACCGCGAAATCACGCGGGAGACGGCGGGAAAGCCGCTGATCTTTATCGTGCCGCACCGATTCTGGCGTGAGCACGATGGCACGACCGTGCGGGTAGCCTACACAGTCGAGCGTCTGGACGATGTCAGTCAGGAATCTGCTGCCACACCGGTGCGAGTAGAGGCGTAGCGGGACCGACCATCCCTCCGGCTTGCCATAAGTCCGGAGGGATGGTCTGCAAGTCAGTCTTTGGCGTGTTCGGCGAGGCGCTGGGCGGCGGCACGCAGCAAGTGTTCTGTTGCGCTGAAACCGAGGCAGCCATCGGTGATTGAAACCCCGTAGCGCAGGGATTCGGTCAGCGCTTGGCAGCCTTCGAACAGGTGAGATTCAATCATCATGCCGATCAGCGCGCGATCACCTTGCAAGCGTTGCTCAAGCACTTCGTTGAAGACGCCTGGCTGACGCAATGGATCCTTGCCACTGTTGGCGTGGCTGCAGTCGACCATGATTCGGCTCGGAATCTTCAGCCTGTCCAGGTCAGCGTGGATTTTTGCCACGCTCTCGCGATCATGGTTCGGCCCTTTATGGCCCCCGCGCAGGACCAGATGAGTATCGGGGTTGCCAGGCGTTTGAATGACGGCCGGATGCCCTTGGCTATCGACGCCGAAATGTCGGTGCGGATGGGCTGCCGAACGCATCGCGTCAACGGCAATGGCTGCGCCACCGTCGGTGCCGTTCTTGAAGCCCACCGGCATGCTCAGTCCACTGGCCATTTCACGGTGGATCTGCGATTCAGTGGTACGCGCGCCAATGGCCACCCAGCTCAACAGGTCATCGAAGTACCCGGCCGCCATCGGTTGCAGTAATTCGGTGGACACCGGCAAGCCGAGGCGGATCATTTCCAGCATGAGCTCCCGCGAGAGGGTAAGACCGCCAGCCATGTCATCACTGCCGTCCAGATGCGGATCGTAGGCCAAGCCTTTCCAGCCGACCGTGGTACGCGGTTTTTCGACATAGGCGCGCATCACCAAAAGCATTTCGCTGCTGACTTCTTCAGCCAGTCGAGCGAGCTTGCCGGCGTACTCAAGTGCGGATTGGGGGTCGTGGATAGAGCAGGGACCGACGATGACCAGCAGACGCTGATCCTGGCCATTGAGAATGGCGCGAACCGCTTGGCGATGGGCGGCGACTTGCAGGCTCAAGGGATTGCTCAGGGGCAATTGCTGTTTGAGTTGCAACGAGCTGGGCAGACGCAGGGTCAATGCTTCGTTGGCAGAGTTCAGAGTGGACAGTGGCAGAGCAGAAACGGACGAGTTCATATTCGGTCTTCCTGGGCTGGCGGCGGGTTCGTCCCGCGCGCTCGGCCCTATTGGGGTGTTCGACAGTTGGCCGTATTGGCTATATGTGTGTGCTTGCCACCTGTAGGTGACCGATCGGAGGCGGCAGGCTGTCCCGAGCGGAAGCTGGTAAATCGCCAGGCGCTAAAGCTGTCGTAACGGTAATAAGTGGCGTAGTTCATTTCGTGATTCCTCAAAGTGTCTGGTGTGCTGCTGAAAAATTTGGGGCTGAAAAAACAAAACCCCCGGTCGGGAGGCCGACCGGGGGTTGAGAATTCTCTGGTAGGCGACCCGTTGTCATGGGCGCCGTTTGGGTATCAGGCGCGCCAGTGGCTAAACCAATACCCAAAATAAAAGCTGACCGGAGCGCAAACGTCATTCACCCGGGCAGCCGCAACCGAGCGCAGGGCGCTGGTGGTAGGAAGCTGTGAGAGGGTGCTGAACATGGTTTGTCTCCGATGAATGGGCCGAGCTTACTAGAGGCCGATACGCCTCAGCAATCAGAAATTGCTATCGCGTCATCAACAAAAGGCCTATTGCCAGGGGCACGCAAGAGTGGCGACACTCTGCGTTTTGCCTGATTGCCAAGGATGAACCGTGTCGACACTGACCATTGCCGCTGCCCAAAGCCTCTCCCTTGCCGGGGACCTTCCCGGGAACATTGCCCGACATTGCCGCTTTATTGAGGCAGCAGCGGAGCAGGGTGTCGAGTTGCTGGTTTTTCCCGAGTTGTCGCTGACGGGCTATGAAGGGCAGGATGCGGCAGCATTGGCGATCGACCCGCAAGATGCTGTGCTACGTCCCCTGAGGGATTTGGCCCGAGAGCTTAAGGTGACTGCCGTTGTCGGTATGCCTATCCGGTTGGAGGGCAGTGTTTCGGTGCTGATCGGTGCTCTGGTTCTGGGCGCTGACGGCTCTCTCGGTGTTTACAGCAAACAGCATCTGCACACAGGCGAGGAACTCGTTTTTGCACCCGGTTCTGGCGGGCCAACCCTGAACATTGGCGAGGAAGTGGTCGCATTGGCGGTATGTGCCGATTTCTCTCATTCCAGTCATGCCTTGGCGGCTGCAGGTCAGGGCGCTGGCTTATACGCCGCCGGTGTCTTGATCAGCGAGAAAGGCTACGCGGCCGACACAACGATACTTCAAGGCTACGCCCGGCAACACTCGATGGCTGTGCTGATGGCCAATCACGGCGGGTTGACCGGCGGTTGGCAATCCGCCGGGCGCAGTTGCATCTGGTCTGAAGACGGTTCGCTGATCGTTGCAGCGCTGGGAACGGGCGATCTTCTGGTCGTCGCTCAACGTAACAAAGGTGTATGGCAGGGACGGGTTGTTCCTGTTAAGCAAGCCTGATGACATTCCACTTACGTCCTGCGGCTCCAGAAGACCTGGAATTTGCCCGCGATCTCACCTGTCAGAACATGCTGCGTTACTACATTCACCATGGCCTGTTATGGCAGGACGAAGCGTTTGACGTGGCGTGGTCGGGGCGGCAGAACTGGCTGATAGTGCAGGGTGATGTGTCGATAGGATTTCTCAGCCTCAGCCGGGATATGCGCGCGTTGTACATTCGTGAACTGCAGGTTGCTGAAGCGTTTCAGGGGCGGGGCGCGGGTTCCTGGGCGATTGATCAGGTTATCGACATGGCCCGCAACGAAAGGCGCCCGGCTTTGCGACTGACCGTATTCGACAATAATCCGGCGAGAAACTTGTATGAAAGAAAAGGCCTACAGGCTCAGGGCGCGGACGAGTGTTTTCTGCGAATGCAGCTTGATATAAGTACACATGTGCTCTGAAACCCACGGCCGGCAAGCCCTCAATGATGAATTGAAACTTTTTAAATGACGCTTTCCGCTAGGTCTGTGGGGTACTTTTTGCTAAGGTGTCCGGCATCCCAATATGACCATATCGCGAGGTGTCTGCTTGATTAGGGTGCTAGTGGTCGATGACCATGATCTCGTTCGCACAGGCATTACACGTATGCTGGCCGATATCGATGGCTTGCAGGTGGTTGGCCAGGCCGAATCCGGGGAAGAGTCCCTGATCAAGGCCCGAGAGTTGAAGCCCGATGTGGTGCTGATGGACGTCAAGATGCCTGGCATCGGCGGCCTCGAAGCCACGCGCAAACTGTTGCGCAGTCATCCGGATATCAAGGTGGTTGCAGTGACGGTGTGTGAAGAGGATCCTTTCCCGACACGCTTGCTGCAGGCTGGTGCTGCGGGTTATCTGACCAAGGGCGCGGGTTTGCCGGAAATGGTTCAGGCCATTCGCCTGGTGTTTGCCGGCCAGCGCTATATCAGTCCGCAGATTGCCCAGCAATTGGCGATCAAGTCCTTTCAGCCGTCCAATGATTCGCCTTTCGATGCCTTGTCCGAGCGGGAAATTCAAATCGCGTTGATGATTGTCGGCTGTCAGAAGGTACAGATCATTTCCGACAAGTTGTGCCTGTCGCCGAAAACCGTGAACACCTATCGCTACCGTATTTTCGAGAAGCTTTCGATCAGCAGCGACGTCGAGTTGACACTGTTGGCGGTTCGTCACGGCATGGTTGATGCCAGCCTCTGACCATGACTGAAACATTCGATTCCGGCGCGTTTCTGTCGACAGTCAGTGGGCGCCCGGGCGTCTATCGCATGTTCGACAGCGATGCGCGCCTGTTATACGTGGGCAAGGCCAAGAACCTGAAAAAACGCTTGGCCAGCTACTTCCGCAAAACCGGTCTGGCGCCCAAGACTGCCGCGTTGGTCGGGCGCATTGCGCAGGTCGAAACGACCATCACCGCCAACGAAACCGAAGCGCTGCTGCTTGAACAAACGCTGATCAAGGAGTGGCGGCCGCCGTACAACATTCTGTTGCGCGACGACAAATCCTATCCCTATGTGTTTCTGTCCGACGGCCAATTCCCGCGCCTGAGCATTCATCGCGGGGCGAAAAAAGCCAAAGGCAAATACTTCGGTCCCTATCCGAGCGCCGGCGCCATACGCGAAAGCTTGAGCCTGCTGCAAAAGACCTTCTTCGTTCGCCAGTGCGAAGACAGCTACTACAAGAACCGTACCCGGCCATGTCTGCAATATCAGATCAAACGCTGCAAAGCGCCTTGCGTCGGGCTGGTCGAGCCTGAGGTCTATGCCGAAGACGTGCGTCACTCGGTCATGTTTCTTGAGGGGCGTAGTCACGCGCTGACCAACGAGTTGTCGACGGCGATGGAAGAGGCGGCAATCAACCTGGAGTTCGAGCGAGCTGCCGAGTTGCGCGATCAGATCGCGCTGTTGCGCAGGGTCCAGGATCAACAAAGCATGGAAGGCGGCACGGGAGATATCGATGTCATCGCGGCATTCGTCAATCCGGGCGGCGCCTGCGTGCATTTGATCAGTGTCCGTGGCGGACGCGTGCTGGGCAGCAAGAATTTCTTCCCGCAAGTCGGGATCGAAGAAGACGTGTCGGAAGTCATGGCCGCGTTTCTCGGCCAGTACTTCATCAGCAGCCCTGAGCGCGATTTGCCGAGCGAACTGATCGTCAACGTGGTGCATGAAGATTTTCCGACGCTGATCGAAGCGATCCATGAACTGCGTGGCCGCGAATTGGCCATCAGTCATCGGGTGCGTGGTACGCGTGCGCGCTGGCAGCAACTGGCGGTGACCAACGCAGAGCAGGCGTTGGGCGCACGTTTGGCCAATCGTCAACACACCGCAGCGCGGTTTGAAGCCTTGGCCGAAGTATTGAACCTGGATGAGCCGCCGCAGCGTCTGGAATGCTATGACATCAGTCATTCCAGTGGTGAGGCCACGGTTGCTTCCTGTGTGGTGTTTGGCCCGGAAGGCGCGATCAAGTCGGACTATCGGCGCTACAACATCGAAGGCGTCACGGCGGGTGACGACTACGCCGCCATGCACCAAGCCCTGACGCGACGCTTCAGCAAACTCAAGGAAGGCGAGGGCAAGTTGCCGGACATCTTGCTGGTGGACGGTGGCAAGGGTCAGCTGTCGATGGCTCGAGATGTTCTCAACGAGTTGGCCGTACCGGATCTGATTCTGCTCGGCGTCGCCAAAGGCGCTACTCGCAAGGCGGGCTTCGAAACGTTGTATCTAAATGATGCGGCGCACGAGTTCACCTTGCGGGGCGACTCGCCGGCGCTGCACTTGATTCAACAGATCCGCGATGAGGCCCACCGTTTTGCAATTACCGGACACCGCGCACGCCGAGGCAAAACCCGCCGTACGTCAACGCTGGAAGGCGTTGCGGGCGTTGGGCCAACCCGACGTCGCGATTTGTTGAAACATTTTGGTGGATTGCAGGAGCTGACTCGTGCAAGCATCGAAGAGATCGCCAAAGCCCCGGGGATCAGTAAAAAGCTCGCAGAGTCGATTTATGCGAACCTGCATAGCGAGTAGAATGCCCCTTCACCTCGTAGCCAGTTGTGCCGATGAATATCCCTAATCTGATTACCGTTCTACGCGTCCTGCTCATCCCGATCTTCATTTTGCTGTTCTATCTCCCTTACCAGTGGAGTTACATGGCCTCCGCCTCGGTGTTTGCCTTCGCGGCAGCAACGGACTGGCTGGACGGTTATCTGGCCCGTCGTCTCGAGCAAAGCACTCCGTTCGGTGCGTTTCTCGATCCGGTCGCCGACAAACTCATGGTTGCGGTGGCACTGGTGCTGCTGGTCCAGGAGCACGGCAATCTCTGGCTCACTCTGCCGGCTGCTGTGATCATCGGTCGCGAGATCGTGGTATCTGCCTTGCGCGAATGGATGGCCGAACTCGGCGCCCGTGCCCACGTAGCCGTTTCGAATCTCGGTAAGTGGAAAACCGCCGCGCAGATGCTCGCGTTGGTGATCCTGCTGGCCAATCCAAAGGACTTCAGTTTCTGGGTTATCCTGGGTTACGCCTTGCTGATGGTCTCTGCTGGCCTGACATTGTGGTCGATGGTTCAATACCTTCGCGCTGCCTGGCCGCACCTGAAGACCGATGTCGAAAAGAAATAAAACTTTTTTGAATCAAGGGGTTGACGGCGCTTCTTAATTCTATAGAATGCGCATCACCAAGCGGGAATAGCTCAGTTGGTAGAGCACGACCTTGCCAAGGTCGGGGTCGCGAGTTCGAGTCTCGTTTCCCGCTCCAAGTTTAAAACGCATTTGTTGTTGTGCTACTGATAACAAATGTTTTGAGGCCGAGTAGCAAAATGGTTATGCAGTGGATTGCAAATCCACCTACGCCGGTTCGATTCCGACCTCGGCCTCCACTATTAAAAGCCCCGTAGATCAGTGATCTACGGGGTTTTTTATTGTCTGGGGGAAAGGTGGTCTGCGCCAAAAATTTTCTTAGGCGTCACGTAAACAACCAGTTGTTTGTACTGAATTGTTCATCATGTGCTGGTTCAACCTGCCTACTTGGCAGAGGCATTACCAGCTCTGGTTTTAATAGCCCTTCTCGAACGGTCAACGCCGATCATGGCTACGAGCCTGCTGAAGATGGTGCAGCTCTTTCTCGGGGGGAAGGGCATCCCCTCGGAGTGGCAAGAGCTGCCATCGCTCGAATAGACTAAAAATCCTGACTATCTGTTTAAGGTTGTTGAATAACTCTTAGTTTCATACCTTTTGAAATCTTTTCGCCTTTTTTCCTAAGTGGTGTCTCAATGAATCTGTAGTTCAGTTCAGAGAGAGCGAGTGTGAAGAATATAAAAACGAAAACGTATGACGCGACGCTCAGTGTGTCGTAGTTAGTATTTGTTGAGCTTTCTGCGGGGCTGAACATAAGCTGGCGAACTGTAAACAGGACTATAAAGTGGACCAGGTAGATAGCATAAGATCTTGAGCCCAGGTAATCACAGAAAACCTCCACTGGTTTCCAGCGCGTAAAGTAATTTTCGTTGTAGCTAGCAGCCCAAACGAGTAAAAACGCCCCGACAGAAGTAATCCCCATAGCAAACGGAATTGGTGCCACAGGAATCGTTATGGCTCCCAATCCGGCGATCATCAGCAATAGCAGGAGAGTGCAAAGTGGGCCGTTTCGTAGGAAGTCTGGCCTTGCGCGTTGATATGAAGCATGTTTCTGCCAGATGGCCAGGACGACGCCGAGGGCAATGGCATCAGTTCTAAATGCCCACAAATAGGGGGTTGGGTCGGTCAATTGCCTTGATAAAAAAAACTGTGCAAGGAAGACCGCACCGAAGATCATCGCCATCCGCCGCGTTCCGGCCAATACAGCGATGACAGGTAGTATCAAGTAGAACTGATTCTCAAGCGGGAGGCTCCAATATATACCAACAGTGCCGCAAGTACTGGCGTCCCGGCATGCTGGGAATATGACGTTAAAAAACTGAAAAGCCGCTGCAAACGCCGGCCACGCGAAATCCTTCAGTTTAGGGATATACCCTTCGCCGCCATGCCATGCGGATAGCAAAAGACCCATCAATACCCAGAAGAACGCGGATGGCATCAGGCGCCAGAATCTTCGAGTCCAGAACGGAATAGAGAAGTCGAGAATCGATTTGAGGCTTCTTGAGGATGGTATTTCGTTGATTATTGATTTGGTGATGATAAATCCGGATATGCAAAAAAATACGTCAACGCCGTAACCAAATCGAAAGTAGGCGAGAACTACTCGGTATACAGAGTCAGGAGACAGCAAAGCAGAGATATGGGCGAAAATTACAAGAATAATTGCGAGCGTTCTGAGCGCTTCGATATCACTATTCTTTCTGAGCGTGGTGTGAGCTGTTTGCATGGGTGACTCATTCAACATACGGTTCGTGTTTTCAGCAATAGGCCATTCTGTTTTCAAAGTAATTCGTCTGAATCTTTGACGTGCATGAAGGGCCGCGATTGGTCTGGATTCTATCAAGGGCCTCCATGTCGCGGGGGGCTTTTTACCCTGGAGACAATCAGCGTCTAGCAGGTTCGGCTGCGCGCAAGCCCCGAATAACCTGACCATGGCAGCGGCAGGTAGAGTAGGACAAGCGACTCGTGCTCGGTCCGCGAACGGCAGGCAAATAAAAAACCTCGAGAAAATCACCAATACGGTCTTTAAGCGGACTACCTCCGCAGAGATAGCATTTCTCGATCGAAGCAGGATCTATTACTTCCCGAAAAATACCCTGTTGTATTGCGTTGCCCGCAGCGCGTTAAAAATCAGTAGCTTGCGAAGCGGGTATAGTGCTAACCTATTGAAATACGTAGCTTTATAGGTGGTTTGCAATCCACCTTCGCCGTCTTGGTTTCCGACCTTGGCTGTTACTTTAAGCAAGCTCCGTAGAACCATGATTTAAAGCACTTTTTATTTGCAGTGTTCGCAGGATTCAGATTTGAAAAACGCCCACTGCAAGCTTGCTTCACCGGGAACTGATGTATATATTTCCCGCTCTGCTGCTCAAGGTTGATCCTGTCAGGATCGCGACTTTGCCGCAGAAAGCAACACCGCGCTACCGCCCGAATGGCGAAACAGGTAGACGCATGGGACTTAAAATCCCCCGCTCGTAAGGGCGTGCCGGTTCGATTCCGGCTTCGGGCACCATGAATATCAAAGGCCTGCATGAGTTTTCTCATGCAGGCCTTTTTTTGTGCCCTGCAAATACGCACTGCTAGACGAATGCTTGCCCGCTAAAGCCCCGAGGCAAGCGCTGAAGTCCGGCCATTGCTGTCAGCCGTTCGATCCATTCTGCGCGCCAGTTTGCTTCGCTGTGCGTGGCTTTGGTCTGGCGGGCCATTCTGCGGGCGGCATTGCGCTGATCTTTTCGTGCCTGCTTGTAGGCATCGGTATTGCGGCAGCTGCGGCATTTCACACGATTGAGTTCTCGGCTTGCCAACAGTTGTTTGCCTTTGTGACCACAGGCCAGATGCCCGTCAACGTTGAAATGGATAACCATGAACTGTCTCCTTTGCGACGTGTATTGCTTTTGACAACTCACGTCCTATGCCGTTCGGCAATGCGGCGCAGGCAAAAAAACACCCGCATGCGGGCGGGTGAGAGGGGTGTTTTGCAAAGGAGTGATTTCACTGTAGACGCGTAGATGCGATCGTTATGTGAAAAAGCGCAATCCCGGGAAGAAAATAAACATCTCGGACAGGCAAATGCGCGGTGACCTGTGTGTCACCGCTTCTTAGGCGAATTCCTGAGACCTTGGCGAGGTCGCTGTCATCTGAACCGTGGCAGTGGCCGATCGACAGGCTTGAGCGCCGACAGCGTATTGCGAATCAGCGGAGCATCCTTCTCGATGTCGTTCAGCCGGTCACGGATGCGCAGGGCGGTAGGGTGTCCGCCTTGGTGATCGACCCAGTCGGCGATCTCTTTGCAGGCAGCCGCGAGGCGGGCTTGCCGAGCGTCGAGCAAGGTGAGGAGGGTGGTGATGGACTCTTTTTCGGACATGGAACACCTCCGTTCTATGAAACCTGAGCTGCAGCAAAAAGCCCGCGTGTTGCGAGCCTTCTGCCGTGGGGCGCTGCTCCTTCAGCTGGTTTCAGTATAGACCCGCTTCTGATCGGCATCAGCCGGATGACTCGCGGGCCGGTAGTGGGGAACTCGCTGCGTTGAGACGCTTGCATTCGCGCTGTGCGTCTTCCTCCGCGTCATAGCCATCGCCGATGAAACCGTCAGTACGTGTGTCGCAGATGCGAAACCAGCTATGCGCCTCGGCTGGATCATGCTGACTGTCTCCGGCACGTCGACCGTGAATAATGATCTTGTTGCAACGCTTCACGACGAAAATGTCTTCCATGGCGTCACCGCAGCTGATTCGTGTCAGATCAACTATAGAAGCCCTCGGCAATCGTGCAAAAAATACACAGCTCAGCTCGTCGGTTGCCATCGCCAGCCTTCAGGGTGCCAGGTCAAATGATGGCTCGGGTTTAATGCATGAAGAAACTCTTGATCGTGGGAAACCGCGACAATCGCACCGGGAAAGTTCTGCAGGGCTTGTTCGAAAGCTTCCACCGACGCCAGGTCCAGATGATTGGTCGGTTCATCCAGCAGCAGTAATTGCGCGGGCGTCTGGCGCCACAACGCCAACGCGAGGGCTGCCTTCAAGCGTTCGCCGCCACTGAGTGAGGCGCACGGCCGGGTTACACGCTGCGCATCCAGTTGCAGTTGCGCGAGGTAGCTGCGCAACGTGCCTTCGCTCAGGGGCGTTTGCTGTGCCAGCAATTGATCGACAATCGATGTACCGGGATCCAGCAGTTTCAACTGTTGATCGAGAAAGGCGAAAGGCACATGCGTGATGCACTCGCCACCCACAGGCGCCCACTCGCCGGCCAGCAGTTTCAACAGCGTCGATTTGCCACAACCGTTAGGACCGCAGACTGCGATGCGCATCGGCCCTTGAATGGCGAGGTCAAGCCGAGTGCTGGGCGCATCTGCCGACAACCATGGCAAACAGGCGTCGATGAGTGTGCACACCCGGCGATTACTTGGAACCACACTACCCGGCAGATTGATCAGCACGCCATCGTCCGGCTGGACGTTTGCGTACGCCTCACGGACGCGTTCATCCAGATCGGATTTACGTGCCTGATGGCCGACCTTTACGTGTCCCATGATGTCCCGCGCGGCCGCTTTCATCGCCGCCCGCTCGAAGCCCGTGACGTTGGCGGTTTGCGCATTGCGACGGCTGCCGGCGGCATGGCGCTGGATGGTGTCGTGCTCGCGTTGTAACCGTGTGCGTTCGCGCTGACGCTCGGTTCGAGCCTGATCGAGTTGCGCCTGTGCTGCCTGTCGATGTATTCGGCGCTGCTCGGCAAACTCCGAAAATCTTCCGCTGAAAACGCTTGCCCCCGTAGGCGAAAGTTCGACGATTCGCTGCATCTGCTCGAGTAATTGGCGGTCGTGACTGACGATGATCAGTCCACCACGCCAGCGTTCAAGCGCATTCTTCAGCCATTGTCGGCCGGCACTGTCGAGGTGGTTGCTCGGCTCGTCGAGTACCAGAATTTGCGCCTGACTCAACAGTGCGCCGATCAAGGCGATTCTGGCCTGCTGGCCACCGCTGAGATTTTCGGTCAGAGCCGTCGCGGTGATATCAGTTAGCCCGGCCTCATCAAGCATCTGCCGCAAGCGCTCCGCCAGATCCCAGCGTTCGCCGATGAGGTCGAAATCGTCGGTTATGGCACAGCCGAGTTTCAGTCGTTCCAGCGCGCTGAAAACTGTGGCCGTTCCTGTCGCCTCGGCTACGGTTTGCCCAGATGTGGTGACGAAAGTTTGCGCGACGTAATGCGCGGAAGCTGAGCGTGCCACGCTGCCGGAAGTGGGCTGCAAATGCCCGGCGATCAAGCGTGCGAGCACACTTTTGCCAACACCATTACGCCCGACGATAGCGGTCGGTTGACCATCAAAATTGAGGTTCAGGGCTTCGAACAGTGTTGCGCCGTTGGCAAACTGAAAACCCAGTTGATTCAGGGATACGAGCGCGGGTGTACGCGAGACGTGAGTCATCGGCACCTCGAAAAAATGTCGTGAAAACTGACAAGCGCCTGAAGCGGCGTGTCGCGATTACATTTTTAGAAGGCTGGATTGTTCACTTCTGCAGTCGTCCGGAGGGTGAGAAGGTGGCTAGCCTAGACGACGCTGTGCAGCGGATCAAGGCACGTCGGTCATTTCGCTCATTCGCTCAAGAAACATCGCCAACGCCACTTCCTCGGCACGCAAGCCCTTGCGCACGCGCGGACGTGGCAGTTCAGCGAGGGCGCCGAGCATGAATTTTTCTACCACGGCGGGGTGGATGTAGCATTTTCGGCAGACCGCCGGGGTGTTGCCCAACTGCTTGGCGACGCCTTTGACCATCTCCACCACATGCCGTTTGGCCTCGGTTTCGGACTCCCATTGCAACTCGCGCAACACCGCCAGAGCCAAAGCGCTACCGGCCCAGGTGCGGTAATCCTTGGCGGTGAAATCGGCGCCCGTCAGGGTTTGCAGGTAGGCGTTGACGTCGGAAGAACTGACGGTGTGTCGCTCGCCGTTTTCATCCAGGTACTGAAACAGGTTCTGCCCGGGAATTTCCAGGCAACGCTTGATGATCCGCGCCAGGCGTCGATCCTTGACGGTGATCTGGTGTTCGATGCCGCTTTTGCCGCGGAACTGGAACAGGATCGCGCTGCCGTTGACCTCGACATGTCGGCTGCGCAGGGTGGTCAGGCCATAGGAGCGGTTATCTCGGGCGTATTGTGTGTTGCCGACCCGAATCAGCGTGGCGTCGAGCAGGGTGATCACCGTGGCCATGACCTTGTCGCGACTGAAGCCGGGCGCCGCCAACAACGCTTCCAGTTGCTTGCGCAGTTTCGGCAAGGCCAGACCGAACTCGCGCAGTCGCGAATACTTGTCGGCATCGCGCACTTCGCGCCAGCGCGCGTGATAACGATATTGCTTGCGGCCACGGGCATCACGGCCGGTGGCTTGCAGATGACCGCGCGGGTCGGGGCAGATCCACACGTCGGTATAGGCTGGCGGCACCGCGAGGGCATTGATGCGTTTGATTTCGTCCGGATCGTTGATGCGTTGGCCTGAAGGTTCGAAATAGCTGAACTTGCCGCGCAGTTTTTTGCGGGTGATACCGGGCTGGGTGTCATCGACGTAATGCAGGTCGGATGGCAGTTCGGCAATCAGCTCGGTATCGGGCATGGCGGTTTCCTTCGGTGGCGCGACGGTCTGTAAAACCATTGACCGCACACCGCTGCCGTGGTGCCGAATGATTTAGGCGAGGACCGCGACCGCTTTGATCTGCGCCCACAATAACTGGCCCGGGTGCACGGCCAATTGATCTCTGGAATAGCGGGTGATGCGCGCGACTAACGGGGTGCCGCCAGCATCGAGACGAATCAGCACGTGGGCGGCGTTGTCTGCCGACTGCTCGCTGACCACCGTGACCGGCAGTCGATTGAGAATGCTGCTGAACTCGCTGTTCTGCAGGGTCAGGCTGATATCCCGGGCGTGTACTTTGCAACGCAGTGTCTGGCCGATCTTCATCGGTGCATGTGTGACGCGAATGCTCATCTCGGTAGCTGGTAATTGCAGGCTCAGCAACTGATATTGCGCATCGTAAGCGCTGACCTGGCCTTCAATGATCACACCGGCGTCATCGCCCATCGCCATTGGCAGATCGAGACGCGCGAGGGTTTCACCGATCGGGCCGCTGGCCAGCGCTTTACCTTCGCTGAGTAACACCAGATGGTCAGCCAGCCGCGCGACTTCGTCCTGCGCATGGCTGACGTACAGCAGCGGAATATCCAACTCGTCATGCAGGCGTTGCAGGTATGGCAGGATTTCACTTTTGCGCTGACTGTCGAGGGCCGCCAGGGGTTCGTCCATCAGCAGCAGTTTCGGGCTGGTCAGCAGTGCGCGGGCGATGCCGACGCGCTGGCGTTCGCCACCGGACAAATGCTGCGGATGACGTTCGAGCAAATGGCCGATGCCCAGAAGTTCGGTGGCCTGGGCCATGTCGACCCGACGCTGTGACTTGGCAATGCGCTTGAGGCCGAACTGCAGATTGGCCAGCACCGACAGGTGCGGAAACAGGCTGGCTTCCTGAAACACATAACCGAGCGCGCGTTTGTGTGGCGGGACGAAAATGCCGTTGTCGCTGTCCTGCCAGACTTCGTCGTTGATCTGGATGAAGCCATGTTCAGCGCGTTCAAGCCCGGCGATACAGCGCAGGCAGGTCGTTTTACCCGAGCCGGAGTGCCCATAAAGCGCAGTAACGCCACGGCCGGGCAAGTTCAGGTCGACATCGAGGCTGAAGCCCGTATAGGCCCGTTTCAGACGTACATCAATCATCGATCAGCTCCAGCCTGCGCGGGTCTTGCGGCTGGAGTACAACGCCAGCAACACCAGAAACGAGAACACCAGCATCGCCCCGGCCAGCCAGTGAGCCTGCGCGTATTCCAGCGCTTCGACGTGGTCGTAGATTTGTACGGAAACCACGCGGGTCTTGTCGGGTATGTTGCCGCCAATCATCAGCACCACGCCGAACTCACCGACGGTATGTGCGAAGCCGAGGATCGCCGCAGTAATAAAACCGGGGCGCGCCAGCGGCAGAATCACGCTGAAAAAAGTGTCCCACGGATTGGCGCGCAAGGTCGCGGCGACTTCCAGTGGGCGGGTGCCGATCGCCGAGAACGCGTTCTGCAACGGTTGCACCACGAACGGCATGGAATAGATCACCGAACCGATCACCAGGCCGGTGAAGCTGAAGGTCAAAGTGCCCAGGCCCAGCCATTGGGTAAATTGGCCGAGAAAGCCGTGCGGCCCCATCATCAATAACAGATAGAAACCGATCACGGTCGGTGGCAACACGAGGGGCAGGGCGACGATCGCCCCGATCGGGCCGCGCAGCCACGAACGGGTGCGCGACAACCACAGGGCAATCGGAGTGCCGACAATCAGCAGGATCACGGTGGTCAGGGACGCCAGTTTCAGGGTCAGCCAGATCGCCGCGAAATCGGCACTCGTCAGCGACATTTAGAGCTGATAACCGTAGGACTTGATCACCGCAGCGGCTTTCTGGCCTTTGAGGTATTCAACCAAGGCTTTGGCAGCGGCGTTGTCTTTGCCTTTGTTCAGAATGACCGCGTCCTGTTTGATCGGGTCGTGCAGGCTCGCAGGGACGATCCATGCCGAACCGCTGCTGACTTTGCCGTCCTTGTAGATCTGCGACAGGGCGACAAAACCCAGTTCGGCGTTGCCGGTGGAGACGAATTGGTAAGCCTGCGTGATGTTCTGGCCTTCAACGATCTTGGCTTTGGTGGCTTCGGTCAGTTTGAGTTTTTCCAGCACTTGCGTGGCTGCCAGGCCGTAAGGCGCCGCTTTCGGGTTGGCGATGGACAGGTGCTGGTACTCGTTGTTTTTCAGCACCTCGCCTTTGGCATCGACATAACCTTCTTTGGCCGACCACAACGCCAGGGTGCCGATGGCGTAGGTGAAGCGAGAACCTTTGACGGTGTCGCCTTCTTTTTCAAGTTTTTCCGGGGTGGTGTCGTCAGCGGAGAGGAACACTTCAAACGGCGCGCCGTTTTTGATCTGAGTGTAGAACTGGCCGGTTGCACCGTAGGCTGCGACCAGTTTGTGCCCGGTGTCTTTTTCGAAATCGGCGGCGATGGCCTGGATCGGCGCGGTGAAGTTGGCTGCAACCGCCACCTGCACTTCATCAGCCTGAACTGCTCCGATGGCGAAGACTGCGAGCAAAGAGGCCAGGCAGGTAGGGGCAAAACGTGAGGCACGAATGGTCATGTAACAGCTCCGGGATTGGCTAGTGCAGAGGGCAGCTATTGTTAGAGGTGGACTGCGCCGCTGCGTGGGGGTGAATTCGCTATATAGCGGAATATATAGCGAAATGCCGCCAAACAGGAAGTGTTGGTTGAAACCCGTGTGAGGATGCCTGAATTCTCACAATGGGCAGCTTCAATGACGAGTAAGTTTTGCCAGCGCACCTTCAGCCAGTTGCCGGGTCAGTTCAGCGCTACCAATGTCTTTGCCCAAGGTGAATGCCTGACCGGCCCAGAGGTTGGCAAACTCTGCCTCGTTGATCGCTCGCAACGGCATCAGCGCACCACCGGCCAAAGGAAACGCCGGTGCTTTCGGCGACATCGGTCCCAGCTCACGCATGACGCGGTTGAGAATGCCCCGCGCCGGCCGCCCGGTGAAAATATTGGTGACCGCGGTTTCGCTTTCCTTGGCGGTGCGCAACGCTTTGTGGTGAGCGGCGCTGACTTTGGCTTCCGGCGTGAACAGATAGGCCGTGCCCACCTGAACCGCCGATGCGCCCAATACAAATGCCGCCGCCACACCGCGTGCATCGGCAATAGCCCCGGCGGCAATCACCGGCACGTTAACCGCATCGACTGTCTGAGGCACCAAGGCAAACGTGCCGACCTGACTGCTCAGGTCATCACTGAGAAACATGCCGCGATGGCCGCCGGCCTCATAACCCATGGCGATAATCGCGTCGCAGCCATGCTGTTCCAGCCAGATCGCTTCATCGACAGTGGTGGCCGAGGAAAGAATTTTTGCCCCGGTTGCCTTGACCCGATCCAGCAGCGATTTCTCTGGCAGGCCGAAGTGGAAACTCACGACTTCAGGTCGAAATTCTTCCAGCACCTCGCAGGCTGCCGCATCGAACGGTGCCCGGTTGGACACGGGTGTCGGTGCAGCGAAATCCACGCCCAGTTCGCGGTAATACGGTTCGAGCAAATTCTTCCAGTCACGCGCGCGTTGCTCATCGGCTGCCGGTGGCTGATGGCAGAAGAAGTTGACGTTGAAGGGCTTGTCGGTGTGCTGGCGAATGGTTTTCAGCTCTTCGCGCAATTGCTCGAGGCTCAGCATCGCCGCCGGCATCGAGCCCAGGCCACCGGCATTGCACACGGCGATGACCATGGACGAATTCGTCGCACCGGCCATAGGGCCCTGGATGATCGGCAGTTGAATGCCGAGCAGGTCAAGAATGCGCGTGTCTGGCCATTGGCTCATGAGGGAAGTTCTCCGAACGGTGCAGCGGGCAGGGGGCAAAGCCGGTTTTTAGCAGCAAAACCGGATTCGGGGCCAGTTCGAAATTCAGAACAACCCGTGCAGTTTTTCAGCATCGATGAAATCCGCCGTTCTTCGGCCTCCAGAAGCGTGATGAAAATTGCTGGTACGCCGGTGGTCGCGGCAATGGCGGACTCTTTAAAAATTTCGGCGAAACCACGACCGTCGAAAAAGCATAGTCGCCCGCCATGGAAATACTCGGTGGATTCGGCGATTGGCGCAAAGTCGAATGTGGCAGGGTGTTGCGATGTGGTATTTCAAGGCACGACATTCTGAAAACAGTCATGCGAGGCAGTCATGTTCAACGCCATTGTGATCGACAAAGACGACAGCGGTTATCGCGCCAACCTGCAGCAGATCAACGAAGAGCAATTGCCCGAAGGCGATGTCACCGTCGCTGTTGCGTATAGCACGCTGAACTTCAAGGATGGTCTGGCGATTACCGGCAGCAGTCCGGTGGTGCGCAAGTTTCCGATGGTGCCGGGGATCGACCTGGCGGGCACCGTAGAAGCCAGTTCGCACCCCGACTATAAGGTGGGTGATCAGGTGGTGCTCAATAGCTGGGGTGTCGGCGAAAATCACTGGGGGGGGCTGGCGCAGAAGGCGCGACTCAATGGTGATTGGCTGATTCCATTGCCCAAAGCCTTTACGGCGGCGCAAGCCATGGCCATCGGTACGGCTGGGTATACGGCGATGCTGTGCATTCTTGCACTCGAACGTAATGGCGTGACGCCGGATCAGGGTGAAGTGTTGGTCACGGGGGCCAATGGTGGCGTTGGCAGTTTCGCCATCGCTTTGCTGAGCAAGCTCGGCTATCGCGTCGTCGCATCCACCGGCCGTGTTTCCGAGCATGAGTATCTGAAGCAGTTGGGCGCCGGTGAAATCATCGACCGCGCGACCTTGTCAGCGCCCGGCAAGCCACTGGCCAAAGAGCGCTGGGCAGCGGTGATCGATTCGGTCGGTAGTCATACTTTGGCCAATGCCTGCGCGAGCACTCGATCGGAAGGCACCGTCGCCGCTTGTGGTCTGGCGCAAGGCATGGATTTCCCGGCTTCGGTGGCACCGTTCATTTTGCGTGGCGTGACCCTCGCCGGTATCAACAGCGTGACCCAGCCCAAGGCGCGCCGCCTCGAAGCGTGGGGTCGTTTGGCCAGGGATCTGGATTTCTCCTTGTTGGCCTTGATCAGCCATGAAATCGGCCTGAGTGAGGCCATCGATGCAGCGCCAAAATTGCTCGCCGGGCAACTTCGCGGACGGGTTGTGGTGGACGTCAATCGTTAAGCCTGGGTCTCGCGTTCCAGCAACTGACGCTTGCGCTCGACACCCCAGCGATAGCCCGAAAGATTGCCATCGCTGCGCACCACGCGGTGGCACGGGATCGCCACCGCCAGACGGTTGGCCCCGCACGCCTGCGCCACCGCACGCATGGATGTCGGTGCGCCAATGCGCTGGGCAATCTCGGCGTAGCTAGCTGTATGACCCGCCGGAATTTCCCGCAGCGCCTGCCACACGCGCTCCTGAAACGCCGTGCCGCGAACGTCCAGTGGCAGATCGAGACCAAGCGCCGGGGCTTCAATAAATCCCACAACCTTGGCGATCAATTGCTCGAACCCGGCATCGGTGCCGATCAGGTTGGCTTGGCGAAACTGATCCTGCAGATCGCACACCAGTTGATGCGGATCGTCACCCAACAGAATCGCGCACACGCCACGCTCGCTTTGTGCCACCAGAATCGCGCCGAGCGAGCATTGGCCAACGGCGAAGCGGATGTCGTTGTTCTTCCCGGCCGCGCGATAGTCACCGGGTTTCATCCCCAACAGATGATCCGCTGATTCATAGAAACGGCTATTGGAATTGAAGCCCGCGTCGTACAACGCATCGGTTACCGAGCCGCCGTCCGCCAGGCGCTGACGGACTTTGCGCGAGCGATGCGCCGTTGCGTAGCCCTTGGGCGTCAACCCTGTCGCGGCTTTGAATACGCGATGGAAATGAAACGGACTCAGGCCGGCGGTTTTTGCCAGTTCGTTGAGCGCCGGCAACGTCTCGGCGGATTCGATATGGCGGCAGGCAATGGCGACGGTCGCGGCATGCTGCGCGGCGACATCACTCTGATCCTTGCTGGTTCGTTTGCTCGGACGATAGCCGGCAGCTTCGGCCTGCTCAGCGGTATCGAAAAACTCCACGTTCTGCGGTTTCGGCAAGCGCGAGAGGCTACTCGGGCGGCAGTAGATGCCAGTGGTTTTCACCGCGTAGACAAATTGCCCGTCCGCCTGTGGATCTCGCGCAACCACGGCGGCCCAGCGTGGATCGTTTTCGGTGTTGAAGGTGGTCGAAAGCGTTTTCATGAGGGGTTATCCGTTGACCTGTTTGATTCAGGTTAACCAGCGTCGCAAGGCACAACACTCCGGGCCTTGCGGTCAAACTTTTGCAGGTTATCCGGCCACGCGAAAGGTCAGATTGATCCGCTGTTCACCCAGGCGTGGATGCCGACCCTGCTTGATCGGCAACACACCGTGATAACGCAAGCGATCAACGCCGCCCCAGACCACCATGTCGCCATGCAGCAAGGCAATCCGCTGGCTCTTGTCGCTGCGAGTGAAACCGCCGAAGAGGAACATCGCCGGCAACCCGAGTGACAGCGAAACGATCGGCGCGCTGTAGGCCTTTTCGTCTTTGTCCTGGTGCAATGACATCTTGGCGCCGGGGACATAGCAGTTGATCAAGCAGGAATCAGCGTTGAAGTCAGCAAATCCGACTTGCGCCGCTGCCGAGTGCGCCAGTGTCGAGAATACCTCTGGCATCGCTGGCCAAGGCAAATCACTGAGCGGATCGACGCTTGAGTAACGATAACCGTGGCGATCAGTGATCCAGCCCAGAGCGCCGCAACTGCTGGTGCCTACCGACATGCTGAAACCACCCGGCGTGACCATGTGGCGCAAGGGCGCGGCGGCAAGAATCGCATCCAGCGCCGGCAGGAGCTGCTCGATCAGCGGCAGGGCGAAACCATGCAGCACCCACGATTGCTCGCCAATCTGTTCGGTGCGGAGGCGTTGCTCGGGTTCATGATCGTCGAACAGATCGAAAGTGTTCGGGTGCATGGCAGTCATGTGGCGTCGTGAAAGATGATGCCTAGGGTATGCCTTTTTCCACTGTGCAGGCGACTGACGCCATGACGCATCGTCACCCGATAATCACCGCGCACGCCTTTGACCGGGCGCTGGTTGACGGCAAAGATCACTGCGTCACCTTTCGTCAGGTTCAGCACGTGAGGTCGGGATTGCATGCGTGGGCGCTGCTCGGTGAGCACGAATTCTCCTCCGATAAAGTCTTGCCCGGGTTCTGACAGAAGAATCGCCATTTGCAGTGGAAATACCGATTCGCCGTACAAATCCTGGTGCAGGCAGTTGTAGTCCTGCGGGCCGTACTGCAGCAAAAGAGGGGTAGGGCGGCGTTGACCGGCGGCATGGCAACGCTGAAGAAACTCGGCGTGGCTCGCCGGAAAGCGCTCGGGCAGGTTCATGCGTTCGTACCAGCGATTGGCCAACGTAACCAGACGCGGGTACAGCGCGCCGCGAAGGCGTTCTACCGGTGTCGGCAGGGGGTAACGAAAATATTTGTACTCGCCGCGACCGAAACCGTGGCGGGCCATGATGACCTGCGAACGAAACGGTTCGGTCTGCGGATACAGCGCACTCAATTGATCACAGGTTTCGACCAGCAGCAGCGAACGGATGATCGCGTAGCCGTGCTGATCCAGTTGCTGCTCAAGGCTTGCCCAGGCGAGCGAATCCAGCCGGGAAGGGGACATCGACATACTGACTCCTTGACTCATGGTCGAAGAAAGTCAGTCTAGGCAGGGCCTCGCGGCAGAACACTCCGCCGCTTGCGGTCGAATTCCTGTCGATGCTTACAGCGCTTTGCTGACGGCGATGTCGCTGATCACGTCGTCGCTCTGGCCGTGAAGGGCATCCAGAGCAGCCTTGGCTTCTTCTTCAGTGCCGTTTTCCAGTTGCGCGAACTCGAAGCGGCGTTCACCGTTGAGTTTGTACTTGATGACGTATTTGGTCGTTTGGGCCACGGTCATGCATTCCTTTCTGGTTGAACGGCGTGTCTCAGCTCAGTTTGGTGCTGGAACGACGGATGATCTTGATCGAGTGGGTCAGGGTCGGCTTGCGCGTGACGCTGATCGGCCGACGATTGACGGTGTCGATGGTGATGTTCCAGAAACCGGTGCTCGGCGCGGTGATTCGGGCCGGAAAGGTGTCGAAGGCGCCGCCGTGATAGGTGTGACGGCCGCCATTCTTGAAGCTGCGGAAGTTGGCGTCGTTCATCAGACGGATGTTGCACATTTGCGAGCATTGGATGACGACGATGTCGTCTTCGTTGAGGTGTTCGCGCTGGTGAATGAATTTCATGGGCGCCTCCAGAAGGGCTTTTTCTACAAAATCAAAACGATAGCTTGTAATTGCGCGCAGTTTATCAGCCCGCACGGGTTATTATCTGGCCGTCGGGCGTTGGTTTGACAATTTTGAACAGATATTCGCGATTGGATGCGGGTTAAATGCAGAAGGCCCCGGAGAAAAACGGCATTTGTGCTGTCGGACGGTCTTTAACGGAGGTTTTGTATGAAGTGGGGTGTGGTGTGTCTGCCGTTGGTTCTGGCTGTGGCTGGTTGTGCGAGTGTTTCCGAAATCAATGAAACGCTGCCGACCATGAGCGTGATCTCCGGCAAGAAACCCCATGAATATGCCCAGTGTCTGGCCGAGAAACTGGCAGACAGCCGCGGCGCGCTGCAAGTGCAGCCGCACAAGGACGGGGTTCGGGTCATCGTGCCGGGGAAACTTTCTACCGGTGCGGCAGCGGTGTTTGATATCGAAGATCGCTCCGGCGGCAGCAGCATCAAGCTGCATGAGCGCATGTCGAATGTGCCGGTTCGCCCGCGTGACGTGCAAAAGGCCGCCAATGCGTGTATTTCCGGCTGATAGACTGGCAGTCATCAGCACCGATGCCGTCGCAGTCATGCTGTGACGGCATTTTCATTTCTGGAGTCGCGATGAAGCGAGAGCAAGTACGGGAGCGCCACGTAGAGGGCCTGATCTCTGCCACCCATGTCATCCAGAACCCGGCGAATCCGGGTGAGTGGATCGTGTTTTTCAAGAAGAGCGCCGGCCGCAGTTACTTTCTGGTCGACGATAACGACGAAGTCGAATCGTTCAACCGCCTCGACGATCTGATCGAAGTCGTGCGCGGACTCGGGATCAAATTCGCCGAAATTCATATGTAAGGTCTATTTGCAGACCACGACAACGCTGCGGTTCTTGTAGTTGCCGACATCGACGCCCAGGGTTTTGTCGCTTTCTTTGGGCTGGGGCGTGCCGTCAGTGCCAACGATGCGATAACCGGTGCCCGCGCAGGACGCATCGGCTTTTTCATAGCAGGTCGCCCAGGAATTGGCTTCGCCGGAGCAATCGATCGCCAGCCCCTGTTCGCCGTTGTTCAGGTACGTGGGTTGAGAGGTGGCACAGCCGGCCAGCGCCAATACCGCAATCAGTGGCAGGAGTTTTTTCAGGGTCATGTTCATGGTCTTCAGCGAGGGGGACTAGACGCTCTGACAGCGCCGGTGTGAAAAGGTTATAGCGTTTGGCCACTTGTTTGTACGTGGGCACAAAAAAGCCCTGCTCAAAGGCAGGGCTGGGGCATATCGCAGCAGATCAGTCCTGATCTTTGCCACGGCGCTTGGCCGATGCCGGAGTGTCCGTGAATACGGAAGCAACATCGGTCGCCATTTGTTCGCTGTCGAAAGGCCCGGCGATATGTTCGCCATTGGTGGTGGTCAGGGTCCACTTGCCGTCTTTCTTGTCGATCACATACCCGTTGACGATTTTTACCGCGGCCATCTATCTGTCTCGTTCGCTGGTTCAAAGGCGCCATGATACCGGCAAATGCTCGCATTGGGGGGCGATGAGCGTATGGTGATTCAGTTTACCGGCAGCTTTGAGCTACGCTGATCTGGCTGCGCCCGGATGTCGATGGAACTATCGGCGAGAATATTTCTCTATGTTGGCATCGGTTAGCCAGTGCGGGGCATTGTAAGGTGCACGCCGCCTGATTAGACTGCGCCGAAACTCGTACACACAGCCCTTTCAAGGACTTATATGATCAAGAAATGCTTGTTCCCAGCAGCCGGTTACGGTACTCGCTTCCTGCCAGCGACTAAAGCCATGCCTAAAGAAATGCTGCCGGTGGTAAACAAGCCACTGATCCAGTACGGCGTTGAAGAAGCTCTGGATGCTGGCCTGACGGAAATCTCCATCGTGACCGGTCGTGGCAAACGTGCTCTGGAAGACCACTTCGACATCAGCTACGAGCTGGAAAACCAGATCAAAGGCACCGACAAAGAGAAATACCTGGTCGGCATCCGCAAATTGCTCGACGAGTGCTCGTTCTCCTACACCCGTCAGACCGAAATGAAAGGTCTGGGCCATGCGATCCTGACCGGTCGCCCGCTGATCGGTGACGAACCATTCGCCGTGGTACTGGCGGACGACCTGTGCGTCAACCTCGAAGGCGACGGCGTACTGACCCAGATGGTCAAACTGTACAAGCAGTTCCGCTGCTCGATCATCGCCATCCAGGAAGTCGATCCGCAGGAAACCAGCAAGTACGGCGTGATCGCCGGCGAGATGATCCGCGACGACATCTACCGCGTGCACAGCATGGTCGAGAAGCCAAAACCGGAAGATGCGCCGTCGAACCTGGCGATCATCGGTCGTTACATCCTGACCCCGGACATCTTCGACCTGATCGAACAGACCGAGCCAGGCAAGGGCGGCGAAATCCAGATCACCGACGCCCTGATGAAACAAGCCCAGAATGGCTGCGTCATGGCCTACAAGTTCAAAGGCAAGCGTTTCGACTGCGGTGGCGCTGAAGGCTACATCGAAGCCACCAACTTCTGCTTCGAGAACTTCTACAAGACTGGCAAGGCTTACTAAGAGCACTTGATTGGTCAGTAGCGACTTTGCACTGCGTCATTCGTGTAGGTCAAAAAAACGCCCCGACTGGTTCTGGGCGTTTTTTTTCGCTGGAAAAAGTTCGCTTCCAAGCGAAAAGGGTCGAAAGTCGAAGGAAATTTCCGAGTTGTAATATGAAACAAATGAGTAATTGTCAGCGCGTTTGATCGCTGTTGAACTCGTCAATCCTCGCCACGGATGTGCGCAGGTAAAACTTTCGCGACTGTCTGAACACGTCAGCGGAATCAAGATTGCAGCATAAGGAATTTGCCGGTGCCGCTTACTCATCAGGTTACACATACCAAAGCAAAATCTACGCGCTGGTTCGGCCTCGGCGTGTTGATGTTGCCAGTGCTACTGGTAACCGTTGATAACACCGTACTGGGTTTCGCATTACCCAAAATCGCCGAAGCTTTGCGCCCAAGTGCCAGTCAACAACTGTGGATGATCGACGCCTACTCGTTGGTGCTCGCCGGACTGCTGGTGTCCATGGGAAGTCTGGGAGATCGGGTCGGGCACCGCAAGTTGCTGCTTATCGGCTCGCTCGGATTTGCTGTGGTATCGGTGCTGACCGCCTATTCCGAGACGGCCTTGCAGTTGATTATCGGGCGTGCCTGCATGGGGATTTTCGGGGCGATGCTGATGCCTTCCACATTGGCATTGATACGTTCGGTGTTTGAGGATCGAGAGGAGCGCAGGCTGGCTGTCGCGATCTGGGCCACGACATTGACCGTCGGTTCGGCTCTGGGGCCTTTGGTGGGCGGAGTGTTGCTGCAGTTCTTTGATTGGGGCGCGATTTTTCTGTTGGCGGTACCCGTTCTGATTCCGCTGTTGGTGTTGGGTCCGCTATTGCTTCCTGAGTCGGAGCGTGATGCATCTGGGCCGTTGGATCCGATCAGCATTCTTCAGTCGATGGCCGCCTTGGGTGGCATCGTTTACGGCATCAAGCATGCCGCCAGTGAAGGTGTTGACGGGGTCGTACTGGGGGCCTTTCTGGTCGGCGTATTGGCAGGCTGGATGTTTGTCCGGCGCCAGTTACGTCTTCCTGTGCCGCTGATGGATATGACTCTGTTCCGCAACGGGACTTTTAGCGGGTCTGTTCTGATCAATTTGATGAGTCTTGCGTTCCTCGTTGGTTTTGTTTTCTTCACCACTCAGTTTTTGCAGATTGTCCTGCAGATGTCGCCTTTGAGTGCGAGCCTAGCGTTGGTGCCGGGCCAAATCATGGCGATTGTGGTGGGAATGGCGGTCGTCCCGGTCGCTCAGCGTATGCCTGTGCATGTGCTGATACCGATTCTGGTGGCCTTCGCCGCTGTGGCGTTTTTACTCGTGGCCAGCGTGGGCAGTAGTCTTGCGGTATTGGTTGCGGCGTTCGCGTTGCTGAATATCGGAGTAGGCGCGATCTCTACGGTTTCCAATGACGTGATTTTGTCGGCGGCGCCCCCAGCTAAGGCCGGTGCAGCTTCCGCTATCAGTGAAACAGCCTATGAGGTAGGCGTCGTTTTGGGGACGACCCTGCTTGGTGGCCTGGTTACGGCTCACTATCGCGCAGACTTGCAGCTTCCAGCGTTTTTGAGCGATGCCCAGACGATGCTGGCAAGTGAAACGCTGGCTGGCGCTCATCATGTGGCGACGGGGTTGGCGGGGGATCAAGCGCAACAGTTAATGCAGCAGGCGGGAAGTGCATTTGAAGGCGGAATTGCATTGGTATCGTGGGTCGCTTTCGGTTTGGCATTCATAGCAGTTTTGATCGCCTGGCGTACGCTGCGGTTACCAAAGGCTCAGTCCGCAGAATGTCACTGAGCAAAAGCTTGCTGCTCGAACCCTTGGCATTGGTCATCGGCATAACGGCAGAGGCTTGCTCAATGAGCATCTGCAGGTATGCTGATCCCCTGCCGAGGAGATAGAAATGGCCTACGATTTTGACCTTTATGTGATTGGTGCCGGTTCCGGCGGTGTGCGCGCTGCGCGTTTTGCGGCCGGTTTTGGTGCGAAAGTGGCGGTGGCGGAGAGCCGTTATCTGGGCGGGACCTGTGTCAACGTTGGCTGCGTGCCGAAAAAGCTGCTGGTGTACGGCGCGCATTTCGCCGAAGACTTCGAGCAGGCGTCCGGTTTTGGCTGGAGCCTGGGTGAGGCGAATTTCGACTGGGCGACCTTGATCGCCAACAAGGATCGCGAGATCAATCGCCTCAACGGCATTTATCGCAATCTGCTGGTCAACAGCGGCGTGACCTTGCACGAGGCGCACGCGAAAATCGTTGGTCCGCATGAAGTCGAAGTGAATGGCGAGCGCTTTACCGCGAAAAACATTCTGATTGCTACCGGTGGTTGGCCGCAGATTCCGGAGATTCCGGGGCGCGAGCACGCGATCGGTTCGAATGAGGCGTTCTTCCTCAAGGAGCTGCCAAAGCGTGTGCTGGTGGTTGGCGGCGGTTACATCGCGGTCGAGTTTGCCGGGATTTTCCACGGCCTCGGCGCCAATACGACGTTGTTGTATCGCGGTGATCTGTTCCTGCGCGGCTTCGATGGTTCGGTGCGCAAGCATTTGCAGGAAGAACTGACCAAGCGTGGTCTGGATCTGCAATTCAATGCCGACATCGCGCGTATCGACAAGCAGGCTGACGGCAGCTTGAAAGCTACCCTCAAGGATGGTCGTGAGCTGGAGGCAGATTGCATTTTCTACGCCACTGGCCGGCGCCCGATGCTCGACAATCTGGGCCTGGAAAACACCGATGTGCAGCTCACTGACAAAGGCTTCATAAAAGTCGACGAGCAGTATCAGACCAGCGAGCCATCGATTCTGGCGCTGGGCGATGTCATCGGTCGTGTGCAGCTGACGCCCGTGGCGTTGGCGGAGGGCATGGCGGTGGCGCGGCGTCTGTTCAAGCCTGAGCAATACCGTCCGGTGGATTACAAAATGATTCCGACAGCGGTGTTCAGTTTGCCAAACATTGGCACGGTCGGTTTGACCGAGGAAGAAGCGCGCGAGGCCGGTCACGATGTGGTGATCTTCGAAAGCCGTTTCCGACCGATGAAGCTGACCCTGACCGAGTGTCAGGAAAAAACCCTGATGAAGCTGGTAGTCGACGGCAAGACCGACAAAGTCCTCGGCTGCCACATGGTTGGCCCGGACGCCGGCGAGATCGTTCAGGGTCTGGCGATTGCGTTGAAGGCTGGCGCGACCAAGCGTGACTTCGACGACACGATCGGGGTACACCCGACGGCCGCCGAAGAGTTTGTCACCATGCGTACGCCGGTCGGCGCTTAAGCGTCTTTCGGTTTGGCTGAGTCTGGCGCTGCCGCAACGGTAGCCGCCAGACGCTGGCTTTCTTCCAGGCTTGCCTGAGCCTTGTTCAATTCCTTCTCCAGTGACTGGTTGAGCAGCGTCTGCTCCTCGACGCTCTGTTTGAGTGTCTGGCTTTCCAAGGTGGCTACGCGCAAGCGTTCCTGGAGGAGGGTGCGTTCGCTGTCAACGCGGGTCGCTTGTTCGAGCAGTTGATCCTGGCGCTGATTGCTCTGCTTGAGCTGGTCCTGCATCAGGCTCAGTTCACGCTGCGTGCCACGGTTTTCCGTGAGCAGGCGTTCGTTGTCGCGGTGCAGTTGCGTGATCTCGTCCTGGCGGACCAGCGCACTTTGCTGCGCCTGACGCAACTCGGCCTGAATCTGCTGCACCTGTGCTTCGTGACGGCTCTGTTCCTGCTCGCGCTGCTCTTTGGTGGCGTTGCGATAGTGCTCCAGTGCATCGCGAGCGTGCAGGTGTTTTTCTTCCAGTGAGCGGATCTGCTCGTCCTTGTCCTGCAAGCGCAATTCAAAGTCGGCCAGTGCCTGATTCAGCCCGGCATTACGGGTCTGTTCGGTTTGCAGCATCGACCGTGTGTTGCCAAGCGCTTCGGACTCACGCGCCAGTGCCGCGCCCTGAATATCGTGATCGTGTTCGAGCTTTTCCAGTGCCTGGCGAGTCTGTTTCAGCTCCGATTCCAGTGCTTCGCGCTGTTCCTCGAACTGCTCGCGGGCCTGCTCGATAGGCTCTTGCGCCTGTTCTTTGAGGCGTTGCGCGAGGCGCGAGACGAGGGCGCTCAGCTCGTCATCGATGGGCTCTGCCGAGGCTTCAACCGGCTGCGCGCCGTCATCCAGTTCTTTCAAATACCGATGGATCGTGGTTTTCGAGCCGGTGTTGCCCATTTCAATGCGTACTGCATCGATGCTCGGGTGTTCGCCACGGGCGAGGATTGCTGTGCGCGCGATCTGCACCAGGGCTTTGGTAATGCCGCCACGGGCCATGTGAACTCCTACGGTTACGTACTGTGGTACATGCCACTAAAGTACGCAGTGTACCATTCAGAAAATAAAGGTAAACCTTTGATAATAAAGACACGGGATATACTGGTATTACCCAGTGTCAGACGGCAAAATGCGTTTCTGCATCCCTGTCTCAGTACGCCAGCGAGAAAACAGCCCATGAGCGATCTGGATCGCTATCTGCAAGCCGCCACCCGTGACAACACCCGCCGTAGCTATCGCGCGGCTATTGAGCATTTCGAAGTGAAGTGGGGCGGGTTTCTGCCGGCGACGGCTGATAGCGTTGCGCGTTATCTGGTGGCGCACGCCGAAGAGTTGTCGATCAATACGTTGAAGCTGCGGCTATCGGCGCTGGCGCAGTGGCACAACAGTCAGGGCTTTGCCGATCCGACCAAGGCGCCGGTGGTGCGTAAGGTCTTCAAGGGGATTCGCGCGTTGCACCCGGCACAGGAGAAACAGGCAGAACCGTTGCAGTTGCAGGATCTGCAGCGCGTTATCGATTGGCTTGAGCATGAAGTACAAACCGCGAGAGAGCAGGAGGATCGTCCGTTACTGCTCAAGGCTTACCGTGATCGCGCCCTGATTCTGCTGGGGTTCTGGCGCGGCTTCCGCAGTGATGAGTTGTGTCGCTTGCAAATCGAACACGTGCAGGCGCACGCAGGAAAAGGCATCACCTTGTATTTGCCACGCAGCAAGGGCGATCGGGAAAACCTCGGCCAGACCTATCAAGCGCCGGCGCTGCTCAAGCTGTGCCCGGTGCAGGCCTACATCGACTGGATCACCGAAGCGGCGCTGGTGCGTGGCCCGGTTTTTCGCAGCATCGACCGCTGGGGCAACCTGAACGAGGAGGGGCTGCACGCCAACAGCATCATTCCGCTGCTGCGCCAGGCGTTGCAGCGCGCGGGCATTGCCGCCGAAAACTACACCAGCCATTCCTTGCGTCGAGGTTTCGCAACTTGGGCGCACCAAAGTGGCTGGGATCTGAAATCGTTGATGAGCTACGTCGGCTGGAAGGATATGAAGTCCGCGATGCGCTATGTTGAAGCCAGCCCATTCCAGGGGATGGCTCGGATTACGGATAAACCGGCTACGTCGTAGAGATCGTTTTCTTCTATTAATACAGTCAGCTAATAGCGAAAACAAATCAGCAGCATCAGGTTTGCCAATGAGCCATCCGTCGAGTGAGTGGGTAGGATTCACCCATCAACTTCATAACCCCTGACGGAGAGTCATCAATGCCTATCATCAACAGCCAAGTAAAACCGTTCAAAGCTACCGCGTTCAAAAACGGCGACTTCGTTCAAGTCTCGGACGCTGACCTGAAAGGCAAGTGGTCGGTCGTGTTCTTCTACCCAGCCGACTTCACCTTCGTTTGCCCAACCGAGCTGGAAGACCTGGCTGACAACTACGCTGCCTTCCAGAAACTCGGCGTAGAAATCTACAGCGTTTCCACCGACACCCACTTTGCCCACGCTGCCTGGCACAACACTTCGCCAGCCATCGGCAAAATCGAATACACCATGATCGGCGACCCGACCCACGCTATCTCCCGCAACTTCGACGTGCTGATCGAAGAAGTTGGTCTGGCTGACCGTGGCACCTTCGTGATCAACCCTGAAGGCCAGATCAAAATCGTTGAACTGAACGATGGCGGCGTTGGCCGTGACGCTTCCGAGCTGCTGCGCAAGATCAAGGCTGCTCAGTACGTCGCTGCTCACCCAGGCGAAGTTTGCCCAGCCAAGTGGAAAGAAGGCGAGGCCACTCTGGCACCGTCCCTGGACCTGGTCGGCAAGATCTAAGTCTGTGACACGCAACTCAGGGCGGTACGCCGCACCTTCTTAAGTACGCTGCACCGCCCAATAAAAATGCCCGGGCGAGTTTCGCTCGGGCTTTTTTTCGCCTCAAATAAAGGAAATCGCCCGTATGTTGGACGCCAATCTTAAAGCCCAGTTGAAATCGTACCTGGAACGGGTCACCCAGCCGATCGAGATCGTTGCCTCCCTCGACGACGGTGCGAAATCCCGTGAAATGCTCGAACTGCTGAAAGACGTTGCCAGTCTTTCGAGCCAGATTACTTTGATCGACAGCGGTGACGACGCGCGCAAGCCATCGTTCTCGATCAACCGTCCGGGCGCTGACATCAGTCTGCGTTTTGCCGGTATCCCGATGGGCCACGAATTTACTTCGCTGGTGCTGGCCTTGTTGCAAGTCGGCGGCCACCCTTCGAAAGCCAGTGTTGAAGTGATCGAGCAGATCCGCTCGCTCAAAGGCCAGTTCAGCTTCGAGACGTACTTCTCGCTGTCCTGCCAGAACTGCCCGGACGTGGTCCAGGCGCTGAACCTGATGGCCGTGCTCAACCCGAACATCCGCCACGTCGCCATCGACGGCGCGTTGTTCCAGGACGAAGTCAACGATCGCAAGATCATGGCCGTGCCGAGCATCTACTTGAACGGTGAGAACTTCGGTCAGGGCCGCATGGGTCTGGAAGAGATTCTGGCCAAACTCGACACTGGCGCGATCGAGCGTCAGGCCGAGAAAATCAGCGCCAAAGAAGCCTTCGACGTGTTGGTTGTGGGTGGTGGCCCGGCCGGTGCTTCGGCAGCGATTTACGCTGCACGTAAAGGCATTCGCACCGGTGTTGCGGCTGAGCGTTTCGGCGGGCAGGTGCTCGACACCATGGCCATCGAGAACTTCATTTCCGTACAGGAAACCGAAGGGCCGAAACTGGCCACGGCGCTGGAAGAACACGTCAAGCAGTACGACGTCGACATCATGAACCTGCAACGCGCCGATAAGCTGATCCCGGGCAAAAACGGCGAGCTGCACGAAGTTCGCTTCGCCAGCGGCGCGACCCTCAAAGCCAGAAGCGTGATTCTGGCGACCGGTGCGCGCTGGCGTGAAATGAACGTGCCGGGCGAGCAGGAATACCGCAACAAAGGCGTGGCGTACTGCCCGCACTGCGACGGTCCGCTGTTCAAAGGCAAGCGTGTCGCGGTGATTGGCGGCGGTAACTCCGGTGTGGAAGCGGCCATCGACCTGGCAGGGATTGTGTCGCACGTAACGCTGCTGGAGTTCGACGTACAACTGCGTGCCGACGCCGTATTGCAACGCAAACTGCACAGTCTGCCGAACGTCACCGTGATCACCAGTGCGCAAACCACTGAAGTCACTGGTAATGGCGAGAAGGTCAACGGTTTGCGTTACAAGGATCGCAATTCTGATGAGTTGCGCACTGTCGAGCTGGAAGGGATTTTCGTGCAGATCGGTTTGCTGCCGAACACCGACTGGCTGAAGGGCACTGTCGAGCTGTCGCCGCGTGGCGAGATCATTGTCGATAACCGTGGTGAAACATCGATCCCGGGGGTCTTCGCTGCCGGTGACGTGACGACTGTGCCGTACAAGCAGATCGTGATTGCGGTGGGCGAGGGTGCCAAGGCTTCTTTGAGTGCATTTGATCACTTGATCCGCACTTCGGCTCCGGCTTAAACGTCCAGCCAGAAATGAAAAAACCCGTGAGCGATCACGGGTTTTTTATTGCGCGTAAAAAGCGGCCCCTCACCCCAGCCCTCTCCCGAGGGAGAGGGAGCCGACCGAGGTGTCTGGCGTTGTCCGTCGACCTGAAAGATCCAGTCGATTATGGATTCAGCGCCAATCGTTCAAGTCGGTGAGCCTCTGCAATACCAGCCAATCAGTCCCTCTCCCGAAGGAGAGGGAGCCGACCGAGGTGTCTGGCGTTGTCCGTCGACCTGAACGATCCAGTCGATTATGGATTCAATGCCAATCGTTCAAGTCGGCGTAATTCTCCAATATCCCCCAATCAGCTCCCTCTCCCTACAGGAGAGGGAGAGGGAGAGGGAGCCGATCAAGATGTCCGAAGTGGGGTGTCGATCTGTAAGACCTGATCGATTTTGGATTCAACGCCAATCGTTCAGGTCGGCGTAGTTCTCCAATATCCCCCAATCAGCTCCCTCTCCCCCCAGGAGAGGGAGAGGGAGCCGATCGAGATGTCCGAAGTGGGGTGTCGATCTGTAAGACCTGATCGATTATGGATTCAACGCCAATCGTTCAAGTCGGCGTAATTCTCCAATATCCCCCAATCAGCTCCCTCTCCCTACAGGAGAGGGAGAGGGCGCCGATCGAGATGTCCGAAGTGGGGTGTCGATCTGTAAGACCTGATCGATTTTGGATTCAACGCCAATCGTTCAGGTCGGCGTAGTTCTCCAATATCCCCCAATCAGTCCCCTCTCCCTCTGGGAGAGGGTTAGGGTGAGGGGCTTTTCAGCTTTTACAGCGGCGCAGGCTGAATGATCTCGACCCAGTAACCATCTGGATCCTTGATGAAGGCCAGGCTTTTCATACGACCATCGGTCAGGCGCTTCTGAAAGTCGCAACCCAGCTCTTCAAAGCGTGCGCACGCTGCCACGATATCCGGAACCGAAATGCAGATATGGCCAAAACCACGCGGATCGGTATTGCCATTGTGATAGGCGAAATCGGCGTCGTTCTCAGTACCGTGGTTGTGAGTCAATTCCAGAATGCCTGGAATCGACTTCATCCACTCGGTGCGAGCAGCGGCGTCGGCCGGGATCTGTGCCTTGTCGACCAGTGCGAGGAAGTACAGGCTGAATTCCGCTTCCGGGAAGTCACGCTTCTCGACCAGCGAAAAACCCAGCACGCGGGTGTAGAAGTCCAGGGATTTGCTGATGTCTTTGACACGCAACATGGTGTGGTTGAAAACGAAGTTTCGGGTTGCGCTGTCTGGCGTAGCGGTAACGCCGGGGAAAGTGTTGAGTTCGTGCAGGCTCATGGGCCCTCCAATAACTATGGGCGAGTGAATGGGCGCAATGATACGCATGCCTGTCGGCATCGCCAAATGAAAGGGCAGACTTGCCCTGCGTGCGGGCGAGCCTCAGACTTTACCGCTCAATCTGCGAGTGCGTCCGGCAATGATCCGACTGTTCAAATCCGTGTTTGTTTTTTCTTTATTGTCGCTTGTGGCGGTGTGCGCGTCAGCGGACGAGCCGAGCATCACCTGGCCGGCCGGTTGGCAAGTCGAGGCGCTGCCTGAGTCATCTCCACAGGTTTCCCGTCAGCGGGCGGTCAAGAACGACGCTGATGGCAATCAGGTGATGGTGATGGAATTGACCATGACTCAGGTTGAGGAAGGTCATCAGGTCAATCTGCAAGGCGTGCTGCTGGAAATGCGCAAGTCGATACAGAAGGATTTCTTCCAGACCGGCTACCAAAGTGTCTGCAACAAAGTGCATCCGGCCACGCTGGGTACTTTGTCAGCACTGGAAACCACTTGCACGATCACCGAAAACGGTCGGCATGTGTTGTCGCAAACCTTGGTCGCGGCGGTCGAGGCGGACAAGGCTTATGTTCTTTCCTACGCCGGACAGGCAGAGGTTTATAAGGCGAGCGCAGACGAGATAGTGGCGGTGAGAAACAGCTTGAAACTTTAAGTCGCTGTACTCTTCATGGCTTGATTAGATACCCGAAGGGATTAAGCACAAAGTTTAACGCAGGGCTGCGATCGCAACATTGCGCAGCAAAATGTTTAGCGGGCTGACTCAGCAACGTTACAGAAAAGTCGAAAATTGTTAGATGAAATTCATTTCATTTGTTAGATATTGTCAATAAAAAAGCCCTGCATCATGCAGGGCTTTTTTTTGGCGTCGGATTAACCGCGCAACCAGGAATCAACGGTGGCTGCACCGTATTGTTCCTTCCAGGCTTTCAGGCCACGGTGGTTGCCGCCCTTGGTTTCGATCAGTTCACCGGTGTGCGGGTTGTGATAAACCTTGACCACACGAGCGCGGCGGGTTTTAGGCGCTGCAGAGGTCTGCAGACCGGATTTTGCCGGGTTCGGATCGAGAATGGCGATGATGTCTTTCAGGCCTTTGCCGTAGTGTTTCATCAGCCCCTGGAGCTTTTCTTCGAATTCGATTTCTTTCTTGAGCCCGGCATCGTTCTTCAGCGATTCCAGCTGCTTGAGCTGTTCCTGAAGGGCCTTTTCAGCTGCACGAAATTCAGCGAGTCTGGACAATATCTTTACTCCAATAGTGTATTTGGCTGATACCAACCGCAAACAAAGCTGTAAGCCAAGAGCCTTGAAGCGACTCGGTGATAAATGGCTCACCTGCCAATCTTGCTCAGGTTGAAAAAATTGTAGTAGTTAATGCGCCAAGAGTAAATCCTGATGTTGTCTTCATGTAACAACAGCGGTCTTTTGTATCAATTTGGTGCGCCTGATCGGGACGCCCGTCTTAATCCGGCTTAGTTAATGATGAGTTAATGCGCTGATGAAGTCCGCCGCCGGCATCGGTTTGCCGAACAGGTAGCCTTGCAGAAAGTTGACGTGATGTGCGGTCAGATAATCGGCTTGCGCCTGGGTTTCGACACCTTCGGCAACAATACCCAAATCAAGCTTGGCCGACAGTTCGATAATGGTATCGAGAATGTGTCGGGACAGCGCATCAATGCCGATCATGGCGACAAAACTCTGATCGATCTTGAGGAAATCCACATTGAATTTGCGCAAGTAGCCGAGGCTAGAGTGGCCGGTACCGAAGTCGTCAATCGCGATCTTCACGCCCAGCGCGTGCAGTTGCTCGAACAGTTTCCGGGTAATGTCGGTCGGCTCGATCAATTCGCGCTCGGTCAGCTCCAACACCAGGCTGATGCTGTCGGGCGCGAACGCGGCGAGAAACGTTCGGCAGTCCTCCACCAGTTCCAGGTCCTCGCAATGGCTCGCGGTGATATTGATGCCGATATGAAACGGCGGGGTAAACGTTGAGGACAGCGGCCCCAGCAGCGCTGCGGTTTGTTGCATCAGTGCGCGAGTCATCGGCACGATCAACCCCGAATGCTCGGCGAACGGAATAAACAGATCCGGGCGCACCAGACCTTCTTTGGGGTGAGTCCAGCGCATCAACACTTCGGCCCCCGACCATGCCTTACTGTCGCCATGCACCACGGGCTGAAAGTAAGGAATGAACTCGCCGGCCTCCAACGCGCGGAGCATCTCGTGGCTCGGTGAAGTGGAGCGCTTCTGTAAAACATGGCCGATGGCCCCCGACACCACGCCAAAAAAGATCAACAGACTGAACAGCGGCGGATATTCATCGGCCATGTAGCGCCAGGTTTCGCCCTCGGGAAACCCCGCAGAAACGCTGAACGCATAACGCGAAGAATCCAGTGTGTGTTGTGCTATCGGCAACGCGGGGAGGGCGCCAGTGTGTACTTTGCCGTCGGCCGACAGCCAGTTTTCGCCCACTTGCAATACCAGCAGCATGTGCCGACCGATCAGACGCAACATGTTGCTTAGATGGTAACCGTCCAGTGTTGTCAGGGCACCGCCGCGACCCTCGCTGAGCCGATAGACCAGCAGAGCGGTGTTGGGTGTCACCGGGTTGCCATTCATCAGCCACAACTTGCCCTGGTTGTAGTCGCCCGCGTTGACGGCTTCTTTATAGTCGCCAAACAACGAGCTGCAATAGAGATTGTCGTCCCACACCAGATTGGTCGAGCGCACGAACGGGCGGCGGGTTACTTGTTCGCGTAAAGCGAGTTTGACGTTCTCACACGTCTGGCCGGCCAGTGGCAGTAATTCACGGGCTGCCTGGGCGGTGTTGTCGAGCATCAATTCGAACTGGCGCAACGCCTCTTCGGCAGTCTGTTGTGAACCCTGTTCCAGCGTGCGTTCGGCCTGCATATAGAGAATCGCGCTGCCCAGCAGCACCGGAAGTAAACCGCAGAGCAGTGTAAATACGATGCGGGTGCTGCGCTTGCGGCGGGGTCTGACGGTTAACGGCATGGGCGCATCCTGTCGCGGTGGAGTGGGGCTCTCGAGTGCAGGCCGGGTAACGGCGCGCCGCTGAAAAACACATCAGTCAGAGGGGAGGATAGATGGCAGAAGGCGCTTGCGCCGGTCATCAATACGTCATCCGCGTCGCCAATTCGATAAACGCCAGAGTGGCGGGGGTGGCTTGGCGCTGATCGAGGACGGCAAGTCCAATCTCACGCTGCACGGCGGGCAACAACGGCTTCTTCACGTAACGAGGTGAGCCGCCGTCCGGCAAAGACCCTTCGGCAACAATCGTGATGGCATCGCCACGGCTGACCGTGTCGAGAGTGCTGAGCAGTTGCGAGCAGCGATAGCGAATGTTCGGTTGCAAGCGCGCGGCCATGAACAGCCGCGACACCAGTTCAGAAGAGCCGGCCTCAGTGAGCACGAAAGGGGTGTCGCACAAGTCCTTGAGGCTCAACGCCGACCGTGCTGTCAGCGGATGGCTCACTGGGAGCAGGGCAACCATCTGGTCTTCGATCAGGGCAAACGTGTCGAAGCGCTCTTCGGGCAACACCACAAAACCGATGTCGATCCGCCGCTCCTCCAGCCATTGCGTCACTTGTCGATCCGGGCCTTCATCGATGTGCACTTCGATGCCCGGATGCGCTTCTCGATAGCGTCGCAGGATATTGGGCAGCAGTTTGATCGACGAGGTTGGCCCGAACGAGCCGATGCGCAAGGTGCCGCTTTTCATCCCGCGAGCATCGGCGGCCTCCTGGCGCAAAGTGTTGGCCAGACCGAGCATGGCGCGGGCGCGCAGCAACAATTGCTCGCCGATATCGCTGAGTTCCACTGGCGACTGATGTCGACGCAGCAGTTCAACACCCAGTTCCTGCTCCAGCGACTTCATTGCGTGGGACACCGCCGACTGCGAAATCCCCAGCCGATGGGCCGCGAGGGTGAAACCGCGCAGTTCGGCGACCAGCGAGAAAATCTCCAGTTGCGTGAGGGTCATGAGTGTTTGCTCATTTTACGATGATGGGGAATGAGGTGAATGATACGGCAATCCTCAAGTTCTTAGGTCTGGAGCGTTATGCGCAACGTCGAGCCGCTGTACACAACATCGTCGGATATCCCCGTTTACCTGACACTGGCGGTGGTGACCATGATCTGGGGCGGGACCTTTGTCGCCGGACGTTTCCTGGCCGGCAGCCTGAGTCCGATGTTCGCCGCCAGCCTGCGCTTCCTGCTCGCCAGTGCGGCGTTGCTCGGCTTTTTGTGGCTGGCGCGGATCCCCTTGGTGCGGCCGAGCCCACGGCAATGGCTGCAACTGCTGCTGTTGGGGTTCTTCGGAATTTTCTTCTACAACCTGTGCTTCTTTTACGGTCTGCACTACATCAACGCCTCGCGCGCCTCGTTGATCGTCGCGTTAAATCCGGCGGTGATCGGCTTGGCCTCATGGTGGTTGTTCAAGGAACGCCTGGGCCGGATGAAAACCGCCGGTATCGCCACCTGTATTGCCGGCGCCGGTCTGGTAATTGTCAGTCGCAATCCGCAATTACTGGCTGCAACGCCGGATGCATGGATCGGTGATCTGTTGATTCTCGGCTGTGTGTTGGGTTGGGGTGTTTACTCGTTGTTTTCCCGTGAATTGAATCAAACACTGGGGCCGGTGCAGACCGTGACGTACTCGATCCTGATCGGCACGCTGATGTTGTGGATTCTGGCGGCCGTACGCGGCGAGCTGAGCTGGCAGGCGCTGGATAACCTCGGCCTGCCGCAATGGCTGAGCCTGATCTACCTCGGCGTCCTCGGCTCGGCGCTGGCCTACATCGGCTATTACGATGGCATTCGTAAAATCGGCGCGACGCGTAGCGGCGTGTTTATCGCTTTGAACCCGTTGACGGCGGTCATCCTTGGCGCGCTGCTGCTGGGCGAGCAACTGACGCCGACCATGTGTCTGGGCGGTGCGCTGATCCTGGGCGGCATCTACCTGTGCAACAAACCCCTTGCAGCGGGCGCAAAAAAGCGGATTTTATAGGGAGGGCAGACAAGCCTATTTACGCTGTGTAGAATCGGGTTACGCATACAATAATAATCGTCTTCTGGCAGCAGAAGCCTCGCCCGCAAGAGCCTTGGGTCGACAATGAAGATATTCGGGTTTCAACTGATCTACGGTGACTTCCTCGCCCGCAGTGTGCGTGGCATCTCCTGCGCGCCACCCACCGACCTCCCATGACTGACAAATAACCCTGGTTAATTGATAAGAAATGATGAGGCGCCACCATGGCAGATTTATACGAAAACCCAATGGGCCTGATGGGCTTTGAATTCATCGAGCTCGCATCGCCGGTGCCGGGCACCCTGGAGCCGATCTTCGAGATCATGGGCTTCACCAAAGTCGCGACCCACCGCTCCAAGAACGTGCACCTGTATCGTCAGGGTGCGATCAATCTGATCCTCAACAACGAACCCAACAGCGTCGCGTCGTACTTCGCCGCCGAGCACGGTCCGTCCGTTTGCGGCATGGCGTTCCGCGTCAAGGATTCGCAAAAAGCCTACAACCGCGCACTGGAACTCGGCGCCCAGCCGATCCACATCGAAACCGGCCCGATGGAGCTGAACCTGCCGGCGATCAAAGGCATTGGCGGCGCGCCGCTGTACCTGATCGACCGTTTCGGCGAAGGCAGCTCGATCTACGACATCGACTTCGTGTTTATCGAAGGCGTTGATCGCAACCCGGTCGGTGCCGGCCTGAAGATCATCGACCACCTGACGCACAACGTGTATCGCGGTCGCATGGCCTACTGGGCGAACTTCTACGAGAAGCTGTTCAACTTCCGCGAGATCCGTTACTTCGATATCAAGGGCGAATACACCGGCCTGACCTCGAAAGCGATGACCGCACCGGACGGCATGATCCGCATCCCGTTGAACGAAGAGTCGTCCAAAGGCGCGGGCCAGATCGAAGAGTTCCTGATGCAGTTCAACGGCGAGGGCATCCAGCACGTCGCGTTCCTCACCGACGACCTGATCAAGACCTGGGATCAACTGAAGAAGATCGGCATGCGCTTCATGACCGCGCCGCCGGACACCTACTACGAAATGCTCGAAGGCCGTCTGCCGAACCACGGCGAGCCGGTTGATCAGCTGCAATCGCGCGGCATCCTGCTCGACGGCGCCTCGGAACAGGGCGACAAGCGTCTGCTGCTGCAGATCTTCTCGGAAACCCTGATGGGCCCGGTGTTCTTCGAATTCATCCAGCGCAAAGGCGATGATGGTTTCGGCGAGGGCAACTTCAAGGCCCTGTTCGAATCGATCGAGCGTGATCAGGTGCGTCGTGGTGTGCTCGCTACCGAGTAATCCGCAACTGAAATGAAAAAATCCCGGCCTGCAGCGATGCAGAGCCGGGATTTTTTTGCTTCATACAAAACCTGTGGGAGCGAGCCTGCTCGCGAATACGTCCGTTCAATCAGCAACGATGTTGAGTGAAAGATCGCATTCGCGAGCAGGCTCGCTCCCACATTTTCGTAGTTGCAGTCAGGGGCGGCGTTGCCGCATCAGGTGCTTGAAGCCTTCGAAGACCAGCACCACAACCGCCAGCCAGATCGGAATGTACGTCAGCCACTCCCCGGACTTGATGCTCTCACCGAGCAACAACGCCACACCGAGCAGCAACACCGGCTCAACATAACTCAACAAGCCAAACAGACTGAACGGCAGCAAACGGCTGGCAATGATGTACACCACCAACGCCGACGCACTGATCAGGCCGAGCAACGGAATCAGCCACAGCAACCCCGGGTACTGATCGAACACGCCGAAACCTTGCTCGCCACCCTGCACAAACCACCAGGCGACGGGCAGCATCAGCGTCATGTCGACCCACAAGCCGCCCAGATTGTCAGTCTTCAGGTATTTGCGCAGCACGAAGTACAACGGGTAGCCAACCACGACCACCAGTGTCGCCCAGGAAAATCCGCCAACCTGATACAGCTCGTTCAACACCCCCAAAGTGGCGAAGAACACCGCAACCTTTTGCAGGTACGACAGGCTCTCGCCGTAGACAATCCGCCCGGTCAGGACCATCGCCAGCGGCAGAAGGAAATAGCCCAGGGAGACGTCGAGGCTGTAGCCGTTGAGCGGCGCCCACATGAACAACCATAGCTGCACACCGAGCAGGGCGGCCGAGACGGTCAGCCCGGCGATCAGTTTTGGCTTTGCCGCAACCACGCGAATCAACTCCAGCACCCGCCGCCATTCTCCGGACACCAGCATGAACACGGTCATGCACGGCACGGTCAGCAGCATCCGCCAGCCGAAAATCTCTACGCCACTCAACGGTGTGAGCAGCGAAGTGTAGTAATACATGACGGCAAACAGCACCGAGGCTGAAACCGATAGAGCGATACCTTTAGACAAGCTGTCCTCGCGGGTTGATGGTCAAACGGGGCGCGAAGGATACGTGGTTTTTGTGCTGAATATTGGCCGAGTGATCAATATTCCCCACACAAGCCCCTCACCCTAACCCTCCCGAAACGTCGGACCGCCCTGAGGGAGAGGGGACTGACCTGGGATGCTTCACGATATTCAGCGACGTGAAATATCGAGTCGATTATGGATTCACTACGAAAGTTTCAGGCAAAAGCGTAGCCTCAATATCCCCCAATCGGCTCCCTCTCCCTCTGGGAGAGGGCTAGGGTGAGGGCAGGGATCTCAAGCCGAACGCGGTTTACGCCCAGACACAAAATGGCTTACATCATTGAACCCCGGTGTCGATGAATGCCCCGGTGTCACCAGCGAGTCGATAAACACTTCATCCTCCGCCGTGATCTTCACCGTCTGCGCTTTGCTGTAGGCATCCCATTGCGCCTCAGTGCGCGGTCCGACAATCGCCGACGTCACGGCACTGTTGTTCAACACCCAGGCAATCGCAAACTCAACTATCCCGACGCCGCGCTGCTCGGTGTATTGCTGAATCTGCTGGGCAATGCGCAGCGATTCCACGCGCCATTCGGTTTCCAGAATGCGCTTGTCCTGACGCCCGGCGCGGCTGTTGGCGTCAGGTGTCGCGTCCGGCGCGTACTTGCCACTGAGCACGCCACGGGCCAGCGGACTGTAAGGCACCACGCCAAGGCCATAGGTTTGCGCCGCCGTAATCTGTTCGGTCTCGGCCTGACGGTTGACGATGTTGTACAACGGCTGACTGATCACCGGGCGATCAACGCCAAGGTTGTCGGCGATGCGAATCACCTCGGCAATCCGCCAGCCGCGATAGTTCGACAAGCCCCAGTAGCGAATCTTGCCCTGACGAATCAGATCGCCAATCGCCGACACGCTCACTTCCAGCGGCGTGTTGTGGTCTTCGCGGTGCAGGTAATAGATGTCGAGATAGTCAGTACCGAGCCGGGTCAGGCTGGCATCGATGCCATTGAAGATATGCTTGCGGCTCAGCCCGCTGCGGTTCGGCACATCGTCCACCGGGCCGAAACCGACCTTGGTCGCCAGCACCCACTCATGCCGATGACGGGCAATCGCTTCACCGACGATCTCTTCGGAACGGCCGTTGGTGTAGACGTCGGCGGTGTCGATGAAATTGATCCCCTGATCCCAGGCCTTGTTGATGATGCGCAGCGAATCATCTGCGCTGGTCTGCTCGCCAAACATCATCGTGCCGAGGGTGAGGGTGGACACCTGCAAGCCCGAGTGACCGAGTGTGCGAAAGCTCATGCCGAAATCCTTTTGTCGGTGGGAAAGGGTTAATCAAATACCAGAACCGTGCAATGCGGCAAAGTGAATTATTGGCTAAACACAGCCCTCACCCTAACCCTCTCCCGGAGGGAGAGGGGACCGACCGAGGTGTTTGAAAGAGGTACGCCGACGTGCAATACCGAGTCGAGCTCAAGTCTTGAAGAACACCAAAATCGGTTCCCTTCTCCCGAGTCGAACTCAAATCTTGAAAAACACGGCAATCGGCTCCCTTTCCCCCTCGCCCCCTTGGGGGAGAGGGCTGGGGTGAGGGGGAAAAAATCTACAGGACACCACAAAACCCAAGCCGAACCCCCAATAAAAAACGACCCTGAAAAGGGCCGTTCTCCTGTGCATCAAAAACTCAAACCCGCAACGTCCGCGTCATGCGCAACGCCAGCAAACTCCCGCCAACAATCACCCCCGCCAGCAGATACAACGCCGCATCCGTCGACCCCGTGCTGTCCTTGACCCAACCCACCAGGTACGGGCTAAGGAACCCAGCCATCTGCCCCATCGAGTTGATCAACGCCAGCCCACCGGCCGCAGCACCGGCACTCAACATCGCCGTCGGCACCGGCCAGAACATCGGCAGACCCGTCAACGCGCCCATCGTGGCAATGGTCAGACCGAGAATCGCAATCGCCGGGTTAGCCGCGAAATTCACCGCGATCACCAGACCGATCGCGCCCATCAGCATCGGCACCACCAAGTGCCAGCGGCGCTCCTTGCGCAAGTCCGCCGAGCGCCCGACTACCAGCATGAACACAGCTGCCAGCAGATACGGAATCGCACTCAGCCAACCGATCACCAGGTTATCGCTAAAGCCAAGGTTCTTGATGATCGACGGCAGCCAGAAGTTGATCGCGTATACACCGCTCTGGATGCAGAAATAGATCAGGCCGAACGCCCAGATCGCCGGGTTCTTGAACACCGCCAGCAGCGAGTCGGAGGTGGTTTTCGGTTTGTTCGCCAGGTCTTCAGCCTGATCCGCCTCAAGCACCGCACGCTCATGCGGGCTCAGCCATTTGGCGTTGGCGAAACTGTCGCTCAGGAGGAAATAGGCAAGGGCACCGAGGATCACCGTCGGAATGCCTTGCAGTAGAAACATCCACTGCCAGCCGGCCAAACCACCCTGGCCCGCGGCGAAGTGATTGAGAATCCAGCCAGAGAACGGGCTGCCGAGCAATCCGGAAACCGGGATCGCCGACATGAACAACGCCATGATCCGGCCACGGCGGAAGGTCGGGAACCACTGCGAGAGGTACAGCACGACGCCCGGGAAGAACCCGGCTTCGGCCGCACCGGTGAACAGGCGCAGGGTGTAGAACTCGGTCGGGGTGGTGACGAACAGCAGGCAGGTCGACAACGTACCCCAGGTGATCATCATCACGGCGATCCAGCGCCGTGGGCCGAATTTGGTCAGGGCCAGGTTGCTCGGCACGCCGCACAGCACGTAGCCGATGAAGAAGATACCGGCACCGAGGCCGTACACGGTTTCGCTGAATTTCAGTGCATCGAGCATCTGCAGTTTGGCAAATCCAACGTTGACCCGGTCGAGGTAGTTGAACAAGTAGCAGATGAAAATGAAGGGGATCAAACGCAGGGTGATGCGTTTGTAGACGGCGTTTTTATCGTCATCGATGGTCTGGGTAGCTGCGGCGCTCTGCGACATAGCGGCTCTCTCTTTATTATGATTTTTTGCGATGCAAAGGGTAACGTTGATCGCCCCGAGAGTCTCGGTCACCTTTGGCCGGATTGTCTTTGTGCCTGAGCACAGGGTTTGCCGCCAGACCCTGTGCGGGTGAACAACCGACTGCCGCGTTATTCAAGGATCTTGCCCATCATGTTTGAACTCGATCACGACCTCGCCCAGGACATCGTCGACCGGGCCATGGCCATTTTGCCCTACAACGTCAACGTCATGGACAGCCAGGGGCTGATCCTCGGCAGCGGTGAACCGGAGCGCATCAACACCCGCCACGAAGGTGCGCAACTGGTGTTGGCCAATGGGCGCGTGGTGGAGATCGACGCGCAGACCGCTGTGCATTTGAAAGGCGTGCAACCGGGGATCAACCTGCCGCTGTTGCTCGATCAGCGCTTGATCGGTGTGCTCGGCATTACCGGCGAACCGGAGCAGTTGCGCACTTACGCCGAACTGGTGCGCATGACCGCCGAAATGCTCGTCGGCCAGCGCAATCAGCAGGCCGAGCAGCAATGGCGTCGCCAGCGTTGTGATGATTTGCTGGCATTGCTGTTGAGCGAGGCAGGGGACTCGCCGCGTCTGGTCGATGAGGCGCAGCAACTTGGGCTTAAACCGCAATTGACGCGGGTGCCGTATCTGTTTGAGCTGGGACTTGAACATGGGCCGGGGCAAACCGTCGAGGCGCTGAGTGCCTGGCTGATCTCGCGTTATCCCGATAGCTGGTGCGTGAGTTCGGCGAAGTCGTCACTGCTGTGGTGTCGGCCGGCGAGTCAGCAGGTCGAGCATGATCGCCTGCTGGAAAAACTCGATGGCCTGGGCTGGAAGATTCTGCGCATCGCCGTGGGCGGGCAGGCCGATGGACTGGTGGGGTTGCGCCGTTGTTATCGGCGCGTCGGTGATTTGCTCGCCTATGGCCGGGAAGTGTTGCCGAACTCACGGCTGCTGACGTTGAACCGCTATCGGTTGCCGGTGATGTTGTGGCGGCACCGCAATGACGACGCACTGGACGAATTGCTCAAGCCGCTGCGCAAAGTGATCGCCAAGGACGGCAACGGCCAATTGCTGGCGACGCTGCGCAGTTGGTGCGAGCACGATGGCCAGAGTCAGGCCTGTGCCGATGCGTTGGGGATTCATCGCAACAGTTTGCGGTATCGGATGGAGCGGATTGCCGAGTTGAGTGGGGTTGATCCGCTCAGGCTGGATGGGATGTTGGCGCTGTATCTGGGGGTGCAGTTGCTGCCGCAGACTGATCCGAATTGATTGGGCGCCTTCAAAGACGCCATCGCGAGCAGGCTCACTCCTACATTTGGAATGCATTCCCCTGTAGGAGTGAGCCTGCTCGCGATGGCGGCGGTACATTCACCGCAGAGCCTTTTGTGAAAATGAACAATAAACGCCCCCGCCACTTGTGCAGCGGACAGGCGTCAATACGCAGGCCGACTGGCAGCATGAAGGGCATTGCAACCGGAGAATTCCCATGAAGATCGTCATCGCCCCCGACTCGTTCAAGGACAGCCTCAGTGCCCAAGGCGTCGCCGAAGCCATTGCCCTCGGCCTCGCTCAGGTCTGGCCGCAGGCAACGATGGTCAAATGCCCGATGGCCGACGGCGGCGAAGGCACGGTCGAGTCGATCCTCGCCGCGTGCGAAGGCGAACTTCGCCGCACTCGTGTGCGTGGCCCGTTGGGCGCGTCGGTCGACGCGGCGTGGGGCTGGTTGCCACACAACCACACGGCAATCATCGAAATGGCCGAGGCCAGCGGCCTGCAATTGGTGCCGCTCAGCCAACGCGATGCCTGCATCAGCAGCACCTTCGGTACCGGTGAATTGATTCGCGCAGCGCTGGATGCCGGCGCGCAACGGGTCATTCTGGCGATTGGCGGCAGTGCGACCAACGATGGTGGCGCCGGAGCGATGCAGGCGTTGGGCGTGAAGTTGCTCGATGCGCAGCATCAATCGCTGGTGCCCGGCGGTCTGGCGTTGGCGCAACTGGCGCAGCTGGACCTGAGTGAACTCGACCCGCGTCTGGCGCAGGTGCGCTTCGATATCGCTGCTGATGTGAACAACCCGCTGTGCGGCCCGCACGGTGCCTCGGCGATTTTCGGTCCGCAAAAAGGCGCCTCGCCGGCGCAGGTGCAGCAACTCGATCAGGCGTTGGGGCACTTCGCCGAACTCTGCGCGCGAGCGTTGGGCAAAGACGTTCGTGACGAACCGGGCAGCGGCGCGGCGGGTGGTTTGGGGTTCGCGGCCAAGGCATTCCTTGGAGCACAATTTCAAGCCGGGGTTGAAGTGGTTGCCGAACTGGTCGGCCTCGCCGAAGCCGTTAAAGGCGCCGACCTGGTAATCACCGGGGAAGGGCGATTCGATGCCCAGACCTTGCGCGGCAAGACGCCGTTCGGCGTCGCGCGGATTGCCAAGCAACACGATGTGCCGGTGATTGTCATTGCCGGGACATTGGGTGAGGGTTACCAGGCACTCTACGATCACGGCATCGATGCGGCATTTGCCGTGACCAGCGGGCCGATGACGCTGGAGCAGGCCTGCGCCGAGGCTCCGCGATTGTTGCGCGAACGCGCGACCGACATTGCCCGCGTCTGGCAGATGGCGAAACACAACGTGTGAAACAGGTCCACAGGGTGTTTCAATCTTGTAACACCCTGAAAAATAATTGCGCTTGACCCGCAATCTTCCTAAAGCCTGGCCGATACAGCTAACAGGCGCGCAGATAACTTCCTAAAACAGTGACGCCGGACTGAGCCCGCCCCCACGGGCCAGTGATGACGCATGGACGCTCGTAGTTTCTATCTTTCGAGAGCTCAACTATGTCCCTGCGTAACCTCAATATCGCGCCCCGTGCCTTCCTCGGTTTTGCCTTTATCGCCTTGCTGGTGATCGTGCTCGGCGTGTTCGCCGTCAATCGCATGACCACCATCCGTCAGGCCTCCATAGACATGGATACCAACCAACTGCCAAGCGTTACGTACCTTGGCGTGGTAACCGAAAACGTTCTGCGCCTGCGGATTCTGTCGTTCCGGATTCTGGTCAACCGCGACCCTGCGGGTCTGCAAGAGGCGCAAACACGCATTGGCGTGCTGGTGGACAAGGTACGCGGTGCTCAGGCGAGTTATGCCGCGCTGCCTGCAGAGGCCGATGAGCGTGCCTTGTATCAGGCTTTCGCGACGACGCTCGACAACTACTTGCAAGCGCAAAATCAGATGATGGACCTGTCGCGCCAGGACAAAGTCGATGAAATGCGCACTCTGATCAACACGCGAATCAAGGACGGCACCGATCAGATGGGCGAGCAGCTCAACAAACTCATTGCGATCAACGCGGCTGACGCGAAAGCCGCTTCCAGTCAGGCCGGCGAACATTACGACAGCGCGATTACCGGCATTATCATCGTGTCGGTATTTGCAGCGCTGGCCACCGTGTTGCTGGCCTGGCTGCTGACGCGCAGCATCGTCACGCCGCTGAACCGTGCAGTGCAGGCCGCGCAAACCATTGCTGACGGCAACCTCACCAAAGTCATCGAAATCGATGGCAAGGATGAAGCGACGCAGTTGCTGCAGGCGCTCGCCACCATGCAGACCAACCTGCGCAAAACCATCGAGCAGATTGCCGGTTCCGCCACGCAACTGGGCGCTGCTGCCGAAGAACTCAGCGCGGTGACCGAAGAAGCCTCCCGTGGCCTGCAGCAGCAGAACAATGAAATCGAACAAGCCGCCACCGCCGTCAACGAGATGACCGCCGCCGTCGAAGAGGTCGCGCGCAACGCCGTGTCGACCTCCGAAGCCTCGAACCAGTCGACCCACGCCGCCCGCGAAGGTCGCGACCAAGTGGTGAAAACCGTCGACGCGATCCAGACCATGACCCACGACGTGCAGAACACCGCGCACATGATCGAAGGCCTCGCCGCGCAGGGCCGCGACATCGGCAAAGTCCTCGACGTGATCCGCGCCATCGCCGAACAGACCAACCTGCTGGCGCTCAACGCAGCGATCGAAGCCGCCCGCGCCGGTGAAGCCGGACGTGGTTTTGCCGTGGTCGCAGACGAAGTGCGGGCACTGGCCCATCGCACCGCGCAGTCGACTCAGGAAATCGAAAAAATGGTCGCCGGTATCCAGAACGGCACCGGCGAAGCGGTTTCGTCGATGCAGCAAAGCAACCAGCGCACCCAAACTACCCTGGAAATGGCCCGTGCGGCCGGCGTGGCGCTGGAGCAGATCACCCAGTCGATCCACCAGATCAACGAGCGCAACCTGGTGATTGCCAGCGCCTCGGAAGAACAGGCGCAAGTCTCGCGCGAGGTCGACCGCAACCTGGTCAACATCCGCGATCTGGCCACGCAATCGGCCGCCGGGGCTAACCAGACCAGCGCCGCAACCCACGAACTGTCGCGTCTGGCGGTGGATTTGAACGCGATGGTGGCGCGTTTCGTGATTTGAGAAAAATGGAATTGTCTGAAGTGGGCTGAAACAGATTATTGCTTCAGCCCGTTTTGACAAATCGCTGTTTCAAGGAAGGTGTACATGAATACTCACGAAGGCTGAGAACGGACCGTAATTTCCTGCGCGATCCTTGGTTCTGTAAAAAGCAAGTTTATTGCCGGAGCCATGCGCACGGATAATCTCGCCACTCAGTTTAATAACAGTAGGTGAGTTCGAGTCATGCACCGTTGTAATGATGACAGGACTATTCGTAAATGAGCCATAGTGAAATTCGATAATGTCGCAGGCTCGTTGCAGCAGATAGCGGGGAATGATTCCCAGAACTTCATCATCGTTTTCGTCTAGATACTTCTGTGTAATCCCGTTACGGATGACCTCTGGCGGAAACTGTACGATTTCTCCAGGATTGCCGAAATTTGGAGCTGTTTTATCGATCGTAAAAGGCGTGTTCTCTGACGGCGCTGGATTCCCTGCTGTATTCACTATGTATGAAACCTCGTGTACGCCTTCCTGTTGCAGGTATTGCTCGAGGATATAGACTGAAAATGGAAAAAGCCCTGGATCAATAGGCGTCGTGAAAGAAACTTCTTCCACTCTGGTCCCGTTTAAAAGCAGCGTCAATTTTACGGGTACGCTAACTGGATGATCTGAATCCGCCCATTTCTGAATCACTATTTGCAGGGATGCTGCCAACGCGCTCAATGGCAACAAGTTAATTTGACTGCCAGGGAAGTTTACTAACGCGGCGGGGATTTCCGGTGGGGCCAGTTCGAGAATTTCTTTATTAAGATTTGTCATTGTTTAACGCTCCGTTGTTTCGATAAGAAAGACCTGCAAATGTTTCCGCAGGCTAATTTAGGGGGCGTTCTTGAAATTGGTCTACTGTCAACTCTGACAGGTAGGCGTCCGACCGGAAATCGAGCACAGTACGAAGTTTCTCTTCAAATCCATCTTGCGGATAAAACGGCTGGCGCGTTTCGTGATTTGAGATACGGTGAAGGCTGGAGACCGCGCAATCAGGAGACGTACATGCGCTATTCAGCCTTGACCCAACGAATCGCCGGAGAAGGAGCCGCCGCCTGGCAGATTCACGACCGAGCGCTGGAGTTGCGCGCCGAGGGTGTCGATATCCTGCTGCTGAGCATCGGCGATCCGGATTTCGACACACCTCTGCCAATTGTCCACGGCGCGATCGACAGCTTGTTGGCCGGCGATACCCATTATTCCGATGTGCGTGGCCGTTTGGCGCTGCGCACGCTGATTGCCGAACGCCATCGTCGGCGCAGCGGTCAAACAGTCGATGCTGACCATGTGATCGTCATGCCCGGCGCGCAATGCGCGGTGTATTCAGTGGCGCAATGCTTGCTGGATCCGGGCGATGAAGTGATTGTTGCCGAACCGATGTATGTCACCTACGAAGGCGTGTTTGGCGCTTGCGGCGCGACGGTGGTGCCGGTGCCGGTGCGCCCGGAAAACGGCTTTCGCGTCGACCCGGTCGATGTCGCTGCGCGCATTACGCCGAAAACCCGCGCCATGCTGTTGAACAGTCCGAACAATCCCAGCGGCGCGAGTCTGTCACTGCTGATCTGGCAGGAGCTGGCGGCGTTATGCGTACGGCATGACTTGTGGCTGATCAGCGACGAGGTCTACAGCGACTTGCTGTACGAGGGGCAGCACGTCAGTCCGGCGAGTCTGCCGGGCATGGCTGAGCGCACTGCGACGATCAACAGCCTGTCGAAATCCCACGCCATGACCGGCTGGCGCATTGGCTGGATGATCGGGCCGAAATCGCTGGCCGAGCATTTGGTCAATTTGTCGCTGAGCATGTTGTTCGGCCTGCCGGACTTTGTCCAGAAGGCCGCAGAGATTGCGTTGCAGTCAGACCTGCCGGAAGTGACGCAGATGCGCGAGGAATATCGCCTGCGCCGGGATCTGGTCTGCGAGCGTTTGAATGGTTGTCCGGGGCTGTACCCGATTCGCCCCGGCGGCGGCATGTTTGTGATGGTCGATGTGCGCCAAACCGGTTTGGGCGCTCAGGCGTTTGCCGAGCAGTTGCTGGAGGGCTATGGGGTTTCGGTCCTCGCCGGTGAGGCGTTCGGGCCGAGTGCGGCGGGGCATATCAGGATTGGTTTGGTGTTGGATCGGGTGAAACTGGCGGATGCTTGTGCACGGATTGCGTTGTGTGCGGCGCAGTTGTTACAAGCGCGCAGTGCCTGATGGTTTTGCAGCGCCGTTACTGGCCTCATCGCGAGCAGGCTCACTCCTACAATGATTTGAGGTGTACACAAACTCAGTGTTCACCCGGACCCTTGTAGGAGTGAGCCTGCTCGCGATAGCTATTTAACAGGCAATAAAATCTCAGCCCTGCCAAGCCAATGGATTCACCAGATTCGCCGGTTTCTCCCCACTCAACGCCGTCAACAGATTCTCCACCGCACAGCGCGCCATCGCCTCGCGCGTCTCATGCGTCGCCGAACCCATGTGCGGCGTCGCCACCACATTACTAAGCTGCAACAACGGCGAGTCATGCTGCAACGGTTCACGCTCAAACACATCCAGTCCCGCCGCCCGAATCCGCTGATGACGCAGCGCATCGATCATCGCCGCCTCATCGACCACCTTGCCCCGCGAGATATTGATGAAGATGCTTTCCGGGCGCATCAGCGCGAACTGCTCGGCGCCGATCAAGCCTTCGGTCTGCGCCGTCAGCGGCAAGGTCAGGCAAATGAAATCGGCCTGCTTGAGCAAGTCTTCAAGGCTGCGATAGTGCGCATCGAAACGCGCCTCGACCGCCGGTTTGCGCGACTGGCTGTGATAGAGCACCGGCATGCCGAAACCGAAATGCCCACGCTGCGCCAACGCCTCGCCGATACGGCCCATGCCGATAATCCCCAGCGTCTTGCCATGCACATCGGTGCCGAAATGCGCCGGGCCGATATTGCGACTCCATTGGCCGCTGCGCACCATGTTCGCCAGTTCGACCACACGCCGCGCGGCGGCGAGAATCAGGGCGAAACCGGTGTCTGCGGTGGTTTCGGTGAGCACGTCCGGGGTGTTGCTCAGCAAGATCTTGCGCTGACTCAGGTAATCGATGTCGTAGTTATCGACGCCGACTGAGACGCTGGCGATGGCTTCGAGTTGCGGCGCCAGATCGAGCAGCGCGGCATCGAGCTTCAGGCTGGCGCCGAGCAAGCCGTGGGCACGGGGCAGGGCATCGCGCAGTTGCATGAGGCCGTCGGCGTCGAGGCTATTGATCAGCGTCACTTCGCACTGTTCTTGCAGACGCGCCATCAGCGCGGGCGAAAGTTTCTTGTACAACACGACCTGTTTTTTCATGGCAAAAGTCTCTTCAGGAATGCGCTGGCACGGCACGCGTGGCAACGGCTTTGGCAACGACGCGATCACTGGCGCCGGGCTTGAGAAAAATCGTCAGCACCACCGACAGCAGCAACGCGCCGCTCATCAGCAGATACGACGCGCCGGGCGAACCGGTGGAGCTGTTCAAATAACCGACCAGATACGAGCCGCCGAACGAGCCGAGTGCGCCCATGCTGTTGATCAGTGCCATCGCGCCACCGGCAACGTTGGCCGGGAGAATTTCCGGGACGATGGCAAAAAACGGCCCGTAGGGCGCGTACATGCAGGCGCCGGCAATCACCAGCAGCGTGTACGACCACCAGAAATGTTCAGCGCCCAATGCGTAAGAACCGTAAAACGCGATGGAAGCGATCAGCAGCGGCGGCCAGACAAAGCGTTTGCGCTTCTGCAACTTGTCCGAACCCCACGACACCAAAAGCATGCCGATCACGGCCGCTAGATACGGCAGCGCCGACAGCCAGCCGGCCTCGATCATGTCCATTTGCGCGCCAGCCTTGAGAATCGACGGCAGCCACAGCACGAAGCCGTAGACGCCGATGCTCCAGCAGAAAAACTGCAGCGCGAGAATGATCACTTTCGGCGAACGGAACGCCTCGGCGTAGTTTTTCACCGCTTTGATGCCGACCTGTTCGGCGGCCAGTGCGCTTTCCAGATCCTGTTTTTCCTGGTCGCTGAGCCACTTGGCCTGCGCCGGACGATCATCAGCCAGACGCCACCAGATAAATGCCCACAACACCGCCGGCAAACCTTCGATGATGAACATCCAGCGCCAGCTGAAATGCTGCACCAGATACCCCGAAACCACCGACATCCACAGCATCGTCACCGGGTTGCCGAGGATCAGAAAAGTGTTGGCCCGCGAGCGTTCGGCACGGGTGAACCAGTGGCACAGATAGACCAACATTGCCGGCATTACGGCCGCTTCAACCACGCCGAGCATGAAGCGGATGACGATCAGCCAATAGGCGTTGGAGACCACGCCGGTCAACGTGGCGAGACCGCCCCAGAGAATCAGGCTGACAAAAATCAGCTTCTTCACGCTGTGTTTTTGCGCGTAGATCGCACCCGGTACCTGGAAGAAGAAGTAACCGAGGAAGAACAGCGCACCGAGCAGCGATGACAGGCCTGGAGTGATCATCAGGTCGGCGGCCATCCCGGAGGCGGCGGCGAAGCCGTAGTTGGCGCGATCGAGATACGCCAGGCTGTAGGTGATGAACACGATGGGCATGATGTACCACCAGCGGCGGGTGGCGAGGGTTACGGTTTTCATGGGTGTTGCTCCTGAGCTTGTTGTTTTTGTCGCAGCAGGTTCAATTATTTGCAGTGACTAGGCGGGCCTCTTCGCGAGCAGGCTCGCTCCTACAGTGGATTTTCTGAGCTCACATAACCCCTGTGGGAGCGAGCCTGCTCGCGAAGGCGGCCTGAAACTCAACCGATAACTCCTGGCGGGTAGGCAACCCTTCCATATCCCCGCGACTCTGAACCGCCCGACTGCCAATCCAGTTCGCGCGCTGCACCGCCTCGGCAAAACTCTGGTGCTCCAGCAGGGCACTGATCATCCCCACCGCGAAGCCATCACCGGCACCGACCGTATCGACGACATTGGCCACCGGCACGCCGGCGACAAAACCCTGATCCAGGTGCGTGCGGTAATAAGCGCCTTGCGGCCCAAGCTTGATCGCCACCGCCTCAGCGCCCTGATCGAGATAAAACGCGGCAATGTCGGCCGGGTCTTCGAAACCGGTGAGCAAACGACCTTCACTCAGCCCCGGCAGCACCCAATGGGCAAGGCCGGCGAGGCGGTTGATCTCGCGGATCATTTCGTCTTCACTGGCCCACAGGCTCGGGCGCAGATTGGGGTCGAACGACACGCTGCGCCCGGCGTTGCGCATACGGGTCATGAGTTCGAAAGACATCTCCCGCGCCGAGGCGGACAACGCCGGAGGAATGCCGGTGGCGTGCAGATGCCGCGCGCTGAGCAGGCTGGCGTTGATCGACTGCGGCGACAGATGACTGGCCGCCGAACCGCGACGGAAATACTCGACCTGCGGGTCGCTGCCATCGTCATTGCGCGATTTGAACTGGAAACCGGTCGGGTGCTGTTTATCGACGTCGACGTGACTGCAATCCAGACCTTCCTTGATCAAGGTCTCGACCACAAAACGCCCGAGCGAATCATTGCCGACCCGGCTCAGCCACGCGACGTTGAAACCCAGCCGCGATAGTCCGATCGCGACATTACTGTCCGCTCCGGCAATACGTTTGTGGAAGTGCTCGACCGAGGCCAGATCACCGGTCTGCTCGGCGACCAGCATCGCCATGGTTTCGCCGAACGAAAGAATATCGATCTCAGACATGAGCAGGCTCCAGGCGGGATTGGCCGAGGCGGGCGAGGGCGGCGACATGCTCGCTGGTCAGTTGCACCAGATCTTCGCCCTGCAACGGGTATTCGGCGGCGCGCATAACGCCTTGGGCCATGTGCCGCAACAGTTGTTCCCACAGATGCAAGTCACTGACCGCTGGCGGCACCGCCACCAGTTTGCCGTCGGCGCGACGGGCCACGGCTTTACAGTGGACATAACCGACATGCCGGCCAAGCAAGCGCGCGGCGCTGGCGGCGGACTGGTCCTGCCACTGCCAGTTGCCGATGTCGAAAGTCATTTTGATCGGCAGATTGTGCTGCTCAACCGCGGCGAAGAAACGCTGAAACGGTTCGATGCGCCCGCCATGCAAGGTCTGGTCGTTTTCCACCAGCAACTGCACCGGACTGTGCTGCAAGCGTTCGGCCAGGGCTTGCAGATCGTTGGTGTCGGTGAAATAGCCCAGCGACACTTTCAGCCATTTCGAACCAAAGGCTTCGGCCTGTTGCAGGGCGGTGATCAGTTCTGGATTGGGTTGTGCCTGACCGGCCAGCCACAGTTCGGTCGGTGAGGAATAGATGCTTAGCAAGCCCTGCGCCTGGGTGGCTTGAGCCAGTTGCGCAGGGTCTTCACGGGTCAGCAATTCTTCGCGCCATTCGATGCGATTGGCGCCGGCGGTGGCCAGCACATCGATGAAGGATCCTTGACCGCGCTGGCGCACAAGCTCGGCGCCGTAGCTGGACAGACTGATGGAAACGGCGGGTTTGTTCATTGTTATTGACCTCTGAAACCGGTTTCATTTTTGTTCAAAAAAATATCAGGTGTTTCTGTGTTGTTCTCTCGGGCGCTATCGCGAGCAGGCTCACTCCTACAGGGGAACGCATTCCAAATGTAGGAGTGAGCCTGCTCGCGATAGCGTCAGCTCAAACAACGCTAATCCCCAGGGTCGACCCACGCTCAACCAGCACCGGCGCAAAATCCACCACCCGCGCCACCTCATCATCATCCCCACGCAAGCGCTTGAGCAAACACTCAAACGCCCGCGCGCCTATCTCCTGCGTCGGCTGAGCCAGCGCGGTAATCCCGCTGCCCACCAGCGGATACCAATCCAGATCATCCAAGGCGATCAGCCCGACGTCCTCGAACAATCGGCAACCCATTTGGCGTAACGCAGTCGTCGCAGCCAGCGCCGCTACTCCATTGGCGCAAAACAGCGCTTTCGGACCATTACCGGGTGTGTTTAAAAAGGTTTGAAGTTGCGCGTTCAGATCATCTCCGGTTTCCAGCACCGCCCCGGTCAACCCCGAGCGCTGCGCAATCTGTGCCTGAAAACTGCTGACCCGCTCAATCCGCGAACTGGTGCCGTCATACGGTTCAGTCACCAGCACCAGATCCCGATAACCACGCTGCTCCAGATGCGCGAGCGCCATCTGCACCGCTTGCGGGTTGTGCAGCCCGACCATGTCGCTGTCCAGCCCGTCGACTTTGCGATCCACCAGCACCAGCGGCATCTCGCGACGCAGCTCATGCAGTTCATCACGGTGATGGCCCAGCGTGTTCACGATCAACCCTTCGATGTTGTACGAGCGCAACAGCGCCAGGTGCTGGCGTTCCTGCTCGTCATCGCGGTCGGTGTTGCACACCACCAGGCTATAGCCGTGCGCACGGCAAGCGGTTTCCACCCCGTGCATCACGGCAATCGAATAAGGGTTACGGATATCGGCCACCAGCATGCCGATCAGGCGTGTGCGCCCGCGTTTCAGACCGCGAGCCATCTGGTTGGGGCGGTAGCCGAGTTCGCTGATGGCCTGTTCGATGCGCAAGGCAATGGCATCGGAGAGCAGGGCGCGATCATCGCCGATGAAGCGCGAGACGCTGGCTTTGGACACCCCGGCGCGTTCGGCGACATCAAGCATGGTCACGCGGCTGCGCTGGGCGGCGGAGAAGTCGTTCACGGTCTGAAACCTTGTTATTGGATTTATAGGCTCAACGTCTGAATGCAGCGCTGAAACCGGTTTCAGGAAACACCAAAAACAAATCTTCCGTCAAGTAAATGATTACCTGCCATCAACGGGCTGCCGACGGGCGGGGTGGCGTCAGCCGAACAAACCCGCGGCGATATTGATCGAAAATCCCAGAATCGCGGTGTTGAACACGAATCCGATCAACGATTGCGCCAATACGATTTTGCGGATATCGCGGGTGGCCACGCCGACATCTGCAGTCTGTACGGCCACGCCGATGGTGAACGAGAAGTACAAGAAGTCCCAATAATTGGGGGTGGTCAGCCCTTCGGCGAAGCGCAGCGCCGGTTCCTTGCCATCCCAGGTGTAATACAACCTGGCGTAGTGCACACAGAAAATCACCCCGATCAGCAGCCACGAACCGATTACCGTGAGGGCGGTAAAACCGTAGTGCAGCAGTTTGCGCGTGGTTTCCAGGTCCTTGCTGCCAGCCAGCTCGAAGGTGATGGTCGCCAAACTCGCCAGCGCGGCGATGCACACCACGAACAGCACCAGCCCGGCATTTTCGTCTTCGACTTCAGCGATGCGTTTGACGTCCGGGGCCTTGGCGCGCACGGTCAGCCAGAACATCAGGATCAGATAAGTCCAGACACCGGCGTTCCAGCCAATGAGGATTTTGCTGACGATGGAATCGGCGGGGACCAGGAGACCGGTGGCAAGGCCGAGGAGGGCGGCAGCAGACAGGCGAGGGTGGGTGCGGGCGAGGAAGCGCATGGGGACTCGATGGGCCAGGGTGGTTCAGACACCTTAGCCCAGCGATGGCAGGTGTGACCACAGCGCTGGATGTTTGCAGAATCCCTGTGGGAGCGAGCCTGCTCGCGAATGCTTCCGGTCAGTCAACATCAACGTTGAATGTACCGACGCTTTCGCGAGCAGGCTCGCTCCTACAGTTTGGATCAGTGGGATTTGGTGAAGCGTTGTACGAGCTTCATGACGACGACGAAGAAGACAGGTACGAAGATGACGGCCAGCGTCGCAGTGATCATCCCGCCAATCACGCCGGTGCCGATCGCTTGCTGGCTTGCCGAGCTGGCACCAGTGGCAATGGCCAACGGCACCACGCCGAGAATGAACGCCAGCGAAGTCATCACGATCGGCCGCAGACGCAACCGCGCGGCCTGCAACGTTGCATCGATCAGGTCGTGACCTTCGTCATACAGGCTCTTGGCGAACTCGATGATCAGGATCGCGTTCTTCGCCGACAGCCCGATGATGGTGATCAGGCCGACCTTGAAGAACACATCGTTGGGCATCCCGCGCAGCGTCACGGCAAGCACCGCGCCGAGCACACCCAGTGGCACCACCAGCAACACCGAGGTCGGAATCGACCAGCTCTCGTACAGCGCCGCCAGACACAGGAACACCACCAGCAACGACAGACCGAGCAGGATCGGTGCCTGATTACCGGACAAGCGTTCCTGCAACGACAGCCCTGTCCATTCCTGACCCAGGCCTTTCGGCCCCTGCGCCACCAGACGTTCGATTTCCGCCATGGCCTCACCGGTACTGTGCCCCGGTGACGGTTCGCCGGAAATCGCGATCGCCGGATAGCCGTTGTAACGGGTCAATTGCGCCGGGCCCTGAATCCAGTTGGCCTGCACGAACGCTGACAGCGGCACCATATGCCCGGCGTTGTTGCGCACGTGCATTTTCAGCAGATCGGCGACCTGGCTGCGTTGATCACCTTCGGCTTGCACGACAACGCGCTGCATGCGCCCCTGATTGGGGAAGTCGTTGATGTAGCTGGAACCGACGGCAGTGGACAGCACGTTGCCAATGTCGGCAAACGACACGCCCAAGGCGTTCGCTTGTTTACGGTCAACGATCAATTGCACTTGCGGCGCTTCGGCCAGTGCGCTTTCGCGCACGTTCATCAGCACCGGACTTTTCTCGGCGGCAGCCAGCAACTCAGTACGCGCCTGCATCAAAATCGCATGGCCGAGGCCGCCGCGATCCTGCAAACGGAACTCGAAGCCGCTCGACGTACCGAGGCCATCCACGGGCGGAGGCAACACCGAGAACGCCATGGCGTCCTTGATCTCGCTCAGCGCGATGTTGGCGCGATCGGCAATCGAGCTGGCGGAATCATCACTGCTGCGCTGCGACCAATCCTTCAGCGTCGAGAACGCCAAGGCTGCGTTCTGGCCGCTGCCGGAGAAGCTGAAACCGAGAATCACCACACTGTCGCTGATCCCCGGCTCGCCGGCGTTATGCGCCTCAAGCTGTTCAGCCACTGCCACGGTACGATTCTTGGTCGCACCGGGCGGCAGTTGAATGTCAGTGATGGTGTAACCCTGATCTTCCACTGGCAGGAACGAGGAGGGCAGACGCGCGAAGCACAGGCCCAGCCCGACCAGCAGCACCACGTAGATCAGCAGATAACGGCCACTGCGTTTCAGCGCATAGCCGACCCAGCCTTGGTAACGATCGGTGAGGTGCTCGAAGCGGCGGTTGAACCAGCCGAAGAACCCGGACTTTTCATGATGCTCACCCTTGGCGATCGGCTTGAGCAGCGTCGCGCACAATGCCGGCGTCAGGGTCAGGGCAAGGAACGCCGAGAACAGAATCGACGTCGCCATCGACAGCGAGAACTGCTGGTAAATCACCCCGACCGAACCCTGCATGAACGCCATCGGAATGAACACCGCGACCAGCACCAGCGTGATGCCGATGATCGCGCCGGTGATCTGCGTCATGGCTTTGCGCGTGGCTTCCTTGGGCGACAGGCCCTCGGTGGCCATGATCCGTTCGACGTTCTCCACCACCACGATGGCGTCGTCCACCAGAATACCGATGGCCAGCACCATGCCGAACATGGTCAGCACGTTGATCGAGAAACCCAGCGCCAGCATGGTCGCGAAGGTGCCCATCAATGCCACCGGTACCACCAGTGTCGGGATCAGCGTGTAGCGCACGTTCTGCAGGAACAGGAACATCACCGCGAACACCAGCAGCATCGCTTCGCCCAAGGTGTACACGACTTTGGTGATCGAGACTTTGACGAACGGCGAAGTGTCGTACGGGATCTTGTATTCCACGCCTGCCGGGAAGTAGCGCGCCAGCTCATCCATCTTCGCCCGCACCAGCGTCGCGGTGTTCAGCGCGTTGGCCCCCGGCGACAGTTGAACGCCGACCGCAGTGGACGGCTTGCCGTTGAGACGCGTGCCGAACTGGTATTCCTGACTGCCGATTTCCACGCGTGCGACATCGCCGATGCGCACGGTGGAGCCGTCGCGATTGGCCTTGAGGACAATGTCGGCGAACTCTTGCGGCGTCGACAACTGACCCTTCACCAGAATGGTCGCGGTGATTTCCTGGTTGGACGGATTCGGCAGGTCGCCGATGCTGCCGGCGGACACCTGGGCGTTCTGCGCCACAATGGCTTCATTGACGTCAGCCGGTGTCAGGTTGAACGCGATCAGCTTCTGCGGATCGATCCAGATGCGCATGGCCCGCTCGGCGCCATACAACTGCGCCTTGCCGACGCCATCCAGACGCTTGATCTCGTTCATCACGTTACGCGCCAGATAATCACTGAGCGCCACGTCATCGAGCTTGCCGTCACTGGACGTCAGGGTGATCAGCAACAGGAAGCCGGACGAGACTTTTTCCACCTGCAAACCTTGCTGATTGACCGCTTGCGGCAAGCGCGACTCGACCACCTTGAGGCGGTTTTGCACGTCGACCTGCGCCAGTTCCGGGTTGGTGCCCGGCTGGAACGTGGCTTTGATCGTCGCGCTGCCGAGGCTGCTTTGCGATTCGAAGTACAGCAGGTGATCGGCGCCGTTGAGCTCTTCCTCGATCAGGCTGACCACGCTTTCATCGACGGTCTGCGCCGAGGCGCCCGGGTACACAGCGTAGATTTCGATCTGCGGCGGGGCGACATCGGGGTATTGCGCCACCGGCAACTGCGGGATGGCCAGCGCACCGGCCAACAGGATGAACAGCGCGACGACCCAGGCAAACACCGGGCGGTCGATAAAGAACTGCGGCATAGAAAAGCGTCCTGCTTACTGACCAGAGGTCTGGGCAAGTGGAAGAGGGGTGTCGTCGATCTGCACGGTTTCGCCGGGACGGGCGTGTTGCAGGCCTTCGATGACGATACGGTCGCCGGGCTTGAGGCCGCCGGTAACGATCCAGCGATTGTTCTGCACTGCACCGAGTTGCACCGGTTGTTCGGCGACGCGCATTTGCTCGTCGACGGTCAGCACCTGAGCAATGCCGGCGCTGTCACGCTGTACGGCGCGTTGCGGCACGGTGATGCCGTTCTGGATGGTGGCCTGCTCCAGACGCACGCGAATGAAACTGCCCGGCAGCAAGTCGAGATCCGGGTTGGGGAATTCGCTGCGCAGGATGATCTGGCCAGTGCCCGGGTCGACAGTGATGTCGCTGAAGAGCAATTTGCCCGGCAGCGGATACAGGCTGCCGTCATCCTGAATCAGCGTGGCTTTGACCTGATCCTGGCCGACTTCCTGCAACTGCCCGGAGCGGAACGCGCGGCGCAATTCATTGAGTTCACGGGTCGACTGAGTGAGGTCTGCGTGAATCGGGTTGAGTTGCTGAATCAGTGCCAGAGGCGTGGTTTCGTTCTGCCCGACCAGTGCGCCTTCGGTCACCAGTGCACGACCGACACGGCCGGATATCGGCGCGGTGACGGTGGCGTAACCGAGGTTCAGTTTTGCCCGTTCGACGGCAGCCTTGTTGGCCGCAACGTCAGCGGCGGTCTGCCGGGCGTTCGCACGGGCGTTGTCATAGTCCTGAGCGCTGATGGCCTTGTCGTCGATCAACTGCGCGTAACGTTGCTCCTGCAGTTTCGCTTGAAACGCATTGGCTTCGGCCTTGCGCAGGGCGGCTTCGGCGCTGTCGAGGTCAGCCTTGAACGGCGCCGGGTCGATGCGGAACAGCACATCGCCCTTTTTCACGTCACTGCCTTCGCGGAAAGTGCGCTGCAACACCACACCGGCCACCCGTGCGCGCACTTCGGCAATCCGTGGCGCGGCGATGCGGCCGCTGAGTTCGCTGCTGATCGTCAGGGGGTGCGCTTCGATCGTCTCGATGCGCACCGTGGCCGGTGGCGTCTGATCCTCTGCCTTCGAGGACGAATCACAGGCGCTCAGCGTCAGCGCCATCGCGATCAGGCCGAGCCCGGCCAGCAGTTTGTTCGACATGTACAACCCCCAATATTGATGTCCGCATCCTACGGGCAGACGCCGAGATTAGCGGTGAAGCTTTGTAGGCGCTGTGTGAAATTGTGTAAGGGTTTTACTCAGGGACGGGCGGGGGCGTATATCCTTCAGGTCTTGAAATTTATTGCGACAGATAGATAGCTTTCGCGAGCAGGCTCGCTCCCACATGGGATCGCATTCCAAGTGTGGGAGCGAGCCTGCTCGCGAATGGGCCTTATCCGTCGCCACAGCACTTTCTGGATCACCCCATGCCCAACATCCTCCTGGTCGAAGACGACACCGCCCTCGCCGAACTGATTTCCAGCTACCTGGAGCGCAACGGTTATTCCGTCAGCGTGATCGGCCGTGGCGACCATGTGCGTGAACGGGCGCGGGTCAATCCGCCGGATCTGGTGATCCTCGACCTCATGCTGCCGGGCCTCGATGGCCTGCAAGTCTGCCGTTTGCTGCGCGCCGATTCGGCGACGCTGCCGATCCTGATGCTCACCGCCCGCGACGACAGCCACGATCAGGTGCTGGGCCTGGAAATGGGCGCTGACGATTACGTGACCAAACCGTGCGAGCCACGGGTGTTGCTGGCGCGAGTGCGTACCTTGTTGCGCCGCAGCAGCCTCGGCGAACCGTTGACCGCCAATGACCGCATCCTCATGGGCAATCTGTGCATCGACCTGTCTGAACGCACCGTGACCTGGCGCGATCAACCGGTCGAACTGTCCAGCGGCGAATACAACCTGCTCGTGGTCCTCGCCCGCCACGCCGGCGAAGTGTTGAGCCGCGACCAGATCCTGCAACGTCTGCGCGGTATCGAATTCAACGGCACCGACCGCTCGGTGGACGTGGCGATTTCCAAGCTGCGCCGCAAGTTCGACGACCACGCTGGCGAAGCGCGCAAGATCAAGACCGTGTGGGGCAAAGGTTATCTGTTCAGCCGTTCCGAGTGGGAATGCTGAGCTGATGTTTCGCATCCTGTTTCGCCTGTATCTGGTGACGATCGTTTCGTACAGCGCGGCGATTTATCTGGTGCCGGATCTGGTGGTCATGGCCTTTCGGGATCGCTTCGTCACTTACAACCTCGACTATTCGCGCGGCCTGCAATCGCTGATCACCCGCCAGTTTCACGCCGTGCCGCACGAGCAATGGCCAGCACTGGCGGCGTCGATGGACAAGGATTTCCAGCCGCTGCACATCGTCCTGGCGCGGATCGACGATGCCGAGTTCACCGCCATTGAGCAGGAACGCCTGCGGCGTGGTGAAAACGTTGTGCGTATCGGCGATTGGGGCTGGCGCACGCTGGCGGTGACGCCGCTGGACGACATCTCGGCGGTGCAAATGGTCGTGCCGCCGGACCCGATGGACGTCAATCTGTTGTACTGGAGCATCAACGTATTGGTCGGCGCCACGCTGCTCGCTTGCCTGCTGATGTGGCTGCGCCCGCACTGGCGTGATCTGGAACGGCTCAAAGGCACCGCCGAACGCTTCGGTAAGGGCCATTTGAGCGAGCGCACGGAAATCGCCCCAAGCTCCAACATCGGCAGCCTTGCCAATGTCTTCGACACCATGGCCGGCGATATCGAAAACCTGCTCAACCAACAACGCGATTTGCTCAACGCCGTGTCCCATGAACTGCGCACGCCGCTGACGCGTCTGGACTTTGGCCTGGCCCTGGCCCTGTCCGATGACTTGCCGACCGCCAGCCGCGAGCGCTTGCTGGGGCTGGTCGCGCACATTCGCGAGCTGGATGAGCTGGTGCTGGAGCTGCTCTCTTACAGCCGTTTGCAGAATCCGGCGCAACTGCCGGAGCAGGTCGAGGTGTCGCTGGACGAGTTCATCGATAGCATTCTGGGCAGTGTCGATGAAGAACTGGAATCGCCGGAAATCGTCATCGATGTGTTGCTGCACGGTCAGCTCGAACGCTTTTCCCTCGATCCACGCCTTACTGCGCGGGCGATCCAGAATCTGCTGCGCAATGCCATGCGCTATTGCGAAAAGCGCATTCAGATTGGCGTGCAGGTCAATGCCGAGGGCTGTGAAATCTGGGTCGACGATGACGGCATCGGCATTCCCGATGATGAGCGGGAGCGGATTTTCGAACCGTTCTATCGGCTGGATCGCAGCCGGGATCGAGCCACAGGTGGGTTTGGTCTTGGTCTGGCGATCAGCCGTCGGGCACTGGAAGCGCAGGGTGGGACGTTGACGGTGGAGTCTTCGCCGTTGGGCGGTGCGCGGTTCAGGTTGTGGTTACCCGCGAGAGTGTGAATTTCCGATTAACGGTAGAAAATATGCCTTTTACCTGTCAGGAATGACAGTAGACGCTCAGGCTTTCAGGAAGCTCAATGGTGTTTCGGTGCAACAGGTTTTCAGGTCAACGCCGAACCGTTCTCAAGGAGAAAGAAATGAGCAAAGAACTGAGCGATGATTCGAGCAGCCAAATTTCCGGAGTAGTGCTCGGCGAGTATGAAAAAATAGAAGAAGGAGACACAGTTAAGCGCACCGGTAGGTCAACGAAAGGATCACCAAAAGGGGGCGCGGTACCAGAAGAGCCAGAGGACGAAACCATCCCCGTAACATTGGACGGCGTCGCTGAGCAGGTGACTCGAGTTGCAGCACCTGCAAAGCCTAGTAAAGGAACGGTCATCGGGACCTATGAAGCTGTCCTTGATGGGAAAAATAATGAGCGGGTAGTGGTGAAGCTGGATGAAGGGGGCGAGAAAGAGTTTTCAGCCTCCAAAGGCAAATATTCTGTTGGCGACAGAATCGGTGATAAGTAGCCAGAATAACCTCGTACACACATTGCGGAACGAGTGCAGCCTGATTCCAAATCAGGTTGCACTTTAAAATGCTCATTTCATTTTGCCGACACGTTACCACTCGCTAACAGTTCGCCTAGTTTTTCCAGATCGCTTGCGGGATTACGCCCGATCAACATCCACGCATGTTCACGTTCGGTCCAATACACCACATTCATCGCATGCCGACGCTCGTGTGCCAGTGCCTGACTGCCGCTGTTCGAGCGCGTGACACACAACGCCAGCGGCCCATGCTTCGCATCCAGATAAACAATCTGTGCAATCGGCACGCCGTCGTACTCAAGCATTTGTGCCCGTTTGAATTCGGCACCCGGCAACTTCAAAGTGGCTGGCGAAAGGTTCAGGCCAAGGCGTGCATCAATCGTACGCAGTTGCGCGCGTTGGGAGGCTTCATCGGTGGGTAGATGATCGAGCGTCTGCGGCACGTACAGCGCCATGTAATCGCCGACCAATGCGCGCCAGTTGTTCGATTGCGCAGCATGCCAGCCGAGGAACAACCGATCGGCCAACACTCCACCGGCCAATAGCGCTGCGGCGGCACCACCGATAAACCAGCGGCGGTTGAAGCCCGGACGCTGCGGCGCCGGGATGGCATCCAGCCGCGCTTGCAGGCGATCCAGCGGTGCCTGTTGCGCCAGTTCGTCATAGGCGTTCTTGTACGGCAGGTTGCTGCGGCTGAGCCATTGCACGCGCAGACTCAGCAGCGAGTCTTCTGCAATGGCGCTGTCGAGTTGATGGCGATATTCCTGCTCGAGTTCGCCGTCGAGATAGGCGACCAGTTGCTCATCCGAAGGTGTGTTCATCAACGGTCTCCTTCGGTGGATTTCGGCACCGCTTGCAGTGGCGGGTATTCGGCGAGTTTCAGCCGTGCGGTGGCCAGACGACTCATGACCGTGCCGATCGGCACTTGCAGGATCTCGGCAACTTCGCGGTAGGACAGGCCTTCGACATAGGCCAGATACACGGTTTCACGCTGGGTTTCCGGCAAGGCATCGACGCGACGAATGACCTGCGCGGCCATCACATGCGTCTGCGCCGCATACTCACCATCGAACGCCAGTTGGCCATCGGCATCGACCTGTCCCGCACCCTGACGCACGCGTCGAGCGCGCACTTCGTTGAGCCAGATCGAATGCAGAATGCTCAGTAACCAGCGATCCATACGCGTGCCGGCGGCGTATTGACCGGCGCGTTCCAGCGCCCGCACACACGTGGCCTGCACCAGATCCTCGGCCAAATGCCGATTGCGCGACAGCAACAAACCGTAGCGCCACAATCGCGCCAGATGCTGTCCGAGTTCTGCTCTGAATGCCTGATCGTTGACGATGATGACGGCCCTTATAAGTGCTCAGGTTTTCGATGAATCGTTGATGGCTTCGGCCAGATCCTGGTATTCCTCGCAGGACATACCGCAAATCGATTTGATCTGCTGCAACTGTTCCTGCGCCAGATCGACGCGGCCTTTGATCACATAGGCTTCGCCGAGATATTCGCGCACTTGCGCGTACCGCGGATCGAGCTTCAGCGATTGCAGGTAATAACCGATGCCCTCGTCAGTGCGTCCCAGTTTGCGCGTGGCGTAACCGCGATAGTTGAGCGCCTTGGCGGTGTTCGGTTGCGTCAGTGTATCGAGCAGTGCCAAAGCTTCTTCATAGCGACCGGCCTTGGCGAGGCGATAGGCGTAATCGGTACGGTCGGCATCCGAAAGCGCTTTGCTGACTTGCATCACACACTTCTGCGTTTTGCTGTCCCAGACCTGACCTTTCGGGCATTCCGGTTTCTGCACCGGTGCTTCTTCATCACCATTGGCCAAGGCCAACTGGCTGGACATCGCCGCGACCAGCAGCAACGGGGCGGCGAACATAACGGAACGGATAGTCATGGGCAAGGCTCCACAGGGGCTTATGTTTCACTTTGAACACCACAGGGTGAATTTTTATTCATTGCTTTATCAGTGACTGTTCAAGTTCAGCGTAAATTCAAGCGCTATGCTCGTCAGCGTCTGCCGTCGATCCGATGTTTTGCCGTAAGGAGCGTTGCCATGACCGACCACGTCCATCACTCAGCCGCTACCGGCTACAAAACCGCCGCCGACACCTACGTCAAAGGACGGCCGGACTATCCGCCGCAGGTCAGTGAGTGGTTGACCGCGACACTGGGTCTGGATGGGCGCAAGACCGTGATCGATCTGGGCGCCGGTACCGGCAAGTTCACCGGACGTCTGGTGGCGACCGGTGCGCAAGTGATCGCCGTTGAACCGGTGGCGCAAATGCTGGAAAAGCTCTCGGACGCCTGGCCTGACGTGCTAGCCGTGAGCGGCACCGCGACCGATCTGCCGTTGCCGGACGCCTCAGTCGATGTGGTGATCTGCGCGCAAGCGTTTCACTGGTTCGCCAGCACCGACGCACTGAGCGAAATCGCCCGGGTGCTCAAACCCGGTGGCAAGTTGGGGCTGATCTGGAACCTGCGCGACACCCATGTCAGCTGGGTGCCGAAACTGGACGCCATCGTCAACGCGCTGGAAGGTGACACGCCGCGCTATTACACCGGCGCCTGGCGCACAGCGTTTCCGCACCCGGCGTTCGCGCCTCTGCAGGTTGAACGGTTTCACCACAGCCATACCGGCTCGCCGGAAGACGTGATCTTCAACCGCGTGCGCTCGACCAGTTTCATCGCCGCGCTGCCGGAGGGGCAGCGGGCGAAGGTTGATGAGCAGATTCGTGCGTTGATTGCCGCCGAGCCTGAGTTACGCGGCAGGGATGTGGTGACAGTGCCTTACGAAACCGCCGCGTTCGTCGCCGTAAAAAAGGCCTGATGCCACGACATTCCAGTGTAGGAGTGAGCCTGCTCGCGATAGCGGAGAGTCAGTCACCTCATTTTTGGCTGACACTCGGCTATCGCGAGCAGGCTCACTCCTACAGGGTTTTCAGGTGTTCATAGTATCTGGCTGCACTTTTCCACCGCCTTGCGCCGCTCGCGAACCCCACGCACCACCAGATACAACAACGGCCCAACCGAGACAAAAACCGCCGTCAGCAACAAGTAAGGCACTACTGACCAAACCGACTGCCCACGCGACCGCGCATCCTTGACCATCCAGATACCCGCCAGCGTGGCCAGCAGATACAGATCAATCACCACCTGCGCAGTATCGGGCCGCGACATCAGGCTGATGCCGAAGTCGATCAATGACTGTTCAGCCTGCAGCATTACCGAAACGGTGTAACCGCTAAACGCGAGCAAAGCCGTGAGGGGCAGGGCGATAGCCATCATGCATTCCTTCCGTGGTGTGATGAGAGAGTCGCCAGACTAACGCCGCCGGCAAAAATTGGCCATTGACTTGCCAGTAGCGCGCAGGCTAATTTCCAGCCCATGACTTCGACTGTATCGCGCTGCCAGCCAATGATTATTACCGCCATTCCTCATTTGGCGGGCTAGCTCACGACTGCAGCACCCAACCCGCCCTAGAGGCGGGTTTTTACTTTCTGTCTCCGGGGTTTTGAAAAATGTCAGGAGACGACCATGCTGCACAGCCCCGATCAACAAACCCTGCTTGAGCACTACGTGAAAAAGATCCTCGCCGCGCCGGTGTACGACCTCGCGGTGCGCACGCCGTTGCAAGCGGCGCCTGCGTTGTCTGAGGCGCTGGGCAACCGGATTCTGCTCAAGCGCGAAGACCTTCAACCGACGTTCTCCTTCAAGATCCGCGGCGCCTACAACAAACTGGTGCAACTCAGTGACGAGCAAAAGGCGCGTGGAGTAATCACCGCATCGGCCGGCAATCACGCGCAAGGCGTGGCGCTGGCTGCTCGCGAGCTAGGGATTGCGGCGACCATTGTCATGCCGGCGACAACGCCGGAACTGAAAGTGCTGGGTGTGCGCAGTCGCGGCGCTGAAGCGTTGCTGCACGGCGAGAGTTTCCCGTTTGCGCTGGCCCATGCGCTGCGACTGGCGGAACAGACCGGGCGCACCTTCGTGTCACCGTTCGATGACCCGGAGGTAATCGCCGGGCAGGGCACCGTGGCGATGGAAGTCCTTCGTCAGCATCAAGGTTCGCTGGATGCGATTTTTGTTCCGGTGGGCGGTGGCGGTCTGATCGCCGGCATCGCGGCGTACGTCAAATACCTGCGCCCGGAAGTGCGCATCATCGGCGTCGAATCAGAACACTCCGCGTGCCTGAAGGCTGCGCTGGAAGCCGATCAGCGTGTCGTGCTGCCCAATGTCGGCACCTTCGCCGATGGTGTGGCGGTAGCGCAGATCGGCGCGTTCGGGTTTGAGGTTTGCCGCTTTTGCGTCGACGAGGTAATCACCGTCAGCAACGACGACCTCTGCGCGGCGATCAAGAACATTTACGACGATACCCGCTCGATCACCGAACCGTCCGGGGCCTTGGCCGTGGCCGGGATCAAGCAGTACGTAGCGCGAACCGGGGTGAGCGAGCAGACATTCGTGGCGATCGACTCGGGCGCCAATATCAACTTTGACAGCCTGCGTCACGTCGCCGAGCGCGCCGCGGTGTGCGGCGTCTCGGCATGATGAGGCCTACGGCAGCAAGGGGCGCAGGAAGCTGCGCTCGTAGCTGACGATAAACTTCTTCTCGACCAGGCTGGCCACCAGTGCGGTGCTTTCCGGATCGGTCATCGCGATGTGCCGATAGCTCTCGTAATCCGCCAGTGACGGAAAACTGAACAGGCAATAAGCGATGTTGCTCGCGCCCTCGGACGGCAAAAAGTAGCCGTGATGAGTGCCGCCCAAGCGCTCGACGATGCCGAGCCAGGCCTTGGCATAGGCCTCGAACTCGGGCAATTGGTAGGGATCAATGACATATCGGACGTGGCAGGTAATCAAGCGTCGCACTCCTTGTTCGGGTTATTCCTGCAGGGCTGTACCGACCTTGTCCGAGGCCGACCAGATGCGATATCGCACTTCGACATCCGACGGCGCATACACCACGACCGGCAACTTGCTGTTGTAACGCAGCATGAAACCGTCACCGACGACCGGCACGAACGCGCGCTTCTTCTGGCTGCCGGGCGGGCAGGCCATCATCGTGCTCATCGGCCCAATGACTTTTTCCAGGCGATAGAACGGATAACCCCAGCCTTCAAGATTCTTCTCATCGAGAACACCGCCCAAACGCTGGCGATTGCAGTCCACTTCAAGGGTTTTGCCGGCAAGTATTTCCACCTGGAAGTTGTCTTCCTGCTCTTGCTTGGGCAAGTGAATGACCTGGCGGGTGAACCCGGCTTCAGCTTTCGGGTACGGCGCGACGTCTTCAAGTTTGGCGGCGTGGGCGAGGGTGGACAGGCTGGCGATGAACAGCCCGGTGGTCGCGTAAACGCGGAAAGAACCCATGGAAGCCTCCGTGCGGGTGTAGGGTGGATAACGGGCATTCTTACCGTCATGGGCCGTGATTGCAAACCAGCGTCGAGTTGCAAATTGCAGTACCCGCCGAGGCCATTCTTGCAATTTGCAAGTAGCCAAATACTGGCGCCGCCGCCAAGTGCTTGATTTCATGAGGGTGAAAATGAACCGATGAAAGGCACGCTTTATGCGTCTTTTCAGTGCGGCGCACCGGCCTTGGGCGCCTACACTCCAATGGGCATTTCGCAGTACCACCGCTTGTCGCACCAGGGAAACAGCGGGGACACACCCGTGCAGGAGCAGCAACGGTCAGCGTGAATACTTGATTGGCATCTCACAGTAAGGAGAGGGTTTCGCCATGTTTCTGTCTGCCTTGGAACTACGCAATATCATTGAAAGCAGTTTTCTGCCGAAACGCTGCCAGTGCACGCTGTCGCCGGACTTGTCGATGACCGTCAAGGTTTTCGGCGATCACCAGACCGATCAGGTCGATCTGCTGGTCAGTGGCATCGACGCCAGCCACCTCAATGGCTGTCGTGAAATCAACGAACTGATCGCCGGGCTGCGCTCGGATCTGAACCAGCAAACTGTGCAACATCACTACAGCCCACGCTCCAGAGTCGTCTAACGCACCGTTTCACCCAGTTCGACCGTCACGCGCCGGGCCTGCACAAAACCAAGGCCCAGCGCGAACTCGACCAGCACCGCGAGCAAAATCCCGGGGCCGGCATGGCCGTTCAACCATTCCGCAAACCCCAGCACCGCCAACCCAAAACAACCAACGATAAACCCGTTGCTCAGCGCATTGCGCCCCAGCGACGGCGGTGCGTTGCGCACCAGATAAAACATCACCCCCAACGCCGCAAACAGCACCGCACTGCGCCGCGCGACAAACCCGGCAGCGTCGGAATACTCGATGCTCCAGATAGCCAGCAGGCTCTGCGGGAAAACACCCCAGGCCAGCGCGAGTAAAAAACACAACGAACACGTGAAGCCCGACAACGTGCGAAACGACAACTGCATGGCGAATCCTTGCGGCAGTGAGGAGGGCTCCGAGCATAACCGCCGAAACTCCCCACGCCTACCGCAAACCCGCAAATCAGACGTTTCTGTCAGTTCTGGAAGTTGCACGCGTCAGACAATTTCCGATAGCTGATTTCCTCAGGCTTACCGGCGTTGTCGATGTACTTCATATCGGCCGTAACCACTTTGCACAGTTGCGTTGGTGGCTCGGTCAACGACACCACTTTGGCCACCTGCAGCGGCATGCCGTACTCATACGGCACGGCTTTGGAAGTGGCAGAGGTGTCATTGGCCTGGGCCAGCCCGGCAAACGCGGTGGAGGCGAGGGCGGCAGTGAGCAATAAAGGGCGAATGTTCATGAAAGGACTCCCGAGTGGCGGTTCTAGCGTTCGGCGTGATGCACCCGAACCTGCCGCACTGGGCAACAGCCAAAGCGGCTGAGGGCGTACGGTTCAGTAGAGTTTTTGACCACGGCGTTAAGGGATGGTTAACCGAGCTGAACGCCGGCTGTCAGGGAGTGCGGCGGTTTTCTCAGGAAGGTTTGGCGAATTCCTACAAAGGCTGGTGCCTTGTCTGCTTTCGGCGGGTGGAAGGGGAAGGTTATTGTCCGGTGCCGCTGCAAAATCAGTGGTTCGGGTTTGGTCACCCGGGAATAATCGATTGCATATGTGCCATCATCTGCTCCGCGGAGTTCTTTGACCGTGAAGTGCATAGCTGTGGCGGCCGTGTGCAGGACGCCTTCGGGCGAGCTGAGTTGATTGTTCTCGGTTGACCAAGCCTGTACACGGTCCGCCTCCCACCGTTTGGTCACGGTGTCGGCGGTTACTTTTGAAACAATCGAGTAATCAATATGCCGATAATCAAACTGCTACAAAACCGCTATCTCCCCCTCAGCAGCAACGTCACCGGAACCCCGACGCTGCTCATCGACACCCAAGCTAACCCGAAAGACATCCTCGAAGCCGCCGTCCAGCGCATCCGCGCCGCCGCCGACCTGCTCGAAACCCTGCATTGCCTGTGCTTCAAGCACGCCGACGTGCAAGACATTCCACACATCACCCATGCGCTTTACCTGCTGACGCAGGATGGCAATGATTTGATGCAGGTCGCGCAGCAGCAGATGTTGAGTTGGAAGGCGCCGGTTTGATGAGCTAGTGAAAACGGCAGGGGTGAACAGCTGAATTTACGCGGGCTGATTCACTTGCTGCCGGTTAATGAAGGCGGGGTGTTGTGCGACTAACCGCTGGGGCTGCGGTCAATCTCCTAGTTTGTCAGGGAAAAATGAGAGGGGTGGATGAGTGGCTTTCCACTTTTGTGCAAATGCCGTTGCTTCAGCTATTTGAGTTTGAGTCATTTTTGCAGCGATTTTAGGTAACTTGTCATTAATTCGTAGCTGCGTTTCAGCAGGTTTGTATTTTTTGAAAAAAAACCTTTATTTTTTGCATCTTGCTGTTCAACGGTCATTCCGGAAATTGGGCCATCACCAAATACGGTGCAAAAAAGTACCAGACTTAAACCCATAGCTCGCCGTACGGCTAAGTCACTAGACGTATGAGCGTTGCCTTTTACGGTGTAAAGCTCTTGACCCAAATTTAGAAACCTAATTTTTCTGGATAGAAAGAAAGAGGCGGGTGAGTAGCCTTCCATTCAATCGCATATTTTTTGCTTTCTCAATTTGAGCGGGCGTCATTTTCTCCGCTATTTGAGGTAACTTGCCTTCGACATAAGCTTGAATGTTTCCACCGCCATCCAGTTCTTTAAGCAAGGATACGAGTGCGTAGCCTTTAACCAGATCTATGGAATAACCAACCTTGTCGGGAGTTTGGGATAGATATGCACCATAACTTGCAACGGCGGCTTGGTATCCAGTTTTTGCCGCCACTTCCCACCAATGTCGAACACTTTCTAAATCGTTCCGTTGGAAAAGGATCGATATATATTCAATCATCGCTGGGGGGTAGCCACCTTCAGAGGCGGATTTTAGCAACTCCTCCTCAGCATTTTTCCTTTTCCAAGGAAGTAAAAATGCGCCTTCGCCCTCGGCATAACGATTGGCGAGTAACCACTGTGAAGGTGCGTATCCAGCTGCCGCTGACTTTTCCAACCACTTTAACTCTGCAGTTGCATTGTACAAAATCGCCATCGCTTCGCCATCTCCACTCACTGCGCGAGGAGTTGCGGTTTTTATCAATAGGTCTAACCATTCACTCGGTTTTTTTCTTCCTGGAGGACATTGATTGATGACGAAACAAGGATCTTCTGAAGTCTTTGCAAGTTTGAATATTGCATAGTAATCGCCCTGGGAGGCTGCCGCCTCATACCATTGAAGGGCTTCAGCATTAAGGACTGTTGTTTGTTGGCGGAGTTCTTCGGCTAAATAGAATTGTGCTTCAGTATCTCCAGCCTCAGCCGCAATGCGTAGTTCACGCTCGGCTTTTTTATGTTGATTGAATAGCTTGATTCCTTGCAGTTTTGCGCTCTGTTGTTGGGTGCTCAACGGCACCGACGCGTAACTGGAAAATGTGAGCGAAGTCAAAAAGGTGAAATAACCAATACACAATGTTTTTGTAAGGCGCGTTCCTTTTGTAGAATAAAAATGTTTCGTCAAAATCCATATTTTCCGGGATAAAAGGATAGGGGAGGATGCGTATTTTTCCACTGCTGTGCAAATACCCTGGCTTCTGCTATCTGCTCAGCACTCATTTTTTCAGAAATTTCTAGCAGAACTTCATCCACGTAAGGCTGTATATTCCCACCGCCATCAAGTTCCTTCAGTAATGATGTCAGTGCGTAACCTTTTACTAGTTCAAGCGGAAAATCATATAGGGAAGGGGCATGAGCAAGATAGGCCCCGTAGCTGCTGACGCCAGACTCGTACCCCGTTTTTGCCGCCTCTTCGATCCAATGCCGGGCTACCTCGATATCGCCACCGTTTTCATAAAGAAATGCGGAGTATTCAAGCATTCCTGCGGGGAAACCATTTTCAGCTGACGCTTTTAACCAACGTCCGACTTCTTCAGTTCGTTTCCAAGGCAGAAAAAATTTTTCACCTTCTTTGTAGCGATTTGCCAAAAGCCACTGACCTCTGGAGAAGTTAGCTGCTGCGGATTTTTCCAGCCACTCTAATTGCCCAGACGACAGATATTTAATGTACATTGCTTCGCCATCACTATTATCTGCTTTTTGTTCACTTTCTTTGTTTAATAACTCCAGCCAGTCGGTGCGTTCTTTCGTGCCCTCAGGGCAATTATTCATGACCTCGCATAAGTCATTGTTTGATGTCGCGAGTCGTAACATTGCGTACAAATCGCCTTGCAAAGCTGCGGCTTCATACCATTTTTGAGCCTCGGCAGTAATGTATTGTTTTTGCTGTCGAAGCTCCTCTCCCAAATAATATTGCGACTCGGCATCACCCGCTTCGGCGGCAATTTTTAATTCTGCAGCCGCAGGTTTGTATTGATTGTAGAGTTCAATGCCCTGGATTTTTGCCTGAAGCTGTTCGTGCGTAAGAGCAGATGATTCGGTTGCTATTATAGTTAACAGCGTTAACGCCGCAGTCATTAGTTTTATTGGTATCTTTGCTGAACTCATGGGTGGTTGTTTCTTCTCTGCGAAAGTAAGGGGGCGGTTAGTCTCCGATTAAAATTCGGCGGTCCGCGCCTCCCTAAAGAAATACCAAAAAATCGGAGTCAGTCGCTAAGTTTTTCGGGGAAAAAAGAAACAGGTGGATGGGTGGCTTTCCACTCTTGCGCAACAATTTTTGACTGTTCAATTTGTTCTGGTGTCATTTTTTCAGCAATCTTTTCAATTTTGCGGTCAACATAATCTTGCACTCCACCGCTGTCGCCGAGTTCCTTTAACAAAGAAAAAATAGCGTAGCCTTTAACTAGGTCCAGTGGGTAGCCAACTTTGTCGGGAGTATGTGAAATGTACGCTCCATAGTTGCTCAGAGCTGTTTGCTCGCCGGTTGCTGCGGCCACTTCAAGCCAATGCCGAGTGCTCTCCATTTCTCCTTTTACATACAGTGTTTCTAGATATTCCATCATAGCTTTTGGGTTGCCACCCTCGGAAGAGAGTAGTAGCCATCTTCTTACTGACGCATCACGTCCTCCAGGAATGAAGAAGTAACCTTCACCTTGTCTTTCACTTACAGCCATCCAATATTGCGCGAGTGGATATCCTGCATTTGCAGATTTCTCTAACCACTTATGATCCAAGGTGATTTCATACATTAAATACAGAGATTCTGGATCGCCGTCATTTGCCTTTGGCAAAGCGATTTTCTTGGCTTCCATGAACCACTCGGCTTGAGTTTTTTTTGACGGTGGACAGTTTTCCATTATCGCGCAAAGATCGTTTTTTGCTCTGCCCAACTGAATCATTGCGTATACGTTTTTTTTCTCTGCTGCCGACTCGTACCATAACTGCGCCTCTGGAGTCATATATCCATTTTTCTTTCGAAGAGACTCGGCAAGATAATATTGTGATTCAATTTCGCCATTTTTCGCTTCTTCCTTTAATTGCGGAATGGCAGCGTCTATTTTCATCTGATTATAAAGGATAATTCCGCGTTGTTCACTACTCGGCCTTGCAGTAGATGCACTGGCAGAATTAAAGCTGTACGGCAATATTGAGATTAAACTCAAGCTGAACAGTAGGGCGATTTGATTTAGCTTTATTTTTACAATTCTGTTCATTTGTAGCCTTTCAAATAGGGAGTCGCTCCACTAGGGGAGTAGCTTGGTTCAGGGATGTAATTTGCTCTACAGTATTCGGCCAAATTTGCGCCAAGTAACTTTACATGGGATTTGTAGTTTTCGCGCGCTTCAACACCCGTGTCATCAAATAGGCCAAGTACACTTTCAGCCATAAAACTATCCAGTATTGTCCGGTTTTTGCAGTACTCTTGTTCTCCCGCTTGTTCTTTTATGCCAAATTCATTCATAGACATGCAGGCGAGTTCAAATTGACTTTGGGCTTTGTCAATAGTGTTGGTTTTCTTTGCGTTGTCGACTATCCAGCGTGAAATTCTTTCTATGGCTTTTTGCTGAAGAACGTGAGCTTGGGGTTGGCTATATACGCGTCCCTTATCAGATATTCCATTGTTCTCAGAGGAGGCTACTGTAATTTTAAACGCTTCAGGTTGGCTTATTAGCGTTCTGAGTAGTGGACCCAGCGCGCTAGGGATTGCATTAACGATCCACTCCTCGAGTTCACTTTGGTTTCTGTAGTTCATGATCGTGTGAGCAATCGGACCGCCTTTACCACTACGAGTCAAAGCCTGATAAAGATTCATCACAACATCCCAACGCAGCATATACGCCATCGTGACACTCAACCCGGCAGCGCCCAATGCGTTTAGCGCAGACGCATATTCACCCGCTTCAGGTTCCATCCACTCGACTTTACGGCCTTTGGTCTTATGCAACTCCTTGCGGTACAAGTTGATAAGGTCAACTACTGCCTCATAACCAACTTCAAACTTAAAGCTACCGTTAGCACCAGGACCCAGCACTACCGCCGCTTTCAAGTTCAGAATAAACCGCCCCTTATCCAGAGACACCTGCGCTGTTCCCTGAAAGCCTGCACCTAACGCCACCCCAACGGAGCCGCTCAGCTTGGCCATTGTCAGCCATGGATTTGCGCTTTTCGCGTCTTTAGCGCTGCCAACGCCCATCGTTGGCGCGGTGCGCAGGGCGACGAGTTCCTTTGGCGGTGCCCAGTTCAGCGCTCCGGTGAGTTCGATGGCGGCTTGCAAGCCTCCAAACACATTGAAGCTGGCTTTTGCGCCGTTTTCGATTTGCACTTTGGCGAAGCGGCCGCCTCGCAGTTGGTCTGTGCTCTTGGAATCGGCGTAGGTGCCGGATTTCGATTTGTGTTCAAGATCGGGAGTAGGGCTGTCGTCACCGCTGTCGGCCTTGGCTTGCTTGGCGGCGGCGTGATCGGAGCGTTCTTCTTTTGCCGAAGCATCTTCACGCTGTGCGCGTTTTACCGGGCTCAGTGACGCTCCGTACTTGACGTTGCCGAAGATCGGGCTCAGCTCGACGCTGCCGGCTAGCAGCAACGATGCTCCGGCGTAGCCCCATGCCTTCACACCAAAGTGGAAGGAGAAGCGGCCGAAATTCATTTTTTGCGGGCTGCCGTCCAGGAAGTAATCAAGCGTGATGTCTTGAGCGCTGGCTTTGGCAGGCATGTCGACTTTCATCAACTGAACTTCGCCACGGGCCAGGTCCAGGCTCAAGCCCATCTCTCCCGATATCTGGAAGCCCTCGGCGGCAGACATTTTCGGGCCTTCGAGCTTTACTTCGCCGTGAATGCTTGGCTGGGGCGGTGTCAGGCAGCGGACCAATTGCGCCTGAGGGCTGGCATCAAAGAGTCTTACTTTGCCGCGCACACTTTTCTTGAAAACCAGTTGCTGAAGGTGTTCGCCCCAGTTGGTAAGGGTCGCGTCGTCTTCCAGTTCAGTGACCTCATAGCCTTGCTTTTTCAAGTAAGCATAAAAGTCTTTGGCTTTGAACCAGCCTTTTTCATCGAAACAGTCGCCGACCTGATCGCTGAACTTGATGGCGCCCTGATCTAGAAGCCATTGGCGGAACGAGTTGATTTCACTGTTTTTATCGGAGCCTTCGGTAGCGTCCGCAGGCAAACTTTTACCTACCTTTTTTATTGCGCCGGCCGCGTTTTTTGAATCCTCTTTCATGATCTTTTTTGCGTCTTTCAGGTTCGCCATGCTGAACCAGCCCAGGGGCGTACCCTTGGCATCCGAAAGACTGACTTCACGCAGCGGAAAGCCCGGTTTCACCATGCGGTCCACCGGTTTTGGCTGGAACTCTTCCGGTTCCCAAATCAGATAACGCGCAGGCTTGCTGTTGCTGACATTGCTTTGGGCTTTTGCTTGAAGGTCGTCTTTGGTCTTTTGCAGGCTATCCCATTTGGTCCGTTCCACATCAACCAGGCCCGCCGGCGCTTGGGCGTTCTGGCCTGTTGCCTCGATCCAGCGTTTGTATTTCTCTTGAAGCTGCGCTGTAACTTCCGCCTGCTCTTTCTCGGTATCCAGATACAGTTTGAACTGCTCGATGCCGGAAGGAAGGCCGTCACTGATCAAAGCGAATTCTGGTAGTGCGATGCCGTACTCAGACGCTTTGATAATGGATTCAGTGTAAGCATGGTAATCAAGCGCATCGGCGTTTTTGTAGAGCGTCAAGACATACCCGACCAGATCGGCGGTGCAGTCATTCATGCCGCTGCAGATGTTTTCGTAGCTTTTTTTCTTTTCCGCCAGGGCTTTGGCCACGTCTTCCAGCGGGACCTGCTTGAAGTCTTTGTTGCCGAGGAGTTTTTTACGAGCCTCCAGATAAGCTTGCACACGTGCGCGCGCTTCAATCGCCTCCTTGGAGTACAGCGAGCCGCTTTCGTAGGTGTAGCCTTCCAGCTTCGCAGCCGCTACCGCTTCTTTTTTCAGCGCATGCCACTCAGCCCTCCGCTTGTAAAAGTCGGCATAGGCTTTGTGGACGTCCTGGTCAGTAGCCAGGTCTGCCGTTAGACGGTCCATGCGCGATTGCGCGGTGTCCTCTTGTGGAGACTGCGCAGGAGCCGCTGCCGGTTTGTTTCCGTTAGCTTCGTTTTGCCTCTTTTTGGCGGTGGCTGGATCGATTTCGATCTCATCCCCCATCGCTTCAAACTCTTCCATTCGCGTACGCTTCTCGCCCGTGAGGAAGTTGCTCAACTTGGGCTCAAGGAAGTATTCCAGCAAACCTGATTCCTGCAGCCCGTTCAGGCGTGCATCACGTGGTTTGCTGGGGGCAATCATTTTATCCAGCGCGAACATCGATTCTTTGATGGCAGACTTTGCCCGCTCAGGGAGCAGCCAGAACTCTTGCTCCTCAGTGGCATAAATCGCGCTGGCAAACTTTTTAGAACACGGAGGTGCGTGGGGTTTGAAGGTCTTTGAACTCTGATCAGGAGCGTCCTTGACCGGATCCAGTTCAACCAGATCCTCAGCGGAACACTGAGTGGCGGCTTCCGGGGTTGCCTGCACAGGCGCTTGCGGCGCGGCGGGCGGCTGAACGGTAGGCGTGGCGGCCGCTTGAGCGCTTTTGGGGACGCTCAGGTTCCAGCCGACTTTGACGTTATCCGCATTGGTGATGAAGGGGTTGAGCTGGCGAAGTTGCGCCACGGTGGTGTTGTAGCGCGAAGCGATCTGGCCCAGGGTTTCGCCGGGCATGACGGCGTGATTCGTGATTTCCATGGTGATTCCGTTCTGTTGTCGCGTCGCCCTAACGTTGGGCGACGGCGGCTGATTCCAGGAGCCGATCTACTTTGATAAACGACTCGTCCTTAGATTGCAGGATCGCCATGATCTCAGGCTGTGTTTCGAATAGCGGGCCGTTCACGGCGTGGCCAAGCTTGAGCAGGTGATCACCGTCATAAATATTGCTTTTGAGCAGCAGGTCGAGGTTGTCAGCGATATCGTTCAGGCGCTCATCGTCTGGTTCTTCAAACGCTGCGTATTCCTCATCAATCCAATAAACCCATCCCAGGCGCGCTTGAACTTGCGCGGCTGTCTCGGGAAGGTTGAACGCCGCTTTGTCACCAAACCACGTCGATTCCTCGTTGGCTTTCCAGGCCAACCATGGACCGCGCTGCTGACCGAAATGTATCGGCGCAGGGCAGTAGACGGCGCTCCAGCAACCCAGCAACTGGTCGAAGGTTTTCCCAGCTGTATAAGTCAGCGCTGCCCACAGACTCGGTTTGTGAAAGCTCAACAAGCTCTGCCCGCCGGAACCGTCATTGGCTCGGAGCAACCAGCGCGCATGAGCCAATGCTTGTTCAGGATCAGGTGTTGAGATCGCAATTCCCGAAAAGCGTTCCTCACAAAGTTTTGCCGCTACGTTTGCCACTTTGCTGCCCTTGGGGGCCACTAGCCACAGGGGGCCATCAGGAATCTCTGCGAAGTCAGTGCCGAAAAACAGCCCTTGGGAAACCACCGGTTCGCCTACTCGGTAGAGTTGACTCAAGGCTTCTGGCTGGAGTCCCTGGTCAATGATGAAGCAGAGCGATTCGCTCGCAGTCGGCAGGTCCGAGAAGTTGTAGCGAGGCTCTGCCAGCAGAGTGCTCAGTGCTTTTACATGCATGTGCAATCCTTACGGCTGCAAGCGCCGTTACTCTGTTTTCCGCACAACGGTGTGATGCCTGATTCATTCAGGCGGGCGGGGAGTGGTGCTTTACCAGCCTTATCCGCATCCGCTACCTTCATCGGTCCCGGCAACAGCGGTGCCGCCGGCGTGCCAACCCCCGGCGAGCCGCCGGTATTGATCTTCACTTCCGCGCCGCTGATGGTCACTCCACCCGCATCGACCTTGACGAAACTCCCGCCAGCCTTGGCCGTGAGTTCCATTGCGCCTTCGACCACCACTTTCTGGCCGGCGTAGTAATGGATTTCTGACCCAGCCTCGACAAACTGCGCGGTCCCGACCTTCACATGCTGAGTCACCGCCACCGTCAAGTGATCATCCGCACGCATTTCGCTAATCCGATCCAGATGCGTAATCCGGTGCTCTTCAACCTTGAACTCACTCAGCGTGTTGGCTTCGACAGTGTCGTGCCGTTCGTTGCCCACCCGAATCTTCTGGTCGTGCTCGATGTTTTCGTCCCAGTCGCGCTGGGCGTGGATGTAGATCTGCTCGGCGCCTTTCTTGTCTTCGATGCGGAATTCGTTGTAGCCCTTGCCGCCCGGTGAACTCAGGGTTTTGAAGGTGCTGCGGGTTTTGTTCGCCGGCAGGTCGTAGGGGACGACGTTTTCTTTGTGGTACAGGCAACCGGTGACCAGCGGCTGGTCGGGATCGCCTTCGAGGAAGGTGACGAGGACCTCCATGCCGATGCGCGGGATGGCGATGCCGCCGTACGCGGCGCCGGCCCAGCCGCTGGCGACGCGCATCCAGCAGGTGGTTTTGTCGTTGGACTGGCCGTCGCGGTCCCAGTGGAATTGCACTTTGATGCGGCCGTATTGGTCGCAGTGGATTTCTTCGCCTGCCGGGCCGGTGACGACGGCGGTCTGGCTGCCGAGGACTTTTGGTTTCGGGTGTTCAAGGGCAGGGCGGTAGTGCGCGTCCCACGGGGTGGCGAGGAAGCTGTTGCGGTAGCCCTGGTGGAAATCGCTTTTGTTGTCGGTGACGTCGCTGGTGACGTTTTCGCCGAGCACTTGCGGCTGTTTGCCTTCGTGGAAGACTTCCAGCAGCAGCCACAGATCGTTCCACTCGGCGCGCGGGTGTTCGGCGAGCGTGAGGAAGTGGCCGCTGGTGAGGGTCGGTTCGTCACCTTTGCCTTCGGCGAGTTTGTAGTCGCTGCGATGGCGTTCGAGGGCGCGGGTGGAGAGGAACTTGCCGCGCTCGCGGGTGGTGAAGCGGCCGGGGTAGTCGTAGTCCTCGAGGTCCGGGGCGAACTCGGTTTTCACCGCGCCTTCGGGGAGGATCTTCGGTTTTTCGAAGTCGTAATCGCGGCGGCTGACGCGGGTGGTGCGGGTTTCCAGGCGCAGGTTGAAACGCTTGATCACCGGTTTGTCGGCGGCCATGCCGGAGTCTTGCTGGTAGCTCACCGGTTTCAGCTTGCGGAACACGGTCTGGTCGTCGCCGAACACCAGTTTGTGGCCGCTGCTGCTGTGCTGGAAGTGGAAGTGAATGCCTTCTTCCTCGCACAGGCGCTGGATGAAATGCAGGTCGGATTCGTCGTACTGCACGCAGTATTCGCGCTGCGGGTATTCGGCGCTGAGCTGGAAGCTGTAGGCGTCGGCGAGTATGCCGCGATCTTCCAGGACCTGAGCGATGATCTTCGGTACGGTCAGTTGCTGGAAAATCTGCTGATCGTGGTTGTGCCGCAGGTAGGCCAGTTGTGGCACCAGGCTGAGGCTGTAACGGGTCAGGGTCTTGCCGGAGTCGCCTTGCTCGATGCGGTAGACCAGACCGTGGATCTTGCCTTCGCCGGTGGCGCCGAAGGTCAGGACGCCGGGCTTGTGCAGCAGCTCTTCGAGTTTCAGGTCGGGGCGGGCGCTGACGAGTTCGAGGTCGAAACGGAACGGTTCGTTGAGGGCTTCGCGACCAGTGAAGCTGAGGACTTGCAGGTCGGCGTTGGCGCCTTCAAGCGTGAGGGTAATGTGGGTTGCGTTGGCGTCCAGCATGCCTTGAATTCCGTCCGTTGAATAAGCAGGTGACGGATGATGGAGGATTAAGCGGCCTCGTTCAAGGCACAAAAGCCGTAGGTCTGGCAGGTTTGCGGTATAGGGAAAACCCTTAGGTGAGGTGTTTCGCCCAATGAAACCGGGCGGTTTGTGCGAATCGGTGCTCACTGCCGGCAACTTTTCCCACGACCCTGAGTAGAAGAATCGTCAGTCAGATTCAGACTAAAGTCGCCTGTAGCACGTCAAAGCCATCTGCCATCATTGCCGTTCACCCCTGCGTGTTCACTTTCTCCTGGTTCAATCTGACCCGGGACGGGAGCTATTTTTCTGGCTTGTTGCGCGCTTGCGCAAACGCTGCATTGTTGGAGTTTTTCATGCGTCCCCCATTTCCCCTCATCACCCCGCGCCAGTCGTTTGGCTTCGGAGCCGTTGTGCTGTGCGCAGGTTTTACCGCACAGGTTCAGGCCAGCGGATTCTTTGAAGACACCACGGCGAGAATCGAGTCGCGCACGGTGTACTTCAACCGCGATTTCCGTGATGGGAGCACCTCGAACGCTCAGGGCGCCTCCAAGCGTGAAGAGTCGGCACAGGGCTTTATTCTCAACCTGCAATCGGGCTACACCGAGGGTACGGTGGGTTTTGGTATTGATGCGCTGGGCATGCTCGGCTTTCAACTCGATTCCAGCCCGGACCGCAGCAACAGCGGCTTGCTGCCCTCCAGCGGCAACGACCCGCGCGGCTCGAAAGGCCAGTACGCGAAAATGGGCCTGACCGCCAAAGTGAAGGTTTCGGACACGGTGCTGAAGTACGGTGCGCTGCTGCCGGATCTGCCGCTGCTGAAATACAACGACGGCCGTTTGCTGCCGACCATGTTCAACGGCGCCATGCTCACCTCTAAAGAGCTGAAAGACCTGACCTTCATGGCCGCGCGCCTGGACAAGTACACCGCGCGCGATTCCACCGATTCGCAAGATATCCGCGTGCACTGCAAGAACAAGCGCTACGCCTGTAACACCACCGCCGATCATTTCGACATGTACGGCTTCGACTACAAGATCAACGATCGCCTGACCGCGCAGTATCACTACGCCGAACTGGAAGACATTTATCGTCAGCACTTTGTCGGGCTGTTGGGTAATCAACCGTTAGGCGGCGGTGTAGTTAAAGCGGATCTGCGCGTGCTGAAAAGTGCCGACAGCGGTGATGCCAAGGCCGGTTCCATCGATAACCGGGCGTTGAGCGGCATGTTGTCCTATGCGCACAGCGGTCACACGTTCAGTGCCGGTTGGCAGCGTATGAACGGCGACAACTCGATGCCGTACCTCGATGGCAGCAATCCGTATCTGGTCAACTATGTGCAAGTCAATGATTTCGCCGCTGCGCAGGAACGCTCGTGGCAGTTGCGTTATGACTATGACTTCAAGGCCATTGGCATTAATGGTTTGAGCTTCCTGACGCGTTATGTGAACGGTGATCACATCAAGGTGTTGGGCAGTGATCAGGAAGGCAAGGAGTGGGAACGCGACAGCGAGTTGAAGTATGTGATTCAGACGGGCACGTTCAAGGATGTGAGTTTGCGTTTGAGGAATGCGACATATCGCACCAATTACGAGAAGTTTGCCCGGGATGTGGATGAGACACGGTTGATTGTGAGTTATAGCTTTTCGGTGTTGTAGGTCTTGGATGTGTAGTGCTTGATCGGGCGCTATCGCGAGCAGGCTCACTTCTACAGGGGATCTTCAGTGGACGCGGATATCGTGTTCAACATTGATCCATTGTAGGAGTGAGCCTGCTCGCGATGAGGCCCTTGAAGTCACCGTTACAACCAATGCCAGAACCGGCTCCAGAACCCCCGATTCAGATCCTCTTTGCACCCGGCATATTGCCGCGCATACACGTCCGAGCGGTTCTGCACTTTGCGCGCCGTCGGCATCAGCCAGGCTTTGCTCGCGTAAGTCTTGTTGCGAAACCCGCCCCAGCCTTCGTGGTAGTTGAGGTACTGGTTATAGGCGTCGTACTTGTACACGCCGTTGATCGAATAGGTCTTGTCCATGTACCAGCCGACAAAGTCGATGGCGTCGTCGAAATCTTCGCGGTCGGCCCAGTTGCGGCCGGTGCTTTTCTGGTAGTCGGCCCAGACTTCATCTTTGGCTTGCGCATAACCCGAGGCGGTCGAGACGCGGCCCCACGGGATCACCCAGAGCAGGTATTTGCGCGGGGTCTTGGCGTCGTAGCGGTAGCCGGATTCCTGATACATGATCGCGAAGGGCACCTGAATCGGCACGCCCCAGCGTTTTTGCGTGACTTGCGCAGCGTCGTACCAGTCGCTTTTTTCGCGGAAGATTTCGCAGATGTCTTCCGGCGAACGGGGCGGCGAGGTGCCGCACCCGCTCAGTAGCGTTGCCAGTGTCAGTAGTCCAAGCGTCTGCCTGTAATTCAAAAGCCGTTATCCCGTCGTGCGCAAAAGGCCGACAGTTTACGCGCTCAGCTCAATTGATGACGATAGGGCAGATCCGGGCCGGTCTTGCTGCAGGTCAGGGCGGCGGCTTGGACTGCGAACTTGAGCATGGTGTCGATCTGCTCGCGAGCGAGTTGCTGCACGCCTTCGACCGAATCCAGACCGTGCTCGGTCAGCCAGGTGATCAGCGCGGCCTGGAAGGTGTCACCGGCGCCAACGGTGTCGGCAATCTTCACCGAGGCCGCCGGCACCGACCAGTTGCCATGCTGGCGGCTGAACACACTGGCCCCGTCTCCGCCACGGGTGAGGAAAACGATCTGGCAGCGATGTTCAAGCCAGCCTTTGATCACCCGTTGCGGATCCTGTTCGGGGTAGAGCAGGCTCAGGTCTTCGTCACTGACCTTGATCAGATCGGCCAGTGGCACCAGCGTCGCGATGCGCTCGCGCCACAGGTCAATGTTCGGCTCGGGATTGAGGCGCACGTTCGGGTCAAGGCTGATCAGGCGTTTGCCGCTCTCGCGCTGTACCAGCGTCAGCAAGGTGTCGCCGATCGGTTGCACCACCAGCGAGAACGAGCCGATGTGCAAGCCGCGAACATCCGCACCCAGCGTCGGCAGATGCGCAAGACTCAACTGCCGATCGGCACAGCCTTCACCACGAAAGCTGTAGTGCGGCGAGCCATTGGCACCGACGGCGACCATGGCCAACGTGGTCGGCGCGGCGAAGTCCACCAGATAGTCCGGGCACACACCTTCGTCCTGCAGCACTCGCTGCAAGCGGCGGCCGAGGTAGTCGGTGGACAGTCCGCCGAACAAGGCCGAGTCCACGCCCAAACGGCGCAAACCGACGGCGACGTTGAGCGGCGAGCCGCCGGCAATCGCCTTGAAATTTACCTTCGAGGCCAGACCGCTGGCGTCGTCTTCACTGAAAAAATCAAACAGGGCTTCGCCACACACCAAATACATAATTGTTTGCTCTTTATAGGGTTGCGACATGCTGTTGATAGCGTTCATAGGCCTGCTGAAACGCCGCGACGTTGGTGGCGATCGGCAGGGTTTCGCTGCTTGAATCGAGTTTGACGCAGCGTTGGCACAGGTCGGCGAGGCTGTCTTCGTGGCCGTTCGACCAGGATTTGCACCACGCCGCTTGTATCGCCGCGCCAAGGGCGGCGGCTTCGCTTTGTTCGGTGCAGATCACCGGGGTGTTCATGATGTCAGCGACGATCTGCCGCCACACCGCGCTTTTCGAGCCGCCGCCGATCAGGCAAATGCTGCGGCTTTGTAAACCATTCTGGCGGAGCAAATCCAGCCCGTAGCGCAAACCGAAGGTGGTGCCTTCGACGGCAGCGCGGCACAGGTTGGCCTGGGTCAGGTTGTCCAGCGTCAAGCCGTGCAGGCTGCCGGTGGCGTGGGGCAGGGCGGGGACGCGTTCTCCGTTGAGGAACGGCAGCATGCTGACGCCGTCGGCACCGATGGGGGCTTGGGCGACGAGGTCGTTGAACTGCTGCAGGTCGAGGTCGAACAACTCGCGAATCGCGCCGGTGGCGTTGGTCAGGTTCATGGTGCAGATCAGCGGCAACCAACCGCCACTCGACGAACAGAACGTCGCGACCGAGGCGTCCGGGCTGACTTTCGGCACTTCGGAATAGGCGTACACCGTACCGGAAGAGCCGAGGCTCATGGTGATCGCGCCGGGCTGAATGTTGCCGGTGCCAATGGCGCCCATCATGTTGTCGCCGCCGCCGCTGGAGACCAGCGCATTGGGGTTGATGCCGAGGTGTTCGGCGATGGCCGGGAGGATGGTGCCGACGTTTTGGTGCGCATCGATCAGCTCTGGCAGCGCCGCTTGCAGGCGTCCGCTGGCGTCGATGTCGCGCAGCAGTTGCAAGTCCCATTGGCGCGTGCGCACGTTGAAATAGCCGGTGCCGGAGGCGTCGCCGTATTCGCTGCAGGCGCGGCCGGTGAGCCAGAAGTTCAGGTAGTCGTGGGGCAGCAGGATGCGTGCGATGCGTGAGAACACCACGGGGTGCTGTTCTTTGGTCCAGAGCAGTTTCGACACGGTGTAGCCCGGTGCGATAACCACGCCGAGACGTTCCAGCGAGCCTTTTTCACCGCCCAGATGAGTGAGCAGACGGTCGTTTTCGGCGCTGGTTTCGGTGTCGCACCAGAGCTTGGCCGGGCGCAGGACTTCACCTTGATCATCGAGCAGAACCAGACCGTGTTGCTGGCCGGAGACGCCGATGCCGAGGATCGACTGGCCGTCGACATTCGCCGCCATCAATGCTTGGCGGGTGGCGAGGGTGAAGGCTTCGAGCCATTGCTGGGTGTCTTGCTCGCGGCGGCCGTTGGCGCCGCTGATCATTGTGTGTGCGGCGGCGCCTTGGCCAAGGACTTGACCGCTGATGGCGTCGAGGATGATGGCTTTGGTGCCTTGGGTGCCGCAGTCGATGCCTAGGAACAATTGTTGGGTTGTCATGTGTGAACCACTCGGGGTGTGGTGAAGATCAAGAGCTTACCCCCTCACCCCAGCCCTCTCCCCCAAGGGGGCGAGGGGGAAGGGAGCCGATCGGGGGCTGTTCAAAACCTGAATTCGACTCCGGTTCTCTCAATCAGGAGCTGTTCAAATCCTGAGTTCGACTCCGGATATCTCAATCAGGAGCTGTTCAAATCCTGAGTTCGACTCCGGATATCTCAATCAGGTGCTGTTCAAAATCTGAGTTCGACTCCGGATATCTCAAACCGGGGCTGTTCAAAAGCTGAGTTCGACTGCGGTTCTCTCAAACCGGAGCTGTTCAAAACCTGAGTTCAACTCCGGACTTTCAGGTCGATGTAAGGTGCACAAACCACTCGGTCAGTCCCCTCTCCCTCGGGGAGAGGGCTAGGGTGAGGGGCTTTTCAATCCAGAATCCGCTGCAAAGTCCGTGTCACACCCTCTTCACGCAAGCTGTTGCAGCACCACTCAAACGCCGCGACAAACTCCGCCGAACGCGGAATCACCGTGCCAAAAATCTCTTCGACCGCCAACAACCGCTGAGTCATTAAAGCATCGTCCGCCACCAACGCCTGACAAAACGCCGCGCGCGGATCCGGGATCGAATAGGTATCACCATTCTCATCAACCCCCTTCAAATACAACGCCCAGGCCGCCACCACCAACGCCGCCCGTTTAGTCTCCTGCCCATCGGCAATCAACCGATTGATCGTTGGAATGGTGAACTTGGGAAACTTCGCCGAACCGTCCGAGCACACCCGCTCCAGCTGATCGGCAATCGCCTGATTGGAAAACCGCGCCACCAGGGTGTTTTTGTAATCCGTCAGATCAATGCCCGGCACCGGCGCCAGTTGCGGGGTCACGTCGAGATCCATATAAGCACGCATATAGCGCACGAACAGCGGGTCATTCATGGTCTCGTGCACAAACCGATAACCCTTCAAAAAGCCCAGATAGGTCAGCGCCAAGTGGCTGCCGTTGAGCAGTTTGATTTTCATCTCTTCATACGGCGAAACATCGTCGGTGAACTGCACGCCGACCTTTTCCCAAGCCGGGCGGCCGTTGACGAATTTGTCCTCCAGCACCCACTGCACGAACGGCTCGCAGACCACCGGCCAGGCATCGTCGACGCCGTGTTTATCGGCCAGTTGCAGGCGATGCGCGGTGCTGGTCATCGGCGTGATGCGGTCGACCATGGCGTTGGGGAAACTGACGTTGGCGTCGATCCAGCTGCATAGATTGCTGTTGCGCAGTGTGGCAAACGCCAGCAACGCCTTGCGCGTCACGGCGCCGTTGTGCGGCAGGTTATCGCACGACATCACGGTAAACGCCGGAATGCCCGCCGCACGGCGTTTTTCCAGGGCTGCACACAAGAAGCCGAACACGGTTTTCGGCGTATCCGGGTTAGCCAGATCGTGTTGAATCTGTGGCAGGTGCGCCATGAATTCGCCGTTGCTGTCGTCGATGCAATATCCACCCTCGGTGATGGTCAGCGAGACGATGCGGATTTGCGGGTCGGCGAGTTTGTCGATCAACGCCTGAGCGCCGTCCTCGGCCAGCAGCATGTCGCGAATCGCGCCGATCACGCGGACTTCGGTGTCGTCGCTGTCACCGAGTTCGAACAGGGTGAACAGGTAATCCTGCTCCTTGAGATCGTCGCGGGCGCGGCGGTCTTCGGCACGCAGGCCGACGCCGCAAATCGCCCAGTCGAGGGCTTCGCCGGTGTTCATCAAGGCGTCGGTGTAATACGCCTGATGCGCGCGGTGAAAGCCGCCGACGCCGATGTGGGCGATGCCGTGGCGGGTATCGCTGAGGCTGTAGGCCGGCAGTTGTACTTCGGCGGCCAGACGATGGAGATTTTGTTGATTGAGTTTCATCGGGCAAGTCTCTCGAAAATCAGGCCGCAGCGCGCAGCGGACGGGTCAACGCGATACCTTCGGCATCGAATAAATGGCACTGAGCCGCGTCCAGGTGCAGGCTCAATTGTTCGCCGTAACGGCTGGCCAGATCACCGCGCACGCGCATGGTCAGGGCTTCGCCGGCGTTGGTGGTGACGTGGCAGAAGGTGTCGCTGCCCAGGCGTTCGCTGACGTCAGCGGTGACTTGCAGGGTGCAATCACCGGGTTGCGCCAGTTCCAGATGTTCCGGGCGAATGCCCAGGGTCACGGCGCTGCCGACACTGAGGTTGGCGGTGTTGAAGGGCAGGGTGATGCGCGTACCGGCGTCCAGCGAGACCTCGCAGCTCTGACCGTCGACGCGGGCAATCTTGCCTTTGAGGAAGCCCATTTTCGGCGTGCCGAGGAACCCCGCGACGAACAGGTTCGCCGGGTTGTGATACAGGTCCAGCGGCGAGCCGACCTGTTCGATCTTGCCGCCATTGAGCACCACGACTTTATCGGCCATGGTCATCGCCTCGACCTGATCGTGGGTCACGTAGATCATCGTCGCTTGCAGATCCTTGTGCAGACGCAGCAACTCCAGGCGCATCTGCACGCGCAGCGCGGCGTCGAGGTTGGACAGCGGTTCGTCGAAGAGGAAGATTTTCGGATTGCGCACGATGGCACGGCCAATCGCCACCCGCTGGCGCTGACCACCGGAGAGCTGTTTCGGTTTGCGCTCAAGCATCGGCCCGAGTTCGAGAATCCGCGCCGCTTCGCCGACTTTTTTCTCGACTTCGGCTTTCGGCACGCCGGCCAGATCGAGGGCGAAGGACATGTTCTTTTTCACGGTCATGTGCGGGTACAGCGCGTAGGTCTGGAACACCATCGCCAGATCGCGCTTGGCCGGGCTGACTTCGGTGATGTCGCGGCCGTCGAGTTCGATGGTGCCGTCGCTGACTTCTTCCAGACCGGCGATCAACCGCAGGAGAGTGGATTTGCCGCAGCCCGACGGGCCGACGAAGACCACGAATTCCTTGTCGTTCACCTCAAGGTCGATGCCTTTGATGATGGAGAAGCCTTCGAAGCCTTTTTGCAGATTCTTGATTTTCAGGTTGGCCATGAGGATGGGCCTCCGCAATTTATTATTCAGTTGAATCGAACGCGTTTTTGTAGGAGTGAGCCTGCTCGCGATAGCGGAGTGTCATTCAACAATGATGGCGACTGACACGCCCTCATCGCGAGCAGGCTCACTCCTACAGGGGAATGTGTTGGATTCGGGATGTTCATTTCACGGCACCAAAGGAGAGGCCGCGCACCAGTTGTTTCTGGCTGATCCAGCCGAAGATCAGAATCGGCGCACAGGCCAGGGTCGAGACCGCCGACAATTTGGCCCAGAACAAACCTTCCGGACTTGAATACGAGGCGATCAACGCAGTCAGTGGCGCGGCTTTCGAGGAGGTCAGGTTCAGCGACCAGAACGCCTCGTTCCAGCACAGAATCAGCGACAGCAATACGGTCGAAGCAAGTCCACCCTTGGCAATCGGCAGCAGCACGCGGACCATTTCCTGCCACAGCGTGGCGCCGTCGAGGCGGGCGGCTTCGAGGATGTCTTTGGGGATGTCCTTGAAGTAGGTGTAAACCATCCAGACCACGATCGGCAGGTTGATCAGCGTGTAGATCACGATCAGCGCGATGCGCGTGTCGAGCAGGCCGAAACTCTTCGCCAGCAGGTAGATCGGCATGAGCACGCCCACCGGCGGCAGCATTTTGGTCGAGAGCATCCACAACAGCGTGCCTTTGGTGCGCTGGGTTTCGTAGAACGCCATCGAGTAAGCGGCGGGCACCGCGATCAGCAGGCACAGGGCCGTGGCACTGAAGGAAATCACCACCGAGTTCCAGGCGAAACTGAAGTAATCGCTGCGCTCATTGATGTGCAGGTAGTTCTCCAGCGTCGGCGTGAAGATGAACTGCGGCGGCGTGGCGAACGCGTCGATTTCGGTTTTGAAACTGGTCATCACCATCCACAAGATCGGGAAGAAAATCACGATCGCGATGGCCCAGGCCAGGGTGCCGAGCAGCAGGCTTTGCAGCCGGCGGGATTGTTGGAGAGTCATGGCAGGCCTCAGGCTTTGTCAGTCAGGTTTTTGCCGATCATCCGCACCAGAATGATCGCGGCGATGTTGGCGATGACCACGGCAATCAAGCCGCCCGCCGAAGCCATGCCGACGTCGAACTGCACCAGCGCCTGGTTGTAGATCAGGTAGGCGAGGTTGGTCGAGGCGTAGCCGGGGCCACCGTTGGTGGTGGTGAAAATCTCGGCGAACACTGACAGCAGGAAGATCGTTTCGATCATCACCACCACGGCAATCGGCCGCGCCAGATGCGGCAGGGTCAGGTGCCAGAAGATCGCGATCGGCCCGGCACCGTCGAGGCGCGCGGCTTCTTTCTGTTCCTGGTCGAGGGACTGCATCGCGGTCATCAGAATCAGGATCGCGAAGGGCAGCCACTGCCACGAGACAATGATGATGATCGACAGCAGCGGGTAGTGCGCGAGCCAGTCCACCGGTTGCGCGCCGAACAGCTTCCAGATGTAAGCGAGGATCCCCGAGACCGGATGGAAGATCAGGTTCTTCCAGATCAGCGCACCGACCGTGGGCATGATGAAGAACGGCGAAATCAGCATGACTCGCACAATGCCGCGCCCAAGGAATTCGCTGGCCTCAAGCAACGCGCTGATCAACACGCCCAACACCACACTGATCAGCAACACGCTACCGACCAGCAACAGTGTGTTGGTGGCACCGGGCATGAAGCCTGAGTCGGTGAGGAAATAGCTGAAGTTCTCCAGCCCGACGAATTCGTTCTCACCGGGGTAGAGCAGGTTGTAGCGGATCATCGAGAAGTAAATGGTCATGCCCAGCGGCACGATCATCCACAGCAGCAACAGGGCCACCGAAGGGCTGACCAGAAACCAGCCGGGATTGCGTACGCGGACCTTGCGCGCAGGTGGCGACAGGTCGAGGTGGGCTTTGGCAGTTGAAGTATTCATGGCGATCACAACCGAGTCATACAGACCTATGGAGATCTAATGTAGGAGTGAGCCTGCTCGCGATAGCGGTTTTCCATCCAACACCGCCGGTGACTGATACACCGCTATCGCGAGCAGGCTCACTCCTACAAAAGGCAGGAGCGAGCTGTTGCGGTTACTTGGGATAACCGGCGCGCTTCATCTCACGTTCAGTGGTTTGCTGGGCGGCAGCCAAGGCTTGATCCACCGTGGTCTGGCCGATCAGCGCCGCCGAGAACAGCTTGCCGACCTGGGTGCCCACGGCCTGGAACTCAGGAATGGTCACCAGTTGAATGCCAATGTACGGCACCGGTTTCAGCGTCGGTTTGCTCGGGTCAGCCACTTTCAACGATTCCAGGGTCACCTTGGCGAACGGCGCCGCGCTCATGTAAGCGTCGCTGTAGGTCGAAGCGCGAGTCCCCGGCGGTACGTTGGCAATGCCGTCAGTCTTGGCCACCAGCTCGCCGTACTCTTTGGACGTTGCCCAGGCGCTGAATTCTTTAGCGGCGTCTTTGGCTTTGGAGCTGGTCGGAATCGCCAGCGCCCACGAATACAACCACGCCGAACCTTTGTCAGTCACTTGATGCGGGGCAAAAGTGAAACCGACGTGGTCGGCGACCTTGCTTTGAGTCTTGTCGGTGACGAACGAACCGGCGACGCTGGCATCGACCCACATCGCGCATTTGCCGCTGTTGAACAGCGCGAGGTTTTCATTGAAACCGTTGCTGGAGGCTCCCGGCGGGCCGGATTTCTTCATGGTGTCGACATAGAAGTTCAGCGCGTTTTTCCACTCAGGGCCGCTGAATTCCGGTTTCCACTGCTCATCGAACCAGCGTGCGCCGTAAGCATTGGCGACGGTGGTGATCAGCGCCATGTTCTCGCCCCAGCCGGCCTTGCCGCGCAGGCAGATGCCGTACTGTTCTTTGTCTTTGTTGGTGAGTTTTTCGGCGAAGCCGGCGATCTGTTCCCAGGTCGGACGTTCCGGCATGGTCAGCCCAGCATCCTTGAACAGGTCGGTGCGGTAATAGGTGATCGAGCTTTCCGCGTAGAACGGCAAGGCGTACAGCGAACCCTTGACTGACAGGCCTTCACGCACCGACGGGAACACGTCGTCGAGGGCGTAACTGGCCGGCAGATCCTTCATCGGCTCCAGCCAGCCTTTGGCGCCCCACAGTGCGGCTTCGTACATGCCGATGGTCAACACGTCGAACTGCCCGCCCTGAGTGGCGATGTCGGTGGTCAGGCGTTGGCGCAGGACGTTTTCTTCCAGCACGACCCAATTGAGCTTGATGTCCGGATGCTCGGTCTCGAAGGTTTTCGAGAGTTTTTGCATTCGGATCATGTCGCTGTTGTTGACGGTGGCGATGGTCAGGGTCTGGGCGCCAAGGCTGACGCTGCTGAGGGTCATGCAGGTGAGGGCAAGCAGAGCTTTTGCAGTGGGTTGCATCGTGCACTCCTTTTCTGCACCCGGTGGGTTACAGAAGGACAGTTATTGTTTTTGTGTCTTCCTGTGCAGGAAGAATGTGCGCTGATTACAGCCTTCAATCGCGGGGCTGACAAATCATCCCTAGCACTTTTGTCGATACTTTTTTGCACTGGGCTTTGACGTGGTGAATGCAGAGAAGGGCTTTTCAGCGCCGAGGTGCTATCGAATGCGTACAGGTTTCTGATGCCGACATAGCCCCTTGTAGGAGTGAGCCTGCTCGCGAAAGCGGAATGTCGGCCAACATTTCTGCAAGCTGACCCACCGCTATCGCGAGCAGGCTCACTCCTACAGGGGAATTGCGTTGTCAGTGGTGGTTTTGTTCAGTCAGGCGCTGCACGGCGAGCCGTCGGTAATGCGAGGGCGTCATGCCCTTGAGCTGCTGGAAGCGCCGATTGAAGTTGGAAATATTGTTGAACCCCGATTCAAAGCACACCTCGGTCACCGGTTTATCGCCGTCGGCCAGCAGTTCGCAGGATTTGCTGATGCGCAGGCGATTGACGAACTCGATGAAATTGCGCCCGGTGGCCTGTTTGAACACCCGGCTGAAATAGGTCGGTGTCATGCCCAGATGCTCGGCGACTTCTTCCAGCGAAATATCGCGGGCGTAGTGGCTGAAAATGTAATCGACCGCCCGGTTGGTGCGATCGATATTGTGCTCATCGGCCAGTTGCGGAGTGGTGGCGCCGGACAACAACTGAAAATCATCGCTGGCCGCAAGCAACTCCATCAGGATGAAAAAGTGCCCGAGGCGGGTAATGCCCTTGCTGTCGGCGATGCGTTGCATGAGCGTCATGGCCTGGCGGATGGTGCGCTTGCAGCGAAACTCGATGCCGTACTGCGCGCGCTCCAGCAGAGGCGCCAGGGTTTTCAGTTCGGCAAACACCTGGTGGCCACTCTCGAACAGCTCGTCCGTGAAGTTGACCAGCATGTCGCGCTTCTCAACGACCTCGTCCTCGGCCACCTGGCTGATCCAGTTGTGCGGCAAGTTAGGGCCGGTGAGAAACAGGGTTTCGGGGTAAAAATTGCCGATGTAGTCACCGATGAACACCTTGCCGGAGCTGGCGACGATCAGGTGCAGCTCGTATTCCTTGTGGAAATGCCAGCGCACCAGCGGGCACGGAAAACCGTGCTGGCGGTAGATGATGGACAAGCCGTTATGGTCATCCATCAACTCGTATGAAGGGTCGGTCACGCGGGCGGTTCGGGTCATGGCGAGCTACTTTTCTTGTTATCGCCTGCCGATCATGCCTCGTTTCTCGGGGTGTGCGCCAGCTTCACTCAAACGGCTTGTTCATGAACCATGCTGCGGGACTTATCAGCGGCTTTTTGCTGATTGACCCGCTGGCAGAAACGCACAATGTTCGAGTTTTTAATAAAGTCGAAATTGATGATGTTGCACTTTTTTGCCCAGTCGGATTTGTCAGGGTCGAACCATGTGTCGAGATCGTCGAGAATCCGTTGAGGGCCGCCAAGGGTAAAACTGGTTGCCGACAGCGACCATGGGTATAACGTGCTTTTGTGGATTTTCAATACTTCTTTGATATAACCCTGCAGGTCGAGCGCACTGACAAGCTGTTTATTGATCCACATATGCTCGATTCTTCCATAAATTCGATAATCCTGTGTTTCCCAGGACATCGGGGCTGCCACCATTATTCTTTGCAATGGACTGGTTGCCTTGAGCTGGCCGAGGGTCATATGCAGATTCCGATTGGGAATCATTCGTTCACCCAGATGTTCCAGTAACAACGCCTGAAACTCGGAATGATCAAAAGGAACCTTGCCATTTCCCAGTTCATGAAAGTCCAGAATGATGAACTCATTGGTGTTTCTTTCATAAAAACCTTTCAAGTCACGTACAAGTTCTTCGAGCGTACGAGAAGACAGGTAGCCATTGTGGTGAAAACGAAACTTAGCCAGACCTGTCGCCTTGTTATCGACCGTCAGGCGTACATCAAGGGCCCGCGCGCCGCGATTCAGCTGTGAATAGAAGGATACGTCCTGACAGGCGAGCCAGTTCTTGCCGGGGATCAGCGCATAACTCGCTTCCCCGTCGCAGCCGGCATTATGTGTGCCTGGCAAGGTCAGTTCAAAAAGCGACAAGTTGTCAATTTGCGGTGTGTCGGCCATCCATTGGGAGGCCTGGAAATTTTCAAGCTGGTTCATGTTATACATCCTGCGATGGATTTAAAGTTTGTAGGAGGTTTTGCGCGCAGGATGTTTATAACGGTTGTCGGTTAATTGGCAAAGTTGGCTTTTAATGCAAGTCGTGTAGAAGTCATTGCTTATGAATTTTGCACTTGTTGGCTGCTGTTGTTTTTTGCTTCAATCCATTGCGACATATATTGAGTGCTTTTGTGGGCGTGATGGCGAAGCATGCTGCCCGTGAAGTTTTTCGCTCTAAGGCTATGCAGGTGTTGTTGGCAATAACGCAATTTCTCTATCAACGCCAAACCATGTACTGACTGTGGGTAGCGTTGTTTCAATAGCGTATATCCTGCCAAACGGGCTTCCTGCCAACGTGCTTCGTCGTTATAAAGCGCCACGGCATTGTTGGCGAACTCGACGGCGCTGCTCGTAACTGCACCGGGCCACGCGTGATCGCCATGCATGGCCTCGGCACCCACCGGTGTCGTGACGCTGGGCGTGCCACACAGCATGGCATCAATCAGTTTGCCCTTGATCCCGGCACCAAAGCGCAAAGGCGCCAGGCAGACCCGTGCGGCAGACATGACCTGCAACGCATCTTCGGCCCAGTTCATGATGTGGAAGCCTTCGCTGGCATTATGCAGTGCGGTGGCTTTCGGCGGCGTATACGCGCCGTAGATGTGCAGTTGGGCCCGGGGCAATTGCTCGCGAATCAGCGGCCAGATCGTGGTTTTCATCCACAGCACGGCATCCCAGTTGGGTGCATGACGGAAGTTGCCGATGCTCAAGAAGTTCGCCCTGTCTGCAAATGTGGCAGGTGCGGCCGCAGGCGGATCGATCATCAACGGGCACCAGTGCAGCAACTGCCGAGGCAAGCCGAACTGCTCGATCAGCAGTTCGATTTCCACTTCCGAGATCATCAGGTTCAGATCGCAACGATACAGTGCGGCAATTTCGCGCTTGGCCAGATCGGTTTCGGCCATCAGTCCGAATTCATCGCGCAGGTCTGGGGCAAAGACATCACTGAAATCATTCTGGTCAGGATTGACCTTGAGGCGCGACTTGAGTCGTTGATGACGCGCATGCCGCAGGCTTTGCAGGTCGGAAGTCTCCAGCACGCGCAGCGCCTGAGGACAGTGCTTTTCAACCCGCCAGCCGAACTGCTCCTCCATCATGAACTGGTCGAACAAGACGATGTCCGGTGCCAGTTCGCTAATGAATGCATCGAAGCTGCTGTTGTTGAGTTCGATCGGCACCTCGCGGATCCCCAACGCCGTCAGGTCGGCCTTGTGTTCGCCCGGACCTGCCGGGCTGCTGAAGGTGATCTGCCAGCCTTGCTGCAAAAACGTTTCAAGGATCTGCATGACATGCCCGCTGGCAGCCGAAGAGCGTGGTTCCGGCCAGACGTAGCCAATAACCAGGACTTTGGTGGAGGGGGCTTGGTTCATGCGCGGGTATTCCTTGAGGCGGGCTGTGGCAAAAAAAGGCGCGCAATTAAACCACAGGTCGCCCGGTACTCAGGTGTTCTGGTCGAGAACAGCCTTGACCTTGTCGCGCAGTTGATCGATCGAAAACGGCTTGCCGATAACGTGCATGCCCGCCGGAACATCAATCGATTCTGCGTAACCACTGGCGAACAGGATCGGCAGGGCGGGGCGCAGTTTGCGTGCTTCGGTGGCCAGTTCGCGGCCATCCATGCCCGGCAGGCCGACGTCGGTCATCATCAGGTCAATGTGTTTATTAGCGTCCTGGAGAACCTCCAGAGCCTGTTCGCCACCGTCAGCTTCGAGCACCTTGAACTCCAGCTCCTCGAGCACATCGACAATCAGCATGCGCACGATGTTGTCGTCTTCTACGACCAGGATGGTGGATGGGGTGGCAGACATATTAAGGCTCTCGAAAGTCAGTTCAGGGTCGCCGGTCGATCAAAAGTGCCGGGCTCTTGCATCAGTAAGTGGCGCAGTGCCACAAGTTCCCCGTCGGAGACAAAAAAGCATAGCCGCAGATGGGGCCGCAAGGATAACTGTTCGGGGGCGCGAACATGCCGGTGAGCGTAGGAATTTGCTGCGAAAGGTGTGAGAAAAATGGATCCATGCCGTCGTTTTGGGGCAAACTGCCTGTTTTTCAACAGTTCGACAAGGCTGCCCCATGTCCTCTCCGTCTACGGTTGATGAGCAACGGTTTCGCAAACTCCTGAGTCGCAACATCAGTCTGCCTTTGGGCGTCGGTGTGCTCAGTGCCGTGTTCTTCGTCTCGCTGATCACTTATCTGCTGTCGGTGATCCAGTGGGTGGAGCACACCGACCGGGTGATCAATAACGCCAACGAAGCGGTGAAGCTGACCGTGGACCTGGAAACCGGCATGCGTGGTTTCCTGCTCAGCGGTGACGAGCACTTCCTCGATCCGTATGAAACGGCCAAGCCACGCATCGCCGTGGCGCTCAACACCTTGCTTGAATTGACCGCCGACAACCCGGTGCAAACCGATCGCTTGCGCCGTCTGCAAGCCTTGCAGATCGAGTGGGCCAATTACGCACAGTCGATGATTGATCTGCAGCGTTCCAGCGGCGATTACCGGGGCGCGGTGAAGGCCGGACGCGGCAAGCGCCTGACGGACGAAATCCGCAAGCAATTCGAAGATGTCATCGAGACCGAACAGGTTTTGCGCACCACGCGCAATGAAGACGTGCGCCGCACGACGATCTGGAGCATCAGCCTGTACCTGCTGTTCATTGCCGGTATCAGTGGCTTGCTGGCCTATATCGGCCGTCGCGATCTGGTCAATCTGTCGACCAACTACAGCGCTAACATGGCCGCACAGCAAGCCAGCGCCGAGCGCCTGGAGCAACAGGCGTGGTTGCGCAATGGTCAGACCGAGCTGGCCGAGCAGGTGCTGGGGCAACTGACGCTGAATCTGTTGGGACGCAATATTCTGCAATTCTGCGCGCAATACCTCGGCACCGCCGTCGCCGCGCTGTATGTGCGGGAAGAGCACGGTGGCCTCAAGCGTGTGGCCACTTACGGCTTCTCCCGCGAGCAGGAAGAGCAGGACCAGTCGATCTACAGCGGCGAAGGCATCGTTGGCCAAGTGGCGCAGCAGGCGCGGCTGATTCGTCTGGATTCGGTGCCGTCGGACTACTTCAAAGTCAGTTCAGGGCTGGGCGAAGGCTTGCCGCACAGTGTGCTGGTGGTGCCGACCAGCGATGACGATCGGGTCAATGGCGTGATCGAACTGGGTTTCCTGCGTCCGCTCAATGATCGCGATATCGAACTGCTGGAGCTGATTGCCGGCAACATCGGCACCTCCATCGAAGCGGCGCGCTACCGTCAGCGTTTGCAGGAAGTGCTGGCCGAAACCCAGCAGCTCAACGAAGAGTTGCAGGTGCAGCAGGAAGAGCTGAAAACCGCCAACGAAGAGCTGGAGGAGCAATCGCGGATTCTCAAGGAATCCCAGGCGCATCTGGAAACCCAGCAAGTCGAACTGGAACAGACCAACGAGCAGCTTGCCGAGCAGGCGCAGACTTTGGCCGAGCAGCGCGACGCCATGGACCTGAAGAACACCGAACTCAATCAGGCTCAGGTACAACTCGAAGAACGCGCCGAAGAGTTGCAGCGTTCGAGCAAGTACAAGTCCGAATTCCTCGCCAACATGTCCCACGAACTGCGCACGCCGCTGAACAGTTCGCTGATTCTGGCCAAGTTGCTGGCGGAGAACCCGCAGGACAACCTCAGCGCCGAGCAGGTCAAGTTTGCCGAGTCGATCTATTCTGCCGGCAACGATCTGCTCAACCTGATCAACGACATTCTGGACATCTCCAAGGTCGAGGCGGGCAAGCTCGAAGTGATTCCCGAGAACACCAGCGTCGCGCGCCTGGCCGAGGGCCTGCGCAATGTGTTCGAGCCGTTGGCGGCAGACAAACAACTGACCTTCAGTGTCGATTTGCAGCCCGGCACGCCGGCGATGTTGTTCACCGACCGCCAGCGTTTGGAGCAGGTGATCAAGAACCTGCTGTCCAACGCTGTGAAATTCACCGAAAAGGGCACCGTCAGCCTGACCATCGCTGGCCAGCCGGATGATCGGATTGCGTTCATTGTGCGTGATTCGGGTATCGGCATTGCCGCTGATCAGCAGGAGAGCATTTTCGAAGCGTTCCGCCAAGCCGACGGCACCACCAACCGCAAATACGGCGGCACTGGTCTGGGCCTGTCGATTTCGCGGGATCTGGCGAACTTGCTCGGCGGTTCGATCAGCGTCAGCAGTGCGCCGGGGCAGGGCAGTGTGTTCACACTGGTGTTGCCGCAGCAGTTCGACGAGTCCAGCGACGTACCGTTCGCACCGTTGACCTTTACTCCGCCAGCGGCGGTGGCCAGCGCGCCATTGGCGCCGGTGGTTTCGCCGTTGGCGCCGGTGCATATTCCGCGCTTCGCCGACGACCGCGACAAGGCGCCATTCGCCACGCGCTGCATTCTGGTGGTAGAAGACGAGCCGAACTTTGCGCACATCCTCTACGACCTGGCGCATGAACTCGGCTATCAGTGCCTGGTAGCCCATGGCGCAGACGAGGGTTATGACCTGGCAAAAGAGTTTGTGCCGGACGCCATTCTGTTGGATATGCGCCTGCCGGATCACTCTGGCCTCACCGTGTTGCAGCGCCTGAAAGAGCACGCTGAAACCCGGCACATTCCGGTGCATGTGATTTCCGTCGAGGACCGTGTCGAAGCGGCCATGCACATGGGCGCGATCGGTTACGCGGTCAAGCCGACCACCCGCGAAGAGCTGAAGGACGTGTTCGCCCGCCTCGAAGCCAAGCTGACCCAGAAGGTCAAACGCGTGCTGTTGGTCGAGGACGACGATCTGCAGCGCGAAAGCATCGCGCGACTGATTGGCGACGAAGACATCGAAATCACCGCCGTCGGTCTTGCGCAGGACGCTTTGGAGCTGCTGCGCACGACGATCTACGACTGCATGGTCATCGACTTGAAGCTGCCGGACATGCTCGGCAATGACCTGCTCAAGCGCATGTCCACCGAGGATATCTGCTCGTTCCCGCCGGTCATCGTCTACACCGGGCGCAACCTGACCCGCGATGAAGAAGCCGAACTGCGCAAGTATTCGCGCTCGATCATCATCAAGGGCGCACGTTCGCCGGAGCGTTTGCTGGACGAGGTCACACTCTTTCTGCACAAAGTCGAATCGCAGTTGTCCCATGAACGGCAGAAGATGCTCAAGACCGCGCGCAGCCGCGACAAGGTCTTCGAGGGTCGCAAGGTGCTGCTGGTGGACGACGATGTGCGTAACATTTTCGCCCTCACCAGCGCCCTGGAGACCAAAGGTGCAGTCGTGGTCATCGGCCGTAACGGGCGTGAGGCGATTGAAAGACTCAATGAAGTCGAGGACATCGATCTGGTGTTGATGGACGTGATGATGCCGGAAATGGACGGTTTCGAAGCCACCATTGAAATCCGCAAGGATCCGCGCTGGCGCAAGCTGCCGATCATCGCGGTGACGGCCAAGGCCATGAAGGACGATCAGGAACGCTGCCTGCAGGCGGGCGCCAATGATTACCTGGCCAAGCCCATCGACCTGGATCGGCTGTTCTCGCTGATTCGCGTGTGGTTACCGAAGATGGAACGCATTTAGTGGAAAGCAGTACGCCAGCCGAACGAAACAGTGAAATCGAACTGCGCTTGTTGATCGAGGCGATTTACCTCAAGTACAGCTACGATTTTCGCGATTACTCCGGCGCTTCGATCAAGCGCCGGGTGCAGCACGCGCTGAGCCAGTTCGAGTGCGCGACCATTTCCGCATTGCAGGAAAAGGTTCTGCACGATCCGACGGCGTTCATGCAGTTGCTGCAATTGCTGACGATCCCGGTCAGCGAGATGTTTCGTGACCCATCGCACTTCCTCGCCATTCGCCGGGAAGTGGTGCCGCTGCTGCGCACCTATCCGTCGATCAAGATCTGGATTGCCGGGTGCAGCACGGGCGAGGAGGTCTATTCGATGGCGATTCTGCTGCGCGAAGAAGGCCTGCTCGATCGCACGATCATTTATGCCACCGACATCAACCCGCGCTCGCTGGACAAGGCCAAGCAGGGGATTTTTTCGATGGAGAATGTTCGCGCGTACACCGCCAACTATCAGCAGGCCGGTGGTCAGCGCTCGTTTGCCGACTACTACACCGCAGCGTACGGTTACGCGATTTTCGACAAGAGCCTGTGCGAAAACGTGACCTTCGCCGACCACAGTCTGGCGACCGACAGTGTGTTCTCCGAAACCCAGTTGATTTCCTGCCGCAACGTGCTGATCTACTTCAACAAGAAGCTGCAGGATCGGGCGTTTGGCTTGTTCCATGAATCGCTTTGCCATCGTGGTTTTCTGGTGCTCGGCAGTAAAGAGACGCTGGATTTTTCCAGCTATGCCAACCAGTTCGAAGCGCTGGTGAAACAAGAACGGATCTACCGCAAAACATGAACGAGGCCGTGGCTTTACCTCGCGTCGAGGCGATTGTGGTCGGTGCTTCCGCCGGTGGCGTTGAGGCGCTGCTGAGCTTGCTCGTGCCGCTGCGCCGCGGCTATGGGTTGCCGATCATTGTTGTTCTGCACCTGCCCGAAGAGCGCCGCAGCCAATTGGCCGAGGTCTTCGCCCGGCGCGTGGACATGCCGGTGCACGAGGCTGCCGACAAGCAGGATATCGTTGCCGGCAACGTGTATTTCGCTACACCGGGTTATCACCTGTCGGTGGAGCAGGATCGCAGCCTGTCGCTGAGTCTTGAGGACCGCGTACATTATTCCCGGCCTTCGATCGACTACCTGTTTGAATCGGCCGCCGACGCGTACGGTTCATCACTGGCCGCTGTCCTGCTGACCGGCGCCAATCACGATGGCGCGCGCGGGCTGGCCGAAGTCAAACGTTGCGGCGGTTTGACCATTGTCCAGGATCCCGAAGAGGCGCAAGTCGCCACCATGCCGCTGGCTGCACTGAAAATTCAGCAGCCGGATCATGTCCTACCCATTCACGGCATCGGCCGTCTGCTTGTCGAGCTGGAACGAATCGCATGCTGAGTAATATCCAAGCCAAACTGCTGATCGTCGACGATCTGCCGGAGAACCTGCTGGCACTCGAAGCGCTGATCAAGCGTGAAGACCGTACCGTCTACAAAGCGTTGTCGGCGGACGAAGCACTGTCGTTGCTGCTGCAACACGAGTTCGCCATGGCCATCCTCGACGTGCAGATGCCGGGCATGAACGGCTTCGAGCTCGCCGAGTTGATGCGCGGCACCGAGAAAACCAAGAACATCCCGATCATTTTCGTCAGCGCCGCCGGCCGTGAACTGAATTATGCGTTCAAGGGTTACGAGAGCGGGGCGGTGGACTTTCTGCACAAACCGCTGGATATCCATGCGGTGAAGAGCAAGGTCAATGTCTTCGTCGATCTGTACCGCCAGAGCAAGGCGATGAAGCAACAGCTCGAAGCGCTGGAACAGGCTCGACGCGAGCAGGAAGCGCTGCTGCAACAACTGCAGAGCACTCAGCTGGAATTGGAGCAGGCAGTGCGCATGCGCGACGACTTCATGTCCATCGTCGCTCACGAAGTGCGTACGCCGCTCAACGGCCTGATCCTCGAAACCCAGTTGCGCAAAATGCACCTGGCCCGAGACAACGCCGCGGCGTTCACCCTCGACAAGATGCACGCCATGGTCGACCGCGATGAGCGGCAGATCAAAAGCCTGATCCGCCTGATCGAAGACATGCTCGACGTTTCACGCATTCGTACCGGCAAGTTGTCGATCCGCCCGAGTCGTTTCGATCTGGTGCAACTGGTGAGCAACCTGCTGCAAAACTTCGCGGCACAGATCGAAGCTGCGGAAACCGAAGTGTCGTTCACCGCGCCAGCGCCGGTGGAAGGCAACTGGGATGAGTTCCGCATCGAGCAGGTGGTCACCAACCTGCTGACCAACGCCCTGCGCTACGGCGGTCGCAGCCCCATTCAGGTGCGGGTTTACCGTGAAGGTAATGAGGCTCGGGTCGAAGTGCAGGACCGTGGCATCGGCATCAGCCAAGAGAACCAGAAGCGTATTTTCCAACAGTTCGAACGGGTTTCCGCCAAGACGGTAGTGGCCGGGCTCGGGCTGGGTCTGTTCATTTCCGAACAGATCATCGCCGCCCATGGCGGCTCCATCGTCGTCGAGAGTGAAATCAACGAAGGCGCCCTGTTTCGCGTTTGTCTGCCAATTCAGGAAAACGGCACATCCGACGCAACCTCTGATTGACCGTACGGTCGTATCAGCAGCTATTGACCGAACAAAGGCTTCCCATGAGCGTAGATGCACAAGATGTAGTACTCGTCGTCGAGGACGAACCGGTTATCTTGATGGTCCTGACGGATTACTTGTCAGGGCAGGGGTATCGCGTGTTGCAGGCGGAAAACGGCGAGCAGGCGTTCGAGATTCTTGCGAGCAAGCCGCATCTGGACATGTTGATCACCGATTTCCGTTTGCCGGGCGGGATCTCTGGCGTGCAGATCGCCGAACCTGCGGTAAAACTGCGACCTGATCTGAAAGTGATTTTCATCAGCGGTTATCCGCAGGAAATCCGCGAAACCGGTAGCCCGATCACGCGCAAGGCGCCGATCCTGGAAAAGCCGTTCGACCTGGATGTGTTGCAGGAAAAGATTCAGGAATTGCTTGCCTGACCACCCGGCCTGCTTCAGCAGGCCGTATTCTCCCGATCAGCTTTTGATCATCTCCCGCACCTTGGCGGTCAACAGATCAAAAGTGAACGGTTTGGTGATCATCTGCATCCCCGAATCGAGGAAGCCGCCACGCACCGCCGCGTGCTCGGCGTATCCGGTGATAAACAACACCTTCAGACCTGGCCGATATTGACGGCCGACTTCCGCCAGTTGCCGGCCGTTCATGCCCGGCAAGCCGACATCACTGATCAACAGATCAATGCGCTGCGTCGAGTTCAGAATCGGCACGGCGCTGTCGGCATCCCACGCTTCGACAAAGGCATAACCCAACTCACCGAGTACCGCGCAAACCAGCACGCGTACGGCCGGGTCATCTTCGACGATCAGCACGGTTTCGCCGTCCAGTGCATCTGGCAGTTGTTGAACATCGGGGGCAGGGCTAGCCAGTTCCTCACCGCGAAAGCGCGGCAGATAAAGCCTGACCGTGGTGCCTTCATCGATTTCGCTGTCGATCGAGACATGTCCGCGGGACTGCTTGCTGAAACCGTAGATCATCGACAGACCCAGCCCCGTGCCCTGGCCGATCGGTTTGGTGGTGAAGAAAGGGTCGAACGCACGGTTGATGACGCTTTGCGGCATGCCGCTGCCGTTGTCGGTGACACTGAGCATCACGTAATCACCGGGTTCGAGGTTGCTGTAGGCTTCAGTGAATTCACGTTTGAGCACTTGATTGCTGGTCTCGACCACCAGTTTGCCGCCGTCAGGCATGGCGTCGCGGGCATTGATCACCAGGTTGAGCAGGGCGCTTTCCAGTTGATTGGGATCGGCCTCGGCCACCCATAATTTGTCGTTGAGGCGCATGTCCAGCTGAATGCTTTCGTTGAGGCTGCGTTGCAGCAGCTCACCCATGGACAGCACCAGCGTGTTCATCTGTACGGCTTTGGAATCCAGCGACTGGCGGCGTGAAAACGCCAGCAAACGATGGGTCAGGCCGGCGGCACGGTTGGCCGAGGTCACGCCCAGATCAATCAGACTGTCGAGGTCATCCGTGCGCCCACGGGCCAGACGTCGACGCAGCAACTCAAGGCTGCCGATGATGCCGGTGAGCATGTTGTTGAAGTCGTGGGCGATGCCGCCGGTGAGTTGGCCGACCGCTTCCATTTTCTGCGACTGACGCAGTGCTTCTTCGTTGTGGCGCAGTTGCGCGGTACGCTCCTCGACTTGTTGCTCAAGGGTTTCCAGGGTCGATTGCAGACGCCGTTCACTTTCGCTCAAGTCGATCAGCCGGTCGCGGGCCTCGTACTGTCGTCGTCGCCCGCGCAATGCGGCCGAGACCATACTGACCAGTGTCGCCGGATGAAACGGTCGCTCAAGAAATGTCACGTTGCCCAGCAGATCGCTCAGGCGAGAGGAGGGCCCTTGTTCCTGACCGCCGTGATGGGTCAACAGCACAATCGGCAGGTCCGACCACGCAGGTTGCTGTTCCAGATACAGGAACAGCGCTTCCAGTTCCGGCCCGCGCAAGGCTTCGGCGGCGACCAGCACCAGCCCGGCACCCAGTTCCAGTTCCGTACACAGCGACCCCAGATCGGGCGCGACGACTCCGCCGTAGCCGGCCTCTTTGAGGATCATCAGCGCAATCTGGCTGTCGCGACCCACGGGCGCCAGAATCAGCGCCCGTTCGGCCAGCGGCACTTGAACCGTCACAAGTGCTCTTCCTGCAACAGCGGGTTACTCGCGCCGAGGTAGGTGGGGACGCCACGCAGTACGCCCTGAAAGGCTTCCAGCGGTTCACCGATGGTCATGCCTTGCGTGGAAATGCGGTATTCACGAATGGTCGATTCGTGGCTGCCGGTGCGTTTCTTGATGATCGAGATCGCGCGGCGGACTTTGCCCAGTGCTTCGAAGTAGCGCAACAGAATCACCGTGTCAGCCAGATAAGTAATGTCGACCGGCGCTTGCATGTCGCCAACCAGACCATGTTGGGCAACGGTCATGAAGGTCGCCGCACCTTTGCGGTTCAGGTACAGCAACAGTTCGTGCATGTGCAGCACCAGCGCGTTTTCTTCCGGCATTGCCGCCTGATAGCCGTTGATGCTGTCGATGACCACGGTTTTGATTTGACCTTCATCGACGCAGCGCCTCACGCGATGGGAGAACTCGCCCGGTGACAGTTCGGCGGCGTCGACTTGTTCAATCAACAGATTGCCGGTGGCTTGCAGCGCCTTGAGGTCGATGCCGATGTTTTTCATGCGTTCGAACAGCAGGCCGAGTTCTTCATCGAAGATAAACAGCGCTGCTTTTTCCCCGCGTAGTACCGCAGCGGCGGCGAAGATCATCGAGATCAGCGATTTACCGGTACCGGCAGGGCCGAGAATCAGCGTACTGGAGCCGGTTTCGATGCCGCCGCCGAGCAGAGCGTCCATTTCCGGGATGCCGCTGGACAGCTGCAAACGCGCATAGTCGCCGCGATGTTCAGCCGCCACCAGGCGTGGGAACACATGCACGCCATCGCCCATGATGGTGAAGTCGTGGAAACCGCCGCGATACTTCTGGCCACGGTACTTGACCACCCGCACGCGTCTCCGCTCGGCGCCGTAGTTGGGTGTCAGTTCTTCAAGACGAATCACCCCGTGGGCCACGCTGTGCACGGTTTTGTCGAGGGACTCGGTGGTCAGGTCGTCGAGCAGCAGTACGGTGGCGTTATAACGCACGAAGTAATGCTTGATCGCCAGAATCTGTCGGCGATAACGCAACGAACTCTGCGCCAGCAAACGGATCTCCGACAGGCTGTCGAGCACCACACGCGTAGGTTTGAAGCGTTCGACCGCTTCGAAAATCTGCTTGGTGGCTTCGCCCAGTTCCAGGTCGGAGGAATACAGCAAGCTCTGTTGGTGTTCAGCATTGAGCAGGCTTTCCGGGGGCGTCAGCTCGAAGATCTTGATGTTGTCATCCAGCGTCCAGCCGTGGGACAACGCCCCTTGCCTAAGTTCGCGCTCGGTTTCCGAGAGCGTGATGTACAACGAGCGCTCGCCGGCTTTCGCGCCGGCCAAGAGAAAATGCAAAGCGACCGTGGTTTTGCCGGTACCGGGTTCACCCTCCAGCAAAAAAACATGACCGCGAGGCAGACCACCGGCGAGGATGTCATCCAGACCCACAATGCCGGTAGCGGCTTTCGCACTGATCAACTCGTTAGAAGTAGACAAAAAATGCCCTCTCATGACTAAGGGAAGCGAGGCCGCCAACTTATCGAGCGGCCTGAATAACTTGACCCTGCGCCGTGATGGCAGTTCCGAAATTCCTTGCCAAATGTGTCGATTGAACGGTCAAAAGTGGCTCAGAGACCCTGCTGCAAGGCCGGATCATCCGGGTTGAGCTGTTCCAGCTGCGCCAACAGAATCTGCACGTTCTGCAATTGGCCGCTCTCTTTCCAGTAGTTGATCAGCAACACCCGCGCCTTGCGGTCAGCGGGGTGACGCTGAACGATTTCCTGCAACTGGTTTTGCGCCGCTTCCAGTTCTTCGGCGCTGTGCAGGGTGGTGGCGAGGTCGTAGCGATAATCCTTGTTATCGGGCTCCAGCTCGACGGCTTTGGACAAACCGAGCAGGGCGTATTCGCGCTGATCGTGGTGCAACAGCCAGAGACCCAAGGCATGTTGCAGGTAGGCAGAATCAGGTTGCGCTTTGAGCTGTTTGACCAGCAGTTGTCGAGCGGCGTCGGTTTGGCCCTGGCGGTCGAGGACATCGATCTGCATCACCAGCGCCTGCAGATTGCCGGGCTCCAGGCGCAGGGTATTGTCGAGCGCGATCTGTGCTTCCTTTAGTTCGGCGTTGTGAATGTGCAGGCGGGCCAGTTGTGCGTAGTTCGTGGCGCTTTCCGGCTGCGCCTTGAGCGTTTGTTCCCAGCCGTCGATCGCTTGTTGCAACGGCGCGAAATACAGACCCAGTTCATCCGGCGTCAAGCCGAGCAGGGCGTTGATCGCGGCAAAACGCACGGTTTGATCGTCATCTTCGAGCATCGGCCCGAGCAACAGGCTGCGTTGCCCGCCCGGCACCAGGCCCACCACGCTTTTGATCGCCGCCAGCCGCACGGCGGGGGCTTCGTTCTGCAGGTCGGTGTCGGCCAGTTTCAATGCTTGCGGGCTCGGGTAATTGGCCAGCTCACCGTGCAGCCACACGCGGCGTTTGACCGAAATGTCCGGGCGGCCCAGTTGCTGATACAACTGACGCGCCGCGCCCGGTTGACCCTTGCGGGCAGCATCGAGCGCTTCGCTATAACCGTGCTTGATTGCATCGGGTATGACCGGAACGGTGCTGCGCACCGACAGCCAGGCCACGACGACGACAAGCACAAGGCCCAGGCTGATAAGCAGGTAGCGGCGAGACTGAGGCATGCAGGTTTCCGAAACAGGCGTACTTGAGCAGAGCGGCAAGCTTCGGTCAGCGCGGGCCACGAGTCAAACCCTGTGGATGCGAATCGCCCTACAAGCTGCGTCGACTCAGTTACCCGTCAGGCTTTCGATGCAGTGTCTACGCTTGCAGAAGTCGCTTTGATGAGTGTGCCCATGCAAGCCCTGTTCAATTATTTCCGAGCCGTGATCCACCCCGGTCAGGCCGCCTTGCTGTTTGCCCTGCGAACCATTGTGGCGGGCTTGCTGACGCTGTACCTGGCGTTCTTGTTCGATCTCGATCAGCCGAAGTGGTCGATCATGGCAGTGGTCATTGTCAGCCAGCCGTTGGCCGGGATGGCGCTGGCACGCAGCTTCGGTCAGGTGATCGGCACGACCCTCGGGGCGGCGGTGGCGGTGTTGATCATGGCGATCTTTCCTCAGGCACCGCTGCCATTCATTACCACCCTGGCCCTCTGGCTGGCGCTGTGCACCGCCGGCGGCACGCTACTGCGCTACACCAGTTCGCAAGCCTTTGTGCTCAGTGGTTACACCGCCGTGGTGGTGGCGTTGCTGGCGATTCCGGATCAGGACGGCACCTTTTTACTGGCGGTTACCCGCGTCACCGAAACCTTGCTGGCCGTGGCCTGCGTATGCGTAGTCAGCCTGTTGACGGCACGCCCGCAAGCGGTGGCCAAGGGTTATTTCGCCAAAGTCGATCAAGTCATCAAACTGGCCGCCAGTCACGCTGCGGCGGTCCTTCGCACGGAAGAAAGCGAGGCCGATTTCCAGCGTCGGCAAATGCAATTGCTCGGTGAGATCAGTGCCCTCGAAGGCCTGCGCCGGCACTTGTATTTCGATGCGCCACGGTTGCGCAGCGCCAACCATCTGGTACTGCTGTTGGGCAACCAGCTGATGTTGTTGACCTCGCGATTGACCGCGCTACGCCATCAGCGCGAACTGCTCACCGAGCGCTGGGAGGGTGATCTGCCATTGGACATCCAGCGCCTGCGTGCGGACGAACTGGCGCTTCTTGATCAGTTGGCCGAGCAGGGGCGATCGCTGCCCGAGCCCACACGGCACCGGTTTATCACGCTGCAGCAACAGTTCGAGGCGCTGGCTTATCAGGCCGAACAACTGACTGAAGACATGAGCGCCACGTTGCGTTCACTGGCCTGGGCGTTGCGCTGGGAGCAGGCGCGGCTGTTGCAGCAACTGGAACAGATCCTCGAATTGAGCGATGCCATCCAGGAAGGGCGCGAGGCCAGTTGCCTCTATCGCGGTCAGGTCAGCCCGCTGCATCTGGATTTCACCCTGGCGTCGATGAATGCGATCCGCGCTTTCACCGCGTTGCTGGTGGCCGGGTTGATCTGGATCGAAACCGCTTGGGACGGTGCGCGGGGCGGAATGATTCTGGTGGGAATTCTCTGTTCGCTGATGGCGACGTTTCCGCGTCCACTCATGGCCGCGCAGAGTTATGCCCGAGGCTTGGGCCTGGCGCTGGTGGTCTCGGCGCTCTATCAATTCATGCTGGTGCCGGCGATCAGTGATTTCGAGCTGTTGGCATTGCTGCTGGCGCCGCTGCTGTATGTGATCGCAATCGGTCTGGCCAGTCCGGCGACGGCGGGCATCGGCATGGGGTTGGGGTTGTCGAGTTTCCTCATGCTCGGCCCGCAGAATGTCGGGACCGGGCAGAACACGGCGATTCAATGGTTCGAATTTGCCGGCGCCTACGTCAGTGCGGCCATGCTTGCCTTGATCGTTTACGCGTGGATTTTCCCGTTTCGCCCGGCGTGGCGCCTTCGCCGTTTGTATAACGAAGCGCGCGAGCAGGTGTATGCACTGAGCAAAACCCCGGCGACCGATGAACAACAGTTTGCCTTTGAAAGCCGCATGGTCGATCGCCTGACCAGCATGCTCGGCCTGCTGCCAGCGGTGAACAACCGGGCCATGCAGCAACTCTATGAAATCAGCCTCGCTTGCGTGGCACTCGGTGTGGCAATGCACCAGTTGCGGCAGCAGGCGCACAACAATGCGCTGCTGACAGAAGCCTTTACTCAGCGTCTGGCTTCGGCCGTGCGCAAGACCGGGCGCTTTGTCGCCGGGCGGCAGGATGTCGAACTGGCGCCATTGATGACCACGCTGCATACATTGGGCGATGAACTGGATGAACTGCACGTCGCCAGCCATGAGCATGTCTGGTCGCTGTTTCGTATGCGTGTGGCCCTGTTGATCGTCCTTTCATTTCTACAACGCCACGGTGACGCTATCCAGCACTCTGTTCCGGAAGGAGAAGCAGCCCTTGCCCATTGATTTCGAGATTGGCGGTGTCTACCTGCCGCCCATTGCCCAGGCGTTACTGTTGGCCATACCGATTTTCATGTTGCTGGACTGGGGTTTGCGGCGACTTGGCGTACTGCGCCTGGTCTGGCATGAAGCGCTGTTTGAAGGCGCTTTGTATGCCTGCGTCTGTGCCACGCTGATTTTGCTGATGGGAGCCTGATGCCTTGAAAGTGTTATTCACGCGATTGATCACGTTGGCAGTGGTGCTGTTGGCGATCGTGCTCGGCTGGTTTGCCTGGGAGCATTACACCCGCGCGCCGTGGACTCGCGATGCGCGGGTCAGAGCCGATGTGGTGACGCTGTCGGCGGATGTCTCCGGGCGCATTGTCAGTCTGGCCGTGCAGGACAATCAGCATGTCGACAAGGGGCAATTGTTGATGGAGATCGACCCGGCGCGCTACCGCCTCGCGGTGGAACACTCGCGCCGTGAGGTGGAAGTCGCAAAGGCAACGCTGGGCCAGTCGCAAGCGGCGATCGTTGCCAGCGAAGCCTTGCTCAAGCAGCGGCAAAGTGAAGAGCGTCGGCGGCGTACGCTCAAGCAGGGTTTTGCGATTTCCGGGGAAGAGTGGGAAAAATCCAGTACCGATGTCGCGGTGGCCCAGGCGGATCTTTTACGCAATCAGGCCAATCTCGGTCTGGCCGAGGCCAACGTGCAGTTGGCGATTGCCGCGCTGACCCAGGCCGAACTGGACTTGCAGCGCACCCGCGTCGAGTCCCCGGTGAGCGGTTATGTCACCAACCTGCTGACTCGCGAAGGTGACTATGCAGTGAGTGGAGGCGCGTTGTTGGCGCTGGTCGACAGCGATTCTTTCTACATCAGTGGTTACTTCGAAGAAACCAAATTGCCGCGAATTACAGAGGGCGATCGGGTGCGGGTGCAATTGATGAGTGGGGAGACCTTCGGCGGCAAGGTGCAGAGCATCGCCTTCGCCATCGCCGACCGGGAAAACGCGCCGGGCAGCCGGCTGTTGGCCAACATCAACCCGAGCTACACCTGGGTAAAACTGGCACAGCGGGTGCCGGTGCGGATCGACATTGATGGCGACTATGCCGGCAAGAACCGCCTGCGTGCGGGCACCACAGCGACCGTCACCGTGCTGGAAGACACCCAATCCAAAGAACACCGTTAACCCCTGTGGGAGCGAGCCTGCTCGCGAATGCATTGGATCAGCCCTGATGGTGTTGCCTGACACACCGCATTCGCGAGCAGGCTCGCTCCCACAAGATTTCATTGATTAAAAATCAAAAAAAGCCCCGCGACCGAATGATACGCGGGGCAAAAAATTTGGTTGGTTGCGGCCAACCAAAGGAGCTCTTTAACAATCGATTACTTGCTGGCAACAGTCTCCGGTTGCCAGCCGCCGCCAAGGGCCTTGTAGATCGCGACAATGCCGCGATACAGGTCGACTTCAGCCTGAGCCTGACTGTCTTCGGCGTTCAACCGTTCGCGCTGCGCGTCGAGCAGCACGAGGAAGTCAGTCGTGCCTTCGCGATAGCGGATTTCAGCGAGGTCGGCAGCCTTGCGGCTTGATTCGCTCTGACGTATCAGCGAGATCAGGCGTTGCTGACGTTTGCCGTAATCGCTGAAGGCGTTTTCCGACTCTTCCAGGGCCAGCAGCACTTGTTGCTCGTAAGTCGCCAGTGCGCCTTCGGCTTCAGCATCGGCGCCACGCAAACGGGCGCGTACGCTGCCAAGGTCGAACGCTGCCCACGTAATGCTCGGGCCGAGTGCCCAGGCGTTGGCCGCCGAGGAACCGATCTGCGAACCACGCCCGGCCGTCCAGCCGAGGAAGCCGCTGAGGCTGACCCGTGGGAACAGATCGGCTTTCGCCACGCCAATGCGCGCCGTGGCCGAAGCCAGATTGCGCTCAGCGCTGAGAATGTCCGGACGACGCTGCAGCAGTTCACCCGGATCACCGATTGGCAGGGCCTTGGCAATCGCTGGCAGGTCTTTTGGACTCAGATCGACGGTCAGTTTGTCCGGACGCTCACCCAAGAGGGTAGCGATACGGTTTTTCTGTCGAACCTGTTCTGCCTGCAATTGCGGCACGCTGGCTTCAACCGAGGCCAGACGCGCATCGGCACGTTCGACGTCGAGCTGATCACCGACACCGGCGTCACGCAGGCTGATGGTGATCTTGCGCGACTCCTGCTGGTTGTTCAGGTTGGCCACGGCGATCTTCTCGCGCAGCTGAGCGCCACGCAGTTGACCGTAAGCGTCGACCAGTTCGGCAATCATGGTGACTTGCAGTTGATACAGATCGGCTTCGGCCGCTTGCTGGTCAGCGTCGCTGGCTTCCAGATTGCGCTGGATGCGGCCAAACAGGTCCAGTTCCCAGGCCATGTCCAGACCGAGGTCATAGCGTTCGCTATTGACCCGGTTGGTGGTCTGGCCAGGGATTTGTCCCTTGGCCAAGTCACTGCTGGCGCGGCTGGTGATGGTCGGCATCGCATCGTTGCTGGCGTCGTCGCGGATCGCCCGGGCGGCTTTCCAGCGGGCGAACGCCACGCGCAGTTCACGGTTGCCTTGCAGCGATTGGGTCACCAACTGGTTGAGGGTCGGATCATCGAATTGCTGCCACCAGATGCCTTCGAATTTCGAACGGTCGAAGTTCTTTTGCCCGGCGGCGCCGTCGGTGACGGCCGTGATATTGGCCGCCTCCGTGGCTGGGGTCTTGTAGTCGGGGCCGACAGCGCAGGCGCTGAGGGCCAGCACCAGCAGACTCGGCAGGAAGACTTTCAGACTCATTGTTGCGCCTCCAGTTTCAGAGCTTTGGCCGCTTTGCGGGCTTCGCCGCGTTCGACAAAGTTACGGATCAGTACGTAGAACACTGGCGTCAGCAACAGACCGAAGAAGGTCACCCCGAGCATCCCGGAGAACACCGCCACACCCATGGCGTGACGCATTTCGGCACCGGCGCCGCTGGAGAACACCAGTGGCACCACACCCATGATGAACGCGAAGGAGGTCATCAGGATCGGCCGCAGACGCAGACGGCAAGCTTCGAGAACCGCAGCGAGCGGGTCTAGGCCTTCTTCCTGTTTGTCCTTGGCGAATTCGACGATCAGAATCGCGTTCTTACAGGCAAGTCCCACCAGTACGATCAAGCCAATCTGGGTGAAGATGTTGTTGTCACCGCCCGAGATGATCACACCGGTGATGGCCGACAGCAGGGTCATCGGTACGATCAGGATCACCGCCAGTGGCAGGCTCCAGCTTTCGTATTGAGCGGCCAGTACCAGGAACGCCAGCAATACGCAGAGCGGGAACACGAACAGCGCGGTGTTGCCGGACAGAATCTGCTGGTAGGTCAGGTCGGTCCACTCGTAGGTCATGCCGTTCGGCAGTTCATCCTTCAACAGTTTCTCGATGGCTTTTTCCGCCTGGCCGGAGCTGTAGCCCGGGGCAGCCGCGCCGTTGATTTCTGCGGTGATGAAGCCGTTGTAGTGCATCACGCGGTCCGGGCCCGAGGTGTCGCTGACCTTGATGAAGGTCGCCAGCGGGATCATTTCGCCTTTGTTGTTGCGTACTTTCAGCTGGCCGATCTGGTCGGATTCGAGGCGGAACTGTTGCTCGGCCTGAACGTTGACCTGATACGTGCGCCCGAAGCGGTTGAAGTCGTTGGCATACAACGAACCCAGGTAGATCTGCAGGGTGTCGAAGATGTCGCTGACGGCCACGCCGTGGGTCTTGGCTTTTTCACGGTCGATAGCGGCATCGACCTGCGGCACGTTCACCGTGTAACTGGTGAACAGCCCGGCCAGTTCCGGCACGCTGTGGCTCTTGTTGATGATGTTCATGGTTTCTTTGTACAGCTCGTCGTAGCCCAGGTTGCCCCGGTCTTCGATTTGCAGGCGGAAACCACCAATGGTGCCCAGACCTTGTACCGGCGGTGGCGGGAAGATCGCCATGTACGCCTCTTGAATGTTCGCGTACTGGCCGTTCAAGGCCCCGGCGATTGCACCGGCGGACATGCTCGGATCTTTACGTTCGTCGAACGGTTTCAGGGTCACGAAGACGATGCCGGCGTTCGGGCTGTTGGTGAAGCCGTTGATCGACAGACCCGGGAACGCTACGGCGCTTTCCACGCCTGGCTGTTTCAGTGCCAGGTCGGACATGCGCTTGATCACTTCTTCGGTGCGATCCAGGCTCGAGGCATCCGGCAGTTGTGCGAAGGCCACCAGGTATTGCTTGTCCTGGCCGGGCACGAAACCGGTCGGCGTGCTGGAGAAACCGAAGAAGGTCAGCACCATCAGGCCTGCGTACAACAGCAGGGCGATGCCGCTGCTGCGGATAACCCGGCGCACGGTGCCGACGTAGCCATGGCTGGCACGATCGAAGAAACGGTTGAACGGACGGAACAGCCAGCCACCGAAGATCTTGTCGAGTGCCTTGGAGAAGCGGTCTTTCGGTGCGTCGTGGCTTTTCAGCAATACCGCGGCCAATGCTGGCGACAGGGTCAGCGAGTTGAACGCCGAGATCACGGTCGAGATGGCGATGGTCAGTGCAAACTGTTTGTAGAACTGCCCGGTGAGGCCGGAGATGAACGCCGCCGGGATGAACACCGCACACAGCACCAGCGCCGTGGCAACGATCGGACCGGTTACTTCACGCATGGCGCGTTTGGTGGCTTCCACCGGATTCAATCCGAGCTCGATATTGCGCTCGACGTTCTCCACCACCACGATGGCGTCGTCGACCACGATACCGATCGCCAGTACCAGACCGAACAGCGACAGCGCGTTCAGCGAGAAGCCGAACAGGTGCATCACCGCAAACGTACCGATCAACGATACCGGCACCGCCACCAACGGAATGATCGAGGCGCGCCAGGTTTGCAGGAACAGGATCACCACCAGTACCACGAGGATCAGCGCTTCGAAGAGGGTGTGAACAACCGCCTCGATCGAACCGCGCACGAAGATCGTCGGGTCATAGACGATGCTGTAATCCATGCCTTGCGGGAAGTTTTTCTTCAGCTCGTCCATCTTGCCGCGAACTTCGTTCGAGATGTCGATGGCATTGGAGCCAGGGCGCTGGAAGATCGGGATGGCCACCGCCGGTTGGTTGTCCAGCAACGAACGCAGCGCATATTGGCTGGAGCCTAGTTCAACGCGAGCGATGTCCTTGAGGCGAGTGATTTCACCGTCGTCGCCTGCACGAATGATGATGTTCTCGAACTCTTCCTCGGAGACCAGACGGCCCTGTGTGTTGACCGACAGCTGGAAGCTCTGGGCATTCGGGGCAGGGGGTGCACCTAACTGACCGGCAGCCACTTGGCGGTTTTGCTCACGAATCGCGGTGACCACATCGGTCGCGGTCAGATTGCGCGAAGCGGTCTTGTTTGGATCGAGCCAGACCCGCAGCGAGTAATCGCCCATACCGAACAGCTGCACGTCACCGACACCGTTCAGACGAGCCAGCTCATCCTTGATGTTGAGGATCGCGTAGTTGGACAGGTAGAGCATGTCGTAGCGTTTGTCCGGCGAGGTCAAGTGCACAACCATGGTCAGGTCAGGCGAGGCCTTGTCGACGGTGATACCGATGCGCGTCACTTCCTCTGGAAGTTTCGGCTCGGTACGGGTCACCCGGTTTTGCACCTGCACCTGCGCGTTGTCCAGGTCAGTGCCCAGGGCGAAGGTGATGGTCAGGGTGATCTTGCCGTCGGCGGTCGACTGCGAGGACATGTACAGCATGTTCTCGACGCCGGTGATGGCCTGCTCCAGCGGAGCGGCCACGGTTTCACCGATGACTTTAGGGTTGGCGCCCGGGAAGTTCGCCCGTACCACCACGGTTGGCGGCACGACTTCCGGGTATTCGCTGATCGGTAGCTGGAACAGCGAGATAGCACCGGCGATCAGGATCAGCAGCGACAGCACCGCTGCGAAGATTGGCCGTGAAATGAAGAATTGGGAAAAATTCATCGGAGTTGTCGTCCCTTAACCGCGTGGGGTCGTAGCAGCCAGCTTCACAACCGAACCGGACGCGCCTTTGGCAGGGGCGACTTTGGGCAGGTTGCTGGCTTCCAGCGCTTGACGTTGTTGAGCGAGTGCCGCGATGGTCTGTTCGCTGGCCATTGGCACCACTTCAGGGGTAACCGGTGAGCCAGGACGAACCCGCTGCAGGCCCTTGACGATGATCGTGTCGTCCTTGTTCAGGCCGGTACGAACGATGCGCAGACCTTCGATTTTCGGGCCGAGTTCGACGGCGCGGTATGCGGTTTTGTTGTCCGCATCCATCACCAGTACGAACTTCTTGCCGAGGTCGGTACCGACGGCTTCGTCGTTGATCAGCATGGCGTTGTAGGTGCCGCTGCCGACCAGCTTCAAGCGTGCGTAGAGGCCCGGGGTGTAAGTGCCATCGCTGTTATCGAACACCGCACGACCACGGATGGTGCCGGTTTTCGGGTTGACCTGGTTGTCGACGAAGTTCATCTGGCCGAGGTGCGGGTTGCCGTCTTCATTGGACAGGCCCATGTACACCGGGGTGGTGGCGCCGCGCTGACCGTTACGGGCGAGCTGGGTGTATTTGAGGAACACACGCTCGTCGGCGTCGAAGTAGGCGTAAACGCGGTCGGTGGATACCACACTGGTCAGCGCGGTGGTGTCGGCGGTCACCAGGTTACCGGCGGTGATTTCTGCACGGCTGACGCGACCACTGATTGGCGCCGTTACGCGGGTGAAGCTGAGGTTCAGTTTGGCCAGGTCCAGTTGCGCTTGCAGGGCACCGACGGCGGCGCGGGCTTCTTGAGCGGCGCTGGTGCGCGAGTCGGCCAATTCGGCGGAAATGGCGTTGCTGGCGCGCAGACGTTCACCGCGACCGGCTTCGTTTTCACTGCGGGTGGCGTTGGCGCGGGATTGGGCTACGAGGGCTTCGAGGCGGCGCACCTCAGCCTGGAACGGACGCGGGTCAATCTGGAACAGCAGGTCGCCTTTCTTGACCAGCGCGCCTTCAGTGAAGGCGACGTCGTCGATCTGGCCGGAGACCCGTGGACGGATTTCAACGGTTTCCGGCGCTTCGAGGCGCCCGGTGAATTCGTCCCACTCGTTGACCGGTTGTTCCAGCACCTTGGCCACGCTGACTTTCGCAGCGGGCATAGTGGCGGCAGTCTCCGGAGTCTTGCCGCAGGCGCTCATCACCAGTACGGCCAACATGGCCAACGGGAAGCGCAAATGTTTGAGTGACTGTTCCATGGATGCATCCGCCAATGTATTGAAGATGGGCGGATGATGCTCGGCGGGGTGTGATGGCACGAATCGAATGAAGCAAAGGTAACTATCATTCGGAATGATATAAGACCCGAACAAGCCCTCTAGCATGCACCTTTCGTTAGGTGGCTATCAATCTCTCTGAGGGCAACTCTGTGTTGCCCAGTGTGCAAAAGTCTGGGGCGAGGCTGCGCGGCGGGGATTATGCGCGGATTAAAAATGCCGAACCCGCCATGGCGGCGGGTTCGACACTGCGGTCAGAGTTTCGGCAACTGACCGATGCGGCCAATCATTTCCGTGACGATCTGCAGATCCAGCTGGAATTGCTCCACAGTCTTGAACTCGCCATCGGTGTGACCGGTGTACTTCACGTTCGGCATGGCCAGACCGAATTGCACGCCATTCGGCAGTTCATGCACCGAGGTAGCGCCGGCGGAGGTGCCGAACTCGTGTTTCATACCGAGGTTTTCTGTCGAAACCGCCAACAATGCCTTGACCCACTCACCCTCAGGATTGCGGTACATCGGCTCCGCGATCGAATAATCGAAGGCTACGGCTACGTGGCTTTTCTTGCTCCAGGCCGCCAGTTTCTCAGCGATTTCAGCCTTGAGTTTCTCCGGCGACTTGCCCTTCGGCACGCGCAGGTTGACCGCGAGTTTGAAGGCCTTTTCGTCCATGCCGACGTAGGTCAGCGACGTTGTCAGCGGCCCCATGAAGGCATCGGAGAAACCGACATTCAGCTTGTTGCCCAGGTAATCCAGACCCCAGTTGTCGGCAGCGTAACGCGCGGCATCGGTGATGTGGTTGTGCTTGAACGCGACTTTGCCATCAAGGCTATTGATAAAGACCAGCATCCGCGCGACCGGGTTGACCCCGGATTCGGGCTCGGAGGAGTGCGCGGACACACCGGTCACGGTCAGTTTGACGTCTTTGCCGTCGACCTTGGCGCTCACCTGGAAATCGCCGCCATTGCGCTTGGCAAACTCGTCGCCGGCCTTCTGCAGACTGGCGGCCAGTTCCGCAGACTTGTCGGTGACCAGCGTGGCGACCGACGCCGATGGAATCTGGTTGGTCGCCAGGCCACCGGTCATCGAGATGATTTCCGCACCTTTGCCTTCACCTTTGCGCTTGGCAAAGTTGGCCATGACGGTGCCGTAGCCTTTCTCGGCAATCACCACCGGGTAACCGCCATCCAGCGCCAGGTTGTAGTTCGGCGTCGGGTTGCGTTCGAAATAGTAAGGGATCGCGTCGCCCGTGGTTTCTTCGGTGGTGTCGACCAGCAGCTTGAAGTTGCGCACCAGCGGCAGCTTTTCTTCCTTGATGACTTTCATGGCATACAGCGTAACTACGATGCCGTTCTTGTCATCCTCGGTGCCGCGACCGTACATGCGGTCACCGATCAGGGTGATCTTGAACGGGTCGAGGCGGGTGCCATCCTTGAGCACCCAGTTTTCCGGTGTCACCGGTACCACGTCGGCGTGCGCATGAATGCCAACCACTTCATCGCCGCTGCCGTCGAGAGAGATCTCGTACACGCGGTTGTCGATGTTGCGGAATTTCAGATTGAACGACTCGGCAAGGCTCTGAATCTTCGCCGCGATCTTGGTGAATTCCGGGTTGTCGTGCTGTTCGACGCCATCCTTGCGAAAGGTCGGGATCTCCACCAGTTCGCGCAGGGTTTCGGTAGCGGCGGCGCTGTACTTCGCGCGCGTGTAGATACCCAGCAGACGATAGATTTCATTCTGCTGATCGGCATTCAAAGTCTTGTTGTCGAGGTAAGCAGCAATGGCCGGACCGATGTCGACGGTTTTCGCCAGATCGCTCTTGCCCAGATTGCCAAGGAACTGACGGAAGTCCGTGGCTTTATCGGCGCTGTAGCTCTTGAGGATTTCTGCGCTCTGCTGCGGGGTGATATTGGCTTGCGCGGGCGCGGTGAACACGGCAAGACCGGCCAGCATCAAGGTGGTGGCAGCCAGTTTTTTGAAAGGGACATTCATTACGAAGGGCATTCCTTTGCAGGGCAGTGAGTTAGGCGTGCCTCAACGCTGAGACACATACACTTACAAACTAACACCGTGCCAGAGCCTTGCGGGAGTCCTGAAAGGGGATGTGTCGCACAAAAACGCAAAAGAGGCGCACAAATGAAAAAGCCCGGGGACGGTTCCCGGGCTTTTTTATGGGTGCAATCAAGTGACGATCAGAGCTTCGCCAATTCCCTGCGCCAGGCTCAGCAAAGGGCGGTTATCTGAAGATCTGTTCAATCATGATCCTGGCCGGGATGAATAACGTGTTCGTGTAATAGGCCTCATACCCATAGGCAGTTATGCGAACTTTGCACGGGATTGAAGCTTGCGACGCCAGCAACGGTTTGATGGCGTCGTAGTCATTCAAGTCGCGTTGCGTTCCATCCGCATTGGTGTAGTAGAAGATCAGATCGGAGGAAAACTTGTAATTGGGCTCGGCCTGACTGCTTGCAGTCACCCGTCCCTCGGCTTTTATCGTGATTGAATGCTCGGATGAGAATTCCGGGTCTCGATTGAGAGAGCAGATCAGAGTCGGCGTCAGCTGATGGGCGTTTTCGTAGTCATTGAACGCGCGCTCCAGGTCCACAGTGGAACTGAAGTGCGCCGTGAACAGATTGTCAGGGCCCAGGCCGAATGACGATAACGTGAGGTCGGCGGGCGGGATGCTCGCCGTTTTTACACAACCGCCGCAGAGAAGAACGCCAAGGTAAATGACCGTGCGGAATCTGTTCATTGGCCGAAGATACCGTTGATTGAAGCAAAAATCAGATCGCAGGCGGACTTCGTCCCTTGCACCGGCTCTATAAACAGCCACTCAGCAGAAGCATGGTGTTTATCAATGGTTTTATTGCTGATCGGATCTGCCTCGATAATCGAAGTGAAGTTTAGAGTGAGTTTGGTTCTATCATGAGCTGGCCTTCATGTATGCACCTTTCTTATAACTCGCTGGATACTGCTCTTATGAGAGACCTGCCGCCCACCGCGACCTTGCGCGCATTTGAAGCTGCCACCCGGCACTTGACCTTTACGTCGGCCGCACAAGAGCTACATGTGACTCAAAGTGCAGTCAGTCATCAGCTCAAGCATCTTGAAGCCCTTTGGGGAGTGCAGTTGTTTGAACGTGGCAAGGCGTTACGCCTCACCGCCGCTGGGGCTGCGCTGGCGCCCATCGTGCGCGAGTTTTTCATCAGTCTGGAGGCGACTTTGAGTGATTTGCGCGAGCAAAAAGACAGAGTTCGACTCAGCGTCAGCACCACCTATTCCTTCGCACTCAAATGGCTGCTGCCACGCTTGCCACGTCTCGCTCGTCAGCACCCCGAGCTGCTGGTCTCGCTGGACACCACGGATAAAATAATCCACTTCTCTCAGGGCCAGGCGGATGTTGCGATCAGGCTCGGCAAGGGCGATTACCCCGGTCTGCATTCGGAGTTCCTGTTTGGGGAGCAGGTATTTCCTGTGGCCAGCCCTGAACTGCTGCGACGCGTCGGGACTCCGCAGAGCCCCGCAGAACTGTTGCATTTCCCGCTGCTCACGCGCGATGGTGCCGAACTGGTACCAAAATGGGAGGTATGGTTTCAAGCCGTCGGGCTGGCCTATTTGCCGCTCAAGGAGAGCGTCAGATTTGGCGATACCAACATGACGGTCGAGGCCGCCTTGCTCGGCCAGGGCGTTGCATTGGTGCGCAGCGGGCATGTCGAGAACGAAATCAGCGATGGCCGTTTGGTGCGACTGTTTGATGTGCCATTCCCATCACCGCTGGCGTACTACTTCGTCTGCCCCAAGGGCATCGAATCACAACCACACATCGCCAGCTTTCGCCAATGGTTGGTCAGCGAGGCACTGAAAGTCCAAGGACTGGATGAGTGAGTCATGAGCATTCGTTCATGCTGCGATGAGGAGACTTCGCTTTAGCCCCGGCGCCGCATTGCCTAAAGTGGCGCATGCCTATCCATATCATCTTCCTTGTGCTTTTCGCTGCGCTCCTGCATGCCAGCTGGAATGCGCTGCTGCGTAGCGGTGCCGATCGGCTGTGGTCGATGACAGTGATGTGTATTGCCATCGCCATCACCAGTGTCGTCGCCGCAGTGTTCATGGATCCCCCCGCGATTGAGAGCTGGGGCTATGCGCTGCTGTCGGGGTTGCTGCATGTCGGCTACAACCTGTTTCTGGTGCGCAGTTACCGGGTCGGCGACCTGGGGCAGACCTATCCGATTTCACGTGGATCGTCGCCGGTGCTGATCACCCTGGGGGCCGCCGTGTTTGCCGGAGAACGCATCACGCCTGACGTGTTACTCGGTATTACGCTGGTGTCAGGCGGGATTATGTCGCTGGCTTTCAGAGGGCGCAGTCTGTCGGTTCCCAGCCTGCCTTATGCGCTGGGAACGGGCGGCTTTATCGCGGCCTACAGCGTGGTCGACGGCATAGGCGCCAGGCTCTCCGGCGCGCCGCTGGCCTACACGGTGTGGATGTGCGCCCTGTGGGGCGTGCTGATGCCGGTGGTCTACATCGGCCTACGCGATACCCGCAGCTTGTTCTGCGTCCGGCCCGGAACAGTGACCGCATTGGTCGGCGGGCTGGTCTCTTTGCTCGCGTATGCAATGGTCATCTACGCCATGACCGAAGCGCCGCTGGGCGCGGTATCGGCATTGCGCGAAACCAGCGTGCTGTTTGCGGCGTTGATCGGCTATGTGTTTCTCGGCGAGACGCTCACCGCGCGCCGGATACTGGCATGCGTAGTGATCGCCGGCGGCACCCTCATCATCGGCTGATACAGCCAACGGCTCAGGAGCTTTATTTCATGGTCAACGTCTCGCAGGCACCGCTGATTCTAATCACGGGTGGAAGTCGTGGAGTGGGGGCTGCCACCGCGCGGCTCGCCGCCGAAAGAGGTTATGACGTGGCGATCAGCTACGTTGCCAACGCGTCCGCAGCGCTGGCCGTGGCCGCAGATGTAGAAGCATTGGGGCGCCGGGCGTTGACGATGCGGGCCGACAGTGCGGACCCCCAACAGGTGGCCGATTTATTCGCGGCCATCGACCGCACGTTCGGACGCATCGACGTACTGGTCAATAACGCCGGGATGCTGGCGCCTCAGTCTCGCTTGGAAGACCTCGGCTTCGAGCGGATGCAGCGCATCTTTGCGGTCAATGCCATTGGGCCAATACTCTGTGCCCAACAGGCGGTGAAGCGTATGTCTTACCGCCACAACGGCCAGGGCGGTGTGGTGATCAATGTCTCTTCGGCTTCGGCGCGCCTCGGCAGCCCCAACGAGTACGTCGACTATGCAGCGTCAAAGGGAGCCTTGGAGACGTTCACCATTGGCTTTGCAAAAGAGGTGGCTCGGGAAGGAATACGCGTCAACTGTATTCGCCCCGGACATATCTATACCGAAATGCATGCCAGCGGCGGTGAGCCGGGGCGGGTCGATCGTGTCAAGGATTCGATCCCGATGGGGCGGGGCGGACAGCCTGAGGAAGTGGCACGCGCGATTCTATGGTTGGCGAGCGCGGAGGCATCCTTCGTTACCGGTACATTCCTCGATGTAACGGGGGGTAAATGAGTCGGTGGCAGGGATCATCGACTAGCTGCATTCGGCTTGCCGCACCTTGCGACTCAATCCAGGCGTATTGCCCGTAATGCGCTTGAATGCACGACTGAAAGCGGCCTGGGAGGTATAGCCCAAACGCTGCGCCACCTCTTCAATCGGTAGCCTTTCGAGGGTCAGCCACTGGCTTGCAAGCCGCATCCGCAGTTCGGTGACATAGCGCAGCGGAGCCATGCCAATCGTCGCCTGGAAGCGGTCCGCGAAGACCGAGCGTGAGGTATTGCAGTGCTCTGCCAACTGCGCAACAGTCCAGTCGCGGCCCGGTTGTTGGTGGAGCGCAAGCAGTGCACCGGCCAAGCGGGGATCGCGCAAGGCGGCGACGAGGCCAGAGGCATTGCCGCAGGCGCACTCGACCCAGCCGCGAACGACCATGGCCGCCACCACGTCGGCCAGCCGCGCGAGGATACCGGCGAAGCCGACGCGTGCGGCGCTGACCTCACGTTCCATGGTGGTGAGGATTGGCACCAGCCCGGGGTAACGCTGGCCGCCGGCATCAATCAGCATCAGTCCCGGCATCAGCCGGCCAAGGCCATGGATACTGCCCAGTTCAAACTCCATACAAGCACTGAACAGAATAGTGCTCGGAGTGGCGCTGGCATCGGTTCCGGTATCCACCGCGCTGACGGTGTCACCCAAGGGCGCGCCGTTTAGACGATCGATGTCCTGGACAGGCGCGCCCTGATGGGAAAAAAGTTGATGGGCCGCGCCATGGGATATGAACACGGCGTTGCCGGCAGACAGCGCGTAGGTGCTGCCGTCGTCCATTCGCAGTACCGCATTGCCGACGGCCATGAAGTGGAACCAGGCGTGCCCAGGTTTTTCAGCAAAGCCCAAACCGAAATCTGGACCCGTTTGGATACGCCGGTATTCAACACCACGCAGACGCATGCCGCGCAACAGCTCGTTGATGAGGTCCGAGGAAAGAGCAAACTGATCTGCAGGCATCGTTCAGGTGTTTTAGTCAAAAAGTAGAGACTTTGGATCATAGATCATCCGGATTTCGGCGCCTAGACTTCGGCTCTTAATGAAGATTGGGAGATCCGTGCAATGACTGACTGTGTATGTAACACCCTATCCGACCGCCATTGCGGCGTCGGCGCGGACGTAGAACCTGCAACCCCCGCGTGGATGGCAGTATTTTCGTTGGCAATGGGTGTGTTCGGGTTACTGACCGCTGAGTACCTTCCGGCCAGTTTGTTGACGCTGATGTCTACTGACCTGGGAGTGTCCGAAGCGCTGGCTGGCCAGGCGGTAACGGTAACCGCCGTGGTGGCGCTGTTCGCAGGCTTGTTGGTGCCAGGTCTGACCCGTGGTATCGACCGACGCTGGGTGTTGTTGGGTTTTTCGACGTTGATGGTCGCCTCCAATCTGTTGGTCGCCGTTTCCTCCAGCTTCGCGGTGCTGTTGTTGATGCGTATCTTGCTGGGCATTGCCCTTGGCGGGTTCTGGAGCATGGCGGCGGCGGTTGCGATGCGCCTGGTGCCGAGTGCCTTGTTGCCCCGGGCGCTGTCGATCATTTTCAGCGGCATCGCCATCGGCACGGTCGTGGCAGTGCCGCTGGGCAGCTATCTGGGCGGGTTGTATGGCTGGCGCAGCGCGTTCTTTGCCGCGGCGGCGGTAGGCATGGTGACCCTGGCGTTTCAGTCATTCACGTTGCCGCGCCTTGCGCCGCGCCGGCCGGCACGTCTGCGCACCGTACTCGAGGTGTTGCAGCGCCCAGGCATCGCCATCGGCATGTTCGGTTGTGTGCTGGTGCACAGCGGCCACTTCGCCATGTTCACCTATGTTCGCCCATTTCTTGAAGGGACTACCGGCATCGGCGCGCAAGGGCTGTCACTGATGCTACTGGGGTTCGGTGTGGCGAACTTCGTCGGCACGCTGTTGGCCGGCAGGCTGCTGGAGCGCCACCCGCTGGCCACTCTGGTGCTGATGCCCGCGCTGGTCGGCGTTGCAGCACTGGCGTTGGTGCTGTTGCCGGCCTCGGTGCCGGGGCAGGCGCTATTGCTGGCGGTCTGGGGCATGGCCTTTGGTGGTGTGCCGGTGGCGTGGTCGAACTGGGTCGCCAGCGCGGTACCTGATCAGGCGGAAAGCGCCGGAGGCATGGTAGTGGCCTCTGTGCAGTCAGCCATCGCCACGGGCGCCGCCGCTGGCGGTGCAATGTTCAGCCTCGGTGGCAGCGCAGGCGTATTCGTAGCGGCAGCCGTGCTGATGCTGCTGGCCGCGTTGCTGATTGCCCTGCGTGTCCGCGTCCCTTCTGCCCATGGCGTTCGCCAGTCCAAGCCCGCGCTGCACCTTTGATCCGGTTTGCCAAACCGCCTAAATCCGTCCTGTTCTGTTACTGAACTCCCACGCCGCTGATGGGCCAGTTGGATTGGGTCCAACTGGCGCAGAAGCCGGATCCCGAAATCTGGCAGGGTTGGGTCAGTGAAGCGGCGGCCAGGAAAATCGATGCGACGTTCTGGAAGGTTTTCCAAGGCAGGGAAGCCTTTCTTTAATCGCAGATAGATTGCGCTGAGTTTGCCGATGTTCGCCGTTCTAAAGTGCGCACCGTCGCGGTCGATAACTCAGAGTACGCATGGGCTCTATCTCCTCATAACAACACATGCGACGTTCAGTGCTAGCGTTTCCCCTTGCCAAAACTATAAATATCCGCAGGTGAAGTCATGAATATCAAGCAGAAGCTGACCTGGGCGTTTGCGGCAATCGCATGCGTCCCGGTCATCCTGGTCGCCGTTTTGGTAGTGCTGAATCTGCGAGAGGGGGCCCTGGCCAATTTTCTCGACAGCAGCGGTCGCGAGATCCGCCAGATCGACAATGGCATGAAGCAGTTTTTCGACGGCATTAGCCAAAACGTCGACTATGTAGCCAAGGACCCGCGCGTCGTTGCGGCCAAAGACCTCAAGAGCTACGCGGGTGCCGAAGCCGCGCAAATTCCACTTACTCAGGCCAACAAAGAGCTGCTGGCGATATTTGACCAGTTCGCCAAAACTCATCCGAGTACTGCTTACCTGTCCCTGGGTCTGAGCGACGGCGGCTACGCCAGTTGGCCGGACGACACCAAGCTGAACAACTACGATCCGCGCGTCCGTCCCTGGTATAAAGCGGCCATCGCCACGCCAGGCGCCACTGTGCGCACGGGTGCCTACTATTGGGCGCCGGACGATGTGACGCTGATCGGCACTGTGCGTACTGTCGCCGACGCCGCCGGAAATATCCTGGGAGTGGTTGGCCTGGACGTGTCGCTCAAACAGCTCACTGAACTGGTGCGCAACATCAAGCTGGGCGATAGCGGCTACCTGATGCTGGTGGAAGACAACGGTAACGTGCTGGTAGACGCTAGCGATGCGAAGCACAACTTCAAACCTCTGGCCGATCTGGGTCCCAACTACGCCGAACTAGCCAAGGGAGGCGACGGCGTGACCCAAATCGAGATTGATGGCGTGGCCTACATGGCCAACGTGGTCAGTTCCAAAGGCCTGGGCTGGCGCTTTATCGGCCTGATCAAGCGTGATGAAGTGATGGCCGACGTCACCCGGCTGACCTGGCTGATCGCCGCCATTGCCGCGGCATTGGCGTTGGTGTTCGCGATAGTAGGCGCCAGCTTTGCCAGCGTCATCGTGCGTCCGATTCGCGGCGTGGCCGACGGCCTGCAAGAAATCGCCGAAGGAGAAGGCGACCTGACGCGCCAACTCCAGGTGCAGGGCAAGGACGAAACCGCCAGCCTGGCGGGCTGGTTCAACCAGTTCCTGAGCATGATTGCACAATTGGTGCAACGCATAGGCAGCGCCTCATCTGACCTGCAGACCGCGGCCGCCGACACGAGCGAAGTGGCCAACAACATGAACCAGGCTGCAGGTCGCCAGCGTGAGGCCGTGGAGTTGGTGAGCACCGCATTCAACGAAATGGTCGCTACTGCCAACGAAGTTGCACGTTCGTGCAGTGCTGCCGCGACGAGTGCCGACGAAGGCTACCGCGACGTACATGACGGCCAGCAGCACATCGGCGAAGCCACCGGCAGCGTGCTCAAGCTCAGCGAAGACCTGCAGAAGTCGACCCAGACCATGCAGTTGCTGGAGCAGGACAGCCAGAACATCAACACCATTCTCGATACCATCCGCTCGATTGCCGAGCAAACCAACTTGCTAGCGCTCAATGCGGCGATTGAAGCCGCGCGCGCCGGTGACCAAGGCCGAGGCTTCGCCGTGGTCGCCGACGAAGTCCGCGCCTTGGCTCGCAGGACAGCCGACTCCACCGGCGAGATCGACAGCTTGCTGGGCAATCTCGCCCGCCGCACCCAAGAGGTCACGCAGCAGATGCAAGGCAGCCTGCAAGTGTCCCACGCCAGTGTGGAACGCATTCAGCAGGCGCGTGACAGCTTCGACAAGATCCGTGGCTCGGTGGACTCGATCCGCGACCAGAATACCCAGATCGCCACAGCCGCCGAGGAGCAGCACCAAGTGGCCGAAGAGATCAATCGCCACATCGCGCAGATCCATGCCGATGCCCAACTGGTCGAAGGCTTTGCTCAGTCGTCACAGGCTGGCTCGGGTCGATTGATAGACATTTCCGGTCAGCTCAAAGGCCTGGTGGGTCGTTTCAAATATTAGTATCCCGACCCGAATGAAAACGTTGAGCACTCACCGTTTTCATTCGGCCGACATACGCAGTTTTATTGCTTCCATTGTTCCGCTGAAAGCCTCAGACCGGTCTATCGAATAGCACAGAGTCCTAGCCCTAGAGACTATCCGGATCCCCAAAAAACATCTGAATCCGCGACCGCAACCACCGCTCACCCGGGTCATTATCCTGCGACCCCCGCCAAGCCATATGCAGCTCAAACGTGCGCGTCGGCAGCGGTGGATCTTCCGCGCGAACCCCACCAGCCGCCGTCAACGCATCTGCCGTGTAATCCGGCACGGTCGCCACGATGTCAGTGCCTGCCAGCAACGTACTCAAGCCATTGAACTGCGGAACGGCCAGCACCACATGACGTTTGCGGCCCAGTTTCTCCAGCTCTTCATCAATAAAGCCACTGAGGTCGCCAGCAAATGACACCAGCGCATGCGGACGTGCGCAGTAGTCGTCCAGGCTCAACGGCCCCGGCACGGTATCGGCGCGCAGCAGTTTTGGTGCGCTGCGACGCAGGACCTTGCGTTTGGCGTTGGCCGGCAGGTCAGTGGTGTAGCTGACGCCAATGGAGATCTCGCCGGAGGCCAACAGGCCCGGCATCAATATGTAGTTGACGCGACGGATCACCAGCACGATGCCCGGCGATTCGGCGCGCAGGCGTTTGAGCAGCATCGGCAGCAGGGCGAATTCGACGTCGTCGGACAAACCGATCCGAAATACCGAAGTGCTGGTCGCCGGATCGAATTCGGCCGCGCGGCTGACGGCGGTCGAAATCGAATCGAGGGCCGGCGAGAGCAGGGCGAAGATTTCCACCGCGCGGGCGGACGGTTCCATGCTGCGCCCGGTGCGCACGAATAGCGGGTCATCGAACAGGCTGCGCAGGCGCGAGAGCGCCGCACTGATCGCCGGCTGACCAAGAAAGAGCTTTTCTGCCGCCCGGGTCACACTGCGTTCGTGCATCAATGTTTCGAATACGATCAACAGGTTCAGGTCGACACGACGCAGGTCATTACGATTCATCTGGAGTCCTGGCAGAGTCATCAAGCTTGACGAGAGCGGCCATATGAGAACAATGGCCGGCATGAATCTTACGGGGAAAGGCTGGTACTCTGCACCGGAAAATTCAGCTTTACTGAGACGGTGGCAGCAGTTTTTTCATGGATTTTGCCAACGCCGCCCCTGCTGCGGAATCAATGACAGGCATGTCGACTATTAATAGCCACTGATAGTCTTGGGTCAAAAGCCCAGATAGAGTTCATGGCATTAGAGGTTACTTTGACGAGGTTTGCGATGTCCCGCACGATCCGTTTTCACAAGTTTGGTCCGGCCGAGGTGCTCAAATGCGAAGAGCATGCGGCCGCTCAGCCAGGTCCTGGCGAAGTGCAGGTGCGCGTCGAGGCGATCGGCATCAGCTGGTACGACACCCTTTGGCGTCAGAATCTGGCCTCGTCTCAGGCGCGACTGCCTGCCGGTCTTGGTCACGAGATGGCCGGTGTGATCACCGCTGTCGGCGACGGTGTCGATGATCTGGCAGTGGGTGACAAGGTCGCCAGCTTTCCGGCCGAGAGTGCGAACGACTACCCGGTCTACGGCGAATCGATCGTGCTGCCGCGCACCGCACTGACCCGTTATCCGGATGTGCTCAGCCCGATCGAAGCCAGCGTGCACTACACGCCGTTGCTGATCGCCTACTTTGCCTACGCCGATCTGGCACGGGTCAAGCCGGGGCAGTTCGCCCTGGTCACTGACGCCAGTCATTGCGCCGGTCCATCGTTTGTCCAGTTGGGCAAGGCGATGGGCGTGCGGGTGATTGCCGCGACCAAAGAAGCTGAAGAGCGCGAGTACCTGCTGTCCCTTGGTGCAGAAAAGGTCATCGTCACTGAAGAGGAAGATCTGTTGATGCGAATCAACAAGATCACTGACAACCGTGGTGTCGACGTGGTGTTCGACGGCCTCGGCGGTCCGCAGATGTCGCTGCTTGGCGATGTGCTGGCGCCGCGTGGCAGCCTGGTGTTGTATGGCTTGCAGGGCGGCAATCAGACGCCGTTCCCGGCCTGTGCAGCGTTCCAGAAGAACATCCAGTTTTTTGTGCACTGCATCGGCAACTTCACCGGCAAGCCCGAGTTGGGCATCACTCAGGATCACGTCGCCTTGCAGCGTGCCTTGCGTGACATCAACCAGTTGACCGCTGATCGCGTGTTACTGCCGCTGAAGACGCGTGTATTCCCGTTCAACGAGTTCGTCGAAGCGCATCGCTACATGGACGAATGTCCGTGCCGCGAACGGGTCGCGCTGCAGGTCGAACCGGCGTAAGCCCTGTCAGCAGAGTCCGTGGCCCCACGGACTCTTGTGCGTTTACCTTCCCTCCTGAAAAACAGAGCTCCCTGGCACGATGCCCGGGGCCGTTCAGCAACTGAACTGGTTTTTGCTCTCCATCTGTATCTTCTAATCACAATGTAAGCCCTGATAATTGAATGATTACTTTCATCTCAAGGAATGAGCCATGGCTGTGCATTCAATTTGTCCGGCGCGATATCAAACGAATAAAGCGATTGATCAAGCCGGTTTTTGTTTAATTGTTGTAGGGCTATTCGGAAACCGCTTCTCTTTTTCTTGTGCTCACTTTCCGTGGGACGTTGTGGGAAGTTTCCTAGGATTGCGTCCGGGAAAAAATATCTCAACAATTACAGGGGCTTGGAGGTCTGCTTTGGCAGTTTAAGGCGGTTTGTCAGTTCAAGTGTTTCAAATAACTACAAACTTGTAAGTGTTAGCATTCGAACGTCTATTACTTATTGATGAATTGTCGCCTGACTGATTTTCAGTCCGCGTGGCATGAAACTTTCGATACCGGGTAAATACCGATGAGCACGATCCATGATCAGGCAATGAACTATGTCTACCAGCAAGTATTGCAGCGTTTGCTGAGTTTCTTCTCTCGAGCAGAACGTACGGCGCTGCAGTTGCTGATCCAGCGACTGGCAGTGGCTGCCGGCGGTATGGAGAACATCGGTCATTTCAAGGTACTGGTGAACCAGTCAGGGTCGCGCGACAGTTGTTATACGCTGGCATTGCTGCGGGCCGCACAACTGACCATCGCTGGCCGTTCGCCCGCGACCTTCCAGTTGCGGGTCGCCAATCTGCGCTGGAACGGCAGCAGCCAGGTGTCGCTGCAAAACATGCATCGCAGCTATAGCGCACTGTTTCTGTATGACGATCCCCGGGTCGAACTGGTGATGGTGGATCACCGCGAGGTTCTGCCGTTTGATCATCAGGCTCCCATTGGCGAGGTGGGGCGTGAGGCCAACCGCATCAATCTGCTGTTGATTGGACATTGTCGAAGCTGGAACGAACCGCTCGAATTATGGGATGACGCTTATCTGGCCACGGCCGAGTTCTATGGACAGGTTGCCCGCTGGAACAATGGCGTCGATGCGATGATCGGCAGTGAGTCCACGCGCCGTCAGAAGCACTTCCTCGACGGATTGGGGCGCGCTGTGCAGAAGGCCGCGATTGCCGGGCCGCAGGCGGCTTCTGTCGGCTTTGAAATGCTCTTTCCGCTGCTCGACGGGTTGGGTGGCGATTTTTACCGCGAGTTTTACCCCGAAGACGAGCGGGTAACCTGGCGGCCGGAAGGTCAGTTTGAAGCCTGCCGGCGCACCAGTTTTGTCAGTGTCAACGACATGATTGTCGGCAAACTCGAAGAGCGCTGGCCTCTGCTGAGCGACTTTCTGGGTTTTCAGGCGGATGACCTGACGCTTTATCAAGGTGATGACGAACACGTGGAGCCTTTGGTGGCCGCGCATTTGCAAGGCATGCAGGCGCAATTCATCGAGGGACGGACCTATGAGGCCGGCGTCGCTGATTACCTGAAAAGCAGCCTGATCACGATGCGGCAAAAGCAGGTCCCCGAACCTGTTTGCGAACAGTTGCTGGCGAGCTTCGGCAATCTGCAGGAACCTGAAAATCTGCGTTTGCAGGCGGGAAGCTCCTTGTTGGCCAACTTCGACCTGAATGAAATTCAGCTGACGTGCCTGCTGTTTGCACCGTTCATCAACCGTGGTGCCGGGCTTGAGCGGTTCCTGCGTAATTGTCACCCCGGCATGTTGGTGGCGTTGCCGGAACTGCACCGGGCCATGCAGGGCCTGCATGCGCCGGAACAGGTCATGAAGTGGATGACAGATGTCAGTGGTCTGCCCGTCAAATTGATTGTGCGTCTTTACAAAATGGGCCCGATTCGTATGCCCGAAGCCAGCGACGCGGCTTCGAACACCGAAGGTGAGGACAACGCGAGTGTCGAACCGACAGTCGACCGATCCGCTGAAGGTTGATCGTGAGCCACTTGCCGGGAGCTAAAACCATGCCCACGGATGCGGGCTCGTGAAAGCGTCGAGGGCGAACGACTTCGTTTATCAGGCGGTGTATCGATATCTGACGTTGTTGATAGACGAGGCGGGGAGCAGTGCGGCGGTGCGCTTGCCCTCACTGCGTCAACTGGCTGATCGACTCAACGTCTCGATCTCGACTGTCCAGTACGCCTATTCGCTGCTGGAAAAGGAAGGCCGGGTGTATTCGATCGCCAAGTCCGGTTACTACGCGCAAGCGTTGCACGTGATGGATTCGCCAGAAAGTGGCAGTGATTTGCTGGAAACCGTTTACGTCAACGCAAGGCGCCCGGGTATGTGCGTGCTCAGCGCTGATGAACCGGCCTCATTGCAACCGCTCGACAGTCCGTTGTTAACGCTGGAGCGGGAGCTGCTGCGCCAGTATCCGCGCCAGCCGCAAGCGCTGGTGCAACCCTGTGGCGAACTGGAGTTGCGTACGGTACTCGCCGCACGTTACACCTCTTCAACCGCCAACTATTGGCGTGCAGACGACGTTTACATTGGCGCAGATCTGCGCGGCGTCCTGGAAATTCTGATTTCCGTGCTTGAACTGCGTCGGGCCACTGTGATCGTTGAATCGCCCTGTGACTGGGTGATTTTGCGCCTGCTGGCCGCCGCCGAGGTGCGCGTCATCGAGTTGCCACTGCTCGCTGGTGGCGTGATTGACCCGCAGCGACTGGAGTCGCTGCTCAAGAGCGAATCGGTGCGGTTGATTCTGTTGTCTTCAGCGTTGAGCATGCCCCGGGGAAGCCTGATACCGCTGAGTAACCAGCAGGCAATTGCACATTTGCTCGGGCGTCACGGTACCTGGGTGCTGGAAAACGACTGTTACAGCGAGCTTCATGAAAGCGCTGATGCCCAACGGTTGCGCGACTGGCTCGATCCTGACCGTTTGCTGGTGTTTTCCACGTTCGAAAAATTCATCGGGGCCGAGGCGCCTTTTGGCATTTTGCTCTCACGACATTGGCGCAATGAGCTGCAGCGGCAATTCCTGTTACGCGCGTTTCGCTTGTCGCCGATCCGCCAGAAGGCCGTTGCCAGGCTGCTTGGGGGAGGGCGGCTGGATCAGCACTTGCTGGTACTGAGACGGATGCTCAAGGAGCGTCGCACGCAATTGATCGAGTTGTTGCGAGAGCGTCTTGGCGATGCGCTGCAGATTGTCGAACCGCAAGGTGGCGCGACGATATGGGTACGTTCTCTGCGCCCGGTGAACATGGCACAGGTGTTCCAGCGCCTGCTCAGACAGCAAATCATCATTGCACCGGGCGAGCTGTTCAGCCTGCAAGGCCTGCATGCGCACCATCTGCGGTTGAGCCCGCTGAACCATGGCGACCACGACCTGGCCAGCGTCGTTGGGCTGCTCGGTGACGCCTTGCGTCTGGCGCCTGCTGAATAACGTTAAAAAACATCGGGAGCGTCCCGGATAGATCCCATCGCACTGCGGTCAAACTGCCAGTAAACTGCGCTCTATTCCTGAACCACTCTATTTCAGAGGTTTTGCATGACACTCAGTCCTTTTGCGGGCAAACCGGCACCGGCAGAATTGTTGGTCGATATCCCGCGACTGGTAACGGCTTACTACACCGGACAGCCCGACGCCTCGATTTCCACTCAGCGTGTGGCATTCGGTACATCCGGACACCGGGGCAGCTCGTTCGACTTGAGTTTCAACGAGTGGCACGTTCTGGCCATCAGCCAGGCGATCTGCCTGTACCGCGAAGCCCAAGGCATCACCGGGCCGCTGTTTGTCGGCATCGACACCCACGCACTGTCGACCCCGGCCGGGGCCAGCGCGCTGGAAGTTCTGGCCGCCAACGGTGTGACGGTGATGATCGCCGAAGGTGATGAATACACGCCGACACCTGCGATTTCCCACGCGATTCTCTGCTACAACCGTGGCCGTACCTCGGGCCTGGCGGACGGCATCGTCATCACGCCGTCGCACAACCCGCCACAAAGCGGTGGTTACAAATACAACCCAACCAATGGCGGGCCGGCTGACACCCACATCACCAAGTGGATCGAAGCCAAGGCCAATGAGCTGTTGGCCGCGAAACTGGCCGGTGTGAAACGCATCAGTTACGAGCAGGCGCTCAAGGCCAGCACCACGCATCGCCACGATTACCTGAACACTTATGTAGCCGACCTGATCAACGTGATCGACTTCGACGCCATTCGTGACGCCAAACTGCGTCTGGGCGTTGATCCGCTGGGCGGAGCAGGGGTGCGCTACTGGTCGGCGATTGCCGAGCATTACCGCCTCGATCTGCAAGTGGTCAACAAGGAAGTCGACGCGACATTCCGTTTCATGACCGTCGACTGGGATGGCCAGATTCGTATGGATCCGTCGTCCAGCCACGCGATGCAAGGCCTGATCGGCCTGAAAGAGCGCTTCGACGTCGCTTTCGCCTGCGACCCCGATCACGACCGCCACGGCATCGTGACGCCGTCCGGTGGTTTGCTTGCGCCGAACAACTATCTCGCCGTCTCGATCGATTACCTGTTCCAGAACCGCCCGCAGTGGCGCGCGGATGCTGGCGTGGGTAAAACCGTGGTCAGCAGCGGTCTGATCGATCGCGTGGCCAAGCGTCTGGGCCGTCGTCTGTACGAAGTTCCGGTCGGTTTCAAATGGTTCGCTGACGGCCTGTTCGATGGCTCGTTGGGTTTCGGTGGTGAAGAGAGCGCCGGCGCATCGTTCCTGCGCAAGGACGGTGGCGTGTGGAGCACCGACAAGGATGGTCTGATCCCGGCGCTGCTCGCCGCTGAAATGACCGCACGCACTGGTCGCGATCCAAGCCAGGCCTACAAGGCATTGACCGATGAGCTGGGCGAACCGTTCTCGGTGCGCGTCGACGCCAAGGCCAATCCTGAGCAGAAAGCACTGCTGAGCAAGCTGTCACCTGACCAGGTCACCTCGACCGAACTGGCCGGCGAGAAAATCCAGAGCATTCTCAGCCATGCCCCGGGTAACGATCAGGCGATTGGTGGTCTGAAAGTGATGACTGAAAACGGTTGGTTCGCCGCGCGTCCGTCGGGCACCGAAGACATCTACAAGATCTACGCCGAAAGCTTCATCAGTGACGACCATCTGAAGCAATTGGTGGTTGAAGCGCAGACGCTGGTGGATGGCGCCATCTCCAGCAAGTGATGCTCGCAAGCGCATGAAAAAAGGGGCAACCATGATGGTTGCCCCTTTTTTTGTCTGCGCGTCAGGCGATCAAGCCAAATCCACCAGGACGATTTCGCTGTCCTCAATGGCCGTGACGCTCAACACGCGCTCATGCGCTACCGCCACACCGTCTCGAGCTTGTGCACGCAAACCATTGACTTCAATCACGCCGGTGGCCGGTACCAGATACGCGCGACGGCCTTCATCCAGACGATATTCCGCGGTTTCACCCGCCTTGAGATTGGCCGCGACCAATCGCGCATCAGCGCGAATCCGCAGGCTCTGGTCATCGCCGTCCTTGCCGCTGGCCAGCGTGACAAAGCCTTCACGCTGGCCTTTCGGGAACGGTTTTGCGCCCCACGATGGCGGTGCGCCGGTTTCCGTCGGCAGAATCCAGATCTGGAAGATCTTGGTGTCTTTCGCTTCCAGGTTGTATTCGCTGTGAGCGATGCCGGTGCCGGCACTCATCACTTGGACGTCGCCAGCCTCGGTGCGGCCCTTGTTACCCAGGTTGTCCTGGTGAGTAATCGCACCTTCACGGACATAGGTGATGATTTCCATATCGCGATGCGGGTGCTGCGGGAAACCAGTGCCTGCTGCAATCACGTCATCGTTCCACACCCGCAGGTTGCCCCAGTTCATGCGCTGTGGGTCGTAGTACTCGGCGAACGAAAAGTGGTGATGGGCATCCAACCAGCCGTGATGGGCGCCGCCCAGCGAGCTGAAAGGTCTGAGTTCAAGCATGATCGTCTCCTCAAAAGGTTCGTCATGGGGTGTGAATGGTTGACACCCGACGCGACACCGGTGGGTTATGACGGCCATCATCTATCAGTTAATAATCGATAAAAAGCGTAAAAAGTGCGGCGTTATGATCGAGATTTCAGATAGGAAAACAGCTCGAAAGCGTCTCATCTCACCTTCAGTTCATCGCCTAAACCAATGACCTGTAAGCATTTCGCTAGAACTGAACGGCAAATACAGACACCATAGCCGCAACAGCCTCACACACTGGAGCCCGTCAGCGTGGCGCAACACACCCCCGATCTTCCTCCCGAACTTCGCCCCTTGGCCGAGATGCCATGGTTCAAACGCCTGGCAGCGCGCTTCTTCGGCCATGGCTTGACACGTCTGCGCGCGCAGCACCGTGCATCGTGGTTGCACGGTCAGGCCGATGGTTTCCGCAGCGGGCATACCGCTGGTGTCGAATATGGCTTTAAGGAAGGCAAGCTTGAGGGGCTGGAAGAAGGTCGGCAGGTGCTGCTGATCCGTGACAGCCGCAACACCGAGCATCGCCCGCCAAGCGTCGATAATCATCTGTTCGACGATTGGCGTCTGCCGCTGACAGCGGAATTGAAGAAGCGCATGAAGGCCGATGTCGCCCGTTTGTTGCCTGAGCATGCTCAGCCAAGCGCCGCGCAATGGAAGATGATTTTCAGTGAAACCCCGTCGACTTCAGTAGTTGCCGGCGCGGGTGCGGGGAAGTCGACCACACTGGTACTGCGAATTCTGTTGCTTAACCACTATCTGGGTTTTGAACTTGATTCGATGACCGTGGTGACCTTCACCCGCGAGTCGCGCAAGGATTTCATTAATAAGCTGATCGAGTTGTTCGCACTCTGGGGCCAGGCGTTGAACCTGCGTCAGGCGCGCGAACTGGTGCGCACGTTCCACTCGCGTATCCTGCCGATGGTGCGCAGCTTGCCGGGTTTCGAGCGCTTGCAGGCTTTTGAAAACCTCAGTCATCGAGCGCAAGGCGCTGACGAGGAGGTCGACAGCAATCCGTTCGATCTGCGCATCAACGATGCGCAACGCCAGCAACTCAACGCCTGTTATCACCGCTTGTTCAACCAGGACGAGCGTTTCCGCCAATTGATTCAGCCGTTGTCTCGCGCCGGTTTGCAGCTCAAGGAGCTGGAGCGTGATCACCCGGACGTGCAGAAGCGCGTAGCGGTAACGCAGCTGGCCTCCCAGCGCGACGAAGAACTGTGCGATGCCATCGAAGATCTGTGGTTCCGCGCCGGCGCCTGGCCGATCAAGGGCATTGAGCCGAACCGGCAGAGTTTCGACATCAACGGCGCAAAATTCCATTGCCATGGCTATATTCCGAGCCTGGATGCGTGGGTGGTGCTCGGTTTCGACCCGCGGGAAAATCCGCAGGTGAGCCGGCCAAACGCCAAGCTCAGCGTGCGCGCAGAGTGGGCAGTAAAGCGCACCCTGTTTCAAGCTTTCTGTCGTAAGCCGTTGATTTGGCTGGATAGTTACGAGTCATCAAAGCGCGTTCTGGCGACGCTGGCCGGCGATGCCAGCGCCGGGCCGGGTTTCGATTACAAGGTCAAAGGCGAGTTGGCCTCCGCGCCGTTGCTCGACTGTTTTGTTGCAGCGGCAGGCTTCATCGAGAACCTCGGCCTGGACGTGCCTGACGCGGTCAGTCGCATGAGCTTTGCCAAGGATGACCCGGACCGGTTTTTCTTTGAGGCCCTGAGTCTGTTCTGGCGTGCATTTGAAGATCATCTGCTCGACCAGAAACCGCCGATCATGACTTACAACCGCATGTTCGCGCTGTTCAGCGAGCACTCGCCGGAAAACCTCAAGCTGTTGAGCGATGAGTTGCTACGGCCGTTGTCGCACTTGATGATCGACGAGTTTCAGGACGTATCGCCGCAGATCGTTTCGTGGATTCGCGCCAGCCTCACGGAAATCCGCAGTCGAGGTCCGGCGATGCATGTCGGACGGGGGGCGCAACGCTCATCGCTGTTGTGCGTCGGCGATGACTGGCAGTCGATTTACGGTTGGCGCGGCAGCTCGCCAAGCTACTTCATGGCGTTCGACAAAGAGTTCCCGTCGCCGAGCACCACGCGGGTGATGCTCAGTGACAACTATCGCAGCCATCAACACATCATTGATGCCGCTGAACACATCGTTCGCGCCGCGCCGGCGATTCCCGGCAAAAAAGCCAAGGCCAGCGGCGCGCCTAAACCGTTGCAGCCCGTCAACGTGCTGGAACGCGATGATCAGTCCTTGGGACAGCGCCTCGCAGAACACTACCGCCAAGGTCATTCGATCTTGATGCTTTATCGAAAAAGCAGCGATAAGTCATTGATTGAAGAGCATATTCAGTCCGTAGTTAATGTGGATTCGAGCTTGCCATACGAGGCGCGGCGCCTGAAACAACTGACCTACCACAGCGCCAAAGGCTTGCAGGCGGATGCAGTGTTTTTGCTCGGTGATTGCCAGCACTTGACCAGTTCGCCCTACAAGAACCAGGTCTATCGCATGGCAGGTTTGGGTAAATCGGGTGACAGCGAGCCGTATGACACGGCGCAAAAGGACGAGATCCTGCGCCTGGCGTATGTCGGCATCACCCGCGCGGTCAGTCATTGCTACTGGTACGTCGAGCCGCAGGAAGCGCAAGCGGTGAACATGCCTAGGGCATCCGACCGGGTGGCCAAGGGCAAGCCGTTCTTTGTTGATCACCGTGTCATCAAGCACACCGCATAGGTACAAAAAAGCCCACAGAAATGTGGGCTTTTTTGTTTTAAATCATAAGCTTATGCGTAACTCCTGAGAGATTCAGGAGGTACGAAAGCTTCCAGCTCATCCTCCACAGCCTCGATAATTCGCTCGACATCCGCTGCATTCATCACCGTCGCGCACGGGATACCGGCGATGGCGATCATGGTTTCGCCACTGGCGCGATCAAACAGACGGGCGATCATGCTGCCCGGCGCATCCATCGTTGCCTCGAAACCCATGGGATGAAAATGCCAGCGCATCAGCTGGCATGCATTGGGGAACGTGACTTTGCTTGACCCTTTATTCATGTGTTGCCCGCCTTCTTCATCGAGCGCTTCCGTTTGCTCATGTTAGGTGGGAAGAGCCTTCATTGGCTCAACCGGTGACTGACATTAAAAGTAGCATCCGGATGTGAAATTCCTGTGAGATTTTTCAGTTCATTTTGCGATTGCTTCGCATTTTTTGATGTAAGTCATGGCCTACGCAATCATCGCCAAATGGCCACTACGGATTAGCCATTGAAGCCCGCGCCGAACTTCGGCAAGCTCGATTCTTTTGCGCCGAGCCCCTTATGCACGCCGACGACGACGGCCCAGAACAGACCCAGGCCACGGCGGCCACGGTCATGCGCTATCACCTGAGCTGGAAACACCGCGACCTCGACAGCGTCATGGCGTTGTACCACCGGGACATCCAGTACAACGATTTCTTCCAGAATCGCGTGCTCGGCCTCGACGAATTGCGCGAGTACGTGCGGGTCAGCATGCCGCGCGAATCCGACGAACTGCTGGAGCATTGCGACCGCATTCGCGTCGACGGCAATACCGCGTTCATTCAATACGAAGTGACCTTGCGCGGCGGCGACGGGCTGGTGTCGTTTCGCTCAAGCGAAGCGATCACGGTCAAGGACGGGCTGATCTGGCGCGTCAACGAATACGCTTCGTTGGTGCGTACGCAAACCCATGGCCCAACCTCTTCAAGCCAGCGCCCGGCGGTCAGTCGTCTGGGCCTTTCGCCGCGACAGTTAAGCTTCATGGCCGAAGACCTGCAGCAGTATTTCGAAAAGCAGCAGCCGTACCTCGATCCCGAACTTGACCTGCAACGGGTGGCGAAGGAATGCGGTTACAGCCGCAATCAGATTTCCTATCTGCTCAACCAGGTGCTCGGGCAAAGCTTCTATCGCTACGTCAATCAGGCGCGCCTGCAACATCTGTTGCGCTCGCTCGATAACGCCACGCCGCCGGTGCGCATCGATGAATTGGCGTTCGCTGCCGGTTTCAATTCGTTGTCGGCGTTTTACAGCTGTTTCCGCCAGCACACTGGTCAGTCGCCCAAGGCCTACGCCAAACAAATTTCTTTGCGGGCACGCGCGCAAGACATCAACTGAGCACAGCCACTAGGATCGACGCCATCGAAGGTTTTCAGTGGCGGAGTCTTGCATGCCGGCGTGGCGCACTATCAGTTTGTGGATGGATCAACTCGATGAGCCGCTGACCGCGCGGCCCGAGCTTGAGCGAGATCTGGACGTCGACGTGGCGATCATCGGCGCCGGTTACACCGGGCTGTGGACCGCGTATTACCTGAAGAAGCTTGCGCCGGGGCTCGACATCGCGATCGTCGAAGCGCAGACCGCCGGTTTCGGTGCGTCCGGTCGCAATGGCGGCTGGCTGATGGGCAACCTGCTTGGAGAGGATCGTCTGCTGGCCGGGTTGTCGCCAGAGCAGCGCCGCGCGTCGTTCGATCTGCTGCACAGCATTCCCGATGAAGTCGAGATCGTCCTCGAACGCGAAGGTATCAACTGCGATTACCGCAAGGGCGGCGTGCTGTACTGCGCCGCGCGCTATCCAGAGCAGGAAGCCACGCTGCGTAAATATCTGGCCAAACTGCACGCCCAAGGCCTGACCGACGACGATTACCGCTGGCTCAGTCCCGAACAACTGGCGCAGCAGATCCGTGTGGCCAAACCGTACGGCGGGATTTACGCGCCGCACGTGGCGACCATCCACCCGGCGAAACTGGTGCGCGGTCTGGCGCGCACCGTGCAGAACATGGGTGTGAAGATCTACGAAAACAGCCCGGTCACGCACTGGCAATCGGGCAGTTTGCGCACCGCGAAAGCCAGTGTGCGCAGTCGCTGGATCGTGCCGGCCGTCGAAGGGTATTCGGTGACTCTGCCGCCGCTGGGCCGTTATCAATTGCCGGTGCAGAGCTTGATTGTCGCCACCGAGCCTTTGTCGGCGGCGACCTGGGACGAAATCGGCCTCAATCGTGGCCAAGCCTTCAGCGAATTCAGTCGTCAGGTCACTTATGGCCAGCGCAGTGCCGACAATCGCCTGATCTTCGGCGCCCGTGGCGGTTACCAGTTCGCCGGCAAGTTGCGCCATAACTTCGATCTGACCCGCGATGAAGTCGAGCTGCGCCGCTATCTGTTCGGTGAGCTGTTCCCGCAATTGAAAAACGTGCAGATCACCCACGCCTGGGGCGGCAACCTCGGCATGTCGCGGCACTTCAAACCGCACATGCTCTGTGATCGCGCCAACGGCATCGCGCTGTCCGGCGGTTATGGCGGGGAGGGCGTCGGCGCCAGCAATCTCGGTGGGCGCACCCTGGCGGACTTGATTCTTGAGCGCGATACCGAATTGACTCAGCAGCCGTGGGTGCTGCCCGACGGTGGCATTCATGCACTGCGTGCCTGGGAACCGGAGCCGTGCCGCTGGCTTGGCTACAACGCCATCATCAAAAGCTTCGTCCATGAAGATCAGACCCTGGCCAACCCAGCGACCGCGCCATGGCGGCGCAAGCTCGCCAGTCAGGTGGCGGGCTTCATGGAAGGGTTCATGCACTAAAAGCCGATTTACTTGAAGAAAGCCCAAAAGACAGGTCAGACCATGAGCATTACCCAGTTTAAAAACACTGCAACCCTGCAGCTGGATGAGTCCAACCCGGTGGCCGTGCCCCTCGGCGAGCCGATCGCGATTGCCTCGACCACCAGCGTCGAGCGCGACGACGGCGTTGAAACCGGCGTCTGGGAATGCACGCCCGGGCGCTGGCGCCGGCAGATCACCGCGCAGGAGTTCTGTCATTTCATTTCCGGGCGCTGCACGTTCACCCCCGACGGTGGCGCCGAAACCCTGCACATACAAGGTGGCGACGCACTGATGTTGCCGGCCAACACGCTCGGTGTCTGGGATATCCAGGAAACCGTGCGCAAGAGCTACGTGCTGATTTTCTGATTGTTTTGATCCTTTGATTGCCTGCCAACAAAAAAGAAAACCCACACAGGAATCGATCCATGATCCGCAAGACCCTCGCTCTGGCACCGCTGATGCTCGCCGTTTCCCTTGCTCAGGCAGCGGAAACGGTCAAGGTTTACAACTGGTCCGACTACATCGCGCCGGACACCACCAAGAATTTCGAGAAAGAGACGGGCGTGGGTGTCACCTATGACGTCTACGACAGCAACGAAACCCTCGACGGCAAGTTGATGACCGGTAAATCCGGTTACGACGTGGTGTTTCCGTCCAACCACTTCATGGCCCGGCAGATTCAGGGCGGGGCGCTGAAGAAACTCGACAAGAGCCAGTTGCCCAACTGGAAAAACCTCAATCCGGTGCTGCTCAAAGCGCTGCAAACCAACGACCCGAACAACGAACACGGCTTTCCCTATCTGTGGGGCAGCACTGGCATCGGCTACAACATCGCCAAGGTCAAAGCCGTGCTCGGCGACGACGCGCCGGTGGACTCCTGGGACCTGATCTTCAAGCCCGAATATATGGAAAAGCTGCAGAAGTGCGGCGTAGCGATCCTCGACAACGGCCCGGAATTATTGCCGGCGGCGCTCAACTACCTGGGCCTGCCGCACCACAGCAAAAATCCCGAGGACTATAAAAAAGCTGAAGCGCTGCTGATGAAAGTGCGGCCGTACGTCAGCTACTTCCACTCGTCGAAATACACCAGCGACCTGGCCAACGGCGACATTTGCGTGGCGGTCGGCTTCTCCGGCGACATTCTGCAAGCCGAGAATCGCGCCAAGGAAGCCAAGAACGGTGTCGACATCGGCTACAACATTCCCAAGGAAGGCGCAGCCATCTGGTTCGACATGGTCGCCATGCCCGCCGATGCCCCGGACGAGAAGGCCGGTTATGCGTTCATGAACTACCTGCTGCGCCCGGACGTGATGGCCGGCATCAGCAATTACGTGCATTACGCCAATGGTAACGAACAGGCCGACAGCCTGATCGACCCGGCGATCAAGAACGACACCAAGGTGTATCCGAGTCCGGAGATGATGGGCAAGCTGTTTGCGCTGGAGGCGATGCCGTTGAACATTGACCGGATCCGCACGCGGGTGTGGAACAAGATCCGCACGGGTAGCTAATCACCCAGGCATGCATAAATCCCTGTGGGAGCGAGGCTGCTCGCGAAGGCGGCCGGTCATTCAACATCAATGTTGTCTGACTCGACGCCTTCGCGAGCAGGCTCGCTCCCACAATGTCTTTCAGTGTTTGGCTGGTTGATATCAATACACTGGCATTGCACTAATAAAGTGCAGGAAAGTGAGACGCGCCTAACAAAAAACAACTTACCCATATTTAATATTTAAATAGAAAATCGTCAGACAATTAGGCAAAGGCCGCGCAACTAAAACATTCTTTCACCTCCGCACGCTTTGTTTACGGCAGTTTTACGAAACAGCCCGATTTGATCTCAAAAAAATCCTTTACGGCAGATTTCAAATTGTGTCAGGTTTCTTACGCCTTCATTGGGCGAGTGATAGGACGATCTCGCCAGAGAGAGTCCTATCGGACAAAAACTGTTCCATTGCTAAACAAGGAAGTGTGTTTATGTCGAAAGTTAAAGCGAATGCTATTGATACCGCCGAACAGGCTTTCCAGCTGGCAGCCTTCAGCTCGGCGTACAACCAGATCAATAGCTTCAGCCATCAGTACGACCGTGGCGGCAACCTCACGGTCAATGGCAAACCCTCCTTCTCCGTCGACCAGGCCGCAACCCAGTTGCTGCGCGACGGCGCTGCCTACCAGGACAAGGACGGCAGCGGCAAGATCGAACTCACCTACACGTTCCTGACCTCGGCATCGTCCAGCACGATGAACAAGCACGGGATCACTGGGTTCAGTCAGTTCAGTGCGCAACAACAAGCCCAGGCCAAGCTCGCCATGCAATCCTGGGCTGACGTGGCCAACGTGACCTTCACCGAGAAAGCCTCGGGCGGTGACGGCCACATGACCTTCGGTAACTACAGCGGTGGCCAGGATGGCGCTGCAGCGTTCGCTTATCTGCCAGGCACCGGCGCCGGTTATGACGGCACCTCGTGGTACCTGATCAACAGTGGCTACACGCAGAACAAGAACCCGGATCTGAACAACTACGGTCGTCAGACCCTGACGCACGAAATCGGCCACAGCCTGGGTCTCGCTCACCCTGGCGACTACAACGCCGGTAATGGCAACCCGACCTACAACGACGCGTCCTACGGGCAAGACACCCGCGGCTACAGCGTCATGAGCTACTGGAGCGAAAGCAACACCAGTCAGAACTTCAGCAAGGGCGGTGTCGAAGCGTATTCGTCCGGCCCGCTGATGGACGATATCGCTGCCATCCAGAAACTCTACGGTGCCAACACCACCACCCGTACCGGCGACACCACCTACGGCTTCAACTCCAACACGGGCCGCGATTTCCTCAGCGCTTCGTCGTCGAGTGACAAAGTGGTGTTCTCGGTGTGGGACGCGGGCGGCAAGGACACTCTGGACTTCTCGGGCTTCACCCAGAACCAGAAGATCAACCTTAATGACGCCTCGTTCTCCGACGTTGGCGGCCTGGTGGGCAACGTGTCCATCGCCAAGGGCGCGATCATCGAGAACGCCATTGGCGGTTCCGGCAACGATCTGTTGATCGGCAACAGCGTGGCCAACGAACTCAAGGGCGGTGCCGGCAACGACATCCTCTGGGGTGGCGGTGGTGCCGACAAGCTGTGGGGCGGTGCCGGTTCGGACACCTTTGTGTTCGCCGCCAGCTCCGATTCCAAGCCGGGTGCGATCGATCAGATCCTCGATTTTGTCAGCGGTCTGGACAAAATCGACCTGACCGGCATCACCAACGGTGCAGGCCTGCACTTCGTCAGCAGCTTCACCGGTGCTGCCGGTGACGCAGTCCTGACGTCGTCGGGCGGCAACAGCTTGTTGTCGGTGGACTTCTCCGGGCACGGCGTGGCCGACTTCCAGGTCAGCACCGTTGGCCAGGCAGCGACCAGCGACATCGTAGCGTGATGTAGCAGTGGAAAGCGGCGTGTGATGCGCCGCTTTCTTTGCTTGCATCGTATTGGCAGGTAAGCAAGGCTACAGGCCGGAGCGAATATTCCCATGATCTATAAAGCTTTTACCTACACGGTAGCGGCGTGGCTCTCGGCGGCGCTCTTCATGATTTCAGGAGAAACCAGCATGGCAAGCAGCCTCAGACTCGAAGAACCGTCCGTATTTGCCGGGCAGTGGCAAGCGACGCTGTCCACCCGAGGTGATGATCCACAAGCGCAAAAGCAGCAGGACAAACCTTCCAACACTTGCGCCTTGGAATTGAAGGCAAACAAGACCTTGGGCGAGGGCGCCGACTGCCTGGGTGCCTGGCTTGAAGAACTTCCGATCGGTTGGTTTCCCGACCCTGACGGTCTGTCCATCACCGGCAAGGAAGGCTCAAGAATCCAGTTTTTCAGCCGACAACGTGACGGGCTTTATCTGACTACCTTGAAGTCGGGCCTGATGATTACCCTCGAACGCGCGGCGCACTAGTTGTGATGATCCAGACTGCGACAAGGTTTTAATATAAAGCGCCAGCCGTTGGTTATAAGAAACACCGAGTGGCAACTGCACCGCTGTTAATTGCGCAAGTTGTTATGAAAGTGTAAGCGGGTACTTGCAAGTCATCTTTCGCAGGTAAGCGGAACATTAATTGAAACCTCGCCCAAGTGTGGCGAGACCGGACATTTCAGGAAGAATCAATGAAGATGGCGAAGGCCCCAGCCACCGCTCCGTTATTCAAGGCTTTGGGTGACTATAAAAGTATCCTGATCAGCGTCGGCTGCTTTACCGCGCTGATTAACGTGCTGATGCTGGTGCCCTCCATCTATATGCTCCAGGTCTATGACCGGGTGCTGTCGTCGCAGAACGAAACGACCTTGGCGATGCTGTCGCTGATGGTCGTCGGCTTCTTTGCCTTCATCGGCATGCTGGAAGTGATCCGCAGCTTTATCGTCATCCGCATCGGCAGTCAGTTGGAGCGCCGCTTCAACTTGCGGGTTTACCAAGCTGCGTTCGAACGCAACCTGTTCAAGGGCGAGGGCAATGCCGGGCAGTCGCTGGGCGATCTGACGCACATTCGCCAATTTGTCACCGGGCCTGCGCTGTTCGCGTTTTTCGATGCGCCGTGGTTCCCGGTCTACCTGTTTGTGATTTACCTGTTCAACGTCTGGCTCGGCGTGCTCGCTACTGCGGGCGCTCTGCTGCTGATCGGCCTGGCCTGCCTGAACGAATACATGACCAAAAAGCCGCTGGGCGAAGCCGCCGGTTATTCGCAAAAGTCCAGCCAGTTGGCCACCAGCCACCTGCACAACGCCGAAACCATTCAGGCGATGGGCATGCTCGGTTCGCTGCGTAAACGCTGGTTTCAGGTGCACTCGCGTTTCCTCGGTCTGCAGAATCAGGCCAGCGACACCGGTGCGGTGATCAGCTCGGTGAGTAAAACCCTGCGTCTGTGCCTGCAATCGCTTGTGTTGGGCCTGGGCGCATTGCTGGTGATCAAGGGCGATATGACCGCCGGGATGATGATCGCCGGTTCGATCCTGATGGGCCGCGTACTGAGCCCGATCGACCAGTTGATAGCCGTGTGGAAACAGTGGAGCGGGGCGAAGCTGGCTTACCGCCGTCTCGATGCGCTGCTGCAAGCGTTCCCGCCGAGTGACGACGCCATGGCGCTGCCGGCGCCGAAAGGCCAGATTACCTTCGAACAGGTCAGCGCCGGCCCACCGGGGCAACGTGCGGCGACCCTGCAAATGGTCAATTTCAATCTGAATGCCGGCGAAGTGCTCGGCGTGCTCGGTGCTTCCGGTTCCGGCAAGTCGACGCTGGCCCGCGTGCTGGTCGGTGTCTGGCCGACCCTCGGCGGTACTGTGCGTCTCGATGGTGCCGATATTCATCGCTGGAACCGCGACCAGCTCGGCCCCTATATCGGCTATCTGCCGCAAGACATCGAACTGTTCAGCGGCAGCATCGCTGAGAACATCGCCCGTTTCAGCGAGGCCGATCCGCAGAAAGTCGTCGCCGCCGCGCAACAGGCCGGCGTACACGAAATGATCCTGCGCCTGCCGCAAGGCTACGACACGCAACTGGGCGAGGACGGCAGTGGTTTGTCCGGTGGCCAGAAACAGCGCGTGGCACTGGCGCGTTCAATGTATGGCACGCCGAGTCTGGTGGTGCTGGATGAACCGAACTCCAACCTCGACACCGTCGGCGAAGCGGCACTGGCCAGCGCTATCGCCGCGCTGAAAGCTCAAGGCACTACGGTGGTGCTGGTGACGCACCGTTCTTCGGTGTTGGCCCAGGCCGACAAACTGCTGGTCCTCAATGACGGTCGCTTGCAGGCGTTTGGCCCCAGTCAGGACGTGCTCAAGGCACTTTCCGGCCAGCAGGAACAACAACGGGAAAAAGCTGCACAGGCACCGGGCGGGCTCAGCATGAGCCGACAGTATCAGCCCTCGACAAGGAATTCGGGTGTATGAGCAGCGCAAGCATGAACACTGAAAACGAAGCGAGCATGGAACACGCCTACATCACCGAGCGCCCGGAACGCGATGCGAAGTTTTTCGCGCGCATGGGCTGGATTCTGGCGATCGTTGGCGCCGGCAGTTTCTTCACTTGGGCGGCGTTGGCGCCGCTGGATCAAGGCATCCCGGTGCAGGGCACGGTTGTCGTGTCGGGCAAACGCAAAGCTGTACAGTCGATGAGCAGCGGTGTGGTCAGCCGGATTCTGGTGCGCGAAGGCGAAATCGTCAAGCAGGGCCAGCCGCTGTTCCGCCTCGATCAGACGCAAGTCGCTGCTGATGTGCAGTCGCTGCAAGCGCAATACCGCATGGCCTGGGCCAGCCTCGCGCGCTGGCAGGCCGAACGCGACAACCTCAAGCAAGTGACCTTTCCGGCAGAACTGAGCAATGACCCGGACCCGCGTCTGGCACTGGTGCTGGAAGGCCAGCGACAACTGTTCAGCAGCCGTCGCGAGGCGTACTACCGCGAGCAGGCCGGACTGCGTGCGAGCATCGAAGGCGCCACCGCGCAACTGGCCGGCATGCGTCGCGCCCGAACCGATCTCAATGCTCAGGCCGACTCGCTGCAACAGCAGTTGAGCAACCTGCAACCGCTCGCCGACAACGGCTACATCCCGCGCAACCGTTTGATGGAATACCAGCGGCAACTGTCGCAAGTGCAGCAGCAACTGGCAGAAAACACCGGTGAAAGCGGTCGGGTCGAGCAGGGCATCCTCGAGTCGCGGCTGAAGCTGCAACAGCACGCCGAGGAATACCAGAAGGAAGTTCGCACGCAATTGGCCGACGCGCAGCTGAAAAGCGTGACCCTGTCGGAGCAACTGACTTCGGCCGGTTTTGACCTGCAACACAGCGAAATCATCGCCACCGCCGACGGCGTCGCGGTCAACCTCGGTGTGCACACCGAAGGCGCTGTGGTGCGCCAAGGCGAAACGTTGTTGGAGATCGTTCCGCAAGGCACCACCCTGGAAGTGGAAGGGCACTTGCCGATCAACCTGATCGACAAGGTTGGCGCGCATCTGCCCGTGGACATTCTGTTTACCGCGTTCAACCAGAGCAAAACCCCGCGCGTACCGGGTGAAGTCAGCCTGATTTCCGCCGACCAGATGGTCGATGAGAAAACCGGCGTGCCTTACTACGTGTTGCGCAGCAGCGTCAGCGATCAGGCCATGGAAAAACTCAACGGTCTGGTGATCAAGCCCGGCATGCCGGCAGAAATGTTCGTGCGCACCGGCGAACGTTCACTCCTCAACTATCTGTTCAAACCGCTGCTCGACCGGGCCGGCTCCGCGTTGACCGAGGAATAAGGATGTTCGGCTGTATGAATAAGCTTTCCCTGCTCGGCGCGGCAATGATGCTGCTCGCGAGTCACTCAGCAGTAGCGGCCATGGGGCCGTTCGAGATCTACGAACAGGCGTTGCGCAATGACCCGGTGTTCCTCGGGGCGATCAAGGAGCGTGACGCCGGCCTGGAAAACCGTGCGATTGGCCGCGCCGGCCTGCTGCCGCGCATCGGTTACACCTACAACAAGGGCCGCAACTCGTCGAAAGCTACCTCTCTCGATGAGCGCGCGCGTAATCGTACCGATGACCGCAACTACAGCAGTTACGGCTCGGCCTTGACCCTGCAACAACCGCTGCTCGACTACGAGGCTTATGCCGCGTATCGCAAAGGTGTCGCGCAGTCGCTGTTTGCTGACGAAAACTTTCGTGGCAAGAGCCAGGAATTGTTGGTCCGCGTGCTGGATAACTACACCAAGGCGTTGTTCGCGCAGGACCAGATCGACATCGCCCAGGCGAAGAAGAAGGCCTACGAGCAGCAGTTCCAGCAGAACGAGCACATGTTCAAGCAGGGCGAGGGCACGCGTACCGATATTCTTGAGGCTGAGTCGCGCTATGAACTGGCGACCGCCGAGGAGATCGAGGCGCGTAACGAACAGGATGCCGCGCTGCGGGAACTGAGTGCGCTGGTTGGCGTGCCGGCGGTGGATATTGGTGATTTGGCGCCGCTGGGTCAAAACTTTCAGACCTTCGCGCTGATGCCGGCCAATTACGACACCTGGCACGAAATGGCGGTGAGCAATAACCCGAATCTGGCCTCACAGCGCCAGGCGGTGGAAGTTGCGCGGTATGAAGTGGAGCGCAATCGCGCCGGGCATCTGCCGAAAGTCAGTGCTTATGCGTCGATGCGTCAAAACGAATCGGAAAGCGGCAACACTTACAACCAGCGCTACGAGACCAACACCATCGGTTTTGAAGTCAGCGTGCCGTTGTATGCCGGTGGCGGTGTTTCGGCGTCGACGCGTCAGGCCAGCCGCACTATGGAACAGGCTGAGTACGAGCTTGATGGCAAGACGCGCGAGACGCTGATCGAATTGCGTCGTCAGTTCAGCGCCTGTTTGTCCGGGGTGAGCAAACTGCGGGCTTATCAGAAAGCGCTGAGCTCGGCGGAAGCGTTGGTGGTGTCGACCAAGCAGAGCATTCTCGGTGGTGAGCGGACCAACCTCGACGCGTTGAACGCCGAGCAGCAGCTGTTCACCACCCGCCGTGATCTGGCGCAGGCGCGGTACGACTACTTGATGGCCTGGACCAAGTTGCATTACTACGCCGGGACCTTGAACGAGCAGGATCTGGCGCGGGTGGATGAGGCTTTTGTGGTCGCTCAACAGCCCTCACCCTAACCCTCTCCCAAAGGGAGAGGGGACTGATCGGGGGATATTGCAGACGTACACCGACTTGAACGAGCGTCACTGAATCCAGCATCGACGCGGTCTTTCAGGTCGATGTATGACGAGAGACACCTCGGTCAGCTCCCTCTCCCTGGGGAGAGGGCTGGGGTGAGGGAAGTGCTCTACCGAATCCATAATCGACCCGGTGTTTCAGGTCGATGTAAGACGCAAGACACCGCGGTCGGCTCCCTCTCCTGGGGGAGAGGGCTGGGGTGAGGGGAGCAGGCAACACCGCAAAACAACCGGCATAAAACAATAAAAGTGAGTGGTGAACATGGACGTACGCATCAAGCCGATTTCGGTCGGCACCCTGCTGCTTGTGATTTCTGCGACCCAGGCTCAGGCGCAATACCTCGAAAGCGGCCAACCCGGCGATCCCGCCAGTTGGCGCAGCGCCGAATTCCTCCGCGACTGGGGCCTGAGCCGCATGCAGGCCGAGCAAGCCTACGCCGCCGGCATCACCGGCCAAGGCGTGAAAATCGGTGCCCTCGACTCCGGTTTCGATGCCGCCCACCCGGAGTTCGCCAGCGACCGTTATCACCCGGTCACGGCCAGCGGCAGCTACATCGACGGCTCACTGTTCAACGTCAATGGCACCCTCAATCCCAACAACGACTCCCACGGCACCCACGTGGTCGGCACCATGGGCGCCTCGCGCGATGGCAGCGGCATGCACGGCGTGGCGTACAACGCGCAGATCTACGTCGGCAACACCAACAAGAACGACAGTTTCCTCTTCGGCCCCAATCCCGATCCGCGCTATTTCAAAGCGGTGTATGACGCCTTGGCCGATGCCGGCGTGCGTGCGATCAACAACAGCTGGGGCAGCCAGCCGCCGGATGTCAGCTACCGCACCCTGGCCGATCTGCACGCTGCTTACGCCCAGCACTGGAACAAGGGCACCTGGCTCGATGCCGCCGCCGATGTGTCCCGACGCGGTGTGATCAACGTGTTCAGCGCCGGCAACAGCGGCTATCCGAATGCCAGCGTGCGTTCGGCGTTGCCCTATTTCCAGCCGGATCTGGAAGGTCACTGGCTGGCCGTATCGGGCCTCGATCAAAGCAATCAGCAGAAGTACAACCAATGCGGCCTCGCCAAATACTGGTGCATCACCACGCCGGGGGCGAAGATCGACAGCACCATTCCCGGTGGCGGTTACGCGATCAAGTCCGGCACCTCGATGTCGGCGCCGCATGCGACCGGTGCACTGGCACTGGTGATGGAACGCTACCCGTACATGAACAATCAGCAGGCACTTGAAGTGTTGCTGACCACCGCCACGCAACTGGATGGCTCGGTCACCGATGCGCCGACCGAACGGGTCGGCTGGGGCGTGGCCAATCTGAATCGGGCGATGCGCGGGCCGGGGCAGTTGCTCGGTGCGTTTGATGCCAACCTGGGGGCAGGGCAGCGCGATGTCTGGAGCAATGACATCTCTGACAAGGCGCTGATTCAGCGTCAGGCCGAAGACCTCGCGGAACACAGCGCCTGGCAGCAAACCCTGCAGGACAAGGGCTGGCAGAACGGCGTTGCCGCAGGCGCCAGCCAACAGGATCAGACCGACTACGCGGTCGGCACTGCCCGTGATGCAGCGGCGGCGAGTCGGGTGTACCAGGGCAGCCTGATCAAGTCTGGCAGCGGGCAGTTGATCCTCTCTGGTGACAACACCTATCGCGGTGCGACTACAGTCAATGGCGGTTTGCTGACGGTCAACGGTTCGCTGACTTCCGCTGTCACGGTGAACGACAGCGGCACCCTCGGCGGTTCCGGGCGAATCGCTGCGCTGCTCGCCAACAGCGGCGCTCGCGTGGCGCCGGGCAACTCTATCGGTACCTTGAACGTGGCCGGTGATGTGAACTTCGCGCCGGGCTCGACCTACGCCGTTGAACTGTCGCCGACCAGCAGCGACCGCATCGTTGCTGGCGGCACCGCCAATATCAGCGGCGCCACTGTCAGCCTGTCGCTGGAAAACAGCCCGACGCTGCTCAGCACCACCGAAGCGCAAAGCCTGCTCGGTCGCCAGTACGACATCCTGCAAGCGGCCGGTGGCATTCAGGGGCAGTTTGGCGCGGTGCTGCCGAATTATGTGTTTATCGGCGGCAGCCTCGACTACGCCGCTAACGGTATTCAGCTCGATATCGAACGTAACTCGACAACCTTCGCCAGCGTCGGACAAACGCCCAATCAGCGCTCGGTGGCTGTTGCCGCCGAAAGTCTGGGCGCCGGCAACGCGGTGTATGAAAGCCTGTTGCTCTCGCCAACAGCCGCTTCGGCGCAACAGGCGTTCCAGCAGTTGAGCGGCGAGATCTACCCGGCATTGAGTTCGATGCTGATCAATGACAGCCGCCAGTTGCGCGATGCGGTCGGCGAGCGTCTGCACGATACCAACGCAGCGCAAAGCAACGGCTGGATCAAGGCTCTCGGAGCATGGGGCACGACCGATTCGAGCCATGACACGGCGGGCTACAACACTTCGATTGGCGGTTTGCTGGCCGGTGTCGACGGCGCGCTGGACGAGCAGACCCGCATCGGTCTGGTTACCGGTTACAGCGACAGTTCACTGAGCATGGGTTCGGGCACGCATTCCTCGGCCAAGGTCGACAGCTACCACCTCGGTGCTTATGCCGGTCACGAAATCGGCGCCTGGCGTTTGAGCACCGGAGCGGCCTACAGCTGGCATCGCGCTGATGTGAAACGCGATCTGCAATACGGCGACGTCAGTGGCAAACAGAAAGCCAAGGTCGATGCAGCAACCACGCAAGTGTTCGGCGAAGCGGCTTATCGCCTGCATCTGCAACCTCTGGCGCTGGAACCGTTCGCCAACCTGGCCTACGTGCATCTGGACACTGAAGGCTTGACCGAGAAGGGCGACGCAGCCGCGCTGAAAAGTTCGGGCGATCAACGTGACGCCGTGCTGAGCACCCTCGGCGTGCGGGCGATCAAGACCTTCAACCTTTCGCCCGGGCAATCACTGGATGTGAGCGGCCACCTCGGCTGGCAGCACAGCCTCAGCGACATCGACTCCGAACAGCATCTGCGCTTTGCCAGCGGCGGCACGCCGTATTCGGTAGAGAGCTCGGCGTTGGTGCGCGATGCCGCGCTGGTTGGCGTGCAGGCCAGCCTGGCGCTGAGCAAAGACGTGCGCGTCAACCTTGATTACAACGGACAACTGGCCAATCGCGAAAAGCTGCATGGCGTTGGCTTGAGCTTGAACTGGCAGTTCTAAGCAAGATAACCCGGCTTCTGGTGATCGTTCCCACGCTCCGCGTGGGAATGCAGCCCGTGACGCTCCGCGTCACTGGACGCAGAGCGTCCCTAGAGGCATTCCCACGCGGAGCGTGGGAACGATCAGTTGCTCTGTGTGGCAACGATCAGGATTTTTCGCAACATCACTAAGGAAGGTCGCTGGATGAATAACAACAATACCCCCGCGCAAACGGGAGGCCGCTTTGCCCTGAAAACCCTCACGCTCGCCGTGCTCTGTGCCATCGGCACCGCCCATGCCGCGCCCTACGTGGAGAGCGGTCGCACGGGCGATCCATCGAGTTGGCGCAGCGCCGAGTTCCAGGCCGATTGGGGCCTGGGCGCGATCGGTGCCGATCACGCCTACGCCGCCGGCTATACCGGCAAAGGCGTGAAACTGGGGATCTTTGACCAGCCGGTGTACGCCGCGCACCCGGAGTTTTCCGGCAGCAATAAAGTCGTCACCCTGGTCACCAGCGGGATCCGCGAATACACCGACCCGTACATCCCGGTCAAAGCCGGCGATGCGTTCCGCTATGACGGTTCGCCCTCGGTCGGCTCCGACGGCAAACTCGGCGCCCACGGCACTCACGTTGGCGGTATCGCCGCCGGCAGTCGCGATGGTGGGCCGATGCACGGCGTCGCGTTCGGTGCGCAGATCATCAGCGCCGACAACGGTGATCCGGGCCCGGAAGACGGCATCGTTCGCGGCAACGACGGCGCGGTGTACAAGGCCGGTTGGGATGCGCTGATCGCCAGCGGCGCGCGGATCATCAACAACAGTTGGGGCATCGGCATCACTGACCGTTTCGACCTCGGCGGCCGCGATCCGGCGTACCCGCATTTCACCGTCAATGACGCGCAGTTGCAGTTCAACGAGATCCGCACGCTGCTCGGCACCAAACCCGGTGGCGCCTACGACGGCGCGATAGCTGCTGCGCGCAGTGGCATCGTGACGATCTTCGCCGCCGGCAACGACTACAACCTCAACAACCCGGATGCCATCGCCGGCCTCGGCTATTTCGTCCCGGACATCGCGCCGAACTGGATCACTGTCGCCGCGTTGCAGAAGAACCCGGACCTGGCCAGCGCCAATCCGTACATCATGAGCACGTTCTCCTCGCGCTGCGGCTATACCGCGAGTTTCTGCGTCTCGGCGCCGGGCACGAAAATCTTCAGTTCGATCATCGAAGGCACCAACGCCGACAACCTCACCACCGGCTACAAAAACTACAACGGCACCTCAATGGCCGCGCCCCACGTCGCCGGTTCCATGGCGGTGCTGATGGAGCGCTTCCCGTACATGAGCGGTGATCAAGTCGCCACAGTCTTGCGTACTACCGCCACCGACCTCGGCGCGCCGGGCATCGACGCTTTGTACGGCTGGGGCATGATCAACCTGCGCAAGGGCATCGACGGCCCGTCGATGTTCGTCACCGAGCAGGACATTCCGGCGGAATTCCGCATCGATGGCGCGTATGGCTCCGGCCAGTTTGTCGCCGATCTGCCGGGCATCGGCGCGATCATCGATCAGGGCAAACCGACCGAACGCGTGTGCACCGACATCACCTGCGGCCTCGATACCTGGCGCAACGACATTTCCGGTCACGGCGGTTTGACCAAGCAAGGTCTCGGCACGCTGGTGCTGACCGGCAACAACACCTACAGCGGCCCGACCCTGGTCAATCAGGGCCGCCTGGCCATCAACGGTTCGCTGCAATCGGCGGTGACGGTGAATGACGGCGGTATCCTCGGCGGCAATGGCCATATTGGCGCGCTGTCGGTGAACAGCGGCGGTATGGTGGCGCCGGGTAATTCCATCGGCACCCTGAACGTGGCCGGTGACGTGACGTTTGCACCGGGTTCGACTTACGCCGTAGAGCTGTCGCCAACCAGCAGCGATCAGATCATCGCCACAGGCAAAGCGGTCATCGAAGGCGCGACGGTGAGCATGTCGCTGGAAAACAGCCCGACCTTGCTGAGCACCAACGAAGTACAAAGCCTGCTCGGCACGCGCTACAACATCCTGCAAGCGGCGGGCGGCATTGAAGGGCGCTTCGGTCAGGTGTTGCCGGATTACGCCTTCCTCGGCGGCACGCTGGCGTACTCGGCCGATGGAATCCAATTGGAAGTCGGGCGTAACGGTGCGTCGTTCGCCAGCGTCGGTTTGACGCCGAACCAACGCGCCGTGGGCGCTGCGGCTGAGCGTCTGGGCGCTGGTAACGCGCTGTTCGAAACCCTGTTGCTGTCGCCGAATGCGGCGTCGGCGCAACAAGCCTTCCAGCAGTTGTCCGGCGAAATCCATCCGGCCATTGGCACCATGCTGATCAACGACAGCCGTTACCTGCGTGAAGCGGTGGGCGAGCGTCTGCGTGAGCGTGATCTGTTCAACGCTGGCGCACCGACCGACGAGCGCAGCAATGCATGGGTCAAGGTGTTGGGTTCGTGGGGCAAGAGCGATGGCGGGCATGACAATGCCGACTCCAACAGCTCCATCGGTGGCCTGCTGGCCGGTGTTGACGGCTTGATCGCTGAAGATACCCGTCTCGGTTTCGTTACCGGTTATAGCGACAGCTCGTTGAGCATGGGCAGCGGCACGCATTCGTCGGCGTCGGTCGACAGCTACCACTTGGGCGCGTACCTCGGGCATCAGATCGATGCGCTGCGTCTGACCGTCGGCGGCGCCTATAGCTGGCACCGTGTCGACGTCAAACGTGACCTGCAGTTCGGGGACGTCAGCGGTAAACAAAAGACCAAGCACGATGCCGCAACCACGCAAGTGTTCACCGAGGCCGCTTATGATCTGGGCCTGCAACCGATGAACCTGGAGCCGTTCGCCAATCTGTCTTACGTGCACCTCAATACCGAAAGCTTCACCGAGAAGGGTGATGCTGCAGCGTTGAAGAGCGATGAGGACAATCGCGATGTGGTGCTGTCGACCCTCGGCGTGCGCGCCAAGCGTTCGTTCGCCTTGTCGGATCAGCAGCAACTTGAACTGGGCGCGAGCCTCGGCTGGCAGCACAACTTGAATAACGTCGATGCCGACAGCCATCTGGCCTTTGCCAACGGCAACAGCGCGTTCACCGTGCAGGGCGTGTCGATGGATCGCGATGCCGCAGTGGTCGGCGTGCGCGCAGGTCTGGCGCTCAACCGCGATGTGCGGGTGAACCTGGATTACAACGGCCTGATCGGCTCGAACGAGAAGGACCACGGCGTGGGTCTGACCCTCGACTGGCAGTTCTAAAGAGTACTGGCAGTTCTAAGGCGTGCTGGCAGCTCTGCAAAGAGCTGCCAGTCATTTGAAGGAAGAGAGAGCACAACATGGGACTGTTCGATTATAAAAATGCCGATGGCAAAGCGTTGTACAGCGACGCCATCGCACTCACGCTGTATGCCTACACGCCGACCGGCAAACCGTTGCCGGCCACCGCTTGGTCGCCGCTCACAGCGACGGCGCTGGGCTATCAGGGCAAGGTCGGGCCGCAAGGCACGTTCTTCGGCGAGAAGGACGGCTTTACCAGCGCCGAGGCGGAAGTGCTCGGCAAATACGACGCCGCCGGCAAGTTGATTGGCATCGGCGTGGCCTTTCGCGGCACCGGTGGGCTGGGTTACAGCGATACGTTCGGCGACCTGAAAAACAACCTGCTGGCCGCCATCGGGCCGTCGGATTACGCGAGCAATTACGCGAAAAACGCCTTCGACAATCTGCTCAAGGCTGTCGCCGCATTCGCCATTGCCAACGGTATCGCCGCCAAGGACGTGCTGCTCAGCGGTCACAGCCTCGGCGGGCTCGGCGTCAACAGCGTCGCCGAATTGAGCGCGAGCAACTGGGGCGGCTTCTTCAGGGATGCCAACTACATCACCTTCGCCTCGCCGACTCAGAGCAGCACCGGCAACAATGTGCTGAACATCGGTTTCGAGAACGACCCGGTTTTTCGCGTGCTCGATGGCACCACGTTCAGCAGCGCCTCGATGGGCAAGCACGACAAGCCGCACGATTCGACCACCGACAACATCGTCAACTTCAACGACAACTACGCGTCCACCGCGCAGAACCTGGTGCCGTTCAGCATCGTCAATCCGCTGAACTGGTCGGCCCACAGCTCGCTCGGCTATGCCGATGGCTTGAATCGGGTCATCGACTCGAAGTTCTATAACCTGACGCATAAAGACTCGACGATCATCGTCTCCAATCTGGAAGAAGCTTCTCGCGGCAAGACCTGGGTCGAAGATCTCGGCCGCAGTGGCGAGCCGCACACCGGCAGCACGTTCATCATCGGCACCCAGAGCAGCGACTGGCTCAAGGGCGGCGCGGGCAACGACTTCCTCGAAGGCCTGGGCGGTGATGACCGGTTCCGTGATGACGGCGGCTACAACATCCTGCTCGGTGGCCAGGGCCACAACACCTTCGAACTGCAGAAACCATTGCAGAACTTCAGCTTCGCCAACGACGGTGACGGCACGCTGTACGTGCGCGACGCCTACGGCGGCATCAGCATGACCCGCGACATTGGCGCGCTGGTGAGCAAGGAGTCGGGTTCGTGGTGGGGCAGCAAGGAAATCACCTGGGGCGTCACCGCCAAAGGTTTGACCAATGGCAGTGAACTGACCCAGTACAACCATTCGCTTAGCGGCGATGGCTACGGCAATGCGCTGCATGCCTCGGCTGACGGTGACTGGCTGTTCGGCCTCGGTGGCGACGACAAACTGATCAGCGACAAGGGCCATGTGACCTTCGTCGGTGGCGCCGGCAATGACGTGATGAGCGCCGTGGGTGGCAACAACACCTTCCTGTTCAGCGGCGCGTTCGGTTTCGATGCCATCAACGGCTATCAGGGCAGCGACAAACTGGTATTCATGGGCGTCGAGGGCGCGGGGCAGGGCTATGACTACAAGCAGCACGCGGCGCAGAACGGCAACGACACCGTGCTGAAGATTGGCGACTATGCCGTGACCCTGATCGGGGTGGGAGTGGCTAACCTGTCGGACTCGGCGTTCGTGTTCGCCTAGTAATCCCTGTAGGCCTTCGCCTGCTCGCGATAGCGTTGTGTCAGTTTGCATTTTTTCATCTGGCACACCGCTATCGCGAGCAGGCGAAGGCCTACAGTTTAAAGCTATGTAGATTCTGAAATGCTCCGGGGCGTCCCCGTGGGGCGCCCTGGCTGTGAGCTATCTCTAACAATTCCAACAAGAGAGAGGCAATAGCAATGGGTGTGTATGACTACAAGAACTTCGGTACAGCCGATTCCAAGGCGTTGTTCAGCGATGCCATGGCGATCACGCTGTATTCCTATCACAACCTCGATAACGGCTTTGCCGCCGGTTATCAGCACAACGGTTTCGGCCTCGGCCTGCCCGCCACGCTGGTCGCGGCGCTGCTCGGCGGCACCGATTCGCAAGGGGTGATTCCCGGCATTCCGTGGAACCCCGACTCGGAAAAACTCGCCCTCGACGCCGTGAAAAAGGCCGGTTGGACGCCGATCACCGCCTCGCAACTGGGCTACGACGGCAAGACCGATGCGCGCGGAACCTTCTTTGGCGAGAAGGCCGGTTACACCACCGCCCAAGTGGAAATCCTCGGCAAGTACGATGCTCAGGGCCATCTGACCGAACTCGGCATTGCCTTTCGCGGCACCAGCGGCCCGCGGGAAAACCTGATCCTCGACTCCATCGGCGACGTGATCAACGACCTGCTCGCCGCCTTCGGCCCCAAGGATTACGCCAAGAACTACGTCGGCGAAGCGTTCGGCAATCTGCTCAATGATGTGGTGGCGTTTGCCAAGGCCAACGGCCTCAGCGGCAAGGACGTACTGGTCAGCGGTCACAGCCTCGGTGGCCTGGCGGTCAACAGCATGGCCGACTTGAGCGGCGGCAAGTGGGGCGGTTTTTTTGCCGACTCCAACTACATCGCCTACGCCTCGCCGACGCAAAGCAGCACCGACAAAGTGCTCAACGTCGGCTACGAAAACGACCCGGTGTTCCGCGCCCTCGACGGCTCGACCTTCACCGGCGCCTCGATCGGCGTGCACGACGCGCCCAAGGCCTCGGCCACCGACAACATCGTCAGCTTCAACGATCACTACGCCTCGACCGCGTGGAATCTGTTGCCGTACTCGATCCTCAACATTCCCACCTGGATCTCGCACTTGCCGACCGCTTACGGCGACGGCATGAACCGCGTGATCGACTCAAAATTCTACGACCTGACCAGCCGCGACTCGACGATCATCGTCGCCAACCTCTCAGACCCGGCGCGGGCCAACACCTGGGTGCAGGACCTCAACCGCAACGCCGAAACCCACAAGGGCAGCACCTTCATCATCGGTAGCGACGCCAATGACCTGATCCAGGGCGGCAGCGGCAACGATTACCTGGAGGGTCGCGCCGGCAACGACACCTTCCGCGACAGCGGCGGCTACAACGTCATTCTGGGCGGGCAGGGCAGCAACACCCTCGATCTGCAAAGCGCAGTGAAGAACTTCGACTTTGCCAATGACGGCGCCGGCAACTTGTACGTGCGCGATGCCAACGGCGGGATCAGCATCACCCGCGACATCGGCAGCATCGTCACCAAAGAACCGGGGTTTCTCTGGGGATTGTTCAAGGACGACGTGACCCACAGCGTCACGGCCAGCGGCTTGAAAGTCGGCAACAACGTCACCGCGTATGAGTCCAGCGTCAAAGGCAGCGCTGGCGCCGACACCCTGAAGGCGCATTCGGGTGGCGATTGGTTGTTCGGGCTGGATGGCAACGATCACCTGATTGGTGGTGCTGGCAATGACGTGTTTGTTGGGGGCGCCGGTAATGACCTGATGGAATCGGGAGGCGGGGCGGATACGTTCCTGTTCAACGGCGCGTTCGGGCAGGATCGGGTGGTCGGGTTTACGTCGAATGACAAACTGGTGTTTCTCGGCGTGCAGGGTGTGTTGCCGGCGGAGGATTTCCGCGCCCATGCCGCCGCTGTCGGGCAGGACACGGTGCTGACGTTTGGCAATGATTCGGTGACGTTGGTCGGGGTGTCGCTGAACAGCCTGAGTGCTGACGGTGTTGTGATCGCCTGATGTTGATGGGGTGCCGGTAAGGGCCCTTTCGCGAGCAGGCTCGCTCCCACACTGGATCTGTGTCGTTTACAAATCCCCTGTGGGAGCGAGCCTGCTCGCGAAGAACGATAACTCGGTTTCAAAAGTGACTCGACAGCCATTCCCTGACTCAAACCCCTGCGAAAACAGGAAATGCGGCCTAAAGCCAGCACGTGCGCACACGTTCTATAGCTAGCCGCCATTGAGTACAGGAGATTCAAACGTGAAAGGTTTCAAGGGGTATGTCGGGTTCGTTGCACTGGCGCTGTGTTCGGCCAATGCCTGCGCCGATCTACCTCAAACTTCGATTCTGAGCCGTTACGGCATCACCACCGACCAACTGCCGAGTCCGCCGAAAACCGAGGTGGTCGAGCCGGTTGAAGAGAAGAGCCGCTTTCAGATTCAGCCCGAACAACCGTTCGTGACCCTGCGCCTGGGTGACGGCAAACAGCCGCAAACCACCGGCAATCTGAGCATTGATCGCATGGCGCAGCAGGATCTGGAACGCTGCCGGCGTTTGCAGGGTGAAGTGGTCAAGCGGGGCGGCACGTACATGCCTTGCGATGGCAGCATTCCGGGTATGCCGACCTTCGAATAATACAAATATCCCTGTAGGAGCTGCCGCAGGCTGCGATCTTCTGCCTTTGATTTTCAAGATCCGGATCAAAAGATCGCAGCCTGCGGCAGCTCCTACACGTATCGCGGGGTGTCAGTCTTCTTCGCGCACGGTCGCGACTTCATCAGCACGCACCTTCACCTTGGCCCCGGAAATATCCTCGAACTCATAGAAGCCGTCCTTGGTTTTGGTCTTCGGCATGTCCTTGGTCAGATACTGGGTGCCGTTCTGCAGAGTGACCACCGTCGGGGTCGAGCAACCGGCCAGTGCCAGCGCGGCAACGACGGCGAAAGGGATGCCCAGTGACTTGATTTTCATACCCACCTCTAAATCCTCATTCGATGTGATGCCGAGCATTGTCGGCCTTCTAACGCGGTTGGTGCCATCCCCGGGGGAAAAGTTCGATAGCCCGGCGAAAAAATGCCATTGATCATTTTCCGTTTGCACCGAGCAGGGCACAGCTGGTATCTGTACGCATAACCAGTATTCGTTCGCCATGGCCCCAGACTTCCCGTGACTGCCAATCCCCTCGACGACCCGTTCTATTACCTTAACAACTTCCGGCAAGTGCTTGATTGGCTTGAACTTCGTTATGCCGATGTGATGAGCGAAACGGAACACGCGTTCATTCGCGACTTCAAGGCCTTGCCGCGCGCGTCGCAGGGTTTACTGGTGCGGATGGTCATGCGCAAGGGCGTGCATTTTCGCGCCGGCAAACTCAATTACGCTGAAATCGGTGATATCGCTGCGGCCGCGCAGCCCTTGCTGGAACGTGGCTGGATCGACGAACACGCTCCGCTGGCCCTCGCCGAGTTGTTCGACGTGTTGCTCAAGGCCGAAATTCTGCAAGCCTTCGGCGCCGCCATCGAACAGCCCAAGGGGCGCAAGGATGACTGGCTGCCGCTGTTGGCCGAGCAGTTCAGCGAATTGCGCTGCCTGCGCGACTGGGCGCCACTGCTCGATGACCGGCTGTTCAGCTTGACCATCATGGACCTGTGCGACCGCTTGCGTCTGATGTTCTTCGGCAACCTGTATCAGGACTGGTCGGAATTCGTCCTCGCCGACCTGGGCATCTTCACCTATGAAAAAGTCGAGTTCTGCTCGGACTCGCGAGGCCTGCGCAGCCGCGAAGACGTCGACGCCTGCCTGTTCCTGCACGACTGCCAATTGCGTTTCGAGGCCGGCGAACCGCTGGAAATCATCGTCGCGCAGGTCAGCGCCTTGCACTTCGACAACCCGTGGCTGCAACGCCGGCGTGGCAAGGTGCTGTTCCAGATCGGCCAGTATTGCGAGCGCATCACCGAGTTTGCCCTGGCCCTGAGCATTTACCGCGACTGCGCCTATCCCGGTGCCCGTTTGCGCATGATTCGCGTGCTGGAACGCAGCGGCGAATACTCGTTGGCACTGGAGCTCGCCACGCTGGCCGAACAGGCGCCGGAAAGCGCTGCCGAGCAGCAAGGCCTGCAACGCATATTGCCAAGGGTGCGGCGCAAACTCGGCGGCCCGCCGCTCAAACGCGTAGCGGCCAGACCGGTCGAGCGGCTGGATCTGCAATTGCCACGCACCGACCCAGCCTTGTCTGTGGAGTTTTACGTGCAGGCGCATCTGCACGATGACGACGGCCCGGTGCATTACGTGGAAAACAGCTTGATCAACTCACTGTTCGGCCTGTTGTGCTGGCCGGCGATTTTCGCGCCGTTGCCCGGCGCGTTCTTTCACCCGTTCCAGCGTGGCCCGGTGGACCTGCTCAATGAAGATTTCCAGCAGCGCCGCGCCGAACTTTTTCAGGCGTGTCTGAGCGAGCTCGACGACGGCCGCTATGCCGCGACCATTCGCCAGCGCTTCATCGACAAGTGGGGTATCCAGTCGCCATTCGTGTTCTGGGGCGCATTGAATGAACAACTGCTGGAGCAAGCGCTGGCCTGTCTGCCGGCCGAACACCTCAAGCACTGGTTCAACCGTTTATTGCTCGACATCAAGGCCAACCGTGCCGGCATGCCTGATCTGATCCAGTTCTGGCCGCAACACAAAACCTACCGGATGATTGAAGTGAAAGGCCCCGGCGATCGCTTGCAGGACAATCAACTGCGCTGGCTGGAATTCTGCCACCAGCACCAGATGCCAGTGGCGGTGTGTTACGTGCAATGGGCGGAGCAGAGCGCTTGAGCTACAGCATTGCCGTGCGCGCACTCTGCGAGTTCACCGCCAAGACCGGCGACCTCGACCTGCGCTTCACCCCATCACCCACGGCGCTGGAAGGCATCGCCGGCCACCGCACTGTGGCCTCGCGGCGCAGCGAAAAGTATCAAAGTGAAGTGGCACTGGAAGGCGAGTTCCGGCAATTGAAGGTCAAGGGCAGGGCGGACGGCTATGACCCGGCGCAAAACTGCCTGGAAGAAGTCAAAACCTACCGTGGCGATCTGAGCAAACAACCGGCCAATCACCGTCAGTTGCACTGGGCGCAGGCGAAGATCTACGGCTGGTTGATGTGCCGCAAACTCGAGCTTGAACAGATCAATCTGGCGCTGGTGTATTTCGATATCGTCAGCGAGAAAGAGACTTGCCTGGTCGAGGCGTTCAGCGCTGATACGTTGAAAGCGTTTTTCGAGCAGCAATGCACGCTGTTCCTGCAATGGGCCGAGCAGGAAATGGCCCATCGCGAGGCGCGCAATCTGGCCGCGCAACAACTGGCGTTTCCCCATGCGGATTTTCGTCCGGGTCAGCGGCATTTGGCCGAGTCGGTGTTCAAGGCTGTCAGCACCGGGCGCTGCCTGATGGCCCAGGCACCGACCGGCATCGGCAAAACCCTTGGCACGCTGTTCCCGATGCTCAAAGCGCTGGCACCGCAGCAACTGGACAAGGTGTACTTCCTCACCGCCAAGACGCCGGGGCGCAAGCTGGCGCTGGACGCCAGTCAGGTGTTGTTCGATCAGTCGCCAGCCTTGCCCTTGCGGGTGCTGGAAATGGTCGCCCGCGACAAGGCCTGCGAACACCCGGACAAAGCCTGCCACGGCGAATCCTGTCCGTTGGCCCAAGGCTTTTACGATCGCTTGCCCGCCGCCCGGGAAGCGGCCAGTCGAATCCGCATGCTTGATCAAGCGGCCATGCGCGAGGTCGCCGCGCAACACGCGGTGTGCCCGTATTACCTGAGTCAGGAGATGGCCCGCTGGGTCGACGTGGTCATCGCCGACTACAACTATTACTTCGACTTCAGCGCCATGCTCTTTGGTCTCGCCCAGCTCAACCAATGGAAAGTCGCGGTGCTGGCGGACGAGGCGCACAACCTCGTCGAGCGGGGCCGGCAGATGTACAGCGCCAGTCTCGATCAGTTCACCTTGGGCAGCGTGCGCAAAACCGCGCCCGCCGCGCTGAAAAACTCCCTGCAACGGATCAACCGTGAATGGAACGCCCTGCATGCGCCGCAACTGGCGGCCTATCAGGCTTACGACAAGGCGCCGGAAAAACTTCTGCAAGCGATCTCGTTATGTTGCGCGGCCATCGGCGATTACCTCAATGATCATCCGCAGGGTCTCGACAGCGCCTTGCAGAACTTCTACTTCGACTTGCTGCAATTCGCCCGGGTCGCGGAGCTGTACGACGCGCATTACCTGTTCGACATCAGCAAGCGCGACCTCGAGCGCAAGAAGCCGCTGTCACAGTTGTGCCTGCGCAACGTGGTGCCGGCGGCATTCATCGGTCCGCGCTTGAAAGCGGCGCGCAGCAGCGTGCTGTTCTCCGCGACCCTCAGCCCGCGTCACTATTACGCCGATTTGCTCGGCACGCCTGCCGACAGCGTGTGGATCGATGTCGAATCGCCGTTTTGCGCCGAACAGTTGCAGGTGCAGATCGTCAGCCGCATCTCGACGCGCTTCAACCATCGGCAAGCCTCGCTGGAGCCGATCGTCGAATTGATCGCGCGGCAGTTCAGCGAACGTCCGGGCAACTATCTGGCGTTTTTCAGCAGCTTCGATTATCTGCAACAAGTGGCGTCGTTACTCGCCGAGCGCTATCCGCACATCACCCTGTGGCAGCAATCGCGGGGGATGCTCGAAGGCGCGCGGCAGGCTTTCCTCGATCAGTTCACCGCGCACAGCCAAGGCATCGGCTTTGCCGTGTTGGGCGGTGCGTTCGGCGAAGGCATCGATTTGCCAGGTGCGCGGCTGATCGGCGCGTTCATTGCGACGCTGGGGCTGGCGCAGTTCAATCCGGTCAACGAACAGCTGAAATACCGCATGGCGGCGATCTTCGGCGCCGGTTACGACTACACCTACCTGTACCCCGGCGTGCAGAAAGTCGTGCAGGCCGCCGGGCGGGTCATCCGTACCCGCGAGGATCGCGGCGTGGTGATGCTGATTGACGATCGCTTTGCCGAGAGCCGGATCAAACAGCTGCTGCCGCGTTGGTGGGCAATCAATCATGAGTCGGCCGCTTCCCAATTCGCCGGATTGACGCATACTTCCGATCATGACAATGGCTGGTGAGTGTGATGAGCGAGAAAAACAAGACCGCGGCGATCGAAGAGATGCGTTTTCGTCTGCTGATCGATGCGGTGGTCGACTATGCGATCTACATGATCGATCCCGACGGCATCATCACCAGTTGGAACTCCGGGGCCAAACGCTTCAAGGGCTACGAAGAAGCGGAAATCCTCGGCGAACATTTCTCCCGCTTCTATACCGCCGATGATCGCGCCGCCGGTCTGCCGCAACGGGCGCTTGATACGGCGATCCGTGAAGGGCGCTTCGAGGGCGAGGGCTGGCGGGTACGCAAGGATGGCACCAATTTCTGGTCGCACGTGGTCATCGATCCGATCATTGATCCCAGCGGCATATTGCTCGGTTTCGCCAAGATCACTCGCGACCTCACCGACCGCAAAATGGCCGAGGAAACCCTCAAGCAAAGCGAACAGCAGTTCCGCTTGCTGGTGCAGGGCGTCACCGATTATGCGATCTACATGCTCAGCCCCGAAGGCCGGGTCAGCAACTGGAACCAGGGCGCCCAGCGGATCAAGGGCTATCTGCCGGAAGAAATCATCGGTCAGCACTTTTCGATCTTTTATACCCCCGAAGACCGTGAGCTCGGCGAACCGCAACGGGCGCTGGAAATCGCCACCCGCGAGGGCCGCTTCGAGAACAAGAGCTGGCGCATGCGCAAGGACGGCACACGGTTTCTCGCTCATGTGGTGGTCGATGCGATTCGTGGCGACACCGGCACATTGCTCGGTTTTGCCAAGATCACCCGCGATATCACCGAAGCCCATCAGGCCCAGCAGGCGCTGGAAAAAACCCGTGAAGCGCTGTTTCAGGCGCAGAAGATGCAGGCGATCGGACAGCTCAGCGGCGGCATCGCCCATGACTTCAATAATCTGCTGACGGTGATTCTCGGAAACCTGGAGATTCTGCAGAAGCGCACCGGTGATGACCCGAAAATCAACCGCTTGCTGGAAAACGCCACCCAAGGTGCGTTGCGCGGCGTGTCGCTGACCCAGCGCATGCTGGCCTTTGCCCGCCGTCAGGAACTGAAAACCGAGTCGGTCGACATTGCGCAATTGGTCCAGGGCATCACCGGTTTGCTGCGTAGCTCCCTCGGTCCGGGTATCCGTATCGACACGCGGTTTCCCGAAGATCTCGAACTGGTGCTGGCGGACACCAATCAGCTGGAACTGGCCTTGCTCAACCTGGCAACCAACGCCCGCGACGCCATGCCCGACGGCGGTACGGTAAGCATCACTGCTGAACCGCAAGTGGTGCTCGAACTCAGTCATTCGGATCTACCGGCAGGTCGTTACGTTTGTCTCAGCGTGATCGACAGCGGGGAGGGCATGGATGAGCACACACTGGCCTCGGCCAGAGATCCGTTCTTCACCACCAAAGGCTTGGGCAAGGGCACCGGACTGGGATTGTCGATGGTCCACGGCTTCATGGAGCAACTGGGTGGGCGTTTCGTCCTCAAGAGCGAAAAGGCCCAAGGCACCACGGCTGAACTGTGGATTCCGGTGGCCGTCGAGGGCTCGACCAGCAAGCCGCTGCTGCCACACGCCGAGCCGGTGGTGGTGCCAAGGCTCAGCGTGTTGGTGGTGGATGACGACTCGCTGGTACTGACCAGCACCAGTCTGTTGCTCGAAGACCTCGGTCATCGCGTGGTCAGTGCGACGTCCGGTGCGCAGGCGCTGGCATTGTTCGATCAGGGTGAAGTCATCGACCTGATGATCACCGACATGGCCATGCCGCAGATGAGCGGCGCGCAACTGGCCCACGCAGTGCGTCTGCTTAAACCGGATCTGCCGATTATCCTGGCCACCGGTTACGCCGAACGTCTGGAAGGTTTTGCTGCGCAACTGCCACGCTTGCCCAAGCCGTTCACGCAAATGAATCTGGTGGCGATCATTGCTCAATCGATGAAGTGAGGCAGCGGTCAATCGTTCTGAACTTGCGCGCCGGTGGGGATTTCTAAATGTTTTCCCCAACCCGGAGCGTGCATCTTTTGTCTCGCATACTGACTGAGCCCACCGCTGAAGAAACCCTGACCGAACATGACGCGAAAATGTTCGGCTCACCCAAGGAACGGCTGGATTTCTATCGCCGGGAGATCCAGTACGAAACCAGCATCCTCGCCAACCGCACCGACGCCTATCTGGCGGCGCAGTCGTTTCTGGTGATTGCCTTCGCGTCCTGCATGGCCAACCTCAACCCGGAGTGGGGCAAATTGTTCACGCTGGTGGTGCCACCGTTTCTGGCGCTGCTCGGGTTGCTCAGCTCACTGAATGCCTGGCCGGGGATTCGCGCAGCGTACGACATCATCGATCACTGGCATTTCAAGCAGAGCCACTTGCTGCACAGTGAGCCGCTGATGGGGCTGGCGTATGACGAATCACCGCTGTTCAGCGAGATGGAGTCGAGCCACAAGGGGTATCGCAAGTCGCTGTTGTTTTCGGTACGTACACCGTGGATTTTTGCGACGTTCTGGGTGTTGCTGGGGAGTTATGCGGTATTTATTCAGGTGACCAATCCTGGAGGGTGATGGGCAGATATAGAAAAGCCCGGCTTATGTGGCCGGGCTTTTTCATTCGCTTGGATTTTGTGTTGCCATTCAGACCGATCCCCCTCACCCCAACCCTCCCGAAACGTCGGACCGCCCCCAAGGGGGCGAGGGGGAAGGGAGCAGATCTTCGTTGTGGTCAAAATCTGCGTTCAACTCGGTATCTCAGTGTCGTGGTCAAAATCCGCGTGCAACCCGGTATCTCAAGTCGGCGTACCTCAACCATTCACCGCGGTCAGTTCCCTCTCCCTCTGGGAGAGGGCTAGGGTGAGGGGCTGCTCTGGCTCACTCCACAGTCTCAAGCTCTCGACGCAACGCCACCGAGTTCTGCGAGGACATTGGAATCGGCGGAAAATCCTCGTTCAACACGCACAAATGATCAATGGCATCTTCAAACATCAAATCGGCTTTCTTGCGCAGCGCTCGATAGTGCTCGAATTGTTCGATGTCCAGATGTTCAACTTCCAGCAGCGCATTGGCCGCGCGGTTGAGGGTGTGGGCGTTATCGAACAATTGACGATTGCGTTCCAGAGCCAGTGCTCTGCAAGCCTTGATTTGTGCCGGAGTCGAGCATTCTTTCATGACCGTAACCTTATTCTTCAGGATTCCTTTAACAGGCTTAAACGCCGCAGTGGAACCGAACCTGCCGGGCCCCGCCTGATGTTTCCGGCGAGGGGTTATGCTTGTGACTGCCGGCCATTACGCAGGGATCCATTTTTTTACAGAAAAAAATTCGATCAATCAGCCGATAAAGCTCTGAATTAAAAATCAGGTTTTTAGTTTCTTGTGCTGCTCATAGCGAGCGAGGATCGGTTGCGTGCTGATGCCGTGAAGCAAAATGCTCAGCGCCACCACCGACAAGGTCAGGTCGGTACACACGCTGGCTACGGTGTCGGTCAGCCCGTGATTCAAGGCATAAAACAGATAGAACAGGCTACCGATCCCGCGAATGCCGAACCAGCCGATCAACAGCTGTTGCCGCCCCTCCAGCAACGCGCCCCACGGCATCAACGCGACGCAGGCCGGGCGGATCAGGCAAAACAACACGCCGCCCACCAGCAACGCCCGCCAATCCCAGTGCGCAACCAGCACCACGCCGAGCAGGGTCACCAGAAACACTTCCATGGCACGCTCGACCAGACTGCCGAACGACAACATATCGCCCATCATGATTCCGGCGGCGACCTGGCTGCTTTCCAGTCGTTCGGTGTCGCCGTGCACCGCGTATTGCGGTTCGACGTTCTGATGACCGACCACCGGTTGCACCAGATGCTCGGCGGGCGGTTGGCCGGCGCCAGTGGATTTCACTTCGACCTGGCGCAAACCCAGCCCGGCCGCGAACACCGACAGAAAGCCATAACCGCCGATGGCTTCGGCGACGACATAGGCTAGGGCAATCAACGACAACGCCAGATAATCATTGGGGCTGAGCGTGCTGTCGTCGTTGTGGATACGCAGCGACAAAGTCACGCGGCCGATACCGCGGCCCATCCAGTAACCGGTGAGCAATCCGGCAGGCACCGCCCACAATAAACTGCGCAAGACCCAGCCCTGCCACTCGGCGGCAGAACCGTCCCCGTGAATCAGCAACAAACCGAGTATCACGAACGGAAACGCCACCCCGTCATTGAGCCCTGCCTCACCCGACAGGCCGAAACGCACACTGTCGACATCCCGCGCATCGTTGACCTGCACCAGCGCCGCCAGCACCGGGTCGGTCGGCGCCAGAATCGCGCCGATCAACAGCGACGGTCCCCACGGCAAGCTCAAGCCAAAGTGCAGCAGCAGACAAACGCCGACAATGGTCAACACCATCACCGGTCCGGCGAGGCCAAAAGCAATCCGCCAACGCTTGTCGCGCAGGGGCAAACGCAACTTCAAACCGCAGACGAACAAGGAAAACAACACCGCGACTTCCGTCAGGTGCTCCATCCACAACGAGGCGTTTTCCAACGACAGTTTCAGCAGATCGAGGCCGCTGGGGCCGATGCCGATCCCTAGCAGCAGGCAGACCGCCGAGGTGGTCACCGGCATCCAGCGCAGGTACGACGAGGTCAGTGCCAAGGTCAGCAGCACGGCGCCGAGCACCGCCACCCACACGACAAAACTCATGATGTGCCGCCCTCAGTGATTAATGACGGCCGCCTGCAGAGACCCTTTCGCTTCTGACGCCGCTCCTGTAGAAGCTGCCGCAGGCTGTGATCCTTTGACCTTGTTTTTAACATCGAAATCAAAAGATCGCAGCCTGCGGCAGCTCCTGCAGTGCGTTTACTCACAGCATCGGTTTACCACCGGTCACGCCATAGCGCTGGCCGGTGATGTAACTGGCTTCGTCCGAGGCCAGCAGCACGTAGATCGGCGCCACCTCCACCGGTTGCCCGGGGCGGCCGAGCGGTGTGTTTCCGCCGAAGTTTTGCACTTCTTCATCGGGCATGGTCGAGACGATCAGCGGCGTCCAGATCGGTCCGGGTGCCACGCAGTTCACGCGAATCTCTTTCGGCCCGAGCATTTGCGCCAGACCGCCGGTGAAGTTGGCAATCGCGCCTTTGGTGGTGGCGTAGGCGAGCAGGGTGGGTTTGGGCATGTCCGAATTGACCGAACTGGTGTTGATGATCGATGCCCCTGCACCCATGTGTTTGATCGCCGCCTGACACAACCGGAAAATCGCGGTGATATTGACGTCGAAGGTCATCACCCATTCGTCATCGGGGATTTCCTCGAAGGTTTCGTGGGTCATCTGGAACGCGGCGTTGTTGACCAGCACGTCGATGCGGCCGAAGCGCTCGACGGTCTTGTCGACCAAGGCCTGGCAGTGGGATTTCTGCGCGATATCACCGGGCAGCAACAGACACTGACGCCCGGCCTGTTCGACCCAGCGCGCGGTTTCCTTGGCGTCTTTGTGTTCATTGAGATAGGCGACTGCAACGTCAGCGCCTTCACGGGCGAAAGCAATCGCCACGGCGCGGCCGATGCCGCTGTCGGCGCCGGTGATCAGGGCGATCTTGCCGGCCAGTCGCCCGGTACCGACATAGCTTTGCTCGCCGCAATCGGGATAGGGCTCCATTTTGCGTTGCGAACCGGGAACGGTCTGGGCTTGTGCGGGGAAGGGTGGTTTTGGATAGTCGGTCATCGCGGGTCTCCGAGGTCTCATGGCTGGTATGGGTGGTTGACCCGGTGCGTTTGCCGTGAGTTCGATCGGATTTACGACGAGGATTTTGCGTGAACATACATTCCCTGTAGGAGTGAGCCTGCTCGCGATAGCGGTATTTCAGTCAACAATGATGTTGAATGTCAGGACGCTATCGCGAGCAGGCTCACTCCTACACGGGGGATGTGGTGCTCTTAAATGTTGCGGTGGGTCAGCGCGCGTTCCATGCGGGCGATGCCTTCTTCGAGCAACGAGCGCGGGCAGCCGAAGTTCAGGCGCACGAATTGCTGGTGTTGATCGCCGAAGTCCAGACCTGGGCTGAGCCCCACTTTGGCCTGTTCAAGGAAGAACTGCTGCGGGTTATCCAGGTCCAGCGCCGAGCAATCCAGCCACGCCAGATACGTGCCCTGCGGCACATTGATGGTCACGCCCGGCAAGCGGCTGCGTACGGCGTCAACCAGCCAGTCGCGGTTGGCCTGCAGATAGGTTTTCAGCTCGGCCAGCCACGGCGCACCTTCGCTGTAGGCGACGCGGGTGGCTTCCATGCCCAGCGGGTTGACGCTGTCGACCATGCCGCAACGGGCGTGGTTGACGCGTTCGCGCAGGGCGGCATTCTGGATGATCATGAACGAAGTCTTCAGGCCGGCGATGTTGTAGGCCTTGCTCGCCGACATCAGGGTGATGGTGCGCTCGGCGATCTCCGTGCTCAGCGACGCCGTCGGAGTATGCACGCGACCGTCGAAGCACAGCTCGGCGTGGATTTCGTCGGAGATGATCCACGCGTCCTGCGCCGCGCAGATATCCGCCACCGCTTGCAGTTCCTCACGGCCAAACACCTTGCCGATCGGGTTGTGCGGGTTGCTCAGCAACAGTGCGCCGCCACCGTTCAGCGACTCACGCAGTACGTCCAACGGGGTGGCGTAGGTGCCGTCGGCTTGTGCGACGAACTCCAGCTCGACCTTGTTCAACCCCCAATGCCCCGGCGCATGGCGCAGCGGCGGGTAGTTCGGCACCTGCACCACGACGTTCTGTTGCGGTTGCACCAGTGCTTTCAAAGCCATGTTGAAACCGGACTCGACGCCCGGTAGGAAGATCAGCTCTTGCGGTTTGACCTTCCAGGCGAACTTGTTCCAGAGGTCGGCGACGATGGCTTCACGCAGGTTGTCCTGCGCCACGCTGTAGCCCACCAGCGGATGCAGCAAGCGTTGCTGCAGCGCCTCGATGACCACCGGCGGCGCGGCGAAATCCATATCAGCGACCCACATCGGCAACACCTCGGCCGAATAGCGGCTCCACTTGGTGCTGCCGGTGTTGTGGCGGTCGAATAGCTGATCAAAATCGAAAGTCATGCGCGGTCTCGTGAAGGCGGGATTGGTCCTGCGGGCATGATAAGCCCATGGCCGTGCAGGAGCACACAAAACCTGTGGGAGCGAGCCTGCTCGCGAAGGCGGTGTGCCAGTCAATATTTGTCTCAACTGACAGGGCCTCTTCGCGAGCAGGCTCGCTCCCACAGGTTTTCCAGTGCATGACCGATTGTCGCCGACGGTCGGTTTTCACACAGATCGTGTGGTCATTGTCTACAGTGAAAAGGTCGGCACTCAATTGCCGCAACCGTGATTGTCCAGATAAAACCCGGCTCAAGTACCGGGTTCCACCTGATCAGGAGTGCACGATGGATCTCAGCCGTCGTCAGTTCTTCAAGGTCGCCGGTATCGGCCTTGCAGGCTCGAGCCTGGGCGCGTTGGGCATGGCCCCGACGCAAGCCTTCGCCGAGCAGGTGCGCCACTTCAAGCTTGCCCACACCCATGAAACCCGCAACACCTGCCCGTATTGCTCGGTCGGCTGCGGTTTGATCATGTACAGCCAGGGCGATACCGCGAAGAACGTAGCGCAGAGCATCATTCACATCGAGGGCGACGCCGACCACCCGGTCAACCGCGGCACCCTCTGCCCGAAAGGCGCAGGCCTGCTCGACTTCATTCACAGCCCCGGCCGTTTGCTCTACCCGCAAACCCGCAAACCGGGCAGCAGTGAATGGACGCGGATCAGTTGGGACGAAGCGCTCGACCGCATCGTCGATCTGATGAAAGCCGATCGCGACGCCAACTTCATCGAGAAAAACGCCAACGGGCAAACGGTGAATCGCTGGCTGAGCACCGGGTTCCTCGCGGCATCGGCGGCGTCCAACGAAGCCGGTTACATCACTCAGAAGGTGATTCGCAGTCTCGGCATGCTGGGGTTCGATAACCAGGCGCGTGTCTGACACGGCCCGACGGTGGCAAGTCTTGCCCCGACGTACGGCCGTGGTGCCATGACCAATACCTGGACCGATATCGCCAACGCGAATCTGATCCTGGTGATGGGCGGCAACGCAGCAGAAGCGCATCCGTGCGGCTTCAAATGGGTGACCGAGGCCAAAGCGCACAACGCTGCGCGGCTGATCGTGGTCGATCCGCGTTTTACCCGGACCGCGTCCGTGGCCGACTATTACGCGCCAATCCGCACCGGCACCGACATCGCCTTCATGGGCGGCTTGATCAATTACCTGCTGACCGAGGACAAGATCCAGCACGAGTACGTGCGCAACTACACCGACGTGTCGTTCATCGTCAAAGCAGGCTACGGCTTCGAAGACGGCATCTTCAGCGGTTACGACGTCGCCAAGCGCAGCTACACCGACAAATCCGGCTGGGGTTACGAGCTGGGTGAGGACGGCTTCGCCAAAGTCGACCCGACCCTGCAAGACCCGCGCTGCGTCTATCAATTGATGAAGCAGCATTACAGCCGCTACAACATCGACCTCGCGAGCCAGATTTGCGGCATGCCGGTCGACGCCATGCAGAAAATCTGGGACGAAATCGCCACTTGCTCGACACCGGGCAAGACCATGACGATTCTTTACGCCTTGGGCTGGACGCAGCACTCGATCGGCGCGCAGATCATTCGCAGCGCGGCGATGGTGCAACTGCTGCTGGGCAACGTTGGCATGCCCGGTGGCGGCGTGAATGCCTTGCGCGGTCACTCGAACATTCAGGGCCTGACCGACCTTGGCTTGCTCTCCAATGCACTGCCGGGCTATCTGACCTTGGGCCAGGACAGCGAGCAGGACTACAACGCCTTCATCCATAAACGTACGCAAGTTCCGCTTCGCCCGGGGCAACTGTCGTACTGGCAGAACTACAGCAAATTCCACGTCAGCCTGATGAAGTCGTGGTACGGCGCCAACGCCACCGTCGAGAACAATTGGTGCTACGACCATTTGCCGAAACTCGACATCCCCAACTACGACGTCCTGAAGATGTTCGACTTGATGAGCCAGGGCAAGGTCAACGGCTACTTCTGCCAAGGCTTCAACCCGATCGCCGCGCTGCCGGACAAAAACCGCGTGATGGGCGCACTGGCCAAGCTGAAATGGCTGGTGGTGATGGATCCGCTGGCCACCGAAACCTCGGAGTTCTGGCACAACGTCGGGCCGTACAACGATGTGAAAACCGACGAAATCCAGACCGAAGTCATTCGCCTGCCGACCACCTGTTTTGCCGAAGAGGACGGCTCGCTGGTCAACAGCAGTCGCTGGCTGCAATGGCACTGGAAGGGTGCCGACGGCCCGGGCGAAGCGCAGACCGACATCCGCATCATGAGCGAATTGTTCCTGCGCCTGCGTAAGCGCTATCAGGCCGAGGGCGGCAAATTCCCTGATCCGCTGTTGAAACTGACGTGGCCATACAAGATCCCTGACGAGCCTTCGCCGGAAGAGCTGGCCAAGGAAATCAACGGCAGCGCTGTTGCCGATTTCACCGACGCCACGGGTGTCGCGGTCAAGGCCGGCTCGCAACTGGCCGGTTTCGGCTTGCTCAAGGATGACGGCAGCACTGCGTCCGGCTGCTGGATTTTCGCCGGTAGCTGGACCGAGGCCGGTAACCAAATGGCGCGGCGCGACAACAGCGATCCGTTCGGCATGCACCAGCATCTCGGCTGGGCGTGGGCCTGGCCGGCGAATCGGCGGATTCTCTACAACCGCGCTTCGGCGGACGTCGCCGGCAAACCGTGGGATCCGAAAAAACGTCTGGTCTGGTGGAACGGCAAAACCTGGGGCGGCACCGATGTGCCGGACTACAAGGCCGATGTACCGCCGGAAGCCGGGATGAACCCGTTCATCATGAACCCCGAAGGCGTGGCTCGGTTCTTCGCCGTCGACAAGATGAACGAGGGGCCATTTCCCGAGCACTACGAGCCGTTCGAAACGCCGATCGGCATCAACCCGCTGCACCCGCAAAACAAGAAAGCCACCAGCAATCCGGCGGCGCGGATCTTCGATTCGGTCTGGGAAACCCTCGGCGAGGCCAAGGACTTCCCGTACGCCGGCACCAGTTACCGGCTCACCGAACATTTCCACTTCTGGAGCAAGCACTGCAAGTTGAACGCGATTGCTCAACCCGAGCAGTTCGTCGAAATCGGTGAAGTGCTGGCGAAAGAGAAGGGCATCGCCGCCGGTGATCGCGTGCGCGTCAGTTGCAAACGCGGCTTTATCGAAGCGGTGGCAGTGGTGACGAAAAGGATCCGGCCGCTGCAGGTCAACGGCCAGGTCGTGCATCAGATCGGCATCCCGCTGCATTGGGGTTTCACCGGCCTGACGCGTCACGGTTACCTGACCAACACCCTGGTGCCGTTCCTCGGCGATGGCAACACACAGACCCCGGAATCCAAGTCATTCCTGGTCAACGTGGAGAAGCTCTGATGGAGAATCTTTAAATGGCCAGCCAAGACATCATTGCCCGCTCGGCCACCACCACGGTGCCGCCGTCGGTGAGGAATCAGGAGGCGGTGGCCAAGCTGATCGACACCACCAAATGCATCGGCTGCAAAGCCTGCCAGGTCGCCTGCTCGGAATGGAACGAGCTGCGCGACGAGGTCGGTCACAACCACGGCACCTACGACAATCCGCAGGATCTGAGCGCGGAAACCTGGACGTTGATGCGCTTTACCGAGCACGAAACCGACGCCGGCAACCTCGAATGGCTGATCCGCAAGGACGGCTGCATGCACTGCGCCGAGCCCGGTTGTCTGGCGGCGTGCCCGAGCCCCGGCGCGATCATCAAGCACGCCAACGGCATCGTCGATTTCGATCAGGATCACTGCATCGGTTGCGGTTATTGCATCACCGGTTGCCCGTTCAACATTCCGCGTATTTCGCAGAAGGATCACAAGGCCTACAAATGCACCTTGTGTTCGGATCGCGTAGCGGTAGGGCTGGAACCGGCCTGCGTGAAAACCTGCCCGACCGGCGCCATTGTTTTCGGCACCAAGGAAGACATGAAGGAACACGCCGCCGAACGCATCGTCGATCTGAAAAGCCGTGGCTTTGAAAACGCCGGTCTGTATGACCCGGCCGGTGTTGGCGGCACGCATGTGATGTACGTGTTGCACCACGCCGATACGCCAACCATCTACGCCAACTTGCCGCAGGATCCGGCGATCAGTCCGTTGGTGGGCTTGTGGAAAGGCATCAGCAAACCGCTGGGCCTGCTGGCTATGGGCGCGGCGGTGCTGGCCGGGTTCTTCCATTACGTGCGCATCGGTCCGAATCGCGTTGAAGAGGATGAACATCCGACGCCACCCGACACCTCGGTGCACGTCGTCGATCCGGCGGTGCACACCTTCGATCCACGCGGGGAGGAGCGGCCATGAGCAACAAGACGATCCTGCGTTACACCGCCAACCAGCGCACCAATCACTGGCTGGTAGCGATCCTGTTTTTCATGGCCGGGCTGTCCGGGCTGGCGTTGTTTCATCCGTCGCTGTTCTGGCTGAGCAACCTGTTCGGCGGCGGGCCGTGGACGCGGATTCTGCATCCGTACATGGGCGTGCTCATGTTCGTGTTGTTCCTCGGTCTGGTGTTGAATTTCTGGCGGGCGAATTTTTTCATCAGCAACGACGGTAAATGGCTGCGGCGCATTGATCGGGTGCTGGTCAACGACGAAGAAACCGTGCCCCCAGTGGGCAAATACAACGCCGGGCAAAAGCTGCTGTTCTGGACTTTACTGCTGTGCATGCTCGGTTTGCTGTTCACCGGGCTGGTGATCTGGCGCGCCTGGTTCAGTGCGTATTTCGGCATCACCGTGATCCGCTGGGCAATGTTGTTGCATGCGCTGGCCGGGTTCATTCTGGTGCTGAGCATCATCATTCACATCTACGCCGGGCTGTGGATCAAGGGTTCGGTGGACGCGATGATGCATGGCTGGGTCAGCCGCGCCTGGGCGAAGAAACACCATGAACTCTGGTATCGCGACATCACCCGCGATGAACGCCAACCGGACGTGCCGGAACGACCGATCACCAAAAAGGGCTGACGTTTGCCAACCATTCTGGAACCTGGGGAAATCGAAGCGGCGGCGAGTTCGCCGCCGTTTCTGCACCTGCCGCCGCCTAACCTGTTTGCGCTGCGGGCCGCTCGACTGGAGCAACTGGCCGAGGGGCATGCGCTGGCTGACTATCTGCGGCTGATTGCCGGGTTGTGTCGGGTGCAGCAGCAGGTGTTTGACGATCCGCCGCTGACGGCGCCGTTCGATCAGCAACGGATCGAGGCTTGTCAGCAGCATGGGTTGCCGCCGTTCGCGGCTGATACCTTGGTGCGCGAAGAGGGCTGGCAGGCTTATCTCGAAGCTTTGCTGCAGCGTTATGAACCTGATGAACAGCCCGCCGTCATCGAGGCGGTGACAACGTTGCGGGTCGCCAGTCCCGGCCAGTTACGTGCATGGGCCGTGGCGTTGGTCAGTGGTCAGTATTCGATGGTGCCGGCGCAACTGGTGCCGTTTCTTGGCGCGGCACTGCAAGTGGCGTGGAGCCACTGGCTGCTCAGCGCGGCGAATCTGCAACTGAAACCCGGCGACAGCCTCAGCCAATGCCCGGCCTGTGGTTCACCGGCCATGGCCGGGGTAATCCGTCATCGCGGCAAGCACAACGGTTTGCGTTATCTGGTCTGCTCGCTGTGTGCCTGTGAATGGCATGTGGTGCGGGTCAAGTGCGTGTACTGCGAGTCGAGTAAGGGTCTGGATTATTTCAGCCTTGAGGACGATCGCCATGCGGCCAATCAGGCGCCGATAAGGGCGGAGGTCTGTCCGGGTTGTAACAGTTATCTGAAACTGGTGTATCTGGAAAACGATGCTGATGCGGAGGCGTTGTCGGCGGATCTCAGCAGTTTGTTACTGGACATGCGTCTGGCCCAGGACGGTTATCAGCGGCTGGCACCGAATCTGTTACTGGCCCCGGGAGACGAATGACGAGAGCAAAACTGTGGGAGGGAGCCTGCTCCCGAAGGGGCCATTTCAGCCACATCAGCTTTGACTGACTTACCGCCTTCGCGAGCAGGCTCGCTCCCACAGGGAATGGCTGTGTGCATTCATTTTGCAGGCCGCCCCAAAGCAATGTGGGAGCGAGCCTGCTCGCGAAGGCGTGAGGTCAGTCACATCCACACTAACTGGCACACCGCTTTCGCGAGCAGGCTCGCTCCCACAGTGCGTCTACACTTCTGAAACCCTTGTGGGACGGAGCTTGTTCCCGAAGGGGCTGTTTCAGTTGAATCAGGAGTGGCTGATGTCTTCCAGCGTTGCCCTGCGGTTGCCGTCTATTGACGGCTTGTTGCGTCACCCGGCGTGCGCGCCGTTGGCCGAGCGTTACGGCCGGGATTCGTTACTGACGGGGCTGCGTCAACTGCTCGATGAGCTGCGGCCCGGCGTGTTGAGCGGGCAGTTGTCCGCCGTTGAAATCGGCGCCGAAGTCCTTGCCGGCCGAGTCGGCGAACGCTTGGCGCAACAGCAGCGCAGTCAGGTTCGTCGGGTGTTCAACCTCACCGGCACCGTCCTGCACACCAACCTCGGCCGCGCCTTGTTGCCCGACGAAGCCATCGACGCGGTGCAAATGGCCGCGCGATATCCGCTCAATCTGGAATTCGATCTGGCCAGCGGCAAACGCGGCGATCGCGATGACCTGATCGAAGGCCTGATCCGCGAACTGACCGGCGCCGAAGCCGTCACCGTGGTCAACAATAATGCCGCCGCCGTGTTGCTGACGCTGAACAGTCTGGGCGCGCGCAAGGAAGGCATCATTTCCCGTGGCGAGCTGATCGAAATCGGCGGCGCCTTCCGCATCCCCGACATCATGGCCCGCGCTGGCGTGCGCCTGCATGAAGTCGGTACGACCAATCGCACCCATGCTCGCGACTACGAAGCGGCGATCAGCCCACGCAGCGGTTTGATCATGCGTGTGCATGCGAGCAACTACAGCATCGAAGGTTTTACCGCGCGGGTGCCGACGGCTGAACTGGCCGAGTTAGCCCATAGACACGGTTTGCCGCTGCTGGAAGATCTGGGCAGTGGCAGTCTGTTGGATCTGACCCGTTGGGGGTTGCCGGCGGAACCGACGGTGCGGCAAGCGCTGCTGGATGGCGCGGACATCGTCACTTTCAGTGGCGACAAACTGCTCGGCGGCCCGCAGGCCGGGTTGATCGTCGGGCGTAAAGAGCTGATCGCGAAGATCAAGAAGAACCCGTTGAAACGCGCGCTGCGGGTGGACAAGTTGACCTTGGCGGCGCTGGAAGCGGTGCTGGGGTTGTATCGCGATCCGGATCGCCTCGCTGAACGTCTGCCGAGCTTGCGTCTGCTCACCCGGCCGCAGGCAGATATCTTTGCGCAGGCCTCACGGTTGCAGCCCTTGATGGCTGAAGTCTTGGGTTCGCTGTGGCAGGTCAGCGCAGTCGAGGCATTGGGCATGATCGGCAGTGGCAGCCAACCGGTCGCGCGCTTGCCGAGTGCGGCGCTGTGCATGCGTCCGCAAGTATCGAAGCGTTTGCGCGGTCGCTTTCTGCTTAGTCTGGAAGCGGCGTTGCGCGCCTTGCCGATCCCGGTACTCGGGCGCATCGACGACGATGCGCTGTGGCTGGATCTGCGTCAGCTTGATGATGAGCCCGCGTGGCTCGCGCAGTTGCCGCGGTTGCAGGTCGATTCATGATTGTCGGCACAGCGGGGCACATCGACCACGGCAAGACCTCGCTGCTGCAAGCCCTGACCGGACAGACCGGCGACCGCCGCCCGCAGGAACGCGAACGCGGCATGACCATCGACCTTGGCTATCTCTATGCCGAACTGGGACCGGGCGCCGGCCTGACCGGGTTTATCGACGTCCCCGGCCACGAGAAATTCACTCATAACATGCTCGCCGGCGCCCAAGGCATCGATCTGGTGTTGCTGGTGGTTGCCGCAGATGACGGCGTGATGCCGCAGACCCGCGAGCATCTGGCGATTGTCGAATTGCTCGGCATCCCGCGCGCCCTGGTGGCGATCAGCAAATGCGATCGGGCTGAGGCGGGCAGGGTGGAAGAAGTGCAACGTCAGGTGCTGGATCTGCTTGCCTCGGGGCCGTTTGCCGAGGCGCCGATCCTGACCGTGTCGAGCCTGAGCGGGCAGGGTATTGATGGGTTACGCCAGTTGTTGGTACAGACGCAAAGTGAAGTGCACGAGCGTAGCCGTGAAGGTGGTTTCCGCTTGGCCATCGACCGCGCGTTCAGCGTTGCCGGTGCGGGGATTGTGGTTACCGGCACAGCGTTGTCGGGCACTGTTTCAGTCGGCGACAAACTGTTGCTCGGACCTTCCGGCAAATCGGTCCGGGTTCGCGGCATGCACGCGCAAAATCAACCCGCCGAACAGGCTTTCGCCGGGCAGCGAGTGGCTTTGAATATAAGCGGCGAGCGTCTTGAACTGGCGCAGATCCATCGCGGCCAGTGGCTGCTGAGCGAATGGCTGCATGCGCCGACGCAGCGAGTCGATATCGAGTTTCAACTGCTTCCCGGCGAACGTACCTTCGAACACTTTCACCCGGTGCATGTGCATCTGGGTACACAGGATGTCATTGCGCGGGTGGCTTTGCTCGAAGGCCCGCGCCTGAGTCCCGGCGAGCGCATGTTCGCGCAACTGCTGATCAACGCGCCGGTGCACGCGGTGAAAGGTGATCGCTTGATCCTGCGCGACCAGAGCGCGCAACGCACCTTGGGCGGCGGACAGGTCCTTGACCCGTTCGCCCCGGCGCGGCATCGTCGCAGCCCCGAACGTCTCGCGCAACTGCACGCCTTGGTTTCGGGCGACGAGTTCGAACAGGTCCTGCCCGTGTTGCTCAACTACAGCGCGGGCGGCCTCGATCCGCTGCGGCTTGAACGCCAATTCAATCGCCCGCGCGCAACCTGGTCGTTAGCGGAAAACGTCCGCCTGATCGACACCCGCCAAGGCCCGCTGCTGTTCAATGTGCAGCGCTGGGCACAACTGAAGTTCACCCTGTTGGAGCAACTCGCACAGTTCCATGAACTGGAACCCGACCAGCTGGGCCCGGACCGCGATCGCCTGCGCCGCTTCAGCGGTCTGGCACTGGAACGCTCGACGTTTGTCAGTTTGCTGGACGAATTGCTCACCGCCGGATCGATTCAGGTGAGCGGGCCGTGGCTGCATTTGCCGGATCATCAGGTACGTCTGAATGCCGAGGACGAAAGCCTCTGGCTGGAATTACACCCGTTATTCGAACAGGCTGGTTTCGACCCGCCGTGGGTGCGCGACATCGCGAAAATGCTCGGGCAGGACGACGCCGTCGTACGCCTGCTGCTACGCAAACTGGCCCGGCTCGGTCTGATGCATCAAGTCGTGCGCGATCTGTTCTTGAGTGACGTGCAACTGCGCCAAATGGCTGACGTGTTGATCAAACTGGCAAAGGAAAATCCGCAGATCCAGGTGACAACCTTCCGCGATGCGCTAGGCTTGGGACGCAAACGCTGCATTCAGTACCTCGAATACTTCGACCGCGTCGGCCTGACCCGACGCCTCGGCGAATCCCGCCAGATCCGCCCCGACAACGCGCTGGCCAACGCCTGCGCACAATGAGTTCAAGGAAGGCAATCGCGCCCGGTGGCGCGGCCGGGCTTCAAACCCGGTTGGGGGCGGCATCCGTTCCCGGGCAGGTTCGACTCCGGCTGCCTTCCGCCACTTTTCCCTCCGAACCTCCCCCATCCAGTGTGGGAGCGAGCTTGCTCGCGAATGCCGTTTTTCAGTCGACATCTCACTGACCCACCGCCTTCGCGAGCAGGCTCGCTCCCACAAATTCGGCGGTGGAACCGCAACCGCATGAGCGACACGAATCCCTGTGGGAGCGAGCCTGCTCGCGAATGCCGTTTTTCAGTCGACATCTCGCTGACTGACCCACCGCCTTCGCGAGCAGGCTCGCTCTCACAAATTCGGCGGTGGAACCGCACCCACGTGAGCGACACGAATCCCTGTGGGAGCGAGCCTGCTCGCGAAGGCGTCGGCACTGCCGGCGCCTGACTCAGAGTCTGTCGCGAGGCCCGCTACTGCGGCAACTCCAGATTATCCATCACCCGATTCACCGCCAGCTCGCCGAGCATGATCAATTGCGCGATACCCAACAACGTCCTGCGCTGTGACGCGGGGATGAGGTGGGCGAAGTCATGGGCGATGGTTCTGGCCGAGGCGAGTGTTTCGCTGGCATCGGCCAGCAGTTCCTCGTTTTTGAAGTCTGCGGTAACGGCGTACATCCGGCGGGTTTTACGTGGCGGTGGCGTGGAGCCGGGCGGGCAGAGGTAGTGATCGAGGGCGCGTTCGGCAGCGTCGTTGAGCTTTTTCGAATCGAGGGCTTCGTAGGGGGAGGCGAGGTCGGTTTCGGGTGGGTTTGGCGTTGGTTTGATCATGGGTAAAGCTCCTTGAGATGTGGAGCCGTCATCCATCGCTGCTAAACGGATAGGGTGGCGGCTGTACGCGGGTTAGCAGACCAGGCTCAAGGATCCCGGCGCACCGAAGTGCCCCACGCAAAGCCGCCATAACGTAATGGCAGTACTCGCGTGCCTTGAAAATTGCCGAGCTGCTAAACCCGATCGCTGATTCGTCAGCGACCGACCCACAATAGAACCCGCCCCCAAGGCGCACAAGCCGGCGGATTCTGGCGTAGCTGTAGGCAATGGCGCAAGAATTTGTAGCCTTGAAGGCGTGTCTGGAGGTGTCTTTTAAACACGGGAGTTTAAAAGGCAAAAAATCGGGCGACTGGCTGGGTGCAAACGTGGTCTTTCCCTGTTACGAACCCGTCAACCGACACGAAACTAGCGAATTTCCTCATTCCCTTGTAGGAGTGAGCCTGCTCGCGATAACGGTGTATCAGTCAGCATGAATGTTGCTGGAAAAACGCTATCGCGAGCAGGCTCACTCCTACAGGGGATAGCGTTTCAAATCGGGATGGGTGGTGGGTTAGAAACCCAGCGGGTACTGGATCACCACGTAAATCCGGTCAATGTCATCACCGGCCTGTGCCTCATTGGCCCGATGTGAAACATGCGAGACCTGCACCGACAGATCCTTCGCCACGCCCGATTGCACGATGTACTTCAAATCGATATCGCGTTCCCAATGCTTGCCGCCGTCACCTTGCTGCGGCTGGTAACCATCGCTGTCAGGATCGAACGGGTTATAGGCACCACCCTTGGGCGCGTGGGTGCCGTCGATGTGGCTGCCGGAGACGTAGCGGGTCATGAAGGTCAGGCCGGGGATGCCGAAGGCGCCGAGGTCGAGGTCGTAGCGCGCCTGCCAGGAACGTTCGTTGGCGCCGTTGAAGTCGGCGTATTTGATCGAATTGGCGAGGTAGATCGAGTCGCCGCCAACGAAGTCGAACGGCGTGTCGCCATTGATCCGTTGCCAGCCGAGCATTACCGCATGGGGGCCGAAGGCGTATCTGCCGGACAGGCTCAACGCGGTGTTGTCGATGGCGCCGGCCAGTGCGCGGCCGGTGTCGCGGGTGCGGTAGAGGTTGGCGTCGAGCAATACACCGGGCTGCTTGAAATGCAGATTGCCGTAGTACTGGTGCCAGGTGTCGCTCAGTTCCGAGGCGTACAACGCGCCGCCCACCGGGCTGTCGGTGAACAGGTCAGCGCCGAGAAAACTGATTCCACCGGCCTCGGTATTGGCGCCGTAACCGTAGAAGTCGCCTTTGCCGGATGAGCTGTCCTGATTCTTGAACGCGGTGAAATGCCCTGCTACCAGATTGAGGTGATCGAACTCGGCGCTGTTGAGCAGAAAACCTGTGGCGTACTCCGGTTGCAGGCGTTTGTCGGAGGTGTCGAACACCGGGGTTTCCACGGTCATTTCGCCGAAGGCGAGGGTGGTGCGCGAGGCTTTCAGCTTGAGCGCGCCGCCGGCGCTGGAGTAATCGTTTTCGCTGCGACCATCGCTGTCGACGGGCAGCAGACCGGTGCCGGAGTGGCCCCGGCCACCGTCGAGTTTCAGCCCGGTGAAGGCGTGGGCGTCAATGCCGAAGCCGACCGTGCCGGGTGTGAAACCGGATGAGAAGGTACCGATAAAGCCTTGAGCCCATTCTTGTTTGTAGTTTTTACCGGACGGTGAGGGAGAGCGGTAGTCGTTGCTGAGGAAGAAGTTGCGGCTGAGGATTTCGCTTTTGGCGTCGTCGAAAAAACCGCTGGCGTGGGCGGTTGGGTTCAGACCGCAGAGCAGCGCGAGGAGGGTGAGACGCAAAGGGGCGCGGTCGATCATGGTCGGTGGCCAGCGGCAATGAAGGTGGCCTGGATGATCGAGGGATTTCAGCGCCGGGGATTGAGCGGATGTGCTCAATGAACGGCATCACACAACCCCTGTAGGAGTGAGCCTGCTCGCGATAGCGGTGTGTCAGTCTCGATAAATTTAACTGACAGACCGCTATCGCGAGCAGGCTCACTCCTACAGGGATTTGGGTTGAATGGGGATTTTGTGGCGGAGCTGAAACCTGTGGGAGCTGGCTTGCCAGCGATGGCGGTGTGTCAGTCAAGTTTATCCAGGCTGACACACCACATCGCGAGCAGGCTCACTCCTACAGTTTTGATCGCGTTACGACAGTGGCGGCGTACGCGGCGGGATCTGGCGTTTGCTGCCGGTCGATTCAAATGCGGCGGCCAGGCGCAGCAGGTTCGAGTCGTCGTAGGCGCGGCCGGCGAAGGTCAGGCCGACCGGCATGCCGATGTCGGCCATCACGCCCATCGGCACGGTGACGGTCGGCACGCCGAGGTGACGGATCGCGAGGTTGCCGTTGGCCACCCAGATGCCGTTGCTCCAAGCGATGTCGGCTGACTCAGGATTGACATCGGCGTCCGCCGGGCCGACATCGGCGACGGTCGGGAACAGCACGGCGTCGAGGCCCAGCTTATCCATCCACTCCTCAAGATCGATACGTCGAGTCTGCTCGAGACCGCGCAGGCCGTCGGGTACGGTAGAGATTTCATTCCACGGCGTGATGCCGCGCTCGGCCATGCGCACGTATTCATCCATGCCCGCAACCAGATCGCCCTCACGGTTGGGCAGCGTGCCCGGTTCGTGCGGGAAGATCTTCGGCCCGTCGACGTCGACCAAACGATTCAGTTTCGGGTCGCCGTTGGCTTGCAGGAAGTCGTCGAACGCCCACGCAGTCAGGTCCCACAGCTCATGGTGAAGGAACTCTTTCGAGACCAGACCACGGGTGAATACGGTTGGCGCACCGGGACGATCGCCTTCGCAGTTGGAGACCAGCGGGAAATCGGTTTCGACGACTTCGGCACCGGCCGCTTCGAGGGCCTGGCGCGCCTGCTTCCACAAGTCGATTACCGAAGCGCGGGTATTGATGCGCTGGCCGGTCGGGCCACCGATGCCGGGTGCTGCGCTGGTACCGGCTTCAGGGTCGGCGTTGATGAACATGCGTGGTACGGCGAATCGCTTGCCGGCCAGTGCTTTGGCGTCGGCGGCCAGATCGGCGTAAGCGACGGGGCGCACTTCGTTGACGCTCGGGATCGGCACCCACGGTTGCAGGCGCCAGAGGTCGCCACGGGTGTCCGGGTCTTCGGCGACGACGATGTCGAGGACTTCGAGCAAGTCAGCCATGGTCCGTGCGTAAGGCACGACCACGTCCATGGTCGGCGTCAACGGCCAGTTGCCGCGCACGGAAATCACCCCGCGCGACGGCGTGTAGGCGCACAAACCATTGTTCGACGCCGGGCCACGCCCGCTCGACCAGGTTTCTTCGGCCAGACCGAACGCAGCGAAACTCGCTGCCGTGGCGGTGCCAGCACCGTTCGACGAACCGGAGGCAAACGGCGCAGTCAGGTAATCGGCGTTGTAAGGGCTTTCAGCGCGACCGTAGACGCCGCGCTGCATGCCGCCATTGGCCATCGGCGGCATGTTGGTTTTGCCCAGGCAAATTGCCCCGGCCGCGCGCAGGCGTTCGATGGTGAAGGCATCGCGATAGGCAACCAGATCGACGAAGGCCGGGCTGCCGGACGCGGCGGTGAGGCCCTTGACCAGATAGCTGTCTTTGGCGGTGTAGGGAATGCCATCGAGCGGGCCGAGGGTTTCGCCTTTGGCACGACGGGCATCGGACGCCCGTGCTTCGTTCAACGCTTCAGGGTTGCGCACGACCACGGCATTTAGCGCCGTTGGGGTGTCGGCGCCATCGTAGGCATCGATGCGTGCGAGATATGCCTGCACCAGTTCGACTGCGGTGGTCTGGCCGGACTCAAGCGCGGCGCGCAGTTGGGCAATGGAAACTTCGGTGACTTCAATCATGCGCTCACCGCTGTTTGAATTTGGGTGTTTTTCCTGGAATGGGTGTTCATATCGGTTCTCGTTGCACAGCTATAAGCGACAAGGTTAAGACTGGCGCCTATTTAACACCAAGCGGCGTGCGGAGTAATCGACGGGATTGAATCTTGCCTGTTTTCAACCCGACTGACGCCATCGCGAGCAGGCTCACTCCTACAGGGGAACGCATTCCAAATGTAGGAGTGAGCCTGCTCGCGATAGCTGTATTCCGGCCGCCATATTCCTTCAGCCAATCACAAAACCCCGTACTCCCGCGCCGTCCGATCCACCGCAATCCGCGTCTTGTCGATCAACTCGTCCAGCTCCGCACGCGTGGCCACCAGCGCCGGGGCCATGATCATCCGCCCCAATGTCGAGCGAATGATCAGCCCTTCCTCAAAGCCAATCGTGCGGCAACGCCAGGCAATGTCGTTTTCATTGGCAAAGCGCTTGCGGCTGGCCTTGTCTTCAGCAAACTGCAACGCCGCCACCAGACCAACGCCCTGAATCTCTCCCACCAACGGGTGATTGCCAAACACCTCGCGCAAGCAATTCTGCAGATACGGTCCGGTATCGGATTTCACCTGCGCGACCACGCCTTCATCGCGCAAGGCCTTGAGGTTGGCAATCGCCACGGCGGCCGCCACCGGGTGGCCGGAATAGGTCAGGCCGTGGGCAAACACGCCGCCTTTTTCCACCAACGCCTCGGCCATGCGCCGCGACAGAATCAAACCGCCCATGGGGATGTAGCCGGAGGTCAGGCCCTTGGCGATCGACAGCGTGTCTGGCTCAAACCCGAACGTCTGATGCGCAAACCATTCGCCGGTACGGCCGAAACCGCCAATCACTTCGTCAGCACACAGCAACACATCGTATTGGCGGCAGATTCGCTGAATCTCCGGCCAGTACGTCGCCGGCGGAATGATCATGCCGCCCGCACCCTGAAACGGTTCGGCGACAAATGCGGCAACCTTGTCGGCGCCCAGTTCGAGAATCTTGTCTTCCAGTTGCCGCGCGGCTTGCAGGCCAAATTCTTGCGGGCTGAGATTACCTTCGTGGGCGAACCAGTACGGTTCATCGATATGCGCCACATCAGGAATGGTGCCGCCCATCTCGTGCATGAACTTCATCCCGCCCAACGCCGTCGCGGCGAGGGTCGAGCCGTGGTAGCCGTTCCAGCGGCCAATCATGATTTTCTTCTCGGGTTTGCCCATCACTTGCCAGAACTTGCGCACGGTGCGGATCAGCACTTCGTTGGCTTCGGAACCGGAGTTGGTGTAGATCGCGTGGCTGTAGTGCTTGGGCAGCAAGCTGAACAGCAGCTCGGACAGCTCGATTACCGCCGGGTGAGTGGTGTGGAAGAACATGTTGTAGTAGGGCAGTTGCTCCAACTGCGCGGTCGCGGCAGCGGCGAGATCCTTGCGCCCGTAACCGAGGTTGGTGCACCACAGGCCCGACATACCGTCCAGATAGCGATTGCCGTCGTTGTCCCACAACGCCAGCCGATCACCGCTGACCATCACCCTTGGGCCTTCCTCGTTGAGGGCCTTCTGATCAACGAACGCGTGGATGTGGTGAGCAGCGTCAGAGGCTTGGTAATCGCGGGTACTGCGGGTCGAATCGAATTCGGCGGACATGGCGGATCTCCAGAGCAAAGGGCAAGTGAGTGAGTTCGTTGCAGCGCTGCACGGAGAAAGTTTTGTCATCTAAAAATATTTTTGTAAAGAAAATATTTGTCGGTGAAAAAAGATCTCCGTAGGCTGAGGGCCATTGGCAAGGATCATCAGAGGCAACATGAGCGGACTCAGAGAACGTCAGAAGGAACAGCGCCGGCAAGTGATTGCCGAGGCGGCGCTCGAGTTGTTCAAGCGCAACGGCTTTGCGGCCACCACGCTGGACCAGATCGCCGTGCAGGCGGGGGTTTCCGCGCCGACGGTGGTGAATTATTTCGGCGGCAAGCAGGAGATTCTGCTGGCCTTGCTCAAGCAACCCGACGAGCAAGCCATGCGCGAGGCGCGGGCGAATCTGGACGAGGACAGCGATCCGCTGGAGGCGCTTTGCGAGTTCGAAGGGCTGATGACCGATTACCAGCTGCAGGCGATGCCGGCTTCGCTGTGGCGGGAGTTGGCGCCGTTTCTGCTGACCGGCGAACTGGCCGAAGCGATGAGCCCGTGGAATGCGGCGGTGATCGAAGAAACCAAAGCGCTGCTCCTGCATTTCCAGCAGACGGGCAAAGTGCGTGAATCGATCGATCTCGACGTGGTGGCGACGCTGTTCAACCAGTACGCGAACATGGCGTTTATTCGCTTGGCCACGCAGGAAGTCCCGGATCGGGCCGCGCACGCCTTGCACATGCGCGGGGTCTTGAATCTGTTGTGCCACGGCATGCTTGCGCGCTGATCGTCTCGATCAAAATCGCCATGAGCCTGTGTCGGTAAAGTCGCTCCAGTCCTGCCAGTTCACCGAACTCAACAGCGTCCATTGTTCGTTCAACTGATGGGCGTTGCTGTTGAAGAGTATTCTTTCGAAGCGCAAGCAGTGAAATCGATGAAGGCCGTTGATACTCCCCTGTTTCGACCCATCACCAAGAACCTCTCGCAGGAAATGGACTGTTCAAGGTTCTCGGGTTGCAACGTTAGTGTGAATTCACGGGAGATTGCTTGGGTCTGTTTTTCATCAAAGTGAACTCTTCCATTTCCAGTTTCAAGCGACTGTCGATGATGTCGTGCTGATCAAATCCCAGTCGGTTGTTGGTGGCGCTTATGTAGTAGTCATGAAGTTTTTTATTGTTTTGATCTTTTCGTTCGCGAGCCGAGTAATCAATCGCGTAGTGCATTTCTGTTGAAAAGGCCTGAGGGTTAAAGTCTTCTGCGTGAGAAAAGATGCGGCCATGAGTCGCCTTCCAATACGCCTTCATCATGGCGTAATCAAAGAACTTGAAAATATGTTTTCGTATCGATGCGTCCAGTTCTGGAAAAAGCTCGCGAAACTGACCCTGATACAATAAATTTTGCAGTGATGCCTCAATTGCAGATGAGCTTTCGCTCATCATGTCTGCTGCTGGGTAAAGCATTCCGCTTTTAATGTTAAGGAGGTTGTCAGACAGGCTTGAAGAAAATAACCAATAACGCGCTTCTTGATATTTCTTCACTTCCTCGATTACATAGAGGTCCACCAGTCGCTCGGCCAGAGTCATTAGTTCGATATCGGATTTACCCTTTACGTCGACTAAAGATATCTCTCGCAGCACAGCTTCAGACACATGCTGAGTGCTATGGATGTTATCTCCTGGATCTCGGAATCTCATCGGTCTTATCAAGAATTTGAAGGTATCCATGTTTTCCGTCACGCGTAGCGCAATCAACGCAGCACCTGTATCAGCAATCGATTCCGCAATGAGTTGACCCGTGTCCTCATCAATGTCCATGCCATATTTTTGTGTTGTATCCAAGTAGTTGCGGGTATGAACTGCCTGGTCGTGAGCATGGGTCATTTCATGAAAGAACGCCCACTGATTAAGTTCCTCCAGTGTGGTCGCGTAAGGCACAGCTCGCGGTGAGTCCTCTATAAAGTTGGTGGGCGACTCGGGCCGGAGAAAAGCTACCGATTGACCATCATCCAAACCGCTGCGATTAACGTTTGCTGTTGTGCTGTTTGAAAACATGTAACTTCGATCAATCAGAAAATTCCAGTCCTCCTTTGTGAAGTCAAAAAAGTATCTTCCGACAGGATTGTTGAGATATTTGAGCTTTCTGGTGGTCGTGCCCCCATCCCCGTGGTCTGGGTAGTTGAATTGAGCGTCAAGCTTGTTGGGGTAATTCACTAGGAAGAAATCTGACTTCGGGTCGCTTGGCAGAATAATAACCAAGTCTTTTCCGCCGAACTCCTTGGTGATTTCGGCGCTTTGCGAACTCATTTGTTGGCGAATATCTGAAATGGTGAGCGGTTTATAATTATTCAAGGCTCGGTTTATGTCGATGAATGCAAGATTAGCCTTTAGCTTTTCGCCGTCTCTTTGAATTGCTTTTAGACAGGGATACATGATCCATGAAAGCAACCCTGCGGCAACAAGTATAATTATCGGCGGCAGTGCGCGAAAGAAAGGCGCCGCTATCCTTTTTTTATTATGTGGCTTGTTATGTAAGTTGGAGTCGGGATTTGGAGAAACGTCCTTGGCACTCATAAAGGCCCTCAAAAAATAGTTGTCAGGTATCGATGTCTACTGGATGTACAACATGAAGTGCGATTGCAGGTTTGCGAGTCTGTAATCGTGAAAAGCCCACGTTTCCATAAGTAGCCCCGCACAGTTGCTGCTGGCAGCGGTAGTAGCCCGTCTAAGTCGGCCGGTTAAAAAAACACACAAAGATAAAAATATTGCGAGTGATGTTAACACGCCATCATCCGGGTCGGCAGGCCTTTGAACAGAGCATCAGTGGTCAGATATTCCACGGCGGCAGGCAATCTTATGCAGCATCCACATATGGCTGCTCGTGGTGCGGGATAAAAATTTGCTGAAAGGGTTGATGGGCCGGGTGTACGCCTGTTCCAGCTTGGCGGGAAAATTTACGGTGCCTGCCGGGATGTGAACTAGGCTCACAGCGGTTCAACGCTGGCCCAATCAGGAGAGCCGACATGGAAGACAAACCGCTGATAGCGTTTCAAAGTTCCAGAGCGCTGCTGGATGTGCTCATTCGAGCGGGGCTGATCACCGTTCTGGTGCTGTTCTGCTACGACATTTTCCATCCGTTTCTCAATGTCATGCTCTGGGCGCTGATCCTGGCCGTCACGCTGTATCCGCTGAATCAGCTGCTGGGCGCGAAACTCGGCAATCGCTACGGCTGGGCGGCAATCATTCTGGTGCTGCTGGGCCTGGTGATTCTGATGCTGCCGTTAAGTCTGTTGGGCGCGTCGATCGCCGATTCGATCAAGGGCAGCATGCACACGTTCGAGGCCGGGCAGTTCGAAATTCCGCCGCCCCCGGCCAGTGTGGAAGGCTGGCCGCTGATTGGCGCGCCGCTGTACGGCATCTGGACGCATGCGTCCCAGGATCTGAGCTGGGTGTTTCAGGAACTGGCGCCACACCTCAAGGACTGGAGCAAAGTGGTGTTGCATCAAGCCGCCGGTGTCGGAGCGGGCATTGTGGTGTTCGTGGTTGCCTTGATCGTCGCCGGGCTGATCATGCATCACGGCGAGCGCGGCCACCGCACAGCGGTGGCTGTCACCACACGCATTTCCGGGCCGGTGCGCGGCCCGCAGATTGCCGAACTGTGCACGGCAACCATCCGCGCCGTGGCGCAGGGCGTGGTTGGCATCGCGTTTATTCAGATGCTGCTGGTCGGCGTGGCGCTGGTGGTCATGGGCGTACCAGCGGCCGGTGTTCTCGCCTTGATGGTGTTGCTGCTGGGCATCACCCAATTGCCGGTGTTGCTGATCACGCTGCCCATCGTGATTTATGTCTTCGCCGTGGACGGGGTCAGCGCCGGCACGATTATCTTTGCGGTGTGGATGGCGATTGCCGGGCTTGCCGACAACGTGCTCAAGCCGATGTTGCTGGGGCGCGGCGTCGCGGTGCCGATGCCGGTGGTGCTGATTGGCGCACTGGGTGGCATGGTCACCAGCGGCATTATCGGTCTGTTCACTGGGCCGGTGATCCTCGCGGTTGGCTATGAATTGTTCATCGGTTGGGTGTATCAACCGGCCGATGTCACCGAGCTTCTGGAGAGCCAGCGCAAAGAACATCTGCCGTGACATTCACCCCCTCTCGCTGATGCATTGGCGTACCCCCGGACTGAGGTCTAGGCTGGTCAATCAGTCGCCCTTCGGGCGCAATGCCCACCCAGGGACAGGAGCGGAACCGATGAAAGCCCCAGCCAGTATTGTCTGCCTGATGTTCACACTGGTTCTCGCGCCGGGAGCCCGCGCCGAAGACCCGCCGGCTACGCCCACTGCCGAGGCCACGGACGACGCGCCGTTGATCAACCCGCAAGTGGTCGACAAGCTCATCGACATGGGCAATTACCTGCGCAGCCTGCCGAAGTTTCAGGTCGATGCTCAAGTCTCGCGCGACACGGTTCTGGAGTCCGGGCAGAAGATCAAGACCGAGTCCGCCAACACCCTTAAAGTGATCGGCCAGGATCGTTTGTATGCGAAAAGCGAAGGCGACGTGCGCACCCGCGAGTTCTTCTATAACGGCAAAAAACTCACCCAGTATTCGCCGTACCTGAAGTACTACACCACCGTCGACGCCCCGGCCACCGTCGCGGAAACCCTGCACAAGGTGGAGAACTTCTACGGTGTGCAGGTACCGATGGAGGACCTGTTTCTGTTCGGCAGTGATCAGGCGCAGATCGATGCCTTGAAAGCCGCGCTGTACGTGGGCCCGTCGGTCATCAAGGGCCAGCTCTGCGACCATTTGGCGTTTCGCCAGGAAGGCATCGACTGGCAATTGTGGCTGACCCGTTCTGACAAACCTTTGCCGTGCAAACTGGTGATCACTACTACTGACGAGAAGAGCTTCCCCGAGTACAGCGCGGTGTATCAGTGGAACCTCAAGCCGACCATCCCGGACACGCAATTCACCTTCAAACCGGGCAAAGGCGATGTGGCGATTGCGTTTAAAAAAGCCAGCGATCAGGGAGGGCAGTGACATGAACAAGTCGATGATGTGGAGTCTGTTGTTGTCGCTGGCCGTCGCCACGCTGCTCACCGCCGGTTATGTCGCCGAAGCCGACGCCCGGGGGCAACGCGCTCAGGGACATGCCCGCGCCAACGTCAACCGCGCGCCGGCGCCGAATGCGCAACGGGCGCAGCGCATCAATGCGCCACAGCGCAGCAACAATGTCAGCGCCGGCAATCGGGTCAATTCGGGCAATCGGGTCAATGCCGGCAACAATGTCGGCAACCGCACGAACGTCAATAACAGCAATCGCAACGTCAACCGTAATGTCAATATCGATAACAGTCGCGATGTCGATATTGATGTCGACGGCCATGGCCGTTATGGCTACGACGATCACTACCATCCGCTGGCGGCCGCAGCGGCGGTCACGGCAACCGTCGCGGTCACGGCGGCGGTGGTGGGCTCGATCTTTACCCCGGCGCAAATGCCCAGCAGTTGTGTGCAGGTGATTCAGTACAACGTCGCCTACATGCAGTGCGGTTCGACCTGGTACCAGCCGCAGTATCAGGGCAGTGATGTGACGTATGTGGTGGTCAATGCGCCTTGAGTCACGTGCGATCGGATTCAAGGCTAGCTGATAAAAATGTTGAGCCGGGTGGTGAAAGCAGGTCGAATGGCGCCGTTACGAAGCCCTTCGATTAATCTACGAGCCCCAGACATGACAACAGCCCATCCGGTGGTGCCCGACCAAAAGCAATGGCAAGCCTGGACACCCGATGAGTTGGCGCGGCGACTGCGTTCGGTAGACCGCCCATGGTGTGTGGTCGGTGGCTGGGCGCTGGACCTTTGGCTCGGTCGGCAAACCCGCGCGCACAGTGACCTGGAATTCACGGTGCTTCGGGCCGATTTCGCCTGTTTTCGCCAGGCACTCGGTGATCTCGATTTCTATGCAGTAAAGGACGGTACGTTCCAGTTTCTGTCAGCGACTTGCGTGCCCGCCGAAGACGTTTTTCAGATATGGGCTTACGACCGCACCGCACCGGCCTGGCGCGTGGACGTGATGATCGAGCCGGGCACCCCGCAAACCTGGACCTATAAACGCGATCCGTCGATTACCGGTCCACGCGCGGAAATGGTTCTGCAAAGCACGGGCGGCATCCCGTATCTGCGACCTGCCGCCGTTCTCTTGTTCAAAGCCAAGCACACGCGCCCCAAAGACCGCATCGACTTCACGACGGTCTGGCCTGATTTGTCTGCGCCGGAGCGCGCGTGGCTAATTCGGCATCTGACGCTGTTGCACCCAGAGCACGACTGCCTCAGCAGCGTTCAGGTGTTATCAGCGCCGCCAGCTGCCCAAGGGTAATTCGACCTCGCGCTCGGCAGCAGCCAAGGCGATCTCCAGCCCGGACTTGTCCAGCGGCGCGCAGTAAGCCGGTTTCGCCCGCTCGAATCGCCAGCTCTCATCGAGGCTTCCGGCGTCGACCGCATCGAAGCCAAGTTCGTCCAGCAAACCCACGACCAACGCCTTGGCGTCAGCGTCATCTGCGGCGACGGGCAGGGCGCGCCGCTCGCTGGAGCCGTGCGGCCGGGTATCGGTGAGCAGGTCTGCGGCGAGGATGGCATTGAATACCTTGACCACCGTGGCGCCGCGCAAATGCTCGGCAAGCAAACGGCTGGTGGTGGTCTGGAAGGTGTCGAGTGCGGCGATGTGGCCATCGCGATCGGGGTAATAGTTGTTGGCATCGAGCACGGTTTTGCCCTCGAACCACGCCGGCGGCAGGCTCGGGATGTGTTCGTAGGGGATGGCCAGCAACACCACGTCGGCAAACTGCGTGGCCTGTTCGGCCGTGCCGATCTGGCAGCCGGTGATGCCGGCGAGCACGCTGCTCATGGTCTGCGGGCCGCGGGAGTTACTGAGCATCACTTCGTGCCCGGCGGCGAGGGCGATTTGCGCGACGGCGCGCCCGATGAAGCCGGCTCCAACGATTCCAATGCGCATGGTGTGTTCCTCTTTCAGGTGGGGAGCCACTATGATGATTGCTGATCAGATGCAGATAAATTGCACTCTGTTACTTACTTTCGCTAACAGGAGTTTCGAATGGATCGGCTGTCCAGCATGGCGGCTTTCGTGATGGCGGCCGAAGCGGGCTCGTACGCCAGTGCCGCGCAACGCCTCGACATGTCAGCGCAAATGGTCGCCAAGCACGTGGCCGCTCTTGAGCAACGGCTCGGCGCACGGTTGCTCAATCGCACCACGCGCCGGCAAAGCCTGACCGAGCTGGGCCAGGCCTATTACGAGCGCTGCAAGCACATCGTCACTGAGGCAGAAGCCGCTGATTCGCTGGCGCAGATCATGAACGACACGCCGCGCGGCAAGCTCAGGATCAGCGCGCCGGTGAGCTTTGGCTCTTACAGTCTGATGCCGTTCGTGACCGCGTTCTTGCGCGAGTACCCCGAGGTGGAAATCGACCTGCACTTGACCGACCGTGCCGTGGATCTGGTAGAGGAGGGGTTTGAGGTGGCTTTTCGGATCGGCCCGCTGGCGACGGCCAGTCTGACCGCCAGACCGTTGGCTGCGTATCGCTTGATCGTTTGTGCAGCGCCGCGCTATCTGGCCGAACACGGCACGCCGCAAGTGCCCGCCGATCTGCAACAGCATGAGTGCTTGGGGTATGCATACTGGTCACGGCCCGCCGACCACGAGTGGTCGTTTTTCAACGGCGCCCAAGTCGAGCGTGTGCCGGTGCGCAGTCGCTTGCACGTCAACGAGAGCAAGGCGCTGTTGTCAGCGGCGATTGATGGGTTCGGGATTGTGCTGGGGCCTGCCGATTTTCTTGAGCCGGCATTGCGCAGGGGGGAATTGGTGAGGTTGTTGGAGGGCTTTGAGGCGCCGAGCAGAGCGATGCATTTGCTGTACACCGCGCATCGGCAGAAGACCGCGAAAGTTCGCCAGTTCATCGATGCCGCAGTCAGCCGATTTGGCTGACCGGGCGATTCGGATGCGCGAATAAAGCGATTCAGTTGATTCGCGGATGCTGCTGCACCAGTTCCTTGCGCTTGGCTTCCAGCGCAGCGATTTCAGCGTCGATGTCTTCGATTTTCTGCTCGATGTTGTCGTGGTGCTCTTGCAGCAGTTCCTTGGCTTCTTCGAGGTCAGAGGCCGCCGGCGCAGCGCCACGCAACGGCTTGTTGGCGGTTTCCTTCATGGTCACACCGGTGGCCAGACCGACCACGGCGATGACCATCAGGTAATACGCCGGCATGTACAGATCGTTGGTGCTTTCGACCAGCCAGGCGACCACGGTCGGGGTCAGGCCGGCAATCAATACCGAGACGTTGAAAGCCGCCGCCAGCGCGCTGTAGCGAATGTGCGTGGGGAACATCGCCGGCAGCGTCGAGGCCATGACGCCGATAAAGAAGTTCAGCAACACGGCCAGCATCAGCAGGCCGGCGAAGATCAAACCGATCTTGCCGCTGTTGATCAACATGAAGGCCGGGATCGCCAGAATGAACAAACCGATGCTGCCGACCACGATAAAAGGCTTGCGGCCAATCTTGTCGCTGATGAAACCGATTGCCGGCTGCACAAACAGCATGCCGACCATGATCGCGATGATGATCAGCACGCCACGGTTTTCGCTGTAATGCAGGTTGTGCGACAGGTAACTCGGCATGTAGGTGAGCAGCATGTAGTAGGTGACGTTGGTCACCGCCACTACACCGATGCAGGTCATCAGGCTGCGCCAGTGTTTGGTCGCGACCTCCTTGAACGAGACTTTCGGGCCACCGGCGAGGCCTTCGCGATCGCCTTGCTCAAGCTTTTCAACGTGCTGCTGGAACGCCGGGGTTTCTTCCAGGGCGTGACGCAGATAAAGGCCGATCATGCCCAGTGGCAAGGCGAGGAAGAACGGCAGACGCCAGCCCCATTCCTCGAACTTGGCTTCGCCCAGCGTGGTTGAGATCAACACCACCACACCGGCACCGAGGACGAAACCGGCAATCGAGCCGAAATCCAGCCAACTGCCGAGGAAGCCGCGTTTGCGGTCCGGCGCATATTCAGCGACGAAGATCGACGCACCGGTGTATTCGCCACCGACCGAGAAACCCTGGGCCATTTTCGCCAACAGCAACAGGATCGGTGCCCAGATGCCGATCGAGGCATAGGACGGAATCAGGCCGATGGCAAAGGTGCTCAGCGACATGATCACGATGGTCGCGGCGAGGACTTTCTGTCGTCCGTACTTGTCGCCCAATGCGCCGAAGAACAAGCCGCCCAGCGGCCGGATCAGGAAGGGCACCGAGAACGTCGCCAGCGCGGCAATCATCTGCGTGCCCGGGTCGGCGCCGGGGAAGAACACTTTGCCGAGCACATAGGCGACAAAGCCGTAGACACCAAAATCGAACCATTCCATGGCATTGCCCAGTGCGGCGGCGGTGATCGCCTTGCGCATCTTGGCGTCGTCGACAATGGTGATGTCTTTCAGGCCAATCGGCTTGACGGTTTTCTTGCGTGATTTCATCCGGGTCTTCTCTTTGCTGATCCATCGTGCCGCGTAGATGCCATCTATTTGATGGCGCGTACTCTTTGGCTCAGATACATGAGGACACGAAATAATTCACTGCTCGCTGCTTTTTTTCCTGGCGCACCTGTGTGGGAGCTGCCGAAGGCTGCGATTGATCGTTCCCACGCTCTGCGTGGGAATGCAGCCGGGGACGCTCCGCGTCCCAACAAGATCGCAGCCTTCGGCAGCTCCTACAGGGGACATGTGTTTACCGGCGGATGGCCGTATACGATTGCCGCAGGTCGCTAGCCCAGCCATCCAGCACCACCTTGACGTCATCGGCAGTCAGCACCTGTTTGTCGTTCTCCAGCGGCACACCGGTGCCTTTGCGCACCACTTCGGCAATCACTTCGCCGGTCGAACCGTCCTCGAACGACACCTCGGTGGCAACCTTGCTGTCCTGATCACGGATGCCGGTCACCGTACTGACACCGGCAGCGACGAGGGTGACCGGCAGCCACTCATAAAAGCGCAAACCCTGAGTGCTGGTCGCCACTTGCGTGATAGCGGGGCGCACTATCAGGGTGTTCGGCCCGGGTTGATTGACCAGATGCATCACTTTGCTCAATTCCAGCCGCAGCGCCGCGTCGTAGTAGTCAGTGACGCCGGACAGGGTGCTCAACGGAATCCGTTGCGTCGGCTCGGCACTCGGGTAGAACTGACTTGGCGCCAGATAAACCTGGGTGTATCGACCCCGGGCGAGGGCCGGGCTGACCCACGCCAACACGGGTTGCCCGGACGGCGACTGGCGCTCGGTCAACACGCTGTAGTCATGCAGAAACCCTGTGTGTTCCGGCGTTTTGTTGCTGCACGCCGCCAGGCTCAGCGTGGCGACAATTGACAGCGACAGCGAACGAATACGCGACATCAAACGGCTTCCTTGTTTTGCGCCAGGTTGTCCGAGCATTCGATGTGCAATCGGCCATGGGCCATGATCCAGTTCATGAGATCGGCGGTGTTGACGCTGTGCACGTATTCCACCCAGTGCGCATTGGTCGGGCTGAAATGCTCGAAGTAACGGCGCAGAACCACCGTACCCTGATCAATGGAAACCCCCAGGCACGATTCCTGAAAGACCACCGGTGTGTCCGGGCCGAGCGCGGCGGTGCGCTGGCTGAGAATCAGTGGTCGATTGCCGTTGTGCTGCGCGACGCCCGGTTTTTTGTTTATGACCTTCATGCCAATCCCCCTGCTTGAAATACCGGCAGAGTGCCCGCGAGGTTTTGCCAGAGAATGTCCGCTTGATGTCTGGCGCGTAGAAATGTTGCTCGATTGAAATAAATGACCCGGGCGGCAAAATGGCTTTAGATTGGCTTTTTTTGGTGCATGGATCCTGTGACTGTGAGCAGACTGCTGTTCGTCGACGACGACGTGGAAATCCTCGCGCTGCTGAAGAAGTTCTTCGTGCAGCACGCCTATGAAGTCGACGTGGCGCCGCACGGCGAAGCCATGTGGGCGGCGATCGCGCAGAACCGTCCGGACACGATCATTCTTGATCTGATGATGCCCGGCGAAAGCGGCCTGAGCCTGTGTCAGAAGGTGCGCGCGCAATTGGGCATTCCAATCATCATGCTCACCGCCATGGCCGAGTTGAGCGATCGCATTGTCGGGCTGGAACTGGGCGCGGACGATTACCTGACCAAACCGTTCGCCCCGCAGGAATTGCTCGCCCGGGTGCGCGCTTTGCAGCGTCGTGCCGGTGAACAGCGCAATCCGGTCGAGCCTTCGCGACCGGTGATTGCCTTCGCCGGTTGGCATCTGGACATCACCTGTCGCGAATTGCGCTCACCGGAAAACGTGATGATTCCGCTGTCCGGTGGCGAGTTCGATTTGCTCGTGGTGTTCCTCGATCACCCGCAGCGCATCCTCACTCGCGAGCAATTGATCGACCTGACCCACGGCCACGGCCATGACGCTTTCGATCGCAGCATCGATGTGCAAGTCAGTCGCCTGCGGCGCAAGATCGAACCCGACAGCAAGCGCCCGGACCTGATTCGTACGGTGCGCAACGGCGGCTATCTGTTCACCGCCAAGGTCACTCGCTCGTGATTCGCCGGCTGTGGCGCGGCGACACCCTGCGCCGACACATCGCCCTGACCATCGTGGCGGCGATGCTCGCTTCGCTGGCGTTGAATGCGCTGTTCGTGCAAGTCGCCGGCATCTGGGCGCGACCACCGATTGAACGCACCGGCCTGCTGGAGCAGATTGCCGCGACCTCGCGGGTGATCGAGGCGGCCCCGGCCAACCTGCGCCCGCAACTGGCCGCGGCGGCGAGCAGCGCCATGCTGCAGGTGTCGTGGCAAGCGCAGCGCGCGGATTTCGATCTGCCCAATGACGGCCTTCGTCTGCCAGCGAGCAGGGTGCCGGTGCTCCAGCAACTGCTGGGCAATGATCGAAAAATCGAGGTGTTCAGCCCAGGCGATTGGCCGAACGGCAGTCCCCAGGCGCATTACGCCGCCGTCGTGCAATTGGTCGATGGCAGTTGGTTGTCATTTATCCCGCCGGAGCGCAGTTGGGGTCTGGAATTTGGCGTGCGCATCGCGATCGTCATCGCCTTGGGACTGATTGCCACATTGCTCGTCGCCTGGGTCGCCACCCGGCAACTGGCCAACCCCTTGCAGCGTTTCACGCGGGCCGCCAGACGTTTCGGCACCGATCTGCGCGCACCGCCGATCAAGCTTGAAGGCCCCGACGAAATCCGCCAGGCAATCATCGCCTTCAACACCATGCAAGCGCAGATTCAGCATTTCATCGCCGAGCGCACGCACATGCTCGCGTCAATTTCCCACGACCTGCGTGCACCGCTTACACGCATGCGTTTGCGCAGTGAGTTCATGGAAGACCTCGATCATCAGGGCAAACTGATTCGCGACGTTGAAGAGATGCAGTCAATGATCAACGCTGCATTGGCGTTCTTCCGCGAAGACACCCACCGCGAGCAAACCACCGCGTTCGATCTGTCGGAGCTGCTGCAAACCATCGTCGACGATTACCGCGATCAGCAGATCAATGTCGATTTCGATGGCCCGGCGCATCTGGTGTACGAAGGCCGGCCGCTGGGGATCAAGCGGGTGATCGTCAATCTGCTCGAGAATGCGCTGAAGTATGCGCAGCGTCCGGTCATTGCGTTGACGCGTGACGAGTATTCGATCTGCATCGAGGTCAGCGACGAAGGCCCAGGGATTCCCGAGGCAGCGCTGGAGCAAGTGTTCGATCCGTTCTTCCGTCTGGAAGCTTCGCGCAATCGTGACACCGGCGGTGTGGGCCTCGGGCTGTCGGCGGCACGGGCGATTGCGCGCGAGCAGGGTGGCGAGTTGACGTTGAGCAACCGCCACGGTGGAGGGTTGTTGGCGCGAGTCGAACTGCCACTCTAGGGCGGACAGCTTGTACGAAGTTCGCTGGAACACTTTGAAGCATTCGAGCGGCGTAGGCGTCTATCTGGAACATTGCCGGCGCTATGCGCTGCAGCATTGATCCACGCAGCGAGTCATTGGGCCAGCCCGGCGAGTGCAATGCCCAACGGCTGCGCCGCTCCCGTCGCAGCGGCTTTCATTTCACTGCGATAGCCGTGGGGACTGATGCCCAAATGCTTCTGGAAGGCCCGGCGCATACGTTCCTCGCGGCCAAATCCCGCCGTTTCGGCAATGCGCTTGATCGGCTCGCGGGTGGTCTTGAGTAGTCGAGTCGCCGTCTCCAGACGCAGGTTCTCCACCGCTTGCGCCGGGGTTTCTCCGGTGGCGGCGACATAGGCACGGGCAAAATGGCGCGGACTCATGCCGAATTGTTCGGCCAGCCGCTCGACGCGCAAGTCTCCGTTCAGGTTCGCCGCAATCCAGGCGTGCAGCCGCGCCAGACGCGCGTCCGGGTCGGTGCGCAGGGCCTTGGATTGAGCATTGAGCGAGGCACTGAGCTGCGGCTGTTCGGCATCACGCCACATGAACACCGTGAAGTACCGCGCCAGGGCCAGCGCCGCGTCGGCACCGAGGTCTTGTTCAACCAGACCAAGGGCCAGATCGATACCGGCGGTGGCGCCGCCGCAAGTCCAGAGGTTGCCATCGTGCAGATACAGCGCATCGGTCTGGCAGCGTACCGCTGGGTAGCGCGCCTGCAGTTCGGCAGCGAATTTCCAGTGTGTCACCACTTCGCGACCATCGAGCAGGCCCGCTGCGGCCAAGGCAAACGACCCCGTACCGATCGAGCACAGCCGACGGATGTCAACCGAGCGGCGGCGTAGCCAAGCGCACGCGGCTTCGTCAGCTTCAAGCGCGGCCATGCCCGGCCCACCGGCGACGATCAGCGTGTCGATCACCGGGGCCATGGCATCGATCTGTTCCAGCGAACAGGTGGTCACGCTGATGCCGGAAATGGACATCACCTGACCGCCACGCGGCGATGCCACCAGCAAGCGGTACGGCGGACTTGCGCTGTAGGGCGCAGCCAACACGCGCGGTATGGCTGCGAACACCTCAAGCGGGCCGGCCGCATTGAGCAGCAGCAAGTCATCGAACGCCAACACCACGACAGTGCGAGCAGGCAGCGGCGCGGCGTCCGTCATGGCAGCAAAGGAGGGGTGTTTGGCATGGAGCGACACGGCGGGCCTCGACATACTGAAATCAATGCACAAATGAGCGCACGACAATGCCGGTAAAACTTCCTGCTGCCAAGCGTCTGCTGGCACACCCTGTAAAAGCGCTGCTGTGCGGCGTTGCGTTGCTGCTCAGCCAGCCGCTGTCGGCCACTGCCGAACCTTTGAAACTGGGCGATCAAAGCGGTTTGACCCAGGCATTGCTGCATGCCGCCGGCGAAGATCAACACCTTGCCTATGCGCTGTCCTGGCACCCGTTTCTGGCCGGAACCACGATGCTCGAAGCCTTGAGCGCCGGGGCGATCGATGCCGGTGTCGTCGGCAACGCACCGCCGGTGTTCGCTCAGGCTGGTGGCTTCGACATCCGCATTATCGGCGTCGCGAGCGGTGCACAAAACAACAATGCGCTGCTGGTTCCCGCAGGCTCCAGCGTTCAGCAGGTCGCCGATCTGAAAGGTCAGCGGGTGGCCGTGGCCAAGGGCAGCAGCGGGCATTATTTGTTGTTGGCCGCGCTACATAAAGCAGGCCTCACGCCTCGGGATGTGAACATCGCTTACGTCAGTCCGGTGGACGCACAGAATGCGTTTGCCAGCGGCAAGCTTGATGCCTGGGCGGTGTGGTATCCCTTCGTCGGCCAGGCGACATCGCGCGGTGCACGGGTTCTGGTCGATGGCAGCGCCTGGCCGGAAACCGGGCTGAATTTCACCGTCGCCAGCCTGCAGGCACTGAGTGATCCGCAGCGGGCAGGGCCGTTGGGCGATTTGCTCGCCAGGCTGGCCCGCGCTCAAGCCTGGGCCACGGCACACCCTGAAGAATGGGCCGAAGTTTTCGCGCAAACCACCCGACTTCCCGTGGCGCTGGTGCAAGAAATGCTCGCGCATCAAAATCTTCGCTATGTGCCGATCGAATCCTCGGTCATCGCCTCGCAACAGCATCTGGCCGACCTGTTTGCCAGCGAACGTCTGATTCCGCGACCACTGCAGGTCGGGCAGATCTTCGACGATCGCTTCAACCCTTTACTGCCAAGCCACCCATAACCCTTCAGTTCACCTTGCCGCGTTGCTCGCGGCGAGGGCTCACTCGCCCGGAGAAAAGCCATGCCCAACCTTGAAACCACCACACTCAAGCGCCGCAAAACCGGCCTGATCGCTGTCGATCATGCGCGCAGCGCTGGCGGCTACACGCTGTTCGCGCCACAAACAGCAGATGGCAATGTGTTCCTGATCGATCTCGATGGCGAGGTCGTCCACCGCTGGAAACTACCCCAGCGCCCCGGCCGCGACGCGGTGATCCTGCGCAACGGCAACCTTGGCTACAACGGCAACCATCCTGATTCACCGGATCTGTTTCCGGGCTGGTCGGTGTGGCATGGCGGCGCGTTCAGCGAAGTGACGCCGCAAGGCGAAGTGGTCTGGGAGCACACCGATCTGCTTCACCACCACGACGCGCAATGGCTGGACAACGGCAATCTGCTGTACACCACCGCCGAGCCATTGAGCGCCGAGCTGGCCCGGCGTGTGGTCGGCGGTATTCCCGGCAGCGAGGCGCCGGGCGGGGTGATTTATGCTGACGTGGTCAAGGAAGTCGATCGTCAGGGCAATGTGGTCTGGGAGTGGCGCAGTTGGGAACATCTGCGACCTGAAGACTATCCGCTGCACGAATGCTTCGAACGCCATCACTGGCCAATGACCAACGCGGTCACGCCGGGTCGCGACGGTAAAGTGATCCTCAGCCTGCGCAGTGTTTCTTCGGTGATTGCCGTGCAGCGTGGCAGTGGTGAAGTGCTGTGGCGATTGGGCCACGATCTGGTCGCGCAGCAGCACTGCCCAAGTGAGCTGGAAAACGGCAACGTGCTGCTGTTCGACAACGGCATCTTCCGCCCGCACGTGAGCATGCCGCACTCGCGCATTCTCGAAATCAACCCGTCGACGCAACGCATTGAATGGCAATACGCCGACACCCCGGGGTATGCGTTTTTCACCCCGTTCATGGGCGGCGCGCAGCGTTTGCACAACGGCAATACGCTGATCACCGAGGCCAACTTCGGCCGTTTGTTCGAAGTCACTCCGACTGGCGAAGTGGTCTGGGAGTACGTCAATCCGCACTTCGCCACGTACCCCGATGCGGCCTCACGACGTTATTTGCCGGGGGAAAATAACGCGATATTCCGTGCTCACCGTTATCAGCGCGCAGACCTGCCTTGGCTGCGTGACTGAGCAACCTGGCTTGCTGTCGTGAAATTTATTCTGTAGATTTTCATGAAATTATAAAAAGATAATTTCATGAGGTCGCGAATGTTCCTGCAATCCAGCCAGCACGTCGACAGCTATTACGCCCACAGTTGCGCCGGTATTCTGCGTGATCGGTCGGCTCTGGAAGGTGAAGTTGACGCCGACGTGGTGATCGTCGGCGCCGGTTTCAGTGGTTTGCACACGGCGTTGCGTCTGGCCTTGGCGGGTAACCGCGTAGTGGTGCTGGAGGCCAGTCGCGTGGCGTGGGCCGCGTCGGGGCGTAACGGCGGGCAGGCGATTCTCGGCTGGTCGTGCGACATGCCGCCGCTGGAAGCTGCACTCGGTCATGAGCGGGCGAAACGCTTGTGGGACGGCATGCGTTGGGCCGCTCGGGAATTGCGTGAATTGCCGGGTCGTCACGGCTTCGACATCGACTATCGCCCCGGGCACCTGTGGACCTCGGTGATGCCACGGCGGGTCAGCCTGCTCAGCGAATGGCAACACGAGGCCAGCCACAAGTGGGGCCACGATCTGTTGCAGTTCATTCCTCGGGAACAACTGCCGGAATGGGTGGCCACCGACCGCTATCAGGCCGGGCTTTACGACCCTGAGGGCGCGCACCTCAATCCACTGAAACTGGCGCTGGGCCTGGCGGATGCCATCGAGCGGGCCGGCGGGCGTATTCATGAACAAAGCAAAGCGCTGAGTTATCAGGAGCAGGGCGGCGGATTCCGGGTCAACACCGAGTGCGGTTCGGTGCGCGCCGATGTGCTGGTGCTGGCGTGCAACGCTTATCTCGATGAACTCGACCCGCCACTGTCCAGCTGCATTCTGCCGGTGGGCACTTACCAGGTCGCCACCGCACCACTGGCGTCCGAGCAGGCCACTGCGCTGTTGCCGCGCAATGTCTGCGTGACCGACAACCAATTCGTCCTCGATTACTTCCGCCGCACGCCGGATAACCGTTTGTTGTTCGGCGGCGGCTGCACCTATCTGGGCGGCATGCCCAAGGACATTGCGGCGGCGACACGGCCGTTTCTTGAGCGGGTGTTCCCGCAGCTCAAAGGCATCGGCATCGAGTTTGCCTGGGGCGGGCATATCGACCTGACGATGAACCGCACGCCCGACGTTGGCGGCGCGGGTAATCGTTATTGGCTGCAAGGCTATTCGGGCCACGGCGTTCTGCCGACATTGGCCGCCGCGCGCGCGGTGTCCGCTGCGATTCTCGGCGACGCGGATGAACTGGCGTTGTATCAGGGCTTGAGCAATGGCCGTTTCCCCGGCGGCAAACATTTCGCTGCACCGCTGGAGGCCATTGGCAAGGCCTGGTATCGACTGCGCGACAGCATTTGATGAGATTTTGACGATGAACAAGCAAGAAGAAATCGCCGCACTGGCGATCCTTATCCACGACCTGCGCAAGCACAAGAAGTGGACCCTCAAGGAACTGGCCGACAAGATCGGCCGTTCGGTGGGTTTTCTCTCGCAGGTCGAGCGCGGTTTGTCGCGGCCGACGGTGGCGGATCTGACCGCGATCAGTGAAACCTTCGGCGTGCCGACCACCTATTTCTACAGTTTGCCCAAGCCCAAGGAATTGCCGTGGGTGACCCGTCCGGACGAGCGCCGCACGTTGTATTTCGCCAACGGCATCACCGACATTCTGGTGTCGCCGCAGATCCGCGCCTCGTTCTCCATGCTCGAAAGTCATCTCGAAGCCGGTGCGAGCAGCGGCGACCGCCATCTGACCGACAGCTCGGAGCAGGGCGGTTACGTCCTCGAAGGCGAATTGACGCTTTGGCTGGGCGACGACGAAGAACCGACGACGTTGAAGGCCGGCGACAGCTTTCAATTCGACAGTCATACCCGCTGCCGCTACGGCAACCTCACTGAGCAGCTGACCCGCGTGCTCTGGGTCTACACCTGATTACAAAAAGGATAAATACGATGGACGCTGTCTGCGCTGACCTGCTCGCCGAAGTGCGTGCCTTTCGCCAACGCTACCCCGAGGTGCGTTATGTCGACCTGATTTGCTTGGACATTCCCGGGCACTTTTATGGCAAGCGCTATCCAATCGAAATGCTCGAAAAAGTCGCCGCCGGCAGCGTACTGAAGCTGCCGCAGAATTGCGTATTGCTGGGCGTGCAGGGTGGCTTGTTCCCGATCGGCGATTACTGCTTCAACGACGGCGACCCGGATGCCGTGCGCCGCCTGGTGCCGGGCACGCTGAAGCCGGTGACGTGGGAAGCGCAGCCGCTGGGGCAGATGCTGATCACCTCGGACGGCACCGAAAAACCCATCGAATTCGAACCCCGTGAAGTCCTCGCGCAGGTGCTCAAACGCCTGGCGCGCAAAGGCATTCACCCGGTGGTGGCGTTCGAGCTGGAGTTTTATCTGTTCGACAAAAAACTGCGCGACGGCCTGCCGCAATTTGCCCGCGACGATCTGACCGACGATGCTGATGATCAACCGAACTTGCACATCGAACGGCTCTCACGTTTCGCGCCGGTGCTGGATGACATGGTCGAAGCCACCCGGGCGCAAGGTATCGATGCCACGGTGATTACCGCTGAGCTCGGCCCCGGCCAGTTTGAAATCAACTTCGGCCATCTCGACGACGGTTTGCGCGCGGCGGATTGGGCAGCGTTGTTCTGCCGCAGCACGCGCGGCGTTGCGCTTAAACACGGCTACCGCGCCAGTTTCATGGCCAAGCCGTACTTGCAACATCCGGGCAGTGGCATGCATGTGCATGTCAGCCTATATGACGCTGAGGGAGATAATCTGTTGGCCGCCAATGAGCAGCAGTCGTTGCGCCATGCAGTCGCCGGGTGCCTGGAATTGCTGCCGCACAGCATGCCGATCTTCGCCCCGAACCAGAACTCGATGCGTCGCTTGGGCGGTACGGTGAACACCGCGACCAAGGCCAGTTGGGGCTTTGAGGATCGCGATGCGTGCCTGCGGATTCCAGAGTCGGACGTGAAGAACCTGCGGGTTGAATATCGCTTGGCGGGCGCGGACGCCAATCCGTATCTGGTGTTGGCGGCGATTCTGGTGGGGCTTGAACACGGGCTGGAGTCGGGCAAAGAACCCATTGCGCCGCTGAATGAAGATCGCAGCAGCGGGATCGATTTCCCCAAGGAAATGTTCGAGGCCGTGCGCGCGATGCAGCATCAGCCGCAGTTGCGTGAGGGGCTGGGTGCTGAGTTTGTCGATGTGTATTGCGAGAACAAGCGCCAGGATCATTTGGCGTTTATGCAGGAGATCAGTGCGCGGGAGTATCGATGGTATTTGTGAGGGCGAGGGCAATTTCTTGAATGTAATGAATTCACGCGAGCTTGCAGAGTGCCTGTGAGAAGAAGGATGTAACCCGTGCAATTATTCCATCGGTTCTCTGCCGAAACTCGAAGTGCCGGTCTCCGGCAGTACGGCAAGGGCAGGCGGATCACTGAAAGGAATCACGTATGACCACCCCATCACCTGCTCACACCCTGAGTGCATTGCCCGATCTTGATTACTATCACAGCAGATCGGTGCTGCTGCCTGTTGAAATCACCACTCTTGATGCCTGGAACTTCATGCGGGCCAAGCCGGGACGGTGCATGCGGCTGGCGTTTCGAACGAGGGATGCGATTTCTTCGTTATTCGGTGTGGAGCGCATCGGCGGGTTCTCCGGTGCCAGGCGAGAAACCGTACAGGCTGGCGAAAAGCTGGATTTTTTTCTGGTGGAGCATAGCGCCCCCGACTTGCTCGTTCTGAGCGTGAGAGACCGGCACCTGGATGTCATGATTTGTCTTTCGATAACAGATCGGGTGTTCACGATCACATCGTCTGTCGTAACGCATAACGTCTTTGGGCGCCTCTACATGTTGCCGGTGGGCCTGGTCCATAAGTTACTGGTCAATAGGGACCTCGAGCGTCTGAAACGCGAGACAGGCGCCGCCGCAACGTGATTGTCGACGCCAGCGTCGAGAGGGGTCGCTATCGACCAATTTCCACCTAGCGATTGCAGCTTTTCTAGCTACGCTTGCCAGCAAGAGATTGGTGCAAGTACGCCGACTCCTTAATTGTCTGGCAAGGGAGCCAACAACCATGGATAGCACTCACGGCGTTTACCCATCAGCTACCGTTCTGGTAGTCGACGATACCCCCGATAACCTGATGCTGATCGCCGAGTTGCTCAAGGACAAATATCGGGTCAAGGCCGCCAACAGCGGCGAAAAAGCCCTGCGCCTTCTACAGGCCGACCCGCTTCCCGACCTGATCCTGCTGGACATCATGATGCCCGGCCTGTCCGGTTATGAGGTTGCCGAGCAGCTCAAGCGTGACGCTCGCATTCGCCATATTCCGATCATTTTCCTGACCTCGATGACCGCTACGGAGGACGAGATTCGCGGCTTGAGCCTCGGTGCTGCGGATTACATCACCAAGCCGATCATCCCGCCGGTGCTCATGGCCAGGGTCGAGACTCAGATCAAGCTCAAGGCCGTTGCCGATTTCCTGCGCAATCAGAACGATTTTCTGGAGCAGGAAGTGCAGCGGCGTACCCGCGAGGTGATCGCCATCCAGGATGTCACGATCCACGCCATGGCTTCGCTGGCCGAAACCCGTGACAACGAAACCGGCAACCACATTCGCCGCACCCAGCACTACATCAAGCGTCTGGCTGAACTGTTGTGCAATCACCCGCGCTTCCGCGACTTTCTCGACGAGGACACCATCAAGCTGCTCTTCAAATCGGCGCCGCTGCACGATATCGGCAAGATTGGCATTCCTGATCGCATCCTGCTCAAACCGGGACGGCTCACCGCCGAAGAGTTCGAGATCATGAAGACCCACACCACCTTGGGGCGCGACGCCATCCAGCACGCAGAGGATCAATTGGGAATAAACGTCGACTTCCTTCATCTGGCCAAGGAAATTGCCTACGGCCATCAGGAAAAGTGGGATGGCAGTGGCTATCCGCAAGGCGTGGCCACCGATGACATCCCGATCAGCGCCCGATTGATGGCCGTGGCGGATGTCTACGACGCCCTGATCAGTCGCCGCGTGTACAAGCCCGGCATGCCCCACGAGCAGGCGGTAAAAATCATCCGCGAAGGCCGCGGCTCGCATTTTGATCCGGACATCTGTGACGCGTTTCTGGCCAATGCCGAGCAGTTCCGCGAAATTGCCGAGCGCTTCGCCGACAGTGACCAGGACATGGCCAGGCAGGTAGCTCTGCTTGAGCAGATTGCCGACCGTCCCTGAGCCCCGCGAATCCGTTTGCACATCCAGTTGAAAGAGGCCGTTTATGAACAGACTGTTCGAGATGCTCGAGCGCCTGTCCCTGCGCAGTAAATTGATCATCGGCTTCGCTGCGCTGCTGACGTTGATCCTGATATTGGGCGTGCAAAGCCTGCGCACCCAGTATTCGCTCAAAAATGAAATGCAGCAGTTGTACCAACAGGATCTGGTGGGTATCCAGCATGTGCAGGAAGTCCGGGTGCAGTTGCCGCATCTGTTGCTCGCCATGCAACGTGCAATCGCTACCAACAACGCCGACATCCGTATCAGCGCCAGAGCCCAGATGGATGTCGCCCAGGCGCGACTCCATGAAGCGCTGGAGCAGGTCCGTCCAACACTGCGCCGACAGAGCAGCATCAGCAGCCTGCTGGAATTCGAACGGGTATTGCAGCGTCTGCAAAAAGATGGCGATGAAGCGTTGGAGTTCGCCGGCAAGGGTTCCTTGGGGCAGGCCTTGATGTTGCTCAACAGTAAGGACTTTCTTGCGCTGGAGCAGGGCGGTGACGGGCTGCTTACGCAGATCGAGAAAAACAAGGAAACCGACATCCACGATACAGCGAAGAACCTGGCTGAGTACGCAGAGCGTAGTACTACGATCACGTACATCTTGCTGCTGGGCGGTTCGACGCTGGCTTTGCTGTTGACCTGGCTGGTCAGTTATTCCATTCGCGTGCCGTTGAATCGCGTACGCGTGGCCGTGGATGAGTTGGCGTCGGGCAAGCTGGACGGTCAGATCCCGCACACCGACCTGCGCAATGAAACCGGCGATCTGGCGCGCGCCATTGCCACGCTGCAGGTGGAGGCTTGTCAACTTGAACGGCAGCGCTGGGTGAAAGCTCACGCCTCGCTCCTGCAAGTCGATCTGCAACAGGCCGAGACGCCGCAACAATTGGCCCAGGCTTTTTTCAGCCGTATCGCGCCACAGTTGGGCATGTGCCAGGGGGCGCTTTACGTGCTCTATGAAGGCGCATCACGCCTGCGACTGGTCGGCGGTTATGCGGTGGACAGTGAGCACCCGTTGCCCGCCGAGCTTGAACTCGGTGAGGGTTTGCTTGGCCAGTGCGCTCTGGATCGCCAACCCCGTCAGCTTGAGGATCTGCCCGAATCGTTCTGGCATGTGCGCGCGCAGTTGGGCGCAGCTGCCGCCAGCCACCTGATGGTGCAGCCGGTGCTGCGTGGCGAGCGCCTGCTCGGGGTTGTGGAAATGGCAGGCTTTCGCTCGCTGGAGGAGAACGAGGTGTTGCTCTTGCAAGAGGTCCTGCCCAGGCTGGCCGGTGCGATGGCCATTATGGAACGCAGCGAGGCAGCCCAGGCGCTGCTGCAGGAAACTCGACGCCAGGCTGACGAAATGGGCGCGCAAACCTTGCAGCTGGAACACCAGGCCAGAGAGCTGGAGGCCCAGCAGGCCGCACTGCGCGCCACCGAGGCCTGGTACCGCGGCATCATCGAGGCCGCACCGGACGGCATGCTGGTGCTGGGGGCCGACGGCCGTATTCTGATGACCAACCCGCAAATGGACACCTTGTTTGGCTACGCCCCCGGCGAGCTGATTGGCGCCAGCATCGAACGTCTGGTACCGCAGGCTGCCCGCGAGCGCCATGTCAAGTTACGCGACGGCTTCATTGCCAGCGGCGGAACCCGGCAGATGGGCGGCGACCTTGACGATCTGAGCGGGGTACGCAAAGACGGCAGTCTGTTCTCCGTGGAAATCGGCCTTTCTCATCTACCGCGTCTGGAGGGGCGTGGTGTCTGCGTGTGTGCCTCGGTGCGCGACGTGAGTGAACGCCGCGCGATGGAAGCCCGGCTGCGAACCGCCAGCGATCGCCTGAACCTGGCACAAGAGGCCGGTGACATCGGGCTGTTCGACGTCGATCTGGTCAGCGGCACAAATTATTGGACGCCTCAGCTCGAAACCCTGTTCGGACTTGAGCCTGGCGGATTCGGTGGCACGTTGGCGCACTGGCAGGCGCTGATGCATCCCGAGGACGTGGCACGCGTCAGCAGCGCCTTCGAGAGCGCCATCCAGAGTGGCAATGACCGCGTCGAGTTCGACTTCCGGATCGTCCGCAAAAACGATGGACGGGTGCGCACGCTGCGGTCGCTGAACCGCTTCTCACGCACGCCTGACGGCAAACCATTGCGCGCAACCGGCATCAACATCGACGTCACCGCACTGGCAGAGGCAAGGGCTGCGGCCGAAGAAGCCACGCAGGCCAAGAGCGAGTTCCTCGCCAACATGAGCCATGAAATCCGTACGCCGATGAACGCCATCATCGGTATGAGCCACCTGGCACTGCGTACCGAACTGGACAAACGCCAGCGCAACTACATTGAAAAGGTCCACCGCTCGGCGGAGAACCTGCTGGGGATCATCAACGACATCCTCGACTTCTCCAAGATCGAGGCCGGCCGGATGAGCCTCGAACAGGTGCCGTTCCGCCTGGAAGACGTACTCGACAGCTTCGCTGCCATGATTGGCTTGAAGACCGAAGACAAGGGCCTCGAGTTGTTGTTCCAGATCCCGCCCGACTTGCCCACGGCACTGCTGGGCGATCCCTTGCGGCTGGGGCAGGTGCTGATCAACCTCGGCAACAACGCGGCCAAATTCACCGAACACGGCGAGATCGTGGTCGGTCTGGAACAAGTGGGCGCGTACACGGACAGCGTGGAGCTGCATTTCTGGGTGCGCGACACCGGCATCGGCATGACCGTCGAGCAGTGTTCACGCCTGTTCCAGTCGTTCAGTCAGGCGGACACTTCGATCACCCGCAAATATGGCGGCACCGGTTTAGGATTATCTATTTCCAAGAAACTGGTGGAACTGATGGCCGGCCGAATCTGGGTCGAGAGCGAGCCGGGAGTCGGCTCCACGTTCCACTTCCAGGTACAACTCGGCGTACAGCAAAACGTTCTGCCGCGTCGCATGTTCAAGGCTGGCGAACTGTTGGGCATGCGTGTGCTTGTCGTGGATGACAACACCAGTGCCCGTGAAATTCTCTCGGGCATGGCACGCAGCTTTGGCCTGGAAGTGGATGTCGCACAGAGCGGAAGTCTGGCGCTGCGCATGTTGGCCGACGCCGAACACAAGGCCCTGCCGTACGATCTGGTCTTGATGGACTGGCGCATGCCCGGCATGGATGGCATGGAAACCGTGAGCAGAATGCATTCCGCCAGTCTGCTGCGCACGCCATCGGTCATCATGGTGACGGCTTTTGGCCGCGAAGAAGCCCGCGAAGAAGCCGAACGCCAGGGCATCCAGCTGCCGGTGGTAATGACCAAACCCGTCACGCCGTCATCGTTGCTCGAAGCCATCGGTGTCGTGCTGGGCAGAGACACGCACAGCGACACTCGGGCTGGCGAACGCTCCCAACACAATGCCAGTACCGTCGCCAGTCTCAATGGCGCGCGGCTGCTTCTGGTCGAAGATAACGAGCTGAATCAGGAACTGGCCAGCGAACTGCTGGAGAGCGTCGGAATACGCTTGCGACTTGCCACGCACGGCCAGGAGGCCTTGGATATCCTCGGCGAGGATGGCGACTTCGATGGCGTGCTGATGGATTGCCAGATGCCGGTGATGGATGGCTACACGGCCACCCGGCACATTCGCCAGCAACCGCGCTTCAGCAGTCTTCCGGTGATCGCCATGACCGCCAACGCCATGGACGGTGACCGCGAGCGCGCGCTCGAATGCGGCATGAACGACCATATTTCCAAGCCACTGAATGTCGAAACCATGTTCGCGACAATGGCCAAGTGGATCAAACCAAGAGCCGCTCAAACACCGCTGAACGCCGGTTTTGCCAATGGCTTGCCAGATCATCTTGAGGGCATTGACCTGGCGGCGGGTCTCGCCACCTGCATGGGGCGGCGGGATCTCTACTTACGTCTGCTCTGCAAGTTTCGCGATACTCAGACAGACTTTGCCGAGCAATTCCAGGCCGCACGGATCGATCCGGATCCTGCTGCCGCCGGGCGGCTGGCGCACAGTTTGCGCGGTATCGCCGGCAACCTCGGCGCCAAAGCGGTGGCGCAGGCTTGCGCTTTGCTGGAACAGGCCTGCCAGAACGGCGAGCCGGCGACGGTAGTGCAAGCGCTAGCGACGCAGGTCGAGCATTGCTTGCGCCCGACCCTGGCGTCTCTGGCCGACCTTAAAGCGGACACAACGGCCTCCACAGATGGTGACCGGCTGGACGACTCGGCCATCAGCGAGCAACTGAACAGGCTAATTGTTCTTTTGGACGAAGGTGATACGGCGGCTTTGGACGTGCTGGCGGCACTGCGCAACAGGCCACTCGATCGAGCGTTGGCAGAGCGTCTGACACTCGTCGCGGCGCAGGTGGAACTGTTCGACTTTGATCGCGCCTTGCAGCTTGTGAAAGGCTGCGATGGGCAGTAGAACGCTATTCGCGAACGTCTAATGCGGGCCACAAGCGGACCTAGCCCAAAGGAAGCCTTCGGGCCGAAAAAAGACCTCGTCTTAAAAAACCGATAGGCTCATGTACTTGTTATCAGTAAAAATCCAGGTGAAAGGACATGGCACTTTGTAAAGGCGATCTCATAAAACTAATCAGCGCTGATCAAGCAAAAGTAGCTTTAACTGATTGGATTAGCTCTCGGGAGGCGGCACCGGGAGATATCGCTTTGGTGGAAGAAGTCTGTATCGCAGAGGATGGGCAGATCGTTCGCCTTCTGTGCGAGGACCGTCCTGGTTTTCTAGAGTGGCGAACATGCTTTTATGAGGCCGGGTTGGCCTATGAACTCCTTCCGGGCCCCGCTGACGTCGCCAATTGAATCTTTGCGTCAGACAATTATTGCTCCCCACCAAGAGCTGCTTATGGTCGATGGACACTCGTCACGAACGACTGCTTTCGGCCAGAAGCAGGGCCTCACCTTGAAACGAGTAGAAGCAAGAAGATTCGGAGTAGGAAAATGCAATGTACCTGCAACGCCAAGGGCGACCTGGTAGAGATTGGTCAGAAGTACACGGCGTTTGTCGCAGGAATGCGCTGCCTTGCAACGGCGGACTGGGTCAAACTATTGCAATGCCCCGGGTGTGGGCAGCTTTGGCGAACCGATGAGTGGGATAAGTATCAACCGCTGTACGCGCGCAAGCTGGATACGCCCGAGGGCTGGGAATCAGCTGATATGGAATCCTTGATCAAGCTACGCATCGTCGAGAATCATGGCGGTCTGGATACTTCTGCTTGTCTGGCGAAGGACTGCGAGCAACGTGTACTCAAGGGAAGAGCCTATTGCGTTGACCATTTCTATGAAACCGGAGCGAGAGGTTGAACCGCTGAAACTGGCCAGTAGAGCGGGATTAAAGAACAGATCACGTTTTTCTGAATGGGGTCTGTCTCTGAGATGATGCTTGATCGGAACAAGGGAGATTGTGACCAGAAAACCACAGATAATTTCAGAGACGCGCTTAATGAACTACCCAAGCATTACCTGGAAATAACATGCAAGAAACAAAGCCTGACTCAAAAAAAACTGAAGAAACGAGCTATTACAGCTTTTGTGGTTTTACTTACGGGGGTGTGGACTAATTATTTCTTTTGGGCCGCCACCACTTCATCACGAACAATTTTAATGCCGGAAATTCCGGAGTTGACGACATACCTGCTGATTGGCGCTATTTTTGGGGGTGTTTTTGCAGTTCCGACAATCCGCGCCGGCAAAACGGCAAAACGCACTATAGAGTCTTTTAGTGTTTTTTAATGTGGTCTGTCCCTGAAATCCCGAAAATGGACACCTCAGAACTGCAGATCATCACACATCCTTTGCAAGAATTCGTCGCCGGCGGCGCACTCAGAAAGCAAGTGATACCCTAACCAGATGTCCCAACCTGCAGCGAGCGTCAGATCCTGGCGCTCGAAGTCGGGACAGATTGTTCCGTCCAGGCCGACAACGACTTCGCCCACGCGTCGAAAGCCCCAGGCATTAACCAGTTTGCTTTCCAGCGCCTTCCAGTCGGCATCCGACAACTCACCGAATTCGATGAGTAAATGGCCATTTGCAGCGTGGGAGAGGTTCATAGGTTTGCACCGGGGGAGGGGTTATAAGATCGACTGGGAACTGTCATTCAAGTAACCGCACGACGTTAGCAAGGAGCATTCATGTGTGTCATCAGCATTGATCGGAGTTTGCTGCTACGACTGCCAGAATGTCAGGCAAACTCCATATTCGTCGAGAAGACCATCGGCAACTTCAAACTGAAATACCTTCTCTGGAAAGCATTCTGATAAGGCGCGCGCCCAATATCTGACTATCTGCTCAGCAAACAAATGACAAAGACGATAATCTTCCTCCGACAAACCAACTTTCAATATAGGACGACTCGATGTCTCTTCCCATTTTGTAAAGAATTGATTTATAGGGAAAATATTTCTATATCGTTCAACATTTCTGCGCGACGCACTTTTTTCATACGCGCCAGCTTTAGTTTCGACCAATCCCATTAAAGGAAACTTTTGCGGATCATATTGATGAGCGTCAGGCAACCAGAAAACGTGGCCGTCAGACTCAATAAAATCAGGAGAAAGCAAACCTAGAACCGCAATGGCTTGTTCTAATGACACCGAGTTTCCCACGTATGAAAAAAACTCTCCTGAGCCAATATCTGAAACAAACAGATTCAATGATTCTTTAGAAATATTACCTTGATAACTTTTCATCAATTCACCCCTAACCTATCAAGCGCAGACTGAGGAACATTTCCCTCGAAAGCTTTAAGTTGCCTTCACGACTGGCCGCTTTGGGTCGATTCTGTTGAAAAAATCTGTTTGCCTAAAGCACAGGCTTCAATCTCAGGCACGAACTTTTCTGCCGTGAAAACCGAAGCCGACTTTTTCAACAGAATCGGTCGATAACAGTCAAACATAGCGTTCAGCCCCATAATTTTTTCCGGCCGACAAGCCTGCGTGCTCTATGACGGCGAGACTGAGACAACGTTTTGTCCTCGGCGCAATGAGCCAAGAGCGCGGTCAGCGGAATGTCTATAGGAAAGCCATCCTCCAGCCATTTAAGCGCCAGTCCCGACCAATATTCGGAATGCGACATCAAAGCCGTAATCACCAATGGCTGCAACGCTATATCGGCAGGTAGCGTATATTTTTTGCCAAGGGTTTTTACCGCATCTGGCAAATCGAGTGCAGCTGTTTCGAAAGGTTTCTCAAGAAGCGGCAATAGCCAGACATAGCTGAATTCTTCGTTCATCTTCTTCCGCCCCCCGAGGCTGCAATCGACGCCAAGGCGTTCGTCAAATTGAGGTAACGAAGCTTTCGCCATCACTCAAGAGATACATCGATAGAACTTCTCGCTCGCCAAACCGCCATTCTAGAGAACCTGCGTCTCCCAGATATTTCTCGTCGTTGAAATAGTATTGGTCGTGCAGCAGCGCGCTCAGTCGCTTTCCCAAAAGCGAACGGGCGTTTTGCAGGTTTCGGCCAGATCTTGCTGGGGACGAGGAGTGGCGACCAGGCATCGAGTACCTCATATACGAGGGAATAGAGGCAGATACTACACAAACGCCATTACGTCCGCTCTGGGCTGATAATAGCCACTCAACCCTTCAACGACATCGGTTTGTCCCCACCCGGAGGCAAGCCAAACAGCCTCCGCACCCCGTTAAGAAACGCCCCATAAGGTCGACCGAGCACCAGCATCATCACCGCCGCACCCAGCGTGCCACGCAGCAGACCTTCTCCCGATGCACCACTGAAGGCAATGATCGCCGCATAGATCGGCACCTGAAAACTGACCAGGGCGATGCTGTCCCAGAGCAGCCTCGACACCCGACCCTCACTGGCGCGTGTCATCACCCAGTCGCGCCAGATACCGTAAGGTCGCGCGACCGGAATCATCAGCGCCGCGCCTAGCAGGCGCGCATGCAGAACCTGGTCCCAGGTCATGCCGGCAATGAAACGTTCATTGATGACGCCGGTGGTGGTGAAAAACAGGATCAGCGCCGTGGTGTCTGCGATAAATGCAGTCCGACGCGTTGGCTGTTGCAGACGGTGCGGCACACCATTTCTCCTTTCATGGCTTCAGCTTTCCTCAGCTAAACGCCGGCGCTTCTTCGTGCTGTGACAGCGGCTGCACCGCGAGGTGCGGAGATTCGCCGAAGTACTCGATCAGCAAATCCGTGAGCACGCGGATCTTGCGCGCGGGATGCGGGCCCGGCGCGCGGAGGAGGTAGGCACCGGCGGGGGGCGGTGGATGGTTGGTCATGATCGGCACGAGTGCACCCGAGGCGATGTGTTCGTGGGTGAGGCAATCGGGCAAGTAGGCGACGCCGAGGCCGGCAGTCGCGGCCGCGGCGAGCGCGGTGCCGTTGTCAGCCTTGAAGCGTCCTTGCGGGCGCACCGTGATGATCTTGTCAGCCGCCATGAATTGCCAGGCTTCGGTGCCTTGCATGAGCGCCTGATGGGCGTGCAGTTCGTCCGGGGTTTCCGGGGCGCCGTGCGCTTTGATGTAGTCCGGGCTGGCGACGAGCTTGGTGTAGACCGGGCCGATACGCCTTGCGATCAAGTTGGAGTCCTGCAGATAACCCACGCGAATGGCGCAATCGTAACCCTCGGTAATGAGGTCAACGAAGCGATCGCTGTAGCAGGTCTGCATGTGCAATTGAGGGTGACGGCGAGCCATTTTCGCCAGCACCGGGGCGAAGTGTGTCGGCCCGAACGACAACGGCACCGCGACGCGCAAGCGACCGCGCAGGGCGCCGGCGGGCAGGATGGTTTCCTTGGCGATATCGATTTCGCTGCAGACTCGGGCGGCGTAATCGCGGAACGTCGCGCCGGCCTCGGTGAGTGACGCTCCGCGCGTCGAGCGTGCCAGCAGTTGCACGCCGAGTTCCGCTTCAAGCCGGGCCAGCCGGCGGCTGACGATTGATTTCGAGACTCCGAGCCGCAGCGCAGCCTGTGAAATACCCCCGGCATCGGCCACTTCGACAAAGGTTTGCAGTTCTTCGATATCCATTTTCGCGTTCCCCTTGGCGCGACACAGTTCGCCTCGGGATGCTACTACTGCAGCGAATAGGGGAACAGCACAATGGGTTTTCCAGGCACGGCGTCACTCGCGTGCATTCTGGAACACTTAGCCGCACGGGCTCCGGCCGTTTTACCCGCGTGCGTTACCCAGACAAAAGGACCTGCAAATGGCAAGCGAAGCAATCCGCAACCCCCACACCGATCAACTCCTGACGCCCGAGAACTCAGCGTTGATCATCATCGACTATCAACCGGTTCAGGTGTCCTCGATCCGCTCGATGCCGCGTGATGAACTGGTCTTCAACATCACCAGCGTCGCGAAGGCGGCGGTCAACTTCAACCTGCCGATCATCCACTCGACCGTCAATGTCGCGACCGGCCGCAACAAACCGCCGATTCAAGAGTTGCAAGCGGTGCTGGGCCATCTGCCAACCTATGACCGCACGTCGATCAACAGTTGGGAGGACACCGAGTTCAAGCAGGCGGTCAAGGCGCTGGGGCGCAAGAAACTGATCATGACTGCGCTGTGGACTGAAGCCTGCCTGACTTTCCCGGTGCTCGACACGATCCAGGAAGGTTATGAAGTTTATGTGCCGATCGATGCGGTGGGCGGCACGTCGCTGGCCGCGCACGAGGCAGCGTTGCGCCGAATGGAGCAGGCGGGTGCGAAGCTCATCAGCCGGGTGCAGATGTACTGCGAACTGCAGCGCGACTGGGCGCGAGAGGTGACCGTGCCGGGCTTTATGGGCGTGTTCGAAAACTACGACGGCTTCAATGCTGAAAAGGCGCTGGAGGCGGCGGGCAACAAGGCCTGATTAACGGGCCGTTGTTAAAGGTGGCGCCGGCAATAGCTGGCGCTGCTTTATTAGGCTTTTTCGAACGCCTGAAAATAATCTGAACCGCTGTAGGACCTGCTCGCCTAATGATTAGCTTGTGGTCAATCGCACAGGCGCTGTGTCAATAACGGCACACTCCGAGAGGTGGTCAACGTGGCTAAAGACGAAAAGAAAAGCAAAGACAAAGGTGACGCTTCGAAAGCCAGCAAGGACTTGAAAGACAAAAAGTCATCACCCGAGAAAAAATCAGCGGCGGCTTCGGCGCTTTCAAAGTCCTCCGACAAGGACAAGAAAGACAAGAAGAAAGATGCCGAGCCGAAGAAGTCTGCCAAAAAAGCGGACAGCAAGCCTGAGAAGGCCAAGGATTCAAAGAAGGCTGATAAGCCGGCTAAAAAGAAAAAGTGATCTTGAAAACAATAAAAAACCCGGCATTCAAACCGGGTTTTTTATTGCCTGCTATTTGGAGATCAGAGCGCCGCTTTGACCTGCAAACCAAACACCAGCGCATTGTCGATGTCCTGCCCGGAAAACGCGCCCGGCTCGATGATGTACTGCATATTCGGTCGCAGGGTCAGCCAAGGCGTGGCCTGATAACCGTAGCCGAGTTCGATCAATTGCTCGGCGCTGTCCAGGTTCGGGAACGCCGTGCCGTTGTTCAATGCGGCGTCCTGCAGCACGTCGCGGCTGCGCGGGTTCGGCACGGCGCGGCCGTAACCGAGAGCAACGGTGTCTCGCGGGCGACCTTCGAACGGTTTGTACAGCACCACGCCGGTGCCGTACCACTTGCTGAACGGCGAGGCCGCTTCGCTGGCCGCCGAGTACTGACCGAAGGCGTGCAGGCTGCGGCCTTCGGAGGTAGGCGAGTTCCAGACCGCCTGATCGATCAGCAGGTAATGGCCGCCGCGACCGGACACTTCTTTGTCACTGCCGATGCGTTTTACATCAGAGCTGTCGTAGTAGTAGCCGAGCTTGTATTCGCCGGGCAGCTCACCCGCATGTTTGTACACCAGTTCGATCGGCACCACGGTGCCGGTGGTGTGTTTCGGGCCAAGGTGCCAGGCACGGCTGGAGTTGCCGTTGCTTTGCGGGTCGACGTTGAACGCGGCCACGCGCAGTTGCCACGAGGACGACAGGTCGTATTTCACCCGCACGCCCAAATGGGCATTGGGGTAGTTGGTCCAGCCGCTGCCACCGGACATGTTCAGCGGATGGCCGCAGAAACCGGCGTTCATGAAGTTGCACAGAATGCCGCTGTCGAGGCCGCCGAGGTCATTACCCATGGCCATGTAACCGAGCTTCACGTTGAGCGCCGGGGTAAACAGGCTGCGCTCGTAACTCAGTTCGGTCAGGCGCGTGTACAGGCCACCGTAGTTTTCCTGGATCGGCAGACGGTTGCCGACGAGGTCTTCCGAAGCGCTGTTGCCGCGACGGTCGTTGATGGTCAGCTGGACCTTGCCGGCATTGTCGACGCCGTACAGCTTGCTCAGATCGAACTGCACGCCGAGTTTGATGTTCTGCGAGTAGCGCGCCGAGCGATGCAGGCCGCCGTCGGCGTTGTAGGCCATTTCACCGCTGTAATCGCCGGTGAACTTGATGCCTTGTTCATCCATCTGGTGACGCAAGCCACCCCAGTCACCGGTGAGGGTGCTGCGGGTCAACAGATCGGAATCGTTGTCGGCCAGCGCGGGGAGGGTGGTGGTGCACGCGACGCCCAGCAACAGGCCTTTGAACAGGTCGGAACGGGAAAAACCAACAGCCGATAGCATGTAAATCTTCCTGCAGAAAACTTGAGCAATAGGGGGGAAAGCAGCACGGCACCCGAAGGTGCCGCGCTCGAAGCAAGCGTCCGCGTTTCACGTGGACGCCGTGGTTTACGGCAGGGCGTAAGCCATCACGTAGTCGCCGCGATCGGTCGACTGACGCGCACCACCGGCGGTGATGACGATGTATTGCTTGCCGGTCTTCGGCGAAACGTAGGTCATCGGGCCGCCCTGGCTGCCAACCGGCAGACGCGCTTTCCAGACTTCTTCACCGTTGCCGCTGTTGAACGCACGCAGGTAGAAGTCCTGAGTGCCGGCGATGAAGATCAAACCACCTTGGGTCGACAGGGTGCCGCCGAGGGTTGGCAGACCGATCTTGATCGGCAGGTGCATGCGGATGCCCAGCGGACCGGTGTCTTCAACGGTGCCGACCGGAACCTGCCAGGCGATTTTCTGGGTCTTCATGTCGATCGCCGTCAGCGTGCCGAACGGTGGTGCCTGGCAAGGAATGCCGGCTACCGACAGGAAGCGGTTCTTGTTCACCGCGTAAGGCGTGCCTTTCAGCGGAACGGCGCCCATGCCAGTGTTCAGCGCTTCGCCACCGCCAGCGGCCTGGCCTTTGTTCTGCGACGGGATCATCTGAATCCACAGACCCAGACGCATGTCGTTGACGAAGATGAAGCCGTGTACAGGGTCAGTGGAGAGGCTGCCCCAGTTCATGCCGCCCAGCGAACCCGGGAAGCTCAGCGATTTGTCCATTCCCGGCGCGGTGTACAGGCCGTCGTAGCGCATGCCTTTGAAGTCGATGCGGCAGAGCAACTGATCGTACGGAGTAGCGCCCCACATGTCCGATTCGGTCAGGTGCTGAGCACCGATTTCTGGCATGCCCACCGATTTCGGCTGAGTCGGGGAGTACGGTTCGTTGGGGATGTTCGCCGCTTTCACCGGGACTTCTTTAACCTCGGTCAGCGGTTTGCCGGTGGCACGGTCGAGCACGTAGATCTGCCCGGCCTTGGTGCCGATGACCAGCGCCGGAATGCTTTTGCCGTCCTTGGTGAAGTCGATCAGGCTCGGCTGCATCGGCAGGTCGAAGTCCCAGAGATCGTTGTGCACGGTCTGGAATACCCAGCGCTCGTCACCGCTGGTGGCGTCCAGCGCGAGGATCGAAGCACCGTAGGTGTGATCGAGTTTGCTGCGCTCGACACCATAGATGTCGGTCGACGAGCTGCCCATCGGCAGGAACACGGTGTTGGTCGCCGGGTCATAGGACATCGGCGCCCAGCTGTTCGGCGTGCTGCGCACATAAGTGCTGCCGTCGGCCGGTGCGTTTTTATCCTGCGGGTTGCCCGGGTCGAACGCCCAGCGCATGGCGCCGGTCATCACGTCGAAACCACGGATCACGCCGCCTGGCATGTCGGTTTGCACGTTGTCAGCCACGCGACCGCCAACCACCACGGTGGTGCCGGCCATCAGTGGCGCGGAGGACAACTGATAGTAGCTGTCCGGCACGTTACCCAAACCAGCCTTCAGATCAACCTGGCCGTTGTTGCCGAAACCCTGGCAGAACTCGCCGGTGTCCGCATCGACCGCGATCAGGCGCGCATCGATGGTGTTGGTCAGCAGACGACGCTGGCAATTGGCGGCCGGCGCCGGTTTGGCTTCGATGATCGACGAGTTGCTCGGCTGTGCGATGGCTTTGGTGGCGTCGAAATAGGCCATGCCACGGCAGCGCTGCCAGACTTTCGACTGAGCGTTGATCGCGTTCTTCCACAGCTCTTTACCGGTGTCGGCATCGAGGGCGATCAGGTTGTTGTGCGGGGTGCAGATGAACACCTTGTTGCCAACCTGCAGCGGGGTCAGCTGATCTTCAGCACCGTTGCCATCGCTCTCGGCGACGTCACCGGTGTGGTAGGTCCACGCCACTTTCAGCTTGTCGACGTTTGTGCGGTTGATCTGGTCCAGCGCAGCGAAGCGGCTGCCACCTTCGGTATTCCCGTAGTGAGCCCAGTCCTTTTGCGCCTTGTCCGGCTCGACCGGGGTCAGGCCCGGGCCAGTGCCGGTTGCCGCCACGGTTGGATGGGCGACAAACATATTGCCGGCCGCCACAACCACGCCGACCGCCAGCACCGCAGCCACAGCGTAAGCGCCGCGACCGGCAACGCCACCGTTGGCACGCTTGAGCTGCGGATAAACCAGCGCCACGACCAGGCCGATCACACTGAACATGAACAGGCGCGAGAACACCGGCCAGAACACCAGCCCGGCATCGCTCACCGCCCAGATCGCGGTGCCCACCAGGAACGCGGCGAACAACCACGCGCCGGCAAGCTTGAAGCGCGCGATCAGCAGACCGGAAACGGCCATGACCAAGCCACCCACCAGGAAGTACCACGAGCCTCCCAGGCTGACCAACTTCACGCCGCCCGCAGCCAGCGCCAAGCCGAGCAGGGCGATGACGACGCCCAGCCCGATCAGAATGAATTTTGATATGCCCGAGAGGCGTTGACTCTGCTTCACGTTGAGTGTCCCGTTGAAATGAGGAGGGCATTATATAGTTAGGTAACTACCTAGTTAAATCACTAATTCAGTAATAAAGCGTTATTGGATTTTTGATAATCCGCTTGGGCCGCAAATGGCGCTCTGACAGGCTTCAACAGAGCTTTTGAAAACCTGCAAAAGACGCCGTTTTGTCAGAAAAAATCATGGTTATGACAGCATTTATATTTTGCTGTTTTCACTCAGCCAACAACGTTCAACTGACGCACGGCCGTAACACCAGCTTAGCGGGTACGCGACAAATGGGGCGGCCCCCGCTCGTTACCAGTTGATGTGCGTGGTTCGACTCATACGGGCGTAGTGAGCGAAAAGGGAATACGCAGCTCTTCGACAGGCCCTGTATCGCGCCCGCACATTTCGTCGTGCACGCATTGCTGCACCAGCACGCAGGGAAAGGCCGGCACGGTCTGCAGCAAGTCACGCAGGTGGGTGATCGAGCGCAGGTGCATCGGCTTGGCTGCGTCATCCAGCAGGGTGAACTGGCCGTGATCCAGACGGATCCGCGCCAGATAAAAACCACCTTCGAGTGACAGCAGCTCCAGTTCACGTATTTCACTGTTGGCCGCACGTTCGGTGAGGGCTTGCAGGTTCATGCTTCACTCCTTGCCTACCAGGGTAGGCGTTCTCCATCGTAGGCAAAGAAATGGCCGCTGTCGGCCGACGTCAACTGGTCTATCAAGGTCAGTAACTGTTCAGCGGCAACGTCTGCCGGACGGGCGCTGGAGGCGCCGCGAAAAGGTTGCGACAACCCCGACACCACCGTGCCCGGGTGCAGACTGAGCAAGCGACTCTGCGGGCGCGTGCGTGCCAGTTCGATGGCGGCGGTCTTGATCAGCATGTTCAACGCAGCCTTGGAGGCGCGGTAGGCGTACCAGCCGCCCAAACGGTTGTCGCCAATGCTCCCGACCTTGGCCGAAAGCATCGCCATCGCTCCCCGAGGATCGAGCAGTGGCAGGAAATGACGCAACACCAATGCCGGTCCCAGCGTGTTCACTTGAAACACGGTTTGCAGCGCCTCCGGCTCGATTGCGCTGAAGCTTTTTTCCGGTTTGATCCCTTCGCGATGGAGCAGACCGGCCGCGTGGATGATCAGTTGATACGGCGCTTCGCCTGCCAGTTCGGAGGCGGCACTGGCAATCGTTTCGGGCCGTTCAAGGTCGAGCGCGGGGAGGGTACGGCGCCCCAGCGCACGAACGTCGGCACAGCGCGGATCCTGTTTCAGCAGTTGGCAAAAGGCTGTGCCGAGGGCGCCACTGGCGCCGATCACCAGCGCGCGATAACCGTCGCCGAGCGAGGCCAGGGTCAATGCGCGGTTCATTCGCTGACTCCGGCACCCTGGCGACGGAAGAACAATGTCACCTGTCCGACCTCTACGCCGAATTTGGACATGCTGGTACGGTTGATCAAGGTGTCCTCGTCCATCAAGTACATCCAGTCGTCCATGCTCATTTCGTAAGTCGAGTCATCGACCGGCAGATTCAGGCGATAACGCCAGTGCAACGTGTTGCCCGCGACCTGGCCCTCGGCGACACCCAACACGTCAGCCGCGCGACCGCTCCAACGCCCCTGGCCTTCGGGCGTGAGAGTCCAGACGCGACGTTGGCGGGTGCCGTCGCTGTACAGGAAGCGCTCGTCGAGAATCAGGTTGTTGCCCTCACGCCGGCTGACGATGTTGACCTCAAAACGCTTGGCCACCTCACCGTTGCGCTTCTGAAACATCCCCCAGGCTTTGACGGGCTGGCTGAAAAAACGCTGCAGGTCCAGGGCCGGTTGTTGCTCGGCATAACGGGCAACATCTACGCTGCCGCAGCTTGCGACGCTGAGGACCAGTGCCAGTAACAGCAGAAATCGGGTCATCGCCTAACTCCCTGAAACACACAAGTGAAGAGGGTGAGATTCGAACTATCGGCTTGTACAGTGACTGTCCCCTGTATAGCTTTATCGACGTCCGATCAGTTGCAGGAACTCCTGCCGTGTCGTCGAACTATCCCGGAAAGCCCCCAGCATCACGGAGGAGGTCATGACCGAATTCTGCTTCTCAACGCCGCGCATCATCATGCACATGTGCCGCGCTTCAATGACCACCGCCACACCGGCGGCATCGGTGATCTGCTGGATGGCGTCGGCAATCTGCCGTGTAAGGTTTTCCTGGATCTGCAGGCGACGCGCGAACATGTCTACCACCCGCGCGACCTTCGACAGCCCCAGGACCCGGCCGGTGGGGATGTACGCGACATGTGCCTTGCCGATAAAGGGCAGCATGTGGTGCTCGCACAAGGAATACAGCTCGATGTCGCTGACGATCACCATTTCATCGCTCTGCGACTCGAACAAGGCACCGTTGGTGACGTCTTCCAGGCTCATGGTGTAGCCGTTGCACAGGTACTGCATCGCTTTGGCGGCGCGCTTGGGTGTGTCCAACAGTCCTTCGCGCTCGGGGTTTTCACCGACGCCGACGAGAATTTCACGGTAATGGCTGGCTAATAGTGGGTTCATTCAAGGTGCTCGCGGCAGTGCTGTGCGTGAGGCCAATCCATAGCGAAAGAGTTGTACGCAATGAAGTGCTTTGTATAGGTTTTATTGAAGATAGGCTGAAAAAAATCACCTGACAATGAATCGGCAATCTTTTTTATGCAGATGCGAAAACCTCACATCGCAAAATGTGAGACCGCGAGGAGCGGGAAGCAGAGGGGGATGACAGTGAGCGCTCCGGGAGATGTGTGAGCGCGTGCGATCACAAGCGATGTTGTGCGGCGTTCTGATTGATTTGGAAACCGTCAGACGTCCTGACGGTTACCGATTGCTGCACCTCAAGCGTTCTCTTCAAGCCTGCGCACGTCACCCAAAGAATCACGCTGCATCGACTGCAGGTTTTTCTCGATGGTTTCGCACAGCGCTTCCATCTGAATCTGGTGTTCGCTGTGGCGAAACGGGCTTTGCAGATCGGTGCCGATGCGTTCGATGGCCAGCAGCATAAAACCGACCACGGTCGAAGCCAACGGCGTGAACCAGCCCAAAGACTCCACCAGCCCGACGGGCACGATCAGGCAGAACAGCGAAATAAACAGCCGCGGGAAATACACATAAGGGTAGGGCAGCGGCGTATTGGCAATCCGCTCCATGCCGCCCTGGCTGTTGGACAAATCCACCAGCGTCGACTCCAGCCGTGCCAGACGAATGCTGTCCAGGCGCCCGGCCTTGTATTCCCGCGCGAGCAAGGTCGCGGAACCGGTGAGAATGTCATTGGCAAAGTTATTGGTCGTGCCACTGCGGGCGAATTCATTGGCGGGAATAAACGCGCGGACTTCCTCAGGGCAAGGCTGGCCTTGCAGATGCGCGGCGAGGCAATTCACATAAGCGACGTGGCGGCGCAACAGGGTCGACTTGACCGGATTGACTTCGCCATCGGGATCATCCAGCAAAGTCAGCACCTGCCGGGCGAAGCTGCGCGAATTGTTGATCATCGACCCCCACAACGTGCGTGCTTCCCACCAGCGGTTGTAAGCGCTGCTGTTGCGGAAACTGATCAGCACGATCAATGCCGAACCCAATAACGTCAGAGGCATCAACGGCAGGTTCAGCTTGGCGTTGAGGAACAGCATGAAGTCGACGGTGACGGCGATGTCCCAGAGCAGCAGCCAGAACAACGCCCAGCCGACATAGCCCAGAGTCTTGATGATCAAACGGTATTTTCTGACGATGGCTGCTTTCAAACGGAAACCTCGTGGTGAGCGGTAAGCGTTAACGCCTTAGCTCGGACGCTGTTTTCGCGGGAAAGGTTCGGTTTTTGCCGTCACCGCCCGGCCGATGACATCGACGCGGTGTAGACGGGCCACTCACTCCACGAGCGCCTTGCCCCTGGCAATTGAAAACGCTTGCGGCAGGCGCGCACCATTCTTCGCCGCAAGAATCTCGGCCATCACGCTAACGGCGATTTCCGCAGGCGTCTTGCTGCCGATGTACAGGCCGATCGGTCCGTGCAGGCGCGCAAGCGACGCCTCGGTCTCGCCAAAATGCTCGATCAGGCGTTCGCGGCGCAGTTGGCTGTTGCGCCGCGAGCCGATTGCACCGATGTAGAACGCCGGGCTGTGCAGCGCTTCCAGCAATGCCAGATCGTCGAGTTTGGGGTCATGACTCAAGGCGACGATGCAGGTGCGCAGATCGACCGCGAAGTCGCGGACCACGTCGTCCGGCATGCCGACAATCCGCTCCACACCGTCTACCGCCCAAGTCTCGATGTACTCTGGACGCGGATCGCACACCGCCACCTTGAAACCGTTGAACAAGGCCATGGTCGCCAGATACTCGGCCAGCGCGCCGGCACCGATCATCAGCATCCGATAACCCGGCCCCAAGGTGTTGAGCATCTGCGCGCCATCGAAGCTGAACTGTTCCGGCGTCGCGGTCGGTTCGAGCATCACCTGTCCGGATTCCAACACCAGGAGACGACGAACCAGTTGCCCGGCGTCCAGCTGCAACAGCAGTTCATCGAGTGACTGCCACGAAGGGTTGAACTCAAGGATCAGTTCCAGCGTACCACCGCAGGGCAGGCCGAAACGATGCGCTTCATCGGCACTGACGCCATAGCGCACCACTTGCGGTGCGCTGTCGCTAAAAGCGCTGCCGCCATGGGCCGTGGTGTAGCGATGGATCAGATCGTCTTCGATGCAGCCACCGGACACGCTGCCCACCACGCGACCATCGTCACGCAAAGCCATCATCGACCCCGTCGGGCGTGGTGATGAACCCCAGGTGCGCGCCACCGTGGCGAGCAACACACGCTCGCCGGCGGCCAGCCAGTCCCGCGCCGTGCGCAGGACCAGCAAGTCGATGCTTTCCATCGGTGTCTCCTCTTAGCGCATCTGCAGAATGATCGGGCTGCTGCTGGCCGGATCGGTGTGTTCACGCAGTTTGCCCACCGTCTGCGCATCCACCGCCGTGCTCTGATTGCCCCAGGTGCTGCGCATGAACGTCAATACTTCGGCGATCTGCTGATCCGACAGCTGTTCACGGAAGGCCGGCATGCGATAGGCATCTGGCACGCCAGCCGCGACCACACGCTGCGAACCATTCAGAGTGATGTTGATCGACGAGGCGCTTTCCTTGGCCAGCGCAGAAGTCGCGCCGGCCAGCGGCGGCATCCATTCAGGTTGACCCTTGCCGTCGAGGCCATGGCAGGAAGCACAGCGCGCCACGTAGGTATGAGCACCGGGCGAGTCCAGACGTTGCGCTGCCGAAACCGCTTGATACTGCCACGGCGCGCCATCCCGTTCGCGATCCCCGGGAAGCGATTTCAGGTAGTGGGCAATCGCGGTCAAATCATCATCGCTCATGAACTGCGTGGAGTTGTTGAACGCTTCGGTCATCGAGCCGTAGACCACCGCATGTTTATTGCGACCGGTCTTGAGGAACTGCACGATCTCCGGCTCGCTCCAGCGGCCCAGCCCGGTGTTGTGGTCATCACGCAGGCTCGGTGCATACCAGCCATCGAGCAAGGCGCCAGCGAGGTACGGTTTACCGGATTCATCCAGTGCCTTCTCGTTGAACGCCAGGCCGCGCGGCGTGTGGCAACTGCCGCAATGCCCGGCGCCCTGAACGAGGTAAGCGCCACGGTTCCACTGTTCATCCTGCGACGGTTTGGCTACGTAGGGCTCGGCGTCGACAAACACGCCGTTCCACAGTGCAATCGGCCAGCGCAGGTTCAGCGGAAAAGGAATCGCACTGGGGATGTTGGCCTGTTTCACCGGCGCCACGCCTTTCATGAAGAACGCATACAACGCACGTACATCATCGTCACTGAGCTTGGCGTAGGACGGGTAGGGCATCGCCGGGTACAAACGGCGACTGTCGGGCGCCACGCCGTGACGCACCGCCCGGTCGAAATCCGCCAGGCTGTAGTGGCCGATGCCGGTCTCCGTGTCCGGGGTGATATTGGTCGCATGGATTGAGCCCAGCGGCGTGGCCATTTCCAGGCCGCCAGCGAACGGCGCACCGCCCGGCACGCTGTGACAGGCCACGCAATCGCTGAGCCGGGCGACGTATTCGCCACGGGCGACCAGTGCCGGGTCGATGTCGGCCACGGCGATCTGATGGTTTTCCAGGCGCGAGACAGGCTCGCGGGTGACATACCAGGCCAGCAGGCCTGCCGCGACCAGGCACGGCACTGCCAGCCAGCCTGCGGTTCTTGCGAATCGGCTGTTATTCATGGACGCTCCGGCGCTGATCAAGTGAAGGTGTGTCGGCTCATGGGCAGGCTGCGCACCCGCTGACCGGTTAGCCTTGCCACTGCGTTGGCGACGGCAGGCGCGACCGCAGGCAACGGCGGTTCACCGATGCCACCCATTTTTTCGCCACTCTCGACCACACGCACACGGACCCGAGCCATCCGCGCAGGCGGCAGGATCGGATACAAGTCGTAGTTGCGCGCCCGGGGTTTGCCATCAATCCACACGGCTTCTTCCACCAGGGTTTGCGACAGTCCCAGCGCCACGGCGCCATTGACCTGCGCTTCGACAATCGCTGGGTTGACGATGCTGCCCGGGTCAATCGCCTGCCAGATGTCGTGCACCTTGACCTGGCCGTTCTCGATGGACACCTCGGCGATCACCGCCGTCTCTGTACCGAACGGCGAAGCCATGGCCACGCCGCGCGCACGTTTGCTGCCATCCTCGGCGGTAAACGGCCCACGCTTCCAGCCGCCCGACAGTTCAGCCACCGCTTGCAGCAGCGTGGTCAGGCGTTTGTTGTCACGCAGCAAATGCAGGCGCAGGTCGAACGGGTCCTTGCCGCCCTTGTCGGCCAGTTCATCAAGGAACGATTCATAGAAGAAGTCGTTCAGCGAATTGCCCACCGAACGCCAGTAACCGAGCATCGCCGGGCCTTTGACGTAGATCTGCGCGATGCGTTTGTTGGGGATCGCGTAGGACTTGCCGGACAAGCCTTCAAGCGCCGTCGGGTCAAGCTTCTCACCCTGCTTGCCGGCGAGGGCTTCGGTCGGGCCTTCGGTGGCACTGATCGCTTCGATTGCCAGCGGCCAGCCGTCGCTGTCCAGCGCGGCGCGGAAATTCACCGCAGCAACGGGACGGAGCACGTCACGCAGGAACTCTTCTTCGCGGCTCCAGATCAGTTTGACCGGACGTCCAACCGCTTTCGCCAGCGCGATCGCTTGCGGATAGGGACTGGCCGAGTCGTAGAGAAAATGCCGACCAAAGAACCCGCCCAGCAGCGGCGAATGCAAGGTGATGCGCGAAATATCTTGGCCCGTGCGTTTGGCGATGTCGGCGCGGAACATGTCCGGTGCCTGATTCGGCAACCAGACTTCCAGCGAACCGTCCGGGTTGAATCGGGCCAGCGCCGAAGGCGGCTCCAACTGCCCGTGGTTCAGGTATTGGTTGTGGTAAGTGGCGTCAATCCGCGTCTTGGTTTCCTTGAGAATCGCAGCCACGTCGCCTTGGTTTTCATCATCCTTGGCCGGGCTTTTGTCTTCAGCGAGGCGCTTGAACCAGGCATCGCTGGAAAAGTCGGCGGGCATCGGCCGCACTTTGCTTTCGGCCGTTGGCTCTTGCCAGTCGACCTGAATTGCCTCGACGGCACGTTTGGCGTGCCACCAGCGCTCGGCGACCACCGCCACGGCACCCGGCAGACGATGCACGGAATGCACGCCTTTCATTGCCTTGACCTGCTCTTCGTTGCGCAGGTTGCCGACCGTCATGCCCAGGCGCGGGGCATGTTGAACGGCAGCATGGAGCATGTCGTCGACCTTGAGATCGATGCTGTAGAGCGCCTTGCCGGTGGACTTGTCGTAGGCATCGAGGCGCTTCACCGGTTTGCCGATCCAGCGGAACTGACTCGGATCACGCAGTGTCACGGAGGCCGGATCGGGAACCGGCAGATCCATCGCGCGCTCGGCCAGTTCACCGTAGGCCAGCGAGCGGCCCGACTTGGCGTGCACGACTTTGCCAGGCTCGGTGGTCAATTCACTCACCGGCACGCCAAGTTGCTGCGCGCCCGCCTGCAATAACATGGCGCGGGCGAGGGCACCGAGGCGGCGCATCACCGGGTAACTCATGCGCACCGACATGCTGCCGCCGGTGATGCGCATGCCGTTTTCCAACACCACATAGGCTTCGCCGGGCGGCGCCGCTTCGACCAGAAAGGTCGATGGATCGGCATCCAGCTCTTCACCGACGATTTGTGCCATCGCCGTGAACGTGCCTTGTCCGCCTTCCATGAACGGGCAGAGCAGACGTACGCGGTTGTCCGGACGGATCTCGAGAAACGCCGGCACCTGTGTGCCGCGCTCGGCCGTCGCCGCTGCAACGGCAGCTTGCACGCGCGTTGTACCGAGCGGCAGGCCGAAGCCGAGGACCAGTGCGCCGACGGCGGTACCGGTGAGAAAACGTCTGCGCGAAACATTGATCGGTTCGTGCAGATCCAGTACCGAGGCTTGCAGTGAAGGGTCGATTCGAACGTTCATCACGCGTCTCCCTTGCCGGCCAGCTCATGCACGGCGGCATGAATGGCGTTGTAGGTACCGCAGCGGCACAGATTGACCATCGCTGCCTCGATCTGCGCATCACTCGGCTTGGGGTTCTGTTTGAGCAACGCGGTGGCGGCCATCACTTGCCCGGACTGGCAGTAGCCGCACTGCGCGACCTGCAGATCGACCCAGGTCGAGACCACCCGTTTGCCCACGTCATCGTTTTCGATGGCCTCAATGGTGGTGACCTCGCGGCCGACCACACCGGCCACCGGCGTGACGCACGAGCGCACCACATTGCCGTCCACCAGCACGGAGCAGGCGCCGCATTGCGCCAGGCCGCAGCCGTACTTGGTCCCGGTCATGCCCAGATCATCGCGGATCACCCACAGCAAGGGCGTATCGGCGTCGGCATCGACCTGATAGGTCTTCTGGTTGATTCGTAGTTCCATGATTCACCCGCTGATCATCGGTTGACGTGCATTGTTATTTGCGGTGACACGCGGCGAGGCGCATCACCGGTGAAGCTGGTTGTTTCGTTCAATTCGCTACGCTGCCGAGCGCTTCTGCCTCGAATGGCTGCCCGCGCAACAGGGCAATGTCACGACTCGGTGCAGTGCCGAACAGGCGGCCATATTCGCGGCTGAACTGCGAAGGACTTTCATAGCCGACCGCAAACGCCGCCCGTGAAACGTCGAGGCGCTCGACCAGCATCAGTCGCCGCGCTTCGTTGAGCCGCAGCCATTTCTGGTACTGCAGCGGACTCATGCCGGTGAGCTGGCGGAAATGATGGTGAAAGGTCGGCGCGCTCATCTGCACCCGCGCGGCCAGATCGTCAATGCGCAGGGCATCGGTGTAGTTGACCTTGAGCCAGTCAATCGCTTTGGCAATGCGATAACCCTGACCATCGACGGCCGTGATCTGCCGCAGCCGTGCGCCTTGATCGGTATGCAGCAGCCGATAGTGGATCTCGCGCAGAATCAGCGGCGCCAGCACCGGGATTGCCTCGGGTTCATCGAGCAATGCCAGCAGGCGATCGAGCGCGCCCTCCAGCGCCGACGACAGACTGCCAATCGCGGCGCCCGTGCCCGTGGCTGGCTGCCGCTTGGCCGGCAGGCCGCTCTTGGTGATGACCTCGGCGAGCATGCTCACATCCAGTTTCAGCACGAGGCCGACACAGGGCTGCTCAGGACTGGCGAGCATCACTTCGGAATTGGCGGGCAGGTCCAGTGAGGTCACCAGAAACCGCGAAGGGTCATAGCTGTAGCCTTCACCACCGACCCACAAACGCTTTTCACCGCGACCGACGAGAATCAGGCTCGGTTCGATCATGCACACAACGGGGGGCGCCGGTTGGTCGCGACGAAACAACGACAAGCCGGGTATGGCCGTGGCGAAGTCACCCGGTGCGCTCACGCGCGGGTCAATGTGCAACGCCAACGGTGGCTCATGGCGAAGGGGGGTATCGATCATGTCGGGTCACTCCTGTTGACTGAACTCTAATCCGCGCGCGAGACGTTTCCTATCCATCACCCTGCATCGCCAGAGGATCAGGCAAGCATTCAAGAGGAATGCGCTAGGGAAGGGCCGGATTGACCGGGAGAATGTGTCTATCTGTTACAGGGGCAGTGCCCGAATGGGTTTCAAGCTGCTTGCCCCTGCGCATCACATCCACAGGTTTTTCGCACCACAGGTAGTTCCCATGACGTTTCCTTCTACAGATCCTTCTAAAACAACAGGCGGCTGGAGCGCTGTGCTGGCCATGTCGCTGGCCGCATTCGCCCTGGTCGCTTCAGAGTTCATGCCCGTCAGCCTGCTGACGCCGATTGCGGCAGACCTGCACATCACCGAAGGCCAGGCCGGGCAGGGCATTTCCGTGTCGGGTGCCTTTGCCCTGATCACCAGCCTGCTGATTGCCTCGGTCGCTGCTCGCGTCGAACGCAAGAAATTGCTGCTGGGCCTGACCTTACTGATGATCGTCTCCGGCACGGTGGTCGCGGTCGCACCGGGTTACCCGTCATTCATGTTTGGACGTGCGTTGATCGGGATCGCGATCGGCGGTTTCTGGTCATTGTCGGCGGCGACTGCGATGCGTCTGGTGAAGCCTGAACAGGTTTCGCGAGCGCTGGCCATCGTCAATGGCGGTAACGCGCTGGCCACGGTAATCGCGGCTCCAGCGGGGAGTTTTCTCGGCTCGCTGATCGGCTGGCGCGGCGCATTTTTCTGCGTGGTTCCGGTCGCCGTGCTGGCCGCCGTCTGGCTGCTGATCAGCCTGCCGTCCTTCAAGGTCGAGCGCCAGGCCGGTAGCGGCAATGTCCTGCGCCTGATGAAGCAATTGCCAGTGGCCTTGGGCATGGTCGCTGTCAGCGTATTTTTCATGGGCCAGTTCATGTTGTTCACCTACCTGCGGCCCTTTCTTGAAGGCGTGACGGGCGTCAGTGTCTCAACGTTGTCCTTGATGCTGCTGGGGTTGGGACTGGCCGGTTTTATCGGCACTTTTCTGATCGAACGGTTTATGGGTCGCGGCCTCTACCGCACGTTGACCGTCATCCCGCTGATCATGGCGGCCATCGCGCTGGCGTTGGTCAGCTTCGGCAAATCACCGGTGCTGACCGCCGTGTTGCTCGGCCTCTGGGGACTGGTCGCCACGGCCGCGCCGGTTGGATGGTGGACATGGCTGGCGCAAACGCTGCCGGATGATGCGGAGGCCGGAGGTGGCTTGCTGGTGGCGATTGTTCAACTGGCTATCGCCGGTGGCGCGATCATTGGTGGTCTGGCTTTTGATTTGAGTGGTTATAAAGCTACATTCGAATTTAGCGCCGCTGTATTGGTTGTCGCGTCAGTGCTTGCCTGGTTGGCGGGGCGTAATGCCACTGAAGTTCATCTTGTTGAGTCGGCAGTTCATTCGGACGCTGTTTCCGGCAAAGCTGGGTCCCGATTGGTCTGATCAAGCAGGACGCTGCTCAGTGCGCCAATGACGGTTGGGTCGCGACCGAGACAGTGAAGACCACGACAAACAGCACGACCAATCCCCAGAAAATCACCATGACTGTCAGCAGGAAGACCTTAAGGCCTTGATAAAGCCTGCGCAGCCAATGGCCTTCGGGTTTTGCGTCTGCGCGGGTTCTTAGTACGCCTTTCAAGTAAAAGCCGAGGAGCGCCAATAGCGCGCCATCGATTGCCAGTGCAGGCAGACCGGCTACGGGGAAAATGCTTTCCCACCGATAGAAAGAAGACCGGCTCAGAAAGACCACATAACAAGTCAGACTGCCGTAGGGCAGTGCTCTCCACCATTTGCCGGCGAGCGCTCCGACCATCAGGCACATGATCACCATGAACGGGCTGAGGAGAATATGGATCATCCAGTCCAGTACGTTGGGCAAGTAGTCCGGGGAATGGATGCTGCGCCAGAGGTATTCCAACATTGTTCGGGTTCCTGCCGTCCATGAAGTAAGTGCTGCTGCGGTGCTTCCGTGCTGCAGCACGGTATCGGCGTGTTTTCGGGTTACATAAGGGGGTTATGGGAATTGGGCAGGAATGCACATTCGCGAAGGACCGGTTCTGCCCCGTGACCACCGTTTACAGCTCAATCGCTACAGTTCCAGCCAGTCGGAATGAAGCAGCGGAAAGCGCTCTTGCAGCCACTCAATAAAAGCTTGAACCTGGGGCGCCAGATGAGTCCGGCTCGGGTATAGCAACGACACCGGGCGAGGGGCTGGCCGATAAGGCTTTAGAATTTCCACCAAACCGCGACTTTCCAAATGCTTGGCCACGGCGATCCCGGGTGCCTGAATTATTCCGAAACCCGACACGCCACACTGAACGTACGCATTCGACTCGGTGACGGTGATGCCGGCGTCAGGCACAAAGGATCGATCCTGACCTTTCACCGAAAAATGCCAGGGCAATGTTCTGTTGCTCTGACCGGACAAGAAGTTGACGCCTCGATGGGAGGCTAGATCGTCGAGTGTCTTGGGCTCGCCATGCTCGTTCAAATACTCGGGCGCGGCACACGTCACCATCGTCGCCATCGCGATAGGGCGAGCGATCAAGGTCGAATCCGGTAGATCGCCGATACGCAACGCACAGTCGACGCCTTCGCCGATCAAGTCGATGGCCCGATCAGTCACGCCCAGCACCAGGTTGATACTGGGGTAGCAGACGGTGAATTCTTTAAGGCTATTGATGAATTTCATCTGCGCGAAGGCGCTTGGGATATCGACGCGCAGCCGGCCTGTGAGCGTTGCTCCTGATCGATCGAACATTGAGGTCGCAGCAGAAATACCCGCCAGAATTTCCTGTACCCGCTCATAGAACCTCTCGCCCTCGGCGGTGAGGGCGACCTTTCTCGTGGTGCGCTGGAACAAGCGCACGCCCAATGACGTTTCCAACTCCTGGATATACCGAGTGACCTGCGGTCGCCCGATGTCCAGCGATTCGGCAGCTTTGGTAAAGCTGCCAAGTTCGGCAAGCCTGGCGAACAGTCGCATCGATTGAAGCAATTCCATGACGCTTTCCTATGAACCCGGACATCAACGGTTGAACATGATTGTTATCCAAGAATAGAACAATCATGTCTTTTTCCACGCATTTATTGCGCACCTTCAACAGCGAAAAATGCACCCAAGGCGGAACCGGCTCTGGTTCGAGGCCATTGATGTGTATTTGGAGATTGGCAATGAAAGCTTGGTTATTGAACGATTTCGGACTCGACAACCTGCAATTGGGAGAGGTTGCGACCCCGCAACCCAAGGCAGGCGAGTTACTGGTGAAGGTCGGCGCTGTCTCGCTCAACTTTCGCGACAAGGCTATCGTCGACGGCATTTATGAACCGCACAGGGTGCCCAAACCTCTGATTCCCGTAAGTGATGCAGCCGGCACGGTGGTTGCGATTGGTGACAACGTCACGCGTTTTAAAGTCGGTGATCGTGTCAATTCCCACCTTTACTCACGTTGGCTGGATGGCGAACCAGGGCCGAACGAACCCGATTACTGCTTCGGTTCGCCGTTGCCCGGCGGTCTGGCCGAATACATGATCATCCATGAAGACAGCGCCGTCGGTGCCCCCGACAACATGAGCGACGAGGAGGCGGCAACACTGCCTATTGCTGCGCTCACAGCCTGGTATTCGCTGGTGGACTTTGGGCAAATCCAGCCGGGCCAGACCGTATTGGTTCAAGGCACTGGAGGTGTATCGATATTTGCCGTGCAGATTGCTACTGCACTTGGCGCGAAGGTCATCGCAACGTCGAGCAGCGACCAGAATCTGCAAACCGTGACGGGGCTGGGGGCCGTGGCTGGCATCAACTACAGAACGACGCCGAATTGGGCGGACGAAGTGCTGAAGCTAACCGACGGCAAAGGCGTGGATCTGCTCCTCGATGTGGCCGGTGGCAGCGGCATCAACCAATCGGTCGCAGCAACCAAGGCATCGGGGCGTATTGCGCAGATCGGCTTTCTCACGGGACAAACCGTTGAGCTCAATCTGATGCCACTTATTTTCCGCCAGACGACCATTCGCGGAATCGCCGTGGCGCCGCGTTCATCATTTGACCGGATGAATACTTTCCTCAACGAGCACGAAATCCGTCCCGTGATCGATCAGGTCTATCCGTTCGAGAAAGCACGAGAAGCTTACGAACATCTCGCGAGGGGAGCATTTGGGAAGGTTGTGATCAAAGTCGCTTGATAACGTAAAGGCGCCAATTTGGCGCCTTTTTTCTCGCTCATCGCAGCAGATTCTGATGTCAACGCATAAGCAAGGGCCGCCGGACGACCCAAGTCATCAAGGCGCTACATGAGTTTGAAAAATCTTGCTAATCACAGTCCACTTGCCATCAACTTTCAGCAGATGAAAAAAGTCGGTGAAAGAGATACCTGACATGTCGTTGGCGTCGATGCGAGCGCTCGCCGCCGTACCGACGACTTCGACGCGAACGATAGCCGCCGGTGCATCAGGAGAAGGGCGGAAACCCTTGTCGATCCCGTCGAACAGGATTGAAATTGCGCCGCCCGTCAGCTTACCGTCGCCATCGACGCTGAACATGGTCGCTTGCTCACTGAAGGCTGGCTTCATGATGCTGCTTTTGGCCTGCTTGCAGCCCTCAATGTACTGGTTAAGCACCTCGGTGATGGCTTGGTATTCTTCAACGTAAGTCGGCTTGCTCATGTGCTTGCTCCTGCTTCATAGGATTAGTGCAACAAAGGCATCAGGCTTTGGCATCAAGCCAGACAGATCCATAACGTGTGTAGGCGGTAGGAATCTCAATGATTTCTTCAAGATCATCTGCAGCGCTGCGAACCCAGAATGGATCTCGGAGCATTTGCCGCCCGACAAACACCAGATCAGCTCGGCCGTTCTGCAAGATTTCTTCAGCCTGACGTCCACTCTGAATCACACCCACAGCGCCTGTTGCTATATGCAACTCCTTACGCAGTAATTCAGCGGCCGGCACCTGGTAACCCGGGTAGGTCTCGACCTTGACCATCTTGATCCCGCCGGAGCTGCAGTCGATCAAGTCAACGCCCTGCGCTTTCATCCAGCGACCATATTCGAGGAACGACTCGGGCGTGTTTCCGCCTTCGGCGTAATCAGAACTGGAGATGCGCACGAACAGAGGGCGATCCCCCCAATGCGTTTTGACCTCTTCCAGCACCTCGCGCAGGAAGCGATAACGACGCTCGGCATCTCCGCCATATTCGTCGTCGCGGGTATTAGCCAACGGCGAGAGAAACTCACTTAACAAGTAGCCGTGCGCGGCATGGATCTCAAGCACATCGAAGCCAGCTTCGCTGGCTCGACGTGCGGCATCGCCGTACAGCTTTACCAGAGCCGGAATCTCATCAGCCGCGAGTTCGCGAGGAACAGGGCTGGTTTGCGTAAATGGAATCGCCGATGGCGCGATGTGAATCAGACCGGGCAGGTCAGCATTGCGCCCCGCATGGCCGATCTGAGCGCCGGCTTTTGCACCAAAGCCGTGAAGCAATTCCGTCAGCGCCTTCAAGCCGACAACGTGCTCATCGCTCCAGATGCCAAGGTCACCGGCGCCAATACGACCGTCAGCCTGAATGGCCAGCGTTTCGGGAAAAATCAGCGCCGCCTGACCCAGAGCACGAGCGCCGTAATGAACGCGGTGCCAGTCAGTGACGAAACCATCATCCGCCGCCATATGCATGCACATAGGGGACATGACGACCCGGTTTTTCAGGGTGAGGCCCTTAATTTCATAGGGTGATAACAACAAACTCATCTGTCCGATTCCATAGTGGTGAATATGGAATCCATGCTAACTTTTGCAGCACATCGACGTAAGTACGCACAATTTTGTGCGGTAGGCACACTTTTTATACCATGGTGATAACAGTGAAAAAATGTAACCCCCAGGATGAAATCGAGGCTTTCGCTTGTCCCGTCGCATTCACTGTCGATGTCATCGGTGGAAAATGGAAATCGCTCATACTTTTTCACCTGATGTCAGGCACGAAGCGCTTTAACGAGCTACGTCGGCTGATTCCAGATATCACGCAGAGGATGCTCACACTCCAGCTCAGAGAACTGGAGACGGACGGGGTGATTCATCGCGAAATCTATCGCGAGGTGCCACCCAAAGTGGAGTATTCGCTTACAGCGTTAGGTCATTCACTCGCGCCATTGGTGAGTGCGATGCGAGAGTGGGGCGCAGTGCATGAACGCACGATCCTGGAGCTCAGGCGCTCTGCCGTCTGTGACGACAAGTTGGAATCTCTGGCTTGAATCACGCCGATGTTGAGAGGTGGAGGGGGTGAACAATGCGAAGTTTGTTGCTCAAATCAGTAATGTCTCAAGCGCATTCCGAGATAAAGCCACATCGAACTGGTTGCGCCGGATCTGGACATGATGGCGCCCGTCATCATGAATGAAACCGAGCTTCCTGGCTGACTGATAACTAATGTGGATGCCCCCTCATGGTTCGTCGTCCCAATAATCAAGCGTAGTCCCGGGCCGCTGCACAGCGGTGAACGCGCGAGCTCCATTGATTGTGACCATCGCCTGATATTTGCCGGAGTCCGGGTATTGGCAGATTTCGGGGGTTTCTCGGGTGCTAATGGACAGGTACTTCAGCGGCGCATCCGAGGTGTTGATGATTTGATGCGGATACTCGGGGCCGGCCGGAATGAAGATGACGTCGCCGCTTCGGATCGGCAACATTTCACCCGCCACGCGCAGGGTGCCGAACCCTTCCAGGATGACAAACATCTCTTCCTGAGCATAATGAAAATGGTAGGGGCAAGAACGCTTGCCTGGCGCGACGATGTCCATCGACGCACCGAGTTTCTGCGCGACGGTGTCAGTGCCGAGGCGCGCGCCATGGCTCTCGTAAAGAGGGTCGCGGCGCTCGTATTGCAGCGGCACATCATTGAAGTTGCGAATCATGCGCGCAGCTAAAGCACAGGGGTCATTGCTCATTACTCACTCCCGAAAGTATTTGTACGGGCATCCCGCCTCGCGTAGCTAATCGAGTTGCCATTTATGCGGCAGCAGCTCTTCAATTTCACTTGCCCGATGCGTAAGCGTTCACCGAAGTCATGATGCATGACTCAGGCCGATGTCTGAAAGAAGGTCTGACGCGTCTGCCGACGCGCCGGGCGAGTGATATTTCCGACCTGTTGCCGCACAGGTGGATGCCCATCTCACTGTGCAACCCTATTTCAACCATTTGCCCGCGACCAGCACGTTCTGTCTCAGCCATACATGTACAAAAGGTTGTCGATCAGTTCTAGGTCCTGCTGCGTGTACTGGACCTTGTTGTACCGTCTAATATCCTCAAGCACACCCCTGATCGGAACTTGCCGCGAAGGATCCTGAACAATTTCGATCAGACGGTCGTAATCGGGATCTCTTCCCTTGAGGTATTTTTCAATCAGTTCTTTGAGTGCTACGCGCGCCTCTGGATCGGATAGCACTGTCACATCTCCCGCAAAATCGTGAATTCATCGGCTTTGATAATGGATAACGCTGGATTATATCCAGACGTCGTTCAATGCCGTTCTTTCGCCATCTTCATGCCCGGTGTTCAAAATGCCTCGAGGCTCGATCATCATCAGTTTTGCTTCACCTTCAGCAGCTGTCCGATGTTCGACGCCACGGGGTACTACATAGAGTTCACCCGGATTCACATAGACGCAGCCATCCGGCAGGTCGATGCGCAAGGTGCCTTCCAGGACAAGAAATGCTTCGTCGGTCTCAGGATGTGAGTGCCAGATGAATTCGCCTTCGATTCGCACAACCTTGAACTGGTAGTCATTCATCTCCGCGACAACCCTGGGACTCCATTGCTGTTCGATGAGCGAAGCTTTATGTGCCAGGTTTACAGGAACTGATGATTGTTGATGACAGAGCTTTGACATGACGGATCCTCGGTGTTCGAAGTCGCCATCCTAAGAGCATGGAGCAGGGCGCTCTTGTACGATCCTGCAAGTCAGCGTGCTGCCCGCAATCGTTCCAGCCAGCGCATGGGCGGAACTCCGTAGCAGCGGGTGAAGTGTCGCGTCATATGACTTTGATCGTGGAAACCCGCGACGAGGGCCGCATCCACCAGGGTGAAACCTTCAAGCACCAATGCGCGGAACCGATCCAGACGGCGCAGGGTGACAAATCGGTAAGGGCTCGTACCGTAAAGTGTTCTGAAGTCGCGTGACAGGCTCCAGCGCTCGCGCCCACTGGCGTGCTCCAGCATTTCCAGCGTAATGCACGTGTGCAGATGTTCGAGGATGAATGCTCTGACGCGCTCGGCTGCGCGGTAATCCACACGCTTGCGCCCGCGCGGTTTGCCGCCGACCGCACGCAACGCCATCGCCAGGTCATACAGCGCGTCCTGTTCCTCCAGTGTTTCCAGTGGATGATCCACCGCTTGCACGAATGCTTCGCTGGCACGGAACAGACGCGGATCGCTCGACAGTCCCCCAGCGATAAAGGGCAAGGGTTCCCCGCCCAGGACGTTCTGGATTAATGCCGGATCAACGTAGGCCATTCGATAACGAAAGCCTGCATCGGTGCCGGCCATACCATCGTGGAGTTCGTCTGGGTGAAGCACGAGCGTATTGCCGGGGAGACCGTGGCGCATCGAGCCTGCGTAGTGAAAGCTCTGGACGCCCGCCAACGTACGGCCGATCGAGTAGGTGTCGTGTCGATGAGGATCGTAGCCGTGGCTGCCGAACCACGCTTCGATACGCTCGATGCCTCCAGGTTGAACACTGCGGATGACCCAGTCGGCAGTGCCGGCCTGGCCATTTTTCTGATCCATGAATGTGTACCTTCCCGATTCTGCGCGTTGGTGGTGAAGATTGGTCTGTCGGAAATATACAAGTGCGGGTATTCAGATGTCTGCTCCTGCCCGAAAGCGGTCTTTAACGGCGGCCATCCACCATCACGAGTATCCGCAAATATCAGCTTATGCCTGCGCTGACATCCGATGATTCTCCAGCAAGAAGTCCACAAACAACCGCACCCGCGCCGGCATCGCCACGCCGCCAACGAACACCGCATGAATCGGTTCCTGATCCCCCGGGTTCCAGTCTTGCAACAGCGCAATCAGGTCGCCACGCTGCAGATCCTCGCTCACGCTGAACTCCCCGATACGGGCAATGCCGGCGCCCATTCGCGCGAATTGTGCCAACGCTTCACCACTGCTGCATTCGATGTTGCCGCTGACCTTCAGGGAAAACGCTTTGCCATCACGGATGAATGGCCAGTTGGGTTCGGCACGCTTGAAATTGAAGCGCAGGCAGTTGTGCTGGAGCAGGTCTTCCGGCTCCTGCGGGACGCCGTGGCGCTGCAGATACTCGGGCGATGCCACCACGACCTGGCCGGTGGTGCCAATCCTGCGTGCGGTCAGCGGACTGTCGGGCAGATGGCCGAAGCGCACTGCGACGTCGGCCTGTCCGGCAAGAATGTCGACCACTTCGTCGCCGAGGGTGAGGTCGACGACGATGTTCGGGTAACGGGCGCTGAAGGCTGCGACCAAGGGAACGATGGCCAGACGGCCGTGGCCAAGGGCGGCACTGACCCGCAGTCGCCCCTTGGGCACGCCTTGATCGGCGATGGCTTCTTCGACCTCGTCCATGTCGGCGAGGATCCGCCGGGCGCCGCGCAGGAAAGCTTCGCCCTCGGCAGTGAAGGTAATCGCTCGGGTGGTACGCAATAGCAGGCGAGTGCCGAGCCGTTGCTCGGTGCGCGCGATGATCCGACTGACGGCCGAGGGTGTCAGGCCCAGTACACGCGCGGCAGCCGACAGACTGCCTTCCTGCGCCACGGTGGTGAACACGCTCATTTCACCTGACCTGCCGTTGAAATCCACTTGTGCCTCCTACGCAAAGGTGATTGCCAAAAATGCTATCTACCGCCTTAAAAGACGGGATCGTAGCATTGGCGGCATAGATAAGGAGTTTTCCATGCGTATCAATCCACCACTTGTTGCACTCGCCATCGGTGCCTTCGGCATCGGCGTTACAGAATTCGCCCCCATGGGCATGTTGCCGGGTATCGCTGCGGATCTGGGCGTTTCCATTCCCGCTGCCGGTTTGCTGGTCAGTGCTTATGCGCTGGGGGTATTGCTCGGCGCGCCGCTGATGACCCTGACCACCGGCAAAATTCCCCGGCGCTATCTGCTGATCGGGCTCATGGCGATTTTCACCCTCGGTAATCTGATGTCGGCCCTGGCCACCGACTACTACAGCCTCATGGTTGCCAGGGTCGTGACCTCGCTGAACCACGGTGCCTTCTTTGGCGTTGGCTCCGTCGTCGCCGCCACCCTGGTCGCCCCGGAAAAACGTGCCGGGGCGGTTGCGGCGATGTTCATGGGCCTGACCCTGGCGACCATCGGCGGTGTGCCGCTGGCTGCCTGGTTTGGCGAAATGTTTGGTTGGCGCACGGCTTTCTGGGGGATTACCGGCCTGGGCGTGCTGACCATGGCGGCGTTGTGGTTCGCCTTGCCCAACGTGCGGGCGCCGCAAAGTGTCGGTGTCATGGCGGAAATTCGAGTATTGGGGCGCGGCCCGGTGCTGGCCGCGCTGGCCCTGACCGTGGTCGGCTCGAGCGCCATGTTCACCGTCTTCACCTACATCGCGCCGATCCTCAGCAGCGAGACCCATGCGTCCACTGCTTACATCACCGCCATGCTGATGCTTTACGGTGTCGGGTTGACGCTGGGCAACATGTGGGGCGGCAAGGCCGCTGACCGCTCGATCGATCGCACCCTGATCGTCTCGCTGAGCGTGCTGATTCTGGTGTTGTTGGCGTTCACCGTACTGATGCGTTGGCCGCTGACGGCCGCCGTGGCCATTCTGATCTGGGGTATTGCCAGCTTTGCTTTGGTGCCGCCACTACAGATGCGCGTTATGGAAGCAGCGAAGGACGCGCCCAATCTGGCCTCGGCGGTGAACATCGGCGCCTTCAACTTCGGCAATGCGATTGGTGCGGCACTGGGCGGCGCGGTGATCAGCAGCGGGCTGGGTTATCCGGCGATCTCCCTGGCCGGCGCGGCAATGGCGGGCCTGGGGTTGCTGATGGTGTTGGGGTTTGCGTGGCGCTCGAGAACGATTGAAGCCGCCGTGGTGTAACACGTTCAACAATGCTCGGCGAGTTGTCAGTCACCGACAGGGTGAGTAAGCTGCCCCCATGAATCAGCCATCCCTGTCTACCTCCTCGCCGAGCACTCGCGGCCCCGCCGAACACGACATTCGTGACCAGATTGTCGCCGCGGCCAACGAGCACTTCAGCCAATATGGCTACGGTAAAACCACGGTTTCCGACCTGGCCAAGGCCATCGGTTTTTCCAAGGCGTACATCTATAAATTCTTTGATTCCAAGCAGGCAATTGGCGAGGCCATTTGCTCCAACTGTCTGGGCCAAATTGCTGCGGCAGTCGAACAAGCGATTAATACCGAAGCGGTTTCAGCCACCGAGCGTTTGCGCAGGTTGGTGAAAACCGTGATCGCTACGGGTGTGGATCTGTTCTTCAACGACCGCAAGCTTTACGACATCGCGGCGTTTTCCGCTTCGGAGCGCTGGAACAGTGCCCAGGTGTATGAGGCGCAGATCAAGGCCTTTATCTTCGACATCGTGCGCCATGGTCGAGAGGCGGGGGAGTTCGAGCGCAAGACCCCGCTGGACGAGACCGTCGAGGCGATCAATCTGGCGTTGCGACCTTTCGTCAACCCGCTGCTGCTGCAACACAATCTGGATCTGATCGAGCAAGCGCCCACGCTGACCACCAACCTCATCCTGCGCAGCCTCATGCCTTGACCCATCGCTGAGCAAGGTTTTCAGGCGATTCGAGTCAAACGACATCCTCTCATTACGTTTCCTGCCCACCGGCACATCAGTGCCGGGAGGGCATTGAATTTAGTCTTATGTGACCATTGACTGAATCGGTCACATGGATAATATGGTTTCGCTGTAGTGCTCGATGTTCTATTCCAGTGATTTCCATAGAGTCCAATAATGAAAAAAACAATGCTCAAGAGCCCCGTGGGCCTGGCCTTCGTGCTTGCGTCTTCCAATGTGTTTGCCGGTGGCTTTGCACTCAACGAACAAAGCATCAGCGGGATGGGCTCCGGTTTTGCCGGGCGCTCTTCTTCAGCCGAAGACGCCAGTACGATCTACGGCAACCCGGCGGGCATGGCGCGGCTTAAACGAGAGCAGGTCAGCGTGGGCGCAGCGACGCTGTTCGCCAAGTCAGATATCAGCCGGACGCGCAGTACGTTCGGCGGCAATGAAGATGGCGACATGGTGCCGACGACCACCGTACCGATGGGGTATTACGTCAAACCCATTGATGACCACTGGGCATTCGGCGTCGGATTTTATGTACCGTTCGGGCTGATCACCGACTACGGCAGTGGCTTTGCCGGACGCTATTACGCCAACAAGAGCGAAGTCACCACGCTGACTTTCCAACCAACCATCAGCTACGCCTTTAACGAAAACGTCTCGATCGGTTTCGGTCCGACCATTAACCGTATCAGCGGCGAGATATCCGGCATGGTTCCCAATCCACTGAGCCCGGGGCGTAATGACGGCAAGCTGAAAAGCACCGGCGATGACACCGCGCTGGGCTTCAACGCCGGCGTGCTGGTGCAGGCCACAGACCGGACTCGCCTGGGGCTGACCTATCACTCCAAAGTCAGTTACCACTTGGATGCGAAAACCAAGGTCACCGATGGCATCTTCAGCGTGCTGGGCGTCAGCGGCCGCAGCTATGACGCATCGCTGGACGTGGACACGCCGGAGTCGGTGGACTTTTCGGTCACGCATCAATTCAATAACGACTGGACGCTTTATTTGGGCAGTACCTGGACGCGCTGGAGCCGCTTCAAGGAACTGACGATCGAGAACAGTGGCTTGCCGCCGTTGCTGAGTGGCCAATTGGGCACGATCAGCGAAGAGCAGAACTGGCATGACACTTGGGCTCACGCGATCGGTGCAGCCTATCAATTGAATGACCAATGGGTGCTGCGCGCCGGTTTCTCGGTTGATCAGTCACCGGCCAACAACACCAATCGAGGGCCGCGCATTCCGACGGGCGACCGCAAGGTGCTCAGCTTCGGTGCCGGCTGGACGCCCGTGGAAAATGTCACGATCGACCTGGCTTATTCCTACCTTTGGGAGGAGAGCGTTGAGGTCAACGACACCTCGGCATCGAGAGGTGCCTACAGTGCCAGATACAAGAACAGTGCGAGCGGGCTGGGGACTTCTGTGAGCTACCGTTTTTAGTCGGGCATGTGAGTCGATTCGTAGGCCGATATTGCTGATGGTCAGGATGCAGTCATTTCTCAAATAGTGACTATTGACGATATTGGTCACAAGACTGAGAATATGATGATCATCCTATTCCTCAGTAGGTGAACCTATGCGCCGGCTCCGACCTTTCCCCATTGCCGCATGCTTGTTGCCTCTTGCCCTGACCGCCTGTGGCGAATCTTCCAGCGTTGCAGATCCCCGAACCCAGGCGCCGCTGGTCAGATCCGCTGCGGTGCAAGCATCACCCGATGTCGCTCGCTCTTTCACCGGAGTGGTCGCGGCGCGCGTTCAGGGCGACCTTGGGTTTCGCGTATCGGGCAAGGTGCTCGAACGCCTGGTTGATACGGGGGAGGTCGTCAAGCGGGGTCAGCCGTTGATGCGTCTCGACCCGATCGACCTCGGACTGCAAGCGCGGGCGCAGCAGGCGGCGGTCATCGCTGCTCGCGCCAGCGCCAAACAGACAGCCGACGATGAGGTTCGCTATCGCAAACTGGTCGGCGTTGGTGCCATTTCGGCATCAGCCTACGATCAGTACAGAGCCGCCGCGGAGACTGCCAAGGCGCAGCTCAATGCCGCGCAAGCGCAAGCCGATGTAGCGCGCAATGCCTCGGGTTATGCGTTGCTGGTCGCTGATGCGGACGGCGTGGTGGTGGAAACACTCGCTGAACCTGGACAAGTCGTCAGTCCGGGACAACCGGTGGTGCGACTGGCCCGTGCAGGTCAGCGCGAAGCCATCGTGCATCTGCCCGAAACCCTGCGTCCGGCTGCCGGCTCCACCGCGCAAGCCAGCCTTTACGGGGTGAATTCTGCGGCGGTGACGGCGAAACTGCGGCTGCTTTCGGACTCGGCAGACCGCACAACGCGCACGTTCGAAGCGCGCTATGTGCTCGAGGGGCCGCTGGCCAATGCGCCAATCGGTGCGACCGTAACTCTCAGAATTGCCGAGGGTGCCAATCAGACTCAGGCGTTACAAGTTCCCATTGCCGCCGTTTACGACCCGGGCAAAGGCCCCGGTGTGTGGGTGATTGCCGGAACACCGGCAAAGGTGACCTGGCGAGCGGTTCAGGTGCTGGGGTTGAGCGATGATTCGGCGCGCATCGCCGGCGACCTCACTGCCGGTGAGCAGGTGGTGGCGTTGGGCGCCCATCTGCTGCGCGATGGCGAAGAGGTGCGATTGCCACAGCAGAGCGAAGCCAGCGTTGCCGGGAGTCGTCCATGAGTCAGGGGCGATTTAACCTTTCGGCCATCGCCGTGCGTGAGCGGGCAATCACGGTGTTCCTGATTTTTCTGATTGCTGTTGCAGGGACGTTGTCGTTCTTTAAGTTGGGACGTGCGGAAGATCCACCGTTTACGGTCAAGCAGTTGACCGTGATTACCGCGTGGCCCGGCGCGACGGCGCAAGAGATGCAGGATCAGGTCGCCGAACCCCTTGAAAAGCGCCTGCAAGAACTCAAGTGGTACGACCGCTCGGAAACCTACACCCGCCCTGGACTGGCGTTCACGATGGTGTCGTTGCTCGACAGCACGCCGCCGTCGCAAGTGCAGGAAGAGTTCTACCAAGCGCGCAAGAAACTCGACGATGAAGCCATCAGGCTGCCGGCCGGTGTGATCGGGCCGATGGTCAACGATGAGTTTTCCGACGTGACTTTCGCGCTGTTCGCCTTGAAAGCCAAAGGCGAGCCGCAGCGCTTGCTGGTGCGTGATGCGGAAACCATGCGCCAGCGTCTGCTGCATGTGCCGGGGGTGAAGAAGGTCAACATCATCGGTGAGCAAGCCGAGCGCATCTACGTTTCGTTTTCCCATGACCGGTTGGCGACCCTCGGCTTGTCGCCGCAGGACATCTTCGCCGCACTGAACAGCCAGAACGTGCTGACGCCCGCTGGCTCCATCGAAACCAACGGGCCACAGGTATTTCTGCGTCTCGACGGCGCTTTCGACAAGGTGCAGAAAATTCGCGACACACCGGTATCCGTGCAGGGCCGCACACTCAAGCTCTCTGATGTGGCGACGGTTGAACGCGGTTACGAAGATCCGGCCACTTTTGTCGTGCGCAATAACGGTGAAGACGCGCTGCTGCTGGGTGTGGTGATGCGCGAGGGCTGGAATGGTCTGGATCTGGGCAAGGCGCTGGATGCGGAGACCGCCCGGATCAATGCGGAAATACCATTGGGCATGACCCTCGCCAAAGTCACCGATCAGGCGGTCAATATCGACTCGGCGGTCGGAGAGTTCATGGTCAAGTTTTTTGTCGCGCTGCTAGTGGTCATGCTCGTTTGCTTTCTCAGCATGGGCTGGCGGGTCGGGGTGGTGGTCGCTGCCGCTGTGCCGTTGACCCTGGCGATCGTGTTCGTGGTGATGGCCGCCACTGGCAAGAACTTTGATCGCATCACCCTCGGCTCATTGATCCTCGCGCTCGGGCTGTTGGTTGATGACGCGATCATCGCCATTGAAATGATGGTGGTGAAAATGGAGGAGGGCTACGACCGCATCAAAGCGTCCGCGTATGCCTGGAGCCATACGGCGGCGCCGATGCTGTCCGGTACGCTGGTGACCGCAATCGGTTTCTTGCCGAACGGGTTTGCCCAGTCCACTGCCGGCGAGTACACCAGCAACATGTTCTGGATCGTCGGCATCGCGTTGATCGCGTCCTGGGTCGTTGCGGTGGCGTTCACCCCGTATCTGGGCGTGAAGTTGTTGCCGGACATCAAGAAGGTCGAAGGTGGCCACGCGGCGATCTACAACACGCCGAATTACAACCGTTTCCGCCAGCTGCTGACCGCAGTGATCGCTCGCAAATGGCTGGTGGCAGGCACGGTGGTCACGCTGTTCTTCGTCGCCGTGCCAGGCATGGGGCTGGTGAAGAAACAGTTCTTTCCGACCTCCGACCGTCCCGAGGTGATGATCGAGGTGCAGATGCCCTATGGGACTTCGATCGAGCAGACCAGCGCCACGGCCGCCAAGGTCGAGGCCTAGTTGCACAAGCAGGATGAGGCAAAAATCGTCACGGCCTATATCGGCCAGGGTGCGCCGCGTTTCTTCCTGGCGATGGCGCCGGAATTACCCGATCCGTCGTTTGCCAAAATCGTCGTGCTGACAGAGAGTCAGGATGCACGCGAAACCCTCAAGTTGCGCTTGCGCGAAGCGGTAGCTGAAGGCCTCGCGCCGGAGGCCCGTGTCAGGGCTACGCAAATTGTCTTTGGCCCTTATTCGCCGTTTCCGGTTGCCTACCGGGTGATGGGCCCTGATCCGGCGAAGCTGCGCGATATCGCCGATCAGGTTCGCGGCGTGCTGCAAGACAGCCCGATGATGAGAACGGTGAACACTGACTGGGGGCCGCTGACCCCGACCTTGCATTTCAGTCTCGATCAGGACCGCCTGCAGGCGGTGGGGCTGACCTCCAATGCGGTTGCTCAGCAACTGCAGTTTCTGTTGAGCGGAGTGCCGATCACCGCGGTCCGCGAGGATATTCGTTCTGTGCAGGTGGTCGGGCGTGCCGCTGGCAATATCAGGCTCGACCCGGCACAAATCAAAGGTTTCACCCTGGTCGGCGCAACAGGGCAACGCATCCCGTTGTCGCAGATCGGCGAGGTCGATGTGCGCATGGAGGATCCGATTCTGCGGCGCCGTGACCGCACGCCGACCATCACCGTGCGGGGCGACATTGCCGAAGGCTTGCAACCACCGGATGTTTCGAGCGTGATCCTCAAGCAGTTGCAGCCGATCATCGAGACACTGCCTGCCGGTTACCGGATCGAGCAGGCAGGCGCCATCGAGGAATCCGGCAAGGCGGGCAAGGCGATCCTGCCCTTGCTGCCGATCATGATCGCCATGACGTTGCTGATCATCATTGTGCAGGTGCGTTCGATCGCGGCGATGATCATGGTTTTCCTTACATCGCCGTTAGGCTTGATTGGTGTGGTGCCGACGCTGCTGATCTTCAATCAGCCGTTTGGCATCAATGCGCTGGTCGGGCTGATTGCGCTGTCGGGGATCCTGATGCGCAATACGCTGATTCTGATCGGGCAGATCCACCACAACACGCTGGAAGGGCTGGACCCGTTCCACGCTGTGGTCGAAGCCACGGTGCAACGTGCGCGACCGGTACTGCTGACGGCAATGGCGGCCATCCTGGCGTTTATTCCCCTGACACACTCGGTGTTCTGGGGGACGCTGGCTTACACCCTGATTGGCGGCACGTTCGTCGGCACTATCATTACGCTGGTGTTCCTGCCGGCGATGTATTCGATCTGGTTCAAGATCCGCCCTGAGCACGAGGTTCAGACCGAGACAGTCAAACTGGCGTAGTGACAACGCCTGCAATCGAGGCCCGCTTTCGCGGGCCTTGTTGTCCCCACGTCAAAGCGTGGTGATCTGCCCATTGCGATCCAGCTCATACACCTTGTTGCCCTGCAATTTCTCCTTCAACCACCGTTCCGCTTTACCCAGCGGCCGTTGCCGCGCCCAGAGCAGATCGACACCAATCTGCCAGTCGGTATGCGGATACGCCGAGAGCTGCAGCTCCACCAGCTCACCCTTGGCCAATTCACGCTGAATGAGCTGGCGGGGCAGGGTGGCCCAGCCGAGCCCGGCGCGGACCATTTCCAGTAACGCCAGATAGCTTTCCGCTTGCCACAACTGGGTCGAGCGCAGGTATTCACTGCTCGGCAGTTTGCTCGCGTGGGCGCTGAAGGCCAGGCGGCGATGGACGTGCAGGTCGTCGAAGGTGACGTTGTCGAGTTGCGCCAACGGATGGTCGGGATGGCAGACGTGCAGCATGATCAGTTTGCCCAGTTGCTGGAACGCCAGTTCCTTGGGGTAGCCGGGCTGTGAAAACGCCACACCGAGTACCGCTTCGCCGCTGCTGACCAGTTCGCTAACGTCGCCGTAAACCGGATGGCGGATGATCAGGTCGACAAAGGGGAACGCGGCTTCGAAGGCTTTGAGCACCGGCATGATCGGCCCGTACGGCGTTTCAATCGCCAGTGTCAGGCTGGTTTCGACGCTGTCCGAAAGGCAGTCAGCGTGGGCTTCGAAGGTCATGCAGCGTTCGAGCACGGCTTCGGCCTGCACCAGCAATTTGTGGCCGCTGGCGGTGAGGGCAGGGCTGCGGTTGCTGCGGTCGAACAGGTCGACGCCAAGGTCGGTTTCGAGGTTGGCAATCGCCGCGCTGATGGTCGATTGGGTCTTGCCCAGTTGGCGCCCGGCGGCGGAAAACGATCCGCTTTTGACCACTTGGACGAACATCAACAGTTGATCGAGTGAGAAGCGCAAGCGGTGAACTCCCGGGTCGAAAATGAAGGTTTGGAGCGGCTAACGAATGCCTGATTGTGCCATCGAAAAAAGCGATGGTTGCTAATTTGTTTCATCGCAATAAACGTTCAAATATGCCCTCGCGTCAAACGATCTCCGGGGCGGATCTGACTTTCAAGCGTCCCTGAGCATGCCCGCGATCTCAACAGATGCCGCACCTTCAGGAGCGTGTGAAATGACTACACAACGCATTCATCCGGTGGACGAGGTTTTGCCACTGCGACAGTTGTTCACGTTTGGCTTGCAGCATGTGCTGGTGATGTACGCGGGAGCGGTGGCCGTGCCGCTGATTCTCGGCAGTGCGATGGGGCTGACCTCAGCGCAGGTGGTGTTGCTGATCAACGCCAACCTGTTGACCTCTGGCGTGGCGACGCTGATTCAAACTCTCGGTTTCTGGAAATTCGGCGCGCGGCTGCCGCTGATTCAGGGCTGCTCGTTCATTGCTCTGGCGCCGATGATCATGATCGGCAAGGAGTTCGGCCTCAGTCAGATTTTCGGGGCGGTGATTGCCGCAGGCTTCATCACTATTGCGTTGGCGCCGGTGTTCAGCCGCTTGCTGCGGTTTTTTCCGCCGGTGGTGATTGGCAGCCTGATCACCATTATCGGCATCTCGCTGATGCCGGCGGCGGCGATCTGGCTGGGCGGCGGCAATCCCGACTCGGCGGATTTCGGCAATCCCGCGAACCTGTTACTCGGTTTGGCCACGGTCAGCGTGACATTGGTGATCTACGCCAAATTCAAGGGCTTCATCGGCAACCTCAGCGTGCTGATTGGGCTGTTTGTCGGCAGTCTGATCGCAGCGGCTTGCGGCATGACTCACTTCAATCGGGTCAGCGAAGCGGCGTGGTTTGAGCTGAGCGCGCCGATGGCATTCGGCGCGCCGGAATTCGCGCCGGTGCCGATTCTGATCATGACCCTGGCGATGCTGGTGATCATGGCCGAGACCACCGGCAACTGCCTGGCGATCGGCAAACTGACCGGCAAACCGACTACGCAACAAACCCTCGGCAATGCGTTTCGCGCCGATGGGTTGTCGACCATGCTCGGCGGCTTGTTCAACAGCTTTCCCTACAACGCCTTCACCCAGAACACCGGTTTGATTGCGCTCTCAAACGTGAAAAGCCGCTTCGTCGTGGCCGCCGCCGGGTCAATCATGGTGCTGATGGGTTTGTTCCCGAAACTCGGTGCTTTGATCGCCGCGGTACCGACTCCGGTGCTCGGCGGCTGTGCGATCGTCATGTTCGGCATGACCACGGTGGCGGGCATTCAAGAACTGTCGCGGGTGCAATTCGAGGGCACTCGCAACGGCATCATCGTCGCCGTATCGGTAAGTGTCGGAGTGCTGCCAATGTCCTTTCCGGCGCTGTTCGAACACGTTGGGCCAACGCTGAAACTGGTACTCGACAGCGGGATTTTCCTCGGCGCGATCACCGCCATTGTCCTCAACATCCTGCTCAACAACGATAAAAAATCGACCGAAACCATCGGCGCTGAACTGGCCGACTGACTTTTGTTTTCCACTGCCCAGGAGTTACCCATGAATCAATTCACTCAGCTCATTCCGGCCGGCGTCAGCGAGCTTGATCTGACCTTGCTGCGCCAGACCATCGCCTTGTCCGAGGCATCGAAACAACGCGGTCGCCATCCGTTCGCGGCATTGGTGGCGGATCGCAACGGCAAGGTGATTGTCGAAGCGGGGAACAACTCGATGCCGCCGCAAGGCGATCCGACTCAGCATGCCGAGTTGGTGGCGGCCGCCGCAGCGGCAAAACTGCTGTCGCCGCAAGAGCTGGAACTGTGCACGCTGTACACCAGCGCCGAACCTTGCTGCATGTGCGCCGGCGCGGTGTATTGGACCGGGATCGGGCGGGTGGTTTATGCCTTGTCGGAGCATGCGTTACTGGGATTGACCGGTGACCATCCGGAGAACCCGACGTTCTCGCTGCCATGCCGCGAGGTGTTCGCCAAGGGGCAGCGCAAGGTCAGTGTGTTGGGGCCGATGCTGGAGGGGGAGGCGGCTGAGCCGCACAAGGGTTTTTGGTCGTAACCAGCTTTGCAACGAAGCTCGAATGGGGTGAGGTTGCGCTATCCAGAGACTTAAGAGCACTTGCTCGCCGAGAGGGAGAAGGTGCGAAGTTTTGGAACTGCCAGCCCTCGGCCGATGCCGAATGAGTAACCAGAACGAGGGCAAAGCAATGACTGAAGAAACAGCACAATTTCCAGAGGAAGAAGTACCGGATCAATCGACGCCGGCGCATTCCACAGAGGAAGAGCAAAAGCGCCTTAAAGATTTTAACAAGGAAGGCATCCCGCCCGGCAGTTGCTGATCGGTAGGCTCGGGACACATACCTTCGGCGCGTCGCTTTGCGACGCGCCATGAGGCGCTGGTCCGTGCCTGTGCGGCCATCGGCGGGGATTTCAAGCGTGTGTGTCAACGCTGAGTGTCATTTGGATCAATGTTGCCTGCAGCGCGTGGAGGTTGCCAGCGCATACAGAAATCTGATTTTGAATCTCGATTGTTCTTTGAGCCTTCTCTTCTTCTGGCATATTCATTCTTTCGGTTTTAGCCAGCTCTGCTCTGCGAGTTGCAAGTTGTTGCTGTATCTCGGCAATTTGTTTTTTTATGAGCTCGACTGCACTAATAGGCTGTTTGACCGTATTAACACCTTCTTCGCTGGACTCAATTCTAATCTTGTCGTCGCTTGTGGTTTTCTTCGTAAGTGCTAGATGATTTTGCGAATCTGATTTTATGTGTTGGTTGTTCTCTGGTTTTTTCTTATAGATGGTTACGCTCATTGCACTGATTTTTGGCATGGCTAATTCTCTTGGCTTTCTCGCCTATAGGGCGGTGGGGCTATTGATCTCACACGGTTGCGCGTGAGTGCTCACTACGCCTTTTATGGTAATGAGTCTTCTGCGTGTGGATATAGGAATTGTCTTGTTTTTATGCGCCATGGCTAGACGCGCAGAAACGACAAGGCTCTGAATAAATCAGAGCCTTGATGTTGAAGATTGAAGAATTGAACGTGTTATTTCGATGTGTCTACGCTGGTAGAGCAAGAAAGCCGGTAATGCTCATAGTTCAAATCCTTTAGCCTTTCTGGAAGCTTGTAGGGGGCGGGGCAACTCTTGCCCTGCCACTTGATTGTGATGATGCCTTGATCTTGGGTAACAAGCGCTAACGCCTTGCCGGTGGGGTCGGAAAGCGCCAGTTGTTTACCATCGGCGTCCATCAGTACGGCTCCGAATGGGAGGGGTTTGCCCTCGGCATCGTAGAGTTCGAACTGGATCCGTCGACCTTTGCTGCCTTCAAAGCGCGCGAGCACGACTGAACCTCGTCTCGGTACGAGTTGTTGGGTGGCGTTGTCCAGCTCTATGTCACCGCCGAGATTTCGTGTGTCCAGCGTCACCCAATTCACCCGATAGGGCTGTGCGTTTGGAAGGACGGCATAGCCGTTGAGGCCGGTTTTCACGCCGGAGTAGCTGCTGACTTCTACCCCTGACATACCAGGCACTTCCACCATTGCGAATGTTTCGCCGACGGTCTGGCCCATGTTGATTCCCCCCGCGTGAGCCACGATCGATCCGGCCGCGCTCAGGTTCTGTGATTCATAACCGCTGCCTCGGCTGTAGCCCAATCCCAGATCGCCCATCGCTGTCCGGGTACTCAGGCTGAGTGAGCCGGAGCGATCACCTTGCACACTGCGCCCGGTCTGTACGGAATAGTAGGTATCACTGTCTTCAGTCAGATAACCATTGATCCCGGCTTGCGTACTGGTGCCGGTGTTCTGATGATTGCTGGAAATATAGGCGCGAGGTGCGCGAGGTGTCGATCCGAGCGGGAATGAGATCGAAACGCTCAGTTGGGTGTCGTGAGTGGTGTCGCCGCGTGTGCCGAATTCCTCGGTTTTACTCAAGCTGATGTTGTAGTTCAGGTCGCGCCAATTGTTGTTGTAACCGGCGGAGAAGCTGCGCGAGCCGCCGCGATCCCAATAGCGCTGATCACTGGCATTCAAGTACAGCGAGCCGTACTGGCGCGCTTCGCCCAGGGTCTGGTTGACCGTGAGGTCGGTACGGGTTTTGGCGTTACCTGCGCGCCGTGTAGCGCCGGTGCTGGTGTCTTGAACGTGGTCGGTCAGCGTGCGGTAACCCTCGGTCGAATAACGATAGGCGGCGAGGGTGAAGCTGGTATCGGTGCCGGTGAAGGTCTTTGCATAGAGCGCGCGTACGCTGCTGCCCTGGGTCGTTTTACCGAATGCCTTGCTGGACGATTGCGTCACGTCCAGCGACATCGCGCCAATCGAAGTGTTCTTCGCCGCACCGACGGAAAGCGCCTTGAAACCATTGCTGGCCTGAATGCCGGCAATGCCTGTCAGGTTGCTGGTCAGACCGTAGGCGAAAGTGCCGCCCAGGAAGGCCGGCTTGTCGTAGCCCTCGCTGTTGTTGTTGAATTTGCCGCTCGACAGGCTGTACTTCAACTGTCCCTCACGCACCATCGTCGGCAAGGCGGAGAACGCCTGCCGGGTGACCTTGCGCCGACCATCCGCCTCGACAATGGTGATCTCCAGATCGCCATTGGAACCCGATGGATAGATATCACTGATCTCGAACGGCCCCGGCGGCACGTTGGTGGTGTAAAGAATGTAGTTATCCTGGCGGACCTCGATCTTCGCATTGGTTTCAGCCACGCCACGAATGATCGGCGCATAGCCGCGCTCGCTGTCTGCGCGCATGCCCTCATCAGAGGCCACCTTGACGCCTTGATAGCGCACGCTGTCGAACAGGTCTGAGTCGGAAAAGATTTCACCCGCACTCAGTTGCCCCTTGATCGCCGTGAGGTCGCGCTGGATGAACGTGCGATTGCTGACAAACCGATTGGGCCGGCCGGTGGCACTGCTCAGATTGGACTCGTTGCGCAAACGCCAGGCACCGAAGTTGATGCCGTTGCGCAGCCCCAGATTATTGGAGATTTGCGTCGAGTAATCGGTTTTGCTGCGGGTGCTGCTCAACTGATAGTTGATGAATCCGGCGGCCACGCCATCGTCCCAAAGCTCTGGGTCAACATAGCCGCGCATGCCGCGTGCCATAGCAACCTGCGGCACGCTGATATTGAGGCGCAGGCGGTTGGCGTCAAAACTGATACTGGCTTGCTCGATCATCGACGCAAGATCGTAGTGATCGGCAGGCCGTTGCTCATCAACCAGACCTTGCTCACGCAGTTTGCGCATGTCCACACCCAGCTGCTGTAACAATTCCAGGGTGATACGTGGCTCGACTTTGCCGTTGAGCGGGTTGGCCGCGAAATCAACGTCGCGACGCCCGACCAGCGTGCCGTTGCTGAAAACGTCAACGCGATATCGGCCTGGCAGAACGCTGTTGGCATTCAACAAGGGTTGCAGATCGACCGCCGATGAACCTTCAAGAAACAAGGTATTGAACGCTTCACCCGCTACCGCGGCCGGGGCTTCGGCACCCATGGCGAAGCCACAAATGGCCATGTTGATGGCAAAGCACAATGGATGCAGGCAGCCCAACGCCGTTTTGCTTTTATGGCGCACAACGTGATGCTTTACACAACTTGAAGATGTGTGGTGTTGGGAGGAGAACATGCAATTTGCCTTATCAGTCCGTGTTGCTTCAACCGGAGTCCGGAACTCGTAAATAGCTTGTGAATTGGCGGGGTGGGGCGGGGAAGTTATTGGGCGGATGCATCTTTCAAGCGTTCGGCATGACTTTCGGTAGCGCTGAGTGGTGCATCGAATCGTTGTTGTGCGCCGTAATCGTTAATGGCTGAAAACGTCAGACGCGGAGATCCAGGTGGCAACTCTTTCAAGTTGAATGAACGGACTTCGCCCGGAACGATCATTGTCGAATCAATCACCAGTTCGGTTTTTTTTCCTGCAGCGACTTTCAGGTCGGCCAGCGATACGTGGTAATTGCTTTGATTTTTTACTTTCAGTACCGACTTGCCAGCTTGCGTGACCAGTTGCCATACCAGTTGCACCGGCGCTTGCGCGGCGTCACCGGTGAGTCCATCCGGACGGAAGAAAACCTTGATGCGCTGACGTACCGCCAGTTGCAGCGTATTGACATCGGCAGCACTGGCCTGAGGGATTTCCTGCACGTTCAGCCACACCACCGACTCTTTGTCCGCAGGCATGCCGCGGCCTTCATACAGAATCCTCAACAGTTGCTGTTGATTGGGTTCGAGTCGGGCCAGCGGTGGAGTCACCGCAAATGGCGGCGCGCTGCCAGCCGTGTCGCCGGCATCCAGCCACGATTGCGCCAGGATGGTTTGCCCGCCGTTGCGCACGGTGACGTTTGCCTCTTTGTGCGCGCCATCGAAGATGACCCGGGTGGAACTCAAGGAGATGCTGGCGAATGCCGAGTGCGTCATCAACACCCCGGCAAGCCCCAGACACAGCGGAAAATAGCGACTTAACATAGTTTTCACCGATTGATCTGGTGGGGAAGGACGAGGCACAGCGGCCCCGTCCAGGTATTGCGCGCTGCTTATTCGTATTCGAGAACGAACGGCAGAGTGGCGTTACCGGTACCTGCAGTAGCGGTGGTCTTGTCGCCGGTGGTGACGTAAGCGGCTGCGAACGACAGGGTGCCGTCGCCGCCAGTGGTGCCGTCGCCAGTCAGGCTGGTCTGTACTTTGGCTGTGGCTTCGGAGCTCAGGTCGATCAACTGGCCGTTGCTGTCCAGCAGCGCGATACCTACGCCTTTGGCCGCATCAGTACCTTGCAGCTTGAGAACTTTCTTGCCATCAACCAGGCCCGAACCGCCGTTGACGGTTGGTTTGAACAGCATCGACACCTTGGTGCCGGCGTTGCAGTTCACTTTCAGGTTGAAATCATTGGCAGCCACGCGACCAGCACCCGGGGCAGAATCGGTGCCCATGTCTTTGATCGATACGCTGCCCATGTCCACGGCAATCATCTTGTCGTTACCCGAAGCGCCATCTACCGAGCAGGCATCGTTGTTGATGACGCCGGTGAAGCTGATCTGACCGCTGCCGCCCTTGACAGCTTTAGCGGCTTCTTCTGCAGCCAGTGCGCCAGTGGAGGCAGCCAGTACGGAAAGAGTGAGTACTGCGAAAGCGAACTTTTTCATGTTTATATCCGAAGTTATTGTGAAGTGCTGCATTTGAAATGCCTGGCCATCTTAGGTCGGTGATGGCGATGGGTCTTTGAGATTTGTCTTAAAGCGTCGCAAGTGCGAGTTATTCAGCAATATCGGAAGTGCGTGTTTATATTTTCAGTCAATTGTATGGCGGACTAAATGAGACAATTCTCAAAGTCGCGCGAGCTCTATCTGATTAGTATTCGCGGAGGCAGAAATTCTCAGTCAATGCAAAGTTTGTGAGCGATCTTTCTGTTGGAAGAAGATTCAGGCTTTTCGCTATTAATGGCTGATAGAAAGAGGTTCCCGGTTTGTGAACACGCTTCGTATATTGGTATTGGAAGATCACGCCTTCCAGCGCACGGCTGCGGTCAGCGCGCTTAATAGTCTGGGTTACAAAAATATCTTTCAGGCGGCTGATGGCAAAGATGCGCTGGCTGTGATTTCTCAGGCAGGGGGCGTGGACGTTGCGTTGTGTGACTTGAGCATGGCCGGGATGGATGGTTTGACCTTTTTGCGCCTGGCGAGAGAGGCCGGATTGATTCGCGCAGTGATCATCTGCAGTTCACTGCCTGAGGACTTGTTACGCACGGTTGATCGAATTGTCACGTTGCAGGGCCTGGAATTGCTTGGCAGTGTCGGCAAGCCCTTGATGGTCGATGTACTGGCGCCATTGCTGGCTCGCTATCGGCCGCACAGCCAGGTCGATGCCAAACTGGCGGAAAGTCATCTCGATCAGCCTACGGAGAACGAAGTGCTCGAAGCGATACGCCGGCAGGAATTTCGCGCGTACTTCCAGCCCAAGTTTCACCTGCGCAGTGGTGAGGTGGATGGCGCCGAGGTGCTGGTGCGCTGGCAAAGCCCCAGTCGCGGGTTGCTTTCACCGGGTATGTTTCTGCCAACGATCGAGCGTTGCGGACTGCTCGACGAAATGTTTTTCAGCCTGCTCACGCAAGGACTGAGTCTGCAGCGTTTCGTGCAGTCCCACGGCAAGCCGTTCAAGCTCGCCTTCAATCTCGACGTCACGCAGATGGCCAACCCGAATCTCGTCGACCGGATCAAGGCGCTGTTGCGCATTCACGGCGCCTCGCCAGCCGGGCTGATATTCGAGCTGACGGAAACCGGTCTGCTGCAGATGCCCGAGATCAGCATGGAAAACATGGTGCGTCTGCGCATGCTCGGCTTCAGCCTGGCGATCGATGATTTCGGTGTCGGCTACTCTTCGCTGGAGCGACTGTGTCAGATGCCGTTCAACGAAATCAAACTCGACGCCGGTTTTGTGCAGAATTTCCAGTAGGCTCGCTACAGTGCGGTTATCCACGGTGCCTTGGCCCTGGCGCGCGAGCTGGACATGCGTGTGGTCGCAGAAGGTATTGAAACCGCAGACCAGGTTCATCACCTGGCTCGACTCGGTTGCCAGTGGGGGCAGGGCTTCTTCTATGCTCGACCCATGAATTGGGCGCACCTGGTCGATTGGCGCTTCGAGGGTCAAAAGTCGTCCTGGCGCCGCGCAATAGGTACGTCCGACCTTTGATGCGCGCTCGCGGTCTGACTTTTGGGACAAAGCCCTATTTCGTCGTGTCTTTAAAACAATCATCATGTGCCGAGAAATCAATCAGATGCACCTGAAAGCTTCGGTGATGCCCGGGATCGGCTGCGGTTGCCAAGTGCTGATGATCCTTCAACCCTCCTCATCATGGAGCTGCTCATGCATTGGTCAGTCGTGAATCCGTTACGCGTTGCCATCCTTGATGATCACTCGCTCATACGTCTGGCGATGAAATCGCGGTTGACGCGCGAAGCCGAGTTCAGTGTCGTGGGTGTGTACGGGAGCAGCGCGCAGTTGCTCGCTGGATTGCGCGAGGTCGACATCGACCTGCTGATACTCGACTACAAGCTGCACGATGGCGAGCTGGACGGGCTTAATCTGATTCGCCTGCTGCGCAAGCAATATCCAGACATGCGCATCCTCGTCTCATCCTCTGAAGAGCGCCCGGCGGTGGTGAACATGGCGATCGGAGCGGGCGTCAGTGGATTCTTCGGCAAGTCCCAGCCAGTCGATGACCTGATCACGGGCATCCGCTGCGCAGCGTCCGGCCAGTTGTACCTGTCGCCGGCAATGGCCTTCGAGCTTGATGTGCTGCCTGCGTCGGTCGATGAGCCTGCTGGTGCCAATGATGACGGCGCGGTGCACAGCGACGATTTTCTGAGCAATCCTTTGCTGTCGCCGAAGGAGAAAGAAGTCTTGCGCTGCTGTCTCGAGGGCATGGGGGTGACGCAGATCGCTTTGAAGTTCTCGCGCAGTCGCAAAACCATCAGTGGGCAAAAACAGGCCGCTTTCAAAAAGCTTGGCATTCGTGGTGATGCAGAGCTGTTCAAGTTGCAGCACAGCCTGACAGCCGACAACCAGGGATAACTCGCTTATGTTTCATCTGTTGCGCGGTGTTTTGCTCGTCAGTGTGCTTTTCGTATTCGGTAGCGGGTCGTTGTGGGCAGCAGAGCCGCGCACTCTGCAGGTGTTCGGTCGATCAGACTGCAAGGAGGTGCAGGTCGATCTGGGCAATGAAGACTGGAGTTGGCTCCGGCAGAAACGCAGCCTCGTATTGGGATCGGCGCTTCCGGATTTCCCGCCCTATGTCATGACCGCCAGCGGTACGCGTTATGAGGGGATTGCCGCCGACATCGCCTGCATTATCGGTCAGGCCCTGCATGTCGAAGTTACCGTCAAGGCATATCCCGACCGTCGCGATGCCATGGCGGCGCTTGAACGTGGCGACATCGACATGTTGGGCAGCTCCAACAGTTTCGAGTTGATCGACGGCCTCGTTACGCTCAGCAAGCCTTATGTCGAAGACGTGCCGGCAATGTTCATGCGCGGCGATGATCGGCGACCGATGCCGGCCAATCTGGCCGGTTTGCGTATTGCGGTTGCCGACGATTACCTGCCATCCAGTCAGCTGCATGGCTTGTATCCCAACGCCGAGTTCGTACTTTTCCCATCGAACGAGTTGGCACTGGCTGCGCTGGCCTTTGGCAAAGTCGATCTGTTTCTGGGCGACACGGTGTCCAGCAACTATCTGATCAACCTCAACTACTTCAACTATGTGCGCCTGCACTCTTTCGTCAAAACGCAAACCAACGGTTTCAGCTTTGCCCTGCGCCGAGGTAATGATCAATTGCTGCGTCTGATCGACTCGGTCATCGAGTCGATGGGAGAGGGCAAGATAGCCGAAATCACCAAACGCTGGTCCGGTGGCGGCGGGGCACTGACCCCCAAACGTATTGACCTGACACCCGGCGAAGCACGCTGGCTTGAGCTGCACCCGGTCGCGCGGTTCGTGATCAATGACGATCAGGCGCCATTTGCGTTCTTTGATGGCGATGGCAACTTTGGCGGAATCGGCGCCGATCTGCTGGAACTGATTCAGCGGCGCACTGGTTTGCAGATCGATGTGAAGCGCACCGACAGCTTTTCCAGCTTGAGCACACGCCTGCTGGATGGCAGCGCCGATATCTCGTTGCTGACGCCAACCGTCTCCCGTGAAGTCGGTATGCGTTTCACCCACCCGTTCCTCGCCAGTCCTTTTGTGATCGTCACCGCCAAGGACGCTGGCGCGCCTTCAAGCCTGCAGGAGCTACGCGGCAAGCGCGTCGCCGTCCCCGAGAGCTCGGCGGAGCGTGAGCTGCTCAAGGATTATCCCGACATTGAAATTGTCGACAACGAGACAGTGCTCGGCGCTCTGGCTGACGTGAAGGATGGGCGAGCAGACGCGATGATTACCACGCTGCACAGTGCGCGCTATTACATCGCTCACATCTACAGCGACAGTTTGCGCATCTCCAACATCGTCGGCATGAACAAAGGTTTCCTCGCCTTCGCCGCCCGACGCGCCGATACCGAACTGGTCAGCATTCTGAACAAGGCTCTGCTGAGCATTCCACCCGACGAGCTGGACGTGATCCTCAACCGTTGGCGCCCCATTGCTGCGTTCTCGGGCTTGTCGTGGCGCGATTACAAGACGTTGATCTACCAGATCAGCGCTGGCGCTTTCTTGATTATCCTCGGATCGCTGGCGTGGAATTTCTATATCCGCCGGCAGATCCGCGAGCGCAGTCGGGCAGAGCGCTTGCTCGGTGATCAACTGAAGTTCATGGGGGCGCTGATCAACGGCACACCGCATCCCATTTACGTACGCGATCGTGAAGGTCGGCTTGTCACCTGCAATAACAATTATCTGCAAACGTTTGGCCTGTTGGAAAAGGACGTGATTGGCAAGACCGTGCTCGAAAGCGGCAAGCGCAATCGCCAGGAGGCGTTGCAATTTCACGATGACTATCTGCGCGTCATCGAGCGGGACGAACCTTACGAGGTGGATCGCACACTGCATGTCGGTGATACGCGGCTGATCATTTATCACTGGATTCAGCCTTATCACGACACAACGGGGGAAGTCAGAGGCGTGATCTGCGGCTGGATCGACATCAGCGAACGCCGCGAACTGATCGAAGAGTTGCGTTCGGCGAAAGAGCTGGCCGATGAGTCGAGCCGTGCCAAAACCACGTTCCTGGCGACCATGAGCCACGAGATCCGTACGCCGATGAGCGCCGTGATCGGCATGCTTGAACTCACACTCAAGCGCGCCGAGCAGGGCCACTTCGATCGACCGGCGATTGAAGTGGCCTACGACTCGGCCAAAGGCCTGCTGGAGCTGATCGGCGATATCCTCGATGTGGTTCGCATCGAGTCTGGGCATGTCAGTCTTTCGCCGAAACGTGCCAACCTGCGCGAACTGGTCGAATCCGTGGCGCGGGTGTTCGACGGCCTGGCCAGGCAGAAGAGTCTGGTATTGAAGCTCGATATCGACGCCACGGTCGGCTGTGACGTACTGGTTGATCCGATGCGCTTCCAGCAGGTGCTCTCGAACCTGGTCGGCAATGCCATCAAGTTTACCGATACCGGGCATGTCAGCGTCTCGATTCGCGGCCAACGCCTTGCTGACGAACGTTTGCAAGTCGACCTCAAAGTCGAAGACACCGGCATCGGTATTTCCAGTGCTGATCTGCAGAACCTGTTCCAGCCGTTTTCGCAAGCCAATCACGGCCCCTCGAACCGGGGCGGCACCGGTCTGGGATTGGCGATTTCACGTTCGTTGTGCGAGTTGATGGGCGGGCGGCTGAACATCACCAGTACGCTGGGCAAAGGCACCTGCCTGGAAGTGTCGCTGTTCTTCAATATCCTCAGTCCGCTCGGCGGCAAGGTGCTGCCTGTTTCGGTTGTCCAGGACAAGCCAGTGCCGACGCTGCGGATTCTGGTAGTGGACGACCAGAGCGCCAACCGTTTGTTGCTGACGCAGCAGCTCAGTTTTCTTGGCCAGGCGGTGCGTGATGCTGCCGATGGTGCCCAGGCATTGGCGTTGTGGCGCTCGGAGCCGTTCGACATTGTGATCACGGACTGCAACATGCCGGTCATGAACGGCTATGAACTGGCCCGCACCATTCGCCAGGACGAACGCGGTAGTGGTGAAGCGCCGTGTATCGTGCTGGGCTTCACAGCCAACGCGCAGCCGGAAGAAAAAGTGAAATGCCGAGAGGCGGGGATGGATGACTGTCTGTTCAAACCGATCAGCCTCAGCACCTTGTCGACCCTGCTTGCCGGCTGGGAAAAGAACGTCGAAACCGAGCCAGTGGAAAGCCCGCCTGCGGCGGGTATCAAGGAGCTGGGGTCGATTCGCGAGCGTCTGAACGAGCTCACCGGAGGCGATCTCGACATGATGAAAGAACTGCTGCGCGAGGCGCTGTCGAGTTGTGAGAAGGATCTGGAGGAACTGCATTCGCTGATACCCGAAAGCGATCCCGGGTTGTTGGCTGACCTGGCACATCGGATCAAGGGCGCGGCGCGCATTGTCGCCGAGCATCAGGTCATCGAGGCGTGTAACGAGCTTGAGGCCGAGTGCGAAGCGCCGGTCATCGATCCACTGGATATCAATCGCAGCGCGTTGAAGCTGGAGCATGCACAGGCTGATCTGATCAAGAAAATCAAACGGGTCGAGCTGTAACCGTATTGGCGCAGGGCTCTGCTGACTGGCCTTGCATTGAAGGGGGATGCTAAAGATCATTTTGCAACGGGCGATACCTTGGTTAATAACCATGGAGTTTCGCGATGATCATTCGACGTCCTTTATTGATTGCCTGTCTCTGCCTGCTGGGTTTTGACACCGTCAGCGCGGCCCAGTCTGCACCCGTCAGCGGAGTGATTCGCTTCAGCGGACAGATCGTCGAGGCAAGTTGCATGGCGAGTGGCGCCAGCCGTGCTTCTGCTTCTGTCGAGCTGCTTGATTGTCCGCAGGCGAGCACTGGTCAGATGTTCTCGGTGACCAACGTCAGTGCGGCAGGGCGGGGTGAGCCGCGCCAGCAAGTGTTCGTAAAGATGATTGCCGATACCCACGAGCAGGAAAAATATTACGATCAGCGCCTGCTGCTCACGGACACCAAGGGCCACCCGATAACGACTGGCAATTACGTCGTGACGCTGACGCTGCCTTGATGGGCTGAGAAAGAATGAGTTTGCGCCTCTTGTTTCAAGGTTACTGACAACAAGGGGCGTTAATAATGAGAATTGTCTGGTTCGTGCACAACCGTCCCGCGCTTCTGGCATTGCGCCGCTCGCCACCGTTGCAAACCCCCTCCCTCCAAAGACTTTGAACCAGGCCTGGCCCCGCTAGCGCGGGCTTGTCATCAAGGTGTGGTTTTCGTTCAGCGATCCCCGTGGTCATTTTGAGACAAGTCTCATATCGGACAGGTTGGCCCTTGGTTATTTTCTTGAAAGGAAGAATGGAGCTGCCAAAGGTGTCCGATGTTTCTTGAAAATAACCGAAGTCGATCCTTGCGGATCCTGATCGCCGATAACGACGTGCGTAGAGGTCTGTCGATTGAACAACAGTTCAACAAGCTGGGCTGTCTCAGCGTAGTGAATGTCTGTACTTATCGTGACCTGAGAGTACTGACGTATTACTGCCCCCAACGGCTCAGCCTGGTCGTGGTCAATGCTGAGTTGCTCAACGAGATGGCGATGGATCCGCTCGATTTTTTTGGGGAAAACCCGCTGATTCGTCACCTGCTGATTTTCAACCCCAGTGATGATCATCAGTGGTCGAAGACCTTCTTCAACCCGCATCCGCAACGCTGGATGCGTCTGGTCTCGAAAATCGATCTGCCGCGATTGGCGGATTTTCTGATGCTGGCCGACCCGACGCTCAGGGAACTGGCGGAGCCGGCCTCATCCGATTCCACGCTTCCTTCAGGTGCAAACCGCTAGCTGTTGCGCCTTCGCGCGGTAATCCGCTTGTGCTTTGAGGTGCTATTGCCCAGCGCCTGCTGTGCTGCCCACTCGTTTGCCCCATTGTCTTGAATACACTCTAAGGTAAGGCATCATGCTGCTTCGTAAACTCAATCTCGCGCCGCGTTCGGCGCTGTGTTTTGGCTTGTTCTGTCTCATGATTATCGCGATCGGACTGATCGCCTTGCAGCAAGTCGATTTACTCAACAAAGCAGAAACGTACGTTGAGACCACCATCGTGCCGAGTATCAAGCTGCTCGGACAACTGGATCGTGAACTCATCGAAATCAAGGGCAATAACGCCCGCCTGCGCAACCCTATCGAAACCCCTGAGCGCAAGGCTCAGGCTCTGATGGACATTCAGCAGTCGCGTCAGCTCATCAAAAATCATCAGCGAGCGCTTATTGATCTGCTGGCAACTGACGCCGGGCGTGAGGCCTTCGAGACGTTCGCCAAAGCACAACAGGTCAATGATCAGGCGCAGGACCAATACCTTGAAACCGTGGCGAAAGGGCAGCTTGAAGCGGCCATTGCGCTGTCAAAGAATCAGATGCGTGCCGCCTCGGACGGCGTGCAGGTCGCGCTCAAAAAGCTGATTGCTCTCAACGAGATCGAAGCTTATGAAGCGGGCAAGCAGGCCGACAATGTTTACGAACACACGCTGTTGATCGTCAGTGTGTTCATTGTCATTGCCATCGGTGCTTCCTTGGCCTTGGCAGTGTTGTACACGCGCAGCCTGACGGTGCCGATTGCAGGCTCGCTAAGGGTTGCGGAATGCATCGCCGCCAACGATTTGAGCGAAACCATCGCGCTGGATGGTTCCGATGAGGCGGCGCAGATGCTGTCGTCACTGGCGGCGATGCAAACCAGTTTGCGTGACGCCCTGATCATGATCCGTGACTCGTCCACGCAGTTGGCCGAAACCTCGGAAGTCATGCACGGCGTCACCGAAGATATCTCGCGTATCACTCAGCGTCAGAGCCATGAAATCGAAATGGCCGCCACGGCCGTGACGCAAATGAGTGCAGCGGTGGAACAGGTTGCGGACAACGCCGCATCGACCTCGCAACTGACGTCGGAATCAAGCGCCGCAGCCATCGCCGGTAAAACCCGGGTCAGCGAAACGGTTGCGGCAATTAACCTGATGGTTTCCAGCGTGCATAGCACCTCGGCAGAAGTGCAGGCGCTTTCTACGATGGCGAGCGATATCAGCAGCGTGCTGGACGTGATCCGAGAAGTCGCCGAACAAACCAATCTGCTTGCCTTGAACGCAGCGATCGAAGCGGCGCGGGCGGGGGAGGCGGGCCGTGGCTTTGCCGTGGTTGCAGATGAGGTGAGAGGGCTGGCGCAGCGTACGCAGAAATCGACCGAGGACATTGAGTCCATGGTCAGCTCCATTCAGTCGGGCACCAGCAGGGCAGTTACGTCCATGAGCCACACCCGCTCTCAGGCCGAAAGAACACTCGAGATGGCCAATATCGCCGGCGAAGTGCTGACCGACATTACTGGCTCACTGAATCTCATCAATGAACGAAACCTGCTGATGGCGACCGCCGCTGAAGAGCAGGCTCAGGTTGCGCGTGAAGTGGATCGCAGCCTGATCAGCATTCGCGACTTGTCCTGTGAAACCGCAGAAGGATCGAAACAGACGGCGGTTGCATCGGCGGAGCTCTCGCAGTTAGCGGCGTCGCTGAACAAATTGACCAAGGAATTCAAGCTCTGACTGTGAGCATAAAGCCCTGGTTGCCAGGGCTTTTTTATCAGTGCTTGATCGGTGAAGTGAAGTCTTGCGCATCGGGTGCAGAATTCTGAGCTGGTGATGCGGTTTGTGCCGTCAGTTGTTCAATGCAGGTGGCGAGTTGTTTTTCATAGCTTTCAAGCACGGCTTCGGCTTCAGCTTCGCGCTCATCACGCAAGCGAAAGAAGTCGTCGCGACTGAGCTGATCCGCTACGAGGCGGATATTTTGCTCGATGATCGCGCACAGAGAATCTTCGTCCTCTAACGCGGCGCTGGTTTGCGCCGCGCGTTGAGTGTTTTCGAGCTCCGTCTTTGCCGCCTCGGCGGCCTTCACTTGTTCCTTCGTGGTAAGCAGGTCGGTTTCCAGGGCTTGCTTCTGTTCTGCCAGACGCTTGAGTTCTGCGCTCATTGACTGGATAGCATCAGCGCGGTGGGTGAGCTGGACCTCCTGTTGCTGCACCACAGCCTTCAGTGGAAACAGTTCATTGAGCTGGTAACCGGCGACCACAGTCATGGTGATCAGCGCCAGTGCCAGAATCGTCAGGCAGTAGATGGCGGCGTTGCTCTGGGGTTTTGGACTATTGAGGGTATCGAGGGCTCTCACGGAATCGTTTCTCCTATCAAGAGCCGCCAGTGTAATGGCCGAGTTTCGTTGCGCCTTTAAGACGAGTCTTAAATTGGGTGTTGGTTATTTACGCTGGTAAAGGAGGTGTTCAACAACGCGTCCTTTTTATAGGTTTCAAGATTTAGTTAGTTGACTATAAATCCATGAGAATTGTCTGATTGTTGAATAAATAAACTTTTTGCCCAAGTGCTATTTATTCATTATCTTCTCGCTCCGGTTGTGGTGATTTTGCTGCCGGTTGAATATTCGCACCATCGTCAATCATTCAGTTGTTTGCATGCAACGCAGAGTCAGAGAGAGTGTTATGAAGTTATGCTATATATTAATTGTCGGGCTCTTGTATGTGCTGTCGTCAAATGCAATGGCGGCGGTATGCGAGTTCTATCCCGACAACTCCAAGGGCAACGTCCAAGTTGTCCTTCCGGCCACGATCTCGGTGCCGCAGGACACACCGAACGGCACGGTTATCTATGAAAGCCCAATCGTGACCCTGGGAGCCATTCCCAGTTCGTTCAGGTGCTCTGCGGTACACAATGAAGGTGTGCGCAACTCTGTGGGTGTCACCCAATCAGGCGCGCAGATTTTTCCTGTTGGAAATACCGGGATCGGCTGGCAATGGATTCGACCGCCCTCGGGTAAAGCATGGAAAGGCTTTCCGGGAGACAGCGACGTTGCTGGCGGTTGGGGTTGGAATGGCAGTGAGCACATCTTGCGGCTCGTAAAGACGGGCACTATTTCAGGGAGTGCGACGATACCCTCAGGCCAATTGGGAGTCTTTGTCGCCGCTGAAATCGAGCCTCTGGCAATGAATACAAATGGCACCCGGGTCGTCTCACAGTCTTGCGAAACACCCGATGTGAAAGTTGATATGGGTAGTTATAACTTGAGCGATTTCCCAAAGAACGGTGCCTATGCCAAGGAGCAATACTTTTTTCTCAGTATGAAAAACTGTCCTACCGGAATAAACAACTTCCGCTACTCCTTTTCGCCCACTGCGGGCAGCCCTGCGTGGGACGCTAATACTGGCATGGTAAATCTGAACAGTAGCTCCACTGCCAAAGGTTTGGCATTGCAGATGCGCTTCAGAGACGGGAAGCCACTCAAGCTGAATCAGAACTACATAATGAAAGCGCCCACATCGGAAGGCGGGAATGCATCTGTAGACTTGCAAGCCCGCTTCGTGCGCATCGAGCCTTCCAATGCGCAAATGCGAGCGGGCAATGCCAATGCCGAAATTGCCTTTGTCGTTGAGTATCTATGAGGAGGCCAACAGCTTCTTCACCTCAGCCACAATCACTTCAATGTCGAAAGGCTTGGGCAGCACCACGTCAAACAGATCCGAGCGCTGCATGCCAATGTGCGCCTGCGCTCCACTCATGAGAATGATCGGCAGGTGTTTGACGCAAGGCTGGGCACGCACGGCTTCGGCGAATTCGAGGCCGTCCATGACCGGCATCATGAAGTCCGTGATGATCAGTGCTGGCCGTTCTCTCTCCAGCACTTCGAGGGCTTTTTTGCCATTGCTGGCCGTCACCGTCATGAAGCCTTCATCCTCCAGCGCAAAGCCAAGAATGTCAGCAATCAGATACTCGTCGTCGACTACCAGGATGGTGGTCATGTTATTTCAACCCGCTCGAAGACTTACGATATTGAACCAGGCAATGACTCAGATGAGACGGAAGGTTCATTTCTCAAAGCCTTTTCCAGGAACACATCTTGATCACGGATGACTACCTCGAACCGCGAAGGGTTATAGGAGCTATCACGTATCTTGAGAATGGAAAGCGTCCTGCGAAGTTCAGCGTGATTTTCAAAGAAACGCATGAGAATCAGGTTGTCGGCAATACTTGACAGGTCGGAATTCGGTGCGCTGACCTCGGAGCCGAACAGATCGCGCATTTCCCAAGAGGCGAAGACCGTGACGCCTCGGGATCGCAGCTCGTTCATCAGTGCACTGAAAAAGTCGGTGATGCGTTCCGGTGTGGTTGAAACCCGAGTCATGCCGCTGAGGCTGTCGATGAACAGGCGCTTGATACCTTTTTCATCGACCAGGCTCAGCAGGCGCGCACCGAGGGCGTCGAGCAAGCCCTCGGTGGTCGGCTGCCAGGCAATGCTCAGCGCACCGCTGTGTTCCATTTGTTCAATATCGATGCCCAGCGAATGGCCTTTGAGTCGTAGCCGTTGCGGGCTCTCATAGAGACCGAAATGCAGGCCCGGCGCTTCGGTCGTCGACTGCGCGAGAAACTTCAGCCCCAGCGTGGTTTTGCCGATCCCGGAAGGCCCCATTACGAGCGTGACGCTGGAGCTGTGCAAGCCGCCACCGAGGATGTCATCCAGCGAAACGATGCCGCTGGGAATGCGTGTCATGTCTGCGCTGTCGGGGGCGGAAGGGCGTTTGTACAGACTTTCCAGGCGCGGATAGACCACGAGGCCTTTTTCGGTGATTTCACACTCGTGAACACCGGTCAAGGCCCCGCTGCCGCGGGTCTTGCGCAGGTGAATGCGTCGCACCGATCGCGTGCCGAACAGCTCTTCGCCCATTTCGATGACGCCGTCGACCATCGTGTGTTCCGGGCTGCCGTCGTCCAGGCGCGAGCTGGTGAGAAACAGCACGGTGCAACCGGCGAATGCCGCGTGGCCTTGCAGTTCGGAGATGAATTTTTTCGTGTCGATCGGTGAGTCGGCTTTCGAGCGCGCGTTGAGCAAACCGTCGACGACCATGACCGTCGCTTTCTGCCGGCTGATTTCGCGCCGCAGCAGTTTCACCACTTCATCGAGGCCTTCGTTTTCCAGCGTATCGAAAGCGCTGACAAACTGTATTTCAGCGCCCACTCGGGATGCGTCGAAAAAACTCATGGTCGACAGAAACTGAAACAGTCGGTCGTGAGACTCGGCCAGCAACGTGGCGACCAGAACGCGACCGCCATTGCGGGCATGATTGAAGCCGAGCTGATTGGCGAGGATGGTCTTGCCGGAACCGGGGCGGCCCTGAACGATGTACGAAGCACCCGCGACCAGGCCACCCTGAAGCAGCGCGTCGAGCCCTTCGATTCCGCTTTGAAGGCGTTTTAGCTTTTCCACTTTGCGACCCTGATCTGAAAAAACAGGCTTGTTAAGCCGAATGGGTGAAATGCTAACGCCATTTCCATTTTTGGGCCATGCCGGTGGAGGGAAAGTAGCGTTGGAACATATCGTTTTGGCGTGTTCCATGCCCCGTGACTTCTGCCAAGCCTTTCGAAAACGGTGCCCATCCAGGGCACCGTCATTAATCGAGAACTCAACCCGTTTCAAATCAAGTCTTCCGGCTGCATCGTCAAAATGATTTTCCCGACGTTTTCGGAAGACTCCATCCGGCGATGCGCATCGGCAGCCCGCGCTAGCGCAAACGTGCTATCGACGACCGGCTCAAGGCTTCCGGCACCCTCGAAGCGATCAAGCCAGTGCTCGCGAAAGCGTTTGATCATGGCGTGCTTCTCCGGTTGCGTGCGTGACTTCATCACCGTGCCGATGATTTGCAAGTGGCGGTAAAGAATGTCCTCCAGCGCCACCGTGACGTTGCCGCCACCGCCAAGGATGCCGACCTGAATCAGGCGACCGCCCTTGGCAAGGGACGCGATGTTGCGGGCGAAGTAGGGCTCACCGATAAAGTCGATGATCACATCGACGCCACGCCCCTGGGTTTTGTCGGCGATCACTTGAGCGAAGTCCTGCGTCTTGTAATCGATCGCCACGTCTGCGCCCAAATGCTCGACACGCGCCAGCTTGCTGCCTTCGGTGGTCGCATACACCGTGGCGCCGGTGGCGTAAGCCAACTGCACCGCAGCGGACCCGACGCCGCCAGCGGCCGCATGAATCAACACCGAATCGCCAGCCTTGAGTCGAGCGAGGTGCATCATCGCTTCATGGGCCGTGACGAAGACCTCGGGAATGGCCGCCGCGTGTACATAATCAAGCTGCGCAGGGATGTGCATGGCCATGCGGTAATCGATGCGTGCCAGCTCGGCGTAGGCACCGCCGCCGACCACGCCCATGACGCGATCTCCGACCTCGAACCCGGTCACCGCGCTACCTTTGCCGATCACTTCGCCGGCGATTTCCAGGCCGATGATCAGCGAGTCGCCGAAATTCGGATGGCCGTACCCACCGGTTCGATGCGTCAGATCCGCTCGGTTCACCCCGGCGGCATAGACACGCACCAGCAGGTCGTCAGGACGGACTTCAGGATCGGCGACCTCGACGAGTTCGAGGACTTCTGGCGCACCAAATTCTCTGATGTTGATGGCTTTCATTCAGTTGTTCTCCGTTTCGCTGAACGTGGCGTTGGCGATAGCAGACGCAGTGATGGCGCCAGGGAAGCCCACATAGAAAGCCAGGTGCGTGATCGCTGCCGCCAGTTCGTCTTGGGTCACACCGTTGCCAGCCGCCCGGCGCAAGTGAGCAGGCAACTCTTCCGAGTGACCAGCGGCTATCAATGCCGCCACGGTGATCAGGCTACGGTCGCGCGGGGACAACGCCGGGTCACTCCAGATCTGCGGATAAAGCGTCGAGTCGACGAATTGCGAAAGCTTTGGCGTGAACGCGCGCGCGGCTTCGCGAGGACTGCTGAAATTGAGCTTGGACATGGGCGAGTTCCTTAAACCTGGCTGATGAATTTGTGGGTCAGATAGTGCTCGATGCCTTCAATGCCACCTTCGGAGCCGTGACCGCTTTCTTTCATGCCGCCGAACGGGAGCTCGGTCGCGACGATGCGATATTGGTTGATCCCGATCATCCCGGCCTCTAACCCGTCAGCGACATCAATGGCCGTGCGCGCGTTGGAGGTGAACGCGTAGGCCGAGAGTCCGTAGGGCAGGCGGTTGGCTTCTTGCAGTCCATCGGCCAGTTCATCGAACGGCATCAGCACGGCGATGGGGCCGAAGGGTTCTTCGTGCATGACGCGGGCGTTCATCGGCACATCGGCCAGAACCGTGGGTTGGAAGAAGTAGCCTTCGCCAGACAAGGCTTCACCACCGGCCAATACCCGTGCACCTTTCTCGACGGCATCGGCGACCAGTTCTTCCATTTTTGCCAGTTGCCTTGGGTTGGCCAAAGGTCCGACCTGAGTATCCGGATGCAGGCCGTCACCGATTCTCAGGGCTTGGGTCGCAGCGACAAAGTGATCGACAAAGGCTTGATAGGCGCCACGCTGGATCAGAAACCGAGTGGATGAAATGCACACCTGCCCGGTGCCGCGAAAGCGGTTGGCGACGCCTTCGACGGCGGCTTTTTCAATGTCGGCATCCTCGAACACCAGCACCGGTCCGTGCCCACCCAGTTCAAGGGTGATGGGCTTCACGCCTTCGGCAGCGCGTGCAGACAGCAGGCGACCGATCGGCACCGAACCGGTGAAGGTCACTTTGCGAATGATCGGCGAGGCGATCAGATGGCTGGACACTTGATCCGGTACGCCGAAGACCACTTGCAGCACACCCTTGGGCAATCCTGCATCGTCGAGTGCACGCGCCAGGGCCAGCGCTGTGGAGGGGCTTTCCTCACCCGGTTTCAGAATGACGCTGCAACCGGCGGCCAGTGCTGCCGAGAGCTTGCGTGCCGGGGTGATTGCCGGGAAATTCCACGGCGTAAATGCGGCCACCGGGCCGATGGCCTGGCGTTTGACCAGTTGCAACACGCCTGGCCGGTTGGCCGGGACCACACGGCCATCGATACGCCGGGCGCTTTCGGCGAACCATTCGAAATACTCCGCCGCACGGGTCACTTCATCGAGGCTTTCATTCAGCGGCTTGCCTTCCTCCAGGGTCATTTGCGCGGCGATCTGCGGTGAACGCTCGAGGATCAGGTCGGCGGCACGCTTGAGGATCTTGGCGCGTTTGTCAGGCACGGTCTGGCGCCATTGCTCGAAGCTCAGGCGAGTCACTTCCAAGGCGTGATCAAGATCGCCTGCGGTGGCGAGTGGGACGCGGCCGATTTCCCGGCCGGTTGCCGGGTTGACGACGGCGGCAGTATCGCGCCCTTCGGCACTGATCCATTCGCCACCGATGAAAAGATAAAGCGGGTCGTAGGAGGTTTTCATGATCTGCCCTTCAGTTGGTTGTCAGAGATTCGGATGAAACCCGGCGCCTGTTCAGACGGCCTGTGCAACCAAGTCTATGGAAGGAGGGGCCATTGATTTAGACGGGCCAGAGGGAATCATTGTTGTCGCCAGAGGTAATATCGAGCCGCGGGCCGAACGTGTAGCATCCGGAAAAAGTGCGCGCTATCACGGGTAAGCGTCAGATCTACAGGAAGGTCGCGATGGATAAGCTTTCGAACATGTCGGTGTACATAAAGGTTGTCGAGATGGGCAGTTTCACGGCCGTGGCCAATCATCTGGATTCCACCGTCGGTAACGTCTCGCGTGCTGTATCGGCGCTGGAAAACGTGCTCGACGCACGTCTGTTGCAACGCTCGACCCGACGCCTGTCGGTCACCGATGCGGGGCGACGGTTCTATGAGCGATGCACGAAGATTCTCGCTGATCTGGAGAGTGCCGAAGCCGAAGCCAGCAATGCCGCGCTGGAGCCTCGGGGAACACTGCGGGTGCATTGCGTACCCGGGCTGGCTCGACATCTGGTTACGGGGGCCGTGCTGGAGTACCGTCAGCAATTCCCGGAGGTGACGGTGGATTTATTGCTCTCGCAACGCATGCCAAACCTGTTGGAAGATCAACTGGACGTCTCGATTCTGATCGCCCGCGCGCTACCCGATTCGGCGTATGTCAGCCAGAAGATCGGTGTCAGCCATTGTGTGCTGGTGGCGTCGCCAGACTACCTGGCTAGGCATGCGGCCCCGGAAACACCTGAAGATCTGCGCGATCACCAGTGTCTGTTGCTGGGCACCGTCGACTATGTGCGGGACGAGTGGCAGTTGAAGAGCAAGGCGGGGGACGCGACATTTGTCCCGACAGGGGCAAGTTTCAGCGTTAACGATATGGATGCGATGGCACATGCCATTCGAGAGGGCGCGGGGATTGGCTTGCTGGCCGGGTTTACGGCCATCGATGATTTACGTTCCGGCAAGCTAGTGCGGGTTTTGCCTGACTACCATACCTATGAGCGCAACGTGTATGCCGTCTATACCTCTCGGCAGTTCGTCGATGCAAAAATCACCCGGTTTATTGAAACGCTGAAAGATCGGGTTGGCAGTCAGCTGGCAGCCACGGCCCAAGCACTGATCGATTGAACCGCCGCGGAGCAAAAAGGTATTTGCGCCTCGATGAGACCACTCTCCGAGGCGCAATGATCGGCGAACAGATGACTTAGCCCTGGCTGCAACGGCCCATGACGTTATAGGCCAGTACGTGGCGTTTGCCTTGCGAATCCTGGTAGGTCATGTGCGTCGGTACCACTGCGCAAACATCCGGCACCGGGTCTTCAGCGATGACCTTGGCGACATCCAGGTGGGTGCCGTAGCGATATTGCTCGACCTGTTGAGTCTTTGCAGAACCGTCCTGTGCCGCTACCACTGAACTGAAGCCCAAAAGTGCGACGATGATCATTGCCGTTTTCATGATGAGATTTCCTAAAGTAAGTGTGATGTTGCTGGCAGGACGAACTTTAGGCTTGAGGGTTTTGCGCAAACAGGCGTGAATCCGGGAAAGACTTTTATCAATTCCGAACACAATCTTGCGGTGTCTGACGCTAGGGCGTTTCACCGGGTCCGGCAAGGCGGAGACAGTAACCGCGATTGAATACCGCACATCCTCGGATGCGCGGCAGACTATCGTTTCGACACTCACGAATCTATCGCGAAAGGAACCTCGCTTTTACAACGCAAACGTAGTCCCCCGAGTATTCACAAACAGCGAGTAGATCGAGTGACTACTGGCCATGAACAACCGATTGCCTTCGCGCCCGCCAAAGCACAAATTCGGGCAACGCTCTGGCAGGGAAATGTGCCCGATGGCCTTGCCCTGCGGATTGAACACGCGCACGCCGTCGAGTTTTTCCAGGTCGGCCTTGGGGTCACCATTGCCGCCCCAGCCGCACCACAGGTTGCCGGCTTCGTCGCATTTGATGCCGTCGATAGCTGCATATTCCAGCCCTTCGATGTGCTTGCGGCGTTCGCCCAGTGTGCCGTCGTCTTTTACGGCAATCGCCCAGATCAGGCGATTGGGCTTGGCGCGTCCTTCGACGACGTACAGGGTCTTCTCATCGGGCGAAAAGCACAGGCCGTTGGGGCCGTTGAGGTCGTCGATGACCCGCGTAACTTTTTTAGTTTCGCCGTCGATGCGGTACACGGCGTGGGGTTGGCTCGGGGTGATTTTGTGGCCTTCGTAGTTGTTGCCGGTCTGGAAGGGCGGGTCGGTAAACCAGATCGATCCGTCACTTTTGCAGACGATGTCGTTGGGCGAGTTGAAGGGCTTGCCGTCGAAGCTGTCGGCCAGCACGGTGATCGTGCCATTGGCTTCGGTGCGCGTGATGCGCCGACCTTCGCTGGTGGTGGTGGAGCCTTCGCAGACGAGCAGACGCCCTTGGCGATCCCGGCACATGCCGTTGGAGAAGTTGGAGTGTTCGCGGTAAACGGAGAAGGTATCGGTGATTTCGTCCCAGCGCATGATGCGATTATTGGGAATGTCGCTGACCAACAAATAGCGGCCATCACCGACCCAGACCGGTCCTTCGGCCCAGCGCATACCGGTGGCAAGTTTCTCAACACTGGCGTTGAAAACACGTAGCTCGAGGAAGCTATCGTCGAGGATGTGAATCAGCGGATCAGGGTAGCGCTGACTCAAGGGTTCGGCGGCCTCGACGATCCGCGTCAGTGCGGTGCTGCCGACGGTGGCGAGCGTGGCGGAAACGGCGAGGGACTTTTTCAGGAAGCTGCGGCGGGTGTTGCCTTGCGCTTGGTTGAGGCTGTCAGGCTTGGTGGACAGGCGTGAGTCCATGTAGCGATCTCCGTGGTTTTATTTTTTTTCGAGGAGACGTAGTAATACCTTGTGATAGGACATCGTACAAGTTGTACGTTGTGTGCGGGCCATAGGGTGCATGTAGCGGTGGAAGCGAGTGAGCGCGACCTCCACCGTAAAATTGGCATGCGGGAACGAACAGATCTTAGCCAGCCACCACCTCATCCAACGCCTGCTCCAGCAGGCTGACCGTGCGCTCGATATTCTGCAGCTTCTCCAGCCCGAACAGCCCGAGGCGGAAGGTCTGGAAGTCCGCCGGTTCATCGCATTGCAACGGCACGCCGGCGGCGATCTGCAGGCCGTGATTGGCAAATTTCCTGCCGCTCTTGATATCGGCATCATCGGTGTAGCTCACCACCACGCCGGGAGCCTGAAAGCCTGGCGCGGCCACGCTTTTAAAGCCTTTGCCGGTCAACAACGCACGCACCCGATCGCCCAGCGCCTGTTGCTCGTCGCGGATCTTGTCGAAACCGTAGGCTTGCGTCTCTTTCATCACGTCGTTGAACCGTGCGAGGGAATCGCTGGGCATCGTCGCGTGATAGGCATGTCCGCCCTGTTCGTAGGCCTGCATGATCTGCAGCCACTTTTTCAGGTCGCAGGCGAAGCTGCTGCTTTGCGTCTGTTCGATGCGCTCACGTGCCAGAGCGCTGAACATCACCAGGGCGCAGCAAGGCGATGCGCTCCAGCCTTTTTGCGGGGCGCTGATCAGCAGGTCGACGGCGCATTTGTGCATATCCACCCAAATGGTGCCGGAGGCAATGCAGTCCAGCACGAACAGACCGCCCACCGCATGCACGGCGTCTCCGACCGCTCGCAGATACTCGTCGGGCAGGAGGATCCCGGATGAAGTTTCGACGTGGGGCGCGAAGACCACTTTCGGCTTCTGCGCGGCAATGGTGGCCAGCACTTCGTCCAGCGGCGGCGGGGCGTAGGCGGCCTGTCGACCCGTCTCGACCGGTCGGGCCTTCAGCACCGTAGTGGCCGCCGGGATGTTGCCCATATCCAGAATCTGGCTCCAGCGAAAACTGAACCAGCCGTTGCGTATCACCAGGCATTGCTGGCCAGTGGCGAACTGTCGCGCCACCGCTTCCATGCCGAATGTCCCGCTGCCCGGAACCACCGCCACCGCCTCGGCGTGGTAGACCTGTTTCAGGGTCGTGGAAATGTTCTTCATCACGCCTTGAAAGGACTGCGACATGTGGTTCAGCGAGCGGTCGGTGTAGACCACGGAATACTCGACCAATCCCTCGGGATCGATGCTCGGATAGAGCTTGGACATGATGACTCCTTCGGCAGAGAGGTAAACATCTTTGGCAAGCAAGTGTAGGCAAAGGGCAGGGATCAGCTCATTGAATTGAGCAAATGAGGTTAGAGTGCTCAGCAATGTCTCTGTCGTTGCGTGAACCATGAAGCTGCCGCTGTTTATTTCTCTGGATGGGCCCAAGGGCACCGGTAAAACCACGCTGCTGGAGGCTGTGACCGCCGCACTGCGGGCAGACAAGCAGAAAGTCGTTCGGCTTTGCGAGAGGAAAAGCGATCCGTACCGCGGCGAAACCATGGCCCTGGTCAACCAGCTCGCCAGACATCCCTCGCGGGAACTGGAGTGGGCGGTGTGTCAGCGCCTTGCCGATAGTCGTCGCTGGATTTCCCAAGAAGTGCTGCCCAAACAGCCGCTGGACAGCATCATCCTGATCGACCGCTGGTATCCGTCGGACGCCGCATTTCGCCATAGCGTTCCGTTTGCCGAGATTCTGCAGTTGAACATCGAGCGAGGCGTGCGCGTGCCGGATCTGCATGTCGGCGTCGTCACCGCGCCGGATATTTCATGGGCGCGGGCAACGGCACGATCTCGAGGACTGGGCGGCACGGTGATCCAGAAACACGCAGAGCACGTTGTGTGTAGCGAGATGTTCGAGCAGGCAGTTACCGATCACGGCTGGGTGTTGTGCCGTAACGAAGGAACCATCGAAGCCGCAACGACTCAGGTAGTTGCAGAGATCTATAAAGTGCTTGGCTGATTGTCGCTGCGCAGGCGCTGGTCTAATTTGAATTTCAGGTTTTTCTGATCTGAGCTAACCGTACTAACGGATCACACGCCCCCCATGCTCACAAACCTCTGGTATGTCGTTCTCCCATCGTCACAGTTGACTGATGGATTGATGCCGGTTCGATTGCTCGGACAACCTTTTGTAGCGTTCCGCGATGACGCTGGCGTCGCTCACGTGCTCTCGGATATTTGCGTGCATCGCGGCGGCTCACTGTCCGCCGGCAGCAAGGTGGGTAATAGCGTGCAGTGCCCCTATCACGGCTGGCGGTTTGGCGCTGATGGCGTGTGCACGCAGATACCGGCGCAGCCCGACCTGCGGATTCCCGCCAAGGCCCGCGTCGATGCGTACCCGACGCTGGAGCGATACGGATGGATCTGGGCGTTTTTAGGTGATCTGCCTGAGTCTGAGCGTCCACCGTTGCCGACGCTCGATTGGGTCGACGATCCCGCGATCCGCGTGGTCTCGGGTCACTTTGACTGGCAGGCCAGTTGGGACCGGATTATCGAAAACGGTCTGGATTTCGCGCACGCACCGTTTGTCCATGGATCAACCTTCGGCGATCCGGATCATCCCGAGATTGAATCGTTCGAGGTCGACAGCGATGCGTGGAGCGGCAGCGCGCAAATGCTTATGCGCAGGCCGGCACGCAAAGGGCTGCTGCGGCGCAAATCCTCCACCGAGTTTGTCAGTGTGGTCACCGTCCCGGGTTTCCATTTGTCCGGCCCGTGTACAACGCTTGAGCTTGAGTTACCGAACGGCTGGCGGATCTACATCGTCTCGGCGCATGTGCCGATTGATGCTAACCGCACGCGTACCTGGTGGATGATGGGCAGAACGTTCCTGCGCTCCGGACTGCTGGATCGCAGATTTATTGCCAGCAACATCCGTATCTTCGAACAAGATCATGCCGTGCTGAAAAACGTGCGGCCGGAGCGTGTGCCGGATTCTTTCCAGCAGGAGGTTTCGTTGAAATCCGATGCGCTGCAGATTGCCTTTCGCAAAGGCCTGCAGGCGCTGGAGTTGCGCGGCTGGCGCATCGATGAAGAGCGTCTTGCGCGAACCTTCACCGGACGCAAGGCCTGCGCAATACCCAGCCCCGAACGTCGTCAGATTCGCGCGTGGGCAATCGAGCCGATTCCGCTCGTGGACATCACCCACGAATCCGAATAGTGGTGCGAGCCAGCCTGCGCTTGACGCAGACTGGCGCAACGCTTAGCGCGTCTCGCACTGAGGCGAAGGCTCACCGCTCAATGCATCGACCATCGGCGGATGCTCCTGCACCGCTTGACGCAAGTCTTCGGTCACCCGCAGCTCCGCACCTGTCGGCGAGAAGGTTGCTGCCGCTGCAAACGGCGCGGGATTGGCCGGAACCGGGCGTTTGCCACGGCGCCACAGGAAGAAGGTGACCATGCACAGATTGACCAGTGCAAACACCCAGAACAAACCATTGGCACCGAACGAATTCATCACCGGCGAGATCATCATCGGGCTGATCGCCGAGCCCAGAGAGTTGATCAGCAGCAGGCCCTGAATCATCGGCACCAACGCTTCGGCCGGGGCACGGTCGGCGGCGTGGCTGACGGCAACCGGGTACAGCGCAAACACACCGCCGCCGAGCAGAAACAACATCGCCGCGAGCATCGTCGTGGACAACGGCAGCAATACGATCAGCAGCGACAATACTGTGCACGCCACCGTCAGAATGGTCAGCACCTGCAAACGATCCTTGCGATCGGACCAGCGTCCGACCGGGTATTGCAGGAGCATCGCGCCGAGAATCGTCCAAGCCATCATGCTGCCGACTTCACCGACATTCAGACCGCTGCGTTGCAGATACAGCGGCAGCAAGGTGTAGATCGCCGCGATGGTCACACCCGAGCCGAAACAGCCGACCAGCCCGGTCGGCGTCACGCCCAGCAGTTGCCGAGGCTTGAGCGGCTCGACCTGATCGAGCAGTGGCGACACGCGCGGCAGAATCACGATCGGCAACACCGACAACGAGGCGAGCATACCGGCGACCATGAACGGTGCGCTGTCGCTCAACCCAGTGATCTTGCCCAACGTTGCCTGACCCAGCACACCGGCACCGTACAAAACGATCATGTACAACGCGAGCAAGCGCCCGCGAATCTTCGCGTCGCCCGCCAGCAGCAGCCAGCTTTCGATCACCAGAAACACGCCGACCGTGGCCCAGCCATTGATCAGGCGCAGGGCGAACCAGCCCCAGGTGTCATAGAACAATCCCTGCAGCAGAATGGTCACGGCGATCAGCGAGGCAAAGCTGCCGTAGGCGCGGATATGACCGATGCGCAAAATCAGGCGGTCATTGAATACGGCGCCCAGGGTCAGGCCGATGAAGTAGGCCGATGAAACGATACCGATCATCGTCGCCGAAGCGCCGGCGGCGTCCAGTCGAAGGGTGGTCAGCGATGACAGAAAACCGTTGCCCAGCGCAACAATGAACAGCCCGAGCAGGGGCGCCAGCGCCATGGCCAGCAAACGCGGAGACATAAAAACCTCTGGAGATCGAACAGCGCAACGTGCGCCTCTGCGCATGCGATTGCCAAGCCGAAAAAATGTGTGGTGCGAATGCCTGCCGAACGGGCAGGGCGGTTGAGTCGGCCACTCGTCAACGAGGTGTGGCCAGCCATTCAGGTACGCGTTTTTGTGACAGTGATGCAGGCAGCCACCGATGGGGGCCGCAAGAGAGCGCGGGATTCTAAGGCTTGTGCAGGATTTGCCAAGAGCTGTTTGCTGCGACGTTAGGACGCAGGTGTTGCCATTTATGCTTGTCCTGAGCGGACGGAGAAAAAACAGCTTTTTGCCATCACCCAAGTGCTAAATTGCCTCGTGTACGGTAAGTGTTGCGCAATCACGCAAGTTTCTGGAGATCAACAGCATGGAAGCCACCCCGATAGGCCGAACAGCCGCAACACGTTACCTCGCAGCATTTGGTCTATCGCTGCTGTTCAACCCTTCAACCCCGGCCTTCGCCTTCAACCCCGACCTGCATTCGGCCTATGCACTGAGAGCAGCGCAGGCGTATCAACGCTGCCCGGGGGTGAAGTTGCCCGAGCAGTTGGCCGAGGCTTTGGCGGCAGGCACTGACGCTGAGGATTCAAACCTGCTGACGCTCCCTCAGCGCGCTACCAATTGGCACTTCTACAACCGCAACAAAAAGCTTGAGCCATTCTGGTTCGCCAATCGCAGCCTGGATGTGATTTTTTCCAAACGTATTGAAAAGCTGAACGCGCTGCTGGCGGAACCTGATGCCGATCCCGTTGCGGTATACGAGCAAGCGGGAAGGGTCTTGCATTACATACAGGACATGAGTGTACCCGGCCATGTAGTCCCGGCTTACCACGCCAAGTTGCCGGGCAATGATCCCGATCCGTTTGATGAGTTCGAGAGTATTGAAGCGCTGCCAGTGTTCGGTTTGTCTGAAGCGCAGTGTCAGGCGCTTCGTGATGAGGCGAGTAAAGCCGACGCCACCCCTCAAGGTTTTCTGGACGCCGCCGCCACAGCCACCTTGCAGGCGATAGAACAGATAGACGCAGCCGGCAAACCTGTCGTCGACGGTGCATGGCAAGCGTATTGGGTGTATCCCGCCCGAGATACTGATGAGGCTCGCAAAGGCTGGGGCCAATACGCTAGCTGCGAATTTACAAAGGGCGATGTCAACGCAGGGTGCAAGCGTGAAGAAGAGCTTGTGGCGTTGTTTGAGCAGCAATCTCGACAGGCTCAGACAAATTCGGTGTTGATGCTTTTTTATGTGCAAAAGAAGCTGGCCGAAGCAGGCCAAACTCGACCGTGAGAACCGCTGGCGAGAACCCTTCACGCACTGACTTTAACCTCAGCCTTAACCACTGATTTACGATATGTCAGCAAAACGATGCCCGTGACCACAATCACCCCGCCGAGAATCTGTCCGTTGCTGAGCATCTGATCCAGCACAATCCAGCCCATCAGCAGCGTTGCCAATGGCTCGATGTTCATGACCGGCGCATTGCGCGGCATGTCGAGGCGAGGTACCGAAATGAACAGGACGATAAAACCTGTGCCGTACAGCACCACCAAAGTGGCGAGGGCCAGCCATCCGGTCGAGGTGGCGGGCAGGTTCAGTCCGCCTGGGAGGGCGCCCGTCAGCCCCGCCAGGTTGACGCTGCTGAACACGATGAAAATGGTCAGCAGACTGCGCACCGAGCCACGTACCTGAGACAACTTGTGGTCGGTGATCCACAGCGCGCAGGCGAACACGCTGGCGGCGCAGAACGCGAGCGCGACGCCCGTCAGCCATTGCGCACTGACGTCTGTCGTGGTCGAGAGGCGCCCGGGGACATCCAGCACAAACACCAGACCCAATAGAATCAAACCCATCAATATCGCGGTGCGCGCGCTCGGTCGCGGGCCACCCAGCGCCCAGGTGAGCAATGCCAGCAGAATAGGGAACACGTTCGCCACCAGCAGGGCCAGCGCCACCGGCACCCGCGCGACAGCAGAGTAAAGGCACAGACTCTGCGCAGTGATCAGCAACCCCAGCAACAGTTGCCAACGCCAGGCGCCCGCCGGCAAACGCAGGCTTTGTCTTTGCCACAGCACCAGGATGGCGAGCACCAGCAAGGTCCCGCCGGAACGCATCAAAATCGCCAGCAACACTCCCGCACCATCATCAAATGCGACTCGCGCCGCCACATGATTGCCGGCAAACGCACAGCCCATGCACAACAGAATGATCACAGCCAGATAACGAGGGTAGGGCGGCGGTACGGTTTGCGTAGCGGTAGGGCGAGGCATGGCAGATCTCACGATTGTTAGCCGTTCGAACGACTTGGTTTTTATTAGTTGTCGTACAACCAACCCGTTTTATCGCATTCGGCGACGTCGGGCAATAGACCTGAAAGCGCACAGCTACTCATATTCTCGGCGTTAAGGTGGATTTTTACCTATTTGATTAAGCGTAGAGATCGTATGACTTAATAGGGCAGGGGCGTATCGGCCCCTGCTTCCAGGGATTTACACATTCATGACAGGCGGGTGGTCTGCTTCTGCTCAAGCATGAAATGGATAATCGATATACCCACGCTGATCCCCGCCGAAAAAGCTGCCTGGGTCTGGCACGTTGAGTGTCAGGCCATCATGCAGCCGACGCGGCAAGTCCGGGTTGGCCAGGAACGGGCGGCCAAACGCGATGATGTCGGCACGATCGGCAATCAGTGCCTGTTCGGCAGATTGCGCATCGTAGCCGCCCGCCAGAATCAGCACGCCGTTCCACGTCTTGCGCAACTGGGCAATGATCGCGTCCCAGCGCGGGTCGAAGTTCTCGTCTTTAACTGTGCCGACCATCGCCGGCTCGACCAGGTGCAGGTAGGCCAGACTCCATTGGTTGAGCGCTTCGACGAGGTGGCCGAAGGTCGCCTCCGGGGTGTCATCGCCCATGCCCATGAAACGCCCCATCGGCGTCAGGCGTACGCCCACTCGTTCGGCGCCGACTTCTTCAGCCACGGCCGCAACCACTTCCAGCAAAAACCGTGCGCGATTCTCCACGCTGCCACCATAGGCATCGTCACGCTGGTTGCTGTTGCTGTTAAGAAACTGATCGAGCAGGTAACCGTTGCCGGCATGGATTTCCACGCCGTCCATGCCCGCCTGCAATGCGTTGCGCGCGGCCACGCGGTAGTCCTCGACGATGCCGGCGATTTCCGCGGTTTCCAGCGCGCGCGGCACCGGCACATCACCCCAGACACCGTTACCGTTTTCGTCGACGATAAACGTCTTGCCCGGCACCGGCAGCGCGCTGGGCGCAACGGGCAGGCCGGCATCGGGTTGAAAGCTGGGGTGGGACACCCGGCCAACATGCCACAGCTGCATAAAGATCACGCCGCCGGCCTCATGCACCGCCGCGCTGACGTCACGCCACGCCCGGACGTGCTCTGGGCTGTAGATGCCCGGCGTCCAGGCGTAACCCTGAGCCTGCCGGGAGATTTGTGTGGCCTCGGTGATGATCAGCGCGGCACTGGCCCGCTGGCGGTAGTACTCGGCGTTCATCGGCGTCGGTACATCGCCAGGTTGGCCGGCGCGTGAGCGCGTCAACGGCGCCATCGCTACGCGATGGGCGAGGGTGTAAGGACCGAGTGCGAGGGGTTGGAACAGACGACGGGTCATGGGTAGCTCCAGATTTCAATAGAAGGAATTCAAGCGCGGCAGCGGGGCCGCGAACCAGTGCCGCTAACTTAACCGCGCTCAGCGGGGCTGATAATCGGTGACCGGCGCTACGCTGTTTTGCGCAGGGCGCAACGACGCCCGTGCTCATCAGCGATGAACACGGGCGTGGCTCAGGCGGGCGGGTTGGAACGGGTCAGCGGCAGGTTCAGCCAGCGCCGGCCGGTGGCGTTGGCGACGGCGTTGCCAAGGGCGGCGGCCATCGGCCCCTGAACGATTTCAGCGGCACCGAGGAAGGGTTGTCCCGGCTGGTCGAGCAAATGCACATCGACTTGTTTCGGCAGTTGGGTGAAACGCAGAATCGGATAACCGCCCCAGTCGTAGCTGCGAATGCCCCCTGCGTCGTAGGCGACTTTTTCATACAGGGTCCAGCTCGCGGACTGCACGATGCCGCCCTCGACCTGATTGCGCAGGCCGTCGGGGCTAACGATCTGGCCGACATCCACCGCCGTCACCACGTGGTCGATGCGGATCTCGCCGGTCTGCGGATGCACGCGCAGTTTCACCGCGATGGCGCAGTAACCCATGATGTTTTTATAGCGAGCAAAGGCGAAACCGATACCCGCGCCGGGCTCGCTGCTTTTTTGCGGCCAACCGATCTCATCACGCACACGTTCTACCACCGCGCGAGCACGCGGGTCGCTGAGATGGGCCAGACGCAAGGCGACCGCGTCGATGCCGGCCCTGATCGCCAGCTCGTCGATACTCGCCTCGATGGCGAAGATATTGATGTGCGCACCCAGCGAACGCATGGCCGAGGTGCGAAAGGGCATTTCGGTGACGAAGGTCATGTTGATGCGCGTCGAGTTGAGGTCGTACAGCGGCACCGCATTGCGATCACCATCGCCTTCGGGCTGGGCGATCGGCACGGAGGGCGCCGAGGCGAAAGGCCGCGCGAGCAAGCGTGCCGGCAGCAGACGCCCGGCGTTGACGATGCGTTCGTTGTGCGGTGTGGTCCAGAGTTCGTAGGCCCAATCCTGCAAACGGCCGTGGCTGAGACCAGCGTCAACTTCGGTGACCATCGCCGAGCTGTATGGCTCCCAAAGATTTTCCTGTTCGCGCATCCATTGCACGCGCACCGGCGTACCGGGCACGCGCAGGGCAATCAATGCCGCATCGGCGGCGGCATCATCGGCACCGTTGTGGCCGTAACACCCTGAGCCTTCGGTATGAATACAGCGCACCCGATCAGGCGGCAGGCCGAGCATTTCGGCAATGCCGGCGCGCAGCGGGTAAACGCCCTGGGTGTGGGTCCAGACGGTGAGCGTGCCGTCCTTGAACCAGGCCACTGCGCAAGACGGGCCGATCGAGCCATGCATCAGGTATTGCTTGGTGACCCGCGCCTGAAAACGCGTGTCAGCCACGCCGCTCGGCGTGCCGCTGTGGCTGATCGGATAGCGCCGTGAGGGCAGGCGTTTGAGCAGGTCATGAATCTCGCTAGCCTCGGGAATCGCCTCGCCGCCGCTCCATTGCGTCACCTCGCTGGCACGGCGCATGGCTTTGATCGCTTGCCACTCATCACCGGCGACCACCGCCAGATAGTTGCCGTCGCGGATCACCTTGACCACGCCAGCCAGCGCTTCGATGGACGCCGCGTCGAATGCTTGCAACGTGCAGCCCGGACGAGGCGGGCGGATCACCCGCGCATGCAGCATCCCCGGCAGGCGCATGTCCTGGACGAATGCCGCGCCACCGCTGACCTTCGCCGGGATGTCGAGGCGCGGCAACGAATGGCCGATCAGTTTGAAATCAGCGGCAGCCGTCGCCGGTGACTGAGCCTTGGCATATTGATGCACATCGACATGCTTGACCGCGTCGGCATAACTCATCCGTTGAGCGGCCGGGCCCTCGATCACAGCGTTGCGGGTGCTCAGCAGCGCTGCATCAACCTGCCAACTGCGCGCGGCGGCATCGACGAGCATTTCGCGTACCTGTGCGGCGGCGTTGTACAACGCGGTGCTGCTGTCGAAAATGCTGTGACTGCCGGCGGTGTAGCCTTCATTGGGCGTCAGCGCGGTGTCGGCGGTGAGCAGGTTGATAGCGGTTGCCGGCACCTGCAAACGTTCGGCAGCAATTTGCAGCAGCGCGGTTTTCACCCCGGTGCCCAATTCGACCTTGCCGGTGTAGACGGTAATGCCGTCGGCGCCGATGCGGATCCAGGCGTCGAGAAACGGGTTGGTGCGCAGGCTGCCAGGCAGGTCGGGCGCGAGGACCACGGTGCCGAGCGTATCGACTTCCGTATCCGCCAACACACGTCGCGCGACCGGCATCAGGGTGAACGCCATCAGCAACGCACCACCGCGCAGAAAGGCGCGTCGACTCGGATTCAGTTCATTCGACTCGCTCATGTCAGGCTCCCGTTGTGCCCGGCCACCTGTTTGATCGCCTCGATGATCCGCAAGTGCGTACCGCAGCGGCATAGATTGCCGGCCATGTGCTCGCGAATGGTCGCCTCATCCGGGTTGCGATTACGCTCAAGCAACGCCTGCGCGCGCATCAGCATGCCGGCGATGCAGTAGCCGCATTGCGCGGCCTGTTTCTCGATGAACGCGGCTTGCAGAGGGCCGGGTTTTTCCGCGCTGCCGAGGCTTTCCACGGTGCGGATTTTTTTGCCTTCGAGGCCGGCGCAAGGTGTCAGGCAGGCGAACACCGGTTGATCGTCGACGATCACCGTGCAGGCTCCGCACTGACCGAGACCGCAGCCGTATTTGGCGCCGTTGAGGTTCAAGTGATTGCGCAGCGCATACAGCAGCGGCATGTCCGGCTCCAGCTCAAGCGGTTGCGCGGCTCCGTTGACGTTGAGGGTGATCTGGCTCATTTCGTCTCCTGACGTAACGCTTCAATAGTGGAAGAGAGGTCGGCCCACGGCTGATCGGGGCTGGCTTGCTGACGCAGATACGCGGCCAGTGCAGCGAGTTGCGCGTTGTCGAAGCTGGCGGCAAACGCCGGCATCAGTGGGCCGGGCAATCCGGCTGTCGCGGGCAAGCCTTCAAGCACGGTTTTGAGGAAGTTGCGCGAGCTGGCCGCTTGCAGCGCCGAGGTGTTTTGCAACGCCGGGCGACCATCGATGGTGCGCATCGGCGCCGCCGGGCCATGGCAGCCGGCGCAGGCACTGCTGAAGAGCAGGGCGCCGGTCGAGTGGTCTGCCGCTTCATTGGCAGGCGTCTTCGCCGTCGTCTCTGTCACCGAATGCGGGTTTTCCAGGCTGAGCAAATACTCCGCAATCGCCTCGGCTTCACTGGCGGGCAAGCGGGCCAGACTCAAGCTGACCGGCCGCATCGGGCCGGCGGGCGTGCCGTGGCCATCGACGATCTCGGCGCGCAGATAGCCCACCAGTTGCTCGCGACTCCACGGGTTGCTGCGTTGGCCCATACCGACCAGCATCGGCGCTTGCCAGCCGTCGACGCTGCCGCCCTGTAGATATTCCGAAGATTTTTCCGCGCCAATCAGGTTCAGCGGCGAATGGCAGCCGGCGCAGTGCCCCGGGCCGTCGACCAGATAACGCCCGCGATCCCACGCTTCGCTGCGCTGTGCCAGCGGCGTCAATGGCTCACCGTGCAGGAACAGCAGGTTCCAGAACGCCACCAACGGACGAATGTTCATCGGAAAGTTCATCTGGTTCTGCTCGGCCGGCGCGTGTACGGCAGGGCCGCTCATCAAGTAGGCATAAGCGTCGGCGATGTCTGCTGCGCTCATGCGCCGGTAGTGCACGTAGGGGAACGCCGGATAAAGGAAGTGACCATCGCGAGCGATGCCCTGACGCATCGCCCGCTCGAAGGCCGGCAGTGACCATTGGCCGATACCAGTCTCTACATCCGGGGTGATGTTGGTGCTGTACAGCGTGCCGAACGGCGTTACCAGCGGCAGCCCGCCGGCCAGATATTCACCACCGGGGCGGGTATGACAGACCGCACAATCGCCGGCCTCGACCACCCGCGCCCCGCGTTGCAACTGCGCAGTATCGAACAGCGTCGGGCGCTCGATCGGTCTAATTGCCGGGCGCCACATCAGCAATATGGCGCCGATCAGGCCGAGCACGGCGACGACGGCCACGCTGATCCATAGCGTTCTGGACTTCAGGAGGTGGCGGTTCATGAGACGGAGAAAAACGCGGCAGGCAATGGCAGAACGGATGGGATACGGGTCATGACAACGCTCCTTGTGACAGCCGGAAAAGGGCGTCGATGGGGACTACGACGCCAGTGGCGAAAGCGTAGAGAAACCGTCCTCACGGGAGAATCACCCGCGCACGCAACAGCGCGTTGCGCGAGAAGCAACGCTTGCGCCGTTGCGCCGGACGCATCAGTGCATTGCCCGCCGCGTGGATTCTGCGCATCGCCACAGGGCCGTAGCCTTGGCAGCACTTTCCTGAACTCAATGAGGTGTCATCATGCTCACGGGCAATCCGGCCGTTGCGGCGAATGCCGAACAGCCAACTTCACTTTCCGGCCTGATGGTCGCGTTCCTGGCATTCTGCTGTGGCGCGGTCGTGGCCAATCTTTATTACGCGCAGCCGATCGTCGAACTGATTGCACCGCAGATCGGTCTGTCCAGCGCCAATGCCAGCCTGATCGTTTCGCTGACGCAGTTTGGTTACGCGCTGGGCCTGTTGCTGCTGGTGCCGCTGGCCGATCTGATGGAAAACCGCCGGCTTGTGGTCGGTTTCACCCTGGCGGCGAGCGTCACGCTGTTGTGCGCCGGGCTGACCCATTCACCGTCGATGTTCCTGGTGTTGTCTTTATTGATCGGTCTGACCTCGGTCGCCGTGCAGATTCTGGTGCCGTTGGCGGCACACCTGGCGCCCGAGGCCAGTCGTGGCCGCGTCGTCGGCAATATCATGAGCGGCCTGCTGCTGGGCATTCTGTTGTCGCGGCCACTGTCGAGCCTGTTGGTTGAAGTGTTCGGTTGGCGCGGGGTGTTTTACAGCGCGGCGGCCCTGATGGCCGTCATCGCGCTGATTACCGCCGTAGCACTGCCGCGTCGGCTGCCGACACATAAAGCCACCTATGCTGCGCTGATCGGTTCGGTGTTTGCCTTGGCCCGACGCTATCCGCTGTTGCGTCAGCGCTCGCTGTATCAGGGTTTGCTGTTTGCCAGTTTCAGTCTGTTCTGGACCCTCGCGCCGATTGAACTGATGCGTCACCACGGCTTCACTCAGGCCCACGTGGCGATCTTCGCGCTGGTCGGTGCGGTGGGTGCGATTGCGGCGCCTATTGCCGGGCGTCTGGCGGATGCCGGGCATGGTCGGCGCGGCACGCTGGTCGCATTGTTGCTGGCGCCGGTTTCGCTGTTGATCGCCGCGCTCCCGGGCAGCGGCTATGTCTGGCTGGTGGTGTGCGCGGTGCTGCTGGATTTCGCCGTGCAATTGAACATGGTGCTCGGCCAGCGTGAGGTCTACGCCCTTGATCCCCACAGCCGTGCGCGCCTGAACGCGGTGTACATGACCAGCATTTTCGTCGGCGGCGCCGTAGGCTCGCTGGTCGCCAGTCCGCTGTACGAGCATTTCGGCTGGAACCTGTCCGCCGTCGCGGTGGCGCTGCTGCCAGCGCTGGCGCTCGGGTTGTTCCTGAGCCGCAAGGCCGATGTCTGAACAGCCAACAGGTGCGGGCGAGCACGGCGGCACAAGACGAAGGGCGAACAGTGATGCACAATCATCCGCGTTCCCTTTCGACCGGACCCCGCTTATGGACAAGTTGCTGGCACTGAAGATGTTTGTGGAAACCGTGCGCTGCGGGGGCTATTCCTCGGCAGCGCGCAAACTCGGGATTTCAACGTCGTCAGTGACACGGCAAGTGGCGGGGCTGGAACACGAGCTGGGCGCGAGCCTGCTCAATCGCACCACGCGCAACACCAGCGTGACCGTTGCCGGCCAGACCTATTTTGAAAAAGCCGTGGCGATTCTCGACGCGATCGACGAGGCCGATGCCGTTGTCGCCGATCGTGGCGCCGAAGCGCAGGGCCGTCTGCGCATCAGTGTGCCGGTGGAGTTCGGCCGACGCCTGATCGCGCCGCACCTGAGCCGCTTGCTTGAGCGGCATCCGGGTCTGGAGATCAGTCTGTCGCTGAGCGATCAGGTCAGCGACCTGCTCAGCGAGCAGATCGATGTTTCGGTGCGACTGGGGTCGTCGGTGGTCAGTGAAGACATCGTCAGCAAACGCGTGGGGCAGTTTGAACGCTGGGTGGTAGCCAGTCCGGCGTATCTGGCGCGTAGCGCGGCGCTCTGTCATCCACGGGATTTGCTTGAGCACCAATGCCTGCGTTTCGATTACGGCGGCACACACCAGCACTGGACCTTTCAGAATGAAGACGCGCCCATTCAGCTCAATGTCCACGGGCGCCTGCAAAGTAATAACGCCGACATCCTGCGCGAAGCCGCTATCGGCGGCGGCGGGGTAACGCTGCTGGCCGACTGGCTGGTGCGCGACGACGTGGTAGCCGGCCGGTTGACCCGATTGCTTGAGCACTACGAGGTCAATCCCGGCAGTGCCAGCACCTGCATCAACGCCTTGTATTTACCCAATCACCGAGGCTCCAGCCGGATCAATGTGTTTATCGATTTCCTGATGGAAATTCTCAGCCCGGCGCCCGCGACCACGCCCGCAGCGTGATGCTTGCGGCTCAACGTCGCCCGGTCCGCGTACTCACATCCACCCAAACCGCCAACACCAGAATGCTGCCCTTGACGATCATCTGCCAATAGCTGTCGACGTCGAGCATCGACATGCCGTTGTCCAGGCTGGTGATGACCAGCGCGCCGAGGAGGGCGCCGTACACCGTGCCGGAACCGCCGCGCATGGAAGTACCGCCGATAAAGCACGCGGCGATGGCGTCGAGTTCGCCCATGCTCCCGGCTGAAGGCGAACCGGCGGCCAGGCGCGCGGTGTTGACCACGCCGGCGAGGGCGCACATCACGCCCATGATCCCGAAAATCCACAGCTTCACCGCCTGCACATTGATCCCGGACAGGCGCGTCGCTTCCATGTTGCTGCCCACGGCATAGACGCGACGACCGAACACGGTTTGACTGGTGACGTAGCTGAACACGCCCAGCAAAATCAGCAGCAACAGGACCGGCACTGGAATGCCGTCGTAGCTGTTGAGCGTCTGCACGAAGCCGGCGAGTACGGCGCCGATCACCAACACGCGGATGACGTCACGCACTAATGAATGCGCCGCGAGGCCGTGCAGGGCGCGATTGCGCCGTTGTTTCCAGGTCAGGAACACGGTCAGCGCAAACAGCAGAACGCCGAGGCCAGTGCCGATCGCGTGGGGCAAGTAACCCTGGCCAATGTAAACCAGCTCCGGCGACACCGGTGCGATGGTCGTGCCGCCGGTAATCCCCAGCAGTATCCCGCGAAAAGCCAGCATGCCGCCCAGACCGACGATGAAGGAGGGTATGCGCAGGTAAGCCGTCATGTAGCCGTTGGCGAGGCCGATGATCAGGCCGCACAAGGCGACCAGACTCAGATTCGCCAACAGCGGAATGTGATAGACCACATCAAGAATCGCCGCGAGGCCACCGAGCAGGCCGAGCAATGAACCGACCGATAAATCGATCTCGCCGCTGATGATCACCAGCACCATGCCGCAGGCAAGAATCCCGGTAATGGACATTTGGCGCAGCAGATTGGAGAGGTTGCGCGGGGTCAGGAATCCACCCTCGGTCTGCCAACTGAAGAACAGCCAGATCAGCACCACGGCAAACACCAGCGCGAGCATTTTGTAGCGGGTGAACAGTTGTTTGACCTGATTCATTTACGCGGATTTCCGATCATTATTGTTATGTCTGCCAGACTGGCTGAGTGCGGCGGCGAGCACCTGCTCTTGTGTCAGATCATGGTTGATGAAGTCGCCGCGCAACTGGCCTTCGCCGATTACCAGCACCCGGTCGGAAACGCCGAGCACTTCGGCCAGCTCCGACGAGACCATGATGATCGACACGCCGGCGGCGGCCAGCGCGCCCATCAACTTGTAGATTTCGTATTTGGCGCCGACGTCCACGCCTCGGGTCGGCTCGTCGAGAATCAGCACCCGGGGTTTGGCCAGCAGCATCTTCGCCAGCACGGCTTTTTGTTGATTGCCACCCGACAGGCTGGTGATCGGCAGGAAAGGGCTGGCGGTCTTGAGGTGCAGGCGTGAGATTTCCTTATCGATGCTGCCCAGTTCGGCTTCGGCATCGATGCGGGTCAGTTTCGAGTAGTTGTCGAGCACGGCGAGGGTGATGTTCTGGCCGACGCCCAGATCCGGAATGATGCCCTGGCGCTTGCGGTCTTCCGGCACCAGGCACAGGCCGGCACGGATTGATTTGAGCGGCGTGCGCGTGTCGATGGCTTGCCCGTCGAGCCAGACTTCGCCCTCATAGCGGCCGGGGTAAGCGCCGAACAGCGCGGTCACCAGTTCGGTACGGCCGGCGCCGACCAGCCCTGCGATGCCGAGGATTTCGCCGCGTTTGAGCACGAAGGAAATGTCGTCGACCCGTTTGCGCTTGGGGTTGTCGACGTCGTAGCAGGTGATGTGACGGGCCTCGAAAATCACCTCGCCAATGTCGTGTGGTTCGGTGGGATAGAGGTTGCTCATTTCTCGCCCGACCATCTGCGTGATGATCTGCGCAATGTCCATGTCGGCCATGGCGGTGGTGGCGATGTGTTTGCCATCGCGGATCACCGAAATGGTGTCGCACACGGCGGCCACTTCATCGAGTTTGTGTGAGATGTAGACGCAGGCAACGCCCTTGGCTTTGAGGTCGCGGATGATGTCCAGCAACACCTCGATTTCCGATCGGCTCAAGGCCGATGAAGGCTCGTCGAGGATCAGCAGACGGGCCTTTTTATTGAGGGCCTTGGCGATTTCTACCAGTTGCTGATAGCCGCCGCCGTACTGCGAAACCGGCAGCGATACGTTCATGTCGGGGACTTTCAGTTCGCGCATCAGCGCTTCGGCGCGATGGATCATCGCCGGGTAATTCATGCGTCCGCCGGGCAGCGTCAGTTCGTGGCCCATGAAAATGTTTTCGGCCACCGACAGATCGGGCACCAGCGTCAGCTCCTGGTGAATGATGACGATACCGGCGGCTTCCGTTTCACTGATCGATTGCGCCCTGAGCGGTTGTCCGTCCCAGAGGATTTCACCGTCCCAGGTGCCGTGCGGGTAGACCGCCGAGAGGATCTTCATCAGCGTCGACTTGCCGGCGCCATTCTCGCCGCACAGGCCAACGCACTCGCCGGGTCTGACCTTGATGTCGATGCCGTTGAGCGCTTTGACACCGCCGAAGGTTTTGACGATGCCGTTCATTTGCAGCAGATAGTCGGACATGGACAGGGCTCGTATATCAAAGACTCACACACCACGAAACCTGTGGGAGCGAGCCTGCTCGCGAAAGCGTCAGTTCAGACAATGCTTCGTTGACTGACACAGCGCATTCGCGAGCAGGCTCGCTCCCACAAGGGGTTTTCGCATTACCGGAGATTACTTCCCAGCAATTTGCGCCTTGGTGTAAAAGCCGTCCTGTTCGAGCAGGTCGATGTTGTCCTTGGTCAGCGGGGTGGGCGTGAGCAGGATGGTGTCGACCTTTTTGCTGCCGTTGTCGTACTGCGAGCTGAAGGCGGGTTTTTCGTTGCGCGCCAGTTGCACCGAGAGCTTGGCGGCTTCGCTGGCGATGAGTTTCAGCGGTTTGTACACGGTCATGGTTTGCGTGCCGGCGATCACACGTTTGACTGCAGCAAGGTCAGCGTCCTGCCCGGAAATCGGCACTTTGCCGGCCAGTTGCTGCGCCGCCAGTGCCTGAATCGCGCCGCCGGCCGTGGCGTCGTTGGAGGCGACGATGCCGTCGATTTTGTTGTCGTTGCGGGTCAGGGCGTTTTCAACAATGCTCAGCGCTTCGGTCGGGTTCCATTCCTTCACCCACTGCTGGCCGACGATCTTGATATCACCCTTGTCGATGGCTGGCTGCAGCACTTTCATCTGGCCTTCACGCAGGATCTTGGCGTTGTTATCGGTGGGCGCACCACCGAGCAGGAAGTAATTGCCCTTGGGCGCGGCATTCAGCACGCCGCTGGCCTGCATCTCGCCGACTTTTTCGTTATCGAAGGAAATATAGGCGTCGACATCGGCGTTGAGGATCAGCCGATCATAGGAGACGACCTTGATCCCGGCTTTCTTCGCTTCGGCCACCGCGTTGGTCAGCACCGTGGCATTGAACGGCACGATGACGATGACATCGACGCCTCGGGAGATGAGGTTTTCGATCTGGGAAATCTGCTTCTGCTCGTTGGCATCCGCCGATTGCACGAAGACCTTGGCGTCCATTTTTTCTGCCGCCGCGACGAAGTAATCACGGTCACGCGACCAGCGTTCCAGACGCAGGTCATCAATGGAAAAACCGATTTTCGGGTGGGCAGCGTCAGCCAGCACCGGCAGAGACAGCAAGGCCAGAGCAGTGGCCAACAGCGTGCGTTTTACGTTCTTCATGGTGGGGCGTCCTTTTATTGTTTTTGGAAAGACACGGCCTGACGATGAGTATCGGGCTGGTAAAACTGTAGAGAATCCGCAGACGCCGCAGGCACAGATTTGTCGTAGAAATGTCACCGCGTCGATGCGCCCGCAGACTCCCTGTGTGATCAGCGATAGATAAAGCGGTTGACGATGTTCTCGAGCATTTCCTGGCGGCCGCTGACGGCTTGCGGGTTCAACTCGTTGGTGAACGCGTGCTCGGCCAACGACTCAAGGTTGAAGTCACCGGCCATCACCGCCTGCCCGAGCGGCTGCTGCCAACCGGCGTAGCGTTGATCCTTGAGCCGTTGCAGTTCGTCGTTCTGCACCATGGCTGCTGCGCGTTCCAGGGACAGGGCGAGAACGTCCATAGCGCCGACATGGCCATGGAACAGATCGATCTGATCAAGGCTTTGCCGGCGAACCTTGGAGTCGAAATTGAATCCGCCATTCTTGAATCCGCCGGCCTTGAGAATTTCATAGGTGGCCAGGGTCATTTCTTCGACGCTGTTGGGGAATTGATCGGTGTCCCAGCCGTTTTGCGGATCACCGCGGTTGGCGTCGATGCTGCCGAAAATCCCCAGCGAGACGGCCGTGGCAATCTCGTGATGGAAGCTGTGCCCAGCCAGTGTCGCGTGGTTGGCCTCGATGTTGACCTTGATTTCGTGCTCCAGTCCGAACTGCTGGAGAAAGCCGAATACGGTGGCGCTGTCGTAATCGTATTGGTGCTTGGTCGGTTCCTGCGGTTTGGGTTCGATCAGCAGATCACCGGTGAAGCCGATCTTGTGTTTGTGCTCGACCACCATGCGCATAAAGCGGCCGAGCTGTTCGCGTTCACGCTTCAAGTCCGTGTTGAGCAGGGTTTCGTAGCCTTCGCGACCGCCCCACAACACGTAGTTGGCGCCTTTCAGGCGATGGGTCGCGTTCATCGCGCTGAACACCTGAGCAGCGGCGCAGGCGAACACTTCCGGATCGGGGTTGCTCGCGGCGCCGGCAGCGAAACGCGGGTTGCTGAAGCAATTGGCGGTGCCCCACAGCAGCTTGATGCCGCTGGCTTCCTGGTGTTGCTCGAGGTGATCAACCATTTGCGCGAAGTGGTTGCGGTATTCCTTCAGAGAGCTGCCTTCCGGGGCGACATCGGTGTCATGGAAGCAGTAATAGTCGATACCCAGTTTGGAGAAGAATTCGAAAGCGGCTGCGGCTTTGCCGATCGCCAGTTCCATCGGGTCGCCGGCGTGTTGCCATGGGCGCTTGAACGTCCCCGCACCGAACACATCGGAGCCCGGCCAAACGAACGTGTGCCAGTAACAGGCGGCCATGCGCAGGTGTTCGCGCATGGGTTTGCCGAGGATGAGTTTGTTGGCGTCGTAGTGACGAAAGAAGAGGGGAGAATCGCTGTCTGGACCTTCGTAGCGAATCGCATCGACATCGGGGAAATACTGCATGGACCTTGTCCTTGTTGTTCTTGGCGGTGTCTCGATACTAGCAACGGCCCCGACCCTGCTGATTATGAAAAACATCAACACAGGGTGCGATTTTGCGTATTGAGCTTCTTCGGCCAGGCGCCTAGTCTGTGCCAATCGCCTCTGTGACAAGGGGCCCGGGACAAGCATAAAAACAATGAAAACCGTACCGCCTGTTCACCGCATCGCCCTGTTGTTCAACGGCAGCAAGATCTACGACCGTGGCATCATCAGTGGCATCGGCAACTACCTCAGCAGCACTCGTGCTTCCTGGGACCTGTTTCTCGAAGAGGATTTTCTCTGTCGCTTGAAAGGCATCGAGCGCTGGCAGGGCGACGGCATCATTGCCGATTTCGACGATCCGCTGATTGGCGAGGCGCTGGCCGATATCCAGATGCCGGTGGTAGCAGTAGGGGGCTCGTACGAGGATAAGCGCGCCTATCCGAAAGCGATTCCCTACGTCGCCACCGATAACAACGCGCTGATGACACTGGCTTACACGCATTTGATAGAGGCAGGACTGCAACGTTTTGCCTGCTTCAGCCTGCCGGAAGCGCAGGCCAATCGTTGGGCTCAGGAGCGCGAAAAAGCCTTTCCCAAACTGATGAAACGCGACGGCCTGCACGGCGAAATCTATCGCGGCATGGGCACCAGCGCACCGCTGTGGGACAGCGCCGTCGAACAACTGATCGCCTGGCTGCACAGCCTGCCCAAACCCATCGGCATCATCGCCGTCAGTGACGCCCGCGCCCGGCAACTGCTGCAAGCCTGCCTGACTGCCGGCATCGCCGTACCGGAGCAAGTGGCCTTGATCGGCATCGACAACGACCCGCTGACCCGCAGCCTGACCCGCGTGCCGCTGAGCTCGGTCATTCAGGGCACAGAAACCATGGGCCGTACCGCCGCGCAATTACTCCATCAGATGCTCCATGGCATGCCGTCCACCGGTACACAAATCCTGATTCCTCCCGATGCGGTCAACGTGCAGGTGTCGAGCTTGCACCAGCCTTTGGGCAATCCCTACGTCATGCAAGCGCTGCTGTTCATCCGTCAATACGCTTGCCAGGGCATCAAAACGGCGCAGGTGGCGGCGTATGTCGGTGTGTCGCGTTCATCACTCGAAGCGCATTTCCGCGCCGAGCGAGGCTGCAGCGTGCATGACGAGATCCTGCGTTTCAAACTAGCAGCGGCGACCAAGGGCCTGACAAGTACCGACTCGGTGATTGCCGACGTTGCGCGCAGTTGTGGGTTTAAATCTGCGCAGTATCTGCATACGGTTTTCCGCCGGGAGTTGGGCTGTACGCCTCGGGAGTATCAGCAAGGTTCGCCAAAAGCGCGTTGCTAAAAAAGCAATAGTCATTTGCGATTCCGGCGGATTGTTGCCGTCAATATCAAAAGTTAGCATCAATCCATTGCTGCAACTCATCAGGCCTTTGGCGCGAGTTCGAGACAGTCCACATCGTTAGCCTGTCACTGCGCTGATCGTCGTCTCAGTTGATCAACCTTGGAAAATTCTGATGTCGAAACTCTTCGAAGCATTTCGCCTGGGCGACACTACGCTCAAAAACCGCATCGTCATGGCGCCGCTGACCCGTTCGCGTGCACCCAATGATGCCGCCGATGAGCGCGTGGCGTTGTATTACGCGCAACGGGCTACCGCAGGCTTGATCGTCAGCGAGGGCACGCCGATTTCCCGTGAAGGACAGGGCTATCTGTTCAATCCCGGCATCTTTAATGCCGAGCAGATCGCTGGATGGCGTCTGACCACCGACTCGGTGCATGCCGTGGGCGGCAAGATGTTTGCGCAGATCTGGCACGTCGGCCGCGTTTCGCATCCGTCGATCCAGGACGGTGGAAAACTGCCGGTGAGCGCTACCTCGAAGCAAGCCGTCGGCGCGACAGCGTTCGGTTACGACGCCGACGGCAAGCCGGCACTGGTAGCGCCGCCGGCGCCCCGTCAACTGGAAACGGCTGAGGTTTCGCGGATCGTCGGTGAGTTCGCACAGGCTGCGCAAAACGCGATTGAGGCGGGTTTCGATGGCGTGGAAATTCACGGTGCCAATGGCTATTTGTTCGAGCAGTTCATGAATCCGCTGGTCAATGATCGAACCGATCAGTACTCGGCCGATCGACTGGAAAATCGTCTGCGCTTCACCCTGGAAGTGATCGATGCTGTAGTCGCGCGGATTGGCGCGGGTCGGGTGGGCATTCGTATTTCGCCGTACGGTCAGTTGTTCGATATGCCGCTGTACGAGCAAATCGATGAAACCTACACCGCGCTGGCTGCAGAGATTGGTGCGCGGCAACTGGCCTACGTTCATGTGATGGATCAGTCCGGTTTTCCTGCTCCGGGTACTGAGGGCGGTGGCGGCGGGCCGAAGGCAACCTTCCTTGAGTTGCTGTCGACCTTCAAGTCGAAATTGCCGGCCACAGCGCTGATTCTGGCGGGCGGCATGTCGCGCCAGCGTGCGGACGATCTGATCAATGACGGCATCATCGACCTCGCCGCGTTCGGTACCGCTTACATCAGCAACCCTGATCTGGTGGCGCGGCTGCAGCACAACTGGCCTCTGACCGACGCCAAGCGCGAAACCTTTTACGGCGGCGGGGCCGAGGGTTATGTCGATTACCCGCCCTATAAAGGCTAAGTAGCCGCTGAAGCACTGGCAGCCTTCACCGTTATTCGGGGCGGCTGCTTTTTCATGTCGGCTGCAAACAGGCCTGCAAGGATGTTGCGAGAGGACAAGCAGGCGAAGTTCTGTTTTAGTGCAAACCAACTGTCCCTGATGATCGGAATTCCTCATGCACCTCAAAGCGCACCGGTACTTCGCCATGGTTGCCGTGACTGGCAGTTTCTCGGCGACGGCTCGGCACTTCCAAGTGCCGGCATCCTCCGTTTCGCGCTTCATCGCGGCGCTCGAGCGAGAGGTGGGGCAGCAGCTTCTTTATCGAAACACCCGCGCAGTGAAACTGACGGATGCAGGCGAGCGTTATTACCAGCAGATCCGCGAAGTGCTGGAATTGCTCGATGCGGCTGATGAGGAAATAACCGGCAAGGGTGGCGAGGTGCGTGGACTTGTACGGATCAACGCGCCGGTCGCGTTCGGCAGTCTGCACATCGTCAAACTGTTGAACGGTCTGTATGACAAGTATCCCGAACTGACGGTCGAGTTGACGGTCACCGATGCCTTTATCGACCCGGTTCAGGAGGGCGCTGACATCATCTTCCGGGTCGGGCACCTGGGCGACTCTGGCTTGATCGGCCGGAAAATCTGCGATCAGCAATACGTTCTGTGCGCCAGTGCGGACTACATAACGAAGCATGGCCAACCCGCGTCGCCGGCGGATCTGCAGAATCATGCCTGCCTGGTCTACAAGGGAACCGGCGGGGCGCAGCGCTGGTATTTCAGAAAGCCTGGCAGCGACAAACCCGAGATCATCGACGTCCATGGTCCGCTCAGAAGTAACAATGGGCAGGTGCTGGTGGAGGCTGCGCTGGCGGGCAGGGGGATCGTGTTTTTTCCGTCCTGGCTCTTTAGTCGCGAGAGCTTCATAAGCCAGCAGCTCATTCGGCTGTTACCTGATTGGCAGGGATCGGTGGAGCAAACGCCGAGCCAGATCCATCTGCTTTCCCCGGAGAATCGCCTGCGGTCTCAGAAGGTCCGTGTGGTGTGGGACTACTTCATCAAAGCGATCGGCGCGCCTCCCTATTGGGATGATCTCGGTGATCCTCGAACTGACGGTGAGCCTCAGATGCCGTCCCGAGGTAAGGCAAAAGTGGCTGGGCTCGTCTCGACTGCGTATCGTCTGAAATAATCTTGAGCCGTGGTGAACCCCTTCGAAGAACTTACGAAAGGCATGGCCAAACTGCTGACTTGAACCGGGCTTTCATGGCATAAAGCTACTGCATTCAGGGAGGAATGATTTTCGCCAGGCTGCGCTGGGCGACACCACTCTCTGCCACGGAACACAGATCTGACTGTGCACTAAAAAGGAAGCCTCATGCTGATCACCTCCGCAACGCCACAAGAGCTTGTAGACTGGTTCCACACAAGGCAAGAAAACCAGCGAATCATGTGTGTCATGCTGGCTCCAGAATTGGAAGATCAGCAGAAGCTGAAGGATTTGACTCTCCGCTTTGCAGCGGCAGACGCTTGGCTCGGCAGCGAAGTAGCCTTCATCTTGCTCGATCCCAATGGAGATTCAGCTGTGGGGCTTGACCGTGGCATGGGGGAGGTCGGGGCGTTTTCAGGCACTGCTTTTCCATTGCGAGACACCACGGGCTTTCGAGATCTGACAGATGACTGGGCAAACCACCGAGATCACGTAGCGCGGACCTCAGCACGAGGGCTGGCAAGGTTCGTCCCTGAGTTCATGGAGATTTTCAAGGTAGGCCCCGAGGATCTGCCTTGCCTAAGCTTGGTCGTGCATGGAGTGGACGAATCCATTGTCCTTTCCCTAGGAAAGGACTGGACTGTAGAAGAACTCAAGGAAGTTCTAGTGAGGATCCGCAAGATTGTGGATGGCGCCCCGAATTTCAAGGAGCAAATCTCAGCTATGGCAGCCCATCTGCCTAAACCCTTGGAACGACTCCAAGATCTCGTCGCCAGCATTGGTGCAAAAGCAGGCCAGATATCCAAAATCTTGGATCAGGTGCTTCGTCGGCACAATGGGAACGAAGAAGATCATCGGATGGTAGCGTCTTACGTGGGTCAAGGCTGTCAGGGGCGCGTTATCCTTGAAAGCCTACTTGCGCGGTTCTCTTTCAAAGATTCTGAAAAGTTTCTCAGAGACGAGCAGGTCGCACGCCTGCTCAAACTGGCAACGGAGCTAGATAGCCTTCGGGCTCCGATCATTGAGCTTCAGCGTGGTGAGCTCTTTATCCCATCAGTGACGGAACTGGCACAGCATTGGGTTGAAAGCCGCGACAAGCTGTTCGAAGGTCTGCAAGGTCTTTTGCCAGCTAAGCAAGTCGCCACTACCCGAATCAACCGAAGCCAGCTGACTCGCCTCAAGTCAGTCCTGGAATTTGTGAATACCTCGGGAGATGTCGTGGACAAGGCGGTTGGGGCGTATGACTGGATCGCTAAGCTGATGGGGAAGGGAGGCTAGCCTGAATACCATGACTGGTTTTGCTTAGGTAACGCTTACCGGTATGTCTTGAGCGCGTAGGGGCTGACTTGGTAGCGCCGCAGCCCCGAACGCCAGCTATCGAGTACCGGGAAGCAGACTGAGATACCCGCTACTTGTCATATTTGGAAGGCAATGGCCAGTCGTAATTGACGTCAATCATGCCCAGGTTCTGCAACTCGAAATTGGCATAGCTAGTTCCGTTCGACGTAGGGAGTTTTGGCTGTCCGTACACAAATACGAATCCGGTACGCGTCGTTCTTTCTGGTGCGATCAATGTAGGCCCATGCAGGTTTTGGAAGGGATTCTCGTTGCTCGTTGCTCGTTGCTCGTTGCTCGTTGCTCGTTGTTGGTGGTGTTGGAGCATGATGCGGTGAAATCGAAGTATTCACGCCCATGCGTAATAAACCAGCACCGATGGTGTTAGGAGCTCAGGCCCGGGCCACTGTCCGAGAGTGTTTATCTGATAATCGGGCGTCATTAGGGGGCTAAGGTCTTGCCCGCGAAGTTTTGGAGCGTCTTTTGGGAATATCGGCTACAGCCCGGTGTGGTCACCCAAGTATCGACTCAACGATCGGGCACAACACTTTGTAGTCATGCTCCTGACACTGCCAGGACGCTTAGCGTAATACATGATTTAACCTATGGGCTATGTCAGATGTTGATGATGCATTTAACTATCTGACAAATAAAGACTTAATCAGAGCTAGGTTATTCGCGAGTTCATGAATAGTTGTTCACGAGTAACGCATCAACCGGAAAGAATTTTTCTGATTTACCGCGTCGCGTTGCTAAACGGGACTATCTAGCGCTGAACGGACAACTGATTGAGCGTGGGGAACGGATCCAAGCCAGGACGCAGACGTAACGGTAGCTCGCCGCAAAGGTCGAGAAAGTAGGGTCGGTAATACGACACGAGGAGGGCAAGCAGTACAAGATGGACGAGAGGTTCCCTGATCCGTCTGCGGGCCAGGCGGCTGTGCTTACACGACCGCTCAAGAAAATCACCGAGCGTGGCCTTTGTCAGGGCCGGCCTATTTTGAAGGCTCGCAATAGCCCCAACAGGCCTGTACCCGCGAAATAGGCGCCGCGGTCTAGAGTCGCGCTTTTGACGGATAGGGCGGATCAGCGCCCCGCCCGCTCCGATAAAGCCCCCTATAGGCAGTGTCTGCTAGGGAGTGGGCGGTCAATTCAAACGGTTTATCAGATCATGGATGTCCGCGAACAGCTTGCCCAGCGGGCGACTACGGTAGGTCTTGCGGTCAAAGCGTGTAAGCGTTTTCTCATCCGTCGTCATCAGGTTTATCTGCAAATTTAACCTCAAGTTCTCCCAGTCCAGCTTGGATTTCGCGTACTCCACGGCCATGGTTGATGACTGCTTATAACGTTCGGCCATCACAAACGTTTCGAGAGATCTGCGGGTCGCGGCACAGCCGGGTGTCGTTGTGTCAACACTGATGGTAACGCTTTCAGGGTCGCTCCCAAGAATGTCAAGCAGGTACGCATTGGCGAAAGGATGGTGTAGTCCAAACTCGATTTTTTCGTCATCGTATAGGGGGTGCAAATGAGGGTTCAGGTAGAAATCTGAAACCGCCTTCAAATTGGTGTTACAGGGCGTACAAGAGGGAACCAAGTTGCTCAGCGTCAAGGCCAAATGTGGATATTCATTCTTGTAGTAAAAATGGTCTAGCGGTGGTCGGTATGCTTTCTTGGTTTTTTCGTCAACGACCGTGATGATATCCACTTGATGACAATAAGGGCAGACTTTTATCTTGGATTTCTGACAGAGTTTGTAAGCATCCCAACCATCTTTTTTTTCGGTAAACGTCTTGTAGTTGAAAATACTTTGCAGGTTGGCGATGAATTGGACCTGAAAACTACCGGCACGTTTTTTATAATCAAGAAAAATATCGATACTGCTGATCAGATCGGCCTGTTGAGTGGAGAGCAGTAACGACTCCACTTCAACAAGAAAACTATAGGTGAGCGTGGGTGGGCCGCATCTTTTGGACAGCTTTTTCTTGTGCCTGTCGATAATCGCCTGTAAAAAAACATCATGCTGAGCTCTGGCATCACTCCAGTTGTCCGAAATGGAGATGATCATTTACTCATTCACCCCTTGTGCCATCAGCCTTTTTAGCTCGTCTTGAATCAACGGATTGTCAATGCATTCCATGATCGCGCGGTCTCGTTCGCTGAACCTGCCTTGCTTCAGGTTTTCGATCAGTTCATTGATGCGCTGCGAGGCAAACTCTCCGATGGTCCTGGCATGGAATGAACGATTGAGTAGCGCGTGAAGTGTCGCAGCGAATGCCAGTGGTGGCGCACCAGAACCACCTAGCTCATCCAGTTGGCAAATGAACTGTTTCGGGACGTCCGTAGCCAGGATAGGGGAGTGGGTGGTCATGATGACCTGCAGGGCCTCGAGCCCCAGGGCTTGTTTTTCATCTGCGAGGAACTGGTTGAGTTGCTGAATGTAGATGCGTTGCCATTCCAAGTGGAGAAAAGCATCACCTTCGTCGATGAGGACCAGTACGTTCCTTCTGACTTTTGATACCTTTACCAAGGCGGTGGATAACCTACAGAACTGTGAAATCAATGCCGCTTGTCCAGAACTCATGCCTTCTAGATTTGCGGTAAAATATTGAGTGTAATTAGCGTGACTGTAGCCCCCGAAATACTCATCCAAGTGCATTTCTAGAAAAAAATCCGGCTTGGAATTCAATCTTGTTTTACGCCGTTTGTTTTTGTCAAAATAATCCGAACGGGCGAGGAGGCTTGCTACTCGCTCCACGCCTTCTAGCCTCCGCCGATGACTGTTATTTTGCATGAAAGGCGAATCCACCTTTAAAGGCACCCCAAGGTAGGTACTGCAAATACTCACAATGGTGTTGCGAGCGCTTTCTTTTGTTATAATTTTTTGTATTACGAGCAGCGCGGCATAAGTAAGGGTAGTATCGCTGGTATGAAGCAACCTATCTATGAGCTCACTTCGACACGTTGAGTACAGCTGAGAGCGCATGCGGAAAATTTCACTGTCGAAGGCCGAATCATTTTTGATTTCCCTAAGCTGGTCAAAATCAGTGTGATCGGGGAATATTTCACTGATCAAATCTTCTTGGAAGAGGAAACCAATAACGTCGTTAATCACGGAGTTGGTGTTAAGCTGCGCCTGAAGCTTTAGATATGGCCTGAAACCGAATCGTTCAATCAAAGGCACATGCTTGGCGATTTCCCGTACATCCAGTTGCGAAACTCTACGAGGGGATGCGTCAACAAAGTTGTCTGCCTTGCCAAACACCGGCGCATAGGGAATTAATGAGTAGTAAATGACACCCCAGTCTTCAAAGGCGGTTAATTTACTCAACGTTTCCCTGTTTTGCAGCTCTACCTCCAACCCGCAACTTATCTGCTGATTAAAGCGCCCACAAAAAAAATCCACGATTCGCTTCAGCAGCATGCTCTTGCCCGATCCATTCGGGCCAATCAACAACGAGAGCGAGCAGACATCGAAGATGTTTGGAGCAGAGCCACCTTCTCTCATTTGGATGGCTTTGGACTCGGCTTTGATCTTTGAAATAAGCATTGAATGATCCATTTGATCAGTTTTCCATTACCCCGCGACAGGGTGCATTTGCAACAGGGCTTATCAGCCTAGATGTGGGTGAAACACCGAGTGAATGCGGCATTTAGGATGCCGTAAAAGGCAGAAGCAGCATTGTCAAAAGCCGACAATCCTTGTCTGGTGTGAGGAATGATGATAGCTATATAATATCGATTCAGCTGCAAATCGTCGAACCGGATATGGAACTGTGTCGACACTGACTGGTGTGGTCTTCACAATCGTCACTCAGGTAGGCATCATGTGCTGAACCTGTACTCGGGGTCGATCGCCCTGTCCAACACAATCATGACATCGCGAGCAAGGCGACTGAAGGGGCGGAATTACTTCTCCGAGTTCCCTCAGGATGCAGGTTAGTGGAGGCCTCACGAAACCGTTCAAGGGCCGAAGCCCGTTGTTACCAATTGTTGACAGCTTTTAGTAAATGAAAAGGGGTACCTTGCCGGGGCGCCCCTTTTTTATTTCGGATGCCCCGTCCGGAATAGTCGACTTTTACAAAACATCTTCCAGTGAAGAATTATTTAGAATAATTGTAGTCGTCCATATAGAAAATATCCTCTGCGTGAATCAAGATTTTTTCCGGACAACCAATTTGGACGTAGTTCATGCATTCTGCAAATGTGAAGTGCTTGGCAAGCTCTTCTAGAATAAGCTCTTCGGATAGCCCGGCGCGCTCATCGAATAGTTGGGTTATTCTGCTTAAGAACGATTCGGGGTGAGATTCGAGTATGAAGTTTACTTGATTAGCTATTTCGATAATGAGGCTTTTACTAATCTGCTTATATTTCTTTTGAATGTGCTTCATGAAGTATGCGAAGTATACTCGACGATTTAAGCCTGTGATAAATTCTGACCACCTAATACTGCGATTTTGAGAGAGTATCCTTTCGGGTAGATAAAGACGTATGCGCTTGTAGAGCCTTGAAATATAACTGGCGGCATCCTTGCTAAGGATTGGATATGTAGAGGCCAGAACTGTGACAGCTCCTGCGCATAGAAACGCGTTTGCCACATTGAAGTGGTTTCGGTCCGCGGGGCTAGTGTCGCAAGCGCTAAGAATTACAATCGGAGGTATTTGGGCTGTACCTGATAATTCTTGCGGGTACAGTTTACCATTAGCAAGAGCCAGATATCCTTGGCTGTCGCTATCATGACCACCATGCATGTCAAATATTACTAATGCATAACGTTGTTCGTTGAGCGCCTTAATTAGCTCATCTTTGCTTTTGATGGTTCTGAAAACAATCATCGAATCAAAGTCAGGTGCATATGCACCGATTCTAGTAGCCTCTTGGACCGCCGCGTCAAACTCCGGGCTTTTGAAAACGCGCATGGCTTTTTCTATTTCCTGCGCCATGTGTTGACTTATGCGGTCTCCAGGTTTAAATGAGCTTATCACTAGGATTTTGCTAAGATCTTTTAAGGTCAGCTTTATTTCACGGTTGTTTAGCAGTATTTTTTCCTTGATGGAACCAGGAGTTGAAAATACTCTGCTTGCATTATGCCTGATCATAAGTGGCAGGCTATTCAAATTTGTCCATTCTATCGGGAGATTGGATACGATTTTTACATGCTTGTTAAAGGAGTCTGAAATATAATCTAGCAGCCCATCAGATTTGCTGATAACTTGATTGCTAAACCTCAATGCTTGCTTGTGTAATTTTGAAGTATTGCCGTTGCGGATGTTTAAGCCCATATCGGAGATAATTGGGAATACTTCGCTATTACTTGTTCTGATCTTGATCTCTGGTGCCAGCGTTGAAGATGCAAAGAGAGAATTTATAAGGCTGCTGAAGTAAACTTCTTTCTTGTAGTCTTTAATCAGGTTGTTTTCATGATCCATGTCAAGATTGGTGTGCGATCTTGCATATGCTATCGACTCGGCTACTACGGCGTAATTCGGAGTGCCTGCCTTCATTAGCGAGTGTTTTGTGTAATGCTTGGAATTGATCGAATACTCTAAATCAATGCTGAAGTCTGTGATTAAGTAGTCTGTGCTTGGTATGCAAATGCGTGAGGGGTAGTGTTGGTTTATATCGCTCTTTAATTTATTTATTAGATCTATAGAGTGCTCAATGATCTCGATGTGCGAGAGAGGGGTGATTATGCCTCTATTGCATTGACTGGGTAAAATCCCAACGCTTCTTAATGTGGCGATGTTGCCGTGAGTAAATATATTTACTTCTATTGTATTCTGAGGATCGATAAGGGGAGCTGAAATAAACGTATCAGGTAAGTCAAGGTATAGCTTATCTTTGTGTTGCACTTTAGAAAAGTAGAAACTTCGCAAGTCATCAAAGGTTAGACTTTCAAAATGGGGGAGGTTAGGCCTTTCGTTGTGCTTGTGTAAAGAAACATGCAAAATGTCATTTGAAGCCGCTTGGCTTTCTGGTGGCGGGGTACTAACGAAGGCAACTTTAAACGTATACGATAGTGCTGCTATGTCGCTATATTTTTCAACAATCTCTACGATTCTTCCGTGAAAAATACTATCTAACCTTGTTCTAATGGTTTCTTCTCTGGTGCATAGCAGCTCTGGAATGCTAAGGGGTAAATGGTTTATGTGTCTGATAGCATCGATTGTTTCGGTTTTGTAAACGGATCCTCTAAGAAAGCTTGATTCAAATTCGGCGCTATCTTGTATTACATAACAAATGCTGAAGTTGTTGTTCATTTAACAGTGATATCCATAGAGTACGGCTTCCAAAAATAGCAATATGGCATCATGCCATAAAATGATCTTTCAGTCGTCGCCGTGCTGATTGAATCGCCGGGTGTTCATTGCGCACTGTTCATACGACGGTGGAGCAGAAACGGTTGTCTACGCAAACCCCTCGGTGCGTACCGAGGTGATGGCACCAGCCAGTGCTGGCAGTACGTTAAGCAAACCCACTCTTCCAGAGGAAATATCAGCCGTCTATCCGATGAGTAAAAATCTCTCGGTGTGTCTTAGAAGTCTTGCAGCAGTGGGGCTAAAATTTACTTATCCCTGTCAGGGATAAAATCGATGGTTTGAATCGCCCCTGATTTTCTAGACACTCTCCAAGCTCGCGGTGTTACGCTTTTCAAACTCTACCGGTGACAGCTGATCGTTGACCTGTACAGCGGTGACGTTGAAGCCGACCTCCACTGGATGGCGAATCCGGTTAAAGGGCTAGGCGGTAAATCTCCTGTCACCATGCTCGCAACCAGAGAAGAAACTCAAAGCGTTTTGGACTATATCCGGCGCCTGGAAAATTAATCACTGCTGATGTACTGCTTGGCTACCTATGTGTCATACCGCTACCAAATAGGTTAACTACAACGCTCTCAACAGATTCTCTAGCTGAGTGTTCTCCCAGGTACTCAGGAGCTCGATTGGGTCGGTACCGTAATGCTGCATCGAATCGAAGATGTACGCTCGCCCGTCGGGGTTGTAGCAGCTATCGCAGTAATCCAACGTGTCACAATCGTTGTAGAGCGTGATCACCCAGCCGTCAGTTTCCACGGTCATTTGGCCGCAGTAGATTTCAGCCCAAGACTGAGTGCCCAGACGACGCATGGTGCTGATGCCCAACGCGATGTCTCGCAAGACTGGATAGGCTTCACGGGCAGTGAGGGGCAGTGCTGACAAACGACTTATACCTTTTTTGATGCTGATGCTGATGCTGGTGTGCGGTTGCAGACTGACCGCTCACTTGCGCTGGCCCTAGCTAGCCATATGATTTGCCAGCATGTTAAATGAAACTTCAGCCGGGAGGTGTGATTGCGCGGGCTCGATTTGATAGCCTCGTTTCCCTTTTGGAGACACGCATGGCAGCTACCGCCCAGTCGAAACTGGCAGCCCGCTACGGCGCGCCGGACATCACGCCTCTCAAGCAATGGAATGATACCCTCGATCAACTGCTCGATCATCGAAGCGTCCGAGCCTTCACAGACCTGCCTCTGCCAGAAGGAACGATCGAGACGCTGATCGCAGCGGCGCAGTCCGCATCCACCTCATCGAATCTGCAGGTCTGGAGCGTTGTTGCTGTTCAAGACGCCGATCGAAAGGATCGTCTCTCAGCACTCGCCGGCAACCAGGCCTATATCCGGCAAGCGCCGCTGTTCTTCGTGTGGCTGGCCGACCTTTCCAGGGTTTCCCGGATCGGTGAGCAGAGCGATACCGAGTTGGAGGCGCTGCCTTACCTGGAGAGCCTCTTGCTGGGAACGATCGACGCCGCTCTGGCAGCCCAGAACGCCTTGGTCGCCTTGGAATCGCTGGGCCTAGGGAGCGTCTACATCGGTGCCATCCGTAACGATATCGAAGGTGTTGCCAAGGAGCTTGGCTTGCCACCTCAGGTCTACCCTGTATTCGGCATGTGCGTCGGATACCCGTCGGATGATCGTCCGGCCAAGGTCAAACCGAGGCTGCCCCAACGTGCGGTACTCCACCATGAAATTTACTCGGCCACCGGCGAAGCTGCTGCACTCGCTGAATACGATGAGCACCTGGGTGCGTTCTATCAACGCGAAGGGATGAAGGCGTCGGGATGGTCAGAGCAGGTGGTGAGCAGGCTTCGGAGCGTCTCGAGCCTGCATGGCCGCGAACAGCTTGTCGAAGAGCTTAAGCGGATGGGGTTCGGTCTTCGCTGAGGTTGAATCACATGAGGGTTTGGTAGCCTCACCGCAGTCAGCCATCCCAACTGGCGACCTTGCAAATCCCCAGGCCAGCAGCCATCTTCAATCCTCTGATTGGTGATCTAGAAAGGCGATTGGGGTGGCTATGGCAGTGGTGTTTTTTCTACCTTGGGTAGCGGCTACTGAGGAGCTGCGGATCGTAGACATACGCCTGATCCCTTACGAGTGCGGTCGGCTCCCTGGCGAGCTGCTGGGCATCCCTCAGGCAGCTTTCGACGGCGTTCTAGCTAACTATGGCGACCGGGGCGTTGGGCCTCACCCCTCGCAGCCAATCCATCAAGCGGCACTCATCATCTGGGATGAGGACACGCCAGGCCTGGACGCATCAGATGCCCAGATCCAGGAGCGGTTGGTTCAGGGTTCCTACCTCGCATTTTCCGCCTTAGCACAACGCAAGTTCTGCTCAACGTTTGAGTACTACAACGCCGACACCCTACGGGTCGTGGCGCAGCGGTTTGATGTCGGCACGCCGACTCACTCCTGCATGACCACGCGCCGGCGTGACGGCAATACGCAAAACATGCTGGCGGGGAGCGGGGGGCTCAAGTTCGTTCGGCCGTATCACGTCGACAACCTCACGCGCATAACGCTCGACACACCACTGCTGGAAGCTTTGCTCAAACTCCCTGACGGAGAACTGAAGGAGCGCATCGACGAAGCGATCGTCACGTACCTCAGGGCCAACACTGATGCCCCGTCCATGGATGACCGATCGGAGTTGATTCTGATGAGGGTCGCCATCGACACGCTGCTGGCCGTTCCGCATGACAAAGCCGCCTTTCGCAGGGCCATCAACGAACACTTCGACGAGCTACCGACCCCGCCCACCTGGTACAAGGGCAATTTGGACGAGCGCTGGTGGTGCAATCACTGGGACAGCAACGTCAGCCGCCCGCTCGACGCCTGGGTTCACGATTTCAGTGCCGCACGCAATGCAGCCGCGCATGGCCCTGGTACCGGTCAGAAGGGAAGCCTCTGGCCACGCCATAACCACCTCATTCTCTCTGCGTGGTTGTTGCCCCTCATCGTCAAGAAGCTGCTCGCCCAAGCAGGGCTTTATGAGCTCAGCGCCGAAGACAAGGTCACTCGGGCAGGATTTGAGGTCTTTCTGGCCCACGATCTGCTGGCGTTTACCGACAAGCATGAGAACAAGGTTTGGTGGCAAATAGCCGAGTCCGAGCTTTTTCTGCCTCTGTTTGCTGAACAATTGTACCGAGCATGCGAATGACCAAAGCATGGTGTTGTGGACTTGAGTCAGCGTGTGCTGTCCCGCCGTAGAAGGCGGGGAGGGAGTCTGGGAAATAAGTGAAGGGCTCCCTGTTCCAATTTCGACATGTAGCCACGGCTACTGGCCTCGGCCATTTGCTTGTGAGTTAGGGCTCGGGTGATCCGCAAAGTTTTCAGTACGTTGGCAAAGCCTGTTTTGAGCGACATGTAAGCACCTGACCAGGGTGAGCCGCGTAGGACTCTCACACCCCTGCAACTGCGGAAAGGCCCTGCTGGAGCATCTGAGCGTATCGCAGACGCCCTAGCACTAGACTGAGCGAAGAGACCTCCTTGGCATTCTTGGAGCTGCAGAGGATAAGTCCGCATGCACTCCAGTGCGACCGGAAGCCCAAGCCCAGTGAACAGACAAGCTAATGCTTTTTCACAACGAACCTGACTTTATCAATTAATCGCTTCCCTCAGCACCAAGGCAGCTCCTTTAGCCAGTCCACCTATGGATACTTGGCCCTTGGGCGTCCAGGGAAGGTGTTTGGTAGGATTGATATAAACACGCAGCTCAGTCTCGAATCCCTCCTCTAACCCAGAAACGATGACCAGGTAGAAGTTGGTTTTGCTTTCTTCAGCACGGCGGAACTCGGTCTCGGTGAGGGTAATTTCGCTAGGAGCCCTGCGGGCGAACGACTTCATCTCGATGAAGGTGCTCTTATCCAGAGCTCCGTCAGCGCCGATCCCTCTGTAGGCCTGTAAGTCGATCAGTACAGCATCCTCCCGCTGCAGCGACGCTTCCAGGTAAGCCCACGCCTTGGCCTGCAGTTCTGCGGATGAGTACTGCTTGTAAGCGGTTTCTGGCACCGTAGGTGAAGATGGCCTTTTGGGTATAAGCGATGGGTTCAGCAGCGAGCCAACTTTGCGCGGCTGCGGCCCTTTTTGCGCAAGATCGCTTCTATCAACGGCTTCGACAGTGAATTGGAATTCGTGAGGCAGGGCCTTGAGCTTGCGGGTCTGAATAGGGCGATCAGCACTGTCCGTGGTAGCCATCGTACCAGCATCCCGCTTGATTACCCGCTTACGATTATTGCCACTCAACCTTTCCTGTTCCGCAATCAACGTATCAAGACTGGTCTCCACAGCATCAGTCGCTAGGCTGATGTCGGGAATGTATTCACTGTCTTCACTGGCAGCCCAGGCAGACACCCAGGCAAGCGCAATCTCACGCATGCACGTTCCATCGCTCAGACCCGCGATCGCGATGCCGCCATGCTCGCTCCTGCCGATGAATTTTTCGTCGTCGAAATGCACCGCGAGGCCGGAAAAATCGGAATAGGCGTGAAGCTGAATTGGAATTTGCCGCGCCCCCTTTGGGGCGGCGTTGACGATCAGTTGACCTGGCAGGTGCATCTTGAGTCGGGCGTTGTCGAACTGACTCCAGGGCTCCATCGCCTTGTAGGAGCGTTCATCTTCTCTCGCAAGGTCACCTTTGAGCATGCGAAGCGCAGCTTGGAAACGAAACTCAAGCACGTCAGGGGTCGCGTTTGTTATCGCAGGGGCGGCTGCAGCGAATGGGAGCCTCTCCAGCCCTGCGGCGTTCACGAATCGAGAAATGGTGTCAGCCGCACAAGGTGGCGTCCACAAGGCGATCCTGTCGGATTTGAGGTTTGAGTAGTGTGAGAAATACAGTGGGCGCTTTGTTGTCCAGGTATCCCCCGATCGTAATGGCAGGAGGCTCAGGCTTCGTCTATCTGCGGCAGTCGCTTTATCCAACTGCCTGTCCATGTGCCGATAGATGTCGAGCAACAATGCGTCCTGCTTGGGGTCGTAGGCGGTCTTGGCCAAGGATTCCAGCTCTCTGATACAGCTTTTCAAGTCCGGGTGAATGATACCCAGTGCGTTCCATAACGGAGTGAGGCTGCGGTCATACAGAACGAAAGGTTGTCTGCCATGAAAGATGTCTTTGCCGGCAAAAACCGCTCGCATGCTGAACCACTCCTTGCTGTGCCTAGCGGTTGTGACGCACGGGGCAATGAGCCCTTTTTGTGAACGCTGAATGCCGAACTTCCCACGCAGACTCCCGGCCTGCATGTCGCCGATCATCGCCTCATGCGCGACGGTGGAGGCGCCCTGTGGGCAATGGCCAGCCAGGGCCTTGTATAACCTCATCAGGCTGACTTCGTCAGATGAAGATGTGTTTCTGGCACGCTCAAGAGCCGCCACCAGCTGTGAAACGGGCGGATTGACGCGCATCCCCAGCGCACGCGCAAATTCGCTATTCGCGTCAGCTTCGGTCAAGCCGCTGGCAAAATCCGTGTGATGCTCATACATCGCGAGCGTGACCTTCGTCTCAACAATGAGGGTGGTTGGTCTACACGGTGTCCCTGCGTAGTTGGGATACCACGCATTATCAATCAATCTCGCGAGCCAAGTAGTGGGCACTGGTGAGCTATCACTCCTGCCGCTTTCTCGGTAGGCAAAGGTTCTGCTGTACGGCTCGAAGGTGAGCCAGTTGCTGTCGATACAGCGAAAAAGTGCTATCGCTCTCTCAACGGCCGTGGGGGCGGACGCTTGCGCCGACTCACGGGATTTCCGTCCTCTCCGTGATACCGGCTGGATTGGGCTCTGACGAATGTTACGGATGACGGCATCAAGATCGGGCGAAACGAAATCGCGCGCTAGTCCACCGCGCGCCCGGCCCAGGAAGCGGCGAGCTGCACTCTGAGCGGCAAGCACGATGTGTGCGGAGTCCGTGGCGACCTCAACGAGGCGAGGAGAAACCTCGGCGCCAAGCAATGACAGAAAACGCTTCACGCCTCGCTTTCGAGCTGTGGTGACTGACTCGCCTTGGATGCCCCTTTGTCCTGCTCTGCTGATTTTGAACACCTCGGCGTAGCTAGCAGAAGCCCACAGCAGCTCAGGAGTGGTGCCCGCCGCCTTCGACCATGTGTCCTGCGAATCAGCGATGGATGCTGGCAGATACACGCTAGTCGGGGAGGCGAGCACCTTCGTAACGGTTGATCGACCATCCTCGAGTGCAACATGACTGAACGCGTCGATCAGCAGTGCAGCGCCCACCTCCTGGCCCAACTGACTGTTCTTCGTGTCGACGTGCTCAAACAGGTCTCGCAGATCGAGGAGGTCTTGCTTATCGGCTGCAATAGGGTCTTGCGAGAAGCGCCTGGCAAACGCTTCAAGCACGTCCTGGGCGACTACGTCTGCCTTGTAATTCGCGCGCTCTGATAGCCATTCGACGAGGGGCGCATATGGCGTGGAGAGAAGAAGAGGGTGAACCACATTTGTCAGATGATGGCGGGCTGCGAATCCAATCGCGGGTGGCTGCCCTGTTAGCCAGGAGTCGGCCTCGTCTTCGGCCTTGGCTTGTGTACGTTGCCCGCTTGCAAGTGGTACCCATTGAGAGTCCAGTAGCAGGTAGTCCTCGTCCAGTTCAAGGCATTTTAAAGCCATGTCCAAAAACCATGACGGAGACTTTTGCTCGAATCGCTCACAGTGTTCGAACACATCCTCGAGTTCCAGCGAGTGTGAAACGGAGAGGGCTTCTAGGACGACCCGCCAACGCCCGTCACTGTCCCGCATCCACTCGGGCAGCATTGGCCATCCGCTCACTGCGAGGTGGTCAGCTTCTGTCAGCATCCCGTCGATCGACTCATCGCAATAAGAAATCTGACTCAGCGCATAGCGGTCATCGATGAGAGTCGGACAAGCTTTGAAGGCCTCTATCACTTTGCTCCATTGTTCATGGAACAATTTGTTGAGCCAATCCGAACTGCTGTCTGTCTTCGCTCCGACAGGAACGGCTAGCCAAGCAAGGGTATTGCGTTGCTGCGCCAGATAAATGGCCAACTCACCTAGAAACTGGCCAGATGCTTCGGTCAGCCACTGATTCCACGCGCCATGAATCATGTCTTCCCGAGAGGTTGAAGGGTCAAACTGTGCGTCGAGAGAGAATGCAGCATTGGTGTGGATCTTGGTGGGCAGCGCTACATGGATCCGTCCTCGTGCACTCACGCTCACCGGCACCGCTACACCAATGGGTGTGAAGTCGCCGGTTGCCTTGGCAGCGCGTGCCTTTCCAGCGGGAACCCTCACTTCACAAACGAAGCGCTCCCAAAGACCGTCGTCCACCAAGAAGGTTGAGTGGATGACACTGCTCTGGTGCTTGCCAAGTGACAGTTTGAAGTGGCAGTCGGATTGAGTCTGCTGGATCGCTAGATGCTTTAGCGAGATACCCTCATCCAGGTCAAGCAAGGTGATAGCGCGAACGTTATCCAGGAAGATCAGGTCGCTGGGGGCCCAGTCATCAAACCAGGCTTCCAGAGAGGCAAGGTCATAGTCTGGATAGAGATCGACGCTGACCATCGTGTGGTCGGCAAGGGGATCGTAAAAGTCCCTGATAGGCTCGGCTTCTTCCACCATGGCCACGTGGTCGTCGCGTGAGCCGAAATGGAAGGGCGCGCTGTGGACTGTCAGATTATCGCCGAGCTGCGTTAGGGTTTTCAGTCCGATGCCGAACCGACCTTTGAGCTCCGCTGATTGCTGCTTGGTGGAGTAGAACGGGTAGATCATTGGTAACACGTGGGGCAGTTCCACGGGCAAACCGTTATGGACGATGACCAGCTGCTTACTACCGTTAAAAGTCTGTACACCAAATTGCACAGAAGTGGCATTCAGGTCATCAGCATTCTGGATAACCTCACGAAGCCCTTGATAAGGGTCGGTGTTCAGCCGTTTGGCGCCCTGATTTCCCCCCTTGAGCAGGGTGGTCAGGATCTCTGGCTGCTCACGTTGAAGCTTTACAAACTCGGTGAGTGCGGCATTCGCATACGCTTTGCTGCGCAGCGTCGGCTCCTTGAAAGTGGAGGCTGAGTTAAAGCAGGCTGAAGCGTGCAAGCGTCCGAGTTGCTCGTCCATGATGGACTACTCCATAAAAGCACTTTGAGATCAGCCGATCATAGACTCGCTTCGATGTGAGTTCCATGATGGTTATGGTTTGTAGCGCACGGAGCACTTAGGCGCCGCTGCTCCAGAGCTCAGTGCAGACGAAGGAGCTTGAGTACGGTAGGTTGGGGATTGTTGAGCGGTAGAGCATGCAGCCTCGCTTTGATACAAGTTGGGTTCCGCACGGAGCAGATACGTCACGCCTCAGATGGAGGTGGAGATATTGGATCCCGGGATACAGCATCGCACTTTGCAACCCAATGAGATGATGCTGATCTGCTGGTGCTGGTGCTAGCTGCAGGCCTTGCCCTTTTGCCGACAGCAACCGCACTGCTGCCGTCCGCAAGTAGGTTCACGGTTCTATGGCACCATAGTCGAGTCACCTTTGGCGCTACAGCGGCCTAGTTGAGATGGGTAGTCCCCAAGAAGAAAAATCATCGCGACGGCGCTCAGGGTGACGAAACGGCTTGAGGAGTACATCCGTACCCCTCTCCGTGTCCGCAACAGCAGTGGTTGCGTAGGTTAACGGTCGCTCGATAAGATTGGCCATTGATCATAAAAGGATTTTGGCATCATGTACCCCCCACGTCAGCATTTCGCGCTACTCAGCCCCATCACTGATCGCCAATGGGAAGAGTTTCCTTCCCACCTTGCCAGCCTTTTTAACAAAGCTGATCTGGTAAAGGCCGGTTTAATGGCGGAACACGAAGAGCTTGAGTTTGCGACCAGCGCTATTCAACGGGATGGCGGATTATGGGCTTTTTTCACTGTTGCAGTCTCAGGTTACGCCCCCACTGAGAGTTTGTTGACCGCCTTGGTATCTGGTTTCGAGCGCAGCGCTAGCAGTGGCTATACGATTGGCAAACCAGGCAGCGGATATGGCCCGCAACCCGGTGGGACAGTACTACCCGAGTGGGCATGAAGATATCGGCTTACGATGGGCTCGGCCGCGCTGGGGCTGCGAGCTTAAAGGGATCCATTGTACTGCAAGGCGGCCAAACGCTTTAGGCACATCCATATATCGTACGCCAATATTATGTTTTCGAGTTTTTGTAGCATATTAACGCTGCCGATCAGAACCGGCAGTAGTTGTCCGAAGTCGATTGATCGGGTAATCTTCGAAAAGCCTTTTCGCACCTTGCAAGCTGGCAAGTAAATACATCCTGCGATCACGATATTCATCAGGCAGAGATGAGGGGACACATTACCTCACATGCATCGCATATTTACATAAAAATCAAAGTGGATTTGAGCGCTTAAATGGAGAATTACTCTTCAAGATTCGACTGGCATCAAGCTGTAGACAACACTGTCAACAGTGCTTTAGGTAAGTGCTACCCCAGAGATTGGAAAGATGAGGATTATCTTACAAGATCACTGCTGTATGCATTAAAAACCGAGCATTCGAACGTAACAATTGAACAAGGTGAACCTGGAAAAAACGCCAAGTGCCATTGGGATGTCTATAAAAATACAAAAGAGCAGGGCATTGAGCAAAAGCACGGCGATATTGGTATTCTAGTCCAGCTGCGATTTGGTGAGAATAAAACACTGGAAGGGGTGGCGTTTCTTGAGGCCAAACGAATTTATCACGACCAAGCTAATGATTCAAAATCAAAATTCTCTGCATTAGACATGGAGCAGTTGAAAAGGTATTGCAGTAATTCTTCATTTCATCGAACTGTTTTTTATGATTGCATGAGCAGTGAGGGTGGACATTCCGCCTTTTCCGCTACTATCCCGACTCGCCACCTACTTACTATTAACAGCGATGACAGGGCAATATATCCATATTGTGAGTTTTTGTCGTGCTGCCTTACAGACAGATATTTGCAAGGCTAAGAGCTTGACTTTGATCCTGACCTGGTCGAATCAGTCAAAGGGTTTCTTGATGTAAATGGTGGGGTTAAGTATTTAATAGTCGCTCAATCCGTTTTGAGCCCTGATCTTGCGCTAGATCCCAACCTCATAAATATCAACAAAAAATTTATAAACCACTAGCGTCGCCTGCCCCGCGCATCAAGCCTAAAAATAACCTTGGCGGCCTAACTATGTAATCTACAAGCAGGCTTTGAAATTGCTCGCCAGGGCGGCCTTCCGCCACTCTGGTACTTAATCGTCACGTCACAAACACCCCTAGAGTAGGGTGCTCGTATTATGTAGAGTGCTACTACTTCAAAATTTTAGAGATCCAATCCTCCATCTCCGCTTCAAACCCATCCGCGCAAAAGTCTAGGTTTGGCCAGTAGTTCTGGTACACGCTCGTAGTCGAGCGCTACTGCGTTCGCACGGTTCTCGGCATTCAAGACATTCCAGGCCCGATACATCCGGCGCTTCCAATCGGTCTCCATGAGCAAGCGGTACGACGTGTCCCATGACCAACCGTCTTTCATGAGCGTCGTCACGAAGAAATCCGCAGCCGCATTCGCACAGCTGGCTGTTGTGGGCAATCATCCTGTCCAGGATCGAATAGGAAATGCCAATGGCCTGGAAGATGGGTTCCCCTTGACTGTCCAGCTTGTCACCGAGCTGTGGAGAATACGTGGTTTGAGGCTGCTGTGGGATGAAGACGAAAAATGTAGCGGTCGGGGAGGTCATAGGTCTGCCTTTATTGTTTTTGTTTGATTTCATGATGCCCATGGAGCAAGCGTCGCTGCAATGCGTTGCATGGCGTCTGCTCTGCATTCCTCATCAGTGAGCCCCAGCCTGACTCTCCAGCGGGAAGACACGCGTGGGTCTTGTGGCTAAAATCAGCACGCCCGTACTGGCCATAGGCAATCATTGCATTGATGATCGGCCACTTTAGGAATGCTTACAGGGGGATACATGGAGTCAGTTGTTCCGAGAGACCGGTCGATATCCGATCTCTTATCGCGTGCCGCATCAGCGGATCTGGAAGTCTTGGCCGACCTGATCACCGACAATGGCAAGGGCAGGATAGCCCTCGACAGCGACGTGAAGGCAACCATCATGACCCGGAAGGTGCAGGGCTGTTTGCAATCTATTTCGGGCCTGCTTGAAAAGGAAATTCGTGCGTTCGGAAGCAACACCATTGCCTCCGCATTCCGAACGGAGAGCATCGACTACCTCGAGCTTGCAACAGATGTCGCCAAAAAGCTGGACGGAAAACCCTCCGCCCAAGATGACATCTTCGCCATTGAGGAAATCATCATCCGCCAGGCCATGGACAAATACATGGGAGACGAAGCGCTCAAGGACTATCTGAGTGGCGGCAATCTCGCTGGCTACATCAATGAAATGGTGAAAGCGCTGATGTTGTCTGCCGGTAGCCTGGGCGGTATGGCTGCCACTGGTGGCGGGGCGGGCTTCGCCAGCGCATTAGTAGGCCGGGTGCTCTCAATGGTGGCAGCGCCACTTGCTATTGGAGCCGCAGGACTCGCGATTTACCAGGCTTCGTCGCCGGCGTTCCGGATCACCATTCCTGCCGTGCTGCAAATCGCCAAGCTGCGGCGCGCACGTTACGACCAAGAATTCGAGGCCTACACGGAGAAACTGAAAGCATGTTTGTAAACGTTGACGCGCTTGTACGCTCCTTGCCTGAAATCCCAGATGTCCTGGCCAAACTGCATAGCGGAGATTACACGCTTTGGGGTGGCGTAGTCCGACACTCAAAGGGAACCAAGAAGGCTGGCCAGATCGTCGGGCACCTCCTTTTTCCGGGCGACTCAGGGCATGTCCAAGAGAGCCTACAGAACCTGCAATCCACACTATCAAGTGGCCTGGGGTCGCTCCAAACCGGCATGGATCAAGTGCAGCAGAGCTTGAGTGTGCTTCAGGGTCTGCAGTCGGCCAACCTCGTAATGAGCGGACTCAACCTCGCAGTGACAACTGCAGGCTTTGTCATCGTTTGCAAAAAACTCGACAAAATCAGCCAGAAAATAGACGAGCAATCAAAAACGATCGCACATACATGGCAGTTGGTGAGTGAGGGGCACGAACGGAATCTACTCGCTGATGAGGCTCGCTTTCGAGGACTGCTAGTCACCGCAATGCAGTTCTGCGAAGAAGGTGATGTTCCGCAGCTCAGGCCATTGATTGGATCGTTCAATGAGCAGTATCAGTTCACCAGGCTTCTCCTGGAACGACATTCGCGGAATGCCACAAGCAACGTCGTACTCTTAGATCAGATTTCATTACTGCAAAACCGATTGGTAAACCTTGGCTTGATGATGTCCCACGTTCAGTTGAAGGCTGGTTCTCACAAGTACGCCCGACAAAACCTGACGGAGCTTGCAACCGACATCGCCAGCCTTAACGATGCTCGGGTAAAGGCTTTGTCCAACGATCGCAGTGTCGCGTCAACGATCACTCATGAGCAATTCGCGGGTCTGACTCGTTTTCTGCAGGACGGAACACAGATGACGCCTTCTCTGACCTACCAAGCTGATCTCATCGAGCTTGAAGTGAAGCATCCTGGGATACTTCAGCATACGACCGAGGCGCGGGAAATCTTGCTGATAGCCGCGTGAGCCATTCGGTTGCCGTCAACGAAACGCGGCACTTGAAGCTGGCATTAATGCCGGGGAGGGCAGTTGCAAGCCGAGCGCGCAGGCCTTTGGCCGAAGGCACGAGGATGAAAGCCCGCAGGGCCAAGACCCCGACTCAGTCGGGGCTTGGTTCACGACAGCCGTGCCGCAGGCCGTGCCCATCCTGGTATTCCTGAGTGTGATTTCACCGATGGTGCATGATCGCCGTCAGAGCGACGGCCTACCTGCATGCTTACGTATCCACATCGTTTCGAGCACTGATCTTGTAGTGCCTTGGGGTGAATTCCGGCCGTTGGCACTGCTTGGCCAGAAAGTCGATGCCGAGGCGCCAGGCTTGGAATGCTTCCAGTGCGGGGTCTAGGGTACCGAGCCGTGCGCGGACGTCGTTATTGATTGGGCGCTCCAAGCCTTGGTGGTCGGTTAGGAGCACAATCGGCGGGAACAACGGATACGGCACGAAGGAATCCGTGGGGTCGGCTAGCATCCCTCGTACTGCATTTTCCCCTAATCTATTCTGATTCTTGAAAGCTTGCTGTGGCTGTATTCCCAGGGAACATAGATGAACCCGCCAGCTTCGTTGCTGCGGTTGCCTTTTTTCTTGTTGCAAGGTTCACAGAGGTACTGGAGATTGGTCGGGTCAGTAGTGCCTCCATTGCTGATGGGCACAATGTGGTCAACCTGTGGCTTCAGCGTTGAGTCAAACACCCCCGTCAGGCTCAATGAGCATTTGGCGCAGCGACCATTCTCTCTGTAGAAAAGCGCCTCTCTAAGCCAGGTTGGCCAGAAGCTAGTGCGCTTCATTATGCCGGTGGTTTCTAGGTAATCTGGGTATTCTGATGGGCAGGCGTCAGCGATAGCCTCAGACACCTTGATCGAAAAAGTACGCATCAGCTCTTTGTCGCTGAAGAGGATGCAAAAGACCTCGTGAGCAATCTGCTTCATGGGCTGCAGGAGCTGCTCGAAGAGGTGATTCTTTTGAGCCGACAGGTCTGGATAAGCCCGAATGTTAAATGGAGTCCTGTAGTGAAATATCAGCTGGTGGGCGTCCTCTATAAATTCCTCGCCCGACTTCTTCCGATAGTAGTTCCACTGCTCCCACAAATGGCTCAGGGTGAACCGATGAAGCAGCGTCCACTTTCCTGGCTTGTAAGCAATTTCAAAGAGGTCTCTGTCTACGCCTAGCAGGTCTTCAAAATAATAGCCATCTGGGCCGTATCTCTCGTCGTAGGCTCCAGTTGTGCGGCATCGTATCGCGTCAGCGGTGCTTAGCGCTTCGTTGGAGTGGGGGCGGGTGAATGCCAATTTCAGAACCTCTTGCAGATCGTTAATGCGCTGGCCCTCGGCGGGGCATGCGAGCTACGACTGCAATTATAGGCTTGAGGAATGGCATGGCGAAGCGCGCTATGCAATCACTGAGTTTGTTTTGGAAAACCCGCGATTATCTCAAATCCTGGCACATCAAATTTCATCCTAGCTATAACTACGCGGCTCCTAGATACCGCTAGCGTTGATATTCAGTGAATTCGGTCAATTGCACACCCAGGTCGGCCATCGAAGCCACTATTTGAGCGACCTCAGAATGGGCAGTGGGATCGCTGCACTGAACCTCCAGCAATTTTATCTTCACCCGATCATGCTCCTTGTTGAGCGGTACGCAAATGTACCGATCTTGGCCACTGATGTTTACTTCTGTGGTGTCCTCATCGTCAAATTTCTTGACCAATAACCGTACTTCAGCTTCTTCATCAAAGTAAAAAGGTAAGGCGAACGCTCCGATGCGCGATACCCCCTTCGGTGTGAAAAAGCGATCAAATCGATCGGACGCAATCTTTTTGAACACCCGAAATGGATGACTCGCTTCGATCTCGCTATACCTGATTTGTCGAATTTCCGCTCGCTGCTGGACGGGCTCGATCAACAGTCGCAGTCGCACCTCTCCAAACGACCAAAGCGGGCCCGGCTCGTCCCCTGAGGCCAGCGACAGGTAAAACAGATCCCGCGCAAGGTCATCAATCACGCGTCTACCGTCAGATTTAGGGGTGAGGTAGCCGAGGAGTCCGAACTGGCCTGCGAATGAGGTGAGTTCACCTTCACTCATGCGCTTCTCTACGGCATGCAATCGAATTGATCTGGTTTGGGCAATGCTTCTCAGTGTTGAGAGTTGTGTGTAATGCCACCGGGAGGTCGAGGCTATGGGTGGAAAACAATAGTTCCAAAGCGTTGTTGAAAAGCTGTCGTCCCCATCCGGCCTTTCAGTGATGACGGCATCGGTAGCCGTAAGCCTTGAGAAGTCGAACAGAGATGACCATTCATACTGTTCCGTTTCTTCTTTGAAGATCTTTTGGAGGCTGTAGGAATCTGCGGAGGGCTTCGTATTCAATTCGAGGTTACTTTTACTGAATGGGGGCGGGGCGGGACGTTTTCTCAAGCAGCAAGGGACTCAGTCTATTCCGCCTAGCCGCACCGCGTTCTTGCCCAGTGCCGCCAAGTCGAGATTGGCGTCGCCGTGATCAATCCTAACAGATGCTCAGGCATCGCTCGATCGGTCAGGCGCCCGTGAGGCAAGGGAGGCTGGATTTGAAGAAAACGACGTTTAAGGCGTACTTAGCTGCATTTTGGCGGTTGAGAGAGAATCTAAGGGGATTTTTACTTCAGAACACTGCAGCCACCTCATTCAATGACTCGCCATGAACACGAAGGACATGGCCCGTTGAGAGAATGGATGCCAGAAGCAGATATGTCCAATCAGTACCTTACGAGACTCATGAACATTTTTAACATGGCACATAATTTAACATAATATACATTACACGTAACAAAATATTACGAGACCGACCCCGTTGCACAGTGGATTTCAACCTACAGAATCGTCCTGAATCCGATCCACAGCTTTTCCTTGAATTCGACGGCGCTCAACCCTCATCACGCGTCAGCTTTTCAATCAGCGTTCGATGCTGTGGAAATTGTTGCGTGAGTTTCTGCCGATCACCCATTTCCATATCGGCAAAATCAAATCCTGGCGAAACGGCTTCGCTGATCAGCCCAAATCCGTTTTCGCCTTCGAGCAACCGCGAAGCTTTCCATATTCCACCTGGTACGTGTAATTGCAAAAGCTGTCCTGACAGAATGTCGGCGCCCATCACCAATGTCTGCAACGAGCCGTCAGCATGAATCAGGCTGTACTCAATGGCGTCGCCCAGTTGGAAATAATGCAGGATGTCGGATCGATTGAAATGAAACTGGCCCACCGGTGATTGCTGATCCAGCAGATAGTAAATCGAGGTCATCAGATATCGTGGGCCGCTGGAGGTTTTGAGTGGGTCGCGATGATCGGCCTGATAGGTTCTGCGGAAATAGCCACCTTCGAGGTGAGGCTGCAGATCCAACGTTTTGATAACGTCTCTAGCTTTGGCTTCACGCATGATCATGGTCTCTTCTCCGTAGAATATGATGCTATCTTACGTTAACTCGACTAAACGGCCATTTAGTGTAGTTAAACGTGAACCGCAAGATCTGCGTCGAACTCATCCCTTTTCATCACTTTCCTCCATTTAAAAAGCCAGCCCGCCCAGTGCGAAACTCTTTTTCGAACTGGGCTGTTACGGTGCAGGCCGGGGGCTGAGCTCGATTGGCGTGGTTTCAATCAAGCGCTTCGACACAATCATCGACTGCGTGGTAACGGCGTACTTTTTGAAGTGCGGCGATTCGATATGGCTTCGGTATGCCGAATCGCTGGCGTAGATTTCGAAGAAATGAAACCAGTTCGGGCGGTCGACTTCGGCGACAGCATAGATTGATATAACGCCCGGCTCTGTTCGAGTCGATTCTGAGATCTCTTCTTTGACTGCGGCTTGATAGGCCGCAACCTGTGCAGGATCGATTTCGAGTTGCGCGATGCGCACCACCAAGCCATTTTCCTCGTCGGCCACGGCTCCTCCTGCAAGTAATCCTGCCAATGCGACCATACCTAATAAACGTTTACCTATCATGTTTCCCCTCCTTCACTGCGGCAGCGCATACGCCCGCGCAAGGTCGATGGTGTTTTGAGTCATCGGCAATAACATCCATGGGGCAGCCTCTTGGTAAAGGGCGACGCTTTTTCCCTGTGAAGGTCTTTGTCCACCGACCGCTTCTGGCCGATTTCGTCTGTCGAGCGCTTCGAGACCGCAGACTGACAGATTAACAACGCAGGCTGAAAATCCGCTTCATATCGCTATTTCCCACCGAGACTCCCTCCCCCATCGACGCTGATCACTTGGCCAGTAACGAAGGAAGCCCCCTCGCTCAACAGGAAGTTAATCAGCGAGGCCACTTCTTATTGCATCAACGATCACCTGCGCCGCTAGAAGCAGACGTTCCAGATAACTCACTCCAAGCAATATGACCGCCCTTCAGTGTCGGTGAATTTCAATCCATATCCCCTCATTCGTATCTGGAGCACGAAAGTAGCTCGTTATCAAATCGAACTCAGCGTCGCTTGCTCTAAACTCATGCTCGGCGCGGCCATTGCGCCGATGTAGCCTGCCCCGACAGGTCTCATCATCCACTTCGATGTAATGGAAACAGTGGGGAATTTCGGCAGCGTCAGCCAGACCGCGTAACCACTGCCGATCCTCTGGAGTGTTGGCCGGGAAATCCAGAACCACAGTCACGCCAGCCTTCAGCACATCGATGACAAGCGGGCCCACCAGTGCCCGAATCTGACGCGCAAGCCTCACGTAATCGGCCACTGACTGGATCTGATCAGGGTAAAGCCTTGAGAGCCAATAATCCTCACTCATCAAAATGGCCGACCGTTCAGACGCCAAGGACTTGGCCAACGTCGATTTACCGGATGCAATCTTGCCTGACATCAAATGAAGCATTGGCTTGGTCATGGGGGACGTCTCCTTGTCGAGTTCTGATGACGTTCATTGAAAAGCATCGAAGCAACCGCATGCCCTCCACTGTCAGCTTCGGGCCGGAAGCGGTGGTCGTGAGCGTCTGCCAATCATTAAACCAGCACGTTTTCCCGGCGCATCACGGTGACCTTCTCAGAGGAAGTGTGCGTTCAATCAGATTGAGCGCCTCCTTCCAAAATCTCAAACCCATCATCAATGGGAGCATATCCGACAATTTTTCTACTCTGATCAATAGAGAGGCGCTTATAGCGGTTATCTGAGACCCCATGAATAACGTGGAATCCCTTTAGCTCGGCTTCAACGCAATTATTGAGTAGCGCGACAACATCTCTAAAACTGATGAAGGCCGCGACGTCTCTGGGACTGTGGGTCTCCCCTTGTTGAAATTTGGCTACGTTGGCAATACGGACTGCGATGGTCGTCATCTGTCCGTCGTTTGCATACATCGAAGCCAAAGCTTCTCCAAACGCCTTGCTGACGCCGTAGAGATTGCCTGGTTTAGGTGCCATGCATTCCTGTATCTGAACATCTGTTGGATATCCTTCGATCACTTGGGCACTGCTCGCAAATATGAAGCGCTTGCAGCCTTGTGCCTTTGCGGCGAACAGCATGTTGTAAGTGCCCACAATGTTCACTGGAAGCAGTGAGGCCATGAAATCGGCGTCTGGATTTGGGTCAGCAGCTAGATGGATGACAGTATGGATACCTTCGCAAGCTCGAAGGCAACTGGCTTGATCCGTGACATCGAGAGTGAAACGCTGTGCCGAGTCCGGAAGTGCTGTTACGTCTAGATCGGCCAAACGCAAATCGGATTTATCGTCGCGCTTTTGCCAAAAAGCATTGCCGATCTTTCCTGCCGCACCTGTGACGAGGATTTTTCCTGAGCTCATTTCGGCATGTCCTTATGGTAAATGTCACGCTAGCCTCCCAGCCTTTTGGACGGTCTACAACCTCTGATCCAATGACCAAATATCAGCAACCCGCCGACTCGCGTCGGGCAGCAGCCCTCAACGCCGATTTCACGCTAGTCTGCCGCGACTCACTCCTCACTCGGGTCATAACTGTTCACATTGGGCACTTGCAGGTGCAGGCGCCCAAGCAAGTCAACCAACGTATCAACCTCGGCCGGGGTCAATCCGCTGAGCAGACGCGACTCTCGCTCAAGTGCAACTTTGAGCACGCGGTCATGCAGTTCTTTACCGCTGGCCGTCAATCGCACGGTGTAACGCCGCGCGTCCTTGGGATCCAGCTGACTGGTGATCCGCCCCGCCGCTTCCAATGTCTGCAATGAACGACTGACAGCGCTCTTGTCGAGACCGATCGCCTGGCAGATTCGATTGGCGGTGATGTCGGATTCAACGGCCAGCATTGAAAGCATCCGCCATTCAACCACGCCGATTCCGAAGTGTTTGCGGTAGCACTGCGAGGCTCCCGTGGCGAGTTTGTTCGCCAGGAATGTCACCAGGCCAGGTACATAACGCGACAGGTTCAGTTGTGTATCGGTAGGCATCAAGAAACACCGTAGATCGAAGATCTTGCAATTTGGTTGACACCGCAACTAATTTATCTGAGGATTCACTCAGCCTGGCATTGCGGACGATGCGCCGCATGATACGCCGTAGCACAACCTCAAAAAAATAATTACAGGTCTTGCTTATGAACCCTCGCCAACCGTGCCCTTCCCTGGCGCCCATGATTAGCCACTCCTCCTGCTTCTTCGCGCCCGGCTGATTCGTCACCCGCTCGCACCCTTTTTTGCCGTTCGTTTTTCAGCAGCCACTTCAATGTGGAGGGAGAAGTCATGCTTCAAGTCAACGTCACCCGCAAAGTCGTCGAGGCCGAGAGTATTTGCAGTTTTGAGCTGTGCGCAGCGGACGATCAGCCGTTGCCACCGTTCAATGCCGGTGCTCACATCGACATCCACATTGCCGGCGGCCTCACCCGGCAATACTCGCTGTGTAATGACTCCCGAGAACGTCATCGCTACGTCATCAGTGTGCTGAAGGATCCTGCCTCCCGCGGCGGTTCTGCTGCAATGCACGACACCATCAGCCAAGGACAGACACTCAGCATCAGCGAACCACGCAACCTCTTCCCACTCGCGGACTCAGCCAAGCGTCACCTGCTGTTTGGCGGCGGCATTGGCATTACGCCGATGCTGGCAATGGCCCATGAACTCCATCATCAAGGCGCGGATTTCGAACTGCATTACAGCTTTCGATCCAGCGAACGTGCCGCGTTTATCCGATGGCTCGGAGAGGCGCCCTTCGCCAGCCACGTGTATTTGCATGACGACAGCGGATCGCCCGAACAGAAACTCGATGCAACCGCCCTCCTCGCCGCGCCAGATACCACGACTCACCTTTACGTGTGCGGCCCCGCCGGTTTCATGAATTTCATCCTCGACACCGCGCAGACCGCTGGCTGGCCGGAAGATCGCGTGCACAGAGAGTTCTTCGCCGCCGCACCGGTCGATGCAAGCGCTGATTCGCCCTTCGAAGTTCAGTTGGCGAGTACAGGACAGATTTTTTACATCCCCGCCGATCGCACCGTTTTCGAGGTGCTCGATGAGGCCGGGATTGCCATCGAATCATCGTGCGAGCAAGGCGTCTGCGGCACCTGTGTCACGGTTTTGCTCGAAGGCATTGCTGATCATCGTGACCAGTTCATGACGGCTGCTGAACATGCTGCCAATGACCGTTTCACCCCGTGCTGCTCACGTGCCAAATCGCCCCGCCTGGTATTGGATCTTTGACCTGAACCGAGCCTTGACCGCTCGCCGGAGAACATCATGACAACTGCTGCCCAACCCCTTGCCCATGAAATCGCCCCGGCCACCGTGCCGAGTTTCCCCCTCGATCAATGGTACGTCGCAGCCTTGAGCCGCGAGCTGAAAGACCAACCCCTTGGCCGTACGTTACTGAACAAACCGGTGGTGCTTTTTCGCACGGCAGATAACCAGGTCGCCGCGCTGGAAGACCGCTGCTGCCATCGCGCACTGCCTCTGTCCGGCGGCACGGTGGAAGCACGCGGTTTGCGCTGCGGTTACCACGGTCTGCTGTTCAATGAAGGCGGTAAATGCATCGAAATTCCGGGCCAGGACAAGATCCCCAGCAAAGCCAAAGTACCTGCCTACCCCGTCCGGGAGCAGGATCAGATCATCTGGATCTGGTTCGGCAGCGCAGAGCATCCAGAGCCGACATTCGCGCCACCGGTCTACGACGTGCACAGCAGCGGTAAATACCTGTTCGACGGTGATGTCTACCACTACGACGCGCCCTATCAACTCATCCACGACAACCTCATGGATCTCAGCCATCTGGGCTACGTCCATCTGCACACCATTGGCGGCAACGCCAGCATTCATATGAACGCGAAGATGAACGTCGATGGTGATGACTCAATGGTTCGTGTGGTTCGCCATATGCCCGACTCCGTTCCGCCGCCGACCTACACCGCGGCCTACCCGTTCAAAGGCAACATCGACCGCTGGCAGGAGATCGAATTTCACTTCAATCACCTGCGCATCTGGACCGGCGCGATAGACGCGGGCACAGACGACCTGAACAACCCGGATCGAGGCGGTTTTCATATGCGTGGTTTTCACGGTGTATCGCCGGAAACAGATACCACAAGCCACTATTTCTGGACCATGGCCACCAATCCTGAACATGATCCCGAGGCCGTCACAGCCAAAGTTCTGCATCAGACGCGATTGACGTTCGACGAAGACAAAGTGGTGATCGAAGCGCAGTACCAGAACATGTGCCGGTTCGGTACGCGCCCGATGATTGATATTCATGTCGACGTCGGAGCCAATCGTGCCCGCAGAATCATCGAGCGACTGCGCAATCCAACGGGTTGATGGCCTCAGAACAGTGGCGGCGGCAAACGCCGTCCACTGTGTTCAAAGCCTGCCGTTCTCTTACTGTCGTTAAAGGAATGCCTCAGACAGCCCGATCACTCTTCAAAAATAGCCACCGCGCGCACGAAACCTGCAGACGCATGCCGGATCTTGTAAGGAAAGCACGACACCGTGAATCCGCTCGCTGGCAGGGACTCAAGGTTGGCCAGTTTTTCCATTTGCCCGTAGCCAATATCGCGCCCGGCCTTATGCCCTTCCCAGATGATCGAGGCATCGCCGCTGGCAGCAAAACGTTCACGGGTGTATTTGAACGGAGCGTCCCAACTCCAGGCGTCGGTGCCGACCACGCGCACGCCACGTTCCAGTAGATACTTCGTCGCTTCGCGTCCCATGCCAATGCCGGCGTCGAGATACCCGGGCTGACCGAACAGCGCACCGGCGCGGGTGTTGATCAGCACGATATCCAGCGGTTGCAACGTGTGCTCGATACGCGCCAGTTCCGCTTCGACCTCTTCTGCCGTGACCACGTGACCGTCGGGCAAATGGCGAAAATCCAGTTTGACCCCCGGCTGCAAACACCAGTCCAGCGGCAACTCATCAATGCCAAACGCCGGCTCGCCGCCATCGGTGGTCGAGGCGTAATGCCACGGCGCATCCATGTGGGTGCCGCTGTGGGTGGTGATCTGTAAGCGCTCGGCGGCCCACGATTCATTGCCGGGCATCTGCTCAAGCTGCAAACCCGGGAACATTGCCGCCATCTCGGGCCAGCCTTGTTGGTGATCCATGTAATCGATTTTCGGCAACAGCGGTGGCGGGTCTGTGTAGGGGTTGTTATCGAGGGTCACCGAAAGGTCGACCAAACGACGTTTACGCGGGATGGGCTGTGACATGAGGCGTGTCTCCGTTCAACGGCAGAGGCCGATATGGGGCTGGGTTGAGGGCGTTGCGAATAAGTGTGGCGACGTTGCCGTCATGGCAGAAACCGGCAGCGCGGGCCTGCGGGGTTTTCAAGGGCGGCATGCGCCCGAACAGGGTTTCGAGCTCAAGGTCAGCGGCGAAACTGATCAGCGCACGGCGTTGCTCGCCGTAAGTTGCCGCCAGTGCATCGATGACCTGGGCGATGGACAACTGCAGCACCGGCAGTTGCCAGACCCGCTGTTGCGCGGCGGCGTTATCCAGTTCGGCAGCGTGGATCAGGTTGTTCACGCAACAGCGCGCCGACATCCACCACGCTGTTGCTTGCGGTGATACCGGGCAGCAATAGTCAGCGCCCTCGGCAAAGGCACGCATCAAGTCGCTCATGAAGGCCGAGCGCAAGCCGTTGGGTTCGCGTGGGCGCGCGACAATGCCCGGCAGGCGCACCGCGCGGCTGTCGACTTCACCGCGCCGACCCAGATCGATCAGCGCGCGCTCAACCATCATCTTGTGTGTGCCGTACGACAGTTGCGGGTGCAGTTCAGCCTGCTCGTTCATCTTCGCCGGCAGATCCGCGCCGTACACCGCGACGCTGCTGGCATACACCAGCACCGGTGGTCGCGCCTTGTTGCGCAGTTGATCGAGCAGTTCGAGGCTGGCCAGCAGGTTGACCTGATAACCCAGTTCGTAATGCGCCTCCGCCGCTCCGCCGGGGACGCTGACCAAGTGAAACACCACATCGATGCCATCGGCGAGGACACGGCGCATCAACGCCGCATCCGTTACGCTGCCGCTGTGCCGACGCAGGCGCGGATCGTCTGGCAGGTCTTGGACATCAGTGTCGAGCACCAGCAACGAACGAATGACTTGCCCGCGCAAACTGCCGCGCGCGAGCAGACAACGCAGCAGTTCGCGACCGACAAAGCCATTGGCTCCGGTAATCAGTACACGCATGGGCGTTCCTTAGCCGTTGGCTTTGACGACACGCTGATCGATCGCACCAAACAGTGACCGGCCATCGCTGCCGGTGACGTCCATGCGCACGCGATCACCGAAACGCATAAATCCTGTCACCGGCGCGCCCTGCTCGATCATCTCAATGGCCCGGCGTTCGGCGATGCACGCCGAGCCGACGTTGCGCTCGGCGTTCGACACCGTGCCGGAACCGATCAGCGTGCCGGCGCGCAAGCGTCGGGTCAGGGCCGCGTGGGCGATCAGTTGGCCAAAATGAAAGTTCATCTGCGCGCCGTGCGGTTGGCCGAACCACTCGCCGTTCCACTGCACTTGCAGGGGCAAATTGACGCGACCGTCTCGCCAGGCTTCGCCGAGTTCATCCGGGGTAATCGCCAGCGGGGCAAAACTGGAGGACGGCTTGGCTTGCAGAAATCCAAAACCGGTGCGCATTTCACGCGGTGCCAGCGCACGCAGGCTGACATCATTGATCTGCAGGATCAGTTTGATGTGTTGCAACGCGTTTTCCGCCGAACAGCCCATCGGCACATCATCGACCAGCACGACAAATTCGCCTTCGAAATCGATGCCCTGGCTTTCGCTCGGCAGTTCGATGTCATCGTGTGCGCCGATGAAGTCATCACCGGCGCCCTGATACATCAACGGCGTACGGTCAGCGGCTTCAATCGGGTCGAGGTTGAACGCCTTCTGCATCAGCGCGCCGTGGCTGAGAAACGCCGAGCCATCGCACCATTGGTAAGCACGCGGCAACGGTGCCATCGCCTGCGCCGGGTCGAAGGCAAAGGCCTCGCGGCAATCGTGGTTTTCAAGTTCACGCGCCAGGGCTTGTAAACGCGGCTCGGCATTAGCCCAGTTTTCGATTGCTTGCTGCAAGGTCGGCGCTACCAAACGGGCGTCCAGCGCACGGGCCATGTCGCGCGAAACCACCACCAATTGGCCGTCACGGCTGCTGTTTTTCAAGGTTGCGAGCTTCATGCCGTTTCTCCCGGGCAGTCTTGCAGTTCAGCGGCGAAACGCCCGTCCAGCAGAATAAACACCATGCGCGCCATGGCCTCGGTGCGATTGCTCCACGCGTGATGGGTGCCGCGCTGAACCACCACGTCGCCGCGTTTGAGGTGGACCTCTTCATCGTCGAGCACCAGCCAGACTTCGCCTTCGGTGACGATGCCGTAATCGAGGGTTTCGGTGCGGTGCATCAGTTTGTGCCGCGAGTTCGCTTGGCCGGTGCCGGCATGCGCCTGGCCAATCTCGGCGAATGCGGCCGCTGCATCGGCAGCGCTGACCTGGTTCTGCACGCTGTCTGGTGGAATGTCGACGACGCGAATCACACTGCCCTGCGGGCCGGGGCTCAGCTGTAAAGGTTTGCTGGTTGGATCATCGGCATTGTCGAGCAGGGCCGGACTGCCGCTGCTGTTCCATATTTCATGAAACACCGTGCCCGGCACCGATTGCAGCGCGAAAACGTTGGCCGTTGCTGCGTGACTGGCGACGACCGCGCGGCCTTGGGCATCATGCCCGGTGACCACGCGTTTGAATGGGGGAAGCGCTTGCATGGAAAATCCTCGTTCAATGGCCGTTGCTGATGGAGTCGTGCCCGCCAACATTCTTGCGGATCAATAGACCACCGAGCCTCGGCACGGACAGACAAAACAGCGCCACGACCAGTTGCAGCCAACCGATCATGGCCAACGCTCGCGGCAACGCCGTGGAAGCCCCGAAAGTGATGGCGAGCACCACCAGCGGACTGATGAACTCGCCTGCGAAAATCGCGGCGGTGAAGCACCCCGCCGCTCGCCCACGCTGAGCAAACCCGACTTGCGCCATGATCCAGGTGATCAACGTCGGCAACATCAGGCCGATGCCCAGACCGTTGACCAAGACCGCGACCACCACTTGCGCGTGACTGCCGGCGGCGGCCATCAACAAGCCGCCAATGCCGGCCAGGCCATAGGCAATCAGCAACACATGCTGGCTGCGCAGACCGCTCAATAAACGAAAACTCAAGGCCCCAGCGAGCACACCGAGTTGATTGGCGCCCATGGTCATGCCGATCTGCTGCGGCGCATCCACGTGCAACAGGTTGAGCAAGTAGCCGGCCTGCACCGGCACGATGAACAGGCTCAGGCCCGCGAGCAGCGACAACGCATACAGGGGCGTCAGTGCGCGCCACGGAAACAGACGCGGGACTGGTGTCGGCAGCGTTGCTGCCGGTTGCACGCGGGGTTGCGGTTCCCAGAGTTTCCACGCCATCAGCGGCAGGAAAATCAGCCCGACCGCGTACAACGCAAACGGCGTGCGCCAGTCGTCCTGGCCGAGAAAACCGCCCAGCGCGATAAACACCGCAGCGGACAGCGACGTCGCGACCATTTGCAAGGCGAACAAGCGCTCGCGTCGGGCGCCACTGTAGTAGTCGCCCATCAGCGTCGTGCAGCAGGTCATGATCCCCGCCTCCGCCAGACCGATCCCGGCGCGGCTGGCAACAATCGCCGCCAGCGAATCCAGCCACAGCGGCAACACACCGCAGAGCGTGTACAGGGCCATGCTCGCCAACAACAAAGGTTTGCGTCCGAGCCGATCAGCGATGACCCCGGCAAACGGCGCCAGAAGTGCAATCATCAATGCCGGCAAGGTCAATACGATCGGCACCAGCACCGCGCTGCCCGCGACCTCGGCAAAATGGGCCTGCATGCGCGGCAATACCGGCGCGAGCAATACCGCGCCGAGCACTGGCAGACAGCTGCCGAGTAGCAACAGCAACGATTGCGTCACACCCGCGTGACGGCCGCTGTTTTCAAATGAAGACTCAACGGCCATGACAGGTCTCCCGATGACGCGATTGAACAACATCTACCGCCACGGCTCGCGACGGAACGGCCAGATTGATGGCCTCCTCCGGCGTTTCTGCGTCGGTGTTCGTGTGCCGTGCAGGCAGCAGAAAGTAGGCCAGCGCTGGCAACAGCAACAGCGCGCCGACCATGTTCCAGACGAACATGAACGCCAGCAGCACGCCCATGTCAGCCTGGAATTTGATCGGCGAGAAGATCCACGTGGCCACGCCAATGGCGAGCGTGATGCCGGTGAGCATCACCACTTTGCCGGTGGACACCAATGCGCGGTAATAGGCTTCTGACAGGCTCGCGCCCTGGCGCAGATGACCGAGCAGGATGCTCATCACATACAACGCATAGTCGACGCCAATGCCGACACCCAACGCGATCACCGGCAACGTCGCGACCTTCACGCCGATGTTCAGCCAGACCATCAATGCTTCACAAAGGATTGAGGTGACCATCAGCGGAATCACCGCGCACAGCGTGGCGCGCCACGAGCGGAAGGTGATCAGGCACAGGACGATCACCGCCCCGTAGACCCAGAACAGCATCTCGCGATTGGCCTGCTTGACCACGATATTGGTCGCTGCCTCGATGCCGGCATTGCCCGCTGCCAGCAGGAACTGCACATCCTTGTCGTTATTGGCAGCGGCGAATTGCTCGACGTGTTCGACCAGCCGCGTCAGCGTTTCAGCCTTGTGGTCGGTGAGGTAGGCGTACAGCGTGAGCAGGCTGCAATCCTCGTTGTACAAGCCGCGTGGCGCACTGGCGGTGATCATGTTGAGCATCGCCTGATTGTTCTGCAGCTCGTACCACTTGGCGCTGCCTTCGCTGAGGCCAACCAGCATGCGCCGGTTGAGCAAGGCCAGCGAGTTGGTCGAATCCACCCCCGGCAATGCACGCAGTTGCCAGTCCAGCGCATCGACTTTGGCAAGGATGTCGTAACGCGCACATTGCCCGGCCGGGGTCTTCACCATCACGGCGAACAAGTCACTGCTGGCGCCGTAATGCCGGGTCAGAAACGCATCGTCCTGGTTGTAGCGTGAGTCGGCCCGCAGCTCCGGTGCGCCGGCATCCAGATCACCGATTTTCAATTGCAGGCTGACGACAAAACCCAATGCCGCCAACGCCAGGCTGATGGCAATGCACAGGCTGGCCCAGCGACGTCGGGTAAACAGATCGAGAAAACGCCAGAAGCCATGACGCCGCGCGCCGGTCTGGTCGTTCTGCTCGCTCTTCAGGCTAAGTTGCGCCGCACGCGGCGTTACGCCGACATAGGACAGCAACACCGGCAGCAGAATCAGGTTGGTGAAAATCAGCACCGCCACACCGATACTGGCGATCACCGCCAGATCCTGAATCACCTGGATCTTGATCAGCATCAGCACGGCGAAACCCACAGCGTCGCAGAGCAATGCCGTCAGCCCGGCCAGGAACAGTCGGCGGAAGGTAAATCGCGCCGCCACCACCCGGTGCATGCCGCGACCGATGTCCTGCATGATGCCGTTCATCTTCTGCGCACCGTGGCTCATGCCGATGGCGAACACCAGAAACGGCACCAGCACCGAATACGGATCCAGCTGATAGTCGAGCAACGGCAACAGACCCAGTTGCCAGACCACCGCCACCAGCGAGCAGAACACCACCAGCAACGTACTGCGCAGGCAGCGTGTGTACCAGAACAGCACGGCGGTGGTGATCAGGATCGCCACAGCGAAGAACAGCAGGATCTGCTTGAGCCCGGCAATCAGGTCGCCGACCTTTTTCGCGAAACCGGTGATGTGAATGTCGATCCTGTCGTTCTGGTACTCGCTGCGCAACGCCTCCAGTTGCTCCGACAGCACCGAGTAATTCAGCGCCTGGCCGTCAGCAGTCGTCGCCAGCAACGGCACGTAAATGATGCTCGAGGTTTGATCGAACGCTACCAGTTGGCCGAGTTCGTTGGAACGCTGCACGTTGCGGCGCAAGTCCTCGAGACTGGCCGGTGTGCCGGCATAATCGTCCGGGATCACCGGGCCGCCATCCAGTCCGTCTTCAGTCACTGCAACCCAGCGTGTTGCCGGCGTCCACAGCGACTTCATGTAGGCACGATCGACGCCGGGCAGCAGGTAAAGCTTGTCGCTCAAGGCCTGCAAGGTTTTCAGATAATCAGCGTCGTAGATATCACCCTGGCGATTGGCGACGACGATGCGCAAGGAGTTGCCCAGACCGCTGAGCTGCTTTTGATGTTGCAGATAATTGGCGATGTAAGGCTGTTGCGTGGGAATCATCTTTTCGAAACTGGCGTTCAGCTCGACGCGCGTGGCCTGATAGCCCAGGAAGAGCGTGGTCACCAGGCACACCAGCAACACCCACAACCGGTGATTGAACAAAGTGCGTTCCACAACCGAGCCGGAGCGCGGGTCGAAACTCGCCAGGCTGGCCGTGGCGTTGTCGAATGGTTTCATAACCTCACTCCGAAGCTGTAGCGGTGGGCGACGCCAGGCGCGTCAACCCGGTAAAACCGGCCAGCACCAGGCTGCCATCGGCGGCCTGCACGACGCTGGCGATCGGTTTGCCCAGCGGTTTGCCGAAAGGCTGTAGGGTGGGTACATCACCCGAGGTGCGAAACATTGCGCCCGCCTGATTGACCAACAACAACTGGCCGTCAGCGCTGCGGATCGCATCACTGAAGGACACCGGCATCGGTACGGGCGCGGCCACGAAGCTGTTGCCGCCGTCGGTGGAAATGAACGCGTTGCCTTTCAACCCAGCCGCCAGCAGCGTGCCGTCATCGCGTACTTGCAGGGCGAAAAAGCTGCCGCTGTACGGGCTGTCGAGCGCGACGAAGGATCGTCCGCCGTCCTCGGAACGCGCCACATAGCCTTGCTCGCCAGCGATGAACCAACGCTCGCCTTGTTGCGCGATGGCATACAGATGCGCCCCCATCGGATTGTCGATATGGCCCATCAGCGACTGCCAGCTCACGCCGCCGTCCTCGGTGGTAAACGCGAGGCCGTAGGCGCCGACGATCAGGCCGTGACGCGCATCGGTGAACTTGAGGCTCAGAAACGGTTTGTCCGCGCCTTCGCTGACCATCCGTTCGGCGGTTTGCACGCGTGCCGTCGCTGCGTCGGGGTCAGTGGCTGTCGGCAGTTGTTCGCGTGCGGCGTCCAACTCCAGTTGCGCAGCGCGGTTGCCGTCCAGCTGCAACGCCCAGTTTTCCCCACCGTCGTGGGAGACCAGCACCGCACCGGCATGGCCGACCGCCCAACCCGTGTTGGCATCGACAAATTGCACCGCCGTAAGGCTGACGGATACCGGCACCTGCGCCTGCCGCCAATTGATGCCGTTGTCATCGGAGAGCAAGACGATGCCGCGTTCGCCGACCGCCACCAACCGCGCACCTGCCCGCGCCAGATCAAGCAAGACCGCTTGGCGGGCCTGTGGCGCGCGCATTGCCGGGGTGTGCAATACATCACCGACAACAGCAGCCTGAGCCTGGCTTACGGGTAATACGCAAGGCAGCGCCAGCAGCGCTAACAACCGCCCGAGCACCTGACAGATTCTGTTCATACCGACCTCGAAACCACCTGTGAAACCGGATCGCCACAGCGTGTCGCGATCCGGCCCGATTCAACGAACCCCGGCACCCGCCATCGCCGCCGGCGAGAATTCCGATGCCTTGTAGCGATCGACCACGCCGTATTGCTCAGGCAGACCGGTGTAGACGTTCTGGATAAACCAGGCGCCGGAGGTCAGGTCGTAGAAACCCGAAGACAGCTGCGCTTGCGCTGGCAGATCCGGCAGCACTGCTGGCAGCGACCACAAGGTTTTGGCGAGTTGGCCGTTGGCGTCCCAGCGATCGCCGAGCATGGCTTGCCAAGTATCTTCGTCGAGGTAGTAGCGGCCCTTCGGCAACTGGTGACGCTTGCCCGGCGCGAGTTCGGCGTCTACCACCCACACGCGATGCAACTCCCAGCGCACGTAATCGGGATTCATGTGATGGGCCAGGAACAAATCTTCCGGCTTGCCGGCGGTCAGGACTTTGTTGGTGTTGTAAGGGATATACATTTCCTGCTTGCCGACCAGTTTCCAGTCGAAGCGATCGATGCGCCCCTGGAACACGCTCAACTCATCGAACGACATCACCCCGGCGGTGGCCGGCGTCGGCGTGTCGCAGCAGGCATTCGGCAACTTGCGCACGCGGCGCTGGCCGGTCAGATAGACGTGAGCCTGGGACTTGTCGCCGTTGATATTGGTGCGCCCCATGATTTGCTCACCGGCACGCAACGGCGGGCCGACGTTAAGCAGGCGGAACAGCCAGTAATCACCGGCGAAGCTTTCCGGCGTGCCGTCCTGGTAGTAATACGGCATGTCCTGAATCGCTTGGCCGTCGGTGGTCATCACCTGTTTGCCGTCTGCAGTCATCAGGTAATGGCGAAAGTGCATGGCCAGTGACGTGCCGCGCCAGTTGAGGATGTGGTTCCACATGGCTTCGGCGCCGTTATGCGGAATCGGGAATGGAATACCGCCAAACGCACCTTCGGGCACCGGTCCGGCGCTGCTGTCGACCAGCTTGGCGCGGGTAGCATTTTTCAGGGTGTTGTCATACACCCATTGCGGTGCGGCGGCCGTGCGACGGGTCGGATAGACGTCGATGCGATAGGTGTCGGGAAAACGCTTGAACATTTCCTTGGTGCCATCGCTGAGCTTGCCGGCGTATTGCGCCAGGTTTTTCGAGGTGATGCTGAACAGCGGCTTGTCGGCCGCAAACGGATCGTTACGTTTGCCGCCCTCCTTGAAGGCCGGATCGACCTTGGTGTAGCCGCCATCCCAGGCTGGAATCGAGCCGTCGGCATTGCCGGCGCGCTCGGCACCGAACGGCGTCAGCGACTTGTTCAATTTCGCCGCTTCGTCAGCCGTCGCTGCTGCGGCACCCTGACTCAATACCGCCAGGCTTGCGAGCAACGCGAAGCACAAGGCTTTGAGTGTGAACGCGGCATTTTTGTTGTTATAGGTCATGCGCAAGTCCTCTTAAAACGTGGTCTTGACGGAGAAAGCCAGGTAATCCCGGTCTTTCAGCGATTGCTGGAAATTGAATTGGCTGGTCGCGTTGAGGTTGGTGTTCTCGGGGCCGTAGTAATGCGTGTACGTCAGGCCGGCCGTCACACGGTCGAGGTAGGTCGCGGTAATACCGATATTCATGTCACCGCCGTTATCCGCGCCGAACGAACTGACAACCGCCGACTTGCCCAGCGGGAAATAGCTCAGGCCAACCGGAATGCTGATATCCACGCCGGGGAAAAACTGCCGATAAGTCGGGGTGTAAACCATCTTGAAGCCGAGACCGTCATCGGTGGCGTTGGGGTCTAGTGCGGCACGGTTTTTCGTGACGCTGAGCAGACGGTTCCAGGCGACCTCACCGACGAATCCGGACTCCTTGGCAATGAAGTTCGGCCCGAACGAAGCGATCACGTTGAGGTTGATGTGCGCGGTGCGCCCTACGGCATAAAGCGCATCGTCATCGTTGTCGGCAGCAACCCCCGGTAGCACTGTGACGCCGTTGGACACCAGCGGCATGTTCCAGCGCATCGAGGCTTCACCGGCAAAGCTGTAGGCATCGACCGTGGTGGAGAAACTGGCGCCCAGCGCGCGAATGTCTTCCGGGTAAACCCAGTAGTAATCACCGATTTGGCCCGTGCTGAAGTTCGGCGCGCCAGTGGAAGGCCTGAGGTACAGCTTGGGGGTCTTGTCGTGGTACTGAATGGCATAGAGACCGTACTCCACGGTCTCGGCGCTGTATTTCAGTTGCAGGCCACCCTGCCCCGAATCTCTGGCATCTTTGTCTTTGCCATGGAAAAACGCCGCCGGACTGCCGGCGTTGCCACCCAGAAACGCTGGAAACGGCGCGCCGACAATCAGGCGTTCATTGCCTTCACCGATGGTGTCGCTGGTAGAAAAGTAGCTGCCTGCGCCAGGCAAGCGTGTTTCTTCCCACTCCAGTTGGTAAAACGCACCGAGGGACACGTCATCGGTCAGTTGGAAGGTGCCCGACAGTTGATTGACCGGACGGGTGATTTCCTTGAACTGCGTGTTAGGCACCGACTGCGCCTTGACCACGTCCACCGGGGCCATGCCACCGGCAATGCCGTTGGCGCCGAAGAACAGGCTTTCACCCCAGATCAGGCCATGACGGCCGGCGCGCACCGACGTTGCGCGGTCGGCCAGTTCACCGTTCCAGTAGACGAACGCGTCGAGGATTTCGCCGTCACCACCGTGCAAATGACGGGTGTCGTCGGTGAACTCGTCGTAGCCCACCGAACGTGCGTTGGCGCGGGACGGATCGTTATTGTCGTTGTTGCCCTGGTACTCGCTGTCGTACCACGCTGCACCGCTCAAACGTGCGCCGAAATCCTGAAAAGACAGATCCAGCTCCGAGAGGATGTCGGTGCGATTGGAGATCAGGCCTTTTTTGAACGCACGATCGCCATCGTCCTGATTGAGCGCTACCTGCCCCTCGGTCAATTTGCTGCTCGGATTCTGCGTGCGCCAGGCAGCGCTGTACTTGATCGTGTTGTCCCAGCGCAGCTTGAAGTCCGGGTTGCCGGTATCGATGTCGAAAGCCTGAGCGGCCTGGCTGCACAGCACCAGCAGCGCAGCAACGCTCAAACCAAAGGGTGCAGACGAGCAGACCGGGCGACGCGCGAGCGCCGCAGTCGTAGAACTAACCATCGCGTTAACCTCTTGTTTTTATAGTGGTAACTGCTGTGGATGAGTCGCAGGTGGGGCTTAGATTGGCTCGGCAGTGCGCGCGAGCATTTGCTTGACCAGGCCAATGCGATCGAAGGCGCGGTCGTGTTGCATTTCCTTGTCGCCGGCCAGCACCGAGCTTTCGCTGATGTATTTGCAACGTTCGAAGCGCCGCGCCATAAAGCGCTGCAGCTGCTGCTCGACGCTGCTGGCGGCGGACTGCTCGCGAGTCAGTTCTTCGCTGAGCACAATCGCGTCTTCGATGGCCATGCCGGCGCCTTGACCGAGGTGCGGCGTGGTGGCGTGGGCCGCATCGCCAATCAGCAGGACGCGTCCGCGATGCCACGGCTCATCGACGAACACCACTTCCATCGGCTTGTAGACGACCTGGCTGTTGTCGGTGATTTGCTCACGCAGCTCGCCGATCAGCCCGGTAAAACCTTGCAGGCGCTGGCGCATCTGCGCCGCCAGATCGGCAGGATCCATCCACGGATTGGACGGTTCGTGAGACGTCAGAAACAGGTACATCAAGTCGCCGGCCAGCGGCACCAGCCCGGCGTTGCCGTCAGCGCTTTGGTAGTTGGCCAGATGATCGATTTGTGGCGCGCGGGGAAAGTTGTAGCGCCACACCGACTGACCAGTGAAACTCGGGGTGTAGGCATCGCCGAAGACCAGGCTGCGCACTTTCGAGAACAGTCCGTCGGCACCGACCACTAGGTCGTAGTGGCCGCGATTGCCGTCGGTAAACAACACGTCGACTTCTGCGCCGTTGTCGTCCAGCGTTTCCACACTCAAGCCCAAACGGACGTTGGCACCGAGCTGCAGCGCGGTTTCGCTGAGGACTTTGTGCAAAGCCAAACGGGAAATCCCGACGTTGGCGGGGTACTGCGGACCGGCCAGTCGCTGACCCGGAATGCGCGCCAGTTGTTGTCCGCCGGGGCCGTAGATGGCGACGTCTTCGAAGGCATAAGCGGCATCGAGATAACCGTCGAGAACGCCCAGCTTGGCCATTTCACGGACGACGTTGCTCTGCTGAATAATCCCGACGCCGTAGACTGTCCATTCGGACTTGAGCTCGATCAGGTCGACCTCGATACCTTTACGCCGCAAGGCGATGGCCGTACACAAGCCGCCGATACCACCGCCCACGATCAGAACGTTGTTCACTGCACTCATGGTGTTCTCTCTTTTTATTCTTGTGATCGATGCTGCGTCGGGCACGGCATCGTTGGATGAAGCTTCCCGGCAAAGCAGGGATTTGACTAATCGCGAGTAAGGATGCGATGTATCGCCGTACGCGATACCTCGATTTATCCCGGCAGCGGCAACCCTTCAGGCATTCGCACCAGCAGCCAGCCGTCCTTCTCGCAGGTCGGCAGCGCCTCCAGCGTCTGGCCCAGGCACGGGCCGTAGATGCACTCGCCGGTCGCCGGCAGAAATTGCGCACCGTGGGCGTAGCAGACGATCAACTGGCCGTTGGCGGACAGGAACTTGTCCTTGCGATACTCCAGGCGCACGTCCAGATGCGGACAACGGTTGCGATAAACCCGCACCTGATTGTCGTGACGCAGGGCAAACACGCTGTCGCGCCCCTGCGCCAACGGGTCGAACCCGCGCGCCCGGCCCTCCCCCAGTTCGTCCAGCCGACACAGTGGTTGCGCAGTTGCGCTCATGATCAGCGCCGGCCTCAACCGAGTTTTGGCGGCGGACCGCCCGGCGCCCATTTTTCTTTGGCGCTGAACAGGAACAACTGCGAGTTATCCGCCGACAGCGGAGCGCGACGGGCCTCCCAGGCGTCATCGTGCTTGTCCATGTCGGCGTCGTATTCGATGTGGCAGCCCAGCGGACTGTTGAAGTACCAGAACCAGTTGGAGCCAAACAGGTGACGGCCCGGCCCCCAGAAACTGGTCCAGCCTTTTTGCTCGAAACGCGTCCCGGCCAGCAGCACTTCGGTGCCACTGCCCATGTGGAAGGTGAAGTGTTCGCAGCCTTTCATATGCGGTGGGGTCTGGATCATGAACAGGCAATGGTGATCGTCAGAGCCGGCCGGGCGCATGAACGGCCCGGCGCCAATGAAGGTGTCGGTGGTGCGAAAACCCAAACGCTCGGCGTAAAAAGCTTCCGCTTTCGCCGCATCGGGCACGAAATACACCACGTGCGACAGAGTGCGCGGAACAGCGCCCATATCGAGGGTAATGCCCGGCTGGTTAAGCGGCCGCTGTGGCGCATGGCCGGCGGCGTTGGTCAGGTCATCCGGTGCGCTGTAAGGCTTGCGTACGCTGACCTGAAAAGCGATGGCGAAACCCATGTCGTCAACGCTGTGCAGCACGCCGTGTTGATCACGCCGGACGATACGATCACGGGCCAGCTCATCTTCGATGGCATCCAGATCGCTGATCGCAGCGACCCCGTAGACCGTCTCGCGAATCGACGGCGCCGGGCCGATCGCCGCCGGCAAGTCAGGGTCGTCGGCTCGACGGATAATTACGGCGGTACCGTCCAGCGCTTCGAAACGCGCGCCTTCGCTGTCTACGCCGACCGGCGCAAGGCCGTAGTCGCGCAGGCAATCGGTGCAGGCTTGAATGTCATCGACGCCAAAAATCAGGGCATCAAGGCCAATGATGTTCATGGCTTACCACTCCATTGAAATTATGATCCGGTGACTGTCGCCATGGACGCCTTGCAGCGCGCCGGGCCTGACTGGAAACCGGTGGTGGTGTCGGCTGCAGGGCCGACTGCGGCGAAGATTGGCGTAAGGGCTGACAGCTGACTAATCGCGAGTCGGGATGCGACCTATCGGCAAACGCGATACCTGCGACGAAGGTTGACGCGCCAATGGATTCGTTCGAATGTATTGCGAAAATAAATACAAAAACGGACCTGCCCATGCGTTTCAACCATCTGGATCTGAACCTGCTGGTCGCGCTCGATGTATTGCTCGAAGAGCAGAACATCACCCGCGCTGCCGAACGCCTGCACATGACCCAATCCGCCACCAGCGGCGTGCTCGCGCGATTGCGCACCTACTTTGAGGATGAGTTGCTGGTCCAGGTCGGACGCAAGATGCAGCCCACGCCCTATGCCACGGAACTGGCCAAACCGGTGCGTGAAGTCCTGCTGACGATCCAGTCTTCAATCACCGCCAAACCGGTGTTCGACCCGGCCACCAGCAAGCGACATTTCCGCTTGGTGACCTCGGACTATCTGATCAGCGTGCTGTTCGCCCAGGTGATCCAGAACATTCATCAGGAAGCACCCAACATCACCTTCGAAATGCTTGGCCCCAGCGACAATTCCGGCGAGTTGCTGGTGCGTGGCGAAGTCGACCTGATGATTGTTCCCGAGCGCTACATCATTGAGGGCCACCCTTCGCGCCTGCTGTTCGAGGAAGAACACGTGTGCGTGGTGTGGCAAGGCAATACGCAAGTCGGCGACAGCCTGACCCTTGAGCAGTACATGGAAATGGGCCATGTCTCGGTGGGCTTCGGCCGTACCCGGCACATGAGCATCGAAGAATGGTTCATGAATCAATACGGCTTCAATCGGCGCATTGAAGTGATCACCAGCGACTTCAATACCTTGCCGCAACTGATTGTCGGCACGCAGCGCATCGCCACGATGCACCAGCGCCTGGCGAACCTCTACGCGCACTATCTGCCGCTGCGCATCCTGCCGCCACCGGTGAAGATCCCGGTCATGCGCGAGTACATGTTGTGGCACCGCAGCGTTGACGGCGACCCGATGCACCGCTGGCTGCGCGAACGCATCAGCGAATCCATCCAGCATCTGCAACACGTGCCCATCGTATCTCGCGATACCTCGTATCCGCCGTCACGATTGGCCAATTAGTCGGGTGATCCTTAACGTGCCTTGGGAATGCCAAGGCAACCATAAGGACAACAATAATCATGTTTCGCTATTTCCCGACCAACTACGTTTGGAATCTCTCTGTCGACCTGGCCATTGAAATGGGCGCCCGCATGGGCGAAATCGAAGAGATGTGCGCCCCGCTTCAAGAGGCGGCCAAGCAGCCGGACGCGGCCGGCACCCGTGCCTTTCGCGAAACCTGGGCGAAAATGGCCGACAAGCTCTGCGGTCTGGCCGAAGAAGACGAAGGCAATGGCCGGATGCTTTCCGCCGGTGAAAAATACAACCGCGCCGCCACCTATTATCTGACCTGCGAGCGCCTGCAGGCCCACGGCGCTCCGGGCCGTACCGAGCTCTATCAACGCTTCCTGCAAACCTTCAAGCGCGGCGTCGAACTGTCGCGTGAAAACTGTGAACGGGTGGAAATCCCTTACGAAGGCAAACACCTTTCCGGTTTGCTCGTACGCGCCGAAGGCGTCGAGGGGCCGGCGCCGATACTGGTGCAGGTCAACGGTCTGGATTCGACCAAAGAAATGAAATACCGCGTGGGCCTGCCAGCCTGGCTGGCGAAACGCGGCATCTCTTCGCTGATCATCGACCAGCCCGGCACCGGCGAAGCGCTGCGCCTGCATGGCCTGACCGCACGATTCGACAGTGAACACTGGGCCAGTCGTCTGGTGGATTGGCTGGAAACCCGAAGCGACATCGATGCCAAACGTATCGGTCTGGAAGGCGTCTCGTTGGGCGGTTATTACTGCCCGCGCTCGGTTGCGTTCGAACCACGCTTCGCCTGCGGTGTTGTATGGGGCGCCAACCACGACTGGCGTGATGTGCAAAAGCGTCGACTGGAAAAGGAAGGCAGCTTCCCGGTGCCGCACTATTGGGCGCACGTGTGCTGGGTGTGGGGCGCCAAGGACGTCGAAGAATTCATGACCATCGCCGAAAACGTCCACCTCGATGGCGTGCTCGACCGGATCAAGGTGCCGTTCCTGGTGACCCATGGTGAACAGGATTCGCAGATTCCGTTGAAATGGGCGCATCGCACCTACGAACAACTGGTCAACAGTCCAAAATGTGAACTGAAAATCTTCACCGAACGTGAAGGTGGTGTGCAGCATTCAAGCTTCGACAACAGCATCAATGCCGGGCAATACATTGCTGACTGGGTTGCTGAAACCCTCGGCGGTCGCACCGCTTGAACCACTGAAAAACACGCCACAAAAAAAACGCCGGATAATCTTTCGATTGTCCGGCGTTTTGCATTAACGGATTCAAGCGGTGGCGCAGCTATTGATGCCATCAATACGCAGCCATCGATGCAATCTGCTGGTCGTCCCCTCGCCTGCTCTCTAGCCTCTCTTTGCATAACAATCACATAGCGAAGACGACATGACTGCCCTGCACCTGAAATGCCAGACCCTGTTTGACGGCACCGGACTGCAAACCCGCCAACAACAGACATTGATCGTCGAAAACGGCCTGCTCAGTTACGTCGGTCCCACCGCGTTGGCACCGGCTCCCAATCCAGGCGATACGCAGGTGGATGCAGGGGATAATTTCGTCATGCCGGGGCTGGTGGATGTGCACACGCATCTGGCCTTCGGTAACGCGCAGAGCGAAGAGGACATTGATCTGTGGACCAGCGACGAATTTCGCGCGTTGCGCGGGATGTTCTTTGCACAACACGTGCTGGCCGCCGGCGTCACCAGCATGGTCTGCCCCGGCGACAGCGGCCAGCTCAGCATCGCCGTGCGCAATGCGGTGGCCGCCGGTTTATTTGAAGGCCCGAGGATCGCAGCCAGCAGCCGCGTCATCACCAATCGACAGAGTCTGAATGACTGGTTCCCGAGCCGGGTAGGCGCTCCTGAATACTTCACCGCCCAATTGGTCACCAGCCGTAGCGACGCCCTCGCGGAGATCCGCAAGCAGGCCAAGGACGGCGTCGACCTGATCAAGATCGCCATGGACGGCACGCACCGTCGTCCCAATGGCGAAATCATCGCGGCCTTCACCGCCGACGAAACCTTCGAAATGTTCGAGGAAGCGCATCGTCTGGGCTGCAAGGTCGCCACGCATGCCTACGGTCGCGAAGCCGTGATGTACGCAGCGCGGGCCGGTGTTGATCTGGTTTTCCATGCCTTTTACATGGACGACGCGTGCATCGAAGCGTTGCTCGAGGCCGGCAGCATCCTCGCCCCGACCATGACGTTCCCGCAGAACACCGTGGATTTCTGTCAGCCCCATGATCCGGCGATCAGCACCGGTTATGCCGGTTATTGTGCACGCACGCTGGAAGTCGGTTCGGCGGTGCTCAAGCGCGCCAAAGCGGCGGGTGTTCCGTTCGCCTGCGGCAGTGACAGCGGTTTTGCGGTGACGCCCTATGGCGAATGGCATGCGCGCGAACTGGAGCTGTTGGTCACGCGCCTGGGATTCACACCGGCCGAAGCGTTATACGCCGCGACCGCTGTCGGCGCGCGCTGCATGCCGCGCGGTGAAACCCTCGGCTCGCTGCAAGTGGGCAAGCAGGCGGATTTTCTGCTGCTCGACGGTTCACCGCTGGACGACATTCGCATCCTCCAGGATCGTTCGCGCCTCAAAGCGGTGTACAAGGCCGGCCAACCGGTGTGCATGGATCGCAGCCCCTACAACCCCAAGCAAGTGTCCGATTTCAACTCGCTGAAATGGACGGACCTTTACACCCGCGACCGCGTGGCCCAATTGGGCAAATGGGCGGTATGAGGACAGAGGCCATGCAACGACTTGATCTGCTCACCGCCATGAACATAGCGAGCGACGCCATCCACATCGCTAGGGAAACCGGGATCAAACCGCTTGGCGTCGCGGTACTGGATGCCGCCGGCCATCCATTGGCGGTTCTGCGCGACGAACACGCTACGTTCCTGCGCCCGCAAATCGCCACCGGCAAGGCGCGTGGCTGCCTGGGTATGGGGTTTGGAGGCCGTGAACTGGCAAGACGCGCGCAAGCCATGCCGGTGTTTTTCGACGCGATCAACAGTTTGACCGGCGGCGAGGTTATTCCGGTAGCGGGCGGCGTGCTGATTCGAAATGCCGAGGGCATGATTCTCGGGGCCATCGGCATCAGCGGCGATACCTCGGACAATGACGAACGCTGCGCGTTGCTGGCCATCGCCAAGGCAGGATTAATCGCCGACAGCGGCGATCAACCAGAGGGCTGATCGAGTAATGCGGCCTGTTCCAGGAGCAGGCCGCGAAACCATTGCATGGCCGGGTCATGTTCTTGATAGGGATGCCATTGCAAGACTTGCACGGCCTCGGGAAAAGCAATCGGTGCCGGGTGAATGCGCAACGGATAACGCCGAGCGAAGCGCTGCGCCTGTCGTTTAAACACCGTGGCAATGCGCGCGGTGCCAACGATGTACTCCGGCATCAGCACAAAGCTTTCAACGGTCACCGCCACTTGCCGCTCAATGCCGAGTTCATGCAGGTGCATGGCATCCATTGCCAGGTTGTGCCCGTCGGCAAACTCGCGCACCACATGTGCTGCGGCGCGATAGTCGGCCAGGCTCAATTGCTCGGCAAACTGGAGCTGTTGGGCGCAGACGATACAACAGAGCTGGTCCGTCATGAGCGGCACATGGGGATAGGCCGGATTCAACCGTCGCTGCGGCACGATTACGCAATCACTGCACCGATAATCCAGCGCTTCGCTGACGACATCACCGTCGCGTGGAACAGGCATGTCGCGCAGGCTCAAGCGAATACCCGGAGCGATACGCGCTAATACACGGCTTACCGCTGGGAGCAGCACATCGGCGACGTAATCGGAGGCCACCAGAGTGATGTGCCGGTCACAGTTCGCCGGGTCAAAACTCAGGGGAGCGTCGACGATCTCCCGGGTCAGTGCCAACGCTGCACGCACTTTTGGCAGCAACTCCAGGCCCAGCGCCGTGGGTTCCAGGCGGCGCCCGACTTGTACCAGTAATGGGTCGTTGAAGTGTTCACGCAAGCGGCCCAATGCCGAACTGGCAGCTGACTGCCCCAGGCACAGACGCTCGGCCGCCCGGCTGACACTGCATTCGCTCAACAAGGCGTCCAGCGCAACCAACAGATTAAGGTCGAGGCGTCGATATCGCATGTGGGTTCCGCTGAAGGTGATGGTGACGTTTTTGCCACTGTTTAAGGGCAGGATCAAAAACGAATCATGACCTTAGCGAGCTGTGTACCCATGCGCCAATCGCGTGTTTGGTTAGGAGGTATCGTTTACGGAGATACCAAGCGCCAATGCGCGTAATTAGTTACTCATGGGAAGTCACTAATAGAAGGGTCAACGCGCGCCATCGAGGATCTGGCAGGTAAGCAAAAGCTCTGCGATCACTTTTGATCGAGAGTAACTCATAGGTTGCTCGAAAATTGATGCTCGTGGACGGCAATCGGCCAGAAGCGGTCTGTCGCAGCTGTCAGCGTCCGACCCATAGATGCCCTTAGCGAAGCAGCTATTGACCTAAAGCTGCTGTTGGGTCTGGGGTGCATTGGCGAGAAGCAAGCAAAGGGGACGCTCGACGCCTAGGGCCTATTCGCCCTTGGTCATTTCAACTCTCCCCATCTCCAACGCTCCGCTGAGTTGCACTGCATTTCGTACACGGGCGGGAAGGATAGTGAAAAGGGCCGCCAGTAGACCGTGTCGCCAGTGGCCATGAGATGCGAGTGTGTGGCCTAAATGAGACAGTGCTGCGCTGGCAGCCATTTCTGGTGAAATGGTGATGGCAGCAGGTTCTGTGCCTGCTGCCATAGCTGTCGACATGACGGTGGGCTGGAAGGACAAAACGTCGAGTTGATCTGAATACTCAAATGCCAGCGGAACAGTGAGATGATCAACGAAAGCCTTGCAGGCTCCATAGATCTGCGTACCCGGCCAATAAAAGCGCCCCACTATGGAGCCTACGTTAAGAAGTGCTGCACGTCTTCCCGTCGAGGAGGCGTGCCTGAGGAGTCCAGGCAGCAACGTATGGGTCACGATAGCGGTGGTACTGACATTCACTGCCAGCAAACGGCGTAGAGTGGCAGTCGGCACATCCGCATAACGCCGATGTACTGTGGTGCCTACACAGTTGATCAGCACCGAAAGATCAACATCCTCTGCGGCGGCGGCCAAGGCTTGATAGGTGTGTGGGGCCGAATCCGACAGGTCAAGCGCGACAGTTCGAACTTGAACCCCCAACTCCTGCAACTCGCTCTGGAGGAGGTCAAGTTTGGACTGGGTACGTGCTGCCAAGATCAGGTTAAAGCCGCAGTGTGCTAATTCGCGGGCGAAAGCTCTGCCCAAACCGTCGCTGGCACCAGTGATGAATGCCCAGCTCCCTTGACCGTAGCGTTTGGCTAAAGATTGGCCGTTGAATCGCGCTGGTAGCCAGAGGTAGATCCAAAGCCACCGTGCTAGCTTGACCAATGCCCAAGTCAGAAGTGCTGCGCCGGAAATCTGCAGTACATCCAGTAAATTCAATGCCATCGAGGTACCTCCAGAAGTGGATGGATGCTTAAAAAGTCTCATCACTACTGTGGTAACTAAGGGTAGGGGGCTGTTTCGAAACATCAGCCCGTTAGCTGCCGGAGATTGGCCAGAGCAGTGGTGAAGGCCAATCGTGCTTCTCTGGCGTTATGTTGTCATTTACATATGTTCAGATGCCGGTTTTGTCTGCGCTCGCTTTCAGCTTTCGCCGAATTCGGCTCAAGTGAACTGGGGTCACCCCGAGATAACCTGCAAGCACGTGCATGGGGATTCTTGCCAATCGATCTGGCTGAGTGGAGAGCATGCCCAGATATCGTTCTGTAGGGGTTTGCGAGATGGCACTGGTGTAGAGCTTGATGTAGTCGGCCAGTCGCAACTGCGTGAGTGCCAGCAACTGAGTCTGCAAGATTGGTTTCGACAGGATCTGCGCCTGAACGGTGTCCCGGTCTAGCACGCACAGGTGACACGCTTCCATCGTGATAATTTCCAACTCGCTTGGACAGCCGCTAACCAGGCTCTCCAGAGAGCTAACGACCTCGCCCTCAAAAAAGAATTGGACGCTGATATCCGAACCTTCTGGGTCGCGCACGCAGATCCGCACTGCACCAGCTTTGATGAGGTAGAGGTTTTTAGCGAAGTCACCCAACCGTAATAGAGCATGGTTGGCCTCTATGTGGAGGTCTTTGCCGAACGTTAGGAAGAAGTCGCCTAGGACAGTGTCTAGTTTCATGAACGCAGTATCGCACAAGGATTGGGTGCGCCGGTGTCGACAGGCCGCTTTTGGCCGATTTCTGCCTTCCACGACCGGTTGAAATCGACCCATAGCTGCCTCTGATCAGTGGCAGAAATCGGCCAAATGCGGTCAGGCGAACTGCTGGTAAGCGCGCTGCCACAGTTCATGAGCGTCATCTATCAGGCTGACGGCAATCGACTCCCTCGTCTCGGGATCTCGGAGGAGGGCCAGGTCCTCATTGGAAGGGGCATGCAGGTTCACATTGAACTTAGAGAACTTCCAGAACAGGTTGCCCGAATTGCGAGTGTTGGGTGCGATCTCTCGACTCAGCGCCAAAAGGCGCTCCCGGTCTTCCGGGAACTGCTCACCGTCACAGTAGTAGCCAACGTAGAGGCGGTGGTTGAGTTCGATGTACACGCCACCATTCATAAACGGGAAGGGGAAAGTGAGGCCAATGTATTTGCTGTTTTTGGCCTTCTTATAATAGGCGGAAACCGCCTCCTTCGTGGCCGAAATTTCGGGCTTGCCGAGTTGCGGATATTGGCTCGCTTGGCAAGCCGTCATGCGCTCCCAAATATCGAACTGTAGATCGGCCAGTACGGACTTGAATGCATGGTTGATGTCGGCGATCACGAAGAGATTCTCGCCCAGCAGGATCTGTTCTTTTAGCTTGCTCATGTAGATCTCACCCTGGTCACTGGATGTCAGCTTTTGGAGTAGTTCGATGTACTGAAAAACGCTTTCCCGCACGCCGGGCTCGCGGGCAACCAGGGGAATACAGTCCTTCAACCAAGCGATGATCTCAGCTTCGTAGCTAAGAAGAACTACAGGCAGAGACTTGCGACTCTGTTCACTGGGCTCGGAACCATCCAGGGTGAGATACGTGGTCCAAATCTCGCCGTAGCCTTCTGCCCGCATTCGCTGGTGGTAGCGCCAGAGCTGTTCGTCCTGATCGCCGGCGTAGATCTTGTTCTCGATGATCACTGCCTGCTTGGATTGGTTGCGGACCAAGATGTCGATGTTCTGGTACTCGACCTCGACAATCGCATTCTCTGAATCGAAGTTCTGGATGCCCAGTCGCTTCAACAGGAGATTCAGTAGAGCTGTTCCCTGATTGTGGGTTGCCTTTGGGTCGAGCAAGAAGGCGAGGAAGCGCGAGTGAAGCCGAACCTCGTCACTCGCGCTGCGGAGTACGGAGAAGAGGTTGAAGTCTGCCGGGCGCTGATACCTCGCGCGCAGCAGAGCCACGGTTTGCAAAAAATCGTCCATGAGAGTGGGTCCCTGAATAAGGCTGAGTTGCGGCGCGCAGTATCAGGCAAATCACGCTCTTATGTAATGGCTATTTGATGCTGCTAGCATCATGCAAGTCTTGGTTTAGAGCTGTGTCGATCGTTCGACCTTGCCAATGAAGCGTTTTGCGAAGTCGCATCACACTGAGTAAACCGGAATCGCTGTAAACAGCCCCTGCTTTTGTAGACCCGCGATGACCGCTTTTGGCCGATTGCTCCCGGTGAGGAACGGTAGATTTTGACCACAACCGGCCACTTGCCCCCCCCCCCCGAACTTTTTGAGTCCGTCTGATCGTCTATGAAAGAAGCGCTCGCAACGGAGCTGGAATGGGTACAACTTCTTTACTTTCCGGTGAGACACAAACGTGTGTGACATTCGCGGTAAATGCCAGCACGCCTTCGCCTATAAACCCCTCAACCAAAAAAGTAAAAGAGTGCTCGCCCAACCTGGCCACGCCAACTTTAATAATCATTTCGTCATCCCACGTCACCGGAGCCAGCAACTCGATCGACATCGCACGCACCGGCGGCAATATATTAAAACTCATCACCGCTCTAAGCCCCGGCCCCCCTACCCATCTGTCGAGTGCTACACCAATGGCCTCTACAGCGAAATATGAGAATCGCGGGGTGTAAACCACCCCTGCCGGATCACAATCTCCGAACAAAATAGTTCGGCTTACAAAAACCGCATCAGGCATTTACTCCCCCCTACTCGCCAACGTCAGGCCGATATCGATGAGTTCTTCTCGCTCGGCCATCAAGGGCTTCTGCCTTTGATGGCGGCGATGTTCCTACATCAGCGACTCAAAGATTTTCGTCTAGGACCTAAACACTCAGCTGTTTGATCCAGTCAAGACTCGCAACGGTCGATCCAGAAGGACGATATTCACACCCGATCCATCCGGCGTATCCGCGTTGCTCCAGCGCCGCGAACAACGCAGCAAAGTCGAGACTCCCCGTTCCCGGCTCGTGACGACCCGGGCAATCGGCTATTTGCACATGCACGGTTCTGTCATAGAAACGCGCCAGCACATCGGCTGCATCTCCGGTCAAAAGCTGCGCATGGTAAAGATCAAGAATCAGCCCAACACTCGGGAAGGTCTCCAGTACCTGCTGCGCCTTGCTGAAGTCAGACATGTAATAGCCTGGCATCGCCTCCGCGCTGATCACTTCGATCAGTGGCCGCAGCCCCTGGTCTTCCAGGTACTTCACCGCATATTCCAGGTTGCCCGCGTAGGTTCGCTCAGCATCATTCTGCGTGGTAACGCCCGACATGATGTGGACATCCGCACACGCCAAGGTCTTTGCGTAGCGGGCGGCCTGGAGCAACCCGTCACGAAACTCCTCGCCCCTGCCCTGTAACGCGGCGATGCCTTTGGTCACGCCCGCCGGAGCGGCGAACTGAATCAACGGCAAACTGTATTGGGCTAGATGGTCGGCAAGCAGACTGGCGTCGAATTCATACGGCGACGGGAACTCCACTGCCCGGAAACCGGCGGCTGCGGCGGCTTCGATGCGTTGCAGAAAAGGCAATTCATTGAATTGGAAACCGAGATGAGCATTGAACTTGAGCATTGGGTAATCATCCATCCTGGGAAAAAACGACATCATCAGCCTGGAGCATCCTTCGCCGCTCCAGCACTGCACTATGGCAAGTGCGTTCAACGATTAAAACCAGGTTTCCATCTGGATGCCGTATTGCCACACCCCTCCTGCCTGGAAGTCGGACATGCCAAAGGCGTCTGTCGTACTGAACCGGTCCAGATCCGAAGACCAGTTCATGTAGCTGGCGAACACTCGCAGCTCCGGACGCGTGAGTAGATCGCCAACGTCAAGCTTGAATGTCGGGGCGACAGTGAATTTCCAGAAGTTACCATCGACCGCATTACGTTGTAGATAGCCCTTGGGGTCGAGGTTCATGGTTTGCCAGCTCATTTCGTAGGCCATTTCGAAGTTGCTGTTGATTTTGTTGGCCAAGCGCACGTTCACGGTCAGCCAGCGATAGTCGTCACCTTTGACGTATCTGTCCTTGCTCTGTTCGGCCAGCAAGCTGGGCCCGATGCGCCAGTCAGAGGTCAGCGGGGTCTCCCCGTAAAGTGCCAGACGCAGCGCGCGGGCCTCGTCGATCAGTTCACCATCCGAGCCAACGTTCTTGACCTCTGCCCCCAGACCTTGCCCATAGAGCAGCGCCGTTTTGAAGAAGCCTTCCCTGCCGAAAAAGGTTTTCTGGTGATTGGCCAGCATGCTGTGCAAACCGCTATCCGCAGGCGTCAAACCGGCTTTATTGGTGCGGGTGCCGACATCGTTTTTCTTTGCGCCGATGGCGTTGTACATCCACTGCCACTGGCCATCCTCGAAGAACTGGTTGGAGGTCAGGATGTAGCTTTCCACATCGGCATTAATTCCGCCTTGACTGAAATCCCCGTAGCTACGCCCAATCAACGAGTAGTTCGAGCGCCAATGCTGGTTCATCTGCACATCGTAAATTCCACCGCCGGTGCCGGCCAGGTAAACGACGTCGGAGTCCAGCCAGTGGATATCGAAATTATCTCTATCGAAGCGCTTGCCCGCCCACAGCGTAGCGTTCTCGAAGACTGAATTGCCTTTGAACGCAGCGACATGGTCGAGCGTGGTGAATACCTGACGTACGTTGAGATTGCTTTCGTCGGCCGTCCAGTCATTGGAGCTTTCCACACCGTCGGCGATGGAGACGGTGAATTTTGATCGGGTGCCGTTTTGCGCATAGATCTCTTTCGACAGGTCGATGCGCATGTAGGTGTCGTCCTCGTTGCCGAGTCGCCCGACTGCCCCGCCCACAGAACCGGCCGGCGTTGTGTAAGGGCCGCCACGGCCACCACCCAGCCCCTCGTCGACCAGCAATCCGGAGCGCGCATAGCCATTGAAGCTGAAGCCATCGGTGAGGTTCGCGGTACTGCCCTCCTTTTCCAGGCTTTGCTGACGGGCTTCGAGTTTTGCCAGTCGGGTGTCCAGAGCAGGCGCCGAAATGGCTGTTGCGTTAGACGCGACTGACTGTGAGGGCGGTGTCGCGAATTTGATCTGCTGCAATTCCCGGGCGAGTGCCTGGGTCTGCTGTTCGGCCGTGGCTGCACGCTTTTCCGCTGCGCTGGCACGCGCTTCAAGTGCGGCCATGCGCTCTTCCAGCGTCGCGGCCTGAGAAGCCGCCGCCGATGTGCCGAGCACGCCGACCAGTAGCCAGCTTGATCCTTTCTGCATGTTGATTCCCTGTTTTGTTTTTATTTTTTGGTTGCCGCAGTTGCCTTTTTTGCGTGAGTCGCGAGTTGTCACAAACGACAAAAAAAAGGATGCCTCCTCGCAAATACGCTGCTACATTTGGCGATGTTAACGTTAACTTTTCTAAAAACAAAAATAAAGGACGCTCGATGAAACACCTGAAATCGCTCCTGCCAATCGCATTCATCAGCCTGTCTGCCGCACTGCCATCCGTGTCGAACGCAACCGATCTGACGATCTCCTGCGGTGCGGTGGGTGCGGAGTTGCAACTGTGCAAAGAGGCTGTCGATGCATGGTCGAAACAGACCGGCAACAACGTCGAGGTGGTCTCCACGCCTAACTCGGCGACCGAGAGGTTGTCGTTCTACCAGCAGATCCTCAGTGCGCAGTCCACCGACATCGACATCATTCAAATCGATATGGTGTGGCCGGGGATGCTGGCCAAACACCTGATGGATCTGCGTGAGGTGCTGCCCGCCAACGCGACCCAAGGCTACTTCCAGGCCCAGGTCGATAACGCCACGGTCAACGGACGGCTGGTGACAATGCCGTGGTTCACCGACTCGGGGCTGCTGTATTACCGCAAAGACTTGCTTGAGAAATACACCAAGCAGGTTCCTCAAACGTGGGAGGAAATGACCGCTACCGCCAGGGCTGTGCAACAGGCCGAGCGCGACGCCGGCAACGCCAATCTCTGGGGTTACATCTTTCAGGGACGTGCCTACGAGGGGCTGACGTGTAATGCGCTGGAGTGGATCAGCAGCCAGCCGCAAGGCGGACTGATCAATCAACGCGGCGACATCGTGGTCAACAGTCAGGCCTCAAGAGCGGCGTTGACCCTGGCGAAAAGCTGGGTCGGCGACATCTCCCCGCGTGGCGTGCTCAATTACACCGAGGAAGAAGGACGTGGCGTATTCCAGTCAGGCAATGCACTGTTCATGCGTAACTGGCCTTATGTCTGGGCCCTGGTGCAAAGCCAGGACAGCGCCGTAAAAGACCAGGTCGGCGTCGCTCCCCTGCCCCGCGGCGGCGAGACCGGCGAGCATGCCTCCACCCTCGGTGGCTGGGGCCTGGCGGTCTCGCGTTACAGCGCCCATCCGAAACTTGCCGCCGAGCTGGTGAGCTACCTGAGCAGTGCCCAAGAGCAAAAACGTCGAGCGCTGAAAGGCGGCTATAACCCGGTGATCGAGTCGCTGTATCAAGATCCCGAGTTGCTCGCGGCCATGCCTTATTACGCTCAGCTGCACAGCATTCTCAACGCTGGGGTCATGCGCCCCGCCGCCATTACTGCCGATCGCTATCCACGGGTCTCCAATGCGTTCTTCGATCGGGTGCATGGCGTGCTGGCCGGCGAGTTGCCCGTCGATCAGGCACTGGCCGAACTGGAAAGCGAACTCACGCGCATCAAACGCCGGAACTGGTAAGCCACAAGGAAGGAAATCACCATGTCTGTCTCTACGACCCATGCCCCCTTTGACGAGCTGCTGCTCGCGAGGGAAACGCCTGCACAACGTCGCCGGGTGCGCGCTGCCTGGCTGTTTCTGACGCCAATGCTGGTCTGCCTGGCTCTGGTGGCTGCGTGGCCGCTGCTGCGCACATTCTGGTTCAGCCTGACCGACGCCAGCCTGGCAGACACCGGTGGCGCAACCTTCATAGGCTTGAGCAATTATCTGTTGTTCAGCGATGCCGGCTGGTCGGGCATCCTCGTCGATCCACAATGGTGGAATGCGGTGCGCAACACGTTGTATTTCACGGTGGTCTCGGTGGGGCTGGAGGTCGTGCTGGGACTGTTGGTGGCGTTGCTGCTGAACATCAAGTTCACCGGCCGTTCGCTGGTGCGGGCGTTGATTCTGATTCCGTGGGCGATTCCGACGATTGTCTCGGCGAAGATCTGGTCATGGATGCTGAACGACCAGTTCGGCATCATCAATCACCTGATGCTCAGCCTCGGCCTGATTGACGCCCCTCTGGCCTGGACGGCAGATGCCGACCTGTCGATGTGGGCGGTGATCATCGTTGACGTCTGGAAGACCGTGCCCTTTGTCACGCTGCTGATGCTGGCGGCCTTGCAGATGTTGCCGAGCGATTGCTACGAAGCGGCCAGGGTCGATGGCATTCATCCGCTCAAAGTGTTCTGGCGCGTCACGCTGCCACTGTTGATGCCTGCACTGCTGGTGGCGGCGATCTTCCGCATCCTTGATTCCCTGCGGGTATTCGACGTCATCTATGTGCTGACCTCTAACTCGTCGAGCACCATGAGCATGTCGGTGTATGCCCGTCAGCATCTGGTGGAATTCCAGGACGTTGGCTACGGCAGCGCCGCTTCGACGCTGTTGTTTCTGGTGGTCGCGGTGATCGCCATGCTTTATCTCTACCTCGGACGCAGTCAACTGGAGGTCCGCGCATGAGCCCGCGCCTGCTGAAAAAAGCGCTGTTGCGCCTCGGCTTCTGGAGCCTGATCGGAGTGTTGCTGCTGTATGCGGTTTTCCCGTTCTACTACGCCATCGTGACCTCGCTGAAGCCCTCCAGCGCGTTGTTCGAGGTGAGCTACTGGATCGAACATCCCGACTTTTCCAATTACGCGGCGATCCTCCACCAGGCCTCATTCCTGCGGGCGATCGGTAATTCGCTGGTGGTTGCGCTGTGCGTGGTCACCCTGGCGCTGTTCCTCAGCCTGACCGCTGCCTATGCCTTGGGCCGGGTCAAATTCCGTGGGCGTGGCACGGTGTTGATGATGGTCCTTGGCGTGTCGATGTTTCCCCAAGTCGCGGTGCTGTCGGGACTGTTCGAAGTGATCCGCGCCTTGGGCCTGTACAACACGTCGTGGGCGTTGATCCTCAGCTACACGATTTTCACCCTGCCCTTCACCGTCTGGGTGCTGACCACGTTCATGGGACAACTGCCCCATGAACTGGAGGAAGCGGCAATCATGGATGGTGCTTCACCCTGGGTGACGCTGACCCGCGTGTTGTTGCCGATGCTCTGGCCAGCACTGGTCACCACAGGCTTGTTGGCCTTCATCGCCGCGTGGAACGAGTTTCTGTTTGCACTGACTTTTACCCTCACCGACAGCCAACGCACGGTGCCGGTTGCCATCGCCTTGATTTCCGGCGGCAGCCCCCATGAGTTGCCTTGGGGCTTGTTGATGGCTGCCTCGGTGCTGGTCACCGTCCCACTGGTGATTCTGGTGCTGATCTTCCAGCGCCGAATCGTTTCCGGTCTCACTGCCGGCGCGTTAAAGGGTTGATGCCCAACAAAGACAAGGAACAGCATCGTGATCAAATTGAAACTGGACAACGTCAACAAACAATTGGGCGGCGCGCGGATTCTTCGCGACATCAACCTGGAGATCGCTGCGGGTGAATTCGTAGTCTTCGTCGGCCCTTCGGGCTGCGGAAAGTCGACGCTGCTGCGCCTGATCGCCGGACTGGATTCGATCTGTGCCGGCGACCTGCTGATCGACGGGCGCCGGGTCAACGACCTGGAACCGCGCGAGCGTGGCGTCGGCATGGTATTTCAGTCCTATGCGCTGTACCCGCACATGAGCGTCTACGACAACATCAGTTTTGGTCTCAAACTGGCCAAGACTGAAAAGAGCAGCCTGCGCGAGCGCGTACTGAAAACCGCGCAAATCCTGCAATTGGACAAACTGCTGCAACGCAAACCAAAAGAACTGTCTGGCGGGCAGCGTCAGCGTGTGGCCATGGGCCGGGCCATGGCACGGGAACCGGACATTCTGTTGTTCGATGAGCCGCTGTCCAACCTGGATGCCTCCTTGCGGGTGCAGATGCGCAACGAAATCGCCCGACTGCATGACCGATTGGGCTCGACCATGATCTACGTCACTCACGATCAGGTGGAAGCGATGACCCTGGCCGACAAAATTGTCGTGCTCAATGGCGGCCATATCGAACAGGTCGGCTCACCGCGCGAACTCTATGAGCGCCCGGCCAGCCGCTTTGTCGCCGGTTTTCTCGGTTCGCCGAAAATGAATTTCCTGTCGGCACGCCTGCAGGCGCCGGGTGAAACCAGCCTGATCGATGCTGCCGTTTTGGGGATGACCACCCTGCCCTTTGACAGCTCGAACCTGGCGACGGACGCCTCGCTGAGCCTGGGCGTCCGCCCGGAACACCTGTCGCTCAAAGCGGCGCCGGGAACGGCTGGCGTTGTCGTGACCGGGGTCGAATACCTGGGCAGTGAAACCTATGTGCACCTCGATACCGGGCAGGACGAGCCATTGATCTGTCGTTGTGAAGTCAACGCCGGTTGGCAGACAGGCGATCGGGTCGAACTGCAACTGGACATCGCCAAGATCCACCTGTTTGACGCCGACGGCACGGCACTGAAGCGCCAGCCGCACGCCATTGAATCCGTGGCGGATGACCTCTCTCTGCGCTCAATCCGAGCACACGCCCTATGACCTTGTCTTTGAATACCGCGAGCGATCCCATGTCTTCGTCCCTTGACCTTGCGCAGCGCGCCCTGGCTGACAGCCAGTCTCGCGTCATCGAGGATTATCGACCCGGTTATCATATTGCCCCGCCGGCAGGCTGGATGAACGACCCTAACGGGGTCGTTTACTTCCGTGGCGAGTACCACGTGTTCTATCAGCATCACCCCTTCGACGCGAAATGGGGCCCGATGTATTGGGGCCACGCCAAGAGTGCCGATCTGGTGCATTGGCAGCACCTGCCCATTGCGCTGGCCCCCGGCGATGACTGCGACCGCGACGGCTGTTTTTCCGGGAGCGCCGTGGTCTGTGGCGATACCCTGGTGCTGATCTACACCGGGCACACGTGGCTGGGCGAGGTGGGTGACGAACGCTTGATCAAACAGGTTCAGTGCCTGGCAACCAGCAACGACGGCATCCGCTTCGTCAAACACGGCGCGGTGATCGACAGCGCGCCGCAAGACACCATCATGCACTTCCGTGACCCCAAGGTCTGGCAGGCGGATGGCTATTGGTACCTGATTGCCGGCGCACGTCTGGGCGACAGACCGCTACTGCCGCTGTACCGCTCCACGGATCTGCACGCCTGGGAATTCCTCGACTATGTGTCCGCCGGCAGCGAGGGCGATGGCTATATGTGGGAATGCCCGGACCTGTTTCGACTGAATGGACGCGATGTGCTGCTGTACTCACCACAAGGCATGCAAGCCGACGGTTATGACCGGCTCAACAAGTACCATACCGGTTATCGAGTGGGCCAGCTCGACAACCAGTGGCACTTCACGGGCGGGCCTTTTATCGAGCTGGATAACGGCCATGATTTCTATGCGGCGCAAACGCTGTTGGCCGCCGATGGTCGGCGCCTCGTCTGGGCATGGCTGGACATGTGGGAAAGCCCGATGCCGAGCCAGGCCCATCACTGGTGCGGCATGCTCGGATTGCCCCGCGAATTGGAACTGTGCGCCGATCGCCTTTGCGTGTATCCGGCACGGGAACTCAGCGCGCTGCGAATGACGCAATTGCCGGGGACGCCGTGGTGGGAAGCGTCGGGAACCCGCTGGGTGCCGGAGGTAAACGGCGACATGCTCGAAATCCATGTGCATCTGGATCTGCTCGGCTGCACTGACGGTCACCTGGGAGTCGCCTTGCGCTGCAGCGACGACGGCCGTGAAGAAACCCTGCTCTATTACGATGCATCACTGCAGCGCCTGGTGCTTGACCGTAGCCGCTCGGGTGCGCAAGTCACCGGCCAGCGCAGCGTCTCGCTAGACCCGACACAAGAGCGACTCGAGCTGCGCGTGTTTCTCGATCGCTCATCCATTGAGGTATTCGACGAAAACGGACGCTTCAGCCTCAGCAGTCGCCTCTATCCGCGCTCCGACAGTCTGGGTGTGAAGCTTGTGGCGAGCGGGAGTGGCGGCCGCGTCTCGATTGCCAAGGCATGGCCGCTCGATTCTGGATGGTCATGAGCGGCGTCATTCGGGTCGCGAGAAGCCCGGGCCCTGTGTCATGATTCTGCGTCAACCTGACCGGCCGCACTTCGCATGACTTCAGTGAAAGACGTTGCACAACTGGCCGGCGTGTCCCTGATGACGGTGTCTCGAGCGCTCAATACTCCGGAAAAACTGAGCCCCGAAACCCTTCTACGGGTGCGTCGTGCCATTGATGAACTGCAATTCGTACCCAGCCTGTCAGCGCGCAAGATGCGCGGTGACAACCTGCAGTCGCGCACCATCGGCGTGTTCGCGCTGGACACTGCGACCACGCCCTTCGCGGTCGAGCTGCTGCTGTCCATTGAACAGACCGCGCAGCAAGCCGGCTGGAATGTCTTTATCCTCAACCTGCTAAGCAATCCGCCCACCGACCAGAACATCGACCTGATGCTGTCGCACCGTCCGGACGGTTTGATCTTCAGCGCCATGGGGTTTCGCCAGGTCAGCATTCCCGAGCGCTTGAAGAGCAAGCCTCTGGTGCTCGCCAATTGTCTGGCAGATGACAGCGACCTCGTCAGCTATGTACCCGACGACGAAATGGGCCAGTACCGCGCCGTACACCACGCATTGAGCCTCGGCTACAAGCGGCCTCTGTGTATCAATCTGCCGAAACAGAGTCTGGCATGGGGGCTGCGAAAAAAAGGCCTGCAGCGTGCCTGTCAGGCATTCGGACTGGCGCCTGACACGCTCCTGCAATACGACCTTTCCGATCATGATGCCTACAGTGAAACAGCCGCTATCCTCGACCGGCATGTCATTGATGGTCGTCCCCAATTCGATATTCTGATCTGTGGCAACGACCGCATTGCCTTTTGTGCCTATCAGCTGTTGTTGGGGCGTGGTCTGAAAATTCCCGACGATGTCGCCGTGCTCGGCTACGACAACATGATCGGCATTGCCGAGTTGTTCATCCCGCCGCTGACCACCGTGCAACTACCGTACTACGAGATTGGGCGCCAGGCTGCACGGCATCTGATCGAGACCCTTGAGCTATCGGGAACTCAGCGAGTTGACTGTCCATTGGTGGTCAGGACATCACTGTAAGAGTGGGGCCGTTCGCTGATAGCACTCCCGATTGCTTAAGATTTGCCGAGTGGAATCAGAAATCCACCGTCGCTGAAAGCAGGTAGGTTCTCGGTGTCGACAACGTCAATCCTGGCTCACTGTCATCGGACGCCCCTGCCGAACTCCAATAACGCTTATCCAGCACGTTCTCGATATTCCCGCGCAAGGTGATGGTTTTGTCGTCAACCTTGAACGCATAGCGCGTCCCTACGTCGAAGCGCTCCCAGGAATCGATTTCCTTCTCGTTGGACTGATCCAGATACTGTGAACTCGAATAGATACCCCGCGCTGTCAGCGTCAGCCCCTGCACCGTCGGCACATCCCACTCGGCACCCAGATTGACGTTGTATTTCGGCGTCGCCGGCGCGCGATTGCCGTCGAAGGTGCCATTGGTGGTCTTGGTCAATTCGCTGTCGATGTACATCACGCCACCGAGCAAACGGAAGCCTTTAAGCGGTTCGCCGAACACGCTCAACTCCACGCCATTGTTCTCGCGCTTGCCATTGGGCCCGAAGACTCGCGTGGTGGCGTTGGTTTCGTACGCCGGTTGCTTGATGCGAAATACCGCAGCGGTCAACGCGTAGGCGCCGGCATCGTACTTGGCACCGACTTCAACCTGGCGGCTAATAAATGGCGGGAAGATTTCGTCTTCGTTGATGGAAGTCGACGGCGCGATCTTGCCTTGGCTCAGGCCTTCCATGTAGTTGGCGTACAGCGACAGCTTGTCTGTCGCCTTGAACAGAATCCCGCCCGATGGCGAGACCTTTTCTTCGTCGTAAGCCGTGTCGCCTTTGACGTCATCGCTCCAGTCATCAACTTTCACCCGCTGCCAGCGAGCGCCGAGGGTCAGCAGCAATCGATCGTCGAAAAAGCCCAGGGTGTCGGACAGCGCTACGCCGCTGAAGCGGTTTTCCGTGTAGACCTTGGCGTCATTGCGTGTCGGCGTGCCGGGTTTTGCTGTTTCCACCGGGTCATACAGGTTGCTGCGCCCTGCCGCGTAACGCGCGCCGCCGTTCTCGAAATCCATGTAGAAGTAGCTGGCCGCGAGGTTGACCTCATGGCTCACCGGCCCGGTATGGAACCAGTTGCGCACGCCGGCCGTGGCCGTGCGCACGTTCTCGTCGCGGGTGAAGTCGCGCGGCAGTACGCTGAAATCACCGGCATCGTTGGTGACGGAAACGGCGTGGCGCAAGAAGTCATGATTACTTTTGCGCGCGCCGACGCCGCCGTACAGCATCACCGAGTCATTGACGTCGAACTCGGCGTTGACTGTGCCGAAGGTGTCCTCGGTTTTCGCCTGGCTCCACGGTTGCGCGTAGTTGCGATGCACCTTATTGGCGCTCGGAACCTTGGCATTGGCGGCGACTTGCACGCGCTCTTGCGGCGCGTCGGTATCGCGCTCGGTGTGGCCGATGTCGGTCGAAAGTCGCAAGCGCTCACCGCGAAAATCCAGGCCGAGCACGGCCATGTCACGGTCGACACTTTGATGATCCCATTCGGTATCACCGGATTGTTTGACGCCGTTGAAGCGCAGGCCGAACTGATTGTCCTCACCGAACCGCCGGCCGACATCCACCGCGCCGCCGACCTGATTATTCGACGCGTAATTGGCCGTCAGCGAGGTGATCGGTTTGTCGGTGGCACGCTTAGGCACCACGTTGATCCCCCCGCCGACACTGCCCCGCGGCGAAATGCCGTTGATGAGTTGGCTCGGGCCTTTGATGATATCCACACGATCGGCCATTTCCATGTCAATGGTGTACGTCGGCAGTACGCCATAGAGCCCGTTGTACGCCACGTCGCTGTTGAACAGACTGAAACCACGGATAGTGAACTGCTCGTAGCGACCACCGGCCGGGTTGGTCGCGCGCACCGAAGGGTCGCTGGCGATCAGATCGCCCAGCGTGCGTGCCTGCTGGTTTTTCACGGCTTCGCTGGTGTAAGTGGTCATGCTGAACGGGGTTTCCATGAAGTCTTTCGACCCCAGCAAACCCTGCGAGCCGCGCCGCGCAACCTGGCCGCCGGCAAACACATCGGCATCACTGGAACCGGTGGCACCAAGAATCGACGTCGGCGCCAGTTGCAGGCTGCTGCCCTCGGCGGCTGGAATCAATGTGTAGGCCTGCTCGCCCAGCGGTTGCAGTTGCAGACCGGAACCCAGCAACAACCGGGTGAATCCCTCCTCCACGCCAAACTCGCCCGACAAACCGTTGCTGTTGCGGCCACTCACCAGTGCCGGATCGACCGACAGATTGACCCCGGCCAAACCGGCAAATCTTGTCAACACTGCACTCAGGCTGCCAGCCGGCACCTGATAGCTGCGCCGGGCGTCTTCGGCCCAACTGGATTGAATCAACACAGGGCTGACACTCAGGCTCAGCAGGAGGCTCAACTGCAACAACGGACGCAAACGACTTGGGAATACTGCGGGCATTGGAAGAAGCTCCAGATTTTGTTCACTTACCTGCAATGACCGGTGAGGCGAAAAAAAGGGACAGGCTTCAGACGATATTTTTTCGCGGCGCCAGCGTTACCCAGAAACGCGTGCGCGAATGCACCTCCAACGGCAGGCTCGCCGCCAGCAGGGCCAGCACTTTATCGGTGTCGTCGAGACGGAAACTGCCGGTGACACGCAGACTTTCAAGTGCTGGCTCCCAGCGCAAAAGACCCGAGCGATAACGGCTCAACTCGCGCAGGAAATCCCCCAACGGCTGGTTTTGCGCCATTAACACACCGTCACGCCAGCCCGGCATTTTGGCGTCGAACAGCGCGACCGGTCCGGCGCCGGAGGCCTGAAAATTGACCTGTTGCCCGGCGTTCAACTGCAGCGCCGGCCCGTGCAGCGGCTGCAACTGCACCGAGCCGCTGACCACCGACACGTTGCAGTCACGCTCGTTGAGGCGCACGCAGATTTCGCTGCGGCTGACAATGATCCGACCGTACGGCGCGTTGACCGTCAATGTCGTGCTACCCGGAACGTTGAGCGCCATTTCGCCGCGCACCAGCGTCAACTGACGGCTGGCCAGATCGACGTTAACCGCACTGGCGGTGTTCAGTTGCAAGGTGCTGCCGTCGGCCAACCGTATTCGTGTGTGCTCGCCGGTGGAAGTCTGCAAATCCGCGCGCCAGACGTCGAGCGGCAACTGGCGACTGATCAACCACGCCGTCGGCACCAAAGCCGCCAGACCCAGCGCCCTTTTCAGAGCTGCACGCCGCGCCAGATCCGGGCGATCGAGTGTGGCCATGGCCAATTCTGCTGGCAGACTGGAAAAGCGCTGGCGCAGTAATTGAATCTTCTGCCAAGCGTTTTCATGGCGGCTATCGCTGTCGCGCCAGCTCTTAAGGCGCACGTGATCGGCTTCACTGGCTTCGCCGGACTCGAGCAATGTCAACCACTGTGCGGCGGCACGCGCGACTTCACGAGCTTCGGTGTTGGGTGCTACGCGCATCATAGATCCAACATCAAACAATGCTCGTAGGCCATTGCCATATAACGTTTTATTGTGCGCTCGGAGACCTGCAGGCGCTCGGCGATTTCGCGGTATCCGAGGCCTTCGAGCTGACTCAAGAGAAAGGCCCGGCGCACGGCTCGGGGCAAACCATCGAGTAATTCGTCGAGCGCTTGCAGTGTTTCCAGCAGCAGCCAGCGCTGTTCAGGCGAAGGCACGCACTCTTCAGGCAATTGCGCGAGGGCTTCGAGGTAGGCTTTTTCCAGACAGCGGCGGGTGTAGAAGTTGCTCAGCAGGCGTTTGCCGACGGTCAGTAAATACGCGCGCGGCTCGCGCATGTCGGCGATCGGTTGCGCACTGCACAGCACGCGCAGGAAGGTGTCCTGACTCAGGTCCGCCGCATCCCAGGCATTGCCCATGCGCCGCCGCAGCCAGGTTTCCAGCCAGCCCCGGTGATCGCGATACAGTTCGTGCAGGTGCTGCGGCGATGGCGTCGCTGCTTCAGTCATCTCAAGAGTCCTGCGCGAAGTCAGTTTCAAATGAGAGTGATTCTATTTAACTTGCGCGCCGACACAAAGCCTTTTTATCCACGAAGTCATTCACGAGCGCTTCAAGGTCTCGCTCGGCAACTCCTTGAACAACGCCCGGTAACTGCTGGAAAACCTTCCCAAATGCCAGAACGACCACTGCATCGCCACCTCGGCCACCGTCGTTTCCGTGGGCCGGCATTTGAGCAACTCACGGTGTGCACTGTTCAACCGGCGCAGGCGCAGCCAGTGACTTGGCGTCATCCCGGTGTAGGCCTTGAACGCCTGCTGCAATTGCCGCAATGGCACCCCTGCCACCTGCGAAAGCTCAAGCAGATTGACCGTGTCTTCCGGCGAATCCGCCGCCCACTCTCCCACCCGTTTCATGATCATTCGTTCTTCGGTACGACGCTGTAAGCCACCACGATCGAGGCTGGCGTGAGCGTTGTCGAGAATAAACAGACAGTCTTCCAGCAGCTGTTTCGTCAGAGCATCTTTATCAAGAAGATCAACAGCTTGCGACACCTTCGTGAGAGTCGAGCTTAACCAGCGACTGAACAAGGCGTTCTGCCCGCAATTGAGTTGCGTCATGAACAAGCCTTCGAGTTTCGCCACATTCAGACCGTGCTGGCGGACGAATTCCGGGCCGAACACCACGGCAATTTCCTGATAGTTCTCCGGGGTGATCCAGATGTTGCGGCTCTCTTCATTGAGCAGGTACAGCGCGTTGTCGCTGCGATCAAAACAGAACGCCAGAGCACCCGACGGCGCACTGAAATTCTGCTCGACGCGGGTGTTCATCTGCTCTTCATAGACCTCGACACCCTGCAGATCCAGATAGCGGATCTGCCCGGCGAAATGGCCCGGCGACATCTGTTGGTAATGCTGAACCCAGCCTGGTGTCGCGCGGACTTGTTCGGCCACATCGGCGGTGTTGAACGCTTGAACCTGGAGCGGATTGCACGTTGTCATGGGGTGACCTTGCGCACTCTTTTGGTGCGCTTTGGTGCTGCTTAAAGTGGATAGATGGAACTGCAAGGCTCGCCCAAGATAGTCGTCAACGCGCCACAGGGGAAGGGGCGGAAGATGAAACCCGCCCTCCCCGGCGTCTATAAAACCAATAACGAGGTCTTTATGAATGCCCCTTTCGATCAGCTGTTCACGTGGCTGAAAGATCACAAGATTACCGAAGTCGAATGTGTGGTCAGCGACCTGACCGGCATTGCCCGCGGCAAGATCGCACCAACCAACAAGTTCCTGCATGAGCGAGGCATGCGCCTGCCGGAAAGTGTGCTGCTGCAAACGGTAACCGGGGATTTTGTCGACGACGACATCTACTACGACCTGCTCGATCCTGCCGATATCGACATGGTCTGCAAGCCCGTGGCTGACGCGGTCTACGTGATTCCATGGGCGATCGAGCCGACCGCCATCGTCATCCACGACACCTTCGACAAGTTCGGCAACCCGATCGAACTGTCGCCGCGCAACGTGCTGAAGAAAGTCTTGCAGCTCTACACCGACAAAGGCTGGAAGCCGATTGTGGCGCCGGAAATGGAGTTCTACCTGACTCAACGCTGCGAAGACCCGGACTTGCCGCTCAAGGCACCATTGGGCCGCTCGGGCCGTGCGGAAAGCGGTCGGCAGTCGTTCTCCATCGATGCCGCCAACGAATTCGATCCGCTGTTCGAAGACGTCTACGACTGGTGCGAACTGCAAGGTCTGGACCTCGATACGCTGATCCACGAAGACGGCCCGGCGCAGATGGAAATCAACTTCCGTCATGGCGACGCACTGGATCTGGCCGACCAGATCACCGTGTTCAAACGCACCATGCGTGAGGCTGCACTCAAGCACAACGTTGCGGCGACGTTCATGGCCAAGCCGATCGGCGATGAGCCGGGCAGCGCCATGCACATTCACCAGAGCGTGGTCGAAATCGCCACCGGCAAGCCGATCTTCGCCAATGCTGACGGGCAGATGAGCGAGCTGTTCCTGCACTACATCGGTGGTTTGCAGAAGTACATCCCGAAAGTGCTGCCGATGTTCGCGCCGAACGTCAACTCGTTCCGCCGCTTCCTGCCGGACACCTCAGCACCGGTCAACGTTGAATGGGGCGAAGAGAACCGCACTGTTGGCCTGCGTGTGCCGACCTCAAGCCCTGAAGCGATGCGTGTGGAAAACCGTCTGCCGGGTGCCGATGCCAACCCGTATCTGGCGATTGCCGCCAGTTTGCTCTGCGGTTACATCGGCATGGTCGAAGGTATCGAGCCAAGTGCCGGGGTACAGGGCCGCGCCTATGAACGCCGCAACCTGCGCTTGCCGATCACCATCGAGGAAGCGCTGACGCAGATGGAAGAATGCGAAACCGTTGCGCAATACCTCGGCGACAAGTTTGTCCGTGGTTATGTCGCGGTGAAGCGTGCCGAGCATGAAAACTTCAAGCGCGTGATCAGCTCGTGGGAGCGTGAGTTCCTGATGCTGAGCGTTTAAGACCTTCGTTGTCAGTACCACCGCTATCGCGAGCAGGCTCACTCCTACAGGGGAACGCATTCCAGAATGTAGGAGTGAGCCTGCTCGCGATTGCGGCAGCTCAAACAGCAAAGAACCACCTGAAAAATCCAAAAAATTAGAGGTGTAGATATGCGTCTGTTGAAAACCATGGTTCCCGCCGCTCTGGCCCTGATGTGCAGCGTCGCAGCCCAAGCCCAGCCACAAGTCAGCGTCTACAACTGGACCGACTACATCGGCGAAACCACCCTCGCCGACTTCCAGAGCCAAAGCGGGATCAAGGTGATCTACGACGTTTTCGACTCCAACGAAACCCTCGAAGGCAAACTGCTCGCTGGTCGCACCGGGTATGACGTGGTGGTGCCGTCCAACCACTTCCTCGCGCGTCAGGTGAAGGCCGGCGCGTTCCTCAAGCTCGACCGTGCGCAACTGCCGAACTTCAAGAACCTCGACCCGAAGCTGCTTGAGCTGCTGGAGAAAAACGACCCGGGCAACCAGCACTCGGTGCCGTACCTGTGGGGCACTAACGGCATCGGTTACAACGTCGACAAGGTCAAGCAAGTGTTGGGCATCGATCACATTGATTCGTGGGCCGTGCTGTTCGAGCCTGAGAACCTGAAAAAACTCACCCAGTGCGGCGTGTCGATGATGGACTCCGCCGACGAAGTCTTCCCTGCCGTGCTCAACTACATGGGCATGGACCCACGTAGCGAGAACCCGGAAGACTATAAAAAGGCGGAAGCGAAGCTGCTGAGCATCCGCCCGTACATCACCTATTTCCATTCCTCGAAGTACGTGTCGGACCTGGCCAACGGCGATATCTGCGTAGCCTTCGGTTATTCCGGCGACGTGTTCCAGGCCGCCAACCGCGCCAAGGAAGCCAAGAATGGCGTGAACATCGCCTACGCCATTCCGAAGGAAGGCGCAAACCTCTGGTTTGATCTGTTGGCCATCCCCGCCGATGCGAGCAACACCAAAGAAGCCCACGCCTTCATCAATTACCTGCTTGATCCAAAAGTGATCGCCAAGGTCAGCGCTTCGGTGGGTTACGCCAACCCGAACCCGGCCGCCAAGCAATACATGGATCCGGAGCTGGTCAACAATCCTGAGGTCTATCCGCCTCAGGAAGTCCTCGACAAGCTCTACATCTCTACCACCCCGCCCCAGGCGATCATGCGTCTGATGACCCGGTCCTGGAGCAAAGTGAAGTCGAACAAATGAATCAGTACACCCAAGAACACGCCCGCTCCTACTACGCCGCTTCGGCCCGGGCGAGCACACCGTATCCGTTGCTGGACGGTGACCTGACCGCCGATGTCTGCGTGATCGGCGGCGGCTTCACCGGGGTCAACACCGCTATCGAACTGGCCCAGCGTGGACTGTCGGTGGTGTTGATCGAAGCCCGGCGCATCGGTTGGGGCGCCAGCGGGCGCAATGGCGGTCAGTTGATCCGTGGCATCGGCCATGAGGTCGAAGGTTTCGCCAAGTATGTCGGCCAGGACGGCGTGCGTTATTTGCAGCGCGCCGGTATCGATTCGGTGGAGCTGGTGCGTCAGCGCATCGGCGATAACGGCATCGATTGCGACCTGCGCTGGGGCTTCTGCGATCTGGCCAATACCCCGGCGCAGTTCGCTGCCTTCAAGGATGAATTGGTCGACCTCGCCGAACTCGGTTACGCCCACGAAACCCGGCTGATCGGCCCGGAGCAGGTTCGCCAGCAGGTGGTCAACTCAGACATCTATGCCGGCGGTCTGGTGGACATGGGTTCCGGGCACCTGCACCCGCTCGATCTGGTGCAAGGCGAAGCGCGATTGGCAGCGGCGCTCGGCGTGAAGATTTTCGAGCAGAGCGAAGTGCTGGAAATCATCCACGGCCCGACCGTGCAGGTGCGTTGCGCTACCGGCACGGTGCGGGCTGGCAGTCTGGTGCTCGGCTGCAATGCGCATCTGGACGAGCTCGAACAACAACTCAGTGGCAAAGTCCTGCCCGCCGGCAGTTACATCATCGCCACCGAACCGTTGTCCGAGGCGCGCGCCGCGCAACTGATTCCGCAGAATCTGGCGGTGTGTGACCAGAAAGTCGGCCTCGATTACTACCGGCTCTCGGCGGACCGGCGCTTGCTGTTCGGCGGTGCCTGCCATTATTCCGGGCGCGATCCGGCGGACATCGCCGCCTATATGCGACCGAAGATGCTCAAAGTCTTCCCGCAACTGGCGGACGTGCGCATTGATTACCAGTGGGGCGGCAAGATCGGCATCACCGCCAACCGCTTCCCGCAGGTCGGCCGGCTCAAGCAACACCCGAACGTGTTCTACGCGCAGGGCTATTCCGGTCACGGCCTGAACGTCACGCACTGGTGCGCGAAACTGCTCGGCGAGGCGATCCACGCCGGTCACAGTCAGGGCATGGACGTGTTCAGCGGCGTGCCGCACATGACCTTCCCCGGCGGCCCGGCCTTGCGCTCGCCACTGCTGGCACTGGGCATGTTCTGGTATCGCCTGCGGGAAATGCTCGGCTGACAGTACAAACCGCGCTGACACGATCTAATCGTTCCCGGCTTTGATCGTTCCCACGCTCTGCGTGGGAATGCCTCAAGGGACGCTCTGCGTCCAGTGACGCGGAGCGTCACGGGCTGCATTCCCACGCAGAGCGTGGGAACGATCAGGTCGCGGCACATGCGCTATTCACATTTGCTCTATCGCCAAGCACTTCTATATTGATGAGGTGCTTTTGCGTTCCTGACGCTCAGTGCCCATTCAATCGAGGAGACATGGATGAAGTCGTCAGCCACCGACGAGCCGCGAGCACCAGGCCAAGCCCCAGTCAAAACCCGCCGTTTCGGCATTTCACTCGTCTGGATTGTGCCGATTGTGGCAGTGCTGGTGGGCATTTCGCTGGTGGTGCACAACCTGATGCAGGAAGGCCCTACGATCATCGTCAACTTCAAGACCGGCAGCGGCCTGACGGCGAACAAGACCGAGGTCAAATACCGCAACGTGGTCATCGGTCAGGTGACGGATGTCGAGTTGAGTGGCGACCAGAAAAGCGTCGACGCCACCATCAAGCTGTCCAAACAGGCGGAAACCTTCACGCGCGAAGATTCACAGTTCTGGGTGGTGCGCCCGCGCATTGGCGCCGGCGGCGTTTCGGGCATCGACACCCTGCTTTCCGGTGACTACATCGGCGCCGACGTCGGTCAGTCCGATGGCCGCGCAAAGAACTTCAAGGGGCTGGAAAATCCGCCGCCGATCACCTATGGCGAACCCGGCAAGCGCTTCATGCTGCATGCGCCGGACCTCGGTTCACTGGACATCGGCTCACCGGTTTATTACCGCAAGATTCCGGTCGGCCAGGTCGTCACTTACGCCCTCAACCCGGAAGGCAAAGGGGTCGATATCGAGGTGTTCATTCACGCGCCGAACGACGCGTTCGTCACCGAAAACACCCGTTTCTGGAATGCCAGCGGCATCGACATCAATGTCGGTGCCAACGGCTTTACCGTGAAGACCGAATCGCTGTCGACCCTGCTGGTGGGCGGTATTGCGTTCCGTGCTCCGGATTACAGTCCCAACGATGTGGCCGCCGCCGACGACAAGGATTACGAACTGTTCGCTGACCAGCAGAGCGCCCTCGCCCCGCCGAATGGCAAGGCGCAATACATGGTGTTGCGTTTCGAGCAGTCACTGCGCGGACTCAAGGTCGATGCGCCGGTCGAGTTCCTCGGTATGGAAATCGGCCGGGTCGTAGGCATCAACCTGGATTTCGATGCGAAAAAACGCACCTTCCCGCTTAACGTCGGCATCGTCATTTACCCGCAGCGTCTCGGTCAGGCCTACAAAAAGATGCTCACCGAATTCAAGCACGACCCCAACGACGAAGCCGCCGGCATCCGCCTGCTGGGCACCTTCATCGATAATGGCCTGCGTGCCCAGGCGCGCAGTGGCAACCTGCTGACCGGCCAGTTGTACGTCGCATTGGACTTCTTCCCGAAAGCGGAGAAAGTCGCGTTCGATCCGAGCGTTCGCCCGGTCGTTCTACCCACCGTTCCCGGCAGTCTCGAACAGCTGCAGGAAAAACTCGAAGCTGTGGTCGACAAACTCAACAAGCTGCCGGTTGATCGCATCGCCAATAACCTCGACAGCAATCTGATCGAGCTGCGCAAAGGCCTGACCCAGTTCAACGCCAAGACCTTGCCGGGCGTGCAGAGCACCCTTGCCGACGTCAGCAAGACCTTGCAGTCCGCCAGTTCAACGCTCGCCGAAGATTCGCCGCAACGCGAGAAACTCACCGAGACCCTTGACGAACTCGGGCGCATGTCGCGTTCGCTGCGTGAGCTGTCGGATTACCTGGGTCGGCATCCGGAATCGCTGATTCGTGGTCGCCCCGATAACGCCGCGCCTATCGATCTCAAAGGCCCGCCACGCAACTGAGCACAGGAGCTGAACCATGGCTGTACCGCTGAAAATCACCGTGCTCGCTGCGTTCATGCTGCTGGGCGCCTGCCGCAGCGACCCGATCAGCTTTCACACGCTGACGCCGGTGCAGATCGCCAATACCCGGACCGGCGCGCAGATTCCGATTGAAGCGCTGAGCGTGCCGCCGCAGGTCGACCGGGCGCAAATCGTTATCCGCCAGGGCAACAGCGGCCTGGCGATTCTGGAAACCGATTGGTGGGGAGCGACACTGGCGGATGAGTTGCGCGGTGCGTTGGCCGATCAATTGAGCAATACCAGTGGCCAAGGCAATGTTTCGGTGCGCATCGAAGTGCAACGCTTTGACTCGATCCCCGGTCAGTACGGCCTGATCGATGCGAAATGGCGCTTGCGTCCCGTCGGCGCCACTGACAATGGCTCGCTGACCTGCCGTTCGACCCTGCAATCACCGTCCGGTCCGACCATCGATGATCTGGTGGGCGCCCAGCAGAACAACGTCAAACGCCTGGCTGCGGCGATCAGTCAGGCCGCCGGCAATCCGCGCGGCTGTCCGCCCTCCTCCTGAATCAGCGTCACCGTGAAACGACAGCCATTGGGTTCACGGGTGGTGAGCTGCACTTGCCAGTGTTGCTGGCTGCAGATCCGCTGCACCAGCGAAAGCCCCAACCCGAGCCCTTCGCCGCGTTGTTCATCACCGCGCACGAAGGGCTGGAACATCGCATGGCGCTGTTCTTCCGGGATACCAATGCCGCTGTCTTCGACCACGAAGCTGTTTTCGAGCAGGGTCAGGCGCACGTAACCGTGGTCGGTGTAATGCCAGGCGTTGCGCAACAGGTTGCCCATCACTGATTGCAGAAAGGTCAGGTTGAAGCGTCCGGCGCCGGCATGCAGCGGATCGTAGACAAACTCCAGGCCTTTTTCGCGGATCAAGCGGCCCCACACCTCTGTCTGCGCATCGGCGATTTCTTTCAGCGTGCACGTAGACTGCACGCGAACCTCTTCAGGCTTGCGCGCCAGCATCAGAAAGGTTTCGACCAATTGACGCATCTCGTGGCTGGCCCGGGCGATCCGGCTGACCTGTGCGCCTGAACGGGCATCAAGCGACGGGTTGGCCAACAGCAACTCGCAGGATGTTGTTAGCACCATCAATGGTGTGCGCAGTTCATGGCTGACATCGCTGGTGAAGAGTTTTTCGCGGCTCAAGGTCGCGCGCAGGCGTCCCAAAGTCTGATCGAACGACAGCGCCAGTTCGCCGACTTCATCGGCGGCGTAATCAGGGTGCAATGGCGGCGCGACCTCGATGAGCTGATCGCGATGGCGCACTTGTCGGGCCAGGCGAATCACCGGCGCCATGACCCGTCGTGCGAGCAAGCGGCCGAGGACCAGCGCCAGAACGATGCTGAGGATGAATCCGACGATCACCACAATAAACAGCAGATGCTCACGCTGTTCGAGGCTTTCCTGGTCACGCAGCAGCACGTATTTGCGCCCGCCGACGGCTTCGACCATGGCGTAGAAGGCATCACCGTGGAAGGTGATTTCCTGAAAACCCAAGGGTAACTCGGCCAGTTGTCGAGTCAGTGCCAATGGCCCCTGCCCGCCCTCGAAGAAAAACAATTCGCTTTTTTCCGGTGTATGGCTCCAGAGACGGATGTCGTCCATTGCCAATAACCGGTGTAGCCCCCCGCTCAATGTGGTGGTGGTCAACTTGCGCTCCACCACATGCACGGTCGCGACGATCCCCAATGCAAAGACACCGGCGACTAAAGCGCTCATCAACGCAAACACGATCACGATCCGTTTCGTCAGGCTTTGCTTGAGATCCATGCGCTTGAGTGGCTCCGTTGTTTGGCAGCATTGAGCTTCACCGCAAGAGTGGCGTCCTGGTAAGCCCCTGGACAAACAAAAACAGTATTTGAGTTTACTTATCAAATAGCCGCTTTAGTTGCCCCTCTCAACTTCTGGCAATTTTTTCACATGTTCTTCACCGCGCCCCGACGAGCTTGAACGTAGTGTTCAGCCAGCCTTCAAGTAAACAGTCGTAAAGTTGCTCGCTGCCCAAGCCTTGCGTTGCACTGAATGAACTATCTGGCATTTAAAGAGGCAACATTGTGGCGCAATCATTTCAGTTGAAACATTTATTCCGCTACCGGCGTATGCCACGCTTTCGGCTATGGATTGCACTGGTGTGCGTCGTGCTTGTGGCCATTCTGGTCAGCGGGTTTGTCTGGTGGCCACGCTCGCCGACCGACCTCGATCATGCCGGGCGCAGCACCACCGCTGAATGGATAAAAGCCTGGCGGGCCGGTGAAGTCGTTGCGCTGGTGCGGCACACCGAACGTTGTGACCGCTCAAGCAATACCTGCCTGGGCCCGGCGGATGGCATCACCGAAGTGGGCAGCACTGCGGCGCAAGCGGTCGGCCAAGGCTTTGTGAAACTGGGCATGCAACAAGCCGTGGTGTTGAGCAGCCCGCTGACCCGTACGGCGCAAACCGCGCATTACATGTTCGGCCACGATGCCCTTGCCGAAGACTGGCTGGCCACATGCGGGCCGACACTTCGCGATGAAATCGTCGCGCGCAAAGTGGCGCAGCAGAATCTTGTGCTGGTCACTCACAGCGGCTGCATCAGTGATTTTGAAAAACAGACCGGTTTTCCTCATGCGATTGCTGCCGAGTATGGAAGTACCTTGCTTGTAAGAATTGATAACCGGAAACAACTTACAGTGTTGGGCATTATCAATACGCCGTTCTGGCAGATATTAGACGTTACACATAACCAATGAAAAAACCGCCACGGCTTCTAGTGTTTTAAGCCAGATACTTTTTATTCGTCACAAGGCTCAGTCATGACGTCCGATACCCCACCGTTGCGCCACGCTGCCCGTCATTTGATGCAACCTCCCTCGCTGATCGAGCGCTGGGCGATCCCCGGGCTGATCCTGGCCTTTGTGCTGTTCTATCTGCTGCCGCTGATGACCCACGGTTTGTGGATCCCCGATGAAACCCGCTACGGCCAGATCAGCCAGGAAATGCTCCTGAGCGGCAACTGGGTCGCGCCGCACTTCATGGGCATTCGCTACTTCGAGAAACCGATTGCCGGCTACTGGATGATCGCCATCGGTCAGGCGATTTTCGGCGACAACCTGTTCGGTGTGCGCATCGCTTCGGCCGTCAGCACTGGGGTCAGCGTCTGGCTCGCCTACCTGTTGGCGCGCCGGCTCTGGAACAACCCGCGCATCAGCGCTGCCTGTGCCTTGCTGTACATGAGTTTTGGCCTGATCGCCGGTCAGGCAGGCTACGCCAACCTCGATCCGCAGTTCACCTTGTGGGTCAACCTCAGTCTGGTGGCGGTGTGGTTTGCCATCGACAGCAGCACCACAAAGGCCCGCCTCGGCAGTTGGGCATTGCTCGGCGCCGCTTGCGGCATGGGCCTGATGACCAAGGGCTTTCTGGCCCTGCTGCTGCCGGTGCTGATTGCCCTGCCCTACATGATCTGGCAGCGCCGCTTCGGCGAACTGCTGCGCTACGGTCTGGTGGCGGTGCTGGTTGCTGCGCTGGTCAGTGTGCCGTGGGCATTGGCGGTACACGTTCGCGAACCGGACTTCTGGCGGTTCTTCTTCTGGCATGAACACATTCGCCGTTTCGCTGCGGGCGATGATGCCCAGCATGCGCGGCCGTGGTGGTTCTATCTGCCGTTGCTGTTTGCTGCGACATTGCCGTGGGCCGTGCTGTTGCCGTCGACGTTGATCCGCACATGGCGCGAAAAGCGCGAGGCAAAAACTGCGTTTCTGGCGCTGTGGTTTGTGTTGCCGCTGGCCTTCTTCAGTCTGAGCAGCGGCAAACTGCCGACCTACATCATGCCGTGCCTGTTGCCGTTGGCCTTGCTCATGGGTCACACCGTGGTGAAATGGCTGGAGCAGCGCCACACCAAGACTTTGCGCCTCAACGGCGTGATCAATACGGTTCTGGCCAGCGTTGCCCTGATTGCACTGATCTATCTGCAGGCCACTAAAGAAGTCTACGAAAACACCGAAATGTTCAGCCTGTCGCTGGTGTTTATCGTGCTGATCGGCTGGATCATCGCCAATGCCCTGCAAATCATGCGGCCGCTGACGATGTGGGCCATGCCGGCGCTGGGCATTGGCCTGTTGATTGCCTTGCTGCCCGCCGCCATGCCGGCAACGATCGTCGACAGCAAGATGCCCGACCAGTTTATTGCCGAGCATCAACAGGCGTTGAGCGAAGCATCCTCGCTATTGAGTAACGATCTGGGCGCCGCGTCGGCGTTGGCGTGGCGTCTAAAGCGGCCGCAAGTGGATCTGTTCAATACCGTCGGTGAACTGAAATACGGCCTCGACGATCCGGCCATGGCTGCCCGCAAGGTCGGTCTGGACGATGTCGGTCAGTGGATGACTGACGCCCGCAAAAAAGGCTCGGTGGCGGTGGTGATGCGCGTCAACAGCACGCAGGAAGCCCAGGAAATCGAATTGTTGCCGGCAGATGGCAAGCATTACCAGCGCGGCAACCTGCAGATCTACATCTTCGCCAAGCGCCAGCCATGATCGAACAGGCCAACGAACGCAGGGCCTTGTTCATTCTGCTGTCCGCGACTGCCCTGATGCTGCTGCTCGGGCTGGGCAGTCGCGAACTGTGGGGCGCGGAAACCCGTTGGGCCAATATCGCCTTGCAGATGCTGCAGAGCGGTGACTACTTCGACCCCTATCTCAAGGGCGATCCGTACTACGACAAACCACTGCTGTCGTATTGGCTGATCACAGCTTCGTCCTGGCTGACTGGCGGGTTGGGGCCGTGGTCGCTGCGTTTGTCCTCGGTGATTTCAGCGTGGCTCAGCGTGTGGCTGGTGCATTTGCTGGGCGAGCAGTTGTTCCGCAAGGGCACCGGCTTGATTGCCGGATGGATGCTGGCGACGACGTTCTATTTTGTCTTCTGGGCGCGGGTCGCCACGGCCGACATTCTCACGGTCTGCGGGGTCCTGGCGGCGGTGTGGTGGTACTGGCGCGGGCCGGATGACACTCGGCTGTGGCGTTACGTGGTGTTTTTCGCCTTGCTGTCGCTGACGTCGCTGTTCAAGGGACTGATCGGTTACATTCTGCCGGGGCTGGTGTTGCTGCCGCATCTGCTGCAAGGCCAGCGCTGGAAACGCCATCTCAATCGGCGTTTGTTCGCGGCATTGCTGATCGCCGGGGCGTTCTACATGACGCCGTTCCTGCTCTCCCATGCCTATGGATCGCCTGACTACCGGCAAAACGGCCTGGATCTGGTGTTGCGGGAAAACGTCGTGCGGTTTTTCCAGCCGTTCGACAACATCGGACCGATTTACACCTACTTGTTGTATCTGCCGATCTACACCCTGCCATGGGCGCCGTGCTGGCTCATTGCGTTGTGGGTGGCGCTGCGAAACTGGCGAAACATCGAACCAGACACCCGCTGGTTGATTCAGGGGCTAGGCCTGTTGCTGCTGTTTTTCACCGCCAGCGGCAGTCGGCGCAGCTATTACGTGTTGCCACTGGTGCCCTTCGCGCAACTGCTCGGTGCGTGGTGGATCACCCGGCGCATGGCCGCGCGCAAGCTCGACGGACGCGGTTGGACAATCGCGTTTGCAATCGCTACGGCCGTGATGGCCGGTGTGCTCGGTGTGCTGTATCCGTGGACCAACAGCGCTGGCGGCGTGATCCGTTTTGGCGAAACCGTGCGCGAGCAGGCCAGCCAACAGGCACCGCTGAATCAGTGGCGCATGGTCATGATCGAGGTCGACAATAAAGTGCCGATGTACCTGCAAACCGGCGGCGCGCCCTTCTACTATGTGGCAGAAACCGCAGACTTCCCCCGTGCGGGCGACAGCGCTGCGTTGTTCGCCTGGCTGGAGCGCACTAGCGGTCAGCATTGGGATGCGCAACGCACCATCATCGTCGCGCAATACCGAAATGGCGATTCGCTGCCGCTGAATTATCTGAGCGCTGATCACCGGACCATCACTACCACGCCGACTCGCGGTGAGCAGGTGTTCCACGGCCGCCACGACCAGAGCGTCGCCTACCTGCCCAATCCCTCCTGAACACCTGACGTGAAATGACGCACGGCAATCGTGCGTCGTCGAGTCGCTGCTAATCTGAATGGCAATGACATGTATTAACGGTTTGTTTGACGTTTTTTTCTCATTTGCCTCTCTACATTGCCTGCGGCTGAATATCTGCAAATCATTCGCATTGAAGTCTGCCCGCGAATGCCTGCCCATAACGTCTAAAAAATCAGGAGCGTTGTCGTCATGAATCCACAGGTTCCGTCCTTTCTGAAACGCGCATTGCTGGTCACCGCCCTGCTTGGCGCAGGCCCGGCCTTTGCGGCTGACGGTGTTGGCTTGCTGGTTTACAACGCCCAGCACGAAAGCCTGACCAAGGCCTGGGTCGCCGGTTTCACCGAAGAAACGGGCATTCCGGTGACGATCCGCAATGGCGATGACACCGAAATGGGCAACCAGATCGTGCAGGAAGGCGCGGCCTCGCCGGCAGACGTGTTCCTCACCGAGAACTCCCCGGCGATGGTACTGGTCGACAACGCCAAGCTGTTCGCCCCGATCGCGCCAGCCACGCTGGAACAAGTCGATGCGGCGTACCGCCCGGCTCACGGCCAGTGGATCGGCATCGCCGCGCGCTCAACGGTGTTCGTCTACAACCCGGCAAAACTGGCTGAGAAAGACCTGCCGAAATCCCTGCTGGATCTGGCCAGACCGGAGTGGAAAGGTCGCTGGGCTGCCTCGCCGGCCGGCGCAGACTTCCAGGCCATCGTCGCTGCCGTGCTCGAGCAGAAAGGCGAAGCCGCCACACTGGACTGGCTCAAAGGCATGAAAACCAACGCCACCGTGTATCGCGGCAACAGCGCCGTGCTCAAAGCGGTCAACGCCGGGCAGATCGACAGCGGCGTGATCTATCACTATTACAGCTTCGTCGATCAGTCCAAGACCGGCGAAAACAGCAAGAACACCCAGCTTTATTACTTCAAGCATCAGGACCCGGGCGCGTTTGTCAGTACCTCCGGTGCCGGCGTGCTGGCCTCCAGCAAACATCAGGAAGAGGCGCAGAAGTTCGTCAAATACATCACCAGCAAAGAAGGCCAGGAGATTCTGCACAGCGGCACCTCGTTTGAGTACGCGGTCGGCAAAGACGCACCGTCCAACCCGAAACTGACGCCACTGAAAGATCTCGACGCCCCCAAGGTCGATGCGTCGAAACTCGACAGCAAGAAAGCCGTCGAGCTGATGACTCAGGCGGGAATCCTGTAAGTGCTCCCCGAAACCTTTCCTGCGCAGGTCGCTGCGGCCTCCTCCGCCAGCCTAAGGTTAAAACCCCGCGCCCTGACCGGGCGCGGTGGTTCTTGGGTGGTTGCACTGGCCGTCGGTGTTTCACTGTTGTCGTTGCTGCCGATCGCGTTTGTGCTCGGTGTGTCGTGGGCGACTGGCTGGGCGACTATCGAAGCCTTGGTGTTTCGCCCACGGGTGGCGGAGTTGCTGATCAACACCGTGCTGCTGGTGTTGATCACCTTGCCGCTGTGCATCCTGCTCGGCACCGCACTGGCCTGGCTGACCGAGCGCACCAACCTGCCCGGTCGACGCCTGTGGTCTTTGCTGGCCGTGGCGCCACTGGCGGTGCCGGCGTTCGTTCACAGCTATGCGTGGGTCAGCCTGATTCCATCGATTCACGGATTGCCGGCCGGGGTGCTGGTGTCGGTGATCGCTTATTTTCCGTTTCTGTACCTGCCGGTGGCGGCGACGTTGCGTCGACTCGATCCGGCGATTGAAGACGTTGCCGAATCCCTCGGCCTGAAACCTTGGGCGGTGTTTTTCCGGGTGGTGTTGCCACAGTTGCGTCTGGCCATTTGTGGCGGTGCGTTGCTGGTCGGCTTGCACCTGCTGGCCGAATACGGCCTCTACGCCATGATCCGTTTTGACACTTTCACCACGGCGATTTTCGATCAGTTCAAATCAACCTTCAACGGCCCGGCGGCGAACATGCTGGCGGGCGTTCTGGCCTTGTGCTGTCTGGCGATGCTCACCGTCGAATCCGCCGCCCGAGGCAAGGCTCGCTACGCCCGCGTCGGTTCCGGCAGCGCTCGCGAGCAACGCACGGTGCGCTTGAATCGCGCCAGCGTGTTCCTTGGCTTGAGCCTGCAAGTGCTGACCTGTGTGCTCGCGCTCGGCGTACCGTTGTTGACGTTGGGGCGCTGGCTGATTGCCGGTGGCACCGAGGTCTGGGGCGGCGGCGAACTGTTGCCGGCGCTGCTGCAAACCCTGTCGTTCGGGGTGGCCGGTGCGCTGTTGACCAGTCTGGCGGCGATTCCGATTGCCTGGCTGTCGATCCGCGCGCCGGGCAAATTGCAGCGCTTGCTTGAAGGCTGCAACTACATCACCAGTTCGCTGCCGGGCATTGTTGTGGCACTCGCGTTGGTCACCGTGACCATCCATTTCGCCCGGCCGATCTACCAGACCACCATCACCGTGCTGCTCGCCTATCTGCTGATGTTCCTGCCCCGCGCATTGGTCAGCCTGCGTGCCGGTTTTGCCCAGGCGCCAGTGGAGTTGGAGAACATTGCGCAAAGCCTCGGTCGATCGCCGCTGCGTGCCTTATGGCTGATCACCTTGCGCCTTGCCGCGCCGGGTGCTGCCGCCGGCGCCGCGCTGGTGTTTCTGGCGATCACCAATGAACTGACCGCCACTTTACTGCTCGCCCCCAACGGCACCCGCACCTTGGCCACCGGTTTCTGGGCCATGACCAGCGAAATCGATTACGCCGCCGCCGCGCCTTACGCACTGTTGATGGTGCTGCTTTCGTTGCCGCTGACGGCCATTCTCTATCACCAATCCAGGCGCACCGCTGGCCGATGAACGCACTCGAACTGATTTCTCTGAACAAGTCCTTTGGCGCGCAGAAAGCGCTGGATGACATCTGCCTGTCGGTACCGACAGGCAGCCGCACGGTGATTGTCGGCCCGTCCGGCTCAGGCAAAACCACGCTGCTGCGGATAATTGCCGGGTTTGAATTCCCTGATGCCGGTAGCCTCACGCTCAATGGTCAGGTGCTGGTCGACAGCACTCACGCCGTGCCCGCTTATCAACGGCAAATCGGTTATGTCCCTCAGGATGGCGCGCTGTTTCCGCACATGACCGTCGCCGCCAACATCGGTTTTGGCCTGACGCTGACCGGCACCGCCAGAGAGGAACGGATCAAGGCATTGATGGACAGCGTCTCGCTCGACGCCAACATGGCCAACCGTTGGCCCCATGAGCTGTCCGGCGGCCAGCAGCAACGGGTTTCCCTCGCCCGGGCATTGGCGCAACAACCGCGACTGATGCTGCTCGATGAGCCCTTCTCCGCCCTCGACACTGGCCTGCGCAGCGCCATGCGCAAAATGGTCGCGCGCCTGCTCGAGGACGCTGGCGTCACGACGATTCTGGTCACCCATGATCAGGGCGAAGCGCTGTCATTTGCCGATCAGTTGGCAGTGATGCGCGGCGGGCGGCTGGTGCAATCCGGGCATCCGATGGATCTTTACCGCTTTCCCCACGATGAGCAGACCGCGCATTTTCTCGGTGAAGCCGTGGTCATGCCGGCGCGGATCGAATCCGGTCTGGCCCACTGCGATCTCGGCCAGGTGCCGGTGAACAGCAACGGTTTTATCGGCAACGCGCAGATCATGCTCAGGCCCGAACAGTTGCAGTTGTCCGGCGCCGTACTCGGCACACAAGGCTGCCCCGCCGTGGTCACCGAACGCGACTTCGCTGGCAACACCTGCACCCTCACCGTCGAACTGCGCTCGCCGGTCAGTCAGGATCTCGGCCGTTCGCTGCTGGTACGCAGCTCCGGCATGCACGCGCCACCCGCTGGCAGCGACGTGCAGTTATCGGTACTCGGTGCGGCTCACGTCTTCGCGATTCCCTGATCACAGATCGAAGCGATCCACCGCTCGCCGCCGCTCGTTGTCATCGCGCACATCGTAGTTGGCGGTGGTCTGGATGTTGCTGTGGTGCGCGAGTTTCTGGGCGATCGACAGATCATGTTCTTCGATCACCCGCGTGATGAACGAACGGCGGAAATCGTGGGGCATGATCTTCACCCCGACCTGCGTGCCACGTTGACGGGCGATGTAGTAAATCGCGTGTTTGGTGATGCGCTCGCGAGTGATATGGCTGCCGCGACGGATGCGGTTGAACAGAAAGGCATCATCGCTCTCGCCTTCCTTGAGTTGCGAGCGGCGCAGCTCCAGCCACGCATCGAGTTTGGCGAACGCCCAGGCCGGCGCGTACTTGATCAGTTGTTTATTGCCTTTGCCGGTGACGGTCAGGCTGCGCTCAGTAAAGTCGACCTGATTCAAGTCCAGATCCACCGACTCTGATTTACGCATGCCGGTGCCGTACAACAACGCAATCACCGCCGCGTCGCGCAGCCCCTGCGGGCGCGGATCGGCAGCGCACACTTCCATCAATTCATGGATCAAAGTGCGCTTCAAGTTGCGCCCCTGCGACAAGCGCGTGCCGGCAATACCTTTGACCGAACGCATTTTCAGCAGATGATCCTGAGTGATCAAACTCATGCGCCACGCTTCATTCATCACCCCACGCACGGCATTTACATAAAGCGAAGAAGTATTCGGCGCATAGTTGTCTTCGCGCAATGCGGCAACCAGGGCGACCACATCTTCAGGTTGTAACGCATGCCAGGGAATATCCTCGACATTCATGTCTTCAAAGCCGAGACGGTCGGCCGCATCCTGCAAAACGTAGCGCATGGTCAACTGGCTGGAGGGAGCCAGGCGCGCCAGATACAGGGTCATCGGATTGGTTTGGCGGGTTTGCAGCGGTACAACGGACAAGTCAGTCAAACGTAAAGGCCTTGAGTAAAAACAATTCAACACAGCAACTAACAACTGCAACATTTACCCTATAAAGGGGACACTTCTGTAGGACTTTTCTACTAAAAACGACGATAAACGGTAGAAGTCTGAACAGCGGCTGTATGAGTTCTAGATAAACGATTCGCCGACCGGTTTTTCATGTTCCTTTCACAAAAACGGGCATAACCTTAATTCCAACAGATCCCGTGCCGGCGCCGTCCAAACTGCCGCGCGAAGCCACAAAAGTCAACCGAACCCCGACGGTAAGTCGTATCAGCAACTTATTGATGCAAAGGTGTTTTTTGCGTCTACGCTGAGATTGGATCCTACCCGGTGAATTGGTTTTCTTCTGATTGTTTGTGATGAGGTGTTCATGAGTCAGGCGTTTCTCCCCTTCTCTCGCCCGAGTATCGGCGATGAAGAAATTGCAGCCGTTGAGCAAGTATTGCGTTCCGGCTGGATCACTACCGGACCGAAAAATCAGGCACTCGAAGAACAATTCGCGCAATACGTTGGCTGTCGGCATGCGGTGGCACTTTCGTCCGCCACCGGCGGCATGCACATCACCTTGTTGGCTTTGGGCGTTGGCCCGGGTGACGAAGTCATCACCCCGTCGCAGACCTGGGTTTCGACCGCCAACATGATCTCGCTGCTCGGCGCCACACCAGTGTTCGTCGACGTTGATCGCGACACCTTGATGACCGACGCCGCGCGCATCGAAGCCGCCATCACCCCACGCACCAAAGCAATCATTCCCGTGCATTACGCCGGCGCCGCGTTTGATCTTGATCCGCTGTACGCGTTGGCCGACAAACACGGCATCGCAGTGATCGAAGACGCCGCCCACGCCGCTGGCACCCGTTACAAGGGCCGCCACGTCGGCTCGCAGGGCACGGCAATTTTCTCCTTCCATGCGATCAAGAACATGACCTGTGCCGAAGGCGCGATGTTCGTCACCGACAACGAAGCGCTGGCCAGCCGCGTGCGCATGCTCAAGTTCCACGGTCTTGGTGTTGACGCCTACGATCGCCTGACCGGTGGCCGCAAGCCGCAGGCGCAAGTGATGGAGCCGGGGTTCAAATACAATCTCGCCGACATCAACGCCGCAATCGCGCTGGTGCAACTGGAGCGTCTGGACGCAATCAATGCGCGTCGCAGCGAACTGGCTGCCGCCTACCGGCAAAAACTCGAAGGCCTGCCGGTGCAGCCGCTGGCCGTACCGGCCTACGCCCAGACCCACGCCTGGCACCTGTTCATCCTGCGCATCGACAGCGAGCGCTGCGGCATGGACCGCGAAGCCTTCATGAAAGGCTTGCAGGACCAGGGCATCGGCACCGGTATCCATTTCATCGCCACCCACCTGCACACCTGGTATCGCCAGCGTGACCCCGACCTGTATCTGCCCAACACCGAATGGAACTCGGCGCGGCTGTGCTCGATTCCGTTGTTCCCCGACATGAGCGATCAAGACCTTGATCGCGTGGTCGGCGCCATCGCCACTCTTATGGACAAACGCCCGTGAAACCTTATCCGATCCGCTGTGTGTCGATCGTCATCCCGGTCTACAACGAACAGGACAGCCTGCCGGAACTGCTGCGCCGCACCGAAGCGGCCTGCCGCATGCTGCGTCACGACTATGAAATCGTCCTCGTCGACGACGGCAGCCGTGATGAATCCGCCAACCTTCTGGAAGAAGCTGCGAGCCGGGAAGACAGCCCGTTCGTGGCGGTCATTCTCAACCGCAACTACGGCCAGCACGCGGCAATCATGGCCGGTTTCGAACAGTGCAAAGGCGATGTCGTGATCACCCTCGACGCCGATCTGCAGAACCCGCCGGAAGAAATCCCGCGCCTGGTCGCCGAAGCCGAAAAAGGTTACGACGTCGTCGGCACCGTGCGCGGCAACCGTCAGGATTCGGCCCTGCGCCGCTATCCGTCGAAGCTGATCAACCTCGCCGTGCAGCGCTCCACCGGCGTCGCCATGAGCGACTATGGCTGCATGCTGCGCGCTTACCGCCGCACGATCATCGACGCCATGCTCGCCTGCCGCGAACGCAGCACCTTCATCCCGATTCTGGCCAACAGCTTCGCCCGCCACACCACGGAAATCGTCGTCGCCCATGCCGAGCGCGAGCACGGCGATTCGAAATACAGCCCGATGCGCCTGATCAACCTGATGTTCGACTTGATCACCTGCATGACCACCACGCCGTTGCGCCTGCTGAGCATCGTCGGTTTCACCATGGCCGGTCTGGGTCTGCTGTTTGCGTTCGCGCTGATTGTCCTGCGCCTGGCGCTCGGCGCCGGTTGGGGCGGTGATGGTCTGTTCGTGCTGTTCGCCGTGCTGTTCGTGTTCACCGGTGGCCAGTTCATCGGCATGGGCCTGCTCGGCGAATACCTGGGGCGCATGTACAGCGACGTGCGCGCCCGCCCGCGTTTCTTCATTGAAAAAGTCTTGCGCAGCCACGCCGCCGAGCCGGCGCCTGCGGTCACCGTTGACGGTCTCTCTTCCTCTACTTCTACTACCGGTCAGGTTCACTCATGAGTGCAAAAACTGTTGTCTTCGCTTACCACGATATTGGCTGCGCCGGCATTCAAGGCCTGCTCGACAGCGGCTATGACATCGCGGCGGTGTTCACTCACGCGGATGACCCGAAAGAAAACGCGTTTTACGGCTCGGTTGCACAGCTGTGCGCCACCAAAGGCATCCCGGTGCATGCACCGGAAGACGTCAATCACCCGCTGTGGATCGAGCGCATCGCCAAACTCGATCCTGATTACATTTTCTCGTTCTACTATCGCAACCTGCTGAGCGAGCCACTGCTGGCCCTGGGTAAAAAAGGCGCGTTCAACCTGCACGGCTCGTTGCTGCCAAGCTACCGTGGTCGCGCCCCGGCCAACTGGGTGCTGGTCAACGGCGAAACCGAAACCGGCGTCACCCTGCACCGCATGGTCAAGCGTGCCGATGCTGGCGCCATCGTCGCCCAGCAGCGTGTTGCCATTGAACGCAGCGACACCGCGTTGAGCCTGCACGGCAAGCTGCGCACCGCTGCCGCTGATCTGTTGCGTGACACCCTGCCCGCGATGCTGCTGGGCAAAATCAGCGAAACCGCGCAGGACGAGTCGAAGGCCACCGTGTTTGGTCGTCGCACAGCAGCGGACGGCAAGTTGGTCTGGGCGAAACCGGCCGAGCAGTTGTTCAACCTGGTTCGCGCCGTGACACAACCGTATCCGGGCGCCTTTTGTGCCGTGGGAGAGCACAAACTGATCGTCTGGAGCGCCGAAGTTGCCAAGGGCAACGACGGCCAGGCGCCGGGCCGGGTGATCAGCGTCGATCCGCTGCGCATTGCCTGCGGCGAAGACTCGCTGGTGATCCTCTCCGGTCAACGCAACGACAACGGTCTGTTCCTCAGCGGCCCGCAACTGGCCAGTGAACTGGGTCTGGTCGATGGCTCGCTGCTGCGCGGCGCTGAATCCGGTCGTGCGCCACGTCGCACCCGCGTGCTGATCCTTGGCGTCAACGGTTTCATTGGCAATCACTTGTCCGAACGCCTGCTGCGTGACGACCGTTACGAAGTCTATGGCCTGGACATCGGTTCCGACGCCATCGACCGTCTGCGCAGCCACCCGAACTTCCACTACGTCGAAGGCGATATCAGCATTCACTCCGAGTGGATCGAGTACCACATCAAGAAGTGCGACGTAGTCCTGCCGCTGGTGGCCATCGCCACCCCGATCGAATACACCCGCAACCCGCTGCGCGTGTTCGAACTCGACTTCGAAGAAAACCTGAAACTGGTGCGTTACTGCGTCAAGTACAACAAGCGCGTGATCTTCCCGTCGACCTCGGAAGTCTATGGCATGTGCCAGGACAAGCACTTCGACGAAGACACTTCGAACCTGGTGGTCGGGCCGATCAACAAGCAGCGCTGGATCTACTCGGTGTCCAAACAACTGCTCGACCGGGTGATCTGGGCCTATGGCGCCAAGGGTTTGAATTTCACCCTGTTCCGTCCTTTCAACTGGATGGGGCCGCGCCTTGATCGTCTGGATTCGGCACGCATCGGCAGTTCGCGCGCCATCACCCAATTGATCCTCAATCTGGTCGAAGGCACGCCAATCCGCCTGTTCGACGGCGGCGAGCAGAAACGCTGCTTCACCGACATCGCTGATGGCGTCGAGGCGCTGGCACGGATCATCGATAACGACAACGACGTCTGCAACGGCCAGATCATCAACATCGGCAACCCGGACAACGAAGCGAGCATCCGTCAGTTGGGCGAAGAGCTGCTGCGTCAGTTCGAAGCGCATCCGCTGCGTGACAACTTCCCGCCGTTCGCCGGTTTCCGCGACGTGGAAAGCAAGGCGTTCTACGGTGCCGGTTACCAGGACGTCGAGCACCGCAAACCCAGCATTGCCAACGCCAAGCGTCTGCTCGACTGGACGCCGACCGTGGAAATGCGCGAGACCATTGGCAACACGCTCGACTTCTTCTTGCGTGAAGCCATGCTCGAACAAGCGGACAAGCGCTAATGCAGGCAGGCCTTCGTATCGACGTCGATACCTATCGCGGCACCCGTGAAGGGGTGCCGCGTCTGCTGGAAATGCTCGACGAGGCGCAGATCAAGGCAACGTTCTTCTTCAGTGTCGGCCCGGACAACATGGGCCGACATCTGTGGCGCCTGATCCGCCCGCAGTTCCTCTGGAAGATGCTGCGCTCCAACGCCGCCGGCCTGTATGGCTGGGACATTCTGCTGGCTGGCACCGCGTGGCCGGGCAAACCGATTGGCCGTGATCTCGGGCACTTGATGCGTCAGGCCCGCGATGCCGGTCATGAAGTAGGTTTGCATGCCTGGGATCACCATGGCTGGCAGGCCAATGCCGGGCGCTGGAGCAATGCGCAACTGATCGAGCAGATCCGTCAGGGCGTCGACACTTTGAGCGACATTCTCGGCGAGAAAGTCGAGTGCTCGGCCGCTGCCGGTTGGCGTGCGGACGAACGCGTGATCGAGGCCAAGCAAGCCTTCGGCTTTCGCTACAACAGCGATTGCCGTGGGCAACGCCTGTTTCGCCCGTTGCTGGCCGACGGCACGCCGGGTACACCGCAGATTCCGGTGGATTTGCCGACCTTCGACGAGGTCGTCGGCCCGATCGTAGCGGCGCGGGACTTCAACGGTTTCATCCTCGATCACTTTCGCCCGCAACAGCTCAACGTCTACACCATTCACGCCGAAGTAGAAGGGATTCTGATGGCTGAGGATTTTCGTCAATTGCTGGCCGATGCGCGCCAGCGAGGTATCGATTTCAAACCGCTGGGCGATTTGCTGCCCGAGTTCTTCAACACCTTGCCCGTGGGTCGCGTGCAACGCGGCGCCCTCGACGGCCGTGAAGGCTGGCTGGGAGTGCAAGGCGCATGACTAAACGCTGGACGCTGCCACTGCTGTTGCTGGTCATTTGCTTGCTGGCCTATCTGCTGCCGCTGGGCACACACGGCTTGTGGATTCCCGACGAAACCCGTTACGCACAGATCAGCCAGGACATGCTGCTCAGTGGCAACTGGGTATCGCCGCACTTCATGAGCCTGCGTTATTTCGAGAAGCCGATTGCCGGTTACTGGATGATCGCGCTGGGTCAGGAGTTGTTTGGGCAAAACCTGTTCGGTGTGCGTTTCGCGTCGGCGCTGAGCACCGGGTTGAGCGTGCTGCTGTGCTATCTGGTCGCTCGGCGCTTGTGGAACGAACCGCGCAAAAGTTTCGTCTGTGCCCTGCTCTACATGAGTTTTACCGTGGTCGCCGGTCAGGCCGGTTACGCCAACCTCGATCCGCAATTCACCTTCTGGGTCAACCTCAGTCTGGTGGCGCTGTGGTTTGCCCTCGACAGTCAAACCGGCGGCAAGCGCATGGCAGCCTGGGCGGTATTGGGGCTGGCGTGTGGCATGGGTTTCATGACCAAGGGATTCCTCGCCTGGCTGCTGCCGGTGTTGATTGCACTGCCGTGGATGCTTTGGCAAAAACGCTGGCGTGAACTGCTGATGTTCGGCCCGGTGGCGATTGCCGTGGCGATCCTCGTCAGCCTGCCGTGGGTGCTCTCGGTGCATGCGCAGGAGCCGGACTACTGGCGGTTCTTCTTCTGGCACGAACATATTCGTCGCTTTGCCGGTGATGACGCGCAACACGATGCGCCGTGGTGGTTCTATCTGCCGCTGTTGGTGGCGTTCAGTCTGCCGTGGGTGGGGTTGCTGCCGACGGCATTCAAGCAGGCATGGCAAACCCGCGTTCAGCCAAAAGTCGTGTTTGTGTTGCTGTGGCTGCTGATGCCGCTGGGGTTTTTCAGCCTGGCCAACGGCAAACTGCCGACCTACATCCTGCCGTGCCTGCTGCCGATGGCGTTGCTGCTGGGCAATGCGCTGGCCGACCGCTTGCGTCTTGAGCAAGGTCGCGCGCTGAGCATCAATGGTCTGCTCAATCTGTTGCTGGGCGTCGTCACGTTGATCGCGCTGGTCTATCTGCAACTGACCAAACCGGTCTACGACCACGAACTGCACAGCATGGTGCTGGTGTTTATCGCACTGATCGGCTGGATCATCGCCAACCTGCTGCAAGCCTTTCTGCCGCTGCAATGCTGGGCCGCGCCGGCGCTCGGCAGCCTGTTGCTGATCGCCGTGTTGCCGGCGGCGCTGCCGAAATCGGTGGTCGCCAACAAGATGCCGGATCAGTTCATCAAGCATCACGTCAGCGAACTGGCGCAGACCGAACACCTGTTGAGCAACGATCTGGGTGCCGCATCGGCACTGGCCTGGCGCCTGAAAACCCCGCAAGTGGCGTTGTACAACACGATAGGCGAATTGAAATATGGCCTTGCCTATCCTGACGGCATTCAACAGCGGGTCGACAGCAAAGACGTACAACAGTGGATGCGCGAGGCGCGCCGCAGCGGTTCAGTCGGCGTGGTAATGCGCGTCAAGGGGCAGGACGAACTGGACGAAATCGACAAGTTGCCAAAGGACGGCGTCCGTTACGAGCAGGGCAACCTGGTAATCATGATCCTGCCCAAGGAGGCGTCATGAGCCTGTTGCTGCTGTTGGCTGCGTGCCTGCTGACCTGCCTGGGCCAAGTAGCGCAGAAATACGCCGTGGAGAGCTGGCGTGGCGTCGAGTCGGGCTGGGCCGACAAGCTGCGCTCGCCGTGGTTGTGGCTGGCCCTGCTCGCGCTTGGCTCGGGCCTGTTGGTCTGGCTGCTGGTGTTGCAGCGTCTGGAAGTCGGCATCGCCTACCCGATGCTCAGCCTCAACTTCGTGCTGATCACCCTGATCGCGCGCTTCGTCTTCCGTGAACCCATCGACCGCCAGCATTGGCTCGGCGTGGCGTTGGTGATCGGCGGTGTGGTTTTGCTGGGGCAACAGTCATGAACCAACGTCGTGGCATCAGCTTCGCGCTGGGCAGCGTGTTTCTCGTCAGCGCTGCGCAACTGGGCATGCGCTGGAGCATGACCCGCCTGCCCGTGCCGGACCAATGGCTGCACATCGACAGCCTCGATTGGCGTGCGCTGGCCGTGGTCATCGCGGCGATTTTTGCCTACGCGCTGTCGATGCTCTGCTGGCTCGCCGCCCTGCGCGATCTGCCGTTGGGCCGGGCTTATTCGCTGCTGAGCATCAGTTATGCGCTGGTTTATCTGCTGGCGGCGAGTCTGCCGCTGTTCAACGAATCCTTCAGTTTCACTAAATCACTGGGCGTGGCGCTGGTCATGCTCGGGGTCATCACCATCAACACTCGTCCGGCTCGTGCGCCCGAATTCAGGAGTGCTCCATGAAAATCACAGTATTTGGCAGCGGTTACGTCGGTCTGGTGCAAGCGGCCGTTTTGGCCGAAGTCGGCCATGATGTCGTGTGCATGGACGTCGACCAGAAGAAGGTCGACCTGTTGCGCCAGGGTCATGTCAGCATTTTCGAACCGGGGCTGGCCAGCCTCGTTCGTGAAGGTCTGGATTCGAAACGCCTGCAATTCACCACCGATGAACAACTCGCCGTGCAGCACGCTCGCGTGGCGTTTATCGCCGTGGGTACGCCGTCGCGTGAGGACGGTTCGGCGGATCTGCGCTATGTGCTTTCGGTCGGCGACGCGATTGCCCGCCATCGTGAGCAGCCGTTGATCATCGTCGAGAAATCCACGGTGCCGGTGGGCACTGGCGACACCCTGCGCACGCACATCGAAAAAGCCTTGATCAAGGTCGGCCGCCTGCTGCAATTCGATATCGTCTCCAACCCGGAATTTCTCAAGGAAGGCTCGGCGGTTGCCGACTGCCGGCGTCCGGACCGTATCGTTATCGGTTGCGAAGGCGATGAAGTGCGCGACGTGATGCGTGATCTGTACTCGCCGTTCAACCGCAACCATGACCGCATCATGTTCATGGACCTGCGCAGCGCCGAGCTGACCAAATACGCCGCCAACTGCATGCTGGCGACCAAGATCAGCTTCATCAACCAGATCGCCGAGCTGGCCGAACACCTCGGTGCCGACATCGAATCGGTGCGCCAGGGCATCGGTGCCGACACGCGCATCGGTTACCACTTCATCTATCCGGGCTGCGGTTATGGCGGCTCGTGCTTCCCGAAAGACATGCGCGCATTGATCCATAGCGCCGAAGAGGCGCACTGCTCCAGTGATTTGCTGCAAGCGGTCGAGGCGATCAACCAGCGCCAGAAACACAAGTTATTCGAGCGCATCAACGCGTTCTACAAGGGTGATCTGCGCGGCAAGACCTTCGCCCTGTGGGGCCTGGCATTCAAACCCAACACCGACGATATGCGCGATGCACCGAGCCGGGTGTTGCTGGAGGAGTTGTGGGCGGCCGGAGCCAGCGTGCGCGCCTTCGACCCGGAGGCCATGCAGGAAACCCAGAACCTTTACCCGGACGAATCGAAGCTGATGCTGATGGGCACGCCGGAATCGGTATTGCCAGGCGCCGATGCCTTGATCATCTGCACCGAGTGGCAGCAGTTCAAGGCGCCGGATTTCGACCTGATCAAACAGCGCCTCAACACCCCGGTGATCTTCGACGGCCGCAATCTGTACGACGCCGAGCGTCTGGCGCGCAACGGCTTCCAGTACTTCCCGATGGGCCGTGGCGAATCGCGTAAGTTGCCGATCCCGCTGCAGCAGTGGCCGCACGCGTCCGACGTCGCTTGATCACGTTATCGCCTGAAATCCGCCAGCAGTCCCTGATCGCAGGGCTGCTGGCGTTTTTATTGTTCATGACCGGGGTCCACGGGCAGGCCCCGATCGGTTTCGATTCGCGGTTCGTGTTGTTTGCGCAGGAAATGCTGCGCCATGGGCCGACGGTGTTTCCGACCACCTATGGTCAGCCGTATGCGGATTACTCAGCGGTTTCGACGCTGTTCATCTGGCTGCTGTCGCTGCCGTTCGGCGCGGTGAATGCGTTTACTGCGTGGGCGCCAAGTGCCTTCGCCGGTGCGCTGATCGTAACGTTGATGTATCGACTGCTGGCGCCGTACTCACGGCGCTGGGCGTTGATCAGTATTGCCTTGCTGATGCTCACCAGCGGTTTCGTCACTGAAGTGCGCGCGGTGTCGCAGGACTTGATGCTCGCAGCGGTGGCCTTTGCGGTGTTCTATCTCGGTTATGCCCATGATCATTTTGCCGGCAGGCGTCACTGGCCGCTGATCTTTGCTTTGCTGTTACTCGGTTTCGGCATTCGCGGGCCGATTGGTCTGGTGGTGCCGACCGGCATGCTGTGCAGCTATTACCTGCTCAACCGTGAGTGGACGCGGCTGCTGGTGTTCGGCGTACTGGCTTCGATATGGCTGGCCGCGTGTGTCGGGTTGTTGTTATGGCTGGCGCAGGTCAGCGCTGGCGCGGTGTTCCTGCAGGACGTGATCCGCATGCAGTTCATGGGGCGCATGGACGGCAGCGAAGGCGTCAGCGGCTCGCTGTATTACTTCACCAGCTCGCTCGGCAACTATGCGCTGGCCTATCCGCTGGCATTGCTGGTGCTGGCAGCGGCCTGGCTGAGCAGACCGCCGCAGCGTGGCCCGGCGCTGCGCCTGGTGCAGTATTGCGCGGCAGCCGGGCTGATTGTGATGGTCGGCCTGTCCATTCCGCAGGCGAAGAAGGCGCGGTATCTGCTGCCGATGCTACCCATGGCGGCGATCATTGCGGCGTATCCGTTTCAGGTGGTGCATGGGCGGGTGTTCCGCTGGTTGCGCGGCTTGATCATGGGCTTGTGGCTGGTCACGCCGGGCTTGTTGCTGGTGGTTTTACTGGTCGCGCAACGGCGCTTTCCCGAGCAATTGGGTGAGGTTTCCATTGTTTTGATCGCGTTGGGCGTGCTGCAGCTTTTGGCGTTGTCGCGATTATTGATCCGGGGTTGGCGCACCGAGGTATTGGCGTTGTCAGCCGTATTGGCGTTGTGGACGGTGTACTCGGCAGTGTTTGAACCGGTGGAGCGGCGTTTGTACGACACCCAGACGTTCAGTCGTGCGGTGTTCGCCCAGGTGCAGCAAAACCCCGCGCCACTGGTACTGCATGGCATGGGCAAGGACGCGAAAGCGATCAAGTTCATGGTCAATATCGGGCAGGATCTGCAACCGCAGTTCAGCGACTCGATCCAGCAACTGGAGACGATCAAAGGCCCGGTTTGGCTGATGATGGATCGCAGTGATCTGCCCTCCCTCAAGGGCACGCCGCTGGAAAGCACGCAACCGGTGTTGAGTGGGCGTTTCGACAAAAACGACTATGTATTGCTGTGGCTGAAACCGTAACCTGTCGGGCTCTTGACCGGCAGGATGCACCTCAACATGACTTTCGACGTACGCCGCGCCAGCCTTGCTGACGCGGCAGCCCTCCCCGCGATCGAGCGTTCGGCAGCGCAATTGTTTCGTCTTGATCCGCCGTTGGCGTGGCTGGCTGATGCCGAGGTGCCCGATGCTGCCCGACATCGGCAGGCCATCGAACAGGCATACGTGTGGGTTGCTGAAAACAGCGAAGGGCAACTGACTGGATTTGTTCGTGCTGTCGACATCGATCAGCACCTGCACATCGAGGAGCTATCCGTCAGTCAGGCTTTTCAAGGACAAGGCACGGGTCGCGCACTGGTTGCGGCAGTCATTGAACAAGCGCGCGCGATACGGTTGAACTCAGTGACGCTGACCACATTCCGCGACCTGCCGTGGAATGCACCGTTTTATCAACGGATGGGATTTGTCGAGCTGACGCTTGCGCAAGCTGATCGCCATTTACGCGATGCGCTGCAAGCCGAAATCACCCACGGCTTTCCCCCGGAACGTCGCTGTGCCATGCGCCTGCCCCTTTCCTGAAGACAACACAAATCCCCTGTAGGAGTGAGCCTGCTCGCGATAGCGTCTGCACATTCAACACTTCATTGGCAGATCTACCGCTATCGCGAGCAGGCTCACTCCTACAGGGGAATAGTGTTGTGGCAGCTTGACCGGTGATGATTGCCCGGTAAGGATGACGCACGCCCGCCAAGTATTTGAAATAAGGACATTGACCCTTCGTGGCCACCTACTCGCGCCTCATCCGCCGGTTGATGATCAGTTCACTGACCGTCGTCATCAGCCGTGCGCTGATCAGCCCGCTACTGACGCTGTTCCTCAGCAACAAGCTCGGCCTCAACCCGCAAGACGTCGGTCTGCTTCTGGGGATCGCGGTGTTCAGTGCCACGCTGTTATCGTTGTACGGTGGTTACATCATCGATCGGCTCGACAAACGCCAGTTGCTGATCCTGACCATGCTCTCCAGCGGCATCGGCCTGATCCTGCTGACCTTCGCGCAGAACCTGTATCTGGTCACCCTGGTGCTGATCATCAGCGAAACGGCGTCGGCGCTGTTCCTGATTTGCTCCAAAGCCATCCTCAGTGAAAACCTGCCGGTGGGCCAGCGGGTCAAGGCGTTTTCCCTGAACTACACGCTGACCAACATCGGTTACGCCGTCGGCCCGATGATCGGCGTGGTGATTGCCGGCGTTCAGCCGTCAGCGCCGTTTATCGTCGCGGGCGCGATTGCCATCGGCAGCATTTTTCTGCTGTTCGGTGCCGCGCGCGAAGTGAGCCCGGTCGCCGCGGTCGCTCAGCCACAAAGCTTTCTGAAAACCCTGATCATCCTGAAAAACGACCGCACGATGATCCTGTTCACTTTGGGTTGCCTGCTCAGCACGCTGGTGCACGGGCGCTTCACCCTGTACCTGTCGCAATACCTGCTGGTCACCCACACCCAGCAACAGACGCTGGACAACATGGCCGCCCTGCTCGCCTGCAACGCGATCACGGTGATTGTGTTGCAGTACCAAGTCGGTCGATTACTCACCCGTGAGCACCTGCGCTACTGGATCGCCGGGGGCACCGCATTGTTCATCATCGGTCTGATCGGCTTCAGTCTGGCCGACAGCCTGGTCGGTTGGTGCGTGGCGATGTTCATCTTCACCTTGGGCGAGATGATCATTTACCCGGCCGACTTTTTGTTTGTCGACACATTGGCCCCGGAAGACCTGCGCGGCAGCTATTACGGCGCGCAGAACCTGGCGGCGCTGGGCGGTGCGGCCAGTCCGGTCATGTGCGGATTTCTGCTGATGCACACACCGGCGCCGAGCATGTTCTATGCCCTGAGCGCACTGGCGGCTGTGGGCGGCTACTTGTGCTTCGTCAGTGGCCGTCGCGCCGCTTCAATTCAAAATTAATGCACTAAAGCTGCATTAATATGAATTTGTCAGCATCGAGATTGATCGGCAAACTGTGCACGTTCCTCCCCCAATGTTGGAACGCTTCGAGGGCTTTCCGGATATGCCGGACAAGTCCTTTTTTTTGCCTCGAATTTGCTGCAAGGATCGGATTCACATGCTCGCTCGCTGGTTGCCCGCCGCCATCAATACCCGCCCGACCGAATGGAGCCGCGCCGCCATCGGCATGGCCCTGGGCACATTGTTCAGTGTGTGGTTGTGCGCGCAGGTGTTTGGCCATGAAGTCGCCTATCACTTGATCGGCCCGCTGGGGGCGTCGGCGGTGTTGCTGTTCGCCGTGTCGTCCGGAGCCCTCGCCCAGCCGTGGTCGATTCTGGGCGGCTACTTGTGTGCCGGCGTTGTGGCGTTGCTGGTGGCCCATGTGCTCGGGCGCACGCTCGGCAGCGCCTGTCTGGCGGCGGGCATGGCGCTGATTCTGATGTGCTGGCTGCGTTGCCTGCATCCGCCCGCTGGCGCCTTGGCCCTGACGTTGGTGCTAGCCGATCCGGCGACCATCGCCCTGGACTGGAAAGCCATGGAACCGGTGATGCTCGGCGCGGCGTGCATGCTGCTCAGTGCACTCGCCTACAACAACCTGACGCGGATTCGTTACCCGAAACGCGCGGCTGAACCGGCGCCGATCGTTGCGCCCGTCGACAGTCTCGCGATCACCGCCGAAGACCTCAAACTGGCGCTGGCGGATATGGAGGCGTTCATCGACATCACCCCCGAGGATCTGGAACAGTTGATCCACGCCAGTGAACTTCACGCAAAACGCCGCAGCATTACCCAAACCTTCCGCTGACTCCGTGTAGGAGCTGCCGCAGGCTGCGATCTTTTGATCTTTAAAATCAAAGTCAAAAGATCGCAGCCTGCGGCAGCTCCTACATGAGCGCGCACATTTTCGACCAAGGTAAAAACGCAAACTCCCCCTGCGAATATCCCGGTTGTACACGGCAAATTTGCACTGTTACGATCCGGTAACGCTCGCGCGCGAGCTTCTCGAATAAAGACAATAAAAGCAGGGAGTTACTGATGACAGCTCAGGCTTCATCCCAGCGGACACCGTCCATGGATGCCACGCAACACGAAGTGCTGGCCGACGTTCGCAACCACATCGGTCACCTGACCCTCAACCGCCCCGCCGGTCTCAATGCCATCACCCTCGACATGGTGCGTTTGCTGCAACAGCAACTCGATGCCTGGGCAACTGACGCCGATGTCCACGCCGTTGTGCTGCGCGGTGCCGGTGAAAAAGCCTTCTGCGCCGGCGGCGACATTCGTTCGCTGTACGACAGTTTCAAAAGCGGCGATACGCTGCACGAAGATTTCTTTGTCGAGGAATACGCCCTCGACCTGACGATTCATCACTACCGCAAACCCGTGTTGGCGCTGATGGACGGTTTTGTCCTCGGCGGCGGCATGGGCCTGGTGCAAGGCGCCGATCTGCGCGTGGTCACCGAGAGGAGCCGCCTGGCGATGCCGGAAGTGGCCATCGGTTATTTCCCGGATGTCGGCGGCAGCTATTTCCTGCCGCGTATTCCCGGTGAGCTGGGGATTTATCTGGGGGTCAGTGGCGTGCAGATCCGTGCGGCCGATGCGCTGTATTGCGGCCTCGCCGACTGGTATCTGGACAGCAGCAAACTGGCGCTGCTCGACGAAAAACTCGACCAGATGGAATGGCAGGACACGCCGCTCAAGGCGCTGCAGAACCTGCTGGCCAAACACGCCGTGCAGACCTTGCCCGATGCGCCACTTGAGACCTTGCGCCCGGCCATCGATCACTTTTTCGCCCTGCCGGACGTGCCGAGCATGGTCGAGCAATTGCGCGCGGTGACCGTCGCCGACAGTCATGAGTGGGCGACCACCACCGCTGACCTGCTGGAAACCCGCTCGCCGCTGGCCATGGCCGTTACGCTGGAGATGCTGCGTCGTGGCCGCCACTTGAGCCTGGAACATTGCTTCGCTCTGGAGCTGCATCTGGATCGTCAGTGGTTCACCCGTGGCGACCTGATCGAAGGCGTACGCGCCCTGCTGATCGATAAAGACAAGACACCGCGCTGGAACCCGCCGACCCTCGCTGCGCTGAACGCAGAGCATGTCGCGAGTTTCTTCCAAGGCTTTGATGAGAGCGGGAGCTGAGCCATGCACGATCTCGAATTGACTGAAGAACAAGTAATGATCCGCGACATGGCCCGGGACTTTGCCCGTGGTGAAATCGCACCCCACGCGCAGGCCTGGGAAAAGGCTGGCTGGATCGATGACGCTCTCGTCGCGAAGATGGGCGAACTCGGTTTGCTCGGCATGGTGGTGCCCGAGGAATGGGGTGGCACTTACGTCGATTACGTGGCCTACGCCTTGGCCGTGGAAGAGATTTCCGCCGGTGACGGCGCGACCGGCGCATTCATGAGCATCCACAACTCGGTCGGCTGCGGCCCGGTGCTCAATTACGGCAGCGAAGCACAGAAACAGACCTGGCTGGCGGATCTGGCCAGCGGGCAAACCATCGGCTGCTTCTGCCTGACCGAACCGCAGGCTGGTTCCGAAGCGCACAACCTGCGCACCCGCGCCGAACTGCGTGACAGCCAGTGGGTGATCAACGGCGCCAAGCAATTTGTCAGCAACGGCAAACGGGCGAAGCTGGCGATCGTGTTTGCGGTGACGGATCCGGATCTGGGCAAGAAAGGTATTTCGGCGTTTCTGGTACCGACCGATACCCCGGGCTTCATCGTTGATCGTACTGAACACAAGATGGGCATCCGCGCTTCTGATACCTGCGCGGTGACGCTGAACAACTGCAGCATTCCCGAGGCCAACCTGCTCGGTGAACGCGGCAAAGGTCTGGCGATTGCGCTGTCCAACCTTGAAGGCGGACGCATCGGTATCGCCGCGCAGGCTTTGGGCATCGCTCGGGCGGCGTTTGAAGCGGCGCTGGTGTATTCGCGTGACCGTATTCAGTTCGGCAAACCGATCAATGAGCACCAGAGCATTGCCAACCTGCTGGCCGACATGCACATGCAGATCAATGCGGCGCGGCTGATGATTCTGCATGCGGCGCGACTGCGGACGGCGGGCAAGCCGTGTTTGTCCGAGGCCTCGCAGGCCAAGCTGTTTGCGTCGGAAATGGCCGAGAAGGTGTGTTCGTCGGCGATTCAGATTCATGGCGGGTATGGGTATCTGGAGGATTATCCGGTCGAGAAGTACTACCGCGATGCGCGGATCACCCAGATCTATGAAGGCTCGAGCGAGATCCAGCGGATGGTGATTGCGCGGGAGCTGAAGAACTATCAGTTGTAATGGTGTTGGCCCCTTTCCCTCACCCCAGCCCTCTCCCGGAGGGAGAGGGCTGGGGTGAGGTGTCTGGCGTTATACATCGACCTGAAAGAACAGGTCGATTATGGATTCGCTAAATCAGAATCAGGTCGGCGCAGATCATCAATATCCCCCAATCAGTCCCCTCTCCCAGAGGGAGCTGACCGAGGTGTCTGGCGTCCTGCATCGACCTGAAAGACCGGGTCGATTATGGATTGGATAAACCAGGTCAATTAAGGATTCAGTAAAGCTCTTTCAGGTCGACGTACATCTAAAGCATCCCCCAATCAGTCCCCTCTCCCTCCGGGAGAGGGTTAGGGTGAGGGGCTTTTGATTTTGATGTACATCAAGCCTTAAAAGCTTCGCGAGCAAGCTCGCTCCCACAGAGATCTCCAGCGAACACAGATCTTGTGAACGCCGATAACCTCATGTGGGAGATCCAGCGGATGGTGATTGCGCGGGAGCTGAAGAACTATCAGTTGTAATGGTGTTGGCCCCTTTCCCTCACCCCAGCCCTCTCCCAGAGGGAGAGGGAGCTGACCGAGGTGTCTGGCGTCATACATCGACCTGAAAGACCGGGTCGATTATGGATTCGCTAAAGCAGGATCAGGTCGGCGTACATTCCAAGCATCCCCCAATCAGTCCCCTCTCCCTCCGGGAGAGGGTCAGGGTGAGGGGCTTTTCGCTTTAGACGCATTACTTGCCTTTGAACGCAGCCTCACGCTTGGCAATAAACGCCGCCATCCCTTCCTTCTGATCCTGCGTGGCAAACGCCGCATGGAACACCCGACGCTCGAAACGCACGCCTTCCGTCAGGTTCACTTCAAAGGCACGATTCACGCTCTCCTTGATCATCATCGCAATCGGCAGCGACTTGCTGGCAATCACGGCAGCAACCTTCAGCGCTTCGTCCAGCAACTCATCGCTCGGCACAATCCGCGCAACGATGCCGCAACGCTCAGCCTCCACCGCATCAATCAAACGCCCGCTCAGGCACATCTCCATGGCCTTGGCTTTACCGACGGCGCGGGTCAGGCGCTGGGTGCCGCCCATGCCCGGTAACACACCAAGGTTGATTTCCGGTTGGCCAAACTTCGCGTTATCACCGGCCAGAATAAAGTCGCACATCAACGCCAGTTCACAACCACCGCCAAGGGCGAAACCGTTAACGGCGGCAATGATCGGCTTACGGCGATTGGCCACGCGATCGCTGTCACTGAACAAGTCATCCATGTAGATCTGCGGGTAAGTCAGCTCGGCCATTTCCTTGATGTCGGCGCCGGCGGCGAAGGCTTTTTTCGAGCCAGTGATGACGATACAACCGATGTTCGCATCGGCTTCCAGCGCATCAAGGGCCTGGTTCACTTCACGGACCAGTTGCGCATTCAGCGCATTCAACGCCTGCGGGCGGTTGAGGGTGATCAGGCCAACGCGGCCGTGTGTTTCGAGCAGAATGGTTTCGTAAGTCATAAACAAATTCCTTCTTAAAGATTGCGCGAAATGACCATGCGCTGAATATCGCTGGTGCCTTCGTAGATTTGGCAGACGCGTACGTCGCGGTAGATGCGCTCCAGCGGGAAGTCGTTGAGGTAACCGTAACCGCCGAGAGTTTGCAACGCCATCGAACAGACCTTTTCGGCCATTTCCGAAGCGAACAGTTTCGCCATGGAGGCCTCGACCAGTGCCGGTTGACCGCTGTCACGCAGGGCGGCGGCGTAATGCACCATCTGCCGGGCGACGGCGATCTGCGTGGCCATGTCGGCCAAGCGGAATGCCACGGCCTGATGTTCAATAATTGGTTTGCCGAAGGTGTCGCGCTCACGGGCGTAATCGCGCGCCGCTTCGAACGCCGCGCGGGCCATGCCCACCGATTGCGAAGCGATGCCGACGCGGCCACCTTCAAGGTTGGCCAGGGCGATTTTGTAGCCTTCGCCCTCCTCGCCCAAACGGTTGGCCACCGGCACTTTGACGTCTTCGAAGAGAATCTGGCAGGTGTCGGACGCGTGTTGACCGAGCTTGTCTTCGACGCGAGCGACTTTATAACCCGGTGAATCCGTCGGCACGATAAACGCAGTGATGCCGCGTTTGCCGGCACTCGGATCGGTCACCGCAAACACAATCACGATCCCGGCGTTTTGCCCTGAGGTGATGAACTGTTTGCAGCCATTCAGCACATAGTGATCACCTTCCAGCCGTGCACGGGTTTTCAGGCTGCTGGCGTCAGAACCGGCCTGCGGTTCGGTCAATGCAAATGCGCCGAGCATGGCGCCGCTGGCCAGCGGTTTGAGAAAGCGTTCACGCTGATCGTCGTTGCCGAACTTGAGGATCGGCACGCAGCCGACCGAGTTGTGCACGCTCATGATCGTCGAGCAGGCACCATCGCCGGCGGCGATTTCTTCCAGGGCCATGGCGTAGGCCAGATAACCGGTGTCGCAACCGCCCCACTGCTCCGGCACGAGCATGCCGAAGAAGCCCAACTCAGCCATTTGGCTGATGGCTTCCTTGGGGAAACGGTGCTCGCGATCCCACTCGGCGGCGAACGGTTTCAGGCGTTCCTCGGCAAACTGCCGGGCCATGTCGCGGATCTGGGTTTGGTCTTCGTTGGGAATCATGGTGAATCCTTAAATGTCAGTCGCACCGCTTTCCCTGTAGGAGTGAGCCTGCTCGCGATAGCGGTGGATCAGACAGATCATTATTGACTGAAAAGACGCTATCGCGAGCAGGCTCACTCCTACAAGGGGATTGGTGTTGGGCTCAGTAAACGCATTCCACAGCCATGGCCGTGGCTTCGCCGCCGCCAATGCAGATCGCCGCGATACCGCGTTTGAGCTTCTTCTGGCGCAGCGCCGACAGCAACGTCACCAGAATCCGCGCCCCCGACGCACCGATCGGATGACCCAAAGCACAAGCACCGCCATGCACATTCAACTTGTCATGGGGGATTTCCAGATGCGTCATCGCCGCCATGCCGACCACGGCAAACGCCTCGTTGACTTCAAACAGATCAACATCACCCAACGACCAACCGGTTTTCTTGATCAGTTTCTTGATCGCACCAATCGGCGCCACCGGGAACAGGCCCGGGGTATCAGCGAACGCGGCGTGGCCATGAATTACGGCCAGCGGTGTCAGCCCGAGTTTTTGCGCCTGCGACTGACGCATCAGCACCAGCGCCGCCGCGCCGTCAGAAATCGAACTGGAGTTCGCCGCTGTCACCGTGCCGCCTTCGCGGAACGCCGGTTTCAGCGAGGCGATCTTGTCCAGTTTGGCTTTCGGCGGTTGCTCGTCATGGCTGATCAGCACCTGCTCTTTGCCGACGGTCACGGTCAGCGGGACGATCTCGTCCTTGAAGCTGCCGTCCTTGATCGCCTGCTGCGCGCGGGTGGTCGAGGTGATGGCAAAGGCGTCTTGCGCTTCACGGCTGAAGTGGTTGGTCTCGGCGCAATCCTCGGCGAAGGTGCCCATCAAGCGGCCTTTGTCGTAAGCGTCTTCGAGGCCGTCGAGGAACATCGAGTCAAGCACGCGGCCATGGCCCATGCGGTAACCGGCGCGCGCGCGATCCAGCAGATACGGTGAGTTGGACATGCTTTCCATGCCACCGGCAATCACCACGTCGGCACTGCCAGCGATCAGCATGTCGTGAGCGAGAATGGTTGTTTCCATGCCCGAGCCGCACATCTTGTTGACCGTGGTGCAACGGGTCGATTTATCCAGCCCGGCGCCCAATGCCGCTTGGCGTGCAGGTGCTTGACCAAGGCCGGCAGGCAGTACGCAACCGAACAGCACTTCATCGACCGAGTCGCTGGCGACACCGGCGCGCTCAACCGCAGCCTTGATCGCCGCAGCACCGAGTTGCGGTGCGGTGAGGCTTTTCAGTTCGCCCTGAAAACCGCCCATTGGCGTGCGCACGGCGCTGACGATAACAATCGGATCGTTGGAAATAGTCATGACAAATCCTCCTTACTTGGCGGCCATGCGCAAGGCGCCGTCGAGACGGATCACCTCGCCGTTGAGCATGCTGTTTTCGATGATATGCCGAACCAGTGCGGCGTACTCGGCAGGCTTGCCCAGACGCGGCGGGAACGGCACGCCGGCGGCCAGCGAATCACGGACTTCCGGGGTCATGCCGGCCATCATCGGGGTTTCGAAAATACCTGGGGCGATGGTCATCACGCGGATGCCGAAGCGCGCCAGTTCGCGGGCGGCCGGCAGGGTCAGGCTGACGATCGCACCCTTAGAGGCGGAATACGCTGCCTGGCCGATCTGGCCGTCGAACGCTGCGACCGACGCGGTGTTAATGATCACGCCACGCTCGCCATCTGCGTTGGCCTCGGATTCGGCAATCGCCGCAGCAGCCAGACGCAGCATATTGAAGCTGCCGATCAGGTTGACGTTGATCACCTGAGCAAAGCTGCTCAGAGCATGCGGGCCGTTCTTGCCGAGGATCTTCTCGCCACGCACGATGCCGGCGCAGTTGACCAGACCATTGAGGCTGCCAAAGGCTTTGACGGTCGCCTGCACGGCGGCTTCGGCAGCGGCTTCGTTGCTGATATCGGCAACCACGCTTTGCGCGCCCAAACGCTGAGCCTGTGCGGCGACAGCTTCGGCGTTCATGTCCACCAGCATCACTTTGGCGCCGGCACTCACCAGCAATTCAGCGGTAGCCGCACCGAGGCCGGAGGCGCCGCCGGTGACGATAAAAACCTTGTTCTCGATCTGCATGACGGTATTTCCTGATTCAAGCTGAAACGTTATGCGCCGCGGCCTCTTGAGCCTTGGCGATTTCCTGGTTGCGCAAGATAAAGCGCTGCAATTTGCCACTCGGGGTCTTGGGCAATTCGCTGACAAATTCGATTTCACGCGGGTACGAATGCGCGGCCAGACGCTTGCGTACGTGTTGGCGCAGCTCTTCGGCCAGCTCCGGCGCGGCGCGGTATTGCGCACTCAGCACGACGAAGGCTTTGACCAGTTCGGTGCGTTCCGGATCGGGTTTGCCGACCACCGCTGCTTCGACCACCGCGGGGTGTTCGATCAGCGCGCTTTCCACGTCGAACGGGCCGACGCGGTAGCCGGACGTGGTGATGACGTCATCGCTGCGGCCGACGAAACTGATGCTGCCGTCTGGGTTCCATTCGACGGTGTCGCCGCTGAGGTAGTAATCACCGACGAAGGCTTTGGTCGGCGCGCCTTCGTAACCGCCGAACCAGCACATCGGCGATTGCGGCCGGTCGATGGCGAGGATGCCCGGCTGGCCGACACCGAGTTCGTTGTACTGCTCGTCGAGTACGACTATACGGTGGCCCGGCGATGCGAAACCGGCGGCGCCGACATGAACCGCGTGGTCGAGACCGTGGTGGTTGCACAGCACCATGCCCAGCTCGGTCTGACCGTAATGGTCGTGGATCACCACGTTGAGGTTGTCGGCAAACCAACGGATCACCTCCGGGTTCAGCGGCTCGCCGGCACTGCTGACGATGCGCAGTTTGCCTTTGATCGACTTGGCGAACTCGTCACCGCCAGCGATCAGCAAGCGATAAGCCGTTGGCGATCCGGTGAGATTGGTGATGCCGTATTTGTTGATCACCCGGCAGGTGCTTTCGAGAGTGAACGGGCCATCGTAGAAGGTGATCGGATGGCCCATAGACAACGGCCCGGTCACGCCGAAATAGATGCCGTAAGCCCAGCCCGGATCGGCGACGTTCCAGAATGAATCTTCCGGGCGCAGATCGACGGCGTCACGGGTGTAACTCTGGAAGGCGACAATGGCTTTGAGTGGCACCGACAGCGCTTTCGAGGGGCCGGTGGTGCCCGAGGTGAACATCAGCAGGAACGGGGCTTCACCGGTCAACAGTACCGGTTCGCACACATTGGAATAGTTGGCCAGTTCAGCCCAGAAACTGAAATCGCCACGGACAATGCCCTGGCCTTTAGCGCCGCCGACGGTGACGAGGGTCGGGCAATCGGCGACTTCAGCGAGTTTCGGCCGGTTGACCGCGTCGGTGACCACGACTTTGGCGCCGGAACTGTTCAGGCGATGTTCGAGGGCTTTCGGGCCGAACGCGGTGAACAGCGGCTGATACACCGCGCCAATGCGCCAGGTGGCCAACACGGTGATGAGCAATTCGACGTTGCGCGGCAACAGCCCGGCGACCTTGTCACCTTTCTGCACGCCTTGGGCGAGAAGGAAATTGGCGAAACGCGCGGCTTTGTCCTGCAGCTCGCTGAACGTGTACGTCGCGCTGGCGCCATCGCGGCCTTCCCAGAACAGCGCAATGCGCCCCGGCAAGGCATGGCGGTCGCAGCACTCGACGCAGGCGTTAAGCGCCGCAAGCGTACCGCTGAGCGCGGCATTCACGGTGTGCTGATAGTTGAACTGTGCGGTGGCAGACAAGTAATCGCGCATTGCCAGAATCCCTCTGTTTTTTATTAGGCTGGGAAGCGTAAACAACAGGGGGATAGTCGCGCTGTGCGGGGACTGGGGCAATGGTCAAAGCTACCAATGTGGCTGACTGGTTTGGCCATGCCTCAATTTTTTTGTTGCATAGACTGGCGCTTTCGCGAGCAGGCTCACTCCTACAGGGGAACGCATTTCAAATGTAGGAGTGAGCCTGCTCGCGATAGCGCCAGATCAGACAACCTCATTCAAAATCAGCGTACGGTAATGCCCAGGATTCGACCCCGACCACTTGCGAAACGCCTTGTAGAACGAACTCGCATCGGCAAACCCCAATCGACTGGCGATCTCGACAAAACTGATCGAAGGTTCCGCCAGCCAGACAATGGCCAACTCCTTGCGCACACTGTCCTTGAGGCCTTGATAGGTCTGCCCTTCCTCCGCCAGGCGCCGGCGCAACGTCGAAGCGGACATACACAGTTGCTGGGCCAACGCTTCGGTTTCCGGCCACTGCTCGGCCGGCAGTTGCCGCAAATCCTGCTTGATCCGACTGGCAAGACTCTCCGGATCGCGGTACTTCACCAGAATGTTGGCCGGGGCGTGGGCGAGAAAGCGCTTCAATTCCTCGGCGGTGCGCTTGATCGGCAGATCGAGGCAATCCGCCGAGAAGATCATCCGCGTACGAGGCCGATCAAAACGCAGGTTTTCCGAGAACATCACCCGATAGTCATCGGTGAATTCCGGCTCGGGACAGCGCAGTTCGATGGCCAGAATCGGAATGCGTCGCCCGGCCAGCCAGCAGGCTACGCCGTGGACAATCATCCAGTAGGTGAAATAGCTGAAGGCGCGGCGTGGTTCGGGGTCGTCTTCGAGCAAGACGATTTCCGCCAGACTTTGCTGATGCACCAGTTGCGCCGGCATGCGCTCCAGCATCAGTGAGAGAAAACTCAACCCCGTGCTCAAACCCGCTGCGAGTGTCGGTTGCGCCATCGCACTGCGACAGAGGAATTCAAGGCTGCCGGACTTGAGCTTGCGCGGGTCCATGCCGAAGAACTCGTCATCACCGCGTCGGGCCAGCAGGCGCCAGAGTCTGGCGTATTGCGACGCCGGCACCCGGCCGTGCTCGGTTTGCAGCAACGCCGGATCGATCCCGACCTTGTTCAAGGCTTCTTCCGTGGCCACGCCCGGGGCACAACTTTGCAGCAGCGCTTCACGCACCAGTTGAACGGCGATGGTGTCTTTTTCCGACATGGAGCGCGGTGAACCTTGTTGTTTTTGAGTGGTGGGCATCTTACCGCAGGTGGCGAATTCAACACGAACCCCCTGTAGGCCTTCGCCTGCTCGCGATAGCGGTGGGTCTGAAAAATCAGCGCTGACTGACACGACGCCATCGCGAGCAGGCTCGCTCCCACAGGGTTCTGTGCTGGGGCAAAAAACAGGTTGTTCAGCTTGTGTTCAGGTTTATGTCAATCAATGTCATGTGAGAATGACTTTCATTATGTTACAACTTGTAACCTCTTCGAATGACTTGTTGGATACCGAATGCTCGTTCCCTTCCTGATCATGCTGCGCGAAGGCATTGAAGCCGCGCTGATCGTTGGCATTATCGCCAGTTACCTCCAGCAAACCGGCCGTGGTCAATGGATGCCCGCCGTGTGGATCGGCGTGTTCCTCGCCGCCGCCCTCGCCCTGCTGGTCGGCGGTGGTCTGGAACTGGTCAGTGCCGAATTCCCGCAAAAGCAGCAGGAGCTGTTCGAAGGTATCGTCGGCCTGGTGGCCGTGGGCATACTCAGTTCGATGGTGTTCTGGATGCGCAAGGTCGCGCGTTCGATCAAGCATTCGCTGCAAGCCTCGTTGGATCAGGCGCTGACTTCTTCGAAGCACCAAGTGATCGCCTTGATCGCGATGGTCTTTTTCGCCGTCGCCCGTGAAGGCCTGGAGACGGTTTTTTTCCTGCTTGCGGTGTTCCAGCAAAGCGAAGGCCCGGGCGCGCCCATCGGTGCCCTGCTCGGGTTGATTCTGGCGATCATCGTCGGTTTCCTGATCTACAGCGGCAGCATGCGCCTCAATCTTTCGGCGTTCTTCAAGTGGACCGGCCTGTTCATTCTGGTGGTCGCCGCCGGGATTCTTGCCAACTCGATGCAAGCGCTGCATGAAGCCGGGCTGTGGAATCACCTGCAAACCGTGCTGTTCGACTTCAGCGCGACGCTGCCAATGGATGGCCCGTTGGGCTCTGTGCTGGCCGGCATGTTCGGTTATCAGGATGCGCCGACTGTCAGCACCCTTGGGGCGTATCTGATCTATCTGCTGGTGGCGCTGATGATGTTCTTTTACCCGGCGCCGAAGCCCTCCGCACAATCGTCTTCCGTTTCCAGCCAATAAGGGCATTCATGTCAAAGCCTAACTCTCCTCAGGCCTCCCCTCCCCGCGCCTTGCGCTGGGCGGTGGCCGGTTCGGTGGTGGTGATGATCGCCGCCGGTGGTCTGTTTTATTACGCCTCGAAAATGGCTGCGGCCAAGCGTCAGCACAATCACGATGAAGTGGTGGTGAACATTCATCCGGGCAGTTGCGAGCCGAACGCGCTGACGGTTCCGGCCGGCCGCGCCAGTTTCCGCATCGTCAACCGCTCCGAGCGGGCCGTGGAATGGGAAATCCTCGACGGCGTGCTCGTCGTTGAGGAGCGCGAAAACATCGCGCCGGGCCTGAGTCAGGTCATCAATGCCAATCTGCAGCCCGGCGATTACGCGATCACCTGCGGCCTGCTGAGCAACCCGCGCGGCACGCTGCACGTGACGCCGACGGCCGCTTCTGATGCTGCCGCAAAGGCCAAACCGTCGATGGTCGCTTTCGTCGGGCCGCTGTCGGAATTCCGCGTGTACCTGGCCAGCCAAAGCAGCGCGCTGATCAAAGCTGTGACGGCACTCAATCAAGCCATCGAAAGTGGCGATCTGAGCCAGGCGCAGGCGCTGTACCTGCCGGCACGTGCGGCTTATCAACGTCTGGCCCCTGCCGCGCAACGCTTGGCCGAACTGGACAACAGCATCAACGCCCGCGCCGATTATTTCGAAAAACGCGAGCAGGATCCGGCGTTCGTCGGCTTCCACCGCGTCGAATACGCCCTGTTCCAGCAACGCAAACTCGACGAACTGACGCCGGTCGCCCAGCGCTTGCTCAGCGATGTCACCACGCTCAAACAACAACTGCTCGCGCAGAGCCTGCCACCGGAGCAACTGGTCAACATCGTCGTGCGCAACCTCAACACCCTGGCCGACGTGCGCGCCGCCAGCGGTGAAGAAGAACGCTACAGCCACAGCGACCTCAACGGTTTCGCTGCCAACGCGCAAACCGCACACAAAGTCGTCGACCTGCTGCGGCCAATGCTGAGCAAGTCGGCGGCCGAGCTGTTGCCGAACATCGACAAGGCACTGGCGGATTTCGACAGCGAACTCGATACCTACAAGATCAAGGACGGCTACGCCAGTTACGACGCCATCAGCGGCGAACAACGCAAGCAGATCGCCGACAAGGCCCAGGCTCTGGCCGACGCATTGGATGGCATCGATCCCGCCCTCGGCCTCTCCGGCCTGTAAGCAGAAGACGAATTCCCGATGAAAGATATCGAACCACTCAACCTGCAACGTCGCCGTGTCTTGATGGGCATGGGCGCCGCCGGTGTCGCCCTCGCCGGGTCCGCCCTGAGCTGCCCGGCCATGGCTGCCGCGCCTGCGCAAGTCACCGAAGCACCGAGCAGCGACAAGACCGAAGACCGTCACGATTTCCACGGCGTGCATCAGACCGGCATCGTCACCCCGCGCCCGGCCTCGGGCATGCTGGTTTCCTTCGACGTATTGGCCAGTGATCGTGAAGACCTGGAGCGGCTATTCCGCACCCTCAACGAGCGCATCGCGTTTCTGATGAAGGGCGGCCCAGTCGCGCAGATCGATCCGAAACTGCCGCCGCCGGACTCCGGCATCCTCGGCCCGAACGTGACGCCGGACAACCTGACCATCACCGTTTCCGTCGGCGAATCGCTGTTCGACGAGCGCTTCGGTCTGGCCGACGCCAAACCCAAACGGCTGATCCGTATGGTCGGTTTCCCCAACGATGCGCTGGATGCCGATTGCTGCCACGGCGACCTGAGCCTGCAGTTCTGCTCGAACACCGCCGACACCAACATTCACGCCCTGCGCGACATCGTCAAAAACCTCCCTGATCTGTTGCTGGTGCGCTGGAAACAGGAAGGCAGTGTGCCGCCCCAAGCCCCGGCGAAACCCGGTGTGCCAGCGCAATCGGCGCGCAACTTTCTTGGTTTCCGTGATGGTTCGGCCAACCCGGACTCCAACGACAGCAAAGCCATGGATCGCCTGGTCTGGGTGCAACCGGGCAGTGACGAACCGGCCTGGGCTGCGCACGGCAGTTACCAAGCAGTGCGGATCATCCGTAACTTCGTCGAGCGCTGGGATCGCACGCCGCTGCAGGAGCAGGAAAGCATTCTTGGCCGGGTCAAAACCACCGGTGCACCGATGGGTGGCCAGCATGAAAGCGAAGTCCCGGACTACAGCAAAGACCCGGCGGGCAAGCTGACCAAACTCGACGCGCACATTCGTCTGGCCAACCCGCGCACCGCCGCGAGCCAGGCCAACCTGATCCTGCGCCGGCCGTTCAACTACTCCAACGGCGTGAACAAAAACGGTCAGCTCGACATGGGCCTGCTGTTCATCTGTTACCAGGCCGATCTGGAAAAAGGCTTCATCACCGTGCAGACCCGCCTCAACGGCGAACCGCTGGAGGAATACCTCAAACCGGTCGGCGGTGGCTACTTCTTCACCCTGCCGGGTGTCACCGGCGACAAGGACTTCATCGGTCGCTCGCTGCTCAACGCCACACAACCGAAAACCGCTGCCTGAAACAACATCCCAACACTGGAGCCGCCCCCATGAAAAAGACGCCACTCGCGCTATTGCTAACCCTTGGTTTGCTCAACACCCCGCTGTCGGCGTTCGCCGCGACGGCACCGCTGGATCTGGTCGGGCCGGTTTCGGACTACAAGATTTACGTCACCGAGCAATTGGACGAGCTGGGCAGCCACACCCAGCAGTTCACCGATGCGGTGAAAAAAGGTGATCTGGCCACCGCGCAAAAACTCTACGCACCGACCCGCGTTTACTACGAGTCGATCGAGCCGATTGCCGAGCTGTTCAGTGACCTCGATGCGTCCATCGACTCCCGCGTCGACGACCACGAGAAAGGCGTGAAAGCTGAAGACTTCACCGGTTTCCACCGCATCGAATACTCGCTGTTCTCGGAGAAAAGCACCCAGGGTTTGAACGAGTTGGCGGACAAACTCAACAGCGACGTCAAAGACCTGCAGACTCGCGTGGCTGGCCTGACTTTCCCGCCAGAGAAAGTCGTCGGTGGTGCCGCTGCGCTGCTGGAAGAAGTCGCCGCGACCAAGATCTCCGGCGAAGAAGATCGCTACAGCCACACCGACCTTTACGACTTCCAGGGCAACATCGACGGTGCGAAGAAAATCGTTGATCTGTTCCGTCCGCAAATTGAAAACCAGGACAAGGCGTTTGTCGCGAAGGTCGACAAGAACTTTGCCACCGTCGACAAGATTCTGGCCAAGTACAAGACCAAGGATGGTGGTTTCGAGACGTATGACAAGGTGAAGGATAACGACCGCAAAGCGCTGGTTGGGCCGGTGAATACACTGGCGGAAGACCTGTCCACGTTGCGTGGCAAGTTGGGTCTGAACTAGTTTCTTTAGCGTCTGGTCTGGCCCCTTCGCGAGCAGGCTCGCTCCTACATTAGGAATGCGTTCCCCTGTAGGAGTGAGCCTGCTCGCGATAGCGGTTGTATGACCGCCACAAATGTTAAGGTTTACAGAATCCGGTAGAGCAACCGCTCAATCCGCACCCGGCTCACCCGCTTGAGAAACTTGGCCACCCCGGCCGGGTAATCCGGCAGCGTCTCCAGATTCTGAAAGCTGTCGATTCGCGTGGTATGGCGGAAAATCTCTTCCAGCTCCTTCGCCCGCGGCTCCAGCCACTCCCCTTTCGGATCATCGATCAACAACGCATTCTCCAGATCCAGGCGGAACGCCCGTGGATTGAGGTTGTTGCCGGTCAGCAACGTATAGCGCTGGTCGATCCACATGCCCTTGAGGTGATACGTGTTGTCGCCATCACGCCACAGGTGCAGGTTCAACTGACCGCTGTCGATGTTGCGCTGATGCCGTTTGGCAAAGCGGCGCAGGCTGATCTCGTACAGATACGGCAACGCTGCGATCACCTTGAACGGCTCGCTCGGCGGGATATAGAAGTCGTTGGCGGTCTTGTCGCCGACGACGATATCGATCTTCACGCCTCGGGCCAGCGCGCGGTTGATCTCACGAATCACACCCAGCGGCAGGTTGAAGTACGGCGTGCAGATGGTCAGTTGCTTTTGCGCGCTGGCGATCAGTTCGAGAATCGCCCGGTTCAACGGGTTTTTCTTGCCCACACCAAGCAAAGGTGTAACGGACAGACCGTCTCTGGCGGTGGTGCCCGTGGCGGTGTCGTAAGTGGCGTACTTCAGACGGCTGCGCAGATCACCGATGTCGTTGCGCAGGCTACGCGTGGTCGGCAGGTTCGGCAGATCCAGGCGATGCACCGCTTTCGATTCGATCAGACCGTGCTTGACCAGGTGATGCATCGAGTCGGCCAGTTCGCGGCTTTGCAGGACGTGATAACGGTCGAAACGGTACTTGTCGAACTTGTGCAAGTAGACGTTGTTCAGGCTCGCACCGCTGTAGACCACGCAGTCGTCGATCACAAAGCCCTTCAGATGCAGCACGCCGAACAGCTCGCGGGTCTGCACCGGCACGCCGTACACCGGCACTTCGCTTTGGTGCGTGCGAGTCATTTCCTGGTACCACGCCGAGTTGCCCGGCTGCTTGCCGGCGCCGATCAGCCCGCGCTGGGCACGCAACCAGTCGACCACCACGGCGATTTCCAGCTCGGGACGCTTGAGCTTGGCGGCGTGGAGTGCATCGAGAATTTCCTGACCGGCTTCGTCTTGTTGCAGATACAGCGCAACGATGTAGATGCGCTGGGTCGCGGCCGCGATTTTCTCGAGCAGGCAACGGCGGAACTCGGCGGCGCCGGACAGAATGGTCACGGCCTCGGCGGTCAGCGGAAAGCTGCGCAATTTGGGCAGCAAGGAACGTTTGAAAAGCAACGGCATAGGGCTCGCAATGGGTCGAATCCGAAGAACCTGAGAGCTTACACCATCACATCCTTCGGGTCTTGTTAGTGTCTGTAATGCCCCCTTCGCGAGCAGGCTCGCTCCCACCTTTGAAATGCATATCCCTGTGGGAGCGAGCCTGCTCGCGAAGACGATCTCACAGTCGACAAAAATCCCCGCTTGACCAAGGAGAACAATCGTTCTACTGTTCGCCACATGAACGAAATCACTAGCAACGACACACGCGACATCATTCTGGATGTCACTGAAAAGTTGATCTACAAAAGTGGCATCGCTGCCACCAGCATGGATCTTCTGGTGAAAACCGCCGGCGTCTCCAGAAAAAGCATCTACCGTTACTTTGCCGACAAAGACGCACTGACCGTCGCCGCTCTGCAACGCCGTGACGTACGCTGGATGCACTGGTACAGAAGCGCTGTCGATCAAGCCGAAACCCCGGCCGATCGCCTGCTCAACCTGTTTACCGTGCTCAAGAGCTGGTTCGCCTCGGAAGGTTTCCGTGGCTGCGCCTTCATCAACACCAGCGGCGAGACCGGCGATCCACAGGACCCGGTGCGCCTGGTCGCCAAAGAACACAAACAGAAGCTGCTCGACTACGTGTGCGAGCTGTGTACCGAACATGGTGCCGAGGATCCGCAACTGCTGGCCAAACAGCTGCTGATCCTGATTGACGGTGCCATTACCGTAGCGCTTGTGATGGGTGATCACAGTGCCGCCGATAATGCGCAATGCATGGCGCGAAAGTTATTGGACCTGTAACGCCTTAATAAGCCGGACAAGTTGTTTTAACCGTTAACTATTTCGGGAGACTGATATGTCTACTGCAGCCCAGGTACGTCCGCCATTGCCGCCCTTCAACCGTGAATCGGCGATCGAAAAAGTTCGTCTGGCCGAGGATGGCTGGAACTCCCGCGACCCGGAACGGGTATCGCTGGCCTACACCCTCGACACTAAATGGCGCAACCGCGCCGAATTCGCCAACAACCGTGAAGAAGCCAAAGCGTTTTTGACCCGTAAATGGGCGAAGGAACTGGATTATCGTTTGATCAAGGAGCTGTGGGCTTACTCGGATACCCGCATCGCTGTGCGTTACGCCTATGAATGGCACGATGATTCGGGCAACTGGTTCCGCTCTTATGGCAATGAAAACTGGGAATTCGATGAACAGGGCCTGATGTTCCAGCGCTACGCGTGCATCAACGACATGCCGATCAAGGAAAGCGAACGCAAGTTCCACTGGCCACTGGGCCGGCGCCCGGATGATCATCCGAGCTTGTCCGACCTGGGTCTCTAAGCCAGCAGAGATCCAATTGTAGGCCTTCGCCTGCTCGCGATAGCGCTGTGTCAGTCAACATATAAGTTGAATGTTCAGACGCCATCGCGAGCAGGCTCACTCCTACAGGGGATGTGTGGGGTTCAGGCGACGGCGGCGGTCTTCTCGGCCTCCAGTTCACGAACCAACGGTAATACGCGCCGCCCGAAATATTCCACCTCCTCCTGTAAGTGCAGAAACCCCGCCAACACCAAATCCACACCCACCGCTTTCAACGCCACGATCCGTTCGGCAATCTGCAGCGGCGTGCCAATCAGATTGGTCTTGAAACCATCGTTGTATTGCACCAGATCCTCAAACGTCGATTTTGCCCAGTTGCCCTCTCCTTCCGGCGATGCCCGGCCCGCCTGCTTCGCTGCATCGCCGAAGGCGTTCACGGCTTCCGGGTCAGCCTGATCGATGATCTGCGCAAGCACGGCGCGCGCTTCTTCTTCGGTATCACGGGCGATGACAAACGCGTTGACGCCAACTTTCACCGAATGATTATTCGCCGCTGCTTTGGCACGAATATCGTCAACCTGCGCCTTGATCCCTTCAACGCTGTTGCCATTGGTGAAATACCAGTCCGAAACCCGCGCGGCCATGTCCCGCGCCGCACGGGAACTGCCGCCCTGGAAGATCTCAGGACGACCCAGCGGTTTCGGTTTCAGGCTGTAATTGTCGAAGCGGTAGAAGTCGCCGCGAAAGGTGAAGTTGTCCTGACTCCACACGCCGCGCAATGAACGAATGAACTCTTCGGAACGACGATAACGCTCGTCGTGCTCCAGCCAATGCTCGCCGATGGCCTGGAACTCGCCTTTGAACCAGCCACTGACGATGTTCACCGCGATGCGGCCGTTGGTGAGTTGATCGATGGTCGCCAGCTGTTTTGCGGCCAACGCCGGTTGCCACGGGCCGGGCAGGATTGCCGCGATCACTTTGAGTTTACTGGTGGCTGCGAGCAGTGCATGACTGAACGCGACGGACTCGTGTTGAAACTCGGCGCCGTAACCGGCGGTGAAACGAATCTGCGTCAGCGCATATTCGAACCCGGCGGCTTCGGCGATCTGCGCCAGTTTGCGGTTGTAGTCGATGCCCCAATCGGTGCGCTGTTCGATCTTGCTGACCACCAGCCCACCGCTGACGTTCGGCACCCAGTAGGCAAATTTAACGGCTTGCTGACTCATTGGCGTGTCCTCGGGACATTTGCGGAGATGGGAGTGGTAGAGCAGCAAGCGTGCCAGGGTTGGAATGCCTGGTTTTGTTGGTTTTTTCGATTGTGCAGATGTTTTGCACAAGGAGATTTGTTGTCTGGGTGTCGGGTGGGCAACAGTGGGTGATGGGGTGGCCGGACTGGCATCATCGCGAGCAGGCTCACTCCTACATTTGGAATGCGTTCCCCTGTAGGAGTGAGCCTGCTCGCGATTGGGCTTTACGGGTCGCCGCAACAGTTGGAAATGAGTAACATGACCGCCCTCCCCGCAGCCAAATCTGCGCCCTGCCGAATAAGCCGATTCCATGCCTTTCGAACTCAGCGTTGACCTCACCACCCTCGCCATTCTGGCCGTTGTCGCTTTCATTGCCGGTTTCATCGATGCCATCGCCGGCGGTGGCGGTCTGTTGACCACGCCTGCACTGCTGACGGCTGGCCTGCCACCGCATCTGGTGCTGGGCACCAACAAGTTGAGCTCGACCTTCGGTTCGGCCACCGCCAGTTTCACCTTCTACAAACGCAAGCTGTTCCACCCTCGACAGTGGACGCATGCGATTGTCGGCACGTTGATCGGCGCACTGACCGGTGCCGTCGTCGCCCATTACCTGCCGGCGGAATGGCTGAACAAGATGCTCCCGGTGATCGTGTTCGCCTGTGGCTTGTACCTGCTATTCGGCGGCACGCCAAAAGCGCCGCTCGACAGCGACGCCCCGATCAAAAAGAAATGGCAATCGACCCAAGGCTTCAGCCTCGGTTTCTACGATGGCGTGGCCGGTCCCGGCACTGGCGCATTCTGGACGGTGAGCAGCCTGTTGCTCTACCCGATCGACCTGGTCAAGGCCAGCGGTGTGGCGCGCAGCATGAACTTCGTCAGCAACATTGCGGCGCTGTCGGTGTTCGTGTTTTCCGGGCAGGTGGACTGGATCATCGGCCTGAGCATGGGCCTGTCGGTGATGGTCGGCGCGTTCTTTGGCGCGCGCACCGCGATCAGCGGCGGCGCCAAGTTCATTCGCCCGGTGTTCATCACCGTGGTACTGGGATTGACCGTGCGCCTAGCCTGGCAGCACTGGTTCAGCGTGGCCTAAGCGCCGCGCCACGTAGACGTCGATCAGGTAACGGGCAATCGACTTGGACGCCGGCAACGGCGGCAGGTCATGGACGTTGAACCACTGGGCGTCTTCGATCTCGTCTTCCTGACAGACAATCTCGCCACCGGCGTATTCGGCATGGAAGCCGAGCATCATCGAATGCGGGAACGGCCAGCACTGACTGCCCATGTACTGGATGTTCTGCACCTCGATCTGCACTTCCTCGCGTACTTCCCGAATCAGGCAATCCTCGGCCGACTCACCCGGCTCGGCGAACCCGGCCAGCGTGCTGTAGACCCCGGTGACAAAACGCGGTGAACGCGCCAACAGAATCTCGTCGCCGCGAGTGATCAGCACAATCATGCTCGGCGAAATGCGCGGGTAACTGCGCAGGTCGCACGGCTGGCAATACATCGCCCGCTCGCGCGGCACCTGGGTCATCGCCTGACCGCAATTGCCGCAAAAACGGTGCTCACGGGCCCAGGTGCCGATCTGTGCGGCATACCCAAGCACTTTGTAGATGGTGTGATCGCCGTCGAGCATGAACGCCCGCAAACCTTTCCAGTTACAACCCGACACTTCGCTGGCACTGCGCAGTTCCAGCAAGTACACCGGCTCGCCATCGAGATGGCCGATGCCGTGCTCGGCGAGGATCGACAAGTCCTGACGCCTGAGCCATTCACGTGGGAACAGCGCGCCGTTGTCGTCGAACAAAAAGCCTTCCGGGCTGCGCGCCACGGCCCAGCCGCCGGGTTGATCGGTGTCCAGTACTGCAGTGGTCCAGCGAGATGTCATGGTTTCTCAGTCCAGAAATTCGGGTTTCTGTTTGCTCATATGGGCGGCCATGGCCACGCGCAAGTCGGTGGATTGCAACATGGCGGCGTTCCAGGTGGCAACGTATTCGAGACCGTCGTCGATGCGATGGTCGCGCATGTAGCTGATCATTTCCTTGGTGCCGGTGACCGCAATCGGTGACTTCGAAGCGATCTCGCGAGCGATGTCCAGCACGCCCTCGAGCAGCGCGTCCTTGTCGCTGTAGACGCGATTGACCAGGCCAATGCTGCGCGCTTCGTCAGCGCCGAAGGTGCGACCGGTGTAAGCCAGTTCACGCAGCATGCCGTCCCCGATGATCCGTGGCAACCGTTGCAAAGTGCCAACATCGGCGGCCATGCCGATATCGATTTCCTTGATCGAGAATTGCGCGTCTTCAGCGGCGTAGCGCATGTCGCAGGCCGCGATCAGATCGATCGCGCCGCCCAGGCAGTAACCCTGAATGGCCGCGAGTACCGGTTTGCGGCAGTTGTCGACGGCGTTGAACGAGGCTTGCAGGGTCAGAATTTTTTTACGCAGCAGGCGCGCGTTGCGGCCGACGTCCTTGCCCAGTTCATTGGCGACGCCGGCGAGCATCATCAGGTCGATGCCGGAGGAAAAATGTTTACCATTGCCGCTGAGCACCACCACGCGCACTTCGTCGGTGTCGTCGATCCACTGGAAGATCTCGACGATCTCGCTCCAGAACGCGGCGTTCATCGAGTTGATCTTTTCCGGGCGATTGATCTGCACATGGGCGATGTTGTCGGCCAGTTCGACGCTGAAGGCGGAGTATTGAGTCATGGCAGTGATCCTTTACCGGGCTGAAAATGAGGCCCGAACTATAACAAGGCATCACAGTGGCGGTTCGGCCAAATGCGGGACTGTCTTGAGTTTTACTTCGCCTGTGCCGGCCTCTTCGCGAGCAGGCTCGCTCCCACCCTGTTGAAATGCATTTTCCCCTGTGGGAGCGAGCCTGCTCGCGAAGGCGTCCGATCAGGCACTACAAATCATCTGGCCAAACGCCGCAACCCAAACAACATCCCCCCCGCCCCCAGCAACATCACCGCCAGAAACAACGGATAGGAAACCCACCACGGCGTCCCCGCCGTCATCATGCTGAACTCCGACATCCCGCCAATACTGGCAATCAGGTTCAACGGCAGAAACACCACGTTGATCAAGGTCAGCTTGCGCAGCAGGTTGTTCATGCTGTTGTTCATCAGATTGCCACGCGCATCGATCAGCCCGGAAAACACTGTCGAGTAGATTTCCGCCTGCTTGTAGCACTGGTTGTTTTCGATGATCAGGTCGTCGATCAAACTGAGCGCTTCGCTGCCGAAATGCTGCTTCTCGGCATGATTGCGCAGGCGCGTGAGGACCGCGCCGTTGCTGTGCAGCGCGTTGATGTAATAGATCAGGCTTTCGCTGAGGTTGAACATCTGCACCAAGTGCTGGTTCTGCATCGATGCATTGAATTTCTGCTGCAGTTCGCGGGCGACCAGTTTGATCACCTTCAGGTGCCCGAGGTAGTGGTGGATGTTGTTGAACAGCAGATCGAGCAAGACATCCAGCGGCGTATTCAACGGCTGGCGGGTGCCGAGGCCGTGCAGCGGCGTGTCGTCGGTGGCGATGACCAGCAATTGCCCCGGCGCGAACAGCAATCCGCAGGACGACACCTCAAATGCCAGCGTGCCGCCACCGGAATAGTTTTCCGGGCGCTTCCAGATCAGGAACAAATGGTCGGGGTGAAACTCGATGCGCGAGACCTCGTCCGGATCCAGCGCTGACGCCAATGCATGCTCATCAACCTTGAAATGACTGTGCAGCAAGTCGCGTTCGGCGGCGTCGGGGTTGCTGAACAGCATCACCTCGGCGTCCAGTCGCTCGACCCGCTGCAGGGCGCCGTGGCTCAGTGCAAAGCTGTTGATCATCGGCGCATCACCAGGCCTGACCGCGACGCTTGAGTTCCAGACGGCGCACGAATTCTTCCAGCACCAGTGAATACAGATCGTCGTGCAAATAGGCGTCTTCAATGCCGGCGTCGAGGTTGGGGTTGTCGTTGACTTCGATCACCACCACTTTGTCGCCGGCCTGCTTCAGATCGACGCCGTAGAGGCCGTCGCCGATCAGGTTGGCGGTCTTCACCGCCAGTTCCACTACAGCGCGTGGCGCCTCGTGGATCGCCATCGTCCGGCATTCGCCGTTGACGTCCTGACCCTTGGCCTTGTGGTTGTAGATTTGCCAGTGGCCCTTGGACATGAAGTATTGGCAGGCGAAGATCGGTTTGCGGTTGAGCACGCCGATGCGCCAGTCGTACTCGGTGTAGAAAAACTCCTGAGCCAGCAGCAACACCGAGTGTTCAAACAGTTCGGCGGTGGCTTCGAGCAAGGCCTGCTGACTTTCAACCTTGATCACGCCACGGGAAAAGCAACCATCGGGGATCTTCAGCACCAGCGGAAAACCAAGGCGCTCGCCGACCCGTTCGAAATCTTCGGGTCGTTCCTTGTAGAGGATCTCGGTGGCGGGCATGCCCAGTTGATGGCTGTTGAGCAAATCCGTCAGGTAGACCTTGTTGGTGCAGCGGAGGATCGATGTCGGGTCGTCCATTACCACCAGTCCTTCACTTTCAGCCTTTTTGGCGAAGCGATAGGTGTGGTTGTCGACGCTGGTGGTTTCGCGGATCAGCAAGCCGTCGTACTCGGCGAGACGTGCGTAATCCTTACGTTCGATCAGTTCGACGTCGATCCCCATGGTTTTGCCGACCCGGACGAAATTCGCCAGTGCCTTGCTGTTGGAGGGCGGTAGAGCCTCCTGCGGATCGTGCAATATTGCCAAATCGTAACGCGCCACTTGCGGCGAGCGCGGCACTCGCCAGACTTTACGGCTGAAGCCGTCCAGCGCATTGGCGAACTGATCTTCCTGATCATCGCGCAACTTGTGCAAGGCGCCGGACTTTATACCTTCGATATGCCAACCGTTAGTTCGGCGAAACTCAACTAACAGAATCGGACAGGGAAATACTTCAAACAACTGCCGCGCCAGATCCTGTAATGGCTCGATATGTGTTCGGCCAAAATACAGGGTCAGAGTAAAGCCTTCGGTATCACTGTAGAGATGATGACTGAGGGCTTTTTCCAGGGTTTTATCTAGATCGTCCAGCGCCAGGCCGTAGAGTGATTTTTTCGTCAGCTCGCTGATGGTGCGCACCGACGGAATCACCTTGTGCCCCCGTGCTTCGGCGAGCAACGAGCAGTAGTAGCCGTGGCCCAGGTACTTGTAGCTGCGACACAGGTTGATCACCTGCACGCGCTTGCCCGGTTCGCTGTCACAGCTGTGCTCGAGGTATTCCTGCGCTGTCACGATGTCTTCGCTGGGGAAGTATGAAGCCCAGTCTTCCTTGCGTTCGACAATAATCAAAACCTGACTGGATGTTTTAATCGCTGATTTTAAATAAGTTGCCGCCGGCAAACTTTGCTCGGATACTTCGCGCCAATGACCCTGTACCGCTGACATAGAGATTGATCCGTTGGAGAACAAGACCTTTCCTATTAAGCACGAAGTTTTTTGAAAGTCTCGTTTCGTTACGCAACTTTTACGGTGGTCATATGAAGGCTGTTTTTCGTTTGGCGGTAGTTGAAGACTTGCCGGCGCTGCTGGCACTGGAAATGCAATGTTTCACCACGGACCGGCTCACTAGTCGCAGCTTTCAGTGGATGATCACTCGTGCTCACGGGCAGTTGCTGGTGGCCGAGTGCGACGGCCAACTGCTGGGTTATGCGTTGGTGTTGTTTCATCGCGGTACTTCGCTCGCGCGGCTGTATTCCATCGCACTCGCGGTTGAGGCGCGCGGCACCGGCCTGAGCAAACAATTGCTGCAGCGCATTGAGGCGCTGGCGCTGGAACACGACTGCGCGTACCTGCGCCTGGAAGTGCGCCTCGACAACCCTGCGGCCATCGCGCTGTACGAACGCAATGGCTACCGGCGTTTTGCTTTGATTCACGATTACTACGAAGACCACGCCGATGCGCTGCGGTTGGAGAAACGCATTCTTCAGCACCGCGACTCGCGCAGCATCAAGGTGCCCTACTACCGGCAAACCACCGATTTCACCTGTGGCCCGGCGTGCCTGCTGATGGCCATGGGTGCTCTGCAATCGGAACGTTTATTGGAGCGGCGCGAAGAATTGCAGATCTGGCGGGAAGCGACCACGGTGTTCATGACCTCCGGCCATGGCGGGTGCAGCCCGCAGGGATTGGCGTTGGCGGCGTGGCGTCGGGGTTACAGGGTGGGATTGCAACTGAGTCTGGCCGGGCCATTGTTCCTCGACGGTGTGCGGGATGCGCATAAAAAAGACGTCATGCGCCTGGTACACGAAGAGTTCACGGGGCAATTGCAGGAGACCGATGTTGAGTGTTTGATCGGTGCGTCTCTGGATCTGCCGCGACTGCTGGACTCCGGTGGACAGCCACTGGTATTGATCAGCAGCTATCGACTGACGCGCTCCAAATCCCCGCACTGGGTGGTCGTGACCGATTGCGACGAGGATTTCGTTTACCTGCATGACCCGGATGTCGATCACAGCCAGCATCGACAGCCCATGGATTGCCAGCATGTGCCGGTGAGCCATGGGGAATTCGAGAAAATGTGCCGGTTTGGTCGGGGTAAATTGCGTGCGGCGGTGGTGCTGTATTCTCGCGAAACGTAAGCCTCCACATGCAGGAGCTGCCGAAGGCTGCGATCTTTTGATTTTGAAAAACAAGATCAAAAGATCGCAGCTTCGTTGCACTCGACAGCTCCTACAGGGGGATCGTCTTTAAAGCGCGGGCTTCAAGCCGATTTTGTACAGTGAACCTTTCTCTTCATCGGTCAGCACATACAGATAACCATCCGGCCCTTGCCGTACATCGCGAATTCGCTGCTTGAGTTCGCCCAGCAAGCGCTCTTCATGCACTACCTTGTCGCCATCGAACTGCAAGCGGATCAGCTCCTGAGTCACCAACGCGCCGATAAACGCATTGTGTTGCCACGGCTTGAAGCGGTCGGCATCGTAAAACGCCATACCGGTGACGCCCGGCGACTTCTCCCAGACATGGTGCGGTGCAACGGTGCCTTCGGCGGTTTTACCCTGGGCTTCCGGGATCGGCTGCATCGAGTAATTGATGCCGTGGGTCGCCAGCGGCCAGCCGTAATTCTTGCCGCGTTCAATGATGTTCACCTCATCGCCACCGCGCGGGCCGTGTTCGTTTTCCCACAACGTGCCTGTCCAAGGATTGAGTGCCGCGCCCTGCGGGTTACGCAGGCCGTAGGCCCAGATCTCCGGCCGTACGCCAGACTGACCGACAAAGGGGTTGTCATCCGGCACCTTGCCGTCCGGATAGACGCGCACGACCTTGCCTTGCAGCTTGTCGAGATCCTGTGCGGTCGGCCGGTCGTTGTTTTCACCCAGGGTAATGAACAGATAGCCGTCACGGTCAAACACCAGTCGCGAGCCGAAATGGTTGCCAACCGAAAGCTTCGGTTCCTGACGGAAGATCACTTTGAAATCCTTCAGTGTCTTCAAGTCATCCGAAAGCCGCCCACGCCCGACGGCGGTGCCCGCCTTGTCGCCGGCCCCACCCCCTTCGGCATAGGACAGATAGACCAGACGATCCTGTTTGAAGTCCGGCGACAGCACGACATCCAGCAACCCGCCCTGCCCCTTGGCCCAGACCTGCGGCACACCGGAGATCGGCGCCGACAGCTTGCCGTCGGCCGCGACTACACGCAGATTGCCGGGCCGTTCGGTCACCAGCATGCCTTGGCGATCCGGCAGAAACGCCAGCGCCCACGGATGTTCAAGGCCTGCGGTAATGGTCGTGACTTCGAGGGTGCCCTGTTCGCTTTGCAGCTCTTTGGGCGCCGCGGCAAATGTCGGAGCGCTGATCAGCGCGCCGGCACACAGTGTGGCTAGAAGGGTTTTACGCAACATGCACGATTCCTTTTGTTCGTTTCAAGGGTCGACAGAAGCTCAGTCCTGCCGCTCAACGGTTGCTGTCTCCGCTGCGCGAAGGTGGATTGGGAATGAACGTCGGTGGCGTGCTCGGCACCGAGCGGATCGGTTGGCCATTGCCAATGCCACGGTTCTCGACCGTAGGCTGACGTGGCGTCGGTACCGTGCTCGGCCCGCGGATGGGTGGAGCGCTGGGCTGGGTGCCCTGCATGCTGTTGGGGTTGGCCCGGCGTATCGGGCTGTTGTAGGGGTTATTGCTGTTGCCGGTTGGGCTTTGCGCCAGCAAGACGTCAGCATGAACCAGACCGCCACTGAGGGTCAGGACGACGATGCCAAGCAGAATTCGGTTCATGACGCTGCCTCTCGATGGGGCCGGGGATAGAGCCTTCGAGTCCACGCTACGCCGAGGGTTCGGATTTGTTAACCCACAAGCCTTAAACAACATGTAACACGACTTGACCGAGTCCCCGAAACCCCGTGCATTGCGGGGAAACTTTCAGTCACAGCCGCAGGTCATCCGATCATCACTCGGAGAACTCACCATGGCTCGAGCAATCTGGAAAGGCGCGATCAGTTTCGGACTGGTTCACATCCCTGTCGCACTGGTCTCGGCGACCTCGTCGCAGGGCGTGGATTTCGATTGGCTCGACAGCCGCAGCATGGACCCGGTGGGTTATAAACGGGTGAACAAGGTCACCGGCAAGGAAGTCACCAAGGAGAATATCGTCAAAGGTGTGGCCTATGAAAAGGGCCGCTATGTGGTGCTCAGCGAAGAGGAAATCCGCTCGGCGCACCCTGTCTCGACGCAGACCATCGACATCTTTTCCTTTGTCGATGCCGAACAGATTCCCCTGCAGAACATCGACACGCCCTACTACCTGGCACCCGACAAACGCGGTGGCAAGGTCTACGCGCTACTGCGCGAAACCCTGAGCAAAACCAATAAAGTCGCCCTCGCCCGCGTAGTGATGCATACACGCCAGTACCTTGCGGCGCTGATGCCGCTGGAAGATGCATTGGTGCTGGTGAAATTGCGCTGGCCGCAGGAGGTGCGTGGCCTCGATGAGTTGGAATTAGGTCCTGAAGTGACCAAGCCGCAGCTGGCCAAGGGTGAACTGGACATGGCCAAACGGCTGGTGCAGGACATGAGCGCGGACTGGAAGCCCGAGGATTACAAGGATGAGTTCGAAGACAAGATCATGGCGCTGGTCGAGAAAAAGGCCCATGAAGGCAAGATCGAGGATGTTGAAACGGTGGGTGGTGAGGAAGAGCGCAAAACCGCTGATGTGATCGACTTGACCGAGCTGCTTAAACGCAGTCTGGGTGGGAAAGCGACGGCCAAGCCGAAGGCGAAGGCTGAGAAACCGGCGAAAGCTGCGCCGGCAAAGAAGACCAAGAAGGCTTCCTGATAGTAATCGGTTGCCCTTGAGACCGTCATCGCGAGCAGGCTCACTCCTACAGGGGAACGCATTTCAAATGTAGGAGCGAGCCTGCTCGCGATGGCGTCAGCAGCGTCTGCTTTGAATTCAGATCAGAATGAACACCGCCAGCAAGCCACCGAAGATCGCCCACTTTTCCATGTAGTAGCGCTTGCGATTACGCTTTTTCAGCTCTTTGCCACGCAGGCGAATCTTGTAGATCCGGGTGAACAAACGGTTGATCCCGCCAGTACGATCACCGGCATCGTTCGGTGCACCGGCAGCCGACATAACGGTACGGCTGAACCAGCTGTTGAACGCCGCCGCCCAGCGGTACTTCATCGGTCGTTCAATGTCGCAGAACAGGATGATGCGGTTCTTGTCGGTGGTGTTTTCGGCGTAATGAATAAACGTCTCGTCGAACATCACCGCTTCGCCATCGCGCCAGTGGTAGCTCTCACCGTCGACGTTGATATAGCAGCCAGCGTCGTTCGGCGTGTCCAGGCCCAGGTGATAGCGATAGGAACCGGCATACGGGTCGCGGTGACGCACCAGTTTCGAACCCGGTGGCAGCTCGGCAAACATCGCGGCCTTGATCGAACCGATGCTCTGCACCAGCTCGGTGGTGCGCGGGCACAGCTTCATCGCCGACGGATGGCTCTCGCCGTACCACTTCAGATAGAAACGCTTCCAGCCGCTTTTGAAGAACGAGTTGAAACCGACATCGTCGTACTGGTTAGAGCGCTTGATCTCACCGGCACGCAGCAGGTTCTGCCCTTCTTCGCGGATTTCTTCCCAGTGCGCCTGCAACGGGCTCAAGTCAGGAAACTCGCTCGGGTCCAGGTACGGCTGGTTCGGCTTTTTCGAGAACAGATAAAGGAAGCAGTTGATCGGCGCGAGAAACGTCGAATGGTCACTCAGTTGCCGACCGAGCTTGTGGCGCACACGCCCACGCAAATGAACGTATGCAATGGAAATGACATAAATAGCAGCAATGATGAGTTTCACGGAAATCGTCACACGTCAGAAAGTGAACAAACTGCGCACCCGGCGGCCTGAGGCCCAGCGTCTTATGCAGTGGTCTGAATACACATGGCACGTCCCTGGCCCGCGCCGTAACCGGACGCTCGGTGAAAGATGGCATTTTAGCCACAGTTTGTAACCGATAGTGAATCTTCAACTGTGAAAAACTGTCCCGTGATCATGCCAATCGGCGATCGTGGCGTGATCGCCCTATCGTTTAAAGAGCCAGACCAGTACAATCGCCGCCAAACTTTACGCGCCCCCCTTGGTTGATGACGGGACTCTCCCGCTTCAGCGCACTTTGACTCGGGCCAAGCGCTGCAGCCGCACCCTCGCTTTTTAAGAATGCTTCGCAGGAAAAACTCTTGATTTCTACAGCTAACATCACGATGCAGTTCGGCGCCAAGCCGCTCTTCGAAAACGTTTCGGTCAAATTCGGTGCGGGCAATCGCTACGGCCTGATCGGCGCCAACGGTTGCGGCAAGTCGACCTTCATGAAAATCCTCGGCGGCGATCTCGATCCGTCCGGCGGTCAGGTCATGCTCGAGCCGAACGTGCGTCTGGGTAAATTGCGCCAGGACCAGTTCGCCTACGAAGAATTCACCGTGATCGACACCGTGATCATGGGTCACGAAGAGCTGTGGAAGGTCAAGGCCGAGCGCGATCGTATCTACTCGCTGCCGGAAATGAGCGAAGAAGACGGCATGGCCGTGGCCGAGCTGGAAACCGAATTCGCCGAAATGGACGGCTACACCGCCGAGTCCCGTGCCGGTGAACTGTTGCTGGGTCTGGGTATCGGCATCGAGCAGCACTTCGGCCCGATGAGCGAAGTCTCGCCAGGCTGGAAACTGCGCGTATTGCTGGCGCAGGCGCTGTTCTCGGATCCGGAAGTGCTGTTGCTCGACGAACCGACCAACCACCTGGACATCAACACCATCCGTTGGCTGGAAAACGTGCTGACCCAGCGCAACAGCCTGATGATCATCATCTCTCACGACCGTCACTTCCTGAACAGCGTGTGCACGCACATGGCTGACCTGGATTACGGCGAGCTGCGTCTGTTCCCGGGCAACTACGACGAGTACATGACCGTGGCGACCCAGTCCCGCGAGCAACTGCTGTCGGACAACGCCAAGAAGAAAGCACAGATTTCCGAGCTGCAATCGTTCGTCAGCCGCTTCTCGGCCAACGCCTCGAAAGCCAAACAGGCTACTTCCCGCGCCAAGGCGATCGACAAGATCCAGCTGGCCGAGGTCAAGCCTTCGAGCCGCGTGAGCCCGTTCATCCGCTTCGATCAGAACAAGAAGCTGCACCGCCAGGCGGTCATCGTCGAAAAAATGGCCAAAGGCTTCGACGGCAAACCCCTGTTCAAAGACTTCAGCTTCCAGGTTGAAGCCGGCGAGCGCGTAGCGATCATCGGCCCGAACGGTATCGGCAAAACCACGCTGCTGCGCACCCTGGTCAACGAACTGACCCCGGACGCCGGCGCCATCAAGTGGACCGACGCCGCGGAACTGGGCTACTACGCCCAGGACCACGCGCACGACTTCGAAGACGACGTTACCCTGTTCGACTGGATGGGTCAGTGGACTCAGGGCGAGCAGATGATTCGCGGCACTTTGGGCCGCATGCTGTTCTCCAACGACGAGATCCTCAAGTCGGTCAAAGTGATTTCCGGTGGTGAGCAAGGTCGCATGCTGTTCGGCAAGCTGATCCTGCAAAAGCCGAACGTGCTGATCATGGACGAACCAACCAACCACTTGGACATGGAATCGATCGAGGCGCTGAACCTGGCGCTGGAAAACTACCCGGGCACGCTGATCTTCGTCAGCCACGACCGTGAGTTCGTATCGTCCCTGGCCACGCGCATCATCGAGCTGAGCCCGGATGGCGTGACTGACTTCAGCGGCACTTACGATGACTACCTGCGTAGTCAGGGTGTGGTGTTCTAAAAAAGCAGCTTCTAGCTGTTAGCTTCAATAAAAAGCCCCGTCCTGTGTGACGGGGCTTTTTGCATGTGTTCGGTTAGAAATTCATTGGTTCAGATACCATCGCGAGCAGGCTCACTCCTACAGGGGAATGCATTTCAAATGTAGGAGTGAGCCTGCTCGCGATAGGGCCATCAGCAACGCGATCAATCCTCAGGAAAAATAGTTAGCCTGCTTTCTTTTATCTGACACCCAAGCCATGATGCGAACTCTCCCACCGCCGCCCGCGAACGAGTCCTCATGTCTGCGCAGCAACTGCCACCGCAAAGCTCCATGGCGATCACCCTGCAGATCGTTTCCATCGTGTTCTACACCTTTATTGCCTTCCTCTGCATCGGTCTGCCGATCGCGGTGTTGCCCGGATATGTGCATGAACAACTGGGTTTCAGCGCAGTCATTGCCGGGCTGGTGATCGGCTCGCAGTACCTGGCCACCCTGCTCAGCCGGCCGATGGCCGGGCGCATGTCGGATACGGTCGGGACTAAACGGGCGATCATTTATGGCTTGTGGGGGATTGTCCTCAGCGGCTTGCTGACGCTGCTCTCTACGCTGCTACAGGACTTTGCGCTGACCAGCCTGATCATTTTGATTATCGGCCGTTTGCTGCTCGGTATCGCGCAGGGCTTGATCGGCGTCGGCACCATCAGTTGGTGCATGGGCCAGGTCGGCGTCGAACACACGGCAAAATCGATTGGCTGGAACGGCATCGCTTCCTATGGCGCGATTGCGATTGGTGCGCCGCTGGGCGTGGTGATGGTCGCCGATTACGGCTTCACCAGCCTCGGCATCGCGCTGGCCGTGCTGGCGGCCGGTGCGCTGCTGCTGATTCGCAATAAGCCTTCGGTACCGGTGATCCGTGGCGAACGCCTGCCGTTCTGGGCGGTGTTCGGGCGCATCGCCCCGTATGGCGCCAGCCTGACCCTGGCCTCGATCGGCTACGGCACGCTGACCACGTTCATCACCCTCTATTACCTCAACCGTGGCTGGACCGGCGCGGCGTACTGCCTGACGGTGTTTGGCGTGTGCTTCATCCTGTCGCGGCTGATGTTTATCTCGGCGATCAGTCGGTTTGGCGGGTTCAGGTCCGCTATCGCCTGCATGACCATCGAAACCTTAGGGCTGGTGCTGTTGTGGCTTGCGCCGTCGACCGCGTTCGCCTTGATCGGCGCGGGGCTGGCGGGGTTTGGTTTGTCGCTGGTGTACCCGGCGTTGGGCGTCGAGGCGATCAAGCAGGTGCCCAGTTCCAGTCGTGGTTCCGGGTTGGGCGCTTATGCGGTGTTCTTCGATCTGGCGCTGGCGATTGCCGGGCCGTTGATGGGCGCGGTGGCGTTGAATCTGGGGTATTCGTGGATATTCTTCAGTGCGGCGTTGTTGTCGGTGATCGGATTGGGCCTGACCCTGCTGCTGCAGCGCCGGGCAACAATCTGAAGTCCGACACGGCCCCCTGTAGGAGTGAGCCTGCTCGCGATAGCGGTGTGTCAGTCGACATTTTCTTTTCTGACACACCGCTATCGCGAGCAGGCTCACTCCTACAGGGGATTTGCGGGGTTATTGATCCGCGGTTTGCATGCCGGCCCGGGTCGGCTTGCCCAGTGTATGCGAGAAGAACCGCCCGGCCTCGGAGATGAGGTTGCGGTGAATATCTTCGCGATCCACCCCATCAGCATCGGTACACAACGCCGGCATCGCGCGAATCTGCTCTTCGTTGCACGGCGCCATGAAGACGAAGTGCCCTGCCCCGGCCAGTAACTTGAAATCCGGCGCTGTCGGCAGTTTGCGCGCCAGCGCTGCAGCGTTTTTGTCGAAAGCCACCAGTTTGTCGCCATCGCCGCTGTAAAGCAGCACCGGCACATGCACATCGGCCAGGGTGTGCCGGCCGAACTTCAAGCTCAGCGGCGCCATCAACAGCAACGCGTGAACACGCGGATCAGCCACCGGTTGCAGGTCATCACGATCGACGATCAGCTCACCCTGCGTATTGCAGGCATCACGATCATCCGGACGTTCCTGACAGTAACGACGCAGACGATCGAGATCCGGTTGCGCTCCGGACAGGATCAGAGCGGTCTCGCCGCCCGCCGAATAACCGATCACCCCGACCTGATCGGCATTGACGTACGGCGCGAGCATGCGGTCGCCAAGGGTCGCGGTAATCGCTTCGGAAATCTGAATCGGCCGGCCATAGAGATTGCTCAGGGTGCCCAATCGGCTGTGGTCTTTGGAGTTGTCGCCGGGGTGAATCACCGCCACCACGACAAAGCCTTTGCGTGCCAGCGACGTGGCGAGATCGTGCAACGCCAGCGGCGTGCCGGTGTTGCCGTGGGAGAGCATCAGCATCGGAAAGCGGCCGATGGCGACTTTGGTGTCTTCGCCAGCCTCGACGGAGTACCCCTCGAGCAGACTCATGTGCTCGCGGTCGCTGGACGGATAGAAGGCGATGGCGCGCATCGGTTGCAGGTCCAGCGGATCGAGAAACGTCATCTCGTGGTAGCCGACGCTCCACACCGGGTGCCGCCCAGGCGCAGCGTGCACTGTGTTAAAGCTGCCCAGCAGGCAAATCAGTAACGTTGCACAAAGACGCATCATGGGATGCCCCACCCTGTTGTGACTCAATCGAAAGTTCCGTTGCGTTGCGGGCCTGAAACGCCGGGGATTCGGTGTTTCGGTACGACAATGCACTCAGACGCTGATTGTGTGACTGCATAACCCGGGCCAGATTATGTAACAGCCAGAAACAAAAAACTCCGTATTCGCCCCTTGCGGAACCAGAATACAGAGTTTTTTGAGTGTTACCTGAACAACAGCTGTTCTTTACGCAAGCCTTACGCCGCGGCGAACAATTGCTCGCTGATTTTCGCTTGAGCGGCGGTCATGGCGTTGTTGCGCACTTCGTCGCCATACGCCAGGCCTTCGGCACGGACAATTTCGATGTCGGTGATGCCGAGGAAGCCCAACACCAGCTTCAGGTATTCTTCGTGAGCGATGCCGCTGGCCTGACCGGCATGAATACCGCCAGCGGTGGAAACGATCACCACTTTCTTGCCACCGCACAGGCCTTCAGGGCCGGCTTCGGTGTAACGGAAGGTTTGACCGGCGACGGCAACGCGGTCGATCCACGCTTTGAGTTGGGTCGGTACGGTGAAGTTGTACATCGGTGCGGCGATGACGACGGCGTCGGCAGCGATGAATTCGGCCAGGGTCGAAGCGCTCAGTTCGGCTTCGTGCTGTTGTGCAGCGTTACGCAGCTCAGCGGTGGTGCCGGCGGCGACCAGCGTGGTCGACGAGAAGTGGCTGATGGCGTCGGCGGCCAGGTCGCGGTAGGTCACCACGGCGCTTGGCTCGGCGGCTTGCCAGGCTTTGACGACTTCGCTGCTCAACTGACGGGAAGCCGAGTTGTCGCCCAGAATGCTCGAATCGATATGCAGCAGTTTCATGTGGAATCTCCTGGAAGGAATCGCCGGTGGCGACGGAATGGAGACAATCCTACGCAAGAAACCAATGGATGATTAGCCGCCTGAAATGCGATAGTTTGTCCCACTGATAGAACAGTTGGATTTCCCTATGCAAGACCTCAACGATCTCTACTATTTCGCCAAAGTCGTCGAGGCCGGCGGTTTTGCCGCGGCCGGGCGATTGCTCGGGATTCCCAAGTCACGCCTGTCACGGCGCATTGCCGAACTGGAAGAACGCCTCGGCGCGCGTTTGCTGCAACGCACCACCCGGCAACTCAATCTCACTGCCGTTGGCGAACGTTATCTGCGTCACTGCCAGGCCATGTTGCTCGAAGCAGAAATGGCCGATGAGGCGGTGGCGAGCATGTCGAGCGAGCCGCGTGGACGTTTGCGGGTGTCATGCCCGACCGGTCTGGCCCGGGAAATGTTGCCGTGGGTCATCAGCGAATTTTTAGGCAAATTCCCGCAGGTGCAACTGGAAGTCGTCCTGCTCAATCGCCGGGTCGATCTGGTCGGCGAAGGTTTTGATGTGGCGCTGCGCGTGCGTGAACACGGTGATGAAGACCCGTTGCTGGTCACTCGACGCTTGCGTCAGGCGCAAATGGTTGTAGTAGCCAGTCCGGCGTTTTTGCAGGGCCAGACGATCAATCATCCGCAAGACCTGAAAAATCTGCCGGTGCTCGGCGCGCTGGAGGCGGATCGCATGGTGCATGTGCGCTTGCTTGATCAACAGGGTGAAAGCTTCGAGTTGAACATGGAGGCGCGCCTGGGCATCGATGACTTTATTGTGCGCAAGGCCTGCGTGCTGGCCGGTCAGGGTTTCACTCTACTGCCGATGATGTATTGCGAAGAGGAACTGAGAAACGGCACGCTGGTGCAGATGCTGCCAGAGTGGTCGCTGCCGGGCGGCTGGCTGCAAGCGGTGTATCCGCATCGACGCGGGGTGATGCCGGCAGTGCGCGCGTGGATCGATCATCTGGTCGAATCGTTCAATGCCTGTGGGGAGCGGTTGTTATGAGCAAGGGAAAGATGAGCGAAGCCGACGTCGCGGCGTTCTGCCTGGCATTGCCGGGCGCTCGGGAAGATTACAAGTGGGGTGGCGTGCGGGTGTTTTCGATTGCCGGCAACAAGATGTTTGCCTTGCAGGGGCTGCGCGGAGATTCACTGGCGTTCAAGGTCGACAAGGATCTGTTTCTCGGCCATTGCGACCGCCCGGGCATTCACCCGGCGCCGTATCTGGCGCGGGCGCAGTGGATCATCATGCACCCGCCCTACCCGCTGGGTGCCGAGGAATTGCAGGGGTTGTTGCAGCGTTCGCATCAATTGGTGGTGAGCAAGTTGCCGAAAAAGACCCAAATCGGTTTATTGCTGTAAACCCGATCCCTGTAGGAGTGAGCCTGCTCGCGATAGCGGAGTGTCAGTCAAAGAAATTCCAACTGACACTCCGCTATCGCGAGCAGGCTCACTCCTACATAGGGAATTGCGGTGTATTCAGAACAGCGTCAGCAGATTCGAGCCGAGAAACAACTGGTCGATCCAGAACACTTGGTGCAACACGACAATCACCCAGAACAGAATCTGAAACGAGACCTTGCGCGTCTTGTGCCGGAACACCTGCTGGGCGATCAACGCGCCCGGCCAGCCGCCGGCCAGTTCCACGGCGTGCAGAACGTTCTCCGGGGTGCGCCAGGCATCCGTGCGCGCCTTGCGCTTGTCGGCCCAGTACATGAAGAACGCCAGCACGCTGACGACGCCATAAGCGGTCAGCGGCACCAGTGAAATCCCGCGCAGCCACATCGCCACTGAGCCGAACAATGGCAGCGCGCAGACGATCAGCAGAACCAGCAGTTTCAGCTTCAGGTTCTGGATGTTGTTGCCGCCCGAAGGTCGTCCTTCGGGCCGGCGTGCGCGGGAATCACTCATGGTTTGGCCGCCGCCCAATCGATCCAGCCAAACTGCCAGGTCGCCAGAATCACCAGACCAAACACGATCCGATACCAGGCGAACGCCGCATAGCTGTGGCTGGCAATGAACTTGAGCAGGCCGCGCACGGCAATCATGGCGAAGATGAACGCGGTGACAAAACCGATGGCGAACACCGGGAAGTCCGCCGGGACAAACAGGTGACGGTACTTGTAGCCCGAGTAGACCGCCGCACCGACCATGGTTGGCATCGCCAGAAAGAACGAAAACTCGGTGGCAGTCTTGCGCGACAGGCCGAACAGCAATCCGCCAATGATCGTCGAGCCGGAGCGCGAGGTGCCGGGGATCATCGCCAGACACTGGGCGAAGCCGACCTTCAAGGCATCTTTCCAAGTGATCTCGTCGACCGTTTCGGCGTGCACTTCATGCTGACGCTTTTCTGCCCACAACATGATGATGCCGCCAACCACCAGTGCTGTCGCAACGGTAATCGGGTTGAACAGGTATTGGTGAATCAGGTCGGCAAAGATCACGCCCAGCACCACCGCGGGCAGAAACGCAATCAGCAGGTTGGCGGTAAAACGCCGTGCGCTCGGCTGCGTCGGCAAACCGATGACCACATCGAAAATCTTCCGGCGAAACTCCCAGACCACCGCGAGGATCGCGCCGAGCTGGATGATGATATTGAACGCCATGGCCCGTTCGCCGCCGAATTCGAGCAAGTCGGCAACAATGATCTGGTGTCCGGTACTGGAAATGGGCAAAAACTCCGTCAGCCCTTCTACAACTCCTAGTATCAGTGCCTGCAAGGCCGTCCAAAGATCCATCAATCCCCCAAAGAGCGATGCGCGTCGGCATGCCCCGATAGTATTTTTCTAGCGTTCACTGCGATCAGCGTAGCTGGTTATGGCTGTACCGATTCCGCACGCACAGGATCCACACGAAACGGTCAAAATTCCGTGAAATATCAATTTGGATTCAGGTTTTCACGCGCGGGGCCGAAATCCTAACAGACAAGCCTTAATAGCGCTGCCGCGTTATACGACTTGGGTCGCGTATGCCCGCTCACAAAATCGTGGTTGGATGCTGGCGGTCGTTTATTACAAGAAAAAGAATCCGGAGTGACAGCGTTATGAACAGCTTGCGCAGTGTGTCGATCAGCCGACGCTTGTGGCTCATCTTGATTGTGGCGGTGGTCATGTTGCTGACCTTGGGCGTGTTGATGCTCAAGCAGATTCACGATGATCTCTACCATGCCAAAGCCCAGAAAACCCAGCACGTGGTGCAGACGGCCAGCGGCCTGCTGACCTATTACCACGACCTCGAAACCGCCGGCACGCTGACAAAAGACGCCGCGCAGAAACAGGCCCTCACCGCCATTCGTGGACTGCGCTACGACCAGAGCGATTACTTCTGGATCAACGACCTCACGCCCGTGATGGTCATGCACCCGACCAACCCGAAACTCGAAGGCCAGAACCTCTCGGCGATCCGTGATCCGGACGGTTTTGCGGTGTTCAACGAAATGGTTGCCATCGCCAAGGCCAAAGGCGCCGGCATGGTCGATTACCGCTGGCCAAAACCGGGTGCCAGTGAGCCGGTGGCCAAGACTTCTTACGTGAAACTGTTCGAACCGTGGGGCTGGGTGCTCGGCTCCGGGGTTTACGTCGACGACGTCCAGGCGGAATTCCAGGGCCAAGTGATCAAGGCCACCGTCATCGGCCTGGCGATTGCCGTGATCATGGCGCTGCTGGTGATCCTCATCGCGCGCAGCATTGTGCGCCCGCTGCAGGAAACCGTGAACGCCATGGCCAACATCGCCAGTGGCGAAAGCGACCTGACGCGCAGCCTCGATACCCATGGCAAGGATGAGGTCACTGAACTGGCGCATCACTTCAACGCCTTTACCGCCAAACTACGCCGGGTGATCGGTGATTTGCAGGTGTCGGCCAGCGCCTTGGGCCAGTCGTCCAGCGAACTGGGCAACGACGCCTCGCAGGCCCAGCAACGCAGCCAGCAGCAGTCGCAGCAGATGGAACTGGTGGCCACGGCGATCAACGAGGTGACCTATGGCGTGCAAGATGTGGCGAAGAACGCCGAACACGCCGCCGCGGAAATGCGCGACGCCGAAGCGCAGGCGCAACAGGGCCAGATCAACATCGATGGCAGCTTGCAGCAGATCGACAAGCTGTCCGGGACCATTGATCAAGCGGTTGAGGTGATTCGCACTCTGGCTGCCGAAAGCACCCAGATCGGTAGCGTGCTGGAGGTGATCCGTTCGATTGCCGAGCAGACCAACCTGCTCGCGCTCAACGCCGCGATCGAAGCGGCGCGGGCCGGTGAACAAGGTCGCGGGTTTGCCGTGGTGGCGGATGAAGTGCGCTTGTTGGCGCAGCGTACGCAGAAATCGACCGCGGAAATCCAGTCGATGATCGAGCGCCTGCAGAACCATTCCGAAGCCGCCGTGAAGGTGATCGGCGACAGCAGCAAGGCGTCGCAATTGACCATCGAACAAGCCGGGCTGGCCGGTGCCAGTCTGAATGCCATTGGCCAGGCCCTGCGTAATCTCAATGGTCTGAATGCGTCGATTGCCAGCGCTACATTGCAGCAGGCGCATGTGGTCGAGGACATCAATCAGAACGTGACACAGGCTGCTGGCCTCTCGCACAGCACGGCGATCGCGGCCGAGCAGTCGAGTGCGGCCAGCCTGCGCCTCGGCCAATTGAGCGAACAACTGAACGCCCTCCTGCGCCAGTTCCGCGTCTAGACACCACCCCCTGTAGGAGTGAGCCTGCTCGCGATAGCGGTGTTTCAGCCGGTATAAATTTCGCTGACACACCGCTATCGCGAGCAGGCTCACTCCTACACGTTTTTGGGTACAATCCGCCCCCTTCTTTCACTCCCCCAAGGAACCCACATGTCCGGGCTTGAACTGTTTGCCGCCGCACTCGGCGTGATCGCCGTCTGGCTGACGGTCAAACAGAATCCGTGGTGCTGGCCGATCGGGCTGGTCATGGTCTTGCTCTACAGCTGGATCTTCTTTGAAGTGAAGCTGTACTCGGACATGTTGCTGCAAGTGATTTACGCCGCGCTGCAAGTCTATGGCTGGTGGCAATGGACCCGCGCCGGGACGATGCATGACGGCCGCGAGGTCACCCGCCTCGATCACCGTTCGCTATTGGTCGGTCTGGCCGTTGGCGCCGTCGGCAGTGTCTTGCTCGGTGCAGCCATGGCGCATTGGACCGACGCCGCGCAACCGTGGCTGGATGCGGCGCTGACCGGTTTCAGCCTGGTCGCGCAACTGTGGATGGCGCAGAAACGCCTGCAGTGCTGGGCGCTGTGGTTCGTGCTCGATGTGATCTTTGTCGGCTTGTTCGTCTACAAAGGGCTGTACCTGACCGCTGCGCTGTACGGGCTGTTTACCTTGCTGGCGATTCAAGGCTTTCGCGAATGGCGCGCCGATCCGGCGTTGCGCACATGAAGGTCGTGGTGCTGACCGGGCCTGAATCCACCGGCAAGAGCTGGCTGGCGGCGGGCCTGCAACAACGCTTTGGCGGCTTGCGCGTGGATGAGTACGTGCGCCGCTTTATCGAACTCAATCCCCGTGACACCTGTCTGGCAGACATCCCTGGAATCGCTCGGGGCCAGTTGCAGTGGGAAGATGAAGCGCGGGCGCAACAGCCGTCGTTGCTGATTCTCGACACCCATTTGCTGAGCAATATGCTGTGGAGTCAGACGCTGTTCGGCGACTGCCCGGACTGGCTGGAATCGGAATTGTCGGGGCGGCATTACGACCTGCACCTTTTACTCTCGCCAGAGCAGATCGACTGGAGCGATGACGGCCAGCGCTGCCAACCCGATCTGGACGAGCGACTGGCGTTTTACCAGGCCACGCGAAACTGGCTTGAAAACCATCACCAGCGTTTTCAGATCATTCAGGGCAATTGGGGCGAACGCCAGACTCAGGCATTTGCCGCCGTCGAGCAATTACTGGCCCAGTGACCCAGCCAATGGGTCACCTTACCCGGCGCTTTCCCCTGTTTCGGGGACAAAGTGTCCGTTCCTGAAACACTCGTCCGTGTGCAAAGTGGCCGTTTCAGCACTGTTCATCGCTTTGTCATCCCGGTTGTTACAAGGCTGATACACACCGCTGCAAACCCTTGTTCCAGAGCTTTGTTAAGCCAATGGACAGGTCGGCCCAGCAATGCGTGTTTCAAGATTGAAACAGGTTGTGTATCGAACGTGCGCGCTTATTCTGCAACTCATTGAAACCCAAACACTTTTAAAAAGCGGCACAGCTTTCGCTCTCTCCTTCACAACGCTGACTCGGGCCAGCCCACTGAAGAAGGAATTGCAGCCGTGGGGAATATCCAAAAAGGTTTGACCTGCCTTCTGCTGATCGGATCAGCAGCCAGTACGTTTATCAGCTTCAACGTACAGGCAGAAGGCAACGGCGTGATTGTCCTCAATCGCGATGTTCAGCCGATTCCTATTGGTCGCAGCGGCGGTAAAGACCCTTATCCAACCACCGTCAATGCCAACCCTTCAGGCCGCATCAATCAAGCGATGAGCAGCACTGAGCTCAATGACGGCGAGTTTGCCAGCGTGGCCAGTGGCTCTTCGATCCGCGGCAACATCAGCACGCCGACGGCGAATCTGCCCGGCATGAACACCCTGACCAATACCAACGGCCTGCCCGGCATGAGCAGCGGCCACGGCGGCGGCGCCGGCGGTTCCATCTCCAATACCGTCAACCGCGCCATGGGCGCAGGCCTTGCGCCGCTGACCCGCATGGCTGGAGGCCAATAAGATGAATCGTTGCCTGCTCCTGCTTGCCCTCTTCGGCTGCGCCAGTGCCATGGCGGCCGACCCCAGCTCAGTGAACAACGCGAACATTCAGGACACCGGCATTCAGTACCGCGGCAACTACAACGTCAACCAGGCCGCTGGCGACCAGATGCAACAGACCAACACCAAGGCCATCGCCATTGGCACCGCGGCCAGCGCCACCACCACCGTCCGCCAGCACATCGACACACCCGGTAACCCCTCGACGAATGCCAGCGCCACCATCGGCGGCAACTCTTTCAGCAATGGCAACGGAATCCTCGGTGTTAACCAGGGCGCCGGTGCCAACAACCAGATGGCCAACGTCACGCGCATCAGCATCAGTGCTGGCCCGCAGAGCGTTGACGACAGTGCCCTTTCCCAACAGAACGTGGCGCTTTTACCGAGCTCAGGAGCAACTGGTACCTCACCCGGCAGTCGCCAGGTCACGACAAGTGATCAGGCCTTCACCGGCAGCCGCGGGGTAATCCAGGTGAACCAGAGTGCCGGGGTGGGGAACCGAATGGCTAACACCCTGAGCATCCGGGTCGCTGACTGACCCAAACAACAAAAGCAGTGCAATTAGAAAGTACCAACACTTAACCAACTAATAAGCACGATGGAGAAACACCATGAAACCTACAATGGCTCTCAAACCACTGGTTTTCGCACTTGCAGCAGTGATGGCAATCGCAGCACAGGCAGGCGGTCGTGATGACGATCATGGTAACGGGCACGGCAATGGTCATGGCAACCATGAACCAAAAGGCCCTACCCTGGAACAACTTCTGCAAATCGGCGCCGGCGCTGGTGCTGCCGTACTCGACACGCAGAACAGCGATGGCAACCTGGTGGGCAACCAAGGCACCAAAAATGATGCCTCCGTTCGCGACTCGGCCAATGGCACCAACGGCAACGTCGGCATGAACAACACCGCCGGCGATGGCAACCAGCAAGACAACGCCGCTGCACTGGCGACTGCCGACGAAAGCTTTATCTTCGGCACTGCCGTGTCCGTTTCCAGCGCGACTCAAGTCAACAACAACAACGCGGTTGCCAACTACTCGACAACCAACAACGCCAACCTCAACAACGTGGGTAACGGCGGTTCCGGCAACATCGGTGTGAACAACAGTGCCGGCAACTTCAACCAACAGAAAAACAACCTGGCCATTGCTGTATCCGGTGGTCGTGTCGCTAACGCCGCTGCCGCCGCCAACCAAAGCTCCACTGGGTTGACTGTGTCCAACAACGGCACTCAAACCTACAAAACCGATACTCTGAGAGGTACCTTCACCGCTGCTGGCGCATTCGTAGCAGCTGGCAAAGCGACCATCGAAGGCGACAAAGGCCATGGTGGTGGCGGTTATGGCGACAACGACCGTGGTCATGGCGGCAGCGGCGGCAGCAAAGATCAGAAAGCGACCTTTGAAGCTGTCGGCATCTTCGGTCTCGCCGGTGTAACCACGCAACAAGTGCTGACCCCAGACGGCTGGAAAAACCCTGTGACCAACAACGCAAGCATCTCCAACGTTGGTAACAGCTTCTCCGGCAACGCTGGTTACAACAACGCCGCCGGTGTTGGTAACCAACAAAGCAACTCGCTGTCCATCGCTGCAGGTTGCAAAGCCTGCCTGTAGTCGCGATCGAAACGAAAGCCCCGGAAACGGGGCTTTTCCTCAGTCCGCAAAGGCGTATCGATCATGCGTAAGACTGCCCTCCTCCCTCTGCTTCTCGTCTGTGGCCTGACTCAGGCCGGGCAGATGCCCGTGGCTGCCTTGCCGGGTGGCACGCTCATCTACAAGAACGTGCAAAGCATTCGTGAGCGCAAGTTTGCCGACATCGTCGAACAGAAAACCGATTTCAGCTGCGGCGCTGCTGCACTGGCCACGGTGTTACGCCAGGCCTATTGGCTCGACGTCGATGAGGAGCACATCATCAAAGGCATGCTGGTCAACGCTGACCAGAACCTGGTTCGTACTCAAGGGTTTTCCATGCTGGACATGAAGCGCTACATAGAAAGCATCGGCATGCGCGCCAGGGGTTACAAGATTCCATCGGAGAAGCTCGACGCAGTCACTATTCCGGTGGTGGTACTGATGGAAATTCGCGGCTACAAGCATTTCGTCGTGCTGCAGCGAGCGGACAAGGATTGGGTTTACATCGGAGACCCGGTTCTCGGCCATAAACGCTACAAACATGATGACTTTGTCAAAGGTTGGAACGGCATTGTCTTCGCCATCGTCGGTCCCGGATATGACAAGGCCAACGCCTTGCGCAGCCCTCCGGTGCCTTTGACGGCCAAGAACAAGCTGGATGGATTCAACCCGGTCAAAGATGCTGAATTGATGGATTTCGGGTTCATACAGAGCGACTTCTTTTAATCGCCGATTATAGAGAATGGGACTGGATGTCCCGGGAGCAGCAGATGAAAACCTCATACTGGCTGGCCGCCGCCTGCCTGGCAGCGAGTGCGTCAGGCTATGCCAATGCAGGATTCAAACCTATAGAAATACAAGACAAGGAGTTGTCCGAGTTACGTGGTCGTTATGTCATGCCGGGGCGGATTATCAGCTTCGGCATTGTCATGAGCAGTACCTGGCGCAACGCCAGTGGCGATTTGATCGGGGCTTCGACCTCGATGCAACTTCAGGCTGCAACGGTAAAACCTGAATTCTATGTTCAAACCATCAAGGAACACGGCAACGGCGGCACCCTGTCAGCGGGTACTGGCACGATCACCGGTGGCGCCGGCCTTGATAGCAGCCAGGGCGTGACACAAAGCGTGCGTGCCGCTGGCGACAGCAATACGGCCTACAACAACGTCGCCATCAACGTCAAAGAGGCCAATCAGGCGCCAGCACTGGCTCCCGCCCAAGGGCAGGCCTTGATGGCCGGCCAGACAATCGGCGGCAGCAATGCGGCAGGCAGCGTCGCCGTCTCGGCAAGCGGAGGCGGCGTGCAAATGGCCATTCAGGCCTCCGGCAATCAAGGCACGGCCCTGCAACAAGTCGCCCAGGGTGGGTTGCTGCAGAACACCCGTTTGCTGGGCAGTGCCAACGTGGTCAATAACATGACTCAACTCAACGTCGTCCTGAACAATAACGGCATGAGCGCCGGCGCACTGGATTGCAACCTGACTCAACTCAGGGCACTACGCAATATTGGATATTGAACTACGCTGAGTCTCGATCATTGGGCTTAAAGGGACGGCTTATTCATGTATCGATCAGTATCACTGCGTGCCGCTGTTTGTTTGAGCACTCTTCTACCTGCAGCGATGCTGCAAGCGGCACCGGACGCCGACGTAGAAGTCCTGAAACAAGAACTTCTGGAGCTGAAGCAACGTTACGAAGTACAACAAAAAGCCCTGGCGGTACTCGAACAACGGGTTCGCCAGGTCGAAGATCAACCGGCGGCGCCGCAACCGAAACGGTTGGCCAAGTCGCCATCGGATTTGAAAGGCAATCCAAAAGTGGCCACCGGTACCGGGGCCGCAGCAGCGTCGGGGGGCGCAGCCGGAGGTAGTGGGGCTTCTTACGGGCAATCGCTGGCAGATGATTCGCAACCGGCACAAAGTGTGTCCAACCTGTACGACGAGGCCAGTGGCTTCTTCGGCGGTGGCAAATTCAGCTTCGAAACCGGTATCACCTACTCGCGCTACGACACCCGTCAGTTGATTCTCAACGGCTTTCTGGCACTGGACTCGATTTTTCTCGGCAACATCAACCTTGACCGAATCAAGGCTGACACCTGGACCCTCGACCTCACGGGCCGCTACAACTTCGACAATCGCTGGCAGTTCGACCTGAACGTGCCGGTGGTCTACCGCGATTCGACTTATCAATCCGGCGGCGGCAACGGCGGTGCGTCCAACGTCACGACCGAGCAGGACGTAACACGCGATCCAACCATTGGCGACGTCAATTTCGGTATCGCCTACAAGTTCCTCGACGAGTCGGTCAATACGCCGGATGCGGTGGTCACCTTGCGGGTCAAAGCGCCAACCGGCAAGGATCCGTTCGGCATCAAGTTGCGCCAGACCGATGCCAACTCGAACCTGTTCGTGCCTGACACCCTGCCTACCGGCAACGGCGTCTGGTCGGTCACTCCGGGCATATCGCTGGTCAAGACGTTTGACCCGGCGGTGCTGTTCGGCAGCTTGTCCTATACCCACAACCTGGAGGAGTCGTTTGACGACATCAGCTCGACGGTCAACCAGAAAAACCCGGGCAAGGTAAAGATCGGCGACAGCTTCCAGATCGGCGCCGGTATTGCGTTTGCGCTGAACGAGAAGATGAGTATGTCGTTCTCGATGTCTGACCTGGTGCAACGCAAAAGCAAGCTGAAACAGGATGGCGGCGATTGGCAATCGGTGGTGTCCAGTGACGCCAACGCCGGTTATTTCAACGTCGGCATGACCATTGCGGCCACCGACAACCTGACGATTGTTCCGAACTTGTCGATCGGTCTGACCGACGATGCCCCGGACTTTTCCTTCAGCCTGAAATTCCCGTATTACTTCTAGGTAAAAGCAAAAGATCGCAGCCTGCGGCAGCTCCTGCATTGGGAATGTGTAATCCCTGTAGGAGCTGCCGCAGGCTGCGATCTTTTGATCTTCAGCTATCTAGCGAATCTGGTGTTTATGCAGCAGGCGATAAAACGTCGGCCGAGACACGCCAAGGACCTTGGCCGCAACACTGAGATTATCGCTGTGCCGGTTCAACACATCACACAGTGCCTGGCGTTCGGCGCGGGTCTTGTAGTCTTCCAGCGTGCCCATGGGGGTCGCGATCGAGTGCTGGCTGATCAGCCCCAGGTCTCGGGCCTCGATCTGCCGGCCTTCGGCCAACACCAGCCCGCGCCGCACACGGTTGGCCAGCTCACGGACGTTGCCCGGCCAGTCATGCTTGCCCATGGCAATCAGCGCGTCTTCGCTGAAACTGCGTGGGCGTCGGCCGGTTTCGTGGCTGTAAAAGTGGGAAAAATGGTTGGCCAGCATTGAGAGGTCGCCGTGGCGTTCGCGCAAAGGCGCGGTGACCACTTGCAGGACGTTGAGCCGGTAATACAGATCTTCACGAAAACGCTTCTTCTCGATGGCGGCCTCAAGGTCGACGTGGGTCGCCGCCAGAACGCGCACATCCACCGGAATCGGCTGGCTGCCGCCGACGCGTTCGATGTGCCTTTCTTGCAGGAAACGCAGCAGATTGGCTTGCAATTCCAGCGGCAGATCACCGATTTCATCGAGAAACAGCGTGCCGCCATTGGCCGCTTCGATGCGCCCGATCTTGCGTTGATGCGCGCCGGTAAAAGCACCCTTTTCGTGGCCGAACAGCTCGGACTGAATCAAATGCTCAGGAATCGCCCCACAGTTGATCGCCACAAACGGTTTACTGTGGCGCTGGGATTGTCGATGCAGCGTGCGCGCGACCAGTTCTTTACCGGTGCCGCTTTCACCGCGAATCAGAACCGGCGATTCGGTGGGTGCCAGTTTGCTCAGTAACTTGCGCAGTTCACGGATCGGTTTGCTGTCGCCAAGCAGTTCATGTTCGGGCTGATCCACGTGAATCGTGCCCTGCCCGCGCAACCGTGCCATGCCGAATGCCCGGCCGAGGGTGACCTGCACCCGCGACACGTCGAACGGCAAGGTATGGAAATCGAAAAACCATTCACAGACGAAATCACCGACATTTTGTAAACGCAGGACTTCCTGATTGAGCACAGCGATCCATTCGGTGCCGCTGCGGCTGATCAGCTCCTTGACGGCTTCGGGACGTTCGAGGTGAAACGGCTGCAATCGCAACAAACCGACATCACAACTTCTATCGCCGGCGTTTTCCAAAGTACAGCTGTCGACATCCCAACCTACGCCGCGTAATCCGGGCAATAAGCGGTGGCAATCGTCGCACGGATCGACCACCAATAAACGTCGTAACGCAGGCGCTTCGCTCATGACTGTTCCTTGGCGCCAAATTATTAGAAATGATTGTAAAAACAGTCATTTGGCAGACCCGACTGTAACATTAGCAAGATTTTGACAGCGCCTTGTATCGATTGCTTATAGGTGTACAAGCAAACCCGTTATAAGAACGGAAGTTGTTAGTAAGCTATCGACTAATTCCAGCCTTAACCTTTCAGGGAGCTTTCAAAAACCTCTCTGCAAAGCAACGCCATGAAAGAAAGTTGAAATTTCTTTGTTTCATGTGTGACCTGCCTGCGGGTTCGGTGCATCAGTACAAGTACCAGCCGCACGGTAAGCCCAACCGACGGCACATCACTTGATTGGGCACGACAGAGAGAAAACCCCATGACCGCCCCGCTCCGTATCAACGAAGCACTTTTGATTGCCAACCACGCGTTCAAACCTTTCCAGTGCGTGGCCTGGGCGCCACAAGACGGCAATGGCGAACTGAGCCTGACCGTCGTCGACCGGACCAATTCCCATATCGGTCGCAAACAGATCCCAAGCAGCGCCTATTCCGATCCGGCGCAACTCGAGCAACTGCTGCAGCAGGCTCGCGCTGAACTCAGCGAAGAAGGTTACAGCCTGCAATCCTGGTCGATGCCACACTAACAGCCGGGCGATGCGGATGACGTTCAGGTCATCCGCCCTCTTCTATTAGTTGTTTTCTTTTTAACCCTTCGTACTTTTGTACAACTATTTGCAACTTCCTCAGGCTTAACTGCTTGGCCGGCTTGCTATTGGTTCAAAAAGACACTGTTCTGGCACAGTGCGACTCTCCACCTGTTAGTTCTTACAGTTGTACTTCTCCCGGTTCAGGGATTGAATGTTTCGCTCATGCAGTTACCCGCCCGGCTCCCGGTACGGGTCAACTCGCAAGGAGATGCGTGCATGTCCACTCTGAACACTTTTGCGCTACCGGCGTTATCAGCGACGTTATTGAACCGGACCGGTCAACTCGACAGGACATTTGCCGGGACTGGCGTTGCCCAAGTGTATTTCGCTGGCAGCGTGTCGAGCCTGACGGTGGATGTCGCCGTCGATGCGCAGGGTCGGATTCTGGTCGCGGCGAAAGTCGGCGTCGCCGCCGGCAGCCGATTCGGACTGGCCCGCATGCTCGCCGATGGCTCCGCCGATCTGTCCTTCGGTGTTCAAGGCAGCGTGATCACTACCTTCGCCCTTGGCTTCGAAGCCACCGCCGGCAAAGTCCGGATACTCCCCGACGGGCGCATCCTGCTCGCTGGTCTGCATTATGAAAACGCTCATCGCACCTTGCCGGCGCTGGCCTTGTTCGACGCACAGGGCAAGCCGGATCCGAGTTTCGGTGACAACGGTCGTCAAGTGGTGGGCCTGCCCGGTGATCTGTCCATGGGCAGCCGCGACAGCTGGCTGCCGCCCGGCGTACCGGGTGCCGAAGCCTGCGACTTCGTCGTGCAGGACGATGGCCATATTCTGCTGATCGCCAATCACCACTTCGAACTCGCCGACCATGCCGGCATGCTGATTCGCCTCAAGCCCGATGGTAGCCTCGATGAAACCTTCAACGGCCGCGGCTTCGTGATGATTCGTCACTTGCTGCTCAACACCTGGCTGAGCAGTCTGATGCTGCAAAAGGACGGGCGCATTGTGGTGGCGGGTTCAATCGACTTTCCACAGGAGGGTCTGTTAGCGCGCTATGAGCCCAATGGCCGTCTCGACGAGCGTTTTGCCGTAGACGGATTCATGGCCTTCAGGGCCCACGGCAAAAGCGCCCAAGTCAGTCGGGTGATTGAATCTTCAGATGCACTGCACTGCTTCGGCAGCAGCCGCGACCCAATCCGTTGCATGGCGTACAGCCTGCACGCCAATGGCCGTCCGAACCTGCACAACCATGGCGGCCAGCCCCACCTGCTGGAAATCGGCCCCAGCGGCTGCCAATGGAGCGCCGCCCAGCGCATGGCGGACGGCCGCATTATCGCGGTCGGCGCAACCATTGGTGGAATCGAAGCGGATTTTATCGTGGCCCGTTATTTGAGTGATGGCGGCCTGGATCACAGTTTCGGCGAAGGCAAAGGTTGGCTGCGCACGCGTCTGGGGCGCAGTCTCGACACGGCTAATTCGCTGGCCCTGCAGGCGGATGACGCGATCCTCGTCGGCGGTTATTCGCTGGATGGCAACTACCGAGCAATGGTCGCGCGTTACCTCAATCATTGAAAAACACGGACTGTACTTGATCTTCCGCAAGGCATCCGGCAACTTGCGCGCTTCTAAAGACAAGGAGCAACCGATGTCCGGTTCAATGGCCCAGGCGTTCGCGCACAACTTTCTCGGGCAGTCGCCACGCTGGTACAAGGCGACCATCGTCGGTTTTCTGATCCTCAATGCGCTGGTGCTGTTCACCGTTGGCCCGGTCGCGGCCGGCTGGCTGTTGGTGATCGAATTCATCTTCACTCTGGCGATGGCGCTCAAGTGCTATCCGCTGATGCCCGGCGGCTTGCTGCTGATCGAAGCCCTGCTGTTGAAGATGACTACACCGCAGGCGCTTTACGATGAACTGGTGCACAACTTTCCGGTGATCCTGCTGCTGATGTTCATGGTGGCTGGCATCTATTTCATGAAGGACTTGTTGCTGTTTCTGTTCTCGCGGCTGTTGTTGGGCGTGCGCTCAAAAGCGGCGCTGGCCTTGATGTTCTGCTTTCTTTCCGCGTTTCTGTCGGCGTTTCTCGATGCCTTGACGGTAACCGCCGTGATCATCAGTGCAGCGGTCGGTTTCTATTCCGTTTATCACCGTGTCGCGTCCGGCAACGATCCGCGTCAGGACAGTGAGTTTGCCGACGACCAGAACCTGCCGGCACTGCACCACGAAGACCTGGAACAATTCCGCGCGTTCCTGCGCAGCCTGTTGATGCACGGCGCTGTCGGTACGGCGCTGGGTGGCGTGTGCACACTGGTGGGCGAGCCGCAGAACCTGCTGATCGGCCATGAAATGGGCTGGCACTTCGGCGAGTTCTTCACCAAAGTAGCGCCGGTTTCGCTGCCGGTGCTGGCGGCGGGCCTGGTCACCTGCGTGTTGCTGGAAAAGCTGCGCTGGTTCGGTTACGGCACGCTGCTGCCGGACAACGTTCGCACTGTGCTGGCCAACTACGCTGCCGAAGACAACGCCGAACGTACGGCGCGTCAACGCGCGGCACTGCTGGTGCAAGGCGCGGCGGCATTGATTCTGATCGGCTGCCTGGCCTTTCACATCGCTGAGGTCGGCCTGATCGGCTTGATGGTAATTGTGTTGATCACCGCGTTCACCGGCATCACCGACGAGCATCGTTTGGGCAGTGCATTCAAGGACGCCATGCCGTTCACGGCATTGCTGGTGGTGTTTTTTGCCGTGGTGGCGGTGATTCACGATCAACAGCTGTTTGCGCCGTTGATCCAGTGGGTGCTGGCCCTGCCGGTCGAACAGCAACCGGGCATGCTGTTTATTGCCAACGGCCTGTTGTCGGCGATCAGTGACAACGTGTTTGTCGCGACGATCTACATCACTGAAGTGAAACAGGCATTCCTCGCCGGGCACATGAGCCGTGAGCATTTCGAGACGTTGGCGATTGCGATCAATACAGGTACGAATTTGCCGAGTGTCGCGACGCCGAATGGCCAGGCGGCGTTTCTGTTCCTGCTGACTTCAGCGATTGCACCGCTGGTGCGTCTGTCGTATGGGCGGATGGTGTGGATGGCGTTGCCGTACACTTTCGTCATGGGCCTGTTGGGCTGGTATGCGGTGAGCTACTGGCTCTGATCAACACCGCTTAAAAACTGTAGGAGTGAGCCTGCTCGCGATAGCGGTGTGTCAGCCCCAGGAAATGGTGACTGATATATTTCTATCGCGAGCAGGCTCACTCCTACATTTGGTTTTGCGTGCTTTCAGCGAGGGAGGATGTAGTTTTCGATCGCCAGGGCCACGCCGTCTTCGGTGTTCGGCGCTGTGACCACGTCGGCTTGGCGCTTTACCGCCTCCTCCGCCTGGCCCATGGCAATCGACAGCCCTGCGCAATGAAACATTGCCGGGTCGTTGCCGCCGTCACCAATCGCAGCAGTGTGCTCCAACGCTATGCCCAAGTGCGCGGCCAGGGTCGCCAGCGCGGTGCCCTTGTTGGCTTCCAGCGCGGTCACGTCGAGATACACCGGTTGTGAACGCGACACCTGCGCCATGCCGTTGACCTTGGCCAGCAGTTGCGCCTCCAGTTCGATCAACAGATCAGTGTTGTTGCTGGTCGCGACAATCTTGTCGATGCGTTCCAGATACGGCTCGAAACTCTCGACCACCACCGGCGGGTAACCGAGGCCATGCTGTTCGCGCGGCACCATCGGCCCGTGCGGATCCTTGAGCAGCCAGTCACCGCCGCTGAACACCCAGATTTCCACATCCGGCTGATCGGCAAACGTGGCCAGCGCAATCAGCGCGGTGGTCGCCGGCAGGTAATGCGCAACCAGCAAACTGCCATCCGGATTGACGATGGTTCCACCGTTAAACGCCGCTGTCGGCAGATCAACGCCCAGGGCTTCGATCTGCTGCAGCATGGCTTTCGGCGGTCGGCCCGTGGCGAGGCTGAACAACACGCCCGCCTCACGCAACGAACGCACCGCATCAATGGTGCGCTGACTCAGCGTGTGATCCGGCAGCAACAGCGTGCCGTCCATGTCGCTGAGCAGAAAACGGACAGGTTGTTTCGGCAAGTCACTCATCCCAGGCCATGCCAGACGCGGCCATCGCGAGTCAGCAGATCTTCGGCAGCTTGCGGACCGTCTTCACCGGCGGCATAGGTTTGCACGCTCGCGTCCTGTTGCCAGGCGTCGAGGAACGGTTGCACGGCGCGCCAGCCGTTCTCGATGTTGTCGGCGCGCTGGAACAGCGTCTGATCGCCGGTGAGGCAGTCGTAGATCAGGGTTTCGTAACCGGTCGACGGCTGCATCTCGAAGAAGTCTTTGTAGGCAAAACCCAGTTCGATGTTGGCCATGTTCAAGGCTGGACCCGGTCGCTTGGCCAGCAGGTCGAACCACATGCCTTCGTTGGGCTGGATCTGGATGCGCAGGTAGGTCGGCTGCAATTCGTCGACTTCGGTGTCACGGAATTGCGCATACGGCGCCGGTTTGAAGCAGATGACGATCTCGGTATCGCGCACACTCATGCGCTTGCCGGTACGCAGGTAGAACGGCACGCCGACCCAACGCCAGTTGTCGATCATCACCTTCAGTGCAACGTAGGTTTCGGTGCTGCTCTCAGGCGAAACGTTAGGCTCTTGGCGATAAGCGTTCAGTGACTTGCCGTCGACTTCGCCGGCGCTGTACTGGCCGCGAACCGAGTTGGCCCGCGCCTCTTCAGTGGTCCACGGACGAATCGCCCCGACCACTTTGGCTTTCTCACCGCGAACCGCGTCGGCGCCGAACGCCGCCGGTGGTTCCATCGCCACCATGGCGAGCAACTGGAACAGGTGATTGGGCACCATGTCACGCAGTGCGCCGGTGTGCTCGTAAAAACTGCCACGGGTTTCGACACCGACGGTTTCAGCTGCGGTGATCTGCACGTGGTCGATGTAGTGATTGTTCCAGAACGCTTCGAACAGGCTGTTGGAGAACCGGCTGACCAGAATGTTCTGCACGGTTTCCTTGCCCAGATAATGGTCGATCCGATAGATCTGCTTCTCGGACATCACCTTGAGCAAGCAGGCGTTCAACGCTTCAGCGGTTTGCAGATCGGAGCCGAACGGCTTCTCGATCACCACCCTTCTGAACGCTTCAGGGGTTTCTTCCAACAAACCGGCGCTACCGAGTCGGCGCACCACTTCGCTGAAGAAACGCGGCGCGGTGGCCAGGTAGAACACCGCATTGCCGGTGCCGCTGTCGGCGATTTTCGCCGCCAGGGCTGAATAGGTGCTGTCGTCCAGAAAGTCGCCCTGAACGTAGCTGATACCTTTGGCGAGCTTGGCCCACAAGGCCGGATCAAGCATCTGATCGCCCTTGCCGACCTTCGCCGCCACTTCGGTACGGATGAAGTCTTCAAGCTTCTGCGCGAAGGCCTCATCGGTAATGGCGTTGTGGTCAACGCCCACGATCCGCAGATTTTCGTCAAGCAAGCCGTCGCGACTGAGGTTGTACAGCGCTGGCATCAGCAAGCGCTTGACCAGGTCGCCGTGGGCACCGAACAAAAACAGCGTGGTCGGTGGTGCGGGTTCTGCCTTGGATTTTCTGCGGATCGTATGGGTCATTTCTTCGGTGTCTCCACGTGGCCGCCGAAGCCGAAGCGCTGGGCCGAAAGAATCTTGTCGCCAAAGGTGCCCTGACCGCGCGAACGGTAGCGCGAGAACAGCGAGTTCGACAGCACCGGCACCGGCACCGCTTGTTCCATGGCCGCTTCGATGGTCCATTGACCTTCGCCGCTGTCGGCAACAGAGCCGGAGAAGCCGTCGAGCTTCGGATCGCTGGCCAGTGCATCAGCGGTCAGATCCAGCAACCACGACGACACCACGCTGCCACGACGCCAGACTTCGGCGATGTCAGCCACGTTCAGATCAAAACGCTGATCTTCCGGCAGGCGCTCGCTGGATTTGGTCTTGAGAATGTCGAAGCCCTCGGCGAACGCGGCCATCATGCCGTACTCGATACCGTTGTGAATCATCTTCACAAAGTGCCCGGCACCGGCAGGACCGGCGTGGATGTAGCCGTGTTCGGCGCGGTGGTCGTCGGACTTGCGATCCTTGGTGCGCGGTATGTCACCCATGCCCGGCGCCAGTGCGGCGAACAGCGGGTCGAGGCGCTGCACGGTTTCAGCGTCGCCGCCGATCATCATGCAATAGCCGCGCTCCAGGCCCCAGACGCCGCCGGAAGTACCGACGTCGATGTAGTGCAGGCCTTTTTCGGCCAGGTTCTTGGCCCGGCGAATGTCATCCTTATAGTTGGTGTTGCCGCCATCGATGATCGTATCGCCGGCTTCAAGCAGCGTGCTCAGGGTGTTGATGGTGTCTTCGGTGGGTGCGCCGGCCGGCAGCATGACCCAGACCGCGCGCGGTTTGGCCAGGCCGGCAACCAGTGCCGGCAAGTCGGCGACGCCGGTGGAGCCCTCGGCGACCAGGTTATCGATGAAAGCGGTATTGCGGTCGTAAACAACGGTGGTGTGACCGTTGAGCATCAGACGTCGCGCAATATTGCCGCCCATGCGGCCCAGTCCAATAATCCCGAGTTGCATGTGCTGATGCTCCTTACTACAAATAAATGTGTGTCATGGGTTATAGCCCAACGCGACTGATGGAGGTTAGTCCAGAGCGTTGCGATGAAGTTTCCGGGCATTGTGCCCGATCCAGACTGATAACGCCCCGAATCATGCAGAAGACACACCGACCATGAAAAATAAAAAAGTTCCATTCACAGGCAAAAGAAATCAAAATCGGCGCCGATAGTAAGTCAGCGACCCAAATCGGGCGCGACCTACAGTTGATGCACGCCATTTGCGAGGTGAGCAATGGGCACAGTACACACAGCAATGCCGCCACAAACCCTGTACGTGACGATTCGTCGCGATGAATTGCGTCAGTTGAAAGACGAACGCGACCAGTTGAAGCAGGAGCTGGCGCAGCTGCGCCTGTTGACCCAGGGTGCGCAACCGCAACCTTTGCCGGTCGTTCAGCGTCACCCCCACGCCTGATCCCCCGCCCGATTCGGGAACGGCCGCCGCTGTTCCCGACATGATGCACCGCTGCCCGCCTGGCGAAAGCCAAAAAGCGGCAACTCACAAACTTTTCACATTCTCTTCGTAATACTCCGCCCCATTCTGGCCGTACCTGCGTGTACGGCCTCCGTTCGTCGGCTTCATGGATGTTCCGGCGGTGGTTGTAACGAGTGAGCTGGAGCGCCGAATGGCATTGTTCAAACGCAGCAAAACGACTGCGACAGGTTTCGACTGGGCCGGACTTCTCTGGCTGTTTGTATTCTTCTGGTACTTCTCGGGTATCACCCAACTGCTGATCCAGCTGACCGGCACCTCCGGCTTCAGCGGCTTCCGTCAGGCGTTCTTCATGAGCGCACTGTGGCTGGCGCCAATGCTGCTCTTCCCCAAACGCACCAAAGTCCTCGCCGCCGTGATCGGCGTGGTGCTGTGGGCCTGTTCGATGGCCAGTCTGGGTTATTTCTTCATCTATCAGCAGGAATTCTCGCAAAGCGTCATCTTCATCATGTTCGAGTCGAACATCTCTGAAGCGGGCGAGTACATGACCCAGTACTTTGCCTGGTGGATGGTGGTGGCGTTCCTTGCACATACCGCGTTCGCGTATTTCCTGTGGACCCGCCTGCGCCCGGTGTACATGCCCCGTGGCCGTGCATGGGTAGCCGCCGCCGCAATCGTGATCGCCGTGGTCGGCTATCCACTGGTCAAGCAAACCCTGCGCATGGGCTCCTTCGCCCAAGGCTTCGAAAAATTCGAAACCCGCATCGAGCCTGCAGTGCCATGGCAGATGGCTGTGGCTTATCACCGTTATCTGGACACCCTCGCCGACATGCAGGGCATGCTGCATAACGTCAGCAAGATCCCGCCGCTGAAAAACCTCAAGGACGCCTCGGCCGACCAACCGAAGACCCTGGTGCTGGTCATCGGTGAGTCGACCAACCGTCAGCGCATGAGCCTCTACGGCTATCAGCGCAACACCACGCCGGAACTGGACAAGCTCAAGGATCAACTGGCGGTGTTCGACAACGTCGTCACCCCTCGCCCGTACACCATCGAAGCGTTGCAGCAGGTGCTGACCTTTGCTGACGAAGAGCATCCGGATCTGTACCTGTCGACCCCGTCGCTGGTCAGCATGATGAAACAGGCCGGTTACAAAACCTTCTGGATCACCAACCAGCAGACCATGACCAAGCGCAACACCATGCTCACGACCTTCTCCGAACAGGCTGACGAGCAGGTGTACCTGAACAACAACCGCAACCAGAACGCCGCGCAGTACGACGGTGATGTGATCGAGCCGTTCAACAAGGCGCTGGCTGATGCGGCACCGCGCAAACTCATCGTTGTGCATTTGCTCGGCACGCACATGAGCTACCAGTACCGCTATCCGCCGACGTTCGACAAGTTTCAGGATCGCAACGGCGTGCCACCGGGTGTGCGTGATGATCAGGTACCGACCTACAACAGCTACGACAACGCCGTGCTGTACAACGACTTCGTCGTGTCGAGCCTGATCAAGGACTACGCCAAATCCGATCCGAACGGCTTCCTGCTGTACCTCTCCGACCACGGTGAAGACGTGTTCGACTCGGTGGGCCACAAGACCCTGGGCCGCAACGAAAACAAACCGACTGCGCCGATGTACACCATCCCGTTCATGGCTTGGGCATCGCCGAAGTGGAAGGCCAACCACGACTGGAACTTCGCCGGTGATCTGGATCGCCCTTACAGCAGCTCGCACCTGATCCACACCTGGGCTGACCTCGCCGGTTTGAGTTTCGATGAACTCGACCGCAGCAAGAGCCTGGTCAGCGACAGCTTCAAGGCGCGCCCATTGCTGATCGGCGACCCGTACCAGACTGAGCAGCGCGCGTTGATCGACTTCAGTTTGATGAAGCCGAAGAAACCCGACGCAGCACCTGCGGGCGTCGCGCAGCAGTAAAGCTGCTGTGGATCTCTCTAGGTGAACGCAACCGAAGTGCGTTTTGCCTGATCCATTGAAAAGCTCTGTATCGAAAGATGCAGAGCTTTTTTTATTCCAAGGGCCGGAAACATGGGTACCGTACGTCGGATTTCAGCCCGCACCTGTCAGATCTGACAGGTGCGCAAACTGCCGTTTAGCCGTTCAATCACTCCATCGCTCAAACCCACGGAGTGCCACGCTATGTCCGCCAACGCCCCATCCAACAACGCCCCATCCAACAACGCCCCGCGACTGCTCAAGGAGCTCAAAATCCCCGGCCGTACAGGTCCGGTGACGCAGACGCCTCTGACGTGGGGCATCAATCTCGCCGCACTGAAGCTCAACTTCCCTCGTCAGGGTCTGCTATGCCAGGCCGGGCCTTGGGGGACGATGGATATCGGCGACTCGCTGCGGATCTGGCGGGGTTCCGACCAGCTGATAGGGCTGGAAATCGTTGATAAGGATGAGGTCAACACCGAGCTGCAAATATTCGTGCAGGCCAAACACTTTCCCGATGGTATGCACAAAATCTCCTACGCCGTCACCCGCCTCGGCGGTACGCCCGAACACTCGGAAGTGATGCAGGTGCTGGTCAAAACCACCCTCCCCGGTGGCCCTGACCACAGCGAAACCCCGGGCCATCCAGCTCTGGTCATGTCCATCCCCAAGGAGATTTTGGAGGGTGGCATCAACATGGAGAACGTCAAAAACGGCATACCCGTCACCCTCGGCAAGGGCGACGGCACGCCGCCTTATCCGTTTGCTTCCGCCGGCGATAAGCTCCAGTTCACCTGTGGCGGTATATTCTACGAAGCCCCGGAGCTGACCGAGGAGCAGGCAAACGGAACGACGCCGCTCGTCGTGACCATCCCCGAGGTGACGATAAGAAAAGCCGGCGACTCCGACGCTACAGGTATGGCCATAGCCTTCGAGGTCTACGACCCCGTCCACAACCGTTCCGAAGACTGGAGTATCGAACAACGGGTGGTGGTGACACTTGACACGACGTTATTGGTCGCACCGTTGCTCAAGGAGGCCATCAACAATGAGCTGGATGTCGATAAACTGGCCGGCGCCGCCGGTACGGCCCAGGTCTGGATCTCAGGCAACTCGTTTAAAGTCGGCGACCGGCCCGTCCTGCGAATCAGGGGGACTCCGCGCGAAGGCCAACCGATTGATCTCGAAGTGCGTGGTGAAGTGTTGGTCAGCGTGCCAAGCACTCATGAAACCAATATTCCCAACGCCGTACTGCGCCAGTTGGTGCAAACCCAGATTGCTCTCTCTTACCGCTTGGAGAAGGCCGACGGCTCAACTGAACTGAAATCCAAGACCCAATTCATCAGCGCCATCGGCGAGATCCACCGGCTGGCCGCCCCCGTGGCCCTGGACGCGGAGCAAGGCGCCATTGACCCTCTGGACCCGGATCTGAAACAGGTGCGTATCGAGATACCGTTCGATGCCTCGTTCCTGCCCGGCCAGGCGATCAAACTGTTCTGGCTCGGCACCCGCCCCGACTTGAGTGCCTACTTGCCGACCCTGCCATTACGGCCGATTAGCCAAGGCGATTACGAGGCCAAAGATCCGCTGCTGATCATCGTCGACATTCAGCACCTGACAGCGATCATTGGCGGAAAACTGGAGCTGTATTACCAGTTGCTGATCGAAGACCCTGTGCTCGGCACCATGACCCAACTCAACCAGACCCACGCCATCCGCGAATCGATCCACGCCGACATCCTGCAGATCGGCGAACCACGCAAGGAATTGCCCGAGCCTCAAGTGGACGGCGTAGTCGACGGCATGCTGCCGCCCGACACCAACGGCACCACGCTGACCGTGAACTACCTCAAGACTTCCGTTGGCGACATCGTCACCCGCTTCTGGAGAGGCTCAAACACTGGCGTAAACAGCGACTGGGTCAAACTGAGCTCCTTCACCGCCGGCCAGCCTGTGCCGTTCCCGATCAAGGCCGAACTGATCAAGGACAACGAAGGCGGGACGGCGGAGGCGGATTACCAGATCGAGTGGGCGGCGGGTGGGACGAGTTATTCGGATACGCTGAAGTTCAATGTCGGGGTAAAGCCGGATCTGAAAGATCCCGAGATCAAGGAAGCAGTCAATAATGTCCTTCAGCCCTTCGCCGCCAAAGACACACTGACCGCGATTGTCCGCGCGTTCCCGAACATGGTCGGTACACAGGTGAGCGTGACCTGGGCTGGCACGCCGGGTGAAGGCAGCATTACAGTCGGCCCGGTCAACGTGACGGCACAGCAGGATCTGGAGATTCCGCTGCCTAATTCGGTGGTGCCGCTCAACTTGGGCAATAAAGATGTGAAGGTCAGTTACATCGTTACTCTTAATGGAACACCGCAGGGTTCGAAAGAGTCGACGCTGCATGTAGCGGCGATTGTTGATGGCGATAACAATCTGCCAACGCCATCAATCGATGGAGCGGTCGGCAATGAACTGGATGTAACACTACTGAAAGATTCGGCGCAGTTACGCATCGACAAATGGTTGCTGCAGGCTTTGTACCAGTGCATCTGGTTGCGCTATGACGGTACTGACAAAAACGGCAAGCCCGTAGAGTACGTGTTCTGGGCAGGTGAGGCGCATCAGCAGGCGGAGGGGTTGGTGACAGCTGCGCTAGTTGCATGGTTACGGGAGCTTAAGGATGGAACTACGCTGACGATTACGTTCAAGGTGAACTATGACAAGGTCGCTAATTTTGATACTGCAGTGGAATTTCCGCTGCGCACGTACACCGTTAAGGTTGCGCAGGCAGTCCGTCCGACGATCACCTCAATAAAAGGCTTACCGAGCGGGATTGAAATCCCCGGACTTAATCGCTTCACATTAGAAACCGCTGTCAAGCTAAGTGGCTATGCCACTAAGGGATCCAAAGTCCAAATATTCTCTGGAACGTCCTTAGGTCAAGTTTCTGCCAATGCGACAACTGGCTATTGGGAAAAATCTGTCACGGGCCTTAACACAGCTACCATGTATGGATTTTGGGTTAAGGATTTGCATAATGGATTAAGATCTGACTCTGCTGATGTGCGTCCAATTGAGCTTTCACTGAGCGAGGATTTTCGTTCGGACAATTTCGAAGTAAAGCCTAAAGGTGTGCCCTATCATGAACTTCGCAGCGGGCAACTAACATGGGTCAGCGGGTCAGGCAGTGTAAGGGTTGCAACCAGTTCTTATACAATAAGCCCACTCGACAAATCAAGATTAATGATATTCGACAACAGCATAGTGGACTACCAGTTCAGATCAACGTACTCCAGCCTCAGTTTCTGGATTGTGGGGAAATCCGATGTAGAGTGCAATTTGACAACTTATGACAAATCCGGAAGAACCTTAGAGACAAAAGTCTTTCGATCAGAGCGCATTCGGCCAACTGCTATTAAATTTTCAACTCCGACAATATTCAGATTACGAATCGAAGGTACATTAAGCGCACAACAACTAGAGCTGGACAATTTTCAATTTACCCTATGAAAACGGCCAGGCTGTTTGTGAGCAAATGACGACAGCAACTAACCTTTCTGCTTGTAAGGGGGCCTGTTCGCAACCGCGACGAGTCAGTCAATAGAGATTGAATGATAAAACGCTTTTGCGTACAGGTTCGCTCCCAAAAAGAATGGAGTTATTTTGCAACAGCTGCAGCGGTTAACTGCCATGCCCTCCCTATACTCCCCCCTGTCACGATTCATTCGAGATCGGATTTCACCGCCCGAAGTATTCCAGGGTCCTTGCATAGCTTCTATGGGAGCTTTGCGTAGGCCGCCTTCGAGTGCTCCGGTTTCTAGGGCTGGTCCGTCAACTATCCCCTGAAAGCTAGAACCTGTTGATAATCTTATAAAAGCTCCGCATCGAATATGTAGAGTTTTTGGTTTGAGCCTAGCACCGAGTATTCTACCGTTCGTCTGGAATCTGCGCGCACCTGTCAGATCTGACAGGTGCGCAATTAAAATAAAAACGCTGTAATACTTACTCCTACCAATGGAGTTCTACTAATGTCTACTAATCAACGAGCATCAGAAACCATTATCGACCTCGCAGACTTCAACGACAGAAGCTACAACGGATGGAAGTCAGGGCCAGCCGGAGCAAAATTTGAATTTGTGGGCGCGGACGGCGGCTTTTACCTATTCAGCAATATGACGGAAAATCAACAGCCTTCAGGAAACTACCTGGAAAAGGAAATTGCGACTGAGCCAGGTAGCCGCTACGAACTTGAAGTCGTAGCAAGAGCTTCGGTTGTTGATGGAAGAGGCCCTGCTGCCATTCAATATTTCGCAGCAAAAGACGACTTATTTATTGACATAATCGATAGAGCTGAATGGGGTTCTCTTCGAGTACCCTTTGTAGCCAAAAGTGAAAAAACATTAATCGTACTATATAAACCCCATACATCCCCTAAACACACTGCCAACTTCGACATTGACAAAATAACCATTTACAAACCTTGCACACCGTAACTCCTAAAAACAGAAGACATAGATATCCTTTACGAAATATGCTTACTGATTAAAATGTTTTTCATTGAAGGCAGCCTACTTCAAATCTATTGAGATCGAACCCATTTCCCAATAAGGTTTGAAGCTTGGCTGCACCAAGGTAAAAAAATGCCATGTGTTACCTGTTGGACTAAATGGGAGCAAGCAACGTTGGGTTCATTTATAACTATGATCGCAGCCTGCAGTAATTCTTAAAAACCAGCTTAGACAGTACTGCAGACTGCAATCTTTCACTTTGAAAAAACATCCGGATTGTCAAAAGCGAGTAGCTTTGCGCCTACAAGGAATCTCGACAAACTCCAGCAGACTGCAGCGGTTGACTGCCCTGCCCTCACTCCCTATCCTCGCGCCTGTCACGACTCATTCGTGATCGGGTTTGACGGCTCGGCGATTTTAAGGTGTGCATTGTTCTCCAACTTTGCTAGCGCGCTCGTGTGCTCGAAACAAAGCTAAATGGTGACTGTGTGCAGGGCACTTTCGAGTGCGCCGGGTACCTTAGACCGGTCCGTCAACCTGCGCACAGTTGCCACCCATTCGTTTGACGGCGATCTGGTGGCAGCTCTTGATGACTAAGGAGTTTCACCAATGACCGATCCAACCACAAATTCCATCCCCCGCGACCAGGTCGCTCACCACCCTTTCAACGTCCGACCCGACATCTCGCTCCTCGACGCCCTCGAACACGCGGCCGTCTACCTCAACTGCGCCGAAACCCTCGCCCACCAAGCCCCTAGCGTCGCTCGCCCGGAACACAGCAACTCGATGCGCTGGGCCAGCCAGCAAATGCTTGCCAATGCCCGAGCACTGATGCTTGCTGCCATCGCTCGTGTGCACGCCGCGCAGGCCCGGGGTGACGTATGAACTCGCATATTTCGATGACGCACAACGAGGACAGTATTCCAGTTCTGCTCGTTTCCACTGAGGCGCCGCTGGATGTCTTGCACAGCAGCGCGGCGAGCCGTTTTCTGGCGGTGACGCAGATGATGGAAAGTCTGGCGAGCCTGGATATCTCGTCAGCGAAAGGCGCGGATGTGCAGCAACTCGCGCATGCGGCGGCAATGTTGTTGCGCGATGGCTGTGATGTGATGGATGTGTTGGGGCGGCAGATTCGTTTGCGCGTCTGATAGCGGCAAGAGCAAAAGATCGCAGCCTTCGGCAGTTCCTACAGAAATCAGTGCAGGAGCTGCCGAAGGCTGCGATCTTCTGCTTTTGAAGCATGGTCGAGCCCCACCGCTGAAACACTTCCAAATAACAATATTTCTCGTTTGACACTAAATCCCCGCCCTACCCCTCGTCTTTGAACAAACGGATTTTTTCCCTCGAAGACAAGGAGTCGGCTGCGATGTTCGCGCCCATTACCCGTTCCATGAGCCTCACCCTCGGCCTGTGCAGTGCTGCGTTCAGCGCCGATCTGCTGGCTGAAACCGAAGCCGAAAAACCGCCGCAACCCGGCAACACAGCGCTGGAGCTGGCCGCGACCAATGTCAGCGCACAAGGCCTGGGCACCACCACCGAGAACACCCAGTCCTACACCACCGGCGCCATGAACACGGCGACGCGCCTGAACCTGTCGATCAAGGAAACCCCGCAATCGGTGTCGGTGATCACCCGTCAGCAGATGGATGATTTCAAGCTTGGTACATTGTCTGAAGCGATGCGCCAGACCACCGGCGTGGTGGTCCAGCATCTGGATTCGGACCGGGTCAGTTACTCGTCGCGCGGCTATGCGATCAATAATTTCCAGATCGACGGGATGCTCAACACCTTCGATCGCATGAAGTCCGATTCCGACACGATCATTTACGACCGCATCGAGGTGGTGCGCGGCGCTACGGGTTTGACCACGGGGGCCGGTGATCCATCGGCGACCATCAACATGGTGCGCAAGCGTCCGACCGCGCAGTGGCAAGCGCTGGCCGGGGTCAGTGGCGGCAGCTACGACAATTACTACAGCTACGTCGATGTCGGCGGGCCGTTGGCGTTCGACGGTCGCCTGCGCGGACGCACGGTGTTGGCCTATCGCGACAATCAGGCGATCAAGGACAAATACGCGCTGCAACGGGAGGTCGGTTATGGCGTGCTCGAGGCAGATCTGAGCGATTCCACCGTGCTGGCGGTCGGTTACGATTATCAGAACAAGCATGTGCAAGGTTCGTCCTGGGGCACCGTGCCCTACTGGAATGCCGATGGCAGCAAGGCCGGTCTGGGGCGTTCGACCAACATGGCGACGTCGTGGAGTTCCTGGCCGCTGCAAGACAAAACCGCGTTCGCCACCCTTGATCAGCAATTGGCCGGCGGCTGGCGTCTGAAAGCGGCGTACACCCACCGTGACAGCAATACCGACGGCAAGGTCTATTACGCGGGCACCGGATATCCCGAGCCCGACCGCAGCGGCATGAGCGCCTACACCTCGCACATGATCGGCACGCAGAAAATGCAGGCGTATGACTTCAACGTCTCCGGCCCCTACTCGCTGCTGGGCCGTGAGCACGAAATGATGTTCGGCTACGGAGAGGCCGAGCGCCGCTCGAACTCCCCGTACACCATTGCCGGTGCGCGCCCCAGGGGCTACGGGACCATTCGCGACTGGAAATACATGGGCGATATTGCCAAATTCAGCGACACCGTCACCGACCTCACCGGTTCGAAAGACGATACCCGGCAGAAAGCCGGATACATCGCCACACGCCTGAGCCTGACCGATGAACTGCACGCCGTGTTGGGCAGTCGCTACGGCAGCTGGCAAGCCTCCAACACCACTAACAGCTACAACGCCAATCGACAGTTGACCAAGGTCGATTACACCAGCCAGAAACAGAACGATGTCTGGACGCCTTACGCCGGGCTCCTCTATGACCTGACCCCGGAATACACGGCGTACGTGAGTTACACCGACATCTTCAAACCCCAGGGCAACCGCGACAAGAACCGCAAATACATCGACCCGGTGGTCGGCAAAAATTATGAAGTGGGCGTCAAAGGCAGTTTGCTCGAGGAACGCCTGAACCTGTCCACGGCGCTGTTCTGGAGCAAACAGGATAACGTCGCTGAAGTCGACAACTCGGTCCCGGCGGATCCGGTTACCCGCGAGCAGTTCTACAAATCCGACGGCAAGGGCAACAAGGTCAACGGCTTTGAAGCTGAAGTGTCCGGGGAAATTCTGCGTGGCTGGAACATGACTGCCGGTTACACCTATACCCACTCGGTCGACGGTGAAAGCGAGCGTACCAACACCAATCAGCCGATGAACTTGCTGCGCGTCTCCACCGCGTATCGTCTGCCGGGCGAATGGCAAGCGCTGACCGTGGGTGGTGCGGTGAATTGGCAAAGCGATATGTATGGCACCGCGCCCCGACCGGTTGGCCTCGACACTGAAGACACGCGCATCAACCAGAGCGGCTACACCGTGGTCAACCTGATGTCGCGGTATGAATTCGACAGGCACCTGTCAGCATCGCTTAACGTCAACAATCTGTTCGACAAGAAATATTACGACAATGTCGGCTTCTACGACGGTGTGTATTGGGGTGATCCGCGCACGCTAACGGTGAGTCTCGACTGGAAGCTCTGACGCTTGCTTTCTGACGCGGTGCTGTGTGCCGCGTCTGTCCGATATCGCCCCGCAACATACTGCAAAACCTAAACGCAACGGGCGTTAACCCCGTGTTAATTCATGCCACCCAGACTCTGTTCCGAGATCTGCTTCATGGACGAACGGCTCCCACTTGTTCAGTAGGAGGCACCATGAAAATCACTACCGTAATGCTTGCCGGGCTGTTGGCCTTGGGTTCTGCCAGCGTGTTCGCCGAGGGCGGCGCTGAGCGTATGCGTTATTACTACGACAACTTCCCGGTCCACCACGCCCAGAGCGAACAGAAGAGCGACGCCAACGCAAAAGAAATTCGCGTTCCCGCCGATCAGACGGCGCAAGTGACCGAGTCCTACCGCGACTGAGATTGACCGAGCAACCGATGGACCTTCCGTGGCTCCGCTCTGGCCTGGAAGAAGACAGTTTGGCGCCCTGATTGGGGCGCCTTTTTTTATGGGCGTTGAGTTGGGTGTTCGACCTTATGCTGTCGCGAGTTCGCAGATTGGGTTGGGTCAGCAAGATCCAACCCCCTCACCCCAGCCCTCTCCCCAAAGGGGCGAGGGGGAAAGGGAGCCGATTTTCATACTTTTCAAAACCTGAGTTCGGCTCGATGTTTCAGGTCGGCGTACCTTGCCCAAACGCCTCGGTCAGTCCCCTCTCCCAAGACACAGGAGCCGATCTGTATGCTTTTCAAAACCTGAGTTCGGCTCGATATTTCAGGTCGGCGGACCCCGCCCAAACACCTCGGTCAGTCCCCTCTCCCAAGACACAGGAGCCGATCTGTATGCTTTTCAAAACCTGAGTTCGGCTCGATATTTCAGGTCGGCGTACCCCGCCCAAACACCTCGGTCAGTCCCCTCTCCCTCTGGGAGAGGGCTAGGGTGAGGGGCTTTTAGGCCTGCAAACTCTTGATCCAGAACTGCATGCGCCCGTGATCCGGGTCGAACATGCCCGGCGCAAAGCCGAATTTGCTGTAGGCATTCTGCGCCACGGCGTTGCCTTCCAGCACTTCGAGGGTGATCTTGCAGCAACCGCGCTGGCGAGAAATCTCCTCGACTTTCTGCAGCATTTTCTGGCTCAGACCGAGACCGCGGAATTTATCCACTACCGCCACGTCGTGGACGTTGACCAACGGTTTGCAGGCAAACGTGGAGAACCCTTCAAAGCAGTTCACCAGCCCCGCCGGCTCGCCCCCGACAAAGGCCAGCACACTGAACGCATGCGGGCGTCGGGCCAGTTCTTCGGGCAGTCGACGCAACAGCTCAGGGTCGAGCGAATGACCGCCGCCCATGGGGTCTTCTGCGTAATGATTGAGCACGATACCGATGGCCTCGGCGTGCGTTGGATTGCTGTAGCTGGCTTGAAGCACAAGAATTTCTGCGGAATCCATTTCCATCCCCGAACACACAAAAGCCCCGGCGCGCAAAGTGCGTGCTGAAAGGCTGTCTGACCTTAGCGCGGGGGTGATCGGGCGGGCAACCCGCAAATGCAAAAGAGCCAAAGATCGCAGCCTTCGGCAGCTCCTACACCCGATTACCTGTGGGAGCTGCCGAAGGCTGCGATCTTTGGCTTTTTCAGTGGCCCCAAATCAACTCTTCAGTCCAGTCCAGTTCAGCAAAGTCCTCGGCGCGTAGACTGCTCTCACCGACACAGAAAAACTCATCCAGTTGCGGCGGCTTCACCGCGGTGCCGCTGAGCATCGCGTGCACCTGGCCCCGGTGATGAAGCTGATGCTCGAACAGATGCGACAGCATGCGCAAACGACTGTCGTGCTGCGGCGTATCGCGGGCGATGGTGACGATGCGGGCCAGATCGGCATCGCGCAGTTGCTCGCAATAAGCAATCAGCCGCCGATCAACGTGAGCCTGCTCTTCACGCAACTGCGCGCCCTCGGTAAACGGCTCATCCGCGTTGAAAAACACATAGCAGTCGGGATGCGGCTCGTCCCCACGCAACTCGCGTTCCAGCGCATCGACGTAGAACCAGTCGCAGGTGAGAATGTGATTGAGGGTCAGACGAATGCTCGGGAAGAAACTCACCCGGGGCGCGACCAGATCTGCCGCTTCGAGCTGGCTCCAGGCCTTGGCCAGACGATGATTGGCCCAGGCATTCTGATAAGCCATGGTCAGCAGATGATGGGAAAGCGGTTGGCTCATGTTGGCGCCCTCTTCACTCAAGCTTCGGCAAAGCGCTGCAGTTGCATCTCCTGCAAGCGACTGAGGGTGCGGCGGAACGGGAATTCCAGATAACCCTCGGTGTACAGCGCATCCATCGGTACTTGCGCCTCGATGTACAGCGGCACTTTGCGGTCGTAGCACTCGTCGACCAGCGCGATGAAACGCCGCACGCCGTCGTCGTGAACCGACAATTGCGGCAACTCGCGATCACCGGCCACCACCCGCTGCGCGCCATCTTCTGTGCCGCGCGCGATGCGCCCTTCGCGTTTCTTTGCGCTCAGGTTGGGCACTTCGCTCAACAGAATAGCCGTGTAGCGGTCACACAGCGCGATGAAATCCATGGCGGCGAACGGTTGCTCGCAGAGATCCGCATAGCGACACCACACCACCGTTTCACTGGCCTGCACCACGTTCAACCGGCGATGCCCGACCGACACCGGTTCCGCGCTGGCCGATTGCCCGGCGGTCAGTGCCTGAAAAACTTCGTCCAGCGCACTGACCCCGGATGTGGCCACAAAGTAGCGTTGCATCCCCGCCCCCGGATGCAATCGATGATCCTCGGCGCCATTCACCGCGACCACCTGCATATGCGCCTTGATCGCGGCAATTGCCGGTACAAAACGGTCGCGATTGAAACCATCGGCGTACAAGTCATCCGGCGGCAGATTGGACGTGCACACGATCACCACGCCTTCGTCGAACATCACCTGAAACAGCCGACCAAGAATGATCGCGTCACCGATGTCGTTGACGAACAGCTCATCGAAGCACAGCACCCGCACCTCGGCCGCCAGCTCTTTGGCCAGCGCGCGCAACGGATCGGCAATCCCGGTCAACTGGAACGAGCGCTGATGCACCCAGCCCATAAAGTGATGAAAGTGTTGGCGTCGCGCCGGCACGCGCAGGCTCTGATAGAACTGATCCATCAGCCAGGTCTTGCCACGCCCGACCGGCCCCCACAGATAAACGCCGGTGACCGAACGGGCACCGGCGTGCAGGGCTTCGTGGCATTTTTGCAGCGCCCAGACCGCGTGTTCCTGAGCTTCATCCTGGATGAAGCCCTTGTGTTGCACGGCGTGTTGCCAGGCGCTGAGGGGGGAGTCGAAAGTCATGCGCGGCAGTATGCCACGCCGATTACAGGGAAATATCCAGTCGGGCGATTTTCCCCTGTTCGTTCAATCGAAACGTGTAGCGCAGTTGCGCCGGACTGCCGGGGAAGGTGGATCGGCGCGCCGAGGGCGGTCAGTTCCGCGATATCGCGATAAAGCGTGCGTTTGGACACTTCCAGTTCGGCAGCCAGAGTCGCCGCCGTCACCGGGCGCTTCTTGCCACGCAACACTTGCAGCAAAGTCAAAAGACGAGGGTACGCGACACGATGTTCAGGCTCTGGACGGGAAGGATGGCGGAGCTTAGCAAAGGCTAGTGTCAGAAACTGGCAGGAGCAATGTGCGAGCGAGCCTGCTCGCGAAAGCGGTGTGTCAGGCAACAATGATGTTGGCTGAGCTGACGCCTTCGCGAGCAGGCTCGCTCCCACAGGGGTATGCAGTGTTGCGTCAAATATCGACTTTGTGGCGGGCGGCGTAGAGGCAGAGCATTTCCATCGCCAGTGTCGCGGCAGCCAATGAAGTGACTTCGGCGTGGTCGTAGGCCGGGGCGACTTCCACCACGTCCATCCCGACCAGATTGATCCCACGCAAACCACCGAGAATTTCCAGCGCTTGCACGGTGCTCAAGCCTCCACAGACAGGGGTGCCAGTGCCCGGTGCGAAGGCCGGATCCAGACAATCGATGTCGAACGTCAAATACACCGGGTTATCGCCCACCCGCGCGCGGATCGCTTCGACAATCGCTTCGCAGCCACGGCGATGCACCTGCCGGGCGTCCAGCACTTGAAAACCCATGTGATCGTCATTGGTCGTGCGCAAACCGATCTGCACCGAACGCGCCGGATCGACCAGACCTTCGCGCGCCGCGTGCCAGAACATGGTGCCGTGATCGATGCGTTTGCCCTCCTCGTCTGGCCAGGTGTCGCTGTGCGCATCGAAGTGAATCAGCGACAGCGTGCCGTGCTTGCGCGCGTGGGCCTTGAGCAGCGGGTAGCTGATGAAGTGATCACCGCCAAACGTCAGCATCGCGCTGCCGGCGTTGAGAATCTGCTCGGCATGAGCTTCGATGCTTTCCGGGACGCTGTGCGGCGAGCCGAAATCAAAGTCGCAGTCGCCATAATCGATGACCGCCAGATGATCGAACGGGTCAAACGTCCACGGCCAGTGGCGTTCCCAGGCAATCCCGGTGGACGCGGCGCGAATCCCCCGTGGCCCGAAACGTGCGCCGGGGCGGTTGCTGGTGGCGGTGTCGAATGGCACGCCGCTGACCGCAACATCAACGCCGCGCAGGTCACGACTGTAGCGGCGGCGCATGAAACTGGTGATGCCGGCGTAGGTGCTTTCGGCAGCGGTGCCGTAGAGGCTGTCGCGGGTCAGGGCCTGGTCATTTTGCATGGGCACATCCATCGTGGTGCTCCTGTTGTTATTGATGGCTACGGAAAGTGGTCCACAGACGCGTGCGCTGACGCATGTCCTTGAGGCTCATGCTGCGATCGGCATAGAGCCGAGCGCGTACATCGCTCGGCGGATAGATGTCGGGATCGTTGCGCACCGCTTCATCCACCAGCGGCGTCGCGGCCTGGTTGGCGGTGGCAAAAAACAGCGTATTGGTCAGTTCGGCCACCGAGTCCGGGCGCAGCATGAATTCGATGAACGCCCGCGCGGCTTCGGGGTGCGGCGCGTCTTTGGGGATGGCCAGATTGTCCTGCCATACCAGCGTGCCTTCCTTGGGAATGCGGTAGGCCACTTTGTACGGTTTATTGGCCTTGTGCGCCTGATCTGCAGCCATGCTCGCGTCGCCGTTGTAGGTCAGCGCGAGGCACACGTTGCCGCTGGCCAGATCATTGATCTGCCGACCGCTGGCGACGTACAGCACCGATGGCTGGAGTTTCTGCAATAACGCCTCGGCGGCGGCCAGGTCGTTTTTGTCGGTGCTGTAGGGATCCTTGCCCAAATAATGCAGGGCCAGACCGATGACTTCTTGCGGCGAATCGAGGATCGCGATGCCGCAGTCCTTGAGCTTGCTGGCGTTCTCCGGTTTGAACAGCAGATCCAGGCTGTTCAGCGGCACATCAGGCAGACGCTGCTTCACGGCCTCGACGTTCATACCCAGACCCAGCGTGCCCCAAGTGTACGGCACACCGAAGCGATTACCGGGGTCGACGGCAGCCATTTTCTCCAGCAAATCCGGATCAAGATTGGCGTAGCCCTTAAGGCCCTCGTGAGGGATTTCCTTCAACGCGCCGGCCGCGAGTCCCCGCGCCAGAACGCTGGACGACGGCACCACCACGTCGTAACCGCTGCCGCCGGTGAGCAACTTGGTCTCCAGCACCTCGGAGGTATCAAAAGTGTCGTAACGCACATGTATGCCGGTTTCCTGCTCGAACCGTTGCAGGGTTGGCGGCGGCACGTAATCGGCCCAGCTGTAGAGGTTGAGGGTTTTGTCCTCGGCCTGAGCCTGAACAGCCACGGACAACAGCAGCGCGGGGAAACACAGCTTGAACACGGGAGCCATGACGAACACCTGACCGGAGGAAGTGGTTGCAGGATGCGCCGTCGGATACATTAGAAAAATATCCGAATAATTATCCTGACTTTATCCCGGAGTAATGTGATGTTGGGTCAACTGCACGACGTCGATTTGCAGCTGTTGCGCCTGTTTGCGCGGGTGGTCGAGTGCGGTGGCTTCAGCGCTGCCCAAGGTGATCTGGGCCTGAGCCAGTCAAGCATCAGCCAGCAAATGGCCAAACTGGAAACCCGCCTCGGTTACCGTTTGTGCAGCCGTGGTAAGGGTGGCTTCAGCGTTACGCCCAAGGGCGAGCAGTTGCTGATCGCGGTGCGCACGTTGTTTGAATCGATCGAAACCTTCCGCCATCAATCCAACGGCGTCGCCGGCCGCTTGATCGGTGAAGTGCGCCTGGGGATTTCCGAGTCGGTCGATCAATCGGTATTGCAACGGGTGGCTGAGGCGATCCGGCGTTTTCGCGAGCGCGATGAGTCGGTGCGCATCGAGCTGATCAGCGCCATGCCCGGCGAGATGGAGCGCCTGCTGCTGCAACAGCGGCTGGATCTGGCGATCGGTTATTTCTCACAAGTGCAAAGCGCCTTCGACTATCGGCAGTTGTTCAGCGAAACCCAGCACCTGTACTGCGCTGCCGGCCATCCCTTGTTTTCCGATGAAACGCCGAGCGATGCCGCGTTACAGGCCTGCGACCGGGTCGATCACCCCTATCGTTTTTTCCGCAGTGACGAACCGTTTCAGGGCAAGGTCTGCTCGGCGCGGTCGGAACAGGTTGAGGGCACGCTGACGTTTATTCTGTCCGGCAAACATGTGGGTTATCTGCCGGATCACTATGCGCGGAGCTGGCAGGAAAAGGGCCTGCTGCGGCCAATTCGTGAGGGCGAGTTGAGTTTCGAGGTGGCGTTTCATCTGGCCCGGCATCGGGCGCAGGTACCGGGGGATGCGCAAAAGGCGTTTGAAGAGGATTTACTGGCCGCATTCAATCTCGCGTAGGAGCTGCCGCAGGCTCGGGCCGCGATCGGACGATCTTTTGATCTTCAAAGATCGCAGCCTCGTTTCACTCGACAGCTCCTACACGGGCGTTTGCCGTAGCGACCAATAAAACCTGACCTTTCAGGCAGTTATTGCTCGTTGCCCTCGCCGCCCTCTTGCGGCATCCTGCGCCTCCATTTTCTGACCCGGCCCCGCCTCGCGGCGCGCAAAACACCATGACCGCCTCTGAAAAAGCCCCGCGCAACAACGACCTGATCTACGGCCTCAACGACCGCCCGCACCTGACTGCCACCGTATTCGCTGCGCTGCAACACGTGTTGGCGAGCTTCGTCGGCATCATTACCCCCACCCTGATCATGGGCGGCGCCCTCGGTCTGCACAGTGAAATCCCTTACCTGATCAGCATGGCGCTGTTCGTCTCCGGCCTCGGCACCTTCGTCCAGGCCAAGCGTTTCGGCCCGGTCGGTTCGGGATTGTTGTGCCTGCAAGGCACCAGTTTTTCCTTTATCAGCGTGATTCTCAGCGCCGGCTTCATGGTCAAGGCGCGCGGTGGCGGCACCGATGAAATCCTCTCGACGATCTTCGGCGTGTGCTTTTTCGCCGCCTTCATCGAAGTGGTGCTGAGCCAGTTCATCGGCAAATTGCGCATGCTGATCACTCCCGTAGTCACCGGCACCATCATCACCCTGATGGGCCTGTCGCTGATCAAAGTGGCAATGACCGACATCGCCGGTGGTTTCGGCGCGCCGGATCTGGGCGCGGCCAGCCACATCTTCCTGGCAGCGCTGGTGATCGGCACCATCGTCGTGTTGAACCGCGTCGACGTGCCGTTTTTGCGTCTGGGCGCAATCGTTATCGGCCTGACTTTGGGCTATGTGGTCGCGTGGCTGATGGGCACCGTGGATTTCGCCTCGATGCCCGAAGTGCCACTGGTCAGCGTGCCGGTGCCGTTCAAGTACGGTTTCAACTTCGACTGGGTGGCGTTCGTACCGGTCGCGGTGATTTTCCTCGTGTCGCCGCTGGAGGCTGCGGGTGACTTGACGGCCAACTCGATGATCTCCCGGCAACCGGTCAAAGGCCCGCTGTACATCCGCCGAATCAAGTCCGGCCTGCTCGCCGACGGCCTCAATTCGGCCATGGCCGCGGTGTTCAACAGCATGCCGATGGTGACCTTCGCGCAGAACAACGGCGTGATTCAGCTGACCGGTGTGGCCAGCCGTTACGTGGCCTTCTTCATCGCCGGTTTGCTGGTGCTGCTGGGGCTGTTCCCGATGATTGGCGCGGTACTGCAACTGATGCCGAAACCGGTGCTGGGCGGCGCTGAACTGGTGATGTTCGGCACCGTCGCGGTGGCCGGGATCAAGATCCTCGCCGAGGCCGGCCTGCATCGGCGCAACATGCTGATCGTGGCGATTTCGCTGGGCATGGGCCTGGGCATCGCCGCTGTGCCGGAAGTATTGCGCGAACTGCCGCAAGCGCTGCGCAACATCTTCGAATCGCCAATCACCGTCGGCGCTTTGTGCGCTATCGTGCTGAACATCTTCCTGCCGGAAGAGTTCATCGAACTGGAAGAAGACGATTTCGACCCGGAAGCTTCTATTCTTCAGGTCATGGAAAACCCGGACATGCCGGCCAAAGGTGAACCTGCCCCGGCGGCGGCTGTCGCACAGTTGAACCGCTAACGTCTGGCCTTTGCTAGAAAGGGCTGAGCCGGTGACGGTTCAGCCCTTTTTTGTTGAGAGACCGTTTATGCGCCGCTTCCAAGCCGTCATTCTGTCACTGCTCCTGCTGTCCCTCAGCGCCTGTGCGCTGTTTCCCAACCGTGATCCGGTGAACATCAACGTGGTCGGCCTCGAGCCGTTGCCGAGTCAAGATCTGGAAGTGCGTTTCGCCATCAAGTTGCGCGTACAGAACCCGAATGAGACGGCCATTGATTACAACGGCATCGCGTTGGATCTGGAGGTCAACGGCCACTCGCTGGCGTCCGGTGTCAGCGATCAGAGCGGCTCGATCCCACGGTTTTCCGAAAGCATCGTCACAGTACCGGTCAGCATCTCGGCGTTCTCGGTACTGCGCCAGACGTTGGGCCTGAGTCAGACGCAAACCCTCGATAACCTGCCCTATGTGCTGCGCGGCAAGCTTGCCGGCGGTCTGTTCGGCACCATGCGCTTTGTCGACAGCGGCAAGCTCAGCCTGCCCAAGGCCACTGCCGCGACTTGGTAAAAATGCGTTAGCCTGCTTCGTTCATCAAAGACATTCAGGGAGGCTGCAGGTTTATGGAAGACATACCGACGCTGTACACCGAACGACTGATCCTGCGCCCATTGCAACTGGCCGATGCCGAAGCGGTGCAGCGCGAGTTTCCGCATTGGGACGTGGTGCGTTATCTGAACGCGGCAGTGCCATGGCCGTATCCGGAGGACGGTGCCTTCGCCTACCTGCGCGACATTGCCTTGCCGGCGGTCGCGGCGGGCAAGGAATGGCCGTGGACGATTCGCCTGAAATCGGCACCGGAACTGTTGATCGGCAAGATCAGCCTGATGGATCAGGCGGACAACCACCGCGGCTTCTGGCTGGCGCCGGCGTGGCAAGGTCAGGGTTTGATGACGGAAGCCTGCGCGGTGGTGACCGATTACTGGTTCAACGTTCTGCAACGGCCAGTGATGCGCGTGCCGAAAGCGGCGCCGAACATCGGCTCGCGCAAGCTCTCGGAGCGTGCGGGGATGCGCTTGATCCAGACAGATGAAGGCGATTTCGTCGGTGGGCGTTTCCCTCGGGAGCTGTGGGAAATCACCCGCGAAGAATGGCAGCAACGGCACTGATTTCCAGACACACCACCGATCCATTGTAGGAGTGAGCCTGCTCGCGATAGCAATCTGTCAGTTAACGATTATGGTGTCTGGCAGACCGCTATCGCGAGCAGGCTCACTCCTACAGGTTCGGTGCCGGGCAGTACCCTATGTGTTGAAACGCACCCCGGGTTTGGCGCGTTCATCGACCGACAACTCAAACACATCCGGCCGCGCATAGTGGCCGACCACGTCGTAGTCATAGCGCGCGCGGACCAGTTCATCGGTGTCGATTTCCGCCGTCAGCAATCCCGTCTCGCCGCGCAACGGCCCTGCCAGAACATCACCCATCGGCCCGACAATCACGCTGCCGCCAGCAATCAACGGACGCTCCGCCGGCCAATTGGCGATTTCAACGCCCAATGCCTGAGGCGAAGCCTGCACCTGACACGCACTGACCACAAAGCAGCGGCCTTCATGGGCGATATGACGCATGCTGACCTGCCACATCTCGCGCTCATCGACAGTCGGCGCGCACCAGACTTCAATGCCTTTGGCGTACATTGCCGTGCGCAGCAGCGGCATCATGTTTTCCCAGCACACCACCGCGCCAAGCTTGCCGACCTGGGTGTCGAACACCGGCAAGGTCGAGCCATCGCCCTTGCCCCAGATCAACCGTTCGGTGCCAGTGGGCATCAGCTTGCGGTGTTTGCCGACGAGGCCGGCCTGCGGGTCGAAATACAGCGCGGTGCAATACAGCGTGCTGCCGGAGCGTTCGATCACACCGATCACCAGATTGGCTCCGGTGCGCGCCGACAGGTTGGCCAGTGCTTGCGTCTCGGCACCGGGCACGTCGATCGCGTTGGCGAAGTAACGGGCGTACGCTTCACGCCCCTCAGGCAGGCGATAACCCAATTGCGTGCCGAAACCCTCACCTTTCGGATACCCGCCCAGCAGTGCTTCGGGCATCACCACCAATGCCGCGCCGGATTCAATGATCGCGCCTTCCCAACTGAGAATCTGTTCCAGAGTCGCGTCTTTGCCTTCCGGCAAGGCGCCGATTTGCAGCGCAGCAACAATTGATTTGGCCATCGCGGTAACTCCATCAGGTTCAGTGGTTGCCGATTCTGCGGCGTCACGCGATCATGAATAAAGCCCCGTTCGCTGCTGAATGATATGAGCCAAATGAATATCGCTACCGTCGACCTCAACCTGCTGAAAGTCTTTGAAGCCCTGCATGAAGAATCCAGCGCCAGCCGCGCGGCGTTGCGTCTGGGCGTCACGCAATCGGCGGTCAGTGCGGCGCTGCGCCGGTTGCGCGAGGTCTACGGCGATCAGTTGTTCGTGCGCACCGGACGCGGACTGGCGCCGACGCTCCAGGCCAATCAATTGAAACCGGTGGTCAGCGAAGCGCTGGACAAATGTCGGCAGAGCCTGGCGATGGTCGACCCGGCGGCCAACCAATACGAGGGCCGTTCGGTCACGGTGGGGCTGTCGGATGACTTCGAGATTGCCTACGGTCGCCGCCTGATCGAGGAAATTGCCCGCAGTGCACCCAAGCTGCGCTTGATTTTCCGACAGACCCACAGCCAGATCGTCGCCCGCGCGCTGATGGAGCGCAGTATCGATCTGGCGATTACTGCCGGTGGCTTTGCCGAGCGTTTGCTCAGCCGTCAGGTGTTGGGCGAAGGTGGATATGCCTGTCTGGTCGATCCAGCGAGCCTTGCGCCCGCTCAGCAGCAGATCGACCTCGACGAGTTCGTCGCCCGCGAGCACATTCTGGTGTCGTCCGGCGGTTTTATCGGAATTACCGATGAGGGTTTGGCGGCGCTGGGCCTGAGTCGACGGGTGTGCGCCTCGACCACACATTTCGCCGCGTTGCCGTATCTGCTCAAGGGCAGCCGGGCGGTGGCGACGATTCCGGCGCATGCCGCCGAAAGCATCGCAGCACTCAGCGGTCTGGCGCTACTGCCCTGCCCGCTGAAGTTGCCGCGTTATCCGATCGAACTGGGCTGGCGCACCAGCACGCAGATCGATCCGCTGGTGGTCAAAGTGCGCGAGGCGATTGCCGCAACGTTCACCTGAGACTTTACTTGTTGGCGGCCATCAGGCGATTGACTTCACTGCGCACCATGTTGGCGAACTCCGGCGGCGACATGCCGTCCAGCTCCGCGCGGACCCACTCGGCCCACTTGCCTTTGCGCTTGCCGCGCTCGCCGAACAAACGCGCGGCTTCGCCTTTGGCTTTGCCCAGATTGTTCTGCCAGAGTTCGAACAGACGGGATTTCTCGTCTTCCAGCGCAGCGCGCTCTGCGAGGGATTTGTCGGCCAGATTGAAACTCATGGGGAATTATCCTGCTGCGTAAAATGGCGACATCTTACACGCTCGACGGAAATCTCCCGCGCAGGTTTTTCTTTCTGACCTAAATTCAGTGCAACTTTTCAGCAAGCGCCACACTCCATTGATCACTGTCCATTCAACTGCAAGGAGTCACCCAATGGCCCGCAAATCCGCCGTGCAAGCCGCCGAAGATCAAATCAAGGATCAGGCCTTCAGCGAACTTCAGGCTCTGATTCAAGAGTCCGACAAACTGCTCAAGAGCAGCGCCTCACTGGTCGGCGAAGAAGCGGAAACGCTGCGCGGACAGATCGCCCTGAAACTGCAGCAGGCGCTGGATTCGGTCTCGAGCGTACGTGACCGCACCAAACCGGCAGTCGATGCCACCGAAAGCTATATCGGCGGCCACCCGTGGCAGACCGTGGCGATCTCCGCCGGTTTCGGTCTGGTGGTCGGTTTGCTGCTCGGCCGTCGCTGAGTCAAACGCACACAAAAAAGGCGAACCCGCGGGGTTCGCCTTTTTTATGCCTGCATTTTTTTGCCGGTTTTGAACCAGTTCTGGGCTTTCAAAACCCGAGTTCAGCTCGATCTCTCACGTCGGCGTACCTCGCCCATTCACCTCGGTCAGTCCCCTCTCCCTCCGGGAGAGGGTTAGGGTGAGGGGCCTTTGCTCTTTGCTCTTTGCTCACACCCCCGCCAACTCACGCAACTGCGCCAACGTCTGCGCCTCCAGCACAATACCCTCAGCCAACGATTTACTGCGCTGCCAATGCCGACGATCCCCCGGCAAACGCTTGAGTCCGACGCCATGCATCTGCCGCACCAGCTCGCCACTGCGCTCGGCAAAACTCTGCCCGGCGGCTTTGCTCGGATCGATGACGATCAGCAACTGCCCGGTCCACGGCGTTTTCGCCCCGGGATGATTGGACCAATCGAATTCGAAGGAAAAATTGCCTCCCGTCAATGCTGCGGCCAATAGCTCGACCATCATCGACAGCGCCGAACCCTTATGGCCGCCAAACGGCAGCAACGCCCCGCCTTCAAGAATCGCCTTGGGATCCTGAGTCGGCTGACCGAGGCTGTCCACGCCCATCCCGGCCGGCAGCCGCTCACCTTTGCGCGCGGCGATCTGCACGTCGCCATGGGCGATCGCGCTGGTAGCCAGGTCGAAGACAATCGGCGCCGCACCGGCCCGTGGTGCGGCGAACGCAATCGGGTTGGTGCCGAACAGCGGCCGGTCGGCGCCGTGGGGCACCACGCAAGTCATGCTGTTGACCACACTGAGCGCCACCAGACCTTCATCGGCGAACGGCTCGACGTCCGGCCACAGTGCGGCGAAGTGATGCGAGTTGCGAATCGCCAACACGGCAATCCCGGCGTTGCGCGCCTTCTCCACCAACAACGGCCGAGCGGCGGCGAGTGCCGGTTGCGCGAAACCGTTACCGGCATCGACACGGACAAATCCCGAGGCGACATCTTCGACGTGCGGGACCGCCTGTCCGTTGACCCAGCCGCTGGCCAGCGTCGAGACATAGCCGGGAATGCGGAACACACCGTGGCTGTGGGCACCATCGCGTTCGGCCCCGGCGCAGTTGGCGGCCAGGACTCGCGCGACTTCGACAGAGGTGCCGTGGCGCAGAAAAATCGTTTCAAGCAGTTGCGTCAGCGCGTCGAGAGACAACGAAGACGAGGCAGCGGAAGACACATGATCGTGTGGCGCAGACATCTGAAGCTCCAGAATGATTATTGGAGGGAACAACAGCGTACGGACGACTTGCTCGCCGATTAACCATGGCGCGACGACCGCCTGTCAACCCTTGGTCGCGAGATCACCAAATTCCGCCGGGATGCGGTAACTGGCTACCACCCGTGCATACAGCGTTGTTCCTAGTCTTGGCCTCACTTGCGTGTCGAACACACGCGCCCCTACCGAGGCTCGATCATGTCTGAAGCGGCGTCCCCCCTGTTTTTCCCCGAAGCATTGAATTCCCCCGGTCTCTGGCCGGCCCTGGGCAAAAACCACGGTCTCGAAGACGAGGATTTCAAATGGCTTGGCCACATCAAACTGTCGACCCATGCGCTGCGCATCAAGCAACCCCGCCCGATGTTCGCCCAGCGTATTCGCCTCAATGCCGGCAAACTGGCGCCCATCACGCTGTCGGGCAGTTTCATCCTCAGTGAAAACGCCGAGAAAGAGCGTGCGATTCTCTACACCCCCTACGAAGGCATCAAGCCATACGAAGACCTGGAAACCCTTAAAACCCTGCTCGAAACACGCTTGAACAAAGCGGGTGAAGAGGATGACGTTCTAGCGTTTCTTGCACTGTCGGAGCGCAGACAAGTAGTCGAACAGAGCGGCATCAGCCTGACTTACGAAACCATTGAAGGCGATATTTTCGATAGCCAGCAAGAGGTCATTCTCGCCAGCCAGCGCATCAATGCCGAGGCCGTGCTTGGCGAACTGAAACAATTGCCGGCGCTCACCGCCCTGCTGGAAACAATCCTTGATGACCTGCTAGAGGTGAATTTTCCCGACGTACGTCAGGCGCAGACCCGGGTGAATTTTTATACCGACGCGCTCAGCGATGACAGCGGTTCCGCGCCGACAACGAGCAGGCATTGGCACGCATCAATGAGCTTGAGCGAAGCCCTGCTTATGTACTATCGGCACCAGAAATGGCCAGTCGACCAGTTGCACGAATTCATCAATCCCGGGCACACCTCTGTCCCCGGAGACCACGCCATTTGGGAAGCCGCGCTCAAGCTAGCCTCGGACAAGCTCCCGGTGTTGCTGTTTGGCGAATTGGAAAAATACTGGAGTGCACCCGCCGTTTCGGGATCTGCGCGCCGCACGTTTTTCAGCGCGGTGCTGGAGGAACAGGCGCGCGCCGAACTGCTGATCAAACGCGAAACCGGGATCATCGACGCCACACAGTTCGCCACCCTGCATCACATGATCAAACCCACCGACGTGCCGGCCCGCCGTCCAACCATCGAGAGTGTGCGCCTGTGGGAGTACGAGCCCAACTACGTCGAACTCGCGGGATCGTTGATGATCAGTCATGCCGACGCCTGTCTCTACACGCCGACCATGGGCCTGCAAGTCCTGCACGATTACCTTGATCTGAAAAACACCGTGTTGAGCAAATTCCGCGCACCCGGCCACGAGGATGAATTGTATGGACTGCTGAACCTCGAAGAGCGCAAACGCTTCGTCGGCTTCGACCAGCCGCATGTCACCGGAGAAAGCATCAGCGGTGAGACCTTCAAAGTGCTGTTCGAGGCCATCATCACCAAGCAACGACAGAACATCGCCTATGCCACGCAGGTGTTCCGGCAGAGCGATGGCGCGGTGGACCTGCATGCCCTGTTCGACAAGGCACTGGACATCCGCGCCATGATTCACGAGCGCCTGCTGGCACTGGATGCCGGCGAACGCTGGTCGACCAGACCGGTGTTCGCCGGGGTCCAGCAACCGTCCGTGGTGCTCGCGCACAAGGCAGAAGAAGTCATCAGGTCATTTTCGGGGATCGATGCCTTGCTCACTGGCATGTTCAGAAGCCAGCCGACAATCACGCCGACCCAGCAACGTAGCTTCCTGGAAAACATGAAGGCCCAACTGGCCCACTCACTGTTTGTCGGCGTCACGGGTGAAGCCGCGTTGCGGGTGCTCAGTGGCTCGCTCGACACGGCTGAACAGGCGATTGTCGATACCGTATTCCATCCCGATCAACCGAGCCGTGACAATCGGCGCTCGCTCAACGGTTTTCGGCCTGATGCCTGGTCACTCACGGTGCAGCACCCCAAGACCCAGGCACCATTGCCACTGGCTCACTGTGTCTTGCTGACCGAACGCGGTGGCCTTGACGACATGCATTCAGGCAAAGCCATGCTGTGGACACCGGCTCAGGGCCTTGAGGGTTTTCCCGGAATTGCCAGTGCGCGGCGGGCACTTGGCCGCCGACTGCAGGACAGTGTCGGGCGCCTTTCACTGCTGGAAAACCTCGCTCCGGAAGATCGCCTGTTCCATCAAGACTACGCTTTGGGGGCGTTGCGCTTGATCGAGGACAATGTCCTGCACCACTGCGTGCAATCCGGCATCGAACACGTCCTTGCGCATTGTGACTGGGCACGCGAACGGTTCAAGGACCAGCCCGGGCTGACAGCGACACTCAATCGCCTGAAAAAAACACCGATCGACACCAACCTGCTGCGCAGCATCGACGTGGCCAAGGCGATCAATCAACAGCAATCACTGCCCGCCTGGCTCGGCATGGCGCGAGTGGAAGAGCAGCAATTGCACCTCGAACTGCTTGAGCAGTGGCGCCACAGCATGGCCGACCACAAGGATTACCTCAGCGGTCTGCCCACCCTGCCCGATTACGTAAATACAACCCTGAAAACACTGCTGGATGCGCGATTTAGCGGCCATCAACTCGATCCACAGGACATCGAGATCATTCCCAACCTGGCCTTGGCCGGGCCCGCTCGGGCGCTGAGCGAATTTGCCCTGAACCACATCAACATCGCCCAGGGCACCGGCTTCAGCGTTATCTCGAAAACGGCCAAGACGCTGCCGCCCGACTTCGATCAGAACGCAGTCCGGCAACTGTTGCTGTCGCTGGACATACCGACCACCTACGCCCGGTCCGTGACCGCTGCGTTGTCGACTGGCCACGCCGAGGCCGATGCACGCAAGCAGCGCTTCTTTCGCCAATTGCCCTGGCAATTGCTGCAGCACGCCCATGAACTGAAGTTGCAACAGCTGTTGTCGAGCAAAGCGTTCGATCAGCTCTGTCAGGTACTGGATATGCCGGATGGCATTGCGCGTACAACGGTTGAGGGTGCGCACGCCATCGTCTCGCCCCTGTCGCTGGTCAAAACCGCCGGTGCCAGCGCCGTACAAACCCTGGGTTTATATGTGATCGGCCCCGGTAGCGGTCATGAAGGACCACTGGTCCTGTACGCACCGTATGCCGAACAGGTGCTGCGCGAGTTCACTGACGCGGCCAGCCTGATTGCGGCGGTGAATACACCGGGCCAATTTCAGGACCTGCTGATTCGCCGGTTGCCGGCGGCGCAGCAGTCGGTGTTTACCGGCCTGTTGCGATCGACCGTAGGGGAAACCAGTGAGATGACCCTGTCCAGCAACGCCATAACCGGCAACCTCTTGCACCGCTTCCATGCGGACAATCTCAAGCTCCTGCCACAGTTGCTCGCGTGTCAGTTACAGCACCATGCTCAGGCCGACTGGGAGGCGGCGAAGCACCTGTTCAGTCGCGGCTTCCATCTGACGGCGGGGCTGCTTCCGGGCAAAATCTCCTACATAACGTTTCTCTGGCAAGCCTACAAAGCGTTCAAGGATTCGGCGGAAACCCTGCAGGATCATCACTGGTCACGTGCACTGAAGTCATTTATCGAGGGTGCGCTTCAGATGATCAGTCTGGGGCGGCTGAGCATTGAATCCACGGAAGCCGTCGCTGCGGCGGCGCCAGCATCCTCAACACCTTCCCCAAGCGCGTCTGACGGGGCCGAAATCACAAATTCACCCGCACCAGCGGCCGTTGCCTGGTCGCAGTTGCGGATAACTTCGCCGTTACGCACTGAACTGCGAACCTTCGAAACGAGCGCCGTGGCACTGGAAGATCTCAAGCGTCAGACCAAAAAGGGCACCTTCGAAGACCCGATCAGCAAGCGCACGTACACAGCCATCGATGGCAAGGTTGTACGGATTGAACAGCCGGGAGCTGTGTGGCAGATGGTCAACGAGAAAATTGCCGGCCCGTCATTGACCCTGTCTGGCTCACGATTGTTGTTGGCGCCCGACCGCCACGCGGTGCACTACGGCAAAGCGATGTCGACACTCTACAAGCGCCACGGGGTAAATCAGAATCGTCGCGCGCTGATGAATATCGAAGCGGTGGGCATGAACGAAATTCGACGCAACTATCCGTATAAAGCCTGGGTCATCCAGCATGCCATCAACCTTGCCCGTTCTTATGCTTTCAACTGCCTGCATAACCTCGCGCAATTGAAAGCCAACGTCCCCGGCACTCGACTCGATGGTTTTCTCAAGATGTGCTTTGGTGTTCCCCAGGTCGATCTGAACTTGCTGAGCAAACTCAACAAAAGCATCGCGCCCATTTGCAAGGCACTGGTGGACCCCAACGATGACTTGATGAATACCGAACGTTTCGTGGTCGGCACCAACACCTACTTCTCCCACATCATTGCGTTTGTACTGAACAATGACGATCTGAAGAAGGTGCACTTCACCGAGAACTTCTTCCACCCGTTGCTGGATTTGTACAAACCGCTAGTGCCTGCCGACTTCGATGTTGATGGCCATGCCCAAGCCGCGACGATAATCCACGAATTTTCCCATCAGTTTTCAATGGCTGAGGACATAGCCTCGCTGGAGGCGCGACGCCCGTTTCACGATCTGGTCTCTACCGTCTCCGCCTATGGACGTGCTGCTCAGGCTGAACTGGAAAGATTCCAGACCGAGGCGCTTTCACTCGCGACACCTCGAGATGAACTGTTTGCTCGATGGGACAAAAATAGCGGCTCATTTCTCACACTGGAACACTTCAAGTCTACCAAGGGCCTGGCCAAGGAAATCCTCAAGCTAACCCGCAGCTCCGACATGGAGAAGGCGCGCGATGCGTTTCTGGATCAGGCGTCAGCGGACATTCGTATCGATGTGATCTTGCGCAACGCCGATTCGATCGCCCGTATTGTCTGCGAGATGGGTCGACAGCTCGATCCGGTTCCGCTGCCCTGAACCGCAAAAAAAAGCGCAGGTCGAAACCTGCGCCTGCTTGCGGTCATGACCGGCTAATCAGTCTTTCTGATCCCGCAATACATTGCCCGACGCGCCGTCGATACGGAACTCGTAGACAACACCATCAGCCTTGCGCCCTTCGCCCTTCCAGTAGCCGTCGTTGTCGGCCTCGATCTCATAGACCTCGACGTAACCGGCCTTGGTTTTGACGATCTCGATGGCTTTTTCGATGGTAATCCAGCCTGCGCCCGGCCGGTCAGCCAGCGCGGCGCCTGCACTCAGCAAACCGGCAGTAGCGATCAAGGCTGCGAATGTCTTTTTGATCATTTTTTCACTCCATTTGTGGATAGTGGTCATTGGCGTCCTGCTTTTTGGGTGCCTGAGCGAAAAATAAGTTCCACTTTGATGGGCAAATGCCATGACGGATGTTCTCGGTAACTTCCCGACAAGGTTAGAATGTGCGAAATCAGGACGAGTCAATGACCCAAGACACCCTTTCGGAAGCCGAATACGATGCGATCACCGATGCCGCTGCGCATTGGTGCATGCGTGTGCACGCCGCCGACTGCACGGAAGAAGAGCGTCGCGCGTTCAAGCAATGGCACGACGCTCATCCACTGCACGCGTTCGAGTATGAAGCCATGCTGGAAATCTGGGACGTGGCCGAACACCTGCCGCGCCCCGAATCGCCCTCGGTCGTGACACCGCGGCCAACGTCTTCGCGCTCGTGGCGCCAGTTCGCTGTAGCCGCAGGTGTCTTTGCACTCGCACTGCCGCTGGCGGCTTATACCGGCTGGAATCTGGGCTGGTTGCCGAACAGCTACCAGCATTTCGCTGCCACCGATAATGTCCGGCAGGTTACCTTGAGTGATGGCAGCCAGCTCGAACTGAACCTGAACACCGACCTGACCTTCAGCAATTACAAGGACGAACGCCGCGTCACCCTGAAAAAAGGTGAAGCGTTCTTTACGGTCAGCCATGACATGGCCCACCCGTTTGTCGTTCGCGCAGGCGAAGGCAGGATTCGCGTCACGGGGACGCGTTTCAATGTCTGGATGTATCAGGACCAGGTGCGCGTGAACCTGATCGAAGGTTCAGTGCTGGTCACCAGCAATCGTTCATTACCAGGCGACGGCTTGCGCCTCGGCCCATCGATGCAGGCACGTTACAAACAAGGCGATTACATGCCGCAGATCAGCCAGACCTACGCCGATGACAGTTCACTGGCCTGGCGCAACGGCAAACTGGTGCTGGATAACCTCGCGCTGAGCGACGCCCTGCCACTGATCAATCGATATCTGAGCAATCCATTGGAGCTGGCTGATACTCACACCGGTTCGATTCGCGTGGGTGGCATCTACAACATCAAAGAGCTGAGCAACCTCGCCAACAGCCTGCCCAAGGCGCTGCCGGTCTACCTGAGCCGTAACAAGGAAGGTAACCCGGTGATCAACTCGATACCGCAACAGCCGCCAAAAAGCTGAAGGCCGCACCCTTTGCAGGATGCGGCCTTCAGACTCGTCGACACTAACGCTCGGGTTTATTGAGCGGCAACGTTCCCCGCCTTGTCCAACGTCTCGCGAACAGTCTGCACCTGGTACTGCGGGTCAGCCTGAATCTGCTGCTCGGTGAACGGCAGCACACTCCACTGTTTCTTCGAGAACGCCTCGGTCTGGTCCCGCGAATACTTCGACGCCGGATCGCTCGACAGCGAGAATGCCAGCAGCCCTTGGGCGTGCGGGCCCTTGTCATCGAACGTCACGACTTGCAGGTAGCTGGTGCCACTGACCACTTCGAGTTTGCCGTCCTCACGGGGCACGCTCTGGATGGCGTTGTAGATTCCCAGGGTAGCCGGCCCGCCGTGAATCGGCGTCTGTTGCCCGCCACTGCTGACCACCTGAATATCACCCCAGCGGGTTTGCGGCTTGAGACCCATTTTTGCGCTCAATTCGACCGACGCCAGCATAGCCTCACGCAACGCCTTGGCCACCGCCGGCTGCTCGACGGCCAGGCCACGCGGAGTGTGTTGCGCATCCTTGGGATCGAACGCCACGCGCCAGACATCCGGCGAGGCCTCCAATGCCTGCATGATGTTCTGGAAGTGCACCAGGCCCACGCCCGAATCGAGATTGGCCCGGCCATCCCAGGCCTTGAGGCTGGTGCAGACCGGCTTCAGGGATTGCGCGTCGGCGCCAAGGTCAGAGGCACAGAACTTCAGCAGATCCGGTACAACCTGAGTCGCCAGATACACCTGATCGTCCATTACCATCTGCTGCAGATCCTTCACTGCCAACGGACCTTTTTTACTCAGCGTGCTCAAGCGGTCCAGCGCGAAACGGGAACGCAAGCCCAGCGGTTGACCTTCCTGACTGATCAGCGGCGAGAAACCGGTCAGCGGTTGCGCCGGGTTGGCCAGCCACGCAGAGTCGTTGGAATGCTGGACGAAATCCTTGCGCAACAGCTGCGGCAACTGACTGGAGGCATAGATGCCCTTCTGCGCCGCAGTTGGGTCGATGTCCCACGCGCAGGCGCTGTTGGAGCCATCCAGCACAATCATTTGCGTGCCGATACGCGGGTCACTGCACTTGGCCAGCTTCTCGGCGTTGACGTTTGGCACCACCGACAGGTTCATGTACAGCGTCTGGCCCTTGTCATCGACGGCCAGGGTGTTGACCCACGGAATACCCTGAATCTTGTGCACTGAATCCTGCAGTTCCGAAAGCGTGGACGCCTGATTCATCGTGTACCACTGGTTCAGCACCCGATCATTGTCGATATTGGCGTCGCGCAAACTGTAGGCAAACTGATTGTCCCAGTCGAGCTTGCCCGGCCATTGCACGATCGGCCCGAACTGCGAGCTGTAGACATCACGCGAGACCGGCACTACCTGACCGTCGGCCTGTTTCACCTGCACGGTGACCGTCTGCTTGTTCAGCGGCAATGATTTGCCATCGAGCAGATAGCGTGTGGAGTCCTTCGGATCGAGTTGCAGACGATAGAGTGTGAAATGTTTCGATGAATCGACCGTGTGCGTCCAGGCCAGGTGCTGATTGAAACCGATATTGATCATCGGCAGGCCCGGCAAGGCAGCGCCCATGACATCGAGTTTGCCGGGAATGGTCAGGTGCATCTGATAAAAGCGCATGCCGCCAACCCAAGGGAAATGCGGGTTGGCCAGCAACATCCCACGCCCGTTGAACGAGCGCTCGCTGCCCACCGCGACAGCGTTACTGCCACGATCCAGGGCAAAGCGCTGCTGACGCGCATCGGCCAACTGATAGGCCTGCGCGTTTTGTTCGATTGCGGCGCTCGCATGCGGCGGAGTAGCACCGGCCAAAGCCTCGGCGAACTGACCGACACCCCCCTCAACCAGCAAACGGCGGGTCAGCTTCACCAGATCTTGCGCAGCGATGTCTCGCACCCACTCACCCTGACACTGTTGCGGCAAGCCCTGCGGGCGGCGCTCAGCGAGATAACGGTTGTAGCCGGCGGCATAGCCTTCGACCAGATCACGCACCTGCGCAGGTTGCGCCTGCCAGAAAGCCTTGACCGCCTCGGGCGTATTGAGCCAGGTGAAGAACACGTCGCTGACACGGTTTTCGCGTTGTTCGACGGTGAACTGATCCGGGCCGAAATAACGTGAACGCTGGCCGTTGACGGTCACGATCTCGTTGGCCAACAGGCACAGGTTGTCCTGCGCGTAGGCGTAACCAATGCCAAACCCGAGCCCGCGCTCGTCTTGCGCACGAATATGCGGCACCCCAAAAGCGGTACGGCGGATATCCGCGCTGACATCAGTGGCCGGGCTGAACGCATGGGCTGAGCAACTCAGTCCGAAAAGCACGCTGGCCACTGTAAGTTGCAAGCTACGAGCGACAAGCTTCGAGCAAAAGCCATATTTGACATTCGAACCGAAGTTTTCAACTTGCCGCTCGAAGCTCGAAGCTTGCAGCTGCCTCAATCCGGTTAACTGTCTGGAAATAATCACGCTCGCTCCTGATCGACATGCCAAAGAGCGGATCTGGCGCTAACGCGGACCCGCCCTGGAAACACCCACGCGTCCACGCGCAATGAGCCTGTCGAAGAAACGAAGTCAGAGGAAAAAATTTAGGTTCTCCACGCAATCCCCCAAAGCAGAATCAAAAGCCCCTCACCCTAGCCCTCTCCCGGAGGGAGAGGGAACTGACCGAGGTGATTGGTAGAAATACAGCGACATGAAATACCGAGTTGAACTCAATACCGAGCCAGATCAAAAGCCCCTCACCCTAGCCCTCTCCCGGAGGGAGAGGGAACTGACCGAGGTGATTGCGAGAGATACAGCGACATGAAACACCGAGTTGAACTCAATACTGAACCAGATCAAAAGCCCCTCACCCTGGTCCTCTTCCGGAGGGAGAGGGAACTGACCGAGGTGATTGCGAGAGATACGCCGACGTGGAATACCGAGCCGTACTCAAATTCAGAAATAAATCAAAAGCCCCTCACCCTAGCCCTCTCCCGGAGGGAGAGGGAACTGATCGCGGTGATTGGTAGAAGTACGCCGACGTGAGATACCGAGCCGTACTCAAATTCAGAAACAAATCAAAAACCCCTCACCCTAGCCCTCTCCCGGAGGGAGAGGGAACTGATCGCGGTGATTGGTAGAGGTACGCCGACGTGAAATACCGAGTTGAACTCAATACTGAACCAGATCAAAAGCCCCTCACCCTGGCCCTCTCCCAGAGGGAGAGGGAACTGACCGAGGTGATTGCGAGAGATACAGCGACATGAAATACCGAGTTGAACTCAATACCGCGCCAGATCAAAAGCCCCTTCCCCTGGCCTTCTTCCGGAGGGAAAGGAAATTGACCGAGGTGATTTGCGAGAGATACACCGACGTGAAATACCGAGTTGAACTCAATACTGAATCAGATCAAAAGCCCCTCACCCTGGCCCTCTCTCGGAGGGAGAGGGAACTGATCGCGGTGATTGGTAGAGGTACGCCGACGTGAGATACCGAGCCGTACTCAAATTCAGAAATAAATCAAAAGCCCCTCACCCTGGCCCTCTCCCGGAGGGAGAGGGAACTGACCGAGGTGATGGCGAGAGATACACCGACGTGAAATACCGAGCCGCACTCAAATTCAGAAACAAATCAAAAGCCGCCCCCCCGCCCGCTACTCACCACTCAACAGGATGAGCGTTAGCTCGACTGCGGCTCTTGATCTTGCCGTGCTGGCCCCTTCGGCAGGCTGAGTGGAGGGATTTATACGGGGGTGGGAGCGCAGCGACCGTTTGGCGGAGCCAAATGCATCGAGAGGAGGTGCAGCGAAGCAAACCGTAGGCGATGCCCCCGGATAGATCCCGTAACGAAGGAACCCCGAGCCCCAGCGAGCGGGCCGAACGCCGGGGCCCAGCCTTTTGGTTACTTTTTGGCGTCTGAAAAAGTGACCCGCCGTAAGGGCGGAACCGCCAGCCGCAACCCCCAAAAAAACGGATATACCCCCAAAACCCCAAGAACCTGGTCGGCCCAAAGGCCGCCACGGCCAACACCCCCCCCCAACCCGAAATCACAAGAAAAAGACAAACCCCCAACAAATTTTCTACATATTTTCTTTCATGATTTGTCGTGCTGATACGTCTTGTTTAGAGAGAGCAAAAAAACCCTCCCCGATCAGACTCTGAAAAGGAGTAATCGCATGTACAACTCGCAACTACCAACGGACGGTAGCCAGGCACCCAAAGGAGTTTCCATGAGCCCACACGCGAGCGATTTCGGGCAACGCGTCGAGCGTCACGGAAACGAACGCATCCGCTCGCTGCTGAAAAGTTTCGGGCTGCGCACCAGCCTGATTCGTCTGAAAGTCATCGACGCCCTGCTGGTTGCCGCACAAAGCGAGCGACGTCTGGGCGTGCGCGGTGTCCACAGCCAATTGCTGGACCTGGATATTCCGCTGTCCTTTCTCAGTGTGCGCGAAGTGCTCAAGCGCCTGTGCGCCGAAGGTGTGATCACCTTCAATGAAGACAAGAGCTACAGCCTGCATCCACAGGCTGCGGCCGTCCTCAACAACGATTGAAGCGTACGGCAATCGCCGTCAAGGCTTGACCTTGCGGCGCATGACGCCGTTGATCACCACCACGATCACCGCCACACCGATGGCGACGAACTGGAACGTCTTCTCCGAAATCATGCCGGCGTTCTGCAGCCAGGACAGGCCGAGCATGATCGCCAGGACCGACACGGCGATCAGAATCGAATAAATCAAGCGTTGCTTGTGGGTCATTACGGCTTCCTGAAACGTTGAAATGTATCCGGTTTGTATCCGTTTGCATGCCATGCACTTACCGTTCTACGGGGATGCGCTGCTGCAATCGGGGTCTCATGTTACAGCCGATGAAGAGTTTTGGCTTCATGACGGCGTAACCATGAGGAATTTTCAAAATGCTGCGTCGAATCACTTGGCTGATTCCCGTTCTTGCCCTGCTGACCCTGAGTGGCTGCATCATCTTCCCCCACGGCGGCTGGCACGGTGATCATCATCGCTACTACCAGGGTGGCCCTGGCTATTACCAACATCGATAGAACAGGAATGTTCATCCCACTCGCTTGTCGATGAACAAGCCGAGGCGGGAAACTCACCAGCCCGACCCACTTCAAACAAAGCCCGCCGTGTAGCGGGCTTTTCTGTTTTTGCCGCTGGCATCTGCCACGCAGATGTAACAAGTGTTCCTGCGCAAAGTGCAAACCCCTAAACAAGTTGCAAGTATTTGAAATCTAATGTCGCAGCAAAAAAGTAGGTCGCACAAGCCTCTGCAACTAGTCTCTGGCAACTTTCTTCCATTCACCAACAGGGACGTATATGCAGAGAACACTCATACCAATCGGGCCACTCCAAGTGCTCGGGTTTTGTTTGGCCATCAGCGCTTTTGAACTTCTGACTTACCTGGCCAGCGACTTGATCATGCCGGCCATGCTGACCGTTACAACAGAACTTCAAGCGGATGTACGGCATGTTCCCAACGCCTTCAATCTCTATCTGCTGGGCGGCGTCTGCCTGCAATGGCTGATCGGGCCGCTGTCCGATCAATGGGGTCGAAGGCGGGTATTGTTGATCGGTTGCGCAGTGTTCGGTGTCGCCTGCGCGGGAGCATTTGCCAGCCACAGCATTGAAGCCTTCAATCTGCTGCGACTGCTGCAAGGCATGGGCCTGGGGTTTGTCGTGGCGGTCAGTTATCCCGCCCTTCAAGAAGTGTTCTGCGAGGCCGATGCGGTGCGTTTGATGGCACTGCTCGGCAATATCGCCCTGCTGTCACCGTTGGTGGGGCCGCTGCTGGGCATCCTGCTCCTGCAATGGCTGTCCTGGCGTGAGTTGTTTCTCGGTCTGGGTCTTGCCGCATCCATGGTCTGGCTGGGGCTTTTCGTCTGCATGCCGGAAACAGTCGGGACCGTGCGTCGCGATGGACGCCTGCAACCAGCGGTGGGTTTTTCCTGGCGCCAGACCGGCCAGCGTTACCGCGCGCTGTTTGGCAATTGCCGGTTTCTCGCCGCAAGCCTTGCGCTGGGGCTGATGAGCCTGCCGCTGATCGCGTGGATCGGCCTGGCGCCGTTGCTGCTGATGCAGTTGCTGGGGCTGCCGCCAGTGGAATATGCCTTGTGGCAGATGCCGATTTTCTCCGCCGTTATCGTCGGCAATCTGATCCTCGACCGCTTGCTGGCCACGCACTCGTTACCGCGGCTGATTCGCTTGGCGCTCTGGCCGTTTTGCCTGGGACTTCTGGCGTTGATCGGCTGCGCACTATCTGGCGCCGGTCTTGGTCCGGTGGTCGCGAGCCTGGCGCTGTATGCGATAGGGCTGGGCATGAGCAACGCCGCAGTGTATCGGCTGGCGCTGTTTGCCAGCGATGACAGCAAGGGCCTGGTCTCGGCGCTGGTCGGGATGATTTCGATTGCGGTGATGGGCCTCGGCGGTTCGCTCATTGCCGCCATCGGTGGTGGCGCACGCCTCGAACTCTTTGCGCTCTACGCCGCCTTCAGCGGCCTGATGTGCCTGCCTCTGGTCCAGGGACTGTTGCAACGCAACCGACCCGACTCCGCTTCTGCTCAATAAAGGAATATTGAATGAACCACTTCCCCGCCAGCGATGCGCTCTGCGCGTTGCCGCACCCCTATTGCCCGGAGGCCGTGCCTGCCGGCCTGTTCGATCAGGCCATGGCCGAGATCAGTCGGTTTCATTGCCAGCACACTCCCGGTTACGCACATTGGCTGAACGCGAACGGCTTTGACGTACAGGACCTGGACGGTCTCGATGACTGGTCCCGGCTGCCGCCAATTCTGGCCAATTTCTTCAAACAGCAATTGCTGCTCAGTCCGACCGGAGAAACCGCTCTGGAACTGACCTCGTCCGGCACCAGTGGCCAGAAAAGCCGCATGCGCTACGACCCACGCAGTCTGTCGAGCGCGCAGTTCATGGTCGAACGGATCTTTAGCCACTACGGCTGGAATTCACCGGACACGCCGTGCAACTACCTGCTGCTGAGCTACGAGCCGCAAGGCGCGATCACGCTGGGGACGTCCTACACCGACCAATTCCTCTGCCGCTTTGCCCCGGTCAATCGGCTCGTCTATGCCTTGCGCTGTAACGGCGACGGGCATCAGTTCGATGTGTTTGGCGTCATCGCTGCCCTGCAATCGTTCGCCGAAGAAGGCCTGCCGGTGCGCATTTTCGGTTTCCCGGCATTTCTCTGGCAGACCCTGCAGCAGATGCAGGCCACCGGCGTGCCTGCCCTGCAACTGCCGGCCGATTCGCTGGTGTTTTTCGGCGGTGGCTGGAAAACCCGCGCCAGCGAGGAAATTCCAAAACAACAACTGTATGAGCACATCGCCCGGCAATTGGGCATCGAGATGTCGCGATGCCGAGACGGTTACGGTGCGGTCGAGCACGCAGTGCCCTACATCGAATGTGCCCGGCATCATTTTCATGTCCCGGTTTACGCCAAGGCTTACGTGCGCAATCCGCGCGACTTTTCCGTCCAGCCCTACGGCCAGCAAGGCTTGCTGGGTTTTGTCTCGCCTTACATTTCATCCAGTCCGGCGCACGCGGTGGTGATGAGCGACCTGGCGACGCTGTATCCCGGCTCGAGTTGCGGCTGCGGCCTGGCCAGTGACTGGTTCGAACTGCATGGCCGCGCGGGCACTACCGTCGGCAGAAGCTGCGCGATGGCGGCATCTGAATTATTGGGGAAGCACTGATATGTACCTGATCAACGGAGAACTGCACGCGGACTTCGATCTCGACACCGCACTGACGCTGCTGCATCAGACCTTAGCGCAACACCTGAGCACACCGCTGCAGCGCGCCACTGTGCTGACCGCCGCGGCAAACCTTGCGCAGCAACTGCACAGCGTCGAGTTGCCGCTGAATGACGAACAACGCCAGGCCCTGATCGATTTCTGTCAGCCTCACGCCCTGCAAAACAAACTCGAACGCGAACTGGGTGATCACGCCGATTCCCTGCGCCGCTTCGATTGTCGGCAATCGCGTTTCGAGCGCTGGAGCCCTTTGGGTCTGGTGGTCCACGTGACACCGGCCAACGCGCCATTGCTGGCCTGCTGCGCGATGATCGAAAGCCTCTTGGCCGGCAACATCAACTGGCTACGCCCCAGCCGCAGCGACCAAGGTCTGACTGCACGTCTGCTGCATGCGTTGGTGCAATGCGACCCCAGCGGTCAACTGCGCCATTACGTGGCCGTGCTACCAGTGGCAACCGCGCAAATCGGCCGCTTGTGCAAAATGGCCAATGGCGTATCGGCGTGGGGTGGCGAAGCCGCGCTGCAAGCCATCCGCCAACAGTTGCCGCCCGGATGCCGCTGGATCGATTGGGGCCACCGCGTCAGTTTTGCCTACCTGACGCCGGACGCTGCCACGCCGCAAACGCTCGAGGCGATAGCCGATGAGGTTTGCCGACTGGATCAGCAGGCCTGTTCCAGCCCGCAATGGTTACTGGTCGACAGCGACGAACCGGCCGTGCTGCACGAAATCGGCTCAGCGCTGGCCACGGCGTTCGAGCGCCGTGCCGGGCAATGGCCGGCGCTGACCCCAACGGTCCAGGAAGCCAGCGAGATCACCACCCATACCTTGATGACGCGCCTGGCCCAGAGCTTTTCTGCTGTGACGGCGCACGTCTGGAGCGCGCCGGGCTGGCGAGTTGTCTGGCGCCATGACCAAGTGCTCGCGCCCTCGCCACTGTTTCGCACGCTGCTGCTCAAGCCCCTGCCACGCGCGCGTCTGGCCCAGACGCTGCTACCCTGGCGCAACGTATTGCAGAGTTGTGCACTGGTGTGTGCCGAACCGCAGATCGCTGAACTGTCGCGCACGCTGATTGCCGCGGGCGTCAGCCGCATTACGCCCGTCAATGCCATTCATGACGGCTACGACGGCGAACCTCACGACGGCGTTTACGCACTGCAACGCCTGAGCCGACGTGTCTCGGTCAGCATCGCGCCAACGCATTTGCCTAGCCATATGACCCTCGACCGGCCGCCTCGCGCGCCGTCGCTGTCGGGCCTGCCGATCACCGACAAAGCGGCGTTTATCGCGCGGCCGACGACAGCGGCCGCACAACTGTTTTTCCGCTCTGGCGGCAGCAGCGGCACACCGGCGCTAGCGGGGTTCAGCTACCGCGACTTTCAACGCCAGATGCGCGCCGCCGCCGATGGTCTGTTTGCGGCAGGACTCGATCCGGGTCGCGACAAGGTCATGAACCTGTTCTTCAGTGGCAGCCTGTACGGCGGCTTCTTCAGTTTCGCCAAAGTACTGGAACTGTTGGGCGCAACTCACCTGCCCATGGGCGCACCCGCCGACGATGACTACAGCGACATTGCTCAAGTGATCATCGAGCAGCGCGTCACCGTGCTGATCGGCATGCCCAGCACCCTGCATCGATTGTTCCTCAACGAACAGCTACGTCTGAGCCGTTACGGCGGCATTGAAAAAGTCTTTCTCGGCGGTGAACACATCAGTGGTGAGTGTCGCGAGCTACTGCAGCGCTGCGGCGTCGCCAGCATCCGCTCGGCAGTGTATGGCAGCGTCGATGCGGGGCCGTTCGGGCACGCCTGCGCGGCAACCGCTGATGGTGTGTTTCACCTGATGGACGACATCCAGCATCTGGAAATCGTCGCAATGGAGCAGGACGTGCCTGTCGTCGGTGATGAAGTCGGCCGGTTGCTGTTCACCTCGAAAGCTCGTGAGGGTCAGCAGGTCCAGCGTTATGACGTCGGCGACACCGGTCGCTGGCGACCTGGCGACTGCCCGTGCGGGCTGAGTTCGCCACGCTTCGAGTTGCTGCAACGGCACGGCAGATTGCTGCGTATCGGCAGCGACTTCATCTGCCTGAACGAACTCGCACGGCACCTGCAAACCGCGTTTCAGTTGCACCTCGATCAAGCACCCGATGGCCTGGAACGAATGCTGATTCGCAGCCCTGGCAACCCCGCCGACATTCTCGACCGACTGCAAAGTTACTCGACGCTGGCCACTTTGCTGCGCAGCAGACTGCTCACGGTAGAAGCGCAAATCTGCGAGCCCCAGCAGTTCAGCAGAAACAAACACAGCGGAAAGATTCCATCCGTCATCGATGCGCGCCGTTAAGACATTTATCGCCCACGGTCATAACAATTAAAGAGAACACCATGAACGCAACACTCGAACTCAATCAGTTGGTCACTTTTGCCCGAGCGCATTCAAAGTATTACGCCAGACAGTTGCATAACGTTGCACCACAGTTCACTGCACTGGATCAACTTCCAGTGACGGACCCACAACGCTATTGGGCAAACAGCCTGAACTTCGAACAATGGCCGGTGCTGACTTCTACCGTCGAACGCGCACTGGTCTTCAAAACCGGTGGAACCACCAGCGCCGGTAAACTTTCAGTATTTACCCGCGAAGAATGGCAGACCCTGGTGCGGGACTTCGGCAACCAGCTCGGTCATCAACTCAATCCCGGAGACCGGGTCGCCAACCTGTTCTTTGTCGGCGACCTGTATGCCAGCTTCATTTTTATCCACGATGCACTGGCGCACGAAACAGCGGGTGTTACCGAATTTCCGTTCACCGGTGATGTGGCGAACGGGGTATTGGCTGACGCTATCCGGCAGCACCGGATCAACGTACTGGCCGGGGTGCCCGCGCAATTGCTGACGTTCGCCAGTGAGCTGCAGCGCGAGGCGCAAACCCTGACCGAGGTCGAGACCCTGCTGTATGGCGGGGAAAGCCTGTTTGACGGGCAAATGCAGATGTTGCGCCGGGTGTTCCCCAACGCGCGGATCGCCTCCATCGGCTATGCCAGTGTCGACGCGGGACTCATCGGCACCACGGGCCGCGATTGCGCCTTGGGCGAGCACCGGATGCTGCCCGGTCACAGCGTGCTGGAAATCATCGATGAACACACCGGTGAATTGATTGAGGAATGCGACCGCACCGGGCGGCTGGTGATGACCAACCTCACCCGTCGGCTGATGCCGTTGATCCGCTACCCCGTGGGCGACCTCGCCTGTTGGCGAGAACCTGGCACGGCGCCGATGCGCAAGTTTGCCTTGATGGGGCGCAGCGCGAGCAGCCCGCGCGTGCGGGTAGGCTCGCTGACACTGATCATCGAAGACATCAGCGCAATGGTCCGGCGTGCCACTGGCAGTGATGACTGGCAGTTGGTCATCAGCCAGCCGGCGAACGTCGACATCTTGCAGCTGAAGTGGGTACCCGATGTGCTGACGGCGGAAACCGCACCGGCCAGCTCAACATTGCACCGTGACTTGATCGAGCACTACCCGCTGATCGCGCAACTCAACGCTGATCGGCAACTTGAATTGCAGGTTGCCCATTGCACACACGATGAACTCGCTCGCCATCCACGCTCCGGCAAACACCAACGCGTCCTCGACCTGCGCCGCTATGACAACCTGCGGTCGGAGCAATGCCCATGGACAACTTGACGCTGCGCAGCTATCGCCGTACCGACGCCGGGGCGGTCAGCCGCCTGTTCAGGGAAATCTATGGTGACCATTACGTGCAGCCGCATGTGTACTTGCCTTTGATGATCAACCAGAACCACGGCGATGGCAGGTGGCATTCATTGGTAGCGGAATCCGGGAAAAAAATTCTCGGGCACGCGACGTTGTGCAGAAACAGCGGATCGCACACAGCCGAACTGGCTTTGAGCGTGGTACACCCGTCGACACGCGGACAGAACATCGCCACGCAATTGGGCACGCGCTTGTTGATCCATGCGCAAGCACTGGGGTGCCATGGCGTGACCATCAAACAAGTGACGCAGCATGCCTACACGCAACGCATGGCTGACCGGCTCGGCTTTTGCAGCACGGGATTGTTGCTCGACTATGTCCCCTCGCCATTTGGTGAACCGTTGCCCGAGACCATCGTCATTGGCTTCACCGCTATCGACGGTTATCGGCGCCCGCTTCCGGCACTGCCCTGGCCGCCCGGCTGTCGCGACTTCATGGAACATTTGTCCGGCGTTTACGGAACACAGGAAAAAGAACCGCTTTGGGTCGGACCGCCCATACATGTCGAACAATGTTCCGGGCGCTATGAGGTGCTGCTGAAAAAACTCGACAGCTGTTTGCTTAAACAGCTACGACAATTGCCCCGGCATTGGATGATCTCGATCAGGCTCAGGCTGGCAACAGGTTTTGCCAGCGCCGTGGACAGTCTGTCGGCGATGGGATTCATCTTCACCGGGATTGCCCCGAATGATCGTTGCGCGGGATGGTTGGCGTTGTTTCATCGGGGTTATCGCCCACGTACGCTGGAGTTGCGTTGCCCGCATATCCAGCGCCTGCACGATCAGGCGCAACAGCAGATCGCAGCGCGCGCCAGCGAGGCAGCGCCGCATTCTTGAGTCAAAACCAGTGCCCGCTCACACATTGAGCGGGCTACAACGCTCGAACTCAGGCCTTGGCCTTGACGCCCTGGTCGACAGGTTTGGCGACGTTGCCGTCACCGTAGGTCTTCAGGTTCTGCAGGACATAAATCGCTTTCTTGAACTCGGGAATAAGGTTCTTGCCGTAGGCGTTGCCATTGAGGCCATTGCTCTGGATCGCATCGAGCTGGGTCGCGAAATACTCCAGGGCGTTGAATTTGGCATCAATATCTTTGGTCACGCCGAAACGGTCGAACTTGTCACCCGCGTTCTTCAACGTGAAGGAAGTGATCTCGGAGATCAGCCCGCGACTACGCAGCATCTCGCTCAGATTGCCCATTTGTTTGACTGAAACGTTCGCTGGATCGAAACCCTTGATCGCCTTGCGCAAACCCTGCTTGTCCATTTCGGCGGTATTCAGCGCGGTGGGATCATTACCGACCAGGGTCAGCATCTGCTGCACCTTGACACTCTGGGACACTTGTTTCTTTGCGCCGGTGTCGCGCACCAGTAGTCCTGCCTTGGCCTGCCAGCCGCCGACAATACCGATCGTCATGAAAAGACTCCCTGTGAAATGACCTGAAATATCCGAGTGAACGGCATTAATGGCCGCGAGTATCGGCGGGCGAACTGATGGCACCAACCTCTTTCTGCACTTTTTTACAATTCTTGTACATTCTCGATACAAAAGCGCAACGCCCCGCAAACCCTGACCCAGAGCCGTCATCACAATGAAATGAAAATGGCTTTTTCAGCCGGTCGCAGGCGATGACCAGCGCTTGCGTATCGAAGCCGATACTGACCAGTCATCGGCGCTCAGGTTTATTAGGACGCAAGTACCTAAAGCTTCGCGATTTAACGACGATACGCTGTGGACACCCGCACTGTTTTGCCTCTGCCCCCTAATAAGAAACGCTGCTCAAGGACCGGTCCATGCCCGCATTCCGTACCATTCAGGCTCGCTACACGCTGTTTCTGGTTCTGTTCATTTTGCTGTTGTCGGTGTTGACCGTGGTCGGCATCAGCCAACTGGTCGCCCCCAAGCTGCGGCATACCGAAGAACAAGTCGTCCTCAACCGCATCGCCGAAGTGGCCGAGCAGATTCAGGGCGAGTTGAACAAAGTGCAGGCGCAACAGCGCAGCATCACCCAGACCATCCCGCTGCTCGACAGCGCTGCCATCGACACGGTACTGCCAGGCTTGGTCGATCAGTACGGTGAGTTGAAGGTATTCGGTGGCGGGATCTGGCCGCTGCCGGGGCAGCGTGAAGCGGGGCGCAACAAATTCAGTACGTTCTGGCATCGCGACGCGTCGGGAAAACTGGCGGTGAACACGTTCTGGAACAGCGACGCAGCCCCCAACTATTACGACCAGAGCTGGTACAAGGGCGGCATGGCCACGCCACGCGGCCAATGCGCGTGGGCGGCAGCGTATAAAGATGACGCCAGCGCCGAGCCGCGCACCAACTGCGCCATGGCCATCCAGAAAAACGGCAATGCCTGGGGCGTGTCGACCATCGACGTGACCCTCGGCTTCTTCAACGATCTGGTGGCGCGCAAGGAAAAAGACCTCAACGCCGAGATGCTGATCATTGAGGCCGACGGCAAGATCATCAGTAACAGCTCGCGCATCAGTGGCCCGATCGTGTTGAAGAACATCAGCGAACTGGCCGCCACGTCGACCTTCGCCAGCCAGGTCAAAGCCGGGCTGCAGAATCGTGATCAGGCGCAGCGCATCGAGTTCGACAACAACGGTGAAGCCAGCACCTTCTTCATGCGCCCGATTGAAGGCACACCGTGGTTCCTCGCCACCGCCCTGCCGACGAAAATGCTCACCGCCCAGCGTGATGACGTCCTCAGCACCTTGAGCCTGTTGCAGATTCCACTGGTGATCCTGCTGGTGCTGTTGCAGGTCTACGCGATTCGCCAATTGGTACAGCGCATGAAAGCGTTGAAAGCCAACATCGACTTGCTGTCCAGTGGCGATGCCGACCTGACCCGCCGCATCACCATTCGCGCCGAAGATGAACTCGGCGCCATCGGTCATTCGATCAACACCTTCATCGCCTACTTGCAAAACATGATCGGCGAAGTCACCCAGGCCACCGGCGCCATGGCCTCGAGCCTCGACAACCTGCAGCGCACTTCGGCGCACACCAGCCAGATCCTGCTGCGTCACGCCTCGGAAACCGATCAGACCGTTACCGCCATCACCGAGATGAGTTCGACGGCAGAAAGCGTTGCGCAGAATGCCGCCGAAACCGCAGCGTTCACCCAGCGCGCCAACGAAAACGCCGACCGTTCGCGCGTGGTAGTGGGCGAAGCGACCAACAGCGTGGTGGCATTGATCGATGAAGTGGCCAGTGCCACACACAAAGTTGAAAACATGCAGCAGGACGCCCAGCGCATCACCGAAATCCTCGGGGTGATCGGTGCGATCGCCGGGCAGACCAATCTGTTGGCGCTCAACGCCGCGATCGAAGCAGCCCGCGCCGGTGAACAGGGTCGTGGTTTTGCCGTGGTCGCCGATGAAGTCCGCGCCCTCGCCGCGCGTACGCAGGCCAGCACCTCGGAAATCAACGAAATGTTGACGCGTCTGACTCAGGGCGTGAGTTCGTCGGTCAGCGCCATGGAAAACACCCAGGCCAGCTGCCAGTCCGCCGCCGATGCCACCGCACGGGTCAACTCGGGTCTGGATGAAATGGCCGGCTCGGTCAGCCACATCAACAGCCTCAGCACCCAGATCGCCACCGCCGCCGAACAGCAAAGCGCCGTGACTGAAGAGATCAACCGCAGCATGGTGCAGATCCGCCACATGGTCGATGAACTGGTGCAAAGTGGCAAAGCCAGCGAACTGAACACCCATCAGTTGCTCGAAGCCAATAGCCGGGTGAGCGCAATCATGGGGCGTTTCAAAGTGCGCTGATTCATGCAGGGGTTTCTGCCAACCAGATAACCCCTGTGGGAGCTGGGTTGCCAGCGATGGGGCCGGCCCAGCCAATTTTTCATTGCCTGACCCACCGCGATACATGTAGGAGTGAGCCTGCTCGCGATAACGGTCTGTCAGTCATCACTTCAGTGCCTGAACAGACGCTATCGCGAGCAGGCTCACTCCTACAGTAGATCGCTGTAACACTGAAGACTGCATCGCTAGCACTGAAATGTCAGGCTTGATCTACGATCATCCTGCCAGCCTGCCTTGCAACAACTGGAAACATTGCGTTGATGCCAAGCAGGAAAAACCGGTCAAAATGCGTTCTTTTCTGATCGTCAACCGAGCCGAGAATCCGCTATGCGAACCCACCTGCGTCTGGTCGCCCTGAGCGCCCTGTTCATTTCTTCCCTGGCGCAAGCCGCCGACCTGATCCCGATCGAAGTGCACCGCGACGCCAATTGCGGTTGCTGCAAAAAATGGATCAGCCACCTCGAAGCCAACGGTTTCAAAGTCGAAGACCACGTCGAAAGCGACATGAGCAGCTTCAAGCAACAACATGGCGTACCGCCGCGTCTGGCGTCGTGTCACACCGCGATCATCAACGGCAAATTCGTCGAAGGCCATGTGCCGGCAGAACAAGTGCTGGCCCTGAGCAAGCGCGATGACCTGCTCGGCGTCGCCGCACCGGGTATGCCGATGGGTTCGCCGGGCATGGAAATGGACGGCATGAGCGATGCTTATCAAGTGATCGGCCTGAAAAAGGACGGCGCTGACGTCGTCGTGGCGGACTACCCGGCCCATTGATCGGCGCCGCTTACTTCGGGCTGTTCTTTGCCGCGTTCGGTGCGGCGACCTTATTGCCGTTGCAGTCCGAGGCAGTGCTGGTCGGCTTGATCGTCAGCGAGCGTTACTGGCTGTGGGGCCTGCTCGCCGTGGCAACGCTGGGCAACGTACTCGGTTCGCTGGTCAACTGGTGGCTGGGCCGTGGCATCGAGCGTTTTCAGGATCGCCGCTGGTTTCCGCTCAGCCCCACGCACATGGCCAAGGCGCGCAAACACTATGAGCGCTACGGGCATTGGTCGTTGCTGCTGAGTTGGTTGCCGATCATTGGCGACCCGCTGACACTGATTGCCGGCGTCATGCGCGAACCACTCGGGCGCTTTCTATTGATCGTCACCCTGGCCAAAGGCGCACGTTACGGCGTGCTGGCCGTGCTGACGCTGGGCTGGCTGGGTTGAACGTTCGGGTGCGGGCATTGCCTGTGTTTAACGTCGGCATAATCCAGCCGTTCCAGCATCGGCCGATTTCAAACGGAGTTTGACCTTATGTCTGTCACGTTTCCCCGTTGGCTCCCCTCCCTGCTCCTCTGCGCCGCCCTGCCCCTGTCAGCTCAGGCTGCCACGACAGGCGAAGCCGCGCCGGAAGGCCCGGCCTACGGCCCGGAACTGCAAGGCTTCGAATACCCTTACACGCTTAAACACTTTGCCTTTCAGTCGCAGGGCAAATCCCTGCAGATGGGTTACATGGACGTCGCCGCCCACGGCAAGGCCAATGGCCGCACCGTGGTGCTGATGCACGGCAAGAATTTTTGCGCAGCCACCTGGGACAGTTCGATCAAGGCCTTGAGCGAGTCCGGTTACCGGGTGATCGCGCCGGATCAGATCGGTTTCTGCACCTCCAGCAAACCTGACAACTATCAGTACAGCTTCCAGCAACTGGCGACTAATACCCAGCAGTTGCTCAAAGCGCTGGGCATTCAGAAAGCCACACTGCTCGGTCATTCCACCGGCGGCATGCTCGCCACCCGTTATGCCTTGTTGTTCCCTGAACAGGTCGAACAATTGGCACTGGTCAACCCGATCGGTCTGGAGGACTGGAAAGCCCTCGGCGTGCCCTATCGCACGGTGGATCAGTGGTATCAGCGTGAGCTGAAAGTCAGCGCCCAAGGCATTCGCGATTACGAACGCACCACCTACTACGATGGCCGCTGGAAACCGGAATTCGATCGCTGGGTGGACATGCTCGCCGGCCTGAGCAAAGGCCCGGGCAAGACCCAGGTGGCGTGGAACTCGGCGCTGATCTACGACATGATTTTCACCCAGCCGGTGTACTACGAGTTCAAGGACCTGAAGATGCCGACCCTGCTGCTGATCGGCACCTCCGACACCACCGCCATCGGCAAGGACCTCGCGCCACCAGAGGTGAAAGCGAAAATCGGCCATTACGAGGTGCTCGGCAAACAAGTGGCCAAGCTGATCCCGCAGTCGACGCTGGTGGAATTCCCCGGCATGGGCCACGCGCCGCAAATGGAAGAACCGGCGCAGTTCCACAAGGCCCTGCTCGACTGGCTGAATACATCCAATCCCGTTCGTTGATGAGGTAAGGCTGATGGCGGTGCAGATTGCAGTGATCGATGACTGGCAGGACGTGGCCCGCGACGTAGTCGACTGGTCAGTCCTCGATAGCCTCGGTGAAGTGACGTTTGAACACGATTACCCGGCCGACAACGCGACACTGGCCGAGCGTCTGGGCCGCTATCAGGTGATTTGCGTGATGCGCGAACGCACGCGGTTCGACGAAGACTTGCTCAAGCGCTTGCCCAATCTGAAGTTGCTGGTCACCGGCGGCATGCGCAACGCGGCGCTGGACATGCCAGCGGCGGCAAAACTGGGCATTAAAGTCTGCGGCACTGACAGTTACAAGCATGCGGCGCCGGAATTGACCTGGGCGCTGATCATGGCGGCCACGCGCAATCTGGTGAAAGAAGCCAACGCCCTGCGCGCCGGCCAGTGGCAGCAAGGGCTCGGCGGTGATTTGCATGGCAAGACCCTTGGCATTCTCGGTCTGGGCAGCATCGGCCAGCGGGTTGCACAGTTCGGCCAGGTGTTCGGCATGAAGGTGATCGCCTGGAGCGAAAACCTCACCGCCGAACGGGCTGAACAGGCCGGCGTGACGCACGTCAGCAAGCAGCAACTGTTCGAGCAGGCCGATGTGTTGTCGGTGCATCTGGTGCTCAGCGAGCGCAGTCGCGGTCTGGTCGATGCGCAGGCGCTGGGCTGGATGAAACCGACGGCCCTGCTGGTCAACACCGCGCGTGGGCCGATTGTCGATGAAGCGGCACTGATCAAGGCCTTGCAGAAACAGCAGATCGCCGGGGCGGCGCTGGACGTGTTCGAGCAGGAACCGCTGCCGGCCATGCACCCGTTTCGCACACTGGACAATGTGCTGGCGACGCCGCATGTGGGCTATGTCAGCCAGCAGAACTATGAGCAGTTCTTTTCGCAGATGATCGAGGATATTCAGGGGTGGGCGGCTGGGGAGCCGGTTCGCCTGCTGAACTGACCCTTTCTGCAAAGAGAGGGTGAAGTCACTATTGCTATCGCGAGCAGGCTCACTCCTACAGGGGAACGCATTTCAAATGTAGGAGTGAGCCTGCTCGCGATAGCGACATAACAGTCACCCCATCAACAAACTGCCCGCACCACAACAGTGCAACCACCCTTCCCGCTAGCACAAAATCGTGACCGCCCAGTCACCGTTTTGGCCCTCCCTCGCAGAAAAACCTGCACTTCGTCGGTGCGTTTGCCCCGGCAAAGTACGGTTTGCTCAGACTGCCAACCGATTGTCGAACAATTTACCCATTTGCTCTGGCCCGCTCTAGGATCTGGCCTAGACTGACTTTCGCGGGGTAAAACCAACCGGTCACATTGCGCAAAAAAACTCGAAACTTTTGCTCCACGCGACGGGTCATCAGAAAGACTGGGCCAAAGCGACTGGTGCAATCCTTGCAACGGCCCGATCACCCATTCTGCTTGCGCGTGTTGGGTAGCGTTTGCTCACCGATGCGTGGCGCGTTTGCGCCCGGCCACAGGACTTGGCCATGGACATCGCTTGTTCAAGACAAGAATCAGATCAACGATACGGGAGATTCATATGATCAGTGCGGCATTGGATATTCAGGGAGAGCGTGCTCAGCAGGCGGTTGGAGAATCGAGCACCGTCAGTGTTCCCGGCAGCCGACAGATCAACGTCCCCGGCACCAAAACGCTGACTCCAGTAGCGAGCCAGAACCCCAACAAGAAAAAAGTATTGTTCGTCACTTCGGAAATCGCCGACCTGGTCAAGACCGGTGGTTTGGGTGACGTCTCAGCCGCCCTGCCCCGGGCCATGGCTCATCTGCACGATGTGCGGGTGTTGATCCCCGGTTACCCGCAGGTGATGCACAGCGAAAACCCGATCCACATCATCGGCGAACTCGGCGGCCATGCCGCGCTGCCACCGTGCAAGATCGGCCGTATGGACATGCCGGACGGGCTGGTGATCTACGTGTTGATCTGCCCCGAACTCTATGAGCGCGAAGGCTCGCCCTACGGCGCCAACAACGGTCGCGACTGGCCGGACAACCACATTCGTTTCGCCCGTCTGGGCCTGGCCGCTGCCGACATCGCCGCCAACCTCGCACAAATCCACTGGTGCCCGGATCTGGTGCACGCCCATGACTGGCCTGCCGGTCTCGCCCCGGCCTATATGCACTGGCGCGGGCAGCGCACGCCGACCCTGTTCACCATTCATAACCTCGCCTATCAAGGTGTGACCAGCCTCGGCTCCTGCCCCGAGCTGGGTATTCCCAACCACGCCCTGCAACAGGAAGGCATGGAGTTCTACGGCAAGATGTCGTTCCTCAAGGCCGGCATGGCGTATTCGAGCCATATCACCACGGTCAGCGCCACCTACGCGCAGGAAATCACCACCCCGGATTTCGGCTGCGGCCTCGACGGCTTTCTCGCCGCCAAGACCCAGCAAGGTTTGCTCAGCGGCATCCCCAACGGCATCGATGAGAGCTGGGACGCCGCCACCGATCCGCACCTGTTCGCACCGTTTGCCATCGGTGACTGGGAAGGCAAAGCGGTCAACGCCGCGCATGTGCGTGAGCTATTTGAATTGAATGACTCAGAAGGCCCGCTGTTCGCCGTGGTGTCGCGACTGGTCTATCAGAAAGGTCTCGACCTGACGATCGCGGTATCCGAGTACATCGTGCAGAACGGCGGCCAGATCGCAATCATCGGTCGCGGTGAGCCGGAAGAAGAACAAGCCATGCGCGAGCTGGCGCTGCGCTTCCCCGGGCAGATCGGCGTGCGCATCGGCTTCAACGAAACCGATGCCCGCCGGATGTTCGCCGGCAGCGATTTCCTGCTGATGCCTTCGCGCTACGAACCTTGCGGTTTGAGCCAGATGTACGCCCAGCGTTTCGGCTCGCTGCCGGTCGCACGCAATACCGGCGGGCTGGCCGACACCATTGAAAACGGTGTCACCGGGTTCCTCTTCGACGAATCCACCGCTGAAAGCTATCAAGAGGCCCTGAGCCGCGCGTTCAAGGTCTTCGCCTTCCCCGAACTGCTCAATGCCATGCGGTGCCGGGCGATGGCCGCGCCGTTCAACTGGTGCAAAGCGGTTGAACCGTACGCCGAACTCTACGAACAACTGGTCGCCAAGGCGCTGGGTAAAGCTCACCACAAATAACCAGGGAGGTTCACCACGATGCCGTTACGGTCTACTGAAACTTGGCCCCACGGCGCGATCATGCTGGACGCCGAACACACACAGTTCGCGCTGTGGGCACCCGATGCGTTTTACGTCAGTGTCGAGCTTGAAAATGGCCAGTCGCTGCCGATGCTGTCTCAGGTAGACGGCTGGTTCGTGATCAAGGCCCGCTGTCCGGCGGGCACGCGTTACCGCTACAACATCGACGGCGAACTGGAAGTGCCCGACCCGGCCTCCAGAGCACAGGATGGCGACCTCGACCGCCACAGCGTGGTGGTCGATCCGCTGGCTTATCAATGGCGCCACACTGCCTGGCAAGGTCGGCCTTGGAGTGAAGCGGTGATCTATGAGTTGCACGTCGGTGCGCTCGGTGGTTTCGCTGAAGTCGAACAACATCTGGCGCGCCTCGCGGGCCTGGGCATTACTGCCATTGAACTGATGCCGCTGGCGCAGTTCCCCGGCGATCGCAATTGGGGTTACGACGGTGTTTTGCCCTACGCACCGCAAGCCTCCTACGGCACCCCGGAACAACTCAAACACCTGATCGACAGTGCTCACGGCCACGGTTTGGCGGTGATTCTCGACGTGGTCTACAACCACTTCGGCCCTGATGGCAATTACCTGCACCGCTACGCCAAAGGCTTTTTCCGCGAAGACAAACACACACCGTGGGGCGCGGCGATCGATTTTCGCCGCAGCGAAGTTCGCGAATTCTTTATCGAAAACGCCCTGATGTGGTTGCTCGAATACCGCTTCGACGGTCTGCGCCTGGACGCGGTGCATGCCATCGAAGACCCGGATTTTCTCACCGAGATGGCCCAGCGTGTCCGCGCGCAGATTGACCCGAGCCGGCATGTCTGGCTGACCGTGGAAAACGAACTGAACCAGTCGAGCCTGCTCGAATACGACTACGACGCGCAGTGGAACGACGACGGCCACAACGCCTTGCACGTCCTGCTCACTGGCGAAACCGACGCCTATTACGCCGACTACGCCGCGCAACCCACCGAACAACTGGTGCGCTGCCTGAGTCAGGGGTTTGTCTTCCAGGGCCACATCACCCGCCACGGCGAACCGCGCGGCGAGCCCAGCGAACATCTGCCCTCCACCGCGTTCGTGCTGTTCCTGCAAAACCACGATCAGATCGGCAACCGCGCGTTCGGCGAACGCCTGCATCATCTGGCCGATCCGCGTGCCGTGCAGGCAGCGACCGTGTTGTTGCTGCTGTCACCGATGATTCCGCTGATGTTCATGGGCGACGAGTTCGCCGCCGAGCAGCCGTTCCTGTTTTTCACCAGTCACCACGGCGAACTGGCGGAACTGGTGCGCGAGGGTCGACGCAATGAATTCGCCGCGTTCAGCGCCTTCACCGATCCGCACAAGCGCGAGCAGATTCCCGATCCGAATGGCGAAAAAACCTTCCACGCCTCACAGCCAAGGTTGATCGGCCATGGCAGCGAAAAACAGCAGGAAACCCTCGCGCTGTACCAGAAGCTCCTGCAGTTTCGCCATCAATACATCATTCCCCATCTGTCCGGCACCCAAGCGCTCGGCGCGCACATGCTCGGTTATGGCGCGGTCAGTGCGCGCTGGCGTCTGGGCAATGGCAGCGAGCTGCGAATTGACCTGAACCTCAGCGACACACCAGTGGTCAACCCTCCACAGACCGAGGCCGTGTGGCTGTTTCAGCAGCCACCCAGCGCCGATCTGTCGGAATCGGGCGTACTGCCCGCGTATTGCGCGCTTGTCAGCCTCACGGCCGCAACCCCTTTGCAACCTCTGAATGGAGAGCGCCTATGAGCGATGCGCAACTGGAAATTCTCGCCAGCCGAGCCGGCCTCGCCGTCGACTGGATCGACGCCAACGGCCGCCCGCAGAAAGTCGCCCCGGCGGTGCTGCGCAATGTCCTGATCGGCCTCGGCCACCCCGCCAGCACGGCGCAGGAAATCGACGCCAGCCTGCTGGAACTGCAAGCCGTGCAACAAGACCGTCACTTGCCGCCGCTGTTGACCGCCGATGTCGGTGTCGGCGTGGATCTGGCGCGTTATTTCGCCCCGGAAACGCCATGCGAAATCCACCTTGAAGACGGCTCGCGGCTGAGCCTGAAACTCGATTCCGAGGCGATATTGCCGGGGCTGATCCCGGTCGGCTATCAACAGGTGCACATCAGCGACCAGTATTTCACCCTGGCCGTGGCGCCGGAGCGCTGCTTCAGCGTCGGCGATGCGGTGGATAATCCGATTCCCCGCGTCTGGGGTCTGAGTGCGCAACTGTATGCCTTGCGCCGCGCCGGCGACGGCGGCTTCGGCGACACTCAAGCACTGGAAGACCTGGTCCGCGTGGCCGGTGAGCGCGGCGCCGATGCTTTGGCGATCAGCCCGCTGCACGCCATGTTCAGCGCCGACACCGGCCGCTACAGCCCTTATTCGCCGTCCAGTCGGTTGTTCCTCAACTCTCTTTACGCCGCTCCCGGCGCGATTCTCGGTGAACGCGCCTTGCGTGATGCGATCGACGCGGCCGGCCTGGCCGAGCAGTTCGCGCAACTGGAAGACCTGACGCTGATTGACTGGCCGAGCGCCGCCGACGCCAAGCAAAAGCTCCTGCAAGCGTTGTACGAAGGTTTCATCGCCGGTGACCATCCGTTGCACCCGGATTTCGCCAGTTTCCGTCACGCCGGTGGCGAAGCACTGGAAAATCACTGCCGTTTCGAAGCGATTCAGGAAATGCGCGCCGCCCGAGGTGAAAACCTCGACTGGCGGCAATGGCCGGAACACTGGCACGACCCACGCGGCGCAGCGCTGGAAGCTTTCGCCGAAGAATACGCCGAACGCATTGGCTATTTCGCTTTTTGCCAGTGGCTGATCCACCGTTGCCTGGAGCGTGCGCAAACCGCCGCACGCAGCGCCGGCATGGGCATTGGCCTGATCGCCGATCTGGCGGTGGGCGCCGATGGCGCTGGCAGTCAGGCCTGGAGTTTTCAGGATGAATTGCTCGCCTCGCTCACCGTCGGTGCGCCGCCGGACATTCTCAATCGCTCGGGCCAGGGCTGGGGCATTTCCGCGTTCTCGCCGGAAGGCCTGATCCGCAACGGTTTTCGCGCCTTCATCGACATGCTGCGCGCCAACTTCGCCCACGCCGGCGGCTTGCGCATCGACCATGTCATGGGCCTGCAACGCTTGTGGGTGATCCCCAACGGCGCGGCGCCGGCCGATGGTGCGTACCTGTATTACCCGGTCGATGATTTGCTGCGCTTGCTGACCCTCGAATCCCATCGTCATCAGGCGATCGTCCTCGGCGAAGACCTCGGCACGGTGCCCGATGGCCTGCGCGAGAAGCTTATCGCCCGCTCAATGCTCGGCATGCGCGTGTTGCTGTTCGAACAGGACAACACTCATTTCAAACCGATTCTCGACTGGCCGGATAACGCACTGGCGACCACCAGCACCCACGATCTGCCAACGCTCAACGGTTGGTGGCATGGCCGCGACATCGACTGGAACGCGCGGTTGGGTTTTGTCGATGCCAACGGTGAAATCGAATGGCGCCACCATCGTCAGCGTGAACGTGAAGGCCTGCGCAGTGCCTTGAGTCAGGACCCGCAGAATTTCCGCGAGGAATCTCACGAGGCCGATCAAGTGGTCGATGCCGCGGTGCGTTTCCTTGGCCACACCCGCGCGCCGCTGGTGCTGCTGCCGCTGGAAGATGCGCTGGGCATCAACGAGCAGGCGAATCTGCCGGGCACCATCGACACCCATCCGAACTGGTCACGGCGCTTGCCCGGCACCAGTGAGGCGCTGCTCGACGGCGCGGATGCGGCGCGACGTCTGGAATTGCTGGCGTGCGCGCGTCTTCAGGCTGCCGAGCGTGACCAATGAATCAAGCGCTCATCCAGCCCCTGCGCGCGACACTGCGCCTGCAATTTCATAAGGGTTTTACCCTCGAACACGCGGTGCCGTTGGTGCCGTATTTCGCCCGGCTCGGCATCAGCCATATTTACGCCTCGCCGCTGCTCGCGGCACGGGCCGGCTCGATGCATGGTTACGACGTGGTCGACCCGACCCAGGTCAACCCGGAGCTTGGCGGTGAGCCGGCGCTTCGGCGCTTGGTCAGCATCCTGCGTGAACACGACATGGGGCTGATCCTCGACATCGTCTCCAACCACATGGCGGTCGGTGGCAGCGACAACCCGTGGTGGCTCGACCTGCTCGAATGGGGGCGACTGAGCCCTTACGGCGAGTTTTTCGATATTCAGTGGCACTCGCCGGACCCGTTGATGGAGGGCCAGTTGCTGCTGCCGTTCCTCGGCAGCGATTACGGCGTGGCGTTGCAGGAAGGCACGCTGAAACTGCTGTTCAAGGCAAACACCGGCAGCTTTTACGTCGAGCACTACGATCATCATTTCCCGATCTGCCCGAGTGACTACGGTGAGATCCTCAAACACCAAGAGACGCTGAAATCCCTCGCTGACCGGTTCAGCACGCTCAGTTATCAGACCGATGCACATTCGCTGGCGATGCCGCTGAAGGAAGAGCTACGCGAACTGGCGAGCGATCCGCAGACGCTTGAAGCGATACACAGCAACCTGCAGCATTTCGACTCAACGACCGAAGCAGGCTTCCAGGCGCTGCATCAACTGCTCGAGCGCCAAAGCTATCGCCTCGCCAGTTGGCGCACCGCAGCGGACGACATCAACTGGCGGCGCTTTTTCGATATCAACGAACTCGGCGGCCTGCGTGTCGAACGTCCGGCGGTGTTCGAAGCCACCCACGGCAAAATCTTCCAGTTGATCGCCGAAGGCTTGGTTGACGGTTTGCGAATCGATCACATCGATGGCCTCGCCGACCCGCGTGGTTATTGCCGCAAACTGCGTCGCCGCGTCGATCTGCTGGCACCCGGCAGGCACTTGCCGATCTACGTCGAGAAGATCCTTGGCGCCGGCGAAACCCTGCACCGCGACTGGGCGGTGGACGGCACCACCGGTTATGAATTCATGAATCAGCTGTCGCTGCTGCAACACGATCCGGACGGCGAATTCGTCCTCGGTGATCTGTGGCAACGGCGCACCGAACGCCCGGCCGCGTTCATCGAAGAAGCGCAACTGGCGCGTCAGCAGATCCTCAACGGCTCGCTGGCGAGCGACTGCGAAAGCGTCGCCCAGGCCCTGCTGCAAGTGGCCCGCGATGACCTGATGACCCGCGATTTGACCCTCGGCGCGATCCGCCGGGTGTTGCAGGCGTTGATCGTGCACTTCCCGGTGTACCGCACGTACATCAGCGCCATGGGCCGCTCGGCGCAGGACGAGGTGTTTTTCCAGCAGGCCATGGACGGTGCGCGGCAAACGCTGAGCGAAGCCGATTGGCCGGTGCTCGACTGTGTCGCTGCGTGGCTCGGTGGCACACCGTGGCGACGCAAACCGCGCGGGCGTTCACGCAAAATCCTCAAGCATGCCTGCGTGCGTTTTCAGCAACTGACCTCACCGGCAGCGGCGAAAGCCGTGGAAGACACCGCGCTGTATCGCTCGGCGGTGCTGCTGTCGCGCAACGATGTCGGCTACAACACCGAGCAATTCAGTGCCCCGGCCAGCGATTTTCATGCGGTCAATCAGCAACGGCTGGACGAGTTCCCCGACAACTTGCTGGCCACTGCCACCCACGATCACAAACGTGGCGAAGACACCCGCGCGCGTCTGGCGGTGCTTAGCGAGCGCAGCCATTGGTACGCCGAGCAGATCGAGTTGTGGCGCGCCCTCGCCCGCCCCGTTCGGGTTGACGAGCAAATGCCGTCGAGCGGCGATGAGCTGATCCTCTATCAAGCGTTGCTCGGCAGTTGGCCGCCGCAACTGCGCGATGACGATCAGTCCGGGTTCGCCGAGTACGCCAAACGTATCTGGCAATGGCAACAGAAAGCTCTGCGCGAAGCCAAGCTGCAAAGCAGTTGGAGCGCGCCGAACGAAGCCTATGAAAACGCCGCGCAAGCGTTCACGGAAAAGCTGCTCACCGGTGAAGAAGGCGAACTGCTGCGCGCCGCGCTGAGCAAGACCGTCAACAGCATCGCCGCTGCCGGCGCCCTCAATGGCTTGGCGCAAACCTTGCTGCGCATGACCGTGCCGGGGGTGCCGGATCTGTATCAGGGCAATGAGTTCTGGGACTTCAGTCTGGTCGATCCGGACAATCGCCGGCCGGTGGATTACGCCGCTCGTGAGCACGCACTGCAGGAGCCATTGCCACCTGTGGAGTTGCTGGCGAACTGGCGTGACGGGCGCATCAAGCAAGCCTTGATCGCCGAGGTGCTGAACCTGCGTGTCGAGCATGCCGAGCTGTTCCGCCGGGGCACTTACCAGGCCTTGGAAGTGCTCGGCAGTCAGGCGCACAACGTGCTCGCGTTTGCCCGTGAGCACGAGGGCACGCAGGCCATCGTGATCGTGCCGATCCGTTGCGCAACCCTGCTGGAAAACGGTGCTGTACCTCAGGTCGATGCGCTGCGCTGGGGCGATACGCGGGTGGTTTTACCGTTCGCCGCCTCCGAAACAAACCTGAAGGGACTTTTTTCAAGCAGCGCAGTCACAAAAAACAGGGAGCTGAATATCAGCGACGCGCTGGGGGATGTCCCGGTCAATCTCTTTATCCAACACTTAACGTAAGCATGAGTTCAGTTCAGGAGCATTGCGATGAGTACCGACGATAAACGCATCCGCGAATTCGCCTATCAAATCTGGGAATCGGAAGGCCAGCCTGAGGGTCAGGAGGCGCGCCATTGGGAGATGGCGCGCAAACTGGCCGAAGCCGAAGCCCTGGCGCCGAAGAAACCACCAAAAGCCGCTGGCAGCAAAACCGCTGGCAAGGTTAGTGAGGCCAAGGGCCCGGCCGCCAAGCCGAAACCTGCGGCTAAAGCCAAACCGGCCAGCGCCGCCAAAGTGATTCCCCCGGGCGAAAAAGCCGCCGAGAAAAAGCCTCGAGCGCCGAAGAAGCCTTCGGCGATCTGACGCTTACCGGACTATTGAACTGAATGACCGTGTGGCGGGTTCGCTCGCCACCGAGGACGCGTTCGTCCTCAAGAAACACACAAAACCCCCTGTAGGAGTGAGCCTGCTCGCGATAGCGATCTGACATTCAACATCAATGTCGACTGATAGAACGCTATCGCGAGCAGGCTCACTCCTACAGGGGGGATGTGTAAGCCCAGAATTTACCCGTTTTGCAGGAGCAATCATGACCCGTCCAAAGAAAGCCGAACCCACCGCGCACGCCGAGCCGTCGAGAATCCGTGAAGGCCTGCCCTTCCCGCTCGGTGCGACCTGGGATGGTCTGGGGGTGAACTTTGCTCTGTTTTCCGCCAACGCCACCAAGGTCGAACTGTGCATCTTCGACGATGCCGGCGAAGTCGAACTCGAACGCATCGAACTGCCGGAATACACCGACGAGATTTACCACGGCTACCTGCCCGATGCGCATCCGGGGCTGATTTACGGCTATCGTGTCTACGGCCCGTACGACCCGGCCAACGGTCACCGCTTCAACCACAACAAATTGCTCATCGACCCGTACGCCAAGCAACTCGTCGGCCAATTGAAATGGTCGGAAGCACTGTTCGGCTACACCATCGGCCACCCCGACGCCGACCTCAGTTTCGATGAACGTGACAGCGCGCCCTTCGTGCCCAAGTGCAAAGTCATCGACCCGGCGCACACCTGGGGCAACGACCACCGTGTCAGCGTGCCGTGGGACAAAACCATCATTTACGAAACCCACGTGCGCGGCATCAGCATGCGTCACCCGTCGGTGCCGGAGAACGTGCGCGGCACTTTCGCCGGGCTGATGGTCGACGACGTGCTCGAACACATTCGCAAGCTCGGCGTGTCCACCGTCGAGTTGCTGCCGATCCATGCGTTCGTCAACGACCAGCATTTGCTGCACAAAGGCATGACCAATTACTGGGGCTACAACAGCATCGCCTTCTTCGCCCCGGACCCGCGCTACCTCGCCAGCGGCAAGATCGCCGAGTTCAAGGAGATGGTCGCGCACCTGCACGAAGCCAACCTCGAAGTGATCCTCGACGTGGTCTACAACCACACCGCCGAGGGCAACGAGCAAGGTCCGACCCTGTCGATGCGCGGCATCGACAACGCCTCGTACTACCGCTTGATGCCCGACGACAAGCGCTACTACATCAACGATTCCGGCACCGGCAACACCCTCGACCTGAGCCACCCGTGCGTGCTGCAAATGGTCACCGACTCGTTGCGTTACTGGGCCAGCGAGATGCACGTCGACGGTTTCCGTTTCGACCTGGCAACCATTCTCGGCCGCTATCACGATGGTTTCGACGAGCGTCACAGCTTCCTCGTCGCTTGCCGTCAGGACCCGGTGCTGCGTCAGGTGAAAATGATCGCCGAACCGTGGGACTGCGGTCCCGGCGGCTATCAGGTCGGCAACTTCCCGCCGGGCTGGGTCGAGTGGAACGACAAGTTCCGCGACACCGTGCGCGCCTTCTGGAAAGGTGACGACGCTCAGGTTGCCGATTTCGCCAGTCGCATGACCGCGTCCGGCGAGATGTTCAACCAGCGCGGGCGGCGTCCGTATTCCTCGGTGAACTTCATCACCGCGCACGACGGTTTCACCCTCAACGACCTGGTCTCGTACAACGACAAACACAACGAAGCCAACGACGAGAACAATCAGGACGGCAGCAATAACAACCTGTCGTGGAACCATGGTGTCGAAGGTCCGACCGACGATCCGGAAATCAACGCCCTGCGCCATCGGCAGATGCGCAATTTCTTCGCCACCCTGCTGCTCGCCCAAGGCACGCCGATGATCGTCGCCGGCGACGAGTTCGCCCGCACCCAGGACGGCAACAACAACGCCTATTGCCAGGACAGCGAGATCGGTTGGGTCAACTGGGACCTGAGCGAGGATGGCAAAGCACTGCTGAAATTCGTCAAACGCCTGATCAAGTTGCGCCTGACTTACCCAATCCTCCGTCGCGGCCGTTTCCTGGTAGGCGAATACAACGAGGACATCGGCGTCAAGGACATCACCTGGCTGGCGCCGGATGCCACCGAGATGACCACCGAGCATTGGCACGATGCGCACAACCGCTGCCTGGGCATGTTGCTCGACGGTCGCGCACAGGAAACCGGGATTCGCCGCAAGGGGGCGGATGCGACGCTGCTGCTGGTGGTCAACGCCCATCACGACATCGTCAATTTCACCTTGCCGGAAGTACCGGAAGGCAGCTTCTGGACGTGCATGATCGACACCAATCAGCCGTCGATCCGTGGCCAGGAACGCTTCGATTTCGGCCACGAGTACTCGGTGACCGGCCGCTCGTTGCTGCTGTTCGAACTGCAACGTGATGAAGAAGATTGATATGGACCTGCACCGTTATCTCGCCCGGCGTCCGGCGGATTATCCGCACACCGTAGCGCTCGGCAATTGCCTGCGGGCGCTGGTCGAAGCCGGGCTGGATCGTTTGCCGTTGCCGGGCAGTGGCCACACGCTGGAACGTTTTCAGCAATTGGCGGAAGTCGGCGGGCATGATCTCGGTTTGTGCAAACTGTTCGAAGGCCACACCGACGCATTGGCGATCATCGAACAACTGGGCGGTTCGCCGACACCGGGCAGCACCTGGGGCATGTGGGCAGCGGAACCGCCGCAAGCGCGGGTCAAGATCAGCCCGGCCGGGCACATGGTCGCGTTGCACGGGCGCAAGGCTTGGTGCTCCGGGGCCGCTGTGCTCAGCCATGCCTTGCTCACCGCGTGGGATGCCGATGATCAGCAACAATTGGTCGCCGTTGCCCTCGACCAACCGGGCGTGACTGTCACCGAGCAAGGCTGGCAAGCGGTCGGCATGGCCGCTACCGGTAGCGTCGAGGTGCTGTTCGACGGCGCCGAAGCGCAGGCCATCGGCAACCCCGGCGACTATCTGCAACGACCCGGTTTCTGGCAAGGCGGGATCGGCATTGCCGCGTGCTGGTACGGCGCCGCGCGGCAAATCGCCGAAGCGTTGCGCGCGCAGTGTGGACAACGCCCGGAACCGCACGCCCTCGCCCATCTCGGCGCGGTCGACAGCGCGTTGCAGGCGGCCGCCGATGTGCTGCGGTTCAGCGCGCTGCACATCGATGCCCATCCCGAGGACAACGCCGAACTGCTGGCCCGTCGGGCCCGCGCGGTGGTCGAGCAGTCGGCAGAACAGGTGATGCGTGAGGTCGGTCGCGCCCTCGGCGCCGGGCCGTTTTGCAAGGATCGGCACTTTGCCCGGCTCAGCGCCGATCTGCCGGTGTTCTTGCGCCAGAGTCATGCCGAACGCGATCTGGCTGCGCTCGGTCAGTTGATTGCCGAACAAAGCGGCGAGGCATGGACGTTATGAAAACCAACCCGATTGTCGGCCAGGGCACCAGCCTGCATCAATGGCAGGCTTCGCGGCATCTGGCGGAACTGGACAGCATCGACATCCTCAGCCTGGTGCCACCGGGTGCGCGGGCGGTGATCGTCGCGCCGCACCCGGACGACGAAGTACTCGGTTGTGGTGGTTTGCTGCAATTGCTCGCCGAGGCCGGTCGGCCTCTGCAACTGATTTCGGTCACCGACGGCAGCGCCAGCCACCCCGGTTCCAGTCGTTGGCCGGTCGAACGTCTGAGCGTGGTGCGCCCACAGGAATCTGCCGAAGCGCTGCGCCGACTCGGCCTGCCGATGCATCGCATGAAGTGGCTGCGCGGCGGTTTCAGCGACACGCAGGTCGCGGCTCAGGAGACCGAGTTGGTGGAGTTCATCGAGCGTCATCTGCGTCCCGACGACGTGATCTTCACCACCTGGAGCGAGGACGGTCATTGCGACCACGAAGCCGTCGGCCGCGCCAGCGCCGAGGCTGCCCGTCGCGTCGGTGCGACTTGCCATGAATTGCCGGTGTGGACCTGGCACTGGGCAACCCCGGAAGACGCTTTCGTACCGTGGCAACGCGCACGCAAGATTCTCCTGACGCCGGCGCAAGTCGCACGCAAGCGCCACGCGGTGTACGCCTTCGCCAGTCAACTGGAGGGCGATCCTGACGCCGGACTCGGCCCGGTGCTCGCGCCCTATGTGCTTGATCGCCTGCTGCAACCTTTCGAAGTGGTGTTTCTATGAGTGTCGAAGATCGCTATTTCGATGGCCTGTTTGCCGGCAACGACGACCCCTGGGCCTTCCGCGAGCGCTGGTACGAGCAGCGCAAACGCGCAATCACCCTCGCCGCCCTGCCGCGTCCGCGCTATCGGGCAATCTTCGAACCGGGCTGCGCCAACGGCGAGTTGAGCGCCGAACTCGCCGGTCGTTGCGATCGCTTGCTGTGCTGTGACACGTCCAGTGCGGCGGTGACGTTGGCGCGCACCCGTTTGAGCCTGTTCGATCACGCTGAAGTGCGGCAAAACCGTCTTCCCGGCGACTGGCCGGAGGAAAAATTCGACCTGATCGTATTTAGCGAGATCGGCTACTACCTCGATGGTGAAGATCTGACAGACGTGATCCGTCGGGCCAGTAATTGCCTGACTGCCGACGGCCAGTTCCTCGCCTGTCACTGGCGTCCGCCCATCGACGGCTGCCCGCTGAATGCGCGGCAGGTACACGACCTGATTCACGAAAAACTGCACCTACCGCGAGTGGTTCTGCATCAGGAAGCGGACTTCATTCTTGAGGTGTGGAGCCGCGAACCGCGCTCAGTAGCGGCACTGGAGGGCTTGCGATGATCGGCATTCTGATCCCGGCGCACAACGAGGAAGACTTGCTTGACGAATGCCTGAGCGCGGCCGTGCGCGCCAGCCGGCACTGCTTGCTGGCCGGAGAACGGGTCGAGGTTCTGGTCGTGCTCGACAGCTGCACCGACCGCTCGGCGCAGATCGTCAGTCGCTATCCGGTGCTGAGCCTGCACATCGACGCGCGCAACGTCGGCCAGGCGCGTGCGGCCGGCGCACAGCTGTTGCTGGAACGCGGCGCGCGCTGGATCTCCTGTTCGGACGCCGACAGCCGCGTCGCCGACGACTGGCTGGTGGCGCAGCTGGGCTTGGGTGCGGACGCCGTCTGCGGTACCGTCACGGTCGAACGCTGGCACGAGTCGTTCGATGCGGCGGCGCAAATCCGCTACCACCGGCATTACCGGGCCTGCGATGGCCATCGGCACATTCACGGCGCCAATCTGGGCATCAGCGCCGACGCCTATCGCTGGGCCGGGGGCTTTAAACCGCTGGCGTGCGACGAAGATGTGCAGTTGGTGCGGGAGCTGGAGCGGGATGGCGCCAATATCGCCTGGAGTCATCGCCCGCAAGTGCTCACCAGCGCGCGGTTCGACAGCCGTGCGCGCGGTGGCTTTGGCGACTATCTGCGAAATCTGGCACAGATGGAGCAAAAAAAAGCGGATCAGATTGATCTGTGACGCGACGAAGTTCGCTTCATGAGCAATACTCTGCTGCGCGGCAATCCAGGGTTCGGAGCGTCGCAAGGCATTCAACCAGCCTTCACGGGTCGGTAGCGTCGGGCAATCACTGTCATGCGCACGACTGAGGGCGAGACAACACAAGGACGTCATATCATGAAACCGTTAACCCTCAGCGACAGCAGTTCATCGGCGCAAATCTGGAACAGCGCCGCGCAACTGGACAACATCCCCGTGATCAATACCCGCAGCCTGGTGCCCGACGGTGCCCGCGCCGTGGTCATCGCACCGCATCCGGGCGATGAAGTGGTCACCTGCGGCGGTCTGCTGCAATTACTCTCCAGCCTCGGTCATCCGCTGCAATTGCTCTCGGTCACCGATGGCAGCGCCAGCCATCCGGGTTCGCGGCAATGGTCGGAGAAACGTCTGAGCGTGTTCCGCCCACAGGAAAGCGTCGAAGCCCTGCGCCGCCTCGGCCTGCCGATGCACAGCCTGAAATGGGTGCGTGGCGGCTTCACCGACAACGCCCTGTGCGACCAGCAAGCGCAAGTGACCGAATTCATCAGCCGCTACCTGCGCCCCGGCGACGTGGTGTTCAGCACCTGGCGCGGCGATGGCAACGACGACCACGAAGCGGTGGGCCGGGCCAGTGCGCAAGCGGCGGAACAGGCTGGCGCGACCTTCCATGATGTACCGGTGTGGGCCTGGCATTGGCCCGAGCGCGACCAGCAACTGATCCCCTGGGAACGCGCGCGCAAACTGCGCCTCGACACCTGGACCTTGGCGCGCAAGAGCCACGCCACCCACGCCTATGCCAGCCAGCTCAAGGGCGAACCGGCGATCGGCATTGCGCCGATGCTGCCGCCGGTGCTTCTCGAGCGGATGCGCCTGCCCTACGAAATTGTCTTTGTCTGAATCTCTACGACACTGCCGAGCTCTTTGTAGGAGTGAGCCTGCTCGCGATAGCGGTGTGTCATTGACGCAAATGTTGATTGATCCACCGCTATCGCGAGCAGGCTCACTCCTACAAGGCTTTGTGGATTGATCAGAAGGAACTGCCGCCCCTCGCCATCAGTCGCATGAATAAGCGGCCCGCAATCCAGAGGAGTAACCGTGTCCAGCGATCCCAAGCGTCATGTTGTCGACGCGCCCGTCATTCATCGTCTCCGGGTGTTGACGGTCAACACCCACAAAGGCTTCACCGCGCTCAATCGGCGCTTCATTCTGCCGGAGCTGCGTGAAGCGGTGCGCAGCACCTCGGCCGATCTGGTGTTTCTCCAGGAAGTGGTGGGTGAACATGAGCGGCATTCGAACCGTTACAACGACTGGCCGCAAACCTCGCAATACGAATTTCTCGCCGACAGCATGTGGAGCGACTTCGCCTACGGACGTAACGCCGTTTACCCCGACGGCCACCACGGCAATGCGCTGCTGTCGAAATACCCGATCCGTGAATACCGCAACCTCGACGTCTCGATCACCGGCCCCGAACGCCGTGGTCTGCTGCACTGTGTGCTGGACGTGCCGGGGCATGCCGAAGTGCATGCGATCTGCGTGCATTTGAGTCTGCTCGAGAGTCATCGGCAATTGCAGCTACAGCTGCTCTGCCAATTGCTCGAATCGCTGCCCGACGATGCCCCGGTGATCATCGCTGGCGATTTCAATGACTGGCAGTTGCAGGGCAATGTCGCCCTCGCCCGTCGCGACTATCTGCACGAAGCCTTCGAGCGTCATCACGGACGCCCGGCCAAAACTTACCCGGCGCGTTTTCCGTTACTGCGACTGGACCGGATCTACCTGCGCAACGCCAGCAGCCACGACCCGCAGATCCTCGGTAGCAAGCCGTGGACCCATCTGTCGGATCATCTGCCACTGGCTGTCGAGGTACACCTGTAGCCGCAATATTGACAGCAATGCCGGACGCGATGGATCAGCTCATTCGGCGGTCAAAAGTTGCCGACAGACCATCTGTCGGCAACTGAATGCCTCTGGACCGGGGCTTTCGCTGCGTTTATCCATGCAAACAACCACTTAGTTATGTGCAGAAAAACAAACGCTTGCAAAGCCCGTTTTGCTACTACCGCTCATCGTTCAATTTCTTGACGGGCACGCTCGACTCTTCTTATCTCTACCTTACTACCCCCGGAATCACTACCCGGGACGAACCTTCGGACACTCGCGAAATCGAGCGGTCACGGTTCGCCCCACTCCATTCGGTCGCCCCTCGTTCGGGGTAGGAGAGACGCCACACAGAGAGAATGCATGCGCCTGCAAGGTAGACCTCCATGAAAACGCCCATCACCCCACACGAGATCAAAATCACTTTCTGCACAGTGTCGAGTTCTATCTTGCTGTGCTCATCCATGGAGGCGCAGGCCGGTCCTGCGGCGGATGAAACCACCCCGTGGTATCGCGCGGATGTGCCGGTCATGACACTGCCCGTCACCGTCATTACCCCCGGCCCGCAACGCTTGAGCCCTCGCCCGGACTTGCAGGGGGCGAACCTGATCACTGAAGACCTCGCCCCGTCAGCCTGGGATGAGTTGTACGGCAGAAGTGCGCGTCAGGCACAAACCGATGTGCTGTCGTCGGGTTACGCAACACCCGGCAGCGGCGACTTCAAAGGGCCAGCCGTACTGACTCTGCAAAGTGGCAGCCATACCCAGACCATCGGCCTGATCGGCGGCGTCAACCAGATTCAAGCCAATGGCAACGGCGTGCTCACCAGTCGCGCTTTGGCCGATCCGAACAGTGACACGCTCAATCTGCAAGGCCAGAGCCTCGGTGCCTATTACAGCCTGATCGGCGCCCAGGGCTGGCACGTGGATTTATCCGCCAGTGGTGGTCGGGTCAGCGGTTTCAGTCGCAACGGCCAAGGCGCCCGCCAAGCCACCGAAGGCAGTGCCATGACCTTCTCGGTCGAAGGCGGCTTCCCGATTGGCTTGAGTGAAAATTGGGTAGTGGAACCGCAAGCGCAATTGATCAATCAGCGCATCACCCTCGACACGCCCTACTCCGGTTCCGGCAATGCCTCTTCCTCCGATCTGACGGCGTGGAGCGGCCGCGTCGGCGCACGGTTGAAAGGTAGTTACGATCTGAATGGTCTGCCGGTCGAACCCTATGTGCGCACCAACCTCTGGCACACCGTTTACACCGGCAATACCGTGACGCTGGATCAGGTCGACAAGATCAGCAGCAGCCGCAAGTCATCCACCGTCGAGTTGGGATTGGGCCTGGTGGCGCGGGTGACGCCGGCGGTGAGTCTGTATGTCAGTGCCGATTACAGCAGTGATGTCGATGACAATGATTTGAACGGGATCATTGGCAGCCTTGGGGTGCGGATGCGTTGGTAGCGTTTGGCTTGGCGGCGATAGTGTTTGTGCTGACGCCATCGCGAGCAGGCTCACTCCTACAAGGGGAACGCATTCAAATGTAGGAGTGAGCCTGCTCGCGAAGGCAGCGACGCGGTCTCGGATCAGCCCTCCGGTTTGAGGATCAACACCGCCAACGGCGGCAGGTTCAGCTCCAGCGACAACGACTGGCCATGGCTCGGCACTTCCTCGGTAAATGCCCCGCCGCCATTGCCATAATTGGAACCGGCATAGGTGTCGGCATCGCTGTTGAGCAATTCAGTCCAGCGCCCGGCAAACGGCACACCGACGCGATAAGCCTGACGCGGCACCGGCGTGAAGTTGGCCACCACCAGCACCGGTTTGCCGTCCTTGCTCCAACGCAGCCAGGCATAAACGCTGTTGATCGCATCGTCGCCGATCAACCACTGGAAACCCTGCGGCGCGTCGTCCTGATCGTGCAGCGCCGGTTCCTCGCGGTACAGCCGATTCAGGTCACCCACCAGTTTCTGCACACCTTTGTGCTCGGAATACTGCAGCAGATACCAATCCAGCTGTTGATCGTGATTCCACTCGCGCCACTGGCCAAACTCGCAGCCCATGAACAACAGTTTTTTGCCCGGATGCGTCCACATGAAACTCAGATAGGCGCGCAAGTTGGCGAATTTCTGCCAGCGATCGCCGGGCATCTTGTCGATCAGCGAGTGCTTGCCGTGCACCACTTCGTCGTGGGAGATCGGCAGGATGAAACGCTCGGACCAGGCGTAGACCAGGCCAAAACTCAACTCGTTGTGATGGTGCGCGCGGTACACCGGGTCCTGCTGGATGTAATGCAGCGAATCGTGCATCCAGCCCATGTTCCATTTGTAGGCGAAACCCAGACCGCCCTGCTGCGTACTTTGGCTGACACCCGGCCACGCGGTGGATTCTTCAGCGATGACCAGCGCACCCGGCGCTTCCAGTTCAACCACGTCGTTCAAGTGCCGGAGGAAGTCGATGGCTTCCAGATTCTCGCGTCCGCCATGACGGTTCGGTACCCATTCCCCGGCCTTTCGCGAATAGTCGCGATAGAGCATCGAAGCCACCGCATCGACGCGCAAACCGTCGACATGGAAATGCTTCAACCAGTGCAACCCGGAAGCCAGCATGTAGCCATGCACCTCGGTGCGCCCGAGGTTGTAGATCAGCGTGTCCCAGTCCTGGTGGAAGCCTTCCAGCGGGTTGCCGTATTCGTACAGTGCGGTGCCGTCGAATTGTGCCAGACCATGGGTGTCGGTCGGGAAATGCGCCGGCACCCAGTCGAGAATCACGCCGATCTCGGCCCGGTGGCAGGCGTCAACAAATTCGGCAAACTGCGCCGGCGAGCCATAGCGCGCGCTCGGTGCAAATTGCGACAGCAACTGATAACCCCATGAACCACCAAACGGGTGTTCCATGATCGGCATCAGTTCGATGTGGGTGAAACCCAGTTCTTTCACATACGGAATCAGCCGCTCGGCCAGTTCCGGCCAGGTGTACTGGCGCGCCACTTCGCCGAGATCATCCAGCTCGCATTGCCAGGAACCTGCGTGCAGTTCATAGATCGACAGCGGCGCCGAATGCTTGTGACGGTCACGGCGGCTGCTCATCCAGTCCTGATCCTGCCAGTCGATTTGCAACGGCTCAGCGACTTTCGACGCGGTGTCCGGCGGCAGGCTGGTAGCCAGCGCCATCGGGTCGGCCTTGAGCGGCAGAATCCCGTGGGCACCGAGAATCTCGTATTTGTACAACTCCCCCGCTTGCAGGCGCGGGATGAACAACTCCCAGACCCCGGACGGATGACGCAAGCGCATTGGATGCCGGCGGCCGTCCCAGACGTTGAAATCCCCCACCACTGACACGCGCCGGGCATTCGGCGCCCACACGGCGAAACGCACGCCGTCGACACCATCCACGGTTTTCAGCTGGGCGCCGAGGCACGCACTGAGGTCGCGGTGATTGCCCTCGGCGAACAGATACAAATCCATTTCACCGAGCAACTGGCCGAAGCTGTACGGATCCTCTGCAACTTGCTCGCCGCCGGCCCAGCGCGTGCGCAACTGGTACGGTCGCGCCTGATCGAAATGACCGACAAACAGCCCCGGCGTTTCGGTCTGCTCCAACGGACCGCGTTCTTCGCCGCTGTCCTTGTCCAGCACCACGACGCTCAATGCACCGGGCAGATAAGCGCGAATAAACTGCCCGCCAGCGCCATCGCCGTGCGGGCCAAGAATGGAAAAAGGGTCGTGATGTTCAGCGCGGACCAAAGCGTCGATATCTTTCGCCGAGGGCAGCAGTGCTTCTTTGACCTGACCCTGTTCCTTGTTTGAGAAACTCATGACTACTCTCCACCAAGATCGGAAAAGGGTTTAAGCCCCGTCAATAACCCGTACAAACCGTGCAACGGCACGGGCAGCCACGTGGGGCGATTTTCGGCTTCATAGGCCACTTCATAGGCCGCCTTCTCCAGGCCGAACAACGCCAGCGCGGCGTCGGCACCTTCAGGATCTTGCCAGGCATGATCAAGACTAGCTGCCGCACGGCGATATGCCTGAACAAATGCCTCACGGGCCTCACGCAGATAACGCTCGGCGACCAGACGCCGCGCGGTTTCAGACTCAGCGCTGTGGTCAACGTTGTGCACGTTGATGGTCATCGCTGCCGCGTAATCGAAGGAGCGCAGCACGCCGCTGACATCTTTGTACGGACTGTGTTTGCCACGCCGCTCGCTCAATGGCCGCGCGGGTTCACCCTCGAAGTCGATCAGATAGGCATCGCCCTTGATCACCAGCACCTGGCCCAAATGCAGATCGCCATGGACGCGAATGCGCAAACCGCCGACGGCTTTCTTCGCCAGCTCCTGCACATGGGCGAGGATGGTTTTCTTCTCGTCGACCAGACGTTTGACCAGTTTCTGATCCGCAGCGCTGAGTTCGCCCTGATGCTGCTTGAGCAGTTTCAAGGCGTGCTCGACCTGGGCCACAACATCCTTGCCCGTCGCCTGCATGTCCTTGGCCGTCGACACCTGCGGCGCGAAGTCGGCATTGTCGGTTTTCGCGGCGAGCACCTTGTGCATCTCACCCAGACGCTGACCGAGCATGCCGGCAAAATCCTTCAGCTCACCGAGGGCGTTGTAATGCTGTTCCTGCTCGGACATGGCGTCGGCCAGTTCATCACGCAGCGCTCGTTCGAGGTTGTTCTGCGTCCATTCCCAGGCATCGCCCTGATTGCTCAAGTAACCCTGAGCGATCATCAGCAGATTGTCTTCACCCTTGCCATCGCGGCGGATCACCGAGCCGAGCAGCGGAGAGATATTGGCAAATCCGGCCTCGGTCAGGTAAGCGCTCATCTCCAGTTCCGGGTGTACGCCAGAAGCGACTTTACGTATCAGCTTGAGCACCAGGCTGTTGCCGATCACCACCGAACTGTTTGATTGCTCAGCGGACAGATAACGCACTTCCGACTCGGCACCGAGGCCGAGTTTTTCCAGATGTGGGGTCGGCGCAAAGCGGATTTCGCCCTCGGCCGACTCCAGCACCGTGTTGTTCTGCATGCCTTGCAGCACTGCGCGAACAAACGCTTCAAGGCTGAACGCGTCGGTGATCAAGCCGACCTGTCGCACTCGTCTTACACGGGACAGAGCCAATTGCTGCGGCAACGCCGGGCCAACCTGATCTTCGGCAATAAAGCCGAAAGGCAGTTGATAGCGACTGGTCTGCCCAGCGCTGGTGACTTCGATTTCGCTGAGCAGCACCGGATGCTGCGCATCGCCGAAGCGCACGCCGTAGGCCAGATGCACCTTGTCGATGGCTGCATCCTTGCCGGCGAACCAGCGGCGGTTCTGCAGCCAGCTCGGCAGAATGCTCTGCTCCAGCGTCGTCCGTGACGGCGCTTCGAGCAGTTCTTCCATGCGTTTCTTCAACACCAGCGTGGTGAAGTCCGGCAGGCTCTGCGCCGGTTCGACGTGCCAGCTCGGCATCTGGTTTTCCGCGGCCAGCGCAAACCAGTAGAAACCGTACGGCGCCAGGGTCAGGAGGAAATTCAACTGACCAATCGGCGGGAACGCATTACCGCCAAGCATTTCCACCGGCACCATGCCGACGTAGGCCGACAGGTCCAGCTCCACCGCTTGCGCACTGCGCGAGACGTTGGCCACGCACAGAATGATTTCGTGTTTGCCGTCGACATCGGTGAATTCGCGGGTGTAGGCCAGCACGCGACGGTTGTTCGGCGAGAGCATCTTCAAGGTGCCACGGCCGAAAGCCTTGGACTGCTTGCGCACGGCGAGCAGACGGCGGGTCCAGTTCAGCAGCGAATGCGGATCGCCGGACTGGGTTTCGACGTTGACCGACAGATAGCCGTACTGCGGGTCCATGATCGGCGGCAGCACCAGACTCGCCGGATCGGCGCGGGAGAAGCCGCCGTTGCGGTCGATCGACCATTGCATCGGCGTGCGCACACCGTCGCGGTCACCGAGGTAGATGTTGTCGCCCATGCCGATTTCGTCGCCGTAATACAGGGTCGGCGTGCCGGGCATCGACAACAGCAGACTGTTGAGCAGTTCGATGCGGCGGCGATCGCGCTCCATCAATGGCGCCAGACGCCGACGAATACCGAGGTTGATCCGCGCGCGACGATCTGCGGCGTAGTAATTCCACAGGTAGTCGCGTTCCTTGTCGGTGACCATCTCCAGCGTCAGCTCATCGTGGTTGCGCAGGAAAATCGCCCACTGGCAGTTGGCAGGAATTTCCGGGGTCTGGCGCAAAATGTCGGTGATCGGGAAGCGATCTTCCTGGGCCAGCGCCATGTACATGCGCGGCATCAGCGGAAAGTGAAAGGCCATGTGGCATTCATCACCGTTAAGGCCCGCGGCATCGGTATCACCGAAGTACAGCTGGGTGTCTTCCGGCCATTGGTTGGCCTCGGCGAGCAGCATGCGATCGGGGTAATTGGCGTCGATTTCCGCGCGAATCTGCTTGAGAACGTCGTGGGTCTCGGGCAGGTTTTCGTTGTTGGTGCCGTCGCGCTCGATCAGGTACGGGATGGCGTCGAGACGCAAGCCGTCGATGCCCATGTCCAGCCAGTAGCGCATCACCGAGAGCACGGCTTTCATCACTTGCGGGTTGTAGAAGTTCAGGTCCGGCTGGTGCGAATAGAAGCGGTGCCAGAAATACTGGCCGGCGACCGGGTCCCAGGTCCAGTTGGATTTTTCCGTGTCGAGGAAAATGATCCGCGTGCCGTCGTATTTCTGGTCGTCATCCGACCACACATAGAAGTCCCGCGCCGCCGAGCCGGGCTTGGCCTTGCGCGCCCGCTGGAACCACGGGTGCTGGTCCGAGGTGTGGTTGATGACCAGTTCGGTGATCACTCGCAAACCGCGTTTGTGCGCCTCGGCGATAAAGCGCTTGGCGTCGGCCATGGTCCCGTAATCGCTGTGCACGCCACGGTATTCGGCGATGTCGTAGCCGTCGTCGCGACGTGGCGAGGGATAGAACGGCAACAGCCAGATAGTGTTGACGCCGAGGTCGGCGATGTAATCGAGTTTGGCGATCAGGCCGGGAAAGTCGCCGATCCCGTCGTTGTTGGAGTCGAAAAACGATTTGACGTGAACTTGATAGATCACCGCGTCCTTGTACCAGAGCGGGTCTTTGATGAAGGTGGCTGCCTTGGGTTTCTTCGCCATGTGAAACTCCTGTTCAATTCTAGAAAAGCCGTGAGCCGATCACCTGACTCGAAAACGCTGAGCAACCTGTAGGAGTGAGCCTGCTCGCGATCGCGGTTTCATATTCGGCAGAGTTGTCGCCTGCAAGATTGCTATCGCGAGCAGGCTCACTCCTACAATGGATCTGTGTTCAGGCAGTAATCCGCCAAATGCCGAACGGCTGGTACGCCGGGTCCAAACGCATGAACTGATATTTGCCATGCCAGTCCCAGCGATGCCCGTTCATCAAGTCTTCGCCGTGGGTCGTCGCGTCGTCGGGCAGGCCCATTTCCCACAGCGGCAGTTCGAAATTCGCTTCCTGCACGTTATGCGGATCGAGGCTGACCGCGACCAGAATGAAGTTGCTGCCGTCAAAACTGCGTTTGCCGAAGTACAGAATGTTGTCGTTCCACGCGTTATAGATCTTCAGGCCCAGGTGCGTGTGAAGCGCCGGGTTCTGCCGACGAATGCGGTTGAGCTGGGCGATCTCGGCAATGATGTTGCCGGGCGCGGTGAAGTCGCGGACGCGGATCTCGTACTTCTCCGAGTCGAGGTATTCCTCTTTGCCCGGCACCGGCGCCGACTCGCACAGCTCGAACCCCGAATACATGCCCCACAGGCCCGAGCCCATGGTCGCCAGCGCCGCGCGAATCAGAAACCCCGGGCGCCCGGATTCATGCAGGAACGCCGGGTTGATGTCCGGCGTATTGACGAAGAAGTTCGGCCGGTAGCATTCGCGCCATGGCGATTCATTGAGTTCAGTGAAATACGTCGCCAGCTCAGCCTTGCTGTTGCGCCAGGTGAAATAGGTGTAGCTCTGTGTGTAGCCGACCTTGCCCAGACGCGCCATCATTGCCGGTGTGGTGAAGGCCTCTGCGAGAAAAATCACTTCCGGGTACAGCGCCCGCACATCAGCGATCAGCCATTGCCAGAACGGCAGCGGTTTGGTGTGTGGATTGTCGACGCGGAAGATTTTCACGCCCTCCTCGACCCAGCCAATGACGATGTCACGCAGCTCAATCCAAAGGCTCGGAATCGCCTCCGGCGCATAGAAGTCGACGTTGACGATGTCCTGATATTTCTTCGGCGGGTTCTCTGCGTATTTGATCGTGCCGTCCGGGCGCCAGTTGAACCAGCCCGGGTGCTGCTTGAGCCACGGATGATCCTGGGAACACTGAATGGCGAAATCGAGAGCGATTTCCAAACCGTGATCGGCGGCAGCAGCCACCAGTCGACGGAAATCCTCGCGGGTGCCGAGTTGCGAGTGGATCGCCTCATGACCGCCCTCCTCACTGCCGATGGCATAAGGGCTGCCCGGATCATCGGGGCCGGCGGTCAGGGAATTGTTGCGACCCTTGCGATGGGCGCGGCCGATCGGGTGGATCGGCGTGAAGTACAGCACGTCGAAGCCCATGTCCTGAATCATTGGCAGACGTGAGTGCACATCGTTAAAAGTGCCGTGACGGTGCGGATCGTCGGTGATCGAACGTGGAAACAATTCATACCAACTGGCGAACTCGGCCAGTTCGCGTTCGACGTCCATGGGGAATTCAGGACTGACGCTCAAGTAGGCGCGGTGATCGGCCTCAGCCATCAATTGCGCACTGCGCGAGTGCAGAAACAGCGCGACCTGCTCGGTTTCGAGCAAACCGGACAATTCGTGGTGCAACGCGGCAAGCTGTTCGCTGAGCTGCCCTTCGCTGCGTTCGGCGGCCTGTTGCACCATGCTCCGGCCTTCCTGCAATTCCAGCGAAACCGGAACTGCAGCGGTGTGTTTCTTCTCCAGCTCATACTGAAAACTGGCGAAGTGATCGATCCACGCCTCAATGCAATAGAGGAAGCGCCCTTGATGCTCAGGGCGGAACTGGCCTTGCCAGCCATTGTTGCCCTGATCTGCCATGACCTTACTTTGCCAGGTTTCCTCGCCTTCCTCGCGCCAGCGGATGCGTACCGCGAGTTTGTCGTGACCGTCGGCAAACACCTTGCTGGTGACCACCACTTCGCGGCCGGCAATCGACTTCACGGCGAACTGCCCGCCATCGAGCGTCGGCATGGTGTTCTCAATGACAATGCGCGGCAGCAGCAAGGCCTGCGACAGTGGCATGTGCGGGTTGTAGCTTTGTTCAGAGGGTTTTTCAGCAGTCATTGAGCATCTCTCCTTAACGCCCCAAGGACGCTCTTGTGCCGGATCAGTGTTCACAACAAAGCACCTGCCCCGGAATGAACTCACTTAGGTTCCGAGCGACCGGTGCCGGGAAAAGTTCAGATGAAATTACCGTGTCAGAAAAGCGGATCGAATTGCGTGCAGGGTGGTCAATCCACTTAAGCACTTCTCACGCCATGTGCCACACGGAGGTCATCAGATGAACATCCCGATCCCGGCTGAAACGCCTGATCCGAACATCGACAAACCCACTTTGCCCGAGACCGAGCCGCAGCCGGTTCCGGAGCAGGAACCACCAGGCACCACGCCACCGCCGAAGGAAGAACCGCCTAGCACGATGCCGCCCGTTATCGTGTAACTGACAGTGTGGGAGCTTGCCTGCAAGCGATGAGGCCAGACCAGTCATCTCTTCATTGCCTGATGCGCAGCTATCGCCAGCAGGCTGGCTCCCACAAATCGCCACAATCAGTGGTCATCAGTCTTCTCCTCTTCTTTTTCGAAGAGTTTCACGATCCGCGGCATCACGCTGAAAATCCCCAGCGCCAGCAGGGTACTGAGCAGCGCCGTCGCTTCCCTGCCAAGGCCGGCCGCGACACCAATGGCCGCGGTCATCCACAGCCCGGCAGCGGTGGTCAGGCCTTTGACATGTCCCTCATCGCCTTCCTTGTTTTTCAGGATAGTGCCGGCACCAAGAAAGCCGATCCCGGCTATCACCCCTTGCACCACGCGACTCATCGCATCGGACTCGGCTCCGGACGTCTGCGGCACCAGCACAAACAACGCCGCCCCCAGCGCTACCAACATATGCGTGCGCACCCCGGCCGCCTTGCCTTTATGCTCACGCTCGAAGCCAAGAATTCCGCCGAGAACCGCCGCCATCAGCAGGCGCACGGTGATGCGCGTCAATTGCGAAGCATCTCCGACGTCGGCGAATTCCGCTTGCAGGGTTTCCCACACTTCATGCCACCACGCGTTCATCGTGCAGTCCTTGTTATTGGCTCGGTAAACGATGGACAGCGGCGACCATTAATCAGTTGCGCAGAACGATCAGCGCAGCGTGCGCCCTAACGTTGCAGACCTCCCCGAAAAAAAGGACCGCCCCTATGCCTCTTCGAGTCGATGAATCTAACCCCGAGCAAAAAGTGTGTTTTTTCACCGTCGAACATGGCGAGGAAATTCGCATTTGCGACACATTGGAAGTCATGACGGATAGCGAAAAATCCATGTCATTCGTGGAAATAGAAGGCCGCCGCGTTTACATCACCGAGGCAGAAGCCGACGAATTGACCGTCGCAGGCGCCAAGGACGGCCGCAAGCATTTGAAGGCCGACGAGAGTGGTTCGGTGATTTGACTGACCTTGATCAACCCCCCGCGCAAACGCCTGAGATAGGCGTTTGCGCCTTTACCTGCGGGTTGCTTCAAGTTGTCGCAGGCAATGCGCAAAATCACATCTGATCCGCTTTTTATTGAAATACCTGAGTCTGTTATGCAAACAGATCGGCGCTCATAGTGCTCTGGCCTGATGGAGGCTGATGAGCGAATAACCATGAGCGAACAAATCCCCGTCCGAACCGTAGAAGCATCTCCAACTATCAAAAGTGTGCCCGCACGCCCAATGAAGGCGACGGCCAAGTCCAGCGACAACCAGATCCACACCCGCAGCTTCACCGGCCTGTTCCGCACCCTGCGCATGAGCGGCGCGGGTTTTCTGTTCGTGCTGTTTTTCGGCACCGTATGGCTGAACTGGGGCGGACGTCAGGCAGTGCTCTGGGATCTTTCCGAAAGCAAATTTCACATCTTCGGCGCGACGTTCTGGCCGCAGGATTTCATTCTGCTTTCGGCGCTGCTGATCATCGCTGCGTTCGGCCTGTTCGCCATCACCGTGTTTGCCGGCCGGGTCTGGTGCGGCTACACCTGCCCGCAGAGTTCGTGGACGTGGATCTTCATGTGGTGCGAGAAAATCACCGAAGGCGAGCGCAACCAGCGAATCAAACTGCAAGCCGCGCCGTGGAGCCTGAACAAACTGGCCCGGCGCGCGGCCAAACACACCTTGTGGCTGGCGATCAGCGTGCTGACTGGCCTGACTTTCGTTGGTTATTTCACGCCGATCCGGCCATTGGCCGAAGAACTGCTGACCCTGCAAATCGGCGGCGTCAGTCTGTTCTGGGTGCTGTTCTTCACTGCCGCCACTTACATCAATGCCGGTTGGCTGCGTGAGGCGGTGTGCATGCACATGTGCCCGTATGCGCGGTTCCAGAGCGTGATGTTCGACAAGGACACCCTGGCGATTTCCTACGATGTGGCCCGTGGCGAGAATCGTGGCCCGCGTAAACGCGACGTGAAACCGCTCGAGGCTGGCCTCGGTGATTGCATCGACTGTCAGTTGTGCGTGCAGGTCTGCCCGACCGGCATCGACATCCGCGATGGCTTGCAGATGGAGTGCATCGGTTGTGCCGCGTGCATCGATGCCTGTGACTCGATCATGGACAAAATGAACTACCCGCGTGGTTTGATCCGCTACAGTTCCGAGCGCGAATTGCAGGGTGGCAAGACTCACCTGCTGCGTCCGCGTTTGATCGGTTACACCGTAGTGCTGGTGGCGATGATCGGCGCATTGGCATTGGCGTTGGTCGAGCGGCCGATGGTCTCGCTGGACGTGACCAAGGATCGCGGCTTGTTCCGTGAAAACGGTCACGGCCAGATCGAAAACATCTATAGCCTCAAAGTCATCAACAAGACCCAGCAACGCCAGGATTACAACCTGACGCTGGTGGACGGCGACGGCTTCCAGTTGCAAGGCAAGACCGAGCTGAGCCTGGCCCCGGGTGAGATTGTCGATGTGCCGGTGTCGGTGGCGATGACCACAGAGCGCCCGGCCAGCAGCTCGCAAACCTTGAGTTTCAAGATTGCCGACAGCGATGAGCCTGAGGTTTATAGCGTGGCGAAGAGCAGGTTTGTTGCGCCGATGAATCGCTGAGCCGTTAGAATCTTTTCCCCTCACCCCAGCCCTCTCCCGGGGGTAGAGGGGGCCGACCGAGGTGTCTGTCGCTATACATCGACCTGACAGACCGAGTCGATTATGGATTCAGCAAAACACTTTCAGGCCGAGTCGATTATGGATTCACCAAAACACTTTCAGGCCGAGTCGATTGTGGATTCAGCAAAACACTTTCAGGCCGAGTCGATTGGGATTCAGCAAAACACTTTCAGGCCGAGTCGATTATGGATTCGGCAAAGCACTATCAGGTCGAGTCGATTATGGATTCGGCGAAGCACTTTCAGGTCGGTGTATTTAGCAAGCATCCCCCAATCAGTCCCCTCTCCCTCTGGGAGAGGGCTAGGGTGAGGGGCAGTTCTCCTGACACACCTCATCATCAACCAGCACCAAGGCTCCTCGATGAAACGCTACGAAAAATTCGCCGACGACATCGCTGAACTGATCCGCTCCGGCGTCCTTGGCCCCGGCCAGCGCGTGCCTTCGGTGCGCTACGCCAGCCAGACCTACGGCGTCAGCCCGTCCACGGTGTTCCAGGCCTATTACCTGCTCGAACGCCGTGGCCTGATCCGTGCTCGGCCGCGCTCCGGCTACTTCGTCAACACCCACGCGCCGAGCCCGTTCTCAGAACCGGTGATCAGCAGCCACGTCAACGACTCGACCGAAGTCGACGTCAGCGAACTGGTGTTCTCGGTCCTCGATTCGATCAAAGATCCGAGCACCATCCCCTTCGGCTCAGCATTCCCCAGCCCGACCCTGTTTCCGCTGCAACGCCTGTCGCGCTCGCTGGCCAGCGCCGCCCGCGAGATGGACCCGCGCATGGTCGTCACCGACATGTCGCCGGGCAATCCGCAACTGCGCCGGCAAATCGCTCTGCGCTACATGGTCGGCGGCCTGATGCTGCCGATGGAAGAATTGCTGATCACCAACGGCGCCCTCGAAGCGCTGAACCTGTGCCTGCAAGCGGTCACCGAACCGGGCGATCTGGTGGCCATCGAAGCCCCGGCGTTCTACGCCAGCCTGCAAGTACTGGAACGCCTGAAACTCAAAGCCGTGGAAATCCCCGTGCACCCGCGCGACGGCATCGACCTCGGCGTCCTCGCGCAAACCCTCGAACGTCACCCGATCAAGGCCTGCTGGTGCATGACCAGTTTCCAGAATCCGATGGGCGCGACCATGCCCGAGGCGAAGAAACAGGAACTGGTCGAACTGCTGCGCCGCCACCAAGTGCCGCTGATTGAAGACGATGTCTACGCCGAACTCTATTACGGCCAACAGGCACCGAAACCGGCCAAGGCTTTCGACACCGAAGGTCTGGTGATGCACTGCGGCTCGTTCGCCAAAAGCCTGGCCCCCGGCTACCGCATCGGCTGGGTCGCCGCCGGGCGTTATGCGCAGAAAATCGAACGACTGAAATTGATGACCTCGCTGTGCGCCTCGATGCCGGCGCAAGCAGCGATTGCCGATTATCTGCAACACGGCGGCTACGACCGGCACCTGCGCAAACTGCGCTACGCACTGGAAGAACAGCAAAGCGCGATGCTCGCTGCGATTGCCCGTTACTTCCCGGCGCAGACGCGGGTCAGCCAACCGGCCGGTGGCTACTTCTTGTGGCTGGAACTGCCGCCGCAGATGGATTCATTGAAGTTGTTTCAGATGGCACTGGCGCAAGGCATCAGCATCGCCCCGGGGCCGATTTTCTCGCCGACGCAGCGCTTCAGGAATTGCATTCGGCTGAACTATGGCAGCCCTTGGACTGAGGACTCGGAGAAGGCGATGGAGACGTTGGGGCGGATTGTGCGGTCGTTCTGACAGATTATTGCTGCCCCGTCAGAAGCTATCGCGAGCAGGCTCACTCCTACAGGGGAACGCATTCCAAATGTAGGAGTGAGCCTGCTCGCGATAGGGCCAGAGCGGCCACCGCTGAATTAACGCCCGCCCCCCAAATCAACAAACGTCCCGGTCGCATACGACGCCTTGTCCGACAACAACCAGACAATCGCCTCCGCCACTTCATCCGGCCGGCCGCCACGGGCCATCGGAATCGCCGACTCCAGCTTGCTGACCCGATCCGGATCACCGCTCAAGGCATGGAAATCGGTATAGATGTAACCCGGGCGCACCGCGTTGACCCGAATCCCCTCACCCGCCACTTCCTTGGACAAGCCAATGGTGAAGGTATCGAGTGCACCTTTGGACGCGGCGTAATCAACGTATTCGTTTGGCGAGCCAAGACGCGAGGCCACCGACGACACGTTGACGATGCTGCCGCCCTGCCCGCCGTGCTTGGGCGACATGCGCAGGATCGCGTGCTTGGCGCAGAGAATTGGCGCCAGGACATTGGTTTTCATGATCTTGAGAATGCGAAATTCGGACATTTCGTCGACCCGCGACTTTTGCCCGACGGTGCCAGCATTGTTCACCAGGGCGGTGACGCGGCCCAACTCGGTGTCGACGCGATGGAACAGCGCGATGACTTCGTCTTCGATGCTGACGTCGGCGCGCACGGCGATGGCTTGTGCGCCCAATGCGCGGACTTGCTCCAGCACGCTTTGCGCGGCTTGTTCATCCGACTGATAGTTGATGCAGATCCGATAGCCTTGCTCGGCAGCCAACAACGCCGTAGCGGCGCCAATCCCGCGCCCGCCACCGGTGATCACAATGACTTTATCCATGCTGGCCTTTCCCCCAAATGCACACGTAACAGTCGGGGGGAAGAATAACCGCCATTGGCGGGTTTTGCATGAGGTCTGTTGTGTCGGGCCGGACGCCTTCGCGAGCAGGTCGAATCGTCGCACCGTCGCTCCCACAGGGGTATGCATTCAAAATGTAGGAGCGAGCCTGCTCGCGAAGAACGATAACGCAGTCGATCAGACCGCCGCTAACTGCTCACCCCGCGCAATATCCTGCATGAATTTGTCCGCCGGCATCGGATGCCCCAACAGATAGCCCTGCAACGAATCACAGCCCAACTGCGTCAGAAATTCCTGCTGCACACCGGTTTCGACACCCTCGGCGACAATCCGCAATCCCAGCGCCTGCCCCAGCGCGACAATCGCGGAGACAATCGCCGCATCGTCGCTGTCATGCTCCAGATCGCGTACAAAGCCACGGTCGATCTTCAACTCGTTGGCCGGCAAGCGCTTGAGGTACATCAAGCTGGAATAACCGGTGCCGAAGTCATCGATCGACAGATCGACGCCCATGTCCGACAACTCCTGCAATACCGTCATGCTCGCATCGGCATCGCTCATCGCCGTGGTTTCGGTGATTTCCAGAGTCAGGCTGTTGGCCGGCAAGTGGTGCGTAGCCAACGCCTTGGCCACGCTGCGCACCAGCCCGGTGTGGCAGAACTGCAGGGCTGACAGGTTCACCGCAATGCGCCAATCGGTGTAACCGAGCACGTACCATTCGCGCATCTGCCGGCAGGCTTCATTGAGCACCCATTCACCGATCGGAATGATCAGCCCGGATTTCTCTGCCAGTTCGATGAACTTGTCCGGCATCAGCATACCGTGAATCGGGTGTTGCCAGCGCAGCAACGCTTCAGCACCGACCGGACGGCCATTGGCGGCGTCGAACTTCGGCTGGTAATACAGACTGAACTGGCTGTGTTCCAGCGCCGCGCGCAGATCTTGCAACAACTGCAATTGCTTGCGCGCGTTGTTGTTCATCGATGCATCGAAGAAGCTGTAACCGTTTTTGCCGCCGCCCTTGGCGTGGTACATCGCCGCGTCGGCGTTCATCAGCAACTCCTGCGCGTTCTGGCCATTGCCCGGATACAGGGCAATGCCGACGCTGGCGGAGATCTGCAAGTCATGCTCGGCGACACGGAACGATTGCGCAATCAGACCGACCTGACGTGCCGCCAGCCCCAGCGCGTCATTGGGTTCGGTCAGACGCACCAGCAACACGAATTCATCGCCACCAATACGCGCCAGTGTGTCCGGGCCGCGCAAGTCTTCACGCAGACGCAACCCCACTTCACGCAGCAACTGATCGCCCATGTGATGACCAAACGCATCGTTAACCGGTTTGAAGCCGTCCAGATCGATGAACATCAAGGCAAAACAGCCGCCCTGCTCATGAACCTTTTTCATCGCCTGATTGATCCGGTCGTCGAGCAACATGCGGTTCGGCAGGCCGGTCAGGGTATCGTGCAGGGCCAGTTGGGTGAGTTCGCGGTTGGCCACGGTCAATGAGTGCGCCAGATCAGCGGTGCGCGCTTCGAGGCGGGCGTCGAGAATCGAGGTCAGCAAGGCAATCGACAGCACTGCCAACGTGGTGATCAACACCAGACTGTCGAGGCCGTTGCCCTTCAAGCCATTGACGGTGGCGCCACAGAAACTGCCATCAGGGAATTGCGCGGCGGCCATGCCGGTGTAATGCATGCCGACAATGGCGATGCCCATGATGATTGCTGCGCCGCCACGAATCAGCCGCACGTACGGCGAATGCTGACGCAGGCGAAAGGCGATCCACAGCGCCGCCGCCGACGCGCCGACAGCGATGAGCAGCGAGGCGCCAAACAGCGTCGGATCGTAGTCGATCCCCGGTGTCATGCGCATCGCCGCCATGCCGGTGTAATGCATGGCACTGATCCCGGCCCCCATGATCAGAGCGCCGAACGCCAGTTGCAGAATCGGCAGCTTCGGCTGGCTGACCAACCACAAGGCAAACCCGCAGGACAAGACCGCGATCAGCAGTGACAGCGCGGTCAGGGTGATGTCGTAGCCGAGATCGATCGGCAGCTTGAAGGCGAGCATGCCAATGAAGTGCATCGACCAGACGCCGATGCCCATGGCAAACGCACCTCCGGCCGTCCAGAAATGAACAGCTCGGCCCTTGGCCGTGGCAATGCGACCGGTGAGATCGAGCGCGGTGTAGGAAGCGAGAATCGCCACGCACAACGAAATGAAAACCAGGGTGGAGGAATAACTACCGATGAGCATGGGAATTCTCGTGGCCACCCAACGCGGATTGCGTCCATTCTCGGTCGGGCAAATGCGGCGATTGTACTGATTGCACAGAAGAACGCACTGACAAAGTAAGCAAATGGCCATCAAGCCGATGAAACGCTCGTTTGATCGGCAGACGAGGCTCTGGCGCGGCGCTCACGGCTTTACCCGATCGTTCCCACGCTCTGCGTGGGAATGCCTCAGCGGACGCTCTGCGTTCGGCTCTGGATGGGACGCGGAGCGTCCCGGGCTGCATTCCCACGCGGAGCGTGGGAACGATCAGTGAAGCCAACCTTCAGCGGGTGTTATCGCTGACATCCAGTTGTCCGTCCCAACCACCGCCCAGCGCTGCGATGAGTTGAACACTGGCGATCAAACGGCTTTGCAGAATGTTCAGCACGCTGCGCTCGTTGCTCAGCGCCGTGGCCTGCACCACCACCACATCGATGTAAGCAATCAACCCGGCCTTGTACTGGTTTTCGGTCAGGCGCAGGGAGTCGCGGGCGGCATCGAGGGCTTCCTGGCGCACCGCCGCTTCATCCTCGTAGACCTTGAGCTGCACCAGGTAGTTTTCCACCTCGCGGAAACCGTCGAGCACGGTCTGGCGGTACTTGGCCACGGTCTGGTCATATACCGCCTCGGTGCGGTCGACCTCTGCCGAACGAATGCCACCGTCAAACAGCGGCAACGCCAGTTTCGGCCCGACCGACCAGAAACGGTTCGGCAGGCTGATCAGGTTCTGCGAGGTACTGCTGCTGTAACCGCCGCTCAGGCTCAAGCTCAGATCCGGGTAGTACGCGGCTTTGGCCACGCCGATGTTGGCGTTGGCGGCGATCACCGAGCGCTCTGCCGAGGCGATGTCCGGGCGCCGTTCCAGCAACTGCGAGGGCAAGCTCAATGGCACCTGCGGCAACTTCGGAATGGTCTGCACTTCAGCAATGTTGAAATCCGCCGGCGCTTGACCGGTCAGCACGGCAATCGCATTTTCGAACTGCGCACGCTGCCAGATCAGGTCAACCAGATCGGCCTGGGTGCTTTTCAGTTGCGTCTGCGCCTGTGCTACCGCATCGCGCCCGGAAACGCCCGCGCGGTATTGGTTCTGGGTCATTTTCAGCGAGCGTTCGTAAGCGGCAACCGTGGCTTCGAGCAGACGTTTTTGCTGGTCGATCACGCGCAGTTGCAGGTAGTTCTGCACCAGTTCCGACTGCTGGCTCAGGCGCATGGCGGCCAAATCAGCAAAACTGGCCTGGGCGCTGGCCTCATCGGCTTCCAGTCCACGGCGCAGCTTGCCCCACACGTCTGCTTCCCAACTGACGCCCAGCTCAGCATTGTAGGTGTCGCGGATACCGCTGGAGGAACTGCTCAGACTCGAACTGCTGCTGCCGGTGCCTTGGCTTGAGCGGGTTTTACCCAGGCTCAGATCGACACTCGGGTAAAACGCCCCGCGCGCGCTGCGCACCAAAGCCTGCGCTTGCCGGTACTGGGCTTCCGACTGCGCGACGGTCTGGTTGGAATTGTTGAGTTTTTCGATCAAGCCGTTGAGCTGCTGATCGCCGTACAACTCCCACCACGCACCCCGGGCCAACGAATCACTCGGGTTGGCCTGAGTCCAGCCTTCGGCCTCCTTGTACTGGGCGATTTCCACGGTTTGCGGGCGCTGGTAGTCCGGGCCGACAGCGCAGGCACTGAGCATCGCCACGCACAGCGACAGGCTCAGCAGACGCGAGCCTCGTACAGTAGCCAGATTGATAAGCGAACGGTCAGTCATAGCGGAGTTTCCAGAGCGGCGTCAGTGCGCACGCCACGCCATTTGTTGAAACGATGGCGCAGCTTGTCGAGATAGAGGTAAACCACAGGGGTGGTGTAAAGCGTCAGCACCTGGCTGAAAATCAGTCCGCCGATGATGGTCAAACCCAGCGGCTGGCGCATTTCCGCACCTTCGGCCCGGCTGAGCAGCAACGGCAAGGCGCCGAGAATCGCCGCCAGGGTGGTCATCAGAATCGGCCGCAAGCGTTGCAGACAGGCACTGCGAATCGACTCCAGCGGCGACAGGCCCTGATGCCGTTCCAGTTGCAGCGCGAGGTCGATCATCAGAATGGCGTTTTTCTTCACCACGCCAATCAGCAGGAACAACCCGAGCAACGAGATCAGACTGAACTCGCCGCCCAGCGCATAGATCGACAGCAACGCACCGACACCGGCCGACGGCAGGGTCGACAGGATCGTCAGCGGATGGATGTAGCTTTCATACAGCACGCCCAACACCAGATACACCGCCAGCAGCGCGCCGAGAATCATGAACGGCTGGCTCTTCTGCGTCGCGGCAAAAGCGTCGGCGGTACCGGCCATTTTCGCGATGACATCTTCCGGCAGACCCAACTTGGCAATCGCCCGCTCGATCGCGGCACTGCCCTGCTCCACCGTCACGCCTTCGGCCATGTCGAAGGAAATGTCTTCCGAGGCGAATTGGCCTTCGTGGCTGACGCGGTCATCTTCCAGGCTGCTCTCATAATGAGCGATCGTCGACAGCGGCACCCGCGCACCGTCAGCGGTGATCACCTGCACCTGCTTGAGCGTCACCGGGTCCTGGGCGTATTTCGGATTGACCTCCATCACCACCTGATACTGGTTGAGGCTGTCATAGATCGTCGAAATCTGCCGCTGGCTGTAGGCGTTGTTCAACACTGAGGTAACCATGTCCATGTCGATCCCCAGGCGCTTGGCCTGATCGCGGTCGACGATCAACGTCACTTGCTGGGCACCCTTGCCTTCGCGCGCGTCGATCGCGGTCAGCTCAGGCAATGCCCTTAACGCGGCAACCACTTTTGGATACCACTTGCGTAACTCGCCCAGATCGCCACTTTGCAGGATGTAGCTGTACTGCGAGGTAGTCTGTTCGCGGCCGCCGCCAAACTGCAGATCCTGATCGGCCATCAGCATCAATTGTGCACCGGGGACCTTGGGCATTTCCTTGCGCAGGCGCTCGATGACTTTCTGTGCATTGAGCTGGCGCTCCTTGATCGGCTTCAGACGTACCAGCATGAAAGCGTTATTGGTGCCGTTGGAGCCACCGATGAATCCGGCGACACTCTCTACCGCCTCGTCCTTGAGCACGGCACGGCGAAAGATTTCCATTTTCGGCTGCATCACGCTGAACGACAGACCGTCGTCACCGCGCACGAAACCGATCAACTGGCCGGTGTCCTGCTGCGGCATGAAGGTTTTCGGCACCACCACGTACAGCGCGACGTTGACGCCAACGGTGATCAGCAGACTGAGCAAGGTCAGACGACGATGGCGCAACACCCAGTCGAGGCTGGTGGCGTATTTGCCGACCATCCAGTCGTTGGTGCGGCGGCTCCAGCGTTGCAGACGGTTTTCCTGCCCCGGTGTGTGCGGTTTGAGCCAACGGGCGCAGAGCATCGGTGTCAGCGTCAGCGAGACCACCAGCGACACCACAATAGCCGCCGCCAAGGTGATGGAGAACTCGCGAAACAGGCTTTCGACAATCCCGCCCATGAACAGAATCGAGAGAAATACCGCCACCAGCGAGACGTTCATCGACAGCAAGGTGAAACCGACTTCCTTGGCCCCGAGGTACGCGGCCTGCATCGGTTTGACGCCTTCGTCGATGTGCCGGGAAATGTTCTCCAGCACCACAATGGCATCGTCCACCACCAGTCCGGTGGCCAGAATCAGCGCCATCAGCGACAGGTTGTTCAGCGAGAAGCCGTAGAGGTACATCACCGCAAAGGTGCCGACCAGCGACACCGGTACCGCCAATGTCGGAATCAGCGAGGCGCGGAAGTTACCGAGGAACAGGAACACCACCAGAATCACCAGCGCCACCGCAATCAGCAGGGTCATCTCGGCTTCATGCAAAGTGGCCTTGATCACCGGCGAGCGGTCCATGGCCAGGTTCAATTTCACGCTGGCGGGCAGGACGGCTTGCAGGGCCGGTAATTGCGCCTTGATCTCGTTGACCGTCTCGATGATGTTGGCGCCGGCCTGGCGGTTGATCACCAGCAGCACGGCCGCGTCATCGTTGAAGAAGCCGCTGTTGTAGCGATCTTCGACGCCGTCACTGACCTTGGCCACGTCCTTGAGGCGCAGCGCGGCGCCGTCGGCGTAGTGGATGATCAGTGATTCGTAATCCTTGGCTTTTTCCAGCTGGTCGTTGGCCTGGATCTGCCATAGACGCTGACCGTCCTCGACCGAACCTTTTGGCCGGCGCACGTTGGCATCGGCGATAGTCTTGCGCACATCGTCGAGCGCCACGCCGTACTGGTTCAGCGCCTGCGGTTCGAGTTCGACGCGCACCGCCGGCAGCGAACTGCCGCCGATCTGCACTTCACCGACGCCCTGCACTTGCGACAGGCTCTGGGACAGAATGGTCGAGGCCAAGTCGTAGAGCTGACCTTTCTCCAGTACATCGGAGGTCAGCGACAGCACCATGATCGGTGCCTGCGACGGGTTGACCTTTTTGTAGGTCGGCATGCTGCGCATACCGCTCGGCAACAGGTTGCGCGAGGCGTTGATCGCCGCCTGCACTTCCCGCGCGGCGCCGTTGATGTCGCGATCGAGGTCAAATTGCAGAATGACCCGGGTCGAACCCTGACTGGAGCGGCTGCTCATGGTATTGACGCCGGCAATCGCGCCGAATGAGCGCTCCAGCGGCGTGGCCACGGTGGACGCCATGACCTCCGGACTGGCGCCGGGCAGGCTTGCCTGTACGACGATCACCGGGAAATCCATTTGCGGCAGCGGCGCCACCGGCAGCAGACCGAAGCTGACACCGCCGAGCAGCATGATCGCCAGGCTCAGCAGCATCGTCGCCACCGGACGTTTGATGAAAGGACCGGAGAGGTTCATTGACCACGATCCCCAACGTCACACCCATCCCCTGTAGGAGTGAGCCTGCTCGCGATAGCGGTGTGTCTGCCTTCACTGATATTGAATGTGCCGGCCTCATCGCGAGCAGGCTCACTCCTACAGGGGTTATGTGTATGGACAGTCATACCGACACCTCTTCAGTGTCAGCATTGGTCTTGCCAAAGCGTCGCCCGAGGCGGTCGAAATACAGGTAGATCACCGGCGTGGTGAACAGCGTCAGCACCTGACTCACCAGCAGACCGCCGACCATCACCAGACCCAGCGGTTGACGCAGTTCAGCCCCGGAACCGGTGGCCAGCATCAACGGCACCGCACCAAACAGCGCCGCCAGCGTGGTCATGAGGATTGGCCGGAAGCGCAGTAGCGCGGCCTGATAGATCGCCTGCTCCGGCGCCATGCCTTGGGTGCGTTCAGCATCGAGGGCGAAGTCGATCATCATGATCGCGTTCTTTTTCACGATACCGATCAGCAAAATGATGCCAATGATCGCGATCATGCCCAGGTCATTGCCGCTGAGCAGCAGCGCCAGCAAGGCACCGACTGCCGCAGACGGCAAGGTCGACAGAATAGTGATCGGATGAATGTAACTTTCGTACAACACGCCGAGCACGATGTACATGGTCACCACCGCCGCCAGAATCAGCAGCAAGGTGCTCGACAGCGACGCCTGGAAAGCTTCGGCCGCACCCTGGAACTGGGTCTGCACGCCGACCGGCATACCGATGTCCTTCTGCACCTGCTCGATAATGTCGACCGCATGTCCCAGCGCTACACCGGGTGCCAGGTTGAACGACATCATCACTGCCGGGAACTGGCCGATATGAGTGATCGCCAGTTGCGCCTGACGCTCCTCGATATGCGCCAGACTCGACAGGCGTACCTGTGCGCCATCGGTGGTTTTGACGTGAATCTGGTCCAGCGCCTGCGGGCCGATCTTCTCTCCGGCCTGGGCTTGCAGCACCACGCGGTACTGGCTGGCCTGGGTGTAAATGGTCGAGATCTGCCGCTGACCAAAGGCGTCGTACAGCGCATCGGTGATGTTCGCCACCGAGACGCCAAGGCGGGATGCCGCATCGCGGTCGATCACCAGATACACCTGCAAGCCCTTGTCCTGCAAATCACTGGCAACGTCGGTCAGTTCCGGACGCTGCGCCAGCGCTTCGACCAGACGCCCGCTCCACTGGCTGAGCAGGTCGGAGTCCGGCGAGGACATGCTGAACTGGTATTGCGTACGGCTGACGCGGTCTTCGATGGTCAGGTCCTGCACCGGCTGCATGAACAGGCGAATGCCGACCAGTTTGTCCAATTGCGGTTGCAGGCGCGCGATCACCTCAGTGGCGCTCAGATCACGATCTCCATGGGGCTTGAGGTTGATCAGCAAGCGCCCGCTGTTGAGCGTGGCGTTGTCGCCGTCGACACCGATGTAGGACGACAGGCTCTGCACCGCCGGATCTTCGAGAATGATTTTCGCCAGTTCCTGTTGGCGCTCGCCCATGGCCGCAAAGGAAATCGACTGTGGTGCTTCGGAAATGCCCTGAATCACCCCGGTGTCCTGCACCGGGAAGAAGCCCTTCGGCACGACCATGTAAAGAAATACGGTCAACCCGAGCGTAGCGATTGCCACCAGCAAGGTCAGTGGCTGGTGCTTGAGCACCCAGCGCAGCATCCGACCGTATTCGGCAATCATCCAGTCAATCACCGCACCACTGGCCCGGTAAAAACGGCCTTGCTCATGTTCTTCCGGCTCACGCTTGAGCAGACGCGCGCACATCATCGGCGTCAGGGTCAGTGAGACTACCAGCGAAATCAGGATCGCCACCGCCAGGGTGATGGCGAATTCGCGGAACAGGCGCCCGACCACATCGGCCATGAACAGCAGCGGGATCAGTACTGCAATCAGCGACAGCGTCAGGGAAATCAGGGTGAAGCCGATCTGTTTGGCACCCTTGAGCGCGGCCTGCATCGGGCTGTCGCCCTCTTCGATGAAGCGCGAAATGTTTTCCAGCATGACGATCGCGTCGTCGACCACAAAACCGGTGGCAATGGTCAGCGCCATCAGGGTCAGGTTGTTGACCGAGAAACCGGCGAGGTACATCACGCCGAAGGTGCCGATCAGCGACAGCGGCACCGCCACTGAGGGAATGATCGTCGCACTGGCGCGGCGCAGGAACAGGAATGTCACCATCACCACCAGAGCGATGGCGATCAGCAGTTCGTGTTGCACGTCAGTGACCGAGGCGCGGATGGTTTGAGTGCGATCCGTCAGCACCGTCACTTCGAGGCCGGCCGGCAGGTTGTCGGTGATGCTCGGCAGCAACGCCTTGATGCGGTCGACCACCTCGATGACGTTGGCACCCGGCTGACGCTGGATGTTCAGCAATACCGCCTGATTCTGGTTGGCCCACGCAGCGAGGCGCTCGTTCTCGGCGCCATCGACGATTTCCGCCACGTCCTTGAGCCGCAATGGCGCGCCGTTCTTGTAGGCGAGGATCAGGTTGGCGTAGTCCTCGGGCGAGGTCAGTTGGTCGTTGGCATCGAGCATCGACACCCGGGTCGGGCCGTCGAAGTTGCCTTTCGGCTGGTTGACGTTGGAGGCGCCGATCAGGGTGCGCACGTCCGACAGGTTCAGGCTGTTGGCCGCCAACGCTTCCGGGTTGACCTTGATTCGCACCGCCTGACGCTGACCGCCGGCAATGCTGACCATGCCGACGCCGCTGATCTGGGCGATTTTCTGCGCCATGCGTGTATCGACCAGGTCATTGAGCTTGGGCAGCAACATGGTTTTCGAGGTGATCGCCAGGGTCAGTACCGGGGTGTCCGCCGGGTTGACCTTGTTGTACACCGGTGGCGCGGGCAAATCGGTTGGCAGCAGATTGGTCGCGGCGTTGATCGCGGCCTGCACCTGCTGTTCGGCGACGTCCATGTTGATGTCGAGGCTGAAACGCAACGTCAGCACCGACGCACCGCCGGAGCTGGTCGAGGCCATTTGCGTCAGGCCCGGCATCTGCCCGAACTGGCGCTCGAGCGGTGCGGTCACGGCACTGGTCATCACATCCGGGCTGGCGCCGGGATACAAGGTCATGACGCGGATAGTCGGGTAGTCGACCTGTGGCAGCGCAGAAACCGGCAGTAAGCGGTACGCGATCAGGCCGGCCAGGACGATGGCCAGCATGCTCAGGGTGGTGGCTACCGGTCGGAGGATGAACAGCCGCGAAATGTTCATGCGCCCTTCTTGGCCTTATCGGTGACAGCAGCGTCAGTCGGTGTGGCGGCAGATTTGCCTTGCAGGTGTTCGGTCGGCGTGGTCGGCACTTGGTTGCTGTCGTTGACCACTTCCACTTCACTGCCTTCCTTGAGGCGGTCGGTGCCTTCCAGTACCACACGATCGCCGGCAGTCAGGCCTTCAGTGATGACGGTGTTTTCGCCGTCGCTGGCGCCGATCTTCAGTTGGCGAATGGTGACTTTCTTGTCGCCGTCCAGCGCATAAACGAAGGTACCGTTGGTACCAAACTGGATGGCCGCCGACGGTGCCAGGACCACGCCTTTCAGCGTGTCAGCCAGCAAGTGCACGTTGACGAACTGGTTGGGGAACAGCGCCTGATCGCGGTTGTCGTAGCGGGCCTTGAACTTCAGGGTGCCGGTGGCGACGTCGATCTGGTTGTCGAGACTTTGCAGCACCCCGGTGGCTTGCAGTTTGGTGTCGCCGCGATCCCACGCTTCAGCCGGCAGCTTGGCGCCGCTGCGATAACGCGCGAGTACGGTTTCGAGGCTGTTTTCCGGCAAGGTGAAAGCGACGCTGATCGGTTGCGTCTGGGTGATCACCGCGAGGAACGTGGTGTCGTTGGCGGTGACGAGGTTGCCGACGTCGACCTGACGCAGACCGACGCGACCGGCAATCGGCGCGCGGATTTTGGTGAATTCGAGATTGAGCTTGGCGTCGTTGACTGCGGCCTGGTTGGTCTTGACCGTGCCCAGATACTGGCCGACCAGTGCTTCGGCGGTGTCCAGCGTCTGTTTGGCGATGCTGTCCTCTTTGTACAGACCGCGATAACGCTCGACGTCGACCTGGGCGTTTTTCAGTTGTGCCTGATTCTGCAGCAACGTGCCTTCAGCCTGTAGCAAGGCGTTCTGGTACGGGCGCGGGTCGATCTCGGCCAGCAGGTCACCAGCCTTGACCATCTGGCCCTCTTCGAAGTTGATCTTGACCAACTCGCCGCCCACCCGGCTGCGCACGTTGATGGTGTTGAGCGCGGTCACCGTGCCCAGTGCCTTGTAATACAGCGGGAAGTCGCCCGTGACTGCCGGCGCCACGCGCACCGGAATCGGCCCGGTGCCGCCACCGAAGCCCGGCCGCATCATCCCCGAACGCCCGGTGTGCCCGGCTGCCGCCTTGTCAGCGCCCTCTTTGTGGGCTGAACCGGCGGGCCAGAATTTCCAGCACAGGACGGCGATCACCAACAAGACAAGCAGGCTGATCAGCCAGCGACGGGAGTTACGAGGGGACGATTGCATGGAGTCATTAACCATTGGGCGCGTGGGCTTCTTTTACGGGAGGCTGAACGATAAGCACTGATGGGGAATTAGCAAAGCAGCTTTACCGGCAATTTACTTACACCTTACGTTTCAAGGTGTGAGGCAAAACACTGATACACAAATGAAAACGGCCTGGACAGGGCCAGGCCGTTAACAATTGTAAAAGCGCTTACTTGAGAACGGACAGCGCCGCTTCGTAGTTAGGCTCTTCGGCGATTTCCTTGACCAATTCGCTGTGCAGGACGTTGTCGTTTTCGTCCAGAACCACAACGGCGCGAGCGGTCAGGCCTTTCAGCGGGCCGTCAGCAATGGCCACACCGTAGTTCTCGATGAACTCGGCACCGCGCAGGGTCGACAGGTTCTGTACGTTTTCCAGACCTTCGGCGCCGCAGAAACGCGCTTGAGCGAACGGCAGGTCAGCGGAGATGCACAGCACTACGGTGTTTGCTACTTCGTTGGCCTGAGCGTTGAACTTGCGCACCGAGGTGGCGCAGGTCGGGGTGTCGACGCTTGGGAAGATGTTCAGCACTTTGCGCTTGCCGGCGAAGTCTTTCAGGGTGACGTCGGACAGATTGCCGGCAACCAGAGAAAAGGCTGGCGCCTTGGAACCGGCTTGTGGCAACTGGCCGTTGACTTGAACCGGATTGCCTTTAAGGGTGACTTGAGCCATGACTTGAGTCCTTCTGATGTTTTGATTGGAAAGCATGCAAGAGGCCGAAGTTAACCACGAAATTGTCCGACGACCTATGCCCTGACTGAAATTGTTAGGTGCCTGCGCAAAAAATTGTATACAAAACCACCGCCGCTCCCCTGTAGGAGTGAGCCTGCTCGCGATAGCGGTCTTTCATATACGCAAATGTTGACTGACACACCGCTATCGCGAGCAGGCTCACTCCTACAATGGATCTGCGGTGTGAAAAATTCTCCGCACTTTTACCTGAGACCTTGTCGATTCACCGCTGGCCCGTTCGACTAAACAACGAATCCCCACAATCCACGGAGTACCCGCCATGCGATTCATGATCCTTGTAAAAGCCAGCGCCGATTCGGAAGCCGGCATCATGCCCAGCGAAGAACTGATCACCGCCATGGGCAACTTCAACGAAGAACTGGTCAAGGCCGGCATCCTGATCGATTGCGATGGCCTGCACCCGAGCAGCAAAGGCGCTCGCGTGCATTTCTCCGGGGACAAACGCACGGTCACCGACGGGCCGTTCATCGAGACCAAAGAACTGGTAGCGGGTTACTGGATCTGGGAAGTGAAATCAAAAGAAGAAGCCATCGAATGGGTCAAGCGCTGCCCTAACCCAATGTCAGGCGATTCTGATATTGAAATCCGCCAGATATTTTCTGCCGAAGACTTCGGCGCCGAATTCACCCCCGAAGCGCGTGCCCAAGAAGAACGCGTTCGCGAACAGGCCAAGAAAAACAGCTGAACCGGATATCCCCATGTAGGAGCTGCCGAAGGCTGCGATCTTTTGATCTCAAAAAGCAAAGTCAAAAGATCACAGCCTCATTTCATTCGACAGCTACAGAATCGATCACTCGGGCGTAGAGCGGATCTTGATCATTCCCACGCTCTGGGTGGGAATGCCTCAAGGGACGCTCCGCGTTCCAGTTCGCGAATTTGACGCAGAGCGTCATGGGCTGCATTCCTTTGCTGCGCGTGGGAACGATCATTCAAGAGAGATCAGTTCTTGAGTTCGACGTGATCCAAGGCTTGATTCACCGCCAGTTCTCCCAACATGACAACCTGTGCGATACCCAGTGCAGTCTTGCGCTGCGAGGTTTCCAGCGAGGCGGCAAAGTTGATCAGCATCTCGCTGGCCGAGCCGAGGGTTTCGCTGGCGTTGGCGAGCAGGGATTCGGTGTTGTACCTGGGATTGGCGAGGTACATGGGTTCCGGCTCGTTGACGCTGGACATGATGCCTGCGGCGGGATTGAGGTAGTAGTCGAGGGCGCGGTCGGCGGCTTCGTGGAGTTTTTTACTGTCGACTGAAGCGTAGGGGGATGTGCTGTCGGCGTCTGATTCTGGGGGATTGGGTGTTGGTTTTTTCATGGTGTAACTCCACTGGAAAGTTAGAGCTGCCCCATTCGGTTTCCGGACGAAGAGGTGGCAGCTGTACGCAGGTTGGAAACCCGGGCAGCGGCGACCCGGTCGACCCGAAGGTCTCCCGCGCACAGCCGCCATAACGGAGTGCACACATTCGAAGTGCGCAAGGATACGTTATGAAAAGCGTGTACGCGCCACTAATACCCGTCGGGGTTTCCAGTCCCGGTCGCTGATTTGGCAGCGACGAACACAGGCTAGAGACCCGACGTCCGACGGACAACCTGAAAACCTTGTGGGAACGTTCCGCAAATTCAAAACAACCTTAAACATCCCGAATTGAAATACGCACAGGTAGGAGCTGCCGAAGGCTCGGGCCGCGATCGGACGATCTTTTGATTTTGCATTTAAAAAACACGATCAAAAGATCGCAGCCCCGTATCACTCGACAGCTCCTGTCGCCACTGCGCCGTCCCCTTGCAGGGTCAGTTGGCGGGTGATGCGCGGCGATGGCGGCAACCCGTATTTCCGCTGGTTCGTCGGCAAATAAACCACGGCTGAGGACTTTTCGACGCGAAACAGGTAGGGTGCGCAAAATCAAAGTGCCATCACTGGACCGCGTCGCAGGTTTTCATGGAGTTGTACACGCAATGAGTTGCTGGACCGTCCTTGGCCTCACGGCCGACGCCGATACGCGCAGTATCAAACGCCAATACGCTGCCCTGCTCAAACAGACCCGTCCGGACGAAGACGCCGAGGGCTTCCAGCGCCTGCGTGACGCCTACGAGCAAGCCTTGAATTACAAGGAATGGGCGCAGGCCAACGAAGACAACGAAGCGCAGGACGACACTTGGGACTTGACCGGCCTGACCGTGGTCGAAGTCGATGCCTTGCAACAGGCAACTCGCTCGCTGCACGGCACCAGCCTTGCGCAGTTGCAACAGCGCCATGCCCTCGCCGTTGAGCAGGGTTGCGCGCATATCCTCGAAGAGACCCTGCTGCAGCACTGCATCGAGAACCCGGATACATCGGCGCTGATGGTCGATTGGGCGGTGCAGACTTATCACTGGTTCAGTGCCTGGCAGCGCCTGGAACTGGACGAGGAATCCATCGAACATTTGCTCGATCAGCAGCGCGAACGCATTACTCGACCGCTGCGGGATGCCCTCGAACGTGAGGACAGTGCGACCTTTTTGCAGGCCTACGCACAGTGCGGCCAATACCTGTGGCTCGACGCTGAAGTACACCGACTTTGGTTCAACCTGTTCCTCAGTCGATTGCTGCTGGACAGCGAATACTGGTCCTGCGCTGTTTTCGAGCAGGTTTGTGCGGGCCAGGGCTGGCATTCCGGCCCTTCCAACCGATGCCCGAAAGATGAATGGAAGCGTCTGACCGCGCGCCATGAGGCACCGATTTTTATCGCGCAACAGCGTCAACTCGCGCAAGAGCCGCCCGCCACTGCCGAACACCGCGCCGCGCGCCTGTTGCTCGGTAGCGGCCCGTTCAGCCAGCGTCGGGCGCTGGCCCGGCGCCTGCGTGAGAAAGATTGGGAGCATTGCCGACATTTGAGTTCGGCGCTGTACGCCAATCATCCGAAAGTCTGCGCTGAGTTGCCCGGTGGCACCGCGTTCTTCTGGCGCGACTGGGAACTGAAACGCGGCGAATGGCCGACCTACGTTGCCGTGGTGCTGGCCTGTCTGATCGGTGCGTTTACTCATTTCATCCCGCTGGGGCTGCGCGTCACCGGGCTGATCAATATCGTCATGACCTCAACGATCGTGTTTGGCGTGATCGCTGCGGGCATCAACTGGCTGACGCACGAACTGGCGCACACCCATTGGCAGCTGGATGACCGCCTCAGCGCACGGTTGTGGCCGGGGTTCGCCAAGGACGCTGCGCCGTTCGGCGTACTGCGCGATCTGATTCCCTGTGCATTGATGGTGGCCGGGCTCACTTGGTTTTTCGGCCCCATTGCTGGCGTCGTCTATGCGGCCACGCTTGCCAGCGTGGGTTTGATCCGTCGCCGTCAGGTCAAGCCACACACGTCCTGGGAAAAGACCAACCTGCCGGCGAAAATCGGCCTGACGCTACTTGGGGTTGTCGCCCTGGTGCTGGTGCTGGGCGTGTTCAAAGTGGCCGCCAGCCAAGGCACGGTCAATCGCAATCAAGGCCTGCAACCCTGGGCCGAGCGTTTGTGTAGCCGGTTGCCGGCGAGTTCTTTCGATTGCGGCGCTCCGGCCACCCGTGAACAGTGGTATCCGGCGGAGGCACGACCATGACCTCAAGATTCATGTTTGTCAGCGGCGTTGTGGTGGTGCTGGTGGTGATGGGGTTGGCGAGCGCGACCCGACCGTTCCTGAAGCTCGACCTGTGGCTTGATCAGCGCGAATCCCCCGTGACCGCGCAGGCCAACGCGTTGAGCCCGATCATCGCCTGCGTCAACCGCGTCGATGTGCACTGGCGTAACGCCTACGACAAAAACCAACATCAGCGGCCAACCGCTGATGCGTTCGGAAAGTATATTTCCGAGCCTCAGGATTTCGATAACAGTGATGCATTCACTGTGCGTGACATCCAGGAAGATACCTGCCTGCGGGATATCAACGAAAAGCTCGAGCTGCTGGCCTACCAGCCAGCGCTGTCGCAGAAAGTCCGTGACTACGCGCAAGCACTGAAGTGGGCATCGGTGATTTCGCCACCGACTCGACTCGATAAAAGTGCGAGCTTCTTTGTCGTCCCGTTCAACCAGACACCGCAGCTGCTTGCGCAAATTCAGACCGCCAGCAATGCCTATATCAGCGCATCGACTGCCTTGAGGGATGAACTGCTGCCACTGGACATCGCGCAGCGACCCGAACAGCTCAAGCTCCTTGAGGAACGCGTAGGCAAGGAGATCCACTGGTCGCTGCTGGCGTACATGATTCAGGCCCGGGAGACCTTGGAGCGGCTGGAAGACGGGATGAAGCACCGTACTCTGACCCCACAAGCCGTGGCCGAAACCACCGCTGATCTGCAACAGGCGTGGAATCGCGGTGGGCCTTTCATCGGCCCGCGTGAGCCTGGTTTTCGTAACAAAGACGATGATGCGCGCGAGCTGTGGCGCCACATCCGTGAGCCTGCGCAGCACTATCTCGACGCGCTGAACACCCTGCACAAGGACTGGCAGAACCACGCCGAACCGCAACGCTTGAGCGACGATTACTACGCTGTCACCCGTGGCTACGACGCCCTGCTCAGCCACTACAACCGCCAGGCACGCGCCAATTTCTGAGGGTGTGCACAGGCCGGACGGTCCTCGCGGACAATCCGGCCTGGTGCGCTTACTTGGCTTTCTTGAGCTTCAGATACGACTGACGCAGGTCTGAGGCCCAGCCATCAATGACGGGTTTGACGTCGTTAGTGCTCATTGCCTGCGAATCATTTTCCAGTGGCTTGCCGGTGCCTTTGCGCACCACTTGCGCGACGACCTTGTTATTCGCGCCATCGAGGAACACCGCTTCGGTGGCCAACGTAGTTTCCTGATCGCGAATACCGCTGGCGGTGCTGACCGCAGCGGCAACCAACGCAATCGGAATCACCTCGTAAGCGTGCAGTCCTTCGGTGGAACTGCTCACGGCGGTGATTGCCGCACGCACCACAATCACGCCAGGGCCTGGGCCGGTGGCCAACGGCAAGTCTTTGCCGATTTCACGCTTGAGCGCCTGATCGTAGTAGGCAGTGATGCCATTGAGGGTTTGCTGGGAGATCTTCGCGGTCGGTTGCGGTTTCGGGTAGAGCTGGGTTGGCTCGATATAAACGCTGGTGAATTTCCTGACGTCGACCTTCGGATCGATCCAGCGCATGACCTCGGCACCGGACGGCGATTTGGCCTCTTTGAGCTGGCTGTAGTCCTTGAGGAAGCCGGAGTACTCTTTCGGGTCGACGGTTTTGCTGGAACAACCTACCACTGCGAGGGTGGCAAAACACAGTGTGCCCATCATCACTGCTAGCTTCATGCTGTAACTCCTGTCAGAAGGCCGAAAACTTCGCCCGGGGGAGTTACAGGTATAGCTAAAACCTCAGTAATTGCGATTGCAAAGCACAATATTCACGCAACGCTGCGCGGCGGATCACAAGCGTCATTTGAAAGACGTCGAGCATCCGGCAACGCTGCATCGAGCTCTTGGCCATTTGTGAACTTCAAGAATCCGCTGCATTGGAGCAATCTGAGCCAGAACGCTGCAGATGCTGTTGCAGGGCTGGAAGAAGATGAACATGGGCGATCCGGCGCTTAAGTGACCGGCTGGAAATTGCCTTCCCTCACCCTAGCCCTCTCCCAGAGGGAGAGGGGACCGATTGGGGGAGATTCGAGAGTTCCGCCGACTTGAGCGATTGGCTTTGAATCCATAATCGACTCGGTCTTTCACGTCGGTGCAGGACGACAGCCAACTCGGTCAGTCCCCTCTTTCAGAGGTAGATAGAGGAGACTGATTGGCTTTGAATCCATAATCGACTCGGCCTTTCACGTCGGTGCAGGACGACAGCCAACTCGGTCAGTCCCCTCTTCCAGAGGTAGATAGAGGAGACTGATTGGCTTTGAATCCATAATCGACTCGGTCTTTCACGTCGGTGCAGGACGCCAGACACCTCGGTCAGTCCCCTCTCCCTCCGGGAGAGGGTTAGGGTGAGGGGCTTTTAAGGATTCACCCGATTACCAGGATGAAGTCTCACCACTACGCAACGCCATCTCCCGCCGGCTGTTGATGTGCATGGCCTTGATCAACGACACCGTGCCCACCAGCAAAATCGCCGCGCCCAACAGGAAGTCGATGTTGTACAGCTGGAAATCCTGCACCGGCCCGATCAGCAGCACCCGTACGATCGCCGCGCCCAACAGCGTGGCGAGGAAGTCGATCCCCGGTTCATTACGGTAAAACACCAGCAACAACGGCAGGCACAACACCAACAGCAGCAACAGCACGACAGCCTTGAACGAACCCTTGCGCTCGACGCTGAACGCGCATTCGTGCGGCCCGTAAGCCTTGTAATCCTCGTCACGAATCATCGAGGTTTTCTCGTTGATGTAGTCGACGCGGTTGTACTTCTGGATCGGCGTGAAGGTGTTGGACATCTCCATCAGCGTGGTGATGTTCTTGAAGCGCAGATCAATGCGTTCGCTGCCCTTGAGGTAATAAAGCACCGGTTTGTAGCCGTAGCGATAGGTGTCGAAAGGAAATTCGGTGACCTGACCCTGCACACCGATCGGGCGCGGTTCAAGTTCGGCATAGGCGCTTTTGTTGGTGGCCGACAGGTTGCGGCTCAGCGGCTGCACCTTGACCTGCTCAAGGAAGATCGGCGTGACGCCGAAGGACCACTGCAACGGTTCCAGACGCAGACGCAATTCGTTGCGAGCGAGGTCATAGCGGTTGAAGGTGCGCTCCGAAACCACCAGCGAACCACTGAGCATGAACTCGCCGCGCAGGTTGTTGGTGACGCGCAAGGTCAACTGATCCTTGCCCAGCAGCGCTGCTTCCGTAGTCGGTGGTGTGCCACACCATGCGGTGCTTTCGCCGACGCCGCCGAGCTGGCCGTCGCGGTTTTCCTTGAATACATAAAAGTAACTGGCCCACAGCGTCACCATCAAAAGCAACGCTGTGAGGCCGAGGATTTTTTTGCCCGGACTCACTGATCAGACTCCCTTCTTCGGTTCCATCGTCCAGCCGAAAACCCGCTGGCGACGGCGACTCTACCAAAAGGCCACCACTGACCCAAGGAGAAATGCCCGATTCATCAGGTTTCTAGGGGTTTCCCCGGTGTACATCGAAGATCAAAAGATCGTCCGAACGCGGCCCGAACCTGCGGCAGCTCCTACATGAGGTCAACTGTAGGAGCTGCCGCAGGCTGCGATCTTTTCAAGCGTCAGCGCCGACGGAACAGCGGACGTGGCTCGATCACCGAACGCCCATACAACACGCTCATGCCGGCCAACCCCTTCAGCGCATCCTCGGCAGACTTGTCCTCGCGCACCGCGAAACTGTCGAACCCGCACTGGCGCATATGGCTGAGCTGATCGCGCAATACATCGCCAATCGCGCGCAACTCCCCTGCCCAGCCGAACCGGCTACGCAGCAGATACGCCTGGCTGTAAGCGCGGCCGTCGCGAAAACTCGGGAAGTCCAGCGCGATCAGTGGCAACGAGGCCAACCACGGCACCAGGCTTTCAACCTCATCGTCCGGGCCGAGCCACACCGCATGAGTCGACGGCGATTCCAGCCAATGCGTCAGCGGGAGCATCAACAAACCATCAGGCCTTGGCGTCGATGGCTCGCGCACCAGCGTCCACGGATCGTCCGTCACAATCCGCGCGACACCCAGCTCCAGCCGCAACAAATTATTCATACCGCGGCCTCCAGCGTCTTCGGATAGACCCGCTCCTTGAACGGCTCCAGGCCGATCCGCGCCACGGTGTCGACAAACAATTCCTCGTGCTCGCGATAGCGCACGAAGGTGCCGATGATCCGCTCGATCACCTGCGGTACCTCAGCGGCGCTGAACGACGGGCCGATAACTTTGCCCAACGCGCTGTTTTTACCTTGGGCGCCACCGAGGGTGATCTGATACCACTCGCTGCCGTTCTTATCGACGCCGAGGATGCCGATATTGCCGATGTGGTGGTGGCCGCAGGCGTTCATGCAGCCGGAGATGTTCAGGCTGATATCGCCCAGATCGTGCAGGTAATCGAGATTATCGAAACGCGCCTGAATCGCCTGGGCGATCGGGATCGATTTGGCGTTGGCCAAGGCACAGAAATCGCCGCCGGGGCAGGCAATGATGTCGGTCAGCAGGCCGACGTTGGCGCTGCCCAGATCGTGTTTGCACGCCAGTTGCCACAGCGCGTAAAGGTCGGTTTTCGCCACGTCGGGCAGGACGATGTTCTGCTCATGGGCGATACGAATCTCGCCAAATCCGAAACATTGCGACCAGTCGGCCACCGCCAGCATCTGCACAGCGGTGACATCCCCCGGTGGCGAAGCCATACCCGGTTTGGTCGACAGCACCACACTGGTGTAGCCCGGCACCTTGTGCGGTTGCACGTTGCGCGCGACCCAGCGGGCGAACGCCGGGCTCTCCGCCAGGCGCGTGCCGAAGTCAAGATCGGTGTCGGCCAGGGTGTGATAAACCGGCGGCACGAACGCGCTGGCGACCCTCTGATATTCGGCCTCGGTCAACTGCGCCGGGCCGTCCTTGAGGTGTTGCCACTCCTCTTCGACTTCCTTGGCAAACGCCTCGATGCCCAACGCCTTGACCAGAATCTTGATCCGCGCCTTGTACTTGTTGTCGCGCCGACCGTGGCGGTTGTACACGCGCAAAACCGCTTCAACGTAGGACAGCAAATGCTGCCACGGCAAGCCCTCACGGATTTGCAAACCAAGAATCGGCGTGCGCCCCAGACCTCCGCCGACGATCACTCGCAGGAGCATCTGCCCGTCGCGTCCGGGGTAAAGGTACAGGCCGATGTCGTGCATCATGATCGCCGCGCGATCCTGTTTGGCCGAGCAGATGGCGATCTTGAATTTGCGCGGCAAAAAGAGGAATTCCGGGTTGATCGTCGACCACTGCCGCAGGATTTCGGCCAGTGGGCGCGGGTCGATCAGTTCATCTGCCGCCACCCCGGCGAAGGCCTCGGTGGTGATGTTGCGCACGCAGTTGCCGGAGGTCTGGATCGCATGCATGTTGACCTGCGCCAAGCGTTCGAGGATGTCCGGCACCTCGGCCAATTCGATCCAGTTGAACTGCATGTTCTGCCGCGTGGTGAAGTGGCCATAACCGCGATCGTAGTCGCTGGCGATGCTGGCCAACGTGCGCATCTGCTCGGCGCTCAAGGTGCCGTAGGGAATCGCCACACGCAGCATGTAGGCGTGCTTTTGCATGTACAGGCCGTTTTGCAGGCGCAGCGGCAGGAACTCCTCTTCGCTCAACTCCCCGGCCATGAAGCGCTCGACCTGATCGCGGAATTGCGCAACGCGCTCGAACACCAGCGCCCGGTCGTAATCATCGTATTGATACATGCCACTGCCACCTCATCAGGACGCACACAATTCCTGTAGGAGTGAGCCTGCTCGCGATAGCGGTGTGTCAGGCAACTGAGATGTTGACTGACACTCCGCTATCGCGAGCAGGCTCACTCCTACAGTTTTCTTCAGAGCACTATGACGAAGCAGCGCAGCACGTTACAGATTCACCTGAAGCGATAAAAACCATATCAGGGCGCGGCAGAACGCCGCAGTCAGCCCGTCAATCTGATCCGCACAAATCTAAGATTCCTGAGCCTGTTTTGTTTCTGGCGGGGTTTCTACAGTGCAGCTCATGCCAGACCGGGTGGCCTGGCAAGACTTTGCAACCGTGGATGAACTGACCATGAGCACAGCAACAATCGGACAGGCTTACAACTACAAGGTCGTCCGCCAATTCGTCATTGCGACGATCTTTTGGGGTGTGGTGGGCATGGCGATGGGGGTTTTTATCGCCTCGCAACTGGTGTGGCCAGAGATGAACCTGGACCTGCCATGGACCACCTTCGGCCGACTGCGACCGCTGCACACCAGCCTGGTGATTTTCGGATTCGCCGGCAGCGCGCAATTCGCCGCCAGTTACTACGCGGTGCAGCGCACCTGCCAGGTGCGGCTGTATTCAGACAAACTCGCCGCGTTCACCTTCTGGGGCTGGCAATCGGTGATCGTGATCATGCTGATCACCCTGCCAATGGGCTACACCACCACCAAGGAATACGCCGAGATCGAATTCTCCGGCGCGGTGTGGATGGCCGTGGTCTGGGTCGCCTACGCCGTGGTGTTTTTCACTACCGTGGTGCAGCGCAAGACCAAACATATCTACGTCGGCAACTGGTTTTTCGGCGCGTTCATTCTGGTGATCGCCATGTTGCATGTGGTCAATCACCTGTCGATTCCGGTGGACTGGTTCAAGTCCTATCCGGTGTATTCCGGCGCCACCGATGCGATGGTGCAGTGGTGGTATGGGCACAACGCGGTGGGCTTTTTCCTGACCACCGGGTTCCTCGGGATGATGTATTACTTCGTGCCAAAACAGGTCAATCGGCCGGTGTATTCGTATCGTTTGTCGATCGTGCACTTCTGGGCGCTGATCACCCTGTACATCTGGGCCGGCCCGCACCATTTGCACTACACCGCGCTGCCGGACTGGGCGCAGTCGCTGGGCATGGCCATGTCACTGATCCTGCTCGCGCCGAGCTGGGGCGGGATGATCAACGGCATGATGACCTTGTCCGGTGCCTGGCATAAGTTGCGCACCGACCCGATTTTGCGCTTCCTGGTGCTGTCGTTGGCGTTCTACGGCATGTCGACGTTCGAAGGGCCGATGATGGCGATCAAAACGGTCAATGCCCTCTCCCACTACACCGACTGGACCATCGGCCACGTCCACGCCGGCGCCTTGGGCTGGGTGGCGATGATCACCTTCGGCGCGACCTATCACATGGTGCCGAAAGTGTTTGGCCGCGAGCAGATGTACAGCACGCCGCTGATCAACCTGCACTTCTGGCTGGCGACCATCGGCACGGTGTTGTACATCGCCTCCATGTGGGTCAACGGCATCACCCAAGGCCTGATGTGGCGGGCGATCAACGAGGACGGCACGCTGACCTATTCGTTTGTCGAAGCGCTGCAGGCCAGTCATCCGGGGTTCATCGTGCGCTTTGCCGGCGGGGTGTTTTTCCTCACCGGGATGTTGCTGATGGCTTACAACGTGTGGCGTACGGTGCGGGTTGCCGACGTGGCATTGGCCCACCGTGAAGCGCAGATCGCCTGAGGCAGGGAGCCGCTCGTGATGGAGATTTTCTTTGATGTGTTGGGCGTGGTGTTTCTGTGGCTGGCGGTGGAGTACTGCTTGCGGCGGGAGACGGCGGACAGTCTGGATGAAGCGAGCATGGTGCCGTTTGCCGATGACCCGGAGGTGGCGCGGCGGGTGGAGCTGGCCACCGGTAAAACCGTGAAAGCGGTGGCGCCGGAAGTGGCGAAGCCGGGGTGGGTCAATCTCGATATGTGAGGGGTGTCAGATGGGCTGCCCTCACCCTAGCCCTCTCCCAGAGGGAGAGGGAACTGACCGAGTGGTTTGTTCGAGTGACGCCGACCTGAAATATCTCGGGTGAATGCAATCTCAAAAACAACGAAGATCGGCTCCCTTTCCCCTCTCACCCGGAAGGAGAGGGAACTGACCGCGTGGTTTGTTCGAGTGACGCCGACCTGAAATATCTCGGGTGAATGCAATCTCAAAAACAACGAAGATCGGCTCCCTTTCCCCTCTCACCCGGAAGGAGAGGGAACTGACCGAGTGGTTTGTTCGAGTTACGCCGACCTGAAATATCTCGGGTGAATGCAATCTCAAAAACAATGAAGATCGGCTCCCTTTCCCCCTCGCCCCCCTGGGGGAGAGGGCTGGGGTGAGGGGGTAAGCTCTTGATCTTAACTACGGTCGCGAGGAATCAGGCTTTGCAGTTGTTGGGCTAGGAAGTTGGCGTCGAAGGCAAACGTATCCGGATCCTTCAGCCCATTGGTCTTGCGCCACTGCCACTCACCGTTCGGCAGCCCTACCAACGAAATGCTGCCATAACGCGCCGCCGTCAGCCCCATCACCGCCAGTGAAATCTGCCCGCCACTGCCCATCACATCCGGCACAAATTCCACCGGTTTGCCGGCAATCACAATGCTCAGCTTTTCCGTCTTGAAGGTCGAGGTCTCCACCGGCGTGCTGGGCCCGAACGCGACATAAGCCTCACGACTCACCTCCAGCAGATTCGGTGCCTGCACCGGTTCCAGCCATTGCTGAATATCGCCGAACAGAGCAGTAATGCGCGTAGCCCATGCTGCCGATTGCGTCTCGAACAGTTGCTTCTTGTGCGCTTCGCTCTCGGCGTAATGATGAAGCATCTCGCCCAGTTGTTGTACGTCGTCCATAGCGGTGTTCCTCGGAAAGGAGCTGCAAAGGTCGATAGTGGCAGATACCAGCCCCGGCGTACGTTTAACCTGCACCAGGCCCGATGAAGCACCATGACACTTGCGTGAAAGATCAGCAGTACAGTCACTTGCTGCTGGTATCGAAGCATGAAGAAAAGGAAACTCCGGGCAGACCTGAACGTTCGACACTGTCATTTGCCTGAGGACATCCAATGCGCACCATCGGCCTGATCGGCGGCATGAGCTGGGAATCCAGCGCCGAATATTATCGACTCATCAATCAGCAAGTCCGTGATCGTCTCGGCCCGCTGCGCTCAGCGCAATTGCTGATGTACAGCGTCGATTTCGGCGCCGTCGAGCAGGCCCAGCACGCCGGGCGCTGGGACGATGCGGCAGCGATTCTGGTCGATGCCGCGCGCAGGCTCGAAGCCGGCGGCGCGGAATGTGTGGTGCTGTGTACCAACACCATGCACAAGGTGGCCGAACAGATTCAGGCGGCGATCAGCATTGCGTTTCTGCACATTGCCGAACCGGCCGCACACGCCGCGCTGGAGATTGATGCTCGCACCGTCGGCTTGCTCGGCACGGCATTCACGATGGAACAGGACTTTCTCAAGCAACGTTTGATTGCTCAGGGTTTGACGGTATTGGTGCCGGACGAAGCCGAGCGCAAGGACGTGCACCGAATCATCTACGACGAACTCTGTGTTGGCGTGATCAGCGATCAGTCTCGGCAAATCTATCAACGAGTGATCGAATCCCTCACCGCACGCGGCGCGCAGGCGATCATTCTCGGCTGCACGGAAATCGGCCTGTTGCTCAAACCCGAACACAGCGCCCTACCCCTGCTCGACACCACCGAGCTGCATGCGCAGTCGGCGGTGGCGTTCGCCTTGGGCGACTGATTCAGGTCTTCGGACGACTGCGCAGGCGGGCCATGCTCAGGGTGTCGACCCATTGCCCGTCGCGCACTGCGTAATCACGAAACAGGCCTTCGGTCTCGAAACCGAATTTGCGGTAGAGCGCGATGGCGGCTTCATTGTCGGCGTAAACCGAGAGTTCGACGCGGTGCAGATTCATCCAGTTGTCGGCGACGTCCAGCGCCGCCGCCAACAGCTTCGAACCCACGCCTTTGCCCTGCCACGCCACGGCGACTGCCATACCGACGCTGCCGGCGTGGCTGCGACGAATCCGCGAATAGTTTTCCAGCCCCAGATGGCCGATGACCTGGCCCTGATGCAGCGCGACCAGCTTCAACACCCGTTCATTTTCCGCCAGCAGCCGTTGGCGCCAGACGTCGACGGACTGAAACGGCATCTGCAACACCTGCCGGGTGACGGCCCGCTCGTTGTAAAGCGCAGTGACAGCCTCGAGGTGCGACTCGCCGAAGCGTTCGATGTGAATGGCGGCGTTGTGGTCGGGCATGGCGGATCCTTCCTGGATCGATGTGTGGCCGACCACTCTAAACCGCCAAACACAACATCTGCCATAGGTAAATACCTGTAGGAGTGAGCCTGCTCGCGATAGCGGTGTGTCAGTCAATATTGATCAATCTGACACACCGCTATCGCGAGCAGGCTCACTCCTACAGGGGGAATGCGGGCACAAGAGGATTGCGTCAGGGCTGAAACCATTCCCGGCGTTCGTTGAAGGTGTGGTGAATGAGGTCGGTCAGGGTCTGCACTTCGGCCACATTCTGTGACTCGGCGTTGACCGCCAGCCACGCCTGCAATTGCATGGGTTCTTCGAACAGCCCCGGCAGTGCGATCAGACCCCGGTCAAACCGGCTCATGTACGCCGGCAACAACCCAATGCAAGCGCTACAGCGAATCATCTCCAGCATCAATTCATAGGACTGCATCTGCACCACCCCGGCCAGACGCTGTTCGACCAGTTCATTCCACGGCCGAAAACTGTCGATCTGCCGATCATGCTGCCATTGCACCAGCATGAAGTCGGCGAGGTCATCAGGCGTGTCCGGGCGCGCGGTGACGCGGGAGTAGCGTTTGGCGATGTGTGGCAGGTAGTCGAGACGCGCCAGCGCTTGCGGTTCGCTGGTGGCGAAGGTCGGGCCGGGGTGTGGGGTTTCGCCGTTGGCCAGCCAGAGGACGATGTCGGCGCTGACGGCGCGCAGGGACAGTTCGCTGTCCAGCGCGATGATTTCCAGACGCACGCTGGCGTTGCGGCGCAGCAGTGCGATGAGGTCGCGGCCGAGGATGTCGTGGAGGATAGATTCGGCGACGGCGAGGCGAATCAATGGTTGTTCGATCACCGGGAGTTTGCGTTCGTTGGCCAGTGCTACCAGTTTGGCCTGCAGTTGCTGACCTTCGCGGGTCAGGCTCAGGGCGCTGCCCTGGAAGCTGAACAGGGTGTGTTGCAGTTCTTGTTCGAGCTGCGCGAGTTGTTTGCGCAGCAAGGTCGAGCGCACGTTGAGGCTGCGTGCGGCTTGCATGAAGCAGCCGCAGCGGGCGCTGACCAGGAAGTATTGGGCGACGTCGGCGTCGATGGTCGCGGCGTGTGCGAGCCACGGTTCGCTGTTGTCGTGTGGCCAGCGGTAATCGCTGGTGCCCGGTCGTCCTGCGGGTTCGGTGAATGACATCGATGACTCCCTGTCGATCTTTGTATTTGTCGTTACGCAATTCCCCTGTAGGAGTGAGCCTGCTCGCGATAGCGGTGTGTCAGTCGACATTTCTTAACCTGACACACCGCTATCGCGAGCAGGCTCACTCCTACAGGGGGGTTGTGGTGAAGGTGGGATTAGTGCTTTTCCTCGAGAACTTTGTTGAGTTCGGCACCGTCGATGCTCAATGTGGCGGTGTTGAGCATGCCGTCCAGATAGGCTTGGGCGATTTGTTCCTGGCGCTGCGCACGCAAGGCCTGGGTCAGTTGATCGCGCAGTTCATCGAGGGTTGCGGTGCGTGCAGGTTGTTGCTCGGTGAGTTTGATCACATGGAAGCCGGCGGCACTTTGGACGGGATCGGAAACCGCGCCGACCTTGAGCCGCGCCACGGCGCCACGCACTTCCGGCACCAGTTGCTGCAACGGTTGCAGGCCGCTATCGCCACCGCGTTCAGCGGTGACGCGATCCTGCGAATATTGAGTCGCCAATGCAGCAAATTCTGACGGCGTCGCCTGGGCCTTTTTGCTCAGTTCGAGCGCCTGTTTGCGCACCGATTCAAGATTCTGCGGATCATTTACCCCAAGGAAAATCTGACTGACCCGATACAACGCCGGCGTCTGCCAATTGGCTTTGCCCGCGTCATAGGCCTGCTGCAACTCAGCCGCACTCGGATAATCCGCCGGCACTTGACTGACCGAACGCAAGTAATCACGGAACACGATCTGCTCAGTCGCCGCACGAGTCTGCCGCGCAACCTCCGGACGCTGCGCCCAACCCTGCGCATCAGCCTGCTCCAGCACCGCTTTCTCGGCCAGACGCGTGCGAATCCAGCGCTCCAGCGCCTCACGATTGCCGCGCAATTGTTCGCGGGTTTCCGCTGGCACCGTCGCCAGCAACGTCTGAAGTTCCGCAGGGGTTACCTGCTGATTACCCAACCGCGCCACCGCCGGCCCCGTTGCAACCACCGTCACGGACGATGATTGCTGGGCGGCGACCGGGTCACTGCCCGGCCGCACCACCAGCGCCACGGCCACCACCAACAGCGCCACTGCCGCAGCGCTGATCACCATGGCAGGCTTTTTCACAGCGCGACTTCCTCTTGCTCGGCGACGGCGACTTTGGCGGTCTGCGCGGTGCCGTTCTGGGTGAAGTCACGCAGATAAACGATGAATTCCTGCAGCAGGCGATCCCACAATTCCAGGTTGCCGCGCAGGTGATCGTTGCTCACGCCCGCCGCCACCACCACATCCATTTCCATCACCAGAAACTCGCCCTGCAACGACAAACGCGCAAAACGACGGCTGGCGTTCCACTGCTCGGCCACACCTTGCGGCAACTCACCCTGCACCCGCAGCGCACAGCTGAAGGTGAAATCAACGTAGCTGCCCTGCTCCACCGCCGGATTACCAAAACGCACGGCGTAACCGATGCCCTGGCTGGCGCTGAGCAACTGGACGATGCCGTTCTGTTCGGTTTCGTTGACGCGATAACCGGCCGCTTGCAGAACTTCGGTCAGGGATTTTGGCGATACGTGGCTGATCAATTGAGTCATTACTTCTTCCTTGTCTATCAGTGCGAGAGCGCGGCTTGCGGCGCGTCGAATTGAGTCTTGTAAAGCTCGTCACCGAACCCCTGAGCCAGTTCATCGAACTTGACCCGGGCGCTGCCCGCGAAGGGCTGGCGGATCTTCATCACCTCGGCCACATCGATGTTTTCGTAGGCAGTGAGGATCTGCTTGGCGACGCCGTACATCTGCTGATTCTTGACTGAACATTGCTGCACTTGTGTGTCACGTTCAGCCAATTGCGCTTGAAGCTTAGACCGTTCTGCCTCTTTGGCACGGGCCATGACCAGCAACTCGTCATAGGCCTTTTTGAACTTGCCGGTCTGCTCGGCGCTGGCCGCCACTTGTGCCTGCGCCTGACTGTGCAGGCTCTGTTGCTGTCCGGCGAGCTGTTCGGCAACGCCTTTGGTCTTGGCCAGTTCGGCAGTCAATTGCTTGATTTGCGCCTGCGCAGCCTTGGCCTCGTTCTGCGCCGCCAGTTGCGCGGCGCTGGCCTGGGCCTGCTGACTTTGCAGGGCCTGCAACTGTTGCGTGGTGCTGCGCAATTGCGTGCGCAGGCGTTCTTCCATGCCTTCGGCACTGGCCCCGGTGGCGATCAACAGCCCGAGCCCGAGCAACACAAATCGCGTTTTCATAACCCTCTCCCGGCGCCTTAGAAGCGCGTGTTGATCTCAAGCTGCAAGACGTCGATGTCGAACGGCGCGCCGTACACCGCTTCGGTGCTCATCCAGCGACCGGTGGCATAAACGTTCTTCGCCAGACCGTAGTTGCCGCCGATGAAATAACCCTTGGCGTTGGTGCCGCCGAGGTGGAACGACGAGTCGTTGAAGCCGTCCGGCAAGGCGTCGGGCTGGATGTATTTGTAGCCAGCGAACATGTTCCAGTCGCCCTGCTTTTTCAGGTCCAGCGCGCTGCCGAGGGTGAACTGCACCATCCACGCATTGGCGCCGCTTTCGATGTCGCCGTTGCTGTCGAGGTTGTTGACGATCTGCCCGGCCGAACGCTTGCGCATGTCGCCTTCGTCGTAGGCAAGGTTGTGGATGTAATTGCCCTGGCTGCGCAGTTTGAAATCTTCTGGCAGATCGGCATCCCACACCACGTTCAGATCAAGCAGATTGAATTCCGAAGCAAGACCAACAAACTGCGGTTGCGGTGTGGTGGTCGGGTTAAGCGGGTTCGGCGTGATGTCGCGCAGCAGGAACACGCTGTTGCCCTTCTGCATGAACGCCGCGCGGCTGCCATCGCTGTCGCAACCCGGCGCGCCGGCCCACGGTTCGCAAGGGCTGGAGCGCTGGCCTTGAATGTCGTCGAAACGGTAGTAAGCCAGCGCACCTTTCAAGCGGTTGTTGCTGTTGATCGCCCATTTGGCGCCGATCTGCGCGCCGTACAACCACTTGTTGTCGCTCTCTTCCTTGTCGAAGCCGTTGCTGCTGGCGGTGTCGTTGGTGTAATCCACCGGGAACGCACCGACGGTGCCGAACACGCCCCAATCGCGGTTGAGCTTGTGGTCGAAAATCGCTGCCACGCCGTCGAAATTCAAATCGTTGGAATAGAGCATGTCGGTGGACATGAACGGGTTGGCGAAGCGCCCGCCGGTCAGGGTCAATTCATCCGTAGGTTTCCAGTTCAGGTAGCCCTGATCGAGCCAGATGTCCTTTTTGGCGAAGCCGCCACCGAGGCTTTGCGTGGTCGATACCGGGTTGTTGTCCGAGCCGGTGCCGATGCGGATGCCGGCAGTCCATTGCGGCGAGATCTCCGCTTTCATGCCCAGCCGCGCACGGATGCGGAATTGGTTGGTACGGTCTTCGCGGGTGTTGAGCAGCGGCGGCAGATTGGTGCTGCTGTTGGGGTTTACGTCGTACGGGCCGTTGTTGTTGAGCTTGGCGAAGTCGACGATCTCGTTACTGTTGCTGTCCGAGTAGTAGCGCGACTCGTCACGCAGACGAATGTCGCCGTCGAAACTGATGCGCGCCGCCCATTCCGGGAAGCTGTTGGGCGCCGCCCAGTTTTCCTGTTTGGCGGTGGCCATGACTTCAGCTTTGACCTGGTCGCGGATCTGGTCACGCACCGCGGCTGGCACGTATTGCACGCGGACATCGCCCGGCGCCGCCACTGGCCCGGCCGCCACGGCGGTGGATGCCGCAGCCTGTTTCGCTTGGGCCGCTTCGTTCTGCGCCTGAGCGATCAGTGCGTCGGCCTTGTCCTGTTTCAGAATGCCCTGCTCGACCAGCAAGCGGATCAGATTGATCGTGGCGTTCTCCGAGGGCGCAGGCGCTGCCACGGCCTGACCGACCAGGGTCGCGATGACCATGCCGACCGCCAGGGACAATCGATTCACGTTGGAAATCATCTGCACACAACTCCTTTCGCCAAAGCGTAAATAAATGAATTAACCCGGACGCCGCCCTTGCAGGGACAGGCGCACAGGCAAAGTGATGGAGGCCGGTGGCCGTTCGCTCAGCGCCGGGGCACCGCGCAGCGCCGCCAGCACCTGAGTATCGATTTCGGGGTTACCGCTGGACTTGATCAGCTCGACGCGGGTGATCTCGCCAACGCTGCTCAGCCAGACATCGGCCTGCAGCGAAAACGCGAGGTTGCGCAGCTCAGGGTTCTCGCGCAGCAAACGCTGGAAGGTGAACGCCAGAAACTGGCTGTACGTCCCAGTGCCCAGACGCCCGCCGCCGGCACCGGCCATGCCGCCACCCTTGCCCGCGCCGATGTTGAAAGCGTCATTGCCGCTTTGAGCATCACCGTCCATTTGCATCGGGTTGGCCAGATCGTCCGCCGGCGATGGCGGCGCTTCTTCCTCGGGCTTGACCTCTTCCGGCTCCGGCGTTGGCTCGGGCTCGACGACTTTTTCTTCCACCGGAGTTTCCGGTTCCGGCGGTTTTTCCGGCGGCGGAGGTGGCGGTGGCGGCAACGGAATGATCGTCGGCACCTTCGGCGCTTCACGGCGGATGCCACTCATGTCATTGGCCCACTGCCAGAGAAACCAAGCAGCGAGCACGCCGATGAGCAATCCGGCGCCCCACTTCGCATAACGCAGCGCTGGATTTTTCACCGGCAGCGGCTCGATCGGGAGTTGTGCGGTCATGACTCAGCCCTGACTCGGTTTGCCGGTGACGAGACCGACCTGGGACAGTTCGAGCCGGCGCAACAGGTCCAGCACTTCGATGACCTTCTGGTATTGCACGGTCGCATCGCCGCGCACGATCACCGGGAAATCCGGGCTCTGCGCTTTCTCGATGCGCAGGCGTTCTTCCAGCTCGGTCAATGTCACCGGATAGGCGTCGAGGAACACCTGGCCGCCGTCGTTGACCGAAATCGCCTTGGTCTTGGCCTCGGACAGCGACACCGAGGCGCTGGCCTTGGGCAGGTTGATCTGGATCCCGGAAACCTGCGCGGTGGCGGTGAGGATGAACATCACCAGCACCACCATCAGCACGTCGACCAGCGGGGTAATGTTGATGCTGTCCACCGCGGCATCTTCGTCATCGTCGTGGGAGGCATTTACGGACGCCATGTCAGTGCTCCTCAGGCCGGTACGGAGTGGTTGGCGTGATGGCCGCGATGCGCCGACTCACTGAACTGGCTCTCGCCGTGCATCTCCGCCAGACGGGTGATGAACTCGTCGACGAACACGCGCATGTCGGCGCTGACCTCCTTGTTGCGAGTGATCAGGCGGTTGTAGCCAAACAGCGCCGGGATCGCGACGAACAGGCCCATCGCGGTCGCGAGCAACGCGGCAGCCATACCCGGAGCGATGGCGTTGATGTTGACGTCGCCGGCCATTGCGGTGCCGAGGAACACCACCATGATCCCCAGCACCGTGCCGAGCAGGCCGATGTACGGGCCGCCGGCGATGGCGTTGGACAGGGTCGAGAGTTTCGAGCTCAGTTGCTGGTTTTCGCGGGTGCGCACGCCGTCCATGGAGCAGCGGATGGCTTCGATGGTGGCGGCGGATACCGAGGAGGTATCGGCGCCCTGCTCGCGACGGGTGCGGATCTCTTTCACCGCCACCAAGTACAGACGCCACAGCGAGGAATGCTGCAAACGCTGCGCGAGTTGGGCGTCGTCGGCGAACATCTCCAGACGCGTGCCGACCTTGGCGAACTGCACGCGGAAGTCTTCGTTGGCGGCAGATACGCGGCTGAGGCTGCGGTTCTTGCGCAGCATGATGATCCACGACTGGAACATCATCAGCACCAGCACGGCGATGATCACCCAAGCGTCGATTGGCACCGCGTTGAGCAGGAAGCCGAGACTGCCGAAGCCGAAACCGGATTGCTCTTCATCGACGCCGTAAGCGACCAGTTTCGACTCGGCACCTTGTGAAGTCGCGTCGGCCAGCAACAGCGCTGCCGGACGAGAAACTTTCGACAGGCGCAATTCGTCGATGGCGCCCACGAACGGCTGGAATGGGCCTTCGTGCACGTCAGCGCCGATCGCCATGACCGAGTTGAAGGCCGGCATCGCCTGGGCTAGCGTGGCCGCTTCGCGACCGTTGATGAACAGGGTCACTTTGGCGCCTTCAGCGGTCAGCGCAACGTGTTGCCATTGGCTGGGATTCAGCGCTTGCGTGGCGACAGCGCGTTGGCCATCGATTTCTACAAACGGTACGCCTTGATTGGCACCGACCAGCAGACTGTTGGCGCCTTCGCGACGGGCGAGAATCAGTTGTTCGCCATTGGCCTGATCCAGACGCAGCCAGGCACTGAAGGTGAACGCACTGCCGGCGTTGTGTTGCAGCGATGGACTGGCCGGCAGCAACAACGGCTGGCCGCTGAACTGCAAGGCGCGCCCGACTACGCCGTCAATCGCCGCGCCGGTCGCGCTTTGTGCGGTATTACCGTAGGCCGTGGTGTCTTTGGCCGGGGTGCCGGTGGCACCGTCGAAGTGATAAAGCGCGGTGTAATTCGGATCGAAAGTCAGCTGGCCGTTGCCGGTCGCCGGGGCTTTCTGATTGCCGTAGTACATCCAGATGTCCTGGCGCTGACCGCCCTCGACATTCGGCACATCGACCCAGATCAGCGCCATGCCCATCAGTGCGTCGAAGCTTTCGATTTGATGATTGAGAACAGTCTTGTCATCGGCGGCGACGAAGCGCAGGTCCGAGCCGTCCTCCTTCACGCCGTCGAAGGTGAAATTGCCGGTGTGCAGGCGCACCAACAGCGCGGTGCGGCCGAGGGCCTGATTGATTGCCGCGCCTTGTGGCGTGGTGTCGACAGCGATCTGTTTGCGGTAATGCCAGTCGTCCTGCCACCAGGCCTGAGCCGTGGCCGGGAGCACGAAGCCCAGGCAGATCAACAACGAAAGGAAGAGGCGCTGCATGAACGTGCTCCTTTAAAAAGTGGCTTGAAGGTTGAAGTGCAGGCGCGATTCCTGCTTCGAGGTGTTCGGCCCTTCGAGTAGCGGGTAGCCCCAGTCGAGGCTGCCGGACAGCCATTTGCTCAGGCTGGCGCGGGTGCCGAGGCCGACGCTGGCCAGGGCGTAATTGGCGTCCTGATCCGGCAGTTCGTCGCGCAGATACAGTTGCGCGCCTTCGGCAAAGGCATAGAAGCGCCAGTCCTGCATCCACGTGCCGGCGTACTTGGCCAGCGATGGCGTGCGCAGTTCCTGGCTGAGCAGCAAGCCGTCATCACCAGTGCGCTCGGCGGCCAGATAGCCACGCACTGAAGTGGCGCCGCCGGCGGAGAATTGTTCGTTGGAAACCAGTGGCCCCGAGGCCAACTGGAACGCGGCTTTGCTCGCGCTCTGCCAGTCGCTGTCGAAGGTCCAGGTGTAATTCGTATCGCCCTTGAGTACGGCGAAGCTCGGTTTGGCGCGGTAGCGTTTGTAGTCGAAGTCTTCGTCGGAACTGCCGTAACCGAAAATGCTGCGAGTGGCGGCGACCAGGCTCAGGCCGAGTCCGAGCTGGCTCTTCTCGGTGTAGCGATAGCCGTTGTAGGCGAAGGTAAACGGCGCGTATTGCAACGGGACTTTGTCGCTCTCGCCGGACAGGGTCAGGCGTTCGTCGAAGTCTTTGAAGTCGATGCCGGCGGACAGCGAGTTCGACCAGTTGCCGCTCGATGGCAACGTGTAAATCGCCGAGACACCATAGGAATGGCCCTTACCGAGTACGTTGCTGCCACCGATGGTGGCGACGTTGCTGTCGGACTGGTAACCGGAGAACTGCACGCTCCAGCGCTCGGTCAGCGGCGCGGTGTACGAACCCGACCAGACTTTGGCGTTGTCGGTCTCTTGCGGTGCGGTAAAGAACGTCAGGTTGACGCTGTGGCCGAGTTGCCAAAGGTTGTTGTAGCCGAGGCTCGTGACCGTGCGCAGCTTTTCCGTGTCGGCGCTGTAGTCGTTGTTGAGGCCGACGCTGGCGGTCCACGGGTTTTGATCTTCGACCTGCAAATCGACGTCCATGGTGCCGGGGCGCTGACCTTCGCGCACCAGCGGCATCACCTGGCGGCCCGGGGTTTTGTTCAGTTGTGCGAGTTCGCCCTGAACCTTGGCGAAGTCCGGCACCTCGCCTTCCTTCAGCGCCGGGACGTCGTCACGAATATCCAGCGGCGAATAGTGTTTGGCGCCGACCACACGCACCCGGCCGACCTTGGTTTCGCTGACTTGCAGGTAGACGATGCCGTCGGCCACCGCTTGCTCCGGCAGCTCGACGAACACTGACTGATAGCCACGTTGCTGATAGGCCTTTTGCAACGCGTCCCGAGCACCTTCGATATCCGTGAGGGCTTTTTGCGGACCGAGAAACGGGTAGACCGCCTCTTCGATCGCCCGCGCATCGAGCACGGTGTTGCCGCGCACGAAGTATTCGTTGACGTCGACCAGACGCTGCGCTGCTGCGTTTTGCGCAGCCTCTTCGGCCAACGCCGGCTGCGCGCCCGCCGTCACCAGCAGCCAGCCCCACAGCGCCAGCCGTGACTTGAAAATCGGTTCCACACTACCCCCTGAATTCGCGATGACCTGTTGGCGTTTCGAACGCCGCGTGTATGGCGTCAATTGCTGGCTGTCGAGGCGCAGGCGTGTTTGCCCAGCCACGTGTGCAAAAGCGCAAAGTTCAGCGAGAACTCGGGCATTTGCAGCAACGCGCCGCAGAACACTTCGCCAATGATTTTTTGAATGAGCAGCACCGCACGCGGCTCGTTGAGCAACGTGGCGATGTCGCGACTGAGGGCGTTGAAGCTCCAGACTTTCTGGTTCAGGCCAAGACCGACGAACCAGCGGAACAACAGGTTGTAATTGAGCTGTTCATACAGTTGCTGCTCGCTGGGCACGGAATAGAGGAGTTGCAGGAGCAGAATGTGCATCACGGTTTGCGCGGGGATCAGCATGCCGGGCTCGGCATTGAGGTCGTGCAGGAGCTCGCGGTGGGCATCGAGCAAATCGTCGATCTGCGGGCGCAGCAACACCAGCGAATGGCCCGGCGGAATGTAGCTCGAGACCTCTTTCAAGGCGCCCTGCCAGTCATCCTGCGAGACGATCCAGACCCACGGCGCGCCGTAGCGATACACCGAAACCGGCTTCTTGCGCGCGGCTTCGACGATCTTCGACAGGCGTTGATCGAGTTCCTGCATGCCCACTTTCGAGTAGCGTTCCATAGTCCCCATTGCCTCACTCCCGGCGTCCCGCCTCGGCTTGTGAAAAGCGCCCCATTGGGCCCCTCAAGCGCGTTACATAGGCATGACCGGACTGGCGATGTGCTACCGAACTTTTGTCATAAAAGCTTCATTACGGCGTATGGGTGTACACACATCCAATGTAGGAGTGAGCCTGCTCGCGATAGCGGTGTGTCAGCCAAAGAAATATCAACTGACAGGACGCTATCGCGAGCAGGCTCACTCCTACAGGGGATTTGTGGTGATTTGGGATCAGGTGTAGACGGGCCAGGTGTCGATGATTTTGCCGTTGCGCACGGCGAGCAGATCGCCGAATTGCAGAAGTACGGCTTCGGTCTGGGTCGGGCGCAGGAAGACTTGATCTTCCACCGTCAGCCCCACGGCGTTCGAGCCATTGACCATTTCCTGGTTGGAACTGCGACCGTAGACGCTGTTGCTCTGTAAACCCTTCGGCGATTCGAACTCGGCCATCCAGTTACCGCCGTAGATGAAGAAGGTCTGACGCTGATTCGCGTCCCACCACGAAAACAACTTCGACTTGTCATCCAGCGCCGGGATGTTCACCGCGCCGGTGCTCTTCAATACCGGCGTAGCGATGTAAGTCGCGGGCACATGCTCGGCCAGCGATGGCAAATCATAGTGCGTCGGTTTGAGCATCGCCGTGCCCACCGAAACTTCAGTGCTGAGCTTTTCGTTTTCGTGAATGCGATAACTCGGACTGCCGGCGGTGTTCAGGCACAACCCGTCGTGCCACAACCCCGGGAACTGCTGCCGGGTGAAATCGACGCAGTTCTGATAAATCACCATGACCTTGGCGAACAGTTCTTCCGGCGAGCCGAGAATCCCCGGCACGCCCATACCCACGAACGGGTCGTAACCCATGAATCCAGCGAATTCCAGATGTTGGGGGTTGGCGCTGATCAGCGTGAGCATCTGCCCCAGCACATTCACATCACTGACGCCGCCGCGATGCAGGCCGACATCCAGCTCGATGTTGATGCGCATCCGTGTGCCCAGTCCTTGAGCCAGCGCAAGGTATTGCTGCAAACGTTCGGGGCCGTCGAGCAGCCATTGCAGCTGCTTCGCCGGGTCGAATGGGCCTTTGTGGGATTGATAGAAAATCTCGGCAGAGCGCACCGGCAGTGGCTTACCGAGCAGGATGTCCGATTGCGGAAACGTGACGGCATCATGATTGAGAAATGGTTGATGGAACGACATCAACTTCTGCGTCCCGGCACGCTGGCCGATGTAATTCAACAATCCCGGCGCCGGCAAGGATTTTTCCACCAGCCGCAATTGCTTGCCCCCGCGTTTGACCGACTGCATCACCACATCGATGTTGTGATCGAGGCGATCCAGATCGATCAGCAGCACCGGGCGCATCGGGCCTTTTTCCTTTAACTCTTTGTTCAGTGCGCGGAAATATTCGCTGTACGGCGCGCCGTGGTCTCCCGGCCGCAAAACTGCGCCCACGCCCACCAACAACGCGCCGACACCCAAAGTGCCGAGCAGGAAATTGCGCCGATTGACCGCCATCAGCTCACCCCCAAAATCGACGACAAATGCGCATTGAGAAACCGCCCGCTCGGATCCAGCGCCTGGCGCACGTCGACAAACTCGCGCCAGCGCGGATAGAGCGGTTGCAGGTTCTTCGCGTTGAGCGTGTGCAACTTGCCCCAGTGCGGCCGGCCGTTGTACTTCCAGAAAATCGGCTCGACCGCTGCGAAGAAGTTGTGATGATCCATCTGATAATGCTGGTGCACCGAGATCGAACAGCTGTCGCGGCCCTCGAACATGCTCAGCGGGATATCGTCAGCCTTGACGTAGCGGTACTCGATGGGAAACCAGGTGCGCAGATCCTTGTCCTGAATCAGCTTGAGAATCTCGCGCAGGCACGCTGGGCCATGCTCGGCGGGCACTGAGTATTCCATTTCATTGAAACGCACCGTGCGCACATTGGCGTAGATGTCGAACGAGTCGCCGACGCGGTCATCGAAACTGGCCAGATGGCGCAAGTTGTTGAGCAGCGTGCGGCGCAGGTCGGGGAAGTCGCTGGCGTACTTGTCGATCTTCTCGATCAGGGTGACGAACTCGTTGCCGCCCTCTTCTTCCGGGCTGATCGGCGGCGTGGCCGGGTCATCGGTTTCGTTGAGGGCGATGGACAAGGCGTAATCGGAATGGGTGACGACGAGCATTTCCCAGTGCTGGTTTTCTCGGGTGTTGTGGTCGATGTCCTCCAGCAGTTCTTCGGTCTTGGCGATCCATTGGCGCTCGCGCAGGCGATAGGCCGGGCGGTTTTGCAAACGGATCTTCGTCGCCACGCCGAGTGCGCCGAGGGAGACGCGTGCAGCGTTGAATACTTCGGCATGGCGTTGGCTGTCGCAGTCGAGCACTTCACCGCTGGCCGTCACCAGTTGCATGCCGCAGACATGTGCCGAGTAGGACTGGAAGTTTTTGCCGGTACCGTGGGTCGACGTGGCAATGGCTCCGGCGAGGGTCTGGTAATCGATGTCGGCCATGTTCTGCAAAGCCTGGCCGATGTCTTTCAGCGGCTGGCCCATGCGTGACATCGGTGTGCCGGCAGCGAATTCGGCTTGCAGGGTTTTCGCATCGTGGTCGAGCAGACCATTGAAATAGCTCAGCGACAACAGCGTGCCATCGGTGGGCACCAGCGCGCTGAAGGAATGCGCCGAACCGACCGGGCGGATCTTGCCTTGCGCCTGCTGGATAGCGGCCACCAGCTCATCAAGATTCTTCGGCGCCAGTCGCGCCGCCGGCAGGCAACTCTGCCCGCCCGACCAGTTGCGCCACGGAATCAAACGCGGCGCACGCATCAATTGGCCCAGTGCCGGGTGGCTCGCCAACGCGCTGAACGCGCCAACGATACTTGCCCGTTGCAACAACTGACGCCGTGTCAGATCCATGGTCATGCCGGGCACCTTATTCTGGGAGCGGCTGGTCGGCCATGAAGCCGATCAGTTGCAGGAATTGTTCTTCGCTGCACTCGACGCACTGGCCCATCGGCGGCATGCCGTTGTAGCCGTTGATGGCGTGGTCGAGCAGCGTGTCGGCGCCCTGCCGGATGCGCGGTTCCCAGGCTTTGCGGTCACCGGTCAGTGGTGCGTTGGCGGCCGGGTTGGCGTGGCAGAGCTGGCAGCTGTTGGCGTAGATCTGCGCCAGTGCCGGGTCTTTGGGCATGGCGTTATGACCGGTGGTGGCCGAGGGTTTGGGGTCTTCGCCGCAGCCGGGCAGCGTCATGGCCAACGCCAGCAGTAGAGTGAGTCGGATTGCCCGCATAACGGCCTCGCTTATTGTTGTGCTCACACCTTAAGGCAGCGGCTGCAAAGGCTTGAGGGCATTGCGGGACAATGAGGGGGCATCCGGGGCCAGCCCTCTCCCCCGATGATCGTTCCCACGCTCTGCGTGGGAATGCCTGAAGGGACGCTCTGCGTTCCAATGGGACGCAGAGCGTCCCGGGCTGCATTCCCACGCAGAGCGTGGGAACGATCATCAAAAGATCGCAGCCTTCGGCAGCTCCTACAGGGTTTTCGGTGGGAATCACCGCTCTGCTGTGCGCCTTTGCGTGACATTCGCGTGACATTTGCGGGTTTAAATGTCGGCGCATTCAGGCGTATAACCTGTGAAGGCTTTTTGATCTGCATACGGACATCAACACGGGGTAGCGACATGACCACAGCAAACATCCTTGGCAACCTGTTCCCTTCTGTCAGCGACATCCCGGAAAAATACCGCCTCGACGCTCAGGTCGAGCAACGCGAATACCTGGTCGACGGCCAGTTGCGCCGCTGGGACGGCCCGCTCGCCACCGTGCGCAGCCCGGTCTATCTGAAAGGTGACAATGGCGACGAACAAGTCATCCTCGGCAGCACGCCGTTGCTCGATGCCGAGACCGCCCTCACCGCCCTCGACGCCGCCGTCCGCGCCTACGACCGTGGCCAGGGCCTGTGGCCGACCATGCGCGTAGCCGAACGCATTCAGCACGTCGAAGCCTTCCTCGGCCGCATGCGCCAACAGCGTGATGCCGTGGTGAAGCTGTTGATGTGGGAAATCGGCAAGAACCTCAAGGACTCGGAAAAAGAGTTCGACCGTACCTGCGACTACATCGTCGACACCATCAATGCACTCAAGGAACTCGACCGCCGCTCCAGCCGTTTCGAGCTGGAACAGGACACCCTCGGTCAGATTCGCCGCGTGCCGCTCGGCGTCGCCCTGTGCATGGGCCCTTACAACTACCCGCTGAACGAAACCTTCACCACGCTGATCCCGGCATTGATCATGGGCAACACCGTGGTGTTCAAACCGGCCAAGCTCGGCGTGCTGCTGATCCGTCCGCTGCTCGAAGCGTTCCGCGACAGCTTCCCCACCGGCGTGATCAACGTGATCTACGGCAGCGGCCGCGAAACCGTCAGCGCGCTGATGGCCAGCGGCAAGATCGACATTTTCGCCTTTATCGGCACCAACAAGGCCGCCAGCGACCTGAAGAAACTGCACCCGAAACCACACCGTTTGCGTGCCGCGCTGGGGCTGGATGCGAAGAATCCGGGCATCGTCTTGCCCGAAGTCGACCTCGACAACGCCGTCAGCGAAGCGGTGACCGGTTCACTTTCGTTCAATGGTCAGCGCTGCACCGCACTGAAAATCCTCTTCGTGCATGAAGACGTGGTCGACAGCTTCATCGAGAAATTCAACGCCAAACTGGCCACGCTGAAGCCGGGCATGCCGTGGGACAACGGTGTGTCGCTGACGCCGCTGCCGGAGTCAGGCAAGGTCGATTATCTGCACGGTCTGGTGGCCGATGCGCGCAGCAAGGGTGCCGAAGTGGTCAACCCCCATGGCGGCGAATCCCGCGAGTCGTTCTTCTATCCGGCGGTGCTGTACCCGGTGAACCCGCAAATGCGCGTCTATCAGGAAGAGCAATTCGGCCCGGTCGTGCCGATCGTGCCGTACCGTCATCTCGATACCGTGATCGACTATGTGCTGGAGTCGGATTTCGGTCAGCAGTTGAGCATCTTCGGCACCAACCCGGTGGCGGTCGGCCGTCTGGTCGACACCTTTGCCAACCAGGTCGGGCGGATCAACCTCAACGCACAATGCCAGCGCGGGCCGGACACTTACCCGTTCAATGGTCGCAAGAATTCGGCCGAAGGTACGCTCTCGGTACACGATGCGTTGCGCGTGTTCTCGATCCGTACGCTGGTGGCGACCAAGTTCCAGGACAGCAACAAGGACCTGATCAGCGAAATCATTCGCGGGCGTGATTCGAGCTTCCTGACCACCGATTACATCTTCTGATCGACTGTCAGCGGGATCGTGAACAAGCAAAAAGGCGACGGCATCCGCTTCTGATCCAAAGTCGCCAAGCGCCCGGCAAATCAGTGTCTACACTGATGCCAGCACTGTGCTGGATGCCGGGAGCTTGACCATGCTGGATTACTTTGCGCTAGGGGTTTTGGTGTTTGCCGGGCTCGTACTGTTTTACGGGATCATCGTGTTGCACGACATTCCCTATGAGATTGCTGTTCATCGTAAACACCCGCATCAGGATGCGATCCATGCCACTGGCTGGGTCAGTCTGTTCACATTGCATGCGCTCTGGCCTTTCCTGTGGATCTGGGCGATGGCCTATCGAGAAGATCGCGGCTGGGGGTTCGGTGACGGTAAATCTGTGCAAAACCATGTGGTTCACCTGGAGCAACAGGTGGTCGAACTGCAAGGTCGCATCGAACGACTCGAAGCACTGAACGCCCCTGCCCCCCACAACAGGGAGGGCTGAACGCCATGGACCTGCTGCTTATCCTGACTTACGCCGCGTTCTGCGTCGCAGTATTCAAGATCTTCCGTATCCCGCTGAACAAATGGACGGTACCCACCGCCGTACTGGGCGGCATCCTGCTGATCGGCGCCTTGATTTTCACCATGAACTACAACCATCCCTACTCCGAGGTGGCGCGCACTTACTTCGTGTCTGTGCCGGTGATTCCCATCGTCAGCGGCCAGGTGATCGACGTGCCGGTGAAGGGTAACGAGCCACTGGAAAAAGGCGATGTGCTGTTTCGCATCGACCCCACACCGTTTCAAAACCGGGTGAAATCGCTCAAGGCGCAATTGATCGCCGCCAAGGGTGATCGCTACCGCATCACCGAACTGATCCGGCGCAACTTCGGCACCCAGCGCGAACTGGATGCCGCCATCGCCCGCACCGACGATCTGCAAGCGCAACTCGACAACGCCCAGTTCGAGCTGGACAACACCACCGTCCGCGCGCCGAGCAAAGGTTTCGTCACTCACGTGTCCTTGCGACCGGGGATGATGGCGAGCAAGTTGCCGTTGCGTCCCTCAATGGTGTTCATTCCCGAGGAAGGCCAATACTTTGCCGCGTGGATGCGCCAGAACAGCCTGCTGCGCCTGACCGTCGGGGATGAGGCGGAAGTCGCGTTCGACGGCATTCCCGGCAAGGTGTTCGCCGGTCGGGTGAAGAATGTCATCGGGGTGATTGCCGAAGGCCAGGTGCAACCTTCCGGCACACTGATCGGCTATACCGGTTCGCCGCCGGCCGGGCGTGTGCCGGTGATCATCGAAATCACCGATCCGGACTTCGCCCAGTACAGCAAGCTGATGCCGGGTGGTGCCTACGGACAGGCGGCGTTGTACAGCCAACACTTCCACCATATAGGCACGATGCGCAAAATCCTCCTGCGTATGGCAGCATGGATGAATTACATTTTCCCTTTCCATTGACCTGAAGCCCAATCACGAGAGGCCCGCACTGAGTACTTACAGCACCCATCGACTTCCGCCCTTGCTGCGCCGTGTCCTGCGTCCGTTGCTTGATCCTTATCGACGTTACCGGCACGCGCGGCTGATTCATGCGGTGCGCGTGGCCCTAGGCTTGCTGGCAACGATCCTGCTGACCACCGGCATCAACTTGCCCCACGGCGAATGGGCCTCGGTGACCATGCTGGTGGTGATCGGCGGTTTGCAGCATCACGGCAACATCGGCAAAAAAGCTGCCGAACGCGCCACCGGCACCTTGATCGGTGCCGGCGTCGGATTGCTGCTGGTGGCGCAGCAGGCGTGGCTCGGCATGCCGTGGCTGACGTATTTTGCGATGGCGGTGGTCTGCGGTTTCTTCTCTTATCACGCCATTGGCAAGGGTGGTTACACCGCCCTGCTCTCGGCGATTACCGTATTCATCGTCGCCGGGCATGGCGACAATCCGATCACCGACGGCTTATGGCGCGGGGTCGATATTCTGATCGGAATCGCCCTCGCTCTGGCCTTCTCTTTCGCCCTGCCGCTCTACGCGGTGTATTCGTGGCGCTACAACCTCGCCGATGCCCTGCGTGATTGCGCCACGGTGTACGGGCGGATCATCAGCGGTCAACCGGTCAGCGCCGATGAGCATTTGAAGTTGATGGGACGACTCGGCGCGGTGATGGTGCAATTGCGCTCGCTGATGCCGTCGGTGTCCAAGGAAGTGAAGATTTCCATGACCGAACTTGATGCCATCCAGCGCAACCTGCGCATGTGCATCAGCACGCTGGAGATCCTTGGCAACACGCGACCGGATGCCAGCGACCCCGAGGCCATGGCGCATTTGCAATCTGCGCTGAAGGCCGAGCACCGGCAGATTCGCGTGCAACTGATCGGCATGGCCCGGGCGTTGAAAACCGGCGCTTCGCAACGCCTGGACAAGCCGCTGGAGTTGCCGGAAGTCAACCTCGATGCGCCGGTTTACAGCACGCTGGATGGCTACCGACTGTTGACCCGGCAACTGGCGGCGAACATCGGCGAGATGCGCCAGCGCCTGGCAAAAACCGCGCCGCACTGGAACATCTGAGGGTTACTGCGCAGCCAGCCGCAGGCGCTTCAGGCCCCAGCCCTGTTGCATGCCGGCGGCGGCCAGCAGGATTGCCGCCACGCCGAGCCATTGCAGGGTTTCCAGGCGATGGCCGAACGCGAACCAGTCGACGAAGATCGCCGCAATCGGGTAGATGAATGACAGCGCGCCGGTCAATGCGGTCGGCAACTTCTGGATCGCGCCGTACAGCAGCACATACATCAGACCGGTGTGAACGATGCCCAAGGTGACCAGACTGGCCCAGGCACTCGGTGCTTGCGGCAGCGCACTGAAATGCGCGAACGGCGCCAGCAGCAAAATCCCGGTGCAGACTTGAATCAATGCAATCAGATGCGGTGGCGTGCCGGTCAGGCGTTTGATGATCAACGCGGCAATGGCGTAGAGAAACGCCGCACCCAAGGCCAATGCAATGCCCATCAGATAGTCGTTGCCGCTCTCACCCTGAGTGCCGTGGGCACTGACGATTGCCAGCATGCCCATAAACGAAATCGCCAGCCAGAACAGCTTTTGCAGGGTGATTTTTTCGCCGAGAAACAGCGCCGCCAACCCGACCAGCATGAACGGCTGGACGTTGTACACCGCCGTGCCGATGGCAATCGAAGCGCGGGAGTACGAGGCAAACAACAACACCCAGTTACCGACAATTGCCATCCCGCTCAGCACCGCGAGCAAAAATGTGCTGCGGATCAGAATGCCCGGGCGCAGAAAGCCGAAAGCGGCACAGATCAACAACAAGGTGCCGGCACCGAACACGCAGCGCCAGAACACCACATCGAGCACCGGTTGCCCGGAGACCAGCACGAACCAGCCGATCGTCCCGGATATCAGCATGGCGGCGGTCATTTCAAATGAGCCGCGACGGATTGTGTTGTCCATCATCTATCTCCAGAGTTTGTGTGAAAAGTATGCCAAGCGAACATCCTGTCACTCCAGAGCAAAAGGCAGGCTAAACTGCTGATCTGCCTTTTTTATCAAGGGTGATTATTTGAAATCACCTAATTCTGGAGTTACGCCATGACCGACGATATCGACCAGATTCTTATCAGCGCCCTCATGGAAGATTCTCGGCGTTCACTCAAAGCACTGGCGCAGATCAGCGGATTGTCTTCACCGAGCGTGGCCGAGCGTTTACGCCGACTGGAGGAGCGCGGTGTGCTCAAGGGCTACACCGTCGAGATAGATCCGAAGTGCTTCGGTTATCAGTTGCAGGCAATCGTGCGGGTGCGGCCACTGCCAGGGCAGTTGCAGGAAGTCGAACGGCAGATTCAGGCAATTCCCGAATTCACCGAGTGCGACAAGGTCACCGGCGAGGACTGCTTTATCGCTCGCCTGCACGTGCGCTCGATGGAACAACTGGACACCCTGCTCGACCGACTCAATACCTTGGCCGAAACCAACACTGCAATCGTCAAGAAGACGCCGGTGAAGCGTCGTTTGCCGCCGATGGCCTAAGTGCATTTGCTGCACGTTCAGCGTAGATTGAGGTTTTTCCGGCGAAGGATTGGCGGTATGAAAGTTCAGGCGGCAATGATGCTGATGGCATTAGTGTTGAGTGGTTGCGGGACAGTGCAAACGGTCATGCGCGACGACCAGGTCGCCGTGGACGATTTGAGATCGAACAAATCCTATTGCGGGGCGGTGCCGAGGATCTACAGCGGTGTGATGTATGACTTCTGCAGTCTGCATGCGCCGATAGACGAAGGTAACAAGTACAACGCCGCCCTTCCTGGCTGGGCGATTGATGCGGTGGCTTCCGGGGTGCTCGATACTTTGTTGCTGCCCTACACCGTCTACAAGCAACAGACTGACGGCAGCATCGTGATCAATTGAATAGCTCCAGGCACACGCATTCCTGCAGACAACAAAAAACCCGCCGTAGCGGGTTTTTTGTTATTTCACAGCCAGCGATCAGTCGTCGCGGCTCATGATGCCGAAGATCTGCAACAAGCTGATGAACAGGTTGTAGATCGATACATACAGGCTGATGGTCGCCATGATGTAGTTACGCTCGCCGCCGTGGATGATGGCGCTGGTCTGGAACAGGATGCACACCGACGAGAACAGCACGAAACCTGCGCTGATCGCCAGTTGCAGGCCGCTGATCTGGAAGAAGAAGCTCGCCAGCGTTGCACCCAGCAACACGAAGAAACCAGCGGTGATGAAACCACCGAGGAAGCTCATGTCCTTGCGGGTGATCAGCACGTAGGCCGACAGACCACCAAACACCAGCGCGGTCATCGCGAACGCCGAGCTGACCACTTCAGCGCCGCCCTGCATGCCCAGGTAACGGTTGAGGATCGGGCCGAGCAGGAAACCCATGAAACCGGTCAGCGCAAAAGCGGACACCAGGCCCCACGCGGAATCACGGAGTTTGTTGGTGAGGAAGAACAGCCCGTAGAAGCCGATCAGCACCACGAAAATATTCGGGTAGCCAACACGCATCTGCTGTGCGACGAAAGCCATGACGCCGCTGAATGCGAGGGTCAGAGCCAGTAGGCCGTAAGTGTTGCGCAGGACGCGGCTAACCTCTAGCTGCTCAGCCTGCACGCTGTTATTAACTGCGTAATCCTGTTCGCGCATGGCGACACTCCTGTTGGTTTGAAACGTTCAGTCGCAAAGATCATAACAGACGCTCTGTAACAAGCCATGCAGAGAGTTTGACAGTGTGTTTCATTCAGGTATTATGGCGCCCGCAACGCAACGGAGGTGTGGCCGAGTGGTTTAAGGCAACGGTCTTGAAAACCGTCGACTGTAACAGGTCCATGAGTTCGAATCCCATCGCCTCCGCCATCTTTATACGACAAAGCCCTGATTTTTCAGGGCTTTGTCGTTTCTGCTGTCTGATAAATAACCCCAGCCCACACTCCAGCCCACACCTTGGATGAAGCTTTACTATTCGACCAGCGGCTAATTCTTCGTATGGTCTCTTGCCTGCACCTGCAGCCCTGAAGAACGGGTTTGGAATCAGATTCTGCAGGAAGCGCCGAAACGAAAACAGAGGTGTGATCTCACTGCGACGCAGTCCAACAAATTACGCACAAACAAAAACGCCGCTCAGTGAGCGGCGTTTTTGCGTTTTTGGAGCGGGAAACGAGACTCGTATCTAGCGTCCGATCCATTGAAAATTAAGGGGTTTCATTTCTTCCCGAAGCAAGAAACGACTCAATTCTGGACTTGTTTTGGGGGTGTTTCAAGAGCAAAAAAGGAGAAATTCCAAGGCAAGCTATTGGGTTCTGCTCATAACCAATCGGGAGTATGTCATTAACCCGAACGCATCAATTACTCAGGTTCAGATCGAGATCCGTCCCCACCGACAAGCCCCCTAGACGCAACGACCGAAGATTGCCTTCGGCCGCCGCACCAGCTGCGGGCAAAGCCCGCCTGGATCAGTAGGCTTCCAGCTTAAACGGCGCGTCCGCAGAGGCGGCGCAGTCGGCGCTGAGCAGGCCTGCCGCATTTGGCCGCATAAGTATCGTGTAACGGGTCTGTACTTCCACCTCGATACTATCGTCGTCAATCGCCGAGTTATCGGCGTTGAGTGGCAGCTTGAAGGTCGCGTTGGTTTCCAGGTGCGTCTGGCAGTTCATGCAACCTTCTACGTGCCAACGGCTGAGGATCGGCCGGGTACTCTTTCACTGCCTGCGTTCCTATCGATTACGGAATCATCCCAGGCATGTACCCAATTTGACACGATCGCCGTGTTGGAAGAAATTGATGATTCGCCTCTTCTTTTCAACCTGAAATCCTGTGGCTGTATCTGCAACCCAAATTGTCCAACACGATTGATTGGATGTTCCCCAACCGGCCACTGGCCCAGTCGATTGCTGGGTGCCTGGTTTCCTAATAGGAGTGACAAATTGCTGACTCGCCCCGACAAAGATGCGCTACGTGCGATGCTGGAATCGCAAGTTCAAGAAAAGCTACAGCACGCCCCTGATGCGGTAACGACTTATGCAGCACAACCTGAACCCGAAAGAAAGCCATACACCAGTAAGCCCACGGTTCAGGACAAGGCATTTCACAGGGAGCTCGATCAGATGCGTGCGGATGCTGAAGCCGGAGTGATACATAAACAGGTGCGCGAGCCAATGGACGATGGTGAGTCTAGCCTTGCGCTCAATGATTACCCTGGCTTGAAAGAGGCAGGCTCTGCATCAAATCAGTGGTGATGTTTTGGCGCCTGTTCTGCGCTAATCGGTACCTAGCCGCCCTCCTCTTATGCAGTCTGTCGACACTTCCTCCATGAAGAAAGGGTTGCCCTCCGTCTTCTCCAGAATGAGCTGTTTGAGGGGGACGAGGGTGGGATCGTCCCCCAGCAGGGCCGCGAGCAGCCCCTGGGCTTCGGCCGGGCCCAGCGGTTCGAGCCCCAGTTGGCTGCAATGACCCGCGCGCGTCCATACAGGCTGATACTCAGGCCGGTAGTTCACCAGGAGCAGAATCGAAGCATTCGCCACGCGGTCGATGAGGCACATGAGGAATGCTTCGGTCTCGCGGTCCAACCATTGCAGGTCCTCGAACAGCAGTTCGATCGGCTGATCGCGACTCTCGCGCGCCAGAAGTTGCGTAATCGCGTCGAAGATGCGATCGCGCCGGATCTGCGGATCCATTTCCGCGAGCGCCGAATTGCGTTCGCCAATACCCAGCAGATAGAGCAGGTAGGGCACGAGATCCTCGAAGCTGCGCTCGAGCGTCAGGGTCTTGCCCATAACCTTTTCCCGGCACCGCCGCTCGTCGTCCAGGGCAGTGATCTGAAAATAGTTTTTCAGCAGCTCGATGAGCGGAAAATAGGCAAAGGCCTTGCCGTGCGATACCGAGAACGTCTCCAGCACCAGACAGCCGCGCCGCGAGCGTTCCTTGAACTCATGGAACAGTCGCGACTTCCCGACCCCGGCCTCGCCTACCACCGCGACGACCTGCCCGTGGCCCGCTTTGTCCTGATCGAGCGCCTGATGCAGGTGGTCCAGCTCGACCTGGCCGCCGACGAATCTGGCCAGCCCGCGATGTGCCGCCAATTGCAGGCGCGTGCGCAGCGCGCCGAGACCCTGCACCTCGTACACGATGAGCGGCTCGGGAATGCCTTTGACCTGGGTGGGCCCCAGAGCCTTGAACTCGAAATAGCCCTCCGCCAGCTTGTAGGTGGACTCGCTCACCAGGATCGACGATGGCGCGGCGATTCCCTCCATCCGAGACGCAATGTGAATCGTGTGCCCGACCGGATCGTAATCGGTGTGCAAATTGTCCGTGCGAATCGAACGCACGACGACCTCTCCAGTGTGGATGCCGACGCGGATTTGCAGCGGAATGCCTTTTTCCAGACGAATACGGTCGCCATGTATCGCCTCCTGCATTCGCAGTGCCGCATACAGCGCCCGCTGCGGATGGTCTTCATGGGCGATGGGGTCCCCGAATAGCGCGAGGATGCCATCGCCCAGCGTCTTGGCCACGTAGCCTTCGTAGTAGTGGACGGCTTCCATCATCAGCGCGATGACGGGCTCGAACAAACGCTGGGCCTCTTCCGGATCGAGGTCGTGGATCAGCGCCATGGAGCCGGCCATGTTGGCAAACAGCGCCGTGACGGTCTTGCGTTCACCGGCGGTCTCGCCCCGGGCTTCCATGGCCGCCTGTTCGGCGCGGATGCGCTCGGTAAGGTAGTGGGGGCGTGTAAAGAATGGGCGCGGGCGAAGGCTCTGAAACAGGTGGGAGGCGCGGTGAAGGCGTAGCAGGCGCATCGGTCAGCGGTGCGCCGCATTCACTACAGAATTTGGCGGAAAGGCTCGCCTCGTAGCCACAACGCTGGCAGCTGTGAGACAGCCTGTCCCCACACGCGCCACAGAAGCTGGCCCCAGAGAGACTCTCGAATCCGCAGTTTGCACAGCGCATACGACCTCCGCCTTTGCCTGGTGCCTGCTTCTTAACATTAGGCGCCGAACCCGCTGGCGGCACGGATAAGGCACTCTCCCCTAGTACCTGACGTCGATATCCGCACAGAAAGAGGCTGACATATTGCAAACGCCGAAGCTCCCCCCGGCAAAATTCGCCATTCAGAAACATGATGTTCTGTTCTTGCCGGCGCTCATTGCATCAACAGCGCCTCATGGATCTCTATGGAAGGGATAACACCCTCCTTGCGCTTGCCGGCAAGCCAGATCCTTGTTTTGGTCACATCAAAAATCTGCCCCTGTTCCATCAGTGTCAACACGAGCGCATCTGAAACTCTATAGTGACCGCACGCGGGACAATCTCTCTCCTCCCAAGAGCCATGGCACTGAATACGTTCAGCGATACCTGCACAAATAAGACAGTTCATGGGTTCACCATTTTTTAATAGTCTGTACTTGATCCGTAATTTTTCAGCCACTTCCCATCTACTAACCCACCATGTGTACCAGGGTTAATAAGAGCTTATTCGTTTCTGGCTTTTGGAAAAACCTACCGGCCCACACTTCAACCAAAACCTTGGATGAAGTATTGGTCTTCACCGGTAGCTCATTTTGTAATGGTCAACTAATCCTGGACAAAACGCCGCTCAAATGAGCAGGTTTTGCATATACGTGGAACCGGAATGGACTTGACTCTTGTTATGCCCCTTATGCCTAAATCATTTAATTAAAGTCGCTAAGGTTGCAATAACAAGCTTCGCCAGATGAGAGGTGGTTGATTTGTGAGACCAATGTAATACCCCATGCGCGCCTCCACCTCCTCGATCCCTTTTTCAACAATTCGTTGGCGAAGTTGAGGTAATCGCGCCTGGAACCCCGGCCACGTCAGCGACTCAACGTACTCACCATAAGCCGCCAAGAGATCAGCATCCGGTGGTAGTGTTGCTCTGCTGACCTGGGCTTTGGCGGCAACCAGTGCTGACTTGTCGAATGACGCAAGTCGGGACACCATGCTACCCACAAATCGATCCAATTCCTCGTCAGGGATAGATCGCGTCACCCATCCATAGCGTTCTGCCAGATCAGCGTCATAGTCATCGCTGCTCAATATTGCTTCGAGCCCGCGATCACGCCCGATGAGCCGTGGAAGGCGCTCACTGCACCCACCACCCGGCAGAATGCCGACACCAACCTCGGGTTGACCGAACACTCCATGCTCTCGGCTTGCGTAACGCAGATCGCACGCCAACGCCAGTTCGTTTCCCCCGCCTCTCGTCCGCCCACGAATTGAAGCAATACTGATAAACGGCGCTTTGGAAAGTCGCACGACAAGATCAACCCACATCGGCATCCCTTCTACCTCTGGCAGCATCGGAAATTTTCCAGCTTCATCAAGATCGAAATGATTGAAGAAGTAGCCAGAGACGCTGCTGCTGAAAATGACCACTTGAACGTTCTCGTCCTCACTCAGTTCCTTTACGACTTCATGCAACCGAGTGACAGTCTCGGGCACGATCAAATTTGTCGGTGGATTCGAGAACTTGATCTTGCAGACTTTCGGTGTAAGTCGCGCAATGCTGATCGTACTCGGTTGCATCATTTCGCATCCCTTGATGGAGCCTATGGTCATGCGTTGACGTCAACCACTACGCGACCTTGGACTTTGCCTTCGAACATCCGGTCGACCACCTCGGGCACCTCAGCGAGACCAACCACCTGCGTCGTGCGTGCGAGCTTACTCAAGTCGAGATCGCTTGCCAGTCGCGTCCAAGCCTGGAGTCGGGATTCGAGCGGGGCATTGACGGAGTCAATGCCTGAAAGGGTCACGTTGCGCAGGATGAAGGGCAACACCGACCCTGGAAGATCCATACCCTGAGCCAGACCGCAGGCAGTCACCACACCGCGATACTGGGTCTGCGCCAATACGCTCGCCAGCGTATGACTGCCGACCGAGTCCACAGCGCCGGCCCATTTTTCAGTTGCTATCGGTGCTCCTTGGGCAGAGAGCGTTCGTCGGTCGATGATCTGCGCCGCACCTAGACTGGTCAGATAATCTTGCTCCTCAACACGCCCGGTCGACGCGACCACGCGGTAGCCGAGATCGGAGAGAATCGCAATCGCGATGGAACCAACTCCCCCATTAGCGCCAGTGACGAGGACGTCACCGCGAGCCGGTGTGAGACCGCCATGTTCCAGCGCCAGTACCGACAGCATCGCCGTGTACCCTGCCGTGCCGATAGCCATTGCGTCCATTGTCGAGAAGATGTCCGGTAGCTTGACCAGCCATTCGCCTTTTACGCGTGCCTTCTGAGCAAATCCGCCGTGATGGGTCTGACTCAGCCCCCAACCATTGGCGACTACGCGGTCCCCCACAGCGATGCCGGGGTAAGATGAGGCTTCGACAGTGCCGGCAAAATCAATACCGGCAATCAATGGAAACTGCTTGATGACGTCGGCGTACCCGCTAAGGGCCAGCGCATCCTTGTAGTTCACGGTGGAATAATCGATCTTGACGGTAACGTCTCCAGGCATGAGATCTTGCTCATGCATGTCAACGACACTCGCCGAAATTTTATCGCCAGTCTTTGTTGCGAGTAATGCTTTGAAGGTCATCGTCTTCTCCTCTTTTTAGCCGGTGATGGCCGTCGATGCCGCACACTCGAAGCGGCCTGCATCTGATGTAGTCAGCATGGATCTGGGGCTCTCTCCGGCAACTTCAGCGTCCTAGGCTGGGGCCCGCTTAGCGGAGATATCAGCGTCAATGATTGGTGGTACTGAGGTTGTCAATTGCTGCTTCGCGTAATGCATCAGATAGCCGAGGATCATCCACCGCACGTGCAAGTATCAGGGCGCCCACCATGGTCGACATCGTTACCAGTGCCTCCTTGCTAGCGCCTGCCGCTCCCCTGCTGGGTAATACGCGGGCAACGACATTGATCATCTCTTTGATGCCGAACGTAACCTGATGTCGAACCTCGGGCGCCTGTCGCGGCATTTCCGAGCCTAGCGCCACGATGGGACACCCACTCTCAATGCTTTCGAGGTGTTCCTTCGACAAATATGTTTGCACCAACCGTTCTAGCGCCTGCTCAGGCGGAGCGGCAATAGCTACTCGGGCCAGCAGGGCGACCATCTCTGCACCCGCGTGATCGGCGGCCTCGGCCAGCATCGCGTCGCGTGATGCAAAGTGCGCGTAGAACCCGCCATGGGTCAAACCAACACGTTTCATTATTTCAGCGATGCCAATGCCGGCGTAACCGTTACGCCTGATGGCCCGCGCGGCCGCTTCAACAATGCGTTCATGTGTCGCTAATTTGGAGCGAGAGGAATGTATTTTCATATGATTATGATCGTAATCTAAACATATTGGAAGAGCAAGAGAGGACCAGACTATTTGGCGCATGGGCGCAACGTCGAAGTCGGTAGCGTTCTCAAACGGGTCAATTCGCCCCCCCCCCCAAAATCACATCACTGGCGGCGGTATTGTTGGTCAGTCAAACAGCACCATTGCGAACGATTTCTTTTTATAGTTTTAAGCTCAGCGGCATAACGTCGCTACTTTAAAACCATAACAGTGTTATGGTATTGTTGCAATATGATTTCTGATAACTCACCCCTTAATGCCCTGCTCACCTCGTCAAGGCGACAGTCCGCGTGCTTGCGACTATCGGACCATCTGAAGTCAAGCCCCCTTCAGTTCTTTCGAGTGGCGACAGGTACAGCGCCTCAAAACCGCAGATTTACATATAGACAGCCAATGAAAACCACCAAAGATTCCCCTAGCCTAGGCCGCCCCCGTGAGTTCGACATAGATCAGATCCTTGATAAAGCAGCTAAACTTTTTGGCCAACGTGGCTTTCACGGCACGTCTATCGTCAATATCTGCGATGCAACAAATCTCACCTGCGGCAGCCTCTACAATGCCTTTAAGGATAAGCGTGAGGTATTCCTTCGCGCGCTCAAACATCAGTCAGTCAAGCATAGAAGGCAGCTGAAGCACGCAATAGCCAGCGGGCAATCTGGATGGGAAATGCTGCATCAGGCACTTCTTTTCTACGCTGCCATTTCAAGCGGAGAGGACGGTCGAGATGGTTGTCTTATTACCAATGCCATAGTCGAGGTGGGGGGGGTTGACGCTGAAATTGCGGAAGTGGCTTTGGCATCAATGCGGGAGCGGGAGGTACTACTGCAACGGCTCATTGAAGCTGGCATCAACGACGGCTCTGTCGAAACCACGGTAGATAGTGCCGCTACCGCTAAATTCATGCTTTGTCTTCTGCAAGGAGTACGCGTAATCGGCAAGACATCCTCAGGCCTTGACGACATGCAAACTACCGTCAGCCTTGCGATGAAAGTAGTCGCACGATAATCAGCGCCAAAGGGCCTCAATGCTCGTTGATCCCCTGATTTTTGAGTGAGCACCAGTGCAGCAATTCGAGCGTTGAAATCAACCTGCTCGATTAGCCCAGCTTGGCGCATTTCACTTCCAGCGGCATACCATGGTAAAGGGCCGTGTCCATCGCAGGGACCGGCACAAGCACCCGTGCGCGCCTTGGTGAGGCTCGACAATCGCAGCCCGCAGATATGGCAAGTCACGACAGCCACCCCGCGCTATACCTGGCGTGCGTTTGCACCTATGCCGTACGCTCGACGTAGCCATCAAAGGCAGTGGACATCTGCCTCATTTCGGCTCGGCTAAACGGATGATTGGCTCAACAGTCACACCTTGGCAGGTTCGGATTGGTCATGCGAGCGCCAAACAGTTGCCCGGGCAAATGACCACACCACACCACACCACACCACAGTAGAAGCTAGCCGATTGAACCGTTGTCCATCCCTTTATCCTTATCGCACCCTTATATTTTTTCTATTTAGACTTTGAATCACTGGTCACTAGCCTCTGCGTGGCGCATTCGAATGCGCCTATAACCAGAGGAATCTCGCATGACTACCAACATTGACCATGGGGCGTTTTACTACCGACGCATACTCGGCATTCTTGCCGCAAGTCTGCTTTCCCTTTCCGTTCAGGCCGCCACTCTGACCCGTGATAACGGAGCGGCGGTGGGAGATAATCAGAACTCACAAACCGCCGGAGCTAACGGTCCTGTGCTTTTGCAGGATGTGCAGTTGATTCAGAAGTTGCAGCGCTTCGACCGCGAGCGCATTCCAGAAAGGGTGGTGCATGCCCGTGGCACTGGTGCCCATGGTTCCTTCACCGTGACCGATAGCCTGAGCGACCTGACCAAGGCCAAAGTATTTGCTGCAGGCCAAGTGACGCCGGTATTCGTGCGTTTTTCTGCGGTAGTGCATGGTAACCACTCGCCGGAAACACTGCGCGATCCGCGCGGCTTCGCCACCAAGTTCTATACGGCGGACGGCAACTGGGATCTGGTCGGTAACAACTTCCCGACCTTCTTTATTCGTGATGCGATCAAGTTCCCAGACATGGTTCATGCGTTCAAACCCGATCCACGCACCAACCTGGATGACGATTCCCGGCGCTTCGATTTCTTCTCCCATGTTCCGGAAGCCACCCGGACCCTGACCGAGCTGTATTCCGACTCCGGCACTCCGGCCAGTTATCGGGAAATGGATGGTAATGGTGTGCACGCCTACAAGTTGGTCAATGCCAAGGATGAGGTGCACTACGTGAAGTTTCACTGGAAGAGTTTGCAGGGGATCAACAACCTCGATCCCAAACAAGTGCTCGAGGTACAAGGTCGTGATTACAGCCATATGACCAATGATCTGGTAACCCATATCAACAAGGGGGACTTCCCGAAATGGGACCTGTATGTCCAGGTCTTGAAACCTCAGGACCTGTCCAAATTCGATTTCGACCCGCTGGATGCCACCAAGATCTGGCCGGGCATACCTGAGCGCAAGGTTGGGCAGATGGTGCTCAATCGCAACCCAGCCAATGTGTTCCAGGAAACCGAGCAGGTGGCCATGGCCCCGGCCAACTTAGTGCCGGGTATCGAGCCATCGGAAGATCGCCTACTGCAAGGCAGAGTGTTCTCCTATGCCGACACCCAGATGTACCGCCTGGGCGCCAACGCCCTGCAATTGCCGATCAACGCGCCGAAAGTCGCGGTGGACAATGGCAACCAGGATGGCGCGATGAACAGCGGCAGCGCCAGCACCGGGGTGAACTACCAGCCGAGTCGGCTGATGCCCCGTGAAGAGTCGCAAAGCGCGCGTTACAGCCAATTGGCGCTGTCCGGCAGCACCCAGCAGGTGAAGATACAGCGCGAGCAGAACTTCAAGCAGGCCGGGGATCTGTATCGCTCGTTCAGTCAGAAGGAACGTCAGGACTTGATCGAGAGTTTCGGCAGTTCCCTAGCTACCACCGATGATGAGAGCAAGCACATCATGCTGTCGTTTCTCTACAAGGCCGATCCCGAGTACGGGACCGGGGTGACCAAAGTTGCCAAGGGCGATCTGGCTCGGGTCAAGTCGCTGGCAGCGAAGCTGACCGACTAACTGATTGAATCGTACTCAACACGACGTCTCTCCAGTTCTTGGTTTGACGTCGTTCGAAGACAGAGGAGTCGTGCGATGCGTATGTATGCCTTAGTATTTTTAACCTGCTGGTCGCTGAGTGTCTATGCAGACCAGCCAACCGATCCGACGGTTATAAAGAATCAGTTGCAAGATTACTATTTCGACGCTGCACGCCGGGGCGATGTAGAAATACTCAATACCTTTATCGACGCGGGGTACTCGCTCAATACCCAAGACGAAAAGGGTTATACCGCCCTTATCCTCGCGGCCTATCACGGTCATATGCAGGCATTGGAGCGCTTGCTGGCGGCCGGCGCGGACGCATGCATGCAGGACAAAAGAGGCAATACGGCACTGATGGGGGCTATCTTCAAGGGTGAGGTGAAGATTGCCCAACGCTTGTTGGCGACTGATTGCAGCCCAGATCAGCGCAATGGCGCTGGTCAAACCGCCGCCATGTACGCCGGACTGTTCAGGCGAGTGGAGCTGCTTGACGCCCTGGCAAAAAGAGGCGCCGATCTAAATGCTGAGGATCCACAGGGAAACAACGCGGCGCGCTTGATGAATGGTGAAATCCGGACAACTACATTGCACTGACTTCCCGCTTTGCCTAGCGCCATTCAATATCTTGCCCATTTAGTGTGTACTGGCTTCAGGGACAAAGGTGCCGATCGAACCCGACACGAGCGTTTTGTTCAGCATGTTGACTATGGGTAACTATTGGATGTGCAACTCAGTGGTGGCCTTTTCGCTTACAAAGGTCAGTGTCCGGGGAAGTTACCTTCCGAACTCCAGCATTAACGGCGATAGTATCCGCGTAATAGGTAGACACCACTGCCCTAAGCGTTTGGATCAGGAAAGTGCGTACTCCCAGACCGTTACCACGGACATCAGATAGTCATCAAGCTTCGAATCGGACTCCAGAAAGCTCGCGTCGAACTGAGTCTTTGTATAAGCCGGATCGACGATGCATATCTGCGACGTTATTTTACCTTGACGATGACCTTGCCTTTTGCCCGAGCGGTTTCAACATAGGCCAAGGCATCCGGGGTCGATTCGAATGGAAATACCCGGTCCACCACCGGACGTACGACCCCGGAATCGATGAAAGCGGTAAGCTCACGCAATTGATCACCGCTGGCTCCCAGGTGGCACAAACACAGGATTCGCTACTACAGCTCAACAGAAGATCACACCCGACCTGAAAATGCTCATGATGGACCCGCCACCAGTAGTACGGGCGGGCATTCGCGCACTACAGGCTGGCCGCATCAGTGTCGTGCCCGGCGTGATGAACACACTCAACGTGCTCTTTATGTGGACAACGCCAAGCTGGTTGCATCAAGCTGTTTTCTCACGAGTCATGAATCAATAACCGGCGCATTTTGTGTATTGCCAAGCTCTGGAGCCGCAAGCCCGTATTGAAGAGTCAGGGCTTGCCTCGCGCAACTCGGGGTGCGCCCCATGCCGAGCATGTCTCTAGCCAACATGGGCTCCCGGTTGGACGTAACAGCCCTTCCAGGGTTTCTGCGCCTTGCTCTTGACGGGCTTAGGCGGCTGGACCTGGATGTGCTGACTGTCGACCAGATGCTCACCACACAGATCACAACGCACCTCGTTGTGCAAACTGGGGCTGAAATGGTGCTTGCCGTACTTCATCGATGTGACCTCCGGAGGCTGCTTGGTCGTGATCCCGGCTACGTGCGTCATATACGTCGCTGTCACCAAATCTCAACGAACCTCAATTAGAATCATATTAAAACGCTCGCTTGAAACACTGCGCCCTCTCGCTCGGTGGGCGAGACGAATCGGAACGCCAAGGCGAGGGCGACTTTGAGCACGACCGTCAACAGGACGCTCGAATTACCCCAGCCCACTGCTAGGTCGAACACGCCGACGTCCGTGAGCAACAGCGGGATATCGGCCAACCCGGCTACCTGCGTCGTTTCTGCAAGCTGTCAAGATCGAGATTTCGATCGAGCCGCGACCATGCTTCGAGACGAGCCGAGCGCGGTTCAACTGCGCCACGCAACACCGCGTGGCAGTGTTGCAGGCTCAATGCAACCAATTCGGGAATTGATGAAACACTCTAGTCAGGGTGTCAGACATGTAGGAAGGACAGCGCTCTTGACACGAAATTGGCATGATTCTGGAAAATCGCACCATGCCCGGCATCTTCGTAAATGACCAGTTGCGAGTTCGGGATGCGGAGCGCCATATCAGTACTGTGCACAGTGGGCACCATGATGTCGTTATCACCATTGGCGATCAGTACCGGAATCCCGAGGCTGCCAAGATCCTGGGGAGCCTGCTGCCCCCATGCCTTGATCGCCTTCAACTGCCGCAATAAGGCTCTAGGCGTGGGTCCTTTGTCCCGGTCCGCCTTGCGTTCCGTCAGTCGTTTCAGAAAGGCCTTCGCTGCTTGGCGACCATTGGCCGTGGATGTAAAGAACATATAGAACTTCGGATCGCGCAACGTCAGCAAGCCTTTGATCATTAGTGGCCAGGATGCCGCTCCTACCTTGTCAATACCCTCACCACCTGCTGGTCCCGTACCGGTCAAAATCAGCTTGCGCACCAAGTCTGGTGCTTTCAGCGCGATGTCCTGCGCCACGAATCCTCCGAGGGAAAAACCGAGCAGATCAACCTTCTCGAATCCCAGCGCATGGATCAAGGCTATCGCATCCTGCGCCATCTCATTGATGGTCACGGGTGCTGTTCCTCCCGACGCACCGATCCCCCGATAGTCAGTGGCAATGACACGATGCCTACTGGCAAGGCCATCGACGATCCGCGGGTCGAAATTGTCCAACACCGCACCCCAATGGTTGAGAAAAATCAGTGGCACGCCACTGCGAGGCCCCAGGTCACGGTAGGCAAACGCAGTCCCTGCGACATTGATCAAGCGGTTCACGGCACTCGCGTAGGACGTACCCGACCCAAGGTATTTGTCGGCATTGGTCATTACTTACTCCAGATGTCTGGTGTAGACCGGCAATCCTGGGATGGGAGATTCCGGTCTAGTTTGTGGTGATTGAAGGTGATGACGCCCTTACCTCTGCGCGTCTCTGGAGTGTTTACGAGGGCGTGCGATACCGCTCCGCTGCATGCGCCTGCCTGATGTCCGAAAGCAGGGCTAGCCGAGCGACCTGCAGGGCGTCCCAGCGCGCAGCGTCGTGTAATGGCGGGATGGTCACGAGCTCACGCTGATCGAAGCCGACCAGTGCTGCATCCACCAGCTCACCCACTTCCATCATTTCGGGCAGTGTATCGACGTCGATGCCCGCATGCCCCCAAAGCTCCGTGCGAGTTGCGGCAGGAAGCACGGCTTGGACGTAGACGCCCTTGGGCGTGAGCTCCAGACTCAGTCCCTGGGAAAGGAACAACACAAAGGCCTTGGTGGCACCATAAACCGCCATGCCGAATTCCGGCGCCAAGCCAACCACGGAGCCGATATTGACGATCGCGCCTTCGCCGGCCAGCGCAAGCCGTGGGGCGATTGCGCTGGCGAGTCGCACCAACGAGGTTGTGTTGAGCGCGACGAGCCAAGCGACATCGTCGGTCGTCTGCTCGATGAAACTGCCGGACTGGGCAGCTCCAGCATTGTTAATGAGGATCCCGATTCGCGAATCTTCGCGCAGGCGTGTCTCGACGGCGGCCAAGTCGCTGGATTCGGTGAGATCAGCCTGGAGGATATCGACTGCGACGCTGTGTTCCTCGCGGAGGCGAGCCGCGAGCGTTTCCAGTCGCGCTTTGTTGCGGGCAACCAGCACGAGATCATGGCCGCGACGTGCGAAGCGCTCGGCGTAAGTGGCGCCGATGCCGGTGGATGCGCCGGTTATGAGAACTGCGGAACGGGTAGTCATGTATTGGCTCTCTTGATTAGGTGAACCCATATTGGGAAATGCAACGTACAAATCGAGGAGGCGCCAGCGTTACAGGGCGTTGGAGTCAACAAGTGCCGGGTAGTCGATGTATCCCTCGGCGCCACCACCGAAGAGTGTGGTCGGATCGAATGAAGCCAACGGCGCCGCGGTCTTCAGACGTTCCACCAGATCCGGGTTAGCAATGAACGGGCGCCCGAACGCAAAGAGGTCTGCCTTGTCTTCGGTGAGCCGGGACGTAGCAAGATCCACGTCATAGCCGTTGTTGGCGATGTAGGTGTTCTTGAATCGCCGACGCAGGGAGTCAAAGTCGAACGGCGCAACATCTCGCGGGCCGCCGGTTGCACCCTCGACGACATGGAGATAAACGATGCCCAAGGCGTCGAGCTGGTCAACGATGTAGTCGAACTGTGCCTGCGGATCGCTGCTCGAGACACCATTGGTTGGCGAAACCGGAGAGATACGGATACCGGTGCGGTCGGCGCCGATCTCGTCCACCACGGCCGCGGTCACCTCCAGTAGCAGCCGCGCGCGATTTTCGATCGAGCCGCCGTAGGCATCGGTGCGTACGTTGGCTCCGTCCTTGACAAACTGGTCCAGCAGATAGCCATTGGCTCCGTGAATTTCAACACCATCGAAGCCAGCAGCAATGGCGTTAGCCGCGGCCTGGCGGAAATCGCTGACGATCCCCGGCAGTTCGTCGAGCTCCAGCGCCCGAGGCTCCGAGACGTCCATAAAGCTGTTGTTGACGAACGTCTTGGTCGCGGCCTGAATGGCCGAGGGCGCCACAGGGGCGACGCCGTTCTCCTGCAGGTCAATGTGTGAGACACGCCCCACATGCCACAGCTGCAGGAAGATCCGCCCGCCCTTCGCATGGACGGCAGCAGTGACCTCACGCCAGCCATCAATCTGCGCTTGCGAGTAGATGCCGGGCGTATCCTGGTAGCCCTGTCCCTGCTGCGAAATCTGCGTGGCCTCAGCGATCAGCAAGCCGGCCGATGCACGCTGGCTGTAGTAGGTTGCGGCGAACTTGCTCGGAACGAAGCCTGCGTCGGCGCGGTTGCGCGTCAGCGGTGCCAGGACCACCCGATTGGAGAGCGTCAGGGAGCCGAGGGTGTATGTCTCAAATAAATTTTTTTCGGTCATATCTTCTTTTCCTCAACGTTGATTGATGGTCAGGTGGGCGTCGCACATGACCTCAGACCTTCCAAAAATTAGCGAGCCATTATAATGATGATCATAATCTTAACCGTCAACAAATTTGATTATGATTGACATCAATGTATATTGACTACCTGACATCTGGCTGAATCAAAGAGGCATGTGGACATGAGAGTCACCAAAGCGCAGGCACAGGAAAATCGGGCGCGCATTGTCGAAACAGCCTCCGCACTGTTTCGTGAGCGTGGCTACGACGGCGTAGGGGTGGTGGAGCTGATGGCTACCGCTGGCTTCACCCATGGCGGGTTCTACAAGCACTTCCGCTCCAAAGCCGATCTGATGGCAGAAGCGGCTGCGAGCGGGCTCTCGCAGACCCTGGAAAATAGCGGCGGTCTCGACGTTGCCGAGTTCTTCAATCTTTACTTGTCACGGGATCACCGTGATGCCCGGAGCGTTGGCTGCACGATGGCAGCCCTCTGCGGGGACGCCGCGCGTCAATCAGAGGACATTAAGGCTACGTTTGCGGCCGGGATCGAAAACATGCTTGTAGCTCTTGAACGTGAGGGCACTAAGCTGGGTGATGCGGATCAGCACACAGTGCGGACAAAGATGATCGACATGCTGGCCCATGCGATCGGCGCGGTCGTATTGTCGCGGGCCTGTCCGGATGATTCTCCTCTGGCAGATGAGATTCTGGAGGTTTGCCGCGCGGAAATTCTTGCGCCACTGTCGCCGTCAGTGGCCAACTAGCTGGCCGGGCGGCGATCACGCAGATCATGCAGGCCCTTAAACAACTATGACAGATTTAGTAGCGGGCACAGGGCTCCTCCACTTCGCAAGTCTGGTCTCTAGTCTCGGCGGCAACCCCGATGAGTTTCTGCGCGCCCATGGTGTGGACCCGTCGGCAGCCGGTGTCGCTGATCGCCTTATCAGTTACGGGGCGATGGCCACAGTGATCGGCACGGCGGCAGTGGAACTGAATTGCCCAGACTTCGGTATGCGCCTCGCAAAGCGACAGGGCATCCAGATTCTGGGGCCGGTAGCGGTTCTTATCCGTCACGCAGAGACCGTTGCTGACGCGATCGAAGGCGTCTCGCACTATCTTTACCATTGCGCACCACCCGACGTCGCAGAGCTGAAACGCGGGCCAAGATCATCGGTATTCACGTTTGAAATCGCGTTACGGCAACTGTCCTACCGGAACCAGATGATTGAGAAAGGCCTGGTGGTTGCCATGGAAGCCTTCCGTCTGATGCTGGGCGAAGACTTCGTGCCGCTGCGAGTCACGATGAAGCATCATCCCCTCTCTGTACCCGAGACCTATCGTGAAGTCTTCGGTTGCCGGGTTGAGTTCGCAAGTGTCTGTAACTCCATCCACATCCCCAGTAATGCATTGAACCGTGAGATCCGTGGGCGGGATCCCACCGTGCTGGCGCTCGCTGAAAACTATCTCGCCCAGATCGGTCAGATGCTTCCCCTGGTCGAGCACGTGCGAGAGTTGATCCATCGTATGTTGCAGGTCGATCAGGCCGACCTGGTCTCAGTTGCACGAGCCTTGATTATCCACCCTCGAGTTCTCCAGCGCAGGTTGGCCGAATCCGACACCTCTTTCGAGCAGATACTCGATGACGTGCGTCGAGAAATGGCCTGGCAACTGTCGACGCGGGGTCTGCAGGTCGCACAGATCGCGAGCATGCTCGGTTACTCCGAACAGAGCAGTTACTCCCGGGCTTGCCGCCGCTGGTACGGCGAATCCCCACGGCAGCTAATCACACGCCGCCATAAAAGCCCCTGAGCTCCCAATCCCCACATAAGCCCACCATTAGCCTCTCGGTCTTCAAGGTCGGCACGCGGCAAGATGGAAAACCTTGCGCGGCAATTTCTTGAGACCGCTTTAGTCGCCAAATGCCAAATAAAATTCGTGCAATGCCAAGTTTAAGGAGAGGTGATCTGACAGTTTATTAAAACCAATAAAAAAGAGCGGATGCCTTCCGCCATAGAGGATCAAGAAAATGAGGACGAGCACGTTCAGCATTCTTCATGAGTTCGATCACCGCCATATCGAAACCAGCCGATTTGCCAGCGGCTGCTGCCTGATTGCTTTGGCAATAGGTCCCAAGACACCACTCGATGACAGGAGCGGCTCATGAGCATGCGCGCCGTCGTCATGCGCCACGGTAGCCTTGCGCTGACCGAAGCGCCTATCCCTCGGCCTGGCAAGGGCGAAGTTCTGGTCAAAACCCTTGCGTGCGGGATCTGTGGAAGCGACCTGCACTGCGTCAAACATGGTGCCCAGTTGCTTTCGAGCGTGAAGGAGGTCGCCGGCATCGACCTCTTCAATGTTGATGAACCGGTTGTTCTCGGTCACGAAATCTGCGGTGAAGTGGTCGACTTCGGTGCGGACTGCCGCCGGACGCTTTCGCTCGGCACCCGGGCAGTCTCGGCCCCTTTCCTCCTCCGCCCACGACCAGTGACCCTGGGCTTTGGCGGACTCGACACACCAGGCGGCTACGCCGAGTACATGGTGTTGTCAGAGGACCTGCTGATTCCTGTGCCCGAGGCCATCCCCAACGACATCGCGACTCTCGCCGAGCCGCTCGCCGTGGCGCTTCACGCCGTCAATCGGGGCAACCTGGGCGTTGACGACGTGCCGATCGTCATTGGCTGCGGCCCGATTGGACTGGCGGTAATTGCGGTGCTGAAGATGCGCGGAATCGGCCCGATCGTGGCCGCCGACTTCTCGCCGTCACGACGCGCGATGGCCGCGAAGCTCGGTGCCGACGTTGTGGTCGACCCACGGGAAAATTCTCCTTATGACTCTTGGAAAACTATGGCCGGTACGTCGGATCCATCCCGATATGGTCGTCAGACCGGGATGTTCGCCGGGTTCCCCTTCCGCCCCTCAGTGATCTTCGAGTGCGTCGGCGTACCGGGGGTGATCCAGCAGATTCTGGCCGGCGCTGCGCCGTGCTCAAAAGTGGTCGTGGCGGGTCTTTGCATGGAGCGGGACACCTTCTATCCGTCCTTCGCCATCATGAAGGAAATCGATCTCTCCTTCTGTATTGCCTACTCGTTCGAAGAGTTCGCCCAGGCATTCGACCATGTTGCGTCGGGCCGACTCCAGGTCGACGCGCTCATCACCAGCCATGTCGGGCTGAACGGTGTACAGGATGCTTTCGACCGGCTCGCGGACCCGGAACGGGACGCCAAGGTCATCATCATTCCATGAATGGCTGACCCGGCCGGCAAACAACACTGGCCGAAATCAGTCGTCCGGATTCACACAACGCCATAACAATGACAAGGGCTATCCCATGACCAGTACACAGGCTGCAAGCAAGACGCCGGTTTTCTCGCTCCCGCAGGATCGGCTGCTCACACTCAACATAAACGACATTCCGGTCCTCAAGGATGCGGCGGGGCCCGGCGTCAGTTTTCAACCGTTGTTCATTGACCCCGAGCTCGGAATCTGGACCGTCATGGGAATCTTCGCCCCAGGCGCGAAGTTGCCGACTCACCTGCACACTGGGGGTGTCCATGGCTACACGCTGAAAGGTAGCTGGATTTATACCGAGTACCCGGATCAGGTTCAGACAGCGGGCTCCTATCTCTACGAACCCGCTTCATCGATGCACACCTTCTACGTCCCCGATACGAACAAGGGCGACACGGTCGTTTTGTTTATCGTGAATGGAGCCAACATCGGCTTCACCGACGATGGCCAATTTCATTCAGTGCTCGACGCAATCACAGTTCAGAAACTGACCGAGCAATGGGATCAGGCGAACGGTGATGAAGGTGTCCAATACCTGACTGGCGGTACCGCGCGATACGCACACGACTAGGTTCCCGAGCCTGCCCACAATGAAGGTTTTTCAATGAATACCAGCAACTGGGAATCAAGAACTGTTCAAGTCAATGAACAACGTATCCACCTGACCATCGCCGGCTTGTCGGGGCCAATGGTCCTGCTCTGCCATGGGTTTCCCGAATCCTGGCATTCGTGGCGGCATCAGCTGGCAGCCTTGTCGGCCGCCGGATATCGCGCAGTAGCCATGGACATGCGGGGCTATGGCAGATCATCCAAGCCCGGCGACGCGCGCGCCTACCGCATCAGCGAACTGGTCGCGGACTGCGTCGGCGTCGTGGAGGCACTCGGCGAGTCCAGTGCCGTGATCGTCGGCCACGACATCGGTGCGCCAGTGGCCTGGACGGCGGCATGGACAAGGCCGGATGTTTTTCATGCCGTTGTCGGCATTAGCATGCCTTTCGGCGGGCGTGGACTTGCGTGCCTGCCGGGCAATACCTTTGGCAAGGTTCGTCCAAGCATCGCGGAACGGGAAATCGCCGGACCGGACCTGCTGTTCTATCAGGAGTATTTCTGCCTTCCTGATAATCGCGCACTACGCGATGCAGAAAGCGACCTTCCGGGCTGGCTCGCCAGCGTCTTCTACAGCTTGTCAGCTGATCCCCCTCTCCCGCCTGAACTTATCGGTGTTGACCTGACGCAATTGCCCGAAGAAGCACTCACGCAATTCGTACGCGCCACGATGTGCGTACCCCGGTCGGGTCAATTCGACGACTTGCTGGTGAAGCCGGATACGTTGCCAGCCTGGTTCAGTCAGGACGATCTGGATCTCTGGGCAGCTGAATTGGAATACAGCGGACTTGCCGCCCCCCTCAACTACTACCGCAACGCCGATCTCGATTGGGAAGAACTGGGTCAATACGAGGGCAGGACGATAGACATGCCTGCGCTCTTTATCGGAGGGGACCGCGACGTTTCCACCATCTGGAGCCAGCAATCGATCGCCCGAGCCGGTGAGCAATGCACCGACCTGCGTGGGACGCTCATCATCAAAGATTGCGGGCACTGGACCCCACAGGAAAAGCCCGAAGCCGTCAATGAGGCGTTGCTGACCTTTCTGCAAAACCTGTGACCACTCACTGAGTGATTGGTCGGGCCCGGATTGATTGGGCCCTCCCCCTTACTGCGCCACAGCAACTCACCTTGATCCAGGCCTTGAGTGATGGAAAAGGTCGCCTGAAAAAAAGCTAAAAACAACAATAATATAGCGAGTCGATACAATGAGAATTACGACATTCAGAACAGCAATCTGCCTCACTTTGGTACTCGGTTCGGAACACGCCGCAGCGCTTGACCTCGCCCCCGGCGATTATGTCCACCTGCCGGCAGGCACTGTTGCATTGGTGCACTACGCAAACTATGCGACAGGCAGCCAGTTCAAGGACAAAGACGGCAACAAGGTACCCGATTCCAGTGACCGGTTGGCCCTTGGAATAGAGCGCGCGCTCTACTATGGCCAGACAGATGGAATCGACTGGGCAGTGCAAGCTGTCCTGCCATTCGGCAAGATCACCGACGCAAAAATTGGTGGCAACGACCTTTCCAGAAACAACGGAATAGGCGATCTAACGCTAGGCGCCGCGATTTGGGCGCTGCACTCCACGGACCCGACCGGCACCACTCTCGGCTTTACCAGCTACATCACCTTGCCGACCGGTGCGTACCATCCTTTGGAAGCCTCGCTTGGCTCGGGAGCAGTCGCCCTGACGCAGCAGATCGGTTTCAGCCAGGGACTCGGCCATGGCGTCAAACTGGACATCGCGGCAGATGCCAGTTTCCGCTTCGACCACACCAATGACGGTATCCAGGTCAGTCACGATCCCACCTATCAGGTTCAGTCGTATCTCAGCTACAACTTCACACCCGCCACCGCCCTGTCTTTCGGTTATTCGGGCACCTTTGGCGGTAAATCAACCTTGAACGGCATCGATAGCGGTACCCGCACCCGCGAGGATCAACTCCGCGTCTTTGCCAGCACCTTCATCGCGCCAACAGTGCAGATTCAGGGCATGGTAGGCACCGACATCGATGTACGGGGGGGCTTCCAACAAGATGTGATATTCCAGCTCCGTATCGCGACCTTGTTCTAAACCTCACGCCGGAGACGATGAGCACGCCGCCTCCAAGCGAGGCGTCGCGCTTTACGAAAACTTCGATTGCATGGGATGGTTTGCCAAAAATGCGGCGACTCGCTCAATGACCTCGCCCGGCCGAGAATCAGCAAAAAAATGGCCGCCCACTATCGCAGAAGCCTCCATCACGGTGCAGCGATCCGCCCAAGTGGCGGGTAAATTATAGTGCTTGGCCATCGCACCCGAGGCGCCATAGAGAATCAGCGCGGGCGCGGTGATGCGTCGTCCGGAATCGGACAAATCGTCTTCCAGATCCACCGTGAGGGCGGCGCGATAGTCGTTGCAAAACCCAGCGATCGTTGCTGGATCACGCCAGGCTTTCCGATATGCCGCCAGTTGGTCAGCATCGAAATCCTCCGGCCCTGCGGCACCCCAGCCGAATAGGCAGCTCTCGAAAAAGAAATCGGGATCCGCCTCAATCATGCGCTCCGGAAAGGGTGCGGGCTGAGAAAGGAAAAACCAATGCCAGTAACTGTGGCCTACGTCCTTGCGCAGATCTGTCAGCATCACAGCCGTAGGAACGATGTCCATCAGCGTGACGCTAGCCACCACGCCCGGATGATCCAGCGTCATCCGGTATGCAGTGCGCGCGCCACGGTCGTGTCCAACAAGATGGAACCGTTCATGTCCGAGCACACGCATCAGTCCGACCTGATCCGCGGCCATGGCGCGAAATCCGTAATTTGACAGATCCGGCTGAGCCGGCGGCTTCTGCGATGCGCCATACCCACGCAAATCAGCACAGACAACCCGAAAGCCACGCGCGACCAGTCCAGGCGCGATACGCGCCCAGAGCGCCATGGTTTGGGGGAAACCGTGCAGCATCAATACGGGCTCACCTTCACCCGCTGCAACACAGGCGATGTCCATATCGCCTACAGTGATTCTCTGCGTTTCGAAGTTTTCGAACATTGGTCGACTCGTTATTTTACCTTGACGATGACCTTGCCTTTTGCCCGACCGGTTTCAACATAGGCTAAGGCATCCGGGGTCGATTCGAATGGAAAAACCCGGTCCACCACCGGACGTATGATCCGGGAATCGATGAGTGCAGTAAGCTCACGCAATTGCTCACCACTGGCTCTCATGTAAAGGAATGAATAGCTGACACCACGACGTTTGGCTTTTTTCCTGATCCCATAACTCAACAGGCCCATGACCAGTTTCAGGAACCCGGACAACCCAGCGCTTTTCGCAAAGTCCACATCCGGTGGCCCAGAGATTGAGATGAGCTTTCCACCCGGTTTTAGGATGCGTAACGACTTCTCGAGAGTCTCTGTGCCCAGGCTGTTCAAGACCACATCGTAGTCGTGCAGGACCTTTTCAAAATCGTCTTTGCGGTAATCGATCACGATATCGGCACCGAGGCGCTTTACCCACTCGACATTCGCCGTGCTCGTGGTCGTCGCAACGATCGCTCCCAGATGCTTGGCCAGCTGAATGGCCAGCGTGCCTACACCACCGGAGCCCGCATGAATTAACACCTTTTGGCCTTTCTTCACGTCCGCTTTTTCGACCAGCGCCTGCCAGGCCGTCAAGCCAACCAGAGGGATAGAAGCAGCTTCTTCCATCGTGAGATCTTTCGGCTTGATCGCCAGCGAGCCTTGATTGATAGCAATGAATTCGGCGAATGCACCGATTCGATCATCATCTGGCCGCGCATAGACCTCATCGCCCGGCTTGAATTGCTGCACTTGTGAGCCAACCCGCACGACGACCCCGGCCAAATCATTGCCCAGAATAAGCGGCATACGATAAGGCAAAATCATCTTGAACTCACCGTCCCTGATTTTTACATCCAGGGGGTTCACACCCGCCGCATGGATCTGGACTAAAACATCATCCTTGCCCAATTCAGGTTCCGGCATTTCGGTCACCCGCAACGCAACCTTTTTTCCATAGCGATCGATAATAAATGCTTTCATCGTACTTCCTTATTCCTGGCGTACCCAGGTCTGTGAACGCCCCAGCAGCGGCGTGCCAATGTAGCCGCGCACGCTGAGCTTTTTGCCATTGTCGGTCAGGCTGACTTTACTGCTATAGACCTTGCCATTTTCCGGATCGAGGATTTGGCCATCGGTGTATTCATCACCGTCCTTTCGCAAGTTGGTCAAAATAGTCAGGCCGACAATTGGCGCATTTTTGTTCACGCCGTCACATTTGTCGCACTTCGGATTCTGATCTTCGTTGGGGGCGGGAAACACTTTTTCGATAACGCCCTTCAGAGCGCCATCGGATTCGGTGATTCGAATCAACCCCCTCGGCTTACCGCTGACATCGTCGATGTTTTTCCACAGACCAACGGGAGAGTTGTCGTCTGCCCACAGTGCCGATGACATGACTGCTGCTGCTAGGGTGAGTCCGATGACACCTGCTTTTTTCAAAGTGCGCATTGCCTGAATCCTCATGGTTGAGCGTATTTTTATTGTCGACTTGATGCCATTTTGCGGATTGTGAAATGGGTCTTGTGCCTCACGACTATCGAATTGTGCTTCCAGTTTGAAGGTCGCTTTTTGAGGCACGTGAGACGTAAAGGAACGCGAAGATGAGCGCGACTTCGATGAGAACGGCAGACAAGATCCGAAAGCCCGCATGCCCCATAGCCAGTTCAAATACACCAAGGACGGCGAGTATCAAGCAGGTCACGACAAAGCCTGCGATCAAAGATGAGCGCGCCAAGGACGGCCCCGCATTTCTTGCCGAAAAAAACATGACACCTATCCCCGCATACAACGCCGCCCCACGGCGTCCGACCAGCCCGACGGAGTCAGAGAAATCGACGCCCCAGCTTGCCAGCAAAATATTGGGGGCAAACATCCAGGTGAAAGCCAGGGCGAAGAAGAGGAACGCGGACAGGATTGCGAGACTTCTGAAGTTGATTTGCATTGGAAGATCCTAAAGTATTGTTTTTCGTTGTAGATGGACCCGGCGTAGCACCTATTGCGCTTCACCGTCTTCGAGATACGCCCCCGAATGCCCCTGGCATCGATACCCCCCATCAGCCCTGCTTAGGCCTCTAACCGCCTGCTGTATAACACTGTTATTTGATAAATATAACGCCGTTATGGCACTATTGCAACATGACCTTTGATAACTCACTCCCTAATGCCCCCACCCGCCTCGTCGAGGCGACCATCCGCGTGCTTGCGACAAGCGGCCCATCCGAAGTCAAGGCCCGCTCTGTGTCGAGCGAAGCCGGCCTATCAACCATGGGCGTTTACACGCACTTCGGCGGTGTGCCAGAACTTCTTCAAGCCGTCGCCAACGAGGGATTCAAGCGGCTGACTGCCGTCTTCGATCGCGTACCCATTACAGAGGATCCGGTTGCCGATCTCTGTACGATGGTTTTGGCGTGCCGGGACGTCGCACGAATCAATCCTCACCTGTATGACTTGATGTTCGGCCTATCAATAGACGGCAGATACACCCCCTCACGTGGCACCACGACGCCCGTGTCTAATGAACACTCGGCGGAGTACAAGATGACTTACTCTGTTCTGGTCAAAGCGTGCACCCGCCTGGTTGATAAGAAATGCATTCGTAAGGTCGATCCTTCCCTCGTTGCACTACAACTGTGGAGTGCCGCGCATGGATTCATCATGCTTGAGCTCGGAGGTCACTTCACGGATGTGGCTGATCCCCCTTCGGAAATCCTGGTGCCTATGTGCAATAATATTGTTATTGGCTTGGGAGCGAAACGCGAAAAAGTGGAATTTTCCACTGCGGGCGTGATTGCTGGGTGGGCAAGCCCTCTCGAAAGTTGAAAAACCACGCAACCAGTCGGTAGCGCGGTGCAATGGGTGTTTCAGCTCGAGCACGCAGGCGCCGCGTGCAGAATGCGGCCCTGCCACTCTTCACTACCCACCTGGCATTCCCCTACTGGCAAGCTAGGTCATCTCACAATGTGATTTGATAAGTATAACGTTGTTATGTCACTCTTTTGCGCATGACCTATGATCACTCACTCCCCAATGCCCGCATTCGCCTCGTCGAGGCGACCATCCGCGTGCTTGCTACAAGCGGTCCCTCCGAAGTCAAGGCGCGCTCCGTGTCGAGCGAAGCCGGCCTGTCGACTATGGGGGTTTACACGTACTTCGGTGGTGTTTCGGAGCTTCTTCAAGCGGTTTCCGACGAGGGATTCAGCCGGTTGACTGCTGTCTTCGAATGCGTCCCTGTTACCGATGACCCGATTGTCGACCTGTGTACGATGGTGTTGGCGTGCCGGGACTTGGCACATATCAATCCCCACCTGTATGACTTGATGTTCGGCCTTTCGATTGACGGTAGATACAGCTCCTCACGTGGAACCCCGGCGCCCGCTTCAAGCGGGTATTCGGCAGAGCGCAACTCGACCTATTCGGTGCTGCTCAAAGCATGCACTCGTCTGGCTGACGCGAAATGTGTCGATAAGGTAGATCCAGCCCTCATTGCACTTCAACTGTGGAGTGCCGCGCATGGATTTATCATGCTCGAACTCGCGGGTTTCTTCGCTGGCATCAACGATCCTGCTTCGGAGATCCTGGTAGCGACGTGCACCAACATTGTTGTGGGCTTGGGGGCAACGCGCGAATAAAGCTGAAGATACGCCGCTTCAACAAGGTGCTTGAGCAGCCACCGCGATTTCTCGGTGGGTATTCCCATTCTTGCCGCGACCAACTGGGTCAGCGGTTCCTCGATCAACCGAAGAGCTCCCCATAAGCGTCGGCTAATCGGGAATGTGAGCGCCGTTTTTCTACCCCGCGGTGCTGTTCGCGCAGCCGTTTCAAGTCCCCCTCCGACTAGACTTTCAATATCGTATTCGGTGTCGGCGAAGGTCATCGACATCATCAGGAAGCTCGTGCAAGGGAGGTGTATTGCGATCACGGAATAACGGTGTTATGTTGCTCAATAACAGTGTTATTATTTTGAACCGATAGTTATCACCCAAGCAGAGCTGATAGCCGTCAGGCGATGGATATTTCAGATGGAGCGCGGACCTGCTCTCCACGCGTATCACCAGAGGGTCTAATAAAAATGACAAAGACATATACGCCGAGCACGCACCTTGATTTTGAGCCCCGTAGCTCTGTGTTGATTGCACGGCTGGATGGAGGTCCACATGGGCTGATGGGACTGGACATGGCCAACGAGCTATCGGCGCTTTTGGACAAAGTCGAGAGCGATGCCGCAATCAAAGCTGTGGTGCTCATCGGCACTCATCCTGAGCGTTTCATTGGTCATGCAGACGTTCGTTGGCTGCAGGAAGGCGGAAAGAGTATTCCGACAGTCGGGCGGGGTCTCGCTTCGGTGATCGCAAGAACCGCGAAGAATGTTCGCGGTGTTCCACCTTTAGCGGCAGCGGCGTCCATTACACCGCTGGACGGTGGGATGCAGCTTGACAAGCTGCACGACACTTTTTTGCGGATGAACCGCAGTGGCGTCATTTTCGTCGCCGCTCTAAACGGCTCTGCGCTGGGGCTTGGTAGTGAACTCGCGCTTGCCTGCGACGCCCGCCTGATGGCGGACGGCGATTTCTTTATCGGGCAGCCAGAAGTGCTTCTTGGAATCCTTCCCGGTGGCGGCGGCAGTCAGCGATTGCCACGGCTGATCGGCGCCCATCGAGCGCTTATGATGATGCTCGAAGGCCGCCCGGTGTCGCCACACAAAGCCCTCGAAATTGGCTATATCGACGAAGTGGTTGCGCCAGATGCGCTGCTGGATCGAGCCGTCGAATTGGCCGGGTATCTGGGCTCCCGATCCAGGGGGTCTATTGAGGCAATCAAGCGGGCCGTGTACTTCGGCGGATCCAGCACCCTCGATGAGGGGCTGCATATAGAGCGTACCGAATTTATCAAGATCTCACCGACCGAAACTGCTCAATCGCTGATGGTCGAATACCTTGAACGGACCGATCGCGACGGCGGTGTACCGTTCTACAACCCGGCCATTTTCGAGCAAACGCTTGAGCAAGGCTCCTTGCCCCTGTCAAACGAAGGGGGCAAGAAATGAATCAAATGTCACCACTTCCATACACATTTACACGCAAGGACATCCGCTTTGACTCGGGTGAAGCCTACTGTTCGGCCTGGCTCTACTTGCCGGTCGGAGTGAAAAATCCGCCTATCGTAATACTCGGTCACGGGCTTGGTGCGATTCGTGAGATGCGCCTCGATGCCTTTTCTGAGCGCTTCGCTGCTGCGGGAATCGCTACATTGGCCTTCACCTACCGCTATTTCGGTGACAGCGGTGGTCAGCCCAGACAGTTGATGTCGGTGAAGCGCCAACTAGAGGACTGGGATGCAGCGCTGGACTTCGTCAAAGGTTGCGCCGATGTCGACGGGAGCCGGGCTGCCGTATGGGGAAGCTCGTTTGGTGGTGGCCATGCGATTACCGTGGCCAGCCGACATCCCGAGTTACTGGCGGCCATTAGCCAATGTCCTTTTACCGACGGTCTGGCCTCCGCCGCTGCACTGGGCTTGAAGGGTTCGCTACAGGTAGCCCCGGTGCTCCTGCGTGATTTTGCAGCCAAGCTGCTGGGGCGTCCTCCCGTGATGGTGCCAATCGCTGCAGCTCCCGGTAAACCGGCTTTGATGAATGCCCATGACGCCTTGCCGGGCTATCTGGCCCTGATGCCAAAGGGCGTGGTTTTCGTCAATCACGTCGCCGCGCGGGTGCTCCCGGAGATCATGGCTTATCGACCCGGTCGATCCGCCTCGAAGGTGAAATTCCCCATCCTGTTTTGCGTCAGCACCACTGACACCGTCACGCCACCGGAACAGACGATCGCTCTGGTGCGCAAGGCGCCGCATGGAGAAACCAAACTGTATAGCGCTGGGCATTTCGAGTTCTACATGGGCGAGGCGTTCGAAGAACTGGTGTCGGATCAGGTCCAATTTTTGACAAAACACCTACTCCGCCCTTCAGCCAACTAATTAAAACATTTCCGTCATTTTTCGGAGAGAACAACAAAAATGAGCTTTTCCAAACTTCCAGATCTGCGCGCAGCTTCCGAGCCTGATGCGCCGTGCATCGCTGACGATACCACCCAACTGACTAACCAACAGTTCCACTCTAGGGTCCTCGCGGCAGCGGGAGTATTTTCGGATAAGGGGGTCGGCTTCGCGGATGTCGTCGCCCTCATGCTACCCAATCAGGTGGAGTTTGTGGTGGCGATGTTCGCCGCCTGGCGTCTGGGGGCGGCGGTCACGCCTATTAACCCAGGGCTTACCATCAAAGAAGCCACCCATCAATTGGCTGATTCAGGGGCGAAGCTGCTCATCAACTCCAGCGGTGAAACCATAGTCCCGAATCTGCCGACCCTGTCAGCAGCCTCTCTGGAAACTGGGGCGCCCTGCACAGGTATACCGTTCGAAGAGCCTGCCGCACTGGCTTTGTTGATCTACACCAGTGGCACCACTGGTCTGCCAAAAGGTGTGATGCTCGATCATGCCAACATTGAGGCTATGTCGGAAATGGGCCGGCAGTCGCTCAAGGTCTCGTCAGCGGACCATTGTTTAATGGTGCTGCCGCTGTTCCACGTTAACGGCATTTTGGTGAGTACCCTGCTTCCGCTATCCAGCGGAGGTCGGGTTACGATGCGCAAGCGTTTTAATGTCGACACTTTTTTTGATGACGTCGAATCGCTTCAACCTTCGTACTTTTCCGCCGTTCCAACCATCTACGCAATGCTTAGCTCGTTACCTTGTGAGGTCAAACCCGATACCTCCAGTCTTCGGTACGGCATCTGCGGCGCGGCGCCTGCATCGGCGGAACTCCTGCAAAAATTTGAAGATCGCTTCGGTTTTCCGCTGCTTGAGGGATATGGGCTGTCCGAGGGCACCTGCGCTTCGACCATGAACCCCTTCGACGGCCTGCGCAAGGTCGGTACTGTCGGCCTGCCTTTAGCCGGGCAGCGCATCGCAATCGCCGATCCCAGGGGGCTGCATCTGCCACAAGGCGAAATTGGCGAGGTGCTGGTGCAAGGCGCCAACGTCATGCGCGGTTACCTTGGAAAACCTGAAGAAACAGCCAAGACCATCATCGATGGCTGGCTGCACACAGGCGACATTGGTCGGATCGATGAGGACGGTTACCTGGCCATCGTCGGGCGCCTTAAAGAGATGATCATTCGCGGCGGCGAGAATATCTATCCAAAGGAAATCGAAGATGCTCTTTACGAATTCCCCGGGGTTCTCGAAGCCGCGGTGCTCGGTGTCCCCGACGATACTTTTGGCGAAATTGTGGTTGCCTACGTCACGTTTCGTTCGGGATCAACCGGAACCCATGAGGACTTGAACGAGCACTGTACCTACCGGCTCACGCGCTACAAAAGACCTTCCATGATCAACATCATCGACAGCCTGCCAAAGAACGCCGTGGGCAAGGTCGACAAGCTGAGGCTGCGCAAGATGTGGATCGAATGGGTCGATTGACGCGTAATTCCCTGATGGACATTAGACGGCAAGCAGCTGGCACGTAGAAGGGAACACACTATGAAAAACACCGACTTCGACTGGCTGGTGATCGGATCGGGATTTGGCGGCAGCGTCTCGGCACTGCGCCTCGTGGAGAAAGGCTATCGCGTGGGAGTGCTCGAGCGCGGCCGAAGTTATCGCGATGAGGACCTTCCCAAATCGGCCTGGCAGTTCAGCAAGTACTTATGGGCACCCGCATTGGGCTTGAAGGGCATTATGCGAATGTCGCTGTTTCGCCATGTCTTTTTCCCCAGCCAGACGGGTGTCGGTGGCGGCAGCACCGTGTACGGCGGTGTGTTGTATCGCGCCAAGCCAGCGTTCTTCGAAAACGTGCAGTGGCGCGAGCTCGGTCACTGGAACAGTCTGTTGCAGCCCCACTACGATACGGCCGAACGCATGCTTGGCGTAAAAACGGTGCCTTTCGATTCGACTAACCAACAACTAGCTCGAGAGATGGCGCGACACTTCGGAACCGAAGACACCTTCACTCGCGCCCCCACTGGGGTGTTCTTTGGTGAGCCGGGCAAGACCGTCAAGGACCCCTATTTCGGCGGGGAGGGCCCTGACCGTACAGGGTGCACGCGCTGTGGTGCCTGCATGGTGGGCTGTCGCGTCGGTGCCGTAAACTCGCTGGTGAAAAACTACCTGTGGTTTGCGCAGAAGCGCGGAGTGCAGGTCCTGGCAGAGCATGAGGTCGTTGATGTGATCCCGCTCGGGGCTGCCGATGGCAGCGAGGGTTATCGCGTGACCACCCAGCGTCCCGGAGCCTGGTTCGCTCGTGATCGCCAGACCTATACCGCTCGCGGAGTAATCTTCGCCGGCGGGGCGCTCGGTACCAATGAATTGTTAGCCAACTGCAAGCACGGCGGCTCGCTGCCCCGGATCAGCGATCGTCTCGGTGAACTGGTACGCACCAATAGCGAGTCAGTTCTGAACGTGCGCCTGCCTCAGGACCGCAAAACCTGGAACGATGTCACCGCCAGCAGCAGTGTGCACGTCGATCAAGATACCCATATTGAGTTTCTCACCTACGGCCGCAACGCCGACTTCCTGAGTTTAATGAGCACACTGTTGGTCGGTAACGGTAACCGCGTAACGCGGCCACTAAAGTGGATGGGAAATATCGTGTTGCACCCGGTGCGGTGGCTCAAGTCGCTGTGGCCATTTGGCTGGAGCCGAAACATGGTGATGCTGCTGGTGATGCAGACATTGGACAATGCAATCGCACTACGTCCCAGGAAGCGTTGGCTGGGCAGTGGCTATCGCCTCGTCACCGAGCAGAATCGCGACAAGCCAAACCCGACATACATCGAGATGGGTAACCAGGCGGCCCGATGGCTGGCCAGACACACCGGCGGCATTGCCCAAAGTAACGTATTGGAAGCGTTGGGCAATATTCCGACAACCGCCCATGTACTGGGTGGTGCTGTCATCGGCGCAGACGCCAAAAGCGGAGTGATTGACCGGAATCTGCACGTTTTTGGTTATCAAAACATGCTGGTTTGTGACGGCTCAGCGATGCCGGCAAATCCTGGAGTAAATCCTGCGCTGACCATCACGGCACTCGCTGAGTACGCAATGGCGCAGATTCCAGAGGCCAGTCGGAGCAATGAGGAAGGTACTCATAAGCGAGATGCGGTGGTCGCTCCGAGACCCTCCAGTGTCACGCCCAGCCATCCCGATGGCCAGCGCGTGGCCTCGATACAGATTCCGATCCTGCCACCTTTGTAATGGTGCAGGTGGGTTGTACACCCATCCTAATGGTCAATGGAGTTCCGGCTGGCAAGCATTGCCTTGCGCACTCTAAACGTCACTGCTGCGCCTTTGAGAAACCAATCAATGCTAAGTAAAACATCCCTGACATTGAAGTTGTCGGTCATGCCAGCAGTGGCACTTTTGGGACTGCTGGTTTTTGTCGGTTATACCTCTTTGCAGTTGTCAAACACGGACACCCGCTTGTTCGAGCTGGAAAACGGCAGTTATCCAACGCTTGAAAAAGCAGACGCCGTGATCTTCCAGTTTTCCCGCTTGCCGGGTCAACTCAACAGCGCTGTCGCTGCCGGTGAGATGGAGACCCTCAACGAGGGGCGCAAAGTGGTTGCTGAAATTATTGCCAAGCAAGATGAGCTTAAAAAACTTTCCGAGCACCAGCCTGTGCGCAGTCAAAAACTGACGGTGTGGAACGATGCGATCAAACGCTACTCCGATAACGCTTTCTCGACGTCCGAGCAGCTGATTAAGGGCTCCGGTACCTTCGAAAGCTTACGCCCCAACATCGACCGCATGAGCATTGACCTAAAGACCGCCCAAGTGCTGGGTGAAACCTTCCGGACCAATGCCTACCAGGATTTTCAGGCCAGCCTGGTGCAGACCCGCAAGGATAACGCCACCACCACTCGTGCTGGATACATTCTGACGGCGATACTCGTTTTGCTGGTAACCATAGGTTCGGTGCTAATCATTCGGAGGATCATGAACAACGTCCACGGCGTGATTGACTCCCTCACAGCTATTGCCAGCGGCGACGGCGACCTGACACGACGAGTTGATGTGCGTTCGGACGATGAAATTGGAGAAATGATCAAACTGTTCAACAGTTTTCTCAATAAGTTGCAGGCAACCATCCACCAGATAGTTGATGCGGCGAGCCCATTGGGTGATATGTCCAAGCATCTCTACCTGCTGACACAGAGTTCAGAAGAAAACACCAAGTCCCAGCAAGGTCGTATCGATTCGATCAGCAGCGATATCCATACGATGACAGTCAGTATCCAGGAAGTTGCGCAACGCTCCCAACTGGCCTCGCAGGAGGCTAGTGCAGCTTTCAAGCAGGCCGACTCCGCTCGCCAAAATATCGGCGGGCTGTCGAACAACATCAGTGACCTCGGTGTCAGCGTGCTTGACGCCGTGCAGGCTATGCAACAACTGGAAGAGGAAACCCAGCAAGTGGGTTCCGTCCTGACCGTCATCCGTAATATTGCCGAACAGACCAATCTGTTGGCACTCAACGCCGCCATCGAGGCAGCCCGCGCAGGTGATCAAGGACGTGGGTTTGCGGTGGTGGCCGATGAAGTGCGCAACCTAGCACAGAAGACCACGGCGTCCACTGCCGAAATCCAGCACATCATTCAGCGCTTGCAGAGCAGTGCAAACAGAGTACTCAACATCATGGTGCTCAATGGCGACAAAGCCCAAGCCAGCATCGAACGCTCAGTGCAGGCCACCCAAACGCTGGAAGCCATTGCGGGAGCAGTGCACCAGATCAATGAGTTGAATGCAGGTATCGCTCAGTTCACCCATGAGCAAATCGACCTGTCGAACTCTATCCAGCGAGAGACTGAAGTGCTCAAGCTCGATTCACAAACATCGGCTAATGGTGCCGACGCCACTGCTCGCCTTGGCGAACAGTTGGTTGGCACAGGCGATGACCTAAGGGCGGCAACAGCCCAGTTCAGCGTTTAACACAACACTTAGAGAGCAAACCGAATGATCAGTACAAGAGTCTTAAGTATCGCTGCGTTGTGCGTGGCGAGCAGTCCGGCGTTCGCGCTGGATCAAGGCGACTATCGTTTCAATGGCTTTGGTACCTTGGGGGTCACGCACCTGGGCGGTGCGGACGATAGCCATGGTTACGGCATCACCGGTCAGACGACCGATCATTGGCGGGGGGACCAACTGTCGAAGCTGGGTGGGCAACTCCAGTACGGTATTACCGATACTGTCGGCTTGACCGCTCAAGCGATCATCAAGCCACAACAAGATGAGTGGCAGGGGAATCTGGAGTGGCTATACCTGTCATGGCAGGCAACCGATAAATTGAAGTTCCGCGTCGGCCGCCTGGGCGGATCGACTTATATGTACTCGGAAACGCTCAATGTGGGTTACACCAACCCTTGGATTCGTCTGCCAGACGAAGTCTACAGTCAGGTCCAAATCAGCAACTACGAAGGTGCCGACTTTATCTATACCGAGCCATTGTCGTTTGGCTCGCTGACTGTTCAGGTGTCCGGCGGTGTCGCCAACAATCGTAAATTATTCATACTCGATAAGCTTTACGACGCGGACTACAAGAATTATTTTGCCGCTAACGCTACGTTGGCCGTCAACGATTTCGGTTCACTGCGTATCAGCTATGCCGAGACGGATGTGACCTCTAATGACCGCGCGGTTGTCAGCACGCCGTTCGGAATGGTGGACCAGACAATCATTGAACTTGATAGCACCCATACTGCGTTTACCTCGCTGGGTTACCAATACGATAACGGCGTATGGGTCAGCAGCGACGAATTGACTCATCGCACTGTAGCCGGAGCAAGTCCCGTTGACGCAATGTACTTCATGGGTGGGCGCCGCTTCGGCGATTTCCTGGCTCACGTCACCTATGGCCAGATGAAAGATGACTCTGGGCACGAAAGCTCCTGGACCTATGGCCTGAACTACAACGTCACCCCGTCAGTTGTAGTCAAGGGCGAGTTCAAGCGAGTAGACACCCATGGTGGTACTTCAGGTGTTTTCATCAAGACCCCCCAGGAAACCGTCAACAATATTCTGTTTGCCCAGAGTTCTGGCGCTTTCGGCAACCCCTCGCGTAATTTCGACGGTGACATCTTCAGTATCGGCGTCGATTTCGTATTCTAAGGAGAGCAAAAATGAAACTTACCATTAGCGCTCTCAGCGCCTGCACGTTACTGACCTTTGGCTCGTTGGCTCAGGCCGAAGTGGCGGTGATCGTCAACACAGGCGCAAGTTCGACACCCACCCAGTCGGAAGTGGCAAATATTTTTCTCGGTAAGGACAGTTCGCTCAAGGGTGTGGACCAGACTCCCTGGAACCCCACTAAGGACAAGTTCTACAGCGCTGTGACCAACAAGAATGAGTCGCAGCTCAAGTCCTATTGGTCGGGTCTGGTGTTTACCGGCAAGGGTCAACCGTTGCCCAGCGTAGCGGACGACGGAGCCGTCATCACCCAAGTAGCTTCGCAGGCAGATGCTATCGGTTACGTGGATAAATCGGCGGTGAGTGACAAGGTCAAAGTACTGTTCATCTTGCCTTGATCTCTTAGGTTGAATCAAAAGCTTGGTGCCACGCGCCAAGCTTTTTTTTGCGTGCGCCAAGCTGGGTGCGTTGCGCGTAAGTACAACCCGCCTGACTGTCGTGGAGTCGCGCTAGAAGTATCACCGTCCGCGATCCTGGAATAGCAACAGGTTTTCGAAATCCTCTTGCGACACGGGTTTTCCATACAGCCAGCCCTGCGCACTTTGGCAGCCGTAGCGTTGCAGAAATTCTTGCTGGAAATTTTCTTCGACGCCTTCGGCTATCAGCGATAAGCGCAGGCTGTGGGCCATGGAGATAATTGCCTTGACCAGCTCGGCGCTATCGCGGTTGTGTTCAATGTCGTGGATGAAAGAACGGTCTATTTTCAGCGTTTCGATGGGCAAGCGACTCAGGTAACTGAGTGCTGAATAGCCTGTGCCGAAATCGTCGATGGCGATGGCAAGACCCATGGCATTCAGCTGTTCGAGGGTTTCGCGTACGGCAATATTGTTGTCCAGCAACAAGCCTTCAGTTATTTCCAGCGCCAACCAGCCCGATTTGCAGCCGGTGTCCAGCATGATCCTGCGAAATGAGGCAAGCAAGTCGTTCATCTGGAACTGCCGCGGCGACAGATTGACGGCTATTTTCAGTGGCGGGTAGCGATCGCCACGGTTCCAGGCGACGGCACGGCGACAGGCCATGTCCAGAACCCATTCGCCGATGCCGACGATCAACCCGGTTTCCTCGGCAATCGGAATGAACGTGTCCGGCGGTACCTGCCCGTGCTGCGGGTGGTCCCAGCGCAGCAGAGCTTCGGCGCCGATCAGGCGCCCACTGGCCAAGTCGACTTGCGGTTGATAGTGCAACGCCAGCTCGCCGTTGTGCTGCGCACGTCGCAAGCTGGCTGCCAAGGCCAGGCGCTCTGTGGTCTGTGGTCTGTTGGGTCAGGTGCGGCGAATAGAGCTGAACATTGTTTCGGCCGCGCGCCTTGACGTAGTACATAGCCGAATCGGCGAATTGCAAAAGCTCGGCGATGTTATCGGCATCTGTCGGATTGCGGGCGATGCCGAGGCTGCCGGATACGAAGATTTCCCGACTCTGAATCCAGTAGATACCCGTGATGGCCTGCAGAATTTTTCTGCCTATGCTGTCCAAGTCGACTGTGGTGATGAGGTGGGGCAAGATCAGGGCAAACTCGTCACCTCCGAGACGAGCCACGGTATCGATGCTGCGCACGGAATCTCGCAAGCGTTTGGCGACTTCCCGCAACAACTCATCGCCAGCCCCGTGGCCCAGCGTATCGTTTATCACCTTGAAGTTATCGAGGTCGAGTATCCCCAACGCGACCTGGCGAGCACTGCGTTCGGCCTGGAGCAGAGCGTTCTGCAGACGCTCTTTGAACAGTGCACGGTTGGGTAGTTCGGTCAACGCGTCATAGAAGGCCAGAGTATGCAGTCGTTTCTGATAGGCTTTCAGTTTGCTGATGTCCTGGGCGGTACCGAGCATTTGTATCGGTGTGCCATCGGCAGCGTATTCAATACTCAGATAAGAATGCAGATGCAGGTGCTGTTCGCCTACTGCGATGCAGTACTCCAGCATCAGGGATGTGCTGCGCTCAGAGAAGGCTTGGTGGATATGCCCGAAAACCCGCCCACGATCCTCAAGCACGAGTAGAGTGAGAACTTCACTCAGGGACGGCAACCAACCGCAGGGCTTGTTGAGCATGCGACAGAGCTCCGCCGACAGCCGCAAGGTTCCGAGTTGATAGTCCAGTTGCCAGTGCCCAAGGTGAGCCATGGCTTCAGCCTGTTCCAGACGCCTCTCGGTTGCCTTGAGAGCCGATATGTCGCGGGCGATAGTGAGCACGCTGGTGACTTGGCCGTTCTGGTCGAGTTCGGGCACAGCCTGGACATGCTGGACGATCTGCTCGCCATTGGCCTTGATCCAAGTGGCCTCCACTGTGTCGGGTTCGCCACCCTGCAGGATCTTCAGGATGCCTCTGTGATAGTGCCTCGTCATCTCTTCCGGAAGCGGGCTTCTGTGGGTAATGGGAGTGCCCATGACCTCGTCGACAGGAATGCCACATAACCGCTCGTAGGCGGGGTTGAAGTAGACACGCCGGCCTTCGCGGTCAAAGCGCACTATGACGTCCAGCGAGTTTTCCACCAGTGTGCGGAACGCCTGTTCCCTGATCTGCAACTCTTGCTCGGTGTGTCGCAATTGGGTGATATCGCGCCCCACGGCCAACACGCTGACCACCTCGCCGTCAGCAACCCGCTCCGGGACGATGCGGATGTGGCTATTGATCAGGCGACCGTCGGCGCCAGGCCAAGCCAGTTCGTATTCGTCGGGCTGGCCGCTGCGCAGCACCTCCAGCAACACGGCCTCGTAGGCGAGCATCTGGGGGGGGCTGGATGCGTGACTGGGTTTTTTACCGAGCAGAGTCGCAGCGGATACTCCGGCCATATGGGCGAAGGCGGGGTTGGCGTAGGTACGCAGGCATTGGCGGTCGTAGCGGGCGATGGTATCGGGGGTGTTCTCGACCAAAGTGCAAAATGTCAGCTTGTCGCTCAGCAATTGCTGTTCATAGCGCTTGCTTGCAGTGACGTCGCGGGCGATATGAAAGAGGCGTGTAATGGATTCAGCCCCATCTTGCATAGGGATCAGACTGTGCAGGAAGTAACGACGATTGATGGCCAGGTCGAGTTCATACTCGATGTCGATCGGTGCTCCGGTAGCAAGGCAGGTGCGGCTGTCGCTCACTATTCGACAGGCAATAGCTTCAGGCAGCAGCTCATCCAGGCAGCGTCCGAGCAGTCCTGCCCGGTCCAGACCGAGCAGCCGCTCAAACGCCGGATTCACTTCGTGGATGCGCAAGCGGCTGTCTTCACCGAGTTCGTAAAAGGCCAAACAATCGGTATTGTTCTCGAATGCCTTGCGGTAGAGCCGGTGGGCAGTATCCGCTTGCTCCGCGGGCGGGCTGTCGTCGTAAGGGTTAGTAAAGAATGGTTCCGCATTCATGCTTGTCATCTTGTTTTACCGATCAAGAGCGCATCACGAGGAACTCATTCGTCAGCAACCCTCGCCCGATGTCGAGCAAGGTGACCGTACGGTTGTTAACCGAGATCGTGCCGGCGCTGAAGTCGTTGTGGATCTTGCTGTCGGAGGGCGCTGGCGGTTCGACTTCCACCCGGGGAATTTCCAGCACTTTGCCGACCGCATCGACCATCACTCCGATCATTTGCATACGATCGCCGCTGCTCACTTCGAGGATGACGATACGGGTGCTCAAACCAACGTTGATGGGCCTTCCACTGAGGTGCGCCCCCAGGTCAATCACCGGTACCAGAGAGTTTCGCACCCTGATCGCCTGGCGGAGCTTCGGCGATATGCTCGGTTTTATGATGAGTTGAGTAGCCTCGACGATGGAATCGACACTTAAGACGCTCACCGCGAATGGCTCTCTGTTGAGGGTGAAAAAGAGATAGTGCCCGTTTGGTGTTGTGTCGTTGCTGGTCAACAGTCGATCGATGGCTGTACTTGCAAGGATCTGCCTTTTTTCAAGCAGGTGGGAGGTTACCTCGATCAATTGATGCATTTTTTCGGCAAGAGTGTCGAACTGATTGTCACGGGTGATGATAGGCGCCTCTAGACCAACTGTTCGGTCGGCTTTCAAGGCGTTGCTGGTGGATCTGTGCAGAACGGCAGAAATGTACTCGAGCTGCCCCAGTGCACTTTGCTTGATCCGCTCCAATTCGTTGGGTTCAACCTCGACAATGGGCTCGATGGGGGCATTGGGCTCGGCGTTGATGCTCAAGTTGCCCCAGTAAAAAATACCCAAAGCGACGAGCATCACGATGCAGAAAGCTACGGTCAACCACAGCCAGAACGATAGATGGCTCATATTGTAATGCTCATATGTGGACTCTCCATTCGATGGCTGAGCCCTCCGGCAAATGCCGCTGCCAGGCGTCCTGTGTCAAAAACCGGGGGGAGAATATGCGCCTTCCTCATTTTTCTGGATCCTCTGCTGATACGTATGGAGAGCGGATCGGTGCTCCATTTGTAATGTCCATCGCCTAGCGGCTATCAGCTCTGCTCAGGGCACCACCAACCATCGGTTATCGATTCAAATTATATAACATTGTTATTGTGCAGAATAACAGCGTTATAGTATGGTCGCAATACGCCCACTCCTGCTCGAGCTTTCCGATGACGCCGATTACCTTCGCCGATGCCGACTACGACGCTAAGCGCAAGCAAACCCGCAAGGAACTGTTTCTGATCGAGATGGATTGGCTGGTGCCGTGGGAACGCCTGATCGCTCTGGTCGAGCCGTACTTTCTCCAGAGTGAAATTGGCCATACGGCATACCCATTGATGGCGATGCTGCGTATTCACCTGATGCAAGATTGGTTTGGTTACAGCGATCCGGCGATGGAAGAGGCGCTATACGAAACCACGATTCTGCTCCTGTTCACGGGGCTGAACCTGAGGCGTATCCCGGATGAAATCACCCTCCTCAACTTCCGTCGCTTTCTGGAGAAGCACGAACTGGCTGCTGGCATCCAGGCAATGGTCGATGGCTATTTGGGTAATCAGGGGCTGTCACTGCGTCAAGGCACCATCGTCGACGCCACATTGGTCCAGACACAAAGTACGCGTTGCCAACGGTAACTTTTCGGGAATCAGCAGAACGGGTTCTCACTTTAACAATACTGACAGACGATGATAAAAATGGGACCAAATTTGAGCGTAGGGCAGAAGTTGGGGTTAGGATTTTCTTTTGTGCTGGCTCTAACACTAGCCGCTATGCTGCTGGCCATGAGTAGAGTTAAAGAAATCGAGGATACCCTGACGTTAATCAATGACGTCAACAACTTGAAAAGTCGAGAAGCTGTAAACTTCCGAGGAAGTGTGCATGACCGTGCGATACTCTTGCGCGATATCCTGCTGATTGAGAAAAAGCAGGACATCGACTACGAACTCAAAAAAATAGAACAGCTTGGCGCAAACTACGCTCAGGCGACCGTGTCTATGGACAAACTATTTTCGTCCCGCGTTGATATAACAAACGAAGAGTTGGCGGCGCTCGCTAAAATCAAAGAGGTAGAAGCAAGAGCCTTACCCTTGATCGACAAAGTTGTAAGCCTGCGAATGAGCGACCAAGTTCCTCAGGCAACGGAAGTCATGCTTACCGAAGCCCGGCCTGCGTTTGTGGAATGGCTACGGGTCGTTAACCAAATGATCGACATGGAAGAAAAAATTAACCAGAACGCTGCAGCCTATGCCCGGAGCGTTGCCATAGCATTTAATGCACTCATGCGGGGACTTGTGTTTGGGGTAATATCGTTAACAGTAGTCATGGCGTGGCTTCTTACTCGCAACATTACACAACGATTGCGTATGGCTTCAGGGTTAGCCCAGGCTATTGCCGACGGTAACCTATCCGAGACTGTAAACGTCAAGGGTACGGACGAACTGGCAGAACTGCTCAATGCCCTGCTTAGAATGCAATCCAGTCTAAGTAGCACTATCAGGGTTATCTCGACCACAGCAGACAAAGTGGCTGATTCAGCAGAACGCATGCAGACGGCCACGACCAAAAGTGCTGAGCACATGCAGAAGCAAAGTGAAGAAGTGATCCAGGCCGCTGCAGCGGTCAGTCAAATGACGATGGCTGTAGACGATGTAGCACGAAATGCGGTCTCCGCCTCCGACTCATCAATCATTGCCAATCGCTCCTCTCAACAGGGCCGCGACAGAGTCATTGCAACAATCGGTGCAATTAAAAGCGTGGCGGACGATTTGAGCAATACCTCAGTCCTGGTTTTAGAACTGGCTGACAAGAGCAAAGAAGTTGGCCGAGTGTTGGATGTGATTCGTAATATTGCAGACCAGACTAACTTGCTAGCGCTCAATGCCGCCATTGAGGCCGCTCGTGCTGGCGAAAGCGGCCGCGGCTTCGCTGTTGTGGCAGACGAGGTACGGGCTCTGGCTCGCAGAACTCAACTAGCGACGATTGAAATCGAATCAATGATTTCAGGTATTCAAAGTTACGTCGATGGCGCGACACAGTCCATGACTGAGTGTACGAAGCGCGCAGAAAACACCCTTTCGACGGCAAGTTCCGCAGGCAGTGCCCTGGATGAAATAGCTTCTGCAGTTGAGCTAATCACTGAGCGTAATCTCCTCATTGCTAGCGCTGCCGGGCAACAAGCAGAAGTGACTCGTGACGTCGATCGCAACTTGATCAATATTCGTCAACTGTCAATGCAATCTGCCGAAGGTGCAGGCCAGTCTAACGTTGCCAGTGTCGAACTTTCCAAACTTGCTCAGGGGTTACGGGAAATGGTACTGAAATTTTCATTATGAACAGTCCTTTCCTGTCGCGGTATTCCTATTCGAAAACATGAATGTTCATCACGTGAGGAAACCAACAATATGAAACCGCATATCACTGTGGTGCAGAGTAATCGAGCCGCCAGGAATCCGTCCGAATCCCCTCTTCCAGAATGGAGGCCAGCAATCCTCGTCACAGGCGCTGCTTCCGGAATCGGTCGTGCCTGCGCTGAGTTGTTTGCGCAGCGCGGTTGGTTCGTTGGTCTATACGATATAGATTCAGAGGGTGTCGCTGCGGTCGCCGCGACCTTGGGGGAAGGAAACTCCATCTCTGGAGCTCTCAACGTAAGCGATCCTTCAGCATGGGAACGGGTTCTTACGGAGTTCTGGGCGCAAAGCGGCCAGCGGCTTGACGTGCTGCTCAATAATGCGGGGATTCTTACAGCCGGGCAGTTTGAAGCCGTTCCGTTGACCAGACACCATGCAATGCTTGACGTGAACGTTCAGGGAATGATCACCGGCTGCCACAGCGCCTTCCAATACCTGCGAGGGACGCCCTCCTCTCATGTCATCAATATGGCCTCGGCCACCGCAATCTATGGCCAGCCTGAACTGGCCACCTACTCGGCGACCAAGTTTGCCGTGCGCGGATTCACCGAAGGGCTCGACCTGGAATGGAGCAAGTTCGGCATCCGCGTGAGCGATATCTGGCCGAGCTTCGTAAAGACCGCAATGGCTGATGATTACGGTCGTATCCCCAGCGCAAAATCGCTGGGCATTCGGCTCACACCGCACGACGTCGCATCCACGGTATGGGCTTGCGCGACGGCAAAACGACGCAACCACAAAACCCACTGGACTGTCGGCCTGCAAGCCGGATTCCTGGCGATCGCCACTCGTCTCGCGCCGTCAGCCCTCAGCCGCTGGATCGTCCAACGCATTGCTCGATAACGGAGAGGTTTACAACTCTCGAAAACGAACCAGGACGAGACATCCGAAAGCGCGACCGGCCGAGCCCGGATCGACCTCGCTTTCCAACAGGATCCCGATGCACATTGCCTACGATGGAGCTGCCACCAAAAATGAAAGGCTTCAACTGGATCGATGAACTGAGCCCTCAAGTACGGGATACCGTTTTGCGATGTGCTCATCCAAGAACCGTTGCCGATTCGAAGATCCTGTATCAAAACGGCGATCGAGTAACGGAAATTTTCCAGATCGTTTCCGGAGCCATCCGAAAATGCATCCTCACCGAGGACGGCCAGGAAGTTCTGCTCTACGTCTATGGACCAGGCGACATAGTAGCCGATGCTCCCGTGACTGATGACGAGCCCTCCCCCGTCACGCTGACTACCCGGGGAGAAACCAAATTGAGGGTCTGGTCGGCGAGTGACTTGAAACTGCTGCGCGAACAGCACCATGAAGTTGAAACGGCGCTCGCATGCCAGATCAACCGTCGCTTGCGGGGAGCACTTCAGTTGATAGAGGAGCTGCTGACCTTGCCGGTCGCGGCAAGAATCGCGTCCCGCTTTGCTCAACTCAGTGACCTGCAGAAGCCTACTGATCGAGGGATCGACTTGCTGCTTTCTCAGGTAGATATAGGCCTCATGGTCGGAAGCACACGCCAAAGCGTCAATCGAGTGGTCAACGAACTGAGAGGGCTGGGCCTGATAGAGCCGCTCTACGGCAAGATCACTATCAAGGACCTGCCAGGGCTGAACCGTTACGTTCGAGAGCATCACCGCTTGAACGAACGATAGCTTACACAATGCAATCTGGAAAACGTTTCCCCTCAATATCGGAAAGCGTCCGGCCAACGCGCCTGGACGTGCTTGCCGGTATGTAAACCGGGAAGCCTACTTTGAAGAGAGGAACGCTATGCCACATTCATTCTTGAACACACGACTGGACGGTGTGATCCAGCAAGCCATTAATCAACGCCGTATCGTTGGTGCCGTCGTGCTTGTCAGCCAGGATGGCGAACTGGTCTACATCAATGCAGCCGGACAGGCTGATCGTGAAGCCAGTACCTCCATGCGAGAGAATACGATTTTTCGATTGGCCTCCTTCACCAAGCCAGTTGTCTCGGCCACGGTCATGGGCTTGGTGGAAGACGGACACCTTGCTCTCGATGCGCCAGTAACCCGTTATCTCCCGAACTTCCGTCCTCGCATGGCTGACGGAAGTGCCCCAAGCATCACGATTCATCAACTCCTCACTCACACAGGTGGCCTGGGTTACCGTTTCGCGATGCCGGACGCCAGCGATTATCACCGTCTCAATGTATCCGACGGGCTGGATCAACCAGGACTCGGTATTGATGAGAACCTCGGTCGTCTGACTGCCGCTCCACTGCTGTTCGCACCCGGTAAGGGCTGGAACTATTCACTTGCCATCGACGTGCTCGGAGCCGTGATCGAGCGGGTTGAAGGCCGCCGCTTGGGTGAAGTAGTACGTGATCGTGTGACCGGCCCTCTGAAAATGCTGGATACCGGATTTCAGGTCAGCGATCTCGCCCGGCTAGCCAAACCTTATGTGGATGGCGCACTCGAACCGATGGAGATGAACGACGGCATTTCAGTGCCTCTCGACATTCCAGGACTTCAAGGCGCGGTACGCTTCGCGCCGAGCCGTGTCCTGAACCCAGAGTCCTACCATTCCGGTGGTGCGGGCATGGTTGGCACGGCTGGTGATCTGTTGCGCTTTCTTGAAGCGGTTCGTACGGGCGGCACTGGGCTGCTTACATCGCAGACGACGCAGAAAATGATGCAGGATCACGTGGGTATCCAAGCACAAACCCAGGGACCAGGGTGGGGCTTCGGTTACGGTTGGGCGGTTCTGTCCGATGCCAGTAAATCCAATTCACCTCAAGGCCAGGGCACGCTTCAATGGGGTGGCGTCTATGGTCATTACTGGTTCGTCGACCCAATCAAAAAACTGACGGTGGTTTCACTGACCAATACCGCCTTTGAGGGCATGTCCGGCACTTTCCCGTTCGCTATCCGCGATGCCGTCTACGCCTCGGTGAAAAAGACGCTCTGAGATGCAATGGTGTCCACATCTGCATGGGCGCCGGAGTTGAGAAGGTTACCGCTATCAATGGCGTTCGAAAAAATGGGGCGACGCAAAGGGACGTGGCTCCTTTGCGTCACCCCAAAACCTGGAGGTGATGGTCTTTTTAAAACGACCTAGACGACCTCGAATAACCCAGCTGCGCCCATGCCGCCGCCGATACACATAGATACGACTACGAATTTCACTCCTCGACGTTTGCCCTCGAGCAGTGCGTGCCCAACAAGGCGCGCGCCAGTCATACCATAAGGATGACCAATCGATATGCTTCCACCGTTTACGTTGTATAACGCTGGGTCTATATCAAGTTGATTGCGGCAGTAAAGCACCTGGCAAGCGAACGCCTCGTTCAATTCCCACAAGCCGATGTCCGAGACTCTTAGACCGTGCTGTTTCAGGAGCTTCGGAATAGCGTGGATCGGCCCGATGCCCATCTCCTCGGGTGCACAGCCTGCTACGGTCATCCCGCGATAGACCCCCAGAGGTTCCAGCCCCCGACGCTCTGCAAATCGCGCTTCGGTAAGTACACAAGCTGAGGCGCCATCGGACAGCTGACTGGCGTTGCCCCCCGTGATGACTCCCCCTCAACAACTGGTTTCAGTTGGGAAAGACCTTCATAAGTGGTATCGGCGCGATTACCCTCATCTTTGCTCAACAGCACATCTTTAAAGCTAATCTCGCCCGTGGTCTTGTCCTGAACCTTCACTCGCGCCTGGAAGGGAACGATTTCAGCATCCAGCAGGCCGAGCGCTTGAGCGCGGGCGGTACGAAGCTGAGACTCGAGCGAGTAGCGATCCTGATCTTCGCGAGAAATACCATACTTGCCCGATACGAATTCAGCGGTGAGTAACATGGGCATATAGGCATTCTGGACGTGCGCGACCACTGCTGGATCAGCTTCTTTCAAGCTCCAGTTGAAGTAGTCGTTCTGTACTGCGGAGATGTTCTCCTGCCCACCTGCGATGGTGGCTTCCATACCATCAAAAATGATCTGCTTTGCCGCCGTAGCAATAGCCATCAGCCCCGACGCGCATTGTCGATCCATGGTTTGGCCAGACACTGTCACCGGCAGACCGGCGGCAAACACTGAAGTACGAGCGAGGTTCCCGCCAGCAGTGCCTGCAGAAAGCACCGTCCCAATCACCGCATCCTCGAACACATCGCCTTCCAGTCCCGATCGATCAACAGCATGGCGGATGGCATGTGCCATGAGCGTCGGCGACTTAGTGTCGTTGAACGCGCCTCGAAAGGCACGGCCAATGGGTGTACGGGCAGTCGATACGATTACAGCTTCACGCATTTGAATCACCTCGTGGATTTAGGCTTTCGGTACAGCTATGCCGAGATCGGACCAGACGTTTGCATCAGTCCATAAATTTGCCCGAACCTGCTATATGGAAGTTTTTCCATTGTCTTTATCAGCACGCTGGTCGCCATGGGCGCGGCACTGTAAATGCGGGTATTCAAGCTGGCGCAGGTACGTCCCGACTGCTTAAGTTCTGCGACAAGACTTCTGATCATCGCAGGCACCATGATGCTCAACGTCACTCGCTCTCGTTCGATTAACGCAACTATTTGGGAGGGAACAAAATCATGAATCACGACCAGGCGAGCGCCTACGGCCAAACCCAATGCACCGAGAATAGAACCGGCAATGTGACCATTGGGTAAGCAGAGCAGCACTATGTCATCAGGCCCGATGTCACGGTATGGACTAATTTCTCCCGCTAATAACGCGGCAAGCGGGGCTTTGAAAATGCTATCGCTTGTAAGCTGAACGCCCTTTGGCAGGTCGGTTGAGTCGCAGGTATACACCTGGAGGCAGTCATCGGACGCCTTCATGGTTGGTTTCGCCGCGACAGTAGATTGCTCATCCCGCCACGCCACATAGGCATCGCCAGTGGTAATGATTTGCTCGACAAATGTGAGTTGGGGCCGAATCTGCGAGAGTAACTCTTCGAAATCTGCTCCGATGAACAAGACGCGAGGTCCGCAATCCACTAGCACCTGAGCCACTTCGGATGCCGAAAGGTGAATGCTCAACGGTGTCAGAACAAGATTTGTTCTAGCAGCACCTAGCCAGATTTCGTAGAACTGATCGCTGTGATGATCAAGGATCGCAATACGCTCTCGATCTTCAAGGCCAAAATCCCACAAACCGTTGGCCACCCGGGTGGCGTGCAAGTCAAGTTGCGAGGCGGTCGTTTCTCGATCGCCACACACGAGAACCTTGCGCTCGGGCCGGGGTTGATCAGTCATACGAGCAACGTCAGCGAGAGTCAATCCAATCATTGGAACAGCCTCCGGATAAGCACCTTGATTATTATTGGGTGACACCGTCGAGGCCGATGGTAGGGGACCCAGGCGCTAAACAACGTCGCCCAGAAGACATTGTTAGAGCTTTTTTCTACTCTCACTTAGCTGACAGCTGATCCGAACTGCGACAACAGTCTCTCTCTCTCGGAAAAAGTAGTCTGAACACCGTAAAATCCCGCGTCACCGACCCCCTTCACGCCGACTCGCCTCGAGCAATGCCACATAAAGTGCGGGATTTTCAGTCACGCAGCAGCCGGGCCAGTGCAATGCGCAAGGACTCAGGAATAGGGACAGGACGGTTATTATTGCGGTCGACGAAGACATGCACGAAGCGCCCGGCTGCACAGGCGGAGTCTTCACCCGATTTGAAAATCGCCAGGTCGTATTGCACCGAACTGTTACCGAGTTTACCGACCACCAAACCGACCTCGATCCGTTCGGGAAAGGCGATGGAAGCAAAGTAGTCACAGCCGGAGCTGACCACGTAGCCGACCACTGGGCCGTCATGAATGTCCAGGCCGCCCTCTTCGATTAGCCAGCTGTTCACCGCGCTGTCGAAAAAGCTGTAGTAGACGACGTTGTTCACGTGCCCATAGAGGTCGTTGTCGTGCCAACGGGTTCCGATCATCTGGAAATGACGATAGTCGCAGCGCGAGGGTTGCGTCGGGTTCATGGGTGCTCGATCCATTCGGTAATGAGGGACATCAGTACGCGGCCTGGTAGATCGCCAACGCATCAGACTCGCTAACCTCACGAGGGTTGTTGACCAACAAGCGCTGCTGTTGCATCGCGTCGTGAGCCAACTGCCCGAGCATGGCCTTAGTCACGCCGGCATCGCGAAGGCGACTGGGCAGTCCACAGCGTGGACCGAGCGCCGCCAGCTCGACGACAAACTGCTCGCTCAGGCTTTGCGTATCGCCGGCGCGCAGACGCCCCCCCAACAGCAGCGGTGCCAGTTCGGCATACAGTGGCGCGGCAACAGGCAGGTTGAAGCGCAGCACATGTGGCAACACCAAGGCGTTGGACAGACCATGGGGTATATGAAAATGCCCACCCAACGGATACGCCAGTGCATGCACAGCCGCCACCGGGGCGTTGGCAAACGCCTGCCCGGCCATACACGCGCCGAGCAGCATCGCCTGGCGAGCCTCGCGGTTACCGCCGTTGTGTACCGCTTGGTCGATGTTCGCCGCGAGCAGCCCCAGCGCCTCGCGCGCCAGCAGGCTGGACATTGGGTTGCGCTTGAGCTTGCTGGTATAGGCCTCAATCGCATGTACCATGGCATCAATACCGGTAGCCGCCGTCACCGCCGCCGGCAGCCCCAAGGTCAGGTCGGCATCAAGCAACGCCAGGTCAGGCAGCAACAACGGTGAAACGATGCCCATCTTGGTGGTTTCACCGGTGGTTACAATGGCAATCGGAGTCACCTCAGAGCCGGTGCCGGCCGTGGTCGGCACCTGAATCAACGGTAGGCGACGCCCTTTGGCATTCCCAACGCCGTAGATCGCAGCCAGGTCCTGCTGGCACTCCGGGTGCGCAAGCAACGCGACCAGCTTGGCCACATCCATCGAGCTGCCGCCACCAAAGCCGACGATCAAGTCGGCACCCATTTCACGGGCCTGCTGCACCACCGCAAGCACACAGTCCTGCGGCGGATCGGCCAATACCTCGTCAAACACCGAGACCTTCAACTGCTCGGCAGCAAAACCTGGCAGCAACGTATCGAGTAGACCCAGCCGGGCGATGCCCGGGTCGGTGACGATTAATACCGCGTGCGCCCCGCGCTCGCAGCACAGGCTGGCCAAGCGCGAGGCCGCGCCGGCTTCACTGAGAATCTGGGCGGTAGTGGCAAAGCTGAAAGGCTGCATACGAGAGGTCCTTATTGTTGTCGTCGTTATTCGAAATGCCCGCATCGGTTGATGCGGGTTACTGCCATCAGAACGCGAAATCGTCCTCGGCCATCGACATCAAACAATCCGCGCCACCCAGCAAGGCTTCGCGGTGACCACTGGCACGTGGAAGCACCCGGCGCCAATAAAAATCGGCGGCTTGTAGCTTGGCTCGGTAGAAGGTGGATTCATCACTACCTGCCGCCAACGTAGCACTGGCACGCACCGCGACCTGCAACCACAGGCCGGCCAGCAACACATAAGCGGAGTAGGCAAGGAAATCGACGGACACGGCACCGATCTCCTGAGGATCGCGCCGACAAGCATCGACGACCAAGGTGCCAAGTGCACGCCACTCGGCGAGACGCAGCCCTACCGCTTCGGTCATTTCCCGCAGCGATGCCTGAGTACCCGCCGCTTCGACCTGCACCGTAAGCTCATCGATCAACGCTCCCAGTTCCGTCGCGCCGTCACCGAGAACTTTGCGCCGGATCAGGTCGAGTGCCTGGATACCGTTGGTGCCCTCGTAGAGCTGCGTGATGCGACTATCGCGCATCAACTGCTCCATCCCCCACTCGCGGATGTAGCCGTGGCCGCCATACAGCTGCACGCCAAGACTGGCGACTTCCTGGCCGACATCGGTAAGGAATGCCTTGACGATCGGGATCAGCAGCGCAGCCCGACGGCCCGCAGCCTTGCGTGCCAGAACATCCGGATCGCCGTGTTCAAGGTCGAGTTGAAGCGCTGTATAAGCCGCGAGCATACGACAACCTTCACTCAGGGTCTTCTGCGTCAGCAGCATGCGCCGTACATCCGGATGCACAATGATCGGGTCGGCACTCTTGTCCGGCACCGCCGGGCCGGTTAGGGCCCGTGACTGCAGACGCTCACGGGCATAAGCAAGACCGCCCTGGAATGCCGCCTCAGCGATTCCCAGCCCCTGTAAGCCGACCTGGAACCGCGCGTCGTTCATCATGGTAAACATGCATGCCAATCCCTGATTGGCCTCTCCGACCAGCCAGCCACTGGCCTCGTCGAAATTCATCACGCAGGTGGAGGTGCCCTTAATACCCATCTTGTGTTCCAGCGCACCGCAGCTCAGCTCGTTGCGTGCTTGCAGAGTGCCGTCGACTGTGGCGATGAACTTGGGCACGAGAAACAGGCTAATGCCCTTCACTCCGTGCGGTGCGTCGGGTAACCGGGCCAGCACCAAGTGAACGATGTTTTCGCTCAGATCCTGCTCGCCACCACTGATGAAAATTTTGTTGCCACTGATCCGATAGCTACCGTCGGCCTGAGGCTCCGCTCGAGTACGCAGTAGTGTCATGTCGGTGCCAGCCTGGGGCTCGGTAAGGCACATTGTGCCCGTCCATTCACCACTGACCATTTTGGCCAAATAGGCCTGCTTGAGCTCTTCACTGCCGTGCCGATGCAAGGCCAGCACCGCGCCTTCAGTCAGGCCGGAATAGATGCGAAAGGACAATGAGGCGCCCATCAGCATCTCGTGGAAGCTGGCCGAAATTAGCTGCGGAATACCCTGTCCGTCGTACTCCGACGGCCCAGTCATACTCGCCCAGCCATTGTCGACGTACTGCCGATACGCCTCGCGGAAACCGTCCGGAGTGGTCACTTGCCCCTGGTTGAACTGGCAGCCCTGCTCGTCGCTGTTGCGGTTCAGCGGCGCAACCACCTCGCCAGCAAAGCGGGCAGCCTCTTCCAGTATGCCGTCGATGGTTTCGTGATCCAGGCCGTTGCCCAAGCGCTTGCAGTGGCCTGAAACATCGAACATTTCGTGCAGTACGAAGCGCATGTCGCGCAAGGGGGCCTGATAGGTCATACGCGGCCCTCCTTCACGTCGGCGAAGCGCTTGTCGGCGTTGACCAGGCGCTGGATCAGACTGGCCGGACGCCAGTGGTCACCGAATATCCCTTGCAGACGCTCCAGGCGTATACGCATTTGCCGCACGCCCTGTTTATCGGCCCAACGCATCGGCCCGCCCGTCACTTCAGGAAAACCGTATCCGTTGAGGTACACGCGATCAATGTCATGGCTACTGCCGGCAATGTTTTCCTCAAGAATCTTTGCCCCTTCATTGACCAGCGCCAATAGGCAACGCTCGACGATCTCTTCATCACTGATCTCGCGGCGATAGAAACCCAGGCCCCGAGACACATTAAGCACCAGCGCGTCTACCTCGGGATCATGCTCAGCCTGCCGGCTGCCTTCTGCATAACGGTAATAGCCCATACGCGATTTCTGGCCGAAACGACCGAGCTCGCACAGTTCATTGTCGATCTGCACCAGCGGGTCATTCATGCCCCGCCCAGCCAACTCGCGAGCACGCCACTCCAGGTCAAGACCGACCACGTCGTACATGCGAAATGGCCCCATAGCAAAGCCGAATTTCTGCAGTGCATCGTCCACCTGCTTGGGTATCGCTCCTTCAAGGAGCATTTTGCGCGCCTCGGCCACATAGTTGGCGAGCATACGATTGCCGATGAAGCCGCGGCAGTTGCCGGACACTACCGCCACCTTACCGATGCTCCGCCCAAACGCCAGCGCAGCCTCCAACACCGGCGCAGCCGTTTTTTCGCCGCGCACGATCTCAAGCAACTTCATAACGTGAGCAGGGCTGAAGAAGTGGAGGCCCAGCACCTGCTCAGGGCGACTTGTGACGGCAGCAATGGCGTCGATATCCAAGGCAGAAGTGTTACTGGCCAGGATTGCTCCCGGCTTGAGCGTCTTGTCCACGGCTTTGAAGATCGCCTGCTTGAGTTCGAGGTTCTCATACACCGCCTCAATCACAAGGTCAGCATCCGCGAGTGCAGCGTAGCTATCCACGCTGCGAATCCGTGCCAGATTCTGACTGGCCTCTGCGCTACTGATTCGGTCCTTGGTGACCTGGTATGCCCACGTCTCTTCGGCCGTTTTCAGACCGACTTCAACCATCTGAGGATTGCTGTCCAGCCACAAGACAGGAATACCTGCACTGGCGAGGCTGATAACTATTCCGCGACCCATGGTCCCGGCGCCAATGACGGCGGCCTGCTGCACGTTGAACGGGGTGCTCACGCTTGGCGCTCCTGCTTTGGATGAGAAAGGATTGCCGCCACCCTAAGCAGGCGCCTACTATTTTTGAAATTTCATTTTCATATGCCAGGTATTTACTGTATGAATTTAGCGAGCTTCGACCTCAATCTGCTGCGCGTGCTCGACATGTTGTTGCGTGAACAAAATGTCTCACGGGCAGCGGAGCGATTGGCACTGAGCCAACCAGCTGTGAGCAACTCGCTTTCACGTTTACGCTTGCTGTTCGGGGACCCACTGCTGGTACGCGTCGGCCGCCACATGCAGCCGACACCCCGAGCACTGGCCTTGGAGGGTCCGATTCGCTCGGCACTGCAACAGATTGAGCAGACCCTCAATGCCGGAGAGACCTTCAACCCGCGCCTGAGCCATCAACAGATTCGCATCGCCCTGACTGACTTTGTCGAACAATTATGCATGCCGCCACTGCTGACGCGCCTTCAAGAACTGGCGCCGAACCTGCGCATCGACATCATGCACCTTGCCTCAAGCCTGCCTGCCGAAGCACTGGACAAGGGTGAACTGGATCTTGTGCTCGGTCGCTTCGACGAGATGCCGGCGCGCTTTACCCGCCAGCACTGGCACAGCGAAACCCTCTTGGTAGCAGTGCGTAAAGACCACCCGCAGGTGAGCAACTCGCTTGTGCTGGACACCTTCCTGCAGTTGCGCCATCTCTGGGTACATGGTGGCCAGACACGTGGCATGGTCGACCAGTGGCTGGCCGAACACGGTCTAGTGCGGCAAATTGTCTACACCACACCCAATTACCTGCAAGCCGCGCACCTAGTCGCCTGCTCGGATCTGTGTGTTGTCTTGCCCTGTCAACTGGCGCGTCAGTTCGCAACACTGCTGCCACTACAACTGTTCGATCTGCCCTTCGCCCTTGGGGAGTTCCACCTCGAACTGGTCTATCTGGCGCAACGCCAACATGATCCAGCCCTGGCCTGGCTGATCGACCAGATCCTTGCTATTCGCCCAGCATAGGCGAGGTGTCATTTACGAACCGTGCCTAATCCTGATCTCAGCCACGGCGATCACTGCCGGTGATATATGACCGAATGAAAAATAGCTTACACAATGTCATCTGGAAGACGTTTCCTCCCAATAACGCACCCTACCATCAACTCCGTAAGCGCCATTGCCATAACAATAATCCAGGCGCTACCGGAGATCGCTTATGTATGCATCAACGCTCGTCGCTATCCCTCCCTCCCCGTCCTATCGACGTCTCATCACGCAGCCTATTTGTTCATCCTTAGTGGGCACTGGCTTCGCCGAGCAAGGCCGACGCGCCAGTTCATCCACGCGCACCCCAGAGCGTGACAAGCAAAGTCCTTTTGGTGGAACCGTTGTCCGAAGTCTACCAAGAGCGCCATTGCGGCCATCGCTGATCTAGAATCCCTTGTAAGCCTTGGGCTGCATGAAGATGAGCAATTATTACGGTTACACCAGATCCGCTTCTTTGCACCTAGTGCATGGCGAAAAACGTGATCGCTTCAAAGTGGTGATGAACCACGCTGTCACCCTGTTCGGAGTAAAACAGTGAACAAGATTATTCTCCAAAGCACTTTCGCACTGACCGCCTGCGCGTTTTGCGCCACCGCTGTTGCCAATGGCCTGGCCGTCAACGAGCAAAGCGCGAGCGGTGCCGGCATTGCCTATGCCGGCCGCGCCTCTACGGCGCTGGATGCCAGCACTGTCTATGGTAACCCCGCCGGTCTGAGCAAGCTCAAGCGCACCGAGGTCAGTGGTGGCTTTGCGTTAATCAGCGCCAAAGTCGATATCAGTGACGCCCAGAGCAGTGCCTCGGGCAGCAACAAAGGTGATTCGGTACCACTGACTGCGGTGCCTTTCGGCTACTTTTCTACACCGATCAATCAGGACTTCACCTTCGGCATGGGCGTTTATGTCCCCAACGGCCTGGTCAACGATTATGAACGCAACTTCCAGGGACGCTATCACGGCAGCTATAGCAAGGTACAAGTGATCACCTTGCAGCCAACTCTCGCTTATCGCATCAACGATCGCGTCACCATCGGCGGCGGCCCAACCATTAACCACATAGAAGGCAATCTGCAGAACGATCTGGCCACCGGCGCACTGAATGCCGGCAGGGACACCCAGATCAAGATCAAGGGCGACGATACCGCGCTCGGCTACAACCTTGGCCTGATGGTCGATCTGAGTGACGCTACCACTTGGGGCATTACTTACCACTCCAAGGTCGACTATCACCTCACAGGCCACACTGAAGTGAGCGATTCTCCAAGCATTTTCGGCCTGAACGGCAAGTACAAAGCCTCGCTGGATGCGACCCTCCCGGAGTCGGTGAATACCTCTTTAACTCATCGTTTCAACGAGCGTTGGACCGGTTACCTGGGTTCCACCTGGACGCGCTGGAGCCGCCTATCGAAGCTCGAGGCAAAGAATAAAGGTGTCCCACCGCTCGGGCAGCAACTCGGCTTCAACACCATTGGCGAAGAGCTGAATTGGCACGACACCTTGTCGGTGGCAGTGGGTGCCTCCTATCAGCTTGATAAGCAGTGGGTGCTGCGTGCGGGCTTCGCCTATGATCCTTCACCGACCACCAATTCCGACCGGGAAGTGCGTATTCCTGTGGGCAACCGCCGCGCCCTGACCTTGGGTGCTGGCTACTCACCCAACGCAGACCTCACCGTCGACCTTGCCTACGCCTACCTGTGGGAAAACCGCAGCTCGGTTAGTCAAGCCAATACCTCCGGACTCCAACCAGCCTATAGCGCCAAGTACGAGAACAGCGCCAACGGCTTGGTGGCGCAACTGACGTATCGTTTTTGAGTCCAACGCAACGCTCTATCTGGCATGGGTTTGCTCCTGATAAGCAAACCCATGTCAGCGTTAGCATGCAAAAACACTTCCCATCAAAGGGCACAGATGCCCGTCATCGCTGAAGGCTTGTTCGGCAGGTGAAAGCCGCCCTATGAGCAATAAGTGAAGATGCCTTTCGGAACAATGCCCCCAGCAATCGTCAAACTATATTTTTCGTATAGCGCTTAAACTATATAATACGTATAGTTAAATAATTGGACTTACCCAACAAATTCAGGCAGTGAGCAACACATGAAAACGGCTGTGAGATCAGCGGCAATAGGCACGGAAACGCTGCCCTCTTTCCATTGGGGGGGGGCGCGGTTAGCGGCGCTGCCGGAGGGAAAAATTTCTAGCCTTGAACTGCTGGAGAACTTCCAGCCTGACTATCGGCTACCGCATTCCGCTGCGTATCGGCTGAGCGGAATATGTACAATGAGACATGACAAACAAAACCTACGGTCAAATCTGCCCAATAGCCCGATCGCTCGACGTACTTGGAGATCGCTGGACGCTGCTCTTGATTCGCGAACTCCTGTTAGGTCCGAAGCGATTCAAGGACATGCTCGCGATTCTGCCTGCAATGGGTACAAACCGGCTGTCCGAACGCCTGGCCATGCTGGTCCAGAACGGCGTCATTCAACAAGTCACGCTACGCACGCCTCCTACTACGCCAGCTTACGAGCTGACGGCTTTGGGCGAGCAATTACGCAAACCAGTGCTCGCGTTGGGATTCTGGGGACTGGGTCTGCCGATCGACGAGCGCATCGATCCGGCCAGTGCTCGTGCGGAGCTCATAGCCCTTTGCCTGACAAGCGCGAACGATTCGGCGACGAGCGCCGGTTTGCAGGAGCTGTACGAGTTTCAGGTGGGGGCGGAGGTCTTCCATGTTCAAGTAAACGACGGGACCCTGTTGGCACGGTCTGGGCCAAGCACAGAGCCCACCGACGTCAAGATACAGTGCGACATGGAAACCTTCATCGCGCTAGTCCTGCGCCAGATCACTCCAACGCGTGCGCTTCGCGAAGGGCACGCAAAGCTGCTGCAAGGGGATCGGCCAGCGTTTACACGTGTGTTCAAAGTACTCGAGTACAAGCCCTAAGACCGCAGGCCCTCTACCACTTCCCCTCGCTTCATGAGAATCGGGGGGCCTTGGCTCGACGCCAGCCTCCCACTCGCCTCGCCTTTCACCCTACCAGCTGTCAAACATTTGCTGATCCGTCAGCCGTCCCTATTTTGCCTTTACCTACCTGAATCCGATGTTGCCCGGAGGTGAACCTGCGCCCGTCGCGCGCTCATACAACAAACATCCCATTCAGCAATGCCTGTCCTGTGACTAGTGTCCGAAGCGCCATTACAAAAATAAGGAGACGCAACATGACTAGTTTTTTCACGTATGTACGTAGCGCTTGCCTGAGCCGCACGCAATGAATCCATCCTTCGATTTCGACTACATCGTTATCGGTTCTGGATTTGGTGGCAGCGTGTCCACCTTCCGGTTAACCGAAAAAGGCTATTCCGTCGCCGTAATGGAGATGGGCCGACGCTGGACGGCTGAGGATTTTCCCAAATCTAACTGGGACACGCGTCGCTGGATGTGGCGACCCGGGCTGAAAATGTTCGGCTTCTACAACATGCGTCTGTTCCGCCACGTGATGATCGTGAGCGGCAACGCATTCGGTGGAGGATCCATCACCTACGCCAATGTCTTGCTGACACCGCGCGATAGCGTATGGAGTGAGGGTTCTTGGGCTGGCTTGGCGGACTGGAAACGGATCATGCCGCCGTACTACGCCACGGCGGAGAAGATGCTGGGCGTAACAGAGAGCAAGATCATGGGTGAGGCCGATCTGCGCCTCAAGAAAATGGCGGATTTGCAAGGTATCGGACACACGTATCACGCCCCCCACGTAGGAACCTTCTTTGCTCCCGACGGTGAAGCAGGCGGCAAGACCTACCCGGATCCTTACTTCAATGGCGAGGGCCCGGAGCGCGGGACCTGCACCGGTTGCGGTGGCTGCATGATGGGTTGCAAGCACAACGCCAAGAACACCCTCGATAAGAACTACCTCTATCTGGCGCAAAAGCGTGGCGCCCAGGTTTTTGCCGAGACTAAGGTGGTGGACGTCCGGCCCCTCAATGGCAAAGAAGACGGCAGTGACGGCTATGAAGTCTTCACAGAATGCTCGACCGCCTGGTTCAACAAGCAGCGTCGCAGCTTCCGTTGCCGCGGTGTGGTCTTCGCCGCATCGTCGTTGGGCACGATGGAGTTGTTGTTCCGGCTCAAGCAAAGCGGGTCATTGCCACGCATCAGCGACGACCTCGGAAAGCGTGTGCGCACCAATGCCGAGTCCCTAATCGGCGTGCGTTTTCCTGCCGCGGACAAAAGCATGTCGCCAGGACTGGCGGGGGGGGGTGGCATCTATCTCGATGAGCGCACCCACATTGGCGTCGTGCGTTACCCGGAAGGCTCAGATGCGGTGGGTTTGATGATGACCTTGCTGTGCGGCGGACGTGCCGGGTGGACACGGATTTTTACCTGGCTATGGACGCTGCTCACCCACCCACTGCAAGCAATGCACGTGCATAACCCCATCGGTTTTGCGCGTCAGACCATGTTATTGCTGGTGATGCAGACAGTGGACGCGTCGCTCGACATGCGGCTCAAGCGCCGCTGGTTCTGGCCATTCGCAAAACAGCTCGACAGCGAGGGCGGCCCCATCCCCACCTTCATTCCAGAGGCGAATGCCTTTGCCGAAAAAGGCGCAAAAGCGCTTGGCGGCATACCGACGACCTTTCTGTCCGAGATTTTATTCAACATCCCCACCACGGCGCACTGCATGGGGGGCTGTGCGATGGCGGACTCACCGGAGCGCGGCGTGATGGACGTACAGAACCGTGTCTTCGGCTATCAGAACTTGCTGGTCTGCGACGGTTCGATGCTCAGCGCCAATCTCGGGGTTAATCCAAGCCTGACGATCACCGCGCTGACCGAGCACGCCATGTCGTACATCCCAGTGAAAAACACGCAAACCCAGCGGGTGTCGGCCCCCATCCCGCTGCACACCCTTCAATCTTGAAATAGCCCTTATAGAGAACTCACCATGACCTCCTCCGCGCCTGAAGAAAATCTGCTGAACCAGCCCTTGCAACTCCCGAACGGCAGTGTTTTTCGCAACCGTCTTGGCAAGGCGTCCATGAGCGAAACGCTGGGCACCTACAACAATCACCCGACATTAAAACTGGTCGAGTTATACCGGCGCTGGTCCGCGTCGGGCATTGGTTTGCTCATAACCGGAAATGTGATGATCGACCGGCGTGCACTCGGTGAACCAGGCAACGTGGTGATCGAGGATGAAGCTGACTTGCCTGTGCTACGCCAGTGGGCCCGTGCTGCAACCGAGCAGGGCGCGGCGATCTGGGTGCAGCTTAATCACCCTGGCAAGCAGTCGACCAAAGGCTTGAATGACAGCAACCTCGCGCCATCAGCCGTCCCGTTCCGCGAGGACATGGCCGCACTCTTCGAGACCCCGCGCGAAGCCACTACAGCCGAGATCGAAGACATCATCCAGCGCTTTGGGCGCAGCGCGGCCATTTGCAAGAAGGCCGGTTTCAGCGGCGTGCAGATCCATGGCGCGCACGGTTATCTGATCAACCAGTTCCTGTCGCCACACCACAATCGGCGTACGGATGAATGGGGTGGCAGCCCGGAAAAGCGTCGGCGTTTCGTGCTGGCCGTTTATACCGAGATCCGTCGCCAGGTCGGTGCCGATTTTCCCGTTGGTATAAAACTCAACTCAGCGGATTTCCAGCGCGGAGGCTTCACCGAAGAAGAATCAATGGCGACGATTCATGCACTCGCCGAAGCAGGCATCGACCTGATTGAGATTTCGGGGGGCACCTACGAGGCTCCAGCCATGAGCGGCGGCCTCCAAGAGACTAAAAAAGCATCCACCGTAGCGCGTGAGGCGTACTTTCTTGAGTTTGCTGAAAAGGTGCGCGCCTCGATCGAGGTGCCTTTGATGGTCACTGGCGGTTTTCGCAGTGCCACTGCCATGAACACTGCGCTGCGTTCCGGAGCGCTCGATGTCATTGGCCTCGCGCGGCTATTGGCCATTGATCCCGAAGCACCGGCAGCCCTGCTGCAAGGCCAGGACAGTCAACAGCGTGTAAAACCGATCACCACAGGTATCAAACAAATTGATCAGATGGGGGTCATGGAAATCTTCTGGTACACGCTGCAACTCAAACGAATCGCCAATGGCGGTGATCCACGCCCTAATGAAAGCGGGCTTTGGGCGCTTTCAAAATCGGTGATGAAAAGCGGCTGGGGCACGTTCCGTACACGGCGCATGCGCACGCGGGTATGAGCCCGCAGCTCGCCAAAGATCCAATCGCATCGTTCGCCACTGCGTCTCTATCTGGACCAAGGTTTTGATGGCGATGCATATCAAGACATGACAATAACCACCTGGAAGACTTCAACATGACCGACACCCATTTCACCGCCCCCACCCGCTTCGTGGAAGTCGATGGGGATAAATTTGCCTATCGCCGCTGGGGCAACAATACGACAGGCCTGCCCCCTCTGTTCTTCCTTCAACATTTCCGCGGCGGTATGGATCATTGGGACCCACTCATGACCGATGGCCTCGCTGCAGGGCGCGAGGTCATCCTCTACAACGGTCGCGGGATTGCCTCTTCTTCCGGCAAACCGCGTACCCGGATCGAGCATATGGCCGACGACGCTGCTGCGGTGATCCGAACGCTGGGTCTATCCAAGGTCGATGTTTTAGGTTTCTCGCTCGGTGGTTTTGTAGCTCAGGACCTGACGCGACGCCATCCCAATCTCGTCCGCAAGCTCATGCTGCTCGGCACGGGTCCTCGTGGCGGTAATCCGGACTCAGACCCTGGAGTGCTCGAAACTGCACCGCGCCCCGTTCCGACCCTGGAAGACTTTCTGTTTCTGTTCTTCGGTCGATCCCAGGCGGCGCGACAGGCCGGAAGCGACTTCTGGGGGCGCCGTCATCAGCGCGTCGACCAGGATCCACCAAGTTCTCCTGAAGTGATACAGGCCCAGATCGAAGCACATATGCACTATTTGCCAAAGCTGGACCCGAACGCTCCTTTCAATCATCTGCGCGAAATCAAACAGCCGACGTTCATCCTGAACGGCGTGGATGACGTTATGATTCCAACGGTCAATTCCTGGTACATGGCTCAGAACATCCCGAACGCCCAGCTATTCCTGTATCCAGATGCTGGCCACGGTGCTCAATTCCAATGCCCTGAGCGTTTCCTGAAACACGCCATTCAGTTCCTCAACGAGTAATAACTTACGGAGCAAGCTCACCATGCTGAAGTTTAAATTTTTGTTATGGGCTTTAACCAAGCTATTACAGAGAGCGATCAGAAAAAGTCCTGACTGCGCAAAATTCGTTAAAGATAAGGAGTTGGTCTTTCAAATCCGAACGCAGGGTGGAGTGGGTCGCTACTACACCATTAAAAACGGCAAGATAAAATCCTCTGCCGGCTTAACTGAAAAGCCAAAATTCACCCTGTCGTTTAGAGATGCAGGGAAGGGTTTTGCTATTTTGTCTGCTAAAGATAGTAAAGATGCATTTCTGACAGGGTTGCATAAAGAGGACTTGGTTATCAGCGGTGATTTTGCTGAGGTGATGTGGTTCCAGGGATTTACTGATTACTTGCAGCCCATCAAAAAAACATCACAACTTCACCCTTCAACGCGCTAAGACTTTGATGCAGTGGACCCTGTCTGATCTGGGGCGCCTCAAACCGACAGCGCCCTTGATTTGTTGTTGCTTCAGGCCTCTCCTTCTTCAAACCCGAATAACGCTTGAGGCGCTTCCACTAACAACGAATGCATTAGCGGCGCTGAACATTCCAGTGCTTGCAGTTGTTCGATCACCGTACCGAAACCGACGCTGTCTTCATGTTGTGTATGAGGCCAATCGCTGCCCCACACCAATCGGCGTCGGCCGAAGCTCTGCTCCAGCAGCCGTAATGCCGCCCTGGCGAATCCAAGATTCCGTTGGGGTGTACCGGCCAAACGATAGATGCCGGACACCTTCATCCAGATCTGCCCGCTCTGCCCCAACTCCAGCAGCTCGTCAAATCCTGGCTGGTCGATGCCGGAACGAGCGTCCGGACGACCGAAATGATCGATCACGAGCTTGATGCCGAACGGGATCAGTTGACGAATCAGCTGCGGTAAATCCTCCACATGACGATGCAACTCGACATGCCAGCCCAGTTCAGCGAGATGGCCAAATAAATCTCGCCAGTCTGAGTCGTGAAAGTCAGGTAACGCTTTACCCATCAGGTTCAAACGAACGCCAACCACACCCACTCGAGCCATGTAGTTCAACAGGTCTCGACTGACCTCTCGCTCCAGCACCACCACTCCTCGCAACTGCGCTGGCGCCTGTTGTAGCGCCGCCAGCAGATAACCGTTGTCGGTGCCGAGAAAGCTTGGTTGCACCAACACGCCATGACTCAAGCCATGGGCTTGCAAGTGCTTTAAATACTCCCCAAGCGTGGCGTCAAACGCAGGGGTATAGCGCCGCACAGAGGCCAGGTTCAGTGCGCGGCTGAACACATGAGCGTGGGAATCGATGCCGGAAATCGGCGCAGAACAGGTTTCAGACATGGATTTCATCTATCGAAAGTAATGATCATCAGGCCCGGGCACTCTCGTTGCCATTGACCGTGACGGGCGCTGCCGTGTTCGTGGCTTCAAGGCTGCGACCACGGGTTTCCGGCAGACAAAGGGCCGCGATCACCGCCACGCCATAAGCGATCCCGGCATCGATGCCTATCGCCGAACCCAAGGACATGGAGTCGCTCATATGGCCAACCAGGAACGGGAATACCGCCGAGAGCACTCGGCCAAAGTTGTAGCAAAACCCCACACCGGCGCCACGAACGTCCGCCGGATACAACTCGTTGAACAGCGCACCAAGGCTCGCCGGAATGCCCGCCGCGAAGAAGCCGAGCGGGAAACCGAGAAACAGCATCTGCGTGTTGGTCAGCGGCAGAAACACATAGCACTGCACGGTGACGACACAGCACAGCGCGAACAGCACGATGTTTTTGCGACGGCCAATACGGTCGATCAAGGAGCCGCTGACCACACACCCACACCAGAAAGCAAAGATGATTACCGCCAGTTAGCCGCCGGAATTCAGCACGGACAGATTGCGTTCGGTTTTGAGGAACGTTGGCAACCAGGTCATCACCGCGTGGTAACCGCCGTGGGCGCCCAGGCCTAACAGCCCGCCAAACAGCGTTACACGCAGCAGCTCCGGGCGGAAGATGCCGGCAAGGGATTTGAAGAAGCTTTGCGGGATGGCTTTTTCTTTTTGCAGACGCTGGAAGCTGTCGGGTTCCTCAACATTGCGTCGCACCCAGATGATCAGGAACGACGGCAGCAAGCCGACGATAAACATCACCCGCCAGGCCATGTCCTGCGGCACGAGGGAATAAATCAGCGCGAACACCCCGACCGCCAGGCCCCAACCCACGGCCCAGGCGCTTTGCACTGTGCCCATGACCTTGCCACGGTATTTCGGGTTGATGGTTTCGGCCATCAGCACCGCCCCTGCGGCCCACTCACCGCCAATGCCAAAACCTTGCAGCGCCTTGACGATCAGCAGTTGGTGGAAGCCAGTGACGAACGCGGAGAGAAAGGTGAAGAACGAGAACCACAAAATCATCCACTGAAGTGTGCGCACCCGGCCGTAGCGGTCGGACAACGTCCCCCCTACCCAACCGCCGATTGCCGATTGCCGATTGCCGAGGTAACCAGCGTGACGCCACTGACCAACCCCGCATCGCCCTTGGTCAAGGCGAACGCAGCGATCAACGCCGGAATTGCCAGGCCGAACATTTGTACTTCCAATGCATCGAGCGACCATCCGCCGAAACAGGCCCAAAACGTTTTGCGCTCCCGAGGAGTGACTTGGCGATACCAGCTGAACATGATTCTTATCCTTATAAGTGGAACATGAGGCAGCCGAGAGCGAACCGCACCGCTACAGGGCCAGTTTTGAAAACACATCGATTTGAAATCAGAGGCGAGCGGCTCGCCCCTTTTGCAGTTGTGGGGCGTTAGCGAATATCCACGCTGTAACGGAAGTGCTCAGCGTGCCCTCGTGAGCGACGCCATTCCAATGGCTGACCGGCGTAGTCGCGCGCCAGACGCTCGATCACCACCACCGGGCTATGGACCGGTACCTGCAGCAACCGCGCATGTACGTCATTCACCGATTCGGCGGTCAGGGTTTCTTCGGCATAGGCGATCACCTGGCCGCACACTTCTTCGTAAATCGGATACAGCAATGGCCCCTTGCTGCTCAGGTCGATATCCAGCAACGCCTGGAAACGACTGCGCGGCAGCCAGATTTCTTCGGCCAGCACCGGTTTAACGTCGAGCAGACGCAGGCGGACAATGCGAATTACCGGGGCATCGAGCGGCAGCCTCAACGCCTCGGCTACCGCCGACGGTGCGGTCACCGGCTCGATGGACAGGATGCGACTCTCCGGCACCAGACGTTCGCCGGCAGCGGTTTGAAAACGGAAGAACCGGAACAGTGACGACTGAAACTGTGGCCGACGAATGAAAGTGCCGCGTCCTTGTTGACGTTCAAGAATACCCTCGCTGACCAACGCGTCGACCGCTTTGCGCACGGTACCGGTGGACAATTGGTATTCCGCCGAAAACGCGGCTTCGGTAGGAATAGCCTCCCCCGGACGCCAGCGATTATTGGCGATCTGCTCAGCCAAGTGGTCACGCAGGCGTTGGTAAAGCGGTAGCCGAACATCACTGGAAAGAGAACTCATCGACTTTATTCACCTTGTCATCTAGTCATCTATATGAATATGGGGCAAGTATTTCCCCCCTTGCAGGCTGGCTGTCAAGAAGGGGTAGAGCATCTTACTGACGAATGGCGCGTCGCCACCGAGTCAAGCACGCAGGCGATCACCAGACTCGATTAAAACCTGCAAGCCCCTCTCAAGATGAGACCTCCTGCCTCGACCGAGCCCCCTTGTCAGGAGCGCTCAAGGGGCTTACCCCTCCGATGGCGGGTCAAGATTATCGCCAAGGCATTCGATCCACATATCGAGCATCTCGTGTAATGCGATAACGCTCTCCGGACCGAGGCGCTCATTGAGTGCCTGTTGCGCCAGTTTCCACGCATGCTGACCTTCGGCGCGCTTCGCGCACCCTGCCTCGGTTACCTCGACAAGACGGCTGCGGGCATCGTCTCCCGCGCCAATCTTCAGCCAGCCGTGTGCCACAAGCGACTGCATGTTGCGCGTCAGCGTCGAAGCTTCCATTTGCATGCGCCTGGCGAGATCGCCCGGACGGATAGGCCCCAGCTTCACGACATGTGATAGCAGCGAATACTGCGTGTTCTTCAGCCCCGTCTCGCCGACGTAACGGTCGTAGTGACGCGTCACCATGCGATTGAGCTGGCGAAGCTTCAGATTGGTACATCCCTGCGGCTTGATGGCGTTCTTCATGTGATTTATTGTATCTACAATATTTGTATATGCAATTATCTATGACATAGGCGCTATCGATAAGCGCTCTTGAGACACTCTGACAAAAAGGACGACCATGGACCTCTACTACCTTGATGACCTCGTGCCTGGACAGCGATTTGGCGGGAATGCACGGGTACGCATTGAGAATGAACGGATCAAGTCGTTTGCCTCCGAGTTCGATCCCCAGTCATTTCACCTGGACGAGGGCGCTGCGAGCGCCTCGATCTTCCGAAGCCTGGCCGCGAGCGGTTGGCATACCGCCGCAGTCACGATGCGGTTGCTCGTGGACAGCGATTTCAAGCCTGCTGGCGGTATCGTCGGCGCTGGTATCGATGAATTGCGCTGGCCGCTTCCAGTACGTCACGGTGATGAATTGCGCGTGGAAAGCGAAGTGTTGGAGGTGCGGCCGTCGAAATCGAGGCCGGAGCAAGGGCTGGTCAAGCTACGCGCGACGACGCTGAACCAAGACGGGGCAATCGTCCAGATTTCCGTTAGCAACCTCGTGGTTCCGCGCTACGTGAAGCAGGAGAGCTGATCGGCACAGAGACGACAGACTTTGACAACATCATCCTGGCTTAATCAATGGAGCAAAGTATGAAATACACATCGTTTGGCAGGACTGGCCTGAGGGTTTCACAGGTCGCCCTCGGCACGGGAAACTTTGGCACTGGCTGGGGTTATGGTGCCGATCCCGATGCCAGCAAGGCGGTCTTCAACGCCTATGCCGAGGCCGGCGGCAACTTCATCGATACAGCAGATATCTATCAGTTCGGACAATCCGAAGAGTTCCTCGGTACCCTGCTCGAAGGGCGGCGCGAAAACTTCGTGCTCGCGACCAAATTCACCAACGGTGCAGCCCCCAACGCCGACAGACTGGTCACCGGAAATAGCCGCAAGGCCATGGTTGCTTCAGTAGAGGCGAGCCTCAAGCGGCTCAAGACGGATCGGATCGACATCTACTGGGCGCATCATCCCGATGGCGTCACACCAGCCGAGGAAATAGTCCGCGGTTTCGAGGACCTGGCACGCGCCGGCAAGATTCTCTATGCGGGCCTATCGAACTTCTCCGCTTGGCGGCTCGCCCGCGCGGTCACTCTGGCAGAACTCAGTCGTGCGGTCCCCATTGCGGCAGCGCAGTTTGAGCACAGCCTTGTACGTCGCGAACCCGAGGCTGACCTGTTTCCAGCGTCCAACGCACTCGGGTTGGGTGTCGTCACTTGGTCGCCGCTGGGCGGAGGGATGCTGACCGGCAAGTATCGCGAGGGCGAAAAGGGGCGTGCCGAAGGCTTCGGTGGCCGAGTGTTTCAACCCGAGAACTCGGCACAGCGCACACAGATACTCGACACCGTACTCGCCGTCGCAGGCGAACTTGGCGTCAGCGCAGGCCAGGTCGCCATTGCATGGGCCGGCACGCACGGAGCAGTTCCGATCCTCGGACCGCGTTCCCTAATCCAGCTCACCGACAACCTCGGCGCTCTGTCGCTTGAGCTTTCGGCTGAGCACATCAGTCGGCTTGATACCGTCAGCAGCCTCGTGCCCTCTGCGCCGGCAAGAAAGCCCGTTCTCTGGGCAGTTGATGATGCTGCTCGGATAGTCGCCTGAACCACGCTGGTAGCGATTAGGACATCCGCACAAGGGAGCAAGCGATGAATAGATGCACAATGCTCCTGGCAATCGGAACCTTGGAAACATCACGCAAAGCGCGTGCATCCTTCAAGCCGATTTCAGGGTAGGTACCGAGAGAAATACGCGATCGCTTCTCCACCCAAGAAAGCGGAAATGCCAGTATTTGACACCTTTCGGATTGACGAAAAGAGCGAGGCCGTCGTAGTCAGAAAGGTGTAGTCCTTCGCACAGGGTTTGGCGTTTCGGACCGCGGTATCGGTGAGGGCCATTGTACAGTTTCCGTCTCGTATGGATTTTCTTGTTGCTTAGTCAGCTTCCTAATCCTGCAGCTTATGCCCAAGGTCAGTGAAACTGTTGGCCTGCCAGTCCCAGCTCTGGACATCGCCTGCGTCGGGCGCAGGGGCTCCACCATATTCCATGGGGCGATCGATATAAGCCGTCATCAAACCACAGGCTCTGGCCGCCGCAAGGTCGCTGTGGTGGCACGCAACCAGGCACAGTTGCTGTGGCTCCAGGCCTAGCGCTTGTGCAGTGGTGAGATAGGCAACAGGGTCCGGTTTATAGGTTTGTGCAAACTCCGCCCCCAAAAGGGCATCCCACTGCAAACCGTTGTACCGGTTCATTGCGATCATCAATTCCACATTGGCATTCGACAAGGTCACAATTGGAAAGCGCCGGCGCAGTTGGGCCAGACCTTCAGCCACATCGGGCCAAGGGTCCAGGCGGCGCCAGGCATGGGCAAGCTTCCACAATACATCAGAGGCGATCTGGCTGACGTCCAGGCCGTGAGCCCCCAACAACTTCTGCAGCGTCTCGTAGTGCAACGTGTCCAGGACAACGAAACCTCTCTGGCCGCTGACGCACTCGCGCATTGCCGGCAGATACAACTCGCGCCATTGCAAGGCAAAATCCGCAGGGCTGACTGACGGCAGGTACTCAGACAGGAACGTGCTCGTTTCACGCGCAATACTCGAGTGCCAGTCAACAACGGTACCGAAGACGTCAAATGCCAAGGCTTGTGGAAGCGTCATTGGATTACTCCTCAGGTTATTACCGGGAAACCACTGTATTCAGTAACAGCTGGCTTTTCATTTTTGTAGTGTGATGCGGGTTGCACCGATGCAGCCCAGCGGGCAGGCCGCACGCTAGCGGGGTATGCGCACGGTCAGCGCAGTCCATAGCGCCCCAAGCAGCAGCAATACGCCTATGGCCAGAAAGCCAGTTACCAGGTCCCCGGTCGCCTCGGTCAGTTTGCCGATCAGCACCGGTGCGGCGAAGCCTCCGAGGTTACCCACCGATGCAACGATGGCGATGCCAACCGCCGCGGCCGACGGCACCAGCATGCGTGTCGGAATGGTCCAGCTAAGCGGGCACACCGGCAAGGATACCGACATGGGCGATGCTCAGCCCGATCAACAGGCCTGCCACGTTACCCAGTTGGCTGGCAATCACGGCATAGCCAATGGCAGCCAAAGTAAAACAGGCCGCCAGGTGCCAGCGGCGCTCCCGAGTCCTGTCCGAGTGACGACATATCAGCAACATGGCAATCGCGCCGACCAGATTCGGCACGGCCACTAGCAAGCCAATTTCGGCGCTGGACTTGACCCCTGCCTGACTGAACAGAGTGGGCATCCAGAACGACACGCCATAGCCGCCGCACACCAGTAGGAAGTAGATCCAGGCACTGTTCCAACTCCAGAAATTGAGCAAGCCAGCCTTCACGGAAGTCTTCGGCCGTTCCTGGCTACCCAGGCTGATCTTGAGCACCTGGCGCTCCCGCGCGCTGAGCCAGAGGGCCTGGTCGGGACGATCGGTCAGTAGCAGGTAAATGCCCACACCGACCAGCAGGCAAGGCAGCCCCGTCGCGATCATCAGCCACTGCCAACCCGCCAGCCCCGCATAGCCTTCGAGGAATTCCATGATCGCCCCGCAGACGGGTCCGCCAATCACCCCGGAAATGGCAAGCCCGGTCATGAACAGCGCCATCATCCGCCCGCGATGGGAAGGGGGAAACCAGTAGGTCATGAACAGGACCACACCGGGAAAGAATCCGGCCTCGGCGAAGCCGATAAAGAAACGGATCAGGTAGAACTCCAGCGGTGTAGTGACGAAGGCCACGGCGGCCGTGGCCAGACCCCAAGTGAGCATGATAAGCGGTACCCAACGTCGGGCACCGATACGCTCGAGAATCATGTTGCTGGGCACTTCGAAGAAGAAGTAGCCGATGAAGAACATGCCGGCACCCACACCGAAAGCCACATCATCGAGGCCGAGGGCATGACTCATCTGCAGTTTGGCAAAGGAGATGTTGACCCGGTCAATGAAGTTGATCACGTAGGCCAGGAACAGGATGGGTATCAGCCGCCATGCTGCCTTGCGTACAACGGCATCGATCTCAGCAGGCAGGGCACGGGCATTAGGGACGTCGCTACCCGACGCCGCGGTATCGATCTCGCTCATTTCTTATTCTCCGGAGCGCTGCCGACTGGAGCTGACTACGCCCCGGCCCGCCCACCCTCTCTTGTAATGGGCTGAGCCCCGGAGCCAGGTTCGGTTCCGGGGCATGCAAGCAGGTTGCGTCTCTATGCTTCGAGTCGTTTTCAGCTCTTGTAGCTCGGGTCGAGCCGATCCAGCTTGCGCAGCAGCGCGGGCCAGGCGATATCGGGCCCCATGCCGCTGGTGGCGACTTGGAATACCTCGTCGAGCCCCTGACGAATAAAGGGATCGATCTCGATCAGCTTGCCACCGGTCTGAGCGTCGATCTGGATCCGGCAGGCGTTCTCGAAGGTATACATCTTCAGGAAGGCATCCGGCACGCTACGCCCCACCACCAGCAAGCCATGGTTGCGCAGCATCAGGTAGTTCGCATTGCCCAGATCGGCCTGCAGCCGCGGCTTCTCGTCATCACGCAGGGCAACCCCCTCGTAGTCGTGGTAGGCCAGCGAGTTGAGCACGAAGATGGACTGCTGACTGATCGGCAGCACACCGCACTCTTGCGCACTGACACCCACGCCACTGCGCGTATGAGTGTGCAGCACGCAGTGCGCATCTTCGCGCACGGCATGGATGGCGCTATGGATGGTGAACCCGGCCGGCGTCACTGGGAATGGCGAGTCGCTGAGCTTGTTGCACTCGGCATCTACCCGGATCAGGCTGGAAGCCGTGATCTCTTCGAACAACAACCCGTAAGGGTTCAGCAGGAACTGCTGCTTTTCGCCAGGCGCGACGGGCAAGGGCACGCTGATGTGTGTGAACACCAGGTCAGTCCAGCCGTACAGGGCAACCAGCCGGTAGCAGGCCGCCAAGTCCACTCGCAGGCGCCACTCGGCCTCACTGACCTTGTCTTTCACGGATTCGATTTGCATGGTTCTTTCCTTCGCCACTGATCGTTCAACCCTGTTGTTCGGCCAGATCCATCGCAGCCATGTAAAGGCTCTGCTTGGGCTTGACAAACACTTGGCGCAGCATGGGCGCGAAGAAGTCGAGCGGGAGGATTTCGCCTTCGGGATCGAAGGCGGGATTGTCGTACAGGTCGACGAACTCGCGAGTACGTTCGTAGTACGGATGCTCGGCGAACATCTCCCGCATGTTCCGATCCATGCCGATATAGTGGAAGAAGTTGTTGCCCTGGAACACACCGTGATTCTGGACCATCCAGTGGTTGGCTTCGCTAACGAAGGGTTTGAGGATAGAGGCCGCCACTTCGGGATGGTTGAAGGAACCCAGTGTGTCGCCGAGGTCGTGCAGCAGGGCGCAGACCACATATTCCTCGTCACGGCCGTCGAGATGGGCCAGGGTTGCCGTCTGCAGGCTATGGCTGAGACGATCGATGGGGAAACCGGAGTAGTCGCCATCCAGTAGCTTCAGATGCGCCAAGACCCGATTGGGCAGCTCCTTGGTGAAGTGCTGGAACTCCGCACCGATGATGTCCCAGTCAGCCTGGGTACTCTGGTCCATGCGGGTGAAGGTGGCGTGCTGACTCATGGGGCTGTTCCTCGACGTTAATGCGCCATGCCGGCGCGATGTTGTTGTAGTCGTCGTATCCAGTAGCGGAAGGTCCGCCTGACCGGTAGGCAGGCCAACTCCCGGACGGACGCTGGCGCTCTTGCCGATACACTATTAGCGGCCTATATTCGCGTCTAATGCATTTTTCTCAGGAATCTAATGCGTTGAAGGCATCAATTGACCTGAAGCGTCTACATCATCTGGAGTTGCTGGCCGAGGAATTGAACTTCTCCCGGGCGGCTGACCGCGCACACCTCTCGCAAACAGCCTTCAGCCGCAGCATTCAGTCGCTGGAAGCCGAGTTCGGCCTACGCCTGTTCGACCGTGACACGCGTTCAGTGCGACCGACCCCCGCCGGCCGCTACCTGATCGTCAAGGCAAAGATGCTTCTTGGACGCGCGCGCGATCTGGCGGACGAGGTCTACTACCTGTCCCACGCGGAACGCGGAGAATTGAACTTCGGGGCCAGCCTGCTGGCCATGGGCGGACCGCTGCGTCATGCCCTGATCGAACTGAAACGGCATTGTCCTCGCCTCAGGCTGCACATTGAAGCCAGCCAGACGCCCAACCTGCAACTGCACTTGGAACAGGAACACATCGAGTTTTTCGTCGCCTACCCAGGCGAGTTAGAACTGGACGGTCGTTTCGACCTGACCTGGCTGCCGGCCGAGCCCGCCTCCCTCTACTGCCGACCTGAGCATCCACTGCTTCAGCAGGGTACACCCCCGTCACCGACGCAGGTGCCGGGGTATCCCTGGTCCGCCGTGATGCTCGACAAGTCGCTCGCCCCGCGCCTGCGTGCGATGTTCGGCATGAAACCGAATCAGGCGCTGCCGGTGGAACTGTCCTGTGACAACCTGTCGTTGCTGCGCGACCTGACGTTGTGCAGCGACAACATCCTGTTCACCTGGAGCTCCTGGCTCGATGGCGACGACCGTAACGGCGGCCTGGTGAACCTCGGCTCCCTGCTACGTCCCGGACTTTCGCCATCGGACATGAATATCGAGTGCGCCATCGTGCAACTGGCGGGACGCACCCTGTCACCGCCAGCGCGGCGTCTGGTGGACCTGATCCTGACACCGGCCTGATTGGCCGAAGAGACCGGTTGCGCAGGGGCCATTGCAGGCCCGTCGCGACCGGCCACCGGTAGACTCATGTCAACTCCCGGATCTTGCGGCGCAGATTTTTTCCGCCCCCGGCCGGTCCCGTTTCACCACCTGGACAGCAGGCCTACCATTTTCGGCTCACCGACTATGGCGGCCTGCCGCGCGACAACTGGCGAAGAAATGCCGCCGATATTTTTATCGAGAGTCGTCGCTCACTGCCTGTTTTCAGGAAGTAGTTTATCGTCGATCCTCCCTTTAGCGGGACGACTAGACTTGTTCTCATCCAGTCCACTAGCTTGCGGCGATGAGCAACATGGATCGGGGGTGGCAGAAAAAACAGCGCTGATCAGTGACGTATTTCACAAGTGGATGATCGCTCAGCGTCATTTTTTCTGACGGAACGAACATACCCTTGGGCATTCAACTTGACCTACCAATTGCATCGGATTGGCCAACTCGATTCGTGGAACCTACGGGTCTGAGGAGAAGCGATCAAACTCCCTGATAAAAAATCCCCGACTTCTGCCATCGGCTTCAAGTGGGCTCCACACAAGAGAACCCACCTTGAACCCAGGGTTGCAGATGAGCCTCATGCTGACGTAACTCGTGCTCGCGTTGTTGCGCCTGAAACACGCGATGGTAGTGGAAACACCGCGCCCCTTCACGCACGTCAGGCAAGGCAGCACCCGCTCTTCAAGAAAAATTGCAAACTAACTTTTACTTTCAATCCCAAAAACCATTGGGTAGATCCCATGACGTCATTATCCAGGGAATGCGTGTGCCAATTCCCTAGCACTACATAACTTGGTAATAAAGTGCTTCTCAATGCACGTTCAATCCGAGCCCTCATCCATAGATGAGTGACAAACGTGACGTGCTACGTCGCGTGAAGGGAACGATTCAGGATGCAGGCAGCGAGGAGCACAGCCATGCTGTGCAAGATCGATGCTAACAGCAGATGCGAATTCCGTTAGCCATACAGTGCTGACTCAGAGGCCGAGCGAGTTCTTTCCGTATCTAAGCACACAGACACGAGGGGCTTGGACTTGCCTCTTCAAAACCGGACACCAACTCCCCGTTAAATTGATGCCACTGCCAAGCGCCTGAACTCCCTCGGTGAGCGATAGTTCAAGGCGCTATGCGGATGGTGCTCGTTGTAATGTTCGAAGGCAATAGCCACGTTACGCAGCGCCGTTTCTCGATCCGGCTTGGGCATGTGCGCCACGTAGTCACGCTTGATCGTCTTCACGACGCTCTCTGCCATGCCATTACTCTGTGGGCTACGCACCGGTGTGGTCACCGGCTGCAAGCCGATCTGTCGAGCAAACAGACGCGTCTGTTCGGCGGTGTAGGCCGAACCGTTATCGCTGAGCCATTGCACCGGCGTGGTCGGCAGTTGATCACCGGATATCATCGCCACTGTACCCGGTCGGGCTGGCGACCCAGCCGATGGCCTCGCGATCACAACAGTCCAGGGCGAAGGTCACGCTCAGTTTGGCGCCGTCCTCGCAACGGAACTCAAAGCCGTCTGAACACCAACGCGTATCGCTGGTTTTCACCGCAATACGGCCTTCGTGCCGGCTCGGCACGCCGGGTTGTTTGATCCGGCGTTCAAGCAGCAGGTTGTGATCACGCATCACCCGGTAAACCCGCTTCAAGTTGATCGCGGGTAGCAACTGGGTTTCACGGGCGCGACGCAGCAATCCCCAGACTCGACGGTAGCCATAGCTGGGCAGTTCACTGACCTGCTGTTGGATTTCGATCACCAAATCAGCATCGTTCACAGGTCTGCTTCGCCGTACTTTGGGCGATACCGATTGCTTGATTCGAACCGTTAATTGCGAGCGCGTCACACCGAGACATTCGCTGACCAGCTTCACTGGTCGTCCCCCGGCAACAAGGGTGAGTGCGCAATCCATTTTCGCGATCGGGCGATCTCCACGGCCTCTTTGAGGATTTCTGCTTCCATCGTTTTCTTGCCCAGCATCCGTTGCAGTTCACGGATCTGCTTGAGCGCATCGCTCAACTCGGAGGCAGGCACCACGGCTTCGCCTGCACTGACCGCCGACAGGCTGCCGTCCTGATACAGCTTGCGCCACAGGAATAACTGGTTGGCATTGATGCCGTTGCGCCGAGCCACCACCGAAACGCTTTGCCCTGGCTCAAGACTCTCGCGAACCATGGCCAGTTTTTGCTCTGGGCTCCAGCGGCATCGCCGCTCCTGGCCCAAAAGCTCCCCACTCTTATCGTTGCTATTAGTCATAAACATAACCGTTTGCCTATCCCTTATCGTAAGGGGGAAACGGTGTCCTGTCTTTCATGGGGCTCGTTCACAGCCAAACATCCTTCCCTCGATCAGCATATGGGACGGATAGCTGACCCACTAAATTGCAACGGCTGCCGAAGAACAAAGTGCAGTCGCTGACGATATCAACTGCAACATCACCAGTGTTCGAATGGTCACGCAGGTGCTCAATGACAAAGCCGGGGTCAAACCTGCTTCAGGTCGACTCTGCAACTTTCATCGCCGTCTAGGACTCTGGGGGAAATACGCCGGAGGGTTTGCCTCAGCGGCGATAGACGTCGAAGAAGTAGGTCGGCGCCACCCGCTGGAAACCTGTCATGGCTTAAGCTCTTCCAAAAACGTGCCGGTGATTATGATGTCAATCATAATCTTCAGGCTTTGATGATGATCGACATCAATGTATATTGACCGCCTGTTTGTTGTCGTAAACAAAAGGCAGGTGGATATGAAGGTCAGCAAAGCCCAGGTACAAGTGAATCGGGCGCAAATTGTCGCAACGGCCTCTCTCCTGTTTCGTGAGCGTGGCTATGACGGCGAGGGGGTGGTGAATCTGATGGCGGCGGCCGGCTTCACACATGGAGGGTTCTACAAGCACTTCCGCTCCAAGGCCGACCTGATAGCTGAAGCAACAGCGATCGGGCTTGCGCAGACCCAGGCCAATAGCGAAGTCCTCGACATCAACGAGTTCTTAGATTTTTATGTGTCACGAGATCACCGTGATGCCCGGAGTGTCGGTTGTACAATGGCAGCCCTTTGCGGGGACGCTGCGCGTCAACCTGAGGAGATCAAGGCGAAGTTTGCTGGCGGGCTCGAAAGCATGCTGGCTGCCCTTGAGCGTGAGGGCGCAACCCTGGCCGTGGCGGATCAGCACAACTTACGAGCAAAGATGAATGACATGCAGGCCCATGCGATCGGTGCGGTCGTATTGGCGTGCCTGTCTGGATGACTCCGCCCTGGCGGATGAGATTCTGGAGGTATGCCGCGCGGAAATTATCGCGCCCCTCTTGCCGTCGGTGACCATCTAGCTGTCCGAGGTATTCAGGCTTATTAAGTCAACGCCGTGCGCGACGAGGTCCTGACCTATCCGCCTGGCATGAAGGCGTTAAAAATCAAAGGTAGATATTTTACGTAAAGTTAAATGGAATGACCTCATCGAGTAAAAAATCCGAATAACACAGGCACTACCAGCAGTTTTCAGCAGGTAGGCGATGTAGAGATGTTTCGCGGGAGGCCGATCCATAAGGAATGGAGATCCGTTCGCACATGTCTTCAAACAACTTTAACCCGCAGGCTAAAATCTTCTATCGACCCATCGACGCAGCATTGCGTTGGTGCAACCTCATTCGTTACGAAGCGCAGGTCCTGCAGGCTGCTGGGTCCAGCCCGGAGAAGCTCAGGATCCTGTTTCCCCAGTGGCCTTGCCTGCACGCCAATACCGAAAAAATCTATGATGCCGTCCGCCATGGCGAATTACCGTATGGTTATCTCGGTATCTCGGTACCCTTGGGCACTCCCGTGGAGCCTACTTTGTTGACGGTACGACATTCTGATTTGCGTTATTGGATGCAGATCCACTATCCCGATCAGCGGCCCGTTTTTTTGTTCTCGTCAGTCGATGACACTCAGGACAACATCAGCCTGGGTGTTTACTTTGCACTCCAGGCCGAGCGTGATGCCCTCCTTCGAGAGCGCGATGCTCTAAAACGTCAGCTCCAAGATGTCGAAGCTGACCTTCAGGCACTAGGACTTGAACAGGAAAGCCTTAAAACGCTGGTAAAAACGCAGGGACAGCTCAGCGATCGTAGTGAACACACCTACCTGCAGATCATCGGTGCCTTGATCAACACCGTCTTGGACGTGTCGCCCGCAGGTAAACCTCTTTCCGTGTTCAAGAGTCAAGCCGCAATCGTCGATGCTTTGACCGCGCGCCACAATGACATTTCCGGTCTCAGCAAACGAACGCTAGATAAAAAATTCGCGGCAGCCAATCGCGCTCTAAAAAAAACCACCTAAACCAAATCATTGCACTGCAACCCACCGGCTTGCGGTGCAATGACTCTCTCCCATTTCTGCTATTCACTTCAGGTCACTTCCCACCACGCGCCAATCGGCGCCAGGAGTGACCAGCATGTCCAGCCAATCCTCACTCATAGTTGAAGTGCCACAACCTCAAATCGAACGTCACATCATGCGGCGCGACGAGGTGGAGCGAAAAACTGGCTTCAAACGCGCGCACATCTACAACCTGATGAAGGAAGGTAAATTCCCTCAGGCCAAGCGCATCGGTCTGCGCGCGGTCGGTTGGGACTCACTGGAAATTGAGCAGTGGGTCGCTGAGCGCTTAGGCCAGCAGGTCTGATGTGATGCGCGTGGTATCGGTGGTTTCCACTAAAGGTGGGGTAGGCAAAACCACAGTTGCGGCCAATCTCGGTGGACTGCTGGCGGATGTTGGTCTACGCGTCCTGCTGCTCGATCTAGATAGCCAACCCACCCTCTCCAGCTATTACGCCTTGAGTCAGAAAGCTGTTGCTGGTGCATACCAGCTCATTGCACTCAACTTAACAGCGCCTGCGCAGATTGTTTCCAGGACAGTGATTGCGGGGCTCGACCTGATCATCTCCAACGACGATCAAGGCCAGCTGAGTTCATTGCTGCTTCACGCCCCTGACGGGCGATTACGGCTGCGCAATTTGCTCGACAGTTTCCGCCCCCGTTATGACCTGCTTTTGATCGACACCCAAGGCGCACGTAGTGTGATGCTTGAGATGGCCATCCTTGCCTCCGATCTCGCCCTTTCTCCCATCACGCCGGAAATGCTCGCCGCCCGCGAACTGCGCCGCGGCACTTTGAAGCTGTTCAGTGAGCTCGAACCATTCCGTCACCTAGGCATTACACCACCACCGTTGCGACTGCTGCTAAACCAGGTGAACGCCATTCGAATAGACACCCGAATGATCATCCGTGGCCTGCGCGAGACCTTCGCTGGGGCTACCAACATCTCAGTTCTAGACACCGTAATTCCAAACCGAGTGGCGTATCTCAATGCCGCCTCCCTTGGTCTGCCGGTCCACCGAATCGAGGCCCATCGGTCACGCGAACGACGCTCGCCATCAGCGCTGGAAACCATGCAAGCGCTGTCCATCGAACTGTTTCCGGAATGGCGCGAAGCGATCTCGACGGTGAGCAGATACGCGGAGGTTCGATGAGACGAATCGATAAGCCCACATTTCTCGCCAAGTCATTTTGTTTACTCGACCTTGAAGCCAACAGTGTTTGGCAAGGAGTCTTTTGATGTTGGATCAGTTTCCCATCATCGTTCAGCCATCCATTCGACCACTCCACCCACCTTGCGAGGAGTACTGCACCGTGGTCTTCCGTCTGCAGGGTGGGCGCTCGGCCATGGGGTGGTTCCTCGCAGAACTGTCCCAACATTTCGAAAGCTCGGGGACCGCCAAGATCGTCAAGTTCGAAGTCGGTGACCATTTGTGTAACCGGCGTTGACTGAGGTAGTTCCGATGAAGAAGCTCAGTCAGGAGGAGATCACCGACCAGTTGCTGAAGGAGCACTTCCCTAGTGGTCCAGAACTGGAGCGGCTGTCCGATCCACTTACCGATACGCCCATGCCGGTCACTCTGGAGCAGTTGCGGCCCTACGAACACAACCCGCGCTTCATCCGAAATCCGCTTTACGATGATATCAAAGCCTCGATCCGTGAGCGCGGGCTGGATCAACCACCGCCGATTACCCGCCGCCCGGGTGAAACCTGTTTCATTATCCGCAACGGCGGTAATACGCGATTGGCGATTCTCGGCGAGCTGTGGCAGGAAACTCGTGACGAGCGCTTCTTCCGCATTCATTGCTTGTTCCGACCGTGGACCAATGAACTCAGCGTCCTGCTCGGCCATCTGGCCGAAAGCGATCTGCACGGCCAACTCACCTTCATCGAGCGTGCGCTAGCGGTAGCCAAACTCAAAACCATGCTCGAACCAGAGGGAATTGTGCTCTCGCAACGTGAGCTGGCACGACGTCTTGCCGCGGGAGGCTATCCAATTTCGCAGTCACACATCAGCCGGATGCTGGACACCCTCGAACACTTACTGCCCGCCATTCCACAAACCCTGTATGCCGGCTTGGGGAAGCCCCAGATCGAACGCCTGATCGCTCTGCGTAGTCAGGCAGAGCGAACCTGGAACCGTTATCCAACCGCGCCCCTCATGTTCGCCGAGTTTTGGCTCGAGACCCTGAGCTACTTCGATACCGAACCGGAGTCCTTCGATCTTGAGAAAATCCAGGATGAAATGCTCGAACGCATGAGCCGCTTCCTCGGACAGTCCTACCGTATGTTGGCCCTGGAGCTGAGCGATACCCAACGGGTCATCTCGATGCCTGGCGATGTCGTCGTCACGCCCTCAGAGAACAAGCATCTGTCGAGTGTTGATGGAGCTGCGGCGGGACCTACCACCTCCAAGTCCCATCCAACATCAACCGGGACCGGGCTCCAGACCAAAACAGCACGAGAGGAGCTGCTCACACCACCCGAAACAAATGTCGTATCAGCAGTCAGCCCTCCGTCACGTGTCCAACAGATTCGCGAACAGATTGATCGCGACACTGCTACTGAAGTAACAGCAACCGTTGACACCTGCTCGATCGACGACATCTGGATCATCGCACCAACACTGGATACCCCCGAACAACTGCGTTTAGCCATTGCCGGACTGGTACGGGAAATGGCGGTCTATACCGGACACCCCGAAAGCATCATCGATCAGAAGTATGGCTTGGGCTTCACCTTGAACATCGAGCAACTTGATCTTACAGCGCCTCGTGCGACCGGCGTTCATCTACTGCTCCTGGCCCTGTTGCGCGCTCAAGACGACGTGAACTGGGAGGATCGCAAGCAACTCCCTTCAGCCCTGTTCGGTCAGTTGTTGCTGGGGATCTATCAACTCCCTCTGGCAGATCGTCCCGCCGTGGATGTGGGATTGGAGCGACTACCCGACAATCTGTTAATCAAACTCTTTCGCCTGATCCGCCTGGCCCGCCGCCTGATCGACTTAACGCTTACCCCTGCAGACAACACAACGAGGGAACTGCCATGAGCCTGTCCTTCAATGTACTCAACCAAGCCATGCTGACCCAGGTGCTGCATGAGCTGCGCCTGGGTAATCTGCAACGCTGTAAGGCACTCGGACTGGGCGAGGACGACATCTACCTGTTGCAATCCTTACCACCCACCACACTGTCACGCCTTGCCCATGCCACCGTCCCCTGGGTTGAGGTCAAGATTGACTCGCCGGTGCTGCATCGGTTGATCGAACAAGCCGAACGCGACGAGCAGAACGAGCGCTTGATCAACCGAGCGCTCAAGCTCGGCGCCAGCAGCACCATCATGTATCAGTGCTTCGGTTTGGCACATTCGGAAACCGCCTTGCGCCGACGTCTGCTCAAGATAGAAACCCGTAAGGGCCGCCCTCAGCATTTAAGCGAAGCGCAGGAACATGCGCTCTGGCAGCGATGGTGCCAGTTACGAGATCAGGATGGTGCCGAGGATCAGCTCGACGCCATGATGATGCTAGCGGAGGAGCAAAAAATCAGCTTGACCATCGTTTGGCAGCAGATCGACCAGTACAGCAACGGAACATGAACACCGCCCCTTCCAGTCGCTGGCAGCGTGTCCTGCAGCAATGCACCCAGCAGTTGAGTGAACGCTGGCCCTCGCGTCCTACCACTGAGCAACCCTCCAACCAGGCGCTGCAGGCTGGCTTTATATTCAGTGGCCAGTCACACGAAGTCGTGCCGCGTCGGCTGCTGTTGGATAATCGCCTGACGCCATTGGAACGTAATGCCTGGCAGGTGTTTCGACTCATGCTGCAAGGCCAGGCCGTGGTCACGCCGCACTATGAGGATTTGCAGCCTTACCTGTCGAGTGTGCCCTACGGTGCATCAGCTTCCCGTGAAAGCATCGCTCGCGTCTTGATGATGCTCAGACTTACTCGCTGGCTCAGCTTGGTGAGTCGCGGCCGCGATCAGCTCAGCGGACGTCATCAAGGTTCACTGTATGTTCTGCACGATGAGCCGTTAACCCCCGCCGAAGCCATGGAACTGGATCAGGATTACCTGGAGCTGGTCGGACATGCCCTCGCTCATGCCACCAAGGCGGTGCGTATTGTCGCCCATCACGTTGTGGAAGAAGTCCGCCAGGACACGAATATCGATCAGGATCGGTTACCGACGCGGCTCGACAGTTGGGGCGAACATTGGACGCAGCAAGGATTGGATCAAGCAATCGATGAGGCGTTACACGATTCCGAACTGGGAGAAGATCACCACGTTCGGAATCGTGCAGGTCCTCGTTCGGAATCCGAACCGGGCCTGAACGCCAGCATTTCCAGCACCGTTCGGAATCCGAACGCCGCCTGTACTGTATTAAAAGAAAGTATTTGTACTGTACCGCGCGCGACCCCAGCGGTGGATAACCTGCACTGGCCCGATCCGCTGCTCCTGAGCCCAAGCGAGCGTCAGGCTGTCGCCGTGGCGCTGAACAAGCTCAAACCAGCGGATCGGCAGGCGGTGCTCAACGAAGCGGGGGCACGCTGTACGGCAGGAAGCGTCCGCAAGCCAGCGGCCTATCTGATGGGCCTGATCCAGCGTGCGCTGAAAGGCGACTTTCGTCCTTGGGCAGGTCAGGCCGAACCGTCACCCACTGCAGAACCGCCCCCACCAGCACCGTCGCGCCTGCCCCGACAACAGGGCGAACCCGCTTCCGCACTCGCCCAAGCGTGCTTGAATGAGCTGCGCCAATTGCGTGGCAAACGGCCTGGACCTCAGTAGATTTGATGCCACTGGCATCAAATCTACTGAGGTCTACTGTGCGACCGCAACGGGCCGAATCAGCGCAATCCGGACGATACGGCCATCTCCATCCAAGGCAATGATGCCACTGGCATCACTCGCGAACGTCTGCGCAATCAATCCTCTCACACCAAACCGAACAGACGGCATTCAGCTTTTTGGCTGCCCTTGCCCCTCATCTGTCGCAACGTTTCCGTCCAAGCTAATGCGAGGACAACACCGTGGCCGATCACTATCAACTCAACCTGGGTTCATTGCGCAGCAGCATCACCCTGACCCTACACACTCACCACGCCGCCCGGATCTGGCAAGGTCGAGCCGCACGCGAAGGCGTCCACTCGATCATGGGTATGGCCGGCTACATCAGTGTCACCAACCTGATCAAACAAACCGCAGCCCAGGACGATCCCTATGCTGACTGGGCCATCGTGCAACTCGAAGAAAAACTGATGCAAGCCAAAGCTGGGATGCTGGAACTGACCCAACAGCTGGATCGAATCAGACAGGACCTGCCGACACAGATCGACATGAGCGACAACCTCAATATCCACCCCGTCACTTTGCCGTTGTACATCGGCAGCCAGCTGGGTTTTCTTGCGGTCTACCTGTTGACCGACTACGACACCCTGGTGCGTCGTACGCTATTGGCCCATCACACCGCCCTGATTGGCCGCGTCGACATGGAAGCTTGGATCGACGACGGCGCCCATCTGCTGCGCAGCCTGTTCGGCCAGGCCCAGCGCTATCGGCATGCCGGCGTTACCCGTGATGACATGGCGGCGAACAATGCCCGTGCCATAGCGGCCATCGAGAAAATGGGTTTTCCCCCGATGGACATTCTTGAGGGACATCGCCGCTCCCAGTTCGCGCCGCCAATCATTCGTCGTGGTGCGGTGGCAGTGGATGACGCTGACGCGTTGGCAGAGGAAACGGGAGCCCCATCTGCAACAGTGGATAAGCCGGAGGACGAAGCATGAATCACCTGACCTCGGCTCAACCAGTGCCCTTCGAAGCGTTGACACCGGATGCCTATCGACAGCTCGAACACGCAGCCTCTCTAAAAGGCCTTTTAAAGCCCTTTAAGGGTAAGGGGGAGTTGGAACACCTGGCGCAGGTGGCGAGGGAAATCGAGGCGCAGTTAAGTCACCTGATGGAGGCTGTGGTGCAGCAGGCCGGACAACCTCCTTACTCACTGCTGGATATTCGATTGGTGCTGCAGAACACCAGCGCTGGCAGCACCTTTTTGCGTTGGCGCACCCGTGATTTTGCCCGTATGGGGGTTGCGGTCTGGGAACGCCAGGTCTCCAACAAAGCCCTGCCGCAGGCCGTACGCGAGGGATTGCAACGTTTCGAATGCGAGCGCATTGCACTGAACTTGCAGATGAGCGTGGTGCATTCGCTCTACCGCCAGGCCTCAACCTGCGCGATCAAAATGGCCAGTGCCGAACGGTTACTGTGCCAACTCACCACCGCAGTGGAGCTATCACGATGAGTACTTTTTTTGTCGGCGAAGGCAATATAGGCAGTGCGCCAGAGTTTCAAGAGTTTCCATCAGGCAATGACGAGCCACGACGCTTGCTGCGGCTGAATGTTTACTTCGACAACCCCGTGCCACGCGAAGGCAGCTATGAAGATCGAGGCGGCTATTGGGCGCCGGTTGAGCTCTGGCACCGCGATGCTGAACACTGGAGCACGCTGTACCAGAAAGGCATGCGCGTGTTGGTCGAAGGCCGCACCGTGCGCGATGAGTGGGAGGACAGCGAAGACAATGCGCGGGTGACCTTCAAGATCGAGGCCCGTCGAATCGGCATCCTACCTCACCGGGTGCACAGTGTGGTCATGCGGGAACGCTCCAGTGAACCGGCGGCATCTGCGACGCACGTCGGGCAAAACACTGAGCAAGCCAGTTCAGCTACGTCCAAACCCAGAAAGCGCAGAGGACAGGCATCTACGAACTGACTTCGGGCATAAAAATTGCGCCTTTGCGCGAAGTTGCTGGTTGTTATTACTCGCTGTTCGTGTAGATCCACACTATCGTCCACGCTACAATCGGCTAGCGGCCTCGGACCATTTATGCCCGTCCTCACCGACTAATATGAGGAACCTGCCATTCAGGTTTCTCATATCTCGCCACCGCTGTTTCCAACAACGCTGCTCCGAACTCAATCCGGAGCAGTTCCATGCGTCTCTTCCTCTGCGAGAAACCTTCCCAAGGTCGTGACATCGCCAAGGTTCTCGGAGCCACTCGGCGCGGTGATGGTTGCCTTATCGGCACCGTTTCAACCGTCACCTGGTGTATCGGCCATCTGCTCGAGACAGCCCCACCTGAAGCCTATGGCGATCAGTACAAATCCTGGTCGTTGGCTCATCTACCGATCATTCCCACGCAGTGGCAGGTTGAGGTCAAACCCAAAACTGCGGCACAGTTCAAAGTCATCAAGCGCCTGCTCAGTGAAGCCTCCGCTGTCGTGATCGCGACCGACGCCGACCGCGAAGGTGAAATGATTGCCCGCGAGTTACTCGAACTCTGCCGGTATCGAGGTCCCGTTGAGCGGCTCTGGTTGTCCGCACTCAACGAGGCCTCGATTCGCAAAGCACTGTCCTCGCTGAAGTCTGGACAGGAGACCTTCCCGCTCTACCACTCGGCCCTGGCCCGCAGCCGCGCCGACTGGCTGATCGGCATGAACCTGAGTCGTTTGTTTACCCTCCTTGGTCGGCGGGTGGGCTACGACGGCGTACTGTCGGTTGGACGCGTCCAGACACCCACTTTACGTCTGGTGGTCGATCGGGATCGCGCGATTGCCAGCTTCGTCTCGGTGCCCTACTGGGAAGTGGAGGTGCGCCTGTCCTCCATGGGGCAACCATTCACTGCATCGTGGCAACCACCCAGCTCAGGACGAGATGAGGCCGGTCGTTGCCTGCAGCAGACGCTTGCCCGTCAGACGGCCCAAGCGATATCTTGCAGTAAGACCGCCACAGTCCTCTCGCTGCAGACTGAGCATTCCCGCGAAGCGCCACCCCTGCCGTTCGATCTGAGCACACTGCAAGAAGTCTGTTCACGCAAGCTGGGACTAGGCGCCCAGGAAACCCTGAACATCGCCCAGGCTCTGTACGAAACCCACAAAGCCACCACCTACCCGCGCAGCGATTGCCGCTATTTACCAGAGAGTATGTTCAACGAGGTACCCGCAGTATTCGATGCCCTGCTCAAAACGGATCCCGCGCTGCAGCCCGCATTGGGAAAACTCGATCAATCACTGCACTCCCGCGTGTGGAACGATGCCAAGGTCACCGCGCACCACGCCATCATCCCCACCACCGAGCCGGCGAACCTTGCGCGGATGTCCGAACAAGAACGCCAAGTCTACGAACTGATCCGTAGCCACTACCTCGCACAATTTCTGCCGCATCATGAGTTTGATCGGACCCAGGTCGAACTGCAGTGTGGCGAAGAACGATTGACCGCTGTGGGCAAACAGATCCTGGTCCAGGGCTGGAAAGGCTTGCTCTACGAAAACACCGAAGACGATGAGCCCAGTCACAAGTCCCAAGTATTGCCCGTCTTGCTACAAGGTACTCAGTGCGCAGTGGACGACGTCGAACTCAAGTCCATGCGCACTGCCGCTCCCAAACCTCTCACTGAGGGCGATCTGATCAAGGCCATGAAAAATGTGGCCAAGCTGGTCAACGACCCACGCCTGAAACAGAAACTTCGGGACACCACCGGTATCGGTACCGAAGCCACGCGAGCCGGCATCATCAAAGGGTTGATTGATCGCGGTTATTTGCTGAAGAAAAAACGCGCCTTGATGGCCTCCGCAGCGGCCCATACCCTGATCGAGGCGGTACCCGCTGCGATCGCAGATCCAGGTATGACCGCAATCTGGGAACAGGCTTTGGACGAAATCGAAGCGGGACGTCTGACTCTTGATACGTTCGTCGCCAAGCAGGCGAACTGGATTGCACAATTGGTCGAACACTGTGACCCACTCACCTTCGCGGTACCTGTCGAAGCCGGCCCGACCTGCCCCATTTGCAACGCCTCAATGCTCAGGAGAAAGGGGAAATCAGGGCCGTTCTGGTCATGCTCCCACTACCCCGACTGTAAGGGCACTGTGTCGGTCAGTAAAAATACGCGTCGCCCATGACGCACCATTGAAGATCAACATGAATATTGGGGCGATCTACCGGTCAGTGCATCATCAACGGCGACTCATCCCTCTCTAAATCGCTTAGGGGTTGCCCGATCTCACGGGCCAAGGCGATGCCTGTCGAAATCCATATCTGCCCCAGTTCGTTGAACGCTTTCAGGTGAGCAGGATTTTCGTTGAGCCAATGAACAAGGCTATCGAAGTGTTCGGGGTTATCCGGGCAATCATGGATCTTGATGAACAGCTCCAGTGTTCGATCCCAGATCTGATCCATGACGTTCTCGCTCTCCTCTTCCATGCTCAACCATTCCTCAGCTTGGCCCTATCAGACCGTTCACTCTCACTGACCATCCTGGACTCTGATTCCTGGAGGAATAGAAGCCACGTCGCATTACACAGCGATTTGAGCCAATATAACAACCCGACAAGTCGATACTCAACCGATAAGGATGTTCATGTCAATGGGTCTTTGCTCAACCATTCGGGTTGAACTGGAGAACTCATCACTTGGCACATAAACATCCAACCCAAACCCAAATCGGGCGCATGATCGCGAAGCACCGGACCGAGCGTAATCTGACCCAGGAAGAGGTGGCTGAACGCATGGGAATCGGCAGTGAAGCCATATCGCGCCTGGAGCGGGGTGTAGTGGAGCTTTCTGTGGTCAAGCTGATGCAACTGGCGGACATTTTCGACTGCCGGATAGATGAACTGCTGACGGAGTCGAGCAATCGTCCCAATGACCAAGGCCAGATGATCGCGGGTCTGCTGAGCGGACTGAAGGAAAGCGACCGTGCCTTTATCCTGGCGACCGTCGAACAGTTGGCTGCTCATCTCGCCAACAAGTGAGCTCATTCGCTCGCATTCATTATAGGGGCACTGAGGATTGCCCTCTGCCTTGACGTCATCCCGCCCTCTCTGCTGTAGTGCCTCAGGATCATCGCCAACGGCGACCCAAGACCGATGCGCTCCGGGTAGCTCGGTCGGACTCCTTGAGTTCGGAGCCTTCTCTTCTGCAGAATTTTATTCCCGCTTTGTGCTCGACCTGATCGTGGTGGCGGATGACCACTGTTGCCTCTACCAGGCAACAGCGGTCATCCGCTTCGGCGATCGTATTCAGTCCCGGAGCCCGCCGGGGAAACACTGGGCACCCTTTGTGCGCGGATGCGTGCCAGCATGTTCCGACCCAGGCCACGACAAGGGTCGGTTGGCGAATCATGCCGCAGTCAAACCAAGTTTTGCGAGGAGCTTGTCGACTGCGTAAGACCGCCAAAGGTGGCTTTTCTGTTCCTCGCCTGGCACCCGCCAGGCCCACTCTTCACTTTCTTCAGTCCAGTGACTGCCACTGTATTCCGGCCATAAAAAATCGGGTTGCGGCGTCTTGACGCTCCCCTCTGACAGGCTTATACAAAGGGCGTGGTTCGCTGTCGTTGACAGCCCAGCCCAGGTAGCTTGAACCTTCAAGGCTACGCCACATTCGTGGTGGTTTACCCAAGTGCGATCAGCGTTCGGAGGCTCGCACGATTACCGCTTCAGCGGTGATGAATGCCCACTACCCCATGCCTGCGGATCACCACCGCAGACGTTCCTCAGTTGCACCGTTATTCCGCCAGACGCATCGTTCTGATCGTCATTGGCTTGCCGATGACGAGTCGTTCATTGCTCGCCTTCACCTTACCCACCCTGACGGGGGCTCACTTCCCCGTCAGGGGCTGTGCGTCACCGTTTTCCCTTGAAACAGGAGAACCACCATGGCCCACACCAACCATTCCCAAGAAGCGACCCCATACTTCAACCTGCACACCGTCGGTATCGGCTATCTCAACCGTGTTCGTGAAGTACAAGTTCGCCGCGGCCAGCCGTTCATGGCCTGCGATATCGCCGCCCTGCACGGTGCCACCGATGCGGTCGAGTACACCCGCTTCGACTGCAAAGTCGCTGGGGGTGAAGCTGAACGCTTGATTCGTCTTTATATGGACGCGGTCAACGCCGAGAAAAAGGTCTTGCTATCGTTCCGTATCGGCGACCTGTGGATCGATCCGTTTCTCTACGAGAAAGGCGATAAACAAGGCCAACCGGGCGCCAGCCTGAAAGGTCGTTTGCTGTTCATTGACTGGATCAAGGTCAACGGCACGTTCGAGTACAAAGCGCCCGCCAGGCAGGAAGCAACAGCACCTGCTGAGCAAGCGTCAAATAGTGAGCTATCCCCACCATCGGCTGATGCCGAAGCTGAGGAGACCGAAAACTCGGCAGAGGCCCGGATCAAACCTGAATCTCCACCCACTCCCCGCACGGCCCGCCGTGATGCCACCCCTACTGCTCAGTCCGCCTGAACAGTCCACGATGTTCCTCATCAAGGCGCTCCCTCGAGCGCCTTTTCTTCGATCAGCACAGGAGAACCAACATGGAATCCTTCTGGCTTTGCGACGAGTGCCTGTTCGCTGCGGCTTACGAGGACTACAGCACGTTGTCGCTCTACTACACGACGAATGAAATCGAGAAACGCATCGCTGACATCCATCGTGGACTGGTTCGCTTAATGCCCATCAGTGCCGACTTTGATCCCGAAGCCGGCTGGGGAATAAGAGCCTTTTCCCCGTTGCCCTGCGACGGTTGTGGTTCACACCTACACGGTCAACGCCACCGATTCACTCGGCTGTAAACAGCGCGCCATCGGCTAATGCCCGCGACTCTATTTCCACCTCGGGGATACCACTCCCCTCGGGCGTGTACCCCTGATTGTTCCCTTCGGAGGTACTACCATGAGCACCCAACTCACACTGATTGAAACCTCGGATTTCGAGGCTGATCGTATCGTCCAAGAAAACCAGGTGATCGACGAAGCGCTGCATATTCTGGATCGTCGGCTGTTCACCCGCGGCCCTAACCTGACGTCGCCTGACGCCGTGACCTCATACCTAAAACTGCATCTTGCGCAACAAGAGCATGAAGTCTTCGGTGTGATATTTCTCGATGCCAAGCACCGCGTGTTGACGTTCGAAGTCCTCTTTCACGGCAGCATAGATGGCGCCAGCGTTTACCCCCGCCAAGTCGTTAAGCGCTCCCTAGCGCATAACGCTGCGGCCGCCATTTTTGTTCACAACCACCCCTCAGGTTGTACGGAACCCAGCCAGGCGGATCGCGTCTTGACCGCACGGTTGAAGGAGGCCTTGGCCTTGATCGAAGTACGCGTACTGGATCACTTCATCGTGGGTGAAGGTCGTCCGCTCTCCCTTGCCGAACATGGCTGGCTCTAACCCTTACAGGCGTCTTCGGGCGCCTAGTTCATTTTCATTCCGGAGAACCCTCATGAATCTCACACCCCAAGCCGTAGCCCTGCTGGCAGCCTCAAACCCATTTGCTCGCGGTTACGACAACCTTCATATCGAACGGCTGCTACTGATCACCTACGAAAACGACTGCCCTCCCTGCTTTCGACCCGTGCACGACTCACAAGCCCATCTGCCCGACGATGAGCTGCAACTGTTCCCCTGCCTGTTCAATGACGATTTCGCCTTGATCAGCGAAGGCCAATCCATTCCGGATGATTTGGATGAACGCTGCCAGTCCACCGGGCTGGTTCGCCAAGTGATCTACGCCGTGATTGGCGAAATGCTCAACGAGCGCTATCACGTTGGCGACCTGTACTCCCTGGAAGAAGCCCAAGCCATGGTCCATCGCTTGAGCTTCGAAACGGGACACTACAGTCGAGCTTGGGAGATCAGTACCGCACACCTTCCTGAAGAAGCGATGCTCTATCTGGAAGGGTGGATCAGTCACTCCGCTCCGCGACAAACCGGCCTCTTGTTCGAGCTTTTTACGCTGCCAGATTGCTGCGGTATCGGTTGCAAACTGATCGGCACGCCATGGACCGACGATAACCTGGTGAAGATTGAGGGCCGTCTTTACTCATCGCTGAGGCAAGAGCAACTCGATGCCGGTACGCCAGTAGCGTTGATCGAGGTGCTGTACCTCGCGGCATTGGCGGATGTGCGATTGTTGATCTTCGACCCCGACGCTCCCGTTTTGGATGGGCTCGCCATTTTTGATGAATAGCAACGTGTTCAGCGTTAACACGACCCGCCTTGAATCAACTTTCTCACTGAATCGCTCCTTCATCTCATGTCAGGTTCTGCACTGAATCTGACATGAGGTTTTTTCCATGGAGCGTTTTTTCACGCCTGTCTGCCTACTGGGTTTACTGAGCGCCTGCACCGCGCAAATCCCCAACCCTTTGCCGACCAATCCAGAGATAGACAGCAGCCCCAATCGGGCCCAGCTCTCGAGGGGGCCAATCGAAGGAAGCCATCCGGCAGAACTCCGCTATGGTCGCTATACGCTGATCAGCACCGAGCCCACCACGGAACAACGCGATCTTCTTGCCCAAATCATTGACGTGAGCATCCCGTCCAGCCTGAACCCTTCGGTGCAGGATGCATTGCAGTACGTATTGCAGCGCTCGGGCTATTCGCTCTGCCCCGTTACCGCGTCCGTGAGGGTGCTGTTTACTCGGCCCCTGCCCGCGGCCCATTACCGGCTCGGCCCGATCTCTTTGCGCCGCGCGCTACAAGTGCTCGCTGGCCCCGCCTGGCAACTCACGACCGACGAAGTCCGCCGTTCGGTCTGCTTCGAAGAGCAGAAAACGGAGGCCGGCGTCGCGCTGATCACACCCCTCTCGCCCCATCTGTTGGAGGCACGCCCATGAGAGCCTCGACGTTTCAAACCCTCATCATTGGGCTGCTTTGCTTGGCGGTCGCCGGCCTGAGCGGTGGTTTGTATAACCAGTATCAACGCGTGGCCGAACTGCAGAGCACGAACACGCAATACCGACAAACCCTGGACTCCCTGCAACATGATTCAAGCGCCCTCAAGGACGCCCAGGAGAAACTGCAGTACGCGCTGAAAGACCTGAAGCAGATGGTCGATACTGGTGAGCAACAGGCCAATACCCTCGATCCGATGTTGGATCAGTGGGCGCAAGAGATACAGGGACTGCGCGATGGTCTCGCAGCCCGCGCCACCCAGGCAGACCTGACAGCGCTGCGCGCACGCCTTGAGCACGTCGAGCAACAGCTCCCGGAGCTCAAGACCCAGCCATCACCCCCACCACCGACGTCTTCCACGACCAAGCCGAAACAGAAGGCTCGCCCCAAGCCCGTCCCCCTCTCGCCCCCGTTCTCTGTGTTGGGGGTCGAATCTCGTGGTGGTGAGCGCTTTCTGGCAGTCGTGCCTCAAGACAGTCGCTCGCTCAGAGATGTTCGACTGCTGCATAGCGGCGAGCAGCTCGGCGCCTGGCACCTGAAAGTGCTGGAACCGAACTCCGCCATCTTCGCGCTGGCCGCGCAGCCAGACCAGACCGTGCACTTCCCTTGAGACGCGGTCATGAACAGAGCGCTACTACCCACCATTGTCTGTCTCGCTTCGCTACTGGCCATAGGCGCTGCGATGAGTAACCCCGTCACGACACAGTCACGGTTCCGGGACACGCAGTCCGCTCCCCTGGGGCGCTCTGACTCTGAACAGGCTGCGAGCTGGGGTCTGACGGAGCAGGAGTGGACGCGCTTCGAACAGATCCAAGCCGGCCCGCGTGGTTTCTGGAGCCCGAACCTCGATCCGCTGACCGCACTCGGAGTCGAGGCCCAGACCGACCAAGAGCGCCAGCGCTTTGCCGAATTACAGGTAGCGCTGGAAGCCAAACGCGCCGAGCGCGAATTGGCCTACCAAAACGCTTACACCGCGGCCTGGGCCAAGCTGTTTCCCGGGCTGCTGCCAATCCATGGCATGGCATCCCCGTCCCCTGTCAGCTCATCGGTCGCGCCACGCCAGGCCCTGTTTGTGGAGGACCATTGCCCGGCGTGCACCGCTGAAGCGCAGCGTCTGCAAAGCAGTGACGCTGCGTTCGATATCTACCTGGTGGGCAGCCAAGGCGAGGATGACCGCGTCCGTAGCTGGGCTCGGCAAACAAACATCGATCCGGCCAAGGTGCAACACCGGCAAATCACCTTGAACCATGACCGTGGTCGCTGGTTCAGCCTAGGTGCCCCGGGACCATTGCCCGCCACATTTCAACAGGTGAATGGACAATGGCAACGCCTCAACTGAGTGGTATTGCTCTGATGTTGGCGATGCTGGCGGCTCAGGCCGAGGAGCTTCCACCACCAGCCTACCAACTGGCGGCGCATGACGCCGACATCCCTTCTACGGTGCTGTTCACGATTGCCCTGCAGGAGAGTGGTATCCGCGTCCGTGGTCGACTGCTGCCCTGGCCGTGGACCCTGAACATCGCCGGAACACCCTACCGTTTCGCCACTCGCCAGGCCGCCTGTCACGCCTTGCTTCAGGCGCTCGCGGGTCATGACGCCAAGCGGGTCGATGCCGGACTCGGACAAACCAACCTGGGTTACCACGGACAACGTTTTTCCAGCCCCTGCGAAGCCCTCGATCCCTACCGAAACCTAGCCGTGACAGCCTCGCTGTTGCACGAGCATCACGCCGCCACCGGTGATTGGGTATCAGCTGCCGGACGCTATCACCGCCCGGCGGGAGGAATGCCGGCCGCGCGTTACCGCGCCGGATTTTCCCGGCAACTCGAACGGTTTCTGGTTTCCTTCGAACAAGGCACACCACCATGAAGCGAATACCTCTTGCCTGTTATTGCATCCTATTCTTGGCACCTTTTACCCAGGCGCAATTGACCGTAGCCGGGGATCAGCCTAGCGACTTCACCCGACCCCCTTTTCAAGTTGCCAGGCCGTCAATAAACAACAAGATCCAGCCTGATCGGGCCATGCATGCGGACCTGTCCACGTTCTCCGATGAAGCCTGGATACTGCCCGTCCGCAGCTCTCACTTGAGCCCCGGCCAGATCACGTCTCGTGCCCTGAACATGCCGGGCTTGCGGCCCTTTTTCCTGGTGGGTGAGGATCCCCACTCACTGGCTTGGTTGCGTCAACGCGCGGCTGAACTGCAGGAAATGGGCGCGGCTGGCCTCGCCGTCGAAGTGGCCGATACTGAAGCCCTGGGCCGGATTCGAGCAGCCGCTCCGGGCATCACCATTCTGCCGGTCAACGGCAACGACGTCGCCACTCGCCTGCAGATAGAGCACTATCCCGTCTTGATCACTGCCACCTCACTGGAACAGTGAGCCCAGGTCATGGCCGAGCATGCGATGGAGTCCAAGCTCCGGCCAGCGGTGGAGCTGTACACCGTAGCGATCTGCATCGCCGCCGCGGTGTTGTGCGTGTACTCGCCCTGGGCTGTGGCCATGTCACCCGAGATCGGTTTGGTTGCAGCGCTGGCCTATGCCCTGTTCGGCCTGATCCGGCTGCGACAAGCCTGGGAGGTGCTGCGCTATCGGCGCAATATCCGTCGGCTGCCGCGCTACGAACTGACCAGTCGCCAGATTCCGGTCAGCCGAAAGCGTCTGTTCATGGGGCGCGGCTTTCGCTGGACCCGCCTGCACACCCAGCGCTTGATCGAAGCTCAAGACCCGGCGGTCGCTCACTATGTCGACCAACCGACCTGTTACCGCCTGGCCCGTGGACTCGAACGGCGCCTGGAACATGCAGCGTTTCCACTCTCGACATTGGCCCGTGTCACCGCCTGGGATAGCGCGTTCAATCCGTTGCGCCCTTTGCCCCCGGTCGGTGGTTCGCCGCTATTGCATGGGGTCGAACCCGACGAAACGGAAGTCAGTCTGCCGCTGGGCGAACGGGTCGGGCACACACTGGTGCTGGGTACTACCCGTGTTGGGAAGACCCGGCTCGCCGAAGTGTACATCACCCAGGACATTCACCGCGTCGAACATGAGGTGGTCATCGTCTTCGATCCGAAGGGCGATGCCGACCTGCTCAAACGGATGTACGTCGAAGCCAAACGCGCTGGTCGGGAAAAGGAGTTTTATGTTTTCCATCTAGGCTGGCCGGAGATCTCCGCCCGCTACAACGCCGTGGGACGTTTCGGACGCATTTCGGAAGTGGCGTCGCGCATCGCGGGGCAGCTCAGTGGTGAAGGCAACTCTGCGGCCTTCCGTGAGTTCGCCTGGCGTTTCGTCAACATCATCGCCCGGGCACTGATCGAGCTGGGCCGACGTCCGGACTACTTGCAGATCCAGCGACATGTGGTCAACATCGACGCACTGTTCATCGAATATGCCCAGCAGTTTTTCGCCAAGACCGACCCGAAGGCGTGGGAAGTGATCGTCCAGCTTGAAGGCAAACTCAACGAGAAGAACATTCCCCGGCATATGGTGGGGCGCGAAAAGCGTGTGGTGGCCATCGAGCAGTATCTGGCGGCGAAACGGGTATTTGATCCCGTACTGGATGGATTGCGTTCAGCGGTGCGGTACGACCGCACCTATTTCGACAAAATCGTTGCTTCACTGCTGCCGCTGCTGGAGAAACTCACCACCGGTAAGACAGCCCAGTTGCTGGCCCCCAACTACACCGATCTGAATGACCCACGACCGATCTTTGACTGGATACAGATCATCCGGAAACGCGGCATCGTGTATGTCGGCCTGGATGCGCTGACCGACGCCGAGGTGGCCGCCGCTGTGGGCAACTCCATGTTCGCCGACTTGGTCTCGGTCGCCGGACACATCTACAAACACGGCATAGACCATGGCCTGCCCCAATCAGGTAACAACAGTGACAAGTTGCCGATCAACCTCCACGCCGATGAGTTCAACGAGTTGATGGGTGATGAATTCATCCCGCTGATCAATAAGGGTGGCGGTGCCGGTATCCAGGTAACCGCCTACACCCAGACCCTCAGCGATATCGAAGCACGTATCGGCAACCGCGCCAAAGCTGGCCAGGTTATTGGCAACTTCAACACCCTGCAGATGCTGCGGGTGCGCGAAACCGCCACCGCAGAACTGCTCACCCAGCAGTTGCCCAAGGTCAACGTGCTGACCAAGACCCTGGTGTCGGGGGCGACTGACACCTCCGATCCCGAGGCCAAGACGGACTTCACCTCATCCTCACAGGACCGCGTCAGCAGCACCAGTGTGCCGTTGATCGAACCGGCTCACATCGTCAGTTTGCCCAAGGGGCAAATGTTCTCCTTCCAGGCCGGTGGACAACTCTGGAAAGTGCGCATGCCGCTGCCAAAAGCCTCCAACGACGATGCTATGCCCAAGGACCTGCAGGAACTCACTCAACGGATGCGGGCCACCTACAACGAGCAAGCAGGGCAATGGTGGAGCGCTAGCGGTGACGGCCCAACAACAAACTTTGATTTGGATCGGGTGGGGTAGCCCGCCTCCGCCACCGGTTTCTATTCAGCAGAAAACTATCCAGAAGGCGTCGTGACCACATCAACACTGCAGCGCGCAATGGAGTGAACGATGGCAACTTCCGCCCAGAACTCGCCGCCACAACCGATCCAGCGTCCGGGAATGATCGTCTCAGCCATCAACCTGGTCCTGCGCATCATCGGTTTGCTGATCGCCTCGTTGCTGTTCTCGATTCTGATCGAGTTCGCCGGCTTGCTGCTGTTCTGGGGTGATCAGGGCTGGCGGCATAGTGAGGCCATGCTAACCAGTGAGTTGGGTTGGCTCAGCGAGCACTTCAAATATTCACTCATCCTCCAACAACCCGGACAGACGATTGTCCAGTGGCTGGATTTCCTCAATCAGTGGCTGGTGGTCAAGACCGGTTTGGCGGATTTTGCCCAGCAGGCGCGAGTGGCGAGTCAGGGCAACGGTCTCTGGAGTGGGATCAACCAGCTATATGTGCATATCGAGGACTTTGTACTGTCGGCGGTGTATGTCACTTTCACCTTCGTGGTGCGCCTAACCATTCTAATCCTGGCCACACCACTATTTTTGTTGGCCACGCTCACCGGTTTTGTCGATGGTTTGATGCGCCGCGACCTGCGCAAGTTCGGCGCAGGACGAGAAAGCAGTTTTGTCTATCACCGCGCTAAACGAGCAGTGATACCGCTGCTGATCGTGCCCTGGGTCATTTACCTGTCCCTACCCTTTTCGCTCAATCCTATGGTCGTTTTTCTACCTTGCGCCGTAACGCTTGGTCTGACCACTGTAATTACGTCGTCGACTTTTAAGAAATACCTTTGACTCAATATAACAACGCCCCAAGCCAAAATACCTTCTGCCTTACCCCAAAACCATGAATAACTCATAGACCGAACACTAAGCCGCATCCCCCAAAACTTTACTCAGGTGCCGTCTAATAGAAATTATGGCATTGAAAGTAACTCTAACCTTTTCCTCCGTCAGTTTTGGAGGATAAGCTCTGATCATAGTCCCACCATGACTCACCCCGACATAATAATCACATCCATTAAGAAGAAACTCCCTCACATAACCTACTTGCTTAAACTCCTGCACCAACACGACCACTTCCCGATCAAGCACAGAGAGATTGCTTACCAACGTAGACTCCATCAGATGAACTGCATCATTAAGCTCTCGACAAGTATACGACGCATAGTTCCCACTAAAATCCGAACTCCAAATATTTGCCCCCACCTGGGTTCTTTCGAAGTCAAACTTACTTATTACGCCAGCCGCATCCTTCCTATCAAGAATCACGAACGGGCTCTCGCGATACTCAATAGTTCCACCACCCTCACTATAAACCATATTAATCGGCCTAAGTGAAATCTCTAACGCTTCCATAAATCTCTTATATGGGTACCTAACCACTTGCTCTTCAAGAAGACTTTTCCGATATTCCTGAACCAAAGAAAAAACAAGTATGGCGAGCGAAGAAACAATAACAACCCAACCCGTGAAATTAACTTTTCGAACCCCTACCGCTTTGAATTCCAAGTGCCTCCCTTCACTCCAGCCAAGGCAATTACAAAGGCAAGCAACGACAACAAATAGCTCACAAGACTCCTCCAATTTTTTACGACCCAGAATTTTTCACTTATCTCTTTAAGGGCTTTTTACACAAACGGCTATTCCCCCGCTTGAGCTTGCCCTCTGGAGTTATGCCTGTAGTAAGGTTCAACGTTGCTCTCCCTCATCAATACGATAGCCTTCGTCTCAATTTTTCTGCAGCTATATTGCCACCCTTCCCCGATTCTGCCCCTAGTTAACTCAGGGCCATAATCATGCCTGCTTCTGTCATTCACTACCTGTTACTTCTCCCGCTGGCCATCCTCCATGGCAGTTGCTGTGCCGCATCCGCCCATGAACAGGTCCAACTCGGCTTTATCCAACGGCAACTCGACACTATAGAGACCTCAGCCCATAAAGCCGAAGCGTCCAGTATTGCTGAACCAAACGAACGCTATCGCTTCGACTATCCCCAATTGATCCAAGATATCCAGCGCATCCGTCACGGTGTGCAGGACTATCTGTCCCCCTCTCGCGCTCAACCTCGCGATCCCACTGAATTGGTCGGCGATTACCGCCTCGACGCTCCGTCCGCGGAGCCGTCGCCATGAGCATGACTGATGCCCAGACCTCTGCGTTCCAAAACGCCTCCGGTTTCTCCGCACAGAGCAGTTCGACGCTGTGGCTGTCCCTGGTTCTAGTCCTGGCTTTGCTTTGGTGTGCCTGGGTGATGTGGACGGCTTACCGGGGGTGGGCCGCCGGCAGTGTGCGCTTTGGAGCCTTCGGTGGCAGCGCCGCTCGCGTACTGCTCACCTTGCTGGTTTTGATGTTCTTCACCCTGTCCTAACCCAGGAGATCGCCTCCATGCTCAAGTGCCTTGTCCCCCTGAAAAACAACCTGCGTGATCGTGCCAGCCAGCGCTTGATCGGTCTGCTGCTGGTGCTCGGTCCAAGCCTGGCTTTTGCCGAACTCCCGACCATGGAGGCTCCTTCACGTGGTGAAGGATCAGGGTTGATCGAGACGATCAAAAACTACGCCTACGACGGCGGCATCCTGCTCGGACTGCTAATCGCCCTGCTCGCGTTTCTCGGCGTGGCTTGGCACTCACTAACTGTCTATGCCGACGTGCAGAACCAGCGCAAGACCTGGAAGGACCTTGGGGCAGTGGTCGGCATCGGTGCCCTGCTGGTGGTGATCATCATCTGGTTCCTGACCAAGGCTGCCGCGATTCTGTGAGGTCGACATGAACGACACTATCGAACGCCTTGCCGACAACACCTTGGTCTTTCTGCCGGAGCGGCTTAACCGTGATCCTGCCGTGTTGCGTGGTTTGACCAATGATGAGATGTGGGTAGCGCTCGGTACCGGCGCAATCATTGGCCTGATGCTGGGCGTTCCTCTGACGATCGCCACCGCTTCCATTGCCGTAGCGCCGACCGGCATGATCGCAGGCATGACGGTGGTGCTATTTGCCGGTGGCACGCTACTGCGTCGGGCCAAACGGGCCCGCCCCGAGACCTGGTTGTACCGCAAGCTCGAATGGGTACTGGCCAGCCGTTGGCGCCTGGGTCGCGGCAGTTTGATCCTTCACTCCGGTGCCTGGACGGTTCGCCGTTCACGTCGACTGCGCCCTGCCCTGTCACGGTGGCAGCCATGAGCCGATTTCGAAACAAGGTGGATGCCCAGCAGGCTCATATCTTCAGCCTGCGTCTGGCGGTAGTGATCCTCGCCCTGGTCTGTGCCGGACTCTGGTATGGCTGGCGCTCGGCACCGACCGATCTGACCGTGCATGTACCGCCGGATCTGCGCTCGGGCAGCACCCGTAAGTGGTGGGATATCCCCTCAGAGAATGTTTATGCCTTTGCCCTCTACATCTTTGGCCAACTCAACCGCTGGCCCACGGATGGCGAGCAGGATTATCGCCGTGCCATCTATGGCTTGCAGTCCTATCTGACACCCGCCTGTAAGGCCTTCCTCGACGGCGACTACGAGTACCGCAAGGCCGCCGGCGAGCTGCGCCAGCGAGTGCGTGGGGTCTACGAAATTCTGGGCCGAGGTTACAGCGAAGATCCGGAACTCAGGGTCAAGCAACTCGATCGCGATAGCTGGCTAGTCAAGCTCGACCTCAATGCCGATGAGTATTACGCCGCAGAACCGGTGAAACGGGTGGTGGTGCGTTATCCATTACGCGTAGTGCGTTTCGACCTGGATCCCGAGCGCAATAAGTGGGGGCTGGCACTGGATTGCTATCAGGGCACTCCGCAAAAAATCTCCCTGCCTGGAGGTGAGCCATGAAGCGGATTCGTACCCTGGGACTAACCGTCACACTGATGCTATCGGGAGCTGCAGCGCAGGCCGTCGAACTGATGCACTGGGAACGCCTACCCCTCGCGGTCCCTCTGGTGATCAATCAGGAACGAGTGGTCTTTATCGATGAGGATGTTCGAGTCGGCGTACCCTCAACCCTGACGGGCAAGCTGCGCGTGCAATCAACTGGCGGCACTCTGTACCTGCGCGCGTCGGAAGCCATTGCGCCGACCCGACTGCAACTGCAATCAGTCACGACGGGCGAGATCATCCTTCTAGATATCGCGGCCACTCCCGGCGATCAACCGCTGGAGCCCGTGCGTATTCTCAAGAATGCTCAGGTGCAAGCTACCGAGGCTGAATCTAGCACCGTCCCTGCTCCAGAACGTACACCGATCCCGGTCGCTTTGACGCGCTACGCCGCGCAAAGCCTGTACGCGCCGCTGCGCACCGTGGAGTCCCTGCCCGGTGTACGCCGCGTCCCGCTCAAGCTACGCACCGAACTGCCAACCCTGCTGCCGACCGAAAACATGTCCAGCACACCTATCGCCGCCTGGCGACTCGGTGATTACTGGGTGACGGCGGTGAAGTTGCGCAATCGTGGTTCAGAGACTCTGCAACTCGACCCGCGTCGGCTTCAGGCCAAGCTGTTCGCCGCGGCCTTCCAGCATTCTTTCCTCGGGCCTGTCGGCAGCGCTGAAGACACCACGATTGCCTACCTCGTCACCCTCGGTGCTGGCCTCGAACAAGCCGTGCTGCTCCCGCCCGTTGCGCGAGGTGCTGACGATGAAGGCTAACGCATTGCTCAAATGGCTGGTACCGGCTGCGCTACTGGCCGTGGTGTTGATCATCCTGAAAAGTTGGGTCGCGGGTAGTAGTACTCCCTCTCCAGAGCACCCAGTTGATCAGGGTAATATTCAGTTATCCGCCGAGCAAGCCAAGTCGCTCGGCATTGCTGGCGATACCCCACGCGACACGGTCGCCACCCTGGTCGGCCAGGTGAAAGCCATGCGCAGCGACATGCTCGGATTGAAGAAACACAACGAGTCGCTGCAGACGGAAAACAACCGCTTGCGCGAGCGGGAAAACGGTGTGGATTCGCGTATCCAGACGGCGCTTGGCAGCGTGACCCAGCAGGTCGACGAAGGCCGTCGACAAGCCAACGAGGCCCGACTTAAAGCCGAACAAGACAGTCGTCAGGCTCGCGGTCTGCTGACGCAATTGCAGGATCAGTTGTCGGGGCTGACCGGCAGCGGCAAGGATATGCCAATCGGATTGGGGCTTGAGCCCGGCGACGGTGCTCAGTTTGAAGGGCGGCACTCTGCCAATGATGCGCTGCAATGGATTGAACCCTCGGATGCTCTGTCCACCGACGCCCGAGGCAAAACCAAGACCTCCCCCGCGCAGAGTCTGCCTACCGCCTTCAACTCACTGGAAGGCTTGAAAAACAATCCTATTGATCGCAGCCAGAAACAGCTACGTGCGGTCACCAAAGGTGAGCGTGACCTGACGCGATCCGTTGACCGAACCGAAGGCGCGAAGCCGGTCTACACCATTCCCGAAAACGCCACGCTGATGGGCTCGGTCGCCATGACCGCGCTGATCGGCCGAGTCCCAGTGGACGGCACAGTGAATGATCCCTACCCCTTCAAAGTGCTGGTCGGCCCCGAGAATCTGACGGCCAACGGCATCGACCTGCCGGACGTCGCGGGTGCTGTGATGAGCGGCACGGCGTCCGGTGACTGGACCCTGTCTTGCGTCCGCGGGCAGGTCGAGTCAATCACCTTTGTGTTTACCGATGGCACCATCCGCACGGTACCTCAGCCAAAAGCTGTAGCCAGCCGCACTGCCTCCACCACCCAGAGCTCGAACATTGACAAGATCCGTGGCGGCCTCGGTTACCTGTCCGATCCGCATGGCATTCCGTGCATCGCTGGCGAGCGCCGCTCGAACGCCCAGCAGTACCTCGGCAGCCAGAGCCTGATCACTGCGGCTGGTGCGGGTGTCGCCGCCTTGCTCGGGGATGAGCAGAACAACAGCAGTGTAATCAGTTCGGGCGGCAGTACCCTCGGGGTTACCAGCAGCAGTGGCAACAGCGCGCTGAATTCAATTCTCAGTGGTGGGGTCAGCGACATCCGCGAGTGGGTCAACAAACTGTATGGCGAAGCCTTTGCTGCCGTGTATGTGCCACCCGCCGCACAGGTCGCACTGCACCTCGACCATGAGATCACCATCGACTACGAGCCCAAGGGCCGGAGCGTTCGCCATGAAAAAGACCATGCCTCCCTGCCTGACCTGGATTAGCTTGCTCTGCGTGGTCCTGACGGGGTGTTCCACCGACAAGGAAACGCTTCTGCCTCACGGCGAGCAAACCATGCTGGACATCTGGAACGGTGCTGGTTCGCAAGGCACTCAGCAGCAACTGCTGGATGCTCGGCAGCAGTTACGCCGCCCGCTGGCTCAGGCAGATGCCTCCGCGGCTATCCAGGAACCGTACACGCGCACAGCGGCGAACGAGATCCGCAACCTGTTCCCTCGCCTGCCCAATCCCGATCTGGTGCTGTACGTGTATCCGCACTTGAGTGGTACCGAGCAGGCACCGGTCCCCGGTTACTCGACCGTCTTTCCGTTCTACCAACGGGTGCAGTACGCATTGCCGGGTGAACGTCAGGAAGACTTGTAGTGCGTACCGGCGATTCGCGGAACCGTGCTCCTGCGTGGAAAGCCTGGCGCAACCCATTGCGCCCTCGCGCCACCTTGGCCGATAACGCCGCACTCTATGCGCACAATCCCAGCTTCACCGATCACCTGCCGTGGGTCGAATACCTCGACACCGAGCAGTGTTTTTTGCTGGATGACAATCGCTCGGTGGGTGCGGTGTTCGAGCTACTGCCCATCGGCACCGAAGGGCGCGAACCCGATTGGTTGATGGCCGCCCGCGATGCCCTCGAGGATGCCCTGCAGGATAGCTTTGATGAGTTGGATCAAGCGCCTTGGGTTGCGCAGTTTTTCTGCCAGGACGACAACGACTTCACCCCCTACCTGACCCGGTTCACCGACTATATCCAAGATAGAGCACGAGGCACGGCCTTCACCGAGGCATATTTGGAGCTCAGCCGCCATCATCTGAAGGCCATCGCCAAGCCTGGCGGTCTGTTTGAGGATAAAGTGGTGACACGCCTGCCCTGGCGTGGCAATAACCGACGGGTGCGCCTGGTGGTCTATCGCTGGCTTGAGTCTGACGCTGAGGAGACAGGACTCACCCCGGTGCACTCCCTGCAACAGGCTTGCGAACGAATCGGTGCCTCGCTGCAAGCATGCGGGGTGCAATCGACACGAGTCGATGGCCGAGGTCTTTATGCCTGGTTAGTGCCCTGGTTCAATCCGGCACCCAGGCTCATTGATGAAGCACCCGAGGAGTTCTACCGCCGGGTGGCCTATCCGGAATCGGGTGACGGTGAATCGCTGGAGCTGCCCTTCGATCACGATTTCGCCGAGCGCCTATTTTTCAATGAGCCGCATTCAGATGTGCAGCACGGACTCTGGTTTTTTGACGATCAGCCCCACCGGGTCATGGTGGTGGACAAGCTTCGCCGGGCGCCCTTGATTGGTCAACTCACCGGAGAAACCCGCAAGGGCGACGCGGTGAATGCCCTGTTCGACCAGTTACCTGAAGGCACGGTGATGAGTCTGACCTTGGTGGTCAAACCGCAGGATGTGCTCGAAGACCAGTTAAACCGATTGGCGCGCAAAGCCATCGGTGAAAACCTAGCCTCGACCCAGACCCGCCAAGATGTTGAAGAGGCTCGTGCGATCATCGGTCGCCAGCACAAGCTGTACCGCGGCACCCTGGCATTTTACGTGCGCGGTCACGATGAACAGCAACTGCACCAGCGCTCGGTCGGCCTGGCTAATGCGCTGCTGGGTGCGGGGCTGCAGCCGGTACGCGAAGGCGATGAAGTCGCCGCCTGCAACAGCTACCTGCGTTGGTTGCCGATGGCTTACAACCCGGCCCGCGACACGCACAACTGGTACACGCGCCTGATGTTCGCCCAGCACCTGGCGAACCTGGTTCCGGTGTGGGGTCGCAGCACGGGCACCGGCCACCCGGGTATCACCCTGTTCAATCGCGGTGGTTCGCCGTTGAGCTTTGATCCGTTATCACGCCTGGACCGAGCCATGAATGGTCATCTGCTGTTGTTCGGCCCCACCGGCGCCGGTAAGTCGGCCACCCTGGTCACCCTGTTGATGCAGGTCATGGCCGTGTACCGCCCTCGCCTTTTTATCGTCGAGGCCGGCAATTCGTTCGGCTTGCAGGGGGACTACTTCGCGACACAGGGGCTGTCGGTCAATAAGGTCCAATTGAAACCTGGTGCCTCGGTCAGCCTCGCGCCCTTTGCCGACGCTTGGCGCCTGGTCGAGCAGCCGGATCAGGTCGCGAGTCTGTCGATCGATGAGCTGGACGATGAGGCGGTAGCCAGTCGCGAAGACCAGCGCGATGTTCTCGGCGAACTGGAAATCACTGCCCGCCTGATGATCACCGGCGGCGAGGCCAAGGAAGAGGCGCGCCTGAGTCGAGCCGATCGCAGCTTGATCCGCGAGTGCATTCTCGATGCGGCGCAAACGTGTGTTGCGGCGTGTCGCCAGGTACTGACCCGCAACGTGCGCGACGCCTTGCTGCGCGTCGCCGCTGACCCGCACCTGCCGGAGAAGCGTCGCGAGCGTGCCCAGGAAATGGGTGAGTCCATCGACCTGTTTTGCCAAGGTTTCGAGGGTGAGCTGTTCGATCGCGAGGGCACGCCTTGGCCCGAGAGCGATGTGACCATTGTCGATCTCGCCACTTACGCTCGCGAAGGCTACGAGGCGCAGATGTCCATCAGCTACATCAGCCTGATGAACACCGTGAACAACCTAGCCGAACGCGACCAGTACCTGGGGAGGCCAATCATAATGGTCACCGACGAAGGCCATATCATCACCAAAAACCCGCTGCTGGCGCCATTCGTGGTCAAGGGCACGAAGATGTGGCGCAAGCTCGGCGCTTGGTTCTGGCTGGCGACGCAAAACCTTGCCGACTTTCCCACTGCCGCGCAGACCATGCTCAACATGATCGAATGGTGGATTTGTTTGAACATGCCGCCCGCGGAAATCGAAGAGATCGCACGGTTCAAGAAACTCACGCCGGCACAGAAAGCCTTGCTTCTCTCCGCCAGTAAGGAGCCGGGTAAATACACTGAGGGGGTCGTGCTATCGAAGAAGCTCGAAACGCTGTTTCGGGCCGTGCCGCCGAGTCTTTATCTCGCCCTGGCCATGACGGAGCCCGAGGAAAAATCCGAGCGCTGGACACTGATGCAAGAGAACGGCTGCTCAGAACTGGAAGCGGCGTATAGGGTAGCTGAACGGATCGATATAGCGCGAGGAATAGAACCCGCATAGGGGAATCTATTCCTCGCGCTCTAAAGCGAGTGACCGGTTATTGCGGTACGCCCCGGAGCCGCTGCTGAATCCTCAACAGGAATCCGGCTTCGAAGGCATCCTGGCAGTCACCGTCAGGAAAGGTCTTGCGGGTTTGCGCCAGCTCCCACCACAGGGGAATTTCGCCGGGCGTATCAAGCCAATCCTGAGCACATTGCACGCCACGTTCGATCATCGGGGCAAATTCGTTGCCCCAAGGTGTCAGAAGACTTGGGCAACCATCCGCCGCAGGAATTGAAATGTAGTTTTCGTCCATACCCACCCTAGATTTCTGATTTATTGTTAGACGCTGAGTCCAGCCTCGATAATCTTAACGACACCAAATGAATGCTCGATAACAGGCATGAGCATCAATTGGCCTAGATCAATACCAATGTAGACTATATCCCGTGGATTGAGAGTCCCTCAAAGCGCAATTTGCGCGCATGACTCAAGACTACGAACAGCTTCGCCTGCAACTGGCGGAGAACATCCGCTTGATACGGCGCGTGAAGAACCTTACCCAAGAGCAGTTGGCGCTCATGGCCGAGGTGGATCGTACCTATGTCAGTCAAATCGAACGAGGGGTAGGCAACCCGTCGCTATTGGTCCTGTGCAAACTCGCCAATATTTTCGAGATCACCGCAGATCAGCTACTCATCGATTCTGACGCCCTTCGCCGTGTGCTGGACATCGAGTAGCCATATCATCGTCCTGTAAATCCTTGTAAACCGACAACCCCACGTTCGGCTTTATCACTGACAACTCCCACTTACGTCATTGAACCTGTCCAGGCCATTAGTCCAAAGAGCCTGGATCATGCCTGTCGTATACCCGTCAATTGCGCCCCAGAAGCTACGACCTTTGGCGTTGAGCATCCTGCTGGCGTGCGGGCCAAGCGTGGCGCTAGATACCGGCAGCATCACGTCCTCAGTGTTGTCGCCAAATTGCCTCGCATACAGGGTCGTCGGCATTTGTTTCTGGCTCCTCTGCACGCCCTTCGGCTGCACAGTTAAAACCTCGACCAAGGTTCGTCATTTCATTCCTGAACTCGTGGTCTCGAGCTACGCCACCACCGGCAACAATCCCTGGACCGAGATGGCCGCCCTCTCGTCTCCTATCAGTGGCGCGGAGGGTGGCGGCAACCTGATCACGCCGAACACCCACCGCGACAACCTGCCTCGCTTCAAAAACGTCGATGGCATCGGCCACCCCGGTGGCTGGATCGCAACGCAACTGGCTTCGCAATCCGGCTATGCCTGCGCCAGCGGTGCAACTGCATTCATGCCTTACTACCTGAGTACCCTGGACTCACTGGCCTGGCGCCATGGCATCCCGGAAAGTCTTTATCCCGAGTCGCTCATGCCGGGGATCCGTGAAATCGGTCGTCAGGCCTCAGGAAACATGTGGGGCAACGTCTATCCCCGGCAGGGATTTCTGGTACAACCCGACGACTTCAAAGCCGCTGCGGTGATGACCCAACGGGCCGGTGATGTGATTACCCGTAACTGGCAGCCGCATGTGTATGTACCACTCACACCCGCCAAACGTGACGGCTACTGGCCGCCTGGTCCCATCGTTGAAAACGATGCTTCGACCCACAAATGGCAATTGCTCTACCCCCAGGTTCAATCGACTTGCGCGGTCTTCCCCAGCGATCCGGTACAGAGCGCGGATGGCGGCTACGCCTGGTCGTTATGGCGCCCCTATAGCTGCTGCAAGCGCGAGGGGCAGACCTTCCTGTTCAGCATCGACTTCGAAGGCGGCGCATCATGAGTCGGCTTTGCGCGCGATCATGGTCGGGCGTGATGAGTCTGTTGCTCCACGTACTGCTCGCCATGGCCACGCACGCCCACGCCGCCGAGGACGATTACCGCCTGGGCACTCAAGGCGAAGTGCTCGACGACCGGGTGATGTACACCATCGGTGGCGGCTCGGCAGTCGGCTCACCGAGCTCGCTCTATCGACCCAGTGGTCTCGGCGTCGGCGGGTCATGGCGAGCGAACATGATGTGCGGAAACATGAGCCTCACCAATACCCTGCAAAACCAGCTGAACGGTGCCACCGAAGGTTTCCAGCAGATCATGGGCAGCATCGTGCAGAACGCGACCCAAGCGGTGATGTCGCTGCCCGCGTTGATCATCCAGCGCGCCAACCCAGGCCTTTATGAGTTGCTCAGTAACGGGGTGATGCAGGGGCGTATCGACTTCGACCGCTCCAAGCTGACCTGCCAGGCCATGGCCGAGAAGATGGCGGACAAGGTCGGTCAAGCCGGCTGGGGTGCGCTGGCCAAGAACCAGGAAATGCAGGGCAATCTGGAACAAACTGGCGGTGATGCGGTGGCTGCTGTGAAAAATACCGAGAGCCATAACGGCAACAATGGGGTGTCCTGGGTCGGTAGCCAGAAGGCTGGAGGTAGCGGACAGACGCCCATCCGGGTGACCTCCGACGTAGTGCGAGCAGGCTACAACTTGCTGCATAACCGGACGGTGGATGACAGTGCCTCGATCAGTAGCAGTGACTGCCTGGGTGGGGCTATTTGCCAGACCTGGGCTTCGCCCCAGGAGGAATCCGAATGGGCCGTTCGCGTATTGGGCGAGACCGAAGTCGCGACCTGCGACACCTGCGAAACTCTGCGTGCGACCGCTGGCAGCGGGCTGACGCCACTGATCCAGGAGGCCTACAGCGAACGCCTCAAGGCCCTGCAAGGGTTGCTGTCAGGCTCACTGCCGACTACTCCTGACAACCTGGCTAAAGCCTCGAGCCCGATGCTGCCGGTGACCCGTGGTGTGATCGAAGCCCTGCGCGACGACCCCGACCAGGATCTGTTGGCACGCCGTCTGGCCAGCGAGACGGCCTTGTCCAGCGTACTCGACAAGGCATTGCTACTGCTGCGCACGCTGCTGGCGGGCAGTCACGAACCGAACATTGCCTCCGCCGAGCCGGCCCAGACCGCCTTGACGAAAAACATCGACACCCTGGAGCGCGAAATACGCCTGCTGCAAACCGAGCTGCAGGTCCGGCAGATGCTGACCACCAATACCGCCAGCCTAGTGCTCGATCGGCATGCCGGTGGTGCCGATGCTTCGCGTACCGTCGAGCAAGGCGACCCCGAGCCCGGTCGACTCAATGATGCGGACGCCTGGCGCAAGTGAGCCATGAAACGTTCCCCCCTATTCACTTTGCTTTCGAGTCTGGGGATTGCCGCGGTGATGATCCTGAGCGCCGCACTGGTCGCCTGGATCGGCCGAACTGCGCTGGGTAGTTTCGAGGTCTGGCAGCAGGCATTCGAATCCGTAGGGCCCTATCTGCGGTGGTGGCGTGCCCTGCTCTACGCAGCCCTCTTTGCGCTCTGGTGGGACCTGCTTCGGCGTTACCGCCATCGACCACAGGATCGACTGCGGGTGAAACGTATCGGAACATTAGGGCTCGTGCTCTTTACCTGCGTCGAACTCACCCGACTGTGAGGTCACCACCATGCTCATGAGCACCAATAGCTACCTGGAGTTTTACCTCTCTCTGCTGGCCTGGATCATCAACAACGGCCTCTGGAGTGTCCTGTCCGACACTGGGCTATTCGCCGCGCCCTTTGGTGCAATCATTTTGCAAGAATGGTTATCGGCCCGTCAGCAAGGCACGGATGAAGGTAACAAGGGATTGCTCTCGGTGCCGCGGATCGAGAACCGGTTGTGGCTGGCCTACATCGTCGTATTGTTCGGCTGCGCGCCGGTCTTTCCGTTGAGCCTCGCCTCAATGGCGTTCGATGATGCGGCGAGTCAGCGCTGCGGCGTGAGTGTGGCCAAGCCGGCGGAAACCGCCTGGGGGACGACCTTCAATACTATCGACGAACGCTCCGCCAACGTACCGATCTGGTGGTTTCTGGTGCATGCCTTGAGCAAAGGGGTAACCGCCGCAGCCACCGCCTCCATTCCCTGCGCTCCGGATATTCGGCAGATGCGCATGGAGATCGACAACTCGCGTATCAACAGCCAGGTACTGCTGCAGGAAGTCGCCGACTTCACCCGCGACTGTTATGGCTATTCCCGTTCTCGGTTGTTTACCAATCGCCCGCAACTGGACAAGGCACAAAGTCACGACGCGTCCTGGATCGGCTCAAGCTATCTTCTCGACACGCCCGGCTACTACGACACGGATCGTTCACGCACACCGCGAATCAGTTGGCCGTATGACGAAAGCCGCGATGTTTCCTTGCCGCGGCTGGAGAATGGCGCGGGCTACCCCACTTGCAAGCAGTGGTGGAGCGACAGCGGTGTTGGCTTGCGCAAGCGGTTGATCCAGCAGGTTGATCCCTCTCTGCTGACTCAGCTGAAAGGTTGGCTAACTGGCCGCTCGAGCAACGAGATCGAGGATGCCACCCTGCGCGAACTGGTCAGTCCGCGCCAGCAATCGATGTCCATGTCGCCCGGACAGGTGTACCAGGACTATGGTTCCAGCGCTCGTGGCGGCTCGATCAATCAGGGGCTTAATAACCTGGCCACCAATACCGGCTTGGCCCTCGGCTCTTTCAGCAACTTCCCGGCGATGAATGCGCTACGCGCCGCCCTACCGATGGTGCAGGCTTTCCTGATCATGGGCATCATCATCAGCTTGCCGCTGATCTTGCTGGTCAGTACCTATCAGTTGAAGACCGTCATGACCGTGACGTTCGCGCTGTTCACGCTGCACATGCTGAGTTTCTGGTGGGAGTTAGCACGCTGGGTCGACTCCAGCATGCTCGACACCTTGTACAACCAAGTTTCGGCCTCCAATCAAGTGCTGTTATCGCTGCCCACATCCGGGTTTATGGATGGGACGGTCACGGCGCAGGTAATTGAGTATGTGATGGGGGCGATGTTTATCGTGCTGCCGATGGTCTTTCTAGCCGCAATGAGTTGGGCCGGATATAGCGTAGGTTCCATAGCAGAAGGCATGTTAGGAAAAGGGACACTCAGTGCACAAAATGCGGGTTCGAAAGGTACTGATGCTCTGATCTCTGCAGGTACTTCAATCAGAAAAAGCTAACGACAACCCACTAATGCTCGTCCAGGTCAGGCTGTCCCGGTGCTCGATTGAGTTCGTACTCGCCATAAGGATCGCCGAATGCCTGAGCCCCGTAAAAGTCCTTTGAGGCGTTGGGTCGGCGATGGACGATTACCCAATACAAACCCATTAGAGTCATCAACGACAGGAACAGCCAAAAACTTACAAAAAGCAACGCTCCCACCATAGTGAACTTGACGATCAGAAAGCTTCCGCGAACGAGTAAATTACCCGCAGGCACACCTGCCACCATCGCGCGCTCAGCTAAACGGGTCTCGAATGCTTTCAGTATGCGATACCCGCGTTTTATCGACATGCCACAGGTATATGCCCAGCGGTGGGCGCGGGAAATCTGAACAGGGTTCTGCGTCGGCATGGTCTCGCCCTCTTCTGAGCGTTTTCATGGTTGAGACAGGAGTAACAGCCTACTACTGAAAACGGTCCGTGCCTGACCGCTTATCAGTTTGCCCAGTCGAAAAATCTTCACTGGAAGACAGAAGACAAGCCCCATAAAACAGCTTCTCTACAGTGATTGACCCATGTAATTCGTCCGGCTAAATACTAGGTACGGATCGCTGTTACCGACAGCACCCTTCCCAGATAGTCAGGACCTTCAAGACTACGTCACCTCGGTGATGGTTCTCCCCAAGTGCGATTAGCGTTCGGTAGCTCGCACGGTGACCGTTTCTACGGTGATGAACGCCTACTGCTCTCCTGAGTGCCTTTCGAGCTCTGCTCGCCAGGCAAACCTTCTTGTTTTTCTTCAACCCACCGTGGGGAAATTCTTTCCCGCACGGGACAGGTTTCTTCGCGCTTTCAACGGAGGCACACCATGTCCGACTCACTTACACCGGAAACACTGAACACCCTTCGGTTGCCCATCGTGTTCACTCCTGGCGCGTGGCAACGCGCAGTCCTGCTCGAGCGTTCCGATCACGCTGAGAAGCTGAAGGTCGGTCGGCTGAGCCAGGTATTGCGCGCAGCCTTCGAGGCTCACCTGTCCTCTCCACACGAGCCCTATGTGGTGTTCGAGGTAGCCCACATCGCGCCAATGGGTCATCCACACGATGACCCGTTGCTGCAACTGAGCCTTAGCCTGCTCCTCGAGCCAAACCAACCTGGCGCCTTGCTGATAGCTCTCGCAGGAGAACACCAACGTTAAACGCATACGACCGTACTCGGCATCCAGATCCACACTCAGACGGCATGCAAGTCCTGCATCAATCCAACCCATCACCCACCGGGGAGCCCTCCCCGACGGGTAAGGCGTTCCTCCGTTTTCTGTTGAGGAAAATGCCATGCGCGATATCTACCAAGACGTGACTGACAAGATCGTTACTGCTTTAGACCAAGGCGTTGCCCCCTGGATCAAACCCTGGTCTCCAAGTGGCTCAGTTTACGTCAATCATCACCAACCCTACCCCATCAACGCAATCACGCGTCGCCCCTACTCGGGCATCAATTTACCGTTGCTCTGGGCCGAGGCCAGGTTGCAGGGATTCACTCAAGATCGTTGGCTGACCTTCAACCAAGCCAAAAAGGCCGGTGGGCACATCCGTAAGGGTGAGCACAGCACCCTGGCAGTGCTCTACAAGCCGATGGAGTGCGAGGAACAGACTGAGTCAGGCCAACCCGTACTCGATGAAAACGGTCAGCCCAAGGTCGCTCACTTTGGCATTCTCAGGACGCATTTTTTGTTCAACATCGAGCAAACAGAGGGGCTCGAAATGCTTAATGAAACCGCGCTCGAGACGGAACAGAGTGATCCCTTCCAGGCCAACAGCGCTGCGGAAAATCTGCTGTTAAGTTCAGGTGCACGCATCGTTCATCGGCCTGCCGACGAAGCCTTTTACCACCCGATCAGGGATCTCATCCAACTGCCGACAAAAGCACAATTTCACGATGAAGGCGGGTACTACGCCACGGCACTTCATGAGCTGACGCACTGGACCGGGCATCACTCTCGGTTGCAGCGCGAAGGCGTGACGTCAGCCTGTCCGTTCGGCTCGCCAGGCTACGCGTTTGAGGAGTTGATCGCCGAGATGGGCGCTGCTTTTTTATGTGCCTACGCCGGTATACAGGGGGAGCTGCGGCACGAGGGATACATCGACTCCTGGCTCGGCCTGCTCAAGGCTGACAAACGCGCGATCTTTCGCGCCAGTGGTCACGCCCGAAGCGCTTCGGAGTATGTACTCAATCTGGAGCAGCAACTGAAGCAGATGGTAATGGATGACTCACGATGCATGAACGATGGAGTTTGATCGTTACCTCACAGCTGCAATCGCATCACAGGGCCCAACGCGAGTTGGGCCCTTTTTTCTGCGCCCAGAAAAAACCCCATGCCGCGGGGCTCTGATGCAAAGAATCAGAGATGGGCACACACCCGCAGCCTGTCATTCCGCATCCAGGTTCTGCGCCAGAAAATCCACCAGTTCAAGCGGACTCCGGCTGTCGATCACCTTGTAGATCAGATCGCGTTTACTGCGCGGCAACTTCTTGACCACGCTCTTCGCCGAGGCCCTGACGGCTTCGTCGGTCCCATGGATACGTGCCGCGAGCAGCAGCACGAGCGTGGCGTCAGTGAGGTTCATGACCGTCCCCAAAAAATGTGCACAGCAGTGTACCGACTCTTCCCTTTTCCGTACTAGCACGCACCTCCAACAAAACGGCACCAGGAGAAATCGATATCCCGATTGCCGCACAAAGGGACACGAGACAAAAGGACGGGGAAGGGTTGGAAGGGAATGGGGAGTCAAGGGTAAGAGCTCTATCCGAAAAGGCTAAAAGACCACTGACCCAGCCACTTCCCGGAGGTCACGATGCTCAATCTGTTTCGTCGAAAAAGGCAAAACCCTCCTCTGCCACTGACCATGAGCGTCGCCGAAGGTTACCTGCCCATCGAGTCGGCCCACAGTTTGTTAGCAGCGGAGCATCGCCGCCAGTTGCTCGATCACATCTGGCAGTACACCGCCCTCTCCCATACGCAGTTCATCCAACTCTACTTAAATCCGATCCATCGCTACGCCGAACAGGTCCAACAACTCCCGGCCAGCGAAACGCACCACCATGCCTATCTTGGTGGCATGCTCGACCATGGCCTGGAACTGGTCGCCTGCAGTTTGAAACTGCGCCAATCCTATCTGCTTCCCACCGGCGCCGCCCCCGAAGACCAGGCCGCCCAGACTGATGCCTGGTCCGCTGGCATCGCCTATGGTGCCCTGCTGCATGACATCGGCAAGATCGCTGTGGACCTGCTGGTCGAACGCCAGGATGGCCGTGTTTGGCATCCTTGGCAGGGACCGCTGGACCAGCCCTACCGTTTTCGTTACCTCAAGGGTCGCGACTATCACCTGCATGGCGCTGCCGCAGGCTTGCTTTACACCCAAATTCTCGACCAAACAATCTTGGACTGGCTCAGTGGATTCCCTCCACTCTGGGCCAGCCTGCTGTATGTCCTGGCGGGCCAGTACGAACGTGCTGGCGTGCTGGGCGAATTGGTGATTCAGGCCGACCGCGTCTCCACCGCGCAGAACATCGGCGGTAACCCAAGCAAGGCGCTGCAAGCGCCGATTCATTCGCTGCAACATCACTTGATCACTGGGCTACGCCATCTGGTTCAGCACGAGCTAAAACTCAACCAGCCGGGTGCCGTGGGTTGGTTGACCCAAGACGCACTGTGGCTGGTCAGCAAGACGGTCACGGACAAGCTGCGAGCCTATCTGCTGTCGCAAGCGATTGAGGGCATTCCCTCATCCAACATCGCGGTGTTCGACGAACTGCAATCGCATGGGCTGGTCGAGTCCACACCAGAAGGCAAAGCCATCTGGACTGCGCTCGTGGCAAAGGGAGACTGGCAGCAAACCTTTACCTTTCTGCGACTACAACCGGCTTTGATTTGGGGGAGCGAAAACCGCCCGGAGGCGTTCAGCGGAACGGTGAGCATTGCAATCGATGACCACCCGGCTGACGCTCCGGTATCACCACCAGCTCCCAAGACAGTCAGTACAGGATCGGGTCAAAGCCCATCGCAGCCAGATACCATGGCGACGGAGGATGCCGACTACCTCGGCACGCTGCTGGATATGTTCGAATTGGCTGAACCCGAGGCCAGTGATGCGCTGTCAGAAAGCATTCTCGAAATCTCAACACCCCTTTCCAGTAACCCTGGTCAGTTTTTTGTGAATTGGGTTAAGGAAGGCATCCAGAGCCACAAGTTGATCATCAATGACAGCAAGGCCAAGGTGCACACGGTGAGCGGTTTGGTGTTTCTAGTAACACCCGGTCTCTTCCAACGCTACGCCCAGGAGTTTCCTGGTATCTCACAAGGTGCCAATCAAGAAATCGAAGAGTGGCGCTGGGTGCAGAAGGAATTCGAGAAACTGAAGATCCATAAGAAGCGAGACAACGGTTTGAACATCTGGGCGTGCAAAGTGCAAGGTCCCAGAAAGAAAACGACCTTGAAGGGGTATCTGATTTCGGAACCGACGTCATTTTTAGAATCGATACCGCCAGATAACCCGTTTCTTGCGATTGATGATGGCTAACGACGCTCATCACATCCTTCAGTCTTTTGTTGTACTCGCGACACAAGGCTCGCTGCTTCCTACTCGCTTCCCTGCTCAAAGCCTTTGTCACCTCATCAAGTGTTTCAAGCGGAGACTGCTCGACGAAGTGTCAGCGCTGGAGAAAGGTTTGAACGATGAGCAGGCGCTTGAGTTGCTGAGTAGCGAACTCCGGAAGATCGACGCTCTCGGTGCAACCGATTGTATTGGCGGGCATTACCAGGACGGCAAGGTTATCTGCGTAAGGCCAAATCGACAGATCGACCCGCAGAAGCTCGAAGCCAAACGCTAGGCGAAGGCTGCCGACGAGACCCAAGCCTCGGTGAGCGCGCGCCTCGGCTTGCCACGGTCGGCTGGCTCTGGCTTTCTCAGAGGATTGAGAGACCTGCAAAAGGCATATGCGCCGGTTTGCTGCCAAAGCTTTAACGCCATCTGGGCTCACTCCAGACTGGAGTGAGCCCAGGGTGATCATGCAGTCACTTCAGCGGGACGGTCAGCGATGAACCCACGCTTGCGCCAAGTGACCCTCACGAAGGCCTGGAAATCAGCTTCACCACTCAGCTCGAGTTCATCAGCGTGATCAGTGACGATGATCTGGGGCATGATCCCGGTCGCTTCTTTCGTTTCCTGGCAGAATTCTACGAGCTTGTCGAACATATTGGTGACAGACCCGATGTCCTCGTCAACCTGTTCAACCCGATCGGTGAGCTTCGCCAAGGCCCGTGCATCAAAGCCCTGCTGCCCATGGTCGATCTTAGCCGGGAAATAGACCTGCGTTGGCTGATCCAGAAATAGGATTGGAGGGATCTTGCACCCATCCTTGTGCTTCTGTGCAAATACCGAATGCAAAGCCAGGAATAGCGTCAGGTGCGAATACAGCCAATTCGCACCACTGCCCATTGAGCGAAGGTACACGTTCCCCATCTCGTCGCTTTCATGCCACAAGTCGAAATTTTCGAGATCAAATTTCAGGTTGATCGGCATATAAGCAGGCTCGAAATCAAAGCCAGCACCAATTCGCTCCATCTCACTATTGATCAAGTCGCTCAAATCGCGCATTTTCCCGGGCACGTCATATCCATCCAGGATGGGCTTAAGCTCAGCCATCTTAGCTTCAATTATTTTTCGCGTGCCTTCAAGCTCTGACTTCGGTTTATTGGAGTAGTTTTCAATCTCCAATTCCAAACGATGTTTCACTCGCAGCGCAATCTCATCGACCGTTTTACTCTTCTTAAGATCCTCAACCTGCTTCTCCAAGCGAGTAATTCTCGACTGGATGCCAGACAGAATTTCTTTTTGCTCTGTGAGCTTCTTGGTTATCTTACCCTCCTCCTCGCGGAAACTTTCACGCGCATAGGAAGAAATTTTCAACTCTGAGTTCATCCAGTCGATGGCTTTCGTGAGCTTGTTAGCCTCGCTCTCGACCTGATGATTAGGAGCATCACAGAATGGGCACTGCGTTTCGCTTATCTCAGCATATTCCGGCACAGGCAGATTATTTACGGTGCTAGCAAAATCCTCCGTAAGGCTTATTGATGAACGCACAGCAAAAAGCTTATCTTGAAGCTCTCGCACCTTTACAGTTTGTGCTGCACGCTCTTCTTCTAGCGCTTTTTCTGGATAGTGTACGAGTCCGCAACACTGTCTATTCGAACGTTAGCGTCTCTGACTTTCTTTAACGAGCCTTTGGGAGAGTTCGCAATCTGAGCAGCAGTCAGTGGGGTTAGTGCGGTGCCACTAATCACTTGGTACTCTGCAAGCAAACCCTCAATCTTGGATGTGAAATCGGCCTTTTCCTGCTTGCTTTTAGGAATTTGATTATCAATCTTCTTTAGCTCTGCCTTGAGCTCATTATAGTCCTGCGAAACCCAAAAATATTGCTGATCCACAAAGTTCATAAATATTTTCAGGTGATCAATGACCTGGTCGCGCTTTCGCCTCTCATCAAACCGATAGAAAAGAGCATGTTTATTTGCCACCAAATTCTGATGCTGCAGCATATAAGATGCAAAACTACGAATCGAAGGCGTCGAGGTTTTGGCAGCTCCATAATCCCTCCCTCCCGCGTCCTCATCAATATCAGTCATCGTGACAGCAAAATAGCGACCAAGCTCTTTTTTGAAGTCTCGCAGAGGAAAATAGCAGTTAGCCTTGAAGAAATCTTTTAGATTTTTCATTCCCAGCAGCACGTCTTCAAGAGTCGCACCGCACATATCCCTAATGAATAATTTTTCACTACTTCCATCCCGCGACAGGACAAGGAGGCCGCTGTCAAATTCGAGAATGGTAAAATAAAGCTTTGTACGAGCAGTGATAACGCCTTTCGGTATTGTATTGTCACTATTTCCAAGGCAAAAATCAAAGATCTCGATAATCGCGCTTTTGCCTGTAGAAGATTTTCCGGTGACAATATTCAGTCCAGCTTTAAAGGTAACTTTATGAATTTCATTATCATGATCGATAACGCCTATGGCCTTTACAATACATTTCATAGTTGAGCAATCCCTAACAACTTATACACATGCGGGGCGTCGCTATTTTCAAAGAGCTTTGCAAGATTGCGCGCCGAGGCAACCTGCTGCACCATGCCATTCAGGGGCGGAAACGTTTTCTTGGTAGCACGTACAATCAAGTCGTCACCAACAATCAAGTACCCTGTATTCACGAGGTTCATCAGCGTGGTGTTCGTAACCTGCCGCAGGGAATGGATACGCTTATGAACACCTGCCACACGCGTTTTATCGGAGCACATTGTACGCAATGAGTAACGATCGTTCACTCGATACAGATATGTGGCTGTCGACTCGTGAAGAACGAAAGGAAGTACTAAATAACTTAACAGAATGTTGTTTTGTGTCTCTTGGAGCTGCTGATAAAACGCCAGAAGAATCGGAGCCATTATCAAAGGACTGCGGTGCAGAGTATGAAGGTGGTCAGTCGTTGTAAGCTTCATTACCATAATCTCCAGTGAAGCTTATCTTTACCCTCTTCGTCCTCATCATCAGCAAGCATATGCCAGATACCGTTTCGAAAATCCACAGAGGTATTGTCAAATGCAGGGAAACAGTCAACAGGCTCCCCGCATCGCGCATCAAAGAACCCCTGTGATTCTTCACACCAGTATTCTTGCGGCATCCGTCGGCAGAGTCTTATTGCCCCCGCCCTTAGGCTAACGTGACGTTTAAGCTGATCAGCCTTGTACCCATCGACATCTATCCTGTCGACAGTAAATCTCCTGAACTCCTGATTGATCGTATGCACGGCCACGATATGTTCAAGAATCGCCGCGGGCACTTTCTGCCCATACTCAATCTCATGGAGCTTCTTCACAAACAAGCGGTCAACATACGCAGACACATCCACCTGGTCTTGGAAGCTAGCTGAATCAATCGAGGGGAATTTACGAGAGTTTCGACCATACCTTGCGAATAAGGTCGCGATTTTCATATCGAAATCTTCGTAGCTGATAGTCCAGCCCTTTTTCACCATGCCTGGCTCAATCAGGTAACCTAGTAGCGCTTCAAAGTAATCTCCTCGCTTTGAGGGATCCAAACCCTTCCCGTACCGACTTTTTGCTTCGCTTGCGCGAGTTTCGAGATCTGGCTCAGCAGATACGATCTTCAGTTTTTCGATGACATCCAGCAGCGCTTCACGCCTCTCCTCGGCCAACACAAACTGCTGGGCTTGAACAGATTTAGAAGGCTTTTTACCCGATACAGCAAGCCGCACCTCACTGTCAGCGAGAACATTTTCGAGCTGGCTTAACCTCTCTTCCACAGACTGCTGGTTCCAGTGACTCAGCTGCGCTGTAGTGCCATACTTCTGAGTCGTTAGTAGTATTAGCTCGGAGTACTTTTCCTGCTTGAATTTCGATGTGACCCAGTTTTTGAGAGTATTCCAAAAATTGATGTGTCCATCCGTGAGATCATCAGCAAAGTTTTTTACTTCGACTTGGACTTTCCCACCAACAGTTACATCACCATAGACCTCCAGCCAAAGCGTCTGGCCTTCAACCAATGAATGGCAATACTCCAGTGTCACGATTAATTGGTAGCTTAATGCTTCGAGTAGCTTTGTCGCATCGTTGGCGAGCTTCTCCACAACATTTCTCCGCTCATTGCTTCATCGTTGCGGTAAGGACGTAGCGCTAGGAGCGTTGGGTTGAAGCCTTCCTGGCAAATCCACTACCAAACTGTGAAAAATCAACCTCGTTACTGCGCGCGGCAGTACCTTGAGAAGCTTAAATACCCAACATACTGATTATATATACAGCAATCTATACCAATATCTGTCCGATTGTAGCGTGATGGCAATATGTTAGCAAAATGCCTTATGTTGCGTTATTTGAGCAGTGTGCCACTGACTCATGCAGAGTTTTCACAGTTAACGATGGAGGGTTGCAAATGGCTTTCAGCACCGACGGCGGCGGTTTTGCCTTTTCCTGCAATGACGCAAAGATGTCCATCAATGCGAGCACCTGGGCGACTCGGTTGACCCAGCTTGGGAGGATGACCGGACGGCTATGCATTTTGACCACAAACCTTCCGGACCCCGATTATGTGATCGACGTGCTGAGCAAGCGGACCTCGGACGTTCAGATCGTGGCCCACGTGGACGCCCGAAAAGCAGCCGAGTACGTAAAACGAAAATTACCCCAGGTAAGAATTGCCCTTCATCCCGACATCGGAGCCAAGGCATTGCTGATCGCACCCGAAACGGTGTGGATCATGAGCTCCGACTTCGGCAAAAAGAGGAGGATCGATGCAGGGATCGGACTACACTCGGCTGATGTTTATCAGAAGACTCTTGCCCAGCTATTTGATCGGGCGTGGGCCGAGGCGACCGAGATCGTTCTTTGACAGAGTTTGCACTGGCCACCCTTGTAAACTATGGGCTCCCCGATTGAAACGAAGCCCCGCGTAGGGATCTCGATCTAATTACCATCTCTCGGCGCTGGGTGCGCGAGCGCATGACTGGTGATTGGGTAGGCGGCCATCAATCAATGGCTACCAAGCTGATCAGCGATCATCAGCAAAGGGAGCGGCCAAGGATCGACTTGAGTCCCTTACCACTCCCAAATTACAACTACCCATACTTGGGCAACCATAAATTTACTGAAAACAGTCCTCGCTCACCTCCTACGGCACTCCCACTCTGAAATGCACCCCCGGAATACGCGCTTTCGCCCAAGTCACTTGCGAGCTCTGCCTCCCCAACCCAAAGCGGGGCGCAAACCATACCCAGCTTAGATTGCCTCTCATTCAGCCCAACTTCCAAAAGCTAGGCCAGCAGTGATCATCGAAATGTGCAGGAGCACCGCTCCAGCAAAGACTGCTCCTGACTTGGTAGAAAGCCCACGTCGGCCTGCGCACAATATCATTTTGCCTTTAGTCTCCCTATCGCCCGCATCAAGCCAAACGATATGATAAGGGGTGGGTGTGTCCAGACCAGGAGCCTGGTTCAGCACTCGGAACGATGGACTGTCAGAGGTGCTGATGAAGATCACCAGAAACCTGAACACCTACGATATCGAAGACCTGTATGGCCTTTGCCACACGGATGCTTTCCTCCGCCTTCCCGTCAGCATGAGTCATGGGGGGCTACTGGGAGTTGATGCTTCGCTCGCCCAGCTGGTGATCAGCTGGGCTCGCGCGCAGGAGCAAAGCGTGTTGCATCTTTTTGCAGACGCTGACAACGCATCCGAGCAAATTTCGCAATTGGGCAGGACGGCCGCAGGGCTCGCTGCGCTGATCATGTGCTCCAGCATCGAAACAGAATCACATGAGCCAATCGATAAGCGAGCAGCACTCACCGTCATCAAACCGCTCATAGAAGCGATGTACGACGGTGATCTGAAGAACACTTCGAATGAGCGAGGTGCTCGCCCCAAAACGATCAATCTCTTCAGCATCAATTTCGCCAAGATGGAGTACATCAAGCCGTTCTACTACGGTGAGCGGAACCCGCAGATCCATCCCCACGCCTCATTCTCGAGCCTTATCGAGACGTCATCCGCGCTGATGCATACGAAGCACGAAAAAAGCGCACTGAATCGAGGTGGGCTTCCGGCATTAGGAAGCGTGTTGGCCGAACTCATCTCAAACGCTGATCAGCATTCCGTTACGGATGTGCACGGCGTCAAGTACAAAAAGGGCTTGCGAGGCACCTCAGTGAAGGCTAGCCGGATCAAAAAGCAGGACATTCACCTTCACTCGGACAGGGAACCAGAATTCGCCAGATTCATCGTTAAGAACATGGTGAAGGGCGAAGACTACCTCGACTTTCTCGAAATCTCTGTAATCGATAGCGGGCCTGGGCTCGCACGGCGGTGGCTTTCCGCGAGGGAAGGTGTGCCGATTGAAGACTTGGGAGATCTCCCCATGGATGAGGAGCTACAGGCCACCCTGGACTGCTTCAAAAAGCATGTAACGACCAAAGACTCTGTCACATCAGGCATGGGGTTGCACAACGCCGTCCAGGCGCTCAACAAGCTCAAGGCATTTGTTCGTCTACGCACAGGAAGACTCTGCCTCTATCAGACGTTCCAAGGCCATGAACAAGTCGTTGAGTACAATCCCAAAAACTGGAGCGGTGACCGTGAGCTGGCGGCAGCTGAAGGCACTGTATTCACCATCTGCATCCCGGTGAACTGACATGCCTGATTTGTTCGATTTCGAGGTTTCTCTCACTCCCTCCCCTGACGCAGAACCGGCTCAGGTTGTCGTGTTCTTCACCGGCCCTGAAAGGATCGATGACGCTCATATCACTGAGGCGCTGCAGAAACGGCTGAGCGAGTACATTCTTCCTGACCATGTCACGTTCCTGGTACCTGAGTGCTATCAAGACTGGATCAAGGATCAGTGCACTGACAAAAAAACACCTATCGCAATCGCGCTCCAGCGTCGCGGCGCTGGCTCCGCTCCATCCTATGGCTTCTCCTTCTTCAACGAGCATGGCGACATTACCAAGCATGTGGTTGTCGCAGGCGCTACAAAAGGGGTTGGTCGGCTCATCACCGGTGGATCAGACAAAATCATCCAGGCTGGGATGAAAAAGCTGGTGAAGTGCACCTCTGTCCTCACCAAGGCTCCTGCCGGCTTCCTGTTCTCGAAGCCATCGTCCAGGTCATCCAATTACTTTATTCGAGCCGAGAATCTGCTGTCCGAAACCCTTCACTCTCACTTTCTGGCATTTTCCTGCCTGCAGGTGCTTAAAGAGGCGTCCAAGGATGGCATGCGTGAGCCCGATACCATCTATCTCGATACAATGGCTTTCCTGCCCATTGCGCTTTCGATCCAGCTGTTCCAAACCAAGTTCAAGAAGCAAACGATCCTGAGTATCAAGTCGTTCCACTCCCACGATGGTTTGAAAGATGGGCCACTCCCGAATGGAGCGTCCTCGCTCTGCTTGATCTCCGCCTCGACCAATTGCGGACTCGCCAAGGAGTGGGTGAAGGTCAATGGAGCGCCGCCTAATCGCGTGGCGACCTTCCTTTCGTTCTTGTCTGAATCTGAATGGTGCGCCGTTCTTCACACCATTGAAAAACCAGAAGATTTCGAATCTCTAGCCGAAGCAGAATCCAGCGAAACCAGGCAGATGATTCGCATCCATGGGGAACGCTTTGCCGCGCAGCACACCGAGACAAGGTTGCTGAACATCAGCATGGATCACTTGCCGGGTGACCTACAGACCAAGTTTTATTCGTTCATGGGTAAGGGGCTCTTCAAGTGCTTCAGCCAGGTTCCCCAGCGGGAGAGGCAGCGTACCGTCCATGTCGATAAGGAAAAGCTTGTCGCCACCGACGATTTCAAGATTTGGTTCAACAAAGCCCTGCTTGAAGAATCCTCTGCATCAACGTCACTCATCATCCACGACGATGATGCCGCTAGCCAGAAAATGGCTAACGATGCCCTGGACTTCCTCAAGGTCAGAGGACTGAGGTGCGATGTAGTCAGCGCGTCTAAATTCGATCCACAGGAGAAGTTCGACGGCTCGGTGATCATCGTTGCAGCTGCAGCTGAGCGAGGATCTCTTCTCCTAAGCATCAGTCGCCGGCTTCGCTCAGCTCAGAACTCAGGCACGCGCGTATATATGGTGGGTGCGCTGTTCGGCCGTTCCTACGAACTGATGAAAGAATTGACTGCAAACCTTACTCAGCCACCTAAAGGAAGTCGTAGATACGTGCTCAAGACGTACCTCGAAATCCCTGCTGCCAGCCTTGCTTGCAACAGCCATTGGCATCAGGAACATCTGTTGTTGAGCAGACTGATTACCTTCGATGGCAACGGCGTATCGTCCTTGGTGCAGACTCGCGTCGACGCTTTTGACAATGCTGGTGCCGACGGCCTCACCGATCACGCCTTCTGGCAGAGTAGTTATCAAGAAGGAGAAATGCGGCTGACAAAGGGGTTTGCCTTCGTAAGCGGTAGTAAAGATGTCACGGTTGCTGCCTGTGTGGACATTTTCCTGACCATCTTGTGGATCCTTCAGAACGCCCGGGAAAACGCCAAGATCAAGGATGCGAAACGACTTGAATCAGGCGAGCTCCAGCAGGTCCTGCTGACGCCTGAAGTCTTCTCTCGTTACGACGACGGCATCATACAAGGTGCATTCCTCCGAGCTGCCTTACCTACAGAGCTCGACTATAGCGCCCACGAAACCTATAGCGCGTCCATGGCAGATATCATCTTGCGTGTCGTCCAGGGCTACGGGTTCGAACGCGGTGACGCTGCTATGGAATTCATCACTTCACTGGCGATAGGAAAGATTCGTCTGCACAAGGAGGTCGACGAAAAACTTCGAGCCAGCATCAAGCTAGCCCTTGAAAACAAAGTCGGCGACATAGGGCTTCTGCTGGGCGAGGAGGCTGCACCGTTCTAGCTCAGACCCTGTACGTGACACTGACCGTCTTGCTGATAGCTATTCGGTCGGTGACGCCTTCCCTCCCCTATCCTCTTGGTTTCAAGAGTTTGAACACGAGAATACTGCCCCTTCGAGAGGTCTACGAACTGCTGCGCGAAGCTACGTTCGGTTCCCCGGGCAATAACCGATTGAGCGCTCGGAGCTGGTAGAGATCTACTGCGGCCTGATGACCATTGAGATCGATGGCTGGGTCACATCCTCTACAACAAGCGAATGCCTACTTTGGGTTGTGGATTCAACCGGTCGATGCTAGACCGTCGCTGTCCAGCCACAAGCAGTCATTCGATGTCTATGAAAACTCAGGAAAATTCATATGAATCACTGCGATCGCGGATCAATGGGGCAACACGTTGGTACCCTGCTGCCTTGATGACTTATCGAGGCTCTACTACTCAGGGGCTCCGCCTGGAGCAACCCACGCTGCCCCCTTTCGTGCAAAGCAGTGCAACACGGACGGCTGAACAGCTTGGTACCGAAGTGGAAGCCGTACATGATGAGAAGCAAGAATGAGCATCGACCTCTTGCTCCCGTGCGGTTGTAATCGCTCACTTTACCGTCACTTAGTATCAAGATACTGTTAGTCATGGCATCTTGACACTTCTGCCTGCTAAGGCACTGCTTTAGCAGGCAGAGGTATTACGAACACGCCCTACTTCGACATGGACGAACGTTGTGAACATTCTCGAGTATTTGGATTCAGCGAAAGAAAAACTAAGAAACTGTCAACTCGGCGCGGTGCGAAGTTTCGTGACGTATGCTGAGGAAAACGAAGCCGATAAGGCCTTCTTAATAAATCTGCCTACCGGTGCGGGAAAAACGGGTGTCATTTCGCTTATATCCCATCTCTCGAGCGCAGCTAAAGTCCTTATTATATGTCACCGCAAAGCAGTGAAAGATCAACTTTTCCGAGAGATTTCTAAAAAATTCTTTCGCATCACAATCAATGATGCGGACTTCAAACTGAAGAAAACCTTCAGGGATTCTGATTTCGGTCAAGGTGATGGTATTTATATCACCAGCTTTCAGAAATTAACATTTATCGGAGATGAGGAGCTTGGAAAAATTCAGCAGGACTTCGATCTAATTATCGTTGATGAAGGCCATTCTGAACCGTCACCCGTTTGGCGAGAAATAATCCGACAATCTTCCGCTATGAAGGTGGTGATTACCGCGACGCCTTATAGGAATGACCTGTTTGAATTAAACGTGAGTACAGACCACTTCTATGTGTTTACGTTCAAAGACGCTGTAGTCGATGGAGTAATTTCGGAACCTTTTTATGAGCAGATTGCCGATGAAGCGAAAATGCTCGCGAAGATTACGGATTATTTGGAAGTCGACGACAGTCTAAAATGCATCGTTAAGTGCAAGAGTCTTGAGGAAATCGAGAGATATCACGACCTAATAGCGCCACTTTTTTGCACCGCAAGCGTCCATGAGCGATTGGAAAATGAGGACGAGAAGAATAAGTTTAAGCGGGTTGGACGAGCGCTTAAAGTTGAGGGCCTCAGGGTAATCATCCACCAGCATAAGCTTGACGAAGGCATAGACATTCCCGAAGCAAAATTATTGGTCTTGACCTACGAGTTGGGTAGTGGGCGAGAGCTCGTACAGGCCGTCGGTCGGATCGTCCGGCGTTACGGGGAAGCGCGGCCCTTGGTATTGGATCTTAGCCGGGGGGCGAATGAGGGGATGTGGGATGGCTACCAAAAATTTGACGATTATCTCGCCAGTGGAGGAGCGTCAGAGTTCGTAAAGTCTCTCAGTACGAGTTACCTAATCGAGTCCTTCCTCGATAGCTTCCCCAAGTACAGCTATTTCGATGGCAAATTCAAGGAGCGAGTGGATCTCAATGAGCTAGTTCCTGAGGACGACATCAAAATCCCTCATGCTTCGGTGTGCTTCGTGCAGAAGGAGGAAGAATTCTCCCTGCCCCTACTTATGGATCGCCTCTATTGGGAGCTTCATGGATCCGGGGCTTTGGTCAAGAGCTATGAGGATATCCTCGACCTAAAAGTTATGGTCTACGTGTCGTTTAACAGCTCAAAATTCTTTTCTAACAAGCTGTTTTTTGAGCCAAAACTTCATGTAATTGTCGTAAAGGAGATGGATTCAGGTGTAGCAATATTCGATAGCGGCGGCGGGCGATACTACAACCAAGAGCAGTATCGGCTTCGTAATGCCATCCATATCGACAAGCTTACTGCGTTGGCGGCCAGGACCGCGATTCATCAGGTCAAGGAGACTCACGCCCGAGCTATTGGCCAAGCTGTACGACGTCCAGAGTCTGTGGCTTTGAAGGGACAGAACCTAGATGGAAGTCGTAGTAATCAGAGCAATTCCAGATACGCCTTAACGATGGTGAAAGTCGACAATATTGGCCTGGACGGAAAGAAAGATAGCAGCTACTACATTGGCGCCAGATCAGGCCGAGTGGTCGATCAGAAGGAATCCAATTTCACGCTATATGATCTTTCTCAATGGATCGACGTGGTTAGCGAATGCATCGAGGCAGGAGGCAATGCTGGACGGCTTATTAAGTCCTACGCGCAACCGATAGCCGAAAGGCCGGACACAAAAATTCTTTCCGTATTGCTGGATTTCAATGAACTCGACGGACCAGCGCAGATAGGCCGGGGCGAGATCCATGCTGAGTTTCTTTACGTAGACTTCAATGACGGAATCAGCTTCCATGCGCAGGGTGAGTTGGTGGAACTAGCTTTGACGTACTCGGACGATGTTTCATCTTTCGAAGTCCAGCTCACTGGTGTTTCTGAAGGAAGGGCTGATCATGAATGGGTAGTGGAATATCTAAATTTTGGTCATCGATTGAAAGTTCTGTATGAGGATGGGGTAACGTATCTAGGAGGAAATTTTTACCGGTTGGCACTTCCTTATGAGCGGGGAATCGAGGCTGAACAAAGTTTCGCGGGTGCCTCGCTGTTTCCACTTCCAGAGATGCGGAGCCAAAATCTTAAGGAGAAAGGTCACGTCCGGGATCACAAATATTTTCGAACCACCAAAGACAGCTTTGATACGGACTCGATTTTCCATCTCATCGACAGGTTAAAGGGATATGGGAATTCAGGCACTCCACACGGTGATCTGGGGCCGTTCGCCAAGTTCATACCTGGTTGTGATCTCGTGCTTTGCTGCGATATGGGCGTTGAGCCGGGCGATTTCATTTTGTCATCCCCTGAGAGGCTATGTTTCGTTCATGTTAAGTGTGGCGACACCCTCAATCCAAAATCATCAGCAGGTGCTCTCGCCGAGGTCGGCAGTCAAGCGATCAAAAATATTCATATGCTTGTTTCTAATAACAAGAATATAAAACCGGGAAATTTCAAAACGTGGAATGGGTGCTGGCCCTCCAACGATGCAACTTATCCGCTCGGGACGCGCTATAGATTATTCGATGGTCAGATTAATCATCCAGTAGCACCTGACGGCTCTCTTTCTGAGCGAGTTTGGGATCTTATTTGCGAACGAAGAAAATCAATGAGATGTAAAAAAGAGATCTGGATCGTAGGCGGAAATTCATTCTCCAGTGACCATTTCATCAAAAGCATGGGAAATCCACTCAAGTCTTCGCCCGAGAGTATTCAAGCCTTTCAGCTTATCGAGGATTGGCTGAGCACTGCGGACGAATTAGATGTGGATTTGAGGATTTTTACTTCGCCCTGAGGAGGCTGCATGACTAGCCTTCAGCCGAATGAATTCCTCTGGCCGATCTCTGCCGATGTTGACCGGCAGCAATGGGTTGTGGATTCAACCGGTCGTGGCGGACGACTTTCGGTGTAAGTCGGAGGATCACTTTTTTAGGATAAGTCCTAAGCTTCTCCACCGAATCCAGTTGTGGCGTTTACACTGAAAGCCACCAAGTGCCGTACTGGAATTCCGTTAGAATCCCTGTTCTCGATCGCTCGTGTAGCGGGTACGAGCGGGGGCAAGATTGGGGGCAACGTCAAAATTTCCAGCCCTGCAACCATCGCCCTAGAGCCCAGTCAAAATGTTTTTCGGAGTTCGCAATTAACCCGGTAAGCATAAGCGTTCTGGCTACCTCTCCTGGGCTACCGTGGCATATTTCGCCCAATCGTCCATGAGACACCGTCGCTTCTCGAAGAGATCTCCACGCCGATATGCAGCTTCGACCGCATTCTCTACTGTATGTGAAAGTGCATGCTCGCAGACCTCTCGAGGATAGTGGGTGACCTCACCCGCCCAATCCCGAAAAGTCGAGCGGAATCCATGAGTCGTGAGATCGTTGCGCTTCATTCGACGCAACACCATCAACATCGCCATATTGCTTAGCGGCTTCCCTTTTCGAGCACCAGGAAATAGGTGATTGTTCCCTTCTACACGAGGAAGATCGATCAGTAGATTCAATGCTGCTTTCGACAGCGGAACGCGGTGCTCTTTCCTGGCTTTCATTCGCGACGCCGGAATGGTCCATACCCCTGCTACGAGATCAACCTCCGCCCATGTGGACGAGAGCACTTCGCTGGTTCGGCACGCAGTAAGGATAGTGAAGCGTAGAGCTTTAGCGCTCAGATCTTGTGCTTTTTCAAGAGTCGCCACAAACCCGGGAAGTTCGCCCCATGGGATGGCTGCGTGATGTTTCACAGCACGCACTTTTTGGCGGGGAGGCAAAAGCTTGTCCAAGTGCCCTCGCCATCGAGCGGGATTTTCACCAGCACGGAGATCCCGAGCCTTTGCTGCATCGAGGACCAATTCAATTCGGTTTCGCAATCGACTGGCGGTTTCGGGCTTTTCTGTCCAAATCGGCTTGAGGATTTTCAGCATATGCTCAATGCCTATCTCCTGGGGGGGAAGATCGCCTATGACCTTGAACGCATAAGTAGTCAGCGTGTTCTTCCACTGTTGGGCGTGCTTGGCATTTTTCCAGCCTGCCTTATGGGCAGCAATGTAATCGAGAGCAACCTCCTTGAAAGTTATCGGTTTGGTCGGGGCCTCGTCCTCTGATAAAAAAGTGGCTTCTTTTTCCAGTTTTTTCCGCTCCAACTCCTCATCTCGACTCGCAATTGGGTCGACTCCAGATCTGCTAAGTCTTCTGGCATCAGCTGCTTTTTCCCGAGCTACCGCCAGACTTGTCTCCGGATGCCTCCCCAAGCCCATGTATCGGCTCTTTCCTGAGAGTTTGTAGCGGAAAAGCCAACTGGCGCCGCCGGTAGGGCCAACTCTCAGATACAACCCATCACCGTCATTGGTCATGCCAGGCAAGCCGATCCTGACTATTTTCTCCACCGCCTTTGTCGTAAGTGAAGCCATGCGTCACCTCATCTTTTTTAAGGACGATGACCTAATCTAAATCAGCTCCAGCCCACACGCCAGCCCACACCTTGGATGATGGCTTTCGGTAACGTCCGTTGGAACACAAAAGACAAAAAACAGGATATCTACATGTTTAATAAAGATTTTTTAGCACACAACCAGACAGCAATAGAACTCAAAATACGTAAAAATAGCGGACATCGCCTCCGCCATATTTGGTACCGACAAAGCCCTGATTATTCAGGGCTTTGTCGTTTCTGGCGTCCTGAAAAATTTCCTTTCTGCCAGCAAGCCTTGAGCGTTTACTGCTGCCGATCGCAGCGTCATGCCCAGAACCAGCTCCTTGATGAAGGCCTGGCTAATAATTGCGGTGTTCATGAACACCTGGCCACCCGTCAAGGGACGTGAAGCGCGTCGCTGACGCAAGCTTCTCCTCCGCTATCACGTTCTCATTGCCACGATGCTGGCCGTGTTGTGATATGCCTTCAGCACCTCGCTGATTGCGCCAGTGCCGTCATCCTCTCGCCACACCGCTTGCAGGGCCTCTCGCACACCCCGCCAACATCACTACCGCCAGCGCTACTATCAAAATCCGCATATTTACTCCTTGTGGTCTCGCACGCTGAAGGTGAAGAAATAGAACGAAATTTTCTCGTCCTCAAGATCCCTCAGCTCGTACCGGACTCTATCAAGTCCATCGTCGATTCGAGTTACGACGAGGTCCATGAATTGGGTTAGCCCGCCACCGAAGCCGCTTAGGTTCAGTGCGCTCACGTCACGAAAAACAGCCGTCACACGCTCGGTTTCTGGATCATCGGAGGAAGACATACTCAGCGTGAGTTTGTATTTGAAATCCACCATTTCGAGCTGCATCGAAGCTACGCAGTTATTCTCGAAAAAAAGCTGATTGAGGCGAGACAGTTCCATTTACAACCTCGAGGAAAAATCAGGTGGTGCACATACCGTAGCCAACGCTCCTACGACCAGTTTCATGAAGGTCGCTCCTGTGAGAAAGAATGCACGATATCACCGGTTTTACCTCGATGAGCCCTGCACGCTTCGAAAATCCTCTCTCCGGCGCGGTATCACAATTCAACAGCAAGAGCATGAACATACGTTCATCGAAAACATGGCTCGATGCGTCTAGGCTGCGGGTTCCGACATAGTGACTACAGGAGTAACCCACCATGTTCTCGCACGAAAGCGTCCCGCTGATCATCATCTTTATCATCATGCTGATAGGCGTGCTTACGGCCTTTTTGCACCCGGTGCATGCGGTCTTTAGCTGGCTTCGGAGGCGCAGGGAAAGATCGTCCGCCAAGATCGCAAAAGACATGAAATCGCGCTGAATTCTTCCATTAAGGGCCCGGATGCGTCTGGGCTTTTCCCGCCTGAGACGAAGAAAAAACACAGCAAAACAGAGCGTTTTTGCTTTGAGCATTCTGTTCTTCCTTGGTTTAATTCTTGAAAGTGTCCTGTCACTCCGCCGAACGCCGCATCTCCTCCCGCGTAGGCATGGTCCAGTCCGAGGCGCGCCTTTCATGAATAGAGTCGGGCTTCTGCTCTTCGTAGCTGAACATCAATAAGTAAAGCCCCAGCGCCACTGCAGCCAATAGTGCCCTGCCGATCGGGTTGGCATCCTTCGGCAGTCCACCGGGGCCGATTGCTACCCAGCCACCGCGAAGGTAAGCAAACACGGCTTGGGTAAACCACGCTTGCGCCACTACGCATGTCCAAAACTGACTCCACCCGCCTGTAAAGCGCCAGAACGCGTTTACCAGGGACGCGATCACCATGACCGCCAGGATCAAATAACGAAAACGTTTGAGAGCGCTCAGAATGCGGCTGTCCTGCTCCATATCTGCCCTGTTTTCACTTCAAGAAAAACGATCCGAATATACTTTCGAGACTGCAAATATCGGCCGATCTGCGCTCAACATGAGTACTGGCAACTCGTCCTTTCCCGGTCAAAATCAGCGGCTACTCAAGATCAGCATTATTTCTCAACCACGACAATTACAATAATTTCTTATTCGCGGGCACCAGCCATCGCCTGCTCACCGAGCGCGATGCCATGGGTTTTACGTTGTGTCACACCGTGGTGCGTGCCGGGACTGAATCGCTGTTGCACTATCGCAATCATCTGGAGGCATGCTATTGCATTGCCGGGGAAGGCGAAGTCGAAGACATGCAAGGGAATGTCTTTCCGATTCGTCCGGGTGATATTTATGTACTCGACCAGCACGACCGTCATTACCTGCGCGGGGGCAAGGAGCAAGACCTGATCCTCGTCAGCGTATTCAACCCGCCCCTGCGCGGGGACGAGCGGCATAATCTCAACGACAGCCAAGGATCGGCGTACTGAAGCACGGCTGGCCATGCGGCCAGACCGTCAACAACAAGGAGCTTACTTTGCGCAAGGACTACCTGGCTTTTTTCACCTCGCTGTTTCTGTCGCGGCTGGCGGATCAAATCCTGCTGTTCATCGTGCCCTTGGTGGTGTTCCAGACCACCAACAGCGCCTCTTGGGCAGGTCTGGCGTTTTTCGTCGAATCGCTGCCGCGCTTTCTCGCGTTTCCGCTGTGCGGAGCCTTGTGTGACAAGTTTTCGCCGATCAGGATTCTGCACATCAGCCAGGTTTACCGAGCACTGCTCTGCCTGATCGCGGTGGCAATGTTTGCCCTCTTCGGCGGTATCGCCTGGGTCGTCGTGCTGTCAGCGCTATGTGGCGTGCTGACCACCCAGGGCATCATGGCCCGCGAGGTGCTGATGCCACACATTTTCCAACACTACAGCTACACCAAGACCTTGTCCTATTCGCAGATCGCCGATCAGACCGGGCTGGTGCTCGGGCCACTGGTGGCTGCGCTGCTGCTGGAAATCTGGGCGTGGCATTGGGTGGTCCTGTGGGTCGCCGGGCTGTTCCTGCTGGCGGACCTGAGCATGCTGGTATGGCAACGCCTCAGCCGTATCACTTTGGAAGTGTTCGAGCAGCATCAAGACATCTGGCTGCAACCGCTGCGTATCGCGTTCGGCCATATACGTGAACTGGCGGAACTGAAGAAAATCATCCTGCTGGCGGTCGGGGTCAACCTGATCGTCGGCGTCACTCTGGCGACGTCAGCGGCGATGGTGATCGGCGAGTACAGCGCCGGCAAAGATGCGTATGCCGGACTGCAGGCTGCCGGCGCGGTCACCACCATCGTGATTCTGTTCTTCCTCGCCCGGGTTGAAATCCCGCAGCGGTTACTGGGTGGGCTCGCTTACTCGATGATCGCCGCTGGCGCCCTCATCAGTGCACTGAGCCCGAACCTGACTGGCTATGTGGTGGGTTTCCTGCTGATCGTCGGCTTCGACAAGATGTTCAACATCTACATGCGCAGCATCCGTCAGCGGGTGATTCCGGCCAAGGACTTCGGCAAGACCGTGGGCGTGATCACGTTGCTCAATAATCTCTCGCAACCTTTGGCGGGGTTGCTGGTGGCGCTGCTGGCCTCAAGCCTGGGTACGCAAGGAGTGATCCTGATTCTGGCCGTGCTGACTATGCTGTTGGGCGCCGCAGCGGTATGGTGGTTTGCCGTCAGCAGAGGAACCCTGAATGCCGAAGAAACCACCGGCCCCTAAAGAGCGCGCAACCGCCGCAGACATCGAGCGCTCGATCCAGGCCCTGAACAAAATGGCCGAGCGCTTGTGGGGCGAAGGCCGGGAAGCCGAGGCCAAAGCGCTGCTCGATGCCCTCGATGCGTTGAACCGGGCGCTCGACCGCATCAGGATTGGCGAGAGTCGCCGAGCGGCGACGCTCCATTGAATCGCGAGCCTACGGTTTGAGAATCAGCACCGGCTCGCCCTTTTTGACGATGTAAGTCGCCAACTCCGAGCCTTTGTCTGCGCCAACATTCTTCGCAACATGCGCCACCCCTTCCGGGATAAACAACGAATCCCCCGCCTTCAACGTCACCGGCGCCCTGCCCTCCAGTTGATATTCGAAAGTACCGCTGATCACATACGCGACCTCAACACCGGGATGCGCGTGTCTTGGCGAAGTCACGCCCGGTTCGAAATCGACGCGCGCCTGAATCACCTCGCGCTCGGCGGCCCCGAGATCCTGGCGAACCAGGTCCGTGCGGCTCAAGCCTTGTTGCCAGCTCTTGGCCGGTGCGTCAGCCGCGTGGACGATGCCGATCATTGAAGCGAGTAGCGCAGCGCTGGCCAGTAACAATGGACGATGCATGATGTTGCCCTCTCAAACGCAGTGGTGGTGTGACCGCTACTTTGAAAGTCGCGTGTATGGCTGATGTGTCATAAAACCCGGGTTTATTGTGCGCGTGTGTCTGCGCGACAGCTTGATACACGCTTATACAAAGGTGTCTTTACCGGGTGACAGTGCCAACAGCCATGCCCTGAACGCCACGATTTTTTTCGATTCCGCCGTTTCACGGGGCGTCACCAGATAGAAGCCCAGTTCATCTTTCAAACGCAGACCAAAGGGTGCGACCAAGCGCCCGGCCCGCAAATCGTCCTCGACATAGGTCGAACGGCCAATGCACACGCCCTGTCCGTCAACAGCGGCCTGTACCGCCATCATCGCCAGGTCGAAGGTCATGCGCGGACCTTCTGCGAGTTGTAGCGGTTGGCCCGCTGCGCGTAGCCAGGCGCTCCAGTCACCGGCCGTCACGCCGCTGACTTGCAGTAACGTGTGATTGGCCAGATCCGCCGGTGCGCACAACGTCTTCGCCAGTGCAGGACTGCACACCGGAAAGACCTCATCGGACATCAAAAAATCGGCACGCAGCCCTTTCCAGTCACCACGTCCGTAACGAATCGCCGCATCAATCGCGTCTTTGCGAAAGTCGACCCGCTCAGTGGACGCGCTGATGCGCACATCGATAGCAGGAAACGCCTGCTGAAAGGACGGCAAACGCGGCAACAGCCACTTCGACGCAAAGGACACCAAGGTGCTGATGGTCAGTACGCTTTTATCGCGCGATTCGAGCAACTGTTCAGTCGAGTAACGCAATTCATGAAACGCCGCCCGAATACCGGGCAAGTAAGCCTGCCCGTCCTCACTCAGTGCCAGACCATCATTGAGCCGCAAAAACAGAGGCACGCCTAACTCCGCTTCGAGTCGGCGAATCTGGTGACTGACGGCAGTCTGGGTGACGTTGAGTTCTTCAGCTGCCTTGGTAAAGCTCATGTGCCGAGCGACCGCTTCAAAAGCACGCAATCCATTAAGTGAAGGAAGTCGGACGGACATGGGATGATGATTGCTCATGAGATTTTGTCATACGCTAACACCCGAAATGACCTTTGCGAAAGCCACCACGGCAATGGAATCTGGCGCCTTCTCTCTCCAAGGAAGTGCCATGAAGCTGTATTTCGCCCCCATGACCTGCTCGCTCTCCCCGCACATTGTCCTGCGGGAACTGGGTTTGCCGTTTGAACTGGTTCGCGTCAATAACCAGAGCAAACGCACCGCCGACGGCCGCGACTTTCGCAAGATCAATCCAAAGGGCTACGTAGCCGCGCTGGTTCTGGATAACGGCGAAGTGCTGACAGAAGGCCCGGCGATCTTGCAGTACCTCGCCGATCAGGTCCCCGAAAGCGCACTGGCGCCGGCACTTGGCAGTTGGGAGCGGACACGGTTGCAGGAGGATCTGAATTTCATCAGCACGGAGATTCACGGCGGCTGCGCACCGCTGTTCGATGCGCAGATTCCACAGGCGACCAAAGCGATTTTCACCCACAAACTGTTCAAGCGCCTCGACTACCTGAACCGCAAACTGGTCGATCAGGACTATTTGCTGGGCACGTTCGGTGTCGCCGATGTCTACCTGTTTACCGTGCTGACGTGGCTGCCCAACTTCAATATCGACCTGCAGGACTGGCCGTCGCTGGCCGCCCACTCCCGGCGGGTCGCCGCCCGCCCCAGCGTCCTTGCGGCGATCGCGGCAGAAGCGGCGACGCAACCGGTTTGATCGCCCTCTACGCTTTCACTGCGGTGGCGGCTGATCATTTGTCCGTTAGCCGTGAATCTGTAAACTGGCGCGATTTACTCGCTCAGACAAGGGATCCGCATGGCTAACCAAGACATCACCTTTACCCCCGATCCGGACGCAGACTCGATTTCCTCGGACGTCACCACGTTCAACGGGATCATGATGTCCACGCAAATCCCGACCCGTGCCGACGGCAGCCTGGAACTGGGCGATATCACCCTGCAAAGCGAATGCACCCTGCAAGCGTTGAAAGTTGCGCTGGAACGCGCCGGCAGCTCGATGGACCGGGTCATGCACCTGACCATCTACCTGACCGACATGGCGGATCGCGCGGCATTCAACGAGGTGTACAAGCGCTACTTCGCCAAGCCATGGCCGGTGCGTGCGGCGGTGGGTGTGGCGTCGCTGGCGGTTGAAGGCATGCGCGTGGAAGTTACGGCGATGGCCGCCAAGGCCTGACTTCACACCGCCAAGCCCTGTGGGAGCGAGCCTGCTCGCGAAGGCTTCCGTTCAGCCGACATTGATGCTGAATGTGCTGGCCCCTTCGCGAGCAGGCTCGCTCCCACCGGGGGTTGCGCGGTGTCAGCTGCCATCGGGCAGCACGGGCGTGCCGGGCGCGCGTTTCACGGGTAGAATGCGCGCCTAACCGTGACAGCCTGACTAAAAAAACTATGTCCTTGCCCAAGCATCATCTGGAATTGCTCAGCCCTGCCCGCGATGTCGCCATCGCCCGTGAGGCGATCCTGCACGGCGCCGACGCCGTGTACATCGGCGGCCCGAGCTTCGGCGCGCGCCACAACGCCTGCAACGAAGTTGGCGAAATCGCTGAACTGGTGGAATTTGCCCGCAAGTATCACGCGCGCATTTTCACCACCATCAACACCATCCTGCACGACAACGAACTGGAGCCGGCGCGCAAGCTGATCCATCAGTTGTACGACGCTGGTGTCGACGCGCTGATCGTTCAGGATCTGGGCGTGATGGAGCTGGACATTCCGCCGATCGAGCTGCACGCCTCGACCCAGACCGACATCCGCACCCTTGAGCGAGCGAAGTTCCTCGATCAGGCCGGTTTCTCGCAACTGGTATTGGCCCGTGAGCTGAACCTGCAGGAAATCCGCGCGATCGCCGACGAAACCGACGCTGCCATCGAATTCTTCATCCATGGTGCGTTGTGCGTGGCCTTCTCCGGTCAGTGCAACATTTCTCACGCGCAGACCGGGCGCAGCGCCAACCGTGGCGACTGCTCGCAGGCCTGCCGCTTGCCGTACACCCTCAAAGATGAAAAGGGTGGCGTGATCGCCTACGAAAAACACCTGCTGTCGATGAAAGACAACAACCAGAGCGCCAACATCCGCGCATTGGTTGAAGCCGGTGTGCGTTCGTTCAAGATCGAAGGTCGCTACAAGGACATGGGTTATGTGAAGAACATCACCGCCTATTACCGCCAGCGCCTCGACGACGTACTCGAAGACCGTCCGGACCTGGCCCGCGCTTCCAGCGGCCGCACCGCGCACTTCTTCCTGCCTGATCCGGAAAAAACCTTCCACCGTGGCAGCACCGACTACTTCGTCACCGATCGCAAGATCGACATCGGCGCTTTCGACTCGCCGACCTTCACCGGTCTGCCAGTGGGCACCGTCGAGAAAGTCGGCAAACGCGACATCCAGGTCGTCACCCAGGAGCCGCTGTCCAACGGCGATGGCTTGAACGTGTTGGTCAAGCGCGAAGTGGTCGGTTTCCGCGCCAACATCGCCGAAGCCAAAGGCGAGTTCGAAGAGGACGGCGAGAAGCGCTACCGCTATCGCGTCGAGCCGAACGAAATGCCCGAAGGTCTGTACAAGCTGCGCCCGAACCATCCGTTGAATCGCAACCTCGATCACAACTGGCAACAGGCGCTGCAGAAGACTTCTTCCGAACGTCGCGTGGCTTTGAGCTGGGTCGCACGTCTGCGTGAAGAACAACTGGAAGTCACCGCTACCAGCGAAGAAGGCATCAGCGCCAGCGTCACCCTGCCCGGTCCATTCGGTGTCGCCAACAAACCTGAGCAAGCGCTGGAACAGTTGCGCGATCTGCTCGGCCAGCTCGGCACCACGCAGTACCACGCCACCGACATCAAACTGGATGCGCCACAGGCGTTCTTCATCCCCAACTCGCAGCTCAAAGCCCTGCGCCGTGAAGTGATCGAGAACCTGACCGCCGCCCGTGTCGCCGCTCATCCACGAGGCGGCCGTAAAGCTGAAACCAGCCCGCCGCCGGTGTACCCGGATTCGCACCTGACCTTCCTCGCCAACGTCTACAACCAGAAGGCGCGCGACTTCTACCACCGTCACGGCGTCAAGCTGATCGACGCCGCGTATGAAGCTCACGAAGAGCCGGGCGAAGTGCCGGTGATGATCACCAAGCACTGCCTGCGTTTCTCCTTCAACCTGTGCCCGAAACAGGCGAAAGGCGTGACCGGCGTGCGCACCAAAGTCGCGCCGATGCAGTTGATCCACGGCGATGAAGTGCTGACGCTGAAGTTCGATTGCAAGCCGTGCGAGATGCACATCATCGGCAAGATGAAAGGCCACATCCTCAACCTGCCGCAACCGGGCAGCGTGGTCGGCCACATCAGCCCCGAAGACCTGATGAAAACCATCCCGCGCGCACCGCATTGAGTGGTTGGCGAGTACGGTGCTTCGGCGCCGTACTCGCCCGCCCTTCTGCGAATACACCAAATCGCAGGCATAAAAAAACGCCAACTTCTTGCGAAGTTGGCGTTTTTTTCGAATATGGCAGGGGCGGCTGGATTCGAACCAACGCATGGCAGGATCAAAACCTGCTGCCTTACCGCTTGGCGACGCCCCTACTGCTCTTTCCAGCTACTTCGTTAGGTTCGCTGTGAGAACGGGGCGCAATTTACCAAGGTTTTTTTACTTTGGGAAGCGCGAAGTGAAATATTTTTTGTTTTAAAACAGCGACTTATTATTTTGGCCTGAATCGGGTCCAGGGTGGGTCGGTTTATCCGCTGTGTATCACACTGTGTACGAACCCCACCGCGACACATCGACTTTCAACAAAGCCGTTTTACGACACAGGCCAGATACGTCCCGACGCTCAAATGCACTCAAGGTTTCAAGGGTTCACCAAGCCCCCTCGGCCAACAGTTCGCAAAGGAGACGTCATCATGAAAAAGGCACTGCACACCCGCAACACCGCATTCGGCTTGTCGATTCTGGCTTTGTCGTTGTTCGGCGCTTTTGGCACTACTCAAGCGCAAACCAATGAGCCTGCGGCCGCCAGTTATTCCGCGCCCTCGCCCTTCGGCCCGCTGAAACATGTGAAGGCTGGCGTGCTCGACGTCGCCTACGCCGAAACCGGCCCGGCGAATGGCCCGGTGGTGATCCTGCTGCACGGCTGGCCCTACGACATTCACAGCTACGACGACGTCGCGCCGTTGCTCGCGGCCAAGGGTTATCGGGTGTTGATGCCGTATGCGCGGGGTTATGGCGATACGCAGTTCCTCTCCAAAGACACCCTGCGCAACGGCCAACCGGCGGCGCTGGCGAGTGATGTCATCGACTTCATGGACGCGTTGAAGATCAAGCAAGCGGTACTCGGCGGTTATGACTGGGGCGCACGGTCGGCGGACATCGTTTCGGCGTTGTGGCCGGAACGTGTGAAAGCGCTGGTGTCGGTCAGCGGTTATCTGATCGGCAATCAGGCCGCCGGGCAAAACCCGCTGCCGCCCAAGGCTGAGTTGCAGTGGTGGTACCAGTTCTACTTCGCGACGGACCGTGGCCGCGCCGGTTACGAGAAGAATACTCATGATTTCGCCAAGCTGATCTGGCAAACCGCTTCGCCGCAATGGAAGTTTGATGACGCCACGTTCGACCGCAGCGCCAAGGCGCTGCAGAACCCGGATCATGTCGACATCACCGTGTTCAATTACCGCTGGCGGTTGGGCCTGGTTCAGGGCGAGGCGAAATACGCAGCGCTGGAACAGAAACTCGCCACCGCGCCGCCGATCAGCGTGCCGACCATTACCCTTGAAGGCGATGCCAACGGTGCGCCGCACCCGGCGCCGGAAGATTACGCCAAGCGCTTTACCGGCAAATATCAGTTCCGCTTGATCAATGGCGGGATCGGGCACAACCTGCCGCAGGAAGATCCGCAGGCGTTTGCCAAAGCCGTGATCGACGCCGATCACCTGTAGAAAAAAAAAGCAGTCAGCCGCAATGGCTGACTGCTTGATTATTTGAGGGTGGAGGGATGGTCACTTTTTGCAGATGCTTTGCCTGAAAGGACGCCATCGCGAGCAGGCTCACTCCTACATTTGAAATGCGTTCCCCTTGTAGGAGTGAGCCTGCTCGCGATCACGCCCGACCAGACACCCTCAATCCCAACTAACGTGCACGATCACTCGGTTGGCACAACCAGATCCAACGCCTTGTTGACCGCCAACTCCCCCAACATGACCACTTGCGCAATACCCAGAAGCGTATGACGGTTTGCGCCCTCCAGCACCCCGGCAAAATTACCGAGCATCACCGAGGCGGACGCCAGGGATCCGCAAGCATTGGTCAGCAACGCCTCGGTGTCGGCTTGCGGGTTGGCCATGAACAGAGCGTTGGGCGTATAGGGCGTGGCCATGATCGCGGCAGGCAACAGGTAATGGTCGAGCGCACGCTCTGCCGCTTCGTGCAGCTTTCTTGAATTGGGCGAGGCGTACGGCGATACCAGGTCTGTGACCGGTGGTTCGGGTGGCTGAGACATCAGCTGAAACTCCAGACAAGAACCGTTGACGGCTCTTTGATAGAAGGCGTGAAGCGCCGCGAGCACGGACGCTTCTGTGCAAATGAGGGGGCACGCCCCCTCACCCATCTGCATCGCGATTAGTGCGGCAAGCGCTGGTTATCCAGGACTCGGCCGACTACCAACTCACTGAGCATGATCACCTGTTGCAGGATCAGCATCTTTTTGCGCTGTGAAGGGTCAATTGAATCGGCTAGATCGCGGGCCATGTCAGTGGCGGAGGACAAGGTTTCAGTGGCTTCGACGAGCAGGGTTTCGTTATCCACTGTGGGGTCGATGAGGTAGATCTTGCCGGTCTTGCGGGTGGGGATTGAAGTCTTCAGCGCGGAAGGATTGAGGTAGAAGTTGATCGCGCGGTCGGTGGCCTCTTTGATGTTTTGAGGTTCGAGCGCGGCGTCGTAGGGGATTGGATCGGTTTCTGGCGGGTTTGGCGTAATTTTGAACATAGATGACACTCGCTTAGCAAAAAATAAGGAGCCATCACTCACGCTACCAAACGAGGTGGTGACCATTGCGCAGGTTGGTAGACCGGTCTAAGCGAGTAAACCCCGGCGCTCCCGAAGGAGCCCCACGCATGGCCACCATATAAAACCGAGCCCCGAAAAGAGACTGCATATAGCGGCGCATAACGCTTAGAAAACGGGCTACCAAACCCGATCACTGTTTTGCAGTGACAGGGAAACGATACAGCCCGCCTCAAGGCGCGTAAGCCGGCGGATTCTGGCGTACGCGTAGGCAACGGCGCAAGGTGTTGTAGCCGTTATGGCGTAACAGTGCGTGTAAGTTAAACGTGTGTGGGTGATGGCGTTTAAAAGCCCCTCACCCTAGCCCTCTCCCCGAGGGAGAGGGGACTGACCGTGGTGTTTGGGAGAGGTACGCCGACGTGGGATATCGCGTCGAACTCTGGTGAGGAAGCGGTTGGTGCCGCCTACAAGTTCCCTTACCTTGGCCCTCTCCTCGAAGTAGAGGGAACTGACCGGGGTGTTTGGGGGAGGTACGCCGACGTGGGATATCGCGTCGAACTCTGGTGACGAAGCGGTTGGTGCCGCCTACAAGTTCCCTTACCTTGGCCCTCTCCTCGAAGTAGAGGGAACTGACCGGGGTGTTTGGGGGAGGTACGCCGACGTGGGATACCGATGTGAATTCAGGTGGGTGACGGCTTGGGTTATTTGACCAGGCGTTTTTCTTTGGAAGGTCTGTAGCCGAAATATGAGCTGTAGCATTTGCTGAAATGACTCGGCGAGACGAAGCCGCACGCGACCAGCACTTCCACCTGCGAAAGCTCAGTGTGCTGCAACAACCGTCGCGCTTCAGTGATGCGCAGTTCCAGGTAATAGCGCTGCGGCGTGGTGCCCAGTTGTTCCTTGAACAAGCGCTCCAACTGCCGACGTGATCGCCCGGCGTACACCGCCAGTTGCTCCAGTTCCAGCGGTTCCTCCAGATTGGCATCCATCAGTTTCACCACTTCACGCAACGGCGCACTGACGCAGATGTTCTCGTCTGGTTTGATCCGCCGGTAGCGCGATTCCTCGAAGGCGAGGATGTCTTCGATCCCTTCGACCAGGGCTTTACCGTGCAGGCTCTTGATCCAGTCCAATGCCATGTGGAAAGCGCCGGACGGACTCGATGCCGTGAGCCGGTCGCGGTCGATCACGTAAGGCTCGCTGCTGACATGGGTGGTTTTAGCGATTTCGGTGAGTGCCGGGCGATGTTCCGGGTGGATCGCGCAGCGATAGCCGTCGAGCAGCCCGGCGCGGCCAAGAAACCACGAGCCATTCCACAACCCGGCGAGTGAGATGCCGCGCTCTGCTGCCGATCTGAGCAAGCCGATAAACTCATCACTTGCGCGCAGTTCGGTGCGATAACCGCCACACACCACCAGCAGATCCAGCTGCTGAAGCGCGGCCGAATCCAGACGTGCATCGGGGCGGATCACCAGGCCCAGATCACTGATGACTTCGCCGTCGCCCAAACCAAACGTGCGCGAGGAAAACAGCCCCGGACGCAGCAGATTAGTAGTGACAACGGTGTCCAGCGCTTGGGTAAACGCCGGTAGCGAAAAATGTTCGAGCAGCAGAAAACCGGTGCGGGTCAAGCGCGGGTCTTCCGCGCTTTGCTCATTCAGATAGCGGAGGTTTTTCCCCTTCATGCCTCCGCTGAATTGGCGTCGTTCGATCAAGTTCGGGTCCATCGGTCATGTTGTTGTGCGCCGATAGTTGGCTTGATCCGCCAAAGAGTCAATCACGCCTGTGGTTGATGGCTGGTCACGCAGTGAATTCCGCCCCCGCCAGCGGCAATGGCATCGATGTTGAGCTGGACGATTTCGCGATCCGGATACAGTTGCGACAACAGATCGAAAGCCTTCTTGTCCGCCGCTTTATCGCCAAATTCCGGGGCGATGATCGCGCCGTTGATGACGAAGTAATTGATGTAACCGGCGGCAAAGTCCGGGTTGTCCTTGTTGAACTTGCTTTTGCGCGGTTTCAGCGGCGGCGACATCGTGTGGATCTGCAATTTGCGGCCATCAGCGTCGGTGGCGTTCTTGAGGATTTCCAGGTGCGCCAGGGTGACCTTGTGATCGTAGGATTGAGGGTCGGTGTCGAGGTTGGCGATGACCACGCCGGGCTTGATAAAGCGTGCGTAGAAATCGACGTGAGCATCGGTGATGTCCTTGCCTTTGATCCCCGGCAGCCAGATGATTTTGCGCAGGCCCAGGCGTTCCTTCAGTTCGGCTTCGACATCGGCCTTGCTCCAGTCCGGATTGCGGTTGCTGTTGATCCAGCTGCTCTCGGTCATGATCCCGGTGCCGTGACCGTCGACCTCGATGCCACCGCCCTCGCCCACCAGATCGGTGCGGATATACGTGGCTTGCGCGTCGTCGGCGACCAGTGCGGCGATCTTCGAGTCTTTACTGTGCTGCTGTTTGCCACCCCAACCGTTGAAGTTGAAGTCCACCGCGCCGAGGCCGCCCTTGTCGTCGATGACGAAGTTGGCGCCGATGTCGCGCATCCAGATGTCATCCAGCCCGGCGGTGACGTAAGTGATATTGCGCGTACCGCAGAATTCTTCGGCGATGCTGCGTTCGTTCTTGCGGCAGAACACGGTGACCGGTTCAAACCGGGCGATGGCGCGGGCAATGCGGCCGAGGGCTTCCTGGACGTCTTCGGTGAAGTCTTCCCAGATCGCATCCTGCGCGCCGAAGGCGATGTAGGCGCGCTCATGTTTATCGCCTTCGTCGGGCATGAACCAGCGGCCCTGCGCGGCGGCGAGGACTTTGCCCGGCGAAAGGCCCAGGCCTGTCACCGCAGCGCTGACAGCGGCGGCGACCGTGACTTGTTTGATGAACTCACGACGAGTCGACATCTTGCTATTCCTGTAAATAAGGGCCGGCGAACGCGCCGGCCATTGATCATTGGCCAGTGGCAGTCTTGAATTTGGTCCAGGTGCGCATGCGCGCGCGCATGTCGGCCTGAGGAATATCCTTGCCCGGAATCAATCGAGCATAGGTCGCCTCGTCGAGGTAGATATCCGGGTTGTCGCGCATGCTTTCATCAACACTCGCCCGCGCCTTGGCGTTGGAAGTCGGGTAACCGGTGAAATTGCTGATCGCTGCCATGTTCTGCGGGCGCATGACGAAGTTGATGAACGCGTAGGCGTATTCCGGGTGTTTGGCGTCAACCGGAATGGCCATGGTGTCCATCCACACCGTGGTGCCTTCGCGCGGTACGCGGTACTGAAACTTCGTTTGCTTACCGGCACTGTCCGAAGTGCGCTGGGCCTGGGTCATGTCGCCGCTGTAGCCGAGTGACAGGCACAGGTTGCCGTTGACCAGATCGGTCACCGGTTGCGACTGGAACTTGCGGATGTACGGACGCAGCTTCATCAGCAGTTCACTGGCGGCGGCCAGATCCTCGGCTTTGCCGCTGCGCGGATCGCGACCGAGGTAATTGAGCACCACCGCCAAGGCTTCGTCTGGCGAGTCGATCATCGAGATGCCGCAATCGGCAAACTTCGCCGCCAGCTCCGGTTTGAACAACATGTCGAGGCTGTTCACCGGCGCATCGGCCATGCGCTGTTTGATCTGTTCTTCGTTGTAGGTCAGGCCGATGGTGCCCCAGGTGTAAGGCACCGTGGCTTTGCTGGAGTGCTCGTAATGGCCGCGCAGCTGCTGCAAACCGGGTTCGATGTCGGCCAGCTCGGTCAGCTTCGTTTGATCCAGCGGCATCAGGCTGCCGGCGCGCATCAAGCGCTCGGCGACGGTGTCGCCGGGAAAGATCAGGTCATAACCGCTGCCGCCGGAGAGCATCTTCGCCTCCAGTGTTTCGCTGCCGTCCATGACGTCGTAGATCACCTTGATCCCGGTTTCGGCGGTGAAGCGACTCAAGGTGTCTTCGGCAAAATAATCCGCCCAGTTGTACAGCCGCAGGGTTTTGTCTTCGGCGTGCAGCGACGGCATCAAGCAGATCAGCGCCAGGCCGATCGCGCCGCGCAAGCGTTTGTGATGGGTAGCCATGTCAAACCCCTTGGGTGTTCCAGCGTGCATGAAGGTGGCGACCGTCCTGACTGAGCAACGGCCCGTACATGTCAGGCCGACGATCGCGATAGATGCCCCAGCTCAAACGCTCTTCGCGCATCGCCGCCAGATCGAGACGCTGCACCAGCACACCGCTGCTGTCGCGGTCAGCGTTGGCGAGCAGTTGGCCCTTGTGATCGCTGATGAACGACGAACCGTAGAAGCTCATTTGCAGGTTCGAATCGGTGGTCGCGGTTTCTCGACCGACCCGATTCGATGCCACCACCGGCAGCAGATTGGCAGCGGCATGGCCGCGCATGGTCATCTGCCAGTGATCGCGGGAATCCAGCGCCGCGCAGCCTGGTTCCGAGCCGATCGCCGTCGGGTACAGCAGTACTTCAGCGCCCATCAGCGCCAGGCAACGGGCGGTTTCCGGGAACCACTGATCCCAGCAGATACCCACGCCGAGACGGCCGAACGCGGTGTCCCAGACTTTGAAACCGGTGTCGCCGGGGCTGAAATATTCCTTCTCCTGATAGCCGATGGCGTTGGGAATATGGGTCTTGCGATACACACCCAACAGGCGCCCGTCAGCATCGGCCACACTCAGCGAATTGAAGTAGGCGTTGCCGGCCTTTTCGAACCAGCTCAGCGGCAATACCACACCCAACTCGCGGGCCAGCGCGGCGAAGCGCGCGAGCACACGGCTGTCGCGATATTCCTCGGCCAACGCCATGTGTTTATGGCTTTGTTCGATGCAGAAGTACGGAGTGGCGAAGAGCTCCTGCAACAGGATCACTTGCGCGCCCTGCTGCGCTGCGTCACGGACGAGTTGCTCGGCGCGATCAAGGTTGCCGGGTAAATCCCAGGTGCACGGCATCTGGGTGGTCGCGATGGTCAGAATGCTCATGCGTTCAACCTCTCAGCGGCCAGGCTGGCTGCTGCTGCGTGATGCAATGCACCCCGCCGCCGCCATGGGCCAAATGATTGATCCGCACCGGCACCACTTCGCGGCCGGGGAAGGCTTGCTCCAGCACTTTGGCGGCGACGTTGTCAGCCTCGATGCCATACGCCGGCATGATGATCGCGCCGTTGGCGATGTAGAAATTGGTGTACGAGGCGCAGAACACTTCGGCTTCGGTGTCGACCGCATCGGAGGCTTCGAACAGTTCGATCAGTTCGAATTTGCGTCCCTGCGCATCGGTGGCCAGTTCCAGTGCTCGGCGGTTTTCTCGGGCTACTTCGGCGTAGACCGACGACTTGTCGTGGGTGGCGTCAACCAGCAGCACACCCGGACGGGCGAAGGCGCAGACACCATCGACGTGGCCATCGGTCATATCGCCAGTGACGTAATCCGGATCGCCCGGCAACCAGACGGTTTTCTTCACGCCGAGCAAGCGGCTGAAGATCTCTTCCATCTCGCCTTTGCTCATGCCGGGGTTGCGATTGGGGTTGAGCAACACCGATTCAGTGGTGATCAGCGTGCCTTCACCGTCGACATGAATCGCCCCGCCCTCGTTGCTCAGCGGCGTGCCGAAGCATTCCAGGCCGAGGTGATTGAGCGCGCGGCGCGCCAGACTTTCGTCCAGATCATGCGCCGATTTGCCGCCCCAGGCGTTGAAGCGCCAGCTCACACCGGCCAGCCCTTGCTGTGGATGGCAGACAAAGGTCGGGCCGGAGTCACGGCACCAACTGTCATTCACTGCCAGCGGGATCAATTCAATGTTCGGCCCGCACAATGCCTTGGCGCTGGCGATGGCCGATGGGTCGACCACCAGTTTCACCGGTTCGAAACGGGCGATGGCGTTGGCGACGCGAGCGAAATCTTCCTGCACCTGCGCCAGCGTCACGCGCCAACCGGACTCCCACAACGTCTGGTTGTGCGGCCAGACCATCCACGTCGCGGCGTGAGTTACCCACTCTGCCGGCATCATCCAGGCGCTGTTTTTATTGTCGTTGTGCTGCATGATAAGCCTCGTTAGTTAAGCCGTTGTGTTCAATAGGCTTATGCTACGACCCATAAAAACGGCAAACAAACGATGGATTTTGCGGATAACTGATTAGAGGAGCTTATCGATATGCTTAAACACTGGCCGCCGCTCAGCTCTCTGCGTGGCTTCGAAGCCGCCGCCCGGCTCGGCAGTTTTCACAAGGCTGCCGAGGAGTTGAGCCTCACGCAGTCGGCGATCAGTCAGCAGATCCGCAGCCTTGAGGCCTATCTGGAACAGCCGCTGTTCTTCCGCAGCGGTCGCAGCGTGGCGTTGACCGATGCCGGCCACGATTTGCTCAGCACCACGCAAGCGATGCTGCAGCAACTGGCGGTGGGGATTCGGCGTCTGGGCCAGTATCAGAAACCCAATCAACTGGTGCTCAACACCACCCCGGCGTTTGCCCGGCATTGGTTGCTGCCACGCTTGGCGGATTTTCGCACACAGCATCCGGAGGTCGATCTGTGGATTTACAGCACCGATGAAGTGCCAGACATGGCCACTCAGACCATCGATCTGGCGGTGCGCGACGACATCAGTTCACAGGCCGAATGCAGCTTCAACGTGCTGCACGCCGACCGACTCTTTCCGGCGTGCCATCCGCGCCTGCTCCAAGTCGCTCAAGCAGAGCGCACCACCTTGCATGGCGAGCGCGAAATGGACTGGAGTCATTGGGCGGTCGAGGCCGGGATCGACGTCGGTCAGCGGGATCAGGGATTGAATTTTTCCGATCCCGGGCTGCTGCTCGACGCCGCCTGTTCAGGGCTTGGCATTGCGCTGGTCAGTCAACTGCTCAGCCGTCAGGCGCGGGCTGACGGCTTGTTGCAACCTTTGGTCGAGAACACCATTCGCGGGCCGAACTGGGCGCTGTTGACCCACCGCGACAGTGAGCATGATCCGCTGGCGCGCAGTTTCAGTGAATGGCTGATCAATAACCTGGCCGATCAATGACCGGTGCATGCTGCGCCATCACCTCGACAATCCAGTCGATGAACACCCGCAGTTTGAGGCTGACATGCCGGTTCGGCGGATAAGCCACATAGAGCGGCATCGGTTCGAGTTGCCAGTCCTCGAACAGCGGCACCAGTTCGCCGCGCGCCTCATGGTTTTTCGACATGTACTTGGGTAGCCACAGCACGCCCAAGCCCGCCAGACCTGCCGCGAGGTAGGCGTTACCATCGTCGACCGCGAGCACGTGGCGCCCTTTGATTTGCAGGTTTTCACTGGCGTTGTGCAAGGCATACGGCACCGGTTTTCCGGTGCGCGCCCAGAGGAAACCGACCACGCGATGGTGGCTGTTTTCCAGCTCCCGTGGATGCACCGGCGTACCCGCGCGCGCGAGGTATTGCGGCGCGGCGAACACACCCAACTCAAGGTCGGCGACCTTGCGCGCCATCAGCGACAGGTCCATCAGTTCACCGCCACGCACCACGCAATCGACGTTCTCGTCAATGATGTCGACGATACGGTCGCTGACGCCCATGTCGATCTGGATATCCGGGTAACGCGCGTGGAACTCAGGAAGGGCCGGCACCAGAATCAGCCGTGCCAGCGGACTCGGTACGTCTACGCGCAGTCTTCCCTTGGGCAATGCCGCCGCGCCGGGCAGGCTGGTTTCGGCGTCGTCCATATCCGCCAGCAACTTGATCACTCGCTCGTAATAAACCGCTCCATCGGCGGTGACGTTGACCTTGCGCGTGGTGCGATTGAGCAATTTGACCCGCAGCCGTGCTTCCAACTGCTGAACCAGTTGGGTCACGGTAGTCTTGCTCATGTGCAAGGTTTCCGCCGCTTTAGTGAAACTCCCCGCCTCGACCACCCGGGCAAAGGCCTGCATTGCGTCAAAACGGTCCAAAGTGCGCCCTCGATTGTTTGGATTTCACAAACAGTGAACGCCAAGCTTGCGCGTTTATCGCCCGCCTGCAAATACCTAAAGTGGCTCCATCAACTCAAATGAAGGAGACACCCCATGACTCAGCGCGATGTTGTTTTCCCACCCGCACGCCGCACCCTCTATGAGCGCCATCGGTACTCGCCGGCCATTCGCTCCAACGGTTTTCTGTTTGTCTCGGGACAGGTCGGCAGCACCGACGACGGCACGCCAGAGCCGGATCTGAAAAACCAGGTGCGTCAGGCTTTCACTAACCTCAATGCAATCCTTGCAGAGGCCGGTGCCAGCTTCGATGACGTGGTCGATGTCACCGTATTCATCGTTGACCCCCCGTCGAAATTCGAGACGATCTGGGATGTGGTGCTGACCGAGTTCTGGGGCGAGGCGCCGCATCCGACGGTGACGGCGGTTGGCGTGACGTGGCTGTATGGGTTTGATTTCGAGATCAAGGTGATTGCCAGGTTGCCGTAAATATCCGGACACACCCATTCGTTTGCCATTTCAAAGGTCGTCTGTTTGCATGCTGCCCCACATCAGCATTCAGATCAGGGAGAGGATCGATGAACATTTTGGTGGTGGGTGCCAGTAAAGGCTTGGGTCGAGCGTTTATCGAAGGATTGGGCAACGCGGGAGACACGTTGATTGGTGTGTCCCGCACGCGCCCCGAAGGTTTGATGTCCGAGGCCGAGCGTCCAGTACGCTGGGTGGAAGCCGATCTGATGAACCCGGCCAAAGCCGCCCACGCCGTCGAGCAGGCGGTCGTCGACGATGGGCTGGATACGCTGATCTACAACCTTGGCATCTGGGAAGAGTCGGCGTTCGATCCAGCCTATGACTTTCTCGACAGTCCGGACGACGAATTGCAAGCCATCGTAAGTTGCAACATCAGCGCAACGATCCTGTTGATCAAACGCCTGCTTCCCCTTCTGCTGAAAAGCCCCCATCCCAGAATCATCCTCACCGGATCAACCTCGGGCCTACCACAAAGCGGGCGCCCGGAAGTCGCTTTCGGCGCCTCGAAATTCGCCCTGCGCGGGATCGCCGATACATTGCGCGAAGGCTACCGGCATCAGCGTCTGGCAGTCACCAGCCTTAATCTTGGCTATCTGAACACCGAAGACCTGCTGAGCACGCCACGGGACGTGGCGTCGCAGCGCGGCGAGGGTCAATTGATTCCCGTACACGATGTCGTCGACGTGGTGCGCATGATCCTCAGTTTGTCCTCGGCCAGCTACATCAAGGAGCTCACGCTTCCGGCGATACTCGACGAACGTTTTTGACCACTGCAGCCCTGATGGCGCTGGCCTTTGCGCGTGGGAATACGTATAACCTCGCCGACTCGTCTACCCTCACGTAGCGCCCTGGTTCAGCACTTCACACTTTTTGACGCTCACGAAACGGAGAATTCCATGCTCAAACGAACACTGGCACTGACCGCCGGCCTGGCCCTGTCATTTTCTACCTTGATGGTGCAAGCCGCTGACGTTTTACGCGTCAGCGCGATTCCCGATGAAGCGCCGACCGAATTGCTGCGCAAGTTCGAACCGTTGGGTGCCTATCTGGAACAGCAACTGGGCATGAAAGTGCAGTTCGTGCCGGTGGCCGATTACCCGGCAGTGGTTGAAGCCTTGGCGACCGATCGCCTCGACATGGCCTGGCTCGGCGGTTTTACCTTTGTGCAGGCGCGCTTGAAGACCGACGCGACCACCCCGGTGATCCCGCTGGTGCAGCGCGAACAGGATGCGCAATTCACCAGCAAATTCATCACCGCCGACCCGAATGTACATAGCCTCGCCGACTTGAAAGGCAAAACCTTCGCCTTCGGTTCGGTGTCGTCCACCTCCGGCAGCCTGATGCCGCGTTACTTCATGCTGAAAAACGACAACATCAAGCCTGAGGCGTATTTCAGCCGTGTCGCCTACTCCGGCGCCCACGACGCCACCGTGGCCTGGGTGCAGGCCGGCAAGGTCGACGCCGGCGTGCTGAACGCCAGTGTTTGGCAGAAACTGGTGGATGCCGGCAAGGTCGACACCAACAAGGTCAAAGTCTTCGCCACCACCCCGACCTACTTCGATTACAACTGGACCGTGCGCGGCACCCTCGACCCGGCACTCGCGGCGAAGATCAAAAAAGCCTTCCTGGATCTGGACCCGGCCAACCCGGAGCAGAAAAAGATTCTTGATCTGCAGGCCGCCAGCCGCTTCATCGACACCAAGCCCGAGAACTACAAGGGCATCGAGGAAGCCGCCCGCGCCGCCGAACTGCTGAAATGACCCTACGCCTCACACAGGGCAGCCTGCGCCACGCCAATGGAGTCGATGCCCTGCGCGGTGTCGACTTGCAGATTGGCGTTGGTGAACAGGTCGCCATCATTGGCCCGTCCGGGGCCGGGAAATCAAGTTTGCTCAACCTGCTGGCCACCGCGTTGCGGCCCAGCAGCGGTGACATCGAAGTGCTCGGCGAACGTGCTTGGCACTTGTCCGCCCGCCAGCGTCAGCGCCTGCGCGCGCGCATTGGTCTGGTGCATCAGGCGCCGCCATTGCCACCGCGTCAGCGCGTTGTCACCGCCGTACTGGCCGGCAAGCTGGGCCAATGGAGTCTGGGTAAAAGCCTTTTGAATCTGCTGCATCCACTGGATGTGGCCGGTGCGCGAGCAGCGTTGGCGCGGCTGGATCTGGGCGACAAACTCTTCGCCCATTGCCAACAATTGTCCGGCGGCCAGTTGCAGCGCGTCGGCATTGCCCGCGTGTTGTATCAGGCGCCGGAAATTCTGCTGGCCGACGAACCCGTGTCGGCGATGGACCCGGTCATGGCCGGGCACACCTTGTCGATCCTCTCGCGGCATGCCCGTGAACACAACGTCACACTGGTGGCGAGCCTGCATGCGGTGGATCTGGCGCTGTCGCACTTCCCACGGATCATCGGCCTGCGCGACGGGCAGGTTCTGTTCGACTGCGCCTCCGGGCAAGTCAGCCACGAGATGCTCGACGCGCTGTACGCCAACGAAAAACTGCAATCGCCGACCGCTGCAGTGGCGCCTCTGACTGTGCAGATTCCCCGATGCTGAAAGCCGATTCACGCGATCCGGCGGCGTGGCCGCGATTGTTGCTGACGTTGCTGGCGATAGCCTTGCTGTGGCCGGGCGTTCAGCTCAGTGAGCTGGATCTGGGCGTGTTGCTGCCCGACAGCCAGAATGAAATGGGCCGTTTCGTCGCGCAATTCTGGCCTCCGGCGCACGACGAAGCGTTTCTCCAGCTACTGCTCAAAGCCACCCTGCAAACCCTGGCCATTGCCACCGCCGGCATGGCCTTGGCGCTGTTGTTGGCGATACCGGCCGGCCTGCTTGCCAGTCGCGCGCTGTCGCTGTCCGCCGCCTCGCACGGTGGCGTGCCCAGCCGACTGGGACGTCTACTGCGCTGGCCGGTACGCGGGCTGCTGATTTTTTTGCGCAGCGTGCCGGAAATCGTCTGGGCGCTGTTGTTTGTCCGCGCTGTTGGACTTGGTCCGGCGGCGGGTGTACTGGCGATCGCCATCACCTACAGCGGCATGCTCGGCAAGGTCTACGCGGAGATTTTCGAGTCCACTGATCAGCGTCCCGCGCACGCACTGTTGCAGGCCGGGAGCGGCCGACTGGCAGCGTTTGCTTACGGCACGTTGCCCAATGTCGCGTCGGAACTGCTGTCGTATACGGTCTATCGCTGGGAATGCGCAATTCGCGCCTCGGTCGTGATGGGTTTTGTCGGTGCTGGCGGCTTGGGACAACAGATCGACCTGTCGATCCGCATGTTCGCCGGCGGTGAAGTCGCCAGTATTCTGCTGTGCTTCCTGGTTCTGGTGTTGGCCGCCGATCAACTCAGCCGCTTGCTGCGCTGGAGGCTGACATGAATCGCTTGATCAACCTGCTGCTGATCGCCGGCATTGCGCTGGCGGTGATCGCTTCCTTCGTTTATCTGGGGCTGGATCTTGGCGAACTCGGCAGCGCTACCAGCCTCAGGCAGATGGGCGCTTACGTGCAGCGCTTTCTCAGCCCGGACCTGAGCGCCGATTACCTCAGGGCAATCTTCCACGGCTCGCTGGAAACCTTGGCCATGTCGGCCCTCGGCACGCTACTCGCGGCGGTGTTCGGCATCGTCCTGGCACTGCCCGCCGCCGGGCGTTTCGGCTGGCCGCTGCAAAGTGCCTCACGCTTGCTGCTCAACGCCTTGCGGGCGATTCCGGAACTGGTCTGGGCGGCGCTGATGGTGCTTGCCGCCGGCCTCGGGCCGAACGCCGGCACCCTCGCCCTTGCCCTGCACACCACCGGCGTGCTTGGCCGCTTGTTCGCCGAAGCTCTGGAAAATACGCCGCCGCAACCGGCCGAAGCCATTCGTTTGCAGGGCGGCAATCCTCTCCTTGCCTTCTGTTACGGCACGCTGCCGAACCTTGCGCCGCAACTGCTCGCCTACATTCTGTACCGCTGGGAAAACAACATCCGCATGGCCAGCGTGCTGGGTTTTGTCGGTGCCGGCGGGCTGGGTCAGATGCTCTATGTGAGCCTGAGCCTGTTTCAGGAAGCCCAGGCCAGCACAGTGATTCTGGCAATGCTGGTGCTGGTGTTTGTGGTCGACTGGTTGAGTGCCTGGAGTCGGCAGCGCTGGGTAAAGGCGTAGTAGGCAGGCCGGCGGCTGGATATCTGGCAGAAGCTGATTATGCTTCAGGAAAGCTTGCACAAATGCGCGATGGCGACACTGTGCAAGCTTCACGCGACAGCGCTTCCGGCATATGCCACAAGGCCAGAGTGAGACGAGCAATAACGGGGGACTCCGGCCTACAACAATAAGCACGACGGAGAACACCCATGGCCACAACCTATACAACGTCCACCGGCAGTCCACCGCGCAGCGGCGGCATCACCAAGGAGGAGCGCAAGGTCATCTTCGCTTCGTCCCTGGGCACGGTTTTCGAGTGGTACGACTTTTACCTCTACGGTTCACTGGCGGCGATCATCGCCAAGCACTTCTTTGCCGGTGTCAACGAAACCACCGCGTTTATCTTCGCCCTGCTCGCCTTCGCCGCCGGGTTTGCCGTGCGGCCGTTCGGGGCGATTGTATTTGGCCGGCTCGGCGACATGATTGGGCGCAAGCACACGTTCCTGATCACCATCGTGATCATGGGTGTATCGACGGCGATTGTCGGACTGTTGCCCGGTTACGCGACCATTGGCGTCGCCGCGCCGGTCATCCTTATTACCCTGCGCCTGCTGCAAGGTCTGGCGCTGGGCGGCGAGTATGGCGGTGCAGCGACGTATGTGGCTGAGCATGCGCCACGCAACAGGCGTGGTTTCTTCACCTCGTGGATTCAAACCACTGCGACGCTTGGTCTGTTCCTTTCATTGCTGGTGATCCTCGCCTGCCGCACTGCGCTGGGCACTGAAGCGTTCGAAGCGTGGGGCTGGCGGATTCCGTTTCTGCTGTCGATCCTGCTGCTGATCGTCTCGGTATACATCCGCCTGCAACTGAGCGAATCACCGGTATTCCAGAAGATGAAGGCCGAAGGCAAGGCATCGAAAGCGCCGCTGACCGAATCCTTTGCACGCTGGGACAACCTCAAAGTGGTGATCATGTCGCTGCTTGGCGGCACGGCCGGGCAAGCGGTGGTCTGGTACACCGGGCAGTTCTACGCGTTGTTCTTCCTGCTGCAGACATTGAAGATCGACCCGCAGACCGCCAACCTGCTGATTGCCGGTTCACTGCTGATCGGCACGCCGTTCTTCGTCATTTTCGGCAGCCTCTCCGACCGCATCGGGCGCAAGCCGATCATCATGGTCGGCTGTATTCTGGCGGCGCTGACCTACTTCCCGATCTTCCACGCGCTGACCCAGTACGGTAATCCCGACGTGTTCATCGCTCAGGAGAAAAACCCGGTCAAAGTGATCGCCAACCCGGACCACTGTTCGTTCCAGTTCGACCCGGTGGGCAAGGCCAAATTCACCAGTTCCTGCGACCTGGCGAAGACCCTGCTGGCAAAACGGGCGATCCCGTATGAGAACGTGATCGCCGAACCGGGCACCGTCGCGCAAGTGCGCATTGGCGACAAAGTCGTCGAGAGTTTCGAAGGCAGTGTGCTGCCAGCCGCCGACTTCAAGACTCGCAACGATGCGTTCACCGCGACCCTCGGCACCGCACTTAAGGAGGCTGGTTATCCGGAGAAAGCCGACCCGGCGAAAACCAACTACCCGATGGTGTTGCTCCTGCTCACCGTGCTGGTGATCTACGTGACCATGGTTTATGGCCCGATCGCGGCGTGGCTGGTCGAGCTGTTCCCGACCCGCATCCGCTACACCTCGATGTCACTGCCCTATCACATCGGCAACGGCTGGTTCGGCGGCTTCCTGCCGACGGTGGCGTTTGCCATGGTCGCCGCGACCGGGGATATCTACTACGGGCTGTGGTACCCGATCGTGATCGCGGTGATGACGGCGATACTGGGCACGTTCTTCCTGCCGGAAACCAAGGATCGCGACATTCTCAAGGACTGAACACCGTCAGCGCGCCCTCTCCATCGCGGGAGGGCGCCATTCGGCACAACCCGGCAAAAATATCGAACGCCTGCCGCACTGCCTGCCTCCAATGTTTACACCACTGGAGGTCACCCACATGAACAGCAACGATAAAACCCCGAACGCCCCGCCAACCGACACGTCCGGCAAACCGGTGAATGTGGTCGAGCGCGATCTTGAAGACCGGGACGATGACAGCGAAGCCGTGGATGAGATCATCACGCCTTCGTCCACCCGAGTGAAGGAACAGGACGCCGAGACGCTGCAGCGCAAGATCGATGAGATAGAGCGCAAAGTGGCCGATGGTAATTAGTGTTTTTTCAGGCGATCGCAACCGTCTGCTGGCTCTACCCCCTCACCCCAGCCCTCTCCCCCAAGGGGGCGAGGGGGAAAGGGAGCCGATTTGTGCGCCTTTCAAATCTTGCATTCAACTCGGTATTTCAAGTCGACGTAACTTGCGCGAGCAACGCGGTCAGTCCCCTCTCCCCCGAGAGAGGGGAAAGGGAGCCGATTTGTGCGCTTTTCAAATCTTGCGTTCAACTCGGTCTTTCAAGTCGGCGCACCACTTCGGTCAGTCACCTCTCCCCCGAGAGAGGGGAAAGGGCGCCGATTTGTGCGCTTTTCAAATCTTGCGTTCAACTCGGTATTTCAAGTCGGTGCAACTTGCGCGAGCAACGCGGTCAGTCCCCTCTCCCTCTGGGAGAGGGGAAAGGGCGCCGATTTGTGCGCTTTTCAAATCTTGCGTTCAACTCGGTATTTCAAGTCGGCGTAACTTGCGCGAGCAACGCGGTCAGTCCCCTCTCCCCCCGAGAGAGGGTTAGGGTGAGGGCTCCTCAGCGCACATTGCGATACAGCATCAGCCGCGCACTTTCATGCAGCCCCCGCGTCAGCTCCACCAGCCGCTGAAACTCCTGCGGGTGTTGCTCGGCGACGTTGTCTCGCGGTGTCGCCGAGCGCAGGTCATGCAGAGTCGGCGCGCTGCCGTCGTGTTGCATTTGCAGCAGATGATGCTGGGTCACGCCGCCAATCAACGGGAACGTGCCTTCTCGCAATACCAGCGGCACCACGCGTTCGCCTTCCGGCGCGGGCTGCTGAATGTCGCGGCCCATCGCGCCGTTGCTGAACGGGATACCGGCCATGCCTGCCACCGTCGGCAGCAAATCCACCAACCCCACCGCCTCATCGATCACCTTGGCTTTGAGCATGCCCGGCGCATGGATCAGCATTGGCACATGGTTGCTTTCCAGCCCCAATTGTTCGAAGGCCGGCGGCATGTGCGGGATCTGGCTGATGCGGGTGTTGTGGTCGCCGAAGAACACGAAAATCGTGTTGTCGTAGTAGCCGCCGGCCTTGGCCAGTTCCATCAGCTTGCCGATGTTGAAATCCAGCAGGCGCACCGCGTTGTATTGCTCGACGCTGCGCGAGCCGGCGGCTTGCACTTGTTCCAGCGACAGATGACTGACCTGGAAACCGTCGTTGTCCTTGGGAATGGTGAACGGCCGGTGGTTGCCCGAGGTTTGCACGTAGGCGAAGAACGGTCGGTCCTTGGGCAGATCGCGCAGGATGCGGTCGCTTTCCTTGAACAGATCCAGGTCAGAAATGCCCCAGACATCCACCAGCGGCGAACGCCAGTCACTCTCCTGATACAGCTTTACGCCCTCGATGCTTTGCTGGATCAGCGCATTGATATTCGCCCAGCCGGCATTGCCGCCGATCATGTAGAGTTTTTGATAGTCGGTGAACGCGTTGATCAGCGTGTGCTGGCGGGTGATCAGCGGATGGCGGGTGGCGGTCTCCTGACGGGTCACGTCCGGGACCCCGGTGATGCTCGCCCAGACGGTTTTGGCGGTCCCGGTGACCGGCACGTAGAAGTGTCGGAAGAACCAGCTCTCGGTGGCCAGTTGATCGAGGTTCGGCGTCGGGTTCAGCGGGTTGCCATAAGCGCCCACCGCACTGGTGCCCAACGATTCGAGCATGACGAACATCACGTTCGGCGCGCCGGCGACCCGGTACGGTTGCACCGCTTGCTGGCGCTCGAATGTCAGGGTTTGCGCGTCCGCTTGTTTCACGCCCAGATAACGCGCAATCAGCGGGTAATGCTGGCGCACCTGGGCTTCATCGAACTGTGCCTGCCCGGCCTTGAGCGTGTCGTAGAGGAACAGCACCGGGTTGAGGCCTACAGCGGCGATTTGCGCATTGCCGGAGAAAAACGCATCGCTCCAGCGCAGCGGCACCGGGTTTTCCAGGTTGAGATTTTCGACACGACCGAGCAACGCCAGCAGCACGGCGACCAGGCCGAAAGCGCTGCCCACGACCAGCGAGGTACGGCGGATGGCGCGAGGTTCCCGCGTCAGTGTTGCGCGCTCCAGACGCACGATTCCGTAGAACCACACGCCCAGCACCGCCAGCCAGCCGAGGGCAATCCATAGCACTGGATAGCTTTCCCGGACCATTTGCTGCGAGATCTGCGCATCCTCCAGATAACGCAGCACCGTGGCGTTGATGCGCACGCCGAGGTAGGCGTAATGGCCGAAGTCGATGATGTAGACCAGGCCGACCACGCCCAGCACCAGCAACCAGTAACCCCGCGCGACTTGGCGCAGCAACGGCAGGCGCGTCAGGTTCCAGCGTGGCAACCATGCCAGAACGGCCAGTGGCAACATCAGCAACACTGCCAGACGCAGGTCGAAACGCAGACCAATGCCGAGGGTTTCGCGCAGTTGCGGGTCGTTGGCAAATGCGCTGATGTCGAGACCGGAAAAACCCAGCACGAACACCAGCCGCAGCAGGGCCAACAGTAAAAACGCCAAACCTGCCGCGCCGACGCCGTAGCGCAGGCGCCGCGATTGCAACCAACCCATCGTAAACCTCTGTGTGGTGATCAGATTGAAGACGTCGGCACGGCCGGGACCGGCCGCAACAGGCGCCAGACTTCGCGCACGCACAGCGCGGCACCGGCCACCAGGCAGTAACCCACCAGCAGCGGATCGATCAGGTAATCCCAATAGTTTTCCGAGGCTTTGAGGCGTAGCGCGAAGGCCAGCGTGCCGAGCGCCAACATCGCTACGCCCAAGCCGTTGCGCAGCCACAACAGGGCCAATGTGCTCAGCCCGATCAGCACAATCATCGGCCGTGGATTAAAGCCCCAGCGGTACGGATCGACGTAAGTCAGGCCCATCGTTGCCGGATACAGAATCAGTGCCAATACGGTAAACAACACCAGCACCTGAACGCGCTTGACCGTTGGCGACGGCTGAACCACGCCCAGGCGCAGCAGACAGACCCAGCCCAGCAACACCAGCGTGGTGATCGCCAGATCATCGGTAAAGCTGCGCACATAGGCTGCCAGCGGCAGATCGTTGACCGGGATAAAACCGGCCAGCGCCAACAGCGGCAACAGCCACGGGCGCCATGGCCGGGTGAAGTGAAAGGCACTCAGCAGAACAAAACCGAGCAGGACAAAACTCAAATGGGCTTGCCAAAGAAACATCACAGACGCTCCGCCAGCCAGGCATCGTTGAAGCTGACATGTTTGATGAAGGTGTTATTCCACGAATACACCAAGTGATAGAGACCGTCCGAACCCCGGCTGAAATACGGATATTCGTACTCGAAATCACAGCCGCGCGGTTTGCACACGCGGTAGTCGAGATTGCTCAGAAAGCGCTGTTCCAACGGCAGGCGGCGGGCACCGCTGGAGGATCGGAAACCCTCGCCGATAATGGCTTTGTACGCCTCGGGCGAGAACGGCTGACCGAGCGGATCCGGTGACTGATCGAGTTCAATCACACTGCGCCAGTCGTTGAGATTGGCATCGGTGCCGTACAGGCTCAATTTGAAACGCCCGTCGCGCAGGTCGTTGAGCGCGACCAGCAAACCGTCGTCAGCCGTGCCTACCGCTGCCAGCGACGAGTTGGGGTTGGCCGGCTCCAGCGGATACGGTTCGCTCCAGGTCTGGCCGGCATCGTCGGTGCGGCTGGCCAACACGCGATGATGGGTGTCACCGGCATAACGCAGCATCGCCACGGCGCGGCGGCCATCCAGCGGCACGATGGTCGGCTGCAACGAGTGCTTGCCACGGCTGATGCGGAATTTGTCGATGACTGCACCGTCGGCGCTCAGGTACAGGTACTCGGCGAACTTGCCCATGAACTCGTGATACACCGGCAAGCCGATCGAGCCATCGGCATGGAACACCGGCGCCGCGCGTACCAGTGTGCTGATGTTGAAAAACGGCGAGGTGATCAACTGACGCGGCGTCGACCATTCACGGCCCATGTCGGCAGAGACCATCACGTTGATCGCACTGGTGGCCCAACCGCCTACGGACACCGAGACGTAGAACATCCACAAGCGCCCGTCCGGCGCGAGCGCGATCACCGGGTTACCGAGCTTGCGGATATAGCGCTGGGTGCCGTCGCGGGTTTGCTCGCGGGTGGCCAGCACCTGTTCGGCGCCCCACTCCGCACTTTTTGCATCAAAGCGCGCCGTGCGGATCTGCACGTCGGCAGCGCCTTCGCGCGAGCCGGCAAACCACACGGCCATCAAGTCCCCGCCAGGCAGCGCGGTGACCGAAGAGGAATGCACAAAATCATCCAGTTGCGAGGAAACGAAACGACTGCTGTACATCGGTTCCGACGCTTGCATTGCGCCATCGACCGGCGCTGTCGACAACGCAAATGGCGCCAGCACATGGGGTGGATGACTGCGCCACGCGGCCAGAAAGATCAGGCACACCGCGAGGCTGCCGAGAATGAACGTCAAGCGAAAGGACAACGCACGCATAAGGGGCTCGCGGCAAGGACAGGAGGGTTAACAATGGGCAGACGTCCTTGTCAGCGCGTCGAATCATTTGGCAATCGGCGACGGCGCCCGGTGAGCATCGACAACGGCAAGTTGTCGCGAACCTGAAAACTTTCAAACACGGCAGCAGCGATGTGAATGCACACCAGCACAAGCAGACTGTCGGCCGCCGTTTCGTGGACCGACAACGGCCAATCGGCACCCCACAAGGCGTCGATTTCTTCCATCGCCCAGCCACTGAGACCCACGGTGAACAACGCCAGCAACATCAGGATCATCACCAGCGCACCGATCGGCGAGTGGCCGAGGCGATGCTCGGGCCGCCCGGCGAGCAGTGAGCGCGCATGGGCCAGCAGGCGCGTCGGGGTCGGCCAGAAGTCCGCCCAACGGGCACTGCGCGGCCCGATAAATCCCCACACCGTGCGTACCAGCAACCAACCCATGGCGTAATAGCCGAGCCAGACATGCCAGTCGTCACCCGCTTCATTGAAGAAATAATTGGCGACGAAGACGCCCGCAATCGACAGATGAAACAGCCGCACCACGGGATCCCACAGGCGTAGGGACGCGCTCGGCATCAGCCCTTGATCTCGGTCTTGACCGCTTTACCGCTGACCGGGTCGTGGTAGATCTCGACCTTGCGCTTGTCCTTGTCGAAGCCGTAGATCTCGTAGCAGTTGCCGTCGGTGACCTTGAACTTGCTGATCTCGTAACCCTGGGCTTTCAGCTGTTCCTGAAAGGCCTTCTGGTCTTGCCATTGCGAGCGCTCGGCAGTGGTGCATTGCGGGCCGGCAATGGCCAGAGGGCTGGCGACGATCAAAGACAACAGCAGCAGTTTGCGCATGGAATCACTCTCGCTGGATGAGAAAGACCTCACTGTGCAAAAGCAACCTTAGTGAAAGCTTAGTTGGCAACGAACCGTTACATCTTTCCCGTCGGATGGCCTGCCAAGACGCTCGGCGCGGCGGCATGATGCCGTCCATCCCAACCCGTTCCGCCAACAGAGAATCACCATGCGCCTGCTTCTGGTCGAAGATGATCGTGCCCTCGGACAAGGCATTCGCGTTGCCCTGAGCAACGAGGGCTATACCCTCGACTGGTTGCAGGACGGGGTCAGTGCCTTGCATGCCCTGCGCAGTGAAAGCTTCGATCTGCTGCTGCTTGACCTCGGCCTGCCACGGCTCGACGGTCTGGCCTTGCTGCAACAACTGCGCAGCGAACAACGGGACCTGCCGGTGCTGATCCTCACCGCCCGCGATGGCACCGCCGAGCGCATCGCCGGCCTCGATGCCGGCGCCGACGACTACCTGATCAAACCGTTCGATGTCGATGAGTTGAAGGCGCGCATCCGCGCGTTGCTGCGGCGCAGTCAGGGCCGCGCGCAACCTGTGCTGGAACATGCCGGCGTGTGCCTTGATCCGGTCAGTCAACAAGTCACCTGGCACGGCAACGAGGTGGTGGTGACGCCGATGGAATATCAACTGCTGCATCAACTGCTGGCCCGGCCTGGCAAAGTCGTCACCCGCGAGCGTCTTTCGGGGGCGCTGTATGGCTGGCAGGAACGGGTCGAGAGCAACACCCTCGAAGTGCTGATCCACAACCTGCGCAAAAAACTCTCGACCGAGTTGATCCGCACCGTACGCGGCGTCGGTTACGTGGTGGCGGGCAAAGCATGATCTCGATACGTGCGCGGATTCTGGTACCGGTGCTGATCCTGGTGTTGATGGGCGATGTGCTGATCAGTTGGCTGGTATTGCGCGACAGCCATCATGAAATCGAAGAGGTCTACGACGCACAACTGGCGCAGAGCGCACGCCTGCTTCAGGGTGTGCTGGCGCAACGCGCCCCAGGCGATAACGACTGGCAGCGGCTGCATCAGGCCTTCGATGAAGCGATGAGCCGGGTCGGCGATGGCGAGGCAGCACATCCCTACGAAACCCGTCTGACCTTTCAGGTCTGGCGCAGCGACGGGCAATTGCTGATGCGCTCGGCCGAAGCACCGGAACTTACTGCGCCGCCGACCACCCTCGGTTCTCATGATCTGATGGAAAACGGCCGCGACTGGTGCGCCTTTCTGCTCAAGGACGCGCAGCAAGGGTTGTTGATCTGGGTGGGTGAACGCGATGACATTCGGCAGGATCTGATCGAGCGTATTGTTGGCCACACGTTGTGGCCGAGCGTGATCGGCGTACCAGTGCTGACGGTTCTGATCTGGCTGACGATTGGCTGGGGGCTGCAACCGTTGCGCGCCATGGCGCAGACCATTCGCGGGCGCAACACCGACAGCCTCAAGCCGCTGAACCTCAGGCCCCTGCCCCACGACCTTGAACCGATGCAAACCGCGCTCAATCGCCTGCTGCAGCAGATCGACAATCTGCTCGCCCGCGAACGCCGCTTTATCGCCGATGCCGCCCATGAATTGCGCACGCCGCTAGCGATCCTGCGCATCCATGCGCAAAACGCGCAGCTTGCCAGTACCGCGCAACAACGCGAAGAAGCGCTGGAGTTTCTGGTCAGCGCCGTAGACCGCGCGACCCGTATTGCCAGCCAGTTGCTGACCATGGCGCGCATCGAGCCGCGCCTGGCCAACCCGCAAAATAGTCCGGTGGAACTTACCGCGCTGGTGCGCGAAGAACTCGCTGAACTGGCGCCACTGGCCTGGGAAAAGGACGTCGAACTGATTCTCGACAGCGATCATCACTGCCCGGTCGAAACCGATCCTGTGGCGCTGGCCATCGCCCTGCAGAATCTGGTCACCAACGCCTTGAACTTCGCCCCGCCCGGCAGCGAAGTGCGCGTGCAGGTCCAGCCGCAGGCATCCGGCGCGGTTTACATCAGTGTCGAGGACGCTGGTCCCGGCATCGACGAAGCCGACTACGCGCGTCTGTTTGAGCGTTTCTACAGCCACGGCCACGCCAATGGCGCCGGATTGGGCCTGGCGATTGTGCAGATGATCGTCAGCAAGGTCGGCAGCACCCTGCAGCTATACAACCTGCCGCAGGGGGGCTTGTGTGCTGAATTGCGCATCAACGAGAAACCCGCGTGACGTGCTGCACCTGACGTCAGACGCAATGGTTTGGACGAAATTTTCATATCGACCTGTTAAGATCCGCAGCCTCGTTGGGGAGTAGCCTGTTTCCGAGCCTTTCGGAAGCGTTCGTATCAACATTCTCGGCAACATGCCGTGGTGCGAACACCTTTTGGTTGGTGAGACCGACGACACATCCATGCCTAAAGTCGGGCGTGTGGTTGTGTCGTTGACTCATAGCCCGACTGGAAGTGTGCCCCCGTGAATCCTGTTTCCCTCATTTTCCTCGCTCTGGCCATGTCCACGGATGCGTTCGCCGCCGCCATCGGCAAAGGCTCCAGCCTGCACAAACCACGCCTCACCGAAGCCCTGCGCACCGGTTTGATCTTCGGCGTGATCGAAGCCATCACGCCCATCATCGGCTGGTTGATCGGTCAGGCAGCGACTCGCTGGGTGGCTGAATGGGACCACTGGATCGCCTTCACCCTGCTGCTGGTTCTCGGCCTGCACATGATCTACAACGGTCTGAAACACGAAGAAGAAGAGGAAGAAAAACCCGGTTCGCACTCCTTCCTGATTCTCGCCGTTACCGCGTTTGCCACCAGCATCGATGCCCTCGCGGTCGGCGTCGGCCTGGCGTTTGTCGACGTGAACATCTGGGTCGCGGCAGCGGCGATCGGTCTGGCGACCATGACCATGGTGACTATTGGCGTGATGCTCGGCCGAGTGCTCGGTGCTGTGGTTGGCAAGCGTGCGGAAATCGTCGGGGGCGTGGTGCTGATGATTGTCGGTGCGACGATTCTGTATGAGCACCTGTCGGCCTGATTCAAGCGGAGGTCAGCGTCGCCAGCGCCAAGGCATTGCCCAGCGCTGCGCCGCTGGCGGTATTGTCGAAAATGCACCAGGTCGTGGCACCTGCAGCGGTCGCTGACAGCAAGGCGTGTGCGAGGTGTTGCAGATAAGGTGAATCGTAGGCGCTGTGGTAAATGCGCGGTGAGCCGTGCAGGCGCCAATACTGGGTTCCCGTCCAGCCGGCTGGCGAAATATCACGGCTGATGCGCGCAGGATCAACTGCTGCTTGGGTGATCCGGTGAGTCATTAATATCGGCTCGGCGCTGACCCACGATTCATGCCTTGGCTCGAGCACCACTGCGCCGGAGAAGCGCTCGCGCAATGTCGTGAAAAAGGTTTCGGCGCTGGCGGCGTCAAACGCCAGCGAAGGTGGTAACTGCACCAGCAAGCAGCCCAAGCGTTCGCCCAGACCGCCGCATTCAGCCAGAAACCTGTCCAGCGCCGCCTCGCAACCTGCCAGGCGTAACTCATGGGTGATGTGTTTGGGCATTTTCACCGAAAACCGGAAGGCCTCCGGTACGCCATCGGCCCAACGCTCATAGGTTTGCCGGCGATGCGGACGGTAGAACGAGCTGTTGATTTCCACGCCATTGAGGCGCGCGGCGTAGCGCTGCAAATGCGTGCCCTCCAGGGGAAATACCGGCCAGTGTTCGCGCCCCAGACTCCAGCCGGCACAACCGATGAAAATCAAAAGCACACCTCCGGGTTTCTCCTGCCTGATCGTTCCTACGCTCTGCGTGGGAATGCCTCAAGGGACGCTTCGCGTCCAGTGACGCGGAGCGTCACGGGCTGCATTACCACGCCGAGCGTGGGAACGATCAAATCAATCTTCCGTGTAAACCGGTTATTTTTTCCCGGGCAACACGGCGCCGAGCACCTGCTTGGCGGTTTGCACGATCACCCCGGCTTCATCCGGATCGCCCTTGAACAATGTCGTGGCGAATTTCTTCGCCTGCTCAAGCTTGATGTGCGGCGGCAAGGGCGGCACGTTCGGGTCGGTCTTGAACTCGATCACCACCGGCACTTCCGAGGCCAGTGCCTTTTCCCACGCAGCGGCGACGTCTTCTTCGCGATCGACAAAGATGCCTTTCAGGCCAATGGAAATGGCGAACAAGTGGTAAGGCACGTCCGGGATACTTTGCGACGCTTCGAACTTCGGATCGCCCTCCATCACCCGCTGCTCCCACGTGACCTGATTGAGATCCTCGTTGTTGAACACCGCGCAGATCCATTTCGGACTCGCCCACTGCCGCCAGTATTTGGCGACGGTGATCAGTTCGGCCATGTTGTTCATCTGCATCGCGCCATCGCCCACCAACGCAATGACCGAACGCTCGGGATAAGCAAACTTCGCGGCAATCGCGTAAGGCACAGCGGCGCCCATGGACGCCAGGCCACCGGACAACGAGCACTGCATGCCACGGCGGATTTTCAGGTCACGGGCGAACCAGTTGGCGCAGGAGCCGGAGTCGCTGGTGATGATGGCCTCATCGGGCAAGCGTGGCGACAGCTCATAGACCACTCGTTGCGGGTTGACCGGATCAGCCTTGGCCATGGCGCGTCTTTCGAGGGTTTTCTCCCAACTGCTGCGCCAGCCTTCGACTTTCTTGCGCCACTTGTTGGAGGTTTTCTGCTCGAGCAGTGGCAATAACGCGGCGAGGGTTTCCGCCGAGTCGCCGACCAGATTGACCTCCATCGGATAACGCAGGCTGAGCATGTCCGGCTGCAAATCGATCTGTACACCGCGCGCCTGACCTTCCTTGGGCAGAAATTCCGAGTACGGAAAACCTGAGCCGATCATCAGCAAAGTGTCGCATTCGTTCATCAGTTTGTAGCTCGGTTCGGTGCCGAGCAGGCCGATGCTGCCGGTGACCCAAGGCAGATCGTCCGGCAACGCGGCTTTGCCCAACAGGGCCTTGGCGACACCGGCGCCGAGCTTTTCGGCCACCGCGATGACTTGGTCGGTCGCCTGCAAAGCCCCGGCGCCAACCAGAATGGCGACCTTCTCGCCCGCATTCAAAACCGCGGCGGCCCGCTGCAGATCCTCGTCATAAGGCAGCACTTTGGGTTTCGTGTAACCCACCCCGGAATGTGCGGTGCCATGGGCGCGCGCCGGTGCTTCATACTTCAGTTCCTGCAAATCGTTGGGCAGAATCAGCGCGGTTACCCGGCGTTCGCCCACGGCCGTGCGCACTGCGCGATCGAGCAAATGCCGCACCTGCGAAGGCGCCGACGCCTGCTGCACAAATGCCCCGGCGACGTCTTTGAACATCGACACCAGATCAAGCTCTTGTTGATAGTGACTGCCGAGCGCGGTGCGTGCTTGCTGACCGACGATGGCCAACACCGGCATGTGATCCAGGCGTGCATCGTAAAGGCCGGTGATCAGGTGCGAGGCGCCGGGCCCGGAGGTGGCGATACACACCCCCAATTCCCCCGTGAACTTGGCATGCGCCGAGGCCATGAACGCGGCCATTTCTTCATGCCGTGCCTGGATGAATTCGATTTTTCCCTTGGCCCGACTGAGCGCGCCGAACACGCCGTTGATGCCGTCACCCGGGTAACCAAAAATCCGCGTAACGCCCCATTCGCTGAGCCGCTCAACCAGAAAGTCTCCCACTGTCATCGTCATCTCGATCCTCGTCTTTCTCCGCTGCATGGAGCTGTCCCGACAGAACATCCGCCGGGACGTGTAAGGGTCTGGACAGTTGGGTTGTTGGCGAAGTTTCGATGGATTTCCTGAACCGATCCGTGTTTGCGCACCAAACCGCCAGAACGGCACAATGCGCACTTCGATAATTGCAAGGACAAAAGACATGGATTTCCCCGCAGCATGGCGCAGCCAATTTGCCGGTGCGGCCATTGAACAGCAGACCATTGGCGAGTCGCGCGCCGATGTATGGCGGATTACACCTGCCGGGGCGGCGCCGCAGTTCGTCAAAACCGAACAAGTGATGACCTGGGGCGAGTTGCCCGGTGAAGTGCAGCGCTTACGCTGGCTGGCGACGCAGGATTTACCGGCGCCGCGTGTGCTCGACACCACCACGCAAGCGCAACACAACTGGCTGTTGATGACCGCCGTGCCGGGCCGGGATCTTGCCAGCAGCGAGCACCTTTCGCCGGAGCAGATCGTCGCGCTCGCGGCGCAGGCACTGCGCACACTGCACGCGGTGGCGATCGACAGTTGTCCGTTCGATCACAGTCTGGAGCAGAAGATCACACGGGCCCGCGAACACCTGCTCGCCGGGCTGATCGACGAAGAAGACTTCGATGATTCGCGCCTGGGACAATCCGCCGAAACCGTGTTCCAGCAGTTGCTCGCCACACGTCCGACGCAGGAAGATCTGGTGGTGACTCATGGCGATGCGTGCCTGCCCAATCTGCTCGCCGACGAGGGCCGCTTCAGTGGGTTTGTCGACTGCGGGCGACTCGGCGTCGCTGATCGTTATCAGGATTTGGCGCTAGCCGCGCACAGCATCACGGACAACCTTGGCGAGCAGTGGCTGCCGTTGTTTTTCGAGGTGTATGGCGTGGAGCCGGATCTACAGCGGATCGCCTTTTATCAGCTGCTCGACGAGTTTTTCTGAGGCACCCCACAAGACCTGTCTATCGGTGGTGAGGCCATTCGCGAGCAGGCTCGCTCCCACAGGGGATCGCGGTCTAAATGTGGGAGCGAGCCTGCTCGCGAAGACGTCAGAACAGTCACTGCCGAGACGGGGCGTTTCAACAATGCGGATGCACCGTCCACGCCACCAGTTTGATCACGATCGGCCGCACGACCAGGATGCACATGAACGCCGCGGGCATCGCCAGCTTGTAGGCATGCAAGGCATTACTCAGGTAGTCGTTATCAATGCCGGAATTGGCGGCGGTGATCACCAGCGACATCAGAAACGCCATGATCGTCGCCATGTACAGTGCAAACACATACGGCGTGGCACGCGGCGACAGCTTGCGGCGGCTGATGATCAAGGCTTCGGCGTTGGTTCTTTGATTCATATGGCTTTTCCATCCAGTGACAGGGAGACCGCACGTTAGCAAGGCCGCACCCGCGTAACTAGACGATCAACCGCAGGTACTTTATAAAGCAGAACTTACGAATCAACCCTCAGCGGGACATTAATGAACCTGTTAGCGGCGATTGCCAGTTTTATCAAAGTGGTGGAATCGGGCTCGATTGTCGGCGCCGCGAAGATTCTGGGCGTCAGTGCGGCGGCGGTGAGCCAGACGATCAATCGGCTGGAAGCGCACCTCGGCGTGCGGTTGTTGCAACGCACCACGCGCAGCATGGCGCTCACCGAAAACGGCGCGGTTTATTACGAAAAAGTCCGCCGAATTGCGGCAGATCTGGAAGCCGCGCAAAGCTCGATCAGCAGCGATGACAGCGAGTTGCAGGGCCGACTGAGCATCGCCTCGACCTCCGCGTTCGGCCGCCATGTGCTGGCCGCGCTGATCGCCGGTTTCGCCGCGCTGCACCCGCGCCTGCTGATCGAACTGTCGACCAGCAATGGCAAGATCAATCACATTCAGGACGGCATCGATCTGAGCCTGCGGATCACGCCGCAACTGGAGGACGGCATCGTCGCGCGCAAGATCGTTTCGCTGCCCTTCATCATGTGCGCCGCGCCGGCTTATCTTCAGCGCGCCGGGTGGCCGCAATCGCCGGATGATTTGCAAAACCATGCCTGCCTGGCTTTTCGTTATCCCCTGGACGGACGTTTTCTGCGCTGGACGTTTACTCGCGACGGCGAGCGTTTCGACGCCCCTATCAATGCCACCGCCATCAGTGATGACATCGATGCGCTGGCGCAAATGGCGGTTCACGGCGCAGGGGTCACGCGACTGGCGGAGTTTGTTGCGGCACCTTATCTGGCGAGCGGGCAGTTGGTGCCGCTGTTTGAACACAGCGTTGTCGAGCCGATGGACATCTACGCCTGCGTACAGGAACGGGCGGCGATGACGCCGAAGGTCAAAGCCTTTCTCGATTACCTGAGCGCGCATCTGGCCACGCGATGGCCGCTGGAAAATGTTTAAGACGCAGGGCTCGCTGAAGCGCGAGAATTCGGGCAAAGTCCATCTCGCCCAAACGGCCCATCACGGAAGATAACAACAATGAAAAAGTCTCTCGGCGCTCTACTACTGATCTGCTTGAGCAGCCACGTATTAGCTGACACCCAACCCGTCGGTTTCCAGTACGCCACGCTGGCCGATCCGCGCAACGAGCGCCCGCTGGAAATGGTCGTCTGGTACCCGAGCGCGACCACCGACGCGACGCCACAATTGTTCGGCGACAACCCGGTCTTCGTCGGCGCCCCTGCCGTGCTCGACGCCCCGGCCGCCAGCGGCGCGCATCCGTTGGTGGTGCTTTCCCACGGCTATGGCGGAAGCTGGATCAACCAGACCTGGCTGGCCAGTGCGCTGGCGCATCAGGGTTACATCGTCGCTGCAGTCAACCATCCCGGCACCACCAGCCGCGATCGCAGCCCACAAGCGGCGGCACAACTGTGGCAACGCCCGGTCGACCTCAGCCGGGCCATTGATGCTGTGACGGCGCAACCGGAAAAATTCGGCGCGGTGACCAAGGATCGAATTGCCATTGTCGGCCATTCACTCGGCGGCTGGACCGTGCTCGAAGCCGGCGGCGCGCGCTTCGACCCCGAGCGTTTTGCCAAAGACTGCAAGGTCCACACGCAACTGGCCAGTTGCACCGCCTACCAACAAATGAACACTGCAAGCACCGCGCAAGCGAAAGCTCAATTGGCCGCCGACTGGCGTGACAAGCGCGTTACTGCCGTGGTGTCACTGGACTTGGGGCTGTCGCGCGGAATGACCGATGCAAGCCTGGCGGCCTACCCCGTGCCGATTCTGGTGATCGCTGCCGGCGTACCGTCGAAAGAACTGCCCGCGCAACTGGAATCGGTCGACCTCGCCAAACGCCTGCCAAAAACCTCATCACGTTTCGTCGAGATCAGCGACGCCAGTCACTTCAGTTTCATGGCGATCTGCAAACCTGGCGCCGTGGCCATGCTCGACGAGGATGTACCGGGCGACAGCATTATCTGCACCGATGGCGAGGGCGGCCGCCCACGCGCAGAGATCCAGCAACAGGTGATTTCCCTGATTACCGGGTTTCTGGCGCCTTCACTTGACCGCTTGAAACCAGCCATCACTTACCAGGATCCCCGATAACAATGCTCACGCCCTCCCCTCAGACCTTCCGGGGCAGCTGCCTGTGCGGAGCGGTGAAATACCAGATCCGCTCACGGCCCAAAGCGCTTTCGCATTGCCATTGCAGCCAATGCCGCAAAAGCCACGGCGCGGCGTTTGCCAGCTATGGCAGCGTGCAGCGCCAGAACCTGGAATTGTTGGAGGGCGCTGACCAGTTGAAGTCGTATCAATCGTCTGAATCGGTACAACGCCAGTTCTGCACGCACTGCGGCTCGTCGCTGTTCTGGGCAAGCAATCAAGGGGAATTCAACGGCTGGATCTCGGTCGCACTGGGCACGCTGGACACGACGTTCACCACGGAAAAACAGCAGCATGTCGAAGTCACGTCGAAAGCACCGTGGTTTGAAATCAAGGATCAATGGCCGCAGCGCTGAGGCTGAAAGATTCATTTATCAGACGTTGCTTCACCCTTTGGAGATCAGATGAAACGCTCGAAAATAGCGGCCGTCTCTGCGCTGGTAACGGCCGCAATAATCGTCATTGCGCTGCAGATGTTTCTGTACGACGCCGAAATAACCATGGCTCAGGCATCCATGGGCAGCATGCCGGTGCAATTGATCGCGCAAATCCTGCTCACCATCGCCATTCATCTGTTCGTCGTTCTGATGGTGCCAATGCTCTTGATCGCCTACAGGAAGTACCTCGCCGGCTATGCGGTGCTTGCCCTGTCCCTCGCTACCTACACCCAGATGACCACAGGGCTGGCTGTGATTGGGCCGATAATCGCGGTCATCGCCGTCTCGATCCTGGGTTTTCATGGCCTCAGAAGGGCCAGCGAATGGGTTCGCTACCTGCGCGCGAAATGACTGATGCGACCGATCAATCGCGCTCTGGAACAGGAAGCGGGTTCTGTGATGTCCTGTCTATGATCAGCGAGGTATTTTTTCCACTTGCCAAGATGAGGCCCCTTAGATGAGCAAAGCGCCGTACGTTCCACCCCAGGTCTGGAAAAACGAAGCCCCGTCCGGTGGCCAGTTCGCCAGTATCAATCGGCCGATTGCCGGCCCCACCCATGACAAGACCCTGCCAGTCGGCAAGCATCCATTGCAGCTGTACTCGCTGGCCACGCCCAACGGCGTCAAAGTGACGATTCTGCTGGAAGAGCTGCTGGCGCTGGGGCACAGCGCTGCCGAGTACGATGCATGGCTGATCCGCATTGGCGAAGGCGATCAGTTCTCCAGCGGGTTTGTCGAGATCAACCCGAACTCGAAAATCCCCGCGCTGCTGGATCGCAGCGTCGAGCCGCCGATCCGCGTGTTCGAATCCGGCTCGATCCTGCTGTATCTGGCCGAGAAATTCGGCGCCTTCCTGCCGAAAGACCCGGCCGGCCGCACCGAAACGTTGAACTGGCTGTTCTGGCAGATGGGCTCGGCGCCGTACCTGGGCGGCGGTTTCGGACATTTCTACGCCTATGCGCCGGAGAAAATGGAATACCCGATCAACCGCTTCACCATGGAAGCCAAGCGGCAACTGGACGTGCTGGATCGGCGTTTGGCCGAAAGCGCCTATCTAGCCGGCGACAGCTACACCATCGCCGACATCGCGGTCTGGCCGTGGTACGGGCAACTGGTGCGCAACAATGTTTATTCGGCGGCCGAGTTTCTTGCGGCTCATGAATACACGCATGTGCAGCGCTGGGCAGAGGACATTTCCAAGCGGCCGGCGGTCATCCGTGGGCAGCGCGTCAATCGCACATGGGGCGATGAAGCGACTCAAGTGCCCGAGCGGCACCAGGCCGAAGATCTGAAATAACACGCCCTAATTACCCTCATCAGCGAGCCGATCACACGCTTCTGTGATCGGCCCGCCATGCCTCGATTCGCCCCTCTCTCCTCCCCCGAAAAACCAGAAACCTGCGCCAACCCGCGACGCAGAGCGCCCGGCCAATTGTGAAAAATTCGTTAACTAACTGAGCCGTACGGCTTTCTTCACCCGGAATGATCTGACACACTAATGCGAATAATTCCTACACGCACTCGCACTGGATTCGTTTTCGTATCATTTGGGGAAGCAGATTGATGTCGTTTCGCACCATTTACCGCCGCTCAAACCGTTCACCTAACCTGTTGGCGCTCGCCATCTGCATGGCCAGCATCACACCGGCACTGGCCGACGAGACAACGCCCGCCACGCCTGAAAAAACCGCGCCGGCCACACTGGAACTGGATGCGACAGAAATCGGCGCCACGCAGATGAGCAGCACCACCGAAGACACCCAGTCCTACACCACTGGCCCGATGCGGACGGCGACCAAGCTGTCGCTGACCATGCGCGAAACGCCTCAGGCAGTAACGGTGATCACCCGTCAACGCATGGACGACCAGAACATGACCAGCATCAACGACGTGGTGAAAGGCACGCCGGGGTTGTTCCTCAGTCAGGCCAGCGGCCCGGGTCGGCAGACGTACAGCTCGCGCGGTTTCGACATCGACACCATCATGTACGACGGCCTGCCGAGTTCATACTCGCCGTTCTCGATGGCAGTGCAACCGAACCTGGCGATGTTCGACCGCGTCGAAATCGTCCGTGGTGCGACCGGTCTGGTCACCGGTGCCGGCAACCCTTCGGCGGCGATCAACCTGGTGCGCAAACGCCCGACTGCAGATCAACGCGTGACCCTCACCGGTGCCGCCGGCAGTTGGGATGACTACCGTGGCGAAATCGACGCCTCCAGCCCCTTGAACGAAAGCGGCACCTTGCGTGGCCGCGTGGTCAGCTCCTATCAAGGGGCTGACAGCTTCCGCGACAAGGAAGAAAACGATCATGGCTTGTTCTACGCCATCGGTGAAGCCGACCTGAGCGACAGCACCACCGCGACCCTGGGTTTCTCGCGGCAGAATGAGCAAACCAACTATTTCTGGGGCGGCCTGCCGATCGGCACCAACGGCCACCACCTCGATCTGCCCCGCTCCACCTACCCGGGCACCGACTGGGAAAACCGCAAGCTGCAAATCGACACCGTGTTCGGTGAAGTCGAGCATCGTTTCGACAACGACTGGAAACTGCATGTCGCCGGTTCGTCCTCGACCCTTGACGGCGAGTTCTCCGGGACTTACCTGTCGCGCTACGCCGGCCCGCTGGAAACCACCGCCTATCAATCCCATCACACCGACAAGCAGCGCTCGCTCGACGTGTTCGCCAGTGGCCCGTTCGAAGCGTTTGGCCGCAGCCACGAACTGGTCGTCGGCGCCAGCAACCGCGTATATGACGCGACCACCAAGGAATACGACCCGTACACCACGGCCTGGCCGATTGGCGCGCCAAAACCAGACTTCGTGCGTGACGGCAAAACCCGCACCGTCACCACTCAGGACGCCGTTTACCTGACCACCCGCCTGAGCCTGGCCGATCCACTGACACTGATTCTCGGCGGCCGTCTCGACTGGTATGACAACGATGATCGCTCCGGCGATGGCGACTACAAGGTCACCCGTAATCTCACCCGCTATGCCGGTCTGATCTACAAACTCGACGACCACCACTCGGTGTACGCCAGCTATACCGACATCTTCACCCCGCAAACCCAGAAAGACCTCGGCGGCAAGGTGCTCGAACCGATCGTCGGCGAAAACTACGAGGTGGGCATCAAGGGCGAGTACTTCAACGGCGCCCTCAACGCCAGTCTGGCAGTGTTCCAGATGGACCAGACCGGCCGCGCCACCCAGGCCGACACTCAGTTCGGCTGCCCGGTCCTGACCTGCTACGGGTCATCGGGCAAGGTGCGTAGCCAAGGCGTCGACATGGAACTGCAAGGCGCCCTGACCGACAACTGGCAAGTCGGCGCCGGCTATACCTACACCCGCGCGCACTACATCAAGGATGAAAACCCGGCCAACAACAATCAGCGTTTCGACACCGACACGCCTGAGCATCTGTTCAAGGTCTCCACCGTGTACCGCTTCCAGGGCCCGCTGCAACACCTGCGTGTAGGTGGCAACGTCTACTGGCAGAGCCGCATGTACAACGACATCACCCTGGCCAATAACGGTAGCTACCGTCTAGAACAGGGCGGCTATGCCGTCACCGATCTGATGGCCGGGTACGAAGTCAACAAACACCTGGATCTGCAAGTCAACGCGAACAATATCTTTGACCGCGTCTATTACTCCGCCATCGGCTCCGATGTTACCTGGGGTTCCAACGACAACTACGGCAACCCGCGCAGTTACATGCTGACCGCCAAATACAAGTTCTGAATCGTTGACGTTCGAACCTGCGATAAAAAAGGGCGCCCGGGAAATCCGTGGCGCCCTTGTTCTTTGTGGCTTGCGCATTAGTCATGTTCGGCAATAACAGATAGTCTCTGAGCGAACTCTTCACGAAGCATCACACCATGACCAATCCGGCATTTACCCCCGACATCGACGCGATCCGCAGCATTGACGCGGTGCCGGTCATCCTGAGCATGGTCAAACACCTCACCGGCATGCGTTTCGCGGCGGTGGCGCGAGTCACTGAAAGCAACTGGGTGGCGTGCGCGGTTGATGACTCGATTGATTTCGGGCTCAAACCCGGTGGCGAACTGGTGCTTGAATCAACCATCTGCCACGAGATCCGCCAGCATCAGCAGCCGGTGATCTTCGGGCACGCCAGTGCGCACCCGGTCTTTTCGCTTCACCACACGCCGAAAACCTATGGCCTGGAAAGCTACATCTCCATTCCCATCGTCAAAGCCAATGGCGATTTCTTCGGCACGCTGTGCGCCATCGATTCGGTCCCGGCCAATATCGATGAACCGGCCATTACCAAAACACTGACCTTGTTCGCTCAATTGATCGCCATGAACCTGGACACGCAACGCCATCTGGAAGCGACCCAAATCGAGCTGAACAACGCCAATGAACTCGGGCGCCTGCGCGAGCAATTCATCGCCGTCCTGGGTCACGACTTGCGCACACCGCTGAGCGCCATTCGCATGAGCGCTGACCTGCTGGAAAGCAAAACCGAAGAAAAGCGCTCACTCAATCTGATTTCGGCGATTCGCACCAGCTCGGTGCGCATGGGTGTGTTGATCGAAAACATCCTCGACTTCGCCCGAGGACGACTGGGCGGCGGGATTCCGGTGCAGCGCAAGTTGGTGGATGATTTGCAGCACACCCTGCAATTGACCCTTGCCGAGGTACAAGCCTCCCATCCCCAAGCGGTGTTTATCCATGAGCTGGATGTGCCGGCAGGCATCTATTGCGATGCGCTGCGCATCAGCCAATTGCTCTCCAATCTGCTGGGCAACGCCGCGACCCATGGCTCGAACAGCGCGCCGATCGTTCTCAAAGCCTATGCAGAAAATGACGAGATCGTGATTTCCCTGACCAATCAGGGCACGCCGATTTCAGCGCAATTGATGCCACTGCTGTTCGAACCGTTTTCCCGAGCCGAAGCCGGGCAGCGTTGCGAAGGTTTGGGCTTGGGACTTTACATCGCATCGCAGATAGCGACAGCGCACAACGGCACCTTGAGCGTGACCTCAACTGCCGAGGCGGGAACCTGCTTTGTGGCGAGATTCCCGGCCCGATTCAAATGGGTTTAAGCCGCCTGCCGACGCATCGTCAGAATCGCTGCACCAAAACCGATAAAGGTCGAACCGACCACACGACTGACCCAACGGGACAAGGCCGGACGGGTCAACACGCCCTTGGCCCGGGACGCCAGCGCCGCGTAAATGCTCAGTGAAGACACCGACAACGCCATGAAAATCGAAGTCAGGATCAGAAACTGCGGCAACAGCGCAGCGCCCTGATCAATGAATTGCGGAAACAGCGCGGTGAAAAACATCGTCGCCTTGGGATTGGTCACCGCCGTCAAAAAGGCCGATTTGTACAGCTTGCCGCGAGTCGGTCGCACCGTGCTCGCCGCTCCCTCGACACCCTCCGGTAGCATCGGCCCCTTTTTGAACAGCTGCTTGACCCCGAGATAGAACAAATACCCGGCCCCGATGATCTTCACCGCATTGAACAGAATTTCGGAACTGGCCAACAACGCCCCCAACCCCAACATCGCCGCCGCCGACAGACAGAACAAACCACTGGCATTGCCCAGCGACGACCAGATCGTACTGCGCTGCCCATGCGCGAGACTGTTATTGATCGCCATCAACGTCGCCGGCCCCGGGCTGGCGATGGCAATTGCGGCGACCAGAGTGAAGGTCAATATCGAGTGAGAATCCATTTTCGCTGCTCGCAAGATTGAAGTTGCTGCATGTTACAGCAACCGCCCGCATAGCCCAGATCAAAAGCCCCTCACCCTAGCCCTCTCCCGGAGGGAGAGGGAACTGATCGAGGTGATGGCGTGAAATGCACCGAGATGAAATACCGAGTTGAATTCGATACTGAACCAGATCAAAAGCCCCTCACCCTGGCCTTTTCACGCAGGGAGAGGGAGCTGATCGCGGTGATTGGTAGAACGCCGACGTGAGATACCGAGCCGTACTCAGATTCAGAAATAAATCAAAAGCCCCTCACCCTAGCCCTCTCCCGGAGGGAGAGGGAACTGATCGAGGTGATTGCGAGAGATACACCGACGTGGAATACCGAGCCGCACTCAAATTCTGAAACAAATCAAAGCCCCCCCCGCCCGCTACTCACCACTCAACAGGATGAGCGTTAGCTCGGCTGCAGCTCTTGATCTTGCCGTGCTGGCCCCTTCGGCAGGCTGAGTGGAGGGATTTATCCGGGGGTGGGAGCGCAGCGACCGTTTGGCGGAGCCAAATGCATCGAGAGGAGGTGCAGCGAAGCAAACCGTAGGCGATGCCCCCGGATAGATCCCGTAACGAAGGAACCCGAGCCACGGCGAGGGCCGAACGCCGGGGCCCAGACCTTTGGTTCCTTTGGGGCGTTTGCCAAAGGGACTCGCTGTAAGAGCGAAACCGCCAGCCGCAACCCCCAAAAAAACGGATATTCACCCAAAACCCCAAGAGCCTGGTCGGCCCAAAGGCCGCCAAGCCAAAAAAAAGCCCCGCAACCGAATAAACGGCGCGGGGCAAAAAATTGGTTGGTTGCGGCCAACCAAAGGAGCTCAGTCAAATCCGTACAAAAGCCAAAATCAGATGCAATCCTGCGCAGCCCGCTCAAAACTCGAAGGCAAAAGATTCGAAGCCAACAAATGCCGCTCGTAGATAAACACCTTGCCGCCAGCGCCAGCCTTGTAAGCCTCCAGCACGTTGTCAGCCGAAACCTTGCTCGGCACCACAATCCGGTAACTGCGCTGAGTCTGCGAAACCGTCGGGTTCAGCGCACTGCCCTGCAACTTCGGCACAACACAGTCCGCGTACTGCGCAGGCGTCTTGCTGGTCTGCAAGGTCAGGCTCGGGTTATTCGGCGCCGAAGCACAACCAGCGAGCAACAAAGAGGCAACGGCCAGAGCAGGCACAAAGAAAAGACGCATCGGTGTCATCCTGAAAATAAAGGTTCGATTCAACCGGCAACGGTTCAGCCTCACGGAGCCGCCGTTGCCATTTATGTTTTAAGTGTTCAGCTCGACGCCACCAACGCCTTGAGCGACACATCGAATTGCTTCAAGGCGTTGAGTTGCAAGTCACGCTGCCTGTCAATCTGCGCAGCGATGACCGGTGCGGCCTGGTTATGCACCCACACCGAAGGCAACTGTTTCTCGACGGCGCCTTCAGCCTTGCCGATGTATTGCAGGTCGGCATCGTAGAAGCGTGCGGTGAAGCGCGCTTCGACCAGACTGTTACGCTGGGTCAGCAGCCGATTGAACGTGTCGAGCTTCACCACCACGTCCGGATGAGCCTGCACCAGCGCATCCAGGTTGTCGTAAACGGTCACCGACAAGAACTGTTGTTGCAGCGAACTCACCAGCCAGTCGATGGCCAGCTCCGGATCGGAACTGCTGACAAAGGCTTTACGAATCCGCGAGTCGAGCGCATCTTTCGCGCCGTTGACCGCCATGTCGTGGTAACGCTCAAGGTATTGCAGGTTGTCCAGAGTGTTCTCACTGAGCAACACACCCACGGTTTGCGAATGCTGCAACGTCGCGCTGCTGCCGGTGATGGTCTGGAAGTGACACGACCCGGTGTCGGCTGCGTAAGTCGGAGCTGTGAACAGTGCGCCGCCTGTCAGCAGGGCGATCAAAGCCAGTCGGGTCAGGGTGTTCATCGCGCAAATTCCTTGAGCTGCGTGTTCGATGGAAGTGATTTTCCGCCGATTACCGACAAAGCAGAACTTGCGTTTCTTGATGGTCACTATTACTTCTAGCAATAGTTGCGCGACGTGCAGACTGATACACACTCAACCACAACTAGAAAAACATGAAATGAGGAGTTCGCCTTGAGAACGTTTGACCTGATCCGTGACGCCGTTCTGCCCGATTTCCGCGAGCGTGTGGCCGAGTATCTGGTTCAGTACGAAAGCGTATTGCTGGACAAAGGCATCACCGACCCGCAGATCATCACCGACACTGCCAATCAGTTGCGCGGTTACCTGCGCGGGCTCAACACCACCCGTGTCTTGGGAATGGCTTATTGGGAAGAGCTGGATCGTCGAGTCGTCGACACCTGGCTCGCGCCAGAACGATGACCGATCGGCACCGTGGTCAGGGGGGCGACTAACGACCGCGCCCTCCCCGCTGCCAATGGTCTGCGCGGCAATAAGGCCTCTGCGAAAAAACCGCCCGAACGCTTACAATCGCCGGTCTCACTGCCAATCAGACAGGCTCATCAAGAAATGCCGCTCGACCCACCTACGATGTTGACCCTTTCCATCGCCCTCGCAGCCGCTGCCGCGCTGTATCTGGCGATCGAATGGCGCAGCATTCGTGAGCCTTCGCTACTGTTGTGGAGCGCCGGTTTTGCCACCATCACCGTCGGTTCCACCCTGGCCCTGCTGCGCAGCAGCGGCTTTTTGCTGATCGGCATCTGGTTCGCCAACGGCTTGCTGGTGACCGCGCATTTCCTGTTCCTGCTCGGCGTGGCACGTTTTACCCAGATACGGCTGTCGCCGGCCTGGTACCTGATCTTCGTCACTTGGCTGGTCATGCTGTTGCTGCCGGACGGGTCGCTGTGGTCCAAGGTCATGCTCGCAGCCAATTCGCTGCTGGTGGCGCTGGCGACGCTCAAGGCCAGCTCACTGCTTCGCCCCCACGGCAAGTCGTTGAGCGTCGGCGCGGTGCAGTTGCGTTACGTTTTGCTCGGCCACGGGATCTTCTATGTAGCCAAAGCCCTGACCGTGGTGATCCCCGGCACGCTGATCGATCTGGCGGCGTTTCGTGGCGAGATCATCCAGATTTCCCTGGTCGAGGGCGCGATGGCAATCATGTTGATCGCTTTGTCGATGACCGGCACCGAACGTTATCGCCGGGAAAAACAGATCGCCCGCCTCGCCGAACGCGATCCGCTGACCGCCCTGTACAACCGCCGCGCCCTCGAAAAGCGCGCGCCGCGCCTGCTCGAACAGGTTTCGCCAGAGCATCCCGGCGCCTTGCTGCTGATCGATATCGACAATTTCAAACTGGTCAACGACCAGCACGGCCACACCGCTGGGGATCGTTTGTTGATCGCCCTGAGCGAGATGATCCGCTCGTTACTGCCGCGCAATGCGCTGACGGCGCGCCTGGGCGGTGACGAGTTTGTCATTCTGTTAAACAGCGCATCGAGTGAGCGCGTCATGGAACTGGGCAACGCCTTGCGCGAGCAGTTTCTCAGCACCACTTCACAGACATTCCCCACCACCGCGGCCGTGACCCTGAGCATCGGCGCCAGCCTGTTCGACAACCCGCCCGCCAACCTGACGACACTGATCGAGCAAGGCGACGCGGCACTCTACGAATCGAAACGCGGCGGGCGCAATCGCCTGCGCCTGACCGGACTCACCACGCCAGGATAATAAAAACCATGTCCAGCCTCGATACTCCTCTGCAAGACCTCGCCGCGCCCGAAGGCGTCTGTTACGGCTGCGGCGGCCGCAACCCGCACGGCCTGCACGTCAAAAGCCATTGGCATGAAGACGGCGTGCACGTCATTGCCGAACACCTGCCGGAGGCCAAATACTGCGGCTGGCCGGACCTGGTCTACGGCGGCTTGATCGCGATGCTGGTCGACTGCCATTCCAACTGGACAGCGATGGCTTACCACTACCGCGCGGAGAACCGCGAACCAGGCAGCCTGCCGCGTATCGACTGCGTTACTGGCAACCTCGGCATCAAGTTCATCAAACCGACACCGATGGGCGTGCCGCTGGTTTTGCGGGCGACCGTCGAGGGTGAGGTTGGGCGGAAGACGCGGGTGATTTGTGAAGTGTTTGCCGATGACGTCCTCACCGCCGTGGGTGATTCGGTGTTTGTGCGGGTCGATACAGGGCAACTGGCGGATGCGGCGCATGGGCGTAAAAGCCAAAGCCCCTCACCCTAGCCCTCTCCCAGAGGGAGAGGGGACTGACCGAGGCGTCTGGTTGAAATACGCCGACCTGAAATATCGAGCCGAACTCTGGATTTGAAAAATCCTCACCTCAGCCCTCTCATTGGGGAAAGGAGACTGACCGAGGCGTCTGTTCGAAATACGCCGACCTGAGATATCGAGTCGAACTCTGGATTTGAAAAATCCTCACCCCTGCCCTCTCCTTGGAGAGAAAAGACTGACCGAGGTGTCTGTTCGAAATACGCCGACCTGAGATATCGAGCCGAACTCGGGTTTTGCAAAATCCTCACCTCAGCCCTCTCCTTGGGGAAAGGAGACTGACCGAGGCGTCTGTTCGAAATACGCCGACCTGAGATATCGAGTCGAACTCGGGTTTTGCAAAATCCTCACCTCAGCCCCTCTCCTTGGGGAAAGGAGACTGACCGAGGCGTCTGTTCGAAATACGCCGACCTGAGATATCGAGTCGAACTAGGATTTTGAAAAGCCCACAAATTAGCTCCCTCTCCTTGGGGAGAGGGCTGGGGTGAGGGGTGAATCCACCGCCGAACTCAATGTGAAACCGGCTTAAACCTGCTTCACATTCGCCCGCGCCGTATGCAGCTTTTTATAGCTCTCGATCAAACGCAAATGCCGATCCAGCCCTTCCAGCTTCATGCTCGTCGGCGTCAAACCATAAAACCGCACGCTGCCATTCACCGAACCAATCGCCGCATCCATCCGCTCGTCGCCAAACATCCGGCGGAAGTTGGCTTCGTAGTCTTCCAGCAGCAGGTCTTCATCCAGTTCCATCTCCAACACCACGTTCACTGCTTGATAGAACAAGCCGCGCTCGACGGTGTTGTCGTTGTACTGCAGGAAAGCTTCGACCAGGTCTTTGGCCTGCTCGTACTTCTGCAGCGCGAGACAGATCAGCAGGCGCAGTTCGAGAATGGTCAGCTTGCCCCACGGCGTGTTGTCGTCGAACTCGACGCCGATCAGCGTGGTGATCTCGGTGTAATCGTCCTGCTCGCTGTTTTCCAGGCCTTGGGCGAGGTTGCGCAGGCCGACTTTGCTCAGGTTGTGCAGGTTGAGGATGTCGGCGCGGAACTGCAGTGCTTTGTTGGTGTTGTCCCAGATCAGGTCTTCGACCGGGTAGATCTCCGAGTAATCCGGCACCAGAATCCGGCAGGCCTTGGCGCCGATGTGCTCGTAGACCGCCATGTAGACTTCCTTGCCCATGTCTTCGAGGATGCCGAACAGCGTCGCGGCCTCTTCGGCGTTGGAGTTTTCGCCCTGGCCGGAGAAGTCCCACTCGACGAATTCGAAGTCCGGTTTGGCACTGAAGAAGCGCCACGACACCACACCGCTGGAGTCGATGAAGTGCTCGACGAAGTTGTTCGGCTCGGTGACCGCCTGACCGGAGAAGGTCGGCTGCGGCAGATCGTTGAGGCCTTCGAAACTGCGGCCCTGCAACAACTCGGTGAGGCTGCGTTCCAGCGCCACTTCCAGGCTCGGGTGCGCGCCGAACGAGGCGAACACGCCGCCCGTGCGCGGGTTCATCAGGGTCACGCACATCACCGGGAATTCACCGCCCAGCGACGCATCCTTGACCAGCACCGGGAAGCCCTGCTCTTCCAGGCCTTTGATGCCGGCGAGGATGCTCGGGTATTTCTCCAGCACTGCTTGCGGCACGTCCGGCAGGGCCATTTCGCCTTCGAGGATTTCGCGCTTGACCGCGCGCTCGAAGATCTCCGACAGGCACTGCACCTGCGCTTCGGCGAGCGTGTTGCCGGCGCTCATACCGTTGCTGAGGTAAAGGTTTTCGATCAGGTTGGACGGGAAGTACACGACTTCATTGTCCGACTGGCGCACAAACGGCAGCGAGCAGATGCCACGCTGGGTGTTGCCGGAGTTAGTGTCGAACAGGTTCGAGCCACGCAACTCGCCGTCACGGTTGTAAATCTTCAGGGTGTATTCGTCGAGGATCTCACTCGGCAACTCGTCTTTCGGCCCCGGTTTGAACCATTGTTCGTCCGGATAATGGACGAATTCGGCGTTGGCGATCTCTTCGCCCCAGAACTGGTCGTTGTAGAAGAAGTTGCAGTTCAGGCGCTCGATGAACTCGCCCAGCGCGGAGGCCAGTGCGCCCTCTTTGGTCGCGCCCTTGCCGTTGGTGAAGCACATTGGCGAATGCGCATCGCGGATGTGCAGCGACCAGACGTTGGGCACGATGTTGCGCCACGAGGCGATTTCGATCTTCATGCCCAGGTCGGCCAAAATCCCCGACATGTTGGCGATGGTCTGCTCCAGCGGCAGGTCCTTGCCGGCGATGAAGGTGCCTGCGTCCGAGCCGGCCACCGGCATCAACAGCGCCTGGGCATCGGCGTCGAGGTTCTCGACTTCTTCAATGATGAATTCCGGGCCGGTCTGCACGACCTTCTTCACCGTGCAGCGATCGATGGAACGCAGGATGCCCAAACGATCTTTCTCGGAGATGTCCGCCGGCAACTCGACCTGGATCTTGAAGATCTGGTTGTAGCGGTTTTCCGGGTCGACGATGTTGTTCTGCGACAGACGAATGTTTTCCGTGGGGATGTTGCGCGTGTCGCAGTACAACTTCACAAAGTACGCCGCACACAACGCCGACGATGCCAGAAAGTAGTCGAACGGCCCCGGTGCCGAGCCATCGCCCTTGTAGCGGATGGGCTGATCGGCGATCACCGTGAAGTCGTCGAACTTGGCTTCAAGTCGAAGGTTGTCGAGAAAGTTGACCTTGATTTCCATGCGGGATTACCAGAATACGGCTAAACGAATGGCGGCCATTATCCGGTTTTTGCGCGGGAAGTCTTGCCCTTTCGGGATTGGCCGCTGATCGGCGTCCTGCACTTGGGAAGACAAATCACGCGGGGTTCACTACGCTTTCAGAGCAGTCGCCTAGAACAATCTGAACATTGCGCCCACGCCGTGGTTCTAGATTCAGAAGACAGCGGATCAAGGACGAGCACATGGACCTTTCCAGCTATGCAGCCCCGCTTCCACCGCGCCAGAGCGCCGTCACTCGCCGCCTGGCCTTCGCGGTCGGAGCGCTGTTTGTCAGCGGCGTGATTGCGGCGACCGTGGCCTTGCTCGGCATTGCCGAACGCCTCGACAACGACGAGATCAACAAAACCCGCTTTTACTCGGCTCGCGCGCTGGAAAACCGCATCACTGCCTCGAAAAACTACATCACCAGCTACGCCTACTGGACCACCGCCTACGAGCATTTGAGCGGTCAGGTCGACACCGATTGGGCCTACACCGAGCAGAACCTCGGCAAAACCCTGTTCACCAGTGACGGCTATGACGGCGTGTTCGTGCTCAACCGCGAAGGCACCCGTTACGCGGTGGTGCGCGGGCAAATGGTCGATGCCGAGCTGTCCGCGTTCGTTCAGGTGAGCGCCACGGAGTTACTCGATCAAGTGTTGGGCCAAGGTGATCTGACCAAACCGGTCAGCCGCTACTCACTGTTCGAAGGCTGGCCGGCGCTGGTGTCGGCGGCGGCGATTATTCCCAACGATGAGCGGCCCCTTGGCGATCCGCAGACCTCATCGGTGCTGGTGTTCGTCGACAAACTCACGCCGACCAAGTTGCGTCTGATTGGCAGCGGTTACGGCTTGAACAACCTGACGCTGGCGCCGGACGAGACCATCGACCCGCAGCGCCCTCGGGTGCCGCTGGACAGCACCGGTTACAGCCTGGTCGCTGATCTGGAGCGACCCGGGCAACATTTATTGTGGTCATTGCTGCCGCCACTCGGCGCGACGATTGTGGTGCTGATGCTGCTGACCGCGTACTTCTTCCGTCACGCCTTGCGTTCATCGCAGTACGTCGACCAGAGTTTTGCCGTCATGCAAACCTCCAATCAAGCACTGGAAAACGCCAACCGCGAGCTGGAAGCCAGTGAAGAACGCTTTCGCGCCGTGGCCGAAGCCGCGTCCGACTGGATCTGGGAGGTCGATCGCGCCCTCGCGCTGACCTACCTGTCGGCGCGCTTCAGCGAAGTGACCGGTTACCCGCAAACCCTGTGGCTGGGGCAAGACATCGGCCACCTGTTGAGTTGCGATACCACGCCGCTGGAACTGTGGCTGAGAAACCTCACCGAGGAGAACAGCGCCAGCGATTTACGCTGCACCTACCGTGACCACGCCGGCCAGCAACGCCACTGTCGACTGTCGGCCCGGCCGATTTATCAGCAGCACACAGTCATCGGCTATCGCGGTACCGCCAGCGACATCACCGACGAAGTCGCCGCCCATGCGCAGATCCAGCACCTGTCGATGCACGACGCCCTGACAGGCCTGCCCAATCGCAACAAGCTTGCGCGTTATCTGGATGAAGCGCTGCTGCTCAAGGAGCACGCGCCACCGCTGGCGCTGCTGATGATCGACCTCGATAACTTCAAGCCGATCAACGATTCGCTCGGCCACCCGGCCGGTGACGCCGTGCTGCAGGAAGTCGCCGTGCGCCTGCGTGAGTGCACCCGCGAACACGACATCGTCGCGCGACTGGGCGGCGACGAATTCATCGTGGTGCTTAACGGTATGGACAGTCCGCACGAAATCGACAAATTCTGCACCCGCCTGATCGGCAGCCTGCATCAACCGGTGGTCTTCGAACACCATCCGCTGCACATCGGCGCCAGCATCGGCATCTCGCTCAGTCGCCACCACGGCTATGTGCCCAGCGACCTGATCCGTTACGCCGACATAGCCCTCTATCAAGCCAAATCCGAAGGCAAAAACACTTGGTGTTATTTCGAAGCGCACATGAGCGATCAGATCCAGACGCGCCGGCAAATGGAAGATGACTTGCGTCACGCGCTCACGCACAACGAATTCATCCTGCACTATCAGCCGCGCTACAAGATCGATGGCAAGCACATCGTTTCGGTCGAAGCGTTGGTGCGCTGGCAGCATCCCACCAAGGGATTGCTTGGCCCGGACTTGTTCATCCCGTTGGCAGAGCAGACCGACCTGATCGTCCCGCTCGGGCGCTGGGTACTGCGCGAGGCCTGCGAAACCGCGTTGGGCTGGCCGGAGGACATTCTGCTGTCGGTCAATCTGTCGCCCGCGCAGTTCGCCGTCAGCGATGTGGTCGAGGATGTTCGCGAGGTGCTGGTGCAAAGCCGTTTTCCGGCCAGTCGCCTGGAGCTGGAGATCACCGAAAACGTGATGCTCAACGACACCGACGGCGCGCTGACCACCATGAATGCCCTGAAAGAACTCGGCGTGCGCCTGAACATGGACGACTTCGGCACCGGCTACTCGTCCCTCGGTTACCTGCGCGCCTATCCCTTCGACGGGATCAAGATCGACAAGCGCTTCATCGCCTCGATCAGCAGCGGCACAAATGATCGCGCTGTGGTGCAGGCAATCATCGGGTTAGGCAAAGCCATGGGTCTGACCGTCACCGCCGAAGGGGTCGAGACAGAAGAACAATTGGATATTCTCGGCGTTGATCAATGCAATGAGGTGCAGGGTTACTTCATGAGTCGGCCGATCGACAAAGTCGCGTTTGCGCAATTGCTGCACGACTCCAGGGGCGCACAGCTGAAGGCAAAGAAAGGTCGCGTGACCTGAAGGACTTAACCGTTTGTACGACCCAAATCGGCGGTAAACACATTGCCCGCATCGCGCACTAACTGCCGCCACTCGGCGCTGGTGATCAGCCCCTGCTCCTCCATTTCATCGGCGGCCTTGAGCAGTTCGTCGTACTGCTGTTCCGGGTCCAGACGCATCTGCGCTTGCGTCGCCAGTTTTCGCCATGCCGCCAGTTTTTCTTGTTTGCGCTGATCGAACATCGGGAATGATCTCGTGAAGGACTCCACGGGTAGAAAGAAACGAGATCGCGATGGTTCAGCGCAGTCGACGGATGGACTACTCACTTCTAAGGGGTAGTACTGATCAGCAATGCAGGAAACTCCACCAAACCCTGTGGGAGCGAGCCTGCTCGCGAAAGCGGATTGTCTGCACCGAAAATATTGGCTGACCCACCGCCATCGCTTGCAGGCAAGCTCCCACAGGGTTTGTGCTGATCCGCCATGACGGATGATCACCGAATACTGTGGGAGTGAGCCTGCTCGCGATAGCGGATTGTCTGTGACGGATGTGTTGGCTGACACACCGCTATCGCGAGCAGGCTCACTCCTACAGGGATTTGTGCGGGCCAGCTGTCAGAACTTTGTCGCTACGCGTTTATACGGATAATCCGGATCCCGGTACTTGCCCGGCTTCTGCCGTTTGGGCAACTCGACCTTGTCGCGCTTCACATCCTCATACGGAATGCGGCTGAGCACATCGGTGATGATGTTCAGCCGTGCGCGGCGCTTGTCGTTGGAGTCGGCGACCAGCCACGGCGCGTGTTCGGTGTCAGAGTGTTTGAACATTTCGTCCCGTGCCCGTGAGTAGTCGTACCAGCGGCTGTAGGACTTCAAGTCCATGGGTGTCAGTTTCCAGGTCTTGCGCCCGTCGTTGATTCGCGCCTCAAGCCGGCGGGTCTGCTCTTCGGGGCTGACTTCCAGCCAGTACTTGAGCAGGATCACCCCGGACTGGACGATGGCGTGCTCGACCCACGGAATCGATTTGAGGAATTTGTCGGCCTGCTCGTCGGTGCAGAAGCCCATCACACGCTCAACACCGGCGCGGTTGTACCAACTGCGATCGAAGATCACCACTTCGCCTGCCGCCGGTAGATAAGGCAGATAACGTTGCACGTGCATCTGGCTTTTCTCGCGATCGGTCGGCGCCGGCAACGCCACCACGCGAAAGACACGCGGGCTGACGCGCTCGGTCAGCGCCTTGATGGTCCCGCCCTTGCCTGCGCCGTCGCGTCCTTCGAAAACGATGCAGACCTTGACGCCCTTGGCAATCACCCATTCCTGCAACTTGACCAGTTCGACGTGCAGTTTGCGCAAATGCTCGAGGTAATCCTTGTTTTTCAGTTTCAGACTTTCAGGCGCCGTGGCGGCCTTCTTTTTGCCTTTTGCCATGACCTTGGCCTCTCTCCAATAAATGCAGAAACAGAGTGTTGATTGACGGGATACACCAGACACGTGAGGTTAGTTCATGACGTGCCGTTTGCCATGACCGGGCAAAAAGCAAAATTGCCATGTGTTTCGTTCGTTCTTTCTTGCGTCGCACTGTTCATTGCCCTGCCCTTGTCTGCCTGGAGTTTTCTCGATGCCCGCGTCCAAATCCCTGCCCACTGCCCTGCTCGGCCTGGCTCTAGCCTGCCCGGCGATGGCCGAGACTCAAGGCCTGGAACTGGGGCAAGTGCTGATTTCGGCCGAGGATCGCAACGGCAGTGATGTCTCTGTTGAGGAAGCCAAGGCCCGCCTCGATCAGGTGCCCGGCGGCACCGACGTGGTCGACATGCGTCAGCCGCTGCAGGGCCGCGTGGCAAGCAATCAGGATGTGCTGGCGTATCAACCTGGGGTTTATGCGCAGTCGGCGGGCAACGAAGGCGTGAAAATCTCGGTCCGTGGCTCGGGCATCAACCGCGCGCCGGGCGCCCATGCGTCGGGGCTGTACACCCTGCTCGATGGCCTGCCACTGACCGGCCCGGGCGGCACGCCGTATGAATTGCTCGAGCCGCTGTGGGTCGATCACGTTGAAGTACTGCGCGGCGCCAACGGCTTCGATCGCGGTTCGCTGGCCCTGGGTGGCGCCATCGATTACGTCAGCCACACCGGCTACAACGCACCGAAACTTCAGGTGCGTTATGCCACCGGCAGCCACGGTTATCAGCAGCGTCAGGTCAGTTCCGGGCAGGTGCTCGGCGACTTCGATTACTACGTGTCGCTCACCGATTCCAACGCCGACGGCTATCAGGATCACACCGCCAGCGAAAGCAAAGGCGTGATCGCCAATTTCGGTTATCGCTTCAACCCGAACCTGGAAACGCGCTTCTATATCCGCTACCGCGAGACCGACAACGACCTCGCCGGCCGCGTGACCAAGCACTCCATCGAGCACTCGCCTCGCGCGGCCAATCCGTCCTATGTGGCACGCGATGACAGCCGCAAGCAACCGGGCAGTACTTTCATCGGCAACAAGACCACCTATTACATCGACGACGATTCAAGCATTCAGACCGGCCTCGTCTACCACGACTACCCGATGGACCTGCGCGAAGGCCCGAACCGTTTGAAGGTCGCCTACACCGACGTCAGCGGCACGTTCGACTACAAACGCCGCGACACGATTTTCGGCATGGAAAGCCGCAGCAACGTCGGCCTGCGCGTGACCAAACACCTGCCCAACGACGGCGCCAGTGAGTTTGTGCGCATCCCGACCGGCAACACCGCCAGCTACGTGCCCGGCACTCGCATGCGCAACTTCACCTATCAGGGTTCGGACACCGTTCTGCACTTCGGCAACGACCTGGAAATCGCCGACGACCTCTGGCTGACCACCGGCCTCGCCGCCATCTACACCCGCCGCGAAAGCGCTGTGACCTACCCGCAGAGCGGCGGCAAAACCAGCATGAACGACTGGGATTACGCCCCGCGCCTCGGCCTGCGCTACCAGATCAGCCCGGATCTGCAAGTGTTCGGCAACCTCAGCCGCTCGGTTGAGGCGCCGCATCCGTGGTCGCTGATCTACAGCTCCAACGTGCGCTTTCCGACCGGCAACGGCGCTGCGACCGGCACGCAGAAAGACCCGATCAAACTGCAGAACCAGACCGCGACTACGCTGGAGCTGGGTGGGCGCGGCGACAGTGCCGTCGGCGAATGGAGTCTGGCGTGGTATTACGCGCAGGTGCGGCATGAGCTGCTCTCGGTGTTGCCGGATGCCAATGCCGTCACCCCTTACGAACTCAACGCCAGCCCTACGGTGCACCAAGGCGTTGAAGCCAGCCTCAACAGCAAACTCTGGTCGGCTGATGATGGCCGTCAGTTGAGTTTGCGTCAGGCGTATACCTTCAGTGATTTCCACTATCGCGATGATGATCGTTTTGGTGACAACCGCTTGCCCGGTCTGCCTATGCACTACTACCAAGGCGAATTGCGTTACGACTGGCCGCAGGGGTTCTTTGCGGCGATGAATACGCAACTGGTGTCCAAAGTCGCGGTGGATTACGCCAACAGTTATTACGCCGATCCTTACGCACTGTTTGGCGCGACGCTGGGTTACAACGCGCCGAAGGATGACTGGCAGACGTGGGTGGATATGCGCAACCTGACCAATAAACACTACGCGGCAACGGTCACACCGGGGTATGACGACAAGGGGCTGGATGCGGCGCGGTCGACGCCGGGTGAAGGGATGGGGGTTTATGTCGGGGTTTCGTGGAGTTTGCTCTGACGTCTTCCCCCTGCTGGCGATGGCGGATAGGCTGTGCCGAGGAAGTTGACTGACCCACCGCCATCGCTGGCAAGCCAGCTTTCACAATGATCTGCGCTGTACCGCGATTTTGTGAGCGCCCCGGAAACCTGTGGGAGCGGGCTTGCCCGCGAAGGCGTCAGTCGAACCAGCGTCGATGTAACTGATCGACGCTTTGCTCTGTTTTAGACCGAGTCAGGGATGAACACCATGGATACCCAACCAGAAAACCTGCTGGAAAAAAGCCTCAAACTGGCCGCCGACGAACCGGCACATCGTCCCGAGTTTTTCAACACCCTGTTGAATTCAAACGTTTACATTCTCGGCACCGCCGGTGAGGCAGACGGCCACGTCAATCTCGAAGCCGGCAGCAACATCAGCATCGCCCATTGGCAAAAACCGGACGGCACACCGGTCATCCCGTTTTTCTCGTCACTGCAAACACTGCAACAGTCCATCGACAGCGAGCAGACCTACCTCGAGATACCCGCCCGATCGTTGTTCGAAATCACACTGGGCGCCCTGCTCTGTCTGAATCCCAAGTCGCCGTACGGCAAAGAGTTTTTCCCGCAGGAAGTGCACAATTTGCTCGCCGATGCCGTTGGCCAGACCGCCACGCAACGCACGGTCGAGAAAGAAACCAACGTGTTGCTCGGCCAGCCCGCCGAATACCCATCCCAAATGATCCATTCGCTCGCGCAATTGCTAGCCAAACATTCCAATGTGAAGCGCGCGTTTCTGGCATTGATGCATGACACCTCGCAAGATGAAAAACCGCACTTGATCGTGGGTATCGAGGCGGACGGCGATATTGAGCGGGTTATGCGTGAGGCGGGCAATGTTGCCGGAGATACCGCGCCGCAGGGCGAGCCGGTTGATTTGTGCCGGGTGTCCCAAGGTGAAGCTGGCCTGAGTGATTACTTTCTCAGGGAGACCACGCCGTTCTATGAGCGCAAGTGGGGCAATAAACTGCGTTCTTTTCTGGGGTTTGGTAAAGCGTAATTGAACGTACACCGGGACCTTGGCTTCTCGACGAGACGACGTTTGAACCGGCACGCAACCCTCTACAATGCCCACCAAGTCAGGAAATGAATGAACTTCACCGATGAAATGGCGGCCGCTTTCCCTGCGGGCAATCCAATGCCCGCACGCCTTCGCCAAGCACTTGAGTTGTTGGAAGAACATGGCTGCGTGCGCAGTCACCGCGATGGCACGCGCTATATGACGCTGCATCCTGACCCTGCACACAGCGATGTGGCGACAACCGCTTTTTACCTGCCAGTACCTGCCGACACCGCCCGCTGGACTAACAGCAATGATCCTGACGTAAACCAGCGCCTGACCCTGTTCCTCAGAACCGGTGGGGACGGCTCCGGGGCCGGGCTGTGGCTGGACGACAGCGGGCAACAGCGATTCGTCCATCTGGGATCAGGTTCAGGGTCAACGATGCTTTGCGTCCTGACCGACACGATTGAAGACTTGTTGAGGCTGTTGGCTATCGGTTACGACGAGCTCTGCTGGCCGGAGCAGTTTCAACTGACCCCGGATGAAGTACGCGAAAAAGAATGCGCCGGAGACGATTACCCTCCACCGCCTCTTCTGTTGCGAAGCCACGTCGAGCGAACGCTCGGGCTGGGCATACCGGCGCGAGCAGCGGATCTGGTCGGCGGTACAGAGTGCATGGATGTGAGCGAATCGAACGACCCCTTCTGGAACTGGCTCAAGCAGGTCAGTCGGCATTAATGGCGACACTGCTCGATCACTTCCACTCCAAACCAGTACTCGCCCCTCCCAAGGAAGGCATGTTGTGAATGACGTTAAACCCGACAATCGAAACACCCTGAATCGCGCTTGGCCGCTGTTTTTGCTGCTGGCATCGACAGCTCTGCTTAACACGGGCTGCTCCCATCCCCCGCCACCGATCGAACGCGACCCATGCCTGGATGAAGGCCCACTCCACAGTGCCGCTTACGATGACTGCGTGGTTGACCGTAATGACGAACGCGCTGCTGCACTCAATGCCATTCTTGGCAATGGCCCAGATCTTTACCCGCAAATGCGCCTAGCCGAGCCGGGCGAGGAAACTTTTCAGGAGTCCGACTATCCGGACACCCCCAGCCCCATGAGTTACCAGACTGCTCGCTCAATTTCCGCGACGGAGCAGCAGGCGCTACCGTTCAAGATGAAAGTCCGCTGGAATTACACCTCCAGGAAACTCCTGCCGAGACCTCGTGATCTTGTACGCATGAATGAGATGGAGGCCCTTTTACTGTCGGCCGCGGTGGATGACGGGCTCGCGAAGTGGGTGTGCACGGTCACTGGAGAACACCGTCGGGAGTGGATCTTCTACGCCCGAAGTGACACTGATTTCATGAACCAAATGCAGGCGCTGCTGGCACCGAGCGGACCTTATCCTGTCGAATGGAGCGGTCGTAAAGAGCCTGCGCGCAATGCCGAGAGGGCCAATAGTGCCGACCCGTCCGGAGAAATCCGCATTACCCCGAAACGGTGTTTGGAGTGAGAGACAGGGACACTTGTGGCGCTCTCTGCACTTACAGATCATTAAAGGAAAAATGCTCATGGGCATGAAAAAAATTATGCTGGCTGTATTGGCCGCAGCGGCGCTGGCGGGTTGTGGGGGTAACAAGGACAAGGCGCAGGCGTTCGTCGAGTCCAGTGGCATGACCAAGCAATACACCAGCATGGTCGAGACCGCGTCCAGCGGTTATGCCTCCCGCTACCCGATGCTCGAACACGAGCAAATTCGCAACGTCGTGCGAGAGAACATCGATCCTGACGACCTGAAGGGCATGGTCGTGGAAATCTATGCCAATCACTTCAACAGCGATGAGCTTGACCTGCTGACTCGCGCCAACCAGCATCCCGAGCAAGCGATGACGATCATCCTGAGTTCGAAAAAGGGCCGCGATCTGGCCGAAAAATTCATGGCCGTCCAGAGCACCCTCGCTAAAGATATGCGAGATGCAATGGCCGACAGCGATGAGGCGATCATCGATGCGCTGGATGATTTGAAGGATCAAGCGCAGGGTTAAAACGGCGCTATGGGCACTCGCCGCTTCGCGGGCTTGCCCGCGAAGTCGGAAACTCATTCAGCCTCGCAACCACTGAAGTGGCGCTGAATGAGCGGCGTGCCCCCTCACCCGCGTTTCGGCAGCTTCCAGTTCGGGCGAATGAAATGGCAGGTGTAGCCATTCGGAATACGCTCAAGGTAATCCTGATGCTCCGGCTCTGCTTCCCAGAACGGCCCCGCCGGTTCGATTTCGGTCACCACGCGGCCCGGCCATAGTTTTGACGCATCAACATCGGCAGCGGTGTCCTCGGCGATATCACGTTGCGCTTCGCTGAGGTAATAAATCGCCGAGCGATAGCTGCGACCGAGGTCGTTGCCCTGACGGTTGGCCGTGCTCGGGTCGTGAATCTGGAAAAAGAATTCAAGGATCTGCCGATAGCTGATCACCGCAGGATCGAAGGTGATCTCGATGGCTTCAGCGTGGTCGCCATGGTTGCGATAGGTAGCGTTCGGCACATCGCCGCCGGTGTAACCGACGCGAGTCTGCAACACACCGGGATAGCGCCGCAGCAGATCCTGCATGCCCCAGAAGCAGCCGCCAGCGAGGATGGCGGTTTCGGTTTGAGTGGTCATGGCGTGTCGTTCCTCTTCGGGGTGTTGGGTATAGCGATGGTTATGAGGGCGGGTTGGCGGATTCCAAGGGGCTGAGCCAATAGAACGACATCAAGCACCTGCAGCGGAATAAAAAACGCTCGCAATCAGCGAGCGTTTTTCGAGCCTGGCCACAAGGTCGGACTCACTTACAAACCTACTTGCTTCAAGCCATTACGCATGCCTTGATCCGCCTGTTCGCACCACTGCTTGAGACTGAGCGTCGGCGGCAGGTTACCCTCGAGCTTTTGGTATTCACCGTTCATAAACATCTCACCCTTGCGTCCCTGAGCTTCGATTTTGTCGCCGTCACTTTTGTCCACTGGCCCAGGCATGCCCTTAATATAGTCGCTCATCTTCTTGGCGTTCTCAGTACTGTCAGCTTTCAAGAATCCCTTGTCGACGCAGTGGTTGATCAAACCAGCCGAGTTGCGCCCCATGTCGTAGGCATTTTTCAGCGCTGCAGGATCCATCTCTTCCGCATGGGCAAGACTGGCGGTGCCCAGGGCTGCGGTCATGGCGAAGATCAAAGCGGTGTATTTCATGTTTAGTCCTTTAAGGTTTACAGCGGGGGTATTGATTGAATCCAGAATGTTTGATGCCTAGCTGATCACGGCGCCTTTCGGCCCGCTCGCAATCAGCGCAGCGCCGCAGGCGGTTTTCATACCGTCGAGGGCGATGGGCGTACCGTCGACGGTGTAGGTGCTGCTGCCCTCGGCGATCGGGAATATGCCTTTGCACAATGGGCAACTAACCTTGTGACCGACACCGGCAATCGGCTTGCCGTTGAGGTCGGTCTGAGAGCCTGCAAATCTCGCAAGGCGAATTAATCGGCGTTGTGACTGCATGGAAAGACCCGCTTAAAAGGCTAGAAATGGTGTCCACTTAAATTAGGTGGACACCATCGCCTTTGGCGTCGGGGTCAGGAAGGTGAGTTGGCCGGACGGTTACCCTCCGCCTACTAGGTAGGCGTCTCTACTGTCGGACCAATCCATACTCGAAATCCAACCAGTCTTTAGCTTTTCCCTCAGCAAGCAGGTCTATCGCCTCATCGAAGGAAACCTCCGCAGGAATGTTGATGGAAAAGAATTTCTTACTCATTCCTTCCCACTTGCAACCTATATTGACTAGGGAGTCCAGCACGGGCGAGATGTGAGGTACTCCTTCAGCAAAGAAAATTATACGAATGGCGCTGTTACCACTGCTCGTGACGACCTTATCGAAAAGGTGCTCACCGTCTGCACCGGCGATGATAGCAACCTCATCATGAAGACAAGCATCTCTCGAATAAAACGGTATGTTCTTCACAATGAATGTGTCGGATGCCGTTTTTTCGCCCCAAACGCTTTCGCTCGAGACAGGAGGGTAATCGTCTTCGACGATCAAGTTAAAAAATACCTTTTCCATTTCAGGTCCTTAAGGAGTGAGTATTAATAGGGACAGACTACGATTATTAAACTCCAGCTCACGGCCTGTCTCCATGCCCCCTTAGGGCTTACTCAATCAATGAGCTAGTAGTGGTAAAGAAGCCAATGACAGGCACTCCCCTAGACGAGATGACTCAATATCTGAGTGCTGCAGACAAGCATCCTCATATGCAGTATTTTCCCCATCAGCAATATCAGACAAATATCTGTCGATTGCGAAAAAATCACAATCTGAGGGAATATCCACTGTAAACAGCGACATTTCCTGACTAACTGAGCACGAGGCACCTAACTGATGAAGATGAGCGATTATTTTTCTTTTCTCTTCAGTATCAGTGGCAAAAACTCTGACAGTCGAATGGCCACCCTGTTTTGCGACACGCACAGCTATCATCTCATCGCCACTGGACTTTACCTGCACGGAATCTCCCTTACTCACGCCATAAACGTAATAGGGAGTATTGTCTAAGATATAGGTGCCATCACCGGCATAGATGCCCCAGATCGACTCAGCAGATACAGGAGGATAATCATCCTCGTCAGGCGTTAACTCAAAGACAATCTTGTGAAAGGTACCTTTCATTCTATACGCTCAGGGTGATAAGCCGACTAGACTTTATTAGGCAAACCACGTTTAAAAACCTTCAGAAACGTAGTCTGTCCCAGAGCAGTTAACGTGCGTTTAGAAAACAACCGCCGCTGAATACTCACCGCAGTGTATGAACCAGCTAACAGTCCCTCCTTCAGGCAGTCAACTCTGCTGTCATAAACCGGGGACTGGCCTACAGTCTGCAAGGCGACGGCAACCATTTCCTCAGGAGCATGCACCACCAGTTCGTCCTTCTCACAAATATTTATCTGGGACGGACTGGGACGCAACTCCGCACTTTCCTTCACGGCAGCTCCCGAAAAATTCACTACACCTACTGGTTCTACTGCCGAAAATAATCCACATTCTTATTCCAGTCATTCCCCTCTAACTATCCAACCACCAATTGAGCAGCGTTTCGTCTTCTGCATCATCGATATTTTTGTAGATGTTCGCGTAGTACCACTGAACCCCGGTCTGTTCATAGAAGGCGTTAAAAAATTTCGCAACTCTATCCATTCCATTTTCCGCAGGAATTGCTAATGACAAATTCCCCCTATATACGCCGTCCAAGGTACCGTTGAGCTCGTTTGCAACATCCGCTTCAAGCACCTCCAGCCGCTCTGGCGAAATGTGTTTGGAGTAGATGTGGATACAAAAATTGCCCCCCCTCTTCAAAACCTCGGCGTGTGTCTGAGGATTTTCTAACGAAATTATATCTCCTCGTGCCAGATTCAAAGCCAGCCCCGGGGAAGACAGAAGCTCATATGTATGTTCGTCAATTTTGCGAGCCGGTAGCTGTTCAAATACTGGACCTTTTGAGTTTTTTCCGGCATACACACGGATGAGTTCTGCTGATTGATCATCGACCATAGGGTGCTCCACAGCTTCCACGTTCAACACACGACATGCCTTCTTTGACATAACCACTACTACCAGCACTCAGATTACACGAAGCGCCTTCAAGGGCGATGTTAACCATCGCAAGGTTACCACCTTTGGAGGTCGGGACATTGGTGTGCCCCAAATGCATATCTTTAGGGTTTTTCGAACTACCGCCACATCGCCAACATACATAGTCATCCGAGCCGCTTTCCTCCAATAGTTCCTCTCGGCATGCTTCTTGGCCCCGGCGATATTAATAGGGACAGACTACGATTAATAAACTCCAGCTCACGGCCTGTATCCATGCCCCCCTAGGGCTTACTCAATCAATGAGCTAGTAGTGGTAAAGAAGCCAATGACAGGCACTCCCCTAGACGAGATGACTCAATATCTGAGTGCTGCAGACAAGCATCCTCATATGCAGTATTTTCCCCATCAGCAATATCAGACAAATATCTGTCGATTGCGAAAAAATCACAATCTGAGGGAATATCCACTGTAAACAGCGACACTTCCTGACTAACTGAGCACGAGGCACCTAACTGATGAAGATGAGCGATTATTTTTCTTTTCTCTTCAGTATCACTGGCAAAAACTCTGACAGTCGAATGGCCACCCTGTTTTGCGACACGCACAGCTATCATCTCATCGCCACTGGACTTTACCTGCACGGAATCTCCCTTACTCACGCCATAAACGTAATAGGGAGTATTGTCTAAGATATAGGTGCCATCACCGGCATAGATGCCCCAGATCGACTCAGCAGATACAGGAGGATAATCATCCTCGTCAGGCGTTAACTCAAAGACAATCTTGTGAAAGGTACCTTTCATTCTATACGCTCAGGGTGATAAGCCGACTAGACTTTATTAGGCAAACCACGTTTAAAAACCTTCAGAAACGTGGTCTGTCCCAGAGCAGTTTTCATCAACTCGTGCACAGGTGATTTTCTTCAGAGACCGGTTCAGGGCTAAATCGCATGACGACGCTCCCATTTCTCACTGCTAGCGCGCCAAACGCTAACCCCATCAATTTTTGGTTCATCACGCTCTCCGATCACGGTGTATCGATAACGTTGTTTCAGCCCTTTTTTTCTGACTGCCTGAATATTCGTTACCTTATCTAGCTGTTCTTCGGTATCAGTCAAAATGGTCTGTTCATACTCCGGAGGCTGTCCAGTACCTAATGTATCGAGCCTTGCTGATCCAAGGGCAATTAAAGCTTTCACACTCAGATTTTCAGAGAATATCGCTTCCAACCTTGATTTTGCTGCTTCATTCGCCTTAGTCCGATACCCCGAATCCGTCTTATATGCGTCGCATCGCTTCTCGGCATGAAATCCCACCTCCCACTCATGCATCTGCGAAAGAAAATTTTGTAATCGCTCACTAGGTAACATAAAACGATCCTATCAACAATCGCACGAACAAGGGTTCTGGAATAGCCGACTTTCAGTATCCCCGTCAACTCTCGCCTGGTACAAAACAGAATGGGGTCGAGTGGCACCTTCATCGTACTGAGGGTGACACGTACTATTACGTTACTACCGCCTTTAACAGCGTCGGCAATATCTCCCTCAAAGTCACGGAACTCACCACGGTTAACACTAGGGGCTTGAGGAAAAATGTTCCCCTTACCACCGCTTCCACCCAATCGATTTCTGATGGCATGGCCAGCGTCGTCCGTATTACAGTCAAAGTTACGCCCCCCGTTTTTTTATCAGGACAGACTACGTTTAATTAATTATAAAAACGCAGCCCACCTCTGAGAACGCTCTTTATCCCGACCTATCTCCATGACCCACAGAAAACGGAGTAAAGAAACCTTGCACTACAAATTCAAGCGACCAAGCTATCCCTACTTAATGAAAACAAATCAATCGATGTTTCTTCAAGCAACACTTCAAAAGCATCCGCACCTTTTTGTTCAATATATTTAAGTTCCGAGTCAAATACTGGAACAATCCACGCAAAAACGCATGTAAGGCCATGCGTATCAAGCCCAGTATAAGAAAATGATTCATCTCCAAAAAAAACCGGAGGCTTGATCCATACAGCAGAGAGCGAGTAATCATCGAAAACAACTCCCCCCCTCTGTATTAACTGATTATTCAACAAGGCGTAAGTGGAGCCAATAGCATCATCTGCAAGTTGCTTTACGATTGCCACTGCATTCTTGGGAATCTCATTCTGATCAATAGACAATAACAATTCGTGGTGTATTACTTGTGCAGACACCGAAGACTTAAGCCCTACATGTGAAAGGCCTAGCGTACAAAATGTGACAACACCTTCCACACTACCATCCCGACACTCAACTACTTGATAAGAATGTGCACCTTCAGAAAAGTCCCACCCTTGGTAAATTTTCCCAAAGTGCTTCTCTATATGTTCAATAATGCTCATTTTCGATTTCCTTCTCTACGGTTGCAGGATGGGCATTTTAGAATAACGCCCGTCTGGTAATTGTCGAGAACCTCTTTTCGACTTACGCCGTCTGGGAAATCTCTTTTGCTCCACGGATCGGGATGGTGATCCATATCCCAATCTCGCGGACCTGTTCCTGGGGCAACTTCTACTTCTGTTTCGCACACAGGACAGATTTTGCCTCCGTTCGGTCCGGGAAGGGCACTATTCCATGCGTCCCTTACAGATGCCTTTCTCCATCCTCCACGACTCGTGACCTGACCTTTTTCATTTGTACCTTTAACCAATCCAAGCGGATCAATCCAACCATTGGCGTTTGGCGCATACTGGTAGATGTTAATGCCGCCCGCGAAGCCAATAGGATCCTGCGAAATAAACCGCCCAACCCTCGGATCATAGTATCTATATCGATTGTAGTGCAGCCCAGTCTCATGATCGTGATACTGCCCCTGGAACCGTATCGGATTCGTCACACCATGCTGTCGCGCCCATTCTGAACGCTGCTCCGTCACCTGCCCCCACGCCTTATACTGCGCGGTCCAAGCCATATTGCCGTGTGAGTCCGTCAGTTCCTGCGGTGTTCCCAGGTGATCGCACTGGTACCAGGCCAACGCATCAAACGGCAATGCCGTGGCTTTGTGATTCCACAACGGATCCTCATCAAGGCTGTATTCACCGCTGTAATCCGGCTGGCCCATGAGGTTGATCGGCGCGTGGCGCACAGCTTGAGCGACGGGTATGAAGGTGCCCGGTTCAAAGATGTAATGCACCGTGCGTCCCGGCTCGCCATCGCCCTGCGCCAGACTGCTTTCCCACGCAAGATTGTCGCCGTCCCATCCGTAAAGCGTAAAACCGCAGCCCAGTTCACGCTGTTTGCGGGCGTGCTCGTTTCTGTTCCAGAGGGAACCGGCTTCCGGGCGCTGTTTGTAGTGCGCTCGGGAGTTTTTGTACAGGCGGCGTCCCAGTGCGTCGTAAGCGAAATCCACGCTCAGGCGCGGATCTTCGAAATGCACCAGTCGATCAAACAGGTCCCAACGCAGATCACTGCGTTGGCCGTTGTGCCAGCGCTGGATCTGATTACCGCGTTCGTCGTAGTCGTAGTGGGTGCCGGCGTATTCGCGCAGCAGGTTGTCGACCAGTTTGCTGCGCGGTGGCGTCAGATCCAGTGGGCGACGGATTTCGGCAGTCTTGTCATCCAGCAGGTTACCGGCCGGGTCGAAGGCGAAAGTTTCAACGCCTTGACGCGTCACGGCGCTGAGCAGTCGGCCGACGGGATCGTAGCGATAGGCGAGCGGGCCGCGACGACTGTCGTTGATGTCAGTCAGTTGGCCGGCAGCGTCGTATTTGTATTCGCGCTTGAGCAGAGTGCTTTTGTCATCGCTGCGCCCCAGCAGTTGCTCCTGCAAGCGACCGGCCGGGTCCCAGCTTTGAGTTTGTAGCAAATGGTTACCTTGATGACGGGCAACTTCGCGGTGCAGGTCGTCGCGTTCATAACTGATCAGCTCATGCTCGTCCAGGCGCATGCCCAGCAGATGGCCGCTGCCGTAAGTGAGCCAACTGACGCGGTGGCCGTCGGGGCGCACGGTGGCGACTCGTTGGTTGAGCACGTCGTACTCGTGCTGCCAGATCGCGACGGTGGGTTTTTCCAGGCCGAGGTAATGTTGGTGCTCGCGCAGCAGATTGCCGGCCGGGTCGTGGAACCATTGCAGACGGCTGCCGGCGTTGTCGGCCAGCACCATATTGCCGTTGCCGTCGTAGGCAAAAGTCTCGCTTTGTGACTGCTCGCCCTGGGTAGCACGACGCTCGATCAGGCGGCCCATCGGGTCAAAGCTCGCCGAGATGATGCGTTTGCCATTGATCAATTGGGCGAGGCGACCAGTTATCGGGTCGTACTGATAGCGAGTGCTGCGCCCGTCAAATCCGCTTTCCTCCAGCAGTCGACCGACCGGGTCATAGTGGAAGTGCGCGCATTGTTCGTTTTCGTTTTCCAGGGTGGTTAGCCGTCCGAGACGGTCCCAGCGATAGCGCAGGGTTTGCTCGGCGGCATCGACACGTTCGGCGATCAAACCGGCCGCGCTGTAGCTCCAGGTGGTGCAGCGATCGAGACCGTCGACATGCGTCAACAACCGGCCTTCGGCGTCACGTTCAAAGCGTTCTTCAGTCTTGTCCGGGTGCTTGATAAGCACCCGTTGGCCGGCCTTGTATTCGTATTCGGTGGCGTTTCCAGCAGCGTCGGTGAAGCAGATCATCTGCCCCAGTTCGTTGTATTCCCAGGCGCTGGTCTTGCCTGAGCAGTCGACGTACTCGACCAGTTGCCCGGCGTCGTTGTAGTCGAGGGCTTTTTCGTTACCGTTGGCATCCTTGATCGCCGTGGGCTGACCGGCCTTGTTGTAGGCGTATTCGGTTTTGTTGCCCAGCGGATCGAGCGCTGCGACCAGATTGCCTTGGTCGTCATAGGCGCGTTGCCACTGACCGCCCTCGGCATCGCTGATTTTGATCAGCATGTCTTGGTCGTCGTAGGCGTAATGCATCACGGTGTGATCGGCGCGAATATGTTCGAGAAGATTGCTGCGCTCGTCAAAGCTGTAGCGATCCGTGCTTCCATCGGTATGCACGTGGCGCACGACGTTCTTCGCCTCGTCGCGGAAGAACCATTCCGAACGCTCGTCCGCGTAGCGGATGCGATAGGTGTAGCCAAGGATGTCGTAGTAGTGCCAGGTCTCGTTGCCGAGGGCGTCGGTGACATAGGTCAGACGAATATTTTCGTCCCACTCCAGACGCGTGTCGAAGCTGCCGTCATCGGCCCATTCGCGCACGGCTTTGGCCTTGGCGCTTGAACCGTCCCATTGCAGGTTCATGCCGCGCCCGGTGCGGTCGGTGTAGCGGGTGATCAGGTGATTCTCGAACTGATACGACCAGACTGCACCGTTCTCGTCTTGTGCCTGAATCAGGTCGCCATAGGCATCGTACTGGTAGGCGCAAAGTTGTCGCTGCGGTTCACCGTCGCGGATTTCCCAGAGACCGGTCAGTCGGCCGTGATCGTCGATCAGCGTGCCGAGGTGCAGGTGGACTTTGGTGAAGTCGTTTTCCTGATAAGTGATCAAGTCCGAAAGCACCGACTGCTCATCGTGACGATGCTCGTAGTGCAGCATGATCCCGGCGCCATTTCGCAGCGAAATATTGGTCAACACATAGCGCTGGCCACGGCGGACGTAGGTTTCCTTGCGCTCGAAACCACGGCACACCAGCAACTGATCTTCGCTGGCACGAACGAGGGTGATACTTTCGATGGCGTCGTAGTGGAACAGACCGACTTTGGGCAACGGATAGCTGTGATCGCGGCCATCGGCGCCGTAGAAGGTCAGGCCATCATCCACGCAATCGAAACGTGTGGTGAACTCGTTGATCCAGCGGGCGCCGAGTTCGTTTTGGTCGTATGCACCCAAACGTGAATTGTAGGTACGCATCCACACAACCGGGAAAGCCCCGGGTAAACTGAAATCGGTATGGCTGAGGCTTTCCGAACCCAGGGCAAAGTTAATGCTGTGACGGGTGCTGGAGCAGGCACAGTTTCTTTTCGGATTAGGGGCGTGAGTCGCCGGAGCCTGTCGGCCCGTCGCTCCCAGCGCCCCTTCCGAGGCAGTGCGCTTGGCCTGACTGGTCTGATCTGGTTTGACACCGGCCCCTTGACCATGGGCATTGCGCTTGCGCCACAGAGCCACGGCACTGGACAGTATCAACAGCAACCAGCCGATGGAGTTCTGAACGGACTCGTCGTCCAGCTTACTCAACTGGGTGCGCAGCTCCGGGCCCATCGCTCGCAGTTTTGCGGTTTCCGTAGCAACCCGCTTCTTCACGTCATCGGGCAGCAGGTGATCGGCTGCACTGTTGGCCAAACCTTTGCCTGCGGCTTTATAAGCGCTGCAAGCGGCGCCGAAGATGTTGCCGAACGATGCAAGGGGATCATTCTTGAATTGATCGACCGCTGCACTCGCTTGTGCGCCGGCCGCATTGAGATCGCCCTTGGCATCAAGCTTGCCATTGGCCACCGTATCGAGACCTTTGGCGATTTCGTTAATGACGTCCTCGCCCAGCTTGCCAGCGTCCGCCAGAATACCCGGCAGCTTGCCTTTGGCCTGTTCAACGAAGTCATCGAGGGTGCCGATGATGGACTCGTTCAAGTGGCCGATCAGGACTTCGATGACCGATGAACTGAGCAGCATCTTGCTGCTGGCCTTCATCTCCTGACGCACCAGGAACAGTGTCGGACGCAGGGTCATACGGGCTGCCGCCATCGCCGGTGGCAGCGGCAAAACACCGATCAGGTTGATGCCCAGACTGGCCCAGGCCAACAGGTCGCGTTTCTGCGCGTTCGACAGCGTGACGATGTCACCCAGCGCATCAACCAACGCCATGATGTTGCCCACCACTGGTAAGGCCCCGGCGACATTCTTGATCCGGTCGAGAGTGACCACACCACCACTGGCGGATTGCAGCCAGGCGTCGAAGGTTGCCGCACCGCTGGCGACATCCTGAATGTCGATGGCATTCAGGGGAACGATGGCAACTTGAGGTTCACGTTTTACAGCAGCTACTTCAGTAGTCATGACAGCATCTCACCCGCCAACAGGCCCGGGGTTTTCAAGGAAGGTTTTGGCAGACTCGGTGCAGGCAGGCTCGGCAACTTGCCGGCCTTACCCGCCGCCCCCAAAATCCCCGACGCACTCGGCATGGCCGCACTCGCCAATTTCGGCAACCCGGCCACGCCGCCCTGCACCACACCCTTCACTTGCTGCGCCGTTTGCATCGCACCTTGCGCCGTCTGCATCGCACTCATCCCTGTTTGCGCCATGTCCTTGCCCTTCTCCAACAGGTCCCAACTCTTGCTCGGCAACACTTGAGCGACCATTGCTTGCACCTGACTCGGCACGTCTTCGGCCCCCGGCGGATTCAACGGCCACTCCGGCTTGCCGATGTAACTGCCATCGCTCCAGGTGTCCGCCGGATCCTTGCCGAACAGCACCCGCGCAGGCCCCGGTGCAGCACCGGCGACACTGGCGAAACCCTTGCCGTCGAGCTTGCCTTTGATGCTTTTGCCCAGCGCATCGATGACTTCGTAATCGCCTTCCTTGATGCCTTGGCGCCCGGCGTACTGGTTGAACAACTCCAGATTGCCCTTGCCCGGTTTCGGCGGTTCCGGAAATACCCCGGCGAGACTTTTCGCCCCGGTGTAGGCGAAGTTCGCCGCGTGCGCGGTGTACGGGCCGCTGGTGGCGTGGGTGATGCCGCCGGCGTTGTAAGTGGTGGCGCTGCCGCCGCCCTGGATCACCAGTTCGGTTTTCGCGGTGATGGTGATGCGGTCGGCGTTGGCGGTGATGTTGAGTTTGGCCAGCAGGTTGATGCTGTCCTTCAGTGCGCGTACATCGATGTCGCCGGACGCTGCGACCAGCCGCCAGCCCATGCTTTGCACGAACAGGCGCATGCCACGACTGGCGCTGGCCAGCAGGCGTTTGCCGATCGACAGACTGGTGTGGCCGGTGCTGCTCAATGCCAGGTGTTCGCCGGTGGCGATGTGGCTGGAGCGCGGTGTGGTCAGGGCGATGCCCGCGGGGCTGGCGAGGACCAGATGCGGCTCGGTGAACTCGGGGAATTCGTTGGCGGTGAGGTTGGCTGGACCGCTGCCGAGTACGCCTTGGTGCTGGGCGTGCAGCGCTTTGGCGACGTCGTCCTGATCGCCGGCTTCCTGGGCTTGCAGCTCTTTGGCTTGCACCGCAAAACCGTCTTGCTGATCGCTGGCCGTGGCGAGGCGTTCAGCGGTTTCCGGCAGATCCTTGTGGTGCTTGGATTCGTTCGGCCGTGGCTCCGTGGTGATCAAAAGACCCGCACCCGCACGCACCGCACCGTGGCGGTCGGTTCTTAACTCAAAACCTTCGCCGCGCGGCTGCCCACCGCTCGGGCGCGGATGGGTCAGGTAGCCGAGGTTGATCGCACTGGCGCCGTGGTCGCTGCGCAGCGCGATGCTGATCTCGCTGGTGGTGTCGTCGATGCGTAATTCGTTGGCGCGGCTGCCCTTGTATTCCTTGCTCTTGACCGTGGCCAGGGTCTTGAAATCCGGCAGTTTGTACGGCGGCAGATTGGCGCCGTGGTACAGGCAACCGGTGATCAGCGGCTGATCGGGATCGCCTTCCAAGAAGGTGATCAACACCTCCATGCCGACCCGCGGAATATTGATCGAGCCAAAGGTTTCCGCGGCCCAGCTCGACGCGACGCGCATCCAGCAACTGGTCATGTCGTCGTGCTTGCCTTCGCGGTCCCAGAAGAACTGCACCTTCACCCGGCCGTACTGGTCGCAGTAGATCTCTTCGCCTTCAGGGCCGCAGACCACCGCGCTTTGTGTGCCGAGGACTTTCGGTTTCGGGTGATCGAGCGGCGGACGGTACGGCACGTCCCACGGGATCGCGCTGAAGCGGTTGCGATAGCCCTGGTGGAAATCGTCCTTGAGGTCGGTGGTGTCGCTGGTCACCGACTCTTCCAGTACTTGCGGTTGCTTGCCTTCGTGGAAGATTTCGGTGAGCAGCCACAAGTCATTCCACGTCGGGTTGGCGTGGTCGGTCAGGGCGAGGAAATGTCCGCTGACGAGGATCGGCTGATCGCTGTTGCCTTCGGCGAGTCGATAATCGCTGCGATGACGTTCCAGTGCCCGATTGGCCAGGTGCTTGCCACGGTCGCGATCCACGAAACGGCCCGGGTAGTCGTAGTCCTCAAGATCCGGTTGGGCGCTGCTTTTGGCATCGCTTTCCAGCTCGATCTTCGGTTTGACGAAGTCGTAATCGCGCCGTGTGGTACGGCTGGTGCGCGTGGCCAGACGCAGGCCGAAACGCTTGACCACCGGTTTGTCCGCGACCAGCCCGGAGTCTTGCTGATAGGCCACGGGCGCCAGTTTGGGGAACACCGTCTGGTCATCACCGAAGGTGAGTTTGTGGCCGCTGGCGGTGTGCTGAAAGTGGTAGTGAATCCCCTCCTCCTCGCACAGGCGCTGGATGAAGTCGAGATCCGACTCGTCGTACTGCACACAGTAGATGCGCTCGGGGTAAATCGCGCTGAGCTGGAAGTGATAATCGCTGGCGAGGATGCCGTGTTCTTCCAACACCTTGCTGATGATCTGCTGCACGGTCATCTGCTGGAAGATCCGCTGATTGACCCGGTGCGCGAGGTACGCCAGCTGCGGGCGCAGGGAAATCTTGTAGCGGGTCAGGCGCTTGCCCGCCTCGCCCTGGGCGATGCTGTAGACCAGCCCGTGAATGCCAGTGCCGGTTGGCGACAGCTGAAGAAACGCCAGTTTGTGCAGCACGCTTTCGAGGTTGATCGAGGCCTTTTCACTGACCAGTTCCAGCTCGAATTCGAACGGCGTGTTGAGGGCCTCACGACCGGTGAACGACAGCACCTGGAAATCGCTGTCGATGCCATCGACGGTCAGATTGAAATGAGGCTGGTTGGCCGGTGAGAACATCCCTTGTTCCTCGCGCAGTGCTGCGACGCGCAACAGCCCTCAAGGGGCTATTGGCAAAAAATTCTTTAGAAGTGAGTGCGCCCCAACCGGTCATGCCGGTTGGGGCGGTACAACCATCAGCCGTAATTAAACGACTGGAGCACGCCAATCATCGGAACCCGAAGTACCGGAGACTTCGTGGGTCCAGGTGATTTTGCGGTAGGTGAACTGCACTTCTTCCAGGTGGGTGAAGTGCGAATTGCCCGGATCCTGGCAGTTGTGCATCTTGTTGTTGATGGCGACGATGATCGCGTCTTCCAGTTTGGTGGTGTAGTAGTGCTCTTGGGTGCCTTGAGCAGAAGTGCGGTACCACTGGATAACGATTTCGCTCATGCGCTCGCCGGAAGTCAGCGCCGCTTGCAGCAGAGGCGAAGCCTTGTCGTAGACCTTGGTGATCACAACTGGCTTGTGCACGCGCTGGCCGGTTGGCTGACCGGATTGCGGGTCACGCGGGATGATCACGTCGTGGGTGAAAGCCTGAACCATAACCTGGTCTTCGTGGCCTTCCTGGTAGGTGTTGCCTACGGAGTCAGCGGTGAAAGCGCCTGCAGTGATCAGGCCTTGTTTTTCGCCAGTGACGGACATGTACGCTGGTGTTGCCATGGGGATGCTCTCCTTGCTCAAAAAGACGTACCCGGCGGGCACCATTGCTCACCGGAGTGGCCTTGAGCCATCAAACTTCATGCCAGCTTTCATGCAACCCATACAGATCAAGGCTTTGCGGCCATCGATTCACTTTTCTTGACGCTAAGCCGATGAAAAACCAAGAGAAGTGCGCAACTTCTTGCGCAGTGGTGTGCAAGAAGTTGCGCACTTGGCTGGAGGCCAATAACGACGTGGGCTACAGAGCATTCACCCGAGAAAAAAAGAAAGTCACTGCGCAACTTCTTGCGCACTTCAAAAAATGAGCGGCGTTGAAAAACCTTCAGTGCCCAACCACGGCCGCCGCTCCCGCCCCACGCGGCCCCGCTCTGAACCCATGCGCCCGAGCACTCCAGGCAATCACAAACCCCACCGCCACCAACACCACCATCGCCCATGGGAAAGCGGCAACTCCCCATCGATCCAACAGCACCCCGCCGACCACCCCGCTGCCTGCAATCGCGCTATTCCACGCCACCACATTCAACGACAACGCCACGTCTGCGCCATCCCCCGCCGCATCCGCCAGAGCCGTCTGCAACAGCGTCGCCGCACCGCCAAAACTCAATCCCCACACCAACACGCCCAGATAAATCACCTCCGGCACCCGTCCGTAAAAGCCGAACCCTACGCACACCAGTGCAAACGTGGCCAGACTCACCAGAACGGTCTTGCGCAACAGCGGCTCAACCAACTTGGCCGTCAGCCAAATCCCCGCCAACGCCGCGAGACCAAACACCAACAACACCAGGTCCACTCGATCCGCCAGCCCCGCCGGCGCCACAAACGGCGCGATGTAGGTGTAGAGAATGTTGTGCGCCAGCATCCAGCTGATCACCACCGCCAGCACCGGCCGCACACCCGGCGTGGTCAACACGCGGCGCAACGACAGACGCTGATGCGCAGGCTGCGGCGGATAGTCCGGCACCTTCACCAATACCCAGACAATCAGCATCAGGGTCAGGGCCGACATCAACCCGAACGTCGTGCGCCACCCGACGAGGCCACCCAGCCAAGTGCCGAGCGGCACGCCCAGTGACAAGGCGATCGGCGTGCCGACCATGGCTAGTGCCAACGCCTTGCCCTGCTGATCCGGCTCGACCATGCGTCGCGCATAACCGGCCAACAAACTCCACGCCAGACCTGCCGCAACCCCGGCAAAGAACCGCGCCACCAGCGTCACTCCATAGTGCGACGACAACGCCGTGATCGAGTTGAACAGCAGAAAACCAACGATGGTCAGCAACAACACATTGCGTCGACGCCAGCCTCGCGTGGCGATGGTCATCGGGATCACCGCCAGCACCGAGCCCAGCGCATACGCGGTGACCATCTGCCCGGCCATCGAAGGCGAAATCGCCAGACCATCGCTGATCAGCGGCAACAGCCCGGCGGGCAGGGTTTCGGTGACGATGCAGATGAATCCGGTCATGGCCAGCGCCAGCAGCGCGCCGATGGGCAGGCGTTTGGGCGCCGCCGTTAGAGTCAATGAAGGTGTCACGGGAAACTCCTTGAGTTTGGAAATTCAGACTTGCGTACCGATCGATATAAAATACTGGCTGCAGCCGAGGCCCGTTGTCAACGACTTATGTATCGACTAGTATCCAAATCACTTTCCGAGGAGTTTCAGCTATGGCCAGAACCGGCCGCCCCCGCGCATTTGATCGCGACGACGCCGTCGACCAGGCCATGCAATTGTTCTGGCAACACGGCTACGACTCGACATCCCTTTCACTGTTGAAGGCTGAACTAGGCGGCGGCATTTCCGCGCCAAGCTTTTACGCTGCTTTCGGCTCCAAGGAAGCCCTGTTCGACGAATGCGTGCAGCGCTACCTGACGACCTTCGCCCAAGTCACCGAATGCCTGTGGGACGAAACCCTGCCGCCACGCCAAGCCATCGAAACCGCCCTGCGCCAGTCAGCACGCATGCAGTGCGACGACGGCCACCCGAAAGGCTGCATGGTCACCCTCGGCGTCATGAGCGCGCCGAGTCCGGAAAATGCGCGCGTCGTCGAAGCGCTCACCCACTCCCGCGCCCGCACCCGCGCTGGGATTGTTGCGTGTGTCGAACGTGGTGTGAGTGGTGGAGAGTTAGCGTTTGAGACCAACGCCGTCGCCTTGGCGACGGTGTTTGACAGTTTCCTCCAAGGGATATCGATCCTCGCCCGAGACGCCATGACAATTGAGAGTATTGACGCGGCGATCACGCAGGTATTGCGAGCGTGGGACATGGCCGTTTCCACCGACCCGGCCCCAAGGATAACCAAGCTGTCATCGAATACCTGATCGATTAATACCTCGAATTTTCTCCCCAGCCGCAAGAGCAGATCGCGGCGTTCATCGCGGGTACCGAAGCGACAGAAGTACTGACGTTTACCAGAAAAATGACTGAGTCACGATAATCTTCCCGATCAGTTGCGATCGCTGTCCAGCGCCTCCGAGTGTGCCGCGTAGTCTTTGGCCAAACGATGGATGAGTCCATGTGCTTTGGCATAACCATACTTCAACAGGAAGGGATCAAAGACTAGCGGGTGTCTGGATAGTTTCGCAGCGTAATACTGGACAGGAATCCTGATGTCATCGTAGTGGATGTTCTCGATTGAAATCAGGTGGTCGATCATCAGCAAGTGGTCGAACAAGTTCTCGAAGCAATCTCGAATGAACTGTTGCTTAACATTAAACTGCGTCGAACTGGAGGGGATCACCAATGCCGGTTGCAGGTCGACCCAGTGCACGGTCTGGCTGTTCGGCCCTGCCTGGAACGTGCGGCCGTCCCAATCGAGCATTTGCATCGCTGAACGTCCCAGCGGGTCGGTGAACAGATCCTTAAGCACTTCCTTGGCCACCGCAGCCTGCCTCAGGCGATTCGATTTGCGTGCTACTGCCAAGCCTCGAAACACGCCGAATACAGTGATCAATACGCCGAGGATCGCAGCAACCGAGCTGATTTGGTCTTTCAGGTCCAGCGCCTGAAAACTGCTGATGGGCGTTCGTTCGGCCGCCGCGGCGAACTCTGCGACAACCATCGCCAAGAAGCTGATCAGCACTGAGCCAACGTGTCTTTTTGTCATGTTCCTCACCTTCGGCGTTCACTCGCCATGCGGTCAGATACCAAAAGCCAATCCGATTCCGAGGTTGCCGTGGCACTCACGAAATCGGTGTTGGCGCGAGGGTTATTTCAGCTGGATCGTTTTGATCACGGCTTCCCCTTCCGTGCCGCCTGGCCAACAAAGATCAACGGTAACCGATGCGCTGTTGTTGACATGAAAAATAGCGAAATTCTTGTCTTCCGAATGGCTGAACAAGTGTTCGAACTGGACTTTCTCATGGCCACTCAGCGTGCCGGATTTTGCAATTCCAGCATATACAGCCATGCCAGCGGGCATCCGTGAGATGGCGCTCGAAGTGATCTGGAAGACATTTGCCTTACGATAGTTCTGATGCTGAAGCTTGAAGGCGGCGGCGCAATGAACGTCGCCGCTCAAGAAGACCAGGGTTCTGCCTTCGGCATCCAGTGCGGCGAATATTTTCTCCAGCAGAAAGTTTCTTTCCTCATGGTTGCTCTTGTGGTCCCACTCATCCATCAGGTCATCCCTGAGACTGTCTATCAAAGAACCCGCCGTCATCACGAAAGATTTCCAGTGAACGAAAGGCACGGAGCTGACCACAAATACGATCCTGGATTTCTTCACAGCGTCGGAATCCAGCCACTCTACAAATCTTTCGATTTGCGCATCCCCAAGCAGCTTGTTTCGGGGTTGATCTACATCGTGATGGCCGCGGAGATCGAGCACATAGAACGGAGTCGTCCCCTTTACGAAGCCATAGTCCCAAATGCACTGACCAGGGGTTTTCAGCATTGTCTTGTCAATATTTGTGGGTGGATTATGACTATGTGCATATTCGAAGTAGGCAGTTCTTGCGGCATTCCACATGGAATCAATGATTTGCTGGTCAGTGACAGGATCATCTGCCCTGAAATACCGGGAGAGAATGTCCAGGCGTTCGCCAACAGTTCTGGAGCCCCAACCGTCCATGATTTCATGGTCGTCCCAAATCATATATTGAGGAATATTTGCGTACATCTCCTGCATATGAGGAAATTTCCAGTACACGCGGTAGTACCAGCGGTAGAGGTTCAACAGGTACGCGTCGAGCTCCGCGCCTTGTAGCTTTCCTTTTTTTCATAGGCCTGAATCAATTCATCTTTGTTGTTCTGGAGCCACTCCCAGATATCAGGAAAATACTTGTTTTCCTGGCAATCCACGTAGACCTGGTCTCCTCCACCAATGACAAACCTGACATTAGCGTCAGTCGCTCTATTGAGAAACAATGGCCACGCACCCAGACTGTTGTTTGCATTGAAAGGGTCGTGACAGCTATAGAATCCGAAACTGAAATTGGGCATGACTTGCGCCATGGTGGTAAAGGAAAAAGTCTTTTGATAGCCAATTTCGGTCCGGCGCCACAGGCTTCGGCTTACCAACTTCTGGCTCATCAAGTAATAGTAGTAAGTAGTGTTCGGCTTAAGGCTTGTAATATCGAAGGTGCTGGTCAAGTCTGAGCCATCACTGAATTTGTGTACTATCGTATTTTGCGGGTCGGCGCCCTGATCCGCCAAAAACTGTTCAATGGTTTTGCCATCAAGAGAAAACAAATCCCCTTCCAGCTTTCTTTCGGACCAGACGAGCGTCCACTCCCCTGCTTTATAAACGCGAATCCAGATTCGTGCGCTATCGGTATCAACATGCCCAACGATACTTGCAGTATTGAGTTTGTTGACGTCATATTCATTATTGCGCGGGTCGACTAAAGCCATGGTGCTCTCCATTTCCCTGATGGGTTATTGAGGGCTCTCGAGTTCGTCTCGAGCAAAGGTCGACTGCAAGTTTCCGACAAGCCCCAAGTGGTGGTGGCAGTTTGACTATAGAAGGGATTGGCGCGTTGAGCGGGTTGTTTTTCACGGCACCCGCTATCTTCCTTGCGCCTCAGTCGGCCTTGTCCAGATCATGAGTCCGACGGCTCACGACTTGCTGCAACCCCTCCAGAAGCTTGTCCGGGACTGCCTCGGATTTTTCGGCGTCAAGGAGGAGTATTTGCACTTGGTGGCGTGACCGGCGGTTGATCCGGAAGTTGGATTCAAAATCCAGGGCCGCCAGCAACGTTGTCAGAACGGCAGCGGTACCGGCGAGCATGGAAGACCAATCCGCTGAAAGGGCTTTGTCATCCAGAAATGACAGTTTTGAAATGATCGCAGCCGCCGATGCCAATAACGCCGAAACAACCAATAGAAAGCGGTACGCAAACTTCCAGCGCATGGCTGATCGACGGTATTTGCCTTCTTGTGCAACAAGGATTGCTTTGGTGCGTACGAGATGTTCTTCGGTCATATTCAAAACCTCTCCATGGCATTCCACAGTGATTGTAGATTGCCATTTCAAGTGCTGGAGTGACTGCCTGCATGTTGCGCTGCCGGTACGCAAATGCTGTAAGACCGTGAGCCGATCTACATGCCCATCAGCGCCGTCAACAGGCGTCGAAGCCATTGGCGGGGTTGGTAGGTGTGCGTTGATTTTGTTGAAGAGTTGAAGCGTTTTTACGGGTGTCAGACCTTGGACGGCTGGCATTCCAAACGACCTGTTTAAAAGCATTCCGAAATACTTCCAACAGGCTACAACGCCTTGCGCCGTTGCCTACGACTACGCCAGAATCCGCCGGCTTGTGCGCCGGGTGGGCGGGTTCTATCGTGGGTCGGTCACTGAATAGCAGTGATCGGGTTTGGTAGCCCGACTTTCCCAGGCGCATTGCGCACCTTTCGCAGAGATCGTTTTTTTGATCTCCGCTTTATGGTGGCCATGCGTAGGGCGTCCTCGGACGCGCCGGGCTCCTGGGCCGGTCTACCAACCTGTGCATGGCCGCCACCCCTCGTTTGGTAGCGAAGTGTGATGGCTCCTTAATCGTTTCCCAGGAGTTTCATCTATGTTCAAAATTACGCCAAATCCGCCAGAAATTGATCCGATCGCGGGCGACGAATCCCCAGACGCAAAGAAATTCAACGAAGCCGTCGACCGCGCCCTCTCCCATTACCTCGGCCCCGCCCCGGAAATCATGCTCACCCCGTACCAAACCAACACGATGTTTATCGCCAATCCAAAAACCAAGACTGAAGAACTACTGGTGAATGCCAGTGAATCACTCGGCTCGGCTTCGGTGATGCTTGGGGATGTTATCGGGCTGGTCCATGGACCGGCACGCAAGACACTGCAAGGCATTGCGCAAGTGGTGATGCTTGGGGAGTTGGCGGTGAATCGGGCGTTGGATAACGTGGTGCCATTGGAGTAAGCGGTGGTCCAACTGTCGATTATCGGCAAGAAGAGGATTTAAGTCGCCCCATTTTTCCCACGGAATTCGGAGGTATCGTCGATTCCTCCGAGTTCCACCGCCACTCAAATAATCCTCCTAGGAAGAGTTTCTTATCGGCCTGGAGTTATGACGTCACTTTGACAATGAAGCCCAGCCCTGCCAGCCCTCAAAAACTACGGTGTAATTCGTGACAATTTCAAAAAATCGCCGGGTAGCACTTTGGCGGCAGAACATGCAGTCCAAGTCATCGTAAAACCCCATGCATAACTATCAATAATTTTCTCAGCGGGAATATTGCGAGCCTCTAATTTATTCACAACTCGAACTGTCTTATCTTGCAATTCGTAAGCCGTCAACCCTATAGCTGCCAAAATGCAAAACATCAGTGAAAGCGGAAGCTTGTCTCGAAAAAATCTAAATCCCAACTGCTCATCCATCCAGCCAATCTGATGTTGCCAAAAGAATTTGTAGTGGGCATACCAGTCACTAAAAAGAATTTGCTTACTCAGGCAAGTATTGTAATAGACCTTTCTAATATCTTGCAGGCGACCAACCTGCGCAGGAGTGGGTGCCACAGCAACCCCTTGCACTTCACGATAAAGATCCCGGAGCTCGTCAAGCAACTCTGTTAGCTTCTGCGCAGCAGCTTCATAGTCCTTTTTCTTATGATCATAGTAAGAAATATAAAGAGCACATATACCGAATACCAGCATGATCGCCGATGGAATCTTTGCACTAAGCTCATCTATTACAAGAGCAAAAATACCCACAGCCATTGAAAGAAACCCTATAAAACCAGGAATTTTTTCCACGACATCAAGTGTTGCCCAGTGCTTCTTGCAGCCAATTCCGACATTATAACCTAGCTCGGCGATTGACTTTAGCAATGCGTCTCTGTTCATTCCTGATTACTCAATAGGGACGTGAATGCGATCTTTCGCCACAACAACTCCATTTTTGACCGCATAGCACTCCACAACATGGTCGCCCGCAAAATCTGTGTGCTCTGACACTGCTTGGTGCCCACTGTCTTCCACTATCTGACCACGGACACAATCGCGACGCTCAGCCTCGTCCCCTCTGTTGAGGACCTTCCAATATAAATCATATGTACCAGGCACCTTGATGTCAGCGACTTCAAACTTTAGCGATTTTTGTGCGCCGAGTTTAAAATTCTTTCCCAACATGCCCCTAAGCCTGCGTGGTTGAAATCCGTTCTGAGTAACCTCGCAGTCAATCTTAAGTTTATAGCGAATATCGACAGGAAACCGATCCTCAATAAACTCCTCTGTTTCTCGGAACACTCGACTCGATGCCTTGGCCATTTGCTTTTCAGGTGCAGGGAAACGAGCACCGAATACCTTTTGCCATTTTGAATTTTCTGTGTCACTACCCGAAACCGAGATCGCGCTCACACAAAGTTCATAAGCTTTGCCCGCATCTTTTTGGAAGGCGTCTTTGACTTTCACATGCTGACCGCTACCCAACGCTGCGTATCGCTCTTTCTCCGGCTCATCCGCCAAATACTTGAAAAAGTCCCGACTCATCCAATCATAATACAAATAACTTCTCGCATCGTACGCATTTGTCGACTTCAAAAAATTATAGGCTAGCGTATCGATTAGCAGTCCGCCCATTGCAACTCCGTGCTTATTCTTCCATGCTCGAGCCATTTTGCAAAGGCGACGTAAGTTTCGATTCTTCTCGATATTGGTATCCTTCATTGCCTCTATCTCATCCCGAGGCTTTGTTACCTTCCAACTTCCGCCACTACGGGTATCGGGGAATTTAAAGCTTCCGTCGTCTTGCTCGAACGCGGGTTGGACTTCGACATGGAAATTCGTATACAAGACCCGTACGACAGGACTATCGACATAAATGTCAGTTCTCGGGTACCGAGCTTTTAGCGCATCCTTAGTGTCCGACAACAACTTCGCCTGACCACCAACAACGTTATAGCTGTCCCACTTACTATCAGGCATTATGTAAATCATATCTAGATCTGAAACGCCACGAATGGCTGTCCAGCGGCCATACGATCCAACCTGTAGATTATTTGCAGTAGCCGAGGAAGTATCACGAAAATTCTTATTCAGGCATACCGTAATATCGGCATACCGAGAACTGATCTGCTCATCGTTGTCAATTTTTATGTTCGAAAGAAAAGTCTGAAATTTTTCCGCAATACTCAATTTCTCGTTCCTTGTGCGTTGACTTGGACGCACCATGGCATCCACTGCGGTTTGTGTGAGTGTGGCAATGTAACTGTGTGCGTGAGGCTGAGCGCATTTTTTGGCGGACTATTGACGCCAAATTAGTGATGCCATTCACACTTTTCGATAAATCATAGCGAGTGTAAATCGTTCGAAACATCCCCTCAACACCCGAACCATTCAGTATCCACACAGTCCTTTGAATATCTGAGTGATGTTCATCCGTTTTATCTGACAGCTTGCGCAGGTGCTCGGAAATCCAATGGCTGTGAACGAGGTTAGTAAGAATGCAACTCACCTACCCCCAAGCAATCACCCACTTCAAGGGTCGCCTCAGAAGATCTCGCTACGTTTTTTGCGTGGATTTGGAAGCGACTTGCGATGATTTCATTCCCGGAGCCGAAGCATCGCGCAGGAAGCTTTCCATTCAAAAGGAAGAAATGGAGATCATCGAAGTCGGTGTAATCGCCTTGGACCGCTTAAGCAACCTGTCGACGGCGGCGGAATTTTCCCGTCTAGTTCGTCCGACTACTCATCCTACATTGACGCGCTTCTGCACGTCGCTGACAGGTATCAAACAACTCGATGTGGATGGAGCAATGACATTTTCTAAAGTTAATCAAGAGCTGAATGATTTTATAGAACCTTATCTCATAGAAGGCGCAGTTTGGTGTTCTTGGGGGCGCTACGATGCCGATCAATTGAAGCAGGACTCAACAAGGCTGGACATCACATCATTACTGACAGGGCTCGAACATCTGAGTATTGATGAGTTCTACAGCTGCGCCTTTGGAACTCCAGCACCTAGTTTGAAGGAGGCCACAGAATCGATGGGGATGGCTTGGCGTGGCTCTTATCACAGAGCCACCGATGACGCCCGAAACTTGGCGCGGCTACTCGCAACTCTACTCGACGCTAGATAGTTCATTGGAACAGCGTCATTCGCGCACCTACTTGAACGGTATGTTTTATCAAGAATTTCGGTCTTTCGCCCAATCAAGAAAAATCGGCTGTTCTTCGATACAACAACGTTCTTGGCCGACACCAAGAAAAAGCTATCTGCTGGAGTTAAAGCACTAAAGAAATCTATTCACTGAATATCTCGGGGGATATTAGTGGCAGCCGAGTTCTGATCAGTATAACGAGTGGAGCCTTGTGCCTTTTGCCTGTTACCTTTCTTGTAGGCCCAGTACGGAATTTGAGGAGAGTCTCGATTGATATCGTTGAGGCGTTGACGATAGCGTTGAACCGCCAAAACAGCTTCAGCAACCTTCGTCGAAGTGGGGAAATCCGTTTTCCAGTTAAGACAGTCACGCCAGAGCGCATGCAGACTCTCCGCAGCGCTTCTATGTTTGATCGCCATTTCATTGAAATTCAAAAAAGCGCCGACTCCCGTCAAGACAGAAACAACGAGACTGAGGCCTACCGGCACCATACCGATGATCCAATCATGCCCAGAACCCTCGAATATTTTTTTGACATCCGAGGAAAGCAACCAAGTCAGAATCAAGGAACCAAGTGTCGCGGGGATTCCAAGGTACAATTTGTGCCGCCTTTCGTATGTTGAGGCAGCAGCCCAATGACCTAGTTTTGAGGTTTCGGTATCTTCTCGATGCCTTCCCATCTCAGCAGCAACCAGAGCATACTGAGCATCGTCATCTGTCAATTTTTGTGTCGACATCCGGAGCTTTTTTCCCAGCCAGCTTGCAAACCGCCGCAATTTACCAGAGAAATCAGATTTTTCAATTAAAGTCTCTTGGTGACAGCAGTGGTTTTTTGAAGGTTTCTGGATAGCCACTACCTGCTAAGCGAATCGAAAACCAGGGAAGCAAACCCAGCGGACTTGTAATTTTTTCACCGCCAAATCGATCAGGGCAGTCCATTGATGCCCTCGGCCGTAAGGTAATCGGAAATATAACTCGAAGTAACTCCGATCTTAATTACGCGCCTGTCGCCACTGCAAATGATCCTTGCCGCTTCAACATCTTACTTAACCCGCAACCAACGTAGGAAACGCGCGCATCGCAGTAGCCCGACAATGCTGGGTACGGTTGATAGAGATGCTTACCAAAAATTTGCAGATTTTAAAAATTTCAGCGACCTCCGGGTATACAGCAACACATTAACGGAATCCACCTCGCGCTTTAGAGCATCTACACTTTAGGGCGAGCTACGCTGTTTGGACTTGAACTTGAAAATGGTCCGCCATTCTAGACACCCCCACCACCGAGCCTCCTGAAATAGCGTATACCATTTGTTAAAGATTTATGTCCCTGCCGCCCCCACAGAGCCGTGAACTCTTCCGATGCCACCATATACTCTGGATGAAAGCATAACGAACTCCAGTAACTTTTCAATCAATGCGCAAAAAAATTATCCATATCTAAACATCAAAAGCCTAACCCCTTCCTAAACAACTTACTCACGTAATACCTCAAACTCCACCGATCCTTCGGCCGCGGCTTATAGTGCGTTTTATTCCTCTGCCCCGGCTCCCCTCCCACCCCACTCGCCGTGTAGTAATAAAGCGCAATCGACCGCCGAGTGACGTGCTCCGGCGTAGTCAACGGCTCCGGATGCCCGTGGTTGCTGTCCTTATCCGTATTAAAAATCACACACCGGTTATAAATCGGCAGCACCTTCTTCAGGCATTTCTTCATCCCCACATCCCAAAGCTCCAGGTTGCCGCCGTACGCCTCCTGCCAGTCCTCGGTCAGGTAAATGATCACGTTCAACCGCCGTTCAACGTTGAGCTTTTTGTTCAGCCGAAAATCCGAGTGCACGCCGAGGAAGCCCCCTGTTTTGGTTTCGTGCAGGCCGCCGCCGGCGAAATAAGGGTCGGGGATCAGCCCTTGAATGCCGGTGAGTTTTTCGAGGAATTGCAGCATGGGTGCGGAGTTGAAGATGTTGAAGACGTTCTTCAGGTACGGGCTGCAGGCGTTGGGGCTGATCTGGCGTTTGAGTTGGCCTTTGTAGCCGCGCTCGTAAGTCTGTTCGTTGTTGGTCGGTTCGACCGGGAAGTGTTCGCGGATGCTGGCGATGACATCGGCTTGCAGAAAGTTGTCGATGACGATGTGCGGGAATGGCGTGGCTTGGGTGTATTCGCGGGTCAGCGATTCGCCGAAGGCGCTGGCGGCGCTTTGGTCGAAGTCGAGTTCGGGGGTCAGGGTGATGGGGAGTGTTTGTGTGTTGGCTTGCATTGCCGCTCCAATTAACTTGAATGCTTTCAGGTCATGTCAAACAGGGCCAAGCGCTGGAGGCGTCGCCGCTATTTGTTTGCTGAGTACAGTTGCGAGCAGGTTGCCATGTTGGCCTTTGCCTGCCGAGTGTCCTTGTTCCTAAACGTGGTGCGGCGCTGTAACGACATGTTTCTGACTGTCACAAACGCGTCATATTTCGTCTGCTAATCTCCTTGGCGCCCTCCCCTACACCCCTGCCCTAGAGCCCCAAAAGAAGGTGCCGCCAAGGTGTTTCCGACTCCCGTTCGCCAGCAAATTATCCTGCGCTCCGACAACCTCCGTTCGGACGACTTCGGTGCACTGTTTTCCAGATTGTTTGGCAATCGTTATGCCGACAATCCGCCGCTGCCGTCGAACATCATTATCGGCGGCGTTTACGGGCGGCACGATGGCGTGAGTTTTCGGCGGATGCATTATCACGGTGATTTCACCGTCGCTTTCCCCGATCCACAGGATGAGATCACGTTCGTTATCCCCACTGCCGGCAAGATCGTTTTCAACCATGCCACCGAGTCTATCGGGGTGTCGCACGTTGGGCTGGCGATTGATAAGGCGGATATCCGTTCGATGCGTTTTCTGGATGATCACGCGCATCACGGGATGTCGATCAATCGGCATCAGCTCACTGAGCGGTTGTCGGCGCTGTTGGATAAACCGATTCTGCAGAAGATTGTTTTTGAGCCGAGTGTGGATCTTGAGACGGCGGCGTTTCAGGGGATCAAGGCGTTGATTGATCTGGCCACGGGCACGGAGTTTGATTTGTTGCTCAACAGCGGGACGTTGATGCCGTCGCGGTTGCGCGAGATGTTGGTTGATGCGGTGCTGGAGGCATGGCCGCACAATTTTTCCGAGGCGTTGCGGCGGCCGACGGCGATGGTTGCGCCGCGGCATGTGAAGTTGGCGGTGGAGTTTATTCAGGCGCATCCGGAGCAGTTGGTCAGTGGTGTGGATCTGGCGCGGTTGAGCCATGTCAGTCAGCGGGCGTTGCAGGAGGGGTTTCGGCGGTTTGTCGGGATGTCGATTGTGGCGTATCAGCGGCAGGTGCGGCTGGAGCGGGCTTATGAGGTGTTGAAGCAGCGGGGTTCGGGGTCGGTGACCGAGGTGGCGTTGCGGTTCGGGTTTAGTAATGTGGGGCGGTTTTGTCGGTATTTTCAGGGGGCTTATGGGGTGAGTCCGGCGGAGTTTCGGGCTCGGGGGTGATTGGGTAACAGGTTTGCAAGGTAACTTGTGGTGAGAAGATTTAGCTAAACATCGCACCGCGCCGATGGGTCGCTAAGCGTGGGGATGGCACGCCGGCGCGGTTGATTGAGGAGTGGCCGCGGGGGCGTTTGACCGAGTTGGCCAGTTGATTTTGCGGTGACTGCTTTCCCCTCACCCTAGCCCTCTCCCCAAGGAGAGGGAACCGAGCCGGGGATATTGAAGATCTAGCCCGACCTGAGAGTCTTGCTTTGAATCCATAATCGCCTCGATCTTTCAGGTCGGTGCATGACGCAAGACGCCTCGGTCAGTCCCCTCTCCCACAACTTCATATACAAGCGCAAGGGACACTCGCAGGCTTTGTGGTGGGGCTGCCCCTCATCGGAACGCCGGCCGCCCATCCCTCTCCCGAGGGAGAGCGAGCCGATTGATGGGCTTTTCAAAATTTGAGCTCGACTCGGTATGCCACGTCGGTGTAACTCTTCCAATCCACGCGGTCAGTCCCCTCTCCCTTCGGGAGAGGGTTAGGGTGAGGGGCTTTTGTGGGAGCGAGCTTGCTCGCGAATGCGGTGGGTCAGTCGATTTGATGTTGACTGGCCTGGCGCTTTCGCGAGCAGGCTCGCTCCCACATTGGGTTTTGGGGTGTTTGTTGGATTGGGGGTCATCCTTGATCCCGCGTGTGTTTTAGAAGGCGTAGCTGGCTTTTAGACCGCCGTTGAAGCCGTGGCTGTCGCCGCCGCCGTTGGCGCCGATTTCTGCGCCCAGGCTCAGGGCGCCGAGGCTGGCCATGACGTTGACGCCGCCGCTGAACTGGTCGCGGTTGTCGAAAGCGGCGCGTTGTTCGATGTCGAGGCCGAGCAGGTGGCTTTGGCTGTCGACCTGGTTGTCGCCCAGTGTGCGTTCGTAGCCCACTTGTACGCCCGGCACCAGTTGCCATGCGCCCATGGCTACGGGGGCGAAGGCGACGTTGAGGTTGGCGACGGCGCTGGGGCGGGTGGCGCTGTTGTCGTCGACGTCGAGGGCCAGTTCGCTGCCCTTCTCTTTGAAGCCGTTGAGGTCGAGGTGGCTGACTCGGAAGCCGAGGCTTGGTTCGAAGATCATGCCGTTGATTGGGGCGCGGTAGCCGAGGGCCAACGTGGCGCCGGTGAGGTTGCCGTGGGTGTCGCCCTTCGCGGTGCCGAGGCCGCCGCCGAGATCGCGTTTGCTGTCGTAGTCGATGTAGCCGGCGCTGGCGTTGGCGTCTAGGAACAGGCCTTGTTCAAGGCTGGTGAAGCCGTAGCGGGCGCCGATGTTGAGGAAGGTGAAGTCGGTGTCGGCTTCGCCACCCGCGCCGCCGACCGTGCCTTTGCTGTAGCCGAAGCCGCCACGTGCGCTGAGTTGTTCGCTGAAGCGCTGGGTGATGCCGACCATCAGGCCTTGGCTGTGTTCGTTGCTGCTCTCGGCGTGGGCCGAGCCGTCGGTGCCGAGATAGCTGGCGAGCGCGGTGGTCCAGAGGCGGTATTGGCCGACCTTGAGGTCAGTGCCGCTGGCGAACGGCGCGGCGGCTTGCTCGATCATTGCGTTTTGGCGCAGCAGGTAGCTGGCGGCGTCGGCGTGAACCTGGCCACCGACCTGGGATTCGACACCGCCGAGGGTGCCGGCGTCGATGGCCGATTGCAGGTAATAGTTGTAGGCGCTGTAGGCGCCGGACAGGTTGGTGTTCTGCAATTGGCGAAGCAGTTCGGCGCCGCCGGCGGCATTGCCGATCAGCCCGGCCTGACCCGGCAGGCTGTTGTATTCGACCAGTTTGCCGCGCAGCACATAGATGGTTTCCTACGACAGACCGAGACCTTGTTTGAGGTAGTTGTCCATGCTGCCGTATTGCGCGGTGACTTCGTCGAGGCCGGCCTGAAGGTAACTGGCCTGCACGCCGAGCAACGGCTCGTAGATGGCGGCCATGCTCGGCGGCAGCGCTTTGAGCGTGGCGGCGACGCGGGCGGCGGTGTAGTCGTTGGTGGCGAGGTAGTTGGCCATGATGGTCGCATCGTCGACACCGGCGATACTCTGCAATACCGCGGCGGTCCAGCCAGTGCGGTCCTTGCCGGCGGTGCAGTGGAACAGTTGGGCGCCGTCGGTGCTGGCCAGTTCGTTGAACAGTTGGTTGAACTGGCCACGCATGCCAGCGTCGCTGACGAAGGCGCGGTTAGTCTGTTCCATCATGGCGATGGCGTCGGCGGCGCTTTTGAAGGAGATGTTGGTGATGTTCGCGCCGGAGGTGGTGGAGCCGATGATGTCGATGTTCTGGTAGGTCGCGCCGCTCAGCATCGTGTCGGGGGTGGCGGCGATTTCGCTGGGGGTGCGCAGGTCGTAGACGGCTTTGATGCCAAGGCTGTTGAGGGTCGCCAGGTCGGAGGCCGTCGGAGTTACCGCGTTGGCGCGGTAGAACACGCCAGCGCGCATCGTGCCGTCGTGGGCGGTGGAATACGCGGTGGTGGTGCCGGCGACATCACGGAAATTGTCCATGCCTTGCAGGCGCGGCGTGTCGAGCAGAACGGGTTCGGCAGCATGGGCGGCGGCGATGGACAGGCTCAGTACGGACAGCGAACACAGAAGACGTTGAAACACGGTGCAGCCTCATTTCGGTTAGCGTTGGGGTGCCTACTATCTGCACCGGATTTAGACCGAATATGACAAATTCACGCCGCACGAAAATGCCTGCGCGAATGGGCCGTGGGGTGCGTGAATTGTCCATCGGGTTGGATGGTGCAGTTTGAGCGGTGACACTGTGGGAGCGAGCTTGCTCGCGAATGCGGTAGGTCAGTTAAGGTGATGTTGGCTGACAGGGCCCCTTCGCGAGCAAGCTCGCTCCCACAGGGTTCTTCGGGATGCTGGATATCCTGGATTTGACACAAACTTTGTAGGAGTGAGCCTGCTCGCGATCGCGGTCTACCGGCCACATCATTGCTAAATGACCCACCGCGATCGCGAGCAGGCTCACTCCTACAGGGTTCTTTGGGCTATTGGGTATCTGTGTTTTGCCACAAACCTGTGGGAGCAAGCCAGCTCACACAGGGATTGAAGGCCGGCAGTGGAATAGTTGATCTACAACAATATTCGCCCACCCCGGCGGCGATATTCTGGTGTGGCTGAAAACAGCCGTGCTGTGCGCACGTCACAGGCCTTGTGGCCAAGGTGGCGCCATGAACAAAAAACGCATTGTCTGGGGGAGCGTTCTCCTGGGCCTTCCGTGTGTCTTGCTTCCGGTACTTTTGATGGGTTATGTCGCCTGGATGTTGAATCTGGCGGCGGCGCAGCAGCGCCTGGAAACCCTCGCTTCCGTCGCCTCCAGTCGCGCCCACGTGACTTTCAGTGAAGCGGCCGGCGCCCTGAAATCCATCGCGGGTTCGCGGCTCGCGCCATGCACGCCGGAAAGCATCGACGAGATGCGGCTGCTGACCATCAACACCCTGTCAGTGAAGTCGATCGGCTACGTCGAAGAAGAGATTTACGCCTGCGGTTCCTGGGGCCCGGTCGGGCAGCACGCGACGCCATGGCGCGAGGACTTCACCACCTCGGACGGCGTGCGCGTGTCGCTCGGCGTGCAGTCGCGCATCGTTGCGGCGAAACCGATGATGGCGCTGCAGTATGCGGCGTTCAACGTGCTGGTCAATCCCGAGCAGTTTCTGCATGTGATGCTCGATGAGGATCTGCATCTGGCCGTCGGCACCGCGTCCGGGCAATTAGTCAGCACCTCGCACTCGGGCGCGGAACACTTTCTTGCTCGCGTGCATTCCGGCCCGCACTCCGGCCTTGCCGACGGCTACCTCTACACCCTCGTACACAGCGGCGACTGGGTCGCCATCGCCGCGCTGTCGCGCCATGAGCTGATGCAAGGCTTGATCCGCCGGGAGTTATTGCTGTTGCCCATCGGTGGCTTGCTCGCGGGGGTGCTGGTGTTGCTGATCGTGCGCCGCACCCGGCAACGTCTGTCGCCGCTGGCGGAACTGCAACTGGCGGTGCGCAATCGCGAGTTCGTTGTTCACTATCAACCGATCATCCGCCTCGGCGACGGTGCCTGCGTCGGTGCGGAGGCTCTGGTGCGCTGGCAGCATCCGGATGGCTCGCGGGTGTGCCCCGATGCATTTATCCCACTGGCCGAGCACAGCGGTTTGATTCTGCCGATCACCGATCAGGTCATCGACAATGTGATGCGCGACCTCGGCCCGTTGCTGGTCAAGGAGCGCGGTTTGCACGTGGCGATCAACCTGGCGGCGAAGGACGTCAGCAGCGGCCGTTTCCTGCCGATACTCGACGCTGCGTTACGCCGCGCCGACGTGCAACAAAAGCAGATCTGGCTGGAGGCCACCGAGCGCGGCTTCGTTGAGATTGATGCTGCCCGCGCCACCGTCAATCGCGCCCGTGAGCTGGGTTATCTGGCGGCCATCGATGATTTCGGCACCGGGTTTTCCAGCCTCCAGCATTTGCAGCAATTGCCGCTGGACGTGCTGAAGATCGACAAGTCGTTTGTCGACAATATCGATCAGGATGCCGCGACCGGCACCGTGACCGGCCACATCATCGAAATGGCCAAGAGCCTGCGCCTGCAGATTGTCGCCGAAGGCATCGAGACCGAAGCCCAGCGCGATTACCTGCGCAGTCACGGCGTGCATTTTGGTCAGGGCTGGCTGTTCGGCAAAGCGATGCCGGCGGAGGAGTTTTTGCGGTTCTATCAAGAGCGGGCAAACTTGCTTGTCGCCCACCCAGCGCTAGAAAGCGTGTAACTATCGACGAGCCCCGGACAAGCCACCCGCCAGCCGATCAAGAATCTGCACGAGCTCAGGTCGCGTCCATTTTTCCCACGGTACGACCTCCTCGTTATCACCGGTGTGCCAATGCTCTCCGGAATCAAACGCGAGGTAGATGGAAAAAGCCGGCTCGGGCATTTCGGCATCCATGCCGAGGTTGACGATATCGCCGAACAACAGATTCATCATCTCGTCGCATGCGTGAAAGTCGCGTACACCGCTAAGGAACTGATCGGCCATGGCCATCGCGACTTGATTCAACAGGTCGCGAGGATTCATCTGCACAGCCTGACAAATAACGCTCAAGTCGTGAATCGTGTCTTGCTCCAGGACTTGCAGAACGTAAGCAAGATCAGCGCGGCTCAGGGTCGGCAAGGCGTGTCCTCCGGGCGTACATTGAAGTGTGCGCGCAGCATGCGATGAATCACCGTCATTGCCAACGTCTGCAGCACACTTCAGTTGGTCTGGCTGACAACCTTGATGTCTGTAATCCCTACCCGCCTGGCCTGCTCGAGAATCTCCTCGGCCGTCGAATCCGCAGTGGGCATGATCAGGCCGTTTTCCGCGTCGCCCAGGTGCAACTCGAGCAGATGCATCGCGGCCTCGTGTTCGGCCAACTGCTGTTCTTTGAGTTCAAGCAGAAAGGTACGAGGCTCGCCGTTGAATCGGTAATCGATGTGATAGGTGTACATGATGTCATCCGCGTCAGTAGGAAAAGGCAACTGACTATCCTGACGCAGTGGTCAGTTTTTAGTTCAAATTGAATCGCCCCTCAGACCAATCTGGAATTCATGGCAAACTTTTCGCGCGCCGGGGCGTCCTTTTCTTAAACCCCTTAGCGGCTGATTTCAGCCAAGGATCGGCGATGACCTTCTTCATTTTTCTTCTGGCCTGCGCAGCAGCGGCAACCACTGGCGTGATGTTCAAACCGGGGCCGTGGTACGAAACGCTGAACAAACCCGGGTTCACCCCGCCTAACTGGGCGTTTCCTGTGGCCTGGACGATTATCTATCTGCTGCTGGCCTGGGCCGGTTACCGCTTGAGCCTGATCCCTGGCAGCCAGACTGTGCTGGCGCTGTGGGCGGCGCAGATTGCGTTGAACACACTGTGGACGCCGGTGTTCTTCGGCGCGCATCAGGTGTTGGCGGCGATGGTGATTCTCACGGTGCTGTGGCTGGTGGTTGCGGCGATGGTGGTGCTGGCGATACAACTGGACCTGATCACTGGCTTGATCCTGTTTCCGTACCTGGCGTGGCTGTGTGTGGCGGCGGCGTTGAATTTTTCCATCCTGATCAAGAACCGCTGATGAGCAATGCCAATTGGGGTACTGCAACACCGTGGCCGCAAGGCGAGCGCGAGCTGGCGCAGGTGCGCGCCTTCAACCGCAAACTCGCCTGGCTGCCGCGTTTCAAGATCCGCAATCGCCTGACGCCGCGTTTGATTCAGGCGCTGTTGCGCGTCAGTCAGGTCGGCGGTGCGAGGAAGTTGCGCGAGCATGGTCTGACGGCTGAGCAGAAGATGCTCGGTAACGTGCCGGTGCGGATAATCCGTCCCAAAGGCCCGGCGAAAGGCGTGGTGCTGGACTTCCACGGCGGCGGCTGGGTGATCGGCAATGCGCAGATGAACGACAATTTCAACATCGCCATCGTCAACACCTGCCAGGTGACGGTGGTCTCGGTCGATTATCGATTAGCGGTTTCGACGCCGCTTGAAGGTCTGCTGGAGGACTGCCTCAACGCGACTCGCGGGGTCTTGAGTGATGCCGAATTTGCCGGTCTGCCCGTCGTGGTGGTCGGTGAATCGGCGGGCGGTCATCTGGCGGCGGCGACCTTGCTGGCGCTCAAGCAATGGCCGGAATTGCTGCAACGCATCAGCGGCGCGTTGCTGTATTACGGCGTCTACGACCTGACCGGAACCCCAAGCGTACGCAGCGCGACGGCGGATACGCTGGTGCTGGACGGCCCGGGCATGGTCGAGGCACTGCGCTTGCTGACCCCGGAACTGACTGACGAACAACGCCGCCAGCCACCGTCATCACCGCTGTACGGCGACTTCAGCGATTTCCCGCCTGCGCTGCTGTTTGCCGGTGAACTCGATCCGCTGCGCGACGACACCCTCGACATAGCCCAACGCTGGGCGCAATCGGCGCCGGTCGAGGTGTACCTGCTGCCCTCCTCGCCCCACGGCTTTATCCACTTCCCCACGGCCCTCGCTCAGGGCGTTCTGGCCTACAGTCGGCAATGGATTTCAGCGCGCATCGAGGCCGACACTCAAGCGCTTTGAAGCGCTGTGGCTTGGTACAACTGCCGATAGGCCGCAACCAGTTGTTCGAGGGAAAACGCCAGATTGCGCCCGCTGGGATTGGGCAGCACCCAGACCGCCGCACCGCCGAAAGTTTCCGGCTGAAGTCCCCAGGCAATGGCTTTTTTCCCGGAGAGCCCCGCGTAAGCCGCTTTGCCGAGAAACGCCACATGCCGTGGTGTGTAGCGGGCCATCTTCGCTTCGAAATCAGCGGCGGCAGCGATGAATTCCTGCGCTGACACTTGATCCGCCCGCGCGGTTGGCCGGGCGACCACCGCCGTCAAACCGCACTGGTATTGCACAATCGAGCGGTCGTTTTCCGGGCGCACTTCTTCGGGCGTGAACCCGGCCAGATGCAGCGTGCGCCAGAACCGATTGCTGCGCCCGGCGAAATGATGTCCCTGCTCCGCCGCGAGCAGACCGGGATTGATCCCGCAAAAGACCACTGACAGATCTTCCGCGAGAATGTCTTCGAGAGCGTTCATGTTCGCGCTCAGCCGCAAATCACGCTGACGGCGTTGCGCACAATCGCGGTCAGTTCTTCGCGGGACTTGCCCGCCCGCGCGCGGATCGAAATGCTGTGCAGCAGCGAAGAAGCAATCACCGCGAGCGCGGCCAAATCACTATCGGGCTTCAGTTCGCCAGCCTCGATTGCCGTTTGCAGGCGTGCTTCCAGATCAGCATCCAATTGGCTGAGGCGTGCCGACAGCACATTGCGGATTTCCGGGTCTTCAACCGCTTCGGTGGTCGCCGTACCGATGGCAAAGCAGCCACGAGGTTGACCGTCGCCCGAGAAGTAGATCGCCAATTGCCCCTCATAAAAACCGCTCAACGCCTGGGCCAGGGTCAGGCTGCTGTCGGTCAGCGCGGCCTGCATGGCGGCGTGCGCGGTATCCCAATATTGATCGAGAGCCTTGATGTACAGCGCGTGTTTATCGCCAAACGCGGCGTACAGGCTCGGCCGGTTCATCCCTGCCGCCGTGGCGATGCTGTCCAGCGAAGCACCGGAATAGCCGGTATTCCAGAACACACCGAGGGCCTGTTGCAGCGCCGTTTGCGGGTCATAGGCGCGAGGACGGCCACGGCCTTTTCCTTCTGTCGGTTTATTTTGTGCCATGTCGTACAAATTCCTTGCGTGGATGGGAAGTCGCTCATATTCTTACACCATCGCACAAAATTAAGGAACCAGAAATTCCTTGGTCAGCAGCTTTGTTATGGCGCAGCCCCAACGGGCTGTAGCAACGACGAACAGCGGTAAGGAGCGATCCTCCCCCACCGCGCACCGATTTGATTTTTCGCAGCCATTAATCACGTCGCGGCGACAGGCGATTGCCCCGGTCGGCCCGATGTTCCGTTTGCGCTTCAGCATTTTGGATAGAGCAGATCATGACCCAGCCAATTGATCTCACCGCAGCACATGCCAGCCCCCAGCCGATCCGCGATCTGCCGGACGCCCCATCGAAAAAACCGCTCAAGCAAAGGTTGCGAGCACTGTTGATGACAGGCGTGCCCGCGCTGTTCGCGGTCATCGGCTACAGCCAATACCGGGCGAACGAGCCTTTCGTTTCCACCGACAACGCCTATGCCCGCGTGGCCAAGGCATCGATCAATGCACGGGTGTCCGGGCAAGTGGTCGAGATTGCCGTGAACGACAACCAACCCGTGCGCAAAGGCCAGGTGCTGTTTCGCCTCGACCCGCAACCGTTGCAGATTGCAGTCGACCGCGCCGAAGCCCAGTTAGGCAATGCTCGCCTGCGCATCGACGGCCTCAAGGCCAGCTATCGCCAGCAGCAGGCCGAACTGCAATCGGCGCGGGCGTCGGCGGACTACGATCAGAAAGAGTTCGCTCGCAAAAAAGCACTGATCGCCAGCGAATTCGTCTCGCGGGCAGCCTATGAACGCGCCGACACCGACCAGAAAGTCTCACGCCAACGCATCGCTTCGATCGAGCAACAGATCGCCAGCACCATAGTCGCCCTCAGTGGTGATCCGGACATCGCCATCGACCGACATCCAACCGTGCGCGAAGCCAAGGCCCAGCTCGACGAGGCGCAGCTCTATCTGTCTTACGCCACAGTGACCGCGCCGGCCGACGGCATCGTGGCCAAGGTCGACGACTTGCAGGTGGGCAATTACGTCAGCAACGGCAGCGCGGCGTTCGCATTGATTTCCGACCATGAGACCTGGATCGAAGCCAACTTCCGCGAAACCCAGCTCAACCACATGCGCCCCGGCCAGACGGCGACGATCACCCTCGACACTTATCCTGACCGCCCCTTCAAGGCCCACGTGATCAGCATGAGCCCCGGCGCCGGCGCGGACTTCGCCCTGCTGCCGCCGGAAAACGCGACCGGCAACTGGGTGAAGGTCGTGCAGCGGGTACCGGTGCGCCTCGAACTCGACGACGCTGACCCGGCCATGCCGTTGTTCTCCGGCACCAGCGCCACGGTCGAAGTCGACACCGGCCACCGCACGCCGTGGTGGTATCCACTCAAGTCGTTGCTCAGCGCGGGGTAATGGTGATGAACAACACGGCTGATCTGCGCGCATTACGCTTCGTCGCCTTACTGACGACTTATCTGCAATCGATGAATCTGCCATTGCCCAATGCCGCCCTGCGTTTGATACAGGGCAGCCTGTCGATGACTGACGATCAGGCCGGGTGGATTTTCACGGCGTATCTGGCCGCCAGCGCGATCACTTTGCCGATCGCGCAGTGGCTCGCCGCGTCCTTCGGCTTGAAGCGGGTTTATCAGATTGCCCTGGTGTTGTTTGCCCTCGGCCTGTGGCTCGGCACGTGGGCGAGCACGCCGCTCGAGTTCATCGCCGCGCGCATTCTGCAAGGCCTGGCCAGTGGCGTATTGGCGCCGCTGTCGATGGCGATTGCCCTGGAAACCCTGCCCGCTGAAAAGCGTCCTGCGTTCGGCGCGAAATGGACGGCGCTGGTGCTGTTCGGCATCGTCAGTGGTCCGAGCATTGGCGGCCTGATCTGTGAGTACCTCGACTGGCGGCCGATGTTTTACCTGAGCCTGCCGCTGATCGCGTACATCCTCATGACGGTGGCGTTGCTGCTCGCCGAGAAAAAAGCCGAGCAGCGTCCGCCCTATGATTTCTTCGGCTTCGGCACGTTCACTGTCGGCATGATCGGCCTGCAGATGCTCCTTGATCGTGGCGAGCGCCTGGACTGGTTCGACTCGCTGGAAATCTGCATCGAAGCGCTGGCCTGCGCGCTCGGGTTGTACCTGTTCATCGTGCATCGGTGGACGGCCAAAGTGCACTTCGTCAGCAAGGCGCTGCTGCGCGATCGCAACTTCGTGCTGTCGACGGTGATGTTCTTCGCCCTCGGTTTTGTGCTGCTGTCGACCATGGCGCTGACCTCGCCGATGCTCGACGAAATCATGGGCTACCCGCCAGACACCACCGGGTTCCTGACCATTCCGCGCGGCATCGGCCTGGTCGGCGCGTTCCTGCTGATGGGCCGTGCGCCGGGCTGGATCGACACACGGGTGTTTATCACCGCCGGTATCGCGCTGGTGGTCTACGCCAATTGGCTGATGCTCGGCTACTCGCCGCTGATGGACTGGACGCCCGTGGCGTGGAGCGGATTCCTTCAAGGCGTCGGCCTCGGCGTGCTGATGCCGGCGCTGAGCAAAGTCGCGTTCAGCACGCTCAATCCGGCATTGCGCCCGGAAGCCACCGGCCTGTTCAACCTGATGCGCGTCTACGGCAGCACCCTCGGGGTGGCGGTGGTGCAGATCTTTTTCTTCAACAACACCCAGGCCATGCACGTCGCGCTGGTCAGCCAGTTGACGCCCTATCGAACGGCGCTGCCGACATCGCTACCGGCGCTGGAACATTTGAACCATCTGGTGACCCATCAGGCCGCGTTCGTCGCGGTGATGGGCCAGTTCAAGATTTTGATGCTGGCGATGCTCGTGGTGAGTCCGCTGGTGCTGTTGCTACGCAAACCGGCTGCGGCCAACTGATCTTTGTGGAGTCTGCAAAATGAAAACGTCTACACGCTTCACTCGCTCTGCAAGCCCAGGTGCCTTCAGTGCGTTGGCCTTGATGGTGATGCTCTCGGCCTGCACCGTCGGCCCCGACTTTCAGCGCCCCGCCGCCGGCTCATCAGAGCACTACGATGAGCAAGCAGAGCATTCCTCCGGCGCTCAACGCTTCGCTATGGGCCAACGCCTTCACGGCGATTGGTGGACCGCGCTGCGCTCGCCAAAACTCGATCAAGTGATGCGCCGCGCCATCGACGGCAACCTCGAACTGGTCGCCGCCGATGCGACCCTGCGCCAGGCTGCGGCCTCCGTTGCAGCGGCGGAAGGCGCGCTGTACCCGCAAGTGGATTTTGCGGCGGCGGGCGGTCGGCAACGCACTCACAGCGGACCGCAGCCGAGCGTTGCCAATGTCTACGCCATCGGCCCACGGGTGACATTCGACCTGGATGCTTTCGGCGGCATCAAACGTGAAGTCGAAGGCCAGCAGGCATTGGCCGATTTGCACAAACATCGCTACGAAGCGGCCTATCTCACATTGACCGGTGAAGTGGCCCGGCAAGCACTGCTGATCGCCTCGGCCAATGCGCAGATCGCGGCGGTGCAAACGCTGCTGGCCAATGACTCAAAAAACCTTGATCTGGTGCAGCGTGCTCAGCAAAGCGGCAGCACCACGCGCATCGATGTGTCGCTGGCCGAAACGCGGCTGGCGCAGGATCGCACCCTGCTGCCGCCCCTTGCCCAACAGCGTGATGCGGCGCGGCATGCCTTGTCGATACTCGCCGGCAAAGGCCCGGCTGACTGGATCGCGCCGGACTTCACTCTCAGCGACTTTGTCTTGCCGTCGACGCTGCCGGTCAGCCTGCCTTCGGAAACCGCCCGCAATCGCCCGGATATCTTGCAGGCCGAAGCCGAACTGCACATGGCCAGCGCGGCTGTGGGGGTGGCGACAGCCAATCTCTATCCGCGCATCGAGTTGTCGGCCTCACTGGCACAAGCCGCGTCCGGCAATGGCGGCGCCGCACTATGGGGGTTCGCGGCCGGCCTGACTGCGCCGATTTTCAATGGTGGCACGCTGAAAGCCGAACGTCAGGCCGCCATCGATGGCTACAACGCCTCGCTCGCGCGCTATCAGCAAACCGTGATTGAGTCGTTCGGCCAGGTCGCGGACAGCTTGCAGGCGATCCATCACGGCGCCGAACAAAATCTGGCGCAGGACGATGCGTTGCGCGCCGCCGACAGCAGTTTGCGCCTCAACCAACAGGCTTACGCCCAAGGCGAAAACAGCGTCCTGCAAGTGCTCGAAGCCGAGCGCGCGTACGAGCAGGCCCTGCTTGGGCAGATTCAGGTGAAGACCACGCGCTATCTCGACACCGTGCAGTTGTTCGTGGCGCTGGGCGGCAATTCTGTCGGCGTCTTCGAGCAAACACTCGCCGCCCGTGCAGGCACAGAACAAACACCGCTGTAACCACCGACACTGGAGAAAAACCATGACCTACGAAGCCTTTCACGATGCGCTTCGCGACACCCGCTGGCCGCTGAACAACGGTGCGGGTTCGATGCCGGCCGTTGGCTTTGGCACCTTGTTCCGCGACTTGAGCACCACCACTGAAGCGGTCAAATGCGCGCTGGAGGTGGGTTTCCGCCACTTCGACTGCGCCGAACGTTATCGCAACGAAGCGCAGATCGGCGTAGCGTTTCAGCAGGTTTTCGCTGCCGGCCGGATTCGTCGCGAAGACGTGTTCATCACCACCAAACTGTGGAACACCAACCACCGCCCCGAGCGGGTCAGACCGGCCTTCGAGGCGAGTTGCCAACGCTTGCAAACCGACTACATCGATTGCTACCTGATCCACACGCCGTTCGCTTTTCAGGCGGGGGATGATCAGGATCCGCGCGATGTATTCGGTCACGTCATCTACGATGGCGAGATCACGTTGCTCGACACCTGGCGGGCGCTGGAAAGTCTGGTGGATGAAGGTCGCTGCAATTCCATCGGCCTCTCGGACATTACTTTGGAAGCGCTGAAAGAGATCGTCGCACACGCCCGGATCAAACCGGCCGTGGTGCAGATCGAATCACACCCGTACCTGCCGGAATGGGACATGCTCGAGTTCTGCCAACAGCACGGCATCATTCTTCTGGCGTTCGCGCCGCTGGGTCACGGGATGCAGCCGAATGTGCTGGAGGACGCCGTGCTGACCGGCATTGCCCGGCATGTACAGAAAACCCCGGCGCAAGTGGCACTGGCGTGGGCGGTGCAGCGTGGTACGGCGTTTCTGACGACTTCGGCGACGCCAGCGCATATTCAGGAGAATTTTGATGTTGCGACATTGCCGCAGCGGGCGATGCGTGAGATCAAGGAAGACATCAGCACGCGGATCCGCTTCAATTCGGTGGTGGAAACCGGGGTGCCGGGGTTTATTCCTGGGCGTACGTCTTGAAGTTTATGGCGTGACGCAGAGTGTGGCCCTCACCCCCGCCCTCTCCCGGAGGGAGAGGGAGCCTGATCGCGTGCTATTCAAATCCTGAGTTCGACCTGATATTTCAGGTCGGCGGACAGCCCCTCACCCTAACCCTCTCCCTCCGGGAGAGGGTTAGGGTGAAGGGCTGCCATTAAAAGTGAACACCGCCCCACCAACACCACACAACCCACCATAAGGCGGAACAACGATGGACGTTTTCCAGAGCATGCGTTTCTTCGTCGCCGTCGCGCAAAGCGGCAGCTTTACGGCGGCCGCCGAGTTGCTCGACACCACCACAACCAACGTCTCCAAAGCCGTGTCCGCCCTCGAAGCCCGCCTGCACACGCGTCTGATCAACCGTACCACCCGCCGCCTCGCTCTGACCGAGGCGGGCCTGCGTTACCTGCAACGCTGTGAACGCATTCTCGACGATGTCCGCGAGGCCGACGAAGAGGCCGGCACCGCACAAACCCTGCCCGTGGGCCGCTTGAAAATCCACGCGATGTCGGCCATCGGCAACCACTACGTGATCGACGCCATCGCCCGCTATCGAGAAATTCACCCCACGGTGATGTTCGACCTGACCCTGACCAACCGCGTGCCGGACTTGCTCGAAGAAGGCTACGACATGTCCATCGTGCTGGCCCGTGAACTGCCGGATTCCGGCTTCGTCGCGCAACGGCTGGGCATCACCTACAGCATCCTCTGCGCGTCGCCGGCTTATCTGGAAAAACGCGGCACACCGCACTCGCCCGACGCCTTGGCCGAACATGAGTGCCTGCGTATCGTCAACACGGTGATGCCAGTGGAGCACTGGACGTTCGAGGGGCCGCAAGGCCTGGAGACCATCACCATTCCCGTGTCGCCCTTCCATATCAACACCGCCGACGGCATGACCATCGCGATCAGAAAAGGCATGGGCATCGGCATTCAGCCGATAGCATCGGCCGTGGATGGCCTGCGGGCGGGGACATTGGTGCGGGTGCTGCCGGCGTACCGGCTGGAGGAATTGAACCTGTTCGCGATCTATCCGTCGCGCAAGTTCGTTGATGCGAAAACCAGAACCTGGGTGGATTTTCTCAAGCAGTCGATCCCGGAATTACTGGCATCGGATGAAGATATTGCGGGAGCAAGTAAGCACTGAGCGCAGCAGACAAGGAGTGTCGACCCTCCCTTCTCTGCAGTGAATCAACTGGAGCAGCCAGTGCCCATGACCTGGTATTGCAAAACATGGCGCTCGCCATGGGAGTCTTCATAAGTCATCTGCACCGGCACCGGCGCGCATTCATTGGCCGGCTCGGTAATCGAGATCACATGCTCGATGTCGAGTTTGGTCGAGTAGCCATAGGTTTCGACCGGCAGGTTTTGCGTTTCTGTCGTATCCGCATACGCCTGCGCGCCCAGACTGCCAAGCAGTAACGCCATTGCGATTTTCATTGTGTTCATGATGTTCACCGTCTCGTTGAGTGGGCCGCTTCAGCGTGATTGCCGCTGGCCTGGAGACGATGCTAGGGAATGACAGTGGCGGGAAAAATCGGGCGGTGGGACAAACACTGTTGCCGAATCGGCGATGAATGTCTGGACCTGAAAAAAACAGCCCGAAAAGCTGACAACAAGCCCGAAAAGGCCAGGAAGTCAGAGACAGCGGAAACCCGCGAAAACGAAAAAATTATCTCTGCCACCTGCGTGGGCTTAACGTTGTGGCTGCTTTCGAGCTGTGGTTTGGGCCCGGATGCAACTCGGTGGACGCACCGCATTCGGTAAACCGCTTCAGATCAACGGCGGACTCTCTGAAGAGAGTCCGCCGAATTTGCCAAGCGTCAATTCGGCATCAGCACCGTATCGATTACATGAATCACGCCGTTGGACTGCATGACGTCAGCAATAGTAATGGCGGCTTTGCCTCCTTTGGCATCCACCAACCACAGCTTGCCATTGCTTAGCATGACGGTCAGTGATTCGCCCTGGACGGTTTTCAGCATCATTTTGCCGTCGTGCATTTTGGCTTCATCCATCAACTGTTTCGCGGTGTGAGTGCCGGGCACGACGTGGTAAGTCAGAATCTTCGTCAGGTCTGTTTTGTGTTCTGGTTTGACCAGCATATCGACCGTCCCGGCAGGCAATTTGGCGAAGGCCTCATTGGTGGGGGCGAAGACGGTAAACGGCCCTTTACTGTTAAGGGTATCAACCAGTCCGGCAGCCTTGACCGCTGCGACGAGTGTCGTGTGGTCTTTTGAGTTGGCAGCGTTTTCGACAATGGTTTTCGTCGGATACATGGCCGCGCCGCCGACCATGACGTTACCGGCAGCGAAACCGAGTCCAGCGCCAAGGCTCAGCACTGTCAGGCAGGTGATGACGATGCGTTTGAAAAAAGTATGCATGATGCGTCTCCTGAATTCTTCGACCCTTCGAGTGAGGGTATTGAATTTACGGAGCAGGGGTTGAAATGGATGCAGCGTGGTGAAAATGTTTTATACCAGCGCCCGCTCGGCCCTTGGCATGAAGTTCTTGCACAACGACAGGTGCAGGGCTTATCGGAATTTTCCACTCCAGCGCTTGAACGCTTGCCGCCCCCGTAATACACCCCGCAAAAACCACAGTGCCGCGCCGGTCGAGGCGATGAAAACGGCAATGGACACCAGCAGATAAAAAACGAAGCGCCATGGCTGTTGATCGAACACCAAGTGCTCTCGGGATTTGAAAGCCCCCCGCCCCGTCGTGACGTCGAGTTGCCAAAGGGTCGCGGCGTTGTACAGCTGCTCGGCGCTGGCCCACGCCACGAGCAGGCATAACAGCGCACCGATCAGGCAGTAAATGCGAATTCGATATTCAGGAATCAACAACACCACCTCTTGTCGGGCTGGTGCAAACGGCTGGGCTCACGCAATGTAAAAGAAATACAGGGCCAGGCCCAGCAACTGCATGATCAGCAGGATAGAAAGCACATAATTGCAGCCCTTCCACGCCTGGCTCACCGGTTGGTTTTTTGCCACTCGGTAGCAAAGGTAACTGTCGAGTGAAAGAGACGCTGTGGGGATGAGCACGAACAAAAACGTCAAAAAGAAATTAAACATTTCCTTTGCTCATCGACTCCCAACAGGAAACCGGTTGTGTTCGCTGCATTTTGCTCTGCTCAAGTCACTTGAACAGTTAGCGTAGCTGATAGAGCAAACCCTCAACGCCGCGATTAAATGGCAGAATCCCCTGACCCTGATGATTTCGGAGACCACAATGCTGCGCGTGTTTGAACAACGGCTCGACCCCTTCCCCCCCGACGAAGCACCACCTCCGCCCGTCGGCCTGATCCGGTTCCTGTGGGCCTGCACGCGCGGCGCACGCGGTTATATCCTCGCGCTGACGCTGCTCAGTGCCGGCGTGTCGATCTATGAAGCCTGGCTGTTTTCCTTTCTTGGTCAGGTCGTCGATCTGCTCTCGACGTGGCAGGCCGGCGGCGGTGTCAACGCGCAGGAAAGCCGTGTGCTGTGGGGCATCGGCATTGTGTTGTTCATCAGCATCGGGCTGGTGGCGCTGCGCACGATGGTCCAGCACCAGATCCTCGCGATCAATCTGCCGCTGCGGCTGCGCTGGGATTTCCATCGGCTGATGCTGCGGCAAAGCCTTTCGTTCTTCTCCGATGAGTTCTCCGGGCGGGTCACGACCAAGGTCATGCAGACCGCGCTGGCCGTGCGCGAAGTCTTGTTCACGCTGATCGAAATCGCACCGGGCATTGGCGTTTACTTCATCGCGATCATCGCCCTGGCTGGCGGCTTTGCGCTGAAACTGATGCTGCCGTTCATTGCCTGGCTCGCGTTGTTCGGGCTGGCCATGCTGTACTTTGTGCCGCGTTTGGGGAAGGTCGGCCAGGAACAGGCCGATGCGCGATCGTCGATGACCGGGCGCATTGCCGACGCTTACACCAACATCACCACGGTGAAACTGTTCTCGCATTCCAAACGTGAAGCGCACTTCGCCCGCGCCGCCATGGAGGATTTCAAACTCACCGGTTTTCGCCAGATGCGTCTGGTCAGCCAGTTCGAGATCGTCAATCAGGCGCTGGTGGTCGGGCTGATTATCGGTGCCGGCGGCTATGCCCTGTGGCTGTGGCATCTGGGTCAGGTCGGCACCGGCGCGGTCGCGGCGATCACCGCCATGGCGCTGCGCATCAACGGCATGTCGCACTGGATCATGTGGCAAATGACGTCGCTGTTCGAAAACATCGGCACCGTCCAGGACGGCATGGCCACCCTCACCCGCGGCCCCAAAGTGCAGGACGCGCCGAACGCCAGTGTGCTGGTGCCGGCTGGCGGCGCGGTGTCTTTTGACAAGGTGAATTTCAACTACAACGGCGAACGCCAGGTCCTCGACAACTTGAGCCTGCACATCCGCCCCGGCGAAAAAATCGGCCTGGTCGGCCGCTCCGGCGCGGGCAAATCGACGCTGATCAATCTGCTGCTGCGCTTTTACGATGTCGACAGCGGTGAGATCCGCATCGACGGGCAAAACATCGCGCACGTGACCCAAGACAGTCTGCGCAGCGCGATCGGCATGGTCACCCAGGACACGTCGCTGCTGCACCGCTCGATACGCGACAACATCGCCTACGGCCGCCCGGACGCCACCGACGAAGACATCCGCCGCGCCGCCGCCAATGCGCAAGCCGACGGTTTCATCAGCCAACTCAGCGACAAGCAAGGCCACAGCGGCTACGACACCCTGGTCGGCGAACGCGGCATCAAGCTCTCCGGCGGCCAGCGCCAACGCATCGCTATCGCCCGGGTGATGTTGAAGAACGCCCCGATCCTGCTGCTCGACGAAGCCACCAGTGCGCTGGATTCGGAAGTCGAAGTGGCCATTCAGGAAAGTCTCGATGAAATGATGCAGGGGAAGACCGTGATCGCTATTGCGCATCGGTTGTCGACGATTGCGGCGATGGATCGACTGATTGTCATGGACGAGGGGCGGATTATCGAACAGGGAACGCACGCTGAGTTGCTGAACAGAAACGGCATTTATGCGCGGCTCTGGCAGCATCAGAGTGGTGGGTTTCTGGGTGAGGATCAGGGCGTGGCGGCGGCGATGGATCAGGCTTGAGGTATTCAAGGGGCTCAGGCCGGCCACCGACGCATCTCGCGTTGATCAGTTCCGTGGACGCCGATACCGGCAGCCTGGTGTTTGCCCACTCAGAAGTTGGGGAGCACCGAGTGCCTTACACATCACGTGCCGAGTTGCTGAGCATGCTCAACAGCCTTTTGCGTCAGCGCGTGCCCATTGCTGTCGGAGGCATGCTCCCCGGGCCTGCTGACGAAGTCGACATGTTAATAGCGAGCAAAGCACTTGAAGGGCCGTTCATAGAACTGTCCTGGTCCGGCCCCGGGCAATGGACCCTGCGCGAAATCGACGGCACTGCTGGGCAATGGCAACCAATACCTGACGCTCGAAGTATGGCCAATGTGTCATTCGATCCGCAGTCGCTGAGATCCTTATGCCGGTAGTGGCTTGAATCGGCTCATCTACATGACTGGCAAGAGGTTTTAGCAACGCAGGCGACACCACGGTTTATACTCTTCATCATCGTAGCCGCGCCCTCTGCCCTCTGCATAGCACATATATCGCGAACTCCAATCAGATGGCGTCATCGCTTTTGATGCGCCAGACACTTATAAATAATAAGCGCAATCACCAAGCCTATAACGATCGCAGCAAAATCGATGATGATCTGAGCCCACTGGAATCGAAGGTTTGTCCAGACACAAGGGCTATTCTCCCCTACTAGTAGCGACCAGGTGATGCCCTCACTTTGTTGCCATCCACAAGCGCGAAGGGTTGGCTCCCAAAAAAACTCACATATCCAAGAGATTGAGAGACAAACTAGCGTCGGAACAATGATCATCTTTGGGTATTTAACGCTGCGTTTGGAACTGTTCATCCAGACTGTCATTAAAACAGATATGACTGCACCTATCAGAGCAAAGATTACAAAAAAATAGTAGGGAACACTCAGTTCAACAAACTTTGTCAATGCGAGCAAAAACATCAGCAAAACGGGGAGAATAAAAAAATGAACCTTCAGCATCCCCTTGAATGTCATCGAGTAAACATAGGACCATCCGAATAAGACACAACCAATAAATCCAAAAAAGTGGACAGCCTCTCTCCCGCCCACAAACCAGTTTCGTCCCTCGATTCCAAATAGCTGAAAAAAATATTGATCCTTGAACGGCGGATATCCGGTGAGCACTTGCATTAAAACAATCATGCCGAACGCAATTATTGCAACACCCAGCAGCACGATAGATGTTTTGGTTGTAGCTGGAGCTAAATCCATGGAAACCCCTAACAAATTAGCCAACAACAAATTACTTGAAATTTTATTTAACCAACGACTTCTCGCTTTACCCCGCTAAAGACAGGGTCAAACCCTCAACTCTTCCAGAATAGTCCGCTGGTAAACATCATACATAGGCGAGCTTTTCATCGGCTGCACCGCCCAATGAAAACGCATGCCTTGACCAATCATGATCGCGCTGCGGATTTCATTCATTGGCTCAAACACGTGGTTTGATTTCTGAAACTCCATTTGCCTGTTGCGCAGCGGAGCCGCGCCGTAAATGTCTCGAAATTCGTGGATCAGCATCGCCTCGAAATCGGAATAAACTTTCGAGGCGTTCCGCGCGCGAGGGAAACAATAGCCGATGAGAAACTCATACTCGCCTTGCAAATCCGCGAGTTCCATCAGCCAGTTTTTGTGCTGAGTAATACGTTGTTCAAAGTTTCCTTCGCCGATATAGACCGTGGGAGAAACGCCTAGCGGGTACTGGATGGCGAACAGACCGTTGAGCCTGATCACATAGACGCATCGTTCAAGGTCTTGCTGTTTAACCCCTCTGCGTTGCAATTCCGGCCAGACATCAGTTCCCCACGTCTGACCACAATTCCAATGCAGCCAATCCCATTCAATTTTTACATTTGCCACTTCTGACTCCTTGTCAGGGCTGCCTGGATAATCGTGCCATCGCATCGGCCAGTGTTGCGTCGGCACTTGCGGACTCACTTGCGATGCCTGCAAGAGCGGCTTGCGCGCCCCGCAGTTGATCGCGACTTTGCTGAGCCTTCATGACCCGTCCAACACAATGCAGCGTGTCCTGATAACCCTGTTCGATCCAGGTGGGGATCTTGTCGACATCAAAACCGAGCAAGTCCTGAGCGCCGCTCATGAGGCCCGTAGCTCGGTTAAGGCTTTGTTGGGGACGAATTTCCAGAATGGTTGCATCCGGAAATCGTTGACGGCTCCATGGCGATCCATCACTCAAGTGAGTGACGATTACCAGATTGCATCCAGCTTCCAGCAATGGGGTGATTGGCGTATTACCCTGCATCGTCTGCCAGCCACCTTGGCCGCCGTCCGAGTAACGTTTTTCACCGTGTTTGCGCGAGGCGAACAATAGCGGGATCGCAGCAGAAGCCAGCAACACCTGTTTGCGCCGGTCTTCCTCGAGCGACTGTATATGCACGAATTCCGAATCCGGTGTATTGCTCAGCCCCAGCTCAGCCATGAATGCTGACGCCAAGTCCTGCAGACCGCCGTTGCTGCGATACAACGAGACATAGAGTGGGATCCCTGTCGCTAGCTGCTTGCTGTCGAGAAACTCATCCATCAGCTGCTTCAACGGCTGGTCGTCCAGCAAGCCTTCGTCGAGCCCATCAAGCCAGCTCGGTAACTCGAACTCAAAGGCCCCCGCTATTTTTTTCACGGCGTGAACAAGTCCCAGCACAACGCCTGCACCCTGAACCCGCAGGCCCGCTGCAGCCAAAAGCGCCAGATACCCAGGCGCCTTCATGCTTAACGGGGAGTCATTGGCCAACCGTTCCCAAATAGCCTCCAGGCGCTCGATAGCGATATCCAGTGATGGAGAAGAAGCCAGAACGCCGCCGTTGAGGGCGCCAATGCTGGCGCCTGAAACTGCATCAATGCGGGTGCCGAGTTCGCGCAAGGCTCTGAGCACACCGACCTGATAGGCCCCTTTGGCCCCACCACCGGAAAGTACCAACCCGACTTTCATGGGAGCAGTCATCATGAAGCCTCCAGAAACAGCTCACTGATCATGGCTTCTGTCACCCTTGGCGCTGCAATGATCCTTGGCAAATGCACAGGCAACTCTTCCGGGGTCTGCGAGGCCGCAAATGCGAACGGTGTGGAATATGGGTCCGTCCAGTCCCCCAGATAACGAATAGCATCTTCGCCGTCAGCAGAAACGACACTTCCAACAGGACGAGCCAGCCACCGGTCGCGAGTCGCGATACGCTCGCCCTGACTGATTCCTGCATCCTTGTTCATCTGAATGATTGCCTGATTGGCCAGACGCTCAAGCTGTTTCTGTCGTTCGTGCCCGGACACTGTCTGGCAATAGTCGCCAAAAGCCCCCCACCGCAGTTCTTCAAGTGCTGCATAGCAGCGCCCGGACAGCGTGAACATATTGAACCGCCCTGCTCCCCACTTGCCGAAAACATCGTCCAGATGCAGGTGGGCCTGCTGTAACCGGTCAATCCTTGCGACATTGCGATCCAGCTCATCACAACGCTCGTCCAGACGTTGCGAAAGCGAATTAATAGCCTGGCGGCTCTCTATCGAAAAATCGACGAGGGTGGCGACATCGTGTTTGAGGGCGTTGACCCGGTTGTTGACTTGAACAATCGCATGATTGCTTTTGGCCAACGACTCGCTCAAATCCTTCAACCAGTTCAACGCACCTTCCACGCCATCAGTAAGGTTTGCGTTGATCTCAGCCTGATTGCGATCACCCTGACCGGTAAAGCCGTCGAAAAGGCGAGTGAAAAACCCATCCCGCTTGGCCATGTAACGTTGGCGTTCCCGCGCGACATCAATGCCGTTGGCAAAATCCACCACGAATTTTTCGGGCAGACACGTCAGTGTCTGGCAGATATCCGAGCCGGGTGAAATCGGGGTCTGCTCACTCATGCCGCCACCTCAACGCCCGCGGAAGGGACGTCACGTTTGAGCGCATCACTGTCCTTTTGAATACCAGGCACATGGCGCTTGAAGCCTGCCAGCAGTTCACCCAGTCTTTGCTGCTGCCCTTGATCGGACTGTTTGTCGCGAATACTTTGATTCAGGTCGCTGCGAATGGACTCGACGGTGAGCCTGAGCTCATCAAAGAAGTCGTCAACACTGGCCTCCAGTGGCTTGGCGATGGTTTCGACCGTGGCACTCGCCAAACCAGCGAACACATCGGCGACAGACTTTTCGATAGAGGCCTTCACCTTATTAACGTCGATCTCAAAATATTCCTCTTTCGACGAATAGGTTTCCCAACCCCAGTCATCTGTCTCGAAGAAGCTGCAAATGCCCCCCCACAACCCACCGGCTCGACGCCGCCGACGCACACTGCGCTGCTTGTTTTCGATGACCTCACCCAACACTTCTCCACTGGAAGGTCGCATTGAAAGCGCTGGCATGGGTGGTAGTTTGATTGCAATGGAAAAGCCGCTGCGGTTCAAACGCTGGTTGAGTTGGCTGACAATCTCACTGGCCTGAGTTGAAATGCCTTGCTCGAACAAAACATGAAAATCTCGCAAAATGAGCTCAGTCTCTGCGACTAAACGCCTTTCATTGAGCGTGATTATCTCCCGGACTCCATTCTCGATACCCTGCGTAATCTCTTGAGCTTTTTCCCGATTGCTGAGTTTGATGACAGGCGTGTCTTCATTAAACTCATAGCCGTAAGTCGTACGTCGTCTCTCCAGCCTCCGTTGGCTACCCGCACCCGTCAGCATCGAAAGCAGTCCGGTCAGAGACTCTCTTTTGCGCTCCTGAGGTTGTTGCTCTTCGGTTTCCTTGCCCGCTTTGAATCCCTCTTGAATCTGAGCGCTGATGGCGGCACGAATTTCAGAAAAGACCTTTTTCATTTTTCCATCAATGGCTTGCAAGGCGCGTTCGGCATCCTTTCGCGTCTTGTCCTCCAGACCGGTAATACGCTCGATGTCATTGCGCAAAGAATTGATCTGCTCGCTCAATTCTTCTACGCCCTTTCCCAGCGCGGCATCTCGAACAGAGAGAAAGTTGTTCAATCTGACCGCGATGTCAGCGAGCTTGGCGGCAGCAGAAGCCACGGCAAGTGTCGCAGCGCCGGCGTGGGCTTTACGAATGATCTGATCCAGAGGGGCTGCGAACAACGAGGCATTCCAGAGTGCGTTGGCCGCTGTTTTCACGGCCTCCGGATTTGTCACCATGCTCGTCCAAAGCATGCCGAACGCTGCTTTACCGAAGTCCTCCACCCAGGCGTTCTGATCGCCGACAATCGTCGGCAAGCAGCCATTGAGTGCCAACTCCCGTCGTGCACGGTTGGCAAGATCGCCGAATTTTGACGATACGGGGAATACCTGAGAATGCTGTAGTCGGCCCTCCATCAATGAATCAGCAACAAGGCGTTTGGTCTGCGCCTCATCATCACTGTTGCGATCTTTCTCATCGAACTTGTTGACGAGCGCAAACATCCGCCCTTGAGCTACATCTGCGATTCGCTCCAGCTCCTGGCGCACATGCTGGTCAGCATCTGACTTGAGTTGAGTGAAGTCCAGAACGGCTAAAACAGCCGAGGCGTTTTTCAGTTGCTCGCCCAGCATTTTGCGAAGATGCTGCTGGCCGGCTTCATTCGGGCCGGGCGTGTCGAGCAAGGTCAGACGGCCCAAACCTTCTGGCATTGCGGCCAAATGGGAAAACTCGACTTCAATAGCGGGGATTTCGTGAATTTCGTCATAGCTATCAAATGGGAAGTCCACGCCCAACTCGAGTGCTACGCGCACTAGATCATTCAAGCTTCTGAGAAACCAGAAAATGGCCTCAGGCCCCTGATAGCAGTTGTCAAACCGCTGATTCTCATCAATTAGCCGCAGCAGGGACTGCATATCCTTGTCGTCAATCAGTTCGTAGGGCAATTGCTGCCCGGCGGGGTCACGCAACAACTCATGCAACTCAGCTACGACACTGTTGATCGGGCCGATGTTTTCCAGTCGCAAAACAGGTTCGATCTGGCCGGGGGTATGACGAATAAGCGTCGGTAGAGCGGTCATCGGACGATTTCGATTCGGCAGCACCTCAGTGCCGACAATGGCGTTAATCGTGGTCGATTTGCCTGCCTTCATCGTCCCGACAACGGCCAGCACCATTTCCAGGCGCTGAAGCTTGTCTGCTTCGCCCCGGAGCATCTGCAAATCTTTCTGGATGCTGGCCTGGGTAAACGTCTGGTGCTCATGACTGTGCTCATCGACCACTACGCCGTCTGCATCCTTCATTCGTTGCAACAGATCGATTTCCACTTCAAGCAAACGCAGGGATTCTTCGCGCAGCAGTTCGATATTTTGCTCGTACATCTGATCTCCTTGAAAATTAGCGGCCCGGATTGCGGTCCTTGAATCTGCCAATGCTTTACTCACAACAGCTGTCACTGCATCAACTAACGAAGGGATCATGACCAACGCCTCAGAAACTTGAAAACTCACGGCGTGCAATCAGCGAACGTCATACCCCAACATAAACAACGAACGCTCCAACATGCTTAGTGTCACCGTGTGACCCTGCGCGCCGAGAATTTCGCCCGTAGCCCACAGCAAGCGGCTGCTCATCCGCACAAGTTCAGCCCACTCCCTGTTGCGTGCAGGAATGTCGCTGGAGGCGGTATAGAGGTTTGTGAAAATGAAGAGGTCTTGCGAAGGATTTCTCGTTTCATCCTTCTGGTTCGCGGTCTTGGTATTCGGGCCCCAGCGAAATGCCAAATCCGCAGGAACCGTGCGCTCAGCATTTGCCAAAAGCCAAGTGCGCGCCAGCACCCCCAATGCCGCCCCCACACGACCGTCATAAATAATCAAGCTGTCCGGCGCCGCGGCGGCATAGATCTTGGTCATCGCCGAATTCATCAACAGTGTTTTTCCGTTGAAATCGTCCAGCGGGTCTGCACATGCGCGGTCAAGCAACTTAACGGCCCTGCGGATTGAACGGCACAAGGTCTTGGCTGCCGCCTGCGACTCGACCCACTGCAAAGAAGCATCGTCAGCCTTTCGAGCAACGCCACCCCAGGCAAAGATCGCCTTGCACGTAACCAACGCTGCAGCATCATCATTGGCCGCCAGGCTCTTGCGCAGCTCAGCTGCAATACTCGCAAAATCATGCGGGGCAGCCTTTTCAGGCCAGCAATAGTGCTGGTTCGCTTGGCTTAAGCTCTGGCACCACCAATCGCTGGCGCCATGCCGAGCTCTCCAGTCTTTCCAGGAATGGTGCCTACTGACCTTGTAGCGATGCGAAAACGAACCTGCTGCACCTGTCCATAAACCGCTCAGATACTGAGCAAAATCAAATTGCCTGGCAGTGAGCAAACCCTTCCCGACTCGCCGTACCGGGTTCGAAAATGAAAGATCATTGGCTGCGAGAGGCGTCACGAGCCAGACAGCATTAGGCGTCGATGTGCGAATATCGACCACGCCGAGTGCTTGCAGAATTGGCAGTACGTAATTGATGTTTCGCGGGCCGTACGCCCCGCTCAACGTGACTCTACTGGCACGACAGAGCGGGCCGGATAGCGCCGGGTCATTGTTTGACTTGATCAGGCACGGACTTTCAATCCCATGGCTGTGTTGGTGAAGGTAATTCAGCGCCGCTTCGAACGCCGATCTGAGCAGGACGTGGCGCTTGGAGGCGATCAATACGATCACCCGGTCATCGGCGAAACCCTCAACGATGTATTCACTGCGTTGGGACGGAGTCCGAAGTCGACTCAGTTCTCCCATGCGCGACCAGGCACGAGAAATCGTTTGCACCACCCTCTGCGTCATACTGATTCCTTTCGATCTCAAAGCTGCTCGCGACTGACTGAAACTGGCTGGCCGATCCATCTCCAAGATCGCCAATATGATGTCGAAAAGGCGCACGAAGGTGCTCCCTTTCCCATGATTCCACTTCAGTCTGCTTTGGCAGCGGCGCCCGATTATGCACAGGAAGACATCGAAATGCCATCACGCCAGACACCGACCAAAGTTCTATCGACGCGGCGGAAACCCAATCAGAAACGGCCCTGATTGGCTTACCGTACGAGTTTCAACGGGTGCGCCAAAAGATGCAGTGACTCAAGGGTTAATGGCACAGTAACCAACGCTTTGACGAATACTCACTCAACTCACCGGCACCGCAAACACCGCACTGGCCCGCGCAACCGTTCGCTCACCAACATGCAAACTAACGGCAGCAAACGCCAGTTGACGTCCCTTTTTCGAGTACTCCAAACGCACTTCCAGCCACTCGTTCATTTTCACCGCGCCGAGATAATCCAGGGTCATGCTCGCGGTGATCAATGGCTGCGGAGGGTCGCTGGAAAATGCCATGGCGTATCCCATGCCGACATCGGCCAAGGTCGCCAAGACGCCGCCATGCAGGGTGCCACGGCCATTGGCATGGCGTGAGTCAGTCAATAAACCCAGTTCCAGTTGCAGCCCGCTGCCCCTGGCGTAGATCGGGCCAAGCAGATCCAGCAACGGGCTGCTGCGGGTAAATGGGGTGAATCCTTCGGGAATTGCGGTGACGTCCATGATCCCTCCGTGCGCCGGCGACTACCGGCGTCATTGACCTGAATACTTCGGTTCAGTGGGAGGGTTTATGGGTAATCGCGTAACGGGGCAAGCACTATACGGCTGCGGAATTTGTGGTGATAAAGCCCGGCGACATCAATAGATCAGCGCAATCCGCTCCCTTTTTACCCCACCGATGTAACTCTCGCCGCTGGCGCAGGATGACGCGACGTCACCAGGCCGATAAAGGAAATCGCCAACGCCAGGCCAATAGTTGTGGTGACTTCGGTGCGATGTTCCGGAGTGATCATCATCACCGCCAGCGCCGCGCAGATGAATACGATCACCAGCCACGTCAGCCAAGGAAACAGCCACATGCGAAAGGTCAGCTCGACGTTGCGCTGTTGCAAAATCCGCCGCATGCGCAACTGCGACACCGCGATGGCGAGGTAGACCAGCAAAGCAATTGCCCCGGAGCTGGCCAGCAGGAATTGAAACAGCCCGGCGGGCATGAAATAGCTCCACACGGTAATCGACGCACCGATCACCGTGCTGGCGATAACGGCGGCGCGCGGCACACCTTCCGAGGAGGTCGCCTTCAGCGCTTTCGGCGCATCGCCACGACGACCGAGCGAAAACAACATGCGCGAGGCAATGTAGATCGAGGAGTTCATGCAACTGGCCACGGCGATCAGCACGACCACGTCGACCATGAACTTGGCATGGGGAATGTTCATGATTTCCAGGGCGCGCTGATAAGACCCGACCGAGGCCAGCAACGGATCATTCCAGGGCACCACGGAAATCACCACGAAGATCGACAGCAGGTAAAACACGCCGATGCGCCAGATCACCGAACGCGTGGCCTTGGCAATGTTTCGCGACGGGTCGTTGGATTCGGCGGCGGCGATGGTCACCGCTTCGGTGCCGATGAAGCTGAACATGATGGTGATGAAGGCGCCGACCACCGCCGACAGACCGTTGGGCGCAAATCCGCCGTGGTCGGCCATCAACCCGCTCAACCCGCTGACTTCCCTGTCGGGAATCCAGCCCATCAACACGGCAAAACCGACACCGATAAAACCGATGATCGCCACAACCTTGGCCATGGCGAACCAGAATTCGAATTCACCGTACTTGGACACGCTGAACAGGTTGGTCACCACCAGCGCAATGATCGAGCCCAAGGCGAACAACCAGGCATCGACCTGAGGAAACCACTGGTTCAAAACATGCCCGGCCGCCAATGCTTCGATGGGAATCACCAACACCCAGAACCACCAGTAAAGCCAACCGATGGTGAAGCCCGCCCAGCGCCCGATCGCCTGATCGGCATAGGTCGAGAACGAACCGGTGTCCGGATTGGCCACCGCCATCTCACCGAGCATGCGCATGACCAGCACCACCAGCAAACCGGAAAACAGATAGGCCAACAGAACCGCCGGCCCCGCTGCGGCAATGGCATGCCCTGAACCTACGAACAATCCGGCGCCGATAATCCCGGCAATGGACAGCATGGTGACGTGACGAGGCTTGAAGCCCTGCGCCAATTGGCTACTCGAATCCATGGAGTTCGGGCTGATCATTGGTTTTTTTATTCTCTGCTGATCGACATTTAAGCGAGTTGACTCAGGCAAACGATCATCATCGTCGCCTGTAAAACTCCCCGAAAGAAGCCCCCTCAACCGCCGCAGTTCTTATCAACCCCATGATCTGTATGGGGTTATCTTGACTTAAAGACACCCCACCTTACCCGGCCTGCCCGATGAGTCAGTAGCCTGATTGCGCCATGATCGTGTCTGATATCGACATTCGAGAACTACGTGTTCACGATTAAAACCAATTGGTCACCGCGCGCACATTGCAACCTATGTTTGCTGCAATGCCTCATGACTCGGCAACGCAAACACAACCCGCGCCCCACAAGGCGCATTCGCCTCCGCCCACAAGCGTCCGCCATGCGCCTCAATGATCGTGCGACAGATCGACAGCCCCATCCCCAGCCCGGTGGCTTTGGTGGTGTAGAACGCGGTGAAGACTTCTTCCGCGCGCTCACAGGCAAACCCCGGCCCGGAGTCGCTGACCGTGATCCGCACGTTTTCACCGACGCAAGCGCTGCTGATCGACAGTCGACGCGCGCCCTCCTCCATCACCGCCATGGCTTCGAGGCCGTTGACGATCAGATTGAGCAGAACCTGTTGCAACTCGACCCGGTCCGCCAATACCGCCGGCAAGTCGCTGGCCAGTTGCACGGACACCACAGCCCTATACCGAGTCGCCTCACCGCGCGTAAACCCGACCATTTCGTCCACCACCGCATTGAGGTCCAGCGCTTGCCGTTGCGGCGGCGTCTTGCGGATCAATGCGCGGATTCGGCCGAGTACGTCGGCCGCGCGGTTGCCATCGCTGATGATGCGCCTGAGGCCATGCTCGACTTCATCGGTGTTCGGCGGTTGTGCGCCGAGCCAGCGCAGCGCGGCGTTGGCATTGGTCACGGTGGCGGCGATCGGCTGGTTGACTTCGTGGGCGATGGACGCCGCCAATTGGCCCATGGTCGCCACGCGGTTGGCGTGGGCCAGTTCCGCTTGTACCTGACGGTAACGGCGCTCGCCTTCGCGCACTTGTTCTTCCGCTTGTTTGCGTTCGCTGAGGTCGAGGACGAACGCCACGCCCTGTTGCTGACTGGCTTCAAACGCGGCCAGACCGACGATCACCGGCAGGCAACTGCCGTCCTTGCGGATGTATTCCTTTTCGAACGGCTGAGTGCGCCCGGTGCGGATCGCCGTCGCCAGCGCCGCTTCGCTTTCGGCGCGCCGAGCCGGCGGGGTCATGTCGCGCCAATGCACGTTTCCCGAGAGCAGATCATCGCGCTGGTAGCCAACCATGCGCAGGAACGCGTCGTTGGCCTCAATGATTTCCCCTTCAACGCTCCAAACGATAATGCCGATGATGTTGGCATCGACCAGCCGGCGAATCTTCGCTTCGCGCTCGGCGACGTCACGATACAGCCGCGCGTTGTCCAGCGAGATGGCCGCTTGTGAAGCGACCAGCCGCAGCACGGCAACACGCGCCGGGCTGAACACCCCCGCCGACAGATTGTTCTCCAGATACAGCGCCCCGGCGACCCGACCCTGATTCATCAACGGCAGGCACAGGATCGAGCGGGCGCCGTGCTGATGCATATACGGATCAGCGGCGAATGCCGGATCGGCGCCGGCATCGTCCAGGCACAGATTTTCGCCGGTGCGCAGGGTCTGGTAGAGCACCGATTCGGCCAGCGCCGTCGCGTTGACCGGCTCATTGCACAGTAAATTGCTGCTGTCGCCAATGCGCGTTCGCGCGGCGATATACGGAATCTCGCCTTCGGTGAGAATCAGCACACCCCGCTCGGCGCCGGCCTGTTCGATGGCGGTGCGCATGATCGTTTGGATCAACCGGTCGAGAACAATTTCGCCAGACACGGCTTGGGAGACCTTGAGCACCGTGGACAGATCCAGATGCTCGACGGCAGTGATGATGGTCGCAGTCGGGCTAGGCAGCGCGTCTTCCTGGCGCAGAAAACGGTGCCGTCGCTCCAGTTGTCGCACCTTGCCATCGGCGCCCCAGCGCAAGTAACCGTAGCGCGCGTCTTGCAGGTAAACGCGGGCGATTTTCGCCAGACCGCGAGCACCGTAGAAACGCGCCGCCAGTTCGTTGGCCAAAGCCTCGATGTGAACGAAACCGTTATCCGCCGCCAATTGAATCGCCCGTTCGTACAGCAACTCTGCTTCGATCAGTTGCCCCGCAACCCGCGCGATTTCCGCGCCGACCAGTGCCACGTGACTGGCGAAGGTTTCGGCACACTGTTGCGCCCAGGTCTGCAGTTGATCGTGGTGTTCTGCCAAGCGTTGCAGTTGATCGCTATCGACGGCGCCGTGGGCGGCCAATGTCAGCGCGGCGTAGAAGTGGTATTCGGCCTCCTCGAAAAAAGAAGAAATCACCCACATTAATTCCTGCGCTTGAGCCGCGCAGTCAGCGGCCGCCGCGTAATCTGCAGCCAGATAACGCGCCTGCAATTTGCGCACCCAATATTTGCCCCGAGCCAGCGCCAGATCAGGCGCGGCGAGATTCGCCTCGAAGTGCGTCTCATCAAATTGTTCATCGTTGAAACTGCCGAATTCCAGTGTCTGCCCGCGCAACATGCGGATCAGTGCCCGTTGGCAGCTCATGAAACTGATCACCAGACCGAAGCGGATTTTCTGCGCATAAGCCAACCCTGCCTCGGCCTGAACCTGCACCTCCGCCAGCGGCTCGCCAATAAACAGCAGGTCGGAAATCAGGCTGTTGCCGGCATACGCCGCATAGGGCAAATCGCCGATGCGGTTGCCGGCGCTGAGCGCACGTCGCAACAATTCACGGCACTCGCGCACCGGGCGCATCCAGCGCACCACGAAAATCGAGAAGCACAGGTAGGTACGCGCTTCGTATTGCGTAAGACCTCGGCGGTCAACCAGATCGCAGCCCAAACGGCCGAAGCGGTAACCGCTGGTGTAGTCACCGAAGCGCCGCCCGGCGACCCGCACAACGTTGGCGTAGAGCATGCAGGAGGCGTCGCAATTGCCGTGCTCAAGACTCAGACTGACGGCTTTACAGATGGTCAGGCATGCGAGGTTCGCATCGGACTGCAACGCCGGGGCCAACAGTTTGCTCAACGCATCCAGCGTCACCAGTGAGGCCGGATCTTCCATCAGCGGCAGGTCGATCAATTGTTCGATGCTGCGCTCACCCAGTTGCGTCCAGATCTGCTGGTATTCCTGGCGCACTTGCTGATCGTCCGGATGCGCCGTCCAGTCGATGCCAACCTGACGCAAATAGGCCAGGCAGACCGCCACCGCGCGGTCGCTGCGATCAAGCAACAGGTAGACGTCCATGTGCAAACACGTCACGGCCGCACGCTCCACGGTGGTCGCCGCGCGCTCGGCCAGAACCTGCAAACGGGCATCCGCCAGTGCCAATTGCCCGGTGAGAAATTCGCACTCGGCGCGGTTCAGCTCCAGGGCAAACGCCAACTCATGGCGGCTGTCGAAGCCTTGTGCGCCAAGCACTGTTGCACCCGCGCCCAGGTAGGTCAGCGCTGAGGTGTAAGCGGTCGAAGCCTTGGCGCGCTGACCGGCGAGCAGATTGAATTCGGCCAGTTGTTCACGCTCGGCCCGGGCGCTGATCAGGCTGGCGCCACGGTTGAGTTGGCCAACGATTTCAAAGATCGCCTCTTCGCGCCTCTCGCCCGGCGTTTGCAGCGCCAATAGCCGGCCGATGCGCAAATGCGTCTGCGCACGTTCGGCTTCGGCGATCAGCGAGTAAGCCGCCTCATGCACACGGTCGTGGGCAAACGCACAGGCGCCGTCCAGACGTTCAACCAGATCCTGGCGCACCGCCGGCCACAGCGCCGCGTGCACGCGCGCCGTGGACAGATCGAGCACGGTGGCCAGGGTGTCGATCCGCGCGACGTTGCCCAGGCACGCCAATTGTTGCAAGGCCTGCCGGGTTTCCAGTGGCAAACGCGCAAGCTTGCCGACCATCAGATCGACAACGTTATCGGTGTAGCCTTTGCCGTTGATCAGCTCAAGATCCCAGCGCCAACGATTGAGCTGATGGTCGTAAATCAGCAGTTCTTCCTCGGCGAGGGCTTGGAGAAACTGGATGACGAAAAACGGATTGCCGCCGGTCTTGTCCAGCACCAGCCGCGCCAACGTGACGATGCTCGCGGGTGGACAGCGCAACGATTCGGCGATCAGTTGTTCGATGTGCACACCCGCGAGCGGGGTCAGGCGAATCTCGGCGATGTGCGCGCCGGCACTACGAATGGCTTTGAGTTTGCTGCTGAGCGGGTGGTCGGCATCGACCTCGTTATTGCGGTAGGCGCCGACCAGCAGCAGGTGGCCAACCTCTGCGCGGGTCAGCAGCTCTTCGAGCAGATCCAGCGTCGCCGCATCCAGCCATTGCAGGTCATCGAGGAACAGCGCCAACGGGTGTTCCGGTCGGGCAAACACGCTGATAAAGCGCTGCAACACCCGCAGGAATCGCTGCTGCGCTTGTTGCGGTTCAAGCTCCGGCACCGCTGGCGGCTCGCCGATGATCAGTTTCAGTTCGGGGATCAACTCGGTCATCAGCCGCGCGTTCGGCGACAGTGCCTGCAACAGCGCCGCGCGCCATTCAACGAGCACTTCGCGGCGCTTGCCCAGCAGCGTGCGCACCAGCCCTTGAAAGGCTTGAACCAGCGTCGCATAGGGAATATCGCGCTTGTACTGATCGAACTTGCCGGAGGCGAACAGCCCCCGCGACGGCACCAGCACTTTATGCAACTCGCTGACTACCGAGGATTTGCCAATGCCTGAGTAACCGGACACCAGCACCAGTTTCGGCGCCTGGCTCTGCACCACGTGTGCGAACGCATCGATCAGCGTTTGCACTTCGCGCTCGCGCCCGTAGAGTTTCTCCGGGATCAGCAGGCGATCGATCGCGCCCTGTTCGTTCAGGGTAAATGTCTCGATGTGCCGGGCGCGCTGCCAATCGTTCAGGCAACGACGCAGGTCATGCTCGACGCCGGCTGCGGTTTGATAGCGCTCTTCGGCAGTCTTGGCGAGCAACTTCATGACCACCCGCGAAAGCATCGCCGGCACGGTGGCCACCCGTTCGCACGCCGGCATCGGTAACCGCGCGATGTGGCAATGCACCCATTCCATCGGATCATTGGCGCTGAACGGCAGTGAGCCGGTGAGCATCTGATAAAGGGTCACGCCAAAGGCATACAGATCACTGCGCGAATCGATCGAGCGGTTCATCCGCCCGGTTTGTTCCGGCGCCATGTACGCGAGGGTGCCGGCGATGGTTTCCGGTGGCTCCGGCGCCTGCCGTTCACGGGGCAGACGTGAGGCGAGGCCGAAGCCGGTCAGGCGTGTCTGGCCGTCGCTGCAATTGACCAGAATGTGTTGCGGCTTGAGGTCTTTGTGCACCAGCCCGCACTGGTGCAGGCGGCCCAGCGCCACGGCGATGTTGATGGCCTGCAGCAGGCCGGTTTCGGTGTCCAGCGGCGCGATCAATAAACGCGACAGCGGCTCGCCGCCGGGGTCGTCGAACAGCAGACGCGTGGTTGCGCCTGCGCGTTCAATGGCTTGCGGTTGCAGCGCCCATTCACCGTTGAGAGCGTCCTTGAGGCTGTATTCGTGCGCCAGTCGATCGAGGGTCGCAGGCAGCGGTTGAGCGAGGGTCGGGCGCATTACCAGAACATTGCGGCTGCCCTCCCCCTGGCCGCGTTCGCGGGTAAACACCCGCTCGCCGTCGTCCCACAAAATCTGTTTTTTGCTGGCCATCTGTGTCGACACCGTCAAAGGGTTTTCTGCCACGCGGTGGATGACCCGCGATTTTTAGCGAAGACCGCCGTTCAAGCGTTGCGCCGCGCCGGCTCGATGCCCAGGGCTTCGGCGATGCGCACCAGATCCGCCACCGAGCGTGCCGAAAGTTTCTTCATCATCTGGCCGCGATGAACTTTCACCGTCACTTCACTGAGGTTGAGTTGCGCGGCGATCTGTTTGTTCATCAGCCCGACAATGACAAAACTGAGCACCTCACGTTCGCGCACCGTCAATGTCTCGTAGGCCTGGCGCATAACCGCGCCAGACTGCTCGGCAAGCAACCGCGCACTGTCGCGGGCCAGCGCGCTGGCCACGGCGTCGAGCATGTCCTGATCGCGAAACGGCTTGGCGAGAAAGTCCACCGCGCCGGCCTTCATCGCCTTGACGGTCATGGCGATATCGCCGTGTCCGGTCATGAACACAATGGGAATGCGCACGCCGGTCTTTTCCATCTGCTCCTGTAAAGTCAGACCGCTTTCACCGCGCAGGCGCACATCGAGCACCAGGCAACCGGGCACGTCACGTTTGGCCGATGCGAGAAAATCCAGGGAGGTTTCGAACGTCTGCACCTGCAGGCCGATGGAGCGCAGCAAACCGTCGAGAGCCTGGCGCATCGAGGCGTCGTCGTCGACCACATAAACCACTGGCTCGCGCAACGTCGGCGGGTTGGCGCTGGGGCTGGAATGCGACCACAGGGTCATACTGTCTCCTCGGCGAGATCGCAACGCGTACGATGTGCAGGTGAATAAATCTAGTCCATGATGGCAAACGCAGCCAGAGGCCAGCCAAACGGTCGCACAGCAGGCTAGCAGTCGGCACGCGTTGCCGACAGGCCAGAAAACCCTGAAAATCGGCCATGTCGCCTCCGCCCCACTTCAGCCGATTGAACAGGCAGATTTTGATGTCCAGCGCCTTCCCACAGCCTCGCACTTCTGCCGCGCAATCACGCGACGTGGTGTTCATTGCCTACCCGCGCATGAGCCTGCTCGACCTCAGCGGTGCACAAACGGTGTTCTGGGCGGCGAGCAAGGCCTTGGCCGAACGCGGTCAACCCGGTTATCAACTGCACACCGCCAGCCTTGACGGCGGTTTGGTGTACACCGTCGAAGGTCTGGCCGTGGATACCCGCGCGCTACGCGATCTGGACATTGCCACGCTGGACACCCTCGTCGTCCCCGGTGCACCGGACATCTGCCAGACCCTCGATGAGCACGGTGAACTGACCGATTGGCTGCGTCGCGAGGCTCCGAGCGCGCAACGCGTGGTTTCGGTGTGCAGCGGCGCGTTTCTGCTGGCCAAGGCCGGTCTGCTCGACGGCTGTCGCGCCGCGACGCATTGGGCCATGTGCGAAACGTTGCGCGAGCGCTTCCCGGCGATCGAAGTGGATGCCGATGCAATCTTCATCCAGCAAGGCACGGTGTGGACATCGGCCGGAGTCACGGCCGGAATCGACCTGGCGTTGGCGTTGGTCGAAGCTGATGTCGGCCGCGAAGTGGCTTTGCAGGTCGCCCGCGAACTGGTGGTGTACCTCAAACGCCCCGGTGGTCAGGCGCAATACAGCACACTGCTGCAAGCGCAAGTGCAGGAAAGTCCGTTGTTCGACTCACTGCACCTGTGGCTGATGGACAACCTCGGCGATCCCAAGCTGAGTGTGGAGCGTCTCGCCGAGCAGGCCAGAATGAGCCTGCGCAATTTCACCCGGGTCTACAAACAGAACACCGGCCGCACGCCGTCCAAAGCCATCGAATTGTTCCGCCTCGAAGCGGCCAAGCGTCTGCTGGAAAACTCAACGCACAACATCGACAAGGTCGCGCGTCTCTGCGGCTTTGGTGACGAAGAGCGGCTGCGCGCCTGCTTTCAGCGGCACCTGTCGATTTCACCGCGTGATTACCGCAGCCGCTTCAGCCGTGAAGGCTGATGGCCGGAACGGCTGAGGGCCAAAGGGGCTCGACCGACTATACCTAGGTATAGTTTTGCGCCGGTGCGGACGGCGTATGGTGGAAGGACGACAGGAGTCGCCATACGTGCCCATCCGACCAGGGAGCCCTATGCACAACACGGTTGTCATTGCAGTGGTGGACGACGACAAGGCCATTCGCAGTGCGCTGGCAAGCTTGCTGCGCGCCAGTGGCTACCGAGTGCAGACCTATTGCGGCGCCCGCGCGTTCCTTGCATCGACAGACCTTGCGCAGGTGCACTGCCTGATTTCCGATATCCAGATGCCCGGCATGAGCGGACTGGAACTCCTTGAAGCGTTGCGCGCGCAAGGCTTGCGCATTCCGGTGATTTTCGTCACTGCTCATCCCGATGACGTGAACACCCGAGTCCCCGAAGTGGTGGCTTGCCTGCCCAAGCCCTTCCAGGCCGATGACTTGCTTAGCCATATCAAACAAGCCCTGAGTAAAACCCCTCCCGTGTAGGAGCTGCGAAGGCTGCGATCTTTTGCTGTTGCCTTTTAAAAGCAAGATCAAAAGATCGCAGCCTTCGGCAGCTCCCACAGTCGATACCTTCGTATACCCCCCTTCAACACATGCGTAATCGACGCACACCGATGGACAACTGCGCCCACAGCCCTCACGCCGTAGCATTGTTTTCGACAGCGGGCGACTAACCGCCATGCAGTACGGCAAGCGGTTTGCGGCGGCCAGTGATCGTCGCGCCAGAGTCGAAACCACGACTCGGTTTATCCATCCATCAGCGTCAGGGAGCACATTATGAAACAGCAATTATTGGTGATCGGTGCAGGGTTCGGCGGACTCTGGAGCACGTTGAGCGCCGCGCGTTTGCTGGACATGCATGACCGTCACGACGTGGAGATCACTCTGCTCGCCCCGCAAGCCGAACTGCGCATCCGTCCGCGTTTCTACGAACCCGACGTGCACAGCATGTATGCGCCGCTCGACGCGCTGTTCGACGCTGTCGGTGTGCGCTTCGTCAAAGGCACCGCTGAAAGCATCGATGGCCAGGCACGTCGCGTCGGCTATCGCGATGAAAACGGTCGCCCGGGCGAACTTTTTTACGATCGCCTGGTGCTGGCCAGCGGCAGCCAACTGGCCCGTCCGCCAGTGCCGGGTCTGAAAGAACATGCCTTCGACGTTGACCAGATCGAATCGTCGGCGCGGCTGGAACGCCACCTGATCTCGCTGGCCAGTCAGCCGGCCAGCAAGGCCCGCAACACGGTGGTCATCGCCGGCGGAGGATTCACCGGGATCGAAACCGCGACCGAAATGCCGGCCCGTTTGCGCGCCATTCTGGGTGAGGGTCAAGACGTTCGAGTGATCATCGTTGATCGCAGCAAAGACATCGCCGCGACCATGGGCGACGGGATTCGCCCGTCCATCATCGAAGCCTCGAAAGAACTGGGCATCGAGTGGATCGTCGACGCCTCGGTCGCCGGCGTGGATGCCAACGGCGTAACCCTCGCCGATGGCCGCCACATCGAAAGCAACACGGTGATCTGGACCGTGGGTTTCCGCGCCAGTCCATTGACTGAACAGCTCAACGCCGAACGCGACGTCCAGGGTCGTCTGCACGTCGATGGCAACCTCAAAGTGCAAGGTCTCGATCACGTATTCGCCGCCGGCGATGTCGCCCGCGCCGCCACCGACGACGTCGGTAACTTCTCGGTGATGTCTTGCCAGCACGCCATCAGCCTCGGTCGTCACGCTGGCAACAACGCCGTCGCCGATCTGCTCGGCGTGGCGCCAACCACTTACCGTCAGCCGAAGTACGTTACCTGCCTTGACCTGGGTGCCTGGGGCGCCGTGTACACCGAGGGCTGGGATCGCCAACTGAAACTGGTGAAAGCCGAAGCCAAAGAATTGAAGACGCAAATCAACAGCGTGTGGATCTACCCGCCGGCCGCCGAGCGTAGCGCCGCGCTGGCCGCTGCCGACCCGGCAATTCCGGTGGCTTGATCGCCCCCTTCAACCTCGAACCGATGTCTTGCCTGAGTACAAGGAGAACACCATGACCGTGCATCTGGATTCATTCACCGCCAATAGCGCCACCCTGCAAACCCCGCCCGAAGAACTGGTGCCGTCGCGCTACGCGCTGCGCCTGGGTGACATCGACGTGATGGTGATCAGCGACGGCGTCCTGCCGCTGCCGACCCAGACCATGTCGACCAACGCCGATCCCGAAGCCCGTGCTGCGTGGTTCAAGGAGATGTATCTGGGCCCCGACGCATTCGACTGGGCACTTAACGTGCTGGTGGTGCGTAGCGGCGAACAGGTGATCCTCGTCGACGCCGGCCTCGGCGGGCAGTTCCCCGGTTTCCCCCGCGCCGGACAATTTCCCAAACGCCTCGCGGCGGCCGGTATCGACCTACGCGATGTCACCGACATCGTGATCACCCACATGCACATGGACCACATCGGCGGCCTGCTTGTCGACACGGTGAAAAACCGTCTGCGCGACGACGTGCGCATCCACGTCACCGCCACCGAAGTCGACTTCTGGACCTCGCCGGACTTCACTTATACCGACATGCCCGCACCGGTGCCGGATGTATTGCGCTCCACCGCCAACGCGTTCATCCAGCAATATCAAAGCAAACTGCGCATCTTCGAAGACGCGTTCGAAGTCGCCCCTGGCGTCGTCGCCAAACTCACCGGCGGCCACACCCCGGGCCACTGCGTGGTCTACGTGAGCTCCGGCGACGAACGCCTGACCTTCGCCGGCGACGCCCTGTTCCCGGTGGCCTTCGACCACCCGGACTGGCACAACGGCTTCGAGCACGACCCCGATGAAGCGGTGCGCGTGCGCGTGCGGCTGCTGCAGGAAGCTGCGGCCAGTGGCGAACTGTTTGTCGCCACGCACCTGCCGTTTCCATCGGTGGGCCGTGTTGCCGTGAATGGCGAGGCGTTTCGCTGGATTCCGGCGATCTGGGATTATTGATCGCGATTGCGTTGTGCACCTTCGCCCGGCCTGTGTCGGGCGAAGGTGTGTCTGGGCCATGGACAATCCATCCGGAATCATGGCGACGCGCCGTGGCTCGTCGCACTGCCCGGATGGCAGCGAAGATATTTTGTGCTCGGGCGCCAGTCGCGTAGGCTGACGCTTTTGCGCAAAACAATTTGCCCCCGCAAGGACGCACTGCCCGATGAACACCACACAAGACTGGCTGACCCGGTTGGCACGCAAGCAAGGACAGCCTGCCACTTATGAGGACTTCCGACGCAACGACGCGCTGGAAATACTCGCTCACGTCGGCAGCACCGGCACATGGGCAGACGTAAGTAATCACGCCAACGGTTTTGTTCGTGAAGTCGCTGTGCGAGAAATGTGCAGGCAAGCGTCTGCCGAAGCATTGGCGGTGTTGATCGAACGCCTGAACGATTGGGTCCCGCAGGTGCGCGAATTGGCGGCGGCGGGCCTGCAACACTACCTCTCCCCTGTTCATACCCAGGCCTGGTTGTCCGCTCTCGAACCCTTGATGGCATTGGCAGCGCAACGCCGAGTCGACCACAGCCAGACCTTATCGACGGTTCGCGCAATGCTGCAATCGGCGAAATGCCGGGACGAGGTGTACGCCGATTTCTTGGATCGCCAAGGCAAAGCCGCGCGTTACCTGTTTACGCTGTTGCTGGAAAATCCTGAGAACCCCGAAACCCTGCTCCGCAGCGCTTTAGCTCATCGCGAGTTGACCGTACGTTTGATGGCGGTGTCGGCGACTGCAATGTTGCCGGCGCCGCAAAGTCTGCCGTTGCTCCTTGAAGCGATGTCACGGCCCCGCGGCAAAATCCGTGTGCGTGTGCTTCATGCGCTGCTGCCGCTACTCGCCGATCCGAAACCTGTACTGCACGAAGCCTTGTTGGATGTGTCACCTGCCGTCCGCAATCTGGCGCTGTGGGCGGCACCGCGTAACGACGTTGATGCGCACGCGGTCCTCGCCGAGCGCTTGAGTCAGCCGTTACCCACGGCAAAACAACACTGGCTGGGCGTGATCGGCCTGACCACTGAACTCGCTGGCACGTTGCCAGAGCACTGGCACGCCCGCGCATTACGCTCGGCTTTTGTTACCGTGCGACAAGCCGCCGCGCGCCTGCTTCGCGATGATCAATTGCCTGAACTGTTCGCGGCACTCGACGATCCGTCGGATAAAGTTTTTTCGGTGGTGATTGCGCGACTGGACAAAGTGTCCTGGCCGCTGTTGATCCGTGGAGTGAAAGCCAAACTTGATCAAGACTGGCATGAACTCCCGTTGGCGCGGCGCAGCGCCACTTTCCAACTGCTGCCGACCTGGCAACAAGTCGGCTACTTGTTAAGCCGCCTCGACACGGGGCACGCCGGACAAACCTACTGGATCGGCCAAATCGAATCGTGGTGCGACAGGCAATATCTGGTTGTCGATCCGGTAACACCGAAGGCAGAGCGCGAAACACTGCGGGAAAAAATTCGGGAGTTGACGGCAAAGGGACTGATCCGCTCAGGCGTACGTTTGCTCTCCTGAATGATCCAGGCTGTTGATCAAGACAACCCGCTACCTTTCCTCCTTTACATGGAACGACGGTCGCTCCCTGTTCTCTACCGCTGAACCTACAGCGGAGGGATTGACCATGATTGCCCCTGAAACCGGTATGAAACCGGGTGAGCGTTATCGCATTGAAAGCGTCGAGCGCGCGCCGCAATTTTCCGGATTTTTCCTCGATGGCAAGTATTACCTGGGCCCCGAGTTGCAAACGGCCGTGGGCTGGCTTGAAGGGCAAAAATTCCTGTATGACCAACTCGATCCCAATGGCGAACCGGTTTATCCGGACAGAATCGTCGGCACTATCACCGCACGGACACTGGAGCTGACAGACGGCCTGCGTCTGAGCATCGAGGAAATGCCGTTTCAGGCAGAGGTCGTTACGCCATTGCAGACGCTTGACGAAATAGCTATTGAAACCCGACCTCGGGCGATATCGCAGCGGCACACAGCAGCAGGCTTGCGCCAACCGATGCAACCTTCGGCGCTCCTGGTTGCAGGCGCTGCATTGCTGGTCGGGCTGTGCCTGTTGGCGATCAATCGTTCTGGTCGTCGAGTGAGGTAGCCTTCGAATGATCCCGGCAGTGACCGTGACTGGATTGCTGCCTGCGATCAAAAGCCAAGTACAGCGCTTGCTTCGCGCATGAAGATTTCCACGGTTTTCGGACCGATGCCGTCGAACTCCGCCAGCCGTTTCTCAAACGCCTGGCGATCAGCGCTGGCCTCGACCATATGGCAGACCTTGCCCGCGTACTCGTCGTTTAACCGGCGTGCCAAGGCGTGAAGCCGTACGGCGGTGGTCTCGTCATAACGCACGTAATGCGCTTCCCCGAGCATCGCGACCAGTTCACGATGGCTGCACGCGGCCAGTTTGCGCGGTGTATCGCGCCCGTGTTTATCGGCAATCACCCGATAGGCTTCTGCAGCGATTTCGGCCTGTATCCGCTTGCCCATCAGGAAACTGGCAAGCAGCCATTTGAACAGGGAACCGTCATCGTTGTGCTTGAGCTGAATGTTCAAATCCCTGGCACTGATCGTCTTGGTCACCGGCTACCTCCGGGGTTGAAATCGATTGGATTTTTCGTCCCCTTGTCTACTCGGCAAGGCTTGATCTTTAGGCTTGCGCCCGCTCCAGCCGTTCAACTCAAAACAATTCTCAGCAGCCTGAAACAAACTCCGAAAATCCTTTGAATTTTTTTTGTCGGCAAAACTCATTTGCGTATGAGCGTAAGGAGGAACGCATGAGCAACGTCGACATCTTCGTCATCGAATACAAACTTCACGGCCAGCCAAAATCATTCGTCATCCGCGCGAAAACCATGCGCAATGCCGATGCCTGGCATTGGGCGAGTTGCGATGCCGGCATCGCGCCAATTCCCAAACCCGGCAAACCACCGTTGAAGGTCATCTCCAAACCCCAGGCCGAGCGCTTTGGCATTACCGAAGTGAAGTGGCGTGAAACGGCGACCGTGGACTGGACAGAGGCATAGCCATGCTCAAACAAATCGGTAATACGCTGATCCGCCGTGATCACCGCGCCAGTTGCCATTGCGGCGCCGTGATTCTCGAAATCCACCTGCCCGAAGGCCTGCCCACGCCGCACCGCTGCGACTGCTCGTTCTGCAAACGCCGAGGCGCGATCGTTGCGGCGGTGCCGGCGGCTGACCTGAAGGTGATTCGCGGAACATCGGCGTTGTTGAAGTACAGCTTTGGCCAGCAAGTGGCCGAGCACTTTTTCTGCGGTAACTGCGGCATCTACACCCATCACCGACGTAGCAGCAATCCGCAGGAGTTCGGCTTCAATGTGGGCTGTCTTGAAGGGGTCAATCCTTATGATCTGGGCGAGGTGCCGGTGGCGGATGGTGGGGAGTGGCACTCGCCGTGAGGGCAAATTACCGCTGGCGAACACATCAAGGTTTGCCAGCGGTTCAGTGGGCAAGATCGGCATTACCGAAAGAAGCCTGCCTTAATGCTCTTGCAGGTTTATAAGCTCACCGCCCTCCCTGCTCAGACGCTCCAGATACGCACCGGCATCGAGCAACTGATAAGGGAAGTACAGACCTGCCGGAGTGGGTGGTTTGCCATCCAGCCCGAGCAGTCGTTCCAACAACATGGCCACGCTGAGCCCTGTCAACGCTGCGGCACCTGCCGGGTGAACGACGGCATGCCGTGTGTGCAACGTCCGACCCTTGCGATCCTCGCCGACCATTTCGATGAGAATTTCGGTCGACATCGGCCGACCCGCGCGCCGCGAAGAACTGACCCCGCTGGCGAGATTGAATTGCACATTCAGCGCATCGGTGGCAGCCGCCAGCCCAGTGACATCGATGGACGAGAAACCGCTGGCTTGCATCGGCGTACCGTCCAGCGCACGGAAGCTGACGTTCTTGTCCGCCCCTTCGCGCCAAATGTAATCCCCGTCGCGCCGAGTCAGGGCGGCGGGCAGCATCTTGTTCAGGTGTTCAAAATCCTCGGCCACGGCCGGCCCGCCGCCGTCCTCCTCGTCGACCAGCGCATCAATGCGGATATCGCGCACCCGGGAAAACGCCTCAGCAATGTGCAGCGCCGCCACCGTCGTCGCGCCCACCATCCACTCATAACCCAGCACGATGAGCGCCGCGTCAGGGCGATGAATGAAGCTCGCGATTTGCGGCGCAATCTCGAACACGCCAGAAGAAATGCTCAAGTGCGGCACCTTGCGTTGCTGCGCGAAACGCAGTCCGGCCAGGGAATGATCCATATAGAAAACCGCCACGGCGCTGACCGGGCGATCGCCCAACCCCAAGTCGTCGGCAGCAGGATCAATGACCACGCCCTGCGCCCCGCCCATTTCCTCGGCGGCTTGTTGCGCCTTGGCTTGGTCGCGCCCGCCGATCAGCAACGGCACGTCAGGATAGGCAGCACGCAACGCTTCGGCAGAACGGTGGCCGATGGCGCCGGAACCACCCAGAAACAGAATCGGATGAACTGACATCGGTATCCCTCCTCGTCTTTTTGGGTTGCAACTCAGTGTTGGTGCGTGCCCTGTCATGAGGGTTCCACACCATTGCCTGAGCTGGAGGACGGACCGACGAATGTCATTTTGGATGGCGCGTTGATGAGGCTTGTTTAGGAGTTTTCTCTGACTGTTTAAAAGACACGTCGCGTTACCTGCTTAAGGCTACAACGTCTTGCGCCGTTGCCTACGACTACGACTACGCCAGAATCCGCCGGCTTGTGCGTCTGGGGCGCGGGTTTTATCGTTTCCGGGTCACTGAAAAACAGTGATGGGGTTTGGTAGCCCGCTCTCATATGACGCATAACGTCACCGTGCGCAGATGCTTTTTCAGCATTTGTCTTATGGTGGCCATGCGCAGGGCGTCCTCGGGCGCGCCGGATTTTCCATATGGGCCGGTCTACCAACCTTCGTATGGCCACCACCTTTCGTTTGGTAGCGAAGGTGATGGTTCCTTAAGTCCCATATGGAGCTTCATCTATGTTCAAACCAACGCCGAATCCACCAGAAACCGATCCAGTCTCACCCTACAAATTCCCGGACTCCCGAACCCTCAACGACGCCGCCGAACGCGCCCTCGATTACTACCTGACGCCAACCCAACGCCGACTACGACAGCGAGTCCCTGCTGGTTAACGCCAGCGAGTCCCTCAGCTCAGCCACCGAAATGCTCTGCAACTTCGCCGCCCTCCTGGACCCAGGCCACCGCAAAACTGCGCTGGGCATTGCGCAAGTGGTGATGCTGGGGGAATTGGCGGTGAATCGAGCGCTGGATAAGGTTGTGCCGGTGGATTGAGGGGTGATCCCTTTGTGGCGGCGGTCAGGTATCCGCCACAGAGGGATCAAGAACGCTTAATGCGCCTGCTTTTGGCCAAGAGCCGACAGTCTCTGTCATTGCGAGCAGCTCATCGGCCGACAATGCCTTGGCCGGTGTCACTCCTTGGTCAGATCAACCAACGGCGTCTGCCGCACCTCGGTCTCGCGTCCACCCTGAATTTCGCTCACCTGCTTCAAGGCCTTGTCCACTGCCGCCTTATCCGCCAACAAGCTGTAGCTGATGCGGAACTGCTTGTGTTCCTTCGGCCCGATTGTCGGCACCAGGTTCAGTGGCCGCTGATAACGGCGGTTGTAGGAAAAACTTGTCCCCGGCTCCAGCCCCGTGACATATCCCTGGCCTTGGGTATCGGTGTTCTTCCACAGGGAAAACACCGGCAGTGTTTGCGTATTGAAGCCAACCGAAACGCCAAGGCTGCCGGCCTTGTTATGCAACACGGTCAACGTATCGCCCTTGGCATCGGCGTACGGCACCACGTTGTAAACCGTTTCGTCGTAGTCCTTGGTCGGTGCGCGGTAGGTTTGCCATTCGGGCAGATCGCCCTTGGCCTTGTCGTTGAACGGCGACACTTGCTTTACTGGCGCGGCGAAACGAGCACCCTGCTCCAGGAACGGGGTGCTGAAGTTACTGTGATACAGCGCCTGGTATTCCTTCGGATAGTCGCCGTTGTTGGTCAGGGTGTCGTTGAGGTCGAACACGACGCGGCCGGGTTCGGTGACCAGTTCCGTCGCGACGGAGAAGTCGACCTTCTTGAACGCCTGCTCTTTCAATTCGCCGCGCAGGGTGATGGCGTACGGTGGTGTTTCATCGATGTGCAGAGTGACTTTGTTCGCAGGAATATTGGCGGCTCGACCGTGCAGGGTCAGCAGCTCGCCGTTGTCGACGCCGGGGTGGCCGACCCATTCGTATCCGCAGCGGGTGACCAGCTCATTGAAACCTTCCAGCCAGCCCAGACCACCGCGGCCATTGAGTTCGATGAAGGACGGATTGACCACTTCCTTGACCGGCGAATCCCAGCCCATGCGCACATTGCCGACCGAGGCCTGCAAGACATTCATTCCCCGTGTCGGCACTACCGAGAGTTTCATCGTACCGTTATCGATGTCGACAATGCTGACGCCCTCTTGCCGACCGCCATGCAAGGTGCGCAGGGTAACGCTGAAGGGTTTGTCGGTTTTTATGCCGAGTTGCTGGCTGGTGATCTGCCAGTTCTGGGCGGCTTTGTCGGTGTCGAGCAGAACGTAATCCCAGGCCATGGCGTGGGAGGCAGCGGACAGTGCGCTGAGGGCAACAACGAGTTTGAGCGGGGTCATGGCAGCAGCCTTTCTTGGAGTTGTGCGCTTTTTATAAACTGGGTGAAACGTTTCAGCAAGCTTAAATGGTGACGCTACGCTGGTGTATGTCGAGAAAGATTTTGGATAACCAGGAAAATCGAATCGACACACTGTCGCAAATCCGCCGCTAACTTCTCACGCTCTCTGGAAACCACCGCCACCGGCCCATTCGCCCACGGTCAGCAGATAGTGGCCGCTCAGGGACGTCCGATTTCGGCCAGAAGCGACCGGTCTGCCTGATAAATAAATCCGTCCCCATTCCAGCCGGCAATGAGTTCCCCTTCCTTGAACCGTGAAGGCAATGTGATAGCATGCGTTCGCCCCCGGAGAGGGGGAATTTTTCTACATCCTGCAAGGAATATGCCCCCGTGAAAGACTTCGTCATCAGCGTCAACAACACCGTCCTCTATCTCTCCCTGGCGTTCATCTGGCTGGTCGCTATCGTCGCGATTTTCACCAGCGGGTTCCTCCCGGCGCTGGGTATCTTCGTGGCCGGCGCCCTGTGCTGGTGCATCATTTCCGGCTTCTGGTTCGTCCAGTCGGCGACCTACGAAGAACTGCGCAAGCTAAACGCAAACAAAGGCTGAAACGTCAGGGTGGAGCCGTAAGTGCCCCGCCCTACCCTGAGCGCTTGGTTCCGTGCCGAGCGCTCTCGCCCACTGCGAATGGCTCGCATAAATCCCGCATTCTCCGAAATCCTGAAATTCCCTAGCCCCGAGCGCAGAGAAAAACCTGTCATCCCCCCAAAAACCATCGTAATTTACCCGCCATAACTACAAGGTCGTTTGGGGATACACGTGGGAGCCTTCCGTTTGCTTTTGGCCGTCCTGGTCGCTGTTTCGCATATGGGCAAGACGTTCATGGGGTTCAACCCAGGAGTGGTTGCCGTGATTTCCTTCCTGCTCATCAGTGGTTTCGTGATGACCTCACTGATCGAGCGCAACTACAAGGCCCCCGAGAAAGTCGGCCGGTTCTACCTGGACCGAGCCTTGCGTCTTTATCCGCAATTCCTGTTCTATTTCTTCGTCTCTTGTGCGGTGATCTACTTCCTGCTGCCCGGCACGCCACAGTGGGCCGAACTGACCTTCAGAAACATCGCCGCGAACCTCGCGATCGTGCCCCTCGGTTTCTATATGTTCGGCGCAAGCGGAACGTGGATTTTGCCTCCGGCCTGGTCGCTCGGGCTTGAGGTGTGCTTCTACCTGGTGATCCCGTTCCTGCTCATCTACCGAGCACGGGGCGTTGCTTTCGCGTTGTCCGTCGCGGTGTTCATTCCCGCGTGTCTTGGATTCATCAACACCGACTACTACGGCTACCGTCTGTTGCCGGGCGTCCTGTTTATATTCCTGTGTGGCAGCTACCTCTACAAACCGCAGGCGAAGGGTCTGGCAATCGCCACAGGCACCGCCGTGGCGGCGGCCATGATCGTCGTGGCGATCATGGCGGGCTGGATCGACCGCCGACCGTTCAACGCCGAAGTGGCCGCAGGCATTGCCCTGGGCATCCCTGCCGTGTACTGGCTGACAAAACTGAAATTTCACCGGTTTGACGAATTTCTGGGAAACATCAGCTACGGCGTGTTCCTCAATCACTTCATGGTGATTTACTTCCTGCACGGCTTTTGGCCGATCACCTCATTCGATTGGGCCAGGATTGCAACGGTATTGGTGCTGTCGTTCTTGTTGAGTGGTGTTTCCTACTATTGCGTCGAGCGGCCGGCGTTGAAGTTTCGCCATACGCTTCGGGCCGGTTCCAAGGATCGAGTCAGGGACATTCACGGGGGTGAAGCAGCGGTTTGACATCGTCGGGAGGCAGATCACGCGTCTAAACGGGGTCTGTTCCTTATATCCACGGCTCTGCCTGAGGCAGTTATTCGCGAACAACTGCTTGCGGCGCTATGATCGCAACACCCGACCTCTTGAACACAAACCCTATGCCCTCCGAAAAAAACCGCCCGACCCCCGCCCCGTTCCTCAACCCCGGCGAATCCGTGGTCTTGTTCGATGGCGTGTGCAAACTCTGCAATGGCTGGGCGCGTTTTTTGATTCGCCACGATCATCAACATCGCGTACGTCTGGCAGCGGTGCAGTCGCCGGAGGGGCAGGCGTTGCTCGCGTGGGCCGGCCTGCCCATAGATCAATTCGACACCATGGCCGTTATTCGTGATCGTCACTACTGGGAACGTTCGGACGCGTTCCTCGAAGTCATCAGCCAACTACCCGCCCGTTGGCAGCCATTGCGCCTGCTGCGCGTATTCCCTCGTGGACTGCGCGACTGGGCCTACGATCGCATTGCGCTGAACCGCTATCGGCTGTTCGGCAAGTACGACACTTGCCTGCTGCCGAACCCTGATCATGAACAGCGCTTCCTGAAAGCCACCGCACCTACACCAGAAAGTTAAACAACTGCACCGGCGTCATCTTCGTGACCATCATCAGTACGATGACAAACATTCCGGCGAAACCCATCACACCCATCCAGAACCATTTCCGGTAGACGGCTTGATACTGCTCATCCAGCCCCGCCCCCACTTCGCTCGCACTCGTCGCCATCACACACAGCCGCTTCTGCAGGAGCAACACTGGCAACCACAGCGAGCCGACGCACAGAAAAATGATCAACGAGGTCAGCACCCACTCGGTGCTCATGCTCAGCCCCGACAGGCGCATCAGCAGATACCCCGTGATGATCTGCACGAACCCGGCCGGCGTGGTGATCCAGGTGTCAAAGCCCACGACCATGCGCGCAACGTGGGCAATCACTTGTGGATTGCGCGTGCGGCTGGCGGCGATCAGGTAGAGGTAGGAACCCATGCCGAAGCCGAACAGGAAGATCGCGGCGATGATGTGCAGGTACTTCAGGCACAGGTAGAGCATGTCAGCGCTGCCCGTCCGAGAACTGCACGGCCAGACTCAGGTTGGCCGGATCGTTGATCGCGGCCATGTACTCAGCGACGCTGATTTCGCCCACGCACGGTCGGGCGCCGGCGGCCGGCACGTAGCCTGAAGCCATTTTTGTCGCCAGGGCCACGGCGGCGCAGCTGGGGATTTCCGGGCCTTTGTCGTTCAGGGCGGTGAGTTGCGCGGTCATCGACAGCGGTTTGCCGTCAACGCCAAGGCCCTGCACGTCGATGTACATCGCACTTTTGCCATCGCCGAAACGCTCGAAATGCGTGCCCAGGCGATGCAGTCTGCCGGCCCACAAGGCATGGTCGCGCACCAGCCCGACTTTCAGCGCCTGAGCCAGCAGACCGTTGGCAACGCCGCCAAGTTTAAGCCCGGCGCCAGCCTTGAACTTCAGGGTCTGCGCGCCATAACGACCGGCGAAGATGTCCATGTCCGGCACATCAACGTTGGCCAGCAGACGCGTGCCCATCTGCGGCATTTTGCGCAAGGTCAGGTCCAGCCAGCCGGACACTTCATGCACCTTGCCGTTTTTCAGTTGCTTGATCGGTTTGCCGGCGTAAGCGAGTACACCTTCGATGGTCGACAAGCCCGGCATTTTCGCCGATGAGGAAATGCCGTGTTCGATCGAGTCGATGCGGGAAAAACGCTGACGCTGTTCATCGATGATTGCCGACGACAACGTCGGCACCGAGCTGCAACCGCTGAGGATCGCCACGCCGGCCTGCTTCGCTCTCGCGTCGAGAACGTGAATGCCGTTGACGAACGTGCGGCAGTCAGCCAGGTCGCAGTAATTCACACCGGCGTCGATGCAACTTTCGGCGAGCGCATAGGATTGCCCCTGAAACGGCCCGCCGGTGTGCACGACCAGTTGAATATTCATCGCCCGCAATGCGGCTTTGAATTCGCTGCCCATGGCATCACCGCACCAGCCTTCGCAGACGTTACCCGATTGGCTGTTCAACTCATCGAGTTTGCGCTGCAATTTGCGCGGGTCACGACCCGAAAGCACCAGGCCGATGTCCGGCATCAGCGCCAGATGCCTGCACACGATGCTGCCGAAATTTCCGTAACCACCGACCACCATCACCCTGAACGGCATGCAATTCTTCCCTAAGTCATTCCATCAAACAGGCGGGAAGAATATAGGGCTGAACGTCAGCAAGCCATCCACTGTAGGCCTTCGCCTGCTCGCGATAACGGTGTGTCAGGTGTTCATTTGCTATCTGACACACCGTTATCGCGAGCAGGCGAAGGCCTACAGGGTTATGCGGTGTACCCGAGTGCGCTAGAAATTGATCTTCAACCCCAACATCGCGTCATACCCGTGGCTGTCACCGTCGAACCCCTGGCGATAGCCGGCCGACGCGGTAAACGTGGTGCGCTGATTGGCCTGGTAATCCACCCCGACATTCACTTCACCCCACGTGCCCTGAATGTCGGATTCGAACGGGATGTACCCCGACTCGGAGGAAAACTCGGTTTTCGGCTGCCCCTTGAATTCATGCCAGATACTCGGCCGGATCCACCCATTGGTGCGCCGTGCGCTCTTGTCGACGCCTTCGGTGTCCCAGTCCTTGGCGATGCGCACGCCGGCGCGGCCGATCAGTGAATCGACGTCCTTGAAGCGAACTTTCGCGCCGACGTCATCACTGCTGTCCAGATCGACGTAGCTGTAGATCGCCTGCAATTGCGGCTCGATGTACCAGTCTTTGTCGACTTCGTACGGGTAGCCGTTTTCCAGCGATGCGGTGTAGCCCCAGCCACGGGTTTTCAGTTTGGCCAGGTCGTTGGGTTTGGCTTCGATGTCGAAGCGGTTGACTTGCAACACGCCGTCCAGATACCAGCCGGACGGGCCGAAGTGCGTCCAGTAGGCGCCGACGCCGTAAGCGCGCAAGGTGTCTTCGCCGGCGGCGCTCCGAGTGTAGTGGCTGACGCCAGCGTCGATGGTCCCGGCGGACAACGACAGCCCGAACAGGTTTGCGAAACGTTGTAAGCACCCGCCGCCAAAGGCCCGCATGCGGCCTGAGCGTCTGCGAGCATCAGGGTGTTGGCCATGGCGACCAGTAATGCGTTGCGAATGAAATGCGGGGCGTGCCCGCCGTAAGAATGGCCGCTGGCACCTTGCATGAAAACCTCCCTGTTCAGCTATCTCCACCACTGAGTGGCCACTGTCGACAACAAACGGATATGGCCTCGAGATTACAGTTATAGACCTTAGTAGCTATTTCAAAAGAAGGAGAAAAACACGACAAGCCTCACAGCAAAGCAGCCGGTGCGCGCGCGCAGGGTGACCGGAAGGTGCTGAACCCACTGACACACCTCTGCACTCAGGACGGACCGGCGCTTGCAATCAATTCAGGCTGAACTAGAAACTCGCCTTCACCGACATCATGAAGTTGCGGGGATCACCGTAGTAGCTGCCGAACGTCTCGGTACCGATGGTCGAGTAGTAACGCTTGTCGAACAGGTTGTTGCCGTTGAGCGCGACCGACCAGGTGTCATCGATGCGGTAGCCGATGCGACCGTTCCAGATTGCATAACCCGACTGGCTGATTTTCTCGCCACTGGCGGGTGAGACGCGGAAGTTGTCGCTTTGTGCATTGACCCCGGCGCCGAGGGTAAAGCGCTCAAGCGCGCCACTCAGCGCGTAATCGCCCCACATGCGCAGCACGTGTCGCGGCACATACGTATTGAACGCGGCACCGGTCAGGCTGCTGTCGATGTCGTCCAGGGTCTTGGTCTGCGTGTAGGTGTACCCCGCGAGCAGTTGCAGGCGTTCGATGACTTCACCGCTGATCTCGGCTTCAAAACCTTGTGCGCGAACCTTACCCGCATTGAGGTAGCAATAGCCGTCGGACGATGGGCAGGACGAGTTGTAGTCGGTTTGCGCCTGATCTTTCTGAATCGTGCGGAACAGGTTGAACGAGCCGTTGAGTCGACCGTCGTACCAAGCGCCCTTGATCCCCAGTTCATAGCTCTGGCCCACCAGTGGCTTGAGCGCCGCGCCGTCTTCGGAACGGTAGTTGCCTTGCGGCGTGAAAATGTCCGAATAGCTGACGTAAGCCGTCAGGTTCTCGTTCAAATCCAGCAGAACCCCGGCAAACGGTGTGACCTGGCCGGTTTCCGTCGAGCTGGAATGCTCCGAAGTACCGCTGTTGATGAAGTCCGAATCAGTCTCAGAGCTGTACCAGCTGACCCGCCCACCGACGACCAGCGTCAACGGATCCGCGAGTTTCAGGCGTAACGTCGAGTAAACGCCCTGCTGTTTGGTCAGCGAATTGACCGGGCCGCCGCGCGAAGAGTTTTCGATGAAGTAACTGTCGTCCGGCTCAGGAATATGTTTGTCGGGATTGAACACATTCTGCCGCTGCGGCAAAAACGCCACGGAGTAGAAGTCGTTCTTTTTCGAACGGCTGGCGTTGGCGCCCACGATCAGTTCATGTTGCTGACCGAATGCGTCGAACTTGCCATCGACGTACGCATCCAGGCCGTAGTCGACCTGATCGTAGTCGTACATGCTGCCCAGCATGCCGGTGGTGTTGACGCCCGGAGTCACCGCACCGGAAGCAAATGCGTATTTGATGTCCTGCGTGTTTTTTGTGTAAACGCTGGCGACCTTCAGGCTCCAGTCTTCGTTGATCTGATGCTTGAGATCACTGAACACCGTCGTGCGCTGGCTGCGCCAGGTATTCCACGACGGATCCAGGCAAGTCGAACGACTGAGTTTCAAATCGCTGCGATCCTTGTAGCGCGGCAGACCGCCCCAGCACGGATTGGCATCGACGTCTTCATAGGCGACACCCAGTCCGAGTGTGGTGTCGGGGCTGACGTCAAAGTCGAGCGCGCCGTAATACACCTGATCCTTGCGGCTGGCGTCGTCGACAAAGTAATGCCGGCTCTGCTCGGCGACCACGGCGCGGCCACGTATGGTGCCAGCGTCATTCAACGGGCCACCGGTGTCGACTTGTCCGCGATAATTGTCCCAACTGCCGCCCGACAAGGTGATCTCGGTTTGCGCTGTGGCCTGCCCGCGTTTGCGCACGAAGTTCACCCCGCCGGCGGTGCCGCCCGAACCTTTCATCATCCCGGCCGCGCCGCGAAGGATCTCGACGCGGTCGTAATAGGCCATGTCACCGCTGAAACTGTCGGCCTGAACGTAGAGGTTGCCCATGTCCAGCGGCACGCCGTCGTACTGATACTGGCCCGACATGCGAAAGCCACGGGAGTAGAAGTATTTGCCGCCCATGGTCGAGTCGTAGACGGTAACCCCCGGGGTCTTTTCCATGACCTGATCGATGGTGTTGAGGTTCTGGTCGTCGAGCATTTTGCGCGTCATCACCGTGACCGATTGCGGGGTCTCTCGCAGCGAGTGCTCGCCTTTGCCGATGGTCACCGCGCCAGTAGTGTACGAGCCGCTGTTTTCCGTGGTCGCGCCGAGCAACTGGCCGTTGATGTTGGTGGCCCCCAGTTCCAGCGCCGAACCGACTACCGGTGCCGGCCGCAGCACATAGGTGCCATTGGCCTGCGGTTCGGCTTGCAGGCCGCTGCCGCCAAGAATCCGCGCAAAGCCTTCGCTGGTGCCGAATGCGCCTCTGAGGCCAGGGGATTTCAGGCCATCGGTTTGTTGCGCATCAAACGAAATCGCTGCCCCCGCCGCACTGGCGAAATGGCTGAGTACTTCGGTCAGGCTGCCAGCGGCAATGTCGAAGGATTTAACCGAACTCTGTTGCGCCGAAAACGGCGCGGCCAACGTGGTCGTCGACCAGACGCCGGCCGTCGTTGCCGCCAGTAGTCCGACCTTCACCGCGGTCGCCAGACGACCAGACTTGTACACCCGAGACATGCTTACCCTCCCCCAGAAACGCTGAATAAAAACTCATTGAGGGATGAGCCGAACGGTGTGCGTGAAAAGTGCAAACGCTGTAAAAAACATTTCCGGTTCACGGTGCCCATCACTGGGCAGGCGGCGACACGTTGACCCAATAACGGCTGTAGCGCGTGATGCGCAAGGAGAATCCACTCTCCAGCGCCGCCAGTGCGAGGTCGGTGTTGTCGATCGGGAATGCGCCGGAAACCTTCAGTTGGGCGATCCGCGCATCACACCGCAGCACGCCATGGCGGTAACGCGAAATATCCGCCAGCAACTCGGCCAGAGGACGGTTGAGCGCGATGATGCTGCCTTGCTGCCAGGCACCGACCGACGCATCGTTGCGGCGAATCGCGCCTACCGCACGACTGTTGAAAGCCACTGATTGTCCGGCTTCCAAACGCACGGTGGAGCCACCGCCGGCCGAGCTGACTTCGACCGCCTTCTCGACAACCGACACCTCGCCACCGCTGTCCTGTGAGCGGACGATAAACCGCGTGCCCAACGCCAACACTTGGCCATGCCGGGTCAATACTTTGAACGGACGCTGCGACGAATCGGCCGCGGTGCTCAGCAGAATCTCGCCCCACAGTAATTCCAGGGTCCGCTGGCGACCGTCGAAACGCAGATTGACCGAGGTGTCGGTGTTGAGCAGCAAGGCACTGCCATCGGCCAGACGAAACTCGCGCCGCTCGCCCACGCCGGTACGGAAATCGGCCAGCAGGTTTTGCGACGGCTCACTGCGCCAGCCCAGCCAGCCCAGCGACCCGGCCGACGCCAGCAGCACCACGCTGCGCAATACCTGCCGCCGGGATCGCTCGACCCCGCGCAACGCCGGTGCCGCCAATGCGCCCGGCACGCTGGCCATCTGTTCGCCGACCGCCGCCATCTGCTGCCAGGCTTGCTGATGGGCAGGATCGGCGCGCAACCAGTCGTTCCACGCAGCGCGGTCGGCCTCGGTGGCGATGCCGGAATGCAGACGCGCGTACCAGCGGGCAGCGGCGCTGATCGCTTGCAGTTCGGCGGGCGACAGGCTCATGCCAGTTGCATCTGAATCTGCATCAGACAGCAATGCTCCATGGCCTTGGCCATGTAGTTGTTGACGCTGCGCACGCTGATGTTCAAGCGCTCGGCAATCTGCGGGTAGGTCAGGCCATCGAACTGCGACAGGATGAAGGTCTGCTTGACCTTCGGCCCCAGCCCTTGCAGCAGACGGTCGATTTCCACCAGCGCCTGCAGCAGGATCGCCTGCTCTTCCAGCGAAGGCTGTTGCTCTTGTGGCATGGCCGCCAGCGCTTCCAGCCAGGATTGCTCCAGCGAACGGCGGCGGAACAGGTCAACGAGCAAGCCTTTGGCGATCATCGACAGGTAAGGACGCGGCTCGCGAATCTCCAGAGCGCTGCGGGCCTTGATGACCCGAACGAAGGTGTCCTGCGCCAGATCGGCCGCATCGAAAGAGTTGCTCAGACGCTTGCGCAACCAGCCTTTCAACCACCCGTGATGGTCGCAATACAAGTCATTGACGGCGCTGCGCAGGGATAATTCGTCGGCGGACATGAGGCTGGAATAATTCGCGAGTGATAATGACTCTTATTGTCTGGCGCGCGACGGGTGCTTGGCAATAGGCAACTTTGGCCATTTGCATACCCATAACCCGGGTCCCGAAAGTTGACGAACGGTCATTCGAATGTTCAGATGCCGCCCAGTTTCAGGTGTCCCATGCCGCCGTGCATGGGGTGAAACGGGAAACCGGTACGTTCTTTTCGAACAAGTCCGGTGCTGCCCCCGCAACGGTATGCGCGTGATGCTTTCGATACACCACTGTGGCCAGACGGCCATGGGAAGGTGAAAGCCTCGATACGCGCGAGCCCGGAGACCGGCCTGAAATTTTGTTTGGCAAAATCCTGCGGTGGGCGGGCATGGGCCGGTATTGGCTGTGCGCGATGCCTTCTCCTGCATGCTCTTCTGCGAAGATCCTTTTCGAGAAGACAATGATTCGACCTTTCAACACTCCTGCTCCAACCCTGTTCCTTGGCTGCCTGTTCAGCCCGCTGCTACTGGCCGACGACGCGCCGCTGGAACTCCATCAACAAATCGTTTCTGCACCGTCTGTGGAATCCACCACCGTCGCCGAGATGGCGAAGTTCGGCAGCAAGGTCGAGATCGTCAGCCGCGAACAGATCGAACGTGCCGGCCCCAGCGCCGATGTCAGCCGCGTCATGCAGATGTTCATTCCCGGTCTGTACGTCGCACCGAAAAACGGTCCGTTCGACTACGGCACTTATTCACTGCTGGGCGGGCGCAACGACGACACGTTGATCCTGCTTGACGGCGTACGCCTGAACAATCGCCTGTACGGCGGCCTCTATCTGGACACCCTGCCGGCCAATGCCATCGAGCGCATTGAAGTGCTCAAGGGTGGCCAGAGCCTGTTGTTCGGCACTCAAGCCGTGTCGGGTGTGATCAACATCGTCACCCGCAGCCCGCAATCGCGCAAAACCTCTGGCGAAGTGAATCTGGGCGTCGACAGTTTCGGCGGCACCACCGAAGACGCTCGGGTCGAGAACATCTTCACGAACGGTTTTGGCGATCTCGGTCTGCTGGCGTATGTCAGCCACAACGTCTCCGACGGTTACCAGCCCTATCGCAACCGCGACATGAAAAACGTCAGCGAGAAGAACCGCGCCTACGAAGTCACCACCTTCGGTGGCAAGGCGATTCAGTCGTTTGGCGATGATGCGCGGCTGGAACTGTTCTACCAATACGCCGACGCCAATCTCGACTTCGCCCGCCCGGTCGACAACCACAACACCACCAACGACCGCGTGCAGCAGATCGCCACGGCGACCTTCGAGCAGACCGTCAACGAGCGCCTGAGCTACTTCATCAAAAGTCATATCAACGACTGGGACACCCGCTACACGCGCGTCAACAATATCGCCGGGGGCGGCACCCAAGTCATCAATCACAACGACTATTGGGGCTTCACCGATTGGGGCGTGCAGGCCGAAGGCAAGGCTGAACTGCGCGGCGGCCATGTGCTGGTGTTCGGCAGCGACAACCAATGGTTCAAGGGCCAGGACGATGTGTTGATCATCGACAACGACAAGGCCGAAGCCCATGCGTTCTACACGCAACTGCGACCGCAGATCGACGCCCTGCCCGACTGGCATCCGAGCATCGGTGTGCGCCACGAAGCCATGAGCGGCGGCGACAGTGCCACGGTCGGCATGCTCACTTCGCTGTATGACCTCAATGACAATTGGTCGGTGCGCGGCCAATACGGCAGCGCTTACAAACTGCCGAACGCCGAGCAACTGTTCGTCAACGAGCCGGGCGACGAGATCGGTAATCGCAATCTCAAACCGGAAAAAAGCCGCAACGCTGAACTCGGTGTCGACTACAAAGGCTTCTTGCTCGATCGCGAATTCAGCGCCAGCGTGACCCTGTTCAAACGCAAGATCGACGACCTGATCACCCTCGATGACATTCAGTGGGTCAACGGTGAAGGCACGATCCAGATGCGCGGTTTCGAGGCCGACGCCAAACTGGCGCTCAACGATCAGTGGAGTCTGCAAGCGGACATGACCCGCAACCTCACCGAATCCCGCACGGGGGCGACCATCAATGACATCCCGAGCTTCTTCGCCCGTTCGCGCGTGGGTTATGAATCGGAAAATCGCCTGTGGGGCGTTGGCGGTGCGATCCGCTATATCCGCGATATCAAAAGCTCGAAGCAGGTCGAGTACGGCAATTATTCAGTGGTCGACGCCGACGCTTATCGCTACCTCGACAACGCCCACCAACACCGCGTGAGCCTGCTGGTGGAAAACCTCTTCGATCGCGATTACGTCACCAGCCGTTCGAGCAATGTCGACAACCTCGGCCGGCCGTTCACCTCCGAAGTGCGCTACACGTACCGCTTCTGATGAGTGAGATCAAAACCGTCGACGGCGTCGACACGCACCCGGACTGGTCGCACGTGCCCGAGCACGCGCGCCATGTGTTCCTCTGCACCGGCCCACGCTGCACCCAGCGCGGCGCCTTGCAGCTATGGAAAACCCTGCGCCGGCATTTGCTCGCGCACGATCGCATCGAGACGCCGGGCGGCGTTCTGCTGACCCGTACGCATTGTCAGTTTCCGTGCAATCTGGGGCCGATTGTGACGGTGTATCCGGAGCGTTGCTGGTATGGCGTGCGCAGCAAAGACGATGTGCAGCGGCTGGTCGAGGGGCATCTGGTGGGCGGTGAAGTGGTTGCGGATTTGCTGATCAAGGCGCGGCCATGAGCAGGTTGTGGATGTTGTTGAGTGCCCTGCTCTGCGCCGCGCCCGCGCTCGCCGACACTTACCGTAATTGCGGCGAAGACTGGCGCGCCGCTGCGCCCTCACGCATCGTCGCGCTCAATCAGCATGCGGCGGATCTCGTGCTGGCACTGGGTGCCGGGCCAGCGCTGGTCGGCGTGGCGTATCTGGATGACACCGGTGCCGGGCAGCGGCCTTCCGAGTATTTCGGTGTGCCGGTGATCGCGCGGCAATACCCGGCCAGCGAAGTGCTTTACGCTGCGAGGCCGGATCTGGTGATCGGCGGGTTTGCCACGGCATTCGCCGACGGTGTGACTTCCCGCTCGGGGCTTGCGCGTAATGGCGTGGGTTCGTATCTGCTGGAATCCGCCTGCAACGGGCATTCGCTGGATTATTTCGCGCATGTACGCAATGACTTGCTGACGCTGGGCAAGCTGCTGCACCAGCAGCAAAAAACCCAAGCGTTGATCGACTCCATGGAAAAGGATATTGCCAGCGCCCTAGCCTTGGCCGGTACGGCTAAACCATTGTCAGTGTTCTATCTCGACAGTGAAGTCAAAGGCCTCGACAGCGAGGGCCGACGTGGTTTTGTCACTCCTCTGCTGGCGGCTGCCGGGGCACGCAATGTGTTCGCCGACATAAACCTGTATCGAGTCACCGTCAACAGCGAAACCCTGCTGGCCAGCGACCCGGACGTGATCCTGCTGGCCGACGCCGAATGGTCGCCCGCCAGGCGCAAACGCTATCTGCTGACCCACGACCCGGTGTTGTCGCAACTGCGCGCGGTGCGCGAGAACCGAATGATCGACATCCCTTTCACTCACCTGCTGCCGACCTTTAACAGCGGTCGGGTGGCACTGGAGCTCGCTCGCCAGCTCAATGCCCTGAACAAAAATAAATGAACCCGTCGCACCGCACGCCACCTAACGCACAGACCATCAGGAGGTAGCCAATGCAAATCGAAACCGTGTGGATCGTACTGGCGGCAGTTCTTCTGCTAATCGAACTCTGGGCCATCAATCGGGTGCGCAAGAGCGAGGGGAAAGCGAGCAACAAAGGCGTGTGGATCGTGCTGATCGTGTTTGTGCCGTTGTTCGGCTTGATTGCCTGGGCGTTGGCGGGGCCCAAGCATGTCAGTCATTCAGCGTCGTAATCCGATTGACTGCCCGGCACGCGGCGCTTGTCATCTGACGAAGCCGTGATCTGCAATGCCTGCAATGTCCTCTTCATGCAGGCTGCACGAAGGCTTTTTGCCCGTGTCGGCGCAAGCCCTTGATCCAGAGCGATTGAGCATTCGCCACGGACTGGCATGGCAAATGCGACTGAATCAGGGCATTCACAGCGCCGTGAAACAACGGCCTGTGTTAACTCCGTGACAGCAGAGGCAGCGCCATGAACGCCATCGACCTTCTCAAAGCCGATCATGCAAAAGTCAAAGACATCCTTAGCCAACTCAGTGATTCAACCGAGCGCGCGCTGAAAAAACGCGTCGAGCTGTTGGGCAAACTGGAAATGGAAATCTCCATCCATACCCGCCTCGAAGAGGAAATCCTCTACCCCGCGTTTAAGGTCGCCGGCAGTAAGGAACAGGACGTCATGTACTTCGAAGCCAAGGAAGAACACCGCACCGTGGACTCACTGGTGCTGCCCGATCTGAAACTGACCGACCCGGGCACCCCGGAGTTTTCCGGTCGAGTGAAAGTGGTCAAGGAATTGCTCGAACACCATATCGAAGAGGAAGAGACGGAAATGTTTCCTCAGGCGAAAAAGCTTCTGGGCAAGGAAAAACTCGAAGAACTGGGCGCGCAGATGGAAGCAATGAAGGCCAGCTGCAAGAAGGAAATGGCCGCGGGAAATATGGCTGCTTGATCCGTTGCAAGTGGACGAGCCCGGCTTTGGCCGGGCTTTTTTCTGGTTGCTCGCATTGTCACCCCTGTTGCAGGATCAGCCGTCGACAACAGGGAATGTTGAAATGAAACAGAAAACACGTGGGCGAATTGTGGTGGTGGGTGCAGGCATCGTCGGTGCCTCTCTTGCGTATCACCTGTCCGGCAAAGGTGCACAGGTCACGTTGATCGAGGCCGGCGAGATCGCGAGCGGCGTGACGGCAAGCTCTTTCGCCTGGATCAATGCCACGCACGCCGGCGCTGATCCGATTGCGCAGTTGCGCGGGATGGCCATAGAAGCCTACCGACGACTCGAAACCGAGCTGCCGGATGTGCAGATTCGCTGGACCGGAGCGCTGTCGTACAGCGAATCAGCAGAGTATCCGGCGTCGGCGACATTGTTATCGTCTGCCGAGGTGCTTGCCCGCGAGCCCAACCTGAAAAATCCCCCTCCCCGCGCGTTGTATCGCGCGGAAGAAGGCGCACTCGACGCCGTGCAGGCCACCCACGCCTTGATTGCCGGCGCCCGGGCGCTGGGGGCGCAATTGCTCACGCAAACCCGAGTGACCGGTTTCAAAACCTGCAACGCAGATGTCACCGGCGTTGAAACCACAGCGGGCACGTTTGATGCCGACCTCGTTGCGCTTGCTGCGGGGACTGCCACCCGGCAGTTAACCCAGATGCTCAACGTCTCCCTGCCCATCGACGCTTCGCCCGCCATTTTCATCCGCTACAAGACCCAACCGGGCCTGGTCAAAGGCATCATCTCCAGCCCCGAAATGGAAATTCGGCAAAGCGCCGACGGCACGTTGCTGGCCGCTGAAGATTATTGGGGAGAGACGCCAGGCAACTCGCCGACTGACATCGCCCGGCAAACCGCCGAAGCCATACGCAAAGAACTTCACGGGGTGGTTTTGATTGAGGCGCAAACCGTCGCCGTCGGACTGAGACCTATGCCCGCTGATGGCATACCCGCGGTCGGTTACTTGCCCGGTGTCGGCGGGGTCTACGTTTGTGCGATGCATCCCGGTGTGACGCTGGCGGCAATCGTCGGGCGCCTCGCCAGTGAAGAGCTGCTGGATCGCCGGTCATCTGCTGCCCTTCAACCGTGCCGCCCAGAGCGTTTTTTTCGGAATTCCGGTAACGCTTGATTTAGACTTGCCGACTTTTTGCAGCAAGGGATTTGCACATGCAACGCATCGTCATTCTGGGCAACTCGGGCAGCGGCAAATCTAGCCTCGCCCGCGAAATCGGCCGGCGTCTGGATCTGGCGGTGGTTCACCTCGACCCGCTGTTCTGGGAGCCAGGCTGGGTAGAGCCGGTCAATGAAATGTTCCGTGAACGGGTTCGCCAAGCCGTGGCGGGCGACACCTGGATCTGCGAAGGCAATTATTCGCGGCGCACCTTCGATCTGCGACTGCCCCGTGCCGACCTGGTGATCTGGCTGGATACGCCTCGGCTGACCTGCATGAAGCGGGTCATTCTGCGCAGCGCCCTGAATCGCCCGCGCGCGGATCTTCCCGTCGGCTGCACCGAGCGGCTGGACCGCGCATTTCTGCAATTTCTGAAATACGTGTGGAATTTTGACCGGGTCAATCGCCCGAGCATTGAAGCGATGCGTGCTAGCGTCGGGCCGCAGATTCCAGTCGTTCATCTTTGCGGTGTGCCGCAGATTCTGGCGTTTCTCACTGAGCTGTCTGAAGCACGCAAAGTGACAAACAACGCTGCTCTTACCCGCTGAAAACCCGCCGCAATATCAACAACAACTCGAGAGGCTCAGACGCACATGGACGTCATCAACACGTTACAACCCGCCGACTGTGCGGACATGCAAGATATTCGAAGTGAAATCGACCGACTCGATCAAGCGGTGATCAAACTGCTGGGCAAGCGCTTTCAGTACGTACTCGCGGCCTCGAAGTTCAAGACCTCGGCGACCTCAGTGCGGGCACCGGAGCGTTTTCAGGCGATGTTGGCAACCCGTCGCGACTGGGCCGAAAACGAAGGTTTGAATGCAGATGCCATTGAGAAAATGTACAGCGACCTAGTCAATCACTTCATTGCTGAAGAGATGAAGCACTGGGCGGCGGCGCAAACGGACAGCTGACTGCTTTGGCACAATCTTCCGTTTGCTTCGTAGGCTGACAATCAAGGAGAACAGCATTGACGCCCCCCAACGACACCGCGTTCGCCTATCAAGCGGTCTACCACTACCTCATCGGATTGATCGAGGCGGCCAGTGGCACGACTGAGCAGAAACTGCCGTCCCTGCGACAACTGGCCCTGCGCCTCGGCGTTTCGGTGTCGACGACCAAATATGCCTACGCACTGCTCGAGGACGAAGGCAGAATCCACGCCAAACCCAGGTTCGGCTATTTCACCCGGTCGATGCCGGCGGCGCCTGTGACGACCAGCTCCGGCAATCTTCTGGACCACGTCTTCGCCAGCGCCCGTCAGCCCGGCATGCTGGCGCTGAGCAGCGATGCCCCGGCGATGCTGCTGTCGCTGCAGGGGCCGTTGTTGATGATGGAGCGTGAGCTGACTCGCCAATACCCGCCCTCGAATGCACCGCTCTATCAGCCACTCGGCGAGCCGGAATTGCGCGCCACCCTGGCGGAACGCTACACCCGTGCTGCTCACAACCACTGGCAGGCCGAGCAGGCGTATATCGGCGCCGACCTGCGCAGTGTATTGGAGTTGTCGCTCAGTGCCTTGAATCTCGGCGGCAGCGTGGCGCTGGTGGAATCGCCTTGCTCATGGGCGATTCTGCGCCAGTTGCAGGCGGCCAATATCCGCGTCATCGAAATGCCCCTCGGTGATGACGGCCGCTTCGATCTAACCGCGTTGAAGGCGTTACTCACGCGCGAACCGGTGCGCCTGGCGGTGCTGTCCTCCACGGTGAATATTCCCCAAGGCCAGTTGATGCCAGCACAGGATAAACAGCAGATCTGTCACTGGCTGGCCGAGCGCGATATCTGGCTGTTCGAAAACGACACATGGGGCGAGTTGTGTTTCTCCGATTCACCCGCGCGCTATCGCGATTTTGCTGATCCGGACAAACTGGTGGTGTTCTCGACGTTCGACAAGATTATTGGCGGTGAAGCGCCGTACGGCTATGTGCTGTGTCGCCAGCAGGCCGCGCAATTTCATCGATTGTTTATGCAACGCGGATTTCGCCTCTCGCCAATTCGGCAGAAAGCGATTGCCAGACTTTACAGCTCCAGGCGCATCGATCAGCACCTGACCACCCTGCGAGCACTGTTGCGCAAGCGCATGCAACAGCTACAGACCTTGCTGGAAGAACACGGTAACGGTCAGTGGCAGGTAGTCGCCCCACAGGGCGGTGCGAGCTTCTGGCTCAAGGCTGTGCGGCCGATCGACATGCAACGGGTGTTCGAGCGCCTGCTGACCGAGCGGATCGTGGTCGCCCCCGGCGAGATCTTCAGCCAGCAAGGCGCCTGGAAGCAGTACCTGCGCCTGAGTTACACCCTCGACTGGGACAAGGACATCGGCCACGCAGTGGAACGACTGGCGCAGGCGCTCAACGAAGAAAACCGCGCTTAAAGTCCATAGCAATGCCGCGCTTCAGGAAACCGACCATGCCGCACATCCTCAGCAAACTGCGCGCATGCCTCGCTGATCACCGCGCCGACATCGGCGTAGCGTTTGACGAAGCGCGGCAGATGCTCACCGCCCAGGCCGAGCACATCTTCGGTGACCAGCACCTGGCCGTCGCAGGCCGGTGAGGCGCCGATGCCGATGGTGGGCATTGGCGAGTCCAGAGTAATCTGCCGCGCCACGCCCTCCGCCACGCCTTCGAGCAACAGGCTGAAGGCGCCCGCGTCGAGATTGGCCCGGGCGTCTTCGGCAATCACTGCACCGGTTTCAGCGGTCAGGCCCTGAGCCTTGAAACCGCCCATGACATTGACGAACTGCGGCATCAAGCCGACATGGGCCATGACCGGAATACCACGGGCTACAAGAAACTCGACCGTCGGCGCCAAGGCCTTGTTGGCTTCCAGTTTGACCGCGTCGCAACCGGTACGCGCCAATACCTGAGCGCAATTACGAAAGGCCTGCTCGTGGGATTCTTGATAACTGCCAAACGGCATGTCGGCCACCACACAGGCCAGGCGCGTGCTATCGACCACCGCCCGCGTGTGGCCGATGATTTCTTCGAGCTGCATGCTCAGCGTCGAGGCGCGGCCATAACCGACCATGGCCGTGGAATCGCCGACCAGAATAAAGTCGACGATCGGGTCGATCAGCTTGGCGATACTGCTGGAGTACGCCGTCAGCGAGACGATTTTCTGTTGGCCTTTCATCGCGACCAGTTGCGGCACGGTCAAGCGTTTGGTGCGGGTATGCAGGCTCATGGGCGACTCTCCGAGGCTGCCGTCCGTGAACGATAAATGTCGCCAGATTGAATGCGTAACGCTTCCATACAGTGCCCAACTCCAAAAGATTCGAGCGCTCGATTATTCGTTTAACGCAGAAACATTCAATGCACAGATTTGCCTGAAAAAGCGACCCAGGTGCCCCCGGCTTCGTTGAAATGCCTGCAGGATCCGGGATGCATACTTTCGCCGTTTGCCGCAGGATGCGAAGCTTATGAACACATCCAGGGAGCAATTTTTATCATGGAAGAAATCATTACCTACCGCACCGCCACCGCCGAAGATGCTATGGCGATGTGCGAGCTGGGCCAATTGCTCAACTCGGTCCACCACGCCGCCCGCCCCGATATCTACGCCGCCGCGACTGATGATTTTGCCCGCGACTTGCCGCACTGGGCCGGTGTATTCGAAAAGCCCGGTCAGATCGCCTTCATCGCCAGTGTGGGAGATCAGCCCGCCGCGTTCATTACGGCCACCCTGTCCGCCAGTTCCGGGCCGTTGATGCAGCCACAGAACGTGGTGCGCATCGGTTCGGTGTGTGTCGCCGAACCGTTCTGGGGCAAAGGCATTGGCCGCGCGCTGATTCAGCGGGTTAAAGACTGGGCTATCGAGCAGAATGCGCAGGACTTGCGCTTGACGGTCTGGCCTTTCAACGAGCGCGCGGTGCGCATGTATGCCGAGTTCGGCTTCGAGACCCGTGCCCTGGAGATGGGCGTGCGTTTGTGAGGAGCGACCAACTCCGATCATGAATAACCCGGCAAAATATCAGCACGAACCCTATCGAATGGTTCGATCCTGCCGACAACATGCGGGTGGCCTGCGCAAGACTGAACGACGCACGTCCATGCCTTTTACAAGAGCCACTTTCCATTACGATTCAAGAGGCTGCACCCATGAGCAATGCCTGGAACGAAGGTTATTTCACCGACGAAGGCTACACCTACAGCTATAGCCGGGAAATCAATCCGGTTTTCCAGCGTTACTGCCTGTTGTTACGCGGCTTTGCCGGCCTCGACAATCCCGACGGTTATCACTGCGAACTCGGTTTTGGTCAGGGTGTGTCGATCAATATTCACGCCACGGCCAACCCGGCAGGCTTCGTCGGTACGGACTTCCACCCTGGTCAGGCGGCTCACGCCATTGAGCTGGCGGAACTCAGCAACAACGGCGCAAGACTCTATGACGACAGCTTCGAGCAACTGCTGGCGCGCCATGATTTGCCGCAGTTCGACAGCATCAGCCTGCATGGCATCTGGACCTGGGTCAGCCGTGACAACCAGAAGCTGATTGTCGAATTCGCCCGGCGCCACCTCAAACCGGGTGGTCACCTGTACGTCAGCTACAACGCCTTCCCGGGCTGGTCGCCTTCAGCGCCGTTGCGCCAATTGTTCAGCCTGCACGACCGCTTTGCCAGCCACTCGACGCGGCCGGATCAGCGCATCGATGCTGCGTTGCAGTTTTCCGAAGCGCTGCTGGCGGCCAACCCCAAGTACGCCATCGCCGCGCCGAGCCTGGGCGCGCGACTGCAGACCATCAAAGGTCAGGATCGCCAATACGTCGCCCACGAATATTTCAATCGCGACTGGAACTGCATGTATTTCGCCGACATGGTGGATGCGCTGGCCCCGGCCAAGCTCGATTACGTCACCACAGCGGTGCCGCTGGATTCGGTCGATGCACTCAACCTGAGCGCTGAAGGCCTGGCCTTTCTCGACGGTATCGAACATCCGGTGATGCGCGAGCAGGCGCGTGACTACTTCGTCAACCAGGCTTTCCGTCGCGACCTGTACGTGCGCGGTGCCAACCGACTGAGCGCCACCGAGCGCCGCTCGCGCATGCTCAATACGCGATTTGTCCTGATGCAACCGGCAGAAAACGTAGCGTCCAGCGTCACCGGCCCCGCTGGCGAAGCGTCACTGCAAGCGGAAATTTACCGCCCGCTCCTCAATGCACTCGCGGGTCAGACCTATGAAGCCAGAACGATGCAACAGTTGCTCGATGCGGTGTCGCCAATGGCCTACGACGATCTGGAACAGGCCATCGCCATCCTGGTCGGCATGGGCGCGGTAGCCCCTTGCCAGAGCGAAGCCGCCGAGGCGCTGGTGTACGAACGCTGCGCCGCGTTCAACTTGCAACTGTGCAAGCGCGCGCTGTTCAACGCTGACATTCAGGTGTTGAGCAGTCCGGTCACCGGTGGCGGCGTCACGGTCAGTCGTTTCCAGCAACTGTTCCTGATTGCAATCCGCCAAGGCAAACAGCACCCGGCGGAGTGGGCGCAACTGGTGTGGAGCGTCATCGCCGAACAAAACGAAGTGTTGCTCAAGGACGGCAAACCGCTGACCACTGCCGAAGCCAACATTGCCGCGCTGACCGAACAGGCTCAGGCTTTCGCCGAGCAATCGCTGATCGTGCTGAGTGCTTTGAAAATCGTCTGATCGGCGTGGGTGGTGCGCAACGGGCTGGAAAGCTTAATCAAACGCCCCGTTGAGCACCTCGTAAATCAGGCCGGTGGCCAACGCGACCAGGATCAGATCAGTGCCCACCTGCTGCCATTCGTAGCCATCGTAATGCGGCAGGTGACCGACCAGGCGTCCATCGAGCTTTTTCGCGATACCGGGTGGCAATGCTTTGCCGCGTGCAAGATTCTTTTGAATGCCCGGTGGCAGCGCAGGCCCCGGGCTCCAGTAGTCGCGGTAGCCGCCAACAATCCCGAGCACATTGCCGTGATCGATGCTTGGGCCATGACTCCAGTCACCACCCGAGTTGTTGCCCTTGTTGCCGTTACCTTTCTGGTTACCGTGGCCCTGCACATTCTGCGAATTTCCCTTGCCATTGCCCTGCCCCTGACCTTTTCCATTACCGGGATCGGCCAGTGCCATCGCCGAACTGAAAACCAGCGCAAGGGACGAAATCGTTGCAATCAACGTGCGTGACTTGATCATGCGGCGCGCCTTCATGGTGGGATGCTCCTGTGTCATCCTGACGTTACACATCAGCTTAGTTTATCCCGGCTGGCCGATCGTCGATTACGCCCAGCCCATCGACACCCGTCCGCAATGCGCATCATCTGGCTGCCGAAGCGCTTCGGCCGCTTCTCTATCGAAATTCTTGAGGAGATGGCGCTGGGGGCGTTTATCGAGGCGGCGTTCGCTTCCAAGTGAAACTCCTGCGGCCCTGATCGATACGTCTACGCTCTCTCCATCCCCCCACGCTTGGAGACTTCGTCATGACTCGCCCGCTACTGACCGCCCTCGCCCTTCTTGCCCTGAGTTTCCAGGCTTTTGCCGACGTCGTCCCCTTCCCGCCGACCTTCCACACTCAGGACATCAAGGTCGAAGGCGCGACAATGCACGTGCGGGTCGGTGGCAAGGGTCCGGCCGTGGTGCTGTTGCATGGTTTCGGTGATACCGGCGACATGTGGGCGCCGCTGGCGGCGGATCTGGCCCGCGACCACACCGTGGTGGTGCCGGATCTGCGCGGCATGGGGTTGTCGTCGATTCCCGAGGGCGGCTATGACAAAAAGACTCAGGCCGGCGACATTCGTCAGGTGTTGAGCGCGCTGAAGATCGAACATTCGGTGGTCATCGGGCATGACATCGGCACCATGGTCGCGTTCGCCTATGCCGCGCGCTATCCCGAACTGACCGAGCGCCTGGTGGTGATGGACGCGCCCGTGCCCGGCATCACCCCGTGGAATGACATTGTTCGTTCGCCGATGCTCTGGCACTTCGACTTTGGCGGTGCGGACATGGAGCGTCTGGTGGCCGGGCGTGAGCGCATCTACCTCGATCGCTTCTGGAATGAGTTTGCCGGCAATCCGGCCAAGGTCGATGAAGGCACCCGTCAGCACTACGCTAAGCTATACGCCCGCCCCGGCGCCATGCACGCCGCATTCGCCCAGTTCCGCAGCATTCGTCAGGACGCCCTCGACAACGCTCCCGTCCTGCAGAAACACTTGAGCATGCCGGTGCTGGCCGTGGGCGGTGAAAAGTCCTTTGGCAACAACGAAGCGATCGTCATGCGCAATGCTGCGGACAACGTCACCGAGGTGGTGATTCCGACGGCAGGACATTGGTTGATGGAAGAAGCCCCGGCGCCGACCATCAAAGCTGTGCGCGACTTCATCGCAATGTGAGGAATGGCATTGCCTTGGACGGAGGCTTACGTCAGGATTCGCCCCTTTTTGAGGGCAAAGTGCAGCCTATCTTGTGGCTCGTCCATTGATGCGTACGTTTACGCCCTTCGCTAGTCGTTATTCAAACTTGTAGGCCGGACAGAAAACATGAATCGTCAAAAGAAACTCAAGCAGTTGTTCAAGGAAAAGGCCAAAAAGGCCAGCGCCAAACTGGCGCCGAAAAAGCCCAAATACATCAGCAAGGCTGATCGGGCAAAACTGGAAGCTGAAGCCGCAGAGCCAGTCGAAACCAGCGAAAGCTGAAATCCCCCTCAGCTTCCCCTTGAATGGCCGGAAACAGACTTTGAGCCTGGCCAGCCCTTCTTTCTTCAGAAGTGCTGGCCGGGTCTACTGATTAATCAGAGACGATCGTTAATCCACGTTATCTCTCGATTCATTGATAGCTGAGATGCTTTTAAATTCTACTTCCGGTCGAGTACTCACATAACCGTAATAGGTTTTGACCGCTTCGGATTTTCCGGGATATGGCTGTTCATGGGCGATGGTTTTCAAGCTCAGGCCCATGCTGCTGTGGAACGTTCCGCTGGCCTGAGCAGTCACTCCGCCGCCCTGTACGATGTAGCCGGAAGTGCTGATGATGTTATGTTGAATACACTCGGAGAAAACCTGTTGAACCGGGATGAACCACAAATAGTGGTAATCACCGTTATTGTTGATTGCCACTTTATTATTGAACCAGATGGCAACGTATCCTTGCAGCCAGACGTTCCCGACCCACTGGGTGTTTAGTTCGGTGAAACTCAAGTCAACCTCACCCCAACCGTGGGTGTGGGGAGAAATTGGCACTTTGGTCGACGCCCCATAGTTGGAGGCCTTGGACTCGCTCGCGCCCTGCGTAGAAGACAGGGTCATTTCAACGGTACTGCTTGTCTCCGCGCCACCTACAAGTGGAATGCCCGCGTTGGCTTTTACCGTGACGCCGACTTTGAGTTGTTCCGTAACGCTCCAGGTAAAGGTATCCGTCAACCCTTGTTGCAAGCTCACCACATGTTCTATGACCTGACCGCCGTCATTGACAGTGTCGTATTTACCTAACAAAGCGCTGCCACCATCTTTTTGCACAAAACTCGAGTACACCAGATCTTTTGGTGGCGTCACATTGGTTTGATATTGCATGTAGTTCTTGGTGTCTTTGTTACGGGCATATTGTGTGCTTTCAGTAAACCAGCAGGTTGTTCCGTATTGAGCAGTTTTCCAGCGCCCCCATGCGTTAGTGATCGTGTCGATATCATTCATGATAGTTTTCTCCATTATTTTAGGCAGATTCTTCAGCGTACTCGGCTGCCCATCAACGGCAGCCACGATCAGGGTGGTTGAAAAAAACGCCCTATCACTACTAATGTTGATAGTTTTTCAACATATTCATGTGCTACGCGACCTTGTCCCTGAGTCGACTTGCGCCTGTCTGGTTGAAAACTCTGCAACCTCTAGCTAGCCTGACGGTTCGCCCCTGATACCGAATCAAGGATAGATATGGTCGTGGCTAAACATAACGTTGATTTTCGACAAGCATTTGACTACGCGCGAGTTTCATTCGCGGGCACGTTTCAAAGGGAACTAACAAGGAGGATCCTGCTAAAGACAAACTGCAGCCATTACGCAATTTTCTACAAGGCGGCGGTACCTGTATCACTTCCGAAAGTCTATCTCACCGACAACTTTGACTTTTCCTGTCGGGTTATCTACGACCAGGAAAAAATCTGGATGATGGACCCGGTTCTGGATATAGCCAGTGACGTAGAAATACATCACTGGAGCAGCGGGCTGCCCGTGTCCTCGCCGAGCATTGTCACATTGATAAAAACGTCTGCAGCCAAACGCGTGGCAGATGCTTCGACGTTAATTTATCCCATGCGTAACGGCAGCGTGGCGTCATTGACTCTGATTTGGGCGAACACAGACCGACCCGACATTGACTTCAATGAGACCTACGAAACATTGTTCTCGGAATCACGAATGGTCGCCCAAAAAATAAGTCACCTGTCGAAATGCAGCCAATCCGTAGCAAGTAGTCAGCTAAATATTCGTGAAGTACGCATCATGCGCTTGCTCGCTGATGGCCTGACATCCAAGCAGGTGGCCGACACCATCAACGTCACGCGTGCGACCGTATACTTTCACGTCAAACAGTTCACCCGAAAAATGAATTCTTCAACACGTTCAGAAGCCATTATCAAAGCGGCGTTGCTTAGAATGATATAAGGCAGATTATTTGCCGGATAATCCCCCCACTCATCAGGCCGAGCTCCTGGACCGAGTGGCCCCACAAATCCTCCTCGAATTGGATCTTTCCTTAACCTCTTGCCGCCCTAAACTGGTCGCATTCCCCAGTTCGACCAGGAACGCAAACCATGCCTGTAGGCGACTTCGACTGCCAACCCGCTCTGTACGCAAGCACGCTGAAGCTGCGGACATTGGCTGCCAGTGACTTTGAAGCGCTGTTCCTGGCCGCCAGTGATCCACTGATCTGGGCCGGCCACCCCGCCAGCGATCGCTATGAACGGCAAGTGTTTGAAGCGTACTTCGCCGCTCGGCTCGCCAGCCAGAAAGCACTTGCCGTCATCGATATCGAGTCGGGGCAGATCGTCGGTATGTCGAGCTACTACACGCCGCCCGATCAACCCGAGAGTATCGCCATCGGCTACACCTTTCTGGTGCGGGCGAAATGGGGTGGCGATGCCAATCGTGAGTTGAAACGATTGATGCTGGAACATGCTTTCAAGGTCTACGACACCGTCTATTTCCACATCGGCCCCGCCAACCTTCGTTCGCAAAAAGCGCTGTTGAAAATCGGCGCCGGGCACTTGTATGACGCCGAGCTAAACCTCTCCGGTGCACCTGCCCAGTGCAAGTGCTACGGGTTATCCAGGGCACAGTGGCTGGCATCCACTGCTGAACATTAATGCCGTACCCGAAGGCGCAAAAGCATTCCGTGCACATGCCCTGATCCCAAGGGGATCGCCAGTAAAACCAGCGAGATCGAAAGCCAGTCAAAGAGGCTTGGATACTGGCCGAAGATCGCCATCGAGCTGAAGATCCCGAACACAGGAATCAACAGCGACAACGGTGCCACTCGCGATATCGGGTATTCGCGCAACAGCAAGTTCCATCCCCAATAACTGAAGTGCGTCGCGGCATAGACCTGAAACGCCAGCGAAAACACGGTTATCGCGTTGAGCTGCGACGGCAGTGCAGTGAACGGTGCGGTGCCATGCAGCAGCCACGTCAGCAGCATGAGCGGGATGGGAGGAAACAGGCTCGCCCACACCACAAACGCAAAAATCTCACGCACCTTCGAGACCTTGATCACGACGTTGCCAATGCTCCACGCCAGGGCGCTGCCAATGACCAGTGCCAAACCCGCCACCGATGCGTCGCCGGGGCGACTCATTACGATGCCCATCAGGCCGGCGACAGCCAACCAAGTGCCAAGCCATTGCAGCCGTCCCAGACGTTCGCCGAAAAAAACCACGCCCCAACCCAAGGTAAAAAACGCACTGAACTGGATCAGCAGCGATGCCGTTCCGGGGGGCACGCCCCAAGCGATACCGAGGTTGATCAACGCCCACATCGCCACGCCGAAAATCAGTCCGTAAGCAGCCAGCCAGTGGAACGCCACACGTGGACGTTCGACGAAAAACACCCAGGGCAATGCGGCCAACGTGAAACGCAGTGCGGTCAGCAGCAGCGGGTCGATAGCCGCAAGGCCGAGTTTGGTCACGGGGAAGTTCAATCCCCAGACAGCCGTCACCAGAACGGCGAGTACAAGATGCTTCTTTTGCATGGTCAATCTTTCCCGGCGCCGAGCGGAAGTACTCGGGCGCGGAGAAATATGCCGGCAATCGACCTGGCCTGCTTTCAGTCACAGGCCAACTTTCATTAGAATCGGGCCATGCGAGAAATCTCCAGTCATCCCTATCAGAACACCCCGCGCGACGCCGTCGTGACCGCCATTGATTACGCGGACGGCACGCTGTTCCCGCTGCACGATCACCAGCGCGGCCAATTCGCCTACGCGGCCAGCGGTGTCATCACCGTGTTTACCGATGACGGTAACTGGGTCGTGCCGCCGCAGCGCGGCATCTGGGTACCCGCGCAACTGCGCCACTCCATGCAAATGCGCGGGACTGTCACGCTGCACAACACCTATATCCGCAAACAAGCGGCGCAGCGCCTCGAACTGCCGGGGCAATGTCAGGTGCTGGAGGTGTCGCCGTTGTTGCGCCATTTGCTGTTGAAAGCCATCGATGTCCCCGCGCGCTATTCCACTCAAGGGCATGACGGCCATTTGATGGGCTTGCTGCTGCATGAAATCGCCAGCATGCCCGTGCTTTCGCTCAATGCGCCGTTACCGGCAGAACCTAGACTGGCAATGGTGTGCCGCGCGTTTCTGCAGCAGCCTTCGCTGGAGGTCGGTATCGACGACATGGCGCAACGGGCGGGCATGAGCCGACGCACCTTCACCCGACACTTTCGGCTGCACACCGGGATCAGCTATATCGAATGGCGGCAGCAAGCCTGTCTGCTGGCGGCGATTGTCATGCTGGGCAAAGGTCAGTCGGTCACACAGGTCGCCATGGACTTGGGCTACAGCAGCTCCAGTGCGTTTGCGACGGTGTTCAAGCAAGTGTTGGGGGAAGTGCCGAGTCGCTACTTTTAGCGGCGTCGGTTTTACACGTCAGCCACGCGCCCCAGAACAGACTGCTGAAAAACCGCGTCGCCTCGCCAAATCCGGCCTCATGCAACAGCGCCTGAACCGCCGCCTCGGAATGCGGCGGATCGGCGCCTTGCAGAATCTTGCCCAGCTTGGCCTTCACCTCCTCCGCACTGGCACCCTGCTGGCGCCAACGCTGCCCCCACGCCTGCAGCAATAATGGTTGGCTGGCGTAGGCGTAATGATTGCCCGCGACAATCAGCGGCGCGCCCGGCTTGAGACGTGCCTGAATCGTTTGCAGGATCTGGCGCTTGGGATCGTCACCGTTCAGATGATGGAGCACGCCGATCAATGTCGCCGCGTCGAATTGCGCATCGGCCGGCAAGTCCTCGACATGCCCGAGATGAACCTGCGTCCGATGTAGCAAGTCGTTGGCCTCCAAATGCTGCACGGCGGCTTCAAGCATCGGTGCGGAAGGATCGACCGCGATGAAACGCCACTGCGGTTCCAGCGCCGCCATCGCAATGATTTCCTGTGCCGTACCGCCCGCGCCGACCACCAGTATGTTCGCCGGGCGCGAACCGAGACTGGCGGCCAATATGCAGGCCGCCAGATCGTGACAGGCGTCGTAGCCGGCCAGGGCGATGCGACTTTGCCGGGCGTATTCGCTGGCGCGCAAGGTGTCGAATTTTTCTGCTGATGTTGGGTTCACGACGAGACTCCTTTCTGTTTCAGAAGAAACTACGCCGAGACATCAGATAAGAAAAATTCATTAATTTTATGCCCTGCATTCCTTACGGGAATGTGGGCGTGTAAACGGTGTGATGTCAATGCTGAGCGATCAATGCCTGCAGCCCATTGTGACCCTCAACGATCAGGCTTTGGATCAGTGCCTGATAGTGCTCAGCGGTATTCAGCTCTTGAGGATCGAAACTTGCCGACCAACTGATGAGCGTTTTGTTCTGTCCCGTCAAAGCGACCAACTTCACGCTGGCCACGTAGTTATCCAGCGGTAAAGGTGCCTCTTCAAAGCGGTAGGACAGCGATAATGCTGAGTCATCAAGCGCCAACAAGCGTTCTCTGACAACCGCGCCATCGGTCAGCGTGAGGGTGCGAATACAACCCACCCTCTGCGCTGCACCGCCTTCGATCTGGCTGCTCACGATCGAGGGATGCCAGTTCTGAATCTGGCCAAACTGCTTCAATACGTTCCAGATCTTTTGTGCATCGCCGTCCAGGACAGCGTCAAACTCAACCATCGGCATGACATAAATCCTCTTGTGTTGATCCCCGGCAGCGAACTGCCGGGAGTGGTCGGTATTCAGACCTCGAACTGGTGATAAACCTTGGCAATGACCTTCCAGACACCGTTGATTTTGATCAGGGTCAAGTAGTCGTTGTAGTCGGCGCCAATTGCATCCGTTTCCATGTCCACACGCACCACCGCAGTGGTCGGGGTGATCGCCAGCACGTCGAGTCGCGTGCTGATTTCGGGGGCTGCGCCGTTCTTCTCGACAAAGTCGAACAGGTTCTTGATCGGGCCGCAGAGCAGTTCGCCGTTGGTGAAACCGTACATCACTGCCTCTTTATGGAAGGCTTGAGCGACGCCTTGCGCGCTGCCAATGCGCAGGCCTTCGACGTATTGATTGGCGGTGGCGATCACAGCGTTGTATTCAGCCGTCGGCACGGCTTTGATGTTCTTGGACATGGTTGTTTCCTATCGTTGGGGGTGAGTTTCAGAGTCTGCCGCGAGCCAGGGATGGCACTCGGCAGCGGGAGTAGCCGACGTTCACCAATCCTGGCGCGTCGGCGAAATGATCAGGTCGTTGACGTTGACGTTTTCCGGCTGGTTGAGCGCGTAGATCACGGCACGGGCGATATCGTCAGGCGCAATGGCGATGCGGTTCAGTTCCTAGGCGGCCTTGCGCCCTTCTGGATCACTGACCTTGTCCGCCCAGCCGGTATTGATAACGCCGGGGCTGACCGTGTTGACGCGGATGCCGTGCTGCACGCCCAGCTCCTTGCGCATGGACTCGGTCATGGCCTGCACGAAGAATTTGGTGGCGCTGTAAACACCCGCCGCCGGCCCGACCTGATGACCGGCCACCGAGTCCATGTTGAGGATCTGCCCGGACTTCTGCTCGAGCATCATTGGCAGCACGGCTGCTGTGGCATTGAGATAGCCTTTGATGTTGACGTCGATCATCTGGTCCCAATCCGCCACGGCCAGATCGACCCAGTTGGAGAACAGCATCAGCCCGGCGTTGTTAACCAGAATGTCTACAGCGCCATAGGTGTCCTGAGCGAATCTGGCGAGCGCCCGGGTTTGATCCGGCCGGGTCACATCAGTGGTAAATGCACACACGTCATGACCGGCATCACGCAACTCGGCGACGAACGTATTCAGACCGTGTTCATCCAGCGCGGCGGCAACGACGCGAACGCCGTGTGCTGCCAGCGCCCGTGTGGTTGCCGCCCCGATACCGGACGATGCGCCGGTGACGATGGCGACTTTGTTGTGCAGATAGTTCATGTTCCGTTCCTCTTTACAGTGAATGCGATTGCGTCCGGGCAGTCATTCAGGCGTTGGCGGTTGGCCAGTCGATGTAGCCTTTGGCGCCCCCGCCGTAGTAACTCTCACGCGGTGCAATGGTCAGTTCGAAACCGTGCCGCAGACGTTCCACCAGATCGGGGTTGGCAATAAACAAGCGTCCAAACGCCACCGCGTCGATGCGGCCCTGCGCCCGACGCTCGAGCGCCATCGCCAGGTCATAGTTGTTGTTGCCAATGAACGCGCCTTCGAACTGCGCACTCAGCGCGTCCAGGTCCACGCCCGCGGGCACGGTTCGAGATGTGGCGGTGGCGCCTTCGACGAAATGCAGGTAGGCCAGATTGAATCGATTGAGTTGCTGGATCAGGTACCCGTATGTCGCCATGACGTTGCTGTCGGGCGGCGTATTGCCGGCATCGGGGGTTACCGGTGAAAGGCGGATACCGACGCGGTCGCTGCCCCAGATGGACACCACCGCTTCGGTGACCTCCAGCGTCAGCCGCGCACGGTTTTCGATGGAGCCGCCGTACTGATCGGTGCGCTGATTGGTCGAATCGCGCAGAAACTGGTCGAGCAGATAACTGTTGGCAGAATGCACTTCCACACCGTCGAAACCGGCGCGCCTGGCGTTCTCGGCAGCCAGTTTGTACTGCTCGATGATTCCCGGAATTTCCGAGGTCTCAAGCGCACGCGGCATCGACACTTCGACGAAACCATTCTCGGTGTACGTGCTGCCCTCAGCCTTGATCGCCGAAGGCGCGACCGGTGCCTGGCCATTGGGCTGCAACTCGACACTGGAGAAACGCCCGACATGCCACAACTGGCTGACGATTTTTCCGCCCGCGGCGTGTACGGCATCGGTGACTTTCTTCCACCCGGCGACTTGCTCTTGCGACCAGATTCCCGGGGTCATCGCATAGCCGCGCCCCTGAGCGGAAATGTTCGTCGCTTCGGCGATGATCAAGCCTGCACTAGCGCGCTGGGCGTAATAGGTCGCATGCATTTCATTTGGCACGCCGTCTTCGGCCATCCGGCTGCGGGTCACCGGCGCCATGACAATCCGGTTGGCTAACTGCAGCGCGCCCATGGCCATGGGCGAAAAAAGGTCGGTATCAACAGCGTTATCAATCATAAGCACTCCAAATCAATAGACCGGTCGTCTAGTAAAAAGACCCAAAAAAACGCCCCTGTGCCAGCGGGCGTGCACTCGTCAAAAGTACGATTGCAAAAGCGAATGTCCGCGAATAACTCACACTTCGGCTGCGGTACGAGCACGTGAGGGTTCAAGCGCAGCCCTTTCCCACTTGGCAATCACCAGCGGTGCGATGGCATTGCCCAATACATTCAGCGTGGTCGTGCCGCTGTCGATGATCCTGAAAATACCTGCGATCAACGCCACACCCTCTAACGGAAGACCGGCTGAAGCCAACGTTGCGGAGAGGATGATGATGGCAAACCCGGGCACACCCGCCGCGCCTTTCGAGGTCAGCACCATCGTCACCACCAGCAGGATCTGCTGCGACAGGGACAGGTCGATGCCATAGAGTTGCGCCACGAAAATCGTCGCCACGCCGAGGAAAATCGAGGCACCGTCCAGATTGAAGGCATACCCGACCGGTACCACGAAACTGACAATCCGACGCGGTACACCGTAGCTCTCCAACCGGGTCATCAACTGCGGCATGACGGCGGCCGATGCGGCACTCGAAAACGCCAGAATCAATTCACTGCGAAAGTAGCGGATCAATTTGAAAATGTTCTCGCCAATCAAGTAGCAAATGCCACCGAGTATCACCAAGGCAAAAACAATCAGCGCCAGGTAAACCACACCAATCAACTTGAGCAGCGGCAACAAAGAGGCAAACCCAAACGTCGCGACCGTTGCGCCAATCATGCCGAAGACCCCAATCGGCGCGTAGGCCATGACCATTGAGACCACTTTGAACATCGCGTCGGAAATGCTCTGAACCAGCGCAATGGCCGGTGCACTTTTCTCTCTCGGCAGCGCATTCAGGGCGAGGCCGAACAGCACGGCGAAGAACAGCACCGAGAGCAATTTCGCTTCCGACATCGCCAGCAGAACATTGTCCGGCACGATGTTCTGCAGGATCACCAGTGCGCCTTTTGATGGCTCCATGTTGATCGACGCCGTGCCGTGGGACAGGCCGGAAATATCGGTGCCGGTACCCGGCTCGAAGATATTTGCGAAACACAGGCCGACCACAATCGCCAGCGCGGTTATCGCAAAGAAATACCCCAGCGACTTGATGCCCATGCGGCCAAACGACTTGTTATCGCCACCGCCGGCAATGCCCAGAATCATGCAACAGAACACAATGGGTACAACGACCATCTTCATCATCTTGATAAAGATGTCACCAAGGGGTTTGAGGATCTCCGCACTCACCCACGTTTGATACTGCGGATGGGTATTGAAATACCAACCGACGAGCACGCCAAGCAACAGCCCGGCAACGATTTGCCACACCAAGGGAATACGTTTCATGTCTAGCCTTTTTGTTGGAATGAAAGGTCTGCGTTTTGGGCAGTTGCTAGAGTCATGAGCTTCCAGCTCACTTGAGACCGAATGGCACAACCGGGTTGTGCCATGACGTTTGTCACTTGGCGAAGAGCTGGCTCATATCCTTGAAAGCCTTGAATTCCAGAGCGTTGCCGCATGGATCAAAGAGAAACATGGTGGCTTGCTCGCCAACCTGCCCCTGAAAGCGAATGTACGGTTCGATCACAAACTCGGTGCCAAAGGACTTCAGGCGCTCGGCCAAGGCTTCCCACTGCTGCCATCCCAAAATGATGCCAAAGTGCGGAACCGGAACGTCGTGACCGTCGACCGGGTTGCTGTGAACACTTTCCTGGGACGCGGTTTTCGGGTGTTCGTGAATGACCAGTTGGTGGCCATAAAAATCGAAGTCGACCCACTGAGTACTGGAGCGCCCTTCTGCAAGACCAAAGACTTCACCGTAAAAGGTGCGCGCTGCAGCCAGATCGTAAACGGGGATAGCGAGGTGAAAAGGCGAGAGGCTCATCAGAACTCCGATCATATTGTTGTGGGTTGGCGAACATTCCTGCCGTCATCGGCGCCTTGGGTTCAGCCGCTGCCGGGGAATGGGAAACATCCTAGGACGGAAAACCAAACATAAAAATCAATATATATTTCTTAGAAACACAATTAATATTTGTGAATGATCAAAGAACTGAAGACACTTATCGCCGTCGCTCGCGAAGGTACTTTCGCTGCAGCAGGCAACAAAATCGGCCTCACGCAGGCCGCCGTCAGCGCACAGATCCAGCGCCTGGAAGCTGAACTCGGCTTCGAGCTTTTCGACAGAAAAGGGCGCTCGGCACACCTCAACAAAATGGGCCAGCAGATCCTCCTGCAGGCGCAAGAACTGCTCAGGCTCTACGACAGCCTCGGCTCGACGACGGTGGGATTGCCGCCCAGCGTGCTGGTCAACATTGGCGCGATTGCTTCGGTGCAGCGCTCTTACTTGCCTGACGCGCTGGCAAAGTTTCACCAGCACTGCCCGCAATGCCGATCCCGGGTAGTGCCGGGTTTGTCGATGGAACTGGTCAACCTGGTGGATGCTGGCGAGATCGACATGGCCGTGATCATCCGCCCGCCCTTCTCGCTGCAAAGTGATCTGCGCTGGACAACCTTGGCGCTGGAGCCTTACCGATTGATCGTGCCCCGTGACGTGCCCGGAGATGACTGGACTCGGTTGCTTTCCAGCCAGCCATTCATTCGATATGACCGGTCCTCTTTCGGCGGCAGGCAGGTCGACCGCTTTTTGCGGCAGATGCATTTCAACCTGCACGAAGTCTGCGAACTGGATGAACTGGAGGCGATCATCAAGCTGGTCGAGAACGGCGTGGGCGTGGCGTTGGTGCCGCAGACGGCGCCCGATTTTGCATGGCCCGACGGTGTAAGGGTACTCGACCTCGGCCAGCACACCTTCCATCGAGATATAGGGTTGGTGCACCGATCTCGCCAGACCTTCACCGAACCTGTGCGGATGTTGGCCGAGCTGATCAGTGCTCAGGTGAGTCCCGGCGCTATCCCCGATGCGTTCAAAAAGAACAACCATTAACCGCATCAATAACAACCATTGATTCAATGAAGTTCTCTTATCAGGCTTGCGGCGTAAGATCGGCTCCAGACCTAACCACTACCCCACGGAGCACACACTCATGAAACGCCAAGCCCTTTTCAGCATCGCTTTCTCACTGTTCGCCCTGAATGCTGTTGCCGCTCCCGCGACTCAGACCGATCCGCTGTTCAGCGACGCGGTAGCCGCCGCCACCCAGACCGATCCGCTGTTCAGCGACGCAGTAGCCGCCGCGACCCAGACTGATCCGCTGTTCAGTGATGCCGTAGCCGCCGCAACCGAGACCGATTCGCTGTTCAGTGATGCCGTAGCCGAAGGTGGTTCAGACCGTTTGATTGAACGCCGCGCCGTCTGAATGCAGCGCTTCAGCGCAGTCACCGAAGAAAGGCCCGACCTCACCCGTCGGGCTTTTTTCGTTTGGCAGCGCTGCGCACCTGCCCTGCTCTGCCGGAAAGTTTTCCTCCTCGATCGGCTCGATCACCTAACCTCATAGACTGTGTGATCCATTCGAGCCGCCTCACCCATGCGCAACACATTGAAGTCGTTGTTTTTTGTCGTATTCATGCTGCTTGTTGGCGGTAGCCCGACGCTATTGGCTGCCGACTTGCCGGCGCCGGTAACCACCGCCGCCGCGCCGTTGCCGGTGATTTCGCAAAGCGATCTGCAGGCGCTGCAACAACGCCTCGACGGCCTCAAGCAACAGATTTCCGCCGCGAACAACTACAACCAGCTCGAAGGCCCGCAGGATCGCGTGCAGGCATTCATTCTGGATGTCGATCGGTTGTCGGCGGCGTTGTTGCCGCAGCAGGCGCAACTGGCCGTGCAGCTAGGGGTGCTGGGGGCCGCGCCGGATGCTGATCTGGCGGCGGAGCAGGCAGATATCGTTGCGCAACGGGCATCGCTGGCCGAGCAGAAGAGCAAGGTCGACGGCACGCTGAAGAGCCTGGCGGCGTTGAAGCAGAGCGCGGCGGATCTGATTACGCAGATCGCCGGCATCCGTCGCACACTGCTGGAAAGTGAGCTGACGCTGGGCACTGACAGCGTGCTGAGCCCGAGTTTCTGGTCGCCGCTGGTGAGTCCGACCGAGGATGATCGTCAGCGTCTGCGCTTTTTCGTCGCCCAGGTGCGCGACACCTGGGCCACCGTGTGGGCGCCGGGAGAGCGGTTCTACACCAGTGTGTTGGTGTTAGTGGCGCTGATCATCTGGACATTTGGACGCCGGTTGGCCGAACGCGGTCTGACCTGGGTGTGCATTCACCGCGTGCCCGAGGGACGTCTGCGCCGCAGTGCGCTGGCGTTCGCCTCGGCGCTGGCGACCATCGCCACCACCGGCATTGCCTTGCAGTTGCTCTTCTACGCCTGCACCCGCCATCAACCCTTGCCACCCGTGCTGGAAACCTTCTCCGAAGAGTTCGAGAAGGTGGTGTATGCCTGCGTGCTGCTCACCGGGTTGAGCCGCGCGCTGCTGTCGACCGAACATCCCTCGTGGCGCCTGCCGGCAATTGCCGATCAGGTGGCGCTGGCGCTCAGGCCCTACCCGCGCATCTTGTCCTGCACGTTATTGGTGCTGGTGACGCTGGTGCAGGTCAGTAATGCCACCGGCATGAGCAGCCAGATCGTGATCGCCGGGCGCGGGGTCATTTCCATCGTTGTGCTGGCGATCGTGACGGTCCTGCTGTTGCGCGTCGGCAAGGTGCGCAAGGCCTTGGTCGCAGCCAATGATGCGGCGGCGGCGAACAGCACGTTCGCCGGGGTGATCTACACCCTCGCCAGTGTCTCGATGCTTGTCTCGGCGATTGCCCTGCTCGCCGGCTACGTATCACTGGCGCGGTTCATCAGTTATGAGCTGGTGTGGGCGTACATTGTCCTGTCAGGTTTTTACCTGCTGATCCAGTTGATCAAGGACGTCTGCGAGCACGTTTTTTCACCCAGACATGCGAGCGGCAAGGCGCTCAAACAGCTACTGGGTATCGGTGACCGGCGACTCGATCAGATCTCGATTCTGCTGTCCGGTTTCAGCCGTGCAGCGTTGTTGTTGCTGGCGGTCATCGCCCTGTTTGTCGGCGGCATCGGCACCACGCTCGGGCAACTGGCGAGCAACATCATGGCGATCCTCGGCGGCGCCGGACTGCGCAAGCTGAACATCGTCCCCGGCCATCTGCTCAATGCCGTACTGGCGTTGATGATCGGCATCTGGCTGATCCGCGCCCTGCGTCGTTGGCTCGACAACGAGTTCCTGCCCAAGACCGACATGGACCCGGGCATGTGTGCCTCGCTGAGCACGCTGTTTTCCAACATCGGGTACGCCTTCGTGATCCTGCTGACGCTGTCGTCGCTGGGCGTGCAGTGGACCAATCTGGCGTGGATCGTCAGTGCGTTGTCGGTGGGCATCGGTTTCGGTCTGCAGGAGATCGTGAAGAACTTCGTCTCCGGCCTGATTCTGCTGACTGAACGCCCGGTGAAGGTCGGCGATTTGATCAGCATCAGTGGCGTAGAAGGCGATATCCGTCGCATCAATGTGCGCGCCACGGAAATCCAGCTCAGTGACCGCTCGATCGTCATCGTCCCGAACTCGCAATTGATTTCGCAGAACCTGCGCAACGTGACGCTGGGCGGTACCGCGCAAGGCGTGGCGTCGCTGGAGTTGGTGTTCCCGCTGGACATTGATCCTGAAGAGGTCAAAGACCTGTTGCTCAACACTTACCGGGAGAACGAAACCATCCTCGATAAACCGGCACCGTTCGTGCGCTTCAGCAACTTGTCGCCGGACGGCATTACCTTGACGGTGACCGGTTACGTGGGCAGCCCGCGGATTGTCGGGGTCACCAAAAGTGATTTGCTGTTTGAAATTCTCAAGCGGCTGGGTGCGGCAGAGATTGCGTTGGCGAAACCACCGGAGAGTGGGTAATGAATCGGTGAGGCTCTGGCATGGAATATTTTCGCTGTCTGAAAAATCGCTTTCGCGAGCAGGCTCGCTCCCACATTTTTTGCGCGGTGAAGGGTTATTCCCGAAGCGCCTAAATGCCTGCTTTTTAGGTCTTTATTGGTGGTCAGACAGCAACCTTATACTCGAGCGGTTTACTCATCGTTCAATAAGGATGTTCCATGCCTCAACGTCTTTTACTGGCGGCTTTGTTTCTCGCCGTCGCCGGTTGTGCCAATCCTCCTCCTGCGTCCGTTCACACCCATGATCCTGCCAGTTCGACCTTGCAAGGCGATGCCTCGCGGCCGGCGCAGGCGCAGTGGATTCGCACCGAGTTGTACTTCTCCGTGGGGTCGATTGATGGCAAGGAAGGCGCGGTCAGCCCCCCGCGCTGGCGTGAGTTTCTTGATCAGGAGGTTACGTCGCGGTTTCCTGATGGCTTCAGTGTGCTTGATGCTTATGGGCAATGGCGGGATAAAGGCGCAAAAGAGCCTGAACGCTTGAGCACCAAGGTGATTGTGATCCTGCATGAGAACAGTGCGAAGAATGCGGGCAACATCGAAGCGATTCGTTTGGCTTACAAGCGTATTACGGGGGATTTGTCGGTGCTGCGGTTGTCGCAGCCGGCGGAGGTGTCGTTCTAGAATCAGAAGCCCCTCACCCTAACCCTCTCCCAGAGGGAGAGGGAACTTATTGGGGGATATTGGAGAAGTACGCCGACCTGAACGTACCTCACTGAATCCACAACCGACCTCGACCTGTTTTTGCTTCACTGAATCCACAATCGGCTTCGATCTGTTTTTGCCTCACTGAATCCACAATCGGCTTCGACCTGTACTTGCTTCACCGAATCCATAATCGACTCGGTCTTTCAGGTCGATGTATCCCCCAAGACACCTCGGTCGGCCCCCTCTCCCTCCGGGAGAGGGCTGGGGTGAGGGTTCGCTTTTAAACGGCTCAACCCGGCCAAAAGCACAGCCCCCACCAACAACACCGCAATCCCCAAAAACGCCCCAAACCCCACCATCGTCACGCTGGAATACAGCATGTACAGGCACAACCCGAAAAACAGCAGCGGCAACAGCGGATACAACGGCACCTTCACCGGCCGCGACACCTCGGGAAAACGCCACCGCAGAATAATCAGCGCCACGCTGCTCAAACTCAGAAACAGCCAATAGACCGGTGTCAGGTACTCGACCATTGTGTTGAAACCGCTCTGGGTAAAACTGCCGAACAGCACCAGCAACAACGCCACCGCACCTTCCGCCAGCAACGCTTTGCGCGGCACACCATGCCGGTCATCCCATTCGCCGAATCTGCGCAGCTGAGGTATATCGCGCGCGGCGGCGTAGGTGGTGCGCGCGCCGACCAGAAGGGTCGAGTTGATGGTCGCGATCGCGGCGATACCGACCATCAGCAAAATCAGCATCACACCCGGTGCACCGAAGGCCCGGTTCAACAACTCGACCGCCGGTGCATTGCTGGCCGCTAATCCAGCGAACCCCAAGCCCTGAACGAACGCCCAATTGAGCGCCAGATAGATCGCCATCAACACACTCAGCGCACCGAGCATGGCGATGAAAATCCCCCGCCGGCCATCACGCACTTCCGCCGATAACGTCGCCGCATCGCTCCAGCCGCCGAACGCCAGAAAGACGAAAATCATCGCCGCCGAAAATCCGGCCATACCGGTGTTTTCCGCGACGGGCGCAAGACTCGGCGCAGGCGCGCCGATACCTTGCCAGGCCAAAAAAACGCCGGCACTGGCGATGCTCAAAAAACCCAGCGCCAGCAACCCCACCAACAAGGTCTGGGTGAGAAAACCAATGTGCTTGCCGGTGAGATTAAGCAACACCAACGCGGCAATCACCGCCCCGGCAAACAACCCCGAGCCGTACTGACCCAGCGGCACCACCGCATTGAGGTAATCGGCAAACATGAACGCCGACAACGCTATCCAGCCGGTGTGCATCACCGAAAACCGCGACCAGGCGAACAGGAATCCCATGCGCTCGCCATACGCCATGCGCAGAAAGTGATAGTCGCCGCCCGGATGCGGAAACGCCGTGGCCATCTCGGCAAAACACAGCGCGCCGATCATTGATGCGACGCCACCCAGCACCCACACCAGGTAGAAATATTCCGGCCCGACGTTGAGGGCGACGGTCGGCGCGGTTTTCAGGATGTCGGTGGTGATCACCATACCCAGCGTGATCAGCAACGCTTGAAACACCGGTAGATGCCGCCCCGGCCCCGCGTCAGAAACCATAGGTAGCGCGGGCGTAGTAGTAGGCGCCGTTGGTGCCGATTGGCGAGAGCACGTCGTACGGCAGGTTGCCGCCGTAGTTGATCGCCGAGCCAGAACGTTCCGGGTAGTTGTCGGTGAGGTTGTTGCCGCCCACGGCAATGTTGAATTTCGGAGTGAATTTGTAGGCCACCTCGGCGTCCAGCTGCCACACGGCGCCGTAGGTTTGCTCCGGTTGCGAATCGCCGAAATCGAACACGCGAGTGGTCTCGCCCTGGCGGGTCAGACGCCCGAGCAAGCCCCAATGCTCGCTGGCCCAATTGGCGGAAAAGATGAAGCGATCCTTCGGCGCCGCGTCGGTCAGGGTGTTGGTTTCCTCGACACCAACGAGGGCGTCATTACCAATGCCCAGCGCCGTCAGTTGCGACGGTGTGCCTTTGGTGCTGGTGACTTTGGTGTGGTTGTAGGTGTACGCGGTGGTCAGGCCCAGTTGCCCTTCGTAGAACGGCTGGTGGTAGTTGAGCACCAGTTCGGCGCCGTCGGTGCTGGTGTCGGCGGCGTTGGTGAAGAAGTTGACGTCGTGCACGCCAGCAACGCCGAAGTTGTCATTGATGTATGTTTCCAGAGCATCGCTGCCAATGCGTTGCGACAGGGTGATGCGGTCTTTGACGTCGATGCGGAACACGTCCAGGGAGGCATCGAAGCGTTCGTTCAACTGAAAGGTCAGGCCTAGGCTGAAGTTCTTCGAGGTTTCCGGATCGAGCTTCTCGGCGCCGAGTGCACGGGCGATCGGATCGTTGACCGAGAGCACGCGGATATCAGTCAGCGTGCCGCCATCACCGAAGTTGCTGGTGGTGTTCTGGAAGCCGCTTTGGGCCAGAGACGGCGCGCGGAAGTTGTTCGAGACCGCACCGCGCAAGGCCCATTGCTCAGTGAGTTTGTAGCGACCGCTGAGTTTGCCGGTGAGTTTGCTGCCGGCATCGTCGTAATGCTCCCAGCGCGTGGCGGCGTCGACGAAGAAGCGGTCAGTGAGATCGCCGGACAACTCGGCGTAGGTGCCGAACACGTTGCGATCCAGATCCGACTCTTCGCTCGGGCGCAGGCCATTGGCGCCGTCGGCTCCGGAGCCGATGTAGGAGGCCTCGTCACCGGCATAGGTCAGGTAGTTTTCATAGCGGTATTCGCCGCCAACCGCCAATACAAAGGAGCGCTCGCCGAGACGCAGTTCGCGGCTGAAATCGAGGTTGGTGGTGGTCTGGCGCAGCTCGTAATCGCCGGTGTCAAACTTCGTCGGCGAGTCTTCGCCGAGGCTGACGTTAAGCGTGCGCCGGGTCGAGCCCTCGAAGCGGTTGCGACCGTGAGTTACGCTGCTGTCGAAGTCCCACTCATCACCGATCAGGCCTTTGAAACCGGCGGTGGCGGAGATGTCTTTGTTGTCGCCGAGCGATTGCGGCAAGTAGCCGTTGGGGTAGAACTGCGGCTGTTCGTACGGGTAGCGATAGAACTCGGCGCCGGTGGTGTGACGCTGGTTATAGGTGCCGAAGCTGTAGGCCTTGCCGCCGGCCAGCGGCAGTTCACTGTTGAACCAGAGGTTGACGTCGCGCGCGACGCCGTCGCCCATCACATAGTTGCGCTGACCGGGGCTGTCGGCAAAACCGTCGAAACCGGCGCGGTTGGTCGGGTTGCGATCCTTGTATTCGGTGCCGCCACGGATAAACCCGCCCTCCTCACCCAGGCGCGTGCCGATCTTCGCCGTGGTCACGCTGTTCTGGCCGTCGGTGGTGGTCTTGCCGATGGCGTCCTGATGGGTGTGATAAGCGCCATAACTGGTCGACACTTCGCCGCCCTCGGGCGCGTCGTCGAGGATGATGTTGATCACCCCGGCAATCGCATCGGAGCCGTACTGCGCGCCCGCGCCATCGCGCAGCACTTCAATGCGTTTGATTGCACTGAGCGGGATAGAGTTGAAATCCACGGGGGCGGTACCGCGCCCGATCTTTGAAGAGTCGTTGACCACCGCTGACGTATGCCGGCGCTTGCCGTTGACCAGCACCAGCACCTGATCCGGGCTCATGCCACGCAGTTGCGCCGCGCGCACGTGGTCGGCACCACCGGAGTTGGATTGGCGCGGCAGGCTGAAGGATGGCAATAACGTCTGCAGCGCCGCGCCCAATTCACCGTCAGCGGCGCCGGCGGATTTGAGGTCTTCGGCGGTGAGTACGTCGACCGGCACCGGAGAGTCCAGCACCGTGCGCGAAGTACCTCGGGTGCCGGTGACCAGCACAGTGCCGAGTCGCGATTCGCTGTCGGCACTGACGGAAGTTTCTTCGGCGTTGGCCGGAAGTTGCCAGATGGCGGACACGACGGCAGCCGCCAGTAATGAACGGGAACGGTAATGCATATAACAGCTCCTTGAATCGCAGTTAATACCCGGCTGTTGCCGACAATAAAGTTCGGCAAGCCATGCGCGGCAATGTCTGCTGTAGTTTTGGATTTCCGGAAGGCAGTGAAGGCTTTTTTACGGTGAGTTGCAGTTTCCCCAGCGTGAGACGTTTCCCCTTGAAGCCAGATGCTAGACGAGCTGCCGCAGCTCGTAAAAGAACCAATAACGCTTAGGTTAGATCGCCCTAAAAAGTTGTTCTTAGTTCAACAGAAGTGTTGCTGAGCCAACACCTGAATCAACTAACACCAATTTTTTAGATTGAAATGCAGTCCCCCTGTAGGAGTGAGCCTGCTCGCGATAGCGGTACATCTGTCGACATCACCGTTGAATTTAAAACCGCTATCGCGAGCAGGCTCACTCCTACAGTTTTGATCTGCGTCGGGCACTACTTAGTCGAACTCTTTTTCCAGCCAGGCATCCTCGGCAATATCCAGTTCATCACCACTGAATCGCTGTTCGGCAAACGGATCGGCGTGCAGATGAAAGCCGTTCTGCTCCCAGAACCCCGGTTGTTCCTGATCGACAAATTCCAGCCCGCGCAACCATTTGGCGCTCTTCCAGAAATACCGCCCCGCCACCACCAGCCGCAGTGGCCAGCCATGTTGCGCGGTTAGAGGCTGGCCGGCGTAATGGGTGGCCAGCAGACTGTCGGGGTGCAACAGATCATCGAGTCGCAAGTTGGTCTGGTAATCGTGGTCGGCGTGGGCCATGACGAACGCCGATGTCGGTTGGATATCGAACGCCTGCAACAAATCCTGCAGATGCACCCCGCTCCACTCGGTGTCGAACTTCGACCAGCGTGTCACGCAATGGATGTCGCAGCGCAATTGCCGTTGCGGCAGTGCCTGTAGATCGGCGTAACGTAATTCGATGGGCTGTGCGAGCGTGCCGAACAGGCGCAGCGACCAGTTGGCGAGGTCGCAATCCGGGATTTCGCCTTCGTGGAGGATTGGAAAACGCTCCGTCAGCACCTGGCCTGGGGGGAGTCGTTTACCGAACAACGGATCCGCTGCCGGGGAACGGCTTTTGCGTAAGCGCGAGGCTTTGTTGTGCATAGTCACTCCATTTTCAAGGGTGCCCCCAATTCCCTGTAGGAGTGAGCCTGCTCGCGATAGCGCTGGGTCAGGCGCCAAAGATGTCGACAGACCTGACGCCATCGCGAGCAGGCGAAGGCCTACAGGGGATCGTGGTCGGTAGCAGGATCTAGTTGGCCACCGGAATCCACGGCGCCCGTGCGACATTCGCGGTATCACCGAAGCTGGGGAGCTTCTGCGCCAGATCTCGAACATTCTTCACATCCAGATCCAGCAACTGCTGACGGGTAATCAGCGTCGGCGGCACCAGTACCTGATGCCCCGGATTTTCCCCGGCAATCAACATCGCCAGGCTGCGCACACTGATCGCCCCGGCCACTTGCGGATTGACCGCTGCCGTCGCCGCCCAGGCGCTGTCCGGCTCTTTCATGATCTGAATATCGGCGGTGGAAATATCGGCGCTGTAGATCTTCACCTTGCTCGCCAGCCCCGCTTCGTCGACGGCGATTTTTGCGCCTTTGGCGAACTCATCGAACGGTGCAAAAATCACGCTGATGCCTGGATTGGCTCGAAGTACGGCGCTGGCTTGATCCGCCACGGAGTTGGCGATCGGCGGATTCAGCGTGCCAAAGCGGGCCTTCTCGACGATCCCCGGATTGGCTTTCTTGACCTGACTCCAGATCTCGTCGCGGCGCTCCATCGGCGTAAAACCGCTGATGTACACGTAGCCGGCATCGAACTTCGTGCCGTTGTCCTTGACGGCCTGATCCAGCGCCAGACGTGCCAGCGCATGGTGATCCTGCTCGACCTGGGTCACTTGCGGCGTGTTCAGATCGACATCGAAAGCGACGACCTTGATGCCTTTGGCGATCGCCCGATCGATCGGTGCTTTCAGGGTTTCGGCCAAGCCGAGCTGGACGATGATGCCGTCGACGCCGAGATCGATAGCCTGATCGATCATCTCGCCCTGACTCGCCGCTTGCTGGCGGGCATCGAAGACCCGCAGGTTGGCACCCAGCGCTTCGGTCTGCTTTTCGACGCCACGCAAATAAGCCTCGGGAAAGTCCCCGGAGAACAAGTAACCCACCAGCGCGATCTGCACCTGACCTTTGTCGAACGGTGCGGGTGCGCCGGGCAAGGCTTTGGCCTGCGCGCTCAGCGCCAATGCCGAAAGCAACGCACCGGCGAGGCAATGACGGGCGAACTGTGTGATTGAACCGTGCATACAACTTCCTTGCATAAAGCGGCTCAACGCGCCCGATGCGCGAGGCCGAACGTGAACATCAGGGCCAGCACCAGCACCAGTCCCTTGACGAAATCCTGCGCGTAATACGGCGCGTTGAGCATGGTCAGACCGTTGAGCAGCGCCGCCACCAGCAGCGCGCCGACCAGGGTGCCAAAGGCGTTGGGCTTCTTCGCGCCGAGTACGGCAAAACCGATCAGCGCCGCGCCGAGGGCATCCAGCACCAGACCGTTGCCCGAACTGACGTCGCCGCGGCCCAAGCGCGCCGCGAGCAACAATCCACCCAGCGATGCAAGCAACGCCGAGAGCACGTAAGCCAATAACTTGAAGCGCTGCACCGGTGCACCGGCCAAACGCGCCGCTTGCTCGTTGCCGCCGATGGCATAGAACAGCCGACCAATGCGCGTGCGTTCGAGAAACAGCCACACCGCCACCGCTACCACCGCCGTGATCAACACCGGAATCGGCACCACCTCCCACAACCGCCCACGTCCCAGCGCCAGAAACACGGCACTGAACGTACCTTCGGTTTCCTCACCGCTGGGCAGCGTCATGCCTACCGCAATCGAGCGCCCGCCGGTGGGAATCAATTGCACGCCGATTACCAGAAACATGCTGCCCAGCGTCGTCAGAATGTCCGGCACCCGCAGCTTGACGATCAGCCAGCCGTTGAGCAGACCAACCAGCGCCCCACCGGCCAGACTGATCAACACCGCCGGCACCGCGCCCCAGCCGAGCACGACCATCACGTAACTGGCGATCATCAGGCTCATCGCCGCCACCGCGCCAATCGACAGATCGAGACCGCCGACCGCCATGGTCAGCGTCACGCCCAACGCCAGCAGCGCAACAATCGACACCGATTGCAGGATGCTGAACAGGTTGCCGACACGCAGGAATGCCGGCTCGGCCACACTGAAAAACACCACGATCAGCGCCAGCAGCCATAACAGGCCATAGCGGATCAGCCCGTGCAGCAGACGTTCGGCGCGTGCCGGCTCGGTCGATAACAGTGAACTTGAATCAGGCACTCGCTCTGCTCCTTGGCGTGGCTTGAGGGGAATGATCGGTCACGTCGCTGCCGGCCAGTGCAGCGACCAGATCAGCACGATTGAGGCCGGCGCGCGGGTACTCGGCGACCACCGCGTGATCGCGCACCAGCAGAATGCGGTCGGCAATTTCCAGGGCTTCATCGACATTGGCACAAATCACCAGCGTCGCCCGGCCCTTGGCGCTGTCGCGGAGCAACTGGCCGATGTCGCGGCGGGCGCGCACGTCGACGCCTTGAAAGGGTTCATCGAGGATCAATACCCGCCCTTCACCGAGCAGCCAGCGGCCGAGCACGACTTTCTGTTGATTGCCGCCCGACAACGCGCTCATCGGCACATCGATGCCGGCAGTCTTGATCCCCAGCGCCGCCACTTGTGCCTCGACCGCTGCCGCTTCGGCGCGGTTGCGGATAAAACCGCCGCGGGTAAAGCGCTCAAGAAACGGCAAAGTCAGGGTGCGACGCAAAGAGAAATCCGGCACCAGCGATTGACTGGCGCGATCTTCGGCCGCGAAGAACACCCCGCTTTGAATCGCCTGACGTGGCGAGTCCGCACGCCAGTCAGCGCCATCCAGTTGCACGCGGCCCGAGGTGGCTTTACGCAGGCCGAACAGCACCTCGGCGATTTCACTTTTGCCGGCGCCCAACAGCCCGGTGAGCACCACCACTTCGTTTTCGTGCAGGGTCAGGTCGAACGCGGCGGAGCGCGGCAGAATTTGCATGGCGTTGAGTTTCAATACCTCGCGCCCGGCCACGCACGGCTGATAAACATGCTCGGCCAGCGCCTGCCCGAGCATGGCGCTCACCGCTTCGGGTAATTGCCGCGCCGTGAACTCGCCCGCGAACTGCCCATCCCGCAACACAATGGCGCGATCCGCCACCCGTTGCAGGTCGGAGAGTCGATGGGAGATGTACAGAATCGCCACGCCGCGACTGCGCAAGGTGTCGATCAATCCAAACAGCCGCTGCGCCTCGGCATCGGAAAGCGCCGCCGTCGGCTCATCCAGAATCAGCAGGCGCGGCTGCAAAGCCAAGGCTCGAGCGAGCACCACCAATTGCCGTTCGGCCTGACCGAGATGTTCGATTGGCTGCTCCAGCGGCAAGGTCAAACCCAGCCCGGCGGCGATGCTCGCGGCGCGTTCCAGCAGGCGTTTGCGATTGAGCCAGAAGTCCGCGTCCGGCTTGCACAATTCATCGAGCAGGAGGTTTTCCGCGACACTCAAACCCGGTGCAATGCCCTCGTTGATCTGTTGGTGCACCGCGACAATACCGAAGCGCCGCGCCGACAGCGGCGAACTGAAATGGCGTGGCGCGCCCTCCAGCCAGATCTCGCCAGCGTCGGCAGTCTGGCTGCCTGCGAGGATCTTTACCAGGGTCGACTTACCCGCGCCATTGGCACCAAGCAGCGCCACCACTTCGGCGGGATAGATGTCCAGGCTGACGGCGTTCAGCGCCCGGCTCGCGCCAAATATTTTGCTCAACTCACGTACACGAATCAGCGGATCACGGGCCACAGCGACCGGCACACTCATACAAATCCTTAGCGACGATGCGCCAGCGAACGAACCAATCGATCACCCAGGCTTTGCACGCCTTGGACGAGGATCACCAACACCACCACCGTGGCAACCATCACTTCATTGTTGAACCGCTGATAGCCGTAACGGATCGCCAGATCACCGAGCCCGCCACCGCCGATTACGCCGGCCATCGAGGAAAAACCGATCAGCATCACCAGCGTCAAGGTGATTCCGGCCAGCAACGCCGGCAGCGCTTCGGGCAACAGCACTTTGAAGATCACGTGACCGATGTCGCCGCCCATGGCGAGGATCGCTTCGATGCGACCCTTGTCGACTTCGTCCAGAGCGTTTTCGACGATGCGCGCGAAGAATGGAAACGCACCGATGGTGATCGGCACCACGGCGGCGGTGCTGCCCAGCGTTGTGCCGACCACCAGCCGTGTCAGCGGGATCAGGGCAATCAGCATCACCACGAATGGCAGTGAACGGCCGAGGTTGACCACGCCACCCAGCACGGCATTCAAGCGCGGCATCGGCAGCAGTCCATCGCGGCGACTGATGAACAGCAACACGCCCAACGGCAAGCCGATCAGCAGCGTGAACAGCCCTGCGAGCAGGACCATGTACAGGGTTTCACCGGTGGCGTTGAACAGCAGTTGCAGGATTTCATCCCAATTGACCGTGCGGTTCATGAGTGCGCCGCCCGTACGCCGTATTGTTTTAGAAAACTCAGGCCCGGCTCAGCGTGGCCCAGCGGCAAGCCGCAGGTCGGTCGCAGCGAAGCACCCAGTTGCGATTGCGCATCGGCCAACAGCCTTGGTACCGGCCCGGCTTCGACCAGACGTCCGTTGGCCATGAACGCAGCGTGATCGCAGATCGACTTGACCACCTCCAGTTCATGGGTGATCAGCACGATGGTCACGCCCAGTTGCCGATTGATGTCGCGCAGCAGTTCGAGGATCGACGCGGTGGTTTCCGGGTCGAGTGCACTGGTGGCTTCGTCCGACAACAGATAAGCCGGTTCAGCAGCAAGGGCGCGGGCAATGCCGACGCGCTGTTTCTGGCCGCCGGACAACTGCGAGGGAAAGGTCTGCGCCTTGTCACTCAAACCGACCAGTTCGAGCAGTTCGCGAACCCGCACATGACGCCACGGCTTGCCCACCTTGGCGATCTCCAGCGGCACCGCGATATTGTCGAAAACGGTGCGCGAATGCAGCAGGTTGAAGCCCTGGAAGATCATGCCGATGCGCTGACGCTGCTGGCGCAGTTCGCTGACCGACAGCGTTGTCAGGTCGACGCCATCGAGCAGAATGCGTCCACTGTCCGGTCGTTCGAGCAGGTTGAGGCAGCGCAGCAGCGTCGACTTGCCCGCCCCGCTACGCCCGAGAATCCCGTAGACCGCGCCGTCGGGAATGCTCAACGAGACCTGATCGAGTGCCGGTTGCGCGGCCGAAGGATAGGTCTTGCTCAACTGCTCGACGGCGATCATGGCTTGCCGCCCGCCACCGGAATTACCGAACCGGCGAAGTTGTCGCTGATGTATTTGGCGACCTCTGGCGAGGTCAGGTCCTTGGCCAGTTGCGCGATACGCGGGTCGTGTTCGAGCTTGGGCGTGGTCACCAGAATGTTGGCGTAAGGATTGTGCTCGGCTTTTTCCAGGCCCAAGGCATCCTTGGCCGGCACCAGGCCTGCGTCGAGCGCGTAGTTGCCGTTGATCACGGCCAGATCGACGTCGTCCAGCGAGCGCGGAATCTGCGGCGATTCGATCTCGAGAATCTTCAGTTGTTTCGGGTTTTCGGCGATGTCCTTGGGCGTTGCCTGATCGGCCGCCGGATCGTTGAAGCCGGGTTTGAGCTTGATCAGGCCGTTGTCCTGCAACAGGTACAGCGCGCGGCTCAGGTTGGTGACGTTGTTGGGCACGGCGACGCTGCCTTTTACCGGCACGTCGGCGAAGCTTTTGTGCCGGTGCGAGTAAATGCCCAAGGGTTCGATATGCACCGTGGCCGCCACCGCCAGTTTCTCGCCGAGGGCCTTTTCCTGGGATTTCAGGTACGGCAGGTGCTGGAAGTAATTGGCGTCGACATCACCGTGCACCAACAGCTCATTGGAGTTCACCCCGTTGGGGATCTCGATGACTTTGAGATTCAGCTGCGGATCGATTTTCTGGATGTACGCCAGAATCTGCGCGTGGGGCACCGGGTCGGCAGCCACGCGCAACGGCTCCTGCGCCTGCGCACCGAACGACGTCACCAGCGCGCCGAGCACGGCCAGGGTCAAACCTGCTTTCTTGATCATGTGCGGAGTCCTTGAGCGGTGGTTGAGTCAGGCGGATTTACGAACGGGCGGTGGCGGCAGCAACGCATCGGCGTAGAAGCGCTGCGCGACATCCGGATGTGAGCGCAAACGACCCTTGAGGTAGTTCCAGCCGACATCGCGAAACAGCGGATTGAGCGGATCACTCGCCGGCCCGCGCGCCTCGCGCAACAGTGCGGTGGGCAGCGGATACAGCGGCACCACGGCATCCAGTTGCGCACCGAGGAAGAACGCGACAGACAGGCGTTCACTGCCCGCCGGAGGCGAAACCACGCGATGCACCGTGGCACGCAGATAACCGTTGCTGGCCAGTTCGAGCAGTTCACCGATGTTCACCACCAGGGTGTTCTCGCGCGGCAACGCATCGATCCAGCGCCCCTCTTCGATCTCGACCTGCAGTCCGGCCTGCTGGTCTTGCAGCAGGAAGCTGAGGAAACCGGAATCCTTGTGCGCGCCGACACCCTGGTGGCTCGACTCGCTGGACTGGCCGGGATAGCGCATCAACTTGATGTGTTCGTTGGGTTTGTCGCCGTAGAGCTGATCAAACGCATCGGCCCGTAGCGACAGTGCCTGAGCGAACGCACGCAGCAGGCGCAACGACATCCGCGTCATCGCCTCTTGCCATTCGAGCAGCAAAGGTTTCAGTTCCGGCAGTGCCGCCGGCCATTGGTTGGGGCCTTGCAGCCGGGCCCAGAACGGGCTTTCCGCGTCTAATGGCAACGCTTCGCGCTCGGCGCCCAGATCAAACTGCTCGCGCAGATCGGGCTGGCCACGGGTGATCTCCGAGGCGGCACGGTTGTAGCCGCGAAAGTGCGGTGAATTGATCATGCCGACGGCGGTTTTTTCGCTGTCGGGCAAGGCGAAGAATTGCCGGGCGTGGGCCTGCACCTGCTTGAGCAAGTCGCTGTCGATACCGTGGCCGGTCAGGTAAAAGAAGCCGACGTCGCGCGCGGCGTGGCGCAGGTCTTCAAGAAATTCGTAACGCTGTTGCGCCGTGCCTTCGAACAGCGACAGATCCAGCGTCGGTAATGCGGTGATGTCGAGGGTATGCGGCATGATTCACTCCCGTGTGAATCAAACCTGAAAAACCTGTGATCGATTCAGCGTGTGCCGTCATGGCAATCGGGGGTCTATCGGTTTGATGCGTTTTGATTCGTCTTTGAGTCAAAACTAAACGATCTTAAAAATGCAGAGCCAATATCTTTTTCGCATTACCTTAGGCCTTATTTTCCCTCACCCCAGCCCTCTCCCGGAGGGAGAGGGAGCCGACCGAGGTGTATATCGCGATACATCGACCTGAACGACCGAGTCGATTATGGATTCGGCACAAACTGTTCAGGTCGGCGTAGCACTAAATATCGCCTCGGTCAGTACCCTCCCAACCCTCTCCCGGAGGGAGCCGACCGAGTTGTCTAGCGTTATGCATCGACCTGAACGACCGGGTTGGATTCGGTACAAAACGTTCAGGTCGGTGTAGCACTCAAGATCCCCCCGGTCGGTCCCCTCTCCCTCTGGGAGAGGGTTAGGGTGAGGGAACCAGACGACTCGGTATCAAGCGTCCTGCAACGCACGCGGCCGTTGGCTGCGTTGTTCGGCACTGGCGTCCGGCGCCTGCTGCAACTGGAAGTCGAACTTCAGCTCGGCATAACGCCCCGACACCGCGTCCTCACGGAACACCACCTCCCCGACCAAGCCTTCACGGGTCGCATAGGCGAAGTCATCCCACAAATACTGATCGCCCGACAGATTGATCTGCGTGGTCAGGTGTCGATGCCCCGGTGCGCTGATAAAGAAATGCACATGGGCCGGGCGCTGGCCATGGCGGCCGAGTTGGTTCAGGCATCCCTGGGTCGGCCCTTGCGGGTCGCAGCCGTAGCCGGATGGCACGATACTGCGAGCGTAGTAGCGGCCTTCGGCATCGGTAATGATGCGTCGACGCAAGTTGTACTCGGACTGGCTCGGGTCAAAAAACGAGTAGGTGCCCTTGGTGTTGGCGTGCCACAGGTCAACCGTGGCACCGGCCAATGGCTGGCCATGCAGATCGAACACCTGGCCTTCTAGAAGCATCACCGTGGCGATGCCCTCCTCGCTGCCGTCATCCATCCGGCACTCGCCTTCGTACAGTGGCGCGCCGGCCACGTACAGCGGGCCTTCGATGGTGCGTGGCGTGCCGCCGGTCAAGCCGATCTGTGCATCCTTGGCATCCTGTAGCAGGTCGAGAAAATGCTCGATTCCGAGGCCGGCAACCAGCAGTCCTGCTTCCGAGCGCGCACCGAGTCGGTTGAGATAGTCGACCGCTTTCCAGAACTCGTCCTCGCTGATGTCGAGGTCTTCGATGATTTTCGCGCTGTCCTGCAAGATGCGCAGGACGATGGTTTTCAGCCGGGAGTTGCCGTCGTCGTTGGCGAAACCGGCGGCTTCTCTGAAGAATTCCTGCAGCTCGGCAGTGTGGGCAATTTTCACGGTCATGGTGGTTACCTCATCTTGTTGTTTTGCCGACGCGGTTCTTGAGTTCCAGCACCGTCCCTTGTAGGAGTGAGCCTGCTCGCGATAGCGGTCTGCCAGTTGCCATCGATGCTGAATGAAACACCGCTATCGCGAGCAGGCTCACTCCTACAGGGACCGGGTTGGGTCAGCGGTCGTCGCTGTGGATCGACGACGGATGCCGGCAGAGGCCATCGACCTCAATGTCCATGTAGGGGAACAGCGGCAAAAGCATCAGCGTGTCGTGCAAGGCCTCAACGCTCGGCACATCGAACACGCTGTAATTGGCGTAGTGCCCGGCGATGCGCCACAGGTGCCGCCATACGCCGTCGCGTTGCAGCCGTTGGGCCAGTTCCTTCTCGTCCGCCTTGAGCCGGGTGGCCAGCGACGGGTCCATGTCGACAGGCAATTTCACGGTCATTTTTACGTGGAACAGCATGGTGACTCTCCTGATTCAGTGGCGACGAAAACGCGCCAGACGCTCTTCGTCCAGCGTCAGGCCAAGGCCCGGAGTTCGCGGGATGTGCAGGTGGAAATCGCGGTACTGCGGCGTTTCAGTGACGATGTCTTCGGTCAGCAACAACGGCCCAAACAGTTCGGTGTCCCAGGTCAGCTGCTTGAGCGTGAGGAAGGCGTGCGCCGAGGCCAGCGTGCCGACGGAGCCTTCGAGCATCGTGCCGCCGTACAGCGCGATGCCGGCGGCCTCGGCGATCTGCGCGGTTCTGAGCACGGCACGCGGGCCACCGTTCTTGGCGATTTTCAGGGCGAACACACTGGCAGCGCCGTCGGCGGCAAGGCTGAAAGCATCCTCGACGCTTTCGATCGATTCATCGGCCATGATCGGTGCCGGGCTGCGCTGGTTGAGGCGAATCTGCCCTGAGCGGTTGACCCGCGAGATCGGCTGTTCAATCAGGTCGATGCCGTTGTCACCCAATACCTGACAGCCGCGAATCGCCTGGGATTCGTCCCAATACTGGTTAACGTCAACCCGCACACTGGCGCGCTCGCCCAAGGCTTTTTTGATCGCCACCACATGCTTGAGATCCTGCTCCAGCGGGTTGGCGCCGATCTTCAATTTGAAGATGCGATGGCGACGTGCTTCGAGCATCTGCTCGGCTTCGGCGATGTCGCGGGCGGTGTCGCCGCTGGCCAGGGTCCAGGCCACTTCTAGGCTGTCCCGTACGCGGCCGCCGAGCAGTTCGCTGACCGGCAGACCGAGGCGTTTGCCTTGCGCATCGAGCAGTGCGCTTTCGATGCCGGACTTGGCGAAAGTATTGCCCTTGGCAATTTTGTCGAGCCGCTGCATCGCCGCGTTGATGTTGTTGGCGTCCATACCCACCAGCGCCGGGGCCAGATGTGCGTCGATATTGGCTTTGATGCTTTCCGGGCTCTCATAACCGTAAGCGAGACCGCCGATGGTGGTGGCTTCGCCGATGCCTTCAATACCATCGCTGCAACGTAGGCGCAGGATTACCAGGGTCTGCCTCTGCATCGTGTGCATCGCCAGTTTGTGCGGGCGAATGGTCGGCAGGTCGACGATGATCGTCGTCAGGTTTTCAATCAGGATTCGCTGCATTTCAATGTCCCTTGAAAAGTAATCAACCGAGGTCGCCACCACCAACCGGCAGAGTTACACCGGTGATGTAAGAAGCATCGTCGGAGGCGAGAAAGAGGATCGCGCCGACCTGTTCGTCGAGGCTGCCGTAGCGCTTCATCAGGCTGCTGTCGAGGGTTTGCGCGACGATCTCCTGATACCAGGCCTGCTCCTGCGCCGACGGTTCGGCGGCATTGCGCGGGATCCTCCGGGGCGGTGCTTCGGTGCCGCCCGGGGCGGTGGCGTTGACGCGAATACCGCGCTCGGCGTTTTCAAAGGCCAGGCACGCGGTCAGCGCATTGATGCCGCCCTTGGCCGCGCCGTACGGCACGCGATTGACGCTGCGGGTAGCAATCGATGAAACGTTGACGATGGCGCCACGACCTTGCTTGAGCATGTACGGCAGCGCGGCGTGGCAACACCACAGCGTCGGGAACAGCGAGCGGCGCACTTCAGCCTCGATCTGTTCGACTTCGTAATGCTCGAAGGGCTTGGCCCAGATCGTGCCGCCGACGTTATTGATCAGGATGTCGAGTCGGCCGAAAGTGTTGATCGCCTCGGCCATCACCCGCGCACAATCGGCGTATTGCTCAAGGTCAGCGGTCAGTGCGAGAACGCCCTCGCCTTGCAGCTCGTGAACCAGCTCGGAGCGGTCGACGGCGACGACTTGCGCGCCTTCGCGCAACAGGCGTTCGCACACACGGCGGCCGATACCCTGCGCCGCGCCGGTGACCAGCGCGACCTTGTTGGAGAATCTGTTGTTCATGACAACCTCGAAAAAGGATTTCAGGCAGCCGCAGCGGCAAATTTTTCGTAGTAGAAATTCGCCGGGGTGATGCCCTGCTCGCGGATGTATTGGCTGACCGCTTCGACCATCGGCGGCGGGCCGCACAGGTACACGTCGACGTCGCCTTCATTGAGGTGGCGCGGCTCGATGTGCTGGGTGACGTAGCCCTTGAGCGGATGCGCGCTCTGCGGATTGGCCACGCACGCGCCGAAGCTGAAATTGGCGATCCGTGCGGCAAAGGACTCGAGACGATCGAGTTCGACCAGATCGAAGTCATTGGTCACGCCGTAGAGCAAATGCACGGGATGATCGCTGCCCTGCTCGGCGATCTTTTCCAGCATCGCGGTGAACGGCGCCAGGCCGGTGCCGCCCGCCAACAACAGCAGCGGCCGCTTGATCTCGCGCAGATAGAAGCTGCCCAACGGCCCGGCCAGGCTCATGCTGTCGCCGGCCTTGGCCAGACCGGTGAGGAAGCTGCTCATCAGGCCACCGGGCACGTTGCGGATCAGGAAACTGACTTCGCCGTCCTTCTGCAATGAGCTGAAGGAATAAGCGCGGGTCTGTTCGCTGCCCGGCACTTGCAGATTGACGTACTGGCCCGGCAGAAACGCCAGTTTGCTCAGCGCTTCGCCCTTGATCGACAGCGCGATAGTGCTTTCGGACAACTGCCGGACAGCGCTGATCGATGCCTGGAAGTTCGCTTGTTCGGTCTTGCACACCTGCGAACCGGCCGGCACTCGCACGACGCAATCACTTGCGGCGCGCATCTGGCAGGTCAGCACATAGCCTTGCGCAAGTTCGTCGTCGCTCAAGGCGTCTTCAATGAAGTTGTCGCCCATGTCGTACCGCCCGGCCTCGGCGAAACATTTGCAGGTGCCGCAGGCGCCATCGCGGCAGTCCAGCGGGATGTTGATGCCTTGGCGATATGCCGCGTCGGCCACGGTTTCATGGCCGCCGGCTTCGATGAAACGGGTGACGCCGTCTTCAAAATTAAGCGCAATCTGGAAATTCATGGTGCACCTCGCCGTGTCGACTAGATGTGGTAGATGTCGATGACCTGACGGACGTAATCGTTTTTCAGCACGACTTTCTTGGCCTTGATCAGCGGCTGTTCGCCACGCAGATCGAGGGTGTAGAAACTGCTGCCGAAATAGCTGTCGGTGACCTGATAGCGAAAGCTCAGGGTGTGCCAGTTGAAGCGCACCTGGCACTGCCCTTCGCCCTGTTCGACGATTTCGATGTTGCTCAGGTTGTGCGAGGTGCGGGTGTCGGGAATGGTCGCGCTGGAGCGTTCGGTCTTGATCCGGAAGATGCGATCTTCGAGGCCGCCACGGTTGCCGTACCAGATCATCGAGATTTCGCTTTGCGGGTCTTCGGTGAGCGTGTCGTTGTCGTCCCAGGCCGGCATCCAGAAAGTGGCGTCGGCGGCGTACAGTTCCAGCCATTGATCCCACTGGCCGTCATCGAGAAAACGCGCCTCGCGGTAGAGAAAATCGCGCACGCTGTCGTAGAGGTTGCTCATCACACGGCCTCCACGGGGATCAGTTGTGGTTCGGTGGCAGCGGCTTTGAGCATGGTTTCCTGCCAGTACTTGTGTTGCAGCACGAACAGGCCTTCGTCTTCGGTGCGCATGCCGGAGAGCAGCGGTTTGAGGTCGATTTCTTCGGCCGCGGCATCGGCGCCTTCGACCCAGTGAGTGGCACCACGGGACATATCATTCCAGCCGCGCCCGGCGCCATAACCGGTCTGGCACGAGCGGAACTCTTCGAGGTCATCCGGCGTAGCCATGCCGCTGACGTTGAAGAAGTCTTCGTACTGACGAATGCGCTTGGCCCGCGCTTCAGCGCTCTCACCTTTGGGAGCGATGCAGTAAATGGTGATTTCAGTCTTGTCGACCGAGATTGGCCGGGCGATGCGGATCTGCGAACTGAACTGATCCATCAAGTACACGTTGGGGTACAGGCACAGGTTGCGCGAGTTTTCGATCATCCAGTCGGCACGGGCCTGACCGAAATCCCGGGCCAGTTCGTCGCGACGCTCGTAGGCGGGACGGTCTTCGGGGTTGGCCCAGCGGGTCCAGAGCAGCAGATGGCCGTGATCGAACGAGTAGAAACCGCCGCCTTTCTTCGCCCAACTGCCGGCGCTCATGGTCTTGATCGCTTCACCCGCTTCGCGTTGCTGGCGCTGGTTCTGTGTGGCGGCGTAGTTCCAGTGCACCGAGCTGACGTGGTAGCCATCGGCACCGTTTTCGGCGGTGAGTTTCCAGTTGCCTTCGTAGATATACGAGCTGGAGCCGCGCAACACTTCCAGGCCTTCTGGCGACTGGTCGACGATCATGTCGATGATTTTTGCCGACTCGCCCAGATGTTCAGCAAGTGATTTCACATCGGCATTCAGGCTGCCGAACAGAAAGCCGCGATAGGACTCGAAACGCGCGACTTTGCTCAGGTCATGGGAGCCTTCGCAGTTGAAACCTTGCGGGTAGCCGGCTTCGCTCGGGTCTTTGACCTTGAGCAGTTTGCCGCTGTTGTTGAACGTCCAGCCGTGAAACGGGCAGGTGTAGCTGGAACGGTTACCGGCCTTGTGCCGGCACAACATGGCGCCGCGATGGCTACAGGCATTGAGGAACGCGTTGAGCACACCGTCCTTGTTGCGCGCGATAAAAATCGGCTGACGGCCCATGGTGGTGGTCAGAAAATCGTTATTGTTGGGGAGCTGGCTTTCGTGGGCGAGGTAAATCCAGTTGCCTTCGAAGATGTGCGCCATTTCCAGTTCGAACAACCGCGGATCAGTGAACATCTCCCGCTTGCAGCGATAGGCGCCCTTCTCCTTGTCTTCTTCAAGCATGGCATTGAGGTAGTCGATTCCCAGGGACATGGCCGGGGCCTCCATTGTTATTGTTCAGGCCAGGTCAGATTAGGGAGGCGATGCACGGGGCAATAGCCGAATCCTGCAGATCGCTATCCATTTTGTGCAGGACGGCGCGGCAGGTGATTCGGCGTGTTTCAGAGGGGGGTTTAGCGCAGTGTTTTAGTGGCGGCGTTTGAAGGTCTGCGACGGCAGTTCGCCGTACTGTTGGCGATAGCTTTCGGAGAAACGGCCGAGGTGCAGAAAGCCGTAGTCCAGGGCCAGTTCGGTGAGATTGCGTACCGGGCAGCTCGGATCGCTGAGGCAGGCGTGGATGCGCGCAAGCTTGCGTTGGCGGATGTATTGCATCGGCGTAACGCCCAGTTGGCGTTCAAACAAGGTGTACAGCGAGCGCGGGCTCATGCTCGCCTGTGCGGCCAGATGTTCGGCGGGCAAATCCAGTTTAAGGTTGCGTTCGATGTAATCGAGAATGCGCTCGAAGCTGACGCTCGGCGCATTCAGGCACTCACGGCTGACGTTGGTGCTCATCAGCGAGATCAGTTTGCTGCCGATGATCTGCGCGTAATGCTCCTGCACCCGCAGCAACGGGTCGCTGGCCTCGGCTTCCTGACAGATCATCGCAAGCAGGTTGGTGAAACCTTCCAGCTCATCGAGCCGATAGTGATTGCGCAGGAAACGGATACCGCTGGAGGGGTGCTGCCAGCGCTGCTCGTCGCACACCGATTCAAGCACGCTGACCGGCACCTTGAGGATGAATTTCTCGCAGTCTTCCGAGTACGTCAGATCGACCGGATCATCCGGGTTGATCAACAGCAACTCGCCAGGCACCAGATGCTGTTCGCGCTTGTGCCCGCGCCACAGGCAATTGCCTTGCAGCAGCACTTGCAGATGGTAAACGGTCTCCAGCGCCACGGAGGTCACGCGCACGCTGCCGCCATAGCTGATGCGGGCCAGATCGAGATCGGCGAGTTTGCGGTGGTTGAGGCTGGCTTGTGGGTGGGTGGTCCTGGACAGGCCGATGAAGTGCTGGCCGACGTGCTGATTGACGTAGTCGGAGACGGCATAAGGGTCAGCGTGACGGAACACGCTGCTGCGATCGCTCAGCAGATGGCTGTCCATGGGGCGTTGCTCGTTGTTGTCGTTATTTTTGGGATCACGGGGATTCAGGCATCACGAGCCACAGTACGCCGGAGTGTCAGAGTGGGCAATTGGACGAAGGTTTGGGTGCTCGATAATCGAACGCTTTTTGCGGACTACAGAGTGGTTTGAACAACGCCTACACTTGCCGAAGAAATGCCCTACACGCCAAAAAAACCCGACACAGAAAAATCCTACTTATGACAGTTTTATAAAACAAAAAAAGCCCGTTTCAGTCGAAACTGAAACGGGCTTCTCCCACTTCAACGGCCGTTACTTCAGGTCGTCAAAGTGGTCTCGCAGGAACTCGTAAAAGCGAAAGGCTTTAAACAATCTCCATACAAGGCTCAGCGTACGCAGCAAAAGCTTCATACGTTTTGGCCTCCAGGGCTGGGGGCCAAACCTCCGGCAAACTTACCGGATCATGCTTGCCTTCAGCCTGCACGTTAAAGCAGCTAGTGAGGCGGCCGGTTGAAATCCCTCCGAAACATCATTCCGGCACGGGTGCAAAACCGTGTCAAAGGGCATGAAACCGTTTAGTCACCAGCCTGGCCTCACCGCTGCTCGAACAAGTGAGCGCCCGCATCATAACCTTCATTCAAAGGCTTTCAGGAAAAGTAATTTTCTGTTTTGTTAATCATTATTTCTGCCAGCTTTTTCTGCAAATGAAATAGCGCAAACAACCAGTTCCATACGAACTTTAACCTTGCAAGGGGGCACAAAGACTCCTACCATGAGCGAACGTTAAAGCAGCTAGTGAAGCAACAAACCTCGGTCGCAAACCAAGGTTTACAAAAGAACCGCCCCGCAAAGGCGGTTTTTTTTCGTCTGCCCTTTCACTGCATCCGCCGATGAAAATCAGATCACAACACCCGTGCCCACGTCTGACTCAGCAGATCCTTGCCAAAGCTGTGAACCGCTTCTTCCTCCACCAGTTCAAACCCGGCCTGCTGATAAATCTTGCGTGCAGCCGTCAGGTTGCTGGTCGTCCACAGGGTCATTTTCTGGTAGCCAATCTGCCGGGCAAAGCGCAGGCACTCTTCGACCAGACGACTGCCAATGCCCAAGCCCCGCGCGCTGGCATCGACGTAGAGCATGCGCAGTTTGGCGGTCGTTTCATCCTGGCGGACGATGAACACGGAGCCGATGACCTTGCCGTCCTTTTCCGCAATCCAGCAGCGCTCGCTCGTCGGGTCGTAATCACGCAGGTACTTGGCGACCACCTCGGCCACCAGCGTTTCGAACTCCGAATTCCAGCCGTATTCGCGGCTATACAGCGCGGCTTGTTGTTGCATCACCGTACCCATGTCGCCGGGCTGCGGATCGCGTAATACGTAGGTTGAGTCTTTGTTGCCTTGCAGCAGTGTCTGGATCAGCGTCATGGCGCCGATCAGTTGTTTCTGCTGCGGTTCAGACAATCGCTCGAGCATGGCGACGATCTGTTCGCGGGAGGCCTTTTCCAGCGGAATCAGGATTTCACGGCCCAAATCGGTTAAGTGCAATTGTGCAGCGCGGGCATCCGTGGGCGACGGCACTTTCTGGATCAAGCCGCGCTTTTCGAAACCGCTGATGATGCGGCTCATGTAGCCGGCGTCCAGGCCGAGCATCTGGCGCAGGTCGGCACTGGTCAGGTCACCGCGCGAGGCCAATTCATACAAGATGCGCAGCTCAGTCAGCGAGTAGTCGCTTTGCAGCAGATGCTCCTGCAATACGCCGATCTGATGGGTGTAGAAGCGGTTGAAGCCGCGTACAACGTCGGCTTGCTGGAGGAGATGGCTGCTGGACATGGCAAATGCTCAGTTAATTGCTTAAAGCAACTATATATTTGCCTCAAGCAACCATGTCAACAGAAAGCTATTTGCACTTGGCCAAGACCACCTGACAGGTGTTCGGCGTGCCCCCGGAGCGCCCGGCATAACGGATGCAGTTGTTCATCGATTTCTGCCGGGCCATGTTCAAACTGGAGCCCCAGGCCAGACCGCCCTCGCCGACCGACGGCAAGGCTTTGGCGTAGCAGGCATCGCCAACACCGGATGGTGGATAGTGTTTTCGGCTGGAGCAGCCTGCGCCAAGCGTCAGGCTAAGACCGATCAGGGTGAGCATGCCCCAGAACGAGCATCGGTTAATCATCGCATTCCACCTGCCGGCAAAGGGGTCGAGACCTACAGAGTCTAGCCCCCTCACCTGCACAAATCTTCTAAACGCCCTTCACCATTGCGCGGTATTTTATGGGGCCGCACCTTTCAATGGCGAACACTGGAGCCTTCGTGGATAAACGCAACTGGATCGAGCTGTCCCAGGATGTCGACACCGGGATTGAATCGATTCGCGCTCACTTTGAGGGCCATGCCTACGATCCGCACTGGCATGACAGCTTCCTCGTGGGCGTCACCGAGCAAGGTGTGCAGCAGTTTAATTGTCGCCGCGTGCGCCATCGCAGTACGCCGGGCAACGTGTTCCTGCTGGAGCCCGGGGAAATCCACGATGGGCAAGCGCCGACCGAGGAAGGTTTCACCTATTCGATGCTCTACCTCGATCCACATTGGCTGGAGCGTGAACTGCACGCGCTGTTCGAAGACGCACCGTCCGACAGCCAGCCCGGTTTTGCCGACACGCTGAGCCAGGACCCGCGCCTGGCCACAGCGATCAGTCACGCTTTCCATGCGTTGCATGACGGTGATCTGCGCATCGTCCGTCAGACCGCCGTCGATGGTTTGCTGAGCTCGCTCACGTGCCATCTCGCTTGGCGCAAGCGGCAAGACTTCGATCCGCGCTTGCCGCTGGTGGCGCAAATGGCGCGGGATTATCTGCACGCGCACACCTATGAAGATATCGGTCTCGATGATCTCGCGCGGGTCTGCGGCGTGGACCGTTTTCGTCTCAGCCGCGCCTTCAAGTCGGCTTTTGGCCTGGCGCCGCATGCGTACCTTATCCAGTTGCGCCTGGCAAAGGCGCGGCAGTTACTGGCCCGGGGTGAAACGCCGGCGCAGGTCGCCAGCGTGCTCGGTTTTTCTGACCAGAGTCACATGGGGCGGTGGTTCCGCCGAGCCTATCAACTCACCCCTGCCGACTACCGCAAGCGCTGCTCAAACCTTCCAGACTGACCCACAACGACTGGCGATCATGGCTTCCTGTGTTTACTTCCAAGGAATCCGCCCATGGCGTCGTTATTGCCCTTTCTGCTGTTTGCTTTCGTTGCCTCGATCACGCCGGGGCCGACCAATATTCTGGTGCTGAGCCACAGTTCGCGCCAAGGCTTGCTCGCCACGCTGCCGATCATTTTTGGCGCCTGCGCGGCGGCGGCACTGATAGTGCTGGTGGTCGGCCTCGGTGCCGGCGAAACCTTGCTGCGCTACCCGCGCGTGCAGCAAGCGATGGCCTGGGGCGGTGTGCTCTGGTTGAGCTGGCTGGCGTGGCAGATCTTCCGCAGCACGCCGCCATCGCTGGACCCGACGGATACGCAGGAAGAAGGTTTCAGCGTGCTGGGCGCCGCCATGCTGCAACTGGTCAATCCCAAGGTGTGGATGATGGCCGTGGCGGTGGTCAGCGTGTTTGTCGGCGGTGGTGACAAGACCTTGCGGCTGCTGGTGTTGTCGCTGGCATTTCTGTTGGTGTCGCTGCCGTGCATGACGTTCTGGGCGTTACTGGGTGTGGGCAGCGCGCGGTTGATGGGATCGCCGAAAGCGTTCAAGCGGATGAACGCGACGCTTGCCTTGTTACTGCTGCTCTCGGCATGGCTGACTGTCTTGGCTTAACTCCCTCGTAGGAGCTGCCGAAGGCTGCGATCTTTTGATTTTTTTTTAAGATCAAGATCAAAAGATCGCAGCCTTCGGCAGCTCCTACATAGCGCTTCAATACCATTTCATCAGGGTGAGGTGGCCTGCCGATACTCGCGCGGCGTAAACCCGGTAGAGGCCTTGAACTGCCGAGTGAAGGCGCTGTGATCGGTATAGCCGCATTGCAGCGCCACATCGGTAATCGGCAAGTCGGTATGCAGCAATCGGTGCGCGTGTTCGAGCCGCACTTTCTGGATCATCTGCCGTGGCGTCAGGTGGAACACGCGTTTGCAGTAGCGCTCCAGTTGCGCGACTGAAATACCGGCGATGCGCGTCAGTTCACCGAGGGTCACGCGTCGATTGAAATTCGCGCGGATGTGCTCATCGACTGCCGCAAGCCGCTCGAATGCCGGGTGCGTTTCACTGGCCGATTGCAGGTCCACGGAAATCCCCGCCAGGCCAATGATCACCCCGTCACGGTTGTACAGCGGCTGCTTGTGAGTCAGGCACCAACCCGGTTCGCGACTGCCATACAGATGCAGTTCGAGCTGATCCTCCAGCACAAAGCCCTCCTCCAGCACCTTGCGATCCTGCTCGGTGTAGCCCGGCCCGAGTTGCGCCGGGAAAACTTGCGCACTGGTTTTGCCGAGCAACGGGCGTAAATCCTTCAAGCCACAGCGCTGCACCAGCGTGCGATTCGCGAGCACGTAACGGGCCTGCACATCCTTGATGAAAATCGCCGCGTTAGGGATCACATCGAGCATCGGCAACAACAATGCCGCACCGGCCAACAACTCCTCCAGTGTCTGCGGGCGATGCCCATCAATGCCTTGAGACAGGATCGAAAACGCCTGTTGCATCAAAGATTCCTCTCGTAACGTGGATGGACGAAGCGCCCGCCATGCGGCCTTCGCGTGCAGATTGCAGCATCGCTCAAGACCTGTCGAGGGCCACGTTTCGCCAGTGCGATTGTGCTGATTTCGTCATCGAAGCCACCGCAAAACATCAATCGCCACACCATCGATGAGTTCAAAGTCTGGCCGTCCCAGTGACACAACTGCCTATCCAATAACTCACAAGAAGGCGATGCCATGTCAGGCCAAGGCAAGTTCAAAAAACAGCTTTCACTGATCGACCTCACATTTATCGGGCTCGGGGCGATCTTCGGTTCCGGCTGGTTGTTCGCGGCCAGTCATGTGTCCGCCATTGCCGGGCCGGCGGGGATTTTCTCTTGGCTGCTGGGCGGTTTTGCCGTGTTGTTGCTGGGCATCGTTTATTGCGAACTGGGCGCCGCGTTACCGCGTGCCGGCGGCGTGGTGCGTTATCCGGTTTACTCCCACGGGCCGCTGCTCGGCTACTTGATGGGCTTCATCACCCTGATTGCGTTTTCCAGTCTGGTGGCGATTGAGGTGGTTGCCTCGCGCCAATACGCGGCAGCGTGGTTTCCCGAGCTGACCAAGGCTGGCAGCGGCGATCCGACGATCCTCGGCTGGATGGTGCAGTTCGGCCTGCTCTGTGTGTTCTTCCTGCTCAACTACCGCAGCGTAAAGACCTTCGCCAAGGCCAACAATCTGGTCAGCGTGTTCAAGTTCATCGTGCCGCTGCTGGTGATCGGCGTGCTGTTCACTTTCTTCAAACCGGCGAATTTCCAAGTACAAGGTTTCGCCCCGTTCGGCTTGTCCGGTATCGAAATGGCGGTGTCGGCGGGCGGTGTGATTTTCGCTTATCTGGGGCTCACGCCGATCATCTCGGTGGCCAGTGAAGTGAAGAATCCACAGCGCACCATTCCCATCGCGCTGATCCTCTCGGTGCTGCTGTCGACGTTGATTTATGTGCTGCTGCAAATGGCCTTTCTCGGCAGCATCCCGACCGAAATGCTCGCCAATGGCTGGGCCGGGATCAGCAAGGAATTTTCCCTGCCGTACCGCGACATCGCACTGGCACTGGGTGTGGGCTGGCTGGCCTATCTGGTGGTCGCCGATGCGGTGATCTCGCCGAGTGGCTGCGGCAACATCTACATGAACGCCACCCCGCGAGTGATCTATGGCTGGGCGCAGACCGGGACCTTCTTCAAAGTCTTCACCCACATCGATGAAAAGTCCGGCATCCCGCGTCCGGCGCTGTGGCTGACCTTTGCCCTGTCGGTGTTCTGGACCCTGCCGTTCCCGTCCTGGGAAGCCCTGATCAACGTGGTCTCCGCCGCGCTGGTGTTGAGCTACGCCGTGGCCCCCGTGTCCGTAGCCGCGCTGCGCCGCAATGCGCCAGACATGCCACGGCCGTTCCGGGTCAAATGCATGGGCGTGCTCGGGCCGGTGTCATTCATCATCGCCGCGCTGATTGTCTACTGGTCGGGCTGGAACACTGTGTCGTGGCTGCTCGGCCTGCAAATCCTGATGTTCGTTGTGTATCTGCTGTGCGGTCGTTTTGTGCCGACCGCTCACCTCAATCTGGCCAGCCAAGTGCGTTCCTCTGCGTGGTTGATCGCCTTCTACGCAGTAACCATCGTGCTGTCGAAACTCGGCACCTTTGGCGGACTCGGCATCCTCGCCCACCCGTTCGACACGATTGTCGTCGCTGCTTGCGCCACCGGCATTTATTACTGGGGCGCAGCGACCGGTGTACCGGCGCATCTGCTGCGTCTGGAAGAGGACGATGAGGAAAGCGAAGTCGCCGCCCCCGCCTCGACCGTGGCTGCGCGCCCTGCCGGCGCCTACTGAAATCACCTAAAGGAATCTATCCATGAAAGAACTACACGTCATTGATTCCCACACCGGCGGTGAACCGACGCGCCTGGTGATGAACGGCTTCCCCGATCTGCCCGGCAACACCATGGTGGAAAAACGTGATGCGCTGCGCACTGAGCATGATCAATGGCGCCGCGCCTGCCTGCTGGAACCGCGCGGCAACGATGTATTGGTCGGCGCGTTGTATTGCGCGCCGGTCTCGCCGGACGCCACGTGCGGGGTGATTTTCTTCAACAACGCCGGTTATCTGGGCATGTGCGGCCACGGCACCATCGGCCTGATCAACTCGTTGCAGTATCTGGGAAAAATCCAACCGGGCATCCACAAGATCGATACGCCAGTCGGCCCGGTCAGCGCCACGTTGCATGAGGACGGGACCGTCACCTTGGGCAACGTCCCCGCTTATCGCCACCGCAAACAGGTACCGGTGGATGTGCCGGGATTCGGTCAGGTATTGGGCGATATCGCTTACGGCGGCAACTGGTTTTTCCTCGTCTCCGAGCACGGCCAGACGCTGACCATGGACAACGTCGAACACCTCACCGCTTACACCTGGGCGATGCTCAAAGCCCTCGAAGACCAAGGCATTTTCGGCGAGGACGGTGCCGTCATCGATCACATCGAACTGTTTGCCGATGACGATCGGGCCGACAGCCGCAACTTCGTCATGTGCCCCGGCAAAGCCTACGACCGCTCACCGTGCGGCACCGGCACCAGCGCCAAACTCGCCTGTCTGGCCGCCGACGACAAGCTGCAACCCGGCGCAACCTGGGTGCAGGCGAGTATCACCGGCAGCCAGTTCGAAGGCCGCTTCGAGTGGGACGGCGAACGAGTCCGCCCGTTCATCACCGGCCGCGCTTACATGACCGCCGACAGCACCTTGCTGATCGACGAAGCAGACCCGTTCGCGTGGGGCATCTGAGCCTCCGCGCAGACTTTTCACCGCAATTTGAATGATGTGCCAAGGAGTTAAAACAATGAGCGACAACATCTTCACCGGTTGCATGCCGGCCCTGATGACCCCGTGCACCGCCCAGCGCAAACCGGACTTCGACGCGTTGGTGGCCAAGGGTCGCGAACTGATCGATATCGGCATGAGCGCCGTGGTTTATTGCGGTTCGATGGGCGACTGGCCGTTGCTCACCGAGGCTGAACGGCAGGAAGGCGTGGCGCGTCTGGTCGCTGCCGAGATTCCAACGATTGTCGGCACTGGCGCAGTGAACTCACGCGAAGCGGTTTCCCATGCAGCCCACGCGGCGAAAGTCGGCGCGCAGGGTTTGATGGTGATTCCCCGCGTGCTGTCCCGTGGCGCATCGGTCACCGCGCAAAAAGCCCACTTCGCCGCGATTCTACAAGCCGCGCCGAACCTGCCAGCAGTGATCTACAACAGCCCGTACTACGGCTTCGCCACCCGCGCCGACCTGTTCTTCGAACTGCGTCGCGAGTACCCGAACCTGATCGGCTTCAAGGAATTCGGCGGTGGCGCCGATCTGCGATACGCCGCCGAAAACATCACCTCCAAAGATGAAGACGTGACGCTGATGGTCGGCGTCGATACACAAGTGGTGCACGGTTTCGTCAACTGCAACGCCACCGGCGCGATCACCGGTATCGGAAACGCCCTGCCCCGCGAAGTGCTGCAATTGGTGGCACTGAGCAAGAAGGCCGCACAAGGAGATGCCAAGGCCCGTCGTCAGGCGCGGGAGCTGGAATCGGCGCTGGCAGTGCTGTCGTCGTTCGATGAAGGCTGCGATCTGGTGCTGTATTACAAGCACCTGATGGTGCTCAACGGCGACAAGGAATACACCCTGCATTTCAACGAAACCGATGCATTGAGCGACTCGCAACGGCGTTATGCCGAGAAGCAGTATTCGCTGTTCCGTCACTGGTACGAGAACTGGTCGGCGGAACAGAACTTCGCCTGATCAACGCCTCCTCACCTGCCGCGATGCGTTGCGCTACGCGGCAGGCATTTCCCTTTTTCTCAGGAAGACACCATGACTCTGACGGGCCACATGCTGATCGGGCTGCACTCGGTTGCGGGTAATCGCGAGGCTATTCGCGGGATCAATCCGGCCACGAATGAAGCGCTGGAACCGGCGTATGCCGGAGGATCGACGGAGCATGTCGAACAGGCCTGTGCTCTGGCTTGGGCAGCGTTCGATGTTTATCGCGAAACTACCCTAAATGTCCGCGCCGAATTTCTGGAAAGCATTGCCGAGAAAATCGAAGCCCTCGGCGATGAACTGATTGACCGTGCCCATGCCGAAAGCGGTCTGCCGCGTGCACGGTTACTGGGCGAACGCGGGCGTACTTGCCAGCAATTAAGAATGTTCGCCCGCACGGTTCGCGCCGGTGAATGGCTGGATGTGCGTGTCGATAGCGCGCTGCCGCAACGTCAACCGCTGCCGCGCGCGGATCTGCGTCAACGGCAGATTGCACTGGGGCCGGTCGCGGTATTTGGTGCGAGCAATTTTCCGCTGGCGTTTTCAGTCGCGGGCGGTGACACCGCATCGGCACTGGCCGCCGGTTGTCCGGTGATCGTCAAGGCGCACAGTGCGCATCCCGGCACCAGCGAACTGGTCGGTCGCGCAGTGGCGCGGGCGGTGAAAGCCTGTGGTTTGCCGGAAGGCGTGTTCTCGTTGCTGTACGGTTCCGGCCGCGAAGTGGGCATTGCGCTGGTCACTGATCCACGGATCAAAGCAGTGGGTTTCACCGGCTCGCGCAGCGGCGGTCTGGCGTTGATTCAAGCGGCGCAGGCCAGACCCGAACCGATTCCGGTGTACGCGGAAATGAGTTCGATCAATCCGGTGCTGCTGTTTCCGGCGGCGCTGGAGAATCGCACGCAGGCGTTGGCTGAAGGGTTTGTGACGTCGCTGACGCTGGGCGCGGGCCAGTTCTGCACCAATCCGGGCTTGGTGATTGCCTTGAAAGGACCGGCACTGGACAAGTTTATCGCCGCCACCGCCGAGATCATTCAACGCAGCCCGGCACAGACCATGCTGACACCGGGCATCTTCAGTGCTTACGAATCTGCCGTGAATGCACTGGCCGAGAATGCCAGTGCGAACATCGCCGGTGTTGGTCAGACCGGCAACGGCCCGAACCAATGTCAGGCCCATGTATTCGTGACCGAAGCCGCCGACTTTCTCGCCGATCACCGCCTGCAAGCCGAAGCCTTCGGTGCAGCTGGGTTGATTGTGCAATGCGAAAGTGAAGCTGAAATCCGTCAGGTCAGCGAACACCTGGAAGGCCAGTTGACCGCCACGTTGCACCTTGATGACCAAGACCTGGAACAGGCACGCGCCCTGCTGCCAACACTGGAACGCAAGGCCGGTCGCTTGCTGATCAATGGCTGGCCCACCGGGGTCGAGGTGTGTGACGCAATGGTGCATGGCGGGCCGTTCCCGGCCACCTCCGACTCGCGTACGACATCCGTCGGTACAGCGGCGATCCAGCGTTTTCTGCGCCCGGTCTGCTATCAGGACTTCCCCGACAGCCTGTTGCCGACCGCACTGAAGCAGGCCAATCCGCTGCAATTGCGGCGTCTGCTCGATGGGCAAAGGGAAGCGCAGCACTATGGCGAATAACGTCTCCCACGACATCGCCGTGGTCGGCGCCGGCATCATCGGCGTCGCCTGCGCACTACGTCTGGCTCGCAAAGGGTTGCGCGTGGTGGTGATCGATCAGCAGCCACCCGGCCACGGCGCCTCGTTCGGCAACGCCGGGCATCTGGCGACCGAGCAGGTGTTTCCGATTGCCGACGCGTCCATCCTCAAGCGCCTGCCGGCCATGCTGATGGATCCGATGGGACCGTTGCGACTGGACTGGAAATACCTGCCGCGCGCCTTGCCATGGTTCACCCGCCTGCTGCTGAACCTGCGCCCGGCGCCGTTTCAGAACACTGTGGCAGGCTTGCGCGCCCTGAATGAAAGCAGTCTGGAGGCCTGGCAGCGCTTGCTCGCCGACATCCAGCGGCCGGACCTGCTGAAGATCGATGGTTCGTTACTGGTGTTCGAACGTCCCGAATCGCGTCAGGCAATCCAGGCATTACAGGCTCGACTGCATCAGCAGCAGGTGCCGGTCGATTACTGGCAGGCCGGCGCCATCCGCGACACCGCGCCGCAACTCAGCGAACAGATTCAGGGCGGCTTGTTCTTCCCACGCACCGGGCACTTCATCGACCCGTATCGCGTGGTGTGTGAATTGGTCGAAGCGGCCAAGACCAGCGGCGTGAGCTTCGTACAGCAGCAGGTTCAGGGTGGCTATGTGCAAGAGCACGGGGTGACGCTGACCACCGGCAATGGCGGTCTGACTGCACGCCGCGTGCTGATCGCCTGTGGCGCACATTCGGCGAAACTCACCGCCGCCCTCACCGGCAAAAAAGTACCGCTAGACACCGAGCGCGGTTATCACCTGATGCTGCCCCAGGAACACGACCGACTGCCCTTCCCCGTGACCTCGCTGGAGCGCAAGTTCATCATGACGCCGATGTCCGAGGGGTTGCGGTTGGCGGGCACCGTCGAGTTCGCCGGTCTGGAAAAACCACCGAGGATGGAACGCGCGTGGCAGTTGCATCGGTTGAGTCAGGGCTTGTTTCGCAAGGATCTGAGCGCTGAAGCGGCGACGCCGTGGATGGGCTTTCGACCGTCGTTGCCGGATTCGTTGCCGGTGATTGATCGGGTGTGTGAGGGCAAGGTGTTGCTTGCTTTTGGGCATCAGCATCTGGGGCTGACGCAGGCGGCGGTGACGGCGGAGATGGTGGTGCGGATGGCTTTGCCGGCAACGACGTATCAGGTGACTGATCTGACGGCAGATGAACGCTTCAGACTCGATCGTTTCTGAACAGCGGGTGCCGATGCGATTGAGCGTCTGCCCTCAAGTGATCGGTTGTAACGCTTCTATCAGCGCTCCTGACAACATTGCAACTAGCCGTTCCGCCGGGAGCATCAGCTCCCCTTTTCATACAGCGCCAATATCATCAACCAGACATTGTTCCCACGGCGGACAAGGAGACCACGCGTCTAAAAGCTTATCGATGAACAGGCGGATCTTGGGCGAAAGATGTCGTTTGCTGGGATAGATGATCCGGATGGGTTCTGCGGCCTCAGCGTATTCTTCGAGCAGTTGAACAAGCTTGCCGCTGCGTAGTTGGTGGCTCACTACGTACGACGGCAGTGTCGCAATACCCAAGCCCGCCATCGCGCACTCATGCAGCGCTTCCGCGCTGTCCATCTGTAGCCGCCCACCTTGAGTAAAGGCAACCGCTTGGCCGTCTACTCGAAAATTCCATGGAAGTAATCGTCCCCCGCTGACGAAATGCAGACATTCGTGCGTGGACAGTTCTTCGGGCGTTTGCGGCCGTGGATGCTCAGCCAGATAGTGGGGTGAAGCACAGGTGATCATCTGCTGGTACGCCACGGTGCGTGTCAGCAATCGAGAATCCTCTTTGGGCGGGCCAATTCGCATGGCCAGATCAAACCCCTCATCAATGAGGTCTACCAGTCGGTCGGAAAACGTAACGTCGACACTTAGCGAAGGCCAGTCCTTCAGACAGCACTCGATATGCGGGAGAACGTGAAGCCTACCCAGTGCGACCGGCAGACTCATACGCAATCGCCCACTGGGTGTCGAGCGACGAAACGCCAGTGCATCCTCGACATCGTCAAGATCCTGAAGGATGCCAACACAGCGTTCGTAAAGGACCTGACCGTCGTCCGTCAGGCTCAGACTGCGGGTTGTGCGGTTGAGTAACCGCACTTGCAATCGAGCTTCCAGCCTGACAATCGATTTACCCACTGCCGAACGAGTGAGACCTAATTGCTTGGCAGCTGCGGTAAAGCTTCCGGCTTTTACAGAACTCACAAAAGCCGCGATGTCGTTCAGGTTATGAATTTCCATACTTCCTCACTCGATCAACGTTCGGGCGCCCCGGCACTCGCTATGGGGAACCCTATTCCCCAATCAAGAGAATAGTATCTCAATTAGCTAATCCAACGCCCTCCTTCAATCGAGATCACCATGAATACGAAAGTAAAAGCAGCCGTTCAAACCTGGGCCAACAGCCTGAACGATTTGGTACCTGTCCTCAAAGGCATTGATACCACCACGAAAATGAGCGATATCCGCGACTCCTACGCAAGAATGCTCGCGCAAAATCCAGCGCCCACCGGCGTCAGGTTCGAAGCAGTCGACATGGGCGGTGTTCCAGGGACCCTGGTGACACCCGATGAAGTCAAGACCGACGCAGTTGTGATGTACATCCATGGCGGGGCGTATATTGTCGGCCGTCCAGATGGCTACCACGGCATTGGTGGCAACTACGCGAAAATGCTGGGTGCTCGTGTATACATGCCTGACTACCGCCTGGCCCCGGAGCACAAATTCCCCGCCTCCATCGACGACACACTGCGCGCCTACGAATGGTTGCTTGAGCAGAAAATCCCGGCTGAAAAAATCGCGTTTTCCGGCGAGTCGGCTGGCGGCGCAATGGTAGTAAGCGTGATGGTGGCGGCCAAATCCAAAGGGCTTGCGTTACCTGCGGTGGGTTCTTCGATCTCGCCTTGGGCAAATCTCGAACACACCGGCGCCTCTATGAGCAACCGTGAGGGCCTGGATCCGCTGAATTCCAAGCCTGTTCTGGATATTCTTGCCAGAACATTCCTTGGCGAGACACTGGCCAACCATCCTCTGGCATCGCCGGTTTTCGCGGACGTCACTGGACTCCCACCCATTCTGATTCAGATTGGCGAGAACGAGCTGATGCTGAGTGACGCGATGCGGCTTGCCACCCATCTGGCGGACAACCGTGTCCGGGTCAATCTCGAGGTATGGCCTGCCATGTTCCACGCCTGGCACTTCTACTCTGCCATGCTGCCAGAAGGTCAACAGGCAATGGAGAGCTCAGTACGTTTCATTGAGGCGGGTCTGGCCGAAGCCAATCGCTGAGTAGAAATTCAGACTGCGGGAGCTTTTCAGTTCCCGCAGTTCTGCCTTCAATAGAGCGTCGGCAAGGCAAAAAAAGTAAAGAGCGATTGACCGGTTACGTTGCCCGCCGCACTAATCGTAAAACGCCTCAACCAACACCCGACTGCCGACAAAGAAACTGTCCGCCACCAAGCGCAACGGCTGCACATCCAGGTCACTGGCCTTGTCGCCAATCAACTGCTGAAAATGCCGATACACCGCTGCGTACTCACCCTCCTCCGACACCGCCTGGCGCACACCGTCAATGCTCAACAGCGCACCACCGTTATCCAGGCGCAACACGCCTTCAGCGCAACGAACTTCGACACTCCATAGCTCATCATGGCCATGGTCAAAGTCGAACTCCGCACGCACATCGAGTTGATGCGCATCAGCCATTTTGATCGACGCAGCGATTGGCGACTGGCAGTTGTTCGGTACGCGCAGCTCAGCCGATTCGACAAACAGCGGCAGCTTCAGCAGATGGGTGACGATCGACAAGGCATTGATGCCCGGATCAAATACGCCGAGACCGCCGGGTTGCCATATCCAGGTCTGACCGGGGTGCCATTTGCGCACGTCTTCTTTCCAGTCGATCTGCACGCTTTGCAGCGTTCGCGAGGCAAGCCAGTCGCGAGCCGCTTCGATACCGGGCGCATAGCGTGAATGCCAGGCATACAAGGCGCTGACGCCCTGCTCTGCTGCCTGATCAACCAAGGCCAATGCCTCACCCAAAGTGGCACACGGTGGTTTTTCCACCAGCACGTGTTTGCCGGCGGCCAGCGCTTGCTGCACCAGCGCAAAACGACCTTGCGGCGGCGTGCAGAAGGCAATCGCGTCAACCTGCGGGCCGTTTTCCAGCAGCTCGCTCAGCGAACGGAAATTTTCGACACCGGGGCAAGGCTGGCCCTGGGTGGCGACGGAGACCAACTGGAAAGCGGGATTGGCGAGGATTGCCGGGACGTGTTGATCCTGGGCGATCTTGCCGTAGCCCACCAGACCGAGACGGATTGGTTGCATCAATGACTCCTGTTTTGATTTTGTTGTCGTCAGTGAACCGGGAGATTACCTGCAAACGCCACGAGCGTCTGTCCGCGCAATGTCACAACAACGCACAGGATCAGGCAAGGATCGCACAGGAATGCACTAGTGCCCGCAGCGCTGAAAAAGAAACAATGCCTTACGACAAACCGATCGAGGATGTTCCCATGCTTGTACAAGCCTACGGCGCCCACGCGGGCGACAAACCCCTTGAGCCGATGCAGATCAACCGCCGCGCGCCGGCCGCCCATGATGTGCAGATCGACATCGCGTTCTGTGGCATCTGCCATTCCGACCTGCACCAGGTACGCGCCGAATGGGCCGGGACACAATTTCCTTGCGTACCGGGACACGAAATCGTCGGTCGCGTGTCGGCCGTCGGCGCCCATGTTTCGGACTACAAGGTCGGTGATCTGGTCGGCGTCGGTTGCATCGTCGACAGCTGCAAACATTGCGATGACTGCGAAAACGGGCTGGAAAACTACTGCGACGGCATGATCGGCACCTACAACTTCCCGACTCCGGATGCACCGGGCTGGACGCTGGGCGGCTATTCGCAAAACATCGTTGTGCATGAACGCTACGTGTTGCGTATCCGTCATCCTGAAGCGCAACTGGCCGCCGTCGCACCGCTGCTGTGCGCGGGCATCACCACCTACTCGCCGCTGCGTCACTGGAATGCGGGACCGGGCAAGAAAGTCGGCGTGGTTGGCATCGGTGGCCTTGGCCACATGGGCATCAAACTGGCTCACGCTCTGGGTGCCCACGTTGTCGCGTTCACTACCTCTGAATCCAAGCGTGAAGCAGCCAAGGCGCTGGGCGCCGATGAGGTTGTGGTGTCGCGCAACGCGGAAGAAATGGCCGCACACGCCAAGAGTTTCGACCTGATCCTCAACACGGTCGCCGCGCCGCACGATCTCGATGCTTTTCTGGTGCTGCTCAAGCGTGATGGTGCCCTGACGCTGGTCGGTGCGCCGGCCACCTCGCACCCGTCGCCGAACGTGTTCAACCTGATCATGAAGCGCCGCACGATTGCCGGTTCGATGATTGGCGGCATTGCCGAAACTCAGGAAATGCTCGATTTCTGTGCCGAGCACGGCATCGTTTCCGACATCGAACTGATCCGCGCCGACCAGATCAACGATGCCTACGAGCGCATGCTCCAGGGCGATGTGAAATATCGTTTCGTGATCGACAACGCAACGTTGGCTGGCTAAGCCTCAGCGCCCATTGGCCGTTCAGCGCGGCCAATGGGCCATCGAATTCCGTCGCCGGGATTTGACAGGCCCGGCGTTGCTCGCCAGAGTCGCACCCCTTTGCCTGCCATCAAGGGGTTGCCGTTGAACGAACAGACATTGTCCATGCGCCTCGAGCGGGTGGCTGCCCACGTACCTGCCGGTGCGCGACTGGCGGATATCGGCTCGGATCACGGCTATCTGCCGGTGGCGCTGATGCGTCGTGGTTTGATCAGCGCGGCCGTGGCTGGCGAGGTTGCGGCGACGCCGTTCCACGCGGCTGAACGCACTGTGCGCGAAAACGATTTGCAGCAGCACATCTGTGTGCGCAGGGCCGATGGTCTGGCAGCAATCAAACTTGACGACGGCATCACCGCCGTCAGCGTCTGCGGCATGGGCGGTGAAACCATCCGCGACATCCTCGACAGCGGCAAGGCTCACCTCAACGGCCAGGAACGTCTGATCCTGCAACCCAACGGCGGTGAACAACCCTTGCGCCAGTGGCTGATGGAAAACGGCTACCGCATCCTCAGTGAAGAAGTGCTGCGGGAAAACCGCTTCGACTACGAAATCATCGTCGCCGAACGCGCCGAACCGGTGAGCTATTCCGACCAGGAACTGTACTTCGGCCCGCTACAGATGCAGGCACGCAGTCCGGAGTTTCTGGCCAAGTGGCAACGCATACTGAACGAAAAGCAAAAGACCCTCGGTCAGTTCGCCCGGGCGCAGCAGGCTTTGCCCGAGGCGAAGGTACGAGAGATCACGCGACAGGCTGAATGGATCGCGCAGTTGCTGGCTTGAGAAGCCGTGGCCGGCAGGTGCGCATGCGCCAATTCCGCGGGCAGGCTCGCTTCCAGATTCTGGTATTGACCTCACGTCAACACTTCGCCCTTTCGTCCCTGGGCTTTGCTTTTGTCACCGTCACACTTGAACGGGAGTCCAAGTGTGACGGTGACGTGATGCTGCCCTCCCTTGAATTACAGTTGAGGGATAACGTTGTAAATCTCTGGCGGAGAGAGTTCTGAGTTCGCTTGAAAACCCTGACGTCATTGCCTTCCTCCGCAGCCGCTACCGCCCACTGCATTCAAATTACATTTCTTCACTAAGGTCAAACGCCACGCCGCTGGCTCTCCGTCAGCGGCATTACAGCACTCAGCTGACGACCGCACCCTTCGGGCCACTGGCAATCAGCGCAGCGCCACAGGCGGTTTTCATGCCATCGAGCGCGATGGGCGTGCCATCGACGGTGTAGGTGCTGCTGCCCTCGGCAATCGGGAATATCCCTTTGCACAACGGGCAACTGACCTTGTGACCGACACCGGCAATCGGCTTGCCATTGAGGTCAGTCCGGGAGAAGGCTTCGAGGACCTTGCCACCGTGAGTGGTGGAGTCGCCCAAGCGAATGGCGTCTTTCATGTTGTCACTCCTTTGACCAAGCCGCTGATATTCCAATTGATCCACGGGATCAATCAAACGCGAAACCGGTGGTGAACCGGCTTCAATACTCCTTACTCAGCCATCCAGACATCTTCATAGCCGGCTGTATCGATGATGAATTTTGCGCCAGTGGGCAGACAAAGATAATTCACAACCTGAGGCAACATTTCACTCAGGTGGTGAACATGGACAGGCTTGTAGAAGTCATCCGCGTCAGAGAACTCACCACAGTGAATAAACCAGCTGATATTGCCGTCTTCCGGCAATTGAACTCTTGTGCCATAAATCGGCGACTTGCCAAGCGAGTCAATAGCGATCGCGACCATCTCTTCGGGCGGTTGCACAGGCATTCCATACTTGCTACAGATTTCTGTTTGCGCCTGGTCCGGATAAACAGCGTCAGCCTTTTGCATAAATCAGATTCCCAGCTTGGTTTTCATACATTTTGAATACGATGATGCATGCCCACCCTGTTTTTTTGAGCAGACGGGGCAGTGTGACTGCACAGCCAACAACGAGGACTGATGCGTCACATCGTTAGTGCCCGTTCGATAATACTCCACCACCAAGGCATCTTTGTGATCAGCAACCATTTTAGGCGCCACGGTTCCACACACCACACAAGGTAGGCCCTGTACCGAGGCGGTTTGCGCCGTAGTAGGCCCACACGCCGAACTTCGAGCGTAAGGCTTTGTAATGCCAGGTTTTGGAGCAAATTGACTCTTGTCGGGAATACCCAGATTGTTCATCGGAACGGTTTTCCCCGTACCGTCTGGGGTATTCGTCAAGCCTAGAGGGTCAATCCAGCCTGTGGGGTTAGGCGCGTAAGCGTAGGTGTTCAAACCACCTGCATAACCTACCGGGTCCTTGCTTATGAATCGACCGACACCAGGGTCATAGTAGCGATGGCGGTTGTAATGCAGGCCGGTCTCGACATCGTGGTACTGCCCCTGGAAACGTATCGGGTTGGCCAACCCCAACTGCTGTGCTCGAGCGGAACGTTGCTCACGAACCTCTCCCCATGCCTTGTAGTGAGCACTCCAGGCAATCTCACCGTTCTCATCAGTGAGTTCTAATGGTGTCCCCATACGATCGCACTGGTACCAGGCAATCGCATCGAAACTTTGTACAGTCGGTTGGTGATTCCACAAGGGATCGTCGTCGAGCGTGTAGTCGCCAACATAATCGGGCAGTCCTGACAGTTGTATCGAACCGTTGGAAACAGCCTGGGCTACCGGAATGTAAGTGCCTGGCTCAAAAACGTAATGAACCGTTCTCCCCGTTCCGTCATCTGCTTGAGCAGGACTGCTTTCCCACGCCAGGTTATCTCCGTCCCAGCCAAATAACGTAAAACCGCAGCCTAACTCTCTTTGTTTACGAGCATGTTCGTTGTGATTCCACTGAGACCCTGCCTCTGGACGCTCCTTGTAGTGAGCATTGGAGTTTTTGTACAGGCGCCGGCCCAACGCGTCATAAGCGAAATCGACACTCAAACGTGCATCGTCGAAATTCACCATTCGATCAAACAGATCCCAGCGCATACGGCTGTAACTTCCGTTGTGCCATCGCTGGATAAGATTGCCACGCTCGTCGTACTCATAGTGAGTACCGGCGTATTCACGCAGGAGGTTATCGAGCAACTTGCTGCGCGGCGTGTCCTGATCAAGCGGTCTTCGAACCTGCGTAACCGCGTCATCCAACAGATTACTGGCCGGATCGAATGCAAATGTTTCGGTGCCCAGTCGGCTGACGGCACTGATGAGACGGCCAACCGGGTCGTAGCGGTACGCCAATGGGCCCCGTCGAGTGTCGTTAATCTCGGTCAACTGACCCACTGCATCGTACTTATACTCGCGCTTGAGTAGAGTCGATTTGTCGTCAGAGTGCCCCAGCAGTTGCTCCTGAAGCCGCCCAGCCGGGTCCCACTTCTGGGTTTGTAGTAGCCGATTACCTTGATGGCGTGCCACTTCACGGTGCAGATCGTCGCGCTCGTATGCAATCAGATCATGATCGTCCAGTCGTAACCCCAGAAGGTGGCCACTTCCGTAGGTCAACCAGCTCACCTTGTGCCCGTCTGGGCGAACCGTCGCTATGCGTAGATTGAGAACGTCGTATTCATGTTTCCAGACAGCGACAAGAGGCATGTCGAGATCCAGATAGTGCTGGTGTTCACGAATAAGATTGCCGGCAGGATCATGAAACCAGTTCAGGCGACTGTTGCCGTTGCTGGCCATGACCAGACGACCATTTCCGTCATAGGCATACGCTTCACTTTGAGACTCACCGCCCAGATTTGCATGACGATCAGTCAGGCGCCCCATGGAGTCGAAGTTGAACTTGATGACACGCTGGCCATTGAACTTGCTATCCAGGCGCCCGGTTTCAGGATTGTATTGATAGCGAGTCGTGCGTCCGTCGAACCCCCTCTCCTCCAACAAGCGGCCAAGCGGATCGTAGTGAAAGTGGGCGCGTTGTTCGTTCTCGTTCTCCAAGGCAACCAGACGACCCAAACGGTCCCAGCTGTAACGCAGGCTCTGCTCGGCGGCATCTACACGCTCACTGACGAACCCGGCCGCGGTATAACTCCAAGTCGTGCATTGCCCCAATGCATCAACGTGCGCCAGCAGTCGCCCCTCTGCGTCCCGCTCAAAACGCTCTTCCGTTTTGTCAGGATGTTTGATCAGCACCAACTGACCATTTCTGTATTCGTATTCAGTGCTTTGTCCGGCGGCGTCAGTGAAGCAGATCATCTGGCCACGCGCATCGTACGCCCATGCGCTGGCCTTGCCAGAACAGTCAACGTACTTGGTCAGTTGGCCGGCCTCGTTGTATTCGATCGCTTTTTCATTGCCGTTGGCATCTTTGATGGCAATTGGCAGTCCGGCCTTGTTATAGGCGTACTCCGTCTTGTTGCCTAAAGGATCTATCGCCTCAACAAGGTTGCCGCGGTCGTCATACCCTCTTTGCCACTGACCACCTTCTGCGTCACTGATTTTGATCAGTTGATCATGGTCGTCAAACGCGTAGTACTCGACGCTGTCATCCGGGCGGATGTGTTCAACCATGTTCCCGCGGGCGTCGTAGCTGAAGCGATCGGTACTTCCATCTGTATGAACATGACGAACCAGATTTTTGGCGTCGTCACGAAAGAACCATTCAGAGCGCTCATCCGGATGACGGATGCGATAGGTATAGCCAAGGATGTCGTAGTAATGCCAGGTCTCGTTGCCATACGCGTCCGTCACATAGGTCAAACGAATATTGTCATCCCACTCAAGACGCGTATCGAAGCTGCCATCGTCCGCCCATTCCCGAATAGCCTTTGCGTCGGCGCCACGCCCCTGCCATTCGATGTTCATGCCCCGGGCGGTTCGATCGGTATAGCGAGTGATCAAGTGATGCTCGTACTGATACGACCAAGCGGCTCCATTTTCATCCTGGGCCAGAATCAGATTGCCGAAGGTGTCGTATTGATAACTGCACAGTTGACGCTGAGGCACGCCATCCTTGATCTCCCACAAACCGGTGAGACGTCCGTGATCATCAATTAACGTGCCCAGATGCGAAAGCACTTGAGTGACTTCGTCCTGATAAGTCATCAAGTCCGACAGGATCGATTCGTCACCGTGACGATGCTCGTAATGAAGCATGATCCCGGCACCGTTACGAAGTACAACGCCAGCCAACAGATAGCGCCGACCATGACGGACGTAGGTTTCCTTGCGCTCAAAGCCGTGGCATAACAGCAACTGATCTTCTCTGCTGCGGATCAGCGTGACGTTCTCTATAGGGTCATAGTGAAACAGTCCGACCTTGGGGAGTGGGTAGTCGTGGCTTCTGCCATCGGAGCCAAAAAAGACCAGACCCTCTTCTCGGCAATCGAAGCGTGTGCTCAGTTCGGTTACCCAGCGTGCACCCAATGAGCCTTGGTCATAGGCATCCAGTCGAGAGTTATAGGTTCTCGACCACTCGATTGGAAAGGCACCGGGCAGACTGAAGTCGATATGACGAAGTAGCTCTGAGCCCAGCGAAAAACTAATACTGTGGCAGGTCCCCGTACAAGCGACGTTCTTGTTTGGATTGGCTGCACCTTTGGCCGGTGCTTGATGACTGGAGGCCTCTAATCGACCTTCCCCGGCCTTGCGTTGTGCCTTGCTGGTCGCATTGGGTTTGACGCTCGCGCTCTGACCATGCCCACGGCGCTTGCGCCACGTCAAAACAGCACCGCTGAGCATTTGCAATAACCAGCCGATCGAATGACGTGTACCTGGATCCCCCAACTTGCTCAGTTGGGTTTTTATCTCAGGCCCCATGGCTCGCAAGGTTCCGGTATGCGTCAACACCAGCTTCTTGGCTTGATCCGGAAGCAGATTCCTGGCTGCACTGTTGGCGACACCCTTACCTACTGCTTTGTAAGCACTGAAGGCGGCACCAAAAATGTTCCCGATGGCCGCTTTAGGATCACTGAGCAGTTGATTGCCCGCCGTGGTGATTTTCTGACTGGCCGCGCGTGCATCGCCTTTCGCGTCAAGCTTGCCGTTGACGACGGCCTCAAGCCCTTTGGCAATTTCGCTGACCGCGCTTTCGCCCAGTTTTCCAGCGTCAGCGAGTATCCCGGAAAGCTTTCCTTGGGCTTGTTTGACGAAGTCATCAATCGTGCCGACGATGGTTGCATTCAAATGACCGACCAATACTTCAATCATTGAATCGCCCAACAGCATTTTGACGCTGTTGCGCAGTTCCTGACGAACAAGAAACAGGGTCGGACGCAAGCTCATGCGCGCTGCAGCCATCGTGGGAGGCGCGGGCAAGACACCAATCAGGTTGATGCCCAGGCTCACCCAGTCGAGCAGTTCGCGCTGCTTGCTTTTGGTGAGGGTCACGATATCGCCAAGCGCATCAACCAGCGCCATGATGTTGCCGACAACAGGCAGGGCTCCAGCTACACCCTTGATACGATCCAGCGTAACCACATCGCCACTGATAGATCGCAGCCAGGCATCAAATCGAGCCGCACCGCGCCCGACATCCTGCACATCCAGAGTGTTCAACGGTACAACGGCGACCTGTGGTTCACGTTTTTGCGCACCGGCTGCTTCAGTCATGACAGTACTTCTCCGGTCAGGAGGCTTGGAGTTTTAACAACAGATTTCGAAATCGTCGGCGCTGGCAGACTCGGCAATTTGCCCGCCTTGCTCGCCGCTCCAAGAAGACCCGAAGCACTCGGCAACGCCGCACTCGCCAGCTTCGGCAACCCGGCCACCCCGCCCTGCACCACGTCTTTCACCTGCTGCGCCGTTTGCATCGCGCCTTGCGCCGTCTGCATCGCACTCATCCCTGTTTGCGCCATGTCCTTGCCCTTCTCCAACATGTCCCAACTCTTGCTCGGCAACACCTGCGCGACCATCGCCTGCACCTGACTCGGCACGTCTTCGGCACCCGGCGGATTCACCGGCCACTCCGGTTTACCGATGTAACTGCCATCGCTCCACGTATCCGCCGGATCCTTGCCGAACAGCACACGCGCCGGCCCCGGTGCAGCGCCGGCGACGCTGGCGAAACCCTTGCCGTCGAGCTTGCCCTTGATGCTTTTTCCCAGGGCATCGATGACTTCGTAATCGCCCTCTTTGATGCCCTGACGCCCGGCGTATTGGTTGAACAGTTCCAGATTGCCCTTGCCCGGTTTCGGTGGTTCCGGGAATACCCCGGCGAGACTTTTCGCGCCGGTGTAGGCGAAGTTCGCCGCGTGCGCGGTGTACGGGCCGCTGGTGGCGTGGGTGATGCCGCCGGCGTTGTAAGTCGTCGCACTGCCGCCGCCCTGAATCACCAGTTCGGTTTTCGCGGTGATGGTGATGCGGTCGGCGTTGGCGGTGATGTTGAGTTTGGCCAGCAGGTTGATGCTGTCCTTCAGTGCGCGCACGTCGATGTCGCCGGACGCTGCGACCAGCCGCCAGCCCATGCTCTGCACGAACAGGCGCATGCCGCGACTGGCACTGGCCAGCAGGCGTTTGCCGATCGACAGGCTGGTGTGGCCGGTGCTGCTCAGCGCGAGGTGTTCGCCGGTGGCGATGTGGCTGGAACGCGGCGTGGTCAGGGCAATACCGGCAGGGCTGGCGAGGACCAGATGCGGTTCGGTGAATTCGGGGAATTCGTTGGCGGTGAGGTTCGCCGGGCCACTGCCGAGCACGCCTTGATGCTGGGCGTGCAATGCCTTGGCCACGTCGTCCTGATCACCCGCCTCCTGAGCCTGAAGCTCTTTGGCCTGCACCGCAAAACCGTCTTGCTGATCGCTGGCGGTAGCAAGACGTTCAGCGGTTTCCGGCAGATCTTTGTGGTGCTTGGATTCGTTCGGACGCGGCTCAGTGGTGATGAGCAGACCGGCCGCCGCACGCACCGCACCGTGGCGGTCGGTTCTCAACTCAAACCCTTCGCCACGCGGCTGCCCACCGCTCGGGCGTGGATGCGTCAGATAACCGAGGTTGATCGCACTCGCGCCGTGGTCGCTGCGCAACGCGATGCTGATCTCGCTGGTGGTATCGTCGATGCGCAGTTCGTTGGCGCGGCTGCCCTTGTATTCCTTGCTCTTGACCGTGGCCAGGGTCTTGAAATCCGGCAGTTTGTACGGCGGCAGATTGGCGCCGTGGTACAGGCAACCGGTGATCAGCGGCTGATCGGGATCGCCTTCCAGAAAGGTGATCAACACCTCCATGCCGACCCGTGGAATATTGATCGAGCCAAAGGTTTCGGCCGCCCAGCTCGACGCGACGCGCATCCAGCAACTGGTCATGTCGTCGTGCTTGCCTTCGCGGTCCCAGAAGAACTGCACCTTCACCCGGCCGTACTGGTCGCAGTAGATCTCTTCACCTTCAGGGCCGCAGACCACCGCGCTTTGCGTGCCGAGGACTTTCGGTTTCGGGTGATCGAGCGGCGGACGGTACGGCACGTCCCACGGGATCGCGCTGAAGCGGTTGCGGTAGCCCTGGTGAAAATCATCTTTGTTGTCGGTGGTGTCGCTGGTCACCGACTCTTCCAGCACTTGCGGTTGCTTGCCTTCGTGGAAGATTTCGGTGAGCAGCCACAAGTCATTCCAGGTCGGGTTGGCGTGGTCGGTCAGGGCGAGGAAATGCCCGCTGACCAGAATCGGCTGATCGCTATTACCCTCGGCCAGACGGTAGTCGCTGCGATGGCGTTCCAGCGCGCGATTGGCCAAGTGTTTGCCACGCTCGCGATCGACGAAACGGCCCGGGTAATCGTAGTCTTCGAGGTCTGGCTGAGCCGAACTCTTGGCGTCGCTTTCCAGCTCGATCTTCGGTTTGACGAAGTCGTAATCGCGGCGCGTGGTGCGGCTGGTGCGGGTGACCAGACGCAGGCCGAAACGCTTGACCACCGGTTTGTCGGCGACCAGTCCGGAGTCCTGCTGATAGGCCACTGGCGCGAGTTTCGGGAACACCGTCTGGTCATCGCCGAAAGTCAGTTTGTGGCCGCTGGACGTGTGCTGGAAGTGGTAGTGAATGCCCTCCTCCTCGCACAAGCGCTGGATGAAATCCAGGTCCGACTCGTCGTACTGCACGCAGTAAATCCGTTCCGGATAAATCGCGCTGAGCTGGAAGTGGTAATCGCTGGCAAGGATGCCGTGTTCTTCCAGCACCTGGATGATGATCTGCTGCACCGTCATCTGCTGGAAGATGCGCTGGTTGACCCGGTGCGCGAGGTAGGCCAGTTGCGGGCGCAGGGAAATCTTGTAGCGCGTCAGGCGCTTGCCCGCCTCGCCCTGGGCGATGCTGTAGACCAGCCCGTGAATCCCCGTGCCGCTCGGCGACAGCTGCAGAAACGCCAGTTTGTGCAGCACGCTTTCGAGGTTGATCGAGGCCTTTTCACTGACCAGTTCCAGCTCGAATTCGAATGGCGTGTTGAGGGCCTCACGACCGGTAAACGACAGCACCTGGAAATCGCTGTCGATGCCATCGACGGTCAGATTGAAATGAGGCTGGTTGGCCGGTGAGAACATTCCCTTGTCCCTCGCGCAGTGCTGCGATGCGCAACAGCCCGCTGTGGGGCTATTGGCAAAAATTCTTTAGAAGTGAGTGCGCCCCAACCGGTCATGCCGGTCGGGGCGGTACAACCATCAGCCGTAATTAAACGACTGGAGCACGCCAGTCATCGGAACCCGAAGTACCGGAGACTTCGTGGGTCCAGGTGATTTTACGGTAGGTGAACTGCACTTCTTCCAGGTGGGTGAAGTGCGCGTTGCCTGGGTCCTGGCAGTTGTGCATTTTGTTGTTGATGGCGACGATGATCGCGTCTTCCAGTTTGGTGGTGTAGTAGTGCTCTTGGGTGCCTTGAGCAGAAGTACGGAACCACTGGATAACGATTTCGCTCATGCGCTCGCCGGAGGTCAGAGCGGCTTGCAGCAGAGGCGAAGCCTTGTCGTAGACCTTGGTGATCACAACTGGCTTGTGCACGCGCTGACCGGTTGGCTGACCGGATTGCGGGTCACGCGGGATGATCACGTCGTGGGTGAAAGCCTGCACCATGACCTGGTCTTCATGACCTTCCTGAAAGGTGTTGCCAACGGAGTCGGCGGTGAATGCGCCGGCAGTGATCAGACCTTGTTTTTCGCCGGTAACCGACATGTACGCTGGTGTTGCCATGGGGATGCTCTCCTTGCTTAAAACACACAACCGACAGGCACCATTGCCTGTCCGGGCAGGCTTGAGCTATCAAACTCCATGCCAGCTATCACAAAACCATTATTCTTCAACGCCTTAAACAAACAGCCCGTACGCCGACCTTTGAATAAACGAGATTAAACAAATAAAAGTGCGCAACTTTTTGCGCAGTGGTGTGCAAGAAGTTGCGCACTTGTCTGAAAGCCTCGGTTCATAAGGCCTGCACAGACTTTCCCGGATGAAAACAGGCCAGGTACTGCGCAACTTCTTGCGCACTTCACCGCACGCAGCCATTTGATACACCACATCACAAATGATGTACCTCAAAGCCTATTTATCAATCTTGCGTGGCTTCTTAAAGTTCACTCCAACAGCGGCCCATCATCCTGACGGGCTTGCCAGTGGAGCGATCCCCATGCCTTTTATCAGCGTACGTATCACCCGTGACGGCGTGACCCGGGAACAGAAAGCCCAGGTCATCAAGGAAATCACCGAAACGATGCAGCGGGTGCTGCACAAGGATCCGAAACTCACCCACATCGTGATCGAGGAAGTCGACACCGATAACTGGGGTTATGCCGGCATCACCACCACCGAATATCGCCAACAGTTGGCGGACTCGCAGTCATGAGCCGGGCAGTGAAAATCGATTTCGTCTCGGATGTCGTTTGCCCCTGGTGCGCGTTGGGCGCTACCGCTCTGGAGCAAGCGATCAAGAATCTGGCGGGCGAAGTCGATGTGGAACTGACCTACAAACCGTTCGAACTGAACCCTGACATGCCCGCCGAAGGTGAACACGCCATCGAGCACATGATGCGCAAATACGGGCGCAGTGCCGAGCAAGTGGCGGATCGCAACGCGATGATTATCGAGCGCGGCGAGCAGATCGGCTTTCACTTCGACCTGGAAAAACGCAGCCATTTCCACAACACCTTCGATGCCCATCGATTGCTGTTCTGGGCCGCTACACAAGGACGTCAGCGTGAGTTGAAGCAAGCCTTGCTCAAGGCCTACTTCACTGACGGCATGAACCCGAATGACCACGCCACGCTGGTGACACTGGCAGAAGCAGTCGGGCTCGATGGCCCGCGTGCGCAAGAGGTGCTGGCCAACGCAGAGTTCAGCCAGGCCGTGCGCGAACTTGAACGGTTTTATCAGCAGCGCGGCATCGATTCGGTTCCGGCCATGGTGATCGACGACAAACAGGTCATCCCCGGTTCCCAGTCCGTCGCTTATTACCAGCAAGCGTTACGTCAAGCTGCGCAGATTGCGGCTCACGCCTGACACCCGAACTTCGTTTTTTCAAACCATTCAGATTGCATGAGGAAACATCATGAGCACGTCCAACAAAGTTGTAGTGATTACCGGCGCCTCGCAAGGCATTGGCGCAGGTCTGGTCAAGGGATTCCGTGAACGCGGCTATCAGGTTGTCGCGACCTCGCGCTCGATCAAACCGTCCACCGACCCGGATATTCTCGCCGTCGCCGGTGACATCGCCGACCCACAGACCGCCGAGCGCGTGATCCGCGAAGCCGTTGCACGCTTCGGCCGTATCGACACGCTGGTCAATAACGCCGGGATATTCGTCGCCAAGCCTTTCACCGAATACAGCCAGGCAGACTACGCACAAGTGGTGGCAACCAACATGAGCGGCTTCTTCCACATCTCGCAATTGGCGATTGCCGAGATGGAAAAAAACGCCAGTGGCCATATCGTCAGCGTCACCACCAGTCTGGTCGATCACGCGATTGACGGCGTACCGTCGGTGCTTGCGTCGCTGACCAAGGGCGGCATCAACGCGGCGACCAAATCGCTGGCCATCGAATATGCCAAGCGCGGCATTCGGGTCAACGCGGTGTCGCCGGGCATCATCAAAACGCCGATGCACGGCGAAGAGACGCACGCCGCCCTCGGCAGCCTGCACCCGGTCGGGCATATGGGTGAGATCGACGACATCGTGCAAGCGATCCTTTACCTGGACAGTGCGAAGTTCGTGACCGGCGAAATCCTCCATGTCGACGGTGGTCAAAGCGCTGGCCATTGATACCTCCCCGCAGCGCCGCCGGTGTGTACCGGCGGTGCCGCTTCATGAGATAAGCCTGAGAATGAACCGTCAGTTGATCCTCGGTGTACTCACATGAAGCGCCACTTTGAAGACTTGCAGTTAGGCAGCATCGAACTCTTTTGCCTCGCCGCTGAAGCCGGCAGTTTCACCGCCGCCGCGCAGCTCGCGGGTGTGACGCCGGCCGCGGTGAGCCGGTCGATTCTGCGTCTGGAACAGCGCTTGGGTTCGCGCTTGTTTGCCCGCACCACGCGCAGCATTCGTTTGACCGAGGCCGGTAGAAACTTTTTCGTCCAGTGCAGCCAGGCGCTGACGCAACTGGTCGAAGCGCAACAAGAAGTCATGGGCGCACAGTCGTCACCTTCAGGGCTGTTGCGCATCAGCCTGCCCACCACTTACGGGCATCACCGTATCCTGCCGCTGTTGCCGAAATTCCGCGCGCTCTATCCCGACGTCACTGTCGACATCCACTTGGGCAACCGCAATATCGACTTCGTCGGCGAAGGCTACGATCTGGCGATCCGCGTGCGCGCCCAACCGGATTCGACCATGGTCGCGCGGCTGCTGGAGGATGCCAAACTGGTGGTTGTCGCCTCGCCCGATTATTTGAAAAAGGCTGGCACACCGCAGACGCTGGAGGATCTGGTGCAACACGAATGCATTCAGTTCGAACTGCCCAGCAGCGGACGGCGGATCTCCTGGCTGTTCCAGGAAAACGGCGATGATCGGGAAGTGATTTCCGAGGGGGGCTACTCCTGCTCAGACGATGTGCTCGGCGGCGTCACGCTGGCCAAACACGGCGCGGGGGTCTTCCAGACGTACAAGTTCATTGTCGAAAAGGAGCTGGCCGACGGCAACCTCGTTGAGGTGCTACAGCCTTACGCCGGGCGCTCGCGCCCTTACACCTTGCTCTACCCGCACGGCCGGTATGTGCCGCAACGGGTACGGGCGTTTGTTGATTTTCTGTTGCAGTTTCGTGATGAGTGGGCGCAGGTGTAACGCTGAACAAGGAATAAATCGGTTGAAAGGCGTTTCGTAGCCAACCCGAACAACGCGATGTTCTTGCTGACAACCGGGGGCTACTGGAAAATTTATAGAGCCGGCGCCATGCTATGCTCTGAGGGAGAAAACGAGGGTTTCAAATGACTAGTCCAGCCACTGGCGGCGTTGCGAATGAAGTCCGCAAACTCGCCCAAAAGCATAAGGTTACCGCTGAGCGTGACAGCATGAGCTGCATGGCCGCGACCATTACTCGCCTGGCAGGTGATGCTGTCGAGCTGGATGGCATTGAGCAATTGCTCGTCAATCTCAAGCGTAAAGGTGTTCTCAACAAAGCAGAAATCATGGCCCTGCAAGGGCGCTATCTCCAGGAAAAAAGGCGTTGCAAGAGGCAACTTAGCGCATGACTTTTGACCCCTTCGGCGATTTCGAGACTGAAGGTTATCTTCAAAACTCGCTCAAACTGAAAGACCCTCTTGAAGTCAAAGAGTCTGAGCACCTCTCCTTCGAAGCCAGTATCGAAGATGCCCTTGCTTATCTCGCCAAGAAAAAAACCATCGACTACAAAGCTGTGCTCAAGACCCACGAAATCCTGTTCTCCGGTTTTTATCCGTGGGCAGGAAAAGACAGAAATGAACTGGTCCCCCACCTAGCAGTATTCAAAGGGTCGAAAGATGATCCGCATCACACGATATTCGAACGTCCTGACTTGATCAAAAGATCCGTCGAATACGCCTTCGAACTCGCAGCAAACAAAAAACGTTTTCGTCAGCGCCCCGGCGAAGTAATGGGCCAGTTGGCGTCCGCCCACCCGTTTCTGGATGGCAATGGCCGCACAATCCTGCTCATCTACATGGAGTTGTGCTATCGGACCCGGTTCGCCATCGACTGGTCAAAAACCAACAAAGACGACTACCTGCGAGCACTCGCCGACGAAATCCGAGACCCTTTCACAGGCCATCTGGATGGTTATCTGGCCCCCTTCGTCATCGACATCTCCAGCCGCGATGAATGGCCCGCAATGATTGGCGGGATAAAGGGGCTGGACGGGCTGGACAAGGAAGGGATTACGTATGAAAGCCTGGATGATCCTGAGGTCCAGCGACTTTATAAAGCGTATCGAGCAACGCCTCTTGAATGATCCGCGCTCCCCGTGGTGTCGCTGTTGAATTGCGGGTCTGACTTCGCGATGAACAAAAAGCCTGCTTTTCAGGGCAGGCTTTTCGTTTGGTCGCGTCGGCTTACTTCTGCTGAGCAGTCAGCGCCGAGTAGCTGTTCATCAGGTTGCGGTAGTTGGGAATCCGCTGCGACAGCAAATTACCCAGCCCTTCAATGTCGTTGCGCCAGTCGCGGTGCAGCTCACACGCCACCGAGAACCAGTTCATCATCTGCGCACCAGCCTGAGTCATGCGGCTCCATGCGGCTTGTTGCACGGTGGTGTTGAAGGTGCCGGACGCATCAGTCACCACAAACACATCAAACCCTTCCGCCAGCGCCGACAAGGTCGGGAACGCTACGCAAACATCCGTTACCACACCGGCAATGATGATCTGCTTGCGCCCGGTGGCCTTGATCGCTTTCACAAAGTCTTCGTTGTCCCAGGCGTTGATCTGACCTGGACGAGCGATGTACGGCGCGTCCGGGAACATCTCTTTCAGTTCCGGTACCAGCGGGCCGTTCGGGCCTTGTTCGAAACTGGTGGTGAGGATGGTCGGCAGTTCGAAGAACTTGGCCAGATCGGCCAGGGCCAGCACGTTGTTCTTGAATTCGTTGGGCGAGAAGTCCTGCACCAGAGAAATCAGGCCGGTCTGGTGATCAACCAGCAGCACGATGGCGTCGTCTTTGTTCAGGCGGTTGTAGGTTGGAGTGGTCATGGTCTGCGTCCCTTTTGAGTTTTTGAAGTTGTTGTTGCGTTCAAGTTGGGTACAGATTACTGACGCACAGGGACGGGATAAATCGGCTGAAAAGCGTTTCACCGTCAACTCAAAAAGGACAATACCGATCAACCACTTTTACTGTCGGTAGAAACCGACAGTGAAGCGGTCATTTCAGCGTGACACACCGCGAGTATTTCATCGGCCAGCGCTGAATCATCCGGACAGGCCCGAGACAAGATAATCGCACCAACCGCCCGCGCCAGCATGTCGATCATTTTCACTCGCCCCTCACCAGACGCCGCGTCGGGCCCTGTCGGGTACTTGTCGCCAAGCGTCTGCAGCGTGCGCTCGATGCCGTCGGCAAATGCCGTTTTCACGTCGTCAGACTGGCGCGCAGCGTCGCCGCACAAAGCGGCCATGGTGCAGCCGCTGCCCCGCCCGTCCCGGTGTTCTTTCGACACATAAGCGTCGATGAAGCCCTGAACATCGAGCATTTCGGCACTGGCCAACGAGCGCGCAAGGCTGTTGGCCGAGGCTTCGGACATCAGGTCGGCCTTCGAGCCGAAGTGCTTGTAGAAACCGCCATGGGTGAATCCGGCCGCCGCCATCAGGTCCGCGACGCCAACACCGTCGAAACCGCGCTCACGAAACAACACCGAAGCGGTCTCGACGATGTGCTCGCGGTTTGCCTGCGCCTGGGCTTTGGTGACTCTCACGTGCAATACCTCCGCTGAAAAATCATGCGCAGATGATACATAGATGTCAGCCATAATCAAAACCGTTGACAGTTTAGATTTCGATCATCATCCTAATTACAGAAGTTATCGCTGCTCACTCACAGGCACGGATCAACCCCCATGACCGATCAAAATCTGTTCACGCCGTACACACTTGGCTCCCTGACGCTGGCGAATCGAATCGTTCTCGCACCGCTGACCCGTAATCGAGCGGGCGAAGGCTTCGTGCCCAGTGAATTCGCGGCCACCTATTACAGTCAGCGCGCCTCCGCTGGCCTGCTGATCTCCGAGGCCACGCAGATCTCCCGACAGGGCCAGGGCTATCAGGACACCCCGGGGATTTACACGCAGGCGCAGATCGATGGCTGGCGCAAGGTCACCGCTGCGGTGCACGAAAAAGGCGCGAAGATCTTCCTGCAACTGTGGCATGTCGGTCGCGTTTCACACGTTGATCTTCAAGAAAACGGCGCCGCACCTGTCGCCCCCTCGGCGATACGCCCGGCGACCAAAGTGTTCGTCAACAACCGCTTTGAAGACGTTTCCGCGCCACGAGCACTGGACATCAGTGAACTTCCGGGGATCGTCAACGATTTCCGCCAGGCAGCGGTCAACGCTATCGCCGCTGGGTTCGATGGTGTGGAAATCCACGGTGCCAACGGCTATTTGCTCGATCAATTCATCAAGGACGGCGCCAACTTGCGCACTGATGCCTACGGCGGCTCGATTGAACATCGTGCGCGCTTGTTGCTGGAGGTGACGGCAGCGGTCGTCGCCGAGATCGGCGCAGATCGCACCGGCATTCGCCTCTCGCCGGTGTCGCCGGCCAATGGGGTGTCGAGCAGCGACCCGCAAGGGCAATTCGAGTACATCGTCGAGCAACTCGATGCGCTGGGCATCGTTTATCTGCACGTGGTCGAAGGCGCAACCGGCGGGCCGCGCGATGTCGCGCCGTTCGATTTCGGCGCTCTGCGCCAGCGATTCAAAAACACCTACATCGCCAACAACGGCTACGACCTCGAGCTGGCGAACGCGCGGATTGCCGAGGACCACGCCGATCTGATCGCCTTCGGTCGCCCGTTCATTGGCAATCCCGATCTGGTCGAGCGCCTGGCGGCCGGTGCGCCGTTGGCCGGTTTTAATCCCGCGACCCTGTATGGCGGCGGCGCAGAAGGCTACATCGACTACCCGACCCTGGCGGAATGGAGCGCTGCTGCCCAGTAAGCCGAGCCCCAGCGCATTTACTGCTTCATGCATCAATCCCTAATCGATGTTTTTGACAAAGAGATGACCCTATGAACGCCCACCCTACTGTTCTTATCACTGGCGCCTCCACCGGCATCGGCGCGGTTTACGCCGAACGTTTCGCCCAACGCGGGCATGATCTGGTGCTGGTCGCCCGCGATATTGAGCGCCTGGAAACACTCGCCGCGAAACTGCGCAGCGAACACAGCGTTGCCGTCGATGTGCTTCAGGCCGACCTGACCCAACTCAGCGATCTGGCCACCGTCGAAACGCGCCTGCGCGACGATGCGCGCATTGGCATCCTCGTCAATAACGCGGGTGCCGCGCAGTCGGGCAACTTCATCGAGCAGAGCACCGACAAAGTGGCCAATCTGGTCGCCCTCAACACCACGGCACTGGTGCGGCTCGCCAGTGCCATCGCTCCCCGTCTGGCGAAGGCCGGTGACGGCGCCATTATCAACATCGGCTCGGTGGTCGGTCTGGCGCCGGAGTTCGGCATGTCGGTGTACGGCGCAACCAAAGCGTTTGTCCTGTTTCTGTCTCAGGGGTTGAGCCTGGAACTGTCGCCACTGGGCGTCTACGTGCAAGCCGTACTGCCGGCCGCGACGCGTACCGAGATCTGGGATCGCGCGGGCATCGACATCAACACCTTGAGCGAGATCATGGAAGTCAGCGACCTGGTCGATGCGGCGCTGGTCGGTTTCGATCGTCGCGAGCCGGTGACCATTCCGCCGCTGCATGAAGGTGAGCGCTGGGATGCCTTGCAGACCGCGCGGCAGGGCCTGCTGGCACAGATCCGCCAGTCGGCAGTCGCCCAGCGCTATCTGGCGTGAGTCCAATGGAACAAATGCCTTTCGTCAACGCCGCCAACCAATCGATTTTGGTTGACGGCACGGCCTTCGCCTATCGCGACCTCGGCCCAAAATCGGCGGTGCCGCTGATCCTGCTCAATCATTGGGGCGCAGCACTTGACGACTTCGACCCGCGAATCGTCGATGGTCTGGCGCGAACCCGGCGCGTGCTCGCCATTGACTATCGCGGTGTCGGTGGCTCAGGCGGCACCGCGCCCCTGACCGTCGCGCAGATGGCCGACGACGTTATCAACTTGGTCGCTGCGCTGGAATTCACCAGCGTCGATCTGCTGGGTTTTTCCCTCGGCGGATTCGTTGCTCAGGACATCGCGCTCAAAAATCCTGCCTTGGTGCGACGCCTGATTCTGACCGGCACCGGACCTGCTGGCGGAGTCGGTCTCGCCAAGGTCGGTGCGGTTTCCTGGCCACTGATGTTCAAGGGCTTGCTGACCCTGCGCGATCCCAAGTTCCATCTGTTTTTCACCACAACTGCCAACGGACAGCGGGCCGCGACCGACTTTCTGCAACGTTTGAAAGAACGCCGCAAAGATCGCGACAAGCGCCCGACACCGAGCGCTTTTCTACGGCAGTTGAGAGCCATCAAGGCATGGGGAAAACAGACGCCGCAGAACCTCGGCGGCCTGCAAATCCCGACGCTGGTGGTCAACGGTGACAACGACATCATGGTGCCCACCGTCAACTCGATTGATCTGGCGAAGCGGATTCCCGACGCGCAACTGATCATTTATGAAGACGCCGGACACGGCGCGATTTTCCAGAACTACGCTGACTTTGTCAGCAAGGCACAGGCGTTTCTCGATAGCTGAACCAATCTGCTCAGGCAGCGCCGCCTCCCCCAGAACCGTGAGAGCCGTCCCCAACATGAAAGCTTATTTTATCGATCGCTATGGCAAGCAGAACGGGCGTATTGGCGATGTCTCCGAGCCTGTACCCGGCGCCCATGACGTGCTGATTGAAGTCCACGCGGCCAGCGTCAACGTGCTCGATTCAAAGATTCGCAGCGGCGAATTCAAACTGATTCTGCCGTACTCATTCCCCTTGGTGCTGGGCAACGATTGCGCCGGCGTGGTGATTGCGGTTGGCGCAGCGGTCAAGGGTTTCAAGCCCGGCGACGCGGTGTATGCGCGCGTGCCCGAACAGCGAATCGGCACGTTCGCCGAGCGAATCGCCGTCGAGCAAAACGCCGTGGCGTTGAAGCCCGCCAACCTCAGCATGGAACAAGCCGCCGGCATTCCCTTGGTTGCCCTGACAGCCTGGCAAGCGCTGGTCGACATCGCCCGTTTGCAAAAGGGTCAGAAGGTCTTGATTCACGCCGGTTCCGGCGGGGTCGGCACCATCGCCATTCAACTGGCCAAGCACCTCGGCGCGGTTGTCGCGACCACCACCAGCACCGCGAATGTCGAATGGGTAAAAGCGTTGGGCGCGGACGTGGTGATTGATTACAAACAGCAGCACTTCGAGGAGGAACTGCGCGACTACGACGTGGTGCTGAACAGCCTCGGCTCCGACGTTCTGGAAAACTCGCTGAAGGTACTCAAACCGGGTGGTCAGCTGATTTCCATCTCAGGCCCGCCAACTGCCGAGTTCGCCAAGGCGCAGGGCCTGGCCTGGCCGCTGCGGCAAGTCATGCGCTTGCTGAGCCTGAGTATTCGGCGCAAAGCAAGAAAGCAGGATGTCCGGTACAGCTTCCTGTTCATGCGGGCCAACGGCACACAACTGCAAGCAATCACCACCCTGATTGAAGCCGGTGTAATAAGGCCCGTGCTGGATCGCACCTTCGCCTTCGAGTCAGCGGGCGAAGCCCTGTCTTACGTCGAACAGGGCCGTGCGAAAGGCAAGGTAATCGTGCAGATCAAATAGTTGCCTGCCTGTAATCATCTGGCGAAAGACCCATGGATAACGTTGCCTGCGACACCGAAAAGCCCCCCGCTGACGAACTGCAAGACACGGAGAAAAAACACCCACCTGAACCCGCGAACCACGAAACGCCCGACCCCAAGCAGCACAACGCAATACTTGGTGTTGCTCCGATCGTCTGGCGGCCCTTGATGCTTGAGCCCTAGGTGTTCAACGCGCATGAGTTTGCTGGAAAAACACCGGAAGGTAGTGTCACTGGCTAAGTGGCGGGTGCCGAAACAGCTGCCCTCACCCTAGCCCTCTCCCCCAGGAGAGGGAACCGATTGGGGGATATTGGCGATGAGCGCCGACGTGCAATAGCGGCAGTGAATCCATGACAGCCAAGCGTTGCGGATCGACGCGATCCGTCAGGTCGATGCATAAGGTTCCCTCTCCCGCAGGGAAAGGAACCGATTGGGGGATATTGGCGATGGACGCCGACGTGCAATAGCGCCTGTGAATCCATGACCGCCAAGCATTGCGGATGAACCCGTAATCGACGCGATCTGTCAGGTCGACGCATTACCCAAGACACCTCGGTCGACTCCCTCTCCCGCAGGGAAAGGGACCAATTGGGGGATATTGGCGATGAGCGCCGACGTGCAATAACGGCTGTGAATCCAATACCGCCAAGCATTGCGGATGGACCCATAATCGACGCGATCTGTCAGGTCGATGCATAGCGCAAGACACCTCGGTCGGCCCCCTCTCCCTCAGGGAGAGGGCTGGGGTGAGGGGCCGCCGTTGCAGCGTCGAGCGCGGCTTACAAGGTGTAGGAAATCCCCACCTGCACCGTTCTCGGCGCGCCCGGATAGGCGTAGACATTACCAAACGCGCCCTCTTCATAATCCCGGTCAAACAGATTCTTCACGTCAAGATTGAGCCGCACTTTCTCGTTGACCTTATAGAAGCCGAGCAAATCGACAACGGTGTAGCTGTCCATCGAGAACGCGGTATTGGCGGTTTGCCCAGCACGCTCGTCGACGTACTTAAGTCCGGTACCCAGGCCCAAACCTTTAAGCGCTCCGTCCTGAAACTCGTAAACGTTGAGCAGGCTAAAGCTGTTTTGCGGAATGTTCATCAACCGTGTGCCGGAGCGGATCACGTTGTCCTTGGTCACCTCGGCATCCACGTAGGCGTAGCCGCCGATGACGCGCCATTCGGGGGTCAGGTTGCCGGCGACGTTCAGGTCGAAACCACGGCTGCGCACTTCCCCGGCCGCGACGTTGAAGGTCGAGTCCACCGGGTCGGTGGTCAGCACGTTGCGCTTTTCGATCTGATAGATCGCCGCGTCGACGCTCAACTGATGATCCAGCGCTTCCCACTTGACGCCCATTTCGTAGGACTTGCCTTTCTCCGGTGCAAAGCCTCCGCCCACGCGGCTCGCGCCGGTATTGGGCTTGAACGAGCGCGCGGTGTCGGCATAGACCGCCAGCGTCTCGGTCAGATCGTAGGTCACGCCGAGGCGTGGAGTCACCGCGTTGTCGCTGGCCTGCCAGTTTTTGCCGCCCGGCACGTAGGTTTCATAGTCGTGTTCGAATCGCTCGAAACGTGCCCCGGCCAGCACCTTCAGACGCTCGGTCAACGCCACCTGATCCTGGACGAATGCGGCGTAGGTCTTGAGGTTTTCCTTGTCGTGAGTCGGCGTGCGAGTCAGCGCCGGACGCGGCTGGCCGTAAACCGGATCGAAGATGTCGATCGGGTAGGCGCCGACCGCGCCACTGGAGCGCTGAATGATCGACTTGTAGTCGTAATCTTCGTATTCGATGCCGGTCAGCAAGGTGTGCTGCAAGCCACCGGTGCTGAAATGCCCGGTCAGATTGAGTTGAGTGTCCTTGTCGGTCCATTCCAGTTTGCGGTAGTTGAAATTGCGGCCCAGGGTTCGACCGTCATCGGCAATGCCGTTGGCTTCAATGGCATTGCCCTCAAGCGAGCCGTCGAGCCACTGGAAACCACCGCCCAGCGTCCAGTCATCATTGAGCAGATGTTCGAAACGCAGTTGCGCCATGTTGTTGTCGTTGTGCAATTTGCCGGCGTCTTTCTCGCCGAAGAACGTGTCCCGCGAGGCGGTGCCGATCTGTTTGGCGTAACGCGTCACGCCGCGATCCAGTGGATGATTGTTGCGCATGAAATCACCCTCGAAGATCACTCGAGTGGTATCGCTCGCCTGCCAGGTCAGCACTGGCGTGATGCCGTAACGCTCGGTCTCGACGTGATCGCGGAAGGTATCGCCGCCCTCGCCCACCACGTTCAATCGATAGGCCAGACGACCCTCTTCGTCCAGTGGGCCGGAAGCGTCCAGCGTGCCGCGTTTCATGCCTTGATCATTCAACTGACTGCCCAGCGTGACCGTGCGCTCGGCCAACGGCTGCTTGGACACAACGTTGAAGGTGCCGCCCGGATCGCCCCGGCCGTAGAGCATTGTCGCCGGCCCGCGCAGCACTTCCAGACGCTCGATGGTGTTGGCGTCGGGCATGTTCGGGTAGCCGCGATTGATCGGGAAACCGTTGCGGTAGAACTCGCCGGTAGTAAAGCCGCGCACGGTGAATGTGGTCAGCCCCTGCCCGCCGAAATTGTTTGCGCGGCCGACGCCGCCGGCATAGTCCAGTGCATCTTGCAGACGCGTGGCGCCGAGGTCTTCGACTGCATCCTTGGTCACTACGCTGATCGATTGTGGGGTTTCATGGATCGAGGTGTCGGTACGGGTAGCACTGGCGGAACGTGTCGCGCGGTAACCCTGCACCGGGCCGTCGGCCCGTTCGTAATCCGCTGTACCGACCACGTCGGTTGCGTCCAGCTCTAGCGCTGAGGATGTTGAATCGGCCTGTTCGGCCCACGAGGAAGAAGACAACGCCTGCAGCACGCAAATGGAAAGCAGAGTACGACGCATGAAATGAAAACCTTGTGAATAGGCCAGAACGAAGGGTGAAACCGCCAGAACAGCGGCGCGGATGGTATACCAGAGATCGTGTAATTGAAACTTATTCTTATTTGTCATGTTGGTCAGGATTCGTGAGCCGGACTCATGACTCCATCCTGGCAAGGCGCATTATCAGATGCGGTTCAATGGCCTAGGCTCGTAGGCGATATGGCCTGCAAACGCTGGCGCTGAGGCGCCCGGCGGTGGCCGACAGCCCGCCCGAAGAGGAACTCAGCGATGAAATTCGACACACCGGCCGGCACTAATCCGATCGATCAATTGAACGTCATCGGCAAGCCCGCCGACCGCATCGATGGCAAGTTGAAAACCACCGGGACCGCGCCCTACGCGTATGAACAACATGCCGCAGTGCCCAATCCGGCCTATGGGTATATCGTCGGCGCCGGGATCGGCAAGGGACGAATTGCCTCGATCGACTCGACGCAGGCGAGCAACAGTTCCGGGGTGATCGCGATCGTCACCTACGAGAATGCCGGGCCTTTGGCCAAGGGCGAGTTCTATGTCGCGCGCGCCTTGGCCGGCCCGCAGGTGGACCACTATCACCAGGCTGTCGCGATCGTCGTCGCGCAGACATTTGAAGAGGCCCGCAGCGCCGCCCACCTGCTGGAAATCACCTATGTGGCCGAACCCGGCGCGTTCGATCTGGCGGCCGCCAAGGATTCGGCCACACCGCCCCCACCCGCCGGTTTCGGCCCTCCGCCGCAGACGCAGACAGGAGATTTCGAAGGCGCCTTCAGCGCCGCACCGATCCAGATCGATCAGCACTACAGCACGCCGGATCAGGCGCACGCGATGATGGAACCCCACGCCACCATCGCCCAGTGGAACGGCAATTCGCTGACGTTGTGGACGTCGATCCAGCAGATCAACTGGGGCGTGCGCGATCTGGCCAGGACACTCGGTATACGCAAAGAAGATATTCGTTTGATATCGCCCTACATCGGCGGCGGTTTCGGCGGCAAAGGCACGATCCTGTGTGACGCGGTGCTGGCGTCGCTGGCGGCATGCCACGCCGGGCGTCCGGTGAAAGTCGCGCTGCCGCGTCCGCTGATGTTCAACAATTTGACCCATCGCCCCGCGACGCTCCAACGCATTCGCCTCGGTGCCAGCCGCGAGGGTTTGATCACTGCCATCGGCCATGAGAGTTGGTCAGGCAACCTGCCCGGGGGCCGGGCCGAAGCCGCGACGGCCTCGACACGTTTGCTCTACGCTGGCGCCAACCGCATGACCCGCTTGAATCTTGCCGTGCTGGACCTGGCTGAAGGCTCGGCCATGCGCGCGCCGGGGGAAGCACCGGGGATGATGGCGCTGGAAATTGCCATGGATGAACTGGCGGAAAAACTCGGCATCGACCCACTGCAGTTGCGCCTGCTCAACGACACCCAGGTCGACCCCGAACAGCCATCACGACCGTTCTCGACACGGCAACTCGTCGAGTGCTTAGAAACCGGCGCCGAGCACTTCGGCTGGCACCAGCGTAACGCAAGCGCCGGCCAACGCCTGGAGAATGGCTGGCTGATTGGCATCGGTCTGGCGTCTGCCATACGTGGCGCGCCAACCACCGCATCAGCGGCCCGTGTGCGCCTTGACCGGCAGGGCACAATCACCGTCGAAACCGACATGACTGATATCGGCACCGGCAGCTACACGATCATTGCGCAGACCGCCGCCGAGATGATGGGTGTGGAACTGGACCGGGTCGAAGTGCGCCTTGGCGACTCGCGCTTTCCGGAGTCGTCGGGATCGGGCGGGCAATGGGGGGCGGCGTCGTCAACCGCCGGGGTCTATGCCGCTTGCGTCAAGTTGCGCGAAGCCGCTGCCCGCGCCGTCGGATTTGATCCGCAAACGGCCGAATTTGCCCACGGCGAGGTGCACGATGGCACGCGGCATTTTCCTTTGGCTCACGCGGCGGCCGCAGGCGATCTCGTTGGCGAAGACCGCATGGAGTTCGGCGATCTGGCCCAGCGCTTTGCCCAGCAGACCTTTGGCGCACATTTCGCCGAAGTCGCGGTCAACGCGGCGACCGGCGAGATTCGTCTGCGTCGCCAATTGGCGGTCTGCGCAGCAGGGCGGATTCTCAATCCGAAGACCGCGCGCAGCCAAATCATCGGCGGCATGACCATGGGCGCCGGGGCCGCACTGATGGAAGAACTGCAGGTCGACAAGCACCGTGGTTTTTTCGTCAACCATGACCTCGCCGGTTACGAAGTGCCGGTGCACGCCGACATTCCCCATCAGCAGGTGATTTTCCTCGATGAGGTTGATCCGTACGCCACGCCGCTCAAGGCCAAAGGTGTCGGCGAGTTGGGCATCAGTGGCGCCGCAGCGGCCATCGCCAATGCGATTTACAACGCCACCGGGGTGCGCGTGCGCGATTATCCGATCACGCTGGACAAACTTATCGCGCACTTGCCGGAGCAGATTTGACGCCCTGTTCAGTCAGCCCGGCGCGCGCTGGCTGAACACTTCCTTGAACACCGGCACGGCGGAAAACGCATTCGGCCATCCAGCATAGAACGCCAGTTGGGTAATCATTTCCGCCGCTTCGGTCTGACTCAAACCGTTGTCCATCGCCCGACCCAAGTGATAGCCGACCTGGCCGGTCTGCCCGTTGGCCACCAACGAACTGACCGTGATCAGGCTGCGATCGCGAGGCGCCAGACCTGGCCGCAACCACAGATCGCGGAACAGCGCTTTGGTGGTGAACTCGACCAGCCCCGGCGCCACTGATCCCACCGCCGCATTCACGCGCTCCACGCGGTCAGCTTCGCGAACCTGGTCCAGCGGCAGCAACGACGGCGCAACCGGTGCCAGTTGCTCAGCATCGATGTTGCGCGCGGAGAACACCTCGCCGGCGATAGGCAGAGCCGCTGACGCATTGCCCCAACCGGAATAAAACGCCAGGTGATTGAGCGTTTCGGACAGCTCAAGCGGCGTGACACCGTTGTCCAGCGCAAGGTTGAATTGCGCGGCCATCTCGGCGGTTTGCCCGCGTGCAATCAACACCGCAACCGTCACCAGACTGCGGTCACGCGGTGACAATCCCGGGCGTTTCCATACTTCGCCGAACAACATGGCATCGGTGTTATGAGCCAGTGCCGGGGACACGGCAGCCGCGGCATCGGAGGTCATTGCAGGTGAACGTTTCATGGAGGTCGAACCTTTTTCAGTTGAAGCACAGGCTGTCAGCAACAGTGCGATGGCCGTTAACAGAAGTCGGCTGGAGTGGGTCACGCTACGAACCGGGAGTGCTGCCATCGTTAAGCTCCTGCTGACGGGATAATCAGCCGCTACGGTAAACCGACGAGGATCTTGCGACTATCTGCGCTCAGCTTCATGAAGTCATGAACACCGCTCATCAATCTGCCTCCTCCATAGAAAGCGAATGGTGCCAAAAACTGGCACTGCCCCGTTATAGAGTCGGTGTCATGTCCACTCTCGGAAGGCGAACCCAACATGTCAGCAGGCTATAAACGTATTCAGTACTCGTGCTACGGCGGTCCGGAAGTGATGCGCATCGAAGCATCCCAGTTGCCAGCACCCGGCAAGGATGAAGTGCTCGTGCAGGTCAGATTTGCAGCGATCAACCCCATTGACTGGAAGTTGCGTCAGGGCCGGATGAAGCTGATCACCGGCAGAACATTTCCGCGCGCGATGGGTATGGATTTCTCTGGCGTGGTTCTTGCGGTTGGGGCGAGTGTCAGACGCTTCCAGGTCGGCGACGCGGTTTTCGGGCTATCCCGCTTCAAAGAAAGTGGCGCATTGGGCGAAGCCGTCGTGACCAGGGAGGACTTTCTGGCGAGCAAACCGGATACTCTTTCCTTCGCCGATGCGGCGTGCCTCGGCACACCGGGCATTACCGCGTGGAACGGGTTGATCGACAAGGCCAGACTGCAAGCCGGTCAGCAGGTTTTCATCAATGGTTGCGCCGGGGCTGTCGGCGAAGCGGCGGTGCAGATCGCCCTGATGTCGGGGGCCACGGTATCGGGCAGTTGCAGCGCGTCGGATGTTGCCCGGGCACAGGCGCTGGGGGTATCGACCGTCTACGACTACCGGTTAACGGACCTGACAAGACTGCCGGCGCGCTTCGATATGGTGTATGACACGGCCGCGACGATGACGGTCTCGACCGGTATCGGATTGCTGCGTCCGGGCGGCTGTTTGCTTGATCTCAATCCGGGTCCGGGTAAATTCCTGCGCGGCCTGATTGATCGGCGACTGAAACTGGTCATCGGCACACCGCGACACGAAATCCTCGAAACACTGGCCAGTGCCGCCATTGAGGCACGCTTGAAGATTCGGCTAGGAGAAGTGGTGCCGCTGGACGGCGCCATACAACTGATCCGCGAGCTCGAACAGGGCCGCAAACTCGGCGGCAAAGGTGTCGTCGCCATGGAGCGTTAATGGCCAGAAGTCATCGTCTGTTTGAGCTGATGCAAGCGCTGCGGCGTCATCGTCGTACGGTGTCCGGCAAAGCCTTGGCGGCTGAATTGGGCGTGTCGTTGCGCACCATTCGCCGCGATATCGTCACGCTGCAAGGCATGGGGGCCGAGATCGACGGCGAGCCGGGCCTTGGGTATGTGCTCAAGCCCGGTTTTGTCCTGCCGCCGCTATCGTTCAGCGCCGAGGAAATACAAGCCTTGGTCATCGGCGCGCAATGGGTCAGCCGGCAGACCGACAGCCAACTCGCGGGCGCCGTCAACAATGCCCTGGCGAAAATCAGTGCCGTGCTGCCCGCGCAGATGCGGCCGATCTTCGAAGACGAAACCTTTTACGTGGCCAAGCCGCACAAGCCCGGCACAACCATCGACCTCAGCGAGATTCGTCGGGCGCTGCGCGAGCAGAACAAGCTGCGCATCGCGCTAGCGCTCGAACATGCGGAGGCCGCCGAACACATCATCTGGCCGATCATGTTGGGCTTTATCGAAGGCAAGCGCTGCATCGCGGCGTGGTGCGAAGGCGACAGCCGGTTTCGCGTGATCGATATGGCTGACCTTGCGACGGTGCAGGTGCTCGTCGAACACTACGCGCCTGACCGCCGGCGCTTGATCAAACAATGGCGTGCCGAGGATGTGCGGCCCTGCAACAGTCAGGGCGAGGTGTGTTGAGCCATGTAACCTGGGCCACAACGGCCCCGCCGCTCACACCGCCAGCAGTTGTCGGGTCATCGCCATCGAGGTCTGCAGCGACTGCCCGGTACGCTGCAATTTGTTCAGCAAACTGGCGCCCAACCACAGCTGATAAAGGGTTTCCGCCAGATGCCGGGCGTCGCCTGCGGGCAGGCTGTTTTCGGCCTGGCCCTGCTCGATGCACAGAGTGATGCGCGCCACCACTTGCTCGGCGCCATCGCGCAAGGTCAGGCGCATAGACTCCGACAGGTCGGCGACTTCGGCGCTGAGTTTCACCACCAGACACTCATCGCCGTGGCCTTCGAGGGTGCAGCGGTTCTGCCAGCCCTGCCAGTAATCCATCAACCGCTCATAGGCGCTCAAGCCTGGCAGCGTCAGGCGCCGCTCCATGTCGGCGAGATAGCCGACGAAGTAATCCGCCAGCAACGCCTGACCGTACAACTCTTTGGATTTGAAGTAGTGATAGAACGAACCCTTGGGCACGCCCGCGGTCTGCAGGATTTCGTTGAGGCCGACACTGGTGAAGCCCTTCTCGGCCATCATCCGGTGGCCGGTGTCGAGCAAGTGTTGGCGGGTGTCGTCGTAGGTCGGTTTCATGGGGGCGCAAATTACCAGGCAAAAGACCAGTCGTATTTTCGGAGGAACGGAAGTTTGCCATACCTGTCGATGAAAAACCGCAGGATAAAAAATTACTAGACGACTGGTCTAATTGGAATCTATGCTGCGCTCCGACAAACGTTTTCTGACCGGTGTGGCCGATGTGCGAATCCTTCGCTCAATCGAAGACACCTGATCGACTCAAGGTGCTCTATGAAAATCCTGATGGTTTTGACTTCCCACGATCAACTCGGCAACACCGGCAAGAAAACCGGCTTCTGGCTGGAAGAGTTCGCCGCGCCCTACTACGCCTTCAAGGACGCCGGCGCCGACGTCACCTTGGTCTCGCCGGCCGGTGGCCAGCCGCCGCTGGACCCGAAAAGCGATGAGCCTGATGCGCAGACTGCCGAGACTGATCGCTTCCGCAAAGACTCCGCCGCGCAACAGGCACTGGCCAATACCGGCCGCTTGGCCGATGTCAGCGCTGAGGATTTCGATGCGGTGTTTTACCCGGGCGGCCACGGCCCACTGTGGGACCTGGCCGAAGACAAACAGTCGATCGCTTTGATTGAAGCGTTTGACCGCGCCAACAAACCCCACGGTTTTGTCTGCCATGCGCCGGGTGTGTTACGTCACGCCCTCACCGCTGACGGCAAACCGCTGGTCCAGCACCGCCAGGTCACCGGTTTCACCAATGCCGAAGAAGAGGCCGTTGGCCTGACGGACGTGGTGCCGTTCCTGATCGAGGACGAGTTCCAGCGCCTCGGCGGTTATTACTCGAAAGTGGCTGACTGGCAGGTTCATGTGGTCGCCGATGGGCAACTGGTCACTGGCCAGAACCCTGCCAGCTCCGCCGCCGTCGCGAAAAAACTGCTGGAGATGCTGGGCTAAACCCTCGCTTCCAACCTTCCTAACGCCGGGTGCGTCTTGCCCGGCGTTATTTTTTCACCCGGCCAGTAGACGACTGGTCTATTAAATGCCAATACAAGGTAATCCATGAATAGCAGCCCGTTCTTCACCCCGGCCAAACTCGGCCATCACACCCTGAAAAACCGCATCGTTCTGCCGCCCCTCACCCGCCAGCGCAGCACCCAACCGGGCAACATCGCCAATGAACTGATGGCCGAGTATTACCAACAGCGCGCCGGCGCCGGTTTGCTGGTCACCGAAGGCACGCAGATCGAACCCCGAGGTCAGGGCTATGCGTGGACGCCAGGGATTCATACGCCTGAGCAAATCGCCGGTTGGCGCAAAGTTACCGAGGCCGTGCATGCCGTGGACGGGGTGATCTTCGCCCAGTTGTGGCACGTCGGCCGTGTCTCGCACACCGCGCTGCAACCTGACGGCGCGGCGCCGGTTTCCGCCTCTGCCGTGGCTACCGATCGGGTCAGCGTGTTTATCGAAACTGCGCCTGGCGCCGGTGAACTGGTGCCACCGTCGGCACCTCGTGCGCTGAGCACCGATGAAGTTCAGGAGTTGGTTCAGCTGTACATTCAGGCGGCGCGCAACGCCATGGACGCCGGTTTCGACGGCATCGAATTGCACTGCGCCAACGGTTATCTGGTCAACCAGTTCATCTCCGCACACAGCAATTTGCGCGACGACCAGTACGGTGGCTCGCTGCACAACCGCCTGCGCTTTCTCAAGGAAGTGGTCGCCGGCGTCGCCGAATGCATTGGCAAGGAAAAAGTCGGCGTGCGCTTCGCCCCACTGTTTACCACCACCGATGAAGCGCGCACTTACCTGGGCATGGTCGAGGAAGATCCGCACACCACTTACATCGAAGCGATCAAAGTGCTGGAGGACGTGGGCATTGCTTATCTGTCGATCGCCGAAGCCGACTGGGACAACGCGCCGGCGATGCCACAAACGTTCCGTCAGGCCGTGCGCGAGACCTTCAGCGGCGCGATCATTTATGCCGGGCGCTACACAGCCGAATCCGGCGCGCAACTGCTCGATTCCGGGCTGGCAGACTTCGTCGCTTTCGGCCGCCCGTTCATGGCCAACCCCGATCTGCCGGCGCGCATTGCCAATGACTGGCCGTTGAATGTGTTGAACCCGGCGACGGTGTATGGCGGTAACGCCGAGGGCTATGTGGATTACCCCGTTTATCCCGGCTAAGCCTTTCCACGCGGCGTCAAGCGCTCCCGCAACAGCGGGAACGTTCATCCGCGTCGGAGTGCAAGCCCTTGTGGGAGCGAGCCTGCTCGCGAAAGCGGCGTGTCAGTCAGCCAACATGTTGAATGTGACGACGCCTTCGCGAGCAGGCTCGCTCCCACAGGGGGATGTGAATATTCACCGCACAAAAACCTATACACAGACTACAATCTGTACAACTATCTGGACTTAGTACCTAAACGTCCACTCGGCAGCCTGCTGCTCACTATGCTGAATCCGTGAAATGAACAAACCCCGTCGGCTGTGCCTCGTGCTGGGTGACCAGTTATCGTTTGATCTGGCTTCATTGGCCGGTCTGGATCGCGAACAGGACCGTGTGCTGCTGGTCGAGGTCATGGAAGAAGCCAGCCACGTTGCTCATCACCCACAGAAGATCGCCCTGATCTTCAGCGCCATGCGTCACTTCGCTAAGGCGTTGGAAAACCAGGGCTTCCAAGTGCAGTACGTGACCCTCGACGACCCGCACAACAGCGGCTCGGTGCCCGGCGAATTAAAGCGCTGGCAGGCGCTACTGCAAGCGAACGAGGTGCACCTGACCGAATGCGGCGACTGGCGTCTGGAGCAATCACTGAAGGATTGTGGCTTGCCGATCCACTGGCATGCCGATAACCGTTTCCTCTGCAGCCGCGACGAATTCCGTGCGTGGGCCGCTGGCAAAAAGCAGTTGCGCATGGAGTTCTTCTACCGCGAGATGCGCCGCAAAAGTCGTCTGCTGCTCAACGGCGATGGCACGCCAGTCGGCGGCGCGTGGAACTTTGATGCTGACAATCGCAAAGCCCTGCCCAAATCCGTCAAGGCGCCCTACCCGGCGGGTTTTACCAACGATGCAATCACCCTCGAAGTGCTCGCACTGGTCAAGGAACGCTTCGCCAGTCACTACGGCAGCCTCGATGATTTCAACTATCCGGTGACCCATGCCGATGCCCAGGCATTGTGGGCGTACTTTCTCGATTACGGCCTGGCCGGATTCGGCGATTATCAGGACGCCATGGCCAGCAACGAGCCGTTTCTGTTCCATGCGCGCATCAGCGCTGCACTGAACATTGGCTTGCTCGATCTGCGTCAACTCTGCAGTGACGTGGAGTCGGCCTACTGGTCCGGCACCATCGCGCTGAATGCCGCCGAAGGCTTCATCCGCCAACTGATCGGCTGGCGCGAATATGTGCGGGGCGTTTATTGGCTGCACATGCCGGAATACGCCGAGGGCAATGCCTTCGGTAACACGCGGCGCCTGCCAGAGTTTTACTGGACCGGCGACACGCAAATGAACTGCATGCGCCAGGCCATCGGCCAAAGCCTCAAACACGCCTACGCCCATCACATTCAGCGCCTGATGGTCACCGGCAATTTCGCCCTGCTCGCCGGCATCGCGCCGAGCCAGATCTGTGAATGGTATCTGGCCATCTATATGGACGCGTTCGACTGGGTCGAGCTGCCCAATACCCTCGGCATGGTCATGCACGCCGACGGCGGTTACCTCGGTTCCAAGCCTTATTGCGCCAGCGGCCAGTACATCAACCGGATGTCCGACTACTGTCGCGACTGTGCCTACTCGGTGCGCGAAACCACGGCTGACAACGCCTGCCCGTTCAATGCCTTGTACTGGCATTTCCTGATGCGCCACGGCGACCTTCTGCGCAGCAATCAGCGCATGGGCATGATGTACAAAAACCTTGATCGCATGCCGTTGGAAAAACAGCAGGCTTTGTGGCAACGCGGGCAAGGGCTGCTCGACAAACTGGATCGCGGCGAATCGCTATGAACGCGCGCGAGCCTTCATCCCTGTGCAACTTAAACATGAGGCCCCGGGTCAATGGCTCACAAAGCTTGTGAAGCAGAGGGCTTGAAACACGCCAATTGAACGCAAGCCAACCATCAACGCATGAAGGGTGAACATCCTGAAACAGCTTACTCGCGAGGAGCTTGAGTCTGAGGTCACGCGCCTGCGTCTGGCCGTCAAGGCGACCTGCGACGCCGTCTGGGACTGGGATCTGAAAACCAATCAGGTCATCTGGAACGACTCGCTGCAACAGGCGTATGGCTACGCGTCAGCAGCCATCGAGCCGACGTGTGACTGGCGATTTGCGCAGATTCACACGCAGGATCGCTCGCGCGTGACCACCTCGATTCGCTCGGCGATTGACGGCTCCGGGACGACCTGGAGCGCTGAGTACCGCTTCCTCTGCCACGATGGTTCATACGCCGAAGTGCTTGACCGTGGACATCTGATCCGCAATGCCGATGGCCAGGCCGAACGCATGATCGGTGCGATGCTCGACCTGACCCGTTCGCGCAGCGCCGAAACCGCACTGCGCCAGAGTGAAGAGCGCTTCAGCACCATTCTGGAGACCATCGAGGCGGCGTTCGCCATCGTCAAAGTCAAATTCGACGCCGACGACCACCCCATCGATTACTACTTTGTCGAGGCCAACCCGGCATTCGAACGTCAGGCCGGGGTCAACCTGCGGGGCAAGTGGGTCACCGAGTTTGCGCCCAACCTGGAGAAATTCTGGTTCGAAACCTACGGCCATGTGGCCAAGACCGGCGAGCCGGCCAACTTCGAGAACTACGCCAATACCTTCGAACGCTGGTTCGATGTGCGCGCCGTCCGCGTCGGCGACCCGGCCGATCGGCAGATTGCGATCTTCTTCAGCGATGTCACCGAACGCCGCGACGCGCAAGAACGCTTGCGCATCAGCGAAGCGGTCGCTCGGGAAAACGTCGAACGTGTCCAGCTCGCCCTCGCCGCCGGCGCCATTATCGGTACCTGGCACTGGCACCTGCCCAGCGATCGTTTCAGCGTCGATGAAGCCTTCGCGCGGGTGTTCGACCTCGACCCGGCCTGGGGTCTTGACGGTCTGAGCCTGGAACAAGTGGTGATGACCGTGCACCCGGACGACAGGGAAGGACTCACCACCGCGATCAACGAAGTCATTGCCCGGGGAGGTGCCTATTCGCACCAATACCGAGTGCGCGGCGCGGATGGCAAATACACCTGGATTGAAGCGAACGGCCGCGTCGAGTGCGCCGAAGACGGCACGCCTTTGCGCTTTCCCGGCGTGCTCATCGATGTCGAAGACCGGCGCAACGTCGAAGCTGAGCGCGACCGGGTCACCGCCGCATTGAAAGCCCTCAACGACACACTGGAACAACGGGTCTCTGCGCGCACCGCCGACCTGATGCAGGCCGAAGAAAAGTTGCGCCAATCGCAGAAGATGGAAGCGGTCGGGCAGCTCACCGGCGGTCTGGCCCATGACTTCAACAACCTGCTGGCGGGCATCTGCGCATCCCTTGAGCTGATGGACAAACGCATCGCCCAGGGTCGCCTGAACGACATCGACAAATACATGCAGATCGCCCAGGACGCCGCCAAACGCGCCACCGCCCTGACCCATCGTCTGCTGGCCTTCTCCCGCCGCCAGACCCTCGATCCACGGCCGACTGAAGTCAACGCACTGATTGCCGGCATGAGCGAACTGATCCAGCGCACCGTCGGCCCGAGCATTCGCCTGAAGACGGTCGCCGCCGCCGATCTGTGGCCAGCACTGGTGGATGCCAGTCAACTGGAAAACGCCCTGCTCAACCTGTGCATCAACGCTCGCGACGCGATGCCCGATGGCGGCAGCATCATCGTCGAGACCGCCAATCGAACCCTGGATGCTGAATCGGCGCGCGTACGGGAAATGCCCGAAGGCCAATACCTGTGCCTGTCGGTCGCCGACACCGGTACCGGCATGAGTGCGGAAGTGATCGCCAAGGCCTTCGACCCGTTTTTCACCACCAAACCGCTGGGCCAGGGCACCGGTCTCGGGCTGTCGATGATCTACGGTTTCACCAAGCAATCCGGCGGGCAGGTACGGGTGCAATCGACCGTGGGTCAAGGCACCATCATGTGCATTTACCTGCCGCGCTACGTCGGCGAAACGCAGCGCAATCAGGATGACGCGCAAAGCTCGGCAACCCTGCAGGCAAAGACTGGCGAGACCATCCTGATTGTCGACGACGAACCCACCGTCCGCATGCTGCTCAAGGATGTGCTGAACGATCTCGGCTACAACCTGCTCGAAGCGGCCGACAGCGTTGAGGGACTGGAAGTATTGCGTTCCAGCGCGCACATCGACCTGCTCATTACCGATGTCGGTTTGCCCGGCGGCATGAACGGCCGGCAGATGGCCGATGCGGGCAGGCAAATCAGGCCGAAGCTGAAGACCTTGTTCATTACCGGGTACGCGGAAAACTCGGTGATCGGCAACGGTCAACTCGGCCCGGGCATGCAGGTGCTGACCAAACCGTTTGCCGTCGACACGTTGGTGTCACGCGTCAGTGGCCTGCTGACCATCGACTTCGATTGAAGGTTGCGCAGCGAACCTCATGAACCTGTTGCGCCCTGCCGTTTTCGCTTGATACAGCGCTTGATCGGCGCACTCGATCAGAGCGCTCACCGGATCCAGCTGCGGACCGCGCGCAGCGGCGATGCCGATGCTCAGGCTCACGCGGGCCACGGGACTGTCAGGGTGGGCAATATTGGCGTACTGCAAGCGCTCGATTATCAGCTGCGCCACCACCTCGGCACCGTCAATATCGGTGTCGGGCATGATCACCGCGAACTCTTCACCACCATAGCGCGCCACCAGGTCCGACGGCCGCCGCACACACGCATCCAGCACGCTACCGACGGTTTGCAGACAGGCGTCGCCGGCAACGTGCCCGAGCGCATCATTGAACCGCTTGAAATAATCGATATCGATCATCAGCAACGCCAGCGACGAGTTGTTGCGCTGTGCCCGCCGCCCCTCTGTGGCCAGGGTCTGGTCAAAGCAGCGCCGATTCGCCAGACCGGTCAGCGCATCCTTCATGGCCAGCAGTTCCAGCTGTCGATTGGAACCGAGCAACTGCTGCTGAGCGATGCGCAGTTCGCCTTCAATCTGGGTCCGGCGACGGATGTCGAGGATCAAGAACCAGCCGATCAGACCGGTAAGCCCCAACAGCCCCGCCACCACCACCGCCGACAGCAGTGCCTCGGTTCGCCACGCGGTGAGCGCTTCACGCTTGCCGATGGCGACCGTGGTGATCAGCGGCAATTTCTCGCTTTTGCGGAAGGCGTAGAGGCGTTCGACGCCATCCAGGCTGGAGGTATACGACGCGGTACCGACCGATTGATCGACCAGGTATTTGGCGTAGATCGGCGACTTGGAAAAGTTGCGGCCCATGTCCTGCTCGCGGAACGGATAGCGCACCAGCAACGTGCCGTCGGTGTACGACAAACCGATAGCACCTTCCTGCCCGACGTCGAGTTTGCCGAACAGGCGCAGGAAGTTTTCCACGCCCAAGGTCACGGCCACCACCCCGGCAAACTCGCCACGATCATCGTTGAAACGGCGGCTGACGGTGATCACCCACTCCTGATTGGAGCGGCTGCGTATCGGTGGCCCGATAAAAGGTTCGCGGCTCGGGTCGTCGCGATGATGAATGAAATAGGCCCGATCACTGCTGTTGGCACCCGCCGGAATCGGTCGATTGGACGACATCAGCCAATGGCCCTGACGGTCATAGATGGTGATCCCGCTCATTTGTGGCATCAACGGCTGTTGGCGGTTGATCAGCGCACCCAAGCGCTGGATCTGCGCGGGGCCACTGCCTTCGGTTTCCAGGCGCTCGACCAGCCCGAGCAACAGCAGCGAACTTTGCCGGACAATGCCCTCGGAATAGGTCTCGAGTGCCTGGGTCAGGTTCAACCCGTGCACATTGACTTCCTCCAGCGCGCGATCGCGCGAGGACAGCACTTTCCAGATGGTCAGCGACGCCAGGGAGCAGCCGATGACCAGCAGCAAGAGGATGACGAGGTGGGTATCACGCTTCACGAAAGTACCTAATGGAAAGTCCGGTTTCCGGTTCCGGCCGTTACTGATTCAAGGCAATAACAGCGGTCGTATGTCCTCGACCGGCGCAAGGATACAAGTAGCGCGACGAACGCGCAGCAACCATGTGACGGAACGTCGTTTTCAACCCCTTGGCGTTGTTTCGCAACGACACGGCGGCGGCCTGCAACTTATATTCGTGGCCGCAGGTCATTAGGCTTGCTGAGGTTGAATCCATCCGCAAACCTCAAATATTGAAGATACCGCCGTGGCCGCTGACCTCGATCGCCGCAACAACCTGTCACTGGACAGCCTGAACTTTTTCCTCGCCGACGTGCGCGACGGTCTCGGCCCCTATCTGGCCATTTACCTGTTGGCGGTGCATCACTGGGAGCCGGCCAGCATCGGCCTGGTGATGACCATTGCCGGGGTCGCTGCACTGATCACCCAGACACCCGCCGGCGCCTGGGTCGACAACAGCCGGCGCAAACGAGCGTTGATTGCGATCGCCGCGCTGCTGGTGACCGGCAGTTGCTTGCTGCTGCCGTTCGTGACGTCCTTCACGTGGGTGGCGTTGACGCAAACCCTGAGTGCGATGGCCGCCTCGATATTCGCCCCGGCCATTTGTGCGATTACCCTGGGCATGACCGGGCCACGGGCGTTCACCCGGCGAACCGGGCGCAATGAAACCTTCAATCATGCCGGCAACGCCTGCGCCGCCCTCCTCGCCGGCGTATTCGCCTATCTGTTCGGCCCGGTGGCGGTGTTCTATCTGATGGCGGCCATGACCCTGGCCAGTGTCATCGCCATCGCCTGCGTATCGCCAGAAGCGATCGACCATGATCAGGCCCGCGGACTCGATCCCGCCGACACTGGCCATCACCAGCCTTCCGGTTTATCGGTGCTGCTGGGCAACCGCTCGCTGTTGCTGTTCGCCATTTGCTGTGCGCTATTCCACCTCGCCAACGCGGCGATGTTGCCGCTGGTGAGTCAAAAACTTGCGCAAGCCAATTTGCAGATGGCCACCCCGCTGACCTCGGCCTGCATCGTCGCAGCGCAACTGGTCATGGTGCCGGCGGCATTACTGGTCGGGGCGAAAGCCGATCTGTGGGGACGCAAACCGCTGCTGCTGGCCGGATTTCTGATCCTGCCGTTGCGCGGTGTGCTCTATACGCTGTCGGACGATGCTTACTGGCTGGTCGCGGTGCAGCTGCTCGACGGCGTCGGCGCCGGTCTGTTTGGCGCCTTGTTTCCGATCATGGTCAAAGACCTCACCCAGGGCACCGGCCACTTCAACGTCAGCCTCGGCGCACTGACAACGGCGTTCGGACTCGGCGCGGCGTTGAGCAACGGACTTGCAGGGTTCGTTGTGCAAGAGGCCGGTTACAGCGCGGCGTTTCTGACCCTGGCCGGTATTGCGGCGGTGGCGGTTGTCTTGCTTGGGGTCGGGGTTCCGGAAACCCAGCGCAACGGTCGTCAGGCTGAAACCGGAGTGGTTGAGGCCAGCGCTGAATCCTCAGCGTAATTCATCGGCTGCCCCCGCTCTCTCATCGCCGCCATATCTACTCTGCACGCCGCGCCAAACGGCCGCGGCGGATGCGCGCGGCGTTGAAAATCCAGATTCAGTGGATCAGGCAAGCAATCCAGAGGAATGCACTACGGCGCTGAGGCGCTGATCGAGAGAATGTTCGGGCACAGGCTCAGACGAATAAACCCTCAATCGCAAGGACATTCCAGTGAAAGGTTTTTGCTTGGCCTTCGGGCTGCTCTTCAGTACTTTTTCAGCCATGGGAGCCGATATGTCGAACGGCGCAGACAACTTCTACACCAGCGATAAAGTGACCGTGGAAAAGGTCACCTTCAAGAACCAGTACGGGATGAAGGTCGCAGGCAATCTGTTCAGCCTGAAGAACCTTGACCCGCAGTCAAAAAATGCCGCGATCATCGTCGGCCACCCGATGGGCGCGGTGAAAGAGCAAAGCGCCAATCTCTACGCGACCAAAATGGCCGAACAGGGTTTCGTCACGCTGTCGTTCGACTTGTCCTTCTGGGGCGAGAGCGAGGGCCTGCCACGCCAGTCGGTTGCACCGGACATTTATGCCGAAGACTTCAGCGCGGCGGTGGACTTTCTCGGCACTCGCCCACTGGTTGATCGCGAGCGTATCGGCGTGATCGGTATTTGCGGCAGTGGCAGCTTCGCCATCAGTGCCGCCAAGATCGACCCACGTTTGAAGGCGATTGCCACCGTCAGCATGTACGACATGGGTGCTGCCAACCGTAACGGCCTCAAGCATTCGCTCACGCTAGCGCAACGCCAATCCATCATTGAACAGGCGGCGCAGCAGCGTAACGCGCAGTTCTGGGGCGGCCCGGTCCGCTACACCGGCGGCACACCGCTGAAACTCACCGGCAACGCCGTGGGTGACGAGTTCTACGATTTCTACCGCACCCCGCGTGGCCAGGTCACTCCGACCGGCGCTTCGCCGCAGACCACCACCATGCCGACGCTGGTCAGCAATGTGAAGTTCATGAACTTCTACCCGTTCAATGACATCGAGAGCATCTCCCCGCGTCCGCTGCTGTTCATTGCCGGTGCTCAGGCGCACTCCCGCGAATTCAGTGAAGACGCGTATCAGCGCGCGGCCGAGCCCAAAGAGCTGCTGATCATTCCAGGGGCCGGCCATGTCGACTTGTACGACCGGGTCAACCTGATTCCCTTCGCCAAATTGACCGAGTTCTTCAGCCATAACCTGAAGTAACACCATCGCGGCGCTGCCAGCGCTTTAAAGCGCAGACACGAAAAAAGCCTGCTTTCAAGGCAGGCTTTTGTTCGGTCGCGCAGGCTTACTTCTGCTGAGCAGTCAGCGCCGAGTAGCTGTTCATCAGGTTGCGGTAGTTGGGGATCCGCTGCGACAGCAGATTGCCCAAGCCTTCAATATCGTTGCGCCAGTCGCGGTGCAGTTCACAGGCCACCGAGAACCAGTTCATCATCTGCGCACCGGCCTGGGTCATGCGGCTCCACGCGGCTTGTTGCACGGTGGTGTTGAAAGTGCCGGAAGCATCGGTCACCACAAACACCTCAAACCCTTCCGCCAGCGCTGACAAGGTCGGGAACGCTACGCAGACATCCGTGACTACACCGGCAATGATGATCTGCTTGCGCCCGGTGGCTTTGATCGCTTTCACAAAATCTTCGTTGTCCCAGGCGTTGATCTGGCCAGGGCGAGCGATGTACGGCGCATCCGGGAACATCTCTTTCAGCTCTGGCACCAGCGGGCCGTTCGGGCCTTGTTCGAAACTGGTGGTGAGGATGGTCGGCAGTTCGAAGAACTTCGCCAGATCAGCCAGGGCCAGCACGTTGTTCTTGAACTCGTTTGGCGAAAAGTCCTGCACCAGAGAAATCAGGCCGGTCTGGTGATCAACCAGCAGCACGATGGCGTCGTCTTTGTTGAGGCGGTTGTAGGTTGGAGTGGTCATGGTGGGCGTCCCTTTTGAGTTTTTGAAGTTGTTGTTGCGTTCAAGTTGGGTACAGATTACTGACGCACGAGGACGGGATAAATCGGCTGAAAAGCGTTTCACCGTCCACTCAAACAGGACAATTCAACGACGGCGCGCGCTCTGTTCCGAACTTTTTGGCGATCCTTGTCATACTGTTGCGATGCATTACGTATGAGAAAAGGAGATGTTCATGCTCGGACGCCGTCCGCCAGAGCCGAACACCGAAGACCCGGGCAGAGCCGCCTCTGCCCGCAACGCCGTGCGCGCCGGCTCGACATTCCGCCTTACGGTCAGCTTTATGCTGGTGGTGGTACTGGCCTTTCTGACGGTCGAGAGCTGGCGCACCTGGCGCGACTATCGCGCTGCATTCGCCTCCGCGCGCGATTCGGTGACCAACCTGGCCCGCGCCACTGCACAGCATGCCGAAGACACCATTCGGCAAATGGATGTGCTGACCGCCGCCCTGAGTGAACGTATCGAAGGCGATGGCCTGCAGAACCTCGACGTGCCGCGTATTCACAAACTGCTGGTGCAGCAATCGAAAATCATGCCGCAGCTGCATGGCTTGTTTATCTACGGCGCGGATGGGCAGTGGCTCGTCACCGACAAGGAAGTCACGCCCGAGACCGCCAACAACGCCGATCGCGATTACTTTCAATACCACCGCAGCCATGATGATCGGCAGGTGCGCATCGGTGATGTGGTGGAAAGCCGATCGACCCATGACCTGATCATTCCCGTCTCCCGTCGTCTGAACAATCCCGACGGCTCGTTCGCCGGGGTGCTGCTGGGCACGGTCAAGGTCAGCTACTTTGTCGACTATTACGGCGACTTCAGAATCGATGACAAAGGCGCACTGGTGCTGGCCAGGCGCGACGGCACCATCCTCGTACGCCGGCCGTTCATCGCCTCGGTGATCGGCAAAAGCCTGGCCAACAGCGAGATCTTCAAGGTCTACCTGCCCAACGCCAACGCCGGCATTGCGCAAGTCCGCGCGGTGGTCGACGACACTGAGCGGTTGTATGGCTATCGCGCGCTCACCACCTATCCGCTGGTGGTCGAGGCCGGGCTTTCACGGGATTCGATCATCGAACCGTGGCAGCAGGATTTGCTGAAAAACGGCTTCGTGCTGGTGTTTCTGATTTTGGTGCTCAGCGGTTTCGGCCTGGTGGTGCTGCACCAGTTGCGCCAGCGCATGGCCATGGAGCGGGAAATTCGCTACGCGCACCAGACCATGCGTGACATGGCGCTGACTGACAGCCTCACCGGACTGGGCAACCGCCGACGTCTGGACAACGCGCTGGTGGACGAAATCCGTCTGGCGCGGCGACAAGGTTCGGCGCTGTCATTGATCATGCTCGATGTCGACCACTTCAAACGCTACAACGACCAGTATGGCCATGCGGCGGGCGATGATTGCCTGAGCGCTGTCGGGCAGGCGATCCAGCAAGCGGTCAAACGACCGAGCGACCTCGCGGTGCGCTACGGCGGCGAAGAGTTCACCGTGCTGCTGCCCAACACCGACAATGCCGGCGCCATTCAGGTTACCGAAGACATACTGCAGGCCATCCGTGCACTGAAACTGGAGCACGCCGGGCATCCATTGGGCTATGTCACCGCCAGCGCCGGGATTACCACTTGGCATCCAGTCGATGACACGGTAACCCCAGCGACCCTGTTGAAAGCAGCCGATACCTGCCTGTATCAAGCCAAGCAGCAAGGCCGCAACCGCTGGTGCTCACAGGGCAAGCAACCCGACATCGCGGTTATGAGCTAATAACACCTTCATTAAACCGTCGCTCAAACGTTGTACTAGGATAGGATCCAAGTCTGCGGTATTTCGTCGACCAAGGAGATCGTCGACAGTGCTGCAGACGTTTTTGAATTAACGCTTCTCAGGGATGACACGCATATGAACTCACACTTGTTCCCCCACATCGGCAAGGTCATTGCCAGCACAGGCAGCCGGCACTTTCCGCGCATGCTGCATGACCTGATCCTGACGCAACTGGCGGTAGACGCCACGCACATCCGGCAGATGCGTGTCGAACCGCTGGGCCGCGCGTCGAGCCGCAGCGAGCGTGAGCCGCTGAAAGAGCCGGCCCTGCTCGCCGAAACGGTGTTTTCCGAACACAGTGCGGCGGCCCACCATTTACAGAATCCGCCGGCCGCGACCAGCGCGGACGCCTCGCAACTGCACCTGACCCGGCGCAAGGACGGCTACCGCTACGTGATTTCGGTGTATCGCAACGACGAGTCGCAGCGCTTTTCCGCGCAGGAACGCAGCCTGTTGCAGGACATTTCCCCGGTGCTGCTGCCGATGGTGGAAAAGCACATCAACGCCCTGCAACCGGCCACTCCTGATCCGCAGACCACGTCCGAAGCAGCCGAAGGCAACGGCCTGGAAACCTTGCGCCTACGCTTTGACGAACGCCTTGAGCAACTGGGGCTGAGCCTGTCCAACCGCGAAACCGAAGTATGTGTCGGCCTGCTCGCCGGGCGCACGGCGCCGGAATTGGCGGAACAATTGGCGTTGAAGGTCAACACCGTCGAGAGCTATCTGAAACGTGCGGCGATCAAGTTGGGGATCAGCGGGCGGCATTCGTTGATGCGCTGGATGTATTCGCCGTTGGAGGCGTTGGCGTCGAGTGCGGCTTGATACGCAGGGATAGTGTGGGTTTCGGTTTTTTGGGTGTGTCAGTGAGATTCCCCCCTCACCCCAGCCCTCTCCCCCCAAGGGGGGCGAGGGGGAAAGGGAGCCGATCTTTGTGCTTTTCAAAACCAGAGTTCGACGTGGTATTTCAGGTCGGCGTACCTCGAAAGAACACCGCGGTCAGTCCCCTCTCCCTCTGGGAGAGGGTTAGGGTGAGGGCAATCCCGCGACGTGCTCCAATGCCTGATTCACCGGCAATTCCCCAGCATCACCACTCGCGCGACAGTTTCGCAATTAGTTGGGCAAGCGCTGATTGTCGAGGACGCGACTCACCACCAATTCACTCAACATGATCACCTGCTGCAGGATCAGCATTTTCTTGCGGTGAGGGCTGTCGACCGAGTCAGCAAGGTCGCGGGCCATGTCACTGGCCGAGGACAGCGATTCGTAGGCTTCAACGAGCAGGGTTTCGTCGTCGACGGAGGGGTCGATCAGGTAGATCTTGCCGGTTTTGCGGGTGGGTTTTGAGGTTTTGAGCGAGGAAGGGTTTAAGTAGAAATTGATCGCCCGTTCTGTGGCCTCTTTGATGTTTTGAGGTTCGAGCGCGGCGTCGTAGGGGATCGGATCGGTATCTGGTGGGTTGGGTGTGGCTTTGAACATAGATAAAGTCTCGTATCGAAATTAACCGGAGCCATCACTTTCGCTACCAAACGAAGGTGGCGGCCATGCGCGGGTTGGTAGACCGGTCGATACGGAAACCCGGCGCTCATGAATGAGCCCCACGCATGTCCACCATATAAAACGCAGCCGCAAAAAGAGACTGCATAAGGTGGCGCCATACGGCGGTACCGAAGCGGGCTACCAAACCCGATCACTGATTTGCAGTGACAGGCAAACGATATATCCCGACCCATAGCCGCGTAAGCCGGCGGATTCTGGCGTACGCGTAGGTAACGACGCAAGGTGTTGTAGGCGGTATGACGTAACGGTTCGTGTAATTTAAACGCGCTCACGGCGTGGTGTTTATTGATGGAAATACTGGATGGCGGTGGTTCCAGGTTTTGCGGTGTGTCAGTGGGATTCCCCCCTCACCCCAGCCCTCTCCCCCCAAGGGGGGCGAGGGGGAAAGGGAGCCGATCGTTGTGGTTTTCAAAACCTGAGTTCGGCTCGGTATGCCACGTCGGTGTAACTTGAAAGAACACCGCGGTCAGTCCCCTCTCCCTCTGGGAGAGGGTTAGGGTGAGGGCAATCCCGCGACGTGCTCCAATGCCTGATTCACCGGCAATTCCCCCAACATCACGACCTGTTCAATGCCCAGCAGATTTGATGAGGGTCAGCCCTTAATCCCGCGCCAACGCCTCAATCGGATCTAGCCGCGAAGCATTCCGCGCCGGCACAAAGCCAAACACAATCCCGATCAACGTCGAACACACCACCGCCGTTAGCACCGACGCCAGTGAAAACACCATCTCCCATTCCTTGATGAACACCGAAAACAAATGCCCGATGGCATACGACAGGGAAATCCCGATCGCCCCGCCCAACAGACACACCATCACCGCCTCCACCAGAAACTGCTGACGAATGTCCGACTGCCGCGCACCCACCGCCATGCGAATACCGATCTCGCGGGTCCGTTCGGTCACTGACACCAGCATGATGTTCATCACGCCGATACCGCCCACCACCAACGAAATCACCGCAATCAGCGACAACAGCAACGCCAGCGAGCGGCTGGTTTTCTGCACGGTCTGCAAGACGCTGTCGAGGTTGTTGGTGAAGAAGTCCTTGGTGCCGTGACGTTGCAACAACAGTTGGGTGACGTGCTCTTCCACCACTTTGCTCGGCTGGCCGTCCTTCATGCGCACGCTGATGCTGTCCAGATAACGCTGACCCAACACCCGCCCGGCGGCGGTTTCGTAAGGCACCCAGACGTTGAGAGTCTTGCCCGAGGCGAACAGGCTTTTATCCTGTGCGGCCACACCGATCACCGTGCACGGCAGGTTGCCGATGAGGATCACTTGGCCCAACGGATCGACGTCTTGCCCGAACAGGCGCTGCCGGGTGTTGTGATCGATGACCACCACCTGCGCCTGGCGTCGCGCATCGCTTTCGCTGAACGGAATACCGGCGGCCATCTTGATCCCGCGCACCTTGAAGTACTGATCGCTGACGCCGTTGACCTGCGCATCCAGATCGATATTGCGATAACGCAACAACAGGCTGCGGCCGATCATCGGCGTGGCGCTGTCGACGTAATACAACTGATTCAGCGCGGTGACATCGGCCGGTGTCAGGGTTTCAATGGCCGCGGCACGTTTGTCGCCATAACTGCTGCCGGGATAGACATCGATGGTGTTGCTGCCAATCGCGGCGATGTCCTTGAGCACGTAATTCTTTGCGCCCTCGCCGACCGCCGAAATCGACACCACAGAAGTAATGCCGATGACAATGCCGAGCATGGTCAGCAAGGTGCGCATGCGATGGGAAATCAACGCCACCCACGCCATGCTGAACGCCTCTTTGAATAGCCCGAGGCTAGCGACCAAACGCCGCGACGCAGTGGCTTTCGGGGTCACCGGTTCATCGCTGAGCAGGTGCGTGGTGTCGCGTTCGTTGGCGCGGTCGCTGAGGATTTCGCCGTCGCTGACTTCAATGATGCGCTCGGCGTTGGCCGCGACTTTCGGGTCATGGGTGACCAGAATCACCGTATGCCCCGCCGCGTGCAACTCCAGGAGGATGCGCATCACCTCCTTGCCGCTGGCCGTGTCGAGGGCGCCCGTCGGCTCGTCGGCGAGGATCACTTCGCCGCCGTTCATCAGGGCCCGGGCGATACTCACCCGCTGCTGCTGACCGCCAGAGAGCTGGCTCGGCCGATGCGTCAGGTGCCCTTCCAGGCCCAATCGCGCCAACAGCTCACGGGCGCGGGCATGACGCTGAAGCTGCGGCGTGCCGGCGTAAATCGCCGGCATCTCGACGTTGTGCATCGCGCTCAAATGCGGCAGCAAGTGGTAACGCTGGAAGATGAAACCAAAGTAGTCGCGGCGCAGTTCGGCCAGGGCCTGATTGTCCAGATCGCGGGTTTCCTGGCCGTTGATCCTGTAGCTGCCGGCAGTGGCGTAATCGAGGCAACCGAGGATGTTCATCAGCGTCGATTTGCCCGAGCCCGAGGCGCCAATGATCGCGACCATTTCCCCGGCATTGATCGTCAGGTTAATGTTTTTCAGCGCGAGAAATTCGCGGTCGCCAGCGGTGAAACTGCGGGTGATACCAGTGAGCTGCAGCAGTGGCTCAGTCATGCTCACGCCCCCGCCACACTGGTCAGCGGATCACCGATGACCACGCGATCACCTTCAGCCAGACCGCCATTGATCTGCACTTTGACGTTGTTGTTGATCCCGGTCTGCACATTGCGCGACTGCGCGTGGCCCTTGGCGTCGAGCACGCGCACGGGGAAGCTGCCATCGGCATTGCGCGGGCCGAGCGCCGCCACCGGCACGGTCAGCACTGCCTTGGCGGTGTCGAGGATAATGCGCACCTGCGCGGTCATCGAAATGCGCAAACGATGGTCGGGATTCGGCACCTCGAACAAGGCGTTATAGAACACCGCACTGCTTTGCTTCGGCGTGCCGGCGGGCGGCGTTTCAAGAAAGTTCTGCGGCGCCGGGTCGGTGCCGCGCAATTTCGCGTAGTAGCGTTTGTCCTCGCCAAGAATGGTGAAGTACACCTCCTGCCCCGGGGCAATGTGGATCACATCGGCCTCGGACACCTGCGCCTTGACGGTCATGGTGTCCAGATCCGCCAGTTTCAGCAGGACCGGCGCCAGTTGACTGGCGATCACCGTTTGCCCTTCCTGTGTCACCACGCCGACCACATCGCCATCGATTGGCGCGACAATCCGCGTATACGCCAGATTGACCTTGGCCGTGTCGATCTGGATGTGCGCGCTTTTGATCTGCGCGTCCAGCGACATCAGATTGGCCTGTTGTACCTGATAGTTCGACTCGGCGTTTTCGAAATCCTGGCGCGAGATCGAGGCGTCGTCCTGCAAGTTCTTGTAGCGCTCGTAAATCGCTTTGGTCTGCCTCAGTTGAGCCTGAGTGGCGCGTTTTTGCGCCTGCAGGTTTTCCTCATCGACCTGGGCCTGACGCAGGGTGTTCTGCAATACCAACGGGTCGATTTCCGCCAGCCACTGGCCCTTCTTCACCTTGTCGCCGACCTTGACCTTGAGCGACTTCAATTGCCCGGACACTTGCGCGCCGACATCCACTTGCTTGATACCTTCGAGCAACCCGGTGGCCAGCACCGCGTTTTCGATATCACTGCGTTCCACCGTGGCGGTCAGGTACTGCGGCGCCTCGGCTGGGGCCTGCACCGCGTAGAACGCCAATCCCGCCACTGCCACCAACGCCAAACCCATACCGACTTTGCGCAACTTCGACTTTTCCATAAATAACCACAAGTCCGTTCAGGGGTGAGCCCGGCCAGCGGCCGGGCTCTGGTAGATAAACAACAATCAGGACAGCACTTGCCCGGCCGGCACTTTCAGGCCGTCATGCCACCACGCCGCGAGACTGAAGACGTTGGGCGCCTTGAGAATCGTGAAGTGGTTGCCCGGCCCGTACCACACCGCCAGATCCGCAACCTGGCGCTGCCAGCCTTCAACCATCGCCGCTTGCTCGCGCTGATTGCCCCACGCATCCAGCGTCGGGTCATCGACCAGCGCCAACCGCACCGGGCCGGTGTAGGCCAGTGACGGTTGATAGACCGTGCGCAAAGCTGTGGCGAAGGTGCGGACCGGGCCGTACATCGCATCGGGCGCGGCGCGCTCCGACAGCACACCGGCGTGCACCATCCCGGCATGCAGCAAGCGCATTTGCGTGGCGTCATCAGCGTCGGCAAACACCTGCGGATCGATCTCCAGGGACTTGCCACTGGACAGTTGCAGGGTGTCGATCAAACGTTCCAGCGCCGCCGTACCGGTGTACGGCTTGCCTGCCGTGCCGTTGCCGCCCGGCGCTTCGCTGTCGATCAACGTCAACGATGCCACCTCGCGCCCGGTCGCTTGCAGCTGCGCCGCCATGGCATGCGCCACCCAACCGCCGAAGGAATGGCCGATCAAATGCACCGGGCCTTTTGGGTAAGCCTGCGCGATCGCCTGCAGATAAAACGCGGCAGCGGCCTCGACCTGACTGTGCGGCACACTGCTGCCGTCCAGCCCGCGCGGTTGCAGGCCGATGATCGGCCACTCCGGGCCGATCGCTTCGGTCAGATGAATGAACCCGGTGACGCTGTCACCTGCCCCCGGCACGCAGAAAATCGGTGCATGCCCCAGGTGCCCGCTCTGGATCGTCAGCAGCGGCTGATACACCGCCGTGGCGGGCGCGATTACCGCCTCAAGTGCCCGAGTGATGGCCTGTCCCAACGCCTGAATATGTGGGTTTTTCATCATGCTGCGGTGATCCCCGGGAATATCGATGCACTGCAACAGACGACTGTCGAAGCGCTCCTCCCAACCGCGTGTCGGGCTTGGCACAGACTGCCCGTCCATCAACGCCTGCGCGCGGAACAGATGAATCGTCTGGCTCGCCGGGCTGACCCGGTAATGCGCCAAGGCCAGGCGATGCGCCGCCTCGCGATCGAAGTAATGCCAGGCATCGGCCGCGCTGACCGTGGCCAGTTCCGGATCGGTCAGTTGCTGCACCTGGCAACGCTGGAACAGCGCGTGGAAATCCAACTGCTCCATTTCGGCTTCCAGAGCCTCGACCGACGCCAACGCGGCGGCGCCATCGGCACCGAGCATCAGCGCACGCCCCCGGCAATGCCCGAGCAACTGGCGCTTGTCGAGATCCTTGCCGCTCCACATCGCCTTGTCCTGGGCCAGTGAGTTGGGCGCGTAACTGTCGAGCATGCCGATGAAGTCCACCGGTTGATCCTGACCCAGCAATTGCTGGGCAACCTCATGGGCCAGCACCCCGCCGAACGACCAGCCCGCCAGACGATACGGCCCGTGTGGCTGCACCGAACGGATGATCCCGGCCATCCGCGTGGCCATGCATTCGATTGTGCGCAACTGTGGCTGACCCAGCGGCACGCCGGGCAGGCCATAAATCGCAAACTCGCCGCCAATGTGCTGCGCCAGCGTCGGGAAATACACGTCGCGGCCGCTGAATTCATGCACCAGGAACAGCGGCGTACCGGTATTCCCGGCTCGCACCACGACCAGCCCTTCCGGCAGTCCGGCCATTTCATCCTGAGCGAGCAACGCTGCCGCCGACTCGATGCTCGGGTGCTGGAACAATTCGGCCAGTGACACCTGCAATCCGCCGCGTTGCAGCAGATTGACCAGCCGCACCGCGAGCAACGAATGCCCGCCCAACTCGAAGAAGTTGTCGTGACGACCGACCTGCTCGACGTTGAGCACTTCGGCCCAGATACGCGCCATCGCGGTTTCCACTTCGCCTTGCGGCGCCACATATGGACGGTTGATTACCGCGTCTGCGCCCGGCTCCGGCAAGGCCTTGCGATCGACCTTGTCGTTGGGGGTCAGCGGCAATGCGTCGAGTAGCACATAGGCGCCGGGCACCATGTACTCCGGCAAACGCTCCAGCACATGGGCACGCAAGACCTCCAGGTTTGGCGTTTCGATCCCTGCACGCAACGTGTACCAGGCCACCAGACGTTCATCGCGCACCATCACCACCGCTTCGCGAATGGCCGGATGTTCGATCAGCCGCGCTTCGATTTCACCCGGCTCCAGACGCAAGCCGCGCAGCTTGATCTGGAAGTCGTTGCGCCCGAGGAATTCCAGATCACCGTCGTTGTTGTAGCGCGCCAGATCGCCGGTGCGGTACAGCCGATCACCGGCCACGAACGGGCTGTCGATGAAACGCTCGGCCTGCATCTCCGGCAGTCGGTGATAACCGCGCGCCACACCCACACCGCCAATGTGCAACTGGCCGCTGACACCCTGCGGCACCGGTTGATCGTAAGCATCGAGCACGTACAAGCGCGTGTTGCTCAGCGCCTGGCCGATCGGCACCGTGTTGTGTGGCACCGGCTGATCCGGTTCAAGCGTCCAGCCAGTGCTGTCGACCGTGGTTTCGGTCGGGCCGTAAACGTTGTGCAAACGCACCCACGGCAGGCGATCGCGCACCTGCCGCGCCAGCGCCGCGCTGAGTTCACCGCCACCGTTGAGCACATCGGTGAGGCTGGTGCACTGGCTGACATCGGCCTGCTCAATGAAGTCCTGCAGCAGCGCCGGCACGAACTTGACCACCGTCACTTGGTGCTCGCGAATCGCCTGCACCACATAGGCCGAATCGCGGTTGCCATCGGGCCGTGCCAGCACCAGACGCAGGCCGGAACACAGCGGCCAGAAGATCTCCCACACCGAACTGTCGAAGCTGAACGGGGCCTTTTGCAGCAACGCACCATGCTCGGTCGGCGCACTGATCTGCGAGCCCCAATGCACCATGTTGCAGGCGCTGCGATGCTCGATCATCACGCCTTTCGGCAGACCGGTGGAGCCGGAGGTGTAGATCATGTAGGCCAGGTTCGACTCGCCCAGGCCGGGCACCTGCGGATCATGATCAGGCAACTGTTGCCAATGACCTTGATCGAGGTCGATCAAGGTCATTGCAGGCGCGGCGAACAGCGAACGCGTCGCTGCTTGCACCAACACCGCGACCGGCGCGCTGTCCTCGAGCATGTAGGCCAGACGTTCCGCCGGATACCCCGGATCCAGCGGCACATAGGCCCCGCCCGCTTTGAGAATGCCGAGCAGACCGACCACCAGATCCAGCCCGCGCTCGACGCAAATCGCCACGCGTGAATCCGGCTGCACGCCCTGTTCGCGCAAGTGATGAGCCAGTTGATTGGCCCGCGCATTGAGTTCCCGATAGGAAAGCCGACCAGCTTCGGACTGCACGGCGATGGCCTCGGGCTTAATCCGCACCTGCGCTTCAAACAAGTAGTGCAACGGCTGTTCGAGTGGGCAATCGACTTCGCTGGCGTTGAAGTCGTGCAACAGGCGCTGACGTTCGTCCTGCGCCAGCAACGGCACCTGCTCCAGCAGCGTTTGTTCATCGCTGACCAACGCGGCCAGCAAGCGCTGGAAGTAACCGACAAAACGCCGCACCGTCGACTCATCGAACAGTGCCGTGGCATAACGCAGCGAACCACGAACGCCATCGGCGCTGTCGCCGAGACTCAGCGACAGGTCGAACTTCACAAAGTGGCTTTCCCCCGCCACGCCTTCCAGCGTCAGGTCGCCCAGTTGCAGGCTCGGGCCGTCATTGTTGTCCCAGCTCAACAGTGTCTGGAACAACGCGCTGTGGGCCAGACTGCGCAGCGGTTTGCTGATGTCCACCACGTGCTCGAACGGCAGATCCTGATGCGCTTGCGCCGCCAGGGTTTGCGCCTTGACCCGCGCCAGCAACGCTTCGCCGCTGAGGGCGCCAGAGGTGTCGATGCGCAGGGCCAGGGTGTTGACGAACATGCCGATCAAACCTTCGATCTCGGCGCGGGTACGGTTGGCCACCGGCGAGCCGATGACCACGTCGGTCTGCCCGGACAAGCGACTGAGCAGCATCGCCCAGGCACTGAGGATCACCATGTACGGCGTCACGGCGCGACGTTGGCACAGCGCTTTCAGTCCGCGACTCAGCGGCGCGCCCAGCACTACGTCGACATGGCTGCCGGCAAAGTCCTGTTGCGCCGGACGCGGACGATCGGTCGGCAGCGTCAGTAACGCCGGAGCACCGGCCAGGGTCTGCTGCCAGTAATCGCTCTGCCGTTGCAGCACCTCACCACTGAGCCAGCGGCGTTGCCACACCGCGTAATCGCTGTACTGCAGCGCCAGCGCGGGCAACGGGTCTTGCTGGTCATGGCTGAAGGCTTGATACAGCGCCGCCAACTCGCGGGTCAGCACACCCATCGACCAGCCATCGGAGATGATGTGGTGCAGCGTCAGCAACAGCACATGGTGATCGTCGGCCAGACGCACCAGACGTCCGCGAATCAGCGAATCGCGAGCAAGATTGAACGGTGCGCTGGCTTGCTCTTCGATCAGCCCACGCAAGGCGTTATCGGCCTGCGGGTGCTGGCGCAAATCTTCAACCTGCAGCAACAGCGCGGCCGCAGCCGGCACGATCAGCACCTGCGCCTGATCGTCGATCTGGGTGAAGCGGCTGCGCAGGGTTTCGTGGCGCTCGACAATGCGCGCGAGTGCCCGTTGCAGCGCGTCTTCATCCAGCCGCCCGCGCAGACGCAGGCCCAGCGGAATGTTGTACGCCGTGTTGCCGCCGTCCATTTGCGCCAGGAACCACAGGCGCTGTTGCGCAAACGACAGCGGCAGCACTTGCTCACGCGCTGCCGGGACAATCTCCGGCAAGGTGCTGCGCGCGGCCCGGCTCAACACCTGCGCCACGGCCGCCAGTTCCGGATTGGCGAACAGTTCGGCCAGGGTCAGCTCGACATCCAGTTGTTGGCGAACCTGCGACAGCATGCGCATCGCCAGCAACGAATGACCGCCCAACTCGAAGAAATTATCGTGTCGTCCCACCTGCTCGACCTGCAACAACCCGGCCCAGATGCGCGCCAGGTTTTCCTCCAGCGCCGTGACCGGCGCTACATAGACCCGGCTGAGCATGGCGGCCGGGGTCGGTGCCGGCAGCGCCTTGCGGTCGATCTTGCCGTTGTTGTTCAGCGGCAATGCCTCCAGTTGCACCCACGCCGTCGGCAGCATGTACTCCGGCAAGCGCGCCGACAGTTGAGCGTGCAGCTCAACGCTGTCGAGTTGTCCCTCGTGCGCGGTGAAATAGGCGACCAGACGCGTGGCGTCCTGAGCGTCGCGGCGCGCCAGCACCACGGCTTCCTTGATCCCCGCGCAGTTGAGCAAACGGCTTTCGATCTCACCCAGTTCGATGCGGAAGCCACGGATTTTTACCTGATCGTCGTTGCGCCCGACGCAATCGAGTTGCCCCGGCGCCAGCCAGCGCGCGAGGTCGCCGGTGCGATACAGCAACGCGCCGGGTTTATCGCTGAATGGATCACGGATGAATTTCTCGGCGGTCAGATCGGCTCGGTTCAGATAACCCAGCGCCACGCCCTGGCCGCCGATATACAGCTCACCGGTTACGCCCATCGGCACTGGTTGCTGATGCGCATCGAGTACATAGACCTGGGTGTTGGAAATCGGCCCACCGATCGGCACGCTGTCGGCATTTTCCGCCACCTCCCGCACTTCGAACGTCGTGGCGTAGGTGGTGGTTTCGGTCGGGCCATAGCAATGCACGATGCGCAGATCCGGCGCCTCGGCCAACAGCGTGCGGAACGCCGCCGGATCACCGCGCTCGCCACCACAGAGCAGAATGCGCAGGCCTTTGAGCGCTTGCGGGATGAGTTGCACGTACTGGTTGAACAACGCAGTGGTGACGAACAGGATCGTCGCGCCACTGGCATTCAGTTCACGGCCAAAGGCCTGCGGATCCAGCAGGGTCTGATGATCGATGATCACCACGCGACCACCGTTGAGCAGCGGGCCCCAGATATCCATGGTGCTGGCATCGAACGCCGGATTCGAGGCGAACACCACGCGATCCTGCGCATTGAAATCGGCGTAACCGTTATTGAGCACCAAACGGCCGATGCCACGGTGCGGCACCATCACCCCTTTCGGCGTGCCGGTGGAGCCGGAGGTGTACATGATGTACGCCAGCGACTCCGAGGACTGCACAAGATTGGGGTTATGCGTCGGTTGCCCGCTCAGGGTCAGCCTGTCCAGATCGATACGCGGCGCGGCGTAATCGATGATTTCGCCGCTCAGGGTCAGCAGCGCGGCCGCCCGACAGTCCTCGACCATGAACGCCTGACGCTCGCTCGGCGCATGGATGTCCAGCGGTACATAGGCCGCCGCGCACTTGGCAATCGCCAGTTGCGCCACCAGTAGTTCCAGCGAGCGTGGCAGCAGGATCGCCACGTGATCCCCCGGTTGCACGCCTTGGCCGATCAGGTGATGAGCGAGGCGATTGGCCTGCGCGTTCAGTTCGAAATAGCTCAGCGATTGCGCGCCATGCACCGCCGCCACAGCCTTTGGATGCGCCGCCGCTTGCTGCTGGAAAACCCCGTGCACGGTCAGGGTCTGCGGGTAATCGCGTGCGCTGGCGTTGAAGTCGACGAGCAAGCGCTGACGCTCCTCCGCCGCCAGTAACGGCACGTGTTCAAGGACTGCGTGATCATTGCCGACCATCGCTTGCAGCAGCCGTTGGAAATAGCCGACATAGCGGCGGATGGTCGATTCGTCGAACAGCGCCGTGGCGTAGTTCAGCGAGCCGCGAATCACGCCGTTGACCTCGCCCAGGGTCAGCGTCAGGTCGAACTTGGCGACCTCGTCCGCGCCGGCCACCGCTTCCAGTGTCAGCTCGCCCAGCGCCAGTTGCGGCCCGCCGTGACTGTCCCAGCTCAGCGTGGTCTGGAACAGCGGGCTGTGCGCCAGGCTGCGCGACGGTCGGGTGATTTCCACCACTTGCTCGAACGGCAAGTCCTGATGCGCCTGCGCCTCCAGTGTCCGTGCCTTGACCCGTGCCAGCAGTGTTTCGACACTCGGCTCGCCCGAGGTATCGATGCGCAGCGCCAGGGTGTTGACGAACATGCCGATCAAGCCTTCGACTTCAGCGCGGGTGCGGTTGGCCACCGGCGAGCCGATCACCACATCGGCCTGCCCGGACAGACGACTCATCAGCAATGCCCAGGCACTCGTCAGGGTCATGAACAGGGTCACGCCATGCCGCTGGCTCAGGGCTTTGAGTGCGGCGCTCAGGTGTTGGTCCAGCACCACTTCGAGGTTGCTGCCAGCATAATCCTGATGCGCCGGACGCGGACGATCGGTGGGCAGCGTCAACAGCGCTGGAGCACCGTCGAGGGTTTGTTGCCAATAATCACTTTGCCGTTGCAGCACGTCACCGCTGAGCCAGCGTCGTTGCCACACCGCGTAATCGCCGTATTGCAGCGTCAGCGCTGGCAGCGGATCGGGCTGGCCCTGGCTGAATGCCTGATACAACGCCATCAACTCGCGGGTCAGCACGCCCATCGACCAACCGTCGGCGACGATGTGGTGTACGGTCAGCAACAGCACATGGTGATCGTCGGCCAGATGCAGCAGCTGTCCACGGATCAGCGGGTCGTTCTGCAGATCAAACGCCGCCGAGGCTTCCTGCGCCATCAACCTGTGCAAGGTGTCCTCGGCCTGTGGCTGTTGGCGCAGATCTTCAACACGCAGCAGCAAGCCGCTGTCGACCGGCGCAATCGTCACCTGCGCAGTGTCATCGCGACTGATGAAGCGGCTGCGCAGGGTTTCGTGGCGGGCCACGATGCGCGCCAGCGCCGCTTGCAGCGCATCGATATCGAGTCGACCGCGCAGGCGCAGGGCGATGGGGATGTTGTACGCCGAGTTGCCGCCCGCCATTTGCGCGAGGAACCACAGGCGTTGCTGGGCGAAGGACAAGGTGCCGTCACGCGTTACCGGCACAATCGACGGCTGGGTGCTGCGCTCGGCACCCGCCAGGCACTCAGCGACCGCCGCCAGTTCGGCATTGGCGAACAGATCCGCCAACGCCAGCTCCAGCCCCAACCGTTGCCGGACCTGCGCAACCATGCGCATCGCCAGCAACGAATGCCCGCCGAGTTCGAAGAAATGATCATGGCGCCCTACCCGTTCGACCTGCAGCACCTCGGCCCAGATCTGCGCCAGGGTGGTTTCGGTCTCGCCCTGCGGCGCGGCGTAGTCGCGGGTGAACAACGCGGCCAGATCCGGTTTCGGCAACGCCTTGCGGTCGACTTTGCCGTTGGCCGTCAGCGGTAAAGCGTTGAGCCGGACAAAAGCCGCCGGCAGCATGTACTCCGGCAGTTGCTCCGCCAGATGCGCACGTATTTGTCCGACGCTCAGCGCCTCGCCTTGCGCCGCCTCGATGAAATACGCCACCAGTCGCGGCTGGCCGGGCTGATCTTCACGGGCCAGCAGCACAGCGTCCTGAATCCCCGGCAAATGATTGAGGCAGGTCTCGATTTCGCCGAGTTCGATGCGCACGCCACGGATTTTCACCTGATCGTCATTGCGCCCCAGGTATTCCAGCGTGCCGTCCTCGCGCCAGCGCGCAAGGTCACCGGTGCGGTACATCCGCGCGTTTGGCAAAGGGCTGAACGGGTCGCGCAGAAAGCGCTCGGCGGTCATTTGCGGGCGATTCAAGTAGCCACGGGCGACGCCGGCACCGCCAACGTACAACTCGCCCATCACTCCCAGTGGTACCGGACGCTGCTGCTCATCGAGCAGGTAGACGCTGGCATTGCTCAGCGGCTTGCCGATGTGCAGCACTTGCCCGGCCTCGATCAACCCGGACGTGGCAACCACCGTGGCCTCGGTCGGGCCGTAGTTGTTGATCACCTTGAAGGACTGGTTGCGGTTGAACTGGCGCAGCCGGTCACCGCCGATCAACAGGGTTTTCAGGGTTGGATGCACCGGCTCCTGGCTGAAGGCGTACTCGGCCACCGGGGTCGGCAGGAAGCTTACGTCCAGCGGCTGCGCACGCCACCAATCGAGCAGCGCATCGATGTCTTCGTTACCGTCGTGGGCCGGCGCCAGATGCAGCGTCGCGCCAACGCACAACGCCGGCCAGACTTCCCAGGCCATGGCGTCGAAACCGAAGCCGGCGAGGCTTGAGGTGTGGCTGCCGGCATGCAGATCGAACGCCGCACAATGCCAATCGACCAGATTGCTCAGGGTGCGGTGCTCGACCATCACGCCTTTGGGCAGCCCGGTGGAACCAGAGGTATAGATCACATACGCCAAGTGTTGCGGTGTCAGCGCGGGCACTGACGGAGTTTCGATTCTGGCGCTCGGCCACTGATGCAAATCGAGATCGATCAGCGGCACTTGCAGCTCGGGCAGACGTGCGCGCAGTGCGCTTTGGGTCAACACCGCAACCGGCGCACTGTCCTCCAGCAGATAGTTCAGACGCTCCGCTGGATGCGCCGGGTCCACTGGCACATAACCGGCGCCCGCCTTGAGAATCGCCACCAGCCCGACCAGCGTATCGAGGCCGCGACGGGCAACGATGGCCACACGATCATCAGGCCGCACACCCGCTTCGATCAGGTGATGCGCCAAGGCGTTGGCCTGCTGGTCGAGTTCGGCGTAACTCAGGCTCGCGCCAGCAAAAATCGCCGCCGGCGCGTGCGGTCGCGCAGCCACTTGCTGCTCGAAACGCTGGCCGATCGTCAGCTCCTGAGGGAAATCGGCGTGGGTGGCATTAAAGCCGATCAATAGCTGTTCGCGCTCAGCGGCCGGCAGGATCGACAAGCGTTCGAAGCCTTGATGCGGTGCCTGTTCCAGCGCTTGCACAAGGCTGTGCAAAGCACATTGCAGATAGTCGCAAGTACGCCGTGCGTCGATGCCGGCAGCGGCCAATGCGCTGAGGCTGAAACCTTCGCCGAGATCGTCGACGCTGAGGGTCAGGCGATAATTGCTGTGTTCCTCGGCTTCCAGCAATTGCATGCCCTGCCACGCCGATGCAGCCTCGGCCGAACTCGACGACGCCGCAGCGCCGTGACGATAGTTGAACAAAGTGCTGAACAGCGGCGTGGTCGGCGCCATCGCACTGCAATGCTGGATGCGCGCCAGTTGCGCGTGTTCGTGCTGGAGCAATTGGCTCAACCGTTGATGGGTAGCCAGGGCCGCGCCTTTGACGCTGTGCGCGGTCAGATCGATGCGCAGCGGCAAGGTATTGATAAACACCCCGAGCGCACGCTCGGCGCCCTCACCGCCCTGCAAACGGCCGAGCAACACCGTGCCGAACACCACGTCGTCGCGGCCCGACAACTGCCCGAGCACCTGCGCCCAGGCCAGGTGCATCAGGCTCGCGGCGCTGACGCCCAGACGCCGCGCCTGCTGGCGGATGTCGCGACTCAGACCGAGGTCGAGGGTCAACCGCGCCTGCTCAGCAAGCCCTTCCTGTGCCTGGGCCTGGCCGTAAGGCAAGGTTGGCGCGTCGACATCGCCGAGCATGTCGCGGAAGAAGCTTTCATGCTGCTGATCGGTCATCCCGGTCAAGGTCTGCGCCACGTAATTGCGATACGGCACCGGCTCGGCGAGACGTTGTGGCTGGCCGCTGAGGAAGGCCTGCATTTCCTGTTGCAGCACTTCGAGCGCGACGTGGTCCATCACCAGATGGTGGAACAGCAGCAACGCGACAACCCGCTGATTGACCGCGTCCCACGCGTGGACCACGCGCATCAGCGGTGCCTGGTTGACGGCCATGCGGTAATGGCCGGCATCGAAGCGAGCGCGCAACTGCTCCAGTGCGTCGCCGCTCGCGCCCTCCAGCGCAATATTTTCGCAGGCCAGCGACGCCTGGCGCCAAACCACTTGCACCGGGTCTGCGAGGCCTTCCCAGAACAGCGAGGTGCGCAGAATGTCATGGCGCTGAATGACCTTTTGCATAGCCTCGGTGAAGGCGTTCAGGCGTTGTTCGTCGGCAAACGCAAACTGTGCCTGCAACACGTAGGGGTCACCCTGAGCGGCCGAAAGGTGATGGAACAGAATGCCGGTCTGCAACGGCGCCAGCGGATAAATGTCCTGCACATTGGTCACGCCGCCGGGGACGCTGGCAACGATACGGTCAAGGGTCGCTTGATCGAGCGTCAGCAGTGGCAGCAGTTCCGGGGTGATGCGCGTGCAGTCCGGCGTAATGCGGTTGGCCGGGACCTCGGCTTGCGGCTCGCCACCAACGGCCGCCGCCAGTGCGGCGAGTGTCGGCTGGTTGAACAGCACGCGGATGTCGGCGCTGAGACCGGCACGACGCATTTTCGCCAGCAGATTCACCGCCATCAGCGAGTGCCCACCCAGCTCGAAGAAGTGGTCGTGGCGCCCTACCCGCTCGACATTGAGCAATTCGGCCCAGAGCGCGGCGAGGAGCGTTTCCACTTCGCCGACCGGCGCCTCGTATTCACGTGCAGCCAATGCCGCCAGATCCGGCGCCGGCAATGCCTTGCGGTCGAGTTTGCCGTTCGGGCTCAGTGGCAGCGCATCGAGGTGCAGAAACAGCGCAGGCACCATGTAGTCCGGTAGATGCTCCAGCAGATCATTGCGCAGCGCTTCGATGTCCAGCCGTTCCCCGGTGTAATACGCAACCAGACGCTTGTCGCCGGGCACGTCTTCGCGGGCCAGCACCACCGCTTCCTGCACCCTCTCGATCTGGGTCAGGCGCGCCTGGATTTCGCCCAGTTCGATACGCAAGCCGCGAATTTTCACCTGATCGTCGTTGCGGCCCAGGTATTCGATATTGCCGTCGGCCAGATAGCGGGCGACGTCGCCGGTGCGGTACATACGGCCATTGGCCTGGAACGGATCATCAAGAAAGCGCTCGGCACTCAGTTCAGGTCGATTGAGGTAACCACGGGCCACTTGCACGCCGCCGATGTACAACTCACCGACAACGCCTTGCGGCACCGGTTGTTGTTGGCCATCAAGGATGTACATGCGGGTGTTGGCGATCGGTTTGCCGATCGGTGTGTTGTCCGGGGTTCGCTCCAGCGGCCCGGCGCAATTCCACGCGGTCACGTCAACAGCGGCTTCGGTCGGGCCGTAGAGGTTGTGCAACGCAGTGCCCGGCAATTGCCGCTTGAAGCGTCGCACCAGACTGCCCGGCAACGCTTCGCCGCTGCACATCACCTGACGCAGCTCCGAGCAACGCTCGGTGTCGCCATGGGCAAGGAACACGTCGAGCATCGATGGCACGAAGTGCAGCGTGGTAATCCGTTCTTGCTTGATGATTTCGCTGAGATACAGCGGGTCCTTGTGACCACCGGGCTGCGCCATGACCAAACGTGCGCCGGTCATCAGCGGCCAGAAAAACTCCCACACCGACACGTCGAAACTGAACGGCGTCTTCTGCAACACCGTGTCCGCCGCTGTCAGTGGATAGGCGTCCTGCATCCACAGCAAGCGGTTGACCACCGCGGTGTGTTCGTTGATCACGCCTTTTGGCTGGCCGGTCGAACCGGAGGTGTAGATCACGTACGCCATGTGTTGCGGGGTCAACTCGGCGGTGGGCAGAGGGTCGCTCGGCAGCGACTGCCAGTGCGCTTGATCGAGATCGATCAGCGGCACGGCGACGTCACCCAGCAGCCCGCGAGTGGAGCCTTGTACCAGCACCGCCAGCGGCGCGCTGTCGTCCAGCATGTAGCCAAGACGTTCCAGCGGATACGCCGGGTCCAGCGGCACATAACCACCGCCAGCCTTGAGGATCGCCAGCAGACCGACAACCATGTCCAGACCGCGCTCGACACAGATCGCCACCCGCGAATCCGCCTGCACACCCAAGCCACGCAGGTGCCGCGCCAGTTGGTTGGCCTTGGCGTCCAGCTCGGCATAGCTCAAGCGCTGTTCACCAGCGAGCACCGCCGGCGCCTGTGGCGTGCGCGCCACTTGCGCCTCGAACAGACCGTGGAGGGTCTGCTCTAGGTCGTAATCCACTGCCGTGGCATTGAACTCATTCAGCAGCCGCTGTTGTTCGTCCTCTGCCAGTAGCGGTGCGTGTTCCAGCACCGTTTGATCATTGGCGACCATCGCCTGCAACAGACGCTGGAAATAGCCGGCAAAACGCAGCACCGTCGCCTCGTCGAACAGCGCCGTGGCGTACTCCAGCGAACCGCGAATCACACCGTTCGACTCGCTCAGGTTCAGCGACAGATCAAACTTGGCGAAGTGGCTCGGCTCCGCCACGCCTTCCAGGGTCAAATCACCGAGGGCCAGCGCCGGGCTTTGCAGGCCATCCCAGCTCAGCAAAGTCTGGAACACCGGGCTGTGCGCCAGGCTGCGCAATGGTCGGGTGATTTCCACCACTTGCTCGAACGGCAGATCCTGATGCGCCTGCGCCGCCAGCGTCAGCGCCTTGACTCGGGCCAGCAGCGCTTCGACGCTGAGTTCGCCCGAGGTGTCGATGCGCAAGGCCAGGGTGTTGACGAACATGCCGATCAAACCTTCGATCTCGGCGCGGCTGCGGTTGGCCACGGGCGAGCCGATCACCACCTCAGACTGACCGGACAAACGACTGAGCAGCATGGCCCAGGCGCTCATCAGCGTCATGTACAGCGTCACGCCATGGCGCTGGCCTAGCGCCCTGAGGCCGGCACTCAACCGCTCATCGAGCACCACGTCGACACTGCTGCCGGCATAGCCCTGCTGCGCCGGCCGCACGCGATCGGTCGGCAACAGCAACAGCGCCGGTGCCCCCGCGAGGTTCTGCTGCCAGAACTCACTCTGGCGCTGCAACAACTCACCGCTGAGCCAACGCCGCTGCCACACCGCGTAATCGGTGTATTGCAGCGTCAGCGGCGGCAGTGGATCCGGTTGCCCCTGGCTGAACGCCTGATACAGCGCCATCAGTTCGCGGGTCAAAACGCCCATCGACCAACCATCAGAAATGATGTGGTGCATCGTCAGCAACAGCACGTGATGATCGTTGGCCAGACGCACCAGCCGTCCGCGAATCAGCGCATCGTCCTGCAAATCGAACGGCCCTGAAGCTTCGCCCTGAATCAGCGCCTGCAACGCTTGCTCGGGTTGCGGGTGTTGGCGCAAGTCTTCGACGCGCAGCAACAGGCCGCTGTCGACCGGCGCGATCAGCACTTGCGCGTCGTCGTTGTACTGGGCGAAACGGCTGCGCAGGGTTTCATGGCGGGCAACGATCCGCGCCAGTGCACGCTGGAGCGCAGCGTCGTCGAGGCGGCCACGCAAACGCAGGGCCACAGGAATGTTGTACGCGGTGTTGGCACCTTCCATTTGCGCCAGAAACCACAGGCGTTGCTGGGCGAACGACAGCGGCAAGGCGCCGTCACGCGGCACCGGCACAATCTCGGGTTGCGTGCAGCGCCCCGCCTCGCTCAGTACCGCAGCGACCGCCGCCAGTTCGGCGTTGGCAAACAGCTCAGCCAGTGCCAGTTCGACGCCGAGTCGTTGGCGCACTTGCGAGACCATGCGCATCGCCAGCAGCGAATGACCGCCGAGTTCGAAAAAGTGATCCTGACGACCGACCCGCTCGACCTGCAGCACATCGGCCCAGATCTGCGCCAGCGCGGTTTCCACCTCGCCTTCGGGCGCCGCGTATTCGCGGGTGAACAGCGCCGACAGCTCCGGCGCCGGCAAGGCTTTGCGGTCGACCTTGCCATTGGCGGTCAACGGTAACGCGGCGAGTTTGACGAAGGCCACCGGCACCATGTACTCCGGCAAGCGGCTTAACAATTGCGCACGCAACTCGCCGACCGGCAGTGCTTCAACCTGCGCCTGCTCGGTGAAATACGCCACCAGTCGTGGTTGGCCGGGCTGGTCTTCGCGGGCCAGCAGCACAGCTTCCTGAATCCCCGGCAACTGATTGAGGCAGGTTTCGATTTCCCCCAGCTCGATGCGCACGCCACGGATTTTCACCTGATCGTCGTTGCGACCCAGGTATTCGAGGGTGCCGTCCTCGCGCCAGCGCGCAAGGTCACCGGTGCGGTACATGCGCGCGTTCGGCAAGCGGCTGAACGGGTCATGCAGAAAGCGCTCGGCGGTCATTTCCGCTCGATTGAGGTAACCACGAGCGACACCGGCACCGCCGACGTACAGCTCGCCCGCCACGCCCATCGGCACCGGGCGTTGCTGTTCATCAAGCAGGTACACCGTGGCGTTGCTCACCGGTTGACCGATGTGCAACGCGTCGCCGCTGTCGACCCGGCCTGATGTCGCGACCACCGTGGCCTCGGTCGGGCCATAGTTGTTGATCACGTCGAAATGCTGGTTGCGATTGAACTGGCGCAAGCGGTCGCCGCCGATCAGCAGCGTGCGCAGGGTCGGGTGTTCGAGGTTCTGGCTGAAGGCGTATTCAGCCACCGGCGTCGGCAGAAAGCTCACGTCCAGCGGCTGCGCCCGCCACCACTCAAGCAGCGCGTCGATGTCTTCATTGCCATTGTGGGTCGGCGCCAAGTGCAGCGTCGCACCTGCGCACAGCGCCGGCCAGACTTCCCAGGCCATCGCGTCGAAACCGAAACCGGCGAGGCTCGAGGTGTGGCGACCGGCGCACAGGTCAAATGCCGTGCAGTGCCAATCGACCAGATTATTCAAGGTGTGATGCTCGACCATCACGCCCTTGGGCAGGCCGGTGGAGCCGGAGGTGTAGATCACATACGCGAGATGTGAAGCGGTCAGGCCCGGCACGTGCGGGTCGAACGTGCAGGTCAGTGGCCAGGTGCAGCGGTCAAGGTCGATCACCGGCACGTCCAGCGCCGGCAAGCGCTCACGCAGATCGGTTTGGGTGAGGACGACCACCGGCGCGCTGTCGCCGAGCAGATAGTTCAAGCGCTCGGCCGGGTGCGCCGGATCGACCGGCACGTAACCGGCGCCGGCCTTGAGAATCGCGACCAGCCCGATCAGCGTATCGAGCCCCCGGCGGGCGACGATGGCCACGCGGTCGTCGGGTTTTACCCCGCGTTCGATCAGGTGATGCGCCAGGGCATTGGCGTGGCGGTTCAACTCGGCGTAGGTCAACTGTGCGTCGGCAAACACTGCGGCCAGCGCTTCCGGCCGCTCGGCAACCTGCGCTTCAAAGCGTTGCTGTAGGGTTTGGGCCGGCGGGAAACTCATTTGCGTAGCGTTGAAGCCGACCAGCAGTTGCTCAAGCTCCGCTGCCGGCAGAACCGGCAGTTGATTGATCGGTGTTTGCGGCGCCTGCTCGAGTGCCAGCAGCAGATTTTCCAGTGCGCAGTGCATGTAGGCGCAGATCCGCTGCGGGTCGATTTGCGTGCTTGCCAGCAACGTCAGACTGAACGCGTCGCCGAGGTCATCGACGCTCAGGGTCAGCGGATAGTTGGTGCGTTCCTCGGAGTGCAGGGTGGCAATGCCCTCCCACGCCGCGAGCGTTTCAGCGCTGGCCGTGCTGACGTTGTGGCTGTGGCGGTAATTGAGCAGCGTGCTGAACAGCGGCGTCGGTGCGACCACGTTGCTGCAGCGCTGGGCCAAGGCTAGCGGCGCGTATTCATGGCGCATCAGCGAGGTCAGCCGCGCATGGGTGGCGTTGACGGCGGCACGCACGTCGGCGCTGTCGACATTCACCCGCAACGGCAAGGTGTTGATGAAGATCCCCAGCGCGCGGTCAATGGCTTCGGCGCCCTGCATGCGCCCCATCAGCACCGTGCCGAACACCACCTGCTGCTTGCCGGTCAACGCTGCCAGCACCTGCGCCCAGCCGAGGTGAAACAGGCTCGCGGCACTCACCCCGAGCTGGCGTGCCTGAGCACGCAAGCGCTGGCCCAGCAGCGGCTCGATCGGCTGGCTCAATTCAACAATCTCGCTGCCGTCACCCTGCACGTCTTGTAAGCCGTACGGCAACGTCGGCTCGTCGATGTCGCCGAGCATGTCGCGGAAAAACGCCTCGTGCTCGGCTTCGCTGACACCCAGACGCGCCTGCGCCACGTAATTGCGGAACGGCACCGGTCGCCCCAACAACTCGCGCTGCCCGCTGAGGCAGGCGCGCATTTCATGCCGCACCACATCGAGGGCCGAGTGGTCGAGGGCCATGTGATGGAACAGCAACGTCGCAATCACCTGTTGCCCGGCGTCATCCCAGGCATGGGCCAGGCGCATGAGCGGCGCGCGGCTGACGTCGAGGCGAAAGTGTCGGGCGTCGAAACGCTCGTGCAGGTACGCCAGCACATCGCTGTCAGCGTCAGGCACCACGACTTCATCCACGGGCAGATCGGCGCGGCGCCAGACCACTTGCACCGGTGCGTCCAGGCCTTGCCAGTGCACCGAAGTGCGCAGAATGTCGTGGCGATCGATCACCGCTTGCAACGCTTGCGCGAACGCCTGAAAACGTTCGCGACTGGCGAAGGCGAATTGCGACTGCATGACATACGGATCGCCTTCACCACCACTGACATGGTGGTAAAGAATGCCTTCCTGCAAGGGTGCCAGCGGGTAGATGTCCTGCACATTCGCCGCGCCGCCGGGCACTTGCGCCACGATGTGGTCGATGCTGGCCTGATCCAGCTCGACCAGGGTCAGCATCGACGGGGTGATCTGCTTGGCGTCGGCCGCGATGCCGTTGGCCGGGACTTCGACCTGACCGGCCTTGGTGGCCGAGTATTGCCCGGCCTTGATCAGTTCGATCAGCGCCGGTTTATGTTCGCGCAACAGCGCCAGCAATGCCGGATCGCTCAAGGCCTGCTTGTTGCCGTTCACCCGCAGCTGATCATCGGTGACCGCCAGTTGGATGTCTTTAGCCTTCAATGTGGCCAACAGTTCGATCACGTTCACAGGACGATCTCCATTCTTTCGGTAATTGCGGCGTAGCCGGCCAGGGTCGGATGTTCGAACAGCGACCTGACATCGGCTTCCATGCCTTCCTGACGCAACCGGCCGATCAGACTGACCGCCAGCAGCGAGTGACCACCCAACTCAAAGAAATGGTCGTGACGCCCTACCCGTTCGACGTTGAGCAGTTCGGCCCAGAGCCGAGCGAGAGTGATTTCCACTTCTCCGACCGGGGCTTCGTATTCGCGGGTTTTCAGCGATTGCTGATCCGGCGCCGGCAACGCCTTGCGGTCGAGTTTGCCGTTGGGGCTTAGCGGCAACGCGGCGAGATGCACGAACACCGCGGGCACCATGTAGTCCGGCAAGTGTTCGAGCAAATGACTGCGCAGCACATCGATTTCCAGGCGTTCACCGGTGTAATACGCGACCAGACGTTTGTCGCCCGGCACGTCTTCACGGGCGACCACCACGGCCTCTTGCACACCTTCGATCCGGGCAAGCCGTGCCTGAATTTCGCCCAGTTCAATACGCAGACCGCGAATCTTCACCTGATCATCGTTACGCCCCAGGTATTCGATATTGCCGTCCGCCAGATAGCGCGCGACGTCACCGGTGCGATACATCCGCCCGTTGGCCTGAAACGGATCGTTGAGGAAGCGCTCGGCATTCAGCTCAGGTCGGTTCAGATAACCGCGCGCCACCTGTACGCCTGCGATGTACAACTCGCCGACCACGCCTTGCGGCACCGGTTGCTGCTGCGCATCGAGGATGTACAGGCGGGTGTTGGCGATCGGTTTGCCGATCGGCGTGTTGTCCGGGGTCTGCTCGACAGGCCCGGCGCAATTCCACGCGGTGACATCGACGGCGGCTTCAGTCGGGCCGTAGAGGTTATGCAACTCGCTGCCCGTTAACTGAAGTTTGAAACGTCGCACCAGACTGCCCGGCAACGCCTCACCGCTGCACATCACCTGACGCAGGCTATCGCAGCGTGTGGTGTCGCTGTTGGCGAGGAACACATCGAGCATCGACGGCACAAAGTGCAGCGTGGTGATGTGTTCACGCTCGATCACGCCGCTCAGATACTGCGGGTCCTTGTGCCCGCCGGGCTGCGCCATGACCAGTCGCGCGCCGGTCATCAGCGGCCAGAAGAACTCCCACACCGACACGTCAAAACTGAATGGGGTTTTCTGCAATACCGAATCGGCCGCCGTCAGCTGATAGGCGTCCTGCATCCACAGCAAGCGGTTGACCACACCGGTGTGTTCGTTGACCACGCCTTTCGGTTGGCCGGTGGAACCGGAGGTGTAGATCACGTACGCGCTGTGCTGTGGCGTCAGCGTCGCGACTTGCGGATTGTCGGCAGACAGGGATTGCCAAGTGTTCTGGTCAAGATCGACCACTGCCGCTTTGACATCCCCCAGCAACCCGCTGGTAGCCCCGTGTACCAACACCACGACCGGCGCGCTGTCCTCGAGCATGTAGGCCAGGCGCTCCGGCGGATAAGCCGGATCGAGCGGCACATAAGCGGCGCCGGCCTTGTTGATCGCCAGCAGACCGACGACCATTTCCAGGCTGCGTTCGACACAGATCGCCACCCGCGAATCCACTTGCACACCAAGGCTGATCAAGTGCCGGGCCAAGCGATTGGCGCGCTCGTTCAGCTGCGTGTAGCTCAATGCCTGTTCGCCGGCAACGACGGCCACAGCCTCTGGCGTACGCCGCACCTGCGCCTCGAACAAGCCATGCAGCGTCTGCTGCAAATCGTAATCGACGTTGGTGTCGTTGAGGCCGAACAGCAACGCCTGCCGCTCCTCCTCCGGCAACACCGTCAAGCGGTTCAACGGTTGCTGTGGTGTTTGTTGCAGTGCTGTAACCAGTGCAAGCAGCGCGTTTTGCATGAACTGGCCGAGGCGTGCCGCACCAATGCGCAACGGGGTCATCACTGTCAGTGCAAAACCGCTGCCCAGATCGTCGACGTTGAGGGTCAACGGGTAATTGGTGCGCTCCTCGCCGGCAAGGGATTCGATGCCCTGCCAGGATTCACGCTTGGCCTCTTGTCGGGCTTCACTGTCGCTATGGCGGTAGTTGAGCATCGCGCTGAACAGTGGCGACGGCGCCGCGACACCGCTGCAACGCTGGGCCAGCGCCAGCGACGCATGTTCGTGAGCCAACAGCGCACTGAGCCGCGCATGGGTCGCCTTGACCCCGGCGCGCACATCGGTTTCGTCGACATCCACGCGCAATGGCAAGGTGTTGATGAACATACCCAACCCGCGATCCGCGCCCGCGCCGCCCTGCATACGCCCGAGTAACACGGTGCCGAAGACCACGCGTTCCTGCGCAGACGTTGCCGCCAGCACCTGTGCCCAAGCGAGATGGAACAGGCTGGCGACGCTGACGCCGAGCAACCGCGCCTGACTGCGCAAACGCTGCGCCACCGCAGCAGGCAGCGGCTGGCAGACTTCCTCGATGTCATTGCCGTCGCCGTGCACGTCCTGCAAGCCGAACGGCAGGGTCGGTTCGTCGATATCGCCGAGCATTTCGCGGAAGAACACTTCGTGCTCTTGTTCGCTGACGCCAAGGCGGGTCTGCGCGACATAATTGCGGTACGGCACTGCGGGCACAGGCAATCGTTCATCGCCGCGCAAAATCGCCTGCATTTCTTCGCTGACCACCGCCAGCGCGGTGTGGTCCATGGCAATGTGATGGAACAACAGCATGGCGACGACACGCTGATTGTCCGGATCGAGGGCATACACCAGACGCAGCAGCGGTGCCTGATCCAGGTCCAGACGCCAGTGCCGCGCATCGAAGCGCGCCCGCAACTGATCGATGGCTTCGCCCTGCGCAGGCTCCAGCGCCACGGCTTGGACCGGTAGCTCCGCCTGGCGCCAGACCACTTGCACCGGCGCCGCCAGGCCTTGCCAGACTATCGCAGTACGCAGGATGTCGTGGCGCGCCATGACTTGACGCAGCGCCGCAGCGAACCCTTGAAAACGTTCGATACTGTCGAATGCCAGACACGATTGCAGCAGGTACGGATCGCCTTTCACGGCGCTGAGGTGGTGATACAGAATCCCCTCCTGCAACGGCGCCAGCGGATAAATATCCTGCACGTTGGCCGCCCCGCCCGGCACCGTAGCAACGATGCGCTCGAGGCTGGCCTGATCCAGTTGCACCAGCGTCAGCATGTCCGCGGTGATGTGCGTGCAATCGGCGGGAATCAGATTGTCCGGTACTGCAACCTCGCGGCCACTGCCCACCGCTGCCGCCAGCGCGGCCAGAGTCGGCTGGCTGAACAGCACGCGCACGTCGGTGCTCAGATCGACCTGACGCATGCGTTCGATCAGCGTCACCGCCAGCAATGAATGCCCGCCCAGTTCAAAGAAGTTGTCGTGGCGGCCGACCTGTTCAACGTTCAAGACGTCCGACCAGATCTGCGCCAGGGCGATTTCCACCGAACCTTGCGGCGCGGCATATTCGCGGCTCAGCCACGCCGTTTGATCCGGCTCCGGCAACGCCTTGCGGTCGAGTTTGCCGTTGGCGGTCAGCGGCAGTGCTTGCAGGCGCACGTAAGCGGCGGGCACCAGGGCTTGCGGCAACTGCGCTTGCAGATGACTGCGCAAATCCTCGATCTCGACGTTCCGGCGTTCGGTAAACCACGCCAGCAACTGGCCGTCGCGCACCAGTACCACGCAATCCTGTACGGCCGCGTGAGCGCTCAATGCCGCTTCGATTTCGCCCAGTTCGATGCGCACGCCGCGCAGTTTGACCTGATCATCGTTGCGCCCCAGGTATTCGACGCTGCCGTCAGCCAGCCAGCGCGCGAGGTCGCCGGTGCGGTACATGCGCGCCTGCGGTTCGTCGCTGAACGGGTCGTCGAGGAAGCGTTCGGCAGTCAGCTCGGGGCGCTGCAGATACCCGCGCGCCACACCGGCGCCGCCGACATACAACTCGCCAGCGACGCCGATTGGTACCGGGCGCTGCTGGTCGTCGAGCAGGTAAATCTTCGCGTTGGCCATCGGCCGGCCGATATGCAGCACCTGCCCGGCCTCGACCGCGCCAGAAGTGGCAACCACCGTGGCTTCGGTCGGGCCGTAGTTATTGATCACCGCGAAGGTCTGCTCGCGGGGGAACTGGCGCAGCTTGTCGCCACCGATCAACAGCGTGCGCAAGGTCGGGTGGCCGAGGTCGCGACTGAACGCGTATTCGGCCACCGGCGTCGGCAGGAAACTCACCTGCAACGGCTGCGCACGCCACCATTCCAGCAACTCATCGAGGTGCTCGTTGCTCACCGTTTGCGGCGGCAGGTGCAGGGTCGCGCCCACGCACAGCGCCGGCCAGACCTCCCACGCCATGGCGTCGAAACCGAAGCCGGCGACGCTCGATGTGTGGCTGCCGGCGCGCAGGTCGAAGGCCTCGCAATGCCAGTGCACGAGGTTTTCCAGCGTCGCGTGTTCGACCATCACGCCTTTTGGCTGGCCGGTAGAGCCGGAGGTGTAGATCACGTAGGCCAGATGCGCCGGGGTCAGCGTCAGCAAATGCGGATTGCTCTCGGACAACTGCTGCCAGGTGGGATTGTCCAGATCAATTAGCGGCACGTTTCCGAGCAAGTCAGCCGTCGCAGCTTGCGCCAGCACCGCCATCGGCGCGCTGTCCTGCAACAGATAGGCGATGCGTTCCGTCGGGTACGCCGGATCGACCGGTACATAACCGGCCCCAGCCTTGAGGATCGCCAGCAACGCGACGAGCATGTCCGGGCTGCGGCGCAGGCACACGGCGACGCGGTCATCGGGCTGCACGCCGAGCCCGAGCAAGTGATGGGCCAGGCGATTGGCACGCTGATTGAGCTGCGCGTAGGTCAGTTGCTGCGCGCCCTGCACCACCGCCAGTGCCTCCGGCTGCTGTTCGGCCTGAGCCTCGACCAACCGCTGAATCGTCGCGCCACGCGGATAGGCTGCTGAGTGCTGGTTGAAGCCGACCAGCAAGTGTTCGTATTCCGCCACCGAGAGTACCGGCAAACGGTTGAGCGGACGTTGCGGCGTTTCTTCCAGTGCGGTCACCAGATGTTCGAGTGCGGTGTGCATGTAACTGCAGATCCGTTGCGCACCGATCTCAGCGACCGCCAGCACGTCGAGGGCAAACCCCTCGCCCAGATCATCCACCGACAAGGTCAGCGGATAATTGCTGCGCTCCTCGCCGCCAAGCATGCGCACGCCCTGCCATATGCCCTGGCCGTCGCGCGGCTGCTGCTCGGCAGCACTGTGTCGATAGTTGAGCAACGCGCTGAACAGCGGCGCCGAACCGGTCATGCCAGTGCATCGTTGAGCCAGCGCCAACGAGGCGTGTTCATGACCCAAAAGCGCTGTCAGCCGCGCATGAGTCGTTTTCACCCCGACGCGCACGCCTTCAGCGAGATCAACGCGCAGTGGCAGGGTATTGATGAATACCCCCAGCGTGCGGTCGGCGCCCTCGCCACCCTGCATCCGCCCCATCAACACCGTGCCGAAGACCACGTCGCGGCGGCCGGAGACTACGCCCAGCACCTGCGCCCAGGCCATGTGCATCAGGCTCGCCGGGCTGACGCCCAACTGTCGCGCCTGTTCACGCAGGCGCAGATTGAGCGCGGCATCGACCGGTTGCAGCGCTTCTTCGATGCCACGCCCGTCGCCCTGCACATCCTGCAGACCGAAGGGCAAGGTCGGCTCATCGATATCGCCGAGCATCTCGCGGAAGAACGCTTCGTGTTCCTGCGCATCGGCGCCCAAGCGTGCCTGCGCCACGTAGTTGCGGTACGGCATCGGCGGCGTCAGCGTGTCGAGCTGGTCGAACATCAACGCATGCATTTCCCGGCCGATCACGTCCATGGCGGTGTGGTCGAGAATCGAGTGATGGAACAGCACGATGGCGACGACTTGCTGTTGCGCCGGATCCTCGGCGTAGACCATGCGGATCAGCGGAGCCTGATTCAGGTCGAGGCGGAAATGCCGGGCATCGAAACGCGCGTGCAACTGTTCGAGGATGTCGCCGTCCTGCGCATCAAGCGGCACTGGCTGCACGACCATCTGCGCCGCGCGCCAGACCACTTGCTGCGGGCTCGGCAAACCTTCCCAGACCACGCTGGTGCGCAGAATGTCGTGACGGGCGATGACCTGCTGCAAATGCGTGGCGAAGGTTTGTAAACGCTCGAGGCTGTCGAAGGCCAGACGTGATTGCAGCAGGTACGGATCACCCTGCTCGGCGCTCAGATGGTGATAAAGAATGCCTTCCTGCAACGGTGCCAGCGGGTAGATATCCTGCACATTGGCAGCACCGCCCGGCACCGTCGCAACAATACGATCAATGCTGGCTTGATCCAGCGTTGTCAGAGTCAGCATGTCGGGCGTGATGCAGGTGCAATCGGCCGCAATCAGATTGGCCGGCACCTCGATTTCCCGGCCACTGCCCAAGGCCCGCGCCAGCGCGGCCAGACTCGGCTGGTTGAACAGCACCCGTACATCGGCGTTCAGACCAGCCTGACGCATGCGTTCGATCAGGCTCACCGCCAACAGCGAATGACCGCCGAGTTCGAAGAAATTGTCGTGACGGCCGATCTGTTCGATGTTCAGCACGTCGGCCCAGATCTGCGCCAACGCGATCTCGACCGGGCCTTGCGGCGCTGCATATTCACGGCTGAGCCACGCGTCCTGATCCGGTTCGGGCAAGGCCTTGCGGTCGAGTTTGCCGTGAGCCGTGAGCGGCAGGCTGTCCAGTCGCACATAGGCGGCCGGCACCAAAGTGTCCGGCAGTCGCGCTTGCAAATGCTGATGCAAGTCGCCGATCTCGACAGATTCGATGGCGGTGAACCAAGCCACCAGACGCCCGTCACGGACCAGCACCACGCATTCCTGGACCGAATCGTGAGCGTTCAGCGCCGCTTCGATTTCGCCCAACTCAATACGCACACCGCGCAATTTCACCTGATCATCGTTACGCCCCAGGTATTCGATGTTGCCATCGTCCAGCCAGCGCGCGAGGTCACCGGTGCGGTACATGCGCGCCTGCGGTTCATCGCTGAACGGGTCATCGAGAAATTGTGCGGCGGTCAGTTCCGGGCGATTCAGGTAACCGCGTGCAACCCCGGCGCCACCGACATACAACTCGCCCTGCACACCGGTTGGCACCGGTTGTTGCAGACGGTCCAGCAGATAAATCCGCGCATTGGCAATCGGCCGGCCAATGTGCAAAACCCGCCCGGGTTCGATGCGCCCGGACGTCGCCACCACCGTGGCTTCGGTCGGGCCGTAGTTATTGATTACATCGAACGTCTGATCACGCGGGAACTGGCGCAACTTGTCGCCACCGATCAGCAGCGTGCGCAAGGTCGGATGGCCCAGTTCACGGCTGAATGCGTATTCGGCGACCGGGGTCGGCAGAAAGCTCACCTGCAACGGCTGCGCGCGCCACCACTCAAGCAGTTCGTCGAGGTGTTCATTTTTGATCGAGGTCGGTGGCAGATGCACGGTGGCGCCGACGCACAGCGCTGGCCAGACTTCCCAGGCCATGGCATCGAAACCGCAACCGGCGACACTGGCGGTGTGGCTGCCGGCATGCAGATCGAAGGCTTCAGCGTGCCAGTGCACGAGGTTTTCCAGGGTGCGGTGCTCGACCATCACGCCTTTTGGTTGCCCGGTAGAGCCCGAGGTGTAGATCACGTAGGCCAGATTCGCCGGGGTCAACTTCGGCAGTTGCGGATTGTGCTCAGGCAAGTGCCGCCAATCGTTGGTGCCCAGATCGATCACGGGGACAGCGCCAAGCAGGTCGCGCGTCGAGGCCTGCGCCAGCACCGCGATCGGGTCGCTGTCCTGCAACAGGTAGGCGATGCGTTCTGCCGGGTAATCAGGATCAATCGGCACATAACCGGCGCCGGCCTTGAGAATCGCCAGCATTCCAACAAGCATGTTCGGGCCGCGACGCAGGCACAGCGCGACGCGGTCATCGGTTTGCACGCCGAGGCCAATCAAGTGATGAGCGAGACGATTGGCGCGCTGATTCAGTTCGCGGTAGCTGAACTGTTGCTCACCCTGCACCACCGCCAATGCTTCGGGATGCGCCAAGACTTGCGCTTCAAAGAGCCGCGGCACTGTCTGCGCGGACGGGTATTCACGACCGCTGATGTTGAAGCCGACCAGCACCCGTTGCCGCTCGCCCGGCGACACGATCGTCAGTTGCTGCAACGGCGCCTGCGGTGTGTACTCCAGCGCCGTGACCAGACTGTGCAACGCAGTTTGCAAGAAGTCGCAGACCCGCGCGCCATCCACCTGCGGCACGGCTTGCACGCTCAAGCGGAAACCTTCGCCGAGGTCGTCGACGCTGACGACCAGCGGATAATTGCTGCGCTCGCGCGAGCTGAGAATCTGCACGCCGTCCCACGTCACAGCGGCCGACTCCGGCGCACTGTGGCGGAAGTTGAGCAAGGTGCTGAACAGCGCCTGCGACCCGGCGACACCGCTGCAACGCTGGGCCAGTGCCAGCGAGGCTTGCTCATGGCCGAGCAACTGCGCCAGGCGTGCATGGGTGGCACGCACGCCGCTCTCTACCGAATCCGTACCGACGCTGACGCGCAACGGCAAGGTGTTGATGAACATGCCCAAGGCCCGATCTGCGCCCTCTCCGCCCTGCATGCGGCCGAGCAGCACAGTGCCGAACACCACGTTCTCTTGGCCGGAAACTTGTGACAGCACCTGAGCCCAGGCCTGGTGCACCAGACTGGCCACGCTGACACCCAGCCGCCGCGCCTGCTCGCGTAGACGTTGGCCGAGGTTGACGTCCAGCTCCGCATGACTGTCGAGGATATCGCTGCCGTCACCGTGCACGTCCTGCAAACCGAAGGCCACGGTCGGCTCGTCAATGTCGGCGAGCATCTCGCGGAAGAACGCCTCATGGGCCTGATCATCGGCGCCGAGCCGCGCCTGCGCGACGAAATTACGGTACTGCACCGGCGGCGGCAGATCGCTGCTGACGCCGCGCATGACGTCGTTCATTTCCGCCACCAGCACGTCCAGCGCGGTGTGATCGAGGACGATATGGTGCAGCAGGAGAATGCCGATCCAGCGGTTGCGCGGCTGATCTTCGGTGTAGACAAAGCGCATCAGCGGCGCGCGATTGAGGTCCAGACGATAATGGCGTGGATCGAAACGCGCCTGCATCTGCTCGAGTACGTCGCCGTCGAGTTCGTCGGCATCGACGCGTTCCAGCGCCAGTGTTGCCTCACGGCAAACCACTTGCACCGCCTCTTCAAGACCCTCCCAGAAGATGCCAGTGCGCAGAATGTCATGGCGCGCGATCACGCCGTTCAAGGCGCGGACGAAGGTTTTGATCTGCGCCAGACCGTCGAAGGCAAATTGCGCCTGCAACACATACGGATCGCCAGCGCTGGTGGCCAGGTGGTGATAGAGAATCCCTGCCTGCAACGGCGCCAGCGCATAGATGTCCTGCACATTGGCGATGCCGCCCGGCACAGTTGCAACGACGCGGTCGATCGCGGCTTGATCGAGATTGGCCAGCGGCAGCATGGCCGGGGTAATGCGCGTGCAACCTGACTCGATCAGATTGCCTGGAACGACAATTACACGCTCGTTGCTCAAGGTCGCCGCCAGCGCGGCCACGCTCGGCTGACCGAACAGTACGCGCACGTCGCAATGCAGATCCTGTTGGCGCATGCGTTCGATCAGCTTCACTGCCAGCAGCGAATGACCACCGAGTTCGAAGAAATTGTCATGGCGGCCGACCTGCTCGACACCGAGCAATGTCTGCCAGAGCCCGGCGATCAGATTCTCTACTGCTCCGACCGGCGCTTCGAAACCACGCCGGGCGAAGGCCTCGCTGTCCGGTTGCGGCAAGGCTTTGCGGTCAAGCTTGCCGTTGGTGGTCAGCGGGAAGGCTTCCAGGCGAACGAACGCGCTCGGCACCATGTAGTCGGCCAACGTGGCCAGCAAATGATCACGCAACTGCGCCACGTCAGGCGCGGCACCGGCGTCGGCGTCGGCCAGCCAGTAGGCAACCAGCCGCTGGTCACCGGGGCTGTCCTCACGGGCGATCACCACGGCTTCGCGCACACCTTCGCAAGTAGACAGGCGCGCCTCGATCTCGCCCAGTTCGATGCGGAAACCGCGAATTTTCACCTGATCGTCGTTGCGCCCCAGGTAATCGAGGCTGCCGTCGGCGGCCCAGCGCGCGAGGTCACCGGTTTTATACAAACGCGCATCGGCGTTGTCGCTGAACGGATCATTGATAAAACGCTCGGCCGTCAGCGCTTCGCGATTCAGATAACCGCGCGCCACCCCGGCGCCACCGACATATAGCTCACCGATCACGCCTACGGGGACCGGTTCGCGCTGCGCATCGAGGACATACAGTTGCAGGTCGGGAATGCGCACGCCAATCGGGCTGACGCCGAGCAACTGCGCGTCGGCGGCCTGCAACGGCCGATAGGTCACGTGCACCGTGGTTTCGGTGATGCCATACATGTTCACCAGCCGCGTGCCGGCATTGCCGACCCGCGCATACCACGGTTTGAGCAGGCCCGGTTCCAGCGCTTCGCCGCCGAAAACCACTTCCCGCAAGGAATGCTGCAAGGTGCTGCGGCCCTGGGCGGCGATCAGTTGGCGGAACGCGCTCGGCGTCTGGTTGAGCACGGTCACACCGGTTTCGCAGAGCAGTGCATAGCAGTCGTCCGGCGAGCGGCTGACGGCTTGCGGGACCAGCAGCAATTGCCCACCGAACGCCAGCGCGGCCCAGATTTCCCAGACCGAGAAGTCGAACGCGAAGGAATGGAACAGCACTCCGATATCTTGCTGGTTGAACTGGAACCAGTCCTGGGTGGCAGAAAACAGCCGCGCCACGTTGCGGTGCTCGACCATCACGCCTTTGGGCAAACCGGTGGAGCCCGAGGTGTAGATCACGTACGCCAGATGCGCCGGGGTCAGCTCGGGGATCTGCGGATTGCTGTCGAGTTCGGCCGTGAGGTGAGCGCTGTCGAGGTCGATCTGCGGCACCTCGAGAGCGGCCACGCGATCGTGGGTCGCCGCCTGCATCAGCAGCGCTGCCGGGGCGCTGTCCTGCAAGGTGAAGCTGATACGGTCCAGCGGATAGGCCGGATCGATCGGCACATAACCGGCACCAGCCTTGAGCACGCCAAGCAGACCGATGATCATTTGCGGGCTGCGCTCGACGCAGATGGCCACGCGGTCATCGGGACGAATGTTCAGCGCCAACAGATGATGGGCGAGCTGATTGGCGCGACGGTTGAGCTCGCCGTAGCTGAGCGTCTGTCCTTCGAAGATCAGCGCTGTGGCGTCCGGTCGGGCCTGTGCATGGGCTTCGAATTGCTGGTGGATCAGCGGGGTGTCGGGGAACTGCGTCAGCGGCAAATTACTGCCGTGCAGCAGGTGTTCGCGTTCGCTGACCGGGAGGATTTGCAGCGCTTGCAGCGCCACATCGGCGCTGGATTGCAGGGCTGCCGCCAGACTTTCCAGCGCCGTGTTCAGATAAGCTGCCATGCGCTCGGCACCCAATGCCGGATCCGCCAGCGCGGTGACGCGCAAGTCTGCGCCGAGGTCATCGATGTTGATCGTCAGCGGGTAGTTGGTGCGCTCGCGCGCGCCGAGCACCTGCACACCGGGGGCAATGTCGACCACGTCAGCGACTTCTTCGACGCTGCTGTGCCGGTAGTTGAGGATCGCGCTGAACAACGGCGTCGGTACCGCGACGGCGCTGCAGCGTTGCGCCAACGCCAGCGAAGCTTGCTCATGCGCCAGCAACGCCGTCAGACGCTGATGGGTCGTGCGCACGCCGGCACGCACGCTTTGCGCGCCGACATCAACGCGCAGCGGCAAGGTGTTGATGAACATGCCCAACGCCTGCTCGCCACCCTCGCCCGCGTCCATCCGCCCCAGCAGCACGGTGCCAAACACCACCGCCGTGCGCCCGGACAATTGCCCCAACACCCGCGCCAGCGCCAGATGCGTCAGGCTCGCAACGCTCACGCCGTGCTGCCGCGCCTGCTCGCGCAACTGCCGGCTCAAGCCGCTGTCGAGCATCAGCGAGGCTTCCTCGATGGCGTGGCCGTCACCCTGCACATCCTGCAAACCACACGGCAGCGTCGGCTCGTCGATATCGGCAAGCATCTCGCGGAAAAACGCTTCCTGCGCCTGCTCATTGCCGGCACCGCGTGCCTTGGCCAAGTGATCGCGATACGGCACCGCCGCCGGTACTTGCGCAGTCTGCCCGAGCAGACAGGCCTGGATTTCCCGACGCAGCACATCCAGCGCCACGTGATCCATGATCATGTGATGAAACAGCAACAGCGCGACCACGCGGCCCTGGGCAGGGTCCTGCGCATAGACCATGCGCAGCAGCGGCGCTTGTTGCATGTCGAGGCGGAAGTGCTGCGGGTCATGGCGTTCGAGCAACTGCGTGAGCACGTCGGCGCCACTGTCGACGCTGATTTCCTCACACATCAGCGGCGCCTCGCGCCAGACCACTTGCACCGCTTCGTCGAGGTATTCCCAGACAAACGAGGTGCGCAGGATGTCGTGACGCTTGACCACCCAACGCAGCGCCTCAGCAAAGGCGTCCAGCCGTTCCTGACTGTCGAATACGAAGCGCGCCTGCGAGATGTAAGGGTCACCGGCAGCGGCCGAGAGGTGGTGATAGAGCATGCCCTCCTGCAATGCGGACAACGGATAGATGTCCTGCACGTTGGCGGCGCCACCCGGCACCGTGGCAACGATGCGGTCAAGGGCATCCTGCTGCAGATTCACCAGTGGCAGCATGTCCGGGGTGATGCGAAACGCAGGGCTCAGCCAGTCGCCGCCGTGTTCGGCGACCAGCTCCAGCAGTTGCGCCTTGTGCGCCGCGAGGCTGTCCCACAACGCGTCATCCAGCGCGTCGTCGCTGCCCAGAATGACCAGGTCTTCATCTTCCTGTTGAAGGCGGATCGCATGGGTGGAAATGGCAGCCATCAGTTCGCTGAAATGCATGAGGTAACCTGCTGTAAATACGGAAAAAAGGAGCGCGCAGCAGCGAGTCCGTGCACGCGGCGCGCAGCCTGGAAAAACTAAAACATCGGGGCGTGGGTGTCTGACATGGGAAGCGGGGACAAGCCATACCGGACAGGGGCCACACAACCTCCCCTGTAGGAGTGAGCCTGCTCGCGATGGTGTCAGGTCAGGCAATATGTTCGTGACTGACCCACCGCAATCGCGAGCAGGCTCACTCCTACAGGGATTGTGGTCGCCGTTAGAGGCGGCGTTTGCGGTTGAGGTTGGGGATGGTGGTCTGGGCGATCTCGACGTGCGTGGCCTGCCGCGAGGTCTGTGCCGCCAGCGCTGCCAGCGTCGGCTGACTGAACAGCGTGCGCGCGTCGACATGCAAACCGACCAGACGCATGCGCGCCACCAGACTGACCGCCAGCAGCGAATGCCCGCCCAGCTCGAAGAAGTTGTCGTGGCGCCCCACCTGCTCGACCTTGAGCACCTGCGCCCAGATCTGCGCCAAAGCACTTTCCACGTCACCTTCGGGTGCCTCGTAAGGACGGCTGAGCAGCGCCTCCGCCCCTGGTTCCGGCAACGCCTTGCGATCGATTTTGTCGTTGGGCGTCAACGGCAATGCCGCCAGCATCACATAGGCACCGGGCACCATGAACTCCGGTAGCTGCGCCAATACATGCGCTCGCAATGCTTCAAGCGTCGGTGCAGCCTGCTCGGCACGCACGCTGTAATAAGCCACCAGCCGCTCATCGCGCACCAGCACCACCGCTTCCCGAATGGCCGGATGTTCGAGCAGCCGCGCTTCAATCTCGCCCAGCTCAAGACGAACCCCGCGCAACTTGACCTGAAAGTCGTTGCGACCGAGGAATTCGAGGTTGCCATCGGCGCCGTAGCGCACCAGATCACCGGTGCGGTACAAGCGGTCACCGTTCACGAACGGGCTGTCGATAAAGCGTTCGGCCTGCAATTGCGGCAGGCCCAGATAGCCGCGCGCAACGCCCACTCCACCAATATGCAAATGCCCACTGACGCCAATCGGCACCGGTTGATCGCAGCCATCGAGGACATACAGCCGCGTGTTGCTCAGCGCCTTGCCGATCGGCACCAGCGTCGGCGGCACCGGCTCGCCGGGCTCCAGCGTCCAACCGCTGCTGTCGACCGTGGTTTCGGTCGGCCCATAGACGTTGTGCAGACGCACCCACGGCAGGCGCTCGCGCACTTGCCGGGCCAGCGCAACGGTCAACTCGCCGCCACCGTTAAGCACGTCGGTGAGGCTGGTGCACTGGCTGACATCGTCCTGCTCGATGAACTGCTGCAACAAGGCCGGCACGAACTTGACCACGGTAATGTTCTGTTCGCGGATCACTTGCGTGACATAAGCCGAATCGCGATTACCGTCGGCCCGCGCCAGCACTAGGCGCATGCCCGAGCACAGCGGCCAGAAGATCTCCCACACCGAACTGTCGAAACTGTACGGGGCCTTTTGCAGCAACGCGCCGGTTTCAGTCGGCGGCGACAACTGCGAGCCCCAGTGCACCATGTTGCAGGCACTGCGGTGCTCGATCATCACGCCCTTCGGCGTACCGGTGGAGCCGGAGGTGTAGATCATGTAGGCCAGGTTCAACGCGCCGAGACCCGGAACCTGCGGATTGTCGTGCGGCGCCTCCTGCCAGACGCCGAGGTCGAGATCGATCAGCGGCACGCCGGGTTCGCCAAGCAGATCGCGCGTCGCGGCGTGCACCAGCAGCGCGACCGGTGCGCTGTCCTGCAACATGTAGTTCAGGCGTTGCAGCGGATAATCCGGATCGAGCGGCACATAAGCACCGCCAGCCTTGAGAATGCCCAGCAGACCGATCACCAGTTCCGGCCCACGCTCGACGCAGATTGCGACTCGCGAATCCGGTTGTACGCCGAGCCCGCGCAGATGATGGGCCAAGCGGTTGGCCTGCTCGTTCAGCTCACGATAGGTCAGACGCTGTTCGGCGAATTGCACGGCGATGGCATTCGGTTTGCGCTGCACCTGTTGTTCGAACAGTGCCTGCAGCGGTTGCTCCATCGGGCAGTCGACTGCCGTATCGTTGAACTCGATCAGCAGCCGTTGCAGTTCTTCCTGCGGTAACAGCAGCAGGCTATTCAGCGGCCGCTGCGGCGTAGTCTCCAAAGCTTCGACCAAACCGTTCAGCGCCGACTGCACATAACTGCAAATGCGCTGCGCACCAATGCTCGACAGGGTTCGGGTGGTCAAACGCAAGCCCGTGCCGAGGTCATCGACACTCAGGGTAAACGGGTAATTGGTGCGCTCCTCGCTGGCCAGGGTCTCGATGCCTTGCCACGTTTGCCGGGAGGTTTTTTGCTCGACATCATCGCTGTGCCGATAGTTGAGCAAGGCACTGAACAGCGGCGCCGGCGCAGCGACGCCACTGCAACGCTGAGCCAGCGCCAAAGAAGCGTGCTCATGGGCAAGCAACGCGGTCAGGCGTGCATGGGTGGACTTCACCGCTGCGCGCGCGCCTTCGCCGACATCGACCCGCAGCGGCAAGGTGTTGATGAACACCCCCAGCGCCCGGTCGGCACCGGCGCCGCCCTGCATGCGTCCCATCAACACCGTGCCGAACACCACGCTGTGCTGGCCGGATGTCGCCGCCAATACTTGCGCCCAAGCGAGGTGGATCAGGCTGGCGACGCTGACGCCGGCCAGACGCGCCTGCTGTTGCAGACGTTGATACAGATCGCTCGTCAGGGTTTGCTCGGCCTCCTCGATGTTGCTGCCGTCGCCCTGCACATTCTGCAAAGCGAACGGCAAGGTTGGCTCGTCGATGTCGGCGAGCATCTGGCGGAAAAACGCTTCATGCTCCTGTTCACTGACACCCAATCGCGTCTGCGCCACATAATTGCGGTACGGCACCGGTGCCGCCAGCGGTTCAGCGCTCCCGGACAGGCAGGCGTGGATTTCTTCGCGCATCGCCTCCAGCGCAATGTGATCCATCGCCAAATGATGGAACAACAGGATGCCGACCACCCGGTTGTGCGCGGGATCACGGGCAACCATCAGGCGCAGCAGCGGCGCCTGACTGATGTCGAGGCGATAACGCCGCGCGTCGAAGCGTGCGTGCAACTGATCGATGATTGCGCCGCCAGCAGGGTCAAGCTCGACTTCCTGCACCGGCAAAATGGCCTCGCGCCAAACGACCTGAACCGGTGACGTCAGCCCTTCCCAAACCACCGCCGTACGCAGGATGTCGTGCCGTGCGATAACCGCGCGCAACGCAGCGGCGAAGGCTTCGACCCGCTCAAGGCTGTCGAACGCCAGCAGTGATTGCAGCAGGTACGGATCGCCCTGCGCAGCGGTGATGTGGTGATAGAGAATGCCTTCCTGCAACGGCGCCAAGGGATAGATGTCCTGCACATTGGCGGCACCGCCGGGCACCGTCGCGACGATGCGTTCGATCATCGCCTGATCCAGTTGCACCAGTGGCAGCAGCTCTGGCGTGATGTGCGTGCAATCGGCGGCAATGCGATTGGCCGGCACCTCGACTTCGCGACCGCTGCCCTCCGCTGCAGCCAATGCGGCCAGTGTTGGTTGGCTGAACAGCACGCGAACATCGCTGCTCATGCCAATCTGGCGCATGCGTTCGATCAGGCCGACGGCGAGCAAAGAGTGGCCGCCCAGCTCGAAGAAATGGTCGTGACGCCCTACCCGCTCGACTTGCAGGACCTCGGCCCAGATCTGCGCCAAGGCGATTTCGACGTCACCTTGTGGCGCCTCGTATTGACGACGGATCAACGCGTCCGGCCCCGGCGCCGGCAAGGCCTGACGGTCGAGTTTGCCGTTGGCCGTCAGCGGCAAACTCGCCATTTGAATATAGGCAGCCGGCAGCATGGCGGCTGGCAAACGCGAGGTCAGGTGCGCGTGCAGTTGCAGGATGTCCAGCGCTTCACGCTCGGTGAACCACGCCAACAGCTGGCCGTCACGCACCAGTACAACGGCTTCCTGCACCGCATCATGGCTGGCGAGAGCGGCTTCGATTTCGCCCAGTTCGACACGCACACCGCGAACCTTCACCTGGTCATCATTACGACCGATGTACTCAAGGTTGCCATCGGCGCGCCAGCGTGCGAGGTCACCGGTGCGATACATGCGCGCATCCGGCTGTGCACTGAACGGATCGTTGAGGAAGCGTTCGGCCGTCAGATCCGGACGATTCAGGTAACCCCGGGCAACCCCGGCACCACCGACATACAGCTCACCAATGATGCCGATCGGCACCGGACGCAGCTGATCATCGAGCAAATACGCCGTGGCATTGCTCACGGGTTTGCCGATGTGCAACGCCTGCCCCGGTGTGATCAACCCCGACGTGGCGACCACCGTGGCTTCGGTCGGGCCATAGTTGTTGACCACCGCAAAAGACTGCGCACGGTTGAACTGGCGCAGACGATCGCCGCCGATCAGCAAGGTGCGCAAGGTCGGGTGATCGAGTTGCTTACTGAAGGCATATTCGGCAATCGGCGTTGGCAGGAAGCTGACATCCAACGGCTGCGCCCGCCACCAGACGAGCAGCGCGTCGATGTCTTCGTTGCCTTCGCTCGCGGGTGACAAATGCAGCGTCGCCCCGGCACACAACGCCGGCCAGACCTCCCAGGCCATCGCGTCAAAACCGAAGCCGGCCAGACTCGAGGTGTGCTGCCCGGGAACGAGTCCGAATGCCGCGCAATGCCAGTCGACCAGATTGCCCAACGTGCGGTGTTCGACCATCACGCCTTTGGGCAAGCCGGTTGAGCCGGAGGTGTAAATCACATAAGCCAGGTGGCTGGTGTTCAACTCCGGCACGTCGGGATCGGCCAAGTTGTCGAGCGACCATTCTCGGCGATCAAGCTCGATCACGGGCAGCGCTGTGGCGGGCAAGCGATCACGCAAATCACTTTGCGTCAGCAGCGCGACCGGAGCACTGTCGCTGAGTAGATAACTCAGGCGCTCGGGCGGATGCGCCGGGTCAATCGGCACATAAGCGGCGCCAGCCTTGAGAACCGCCAGCAGCCCGACCAATGTCTCCAGGCCCCTGCGCGCGACGATTGCCACCCGGTCATCCGGCCTCACACCGAGGCCCAGCAGATGATGGGCCAGCGCATTGGCTTGCTGGTTCAGTTCGGCATAGCTCAGGGTTCGTCCCTGATACGTCGCGACCACGGCGTCCGGTTGTTCGGCCACTCGGGATACGAATCGCTGATGAATCAGTGGGCCTTGCGGATAACTGATACGGGTGTCGTTCCACTCATCGAGCAGGGCCAGCTCTGCCGGGCTATTGAGGTTGAAATCGGCGATCGCGAGTTCCGGACATTCCAGACCCTGCTCCAGTATCAGCAACAAGCGCTCGGTCAACGACGCCATCTCGTCTGCCGTGAAATAGGCCGGCGAGTACACCAGATGCAGCCAGGCCTTGTCGGTGTAACGGTTGCTGCGCAGGTGAAGGGCCAGCGGTGTCGCCTCGTGCTGGTTGGAGACCTTGACCGAGTGTCCCGACGCCTCACCGTAACGGTAATCATGGTCGTCCTGTTCGTAGGACACCGACAGCTCGAACAGTTGCGCACGGTCTTCACGCAACAGGCCCAGCGCGCGGTTCATCTCGCTCAGCGGGTAGCGTTGATGGCGAAAATCCTGTTTCAGGCTATCGCCGATCGCCTTGATCAATTCGCCAAATGACAGCGCCCGGCCAAAACCCATGCGCATCGCACTGACCTGGGTGAACAAGCCCAAGGTGCTTTTGAAGCGGGCACCGGAGCGATTGAGAATCGGCAAGCCGACCACCCACTCGTCACGCTGGGCGGTACGACTGAAATACACATGCAGCGCCGCCAGCAACACATGAAAGGCCGAGCCACCGAATCGTCGCGCGCAGTCTTTCATGCGCTCATGCAGCACGGCTGGAAAAGCCTCGACGTGGATGCGACTTGGCGCTGCTTCAGCGTCAAGGAATTCGCGATGACGGGGGGTCAACAAGGGTTCGGGCAAGCGGCGGTACTTGTCCAGCCAGTAGCGTTGATCGCGCTCGTAGCGAGGTGACTGATGGTAGCGCACGTCATCTTCGATAAAGCCGACATAGGACGGTGCCGCCCTGCGCGGATGCTCGCCACGGCACAACGCGCTGTAGATCTCCCCTACCGACTTGAACAGCAGCGCGAACGCCCAGCCATCGATGATCAAGTGATGGGCCTGGGCCGCCAGCCAGTGGCGATGGCGATCGAGGCGAATCAGACTGAAGCGGAACAACGCTTGCCCGCTCAACACAAAGGCCTGCGCCATCTGCGCTTCGACCAGTGTCCGGGCAGCCGACTGGGGATCAGGTTGGCTGCTGACATCATGCAGCGGCATGGCCACCGGCAACGCCTGGGCAAACCCTTGCAACGGCAACCCGTCGTGACCAACGTCCGATCGCAGAACAATGCGCAAGGCATCATTGGCTTCAACCAGATATTCAAGTGCCGATTGCAGCAATGCCGGATCCAGCGGCCCGTTCAGTTCGACATATCCACCAATGTTATACAGCGGCGAATCTCCGCGGCTCAGTTGGTCCAGCCAGATATCCCGTTGGGCGGCAGTCAGCGCGAATGTCTCGACAGGCACGGACAGATCGCCCGCCACGTTGGCAGAAGTAGGCTGCATAAGATCCTTCTCATGAAATTTTGCCGGTATTCAAGCATCGGCCCCGACGCCGACATGACACCTGAAACCCGGACAATCACTAGACTCGTAGGCGCCTGTCTGACGTTGCGGGCGTGTTTATCGCGGGCTCTGTCTAAAAGTTCTGAGAGGAAATACTGAAAAGCTTGTAGGAAAAAAACCACATACCAGCGCCGCCATTTGCCCGAGCGCTGCCGATCACATTTCACCATCGCCCGGTTTTCCGGGGCTTGAGCGTGACTGAACAGTCACGCTCGCCGTTACGCCGGTGTTCAACAGCGTCAGAACCCCGGCGCCAACAATCAGAAATAGTGGCACTTTGTGTCCCTGTTTTCCCCTACAGACGTAGGACAAATCCATAGGCTTAAATCCCGCTCCAGATCGTGTTCAAGGAGAAATGACGGCGTGGGTGGCTTTTGCATAATCGGCAGACGATTCAGTGATGGTTCTGAACCAGGGATGACAAGGATATGAATCTGACCGGCAGTATTCGCAATATGGAAAACCCGCATTTCTACTGGCAACTGGGTGAGCTGATTGCAAGCACCGGCGATGATCACTTCGCCACGAACATGTTCCAGTTGGTCGACACGCTGGTGCCGGTCAATCGGGTGGATCTCAGTGAGTGGACGCTGGATGAGCGTCAGGCCAGCGTGCTCGATATCAAACCGCTGGGCAGCGCCGGGCTGACGCAGACCTGTGCACCGGCCGAGCCGCTGGAAAGCCCCGACGATCATCCGCTGTTGCAGAAGATGATCGAGATGAACGACTCGCTGCTGATTCAACTGAAGGCCTCGCTGCAGCCTCGCCATCCGCAACACAGTGCTCACCAATGCAATCTGGTCTCGCGCACGTCCAACCGCCGCTGTGTCATCTCGTTTTACCGACCGCATACCCAACGGGTGTTTTCCCTGCCCGAGCTGTCGTTTCTCAAGCGCCTGTCCGACACCTTGCTGCCACTGATCGAACGCCACGCGCAGATCAGCCGGCAACTCCTCGCCAGACAACCGCGTCAGCCCTTGGCCGAACTGGACCAGGCGCCGCTGGCACAGGTGTTCGACGAGCGCCTGGCGATCAGCGACATCGCCTTGTCGGTGCGTGAGAAAGAAGTCTGCCTCGGCCTGTTGACCGGCGGCACCGTGCCGCAAATGGCGGAAAAGCTACGGGTCAAGAACAGTTCGATCGAGACGTACCTGAAACGCGCCACGGCCAAACTCGGGGTCAGTGGTCGCCATGGTCTGGCGAAATGGATGGCCGGCGCCTGAGCACAACGCTCTTTTAATGCATGAGGCAGTTCGATGTTGACGTTGCGACTTTCCCTGCTGTCCATCGCGGTGCTGATGGGCGGCTGTTCATTGATTCCCGAGTATCAGCGCCCCGCTTCCCCCACCGCCGCGCAGTATCCGACAGCAACGCAGGCTGCAACGGGCAGCGAGGACTGGCGCACACTGTTCACTGACCCGGCGCTGCAACAGTTGATCGAAAGCGCGCTGGTCAACAACCGCGACCTGCGCGTGGCGGCACTCAACGTCGAAGCGTTCCAGGCGCAATACCGCATTCAGCGCGCCGACCTGTTCCCGGCGGTGTCGGCCAACGCCAACGAGTTGCGCCAGCGCATGCCGCCGAGCGTGACCCAAGGCAAAGCGCTGATCAATTCGACGTACTCGGCCAACCTCGGTATCAGCGCCTATGAGCTGGATTTCTTCGGGCGCGTGCGCAGCCTCAGTGAGCAGGCGTTGCAAACCTGGCTCTCGACCGAAGAGGCGCGGCGCAGTGCCGAGCTGAGTCTGGTCGCCAACGTCGCCAACGCCTACCTGACCTGGCGTGCCGATCAGGAGCTGCTGGAACTGACCCGTGACACCCTCGCTGCCGATGAGCAGAGCCTGCACCTGACCACGCGCAACCGCGAGGCCGGCAAATCGTCGGCGCTGGAGCAGGCGCAAGCGAAGACCAGCGTCGACAGCTCACGGGCCAATCTGGCGCGCTATCAACGTCAAGTCGCCCAGGACCTCAACAGCCTGACCTTGCTGGTCGGCGCACCGGTGCCGGACGCCCTGCCCGCCCGTCCGCTGGCCAGCGATCTGGTGCAACAACTGCCGGCCGGTTTGCCATCGGATCTGCTGCAACGGCGTCCGGACATTCTCCAGGCCGAATACAAACTCAAGGCCGCCAACGCCAATATCGGTGCAGCGCGCGCGGCGTTTTTCCCCAGCGTCAGCCTGACGGCGAATGCCGGCACCTCCAGTCGTGACCTGTCCGGACTGTTCGCTGGCGGCTCTGGCGCGTGGACCTTTCAGCCGCAGATCAGCCTGCCGATCTTCAATGCCGGCAGCCTGCGCGCGAGTCTGGATTATTCGAAGTTGCAGAAAGACGTGGCGGTGGCCGAATACGAAAAATCCATTCAAACCGCGTTTCAGGAAGTCGCCGACGGCCTCGCCGCGCGCAGCACGTATCAGCAGCAATTGCAGGCGCAGCGCGATCTGGTCGCGGCCACGCAGACTTACTACAACCTGGCGCAAAACCGCTATCAGAATGGCGTCGACAGCAGCCTGACGTTCCTTGATGCGCAGCGCTCGCTGTTCAGTTCGCAGCAAGTTCTGATCACCGATCGCCTCGCGCAACTGGTCGCCGAGGTCAATCTGTACACCGCGCTGGGCGGCGGCTGGAGCGTTGAGGATTCACGGCTGCAGTGAGTCCGTCGTCACTTTTTCTTACACCTTTTGTCGCTCGATCCTCTGCCGTGCGGCGATCCGTGGCCGGCCTCTGCCCTCAGTTTGGTATCATGCGCCGCTTTTACGGTTAACCCCCCGCCAGTCCTGCCGACTGACGGGCTGCAAAAGGCGGTATTAGATGACGGCTTTGTTGACTCGCCGCAAGGTGCTTGCGGGAATGGGCGTGCTCGGGCTAGGCCTGCTCGCCGGCTGCGACACCCGTGGCCAACTGTCGTACAAGTACGGCAAGGATCTGAGTAACAAGATCATGGGGCGCACCTTCAAACTGAAGAACACCGATGGCGAAACCATGACGCTGTCGAGCTTTCGCGGCATGATGCCGATGGTGTTCTTCGGCTTCACCCAGTGCCCGGCAGTCTGCCCGACCACCCTCGCCCGCGCGGCGAAAATCAAGAAACTGATGGGCGCCGATGGCGACCGCTTGCAGGTGATCTTCATCAGCCTCGATCCCGAGCGCGACACCCCGGAAATCCTCGACGCCTACATGAAAGCCTTCGACCCGACGTTCGTTGCGCTGTACGGCACGCTTGAGGAAACCGCAGCCACGGCCAAGGAATTCGACGTGTTCTACGAGAAAGTCCCGGCCGGCGACACGTACACCATCTCGCACACCGCCACCAGTTACGTTTACGACTCCAATGGCGGCTTGCGCCTGGGTCTGTCCACCTCGCTTTCGGCAGAACAATGCACGGAAGATTTGCTTACTGTTATGGAGGTTTGCTGATGCAACCTGTTTTGAACCACATCAAACGCGCCGTACTCGCTCTGTCCCTGCTTGGCCTGGCCTCGCAGGTCTCGGCGCAGACCAAAGTCGACGACGCCTGGGTGCGTGCCACCGTGCCGACCCAGTCCGCCAGCGGCGCGTTCATGACCCTCACCGCCGACAGCGACAGCAAGTTGCTCAGCGTCGCGACGCCAGCGGCCAAAGACGTGCAGATCCACGAAATGACCATGAAGAACGACGTCATGAGCATGGGCCCGGTGAAGTTCGTCGAGCTGCCGGCGGGCAAAGCCGTCAAGCTGGATCCGAACGGCTACCACGTGATGCTGATGGGCCTGACCGGTCAGCTCAAGGAAGGCGACAGCGTGCCGCTGACCCTGACCGTGGAAAACGCCAAAGGCGAGAAAGAGACCATCGAAGTCAAAGCGCCGGTTCGCGCGCTGACCAACATGGAAGGTCACGATCACAGCAAAATGCATTGATCTGACTGAGCGGCAATAAAAAAGGGGCGGCCTGATCGATGATCAGACCGCCCCTTTTTTGTTTTTGATCTGTGCCGAATTAACGCCTGCGGGCCAATGCCTTGCGCACGCTTTCCCGTGACATCCCCGAGCCGGAACGGGTCACGGCTTGCTCTACGGGCGCCTTGGCCAACTGTCCCTTGCGCTTTTGCACCTCACGCCACTGGTAACCGAGATATCCGCCTGCCGCCACAATCCCCAGCCAACCGAACACCGAACTGACGAAGAACCACAGCCCGAGGGTGATCCACACGGTTTTCGAGGTGAACAGCTTCAAGCTGTCATCAGCACGCACCGGTTCAACCGGTTCAACCGCTGCCTGCGTCACCGGTACTCTGTGCACCCCATCCAGATCAATGCGCCAAGCGAAGTCCGCCCCGGCCACCGGAACGTCTAGCTGATTGCCTTCAGCACGATGCACACGAATTTCGCCATCGACGAGCGACATCGAGCTGAAACTGATCTGGGTTTCATAGCGAATCTCGCCGTTGACCTGGGTCACGACCGTTCGTTTTTGGTCGATGGGGGTGTCGCGCATGTCGATTCCTTGAGCGTTCCACGTCGGACGACGTGCGAAGGGATAATCCGTTGGAGTCGAATGCTACTGAGTGGCTATTACGCTGTCCAGAAACAACCCACGGCGTTCCCTTCCGACGACGCATTATCAACTCCCCGCGCCGCTATGCGCCTCTTCAAAGAAGTAATCCTTCCAGCTGTCGGCCTTGTTCTTCAGCACGCCCAGTTCCTGCAATTTCTCGGCATAGATAAAGGTGCGCTGCGGCACCACGGTGAAATCGATTTCCGGGTCCTTGACGATTTGCTCGACCAGAGCCAGCGGCAGTTTCGACTGCTCGACACGAATGTACGCCTGAGCCGCTGCCGGCTTATCAGCCTTGATAATCTTCTCGGCCTCGGCCAACGCGTCGTAGAACGCCTTGTAGGTTTTCGGGTTTTCGTCGTGGAATTTTTCCGTGGTGTAGAGCACGTTGAACGTCGCCTGGCCGCCGAGCACGTCGTAGGAACTCAGCACTTTGTGCACGTTGGGATTCTGCAGAGCCTGATACTGGAACGGTGGGCTGGAGAAGTGCGAGTTGATTTCCGAGCCGCCGGCAATCAGGGCCGCCGTCGCATCGGGATGCGGCAGGCTGACTGAGATATCGTCGAATTTCTTGTATTGCGCGTCGCCGAACTCCTTGGCGGTTTCGATCTGCAAGGTGCGTGACTGGAAGCCGACGCCGGCGGCCGGCACGGCAATCCGGTCCTTGTCAGTGAAGTCCTTGAGCGTCTTGATGTTTGGATTGTTGGTCAGCAAATAGTTGGGCATCGAGCCCAGTGCGGCGATGGCTTTGACGTTCTGTTTGCCCTTGGTGCGATCCCACACGGTGAGCATCGGCGGGACACCGGCAGATACCACGTCGAGCGATCCGGTGAGCAGCGCTTCGTTCATCGCCGTGGCGCCAGAGATGCTGTTCCAGTCGACCTTGATGTCGAGGCCCTGCGCCTTGCCGTGTTTTTCGATGAGATTCTGGTCGCGTACCACATCGAGGATCAAATAACCGATACCGAATTGCTGGGCGATGCTGATCTTGCCTTCGGCCTGAGCGCCGGTGCTGAACAACGCACTCGCGGCCAGAGAAGCGGCCAACAGAGTCAGTGCGGAACGTTTGAACGGTGTGGCCATGACAACCTCGCAGCATGGGGTGGTTTGCTGAAAGGCCTGACTTTATAGATATAAAAAACATAAATTAAATATCTTTATCGCATATCGATAGCACGGGTTGTTGAGCGGAATGAGGATGAGAGCTTTTGATTCCGGGTTCCGATAACAAGATCAAAAGATCGCAGCGTGCCGCAGTTCCTACATTGGAATTCGGTGGCGGCTCGAAGGGTTAAACAGCCTGAAACAATAATTCTACCAGCCTCAATATCGCCGATTGCCGTGTGACCCGAGGGCCGGTCAGGGCTGCAGACGCGCCATCACCTTCGAAAGCCCGCGCACCGACGCATCACCCGAGCGTTTAAAAGGGCGATCAGACAGCTCACCCTTGGTATCATCGCGCACACTTTTATGACGATTTAATGGCTGGAAGGTCTTTTTTGTGAGCGCTCTTTTTAACCGGTTGCGGCAGCCGTATGCCCGCCTCTTTTCGTTGATCTTTCTCGTGCTGGTGGTGCCGGTGTGCCTGCGTGCGGCCCTCGGCTGGTCGGCTCCATTGGGCTATTTGTCGGATCTGGCCATTGGCAGCTTGTTGGTGGTGTTGCTGCATCGCCGGGCGTGGTGGCTGGCCCTGCCGGTGTTGCTGTTCTGGGGATTGCTGGCAGTAGCAACCGCTGAACTGGTCAGCGCCGTCGGCCGGTTGCCGACGCCTTCCGATATTCATTACCTGATCGATCCGCAGTTCGTCGAGAACTCCACCGGTGGCGGGTTGGCCCACCCTGCGGTGGGCATCGCTTTGCTATTGGCCCTGCTGTTCTGGCTGCTGACCCGGTTTGCCGGCCGTGGCATGCCGCGTCCGCCCCTACCCCGCGCGGTCTGGGGTGCGCCGCTGGTACTGTTCGCCGCGCACTGGGGCGCGCAGAACCTGTGGCCGAGCGAAGCCGATCCATGGCGCCAGTACAACCTGCCGCACCAGTTGCTGGCCACCGAAGTCGCCGATCTGCAGATTCGGGGCGAGGAATGGCTGGACGGTGATGTCGAAGAACCCGCGCCGGCCATGGCCGGGCTCACCGACGTCGACCTCAACGGGCAGAAACTGCTGGCCGCACCTGGGCAAGCGCGCAATGTGCTGATCATCGCCCTGGAAGGCATTCCCGGTGCCTATATCCGCGCCAACCGCGAAGCGATCGGCAGCCATTATCAGGAAGACCTGATGCCCAACCTCAGCCGCTGGGCCGAGCGCGGCATGAACACTCCGGATTACGTGCTGCACACGCACCAGACCATTCGCGGTCTGTACGCGATGCTCTGCGGCGATTACGACAAACTCAACAACGGCACGCCCAAAGGCGTGGAAATGCTCACCCTCAACGAGCGCAATCAGGCCTGCCTGCCGGCGCAACTGCGGGAACACGGCTTCAGCACGCACTATCTGCAAGGTGCCGGGCTGCGCTTCATGGCCAAAGACAAGATCATGCCGCACATCGGTTTCGATGCGACTCATGGTCTGGAATGGTTCAGCAACAGCAACTATCTGGAGTTCCCGTGGGGCAAGGATGACAAGGCGTTTTTCGAAGGCGCGCTGGATTATGTCGGCCAACTGAAAAAGCAGAAAAAGCCCTGGATGCTGACATTGCTGACCGTCGGCACGCATCAGCCCTACTCCGCGCCCGAGGAATATCTGGAGCGCTACGAAACGCCAAAACAGGCGGCCGTCGGTTATCTCGACGATGCGCTGCAACAGTTTCTCAACGGCCTCGAACGCCAAGGCGTTCTGAAAGACACGCTGGTGGTGCTCACCTCGGATGAATCCCACGGCATCGACGGCGTGCGCCTGGCCTCGTCGTGGGGTTTCAATCTGACCCTCGCGCCGGAGCACGAACAGCTGCCACGGCTGAACAAAGGTGTGTATGGCCACGTCGATCTGAGCACCTCGATCCTCGACTACTTCGACTTGCCGGTGCCTTCGGCGCTAAGCGGTCGTTCGCTGTTTCGCGACTATGACAGCGGCCGCGAAATCATGTCGTTCACCAACGGCAAGCTGCGTTATCACAACGGTCAGGGGATCTTCTCCGAGTGCGACATGCCGCGCCGCTGCCGCTACTACGAAAGCGCCGGCTTCATCGCCGAAAGCGCCACCTATAAAGGCAACTACAGCGGCCACCCGGCCCGGCAGATCGCTGCTCGCGCCAACGCCCTCGACCTGTCGCTGCTGCGTACGCCGCTCAATCATCGCTATCAGTTCGGCAGCACCAACGTCATCCCGCTGCAAGCGCAGATCAACGATGACTGGGCCGACAATCTGATCGGCGCGCAGTACCTGGAAATGCCCAAAGGCTCGCACACCCGCGTGCGCCTGACGGTACGTTCAGTCGATCCGCAGCAGGCGGCGTACATTCAGCTCAAGGCCAAGGAGTTTGAACAGGACGTGCAGATCGGTCTGCCGCAAGAGATGGTGGCAACTGCCGAGCAGCCACTGGAAATGAACTTCAGCTTCGACAACCCGCAAGAACGCAAAGCGTTTTCTTTCCATTTGCTGGGTTATGGATTGGGTGCGGTTGAAGTGACGGATTTCAGTGTGATTACTGAATTGCCGGGGCAGGATGATCTATTGGATGAGATGCCTGAGGATGACGCTGCACAGTCCAGCTGATAGATGGGAAAGATTAAACTGAAACCCTACATGAAATAATCAAGAACGCTCCCACGTTCACATACATTCAACCCACACCTTAAAAAAAGCGGGGCTTTTAGGCCCCGCAGCACCTCAGCGCATAAACAGAAGATAAGCTCCTGTAACTTTCTTACCGTTCTCCAAAACAAAATCAAACGTTCCTTTCGCATTATTTCGATCATTTGCAAATGTAACGGTCGTCGAACCAGCTTTTACGTCGCTTCTTTCACTATTGATGCCTACTTCCCATTTTACCATTCCAGGTGAATCGTAAAGTTCCACATCATGAGGACCATCACCAACTAAAGAGGTTGGGACCGAAAAAATCACGAAGTTCTCGTTACTTGTCCCGCCAATAAAAAAGTGTCCTGGCCACTCTTTATAATAGCCAGCGTCAGAGTAAAACATTTTTCCATCAACGAAAGCTTCAAAGTCCCCATGTAGATCCCCATCAATCCTCAAATCATTAATTGTATGCATAACTCACCACCCTTCCAATATTCGAATTTAAAGCAAGATACAATTAATCTTGCAACCTCAACTTAAGCCAACTCCGAGGCGACAACAACTGTCATAAATGACAGTCTTTTTGAGTATTAGGGAATAAAAAACTGGTTATTAAGACCATAGGATTCTGAAAGACTTTACCTATCAGCACCCAATAGTCGGCCTATTAGCTGACTCTCCAAGTCGGGTCTAGCCTTACTAGTCCGAAGTCGGCACGAGCCGGCCGTAGCAGACCTGATAAGGACCCGAACATGGCAAACGAATCGAAATGCCCGTTCAACCACGCCGCCGGTGGTGGTACGACGAACCGTGACTGGTGGCCGAATCAACTCAACCTGAAAATTCTCAGCCAGCATTCGCCCAAGTCCGACCCGCTGGGCAAGGATTTCGACTACGCCAAAGCCTTCAAGAGCCTCGACTTTCAAGCCCTGAAACAAGACCTCAATGCGCTAATGACCGACTCCCAGGACTGGTGGCCGGCCGACTTCGGCCACTACGGCCCCCTCTTCATCCGCATGGCCTGGCACAGCGCTGGCACTTATCGCACCGCCGATGGCCGTGGTGGCGCCGGCTCCGGCCAGCAACGTTTTGCGCCGCTGAACAGCTGGCCGGACAACGTCAGCCTCGACAAGGCCCGCCGCCTGCTGTGGCCGATCAAACAGAAATATGGCCGCAATATTTCCTGGGCCGACCTGATCGTTCTCACCGGGAACGTTGCGCTGGAGTCCATGGGCTTCAAGACCTTCGGTTTCTCCGGTGGTCGTCCCGATGTTTGGGAACCGGATGAAGATGTCTATTGGGGTTCCGAGCACGAGTGGCTCGGTGGCGACAGCCGTTACGGCAAAGACAAGTCCGCCATGCAGGAGCCCGGTGACGGCACGCTGGTCGCCGAGCCGGATCTGCATGGCAAAGAAGAGAGCCGCACCGATCAGGGCGAACGCAATCTGGAAAACCCGTTGGCTGCGGTGCAGATGGGCCTGATTTACGTAAACCCCGAAGGGCCTGAAGGCAATCCTGATCCGGTCGCGTCGGCCCATGACATCCGCGAAACCTTTGGCCGCATGGCCATGAACGATGAAGAAACCGTGGCGTTGATCGCCGGCGGTCACGCCTTCGGTAAAACCCACGGCGCCGGCCCTGCCGATAACGTCGGGCCAGAACCGGAAGCGGCCGGCCTCGAAGAACAGGGCCTCGGCTGGCGCAACGCGTTCGGCACCGGCAAGGGTGGCGATACCATCACCAGCGGCCTCGAAGTGACTTGGACCACCACGCCGACAAAGTGGAGCAACAACTACCTGGAAAACCTCTTCGGTTTCGAGTGGGAGTTGAGCAAAAGCCCGGCCGGTGCCCACCAGTGGATTCCGAAAAACGGCGCCGGTGCCGGCACCGTTCCCCACGCCCATGATCCGAGCAAAAAGCTTTCGCCGACTATGCTCACCTCCGACCTGGCGTTGCGTTTCGACCCGGCCTACGAGCAGATCTCGCGGCGCTTCCTCGCCAACCCGGATCAACTGGCCGACGCCTTTGCCCGCGCCTGGTACAAACTGATCCACCGCGACATGGGCCCACTGTCGCGCTACCTCGGCCCGGAACTGCCGAGCGAAGAACTGCTGTGGCAGGATCCGATTCCGGATGTCACTCATCCGCTGATCGACGACAGCGACGCGGCTGCGCTGAAAAGCAAAGTACTTGCCTCGGGCCTGTCGGTGTCGCAACTGGTCTCCACCGCCTGGGCGGCACTCTCGACGTTCCGCGGTTCAGACAAGCGTGGCGGTGCCAACGGTGGTCGTTTGCGTCTGGCGCCGCAGAAGTTCTGGCAGGCCAACCAGCCTGAGCAACTGGCCAAAGTGCTGCAAACCCTTGAGAGCATTCAGAGCGAGTTCAATGGCGGCGGCGCGGGCAAGAAAGTCTCGCTGGCAGACCTGATCGTATTGGCGGGGAATGCCGGGATTGAGCAAGCAGCGAAAAACGCCGGGCACTCCGTCTCCGTGCCGTTCAATCCGGGGCGTACGGACGCCAGCCAAGAGCAAACCGATGTCGACTCGTTTGGTTTCCTTGAGCCGATTGCCGATGGTTTCCGCAACTACAGCAAAGGCAAATACACCGTTTCGGCCGAGGCGCTGCTGATCGACAAGGCACAACTGCTGACCCTCACCGCGCCGGAAATGACCGTGTTGCTCGGTGGCTTGCGGGTGTTGAACACCAATGTCGGGCAGACCCGGCATGGTGTGTTCACCTCGCAAACTGAAGCGCTGACCAATGACTTCTTCACCAACCTGCTGGACATGGGGGTGGAGTGGAAGCCAACGTCACGGGATGCGGATGAGTTCGAAGGACGCGACCGTAAAACCGGCAGCGTGAAGTGGACGGCGACGCGGGTTGATCTGGTGTTTGGTTCCAATGCGCAATTAAGGGCGTTGGCTGAGGTGTATGCCAGTTCGGATGCCAAGGAGCAGTTTGTTAAGGACTTTGTTGCGGCGTGGACGAAGGTCACCAACCTGGACCGTTTTGACCTGAAGTAATTTTTAGTCAATAAAAACGCCGCATTGATTAATGCGGCGTTTTTTTATGCGTACGGCTTGGGGAGTTGTGTTGATGCATAAATCCTACCCCCTCACCCCAGCCCTCTCCCCCAGGGGCGAGGGGGAAAGGGAGCAGATCGGGGGCCGTTCAAAACCTGAGTTCGACTCGGTCATTCAGGTCGGCGTATAGCGCAAAGGCACCTCGGTCAGTCCCCTCTCCCACTGGGAGAGGGTTAGGGTGAGGGCCGGTCCACAGCTGGAACACCGACTCCAACACACCATCAAGCCAGACTTTTGCTCACCACTTCATACACATCACTCGACAACCGCCCCGACGCCCGAATCCGCTCAAGCTCGCCTTTCATCAAGGCCTGACGCGCATCGTCATATTTGCGCCAGCGAGTCAGCGGCGCCAGTTGGCGAGAAGCAATCTGCGGGTTAAAGCCGTTCAGCTCGATCACCAGATCCGCGAGGAAGCGATAACCGGAACCGTCCGCCGCGTGGAAGTTGATCAGGTTCTGCCCGGCAAACGCGCCGACCAGCGCACGCACCTTGTTCGGGTTCTTGATGTTGAACGCCGGATGCTGCATCAACGCTTTCACGCGCTCCAGACCTCCTGGCAAAGTACTGCCGGCCTGTACGCTGAACCACTGATCCATGACCAGAGGATTGTCCTTGAAGTGCTCGGCGAAACTGGCCAGCGCCAAGGCTTTCTGCTCTTCGAACGGCGAGTTGACCAACACGGCCAGCGCGGTCAGGCGTTCGGTCATGTTGTCGGCGCTTTCGAACTGCTCCAGCGCCGCCGCCAGGACTTCCGGCTTGCCGCTGAGCATCAGGTACGACAGCGCAATGTTCTGCAGCGCGCGGCGGGCAAAGTGCTCGGCTTCGGCGACGTACGGGGTTTTCTTCGACAGATCACGGTTGGCCTGATAACGCAGCCACAATGCCTCGAACAAACCTTCCGCCAGTTGCTGACGAGCGAACTCACGGGCGATATGGATCGCATCGACATCCGCCACTTCGCTGATTTCAGTGAGGTACGCCTCACCCGGCAACGACAGCATTTCGGCGACCATCGCCTGGTCCAGCGACTCATCCGACAGCACCGTGCGCAACGCTGAAACCAAACGCGGATCGAGCTTCAGGCTTTCGCCCTTCTGCTGTTGGCCAATCAGTTCTTGCAGCACCTGCACCGACAGTTGTTGACCGGCATCCCAGCGGTTGAAGCCGTCGCTGTCGTGCTGCATCAGGAACATCAATTGATCGCGGTTGTACGGGAAGCTCAGTTTCACCGGTGCCGAGAAACCGCGCAGCAGCGATGGCAGCGGCTGTTCAGCGATGTCAACGAAAGTGAAGGTCTGCTCGGCTTCAGTCACCGAGATCACGCGAGTGGTGCCTTGCGCCGACGCTTCACCGCTCAGACGCAAGGCAATTTCGTTGCCCTTGCTGTCGAGCAGGCCCAACTCGACCGGAATCACGAACGGCAGTTTTTCAACTTTGTCCGGGGTTTCCGGGCAGCTCTGGCGGAAGGTCAGGCTGTAGGTTTTCGCCGCAGCGTCGTAAGACTCGCTCACTGCCAGACGCGGCGTGCCGGCCTGGCTGTACCAGCGCTTGAACTGGGTCAGGTCGACGCCGTTGGCATCTTCCATCGCCTTGATGAAGTCGTCGCACGTCACGGCTTGGCCGTCATGACGTTCAAAGTACAGATCGCTGCCCTTACGGAAGCCTTCGGCGCCGAGCAAGGTATGGATCATGCCGACCACTTCCGAACCCTTCTCATAAACGGTCAGGGTGTAGAAGTTGGAGATCTCGATGAAGCTGTCCGGGCGCACGGCATGAGCCATCGGGCCGGCGTCTTCGGCGAACTGGTGGGTACGCAGGTACGCCACATCCTGAATGCGCTTGACCGTGGCCGAGTTCATGTCGGCAGAGAAGCCGGAATCACGGAACACGGTGAAGCCTTCTTTCAGCGACAGCTGGAACCAGTCACGGCAGGTCACGCGGTTGCCCGACCAGTTGTGGAAATATTCGTGAGCGACGATCGCTTCAACGCGCTGATGCGCGGCGTCGGTGGCGGTTTCGGCGCGGGCCAGTACGGCGCTGGAGTTGAAGATGTTGAGGCCTTTGTTCTCCATCGCGCCCATGTTGAAGTCGTTGACGGCGACGATCATGAAGATGTCCAGATCGTACTCGCGACCGTAAACCTCTTCGTCCCAGCGCATCGACTTCTTCAGGCTGGTCATCGCGTGCTGGCACTTGTCGATGTTTTCCGGCTCGACGTAAATGCGCAGCGCGACGTTGCGGTTGGTCATGGTGGTGAAGGTGTCTTCGACGCACCACAAGTCACCGGCCACCAGCGCGAACAGGTACGCCGGTTTCATGAACGGGTCTTCCCAGGTTGCCCAGTGCCGGCCGTCTTCGCCCGGGCCACTGGCAATCGGATTGCCGTTGGAGAGCAATACCGGATAGCTGTGCTGCTCGGCGACCACGGTGGTGGTGAACTTGCTCATCACGTCCGGGCGGTCGAGGTAATAGGTGATCTTGCGGAAGCCTTCGGCCTCGCACTGGGTGCAGAACATCGTGCCGGATTTGTACAGGCCTTCCAGCGCGGTGTTGGTTTCCGGGTGGATCTTGACGCTGGTGTCGACGGTGAAGGTTTCGCTGGTCGGCTGCAGAGTCAGATGGTTTTCGGTGACCTGGTAATCGCCGTCAGACAGTTCTTGATCGGCCAGCGTCACCGAGAGCAATTCCAGCTGCTGGCCATCGAGTACCAGCGGCGGCAGGCCCGGGCCACGCGCCGGGTTGCGGCGCATGACCAACTGCGCGTGCACCAGGCTGTGATCCTCGAACAACTCGAAGGTCAGGTGTGTTTCGTCGATCAGGTACTCGGGCGCCTGATAGTCCTTGAGGTAAATCATCTTCGGTTGTTCGGTGCGCATGCTGGAGTCCTTATTGATGCACGGCGAGCTGATAAGCCGTGTACTTGCGAATATTGATCACGCCGGTATCGAAGATCAGGTACTGGCCTTTGATGCCCAACAACGTGCCTTCGGCAATCGGGTTCTTGTCCAGGTTGAAGCTGACGATTTTGGCCGGGTATTGCTCGACCGGATAGCGGATTTCCAGCGGTTCGACATCGGCAATGGTCTGAATTGCCTGTAGGCCGAATCGCTCCTGCAAACCTTGCAGGCCTTCGGCGCAGCTTTCAAATAACTGGTCACGCACCTGCGCCAGATCCACCGCTGCCGCATCGCCCTTGAGCAATGCACGCCAGTTGGTTTTGTCGGCCACTTGGCTGCGGAACAAATCTTCAACGAAGCCCGACTGCTGCCGCGTCGAAACGCGCATGATCGGCAAGGCCTGACACGCGCCCTGATCGATCCAGCGGGTCGGCAGTTGCGTTGCACGGGTGATGCCAACCTTGATGCCAGACGAGTTGGACAGGTAAACCACATGATCGGTCATGCAGAACTGCTCGCCCCACGCAGGATCGCGGCACGTGCCGGCGTCATAGTGGCAGCGCTCCGGGCTCATGATGCACAGGTCGCACTGCGCCAGTTTGGTCATGCACGGGTAGCAGTAGCCCTGACTGAAACTGGTCTTGGTTTTACGCCCACAATGGGTGCAATGGATCGCCCCCAGGTATTCCAGACGCACCGTGGTGCCGATCAACGGGTTGACCGGCACCTCGACGTCATCCAGACGAAACGCGTATTGCACATTCGGCCCGTCCAGACGCGCCGACATTTTGCTGATTGCACCGCGGCCAATCTCGATCAATGGATGGCATCCGACTTGAACAGGATGTTCGGCACTTCGATCGACTTCGATGCACATTCCTGCGGGCCCATGTAACCGGTGCGCTGGTCTTCAGGCAGGTTCTGGATTTCCCAGGCGATCATCGCCTGCAGCGACAGTTCGCGCTGTTCGGCGGTGAGCTTGCCACCGTCCGACCATTTGCCGATTTCCACGGCCAGTTTCAGACTCTCGTAGATGTCCGGGGTAATGTTGTTGATCATGTCGTTAAAAGAGGACATCAGGGTCTCCGTGCTCTTAATCTACAGAAAAATTTCAGACGGCCAGTTTACGGCGGTTATACAAACCACCCAACAAACCGGTGAAGCATCCGATGAGTAACCCGCCGACATGGGCGGCGTTGGCGATTTCGCCGAAACCGATCATCGAGATCAGCCCGGACATGCACACTAGCAACCACACCAGCATCATCACCAGCACGCCGCGCGGCAGGCGATAGGCCGGGTTCGGCGCCAGCAGCTGGAAAATCCAGCAATGCCCGAGCAAACCGTAAAGTACGCCGGACAGACCGCCAAACAAGGTCGCGCCGCTCCAGACAAACTGTGCGTAGTTGGAAACGAGGCTGAACAGCAGCGTCAGGCCGATCAGGTTGATGCTGCCCTGACGCGACTCGATACGCCGGCCCAGCTCCCAGTACCACATGCCGTTCATGGCCAGGTGGAGGATGCCGAAGTGGATCAGCATCGGCGTGACCAGCCGCCACCACTGCCCCGCCGCGAGGCTATCGGCCAACGACGTGAAATGGATGTATTCGCCGACTACCTGAAAATCGAGGAAGGTCAGCCAGCGCAGCGTTTGCAGGTTCTCACCGAGGTAGGTCAGCCCGCCAACGATCAGGCACAGCAACAGGATGAACCCGGTGGCCTTGGCGTATTTCAGTTGCTCGGCGAAGCTCGGCCGCTTGAAGGTTGGCGCGACGGGAATGTCCATTTGCTGATCGGGATCACCCGCCGGGAAGCGCTCGTACAGCGAGCGCACGTCGTCGCTGATTTCCGCCGGTGCCCACAGCACCTGTTCGCCGGCCTCTTCGCTGACCCGATGCGGGACCTGCATGCGTTGCAGCAGTTTGACGAAACCGCTCAAGTCCACCGCCAACGGCAGACGCAATACCGCTACCGCACTCATTGCAGCACCTCCGGCCGCTCGACATCGACCCAGACAAATTTATGCGGATCCAGACGGGTTTCCTGATCCAGACGATAGGCGACCAGTTTGCCGTAGAGCACCGCGCTGTAATCCAGACACGCGAGATTCGGGCGGATCGGCGCCGGTTTGCCGCTGCGCCAATAGTGGCCGACGAACAGCAACGGCTCGTCGACGCCGTAGCGCAGCAGGTTGTTTTTTTCGCTGGAGGTCAGCGGCTTCTGCGCCACCGGGTCTGGCAGTGCATCCGGCTGGAAAACGATATCGCCGTAGGTCTTCGGATCGTCTTCCCAGAACTTGGTGCGGAAGAACGAACGCACCAGACCATCGCCGCTGGTCATGGTCAGACCATCCGGCAGGCGCATATCGGTGCCGCGCAACAGACGGTCGAACACGGTGCAAGCGAAACTGTCCGGCACCGCCGAGGCCTGCAGGAAGTGTTCATCGATGCAACCGTTGGGGAACAGCGCGCGCAGCGGTTCGATCAGGCCAGCATCCCAGCAGGCGTGGACGACGCGGAAACGCCCGGCGTCGACAAACAACGGCAGCTCATAGAACCAGCGCTGGAAATCGTGCCAGTCGCCGGGATGGTCTTCGAACTGGGTCAGGGTTTCGTGCAGCAGACGTGCGTGGCGCGGCGTGTGTTCGCGGACGAACTGCTTGCCGCTGCCCGGTAGCGCTGGGGTGCTCCAGCCCAGTGCGTTGAACTCGTGGTTGCCCATGATGCACAAGGCCTGACCGGCCTCGACCATGTCGTGGACGATGTGCAGCGCCTCGCGAATGCGCGGGCCACGGTCGATGATGTCGCCGACGAACACGGCCATGCGCGATGGATGCCGCCAGACCCCGCCCTGTTTGTGATAACCGAGACGGTCCAGCAAGTGTTCGAGGGTCAGGGCGCATCCGTGCACGTCACCAATCAGGTCATAACTGCGCGCGGGATCGAGCATCAGTCGCCTCCACCGCCCAGCTTGCTGCCCCAGCCGAGCTTGGTGCGGCAGACTTCGTAGTAGTTATGGTCGAGCGGGTGGATCAGCCGCAGCTTCTGCGCTTTTTTGCTGACGGTGATGGTGTCGCCCGGCGCGCAGGTGAAATGGTTCTGCCCGTCACAGGAGACTTGCGGGTAAATCTGCATGTTTTTCGACACGACGATTTTCAGCTCACTGTTGCCATCGACCACAATTGGCCGGCTCGACAACATATGGGGGTACATCGGCACGATCACAATGGCATCGAGCTTGGGATGCATGATCGGCCCGCCGGCAGACAACGCGTACGCGGTGGAGCCGGTCGGTGTGGCGACGATCAGGCCGTCGGCCTTCTGGCTGCAGACGAACTGGCCGTCGATGTACAGCTCGAACTCGATCATCCGCGTCGATTTGCCCGGGTGCAGCACCACGTCGTTGAGCGCATCGCCCTGACCGATGGCCTCGGCATGGCGGCGCACTTCGGCTTGCAGCAGGAAGCGGTTTTCCACCAGATAGTGGCCGTCGAGCACCTTGGCGACTTCGACTTCCAGTTCGTCCGGGCGAATATCGGTGAGAAAACCCAGGCTGCCACGGTTGATACCGAGCACCGGAATATTGTGTTTGGCCAGCGCCCGAGCGGCGCCGAGCAGGCTGCCGTCACCGCCGACGACGATGACCATGTCGCAGACTTCGCCGAGCATCTTGCGCGACGAGGTTTGCAGGCCGTGGCCCGGCAGCACTTCGGCGATGGTGTCTTCGAGGATCACATGCAGGTGACGATCGAGCAGAAACCGTTTCAGTCGGCGGACGGTATCCAGCACCTGGGAACTGCCCAGGCGACCGATGATGCCGATATTACGAAATTGCTCCATGGGACCTCTGCGGACAATCGAAAACGCGAAAAACCCGATTATGGGCGAAAGCGCCGGTTAGACAAAATCCTTTCAGCCTCAAGGGTGTGCTCGTGTTTAAGGCTATGCTCGCAAGATGATCCTATTTCCCGACTTGCTGCAGTTGCCCCACCAATTACGCCACCCGGAAGTGCGTGATCTGGCGTGGGTGATCCTCGCCCCGCCGATGCTTGCTACTACGCCGTGGCCGCAGCGCCATCCGCTGGCGGGCAGCGATTGGGTGCACGATCCAGAGCGACTGGAACACTGGCTGCGCCAGCTCGACCGCGACAGTTATGGCTTGCTGCATTGGTTGTCGCAGGCGCGCACACGGCGGCTGGGCCTGTATTACGAGCGTCTGTGGCAGTTTGCCGTGGAGCATGCGCCGGGCATTGAACTGATTGCCGCCAATCTGCCGATCCGTCGCGAGGGCCACACTCTCGGTGAACTGGACATGTTGTTGCGTGACCGCGACGGTGTGCATCACCTCGAACTGGCGATCAAGCTCTACCTCGGCCCGCAGAATGGCGACGGCCGTAATGCGGCGCAGTGGCTGGGGCCTGGTTGCCATGATCGGCTCGATCGCAAACTGGCGCATCTGGCCGAACATCAACTGCCGATCTCGGCGCGCCCGGAAAGCCGCGAAGTGCTGGCGGCGCTGGATATCGAGGTGTTCAGCGCGCAGCTGTGGCTCGGTGGTTATTTGCTGTACCCGTGGCCCGGGCAGGCTGAATCACCGAACGGTGCGCATCCGCAGCATCTGCGCGGGAGCTGGTTGCATCAGAAGGATTGGCCGGCGTTTGTCGCGCAACGCCCGGCCGGACGCTGGCAACCCCTGCCCCGGCATGCCTGGCTGGCACCGGCGCATTACCCGGCTGATCAGACCTGGACTTTGGAGCATTTACGGATGTGGCTGGAGGATCTGGAACCGCTGGCCCCGGCGCAGTTGATGGTGCGCCTGATCGAGAATGCGCAGGGGGAATGGGAAGAGGCTGAGCGGTTGTTTCTGGTCTCGGATCTTTGGCCGAATGTCCCCGGCCAGGCCTGAAAATTTCAGTGCCTGACCCGGCCTCTTCGCGAGCAGGCTCGCTCCCACATTTGGACCGCATTTCAAATATTGGGAGAGGCAACACATTCCCCTGTAGGAGTGAGCCTGCTCGCGATAGGGTCACCTCGGTCTAAAGGGAAAGCCGCAAAGCCAAAGCCGCCAACGTCACCAACAACACCGGCACCGTCAACACAATCCCGACCCGGAAGTAATACCCCCAGCCAATGTGAATCCCCTTGCGCTCCAGCACATGCAGCCACAACAACGTGGCCAGACTGCCAATCGGGGTAATCTTTGGCCCCAGATCGCTGCCAATCACATTGGCATAAATCATCGCTTCCTTGACCACCCCACTCGCCTGGCTCGCATCGATCGACAACAAACCAATCAACACCGTCGGCAAGTTGTTCATGATCGACGACAGCAACGCCGTCAGCACCCCGGTGCCCATGGCCGCGCCCCAGACACCATGACCGGCGAAGACATCCAGCCAACCGGCCAGATACCCGGTCAGCCCGGCATTACGCAAGCCATACACCACTAGGTACATGCCCAACGAGAAAATCACGATCTGCCACGGCGCTTCTTTCATCACCTTGCGCGTGGAAATCTTGTGCCCGCGGGCGGCGATGCCCAGCAACAGCGCGGCGCACACGGCGGAAATCGCACTGATCGGAATGCCCAGCGGCTCCAGCGCAAAGCAACCGATCAGCAGAATCACCAACACCGCCCAGCCGGCATAAAACGTGGCTTTGTCGTGGATCGCGGTTTCCGGATGTTCGAGTTGCTCAGGGTCGTACGCCGCTGGAATGTCGCGACGGAAAAACCACAGCAGCATGCCCAGCGTCGCCGCGACGCTGACGAAGTTCACCGGCACCATCACCGCTGCATAGCGGTTGAAGCCGATGTGAAAGAAGTCCGCCGAGACGATGTTGACCAGGTTCGACACCACCAGCGGCAGGCTCGCGGTGTCCGCGATAAACCCCGCGCCCATGACGAAGGCCAGCGTCGCCGCCGGGGAAAAGCGCAGCGCCAGCAACATCGAAATCACGATTGGAGTGAGGATCAGCGCCGCGCCGTCATTGGCGAACAGCGCCGACACCAACGCGCCGAGCAGCACCATGAAGGCAAACAGCTTGCGCCCACTACCGCGTCCCCAGCGCGCCACATGCAGCGCCGCCCAGTTGAAGAAACCGGCTTCGTCGAGCAACAGACTGATGATGATCAGCGCGACGAAAGTGCCGGTGGCATTCCAGATGATCTGCCACACCAGCGGGATATCGCTCAGGTGCACAACGCCGAAGATCAGCGCCAGCACGGCGCCAAGCGTCGCACTCCAGCCGACGCCGAGGCCTTTGGGTTGCCAGATCACAAGGGTGATGGTCAGCAGGAAAATCAGTGACGCAGCGAGCATCCGCAACAGCCTTAAATTGAAATGGGGTTATGAAGCCAACACAAAACCTGTAGGCCTTCGCCTGCTCGCGATAGCGGACTGTCAGTTACCAATTGGTCGACTGACACACCGCTATCGCGAGCAGGCGAAGGCCTACATTGTTCCGTGTACAGGTTACTTCTTGTGTTGTTCTACAAATTGTCCGTAGGCATTGATAAAACTCTGCAGAAAAGGTTTCACCGTTTCACTCAACTTGCCGGCCTCATCAAACGCCGAACCCGCCCCGCCCAGATACGCTTCCGGCTGCTGCATGCACGGCACATTGAGAAACACGAACGACTGGCGCAGATGCTGATTCGCGCCGAAACCACCAATGGCACCGGGCGATACACTGATCACTGCCCCCGGTTTGCCACTCCAGACAGCCTTGCCATAAGGCCGCGAACCGACGTCGATGGCATTCTTCAGCGGCGCCGGCACCGAACGGTTGTACTCGGGCGTAACAAACAGCACCGCGTCGGATGACGCCACTTTTTGCCTGAAAGTGCTGTAGGCTGCCGGCGGTGAATCACCGTCGATGTCTTCGTTATAAAGTGGCAGATCGCCAATTTCGACAATCTCAAGCTTGAGGTTGGCCGGGGCCAGCTCTGCCAGTGCCAGGGCGACCTTGCGGTTGATCGATGCTTTGCGCAGGCTACCGACCACTACAGCGACGTTGTAGACATTGCTCATGGAAGACTCTCGATGGTCCGTGGGAGGAGCCAGTAGTTATAGATGATTCGGTGACGATTCCACCAGCACACGTTGGCAAATTCCCGGGTGCTGATTATTTTTTTCCTGTAGGAAAACTTACAGGCCTTGATGGCGGTCTACCAAGCCGCAAATCAAGCGTTTTATCTCCAGAGGTTCTAAGCAGATGGCAGCAGTACTCGTCGGTCAGTTCCATGCAAGAGATGCGGAAGGCCGCGTTTATTCCGTGCATGAGTTCCAGGAATCCAACCCGTCGGCAGACGGTTCCACTGGCTCGGAGCCGATTTACAAACTGGCGATTGGCGATCGCGTCAACAAGGTCAGCGAGAACGAGTTTCTCCTGGTCCAGTCAGGTATCACCCTGACTCGCGAACCCGAGCCAACGGTCGCTTCATAACCGACCGTTATGAGCAGAAGTCATATGCGCAGACTTGGGGTAGGATTCAGCCACTGACCCCACCTGCTGAACATGGACTTCACGCATGCGTTTACGTCATATCGAAGTGATTCAGGCGCTCTTGCAAACCGGTCACCTGGGCACCGCCGCCGAATGGCTGCAGTTGCCGGTGGCCGAGGTCGAAGAGCGTTTGCGCGAAGCCGAGAGTCAGTTGGGGTTCATGCTGTTCGCCAGCGTGCGCGGACGCCTGCAATCGACGCCCGAAGCACGGGCGTTGCAGGTCGAAATCGCCCATGTCTATGAAGCGCTGGAGCCGGTGCAACGGCTGGCCAGCAGTCTCAAGCAATACCTCGCCCCACCCTTGCGCATCATCGGCACCCCGCCGCTGGCGCAACAATTACTGCCCCAAAGCCTTGCTGCCCTGCGCCGACGTCTGCCCGATGCGCCGTGCAGCCTGCTCAGTGCGCCGACCCGCGACATCGTCCGCAGCCTGTTATTGCGCGAAAGCGATCTCGGCTTGAGCCTGCACGATCCTGAACACCCCGACATTGATTGCCGGCCACTGGCCCAGGGCAAGCTGCAATTGCTCGCGCCCCACGGCTGGCTGCAACCCAAACAGAAATACATTTCCCTACAGGATCTGGCCGGTCAGGCCATGGTCGGCCTCGAAGGCCAGGACCCACTGAGCCCGGCGCTGGAAAACAAACTCCATGCGCTGCACCCGGCACCGAGCATCCAGACCCGGGTGCAAACCCATCAGATGATGCGCAGCATGGTCGAGGCCGGCGAAGGCCTGGCCATCGTCGACCCGTTCACTGCACTGGGCGCGCGCGCCGCCGGGCTGGATGTTTGCCCGCTGTCACCGGCCGTGCCGATCAGCCTCTATGCCCTGACCTTCAAGCACTCCGCGCCGTCATCAGCGATTCAGACGCTACTGACGATCATCACGGAACAAGCCGAGGCGATGCTGGCGAGCTGAGCGGGTTTTCCAGCGGGTTATCGAACAATCGATACCAGAACAGCGCCACTTCGGCGGTGTTCGGATCAATGCCGCGATAGCGCAACTGGTCCACGCCACCAATCACGTAGCCGCAGCGCTCATACAACCGACAGGCGCCGAGGTTGTTGTTCTGGGTTTCGAGCATGATCCCCGGCAGTTTTTTCTTGCGGCTCCAGAACTGCGCGACATCGAGCAGCGCCTTGGCCACACCATGCCGACGCGCCGGCGCGTGCACCGCCAGCTCATCGATGTGCGCAAAACCGTTCCAGTTGGTACTGATCACCAGATGGCCGACCGGCTCATCGTCGAGATAGGCCATGAAAATCGCGCTGTCCGGCGCGTTGTGAAAGGCGCTGAACTCCTCCGGATCGATGCCGTAGCACTTGCGATAAGGCACGATCGGCGTCACCCGCCATTGCTCGACCGGCTGGCCAATCACGGCCGCGCCATAAGCCGCGACTTCGAAGCTGAAGTCGCTGCCCCAGATATACGGCGCAAAGCCTTCATCGGCGACACGCACCGACAGCCCTGGGTATTTCGGATTCATGACCGGTTGCATACTGGGAAAAGTCCTCATTCCTTGACGCAATCGACGGTGTATTGCCGTCCATTGCCTTCGTCTTCGTGCTGCAATCCATGCACATCCGCGACAAAACCGGGGAAGCTGCTATCGAACGTGCGAGCAAATTTCAGGTAATCAATGATCGAGCGGGTCGACTCGGTAAAGCGTTCGCCGGGCATGATCAGCGGAATGCCCGGCGGGTACGGCACCAACATCACCGCTGCAATGCGCCCTTCCAGCTCATCGATCGGCACCGCTTCGACTTCGCCGCGCACCAGATGATCGTAGGCGTAGGCCGGTTTCATGGCAATTTCCGGTAGCACGGTGTACATGCGCTTGAGGTGTTTGGCCGTGGCATTGCTGCGGTAGCAGGCGTGCAATTGATCGCAAAGATCGCGCAGGCCCATGCCGCGATAACGCGCGGTGTCTTGCTGGGCCACGCACGGCAGGCAGGTGTCGAGGCGCACGTTGGCGTCGTAGCTGCGCTTGAATTCCAGCAACTCGGTGAGCAGCGTGCTCCATTTGCCTTTGGTAATGCCCATGGAGAACAGCACCAGAAATGAATACAGCCCGGTCTTCTCCACCACCAGGCCGCGCTCCCAAAGGAACTTGCTCACCACCGTCGCCGGAATGCCCTTCTCGCTGAGCGCGCCACCGGCATTGAGCCCCGGCATTACCAGCGTGACCTTGATCGGATCGAGCAACACGTAATCGTCACTGACTTCACCAAAACCGTGCCAGTCGGCATTCGGTTGCAGCAACCAGTCCTCCGTCTGTACGCGGTCGATGCCCTCGACGCCCGGTGGCTGCCAGATCGAAAACCACCAGTCATCAGCGGCGATGTGCTGGCGCAGATTGGCCAGCGCGCGGCGGAAGCTCAGCGCTTCATCAAAGGTTTCCTGTAAGAGCGAACGCCCGGCCGGGCCTTCCATCATGGCCGAGGCAACGTCCAGCGAGGCGATGATGCTGTACTGCGGCGAGGTCGAGATGTGCATCATGAACGCTTCATTGAAACGATCGCGATCGAGTTGCCGCGCGCCGCCGTCCTGCACATGAATCATCGACGCCTGACTGAAGGCAGCGAGCAGTTTGTGCGTGGAATGGGTAGTGAATACCAGCGGACTGTCGTCACTGCGCGAAGTGGCCATGCCGTAGCGCCCGGCGAAGAATTCGTGAAACGCCGCATAGGCGTACCAGGCCTCATCGAAATGCAGCACTTCGACACTGTTGCCGAGGCTTTGCTTGATGAGCTCGGCGTTGTAGCAGAGGCCGTCGTAGGTCGAGTTGGTGACCACGGCGAGTTTGACTTTCGGCGCACGGCCCTTGGTCAGCGGGCTGGCATCGATCTTCGCTTGAATCGATTCGCGGCTGAATTCGCTCAGCGGAATCGGCCCGATGATCCCCAGCTCATTACGCTCCGGGCACAGGTACAACGGAATCGCGCCGGTCATGATGATCGCGTGCAACACCGACTTGTGGCAGTTGCGATCGACCAGTACCAGATCGTCGCGCGCGACCATCGAATGCCAAACAATCTTGTTGGCGGTCGAGGTGCCATTGATCACGAAAAAGGTGTGATCGGCGCCGAAATTGCGTGCCGCGCGCTCTTCGGCTTCGGCCAAGGGCCCGGTGTGGTCGAGCAGCGAACCGAGTTCCGGCACCGACACCGACAAATCCGAACGCAGGGTGTTTTCACCAAAAAACTGGTGAAACGCCTGCCCCACCGGACTCTTGTGATAGGCCACGCCGCCACCATGACCGGGGGTGTGCCAGGAATAATTGGAATCGGCGGTGTGCTGCACCAGTGCCTTGAAAAACGGCGGCAGCAAGCCATCCAGATACTTGCGCGCCGCCCGCGCCACTTGCCGGGCGAGGAACGGCACGGTGTCTTCGAACAGATAGAGAATGCCGCGCAGTTGATTGAGCTCGGCCATGGCATCGGCCGGGGCATTTTCCAGGGTGACTTGCTCGCCGAGGGCGAAGATCGGCAGATCCGGCGCACGCACCCGCGCCAGCCCGATCAGTTCGGCCATGTTCTGCAACAGATGCGAGTTCGTACTGGCGTCCTCGGCGGCAATCAGCATGCACGCGAGGCCATGGTGGGTCGACGCGACCAACCGCCCTTCGGTGTAGTCGATGGCCGAAACGATATTGAACCCTTCCTGCTCCAACTCCCGGGCGATGCCACGGATACGGTCACCGGCGACCGTGTCGGCCTTGATATCGCGATGGACGATCAACACCGGAAACTTCAAATCTTTGTACATGAGGCTCAGTGTCCTGAGGCGGCAGGTTTGAATCTGCCAATGCACTCAGGGTAGAGGGTTGCAGCGAAAGTGGCGAGGGTGGCCAGTTGGCTTCATGCCGCCAAAAGCAAAGATCGCAGCCTGGGCTGCGATCTTTTGGTCTCTCAAGCCTGTGCGTCGGCTTCGGCGATCTGTGTCCACAGCGCCGGGCCACCGGCAGACTTGGCAATAATTTCCAGCCGCACCAGATGCGCCGCCAGCTCCTCCTCCGTCGCACGAATGATTCGCGCTGGTTGGCGATCCGCCGGCAAACGACGAATCTCGGTCGCCGAGTTGTCCGCACCATCGCCCGTGCCATTACCGTCTGACGCATTGCCCGCCAGCGACAGGCTGGTCTGGCCACCGGTCATGGTCAGGTAGACGTCGGCGAGAATCTCCGAGTCGAGCAAGGCGCCGTGCAGTTCACGGCCGGAGTTGTCGACGCCATAACGTTTGCACAACGCATCGAGGCTGTTGCGCTGCCCCGGGTGACGTTCCCGGGCCATCATCAGGGTGTCGAGGATTGAGCAGTGCCGGGTGATGTCAGCGCGATCCTGCTGGCCCATCAAAGCGAATTCGTTGTTGATGAAGCCAACGTCGAACGCCGCGTTGTGGATGATCAGCTGCGCGCCCTTGATGAACTCGAAGAACTCATCGGCGACTTCGGCAAACCGTGGCTTGCCGACCAGGAATTCGTTGGTGATGCCGTGAACGCCGATGGCGCCTTCATCACTCTCGCGATCCGGCTGCAGGTAAACGTGAAAATGCCGGCCCGTGAGGCGTCGGCCGATCAGTTCAACACAACCGATTTCAATGATCCGGTGACCATCGGTCACCGGCATGCCGGTGGTTTCGGTATCGAGTACAACGGATCTGGTGGCCATCAGTGTTCAGCTCTCAACGGGTCGATCTTGCAAAAAACGCGGATGTTAGCACGCTCGGCGGGGTGTTTCAGGTGGACCGTGTCGCACCCTTCGCGAGCAGGCTCGCTCCCACATTGGAATGCATTCCAATTCAGGAAGATACATCAGGTCTGGAATGCATTTCCCTGTGGGAGCGAGCCTGCTCGCGAATGGCCGCACCACGGTTGAGAAGCGAAATCAGCTCTGCTTGTAGCCACGAACCTCATCCACCCCGCGGTTGGCCAACTGGTCCGCCCGCTCGTTACCGTGATGGCCAATGTGCCCACGCACCCATTTCCAGGTGACCTTGTGGCGGTTGACCTGCTCGTCCAGTTCTTTCCACAGATCAGCGTTTTTCACGGGTTCTTTCGCTGCGGTTTTCCAGCCACGCTTCTTCCAATTGGCCATCCACTCATTGATGCCCTTCATCACGTATTGCGAGTCGGTCACCAGCAGCACTTCGCACGGGCGCTTCAAGGCTTCGAGGCCACGGATCGCGCCGAGCAGTTCCATGCGGTTATTGGTGGTGTTGGCTTCGCCGCCCCACAGTTCCTTTTCGACGCCCTTGCACACCAGCAAGGCGCCCCAGCCGCCCGGGCCGGGGTTGCCCTTGCAGGCGCCGTCAGTGAACAGTTCTACGGTGTCGACGCTTTCAACGCTTTCGCTCATGCCACTCTATCCAGAAAAAATGCCTGCCTCGCCAATCACGGATCGACGATGGCCACGGCCGGAACAAGTCCGGCCGCGAATAAAAGAAGGTTTACGGTTCAATGCGACGGCGGTTGACCTTGGCCATCGGCAGCGGAATCAGCTTGCCCATCGGCTCGCGCCGTTCCTGACGCAAGGGTCGCAGCCCGACCACAATCTTGCGCGCAACCAGTAAATAGAAGCCGCCGCCCGACAGTTGCCAGTCACCGGCCTTGCGTTCCCAGCCGGCCAGGCGGGCCTGCCACTTGGGCGACGCGAGCGGCGGACGATAGCACCCGAAGCGACGTTTCTCCAGCGCGAAGCCGAGCAGATTGAGCCAGTCGGCAACCCGTGACGGCGAGATGCAGCGCGCCTGGCGCAAGGCGTCATGGGCGAATACATGGCGCAGGCCCCAGGTGCTCCACGGGTTGATGCCGATGATCAGCAAATGCCCGCCGGGGCGCACGCTGCTCGCTGCTTCACGCAGCAACCCGTGGGGCGACAGGCAGAAATCCAGACCGTGCTGCATCACTACCACGTCGGCGGCGTGCTCGCTCAGCGGCCAGGCCTGCTCTTCGCAGACAATCTCGACGCCCGGCAACGGCGCGCCAAGACGCACATTGCGCTGCACTTGCGGCGCCGCCGGCGGGGTCTCGGCCGATGGCCCGTAATGCACCAGATAACCGCCGAAGAACCGGCCCAACTCGTCTTCGAGCATGCGCCGCTCCTCATCGAGCAGAAATTGCCCGAGCGGGCCCGACAGCCATTCACGGGCTGCACCGATCAGGGCCAGCCAGTCAGGATCAGCCTGTGCGAACGCTTTATCACTCATCGCATTCTCCAAAGCGCCAGGAACTACTAAGATGCGCCAATGTTTTCCGCTTGGCGAATTCCGACGATGATACAGATCAGTGCCCTGCCCGCGTTCACCGATAACTACATCTGGTTGTTACAAGATCACCGCACCCAGCGCTGCGCGGTGGTCGACCCGGGCGATGCCGCGCCAGTGCAGGCCTGGCTCGAAGCGCATCCAGGCTGGGTGCTGAGCGATATCCTTATCACCCACCACCATCATGATCACGTCGGCGGCGTCGAACGCCTGAAAGCCGCGAGCGGCGCGACAGTCTACGGTCCGGCCAGCGAAAGCATTCCGGGGCGCGATGTGGCGCTCAAGGACAACGACACAGTCAGCGTGCTCGGCTGGGACTTCGACGTCTATGCGGTGCCCGGTCACACCTTGGGACACATTGCCTATTACCACCACGGCCTACTGTTCTGCGGCGACACGCTGTTCGCTGCCGGTTGCGGACGTTTGTTCGAAGGCACGCCGGAGCAAATGCACCACTCGCTCAGCCGCCTCGCCGCGTTACCGGAAGATACGCTGGTCTACTGCACCCATGAATACACCCTGAGCAATCTGAAGTTTGCCGCCGCTGTCGAACCGAGCAACCCGGACATTGCCGCCCGTCTGGAAAAAGTCACCCAGCAACGGCAAAACGGCGTGATGACCCTGCCCTCGACCCTCGCTCTGGAAAAGCTCACAAACCCGTTTTTGCGCACCTCTGAAACATTGGTTACACAAAAAGTGGACGAACGGGCAGGCGCTCAAAACCGGGCGCCGAGTGAGGTATTTGCGGCTCTGCGGGCCTGGAAAGATAAGTTCTAAGTGCCCCGCCACTTGGTACAAAAATTCTGAATGGTTGACCGCAGGGGGTGCGCTTTCTAGAATCGCCCGACATTTTTGCCCGGAACTTACTTCCAGCCAATGTCGTCATCCATACGTAAGTCCGTCAATTCAGACGCATTGACCCGCCTGGCGCAAGCCATCGCGGTGGCTGTGTCCGCCACGCTGGCGGGCTGTTCCAGCCATGCTCCGCAGACTGAAGCGACCCATACGCCGAACATTGCTGCGCGAGCCAAGCAGAAGCCGATCTGGCTGACCGAAAAGCCCAGCCCACAGGTTCCTCAGGATATCTGGGAACGCATGCGCCAGGGCTTTCAGCTGCAGGAAGGCCTCGGCGTAAACCCGCGCATCGAGCAACAGCGCCTGTGGTTCGCCAGCAATCCCTCTTTCCTCGAGAACGCCGGCGAACGCGGCAGTCTCTATATTCACTACATCGTCGAACGCCTAGAAGAACGCAACATGCCGCTGGAACTGGCCCTGCTGCCAGTGATTGAAAGCGCCTACAACCCGATGGCCTACTCGCGGGCCGATGCAGTCGGTTTGTGGCAGTTCATTCCGTCCACCGGGCGTTACTTCAACCTGCGTCAGACCCGCTTCTATGATGGCCGCCGCGATATCACCGCCTCGACCACGGCAGCGATGGACTACCTGACCCGTCTGCACGACATGTTCAACGGTGACTGGTTGCTGGCCCTGGCGGCGTATAACGCTGGAGAAGGCACCGTCAGCCGCGCCATCGAGCGTAACGAAAAGCTTGGCCTGCCAACCGATTACTGGAACCTGCCGCTGCCGGCAGAAACCCAGGCGTATGTGCCGAAACTGCTGGCACTGTCGCAAGTGGTACTGGCGCCGGAAGCCTACGGGGTCAACCTCAACCCGATCGCCAACGAACCGTACTTCCAGGTCGTCGAAATCAACCAGCGCATGGACCTGTCGAAGGTTGCTGCGGTGGCCAACATCGACGAAGACGAACTGTTCCAGCTCAACCCGGCGTTCAAGCAACGCACCACCATCGATGGCCCTCAGCATTTGCTGGTGCCAACCTCGAAGGCGCAACTGCTCACCGCCAGTTTGCAGACCATGCGACCTGACGAACTGATCAGCCCGCGTTCGCTCAAGCCAGTATTCGAAGGCGCTGATCCGTCGGAAGTGGCGCAGCTCAAGCGTGCTTACCGCGTGAAGCGTGGCGACAACCTCGGCTCCATTGCCAGGGCCAACAAGGTCGAAGTCAAGGATCTGCAACGCTGGAACAAGCTGACCGGCAAGAACCTCAAGGTCGGCCAGACTTTGGTGATGCAAGACACCACCAAGCGTGCGCCGGCTCGCAAGTCCGGCCGGGTCAACACGGTGATTGCGTCCAACAGCAAGAGCAAAGGCAAGGACGACAGCGCGCAGCAGACCCAGTACAAGGTCAAGCGCGGCGACACGCTGTACGTCGTGGCCAAGCGCTTTAACGTTGAGATGCAGCATCTCAAGCGCTGGAATCCGGGTGCGGGTAAAGCACTGAAGCCGGGGCAGATGCTCACGGTTTATCAGCCGCACTGATGGAAGAGCCCCTGAGTTTTCAGGGGCTTTTTTTTGGTTCGGATTTTGTGGTGCGCTTTAGATCCATCCCCCTCACCCCAGCCCTCTCCCCCAAGGGGGCGAGGGGGAAAGGGAGCCGATCGGGGGCTTTTCAAAACGTGAGTTCGACTCGGTATCGCACGTCGGTGCAACCCTCCCAAACACCGCAGTCAGTCCCCTCTCCCCCCGGGAGAGGGTTAGGGTGAGGGGCTCTTCGCGCAAACGATTAACCGCGCATTAACCCGCATCTTTTTCCTGTCCAGACAAGCTGTTACTGTACGGCCCACAAAGCCCAAGCCGCCTGGATCGGATCTGACTTGAAGCGTCCCCTCCTCCTGCTCCTGATCAGCCTGGCCTTGAGCTCAACCGCAAGCGCGACGATTACCGAAAGTCACGGTTATGCGCAGTTCGGCACGCTCAAGTACCCGGCCAGATTTACCCACTTCGACTGGGTCAACCCGCAAGCGCCCAAGGGCGGTACGTTGCGGGTAATGGCGTTCGGCACCTTCGATACGGTCAACCCGTACACCTTCAAGGGCACGAGTCCCGTCACCACAGCGAATTTCCTCCAGTACGGCATCAATGAGCTGAACGAGCCGTTGATGGTCGGTACCGGTCAGTATTCGCCGTCCGGCGACGAGCCGGCGTCGAGTTACGGCTTGATTGCGCAATCGGTGGAGTACAGCGAAGATCGCAGCTGGGTTGTCTTCAACCTGCGTCCCGAGGCGCGTTTTCACGACGGCACGCCGATCACCGCTTATGACGTAGCGTTCTCCTATAGAACGCTGCTCAAGGACGGTCATCCGCTGTACCGCACTGCCCTACAAGAAGTACTGCGGGTCGACATTCTCAACAAACAGCGCATCCGCTTCGTGCTCAAGCGCTCGGGCAATCCGCTGTTGATCCTGCGCCTCGGCGAATTGCCGGTGCTGCCGCAGCATTACTGGAAAGACCGCGACTTCAAGGCCACCACCTTCGAACCGCCACTGGGCAGCGGCCCCTATCGCATCACTTCGGTGACGCCGGGTCGGCAGTTGATCTTCGAACGGGTCAAGGATTACTGGGGCAAGGACCTGGCGGTCAATCGCGGCAAGTACAATTTTGATCGCATGGAAGTCGAGTTCTACCGCGACAGCGATGTGGCCTTCGAAGCGTTCAAGGCTGGCGAATTCGACATCTACATCGAGCATCAGGCGAAGAACTGGGCCAATGGCTACAACTTCCCCGCGATACGCCGTGGCGACGTGATCAAGGCACAGATCCCGCATCAGATCCCGACCCAGAGTCAGGGTCTGTTCATGAACACCCGCCGCGCGACGTTCTCGGACGTAAAGACCCGCGAAGCGCTGGGCCTGATGTTCGACTTCGAGTGGACCAACCGCGCGCTGTTCAGCGACGCCTACAAACGCACCAGCAGTTACTACCCCAACAGTGAATTCACAACCTCCGGCCTGCCGGTCGGGGGGGAATGGCTGATGCTCAAGCCGTATAAGGAACAACTGCCGGCCAAGCTGTTCACCGAGCCGTTCACCCTGCCAAAAACCGACGGTCGCGGCATTCCCCGGGAAACCATGCGCAAGGCATTGGCGTTGCTCGCCGAGGCCGGCTGGAAACTCAACGGTCAGCGCCTGCAAAACGCTGACGGCCAACCGCTGCGCTTCGAGCTGTTGCTGGTCAATCCGAACCTCGAGCGCCTGTACCAGCCCTACATCGAGAACCTCAACAGCATCGGCATCGACGCGCGCCTGCGCACGGTCGATCGCGCCCAATACAAACAGCGCCTCGATCAATTTGATTTCGACATGATCTCGATGACGCTCAACCAGACCTTAAGCCCGGGCCTTGAGCAGTGGCAGTACTTCCACTCCAGTCAGGTGAACGTCAAGGGCAGCAAGAATTACGCGGGCATCGCCAATCCGGTGGTTGATCACCTGCTCGAACAACTGCTCGCCGCGCGCACCCGCGACGAGCAGGTCGCCGCCGGCAAAGCGCTCGACCGCGTGCTGCTCTGGCAGCACTACAGCATTCCCAACTGGTACCTCAATTATCACCGTCTGGCCTACCGCAACCGGTTGGCCTTCGTCACCACGCCGCCCTACACCCTGGGCCTGAGCGCGTGGTGGCTGAAGTCTTCGGAGAAAGATCAATGAAACCGATCCGCGCCCTGCTCGTCCAGGCCAGCGGCTTGCTGTTCGCCGGGCTGGCCTTTGCCGCCCCGCAACACGCCGTGACCCTGTACAACGAGCCGCCGAAATACCCGGCCGATTTCAAGCAGTTCGATTACGTGAATCCCGATGCGCCCAAGGGCGGCGTGTTCCGTCAGGCCGGTTTCGGCGGCTTCGACAGCCTCAACCCGTTTATCAGCAAAGGCGTGCCGGCCGATGACATCGGGCAGATCTACGACACCCTGACCAAGCACAGCCTCGACGAGCCGTTCACCGAATACGGCCTGATCGCCGGCAAAATCGAAAAAGCCCCGGACAACAGCTGGGTGCGTTTCTACCTGCGCCCCGAAGCACGTTTCCATGACGGCCACCCGGTGCGCGCCGACGACGTGGTGTTCAGCTTCAATACGCTGACCAAGGAAGGCTCGCCGCTGTTTCGCGGTTACTACAGCGATGTATCCGAAGTGATCGCCGAAGATCCGCTGAAAGTGCTGTTCAAGTTCAAGCACAGCAACAACCGCGAGTTGCCGCTGATCCTCGGCCAGTTGCCGGTGCTGCCAAAACACTGGTGGGCTGATCGCGATTTCAGCAAAGGCAATCTGGAGATCCCGCTCGGTAGCGGCCCGTACAAGGTCGCCGAAGTAAAGGCCGGGCGTTCGGTGCGCTACGAGCGGGTCAAGGATTACTGGGGCAAGGACCTGCCGGTCAATCGTGGCTTCTACAATTTCGACACCATGACCACCGATTACTACCGCGACAACACCGTCGCCCTCGAAGCACTGAAGGCCGGGCAGTTCGATTACTGGCTGGAAATGACCGCGAAGAACTGGGCCAACGCTTACAACATTCCGGCGGTCACCGAAGGTCGCCTGATCAAGGAACAGATCACCAACAGCAACCCGACCGGCATGCAGGGTTTCGTCTTCAACTTGCGCCGCCCGCTGTTCCAGGACGCGCGCGTGCGTCAGGCGCTGGGTCTGCTGTTCGATTTCGAGTGGACCAATAAACAGCTGTTCAACGGTGCCTACTTCCGCACTCGCAGCTATTTCGAAAACTCGGAAATGGCCGCCACCGGTCTGCCCGACGCCGATCAACGAACGATCCTCGAGCCGTTCCGCAGCAAACTGCCGGCGCAGGTGTTCAGTGAAGCCTTCGACAATCCGAAGACCGATGCCAGCGGCATGATCCGCGCCCAGCAGCGCGAGGCCTATCAACTGCTGCAGGAGGCCGGCTGGAAGATCGTCGACGACAAAATGGTCGACGCCACCGGCAAACCCGTAGTGATCGAGTTCCTGCTCGCGCAGACCGAATTCGAACGCGTACTGCTGCCGTTCAAGCGCAACCTCAGCGACCTCGGCATCGATCTGGTAATCCGCCGCGTCGACGTTTCGCAGTACATCAACCGCGTGCGTTCGCGTGATTTCGACTTGATGGTCGGCAGCTTCCCGCAGTCCAACTCGCCGGGCAACGAACAGCGCGAATACTGGATGAGTGCCGCCGCCGATAAACCGAGCAGCCGCAACACCATGGGCTTGAAGGATCCGATCGTCGATCAACTGGTCGAGAACCTGATCAACGCCGACTCGCGCAAAAGCCTGGTGGCCCACGCCCGTGCGCTGGACCGTGTGCTGCAATGGGGTTACTACGTGATCCCCAACTGGCACATCAAGACCTGGCGCGTGGCGTACTGGAACCACATCGGCCACCCGAAAGTCTCGCCCAAGTACGACATCGGGATTAACACCTGGTGGGTCAAGCCGAACGCAAAACCGGCGATAGAAGTCGAAACCAAACTGCAAGCCGACCCTGTGGGCACGGAGTAATCAGATGCTGGCGTATATTTTTCGGCGACTGCTGCTGATCATCCCGACGCTGTTCGGCATTCTGCTGATCAACTTCGTGATCATTCAGGCCGCGCCCGGTGGCCCGGTGGAACAGATGATCGCCAAGCTCGAAGGCTTCGAAGGCGCTACCAGCCGGATTGCCGGCGGCGGTGCCGAGGTCTCCGTGGCCGGCTCGTCCTATCGCGGCGCGCAGGGGCTGGACCCGGCGCTGATCAAGGAAATCGAGCACATGTACGGGTTCGACAAGTCGGCCCCGGAACGCCTGTGGATCATGGTCAAGAACTACGCGCAGCTGGATTTCGGCGACAGTTTTTTCCGCGACGCCAAGGTCATCGACCTGATCAAGGAAAAGATGCCAGTGTCGATCTCGCTGGGGCTGTGGAGCACGCTGATCATGTACCTGGTGTCGATCCCGCTGGGGATCGCCAAGGCCACGCGGCACGGCAGCCACTTCGATGTGTGGACCAGTTCGGCGATCATCGTCGGCTATGCGATCCCGGCGTTCCTCTTTGCGATCCTGCTGATCGTGGTGTTTGCCGGCGGCAGTTATCTCGACTGGTTCCCGTTGCGCGGCCTGACCTCGAACAACTTCGATGAACTGAGTTTTGGCGGCAAGATCCTCGATTACTTCTGGCACCTCGCGCTGCCGGTGACCGCACTGGTGATCGGCAACTTCGCGACCATGACCCTGCTGACCAAAAACAGCTTCCTCGACGAAATCAACAAGCAGTACGTGGTCACCGCCAAGGCCAAAGGCCTGACCCGCCATCGCGTGCTCTACGGCCATGTGTTCCGCAACGCCATGCTGCTGGTGATTGCCGGATTCCCGTCGGCGTTCATCGGCATCTTCTTCACAGGATCCTTGCTGGTGGAAGTGATCTTCTCCCTCGACGGCCTCGGCCTGATGAGTTTCGAAGCAGCGATCAACCGCGATTACCCGGTGGTGTTCGGCACCCTGTTCATCTTCACCCTGCTCGGGCTGGTGGTGAAACTGATCGGCGACCTCACTTACACCCTGGTCGATCCGCGCATCGACTTCGAAAGCCGGGAGCATTGAGATGAACCTGTCCCCTCTCAACCGCCGCCGCTTCGAACTGTTCAAAGCCAACAAGCGTGGCTGGTGGTCGCTGTGGCTATTTCTGATCCTGTTCGGCGCAAGCCTCGGCGCCGAACTGATCGCCAACGACAAGCCGTTGGTGGTGCATTACGACAACAATTGGTATTTCCCGGCGATCAAGCGCTACCCGGAAACCACCTTCGGCGGCGAATTCCCGCTGGAAGCCAACTACAAGAGCCCGTACATCCGCGAACTGCTCAAGGCCAAGGATGCGTGGGTGTTGTGGGCGCCGATTCCCTACAGCTATCAGAGCATCAACTACGACCTGAAAGTCCCGGCGCCAGCGCCACCGTCGGCGGACAACCTGCTCGGCACTGACGATCAGGGTCGCGACGTGCTGGCGCGGGTGATTTACGGTTTCCGCATTTCCGTGCTGTTCGCGCTGACCTTGACCGTATTGAGTTCGATCATCGGCGTGATTGCCGGTGCTTTGCAGGGCTTTTATGGCGGCTGGGTCGACTTGGCCGGGCAGCGTTTTCTGGAGATCTGGTCGGGGCTGCCGGTGCTGTATCTGCTGATCATTCTCGCCAGTTTCGTCCAGCCGAATTTCTGGTGGCTGCTGGGGATCATGCTGCTGTTCTCCTGGATGAGCCTGGTCGACGTGGTGCGCGCCGAGTTCCTCCGGGGTCGCAACCTTGAATACGTGCGCGCCGCGCGGGCGCTGGGCATGCAGAACGGCGCGATCATGTTCCGCCACATTCTGCCCAACGCGATGGTCTCGACCATGACGTTTATGCCGTTCATCCTCACCGGCGCCATCGGCACCCTCACCGCGCTGGACTTCCTCGGGTTCGGTTTGCCGGCAGGCAGCCCGTCGCTGGGTGAACTGGTCGCGCAGGGCAAATCCAACCTGCAAGCGCCGTGGCTGGGCATGAGTGCCTTTGCCGTGCTCGCATTGATGTTGAGTTTGCTGGTGTTTATCGGCGAGTCCGCTCGCGATGCCTTCGACCCGAGGAAGTGAAATGAATCAGGACAATCTGATCGAAGTGCGCGACCTCGCCGTCGAATTCGGTTTCGGCGAGCGCGTGCACCGCGTCGTCGAGGGCGTGAGTTTCGATATCAAGCGTGGCGAAACCCTCGCGCTGGTGGGCGAATCCGGTTCGGGCAAATCGGTGACCGCGCATTCGATCCTGCGCCTGCTGCCCTATCCGATGGCCCGCCATCCGGCCGGCAGCATCAACTACGCCGGGCAAAATCTGCTGGGCCTGAGCGAAAAAACCATCCGGCACATTCGCGGCAACCGCATCGCGATGATCTTTCAGGAGCCGATGACCTCGCTGAACCCGCTGCACTCGATCGAGAAGCAGATCAACGAAGTCCTCGGCATCCACAAGGGCCTGACCGGTAAAGTCGCCACCAAGCGCACGCTGGAGCTGCTGGAGATGGTTGGCATCCCCGAGCCGCACAAGCGCCTCAAGGCCCTGCCCCATGAATTGTCCGGCGGTCAGCGCCAACGGGTGATGATCGCCATGGCCCTGGCCAACGAGCCTGAACTGCTGATTGCCGACGAGCCGACCACCGCTCTGGACGTGACCGTTCAGCTGAAAATTCTCGATTTGCTCAAGCAATTGCAGGCCCGATTGGGCATGTCGCTGTTACTGATCAGTCACGATTTGAACCTGGTGCGAAGAATTGCGCATCGTGTATGTGTCATGCAGCGCGGTTGCATCGTCGAACAGGCATCGTGCGCAGAGCTGTTCCGTTCGCCGCAGCATCCGTACACTCGGGAATTGCTCGGCGCGGAGCCCAGCGGAGGCCCGGCGAGCAATAAAATCGGCGCGCCGCTGCTTGAAGTCGAGGACCTGAAAGTCTGGTTCCCGATCAAGAAAGGCCTGCTCAAACGCACGGTGGATCACGTCAAGGCAGTGGACGGCATCAATTTCAGCCTGCCGCAGGGTCAGACTCTGGGGATTGTCGGGGAAAGCGGTTCCGGTAAATCCACCCTGGGTCTGGCGATTTTGCGGCTGATCGGTAGCAAAGGCGCGATCCGTTTTCAAGGCAAGCAGCTAGACTGCCTGACGCAGAACGAGGTTCGCCCGTTGCGTCGGCAGATGCAGGTGGTGTTTCAGGACCCGTTTGGCAGCCTGAGCCCGCGCATGTGTGTCAGCGACATCGTTGGCGAAGGCCTGCGGATTCACAAGATGGGCACCGCCGAGGAGCAAGAAGCGGCGATTATTGCGGCATTGAAGGAGGTAGGTCTGGATCCGGAAACCCGGCACCGCTACCCCCACGAATTTTCCGGTGGGCAACGGCAACGAATCGCCATTGCCCGGGCTTTGGTGCTGAAACCGGCGCTGATCCTGCTGGACGAGCCGACTTCGGCGCTCGACCGGACGGTGCAGCGGCAAGTGGTGGAGCTGTTGCGTTCACTGCAAGCCAAGTACAACCTGACGTATTTGTTTATCAGCCATGACCTGGCTGTCGTCAAAGCGCTGAGCCACCAGTTGATGGTGGTCAAGCATGGCCAAGTGGTCGAACAGGGAGACGCGCAAAGTATTTTTGCCGCCCCCCAACATCCGTATACACAGCAGTTGCTGGAAGCCGCTTTTTTGGCACCAGCCACTGCGCAATAACCTGAAAGAGGAGCAACACATGGGTTTTCTCGCCGGTAAGCGCGTACTGATCGTCGGTGTCGCCAGCAAGCTGTCCATCGCATCCGGCATCGCTGCCGCCATGCATCGCGAGGGCGCTGAGCTTGCCTTCACTTATCAGAACGACAAACTGAAAGGTCGTGTTGAAGAGTTCGCTCAAGGCTGGGGTTCGAGCCCTGAGCTGTGCTTCCCGTGCGACGTGGCCAGCGATGAAGAAATCGCCAAGGTCTTCGAAGCACTGAGCAAGAAGTGGGACGGCCTGGACTGCATCGTTCACTCCGTTGGTTTCGCCCCGGGCGACCAACTGGACGGCGACTTCACCGAAGCCACCACCCGTGACGGTTTCCGCATCGCTCACGACATCAGCGCCTACAGCTTCGTGGCCCTGGCCAAAGCCGGTCGCGAAATGATGAAAGGCCGCAACGGTAGCCTGCTGACCCTGTCGTACCTGGGCGCCGAGCGCACCATGCCGAACTACAACGTAATGGGCATGGCCAAGGCTTCGCTGGAAGCTGGCGTACGTTACCTGGCCGGCTCCCTGGGCCCGGACGGCACCCGCGTCAACTGCGTATCGGCTGGCCCGATCCGTACCCTGGCAGCCTCGGGCATCAAGAACTTCCGCAAAATGCTGGCCGCCAACGAAGCGCAAACCCCGCTGCGTCGCAACGTCACCATCGACGAAGTCGGCAACGCCGGCGCCTTCCTGTGCTCCGACCTGGCGTCGGGCATCAGCGGCGAAATCATGTACGTCGACGGCGGCTTCAACACCACCGCCATGGGCAACATCGAAGAGTGATCTTCGCTTAGCCAATAAAAAACCCGCCTGTTCAGGCGGGTTTTTTTATGCCTGCAACACTGTCCCCTGTGGGAGCGAGCCTGCTCACGAAGAGGCCGGCACCTTCAGCAGAGATGTTGCCTGACCGGACGCCTTCGCGAGCAAGCTCGCTCCCACATGGATTTGTGGTGAACCGGGATTTGTGAACACCGAAGGACCTGTGGGAGTGAGCTTGCTCACGAAGAGGCCGGCACATTCAACAGAGATGTTGCCTGACTGGACGCCTTCGCGAGCAGGCTCGCTCCCACATGGATTTGTGGTGAACCGGGATTTTGTGAATACCCGACACCCCTGTAGGAGCGAGCCTGCTCGCGAAAGCGGTGGGTCAGCCGATGAAGATGTTGAATGGCCGGACGCCTTCGCGAGCAGGCTCGCTCCCACATGGATCTGTGGTGAACCGGGATTTTGTGAACACCCGCCCCCCTGTAGGAGTGAGCCTGCTCGCGATAGCGGTGTGTCAGGCAATGAAGATGTTGAATGGCCGGACGCCATCGCGAGCAGGCTCGCTCCCACATGGATTTGTGGTGAACCGGGATTTTGAGAACACCCGACACCCCTGTAGGAGTGAGCCTGCTCGCGATAGCGGTAGGTCAGGCAATGAAGATGTTGAATGTGCGGACGCCATCGCGAGCAGGCTCGCTCCTACAGGGGATCTGCGGTGCATTCACTAACAACCCTTCAACGCCTGCTTGTGCGCATACATCGCGCCATCGGCATCCGCCAGCAAGCGATCCACGGTTTCATGGCGTTTCGAATCATATTCAATCTGGCCCACGCTGAAGCGAATCGCATACCCGCGATGCAGTGTGGCGTTGCGCTCTTCAAGGATTTCCTTGAGCCGCGCCATGATCGCCGTGGTTTCGACATGGCTGGAGCCGGTCAGCAACGCGACAAACTCATCCCCACCCAAACGCCCGACCACATCGCTCTCGCGAAAGGCAATGCGCAGCACATCAGCGAAGGTCTTCAGCGCACTGTCACCCTCGGCATGCCCATAAAGATCGTTGATCTGCTTGAAGTCATTGAGGTCGAAAAACAGCAAGGTCGCCGGCCGCTCCAGCCGTGCGCAGGCGTCCAGCGCATGCTGGGCCAGTTGCTTGAAGCCGCGTCGGTTGGACAGCAGCGTCAGCTCGTCCATGCTCGCCATCTGCACGGCGGTCAGCTCTTGCTCGGCCATCTCGGCCAGATCACGCAACAACGCGCGCTCTTCGTCGTCGAGATCACGGGGTTTGGTGTCGATCAGGCACAGCGTGCCCATTTTATTGCCGTTGGGCACGGTCAACGGGTAGCCGGCGTAGAAGCGGATATTCGGTGCACCAGTCACCAGCGGATTATCATGGAAGCGCACATCCTCACGGGCGTCGGGCACCAACAGCAGATCGTTCTGCAAAATCGCGTGTCCGCAGAATGAAACATCCCTGGGCGTTTCAGTGGCATCCAGGCCCACACAGGACTTGAACCACTGCCGATTGGTGTCGACCAGCGTCACCAGTGCAATCGGCACATTGAACAGGCGTTTCGCCAATCGTGTCAGTCGGTCGAAACGCTCTTCAGGGGCGGAATCGAGCAGTTCGAGACCGTGCAGCGCTTGAACTCGCGCCGTTTCATTCGCAGGTTTTCCTGGAACCAGCATCAGCACACTCCATTGGCAACAATGCTTTTAAGCGTAGCGCTAATTTGGCAATGGCTCACATTTGCGCCACCGGACAAGGCCCGCCCGCATCGGCCCACAGTTTGAATTGCGTAACGAAAATATCGTGCGGCACCGGCACCGGGGCGCGCCCTGCTCCGGGATTCCAGCCCCACAGCACCAATTTATCTTCGCTAACGTGTTTGATCAGCGCAGCGAAGTCGCGATCACCATTGCTCGAGCGATCCTTGATCATCGCGCAGAGCTTGTCCGGTGGCAGGCCGATCCAGGCCATTTTGTGTGCCGCCGGCGGCAGGCTCCAGTGCGGCGCGCCCGGCGGCGCATGCGGGCCGTAACTGGCCGGCGGATTGTTTTCCGCATGGCAGGTTGCACAGGGCAAACCGGCGGCACCCTTGCCGTCCATACCGCGCACCACGTTCATCGCGTGGGGGATGCCAGCGTCGAACTGCAACGGCGAATCCCCGGGAATATGACAGTTCTGGCAACGCGGGCTCTGAAAGACTTTCTGCACCGTGGTGAAGGCTTTCAGCGCTTCCTGATCATCGGCAAACAGGTCCGAGGCATAACCGCCCAGCCCCAGCAAAATCACCGTGCCCAACACTAGATGTCGTTTCATCTCACACCCCCGACAGTTGCAGCGGCAACTCGCGCAGGCGCTGCCCGGTCAGGGCGAACACCGCATTGGCCACGGCTGGCGCAGTCGGCGGCACACCGGCCTCGCCGATGCCGCCAGGTTTGTCGCTGCTGGGCACGATGTGCACTTCCACCACCGGCATCTCGTTAAGCCGCAGCACCTGATAATCGTGATAGTTGGACTGAACGACCGCGCCGTCCTTGAGCGTCAGTTTGCTGTGCAGCGCCATGCCCAGACCGAAAGTGATACACGACTCCATCTGCGCGGCGATGCTCTGCGGATTCACGGCAATCCCGCAGTCCACCGCACAAACCACGCGGTGCACGCGAATCGTCAGATTGTCTTGCGACACCTCGGCAACCTGCGCCACATAACTACCGAACGACTCGTGCACCGCCACCCCCAGCGCATGGCCGTCCGGCAACGGGGCTTTCCAGTTGGCCTTCTCCACCGCCAGATTGAGCACGCCCAAATGCCGAGGATGATCCTTGAGCAAGGTTCGTCGGTACTCCACCGGATCCTTTCCTGCCGCCGTAGCCATTTCATCGATCAGCGATTCCATGACGAAACCGGTGTGGCTATGGCCCACCGAGCGCAGCCACAGCACATTGATGCCGGTTTGCGGCGAATGCAGATCGACCTGATGATTGGCCAGGCCTTTGACGTAAGGGCTGTCGGAAACGCCTTCGACCGAGGTCGGGTCGATGCCGTTTTTGACCATCGTCGCCTCCATCAGCGTGCCGGTCATGATCGACTGCCCGACCAACACATGTTGCCAACTCGACGGCAAACCATCGGCGCCCAAGCCGATCTTCGCCTGATGCAGGAACATCGAACGGTAATAACCGCCGCGAATATCGTCTTCACGTGACCACACGGTTTTCACCGGCATGGCGGCGGCTTTCGCCACTTGCACGGCTTCGGCGACAAAGTCTGACGTTGGGTTGGCCCGGCGCCCGAAACCGCCGCCAAGGAATTCGGTGTGAATTTCCACCTGCTCCGGTTTCAGCCCGGTGATCTTGCCGGCGACCATTTGATCAAGCGTCTGAAATTGCGTGCCGGTCCAGATTTCGCATTTCTCGGCGCTGATCTTCACCGTGCAGTTGAGCGGCTCCATCGGCGCGTGAGCCAGATAAGGCACGCTGTATTCGACGTCGATTTTCTTCGCCGCTTTACCAAAACTGCCCTTGGCATCACCGGCCTGACTCGCCGATGTGCCTTGCGTGGCGGCCAGTTTGCGGAAACTTTCCAGCAGTTTTTCGCTGCTCAGATCGGCATGCGGGCCCAGATCCCAATCAATCTTCAAGGCATCGCGACCCAGTTTCGCCGCCCAGTAATGATCAGCGATCACCGCAACGCCCGTCGGCACTTGCAGCACTTTGTGCACGCCCGGCACCGCCAGCGCTTCAGCCCCTTCGAAGGATTTAACGCTGGCGCCGAATACCGGTGGGCGCGCGACCATCGCCGTCATCAAACCTTCAAATTGCACATCCATGCCGAACTTGGCGCGGCCAGTGATTTTCTCCGGCGTATCGAGGCGTTTGGTTGGTTTGCCAATGACTCTCCAGTCTTTGGCCTCCTTGAAGGTGATCGACTTCGGATCCGGCACCGGCAGTTGCCCGGCGGCGTCCGCTAACTCACCATAAGTCGCACGTTTGTCGCCGGCGATCACCACGCCCGATTCGGTGCGAATCGCCGATGGCGCCACCTCAAAGCGTTTCGCCGCCGCCTCGACCAGCATCTGCCGAGCGGTCGCGCCTGCCAGTCGATAACGGTCGAACTCCATCCACGTCGACGTCGAGCCGCCGGTAATCTGCATGCCGCCAAACCCCGGCATGCCGTAATCCGCCGCTGACGCTGGCGAGTGTTCAACGCGGATTTTCGACCAGTCCGCGTCCAGCTCCTCGGCAATCAGCATGGTCAGGCCGGTCCAGATGCCCTGCCCCATTTCCGAATGCCCGAGCAGCACGGTGACGCTGTTGTCTGCGGCAATGCGCAAAAACGCATTCGGCGCGAAAACCTTGCCTTCATTTTCGGCCGCATAGGCAAACTTGTGCCCGCCGGGGACGACAAACGCCACCACCAGCCCGCCGCCCAACACGGCACTGCCTTTGAGAAAACCCCGACGCGATACAGGACTGTTCATCGCCTATCTCCCACAAAAGCCATCAGCCGATTTCCGACGCACGTTTTACAGCCGCGCGGATTCTGGGATAGGTGCCGCAGCGGCAGATGTTGCCGGAGAGCGCCTGATCGATATCGCTGTCGGTAGGTTTGGGGATTTTCGCCAGCAGTGCCGCCGCAGACATGATCTGCCCCGACTGGCAGTAACCGCACTGCACCACGTCGAGTTCGGCCCAGGCTTGTTGCACCGGGTGTGAACCGTCGGTGGACAGACCTTCGATGGTGAGGATTTTCTGGCCGTGGGCCACCGCTGTTGCGGGGGTGATGCAGGCGCGCAATGGCGCGCCGTCAACGTGCACGGTGCAGGCCCCGCACTGGGCCATGCCGCAGCCGAATTTTGTGCCGGTCAGGTGCGCGACATCGCGCAGGACCCAGAGCAACGGCATGTCCGCGGGGACATCGAGCTCCTGATCCTTGCCATTGATATTCAAGGTCAGCATCGGGGAAATTCCTCAGACTCACGGTGTTCTGAAGGGGCGTCGCTGTGGCCATCAATGCCTACGCACGCCTCGGCTTATCCCTTTCAGCAAAGCCTAATTTGCGCACGAAGCCAGACGTTGCGACCACCGGTCATGCAGATGTCGACTTTAATCCTACAGTTGATAACGGCTCGCACTGAGCCATCGCAGTGGAAAACTCGTCATGAGCGAAACCGGTCCGCGCTGACTGCGCGGGTTACCCATCAGATTGGTCTGGAGTTGCGAACATGGGATTTGTCACCAGCAAAGACGGCGTCGAGATTTTCTACAAGGACTGGGGCCCGAAAGACGCGCCGGTGATCCACTTCCACCACGGCTGGCCGCTCAGTTCCGACGATTGGGATGCGCAGATGCTGTTTTTCCTCGGCAAAGGCTTCCGGGTGGTTGCCCATGATCGCCGTGGGCATGGGCGTTCGAGTCAGGTCTGGGATGGCCACGATATGGATCATTACGCCGACGATACGCTGGCGGTGGTCAATCATCTGGGTCTGAAGAACGTCGTGCATGTTGGCCATTCGACCGGTGGCGGTGAGGTGATCCATTACATCGCCCGGCATGGTCAGGCCAACGTCGCCAAAGGTGTGCTGATCAGTGCGGTGCCGCCGTTGATGGTGCAGACCGAGAGCAATCCGGCTGGCTTGCCGAAGTCGGTGTTCGATGACTTTCAGGCGCAACTGGCGGCGAATCGCGCGCAGTTCTATCGGGATATTCCGACGGGGCCTTTTTATGGCTACAACCGGCCGGGTGCCACACCTTCAGAGGGGATTATTGCCAACTGGTGGCGGCAAGGGATGATTGGGGGGGCGAAGGCGCATTACGACGGGATCGTCGCGTTTTCGCAGACCGATTTCACCGAGGACTTGAAGAAGGTCACGGTGCCGGTGCTGGTGATGCATGGCGAGGATGATCAGATTGTGCCGTATGCGGATTCGGGGCCGTTGTCGGCGAAGTTACTGCCCAATGGCACGTTGAAGTCGTATCCGGGATTCCCGCACGGGATGCCGACGACGGAGGCCGAGACGATCAACGCGGATCTGCTGGCGTTTATTCGCGGTGAAGATCTGTAAGTTTATGTACTGCACCCTGTGGGAGCGAGCTTGCTCGCGAAAGCGTCATTACTTTCAATATTGATGTCGACTGACACGACGCCTTCGCGAGCAAGCTCGCTCCCACAGGGGCTACGTGACATGCCAAAAATCGTCACTCCATTCCAAGTCCCAGAAGTTTTCTGCCCCCTCTAATCCTCTGTACGCTCCGTGCTCTCGCGATCACGCTCGTAGTGGTGGGCCAGTGGAAACGCCGGTAGCCACGACTCGCGGCGGATGGTCCAGAGTTCGTAGGTGGGTTTGAACTGATTAGGCTCATCGAGCGATCCGACGTTGACCTCCACTTCATCTGCCGAACGCGCGAACACTGGAGAGCCGCAGCGCGGGCAGAAAAAGCGCCCGTTGTAGTCGCGGGTTTCGCCGGTGACCTTCAACGCATCCTCGGGAAATATGGCCGAGGTGCCGAACAGCGCGCCATGGCGTTTGCGGCAGTCGAGGCAGTGGCAGATGCCGACTCGGTAGGGCTGGCCTGTCACTTCGAAACGGACATCGCCGCACAGGCAACCGCCAGTCAATCGATTCATGTCACACCTCCTCTGCTCGACTGCAAATTACAGATCGTCCAAATCGGGAAAGGCAATCCTGCCCAGCGTCCAAGGCTCAACAATCTGGCAATGCACATTGCGCAGAAATGAGCTCCACTCGCTTCGGTTATGGGCATCCGGGCCGGTGACCGTCAGTAACAGATATTCATCCCGAAACGCGTCATAGGCATAGATCAGCCAAAAGTCATTATCAGCGTCGTCAACCAATACAGTGCGGTAATACTGACGATTTATTTTTGCCCATCGAGCTTGCAGTGACGAAGTACTGGCAAGGTGGATATGGTGCATATCGGTCAGATCGAGTCGTTCGTCACGCCCGAAAATCCCGGGTAATTCACCGCACACCTTGTAGTTATAAAAATGTGCAGCGAAGTTTTGCCAGTTAGTGATTTTTTCAAAAAGCGCAGAAATCTTGATGGCTGGCATTCAGGCCTACTTTGTAATAGGTAGCCTGCCAGTGATCACAAATTTATCGAACACTTTCTGCCCATCACGCGCGGCTTGCCGAACATCAAGGAATGTCAGCTCATCACGAACTTCCTTCTTGTCAGGTTTGTCGGTCTTTCTGGTGGTGGCCATCGGAGCCTCCGAAGGTTGTGTATTCATGCTGACCAGCTTAAGTGATTAAGTTTTGACCGGCAAACGATAGGATCTTGTTTCAAGGCAGACAAGTCGGCGGATTCTTGCAGATCTGTAGGTCATTACACCCAAAATTGTAGTCCGTAAAACTCCTGAATTTAGATCTCATTGCTCGGTAATGCCCATTGGTAAACGTCATCCGGTTATCGCGTTTAAAGCACACAAACCGTTACGCCATCCTCCCTACAACACCTTGCGTCGTTACCTACGCGTACGCCAGAATCCGCCGGCTTACACGGCTATGGGCCGGGCTATATCGTTTGCTTGTCACTGCAGAACAGTGATCGGGTTTGGTAGCCCGCTTTAAATTGTCGTTGTTGCGACACCGTCGATGCTGTCTCCTTTTTTTGAGGTATGGCTTTGTATGGTGGGCATGCGTGGGGCTCATCCGTGAGCGCCGGGTTACCCAATTTGACCGGTCTACCAACCCGCGCATGGCCGCCACCCGCCGTTTGGTAGCGAGGGTGATGGCTCCCATTTTTTCAAATTGGAGCTTTATCTATGTTCAAAATCACGCCAAATCCACCGCCCACCGATCCAATCCCTCACGACCCCGCGCTTAACCCGCAAAAGGTCAAAGAAGCCACCGACCGCGCCCTCGACTACTACCTGCGACCCGAAGCACTGGGTGCTCCACCAAGCTCGCCCCCATTTCGCCCCGTCTACCTAGTCGACCCCACGCTGGATGAAGAAACCCTGCTGGTCGAAGCCTGTGAGTCGCTTTCCTACGCCCACTCCATGGCCGGTAACATCGCCAACTCGATAGGCGGCCCGGAGCGCAAACCGCTGCTGGCGCTGCAACAGGTGATCATGCTGAACGAGCTGTTGGTCAATCGACTGCTGGACAAGCTGCGCGTACCGCAATAATCACCAGACCGAATGAGTGAGGGGTTACCTGCCCCTCACTTTCGCTTCGCCCCTCCGTCGCTTGATGAGCAAAACCCATCAAGCCATCGTGCTGATCCGCACAGTCACCTTCTTTACTATCCAAATCGCCGTGAGCATTCGTCACTGTTTAGGGTTGCGATTGGTGCGCGTAAGGCTCGCCTGGCGATCAACGTCCATACTGTGGTTTTCGATACAGTGGACACCGTCATGCCCTCCCCCGAATCCAGCCTTTTGCAGAGCTGGCACGACAACGCTGAGGCCTGGATCGAAGTGATCCGCAGCGGCGCCATCGAAAGCCGTCAGCAGGTTACCGATCAGGCAATTCTGCTGGCGATCATGAGCCGGCAGCCGCAGCGTGTGCTGGATCTGGGTTGCGGCGAAGGCTGGTTGTTGCGGGCGCTGGCGGATCGCGGGATTGATGCGGTCGGTGTGGATGGCGATGCGCAGCTGATCGAGGCGGCACGTTTGGCGGGGGCGGCGCGAGTGCATGTCGCGAACTATGAAGCGCTGGTCGATGGCAAGGTCGATATTGGCCGTGACTATGACCTGATCTGCGCCAATTTCTCATTGCTGCATCAGGACATTATTCCGCTGCTGGCCGCGATGAATGGGTTGCTGATTCCTGGCGGTGCTTTGGTTATCCAGACATTGCATCCATGGGCCGTCGCGGCAGGTGATTATCAGGATGGCTGGCGCGAAGAAACCTTCGCCGGATTCAAAGGCCAGTGGCAGCCGATGCCCTGGTATTTCCGCACACTGTCGAGCTGGCTTAATGCGCTGGACATGGCCGGGTTCCAACTGGCCAGCCTGCAAGAGCCACAACACCCGCAAAGCCGAGTACCACAGTCATTGCTGATGATGGCTGAGCGCCGCTGAGCTCCCAGATTTTCCACCATCCATTGTAGGAGTGAGCCTGCTCGCGATAGCGGTATGTCAGGCAATACAGATTCAGACTGTGCCAACGTCTTCGCGAGCAGGCTCGCTCCCACAGGGTTTTGCGTTAACCAAATATCCAGGGAACGCTGCTCCCACACGAATCAAGCAAGGTGGCGGATCACTGGTCATTACGACTACGCCAAGCCAGAAACCAAAAACCCTCCACCTAAAAGCAAACCAATATCATTTGCGCACTCCCCGTCCTTTTGCTTTAATCGCGACCCATTCTTATTTAGACCGGTAACGGTCGCCCTGGACGCTTGCGCAAATGACCGTCGCCGATGCCTCGCTCGTGCACAATCTCTACCTCAGCCACCATCGCTGGCTGCACGAGCTATTGCGTCGACGCCTGAGCAATGCGATGGATGCCGCCGACCTCGCCCACGACACCTTCGTGCGCGTGCTCAAGCGCCCGCAGGCCTTCAATGGCGAAGTCCATGAGCGCTCCCATCTGGCGACCATCGCCCGGGGGTTGTGCGTCGATCACTGGCGCCGTCGGCAACTCGAGCAGACCTGGCTCGACACCCTCGCCAGCCGCCCGCCAGCCTTGCAGCCCTCCCCCGAGCAACAGGCAATCATCGTCGAAACCCTGCACGAAGTGGACGCCATGCTCCAGCGCTTGCCGCAACGGGTCAGCGAGGCGTTCATCCTCGCCCAACTGCACGGCATGCCGTACAAACTGATCGCCGCACAGATCGGCGTCAGCGAGCGGATGGTCAAGAAGTACCTGGCGCAGGCGATGATGCATTGCGCGATCCTCGAAGCTGAACTCGACGGGTTGCTGATTGAGTAATCCGGTGAATACGCTCAGCCACGCCAGCCTTGAGCAGGCGGCCAACTGGTACGTGCAATTGCATGACGAGCAGGTTGCCGAGCCTGAGCGTCTGCGTTGGCAGGCGTGGCTGGCGCAAAGTCCCGAGCATCAGGCGGCGTGGCGCTATGTCGAACGGGTCGGCCAGCGTTTTGCGCCATTGCAGAGCGAAAGCGAAGCCGTCAGCCACACCCTGCGCAACAGCGCGCGCACTTCGATCAGCCGCCGTCAGTCGCTTAAAGGCTTGCTGATTCTCGCGGCCACCGGGCTCGCGGGTTGGGCGGTCGGGCGCAACACCCCGCTGCTGGACTCGGTAGAACGCTTGAGCGCCGACCTCTCCACCGGCACTGGGGAAACCCGCGAAGCCACGTTAAGTGATGGCAGTCGAATCTGGCTCAACGCCTTGAGCGCGTTGAATGTGCGTTTCGATGCCCGCCAGCGTTTGCTGCAACTGCGCGCCGGCGAAGTGCTGATCGACACCGCGAAAGACCTTGGTCGCGCCTTTTGGGTCGAGACCGAACAGGGCCGGATGCGTGCGCTGGGGACGCGTTTCAGCGTGCGCCAGACGGATCGCAACACGCTGCTGAATGTCTACGAGGGCGCGGTTGAAGCCACTAACCACCAAGGCGAAAGCCAAGTGGTGCAGGCTGGTCAGCAACTGGTGTTCAGCGCAGGCCGCTTGAACACCCGGACCGTAGCGGATTCATCCCGCGAAGCCTGGCGGCGCGGCGTGTTGCTGGCCGATAACTTGCCGCTGGGCGAGCTGATCGAAGAACTCAGTCGCTATCGCCCGGGGCATCTGCATTGTGATCCGACGGTGGCGAACTTGCCGGTGATGGGGTCGTTCCCGCTCAAGGACACCGATCAGGCCTTGCGTCTGCTGGAAGCTGCACTGCCGATCCGCATCAGTAAAACCTTCAACTGGTGGGTCAGCGTCGGACCCACAGCCTGAGGGTTTCTCCCATCACGGTTCCCTTTTTGCGGGTTCATTCGGTTAACCCTCAGCAGCCCTCATTTCGTTGATTGCCCCCGGAAATTCCATGTTGCGCGCCACCCTCGCCCGCTGTCGTTTTGCTCTGGCCATGGCATCTGCCGTGCCGGGGTTGTGCGTGTCGATGGCGCTGGCAGATGTGCAGAAGCAGCATTACGTAGTGGCTCCCGGCTCATTGGTCACAGTGCTCAACCATTTCGCCGAGCAGAGCGGCGTGTTTATCGCCGGGCACAATGATCTGGCGGCAGACAAACGCAGCGCCGGTATGAGCGGTGATTACACCCCGCAACAGGCCTTGCAAATCCTCCTCAAGGGCAGCGGCCTGCAAACGCAGCGCCTGAGCGGCGGCGGTTATGTCCTGCGCAGCATAGCCACTGCGGATCCGCTGCAACTGGACGCCACCACCATCAGCGGCAAAACCCTCGGCGCCATCACCGAAGACACTCACGCCTACACCACCGGCCTCAGCGCCTCCGCCACCGGCCTGCCGCTGTCCCTGCGCGAGACCCCGCAATCGGTCACGGTGATCACCCGTCAGCAACTCGACGATCAGGGCGCCAACGGTATCGCCGACGTGTTGCGCCGCGCGCCGGGCATCAGCGTGCAGAACTACGACAGCGAGCGTTGGGAATTTTCCAGCCGTGGTGCACCGATCACCAATTTCCAGTACGACGGCGTCAACACCGATTACGACGGCGTCTACGATTACGGCACCACCAGCACCGATATGGCGATCTTCGACCGCGTCGAAATCATCAAGGGTGCCTCGGGTTTGATGACCGGCTCGGGCGACCCGTCGGCCACGGTCAACCTGATCCGCAAACGCCCTACCCCCGCGTTCAAAGCCTCACTCAGCGGCAGCATCGGTTCGTGGGACAACTACCGCAGTGAGTTCGATGTCTCCGGGCCGCTGAACAACAACCTGCGCGCCCGCTTCGTCGGCGTTCATCAGCAGCGCAGCGCTTACGCCGATCACTACCAGAACAGCAAGGACATCGCCTACGCCATCGTCGAAGCCGATCTGAACCCGGACACTCTGTTGACCGTTGGTTTCGATCAACAGAACACCCGCTCACGCGGTGCCACCTGGACCGGTTTCCCGATGTTCTACAGCGACGGCTCGCGGACGCATTTCTCGCGCTCGTTCAACCCGGCCACAGACTGGAGCCGCCGCGACTTTATCAACCAGACCTTGTTTGCCGCCGTCACCCGGCAACTGCAAAACGACTGGGCGTTGAAAATCAGCTACGACCGCAAACACCGCGAGCACGACACCCTGCTCGGCTCGGCCAGTGGCGGCAATCCGGACCCGGTGAGCGGCGATGGCATGTTTCTGTACATGGGTAAATTCAAGGGCGACGAGGTGCAAGACAATGTCGATCTCAACCTCGGCGGGCCGTTCAGCCTGTTCGGTCGCGAGCATCAATTACTTGTCGGTTTCATGGCGATGAACACCCGTCAAAACAACCCGGTCTACGGCTCGGTGTACCCGCCGCTGAACGCCAGTATTTTCGACTGGCATGGCGAGTTCGCCAAACCGGATATCCCGCAGATTGGCACGGACGCCATCCGTCAGCACCAGACCGGCGCGTACCTCTCGAGCCGCTTCATGGCCAGCGACGATCTGGCGCTGATTCTCGGCGGACGGATCAGCGATTTCAGCGCCAGCGATCACCTCGACTACAGCGACCCGAATACGACCAATGTCCGCGACGGCTACCGCCAGACCGGGGTGGTCACGCCGTATGCCGGCGCGGTCTACGACCTCGATGACACCTACTCGCTCTACACCAGTTACACGCGCATTTATCAACCGCAACTGAGCAAGGACGCCACGGGCCAGATACTCGACCCGGTGCAAGGCGACAGCTACGAAGCGGGGATCAAAGCCGAGTACTTCGACGGACGGCTCAACGCCAGTTTCGCCGTGTTCCGCATCGAGCAGGACAACGTCGCCGAACAGGTCAGCGGCTTCGACAATCAAGCGGTGTACCGCGCCGTGCAAGGCGCGACGACCAAGGGCTTCGAGTTCGAACTGGCCGGTGAAATCGCCGACGGCTGGAATCTCTCCGCCGGCTACGCCTACAACCACACCCGCGATGCCAAAGGTGATCCGGTGTACGCCTCGATTCTACAAACCACCGCGCCCGAGCAATTGGTGCGGGTGTTCAGCAGCTATCGCCTCCCCGGCGTCTGGCAAAACCTCACCCTGGGCGGCGGTGTCAGTTGGCAGAGCGAATTCTTCGGCGACGTATTCCAGCCCGGCGCCAACCAGAACGTGCGCATCACGCAGGACAGTTACTACCTGGTCGATGCGATGGCGCGCTATCGCTTCAACGAGCACCTGAGCACTTCGCTCAACATCAAGAACCTCTTCGACAAGAGCTACTACACGGGCCTTGGCAACTTCGGCACCGGTTTCTACGGCGAACCGCGCAACCTGCAACTGTCCGCGCGCTGGGATTTCTGACACACGGCAACTTGTCGATCTACGGCACCGGCAATCGACCAAGGACTGACTACGCTGTTAATCCAGCGTGTCTAACCTGCCGAGGATGACTGCCATGCAACGCTTTCAGAAACTCACGCCCTGCCTGTGGTTCGACGATCAGGCCGAAGCCGCCGCGAAGTTTTACTGCTCGATCTTCGATCACGCGAAAATCACCGGCCTGACCCACTACAGCAAGGTCGGCCAGGAATTTCACGGCAAGCCGGAAGGTGCGGTGATGACCGTCAGTTTCGAGCTCGACGGCCAGACCTTCACCGGGCTCAACGGTGGGCCGATGTTCAAATTCAGCGAGGCGATCTCGTTTCAGGTCAACTGCCAGAATCAGGAAGAAGTCGACCATTTCTGGGGCAATCTGTCCGAGGGTGGCCCTGTCGAAGCCCAGCAATGCGGCTGGCTCAAGGACAAGTTCGGGGTGTCATGGCAGATCGTCCCGGTGGCGTTCATGCAGATGATGCTGGATGCCGACACCAGCAAATCGCAGCGCGCCATGCAGGCCATGTTCACGATGAAAAAACTCGACATTGCCGAACTCGAACGGGCCTTTGCCAGCCAGAGCTAATACACTGGCGCACTGGCCTGCCGGGAATAACAACGATGAAACACGCTGCCGCCAAAAACCCTGAAAAGGCCCCGCGCTTCTGGCGCGACGCGGCGCTACCATTCATTGAAGCGCGGGCCATCGCCGATGGCCGCGAGGTCTGCTATGCGCGGCATTCCCACGCGCATTTCTCCATCGGTGCGATCACCGCCGGGCGCAGCAGCTATGTGCATGAGCAGACGCAGTTCGAGGTCGCGGCGGGCACGGTGGTGCTGATGAATCCCGGCGATGTGCATGCGTGCAATCCGATCGATGATCAGCCGTGGTCGTATGTGATGCTGTATGTCGAGACGCCTTGGCTGACGGATCTGCAGCATCAGTTGGGCTTTGCCAGTGATCTTGAGTTTCGGCGCTTTTCCACCACACACCTTGATGACGCTGCGCTGTTCAAAGAACTGAACGGGCTGTATCAAACGTTAGTCGATTCGCAACAGGATGTGCTGCGCAAGCAAAGCGCTGCGGTGGAGTTTTTCAGCGATCTGCAACTGCGCCTCAACCCTGCCGGACCGTCGTTGCGCGAGCCGAATTTCAAACTGGAACGCGCGGCTGACTTCATCCGCGAGCACTGCACCGAAGTGCTGAACCTCGACGACATCTGCGCCGCGGCACAGCTGTCACCGTCCTACCTGATCCGCGCTTTCAAACAGCATTACGGCATGACGCCCCACGCGTTTCTGGTCAACCAGCGCATCCAGTTCGCCCGCGAGCGTTTGCGCAGCGGGGAGTTGATCGCTGATGTGGCGCTTGAGGCCGGGTTTGCCGATCAGGCGCATTTTCAGCGAGCGTTCAAGCAACATCTGGCGGCGACACCCGGCCAATATCGCGGCTGACACGTCATCTGAAACTCAACACCTCCCCTGTGGGAGCGAGCCTGCTCCCACAGGGTCAGAGTGATTGCCTGATCGGTTTCACATTCAGATATTGACATATCGGTAAATTCCGATATCGTCGCGACATGGAACTACTCGAAATCTTCAAAGCCCTCTCGAACCGCACACGCCTGGAAATCCTCAAAGGCCTGAAGGATCCCGAGAAACACTTTCCTCCCCAGGATGAGGGTGACGTGCACACCGTGGGCGTTTGCGTCAGCAGTATTCAGGAAGGCGTCGGGCTGTCGCAGTCGACGGTGTCTGATTATCTGGCGACGCTGCAACGCGCCGGCCTGGTGGAAGTCAGGCGCATCGGCCAATGGACCTATTACAAACGCAACGAAGCAGCGATCAGTGCGCTGGCCGAGATCATCGGCAGCGAGCTGTAATTTTTTACCCCACGATATCGAGATTTCCCGATATCCCTTTTTACCGAAACGAGGCAATGCAATGAAAGCGATGATCCTTACTTCATTTGGCGGCGCGCAATCGTTCGAACTTTGTGAAGTGCCCAAACCAGTGCCACAAGCCGGCGAAGTGCTGGTGCGGGTGCACGCCACTTCCATTAACCCGCTGGATTATCAGGTTCGCCGTGGCGACTATGCCGATCTGGTGCCCCTCCCCGCCATTACCGGTCACGACGTTTCTGGCGTTGTCGAAGCCGTCGGACCGGGGGTGACGGCTTTCGCGCCGGGTGACGAAGTCTGGTACACCCCGCAGATTTTCGGCGGGCCAGGCAGTTACGCCGAGTACCACGTCGCGGCGGAAAATATTATCGCCAGGAAGCCGCCCGCACTGAGCCATCTTGAAGCGGCGAGCCTGAGCCTGGTCGGCGGCACGGCGTGGGAAGCGCTGGTCGTGCGGGCGGCGCTCAGAGTCGGTGAAAGCATTCTGATTCACGGCGGCGCGGGTGGCGTCGGTCATGTCGCAATCCAGCTGGCCAAAGCCATCGGCGCGAAGGTCTTCACCACCGTGCGTGAAGGCAATTTCGAGTTCGCCCGGCGCATGGGTGCCGATGTGCTGATCGACTACGAAAAGGAAGATTACGTCGAGGCGATCCTGCGCGAAACCGCTGGTCGCGGCGTCGATGTGGTGTTCGACACCATCGGCGGCAATACCCTGACACGCAGCCCGGACGCCCTCGCACAGCTTGGCCGCGTGGTATCGATCGTCGACCTTGCCCAGCCGCAAAACCTGATTCAGGCCTGGGGCAAGAACGCCAGCTACCACTTCGTGTTCACCCGGCAAAACCGCGGCAAACTCGATGAACTGAGCGCATTGATCGCGAACGGTCAGTTGCGTCCGCACGTTGGCGCGGTCTATCCGCTGGCCGACATCGGCCTCGCCCATACCCGGCTGGAAACGCCCAACAACGGCGTCCAAGGGAAGATCGCGATTGCTGTCGCGCCGTCGTCCGAACTCGCCAATCGCTGAACTCAGTGCAAGGAGAACACCATGATTTATGAGATCGCTTTACTGCCCGTTCACAAAGAACAAACTGCGGCGTTTCGGCGTGCGTTTGCCGAGGTCGAGCCGTTGCTCAAACGCGCCAAGGGTTACGGCGGCCACATGCTCGCGCAAGGCATCGAAACGCCTGAGGTGTTCAATCTGATTGTGCGCTGGCAGTCCCTTGAGGATCACACGCCGGGGTTTGAAGCGAGTGGGGACCACCGGCTGTTCATGCTGGGCCTGGAGGAGTATTTTTCGGACGAGCCGAAGGTTTATCACATTGAGGGAGGCGCTTTTCAGCAGCCGTTCAACTAGCTCCGGAAAGTGACGAACAATCTCTCGGCTACCCGCGATCCATTGTAGGAGTGAGCCTGCTCGCGATAGCGGCGTATCAGTCGACATCTATATTGACTGATACGCCGCTATCGCGAGCAGGCTCACTCCTACAGGGTTTACGGTAACAGCAGGTATATCGCACTGACGGCCAACAATGCTGCCATCACCCGATTGAACCAACGCATCCCCGCCGCATTACTCAAATACCCACGCAAAAACGTCCCGGCATACGCCCAGCAGCCCACCGACAGATAACAGATCACCAGATACACCGCCGCAAACTGCCAGACCAGCCGCGCCTCGCCATCAGCGACAAACGCGCCCATGCCCGCGACACACGCCAGCCAGGCTTTCGGGTTGAGCCATTGCATCACCGCGCCATACAGCATCGACGGCGCCCGCCCGGAATCCCCGGCACTCAGCTGCCCGTCATCCATGGCCAGCTTCCACGCCATGAACAACAGAAATGCCACGCCCGCCAGTTGCACCACGCGGGTCATGAACGGCCAGAATTTCAGCACTTCATGCAAACCCAGGCCCATCAACACCAGTAACAGCACAAACCCCAACGTGGCCCCGGCAACATGCCGCTGACTGGCGCGAAAACCGAACTGCGCCCCGGAGCTCAACGCGACAATGTTCACCGGTCCCGGCGTGATCGACGCCGCCAACGCAAACGCCGCCATGGAAACAATCAGACTCATCGCACACCTGCTTCAAATCGAGGAACAAGGTGCACACCCTAGCCAGCGCCCGTTCCCCGGTATTGAAGAAAATGCCCCTGACGACACAAATCCCCTGTGGGAGCGAGCCTGCTCGCGAAAGCGGTGGATCATTCAATGCTGCATTGACAGAACAATCCCATTCGCGAGCAGGCTCGCTCCCACATGAAAATCGACGCTCAGTCCAAACGTGGCACGGTGAAGCGGAATTCGCTGCCCTGCCCCGGTTCGCTCTCGGCGAAGATCCGCCCGCCGTGGGCTTCGACGATGCCTTGGGTGATGTACAAACCAAGGCCGGTGCCGGTCGGGTTGCCTTCTTTCACTGTCCAGTAACGGTCGAACACGTGCGGCAGATGCTCCTTGGGAATGCCTTCGCCGCTATCGCGAACAGTGAAGACGATGTCATTGCCGACGGAGGTGGCATGCACACCCACCCTGCCCAGGCGCGGGGTGAATTTGATCGCGTTGCCGACCAGATTCGACAGCACCTGAAACAGCCGCTCCGGGTCGGCGTGAATGCGCAGGTCAGGATCGGCGTCGAAGGAAATGCTGATGTCCTTGTCCAGCGCCAGCGGCGCGAGCAGCGCCTGCGCTTCCTCGAACATCTGCCCGACGTCAAGTTTCTGCGGGGTGATGGAGTAGCGTCCGGCATCGATTTTCGAGGTATCGAGCAAGTCCTCCAGCAGCGTATTCATGCGTCCGGCAGCCTGTTGCATGGTGTCGATCGCCGTGGAAATGCGCCGCGATGTGTGCGGGCCGTCCGAGCTGAAGGCCTTCTGCATCATGCCGCAAAGCATCGAAATCACCGTCATCGGGTTGCGCAGATCGTGCGACACCACCGCCACCAGCTCATCGCGGGCGCGCACCGCTTCCTGCTCGCGGCGCACTTGCCGCGCCAGATCATTTTCCAGTGCCGAACGCCGTAGATCGTTGGCGGCGAACAGATCACCGTGGCTCCACTTGGTGGAGATCCCGGCCATCTCGACCTTCCAGATTTCAAACGAGGTGCGCGGGCGCAAACGCAGGCCGGCGTCGGAGTTTTCCAGGTCCAGCGGCTTGCGCGGATCGCCGCTCCAATTGATGTTTTCCTTGACCTCGGGGCGAAACCAGAACACGCCGTTATCCACCGGTTTCGGCAGGCTCATGGCGAGCACGCCGCTGGCCACCTGCTGATACTGCGCGGCCGGCGGGTAGACGCTGGCCAGGTGATGACTGGCAAACACCGCTTCGCCGCTGTCCTGCAGCCACTTGTGCAACGCGCGGATTTCTTCCGGCTCCGGGCAATTGCCGTAGCGGTGCAGCTGCTTGTCTTCGATGATTGCAATACCGCCGGCATTGGTCAGCGCCATCAAGGTCTGCGGCTGGTTGGCCAGACCGTCGAAGACGTTCTGCGGCGAGTCGATCATCGCTTGATTGAGTAACGCCAAGGCCTCGACTTTCTCTTCACGCTGGCGGCTGATTTCCAGTGCTTCCATGGCGCTGATCTGTAGCGACAGTACCTGGCCGATGGTCTGGCACGCCGCGCGCAATTCGTGCGGCACGTGCAGTGGCTGGCGATTGCCGCAACTGATCAGGCCCCAGAGCTTGTCGCCCTTGAGCAGGGAAATGCTCATCGACGACAGCACGCCCATGTTCTTCATGTACTGACAATGGATCGGCGAAACGCTGCGCAGCGTGGCAAAACTCAGATCCAGCGGCGTGTCAGTGTCCGGGCGCAGCTTTGGCAGCAGCGGCACCGGTTGGTAGTCGGCATTGGGGATGATCCGCAGCCAGTTAGTGCGATACAGCTCGCGCGCCTGTTCGGGAATATCCGATGCCGGGAAAAACAGGCCATTGAACACTTCCATCGACGGGTCGGAGGCTTCGGCGATGACCTGACCGTGGCCCTCCTCCTCGAAACGATAGATCAGCACCCGATCGTAACCGGTCACGGCCTGGATTTCCTTGACGCTGATGTCGTACAGCGCCTGCAACGTGGTGGCCGCTTGCAGACGCTGGAGCATGCGCCCCAGATGCGTCTGGTTGCCGGCGACGTTGCGTGGCTGGAAGTTCTCGACGTGGATTTCCAGCTCCAGAATGAGCACGCCCTGATGCCGATGCAGCAGACCCTCGAACGCGGTGCCGTTGAGCTTGAAGCGCAGCGGCTGCAAGTCGGACAGCGACGGTTGCAGCAAGGCTTCGCGCACTTGCGCCGCTTCGTCATCGCCGATCAGGCTTTCCAGCGGCTGGCCGATCAGGCTTTGCGGCTCCCGGGCCAGCAGGGTTTCGACGTTGGCGCTGACCTGAATGATCGCCAGTTCAGGCTCGCTCAGGGTCAACAGCAAACCGTGGGGCTGGATCGCACCGGGGAAACGAATCGGCTCGTCGGCACAGTTGGCCAGCAGTTCTTCAAAGTCTTGTTTGTCTTGCGGGTTCATGCCAGTACCTCCCGGCTTTCGAGCCAGTGCTCGAAACAGCTGAATGTGGTTTGTGCTGCCGTGACGACAGCGGCGCGCTCGGCGGCGCTCATTGGCCGACTACCGAGGTATTCAATGAAGTCGCGCCAGCGCCGGCCCGTGGCGGCGCCGTAGATATCGAGAAAGGCCGCGCCGTTATTGGCTTCCAGGCCTAATCGTGAAGAGATTTCCCGGCGCAGAATCTGCCCGCCGAGCGTTGCACCCTCGAGGACGTAGAGCACGCCAAGGCAGGCAGCGCTTGAGTCGATGATCGGCAATTGCTCGCACTGCGGCAGGCCTTGCAACGCTTCGGCAGATACGCCAAGCGCCTGCAAATCGGTGAATAGTGTTTGTGCTTTAAGACGGGGCACCAGATCAAAATCGGCCGGGACTGCATTGCTCTGTTGCAGCGCGTTTTCCAGCGGTGAATAGAAGCCGTGATAGGCCTGCATCAACCGCACAAAAGCCTGGGTATCGAGGGTATGGGAGAAAAAAGGAAGGCGTTTTTCCAGCGCGATGTGCAGCTCGGCAGTGCCGGCCCGCAGATCTTGCAGCACCGGTGGCACATAAACTTCACGGGCCTTTGCTTGCATGTAGATCGCTCTTGGTGGGGCCGCCTGGGGCCAAACGGGGGTGGGTACAACGTCGGCGAAATCTTACACGGCTATCGCCGTTTCTGACCGGATGGATAGTTTTTTCTGACGAAACCATCACCCTATGACTGATACAGAGTGAAGGCATCTGCAAAAAGTTCGACCGCGATGCCCAACAGCGCCGGGCGCTGTACCGCGACAGCGCTGCGTGACTGTATGGGTCTGGGCGCGTGGGGGCTGTGATAAAAATATCGTTCTCGTTACTGGAGTGCCGTCATGGATCTCGCCACCCTCACCCTGTTTCTCCCAGCCTGCTTCGCCCTGAACATGGCCCCCGGGCCGAACAATCTGCTGTCGGTCAGCAACGCCACGCGTTATGGCTTTCGCCGCGCCTGCACGGCGGGTATCGGGCGGATTCTGGCGTTCGCCGGGATGATTGCGCTGGCAGGCGCGGGTCTGTCGGTGGTGTTGCAGACGTCGGAATGGCTGTTCCATGCGATCAAGATCATTGGCGCGGCGTATCTGTTGTATCTGGCCTGGCAGTTGTGGCGGGCCAATCCGGAGGCCGAGCAGCAGGTAACGGGCGCGACCGTTGGTTTCTTTGCGTTGGCGCGGCAGGAGTTTCTGGTGGCGGCGGGCAATCCGAAGGCGATCCTGTTGTTTACCGCGTTTCTGCCGCAGTTCGTCGACCCGACGCGCCCGATGCCGGCGCAATTTGCCGTACTGGGCGTGCTGTTTCTGTTGCTGGAGTGGATCGCCATCAGCGCCTACGCGTGGATGGGCCTGCACATGCGCCGCTGGTTCGCCGAGCCGCGCGGCAAGCGGATATTCAATCGTTGCTGCGCGGGTTTGCTGTCGGCAGCGGCTTCGGCGCTGTTGATGGCCAAACGCGCTTAAGCATCCGACGGGCCTTTGAGTTCGACCTGATTGCCATCCGGGTCGAAGCAGTACAGCGACAGGCCTTTGCCCTCGGCGCCGAAGCGCGACTCGGCTTTTGCCACACTCAGGCCGAAAGTTTGCAGGTGTGCAATCAGCGCCGCTTCGTCGAACGGTTCGATGCGCAGGCAAAAGTGATCGACGTTACGCCGCTCGGCCCCGGCCGCCCCGCCGCCCTTGCGACCGAGTTCACCTTGCAGGTCGACGAGGTCGATCATCGAAGTGCCGGCGCGCAGGTGGATCAGGCCCAGCGGTTCGTTGCGTTTGACCACTTCGGCGCCGAAGACCTGGTTGTAGAAGTCGATGCTGCGTTGCAGATCGGCGACGCGCAGGACGATGTGATCGATATATTGAATGGAAAACGGATGCATCGGGCACACCTCAACGAACGGTAGGAGCTGCCGATAGCGGCGATCTGGGATTTTGGGACGCGGAGCGTCCCGGGCTGCATTCCCACGCAGAGCGTGGGAACGATCAAGATCGCAGCCTGCGGCAGCTCCTACACGGTAGTTCAGGGGATTTGAAAATTCACTGTCGATTTTTCGGTGGAGCCATCGACAAACTGGTTTTACTCTCAGCCCATGAACATACAAACCGCTGTCCTGCCGCCCCACGCCGAAATGGTTCGCGCCATGCTCGAACGCGACACTGCCTACGAAGGCGTGTTCTTCACGGCCGTGAAAACCACCGGGATCTTCTGCCGCCCCAGCTGCACGGCGCGCAAACCGAAACCGGAGAACGTCGAGTTCTTCGCCCATGCTGACGAATGCATGTCTGCCGGCTATCGCGCCTGCCTGCGTTGCAAGCCGCTGGACGCCGCGGCCATCGCGCCGGACTGGGTGCAGCGTTTGCTTAAAGCCGTGGAGGCCGATTCCGAGGTGCGCTGGAGCGATGCGCAGTTGCTCGCCGAAGGCATCGAGCCGCTGAAGCTGCGGCGCTGGTTCAAGCAGCATTTCGGCATGACCTTCCACGCATGGTTGCGCACGCGCCGGCTGGGCATGGCGCTGGGCGGGATCAAGCAAGGCACCTCGATTGATCACGCCGCGTTTGATTCGGGTTATGAGTCGCTCAGCGGCTTTCGTGATGCCTTCCAGAAGTCCTTCCACATCACCCCGGGCCGCGCCGAACAGAGTGAACCGCTGCTGTTCTCCCGGCTGACCACCCCGCTGGGGCCGATGATCGCCATGGCCGAACGCCGTGGACTGGTGTTACTGGAGTTTCTCGATCGCCCGGCGCTGACCCGCGAAGTCGAGGAGCTGCAAAATCGCTATGGCTACGCAGTCGCGCCGGGGCACAACGCGCATTTGCAGCAGATCGAGCAGCAACTGGTGCAGTATTTCGCCGGCAAGCTGAACACCTTTACTGTGCCGTTGCACTTGCCCGGCAGCGAGTTTGCCCGGCAGGTCTGGTCAGCGTTACTGCAAATCCCCTACGGCCACACCAGCACTTACGGGGCCATCGCCGCCGGTTTGGGCAAACCCGGCGCCAGTCGCGCGGTCGGACTGGCCAACGGCCACAATCGGCTGTCGATCGTGGTGCCCTGCCATCGGGTGATCGGCGCGGATGGCTCGCTGACCGGCTATGGTGGTGGGCAGCCGCGCAAGGCGTTTCTGCTGCGGCTGGAAAACGCCGCCGTGCAACTCACCCAACAACTGGCATTCTGACCCACCGAATCAACTGACAAGAAGGATTTTTGATGAACGCGCTCGCTACGCAGTTTCACCAGTTGCACCAGCAAGGCCTGTTGATTCTGACCAACGTCGCCGATGCCACCGGTGCGCGACTGGTCGAGCACCTGGGCGGTAAAGCCGTGGCCACCAGCAGCGCCGCGGTGGCCTGGGCCCACGGTTATCCGGACGGCAACACCCTGCCCCTCGAACGTCTGGTGTCGACGGTGGAATCGATCGCCCGGGTGATCAGCATTCCGTTGACCGTGGATGTCGAGGCCGGCTATTCCGATGACCTCGGGCGCGTGGCAGAAGTGCTCGATGCGGTGATCGCAGCGGGTGCCGTGGGGATCAATATCGAGGACGGTTCTGCCGATCCGGAGCTGCTCGCGCGCAAGATCGAAGTGGCGCGACAGGTTGCCAACAAACGCAATGTGCAGCTGTTCATCAATGCGCGCACCGATGTCTATCTGAAAAGCCTTGTTCCGGCCGAGGATCGCGTCGCCGAAACCCTGCACCGCGCGGCGCTCTATCAAGCGGCCGGAGCGGATGGATTGTTCGCGGCGGGCGTGACGTCGGCCTATGAAATCGAGGCCATCTGCAAGGGCTCTGCGCTGCCGGTCAACGTGCTTGGCTTTGCTTGCCTGCCTTCACCGGAAGAACTGCAAACGCTGGGCGTGCGCCGCTTGAGCGCAGGTTCCGGCATCGCCGAATTTCTCTATGGCGCGATGGGCGGGCTGGTGAAAAGCTTTCTGGCCAGCGGCAAACTCGACACCCATGACCTCAAGGCGTTCAGCTACGGCGAAGTCAACGGTTTGCTGAAATAACATGCCTGATGCCTATCAAGCGGCCAGCGCCTTTCTGGCCGCGCTTGATGCGGACTGGCAGCGACATATCGCAGCGGTCGGCCCGTGCCTGCATCAACCGCATCCGTCGCGTGATCCGTACGAGTCGCTGGTGCGGGCGATTGCTTATCAGCAACTGCATGCCAAGGCTGGCGATGCGATTGTCGGGCGGTTGGTGGGGCTGTTTCCTGGGCAGTCGTTTCCGCGGCCCGAGGAGATCCTTGCGACGGATTTCGAGCGAATGCGCAGTTGCGGGTTTTCGGCGGGCAAGATTGCGACGATTCAGGGGATTGCTCAGGCGACGCTGGATGGCGTGGTACCGGATTACGCCACGGCGCTGGCGATGGATGACGAGGCGTTGATCGAACGTTTGGTCGGTTTGCGCGGGGTCGGTCGCTGGACGGTGGAGATGTTGCTGATCTACAGCCTGGAGCGCATGGATATTCTGCCGGCCGATGACTTTGGTGTGCGCGAGGGTTATCGGCGGTTGAAGGGGTTGGAGGTGCAGCCGACACGCAGGCAGATGGTTGAGATCGGGTTGGGGTGGCGGCCGTATCGGACGGTGGCGGCCTGGTATTTGTGGCGGGTGCCTAAACTGCTGCCCTCACCCTAGCCCTCTCCCAGAGGTAGAGGGGACTGATTGGGGGAGATTGGAGATTTACGCCGACGTGAAATAGCGTCTGTGAATCCATGATCGCCAAGACTTCTCAATCCCATAATCGACTGCCCTCACCCTAGCCCTCTCCCAGAGGTAGAGGGGACTGATTGGGGGAGATTGGAGATTTACGTCGACTTGAAATAGCGTCTGTGAATCCATGATTGCCAAGACTTTTCAAACCCATAATCGACCGCCCTCACCCTAACCCTCTCCCCGAGGGAGAGGGGGCTGATTGGGGGAGATTGGAGATTTACGTCGACCTGAAATAGCGCCTTTGAATCCATGAACGCCAAGACTTTTCAAACCCATAATCTACCGCCCTCACCCTAGCCCTCCCGAAACGTCGGACCGCCCGTAGGTAGAGGGACTGATTGGGGGATATTGGAGATTTGCGCCGACTTGAAATAGCGTCTGTGAATCCATGATTGCCAAGACTTAAATCCATAATCGACTCGGTTTTTCAGGTCGATGTTTAACGCAAGACGCCTCGGTCGGCTCCCTCTCCCTCTGGGAGAGGGCTGGGGTGAGGGTCGGCTTTTCACAACCCGGACTTCAATCGGCTGAACGCCCGAATCAAAGCCCGATTGAACGCCTTGCCATTGTCATTCTTGCTGTACAGCGTGGCCCTGACGTCGGCCGAGGGATACGTCCCCGGATCATTACGAATCGCTGCATCGACCAAACCATCCGCCGCCGTGATCGCATTGGCGTAATGAATGGTGTCAGTAATCGGCGCAATCACCTGCGGCGTCATCAAATAATCCATCAGCGCCAACCCGGCCTGGGGATGCGGCGCGTCCTTGGGCACGACCATGGCATCGAACCAGATCAACGTGCCCTCTTTCGGAATCCGGTAACTCAACTTGAACGGCTTCTTCGCCGCTTCCGCCTGCCCCGCCGCGATCGCCACATTACCGTTCCACGACATCGCCACGCACGTATTACCGTTGGCCAGATCGCTGATGTTCAGGTCGTTGTCGAAGTAACGAATGTACGGCCGGATCTTCGCCAGTTGCTGTTCAGCAAGCTTCAAGTCATCAAGGTTCTGCCGATTGATGTCCAGCCCCATGTACTTCATGACAGCGGCGAATACTTCGTTGGGATCGTTGAGCAGACTCACTCCGCAATCGGCGAATTTCGCCACCACCGCCGGATCGAACAACATCGCCCAACTGTCCGTCGGCGCATCCGGCAAACGCTGCTTGATCGCCTCTTCCTGATAGCCGACGCCAGTGGTGCCCCAAGCGTAAATCCCCGCGTAGCGATTGCCCGGATCGAACACCGCCATGTGTTGGCGAAACTCCTCGCCAACCCCGGCAAAGTGTGGCACCCGGGCCTTGTCCAGCGGCTGGATCGCGCCGCTTTCGATGGCCCGCGACAGATGCTGGCCGGCGGTCAGCACCAGGTCGTAGCCACTGCGCCCGGTAAGTAGTTTGGTCTCGACGGTTTCCAGTGAATCGAAGTGATCGGCAACCACATGAATGCCGGTTTGCGCCTCGAAATTCTTCAGCGTATCCGGCGCCAGATACTCGCCCCAGATGTACAGATTAACTACCGGTTTCGCGCTGTCGGCGGCCTGCACACACAAGGGTGCAAGCACCAGCAATAACGCTTGAGTCAGTTTGTGCAGGCGCATGGTCAGGCTCCTTTTTTCAGGCCGGCGTATTGCGGCATGGTGATGCACGCGACGTTGCCGCCGCCGAGGAGGATTTCCCGGGAGTTTTCGATGCCGACGATCTTGTGCTGCGGGAACAGTTCGGCCAACGTCGCCATGGCAACCTTGTCATTGCGATCACCAAACAACGGCACCACGATCGAACTATTACCGGCGTAGTAGTTGATGTACGACGCGCAGATTTTCGTGCCGGCCTGACGGGTGTGGGTGCTGTCCTGCTGATCGAGGCCGTCGGCTTCTTCGGCGGTCCATTCCAGCACATCCGGTTGCGGCAGTTTGTGCACGATCAGCTCGCGCCCTCGGCTGTCGCGGGTGCTGCGCAGGATGTCGTAGGCCTCTTGGTAAATCTCCCACTGCGGATCGTCGCGGTTTTCGGTCCATTGCAGCACCACTTCACCGGGACGGACGAAACAGGCGAGGTCATCGACATGGCCATCGGTTTCGTCGAACTTGCAGCCGCGTGGCAGCCAGATCACTTGCTCGGCACCGAGGTAATCGGTCAGGCGTCGGGTAACTTCGTCCTTGCCCAGATGCTGGTTGCGATTGCGGTTGAGCAGACACTGTTCGGTGGTGAGGATGCTGCCCTGGCCGTCGCTCTGGATGCCGCCCAGCTCGGCAATCAGTGGTACGCGGTAGCGGTCGAAACGCTCGATTTCGAGGATCTTGCTGGCGATCTGGTCGTCCTTGTCCCACGGGTAATAAAGGCCCCCGTCGAGCCCGCCATAAGCATTGAATTCGAAGTCGACGCCACGCACTTCGCCGCTCTGATCGTTGACCACAAAGCATGGGCCGCTATCGCGGAACCAGGTGTCGTTGCAGGTCATCTCGACCACGCGCACTTGCGGCGGCAACTGCCGACGCGCCGTGGCGAATTGCGCGGCGGACGCACACACGGTGACCGGTTCGCTGTGGGAGATGGCGGTGACGATCTGCACCCAGACTTTCTGCGCCGGTTTCGCGCCGTTGCGCCAGACATCGGTGCGTTCCGGCCAGCCCAGCCAGCAGCCGGACTTGGCTTCAAATTCGCCGGGCAGACGGAAGCCGTCGTGTTTGGGGGTGGAGTCGAGCAAACGTGCCATGGTCAAACCTCGTCTTCGCGATGGGATTGGAATGACCACAGGCTAAGGGCGCAGGCCGCATACCCGCCAACGAGGAATATTGCGGAACAGTTGAATTCAACTCATCAATCGACCAGTTGATCGTTGAACCATTCGAGCATCTGCGCCACCGCCGGGCGCTCCAGCCGCAGCCGTTCGCAGACCAGTGCGTATTGGCCGAGGGCGGTCATGCTCGAGGCGAAGGGCCGCACCAGCCGGCCACTTTGCAGATCTTCCTGCGCGGTGAGGTTGTCGCCCATCGCCACGCCCTGCCCTTGCGCCGCCGCTTCCAGCGCCAGACCGGCGTGGGCGAAATACAGCTGACGCTGCGGGCGCAGATCACCGGCGTGACTGGTCAGCCATGCGGTCCAGGTCTTGCCGTCCTGATCGTCGTGCAGCAGGCAGTGGCGAGCCAGATCCTTGGGTGTTTTCAAGGTGCCCTGGTTGAACAGGCCGGGGCTGCACACCGGGAAAAACTGCAGAGCGGGCAACGGGCGGACGAAGTAGGCGCTGCTGTCCACCGGACCGGTGCCGTAGGTGATCGCCAGATCGATGTCTTCGCCGGGCGCTGTGGCGTCGATCGGTTGTTCATAGAGGTGCAAGGTGATGTGCGGATAACGCGCGTAGAAATCGGTGAGTCGACTCATCAGCCACTTCTGCGCGAGTTCGGCGGTGACGGCCAGCCTGAGCACTGCCAGTGACGATGGATCGCGCAGCTCATCGCAGGCCTCGCCGATCAGTTCGAAGGCCTGTTGCAGGCTTTGCATCAAGCGGCCGGCGGCGATGGTCGGGCGGATTTGCCGACCTTCGCGGATGAACAGTGAGACGCCGAGTTGTTCTTCGAGCTGGCGGATCTGATGGCTGACGGCGCTGTCGGTGACACAGAGTTCGGCGGCTGCACGGCCGAAATGCGCGTGGCGGGCGGCGCATTCGAAGGTGCGCAGAGCGGCCAGTGAGGGAAGTCTTCGCATGGAGGTGGTCCGTTTTTTTGGCCATGCTGACTGCGCTTTGGGGGCGCGTCCAGCCTTGTCACCCTCACCCCAGCCCTCTCCCGGAGGGAGAGGGAGCCGACCGAGGTGTCTGGCGGATACATCGACCTGAAAGACTGAGTCGATTATGGATTCAGAAGAAAACTCTCACGTCGGCGTACCTCTTCAATATCCCACGGTCAGTCCCCTCTCCCTCTGGGCGGTCCGACGTTTCGGGAGGGTTAGGGTGAGGGGCTTTTGACTGTATCGCACTGTATACCCCGAAGCCGCAGACACACCAAAAGCACAATCTGCCACCCCGCCGACACATCCCCGATACACCCCGACGCTGAAATACCCCGGTCGATCCAACTTGCCCAACCCACCGGAGCTGCATCATGACCACCACCCTTTCCACCACCGTCAAACACCTGCACCAGAACCTCGATCGCGCTGGCACCTGGCTCGCCCCGCTGACCCTGCGCCTGTTCATCACCTGGGAATTCTTCGAGTCCGGACTGGAGAAATTCAACGGGCAGAATTGGTTTGAAGACATCCAGGACAAATTCCCCTTCCCCTTCGACCACCTACCGGCAACGCTGAACTGGGAGCTGTCGATGTGGGCCGAACTGATCTGCGCGCTGGCGATTCTGGTCGGCTTCGGCACGCGTATTTCGGCGATCTCGCTGATCGTAGTGACCGTAGTCGCCACCGCTGCCGTGCACTGGCCGGCCGACTGGTCGTCATTGAGCGAGTTGGCGCAGGGTTATGCGATCACCAACAAAGGCTTCGGCAACTTCAAGCTGCCGGCGATTTACCTGGCCGCGCTGCTGCCGCTGGTGTTCGCCGGGGCGGGCAAATTGAGTGTCGATGCGTGGCTGGCGCGGGTGTTCTGGAACAGAAGCACCCGCTAAGGCTCAGTGCGCCCGGTCAAGCCCGACGAGCAAGGCGCTGTCACGGCTGTAGATGTCCGGTGAGTAACGCACGCGGCCGCTGCTGTCGACCTGCGCTGTCCAGTAGGTCATCAGGATCGGCACCGGCGCCGACAGACGAAATTCGTGGGTGGTTCCGGTGGCCAGCAGGGTTTCGGTGCGGGCCTTTTCCGCCGGGGTGAGCAGCAGATCGCGCAGTTGCATCGGATGCTCGACCCGGACGCAGCCGGAACTGAAAGCACGCGGGCCTTTTTCGAACAGCGCCTTGCTCGGCGTGTCGTGCAGGTACACCGAGAACGGGTTCGGAAAGCGGATGACCATTTGCCCCAACGGATTACGCGGCCCGGCGTCCTGACGCAGCATGATGTTGCCGGGGTTGTCCCAGTCGATATCCGCGGCCGCCAGCGGCTGACCGTTGGCGTCGAGCACTTGCAGGTTCTGCCGGCTGAGGAAGGTCTGGTCCTTGCGGATTGCCGGCAGCTTGTCTTCCTTCCAGATGGTCGGCGGCACTGTCCAGGTCGGGTTCAGGGTCAGGCGCGTGACCCGCGATTTGAGCAACGGCGTCTGGCGTTCCGCGCGACCGACTTGGGTGCGGGTCTGCCACACCGGCACGCCGCCCTGATACAGCGTCAACTCAGCGGCGGCGACGTTGACCAGCAGGCCATTGGGTTCCATGTCCTGAGCCATCCAGCGGAAGCGCTCAAGGTTGACGCGCAATTGTTCACGGCGAATCAGCGGGCTGATGTTAAGTTCGGCAATCGTTCCTGGCCCGACCACGCCGTCGGCCTGCAAGGAGTGGTTGGCCTGAAAACTCTTCACCGCATCAACCAGCACGCCGTCATAAGCATTGTCAGGCGTACCAATCACATGAGTCAGATAGCCTTCGCTGTACAGCCGCTGAGCCAGTTCTGGCACACGTTTGTCCTCCATGGCCGGGCGCAACAGCGGTCCGCTGCCCACCGATTGCCATTGCGGCAAGGCTTTGAGCCGTTGCGCCGCGTACAGCTGACGCAGGTCCTGATATTGCGCCAGACGCGGACGGGCCAGATCAAACGCGGCGGGAATGTCGTGCATGCCCGGTACGGCGATCGCCAACAACTCCGCCTGACGGTCACGCGGGCTGGCGTCGGCATGCCACAGCGGCTCGAAGTGTGATTGCAGCAGGCTTCCGTAATGCAGATCCTGCAGGGCCTGGAGGTAGTTGCGGCTGATGTCGATGTCGGCACACAACTCGCCATCCTGCGGCGCCGCGGTCGCGACCGGATAGCGCTTTGGATTGAGACCATCATCGGCCAACAGCTGCAATTGCGCGCGCAACACCGGCAATCGTGCCGACTCACTGGCCCACAACGGCATCCAGTCCTGCTGCTGGTAGAACGCCTGCAATTGCGTCAGCGCCGGGCCGTTGAGATGCGCGGCAATCGCCGGGCACGACTGCGGCAGATTGATCATTACAGCCTGCAACGGACTTTGCGGCTCGACCGGCATCTCGGCCGGTGGCGTTGGCAGTGTCTCCAGCGGCGGCAACGGCTCATCGGCACAAGCGACAAACGGCGCAGCGAGCAAACAAATGCTCAAGTAGCATGCGTACTTTTTGAACAACTGCTTTACTCCAATCCATGGCCGTCCAGATGATGGCCAACCTTACATCAGGTGCGCTTGAGAGTCAGGCTCGATCAACGGGCTTGCGGGTATTGACTGGGAGTCAGGAGCCAAAGTGCCAAATAAGTAGCAAGTGAGGACACTTTATAAAATGTTGACGTTTTTGCGCCGACTTCTGTTGACCACCGCGACCCTTGTCGTGGTGTCCAGTCCCGTTTTTGCTGCCGGCAAACCATCGCCGGTTCTCTACACCAGCCTCGCGCACGCCGCGCCAGAACTCAATCCCCAAGCGCTGAAAGGTGCGTTGAACGCCATGCAATGCGCGGTCAACAACGGTGCGAAACCGTCCCGCCACCTGGCGATCATCGATTATTCGCAACCGTCCACCGAACGCCGTCTGTGGATCTTCGATCTCAGCAAAAAGCGATTGGTGCTGCGCGATCTGGTTGCTCACGGTTCCAATTCCGGGGAAAACTTCGCCACGCAGTTTTCCAATGTCGAAGGCAGTTACCAGTCCAGTCTTGGCCTGTTCCGCACCCAGGAAAGCTACAGCGGCACCCACGGTTATTCGCTGCGCATGGACGGTCTGGAGCCGGGCTTCAATGACATGGCTCGCGATCGCGCCATCGTCATTCACGCCGCCAGTTATGTGAACCCGTTGTGGAGCAAGAAACAGGGGCGCATCGGCCGCAGTCAGGGCTGCCCGGCGGTACGGCCGCAGATCGCCAAGCAGGTGATCGACCGGTTGAAGAATGGCCAGTTCATGTTTTCGTGGTACCCGGATCAGCGCTGGCTGAAGTCTTCGCCGTACCTCAACTGCCAGCCGCAACAGGTGGCGAGCATCCTCAATACCCACGCGAGCTAACAGACCACCACAAATCCCCTGTAGGAGTGAGCCTGCTCGCGATAGCGGTGTGTCAGTCACCGGAGATGCTGACTGTGCCGGCCCCTTCGCGAGCAGGCTCGCTCCCACATTTGATCGCGGTTCGGTCGAAGTTCTGCTGATCAACCCGATCCCCTGTAGGAGTGAGCCTGCTCGCGATAGCGGTGTGTCAGTCACCGGAGATGCTGACTGTGCCGGCCCCTTCGCGAGCAGGCTCGCTCCCACATTTGATCGCGGTTCGGTCGAAGTTCTGCTGATCAACCCGATCCCCTGTAGGAGTGAGCCTGCTCGCGATAGCGGTGTATCAGCCACCGGAGATGTTGGCTGTGCCGGCCTCTTCGCGAGCGGGCTCGCTCCCACATTTGATCTCGGTTCGGCCGAAGTTCTGCTGATTAACCCGATCCCCTGTAGGAGTGAGCCTGCTCGCGATAGCGGTGTGTCAGTCACCGGAGATGCTGACTGTGCCGGCCTCTTCGCGAGCAGGCTCGCTCCCACATTTGATCTCGGTTCGGCCGAAGATCTACTGATCAACCCGATCCCCTGTAGGAGTGAGCCTGCTCGCGATAGCGGTGTGTCAGTCACCGGAGATGCTGACTGTGCCGGCCCCTTCGCGAGCAGGCTCGCTCCCACATTTGATCTCGGTTCGGCCGAAGATCTACTGATCAACTCGACCCCTGTGGGAGCGAGCTTGCTCGCGAAAGCGGAGTGTCAGTCACCGGAGATGTTGGCTGTGCCGGCCCCTTCGCGAGCAGGCTCGCTCCCACATTTGATCTCGGTTCGGTCGAAGATCTACTGATCAATCCGATCCCCTGTGGGAGCGAGCTTGCTCGCGAAATCGGTGTTTCAGTCACTGGAGATGTTGGCTGTGCCGGCCCCTTCGCGAGCAGGCTCGCTCCCACATTTGATCTCGGTTCGGCCGAAGATCTACTGATCAATCCGATCCCCTGTGGGAGCGAGCTTGCTCGCGAAAGCAGAGTGTCAGTCACTGGAGATGTTGGCTGTGCCGGCCCCTTCGCGAGCAGGCTCGCTCCCACATTTGATCTCGGTTCGGCCGAAGTTCTGCTGATCAACCCGATCCCCTGTAGGAGTGAGCCCGCTCGCGAAAGCGGTGTTTCAGTCACCGGAGATGTTGGCTGTGCCGGCCTCTTCGCGAGCCTGCTCGCGAAAGCGCTGTGTCAGTCACTGGAGATGTTGGTATTGCCGGCCTCTTCGCGAGCAGGCTCACTCCTACAGTTGAACTGCGCTCGGCTTATGATCAAAGCCATAGCCATCAATGCCACCGCTACGCCAAAAGTGATGTGCAATCCACTGGCAATGGCCGTAGCCGGCGCCTGTGTCGGATCGCCCGCTGCCAGCGCAAACACCGCGCCCATCACCGCCGCGCCAGTGATCAAGCCGAGGTTGCGCGCCAGCCCGAGCATCGCCGAAACCACGCCACGCTGATCCTGACTGACCCCGGCCATCAATCCGGTGTTGTTGGCCGCCTGGAACAACGCGTAACCGACAGCTATTACCATGATCGGCAGTACATACGCGGCCAGTCCCATACTCATCGGCAACAGTGCCAGCAAGCTGCAACCGCCGGCCATCCCGAGCAATGCGCCCGGCACAATCCGTCGTGCGCCGAAGCGATCCACCAAACGTCCCGCCGGTACCCCACTCATTGCGGACAACAACGGTCCGATCGATAACGCTACTCCGACCATTGTGCTGCTGAGACCCAAACCCCGGTGCAGGTAAAACGGCCCGACCACCAGCGTGGTCATCATCACCGTCGTCACCAGCAACGTCAGCGTTAGACTGCTGTTCAGTCGAGGATCGCTAAACAGCGACAAACGAATCAGCGGCGCCTTGGCCTTCTTCTCGATCATGAAGAACAACCCCGCGCCGCACAGGCTGGCCAACAGCAACGGCACGGTGAAACCTTCAAGCGTCATCGCCAGCGCATAGGCCGCCAGCGTCAACACCAGCACCGCGCTGCCTGAATAATCGAACGCGACACGCGGCCCTGGCCCTGCGGCCCGATCCGCTGGCAAAAAGCGGTACACCAGCCAAATATTGAGCAAACCCAACGGCACGTTGAGCAGAAAAATCGCCTGCCAGCCGACATGCGTCATCAATAGCCCACCCAGCGACGGCCCAAGACTGGTGCCCGTCGCCGACATTGTCGCCAGCAAGCCCATCGCACTGCCCGCCCGCGCCTTCGGCACCGCATCGGCCACCAGCGCCACCGTCAAGGCGAACATGATCGCCGCGCCAACACCTTGCACCGCCCGTGCGCCGATCAGCCAACCGAGTCCCGGAGCCAACGCGCAAGCCAACGAAGCGCTGGTGAAAATGCCGATCCCGATCAGCAGCAATCGCCGCCGTCCAAAACCATCGCCCAGACGCCCGACACTGACAATCAATGTAGTGATCGCGAGCAGATAAGCCAGCACGATCCATTGCACCTGTTGAAACGTCGCCTCGAACGCCGTCGCCAGAATTGGCAACCCGGCGTTGGCGATGCTGGTGTCCAGCGACGGCATCAACATCGACAGGGCCAGACTGGTCAGCGCCCATCGGGCGGGACTGCTCAAGGGTTCTCGGGGCATGATCGGCTCGCAACGCATAGGTGATGCGTCATAGCCTGAGCCTCGACAACACACGGCGCAAGACGCATGCTTTGCACTCAATACCTGCATGGAACGCCATATCATGACCGCGCCGGACCTGAACCTGCTGATCACCCTCGACGTCTTGCTGCGCGAAGGCAGCGTCGCCCGCGCCGCCAAGTGCCTGCGGTTGAGCCCGTCGGCCATGAGTCGCGCCCTCGCCCGTCTGCGCGAAACCACCGGCGATCCGTTATTGGTGCGCGCGGGTCGTGGCCTGGTGCCAACGCCGCGCGCACTCGAGTTGCGCGAACGGGTCAGTCATCTGGTGCAGGACGCCGAGGCGGTTTTACGGCCCGCCGAAGTACTCGACCCCGGCCGCTTGCAACGCACCTTCACGCTGCGCAACACCGACGGCTTTGTCGAAACCTTCGCCGCCGCCCTGCTCGCGCGCATCGCTGAAGAAGCACCCGGCGTACGCCTGCGCTTTGTGCAGAAAGCCGACAAGGACAGCACGCCGCTGCGCGAAGGCCGCGTCGATCTGGAAACCGGCGTGGTCGACGACAGCACCGACCCGACGCTGCACAGCCGCATCCTGTTTCAGGATCAGTGGATCGGTGTGGTGCGTGAGGGGCATCCGTTGAGCGCGGGGAAAATCACCAGCAAGCGCTTTGCCGGCGGCGAGCACATTCTCATTTCACGGCGCGGACGCAACAGCGGCCCGGTCGACGAAGCGCTACTCACGTTCGGACTGACGCGGGACATCGTCACCTCATTCGGCGGTTTCTCGGCGGCGCTGACGCTGGTGCGTGAATCAGACCTGATCGCCACGGTCCCGCAAAGGCATACGAGCAAACTGCGCACGGGCCTGCACAGTTTCGCCCTGCCCTTCGCGATGCCGGACATCAGTGTGTCGATGCTCTGGCACCCGCGCATGGACGCTGACCCGGCGCATCGCTGGTTGCGCGAATGTGTGCGGCAAGTCTGCGCTTAACGCGCGTCGCCACCGGCTGGTTTATAGAAGAGGAATTTTTTCGTTTCAGCGGTTCTGCGGTATTCCTTGGCCCAGCTCGGATGAACATTACGGTCATGGAAATACAGCGCGCCGTTGGTGCGATCCTTGAGTTGGCGGTTCAGCGCTTTGCGGGCGATATCCTTGGCCAGCGTGTATTCGGCATCTTCCTTGACCTGATCCGGACGCCCGTCGCACCACCAGGAAAACTGGCAGCTCTTGCTTTCCGAGCCTTGTTTGACGACGGCACACACCGTGTCAGGAAAGCCTTCATGGCCGAGGCGATTCATCACCACACTGGCCACGGCTTCCATTTCCGGCGTGTCTTTGCCTTTGGCTTCCCAGTAGATACTGCGCGCCAGACAGGTGATCGGATCATCCAGCGGCGCCGCGCCGGCCGGGTCGACCGCCTGCACTTCGGTCGGGGTGATGGCTTCGGCTTTCGGTGCCGGTGCAGCGCTAACCTTGTCCGCCGCTTTCTCTTCCAGCACTTGGGCTTTTTCTTCAGCCTTCGCTTTGATCGGGGCCTGATCGGTGGCCCATGCAGAGCCTGCCAACAGGGTGAATACGAGACAACCCGCCCAGCCTTTCAATCCCATGTCTGTTCTTCCGGCAGCGCCCGATGCGGGCAAGGTGTTACGTCGGGGAGACACCCGGTTTCCGGGCTCTTCGGTGAGTGTAGACGGCAAACCCAGAGGCAAAGTTGCGCAGAAAACCGAGTGAATGAAGAAAAAAGACATTGCACTCCCCGGGGGCCTTTCGCGCATCATGGGCGCATTCAGCTCAAGGGAGATTTCCATGCGCTTCATGCCATTCGTTTTGCGTTGTGCCGCGTTGTCCGTGGGCGTTGTGTTTGCCATTCCGGCCATGGCCGGCGATGAGTCGCAACTGATCGAGTCGATCAACAGCTACCGCAGCCAGCCGCAGCGTTGCGGTTCGCAGGCATCGAATGAACTGCCACCGCTGTCGGCGGATCCACGGCTGAGATTACGCGCCACCGGTGCTGTCGATCTGCAACAAGCCATGGCCAGCGCCAGTTACCCGATGGTCAATGTGCAGGCGATCACGCTCAACGGCCCGCGTGATGCGGCGTCGGCGATGAAAGCGATTCAGGAAAGTTTCTGTCAGGTGGTGCTCGATCCGCAGTTCGTCGATGTCGGTGTCAGCCGTGATGACCGTGATTGGCGCATCGTGCTGGCGCGGCCGCTGCTGTCGGCCAAGCTTGGCGATGCGCAAAGTGAGGGGCAGAAATTGCTCAGTGAACTCAACGTCGCCCGCAGCCAGGCGCGTCAGTGTGGCGGCCAGGCTTTCGCCGCTGCCGCACCACTGGCCTGGAACGCGACACTGGGCACGATCGCCCAGGATCACAGCCGCGACATGGCCAACAACAATTACTTCGACCACAAGGACCGCGACGGCCGCACCCCGGGCGATCGCGCAGAACTCGCCGGCTACAGCGGTCAACTGGTCGGCGAAAACATCGCCGCCGGCCAAGACACCGTGCACAAAGTCGTCGAAGGCTGGCTCACCAGCCCTGGCCATTGCGCCAACCTGATGAACCCGCAATACCAGGAACTCGGCGCCGCCTACGCGACCGACCCGAAAAGCAGTGCCGGCATTTACTGGACCGCGATGTTTGGCGCCCAATAACTCAAATCTCAAAAACACCACAACACCTGTGGGAGCGAGCCTGCTCGCGAAGAGGCCTTTACAGTCAACATCAATGTGTCTGACCTGACGCCTTCGCGAGCAGGCTCGCTCCCACAGGTGTCCGGCGGTGTTTACATATTCTCCAACCACCACAAATCCCTTTAGGATTGAGCCTGCTCGCGATGAGGCCAGTACATTCAACATCAACGTTGTCTGACCTGACGCCTTCGCGAGCAAGCTCGCTCCCACAGTGTCCGGCGGTGTTTACATATTCTCCAACCACCACAAATCCCTGTAGGAGTGAGCCTGCTCGCGATGGGGCCATTACATTCAACATCAATGTTGTCTGACCCGACGCTTTCGCGAGCAGGCTCGCTCCCACAATGTCCGGTGGTACATCCAAAATCCCCGACCATAAAAAACCGGAGCCAGGCTCCGGTTTTTTATGATCAATGGGTCCTCATCCCCGCGGCGTACATCGCCAGTTTCAGCAGACTGGCGACAACCGCCAGCGACACCACGCTGCCCAGCCAGATCAACAACAGCCAGCCCAAACGCTTGTACCAGCGGCTGGATTTCACTTCTCGCGAGTCAATGGTAGCCATCGCCAATCCTCACTTTGCCGCGGAACACGTAGTAGCTCCAGAAGGTGTACATCAGGATCACCGGCAGGATGAACAGTGCACCGATCAGCGCGAATAACTGGCTCGACGGTGGTGACGCAGCGGCCCAAATGCTCACCGACGGCGGGATGATGTTTGGCCAGATGCTCAGCGCCAGGCCGATGTAACCGAGCAGCATCAGCACCAGCGTGAACACGAACGGCCAGTGCGTATGCCGCTGACGCAACGTGCGCAGCAGCCCGAACAGCGCCAGCAACGCCAACACCACCAACCCGGCGAAAACCTGCAGATGCCCGTGCGTCGACCAACGCGCCGCCAGCTCCGGATGCAGTTGCAGCGTCCACACGCCAATCACCAGCACCATCGCCATCAACAGCAAGGCCAGCGGCCGGGTGAACAGACGCATCCGCGACTCCAGCATGCCCTCGGTCTTGACCAGCAACCACGTGCTGCCAAGCAACGCATACGCAATCACCAGGCCCACGCCACACACCAACGGAAATGGCGCCAACCAGTCCAGACCGCCACCGGCAAACTGCCGATCGACCACCGGGATCCCGGACACATACGCGCCAATCACCACGCCTTGGGAGAACGTCGCCAGCAGCGAACCACCGATAAACGCCTTGTCCCACCAATGGCGTTTTTGCGGCGACGACTTGAAGCGAAACTCGAACGCCACGCCACGAAAAATCAACCCGCACAGCATAAGGATCAGCGGCAGGTACAGCGCTTCGAGAATCACCCCGTACGCCAGCGGAAACGCGCCATACAACGCCGCCCCGCCAAGCACCAGCCACGTCTCATTGCCGTCCCAGACAGGCGCGACTGTGTTCATCATGACGTCGCGTTCCTGCTCGTCCGGGATCAGCGGAAACAGGATCCCGAGACCCAGATCGAAACCGTCCATGATCACGTACATCATCACCCCGAAGGCGATGATCACTCCCCAGATCAACGAGAGATCGATACCTTGAATACCCATGACTCAATGCTCCTTCACAGGGGTGATAGCCGCCGAAATCGGTCGACGCGGCGTCTGCAATTCATCGCCCGCAGGCGGATGTTCGTGGTGCGGCTGCGGGCCTTTTTTCACCAGTTTCATCATGTAGCCGATGCCCACGCTGAACACGGTGAAATAGATCACCACGAACAGTGCCAGCGACGTGCTCATCTGCGCCACCGAGTGATGCGACGCGGCGTCGTGGGTGCGCAGCAAGCCGTACACCACCCACGGCTGACGCCCGACTTCCGTGGTGACCCAACCGGCCAGCAGCGCAATCAAGCCGCTCGGCCCCATCAGCAACACCAGACGCTGGAAGCCGCGATGCTGATAAAGCTTGCCGCCCCGGCGCAACGCCAGACCGAGCAAACCGACGAGGATCATCAACATCCCCAACCCGGCCATGACGCGGAAGCTCCAGAAGATCACGGTCGAATTCGGCCGGTCTTCTTTCGGGAAGCTCTTCAGCGCCGGGATCTGCTTATCGAGGCTGTGGGTAAGAATCAGGCTGCCGAGATAGGGAATCTCCAACGCATACTTGGTCTTCTCCGCCTGCATATCAGGGATGCCAAACAGCACCAGCGGCGTCGGCCCGTTGTCGGCGTTTTCCCAGTGACCTTCAATGGCGGCGATCTTCGCCGGTTGATGCTCCAGCGTGTTCAAGCCATGGGCGTCACCGACCACCGCTTGAATCGGCGCAATGATCAGCGCCATCCACAACGCCATGGAAAACATCTTGCGCACCGGCGCGGTGTTGTTGCCGCGCAACAAATGCCAGGCAGCCGACGCACCGACGAAGAACGACGTCGCCACAAACGCAGCAATCGCCATGTGCGCCAGACGGAACGGGAATGACGGGTTGAACACAATCGCCAGCCAGTCCAGCGGCATCACCCGACCGTCGACGATTTCAAAGCCCTGCGGCGTCTGCATCCAGCTATTGGACGCAAGAATCCAGAACGTCGAAATCAACGTGCCGATCGCGACCATCACCGTAGCGAAGAAGTGCAAGCCACGGCCGACGCGGTTCCAGCCGAACAGCATCACCCCGAGGAAACCGGCCTCAAGGAAGAACGCTGTCAGCACCTCATAGGTCAGCAACGGCCCGGTGATGCTCCCGGCGAAATCCGAGAAGCCGCTCCAATTGGTGCCGAACTGGTACGCCATGACCAGCCCCGAGACCACGCCCATGCCGAAGTTGACCGCGAAAATCTTCGACCAGAAATGGTAGAGATCGCGGTACGTGTCATTACGGGTTCTCAGCCACAGACCTTCGAGTACCGCAAGAAAACTCGCCAGGCCGATGGTGATCGCCGGGAAAATAATGTGGAACGAAACCGTGAACGCGAATTGGATTCGCGCCAGGTCCAGTGCCTCCAGATTGAACATGATGATGTCCTCATCCAGGCTGAAAAGCGGCAGCACGAACCCGGGCCACCGCCAGGCGCGAACGCCTGCAGCCAGTCAAATTGCTATGATTTTTATGAGTGGCGGGTTACGCCACCGACGACGGGATCAGGTTGCTGACCTTCGCGGCTTCGAGGCGGATCGCGACGAACTTGGACGTCGGCGTGTAGGTCCGGTCGCCGTAGCTTTCCAGCGGTACCAAAGGGTTAGTCTCCGGGTAATACGCCGCTGCCTGCCCTGGCGGAATGTCGTAGGCAATCAGGGTAAAACCACTGACTCGACGTTCGCGTTCGTCATCCCACAGCGCCACCAGATCAACCTTCTGCCCCGGTTCAAAGCCCAGGCGCTGGATGTCCTGCTCGTTGGCGAAGATCACGTCGCGCATGCCGTAGACCCCGCGATAACGGTCATCGAGACCGTACAGCGTGGTGTTGTACTGATCGTGGGAGCGCATGGTTTGCAGAATCAAATGCGGCTTGACCGGCAAGTTGCGCACGCCTTCGCTGATCAAGTGCTCGGGCAACACGCACGGGGTGAACTGCGCCTTGCCGCTGGCGGTGTTCCAGACCCGATCCGAAGCGTCGTTACCGAGGTGAAAACCACCTGGAATCAGCAGTTTTTCGTTGAAGTTTTCAAAGCCCGGAATCACGTCGGCAATCAGGTTGCGGATGCGCCCGTAGTCGCCCACCACCCACTCCCAATCGATCGGATGCTTGCCCAGCGTCGCGGCGGCGATCCCGGCAATGATCGCCGGCTCGGATTTCAACTGCGCCGACTTCGGCTTCAACTGACCGAACGACAAATGCACCATGCTGAAGGTGTCTTCGACGGTCACGCCTTGCGGGCCTTCGGCCTGGATATCGATGTCGGTGCGCCCGAGGCACGGCAGTATCAGCGCATCGCGACCGGTGACCAAGTGGCTGCGGTTGAGCTTGGTCGCAATGTGCACGGTCAGGTCGAGTTTGCGCATCGCCGCGTGGGTGCGCGGGGTGTCCGGCGTGGCTTGGGCGAAGTTGCCGCCCAGACCGATGAACACCTTGGCGTCGCCACGTTCCATGGCGCCGATCGCCATCACCGTGTTGTGCCCGTGCATGCGCGGCACGTCGAAGTTGAAGCGTTTTTCCAACGCGTCCATCAAGTCTTTCGGCGCCAGTTCGTTGATGCCCATGGTGCGGTCGCCCTGCACGTTGCTGTGGCCACGAACCGGGGAAAGCCCGGCGCCCGGACGGCCGACGTTACCGCGCAGCAGTTGCAGGTTGATGACTTCCTGCAGGGTTGCCACGGAATGCACGTGCTGGGTCAGGCCCATGGCCCAGCACATGATCACGCTTTTGGCGCGGCCATACATGCGCGCGGCCAGTTCGATGTCATGCAACGGCACGCCGGACTGCTCGAGAATGTGCTCCCAGCTTGTTGCTTCGACTTCAGCCAGATAGCTATCGAGCCCTGTGGTGTGCTCGGCAATGAAGGCGTGATCGAACACCGGTTCGCCGCCAGTTGCCTGTGCTTCGCGCTCCCACTGCAACAGGAATTTGACCATGCCGCGAATCATCGCCATGTCGCCACCCAGTGCCGGGCGGAAGTAGGCGGTGTTGGTCGCTTCCCAGCCGTTGCTGAGCATTTCGATCGGGTTCTGCGGGTTCTGGAAACGCTCCAGGCCACGCTCTTTCAGCGGATTGATGCAGACCACTTGGGCGCCACGTTTCACCGCTTCACGCAGCGGTTCGAGCATGCGCGGGTGGTTGGTGCCGGGGTTCTGGCCGATCACAAAAATCGCGTCGGCGTGATGCAGGTCCTCGTAGACCACGGTGCCTTTACCGACGCCGAGGGTCTCGATCATGCTCACCGCACTGGCTTCGTGGCACATGTTCGAGCAGTCGGGGAAATTGTTGGTGCCGAATGCACGAACGAACAATTGATAGAGAAACGCGGCTTCGTTGCTCGCGCGGCCCGAGGTGTAGAACTCGGCTTCATGCGGCGATTTGAGGTTTTTCAGGTGATCAGCGATCAGCGCGAACGCATCTTCCCAACTGATTTCCACATAGCGGTCGACCCGCGCGTCGTAGCGCATCGGGTGGGTCAGACGACCCTGATATTCCAGCCAGTAGTCGCTCTGCTCGGCCAGGCTCGACACCGTGTACTTGTTGAAGAACGCTGGGTCGACCAAACGCCCGGTCGCTTCCCAGTTCACCGCTTTCGCGCCGTTTTCGCAGAACTTCAACATGCTCGCGCCGGGCGCCTCGCCCCAGGCGCAACCCGGGCAGTCGAAGCCGCCGTTCTGGTTGGTCTTGAGCATGGCGCGGATGTTTTTCAGGGCGTTTTCACTGCCCAGCCAGCTCTTGGTCAGGCTGATAACAGCGCCCCAACCGGCAGCGGCGCCTTTGTAGGGTTTGTAACGGTCGACTTGTGACATGGGACTCTCCATGACGATGCACACAGGGATGAACCTGATTCGGTTAAACAGCGACGGCCGACTTTCAAGATTGAAAAGGGGTCGTTGGGTTTGCCGGGGCAAGGATATGAACCGTTACAAAACATTGTCTAATCGCTATTAATGACCGTCTTATCGAAAGCATCTATCACGGTCAAAAACCCTTTATTTACGGGACTTTGTGAAACTAACGAGACAACTTTCGGCGAAAAATAATTCATCATCGACGGCATCAATCAGCTGTTCATTAACAGTGATTGGACGGCACTTAAAGTTAGCCATAACCTGCGCTGACCAAACTCCTTCAACCGGGGTTTTCATTCCTGCGAGGCTGTCATGTCAGAGCGTGTCTTGATCGATGGTTACAACCGCCGTGTCGACTATCTGCGCATGTCGGTGACCGACCGCTGCGACTTCCGCTGCGTCTATTGCATGGCTGAAGACATGCAGTTCCTGCCACGGCAGAAAATCCTCACTCTGGAAGAGATCTATCAACTGGCGCAAAGCTTTGTGGCGTTGGGGACGCGCAAGATTCGCCTCACCGGTGGCGAGCCGCTGATCCGTCCGGGCGTGGTCAAGTTGTGCGAGCAGATCGCCGCCCTGCCCGGCCTGCGCGAGTTGTGCATGACCACCAACGGCTCGCAACTGGGCAAACTCGCCGTTCCACTGTTCGATGCCGGGGTCAAACGCCTGAACATCAGCCTCGACAGCCTCGATCCGCAGCGCTTCAAACAGATGACCCGCACCGGCGATCTGGCGCAGGTGATCAACGGCATCGATGCCGCGCGCAAGGCCGGTTTTACCCGCACTAAACTCAACGTCGTGGTGATGCAGGGCCGTAACGATCAAGAGATCAATGATCTGGTCAGCTTCGCGATCGACCGTCAGCTCGACGTTTCTTTCATCGAAGAGATGCCGCTGGGGATCATCAGCGAACACAGCCGTGCCGAGTCATTTTTCTCCAGCGCACAGGTGCGCGAAAAGATTGCCGAGCGCTACACCCTGATTGACTCTGCCGAGTCGACGCAAGGCCCGTCACGCTACTGGCGGCTGGCCGAGGCGCCGGAGATTCGCCTGGGCTTTATCTCGCCGCACAGCCACAACTTTTGTGGCACATGCAACCGTGTGCGCCTCACCGTCGAAGGGCGCCTGCTACTGTGTCTGGGTAACGAGCATGCGGTGGATCTGAAAGCGGTGCTGCGTGCGCATCCGAGGCAACCGCAGCGGCTGGAGAAAGCCATCATCGAGGCGATGAAACTCAAGCCGTATCGGCATAATTTCGAAGTGAACGATGATGTTCAGGTCGTGCGCTTCATGAACATGACGGGCGGCTAGACCGCCCCTTCCAAGGGTTATCGGAACCGCACAGCATGATCATCAGACCCAAGGTCAACCAGTTCGCCATTCTCTTCACCCTCAAGGGTTCGATCGCCAAGCGCATCGCCATGCGCACGTTGATGGTCACCCTGCTCGCTTCGGCTATCGTGCTGGTGGAAATCCTCCATCCGAGCAACTTCACCAAGGTCAACGCCACGCCGTTTACCTTGCTCGGTTTGTCGCTGTCGATCTTCATGAATTTTCGCAACAACGCCTGCTATGACCGCTGGTACGAAGCGCGCAAAGCCTGGGGCGAAGTGATCGTGCACATTCGTTCGGTGATTCGTGAAACCCATGTCATTCGGGAGTCGGCTGAGCGCAAGCCGTTGTTGCTCAATCTGTGCGGCTTTGCCCATGCGCTGAACGCGCGATTACGCAAGGAAAGCGAGGCCGATGCGAGCAACCAATGGATCATGCCGAAACCCGATCCGCAGACGCCGGATTACAGCGGGCGCATCCTGCAAACGGTCGGCCAGCAGTGTTCCGATCTGCATCAGAACGGTGAGCTGACTGAGTGGCGCTACATGTTGCTGGCCAACCATTTGACCAGCCTGACCCAGGCGCAAGCGGTGTGTGAGCGAATCAAAACCACGCCACTGCCGTTTCCTTACACGCTGTTGTTGCACCGGACGATTTATCTCTTCTGCATCCTGCTGCCGTTTGCCATGGCTGAACCGCTGGGCTGGCTGACACCGTTGTTCACGGCGATTGTCAGCTACACGTTCTTTGGCCTGGATGCGATTGCCGATGAACTGGAAGACCCCTTCGGCCGCGACGAAAACGACCTGCCCACCGATGCACTGGTGCGCACCATCGAACGTGACATCCTCAGCGAACTGGGTGCAGAAGTACCGCCGGCGCTGAAGCCTGTGGACTATGTGCTGAGCTGATCCTTAGCTCTCCAGATACCCCAAAACCCTGTGGGAGGGAGCCTGCTCGCGAAGAGGCCGTATCAGCCAACATCGATGTTGACTGACACTCCGCATTCGCGAGCAGGCTCGCTCCCACAGGGTTCGCGTACACCGCAGATATTGATGACCACCAAATCCATTGTGGGAGCGAGCCTGCTCGCGATGGCGCCGGCCCAGTCAACATCTTCGTCGATTGACCCTCCGTCATCGCGAGCAGGCTCACTCCTACAGGTTTTGCATTCACACCCGGATATTGATGAGCGCCATAAAGCTCGCTCCCACAGGTTGAATTTGTGTTGAGGTCAGAAGAGTTCGTTGAAGGGGATGAAGCGCAGCGGGTCGCCGAGGTTGTGCGTGCTGTTCTCAGGGATTTCCACCAGGCCGTCGGCCCAGGTCGCGCCGAGCAGGACGCCGGAGCTTTGATTCGGATAAAGCACCGCACGCCCCGCTTCCAGCTTCACCCGCAAGTATTCACGGCGGCCGCCCGCCTTGTGCCAATCGAAACCAGTATCGACCGTAAAACTCAGCGGCATGACATCTTCGACACCTTGAATGCGCAGCAGATACGGCCGCGCCAACAAGCCAAACGTCACCAGCGCCGAGGTCGGATTGCCCGGCAGACCAATCACCGGCACCGTGCCGAAATGCCCGACCGTCAGCGGTTTGCCTGGCTTGATCGCCAGTTTCCACAACAGCGGTTTGCCGCTGTCGCGCAGCACCTGCCCGAGGCAGTCGGCATCACCGGCAGACACGCCGCCCGTGGTCAGAATCAGATCCGCGCTCACTTGCAGTTGCTCAAGCTTGAGCCGTGTCTGCGCCGGGTGATCCGGCAGGATCCCGGCGTCGATCACCTCACAACCCAACTCACGCAGCCAATGCCCCAACAGCACACGATTGCTGTTGTAAATGCTGCCGGGGCGCAACGGCAGACCCGGTTCGACCAGCTCATCACCGGTCGACAACAGCGCCACCCTCGGCCGGCGCACCACATGCAACTGCGCCAGCCCCTGCCCCGCCGCCACCGCCAGTTCAAACGGACCGAGGCGCTTGCCCGCACGCAGCAAAATATCGCCGACGCGGTTCTCCTGACCCTGTGCGCGAATGTTCTGCTCGACCTTTAACGGCTGCAAAAACCGCACGCGACCGTCGTCCAGTACCTCGATGTTTTCCTGCATTTCCACGCAGTTGGCACCGGGCGGCACCGGCGCGCCGGTGAAGATCCGCGCGCAAGTTCCAGGCAACAACACCTCAGGAGCGGCCCCCGCGTAAACCCGTTGCGACACCGCTAGCGGCTGCTGATCCAGATCGGCCAGGTTCAACGCATAACCATCCATGGCGCTGTTCGGCCACGGCGGTAAATCGAGGGTCGCTACCAGATCACTGGCCAACACCCGGCCGCGCGCCTCATCGAGCGCCAGCACTTCGCTGTCGGCCAGTTGTTGTTCATTGGCCATGAGCAACAACTGCTCGAGCGCGTCCTCCACCGGCATCAAGGGTGAACGGCTCATCCGCGCGGCCCACACGCCTGCACCGCTTTCAGATGCGGGACGAAATTGCACGGGCGATGACGGTTATCCAGTTGCTCGGCAAGAATGCCTTCCCACGCCGTGCGGCAGGCACCGGTCGAGCCCGGCAGGCAGCACACCAAAGTGCCGTTCGACAGCCCGGCCAGTGCACGGCTTTGCACGGTGGACGTGCCGATATCCAGAATCGAAATCGCCCGGAACAGCTCACCAAAACCATCGATCTGCTTATCGAACAGGCAGGCCACCGCTTCCGGCGTACTGTCGCGACCGGTGAACCCGGTGCCGCCGGTGATCAGCACCACTTGAATGGTTTCGTCGGCAATCCAGTTCGCCACCTGTGCACGGATCTTGTACAGATCGTCCTTGAGCAAGTTGCGCTCGCTCAAGGTGTGCCCGGCCTCCAGCAAACGACTGACCAGCAACTGGCCGGACGTATCGCTGGCGTAATCGCGCGTATCGCTGACCGTCAGCACAGCAATATTCAGGGGGACAAACAGGGCATCGGCTTTGGCGCTCATGGCAGTTCTCCGGCAGCAGTCAATCAACATTGCCGAGCAGCCTAAGTGCCACTTATGAGTACTGTCTAATCACTCTCGCCAACCGCATTATCGACCCGCTCTATCGGTGCTTTTCACCTCGCCAGACGCCAGCGGAACCGGGCCTGATAGAGTTGATCGATTGGCCCTTAAACAGTTCCGATTGGACGAATATCCGTCCAGATGAGATCGTCGCACCCTGCGCTTTTCGTGCGTCTCGCGCATCTGCGTCAATACTCAATCAAAAAATCCCCATCGAGCAGGTGCCTTCGTGGACATCAAACAACTCAAGTTCCTGATCGCGCTGGACGAAACCCGCCACTTCGGCCAGGCCGCCGCACGCTGCCACATCACCCAGCCGACGTTGTCGATGCGCCTGCGCAATCTCGAAGATGAGCTGGATCTGGTGTTGGTCAACCGTGGCCAGCGCTTTGAAGGTTTCACCCAGGCCGGCGAGCGCGTGCTGGCCTGGGCACGCACTTTGCTGGCAGCTCACGACGGTCTGTTCGCCGAAGCGGCGGCGTGTCGCGGGCAACTGGTCGGTAGCCTGCGTCTGGGTCTGGTGCCGCTGAGCAGCTTCAACCCGGTCAATTACATTCAGGGGTTGTCCGGCACTTATCCGGAGTTGAAATTCAGCCTGTCGTCGCTCAGTTCCGACGAGATCATCGCCGGGCTGGGCAACAATCAGCTCGATCTGGGCGTGTGCTACCTCGACCACGTCAACCCGAACTATTTCGAGTTTTTCGAGATTGGTGAAACCCGTGTCGGCCTGCTCTACGACAACCGCCACTTTCATTTCGAAGGCTCGGAAATGAGCTGGGAAGACGCCGCCGAGCTACCGCTGGGGATGATCACCGCCGGCATGCATTACCGTAAATCCATCGATTTGAGTTTCCGCAGCCGTGGCCTCAGCCCGCAGCCGATCATGGAAAGCGATTCGACCTATCAGCTGTTGCAGGCGATTCACCAAGGCTTCTGCTGCGCGATCATGCCCCTGGACAGTGGCCTGGAAGAGCCGATCGAACACCTGTCGTTCATGCAATTGCCGGATGCCAGCGTGCTCGCGCCATTGGGGCTGGTGATGCGCAAGACCGAACCGCGCTCGGCGATTGCCGAGAAGTGTTTTGCCGAGGCGCGGAGGTTGTTTGGGGTTGAAGTTTCTGCCGAGTAATTGATGTCGTATATCAGGTCCTCATCGCGAGCAGGCTCACTCCTACAGGGGAACGCATTCCAAATGTAGGAGTGAGCCTGCTCGCGATGAGGCCGGACCAGCCAATACACATCTCGGTTGATCGACCAAAGCAATCACCACATCGGAACAAGCGATTGGACGCACTTTTAGCGCCCCCGTAGCCTGAACACTCTTCAGCGCCTCGGGACTTTCAAGATGCTCTGCCACGTCGAAACCCTCACAGAATCCGCCAGCGAGCCCAACGCCCCCGCGCCACAACCGGCGCAAGTGGCGTTTCGTGAATACCTGCCCGACACCGCCATCTCCCACGCCGCACTGGCCTCGGAAATCGCTCTCGCCATCAGCTACAACGGCTTGAGCCAGGCAGTGATGATGGTCTCGCCCGGCAACCTCGAAGACTTCATCCGTGGCTTCAGTTTGAGCAACGCGATCATCGACTGCGTCGACGAGATCTACGACATCCGCCTCACGCATTTCGATCAGGCCTGTCAGGCCGAGGTGCAGATTTCCAGCCGGGCGTTCTGGGCCCTGAAGGATCATCGTCGGCAAATGACCGGCACCAGTGGTTGCGGCATCTGCGGCGTCGAAGCGCTGGAGCAGGCGCTGCCGCAACTGCAGATCCTGCAACCTTCACCGCTGCCGCCGGCCGAGCATTTCGACGGCATCCGCCAACGCATCGAACAGGCCCAGCAACTGGCGCGCAGCAGCGGTGCCTTGCATGCAGCGCTGTACTTCGACGTCGACGGTGAAGCGCTGCTGTGCCGCGAAGACATCGGCCGCCACAACGCCCTCGACAAGCTGATCGGCGCGATGCAGATCGACGCCATCGATGCGGCTGAAGGCTTCGTCGTGGTCACCAGCCGTTGCAGCCTCGAACTGATCCACAAAGCCGTGCGCGCACGCCTCGGCACCCTCGTCAGCCTGTCAGCGCCTACCGCACTGACCGTGGGTTGGGCGCTCAGGCATCGACTCAACCTGATCCACGTGCCGCACCGCAACGCCCCGCGAATTTACAGCCCGATCCAGGAGTTTTCCGCATGAGCCACACCCTCACCCACCTCGACGATCAGGGCCGCGCCAACATGGTCGACGTCAGCGACAAAGCCGCGACCCGCCGCGAAGCCAGCGCGCAAGCCTGGGTGCAGATGCACCCGCAAACCTTGCAGATGATACAGGCCAACGGGCACCCGAAAGGTGATGTCTTCGCTGTCGCGCGGATCGCCGGCATCCAGGCCGCCAAGCGTACCCACGAACTGATCCCGCTGTGCCATGCGCTGCTGCTCAGTTCGATTCACGTCGAACTCAAGGCTTGCGAACCGGACCGCGTGCAAATCACCAGTACCTGCCGCCTCACCGGCCAGACCGGTGTCGAACTTGAAGCCCTGACCGCCGCCAGCGTCGCCGCGCTGACTATTTACGACATGTGCAAAGCGGTGGATCGGGCGATGGTCATCGGCGACATCCGCCTGCTCAGCAAACAGGGCGGCCGCTCAGGCCACTTTCAATGGGAGGACGCGCAATGATCCTGATCAACTACTTCGCCAGCTACCGTGACCGGCTCAATCTGGGCGGTGAAAAAATCCCGCTGACTGAGGCTTTGAGCTGCGTTGAAGACGTGCGGCAAATGCTCATGGAGCGCGGCGAGCTGTGGCGTGAAGTGCTCGGTGCCGGCAACCTGATGTGCGCGGTGAATCAGGAATTGTGTCAGCCGAGTCAAGCGATTGAGGATTTCGATGAAATTGCCTTTTTTCCGCCGGTCACCGGAGGCTGATTGATGACAGTTCGAGTCCAGTACAAAAGCTTCGACGTCGGCCAGTTGACCGCCGACCTGCACGCGCGCAATCCACGGGTGGGCGCGGTGGTGAATTTCATTGGTTACGTGCGTGATCTGAACATTGGCCAGACGGTGAACGAGTTGTTTCTTGAGCACTATCCGGGCATGACCGAAAAGGCCCTCGAACAAATCGCCGAAGAGGCCCGCGAGCGTTGGCCGTTGTTGGGGGTGGAGATTGTGCATCGGGTCGGTGCGCTGTCGGTGTGCGAGCCGATCGTGTTTGTCGGGGTCAGCAGCAGGCATCGGCATATGGCGTTCGAGGCCTGCGCGTTCATCATGGACGTGCTCAAGACCCGTGCGCCGTTCTGGAAGCGCGAGACTACGTCGCAGGGTGCGCATTGGGTCGAAGCTCGGGAGAGTGATCAGAATGCGGCGTTGCGCTGGAGCCTGGCGCATGCCTGAACAGCAAAAGCCCCCTCACCCTAGCCCTCTCCCCGAGGGAGAGGGGACTGATTGGGGGATATTGCAGAGGTACGCCGACGTGAAGGAATTGTGGTGAATCCATAATCGATGGAATCTGTCAGATCGATGGACGATGCCAGACGCCTGCGTCAGCCCCTGCCGCTGATGACCAAATCCATAATCGACTCGATTTTTCAGGTCGATGGTTAACACAAGACACCTCGGTCGGCCCCCTCTCCCTCTGGGAGAGGGCTGGGGTGAGGGTTGAAAGTCTGATTAGATAGCCACTCCGCCAGGACCCAACTCCGGAGTCTCGCTTGAGCACAGCGCCGAACAACCTGCCCCGCCCCGATCCCGTCACCCTGCGCCAGGCCTGGCGTTTCTGGCTGAAACTCGGCTGCATCGGTTTCGGCGGGCCGGCCGGGCAGATTGCGATCATGCATCAGGAGCTGGTCGAGCGCCGGCGCTGGATTTCCGAAAAGCGTTTCCTGCACGCACTCAACTACTGCATGTTGCTGCCCGGCCCCGAGGCGCAGCAATTGGCGACGTACATCGGCTGGCTGCTGCATCGCACCTGGGGCGGCGTCATCGCCGGTGCGCTGTTTGTGTTGCCGTCGTTGTTCATTCTGATTGGATTGTCGTGGCTGTACATCGCCTTCGGTGACGTGCCGACGGTGGCCGGGGTGTTTTACGGGATCAAACCGGCGATCACCGCGATTGTGTTACACGCCGCGCATCGCATCGGCGCGCGTGCATTGAAGAATGCCTGGCTGTGGGCGATTGCCGGGGCATCGTTCGTGGCGATTTTCGCCTTCAATGTGCCCTTCCCCCTGATCGTCCTCGGGGCTGCATTGATCGGCTATCTGGGCGGGCGATTCGCCCCTCAGCGGTTCAGCAACGCGGGTGCGCGCAACAGCGAGAAATCCTTCGGCGCGGCGTTGATCGACGACGATACGCCAGCGCCCGAACACGCCCGTTTCAGCCTGCCGAAGCTGCTGCGCCTGGGGTTGATCGGCGCAGTGCTCTGGTGTTTGCCGATGGCGCTATTGACAGCATTGTTCGGCTGGGACGGCACGTTCACGCAAATGGCCTGGTTCTTCACCAAAGCTGCGCTGCTTACCTTTGGTGGCGCTTACGCGGTGCTGCCTTACGTCTATCAGGGCGCCGTCGGGCATTACGGCTGGTTGACGCCGACGCAGATGATCGACGGCCTCGCCCTCGGTGAAACCACCCCCGGCCCGCTGATCATGGTGGTGGCGTTCGTCGGTTTCGTCGGCGCCTACGTGCAACCGGCGTTCGGCCCCGAACATGCCTTTGCCGCCGGGGCGCTGGCGGCAACGTTGGTGACCTGGTTCACCTTCCTGCCCTCGTTTCTGTTCATCCTCGCCGGTGGGCCGTTGGTGGAATCGACGCACAACGAACTGAAGTTCACCGCTCCGCTGACGGCGATCACCGCTGCCGTGGTCGGGGTGATTGTCAATCTGGCGTGTTTTTTCGCTTATCACGTGTTCTGGCCGAACGGTTTTACCGGGGCGCTGGATGTGTTTTCGCTGATGCTGGCGGTTGCGGCAGCATTGGCTTTGTTCGTTTTCAAGCGCGGCGTGATCAGTGTGTTGATCGTTTGCGCCGTCGCCGGGCTGGGCTTTCACCTGATGCGTTGAACCCTGGCCTGCGAATCTCCCGTTTACACGCCCGCGAATTCCCCCTTACTATCCGGGCACACCGGTCGGCGGGTCAGCCCGCCACCGACGTTTTCCGCCAACGGAAACACGCGTTATGAGTACGTCACCACAACAAGCAGAATCGTTGAACGTCTCTACCCTGCGCGCCCTCTCTCACAGGGGCGGCGTATGAATCGTATCGTCAATCTCCCCATGGCCCTGCGCCGCTCCAAGCTGCGTCACTCCGCACGCCCGCCGGATATCGCCCGGTCTGTCTGATCGCGTCGGTTAAAGAACCGCGACAGCCCCCTGCTTCTTGATATCCCTGCCAGGACAGCCACGCCTATTGCCGCGTCGTGTCCGGCCCGAATCTGCGCGCCCGTGCGGCGCCATCGTGAGTGATTGATTATGAAATTCGCAGCCATCGAAGACGCACGCCTGTTCCTTGAACAGAACCCCGATATCGACATGATCGAACTGTTCATCCTCGACGCCAACGGCGTGCCGCGCGGCAAGCTGTTGCACCGTGAAGAACTGCTCGCCGTGTACCAAAGCGGTCGGCCGCTACCGAGCACTATTCTCGGTCTGACCGTGCAGGGGGAGGACGTCGAAAACTCCGGTCTGGTCTGGGACGTCGGCGATATCGACTGCCGCGCCTACCCGCTGGAAGGCAGTCTGGTACGCCTGCCGTGGCGGCAGATTCCGACCGCCGCCGTGCAGGTCAGCATGCACCCGACCGAGGGCATGCCAGCCAGCATCGCCGATCCACGCCACTTGCTGATCAAGATCATCGACGGGCTCAAGGCCGAGGGTTATCACCCGGTGATGGCCTGCGAGCTGGAGTTCTATCTGCTCGACGCCAAACGCGACCACAACGGCCGCCCGCAACCGGCACTGGACGCGGACGGTGGTCGACCGCGACACACTCAGGTTTACGGTTTGCGTGAGCTGGAACAGATCGAACCGTTCCTCGCCGACCTCTACAGCGCCTGCAAGCTGCACGGCATTCCGGCGCGCACGGCGATCTCCGAATACGCGCCGGGTCAGGTGGAAATCACCCTTGAACATGGCGACGCGCTGGAGGCGATGGACCAGGCAGTGCGTTACAAACGTCTGGTCAAAGCCATCGCCCACAAGCACGGCATGCAGGCAACGTTCATGGCCAAGCCGTTCGATGATCTGGCCGGCACCGGCATGCACATGCACGTCAGTCTGGCCGATGGCGCGGGACGTAACCTCTTTGCCTCGGAAGACCCGGCCGGCACGCCGCTGCTGCGCACGGCGATTGGCGGCATGCTCGCCTCCTTGCTGGATTCATTGCTGCTGTTCTGTCCGAACGCCAACTCGTACCGGCGCTTCCAGGCCAACAGCTACGCACCGCTGGCGCCGACCTGGGGCGTCGACAACCGCACCGTCAGCCTGCGCGTTCCGGGCGGCCCGGCCAACACTCGGCACATCGAACACCGTATCTGCGGCGCCGACGCCAACCCGTATCTGGCCGCAGCAGCGATCCTTGCCGGGATTCATCGCGGCATTCGTGAAGACCTCGATCCGGGTGCGCCGGTGGAAGGCAATGGTTATGCGCAGGCGAAGGAATTGCTGCCGACTGATTGGCTGACCTCGCTGCAAGCGCTGGAGAATTCGGTGTGGGCGCGGGACGCCTTGGGGCAGGAATTTCTCGGGGTGTATCTGGCGGTGAAACGTGCCGAGTACCGGCAGTTCATGGCCGAGGTGGGTGAGCAGGATTGGCGCTGGTATCTCACCGAGGCCTGAAGACTCACCCCTACCCCCTGTAGGAGTGAGCCTGCTCGCGATGAGGCCATGTCAGTCAAACCATCTGTGAATGACACACCGCTATCGCGAGCAGGCTCACTCCTACAAGGGACCGCGTACAACCTAAGAATTCGTGTGGACACTGACATGACCGAACGCTGCAATTCCTACTACACCGCCACCCTCAACCAGGACACCGACTACCCGATCCTGCAAGGCCGGCACAAGGTCGACGTGGTAATCATCGGCGGTGGTTTCACCGGCGTCGCCACGGCCGTCGAACTGGCTGAAAAAGGCCTGAAAGTCGCCATCGTCGAGAGCCACAAGATCGGCTGGGGCGCCACTGGGCGCAACGGCGGACAAGTCACCGGCAGCCTTTCCGGCGACGGCGCGATGCGCAAACAGATGCGCGCGAAACTCGGTGATGACGTCGATGATTTCATCTGGCACCTGCGCTGGCGCGGACACGAAATCATCCAGCAACGCGTCGAGAAATACGCCATTCAATGCGACCTCAAACACGGCCACTTACACGCCGCGTACAAGCCCAGTCACATGACTGACTTGCGCAAGGATTACGAAGAAGCCGTGCGCCGTGGACTGGGCGATGAGGTCAGTCTGCTCGACCGCAGCCAAGTGCGTGATCTGCTGCAAAGCGACCTCTACCACGGCGCAATCAAGAACACCCGCAACATGCATCTGCACCCGCTCAACCTGTGCATCGGTGAATCGCGGGCGGCGGAAAGTCTTGGCGCGCTGATCTTCGAAAACAGCGAAGTGCTGGAGATTATTCACGGCGCTACGCCGGGCGTACGCACGGCTCACGGCCAGATCGATGCCAATCAGGTGATGCTCGCCGGCGACGTCTATCACAAACTCGAACCGGGGCAGCTCAAGGGCAAGATTTTTCCGGCCATGGGCGGCATTGTCACCACCGCGCCGCTCGGCGATCTGGCCAAGCAGATCAACCCCGAAGACCTTGCGGTCTACGACTGCCGTTTCGTCCTCGACTATTACCGCCTCACTGCCGACGGCCGCCTGTTGTTTGGTGGCGGCGCCAATTACAGCGGCAAGGATTCACGGGACATCGCCGCCGAACTGCGCCCGTGCATCGAGAAGACCTTCCCGGCGCTCAAAGGCGTGCAGATCGATTACCAGTGGAGCTGCGCGATGGGCATCGTCATCAACCGCATCCCGCAACTGGGCAAGCTCTCGGACAACGTCTGGTATTGCCAGGGCTACTCGGGGCACGGCATCGCAACGACGCACATCATGGGCGAAATCATGAGCCGGGCGATCACCGGGCAAATGGAGCAGTTCGATACGTTTGCCGCGTGTCAGCACATTCGTGTGCCGATGGGGGATTTGCTCGGCAATCCGTTACTGGCTGCCGGGATGTGGTACTACCAGATGCTCGAAAAGTTGCGGTGATTGCATTGGCCCTATCGCGAGCAGGCTCACTCCTACATTTTGGAATGCGATCCCTGTAGGAGTGAGCCTGCTCGCGATGAGGCCATCAGCCCCACCACAAAACCTCAATCCGGCAACTGCTCCACCACAATCCCCAACCGCCGATAATCCTCGACACTCCCCGACGCTACATGCCGTTCGGTAATCAACGTATGTAGGCTCGTACACGGCGCCACCACAAACGGCTCCACCGCTCCCAACTTGTCCGCCGAAGTCACCGCGATCACCCGCGCGGCGCCATCGAGCATCGCCTGCTTCACCGGCACCTCGTCGAAATGCAGCGAGGTAATCCCCACTTCCGGATGAATCGCACACACCCCGGTAATCGCCAGATCCGCCCTGATCCCGGCCAGCAGCCGCAGCGCCTCATGCCCGCCCGCCGCCATCGTTCGCGGGTTCAACTGGCCGCCAGCGAGAATCACTTTCACACCCTTGAATTCGGACAAGGCAATCGCCGTCATCGGTGAAGCGGTCACCGCCGTGATGCTGATACCTGCACGCAACGAGCGCGCGACCTGCAACGTGGTTGAGCCGGAATCGAACAGCACAATCTGCCCGTCATCAATCTCCTGCGCCGCCCGTTGCGCCAGGCGAATTTTCACCTCATCCGTCTCGTCCAGCCGCGTGAAGTAATCCTTGCCGGAGTCCTTCGGACGCGGCAGCGCCCCGCCGTGCACGCGCTGTACAAGGCCTGCGGTATCGAGTTCGGCGAGGTCGCGGCGGATGGTGTCTTCGGAGACTGCAAAGTGCTGGCTCAACTCGGACGCCATGACTTTGCCGTCGCGTTCGAGGAGCAAAAGGATTTTCTGTCGACGCAGGGATGGCAGTTCTGCCGCTGAGTGATCGTGCATGGTCGTGCCTGTTTATGCTTGTAGTTGCAGGTTTCGCGAGAGTAGCGAAAGCCTTGAACAAACACAAACCGTCGGGGTATCAATGGTTTCGATCATTGGAATCGACAAGGCGAATTTTTTCTTTGCTTTCAACCTGTTCAGAATGGCCGCACTTCTAAAAGGCTCAGGATGAACAGCTCATGAATCTCAATTTTGCGTTCGCGTGCATGATCGTTGTGTCGTTCGCGATTGCCCTCGGCCACGCCTGACAGCGCCTCAGACCGACGCCAGCAATTGCTCGCGCAGCCATTTGTGCGCCGGATCACGATGCGAACGTTCGCCCCAGAACATCGCCATCTCGTAACCCGGCACTTCCAGCGGCGCGTCGACCACTTGCAACGCCGGGTTGCCGCGCACCAGGCGTGACGGCAGCATCGCCACCAGATCGGTGCTGGCCAATACCGACATCGCCATCAGAAAGTGCGGCACCGACAACACCACTTTTCTCATCAGCCCAACATCGGCCAACGCCCGGTCGGTCACCCCGAAAAAGCCCCCGCCCTCGCGCGACACCATCACGTGCTCCAGCGCGCAGAACTGTTCGCGGCTCGGCGCCTGCATCAAACCTGGATGCCCGACTCTACCGGCCAGCACATAACGCTCGGTGAACAGCGGTCGCCGATGCAACTCCGGCGGCGCGTCTTCGCTGATGTGCAGCGCCAGGTCGAACACTCCCTGCTCGGCCTGTTTGACCAAATGCGCCGGGGTCAGATCGATCACCGCCAGCCGCGTGCCCGGCGCCTGTTCGCGCAAACTGCTCAGCGCCGGCAATACCACCGTCGACTCGCCGTAATCGGTCGCGGCGATCTTCCAAGTGTGGGTCGCCAGCGCCGGTTCGAACGCGCTGGCCGGCGCCACCGCCCTCTCCAACGCTTCCAATGCCTCGCGCAACGGCTCACGCAACTCATCGGCGCGCGCCGTCGGGCGCATGCCGCGCGGCCCGGGCAACAGCAGCGGATCACCAAAGATGTCGCGCAACTTGGCCAGATGCACGCTCACCGACGGCTGCGACAGGTTCAGGCGCTGCGCCGCGCGGGTGACGTTGTGCTCCGACAGCAACACATCCAGCGTCAACAGCAGATTGATATCCAGCCGTCTCAAATTATTCATGGCTATACCAGACATATCAGACATTCATTTCCAATATACCGGTTGAACGCCGATCCTGCAGTCACTCAGCTAACGGAGCTTCAATATGAAAGTCTTACTCGTCTACGCACACCCGGAACCGACGTCCCTCAATGGCTCGCTGCGCGACTTCAGCGTCCAGCGCCTGCAAGCCGCCGGCCACACTGTGCAGGTCTCCGACCTCTACGCGATGAACTGGAAAGCCATCCTCGACGCCGACGACGCCCCTGAGCGCGATGCGACGAAACCGTTCCATGCCTCCCTCGACTCGAAAGTCGCTTACGCCGCAGGCACCCAGGCTGCCGACATCGCCCGTGAGCAGGAAAAACTGCTGTGGGCTGACGCGCTGATCCTGCAGTTTCCGCTGTGGTGGTTCACCATGCCGGCGATTCTCAAAGGATGGGTCGATCGGGTGTATGCATACGGCTTTGCCTATGGCGTTGGCGAGCATTCCGACAGTCGTTGGGGCGAGCGTTATGGCGAAGGGAAAATGAAAGGCAAACGGGCGATGTTGATGGTCACCAGTGGTGGCTGGGAATCGCACTATGCGCCGCGTGGGATTAATGGGCCGATGGATGATTTGCTGTTTCCGATCCAGCACGGGATTTTGTACTACCCCGGTTTTGAAGTGGTGCCACCGTTTGTGGTGTATCGGACCAGTCGGATGGATGCGGCGCGGTATGCGGAGACTTGTGATGAGTTGGGGCGGCGGCTGGATGAGTTGTGGAGTGCGCGGCCGATCGGGTTTCGGCAGCAGAATGGGGGCGAATACGAAATTCCCGCTTTGACCTTGAAGAGCGATATCGCGCCGGATAGCGAAGGCTTCGACGCACACATCCGCTAGCGCCGCATTGCCCTCACCCCAGCCCTCTCCCGGAGGGAGAGGGAGCCGACCGTGTTGGATGTTCAATTTACACCGACCTGATATCTCGAGTTGAACTCAGATTTTGAAAGACACCGAGATCGGCTCCCTTCCCCCTCGCCCCCCTGGGGGAGAGGGCTGGGGTGAGGGGGATGAATCAAACTGACACACCGCAACACATTGACATCAGCTCCAGTCAGGCCTCTTCGCGCGCCCGCCGCACCTGCACCAACAACGCCGGCGCAAAGTGCAGCAACACCATCCGGCTCAAATGATGCGTCAGGATAAACACCACATTCAGCCCACCACCAAATGCGACTATCGCAATCGTCTCAATCGCCCCCGGCATGTACGCCAGCCATAACGAAAGCGGATCACTGCCCAACCAGCGCGCCGCGACTTCAGCAAATACTGCGGCGACCACGATCATCAAACCGACCGAGACCAACGCTGTGCGGCCATGACGTCCCAGCTCTGCGAAGCCAAGCCCCTGAAACCTTGAGCCAATCCGAACACCGAGAATCAGCGCCGCCAGATTCAGGCTCCAATCCGGCATGTGAAAACCCTGCAGCCATCCCGACTTCACAAACACCGCCGTGATGATGATCGCGGTGAGCATGAACGGCGCCGGTACGCCAATTACCAACAGCAAGCGCCCAAGCAGCACGCTCAGCGCGATCACCGAACACGCGGTCAGCGCCATGCCTGTCGTCAAAGGATCGCCATCGGCAATCGCTATAGCCGCTTGGCCGGGGATCAGGAAACTCACCAGCACGGTGATCAACAGCAACCGCATCAGGTGCACGATGATGACCTTGCTCGACGCTTTTTCCGACTCGAGTAAATCGAACACCGCAGCCAGTGCACCGGGATAAACCGCCAACAGTGCATCAGTGCGATTCCAGCCTGCGCCGCGTGTCAGCCACCATCCGGCCAACGCGATCTGCACGGTCAGGCAGATCAGCAACACACCGAGGCTCGGCAACATCGTCGAGGCCGTCTCGCTGTCCCACGCTTCGAACATCAGCCCGGTGGCGATGCCCAGCGTGATCTGGATGTAGCCCAGTCCATAAGGAGTTGCCGGGGCGATACCGGTTTTGCTGGCGAACAATGCGGTGACGACAATCGAACCCAACAGCAAGCCATGGGGCACACCTTCGAACTGCAACAGCGCACCGAAACCGGCAGCAATCAACAAACACAGAATAGATTTCATCAATCCTCCATCGACTTGAAAGTGTGACTTACGTCGTCTGAACCAATGAGTCAGGATGTACTTTCATGGCGCGTGATCGATGGTTTCTTCGGTGTTTGCGCAACCAGTATTCTGCGGGTGTGCTGTTCCTGTGACTGAACCAGCTTCTCGCCCTTGATAATCTTCAGGCATTCAAGCAACGAGCTGACACCAAAGAAACCCGCGACCGGCACGGTGATACCCATCCAAAAGGCGAATTTCGGTTCAAGCCCCATTGGCTGGATCAACAGGAGTGGAGACATCGCAATAGCGGACCACACGATATACAGGGTGAAACTCCAGGCTTTTCTCCAGATCCTGGAAAAACGCTTTCTATACTTCGGGCAGAAATCAATCCTGTGGCGCTCGACATCAAGCTCAACGTACTTTCTGGAAAGCACATAGTCCCTGAGGTTTCTGGCCGGATTAACGAGGGAAATCAGATACGCGACATCGGCGGGATTGATCGTCGAAGTACCCGCGATAGCCAGGTAGCCGCGCTCCCTGACCAAAAGAGGTAAATCAGGGTTTTGCTCAATATCCTTCAACACCTCTTTCGCGACCCGGTACTCCTCCGCAAGCCGGCTTTTGCCCATAAACGATAATTCGCGAATCACCTTTGTCGCAGCAGCGACGACTCCGATTACCGTCAGTAGCTGAACGATCGTTGCAAACTCCATCCTTGGTTCCTCCCTCTGTGCCTTGCATGGCAGTAAATCGATCGGGAAATGACCTGAGCGGGCAATCCCCTGTTAACCGCGCAACCGTCCAATTGCCCGGCGGTATTTTTCGACCCGTTCCAGATCCTCCCAGCTCGGCGAAGCAATTCGCGACAGGTCGCTGTTCTCTTCCAGATCCGCCAGCTTCACCACCCGACCGATCGGGTTCTGTGCGGCGCGGTCGACGAAGTCTTCATAGGATTCGCCCGGCACTTTGGTCACTGACTCAATCGCCGTCAGCACCTCTTCGCTGAAACCTTCCTTGCGCAAATCATCGAGGCTGACACCGCAATCCTCAACCACATCGTGCAGCACGGCGACGATGCGCTCTTCCAGCGAGCTCATGCGCAACATGACTTTCAGCGGATGCAAAATGTACGGCGCACCGCCCTTGTCGACCTGCCCGGCATGGGCCGTGGCGGCGATGGCGATAGCGCGTTCGAGGGTCTGAGTCATGGGAGTCTCCGAGGGTTAAACGCCGTAACGGCCGCCGACGTGGATGTTGCGTTTGAGCCAGTTGCCGATAGCCTTCAGCCTTCCGACTGGTTTGGCTGGCCCAGAGTGACGCTGAAGGATCAACGACACCAAGGTTGCCTGATCGGCTTTCGGATGGGCATCGATCAATTCGGCAACCCAGGCACAATCAGCTTTGTTCAGATGCTCACGCCACTCACCGGGCCAGGCGTCCAGTTCATCCAGCGCCAACCAGCGGGCACCGCCATGCTCCATATGCCCGCCGGACATCGACTGCTCGAAGCAGAAAGGCGTGGATGGCTTTTCAGGGTCAATGTGAAACAGGTAGATGTCGTGAAATGGATGTTGTGAGGGGAGCGCATTGTTGCGGCTGCCGATTTCGATCATGGGCAATATTCCATTCCTTGGGCGCTGATGTTTCCGATTGTTTCGCAGTGTACGCCACGGGAGCAAATCAAAAACCCGATGGAACCTCCCTCCTCCACGCCATCTCGAAACCATAAAGCGCCAACATCATCGATCAGACACGGCGCCCTTGAAGAGGAAATCCCGATGAACATTCGCTTCCTGCTTCTGCTCGCCACCTTCGCCGTCATCCCCACCTGCGTCATGGCCGAAGGCTGCGACGTGCAGACCCAATCCTCCAGCGTCTCGGTGCCAGCGGTGGAAACCCACAGTTGTTATGAATACGAAGGCATGCCGGTCAACTCCATCGACTGGTCGTGCAGCAATGAAAGCAAAGACATGCTCAACAGCACGAAAACCAAAGTCGAACACTGCGCCGATCACTATCAGGCTACGTGTATCGCCACGATCACTCAGGAATCCCTGGCAAACCCGCACTCCACCAGCAAAGACAAATACGCCAAAGCGCTGAACATCCCCGACAACGCGCAAGTGACCACGTTTTACTACGACGTGGAGCATTTGGCACAGGCGCGGATTGATTGCGAGAATGGTGGCGGGCATTGGAAGGCGAAGTAAGCGTTTGATCTGCGCGTATGCGATAGGCAAAGAAAAGCCCGGCTTAAAAAACCGGGCTTCTTAGTGCGCGATATCCATTAACCACCGCCATTACCACCACTGCTGCTACCGGACGGTTGACCCGCAGGGCTGGGCTTGGAGGCAGAAGGCACCGGCCCATTGTCGGTCTTGCCACCATCACCACCCTTGGGCAGCGAATTGGCATCCGGGTCAGCATTGGTGGCCGGAGACGCCGGTTCACGCGTCTGGCTATTGCCGTCGTTCGCTGTCGGAGTCGGCGTTTCGCCGGCCGCGATCGCGTACAGCGAACTGCCGGACAGCAACGCCGCGAGGGTAAACACGGCGATTTTATGGTTCAGCATGATGGCTCTTCCTTTGCGTGGGGAGTTACAGCATTGGAAGAAGGTAGGCGGCGAACGTGCGGTGCAGCGGACGAATGGTTATCGCCCAAAAGGCTCGCGCAATTTCGACGTCTGAAAACTTCGTAGGAAAACACCCCATGTGGCGAGAGAGCTTGCTCCCGCTGGGTTGCGAAGCAGTCCCAAAACCGGATAGTCCATTTCTCCCAGACATACCGCACGCCCCGAATTACGACGGATGTGTCGCCGAGCGGGAGCAAGCGCGCTTGCCACGGGTACGGATTTCACGTCCTACAGGTCGGTTGTGGCAGGTGAAATTGATGCCTAGAGTGAGTCCGTCGCTGACCACAGTCAGCGATGGGTTTCGCAGCCCTCAGAAGTGACACACACCGCCAAATGACAACTGTGGCAAAATCCGCCACCGCTTCATTTTATGGCGGCTGTGTGTGGGAGACCTTCGGGTCTGCCGGTTTGACTCTTCTCCGGTCTGCGAACCCGCATACAGCTGCCACCCATTTGTTTCGCAGCAGAAGGTGGCACTTCCTGACACATTGAAGAGTGCAACCTATGACGATCAAAACACCGCTCCACCACTACGCCCACATGTCCCACCCCGCCACCGACCACCCCGTCCTCATCATCGACACCAACGCCCCACTACGCGATCTCCACGCCTGCGCTGCCGAACGCCTCAATGCCGTCCTCAATACCTCGACCTCATGGCCTGCACGCGCCTCCAGGACCACTCGGAACACGACATCAACACCGTTACCAATATCGCCAGAATTATGGTGCAGGATGTGAGTGACGTGTTTCGGATAATTGAACTGCGAGGATTCGAGTCGAGCACTTGAAATAACGGACATTATAAAATAAACGAAAAACCGCAGAAAAGCGGTTTTTCTCGAAAACCCTAAGACCCGAAATTTAAAAAAATACTACAACTTAAAACAAGCTTATGCACCATGGCATCTCTTGAATTTCTTTCCACTTTGACAGGGGCATGACTCATTTCTATCAATCGATCCAAATCTCTTCACAAACTCCTCCATCTTACTCTTCCGATCAAACAATCTTATCTTTTCATCGATTGTAGTTTTCAGCACATCATCTAAAAACAACGAAGGCCGCCACCCTCCAACTAGCTTATCAACCAAATAACTATCGAGCACAGAAGCCCCAAGCCCGACAAAAGGATTTAAAACACCAATTACATTTGGATAAATCAATCGAATAAATCTAGATGCTGCGCTTTGCTTGACAGGAGTTAACAAAGCAGACATAAGCAACTGCCCATCAAATTCCGCATTCGAATACCACTTCCTAAAAACACTCCCATTGAAAGACTCTCTACAGACCAATATGTCATCCAAGGAAACGACACCCTTTGAATACAAATAATAAATATCAGGTATTCCCTTGGCGCCGATTACTTTTTCAAATCCCTCAATTGGATCGGAACCGACGACATTCCGGAACGCCCCAAGCTTAGCGTTAGCATAATCTTTAACGTATGCATCCTGATATATAGAATCAATACTTAGTTTGTTCTGAATAATTAAAGACTGAGCACATTCTGAAACCCTTAAAATTCTGTACCCATCATGAGGATCAACTTGAGTCACCCTAGATGTCTTAAAATCAAGTTGACTCCTAAAATCCTGCCGACTAAAATCACCATTCAACTCGGATAATGCAACTTCAGTAAATCCATCAGCTCTTACCGAAGAGTTATCAACATATTGAACAATCCTAGAGCGAAGTGTAGGATGCAAACGTTCCGGCAAACGTTCCTCAAAACCTTCGAGCTCCGCCCAGTCAAACTTCATAAAAGACAACTCTAACGCAGCCTTACCACTTTTCACAACAAAGTCATCGGCTCCAAATACTACTTTTACTATTTTTCTATCGAGTAATTTTAGTGTATTTTCAGCCCCAAGCGTCGACAACACTACACCAAGATCACCAGGCTTTAGATATATGTCATCATGGGTCACCAATGACATAAAAAATGCAGAAACAAACCCCCGCACTACAGCATCAACTTCCTCCCCCTTATCTAAAAAACCATAAAAAAACTCAACCTCTTCTTCATCACTTAAAGATTTAGCTTTAACTCTACATTTATTCGCAACCTTGTTAGTAATTAAAATACTACTCACGACTCCCCCTTACAAAGATTACGCTAGGTAAATGCCAAAATTAGAACCACCAACACTCAGATTGAAAAAGTGCATTTACCTCACGCTTCGCGAAGCAAACAACCTTTATTTTGCTAATTTTTAAAAATTCGCTGGCGTATTCGCACTAATAATCTCAGCCTCATCCGCCCCTATATTCCGAAACTTATGCGGCAGCGTCGTCGGAAAATAATACCCATCCCCCGCATTCAACACGCTCACCGACCCATCCACGGTCAACTCCACCGTGCCACGCGTCACCAACCCACACTCCTCGCCCTCAGCATGCACAATCGGCTCTTCCCCGGAACTCGCACCCGGTGCGTATTGCTCGCGCAGCAGGCGCATCTGGCGACTTGGCACGGAGGCGCCGATCAGCAGCAGGCGCAGGCCGTGGCGGCCGAGGTCGGGTTGTTCGTTGGCGCGGAAGACGTATTGGTGTTCGCGCGGGGGTTGGTCGAAGGTGAAGAAGTCGGCCAGGGACATCGGTATGCCTTCGAGCAGCTTTTTCAGTGAGCTGACGGAGGGGCTGACGCGATTCTGTTCGATCAGGGAGATGGTGGCATTGGTCACGCCGCTACGCCGGGCCAGCTCGCGCTGGGAGAGTTTGTAGCTTTCGCGTACTAGTTTGAGTCGAGAACCCGTATCCATGACTGCCTTATGTGAGAACGACTTAAGGGCGATGGGGGTGGGTGGCGGGTGACGCGCCGAGGGCGCGGATCACGTTGCTCCCGTGTCCCGGAACCGTGAAAGGCGGCTATTAAATCACGTTTGCCGGTGTTGCTCAGCAGGTTCGATGGACGGTGGGGCAAAAGTCCTTCTTGCCTTGGTAATACGGACCTGTAGGAGTGAGCCTGCTCGCGATTCGGTAGCACATCCAACATCAATTTGCCTGGATGACCGCCTTCGCGAGCAGGCTCGCTCCCACAGGGTTTGTGGTGTTTCTGTGGGAGGGATGGTGGCTGGGCTGGCCTCATCGCGAGCAGGCTCACTCCTACAATTTGATCTTTGGTGTTTCAGCAGGATTGATTTTGCCTTTGCTGGCCTCTTCGCGAGCAGGCTCGCTCCTACAGTTGGAGCTTCGGTGCGTCAGGTAAAAAACCGGCGGGGTCTTGGGCCGCCGCCGGGGAGGTAACTTAGAGGCCGAAGCGGTCGCGCAGCGAGTAGTAGACGGCGCCGAGGGCGGTGAGTGGCGCGGAGAAGGTGCGGCCGCCGAGCATTGGCATGTGCGGCAAGGACGCGAAGGCGTCGAAGCGTTCGGCGTCGCCGCGGATCATTTCCGAGATCAGTTTGCCGGCCAGGTGCGAGCAGGTGACGCCGTGGCCACTGTAGCCTTGCATGTAGTAGGCGTTCTTTTCGATGCGGCCGAATTGCGGCATGCGTGACATGGTCAGCAGAAAGTTGCCGGTCCAGCGGTAGTCGATCTTGACGTCTTTGAGTTGCGGGAAGGTCTTGAGGATCTTCGGGCGGATCAGTTGTTCGATGTCGTCCGGTTCCCGCGCGCCGTAGACCACGCCGCCGCCGTAGAGCAAGCGGTTGTCGGCGGTGAGGCGGTAGTAATCCAACAGATAGTTGCAGTCTTCGACGCAGTAGTTGTTGGTGATCAGGCTGCGCGCCTGCTTCTCGGTCAGCGGTTCGGTGACGACGATCTGCGAGCCGCACGGCATGCTTTTCGCGGTGACGCGGTTGTCGAGACCTTGCGGCAGATAAGCGTTGCCGGCGATCAACAGGTACTTGGCGCGGACCTGGCCTTTGGCGGTGCGCACGACGTTGGGCTCGCCGTATTTGATTTCCACGGCCGCCGATTGCTCGTAGATCTTGCCGCCCAAACGGGTGATCGCAGCCGCCTCACCGAGCGCCAGGTTCAGCGGGTGAACGTGGCCGCCCTGCATGTCCAGCAAACCACCAACGTAAGCATCGGAGCCGACTTCGCGACGAATGTCAGCCGCATCAAGCATCTTCAGATTGCGGTTGCCGTAACGCTCCCAACCGCGCTTCTGCTCCGCCAGACCGTTGAGTTGCTTTTTGTTCATCGCTGCGAAGATGCCGCCCGGGCGGTAGTCGCATTGGATGTCGTATTCCTTGATGCGCGAACGGATGATGTCGGCGCCTTCGAAGATCATGCTGCCGAGGATTTCCGCAGTCTTGTCGCCGTAGCGCTCTTCGATCACGTCGACGTCGCGGCTGTAGGAGTTGACCAGTTGACCGCCGTTGCGACCGCTGGCGCCGTAGCCGACTTTCGCCGCTTCCAGCACCGTTACTTTGTAGCCCGCTTCGGTGAGGAACAGCGCCGAGGACAGGCCGGTGTAGCCGGCGCCGATGATGCAGACGTCGCAATCCACCGCTTCTTCCAGAACCGGAAAGTCGATGACTTCGTTGCGGGTGGCGGCGTAGTAGCTGTTTACGTGTTGCTGTTTCATACGTTTCTCCGAGGGCCGCCGATAAACGGCGACCACCGCTGTAATAGAGTCAGAGCTTGATCCAGGTCGCTTTCAGCTCGGTGTACTTGTCGAACGCGTGCAGCGATTTATCGCGGCCGTTGCCCGACTGCTTGAAGCCACCGAACGGTGCGGTCATGTCGCCGCCGTCGTACTGGTTGACCCAGACGCTGCCGGCACGCAGGCCTCGGGCGAAGGTGTGCGCCTTGCTGAGGTTGCTGGTCCACACGCCGGCGGCGAGGCCGAAGATGCTGTCGTTGGCGATCTGCAGCGCTTCTTCCGCGGTGTCAAAGGTGATCAGCGACAGCACTGGGCCAAAAATTTCTTCCTGGGCGATGGTCATCGCATTGGTCACGCCGTCGAACAGCGCCGGTTGCACGTACAGGCCTCCGGTTTCTTCGAGAGTGCGTTGACCGCCAGCAATCAGCTCGGCGCCCTGCTCGCGCCCGATGCTGATGTAGCGCAGCACATTGTCGAGTTGACGCTGATCGACCACGGCACCGACGGTGGTCGCCGGGTCGAGTGCATGACCCGGTTGCCACGCTTGCAGCGCTTCCACTAACAGCGGAATGAACTGCTCGCGGATCGAACGCTCGACCAGCAAGCGCGAACCCGCCGTGCAGACTTCGCCCTGGTTGAAGGCAATGGCGCCGGCCGCTGCTTGTGCTGCCGCGCGCAAGTCCGGAGCGTCGGCAAACACCACGTTCGGGCTCTTGCCCCCTGCTTCGAGCCAGACGCGTTTCATGTTGCTTTGGCCGGCATAAATCATCAGTTGCTTGGCAATCGCTGTGGAGCCAGTGAAGGCCAGCACGTCGACGTCCATGTGCAACGCCAACGCCTTGCCGACGGTGTGACCGAAGCCTGGCAGCACGTTGAACACGCCTTTCGGAATGCCGGCATCCAGCGCCAACTGCGCGATGCGGATCGCCGTCAGCGGCGATTTTTCCGAAGGCTTGAGAATGAACGAATTGCCCGCTGCCAGCGCCGGAGCGAATTTCCAGCTGGCCATGATCAGCGGGAAGTTCCACGGCACGATGGCCGCAACGACGCCCGACGGCTCACGGGTGACGAGGCCGAGTTGGTCGTGCGGTGTGGCGGCGACTTCGTCGTAGATCTTGTCGATGGCTTCGGCGCTCCAGCGGATCGCGTTGGCGGTCGCCGGGATGTCGATGCTCATCGAATCGCTGATCGGTTTACCCATGTCGAGGGTTTCCAGCAGCGCCAGTTCTTCCTGGTTCTGCAGGATCAGATCGGCGAAGCGGATGAGGATGCGCTTGCGCTCGGCCGGGGCTTTTTTTGCCCACACGCCGGATTCAAAAGACTGGCGCGCGACGTCAACGGCGAGGTTGGCATCGGCTTCATCGGTGCTGGCCACGGAGGCGAGGAAACGGCCGTCGACGGGGCTTAGGCATTCGAAAGTATCGCCACTGATGGCCGGGCGGTATTCACCGTTGATGAATGCGCGGGCTTCGATGGTCAGGGACTGGAAGCGTTGTTCCCAGTCGTTGCGGGTCGTTGTCATTGTTGTGGCTCGACAAGGGGGGATTGGGGGTGTCGGGGTGTTGTGTCTGGTTTGAGATGGCTGCCCTCACCCTAGCCCTCTCCCAGGGGTAGAGGGGACCGACCGAAGTGTCTCGGGATCTGCACCGACCTGAACGACCGAGTCGAATATGGATTCGGCAAAAATCGTTCAGGTCGGCGGATTGCCCGAGCATCCCCGAATCAGTCCCCTCTCCCTTTGGGAGAGGGTTAGGGTGAGGGGCTTTTGCCTTTTGGGGCCCTCAAACACTCACACCGTATGCAGATACCAGTTGTACTCAAGGTCAGAAATCGAGTTCTCGAACTCGGCCAGCTCGCTCTCCTTACACGCGACAAACACGTCGATGTACATCGGGTCGATGTAGCGGGCCATGACTTCGCTGTCGTCCAGCTCACGCAGTGCGTCGCGCAGGTTGTTCGGCAGGCTCTGTTCGTTCTGCTCGTAGCTGTTGCCTTCGACCGGAGCGCCCGGCTCGATCTGATTGGTCAGACCGTGGTGAATACCGGCCAGCACCGAAGCCATCAGCAAGTACGGGTTAGCGTCGGCACCAGCAACGCGATGCTCGATGCGCACGGCGTCGGCCGAACCGGTTGGCACACGGACCGCAACGGTGCGGTTGTCGATGCCCCAGCTCGGTGAGTTCGGTACATAGAACTGCGCGCCGAAGCGGCGGTACGAGTTGACGTTCGGGCAGAGGAACGCCATTTGCGCAGGCAGGGTCTCCAGCACACCGCCGATCGCGTGACGCAGTGCGGCGTTCTGCTCGGGATCCTCGCTGGCGAAGATGTTGTTGCCTTCTTTGTCCAGGATCGAAATGTGTACGTGCAGACCGTTGCCCGCCTGGCCCGGGTACGGCTTGGCCATGAAGGTGGTGTCCATCTCGTGGTCGTAGGCGATGTTCTTCACCAGACGCTTGAGCAGGACGGCGTAGTCGCACGCCTTGATCGGGTCGGAGACGTGATGCAGGTTGACTTCGAATTGCGCCGGGGCGCTCTCCTTGACGATGGCGTCAGCGGGAATGCCCTGCTCTTTCGCGCCTTCGAGGATGTCTTGCAGGCAATCGACGTATTCGTCGAGGTCGTCGATCAAATACACCTGAGTCGATACCGGACGCTTGCCGGACACCGGCGAACGTGGCGATTGCGGACGACCGTTCACGTTGTCCTGGTCGATCAGATAGAACTCGAGTTCGAACGCGGCGCAAATAGTCAGACCGAGGTCGTCGAATTTGCGTACGACGTTGGCCAGCACTTCACGCGGGTCAGCGAAGAACGGCTGGCCTTCGATCTCGTGCATGGTCATCAAGAGTTGTGCGGTTGGGCGTTTCTGCCACGGCTCGATGCTCAGGGTGCCGGGGATCGGGTAGCAGATGCGGTCAGCGTCGCCGATGTCCAGACCCAAGCCGGTGCTTTCCACCGTGGAGCCGTTGATGTCGAGCGCAAAAAGCGAGGCCGGCAGGTTGATGCCTTTCTCGTAAACCTTATGAAGACTGGTGCGTTCGATGCGCTTGCCGCGCACCACACCGTTCATATCCGCAATCAGAAGGTCGACGTACAAAACCTCAGGATATTTCTTAAGGAATGCGTTTGCTTCGTTGAGTTGAACGGTACGCAGAGGGACCGACATGATGCACCTATTTAGCTGTTAATTATTATGTTCACTGCTGTTTCGCCGAGCCAGTCAACCCGAACGGCAAAGTGAAGTCAATAGCGAACAGATGACCGCTCAGGGTTTATTTTTCGGGCTTTTTTTAACACTTGCGTGCCAATGCAGGCCCCGCAGCCCCGGGAATCATGAAGATTTGATGAACGGCGTTTAGAATTTTTTACATGGCAGTTGTTAATTAAAATCAACGAGGCTAAGCTCCGGAAAAGCTCGTTCAAGTGTCAAACTTCGAGGTGAATAAAAATGGCATTCAAGCCATTGATCGGCGTTACTGCGTGCGTCAAACAGATTGGCCTGCATCCCTATCACATCAGCGGCGACAAGTACGTACGTGCTGTCAGCGTTGGCGCTAACGGGCTGCCAGTGGTCATTCCTTCCCTTGGCAACCTGACTGAAATCGAAGACCTGCTCGGTCAACTCGACGGTCTGCTGCTGACCGGCTCGCCCTCGAATGTGGAGCCCTTCCACTATCAAGGCCCGGCCAGCGCCCCCGGCACGGATCACGATCCGGCGCGGGATGCCACCACCCTTCCTTTATTGCGTGCAGCCATCGCGGCGGGCGTTCCGGTGCTCGGCATTTGCCGTGGCTTCCAGGAAATGAACGTGGCGTTCGGCGGCAGCCTGCATCAGAAGGTGCACGAGCTGCCGGGCATGCTCGATCACCGCGAAGCCGACAGCCCCGACGTGGCCGTGCAATACGCACCGGCCCATGCCGTGACGGTACTGAGCGGCGGCGTGTTTGAGGCGTTGGAGCTGCCGGGCGAGTTCCAGGTGAACTCGATTCACAGCCAGGGCATCGATCGCCTCGCCCCCGGCCTGCGCGCCGAAGCGGTGGCGCCGGACGGTTTGATCGAGGCGGTCTCGGTCGAACACAGCCCGACCTTCGCCCTCGGCGTGCAATGGCACCCGGAATGGCAAGTGCTCGACAACCCGAACTACCTGAAGATTTTCCAGGCATTCGGCGCGGCTTGCCGGCAACGGGCGGCGCGGCGCAACCAGCGCTGATCCAACCCAGGAATACGTAACGATTTACTGCCCCCACGGACGTCGGGTGTGCCTGCGCACATCCGTCATTCGTGAACAGCAACACCCGTAATAACAACAAGTACGACCCAGGCAGCCAGGACGGCGGCGCCGACCAAGCCCTCGGCAGTGCAAGGTCAGTCAGGCATGCGCAATTCCCCTGTAGGAGTGAGCCTGCTCGCGATAGCAATAGACCAGTCAACAGAGATGTCGACTGACATGGCCTCATCGCGAGCAGGCTCACTCCTACAGGGGATGTGTAATGACTGAGATTGCGCTTACAGGCTTGCAATCCACTTAAGCCCGGCCACATTGGCCAGGCGAACGAAACCTGTTGGGAGTTTCACATGGCAAACGCCTCCAGCACTTACAGGAAGGCACTTGAAGGTCATCAGCAACCGAAAAAGGTGCTGGTGAAAGTCGATCGTGTCACCAAGAAGTTCGACGAAACCGTGGCCGTGGACGATGTGTCCCTGGAGATCCATCAGGGCGAAATCTTCGCCCTGCTCGGGGGCTCCGGTTCGGGCAAATCGACCCTGCTGCGCATGCTCGCCGGTTTCGAGCGCCCGACTGAAGGGCGGATTCTGCTCGACGGCGTGGACATCACCGACATGCCGCCGTACGAGCGGCCGATCAACATGATGTTCCAGTCCTATGCGCTGTTCCCACACATGACCGTGGCGCAGAACATCGCCTTCGGTCTGAAGCAGGACCGTTTGCCGGCCAGCGAAATCGATGCCCGTGTCGATGAAATGCTGCGCCTTGTCCACATGACCCAATACGCCAAACGCCGTCCGCACCAGTTGTCCGGTGGACAGCGTCAGCGCGTCGCCCTCGCCCGCTCGCTGGCCAAGCGTCCGAAGCTGTTGCTGCTCGACGAACCGATGGGTGCGCTGGATAAAAAGCTGCGTTCGCAGATGCAACTGGAACTGGTGCAGATCATCGAACGCGTCGGCGTGACGTGCGTAATGGTGACCCACGACCAGGAAGAGGCCATGACCATGGCCGAACGCATCGCGATCATGCACCTCGGTTGGATCGCGCAGATCGGCAGCCCGGTCGACATTTATGAAGCGCCGGTCAGCCGCATGGTCTGCGAGTTCATCGGTAACGTGAACGCCTTCGACGGCACCGTGGTGGAAGACCTTGAAGGTCACGCGATCATCCACAGCCCGGACTTGCAGCAGAAGATCTACGTCGGTCACGGCGTCAGCACTTCGGTGCAGGACAAGTCGGTCACCTACGCGATCCGTCCGGAAAAAATGCTCGTCAGCACCACCAAGCCGGAGTTCCGCTACAACTGGTCCGAAGGCAAGGTGCATGACATCGCCTACCTCGGCGGCCACTCGGTGTTCTACGTCGAACTGCCTGGCGGCAAAGTCGTCCAGTCGTTCATGGCCAACGCCGAACGTCGTGGCGCGCGCCCGACCTGGGACGACAAGGTCTACGTCTGGTGGGAAGACGACAGCGGCGTGGTACTGCGCTCATGAGAACCTTCAATCAGCAATTCCTGCGCTTGGTGCCCAGCGGGCGAAAACTGGTGATCGGCATTCCGTTCATCTGGCTGTTCCTGTTTTTCATGCTGCCGTTCTTTCTGGTGATGAAGATCAGTTTCTCGGAAGCCGCGTTGTCGATCCCGCCGTACTCGGAGATCTACACCTACGCCGAACAGAAATTCCAGCTGCTGCTGAACATCGGCAACTACACCATGCTCGGCGAAGACGAGCTGTACTTGTCGGCGTATCTCGGTTCGCTGAAGGTCGCGGCGCTGAGCACGATGATGTGTCTGCTGATCGGTTTCCCGATGGCCTACGCCATCACCAAGACCGGCAAAGAAACGCAAAACGTCCTGCTGCTGTTGATCATGATGCCGACCTGGACGGCGATCCTGATCCGCGTTTATGCGTGGATGGGCATCCTCAGCAACAACGGTTTGCTCAACGCGTTTCTGATGTGGACGGGACTGACCGATCACCCGATCGAGATCCTCAACACCAACACCGCCGTCTATATAGGGGTCGTGTACGCGTATTTGCCGTTCATGGTGTTGCCGCTCTATGCCAACCTCGTCAAGCACGACGGCAGCTTGCTGGAAGCCGCGCAGGATCTGGGTTCGAGCAACTTCAACAACTTCTGGAAAATCACCGTGCCGCTGGCCAAGAACGGGATTATTGCCGGCTGCATGCTGGTGTTCATTCCGGTGGTCGGTGAGTTCGTGATTCCGGAACTGCTCGGTGGTCCGGAGACGCTGATGATCGGTCGTGTGCTGTGGCAAGAGTTCTTCAATAACCGCGACTGGCCGGTGGCGTCTGCGCTGGCGGTGGTGATGCTGTTGATCCTGATTGTGCCGATTCTGCTGTTCAACCGCAGCCAGGCCAAAGAGATGGAGGCACGGGGATGAAACGCTTCGGTTTTTCCAAGTTCATGCTGATCTTCGGCCTGATGTTCATTTATCTGCCGATGCTGATTCTGGTGATCTACTCGTTCAACGCCTCGAAACTGGTGACGGTGTGGGGCGGCTGGTCGGTGAAGTGGTACGTCGGTTTGCTCGACAACACGCAACTGATGGGCTCGGTGGTGCGCTCGCTGGAAATCGCCTGCTACACCGCGATCGCCGCAGTAGCGTTGGGCACCCTCGCCGCTTTCGTGTTGACTCGAGTGACGCGCTTCAAGGGTCGCACGCTGTTTGGCGGTCTGGTCACCGCGCCGTTGGTGATGCCTGAGGTGATCACCGGTCTGTCACTGTTGCTGCTGTTCGTGGCGATGGCGCAGTTGATCGGCTGGCCGCAAGAGCGTGGCATCGTCACGATCTGGATCGCCCACACCACGTTTTGTGCCGCTTATGTGGCGGTGGTAGTCTCCGCCCGCCTCCGCGAACTGGATCTGTCGATCGAAGAAGCGGCGATGGATCTCGGTGCGAAGCCGTTCAAGGTGTTTTTCCTGATCACCATTCCCATGATCGCCCCTTCGCTGGCCGCGGGCGGAATGATGTCGTTCGCCCTGTCGCTGGATGATTTGGTGTTGGCGAGTTTCGTCTCCGGGCCCGGTTCGACGACGTTGCCGATGGAAGTGTTCTCGGCGGTGCGTCTGGGCGTGAAGCCGGAGATAAACGCCGTGGCCAGCCTGATTCTGCTGGCGGTGTCGCTGGTGACCTTCCTGGTCTGGTACTTCGGCCGCAAGGCAGAAGCCAACCGCAAAAAAGCGATTCAGGAAGCGATGGATCAGACCGCGAACGAGTCGTGGCAACCACAGCAATCCGCCACCGCTTGACCCTGTAGGAGCTGCGGCACGCTGCGATCTTTTGATCTTGATGTGAAAGATCAAAAGATCGCAGCCTCGTTTCACTCGACAGCTCCTACACAAATGTAGTCAGCCCCTCGGTCAGTCCCCTCTCCCTCGGGAGAGGATCAGGGTGAGGGGGCTTCGTGCAATGTGAATAAAAACAATGGAGTTGTACCGATGAAAATGTTTGGCAGGACTCTGCTGACACTGTCCTTAATGGGCGCAATGGTCATGGGCGCCCAGGCCAACGACAAGGTGCTGCGTGTTTACAACTGGTCCGATTACATCGCGCCGGACACCGTCAAGAAGTTCGAAGACGAGACCGGCATCCGCGTGACCTACGACGTCTTCGACAGCAACGAGACCCTTGAGGCACGCTTGCTGGCGGGCAAATCCGGCTACGACCTGGTCGTGCCGTCGAACAGTTTCCTGGCCAAGCAGATCAAGGCCGGTGTCTATCAGACGCTGGACAAATCCAAGCTGCCGAACTGGAAGAATCTCAACCCGGTGCTGCTGAAAAACGCCGCCGCCAGTGATCCGGACAACGCCCACGCGTTCCCGTACATGTGGGGCTCGATCGGCATCGGCTTCAACCCGGCCAAGGTCAAGGAAGTGCTCGGCGCCAATGCACCGACCAACTCCTGGGACTTGCTGTTCAAACCGGAAAACGCAGAAAAACTGAAAGCCTGCGGCATCAGTTTCCTCGACTCGCCGACCGAAATGATCCCGGCCGCCCTGCACTATCTGGGTTACCCGGTGAACGACAGGGACACCGCACACATCAAGGAAGCCGAGGCGCTGTTCATGAAGATCCGCCCGAACGTGGCGTACTTCCATTCCTCGAAATACATCTCCGATCTGGCCAACGGCAACATCTGCGTGGCGGTCGGTTACTCCGGTGACGTGCTGCAGGCCAAGGCCCGCGCGGTGGAATCGGGCAACAACGTGGTGATCGACTACAGCATTCCCAAAGAAGGCGCCGGCAGCTTCTACGACATGGTCGCGATCCCGCGCGATGCCGCCAACGTCGAGAACGCGTACCTGTTCATGGACTTTCTGATGCGTCCGGACATTATTGCCGAGATCACCAACAGCAACGGCTACAGCAACGCCAATGCGGCGGCCACGCCATTGGTGGATGAAGCGATCCGCAACGACCCGGGGTCGTATCCGTCGCAAGCGGTGATGGCGACGTTGTATGCGGTGCCGGATCAGCCGATTGCCACGCAGCGAATCATGACCCGTGGCTGGACGCGGGTGAAACTCGGTAAGTAAGCCCACCAAAGCTCCAAATGTAGGAGTGAGCCTGCTCGCGATGGCGGTGTGTCAGGCAGCGCTGATGCTGAGTGTACTGGCCTCATCGCGAGCAGGCTCACCCCTACAGTGGTTTGGTGTTGTGACAGAAAAATTTATGATTTCCCGTTCACGCAGCGCCTTACCACCGCTGCACCCTGCTATGAACGGCCTCACCTGGCTCCCTCGGCTCAGGTGAATTCTCAGGCGCCTTCGGGCGCCTTTTTTTGTGCCTTCAGATCAGCGACCAATCTTGCAAAATGCGATAACGACCCTTGTGCGATTCGAACAGGGCAAAGCGTTCGGCGCGCAGGAAGAACTCCGGCGGCGTGGCGGATTCCGGCTCCGGCGCACGATAGTCTCTAGCCAACGTCAGATGCGGGCGAAACTCTCGGGCCGTCTCTTCAAATCCGAAGGGCAACATGGCCTGTTCCAAGGCATAGACCAAGCGCAGCAACTCCTGCGGCGCTTGCTCGGGGGCCAATGACAACACCCCGGCGCGGTGCCAGACCTGCAAGCGATCCAATGAAATGCGCAACGCCTGCCCCGGCGTGCGCACTTTGCCTACGGCTTCGCAGACCTCGCCGACCTGTGCCAGCGGTACGGCGCCGAGGAACAACAGGGTCAAGTGAAAATTATCCGACGGTACAGGTTTGCCAACTCTGAGGCCCAACTCGGTGCGCCACAGAGCAATCGCCTTGCGCTGCTCCGATGGGCAGTCAAGGGCAAAAAACAGTTTTGCCGAAGGTTCACCGGAATTCGTCATTTTTTTCCCCTCCTTTAAATGGACCCCAAATCTCCTGTTTTAGTGCTCATCGTTTTCGAGCCTTGCTTCAGGAAACTCCATTCATTCCTCCCAAAGTCCATAATTTTTCCTTGAGTGTTTTTAGATCTACCAAGCAAGCTCGCGACTTTGTATTGATCAACCACTTTAATTGGAGAGACAACATAAGCAATTTGTACATCTCGAAGATCCACACCAGTCAATGAGCGGCTGTTAATGATAAGGATGGCAGAGGAATTATATCGATCATTAAATGCATCAATCGATGCACGCCCCCTATCGGCGACAGCACTGGAAATAATACTTATTTGCAGCGATGTTGAGCCAGAAACTTCAAGAGGACGCAGGGAACGGTTAAGAGCCTCAAGCAATTGTTGTCCTTCAGGTAGTGTGGTAACAACAACAATCGCTCGATACTGTTCAACTCCTGCCAGTTTGACATCCTCGACAATTGTTTCGATGACTGCCGTGCCCGCATCTTGTATATTTAACCCGCTTGGCGTCTCACTTAAAATTAGATTATCGATCGAAAAAACATGTAACGGCGTTAATACGCCTTCAGCAATCGCCGCCTCATAGTTAAAGCTAAATAGAAGATCGCCAAAACGTTTAGATGCCCTCGCCCCGCTAAGCATCGGTGAGCTTCCGAAGTTTATTCGAGTTGCGCCGGGCAACGAGAGGGAAAAATCGAATTCTTGATTTTGCATATCAACACCTACCAGCAAGCAATGCCCTTCAAAGCACAGTGCATTTTTTCGAAGTAAGTCCAGTGATACAAACACAATCAACCCCCAAGGATCAGCGCATATTTCTTTCAACTCTTTTGAGTTTCTCACCTTAACCAATCGAAAGCCTTCAAGGTCGACAGAAAAACTTTTGAAGCGTTCCTTAATTTGTAAAAGCTCCTCATTACGAGAAGCGACTACAAAAAACGGTGTCCTCTCCAGCCCCCTGATTTGTCTGGCCCTGATAATATAAGAAACGATACACATGCCCTTGCCGGAACCAAGTGCCTGGTACACATGACCAACAACTCGATTGTTATGCGGCGGCACTGCCGACAAAGTCGCCTCAATGGACGCGTCGACAATTTTCACTTGAAAGGCACGAAGAGTAGAGTCCACTTTTTCGGAAAGTTTCGTAAGTTCCAATGAAAGCGCTTTCAGCTCAATATCAGTGGATACGGGTCCACTTCCATCCATAATCGCATTTCTGACGATCTCCGCCTTTTGTGCTGCATCCAGCAAACCATCTGGCAATTCGATTGAATAGTTTTCTACAAGGCTATTGATGGACGAAGTCAGCGATTGGTTCGTGCTGCCCCCGAATTCACTTAAATAGGCCCCCAGCATTTTCTGCATATCCAGCACGGCTTTAAGTACTTGGGTACTCGACGAGAGCTCATCGCATTCCTGTGCAGCGGCTTCTCTTTCCTCCGCGCTATCAAAGGAATAGTGCTGACTTGGATGACTGCCAAACAGCGTTAAAAAAACCCAATTTGAAGCAGCACGTATCTCTTCTACTATCTCTTGTGTTGGTGTAAAGCCATTACCATTATGATAGAGCTCATTGCGAATAGTATGATAATAAACCAACTCATCGCGCCCTACTAACATCTCTTGACCGAGATGCGCCACCACGTAATGCTCCAAGAATTCAAGCTTGGAGTGGAAATTATGCAACCATTTTGATACCTGTGCACGCTCGCATGTCCACCCATTCCTTTGAATCGGATTAAGATTCAGAAAAGTGATAATTGATAGTTCAATAGCGTTATCAAAACTAACTAAAACCATTCGCCGATCAAAATCGCTACTTCCTAACAAGTGCTCTTCCGCATGACGTATCAACTCCAAAGGCCCGCGCGCCCATGGTTTCGGCTTCTTCATGATCATCCCTGTGCCTGCAACCCAAATAAAACCAAACGTACTCAATATCAAAGATTCGGAATAAAGCAAAGCAACGTTTCGACTAAGAGTTCCGCCTTGGTTAGGACAGACCTGGCGCCTCTGATCAGACGGGTTATAGTTGGAAACAGTTGATAGTCCGGAGGCCGCTATGCGCGCGATCCTCAGCAAAGAACCGTGGTGGGCTCGGCCACCGAATCCCGGGCAGGATGAAAGTGAACTGGAATGGGGCTGGCTGGTGCATTACAGCGAGGGTGAGCCGCGTTTCGAGTTCGTCCGTGAACGCCCGACGGACGAGCAGATTCGCGAGCGCAAAAGCTGCCGCATCACCCCCTCGGAGTGAACACAATACCTGTAGGAGTGAGCCTGCTCGCGATGGCGTTCGCACATTCAATGCTTCATTGACAGACCCACCGCGATCGCGAGCAGGCTCACTCCTACAAGAGATTTGCGCTGGTTTCAGGGTTCGAGGATATTTTTAAAGCCACCAAAGATCATGCGTTGGCCGTCGAACCCCATCGGGTTGACGTCCGGTTGCATGCGCGGGTCTTCCATCATTTTGCCCATGCCGGCGTCGCGGGTGGCTTTGTCGGGCCAGATCAGCCAGCCGGCCGAAACCGTTTCGCCTTCCTTGAGCTTTACCGCCATCGGGAATGAGGTGACCTTGCCATCCGGCACGTCATCACCCCAGCACTGAATCACATCCTGAGCACCGTATTCCTTGAACAGTTTCGCCGCGATTGTGCAGTGCTTTTTGTACTGCTCAAGGTTGGCAGTCGGCACCGGCGCTACAAAAATATCGATGTAAGCCATGATCACTCTCCTTGCACGTTGGGTTCGATCTGCTGATTGGTCGATTGCGGCGGCTGCCATTCGACACGATTCACACCCAACCCGACCGACGGCTCCTCGCCCTCACCCAGATTGCGCTCAACCTGCCCGGCCATGTGCAGTGTGCCGGCCATGACACCGGTAGTCGGGTTCTGCACCAGTTTCAGCCAGGCCTTGTCGAAGGTGCTGCCCAGACTGCTGCGGATCAGTGCCTCACTGTCGGGCCGGTCATTGGCCTGGATGATCGCGCGGATACCCGCGACACCGACCGAGATCAGACCACCGGCCAGTTTCCCGGCCGCAGCGGCCACTGCACTGGCCGCACCGCGCGGGGCCATTTCCGCTTCCATACGCTGACTGGCACGCTTGGCCACCGGGGCCATGCCGGCATCCGTCGAGGCAATGCCCTTGGCGCCGCCCTCGGTGTGGATCTTGTCGATCAAAGCGGCGTAGGCCGGCAAGCTGTTCAACGGTTCTGTGCTGATCACTTGAAACAACGAAGCGTCCCGCGCCGGCGGCGGGCCCAGCGCAATGGCGGGGACTTTCTGCAAGTGTCCATTGAGCTGACCAACGGGCACACCATGACGCTGGGCGATGAGCGGCATCTGCTGCGCCATCAGCTGCGCATAGAACGCCGTGGCCTGGCCGAGGATCGCATCCGGATCGACCTCCACCGCTACTGGCGCCAGCACCCTTTCCTGATATTGCTCAAGCAGATACGCCGCCAAGCGTTTGGCCGAGGCGTCCTGCTCGCCGCCGGCATTGATCGTGTACCAACTGACCTTCATCGACAGCCATTCCTGGGTCCAGTAACTGCTGAACCACGGGATGAAATTTTCTTCAGTTTGCTGATAGACCCGAGTGCGCCAATGTTCCATTGAGCCACGGGCAAAGACTTTGACTTGTTCGGTGGATTGCTGCGAAGCGCTGACGATTTCCCGATCGATCTGCTGCCAGGTCTGCGGCGAGACGAACACGGCTTGCGGCGCTGACACCGGGGCCCGCGCCGAAGTGGCGCAGCCGGCCAGCAACAACAGTGCGGCGACGAGCAGCGCACGCGGATTCACGGTGGCGGTTTCCTTTAAAAGGGCGGAAGCAGATTTGAGTATAGGTGTGTGCGCAGGGCCGTTTGTCCGGTTTTGGCTGGTCTGGCGCCTTGGCGAGCAGGCTCGCTCCCACAGGGGAATGCGTTTCAAATGTAGGAGTGAGCCTGCTCGCGATGAGGCCATCAGCAACACCCAAAAAAACCCAACCATCACTGCCATCGATATTCACCATCGCCACGATTGCCTTCCGCCCACCGCACATGAAAGGCACGATTAGCCCATCCGAAACACAACGAGGAGTTCACAGCATGATTCACACCCACGTCACACTCTCCGTGAGTTTCCCGGTGTTCGGCAGCAACTATTACGACCAGCACGCCGTGTCGCACAAGGCGCAGGCGCTGGTGTTCAACGAAGATTTCGAAGATCTGCTGATGCCCGCCGCCACCAATCATTTCAGCAATGAAGTGGTCGGCCTCAACGATCAGTTCCGTTTTCTGAGCGACATTCTCGCCACCCATTTGCTGGACATCGAGGCCTCTGTGCCTGCGCGATCCAGCGTCCGGGCGAGCGCTCATTTTTCTTAAGCAACAGCGCTAAACAAAGAGGGCGTCCCATCGCGGGACGCCCTCTTGCGTTCAATCAGTCATCATCCCGATCACGGTAGTAACGACGCCCGTCGCGGCGATCATCGCGGTCATCCCAGCGCCGGTCATGGTCGTAATTGCGGCCATGATCGCGGTCGTAATGCCGGCCATGGCGGTGGTCATCATCAAAATCCGCGACACAGCCGCCGAGCAATACGGCGGCGGTCACGGTCAGCAGCATCGTTGTTGCGCGCTTCATTCAACACTTCCCTAAAACCAAGGTCTTGACGACGGAATCGGCGACGCTGCCCGCGCCTTCAGAACGCGGTGCGCGCAGCCGCAGATACGACCGGGTAAAACGGCGTTGATTCAGTGGCCACTAGCGACCGTTTGTCGCCCCGACCGCACTGCCCGAGCGGCGGCGAAATGCCACCTATACTCCTTGCAACCAAGCCCCACGCAATGGATCTGCGCCCTCAATAACAACAAGCAGAGGTGGACCATGGTCTGGCAGCAAATTTACGACCCGTTCGGCAACCCGGTGATCTCCACGCTCATGGCCGCCGTACCAGTGGTGGTGATGCTTGCGGCGCTGGCGTTCTTCCACGTCAAGGCGCATCTGGCAGCGCTACTGGCACTGGCTTCCGCCCTGCTTATATCGATTTTTGCCTTCGGCATGCCGGCGAGCATGGCCGGTTCTGCGGCGTTGTTCGGCGCGGCCAATGGCTTGCTGCCGATCGGCTGGATCGTCCTCAACATCATTTTTCTGCATCGCCTGACCACCGAGAACGGCTCGTTCAAAGTGCTGCAGGATTCTCTCGCGCGCATTACCGATGACCGACGCTTGCAACTGCTGTTGATCGCCTTCTGCTTCGGTGCGTTTTTCGAAGGTGCGGCGGGGTTCGGTACGCCGGTGGCGGTGACCGGGGCGATTCTGATCGGACTTGGGTTTTCGCCATTGGCCGCGTCGGGGCTGGCGCTGATTGCCAACACCGCGCCGGTCGCATTCGGCGCACTCGGTACGCCGATCATCACGCTGGCCAAAGTCACCGGGCTGGATGAAATGGAATTGTCGATGATGGTCGGTCGGCAGTTGCCGTTTTTCTCGGTGCTGGTGCCGTTCTGGCTGATCTGGGCCTTCGCCGGGTGGCGCAAGATGCTGGAGATCTGGCCGGCGATTCTGGTGGCCGGCGTCAGCTTCGCGATTCCGCAATTTCTAGTATCGAACTACCACGGGCCAATGCTGGTGGACGTGATCGCCGCGCTGATTTCCATGGCCTGTCTGACGCTGTTTTTAAAGGTGTGGAAACCGGCGACCATTCACACCTCCGCTGCGCTTTCGGGGCGCGTAGACAACTCCAAGGTCGATGAAGAAAAAATCACTGCCAGCGCCGCGTTCAGCGATCAGGCACGTCCGGCGGTGATGCGCGCGTGGATGCCGTGGATCATCCTCACCGTGTTCGTGTTTGCCTGGGGCACGCAGGGCTTCAAGAATATGTTCGACACCCGTCCGGCGATTGATCCGGTAACCCAGTCGGCCAAGCTCGATCCCGCCGGCAAACCGCTGCGCGAGGCCAACCCGATTTTCGCCCCGGCCGTGACCTTTACCACGCTGCACCTGCAAATCGAAAAAGTACCGCCGGTGGTCGCGGCACCGAAGGCTGAAGAAGCGGTGTACAAATTCACCTGGTTCACCGCCACCGGCAGCGGGATTCTGCTGGCTGCAATTGTTGGTGGTTTGCTGATGGGCTACTCGATTCCGCAACTGATCAAGCAATACCTGCGCACGTTGTGGGTGGTGCGGTTTTCGTTGATCACGATTGCGGCGATGCTGGCGCTGGGGTTTCTTACGCGCTACTCCGGACTCGACGCGACCATGGGCCTGGCATTTGCCGCGACGGGGATTTTCTATCCGATGTTCGGCACGCTGCTCGGTTGGCTGGGTGTCGCGTTGACCGGTTCCGATACCGCGTCGAACGTGTTGTTTGGCGGGTTGCAGCGGGTCACCTCGGAACAGCTCGGGATCAGTCCGATACTGATGGCGGCGGCGAACAGTTCCGGTGGTGTGATGGGCAAAATGGTCGATGCGCAATCGATCGTGGTCGCCTCCACCGCGACCCGTTGGTACGGGCATGAGGGCGAGATTCTGCGCTATGTGTTCTTCCACTCGATCGTGCTGGCGATTCTGGTCGGCGGGCTGGTGACGTTGCAGGCGTATGTGGCACCGTTTACCTCGATGGTTGTTGGCGGGCATTAGGGCAGCCAGACACCTATCCAATGTGGGAGCGAGCCTGCTCGCGAAGGCGCCCGGTCTGCCACTGAAGATGTTGGCTGTGCCGGCCTCTTCGCGAGCAGGCTCGCTCCCACAGGGTTCAGGTTGTTAGTGAAATGGTGGTTACAGCGCAGATCCTTGTAGGCCTTCGCCTGCTCGCGATAGCGGTGTGTCAGTCACCACATCGCTCACTGGTCTATCGCTATCGCGAGCAGGCTCACTCCTACAGGGGATTGTGTCGTACCGGCGATTGATGAGCCACCTGCATAACTCTATAGCGCAAATCCGACAAAACCTTTTCCTCTCTCCGGCAGTCACTCCTTAACGAGACCGGCGATGACGCTGGCTGCCCGCTTGGGCCATCCACGACCCCTGCTGCCCTGATGAAGAGAGAAAAGGAATCGAACCATGACGATTTCCCGACGCGGATTTCTGATCCTCGGCGCCGTGACCGCTACCGCTTTCGCGATGCCGCCGTTTATCAGCCTCAAGGCCTACGCGGCCACTCTGGAGCAACCGGCCATGAACAAAGTGACGATCAACGTCAACGGCCAGCCGCGTGCGCTGGATGTCGACACCCGTACTACCCTGCTCGATGCCCTGCGCGAACACCTGCAACTGACCGGCACTAAAAAAGGCTGCGACCACGGCCAGTGCGGCGCCTGCACGGTGATCGTCGATGGCCGGCGGATCAATTCCTGCCTGACGTTGGCGGTGATGCACGAAGGCAGCGAAGTCACCACCATTGAAGGCCTCGGCATGCCTGACAAGCTGCACCCGATGCAAGCCGCGTTCATCAAGCATGACGGCTATCAGTGCGGCTATTGCACACCGGGGCAGATCTGCTCGGCAGTCGCGGTGATCAAGGAAATCCGCGACGGCATCCCCAGCCACGTCAGTGAAAGCCTCACCGACGCGCCGCAGTTGATTGCCCGCGAGTTCCAGGAGCGCATGAGTGGCAATATCTGCCGCTGCGGCGCTTACTCAAACATCATCGAAGCGATCACTGAAGTCGCGGAGGTGCCGGCATGAGACCGTTCAATTACAGCCGTGCCGACTCCCCCGCCGCAGCCGCCACACAAGCTGCGCAAGTCGAAGGTGCGCGGTTTATCGCTGGCGGCACCAACCTGCTCGACCTGATGAAACTCGACATCGAAACCCCGCTGCACCTGATCGACGTCAATCACCTGGGCCTCGATCAAATCGAAGCCACACCCGAGGGCGGTTTGCGCATCGGCGCGCTGGTGCGCAATACCGATCTGGCGGCTGATCAGCGCATCAGAAAAGACTACGCCCTGCTCTCCCGCGCCTTGCTCGCCGGGGCTTCCGGGCAATTGCGCAACATGGCTACTACCGCCGGCAACCTGCTGCAACGCACGCGCTGCCCGTACTTCTACGACACGAATCAGGCCTGCAACAAACGCCAACCCGGCAGCGGTTGCGCAGCGATCGGCGGGGTCAGTCGGCAACTGGGAATCATCGGCGTCAGCGACGCCTGCATCGCCACACACCCGAGTGACATGGCAATTGCCATGCGCGCGCTCGATGCGCAGATTGAAACGGTGAAACCCGACGGCAGCACGCGCAGTATCGCCATGGCTGATTTTCATCAATTGCCCGGCACCACGCCGAACATCGAAACCAGCCTCACGCCCGGCGAGTTCATCACCTCGGTGACATTGCCCGCGCCAGTCGGCGGCACCCACGTTTATCACAAGGTGCGTGATCGCTCGTCCTATGCGTTCGCGTTGGTGTCGGTCGGTCTGATCCTGCAAAAGGACGGCAGCGGCCGCATCGCCGTCGGCGGTATCGCGCCGAAACCATGGCGGGTTGAAGCCGCCGAAGCGTTGCTGCCCCAAGGCGTCAAAGCCGTCAGCGCACGCCTGCTCGACGGCGCCACGCCGACCCACGACAACCAATTCAAACTGACCCTGGTCGAGCGCACGCTCGGTTCGGTGTTGGCGCAAGCGAGGGATGAAGCATGAAATTCGACACGCCCGCCACCACCAACCCGATCGACCAGTTGAAGGTCATCGGCCAACCCACCGACCGCATTGAGGGACCGCTGAAAACCAGCGGTCAGGCGCCTTACGCCTATGAGCAGCATGAAGCGGTGGCCAATCAGGCTTACGGCTTTATGGTCGGTTCCGCTATCGCCAAAGGCCGGATCAATAACATCGATCTCGCAGAGGCGAAAGCCGCGCCCGGTGTGTTGGCCATCGTCACCGCTGCCAACGCCGGCAAACTCGGCAAGGGCAAATACAACGCCGCGCATTTATTGGCCGGGCCGGAGATTCAGCACTACCACCAGGCTGTTGCGCTGGTGGTTGCCGAGACCTTTGAACAGGCTCGTGCGGCTGCGCAAATGGTTAAGGTCGACTACGTCGCGGCCAAAGGCGAATTCGATCTGGCCAGGGTGCGCGACCAAGGCGTCGAGCCGAAAGACGAATTGCCCGACGTCAGCCACGGTGATTTCGCCAAGGCGTTCGCCGCCGCGCCGGTGCAGTTCGATCAGACCTACACCACCCCGGATCAGTCCCACGCGATGATGGAACCGCACGCCACGCTGGCCGCGTGGAAAGGCGATCAACTGACCTTATGGACATCGAATCAGATGATTGCCTGGAGCGTCGGCGACATCGCCGCCACCCTCGGTCTGCCCAAGGAAAAAGTCCGGCTGATTTCGCCGTACATTGGCGGCGGTTTCGGCGGCAAGTTATTCATTCGCGCCGATGCAATTCTTGCCGCCCTCGGTGCGCGCATGGCTGGCAGGCCGGTGAAGGTTGCCCTCGCCCGCCCGCAGATCGCCAACAACACCACCCACCGTCCGGCGACGATTCAGCGCATTCGCATGGGCGCGACGGCGGACGGCAAACTCACGGCGATCGCCCACGAAGGCTGGTCGGGCAATCTGGCGGAAGGCAAAGTCGAGGTCGCGGCACAACCGAGCCAGTTGTTGTACGCGGCGGAAAATCGCTTGGTCAGCATGCGCCTCGCACCGTTGGATCTGCCCGAAGGCAACGCCATGCGCGCGCCCGGCGAAACCCCTGGGCTGATGGTCCTGGAAATTGCCATGGACGAGATGGCCGAGCAGCTCAAGCTTGATCCGGTCCAGTTCCGCATTCTCAACGACACACAGGTCGATCCGGTGAAAACCGAGCGACCGTTCTCGCAGCGGCGCCTGATCGAATGCCTGCAAACCGGCGCGGAGAAATTCGGCTGGGACAAACGCAATGCGCAACCGGGTGCACGGCGTGAGGGTCGCTGGCTGATCGGCATGGGTGTCGCGGCGGCGATCCGCAACAACCTGCTGGTCAAGTCGGGCGCGCGGGTGCGGCTGGAGCGCGACGGCAAGATCACGGTGGAAACCGACATGACCGATATCGGCACCGGCAGTTACACGATCATCGCGCAGACGGCGGCCGAAATGATGGGTGTCGGCTTGAAGGATGTCAGCGTGCATCTGGGCGATTCGAGCTTCCCGGTGTCGGCAGGCTCCGGTGGGCAATTCGGCGCCAACTGCTCGACCGCCGGGGTGTACGCCGCGTGCATGAAACTGCGTGAGGCGGTGGCTGGCAAGTTGGGCATGGCGGCGGATCAGGCGGAGTTTGTCGACGGTCAGGTGCGGCTCGGCGACAAGAGCGTGCCGTTGCGCAACGCTGCGCAGGACGGCGTTGTGGTGGCCGAGGACAGCATCGAATTTGCCGACCTTGCCGAGCAGTATCAGCAATCGACGTTTGGTGCGCATTTCGTTGAGGTGGCGGTGGATGCGGCGACCGGTGAAGTGCGTGTGCGCCGCATGTTGGCGGTGTGCGCGGCCGGGCGGATTCTCAACCCGAAAGCGGCGCGCAGTCAGGTGATCGGCGCGATGACCATGGGCGTTGGTGCGGCGTTGATGGAAGAGTTGGCGGTGGACAAAAAGCTGGGCTTTTTCGTCAATCATGATCTGGCCGGGTATGAGGTGCCGGTGCATGCCGATATTCCGCATCAGGAGGTGATTTTTCTTGATGAGACTGATCCGGTGTCTTCGCCGATGAAGGCCAAGGGTGTTGGTGAGTTGGGGATTTGCGGGGTCAGTGCGGCGGTAGCGAATGCGATTTACAACGCCACGGGGGCGCGGGTGCGGGAGTATCCGGTTACCCTCGATAAAATCTTGTCGTCGTTGCCGGAGATGATGTGATGACCCGTTAAGAGCCCCTCACCCTAGCCCTCTCCCAGAGGGAGAGGGGACCGATTGGGGGATATTCTAGGGCTGCACCGACGTGAACGACTTGCTGTGAATCCGTAATCGACTCGGTCTCTCAAATCGATGTACGACGCCAGACACCTCGGTCGACCCCTCTCCCTCCGGGAGAGGGCTGGGGTGAGGGAAGCGCTTCACTCGGATCGCGGATACTGCTCAGCACTCACCTGCTCCATCCAATCCACAACTTTGCCATCCAGCACTTCGGCAATTGCAATATGCGTCATCGCCGTGGTTGGCGCCGCCCCATGCCAATGCTTGGCCCCCGGCGCAATCCACACCGTATCCCCTGGACGAATCTCACGCACCGGCTGCCCCCACTCCTGCACAAACCCGGAACCGGCCGTGACGATCAAGGTCTGTCCCAACGGATGCGTATGCCAAGCGGTACGCGCGCCCGGCTCAAACGTCACCGTCGCACCACTGACCCGCGCCGCTTCAGTACCTTTGAACGGCGCATCAACCCGCACAGTGCCAGTGAACCAATCCGCCGGGCCTCTGGCCGAAGGTTGCGAACCATTGGGCGTGACCGTCACACGCGGGTTTTCATTAGCCTGCACCTCCCCCGCCAACAGGGAAAGGGTTAACGCAGAAGCGGCAATCGGGTTCATGACTTTCTCCGAACAGATGAATGTAGGAGCTGCCGAAGGCTGCGATCTTTAGACTTTGATTTTTAGAGCAAGATCAAGAGATCGCAGCCTTCGGCAGCTCCTACAGGGGTTGAGTCACTTTACCCAGCCGCACTCTTCCGATAATCGACTAGAATTCGAAAAAACTTATGCAGGACACTCATCAATGCTTCGGGAAAACGCCACCGACCTGCTCGCCTTCCTCGCCGTCGCCCGCGAGCGCAGCTTCACCAAAGCCGCAGCCAAACTCGGCGTTTCGCAATCGGCACTGAGCCATACCATCCGTGCACTTGAAGCGCGTCTTGGCCTGCGCCTGTTAACCCGCACAACCCGCAGCGTCTCGCCCACCGAGGCCGGCGAACACCTGCTGCAAACCATCGGCCCACGCTTCGAAGAGATCGAACTGGAACTCGCGGCGCTGAGCAACCTGCGCGACACCCCGGCAGGCAAGATCCGCCTCAACGCCACCGACCATTCGCTAGACTGGCTGCTGCGCCCGGTGCTCAAGGACTTTCTGCCGCGGTACCCGGACATCAGCGTCGAGGTGAGCTGCGACTATGGTTTCGTCGACATCGCCGGCCAGGGTTTCGACGCTGGCGTGCGCTTGGGCGAAGACGTCGCGCAAGGCATGATCGCCACCCGCATCGGTCCCGACATGCGCATGGCGGTGGTTGGCTCACCGGCCTATTTCGCCAAACGCACCGCGCCGCAAACGCCACGGGATCTGACCGATCACGCCTGCAACAATCTGCGCCTGCCCACTAATGGCGGGTTGTACAGCTGGGAATTCGAGAAGGATGGCGAAAGCCTGAAAGTGCGGGTGTCCGGGCAGATCACCCTGAACGGCGTCTACCCGTTGCTCGACGCGGCGCTGGACGGTTTCGGCCTGAGTTACATCCCGGAAAACATCGTTGCACCCTATCTGGCCGACGGCCGTTTGCGGCAAGTGCTGGAAGACTGGTGCCCGACGTTTGCCGGTTATCACCTGTATTACCCGAGCCGGCGTCAGGCTGCGCCGGCGTTTGCGTTGTTGCTGGAGGCGTTGCGCTATCGCGGTTGATTGCGACCTGCGCCTTCTCTCTGTGGGAGCGGAGTTTGCTCCCACAGGAGATCAGCGTCAGTTCTGGACGGCGCGCTTGAGGCTCGGGACCAGCGGTGCGGTGTGACTGGTGGGTTTTTCAGACTGCGAGACGTGCACGTCAGGCTCTTGCACTTCGCCATTCAACGCCTTGTGCATCTTCTCGGTATCCAGCGCGCCCACCCACTTGGCGATGGCCATGGTGCCGACGCCGTTGCCGATAGTGTTGGTGATCGCCCGCGCCTCTGACATGAATCGGTCAACACCCAACAACAGCACCATGCCCGCCACCGGAATCGTGCCGAGCGAGGCCAGCGTCGCCGCAAGAATGATGAACCCGGAACCGGTCACCCCCGCCGACCCCTTGGAGGTGAACATCAGCACCGCCAACACGATCAGTTGATCGGCCAAGGTCAACGGCGTGTTGGTGGCCTGGGCAATAAAGATCGCGGCGATGGTGTAGTAGATCGCCTGGCCATCCGGGTTGAAGGTCAAGCCCGACGGAATGATCATCCCGGCCACCGGCTTCGAGACGCCGGCCTTTTCCATCTTCGAGATCATTTGCGGCAGTACCGACTCGGATGAGCTGGTGCCGAGCACGGTGAACAACTCTTCCTTGATGAACTTGAGGAACTTCCACAGGCTGAAACCGCTGTAACGGCAGATCGGCCCAAGCACGAAGACCACGAACACCGCGCAGGTCAGATAGACGCAAGCCATCAGTTTGCCGAGCGAGAACAGCGAGCCGAAACCGTACTTGCCAATGGTGAATGCAATGGCACCAAAGGCACCGATGGGCGCCAGACGCATAACCATGTTGACGATGCGAAACATGCCTTGCATCAAGCTCTCCAGCGTATCGACGAACACTTTGCCACGCGGTCCGACATGTGCCAGCGCAATACCCAGCAGGATCGAGAACAGCAGGATTTGCAGGACGTTGCCCTTGGCGAATGCATCGACAATCGTGTCGGGAATGATGCCCATCACAAAATCCATGAACGAGGCATGTTTGGCCGCCGTGGTGTACGTCGCCAGGCTGCTGGTATCGAGGCTGGCAACATCGACGTTCATCCCGGAACCGGGCTTGAACACGTCCACCACGATCAGACCGATCACCAGGGCCAGGGTCGAGACCACTTCGAAGTAGATCAAGGCGCGAAACCCGACGCGGCCCAGCTCCTTCATGTTTTCCATGCGCGCAATGCCGGTAACCACCGTCAGGAAAATCACCGGTGCCAGTAGCATTTTGATCAGTTTGATAAAGGCATCGCCCAAGGGTTTGAGCGCGGTGCCGGTCTCGGGCACCAGCACGCCGATAAGTGCGCCGAGGATCACGGCGACGAGGACTTGCACGTACAGCTTGCCGAATATTCTTTTCATGACAGGGCCCTGATTTTTTATTGTTGTCAGGAAGAGCCAAGGGGCCGCAGAACCCCTTGGCGTTGTGCCGCAGCTTGAATCGGGATGAATCAGCGATTGATCAGCGCAATCACCGCGTCGGTGACTTGCCGCGTGGTGGCCGTGCCGCCCAGATCGGGCGTGTGCAGGCCGCTTTCGGTGACCGCTTCGATGGCCGACATCAATTGCTTGGCAGCGGCTTTTTCGCCGAGGTGCTCAAGCATCATTGCGGCGGTCCAGAAGGTCGCAATCGGGTTGGCTACGCCTTTGCCAGTGATGTCGAAGGCCGAACCGTGGATCGGTTCGAACATCGATGGAAAGTTGCGCGACGGGTTGAGGTTGGCGGTCGGCGCAATGCCGAGGCTGCCCGACAGCGCGGCGGCCAGGTCGGAAAGGATGTCCGCGTGCAGGTTGGTCGCGACGATCACGTCCAGCGTCGAAGGTTTGAGCACCATGCGCGTGGTCACCGCGTCGACCAATTCCTTGTCGACTTTGACGTCGGGGAAGTCCTTGGCGACTTCGTAGAAAATCTCGTCCCACAGCACCATGCCGTGGCGCTGGGCGTTGGACTTGGTGACCATGGTCAGGTGTTTGCGCGGACGGCTTTGCGCCAACTGGAAGGCGAAGCGATGGATGCGCTCGACGCCAGCGCGGGTGAACACCGAGACCTCGGTGGCGACCTCTTCCGGCAGGCCTCGATGCACGCGGCCACCGTTGCCCGAATATTCGCCTTCGGAGTTTTCCCGCACCACCACCCAGTCGATCTGCTCGCCGTTGTGCAACGGACTTTTCACCCCCGGCAACACCCGCGCCGGACGCACATTGGCGTACTGGTCGAAACCTTGGCAGATCGGCAAACGCAGGCCCCACAGGGAAATGTGATCCGGCACGTTGAGCGCACCGACCGCGCCGAAGAAGATCGCGTCAAAGGTCTTCAATTCTTCAAGACCTCCTTCAGGAATGTAGTGACCGTTTTTCAGGTAGTTGTCTGAGTTCCAGTCAAAGTGTTTGAACTTCAGTTCAAAGCCGGATCTCTTCGACAGGGCCTGCAGTACTTCGACGCCAGCGGCGATGACTTCCACGCCAATACCGTCGCCGGGTACCGCTGCAATGTTGTATGCGCTCATGGTCCACTCCACTCTTTTTCACGTTTTTGTTTTGCCTGCCGCACAAGGCTGTCCGGCGGGGTGTGATCGGAGTATATGTAGTGACCTGAAAGCTGTGAGTTACCGTAAATCACTACATCCATAACTTTGAGTTACGAATGAGCCAGACCCTCGATTTGTCGTTTTTCCACTTGCTGGCCAATAAAGGCAGCCTCGCCGCCACCGCCCGCGAACTGGGCGTGACGCCGCCGGCGGTGAGCAAACGCCTGACAGCACTGGAGGCGCGGCTGGGCGTGCGTCTGGTCAATCGCACCACGCGCTCGATGAGTCTGACTGCCGAGGGCGAGTTGTACTTCTCCCACGCGGCGCGAATCCTCACGCAGATCGATGAGGTCGAACAATTGATCGGCGCCAGCCGTGCAACGCCCAAGGGACTGATTCGGGTCAATGCATCATTGGGCTTTGGTCGGCGCTACATCGGCCCGGCACTGGCGGCGTTCTTTGCGCAATACCCGGAGGTGGAAATCCAGCTGGAAATCAGCGACCACCCACTGGATCTGGCCACCCACGGTTTTGATCTGGGCATCCGTTTCGGCACCCTGCCCGACGCGGCTTTTCATGCGCGCAAGATCGCCTCAAACCGTCGCTTGCTCTGCGCCTCGCCGCTGTACCTGGAAAAGCACGGCACGCCGCAAAAACTCGCAGATCTGCAGCAGCACAACTGCATCTTCCTGCGCCAGAACGAAACGCCTTACGGGGTGTGGAGTTTCACTAACGGCGGGCGCACGCAGAACGTGAAGGTGCGCGGGGCGCTGGGCTGCAACGACGGCGAGGTGGCGTTGAACTGGGCACTGGAGGGATTTGGCATTCTGTTACGCGCCGAGTGGGACATCGCCCGTTATGTGCGCAGCGGCCGCTTGCGTCTGGTGCTGGAAGATCAAACGCCGACCCGCGCCGACGTCTACGCGGTCTACCCGCAGCAATTACACCTGTCCGCACGGGTGCGCAGCCTGATCGACTTTCTGGTCGAGCGCTTCAAGCACATCGACAATCTGGATATTCCCGGCGACTAGCCCAGCAGCGCAATCAACTGATGCCGCTGCGCATCGGTGAGCATCGGCCCGAACCCGGCCTTGGCGTTGTCGGCCATGTAACGCGGATTGCCCGTGCCGGGTATCACGCACGTCACCGCCGAATGCGACAGCAGAAACTTCAATGCCAGTTGCGGCCAACTGTTGACCTGTACATCCGACACCCAGCCAGGCAGCGGCTTACCCTTTAGCCGGGCGAACAAATCGCCGCCGCCGAATGGCCGATTACAGATCACCGCCACCCCGCGTTCTCGGCACAACGGCAGGATGCGTTTCTCCACCCCTCGATCATCAAGGGCGTAATTGATTTGCAGAAAATCCACTGGCTCGGCCTTCAGCACCGCTTCGACTTCTTCATAGGCCGAGGGCGTGTAATGGGTGATGCCGATGTAACGGATGCGTCCCTGAGCTTTCCATTCACGCAAGATCGGCAGATGGGTTTGCCAATCGAGCAGGTTGTGGATCTGCATCAGGTCGATGCGTTCGGTGCGTAGCAGGCTGAACGATTGCTCCATCTGCGCGATGCCCTCCTCGCGCCCGCGCGTCCACACTTTGGTCGCCAAAAACGCCGGCGAACGCGGTTCGTGGATCGACAGCAGTTCACCGGCAGTCTGTTCGGCGCGGCCGTACATCGGTGAACTGTCGATCAGCGTACCGCCCTTGGTGAACAGCTCATCGAGCACTGCCGGTAGTTGCCGATAGGCCGGATCACCGGGGGCGACATCGAAACCGCGATAGGTGCCCAAGCCCACGATGGGTAGCAATTCGGAGCTGGACGGGATGGCGCGGGTCTGCATGGTGTGGCCTCCGGTTGTCGCGGGCGTCGTCGCGGTGGCCAACGCCCGATCAAAGGTGAAGACCGCCGAAACCCCGGCAGCCAGCGTGAGCAATCGGCGACGGGAGTAACCCTCAGTGTGGCTCATGCTGGTTCCCCTGCTGCGTGGATCTGTTGCCGGTTATGTGCATGAGCGGCCGATTGCAGGGCTGGACTACACTGCGACAGCGATCCTTCACACACCGTTAAAAGTAGCCGAATGTCCCGAACCCTGATGTCACTCGTCGCATTGATCGTTGCCGTGTACCTGGTGCTGTGCGCGGCGCTGTTCTTTTTTCAGCGCTCGCTGATCTATTTTCCGCAGCCCAATGCCGTCACCAGCGCCGATTCACAATTGACCCTGTCGATGCCGGATGCGCAGGTTTCAGTGATCACCCGCGAGCGGGTCGGGCCGCGGGCGCTGATCTATTTCGGTGGCAATGCCGAGGACGTGTCGCACAATCTGCCGGAGTTTGCCGAGGCGTTTCCTGAATACGCGGTGTATCTGCTCAACTATCGCGGCTTCGGTAGCAGTGGCGGCTCAGCGTCCGAGGCGGCGATTGCCGAGGATGCCTTGGCGCTGTTCGATCAGGTCTATGCCAGTCATCCGCAGGTTTCGCTAATTGGCCGCAGCTTGGGATCGGGCGTCGCCGTGCGTCTGGCCAGTCAGCGACCGGTGCAAAATCTGATTCTGGTGACGCCCTACAACAGCCTCGAAGAAATTGCGGCGCGGCAGTATCCGTGGGTGCCAGTGAAATGGTTGCTCAAAGATCGCTTTGAATCCGGCAAATACGCCGCGCATATCCGCGTGCCGACGTTGCTGCTGGCGGCCAGTGACGATGAGGTGATCCCGCGCGCCAGCACGCAGCGTTTGCTGGAGAACTTCCCGCAAGGCGTGGCGGTGCTCCGGGTGGTGCCGGATTCGGGACATAACTCGATCTCGGACCGTAAGCAGTATTTGCAGTGGATGAAGGATGCGTTGAATCGGTGATAGTGGTCTGCCTGTGTCTTTTGTATTGTTTTCAGTGACGCCATCGCGAGCAGGCTCACTCCTACAGGGGAACGCATTCCAAATGCAGGAGTGAGCCTGCTCGCGATAGCGTCATACAGCGCAACATAGCACTCTGCTTGATCACGCTCTTCGTCACGCCGCGAAAATACCCCTCCCCACCCCTTGAACCAAGTCGAAAAAGCCCAGTCCTACTCGCGCCGCTTTCTGCGGTTCACTCAACTTTTGCGCTGTCCCCCTTCAGAGCTGCCCGTCTCATGCGCCACGCCGTTCGCTCGTCTCGCTTGGTTTCGCTGTGCCTGCTGATCCTTTCGCCGCTGTTCGCTGCAACCGCCCGTGCCGGTGCGGAGCGGCAACTGGTGGCCGCCATCAACGACTATCGTGCCCATCCGCAACGTTGCGATCGACGCCCGGCGCAACGGCTGGCACCGTTGGCGCTGAAGTCGAACCTGGCCTTGCCGATCGGTTATCGCTACGCCGGCGGCATGCGTGAAGCGTTGAAGTCGTCCGGTTATTCCGCCGTGGCGGTGCGCAGTATTCGCGTGATTGGTGCCGCGGACGCCGAAGAGGCTTTCGACCTGCTGCAAGACGAGCACTGCGCCGCGCTGCTGGACGCGAGCTACGCCGACATCGGTGTCAGTCGTTCGCGCAATGAGTGGCAAGTGGTGTTGGCGCAACCGGTGCTCGACAGCCGCGTTGGCGATAACCGCAGCGTCGGCAAAGCCTTGCTCGCCGAGGTTAACGCTGCACGTGCCCGGCCTCGGATGTGTGGACGCCAGCGCTTCGCCGCCGCCCGGCCATTGAGCTGGAACGCCGCGCTGGGCGCTGCCGCACAGGGGCACAGCAAAGCCATGGCTTACGGCAACTACTTCGCCCACCGCGATCCGGACGGCGACATGCCCGCCGATCGCGCCCGTGCGGCCGGCTATCGCGGTCGGCAAATCGGTGAAAACATCGCCGCCGGACAGAGCTCACCGGGCAAGGCCATGGCCGGCTGGCTGGCCAGTCCTGGACATTGCGCCAACCTGATGAACCCGATGTTTACCCAGGTCGGCGCCGGGTTTGCCAGTGAGGCGCGCAGTGATGAAGGGGTTTACTGGACGATGCTGTTTGGCGCGCAGTGACTGGCAGCGTCCAGCCCCAATTTCAACAGTTCCTTGCGCAGCATTGACGGCGACCGCACGGCCAATCCGGCCTGCCAGTCGAGTGGCAACAAGCGATTGAGCTTTTGCTGGCTGACCTCGGCTGGCGCCAGAAAGCAGCTTTTGCGGTCGCGGATACTGATCACATTCAGCAGCCAGTCATCGCCCTGCTCCGCCATCCAGCCATTGATCATCGGCTGGTGTTTTTGCAGCAAGGCGTCGGCATCCCACACCGTCATTTGTGCGAAGAAGCCTGGCAGGTTGCTTTCGGGCTTCATCCGTTTCGAGTCGGCTGCCAATGCAGCGGCAAGGTTCGACTCGATGCTGGCCTGGCATTCGAGAAAATACTGCCGGGGCCAGTCTGTCGGCAGGTTTGCCCGTGAAGCGAGGTCGGCGTAAGCCTCGATGTCCGCTGGCGTGGTCATCTGCCCGGTGAAATTCAGCGTGTTGTCGAGAATCGCGGTGGCCAGCAAAGCGGCACTTTGCACGCTGATCTGCGGCAGCACACCGGCCGTCTGCCAGCGCTGAAAAACCTGAGTCGCTGCGGCGCCGATCGGGCGGATATCGGCAGCAGATCCAAGCTTCTGCTGCCAATAGTTTTCGTAGCCGGGATGATGGTCGATGACCTCCACTACCCGTTCGAGCACCACCATCGGGTCGAAATGCTGATAGTCGGAGACATCGACCAAGACGAACTCATCGTCCGATGTCGGCTGGTAGTCGTGAAAAGTCGCGGCCCAGCCGAGCACGCTTGGCGAAACGCTGGCGTTGGCTGTCGCGCTACTGACGGCGCGGGCGGGAATGCCTTGCAGGTTGAGCAATTCTGCGTAGGCGATGCAGCAGGCGTAGGCGTCGATGTCCAGATAGGACGCGCCGGAGGTGATGATTTTCATGGGCCGGCAAATTCGCACATTTTCATGACGTTGTGGTGACAGCGAAAAGATCGCAGCCTCCGGCAGCTCCTACACAGGACTTTTGGTTTCCCTGTAGGAGTTGCCGAAGGCTGCGATCTTTTGATCTTCAAGCCGCGCGCTGCCCTCCCGCGACCATCGCCGAAGCCGCCAGCATCGCCCGCAGCAACACCGCACACCCGGCCGCCAGATCGTCCGGCGCGGCGTTCTCGATTTCGTTGTGGCTGATGCCGCCTTCGCACGGCACGAAGATCATCCCGGCCGGGCCGAGTTCGGCGAGGAAAATCGCGTCATGGCCGGCGCCGCTGACGATGTCCATATTCGACAAGCCAAGCCCTTTCGCCGCGCCGCGCACCGCTTCCACACAGCCTTTTTCGAAGTACAGCGGCGGGAAGTCCGCCGTCGGGGTCAGTTCGTAAGTCAGACCGTGTTCTTCACAAGTGGCTTCGATGACTTGCTTCACCTCGGCAATCATCGAGTCCAGACGCGCCGGTTCCAGATGACGGAAGTCGAGGGTCATGCGCACTTCGCCGGGGATGACGTTGCGCGAGCCGGGATAGGCTTGCAGGCAACCGACCGTGCCGCAGGCATGGGGTTGATGGCCGAGGGCGGCGCGGTTGACCGCACCGACGATCACCGAGGCGCCGACCAGTGCATCTTTGCGCAGGTGCATCGGTGTCGGGCCGGCATGCGCTTCGACGCCGCGCAGCTTGAGGTCAAACCACTTCTGTCCCAGCGCGCCGAGCACCACACCGATGGTTTTCTGTTCGTCTTCAAGGATCGGGCCTTGTTCGATGTGCGCTTCGAAATAGGCGCCGACCTTGTGTCCGCTGACCTTGCGCGGACCCGCGTAGCCGATAGCGTTCAGCGCTTCGCCAACGGTGACGCCATCGGCATCGACTTTGGCGAGGGTTTCTTCGAGGGTGAATTTCTCCGCGAACACGCCGGAACCCATCATGCACGGAGCGAATCGCGAGCCTTCTTCGTTGGTCCAGACCACCACTTCCAGCGGTGCTTCGGTTTCCACTTTGAGGTCGTTGAGGGTGCGCAGGACTTCGACGCCGGCAAGCACGCCGAAGCAGCCGTCGAACTTGCCGCCGGTGGGTTGGGTGTCGATGTGGCTGCCGGTCATCACCGGTGGCAGGTTCGGATTGCGCCCGGGGCGACGAGCGAAGATGTTGCCGACGGCATCGACCGTGACGCTGCATCCGGCGTCTTTGCACCATTGCACGAAGAGGTCGCGGGCCTGGCGGTCGAGATCGGTGAGGGCCAGGCGACAGACCCCGCCCTTGACCGTCGCGCCGAGTTTGGCCAGTTCCATGAGCGACGTCCACAGGCGATCGCGGTTGATGTGCTGATGGCTCGATTGCAGAACGTCTACGGCTGCGTTCATGGGGATCTCCTCAGGCTGCTTTTCTTATGGATATTTCTCTGGTGTCTGGTAGATCGCCTTCGCGAGCAGGCTCGCTCCCACAGGGGAACGCATTCCAAATGTGGGAGCGAGCCTGCTCGCGAAAGGGCCATCCGCTACACCGCCGACTTCACGACCGAAGGCTGCGCGCGCATCACGCACAACCCGTAATAAATAATCCCGCCCAGCGCCGAGCCGGTGAACCAGCCATAGCTGTAGAACCAGCTGAACGCATCGCTGCCGAGCGACAGCAAGGTCAGCACCACCGGCACCCCGAACGCGAGAAACCCGGCCCGGTTCCACGCCGGATAGACGTCGTCGCGGTACAGCCCGGCGAGGTCCAGTTGCTGTTTCTTGATCAGGAAATAGTCCACCACCATGATCCCGGCGATCGGTCCGAGCAGGCTGGAATAACCCAGTAGCCAGTTGGAATAGACACTTTCCAGACTGACCTCGGAAACGATCCAGCCGAGTTTTTTCAGCAGTTCATGCCCCATCAGCAACAGCCCGACCAACCCGGTCAGCAACACCGCTTTGGTGCGGTTGATCACCTTCGGCGCGATGTTCTGAAAGTCGTTGGTCGGCGAGACAATGTTGGCGGCGGTGTTGGTCGAAAGCGTGGCGATGATGATCAGTGCCATCGCCACCGCGACCCACACCGGACTTTGAATGTGACCAATCAGCGTGACCGGATCAGAGACTGTCACACCGACCAGTTTCACCGAGGCGGCGGTCATCACCACACCCAGCGCGGCGAACAGGAACATGGTCAGCGGCAGGCCGATGATCTGCCCGAGAATCTGATCTTTCTGGCTCTTGGCGTAACGGCTGAAGTCAGGAATGTTCAGCGATAACGTTGCCCAGAAGCCGACCATCGCCGTCAACCCGGCGGCGAAGTAACCGTACACGCTCGCGCCTTCCGGACGTTTGGCCGGGATCGCCATCAGTTCGCTCATCGACACATTGGGCATCGCCCACACCAGCAGACCGATGCCGACCGCCACCAGCAGCGGCGCCGACAACGTTTCCAGCCACTTGATCGACTCGGCACCGCGAATCACCACCCACAGGTTCAGCGCCCAGAACACCATGAAACCGATCACCTCGCCCGTGCCACCGAGGGATTTCCAGCCGTCGAACACCGAGCCGAGAAACAGGTGAATCGCCAGCCCGCCAAACATCGTCTGAATGCCGAACCAGCCACACGCCACCAGTGCGCGAATCAGGCACGGCACGTTGGAGCCGAGAATGCCGAACGACGAGCGCAGCAACACCGGAAACGGGATGCCGTACTTGGTGCCGGGGAAAGCGTTAAGCGTCAGCGGAATCAGCACGATGATGTTGGCGAACAGAATCGCCAGCAGCGCTTCGCCAACGCTCAAACCGAAGTACGCCGTGAGCACGCCACCGAGGGTATAAGTCGGCACACAGATCGACATGCCGACCCACAGCGCGGTGATGTGCCATTTGTTCCAGGTTCGTTCGCGCACCTTGGTCGGCGCCATATCGTGGTTGTAACGGGGACTGTCGAGGACGTCGCTGCCGGCTTCGAGCTCGAACAAGCCGTCGCGCTCGGTCACTTGCGATCTGATCTGTTGCATGGCCGCTCCACTGTTCTTCTGATTATTTTTTTGCTCATCAGGCGGCTTGCACACGCAGGTGCAGCCGGACGATGGCCGGAGGAACTGACAACTTTCATGCACCGGCCATGGTGTCAGCGGCGGCATCAATAAACGTGCCGGGTGCCCCGCTTGCGCATCGGGCCGAGGGTTAAACGCTTTGCAACTTTCTGATATTCATCAGTTTTAATTATTCACCGGATGAGTTCGCGGAAACTTGTCTGGGTGCTCAGGCTAAACACTTGGCAATTTGTCCGAACAGACAGGACTCAATCTGGTGCACTGCATTTATTTTCATCGTGAGCGAGCAACCGCAGCTCAACTTCAAGCGGCTGATTTCACATAGGAAATCTTGCTCATATTTCCATCCTGTCAAGTGCGTCAAAATGGTGAACAGCCTCACCATTTTGGTGATTTACGATTTTTATCGTTATTTTTCAATCAATTAAAACAGTCATAAGCTTATAAAAAATAATCTTGCTCTATTGCAAATCTGCGACTAGCTTCTATTCCTGACAGCGCTGACAGGAATACACCCTGCAACGCTGTACATCAATAAAACATCTAGAACCGGCACAAGTCGGTCAATGCCTGCGAGGAACTCGGAATGTCTCTGTTGATCCGTGGCGCCACCGTTGTTACCCATGATGAAAGTTATCGCGCCGACGTCTATTGCGCCGACGGCGTGATCAAAGCCATTGGTGAAAACCTTGATGTTCCCGCCGGCGCCGAAGTCCTCGACGGCAGCGGCCAATACCTGATGCCCGGCGGCATCGATCCGCACACCCACATGCAACTGCCGTTCATGGGCACCGTGGCCAGTGAGGATTTCTACAGCGGCACGGCGGCCGGTCTGGCCGGCGGCACCACGTCGATCATTGATTTCGTGATTCCCAATCCGCAGCAGTCGCTGATGGAAGCGTTTCATCAGTGGCGCGGCTGGGCGGAAAAATCCGCGTCCGACTATGGCTTCCACGTCGCAATCACCTGGTGGAGCGAGCAGGTGCGTGAGGAAATGGCCGAGCTGGTCAGCCATCACGGCATCAACAGCTTCAAGCATTTCATGGCCTACAAGAACGCGATCATGGCCGCCGACGACACGCTGGTGGCGAGTTTCGAGCGCTGCCTGGAACTCGGTGCGGTGCCGACCGTGCACGCGGAAAACGGTGAGCTGGTTTATCACCTGCAACGCAAATTGATGGCCCAGGGCATCACCGGGCCGGAAGCGCATCCGCTGTCGCGGCCGTCGCAGGTTGAAGGTGAGGCCGCAAGCCGGGCGATTCGCATCGCCGAAACCATTGGCACGCCGTTGTACCTGGTGCACGTTTCGACCAAGGAAGCCCTCGACGAAATCACCTATGCGCGCAGCAAGGGCCAACCGGTGTACGGCGAAGTGCTGGCCGGGCATTTGCTGCTCGACGACAGCGTTTATCAGCACCCGGACTGGCAGACCGCTGCCGGTTATGTGATGAGCCCGCCGTTCCGTCCGCGTGGTCATCAGGAGGCGCTGTGGCACGGGCTGCAAAACGGCAATCTGCACACCACCGCGACTGACCACTGCTGCTTCTGCGCCGAGCAGAAAGCCGCCGGGCGCGACGACTTCAGCAAGATTCCCAACGGCACGGCCGGCATCGAAGATCGAATGGCGGTGTTGTGGGACGAAGGCGTCAACAGTGGTCGTTTGTCGATGCAGGATTTCGTCGCCCTCACCTCCACCAACACCGCAAAGATCTTCAATCTCTATCCGCGCAAAGGCGCGATTCGCGTCGGCGCCGATGCCGATCTGGTGCTGTGGGATCCGCAAGGCACCCGCACCATTTCCGCCAAGACCCACCATCAGCAGGTGGACTTCAACATCTTCGAAGGCAAGACCGTACGCGGCGTGCCGAGCCATACCGTCAGCCAGGGCCGGGTGGTCTGGGCTGATGGTGATTTGCGCGCCGAACGCGGCGCCGGGCGGTATATCGAACGGCCGGCGTATCCGGCGGTGTTTGATTTGCTGAGCAAGCGGGCTGAGCAACATCGCCCGACTGCCGTGAAGCGCTAAAGCGAGGCCTTCGGCCTCATCGCGAGCAGGCTCACTCCTACATTTGGAATGCGTACACCTGTAGGAGTGAGCCTGCTCGCGATGGCGTCAGTTCAAACAACACAAAAACCACTGCCCGATAGAGGCAGAGAACCTCAATAACCGTGAGGCAAAAAACCGTGATCGAGACCCTGAACCATCTCCCCCACCCGCACGAAAGCGCGGCCGCCCTCGCCGGGCATTTCACCGATCTGGCGCCGCCGCTCAATGATCGGCAGGCGCATCTGGAAGCCTCGCGCTGCCTGTATTGCTACGACGCGCCGTGCGTGAACGCGTGCCCGAGCGAGATCGATATCCCCTCGTTCATCCGCAACATCCATCAGGAAAACATCCCCGGCGCTGCGCAGAAAATCCTTTCGGCGAACATCCTCGGCGGCAGTTGCGCGCGGGTCTGTCCAACAGAAATCCTTTGCCAGCAAGCCTGCGTGCGCAACAACGCTCAGGAATGCGCGCCGGTGCTGATCGGCCTGCTGCAACGCTACGCCGTCGACAACGCACACTTCAGCGAACATCCGTTCCAGCGCGCCGCCGCTACCGGCAAAAGGATTGCCGTGGTCGGCGCCGGTCCTGCCGGGTTGTCCTGTGCGCACCGCAGCGCCATGCACGGTCATGACGTGGTGATTTTCGAAGCACGGGAGAAGGCTGGCGGTCTCAACGAATACGGGATCGCCAAGTACAAACTGGTCGACGACTATGCACAGAAGGAACTGGATTTCCTCTTGCAGATCGGCGGCATCGAGATTCGTCATGGGCAAAAACTCGGCGAGAATCTGACGCTGAGCGAACTGCATCAACAGTTCGACGCGGTGTTCCTCGGCCTCGGCCTCAATGCCAGCAAACAGCTCGGCCTGCCCCACGAAGATGCCCCGGGCCTGCTCGCTGCCACCGATTACATTCGCGAACTGCGCCAGGCCGATGACCTCACGCAACTGCCGCTGGCCGAACGCTGCATCGTCCTCGGCGCCGGCAACACCGCGATCGACATGGCCGTGCAAATGGCTCGCCTCGGTGCTCGCGACGTCAATCTGGTGTATCGCCGTGGCGCCGCCGACATGGGCGCCACCGGTCACGAACAAGACATCGCCAAAGCCAATCAGGTGCGCCTGCTGACCTGGGCGCAACCGGAAGAAGTCCTGCTCGACGATCAGGGCCACGTGCGGGGCATGCGTTTCGCCCGCACCGATCTGGTCGACGGTCGCCTGCAAACGACCGGCGAAACCTTCGAACTGGCCGCCGACGCAATCTTCAAAGCCATCGGCCAGGCCTTCGACGGCAGCGCCCTCGCCGACCCGTTGGCCCGTGAACTCAAGCGTCAGGGCGAACGCATTCAGGTCGATGAAAACCTGCGCACCAGCATCCCCGGCGTGTATGCCGGCGGCGACTGCACCAGCCTCGATCAAGACCTCACCGTGCAAGCCGTGCAACATGGCAAACGCGCCGCCGAGGCGATCAATGTTCAACTGATGCTTAACGTGGAGGCTGCGTAAATGGCCGATCTGTCGATTGTCTTCGCTGGCATCAAAGCGCCGAATCCGTTCTGGCTGGCCTCTGCGCCGCCGACTGACAAGGCCTACAACGTCGTCCGCGCCTTTGAAGCAGGCTGGGGTGGCGTGGTCTGGAAAACCCTCGGAGAGGACCCGGCGGCGGTCAACGTGTCGTCGCGTTACTCGGCGCATTACGGCAACAACCGTGAAGTGCTCGGCATCAACAATATCGAGCTGATCACCGACCGCTCGCTGGAGATCAACCTGCGCGAAATCACTCAGGTGAAGAAGGACTGGCCGGATCGCGCCTTGATCGTTTCGCTGATGGTGCCGTGCGTCGAGGAATCGTGGAAACACATCCTGCCGCTGGTGGAAGCCACCGGCGCTGACGGCATCGAACTGAATTTCGGCTGCCCGCACGGCATGCCCGAGCGCGGCATGGGCGCGGCGGTCGGTCAGGTGCCGGAGTACGTCGAGCAGGTCACGCGCTGGTGCAAAACCTATTGCTCGCTGCCGGTGATCGTCAAACTGACGCCGAACATCACCGACATCCGCGTCGCCGCCCGCGCGGCGCATCGCGGCGGTGCCGATGCGGTGTCGCTGATCAATACGATCAACTCGATCACCAGTGTCGATCTGGAACACATGGTCGCTCTGCCCACCGTCGGCAGCAAAAGCACCCATGGCGGTTATTGCGGCTCGGCGGTGAAGCCGATTGCGCTGAACATGGTCGCCGAAATTGCCCGCGATCCAGAGACGCAGGGCCTGCCGATCTGCGGGATTGGCGGCATTGGCAGTTGGCGCGATGCGGCGGAATTCATGGCGCTGGGCAGCGGCGCGGTGCAGGTGTGCACGGCGGCGATGCTGCATGGCTTTCGGATTGTCGAGGAGATGAAGGACGGGCTGTCGCGGTGGATGGACAGTCAGGGTTACGCCAGCATCGCCGAGTTTTCCGGGCGTGCGGTGGGCAATACCACGGACTGGAAGTACCTCGATATCAACTATCAGGTGATCGCCAAGATTGATCAGGACGCGTGCATTGGTTGCGGGCGTTGCCATATTGCTTGTGAGGACACATCACACCAGGCGATTGGCCGTCTGAAGCAGGCGGACGGCACGCATAAATATGAAGTGATTGATGACGAGTGTGTGGGTTGTAACTTGTGCCAGATCACTTGTCCGGTGGCGGATTGCATCGAGATGGTGCCGATGGAGACTGGCAAGCCGTTTCTCGATTGGAATCATGATCCGCGCAATCCGTATCACGTTGCGGTCTAGATTGCCGACTGATCCAACAGCCCCCTCACCCTAACCCTCTCCCAAAGGGAGAGGGGACTGATTGGGGGATGCTGCAAAACTCCGCCGACCTGAAAGCGCTGTTGTGAATCCATAATCGACAAGACTCACAGGCAAGCACTGCCTTGAATCCATAATCAATACATGAACAGGCAAGGACTGCCTTGAATCCATAATCGACTGGATTTTTCAGGTCGATGTAACCCGCAAGACACCTCGGTCGGCCCCCTCTCCCTCCGGGAGAGGGCTGGGGTGAGGGTCTGCTTCTAGGGCTCCAGCCCGATCCCACGCAAGATCACACTCGTCACCGTCTGCACCGCACGCTCAAACTGCATATCCGACAACGGCTGATGTTCATTCAGAATATTCACCTGATGATCAAAGTCAGCATAGTGCTGCGTCGACGCCCAGATCATGTACAGCAAACTCGACGGCTCCACCGGCAGAATCCGCTTGTCCTCGACCCACTGGCGAATCTTCGCTTCCTTCATTTTCGCCCAGTCATACAGGCTGACATCCAGCGCCTCGCCCAACGTCGGCGCGCCGTGGATGATTTCGTTGGCCCAGACTTTCGAACCATACGGACGACTGCGCGAGTGGTTCATCTTGGCGCGGATATAACTGCTCAGCACCACGCGCGGATCGTCGAACATCTCGAAGCACAGCGCGTCCTGTTTCCACACTTCCAGCAGGTCGAACAGCACCGCGCTGTACAGCTCGCTCTTGGTTGAGAAGTAGTAATGCAGATTGGAACGCGGCAGTTGCACTTCAGCCGCGATGTCAGCCATGGCGGTGCCGCCAAAGCCTTTTTCGGCGAAGACTTTTTCCGCCGCGAGGAGAATTTTCTCGACGTTGTTGCGACGAATCTCGATCTTGTGATTGCCCATGAGGGCTCCCTGACAACAGCGTTGCCCAAGACTAGCATCCGCTCTGGTCCGCGGGCGACCGCTGCAAACAAAACTTCGTACTGGGGCGAGCGGATGGCTAAACTGACGGTTCTTTGATCCTGCCTCAGAGGTATTCGCGATGCTGTTCAAGAACGTCCTGACCACCACTGCCCTGCTCGCTTCGCTGTTCGCCGCATCTTCCGTATTCGCCCACGCGCACCTGAAAAGCCAGACCCCAGCCGCCGACAGCACCGTCGCCGCACCGGCCGATTTGCGCCTGACCTTTTCCGAAGGCGTCGAGGCCAGTTTCACCAAAGTCACCGTGACCAAGGATGGCGCACCGGTCGTCGTCAAAGCGCTGACCACTGAAAACGACAAGAAAACCCTGATCGTCACCCCCGCAGCTCCATTGAGCGCCGGCGAGTACAAAGTCGAATGGCACGCGGTGTCGGTCGACACACACAAAAGCGAAGGTGCCTACCAGTTCAAGATTGGCCAGTAACTCATGAGTGAAGCGCTGGTGCTGTGCCGCTTTATGCATTTCATCGTGGTGTTGATGCTGTTCGGGGCCTGGCTGTTCAGGCCGTTGCTGCTCAAGGATGAAGCGCCGCAAGTGGATCGGCACCTGGCGCGACTGACGCGTTGGCTGGCTGCTGTGGCACTGGTCAGCGGGATTGTCTGGGCACTTTTGATTACTGCGAACATGGCCGGCTCGGCTACGGCGGCGTTTGATCCGGACACGGTTGCGCTGGTGCTGGGCCATACGTTTTTTGGTCAGGTGTGGCGCTGGCATCTGCTGATCAATGCCGTGCTGCTGGCGTTGCTGTTCACACCTTGGCGTTCAAGCATGCCGTTGCGACTGGGCTTGAGCGCGTTGCTGCTGGCGACTCTGGCACCGGTCGGGCATGGTGCGATGCTCGACGGGCTGAGTGGGCAATTGCTGATTCTCAACCAGATCGTGCATCTGACCTGCGTGGCGGCGTGGCTGGGCGGGTTGTGGTTGCTGGTGATGATTTTGCGTCAGCCGACGGAGCCGATGCGTAAAGTTTTGCGGCGCTTCAGCGGGATTGGTTATGCGCTGGTCGCCGGGCTGCTGATCACCGGTTTGATCAATGTGCGCGTGCTGACCGGCCAGTGGTGGCCGACGCCGTTGTTCAGTGGATTTGCGTTGATTCTGTTGATCAAGGCGCTGATCGTGCTGGGGATGCTTGGGCTGGCGCTGTTCAACCGCTTGCGGGTTGAGGATTGCGAACAGCGGATGGGCGCGCTCAGGCGCAGTGTGATGCTGGAGTGGTTGCTCGGCATCGGCGCGGTGGCGGCCGTCTCCCTGCTCGGCACCCTGCCGCCGATGATCACTGCCTAAAGATCATGGAGATCCAATGTAGGAGTGAGCCTGCTCGCGATAGCGGTGCGTCAGTCAAAATATCCTTAACTGACACACCGCTATCGCGAGCAGGCTCACTCCTACAATTGGATCTGTGTGTGGATCAGTGGGGTTGGGTGTCGCCGGCGGCGGTGTCGATGCTGACGACTACCGACATCCCCGGCCGCAACCGTTCCTCTTCCTGCTGATCCGCATCAATGGTGATTCGCACCGGCACCCGCTGAGCAATTTTCACAAAGTTGCCGGTCGCGTTATCCGCCTGCAACAGGGCAAATTCAGACCCCGTCCCCGGCGAAATATGCTGCACATGCCCGGTGAATTTGCGGTGGTTCAGCGCATCGACGGTGAAGCGCACCGGCTGCCCGACGCGGACGTTGTCCATCTGGGTTTCCTTCATGTTGGCGATTACCCATTTCTGGTTCGGCACCAACGCCATCAACTGCGCCCCGGAATTGACGTAGGCACCGAGGCGCACGCCGATCTGCCCGAGCTGACCGTCACGCGGGGCAACGATGCGCGTATTCGACAGATCGATTCGCGCCAGTTGCACCGCTGCTTCGGCGCTGGCCACTGCGGCTTCCAGCGAGCCGCGATTGACGATCACCGTTTGCAGATCCTGACGGGCGATTTCCAGATTGGCCTTGGCCTGCGCCACCCCCGCAACACTTTGCGCATTCGCCGCCAGTGCTACATCCATCTCACGCTTGGACACCGAACCATCGCGCACCAATTCCTGATTACGGCGCAGATCCGCCTCGCTCTTGCGCAACTGCGCTTCGCTGTCGGCCTGCACGGCCTGACGCAATTTGATCGTCGCCTCGGCGCTGTTGCGTTGCTGCACCACATTGGCCAATGCGGCTTTCTGCACCGCCAGTTGTGCCAGTGACTGATCGAGGCGTTGCTGATAGATGCGGTCGTCGAGGCGCACGAGCAAATCACCGGCCTTCACGTACTGGAAATCCTGCACCGGCACTTCATAGACATAGCCGGCAAGCTGCGGGCCGATGATCGTCACCTGGCCACGAATCAGGGCGTTTTCGGTGGTTTCGACCGCACTGCTGAACGGTGGCAATTGCCAGGCATAGAGCACGATCAACACACCGACGATGGCAATCGCCGCGAAGCCCATTGAAGAGATGATCCGCACCCGCAGCGAACGTGGCGCGGTGTTCGGCGATGACGGCGGCGCCTCACCCTCGGGCGTGGCAGCGATGGCATTGGTGGTTGTGGTGGTCGGTTCGGTCATGAATTAGAGGCACCGCTAGGAGGTACGGAAGGCGCTGGGGCGACGGCTTTGGTGGTGCTCATCAGCCACAGTGCACGAATGGACAGCCAGATCATGGTCAGCACCGCAATCACGGCGATCAGCATGAACACATCGTTGTAGGCCAGCACGTTGGCCTCACGGGTCGCGGCGTTGGCCAGACTGCGAATCCCCGCAAGGTTGCGCAGACTCGGGTCGGCCAACAGCGAGCCGTACGCCGAGCCCCCGCTCTGTACGCGCGCGGCCACCAAAGGGTCAGACAGCGTCAGGTGCTCAACGATTTGACTGGAGTGAAATTTTTCCCGGACGATCTGGAAAGTGCCCAGAAGTGCCGCACCGAGCAGGCCGCCGAGGTTGTTGCAGATCCCGAACAGCACGGAAAAGCTCACCAGATTGCGCGGATTGGTCAACACGTTACGGGTGCCGAAGACCATGGTCGGGCCAAGGAAAAACGTGCTGCCGAACGCCAGCAAAAACTGACTGAAATAGAGGTTTTCCGGACGGGTCAGGTTGTTGGAAAAGCTGTCCATCACCGACCCGGTGGCCATCAGACCCAGCGAGATAATCAACGGCATCAGCAGGTGCTTGGGGTCGATCGTCAGTGCGCTGGTCACCAAACCCGCGACGCTGCCGATCAGCATCACCACGTACAGGCTGTGCAACTGCTCATAGCCCATGTTCAGGTTCTGCATGAAACCGACCGCACCGGTGGACTGCTCCGAGGTGACCATGCGGATCAGGGTCACCGCCAGCGCCAGGCGGATCATCGTCCCGCTGCCCAGCCAGCGGGTCATCAGCAGCGGGTTACTGCGGTTATGTTCGATGGCCAGGCCGGCGATGATCAAGGCGATCGAAGCAGCCAACGCATAGCCGATCCAGTCGGCCTCCAGCCACCAATCGATCCGCCCCAGCGACAACACCGCACACAGCAACGCCACACCAGTGGCGAGAATGGCAAAGGTGAGGAAGTCGAGTTTTTCGAAGGTTTTGAAGCGATCGCCGGGCGGTAACTTGAGCAGCAACACGCAGCCGAGCGACAGCAACGCCATGCCCAATTCGAACAGGTACAAGCCGCGCCATTCGGCGATCTGCAGCAAATCTTCGGAAAATAATCGCGCCAATGGCAGCGCCAGTTGTGAAGTACCGAGGCCGAGAACCAGCGCCTTCAGCCGCCACTTCGCCGGGAACGCCTGAACCATGTAATACAGGCCCAGCGAACTCAGCGCCGCGCCGACCATACCGTGGGCCGCGCGCACCGCCACCGCCGAATTCAGATCGTTGACGAACAGATGGCCGAAGGTCACCAGCGCGTACAGCACCAGAAACACCTCGGTGAATGCACGCAAACCGAACTGCTGGCGAAACTTCACCAGCAGCAGGTTCATCGACACGTTGGTCATCACGTACGCCGCCGGCAGCCAGGCCATTTCCGCCGTGGTCGCGCCGAGTGCGCCTTGCAGGTAAGGCAGGTTGGCCACCACCAGCGAGTTGCCCAAGCCACCGGTCACCGCCACCAGCACGCCGACCAGCGCATAGGCCAGGCGCTTGGGGTTGGAGTGCAACGGCGTCGAGGGGGAACCGGGCAGACTGGGCTTTTCGTGGGGCTGCCAGTTGCGCGGGGCGTATTGATCCATGGAAAAGCCTTGTGCAGAAGGTGGGTGAAGTTTGCCGCAAATTCACCTGCAACACACATCCCATGGACAACACAGATCCCTTGTAGGAGTGAGCCTGCTCGCGATCGCGTTGTATCAATGATGGAAATGTCGACTGATACACCGCTATCGCGAGCAGGCTCACTCCTACAAGGCTTCTGGGTGATGGCAGGAAGTCATCGCACAACTTGCTGTTGACATTCCCGGGAAACCTAGGAAATATCCGCACCCATGTTGTACGACGACGTATAACAAATAATAAAAACAACAAACGAAACAGGGAGCGTCACAGTGAGCACACTCGTCTGCAATTCCGTCCGCACTTCCCGTCTTTCCGTCACCCGCCCGCGTACCGCTTTAAGTCTGATCGGCTGCAGCAGCCTCGCCCTCGCCTTGCCGATGAGCGCCGAAGCCGAAGGTTTTCTCGACGACAGCAAAGCCACGCTGAACCTGCGTAACGCCTACTTCAACCGCAACTTCGTCAACCCGGCCAACCCGCAGGGCAAGGCTGAGGAGTGGACGCAGAACTTCATCCTTGATGCCAAATCCGGCTTCACTCAGGGCACCGTCGGTTTCGGCCTTGATCTGCTGGGGATGTATTCGCAAAAACTCGATGGCGGCAAAGGCACCGGCGGCACACAACTGTTGCCGATCCACGATGACGGGCGCCCGGCCGACAACTTCGGTCGCCTCGGTGTGGCGCTGAAGGCCAAGGTCTCGAAGACCGAATTGAAAGTCGGCGAATGGATGCCGGTGCTGCCGATCCTGCGTTCCGACGATGGCCGCTCGCTGCCGCAGACCTTTCGTGGCGGCCAGATCACCTCTACCGAGATCAATGGCCTGAGCGTCTACGGCGGCCAGTTCCGTGGCAACAGCCCGCGTAACGACGCAAGCATGGAAGACATGTCGATGAACGGCCGTGGCGCGTTCACTTCCGACCGCTTCAACTTCGGCGGCGGCGAATACACTTTCAACGACAAACGCACGCTGGTCGGCGTGTGGTACGCCGAACTCAGCGACATCTACCAGCAGCAGTATTTCAACCTCAGCCACAGCCAGCCGCTGGGCGACTGGACGCTCGGCGCCAACCTCGGCTTTTTCACCGGCAAGGAAGACGGCAGCGCCCAGGCCGGCGACCTCGACAACAAGACTGCGTTCGCCCTGCTTTCGGCCAAATACGGTGGCAACACCTTCTATGTCGGCCTGCAAAAACTCAGCGGCGACGACGCCTGGATGCGGGTCAACGGCACCAGCGGCGGCACCCTCGCCAACGACAGTTACAACGCCAGTTATGACAACGCCAAGGAACGCTCCTGGCAGTTGCGCCACGACTACAACTTCGTCGCCCTCGGTGTTCCGGGCCTGACCCTGATGAACCGCTACATCAGCGGCGACAACGTGCACACCGCCACCACCAATGACGGCAAGGAATGGGGCCGCGAGTCGGAGCTGGCCTACACCGTGCAGAGCGGGCCGCTGAAGAACCTCAACGTGAAATGGCGCAACGCGACGATACGCCGGGACTTCAGCACCAACGAATTTGACGAGAACCGGATTTTTATCAGTTATCCGATTTCGTTGTTGTAACCATCAGGCGCCGCCCCCCCCTGTAGGAGTGAGCCTGCTCGCGATAGCGGTCCGTCAACCGCCATTGTGCTGACTGATACACCGCTATCGCGAGCAGGCTCACTCCTACAGGGGACTGCATTGCAAGGCAGCCATTGGGGGGAATCGAAATGCCCTTTAAGCCTTCCGTCATCTACACCAAAAGTCGCGTTGACAAGTTCCGGAAACCCTACCGATACTTCAGCGCAGTCATACGACAACCTACAACAAACCTAATAACAATCGTGTAAGGGATTGCCATGACATCTACCTCCACTCCCCGCGCCCCGTTCAACCGTCTACTGCTGACCGGCGCCGCCGGTGGCCTGGGCAAAGTCCTGCGCGAACGGATGCGCCCTTATGCCAATGTCCTGCGTCTGTCGGACATCGCTGCCCTCGCCCCGGCCGTCGATGATCATGAAGAAATCGTGGTCTGCGACCTCGCCGACAAACACGCCGTGCATCAACTGGTCGAAGGCGTCGATGCGATCCTGCATTTCGGCGGCGTCTCCGTCGAGCGACCGTTCGAAGAAATCCTTGGCGCCAACATCAGCGGCGTGTTTCACATCTACGAAGCCGCGCGCCGCCATGGAGTCAAGCGAGTGATCTTCGCCAGTTCCAACCACGTCATCGGCTTCTACAAACAGGACGAGCCGCTCGACGCCAGCTCCGCGCGCCGCCCCGATGGCTATTACGGATTGTCGAAGTCCTACGGCGAAGACATGGCCAGTTTCTACTTCGATCGCTACGGCATCGAGACCGTGAGCATCCGCATCGGCTCCTCGTTCCCCGAGCCGCAAAACCGCCGAATGATGCACACCTGGCTGAGCTTCGACGACCTCACACAATTGCTCGAACGCGCGCTGTACACGCCGAACGTCGGCCACACCGTGGTCTACGGCATGTCCGCCAACAAGGACGTCTGGTGGGACAACAAATTCGCCAGCCACCTCGGCTTCGAGGCGAAGGACAGCTCCGAAGTGTTCCGCGAAAAAGTCGAGGCGCAGCCAATGCCGGCGGCCGACGACCCGGCGCGGATCTATCAGGGCGGCGCATTCGTCGCGGCCGGACCGTTCGGCGACTGATCACTCTGACAACGACACAAAGGATTGAGTATGCAAGCCGAATTGATCGTTGATGCCCGCAACGCCGTGGGCGAAAGCCCGGTCTGGGTGGCAGAGGAAAACGCGCTGTACTGGGTCGATATTCCCAACGGCGGCCTGCAACGTTGGAGCGCCGAGACCGGCCATGTGCACGCCTGGAAAACCCCGGAGATGCTCGCCTGCATCGCCCGCCACAGCCGTGGCGGTTGGGTCGCAGGGATGGAAAGCGGCTTCTTTCATCTGCACCCGCACAGCGACGGCAGCCTCGACAGCGAGCGACTTGCCAGCGTCGAGCACGGCCGCAGAGACATGCGTCTCAACGATGGCCGCTGCGACCGTCAGGGCCGCTTCTGGGCCGGCAGCATGGTGTTGAACATGGGCCTGAATGCGCCCGAAGGCCGGCTCTACCGCTACGGCACCCGGCAGTCTGGCGTGATCGAAGCGCAGCTCGACGGTTTCATCGTGCCCAACGGCCTCGGTTTCAGCCCCGACGGCAAGACGATGTATCTGTCCGATTCGCACCCCGACGTGCAACTGATCTGGGCGTTCGATTACGACACCGATACTGGCACACCATCGAACCGCCGCGTCTTCGTCGACATGAACCACTTCCCCGGCCGCCCCGATGGCGCCGCCGTGGATGCCGAAGGTTTCTACTGGATCTGCGCCAACGACGCCGGCCTGATTCACCGCTTTGCGCCGGACGGCCGACTCGACTTCTCACTGGCCGTGCCGGTGAAAAAACCGACAATGTGCGCCTTCGGCGGCAGCCGGATGGACACCTTGTTCGTCACCTCGATTCGTCCCGGCGACGACCACGATCCGCAATCCCTGGCCGGCGGCGTGTTCGCCCTGAATCCCAACGTCAAAGGCCTGCCGGAACCGCTGTTCGACGATTTGCTGTAACACCCGCCTCTGCTGCACCGCTGCGCCTTGAACACAACAATAACAAGACTGGAGACTCACCCCCATGAACTTCAAACGCACCTTGCTGGCCGCTGCACTCCCGCTGATGTTTACCTTCACTGGCGCCGCTCAGGCCCTGCAACTCAAATTCGCTGACATCCATCCCGCCGGTTATCCCACCGTGGTGGCCGAAGAAAACATGGGCAAGACGCTGACCAAGGAAACCAACGGCGAGCTGACCTTCCAATACTTCCCCGGGGGTGTGCTGGGCTCCGAAAAGGAAGTCATCGAGCAAATGCAAGTCGGCGCCGTACAGCTGTCCCGCGTCAGCCTGGGTATCGTCGGCCCCGTGGTTCCGGACGTGAACGTGTTCAACATGCCGTTCATCTTCCGCGACCATCAACACATGCGTAACGTCATCGACGGCGCAGTGGGCGACGAGATCCTCGACAAGATCACCAACTCCGAATTCGGCCTGGTAGCCCTGGCCTGGATGGACGGCGGCACGCGCAACATCTACACCAAGAAACCGGTGCGCAAGCTCGAAGACCTCAAGGGCATGAAAATCCGCGTGCAAGGCAACCCGATGTTCATCGACATGATGAACGCCATGGGCGGCAACGGCATCGCGATGGACACCGGCGAGATCTTCAGTGCCCTGCAGACCGGCGTGATCGACGGCGCGGAAAACAACCCGCCGACCCTGCTCGAACACAACCACTTCCAGAATGCGAAGTACTACAGCCTCACCGGTCACCTGATCCTGCCAGAGCCGATCGTGATGTCGAAAATCACCTGGGAAAAACTGACGCCGGATCAACAGGCGCTGGTCAAGACAGCCGCCAAGGCTGCCCAGGCCGAAGAGCGCGTGCTGTGGGACAAGAAGTCCGCTGCCAGCGAAGAAAAACTCAAGGCTGCCGGCGTCGAGTTCATCACCGTTGACAAGAAACCCTTCTACGACGCCACCGCCTCGGTTCGTGAGAAATACGGCGCGCCGTATGTCGATCTGATCAAAAAGATCGAAGCCGTTCAGTAACGCCTCCCGCTCCGTCCCCATGAACAAGGCCCGGTGCGCCCGATGACTGCGGCGCACCCGGTTACGGTGGAACCCGATGAAGAATCTACTGCTGCGTATCAACGACAAGATCTACATGACGTGCATCTGGGTCGCCGGCCTTTCCGTCCTGGCGATTTCCCTGATGATTCCCTGGGGCGTGTTCGCCCGCTACGTCCTGGGCACCGGTTCGAGCTGGCCCGAGCCCACGGCGATCCTGCTGATGATGGTGTTTACCTTCATCGGCGCCGCCGCCAGTTACCGCGCCGGCGCGCACATGGCCGTGGCCATGCTCACCGATCGCATGCCTGCACAACTGAGATCTGCAGCGGCGATATTTTCACAGCTGCTCATGGCGGCGATCTGCATCTTCATGACGATCTGGGGCGCCAAGCTGTGCATGTCCACCTGGAACCAGTTCATGGCGTCCCTGCCCGATCTGCGTGTTGGCGTGACCTACTTGCCCATTCCCGTGGGCGGCTTGCTGACGCTGGTTTTTGTGTTGGAAAAACTCTTGCTCGGTGACCAGAGCAAACGGCGGGTCGTGCAGTTCGATCTGGTTGAAGAAAGTGAAGGTGCCGCTTAATGGACGCTCTGATTCTGCTGGGCAGTTTTATCGTATTGATCCTGGTCGGCATGCCGGTCGCCTACGCGCTCGGCGCGGCGGCGCTGATCGGTGCATGGTGGATCGACATTCCGTTCCAGGCGGTAATGATTCAGGTCGCGTCGGGGGTGAACAAATTCTCGCTGCTGGCCATTCCGTTCTTCGTGCTGGCCGGGGCGATCATGGCCGAGGGCGGCATGTCCCGTCGATTGGTGGCGTGTGCCGGGGTGCTGGTGGGTTTTGTCCGCGGCGGTCTGTCACTGGTCAACATTGTCGCCTCGACCTTTTTCGGCGCGATCTCCGGTTCATCGGTGGCCGACACCGCGTCGGTGGGTTCGGTACTGATTCCGGAAATGGAACGCAAGGGCTATCCACGGGATTTCTCCACCGCCGTAACTGTCAGCGGCTCAGTGCAAGCCCTGCTCACTCCGCCAAGCCATAACTCGGTGCTTTACTCGCTGGCCGCCGGCGGCACGGTCTCGATTGCCTCGCTGTTCATGGCGGGCATCGTCCCGGGCCTGATGATGAGCGCCTGCCTGATGGTGCTGTGCCTGATCTTCGCGAAAAAGCGCAACTACCCAAAGGGTGAAGTTATCCCGATGCGCCAGGCGTTGAAAATCGTCGGCGAAGCCCTATGGGGCATGATGGCGATGGTGATCATCCTCGGCGGCATCCTGTCCGGCATCTTCACCGCGACCGAATCGGCGGCCATCGCCGTGCTGTGGTCGTTCTTCGTCACCATGTTCATCTACCGCGACTACAAATGGAGTGAACTGCCGAAACTGATGCACCGCACCGTGCGGACGATTTCGATCGTGATGATCCTGATCGGTTTCGCCGCGAGCTTCGGTTACATCATGACCCTGATGCAGATCCCGGCGAAGATCACCACGCTGTTCCTGACCCTGTCGGACAACCGCTACGTGATCCTGATGTGCATCAACGTCATGCTGCTGTTGCTCGGCACGGTGATGGACATGGCGCCGTTAATTCTGATCCTGACGCCGATCCTGATGCCGGTGATTCTCGGCATCGGCGTCGATCCGGTGCAGTTCGGCATGATCATGCTGGTCAACCTGGGGATCGGGCTGATAACGCCGCCGGTGGGCGCGGTGTTGTTTGTCGGTTCGGCGGTGGGCAAGGTCAGTATCGAGAGCACGGTGAAGGCGCTGCTGCCGTTTTATGCGGTGCTGTTTCTGGTGTTGATGCTGGTGACGTACGTTCCAGCGATTTCGCTGTGGTTGCCGCATCTGGTGCTGTAAGCCGATAAAAACCGCAGCCCTTGATGGGCTGCGGTTTCCTTTGAAACTCAAGCCCGCAGCAACATATACCCCGCCACCACCAGACAGACACTGGCAAACCCCACCTGCAACGCCCGCGCCGGCACCCGCGCACAGAGCTTGCGGCCGATGATCATGCCGACCACGCTGGCGACGATAAACGCCGCGCCCTGAGCATCAATCCGCACACCGGCGTGAAACGAGCCGATCACGCCAATCGCCGAAATCAGACTGATCACCATCAATGACGTCGCAACGATGCCGCGCATTTGCACGTCGGTCAGTTGCTTGAACGCCGGCACGATCAGAAAGCCGCCCCCAACGCCCAGCAATCCGGACACCACGCCGGTAATTGCGCCCAGCGCCGCCAATGTAGCGGTGCATTTGGCGGTCCAGTCGAAGCGCCCGGTGTCTTCATTGAGCATGCAATTCTTCTGGCCCCAACTGGCGTGACCATGATCACTCGGCCCCTCCTGCTGGCGCTCGCGGCGCAGCATGCGCCAGGCCACCATGACCATCAGCAGACTGAACAGAATCATCAGGATCTTCTCCGGCAACTGATGCGCGAAGTAAATGCCCAACGGCGAAAACACCGCGCCCAACGCGGCAATCAACAACGCCGCGCGATAGCGCACCAGACCATGACGCAAACCGTCTATGGCACCGACCGCCGCCGCACTGCCGACCGCAAACAACGCCACCGGCGCTGCCTGGGTCATCGTCCAGCCAAGCCCGAGCACCAGCGCCGGCACCGCCAGAATGCCACCGCCGGCCCCGGTCAGACCGAGGACCAACCCCATCACCACGCCAAACAGACTTGCCAGCAACATAAGGTTTTCTCAGTCGACCCTAGACAGACGCGTCAGCCACTCGCGGCCCTTGAGCATGCCGTTCCAGTAGAACCACGGCAGCAGCGTCGCCTTGAGAAACCACGCCGAACGCCGCGCCACCGTCGGGTCCAGTGGAAAGGTCGGCAGCAACTTGCCGGCGTATCCGAACTCGGCAAGGAGCACCTTGCCCTTTTCTACCGTCAGCGGGCAGGAACCGTAACCGTCGTACTTCAGCGGCAGCGGTTGTTGCTTGCGCGCGGCCAACAGGTTTTCCGCGACCACCACCACTTGCTTGCGCACTGCTGCTGCAGTTTTCGCGTTGCTGGTGCCGCAGATATCACCGAGTGCGAACACCTCGGGAAAGCGTGGGTGTTGCAGGCTGTGCGGATTGACTTCGCACCAGCCGGCAGCGTCGGCCAACGGGCTCTGCGCGATGAAATCCGGCGAAACCTGCGGCGGTACGACGTGGAGCAGATCGAAGGTTTTCGCCACACGGGTGACGTTGCCGTCGGTGTCCTTGATCTCGAACCACGCGGTTTTCGCCGGGCCGTCGACCTTGACCAGGTTGGAGTTGAACGCCAGCTGCGCGTGGTACTTTTCGATGTACTTCATCAACGGTGGCACGAACGTCGCCACGCCGAACAGCGCGGCGCCGGCCAGATTGAATTCGACATTGATGTTGCTCAGCACGGCGGTTTTACGCCAGTGATCGCAGGACAGATACAACGCTTTTTGCGGTGCGCCAGCGCATTTGATCGGCATCGCCGGTTGAGTGAACAGCGCCCTGCCGCCGCGCAGTTTCTGTACCTGATCCCAGGTGTACTGCGCGTGCTGGTAGCTGTAATTGGAAGTAACGCCGTGCTGGCCGAGGCTGTCCTGCAAGCCTTCGATTTTTTCCCAGGCCAGACGCAAGCCGGGGCAGACGATCAGGTTTTGATAGCTGACCGTGCGTTGATCGTTGAGGGTGAGTTGGCGCTTGTCCGGGTCGATTGCAGTGACCGCCGCTTGCAGCCAGTTTGCTTGCTTGGGCATGACCTTGTTCATCGGCCGGGCGGTGTCTTTGACGTCGTAGGCACCACCGCCGACCAGCGTCCACGCCGGTTGATAGTAATGCTGGGCGCTGGGTTCGATGACCGTGATGTTAAGGCTCGGATCACGCTTGAGCAGACTGGCGACAAAACCGATACCGGCCGTACCACCGCCGATGACCACGATGTCCGCACTGATGGATGGGCCCCAGTGTTGATCGTTCATTGCTTGTTCCTTTTGCTGCACGCAAGGATTTCTCAGCCTTCACACAAATCCATTGTAGGAGTGAGCCTGCTCGCGATAGCGGTGGGTCAGCCATATCTTTATTGACTGATACACCGCTATCGCGAGCAGGCTCACTCCTACAGGGGTTGTGTGTTGGCTGGCATTTATTGATGGCCCAGACTTTTCAGCACGGCCCCGCAATACAATCCGGACAGGGTCTTCATCACCTGAATCACTTCCGGACTGGCGAGGCCATAGAAAATGTACTTGCCTTCACGACGGGTCGCGACCAGCCCTTCATCACGCAGAATGCCCAGTTGCTGGGACAGCGTCGGCTGGCGCACGCCGGTCATCTTTTCCAGTTCGCCGACGTTGCGCTCGCCCTGAGTCAATTGACAGAGGATCAGCAGGCGATCCTCATTGGCCATGGCCTTGAGCAGCGCGCAGGCCTTGGAGGCCGAGGCGCGCAGTTGGGCGACTTCACATTCGGTCAGACTGGATTGCATTTGCACGATGCCTTCAAGGTCACTTAAGCTGCGAACATTATGTTTTTAGATAAAGTGTTGCAACCCATTTTCCTTGTTCAGGTTGGTGTCCATGCCCGCGCAGATTGAATCGTTCCTCGACCCCGCCTCTTCGACCTACAGCTATGTGGTCTATGAAACCGATGGCGGTCAATGCGCGATCGTCGATCCGGTGCTTGATTACGACAGCGCCGCCGGGCGCACCTGCACCGCGCAGGCCGACAAGATCATCGCCTTCGTTCGCGCCCACAACCTGCAAGTGCAGTGGCTGCTGGAAACCCACGCCCATGCCGATCACCTGTCCGCCGCGCCGTATCTGCGCCGGGAACTGGGTGGGAAAATCGCCATTGGCGAATCGATCAGCAAAGTGCAGAACGTGTTCAAGGCGCTGTTCAATCTCGAGCCGGAGTTCCGCGTCGATGGCTCGCAGTTCGATCACCTGTTCGCGCCGAACGAGTCGTTCCGCATCGGTAACCTCAAAGCCACTGCCCTGCATGTACCTGGGCATACCCCGGCGGACATGGCTTATCTGATCGATGGCGAGCAGATCATGGTGGGCGATACGCTGTTCATGCCGGATGTCGGCACCGCGCGCTGCGATTTCCCCGGCGGTAACGCCCATCAGCTGTTTGCCTCGATCCACAAACTGTTGGCCTTCCCCGCCAGCGTGAAACTCTACGTTTGCCACGATTACCCGCCCGAGGGCCGCGAGTCGCAGTGCCAGACCACCGTCGGCGAGCAGCGCAAAAGCAATATCCATGTGCATGACGGGATTGATGAGGCAGCGTTCGTCGAGATGCGCACAAAACGTGACGCCGGGCTGGGTATGCCGACGCTGCTGCTGCCGGCGATTCAGGTGAATGTGCGGGCGGGGAATTGGCCACCGGCGGAGGAAAACGGCGTGGTTTACCTGAAGATTCCGCTCAATTCCCTATAGGAAAAAACCGCTCGGGGCGTCGCCGGATTATTTTTCCTACGAACGCTGTCGAGGGTGATGAACTGGTGAAAATCCTGTAAGCGAGCAGACTCCATTGGGCAAACATTCAATGGAGTTTTCGCAATATGGATATTCGTCGTAATCACCGTGACATGACCGCGCAACAGAAATCCGCATTCATCGATGCCATCCTGAGATTGAAGAACAATGTCGACAGCGTACTGCGCCCGGGAAAGCAAAGCCGCTACGATGATTTTGTCCAGATCCACAAAAATTCGATGGGCCGGGGCAATCCGCTGACGCCCAACCCGCATCGAAGCCCGCTGTTCTATCCGTGGCACCGGATTCTGATCCGCCAGTTCGAACTGGCCCTGCAATCCGCCGCCAATGACAGGACCATCACCCTGCCTTACTGGAATTGGCAACTGACTGGCGCCGACAACCCCTTCACCTCGGACTTCATGGGCCCCAACGGTGACAACCTGCAAGACCAGCGCGTCACCGGTGGGCCGTTTTCCAGAGAGCAATCGCGGTTCGAAGTGAGAGTCTGGGACGAGGGCATCGGCAACACCGGGATTCGTCGAGATCTCGGGACAAACGGCGCACTGCCCACCGCAGAGACCGTCATATCGACGCTCAACAGGACGCCATACTGGATGGAAGCAAGCGGCTGGGAAAACACCTCGGAAACCGAACTGCACAATCCGGTACATGCCTGGATAGGCGGCAGCATGGCGCAAGCCTCCTCACCCAATGACCCTATCTTCTTCCTGCACCACTGCTACCTCGACTTGTTGTGGGAGCGCTGGAAACATCAGCATTCTGGCACTCCTGGCTTAACCAATGAGGCCGGCTCGGCGGACATGGAAGAAACCGTGCTGATTTTCCACCCGGCCAATGAACCGGCGCCCTGGCCGCAAACCTTTACCGTCCAGCAAGCCCTCTTCACCGCAGAGCTCGATTACCGCTATGACTACATCTGACCCTCAACTGCCCAGCGTCAAACCGTTAGCGGGTAACGGCAGCGCGGTCTTGTAGCGCACCTGCTTGAGCGCAAAGCTTGACCGGATGTTCGCCACACCCGGCACTTTGGTCAGGAAGTCCATCATGAAGCGCTCGAGCGACTGAATGGTCGGCACCAGGACCCGGATGAGGTAATCCGGGTCTCCGGCCATGAGGTAGCACTCCATCACCTCCGGGCGATCGGAAATCGCCTCCTCGAAATGCTGCAGCGCTTCCTCGACCTGCTTCTCCAGGCTGACGTGGATGAACACGTTCACGTGCAGCCCCAGCAGGTCGGCATCCAGCAGTGTGACCTGCTCGCGAATCAGGCCTAATTCTTCCATCGCCTTGACCCGGTTGAAGCACGGCGTCGGCGACAGGTTTACCGAGCGTGCAAGGTCGGCGTTGGTGATGCGCGCATTCTCCTGAAGGCTGTTGAGAATGCCGATGTCGGTACGGTCCAGTTTACGCATGAGACAAAACCACCTGTTTTTTATGTTTATGCAGAATTTCTATCTGCAAATCGTCTCCAGCGCAACGAAACAGAGATAAATATTCTTCTTGCCCGGGCCTATGATTGTTGTAGGACAAGATTTCTTCTACCGAAGAATGACTGCCAGCTCACTACAAGAAATTCACAAGATCGAGCGTAGAAGCCATGACCCAAGCGTATGAACCGCTGCGTCTGCACGTCCCTGAACCCTCGGGCCGTCCAGGCTGCAAAACCGATTTTTCCTACCTGCATCTGACCGATGCCGGTACGGTGCGCAAACCTCCTGTCGATGTAGAACCTGCCGACACCGCCGACCTCGCGCGTGGGCTGATTCGTGTGCTCGACGATCAGGGCAACGCCCTCGGCCCATGGGCTGAGAACGTGCCGGTCGAGATCCTGCGTAAAGGCATGCGCGCCATGCTCAAGACGCGCATCTACGACAACCGCATGGTGGTCGCCCAGCGTCAGAAAAAAATGTCGTTCTACATGCAAAGCCTCGGCGAAGAAGCCATCGGCAGTGCTCAGGCCCTGGCCTTGAACATCGACGATATGTGTTTTCCGACCTACCGCCAGCAAAGCATTCTGATGGCGCGCGAAGTGCCACTGGTCGACCTGATCTGCCAACTGCTGTCCAACGAGCGCGATCCGCTCAAGGGCCGGCAGTTGCCGATCATGTACTCGGTCAAGGAAGCGGGTTTCTTCACCATCTCCGGCAACCTCGCGACCCAGTTCATTCAGGCGGTCGGCTGGGGCATGGCCTCGGCGATCAAGGGCGACACCAAAATCGCCTCGGCGTGGATCGGTGACGGCGCTACCGCCGAATCGGACTTCCACACAGCCCTCACCTTCGCCCACGTTTATCGCGCGCCGGTGATCCTCAACGTGGTCAACAACCAATGGGCGATTTCGACCTTCCAGGCCATCGCCGGTGGTGAAGCCACCACCTTCGCCGGACGCGGCGTCGGTTGCGGCATCGCCTCGCTGCGCGTTGATGGCAACGACTTCTACGCTGTGTATGCGGCATCTGCCTGGGCCGCCGAACGCGCCCGCCGCAACCTCGGCCCGACCATGATCGAATGGGTCACCTACCGCGCCGGCCCGCACTCGACTTCCGACGATCCATCCAAATACCGTCCTGCCGATGACTGGAGCCACTTCCCGCTCGGCGACCCGATCGCCCGCCTCAAGCAACACTTGATCAAGGTCGGCCACTGGTCGGAGGAAGAACACACCGCCGTCAGCGCCGAGCTTGAAGCCGAAGTGATTGCCGCGCAGAAACAGGCCGAACAGTACGGCACCCTCGCCGGCGGCCAGATTCCAAGCGCCGCGACCATGTTCGAAGACGTCTACAAAGAGATGCCGGAGCACTTGAAGCGCCAGCGTCAGCAGTTGGGGATCTGACATGAACGATCACAACAACAATATTCAGTTGGAAACCGCCATGACCACGACCACCATGACCATGATCCAGGCCCTGCGCTCGGCCATGGATGTGATGCTTGAGCGTGATGACAATGTCGTCGTGTTCGGTCAGGACGTCGGCTACTTCGGCGGCGTGTTCCGTTGCACCGAAGGCCTGCAGACCAAGTACGGCACCTCGCGGGTGTTCGACGCACCGATCTCCGAGAGCGGCATCGTCGGTGTGGCCGTCGGCATGGGCGCCTACGGTTTGCGTCCGGTCGCCGAGATTCAGTTCGCCGACTACGTCTACCCCGCCTCCGACCAGATCATTTCCGAAGCGGCACGCCTGCGTTATCGCTCGGCCGGCGAGTTCACCGCGCCGATGACCCTGCGCATGCCTTGCGGCGGCGGCATCTATGGCGGTCAGACGCACAGCCAGAGCATCGAGGCGATGTTCACTCAGGTCTGCGGCTTGCGCACCGTGATGCCGTCCAATCCGTATGACGCCAAAGGCCTGCTGATCGCCTCCATCGAAAACGATGACCCGGTGATCTTTCTTGAGCCGAAACGCCTGTACAACGGCCCGTTCGACGGCCACCACGACCGCCCGGTAACGCCGTGGTCGAAACACCCGCAAGCGCAGGTTCCGGACGGTTACTACACCGTGCCGCTGGATGTTGCCGCGATCACCCGTCCGGGCAAGGACGTCACCGTGCTGACCTACGGCACCACCGTTTACGTGTCGCAAGTCGCTGCCGAAGAATCCGGCGTGGATGCCGAAGTCATCGACCTGCGCAGCCTGTGGCCGCTGGACCTGGAAACCATCGTCAAATCGGTGAAGAAAACCGGCCGTTGCGTGGTGGTTCACGAGGCCACCCGCACCTGCGGTTTCGGCGCCGAACTGGTGTCGCTGGTGCAAGAGCATTGCTTCCATCACCTGGAAGCGCCGATCGAACGCGTCACCGGTTGGGACACCCCCTACCCGCACGCGCAAGAGTGGGCGTATTTCCCAGGGCCGTCCCGAGTGGGCGCGGCGTTGAAACGGGTCATGGAGGTCTGAATGGGCACGCACGTTATCAAGATGCCGGACATCGGCGAAGGCATCGCAGAAGTAGAACTGTCGCAATGGCACGTCAAGGTTGGCGATCTGGTGGTTGAAGATCAGGTGCTGGCGGACGTGATGACCGACAAGGCGATGGTTGATATTCCATCGCCCGTGCACGGCAAAGTGATTGCCCTCGGCGGTCAGCCGGGAGAAGTGATGGCGGTTGGCAGTGTGCTGATCAGCATCGAGGTTGAAGGTGCCGGTAACTTGAAAGAGTCCGCCGCACCCGCGCCCGTTAAAGAGGCGCCGGTCGTAGCGAAAGTTGAAGCGGTTGTCGAGAGCAAACCTGCTCCAGCCGCCCCGCGCCCTGCTGCGGTTTGCCAAGGCCCGATGGTTGCGCGCGAAGCAGACGAACGCCCGCTCGCCTCGCCGGCCGTGCGCAAACATGCGCTGGATCTGGGGATTCAATTGCGCCTGGTACGCGGTTCCGGCCCGGCTGGTCGTGTGTTGCACGAAGACCTTGAAGCCTATCTGGCGCAAGGTCAGTCGAACGCTTCGGCGCCAGTTGCTGCCGCTTACTCCCAGCGCAACGACGAAGAACAGATTCAGGTCATCGGCATGCGCCGCAAGATCGCCCAACGCATGCAGGACGCCACGCAACGTGCCGCACACTTCAGCTATGTCGAGGAAATCGACGTCACCGCGATTGAAGAATTGCGTGCGCACCTGAATGAAAAACACGGCGCCAGCCGTGGCAAGTTGACGTTGTTGCCGTTCCTCGTCCGTGCATTGGTTGTCGCCCTGCGCGACTTCCCGCAGATGAATGCCCGTTACGACGACGAAGCCCAGGTCATCACTCGCCTCGGCGCTGTACACGTCGGCGTCGCCACGCAAAGCGATGTCGGCCTGATGGTGCCGGTGGTACGTCACGCCGAGGCGCGCAGCCTGTGGGACAGCGCCACGGAAATCTCGCGTTTGGCCAACGCCGCACGTAACGGCAAGGCCAGCCGCGATGAGCTGTCCGGCTCGACCATCACCCTGACCAGCCTCGGTGCACTGGGCGGCATCGTCAGTACGCCAGTGCTGAATCTGCCGGAAGTGGCGATCGTCGGCGTCAACAAAATCGTCGAACGGCCAATGGTCGTCAAAGGCCAGGTAGTAATCCGCAAGATGATGAACCTCTCCAGTTCCTTCGATCACCGCGTGGTCGACGGCATGGACGCGGCGCTCTTCATCCAGGCCATTCGCGGCCTGATCGAACAACCTGCCACTTTGTTTGTGGAGTAAGGCGCGCATGCAATCTCTGAACACTACGCTGCTGATCATCGGCGGCGGCCCCGGCGGTTATGTAACCGCGATCCGCGCCGGGCAACTGGGCATTCCGACGATTCTGGTCGAAGGCCAATCGTTGGGCGGCACCTGCCTGAACATCGGCTGCATCCCGTCGAAGGCGCTGATTCATGTGGCTGAACAGTTTCACCAGACCCAGCACCACAGCCAGCATTCGGCGCTGGGCATCAGCGTTTCGGCGCCGAGCCTCGACATCAGCAAAAGCGTTGAATGGAAGGACGGCATCGTTGATCGCCTGACCACTGGCGTCGCAGCCCTGCTGAAGAAAAACAAGGTTCAGGTCATCAATGGCTGGGCCAAGGTCATCGACGGTAAAACCGTGGATGTCGGCGACACGCGCATCCAGTGCGAGCACTTGGTGCTGGCCACTGGTTCGACCAGCGTCAATCTGCCGATTCTGCCGATTGGCGGGCCGATCATCTCTTCCACCGAAGCGCTGGCGCCGAAATCCGTGCCGAAACGTCTGGTGGTGGTGGGCGGTGGTTACATTGGTCTGGAACTGGGCATTGCTTATCGCAAGCTTGGCGCCGACGTCAGCGTGGTCGAGGCGCAGGATCGCATCTTGCCGGCCTACGATGCGGAACTGACGCAACCGGTGCATGACGCGTTGAAGCAACTGGGCGTGAAGCTGTATCTGAAGCACAGCGTGCTGGGTTTCGACGGCACCTTGCAGGTGCGCGACCCTGAGGGTGAAACCCTCAACCTGGAAACCGATCAGGTGCTGGTCGCCGTCGGTCGCAAACCGAATACCCAGGGCTGGAACCTCGAAGCGCTGAATCTGGACATGAACGGTTCGGCGATCAAGATAGACAGCCGCTGCCAGACCAGCATGCGCAACGTCTACGCCATCGGCGATCTGAGCGGCGAGCCGATGCTGGCCCACCGCGCCATGGCTCAGGGCGAGATGGTTGCCGAGTTGATCAGCGGCAAAACCCGTGAATTCAGCCCGACCGCAATCGCCGCGGTGTGCTTCACCGATCCGGAACTGGTGGTGGTCGGCAAGACGCCGGACGAGGCCAAGGCTGCAGGTCTGGACTGCATTGTTTCCAGTTTCCCGTTCGCCGCCAATGGCCGGGCGATGACGCTGGAGTCGAAAAGCGGCTTCGTGCGCGTGGTCGCTCGTCGGGATAACCATGTGATTGTTGGCTGGCAGGCGGTGGGCGTTGGCGTTTCCGAGTTGTCGACGGCGTTTGCGCAGAGCCTTGAAATGGGCGCGCGGCTGGAAGACATCGGCGGCACCATCCATGCGCATCCGACCTTGGGTGAAGCGGTGCAGGAAGCGGCGTTGCGTGCCCTTGGCCATGCACTCCACCTGTGAGTGAGGGTGGCAATGATGGCCCCATCGCGAGCAGGCTCACTCCTACATTTTGGAATGCATTCCCTTGTAGGAGTGAGCCTGCTCGCGATTTCTTGAGAACAACGCGATTTATCTGCCTGTCATCCGATAGTCCGGGCTGCGAAACCGCTCAAGAATGAAGTATTGTTGTGCCCATCCAAAAAACGTCAGAAGCCTTGAACCGTTTCGGCGGTTGTTCAGTGATAGAGGGTGTCATGGGTAACGAAAGCATCAATTGGGACAAGCTGGGTTTTGATTACATCAAGACCGACAAACGCTATCTGTCGTACTTTCGCGATGGCGAGTGGGACAAAGGCACCCTGACCGAAGATAACGTGCTGCACATCAGCGAAGGCTCGACTGCCCTTCACTATGGCCAGCAGTGCTTCGAAGGCATGAAGGCCTATCGTTGCAAGGACGGCTCGATCAACCTGTTCCGCCCGGACCAGAACGCCCTGCGTATGCAACGCAGCTGCGCGCGTCTGCTGATGCCGACGGTCGACACCGAACAGTTCATCGAAGCCTGTAAAGCAGTGGTTCGTGCCAACGAGCGCTTCATTCCGCCATACGGCACTGGCGGCGCGCTGTACCTGCGTCCGTTCGTGATAGGCGTGGGTGACAACATCGGCGTGCGCACCGCACCCGAGTTCATCTTCTCGATCTTCTGCATTCCGGTCGGCGCCTACTTCAAGGGCGGCCTGACCCCGCACAACTTCCAGATCTCCAGCTACGACCGCGCCGCCCCACAAGGCACCGGCGCAGCCAAGGTCGGTGGCAACTACGCGGCCAGCCTGATGCCGGGCTCGAAAGCGAAGAAAGCCAACTTCGCCGACGCGATCTACCTGGACCCGATGACCCACACCAAGATCGAAGAAGTCGGTTCGGCCAACTTCTTCGGGATCACCCACGACAACAAGTTCATTACCCCGAACTCGCCGTCCGTTCTGCCAGGCATCACCCGCCTGTCGCTGATCGAACTGGCAAAATCGCGTCTGGGCCTGGAAGTGGTTGAAGGCGACGTGCTGATCGACAAACTGTCGGACTTCAAGGAAGCCGGCGCTTGCGGTACGGCTGCGGTGATCACCCCGATCGGTGGCATCAGCTACAACGACCATCTGCATGTGTTCCACAGCGAGACCGAAGTGGGTCCTGTGACCCAGAAGCTCTACAAAGAGCTGACTGGCGTGCAGACCGGCGACATCGAAGCGCCAGCGGGCTGGATCGTCAAGGTTTGATTTGACGGCTGGTGATGTCGAAAAGCCCTCCACCGAGTGATTGGTGGGGGCTTTTTTTATGGCGTTTGGCGCAGTATTTGTGGCGTGCTTGAGATTCTTTCCCCTCACCCCAACCCTCTCCCCCAGGGGGCGAGGGGGAAAGGGGGCCGATTTTTGTGCTTTTCAAAACCTGAGTTCGACCTGATCGTTCAGGTCGAGATCAAGTCCGAACACCTCGGTCAGTCCCCTCTCCCTCTGGGAGAGGGTTAGGGTGAGGGGCTTTTCAGCGTTATCCGTTTACCAAGTCGCTCAGCAATCCCACTCGCCTGCCCATTCTGCTGTTTCCCCATCCGCGCCTGCGTAATCAACCCGGGAATCAACTCCCCTTCCGGCAGATTCTTCCAGAACCGCGCCGGCAAATGCCCCTGCATGACCTTCTCTTTCAACCGCGCTGGATTAAAGATGTGGCTGTAATAGGTCAGCCACAGATCCCCATGAGGATCATCGACATTCTGCGCCAACTGCTGCCATTCCTGCGGGCATTGCCGCTGATGGATCAATTGCTCGCCATCGTAATAAACCCCGTCACGCGGCGTGGCGATCAACCAGCGGTGGCGGCCCATGCGCCCAATAAAATGCTCACTGGCGCTGTGCAGAATGTCATGGGCCGGTTCGTGCCAAGCCACATATTGCGGACCCGCGCTGGATGAAGGGCGTTCGATGAAGCGCACAAACGCATGCAGATGATGGGCTTCTCGATTCACTTGCTTGATACGTCGCTGCAACTCGCTACCGAGTTTGTCCCCGGCCATCATCGCGGTACGGTCGCCGTGGCTGACGCGCCACAACACTTCATACAACAGGCTCCAGCGTTGATCGCCGCGATAGCGCGAGGCTTGCTCCAGGGTGTCGAGCAACGCTCGCGGAATGCGCGCCTGGAACGGCCCCTGCCCTTCAGGCACCGGCTCATCACTGGCAAACAGATCACCCACACCCTCCGAGGCCCAGCTCACCAGACTCGGGTCGACTTCATGGCTCAGCAACCAGCGCGCTTGCTGGCGCCAAGTATCGAACAGATCATCGCAATCGAGATTGATCATCCCCACAGCCCCATCTGCTGCGGCATCGGCCGGTCGCGCAGTTGCTGATAGAGCAAATGGCTGGTGACCTCGGCCTGCTGCGGGTGGTAGTCGCTGGTGATGATGAACGGCTTGGCCTTGGCCAGCACGCAGCGCATACGCGCGACATCTTCGTAGCGGATTCGCCGCTGTCGGCGCAGCTCGACCAGACGCTCGGTGGTGCGCAGGCCGATACCGGGAATACGCGCAATCAAGGAGGCTTCGGCGCGGTTCAGATCCAGCGGGAACACTTCGCGGTTCTGCAAAGCCCAAGCGAGTTTCGGGTCGATGTCCAGCGCCAGATTACCCGGGCCCTTGAGCAACTCATCGGCGCTGTAGCCGTAGCTACGCAAGAGAAAATCGGCCTGATACAAACGGTGTTCGCGCATCAGCGGCGGCGCGGCCAATGGCACGCTTTTCGGGCTGTCGGGGATCGGGCTGAAGGCCGAATAGTAGACCCGTCGCAGACGGAAATTGCCGTACAAGGCCTGAGCGCTGTGGAGAATGGTGCTGTCGTCGGTGTCGTCGGCGCCGACAATCAACTGCGTGCTTTGCCCGGCTGGAGCGAACTTCGCCGAGCGCGGTTCGTTCAAAACGGTCTGCACGCCTGTGTAGATGGTGTTCATCGCCTGCTTGATCGAAGCGATGTCCTTCTCCGGCGCCAGCACTTGCAGGCTGGCATCGGTCGGCAATTCGATGTTGACGCTCAGGCGATCAGCGTAGCGCCCTGCTTCTTCGATCAATGCCGGATCGGCTTCGGGAATAGTCTTGAGATGGATGTAGCCGCGAAACTCATGCTCTTCGCGCAGCAGCTTCGCCACCCGCACCAGTTGCTCCATGGTGTAGTCCGCCGAGCGAATGATCCCGGAGCTGAGAAACAGCCCGCTGACGCAGTTACGCCGGTAGAAATCCATGGTCAGCGCGACGACTTCTTCAGGGGTGAAACGGGCACGCGGAACATCGCTGGAGCGGCGGTTGACGCAGTACTGGCAATCGTAAAGGCAGAAGTTGGTCAGCAGAATCTTCAGCAATGACACGCAGCGGCCGTCCGGCGTGTAGCTGTGGCAAATGCCCATGCCATCGGTCGAACCCAAGCCGCTCTTGCCTTCGGAGCTGCGCTTGGGCGCGCCGCTGCTCGCGCAGGAGGCGTCGTACTTGGCGGCGTCGGCGAGGATGCTCAGCTTGTCGATGATTTGCATGGCGTGGGCTCTGTACTGTTTGCATATACAGTATAGAGTCGACTGCGGTGATACAAGGTGGCAGATGCGCCCCTCGTCGGTCAGAAGCTGAAAATCAAAAGATCGCAGCCTTCGGCAGTGCCTACAGGGATTCGGTACGGTCGGAATTTATCGGGTGGGCACGCTTTGCCGATCGTTTGATCTGCCCATCTTCCGGCCACTCAACGCCAAACCGCGCGCTGATCTCCTTACGCCCCGCCGCCGTCAACGCCAGTGCCCGACTGTCCAGATCCTGCGTCACCCACTTGCGCTTCAACGCGGCCTGCAACAACGCCGCGCCCAGCGAACCACCAAGATGCGGCCGGCGCATGCTCCAGTCCAGGCACGGGCAGGCAAACTTGCGGCGCAGGGTCGTTAAGTCCTGCACTTCGATGCCCAGACCGAGAAACAACGCCTCCCCCGTATCACTCAAGCGATACGCCTGTTCGTCGGTTTGCACCAGCCAACCGCCTGCGATCAAGCGGTCATGCAGCAACACCGCCAGCGTCCCGGCCATGTGGTCGTAGCAAGTGCGGGCGAATTGCAGACGATCCGGGGTGTGCGCCTTGAACGTCGGCGCGGCGTTCTGGCCAATCACCATCAGCGCTTCCAGCGCCTGCGCCACGCGCTGATCGGCGAGGCTGTAATAGCGATGACGGCCCTGCACATGCAGGCGCACCAAGGCCAGATCCTTGAGTTTCGCCAGGTGCACACTAGCGGTGGAGGCGCTGACCTCGGCGATCGTCGCCAACTCGGTGCTGGTGCGGGCGTGGCCGTCCATCAGCGAACAGAGGATTTTCGTCCGCGCCGGCTCGGCGATGGCGGCGGCCACTTGGGAAACGCCGATGTCTTGATGTTCTGCGTGCATAGTTCGCTCCCGGACGAATCATCGTCGTTGCGCAGTGGAGATAGTAGCAACACTTTCCCCGCCGACAAGGATGCAAACCATGAACCCGATCAGCGCCGCAACGCATGCCGATCCTTATCCCTACTACGCCGAACTGCGCGCAGCAGGTGGACTGACGTTTCATCCGGATCTGAAACTGTGGGTCGCCAGCAGCGCCCGTGCGGTGTGTGCGGTGTTGGCCCACGCCGATTGTCGAGTACGTCCGGCGCAGGAGCCGGTGCCCAAGGCGATTGCCAGGGGCATGGCCGGCAAAGTCTTTGGCCAACTGATGCGCATGAATGACGGTGAACGCCAGCGCTGTCCGCGTTCGGCCATCGAGCCTGAGTTGGCCTCGCTCGACCTTGAGGCCGTCGACAGACTGGTCGCCGCACGGCTGATCACAGCGGACGCCGACGGTGTGTACAAGGCAATGTTTCGTGGCCCGGTGTGCGTGGTCGCGGCGCTGCTGGGGTTCACCCCGGCGCAAGCGCGGGCGATCAGTGAATTGACGGCGGATTTCGTTGCCTGCCTGTCGCCGTTGAGCAATGACCTGCAACTGGCCGCAGCAGAGGCGGCGGCTGAACAACTGCGCGGTTACTTTATCGAGCTGCTCGCCGAACCCGCCAGCGACTTCCTCAGCGCGATCCAGCAGCGCTTTGCCGGCGATGAGGAAATCCTGATCGCCAACCTGATCGGCCTCTGTTCGCAGACGTTCGAAGCCTGCGCCGGGCTGATCGGCAACACGCTGTTGGCGTTACGTCGTCAGCCGGCGTTACGCGGCGAATCCATCGAAGCACTGCTCAACGAAGTCCAGCGCTTCGACCCGCCGGTGCAGAACACCCGACGCTTTGTCGCCGCGTCCTGTGAGATCGCCGGTGTGCGGGTCGAAGCAGGCGACGCGATTCTGGTGCTGCTGGCCTCGGCCAATCGTGATCCAGCGCTCAACGAACAGCCGGAGCAGTTTCTGCCGCAGCGCGAGAACCGCCGCAGTTTCAGTTTTGGCAGTGGCCGGCATCAGTGTCCAGGGCAAGCGTTGGCGATGAGTATTGCCGGGGCGACGGTGAGGGAAATACTCGCAAAGGGCATCGATCTGAATTGCCTGAACTGGCACTACAGGCCCTCGCTCAATGGGCGCATTCCAGTGTTCAGCGACGTGGGCGCCTGATAGTCCGTCTTCGCGAGCAGGCTCGCTCCCACAGGGTTATGGGGTGTACACACTGTTGTGATCAACTCGAACAATGTGGGAGCGAGCCTGCTCGCGAAGAGGCCAGCCCAGTCACTGCAAAATATGGCTCAAGCCGCCCACTGCAAAATCAACCAGCTGTTAGCGCCACTGATCACCACAAACAACCCCCACGCCAACAGCCGGGTTGGCCAGCGATTCACAAACGGCCCCATCAGCTTTTTATCATTGGTCATGCGGATCAAGGGGTATAGGGCAAACGGCAACTGCAGACTCAACACCACCTGACTCAGCACCAGCAACTTGCCAATCGCGTTATCGCCCATCAGCCACACGCCGATAAACGCCGGAATCAACGCCAGTCCGCGAGTGATCAAACGTCGCTGCCAGCACGGGATCCGCAGGTTCAGATAACCCTCCATGATCACTTGGCCGGCGATGGTGCCGGTGAAGGTCGAACTCTGCCCCGACGCCAGCAGCGCAACGCCGAACAACACGCTGGCCAACGCGCCGCCGACCAGCGGATCGAGCAAGTGGTAGGCGTCCTGAATGTCCACCACATCGGTATGCCCGGACTGGTGAAACGCCGCCGCCGCGAGGATCAGGATCGCCGCATTGACCAGCAACGCCAGGGCCAGCGAACCGATGGTGTCGATGCGCGCCAGTTTCACCGCGTCCTGCTTGCTTGCCAGGTCCTTGCCGATCATCCGCGTCTGCACGATCGAGGTATGTAGATAGAGGTTATGTGGCATCACCGTCGCGCCGAGAATACCGATGGCCAGGTACAACGGTGCGGCCTCGCCAATCGCCGCCAGCGACGGTTTGAAACCTTGGGCGACATCCGGCCAGTAGGGTTTGATCAACAGCAGTTCAACGAAGAAACACACGCCGATGGTTGCGACCAATACCAGCATGATTGCTTCCAGACGGCGGAAACCTCGGTTTTGCAGGGCCAGCACCAGCAAGGTGTCGAACGCGGTCAGGGCGATGCCGAAGGTCAGCGAACAGCCGAGCAACAAGTGAAAGGCCAGCGCACAACCAAGCACTTCAGCCAGATCCGTAGCGATGATCGAGATTTCCGCCAGCACCCACTGCAGGCGCGCGGTCGGTGTGCTGTAGCGCTCGCGGGACAGCTGCGCCAGATCGCGCCCGGTGGCAATGCCCAGTCGCGAGCACAGGCACTGCACGACCATGCCCGCCAGACTCGCCAGCAACACCACAAACAACAGGCTGTAACCGAAGCGTGAACCGGCCTCGATGGCGGTGGCCCAGTTGCCCGGATCCATGTAGCCGATCGACACCAGCAAGCCGGGGCCGGCGAAACGCAGCACGCGTTTGAAGAACGACGCATTCGGATCCACCGCAACACTGCCGGCCACTTCCGGCGGGCAAAACGGCGCGGTGGCGATTTTGGGCAAACTGAATTTCACGCACACATCCAGAAACAAGTCGGAAAGACGCAGCTTAGAGGTTTCAGCCGGAGCCTTGAAGTGCAAAAGAATCTATCGACTCACCCCTAACAACTGTTCGCGCAACTCGGGACTGCGCGTGCGCGGATCCAGCCAGATATCAAAAAATGCCCGGGCAAACAGCGGGTCATCGATCTCATGCTGCAACTGCTGACCGACAAAAAACCGCGCGCCCTGCCCCGGCAGATACACGCCGGTAATCCGCGTGCCGGCCTGCACGTCGACGAACGATTGCTGCATCTGGATCTGCCAACCGGCCAATTGCGCCGGGCTGACGCGGCCATCGGCCAGGCGTTTGATTTCGTCGACGCTGGCCTTGACCAGATCGTCGCGAGAAATGCTGCGGCGGTAGATCAGCTCCAGGGCAAACGGCTGGCCGTCGACCAAGGGCCGCGCGGCACTCCACAGGCGCGCGTTGTAGACATCGAAACCGAACACGCTGTAATCGCCGGTGCCGATGATCTGCGCGCCGGGCACCGCGTCCTGCCAATTAGCCCAGGTTGGCGTCAACAACAGCGCCCACAAGCCGATGCCGCAACATCCCCGTAACACCTTGGGTGTTCTGTTCATCGCGGTATCGACTCCGGCAAGCCCTGATAGTCAAAGCATAGCCGGGTATCGCCGCCGGCACTTTGTATACAAAAACCGCACACATAGGCAGCAATCGCCGATCGACAATGCTAACGTGGCGAACCTTCATCGGATGGAGACTCCTGCGTGCTGATCCTCAAACTGCTGCTGATTCCCGGTTTTCTGCTGCTGATTTCCCTGGCGGGCAAACGCTGGGGGCCGAGTGTGGCCGGGTGGCTGTCGGGATTGCCGGTGGTGGTCGGGCCGATTCTGTTTTTCCTCGCCATCGAGCAGGGTCCGGCATTCGCCGCGCAATCAGCGGTGGCGGCGTTGTCGGCGATGTTCGCGATGATTGCGTTCTGCATCACCTACGCGCAGGTCGCGCAGCGGGCGAACTGGCCACTGGCGCTGACGGCGTCGCTGTCGGTATGGGCCATCATCGCGGGGATGTTGTCGCTGATCCCGGCGTCGCTGCCGTTTTCAGTGGCAGCGGCGGCGGTTGCGTTGTTGGCATCGCCATATCTGTTTCCCACCGTGCAACCGGTGTTGAGCGGCACGGCGCCGAAGTCGGACAAACTGATCTGGCGAATGATCGCCGGCGCCGCGTTGACCCTGGTGGTGACGATGCTCGCCAGCACCGTCGGCGAGCGCTGGAGCGGTTTGCTCGCGGTGTTCCCGGTACTCGGCAGTGTGATGGCGGTGTTCTCGCAACAGACCCGCGGCCCGGCATTTACCGCCGCATTGTTACGGGCGACGGCGACCGGCATGTATTCGTTTTCGGCGTTTTGTCTGGTATCGGCGCTGACCTTGCCAAGCATGGGCCTGAGTGGATTTGCCGTCGGCGTTGCGGTGTCGGTGGCCATGCTCGGCGTGACCAAACGCCTGTTAGCCCGTCCGTTGGCGAAAGCGCAGGCGCAATAACCGCTCGGATGATTCGCGCTGGAACGCCCGCCCCCCTCCGTGGGATGATCGCCCGCCTCGCGCGACCATCCACCGGAGATTCACATGTCATTGTTGAGCAAAAAAACCGTCGTCCTGCTGGTGGCGGCCCTCGCCGGTTTCGGCGCCCTCCACGCGCAAGCGGCCAAGAAAAATGCCGGCACCGAGAAAGTCTCGATGCTTGAGGGCAAGTTCACCTTTGTGCTGCCTAAAGGTTTCATCGCCGACCCGCTGCCGACCAGCCCGAGCGGGACCACGGGCACGATGTACACCAACGAGGCCACAAAAACCGTGGTCATTACCGCTGAGAACAAGATTCCCGAAGGCCAGCACGTCAAGGACAACGACGGCCAGTTCCTCGACGGCAGCGTGGCGAGTTTCATTGAAGACCAGCGCAAGGCCCTGCCGGACTTCAACAAACTCAGCGAAAAAAGCCTGACCCAAAAAGGCACCGGCCTTGGCCTGCGTCAGGTCGACAGCACCGCGACCCAGGGCGGTGGCCAGACCCTCAACACCACGCTGATGGCCGGCTCCGGCACGAAAATGGCGCTGGTGCAGGTGATCTCCCGCGCCAGTGACAAGAAAGGTCACGATGCCTTGGTGAAAACCATCCTCAAGGATTGAGCTGCTGCAACCAGCCGTTCAAGTCACGCAGCTCGGCCGCACTGATACTGTGGCCGACACCGGGATAGGCGTGGAACTGCGGTTTGTAGCCCAGTTTCTGTAGTTGCGAATTGGCCTCGGTGCCGTTTTTATACGGCACAGGATCATCGGCGGTGCCATGGCCGATGAAGATGCTCAGCGGCAGTGGCTGCTGTTCGGCCTTGAGTTCAGCCTTCAACACCGGCAATAAACGCCCGCTCAACGCCGCGATCCCGCCGACCGCCACTGGCGGCCGCAGCCCGACCTCGTAGGTCATCATCGCGCCCTGGCTGAAGCCGATCAGGTACACCTTGCTCGGGGTGGTGTGATATTTCTGCGCCGCTTGCGCGATAAAGTCGCGCAGCTTCTGGCCACTGACCTTCAGATCATCGGTCTCGCCGTTGTAGGCGCCTTCACCCTTCTTGCGAAACCACTGGAAACGTCGTTCACCGAGCGACAACGGTGCCTGCACCGACAGGTAGTTGTATTGCGCCGGCAGTTGAAATTTCATGCCGATCAGATCGGCTTCGTTACTGCCGTAGCCGTGCAGGAAAATCACCAGCGGTCGCGCCTCGGCGTCGGCGTGCACCTGCTCGAGGTACTTGAGCGGCAGATCGGATTGCAGCGTGGTTTGCGCCTGCACGGCGCTGGACGCCAGCAGGGTCAACAGAGCAAAGACCTTCAACATAGAGCCTTCCTTCACGGAGAGTCGGGTTCGGGGGGAGCCTAACATCCTCGGCCAAGGATCCAAATTCGGTGGTGTTGCTGATGCCGCCATCGCGAGCAGGCTCACTCCTACATTTGGAATGCGTTCCCCTGTAGGAGTGAGCCTGCTCGCGATGAGGCCATTAGCCCCAACGGAGATCCTGTCAGTCGTTGGTCAATTTGCCCGTCCGAAACGCCACCCGCCCCGCCACTTTCGCCTGCCAGATCCCCGGCTCGGTATAGCGCCCGCGATCAAGCGCAAACAACACGCCACTGGTGCCGGCGCGCACGGTGGTCACGCGATCCTGCAACGGATCCACCACCTCAAACAGCGCATCGCCCTTCTCCACCCACTCGCCGGCATTGCGCAGAAAACTGACCACACCATGGTGTGGCGCGAACAGATATTCGGTGCCCTCGAACGGCAGACCTTCACAGCACTCGCCCGGTGCCGCCGGCCATTCGCCGCTGATAAAACCCTGCTCGGCAAGAAAGCCGAGAATCGCCTCACAATTGGCCTGAGCCTGATCGACCCGGGTGTCGCCCATACTGCCCAGTTCCAGCGTGGTCGCGAGGTTCGCCGCCGGAATTGCAGCATTGGGAAATGCCCGCGCCAGACGCAACCACGGCGTCGAGCAGGATTCATCAAACGAGCTGCCACCGGAATCTTCACACAACAGCGCCACGCCAGCCTTCAAACGTGCCGCCAGCGATTGCCATTGCGGCCAGTGCTGCGGCAGCGCGTACAGGTGAATCGCCGCGTCGAAATCGCAATGCAGATCGAGGGTGATGTCGGCATCGCAGGCATGGCGCAGCAACAAGCGATGCAACGCTTCCAGTTGCGAGGCTGGGGCCGGCAGCTCATCGAACACCTGGCCCATGGTTTGGCGGATCAGTGCAACGTTGGCCTCGGCATCCGCGCCCAGACGCTCACCGATCAACGCCGCGACCGGTGCGCTGAGTTCGACGAAGGCACGGTTGAAATTCTTGCCGCTGCCCAGTTCGAAGCGGCCCATGTGCGCACCTTGCACATGTTGATCGAGGCCGATCGGGTTGGCCACCGGCACCAGCTCGATCACGCCCTGCAAACGGCCCTGCTGTTCGAGTTCATTGAGACGCTGCTTGAGCTCCCACGCAGTGCGCATGCCCGGCAGTTCATCGGCGTGCAGGCTGGCCTGGATGTACACCTTGCGGGTGCCTGCGCCGTAGCGAAACACGCTGAGCGAGCGCTCGCTGCCCAAGTGGCTCCAGGGCAGAACATGGTCGATGCGTTGCATGGGAAAATCTCCTCAATATCTGGATCACAAAGATCCCCTGTAGGAGTGAGCCTGCTCGCGATAGCGGTGGGTCAGCCAACACATTCATTGAATGACACACCGCTATCGCGAGCAGGCTCACTCCTACAAGGGTCTCACCACAATTAGAGCGCAAAAAAAGTGGCCACCGCGCCAACGGGGCCACTTTTTTCTACGGCGTATTAATGGCCGTACACATCAAAGTCGAAGTATTTGTCCTGGACTTTCTTGTACTCGCCATTGGCGCGGATTTCGCTGATGGCTTTGTTGAACTGCTCGGCCAGCGCGGTATCGCCCTTGCGCACCGCAATGCCGGCGCCGCCGCCGAAGTACTTGGCGTCTTCGTAGGTCGGGCCAACGAATTCAAAACCTTTGCCGGCGTCGGTTTTCAGGAAACCGTCGCTGAGGTTGACCGAGTCGGCCAGCATCGCGTCGATACGCCCGGAAACCATGTCGAGATTGGCTTCCTGTTGCGAGCCGTAACGCACCAGGTCGATCCCGGCCGGCACCAGCACTTCGGTGGCGTAACGGTCGTGGGTACTGGCACGCAGCACACCGACTTTCTTGCCCTTGAGCTCGGTCAGCGGGTCTTTGACACCGGAGCCTTCCTTCATCACGAAGCGCGCCGGGGTGTGGTAGTACTTGATGGTGAAATCGACGTTCTTTTTGCGGTCATCGGTGATGGTCATCGACGACAGAATGGCGTCGATCTTCTTCACTTTCAGCGCCGGGATCAGGCCGTCGAATTCCTGCTCGACCCAAGTGCATTTGACTTTCATCTGCGCGCACAGCGCATCGCCGATATCAACGTCGAAACCGGCGAGTTTGCCGTCAGGGGTTTTCATCGAGAATGGCGGGTAACCGGCTTCGATACCGATGCGGATCGGCTTGGCGTCTTCGGCCACGGCGGTCAGGGACAACATCGACAGTGCCAGGGCACCGAACATCACTAGCTTCTTCATTTATAACTCCTGTGTGCGGAGGCTTTTATTGGCAGCTTTCGATTCAGCGTTCGGTCATGGCCATTTGGCTGCAAAAACCGAAGTGGCCGGCAGTCTATGGCGGCGCGCACAGGGTAAATTGTGTTTAAGCGACAAATACTTATGAAAAATCGGCACACCGATTGACCGGGATCAACGGGTGCGCCGTGGTGGTGCAAAGGCTGTAGGACAAGCGCAATTCCAGCGCAGAAAAACGCTGATTTTCCTGTAGGAGCTGCCGCAGGCTGCGATCTTTTGATCTGGTTTTTTTTACCGCAAGATCAAAAGATCGTCCGAACGCGGCCCGAGCCTGCGGCAGCTCCTACAAGGGGATCAGCATTCGCAGCCGATGGCGGTTTTGGCGGCTTGCTCAACGCTCAGTTGAAAGCCTTCATCCAGCCATCCAGTAACGCCGCCAATCATCTCCTTGACCGGGTAACCCAGCGCCGCCAGCTTCACCGCCGCCTTGTTCGCGCCGTTGCAGTGTGGGCCGGCGCAATAGACCACGAACAGCGTGGATTTCGGGTAGTTCGCCAGTTCCGCCGCCGTCAGCAACCGGTTCGGGATATTGATCGCCCCCGGCACATGCCCGCGCTCAAAGGCCAGCGGCCCGCGCACATCGACCAGAACAAAATCAATCTCGCCAGCCTCCTGGCTACTGAAGACGTCGGAACAATCGGTTTCGAAAGTCAGACGATTGCTGAAGTGCATCAAGGCGATTGCCGACGGGGCTGCGGGGATGTCGCGAACGAGGCTGGTCATGGGTGTTGCTCCTTTATCTGAACGGGTGTGAACAGACTTTATCGAGCGGCCGCTTGCGACTACAGTGGCGCACAAGACACTCACCGGGAATTTTCCGCCAAATGCCGACATCACCAGGTCTGGTCGCAATTCTGGCCTACGACGGCCTCTGCACATTCGAGTTCGGCATCGCCGTGGAGGTCTTCGGCCTGACCCGGCCGGAGTTCGATTTCCCGTGGTACTCCCACGCCATCGCGGCGGTCGATCAAGGCCCGATGCGTGCCTTGGGCGGCATTCAGGTGCTGGCCGATGGCGGTCTGGAATTATTGGCCGAGGCGCGCACCATCATCATTCCCGGCTGGCGCGACCGCAACGCGCCGGTGCCTCCAGCATTGATCGACGCGTTGCGTCAGGCCCATGCCCGAGGTGCGCGGTTGCTGTCGATCTGCTCGGGCGTGTTTGTGCTGGCGGCCACCGGCCTGCTCGACGGCCACGGCGCCACCACCCATTGGCGTTACACGGCGGAACTGGCGCAGCGCTTCCCGGCGATTGCCGTCGATGCCGATGTGCTTTACGTCGACTCCGGGCAGTTGATCACCTCGGCCGGCAGCGCCGCCGGAATCGATGCCTGCCTGCATCTGGTGGCGCGGGACTTCGGCACGCAAGTCGCCAACTCGGTAGCGCGGCGACTGGTGATGTCGCCGCAGCGTACTGGCGGCCAGGCGCAGTTCATTCCGACCCCGGTCAGCCCGACGCCGCGCAACGATCTGTCACGGGTGATGCAGTGGGCGCGCGAGCGTTTGCATGAACCGCTGGAGGTGCGTGATCTGGCCAGTGAAGCGGCGATGAGTGAGCGCACGTTTCTGCGGCGTTTTACCGAGGCCAGTGGGCAGTCGCCGAAGGCGTGGTTGCAGCATGAACGGTTGGCGCGGGCGCGGGAGTTGCTGGAGAGCACGCCGCATAACACCGAGCAGATTGCCGAGCGTTGCGGTTATCGGTCGGTGGAGAGTTTTCGTGTGGCGTTTCGTGGGGTGGTGGGGGTGCCGCCGTCGGTGTATCGGGAGCGGTTTGGGCGGGGCGTGAGGGTTGAATCCTGAAGTGATTTTGAAGGCGCCTTCGCGAGCAAGCTCGCTCCCACAGTTTGGAATGCGTTCCCCCTGTGGGAGCGAGCCTGCTCGCGAAGGCGCCCAGTCAAACGCAGCATCATTTAGACATCAGCCATGAGGCTACAGCGCCTTGCGCCTTTGCCTACAACTACGCCAGAATCCGCCGGCTTGTGCGGCTTGGAGGTCACCGGTAACTTGGTTCGCGTCACTGAATGTTCAGTGATCGGGTTTAGTCGCTCGGTGGTTTTTTGGCAGCATACAGTCCGTTCAGTCAGGCATTCTCGCGCCTGAGCTTAATGGTAGCTGTGCGCAGGGCGCCTTCGGGTGCGCCGGGACTGCTTAGAACCACCGGTCGACTAACCTGCGCATAGCTGCCACCCATTTGTTTAGTCGCAATGAACGTGTCGGCCTCATTAAAAGGTTCTAAGAAATGTTCAAAATAACGCCGAATCCGCCCGAAACAGAAGCGGAAATAGATCCAAATCCAACGTCCCCCTATTCCGAACCGGGCTCCAGAAAACTCCACGAAGCCGCCGAACGCGCCCTCGACCACTACCTGAAACCCACACCGCCTTCACCACCGCGCAGACCCAGCACCATGTTCCTCGTCGACCCGAACACCGGCGCCGAAGACCTCATGGCCCACGCCTGCGAATCCATGGCTTCGGCCAGCGTCATGCTCAGCGACTTCGCCGCCCTGCTCGACTCGCCCTACCGCAACACCGTGCTCGGCATCCAGCAAGTGGTCATGCTCGGCGAACTCGCGGTCAACCGCGCCCTCGACAAAATCGAACCCGCCCTGAGGCAATAAACATGTCCAACAAAACCGATGCACAAGTCGTCGCGGCACTGGTGGCGATGGGTTTCAACGAGCGGGACGGACGCTGGGCGCAGAACGCCTGCCTGGTGCTCTTCGAAAGCGAACGCGAATCCATCGTCGCCTCCGCCGTCACCGTCCTTCCCCAACTCGATGAACTGGAAATCGACGCCGTGCTACCCGCACTGCGCCGCGTGACACGCCGGTTCCCCTCACTGCAAAGAACCGTGGCCGACACCCTGGCCGAAATGGCGCACGCAGCCTGATTGACCGCGTGATCGTTCTTCGCGAGCAGGCTCGCTCCCACACTAGATCTGCGGTGCACTCAAATCCCATGAGCATCCGCGATCAACTGTAGGAGTGAGCCTGCTCGCGATGGCGTTCTTTCTGCTAACAGATATCTGAAAACCAGACCATAGGAAGGCCCGAGCGAGTTGGCGTACCTGCCGATGTACCCATCCTGATTTTTTACACTTGTAACAACTGTCGCAATTTCAGACCCGTCCTACATCCATCAAACGTCCATTCATTTAGCGTCCGCATCGTTTTCTGACGATAGAACAAGGACGCTCATGGTGCGTAAGACAGACAGACCTCGAGTTCAAAATCCACCGGCCGGTGACGGACACTACATCACTAGCCGCTACATGACCGACAGCGAGTTGGCAGAGCGGGAAGCTAGCCAAACCGCCTATGACGACATGCTTGCCAGACAGCAAGCCTACGAAATAGCCTAATCAAAAAGCCACAACAGCCTATCCCCGATGCAAAAGGTTGCGTGTTCGCTAAAAGCTGCCAGCTTCCGGATGGTGTAATCAACCATGTCAGTAGTACCGGATTTATTCCGGTCGAGAAGTTGGCTGATTTTGGAGAGTTGTCTTTGTTGGGCGGCCGCGAGCGAGACACTGCTGGGAACATTCCGCTAAAAAAAGTAGGAGGCCGTAATTTTCCTGCTGAGGCAGGAACGCTTCTATTAGCTACGACTACCACTGCAAGCCCAGGCGCAAGTGCGGTGAGTGGTGCAAGTGCAGTGACGGGAGGTGTTGTCGCTGGTGCATTGCTCGGCATTGTTGCTCTGCTTTGGCCTTCGAGTTTGGGCGACAGCTCGCTATACACAGAAGAACAACTTAAATCGCTTGAGAAAGGTCGCACTCGTGTCCGATTGCGTTTAGAACAACAAGCCGACGGCACCTTGAAAGGATATGGGTACAACACCCAGACGCGCAGCGATTGGGAGATGATTCCTGTCGTACGGTTCGTGAAGCAAGGCACCCAGCAAGTCGCAGATTTCGGTAATGGCGCAAAATTGATCTGGACACCCGCCGTAGACCCCACCAAGACAAGGGTAATTCCACCGCTGGAAGGCGCACCGCAAATACCCCAGATCTGGATTTACCCGCCGACTGAGCAAGCAGACAAGATCATCGTTAATCCGGTTTACCCGCCTGAATACCACGATTTCATCCTGGTTTTTCCGGCTGACTCCGGGGTGTCGCCCCTGTATGTTGTGATTTCAAGGCGCGCTCTCGGCGGCGATATCAAGTACCACAGACCTCCCGCAACACTTCCCGCATTCCCGGATGCTTTTCCTGTCAAATCCAAAAGCAGTGTTCAAGGTGGAGGCGGTAGACGCAGCCGATGGAAGGATAGAAAAGGCCGGATCTTTGAATGGGACAGTAAAACCGGTGCTATCGAGCTTTATAACAAGCAAGGCAAGCATCTTGGCGAGTTTAACCACGAGACCGGGGAACAAATCGATCCCGCAGACCCCGAAAGATCAACCCCGAAGTAAACAGGAGGCTACAGATGTTTTTATGGATTAGCGGTTTCTTAAAGGGTGACGACGAAGACGACACCTTAAAATACCAGCTTACAGTTGGGTCGAAATTTGAACCGGCAGTTCTGGCTGCAATGGGTTGGAAAAGCCTTGACGAAAGTCCCGACGGCGAGTGGCTGCTGACACTGGATCAAGCTCAAAAAATCGGCATGGCGGTTAACGAACAACTGCCAGCGGAACTCGATCTTTTTATCGGCATCAGGGGTTAACTTCGGCAATGAGCCTCATCTACCAAAACCCATCGATAAACCACGATGAGGCCGTCCGCCTACTTTCCAGCGGCATAGATGCAAACGTAATCGCCGCACTCGTATCCATTGGCCTGAATGAAACCGATAGAAAATGGGCTCAGGACATCTGCCTGAAACACCTCACCAGCAAAACCGAAGCAATTGTGGCCGCTGCGGCGACTGCACTCGGGCACATCGCTCGCCGACATGGCGAAGTGGATACAGAAACTGTTTTTTTGGCACTTGAGTCAGCTAGGCGAACGCACCCTTCACTGCAAGGAATCATCGAAGACGCGCTTGACGATATAGACGTATTCACCTGATCCACCCTGACGGTATTTGGATGAAGTAACGGACTTCATCCAAATCGACGCCCTCCACCTCAATCCTCCCGCGTCAACACTTCCAACAACTCAATCTCAAACACCAGATTCGAATTCGGCGGAATCTTGCCCATCGTCCGCTCGCCATACCCCAAATACGCCGGCACCAGCAATTTACGCTTGCCCCCCACCTGCATGCCCATCAAGCCCAGATCCCAACCCTTGATCACCCGTCCGGTGCCAATCACGCACTGAAAAGGTTTGCCACGGCTGTAGGAAGAATCGAACTCGCTGCCGTCTTCCAGCCATCCGGTGTATTGGGTGGTGATCAGCGCGCCTTTGACAGCGGCTTTGCCTTCGCCGACCTGAAGATCGATTACCTGCAGTTCATCATTCATAACATTCACTCTATTGTTCAGCCGGCCGCCGTTTTCCCAGAAATGCCGGTGATTGGCAACCTGCCAGCGCAGATCAACGTGGTATCGGAACTGAGTATTGAAGCATTAACATAGCCAACCGCCACTACCCCACGGATCGACCCGCCATGCTGGCAGCGCCCGAATGACTCTGTTCTGGATCAGCCTTGCCGTCGGCGCGATCATGCTCGCCATTATCGCTCTGCTGCTGTGGCGCGAACGCGGTTTGCGCAGGCAGCTCGCGCAATACCGGGATCTGCTGAGACGGGCCGCCGATGGCCAACACATTCAGCAGGACGGCGACGTCGAGCGCTTCAAGCGCAGCCAGTACTTTGCGCGCATCGGTACGTGGGACTGGGAAGTCGACACGGATCGGCTGTACTGGTCGGATGCGATTTACGGCATGTTCGGTTTCAAGATCGGCGAGATCACACCGTCCTATGCGCTGTTCTGTTCCTGCGTCCATCCGGACGACCGCACCAAGGTGCGCGAAGGCGAACTGCGCTGTCTGGAGACTGGCGAAAACCACGATGAGGAATACCGCGTGGTCTGGCCCGACGGCACGATTCGCTGGCTACGGGAAACCGGCAACGTGGTGCGCAACGACCACGACGCGGTGGTGAAAATGATGGGTGTGGTGCGCGACATCACCGAAGAAAAAGCCTCGGCCAGCTACCTGCAACACCTCGCTCACTTCGATCCGCTGACCGGCCTGCCCAATCGCCTGGTGCTGGAACAACGCTTGTCCGAAGCGCTGGATCAAGCTCGCCAGACCGAGACTCGTGTCGCACTGGTGTTCGTCGACCTCAACGGTTTCAAAACCATCAACGACCGCTACGGCCATGCCGCCGGCGACCGGGTGCTGATCACCACGGCAACACGGTTGAAACGCATTCTGCGCGCCACCGATACCGTTGCGCGCATCGGCGGCGATGAGTTCGTGGTGATCCTGCAAGACCTGGCGCCGAGCCTGAGTCTGCAGGACGAAGCCCGCAGCATCTGCCAGAAAATTTTCATCGAACTGTCGCCCCCGATCAGCATCGGCAACGACCAGCGCCACATCGGCACCAGCCTTGGCGTGGCGGTGTTTCCGGACCATGCGACGGCGATGGATCGCTTGCTGCACATTGCCGATCTGGCGATGTATGAGGCCAAGCGCAGTGGCAATAATCAGTATCGGCTGGGGGGTGGGCAGGTGATGAATCAGGTTCGGGTCGAGTAGCTCGATCAGTCCGCAGGCAGGCCAAACGGAACCCCATTGAAGGTATGCGTGCAGCAACGGCAATGAGGTTTCATATCCTCGGCAGTCAACTGCGGGTTGACGATTTGCAGCTGCTTTTGCTCATCGACGAACAGGCCGTTGAAGTAGGCCGACTCGCCCAGTCGCACAATGTCCTCGCGATCCTCTTCATGGATGGCAACCATCCAGAACACCGGCTCTGGCCGATCAAGGCGAGATACCGCTTCGCTGAAAATCTCATCCCAATGACCGCCGACGCGGGATAACAGAAAACGAAACAACGGCGTGTAGTCGTAGCCGTGGTGTTTGATGCCATGCATCGAGCCGCGCGTGGCCTCGCTGCGGCTTTGCGCTTTGGTGTTTCGTTGATCGCGGTAGTGCCCGCCTGGGTTGTTGCGCCAGACATTGTGGGCGGTGGTGTTTTCTTTGCGATACAGCGGTTTCTTTTCCAACGTATTGCTCCTGACTTCCCTACACTCGAAACGCCCCACGGGTTTTACCCGAACGGCGCTCGATTGCAATCAACCGTCCATGGCTGATTATTGCCGGAGGTTTAACGCGGGACCGGTTTCATCTCGACAATGGTGCCGTTGGTGATCATCACCATGACGTACTGATCATTGATCTGTACCCACTGCGCCTGCTCAACAGGTTTTTTCAGGCCCTTGGTTTTCCAGTCGATGGCTTTTTCACTGCGCTGATAAATATCCGGGGCGCGGTCGTTGACCTTCAGTTCGCGGTCGCTGACCGGGGATTGCACGGTCTGTTCATTTGAGGTTTGCGCCGCTTGAACAAGTGGGCTGATCCCGGCAATGCCGGCGACGAGGGCTAGGCTGGCGATTAGGGTTTTGCTGTTCATCGGTGAACCTCCTGAATTGGGTAGTACCTCAACTCCGACTGCGTGGGGCGGGAATCATTCCTTTTTTTGCCGGGGGTGGGCGCTAGAGGTCATTGGAATGTGGTGTCCTGGAGACAAAAGCAAAATCAAGAGCCCCTCACCCTAGCCCTCTCCCGGAGGGAGAGGGGACTGACCAAGGTGTTTGGCCCAAGTGTGCCGACGTGCGATACCGAGTCGAATGCAAGTTTCAAAACCAACCGAAATCGGCTCCCTCTCCCCCGGGAGAGGGCTGGGGTGGCGAAACCATAAACAGCCGTTACAGCAGCAATGGATTTGTACCCAAAAAACCCATTGATCCACTTTGCACATCAATCCATGCCAACAATGCAATTAACATCCGGTTACACCTGCGCCACCATCCGCCTCAATAAAAACCGTGCGCCGCCCTCCCGTCGCGCACGTCATAAAAGCGGTGGAGTACTTTTCTATGACAGCCTCAATCCCACACAACGGCTCGCGGGCCGGCGCCATTTTCCGGGTGACCTCGGGCAACTTCCTCGAACAGTTCGATTTCTTTCTGTTCGGCTTCTACGCGACGCAGATCGCGGCGGTGTTCTTCCCGGCGAGCAGTGAGTTCGCCTCCCTGATGATGACCTTTGCGGTGTTCGGCGCAGGCTTCTTGATGCGTCCGCTGGGCGCCATTGTGCTCGGTGCGTACATCGATGATGTCGGCCGGCGTAAAGGTTTGATCGTCACGCTGTCGATCATGGCCAGCGGCACGATCTTGATTGTGCTGGTGCCCGGTTACGAAAGTATCGGCCTGTTTGCGCCAGCGCTGGTATTGATCGGACGCTTGCTGCAAGGGTTCTCGGCCGGTGCGGAATTGGGCGGAGTGTCGGTGTATCTCGCCGAGATCGCCACGCCGGGTCGCAAAGGTTTCTTCACCGCTTGGCAGTCGGCCAGTCAGCAAGTGGCAATCATTGTCGCCGCCGCGTTGGGCTACGCCTTGAACGCGTGGATGGCGCCGGAGGTGGTGGCCGATTGGGGCTGGCGGATTCCGTTTTTCGTCGGTTGCATGATCGTGCCGTTCATCTTTTTCCTGCGCCGTAACCTGGCGGAGACCGAAGAGTTCGCCGCCCGCAAACACCGCCCGAGCATGGGCGAAGTGTTCCGCACCCTCGGCCAGAACTGGGGCGTGGTACTTGGCGGCATGTTGATGGTCGCGCTGACCACCACCGCGTTTTACCTGATCACCGTGTACGCGCCGACCTTCGGTAAAACCGTGCTGCATCTGAGTACTTCAGACGCGCTGTTGGTGACCTTGCTGGTCGGGGTGTCGAACTTCTTCTGGCTGCCGATTGGCGGCCTGTTGTCCGACCGTATCGGGCGTCGTCCGGTGCTGATCGCCATGTCGCTGCTGGCCCTGGCAACGACCTATCCGGCGCTGTCGTATCTGGTGCAGGCGCCGAGCTTCAGCCACATGTTGCTGTCGCTGTTGTGGCTGTCGTTTATCTACGGCTTGTACAACGGCGCGATGATTCCGGCGCTGACCGAGATCATGCCGGTCGAGGTGCGCGTTGCCGGTTTCTCCCTCGCCTACAGCCTGGCCACCGCCATTTTCGGCGGTTTCACCCCGGCGATGTCGACCTTCCTGATTCAGTACACCGGCGATAAAGCCGCGCCGGGTTACTGGATGAGCATCGGTGCGCTGTGTGCCTTGTGCGCCACTCTTTATCTGTACCGCCGTGCCGGTGGTCGTCTGCAACCTGTCGCGGCCTGAGGAAAACTCGCCATGAAAAAACTGTTTACTGTCACCGCCCTGCTCGCCGGTCTCGCGTTCAACCTCGCGGCCCAGGCCGAAGAATTGAGCGTGATGACCTCCGGCGGTTTCACCGCTGCCTACAAGATTCTCGGGCCGAAATTCGCTGCCACCAGCGGCAATACACTGACCACCAGCCTCGGCCCGTCGATGGGCAAAGCCCCCGAGGCGATCCCCAATCGCCTCGCGCGCGGTGAGCACGCCGACGTGGTGATCATGGTCGGCTACGCCCTCGATGACCTGATCAAGCAAGGCAAAGTCGACCCGGCCTCGCGCGTTGAGCTGGCGGATTCGCGGATCGGCCTGGTGGTGCGCGAAGGCGCGCCGAAACCGGACATCAGCAGCGTCGACGCCTTGAAGAAAACCCTGCTCGACGCGCAGTCGGTGGCCTACTCCGACAGCGCCAGCGGCGTCTACATCGAGCAGCAGTTGTTCAAGAAACTGGGCATTGAAGATCAGTTGAAGCCGAAGGCCAAAATGATTGCGAAAATCCCGGTCGGCTCGGTGGTTGCCACTGGCGACTATCAATTGGGCTTCCAGCAGGTCAGCGAATTGCTGCCGGTGCCGGGCGTGAGCTTCGTCGCGAAAATTCCGGAATCAGTGCAGTCGGTAACGCGTTTTGCCGCCGGGATTCCGGTCGGCGCACAGCATCCTGAAGAAGCCAAAGCGCTGCTCGCTTACCTCGCCGCGCCGGCCGCGCAAGCTGATGTGCAGGCCACCGGACTGGATTCGGTCAAGCGCTGATCGTTGGCGGCTGGACTTTCATTTCTATCACCAGCCGCTCCAGTTCCAGTGCCGCCGGGGTCAGCGTGCGACCCCGGCGCTTGATGATGCCGACACTGCGCATCACCTGCGGATCGGTCAGTGGCACCCGCGTCAGGATCGGATGGTCCGGCCCGGGCATCGCCATCAGCGGCACAGCCGCCACGCCCAACCCCGCCTCCACCAGACCGATCATCGTCGTCACATGCCGGGTTTCGCAGATGCTCGAACGCTGCGGCACCACCGTGCTCAACGCCTGATCGAGCAGAAAGCGGTTGCCGGAGGTCTTGTCCAGCGAGATGTAATCCTGCTGATAGAACTCGTCCCAGCTCACACTGCTGCGCCCGGCCAACGGATGATCGCGGCGACAAGCGACGACGTAGCACTCCTGCACAAGCGGTTCGAACTCGACTTTGGCATCCTGCGTGCCGAGAAAACTCAAACCGAAATCCGCCTCGCCATTGACCACCGCACTCAAGACATCGTGCGCGCTGGAGTCGAGCACTTTGACTTTGATCCGCGGGAATTGCTGGTGATAGCGCGCGACCACGCGGGGCATGAAGTAGTACGCCGCCGAAGGCACGCAGGCGACGGTGACATGGCCCAGACGGGTCGAAGCGACTTCGCTGATGCCCAGCAACGCGACATCCAGATCATCGAGCAAACGCTCGACGCTGGGCATGAAACCGCGCCCGGCCTGGGTCAAGCTGACCTTGCGTGTGGTGCGCTCGAAGAGTTTGACGCCGAGGGCGTCTTCGAGCTTCTCGATGCGCCGGCTCAACGCCGGTTGCGACAGGCGCACAGTGTCGGCGGCCTTGCGGAAACTGCCCTGCTCGACCACGGCGCGGAAGGCTTGCAGGTCGTTGAGGTCGAAGTTGATGGCCATGGCGGGACTCGGGAGATTGATACGCAGAGGTTATGAATGTAACCAATTGATGCCAGATATTACAGGAACGATGAAAATCTCCTGTAGGAGTGAGCCTGCTCGCGATAGCGGTGAATCAGTCAACTCATGTGTAGCTGACACACCGTTATCGCGAGCAGGCTCACTCCTACAGGGATCTTCTGTGGATCTTGAATCGATTCAGCCCTTATCCTTGTCACCCCCGCCGTACCGTTGTCAGGAGTAACCCCCCATGCCCCATGAAGGCAATCTGTTGCAAGCCGCCGTCGTCTTTCTGTTCGCGGCCGTGCTCACCGTGCCTTTGGCCAAACGTCTGCAATTGGGCGCCGTGCTCGGTTATCTGTTTGCCGGCGTGATTATCGGCCCGTCGGTGTTGGGCCTGATCGGCAATCCGCAAAGCGTCGCGCATATTTCCGAACTGGGTGTGGTGTTGCTGCTGTTCATCATTGGTCTTGAGCTGTCGCCGCGACGCTTGTGGGTGATGCGCAAATCGGTGTTCGGCGTTGGTCTGGCGCAAGTGCTGTTGACGGCTTCGGTGATCGGCGTGCTGGCCTTGTCGGTATTTGGCCAGCCATTGAACAGCGCGATTGTGTTGGGTCTCGGTCTGGCCCTGTCCTCCACAGCATTCGGTCTGCAAAGTCTGGCCGAGCGTAAGGAACTGACCAGCCCCCACGGGCGTCTGGCGTTTGCGATTCTATTGTTCCAGGACATCGCCGCGATTCCGTTGATCGCGCTGGTGCCAATGCTTGCTGGTGGTGCTCAGGACACCAGCAATGCCGAGGGTCTGAATCACGCCTTGCAGGTGCTCGGCGGTATCGCTGTGGTCGTGGTCGGTGGGCGTTATCTGTTGCGGCCAGTGTTCCGCGTGGTGGCGAAAACCGGTTTGCCGGAAGTGTCGACGGCCACGGCGTTGCTGGTGGTGATCGGCACCGCGTGGTTGATGGATCTGGTCGGTGTGTCGATGGCGCTGGGGGCGTTTCTTGCCGGTTTGCTGTTGGCGGATTCGGAATATCGCCATGAGCTGGAAGCGCAGATCGAGCCGTTCAAAGGGTTGCTGCTCGGGCTGTTTTTCATCAGCGTCGGCATGGGTGCCAACCTCAGCTTGCTGCTCAGCGCGCCGATCACCGTGTTGGGACTGACGCTGCTGTTGATCGGCCTGAAACTGCCGCTGCTGTTCGTCGTCGGGCGTCTGGCCGGTGGCTTGAACAAGGTCAGCGCGATTCGCCTCGGTATCGTCTTGGCGGCGGGTGGTGAATTCGCCTTTGTGGTGTTCAAAATCGGTCGTGATCAGGGCCTGTTCGAGCCGCGCTTGTATGACTTGCTGGTGCTGACCATCACCCTGTCGATGGCGGTGACGCCGTTGTTGCTGTTGCTCTGCGCGCGGCTGGTCAGCCCGAAAGTGCAGCCGGTGGAAGTGCCGGAGAAATATCGTGAAATCGACACTGACACGCCGCGTGTGGTGATCGCCGGCATGGGCCGAATGGGCCAGATCGTCGCGCGGATTCTGCGTGCGCAGAACATCAAATTCGTCGCACTGGACACCTCGGTGGAAACCATCGAACTGTCGCGCAGTTTTGGCGGTGTGCCGGTGTTTTATGGTGATCCGATGCGCCCGGAAATTCTTAACGCGGCCAAGGTCGGCGAGGCGGAGTATTTCGTGATTGCCACCGATGATCCGGAGACCAACATCAAGACCGCTGAGGTGGTGCGCAAGCTGTATCCGCACATGAAGATCATCGCCCGGGCGCGTAACCGTCAGCACGTGCACCGTTTGGTCGATGTTGGTGCGGAGGCGATTCGTGAGACTTATTACTCAAGTCTGGAGATGAGCCGGCGCACCTTGGTCGGCCTCGGTTTGACCCAAGCCCAGGCCGATGCGCGGATCAAGCGCTTCAAGCATCACGACGAACAGGTGCTGGAGGCGCAACACGCGATTTACGACGACGCGGCGAAAGTCCTGCAAACCGCCCAGGAAGCCCGGGCGGAACTGGCGCGGTTGTTTGAATCGGATCAGCTCGAAGAAGAATCGCGCAAATCCTGAGCCACACACAAAACCTGTAGGAGTGAGCCTGCTCGCGATGGCGGTGTGTCAGTCGACTTATTCATTACTGACAGATTGCTATCGCGAGCAGGCTCACTCCTACAGGGGATCGGTGTCAGGCCAGTTCCAGCTCCAGCGCTTGTTTGACCGGGGCCACCTCAAACCGATCCGCTAGAAACGGCGTGATGTCCAGCGGCAGCGGTTCGTCGTTGACCAGTTTGTCCAGCAGCACGCCAGTAATCGCCGAGGTCAGAATGCCGGTGCGGAAGTGGCCGCAGGCATTCAAATACCCTTCCACCCCACGCATCGGCCCGAGAATCGGCAACTCATCCGGTGAGCCCGGACGCAAGCCCGCCCACGTGCGTTTCAGATTGACGTCCTTGAGTTCCGGCAGACACCGCACCGCACCCTGCACCAGCCCGGCGATTTCCGGGTAGGTGGTGGTGACGTCGAAGCCTTTGTCTTCGGTGGTGCTGCCGATCAGGATCTCGCCATTGTCCTTCTGCGCCACGTAACAGTCGCTGGTGGTCAGGCAGCCGTTGAGGATTTTCGGCATGCGCTCGGTCAGCAGAATCTGGCCCTTCACCGGCTTCACCGGAATGCGAATGCCCGTCGCCCATTCACTCAAATCCGCCGCCCAGGCACCGCCGGCGTTGATCAGCGTCTTGCAGTGGAACACGCCCTCCTCGGCCGTCTGCACCCCGGTGACGCGGCTGCCGTGATGCAACACGCCGGTGACGTTGGTGTTGACGAAAATATCGACGCCGTTCTGTCGCGCGCCTTCCATGTAGGCGTCGGCGAGGCGGAACGGGCTGACCTGATGGTCGCAGAGAAACTCCAGCGCCCCGCGTGCTTCATGGCTGACGCTCGGCTCCGACTCGCGCAGCGCCGCCTGATCGAGCCAGCGCACCTGGTCGGCCAGATGCGGAATGCAGCCGACGATGTGCTCGGCGTAGAGCCGGTCTTCGTCGTCGTAGATAACGAATTTCAGCCCGGTCTTTTCGAACTTGAAATCCATGCCGTGATTGTCTTTCAGCTCTCGGTGCAACGCCGGGTACAGCGCGTTGGACTGCAGGGCAAAATCGAAAAACGACTCCGGCAGGATATGCGGCGTGCTCGCGTCCACCGCCACCGCCGCGCCCTGGGTTTCGCGCTTGCGGTTGGCCGACATCATGCGGAAGAAAATCACCCCGCAGCCGAGGCCGACCGACTCACCGATCGCCCACAAGCCACCGGCCGAAGCGCGCGTCGCGTTGCCCGGGCGTTTGGCATCGATCAGCGCGACCTTGAGGTTTTTGCGTTTGGACAATTGATAGGCGCAGGACGCCCCGATCACGCCACCACCGGCGATAACCACGTCATAGAACTTACTCATGGGCAGCGGCCTCCGTGCCGACAGAATGGAACGCGGAAAAAGGAATCGGATCGATCGGGAATCGCGGGCGCAGCCAACCGACGTCCTTGCGTCCGGTCGCTTGACGCAGGCGGTCGCTGCAGTAGCCGACGCACATCCGTCCCTGGCAATCGCCCATGCTCACGCGGGTGCGCATTTTCAGGCTGGCGATGTCTTGCACACCCTGCTCCAGCGCCAGGTCGATGTCAGCGCGGGTGGCGTGCTCGCAACGGCAGATCACCGTGTCAGCGGCCGGCAATGCGGTCTGGCCGACGCCGCGTTCGGTGTAGCGATCCACCGCCGCGCGGAAACGCACGATGGCTTTGAGTTTGCTCAAGTAGCGGTCGCGGCGCACGCGGGCCAATTCCTCTTCGAGCACACCGCGTTGCAGGAGAATCGAGGTTGCGGCGATCTTGCCGGCGAGCATCGCCGCCTCACCGCCGCGAATCCCGCCCATGTCGCCGGCCAGATGCACGTGAGGTTCATTGCTTTGCTGCCAGACGTTCGCGTTGGCACGCAGATAACCGTCGTCACTGAAGCCGTGGTCCAGGCCCATCTGCTGGCTCAGTTGCGTGCGCGGAATAAAACCGTAACCGACCGCCAGAGTCTTGGCTTCGAAACGCTCGACGCGGCTCATGTCCGGTTCCCAGGTGGCCGAGTACGGCGCGACGCTGACGCTCTTCAGTTCGCCCTCGCCGTGGGCCTCGACCACGCCCCAACCGTAGTTCATCGGGATGCCGTGCAGTTTCAAGTAGGCGAGCATGCTCAATCCGTCGAGGAACAGCTGCGGTTTGTTCAGCAGCGCCAGACTTTCACGGGCAATCTTGCCGAACGCGCAAGCCTCATACACGCCCGCGACGCTGACACCCGAAGCGTGCAACTGCGTCGCCACCAGCGGCAGCAACGGCCCGGTGCCGGCGATGATTACCGGCCCTTGCGGCTTGACCACACCGCTTTTGATTTGCAATTGCAGACCGCCAAGCATGATCACCCCCGGCAAGGTCCAGCCCGGAAACGGCACGCTGCGTTCATGGCAACCGGCAGCCAGGAGCAATTGCGGATACTCGATCTCGTGCAATTGCTCGTCGCCATCGAGCACCATCAGCGCGCGGGTGCCTTCGGCGCCGACCACGCGATGGTTGAGGCGCACGTCGATCAGCCCGGCCTGCTCCTGAAAATCACCGTGCAGTTTGCCCAGTGCTTCGGAGTAACGCGGGCCGAGATAATCCAGTTGCACGCCATCTCGCAGCGGCCCGCGATAGACCACGCCGCCCAGCCGCGAAGCTTCTTCGAGCAAGGTGCAGCGCACACCGTGGCGCGCCAGTTCGATGGCTGCCGCCATCCCCGCCGGGCCGCCGCCGACGATGACCGGTTGCTGGCTCATACGATCACCTCTTGCGTGGTGATGCGGTTGACCTGGGTTTCGATGTGCATGCCGTCACGCACCACGGTCTGGCAGGCACGGCGTTTGTGTCGGCCGTTGATTTTCACCAGACAGCACTGGCAAACGCCCATGCCGCAGTAGGCGCCGCTGATCTGGTTGTGATCGTTGCGCGCGATCTGACGCACGCCGAGGGACTGGATAACGCTGAGGACGGTTTCGCCGATGGCGGCGGTGACCGCTTGGCCGTTGATGTGGACGGTCATATCCGCCTGCGCCAATGGCTGGATATCGAAAGTTCTTTCTTGGCAGTGCATTGCGATGTTCATCCGTGAAAGTTCGGTTGAGGTGGTGTCAGCTCCTTGCTGCACTACAGCGTGTCGACGCGTTTATTGTTGCTGTGATTGGGGCGTCGACGCGCACTTCGTCAGCGCAACAAGGTGCGCGTGAAGCACTGTAGTTCATACCTCAGCAAAGGCCGGGATCATTTACGTTAGGCGATCTCGCCGCAGTGAATATTGATCCAGGCCAGTGAAAACGATTGGATTGTCCAACGATCAGTTGGAGAAGACGAACTGCCCTTTGATCTTCTTCGCGCCAATGAAACCCAGGTCCGGGAACAGCAGGGATTTGATCCACGCGGCGTAGAACACAATGGCCAGGGTGATGCCGACGGCAATCACGGTCGACAGCGGATCTTCCTCATAGCCCTTGAACAGGCGTGAAACCTGACTGATGGTGAGGAGGACGTAAACGGTGTAAGCCGCCGCCACGTTCTTGTAGAAGCCCCATGCAAACAACAACGGAATGCCACCAGCGATCAGCAGCATGGTCAGTGCCAGGCCGGCACTTGCGTCGTAGAACAGGAAGAAACCGAAGACGGCGCCGATCAATGCCTGAATGCAGGTCAACACAACCAGCAGGGTGACTTTGAGGGAATGCTTTGCTCTGAGGGCCGGATCCGGACGCCCGCCGATCCAGGCCGCCAACACGCGATCCTTGACCGCACCGCCCGACAACGCTTTGAACGTTTCGGTTTTCGAGCGCCCGGCTTCGAGCATCTCAACCAACTGGCGTTTGATTTCCTTCTTGTCCAACGTGTTCATCCTTAAAGAGAGGTAAAAGCGGCCAATCCACTTCCGGCGGCGATTCTCGCTGTTGGCCCCGCAGAAAGCAAAAAGCCGCTTCCACTCGAGGGTGGAAGCGGCCGAGGCATGGGCCTCAATCAAGCAATCAGTGCACGAACAGGGCGATCAGGATGATGATCGGGATCGGTACGCCGAGGAAAAACAGCAGTAATGAGCGCATGGTGATGCTCCTTGTTTAACGGACTGGAGTGGTCGTGGTGTAGGTGTCGACTTCTACGTACTCGACGGCATCCCGGCGACGACCGCCGTAGGTGGCCGCGAGGCTGGCGAAGAACGCACCGGCCAACAACGAGATGAACATCCACAGCGAGGTCCAGGCAGCGACTTTCGCAGCAGTGTCGGCGGCTTGTTGAGCTTTCAGCTTGGCGTCGGCCAGGGCTTTCTGAGTGCGGGCGTAGATTTCATCGACGCGGCGCTCGGCATCGGCCTGAGTCAGGTTGGTCCGTTGTGCGACCAGTTGCGCCAGGTAGGTACGGTCTTCGGCACTCAGCTGACCGTTGGCCAGGCTTTGCGCGAAGATACGCGCCACGGCGCCATGCGCGGCGTCATCGCTGACGGAGGCTGGACGGTCATCGCGGAACAGGCTATCGATGTAGTAACCGTACTGATTGCTGTCGGTATTCGCCGCAGCGGTACCGGCCGCTTGGGTCATCGCGCTGGCAGCACCGCCAGCCACGCTGGCACCGGCCTGCACACCACCACTGATGACGCTGCTGACCGAACCGACCACCAACACTGCGGTAACCAATGTAGCCACACACCAGGCAAGGAAGCCGTGCGCGGTGTCGCGGAAATACACTTCGTCACCGTGCATGTTCGCCCACTTCACCCGCAGGCGACCGGCGATGTAGCCACCCATGCCGGAAGCGATGATTTGCGTCGCCGCCAGCCAGACGATTGTCGATATGCCCAGGCCCTTGGCGCTGACGCCCTCTCCGGCCCACGGTGAAACGGCAGAGAAACCCAAACCGAATCCGAGCAGGACCAAAATCATCGACAGCGCAGCGGCAGCCGCAGCACCAGCGAAAATCGCGCCCCAGGACACGCCCGAAACGCTGCTCGACTCTTCAACGGCGGGATAAAACCCATCAGGGGATCTATTCATTGTTGTTCTGCTCCAGGCATGAAAAATGGTGTTACAACTCGTCATCAGAGGAATTGCAGCGACCGTGCCATTCGCAGAAATTAAATAAATCGTCTGTTTTCAATCACTTAGAAATAATGAACTTCCTCATTCCATGCAAATTGCAACAACAGCCGAATAACAGCGGGTTTTATGCATTGGCACAAATGCCAGTTATTTGCGTTTGTAGCTCTTGTTACCGCTGGGCGTCAGACAATACACGCCACCCCGTGGGCCGGTACAGAACGAGCCGGTGCCGCAGGCGCAGCCATCATCACTTTGCAGGAGGTTTTGCGGACGGGCCTGCTGGCGCTCGCCAAACATCGCCGCGCAGCTTTTCTTCGAGCCGCTGATGGAGCCGTCATTGCACAGGAACAGGTCGCCGTCGCAGCGATCGATCCCGCCCTTCTTCCCGGAACACGGCGTGTTGGCGGCCCATGCCGAGGCGCTGAACAGCACCAGCAACAGACTGACGGTTGGCATCCAGCCACGGCGAATCGAAAGACGCACGGCACCACTCCTGATTGAATTCATGGCCAGATGATATCAACGTTGCGGTAAATAAATCCCCAAGGCGCGCAAATGACAGCTACAACATGAAAGTTAATTTAAAGCGTCGCCGGAATTTCTTGGCAAAATGCTGCCATTCCGTTTGAACCGATCAGCAGGCCTGCCTATGACTCGTATCTTGACCATCGAAGACGACGCCGTGACAGCGCGGGAAATCGTCGCCGAACTGAGCAGCCACGGGCTGGAAGTCGACTGGGTCGACAATGGCCGCGAAGGCCTTGACCGCGCCGTGAGCGGCAACTACGACCTGATCACCCTCGACCGCATGCTGCCCGAACTTGATGGCCTGGCCATCGTCACCACCCTGCGCACCATGGGCGTGGCCACACCGATCCTGATGATCAGCGCCCTCTCCGATGTCGACGAGCGTGTGCGCGGCTTGCGCGCTGGCGGCGATGATTACCTGACCAAACCGTTCGCCACCGATGAAATGGCCGCACGGGTTGAAGTGTTGCTGCGTCGGCAGAACAGCGGCGCGACTCAAGCGACGACCCTGCAGGTAGCCGACCTCGAACTGGACCTGATCAGCCACGAAGCGCGCCGTGCCGAACAAGTGCTGACGCTGCTGCCGACCGAGTACAAGTTGCTCGAATTCCTCATGCGCAACAGCGGCCAGATCCTTTCGCGGATGATGATTTTCGAAGAGGTCTGGGGTTATCACTTCGACCCCGGCACCAACCTGATCGACGTGCACATCGGCCGTCTGCGCAAGAAGATCGACGCCGTCGGCCATGTGCCGCTGATCCGCACGGTACGGGGCTCGGGTTATGTCATTGCCGAACCCGTCTGACGGCTGGCGTTCCTCCAGCAGCCGCTTGCTGGCGCTGTACAGTTCGCTGTTCGTGGCGTGGAGCGCGATCCTCATGGGGGTCATGTATTACGAGGTTTCCGGCTACCTCGACAACCTCGCCAAACATTCGCTGATGCAACGTCAGCACCTGTTCTCGCACTTTCGCGGTGAGCAACTGGAAGACGCGCTCGCCGCCAGCATGACCTTCGATATTCGCGGCATCGACGCTTATGGCTTGTTCGATGCCGACGGCGTTTACCTCGGCGGCGCCTTGCAGCAGATTCCCGAGGGGCTGCCGCTGGACGGCAAGATCCACATGCTCGCCGACTGCGCCGACTCCGATGACCCGACCCTGCCCAATGACAGCTGCGACGCGGTCGCCACGCAAACCCGCGATGGGCGCTGGCTGGTGTTGTTGCGCGACAACGGCTCGCTGTTTGCGGTGACGCGGATCATTTTGCATGCGTTGTTCTGGGGCGTGTCGCTGACGATTCTGCCGGGCATCGCCGGGTGGCATCTGCTGCGGCGTCGGCCGCTGCGGCGGATTCGGGCGATTCAAGCCAGCGCCCAGGCGATTGTCGCCGGCGACCTGACGCACCGTTTGCCGTTGTCCAATCGCCGCGATGAACTGGACATGCTCGCCGCCATCGTCAACGCCATGCTCGAACGCATCGAGCGCTTGATGAATGAAGTCAAAGGCGTCTGCGACAACATCGCCCATGACTTGCGCACGCCACTGACGCGCCTGCGCGCGCAGTTGTATCGCATGCAGCAGCAGGCCGGCGAAGGCTCGCAGGAAGCGGCGCAACTGGATCTGGTGCTGGCCGAAGCAGACACGCTGATGGCACGGTTTCGTGGGTTGCTGCGGATTTCCGAACTGGAGGACCGCCAGCGCCGCTCTGGGTTTGTCGAGCTCGACCCGGTGCAATTGCTGGAAGAACTGCATGAGTTTTATCTGCCACTGGCCGAGGAAGGCGAGCTGCGTTTCGAACTGAACATGCCGGAGACGCTACCGCCGCTCAATGGCGACCGGGCGTTGTTGTTCGAGGCCTTGGCGAATCTGCTGAGCAACTCGATCAAGTTCACCCCGCCGGGCGGCACGGTGATGCTGCGTGGGGTCAACGCGGGTGGGCAGACGCGGATTGAAGTGCACGACTCAGGACCGGGGATTCCCGAGGCTGAGCGTGAGGCGGTATTCCAGCGCTTTTATCGCGCCGAGGGTGGGCAGCCGCAGGGTGGCTTTGGCCTCGGATTGTCGATTGTGGCGGCGATTGTCAGCTTGCATGGCTTCAGTCTTGAAGTTGGCAGCAGTGACCTGGGCGGGGCGAAACTGGTGCTCGATTGCCGGCAGAGCCTGATCGAGAATTCCTGACCTTTTATATTTGAAATGCACAACCTGTAGGAGTGAGCCTGCTCGCGATGGCGTCGTGTCAGTCGATATCTTTTTTGACTGACACACCGCGATCGCGAGCAGGCGAAGGCCTACATTGGATCGTGGTGTTGATCAGGTTGGGTAATTGGCTCGGAGTGCCTCGAGGCCACCCTGATAGATGCCGTTAAACAACGCCACCACTTCCTCATCACTCACGCCTTTGGCGTTGAAGCGCCCCGACCACGTCACCCGTGCGCCCTGCCCCTGTGCTTCAACCTTGATGGTTGCCAGATAATCCGTCGCCGGGAACGGCGCCTGTTCAATCGAATAGCTGTAGGTTTTCGCGGCGTTGTCGAACGCTTGCAGTCGCTCGACCACCACGCCGCCGTCAGCGGTTTGCAGGGTGCGCACGCGGCCGCCGTCGCTCAGCTCACTATTGGGAATAAACGGCAGCCAATCGGGCAGCGTGTTGAAGCCGCCGATCAATTGCCAGACCTGTTCGGCCGAGGCCGGGATGTCGATGGTTGCAGATGCTGTAGGCATATATACGTCTCTCTCGGGAATTCAGATCGTGAGGCTGTCGACCACGCCGCCATCGACGCGCAGCGCGGCGCCAGTGGTGGCCGAGGACAGCGGCGAAGCGATGTAGGTGACCAGATGCGCGACTTCTTCAACATCCGCGACACGCTGGATGATCGAGGTCGGGCGAGCTTTGCGCACAAAGGCGTCGGCTTCATCGCGCAGGTTGCGCCCGGATTCGGCGGCGGCATCCTTGAGCATGTCTTCCAGACCATCGGTGAAGGTCGGCCCCGGCAGGATCGCATTGACCGTCACCCCGGTGCCAGCCAGACGTTTGGCCAGACCGTGGGACACCGCCAGATTGGCGCTTTTGGTCACGCCGTAATTGATCATGTCGGCCGGCGTGGCGACGCCGGATTCCGAGGACAGGAAAATTACTCGGCCCCAGCCTTGCTCGACCATCGCCGGCACATAATGCCGCGCCAGACGCACGCCGGAAATCACGTTGACCTCATAGAAACGCGTCCACTCGCTGTCCGGCGCTTCGAAGAAATCCACGGCGTCGAAGATGCCGAGATTGTTCACCAGAATGTCGGCACGCGGTTCAGCGGCGAACAGTTTCTGTGCGCCCTCCGCCGTGCCCAGGTCAGCAGTCAAACCACGCAACTGCGCGCCCGGCACTTTCTGCCGAATGCTCGCCAGCGCCTGCTCGACCTTGGCGGTATCGCGACCGATCACCACCACGGTGGCGCCGGATTCGGCCAGCGACTGGCTGATGCCCAGTCCAATGCCGGCGGTGCTGCCGCTGACGATGGCCAGTTTTCCACTCAGATCAATCTTCATGCTTTCACCTCATCGATTGGTAATGGTGCACGTTCCGAAACCAGTCTGGCGTCGCGCATCGCCTGCCAGAAACCGGCAGGAATGGTCGCCGACAGCGCCGCGACATCTTCAGCGATACGACCGGGTTTGCTCGCGCCGGGAATCACCGCAGCGACCGCCGGATTGGCCAGCGAGAACTGTAGCGCAGCGGCTTTGATATCGACGTTGTACGCGGCGGCGATGCGTTTGATCTGCTCCACTTTGGCGATGACTTCAGGACTGGCCTGCTGGTATTCGAAGTGCGAGCCACCCGCCAGAATTCCTGAGCTATAAGGGCCGCCGACGACGATCTCAACGTTCTGCGCCAGCGCTGCATCCATCAGGCGTTGCAGCGGGCGTTCGTGGTCGAGCAGCGTGTAGCGACCGGCCAACAGGAAGCCATCCGGCTGCGCTTCGCTGAGGTCGAGGGTCAGTTCGCACGGCTCGACTTTGTTCACGCCCAGGCCCCAGCCTTTGATCACGCCTTCTTCGCGCAAGCGGGTCAGCACTTTGAATGCGCCAGTGCGGGCCTGATTGAAGTATTCCAGCCATTGATCGCCATAGAAGTCCTGCGCGATGTCGTGCACCCAGACGATGTCGAGGCGATCGGTTTGCAGGCGTTTGAGGCTGTCTTCGATCGAACGCAGCGTTGCATCGGCGCTGTAGTCATTGACGATTTTGTTCGGGCGACCGTGTTCGAACACCCCGCTTTTCTCGCCGAGATCACGGGCGGCGGCGTCTTCGACTTCATCGAGAATCACCCGGCCGACCTTGCTGCTGAGCACGTAGTCGTCGCGCTTATATTGCTTCAGTGCTTCGCCTAGGCGGATTTCCGACAGACCGGAACCGTAAAACGGCGCGGTATCGAAGTAACGCACGCCGGCATCCCACGCAGCATGTACGGTGGCTTGCGCTTCGGCCTCGGGAATGGCGCGGAACATGTTGCCCAGTGGCGCGGTGCCGAAGCCCAGTTGGCCGGGCAGTTTGTCTTTCAAGCTCATGGATTTTTCCTCGATAGGTTCTGGGCCTGTGTGACCGTTGAGCAGATCCTAGATTGCGACACCGAGACCGTCCAAGACATAATACGCAGCACTTGAGTCCCTATAGGTCTGACATGATCGACATCCGCCAATTGCGCTACTTCGTGGTCGTCGCCGAGGAAGAACACGTCGGCCGCGCTGCCGAACGGCTGCATATTTCGCAGTCGCCGCTGAGCCGGCAGATCGCCCAACTCGAAGAGCGCCTGGGCCTGACCCTGTTCGAACGCAGCCAGCAACGCATTCGTCTGACCCGCGACGGCCAGACCTTCCTCGCCGAAACCCGCGCCCTGCTGACCCACGCCAATCGCCTGGAATCCCTAGGCAAGCGTCTCGGTCGCGGCGAAGAAGGTGGCTTGTGCATCGGCTATATCGAAAACGCCATGCACGCCGGAGTCCTGCCCAATGCCCTGCGCGTATTGCGCGCCGATCGGCCGAATGTGCATGTCGCGTTGTATAACCTCAGCTCCGCCGAGCAACTGGAGGGCCTGCGACAGCGTAGTCTCGATATTGCCTTGGTGAGTGAGCCGCCGACCGATGACGATCCGGATCTGCTGAGCTTTCAGGTGCTGGATGAGCCGATGTTGCTGGCGTTGCCGGAACATCATCCATTGGCGCAGCAAGCCGCGTTGAGTCCAGAGGATCTGGCCGAGCAGGAATGGATTGGCGTGCAGCCGCGACAGGATGCCAACGATGAGTTTGTCAGCGCCTGCATCCGAGCCGGCTTCACCCCGGATGTGCGCATGCAGGCGACTGAACCGTTTACTGCGCTGGGGCTGGTGGCGTCGGGGTTGGGGATTGCGATGATTCAAAAAGGTTTGAGCCATAACGCACCGCCGGGTGTGGTGTTGCGTGAACTGCCATGGCTGACGTTGACCACACCATTGTGGGCAGCGTGGCACCGAATCAATTTGCGGCCATTGGTCGAGACCTTCCGCAAAGTCCTGACTGACGACGAGATACCTGCCGACTGACATGGCCTCTTCGCGAGCAGGCTCACTCCCACAGTTTCAGAGGTGATCTCGCATTCTGTGTACGACGCAGATCCCTGTGGGAGCGAGCTTGCTCGAGAAAGGGTCGGCACATCCAGGATCAAAATTGACTGACCCAACGCCTTCGCGAGCAGGCTCGCTCCCACAGTTTCAGAGGTGATCTCGCATTCTGTGTACGACGCAGAACCCTGTGGGAGCGAGCTTGCTCGCGAAAGGGTCGGCACATCCAGGATCAAAATTGACTGACCCAACGCCTTCGCGAGCAGGCTCGCTCCCACAGTTTCAGAGGTGATCTCGCATTCTGTGTACGACGCAGATCCCTGTGGGAGCGAGCTTGCTCGAGAAAGGGTCGGCACATTCAAGATCAAAATTGACTGACCCAACGCCTTCGCGAGCAGGCTCACTCCCACAGTTTCAGAGGTGATCTCGCATTCTATGTACGACGCAGATCCCTGTGGGAGCGAGCTTGCTCGAGAAAGGGTCGGCACATCCAGGATCAAAATTGACTGACCCAACGCCTTCGCGAGCAGGCTCGCTCCCACAGTTTCAGAGGTGATCTCGCATTCTGTGTACGACGCAGAACCCTGTGGGAGCGAGCTTGCTCGCGAAAGGGTCGGCACATCCAGGATCAAAATTGACTGACCCAACGCCTTCGCGAGCAGGCTCGCTCCCACAGGTTTTACGGTGGATCTACACTCAACGGATCAGCACCCAGCCGTGAGTTGACCATGAAAATGTCTGCGCAAATGACCGTCGTCGCGGTACTCGCCACTCTCGCTTATCTGGGGCTGGCGGTGTGGGGCATTGGCGGTGTGGCAATGTTCTTTTCCCACGGTTCGCTGGTGATCGTCGCACTGGCGACGGTGGCGATGGTGATTGCTTCGCTGTTCAGTGAGGTCAACCTCAGCTCTGGCGAACGTGAAGATCGCACCAATCGCTGGGTGATTCCGGCGTTTGGGGTGATTGGTCTGGTCAGTGGTTTCTTGCCGGCCTATTGCGACCGGGTGAATTTCTGGACCTTTGGTGGTGAAGGCGTACGTTGGCTCGGCGCACTGCTGTTCATCATTGGCGGCGTATTAAGGCTGTGGCCGGTGTTTGTACTGGGGCGGCGCTTCAGTGGATTGGTGGCGATTCAACCGGGGCACCGTTTGGTCACCGATGGCATCTATCAACACCTGCGCAATCCGAGTTATCTGGGGCTGGTGGTCAATGCCGTGGGCTGGGCGCTGGCGTTTCGTTCGGTGGTCGGGTTGATGCTGGCGGCGCTGACGCTGATCCCGTTGATTGCCCGGATTCATTCGGAGGAAGCCCTGCTGCGTGCGCAGTTTGGGGCGGAGTACGAGGCTTATTGTGCGCGGAGTTGGCGGTTGCTGCCGGGGGTTTATTGATTTGCGAACACCGTCCCCTGTAGGAGTGAGCCTGCTCGCGATAGCGGTGTGTCAGGCAACACTTATTTGACTGAAAGACCGCTATCGCGAGCAGGCTCACTCCTACAAGGGATTGGGGGGTGTCAGTTGCGTTGCAGGTGCAGACCGTTGCTGTCGACTGCGACGCGGATGTCAGCATAACTGGCCAGCGTCGCATGCGCCGTTTCCAGGGGGTGCTGATGCGTCGTGGTGATGATCATCAACGGCGCACCGGCGGCTTCGGCAGCCTGAATGCCGACCGTGGCGTCTTCGAAGATCAGGCAATCACGCGGCTCCAGACCCAGTCTCTTGGCCGCCAGTAAATAGCCGGCCGGATCAGGTTTACCCGCCTGCACATCTTCAGCGGTGATCATCACCGCAGGCTCTGGAATCCCCGCCGCCGCCATGCGCCGCAAGGCCAGATCCCGTGGCGCCGAGGTCACCATTGCCCAGCGATCCTTGGGCAGGCCATTGAGTAACGCGGCCGCCCCGGGAATCTCGACAATGCCTTCAACGTCTGCGATTTCCGCCTCGGTGATAAACGCCGCTTGCGCCTCGGCATCCACCCCCGGCAGGTTCAGACGGGTGATGGTATCAATGGCGCGCACGCCATGAATGGTCGGCAAAAAGGTTTCCACATCGACGCCATGGCGCACGGCCCAGGCTGCCCAGATCCGCTCGGCGGCGGCAATGGAGTTGAGGACAGTGCCGTCCATGTCGAACAGAAACGCGCCGAACGCGCGATCGAATACAGCATCGTGAGCAGACAAAGGTTCGCATCCTCTGGCAAAAGACCGGGCGGGCAATGTAGCACTTGCCCGGTCGATTCACCCAGCGTGTCAGTGCAGGCGCGGTGCCTTGGATTTGAAGGCGCTGTCGACGCAGTCGAGCAATTGACCGATGGCCCAGGGCTTTTTGATGAACGCCACCGGATGCTTGACCCCGGAGGTCTCGGGCGTTTCATAACCGGACATGACCATCACCGGTTTGTCCGGCCAGCGGTCGCCGACCAGATTGGCCAGATCAGCGCCATTGAGGGTGCCGGGCATGGTGATGTCGGTCAGTAGTAACGCCACGTTCGGGGCGTTCTGCTCAAGGTAAAGTGATGCGGCGTCGGCACTGGTCTGCGGCTCGACCTTGAAACCTTCCTCCTGAAGAATTTCGCAGAGAAACTCCAGAATCAACGGATCATCCTCAACCACCAGAATCAATCCGTCAGGAAGGTGCGCATCCGCCGTCGGTGTTGGGCACATGGAACTGCACTCCCTGAATTGCATTAACGATTTAGCGGCTTCAATCCGCTGCTTAACTGGTATGAGCAGCGGGCTCTGCAGAAATTCATTTTTGATACAGGTCTTTTGCGAAACGGCGTTTTTGTCCGTCAGCGGCAATCGCTCGCGGCGGCGTATTTGTGGTTAAAATGCCGGCCCTTTTGCTTGCCGATCCTGACCGATGAACCCTGAAGCCCTCGCCCTCCTCCATGCCCATCTGCTGCCGGCCCTCGCGGCCGCACCGAGCGAAACCCGTCGCCTGTTCCACGGGCGCGGACGCTGCTGGGCCGGGCTGGAGCAGTTGACCGTGGACTGGCTGCAAGGCGTGGTGCTGGTCTCGCTGTTCAAGGAACCAACGCCTGAGCAACTGGACAATCTCAAGGCGTTGCTGCTGGAACTCACGGGGTCCGCCGAATGGCAGCAGTCTGGCGCGCACACGTTGTTGATCCAGCATCGCTACTTGCCGCAGAGCACTGCCGAATGGCTGCTCGGTGATGAGATCGACGAAATGAGCATCGTCGAGGGCGGCCTGCAGTATCGCGTCGATCTGGGGCGCAAACAGAACGCCGGGCTGTTTCTCGACATGCGCTACGGGCGCAACTGGGTGCGCGAACAGGCCAGCGGCAAACGCGTGTTGAATCTGTTTGCCTACACCTGCGGTTTTTCCGTGGCGGCCATCGAGGGCGGCGCCAGCCATGTGGTCAACCTGGACATGTCCCGCGCGGCGCTGAGTCGTGGCCGCGACAATCATCGCTTGAACGGCCATGACTTGAGCAAAGTCAGTTTCCTCGGCCACGACCTGTTCAAGTCCTGGGGCAAGGTGATCAACAGTGGCCCGTATGATCTGGTGATCATTGATCCGCCGTCCTTTCAGAAAGGCAGTTTCCTGCTGACCAAGGATTACCAGCGCGTGCTGCGTCGCTTGCCGGAACTGCTCACGCCCCAAGGCACGGTGCTGGCGTGCATGAATGACCCGGCGTTCGGTTCGGACTTTCTGATTGAGGGCGTGACGCAGGAAGCGCCGAGTCTGCGTTTTGTAGAGCGGCTGGAGAATCCGCCGGAGTTTCCGGATATTGATCCTGAAAGCGGCCTCAAGGCTTTAGTCTTCCAGCGCACTATCTGACACCCAGAAGATCCCTTGTAGGAGTGAGCCTGCTCGCGATAGCGGTCTATCAGTCAAACAGGTGATATCTGACAAACCGCTATCGCGAGCAGGCTCACTCCTACAAGGGGATTGTGGTGGGTCAGGGAGTTGGTGGGCGCAGCACCAGGGCGAACAACTCACCATGCCCGGTGACATTGAGCTTGTGATACAGATTGCGCCGATGCACCTTGACCGTCTCCGGCGAAATACCCATCTGCTGGGCCATCGCCTTGCTGGAGAAACCCTGCAAAATCAGCCGTGCCGTGTCGACCTCGCGCACCGTCAGTCGCGCATCGAAGCGGTCGAGCAACGTCGCCAGATCCCCGACCACCGCCTCCGCCACCGCGCCCTGCGGCGGTAGCAACTGCACATGCCGACACATCGCCGCCAGCACCCAATCGCGCACGCACAGCAACCTGCCCTGCTCGGCCATGTCGAACGGCGTCGAGCGCCCCAGTGACAAACCGAGCACGCCGCCCTCGACGTTGATCATGAACTGCAACTCGTCTTCGCCGACCACCGAACGAAAATAGCTTTGGTAGTACTCGCTGTGCAGAAACTGGTCCGGCGCCACCGAAGCCAGGCTGTGCAAGCCGTCGGCGATGCCGGTCGAGGCGGTTTGATAAAACGGGTCGAGCAGGTACATCCCGGCGCTGTAACCGGCCAGTTCTTCCTGCTCGTCGGCACGTCCGCTGCTGTCGAAGTCGATCAGCAACTGCGGCGCCTGCCCGGCTTGCATCAGCGCCACCAGCGCGTTGTCCAGCGGCACCAGCAGCCGCAACGTGTCCACCAGCGCGCGCCAGAAACCGTCCTGACCGACACCGGCAAATACCCGCGCCAGGCTCTGATGCACCGGCAGTTCCTGCAACAACGCGTCCACGCACTACCCCTTTTGAGTAACCCATGATGGGAATGGGTCAGGCCTGGCCGGCCCGATAGGCTGACCACTCTTGTTCATCACCGGCCTGCACAGGCCAGGAGTGCCGCATCATGCGTGGTCACCGTGGCTGTATCAACCTCAGCATTAAACTGGGCCTGCTCGCCGGTATTGGCGCCAGTTCGATGTCCATGGCCGCCAACGCGCCGAGCGTGCATGTCTACAACTGGTACGACTACATCGGCCCGAACACCCTCCACGATTTCCAGCGCGACAGCGGTATCCAGCCGGTCTACGACACCTTCGACAGTGCCGAAGTCCTCGAAGGCAAACTGATGACCAGCCGCAGCGGCTACGACGTGGTGGTGGCGAGCAACTTCAGCCTGCCGACGCTGATCAAGGCCGGCGCCCTCGCCCCGCTACCGCGCGAGCAACTGCCGGGCTGGAAGAATCTCGACAGCGACCTGCTGGCGAAACTGGCCAACAACGATCCCGGCAATCAATACGCCGTGCCTTATCTGTGGGGCACCAACGGCATCGGTTACAACGTCGACAAGGTGCGCGCGGCGCTGGGCGACAAGGCGCCGGTGGATTCGTGGGATCTGGTGTTCAACGAAGCCAACCTCGCCAAACTCGGCCAGTGCGGCGCGGCGATGCTCGATTCGCCGTCGGAGATGCTGCCGGTCGCCCTGCACTATCTCGGCTTGCCACCGAACAGCACCGATCCCGAAGACTATAAAAAAGCCGAAGCGCTGCTGCTGAAACTGCGCCCGCACATCGCCTACTTCAACTCGTCGAAATTCATCAGCGATCTGTCCAACGGCAACATCTGCGTGGCAGTGGGCTGGTCGGGCGCGATGCTGGAGGCCAGGACCAATGCCGAGCAGGCCAACAACGGCGTGAAAATCGCCTACAGCCTGCCCAAGGAAGGCGCGCCAGTGTGGTTCGACACGCTGGTGCTGCTCAAGGACGCACCGAATCGTCCTCAGGGCCTGGCCTTTATCGACTATCTGCTGCGGCCCGAAGTGATCGCGCCGGTCAGTGATCATCTGTCGTATCCCAATGGCAATCGCGCGGCAACAGCGCTGGTGGCCGAAGCCACGCGGGACAACCCGGCGGTTTATCCATCGGCCACGGCGATGGCCACGCTGTACACCCTTGAACCTTTGCCGAAAGCCACCGAGCGGGTGCGCACGCGGGTGTGGAGCAAGGTCAAGAACGGCCAGTAAGAACAACGCATTCCCCCTGTAGGAGTGAGCCTGCTCGCGATAGCGGTCTGCCTGATAACACTGTTTTGCCTGACAAACCGCTATCGCGAGCAGGCTCACTCCTACAGGTTTTGTGCTTCACCAGACATTTTTTAGAGAGACAGAAATCAATGAAACCTCGTGCCCGTGACCTCAACATCCGCATCGGCCAACTACCACCCGGCCCGCTCAACGCCATCACCGATGTACCCGGCGTACGCGTCGGCCACAGTAATGTGCGCGGTCGCAGCCGCACCGGGCGGGACATCTGCACCGGCGTCACACTGATCGAACCACGCCCGGGCTCGACCAATCAACAGCCGTGTTTTGCCGGCGTGCATGTGCTCAACGGCAACGGTGACGCCACCGGGCTTGAGTGGATTCGCGAGGCCGGTCTGCTGACCAGCCCGATTGCCTTCACCAACACCCACAGCCTTGGTGTGGTGCGCGATGCATTGATTGCTCTGGATCGCCAGCAGCAACCGGACGACGGTCGTCTCTACTGGAACATGCCGGTGGTACTGGAAACCTTTGACGGCTTGCTCAACGACATCAACGGTTTTCACGTCCAGCCTGAACACGTCGCCGAAGCGCTGGCTGCGGCCGTCGACGGTCCAGTGACGGAAGGCGCCATCGGCGGTGGCAGCGGCATGATCTGCCATGAATTCAAGGGTGGCATCGGCACTTCGTCTCGGCGATTGAGCAGTGCTCAGGGTGGCTGGACCGTTGGTGCGATCGTGCAAGCCAACCACGGTATTCGCAGTGAGTTGCGGGTCGATGGCTACCCGGTCGGGCGTTATATGGAACAGAAAGATTCGCCATTCTTGCGCGCCTCATTACCGCATCCGGGCATGGGTTCGATCGTCGTTTGCCTGGCCACCGACGCGCCGCTGTTGCCGCATCAATGCACACGTCTGGCGCAACGCGCGAGTCTGGGTCTGGCGCGCACCGGCGGTGGCAACGAGGATCACAGCGGCGACATTTTCATCGCCTTCGCCACGGGTAATGATCACGTGCCGCCGGCAGCCTACGAAGGCAAAGGCGCGCCGACCTGCGACGGTTTGCGCATGGTCAACAATGACCATATCAGCGAGCTGTTTCTGGCCGCGACCGAGGCGGTTGAAGAAGCGATCATCAATGCGTTGCTGGCCAGTGACAGCACCGAAGGTAATGGGCATTCGGTGCCGGGTCTGGACGCCGACACCCTGCTCGCTGCGCTCGAAAAATCAGGCTGGCCCGGCGCCCGCTGACACCGCTGTTCCCCTGTAGGAGTGAGCCTGCTCGCGATGGCGGTTTGTCAGTTGAAGCTGATTTGACTGACCCACCGCCATCGCGAGCAGGCTCACTCCTACGCAGGATCACGTCAGTATTTGGGTGCCAGGTTCGCGCCGCCGCCCGGGCGACTGGCGGTACTTGAGCCGCCACTTGCACACTCCTAGGATGGAATCACGCAGTGGCTCCGCTCTATCGAGCGCTGCGTAGGCACGGGTGCTCTGAACCCCAATCAAGCCCGTGTCTTGCTTCATGCGCATCTTGAGCCTCGAGGGCTCTACTTCCTCCCCATCAAAGAGCTTTGAGGCTCTTTTTTTGTCTGCGTAAATCAGCAGTCCGGCAGCGCATCGACGTGAATCGAGCGCCAGGCCGCCTGCGCCAGCAACTGGCGATAATCCGCCGGACTGCCCTTCACCCGCCCCGCCAGCCAGGCGCGGCAATAACTGTCGGCCTGACCGATGATCAACGACGGCAACAGTTCAGCGGGCCAGGCCTTGAGTTCGGCAGCGCGACCCGATTCGGCCAGCCAGTCGCGCAGGCGCAGATTACGGGTTTTGTTGCGCTCGGCCAGTTCGTCCTTGAACGGACCTTTGGTCACGGCAAACCGCGCGTGGTACTGGAAGCGCGCCCATTCGGGTTGACGCTCGACCCAATCGACGTAGCTGAACACCAGCGCCTGCACACCTTCCTCGGTGGTTTTCGCCGTCTCCAGATAGGCATCGCGCAGACGCGCCTGATCCTCCAGCGCGGTGAAAAACAACGCGGCGACCAAGCCCTCCTTGTTGCCGAAATGGTGATAGATCGCCCCGACACTGGTGTCGCACTCGGCGCGAATCATCTCGATGGTGGTGGCTTCGATCCCCTGCTCGTTGAACAGACTCAGCGCCTTGCGAAAGATATCGCGCTTGAGTTCGGCACGGCGGCCGGGGTAACTGCGTTCAAGTAGATCTGCGGTGTCCATGCGGCTCACTGCCTGAAAATCGGGATTGAAAGGCACACGTCGTACCCATGGAAAAAACACGCACAGGTTGACAGATTTCCCGCAGACCGAATACCGTTCCGTTACAGAATATTATTCTGTAACGGAACATCATTCTGCAAAATCACTTTCCGCGAGGCTTTTCCATGAGTCAGTTTCTCAGCATGTTCAACAGCGCAGGCCCGCAAGCGTTCAGCCAGATGGCCTGCCAGGTCGCGCCGTACTTCAGCAGCATCAACCCGCTGGTAACCGAGTTGCGTGCGAACTCGGCGACGGTACAAGTGCCGTTTCGCCGTGAGATCACCAACCACCTCGGCACCGTGCATGCGATTGCCATGTGCAACGCGGCAGAACTCGCCGCCGGGATGATGACCGATGTGTCGATCCCGGCCGGCGCACGCTGGATTCCCAAAGGCATGACCGTGGAATATCTGGCCAAGGCAAAAACCGATGTGACAGCGGTGGCCAGTGGTGAAGGCGTGGATTGGCAGAGCGAAGGCGACAAGATCGTCACCGTGGACATTCACGATACCGAGGGCAAAAACGTATTCACGGCGCGGATCACCATGAACGTCAAACTCGGCTGAATGACGCGCACAAAAAAGCCCTTGCTGCGGCATTCACAGCAAGGGCTTTTTCAGCAATGTAAGGTCAGTGCACGGTCAGGCGCTGGCGGACAAACTCCTCGACATGACGAGTAGTCTGATCGAGGTGTCGGTCACGCTGTTTCTCGGCGTCGAGCATCGCCCGCTTGCCGTTTTTCTGCAGCAGATAGGTGTGAATCTGCTGCACTTCCAGCGACCGATAGATCGGTGTGGTGTCGATAAATCCGCGCAGACCGTTGCTGCGGTAATGCCGGGTGCTCATCAACACCTGGGTTTCACGCTGGCCAATCACCTCAAAGCCCAACGCTTCGAAGTACGGGACTTTGCCGATCGTGCAGGCAAGTTCCGCATGGGGATAGCGCCCGACCATCTCACCGATCAGCGCCCGCGCCACACCCTGACGCCGATGCCCTTCGCGCACCGCCATATAGGCGACGCTGCACGCCTCCCAATCGCCCTGCACCGGCAGGTACAACAGAAAACCAATGACTTGCTCCGGATCATCCTCGTCGGTGGCAACCAGCAACTCGACGTCGGTGCCCTTCTCGCCATTCAACGCTTCCAGATACAGATGCACCTCATAGCCGACCGCGTACTGATAGACGTTGTACAGCAGGTTGCTCGGGCCGAGTCCGACCGCGCTGATGTCGGTCAGGTAGTCGACGACCATCTGCAGAATCTGGCTGTTGACGCCTTCGGGGCATGGGGATTTGTAGTGGGTGATGCGTGGCATGACGAACTCCGACGGTAAAAAGCGTTGCCGACCGGCGCTGCGGTCGACGAGCCGCGACATCATACCGTGACGCGCCCGCTCGACGTCTAAAGTTCCTGTTCCGAGCGCCGATGTAACGGTCTCCTACCAATGTCACCACCACGGATCGGCCATGTACTACCCGCGCGAAGCTGCCAAGGATCACCTCTACAACCGTATCGTCATGCTGACCGTTGCTTGCTGCGTGGTACTGCTGCTCGCTGCAATGGCTCACAAGTCGGGCATGCTTTATGGAGCGCTGAGTTTCAACGGTGTGGAAACCCGCGGCAGCGTCACGGCACTGGAAAAGATTCCAATGAACGCCAATGGCAAGGTCATTCACTATCAATACGCCGATGCCCAAGGCCAGACCCATGAAGGGCAACACGCCGACGAACGCTACGTCGAGCATACCCAATATGAAGTCGACGGCCCGATCACCCTGCTGGTGTCGCCGTGGATGCCGGATAAAAGCTGTATCGCCAGCCAGTTGCAGAGTTACCGTACGAGCTTCTACATCATGACCGGCGGTGTGTTGCTCGCGTTGCTGTTTCTGCTGATCTCGGGCAGAACGTTCTGGCAGATTCAGGCGATGAAAGAACAGGACCGGTTTTATTGAGTCCAGCCTCACAGGCAACAACCATCACGCGCGCCGGGCGTCTTGCTGCGGCGCCATCCTGACGTTCTCGCATCGCCCTCCCTGACAAAAATTTCATCCGCCTCAGACGGGATCTTTCGCAAAACAGGCATCCAATTCTGCAGCTGCGTTCACTTTCAACGCAGGCCTTGAGGAGTTGTCATGAGCGTTTTGCGTTCCCTGTCCAAATGGCGAAACACCCTGCTGCTGGTGCCGTTGACGCTGGCCGCGCTGAGCAGTGCCCCGGCGTTTGCGCAACCGGTGGTGATCGTCCAGCAAGCCCCACCGCCGATGCGCATGGAAGTGATGCCCGGTGCGCGTCCCGGTTATGTCTGGGATCAAGGTCATTGGCGCTGGCAAGGACGCGGTTATGTGTGGATGCCCGGCCACTGGCAACCGGTGAGGTACGGCGCGCGCTGGAAACCCGGGCACTGGCAGGCGCGCGGACCTAACTGGTTCTGGGTCGAAGGGCATTGGGTGCGATGAATGCGCGACAGCCTGACCATCACTTCTTGGGGGAACCCCACCATGTCGAAAATCGTTAAAGCACTGCTGGCAGCCACGCTGGTGGCCATTACGCTGTCCGGTTGTGTCGTCGAGCCGGCCCGTCCGCACCGGCCACCGCCGCTGGTCGAAGTCGTTCCGGTGATGCCGGCACCGGGTTATCACTGGGTCGCCGGGCACTATCGCTGGGGCGGCAATCAATGGCGCTGGGTGCCGGGGCACTGGCGGGCGTATTGATCGCAACGGCGGGCGTCACTGCTGTGGCGCCACCACTTTGAATTTGATGGCGATGTCCTTGGACACCACGGTGTCTGCCCACTCACCCGCGCCGAGGCCGAATTCGTCGCGCTTGAGCACCAGGTCACCGTCGAAAATGCCGATGTCGCTGCCCGGCTTCAGTTCCACCGGTACCTGCACTTCACGAGTGACGCCTTTGAGGGTGAGTTGTCCGTCGATCAGATAGCGACGCTCGGCCACTTGGGTGAAACGCCGTGACTCAAACACCGCCACGGGAAATTTTTCGGTGTCGAACCACGCCGGTTTCACCAGTTCGGTGTTGGCGTCTTCGCTGCCGGCATCGATGCTGTCGAGGTCGATGTGCAACGTGGCGTGGGCGTTGGCGAGGTTGTCAGTATCGAAGTCCAGCGTCGCTTCGAACTTGCCGAAGGTGCCGTACATCGGCGAGCCCATCTGGTTGTAGGTAAAACTGATCTGGCTGGCGGTGGTGTTGACCCGCGTGTATTCGACAGCCTGAGCGGCAGAGATGACGCACAGTGAACACGCGGCAGCCAGCAGCAATCGGATCGACATGGGATTCTCCGGGCGGGGCCAGCCGTCGAGGGCCTCGATTGACTTAAGCAAACATCCGACTTTTACGCCAGCGCCTACACCAGCCGCTCGATCTTCTGATGCTGCCAGACCAGTTTGTAATACAAGGTCTGCAACACCAGCATGCCCAGATACGCCACCGGAAACGCCATCCACACCCCCTGCAAACCGTACTGCCCGTCCAGCCAGTACGCCGCCGGCAGTTGCACGCCGACCACGCAAATGATCGCAATCACCACCGGCACCAACACCGTGCCGCTGGCGCGCATGATCCCGCCAATGATTGCCTGGAAGCCGAACACCAATAGACTCCACAACATGATGTGCAGCAGATGCTCAGCCATCGCCCGGGTCGAATCCTCGGTCAGGAACAGGCCCAGCAACCAGTGCGACAACAGGTAACCAAGCACGATCAGGCCGCCGGTCAGGCACACGTTGATCAGCAGCCCGGTGCGCAGAATCGGCCCCATGCGTTCCAGCCGCCCGGCGCCAATGGCCTGTGCGCCAAGAATCGAAGCAGTGATCGCAATCGACAACGCCGGGAACTGCACATAGTTGACGATTTGCGTTACCGCGCCATAGGCCGCCGTCGCTTGCGAGCCGTGCTGGTTGACCAGCGCCAGAATCACCAGCTCCGACAGCGACAGCACAATCATCTGCACGCCGGTCGGCAGACCGATGCGTAACACCTTGCCGAGAATCGCCCCGTCGAGCCGCAGCGCGGCAAAGAACTCGCGGTCCGGCGCCAATGGATGGCCCTTGCGAATCAGGCGCCACGCCAGCCACGCCATTGCCGCTAGGTTGCCGGCCAACCCCGCGTACGCCGCACTCTGAATGCCCAGTTGCGGCAGGCCGAACCAGCCGCGAATCAGCGCTGGGGTCAGGGCCAGCCCGACACAGGTCGAGACCATCAGCGCCAGCAACGGCGACAGCGTATCGCTGACCCCGCGCAACAGTTGCGTGAACAACACAAACACCAGCAGCGACGGCAAGATCCACATCATCACATGGGCATACGCCACTGCATCGTCGAGCACATCCGCCGGCGTCCCCAGCCCCGCCAATGCCTGTCGCGCAAACACGCTGCCCAATATCGCGGCCACCAGGCCGATCAATACGCCCAGCAACAGCGTCGCCCCGGCGATCGCCTTGACCATGTGCGGCTCACGCGCGCCCCACGCCTGACCGATCAACACCCCGGCGCCCGCGCCGAGGCCGATCACCAGTGCGATAAAGAAAAACACGATGGGAAACATCCCCGACACCGCCGCCAGCGCCTGGGTGCCGAGCATCTGGCCGATGTAGATGCTGTTGACCGTGCCCGACATCGATTGCAGAAAGTTCGACAGCACCATCGGCGCGAGGAACAGCAGGTAGGTGTGCCAGAGTGGGCGTTGGGCGGCGACTTGCATTGAATAGAGGTCCATCTCGAACGGCGGGAGGGCTGATGAAGGATAGCTTCGGCGAGTTGCACGCGGGGCGCAATTAACATTTCAAATCGATGTTTATTACCGGTGGCCACGTCTGTGTAATTGGCGCGGATCTGTAGGTGTCGGTTCAGCGCTGTGGTAAACAACTGCCCACTTCCATTGTTCTCATCGAGGCTCTGCTCATGCCGCACTTTGCCAATCTGTTGACCGCCATCCTACTTGCCCTGCTCGGCACCAGCGCTCACGCCGCCGTACCCGCCGACAGCTTGATGCCTTTACTGGAAACACTCAACGAACGCCTGAACATCGGCGACCTCGTCGCGCTGACCAAATGGGACAGTGGCAAGCCGATTCAGGACAGCCCGCGTGAGGCGCAAGTCATTGCCAACGCCCGCACGCTGGCCGCCGAGCGCCAGCTCGACCATGAAGAGGTGGCGCAACTGATTGCTGCGCAAATGGAGGCGAACAAACTGGTGCAGTACGGTTTGCTTTCGCAATGGCAGGCGGCCGGTGCCGCGCCGGACACGCCGCGCCCCGACCTCGGTAAACAGATCCGCCCGCGTCTGGATGAACTGCAAACCCGGTTGTTGCAGCAATACGCTGATTTTGCGCCGTATCGCCATGACGCGAATTGCCCCCTGTGGCTGGCCAAGGCGCGCAGTGGCCTGACCCGCGATGCGTTGCATGAGCTGGCCCTGACACGGGCGACCGGTGAACTGTGTGTTCGGGCGGCGAAGTCCTGAGAAACGGCCAGATCAAAAGATCGCAGCCTGCGGCAGCTCCTACAAGGGATTTTTGAACCATCATTGCGGTCGATGTTTACCATCACGGCAATGAAGTTCTCATAAAAAATCCACGGCGTAACATCGGCTCCAGACAAACAACTACCCCTTGGAGCACACGATCATGAAACGCCAAACCCTTCTCAGCATCGCTTTTTCGGTTTTCGCCATTAACGCTTTTGCCGCCACCCCGGCACATACCCAGGTCGCTGAAGGCGGCTCGGACAAGTTGATTGAAAGTCGTGTTGCTGAGGGCGGTTCTGATCGTCTGCTCGAACGCCGCGTTGCCGAAGGCGGTTCCGATCGCCTGATCGAACGCCGCGTTGCCGAAGGCGGTTCCGATCGCCTGATCGAACGCCGCGTTGCCGAAGGTGGTTCCGATCGTCTGCTCGAACGTCGTGTTGCCGAAGGCGGCTCCGATCGTCTGATCGAACGCCGCGTTGCCGAAGGTGGTTCCGATCGTCTGATCGAACGCCGTGTTGCTGAAGGTGGCGCTGATCGCCTGATCGAACGCCGCGTCGCATAACTCAACGGTTTCACCGCAATTGCAATAAAAAGCCCGGCCTGATCAGCCGGGCTTTTTCATGTCTGCAACCATCCATTCCCCGACTGGTCACCCACCGCCCATTGCGCATACCATGCGGCCACAACTCCAAAACAGACCTCGCCCGCCCATGCTCAAAGCCAGTCTGCGTAGCCACCTCACCCTTTGGTTTGCCGGTTTGTCCCTGCTGACGCTGCTCAGCGTGGGCTTCTACGTCGGTCACATCGCCACGGAACAGATGAAGCAGGCCAGCGGCAATGCCTTGCTCAACACCGCGCGCTCGGCGGCATCGTTATTGGGTGAGCAACTGCGCGAAAGGCAGCTGGAGGTTTATCTGCTCAGCCGCGCGCCGCATCTTGAGCGTGGCGATCTGGACAATCCGGCGATTCTGAAATCGATGCAACTGCGCACCCAGGCCCGCGCCGAATATGCGTGGATGGGCGTCACCGACGCCGAGGGCAAGGTGCATCAGGCAGTCAACGACTTGCTGGTCGGTCAATCAGTGCAACAACGACCATGGTTCCAGGCCGGGATGCGCGGCGAGTACACCGGCGATCCCCATGAGGCGGTGCTGCTGGCGAAAATGTTGCCGGGATTGCCGAACGGCGAACCGCTGCGCTTCATCGATTTCGCCGCGCCGATCCGTAACGCCGACGGTCAGGTGATTGGCGTCCTGGGTGCACACGCGCACTGGAGTTGGGTAACACGCATTGTTGAGTCAGCGGCGTTTTCACATAAAAACTCAACGCCGGATATCGAGGCGTTGATCATCGATCACGATGGCAAGGTGCTCTACCCGGAAGCGCTGATGGGGCAGCAACTGGCAACTGACGCCACGGCGCAAGGCTGGACCGCCGGCAATGGATTCCTCACCAGCGTGGTCAACGTGCCGACGCCGTCGAGCACCGCGTTGTCATGGTCGATCGCCGTGCGCCAGCCATTGGAAACCGCACTGCAACCGGCGCGTCTGCTGCTCTACAAACTGCTGATTCTCGGGGTTTTCGCGGCGTTGCTGTTCGGCTTGGTGGCTTACTACCTGGCGCTGTACCTGAGCCGCCCGATCGAACAGCTCGCCCGTTCGGCCCGAAAGGTCCAGAACAAAGAGCCCGGCGCGCAATTCCCGCTGCAACACCCGGTGCTGGAAATCGCCCAGCTCGGCCAGTCCATCGATGCAATGACGCAATCACTGCTCGGCAAAGAGCGCGAACTGCAAGAGGCCAATGCCTCGCTGGAAGCAACCGTCGCGCAACGCACCGCTGCGCTGACGCAGGCCAATGCCGAATTACTGAGTCTGGCGACCCACGATAGTTTGACCGGCGTTTACAACCGTCGCCGTTTCGACGAGAAACTCACCGAATACACACTGCTGTTCCGCCGCACCGGACGCCCGTTTTCCCTGCTGCTGATCGATGCTGATCACTTCAAGCGAATCAATGACACCCACGGTCACGCGGTGGGGGATGAAGTGCTGCAGCAGTTGGCGCAGTTGATTCAGAGCAGCCTGCGCACCACCGATTTCGTCGCCCGTTATGGCGGCGAAGAGTTCGCCGTACTGTTGCCGGAAATCGCCCAACCCGACACCCCGGAAGTGGTCGCCGAGAAGATTCGCGCGGCGGTTGCCGAGGCCGATTTCCCTGCGGTCGGGAATGTGACGGTGAGCATCGGTGTCGGCCTGGCAGACCCGGTCGACAACAGCCACAGCGCACTGATCAAGCGCGCCGATCAGCAGCTGTATCAGGCCAAGGCAGCGGGTCGCAATCAGGTCGCTTGATCAGTCGCTTTTCACTTCACAAATCCCGTTGGCCCTGTTCTTCCCGGTGTACGACACCGCAGGCGATCCGTCGGGATTGATGCTCAGAGAGATGGTCACGCCCGCGCCTTTGGCCTCGAAGTAGTTCTCATTGAATTTCTTCAACTTGCCTTCCTTGCCATTGATGTAGATCGGCCCGCCTTGATCGGCGTGCACTTCGATCTTGCCCGGGCACGTGGCGTTGAACATGGGGATGCCCGCGTGGGCCAGTCCTGTGGCAAGCAACAGCGGTGTTACCAATAGCAAAAATTTCATGGTGGGTTCCTTGAAAGCAGCAACAACGCCGAAGAGCTTTTTCATGTCATTTTCAATCAGGGACTTCGGCAGCTCCTGCCGTTATTGCGAGAAGGTCTGAAGATAAGCCAACAGGTTGTCGAGTTTTTCTTCGTCACTCAGCCCCCAGAAAATCATCCGCGTGCCGGGCACGACGCCTTTCGGATCCTTCAGATAAGCGATCAGCGTTTCACGATCCCAAGTCACCCCCGAGTTCTTCATCGCATCGGAATACACGTAATTCGCTGACGTCCCGGCGGGCCGGCCGATGATACCGTTGAGTTGCGGGCCGAATCCGGGACGGGCCGATTCGCCAACCTGATGGCAGCCGCCGCACAGACGCGGGAAGATTTTCGCACCGGCTTCGGGGTCGCCTGCGGCGTGGGAGAGCGTACTGAACAGGCTTGTGGCCAGCATCAGAGCGAGTGACAGTGCAGCGGTGTTTTTCATCGAGGGTTCCGGGTCGGTCTGCATCGGGCGGCGCAAGGGTAGCATTTTGTTTTTTACAGGTAAGCGCCAATGGTCCTTCTGATTTTGATCAATGCCTGGCGCAACACATCCATCTCTACCGAACCCAGCGCCAGACGAATCGCATGCGGCGCATGACCCGACACCGAAAACGGCTCCGCCGTGGTGACGGAAATCTGCTCGTGCATCAACTCGACGACAATCTGATCGGCGCGCACATCTTCCGGCAGCGGCAGCCAGAGGAAATACGACGCCGGATGGCCAATGCTCGGCAGTCCTTTCAGCACTGCGGCCGCCAACGCTTGCCGCGTTTTGGCGTCGTTGCGCTTCTGTTCTTCAAGCAGCGTCACCGTGCCGTCGTCGAGCCAACCGCAAGCGATGGCGCTCATGATGCCGGGGGTGTTCCAGGTGGTGGCGCGGATGATGCGTTCCAGTGCCGGCACCTGCGCTGTCGGGGCGGCGATGAAACCGACGCGCAGGCCGGTGGCGATGTTTTTCGACAGGCCCGAGACGTACACCGTGCGCTCCGGCGCCAGATCGATCAGCGTACGCGGTGGGTTTTCCACCAGAAATGCGTAGGCCGCGTCTTCGATGAGTGTCAGATCATGACAACGGGCAATAGACACCAACTGCTCGCGTTGCGCCAACGGCATCACCCAACCCAACGGATTGTGCAACGTCGGCATGCTGTACACGGCACGTACCGAGCGGCTGCGGCAGAGTGTGTCCAGCGCCGCGAGATCCGGCCCCTGATCGCTGAACGGGATCGCCACGACTTCCAGATGCAGCGCCTCGGCCAAGACCTTGAACCCGGAATAAGTCAGCGCGTCGGCGGCAATCACATCGCCGGGTTTGAGCAGAGCCATCAGCGTCACCGCCAGGCCTTGCTGGGCGCCATTGACGATCAGCACTTGCTCGGCTTCGACCGTCACCCCGCGCGTCAGCAGATGCCGAGCGACGGACGCGCGCTCGTGGGCGCGACCGGCGTGCGGCTGATAACGCAGCAACGCTTCCAGATCCCCGGACAACGCTAATTGGCGCAGCGCGGTGCGCAACAGATCCGCCTGACCGGGCAATGACGGGTAGTTGAAATTGAGGTCGATCATGCCCACCGCCACCTGTTTCTGATCGATGCCCTGCCCCGGCGACAGCGAGGTTTCGCGCACGAACGTGCCGCGCCCGGTTTCGCCACTGACCAGGCCCATCGCCTCCAGCTCCGCGTACACCCGCGAGGCTGTGACCAGCGCCAGCCCTTCCTGAGCGGCCAGTTGCCGGTGCGTCGGCAACCGCGTACCCGGCGGCAACTGGCCCGAGCGAATGTCTGCCGCATAGGCATCAACGAGTGTCTTGTAGCGCGAACGTGGCATGCCGGATGTATCCATGACAATTCTTTGATTGTGCTGATTCTCGGCTCTAGCATGGCCGCAACGCAACCCACTCCTGAGCGTGATCTGGCATGGAACAGACTTCGAACCTGAGCACCCCGGCAATGGAAAAAACCAGCGGCTGGATCAACGGTTTTATCGGCGTAGTGATCTTCAGCGGCTCGCTGCCGGCCACGCGTCTGGCGGTGCTGGAGTTCGATCCGGTGTTTCTCACTGTGATCCGCGCCGCCATCGCCGGGGTCGTGGCGGTGGCCCTGCTGTGGCTGTTTCGCGAACGGCGTCCGGCGCGCGATCAGTGCTTGTCACTGTTGATTGTCGCGCTGGGCGTAGTGCTCGGTTTCCCACTGCTGACTGCACTGGCGCTGCAACACGTGACGTCGGCGCATTCGATTGTGTTTGTCGGATTGCTGCCATTGGCCACGGCGATTTTTGCCGTGCTGCGCGGCGGGGAGCGGCCGCGACCGGTGTTCTGGATTTTCTCCGTACTGGGTAGCGCACTGGTGGTGGGCTTCGCGCTGGCACAAGGGCTGACTGCCTCGCCCACCGGTGACCTGCTGATGCTCGCCGCCATTCTCGCCTGCGGGCTCGGTTATGCCGAAGGCGCGAAGTTGTCACGCACCCTCGGCGGCTGGCAGGTGATTTGCTGGGCGCTGGTGCTGTCGCTACCAGTGATGGCAGTGTTGAGTCTGTGGCGGGCGCCCGCCTCGTTCAGCACGGTCAGTCTGTCGGCATGGTTGTGTCTGGGCTATGTGTCGCTGTTCAGCATGCTGATCGGGTTTGTGTTCTGGTATCGCGGCCTGGCTCAGGGCGGGATTGCGGCGGTGGGTCAGTTGCAATTACTGCAGCCGTTTTTCGGTCTGGCGTTGGCGGCGACCCTGCTACATGAACACGTCAGCCTCGGCATGCTCGCCGTGACGCTGGGCGTGATCCTGTGCGTGGCCGGGGCGAAGAAATTCGCCAAATGAGCCTCAGGCGCCCGCCTTCCACTCCCGAGGGCTGAGCCCGGTCTTGCGCCGAAACGCCCGCGCCAGCGCCGACGGACTTTCGTAACCGACCTCTTCGGCAATCAGCGCAATCGGTTTGCCTTCGCGCAGGCGTTTCTGCGCCAGACTGACCCGCCAGCTCAGCAGATAATCGGCCGGGGTCTGCCCGACAACGCGGCGAAACTGCTCGGCAAACCCGGCACGGGACAAGTTGGCGACCGAGGCCAGATCCGCCACGCTCCAGGGTTTTTGCGGTTGCTCGTGCATCGAGTTCAAGGCGCGCGAAAGACGTGGATCGGCCAGCCCGGCGATCATCCCCGGTTGTTGTTCGCGACTGCTGATCAAGTGCCGCAACAACAGAATCACCAGCAGTTCGAACAGGCGATCCATCACTGCCACGCGCCCGCAGTGACCTTCGAACGCTTCCTTGAACAGCCACTCCACGGTGTTGCCCAGCTCCGGGATGTCCGTCAGTTTCAGCACCAGATAATCCGGCAGCGCCGCCGCCAGCGCATTACCGGAACCGCCGTCAAACGTCAGCGTTGCGCAGACCACTCGGGTGTCCATCGCCTCGTCGGCGAACATGCGATGGGCAAAAGGTCGGGGGAAGAAAATCAGCGACGGTTCACTGAGGCGGATCTCGCGTTCGCTGCACGGCTTGAGCAGCAACTCGCCGGCCTGCAACAAATGCACATGGCCGACCTGTTCATTTTCATGAACCGCGACGCCGCAGAACGTGCCGCTGTGAAAAGTGCCGGCAGTCACGCCGAAATGGCTGAGCAATGTTGAAAGGCGATCCATGGACGACTCCAAGAGCATATCTGGACGATCTGCCGCATATCCTCGACGATTTGCCGCCAATCCACCAGCTTCGCTCAATAACATGACCTCCATCCCCGGCGCACTTCGCACCGGACTCTCGGAGCATCACCATGAGCCGCATCCACGCTATCAGCCTCGAAACCGCCACCGACGCCAGCCGCCCTGTGCTGGAAGGCGTGAAAAAGAAAATCGGTTTCCTGCCCAACGTCTTCACCACCCTGGCCAAAGCACCAGTGGCCCTCGAAACCTACGTGCAAGCCTCGGCGATCCTCGGCAAAACCTCGCTGAGCGCCCAGGAAAAAGAAGCCGTGTACCTCGCCACCTCACAGGTCAACGGTTGCGACTATTGCCTGGCGGCCCACACCTTGTTTGCCGGCAAGGCCGGGCTCTCGGCGCAAGACATCGTCGCCGCCCGCCAAGGCGAACTCAACGCCTACGCCACCCTCGCCCGTCAGCTGACCGAAAGCCGCGGCCATTTGACTGATGAACAGATCGCCGCCGCCCGCACTGCCGGCATCGACGACGTGAAGATCATTGAAGTGATTGCACTGGTGGCCGTGCAGAGCCTGACCAACTACCTGAACAACGCGGCGCTGACCGATATTGACTTCCCCGCCATCTGAATCCGGCTACACAAAACCTGTTGGAGCTGACCTGCTCGCAATAGCGGTGTGTCATTCAAAGCATCTTTGAGTGACACATCGCCATCGCGAGCAGGCTCACTCCTACAGTTGGATCGGGTACATCAGCAAGAAACAGGTCGGCTGGCAGGCCGCCTTCGCGAGCAGGCTCGCTCCCACAGTTGGATCGGGTACATCAGCAAGAAATTGGTCGGCTGGCAGGCCGCCTTCGCGAGCAGGCTCACTCCTACAGTTGGATCGGGTACATCAGCAAGAAATTGGTCGGCTGGCAGGCCGCCTTCGCGAGCAGGCTCACTCCACAGTTGGATCGGGTACATCAGCAAGAAATTGGTCGGCTGGCAGGCCGCCTTCGCGAGCAGGCTTGCTCCCACAGTTGGATCGGGTACATCAGCAAGAAATTGGTCGGCTGGCAGGCCGCCTTCGCGATCAGGCTCGCTCCCACAGTTGGATCGGGTACATCAGCAAGAAATTGGTCGGCTGTCAGGCCGCCTTCGCGAGCAGGCTCGCTCCCACAGTTTTAACGTGCGTACAACCCAAGCGGCAAAGCCGCCCCACTCAACAGGATGAGCGTTAGCTCGGCTGCAGCTCTTGATCCACGGGCGACGTCGGAAGGCTGAGTGGAGGGATTGATCCGGGCGTGGGAGCGCAGCGACCGTTTGGCGCAGCCAAACACAGCGAGAGGAGGTGCAGCGAAGCAAACCGTAGGCGCTGCGCCCGGATCGATCCCGCAGCGAAGGAACCCCGAGCCCCAGCGAGCGGGCCGCACGCAGGAGCAAGCCTTTTTGGTTACTTTTTCGGCGTCTGGAAAAAGTGACCCGCCGTAAGGGCGGAACCCTAATCAGCAACACCCGCAGCAACGGATATGTACCCGGTCAGCCAGATAATCAGTGATGCTCCTCACCCGCCCGCTTCAGCAATTTCTTGCACCGCTCAGACAAATGAAACACCTGCAAATGCTTACCCGCCTTGGCATAGCGCTCGCGCAAAGTCTTCAAAGCAGCAATCGCCGAATAATCAACAAAACTCAAATGCCGACAATCCAAAGTCACCCGAGCCGGATCATTAGCCGGATCGAACTGATTGAGAAACGGCGCAGTCGAGGCAAAAAACAACGTGCCATGCAAACGATAAAGCTTGCTGCCGTCAGCCTCCAGATGCTCATCGGCGTACAACTCGCGAGCCTGCTGCCAGGCAAAGTTAAGCGCGGCGATAATGATGCCGCACAGCACCGCAGTGGCCAGATCAGTAAACACGGTGATAGTGGTCACAGCAATGATCACCAGCACATCGTTAAGCGGCACTTTGTTCAGCACCCGCAACGACGCCCAGGCAAAAGTCTGCTGCGACACCACAAACATCACACCCACCAACGCCGCCAGCGGAATACGCTCGATCAGCGGCGACAGAAACAGAATGAACAACAGAATCAGCACACCAGCGACCACACCGGACAAACGCCCACGCCCACCGGAGCTAAGATTGATCACCGTCTGACCGATCATCGCGCAACCGCCCATACCGCCGAACGCACCCGAGACCATATTCGCCGCACCGAGCGCCACGCACTCACGATCCGGATAGCCACGGGTTTCGGTGATTTCATCGGTGAGGTTCAACGTCAGCAGGGTTTCCAGCAAACCGACCAGCGCCATCAGAATCGCGTAAGGCGCAATGATGCGCAGGGTTTCGAAACTCCACGGGATGTCCGGCAAAGCGAAAGTCGGCAAGCCGCCGGCAATGTGCGCCATATCGCCAAGGGTGCGGGTCGGCAGGCCGAACAGGTAAACCAGCAGGCCGACGCCAAGGATCGCCACCAGCGCCGGTGGCACCGCTTTTGTCAGACGCGGCAGAATATAGACGATGGCCATGGTCAGCAGCACCAGCCCGGTCATCAGGTACAACGGCGTACCGCTGAGCCATTCTTCACCGCTCTTGAAGTGCTCCAGCTGCGCCAGCGCAATGATGATCGCCAGCCCGTTGACGAAGCCGAGCATCACCGGATGCGGCACCATGCGCACCAGTTTGCCCAGGCGCAGCAGCCCGAACGCCATCATGATCAAACCGCCAAGCAACACCGTCGCCAGCAAATACTGCACGCCGTGTTGCACCACCAGCGCGACGATGACCACGGCCATCGAACCCGCCGCGCCAGAGACCATGCCCGGCCGCCCGCCGAACAACGCCGTCAGCGTACAAATGATGAACGCGCCGTACAGGCCCATCAGCGGATTGAGGTGCGCCACCAGCGCGAACGCAATGCATTCGGGCAACAGGGCAAACGAGGTGGTGAGTCCGGCCAGGACATCGGCGCGCAGACGAATCGGTTTCATGGCTTACCTGATTGAGCAACCGCCGAGCGCGGCTGCAGGTGTTCGGGAAAAAGAGGGTTGCGGATGTTACGGAATTGTCGCGGATCGGGCCAGTGAACGCTGACACTTGTGGGTTCGGGCTTTATGCTGACGCGCTCCGGTAACCGTTGAGTTGAACATGTCTGCATTTCTGAGCGCCCGCGAGGTCTGCCAGCGTCTGCGTGACGCTGCGCTGGGTGTGCTCGCTTTCAACATCTGCGATGGGCCCACCGCAGCGGGACTGATCGCGGTCGATATCGAGGGCTGGCAACTGCTCCTGGATGTCGAAGGTGGCCGCTTGCACCACTGTGAATTTGCTCGCAGCGGCGATGGGCAAGAAGGCGCGCTAGAAAGCTGGCAGCGTTATGGCACCGATCCGGTGAGCTTGCTCAGTACCTGGGAATTGGCGCAGATCGAACAATTGCTCAAAGCGCAGACGAACGAGGTTGCCCAATGATGGCACTCTGCCCATAATTCGCGCCCTCCTCTATTCCCACGCAAGGAACTGCCGTGAAGAAGTCGCTGTTGTTGATCCCGATGCTGGCCGTGCTGCTGCAAGGCTGTGGCATGACCATGACCCGCTACGAGCCAAGCTTCGAGAACGTGCAGAAGCTCAAGCAAACCCCACCGCTACATGCGATCAGCAATCCTCAGGTTACGGCCGAATCCGGTGAAGGTTCGCTGGTGGTGCGTGCCAATCCGGTTCGCTCGCCGTCCGGCAGCATCCCGGCGCACATTCAGGATGCGATCACCGAAGAACTGCGCAAGGCCGGCCTGCTTGATCCGCAGGCTCAGCGTCAGTTGAAAGTGCTGGTGGTGAACAACGAACTGTACGCCGGCATGGGCACGGGCGACGGCAAACTTGCGGCACGTTTCACCCTGCTCAACGGCAACGATGTGGTGTACGACGCGACCAAGAATGTCAGCAGCCAGTGGAGCAGCAGCTTCTTCGGCTTCATTGCGATCCCGAACGCGGTCAACGCTTACAACCCGATGGTGCGTGACTTGCTGAAAGAACTGTATAGCGATCCACAGTTCATTCAGGCCCTGAAGTAAGGGCAAAAAAAGAGCCGCAATCGCGGCTCTTTTGTTTCGCATCAAGCCCGAGGAATACCGGTTTCGAGTGCCGAGTACTTCAGGTTCTTGCTATCAACCATCTGCTTGAGCAGCGCGTTGACCTGACGGGTGAAGGTGTCATTCACCGCTTCTTTAGGCGTGTTGGCCATCAGCGGGATAAACCAGATGCCGAACCAGGTGCCGACCGCATCGTGGTTGCTCGCGGTGGTCAGGGCCTGACCCTGGCCATCCATGCCTTCCAGGCTCAAGGTGTACTGATCGGTACCATACGCTGGAATCACCATCATGCTGAAGCCGCTGATGAAGGCCAGTACCATGGAACCGGCATTCGGCGGATGGTTGTACATTTTCAGACGCAGGCTGTAATCGCCCGGCTGCTTCTGGAATTCATCCAGGGTGACACGGCCGAACAGACCCGAGTCAGTGAGGATTTTTTGCAGCTGTGGTTTCAGTTGATCACGGGCTTGTGGCACTTCCACGGCGGAGCCACTTTTCGGCTCACCCTGGTAGAAATCGAAATCGACGTAGACGTTTGGCTTGTTGGTATAGCTGGCCATCGACGGCATGGTCACCGGCGCCACTTCGTCTTTGGTGAAACTGGCACAACCGCCCAGCGCAAGTACCAGCCCCAGCGCCAGAATTTTCCCGAATTGCATGATGTCCGTCCCTATGTGTACATAACCAGATGATGGCATTGAGCCTTCATTGCGAAGGCCGGGCGGATTCTAGAGAGAGCGGCGCTCGGGCGAAAGCCTGAATTGGGGAAATCGGCAAAAAAACTTGCTCAGCCCTGCCGCAAGTCGAGGATGTAGGTGTAATAACCGCTGTCGCGTATGTAGCCGAGGGACTCGTACAAGCCTTGCGCCGTGAAGTTGTCGGTGGCGGTTTCCAGCACCAGCCCTTTGGCGCCGGTCGCCAAGGCGAAGTCGCGTGCAGTGTTCATAAGCAATCGACCCACGCCCCGCCCACGGGCGGCGGGCGCGGTGAACAGATCGCTGAGCAGCCAGGTGCGGTGCGCATCGATGGACGAGAACGTCGGATACAACTGCACGAAACCCAGCGCTTCACCGTGTTCATCCTGAGCAAGAAAAATCGCCGATTCGCTGGCAGCCATGCGTTCAGCGATGAAGGCTCGCGATTGCACAAGGTTCGACGGCTGCTGGTAAAAACCTCGATAAGCGTCGAACAACGCCGCCACCGCATCCAGATGTGTCGGGGCGGCTCGCACTGCCTGAAGAGTCATACGCCCGCTCCGTTTCCAATCAATGATCGAAGCAGCATAGCGCTGCCCTTCGAGTATGCTGGCTTCATCGCTATATAGTTTTGTATATTGCGAAACCAAAATCGCCAGAACCTATCCATGCCGTCCAGCAAAGCCGTGTGTCCATGAGTGCCATCCGCGTACGCAACGAGCAGTTGATCCTCGCCGCCGCCAGCGAAGAATTCGCCGCCAAAGGCTTCGACGCCACCCAGACCCGCGACATCGCCGCACGTGCCGGGGTGCCCAAGGCCAATCTGTACTACTACTTCCAGACCAAGGAAAACCTCTACAGCAAAGTGCTGCTGGGGTTTGTCGAGCCGTTACTGGAAGCCTCGGCGGTGCTGCGTGAAAGCGATGATCCGCTGACGGGGCTGCGCGCCTACGTCGCCGCGCGAATTCGTATTGCCCGCGAGCATCCGGCGATTGCCAAGGTGTTCAGCGGCGAGTTGCTGCTGGGCGGTCGACAGTTGCCGGATGAGTGCCGCGATCTGTTGCATGCCGAAGCGCGGCGCAATGTTGAATGCCTGCGCAGCTGGATCGAGCGCGGTTTGCTCGCGCCGGTGGATCCTGAACATTTGATGCTGTTCATCTGGTCGGCGACGCGCACGTACACCAACATCGGCTGGCAGATGGGCCAGATCATGGGGCGCGAAGTGCCGCAGGATGAGGATTATCAAACGGCGGCGCAGACGATCACGCGGATGGTGCTGGAGGGCGTGGTCGTAGCGCCGCGGGTGGGGGAGATTCGTGGGGTTTTGTTTGCGACTTGATGGAGGAGTGCTGCGCAGATCAGGGCATGAAGTCTACGGGGAGTTCCAGATAATCTTTCATGCGCTCGTTCCAGTCGTGCAAGGCGTCGGGTAGACGTTTTTTCCATTTCGCAGCGTTGGTGTAATAGCGCAGACGCGAGTGGCCGGTACTGTCGTAGGTCACCAGCAGCACCCAGAAATGCCCAGCGGTTGACCGCATCAAGACGCCGGTACCGCCGAGGCCGCGCATCCACATCTCCCAGACCTGACTGCCCGGCACATCAGCGGAAGGCTCAGCGGTCATCAACGAGCCAGACTTTTCCACCAGCGTCTGATAATCAGTCTTGAGCAACGTGTGCAGTGCCTGGTTCTCTTCCGGAGTTTGAGCCAAGCCCAGGCTGAGCATGTCGTAATCCAGCGCCAGCGGTTGCTGCGAGGCGACAAAACGGCCGGTGTAGTAGACGCCCAATCCGGCACTGCAATATCCGCCTGCACCTACGAGCGAAATATCCAGCACACCGTTGATGGGAGTGAACAACAGGGTGCACTCGTCTTCCGAATAAACGGCCTTACCGTCCTTGAGTGTGGCGATGCCGTCCAGATCACCGGAGTTGGCGCCCTCAGCTGCCGTAATGTCGATGCTGATGTGCGTAGCATCGCGGCGCTGGGTTATCACCGTCGCCGAGGTTGAAGTCCCCGGCGGAATAAGCTGCCAGGTCGCGTCCCAACTGAAGGGCTGAGTGGCGTGTTCAAGTTCGGTCAGGCGCATCAGGTACTGGCGGCGCAAACAGGCCGTCTGTTCACCACAGGCGTTGCGATTTTTCAGCCACCGCCGCTGGTCAGTCTTGAGGATTTGGGCATCGGGGACATTAGCCAATGTCGAATGCCACAGCTTGCCCAGCTTCTCGTCGAGCAGCGAAATCTGCGGGTCACCACAAATGGCTTTTTCAGTTTTGCTGTTGGTCGTGGCGCAATCGAAACTGCTGGCCTGGGTGACAGCGGCAAACGCAAGGGACATCAGAGCCAAGGCATGACGCAGGGAGATCGCGAACATCGAGAGATTCCATTCTTCGGACGGCGCGCAGTATGCCAGTGCTGCCAGCGGAAATCCCTGATGTGCATCGCAATCAGGGTTTAGCAATCACTGTGGGAGCGAGCCTGCTCGCGAAAGCGGTGGATCAGCCACTATCAATGTCGACTGACACACTGCCTTCGCGAGCAGGCTCGCTCCCACAAGGTTTTGTGTACGCTTCAGAACGCGATGTCGGCTGCGGGTTTGACGTCGATACGCGCCACGGAGCCAGTCAGATGCGCCAGATCCTTGTTGTGCTCGGCGATGATGTCTTCGGCGCTCATGTTGCCGTTGTCGACCGTGGAATGCGCGTCGGCCACAAGCACTACGTCATAACCCAGTTGATGGGCCTGACGCACGGTGGCGTTGACGCAGTAATCGGTTTGCAGACCGCAGATGACCAGTTTTTCGAAATCTTCGCTCGGCAGCAGTTTGCGCAAGTCTGTCTGGTAGAACGAGTCCGGGGTGGTTTTGCGTACGCGCAGGTCTTTGGGCGATGTCTCAAGCCCTTCGGCCAATTGCCAGCCTTCGGCACCCTGGGCCAACGGGCTGTCCTTTTCTTCGTGCTGAATCAGCACCACCGGCACGCCAGCCTTGCGCGCACGGCTGCTGAGACCGTTGATGGTGTCGATCACCCGGTGAATGTCATGGCACTGGTATTCGCCCGAGCAGAGGGCGCGCTGGACGTCGATGATCAGTAATGCGGTGGTCATGATGAGCCTTCCTTGATCAGTCCTTGAGACAGGGGCGGACCTGGGCCCGCCCCCTTTTTACGCCCCTCAGTACCCCAGTGACAAGCCGGTGTTGCGGCGCGGATCATTGGCGCCGTAGAAACGGTTTTTGCCGACCGGTTTACCCCCCAGCGACGGTGCGCCGACCAGAATCGCAGCGATGTGGTTAGCGTCCTGCGGCCCGGCAAACTTGTGGCCCCAGCTCTCGAGAATCTTGCGCGTATCCGGGCTGGCGGCGAAGTCTTCGAGGTTGGTTTCCTCCGGCATCCACTGCTGATGGAAGCGTGGCGCATCGACTGCTTCCTGAAGGCCCATGCCGTAGTCGATGACGTTGAGCATGGTCAGCAAAGTCGCCGTGATGATCCGGCTGCCGCCCGGTGTGCCGACCACCATCACCACTTTGCCGTCCTTGGTGACGATGGTTGGGCTCATCGACGACAACGGTGCCTTGCCCGGCGCAATCGCATTGGCTTCGCCCTGCACCAGACCGTACATGTTCGGCACGCCGACCTTGGAGGTGAAGTCGTCCATTTCATCGTTGAGGATCACCCCGGTCTTGCTCGCCATCACGCCCGCGCCGAACCAGTCGTTGAGGGTGTAGGTGACCGACACCGCGTTGCCCCACTTGTCGACGATCGAATAGTGCGTGGTGTTGCTGCCTTCATGGGGCGCCACACCAGGTTTTAGCTCAGCCGACACACCGGCCTTTTGCGGCTGGATGGCATCGCGCAGTTTGGTCGCGTAGTTCTTGTCCAGCAGGTGCTCGATCGGGTTTTTGACGAAATCCGGATCGCCGAGGTAGCTGTTGCGATCAACATACGCGTGGCGCATCGCTTCAATCTGATAGTGCATGCCCTGAGCCGAATGGAAGCCCAGATCCTTCATCGGATAGCCTTCGAGGATGTTCATGATCTGGCAGATCACTACCCCGCCGGAGCTTGGCGGTGGCGCCGAGACCACATGATAACCACGGTAATCACACTCCACCGGGGCCAGTTCGCGGGTCTTGTATTTGTCGAGGTCGGCCTGGGTGATGATGCCTTTGTTAGCCTGACTCGACGTCACGATGGCATCCGCGACCCAACCTTTATAGAAGCCGTCGGCGCCTTTCTCGGAAATCGTCCGCAGGGTCTTGCCGAGATCCTTCTGCACCAGTTTCTGCCCGACCTGCATCGGCTCGCCGTTGTGCAGGAAGATCGAGCCTGAATCGCGCATGTCTTTCTTGAACACATCGGTGGCGTACTCCAGCAACTCGACGTCACCCTGCTCCAGCGCAAAACCGTCTTCCGCCAGTTTGATCGCCGGGGCAATCATCTCCTTGCGCGGTTTGGTCCCGTATTTGCTCAGCGCCAGTTCCATGCCAGAGACGGTGCCCGGCACACCCACCGCCAAATGCCCACGGGTGCTGAGATCGGGAATGACGTTGCCTTCCTTGTCGAGGTACATGTTGGCGGTGGCCGCCAGCGGCGCTTTTTCGCGGAAGTCGAGGAAGGTCTTGCGCCCGTCCGCCAGTTGAATGGTCATGAAACCGCCACCACCGAGGTTACCGGCTGCGGGATAAACCACCGCCAGCGCGTAACCCACGGCGACCGCCGCATCGACGGCATTGCCGCCACTTTTCAATACGTCGACGCCCACGTGGGTCGCCAGATGTTGCGCGGTGACCACCATGCCGTTTTCGGCGGCAACCGGTGCGACTGACGCCGCGTGAGCCATGAGACAGCTGAGTGCCAGTGAGGTCGCTATCAGCGATTTGGCCAAAGGTTCGTACTTCATGAGTCGATCTCTTTTTTGTTTTCAGGGTCTGTGCAAAACAGAGGGGGGGAACGCTGCAAGAGCACCAAGCAGTATGGTCGGCTTTGCGTATTGCGCCTCCCCGATCAGGCAGTATGCTGGGCGCTGTTGCCGCCCTGATCCGGAGTCTGCCGTCATGCCTTACACGTTCATCACCCTGCCCTCGCCCGTCGGCGAGCTGAAGCTGGTCGCGAACGGCTCACGACTGGCGGCCATCCTCTGGGAAAACGACAAACCGAACCGCGTGCGCCTCGGGCCGATGATTGAGGCACACGACAATCCGATCCTGATTCGAACCGCTCGACAACTTGAAGAATATTTTTCCGGGACGCGTGACTGTTTTGATCTGGAACTGGATTTCACCGGCACCGACTTTCAGAAAAAGGTTTGGGCAGCGCTGCTGACCATTCCATTTGGCGAGACGCGGACCTACAGCCAGATTGCCGAACAGATCGGCAATCCCAGCGCCGTGCGGGCAGTAGGCGCCGCCAACGGACGCAACCCGATTTCCATCGTCGCGCCGTGTCATCGGGTGATTGGCGCGTCGGGAAAGCTGACCGGATTTGCCGGTGGGCTTGAGGCGAAAGAGCGCTTGCTGACCTTGGAGGGTGGCAACTGGTCGACGGTTGGCAAAACCGGGGATCTATTTTAGCCAGTTAATACAGATCAAGAGATCGCAGCCTTCGGCAGCTCCTACCCTGGAATGCGTTTCCTGCAGGAGCTGCCGATGGCTGCGATCTTTGGATTTATCCGTTAAACAAGTTATTCATCGCCGCATACTGCAACAGCATGATGGTCTTGGCGTCGCAGATCTCACCGCGCTGAAACGCTGCCAGCGCGTCATCGAATCGCCACTCCAGCACTTCCAGCTCTTCGGTCTCTTCTTCCAGACCGCCACCGTCGCTGACCTTCGATGCGGCGTCGTATTCGGCAATGAAAAAGTGCAGCTTCTCGGTAACCGAGCCGGGACTCATGTAGGCCTCGAACACCTTCTTCACATCGTGCACGCGATAACCGGTTTCCTCTTCGGCTTCATCGCGAATCCGCTGTTCCGGCGCAGCGCCTTCGAGCAAGCCTGCAGCCACCTCTATCAACAGACCATCATGACCATTGACGAATACCGGCAAACGAAACTGCCGTGTCAGCACCACCGTGCGCTGCTCGCGGTTGAACAACAGAATCGCAGCGCCATTTCCCCGGTCGTAAACCTCACGGGTCTGTCGCTGCCACTCGCCATTGTTGCGGTGATAGTCGAAGGTGATTTTCTTCAGCAGATACCAGTCATGGGACAACACCTGAGTGTCGACGATGTTGACCCGCTCGGCTGTGTTGGACATGACGCTTGATCCTTTTGTCATTGAAGGCACCTGGGTAGGTAAAAGCCCTCTCTTGTGAACGAAAAAACGAAACCCTATACCGCCCTACAAACCATGTCGAAACATCCTACAGATATCACCTACTCGCCCGACTTCTTTCCTGTTTGATCCCCCGCAAAGTCCCCGCACCTTTTTGATGTGCGCGAGAACTGCGAATGCTTCCAACCGATCGGCTGCTGGCCCTGAACAACAGCATCGGCCTGCTCGTTGTTGCTGCTTTGAACCCGGACGAGCCGGACTTTGAACACCTGATCCGCGAATTCCGCCTGTGCCTGAACCACTACGACGCCTGGGCCGAGCAGTTCTGGACAGGCACCGCGCTGGATGTCGAGCAGGTCTTCACCGTCGGTAACGACGTGCGCCTCAGCGCGCCGATCAAGTCGCGCCAACCGCTCAGTTCATCGGTGGTCATGTGCTCGGCCAGCGGGTCGCTGACGCTGGTACATATGTTCGAGGCCGCGCGGTTTGTGCCGATTGGCAACACCCCGGTAACCCTCGAGCCGGTGCTTGCCGATGTCGGCGGCGTGCTGACTTTCGGCGAGCCACGGCACCACACCATCGGCCCCAGCGGCATTCTGCAGGTGACCGATTGCGATCGGGGCCAGCGTTATCGCATCACCTTCTTTCCCGATGTGTCCACCGACCATGTGCGTGCTCTGTATGCCTCTTATGAAGGTGTCATTGCAGGCCTGGAAGGCTGGCTGCGCGCTGAGTGGGCAGGGTTTCAACCCCAGTGGACGGAGTTTTCCAGCGCCGGATTTCTTCAGCGTTACGGTCAGTTGCAACAGGCCGACTGGCGTGGATTCGAGAAAGCCCTGAATGGCGTTTGGGATGACATCAAACAGGTATTCGCCCTCCTCGCCGACTTGCAGGCCAACAGTGAAAAATTGCTGGAGTACCTCAGCGAGGCCGAGCTTGAGGCGTTATTGAATGCCTCCAGCGACGCCATTGCCAACGGTCTGCTGATCCTCAGTGACGAACCGTTGCTGTTCATTCATCTGGCCGCGTTTACCAGTTGGCTGAAGATGCTGCCGCCGCAATACCTGGCCGAAGTGGTGGCCGAGGTGCGGGTCGAACTGCTGATCAGTTTTCTGCTGATGGGGTTGTGGGGTGGCGTCGGCGTGCCGGTGCGTTTGAGCAGCAAGGTGCTGGCGAAGATCAAGTCGCCGCGGGCGCGGGAATGGCTGGCGGCGTCGGCTTTGCGCTTGGCCGAACTGACGTCCTCGGCGGATTTGACGCGGCATGCCAGCGTTTTGAAGCCGCTGATGCTTAATGTGCGTGACGTTGAGTTGAAACCGACACCGTCGATACCGCTGAACATTCGTCAGGCCGATTCGCTGGTGTTGACGGTGCCGAATCCGGCGCCTGTTGTGCGGGACAAGTCTGGCGCTTCGAGCCGGCTGGAACGGCATGAGCCTCACGACGACTCGCCGGATCAGGCGAAAAACCCCAACGGCGACAGCGCCGATTGCGTGCCGCGTACCTGTACCAACGGTTGTCCGGTGTCGATGGTCACTGGCGAAGAACTGCTGACCCTCACCGATGCGGTGCTCGATGGGGTGTTGCCGTTCGAGTTCACACGGTTGTATCGCAGCAGTGCGGTGGAAATCGATACCGGGCTGGGGTTTGGCTGGAGTCATTCGCTGGCGCATCTGCTGGTCTTTGAAGGCGACTTTGTGGTCTGGATTGACCACGAAAACCGTCGTACCCGTTTTCCGTTGCCGAGCGTTGAACGACCGGCGATTCACAACAGCCTGTCGCGGGCCGCGATTTTTCTTGGCGATGAGCCGGAAGAGCTGATCTTAGCGCTGGCCGGGGACACGGCGCGGTTCTATCACTTTCGCGCAGGACGGCTGACGGCGATCAGCGATGCCTATGGCAATCGTCTGACGGTGCAGCGCGATCGCTCTGACCGGGTGCAACGCCTGGACAACGGCGCCGGGCGCTCGCTGCTGTTGCGCTATGACCGTGCGCAGTTGCTGGGTGTGGATTATCAGGTGTTTCGCGACGGCGCCTGGAGTACCGAACAGGCGCTGGTCAGTTACCGCTACGACGCCTATCAGCACCTGATCGAAGCCAGCAACGCCGTCGGTGACAGCGAGCGTTACGACTACGACGACGCGCACGTGATTCTGCAGCGGCAACTGGCCGGCGGCGCGAGTTTCTTCTGGGAGTGGGAGCGTTCGGGGAAATCGGCGCGTTGCGTGCGCCACTGGGCATCGTTTTCGCAGATGGACACGCGCTACGTCTGGAACGACGACGGTAGCGTGGCGGTGCATTACGTCGATGGCACTGAAGAGACTTACGTCCACGACGAGCGTGCGCGGCTGGTGCGTAAAGTCTCGGCCGACGGTGGTGAACAGCTCAAGGCCTATGACTCTTCGGGGCGCTTGATCGCCGAGCAGGATGCCTTGGGCGCCGTCACCGAATACCGCTACGACGAGGTCGGACGGCTGATCGCGCTGATTCCACCGGATGAGGCGCCCACGTCCTACGAGTATCGCAACGGTTTCCTGTTTCGGCGTTCGCGCGGCGATGCGGTGTGGATCTACCGGCGCAATGCCGAGGGCGATGTCACCGAAGCGGTCGACCCCGACGGCCAGGTCACCCATTATTACTACGACACCCGGGGGCAGTTGCTGTCGATCCGCTACCCGGACAGCAGCCGGCATCGCTTGGTCTGGAATGCCCTCGGCCAGTTGACCGAAGAAACACTGCCCGACGGTGGCGTGCGGCGCTTTTCCTACGACGCACTGGGGCGCCGGACCACGACTGCGGACGAACACGGTGCAGTCACCCGGCAACATTGGGACGCCGTTGGCCGACTGATTCAGACGACTTTTCCTACCGGCAGCACCCGCGCCTACAGCTACGGCGCCTACGGCCAGGTCACTGCCGAGCGCGATGAACTCGGGCGCATCACCCGTTATGAATATGACGACGATCTGCACCTGGTTTCGCGGCGGATCAACCCCGACGGCACGCGGGTGCAGTACCGCTACGACCATGCGCAGTTATTGCTCACCGAGATCGAAAACGAGTTCGGGGAAAAATACCGGCTGGACTACACGCCGACCGGGCTGATTCGCCAGGAATGCGGTTTTGATGGTCAGCGCACGGCGTATGCCTATGACCTCAATGGGCATCTGCTGGAGAAGACCGAGTTCGGTGATGACGGTTCGACGCTGATTACCGGATATGCACGCGATGCTTCTGGCCGGCTGCTGGTCAAAACTCTGCCGGACGGGATCAAGGTCACTTATCAATACGACCGTCTCGGCCGTTTGATTGGGGTCGACGACGGCCAGCAACACCCGCTGGCCTTCGAGTACGACCGCCAGGACCGCTTGATCACCGAGCATCAGGGCTGGGGCACTCTGCGTTACCGCTACGACGCCTGCGGTCAGCTCAAGCGCATGCGCCTGCCGGACAACAGCGTGCTCGACTACCGCCATGCCAAGGGCGGCGCGCTGACCGACATCGACCTCAACGGCGCGCCGCTGACCCGTCACGTCTACCAGTCCGGTCGCGAACGGCAACGCCAGCAGGGCCTGCTGCTCAGCGAATATTCCTACGACGATCAGGGACGATTACTCGCCCACGCCGTAGGCCATCAGCGCGATTCGCTGTACCGCCGCGATTATGCCTACAACGCCAACGGCAATCTCGCGCACATCGCCGACAGCCGCCACGGCCAACGCACCTACGGCTACGACGCCCTCGACCGCCTCATCCGCGTACGTCACTCACGCGACGAACTGCCGGAAAGCTTCGCCCACGACCCGGCCGGCAACCTGCTGATGCAGGACCGTCCCGGCCCGAGCCAGATCAAGGGCAATCGCCTGCTGATGCAAGGCGACCGCCACTACGATTACGACGCCTTCGGCAACCTGATCCGCGAACGCCGCGGCCGCGCGCAGACACTCGTCACCGAATATCGCTACGACAGCCAGCACCGCCTGATCGGCCTGACCCGCCCCGACGGCCAGACCGCGTCTTACAAGTACGACGCCTTCGGCCGACGCATCAGCAAAACCGTCGGCGACGCCACCACCGAATTCTTCTGGCAGGGCGACCACCTCATCGCCGAAAGCAGCGAAAGCGAATACCGCAGCTACGTCTACGAACCCGGCACCTTCCGCCCTCTCGCGTTACTCGACGGCAAAGGCCCGAAAAAAGCCTGCCCGTTCTACTACCAACTCGATCATCTCGGCACCCCGCAGGAACTCACCGACTACAGCGGCGACATCGTCTGGTCCGCGCAATACGACGCCTACGGCAAAGTCGCCGCACTGACCCTCGCCGGCGAGGACTACCTGAACCAGCCGCTGCGCTTTCAGGGGCAGTATTTCGACGGCGAAAGCGGCCTGCATTACAACCGGCATCGGTACTACGACCCGCGGCTGGGGCGGTATCTGACGCCGGATCCGATCAAATTGGCGGGTGGGCTGAATCAGTACCAGTACGTGCCGAATCCGACGGGGTGGGTGGATCCGTTGGGGTTGAGTTCCAATTGCCCGCCGCCGAATAAGCCTGGGTGTGAGGTGCCGGGTGGGATTGATGGGGCTAAGGTTGATGAGGGTGATCCACAATTACCGGACTTGATTCATGGCGTTGACCCACATTCAGTGAAGCGAACGCATGCAATTATGGGAAAAAATTCAACTAAACGCGTCGAAAAAATAAGAGATCAGATGCGAGCAGATGGCTACGATATCAGCTATCCCATAGACGTAGCAGAACATCAGGGCACCTTCTATATTCTAGATGGACATCACCGTGCAGCAGCTGCAAAACAAACAGCAACGCCAATAACTATAAATTTGATCACGAACATCAGAGAGCACAAAGGACAACTTAATACGATCGAAGAAGTCATTGAATCAGCTGACAATGTCGGACACGACCGATTGGAGCATCACAGAAGAAGATAAAAACAGCCGATAAAAATCTTGAGGACCTAATAACTGACTTCCTTTCAAAAGTTGAAATTGGAACAGAATTACTACAAAAAAAATTTGGCACTCGGAATATTTTAAGACTCTGGCGGAGCAAGCAAATCGAACGCTGCGGTGAAATAACTGATGAAATTCAATATGAGCTGCACGGCGTAGGGTGCGCCATTCATTTCCCATCAGAATCAGTGGACTTCGATTACGGCTCGAACAGCAGAATCGACGGCTTTGACGTATGGCGCCTTTACATTTACGCTTCGGACAGGCCGCTTATATATGAAAAATACTGCGACAAGAAAACACTCGAAAAAGAATTCAAAGAGCTTATCTATTTAAACAGAATCGAAAAAATGTCGATCAATGACACTCTTTACGTCCTAGTAAAAACCAAATAAAAATATACCCGCACGCATTCCAAACCAATAAAAAGCCCGGCAGCGCTACCGGGCTTCTTTATTTGCAACTAACGAGCGATGTGCGAAAGCTTGTCATCGACATCCGACTCGGTGGAACTCACTCCATGAAGCAACGGCCCATAACGCCGGCTGAATTCCCAGTTGTACGGCACGCCATCCTTGCTGGTGCCGTTGTCCCAATTCACCGACCAGGTCATCAAACCCTTGATCGGCAGCCCCTTGATCGCCAGACGCTTAAGGACATTCCCGAGCACGGTTTTGTCGATCACATAACCGGTGGCAGCTGCATCGTTGTTGGCCGGCAGGCCGATGACGAACTTGTCCGCCGGGATCCGCGTGAAGCCACGCGTGCCGGTCACCAGACTTTCGGTCAGGTAGTAAAGGAAATCCTCCTTCAGCGCATCGTTGTTCTGCGCAATCCACGCACCCGCGCCATTGTTGGCTTCCGGCACCCAGACCCCGTCACCGCCCTGATTGTAGAACTGGGGGGCGATAAAGTCGTAGTAGCCTTCCAGTGCCTGCAGGTAGCTCACGTATTTACCGGTGCTGGTCAGGTACGGAAACTCCGGGGCCATGCTGATGATGAAGTGCTTGCCTTGGCCTGCGTAGTGATCCTTGACCAGTTTCAATGCCGCTGGCAGAACCGTCTTGTTGGCAGCGAAATCAATCGCGCTCTGTTCAAGATCGATGTCCAGTCCGTCGAAGCCGTAGGTTTCCACCAGACGGATGATTTCATTGGCCAGCGGTTGTTCCTGACCGCTGCGCAACTCGATATGCGCGTCGGCGCCACCGAGTGAAATCAGCACGGCCCGACCCTGGCTGTTGAGCACACCGACCTGGCGGCGGAACTCGGCATCGGAAACGTTGAACGGCTTGAAGGTCGGAATCCCGCTGCCCTTCATGAAAGCGACCGCGACGACGTTGTATTCCTTGGGCACCTCCTCCAGCGAGAGGCTGGCAAAGCGGCCCTGGCGATAACCGTCGCTCGGGCCCGCCGGCCAGTTGTGCCAGAAGCCCATGAGGATCTTTTTACCGGCAATGCTCGGCATCAGCGAGGCGGCATCGCTCGCCGCGTTTTGCACTAAAGAGAAATCGATTTTTGACATGTTCTAATCCTTCAGAACGTGTGGGTTTGGCGACGCAGCGCCGTTATTTGAAGTCGACGTCGAAAGCCTGATAGAAAGCGTTGCCGGTATTGGCGACGATCCACATCAGCACGATCACGTGATGGCCCGTCTTGTTGGTCGGTAGTTTCACCGCGTGATTGACCTTGGCCTTCAATTCATTCGGGTAGCTGTAATAAGGCACCTGAGTGTAGAAGTCCTCGAAGAACGGTTGGGCTTCCAGTTGCGCGCGAGTGATGCGTTGTTTCGGGTCCCAGCCATCCTTGGTGATCAGCCAGCGGTAACCACGGGTGGTGTGCGGCGCGGTGTATTCCCATTTGATTTCGAGGGTTTGCCCCGGGGTGACATTGAGCAGCGGCCAGGTGAACGGACGAGCGAGCTTTTTGCTCATTTCGTCATTGGTGAAGTTCACGCAATCGCGGGCATCGCTCTTGCCACCGCTGAGAATGTAGCCGTCGGCCGGTGGCGTGACACTGTCCGAGTCGCTCTGGTAAGGCGCCGGGAACGGCCCCGCTGCCAGCGCCGGGAAATTCTTCCCGCCTTCCATTTCATTAACCTGCCAAGCGCCGAGCAATCCTTGCTCGATCGCTACCGCACCGCGGCTTGCAGGGGAAATGATACGGCCGTGTCGCAGTTGGGTTTGTGCTTGTGGTTGATTCATGTTTTTCACTCCGTTGATTTAAGAACTCTCCTTTCCGAGGAGAGGCCTTCAAGCTAACGGAGACGGATTTTTTGTCCATCGGCGGTTTTGTCGCAGTCAGCAGCCTAGAACCGTAAAAACACCGCAAATACTGGATGGATATACAGCCTTTTGCGACAACGCCCACCTGAGATGACGACAAAAGATTACACGCCAATGCTGCAAACACTGCCATTCAGTACTCACGGCAGCTGTGCGTTGAACTCCTTTTCGTACTGCCCGGCGAGTTGTTCTTTCTGTTTTTCGCTGAGCAATTTGCCAGCCATCTGGAAGAACTTCTGTTCTTCTTCCTTCAGGTGATGGTGAACTTTGTCAGAGAGCTTTTTGGCAGTGGCCAGCCAGGCTGGGCTGGACATTTCGGTCTCGTCGAGTTCTTCCATCATCTCGTCCATTTCATGGTGTTCGGAAATGGCGTGGCGGCTGAGATCGACACCGTTGTCGTATTCCATCAACGGAATGTAGAAATGACGTTCTTCGGCCGTTTCGTGGGCCTGCAATTCGGCTTTCAACAACTTGTAAGCCTCAACCCGCTCCGGGGTGTCACCGCTGGTTTCGATCAGGCTTTTGGCGTAAGTACGCTGGCGGTCGTGGCTTTCGCGAAGGGCTTCGAAAATATTCATGGGGGATCCTCATCAATCGCGTGCTGGAGTGACGCTGTAAAGGCTAGACCCCGACGCGAGAGCGGCAGTTCCAACGGGTTGCGGCAGGGCTTGGAAGACAGGTGCCGGGCAGGATAGGCTGCGGGTTCAAACTACAAGGAAGTCACGCATGAATTTGCGCATCGAGCTGTCGCAACATTCCACAGAAGAAGAACGCCAGGCCATTTTGGCGCCCCTGCATGCCTATAACGTGGCCAAGGCCGGGATCGCGGTATCAGAGCCGCTCACCCTGCTGGTGCGCGATGATCACGACAAGATTCTGGGCGGACTTTATGGCCGACTGGTCTGTCAGTGGTTGTTCATCGATTTGCTGTCAGTGCCTGAAGCAGGCCGGGGCCAGGGAATTGGCTCGAAGCTGATGCACATGGCCGAAGAGCTCGCGCGGGAGAAAGGCTGCATCGGCGCATGGCTCGACACGTTCGACTTTCAGGCGCCGGAGTTCTACAAGAAGTTGGGGTATAGCCAGTTTGGGGAAATCGTCGATTATCCGCCGGGGCACAAACGGCATTTTTTCCAGAAGCGACTTGCAGGTTGAATGTACTGACCCCTTCGCGAGCAGGCTCGCTCCCACACTGGATTAATGACCGACAAAGAATCGATGTGGGAGCGAGCTTGCTCGCGAAGGCGGCTTGAACCTCAGCGCGACCATTGGCCCTACAGACAGGTCGCCAAAGCCGCCAACCGGCGCTTGGCGACAAAGTCATCTTTCTGCGCGTAGTAATTCAGCGTCGTGCCCGATGCCTCGGTAATCACGTCGACAAACGACTCCGCCGAACGGGTATACACCGTCGTCCCGCCCGACTTGCGCGGTTCCAGATACGCCGCCGCGTCCACGCCGAATACCGCCTCGTCCTGCCAGCCGAACTGCACACACTGGGCGACGACTTTCTCGGCTTTGTCCGAAGTCAGTACTTTATAGGGGGCTTTGGTGCGAGCATCGTCCATCACCGAGCCTGCGCAACCGGCCAGCAGCGTCACCGCCAGCGCTACCATCAGAATTCGCATTGCATTCGCTCATTCAGAAAAAAGCGGACTGTATCACCGCAGCAGCAGAAATCGTTCTGCTTTACTGCATTTATAGCGCGACACGCGCGGGCCGCTGCGGCAACCTAAGCTCATCAGCCTCACAAGGAAACCCCATGGCGCCTACCGACCAGCGACATGAACATGCCCTGAAAATATTTCTCGACGCGCGCCCCGAACTGCGCGAAACCCTCGACCACCTCAACCCGTTACTGGCCCAGGCCAAAGGCGAAACTCAAGCACAGTATCGCGAAGAGCGCCTGCATGAAGCGTTTGAGGCCGAAGCGGAGAGTCTCGGACTGTTCGCCTGGGAGCTGACCTTGCAACTGACCGCTGACTCGCCTGAGGAATACCAGGCGCAGCGCCTGGAAGTACATCGTGAAGTCGCGGAAATGGCCGGGATGGATTGGCTGGAGTATTGCGATCTGTATGGCATAGAACCGTAACCGCCGCGAAAGGACACCGCCACTCATGCTGCCATCCGCCTCGACTCACCGCGCCAGCCCCGGCCACCTGCACACACAAAAGTGGCGCGGGCGGATTGGTCTGGCGCTGGTGGCCAGCCTTTCGGTGCTGGCCGGAATGACCGACGCCATTGGCTTTATGGCCAGCGGCGATTTCGTCTCGTTCATGAGCGGCAACACCACCCGACTCGCCGTGGCGATCAGCGATGGCGAAGTCGGGCTGACCGTGCGTTTGTTGATCCTCGTCGCAACATTTATTGTCGGCAATGCCTTGGGGGTCGTCGTCGCACGTTTCGGCGGCCGCCGAGCGCTGCCGCTGCTGTTGTGTATCGCCACCCTGCTGTGCGCGGCAGCGGTCTGGCCATTCGACACCCAACTGCCGGCGCTGATGGCGGCGATCATTGCGATGGGCATGCTCAACGCGGCGGTCGAAGAAGTGAATGGCTTACCGGTCGGGCTGACTTACGTGACTGGCGCGTTGTCGCGGTTCGGCCGTGGATTGGGTCGCTGGATGCTTGGCGAACGGCGCAGTGGCTGGCGGGTGCAACTGGTGCCTTGGAGCGGAATGTTTATCGGCGCGATTCTGGGGGCAGTGCTGGAACATCATTTGGGACTGAAGGCGATGTTTGTCAGCGGGTTGCTGGCCGCGATGATCGGGCTGCTCTCGCTGAAAATCCCGCGGCGCTGGCAACTGGGCTATATGCCGCGCTAACCGAGGACAACAAAAATCTCTGTAGGAGCGAGCCGGCTCCGGGCGGCGTTCCGACGAAGGCGCCGGCACATTCTTCATCTTCACCAACTGACAGACCGCTATCGCGAGCAGGCGAAGGCCTACAAGGTTTCGCGGCGGCTTCGATAAAGCTTTATCATGGCCGCAGTTTTGCTGATCGAGTCCGTCATGAAGTTCGCCATCGCGCTGTTTTCCGCCGCCCATGCGCCCTCCTCGCGCCGCGCCCTGCTGTTTGCGCAGGCCGCGCTGGCCGGCGGGCATGAGATTGTCCGGCTGTTTTTCTATCAGGACGGCGTTTATAACGCTTCCGATGCGGTGGTCACGCCGCAGGACGAACTGGACCTGCCCAAACAATGGCGCGCCTTCATTACCGAGCAAAAGCTGGACGGCGTGGTGTGCATCGCCGCCGCCCTGCGCCGTGGTGCGCTAAATGCTGAAGAAGCCAAGCGCTACCAGCGTGAAGCGATTTCGGTCAGCGCGCCGTGGGAATTGTCCGGCCTCGGTCAGTTGCATGATGCGGTGCAAGACGCTGACCGCTTGATCTGCTTCGGAGGTGCGTGAGATGGCCAAATCCCTGTTGATCATCAGCCGTCAATCGCCGTGGTCCGGCCCGGCGGCTCGCGAAGCGCTGGACATTGTGCTGGCCGGCGGCGCGTTCGATCTGCCGATCGGTTTGCTGTTTCTCGATGACGGCGTGTTGCAACTGGCCGCTGGGCAGAACGCCAAGGCGCTGCAACAGAAAGACCTCAGCGCCAACCTGCAGGCGCTGCCAATGTTTGGTATCGAAGAGTTGTTCTACTGCGCAGAGAGCGCCATCACTCGTGGTCTCGGCAATCTGTCGCTAGACGAAGCGCAGCCGCTCGCTACCGAGCAAATCACCGCCCTTATTGACCGTTACGACCAGGTGATCACCCTCTGATGTCGACTTTGCATGTGTTGTCTCATTCCCCGTTTGGCGACGATCGCCTGACCAGTTGCCTGCGCCTGATCGGCAGCGCTGATGCATTGCTGCTCTCCGGCGATGCGGTGTATGCGTTGCAACCAGGCACCGCGCCGTTCAGTGCACTGGAACAACGCCAAATCAAATTATTCGTCCTTGCCGAAGATGCACAGGCTCGCGCCATTGATGTCCCGGACTGGGCTGAGGCCATTGATTACCCGGCCTTCGTCGAGCTGTCGATCCATCACGACAAGGTCAACAGCTGGCTATGAATTCCATGACCGTCGGCGCCCGCGCCATCGAACTGGACAAGGACGGTTTTCTTGTCGACCTCAGCGACTGGTCCGCCGACGTTGCCAGCGCCCTCGCTGCCGCCGAAGAGATCGAGTTGACCGCCGAACACTGGGAAGTCCTCGAACTGCTGCGCAGCTTCTACGAAGAATTCCAGCTGTCCCCGGCCACCCGGCCGCTGATCAAGTACACCGCGTTGAAACTCGGCCCGGACAAAGGCAACAGCCTGCACCTGAACCGACTGTTCAAAGGCACCCCCGCCAAACTCGCCGCGAAACTGGCGGGCCTGCCCAAACCGACGAATTGCTTATGACCGACTTTCCAGCACTGACCCTCGAAACACCTGCCGAACATCCGTTCGCCCAATTCGTGCGCATCCTCGGCAAGGGTAAACGCGGCGCCCGCGACCTGACCCGCGAAGAAGCCCGGGAAGCCATGGGCATGGTCCTTGACGACAAGGTCGAGGACACCCAGCTCGGTGCATTCCTGATGTTGCTGCGGCATAAGGAAGAAAGCGCCGAGGAAATGGCTGGCTTCACCGAAGCCCTGCGCGAGCGCTTGCAGGCCCCCAAGCTGAACGTCGATCTCGACTGGCCGACCTATGCCGGCAAGAAGCGCCATCTGCCGTGGTATCTGCTGGCAGCCAAGTGTCTGGCAGAGAACGGCGTGCGCATTTTCATGCACGGCGGCGGCGCACACACGGCCGGGCGGATGTACAGCGAGCAACTGCTCGGCGAGTTGAACATTCCGTTGTGCCGCACCTGGCAACAGGTCGGCACGGCACTGGACAACGGCGGCCTGGCGTTCATGCCGCTGGTGGACTGGGCGCCGCAATTGCAGAACATGATCGATTTGCGCAACACCCTCGGCCTGCGTTCGCCGATTCATTCGCTGGCACGGATTCTCAATCCATTGGGCGCGCGTTGTGGGCTGCAGAGCATTTTCCATCCTGGCTATCAGGCAGTGCATCGCGATGCCAGCGGTTTGCTCGGCGACACGGCGATTGTGGTCAAGGGTGATGGCGGCGAAATCGAGATCAACCCGGATGCCGACAGTCACCTCTACGGCACCACAGGTGGCGAGAGCTGGGACGAGGAATGGCCGCAATTGTCGGCGCAACGCCACGTCAAACCGGCAACCCTGGACGTTGAACATCTGAAAGCCGTCTGGCGCGGAGATGTCGTCGACAGTTACCCGCAAATGGCCCTGATTGCGACCATGGCCTTGGCCTTACGCGGCCTCGGTCAAAACCGTGAGCAAGCCTTCGCAACCGCCGAGCACTACTGGGCCGCGCGGGACAAATCGATTTAACCGATCATTCGCGCCTGATCTTTGCGCTTTTTGTTCGAACTCATCGGAATAGACTCGACTCCAACGATTATTGGTTTACGGAGTCTTGATCATGGGTTTACTCGTCGATGGCCACTGGCAGGACAAGTGGTACGAAAGCAGCAAGGACGGCGCGTTTCAGCGCGAACAGGCCAAGCGCCGCAACTGGGTGACCGCTAACGGCGAACCCGGTCCCAGCGGCGAAGGCGGTTTTGCCGCTGAAGCCGGACGCTATCACCTCTACGTTTCCCTCGCCTGTCCATGGGCGCATCGCACACTGATCCTGCGCAAGCTCAAAGGTCTGGAAAGTCTGATCGACGTTTCGGTGGTCAGTTGGCTGATGCTGGAGAACGGCTGGACCTTCGACAAAGCACTCGGCTCGACGGGTGATAAGCTCGATGGTTTTGAATTCATGCACCAGCGCTATACCGCCGACACTGCCGATTACACCGGCCGCGTCACCGTGCCGGTGCTGTGGGACAAGAAGCTCAAGCGCATCGTCAGCAATGAATCGGCGGAGATCATCCGCATGTTCAACAGCGCGTTTGATGATCTGACCGGCAATGATCTGGATTTCTACCCGGCGCCATTACGCGGCGAGATTGATGCGCTGAACGAGCGAATCTACCCGGCCGTGAACAACGGCGTGTACCGCGCAGGCTTCGCGACTTCGCAACAGGCTTATGAAGAAGCGTTCGATGAGGTGTTTGCCGAACTGGATCATCTGGAGCGAGTGTTGGGTGCCAATCGCTACTTATCGGGTGAGTACCTGACGGAAGCGGACATCCGTTTGTTCACCACGATGATTCGTTTTGACGCGGTGTACCACGGGCACTTCAAGTGCAACCTGCGGCAGATTGCCGATTACCCGAATCTGTCGAACTGGCTGCGTGAGGTGTATCAGCTGCCGGGGATTGCCGAGACGGTGGATTTCCAGCACATCAAGAATCACTACTACGGCAGTCACAAGACGATTAACCCGACGGGTGTTGTGCCGAAGGGGCCGGAGCAGGATTTCAACGAGGCCCATGATCGGGCGCGGTTGAGCGGCAAAGGGGTTTGGCGCCGGGGTTGATTGATTCGGTGTTTTTGAGGGCCTCTTCGCGAGCAGGCTCGCTCCCACAGGGGACTTGTGTACGACACAGATCCAATGTGGGAGCGAGCCTGCTCGCGAATGAGGCGACTCGGTTTTCAGACCTGCGCCTGAGCCCCTTCGAACCACGCCAGTTTCTCGCGCAGTTGCACCACTTCACCGACGATCACCAGTGTCGGCGCATGCACTTCATGCTCCGCCACCAGTCGCGGCAAATCAGCCAGCGTGCCGGTAAAGACGCGCTGATTGACCGTGGTGCCCTGCTGAATCAACGCCGCCGGGGTATCCGCTGAACGACCATGTTTGATCAGTTGTTCGCAGATAACCGGCAACCCGACCAGGCCCATGTAAAACACCAGCGTCTGCGCCGGGGCGACGAGGTCGACCCATGGCAGATCAGTGGAACCGTCCTTCAAATGGCCGGTGACAAAGCGCACCGACTGCGCGTAATCACGATGGGTCAGCGGAATCCCGGCATACGCCGCGCAACCGCTGGCCGCTGTAATGCCCGGCACCACCTGAAACGGAATGCCGTGGGCCGCCAGTTCTTCGATCTCTTCGCCACCACGGCCGAAGATAAACGGATCACCACCCTTCAACCGCACGACACGTTTGCCGGCCTTGGCCAGATCGACCAGTTGCTGGTTGATCTGATCCTGCGGCACGGCGTGATCAGCACGACGCTTGCCAACGTAGACCCGCTCGGCATCACGACGACACAGTTCAAGAATCGCAGGTGCAACCAAACGGTCGTAGAGCACCACATCCGCTTGCTGCATCAGGCGCAAGGCCTTGAAGGTCAGCAGATCCGGATCGCCCGGACCGGCGCCAACCAGATACACCTCGCCGGTGGTGACCATGGCTTCGCCATCGATCTTGGCTTGCAGCAGACGCTCGGCTTCAGCGCCCTGCCCGGCCAGCTGGCGATCAGCAATCGGCCCCTGAAACACGTCTTCCCAGAAACCACGACGCTGCTGCACATCCGGAAACAGGCTTTTCACCTGATTGCGGAAACGCGCAGCCAGACCGGCCAACTGACCGTAAGTCGACGGAATCCAGGTTTCGATCTTGGCGCGAATCAAACGCGCCAGCACCGGCGCATCGCCGCCGCTGGACACGGCTATGATCAACGGTGAGCGATCGACGATCGCCGGGAAGATCACGCTGCACAAGGCCGGCGCGTCGACCACGTTGACCGGGACGCAGCGCTTGTGAGCATCGGTGGAAACTTGTGCGTTCAGCGTCTCATCGTCGGTGGCGGCAATGATCAGCCCGCAACCGTCCAGATCCGCCTCAACGTAACCGCGCAACAGGCATTCACCGCCAGAGGCAGTAACCAGTTCACGCAGTTGCGTTTCGATTTCAGGTGCGACCACCCGCAGTAGCGCACCGGCATCGGCCAGCAGGCGGGATTTGCGCAAGGCAATTTCCCCCCCACCGACGACCAACACACGACTGCCGCGCAGGTTGTGAAACAGCGGCAGATATTTCATTTAGCCGATGACCTCAAGGCCACCCATGTACGGCTTGAGCACGTCCGGCACACGGATCGAACCGTCGGCCTGCTGGTAGTTTTCCAGCACGGCCACCAGCGTACGGCCAACCGCCAGACCGGAACCGTTCAAGGTGTGCACCAGCTCAGGCTTGCCGGTTTCCGGGTTACGGAAACGCGCTTGCATACGACGGGCCTGGAAGTCGCCGCAGTTCGAGCACGAGGAGATTTCGCGGTACTTGTCCTGGCTCGGAATCCACACTTCCAGATCGTAAGTCTTGACAGCGCTGAAGCCCATGTCGCCGGTGCACAGCGCCAGGGTGCGATAAGGCAGACCGAGCAGTTGCAGGACCTTTTCGGCGTTGGCGGTCAGGCCTTCCAGTGCTTCCATCGAGGTCGACGGCTCAACGATCTGGACCATTTCAACCTTGTCGAACTGGTGCTGACGAATCATGCCGCGGGTGTCACGACCCGACGCGCCGGCTTCACTGCGGAAGCACGGAGTATGGGCAACGAACTTGATCGGCAGCAGTTTCGAATCGACGATTTCACCGGCAACGATGTTGGTCAGCGACACTTCGGCAGTCGGGATCAGGTACAGATCGGCTTCGCCTTCGCGAGCGATCTTGAACAGGTCTTCTTCGAACTTCGGCAGTTGACCAGTGCCTTGCAGCGCCGGGGCCTGAACCAGATAAGGCGTGTATGCCTCTTCGTAGCCGTGCTCGTTGACGTGCAGGTTGATCATGAACTGTGCCAGTGCGCGATGCAGACGGGCGATCGGGCCACGCAACAGGGCGAAACGCGCGCCGGACAGTTTGGCGGCGGTTTCAAAGTCCAGCCAGCCGAACTTCTCGCCCAGCGCCACGTGGTCTTTCACTTCGAAATCGAATGCAGTCGGCGTGCCCCAGCGGCGCACTTCGACGTTGTCGTCTTCGTCTTTGCCGACCGGAACCGATTCGTGCGGCAGGTTGGGGATACCGAGCAGGATCGAGTCCAGTTCGGTCTGGATCGCGTCCAGTTCGACTTTACCGGCGCTCAGTTCGCCCGCCATGCGCTCGACGTCCGCCATCAACGGCGCGATGTCTTCGCCGCGCTGCTTGGCCTGACCGATGGATTTGGAACGCGCGTTACGCTCAGCCTGCAGTGCTTCGGTGCGGGTCTGGACGGTCTTGCGCTGTTCTTCCAGCGCTTCGATGCGCGCGGTATCCAGGGCAAAGCCACGGGAAGCCAGGCGGTCCGCTACGTCCTGGAGGTTGCTACGTAACAGTTTGGAATCGAGCATGTCGGTTTCTCGTTATCAAAGTTTGGTCAAAGACAGGCCAGCCCACGTCGCGAGCAGCCCGCCGAATACGCTGAGTGCCGCATAGCCCAGGGCCAGCGGCACTTGCCCGCTTTCCAGCAGGCGCACCGTATCCAGTGAAAAGGATGAAAAAGTCGTCAGCCCCCCAAGGAAGCCGACCATCAACCCGGCGCGCACCTCGATCGGCACCTCCGGGCGTATCAAAAACAGGCCGTACAACACGCCAATCAACAGACAGCCCACGATATTAACGGCCAGCGTCGCGGTATAGAAGTGCCGCGGCCAATTGGCGTTGATCCAATTGCCCGTAGCAAAGCGCAACAAAGTGCCGGCAACCCCGCCGGCGGAGACCGCAATGATCAATGGAAGCACTATTTTCTCCGCTGCCGAGGGCTTAAACGATCGAGTTGGGCGAGGTGGTTGAGTTTCTCGCCGATCTTCAACTCCAAGCCGCGCGGCACCGGTTGGTAGAACGGAATGGGATCGAGCTCTTCCGGGAAATAGTCTTCGCCAGCGGCATAAGCATCCGGCTCGTCGTGGGCGTAGCGGTATTCGTCACCGTAGCCCAATTGTTTCATCAGTTTGGTCGGCGCGTTGCGCAGGTGCAGCGGTACTTCCAGCGAGCCGTTTTCGGCGGCAGCGCGCAGGGCGGTTTTGAAGCCCATGTACACCGCGTTGCTTTTCGGCGCGCAGGCCAGATAAGTAATGGCCTGGGCCACGGCCAACTCGCCTTCCGGGCTGCCGAGACGTTCTTGCACCTCCCACGCCGCCAGGCACAGGCTGAGGGCGCGCGGATCGGCGTTGCCGATGTCTTCGCTGGCCATGCGCACCACGCGTCGGGCCAGGTACAGCGGATCGCAACCGCCGTCGATCATCCGCGCAAACCAGTACAGCGCGCCGTCGGGGTTGGAGCCGCGTACCGATTTGTGCAGCGCCGAGATCTGGTCGTAGAACGCTTCGCCACCTTTGTCGAAGCGCCGACGCGTGTCGCCGAGCAGGCTTTGCAGGAGTTCGGTACCGATCTCGCTGTTGTCGTCGGCCAGATCGGAGGCGTTTTCCAGCAGATTGAGCAGACGCCGGCCATCGCCATCGGCAGCCGACAGCAACATCTGGAAGCCTTCGTCGTTCAGCGTCAGGTTGCGCTTGCCCAGACCGCGCTCTTCGGTAAGCGCGCGGTGCACCAGTTTGCGCAGCGCCGCTTCGTCGAGGCTTTTCAGCACGTAGACGCGGGCGCGCGACAACAGAGCGTTGTTGAGCTCGAACGAAGGGTTTTCGGTGGTGGCGCCGATGAAGATCAGCGTGCCGTCTTCAACGTAAGGCAGGAACGCGTCCTGCTGGGATTTGTTGAAGCGGTGCACTTCATCGACGAACAAAATCGTGCGCTTGCCGTACTGGCCGGCCTGCTGCTTGGCGATTTCAACGGCCTGCCGGATCTCCTTGACCCCGGCGAGCACCGCCGAGACCGTTTCGAAGTGCGCATCGGAGACTTCGGCGAGCAATCGTGCAAGGGTGGTTTTGCCCACGCCCGGCGGGCCCCAGAAGATCATCGAATGCAGGGCACCCTGCTCCAGCGCCTCACGCAGAGGCTTGCCGCGAGCGAGCACGTGCTCCTGACCGACGTACTCATCCAGATTGGTCGCACGCAAACGCGCGGCCAGTGGCTGGGCAATCGGTGCACTGCGAAACAGATCCATCACGTAGCGTTGAAACCTCTATTTTGCCGATCATTGACCCTGTAGGAGTGAGCCTGCTCGCGATAGCGGTGGGTCAGACGATGAAGATGTGACTGACAAATCGAATCGCGAGCAGGCTCACTCCTACAAGGTTTTGGGTTTATTCCTGGATCACGTCGGCACCCTTGGGGATGTCGAACTTGAACTTGGACGGCGACACCGGCTCGTTGGCCTTGACCCCGGTAAACAGGATGTTGGTGCGCTGGCCGACGCTGTCGATCAGTTGCATATCGTTAAGCAGACCGTTGCGGAACGACAGACGCAGGTTGTCGAACAGGGTGTCCTTGGTCTTCGGCTTGAGGGTGAAGTCGATCACGCCGCCCGCCTCTTTCGCGCTGATGTCGAAGCTCTGGCTGATCTTCGACACATCACCGGACAGCAGCAGCGCCGGGGTCTGGGTCAGACGCTCGTCGAGTTTCTTGATCGTGGCCTGTTCCAGGTCCGGATCCCACAGGGTGACTTTCTTGCCATCGGAAACCATGGTCTGCTCGGCTGGCGCATTGGTGTGCCAGTAGAACAGACCCGGACGCTGCAAGGTCATGTCGCCGGTGGTTTCCTGCAACTGCGTGCCGCCGCCGTCGAGGGTCAGCTGCGAGAAGTTCGCGCTCAGGGTTTTCGATGTTTCCAGCAATTGGGTCAGACGCGCCACGTCCTTGTCATCGGCGTGGGCCGTGAGAGTGGTCAGCGCCAGTACTGGCAGCAGCATGCGGATAAGACGCATGGGAGTCCTCTTGAATACTCGTTGGGAGAGCGGCGGCACATCATTGTCCCGCCTCTTGCGTTTGCAATCAGTCGCGTACCGGGCCCGGGGCCAGGACTTCACGGGAACCGTTGGTGTTCATCGAGGTGACGACGCCGGCCATTTCCATGGCTTCGATCATCCGTGCGGCGCGGTTGTAGCCGATTTTCAGCTTGCGCTGTACCGCGGAAATCGAGGCACGACGGCTTTCCAGCACGAACTGTACAGCTTCGTCATACAGCGCGTCGGCTTCCGGATCATCACCGTCGCCGCCACCGCTGCTGCCTTCAAAACCGCTGCCGGCTTCTTCGACACCGTTGAGGATGTCGTCGTTGTATTCCGGCGCGCCGCGCAGTTTCCACGCTTCGACCACGCGGTGTACTTCATCGTCGGATACGAACGCACCGTGAACCCGGATCGGCAGGCTGGTGCCCGGCGGCATGTAGAGCATGTCACCGTGGCCGAGCAGTTGTTCGGCGCCGCCCTGATCGATGATGGTGCGGGAGTCGATCTTGCTCGATACCTGGAACGCCATACGCGTGGGAATGTTCGCTTTGATCAGACCGGTGATCACATCCACCGATGGCCGCTGGGTCGCGAGGATCAAGTGAATACCCGCCGCACGCGCTTTCTGGGCGATACGGGCGATCAGTTCTTCGACCTTCTTGCCGACGATCATCATCATGTCGGCGAATTCGTCGACTACCACAACGATGGTCGGCAATTTCTGCAGCAGCGGTGCTTCGTCGTGGATGCTTTCGCGTTTGTACAGTGGATCGCTCAACGGCTCGCCAGCGTCCTGCGCTTCCTTGACCTTGGCGTTGAAACCGGACAGGTTACGCACGCCCATCTTCGCCATCAGCTTGTAGCGGCGCTCCATCTCGGCAACGCTCCAGCGCAAGGCGTTGGCAGCGTCCTTCATGTCAGTCACGACCGGGCACAGCAGGTGCGGAATGCCTTCGTAGATCGACAGTTCCAGCATTTTCGGGTCGATCATGATCAGCTTGGCGTCTTCCGGGCCGGACTTGAACAGAATCGAAAGGATCATCGCGTTCACACCCACCGACTTACCGGAACCGGTGGTACCGGCCACCAGCAAGTGCGGCATTTTCGCCAGGTCAGTGATGACCGGTTTGCCACCGATGTCGTGACCCAGCGCCAGGGTGACCGGCGATTTGAAATTGTCGTATTCAGGCGTCGACAGCACTTCGGAGAAGCGCACGATCTGCCGGTCTTCGTTGGGAATCTCGATACCGACGGTGGTCTTGCCCGGAATCACCTCAACCACCCGCACACTGGTCACGGCCAGCGAACGCGCGAGGTCTTTGGCGAGGTTGGCGATGCGGCTGACTTTTACGCCGGCGGCAGGCTGGATCTCGTAACGGGTAATTACCGGGCCGGGGTGGATCGAATCCACCGTGACCTCGACACCAAACTCCTTGAGCTTGATTTCGAGCAAATGGCCGACCGCCGCCAGGGATTCAGGCGAGTAATTGAGTTGTTTCTTTTCTGCCGGATCGAGAATCGAGATCGGCGGCAAGGTGCCTTCCACGGCGCTGTCGACGAACAACGGCACCTGCTTCTCTTTCTGCACGCGCTTGCTTGGCTCGGGCGCCTTGGCCGGAGCCGGGGCGATAACCGGCGGCACTTGTTTCTCGCGATCAGACATGTGCTTGCTCAGGGCTTGCTCACGCTCGATCAAGCGTTCTTTGACTTTGGCCTGCTCACGCTTGTCGGTGACCGTCGGCGCGACCACGTCATGCACGCGATCGTCGACTTCACGCAGTTGCGCAACCAGTTGCTTGCGCTCGGTACGCGCCGCCCACCAGCGATTGAGCGCGCCCTGGAACAGCTCGAACAGGTCGAGGGTGATCTTGCCGGTGATGTCCATCACCTTGAACCACGACAGGTCGGTAAACACCGTCAGGCCAAACAGGAACAGCGCAATGAACAGCAGTGTGCTGCCCTGAATATTCAGTGCGTTCTTCGCCAGATTGCCGAGGCTTTCGCCCAGCGCACCACCAGCACCCGCCGGCAGCCCCGAAGCCGCGTGAAAGTGCAGATGCGCCAGCGCCGCGCCGGACAGCACCAGGAACACCAGACCGATCAGGCGCCAGGAGAACAGCCAGCCGCTCCACTGCCACGGCTCATGACGCTGACGGAAGATCTGGTAGGCCTTGACCGCCAGCAACAACGGGAAGATGTAGGCGAAGTAACCCAGCACCATGAACAGGATGTCGGCGCTGTAGGAGCCCGCCGGGCCGCCGAAATTCTGTACGTCGTCGATCTTGCTGTTGTGGCTCCAGCCCGGATCGTCCTTGCCGTAGGTCAGCAAGGCCATCATCAGGAACAGGCACAAGGCGCCGATGGCGATCAATGCACCTTCCTTGAGCCGGTAGTGCAATTGTTGGCGCCAGAGCGGAACGACTGTTTTTGGTGCTTCGGTGGATTTCTTCAAAACGCTTCTTTTCCTGCGCACGAGGCGCGTCCATCTATTGAATGACGATAAAAAACTGCCCAATCCAGGCAGGTAAAAAAGTGAACGAGCACAACTGAGACTACTTTTAACACTGCGTCGCGCTTTTTATAAACACAACGCACCGCGAATATTCTGTTACAGCCCGGCATTGTACGGGTTTGTGCGTCTGATGCCATGCTTCAAACCCCAGGACTGAGCATAGTCAAGCACACAGAACCCGCGACTCAATTTGAGCATGCATTACCTTTTGTGACAAAGGCTTATGAGGTGTATTTGATGAACGTAGCGAAGCATTCACGCCTGATCATCCTCGGCTCCGGTCCGGCCGGTTACAGCGCTGCCGTGTATGCCGCCCGCGCCAACCTCAAACCGGTGGTCATTACCGGCCTGCAGGCAGGTGGCCAGCTCACCACCACCGTCGAGGTCGACAACTGGCCCGGCGACGTCGAAGGCCTCACTGGCCCGGTGTTGATGGAGCGCATGCAGAAGCACGCCGAACGCTTTGCCACAGAGATCGTTTACGACCACATCCACACCGCCAAGTTGCAGCAGCGCCCGTTCGAGCTTGTCGGCGACAGCGGCACTTACACCTGCGACGCGCTGATCATTGCCACCGGCGCCTCGGCGCAATACCTGGGCCTGCCCTCGGAAGACGCTTTTGCCGGCCGAGGTGTTTCTGCTTGTGCGACCTGTGACGGCTTTTTCTATCGCAATCAGGTGGTCGCCGTGGTCGGCGGCGGCAATACGGCCGTGGAGGAAGCCCTGTACCTGTCGAACATCGCTAAAGAAGTGCACCTGATCCATCGTCGCGACAAACTGCGCTCGGAAAAAATCCTCCAGGACAAACTGTTCGAGAAAGCCGCCAACGGCAATGTGCGCCTGCACTGGAACCAGAATCTCGACGAGGTGCTGGGCGATGCCAGCGGCGTCACCGGTGCACGACTGCGCGACAGCCACACCGGCGAAACCCGCGAACTGGCGCTGGCCGGCGTATTCATTGCCATTGGTCACAAGCCCAACACTGGCCTGTTTCAAGGACAGCTGCCGATGCGCGACGGGTACTTGCTGGTCAAGGGTGGCAGCGACGGTGACGCTACCTCCACCGAGATTCCCGGGGTATTCGCCGCCGGCGACGTCGCCGACCACGTTTACCGCCAGGCGGTGACGTCAGCAGGTGCCGGCTGCATGGCCGCGCTCGATGCCGAGAAGTATCTGGACGACATTCCTGTCATTTAACGGCACACTTTATCGCGGGCCGAACAGCCCGCACCGCCCTCCCCTTCTGCAAGCCTGGATGCCATGCTGACTTGGTTACAACGTAATTCCCTGACTTTTCCGCCGCTGGAAAAGGCCATGCGCGACCCTAACGGATTGCTCGCCGCCGGTGGCGATCTGTCGGCCGATCGGCTGATTCAGGCGTATCGCCATGGCTGCTTTCCGTGGTTTTCCGAGGGCCAGCCAATTCTCTGGTGGTCGCCGGATCCGCGCACAGTGCTGTTTCCCGACGAACTGCATGTCTCGCGCAGCCTCGGCAAACTGCTGCGCCAGGAACGCTATCAAGTGACCTTCGACCAGGACTTCGACGCCGTGATCCGCGCCTGCGCCGCGCCCCGGGATTACGCCGACGGCACCTGGATCACCGAAGCCATGCAGGACGCTTACGTTGAACTGCATCGTCGCGGCTTCGCGCATTCGGTGGAGGTCTGGGATCAGGGCGAACTGGTCGGCGGCCTGTATGGCCTGGCGATGGGCCAACTATTTTTCGGCGAATCGATGTTCAGCCGCGCTGACAACGCCTCGAAATTCGGCTTTGCCACTCTGGTGCGTCACCTGCAAGACTCGGGATTCGTACTGATCGATTGCCAGATGCCGACCGATCATCTGCACAGCCTCGGCGCGCGGGCGATTCCTCGTCAGCAATTCGCCGACTATCTGGCAAATCACCTGGATCAACCCAATCGTGCCACCTGGGTTTGCTGAGCGACTTTTGCGCGCGTGGCTTACACTTAATTCATCAGCTTATCCCGAGGGTTGATCATGACCGAGTTGGCGCGGTTGAAGTTCTATGCCACTCAGCCTCACTCTTGCAGTTATCTGCCCGAGGAGCAGGCCACGACCCTGTTTCTCGATCCGAGCCAGCCCATGGATGTGCATGTCTACGCAGACCTGTCGGAAATGGGCTTTCGCCGCAGTGGCGATCATCTGTACCGCCCGCATTGCCAGAACTGCAATGCGTGCGTGCCTGCGCGCATTCCGGTGGCGCAGTTCACACCCAATCGCCAGCAGAAGCGGATTTTCAAACGCAACACGGATTTGCAGGTACGCCCGGCCAAGCCGCAGTTCAGCGAAGAATATTTCGATCTGTACCAGCGCTATATCGAACAACGCCACGCTGACGGCGATATGTACCCGCCGAGTCGTGATCAATTCTCGACGTTTCTGGTTCGTGACCTGCCCTTCTCGCGCTTTTACGAGTTCCGACTCGACGGACGGTTGCTCGCCGTGGCGGTGACCGATTTGCTGCCAAATGGGTTGTCGGCGGTATACACCTTCTACGAACCCGCCGAAGAACGCCGTAGCCTTGGCCGATTTGCCATCCTCTGGCAAATCGCCGAGGCACAGCGCCTTGGGCTTGAGGCGGTGTACCTCGGATACTGGATCAAGAACTGCAAAAAGATGAACTACAAGACGCAATATCGACCCATCGAATTGCTGATTAATCAGCGCTGGGTCATCCTCAACTAAACCCAAGCCGTAAACCCCTTGGCGTAAACCCCATTTTTCGGGCACAATGCACGCCGCTTTTGCCTGGCGCAGTTGCACCGGGCCATTCATTGGATACCGAGGGCTTTACTGCATGTCGAAAGAAGACAGCTTCGAAATGGAAGGCACTGTCGTCGACACCCTGCCCAACACCATGTTTCGTGTGGAGTTGGAAAATGGGCACGTCGTAACCGCGCATATTTCCGGCAAGATGCGCAAGAACTACATTCGTATTCTTACCGGTGACAAAGTGCGCGTCGAGCTGACGCCCTATGACTTGAGCAAAGGGCGCATTACTTACCGCGCTCGTTAATCAAGTCAATACAGAACGCCCGGTTTATGCCGGGCGTTTTTGTATCTGCACTTTGTTGGTTGTGTGTGTATATCCGTTTCTGCGGGTGCTGCCGCTGGCGGTTTCGCTCTTACAGCGAGTCCCTTTTTCAAACGCCAAAAAGGAACCAAAAGGCTTTGCCCCTGGCGTACGGCACCTCGCCTAGGCTCAGTGTTCCCTCGCTACGGTGTCCATCCGGGGGCATCGCCTACGGTTTGCTTCGCTGCACCTCCTCTCGATGAGTGCGGCTTCGCCGCACGGCGCTGCGCGCCTACCCCCGGATGAACACCTTCGCTCGGCCTGCCGATGGGGCAGAAGATCAAGAGCCGAAGCAAGATCACAAGCCAAATCAAAAGCCAAATCAAAAGCCAGATCAAGAGCCAGATCAAGAGCCAGATCAAGAGCCAGATCAAGAGCCAGATCAAGAGCCCTCACCCTAGCCCTCTCCCAGAGGGAGAGGGGACTGATCGCGGTGTTTGGAAGAGGTGCGCCGACGTGCGATACCGAGTTGAACTCAGGTTTTGAAAAACACACAAATCGGCCCCTCTCCCTCCACTCCGGGATATAGAGAGGACTGATCGAGGTGTTTGGGCGAGGTACGCCAACGTGCGATACCGCGGTGAACTCAGATTCTGAAAGGCCCACCATCGGCTCCCTCTCCCTCGGGAGAGGGCTGGGGTGAGGGGCAAGAGCACCGCAAAAACAAAAGCCGTGCGCGCCGTGCTCTTCACCACTCAATAGGCCGAGTGTCAGCTCGCCTGCTCTTGATCTTGATCCACGGGCGACGTCGGAAGGCTGAGTGGAGGGATTGATCCGGGCGTGGGAGCGCAGCGACCGTTTGGCGAAGCCAAACACAGCGAGAGGAGGTGCAGCGAAGCAAACCGTAGGCGCTGCGCCCGGATCGATCCCGCAGCGAAGGAACCCCGAGCCCCAGCGAGCGGGCCGCACGTAGGAGCAAGCGTTTTTTGCTTACTTTTTTTGGCGTTTGAAAAAAGTGAGTCGCCGTAAGGGCGAAACCGTAATAAGCCATCACCGCAGCAACGGATATTCACCCAAAAACCCCAAACGACAAATAACAAAAAGGCGCCCGAAGGCGCCCTCTTGATCCAAGGCCGTCAGGCCATTTCTGCGGTGGTCTCGAAGTCAAACGTCAACTCACCATCCTTGATGTCGATGTGCACCACACCGCCATGCTCGGCCAGCTCGCCAAACAGAATCTCCTCCGCCAACGGACGCTTGATCTTGTCCTGGATCAGACGCGCCATCGGACGCGCGCCCATCGCCGAGTCATAACCACCCGCCGCCAGCCAACTACGCGCAGCGTCAGTGACCTCAAGCAGCACACGCTTGTCTTCCAGCTGCGCCTGAAGCTCGGTAAGGAACTTGTCCACCACGCTTTTGATGACCTCATGACTGAGGCGACCAAACTGGATAATGGTGTCCAGACGGTTACGGAACTCCGGCGTGAAGCTCTTCTTGATCACTTCCATCGCATCAGACGAGTGGTCCTGATGGGTGAAACCGATCGAAGCCCGAGCTGCCGTTTCGGCACCGGCGTTAGTGGTCATGATCACGATCACATTGCGGAAGTCCGCTTTGCGCCCGTTGTTGTCGGTCAGCGTACCGTGGTCCATCACCTGCAGCAGCAGGTTGAAGACTTCCGGATGCGCCTTCTCGATTTCATCGAGGAGCAATACGCAGTGCGGCTGCTTGGTGATCGCCTCCGTCAACAGACCGCCCTGATCGAAACCGACATAGCCCGGAGGCGCACCGATCAGACGCGATACGGTGTGACGCTCCATGTACTCGGACATATCGAAGCGCACCAGCTCGATCCCCAACGCCTTGGCCAGTTGCCGCGCAGCCTCGGTTTTACCAACACCGGTCGGGCCTGCGAACAGGAACGAACCGACTGGTTTGTCAGGCGACTTGAGGCCAGCACGCGACAGCTTGATCGCAGTCGACAGCGAATCGATCGCCGCGTCCTGACCAAACACCGTCAGTTTCAGGTCACGCTCCAGGTTACGCAGCAGCTCCTTGTCGGAACTGGTGACGTGCTTAGGCGGAATCCGCGCGATTTTCGCGACGATGTCTTCAACCTGCGGCACTTCAATGCGCTTTACACGTTTTTCGACCGGTTGCAGACGCTGGTAGGCACCCGCCTCGTCGATCACGTCGATGGCCTTGTCCGGCATGTGCCGGTCATTGATGTAGCGCGATGCCAGTTCGGCAGCGGCGCGCAACGACTCATCGCTGTATTCGATGTTGTGGTGCTGCTCGAAACGCCCTTTCAGGCCGCGCAGGATGCCGATGGTGTCTTCCACCGACGGCTCGACGACATCGACCTTCTGGAAGCGACGCGCCAAGGCACGATCCTTCTCGAAGATGCCGCGGAATTCCTGGAACGTGGTCGAACCGATGCAGCGAATGTCGCCAGACGACAGCAGCGGTTTGAGCAGATTCGAAGCGTCCATCACGCCACCGGACGCAGCGCCGGCACCAATGATGGTGTGGATCTCGTCGATGAACAGGATTGCCTGCGGACGTTTTTTCAGTTCATTGAGCAGAGCTTTGAAGCGCTTCTCGAAATCACCGCGATACTTGGTGCCCGCGAGCAGAGCACCGAGGTCGAGCGAGTAAACAACGCTGTTGGCCAGCAGATCCGGCACCTGGTTGTCGACAATGCGCTTGGCCAGACCTTCGGCGATCGCGGTCTTACCCACGCCTGCTTCACCGACCAGCAGCGGATTGTTTTTGCGCCGACGCGCGAGAATCTGCGCGACACGCTCGACTTCCGATTCGCGGCCGACCAGCGGGTCGATGCGACCCTGGCGCGCGAGTTCGTTGAGGTTGCTGGCATAAGCATCCAGAGGATTGCCTGAAGAAGAAGACTCACCGCCCTCGTCGTCCTGCATATCTTGTTCACCTTCAGAGTGATCGCCATGCCCCGGCACTTTGGAAATGCCGTGAGCGATGTAGTTGACGACATCGATGCGCGCCACGCTCTGCTGTTTCAGCAGGAACACGGCCTGACTCTCTTGCTCACTGAAGATGGCAACCAGCACGTTGGCGCCGGTTACTTCGCGCTTGCCCGAGCTCTGTACGTGGAAAACAGCACGTTGCAGTACACGCTGGAAGCCCAGGGTTGGCTGGGTTTCGCGATCTTCGTCATGAACGGGGATCAATGGCGTGGTGGAGTCGATGAACTCCTGCAGGTCGTGCTTGAGTTTGTCGAGGTTTGCGCCGCAGGCACGCAAAACGGTGGCGGCAGCCTCATTGTCCAATAGGGCCAGCAAAAGGTGTTCGACGGTCATGAATTCATGACGTTTCGAACGAGCCTCCTTGAAGGCAAGATTGAGGGTGACTTCGAGCTCGCGGTTTAACATAGCTTCACCTCATACCCAAGTGGTCGGCGATTAACCGTCCTTCTCGATTTCACAGAGTAGCGGATGCTGGCTTTCCCTGGCGTACTGGTTGACCTGCATGGCCTTTGTCTCGGCGATGTCGCGGGTAAACACTCCACATACTGCCCGTCCTTCTGTGTGGACGGCCAGCATGACCTTGGTCGCCAGCTCGCGATTCAGGTTAAAAAACACCTCGAGCACTTCGACGACGAAATCCATCGGTGTGTAGTCATCATTAAACAAAACCACCTTGTACATCGGCGGCGCCTGTAACGCAGGCTTTGCTTCCTGAACAGCAACGCCTGCCGAATCGTCGTCGTGCTCCTGTGGAAGATCCTTTTGGAGAAGCGGGCGATCCTGATTGAATGTTAGTCGAATCTGGCTGATTGCATGCATGGAAAGAAAGGTTCGTCAGTTGTGCAAATACAGTGGTGGGGGCGGTTGTCCACGTTTTCAACTCCGACTGCCCGGTCACCTTGACTATCGGGAAAACGGTGTTACAACCAATAGAGCCCACAGTGGGTAAAAAAGATCCGCGGAGTCAATCCTTTTAACGGATTAGATTGCGGATGAATTGGATGATACTCCAGCGATGGAGTCTGTTGCAGAGGGATTTGAGCATGGCTGTCGGCAAGGTGAAATGGTTCAACAATGCCAAGGGATTCGGCTTTATCAATACCGACACCCACGAAGGCCGCGATGAGGATGGCAAAGAGATTGATTTCTTTGCGCACTACTCGGCCATTGAAATGGACGGGTATAAAACCCTCAAGGCCGGACAAGTGGTGAGTTTCGAGATTGTTCAAGGCCCCAAGGGGCTGCATGCCCTAAAAATCACAAACGTCATCACTGAACCATCCAGTCCCGCTGAGAGTGCTGCTTTCGGCGCTGCCGCTGCCGCCGCGACTGCCAAAGCGTGAGCTGACTGATCTTCACCTGAATTCCAAGCAATAAAAAACCGCCTGACTCAACGAAGAATCAGGCGGTTTTTTTGTGCCCGCGTTTTTACATATGCGAAATCAACGCATCCCCGAAGCCAGAAGACGAAACCAGCTTGGCCCCGTCCATCAGACGCTCAAAGTCATAAGTCACGGTCTTGGCACCAATGGCGCCGTTGGTGCCCTTGATGATCAGATCCGCCGCTTCAGTCCAGCCCATGTGCCGCAGCATCATTTCTGCCGAGAGAATCAGCGAGCCAGGGTTGACCTGATCCTTGCCGGCATACTTCGGCGCAGTACCGTGGGTCGCTTCGAACATCGCCACGGTGTCAGACAGGTTGGCACCCGGCGCGATACCGATACCGCCCACTTCCGCCGCCAGAGCGTCAGAAAGGTAGTCGCCGTTCAGGTTCAGGGTCGCGATCACATCGTATTCGGCCGGGCGCAGGAGGATCTGCTGGAGCATGGCGTCGGCGATGGCATCTTTGACCACTACGTTCTTGCCGGTTTTCGGGTTTTTGAACTGCATCCACGGACCGCCATCGAGCAGGGTCGCGCCGAATTCTTCAGCGGCCACTTCGTAGGCCCACTCTTTGAAGGCACCTTCGGTGAACTTCATGATGTTGCCTTTATGCACGATGGTCAGCGAATCGCGATCATTGTCGACCACATATTGCAGAGCCTTGCGCGCCAGGCGCTTGGTGCCTTCCAGCGAAACCGGCTTGACGCCGATGCCGCAGTTTTCATCGAAACGGATCTTGGTGACGCCCATCTCTTCTTTAAGGAATTTGATGACTTTGGTGGCTTCCGGCGAACCGGCCTTCCACTCAATGCCGGCATAGATGTCTTCGGAGTTCTCACGGAAGATGGTCATGTCGACGTCGCCAGGCTTTTTCACCGGGCTTGGCACGCCTTCAAACCAGCGCACCGGGCGCAGGCAGACATACAGGTCGAGTTGCTGACGCAGGGCCACGTTCAGCGAGCGGATGCCGCCACCGACCGGCGTGGTCAGCGGGCCTTTGATGGAAACCACGTAATCCTTGACTGCATCGAGGGTTTCCTGAGGCAGCCAGGTGTCCTGATCGTAAACCTGAGTGGCTTTTTCCCCGGCGTAGACTTCCATCCAGGAAATCTTGCGCTTACCGCCGTATGCCTTTTGAACTGCAGCATCGACAACCTTGATCATCACCGGACTGATGTCGACACCAATGCCGTCACCTTCGATGAAGGGGATGATCGGGTTATCAGGAACATTGAGAGAATGGTCTGCATTGACGGAGATTTTGTCGCCGACGGCTGGAACCTGAATCTTCTTGTAACCCATGCTGAACTCCATTGTTTGGATTGAACATCTGGCTTGGTTCGAGCGTAACCCAGTTAAATCAACACGCAAACCCTCTGTTCGTGGCGCGGCCACATCTCGTTTCGTACAAGCCTGAAAGCAAAGGGAAAAGCGCCAAACTCAAGCATTCACGACGACTCTACGCCCCACCCTGCCCTGCGACCTTTAGACCAATGGACGAGAATCGTTGCATATGAACCATCGGCAGATTGCCAGCTACCTATGTATAATGCCGCCCGCTGACCACAGGGTCACGACGGCTGGCCTCTCTAGCACGAGACTTTCCGCCTGATTGGTCGGGTTGTTACCGCAGTCCGACTGCTTGACGCTCTACTGATGCACCCAACATCACCGCGAAGAATCTCGACATTCGGTTCATGGATGACTTTGAACGAACGCGCTTACCCGGCGCCCCTCGAGTTTCTGCGCACGCTTTAGCAAAGAAGAGAGAGTTAATCCGAATATGCCCACCCGCTCGAAGATCATCTATACCTTCACCGACGAAGCTCCAGCCCTCGCCACCTATTCCCTGCTGCCGATCATCGAGGCTTACACCGCCTCGGCCGATATCGCCGTGGAAACCCGCGATATCTCTCTTGCAGCGCGCATTCTGGCCAGCTTCCCCGAGCAACTGGGCGACAAAGCCGTAGCCGACCACCTCGCCGAACTGGGCGACCTGGCCGTTACGCCTGAAGCCAACATCATCAAGCTGCCGAACATCAGCGCTTCGGTGCCACAGCTGCAAGCCGCGATCAAAGAGCTGCAAGCTCAGGGTTACAACCTGCCGGACTACCCGGAAACCGTGACCAGCGACGCCGACAAAGACGCCAAGGCGCGTTACGACAAGGTCAAGGGCAGCGCCGTGAACCCGGTTCTGCGTGAAGGCAACTCTGACCGTCGCGCGCCGCTGTCGGTGAAGAACTACGCTCGCAAGCACCCGCACAAAATGGGCGCCTGGGCCAAAGACTCCAAGTCCCACGTCGCTCACATGAGCACCGGCGATTTCTACGGCAGCGAAAAAGCTGCCCTGATCGACGCCGCTGACGCCGTGAAGATCGAGTTGATCGCCAAGGACGGTACCGCTACCGTTCTGAAAGAAAAAACCACCGTTCAGGCCGGCGAGATCCTCGACTGCGCCGTGATGAGCAAAAACGCCCTGCGCGCGTTCATCGCTGCTGAAATCGAAAGCGCCAAGGCGCAAGGCGTGCTGCTCTCGGTGCACCTGAAAGCGACCATGATGAAGGTCTCCGACCCGATCATGTTCGGCCAGATCGTTGCCGAGTTCTATAAAGACGCGCTGACCAAGCACGCTGCCGTGCTGGCCGAGATCGGCTTCAACCTGAACAACGGCATCGGCGATCTGTACGCGCGCATCAAGGCCCTGCCGGCCGAGCAGCAAGCGCAGATCGAAGCCGACATGGCCGCCGTCTACGCTGCTCGTCCATCGCTGGCGATGGTCAACTCTGACAAAGGCATCACCAACCTGCACGTGCCGAGCGACGTGATCGTTGACGCCTCGATGCCAGCGATGATCCGTGACTCCGGCAAAATGTGGGGCACCGACGGTCAGCTGCACGACACCAAGGCAGTGATCCCGGATCGTTGCTACGCGACCATCTACCAGGCCGTGATCGAAGATTGCAAAGCCAATGGCGCTTTCGACCCGACCACCATGGGCAGCGTGCCAAACGTTGGCCTGATGGCGAAGAAAGCCGAAGAGTACGGCTCGCACGACAAGACTTTCCAGATCAAGGCTGACGGCGTGGTTCGCGTCACCGACAGCAAGGGCAACCTGCTGATGGAACAGGCTGTTGAAGCCGGCGACATCTTCCGCATGTGCCAGACCAAAGACGCGCCGATCCAGGACTGGGTCAAACTGGCCGTCAACCGTGCTCGCGCAAGCAGCACCCCGGCGATTTTCTGGCTGGACCCGATGCGCGCTCACGATGGCGTAGTGATCGAGAAAGTTCAGGCATACCTGAAGGATCACGACACTGCCGGTCTGGACATCCAGATCATGGCACCGGTCGACGCCATGAAGTACACCCTGCAGCGCACCCGCGAAGGCAAGGACACCATTTCGGTGACCGGCAACGTACTGCGCGACTACCTGACCGACCTGTTCCCGATCATGGAACTGGGCACCAGCGCCAAGATGCTGTCGATCGTGCCGCTGATGAACGGCGGTGGCCTGTTCGAAACCGGCGCCGGCGGTTCGGCACCGAAGCACGTGCAGCAACTGGTTGAAGAGAACTTCCTGCGCTGGGATTCGCTGGGCGAGTTCCTCGCACTGGCAGCGTCCCTTGAGCATCTGGGTGTGAACTACAACAACCCGAAAGCACTGGTACTGTCGAAGACTCTGGATCAGGCGACTGGTCAGTTCCTCGACAACAACAAGTCGCCATCGCGCAAAGTCGGCAACATCGACAACCGCGGCAGCCACTTCTACCTGGCGATGTACTGGGCTCAAGCCCTGGCCGCCCAGACTGAAGACGCGGCACTGCAAGCGCAGTTCGCGACCTTGGCCAAAACCCTGACCGAGAACGAAGCAACCATCGTTGCCGAGCTCAACGCCGTTCAGGGCAAGTCAGTCGACATCGGCGGTTACTACCACGCCAATGCCGAGCTGATCAGCAAGGCCATGCGCCCAAGCGCAACCCTCAACGCGGCGATTGCTGCGCTGGTTTAAGGTTGTAGCGCTGTAAACGAACCCCGGCCCTGTGCCGGGGTTTGTGTTTCTGAATACAACACAAATCCCCTGTAGGAGTGAGCCTGCTCGCGATAGCGGTATACCATTCAACATTAATGGCGGCTGATGCACCGCTATCGCGAGCAGGCTCACTCCTACATTGGATTGCATTTCAACCCCGGACTTGAGGAAGGTTTTATGGAATGGCTCCCCCACATCACCGTCGCCACCATCGTCGAGGACAACGGTCGTTTCCTGATGGTCGAAGAGCACAAGGCCGGGCGTAACGTGCTCAACCAGCCCGCCGGCCATCTCGACCCGGACGAAACCCTGGTCGAAGCCGCCGTGCGCGAAACCCTCGAAGAAACCGGCTGGGACGTCGAACCCACCGGCGTCATCGGCATTTACCTGTACACCGCACCAAGCAACGGCGTGACCTATCAGCGCGTGTGTTTCAGCGCCAAAGCCATCAAACACCACCCGGATTATCAACTCGACGACGGCATCGTCGGCGCCAAGTGGCTGACCCGTGACGAATTAATGACTCAACGCGACAACTGGCGCAGCGAGCTGATCATCCGTTGCATCGACGATTATCTGGCCGGTCATCACTTCAGCCTCGAACTGATCCGCCCTTCTCTTTAGCCTTGAGGCCGCGAGCCTGCTAGAATCGCGTCCTTTTTCAAGACACTCATTGAATCCCTATGCGTGATCCAGCCCCTTCTGACACATCCAAGAAGCGCGTCATTGTCGGCATGTCCGGCGGCGTGGACTCTTCCGTTTCCGCTCTCCTGCTGATCGAGCAGGGCTATGAAGTGGAAGGCCTGTTCATGAAGAACTGGGAAGAAGACGACGGAACGGAATACTGCACCGCCATGGACGATCTGGCGGATGCCCAGGCTGTCTGCGACAAGATTGGCATCAAGCTGCACACCGCCAACTTCGCCGCCGAGTACTGGGACAACGTGTTCGAGCATTTCCTCGCCGAATACAAGGCCGGTCGTACACCGAACCCGGACATCCTGTGTAACCGCGAAATCAAGTTCAAGGCGTTCCTCGACTACGCCATGATGCTCGGCGCCGACCTGATCGCCACCGGCCACTATGTGCGCCGCCGTGACATCGATGGTCGCACCGAACTGCTCAAGGGCCTCGATCCGAACAAGGATCAGAGCTACTTCCTGCACGCCGTTGGCGGCGAACAGATCGCCAAGACCCTGTTCCCGGTCGGCGAACTGGAAAAGCCGGAAGTGCGCGCAATTGCCGAGAAATACGAGCTGGCCACCGCCAAGAAGAAGGATTCCACCGGGATCTGCTTCATCGGCGAGCGTCGCTTCAGCGATTTCCTCAAGCAATACCTGCCGGCGCAACCGGGCGAGATCAAGACCACCGAAGGCGAAGTCATCGGCCGTCACCACGGTTTGATGTACCACACCATCGGTCAGCGCCAGGGCCTCGGTATCGGCGGCTTGAAAGACGCCGGCGACGAGCCTTGGTACGTGCTGCGCAAGGATCTCGACACCAACGAATTGATCGTCGGCCAGGGCAACAACCATCCGTGGCTGTTCTCCAGCGCCCTGCTCGCATCGGAAATCTATTGGGTCAACCCGATCGACCTGAGCCAGCCGCTGCGCCTGACCGCGAAAGTGCGTTATCGCCAGAGCGATCAAGCCTGCACCCTGGAAAAAACCGCCAGCGGCTATCGCGCGGTGTTCGACGAACCGCAACGCGCGGTGACGCCGGGACAGTCCGTGGTGTTCTATGACGGTGAAATCTGCCTCGGTGGCGGCGTGATTGAAGTCGCCGAGCCGTGGAGCGGCCAGGCATGAGCCCGACTCAGGAACAACTGACGGCGCTCGGCGGGGTGTTTCTCGCCGCTGTGCTGGTCGACCGGATCGCCAAGACCGGGCAGACCAGCGAGGCCGGCCTGAGCTGCATGCTCGGCAGCCTGTTGGTGCGCGATCCGAAAGACACGCTGGACGTGTACGGCGGCGACGACATCAATTTGCGCGAAGGTTACCGTGCACTGATCGGCGCCCTCGAGCGCGACCCGAGCACTTTGCAGCGCGAGCCGTTGCGTTATGCCCTGTCGATGCTGGGTCTGGAGCGTCAACTGGCCAAGCGCAACGATATGCTCGACACCATCGGCAAGCGTTTGCCGCAGATCCAGTCGCAGGTCGAACATTTCGGCCCGGCTCACGAAAACGTGGTGGCTGCCTGCGGTGCGCTGTATCAGGACACCCTGAGTACCCTGCGCCAACGTATTCAGGTGCATGGCGACATGCGCAATCTGCAGCAGCCGAGCAACGCCTCTAAGATCCGCGCCCTGCTCCTCGCCGGTATCCGCTCGGCACGCCTTTGGCGGCAGCTCGGCGGCCATCGCTGGCAGTTGGTGATCAGCCGGCGCAAGCTGCTCAAAGAGCTGTATCCGTTGATGCGCAGCGAGTAAAACGCCGCGCAATAAAAGCTTTGTAGTCTGTAACGCGTAATACGCCGGTCAGTTGGCAACGGACCGGCGGATTTTTTCATGTATGATACGCGCCCCATTTCGTTGCCCGACTGTCCGAGAACACCCCATGCAGCTTTCTTCGCTCACTGCGGTTTCCCCTGTTGACGGCCGCTACGCCGGCAAAACCCAGGCCCTGCGCCCGATTTTCAGCGAGTACGGTCTGATCCGTGCCCGTGTTCTGGTTGAAGTGCGCTGGCTCCAGCGTCTGGCCGCCCACGCTGGTATCCCTGAAGTGCCAGCCTTCTCCGCCGAGGCCAACGCCGTTCTCAATGAACTGGCTGAAAACTTCTCGCTGGAGCACGCCGAGCGCGTCAAAGAGATCGAGCGCACCACCAACCACGACGTCAAAGCGATCGAATACCTGCTCAAAGAGCAGGCGGCCAAGCTGCCGGAGCTGGCCAAGGTCAGCGAGTTCATCCACTTTGCCTGCACCAGCGAAGACATCAACAACCTGTCCCACGCCCTGATGCTGCGCGAAGGCCGTGACGACGTGATGCTGCCGCTGATGCGTCAGACCGCCAACGCCATCCGCGAACTGGCCATCCGTTTCGCTGACGTGCCGATGCTGTCGCGCACCCACGGTCAACCGGCCTCCCCGACCACTCTGGGTAAAGAGCTGGCGAACGTGGTTTACCGTCTCGAGCGCCAGATCGCTCAAGTCGCTGCCGTGCCGCTGCTGGGCAAGATCAACGGCGCCGTCGGCAACTACAACGCGCACCTGTCGGCCTACCCGCAGATCGACTGGGAAGCCAACGCCCGCGCCTTCATCGAAGACGAGCTGGGCCTGGGTTTCAACCCGTACACCACGCAGATCGAACCGCACGACTACATCGCCGAGCTGTTCGACGCGATCGCACGCTTCAACACCATTCTGATCGACTTCGACCGCGACATCTGGGGCTACATCTCCCTGGGTTATTTCAAGCAGCGCACCATCGCTGGCGAAATCGGTTCGTCGACCATGCCGCACAAGGTCAACCCGATCGACTTCGAAAACTCCGAAGGCAACCTGGGCATCGCCAACGCACTGTTCCAGCACCTGGCGAGCAAACTGCCGATCTCCCGCTGGCAGCGCGACCTGACCGACTCCACCGTCCTGCGCAACCTCGGTGTCGGCTTCGCCCACAGCGTGATCGCCTACGAAGCCAGCCTCAAAGGCATCAGCAAACTGGAGCTCAACGAGCAGAAGATTGCCGCTGACCTCGACGCTTGCTGGGAAGTGTTGGCTGAGCCGATCCAGACCGTGATGCGCCGCTACAACATCGAAAACCCGTACGAGAAGCTGAAAGAACTGACCCGTGGCAAGGGCATCAGCCCTGAAGCGTTGCAGACTTTCATCGACGGCCTGGACATGCCAGCGCAAGCGAAAGCCGAGCTCAAGCAACTGACCCCGGCCAACTACATCGGCAACGCTGTAGCGCAAGCCAAACGCATCTGATCGACCGCTTGATCCGTTTGAGACGCCCGGCCGCGCCGGGCGTTTTTATTCCCGTCTGAAAAGTGCTTTTTTTCAATAGGTTACATATGAATCCCGATACTCCTCTTCAACTTCTGGGCGGCATCACGGCACGCGAATTCCTGCGCGACTACTGGCAGAAAAAGCCATTGCTGATCCGTCAGGCGATTCCTGACTTCGAAAGCCCGATCGACGCCGACGAACTGGCCGGCCTGGCCCTGGAAGAAGAAGTCGAGTCGCGCCTGGTGATCGAGCACGGCGAGCGTCCATGGGAACTGCGTCGCGGCCCGTTCGCTGAAGACGAATTCAGCAAATTGCCGGAAAAAGAGTGGACCCTGCTGGTTCAGGCCGTCGACCAGTTCGTCCCGGAAGTCAGCGAGCTGCTGGAAAACTTCCGCTTCCTGCCGAGCTGGCGCGTCGACGACGTGATGATCAGCTTCGCCGCTCCGGGTGGCAGCGTCGGTCCGCACTTCGATAACTACGACGTGTTCCTGCTGCAAGGCCACGGTAAGCGCAACTGGAAAATCGGCCAGATGTGCGATTCCGAGAGCCCGCTGCTGCAACACGCGGATCTGCGCATCCTCGCTGAATTCCACGAGACCGAAGAGTGGGTGCTGGAACCGGGCGACATGCTCTACCTGCCGCCACGTCTGGCGCACTGCGGTGTCGCGGTCGACAACTGCATGACCTACTCGGTCGGTTTCCGCGCACCAAGCGCCTCTGAAGTGCTGACTCACTTCACCGACTTCCTCAGCCAGTTCCTGACTGACGAAGAGCGCTACACCGATGCCGACGCACAGCCAGCAGCCGATCCGCACCAGATTCAACACGATGCACTGGATCGCCTGAAAGCGCTGCTCGCCGAACACATGAGCGACGAGCGCCTGCTGCTGACCTGGTTCGGCCAGTACATGACCGAGCCGCGCTACCCGGAACTGGTGGCCGGCCCGGAAGAAATCGAAGAAGAAGACTTCCTCGCCGCCCTGCAGGATGGCGCCATTCTGATCCGCAACCCGAGCGCGCGCCTGGCCTGGTCGGAAGTCGATGACGACCTGCTGCTGTTCGCCAGCGGCCAGAGCCGTTACCTGCCGGGCAAGCTGCGCGAACTGCTGAAGCTGATCTGCGCCGCTGACGCCCTGCACACTGACAACCTCGGTGAGTGGCTGAACGACGAAGACGCTTGCGGCCTGCTGTGCCAGTTGGTCAAGCAAGGGAGCCTGGGGTTCGCCGATGAATAAGATTCGCGTACGTGTCGCAGACTGGCAGAAGGATATCGCCGAGATCCGGCGCATTCGTGAAACGGTGTTCATCGCCGAACAATCGGTTCCACCTGAGCTGGAATGGGACGCGGATGACGCGACCGCCGTGCATTTTCTGGCGTTTGAAGGCGACTTTCCGATTGGTACTGCGCGGCTGTTGCCTGATGGGCACATCGGCCGGGTTTCGGTGCTGAAAGACTGGCGCGGGATGAAGGTCGGTGATGCGCTGATGCAAGCGGTCATTGCTGAAGCTGAAGCGCGCGGTCTGAAGCAGCAGATGCTCAGCGCTCAGGTGCAGGCTACGGCGTTTTATGAGCGCCTGGGTTTCAGCCTGGTCAGTGAGGAGTTCCTGGAAGCAGGGATTCCGCACGTCGATATGGTTCGCCATTCGGCGTAAGACCGCGGCGCGGCGATCGCGAGCAGGCTCACTCCTACAATTGAAATGCGATTCACTGTAGGAGTGAGCCTGCTCGCGATGGCGCCCGCAAGCACACCACAAAACGCCCCGACATCTAACCGATGCCGGGGCGTTTTGCTGTCTACGATTCAACTTGCCCCACCCCGGGCCGACAAACTGGCAATATCAAGCCTTTCGAAAGCGGAGATAACGGACATGTCCCTACGCACCCTGCTCACCACCCTGCTGCTCGGTTGCAGTTTTTCGGTGATGGCAGCCACAGAAATCGTGCCTCTCAATTACCGCACCAGCGCCGACATGCTGCCGATGGCGCAAGACTTCCTCGGCAAGGACGGTCAGGTCAGCGCCTATGGCAACCAGCTGATCATCAAGGCCGAGCCGGACAAGATTCAGGAACTCAAAGCCCTGATCACGCAATTGGACACCGCACCCAAGCGCCTGCTGATCACCGTCGACACTAACGAAAACAATGGCCGTGGCGACGAAGGCTATTCGGTCAACGGCGCGCAGCCAAACCAGACCCGCATCATCAGCCGCAGCACCGCCAGCCGTGAAGGCGGCGTCCAGCAAGTGCAGGCCACCGATGGCATGCCGGCGCTGATTCAGGTCGGTCAAAGTGTGCCGATCACCAGCAGCCAGACCAACTCCTATGGCGATTACAGCAGCCAGACGCAATACCGCAACGTCACCCAGGGTTTCTACGTTACCGCCAGCGTCACCGGCGACATCGTTCACCTGGCGATCAGCACCAACCGTGACCGCATGAGCCAGGAACGTCCCGATGTAGTGAACGTGCAAAGCACCGACACAACTGTCAGCGGGCGCCTCGGCGAATGGATCACCCTTGCCGGCGTCAATCGCCAGACTCAGGCCGACAAACAGGGCCTGACCCGCAGCTACTCGACTCAAGGCCGGGATGACATGACCTTGCGGGTCAAAGTCGACGCCTTGGACTAAAGCACCAAAAACTGACTGATTAGTCGTATTAGACGAAAGATGTAGTGCTTGAAAAAAAGCACTACAAAACGTTTGACGGGGTAAAAAAGCGAAGGCATGATGGCCTCGCTCCCGCTAATCAGAGGCCCTGGCAAGGGCCTTCGAAGCGATGTTCGCACCTACCCCGCGAACCGCTTCGTGTCTGTACCGCCCACAAGGTGTGTTTGACGAGGTTGCCGACTGGAACGAAGTTGTCCCGAGGGACGGAAGCGTATTTAGGTAACCCGGCATCACACTGTAGACCGTATAAAGGCCCACGACGCCCGCATGCGCCCGCAGTCCGCCACTACCTGCTCACTTCCCCTCGAGCCCATCGTTCATCCCGTCGCCTACCCCGCCGAATCCGACTTGATCACCTAAGCTTCTGGTCAGCGAGCGCAGGAATTTTCCACCGCAGAACAACTTTTCATAAAGACGCGACGAGGTTTATCTCCATGGCACTGACACGCGAACAGCAAATTGCAGCCCTCGAAAAAGACTGGGCTGAAAACCCGCGCTGGAAAGGCGTGACACGCACTTACTCCGCTGCTGACGTCGTCCGTCTGCGTGGCTCGGTTCAACCTGAGCACACCTTTGCAAAAATGGGCGCCGACAAGCTGTGGAACCTGGTCACCCAGGGTGCCAAGCCGTCCTTCCGTCCTGAGAAAGATTTCGTCAACTGCATGGGCGCCCTGACCGGCGGCCAGGCTGTTCAGCAGGTTAAAGCCGGTATCCAGGCGATCTACCTGTCGGGCTGGCAAGTGGCTGCGGACAACAACTCCGCAGAATCCATGTACCCGGACCAGTCGCTGTACCCGGTGGACTCGGTGCCAACCGTGGTCAAGCGCATCAACAACTCGTTCCGTCGTGCTGACCAGATCCAGTGGAAAGCCGGCAAGAACCCGGGCGACGATGGCTACATCGACTACTTCGCACCGATCGTGGCTGACGCTGAAGCCGGTTTCGGCGGCGTTCTGAACGCTTACGAGCTGATGAAGAGCATGATCGAAGCAGGCGCCGCCGGCGTTCACTTCGAAGACCAACTGGCTTCCGTGAAAAAATGCGGTCACATGGGCGGTAAAGTACTGGTTCCAACTCAGGAAGCCGTACAGAAGCTGACCGCTGCACGTCTAGCGGCTGACGTTGCCGGTACTCCGACCATCATCCTGGCCCGTACCGACGCCAACGCTGCTGACCTGCTGACCTCCGATTGCGACCCGTACGATCAGCCGTTCGTGACTGGCGAGCGCACTCAGGAAGGTTTCTACAAGGTTCGCGCTGGCCTCGATCAAGCCATCGCCCGTGGCCTGGCTTACGCGCCATACGCCGACCTGATCTGGTGCGAAACCGCCAAGCCGGATCTGGACGAGGCTCGTCGCTTTGCCGAAGCGATCAAAAAGGAATACCCGGACCAACTGCTGTCGTACAACTGCTCGCCTTCCTTCAACTGGAAGAAAAACCTCGACGACGCGACCATCGCCAAGTTCCAGCGCGAACTGTCCGCCATGGGTTACAAGCACCAGTTCATCACCCTGGCCGGCATTCACAACATGTGGCACAGCATGTTCAACCTGGCGCACGACTACGCCCGTAACGACATGACTGCCTACGTGAAGCTGCAAGAGCAGGAATTCGCCGACGCTGCCAAGGGTTACACCTTCGTGGCGCACCAGCAGGAAGTGGGCACCGGCTACTTCGACGACATGACCACCGTGATTCAAGGTGGCTCGTCTTCGGTAACCGCACTGACCGGTTCGACTGAAGAAGAACAGTTCCACTGATTCGGCTTCGCTGAGCAAACGGCCTCTGCGGATCGTACAGAAAGCTAACTGCAGAGCCGAAAAACTGACGCCCCGACTGGTTCGGGGCGTTTTTTTTTGCCCCGATTCAATGAACACCACAAATCCCTGTAGGAGTGAGCCTGCTCGCGATAGCGGTGGGTCAGTTTGCGCAGCGGTGACTGAGCCACCGCTATCGCGAGCAGGCTCACTCCTACAGGGATCGGCGTCGTTCGGAGAAAACATTGATCCAGAGCGGTACAACCGTCAGAAAAATCCGCTAAAACGGGCGCCGTCGCTACTTGCAGTAACGTGCAAGTAAGACAACTTCCCAACTGACATCCCGTTAAACAGTTACAAAACCACTCCAAACGATATCAATTATCATTTAGCCGCAACTATGTTCGTTACATTCCCTACAAAACATTATTTGCATAAACCCGCCTAATGCCCGCTACGCATGGGCTGCAGGGCATTGGAGATGCGCTATGTCCTTATTCCAATAAATAATTTCGCTATAGGAATTTTACTTGCAGGGTGTTTAGCCATAAAATCAGCGCGATTGATTGCTGCGACATATCGTCACTGCCTATTTCTTTATCAAGCTCAGAGACCTTTGCTCTCTGTTAAGGATTACCAGCATGCCCGAAGCGACAGGACTCATGGCCCACAACTGGGGCTTTGCCATTTTCCTTCTGGGTGTCGTCGGCCTGTGTGCCTTCATGCTTGGCGTCTCCAGCCTCCTTGGGTCAAAAGCCTGGGGTCGCAGCAAAAACGAACCGTTCGAGTCCGGCATGCTACCCACCGGTGGCGCCCGCTTGCGGCTCTCAGCCAAATTCTATCTGGTCGCGATGCTCTTCGTGATCTTCGATATCGAAGCCCTCTTTCTCTTTGCATGGTCTGTGTCCGTCCGCGAAAGCGGCTGGACCGGATTCGTCGAAGCTCTCGTTTTCATAGCAATTCTGTTGGCAGGTCTTGTCTACCTGTTCCGAGTGGGCGCCCTTGACTGGGCTCCGGAAGCTCGTCGCAAGCGGCAGGCGAAGCTGAAACAATGAGGCTTTGGCAATGCAATACAATCTCACCAGGATCGACCCCGATGCTCCTAACGAGCAGTATCCGATTGGCGAACGGGAAACCGTTTCCGATCCGTTAGAAGATCAAGTCCACAAAAACATTTTCATGGGCAAGCTGGAAGACGTGCTGAGTGGCGCGGTCAACTGGGGACGTAAGAACTCCCTGTGGCCGTACAACTTCGGCCTGTCGTGCTGCTACGTGGAAATGACCACCGCCTTCACGGCGCCCCACGACATCGCGCGCTTTGGCGCCGAAGTGATCCGGGCATCGCCGCGTCAGGCCGACTTCATGGTTATCGCCGGCACCTGCTTCATCAAGATGGCGCCGATCATCCAGCGTCTCTACGAGCAGATGCTCGAGCCGAAGTGGGTTATCTCCATGGGTTCGTGCGCTAACTCCGGTGGCATGTACGACATCTACTCTGTGGTTCAAGGGGTGGACAAGTTCCTGCCCGTGGACGTCTACGTACCTGGCTGCCCTCCTCGTCCGGAAGCATTTCTGCAAGGCTTGATGCTGTTGCAGGAATCGATCGGCAAGGAGCGTCGTCCGCTTTCCTGGGTCGTTGGTGATCAAGGCGTTTATCGCGCCGACATGCCTTCGCAGAAGGAACAGCGCCGCGAACAGCGAATCGCAGTCACCAACCTGCGCAGCCCTGACGAAGTCTGATCCAGATCTGTTCTGACAAAGAAACGAGAAGCTGGCTTCATTCTTTACGTTGACCGAAAGCGAAAAAATAACCATGACTACAGGCAGTGCTCTGTACATCCCGCCTTATAAGGCAGACGACCAGGATGTGGTCGTTGAATTGAACAACCGTTTTGGCCCGGAGGCGTTCACCGCCCAGCCGACCCGCACCGGCATGCCGGTGCTGTGGGTGGCGCGTGCCAAACTCGTCGAAGTCCTGACCTTCCTGCGCAACCTGCCCAAGCCGTACGTCATGCTCTATGACCTGCACGGTGTGGACGAGCGTCTGCGCACCAAGCGTCAAGGGCTGCCGAGCGACGCCGAGTTCACCGTGTTCTATCACCTCATGTCGCTGGAGCGTAATAGTGACGTGATGATCAAGGTCGCCTTGTCCGAGAGCGACCTCAGCTTGCCGACCGTCACCAGCATCTGGCCGAACGCCAACTGGTACGAGCGTGAAGTCTGGGACATGTTCGGCATCGACTTCAAAGGTCACCCGCACCTGTCGCGCATCATGATGCCGCCGACCTGGGAAGGTCACCCGCTGCGCAAGGACTTCCCGGCGCGCGCCACCGAATTCGATCCGTACAGCCTCAACCTCGCCAAGCAACAGCTTGAGGAAGAAGCCGCGCGCTTCCGTCCTGAAGACTGGGGCATGAAGCGTTCCGGCCCGAACGAGGACTACATGTTCCTCAACCTCGGCCCGAACCACCCTTCGGCGCACGGTGCGTTCCGCATCATTCTGCAACTGGACGGTGAAGAGATCGTCGACTGCGTGCCAGACATCGGTTACCACCACCGTGGTGCCGAGAAGATGGCCGAGCGTCAGTCGTGGCACAGTTTCATCCCGTACACCGACCGTATCGATTACCTCGGCGGCGTGATGAACAACCTGCCGTACGTACTCTCGGTCGAGAAGCTGGCCGGCATCAAGGTGCCTGAGAAGGTCGACGTCATCCGCATCATGATGGCCGAGTTCTTCCGGATCACCAGCCACCTGCTGTTCCTCGGGACTTATATCCAGGACGTCGGCGCCATGACTCCGGTGTTCTTCACCTTCACCGACCGCCAGAAGGCGTACACGGTGATCGAAGCCATCACCGGTTTCCGTCTGCACCCGGCCTGGTACCGCATCGGTGGCGTCGCCCACGACCTGCCGCGCGGCTGGGAAAAACTGGTGAAAGACTTCGTTGAATGGCTGCCAAAACGCCTCGACGAATACACCAAGGCTGCCCTGCAGAACAGCATTCTCAAGGGCCGTACCATCGGCGTCGCCCAGTACAACACCAAAGAAGCCCTGGAATGGGGCGTCACCGGTGCTGGCCTGCGTTCGACCGGTTGCGATTTCGACCTGCGTAAAGCACGTCCGTACTCGGGCTACGAGAACTTCGAGTTCGAAGTGCCGCTGGCCGCCAATGGCGATGCCTACGACCGCTGCATGGTTCGCGTTGAAGAAATGCGCCAGAGCATCAAGATCATCGACCAGTGCATGCGCAACATGCCGGAAGGCCCGTACAAGGCGGATCACCCGCTGACCACGCCGCCGCCGAAAGAGCGCACGCTGCAGCACATCGAAACCTTGATCACGCACTTCCTGCAAGTTTCGTGGGGCCCGGTGATGCCGGCCAACGAATCCTTCCAGATGATCGAAGCGACCAAGGGCATCAACAGTTATTACCTGACGAGCGACGGCGGCACCATGAGCTACCGTACCCGGATCCGCACTCCAAGCTTCCCGCATCTGCAACAGATCCCTTCGGTGATCAAAGGCAGCATGGTCGCGGACATGATTGCGTACCTGGGTAGTATCGATTTCGTTATGGCCGACGTGGACCGCTAAGCATGAACAGCACGCTTATCCAGACAGACCGTTTCACCCTCAGTGAAACCGAGCGCTCGGCCATCGAGCACGAGCTGCATCACTACGAAGACCCGCGCGCGGCGTCGATCGAAGCCCTGAAGATCGTTCAGAAGGAACGCGGCTGGGTGCCGGATGGCGCCTTGTACGCGATCGGCGAGATCCTCGGCATCCCGGCCAGCGACGTTGAAGGTGTGGCGACGTTCTATAGCCAGATTTTCCGTCAGCCGGTTGGCCGTCACATCATTCGCGTCTGCGACAGCATGGTCTGCTACATCGGCGGCCACGAGTCGGTGGTCAGCGAAATCCAGAACAATCTGGGCATCGGCCTGGGTCAGACCACCAGCGACGGTCGTTTCACCCTGCTGCCTGTCTGCTGCCTCGGCAACTGCGACAAGGCACCGGCGCTGATGATCGACGACGACACCTTTGGTGATGTGCAGCCTGCTGGCGTCGCCAAACTGCTCGAGGGCTACGTATGACCCTGACATCTTTCGGTCCTGCCAACCGCATTCAGCGTTCGGCCGAGACTCACCCACTGACCTGGCGTCTGCGTGACGACGGCGAAGCCGTGTGGCTCGACGAGTACCAGGCCAAGAACGGTTACGCCGCTGCGCGCAAAGCCTTCGCCGACATGGATCAGGACGCTATCGTCCAGACCGTGAAAGACGCCGGCCTCAAAGGTCGCGGTGGTGCAGGCTTCCCCACGGGCGTGAAGTGGGGCCTGATGCCCAAGGACGAATCCATCAACATCCGCTACCTGCTGTGCAACGCGGATGAGATGGAGCCGAACACCTGGAAAGACCGCATGCTGATGGAGCAACTGCCCCATCTGCTGATCGAAGGCATGCTGATCAGTGCTCGCGCACTGAAAACCTACCGTGGCTACATCTTCCTGCGTGGCGAATACACCACCGCCGCCAAGCACCTCAACCGTGCCGTGGAAGAAGCCAAGGCTGCGGGCCTGCTGGGCAAGAACATTCTGGGCAGCGGCTTTGATTTCGAGCTGTTCGTCCACACCGGCGCCGGGCGTTACATCTGCGGTGAAGAAACCGCACTGATCAACTCCCTCGAAGGCCGCCGCGCCAACCCGCGCTCCAAGCCGCCCTTCCCTGCCGCCGTCGGCGTGTGGGGCAAGCCGACCTGCGTGAACAACGTCGAAACCCTGTGCAACGTGCCGGCGATCATTGCCGACGGCGTGGACTGGTACAAATCGTTGGCCCGCGAAGGCAGCGAAGACATGGGCACCAAGCTCATGGGCTTCTCCGGCAAAGTCAAAAACCCCGGCCTGTGGGAACTGCCATTCGGCGTCACCGGTCGTGAGTTGTTCGAAGACTACGCCGGCGGCATGCGCGACGGCTTCAAGCTCAAGGCCTGGCAGCCAGGTGGCGCCGGTACCGGTTTCCTCCTGCCTGAACACCTCGACGCCCAGATGTACGCCGGCGGCATCGCCAAAGTGGGCACCCGTATGGGTACCGGCCTGGCCATGGCGGTGGACGACAGCGTCAACATGGTCTCGCTGCTGCGCAACATGGAGCAGTTCTTCGCTCGCGAGTCGTGCGGTTTCTGCACCCCGTGCCGCGATGGTTTGCCATGGAGCGTCAAGCTGCTGATGGCCATCGAACAAGGCCGCGGTCAGCCGGGCGACATCGAGACCCTGCTGGGTCTGGTCAACTTCCTCGGCCCGGGCAAGACCTTCTGTGCTCACGCACCGGGTGCCGTGGAACCGTTGGGCAGTGCCATCAAATACTTCCGTCCAGAGTTCGAAGCCGGTATCGCGCCAGTCAGCGCCGCCGTCCCGCCTCTGGCAAGGCCGATCGTAATCGGCGCGTAAACGCTTAAAAGGCGAAGGGTCCGTGCCCTTCGCCTTTCGTCCGATGACGCCTTTCGGGGCTGACTGGATTCGGACGGATAACAAGATTCCATTAGCCACGCCCGCTGACACCGGGCCAACGAAGACCTTTGAACCATGGCCACTATCCACGTAGACGGCAAAGCGCTCGAAGTCGACGGGGCAGACAACCTGTTACAGGCATGTCTGTCGCTGGGCCTCGACATCCCTTATTTCTGCTGGCACCCCGCGCTTGGTAGCGTCGGGGCTTGCCGCCAGTGCGCGGTCAAGCAGTACACCGACGAGAACGACACCCGTGGTCGCATCGTCATGTCCTGCATGACCCCTGCCACCGACAACACCTGGATCTCCATCGAAGATGAAGAATCCAAGGCGTTCCGCGCCAGTGTTGTTGAATGGCTGATGACCAACCACCCGCACGACTGCCCTGTGTGCGAAGAAGGCGGTCATTGCCACCTGCAAGACATGACCGTGATGACCGGCCACAACGAGCGCCGTTATCGCTTCACCAAACGCACCCACCAGAATCAGCAACTGGGCCCGTTCATTTCCCACGAAATGAACCGCTGCATCGCTTGCTACCGCTGCGTGCGTTTCTACAAGGATTATGCTGGCGGCACCGACCTCGGTGTGTTCGGCGCCCACGACAACGTGTACTTCGGTCGCGTTGAAGACGGCACCCTCGAAAGCGAGTTCTCCGGCAACCTCACCGAGGTCTGCCCGACCGGTGTGTTCACCGACAAGACTCACTCCGAGCGCTACAACCGCAAGTGGGACATGCAGTTCGCGCCGAGCATCTGCCATGGCTGCTCGAGCGGTTGCAACATCTCCCCGGGCGAGCGTTACGGCGAGCTGCGTCGCATCGAAAACCGTTTCAACGGTTCGGTGAACCAGTATTTCCTGTGCGACCGTGGCCGTTTCGGTTATGGCTACGTCAACCGCACCGACCGTCCACGTCAGCCACTGCTGGCCGACGGCACCAAGCTGGGCCTCGACGCTGCACTGGATAAAGCTGCTGATCTGCTGCGCGGGCGCAACATCGTTGGTATCGGTTCGCCGCGTGCCAGCCTTGAAAGCAACTACGCGTTGCGTGAACTGGTTGGCGCCGAGCACTTCTACTCGGGCATCGAAGCCTCCGAACTGGAACGCATCCGTCTGGTCCTGCAAGTGCTGAAAGACAGCCCGCTGCCAGTGCCGAACATGCGCGACATCGAAGATCACGACGCGATTTTCGTGCTCGGTGAAGACCTGACCCAGACCGCCGCCCGTGTGGCGCTGTCCCTGCGTCAATCGGTCAAAGGCAAAGCCGAAGACATGGCCGAAGCCATGCGCGTTCAGCCTTGGCTCGACGCCGCCGTGAAGAACATCGGTCAGCACGCGCTGAACCCGCTGTTCATCGCCAGCCTGGCGGAAACCAAGCTCGACGACATCGCTGAAGAATGCGTACACGCCGCTCCTGACGATCTGGCACGCATCGGTTTCGCCGTGGCTCACGCGCTGGACGCCAGCGCCCCGGCCGTTGAAGGTCTGGACGCCGAAGCACTGCAACTGGCTCAGCGCATCGCTGACGCCCTGCTCGCTGCAAAACGTCCGCTGATCATTGCCGGTACTTCGCTGGGCTCCAAAGCCTTGATCGAAGCCGCGGCGAACATCGCCAAGGCGCTGAAGCTGCGCGAGAAGAACGGTTCGATCAGCCTGATCGTGCCGGAAGCCAACAGCCTCGGTCTGGCCATGCTCGGTGGCGAATCGGTCGACGCGGCGCTGCAAGCAGTCATCGACGGCAAGGCCGACGCTATCGTCGTGCTGGAAAACGATCTGTACACCCGCACTGCCAAAGAAAAAGTCGATGCTGCACTGAACGCTGCGCAAGTGGTGATCGTTGCTGACCATCAGAAGACGGCTACCAGCGACCGCGCGCAGCTGGTTCTGCCAGCGGCCAGCTTCGCCGAAGGCGACGGTACGCTGGTCAGCCAGGAAGGTCGCGCCCAGCGCTTCTTCCAGGTTTTCGACCCGCAATACATGGACGCGAGCATTCTGGTTCACGAAGGCTGGCGCTGGCTGCACGCCCTGCGCGCCACCCTGCTGAACCAGCCGATCGACTGGACGCAACTTGACCACGTCACCGCTGCCGTTGCTTCGAGCACCGAGCAACTGGCGCGTATCGTCGACGCTGCACCATCGGCGGCGTTCCGCATCAAGGGTCTGAAACTGGCGCGTGAGCCGCTGCGTTATTCCGGTCGCACCGCAATGCGCGCCGACATCAGCGTTCACGAACCGCGCACCCCGCAAGACAAGGACACCGCGTTCGCCTTCTCCATGGAAGGTTACTCGGGCTCTGCCGAACCGCGTCAGCAGGTGCCATTTGCATGGTCGCCTGGCTGGAACTCGCCACAAGCGTGGAACAAGTTCCAGGACGAAGTCGGTGGTCACATCCGCGCTGGCGACCCGGGCACCCGCCTGATCGAAAGCACCGGTGATTCGCTGAACTGGTTCGCTGCTGCACCGCGCGCATTCAACCCGGCGCCGGGTACCTGGCAAGCCGTGCCGTTCTTCCACCTGTTCGGCAGCGAAGAAAACTCTTCGAAAGCCGCGCCGGTTCAAGAGCGCATTCCGGCTCCATACGTGGCTCTGGCCAAGTCCGAAGCGGATCGTCTGGGCGTCAACGACGGTGCTCTGCTGAGCCTGAACGTGGCCGGCCAGACCCTGCGTCTGCCGCTGCGCATCAATGAAGAACTGGGCGCCGGTCTGGTGGCATTGCCTGCGGGCATCGCCGGCATTCCACCGGCATTCGCCGGCGTATCCGTCGACGGTCTGCAGGAGGCAGCGCAATGACCTGGTTCACCCCTGAAGTGATCGATGTGATCCTCTCGGTCGTCAAAGCCATCGTGATTCTGCTGGCCGTGGTGGTCGCGGGCGCGTTGCTCAGCTTTGTCGAACGTCGCCTGCTGGGCTGGTGGCAGGACCGTTACGGTCCGAACCGCGTTGGCCCGTTCGGTATGTTCCAGATCGCCGCCGACATGCTGAAGATGTTCTTCAAGGAAGACTGGACTCCGCCGTTTGCCGATAAAGTGATTTTCACTTTGGCGCCGGTGGTGGCGATGTCCGCCCTGCTGATCGCGTTTGCGATCATCCCGATCACCCCGACCTGGGGCGTCGCGGATCTGAACATCGGCCTGCTGTTCTTCTTCGCCATGGCCGGTCTGTCGGTCTACGCGGTGCTGTTCGCCGGCTGGTCGAGTAACAACAAGTTCGCCCTGCTCGGCAGCTTGCGTGCGTCGGCGCAGACCGTGTCCTACGAAGTGTTCATGGGCCTGGCCCTGATGGGCATCGTGGTTCAGGTCGGCTCGTTCAACATGCGCGACATCGTCGAGTACCAGGCGCAGAACCTGTGGTTCATCATTCCGCAGTTCTTCGGCTTCTGTACCTTCTTCATCGCTGGCGTCGCCGTGACTCACCGTCACCCGTTCGACCAGCCGGAAGCGGAACAGGAACTGGCCGACGGTTACCACATTGAATACGCCGGTATGAAATGGGGCATGTTCTTCGTCGGTGAATACATCGGCATCATCCTGATCTCGGCGCTGCTGGTCACCCTGTTCTTCGGTGGCTGGCACGGTCCGTTCGGCATCCTGCCGCAACTGGCCTTCGTCTGGTTCGCACTGAAGACCGCGTTCTTCATCATGCTGTTCATCCTGCTGCGCGCTTCCATTCCGCGTCCGCGTTATGACCAGGTGATGGATTTCAGCTGGAAATTCTGCCTGCCACTGACCCTGATCAATTTGCTGGTGACCGCTGCGGTCGTGTTGTGGAACACGCCTGCAGTCGCGGTTCAGTGAGGATTTGACCCATGTTCAAATATATTGGCGACATCGTTAAGGGTACTGGTACCCAGTTGCGTAGCCTGGTCATGGTCTTCGGCCATGGCTTTCGCAAGCGCGACACCCTGCAATACCCGGAAGAAGCGGTCTACCTGCCACCACGCTACCGTGGTCGCATCGTCCTGACCCGCGACCCCGATGGCGAAGAACGTTGCGTAGCCTGCAACCTCTGCGCCGTGGCTTGCCCGGTGGGTTGCATCTCGCTGCAAAAAGCTGAAACCGAAGACGGTCGCTGGTACCCGGACTTCTTCCGTATCAACTTCTCGCGCTGCATTTTCTGCGGTCTCTGCGAGGAAGCCTGTCCGACCACCGCGATCCAGCTGACTCCGGATTTCGAGATGGCCGAGTTCAAACGTCAGGACCTGGTGTACGAGAAAGAAGATCTGTTGATCTCCGGCCCCGGCAAAAACCCTGATTACAACTTCTATCGTGTTGCAGGTATGGCAATCGCTGGCAAGCCGAAAGGCTCCGCGCAGAACGAAGCCGAACCGATCAACGTGAAGAGCTTGCTGCCTTAAGGAAGAACGATGGAATTCGCTTTCTATTTCGCATCGGGTATCGCTGTTGTGTCCACGCTTCGCGTAGTCACCAACACCAACCCTGTGCACGCCCTGCTCTACCTGATCATTTCGTTGATCGCCGTGGCCATGACCTTCTTCGCACTCGGCGCACCGTTCGCCGGCGTGCTCGAAGTGATCGCCTACGCCGGCGCCATCATGGTGCTGTTCGTGTTCGTGGTGATGATGCTCAACCTCGGCCCGGCCTCGGTTCAGCAAGAACGCGTCTGGCTCAAGCCCGGCATCTGGGCCGGTCCGGTGATTCTCGCCGCGCTGCTACTGGCCGAACTGCTGTATGTGCTGTTCGCTCACCAGAGCGGTCAGGCCATCGGCCACACCACCGTGGATGCGAAAGCCGTGGGCATCAGCCTGTTCGGCCCGTACCTGCTGGTGGTCGAACTCGCCTCGATGCTGCTGCTTGCCGCAGCCGTCACGGCGTTCCATTTGGGCCGTAACGAGGCGAAGGAGTAAGACATGCCTGCTATCCCTCTCGAACATGGTCTGGCGGTTGCCGGCATCCTGTTCTGCCTTGGTCTGGTCGGCCTGATGGTCCGCCGCAACATTTTGTTCGTGTTGATGAGTCTGGAAGTAATGATGAACGCCTCTGCACTGGCGTTCATTGTTGCAGGCGCCCGTTGGGGCCAGCCGGATGGACAGATCATGTTCATCCTGGTGATCAGCCTTGCAGCCGCCGAGGCCAGTATTGGTCTGGCGATCCTGCTGCAACTGTATCGCCGCTTCCACACGCTCGATATCGACGCTGCCAGTGAGATGCGCGGATGAACCTGATCTTTCTGACTTTCGTATTCCCTCTGATCGGTTTCCTGCTGCTGTCGTTCTCCCGTGGACGCTGGTCGGAAAACCTCTCGGCGCTGATCGGCGTGGGTTCCATTGGCTTGTCGGCGATTGTCGCCGCCTACGTCATCTGGCAATTCAACGTCGCGCCACCCGAAGGCGGTCACTACACGCTGGTACTGTGGAAGTGGATGGCGGTCGAAGGCTTCAAGCCTGACTTCGCCCTCTACGTCGACGGCCTGTCGATCACCATGCTCGGCGTGGTTGTCGGTGTGGGTTTCCTGATCCACCTGTTCGCGTCCTGGTACATGCGCGGCGAAGCGGGCTACTCGCGCTTCTTCTCGTACACCAACCTGTTTATCGCCAGCATGCTGTTCCTGGTGCTCGGCGATAACCTGTTGTTCCTGTACTTCGGCTGGGAAGGCGTGGGCCTGTGCTCGTACCTGTTGATCGGTTTCTACTACAGCAACCGCAACAACGGTAACGCCGCACTCAAGGCCTTCATCGTGACCCGGATCGGCGACGTGTTCATGGCCATCGGCCTGTTCATCCTGTTCCAGCAAGTGGGCACGCTGAACATCCAGGAACTGCTGGTGCTGGCACCGCAGAAATTCCAGGTCGGCGACTTCTGGATCACCCTCGCGACCCTGATGCTGCTGGGTGGTGCGGTCGGTAAATCGGCACAACTGCCGCTGCAAACCTGGCTCGCGGACGCGATGGCCGGCCCTACTCCGGTTTCGGCACTGATCCACGCCGCCACCATGGTTACCGCCGGTGTCTACCTGATCGCCCGTACCCACGGTCTGTTCACCCTGGCACCGGAAATCCTCCACCTGGTCGGCATCGTTGGTGGTGTGACGCTGGTACTGGCCGGTTTCGCCGCGCTGGTCCAAACCGACATCAAACGTATCCTCGCCTACTCGACCATGAGCCAGATCGGCTACATGTTCCTGGCGTTGGGCGTTGGTGCATGGGATGGCGCGATTTTCCACCTGATGACCCACGCCTTCTTCAAGGCCTTGCTGTTCCTTGCTTCCGGTGCGGTGATCGTTGCCTGCCACCACGAGCAGAACATCTTCAAGATGGGCGGTCTGTGGAAAAAACTGCCACTGGCCTATGCCAGCTTCATCGTTGGTGGTGCTGCCCTGGCCGCTCTGCCACTGGTCACCGCCGGCTTCTACTCCAAGGACGAAATCCTTTGGGAAGCGTTCGCCAGCGGCAACCACGGTCTGCTCTACGCAGGTCTGGTCGGCGCGTTCATGACGTCGCTGTACACCTTCCGCCTGATCTTCATCACGTTCCACGGTGAAGCCAAGACTGAAGCCCACGCCGGTCACGGCATCTCGCACTGGCTGCCACTGTCGGTGCTGATCGTACTGTCGACTTTCGTCGGCGCGATGATCGTGCCACCGCTGCACGGCGTGCTGCCAGAAAGCGTTGGCCATGCCGGCGGCGAAGCCAAGCACAGTCTGGAAATCGCTTCGGGCGCCATCGCCCTGGCCGGTATCCTGCTGGCAGCGCTGCTGTTCCTCGGCAAGCGTCGCTTCGTCACGGCAGTCGCCAACAGCGGCATCGGCCGTTTCCTTTCGGCCTGGTGGTTCGCCGCCTGGGGCTTCGACTGGATCTACGACAAACTGTTCGTCAAGCCTTACCTGGCGATCAGCCACGTACTGCGCAAAGACCCGCTCGACCAGACCATCGGTCTGATCCCGCGTATGGCCAAGGGTGGTCACACTGCCCTGAGCCGCACCGAGACCGGTCAACTGCGTTGGTACGCTGCTTCGATGGCTGCTGGTGCCGTGCTGGTGATTGGCGCCATCGTGCTGGTAGCGGTCTGATATGAACCTTGCGAATTTGCGAAAGGAAACGAGCCCGTCATGATTCTGCCTTGGCTAATCCTGATCCCCTTCATCGGCGGCCTGCTGTGCTGGATGGGTGAGCGCTTCGGCGCTACCCTCCCCCGCTGGATTGCGCTGTTGACCATGACCCTGGAACTCGCCCTCGGCCTCTGGCTGTGGGCCCACGGTGACTATTCATTTGCGCCGGCGCCTGGCGCCGATCCGACCTGGGCGCTTGAGTTCAAGCATGTCTGGATCCAGCGTTTCGGCATCAACGTGCACCTGGCCCTCGACGGCCTGTCGCTGTTGATGATCCTGCTGACCGGTCTGCTGGGTATCCTCTCGGTACTCTGCTCGTGGAAAGAGATTCAACGTCACGTTGGCTTCTTCCACCTGAACCTGATGTGGATCCTGGGCGGCGTTGTCGGCGTGTTCCTCGCCCTCGACCTGTTCATGTTCTTCTTCTTCTGGGAAATGATGCTGGTGCCGATGTACTTCCTCATCGCGCTCTGGGGTCACAGTTCTTCGGACGGCAAGAAAACCCGGATCTACGCAGCGACCAAGTTCTTCATCTTCACTCAGGCGTCCGGCCTGATCATGCTGGTGGCGATCCTCGGTCTGGTGCTGGTCAACTTCAACAACACTGGCGTGATTACTTTCAACTACGCCGACCTGTTGAAAACCAAGATGTCGATGACCACCGAGTACATCCTGATGCTCGGCTTCTTCATCGCCTTCGCGGTCAAGCTGCCCGTCGTACCGTTCCACTCGTGGTTGCCTGATGCCCACGCCCAGGCGCCGACTGCCGGTTCCGTCGACCTCGCCGGTATCTTGCTGAAAACCGCTGCCTACGGTCTGCTGCGTTTCGCCCTGCCGCTGTTCCCGAATGCTTCGGCCGAGTTTGCGCCGATCGCCATGACCCTCGGTCTGGTCGGGATCTTCTACGGTGCGTTCCTTGCTTTCGCACAAACCGATATCAAGCGTCTGATTGCCTTCTCGTCCGTTTCCCACATGGGCTTCGTATTGATCGGCATCTACTCCGGCAGCCAACTGGCGCTGCAAGGTGCAGTGATCCAGATGTTGGCGCACGGTGTCTCGGCAGCCGCGCTGTTTATCCTCAGCGGTCAGTTGTACGAGCGTCTGCACACGCGTGACATGCGTGAGATGGGCGGTCTGTGGTCGCGTATCGCTTACCTGCCGGCGATCAGCCTGTTCTTCGCAGCCGCGTCCCTGGGCTTGCCGGGTACCGGTAACTTTGTCGGTGAATTCCTGATCCTGATCGGCACTTTCGCCAGCGCTCCATGGATCACCGCGATTGCCACGTCCGGTCTGGTGTTCGGTTCGGTCTACTCGCTGATCATGATCCACCGTGCCTACTTCGGTCCGTCGAAATCGGATTCGATCCTGCACGGTATGGACGCTCGCGAACTGATCATGGTGCTGGGCCTTGCGGTGCTGCTGATTTACCTCGGCGTCTACCCGCAACCGTTCCTCGACACGTCTGCCGCCACGATGCATGGCGTGCAGCAGTGGCTCGGCACCGCCTTCACTCAACTCGCTTCGGCCCGGTAAGAGCGCTATGGAATTCACGATTCAACACTTTATTGCGCTTGCGCCACTGTTGATCACCAGCCTCACCATTATCGTGGTGATGCTGGCAATCGCCTGGCGCCGCAACCACTCGCAGACCTTCCTGATCTCGGTCGCCGGTCTGAACCTGGCCTTGCTGTCGATCCTGCCAGCCCTGAAAGTCGCGCCTCTGGCCGTGACGCCATTGCTGCAGATCGACTCGTTTGCCTGCCTGTACATGGCGCTGATCCTGGTCGCCACCCTCGCCTGCGTCACCCTCGCCCACGCCTATCTGGGCGATGGCGGTTCGGGTTACCCGGGCAACCGTGAAGAACTCTACCTGCTGATCCTGATGGCCGCCGCCGGTGGTCTGGTTCTGGTCAGCGCGCAGCACCTGGCCGGTTTGTTCATCGGTCTGGAACTGCTCTCGGTACCGGTTTACGGTCTGGTGGCTTACGCTTTCTTCAACAAGCGTTCGCTGGAAGCCGGCATCAAGTACATGGTGCTGTCGGCCGCCGGTTCCGCGTTCCTGTTGTTCGGTATGGCGCTGCTGTACGCCGACTCGGGTTCGCTGAGCTTCGTTGGTATCGGTCAGGCCCTGGCTGCGACGGGCCTGCCTAGCTCGCTGGCTCAGTTGGGTCTGGGCATGATGCTGATCGGTCTGGCGTTCAAGCTGTCGCTGGTACCGTTCCACCTGTGGACGCCGGACGTTTACGAAGGTGCTCCGGCACCGGTGGCGGCGTTCCTTGCGACCGCTTCCAAGGTTGCGGTGTTTGCGGTGATGGTGCGTCTGTTCCAGATCTCCCCTGCTGCCAGCAGCGGCGTACTGAGCGACGTACTGACCGTCATCGCCATCGCCTCGATCCTGTTCGGTAACCTGTTGGCCCTGACCCAAAGCAACCTCAAGCGTCTGCTCGGTTACTCGTCCATCGCGCACTTCGGCTACCTGCTGATCGCCCTGGTGGCGAGCAAGGGTCTGGCGGTGGAAGCCATCGGCGTGTACCTGGTCACCTACGTGATCACGAGCCTCGGCGCCTTCGGCGTGATAACCCTGATGTCCTCGCCGTACAACGGCCGTGACGCGGACGCCCTGTACGAATACCGCGGCCTGTTCTGGCGCCGTCCGTACCTGACCGCCGTCCTGACCGTGATGATGCTGTCGCTGGCGGGTATCCCGCTGACCGCAGGCTTCATCGGCAAGTTCTACATCATCGCTACCGGTGTTGAATCGCACCAATGGTGGCTGGTCGGCTCGCTGGTGCTGGGCAGCGCCATCGGCGTCTTCTACTACCTGCGCGTGATGGTCACCCTGTACCTGATCGAGCCAAACCTGCGTCGCCACGACGCCCAGCTGCACTGGGAACAGAAGGCAGGCGGCGTGATGCTGCTGGCCATCGCCCTGGTCGCATTCTTCCTGGGTGTGTACCCGCAGCCATTGCTGACACTGGTTCAGCAGGCGGGTCTGGCGGGCTGATAGTTCGGCTGGCTAGAAATGAAAACGGCACCTTCGGGTGCCGTTTTTGTTTTTGTGGGATTTAACGTCAAAAAGATCGCAGCCTTCGGCAGCTCCTACATTGGGATGGTATGCGGTCTGTAGGAGCTGCCGAAGGCTGCGATCTTTTGACTTACTACGCTCTCCCCTTTTTAGGAATTTGCCTGCAAAGCGGTGAGCAATGGCTGACATTCTGCAGAAGGTAATTGCGGTTAAATTTGAGGATCACCTATCAAGTGGAGATCCACGAACCATGAAGCGGGATATTTTTTCAGAGTTGATGGATGGCATTGGTGCGATAGCCAGAGAACGCCAAGGCAAAATCACATTGAAGAAGACGCGTGTAAAACGGATCGGCGACACGAAGGGCAAACTCATACTTCTCGCCGAAACTGATGCCTCTCTATCACACGGTTTGCTGGATACCTTCGAACGATAAAAAGCCAAACCTGCTCTCATGTGATCGATCAGACCCACTCAGACCACTGTGGGAGCAAGCTCGCTCCCACAGGTTTGTGTGGCGTTCACTCAATCCAAATAACCACATGACGAAATTGTAATTCCCTCATCACCTTGGCGTTATCCGCAGCTTGCAACGATGTGACCCGGCGACCAATGCCGGCGGGCCCTGCCCCGTCGAACAATAAAACCCACGCCGAAGCACGTTCCCGTCCTGCCGAACCCAAGGAGTGTTTGATGGTTAACCCTACAAAAATATCGATGGCCGCTTTAGCGGTGGTGGTCGGCTCAGGGCCGTCCATGGTGTTTGCAGAAGACAAGCCCGAAGGCTTTGTCGAAGGCAGCAGCCTGACGGTGCTCAACCGCAACTTCTACTTCAATCGTGATCATCGCAACGGCCAGTCCAGCCCCACCGGCAATGGTTATTCCGAAGCCTGGGCGCACGCGGTGATAAGCAGGTTCGAATCCGGTTTTACTCAAGGCACCGTCGGCGTCGGTGTTGATGCGTTTGCGATGATCGGGCTGAAGCTCGACACCGGTGACGGCCGTAATGGCGGGCGCAGTTCGTTTGATGTGTTGCCGGTTAACAGTGATGGCGAGGCGCGAGACGAATACACCAAGGTCGGTGGCGCTGCGAAAATTCGGGCGTTCGATACGGTGGTCAAGGTTGGCGATGTGTTCCCGGCCAATCCAGTGGTCGCGGCGGGTGACTCGCGCTTGCTGCCGGAAAGCTTTCGAGGCGTGACGGCGACCAACACCAGTATTGAAGGTCTGTCGGTGCAGGGCGGTCGATTGCATGCGATGAGCCAGCCGGCGTCCAGCCACATGCGCGAGAACTTCGCCACGTTCTACGCCGGGCCGGTCAATTCGTCGTGGATCGCTTATGGCGGCGGCGATTATGCGCTGAACAAGAATCTCAGTTTCAGCCTGTACTCCAGTCGGCTCAAGGATGCCTGGAACCAGTACTACGCTGGTACCGCATGGACGTATCCGCTGTCGGGCGACCTGTCGCTGTTCGGTGGCCTCAACTATTACAGGGCCGTCGATGAAGGCAAGCAACTGCTCGGCGAATTCGACAACAACATCTGGAGCGGTCGCGTTGGCGTCAAGCTTGGTGCCCATTCGGTCGCCCTCTCCCACCAGCGCAACAACGGTAACGACGACTTCGATTACCTGCGCCAGTCCGACTCGATATTCCTCGACAACTCGATCCAGTACAGCGACTTCAACTCGCCGAAAGAACGTTCGTGGATGGTGCGGTATGACCTCGACATGACGACCTATGGCGTGCCCGGTCTGTCATTCATGACCCGTTACGCACGCGGCACCGACGCCGATTATTCGAACGCCAACGCCGTGTATATGCGCCGCGATGCCGAGGGCAATCCGCTGACCGATCAGAAGCGTTGGGAGCGCGATATCGAAGTCAAATACGTGGTGCAAAGCGGTTCGATGAAAGACTTGTCACTACGCTTGCGCCAGGCCACAACCCGCGCCACGGCGTTCGAGTCGGATCTGGATGAAGTGCGGGTGATTGTCGAGTATCCGCTGGCGATTCTTTGATTGGGCGGTTGATGCAAATTCACCTTTAGAAGCTCCTTGCTCCTTTGGTAAGAGGTGAATCTTTTGGCGTCCTTCGGGGCGCTTTTTTTTGCGCTGCGTTTTGCCGTGGTTATTTTTTTCATGTTCAGGCCCGGCCCTCACCCTAGCCCTCTCCCAGAGGTAGAGGGGACTGACCGAGTTGGCTGTTACAAATACATCGACCTGAAAAACCGGGGCGTACTCTTGATCTGGCTTAATGATTCTGGACACCCCTAAAGGGCGTTAATCTACGCCCAACGACGAGGTGTGATTTGACCAGACGATATTTTTCGACAGATTTCAAACGGGATGCGGCTTGCCTGGTTTTGGATAAAGACTATTCGGTGAGTGAAGCCTGCGAAGCAATGGGCGTGGGCCCTACAGCTCTGCGTCGCTGGGTTGAGCAACTGCGTGCGGAGCGCAGTGGCAAGACGCCTGAGAAGTCCAAGGCCATGACCGTTGACCAACAACGCATCCAGGAACTGGAAGCAACAATTCGACGGATTGAGCGCGAGAAGGAAATTTTAAAAAAGGCTACAGCTCTCTTGATGTCGGATTCCCTCGATCGGTAAGGCTGGTCGAGGAGTTAAGCGAGCAATATCCAAGATCCGAGTTGTGTGGCGTGTTTGGTATCAACCGCAGCAGTTATTACGAGCGTCTGAAACAGCGGGCGAAAGTGCATGTCGGGCGCGATCGCCTAAAAATCAAGGCTGCCGAATTACATGAGCAAAGTCGCGGCTCAATGGGCGCGCGCAGCCTGTCAAAAGCGCTGTGTAACGAAAAAGAGTCGGTAGGTCGTTACATGGCTCGTAGCCTGATGCGCGAGCTCGGTTTGAAGAGCCAGCAACGGCGCAGGCATCGGTACAAACTCAGCGGTGCGGAGGCGCAATACGCCCCCAATCATTTGGAGCGTAAATTCAAAGTCGAGGCCCCCAATCGAGTGTGGTGTGGCGACGTGACTTACATTTGGGCCGGTACTTACTGGGTTTATCTGGCTGCTGTACTTGATCTGCATGCCCGCCGCATCGTCGGCTGGGCGATGTCCAGAAGTCCGGATTCAGCTCTGACCTGTCGAGCGTTAAAGATGGCTTTCGAGTCGCGAGGACGCCCTGAAAACCTAATGTTCCATTCGGATCAGGGCTGTCATTACAGCAGTAAAGTGTTTCGTGAAACGCTGGCGGACATGCGCATAAAACAAAGCATGAGTCGACGAGGAAACTGCTGGGACAACGCCCCGATGGAGCGTTTCTTTGGCAGTTTGAAATCTGAATGGATACCCAAGGCTGGCTACCGAAACGAAGATGAGGCCAGTACCGATGTATTGCGCTACCTGACCCATTATTACAATCGGATCAGGCTGCACAGTCACAATGGCTACCGAACTCCGGTGGACATGGAGGCCCTGGCGGCATGAAAAAGGGTAAAACCCTATAACCGTGTCCAGTATCGTTTGACCAGATCATCTGGTTTTGAATGGCTCGAAAGCCGGCTCCCTTTCTCCCTGGGTGAAAGGGGACTGACCGAGTTGGTTGTTGAAGATACATCGACCTGAAAAACCGGGGCGTACTCTGGTTTTGAATGGCTCGAAAGCCTGCTCCCTTCCCCCCAGGGTGAGAGGGGACTGACCGAGCTGGTTGTTGAAGATATATCGACCTGAAAAACCGGGGCGTAATGAGGTTTTGAATGGCTTGAAGATCTGCTCCCTTTCCACCTCGCCCCCTGGGTGAGGGGCGACTGACCGAGCTGGTTGGTGGAAATACACCGACCTGAAAAACCGGGGCGTACTCTGGTTTTGAATGGCTTGAAGATCTGCTCCCTTTCCCCCTCGCCCCCTCGGGGGAGAGGGCTGGGGTGAGGGGGCAGGATTTTGAGGTCAACGCAAAAACAACGGATAAAACCCGGCCATTGATGGCTACGCCGCAGGATCTACGTTATCCAGCGCCTTGTTCACCGCCAGTTCGCCAAGCATCACGACCTGCGCGATGCCGAGCAGGGTTTTGCGATGGGTGCCGCCCAGCAGCGCGGCGAAGTCACCGAGCATCACCGTGGCCGAGGCCAGCGACTCACTGGCGTTGGCCAGTAATGATTCGGTATCGGCTTTGGGATTGACCAGGAACATCTGGTTGGGGATGTACGGTGCGGACATGATGGCGGCTGAGGGTTTCAGATAGAAATCGAGGGCGCGGTCGGCGGCTTCGTGGAGTTTTCGGGTGTCGACGGAAACGTAGGGGGATGTTGAGTTAGCGTCAGGTATTGCGTCTGTTTCGGGGGGATTCGGGGTTGGCTTTTTCATAATGTTTTACTCAGCTTGAAGGTGGAGCTGGCCCTTTCGGTTCCACGCGAAAGGGTGGCAGCTGTACGCAGGTTGGAACCCGGGCAACTGAGCAAACCCGACAGACTCGAAGTCTCCCGCGCACAGCCGCCATAACGGAGTGCACACATGAAAGTGCGCAAGCATACGTCATGAACAGTGCGTTTTGCTTCAGTTGAGCCGCGGGGTTCCAATCCCGATCGCTGAATTGGCAGCGACCCACACAGGCTAGAGAGCGGACGTCCGACGGACAACCTGAAAACATTGTGGGAAGGTTCCGCACTTCCCACACAACACTTAAACATCACGAATTGAAATACAGAACGTGTAGGAGCTGCCGAAGGCTGCGATCTTTTGATTTTCAAGATCAAGATCAAAAGATCGCAGCCTTCGGCAGCTCCTACAGGAGACCGCGATTAGACGTTACAGATTCAGCTCCCGCCGTTTCGACACACGCCCATCACGTTGTACTTGATGGTGTTGAGCTGCCCCTTGGAATCCTCATAAGTCATGGCCGTTGGCACCACTTTGCACGCAGGCTGCGGCTTCACCACGCTCACCACTTTGACCACGTCCAGCTTCATTCCGTATTCGTAATCCTTCACCGCCGGCGGCGCTTTGCCCTGGTTGGCGGCGTACTGTTCCATGGCTTTGGCGTTGGCGTTGAGCGCACGTTCGAAAGTGCGGTCACCGCCACCTTCAGCCAGCACATTCATCGACATCGCCATGACAGCGGCGAATGCGATCAACTTGAGTACTTTCATATCCATTTCCTTCCCGTCCGGGCTTGAAAAAAAAGCCCGGCATCGATGCGCGATGAAGGGCTTGTTCAGGTGCAGCAGGCTTACAGATCGCGGGTTTTGTCGTCTTTCTTGTCAGTGACGACAACCGGGTTGCCGGCGGCTTTTTCCTTGGCGACGAAGAGTTCCATGGAGCGGTCGTTGTTGCTCATCATCCGCTCGAATGTGCGGTCGCCGCCGCCTTCGGCCAGGGCCACGGAAGAGATTGCCAACGCCACAACAAAAGCACCCATCTGTACGATTTTCATCTTTGATTCCTCGTTTAAGTAACTGACGGGATCAAGGTAACAATCCGAACCTATCGTCACGGTGGCGGGGAAATTACATATCCGTTATCTCCCGGACACACTTCTGAAGTCGAACACAAAACCTGTAGGAGTGAGCCTGCTCGCGATAGCGGTGGGTCAGTCAATGTAGATCTGACTGATAGACCGCTATCGCGAGCAGGCTCACTCCTACAGAGGGGATTACCTATTTGGTTGGAACGGCGTCCTCATCCCGGCGATGGGCGAGTTGGTAGAGCGCCGGCAAGATCAGCAGCGTGAGGATCGTGGAGGACAGGATTCCGCCGATCACCACGGTTGCCAGTGGGCGTTGCACTTCAGCGCCGGTGCCGGTAGCCAGAGCCATCGGAATAAAGCCCAGCGACGCCACCAACGCCGTCATCAACACCGGCCGCAAACGCGTCAGCGCACCTTCGTGAATGGCATCGGACAGCGAACGCCCCTCCTCACGCAAATTACGAATAAACGCAATCATCACCAAGCCATTCAACACCGCCACCCCGGACAACGCGATAAACCCGACCCCCGCCGAAATCGACAGCGGAATATCCCGCAACCACAACGCCATGACCCCACCGGTCAAGGCAAACGGAATCCCGGTAAACACCAGCAAGCCATCCTTGAGATTGTTGAACATCATGAACAACAACCCGAACACCAGCAGCAACGCCACCGGCACCACAATCTGCAAGCGCTTGGCCGCCGATTGCAGCTGCTCGAACTGCCCGCCCCAACTGGTCCAGTAACCGGCCGGCACTTGCACATCACGCTCGATCACCTCACCAGCCTCGCTGACGAACGAACCGATATCACGCCCGCGCACGTTGGCGCTGACGATCACCAGACGCTTGCCGTTCTCGCGGCTGACCTGATTCGGCCCGAGCACCAGGTCGAGGCTGGCGACGTCTTGCAGCGCGATAAAGCCGATTTGATTCGCCGCTCCGTTCAAAGGCGCCGGCACCGGAATCAGCAACGCCGACAGTCCGTCGATGTCCTTGCGCATGGCATCGGACAAACGCACCACCATGTCGAAACGCCGATCACCCTCATACAACGTTCCGGCCTTCCGCCCGCCCACCGCGACCGCGATGGTGTCCTGCACATCACCGACGTTCAGCCCGTAACGCGCAGCCTTGTCGCGATCAATGTTGATGGTCAGTACCGGCAATCCGGTGGTTTGTTCGACCTTCACTTCCGAGGCGCCGTTAACCTTCTGCATCGCGGCGGCAATCTTCGCCGCTGTGGCATTGAGCACATCCATGTCATCGCCAAACACCTTCACTGCCACATCGCTACGCACACCAGAGATCAATTCGTTGAAGCGCAACTGGATCGGCTGCGAAAGTTCATAGTTGCTGCCCGGCAGCGTCGCGGCGGCGGCTTGCAGTTCGGCCATCAAGGTTTCACGGGACTTACCCGGGTCCGGCCACTGCTCTTTCGGCTTGAGCATCACGTAGCTGTCGGAGATGTTCGGCGGCATCGGATCGGAAGCGATTTCGGCGGTACCGGTGCGGGCAAACACGCGCTCGACTTCCGGCACTTTCGCCAGAATCAACGTTTCCAAACGCTGCTGCATGTCCACCGATTGCGTCAGGCTGGTGCCCGGCACGCGCAGCGCTTGCAGAGCAAAATCGCCTTCGCTGAGGCTCGGCACAAACTCGCTGCCCATGCGGCTGGTGAGCACACCGCTGAGCACGATCACGCCCAACGCCACACCCACAGCGATTGCGCGATGGGACATGACCCACGCCAGCGCCGGCGCATAAACGCGACGTGCGCCGCGCATCACCGCGCCCTCTTCTTCCTTGACCTTGCCGGTCACGAACAGCGCAATCGCCGCCGGCACAAAGGTCACGGAAAGCAACATCGCGCCAAGCAAAGCGATGACCACAGTGAACGCCATGGGGTGGAACATTTTCCCTTCTACGCCGCTCAGGGCGAAGATCGGCAGGTACACGACCATGATGATCAACTGGCCGAAAATCAGCGGTCGTCGCGCCTCTTTCGCGGCGGCAAAGACTTCCTTGAAACGCTCGGCACGGGTCAACAATCGTCCGTGATGCTGCTGCGCATGGGCCAGTCGACGCAGGGTGTTTTCGACGATCACTACCGCACCGTCGACGATGATGCCGAAGTCCAGCGCGCCGAGGCTCATCAGGTTGGCGCTGACCTTGTTGCTGAACATCCCGGTGAAGGTGAACAGCATCGACAGCGGAATCACCATCGCGGTAATCAGCGCCGCGCGGATATTGCCGAGGAACAGGAACAGAATCGCGATCACCAGAATCGCGCCTTCGATCAGGTTCTTTTTCACCGTGGCGATGGCTTTGTCGACCAGGTGCGTGCGGTCGTACACCGGCACGGCGATCACGCCTTGCGGCAGGGATTTATTGATCTGTTCGAGCTTGCTGGCGACCGCTTGCGAGACCGTGCGGCTGTTCTCGCCGATCAACATGAACACGGTGCCGAGCACTACTTCGCGACCGTTTTCCGTGGCCGCACCGCTGCGCAATTCGCGACCGATTTCCACGGTGGCGACGTTCTTAACCCGGATCGGCGTGCCGTCGACATTGGCCATGACAATATTGGCGATGTCCTCGGTGCTCGCCACCTGGCCCGGCGCGCGGATCAGCAATTGTTCGCCGCTGCGCTCAATGTAGCCGGCGCCGACGTTGGCGTTGTTGCGCTCCAGCGCGGTGACCAGATCGGTGAGGGTCAGCTTGTACGCGGCCAAGCGTTTCGGGTCCGGCGCGATCTGATATTCCTTGGCGAAACCACCGATGGTGTTGATCTCGGCGACGCCGGGCACGTTGCGCAATTGCGGCTTGATGATCCAGTCCTGAATCACCCGCAGATCAGTCGGCGTGTACGGCGTGCCGTCGTCCTTCAGCGCGCCCTCCTTCGCCTCGACTGTCCACAAAAAGATCTCACCGAGACCGGTGGAAATCGGCCCCATCACCGCTTCCGCGCCTTCGGGCAATTGCTCCTTGGCGATCTGCAAACGCTCGTTGACCAACTGACGGGCGAAGAACAGGTCGGTGCCGTCCTTGAAGATCACCGTGACTTGCGACAGGCCCGAGCGCGACAGCGAACGGGTCTGCTCCAGTGCCGGCAAACCGGCCATCGCGGTTTCAATCGGAAAGGTGATGCGCTGCTCGGTTTCCAGCGGCGAGAACCCGGCGGCGCCGGTGTTGATTTGCACCTGGACGTTGGTGATGTCGGGCACGGCGTCGATCGGCAGTTTCTGATAACTGGCGATGCCGAGGCCGGCCATGAGCAGAACGGCGAGCAGCACGATGATGCGTTGCTCGATGGCAAACTGGATCAGGCGTTCGAACATGAGGACCTTCCAGAATTAATGACTGTGCTCGGCTGAGGCTTTGCCCAGCTCCGACTTGAGGACGAAGCTGCCGGCGCTGGCGACTTGCGCGCCCGGTTCCAGCCCTTGAGTGATTTCCACATGGCCGGCGGCGCGGCTGCCCAGTTCAACCGCGCGCGCTTCGAAGCCATCGTCGGTACGCACGAACACCGTAGGTTTGTCCTCGACGGTCTGGATCGCGGTTTCCGGTACGGCAACCTTCGCTTCGCGACTGTCGGTCGCCACCAGCGCAGTGACGAACAGACCGGGGCGCCATGAACCTTGTGGGTTTTCCAGGGTGACGCGTACGGTTGCCGTGCGGGTCTGTTCGCCGAACAAACTGCCAACGTAAGCCACGCTACCGGTGACTTCCGCGTTCAATTCCGGAGCGCTGACGGTGACTGCTTTGCCCACTTGCACCTTGTTCAGATCCTTCGGTGAAACGCCGAACGTCACCCACACTCGCGACAGATCCGAGAGGGTGAACGCAGCTGTGCTTTCATCAACCACTTCCCCCGGCGTCAGGTGTTTTTCCACCACCACGCCATCGAACGGCGCGCGCAATTCATAGCGATTGCCGCCGGTGGCGACCACGCTGCCGCTGAGCACGCTGATCTTTTGCCGCGCATTGCTCACGGCGATTTCCGCCTCTTGCAACGCCTGGCGCGCCTGGAGGAAATCCTGCTCGGCCGAGATCTTGTCCTGCCAGAGTTTTTTCTCGCGTTCATAAGTGGTACGCGCCAACGTCAAGCGACGCTGCGCGGCGGCCTGCTCGCTGCGTTGATCGGAGATCTGCTGACTGGCGATCACCGCCAGTAACTGGCCCTTCTTCACCGTTTGCCCGAGGTTGACCGCCACCGCCTCGACCACACCCGGCACGCGCGGCACGACGTGGGCGGTGCGGTCTTCGTCGAAGCGCACTTCGCCGGGGAACGGCAGGCCAAGGCTGATGTTTTGCGCCCGTGCTTCGGTGAGTTGAATGCCGGCAGCGGTGATCTGCTCAGCGCTTAACTCGATGTGCCCCTCTTCGGCATGCTCAGCCGCTGCACCTTCTTGCGCATGATCGGCGTGTTCAGCAGCCTCATCGGCGTGGGCGTCGATGCTTGAGTTGGCTGACCACTGCGAGCCTATGCCAATCCCCAACGCCAACGTCGCCACCGCGACAACCATCAGTTTTTTGTCCATGGAAACTCCTCTGCGCCATGCCATCGCGCAGTTGTCTGAAAAATGAAATTCAACGGCTGATGTTGAGGTCGCCAAAGATCCGTTCGATGCGTACGCGGGCGTCGGTGGCCTCGCTGACGGCCTGGATGTACTGGCTACGGGCGCTGATCAACGTGCGTTGCGCATCGAGTACATCGAGGAAGCCGAACTTGCCCATTTCGAAACCGCGGGTTGCGCTGTCGACCGCACTTTGCGCGGCGGGCAGGATGGTCTGGTTGAACGCGGTGACTTCGCCGTTGGCGGTCTGCCATTGCTCGAGACTGGTCTGGATTTCCGTGCGCAAGCGCAGCTCGGTGGCGTTGCGCAGATCCCGCGCCTGATCAGTTCGGCGCGCTGCGGCGAGCACGTTGCCCTGATTGCGGTTGAACAGTGGAATCGGCATCGACAGGCCGACCACGTTGACCCGCTCGCGCTCGGTTTCGCTGTACTGACTGCCGATGCTCACGGTGAGGTCGGGGATGCGCTGGGACTTTTCCAGGCCCAATGACGCTTCGCGCTGATCGATCTGCAACTTGGCCAGACGCAGTTCGGCAGTCTCGTTCAGACGCTCGAGCAATCGTGTCGGTGGAGGAACGGCCGGCATGCTTTGCGTGGGGGCCTGCACCTTGGTCGACGTCGGCAACGGCGCGCCCATGACTTGCGCCAATTGTTGGTATGCGGTGGCCTGGTCGCGTTCGGCGCGGCTCAGTTCCAGGCGCACTTCCGAGAGCTGCACTTGCGCCCGCGTGCCTTCGACCGGCGACGATTTACCCGCCTCGATCCGTCCTTGCGCCACGCGTAAACCGTGCTCGGCCAGTTGCAGCGACTGTCGTGACAGCTGCAGACGTTGCTGCGCGGTTTGCGCGCTGTTGAACGCCTGAATGACATCGGCACGCAATGCATTGCGTTTGCGCTCCAGTTCAATCCCGGCAGCATCCTGCGCGCGGCTGGCGACGTCGATCCGTGCGCCGCGTTTGCCGCCCAGTTCGATTGGCTGACTGAGCATTACCGTGGTTGTGCGCGAGTCGCGCCGAGTGTCTTCAGCCTCCCACGACACTTCAGGGTTAGGGATCAGCCCGGCCTGTTGCCGATCGCCTTCGGCGATACCGATTTCCCACTGTGCAGCGGCCAGTTCCGGGTTGCCGGCGAAGGCACTTTGCAGGGCTTGATCCAGCGTCAGGGTCGCTGCGTTTGCAAGGCTGGTACAGGCCAGCAACAGGATGACACTGGCGGTTTTTTTCAGGCGTGATCGCGCCGTCAGTTCTATTAAACCGGGCAATGGAAGACTTCCTTTATTCAAGAATCTCGGATGCCGCCACGGTAGGGTTTTGAACTTATCGACAAGGTGACTGGAACATTACAAATCCGTTATCCACGGTTTGCGGAAGTTGTTTTGTTCTAGGATGCGAAGTGCTGGCGGGGTTGTTGCAATACATGGAAACAAATGCGCGTTAGTTATCTGCTGAATTGCACTTGCCGGAATCAAACTTGCGAGATTCCCGTGGCCCACGCTGCGACCGACTGTCGCAGAACCCCGGTTTAAAGCACTGGGTTGTTGACCCTGTAGCGGCTACAACCTTTATCGTTGCGGGCATCCCCTCACCCCAGCCCTCTCCCGGGGGGAGAGGGAGCCGACCGAAGTGTCTAGCGTTATTTATCGACCTGTTACATCAAGTTGATTATGGATTCAGTAAATTTTTTCCACGTCGGCGTAGTTCTGAAATATCCCGCACTCAGTCCCCTCTACCTCTGGGAGAGGGTTAGGGTGAGGGCCTTTTAAATTAAATACCCATTAAATAAAAGTGGTGAAAGATCATGCGAATCCTTGTCGTCGAGGACGAGCTTAAAGCTGCCGAATACTTGCATCAGGGTTTGACCGAAAGTGGTTATGTCGTTGACCACGCAGCCACCGGTGCCGATGGCCTGCACCTGGCGCAACAACAAGCGTATGACCTGATTATTCTCGACGTGAACCTGCCGGAACTCGACGGCTGGGGTGTGCTAGAACAGTTGCGTCGCACTCATTCCACGCGGGTGATGATGCTCACCGCGCGCGGGCGTCTGGCCGACAAGATTCGCGGTCTCGATCTGGGCGCTGACGATTATCTGGTCAAGCCGTTCGAGTTTCCCGAATTGCTGGCGCGGGTGCGCACGTTGATGCGTCGTAGCGAAAACATCCCGGTGCCGCAGGTGCTGAAAGTCGCTGATCTGGAACTCGATCCGGGCCGCCATCGCGCGTTTCGTGGTGCGCAGCGTATCGACCTGACCACCAAGGAGTTCGCCCTGCTGCACCTGCTGATGCGCCAGTCCGGCGAAGTGCTGACCCGCACGCAGATCATCTCGCTGGTGTGGGACATGAATTTCGATTGCGACACCAACGTGGTCGAAGTGTCGATCCGCCGTTTGCGGGCGAAGATCGACGACCCGTTCGACAGCAAACTCATTCACACCCTGCGCGGTGTCGGTTATGTGCTGGAGGCCCGGGAATGAAGCCTTCCAGCCTGTCAATGCGCTTGGGTTTGACAGTGAGTATTCTCGGCGCGCTGTTGGTGGTGTTCCTGGCGATCCTTGCCTATTTCGCGTTGACCCATGAACTCAATGCGCTGTCGCGCGACAGTCTCGAGAAGAAGATGGCGCAGGTCGAACACAGCTTGTCGCTGTACGTCGATGCCAATGAGATCAGCGGCAAGCCGCACATTTTGCTCGATCAGGTCATGGGCCATGACAACCTCACTTTGACGATTTATGACCGTTTGAATTTGCGTTCGCCGCTGCTCAAATCCGGTAGCGGTCTGACTGATCCACGGGTTGAATTGAAAGCGGTGCGGGCGACCACTGATCAACTGGCGTATTCCGACAGCCTGGATGCTGAAGGGGCGAAATTCCTCACCGTGTCCAAGCTGATTCGTCTCAAGGACGGCAACAGCGTGCCGGTGCTGTTGTCGATGGACAACGCCCATGATCAGGCTTTGCTCAGCGCGTATCTGCGCTCGACGCTGATTGCCTTGCCGTTGCTGCTGGTATTCATCGGCCTGACGGCCTGGGGCGCGGTGCAGCGGGGTTTGGCGCCGCTGCGCGAGTTTCGCAAAGTGGCGGCGATGGTCTCGACCCAGGACCTGGAACATCGATTGTCCGTGGTGAACATGCCGCAGGAATTGAGTGAACTGGCGCAGGGCATCAACTTCATGCTGCATCGGCTGGATGCCGGGGTGCAGCAGTTGTCGCAGTTCTCCGATGACCTGGCGCATGAGCTCCGTACGCCGATCAATAACCTGATGGGCAAGGCGCAGGTGACCTTGTCCCGCGAGCGTACGACCGAGGAATACAAGGACGTGCTGGTGTCGTGCACCGAGGAACTGGAGCGCGTGGCGCGGATTGTTTCGGACATGCTGTTTCTCGCGCAGGTCAGTCATCCGTCGGCGCTGGCACCGTTTGAAGCGGTGGCGCTGGAGGTTGAAGTGGCGAAAGTCGCCGAAATGTTTTCGTTGTCGGCGCAGGATAAGAGCATTCATTTGAACGTGGTCGGGAGCGCGACGGTGCTGGGTGATCGGTTGATGATTCAGCGGGCGATTTCCAATCTGTTGTCGAATGCGCTGCGCCACTGCCCGAACGGCAAAACGGTGACGTTGCTGATCGAACAAGGTGCGACCCAGGCCTCCCTGCTGGTCAGCAACCCCGGTGCCGGGATTGAGGCGCAACACCTGCCTCATCTGTTCGACCGCTTCTACCGCGTCGACAGCAGCCGCTCACGTTCGCAGGGCAGCACCGGATTGGGCCTGGCGATCGTACGCTCGATCATGAGCCTGCATCAGGGTGTGGCCGACGTGAAAAGCCTGCCCGGTGCGATGACCGTGTTCCGATTGGGTTTTCCTGCGGTGACACCAACGGCCCCATCGCGAGCAGGCTCACTCCTACAGTGATTTGCGGCGTACACGCATTAGTGAACGACACAACACCTGTAGGAGTGAGCCTGCTCGCGATTACGGTAGATCAGGCGCGAAAAAAAACGGCACCTTCCGGTGCCGTTCGCCTTTCACATTTCAGCTGTTATTTGCGCGCATCCGCCCAGGATTTCAGCAGTTCGTTATAGCTCACGGTCTCGCCTTTCGGCTTCTCGTTCGCCAGTTTCGGCTTCGGTGCGCCCGGCTGATCAAACCAGTATTGCGCGTCGCGCTCCGGATTCATCTTCGGTGCACAAACAGCTTGGGCCTTGGAGCGTTCCAGGCGCGTCATGATCGCGTCCTGGTCCTTGGCCAAACCATCGAGCGCCTGTTGCGGGGTCTTCTCGCCGCTGGCCGCTTCGGCGATGTGGCTCCACCACAGTTGCGCCAGCCGCGGATAGTCCGGCACGTTGGTCCCGGTCGGGGTCCATTGCACGCGGGCCGGGCTGCGGTAGAACTCGACCAGACCACCGAGTTTCGGCGCCAGATCGGTCATCGCCTGCGAGTTGATGTCCGACTCGCGAATCGGCGTCAGGCCGACGATGGTTTTCTTCAACGAGACAGTTTTCGAGGTGACGAACTGCGCGTACAGCCACGCCGCCAGCTTCTGTTTCTCAGGCGTGGATTTCATGAACGTCCAAGAGCCCACGTCCTGATAACCGAGCTTCATGCCCTCTTCCCAATACGGCCCGCGTGGCGATGGTGCCATGCGCCATTTCGGCGTGCCGTCGGCGTTGACCACCGGCAGGCCCGGTTTGGTCATGTCGGCGGTGAACGCGGTGTACCAGAAAATCTGCTGCGCAATGTTGCCCTGCGACGGCACCGGGCCGGACTCGGAGAAGGTCATGCCCGCCGCTTCCGGTGGCGCGTACTTCTTCAGCCAGTCGACATACTTGGTGGTGGCGAACACTGCCGCCGGGCCGTTGGTATCGCCGCCGCGAGTCACGCTGGAACCCACCGGGTGGCAGTCCTCGACACGAATCCCCCACTCGTCCACCGGCAAACCGTTGGGCAGGCCCTTGTCGCCGCCACCGGCCATGGAGAACCAGGCATCGGTGAAACGCCAGCCCAGCGACGGGTCTTTCTTGCCGTAATCCATGTGGCCGTATACGCGTTTGCCGTCGATTTCCTTGACGTCTTCGCTGAAGAATTTGGCGATGTCTTCATAGGCTGACCAGTTCACCGGCACGCCCAATTCGTAGCCGTACTTTTCCTTGAACTTGGCTTTCAGGTCGGCACGCTCGAACCAGTCAGCGCGGAACCAATAAAGGTTGGCGAATTGCTGGTCGGGCAGTTGATAGATCTTGCCGTCCGGCGCGGTGGTGAAGGAGATGCCGATAAAGTCCTTGATATCGAGGGTTGGCGAGGTGAAGTTCTTGCCCTCGTTGGCCATCAGGTCGGTGATCGATTCGGTCTTGCCGTAGCGAAAGTGCGTACCGATCAGGTCCGAGTCGTTGACCCAGCCGTCATAGATATTCTTGTCGGACTGCATCACCGTCTGCATTTTCTCGACCACGTCGCCTTCTTGCAGCAGGTCGTGGGTGAGCTTGATCCCGGTGATTTCGCTGAACGCCTTGGCCAGCACTTTCGACTCGTATTCGTGGGTGGTCAGGGTCTCGGAAACGACCTTGATGTCCATGCCGCGAAACGGCTCGGCCGCCTTGATGAACCACTTCAGTTCTTCGAGTTGCTGCTCGGCCGTCAGGGTCGACGGTTTGAATTCACTGCCGATCCATTTTTTCGCCGCGTCCTCGTAGGCATCGGCCCACGCGGCGGCGCTCAAACCGCTGAGTGCCAGCATGGCTGCCAATGAAATGCTATGTCGCAGCTTATTGTTTTTGTCGAACATAGAGACCTCCTGTTTAAGTTGTGGAGCCGCGTTGCCGAACGACTCGACTAGCCCCAACGCATCACAGCCAACAGCCACACCAGGGACAACGCGGACGCCACCCAGATGCTCCAGTCGGTGGCGCCGATCACCAGCAAATGCAGGTAGGCGCTGCCGAGAAGACCGATAAACAAACGATCGCCACGGGTGGTGGCAATCGGCAGAAAACCTCGCCGCAGGATGCTCGGCGAACGCAATTCCCAAGTGGTCATGCCGACCAGAATCAGGCCGATGACGATGAAGAATGCTGCGGTAGGCGTGGTCCAGCTCATCCATTCCATCATCAGCTCCTCAGACCCGACCAAGGGCAAAGCCCTTGGCCACGTGGTTGCGAACAAACCAGATCACCAGCATGCCCGGCAGAATGGTCAACACCCCCGCCGCTGCCAGCACACCCCAGTCGATACCCGAAGCGGACACCGTGCGTGTCATGACCGCCGCAATCGGCTTGGCGTTTACCGAGGTCAACGTGCGCGCGAGCAGCAGTTCGACCCAGGAAAACATGAAGCAGAAAAACGCCGTGACACCGATCCCTGAACCGATCAACGGAATGAAAATCTTCGCGAAGAACTTGGGGAAACTGTAGCCGTCGATGTAGGCCGTTTCGTCGATTTCCTTGGGCACACCGGACATGAAACCTTCGAGAATCCACACCGCCAAGGGCACGTTGAACAGGCAATGCGCCAAGGCCACGGCGATGTGCGTGTCGAACAGGCCAATCGACGAATACAACTGGAAGAACGGCAGCAAAAACACCGCCGGCGGCGCCATGCGGTTGGTCAGCAGCCAGAAGAACAGGTGCTTGTCGCCGAGAAAACGGTAGCGCGAAAACGCATACGCCGCCGGCAACGCCACGCTCAGCGAGATCACCGTATTCAAACTCACGTAATACAGCGAGTTCAGATAACCGGTGTACCAACTCGGGTCGGTGAAGATCACCTTGTAGTTCGCCAGCGTGAAGTCCTGTGGGAAAAGCGTCAGGCCGCCGAGGATTTCGGTGTTGCTCTTGAACGACATGTTCAGCAGCCAGTAGATCGGCACCAGCAGGAACAGGATGTACACCAGCAGTGAAATAACTTTTTTCATAGGGGTAAGCCGTTTGCTCATGGCCGGGCCTCAGCGGTTGGCGTCGGAGTGCGTCATGGCGGTGTAGAACAGCCAGGACACCAACAGGATGATCAGGAAGTACACCAGCGAAAACGCCGCTGCCGGACCGAGGTCGAATTGCCCTACGGCCATCTGCGTCAACGTCTGACTCAAGAAGGTCGTGGCGTTACCCGGTCCGCCGCCGGTGAGCACGAACGGCTCGGTGTAGATCATGAAACTGTCCATGAAGCGCAGCATCACCGCGATCAGCAGCACGCTCTTCAGCTTGGGCAACTGAATGTGCCTGAACACCGCCCAGGCCGAGGCGCGGTCGATGCGCGCAGCCTGGTAATACACGTCGGGAATCGCGCGCAAACCAGAGAAACACAGCAGCGCCACCAGTGAAGTCCAGTGCCAGACGTCCATCACCAGCACCGTCACCCAGGCGTCCATGGTGTTGGCCGCGTAGTTGTAACTGATGCCCATGGCGTTGAGGCTCGACCCCAGCAAGCCAATGTCGGCACGGCCGAAAATCTGCCAGATGGTGCCGACTACGTTCCATGGGATCAGCAACGGAATCGCCAGAATGATCAGCACCACCGACGACCAGCGACCCTTGGTCGGCATGGTCAGCGCGACGGCAATACCCAAAGGAATTTCGATCAGCAACACGCAGGCCGAGTAGATGAACTGGCGCAGCAATGAGTCGTGCAGACGCGGATCAAGCAGCACTTGCTTGTACCAGTCCGCGCCGACGAAGTAGCGGCTGGACTGATCGAAAATGTCCTGCACCGAATAGTTGACCACGGTCATCATCGGGATCACCGCGCTGAATGCCACCAGCAGGAACACCGGCAACACCAGCCACCAGGCCTTGTTGTTCTGCACCTTGTTCATGGCTGCGCCTCGTCGTCGGCTTCAAGCAGAAACTCATCGGCATAGACCATCAGCCACTGCGCCGGAAAACTGATGTACGCCGTGCCCTGGGGCACCGGTTTGTCTTCCGCCAAACGTACTTTCAACGGGGCGCCGTCGAGGTCGAGGGTCATGATCTTGTAGGTGCCGAGGTCTTCGACGTGTACGACCCTGGCCTGCATCGCGTCATCAAACGGCTCGTCCCACACATGAATAAACTCGGGACGGATGCCGACCTTCAGATTTTTCCACTGACCGTGTTCGATATGCCGTTGCATGGCGTCGGACAGCGGCAGGTGCGTCGAGGCGAAACCGACGCCACCGGGCTGTGGCTGCACGTCGATCAGGTTCATCCCGGGGCTGCCGATGAAATAGCCGACAAAGGTGTGGCTCGGCCGCTCGAACAATTCCCGTGGCGTGCCGAACTGCACAATCTGGCCGCCGTACATCACCGCGATCTTGTCGGCGAAGGTCGAGGCCTCGAGTTGATCGTGGGTGACGTAGACCATGGTGATGTTGAACTGCTCGTGAATCTGTTTGAGCTTGCGTCGCAGCTTCCACTTCAGGTGCGGGTCGATCACCGTCAGCGGCTCGTCGAAGAGGATCGCTGAAACATCGTCACGGACCAGACCGCGGCCCATCGAGACTTTCTGTTTTTCGTCGGCAGTGAGGTTGCGCGCCTTCTTGCTCAGGAGGTTTTGCAGGTCGAGAACTTCGGCAATTTCCTGCACCTTGCTGTGTACTTTCGCCTCGGCCATACCCTGATTGCGCAGGGGGAAAGCCAGGTTGTCGAACACAGTCATGGTGTCGTAGACCACCGGAAACTGGAAAACCTGGGCGATGTTGCGCTTCTCCGGCGTCAGGTCATTGACCGCTTTGCCGTCGAACAACACATGGCCCTGCGAAGGGCTGAGCAAACCGGAAATGATGTTGAGCAAGGTCGACTTGCCGCAACCCGACGGCCCGAGCAAGGCGTAGGCGCCGCCCTGCTCCCAGACGTGATCCATCTCGCGGATCGCATAATCCTCGGCGCCGCTCGGGGTTTTGCTGTAGCTGTGGGCGAGGTGCTGCAAACGGATTTCGGCCATCAGGCAACCCTCGCGACACGCCGGCCGGGTGCTTGCACCAGACGGCCCTGCGCATCGAAAACGAACAGTTTATGGGTCGGGATATAAATGCGGATCGGCGCATCGACGTCGTATTCGTGAACGCCGGGCAGGTGCAGCACCAGCAGGAAATGCTCGTTGCGCACGTGCAGGAAGGTTTCCGAACCGCTGATCTCGGCGACTTCGACGGTGACCGCCAGTTCGAGGTCGTCATCGTTGCTCGGCACCAGCGAGATATGGCTGGGGCGTACGCCGAAACGGAATTCGCCCTCGCCCACCGGGCGCAGATCGACGTTCAACGGGAAGTGCACGAAGTTGGCGAAACTGACTTCATTGCCGGCGATGCGTCCGGGCATCAGGTTGATCGGTGGTTCAGAGAACAATTCGGCGGCGAGCACGGTTTGCGGCTGGTGATACACCGAAGTTGACACGCCGCTCTGAATCACTCGGCCTTCGTGAAGAATGGTCGTGGTGCCGCCGAGTGCCAGCGCTTCGTTGGGCTCGGTGGTGGCGTAAATGGCGATGGTGTGCCGCGCCTTGAACAGCTCGCGCATTTCCTGGCGCAGCTCTTCGCGCAGTTTGTAATCGAGGTTGACCAGTGGTTCGTCGAAGAGGATCAGCTCGGCGTCCTTGACCAGCGCACGGGCCATGGCCGTGCGCTGCTGTTGACCGCCGGACAGCTCCAGCGGATAGCGCTGCAGAAACTTCTCGATGCGCAGCATCTTCGCGGTTTCCTGCACTTTGCTGTGGATGATCTCTTTCGAAACCCCGGCCTGACGCAACGGCGAGGCGATGTTCTCGAACACGGTCATGGTCGGGTAATTGATGAACTGCTGATAGACCATCGACACGTTGCGCAGGCGCACCGGGCGCTGGGTGACGTCGACGCCGTTCATCAGGATGCGGCCGCTGTCCGGTTTGTCCAGACCGGCCATTAAACGCATGAGGCTGGTTTTGCCGGACAGGGTGCGGCCGAGCAAAACGTTGAACGAACCGGGTTCGAATTTCAGGCACGCATCGTCGATCCAGGTCTGGCCCTCGACGGTACGGCTGACGTGCTCCAGGGTGAGTGACATGGCTCGGCCTTTTTATTATTGGAGTCAAGCGACCTGTGCACGGGAGCGAGTTTCGTGCCAGAAATGGCAAGTGGTTGATTTGTCGTGAAAATCGTTGAATGCGTGGGGATTGAGCGTTCATTGCTGAACACATTTGAACAAGTGGGCGATTGACAATGAACAATAGTGAACAACACTCTATAAGCGCTTTTTCCCCGATTCTGTGAACGCCGAAGATCCATTGTAGGAGTGAGCCTGCTCGCGATAGCGGTGTGTCAGTCGATGCAAATATGTCTGACACACCGCTATCGCGAGCAGGCGAAGGCCTACAGGGGATTTGTGCAGGTTTCGAAGATCGGGTTCATAACAACAATAAAAATCGCTGCATCAGAGGCCCACTGCCATGGCCGCACCTGCCCCGCCGCTGTCCCACGACGCGATCGTCCAGACATCCTGGCAACGTTGCCGCGCGTTCGGTCTCGACCACCAAAGCACGCCGGCCTTCGATCAACTGCCTGCCACCGGCATTGCGCAGTTGCTCGACAGTCATCATTCACTGGTGCAGACCACGCATCAGGAAGTCCTGCCCTATTACGAAAACATCCTCAGCAACTCCAACTGCCTGATCATGCTCGCCGACAATCAGGGCCAGGTGCTGACCTCGTGGGGCACGCAACGCTTTATCGAACCGAATCTGGCGCGGGGCTTTCAGGCCGGGGCGAGCTGGGTGGAACGCACCAGCGGCACCAATGCGATCGGCACGGCGCTGGCGTGTGAACAAGCGGTGCACATTGAACACGATGAACACTTTCTCAAGGCCAACCGCTTCATGACCGGCTCCGCCGCGCCGATTTTCGACGCCGAGCGCAAGGTGATTGCGGTGCTCGATGTGTCCAGCGACAGCTATCTGCCGCCCTCGCACACTTTGGGCATGGTCAAGATGATGAGCCAGACCGTGGAGAACCGGCTGATCCTCAACCTGTTTCATGGCCAGCACTTTCAACTGACCTTCAACACCGGGTTGAACAACCTCGACAGTCAGTGGGCGGGGTTGTTGATTTTTGATGAGAGTGGACAAGTGCTGTCGGCCAATCGCCGCGCCGACAATCTGCTCGGCGTGCGTTTGTCGCGGGTCAGTGTCGAGAGCCTGTTCAAGGTGTCGCTGCTGGAGTTGATCAATCAGCCGGACGGGTTGCCGTTTGCCTTGCAGACGTCCGGGCGTAACCGTTTTCAGTGTTTGTTGAAGCGGCCGAAACAGGCGTCGGTTCAACCGCGCGTTTTTGCTTCTGAACCCAAAACTGCCGCACCCACCGCGATCAGCCTCAACACCTTGCACTTCGGCGACGCTCGCGTGGAAAAAGCCGTGCGTCAGGCTGAGCGGTTACTGGAGAAAGACATTCCGCTGCTGATCCATGGCGAAACCGGGGTCGGCAAGGAAGTCTTCGTCAAAGCCCTGCACCAGGCCAGCTCGCGTAGCAAACAGGCGTTTATCGCCGTCAACTGCGCGGCTATCCCCGCCGAACTGGTCGAGTCCGAGTTATTCGGCTACGAGAAAGGCGCGTTCACCGGCGCCAATCAGAAAGGCAGCATCGGGCTGATTCGCAAGGCGGATAAAGGCACGCTGTTCCTTGATGAAATTGGCGATATGCCGTTGCCGACGCAGGCGCGGTTGTTGCGGGTGTTGCAGGAGCGCTGCGTGCAACCGGTGGGCAGCAGCGAGTTGTTTGCGGTGGATTTGCGGATTATTTCGGCGACTAACCGCTCTTTGCGCGAACAAGTGCAATTGGGGCGGTTTAGGGAGGATTTGTATTACCGCATTGGTGGGCTGACGCTGGAGCTGCCGCCGCTGCGGGAGCGCAGTGATAAGGAGGCATTGTTTAAACGACTGTGGGAGCAGCATCGTGAGCCGACGCAATGGGCGGGGTTGAGCCAGGAAGTGCTGGAGCTGTTCAGCCGTCATCCGTGGCCGGGGAATTTGCGTCAGGTCAGTAGCGTGATGCAGGTGGCGTTGGCGATGGCTGAGGAACAGCCGGTGAGGCTGGAGCATTTGCCGGATGATTTTTTTGTTGATCTGGAGATGGAGCCAGTGGAGAGCGCGGCACCGTTGGGGCTGGATCTGAATGATGTTGAAGCGTTGAACCGGGAGTTGAAGGCTTCCGGGGGGAATATTTCGCATTTGGCGCGACGGCTTGGAGTTAGCCGCAACACCCTTTACAAGCGGTTGCGTCAGATTGAAGGTTGAGTGAACCCCTTCCCCTCACCCCAGCCCTCTCCCCCAGGAGAGGGAGCCGACCGCGGTGTCTGACGCTGGACATCGACCTGAAAAAACCAGTCGATTATGGATTCAAAGCAGCACGTTCAGGTCGGTGTATCTCGTGAACATCCCCATTCAGTCCCCTCTCCTGGAGGGAGAGGGAGCCGACCGAGGTGTCTGGCGCTGGACATCGACCTGAAAAAAACAGTCGATTATGGATTCAAAGCAGCACGTTCAGGTCGGTGTATCTCGTGAACATCCCCATTCAGTCCCCTCTCCTGGAGGGAGAGGGAGCCGACCGAGGTGTCTGGTGCTGGACATCGACCTGAAACATCGTTGCGATTATGGATTCGGCGCAAATCGGTCAGGTCGGTGTATCTCCTGAACATCCCCCAATCAGTCCCCTCTCCTGGGGGAGAGGGCTAGGGTGAGGGCGAAAATTCCGGCTCAACATGCGCAACCGAAGCCGCCCCCAATGTGCGCAACCCCACCAGCACAACAAACACCATCATCAACCCTGCCCCAATGGCCACACCAAACCCTGCCCGCGCGCCCCACGCATCAATCACCAACCCCGCCAGCATGCCGCCCAGCGCAACGCCAATGCTGATACCGGTGGTCATCCACGTCAGCCCTTCAGTAATCCTCGACGGCGGGATGATGATTGTCCCCAGCTTCATGACCACGACCATCGTTGGCGCAAACGAAATCCCGGCAATAAACAGCGTCGCTGACAGGACATAAACGTCCGCTGCAAAAATCGGCAACACGCCGGTGAACGCCGTGACCAATATCCCGATCAGGAACTGTTTTTCGATCGCCAGCGAAACCCGCATTGCACCGAACGTCAAACCAGCCACCAGCGAACCGAACGCATAGGCGGCGAGGATGAAAGTCGCCGACGCTGGCCAGCCCTGTGCATTGGCGAACGCCACGACGGCGACATCGATTGCTCCGCCGATGACGCCCATCGCCAACAACGCGAGGACAATGGTGCGCACGCCGGGGATCAGCAAGGTCGAGCCACTATGGCTGGCGTGGCCGACGACAACCTTGGGTTCAGTCTGACGCTGCAGGAGAAATGCTGTCACCCCGACGGCCAACAGCCCGACTGCGACCAGCGGCCCGGCTTCAGCAAAGAAACTCACGCTCAAACCTATCGCCAGTGGCGGGCCGACGATGTAGGCCATTTCGGTGAGGACCGTGTCCAGCGAGAACGCCGTGTGCAGCTGAGGCTTGCCCCGGAACAACTGCGACCATCGCGCGCGGATCATCGACGGCATGCTCGGCATCGTCCCCGCCAGTGCCGCCAGAACAAACAGCAATGTGGCGGGTGCGCGCCAGTGGACGGCAATGATCAGGGCCAGCAACATGGCAATGCTGAACGCCGTGACGACGGGCAGCACGCGGCTCTGGCCATGTTGATCGACCAGTCTCGAGATGTACGGGCCGAGCAGTGCGTTGGCCAGGGTGAACGTCCCGGCGACGGTGCCGGCCAGCCAGTAAACCCCGGTTTGCTGCACCAGCATGGTGATGATGCCGATGCCGATCATTGCCTGTGGCAAGCGGGCGATAGAACTCGCGAGCACTAGCCCGGTGGCGCCGGGGGTGGTTAGTAGCTCGCGATAGTGATTGGCCATGATGTTTCCCTTCGATAATCGTCGCTGATCAGCATCCGGCTGAACGCGTTGCCGACATCAAGACCTACGCGAACGGCAAAAGCAACCCTCACCCCAGCCCTCTCCCGGAGGGAGAGGGAGCTGACCGAGGTGTCTGGCGTTGTACATCGTCCTGAAAAAAACAGTCGATTATGGATTCGAAGCAGGTACAAGTCGGTGGATCTCTTTGACGCCATTCCCCTCACCCCAGCCCTCTCCCGGAGGGAGAGGGAGCTGACCGAGGTGTCTGGCGTTGTGCATCGACCTGAAAGACTGTGTCGATTATGGATTCGGAGAAAAACTTTCAGGTCGGCGTATCTTTTGAGCATCCCCCATTCAGTCCCCTCTCCCTCTGGGAGAGGGTTAGGGTGAGGGGCTCTTCTTCGCAGCCAAACAAAAACCCGCACACGGCGGGTTTTGTTTGTAACAAGTACAGCTATCAGTCAGCCAGACGCCAGGTAGTCCCACCCTTACCGTCTTCCAGCACCACGCCCATGGCGGTGAGCTGATCACGAATCCGATCCGACTCAGCCCAATCCTTACCCGCACGTGCCGCCAGACGCGCCGCAATCAGCGCATCAACTTCAGCCGCATCGACACGCCCTTCAGCGCCCGCCTGCAGGAAGTCATCCGCCTCCAGCTGCAACACACCCAGCACGCTAGCCAACTCTTTCAGACGTGCCGCCAGACCTGCCGCTGCATCGAGATCGCTCTCGCGCAGACGGTTGATCTCACGCACCATCTCGAACAGCACCGCGCACGCTTCCGGCGTACCGAAGTCGTCGTTCATCACCGTGGTGAAACGCTCGACGAAGGCTTCGCCGCCAGCCGGTGCGACGTTCGGCAAACCTTTCAACGCGTGGTAGAAACGCTCCAGCGCGCCTTTGGCGTCCTTGAGGTTGTCTTCCGAGTAGTTGATCGCGCTGCGGTAGTGGCTCGACACCAGCAGGTAACGCACGACTTCCGGGTGGTACTTTTCCAGCACGTCGCGGATGGTGAAGAAGTTGTTCAACGACTTGGACATCTTCTCGCCATTGATGCGAATCATGCCGCAATGCATCCACGCGTTGGCGTAGGTCTTGCCAGTGGCCGCTTCGCTCTGGGCGATTTCGTTTTCGTGGTGCGGGAACTCGAGATCGCTGCCGCCGCCATGAATGTCGAAGGTCTCGCCGAGGCAGCAGGTGGACATCACCGAGCACTCGATGTGCCAGCCCGGACGCCCGGCGCCCCATGGCGATTCCCAGCTTGGCTCGCCCGGTTTGGCGGCTTTCCACAGCACGAAATCGAGCGGGTCCTGTTTCGACTCGTCGACTTCGATGCGCGCGCCGATGCGCAGGTCTTCGATTTTCTTGCGCGACAGCTTGCCGTAGCCCATGAACTTCGCGACGCGGTAGTACACGTCACCGTTGCCCGGAGCGTAGGCGTAACCCTTGTCGATCAAGGTCTGGATCATCGCGTGCATGCCCGGAATGTGATCCGTGGCGCGCGGTTCCATGTCCGGCTTCTTGATGTTCAGGCGCGCTTCGTCTTCGTGCATCGCGGCGATCATGCGCTCGGTCAACGCTTCGAACGATTCACCGTTCTCGTTGGCACGGTTGATGATCTTGTCGTCGATGTCGGTGATGTTGCGCACGTAGGTCAGGTCGTAACCGCTGAACCGCAACCAGCGGGTCACCAGGTCGAACGCGACCATGCTGCGGCCGTGGCCAAGGTGGCAGTAGTCGTACACGGTCATCCCGCAGACGTACATGCGCACCTTGTTGCCATCCAGCGGCTTGAAGACTTCTTTGCTCTTGGTGAGCGTGTTGTAGATCGTTAGCACGTTATTTCCCTTGACGCTGAATCACTGGCCCCACGAATCACGCAGGGTCACGGTACGGTTGAATACCGGCTGACCTGGTTTCGAGTCCTTCAAATCCGCAACGAAGTAGCCTTCGCGCTCGAACTGGAAACGGTCTTCCGGCTGTGCATTGCCAAGCGATGGCTCAGCACGACAACCGGTCAGCACTTGCAGCGAATCAGGGTTGATGTTGTCGAGGAAACTCGCGCTGTCTTCGGCCTTCTCAGGGTTGGCCGAACGGAACAGACGATCGTACAGACGCACTTCGCACTCGACGCTGGCCGCGGCCGGCACCCAGTGGATCACGCCTTTGACCTTGCGGCCTTCAGGGTTCTTGCCGAGGGTTTCCGGGTCGTACGAGCAACGCAGTTCGACGATGTTGCCATCGGCGTCCTTGATCGCTTCGTCGGCACGGATCACGTAGCTGCCGCGCAGACGCACTTCACCGGCCGGTTCCAGGCGCTTGTAGCCCTTCGGCGGCTCTTCCATGAAGTCGTCACGGTCGATGTAGATTTCCCGAGCGAATGGCAGAGCGCGCACGCCCATGTCTTCTTTCGGGTGGCGCGGCAGTTCGAGGTTTTCGACCTGACCTTCCGGGTAGTTGGTGATGACCACTTTAAGCGGACGCAGCACGCACATCGCACGCGGTGCGGTCTGGTCGAGGTCGTCACGGATGCTGAATTCGAGCATGCCGAAGTCGACCACGCCGTCGGAACGGTTGGTGCCGATCATTTCGCAGAAGTTGCGGATCGATTTCGGCGTGTAGCCACGGCGGCGGAAGCCCGACAGCGTGGACATGCGCGGATCGTCCCAGCCATTGACGTGCTTTTCATCGACCAGTTGCTTGAGCTTGCGCTTGCTGGTGATGGTGTAGTTGAGGTTCAGACGGCTGAACTCGTACTGACGCGGGTGCGCCGGCACTGGCAGCGCGTCGAGGAACCACTCGTACAGCGGACGATGGCTTTCGAACTCGAGGGTGCAGATCGAGTGGGTGATGCCTTCGATGGCATCCGACTGACCGTGCGTGAAGTCGTAGTTCGGGTAGATGCACCACTTGTCGCCGGTCTGGTGGTGATGCGCGTGGCGGATGCGATACATGATCGGATCGCGCAGGTTCATGTTCGGCGAAGCCATGTCGATCTTCGCACGCAGCACGCGGGCGCCGTCCGGGAATTCACCGGCACGCATGCGGGCGAACCAGTCGAGGTTCTCTTCAACCGAACGGTCGCGGAACGGGCTGTTCTTCCCCGGCTCGGTCAGGCTGCCACGGTATTCCTTGGCTTGCTCTGGAGTCAGGTCGTCAACGTAGGCTTTGCCGGCCTTGATCAGCTCGACGGCCCAATCGTGCAACTGGTCGAAATACTGCGAGGCGTAGCGCACTTCGCCGGACCATTCGAAGCCCAGCCATTTGACGTCGCTCTCGATCGCGTCGATGTATTCCTGGTCTTCCTTGGCCGGGTTGGTGTCGTCGAAACGCAGGTGCGTGACGCCGCCGAACTCCTGGGCCAGACCGAAGTTCACGCAGATCGACTTGGCGTGGCCGATGTGCAGGTAGCCGTTGGGCTCAGGCGGGAAACGGGTGACGATCTGCGTGTGCTTGCCCGAGTCCAGGTCTGCCTGGATGATCGGCCGCAGGAAATTGACCGGCACGGCAGGGCCGGACTTGGCATTCGAGGTAGGGTCGACAGTGGGCTTGCTCATAGGATCCTTGACTTACATGTGCGCGGCCGCAGAGGGGGCCAGACAAAACAAAGCCGCTATCATAGCCGATGCTGTCAAGGGGCTGACAGAGCACGGCCTATAAAGGAGCGCATTTAATCGCCGGGAATTGAAAAACAGCCTCGAAATTCGCGCCTGTCACGCTAAACTGCGCACCTTGGCCCACGCTGGCTGAACCGGTTTGGGGGCTCGATGTCCCAAAACCACGAATTCCTCTAAAGAGTAGCGATCATGACTCAAGTTAAATTGACCACCAATCATGGCGACATCGTCATCGAACTGAACGCTGAAAAGGCGCCGATCACCGTCGCCAACTTCATCGAGTACGTCAACGCCGGTCACTACGAAAACACCGTTTTTCACCGCGTCATCGGTAACTTCATGATCCAGGGCGGCGGTTTCGAGCCCGGCATGAAGGAAAAGAAAGACAAGCGTCCAAGCATCCAGAACGAAGCCGACAACGGTCTTTCCAACGAGAAATACACCGTTGCCATGGCCCGCACCATGGAGCCGCATTCGGCGTCCGCGCAGTTCTTCATCAACGTTGCCGACAACACTTTCCTCAACCACAGCGGCAAGAACGTGCAAGGCTGGGGCTACGCAGTATTCGGTAAAGTGACCGCCGGTACCGACGTTGTCGACAAGATCAAAGGTGTGTCGACCACTTCCAAGGCCGGCCACCAGGACGTACCAGCAGACGACGTGATCATCGAGAAAGCCGAGATCATCGAAGCGTGATATTGCTGATTTCAGACTTGCATCTGGAAGAGGAGCGCCCGGACATTACCCGGGCGTTTCTGGATTTGCTCGCCGGACGCGCCCGCTCGGCGAGTGCGTTGTACATTCTTGGCGACTTCTTCGAAGCGTGGATTGGCGACGACGCCATGACGCCCTTCCAGCGTTCCATCTGCCAAGCCCTGCGCGAACTCAGCGACAGCGGCACGGCGATTTTTCTGATGCACGGCAATCGCGACTTCATGCTCGGCAAGGCCTTCTGCAAGCAGGCCGGCTGTACGTTGTTGAAGGACCCGAGTGTCGTGCAGTTTTACGGCGAGCCGGTGCTGTTGATGCACGGCGACAGCCTCTGCACCCGCGACGTTGGCTATATGAAGCTGCGGCGTTATCTGCGTAATCCGATCACGCTGTTTATCCTGCGCAATCTGCCCTTGAGCAGCCGCCATAAACTGGCGCGCAAACTGCGCAGCGAGAGCAAGGCACAGACGCGGATGAAGGCGAATGACATTGTCGATGTCACGCCGGAAGAGATTCCGCGGATCATGCAGGAATTTGGCGTGAAAACCCTGATTCACGGCCACACCCACCGCCCGGCGATTCACAAGTTGCAGCTCGGTGAGCAAGCGGCGAAGCGCATTGTGCTGGGGGATTGGGATCGGCAGGGTTGGGCGTTGCAGGTGGATGAGAGCGGGTATGCCTTGGCGCCGTTCGACTTCGCCCCGCCGCTGGCTTTGCCGCACGGCTGAATATCGCCCCCCCTCACCCCAGCCCTCTCCCCCAGGGGGGCGAGGGGGAAAGGGAGCCGATCTTCACGCTGTTCAAAACCTGAGTTCAACTCGGTGGCTCAGGTCGGCGTACCTCGAAAGCAAACCACGGTCAGTCCCCTCTCCCTCCGGGAGAGGGTTAGGGTGAGGGGCTTTTGACCTCAGTGCCCGGAAGCAGCAGGCCCTGCCTTCGCGGCAAACGGTGGCTTAGCCAGCCACACAATCAGAATCAACCCCATAAACCCCCAGCCCAACAACGTGAAGTAATCCACGGTGGAGAGCATGTACGCCTGGCTGGTCAAAATCTGATCCATCTGCGCATACGCCGACTGGCTCGCCCCGCCCAAATGATTCAAGGTCTCGCGAGTCGCCGGCTCAAAGGTGCTGATGCTTTCACTCATATACGCATGATGCTGATCCGCCCGGCGAATCCAGATCCACGTAGTCAACGAAGCCGCAAAGCTACCACCCAACGTTCGCAGAAAAGTCGCAAGACCGGCACCGTCGGCAATCTGACTCGGCGGCAGGTCCGACATCAGAATGCTCAGGGTCGGCATGAAGAACAGCGCCACACCAATGCCCATGAACAACTGCACCAGCGCGATGTGCTGGAAATCCACTTCATTGGTGAATCCGGCGCGCATGAAGCAGCTCAAGCCAATCGCCAGAAACGCCAGCCCGGCCAGTAAGCGCAGGTCGAACTTGTTCGCGTACTTGCCGACAAACGGCGACAGCAGCACCGGCAGAATGCCGATCGGCGCCACGGCCAAACCGGCCCAGGTCGCGGTGTAACCCATCTGTGTCTGCAACCATTGCGGCAAGATCAGGTTGATACCGAAGAACCCGGCGTACCCCAGCACCAACACCAACGTGCCGATGCGGAAGTTGCGGTAGGCGAACAGCCGCAGATTCACCACCGGATGCTGGTCGGTCATTTCCCAGATAACGAACACCGCCAGCGCGATCACCGAAATCGCCGCACCGATGATGATGAAGTTCGACTCGAACCAATCCAGGTCATTGCCCTTATCGAGGATCACCTGCAACGCGCCGACACCAATGATCAGCGTGATCAGACCGACGTAATCCATCGGCTGACGGCTGGTTTCCACCGGACGTTTGGCCAGTTGCGAGCGCACCACCATCACCGCAAAGATGCCGATTGGCACGTTGATGAAGAAGATCCACGGCCAGCTGTAACTGTCGGTAATCCAGCCACCGAGAATCGGCCCGGCAATCGGCGCGACCACCGTGACCATCGCCAGTAACGCCAGGGCCATGCCGCGCCTGGCGGGCGGATACACCGCGATCAACAGGGTCTGCGTCATCGGGTACAGCGGCCCGGCGACCAGACCTTGCAGGACGCGGAAGCCGATCAATTCCGGCATCGACGTCGAGATACCGCAGAGAAACGAGGCCAGCACGAACAGGATGGTGGCCCAGAGAAACAGTTTCACCTCGCCGAACCGACGGCTAAGCCAACCGGTCAGTGGCAGCGCAATCGCGTTGCTCACGGCGAACGAGGTGATCACCCAGGTGCCCTGCTCCGAACTCACCCCGAGGTTGCCGGAAATCGTCGGCAGCGCCACGTTGGCAATGGTGGTGTCGAGCACTTGCATGAAGGTCGCCAGCGACAGGCCGATGGTGCTGAGCAACAGGCTGGGCGGCGTGAAAGAGGCGTTATTGCTCATTGTGAATCCTATGAAACCTGATGGTCGCCGCAGCCCTGTAGGAGTGAGCCTGCTCGCGATAGCGGTGTATCAGTCGAGGAATTGGGTCTGACACACCGCTATCGCGAGCAGGCTCACTCCTACAAAGTCAGTGCAGGTCAGCGTTGTGCGGTTTTGCTCACCGCTGCGCTGTTGTCGTGGATCAGCTGCGCAATCATCGCGTCGGCTTCAGCCAGTTGGCGGTCGTAGACGTTGGTGCTGAACGAGGCTTTTTGCGGTGGCTGCTGTGCGAGCACCGGGCCGCTCTGGTCGTGCAGGTTCACTTCAACGTTGGTCGACAGGCCAACGCGCAGCGGATGCTTGGCCAGTTCTTCGGCGTTGATGTGAATCCGCACCGGCACACGCTGCACAATCTTGATCCAGTTACCGGTGGCGTTCTGCGCTGGCAGCAAGGCAAACGCGCTGCCGGTACCGGCGCCGAGGCTGTCGACGGTGCCGCTGTATTTCACGTCGCTGCCGTAGATATCGGATTCGATATCGACCGGCTGACCGATGCGCATGTCACGCAGTTGGGTTTCTTTGAAATTGGCGTCGATCCACAGTTGATCCAGCGGAATCACCGCCATCAACGCCGTGCCCGGCTGCACACGCTGGCCGAGTTGCACGGTGCGCTTGGCCACGTAACCGGTGACCGGCGCGATCAAGGTGCTGCGGGCATTGGTCAGGTACGCCTGACGCAGATCGGCAGCGGCCGACATCACGTCCGGGTGCGACGAGACCACGGTGTCATCGACCAGCGCGCTGGTGGTTTTCAGCTGCTGCTTGGCGTTGGCCAGGGCGTTTTGCGCCGAGGTCAGGTCGTCGCGAGCGTGGGACAGTTCTTCCTGGGAAATCGCCCCGCCCTGCGCGAGGTTTTTCCGCCGGTTGTAGTTGTCCTGGGCTTTCTGCACTTCGGCCTGTTGCGCATTGACCTGGGCTTTCATGCCGTCAACGTTGCTGTACAAGCCGCGCACCTGACGCACGGTGCGCGCCAGTTTCGCCTGGGCACTTTGCAGGCCGACTTCAGCGTCGTTCGGGTCGAAGTTGATCAGCACCTGACCTTCGTGAACCAGATCACCATCGTCAGCGCCGATGCTGACCACGGTGCCGGTCACCAGCGGGGTGATTTCGACGACGTTACCGTTTACGTAGGCGTCGTCGGTGCTTTCGTTAAAGCGCCCGATGAATTCGTGATACGCCCAGACGCCGGCGCAGGCGAGTGCAACGACAACGGCCAGCACCAGCAGCATGACTTTGCGCTTGCGCGGGTTGCCGGTATCCGGGGTGTTGCCTTGAGCTTGGGTATTTTCGGCAGTGGCCATGACAATTACCTTGAATTAGTTGTGCGGCGTGGCTGGGCTGGCGTTGGCTGCGGTCAGGGTTTGCCCCTGGAAGCCGCCGCCCAGCGCTTGCATCAGTTGAATCGACAGATCGATTTGCTCGGCATTGAGGTTGGCCAGTTGACGCTGGGCCTGCAGCAATTGCTGCTCGATGCTGAGCACGTCCAGGTAGTTGCCGATGCCGGAACCGTAACGCTGGACCACGGTGTTGTAAGAATCCTGGGCAATGTCGGTGGCGTGCTGCTGCGCACCGATCTGCCGGCCGATGTCACGCAACTGATTGATCGTGTCGCTGACATCGCCCAGTGCTTTCACCAGACTTTTGTTGTACTGCGCCACCGCGAGGTCGTAATCGGCGTCGCGGGCATCGAGGTTGGCGCGCAGGCGTCCGCCGTCGAAGATCGGCACCGAAATGGTCGGGGCAATGTTGAAGAAGCGACTGGCCGAACCGAACATCGCGTCACCCAACAAGGACTCGGCACCGGCCGAAGCCGTGAGATTCAAGTTGGGATAGAAGCGGGTTTTCGCCGAGTCGATGTCTTTGCTCGCCGCTTCGACGCGCCAGCGCGCAGCGACCAGATCCGGGCGTCGACCGAGCAATTCCGCTGGCAATACCGACGGCACGGCGACAGCGCTGGCTTGCAGGACTTTCGGTCGGGCGATTTCGTTGCCGCGATCCGGGCCTTTGCCGAGCAGCACGGCCAAGGCGATTTTGGCGCTGTTCAGGCGCTTCTCTGCGTCGATCAGGCTGGCTTCGGAACTGGCTTCCAGACTTTGCGTTTGCTGGAACTGGTACTGACTGTCGATCCCGGAGCTCAGGCGACGCTGGCTCAAGTCGAGCATCTGCTTGGTGCGCTTGAGATCGTCGTTGGCCAGGTCATAAACGATGTGCGCCTGACCGAGATCGCTGTAAGCGCGAGCCACATCAGCAGCAAGCGTCAACTGCGCAGCCTGACGATCGACTTCAGCGGCGCGGGCCTGACCGAGTGCAGCTTCCCAGGCATCACGCTGGCCGCCCCACAGGTCGAAGTTGTAATTGAAACCGGCGCTGACGTTACGCACGGTGGCGTAGGCGTCGCCCTGCCCTCGCGGGTCCTGATCCTTGGCCAGACGCGAACGGCTGATGCCGGCGCTGGCGTCGAGGGTCGGATAACGTTCGGCATCGGCGGCATACGCGGCGGCGCTGGCCTGATGCGCGCGAGCTTCGGCGATCTGCATGTCCGGGCTGTCGTGCAACGCTTCGCGGATCAGACCGTCGAGTTGCGGGTCGCCGAGGCTGGTCCACCAGTCGCTCTTCGGCCACGCGGCCGGCGACAGGGTCACGCCGTTGAGGGATTGGCTGGCGTTGAGGCTTTTCGCATCAAGGCTTTTGCCTTGAGTGTCGAGGCCGCTGTAGTTGGCGCAACCCGCGAGGATCATCGCCGACAGCACCAGCGTCAGGCTGCTGCGCAAGGTTTTACCGCTCATTGTGTTCACCTAACCGCTGGATGGTGATCGGGTCACCGGCTGCCAGCAGAATTTTCTTGAGGATGTATTCCAGGGTCTTCAACTCGTCCGGAGTGACGGCGCCGGCCAGTTCATTCATGGCATCGGCGCCGATGTGCGGCAGGCGATCGGCCAGTTGCTGGCCTTGCTCAGTCAGTTTCAGTTGCACCTGACGGCGATCGCCTTCGCTGCGGTGGCGAGCCAAAAAGCCTTTCTGCTCCAGACGATCAAGCATGCGTGTCATCGAACCGCTGTCGAGCGACAGATGCCGGCACAGCTCGGCCGGGGTATCGACGCCGAACTGGGCCATGATGATCAACACCTTGAACTGCGCGGCGGTGATGCCGTGGGGTTCCATGTGGGTGTCGATGATCCGGTCCTTGAGCAGCGCCGCACGGCCAAGCAACAGGCCGAGATGGCAATGTTTGAATTCGTCCGGGGTGAAATGCTTCATTTGCTCACCTAATAACTGCCTAGGCAGTGAATGTATGTCGAGATGTTACTGCCTAGGCAGCGAATGTCAACGCAATAGTTAGGTTGCTTTGCAATTAGTTGACCAGTGGGCTGGGTTTTTGTGTTGCACAGACGGACGCCATCGCGAGCAGGCTCACTCCTACAAGGGAACGCATTTCAAATGTAGGAGTGAGCCTGCTCGCGATTGGAGCGACTCGGTGTGAAGTCGGTCAGGAATCGTCGGAAGGATGTACAGGCGGCGGCTGCACTGGATGCACCTCACGCCCGCGCAACGCAGTGGCCACATACCCAAAGGCCCGTTTGCTCACCGCATAAATGCTGTGCCAGCCCGGCGGTGCCGGCTCGATCGCAGCATGCAATGCCCGCGCATAATCAAGCACCAGTCCGGGCGTCCAGGCCATCGCCTCTGCCCGTTTGCGCACTTGCGCGGCGACCCAGAACTCGGGGCTGAAAATGACCCGGGCGAAATCCAGCATGCTCGAATGCCCCCGGTTCATCGCCCCTTCCAAGGCCGCTTCGAGGCTATGGGCGACGGCGCTGGAACAGTTGCGACTGGTGAGGTTGTACGTGCTGTTCTGCCGATAGTCCGTCCAGAACGCATGGAGTCGCCGGGCGTCGTAATGGGCAAAACTGACCTGCACCGAAGACGGACACCAGTCAGCCACCTCGCCGGCATAATCCGGCAGAAACCTGCCGGCAACATCGTTGTTCGGCGTCGCCCGCAGCAAGCGCACAAAATCCCCCGCCGAGCGATCAATGTCGTCCTGCGGGTAATGGCTGATGTAAATGTCCGGCCCGCATTCCAGTGCCGCGTGGCCGGCGGAGATCACGCCGTTGATATCGACCGCCGCGATGTAGCGGTTGAGCAGGCGATTGCGCACCAGGGTGTCGTCGACGGTGCCGCTGGGGGTCCAGACGTGAATCACCAACGCATCGCTGCTGGCCGGCGCATTGACTGACAAAGGGCTTGTCAGGGGCGGCTGGTTTTTGAAGCGCACGGCTTGCCGCAATAAGGCGCAACCGGTGAGAAAGAGGCTCATGCCGATGCAAAAGGGCACCGTGCCCTTATACAGCGTCGGATACGGCTCAAGGATAAACACGCCAAAGCCGATTTCGAACAATCCCGCCAGCAGCGACACTTGCCAACCGACAAAGCGCACCACCAGCGCCGCCGCCAGCCGAAAACCGCCATCGAGCAAAAAAGCCCCGCCAAACAGCACCGCCAGAATCAGCCCGGCAGCGTGTTGCCGGTCGACGATCAGCAGTCCCAGCAAGAGAAAAGCCAGTCCGCGCGCTCTGCGCAGGGCCGCAGCGGTCCCGGCTTGCGGTGCCGGCACCAGCAGCAGGATCAGCGCTTCGAGCAGCAACAGATAGCCGAAGAGATGCAGCGGAAAATACAGAACGCCGTCCAGCGCATCAATGAAGATGCCCACACCGGCCGCGCCCCAGACAATGCCCGTCAGCGCCAGCGCGGACCAACGCTTGCGGACAAATTCGTGACCGAGCAAGACCATACTCAAGCGGACCATTTGCGCCCCCGTTCTCTTCGGGTAGCCGCCAACCGCGCAGCTTTCCAGTGGCGGTGAGTCTAATCCATTCTGCAAAAGCCGGATCGCAGCGACGCGACCCGGCGATGGGAAACGCGCGTTAGAAATCGCGCTTGTAGAAGATATCCAGCGAACTGGCTACGCCACTCGCAGCCTCGACATAAACCTTCTTGCTCAGCTTGTAGCGCAGCGCAATGGTGCTGGCTGGTTCAAACACGCCCACGCCATAACGCAAACTGAGCTTCTCGGTGATATTGCCGCTGGCCACAACACTGGTGGCATCGCCGCTGCCTGCAGTGTCGAGCTGGAAATCCTGAATCCCCAGATCCTTGGCCAGACTGCTGGTGACTCCCGAACTGCCCATCAAGCCCAGCCCCAACGCCGCTTGCGCAAGCATGTTGTTGTCTTCGCCGTTGGTGCTCAGCGGGCGACCCAAGACCAGATAGGACAGCGCCTGCTCCTGGCTCATCGCCGGCTCGGAGAAGATCTGCGTGGTTGGTTGCTCGGCGCTGCCACTGAGGCGAATACCGGCGATCACGTCGTCAGTCTGGCGGATCGCTTCGATGTCCAGATACGGCTGATCGAGGGGGCCGGCGAACAACAGACGCGCACGCCGCACTTGAAGGCGCTGGCCATAGGCACTGTAGCGGCCGTCGTTGAGCCACAGCTCACCACGGGTGTCCATGTTGTCGCCGATGTGCACATGACCTTGCACGTTGGCGGTCAGACCAAAACCGGCGAAGGCCAGTTTGTCTTCGCCGACTACCACGTCGATGTCCATTTTCATCGCAAGCGGTGGTTTGCCCTCTTCGGTCTGCGCACCGACGATGATCGTGTCATCGGAGACTTTCACCGTTGACGGCGGCAGTTCACGCACGGTGATTTCACCTTTGGGCACCTGCACTTTGCCGGCGATTTTCAGCTCGTCGCCGGCCATGGAAATCTTCAGGTCCGGTGCTACTTCCAGTTTGGCATACGGTTCGACGGAGACCGGCAATTGCGTGCCTTTCAACGCCAGATCAACCACCAGTGCCTGGCCCCAGGCAACGTTACCGTTGAGGCTGCCCTGCCCGCTCTTGCCACTTTTCCAGCCGCCGTCGAGGCGCACCGATTCGCCAGCAATCAGAGCGGTGAGTTGCAGGCTCTGCAGCTCCATCGGCAGCTCGGCGCCGGACACTTCGCCATCGCTGAGTTGCACGGTGCCGTTGACCAGCGGCGCCAGCAGTCCGCCGGAAATCGTCCCGCTGCCATTCAGGCGGCCGGTGAGTTTTTCAACCATCGGCACAAACGGCCGTGCCACCGACAGGTCCAGCCCGCTGAGACGGAACGAGCCGCTCAACGGTTTGTTTTTCGGCAGCGGATTGAGCTGCGCCTGCACCAGCAACTCGCCGAGTTTGCCGCCGACGAAATTGAGTTCAGTGTCGACGCGCTTAGGCGTGAGTTTGCTGGTGAGTTTCAGGGTCTGGTAGGGGAAATCCAGCCACTGATCCTTTTCCTTCATGCGCAAAGTACCGCCGCTGGCGTCGATGCTGACCACGCCGTTCGGGCCGCTGGCCGGCAGATCCAGTTGCAGATCGGCGTTTAGCCTGCCCTGCCAGGCAAAGTCTTTCGGCAGCCATTGCGCCAGACTTTCAATCGGGAACTGCTTGAGGTGGTAGCGCAGTTTCGGCTCCGGCATCAGCCGTTGATCTTCACCGCACAGGCTGGCATTGCCGGACATCCAGCAATGCGCACCGAAGTTGATTTTGCCGTCAGCCAGACGTTCAAGCTTGGCCGGGCTTTGCAGTTTCCAGTCCTGACCACCGGCCTGAATATCGCCGCTGGCCAGGCGCCCGCGCCAGTTGCCTTTGTCCAGATTGCCATCCAGACCGAGGGCCAGTTTCAGCTTCGGCCCGATCAGGTCGAGGTTGAGTTTCTGGTTTTTGATATCGCCCTGAGCGCTGGCAGTCAGCGTGCCCAATGAAGTGTCACCGGCCTGAATGCCGGCACCTTTCAGATCGATCTTCGCCCTTTGCGCACTGTCGAGGGTGGCGTCGAGGTTGAGGCTTTGCAGGCGATTGTCCTGGAGCGCCAGTTGCGAACCTTGCAGACCGAGTTTGCCCTGCGGTGCTTTCAACGTACCGGCCACATTGACCTGACCGTTGACCTGCCCGCGCAGTTGCGGCCAGAGCTGAGCCAGACGCGACAGCTTGATGTCGATCTGCCCGGTGAGTTTCTGTTGCAGGCTGCCCTTGCCGTTGATGCTGTTGTCGCCGAGGCGGATTTGCAGGGCGTTCAGGTTCCACTGCTCGCCAGCGCCGTCGGCCTTGGCCTGAAGGATCGCCGGTTGGCCGCGCAGTTTGCCTTTCAAGTCGAGGTCGGCGGTGAGGCTCAGGCGTTCGTTTTTCATTTCGCCTTGGCTTTTCAGCGGTCCAGCTAACGTGCCCGGCAACTCGGCGACCCAGTACGCCGGGTTCAGCGCCGACAGCTCCAGCGCCGTGTCCCAAGCGATGCCGTCGGCGAACTGCACATTGACGTGCCCTTCAGCCTTACCCTGCCCGGCTTGCATTTTCAGTTGCGGCAAAGCGATCTGTTTAAGGCTGCCGCTGAACGGACTGCTCAGGGTAAACGCGCCCGCCGGGCCATCCAGTGCGGCGGCGAAGTTGCCGAGGTATTGGCCGTCGGTGTAGGAGACTTCGCCAGTAAACGTACGCAAGGCGACTTGTGGCTCGTCGATTTCGTTGTAGAGCCGATGCCACGGAAAGTCCTGCCAATTGATGTTGGCTTGGGCGCTGAGGCCTTTGCTCCAGTCGACGCTGCCCGTGAGTTTCAGGCTTTGCTTGTCGTTGGCCGTCAGGTCGAGACCGGCGATCTGCGCGCCGCTGGCGTCGACTTTGCCTTTGAGCAACAGCGCCACCGGGCCTTTGTCGGCGGGCAGCGTGGCGTTGCCGTTGAGCTGGTAACCGTTTTTCAGGTCGCCTTCACCGGTCAGCAGCAATTGATTGAGTTGCAGGGTGTCCGGCAAATCGGCGCTTGGCTTGAACGCGTCGCTAGTGATGCGCACCTTGGCCGGGAGGTTTTCCGCCAGCGGTTGCAACTCGCCGCTCAACTGGCCGTCGAGGTAACCACGGCTGTCGGCGTGCAGGTTGAGGGTTTTCAACAGGTCGCCGTCGATCTTCAACGCCAGTGTCCACGGCCCCGTGCCCGGCGACGGTAATGTCAGGTCACCGGCGATGTTCAGCGGCCAGTTGCCGGTCGGCGTGAGTGTGCCAGACAGGTTCAGACTGAGGTCGTCGCGCTGCAATTTCACGCTGTCGATCTGCATGCCCTGAGTGGTCCAGTGCGCCGCCAGTTGCAAGCCTTTGAGCTGTTCGCTGCCGTTGAACAGCAGGCTGCCGACCTGCACGTCACCCAGTTCGATGGCCACCGGCAATTGCAGATCCGGCAGTTTGATCGGGCCGCTTTCGGTGGTTTCTTCGCTCGGCGGGAATTGCAGAATGACCTGATCAGCCTTGAGCTGTTCGATGCACAAGGTCATGCGCGTCAGGCACAGCGGCGACCAAGCGAAGATTGCCTGGTTCAGCTCGACGCGGCTGCTGTCTTGCTGCCACAGCAGATGATCGGCGCTCCACTGCCCGCCGAGGCGACCCTGGAAATTTTCTACGCTCAAGCCCGGCACGAGGCCCAGCACCCAGCGGCTGCCGGCCGCCGTGCCGAGGACGGCGGTGACACTCAATACAATCAACAACAGCAGCGCCAACAACGCCAGCGCCGTAATTTTCAAACCACGCTTCACAGCTCAGGCCCCATGGAAAAGTGCAGCCGGATGCCGCCATCGTCGTCGAGTGCGTGGGCCAGGTCGAGGCGGATCGGCCCCACCGGCGAGACCCAGCGCACACCAATACCGACCCCGGTCTTGAGGTTCGGCAGTTCGAGTTTGTTGAAAGAGTTGCCCTGGTCGACGAAAGTCGCGACGCGCCATTTCTCGGCGATCGAGTATTGATACTCGACGCTGCCGGCGACCATGTAGCGGCCACCGATGCGATCACCCTTGGAGTTTTCCGGGGACAGGCTCTGGTAGTCATAGCCGCGCACACTCTGATCGCCGCCGGCAAAGAAGCGCAGCGACGGCGGCACCGAGTTGTAGCCGTTGGTGGCGCTGCCACCGACCTGCACGCGACCGAGGAAGCGGTGTTTGTCGAACACCGTGGTCAGGCCTTTGACCAGCGCGGTGCCATATAAAAGGTTGTTGTCGGAGCCGAGGCCTTCCTTCGCCACTTTGCTTTCGAAGCTCAGGCGATAGCCGTTGTGCGGGTCGATGCGGTTGTCGCTTTTCAGGTACGAGTAACTGATGCCGGGCATCAGCAAGGTACTCAGGCCGGAGTCATCGCCGAGTTCATATTCTTCACGCTGCCATTTCAGCGAGATCACCCGCTGCCAGCCGCTCGGTAATTTGCTGTGCCATTCCGGGCCGAAGGTCAGCAGCTTGCTGAGCGTGTCGGAACCGTCGATGTCTTCGAACTGATAACCGCCGGCCCAACGCAATTTATCGGTCAGTGGCGGGTCGAGCGGGATGTCGTAGAACAAACCAACGTTTTGCCGTGGTGCCGAGAGTTCGGCTTCCCAGCCATAGCTGTCGCCTTGCGGGTTGACCCAGTGGCGTGTCCAGTTGGCTTTGATGCGCGGGCCGACGTCGGTCGAATAACCGAGGCCCAGGCCCATGGTGCGCGGCTTGCGCGTGTCGAGTTTGACGTCGACCGGGATCACGTCATTTTTCGCCGTCGTCGGTGCGGCATCGACGCGTACGCCTTCGAAGTAACCGCTCGATTGCAGATCGCGATTGAGCTCAGCGATCAGCTCGGAGTCGTACGGCTCGCCTTCCTTGAACGGCACCATGCGTTGCAACAGGTCTTCGTCGAACGGTGTGTCGCCTTCGAATTTGACTTTGCCCAGCGCATAACGCGGGCCGCTTTCGTAAATCAGTTCGATGTCGGCGACACCGGCGCGCGGGTCGACCATGAGTTTTTGGCTAGTAAAGTGGCCACTGAAAAAACCGAAGCGCGAGGCCTGATTCTGAATAAGTCTTTTGGCGTCTTCGTAACGCCCATGATTGAGTACCGCGCCGGACTTGAGCGCGTCGCTTTTCGGGACTCGAAAGGATTTGAGGGAGGCCGCCGGGCCGTCGACACGGAGGGTGACGTTGCGCAGGTGAATCGGCTCGCCGGGATCGATCTTCAACACCAGGCGCGGCTTGTCGCCACCCTTGACGTCGCTTTCGATCTGCGGCTGGTAGTAGCCCAACGCCTGAGCCGCTTTGCGCGCCTGCTCTTCGGCACCGCGACTGAAGCGCTGCAGGGCTTCTTCGTCACGATCGCCGAGGCTGCCGATATAGCCTTCTATATTGGCCTTGAGTTCATCGTTGGACGGTTTGATCCGCACATCCAATTCACTTTGCGCCAGCGCCGCGCAGCTGGTTAACAGCATGAGCACGCCACTGGTAAATCTTCCTGGAAACTTCATAGGCGCGGATGCTATCACGGGCTTGGGAGCGTGATAGAACAGGAAATTTCCCAAGAAGTTCGATTGTTATGCTGTTGCAGTTTGTAACACCTGCGGATTGGCGTGGAAAAACACGTGTTCGCGCACCGGGCCGACGGCAACTTCGCCGATCTCTTCGTAACCCTGCCTTTTATAGAATTCCAGATAACGCGGGTTGCCGGTGTCGAGCACCACGCCTTGGGAGGTTTCGTCGACGGCGCACCAGTTGTGTACGGCCGTCAGCAGTTGTTCGCCAAAGTGTTTGCCCTGGAATTGCGGGTGAATGCCCAACAAGGGAAGCATGTGCACGGAATCGCTGGGCACGCAGGCGGCCACGGCGTCGTGGTATTCCAGATAGCGTCGGGTGCAACGAAAACCGGTGCTGAGCACCATGCGCAAACGCCAAGCCCAACTTTCGGTGATGCCCAGGCGCCGTTGCGGTGGCGCGATCAGGGCGATGCCGATCAGGCGGTCGTTGACCAGCAGGCCGATGGCGGGCAGATCCTGAAGGAAGTGTTGCTTGACCAGTTCACGCACCGTCGCCCGCACGCGCTGTTCGTAACCGGGGCGTTCGGCTTCGAACAGGTAGCCGAAGGTCGGTTCGTGGCGATAGGCCTGATAGAGCAGCGAGCGGGCTTCGCGCGAGTAGCCGCGGTCGAGCATATGTATGTCGGCGATGGCGGTCTGGGTTTCAGGCATGACGGTGAATCTCCCCGGGGCGCGTGCAAATGGCGGCGCTCTTGTTGGTACGAACCTTTTACGGGTGGCGTGGTTCCCCACAGGTATAGACCAAGTCGGGATCTTCATCGACTGGGCGACCGCTATCGCGAGCAGGCTCACTCCTACAGGGGTACGCATTTCAAATGTAGGAGTGAGCCTGCTCGCGATGACGCCGGTTCAGACAACATCTATCTGGCAGGCAAAGACGATTTCCCCTACCCCACACTGGCCCCCATCCCACATGTCAGCTAGCATCGCCCTTTTGCCAGGACTGCCGACCATGAAGATCGTTTCCTTCAACATCAACGGACTGCGCGCCCGTCCGCATCAGCTGGCAGCGCTGATCGAAAAACACCAGCCGGACGTGATCGGCCTGCAGGAAACCAAGGTCCACGACGACCAGTTCCCGCTCGAAGAAGTCCGCGCCCTCGGTTACCACGTGTATTTCCACGGCCAGAAAGGTCACTACGGCGTGGCGATGCTCTCGCGTCAGGAACCGATTGCGATCCACAAAGGTTTCGCCACCGACGAAGAAGACGCTCAGCGTCGCTTTATCTGGGGCACCTTCGCCGACGCCAATGGCGTGCCGGTGACGATCATGAACGGCTACTTCCCACAGGGCGAAAGCCGCGACCATCCAACTAAATTCCCCGCCAAGCAGCGTTTCTACAGCGATCTGCAAGCGCTGCTGGAAACCCAGTTCCACAACGAACAGCCTGTGGTGGTGATGGGCGATGTGAACATTTCCCCGGAAGACTGCGACATCGGCATCGGCCCGGACAACATGAAGCGTTGGCTGAAAACCGGCAAATGCAGCTTCCTGCCGGAAGAGCGCGAGTGGATGGCACGCCTGAAGAACTGGGGTCTGACTGACAGCTATCGCCACTTGAACCCGGACGTGACCGACATGTTCAGCTGGTTCGATTACCGCAGCCGTGGCTTTGAAGATGAGCCGAAGCGTGGCCTGCGCATTGACGTGATTCTGGCGTCGCATGGTTTGTTGCCGCGGGTGAAGGCAGCGGGTGTCGACTATGAATTGCGCGGGATGGAAAAACCGTCCGATCATGCGCCGATTTGGCTTGAACTCAGCTGATCCCTAGCCTTACGCAATCCCTGTAGGAGTGAGCCTGCTCGCGATAGCGGTGAATCAGTCGACATAAATGTTGACCGGTACACCGCTATCGCGAGCAGGCTCACTCCTACAGGGGATCGCTGTCATCTTTCGGTCATGCGCCTGACTTAATCTCCCCGGCAATCCCCTTGGCTTGATTCGGTGCCGGCATGACCCTGCGTGTTCTGTGCGTTTTTCTCTTGAGTGCGTGGCTGACGGTGTCTGCCGCTGCGCTGCCCCTCCCTGAAAACGGCCCCGCGCTGCGCATTCAAGGCTCCAACACCATCGGCGCCGAACTCGGCCCGGCGCTGGTCGAAGGCCTGCTGCAAGAGCAAGGCCTGCTGAAAATCCACCGCGAAACCCCGGACACCGCCAACGAGTTGCGCATCGTCGGCCAGACCGTCCAAGGCAAACGCGTGATCGTTGAAGTCGCCGCCCACGGTTCCAGCACCGGTTTCACCGCGTTGAAAAATGCCAGCGCCGACCTTGCCGCCTCCTCCCGCGAAATCAAGGACAGTGAATTGCAGGCCCTGCAATCACTGGGCGATCTGAAAAATCCCGCCGCCGAACAAGTCATCGCCATCGACGGCCTGGCGATCATCCTTCATCCCGACAATCCCCTCCAACAACTGGACACTGAGCAACTGGCGCGGATCTTTGCCGGTGAGGTGAAAACCTGGGAAGACCTCGGCGGGCGTGGCGGTGCTATTCATTTATATGCGCGCGATGATCAGTCCGGCACCTATGACACGTTTAAGGAGTTGGTCCTCAGTCGTCGTGGGAAAAGTCTGAGCAACGCGGCGAAACGGTTTGAATCCAGCGAGCAATTATCCGACGCCGTCAGCGCAGATCCGCAGGGCATCGGTTTTATCGGTTTGCCCTACGTGCGTCAGGCCAAAGCGGTGGCCATTGCCGACGGCGCGTCACAATCAATGCTGCCACTCAACAGCTTGATCGCCACTGAAGACTATCCGCTGTCGCGACGGCTGTTCTTCTATCTGCCGCCCGACAGCAACAATCCGTGGGCGAGAGCCTTGGTGACGTTTGCGCAAAGCCGCCAAGGCCAGGCAATCGTGGCGGCCAGCGGATTTATCAGCCAGACCGTGCACGCCATGAGCGTCGCGCCGAATGCGCTGATGCCCGAGGGTTATCAATCCCTCAGCCGTCACGCCCAGCGTCTGACGGTGAATTTCCGTTTCGAGGAAGGCAGCGCGAATCTCGATAACAAGGCGCGTCAGGATCTGGCGCGGGTGTTCGACTATATAAAGCGTCATGACAAGACTGAACGCTCGGTAACCTTGGTTGGGTTTGGTGATGCCAAGGATGACCCGGCGCGGGCGGACCTGCTGTCGAAGTTGCGGGCGATGGCGGTGCGGCGGGAATTGGTGAAGAACGGCGTGGTGCTGCGCGAGGTTCGCGGCTTTGGTGCGTTGATGCCGGTGGCGGCGAACAATGTGGATGAAGGAAGGATCAAGAATCGTCGGGTTGAGGTTTGGGTGTATTGAGCCTGATGGTTATGTACTGAATGTTCAGACCCCTTCGCGAGCAGGCTCGCTCCCACATTTAGCCGCATTCCAATTGGAAGAATGCGATCCCATGTGGGAGCGAGCCTGCTCGCGAAGAACGATAACGCGGTGCCGGATCAGCGTTCGCTACGCAGCATCTCCTTTGGCACATACTTGCCGATCTCGAACTTGCCGATCGCCGCACGGTGCACTTCGTCCGGGCCGTCGGCCAGGCGCAGGGTGCGTTGCATGGCGTACATGTAAGCCAGCGGGAAGTCGTTGGAGACTCCTGCCCCACCATGCATCTGGATCGCTCGGTCGATCACCCGCAGTGCCACGTTCGGCGCAACAACCTTGATCTGCGCGATTTCGCTTTTCGCCACTTTGTTACCGGCGGTGTCCATCATGTACGCGGCTTTCAACGTCAGCAGGCGCGCCATGTCGATCTCCATCCGCGAGTCGGCAATCTTGTCGATGTTACCGCCCAGACGCGCCAGCGGTTTGCCGAAGGCAGTGCGGCTCACCGCGCGTTTGCACATCAATTCCAACGCACGTTCGGCCATGCCAATCGAGCGCATGCAGTGGTGAATGCGGCCTGGGCCAAGGCGACCTTGCGCAATTTCGAAACCGCGACCTTCACCCAACAGGACGTTTTCGTACGGCACACGTACGTTGTCGAACAGTACTTCGGCGTGGCCGTGTGGCGCGTCGTCGTAACCGAACACCGGCAACGGACGGACGATCTTCACGCCGGGAGTGTCGACCGGCACGAGGATCATCGAGTGCTGGGCATGGCGTGGTGCATCGGGGTTGCTCAAGCCCATGAAGATCAGGATCTTGCAGCGCGGATCGCAGGCGCCGGAGGTCCACCATTTTTTGCCGTTGATCACCCACTCGTCACCATCACGCACGGCGCGGGCAGCCATGTTGGTCGCGTCCGAAGAGGCAACGTCCGGTTCGGTCATGGCGAATGCCGAGCGGATCTCGCCGCGCAGCAGTGGTTCGAGCCAGCGTTGTTTCTGTTCTTCGTTGGCGTAGCGCACCAGCACTTCCATGTTGCCGGTGTCCGGCGCCGAGCAGTTGAACGGCTCGGGGCCGAGCAGCGAGCGGCCCATGATTTCCGCCAATGGCGCGTATTCGAGGTTGCTCAGGCCGGCGCCGAGTTCCGATTCCGGCAGGAACAGATTCCACAAACCTTCGGCTTTGGCCTTGGCTTTGAGCTCTTCCATGATCGCCGTCGGCTGCCAGCGATCGCCTTCGGCAACCTGGCGCTCGAACACGGCTTCGGCCGGGTAAACGTAAGTGTCCATGAACGCGGTCACGCGCTCACGCAGTTCTTGCACCTTGGGCGAATAAGCGAAATCCATGAGCAGCTCCCGATGATTAAGGCAGTTCTTGAGCAGAGGTTGTTTAAGCCATGCAATCGATGCTAGAACAGCGCTGATAATTTACCTAGCCTATTCTCGGCGTGTATAAACATTCATCACCGATATATGATCGGCTGATTGCCAGCCCCCAAAACACCGCCCTAAATAACAAGAGAAGCCGCGTTATGAATCTGAGTAAGGTCGACCTCAACCTTTTCATCGTCTTCGACGCGATCTACACCGAAGCCAACCTGACCCGCGCCGGGCAGATTGTCGGCATCACCCAGCCGGCGGTATCCAACGCCTTGGCGCGGTTGCGCGAAACCTTTAACGATCCACTGTTCGTGCGCACCGCGCAGGGCATGGTGCCGACACCGATGGCGCAAAACATCATCGGCCCGGTGCGCAACGCGTTGTCGTTGCTGCGCGTGTCGGTGCAGGAAAGCCGCATCTTCAACCCGGCGCAAGCGGTCAAGACCTACCGCATCAGCATGACCGACCTCACCGAAGCGGTGATTTTGCCGCCGCTGTTCCAGCGCCTGCGCCGTCTGGCACCAACAGTGATCATCGAAAGTTTTCTGTCCAAACGCCGCGAGACCACCAAGGAACTCGCCGCCGGACGCCTGGATTTTGCCGTGGATGCACCGCTCAACACCGACCCGCAGGTGCGCCACGTCAAGCTGATGGAAGACCGCTACGTGTGTGCGATGCGCAAAGGTCATCCGATGGCGGGCAAGGAAAAGCTCTCGCTGGATGATTACCTGTCGCTGACGCATATCCACATTTCCAGCCGCCGCAGTGGTTTGGGTTATGTCGATCTGGCGCTGGGCAAAATGGGCATTCAGCGCAAGATTGCCCTGCGCTCGCAGCACTATCTGATGGCGTCGCAGGTGATGCAGCAGACCGACATGGTCATGACCGTGCCGGAGCGCTTTGCCCGTCGGCATGAATTGCAGGCGTTTAATCTGCCGGTGAATGATGTGCCGCCGGTGGAGACGCATCTGTATTGGCATGAAAGTACTGACCAGGACCCGGCGAATCGCTGGATGCGCGAGCAGATGATCGAGTTGTGCCAGCAGGTGACGGCGCAGGAGAAGAAGCTCGATAAGGTGTAGGGCTTTTTACCGCGGCGCTACCATCGCGAGCAGGCTCACTCCTACATGTGGAATGCGTTCCCTGTAGGAGTGAGCCTGCTCGCGATGAGGCCAGCATGAACACCACAAATCATCCCGCTTGACGTAAACGTCAACCTGCCATTAGCTTAGCGCCAAGACCTTTTTCCGAGCGCTTCCATGAGCAGCCAGACTTACAGCATCTCCGACCTCGCCGCGAGCTGGACATCACCACCCGAGCGATCCGCTTTTATGAAGAGCAAGGCCTGCTCAGCCCTGAGCGTCGTGGCCAGGAACGTATCTATTCGCCACGCGACAAGGTCAGCCTGAAGCTGATCCTGCGCGGCAAACGCATCGGTTTCTCGCTGGCCGAATGCCGCGAACTGATCGAGCTTTACGACCCGTCCAGCGGTAACACCAAGCAGCTCAACAGCATGCTGGCGAAAATCAGCGAACGCCGCGAGCAGCTGGAGCAGCAGTTGCTGGATATCGAACAGATGAAGCTGGAACTCGATACCGCTGAAGAGCGCTGCGTGCAGGCGCTGGAGCAAACCCTCAAGAACCAGCAAGCGATCTGACAAACACCACAAATCCCCTGTAGGAGTGAGCCTGCTCGCGATAGCGGTGTTTCAGTCGAACAAATATTATCTGACACACCGCTATCGCGAGCAGGCTCACTCCTACAAGGGTTCTCCACGAATTCAAAAGAGCAGGTCAACCGCCATGTCCCTCCCCTCCCAAGTACGCCTGATCGAAGTCGGCCCGCGCGATGGCCTGCAGAACGAAGCCCAACCGATCAGCGTCGCCGACAAGGTGCAACTGGTGGATGCTCTCAGCGCCGCCGGTCTCGGCTATATAGAAGTCGGCAGTTTCGTTTCGCCGAAATGGGTACCGCAAATGGCCGGTTCCGCCGAGGTGTTCGCACAAATCCAGCGCAAACCCGGCGTGACCTACGGTGCATTGGCGCCAAACCTGCGCGGCTTCGAGGACGCCATAGCCGCCGGGGTCAAGGAAGTCGCGGTGTTCGCCGCCGCGTCTGAGGCGTTCTCACAGCGCAACATCAACTGCTCGATCAGCGAAAGTCTGGCGCGTTTTGCGCCGATCATGGAAGCGGCGAAACAGCACGGCGTTACCGTGCGCGGTTACGTGTCCTGCGTGCTCGGCTGCCCGTACGAAGGCACGGTCGCGCCGGAGCAAGTGGCGATGGTCGCGCGCGAGTTGTATGCGATGGGCTGCTACGAAGTATCGCTGGGCGACACCATTGGCACCGGCACCGCTGGCGCGACTCGTCGCTTGTTCGAGGTGGTATCGGCGCAAGTGCCACGGGAAAATCTAGCCGGGCACTTCCACGACACTTACGGCCAGGCCATGGCCAACATCTACGCCAGCCTGCTCGAAGGGATTTCGGTGTTCGACAGCTCTATCGCGGGCCTCGGCGGCTGTCCGTACGCCAAAGGCGCGAGCGGTAACGTTGCTACCGAAGATGTGGTGTACCTGCTCAACGGCCTCGGCATCAAGACCGGAATCGACCTGGACGCCTTGATTGCTGCGGGTCAGCAGATCAGCGCGGTGCTCGGTCGCCCGAGCGGTTCGCGCGTGGCCAAGGCTCGCAGCGCACAGTGAGGGGACAAGGTGTTACCGCTGTGTCTGGAATGTGGGTTGAAGCGAGTAACACGGAAACAAATTGTCTGGTTTCGCCGGAGTGAAAAAACGCCGTAATTTTCAAGCTATTGATTTATAAAGGATTTTAAAAGTTGGCACGGCTTCTGCTATCTCTATGGCATAACAAGAATAAAAAGCAGCAAACCAATAAAAATAAGACGTACCGACTCTGACATAACAAAAACAACACGGCAGAGACGCAGCTAACAGATTTTTTTGGAGAAGGTGTACTTTTCAGGGTGCTCTCAGGAGTGACCCGCAACCGGGCAGAGAACAATAAAACTACCTTCAGGTAGCTCCCGAATCGGTTGGATCGCTTAGCGAGAAAGCAGATCAGCGCTCAAAAAAATACGTTTGCTCTTGACCCCGGATGGGGGTCGCCAAAAACAGCGGTAAAGGGCCACGGTTGCCAAAAACAACAACAGACCGACCCTCAATAATAAAAAAGAGCACGCGACGACAAAATTAAAGGGGAGCCTCGGCTCCCCTTTGTGCTTTCTGTGATTCCTCTTTCCAACACCGATCCCCTGTAGGAGTGAGCCTGCTCGCGATAGCGGTGTATCAGTCAGTATTTGCATCGACTGACACGACGCTATCGCGAGCAGGCTCACTCCTACAGGGGTTTGTGTCAGGCCTGCTTTTCGCGCAGCTCCTCAATGCTTATTTCACGCATTCTGAATTTCTGAATCTTGCCCGTGACCGTCATCGGAAACTCTTCGACGAACTTGAAGTGCCGTGGCGTCTTGAAGTGCGCGATGCGTTCCTTGCACCAGGTTTGCAGCTCCAACTCGGAAGCATTGTGGCCAGGGTGGAATTTGATCCAGGCGACAATCTCCTCGCCGTAACGCGAGCAGGGAATGCCGATCACCTGCACGTCCGCCACCGCCGGGTGAGTGAAGAAAAACTCTTCCAGCTCACGCGGATAAACGTTCTCGCCGCCACGGATGATCATGTCCTTGTTACGCCCGGCAATGTTGACGTAACCCTCCTCGTTCATGCTCGCCAGGTCGCCGGTGTGCATCCAGCCCGCCTCATCGATGGCTTCAGCGGTGGCCTGCGGATTGCTCCAATAGCCGAGCATCACGCTGTAACCACGGGTGCACAGTTCGCCGATGGTGCCGCGCGGCACGAGGTTGCCGGCTTCGTCAATGATCTTGCTTTCCAGTTGTGGCTGGGTGCGGCCAACGGTGGTCACGCGTAATTCCAGTTCATCGTTTGGCCCGGTTTGCAGCGACACCGGGCTGGTTTCCGTCATGCCGTAGGCGATCTGCACTTCGCTCATGTGCATCTCGCTGATGACCCGGCGCATCACTTCGATCGGGCACGTTGCGCCGGCCATGATCCCGGTGCGCAGGCTCGACAGATCGAATTCGCCGCGCTGTGGCTGGTCGAGCATGGCGATGAACATGGTCGGTACGCCATAGAGGCCGCTGGCTTTTTCTTCGGCGACGGTTTGCAGGGTCAACAACGGGTCGAAGGCGTCGTTGGGGTAAATCATCGTGCTGCCGTGGGTGATGCAGCCGAGGTTGCCCATGACCATGCCGAAGCAGTGGTACAGCGGCACCGGGATCACCAGGCGATCGCGCGGGGTCAGGCCGATGCTTTCGCCGACCATGTAACCGTTGTTGAGGATGTTGTAGTGGCTGAGGGTCGCGCCCTTGGGGAAACCGGTGGTGCCGGAGGTGTACTGGATGTTGACCGCTTGATCGAAGTGCAGGCTGTCGCTGCGTTCGTGTAGTTGTTCTTTGGAGACACTGCTTGCCATGTCGGCCAATTGCGACCACGGCAGGAAACCTGACGGTGGCTGCGCATCGAGGCTGATCACCCCGCGCAAGTCCGGCAGGCGCTCGTTGCGCAATTGGCCGATGGATTGTTCGGCCAGTTCCGGCACCAGTCCCTGCAACATGCCGTGGTAATTGGAGGACTTGAACGCCCCGGCGCAGACCAGCCATTGGCAGCCGGATTGTTTGAGCACGTATTCGAGTTCGGAGCTGCGGTAGGCCGGGTTGACGTTGACCAGGATCACGCCGATTTTCGCGGTGGCGAATTGTGTAATGCACCATTGTGCGCAGTTGGGTGCCCAGATACCGAGCCGATCCCCCGCTTGCAAACCCAGAGCGAGCAGCGCTCTGGCGTGCAGATCGACTGCATCGGCCAGTTGTCGCCAGGAATAGCGCAGTTGCTGATGGCGCACGACGAGCGCTGCGCCGTCGGGATACTGCGCGACGGTCTGATCGAACTTCTGCCCGATGGTCATCGCCAGCAAGGCTTTGTCTTGTGAGCCACGGGTGTAGCTGCGCTGCGGGTTTGCACTGGGTTGATCCATGACGACCCCTATTGTCTTTATTTATGGGTTGCCGACGGTCACTTGTAGGAGTGAGCCTGCTCGCGATCTCGATCCATCAGTCAACATTTACGTCGACTGACACAACGCGATCGCGAGCAGGCTCACTCCTACAAAAACTAATCAGCTTTCAATCTTGAACTGCCCCTACTCTCGCTCAAGTTGACGTTAACGTAAAGGGTGATTGACAGCCACCCATCACAGGCTTACGTTAACGTAAAGGTGAGAGCCGAGTGACCGCCCTCCCCACCCTACAAAAAAGCCAAAAGGTGACCCATGAGCTATCCATCCCTGAACTTCGCCCTCGGTGAAACCATCGACATGTTGCGCGATCAGGTGCAGTCCTTCGTCGCCAAGGAGATCGCCCCGCGCGCGGCGCAGATCGACAGCGACAACCTGTTCCCCGCCGACATGTGGCGCAAGTTCGGTGACATGGGCCTGCTCGGCATCACCGTGCCGGAAGAGTACGGCGGCGCGGGCCTGGGTTACCTGGCACACGTGGTGGCGATGGAAGAAATCAGCCGCGGTTCGGCTTCGGTGGCGTTGTCCTACGGCGCGCACTCCAACCTCTGCGTCAACCAGATCAACCGCAACGGCAACCACGAACAGAAAACCAAATACCTGCCGAAGCTGATCAGCGGCGAACACGTCGGCGCCCTCGCCATGAGCGAGCCAAACGCCGGTTCCGACGTTGTTTCGATGAAACTGCGCGCCGACAAACGCGGCGACCGTTACGTCCTCAACGGCAGCAAAACCTGGATCACCAACGGCCCTGACGCCAACACTTACGTGATCTACGCCAAGACCGACCTGGAAAAAGGCCCGCACGGCATCACCGCCTTCATCGTCGAGCGCGACTGGAAAGGCTTCAGCCGCAGCAACAAGTTCGACAAGCTCGGCATGCGCGGTTCCAACACCTGCGAACTGTTCTTCGATGACGTTGAAGTGCCGGAAGAAAACATCCTCGGCGTGCTCAACGGCGGCGTCAAAGTGCTGATGAGCGGCCTCGATTACGAGCGCGTGGTTCTCTCCGGTGGCCCGACCGGGATCATGCAGTCGTGCATGGACCTGATCGTGCCGTACATCCACGACCGCAAACAGTTCGGCCAAAGCATCGGCGAATTCCAGCTGATCCAGGGCAAAGTCGCCGACATGTACACCCAACTCAACGCCAGCCGCGCCTACCTCTATGCGGTTGCCCAGGCCTGCGAACGCGGCGAAACCACCCGCAAAGACGCCGCCGGAGTGATCCTCTACACCGCCGAACGCGCCACACAAATGGCCCTCGACGCGATCCAGATTCTCGGCGGTAACGGTTACATCAACGAATTCCCGGCGGGCCGCTTGCTGCGTGATGCCAAGCTGTACGAAATCGGTGCCGGCACCAGTGAGATCCGTCGCATGCTGATCGGTCGCGAACTGTTCAACGAAACCCGCTAAACGGAGCTGGCCATGGCTACCTTGCACACTCAGCTCAATCCTCGCTCAGCGGAGTTCGCCGCCAACAGCGCGGCGATGCTCAAACAGGTCGACGCCCTGCACACCCTGCTCGCCCAAGTGGCGCAGGGTGGCGGCGCGAAAGCTCAGGAACGTCACACCTCACGCGGCAAACTGCTGCCGCGTGAACGCATCAATCGCCTGCTCGATCCGGGCTCACCGTTTCTGGAAATCAGTCAATTGGCCGCCCACGCTGTGTATGGCGAAGACGTACCGGCCGCTGGTGTGATCGCCGGTATCGGCCGGGTTGAGGGCGTCGAATGCATGATCGTCGCCAACGATGCGACGGTGAAAGGTGGCTCGTACTACCCGCTGACCGTGAAAAAACACCTGCGCGCGCAGACCATCGCGCAGCAGAATCGCCTGCCGTGCATCTATCTGGTGGACTCCGGCGGCGCCAACCTGCCGCGTCAGGACGAAGTGTTTCCGGATCGCGAGCACTTCGGGCGGATCTTCTTCAACCAGGCCAACATGAGTGCAATGGGCATCCCGCAGATCGCCGTGGTCATGGGTTCCTGCACTGCGGGTGGTGCTTATGTGCCGGCGATGGCTGACGAAGCGATCATGGTGCGTAATCAGGCGACGATTTTCCTCGCCGGGCCGCCGCTGGTGAAAGCCGCGACCGGCGAAGTGGTCAGCGCCGAGGATCTGGGCGGCGCTGATGTGCACTGCAAGATTTCCGGGGTCGCCGATCATTACGCCGACAGTGACGAACACGCCCTCGCCCTCGCCCGCCGCAGCGTCGCCAACCTTAACTGGCGCAAGCTCGGCGAGGTGCAGCAGCGCGCGCCGATTGCGCCGCTGTACGCCAGCGATGAGTTGTACGGCGTGGTGTCCGCCGACGCCAAGCAACCGTTCGACGTGCGCGAAGTGATTGCGCGACTGGTCGACGCTTCGGTGTTCGATGAATTCAAGGCTTTGTTCGGCACCACGCTGGTGTGTGGCTTTGCGCACCTGCACGGCTACCCGATCGCGATTCTGGCCAACAACGGCATCCTCTTCGCCGAAGCCGCGCAGAAAGGCGCGCACTTCATCGAACTGGCCTGCCAGCGCGGCATTCCGCTGCTGTTTCTGCAAAACATCACCGGCTTCATGGTCGGGCAGAAATACGAGGCCGGCGGCATCGCCAAACATGGCGCCAAACTGGTAACCGCCGTTGCTTGCGCGAAAGTGCCGAAATTCACCGTGATCATCGGCGGCAGCTTTGGCGCCGGTAACTACGGCATGTGCGGGCGCGCTTACGATCCGCGCTTCCTGTGGATGTGGCCGAACGCACGGATCGGCGTGATGGGTGCCGAGCAGGCAGCGGGCGTGTTGGTGCAGGTCAAACGCGAACAGGCTGAACGCAGTGGTCAGGCCTTCAGCGCTGAGCAGGAAGCCGAGATCAAGCAACCGATTCTCGACCAGTACGAAGAGCAGGGTCACCCCTACTATTCCAGCGCACGGTTGTGGGACGACGGCGTCATCGACCCGGCGCAGACCCGCGATGTGCTGGCCCTGGCCTTGTCCGCGTCGCTGAACGCGCCAATCGAACCGAGCCGCTTCGGCGTGTTCCGGATGTGATTTTTTGTGGGAGCGAGCCTGCTCGCGAATACGCTTTGTCAGGTAGCGGAAATGTCGACTGGTACAACGCTTTCGCGAGCAGGCTCGCTCCCACAGGAACCGTGGAGACGGATGAAAATGAGTGATTTCAACACCCTCGAACTGCAAAGCGACCCACGCGGTTTTGCGACGCTGTGGCTTAACCGCGCGGAAAAGAACAACGCCTTTAATGCCGAGATGATCCGCGAGTTGATCCTCGCCCTCGACAAAGTCGCCAGCGACGCCAGCCTGCGTTTCTTGCTGGTGCGTGGCCGTGGCAAGCATTTCAGCGCTGGCGCTGACCTGGCGTGGATGCAGCAATCGGCCGAGCTCGATTACCACACCAACCTCGACGACGCCCGCGAACTCGCGGAGCTGATGTACAACCTCGCCAAGCTGAAAATTCCCACAGTGGCCGTGGTGCAAGGCGCGGCATTCGGTGGCGCATTGGGGCTGATCAGTTGCTGTGACATGGCGATTGGCGCCGATGACGCGCAATTCTGCCTGTCGGAAGTGCGCATTGGTCTGGCGCCGGCGGTGATCAGTCCGTTCGTTGTACAGGCTATCGGCGAACGTGCTGCGCGGCGCTATGCGCTGACCGCTGAACGTTTCGGCGGCCAACGCGCACGGGAAATCGGTTTGTTGTCCGAGAGCTATCCGGCCGCTGAACTTGATCAGCAAGTCGAACAGTGGATCAACAACCTGCTGCTCAACAGCCCCGCCGCGATGCGCGCCAGCAAGGATTTGCTGCGTGAAGTCGGCAACGGCGCGTTGACCCCGGCGCTGCGCCGCTATACCGAAAATGCCATCGCCCGCATCCGCGTCAGCCCTGAAGGTCAGGAAGGCTTGCGGGCCTTTCTGCAAAAACGTCCGCCGAACTGGCAAGCCGCAACCAAGGAGCCGCGTCGATGAGCGCACCTGTTCTCACCACTCTGCTGGTGGCCAACCGTGGCGAAATTGCTTGCCGCGTGATGCGCACCGCCAAAGCGCTGGGCCTGACCACGGTCGCCGTGCACAGCGCCATCGACCGCGAGGCGCGGCACAGCCGTGAAGCGGACATCCGCGTCGATCTGGGTGGCAGCAAAGCGGCCGACAGTTATCTGCAAATCGACAAACTGATCGCAGCGGCCAAGGCCAGTGGCGCGCAGGCGATTCATCCGGGTTACGGGTTTCTCTCGGAAAACGCCGGATTCGCTCGCGCCATCGAAGCGGCCGGGCTGATTTTCCTCGGCCCGCCCGCCTCGGCCATCGACGCCATGGGCAGCAAATCCGCCGCTAAAGCGCTGATGGAAACCGCCGGTGTGCCACTGGTGCCGGGTTATCACGGTGAAGCACAAGATCTCGAGACCTTCCGCGATGCTTGCGCACGTATCGGTTATCCGGTGCTGCTCAAGGCCACGGCCGGCGGCGGCGGCAAAGGCATGAAAGTCGTCGAGGACGTCAGCCAATTGGCCGAAGCCCTCGCCTCGGCTCAGCGTGAAGCGCAGTCATCGTTCGGCGACTCGCGGATGCTGGTGGAGAAATACTTGCTCAAGCCGCGTCACGTGGAAATTCAGGTGTTCGCCGATCAGCATGGCAACTGCCTGTACCTCAATGAGCGTGATTGCTCGATCCAGCGTCGGCACCAAAAAGTCGTCGAAGAAGCGCCGGCACCTGGCTTGTCCCCGGAACTGCGTCGGGCGATGGGCGAAGCGGCTGTGCGCTCGGCGCAGGCGATCGGCTATGTCGGCGCGGGTACTGTGGAATTTTTGCTGGATGCGCGCGGTGAGTTCTTCTTTATGGAGATGAATACGCGGCTGCAAGTGGAGCATCCAGTGACCGAGGCCATCACCGGGCTGGACCTGGTCGCGTGGCAGATCCGCGTTGCCCGTGGTGAAGCGCTGCCGATCACTCAGGAACAGGTGCCGCTCAACGGCCATGCAATCGAAGTGCGCTTGTATGCCGAAGATCCTTCAAATGAATTTCTGCCGGCAACCGGACGTCTGGATTTGTATCGCGAGTCCGCTGAAGGGCCCGGGCGTCGAGTCGATAGCGGGGTTGAGGAAGGCGATGAGATTTCGCCGTTCTACGACCCGATGCTCGGCAAGTTGATTGCCTGGGGCGAGGATCGTGAACAGGCCCGGTTGCGCTTGTTGAGCATGCTCGACGAATTTGCGATTGGCGGTTTGAAAACCAACATCAATTTTTTGCGACGGATCATCGCGCACCCGGCGTTTGCGACGGCGGAACTGGATACCGGGTTTATTCCGCGCTATCAGGAGCAATTGCTGCCTGCTCCAGGCATGTTGAGCGATGCGTTCTGGAGCGCGGCGGCGCAGGCCGTGGCGCAGAGTCTGCCGCAATTGGCGCGTCAGGATGATCCTGCTTCGCCATGGTCACTCAACAGCGGTTTGCGCGCGGGTCTGCCAAGGGAAATCACCCTGCATTTGAGTTGCGAGGGGCAAGATCGCGCTTTGACGTTGAGTACCGATGATCACGCCAGACTGTCCGGCGAAGCACTCATCGTCGAGCACGAGGGCGTTCGTCGTACATTGCGTGCCATCCGCCAAGGGGATTCTCTGTACCTGCAATGGGAAGGTGAGTTGCGGCGCATCGAAACGTACGATCCGATCAGCGCCGTCGAAGCCAGTCACAGCCATCAGGGCGGACTGACCGCGCCGATGAACGGCAGCATTGTCCGCGTGCTGGTCGAGGCTGGGCAATCGGTAGAGGCCGGGGCACAACTGGTGGTGCTGGAAGCGATGAAGATGGAACACAGCATCCGCGCGCCGCATGCCGGGGTGATCAAAGCACTGTATTGCCAGGAAGGTGAAATGGTTGGCGAAGGCAGCGCTCTGGTTGAACTGGAAGCAGTGTGAATATGAGGATCGATCCTACGCTTGGCGAGGATCGATCTGACTAGTAACGCGCCGTTGCCTGAACCACAACTCCGATGATTCGACACTCATCGGTCAGCAGGGCTTTCGGCCAGGTCGGATTGAGCGGCACCAGGTAACGCTGGCCGCCCTCTTCGTCCAGCTTGCGGAAGATCGCTTCAGGGCTGTCTGGCCACTGGGCGATCACCAGTTTGCCGGGCACCGCCTCCGCTGCCGGGTCGACCAGAATCAGCATGCCTTCGGCAATGCTCTGGCCACTGGGAGCGGTCATCGAATCCCCCGTCACCGTCAGCCAGAACGCCGGGCCACGCGCGTGGTAATCCGTCAGTTCGAAACGCTGTTTGCCGGATGCCTTCGTGTAGGACGCCGGATCGCTCTCGCGCACCTCGCAGGTCGTCTGCCAATCGCTGACCGGGTAACGGAAGTAAGGGTTGTACTTCTGCGCCAGCGGCATGTCGTCGTCAGATGTTATTTGCGGTTCCCGGATAACCAGCACCACTTCCAGAAAATCCATGCCCAGCGCTTGCAGCACGCGATTCATTTCCGTGATGCCGGGTTCGCGACGCTTGTTCAGCCAATGGCCGATCCCGCCCTGGGACATGCCGACGCGCTCTCCGAGCTCTGTTTGAGTGATTTTGAGTTCACTCATCTTGGCCTTGACCAACTCAATCCATTTATCCATGTGCAGCACCTTACGTCGACGCCTTCGGCCAGCAAAACACATATTGTAGTATTTAAATTCTGGTCACAACTACACAGAGTACTATTCTGAAGGCACGGATTTTCAATCGACCAAGGAGTGCCTCTTCATCATGAATATCAGCAGCAAAGACTTGCCCGATCTGCAAATGGACACCACCTTCACCTCCCCTCAGGGCAATGCGGCAGCGCAGCGAGCGCTGGACTATTACTTGAAACCAGCTGTGTCAGAACCGGCAGTCGACGAACGCTTTTTCGATGTCAGGCGCCATCTCAGTGGCGAAGAAGCCTTGGTGCACGCCTCGGATCTGTTGCGCTGTGCCGCAGCCACTGCGTTCAAGGCAGCCGAAAACCTGCAAGGCGCGAGTCGCGATCTGGCATTTTCAGTGGTGCACATGGTGGATATGGCGCGGGCGATGGTTGACCATTCGCTCGATGGCGATGACGCCTGAGGAGGAGCAGTCCGGGCGGACAGGAAAGAATTTTCCTATCGCGCAGGTAAAAACATTTGACTTGCAAATGATAATGATTATTATTGCATGCAGCTGGTCGCGAGATCAGTCGATGGACCAGAGACCTTAGGTCGGTCTCTGGACTATCTCCTCATCAGGCTAATCACGGTTTTTGACCCGGCTTTTTGCCGGGTCTTTTTTTGCCCGTTTTTCAGGCTTGTGGCTTCAGGCTAATGAAGTCTTTAGGTGCTGCAAATTCGATGGCGCGGATAATATCAAAAGAATATCGCTTGGCAAGCGAAGCCCGGCCAGATTGGGGCAAACTAATGACAATTAGCACTTGAGAATCAATCGCACACTCTCTAAGCTGCTTGCGCGTCATGGAGGACGCCCCCCGCCACACCCCTCAAATCCCCTCGGTTTCAGCCCTGCCTGCGTGTACAGTAACGGCCATAAAAATCATATTCAGGAATCGATTATGACCGTGGCCAAATCTTCGTTCGACATCAGCGCCAACTTCGACAGCGGCAACATCCAAGTCATCGACATCAGCAACCCGCTCAATCCGGTTCTGGCCATTCGCCCGGACACCCGCAGCGCCCATTTTCAGTGGTTCCACTTCAAGGCCAGCGGTCTGCATGTTCATCAGGAACACTGGTTCCGCTTGGTCAACGCCAGCCAGTCCTCCTATAACAAAGCCTGGACCGGCTATCAGGCAGTCGCCTCCTACGACCACGTCAACTGGTTCCGCATTCCAACCAGTTTTGAAGGTGACAGCCTGCGCTTTTGCCTCGAAGCCGAGCAAACCCATGCCTGGTTCGCCTACTTCGAACCCTACAGCCGTGGTCGTCATGACTGGCTGATCGATCAGGCCCTGAGCAAGGCCGGCACCGAATTGCTGGCCACCGGCAAGAGCGTCGAAGGTCGCGATATTCAACTGCTGCGCAAAGGCACCGGCGCCGAAGGTCAGCGCAAAATCTGGATCATTGCTCAACAACATCCCGGCGAACACATGGCTGAATGGTTCATGGAAGGCGTGATCGAACGCCTGGAAAGACACGACGATCCTGTGCTGAACAAACTGCTGGCCAGCGCTGATCTGTACCTGGTGCCGAATATGAATCCCGACGGTGCCTTCCACGGTCACTTGCGCACCAACGCGATGGGCCAGGACTTGAACCGCGCTTGGCAGAACGCCAGTCAGGACGTCAGCCCCGAGGTACTTTTCGTACAGCAGCAAATGGAAAAGTACGGCGTCGATCTGTTCCTCGACGTACATGGCGACGAAGAAATCCCCCACGTATTCACCGCCGGTTGTGAAGGCAATCCGGGTTACACGCCGCGCATCGAAAAGCTCGAAGAGCATTTCCGCAGCCACCTGAAACACACCACTAAAGATTTCCAGACCAAGCACGGCTACACCCGCGACGAACCGGGCCAGGCCAACATGACCCTGGCGTGCAACAGCGTCGGACAGAAATACGACTGCCTGTCGCTGACCCTGGAAATGCCGTTCAAGGATCACGACGACCATCCCGACAAGGAAACCGGCTGGTCGGGCAAACGCTCAAAACAGCTGGGCAAAGACGTGCTGACCACCATCGCTGACATGGTTGATACCCTGCGCTGATCCCCTCCTCCGTCCCGCAAAAGATCGCAGCTTGTCTGCGATCTTTTGCTTTCTGCCATTCGTACCTTCGCGCAAACAGGTTGCAAAATAAAACCTGAATCAATACCGTTATCAAGGTTTTATTTTGAAACCTAAAAGGATGCGGGATATGAAACCTCTCAAAAGCAGCACCGTTTTGCTTTTCTCTGTGGCCTGCGGTCTGGCCGTGGGCAATGTGTATTACGCCCAGCCATTGCTGGACGCGATGGCCGAGGCGTTTGCGATGTCGCCGGCGACCATCGGCATCGTCATCACCCTGACGCAAATCGGTTACGGCATCGGTCTGGTGTTACTCGTGCCCCTCGGCGATCTGCTCAATCGACGCCGGTTGATCGTCACTCAAACCCTGCTGTCGGCAGCGGCATTGTTGATGATCGCGCTGGCGCCCAGCAGTGTCTGGCTGCTGCTCGGCATGACGTTGACGGGGCTGCTCGCCGTGGTCACGCAGGTGCTCGTGGCTTACGCCGCCACCCTGGCGATCCCGGCCCAACGCGGGCGCGTGGTCGGTGTGGTGACCAGCGGCATCGTCGTGGGCATCTTGCTGGCACGCACGGTCGCCGGCGGCATGGCCGATCTGGCCGGCTGGCGTGCAATCTACTTTCTGTCGGCAGGGCTGACACTGTTGATGGCGTTGCTGCTGTTTCGAGTTCTACCCAAGCATGAATCCCCACAACCGGCGACTGGCTACATTGCACTGATTGCCTCGGTATTCAGCCTGTTCAAAGAAGAACCGGTGCTGCGCCAACGCGCGATCCTCGCCCTGCTGACCTTCGCCAGCGCGATGGTGCTGTGGACGCCAATGGTGCTGCCACTGGCCGCCCCACCGCTGTCGTTGTCGCACAGTGAAATCGGACTATTCGGGCTGGCCGGTGCCGCCGGTGCGCTGGCCGCCGCACGGGCCGGGCATCTGGCGGATCGCGGTCTCGGGCAATGGGTCAGCGGTCTTTCACTGTTGCTGATGCTCGCCTCCTGGCTGCCGATCGCCCTCACCCAATCCTCGTTGTGGGCTTTGTTGCTCGGCGTGATCACCCTTGATCTGGGCCTGCAAGCCGTGCACGTCACCAGCCAAAGCATGATTTACAGTGTGCGCCCCGAAGCGCAAAGCCGTCTCACCGCCGGTTACATGTTGTTTTACTCGATCGGCAGCGCACTCGGCTCCATCGGCTCGACCGCCATGTACGCGTGGGCCGGCTGGATTGGCGTGTGCCTGCTCGGCGCGGGCATCAACGCCGTGGCGCTCGCGTACTGGTGGCTGACCCTGAAAAGCGGCGCACCGGCTCGATGCGCCACTCAAGCGGGTTAACTGCGATCGCGACCGCGCAACATGCTGTCGAGCACTTCGTCGCGGCGGATCCAGCCATGAAACAACGCCGCCGCCAGGTGCAGCAGCACCGTCAGGAACAACAAATAGGCCAGATAGCCATGAGCCTTGCGCAAAAACGCGAACAACTGCGCATCGGCCGGAACGATCGATGGCAACTGCAACGTTGTGCTGAGCATGACCGGTTCACCCGAAGCGCTGATCATCGCCCAGCCGAGCAACGGCAACACCAGCATCAATGCATACAACAACAAATGCGATGCCTTGGCCGCCAGCACTTGCCAGCCCGGCAGATCCGCTGGCAACGGTGGCTGGCGCGTAGTCAGTCGCACCAGCAAACGCACAATCACCAGCGCCAGTATCGCGATTCCCAGCGGTTTGTGCAGATGGATCAGCCATTCATGCCGCTCGGAAACCGAGGTGACCATCCCTGCACCGATAAACAGCATGGCGATGATCATGATCGCCATCAGCCAATGCAGCAGTCGCGCCAACAGGGCGAAATGCGTCGGTTGAGTGCTCATGGACGAGCCTCCTGTTTAGCGGCGGGCAACTGGCTGACTTCGCTGGTGCGACGCAGATAGGAATCGGCGTAACCGGCGGAACGGGCCGCGAGCAACGGGTCGGCGGAACCCTGAATCCCGGCCGGCAACACCAGCGGGTCATAGTTGATGTCACGGCATTCGCCGCTCAGTTGTGGCTGGGTTTTTTCCAGCACCAGCGTGCCGGCGTTCAACACTTTGCGCCCCTCGGGCCAGGTCTTGCTGGCGTCGTTCACCGGATCCTCAGGATTGGCCAGGGTGATATTCAGCTGAAAGCGCAGCGGCGCGGATGCCAATCGTTGCACCAGATCTTTCTCGAGAAAATCGCCACCCTCAGGCGCGGTGGCGCCCGCAGCATCGCGCGCCAACGGCGTCATGCTCCAGCGCACTGCCTGCTTTTTTCCGCTGGCGTCGACCAGATAAAACGCATTGACGCTGTTGTAGGTTTCAGTGGCATAACTGGCCGACGGCTTGGCGGTTTTCACCCAGGTCAGAAACGGCACGGCTTCCGGGTGCGAGGCAAAGAACGCCGGGACCTTGCTCGGATCAGGTTTACCCGTGGCTGGATCCGGCGACTGTGCCTGCTGCAATTGATAAAACGCCTCAGGCGTACCGACCGGGAACACCGGCATGCTGTTCATCCCGGTGCGCCACTGCTGCCCGTTGGCCTGGGTGAACCGCAGCGCCAGACTGCGAATCGGCACGCTGCTGTCCGGTGCATACGGACTGCCCGCCGGCAGCGCGAAACGCCCGACCACCGGCGTCTGCGGTTCGTTGAACACCTGCGCGGTGGAGAATACCCGCGCCTCACCAGTGCTTTCGAAATGCCCGATCACGCACACGCCTTTGGCGTGGTTACGACGAAACCCGGGATGCACGCCGTTGTTCTTCTCCAGCACATCGACCAGCGCTTTTGGCGTCAGACGTTGTGGGTCGAAGTTACCGTGAACGTAGGCAAACGCCCCGGCCACCGCAGCGACTACCACGGCAATGCCGCCCAGACGCAATATCAGGCTCGCGGCACTCAGTGGCGGGCGTTGCGGCCCGCCGGGCGGTGAAGCGTTGGGTGAGGTGCGATCAACCATGAAAAACTCCAGGGCCATCGGCCACAAGTAGGAAGAATCAGCAAGACGCGCCGCGTCCGGGTTTATTCCACACGACGGTATTTATTTTTCCGAACGTGGAATAACCTTCAACGGCGGGCGTCTCCCTAGTCCACAGCGTAGTGACTAGCAGAATTTCATGAGCGAATTCGACGAACAGTTGAGAGAAATCATTCCCAGATTGCGCCGCTTTGCCGTGTCACTGACACGCAACAGCAGCAGCGCCGACGATCTGGTGCAGGCGTGCCTTGAGCGGGCGCTGTCGAGTTGGGGTGATAAACGCGCCGACGGCGACTTGCGTGCCTGGCTGTTTGCGATCCTCTATCGGCAGTTTCTCGACGCCCATCGCCGCTCGCGACGCTACGCGCGGATGCTCGAATTCTTCACCGGTCGCGACGATGCCGAACCCTCGGCGGAGCGCACCGTCATTGCCCAGTCGACCCTGCAAGCCTTCGACCGTCTGCCCACCGAACAGCGCGCCTTGTTGCTGATGGTCTCGGTGGAAGGCCTTTCCTATAAAGAGGTCGCCGAGATTCTCGACGCCCCGATCGGCACCGTGATGTCGCGCCTGTCCCGTGCCCGCCAGGCCTTGCGCCAACTCAGCGACGGCGAAATCAGCAGCCCTTCTTTGCGGATACTCAAATGATCAGCCTGCCTCCCAACGAGCGTGATTTGCACGCCTATGTCGACCACCAGCTCAGCGACGCCGACCGGCGTGTGCTGGAGACCTGGCTGGCCAGTCACCCGGACGAAGCGGCGCAGGTGCGCGCCTGGCAACAGGATGCCCAGCAACTGCGCGCGGCACTTAGCGGCGCGTTGCAGCAACCGGCCAATCCGGCGCTTGATCCGGCGATGATTCGCCAGCGCCGTCAGCGTCAGTCACGGCGTCATCTGGCCAGCGCGGCGGTGTTGCTGATTGCGGTCAGTGTCGGCGGCTTCAGCGGCTGGCAGGCGCGGGAAATGACCCTTGTGCACTCGACAATGCTGCCGATGACCGACGCCTTGCAGGCCTATCGCTTGATTGCCCAGCAAGGCATGCTGCCAGCGGATTACAAAGTCGACAGCGAGGGTGATATGCAACGCTGGCTCGACCGCTATTTCACCCGGGCCAGTCGCTTGCCTGATCTGAAGGCGGCCGGGTTTAAACCGGTCAGCGGACGCCTGCTCAGCACCGACGAAGGCCCGGCAGCGATGGTCATGTATGAGGATGGCCGCGGGCACAAGGTGAGTTTCTACGTGCGCCCGCCGGGCCCGAAAAACACCTTTTTGCCCCGTGGCAGCCGCAGTGATGGCGACTTGCAGGCCGAGTACTGGTCGGGCGGCGGGTATAACTATGCGATGGTCAGCCCGGTCGATACGCCAGCGGCGCAACAGCTCAAGCAATCGCTGCAATTCTGAGAGTTCCACCTCTCCCCTGTGGGAGCGAGCCTGCTCGCGAAGGCGCCAGATCAGTCGCATCGTTGCTGAATGACACACCGCATTCGCGAGCAGGTTCGCTCCTACAAGGGATCAGCTTCAGCCTCAGAAACCCACATCGAGCACGACATTATCCAGATAGGTGCCCGCCGGTGGCGTGGTCTGGTCGGTGTAGATTTTCGCGTTGTAGTTGAAGATCTGACTGCCCGTGCCCAGCCCGTTACCCGGATTGACCTCGGCATCGGTACTCGCCCGCCGCGCCGTGCCGACACTGCCCCAGCGCGTGGTGCCGGCGCTTTTGAAAATGTCGTAAGCCAGATAATTGCTCCCGGAAATCATCCGTCGCCGCCCGCCGACACTCACCGCGTTCTGCCCGTCACTCAACCCCACGGTGTAGGCACTACCCTTGGTGCAGGCCAGATTGATCGTCTGACCGGTCACCGGGGTGAACGCGCTGACCACCGGCGCGCTGCCGAAGGCAATGTTCGGCGCAGTAATCGTGCAATCGTTGGACACCGTCATGTTCACCGTCAACGACGTCGTGCCACTGGCGATGTCGCGCCCAAGACAGACAGAACCAATACCAATCCCCGAGCAGTAATTCCAGTTCCAGAAAATACTCAGGGTCTCGGTGTACACCCCGGCGGCAACGTTGCTGCCAATGGTGGTACCGAGATACAGCGGCACGGTTTTCGGCGTCGTACCATTGAGCAGGCCCAAGGCATCGATAATGCCGTTGCGCGCAAAGTCATAGGCGGTGCCGCGGGTCAGCGGGTAACTGGTGCTGTTGTTGGCGTAGATCGTGTAATTGATGACATCGCCGGTCGGCCCGACCAGACCACTTTGAGTCGATGAAACGGTGCCCCAGAAGTGGTCATTGCTGGTCAGCAGGGACAGCAGCGAACCGGTGCAACTCAAACCCGCGTTCAGTGTGGAACTGGGCTGTGAAGTCGTGCGCACGGCGATCGAACTGAGCATACCGAACGCCGCCGGCGTGGTGCTGACCACCGAACACGCAGCCTGCACCGCCGCCGGCAACATTAGCGCCAGCAACAGAAGCCAGCGCGCGCGGATCATTGACACACCAGCGGGCCAATCAACGGCACCTGATTTTGATTCAGATCGACGCTGAACTGCGCATGACATGTCTTGCCGTCGGCCAGCGTCACCTGCAGCGAGTTCTGCGCCTGCAGGTTTTCCAGATAGACCAGCCCATCCCAGCCGACGACCGTTCGCGTGCCACTCTGCTCATGCAAAACACCCGCGCCCAGCGGCAGTTCTCGCTGCTGCGCGTCGACCAGCACGATGCTCGCGGCAATCACTCGGGTCAGCGGAAACTCCAGCAGATAACCGCTGCCACGCCGCACGGCGATGCGCTGTTCGACGTTGGGGCTGCGCACGTTGGCCGGCAGATTCAGTGGGTCGATTTCATATTTGCCGCGGTAATAGGCGCTGCTCCATGGCACCAGCAAATGACCGTTCTTGTCGGTCTGACCGACCTGCTGATTTTCGTAGCGCACCGGAATGTCGGCAAAACCCTCGGTGCTCACCACCACAAACGCATCGTCGATACGGTTGGCGGCAAACACCTGGCGATCCATCCACACCAGTGAACCACTGGCATCGGCCCATCGGGTTTCGGCGTCGGAAGTGCCATAGACACCGGCCTGCAACTGCACCGATTGCAGACGCCAGGTAACGTCGGCCTGACGATAATCAGCGCCATCACCCTTGGCGTAACCCAGATTGAAACCTACGCCGCCCTCGGTCGGCACCGCGCGGCTGTAGTTGACCCGCTGCTGGCTCTGCCCGGTTTTACTGCGATCACTGCTGATCGCCAGGCTGCCGCGCAGATCGAACGGAATCACCAGTTGCGCCTGCACCGCCCAGTTGCTGTCGCCGATCTCACGGTTGGCCGACAGGTAGAAACTGCTGTTGCGCCACAACGGTTTGCTCCAGCTGAGGTTGAGCAGCCGCGTGCGCGAATCGTCCGCCGCGCGCACATCGAAATAACCCGCACCAAGGCTGCCCCAGCGTTCGAGGTTAAGGCTCAGGGTCGCTTGCTCGCTGCGCCGGCTAAGGCTGATATAGGGGCTGTCGACCACGCTCAGGTCGGCGTATTGATCGTGACGTTGCAGCCGCTGATAGGAAAAGCTGAAACGCTGATTGCTGTACTGATAGCCCAGGCTTAATTGCTGGCCGCCCTCGCCGTCGAAACGGCTTTGGCTCAGTGCACTGTTGAGCACACCGAAGTTACCGAGCTGCCAATTGCCGCCGAGGCCGCCCAGTGTCAGCGAATCGGCCGCTTCGGCATGGCTTTCCACGGTGAAACTGTCGCTGACGCCATAGCGCAGACTGCCGGAGGTGACACCCGGGCCGTAGTTGAAATCCTTCAAACCATAGTCGCGACGCAGCGTACCGGCGGCCACGGAAAAATCGCTCAAGCCTTTTTGCAGCAAGGTGCTGGTGACATAGAACGGCACCGTGGTCGAGACCTGCCGACCGAGCGCATCAGTGGTCACTACGACAGCTTCGCCCGCACCGTTGATGAACGGAATATTGGTCAGCGTGTATGGCCCGGGCTGCAAATCTGCACTGCTGGACTTGTAGCCATTGATGAACAGATCCACCGAGGACGGCACCGCCGCTTCACCGGCAAATTGCGGTAATGGATAGGTCACCAGATCCGGGCGTACGGCAAAATCCCGAGAAAACTGCACGCCGCCCAGACGCACCGAACTGCTCCACGGCAAAGCACCGCTGATCACGTCACCGGCCTCGTAGGTGAGCATTCGCTCGTCGTCGGAGTAACGCCAGGTGGTGTCGTATCGCAAGTAGCCGTTGTCCAGCGTGTTGAGCGAATCACGGGACAAGGTTTGCCGATACTGCCCGGTGTTGGACAGCGTGCCCCAGCTGTCGAACAGCCGCACTTCGTTCCACGCCGCCAGATAAGTGCCGGCATCGTCAGTGTCATTGAGGTACAGGTCATAATTGAACAACGCGCCGAAACTGCTCAGCGCCGGGGTGCGCGGGTAAGCCTGACGATTGCCGATGAACTGTTCCGGCAGCCAGTCCGGCGGCACGTCCAGCAGCAAACGTTGACCAACACTGTCGTAGTCACTGTGCAGCCCCGCCAGACTGTCGAGATCGACCTCGGCGCCGAGGCTGTCGGGCAGTTTCATGCCGGTTTCGCGCAACGCCGTCGCTGGCAAAAACAAGCGTCCGTCGCGCTGCTGCACCGCCACTACGCGCCCGGTATTCATCTGGTTGACCACCAGTTCCAGAAACAACTGTGCATCACTGACGGCCTCCATGCCGCTGGGAGGCGGCGGCAGATCGCCGGCCCCGGATGGTTGAATGAACATCAGGCAACACGCGCCGGTGATGAGCCACAACGGACGCTGAATACGGCGAACCCGTCCTGGGTTCATACGCGTTTTACGTCCGTCAATGGACTGAATCCTCCTGATACCGCTTGCGTCGACGCCAGATGCCCGCGCTACGACTCACTTACTTGGCGGGCGTGATGTTCTGCACCTGTGCCGCGCCATTTACTCGTACCTGCAACGCTGACTCACCGGCCAACGGCCCGGGCGCCGGCCAGCGCATCACCGCGCCGGGAAGCACATAACCCAACAACCCTTCGGCCAATGGCTTGCTCTGCCCGGCCTGTTTGATTGCCACGTCGGTCAGCCGCGCATGCACCGCGCCCTGATTGCGCACTTCCACATAAGGCTTGCCGTCCACGGCTACCGTGCGCCAGCTCAACTGCGGCAGGCCAACGCCCTTGGGATCACGCGCACGGCTGCTGTCCTCTTTGCTCCACAACCCGGCGCCATAGGCAAACAGCGGCACCGAATAACGCATCTGGAAGCGGATCGCTGCGGCGGTTTTGCCTCCGTCAGCGGTTGCAGGTTGCGCGGAAGGAATTTCGTCGATGATGATCCGGTAGGCCAGCTCCTGGCCCGGCGGTACGTCCTTGGTGCGGGTCAGACGCACCAGTTGTTTCTGCCCCGGTTCGATTTTCGCCACTGGCGGGCTGCCGATCACGTCGCGCTGGTTCTGGTATTGCTCGGCGAAACCACTCTGGCTCCAGCCGAACACGCGGATCTGCAGATTGGCGGTTTCGCTGCCGCGGTTTTCCAGCCACAGCGCACTGGCCTGTTGATCAGCCTCCAGCACCGGATCGATCGGCCAGATCAGCACCGAACTCGCCGCGTGCGCCTGGCTTGCGCCAAGCATGAACATCGTCCACATCACACAGCGCACGAAAGAATGCCGTGACGTCACTGACCCCATAAAACTGCTCCTTGTCGGCCATTCAACTTCGCCTCACCACGACAGTTGCACCTGCAACACGTCGCTGTACGTCCCCCCAGGCTGATTGCCCGGCAATTGCACCTGACCGTAAATCGGCAGGCTGATGTTGTTCGCGTCGCTGTAAGCCACCGCCACACTCTGGCCAATGCCCAGGCTCTGGCTGTACGCCGAATCGCGAAACAGTGCATACGCCACCCGCGCGCTGCCGCTGTTGACCTGCATGTGCCGACCGCTGCTGTTGTACTGGCCGCCATCGACGCTCATGTTCAGCGTCACCCCCGGCGTGCATTGCAATTGCACCCCGCCGGTCAGCGCGACCTGCACGGTGCCGGTGGCCAATGCCGAACGCGAACCGAAATTCAGCCCGCCATAGTTCGACACCCCGCCCACCACCAGACACCCGGCAGTGACCGTGGCACTGACCTGAAAGCTCTGGCTCGTCGCTGCGGTCAGCGGCAGCGGTGCACTGCCGGCACAGAGCAGGAGCAGCGCGGCACAGCCATGGCGGCGCATGGCATCAGAACGTCAGTTCAACAGCGACGGTGTCGGTGTATGTCCCCGCCGGCAAACCGGCCTTGCCCACCGCCTGACCGTAGATGTTCACCGTCTGTGCGACTCCGGTGCTGGCCGCAAGATTGATGGTCCCGTCGATCGCCAGCAGTTGCGAGTGCCCGGCATCGGTGTACAAGTCGTACGGCACGTAATTGGCGACACCGTCGTACAACGCTCGTGTGCCGCCCGGCGACATGCCGTCATGGGAGCCGGCGCGCACCTTGACCGTCGGCGTGGTGCCACTGGAACAGAGAATCGACAACGCCCCGCCGCCTCCGCCCAACACTTGTCCGGTGGCGGTGGTGAACAGGCTGTTGGCGGTGCCGAAGTTCAACGCACCGAAGTTCAGCCCGGTGGAACCGCCAGCGCCGTTGACCTGACAACTGCTGATCAGAATCAGGCTGGAGGTGATCTGGCCGGTGACCGTGGTGGCGGCGTTGGCACTGGAAACCAGCGCCAGGCCAAGCAATGACAAACCTATCCTTGATGCAAACATACGCATGGTGTCCGTCCTCTCCGGGGTTACCAGTCGAGCGTCACCGTCAGCGTGTCGGTATAGACACCTGCCGGTACCGCGCGGGTATTCGCCACCACCGAGCCAAATACCGGAATGGGTATCTGCGCAGCGCTGGTGACAGCGAAATTGTGTTGCTGGCCGATGCTGTAGCTCCGGACGCCGGAGGGATCGACGAACAGCTGATAGGGAAGGGTCTGGCGGCCGTTGCTCAGGCGCCGGGTGTTGCCGTCACCGTGGCTGCCGCCGTCGATGGTTACAGTGAAGCCGGTGACCGAAGGATTGCAGGCAACGTTGAGTTTGCCGCTGCTGTCGCCATCCAGACTGGCCTTGATCGGCGCGTTCCAGGTGGGCCCCTGAAGGCCGAAATCGAGGGTGCCGAAATCGCTGACCGGGCTCTCGGGCGTGCTGGTATTGGTAACTTCGCAGCCGGCAATCAGGATCAGCCGCGCATTGATCTGCCCGCTGACCGCCGCTTGCGCGTTGTCTGCGAGCATAGCCAGCGTACCTGCCGCTACCACCATCCAGTGTTTGCCTGTCATTGCGCCCGTCCCTGCTCCCTTACGCTGACTCATTCACCGCGTTCATCATGGAACGCCTTCCTTGCACACCCGCGTCCACCGGGTGTCTTGAAACCGCGATCACCAGGTGACCGTCACCTTGACCAGATCCGAATAACGGCTGACTCGCGGCACTTCAGCCAAGCGTTCGATGCGCGCGTACAACGGTAATTCCACCGTGCCGCTGTCCGGCACCCGTCCGCTGACCGGCACGTCCACCACCAGCGGTACCCGGCGCGCCGCATCCTGATACAAGCGATACGGAATAGGTTTGCTGCCGACCGAACCGGCCATGTAGCGGACCTCACCGACACCGCCATGCAAGCCGCCATCGACGCGCATCTGGTACGGCGTGTCCGGGTTGCACTCCAGCCGTGGCAGGCGCTGATTGGTCAACGCCGCGCCCAATGGCCCGGTCGGGTCGTCAAGGCGCGCGGTGCTGCCGAAGTCGAGCACACCCAGTTGCTCAATGCCGGCGCCACGCTGTTGGCCGATCAACTGGCAGCCGCGCTGCACGTCAACGCGCACTTCGACTTGAAGATCTGCCGCATGAGCAGGCACAACGAGTACCCCCAGCAGGCCCATGACCACTTGTACATTCACTGCGCCGTTCCTTGTCAGTGATCACTTGCGACGTCGTTTCTGTGATTGAGGTTAGCAACGGTCGACGATTCCGCCAGTCGATTGGATCCAGGGATCGCCCGGGATATGTTTCGAAAGGTTGGCAACCGGTCGAGCCATGTCGCTAAAAATAGCTGTACGCGCGGCACAAATTTGTTCAATAACCGCCCACTGTCGATCCGCTGTGGTGGCTGGCCAACCCGGCGTCTGGTTACACTGTGTCGCCGCGCTCCCGGGAGCCGGTTTTGACGATCACGGAGACGCCCACAGTGCCTGCCCACCTGCCGAAACGATCGCGACTGATCCAGCGCTGGCCGGCGTTGCGCCGTTGGTTGGGCAAGGGTTTGCCGGCCAGTGTCGGGCATGACGCCAGTGCCCAGTCGATCCATGATTACTTCCGGCACAAGGCCAGTGTGCAGGGTTACACCCTCAGCCACAGCCAGCAGCGCGTCATCGAGTGCATGGCGCAGCAGGCCAGCCTGTTGTTGGGCGCAAGCGGCCGAACTGCGCCAAGCCTGTATCTGTTCGGCGCCGTCGGACGCGGCAAGAGCTGGTTGCTCGATGGCTTCTTTCAGGCCCTGCCGATCACGCAGAAACGGCGCCTGCATTTCCATCAGTTTTTCGCGCAATTGCATCAGGGCATGTTCAGCCATCGCGAGCAGGACGATGCCCTCGAAGTGACCCTCGACGAATTGCTGGAGGATTGTCGGGTGCTGTGTTTCGACGAGTTTCATGTGCATGACATCGGCGATGCCATGCTCATCACCCGGCTGTTCAAAGCATTGTTCAAACGGCGAATTCTGCTGCTGGTGACTTCCAACTATGCGCCGGATGGCCTGCTGCCCAATCCGCTCTATCACGCCCGCTTCAAACCGGTGATCGAACTGATCAATACGCATATGCAGGTGATGGAAGTCGGCGGGCCGCACGATTACCGCAGTCACACGCGCCACTCTGCGCAGCAGTTATTCACTCAGGGCCATTACGTGTGGCCAGCCACGCCAGCGCAACGCGCCGCTCTGCAGCTGCCACCTGCAGATGCGCCAGCCGTTGCGCTAACCGTCGGCACCCGGCAGATTCGGGCTCGCTGGTGTGAAGAGCGAAGTGTCGGTTTTACCTTCAACGATCTGTGTGAACAGCCGACGGCGGTCATGGATTATCTGGAGCTGTGTCGACGTTTCGACCGCTGGATCATTGATGATCTCCCGGAACTGGGAGAATGCCCGATCGCCGCACAACAACGCTTCATCAACCTGATCGACGTGCTGTATGACCAGGACAAGCACCTGACGTTGCTGGGTCGCCTGCCCTTGCGCGAAAGCCTCGACGGCTACGCCATTGACCTGGCGCGCACGCGCAGTCGGTTGGGGCAGTTGCAGGAGATGCACAACGACGACTGAGCACACTGACCCTGTGGGAGCGAGCCTGCTCGCGAAGGCGCGGTGTCAGTCAATACATAAGCGGCCGACAGTCCACTTTCGCGAGCAGGCTCGCTCCCACAAAAGGCAGCTGAAGTTTCGCCACCTACCCAATTTCAAATCCGGGTATTGCCGTTATCATGTCGCCCATTCCCAGCGCCTCAGCGTCGCTCCACTGATCATTAGCGAACCCCAACATGCACACCCTTGCTCAATTGCGCGCCGGCGAGTTGTCGGGCATCACGCGGCTGGATCTGTCTTGCGGACTGACCGAGTTCCCGGTCGAGATTTTCCAGCTGGCCGACACTCTGGAAATTCTCAATCTCAGCGGCAATGCCCTGAGCAGCCTGCCGGACGACTTGCATCGCCTGACTCGCCTGCGCGTGCTGTTCTGCTCCGACAACCCGTTCACTGAACTGCCGGCCTGTCTCGGCCAATGCGCGGCGCTGACGATGGTCGGCTTCAGAGCCAATCGCATCGTCAACGTCCCCGCTCAAGCCCTGCCGCCACAACTGCGCTGGCTGATCCTGACCGACAACTGCATCGAAAGCCTGCCGAGTGAACTCGGTGAGCGCCCGGCCCTGCAAAAGCTCATGCTGTCCGGCAATCGTCTGCAAGCGCTGCCGCCTTCGTTGAGCAACTGCCATCGACTTGAGTTGCTGCGCATTGCCGCCAACCGCCTGACCGAGCTGCCGCAATGGCTGCTCGCGCTGCCGAGCCTGAAGTGGCTGGCCTACGCCGGTAACCCGCTGGAAACCGAGGCAGACGCCGCCGCACTGGAGGCGACACCGCTAATCGACTGGTCGGTGCTGCGTCTGCAGCAACAGTTGGGTGAAGGTGCCTCGGGGGTGATTTCCCGGGCGAGCTGGCAGCGCGACGATGGCTCAGTGACGTCGGTTGCGGTGAAATTGTACAAAGGTGAAATGACCAGCGACGGTTCGCCGCTGCACGAAATGAATGCCTGTATCACCGCCGGCCTGCATCCCAATCTGATCCGCATCGAGGGGCGCATCAGTGGCCATCCCGACGGCCAACAGGGACTGGTGATGCAACTGATCGATCCGTCCTTCCATAACCTCGCCGACCTGCCAAGCCTGGCGTCCTGCTCACGCGATGTGTACGCCGATGATTGCCGGTTCAGTGCCGAGGTGGCGCTGAACATTGCCAGAGGCATCGCCTCGGCAGCGGAGCATCTGCATCAGCAAGGCATCACCCACGGCGATCTCTACGGGCACAACATTTTGTTGAACGAGCGCGGCGATTGCCTGCTCGGGGATTTTGGCGGGGCGTCGTTCCACGCTATTGCCGACACGGCGCAAACGCGCGCGTTGCAACGCATCGAAGTACGTGCGTTCGGGATTCTGCTGGGTGAGTTGCTGGCGCGCATCGACTCGGGGTTGAGTGATGAGCGACGTGCGGTGCTTGAGGAACTGGAGCGGCGTTGCTGTCAGGCGGAGGTGCTGGCGCGGCCGGGGTTTGCTGAGGTCATGCGACAACTTGAAGATCTGTGACCGCTGCGCGGTCAATCGCGAGCAGGCTCACTCCTACACTGGATCTGTGGCGTTCACAAATCCCCTGTGGGAGCTAGCCTGCTGGCGATGAGGCCATCACTGACGCGGTCGATCAGCCCGCCAGGCCGACGAACATGTCCTGCACGTCATCATGGTTGTCGAGGCCTTCGAGGAATGCTTCAACCTCAGCCATCTGCTCGTCGCTCAAACCGCTGACCGGGTTCTTCGGCTGGTAGCCGAGCTTGGCCGACAGCACGGTGAAACCTTGCTCTGGCAGCGCTTTCTGCACCGCATCCAGATCGGTAGGGTCGGTCAGGAACAGGGTTGCGCCGTCTTCGCCCGGCTCGAAATCCTGAGCACCGGCTTCGATGGCGGCCATTTCCGGATCGGCGTCCGGGGTGTCCGGCGAAGCTTCGATCATGCCGACGTGGTTGAAATCCCAGGCCACGGAGCCGGAGGCACCCAGTTGGCCTTTACGGAACGCCACGCGGATTTCGGCGACGGTACGGTTGATGTTGTCGGTCACGCACTCGACGATCAGCGGCACCTGGTGCGGGGCGAACCCTTCGTAGGTCACGCGATGGTATTGCACGGTTTCACCCAGCAGACCGGCGCCTTTCTTGATCGCGCGATCCAGGGTTTCTTTTGGCATCGAGGCTTTCTTGGCCTGTTCGACCACCAGACGCAGGTGTGCGTTGGTGGTGGTATCGGCACCGTTGCGGGCAGCGATGGTGATTTCCTTCACCAGTTTGCCGAAGATCTTGCCCTTGGCGTTGGCTGCCGCTTCTTTGTGTTTAACCTTCCACTGTGCGCCCATTACTCACTCTCTTGATCTGTGGCGCCGAGACATCTATTGGCCGACGCGTGGCGCCAAGTTTATACGGCCTAAAGTCGGCAATCGACCAAAAAAAACACAATGCAGAATCGACATCTTCACCAGTGCTTGTAGGGGGATTCTGAAAAACACCTTTGACATGACCATTCAGCGCTGTGGTTTCGTACCCTCTCAGGCCCGTATTGCCTGACAGAGCCTGTTCGAATGCTCAATGACAAGGAAAGTCCTTTTACCCTGACCCTGACCGACAGCGGCCTGTGCCTGCCGGTGGTGCGTTTTCATGGCGAGGAAGCACTCAACCAGCCCTACCGTTTCGACATCGAACTGATCGGCCTGGCCCCCGCCGTGGCGCCGGGTACCTTCCTGCATCAACCGGCATTTCTGCGCCTGGACGACCAGCATGGGATTCACGGCGTGATCGACAGTGTCAGTTGCGAACATCGCGGCACGCATCGGATCGGCTATCGACTGACCGTAGTGCCACGTCTGCAAAGGCTCGCCCAGCCGAACAAGCGCCGCGTGTTTGTGCAACGCAGCGTGCCGCAGATTCTCCAGCAATTGCTCACGGAAAATGCCCTGCCCGTTGAGGGCTACCGGATTGAAATGACTGTCGGCCAATACCCGCCCCGGGCGTTTTGCATCCAGTACGAAGAAAGCGATCTGGCATTGCTGCACAGGCTGTGTGAAGAAGAAGGCATCCACTACCACTTCGAACATCGGGTGGAGGGGCATATTGTCGTGTTTGCCGATGACAGCCTGAGCCTGCCGCAAGTGCCGGTGCTGATTGCGTTCAAGGCCGGCGAGCAAACGCCATCACCCAGCGTCAGTGCGCTGTACCAGCATCACCACGCAGCCCCCATCGCCACGCTGCATGCGGTGCGTAATCGAGGGCAACAGGCGATCCGCGACGACGCCGCCAATCACATCACAGCCAATCCCCTGCCGCCGATACCTTCTCTTGAACAACGTCACCACGAACAACGCAGCCGTCGGCATCTGGAGCGGCAACGCTGCCAGCACCGCACGATCAATGGCCGCAGTGATCGGGTCGGTTTGCTCAGTGGGCATCTGCTGCAAGTATCGGCGCATCCGATCAGCCACTTCAACGAACAATGGCGGCTCACGTCGATCCGCCATCACGGGGAACATCCGTCGATTCTTGACCCGAACCCTGCCCTGCACCGCTACCACAACGATTTCACTGCCCAGCCCTGGTCAACCGATTTTCGTCCCGCGCTCAGACAAACCCGCCCGAGCATTGCCGGGTATCACCTGGCGCAGGTGTTCGGGCCTGCCGGGCAACCGGCACAACTCGATGAGCAGGGTCGAGTCGCCGTCAGGCTGTGGCCCTCGGAACACCCGCAGGCACTTGATGACGACACGATCTGGTTACCCATCGCCATGACGCGAGCCAATGGTCGAATCACACTGGACGAACTGCCCTGCGCCGGCAGCGAAGTGTGGGTGAGTTTTCTTGACAGCGACCCGGATCGACCGATTCTGTGCCTGGGCAACTCGCGCAACCCCACGCCTCGCGAACCACCGCCTGCACGCGATAGCAGCTTGTTGCTCGACTGGCTCCTCAACAGCGACGCCCGCTGATCCCTTTGTAGGACATCAGCAAAAAGCGCTCAGGCTTTGTCGGCCTTGCCCGCCGCGGCGGCGAACTTCGCCAGACGCACGTCCAGGTGCCGCGGCCGCCGCCCATGATCCTCGGCGCACTCCTTGCGGCGGATGGCGTTACGCACCATCAATGAGCCGAGGTAACGGATAGGTTCCGGCGGGAAATAGCCCAGCGGCCCGTTGACCAGCGGCGAGCGCGTCCACGGGTTGTCCAGGCCTTGCACCAGTGAAGCGAGAATCTGCCCGCCCATGTGGCACGGGCCGACGCCGCTGCCCGAATAGCCGAAACCGTAAAACACATTGCCGGCGCTGCTCATCTGGCCGAAGAACGGCAAACCGGTGACCGAGCGATCCGACGGGCCGTTCCAGGTGGCGTCGACTTTCACATCGGCAAACGCCGGAAAGAAGTCCGCAAGGCTGTTTTTCAGCAGGCCGGCATAAGGCGATGGCTGATCGAACACCGGCAGCATCCGCCCGCCAAACGCGAAGGTGTTGCCGCCCTTGCCGAGCATGATCCGGCCGTCCGGGGTGTTGTGGTAGTAGTGCACGAAAATCCGCGAATCGAGCACGGTGACCCCGCTGATCAAACCGATCTCCTGCAACAGCTCCGGGCGCGGTTCGGTGATCAGCATGTCGCTGGAGACAATCGCCACGCTGCGTTCGAACTGCGGAAAAGCACGGGCCATCCATGCGTTCATTGCCAGCACCACGCGATCGGCGATCACCGTGCCATTCGGCGTCTGCAAGCGTGCCGGGCGTCCTTCTTCCAGCCCGGTCATCGCGGTGTTTTCGTGAATCTTCACGCCCAATTGCAACGCCACCCGACGCAGGCCACGCACCAGTTTGCCCGGCTGCACACTCGCCGCTGCCGGCGAGAACCAGCCTTCCAGATGCTTGCTCGAACCGGCCATGCGTTGCACATCGGCGAGCGGACGCTGGGTGAACGAGTTGATGCCATGGAGTTCCAGTGCGGCAATCACCGCATCGGTCGAGCCGACTTGCGCACGGTTGGTCGCGGTGTACAGCGTGCCGTCGAGGCGATAATCGGCATCGACGCCGTACTGCTCACAAAACTCACCGATCGCATGGATGCTGCGCTCCGATTCCTTGACCAGACGTACCGCTTCCTCGACGCCAAACAGACGTTCAAGGGTGAAATATTTTGCCGACCATGACAGCGCACAACCACCATTACGCCCACTGGCGCCGGCGCCGCAGATGTCCGCCTCGATTAGCAATACATCAAGTTCGGGGTTCTGTTGCTTGAGCATGATTGCCGTCCACAACCCGGTGTAGCCGCCGCCAACGATGCATACATCGCTGCGGATTTCGCCCTGCAGCGGCGGGCAGGTTTGCGAGGTATCGGCCTGCAAGGCCTGCTCCAGCCAAAACGGTCTCATGGGGTTTCTCCAGTCAGATAGCCACGACACAGCCTGCCGCGAGCGTCGCAGCAGGCCGCGAGGCACAGGGTTTCAGGAACGCAGGGGTTTGATCGTCAGCGGGCAATTGGGGATCGAGGCGCGCGGTTCCATCACCCCGACCGGGCGACTGTTCCAGTGCGGAATCAGCACCAGCGCCGAGAACAACGCACAACCGGCGAAGACGATAAACACCGTCACCGAGTCGAAGTAACCCGGCAGCAAACCACCGAGCACCGCGCCGACCGAGCCGCAGCCGTTGACGAAACCGGCCGCTGTGGCGCCAGCCTTGGCTTTGCCGAAGTCGATCGCGGCGGCACCGCTGATCATTGAGTCCGGGCCGTACAGGGTCAGGCCCATGACGAACAGCAACGCGACCACCAGCAAGACACTGCCGGTGTGCAGCGCGCCCATGAACAGCGCCAGCGTCACGGTCAGCGCCAACAGGCTCAACACGCAGGCCGGCATGCGCCGGGCGCCGAAGAGTTTGTCCGAGGCCAGCCCGATCAGGATCGGCCCGAGCAACCCGGCCAGTTCGAAGGAGGTGGGAATGATCGCCGCGCCAACCTTGCCGACACTCGGCATTTGTTCAAAAACAATCACCGGCCCCCACAACAGAATCGCGTAACGCGCCGGTTTCAACATGAAATACGCCAGGCCCAGCACCAGCACCGTGCGGTTACGCAGGATTTCCTTTAACGGCTCCCAGACACTGAGCTTGCTGTTGGCTTCGGTTTCTTCTGCGGTCAGTCCAGGTTCCGGCTCGACCGCCGGCAAGCCGACGTCTTCCGGTTTGTTGCGCTGGAAGATAAAGAACAACACCGCCACCACGGCAACCACCACCGCACTGGAAATGAACGCCGCGTGCCAGGTGCCCATCAAGGTGTACGCCCACCAGCCGGCAAATGGCGACGCCACCAGACCACCAAACGCGTAGCAGGAACTCCATAGGCCAAGCACCCGCCCGCGCTGCTGAGAGGGGAAGAAACTGCCGAGGTTTTTGCACAATCCCGACCAGCCGGTGGACTGCGCCAAGCCCTGAATCAACATACAGGTAGCGAAGATCGGCAACGTGGCGTAACTGCCCATCACCAGCGCCGCGGCGGCGGAAATCAGCAAACCGCCGAGCACCACGACCCGTGGGCCAAAGCGGTCAGCGAGCATGCCCCAAGTGAACTGGCCGAGGGCATAAGCCGCCAGATAAATCGCATCGAGGTTGGCCATGGCCATCTTGTCGAGCATAAAGGTCGGGTCTTCGGCGATGCCCAGTTTGGCCACCGAAAACGCTTTGCGGGTGAAATAGAAAGCGGCGTACGCCAGCCAGGTAATCGCGAAAATCTGCACGCGCCAACGCGCAATGGTGCCGATGTGCTTGTTCATGGTGGTTCTGACCTCAGGGTGTGAGTGTGCCGGCAGAATCGTTAAGAAAAACGCCTGTGTTTTTATTGTTGAGCACTGCGATATCACCCCGTCCCTACGGCGATACCGGTCAGATGAGTCCTGTTGTTGCACGCACAGGCTCATGGCTACCGTGCGGCCCGAGCGGGCAGTCAGCGATGGCGTGAGCCGATCAAAGCAATTACTGTTTAATAAATAAAATCGATTTATCGTATTTCACACATAAGCTCAGCTTGTTACTGACTAAACGATCAGGTGACTGCATGTCGGTGTCCCACGCCCAACTCAAAGCCTTCCACGCCGTGGCTGTGCATGGAAGCTTCACCAAAGCCGCCGAGCGCCTTTTTCTCACGCAACCGGCGATATCCGACCAAGTGCGCAAACTCGAAGAGCGTTTTGGCGTTTTGCTGTTTCACCGCAATAAACGTTCCGTGCGCCTGACTGACCTGGGCGAACGCTTGCTGGCGATCACCCAGCGCCTGTTCGTAATTGAAGCCGAAGCGCAGGAGTTGCTGCAGGAATCTCAGGCCTTGCAGACCGGCAGCCTGATTCTGGCGGTGGATGCGCCGGTGCACGTGCTGCCGCAGATCGCGCGGTTCTGTGAGCGTTATCCGGGGATCAGCGTGAAGATCGAGACCGGCAACACCGATGAATCACTGTTTCGTCTGTTCAACTATCAGGCCGATCTGGCGTTGCTCGGGCGCGATGTCAGCGATGAGCGCTTGCTGTGTGTTCCATTGCGTAACGATCCGATGGTGGCATTCGTTTCGCGCAATCACCCGTGGGCCGAGCGTGAATCGATTTGCCTGGAAGACCTGGATGACACGCCGCTGGTGCTGCGTGAACACGGATCGGTGACAAGGCAGACGCTGGAAGAGGAAATGGCCCGGGCCGGATTTCGCATTCGCCCGGCGATTCAAGTGGAAGGACGGGAAGCGGCACGCGAGGCGGTGGTGGTCGGGATTGGCGTGGGCGTGGTTTCGGCGGCGGAGTTTGGTGCGGATTCGCGGGTGTGTGCGTTGCCGATTGTCGACTGCACACGACGGCTGACAGAGACGCTAGTGTGTTTGCGCGAGCAAAGCAATCGACGGGTGGTGGCGACCTTCCTCGATATGGTTCGCGACAGTCTCCCCGGTTCCTGATCGTTCCCACGCTCTGCGTGGGAACGCCTCAACGGACGCTCCGCGTTCGGCTTTGGATGGGACGCAGAGCGTCCCGGGCTGCATTCCCACGCAGAGCGTGGGAACGATCACGGGGCGGCTGGCGCAAGACCGAAGAACGCCTGAATCAAGCGCAACTCTCGTCGCCGTTCCATGCAGCCGATCATGTGCCGATTGACCAACCCTGCCCCGACAATCGGAATCGCCACCACGCGCGGGTCATGGCTGACCTCAACCGATGACACCACACCAACGCCCAACTCAGCGGCAACGGCCTCGGTCACCGCCTCACGGCTATCGAGTTCCAGCAGCACGCGCGGATGGATCGACGCCTGCGCGCAGGCGTCATCAAACGTGCGCCGGGTGATTGAGCTTGGCTCGCGCAGCACCATGATCACCTGATCCAGTTCCTTGAGTTTCACTTCACTAGCACGCACCGCCCACGGGTGCACCGCCGGTACCAACGCGCTAATCCGTGATTCGCTCAACGCTTGCAGATGCAGGCCTTTGCGCGGCTCCACTTCAGTCAACACCGCCACATCCGCGTGTTCCGACAACAACGCCGCCAAGGTTTCCTGGGCATTGCCCAAACGCAGATTCACCGTGATTCCCGGATAGCGTGCACGCAGGCTGGCCAGCATCGGCATGACCATGTGCGGCCCGTCCGCCGCCACTTCCAGCCGTCCGGTCAACAACTGCCGGTTGGCCTCGAGCATCGTCTGCGCCTCTTCCGCGAGGCCAAACATTGCGCGGGTAATCGCCGCGAGTTTGGTGCCCTCCTCGGTCAGTTCGACCCGTCGCGCGGTGCGCCGCAACAGAGTGATCTGGTAGTGCTCCTCCAGCGCCTTGATATGCCCGGTAACTGCCGGCTGGCTGATGAACAAGCGCGCGGCGGCGCGAGTGAAGCTGCCTTCGCGGGCCACGGCGTCGAAGGCGCGGAGCTGGAACAGATTCATGAATAACTCTCACTGATGGCTGGCATAACAACAAACAATTTGATTGATACACCGGCGAATTGCAACGTATGCCCCGTAGCTTCATCCCACAGCGCAATCCGAGGACACACGAATGAGTATCGCCGAACCCATCCTGCTCACTCCCGGCCCGTTGACCACTTCGGCCCGCACCCGCCAGGCGATGATGGTCGACTGGGGGTCATGGGATGACCGTTTCAATCAACTGACCGCCAGTCTGTGCGAACAACTGCTGGCGATCCTCAACGGCGCCGCCACTCACCACTGCGTGCCATTGCAGGGCAGCGGTACCTTCGCCGTCGAAGCGGCCATCGGCACTTTGGTGCCGCGTGACGGCAAAGTACTGGTGCTGATCAACGGCGCGTACGGCAAGCGTCTGGCGAAGATTTGCGAAGTGCTCGGCCGCTCGTTCAGCACCTTCGAAACCGCTGAAGACGAACCGACGACAGCCGCCGACGTCGATCGTTTGTTGCGCGCCGACAGCGACATCACCCACGTCGCGCTGATTCACTGCGAAACCAGCACCGGGATTCTCAATCCGCTGGCGGAGATTGCCCAGGTCGTCGAGCAACACGGTAAACGCCTGATTATCGATGCCATGAGTTCCTTCGGCGCATTACCGGTGGATGCGCAACAAGTGCCGTTCGATGCGCTGATCGCCGCGTCCGGCAAATGCCTGGAAGGCGTACCGGGAATGGGCTTCGTCTTCGCCCGCAAGGAATCACTGGCCGCAGCCGCCGGTAATTCGCACTCGCTGGCGATGGACCTATTTGACCAGCACACCTACATGATGAAAACCGGGCAATGGCGCTTCACCCCGCCGACCCACGTGGTCGCGGCACTGCACGAAGCGCTGCTGCAATACAACGAAGAAGGTGGCCTGCCGGCGCGACATGCGCGTTACGCGGCCAATTGCGAGGCGCTGATGGACGAGATGGGCAAGCTCGGTTTGCGCAGCTTCCTGCCAGCGGCAATTCAGGCGCCGATCATTGCCACGTTCCATGCGCCGCAAGATCCGCGTTATCAGTTCAAGGATTTCTACGAACGGGTCAAGGCCAAGGGTTACATCCTCTATCCCGGCAAATTGACCCAGGTCGAAACCTTCCGCGTCGGCTGCATCGGCCACGTCAGCCCGGACGAAATGCGCCAGGCCGTCGCGGCGGTCGGCGAAGTGCTGCGCGAGATGGAAGTGTTAGAGATCTAACCCACACCCAAAATCCCCCTGTAGGAGTGAGCCTGCTCGCGATGAGGCCGTGCCAGTCGACGAAGATGTTGAATGATCAACCGCTATCGCGAGCAGGCTCACTCCTACAGTTTGAATTGCATTGCCAACTCAGGAAGTTGATCAACATGAACTACGTCAATCCAAACAAGCTGCAAGCCGCGATCCTCGACTGGGCCGGCACCGTGGTCGATTTCGGCTCGTTCGCGCCGACGCAGATCTTCGTCGAAGCGTTCGCCGAATTCGACGTGCAGGTCTCCATCGAAGAAGCCCGTGGCCCGATGGGCATGGGCAAGTGGGATCACATCCGCACCCTTTGCGATCAGCCGCAAGTGGCCGAGCGTTATCGCAAGGCATTCGGCCGCACGCCGACCGATGACGACGTCACCGCCATCTACAATCGCTTCATGCCGCTGCAGATCGAGAAGATCGCCGAGCACTCGGCACTGATTCCCGGCGCTCTGGAAACCATCGCCAACCTGCGCCAGCAAGGGATCAAGATCGGCTCTTGCTCAGGTTATCCGAAGCAAGTGATGGATAAAGTCGTCGAATTGGCCGCCACCAACGGCTACGTCGCCGACCACGTGGTTGCCACCGATGAAGTGCCGAATGGCCGTCCGTGGCCGGCCCAGGCGCTGGCCAACGTGATCGCGCTGGGCATCGACGATGTCGCCGCATGCGTGAAGATCGACGATACCGTGCCGGGCATTCTCGAAGGCCGCCGCGCCGGTATGTGGACCGTTGCGCTGATCTGCTCGGGCAACGCGCTGGGTCTGGATTACGCCGGTTTCCGCGCCTTGGGCAGCGATGAGCTGGCCAGCGAACGCAAGCGCATTCACGCACTGTTCGAAGGCTCGCGCCCGCACTACATGATCGACACCATCACCGATTTGCCGGAAGTGATTGCCGACATCAACAAACGCCTGGCCAATGGTGAAATGCCCCAATACGGCTAGTTTCGCCGAGACGAAGAAAACCGCTGATTGCAAACGCAATCAGCGGTTTTTTATTCGACTTGCATAAGTCAAATCAAGTAAACGATTTAACAGGCGCTTTCCAAACTCAAGTATTCACTCTGAAACAAGATCACCTGCGGCGTCATAAGCCAGACCGTCCGGGTATTTAATACTGCCATCCGGAAACTTGATTGTTCCGTCCGCCCATTCAATACGCCCATCCGCATATTCGATCGTATCATCTGGCCACACGATTCGGCCATCGGGATACTCTACCCGACCATCTTCATATTGAATAATACCATCGGGACGTGTTACCGATGTTTTATCCACATCGATCCGGCTGCCGTCCGGCAATGTCGTCGAGCCATCCTGGTGGGTTGTGGCACCGATGGTTTGAATCAGTGCAATCAAGGCAATCGGGTCGACATTGACGTTGACCGTTGGCCACGGCATCGGCAGTCGCTTGGTGTTGACTGGATCAGTCGGAAGGGTTGGCGCTACAGGCGTGGTTGGCGCCACCGGTTTGGTCGGGGCTACAGGCTTGGTCGGCACTACCGGTTTGGTCGGGGCTACAGGCTTGGTCGGCACTACCGGTTTGGTCGGGGCTACAGGCTTGGTCGGCACCACCGGTTTGGTCGGGGCTACAGGCTTGGTCGGCACCACCGGTTTGGTCGGGGCTACAGGCTTGGTCGGCACTACCGGTTTGGTCGGAACTACAGGCTTGGTCGGCGTTACAGGCATGGTCGGAGTGATGGAGGGCCGTGGTTTTGGTGTCGGTTTCGAGATCGGAGCCTTAGCCATATCTTTCTTTACGGCGTAGGTGTTTTTTTGCTGGGCAGCTACAATAGTTTTTTTCATTTTCACAAACTCAACACAATAAAATCAGCACTAATTACAAACCTTAGAAAATAACTAAGGACCTGACAAAACAATAATCATCCCACCCCAACAATTCAAATCAAAGCAAACACAAGATATAAACAACAAACAGTTACACCAACAACTTCAAAACCACCACCCAACAACTCCCCCAATACAACAACCCAACAACTTCAGAAATACGCCTTTTCGACAGCGCCACTCCGCCAGCAAAAAACATTGATTAACTCAGGCAAAAACATCACATCAGGTTTACAGTTGATACAGGCCGTCAAACAAGAAGTGGTACCTGTAAACCCTGACCGATGAGGAAACACCGTATGCCGTGGACAAGTTCCGAATCACGCTACAGCACCGTATCGGTGCTGCTGCACTGGCTGATGCTGGTGTTGTTGGTGCTGGTCTACGCCAGCATGGAATTACGTGGCCTGTTTCCCAAAGGCAGCGGCGGGCGCACGCTGATCCGCGAAGTGCACTACATGCTCGGCCTGACCGTGTTTGTGCTGGTGTGGTTTCGCCTGCTCGCGCGCAGCATTGGCCCGGCGCCGAAAATCTTCCCCGCCTCACCGCAATGGCAAACCGTACTGGCGCGGCTGATGCACTGGGCGTTGTACCTGTTCATGATCAGCATGCCGATTCTCGGCTGGCTGATTACCAGCGCCGAGGGGCATCAGGTGATGTTCTATGGTTTTGATCTACCGCTGCTGGTCGCGGAGAACAAGGATTTCGCCAAGCAGGTCGAGCACTGGCATGTTCTGATTGCCACGATCGGTTACTGGCTGATCGGCCTGCATGCGCTGGCGGGGATCTATCACCACTATGTGGTGCGCGATAACACGCTGCTGCGGATGATGCCCAAGCGCGGTTGATTGTCAGGGGCTGGCGATAAAACCGCGCCGGCCCTGCAAGCCACCGGTATGAATGAAGATCAGCCGCGTGCCAGCTGCGAATCTGCCCGCCTCGACTTGCTGTTTGAGCGCCAGCAACGCCTTGCCGGTGTATAGCGGCTCCAGAGGAACGCCGCTGGCCTGCTCGGTCTGCTCAATGAACGTGAGCAACAGCGGATCGACCTTGGCAAAGCCGCCGCGGCTGGCGTCGATCAGTTCATATCCCACGCAGCCCTGACCGGCTGACGGAACAATCGCCTCGACCTGCGGCGCCACGCCGTGATCCTCAGGTACCGCCAACGCGCCATAGACCGGATGCGCACCGGCCTCGGCGAGAACCAGCCCGGCGAGTGTCGTCCCGGTGCCACAAGCCAGCCACCATCCGTGGTAATCACTCCAACCGAGCGTGGGTAATTGCGCTTGCGCCTGTTCCTTGATCGCGGCACAACCGAGCGCACCCGGTAAACCACCACCGCCCTCGGGCACTGCATGCAGTTGCGGATACAGCTCTTGCCAGGGCGCCCAGAATCCCGGTTCGTTTCGTGCGCGATAACCGCCGTAACCCAACCAATGCAGCTGCATGCCGAACGCCTGCAAATCCAGCACCGTCGGTGTCTCTTGCGCATGCCCGCGTAACAGGCCCACGGTTTTGAACCCCAGCCGCTTCCCCGCTGCCGCCAACGCGTGCAGATGATTGGAATGCGCGCCACCGAGGCTGATGATGCCTGCGGCCCCCGCACGATCGGCGGCTTTGAGGTGTTCGACGAGTTTGAACCATTTGTTGCCGCTGATCAGCGGGTCGATCTGGTCGAGGCGCAGGATCGCGACTTCAATACCGGCGGTTTTCAGCCAGTCGAGGTGAAGGTGTTCGAGAGGGGCTTGGGGTAGCCAATCGGAGGGAGGCAAAAGCATGGGCGGCGATTCGATCTGGACAGAGCCGGCATTCTAGTCGCTCACAAGCCGCCATCGCGAGCAGGCTCACTCCTACATTTGAAATGCGTTCCCTGTAGGAGTGAGCCTGCTCGCGATGGCCATTGGCACGCTAGACCTGCTAAATCAGAGCTCAGCGGCGAGGCGCGAACCTTGGTTGATCGCACGCTTGGCATCCAGCTCGGCCGCGACATCGGCACCACCGATCAGGTGCACATTCTGCCCCGCTTCAACCAGGCCATCGTGCAGTTCACGCAATGGATCCTGCCCCGCACAAATCACGATGTTGTCCACCGCCAGCACTTGCGGCTCGCCGGTTTCGCCGATGCGGATGTGCAGGCCTTCATCATCGATGTTCAGGTATTCAACGCTGTTGAGCATTTGTACCTGCTTGTTCTTCAGACCGGTCCGGTGAATCCAGCCAGTGGTTTTACCCAGACCATCACCGACCTTGGTTTTCTTGCGCTGCAACAGGAACACTTCACGGGCCGGCGCATGCGGTGCGGCTTTGATCCCGGCAACGCCACCGCGTGCCTCCAGCTGCGTATCGATGCCCCACTCTTTCCAGAACGCGGCGCGATCCTGGCTGGTCGCTATGCCTTCGTGAACGAGGAACTCCGAGACGTCGAAACCGATGCCGCCGGCGCCGATCACCGCCACGCGTTTGCCAACCGGTTTGCGCTCGAGGATCACGTCCAGATAACTCAGCACCTTGGCGTTGTCGACGCCCGGAATCGCCGGCACACGCGGCGCAATGCCAGTGGCGAGGATGATTTCGTCATAACCGCCTTCAACCAGTTTCGCCACGTCGACGCGGGTGTTCAGGCACACCTCAACGTGAGTGGTCTGCAGTTTGCGTTTGAAGTAACGCAGGGTTTCGAAGAACTCTTCCTTGCCCGGCACACGTTTGGCGATGTTGAACTGGCCGCCGATTTCGCTGGCCGAATCAAACAGCGTCACCTGATGGCCACGTTCGGCAGCCACGGTTGCGGCGGATAAACCGGCAGGGCCGGCACCAACCACAGCGATTTTCTTGATCTGCTGCACGGGCAGGTAGTTGAGTTCGGTTTCGTGACAGGCACGCGGGTTGACCAGGCAACTGGTGAGCTTGCCGCCGAAGGTGTGATCGAGGCAGGCCTGGTTGCAACCGATGCAGGTGTTGATTTCGTCGGCGCGGCCTTCGGCGGCCTTGTTGACGAAGTCCGGGTCGGCAAGAAACGGCCGCGCCATCGAGACCATGTCGGCATCGCCTTCAGCCAGAATCTGCTCGGCGATTTCCGGGGTGTTGATGCGGTTGGTGGTGATCAACGGAATCTTCACCGAGCCACGCAACTTGGCCGTGACCTTGCTGAACGCCGCACGCGGCACTTTGGTGGCGATGGTCGGAATCCGCGCTTCGTGCCAGCCGATACCGGTGTTGATGATGGTCGCGCCGGCCTGCTCGATGGCTTTGGCCAGGGTGACGATCTCGTCCCAGGTGCTGCCGCCCTCGACCAGATCGAGCATCGACAAACGGAAAATGATGATGAAATTCGGGCCGACCGCTTCGCGAACGCGACGAACGATTTCCACCGGCAGGCGCATGCGGTTTTCGTAGCTGCCGCCCCAACGGTCGGTGCGGTGGTTGGTGTGCGCGGCGAGGAACTGGTTAATGAAATAACCTTCCGAACCCATGATTTCGACGCCGTCGTATTCGGCGGTTTGCGCCAGTACCGAACAGGTGACGAAATCGCTGATCTGCTTCTCGATGCCTTCCTCGTCCAGCTCTTTAGGCTTGAACGGGTTGATCGGCGCCTGGATCGCACTCGGCGCGACCTGCTTGGGGCTGTAGGCATAACGCCCGGCGTGAAGGATCTGCATGCAGATCTTGCCGCCCGCCTCGTGCACCGCGCGGGTGACGATGCGGTGCTTGAGTGCTTCTTCCTCGGTGGTCAGCTTGGCCGCACCAGAATAAACGCCGCCCTCGTCGTTCGGACCAATGCCGCCAGTAACCATCAAGCCAACACCGCCGCGCGCACGTTCGGCGAAGTACGCCGCCATACGTTCGAAACCGCCCGGTTTTTCTTCAAGGCCCGTGTGCATCGAACCCATCAGGGTACGGTTGCGCAGCGTGGTGAATCCCAGGTCCAGCGGGGCCAACAGGTGCGGGTAATGAGCGGCGGTCATCGGTAACTCCACAACGAGCAATCACGGAAAAGTTGCGGGCGCTCTGCGGCTCCCGTCAGTCATGTTCGACAGACTAAGAGTCGCATCGCTGTCACTCAATGACCGTAACTGACAACTTATTGATCCAAATGCGCAGCGCCCCTTGGCAACCGGAGCCATGGGCCCTACCCTAGTCGCCATACCCTGTACCCGGTAGTTGTTGGTTTTCATGCGCAAACTTTTGTACCTGTTCTTCTCCATGGCCCTCGTCGCCGCTTTGACCACCTACGCCATGTGGGCGGCGGACCGGCCGGCGGGGCACTACCTGTCGGACTTACGCATTAAAGTGGCGGTCGATCAGGGCACCCCCGCCGATCGCGGCAACCTGCTGGGCATTCAGCCCGAGCTGTTTCCCACCGACTATCAAAACCCCGAGCGCTTGCACCGCAAACTCGCTGCCTATTTGCAGCAAGCTCAGGATCAAGGCCTGCTGAACGACAAAACCGTCGTGGTATTGCCGGAAAACGTTGGCACCTGGCTGCTGCTCAGCGGTGAAAAAGACGAGCTGTATCAGGCGCCGTCCCTTGCTGAGGCGATGAACTGGCTGGCGGCAAGCAATCCGCTGCTGTTCGCCCGCGCCTGGCTCAGCGCCAACGGCAGCGACCGCCTCAATGACGCGTACCTGCGCATGAAATCCAAGACCATGGCCAAGGACTACCAGGCACTGTTCGGTGGTCTGGCCAAGGAGTTTCGCGTGACACTGGTGGCCGGCTCGATCGTGCTGCCGGAGCCAAGCATTCGCGACGGCCAGCTCAAACCCGGTAGCGGAGCGCTGTTCAACAGCAGCGTGGTGTTCGGCCGCGACGGTGTGCCGCTCGGTCAACCGCAACGGCAGATGCACCCGGTGTTCGATCAGCGTGAAGTGATCGAAGGTGCGGACAAACATTCGCTCAACGTGGTCGATACCCCGGCCGGACGCCTCGGCGTGCTGATTGGCAGTGACAGTTGGTATCCGGACAACTACCGCCAACTCGACGAGCAACGCGTGCAATTGGTCGCGGTACCGGCACAGGTGCTCGGTCAGAGTACGTGGAACCAACCGTGGCGCGGCTATAAGGGTTCAAGTACACCGGGATCGGTCAGCCTCAAACCCGGAGAGCTTACAGAAGGACAGGCCTGGCATCGGTTGACGCTGACCGCGCAACCGCCGAGCAGTCAAGCGATTGCCGGCATCAGTGTGTTTCTGCGCGGGCAGTTCTGGGAGAAGGCCAGTTCCGGTCAAAGTTTCCTCAGCAGCAACGGTCAGCAGTTCGCCGATGGCGAGGCTCGTGGCGCGCGCTTGCTGAACATCTGGTTGTAAGCCATGAAACCGCTACCGATGCGTCTTGGGGATCTGTCGGTGGGCTTTGTTCACAGCCTCGCCGATGCCGTGCGCAGCCATGCGGTCGATCCTCAGCCGCTGCTGGAGCAATATGGCCTCGACGCCGCGCGGTTGGCTGAGGCCGGGGCACGCTTGTCGATTCCGCGCTATATGCGTCTGGGCCACGCGGCGATTCAGCTGACCGGTAATACGGCGCTGGGCTTGCGCATGGGCCAGCTCAGCCGCCTGAGCCAGGCCGGGCTGGCCGGTGTCACTGCCGCACAAGCGCCGACCGTGCGCGAAGCTGCACGCTGTCTGATCCGTTTCGAGGCGTTGTACGGTTCCAACTATCGCGGCCAGTCCAGTTTCCACGAAGATGCCCATGGCGCGTGGCTGCGTTTCTATTCGATCAGCCCGTACAACGCCTATAACCGTTTTGTCGTGGACTCGATCATTGCCGGGTGGCTGCATCAGCTCTCCAGTGTCAGCCGCGAACCGCTGCGCGCTGAACGCATCGACATCGAGTTCGAAGCACCGGATTACCGCGAGGCTTACAGCGTGCTGGGGGATTGCCCAATCCAGTTCGGTGCCGAGCGTAATCAACTGCGCCTGAACCTCAACAGCCTCGCACTGCGCAATCCTGAGCATTGCCCGAGTACCTGGCGGCATCTGCTGCAGTTGTGTGAGCGGGAACTGGAACAATTGACCCGCACCCGTAGCCTGCGCGAACGCATCACCCAGCTGTTGGGGCCGTTGCTCAATGGTGGTCGGGAACCCGACCTGGAAGAAGTGGCGACACGCCTGAAGCTGCCGACCTGGACCTTGCGGCGCAAGCTGGCCGAGGAAGGCACGCAGTTTCGCGCGATCCTCAACGATACGCGCCGGGACCTGGCGATGACCTACATCCGTGACACCGAACTGGCCTTCGGCGAGATTGCCTACCTGCTGGGTTTCGCCTCAGCCGAAGCGTTCCAGCGAGCCTTCAAACGCTGGAGCGGTCAAACGCCTGGCGAATTCCGCCGCAGCCACCGCAAAACGGCATAACAGCAGCTGCGAGCTACCAGCTTCAAGCTGCAAGTCAAAGCTCGGTGGCGTCTTCAGCGGGTTCCAGAGGATCCAGTTCAAAGGCCTGGTATTCGAGCAGCTCTTCTTGATATTCATCCATCGCGTAATCCCCCTGCTGCTCTCTTGAATGGGCCTGAGCAAATGCCCAGTGCCTCGAGCTTAACGTGCTCGTGTGAAGGAAAAGTGAAACCCGGCCTTCATGAATAAAACGTAGCAGGTGGTCAGGAATTTATCGCGGGAATTTTGTCAGGGGAATGTAACGAGATTTTAAGTGCATCAGAAACCACTGTGGGAGCGAGCTTGCTCGCGAAGGCGTCGGAGCCTTCAGCACATAGGTGACTGAAGGTCCGTCTTCGCGAGCTGGCTCGCTCCCACAGGGATTTGCGGTGAGGCTGGTTTATTGGCCGGACGCTGGCATCGCCGGAATCGGCTCGGAGGGCGGCGGGATGTCCGGGTTGGCCGGTGGCGTGATGGTTTCGGTCGTCGATGCTGGCGCCGGTTCTGCGCTCGGGGCCGGAGTGATCGGCGCCGCCTCTGCCGGTGGCGCAACCGGTTCAGACGTCACTGGCGTCGCCTCAGCAGGTGCCGGCGCCGGTTCTGCGGCAGGCGCAGGTGTCGCAGCAGGCTCAGCCGCCGGAGTCGGTGTAGGCACCAGCGCTGCCGGAGCTGCCTTCGCCTCAGGCACACCCAAGTCAGCCTTCGGCTTCTCTTCAATGTGTGCAGCTTTCTTTGCTTCCGCCGGGAGGAACAACTCCACCAACGTGAAGAAGCGCTCATAGAACTTTTGCGACGTCACCGTCTCGCTGGCGACCTTGACCATCGAATCGTCGGACGAGCCGATCGGCATCGACACCGAGCCCAACACACCCACGCCGAGGCTGGCCGAGTTGTTGGTTTTCTTCAGCGCGTAGCGATCCTGCAAGGCGTTGGCGAACATCGTCGCATGGTGCCCGGCGCTGCCGTCATCGGCGCAGACCACGTTGAAGCTGATCTCCATGTGGGTGTCGCCGGTTTGCTGGAAGCTCTTGTGGCCGCTGACCAGTTTCGGGTCGCTGCTGGTGATGATGTAGCCCTGGCTGAGCAACGCACGCCGGGCCGCTTCGCAACTGACCGAATCGGTCACCGGGTAATTGCGCGAAAACGTACCGGAGTCATCGAAGTTCTCATGCTCATACATCGGCTTGTCTTTCGAACAGCCGGCAACAGCGGTCAACAACAGCGCCAACCCGACAACACGCATGGGAGTGGAAATCAACATTGAACATCCTGAGAGAAAACAGTCCGGGGCGTATTGTGCAACAGATCACGACCCCGCGGCGCATGGATTAGTGTCTTAAAGCAGTTACAACTCTATCGACCGTCAGTTGCGGGAAAAAGTCGCAACGCCAGATGATCGATGAACACGCGCAATTTCGCCGTCGCGTGGCGACTCGATGGCCATAGCACCCAAAACTGCCCGGTGTGCTCCAGATGCACATCGAGCACCCGCTGCAAGCGCCCTTGCGCCTCGGCCTCGCGGGTCATGAAATCCGGCAGACAGGCAATGCCCATGCCGGCCAGTGCCGCGTGGCTTACAGCCTCAATCGACGTGCTGACCAGCCGAGTCGGCAACGTCGGCTCGGCGGCGCCCTCCGCGCGAATCAGCGGCCAGATTTCCAGCTTTCCAGTCGCATGAAAGGTGTGCCGAAGGCAAGCATGCGCTGCCAGATCGCCGGGTGTTTGCGGCACGCCGCGCTGCGCCAGATAAGCCGGACTGGCCACCAGCACCATGTGAAACTCGCCCAAGGATCGCGCCATCAGTCGCGAATCCCGGGGTTTACCGGTGCGGATCACGGCATCGAAACCTTCTTCAACCACATCGACCATGCGATCGGTCAAATCCAGATCCAGTTCAATCTGCGGGTACAACGCCATGAACTCGGCCATGACCGGCATCACCAGGCCATGCACCTGTGGCAGGCTGATACGCAATTTGCCGTGGGGCTTTGCAGCGACATCACACAGTTCGAACTCCGCCGCCTCGACTTCCGCAAGAATCTTGCGACAACGCTCAAGAAACAGCGCCCCTTCACTGGTCAAGGTGACGCTGCGGGTGGTGCGCTGAAACAAGCGCACGCCCAGTCGCGCCTCAAGCCGCGCAATACTTTTGCCCACCGCCGAAGATGACACCCCTTGCAGCCGCCCCGCTTCGGTGAAACTGCGCGTCTCGGCCACCTGCACAAACACCGAAATACTGCCCAGGCTATCCATACCACCCTCCCATTGCTGACATCCGTGTCCGATATGTTCGGAACCTTAACCCGTTTTTCGCCGATGTGCAGCGCCCTACCCTGTGCTACTCGTCAACATTGCACATGGATGCCGGCTCATGAACGATGCCCAACTCGGTTGCCCCGCACTTGAACACACTGTCGATCGCCACGAGCGATTACCCCTCGGCGCCCTTTTGGCACTGGCCACCGCCGGTTTCATCACGGTCATGACCGAAGCCATGCCCGCCGGCCTGTTGCCGCAGATGAGCAGCGGCCTGAATGTTTCCCAAGCGCTGATCGGGCAATTGGTCACGCTGTATGCGATCGGCTCGATCCTCGCGGCGATACCGCTGACAATCGCCACTCGAAGCTGGCGACGCCGACCGCTGTTGCTTTCAGCTATCGGCGGCTTTGCCATCGCCAACAGCATCACCGCCCTGTCGGAGTGGTACTGGCTGACCCTGATCGCACGCTTTATCGCCGGTGTATTTGCCGGTTTGCTGTGGGCACTGCTGGCGGGATACGCGAGCCGTATGGTCGTCCCGCACTTGCAAGGCCGCGCCATCACCGTAGCCATGCTCGGCGCGCCGCTTGCGCTGTCGCTGGGAATACCCGCAGGCACCCTGCTCGGCACCTTGGTCGGCTGGCGCCTGAGCTTTGCCATCATGACCGCGCTGACCGTTGTGCTGGTGATCTGGGTACGCTGGCAAGTACCGGACTTCGCCGGCGAACACGCGGGAAAACGCATACCACTGCGTCAGGTGTTTACCTTGCCGGGCGTGCGATCCGTATTGCTGGTCACGCTCACCTACGTCGTTGCGCACAATTTGCTGTACACCTACATCGCACCCTTCCTGCAGCCTTCCGGACTTGATGCCAACGTCGACCGCGTGCTGCTGGTATTCGGCCTCGCCTCGGTGCTGAGCCTGTGGATCGTTGGCAGCCTGATTGACCGCTGGCTGCGCGAACTGGTGTTGATCAGTGCCGGGTTGTTCCTGCTGTCCGCAATAGCACTGGGCCTGTGGCGCGAATCGCCGAGCGTGGTGTACATCGCCACCGCCGTGTGGGGACTCGCGTTTGGTGCAATGCCATCACTGCTGCAAACCGCCTCGGCGAAAACCGCGAAAGAGGCTGCCGATACCGCGCAATCGATGCTGGTTACGCTGTGGAATGTCGGGATTGCAGGTGGTGGATTGGTGGGAGGTTTGTTGCTGGGGAACCTTGGGGTGGGGGCATTCCCGTGGATTGTTGCAGGATTGCTGGTACTGACCCTGTCAGTAGCGATCAAAGCTCGGGGACATGGTTTTCCAAGAGCCGAATGAGACCGAGTGCGCTGTTGGATTGAGGCCAGACGGCTGGAAACTGATCGATTGACAGGGCGCCATCGCGAGCAGGCTCACTCCTACAGTTGGATTGAGTACATCTGACAGAAGATTGCTCGGCTGGGAGGCCGCCATCGCGAGCAGGCTCACTCCTACAGTGGAACTGAGTACATCTGACAGAAGATTGGTCGGCTGGCAGGCCGTCTTCGCGAGCAGGCTCACTCCTACAGTGGAACTGAGTACATCAGATAGAAGATTGGTCGGCTGGGAGGCCGTCTTCGCGAGCAGGCTCGCTCCTACAATGGGATTGAGTACATCTGACAGAAGATTGGTCGGCTGTCAGGCCGCCTTCGCGAGCAGGCTCACTCCTACAGTTGGATTGAGTACATCAGATAGAAGATTGGTCGGCTGGCAGGCCGTCTTCGAGAGCAGGCTCGCTACCACAATTGGATTGAGTACATCTGACAGAAGATTGGTTGGCTGGGAGGCCGTCTTCGCGAGCAGGCTCGCTCCTACAGTGGAACTGAGTACATCTGACAGAAGATTGGTCGGCTGTAAGGCCGCCATCCCGAGCAGGCTCGCTCCCACAGGTTTAATTCGTGTGCGGCCCACGCGGCAAAGCCGCCCCACTCAACAGGATGAGCGTTAGCTCGGCTGCAGCTCTTGATCTTGATCTGAAGGCCCGTCGGCAGGCTGAGTGGAGGGATTGATCCGGGGGGTGGGAGCGCAGCGACCGTTCGACGAAGTCGAACACATCGAGAGGAGGTGCAGCGAAGCAAACCGTAGGCGATGCCCCCGGATCAATCCCGGAGCGAAGGAACCCCGAGCCCCAGCGAGCGGGCCGAACGTCAGGGCAAAGCCTTTTGGGTTACCTTTTCGGCGTTTGGAAAAGGTGACTCGCTGTAAGAGCGAAACCGCCAGCGGCAGCACCCGAAGCAACGGATATCCCCCCAAAACCCCAAGAACATGGTCGGCCCAAAGGCCGCCACGACCCAACGCAAAAAAAAAGCCCCGACCTATACAGGCCGGGGCTTTCACATGACAGCTCAATCAACCATCAAAACCGCTTGATCTCAGCCTGAGCTTCCAACTGCTTGCGATACGCCGCAAAGTCCTGCTGCCCCTCACGCGAAGCAAGGAAACGACGGTACTGAACCTTCTCTTCATCCGTCGGCGCAGCCGCTTCGTTAACGCCGTTCAGACGCACAATCATCAGACTACCGTCCGGCAAAGTGACGCTGGTGAACGTCGGCTTGTCCTTCGCAGCCGGCTTCGGCATACGGAACAACGCTTGCAGCACCGCCGGATCAACACCTTCCTGACCACGGGTGGCCGCTTCGGTAGCTTTCCAGTTCTGCCCGTCAACCGCCTTGTCCAGAGGAGCCTTGCCATCACGCAGATCAGCAATCAGCTTCTCAGCCTTGGTCTTGGCAGCCGCACTCGCGTGCTCTTTGGTCAACTGAGTGCGGATCGCCGCATTCACGCTTTCCAATGGCAGTTGCGCAGGCTTCAAGTGCTCCTTGGAGCGCAGCACGATCACGGTTTCCGGATCCAGTTCGATGGCGGTGCTGTTGGCACCTTCGTCGATCACTTCGGTGCTGAACGCAGCGGTCACTACGGCACGGTTGGCCGCAACACCTTCGCCACCTTCACGGCCGAACGGCTTGGAGGTGTGCACGGTCAGCTTCAGATCCGCCGCTGGCTGAGCCAGGTCAGACGCTTCGAACGCCGAGTCTTCCAGTTGCTTGGTCGCCTCGACGAAACGCTGCTCGACCTGCGCGGCTTTCAGCTCGCGGGTCAGCTTGTCTTTCAGACTGGCCAGGGTCGGCACTTCAGGCGCTTCGACACCCAACAGCTTGATCAGGTGGTAACCGAAGTCGGTACGAATCGGCTCGGACACCTGGTCTTTCGACAAGGAGTACAAGGCTTTTTCAAACGCCGGGTCGTAAACACCAGGACCTGCGTAACCAAGGTCACCGCCATTGTTGGCCGAACCCGGGTCCTGCGAGAACTCTTTGGCCAGCGCTTCGAACTTCTCGCCCTTGGCCAGACGCGCCTGGACTTCGTCGATCTTCGCCTTGGCCTGAGCTTCAGTGGTCTTGTCGTTCACTTCGATCAGAATGTGCGCGGCACGACGCTGTTCCGACAGGTTGGCGATCTCTTTCTGATAAGCCGCCTGCAGGTCTTCGTCCTTGACGGCGACCTGATCGAAGAACGAAGACTTCTTCAGTTCTACGTAATCGATGATCACTTGATCCGGAGTCATGAACTCCTTGGCGTGCTCGTCGTAGTAGGCCTTGACCTCGTCGTCGGTCAGCTTGACCGCCGCCGGATCAGCCTTGACGTTCAGGGTGGCGAAATCGCGGGTCTGTTTTTCCAGACGGGCAAATGCCAGCACTTCAGCGTCGGTGACGAAACCGCTGCCCGCCACACCGGCGCGCAGTTGGCCGATCAGCATTTCCTGAGCCAGCATCTGGCGGAATTGCATACGGCTGTAACCCAGTTGACGGATCACCTGGTCGAAGCGCTCGGAGCTGAACTTGCCATCCACCTGGAATTCAGGTGTCTGCAGGATCACTTGGTCCAGTGCGCCTTCGGAGAAAGCGAATTTCGCTTGTTCGGCGCCTTGCAGTAGCAGCTTGCGATCAATCAGCCCCTTGAGGGCCGATTCGCGGAGCATTTTTTCGTCGAGCAAGGAAGCATCGAAATCCTTGCCCAGCTGTTGCATCAGCTGACGGCGTTGCATATCAACGGCCTGGCTCAGCTCGTTCTGGCTGATTTCATCACCATTGACCTTGGCCGCCTCATTCTTGTGAGTCGTGGCCTGGAAAATGGCGTCGAAACCGGTCAGAGCCATCAGTGCAACGATGACCCCGATAATGGTCTTGGCAATCCAGCCTTGTGAATTGTCCCTGATATTCTGCAGCATGCGTCCCCCAGAAACGGTTGAACTTCAAAATTAGGCAACCGTGGAGCGTGGGTAGAATCCGGATAGAAGAAAGGCGCATCCGAGGATGCGCCTTCTCGTAACTGGCGGAGCGGACAGGGCTCGAACCCTCGATCCCGGCGTTACAGGCAACTGTTTCAGTGACCTGCTCTACCGCTCCGCTGCCAAGTCAGGCATGACCCCGACCCGGATGGGTAAAAACCTGAAAACTTAGTTAACAGCTTCTTTCAGTGCTTTACCGGCTTTGAAACCTGGCTTCTTGGCAGCCGGGATTTCCAGAGTCTTGCCGGTCTGCGGGTTACGACCGGTACGAGCCGGACGATCCGTCACGGAGAAAGTACCGAAACCAACCAGAACAACGGAGTCGCCAGCCTTCAGAGCGCCAGTGACGGATTCGATTACAGCGTCCAGCGCACGGCCAGCAGCAGCTTTCGGGATATCAGCGGATGCAGCGATAGCATCAATCAGTTCCGACTTGTTCACTCTAAGTCCCCTTATATCTATTTTGAGATGATTCTAAGTTTTTTGGTGAAAGCAAAAACGAGTGCTGAATGGCCTACAGACACTTAAGAGCCGCTTTATAACAAGGGCTCTAAAAAACTGTCAAGGAAGCCCCCCAGGCAAAAGCGTATTAATGCGTGCTAATTCTTTCCTTAGAGTCAGACTCACGTTTTTCGTCCTTGGCAACTATCTCCGGAGCCACATCCGGCAAGGGCTCCGGCGCGTATTGCAGCGCAATTTGCAGGACCTCGTCAATCCATTTAACCGGTTTAATCTGCAGATCCTGCTTGATATTGTCAGGAATCTCCTTCAGATCACGCACGTTCTCTTCCGGAATAATCACGATCTTGATTCCGCCGCGGTGAGCCGCCAGCAGTTTTTCCTTCAGACCGCCAATCGCCAGCACCTGACCACGCAGGGTAATTTCACCGGTCATGGCGACATCGGCGCGCACCGGAATGCCGGTCAATGCCGACACCAGCGCCGTGCACATGCCTACACCAGCGCTAGGGCCGTCCTTCGGGGTCGCCCCTTCCGGCATGTGGATGTGCGTGTCGCGCTTCTCGTGGAAGTCCAGAGGAATGCCCAGGCTCTTGGCACGGCTGCGCACCACAGTCAGCGCGGCAGTGATCGATTCGACCATTACATCGCCCAGCGAACCGGTCTTGATCAATTGGCCTTTGCCCGGCACAACCGCGGCTTCGATAGTCAGCAACTCGCCGCCCACCTGTGTCCAGGCAAGGCCGGTCACCTGACCGATCTGATCCTGCTGCTCGGCCAGACCGTAACGGAACTTGCGCACACCGAGGAAGTGTTCGAGCAGATCAGCTGTCACTTTCACCGAGAAGCGTTTTTCCAGCGCGTGCTCTTTAACGGCCTTGCGGCAGACCTTGGCGATCTGACGTTCGAGGCCACGCACACCGGCTTCACGGGTGTAGTAACGGATGATGTCGCGGATCGCTTCTGCATCGAATTCCAGCTCGCCCTTTTTCAGACCGTTAGCGGCGATCTGCTTTGGCGAGAGGTATTTGACGGCGATGTTGATCTTCTCGTCTTCGGTGTAACCCGGCAGACGGATCACTTCCATCCGGTCGAGCAGCGCCGGCGGAATGTTCATCGAGTTCGAGGTGCACAGGAACATCACATCGGAAAGGTCGTAATCGACTTCCAGATAGTGGTCGTTGAAGTTGTGGTTCTGCTCTGGATCGAGCACTTCCAGCAACGCCGACGCCGGATCGCCACGCATATCGCTGCCCATTTTGTCGATTTCATCGAGCAGGAACAGCGGGTTGCGCACGCCCACCTTTGTCATCTTTTGAATCAATCTTCCCGGCATCGAACCGATGTAAGTCCGACGGTGACCACGAATTTCCGCTTCATCACGCACGCCACCGAGGGCCATACGCACGAATTTGCGGTTGGTGGCGTGGGCAATCGACTCCGCCAGCGAGGTTTTACCCACACCCGGAGGACCGACCAGGCACAACACCGGGCCACGAATTTTCTTCACACGTTTTTGCACGGCGAGGTATTCAAGGATGCGTTCCTTGACCTCTTCGAGACCGTAGTGATCGGCATCGAGAATGTCTTCTGCGCGCGCCAGGTCCAGGCGTACCTTGCTCTGCGCCTTCCACGGCACCTGCACCAGCCAGTCGATGTACGAGCGCACCACGGTGGCCTCAGCGGACATCGGCGACATTTGCTTGAGCTTGTTCAGCTCGGCAGTGGCTTTCGCCAACGCGTCTTTCGGTAGGCCGGCAGCGTCGATACGCTTTTTCAGGTCTTCGATTTCGTTGTGGCCTTCGTCGCTGTCGCCGAGCTCTTTCTGAATGGCCTTCATCTGCTCATTCAGGTAGTACTCGCGCTGACTGCGCTCCATTTGCTTTTTGACACGGCCACGAATGCGTTTTTCGACTTGCAGCAGATCGATCTCGGCATCCAGCAACGCCAGAACGTGCTCGACCCGGGCCGACAAATCGATGATTTCGAGAATTTCCTGCTTCTGCTCGATTTTCAGCGCCATGTGCGCCGCCATGGTGTCGACCAGGCGACCTGGCTCATCGATGCTGTTGAGCGACGACAGGACTTCAGCCGGGACTTTCTTGCCCAACTGCACATACTGTTCGAACTGCGACAGCAGTGTGCGCACGAACACTTCGGATTCGCGCTCGGCAGCGTCAACTTCTTCGATCAGCGACACTTCGGCACGGCAGTGGCCGTCGACTTCGCTGAAGCGCTCGACGGTGCCGCGCTGCTCACCCTCGACCAACACTTTTACGGTGCCGTCAGGCAGCTTGAGCAGCTGTAGAACAGTGGCGATGGTACCTACGCGATAGAGAGCGTCTTCACCGGGATCGTCGTCAGCCGGGTTTCTCTGGGCCAGCAGGAGGATCTGCTTGTCGCCCGTCATCGCGGCCTCGAGGGCTTCGATGGATTTCTCGCGCCCCACGAACAGCGGGATAACCATGTGCGGATAAACCACGACATCACGCAATGGCAGGAGAGGCAATTCGATGGTTGTCTTCATGATTTCGCCTCTACGGCGGCCATATGGCCGTAATCAGATGGAATTGAGCTTGAAACCAAGATGGGGGCTGCCTTGAAAAAAAACAAGCGCTAAGCGGATGTAAAAAATGACATAAAAAAAAGAGGCCCGAAGGCCCCTTCTTTATTCCAGCAGACTGGACACTTACGCGTCCGGTGCTGCCTTGGCGGTCGGCTCACTGTTTTCGTAGATATACAGTGGCTTGGACTTGCCTTCGATCACGCTTTCATCGATCACGACTTTGCTCACCTCGGACTGCGAGGGGATTTCATACATCGTGTCGAGCAGTACACCTTCGAGAATCGAGCGCAGGCCACGGGCACCGGTTTTACGTTCCAGGGCACGCTTGGCGACCGATTTCAGCGCGTCTGTACGGAACTCCAGATCCACGCCTTCCATCTCGAACAGCTTGGCATACTGTTTGGTCAGAGCATTTTTCGGCTCGGTGAGGATCTGCATCAGCGCAGCCTCATCCAGCTCGTCCAGCGTCGCGAGGACCGGCAGACGACCGACGAACTCCGGGATCAGACCGAACTTGACCAGATCGTCAGGCTCGACTTCACGCAGGGATTCACCGACTTTCTTGCCTTCTTCCTTGCTGCGCACTTCTGCGTTGAAACCGATGCCGCCCTTGGTGGAACGGTTTTGAATAACCTTTTCCAGACCGGAGAACGCACCACCGCAGATGAACAGGATGTTACGGGTGTCGACCTGCAGGAACTCCTGCTGCGGGTGCTTGCGACCACCTTGCGGCGGTACGGAAGCGACCGTGCCTTCGATCAACTTCAGCAAGGCCTGTTGCACGCCTTCACCGGAAACGTCCCGAGTGATCGACGGATTGTCGGACTTGCGGGAAATCTTGTCGATTTCATCGATGTAGACAATACCCATCTGGGCTTTCTCTACGTCGTAATCGCACTTCTGCAGCAGCTTCTGAATGATGTTCTCGACATCCTCACCCACGTAACCCGCCTCGGTGAGGGTGGTTGCGTCGGCAATGGTGAACGGAACGTTCAGCAAGCGGGCCAGTGTTTCGGCCAGCAGGGTTTTACCGGAGCCTGTCGGGCCGATCAGCAGGATGTTGCTCTTGCCGAGTTCGACGTCGTCAGCCTTTTTGTCACGCTGGTTCAGGCGCTTGTAGTGGTTGTACACCGCTACGGCCAAAACCTTTTTCGCACGCTCCTGACCAATGACGTACTGGTCAAGGATGCCGCTGATTTCTTTAGGCGAAGGCAATTTATGCGCGCTGCTTTCGGCCTGGGCTTCCTGCACCTCCTCACGGATGATGTCATTGCACAGGTCGACGCACTCGTCGCAGATAAAGACCGAGGGGCCGGCAATCAATTTGCGCACTTCATGCTGGCTTTTGCCACAGAAGGAGCAATAGAGCAGCTTGCCGTTGTCCTCGCCGTTGCGGGTGTCAGTCATTCGTTCGATCCAAATCCGATAGGCTTGCAACACAAGATGAAGGCTATTGCGGGCTTTTTCAAGCCCGCCGCTGATCAGACAAGCCGACCAAGCCTATTTTGAGCTGCTTATTTTAAGCTGGGCGCTGGTTGATCACTTCGTCGATCAGACCATATTCCTTCGCAGCTTCTGCACTCATGAAGTTGTCGCGATTGGTATCGCGCTCGATTTCTTCCAGAGTACGCCCGCTGTGTTTGGCCATCAGCGTGTTCAGACGCTCGCGAATGAAGAGGATTTCCTTGGCGTGGATTTCGATGTCCGACGCCTGGCCCTGGAAACCGCCCAGTGGCTGGTGAATCATCACGCGCGAGTTCGGCAGGCAGAAACGCTTGCCCGGGGCACCTGCGGTCAGCAGGAATGCACCCATGCTGCAGGCCTGGCCGATGCAGGTGGTCGACACGTTCGGCTTGATGAACTGCATGGTGTCGTAGATCGACATGCCTGCTGTCACCGAACCGCCCGGGGAGTTGATATAGAGATGGATGTCCTTGTCCGGGTTTTCCGCTTCAAGGAACAGCAGTTGCGCGCAGATCAGGTTGGCCATGTAGTCCTCTACCGGACCAACCAGAAAGATCACTCGCTCCTTGAGCAGGCGCGAATAGATGTCATAGGCGCGTTCGCCACGAGCAGATTGCTCGACAACCATCGGGACCAGGCCGCCGGCGGCCTGGATATCAGAGTTCTGCTGAATATAAGAATTACGGAACATGCTCTGCAGTCGCTCCCAAATAGTTATGTCTTGAATACGCATAAGCCAGCTCGAGAGCTGGCTTATGGTGTGTACTTCTTAACGCAAAATCAATCAGTCGGCTGTTGGAGCTTCTACCGGCTTGACTGCTTCTTCGTAAGAGACCGCTTTGTCGGTCACACTAGCTTTCTGCAGAACAGTATCCACAACTTGTTCTTCCAGCACAACCGAACGCACTTCGTTCAGCTGCTGCTCGTTTTTGTAGTACCACGACACAACCTGCTCAGGCTCTTGGTAAGCCGAGGCCATTTCCTGAATCATTTCGCGAACGCGAGCTTCGTCAGGCTTCAGATCGAACTGCTTGACCACTTCAGCAACGATCAGACCCAGCACAACGCGGCGCTTGGCTTGCTCTTCGAACAGCTCGGCCGGCAGTTGATCAGGCTTGATGTTGCCGCCGAACTGCTGAACAGCCTGCACGCGCAGACGGTCAACTTCGTTGGACAGCAGCGCCTTCGGCACTTCGATCGGGTTGGTGGCCAGCAGACCGTCCATTACCTGATTCTTGACCTTGGATTTGATCGCCTGACGCAGTTCGCGCTCCATGTTCTTGCGAACTTCGGTGCGGAAACCGTCGATGCCGCTTTCCTTGATGCCGAATTGAGCGAAGAACTCTTCGTTCAGCTCTGGCAGCTTAGGCTCGGAAACAGTGTTGACAGTCACGGTGAACTCGGCGGTTTTGCCAGCCAGGTCGAGGTTCTGATAGTCCTCTGGGAAGGTCAGATTCAGAACGCGCTCTTCACCGGCTTTAGCGCCAACCAGGCCTTCTTCGAAGCCCGGAATCATGCGGCCGGAACCCAGCACCAGCTGAGTGCCTTTGGCGGAGCCGCCAGCGAACACTTCGCCGTCAACCTTGCCAACGAAATCGATGTTCAGTTGGTCTTCGTTCTGGGCGGCGCGATCGGCCACTTCAAAACGGGTGTTCTGCTTGCGCAGGATGTCGAGCATTTTGTCCAGGTCAGCGTCAGCCACGTCAGCGCTCAGGCGCTCAACGGTGATGCCGTCGAAACCGGCAACGGTGAACTCCGGGAACACTTCGAACACAGCAACGTATTCCAGATCCTTGCCAGCTTCGAGCGACTTAGGCTCGATCGAAGGCGAACCAGCCGGGTTCAGCTTCTGCTCAACCACAGCTTCGTAGAAGGAGGACTGGATCACGTCGCCTACAGCTTCCTGACGAGCATCAGCACCGAAACGGCGCTTGATTTCGCTCATTGGCACTTTGCCTGGACGGAAGCCAGCAATCTTGGCCTTTTGGGCGGTCTGCTGCAGACGCTTGTTGACCTGAGTCTCGATGCGCTCAGCCGGCACGGTGACGCTCATGCGGCGCTCGAGAGCAGTAGTATTTTCAACAGAAACTTGCATGGATATTCCTCGTTGCACAGACGTTAGCCGGCCGTTTCCGACCCCAGAATCAAGGGCATGCATTCTAGTGGGTCAAACTCAAGAAGTCACCCTACTGAAAACGGGTAAAAAAACAGCAGGCATGTTATCGGGACCGCTACACCAATGCAGCGCGCCCCACAGGCGAATACAACCAATCACGCCAGGGCTCTGCGCCAACCGCTTCTATATATAGAAGAGACTGCCAATCACTCCCTGACGGCCGTTCTTGCAAGCAAGCCCGGCGAGCAGTGCAGCATCATCGAGCAACATAAATACGACGAAGCGCCCTACTCCTGCGTCCGGAAACCGGCCATGCCGGTTTTCAAAACCGCAAAACAAAAAAGGCGCCAGACTGTTAAATCTGGCGCCTTTCGAAATATGGGGTGGACGATGGGGATCGAACCCACGACAACGGGAGTCACAATCCCGTGCTCTACCAACTGAGCTACGCCCACCATATTGCGTAACAAAAAAGCCAAACAACTTCTTTGTTGAAACCTCACCAGCCCGAAGACATGAATGAAGCTTTAATTGGTGCGGATGAAGAGACTCGAACTCTTACGCCTCGCGGCGCTGGAACCTAAATCCAGTGTGTCTACCAATTCCACCACATCCGCAGGTGAAGCTTTAAAGCAAAGGCGCCAGACTGTTACATCTGGCGCCTTTCGAAATATGGGGTGGACGATGGGGATCGAACCCACGACAACGGGAGTCACAATCCCGTGCTCTACCAACTGAGCTACGCCCACCATATCGCGCTACTTGTGCCAAAGCTGCCTAATGGCGCACCCGGCAGGACTCGAACCTGCGACCATCCGCTTAGAAGGCGGATGCTCTATCCAGCTGAGCTACGGGCGCCTTATTAATCTGTACTCTTAAAGGACTACAAACTAAGTGCTTTCCAGTGTCGCAGAACCTTGATTCCGCTTCACCTTCTTAACCAGTGCTAGGCTGTGCCCGACAAGTGCGACGAATAGTATAGAGCGCTCCAAAGGTCGTCAAATCCTTTTTGAAAAAAATTCATTTAATTAAAGGAGTTAGAGGAATTTGCTGACCGAGCGCCTTTGCCCTCACCGCTCGACATGCGAGAATGCGTTCTCATTTTTTCCCCTCTCGATGGTTAATCACGCGCAATGACTGCACAACTAATCGACGGCAAATCGATCGCCGCCAGCCTGCGCCAGCAGATCGCCCAACGAGTTGCCGAGCGTCGCCAGCAAGGCCTGCGCACTCCCGGCCTCGCGGTGATCCTGGTCGGCAGCGATCCTGCCTCTCAGGTTTATGTCTCGCACAAGCGTAAAGACTGTGAAGAGGTTGGCTTCCTCTCTCAAGCCTACGACCTGCCCTCCGACACCACGCAAGACGCATTGACCGATCTGATCGATCGCCTCAACGACGACCCTGCAATCGACGGCATCCTGCTTCAGTTACCGCTGCCCGAGCACCTGGACGCCTCCAAACTGCTGGAGCGCATCCGCCCGGACAAAGACGTCGACGGTTTCCACCCTTATAACGTCGGCCGTCTGGCCCAACGCATTCCGCTGCTGCGCCCATGCACGCCTAAAGGCATCATGACGCTGCTGGAAAGCACCGGCGCTGACCTTTATGGCATGGACGCAGTGGTAGTCGGCGCCTCCAACATCGTCGGTCGCCCGATGGCGATGGAACTGTTGCTGGCCGGCTGCACCGTAACCGTGACTCACCGCTTCACCAAGGATCTGGCCGGCCATGTCGGTCGTGCCGATCTGGTGGTGGTGGCCGCCGGCAAGCCGGGTCTGGTCAAAGGCGAGTGGATCAAGGAAGGCGCGATCGTGATCGACGTCGGCATCAACCGTCAGGACGACGGCAAACTGGTCGGTGACGTTGTTTACGAAACCGCCCTGCCCCGCGCTGGCTGGATCACTCCAGTGCCGGGTGGCGTCGGTCCGATGACCCGCGCCTGCCTGCTGGAAAACACGCTTTACGCAGCAGAAACCCTGCACGTCTGAAGCGGTTTTACCGCTGCACCAGAACCCCGCCCAGTGCGGGGTTTTTCATGCCAAAGAAAAATCCGCCTCTTTCTTCTATAAACAGCCCCCCAAAAAAGCCCCCCTGGAAGAGCTACATTAATCCTCCAAAGGCACTTCCGCTAACACGCTGAAGCATTTCTAAAATGCGAGGGACTGGCAACCAAGCGTATGGTGACACGCATGTACTGATTTTTTGGACCCCATATAACACTTGGCGCGATTGGCCCCCTCAGTCCGCCGACCAGGTCAAGACAACAGAACGCACGGAGGCTGGATTGATACCCGAATGGAATGCCGAAGGGGTAATTCCCCCTATAAACGAGGATAGCCCCGCGGGGTTTGATCGAGCGCCTTATGAGGTTAGTCTTGGGCAAATCGTCTCGAGATTTGCGACCAGCCCTGAGCGATGTGATATTTTTTCAGGCTATCTCGCTCATCGAGCAGAACTGCATAAAATGGGTATCGACAGGGGTTTTCAGTGGCTGGATGGAAGTTTCACTGAAGATATCGAGATGCTCGAACATCGCCCTCCGCGAGACATTGATGTTGTGACGTTCACGCCAGCAGGTGATGCGTTTTTCGATGCGCTCGGCGATCATGAAATCAATCTTCTTGGCGGCGATCGGGCTAATCTGAAGAAAGAATTCAAGATCGACTTCTACATTCAGTCGTTGAGCGATCCTGCCGAATCCCTGGTGGCGATGACCACTTACTGGTACAGCATGTGGTCACACCGGCGCACCGGACAATGGAAGGGCTTTTTGAAAGTCGACCTTTCTCCTGATCAGGATGCAGATGCCGAAAGCTTGCTTGTGGTACGTCGGCAGGAGCTTGAACATGAACAGATCTGAGTACGCCCATAAAGCTGCGGAGCTCGGCTTCCTTGTAAAACAAGCTGCCACTCCTGGCATCAGTAAACTTACCCTGATGTCGATACAAGCAAAAATCGATCAGGCTCGCGCCTTTCTTGACGATAATGGTCAGCACGCCTATCGACCTGCCAGGGCCAGACTGACCTACCGTGGCGTTCCTGTATGGGGAACGCACGGTGTGCTGGCTGAGTTTGGTGCGACAGCAACTCGGGCATTCAGCGTCGCAATAACCGCGATTGCAGCATCGGTTTCGGGGACGCTCGCAGACAAAGGGCCTATCCCCAACCGACTAAGCAACCAGCTTTTGATCACCGGACCAGCTCGCGGCTCTTTTGGATTCGAACTAGAAGAAATACCGGCTGATAAGCAGCTTGATATAGAGGGCACCACACCGGTATCCCAAGCTATCGATATTCTGGCCGAACTGCTCGAGGCCACGACAAAAAGCGACGAAGAATTATCTGAGCCGGTCTCCCGTTTGGCCGACAGAGCGATCGCAGCCGTTTCAGACTTCCTCAACGAGTTAGCCGAGAATGATGCTTCATGCGCGCTTACGACCAACACTCGCAGCTTCCAGTTTTCAGACGTAGAGCAGGTTCGCCGCAGCAAAGCGCGGCTGAGTAGAGACAATATCAAAGAGGATGATGAAGTTTTTACCGGGGCCTTTGTCGGTGTGTTGCCCGATAAAAGAGTTTTCGAATTCAAAACCGATGGAGGTGAAATTATCCATGGAAGGATTTCAAGCGAGATCACCAGCCCAAATGACATCAACGGGCATCTCTATACTCATCTGACGATCCGCGTTACTGCCAGGAGAATCGGCTCCAGTAATCCGAGATTCATGCTGAAAGGGCTTCCCTGGACGTAAGCATGCCTCCTGAAAAAAGCACCCTTTACGCCGCAGACACTCTGCACGCCTGATCGGCACTTTCAGCAATAAGAGAAACCCGCCTTGTGCGGGTTTTTTCATGCCTGAGAAAAAACTGTAACCGTTCGCCGGAAACCCCTCTTTTTACAGGCCTTTTCACGAGTTTTTCAGGTCGTTCAAACAACCATCGACAGATCTTCAGCCATACTCCTAGAATGCGACGCTTTGAAGAAATAACCCGTTACAAACTAACGGAATATCCAACCTTTATGAGTTCGCCCGCGTGAAAATTCGTCTCTCGATTCTGAGCCTGTTTTTTGCTTTTACAGGCACATTCATCACGCCAACGATCAACGCTGCGGAAACCACCGCTGCCCCACGTGACGCTTCGACCCTGAAGATCGCCTCCGGCAGTGCCCTGCTCATGGATATGCAGACCAACAAAGTCATCTACTCCAGCAACCCAGACGTGATCGTGCCGATTGCCTCTGTCAGCAAGTTGATGACCGGTTTGGTAGTGGTTGAAGCCCGGCAAAACATGGACGAATGGATCAATGTCGATATCAGCAACACGCCGGAAATGAGGGGTGTGTTCTCCCGAGTCAAACTCAAGAGTGAACTGCCGCGTCGCGAGATGTTGCTGATCGCCTTGATGTCCTCGGAAAATCGCGCCGCCGCCAGCCTCGCCCACCACTATCCGGGTGGCTACGCCGCCTTTATCGCGGCGATGAACGCCAAGGCCAAGGCACTGGGCATGACCAACACCCACTATGTCGAGCCGACTGGCTTGTCCGAACGCAACGTCTCTACCGCCCGTGACTTGAGCAAGTTGCTGGTCGCCGCGAGCAAGTACCCGATCCTCAGCGAACTCACGACCACCAAGGAAAAGACCGTGTCGTTCCGCAAACCCAATTACACCCTGGGTTTCCGCAACACCGATCACTTGGTCAACAAGGCTGATTGGGACATCAAGATCACCAAGACTGGTTTCACCAACCCCGCCGGTCACTGCCTGGTACTGGTGACGAAGATGGGCAACCGCCCGGTCGCGCTGGTGATCCTCGACGCGTTCGGCAAGTACACCCATTTTGCCGATGCCAGCCGTATTCGCAGTTGGGTAGAAACCGGGCGCAGCGCCAGCGTTCCGGCGGTGGCTCAGCAATACAAGGCCGAGAAAAACCTCAAGAATCGCCAGAGCGGCGTAGTCGAAGCGTCCAAGTAAGGCACCGCACAAGAAAAAGCCCCGAATCCCCGGGGCTTTTTTTCATCTGCTGCCTCAGTCATTGGGCAACGGCATCTGATCATCTTCAGGAATGCCATCCCCCGCACTCGGATCCCGCGAAGGTTCCGGTGTCATGACATTGGGTCGGGCCATCGGATCGCGCATCGGACTGTCCGGGTCCAGCACCGGATCAATATCCGGCTCTGGCGTAGTAGGCACACTGTCCGGTTTATGGTCATCGAAGCTTGAATCGGTACTCATACGCACCTCGCATCAAGGTTTCAGATTGGCTAGCGGGTCATACGGCTTGGCCGGTTGCTTGTCGTCCTCGCCGGGCTTCACGTCTTTGGGGGCTTTCGCAGGGCCGACGGGATCGACTTGCGGATCATCAAGATCCGGCGAATCCGGATCAAAGCCCAGATCATGACCCGAAGAGTGCTCGGAAGAATGTGGGCCTTTCGGGGATTGGGGATCTGTCATGTTCGCCTCCTGATTCACCCGCAAACGACGGGCTATACAGATAAGAGGCGTGCCGGGCGCAGTCGTGCCCGGCAAATGACGAACGGAGACTCAGTGGGCGGCCAGCGCTTTCTTCGCCTGCGCCGCTTCGTTTTCCTGACCGGCCTGGGCCAGTTCATCGGCCGCTTTGAGCCAGCGTTGCCGGTCGACGGCAGCAGGAATCTGCGACGGCTTCTGAATCAGCACGGCCCAGCCACCAGACTTTTCCAGCGCCGATTCAAAGGAACTGAAACTCATCAATTCGCGGCGGTTCATGCCGGCGCGCAGCAGTACCTTCTGTTTGTTGCGGTCATAACCGGACAGGATCGCGTAACGCGGCTCGGCCCAGAATGCCGAGCCCTCGCTGAAGCGCACCATCACCGGATAACCCGCCGCAACTTGGGTCAGCAGCGCTGGCAGGTTGCTGTCCAGCGGATAAACCACCATGCCGTACTCACGGGCAAGGTTCTGGATATTCTGTTGCAGTTTGTCTTCGGCCCCCGGCAAGTGCAGTGGTTTTTCCAGTAAACCCGGGGTGATCACGATGCCCTGCTGCGACAACAGGCTGGCCAGCACTTGCGGCCCGCTCTGATTGGCTTCGCCGCGATAGAACGTGCCGCTGAGTTCGACCCGCTCCGGCAGACGCTTGACCTCAGGCGCGACACTGCCTGCACACCCGGCCAACATGGCCGCGCAACCGGCCACCAGCAGCGCCGCACGAATTCGAGAAAATACCTGCACCATCATCACTCTCTGTTCAGACGCCGGTCATCGTGTTCCGGCAACGCTTGCGATCATAGGGCCGCGCCAGTCTGCGGTATAGCCTTAAGCGGCAGACACATCGCTTGCATAGAGCAAACTGATTGGTCGTCACCGACCTTTGGTCAATAGTCTGCAACACCTCATTGTCTAGACTGTCACTGAAACAGAGCGAATTGAAAAAGTGGGCGCCCGAGGCAGGGCAAAGAGGAGGCACTGATGAGCCTGACCATGACGATTGTGATGTTGATTGCCGGATGGCTGGCCGTGGCGGCTGCCATGTTGTGGGGTGTACTGCGGATTTCGCGGCGCCATCATCACCATCCGGTTCAGCCTGCTGCGGTTGAGAAAACCGAGGAACACCGCGTGAGGCATGCGACTGCGCACTGAGGTTCAACATCAAAAGCGAAAAGCCCCTCACCCTAGCCCTCTCCCGGAGGGAGAGGGGACTGACCGGGGTGTCTTTCGAGTTATGCCGACCTGAAATATCGAGTCGAACTCAGGCTTGAGAACCGCACAAATCGGCTCCCTCTCCCTCTCCCTCTCCCTCTCCCTCTCCCTCGGGAGAGGGCTGGGGTGAGGGGCTGGCCTTACAGAACATAGAAAACCTGAAATAAAAAAAGGCCGCCTGAACTGAGTTCAAGCGGCCTTTTTGGCTCACTGGCGGTTACACCTGCTCAGCCAGCTTCTTCTGCTTCGCCCGACGCGACATCATGTTCAGCACTTCAATCGAAGCCGAGAACGCCATCGCCGCATACACATAACCTTTCGGTACGTGTGCGCCGAAGCCTTCAGCGATCAAGGTCATACCGATCATGATCAGGAAGCCCAGCGCCAGCATCACCACCGTCGGGTTGTCGTTGATGAACTTGGCCAGCGGTTCAGCAGCAAACAACATCACCAGTACCGACACCACCACCGCGATGATCATGATCGGCAAGTGTTCGGTCATGCCGACCGCGGTAATGATGCTGTCGATCGAGAACACCATGTCGAGCATCAGGATCTGGCCGATGGCAGCGGCAAAACCCAAGGTGACCGTCGAGGTCGCCGACTTCGGATCTTCCGGTGCCGGGTCCATGCTGTGGTGGATCTCGGTCGTGGCCTTCCAGACCAGGAACAGACCACCGGCAATCAGGATCATGTCCTTCCAGGAGAACGCCTGGCCCAGAATCTCGATCACCGGCGCAGTCAGCTGCACGATGAAAGCGATGGTGCTCAACAGTGCCAGACGCAGGATCAACGCCATGCCGATACCGATGCGGCGCGCTTTCTGCTGGTATTGCTTAGGCAACTTGTTGGTCAGGATCGAGATAAAGATCAGGTTATCGATGCCGAGCACGATTTCCATCACCACCAATGTGGCCAAAGCAACCCAAGCGGTGGGGCTGGCGGCGAGCTGTAACAGATATTCCATGGGTCAGTCCTGACTCTGTGTAAGACGAATTAGATGGTCTTGGAGGAGGATTCGGAATTTTCCGCATCTTTTTCCGGTGTTTCTTTTTTCTCGATCAACCCGCCGGTGGCATCGCTGAGCGCCTGCTCGGCAGCTTTATGCGTGTCGTCAATCGCTTGCTTGGCGCTTTCGGCGGCTTTGCCCATCAGTTGCTGGGCGCTTTTCTCGGCCTGATCGCAACCGGCCAGAAGCAGTAAAGACGTAAACATCAATGCTGGGATGGTGTATTTCATAAGGTTTCCTTCGAATGAACAGACAGGCTCACAGACCGGCCGTCGATGGCTGGGCATTCTAGGGAGATGAACACTTCAGGAAAATTCGTATTTTTAGCGGCTATACTTCGGTTTTCACGAACTGTAGACCGTCATGCTCAATTACCGACAACTGCATTACTTCTGGGTCGTAGCCAAGACCGGCAGCATTGTGCGCGCCTGCGAGCAACTGAACCTGACCCCACAAACCATCAGCGGGCAGATTTCCCTGCTCGAACAGACGTATGGCATCGAGTTATTCAGACGCGTCGGACGGCAACTCGAATTGACCGAAGCCGGGCGACAAGCCCTGCCCTACGCCGAGCAGATGTTTCAGCTCGGCGGCGAACTGGAACTGATGCTGCGTGCACAACCCAACGAACAGCAGATACTCTTTCGCGTCGGCGTGGCGGATGTGGTGCCGAAGTCCATCGTCTATCGCCTGATTGCGCCGACGATGGAGCTCAACGAGCCGCTGCGCATCACCTGCCGCGAAGACAAACTCGAACGCTTGCTCGCCGATCTGGCCATTCAGCGCCTGGACCTAGTGATCTCCGACAGCCCGATGCCCTCGCACCTCGATATCAAGGGCTACAGCCAGAAGCTCGGTGAGTGTGGAATCAGCTTTTTCGCCACCCCGGAACTGACAGCCAAATACGGTCACGACTTCCCGCGCAGTCTGCACGGCGCACCGCTGTTGATTCCCGGTGCGGAAACCGTGGTGCGCAGCCGCTTGCAGCGCTGGTTTGCCGAGCAGCAGATCCAGCCACAAATCGTCGGCGAGTTTGATGACAGTGCATTGATGCAGGCGTTCGGCCAATCCGGCAGCGGGATTTTTATTGGCCCGAGCGTGATTGCCGATGAGGTGAAGCGCCAGTACGGCGTCGAGCTGATTGGCCAGACCGACGCGGTGACCGAGTCGTTCTACGCCATTTCGGTGGAGCGCAAGGTCAAGCACCCCGGCATCGTTGCGATTACCGAAGGTGCCCGACGCGAGCTTTTTACCGCGTTATGAGGCCTCGGCGCAGATTTCGCGCGGCTTGAGCGTCATCAGCACCATGGCGAGGAACACCGAGAGCAAAATGAACCCAGCGGCGGTAAAACCGAGGAAACCCAGACCCGCGCTGTCGATGACCCGACCACCGACGATGGCGCCCAGGCCGATCCCCAGATTGGCCCCGGCGATGTTCAACGAAGCGGCAAAGGCCGGCGCTTCCGGCGCGGCTTTCATCAGGCGCACATGGCTGACCAGGAACAGCGCGGCCTGGGTCACGCCCCAGATCCCCATCGCCACTGCGAGCCCCAGCGGCGAATGAATGTTCGGCACCAGCGAGACCATGCCGGCAATCATGAACGCACAGAACAACACCGATGCCCCCAACGGATGGCGGTCGACCGCACGACCACCCAGCGAGTTGCCGATCAACCCGACCGCGCCGAAGGCCATCAGGCACCAACCGACCACGGTGCCGTTGAAGCCGGCGAGGCGCTCAAGAATGTCGGCCAGATACGTATAAGCGGTAAACATGCCGCTGAACACCAGAATCGACAGGACGATATGGCCGATCATCAACGGGCTGCGCAGGATCTTGAATTGCGAGCGGAAGCTGACCTGATGCTGGTGCAGACTGGTTTTCGGCAGGTAAACAAATAGCAGCAAGGCTTTGGCAAAAGCGATGACCGCCAGAATGCCAAAGGCACTGCGCCAGCCGAAAGCGTCAGAAATCAGCGTGCCGACCGGGATGCCAAACACCGTGGCGCAAACGATGCCGAAGCCAATCTTGGCGATCGCACGACCGGCAAAGTCCGGGCCGACAATGTCCACGGCCGTCTCACTGGCCAAAGCCCAGAACACTGGCAAGCCGAGCGCCGGGATCAACCGGGCAATCGCCATCACCCAGATGTTCGGCGCCAGCGCCGCCACGGTATTGGCCAGACCGAACATGATCAGGATGCTGATAAACAGCTTGCGCCGCTCGAAGCGGGCGAAGTAGGCGGTCAAAAACGGTCCGAACATCGCCACCGTGAAGGCGAACAGCGTCACCAGCAACCCGGCCTGCGGGATGGTGACTTCAAGGTCTCGGGCAATCGCCGGCAACAGGCCGACGATGACGAATTCCGTGGTCAGCACCGTGAATCCGGCGGCAGACAACAGAAGAATGGGCAACAGCATGCGCAACTCCAGCAAAACGACGACACCAGCGTTGACCCGAAGGCCCGCTGGCGAAATTTGAAAATAAGGATGCGCAATCTTAACAGAGTGTGTCCGGGCTGACTTGCCCAAACCTGTCTATCTTGCCGACAACTCCGGTGGCAGATCGTCACAGGCCTGAAGGATAAGGCCTACGCTGTGATAAAGTCCGCGCCCTGAAAAACGTACAGCCTATTCAACGACCAGTTTACTGGCGTTGATCTCGCGTCAGCCTTTCGGTACGTGACGGTGGTCTGCCCCCGAATATCCACCGCCTTCACGCCACCTCGCACCCTATAAAAAATCAGAGATGCCGTTATGACTGCTTCATCCCCTTCTCTATTGCAACGCCTGAAGAACCTGAGCCTGGTCGCACAGATCCTCATCGGCCTGATCGCCGGTATTGCCTTGGCGATGTTTGCCCCGCAAGTGGCAAAAGACACCGCGTTCATCGGCAAAGTGTTCGTGTCGGCGTTGAAAGCCGTCGCGCCGATTCTGGTGTTCGTGTTGGTAATGGCGTCGATTGCCAACCACAAGCACGGCCAGGAAACCCACATCCGTCCGATTCTGTTCCTCTATCTGCTGGGCACCTTCGCCGCAGCCGTGGTGGCCGTGATTGCCAGCATGGCATTCCCGTCGCATCTGGTGCTGTCCACCGAAAACGTCGCGGTGACCGCGCCGGGTGGCATTGCAGAAGTGTTGCAGAGCCTGTTGCTGAGCGTCGTGGATAACCCGGTGAATGCACTGATCAACGCCAACTTCATCGGTATTCTGGCCTGGGCAATCGGCATGGGCGTCGCGATTCGCCATGCCGGTGACACTACCCGCGAAGTGCTCGGTGATCTGTCCAACGGCGTGACCCTGATCGTGCGTGTGGTGATTCGCTTTGCACCGCTGGGCATTTTCGGTCTGGTAGCGTCGACGCTGGCGACTTCGGGCTTCGGCGCGCTGATCGGTTATGCGCACCTGCTGGCCGTGCTGCTCGGCTGCATGTTGTTCGTGGCGCTGGTGATGAACCCGCTGATCGTGTTCTGGAAGCTGCGTCGCAACCCGTATCCGCTGACCCTCAAGTGCCTGCGTGAAAGTGGCATCACCGCCTTCTTCACCCGCAGCTCGGCGGCGAACATTCCGGTCAACCTGGAGTTGAGCAAGCGTCTGGGGCTGCATGAAGACACCTATTCGGTGTCGATCCCGCTGGGCGCGACCATCAACATGGCCGGTGCAGCGATCACCATTACTGTGTTGACCCTGGCGGCCGTGCATACATTGGGTATTGCCGTGGACATTCCGACGGCGATTTTGCTCAGCGTTGTCGCTGCGATTTGCGCGTGTGGCGCTTCGGGTGTGGCGGGTGGATCGCTATTGCTGATTCCGTTGGCTTGCAGCTTGTTCGGGATTCCGAGCGAGATTGCCATGCAGGTGGTGGCGGTCGGTTTCATTATTGGCGTGTTGCAGGATTCGGCGGAGACCGCGCTGAACTCGTCGACTGACGTGTTGTTTACCGCTGCGGCGTGTTTGGGTGAGGAAGCGAAAGCCCAACGTACCGCGTAACCGCCTTACCCTGTGGGAGCGAGCCTGCTCGCGAAGGGGGCGGGTCAATCGACATTGATGTCGCCTGACACACTGCATTCGCGAGCAGGCTCGCTCCCACAATGAAAAACGAAAAGCCCGCCATGGTGTGAACCTTGGCGGGCTTTTTTGTGGCTGAGATCTTTTCCCCCTCACCCCAACCCTCTCCCCCAAGGGGGCGAGGGGGAAAGGGGGCAGACCGAGTGCTGTTCAAAATCTGAGTTCGACTTGATAGTTCAGGTCGGTGTATCTCGAACAGACAACTCGGTCAGTCCCCTCTCCCTCCGGGAGAGGGCTAGGGTGAGGGGCTCTTAAAACTCAGAACGCGCCCATGTAATCACGCTTGCCCACTTCAACACCGTTATGACGCAGCAACGCATAAGTGGTGGTGACGTGGAAGAAGAACTGCGGCAAGCCATAGGTCAGCAGGTAAGCCTGACCGCTGAAGCGCTTCTCTTTCGGCGTGCCCGGACGGGTGACGATTTCGATGCCTTCCTTGCCATCGATCTGCTCTGGCTTGATCTCGCCAATGTAGGCCAGCACCTTGGCGATCAGGGCTTGCAGCTCGGCGAAGGTGGTTTCTGTGTCGTCGTATTTCGGCACTTCGACTTCAGCCAGACGCGAGGAAACGCCTTTGGCGAAGTCCACGGCGATCTGCACCTGACGGGTCAGCGGGAACATGTCCGGGTACAGACGGGCCTGCAGGAACGCGTTCGGGTCGATGTTTTTCTCGGTGGCGTGGGCTTCAGCCTTTTTCAGCACATCGCTCAAAGCGTTAAGCATTTGTTGAAAAACCGGGACGGATGCGGCGTACAGGGAAATGGTCATGGCAGTCTCGTGTAGTGGCTGGGTCGAACAAGGAGGCGATTATAGCCATGCTTGATGACCACACGGCTTGCCTTTTGTTTGGCAAGGATTAGGCTAGGCGCCTTCGACTGCAGAGGGAACGCGCGATGACCACAGAACCAGAATCCACCTTCGACGAGCCACGGCTCAACGCCACGGAAATCCGCATCCTCGGCTCGTTGATCGAGAAACAGGCGACCAGCCCGGAAACCTATCCGTTGACGCTCAATGCGTTGGTCACGGCATGCAATCAGAAAACCAGCCGCGAACCGGTGATGAACCTGACTCCGGGTCAGGTCGGCCAGAGCCTGCGCGCACTGGAAGGTCGCGGTTTCGCCAAACTGGTGATGGGCAGTCGCGCCGACCGCTGGGAGCACAAGGTCGACAAGGCGCTGGAGCTGGTGCCGGCGCAAGTGATTCTGAGCGGATTGATGTTTCTGCGCGGCCCGCAGACCGTCAATGAGCTGCTGACCCGCAGTGGCCGCATGCATGAATTTGAAGACACCGAGCAAGTGGTGCATCAGCTTGAGCGGTTGATTGCGCGCGGGCTGGCGGTGTTGATTCCGCGCCAGGCCGGGCAACGTGAAGATCGTTATACCCATGCGCTGGGTGATCCGGCGGATATCGAGGTCATCCTGGCGGCGCGGCAGAATCCATCGGATCGCGGTGCAAGCAGTGGCGTCTCGATCGAGCGCATCGAAGAGCTCGAAGCGCGAATCGCCGCGCTGGAAGAACGTCTGGCCCGCCTCGAATAACCGCACAAAACCAATGTAGGAGTGAGCCTGCTCGCGATAGCGGTGTGTCAGTCAAATATGATGTGACTGACACACCGCTATCGCGAGCAGGCTCACTCCTACAAGGGATCTATGTTTTACTCGCCATCCCAGGAGTCAACGCCATCCGCCTGCCGTGCCACCGCCACAAAACCTGACGCATTGCCCTCAGCATCCACCTGAAAACTATCCATCACCGCATATTTGTTCGAATCCGGGTATTCGCAGATTTCCGGCTGTTGCTGCGTACTCACCGCCAGATAACGCAGTTCGCCCGAGCTGGTATTGATGATCTGATGCGCCTTCTCCGGCCCACCCGGAGGGCAGGCGATCACATCACCTTCGCGAATCGGAAAACGCTCGGCGCCGAGACGCACCTCGCCCTCCCCGGCCACCACGTAGAACATTTCTTCGTTGACCCGATGACTGTGAAACGGGCTGCCGCGCATGCCCGGCGGCAAGGCGTACAGGCGATAGCCGAGTTTTTGCGAACCCAGTTGCTGACCGACGCGGGCCATGCGCTGCTGATAGCGGCCGGCGGTTTCGCCTTCCGGGGCCAGGGCTTCGGGCAGGGGTTCGAGTTCGACCTGATGCAGATTGAGGATGGGCGGATGCATGGGGGCCTCGGTCACGGTTTTTGTGGTGGGCAAGTCTGGGCTTGCTGGGGGGGCAGTATAGGCAAGGTTCTGATCTGAATCCGTTGTGAGGCCATCGCGAGCAGGCTCACTCCTACAGGGTGAACGCATTCCAAATGTAGGAGTGAGCCTGCTCGCGATGGGGCCGGTAAGGCTCTTACACAATTCGTTGATCAGCTCCGGGCAAACGCCACCGCCGCCGCAAACTGTTCTTCAGTCGGGCGCACACCGGTGTACAACACAAACTGCTCCAGCGCCTGAATCGCAATCACCTCAAGCCCGGTAATCACCCGCTTGGCCTCCGCGCGGCCACGCACGATCAACGGCGTCTCCGACGGAATCGCCACCACATCAAACACCGTCTCGGCAGCCTTGATCACCTCAGGCGCAAACGCCAACTGCCCAGCCTCCGGCCCACCGTCCATGCCCACCGGCGTCACATTGATCAGCATCTGCGGGCGCTCATCACCCAGCTCAGCCTGCCAGCGATAATCCAGCGAATCCGCCAATGCACGCCCGGCGCGCTCGTTGCGGGCGACGATCAAACCGTTTTTATAACCGCCATCGCGCAAGGCGCTGGCCACAGCTTTGGCCATGCCGCCGCTGCCACGCAGAGCAAAGGTCGACTCCTTGGGCACCGCGTGGGTTTTCAGCAACTGCTCAATGGCAATGTAATCGGTGTTGTAGGCCTTGAGATGGCCGTCGGTGTTAACGATGGTGTTGATCGACTGGATCGCCGCCGCCGAAGCATCCAGTTCATCGACCAGCGCAATGCATGCTTCCTTGAACGGCATCGACACGCCGCAACCACGAATGCCCAAGGCGCGAATGCCGCCGACTGCGCCGATCAGGTCTTTACTGCTGAATGCCTTGTAGTAGAAATTCAGGCCCAGTTGCTCATACAAATGGTTATGAAAACGCAGACCGAAATTGCCTGGGCGCCCCGACAGGGACATGCACAGCTGGGTGTCTTTGTTCGGATTCATCTGCATGAAACTTCTCCTTCAAACGCACTTTCGGATAGACGGGATTAGCCAGCCCATCGGGTTCTGAACGATCATAGAGGCCTGTTTTAAACGTGTTCTGTGGCCCTTGCATGGCCCGGTAAAGAAGCCGGTACAGACCTTACACAAAATTTACCCAGCGGCTGTGCTGATTTTCAGAATTTCGCTGTCTTAGAAGTATCCCCGCGACAACTGTGGGCCTGGTGCAGGCCCTGCCGCCGGGTCGAAGAACCGAGGAATTATCATGATTCGTAAACTCCCTATCGTCGCCTTGCTGATCGGTGCTTTTGCTGTCACAGGGCAAGCAGAAGCCCACGGCGGTGGCTGGCAGGGTCCGGCGGTGTTTGGCGCAATCGTCGGCTCGGCCATCATCGGTTCGGCGCTTATCAACCAGGATCGCCCGGTCTATGTGCAACAGGCGCCGGTGTATGCCCCGCCACCGGTGTATGTGCAACAACCGCCGCCACCGGTCTACTACCAACCGGCACCGGTATATGTGCAACAACCGGTGTACATTCAACAGGCCCCCGTCTACTACGGCCCGCCTCGCGGTTATTACGGTCGGCCACATGGCTACTACGGTGGCCCACGCTGGTAATCGCAACACTGAGCCCTGCTTTTATAGCGGGGCTTTTTTATGACCGTTGGTCGGCCAGCGTCTGAAAAAATCTCGCCAAGGTCGCTGTGAGGACAGTTTCACCGGCTAAAGTCGGCATGATTGATTGAGCGTTATGGTCTTTTCCATAAAACGGTCATTTATTTGTCATGACGGAACCGCAATCTGAATCCGTCCGTAAACAACAGGTTGATAACAACAAGGACGACGGTATGCCAACACAAAACCCGCACCGCATTGTCGGTCTGTGCACCTCCAGCAAGGTGTACAGCGCGCTGACCGAGCTCAAGCATCTGGAAGGCCATCGTTGCGCCAAGTTTCTTTCGCTGCTGGCGGAAAACCTCGTGCACAAAGGTTTGCTCAACGAGCGAGAAGTCATGCACATGCTCGATCAAGTGGTCGACTGAGCCAGCCCTCAACGGCGTCAATGACTACTATCGAAAGCGTTGATTGTCCGTAGAAGCGGCGAATCTCTAAGGTAGCTCCATTGTTAGATGGAGGTATCGTCATGGCTCAGGTTCAAATCATGTCCGTTATCGGCAGCGCCGTTCCCGCTTCGCTCAGAGCATCGGGTCTGCTCGCCTGCTGGTATCTGATGCGCGACGGCGAAGCGATCAGCGGCCCGCTCACTTCGCTGCCCGCGGCGCAGGCACTGTCGCAGAAGATCGTCAGCGCGCCGTTTCACGCTTAAGGCCATCCCTTTCAAGGTCTTCGGTAAAATCCCCTGAAATTTCATTCAGGGATCCCAAACGATGTGGGCCGATGTTCTAGCGCGTTTCGAGAAAAAAGCACCCGCCAGTGTCATGGCTAAATTGGCGCTGGAGCAGGCTATTGCCCCTGAGTGGGTCGATCAGGTTTTCGAAGAGCATCGGCAACGGCAGTATTCTCGTGAGCTACTGTTCTCGACCATCGTCAAGCTGATGTCCCTTGTTTCATTGGGCTTGAAGCCATCCCTGCACGCCGCCGCGCGGCAACTGGAAGATCTTCCTGTCAGTTTGGCGGCTCTCTACGACAAGATCAGTCGTACCGAGCCGGCGCTGTTGCGCGCCCTGGTTACGGGCTGCGCTCAACGCCTGACTCCAACCATAAAAGAGCTGGGTTGCACGACGATGCTGCCGGGTTGGCAGGTTCGGGTAGTGGACGGTAATCACTTGGCATCCACTGAGAAACGTCTGGGAGCTTTACGTCACGAGCGCGGCGCCGCTCGTCCCGGTTTTTCGGTGGTGGCCTACGACCCCGACCTCGATCAGGTCATCGACCTTCAGGCGTGTGAGGATGCCTACGCAAGCGAGCGTGTTTGCGTGCTGCCGCTGTTGGCTGATGCCGAGCCGGGCCAAGTGTGGTTGGCTGATCGACTCTATTGCACGCTCCCGGTCATGGAAGCTTGTGAGCAGGCCCAGACCTCCTTTGTCATTCGCCAGCAAGCCAAGCATCCACGCTTGATTCAAGAAGGTGAGTGGCAAGAGCCGGTGCCTGTGGAAACAGGCACTGTGCGTGAGCAGGTCATCCAGGTCAGAGGCGGTTACCAATGTCGGCGTGTCGAACTGACGCTTCATTCGCCAACGGACTCGGGAGACAGCAGCTTGATGTTCTGGAGCAACCTACCCCAAAGCGTCAGTGCACAGCAGATCGCAGAGCTCTATCGCCGCCGCTGGAGCATTGAAGGTATGTTCCAGCGACTGGAAGCGATTCTGGAAAGTGAAATCGAAACCCTTGGCAGCCCGAAGGCTGCCTTGCTCGGGTTCGCTACTGCGGTATTGGCCTACAACGTCCTGGCCGTCCTCAAACGAAGTGTCGAGCAAGCTCACCGGGAGACTCAACCTGAAGGATGGGAAGCTTCCATCTATCACTTGGCGGTTCAGGTCAGGAGTGGTTATGAGGGAATGCAGATTGCACTGCCCTCAGAATATCTTCCCGTTGTCCCTCTGGAGCAACTGGCCCAACGCCTGTTGGAGTTGGCCAGAAACATCCAGCCCAAACAAGTTGCGAAAAGCCCCCGCGGTCCCAAGGTGCCTAAACCCAAGACATGGGTTCAAGGTACAGCGGTCCATGCTCATGTCTCAACGGACAGAGTTATCAAGGCTGCCAAAACGAAAAGACCTTGAAAGGGATGACGCTTAAGGCAGTTGCACCTTGGGCTTGGTCTCGGCGAACAACGCCCAGCTCGACATGAACAGCGCCGCGATCAGCGGCCCGATCACAAAGCCATTCAGGCCGAATACCGCCAGACCGCCAAGGGTCGAGATCAGAATCATGTAGTCGGGCATTTTGGTGTCCTTGCCCACCAGAATCGGCCGTAGCACGTTGTCCACCAGCCCAATCACAAAGACCCCGAACAAGCCCAGCACCACGCCTTGCCAGATCATCCCGCTGAGCAGGAAATACACCGCCACCGGCGCCCAGACAATCCCCGCACCCACTGCTGGCAGCAACGACAGAAACCCCATCAAGACCGCCCACAGCAATGCGCTGGGGATGTCGAGAAACCAGAAAATCGCTCCGCCCAGCGCGCCTTGAGTCACCGCGACTACGAGATTGCCCTTCACCGTCGCCCGTACCACGCGGTTGAACTTCAACTGCAAGCGCCGCTTGTGGCCTTCCTCCAGTGGCACGGCAGTGCGCACCTTGCGCGCCAGTTCGGCGCCGTCACGCAGAAAGAAAAACAGCAAATACAGCATGATGAAAAAACTCACCACGAATTCGAATGTGCCCTGACCAAAACTGAATGCCTGGCTGGCCAGCACCTGGCTGCCCTGCATCGCCGATTTGACGATTTTCTCGCGTAGCGCATTGAGTTCGCCCATGCCGAAGCGGTCGAGCAAGTGCTGAAAGTACGGCGGCAAGCTGTGCTTGAACTGCGCCAGATACGCGGCAATGTCCAGCTCACCGCTTTCGATATTCTTGTAAACCGTCGCCCCTTCCTGCACCAGCAACACGCTGACGATGATCACCGGCAGAATCGCGATGACCAGACAGATGCTCAACGTGCACAGCGAGGTCAGGTTGCGTTGCCAGCCATATTTCGCCTGCAACTTGCGTTGCATCGGCGCAAACAGAATGCCGAGGATCACCGCCCAGAACACCGCACCGTAGAACGGCAACAGGATCCAGATGAAGGCCACCGTGACCAGCACCAGCAGCACGGTCAGGGATTTGAATTGAAGACTCTTTTCGTTCATGTCCGGTCCATGTCAGTCAGGCGTCATGCACGCCCCGCTCCTTAGTCAGCCGCGGCGTGCACGAGTGCCATCTTTATTCATGAGCATAGATCCAGATCAACAAACCCCCACCACTCCTGACTTACCCTGCTGCGCTTTTGCGACCGACACCACCATGACCTCGATCCTCGCCGCCCCCGAACTGCTCGCTCCCGCCGGCACCCTGAAAAACATGCGCTACGCCTTCGCCTACGGCGCCGATGCGGTCTATGCCGGACAGCCGCGTTACAGCCTGCGGGTGCGCAACAATGAATTTGATCACGCCAATCTGGCGCTGGGCATTGGTGAGGCCCAGGCGCAGGGCAAACGCTTCTACGTGGTGGTCAACATCGCGCCGCACAACGCCAAACTGAAGACCTTCCTCAAGGATCTGGCGCCGGTCATCGAGATGGCGCCGGATGCGCTGATCATGTCTGACCCGGGGCTGATCATGCTGGTGCGTCGGCATTTTCCGCAGATGCCGATTCACCTCTCGGTGCAGGCCAATACGGTGAACTGGGCGAGCGTCGAGTTCTGGCAGCAACAGGGTGTGAGCCGGATCATCCTGTCGCGAGAATTGTCGCTGGAAGAAATCGGTGAAATCCGCGAACAGGTGCCGGGCATGGAACTGGAAGTGTTCGTCCACGGCGCATTGTGCATGGCCTATTCCGGGCGCTGCCTGCTCTCCGGCTACATGAACAAACGCGACGCCAATCAGGGCAGCTGTACCAATGCCTGTCGCTGGAAATACTCGGCGCAAGAGGCCACGGAAAATCAGCTCGGCGAGATCGTCCAGACCTTCCAGCCCGAGCCGACCCTGGGCCTCGGCGCGCCGACTGATCAGGTGTTCCTGTTACAGGAAGCCAACCGCCCCGACGAATTGATGCCCGCTTTCGAAGACGAGCACGGCACCTACATCATGAACGCCAAGGACCTGCGCGCGGTGCAGCACGTCGAGCGCCTGACGCGCATGGGCGTGCATTCATTGAAGATCGAGGGCCGGACCAAATCGCACTTCTATTGCGCGCGCACCACCCAGGTGTATCGGCGAGCGATAGATGATGCGGTGGCCGGGCGTGAGTTTGATCGCAGCCTGATGACGGACTTGGAGTCACTGGCGCAGCGTGGCTACACCGAGGGTTTCCTGCGTCGGCATGTGCATGACGAGTATCAGAATTATCAGAATGGCAGCTCGGTATCGGAGCGTCAGCAGTTCGTGGGTGAGTTGACCGGCGAGCGGCGTGAGGGGCTGGCCGAGGTCAAGGTGAAGAATCGTTTTGGTCTTGGTGATCATCTGGAATTGATGACGCCCACGGGCAATTTTCATTTTGATTTGCTTGAGTTGCAGAGCGTCAAGGGTGAGGCGATCGAGGTGGCGCCGGGGGATGGGCATACGGTTTATGTGCCGATTCCGGAGGGGGTGGATTTGCGGTTTGGGTTGTTGATGCGGGATCTGCGTGATGCCTGAGAATGCCCTCACCCTAGCCCTCTCCCAGAGGGAGAGGGGACTGATTGGGGGATATTGGAGAGATCCACCGACCTGAACGTACTGCGCCGAATCCATAATCAACTCTTCCGATCAAGCACACTGGACTTGGTTGAATCCATAATCTACTCGCTCGTTCAGCTTGGCTGAATCCATAATCGACTCGATTGTTCAGGTCGGCGTATAACCCGAGACACCTCGGTCGGCCCCCTCTCCCTCCGGGAGAGGGCTGGGGTGAGGGTAAGCTTTTCCTACGCAACAAACTCCTCCCGCAACATCGCCACAAACGCCTCCCGCGCCGGGTGCACCCCGGCGTTTTCATGCCAGTAAAACAAGTTATCGACGGCCGTCAGCTCCGCAAACTCATACCCCACACACCCAGCCCCTTTCGCGTACTGCTCAAACACGCCCTTGGGCACCAGCGCCACCCCTGCCCCGGCACTCACACAACCGACAATCGCTCCATAGCTGGCGAGACTGACGATCGGCAGCGATACCCCCTGACGCAACAGCCAATGCTCCAGCGCCGCCCGATACGGGCAACCCTGCGGCCACATGAACACGGTTTTGTCCTGCAGGTCTTCGATGCCGCGCACCGGCCCGAACGAGGTCGACGCGATCAGCAGCAATTCTTCGCGATACATCGGCGTGCGCTTGAGCTGCGAACGCTCGACATCCACTGCAACAATCGCACCGTCGAGACGATGGCTGACGGTGTCGTCGAGCAACTGCCCCCACGTGCCGGTGGTGAGTTCCAGCGCCACTTGTGGATAGCGCTGGTGAAACTTCGCCAACAAGCGCGGCAAGCGCCCGGTCGCTGATGATTCGATCGCGCCAATGCGCAGTGGCCCGGACGGCTCGGCCGAGGGATCAACAGCCCGTTTCGCTTCAGCGGTCAGCGCCAGGATCTTTTCCGCATAGGCGAGAAACGTCTGCCCCGCCGGACTGATGCGCAACCCGCGGCCCTCACGCAGAAACAGCGCAACGCCCAATTCCGCTTCCAGCGCCTTGATCCGCGCAGTGATATTCGATGGCACGCAAAACAGCTTTTCCGCCGCCCGCGCGATGCTACCGACCTCGGCCACGGTCTTGAACATACGGATTTGCGCCAGCTCCATATCCATCACTCTGAGTGAACATTCAGCGCAGTATAAGTCAGTTGTGGCGAATGATTACGCGCCCGGATACTCGGCACATTCACACTCTTGAGCAGCCGATCATGCCGCCCCCTTCCCCACTGAAAATCCTTCTGGCGATGGCGTTTGTCGTCGGCTGCTGGGCGTATTCGCCGACCGGTATTCACATCGGTCTGCAAGCCTACGCGCCCGGGCATCTGGCGTTGCTGCGGTTTCTATTGGCGTCGGTGTTCATGGCGCTGATCGCTGCGTTCAAAGGCATTCGCCTGCCGCACTGGCGCGACGTGCCGCTGTTGTTTGCTTTGGGTTTCTTCGCTGTCAGCCTGCACCACGTCGCGCTGAACATCGGCCAGCAAAGCGTCAGTGCCGGCGCTTCCAGCGTGTTGGCGCAATCGAGTCCGCTGTTCAGCACGTTGCTGGCGCGGTTCTTGTTCAAGGATCAGGTCAGCGCCTGGCGTTGGGGTTGTGTGTTGCTCGGGTTTGTCGGCGTGGTGATCGTGGTCAGCGGCGATAAGGGCTTGGGCGCTATCGATGCGCATGCACTGCTGATCCTGTTGGCAGCGGTTTCATGGAGCGTTTACTTCGCCCTGCAAAAACACCATGCGCGGCGTTACGACGGCTTCAGTCTGGCGTGTTACGCGGTGTGGTCGGGGACGTTGATGCTGCTGATTTATCTACCGGGGCTGGGTCAAGCTGTGCTGAATGCGCCGTTGCGGGTGCAGTGGGCGGTGTTGGCCTTGGGCGTTTTTCCCAGTGCGCTGGCCTATCTGGCGTGGGGCTTTGTGCTCAAGCATGTGGATCTGAGCCGGGCGACGATGACGTTGTATTTGATACCGCCGACGGCGATGGGGATTGCTTCGGTTGGTTTGGGCGAGCGACCGACGTTGCTGGTGCTGGTGGGGTCGGTGGTGGTGTTGATCTGTGTGTTGGCGTTGAATCTGGAGCGGCGGGTTGTGGGTGTTCGGGCAGTTGGGGTCTGATCTCGGATTTGGGTTGAAACCAATTCCGCAATCGCGAGCAGGCTCACTCCTACAATGGGCAGTGGGTGTACATAGAGTCTGTGCATGCCACAAAACCTTGTAGGAGTGAGCCTGCTCGCGATGAGGCACTGAACAACAACGCATTAATCAAAAGCCAATAACCGCTCAGCGCCGATCATCCGACAACGGCGTCGGCTCATCCGCTGGCGGCACATCTTCATCCGCACCCGGATCCTTCCAGTCCTCCGGCCGATCAGCATCGCTCAACGGATCACGCCCCGGACTCATCCCCGGCGGAGCATCATGATCGGCCAGTGTCGGTTCATCGGTACCGGGCAACGGCCGGGTTGGATCGGTCGGCAGCACACCGCCCTGAAACAGCAAATCATTAGCCATGACACACCTCACCAAGGAGGTCCGGAAAACCCGGGCCGTACAACTTGGAATCAGGCCTTGCAGCGGCGTGCTATCGACCAGACCGACGGCGCTCAACCCTGCGCGGAAAAGCGGTCGCGGCTGTTGGTCAGGTGCAGCCACATCGCTGCCCGCGCAGCATCCGCATCCTGACGCTTGATCGCGTTCAGAATCGCCTCGTGCTCCAGATGAGCCAGTTGCCCGAGCTTGCTCAGATCCGCCGCGCCACGTTCAGCTGCATTGAGCCGGTTACGCGGGATCATCGCACTGCCCAGGTGCTGCATGATCTCGCTGAAACAGACGTTACCCGTGGCTTCGGCGATCAGCAGATGAAAACGTCGATCGGCTTCGACGCAACTGTCGTTGTTGTCCAGCAGCCGTTGATAGTCATCCAGCGCCTGGCGCATTTGCAGCAATTGCATCTCGGTACGGCGTTGCGCCGCCAGCGCCGCCGCTTGGGTTTCCAGGCCCAGGCGCAGTTCGAGAATGCTGCGCACACCGAGCGCGGTATCGACATTCAGGCGCAAGCCCTGCTCCGGCGCACGCTCGATGACAAACGTGCCGATGCCGTGCCGGGTCTCCACCAGTCCCGAAGCCTGCAATTTGGAAATCGCCTCGCGCACCACCGTGCGGCTGACACCGTGCTCCTGAACGATGGAATTCTCCGAGGGCAGTTTGTCGCCGGGCGTCAGTTGACCGAGCAGGATGCTTTGCGTGAGCTTCTCCACCAGGTCATGGGCGAGGTTGTGCGCACGTTTGCGAGCAGGAGCGTCTATATCTTCTTGCATGGTCGGTTCCGGTGATCGGGGCTTGCCGATCGTAGCATTGCGAGGCTGGCTGACGGGATTGATTCTAGCGCTTCAACTTGTATGACAACATTCAAATAAATCGTAAAAAATCAGACCTCCCTGAGGGTTACTCGTGCGCAGCCACATAAATTTATCGCGACCCTCAAAGTACAAAACCCAATAAAAGCTAGGGCAAAATACCAAAAAGCATAAGAAACCGGCCTTCCAGATAAAATTAATCGGCCCTCCCCACTTGTAGGACAAAAAATCCCAGTTGTATGATGTCTATCAACAACGCAGCACCCGCCCTACCCCGCATAAAAATAATCAGTGGGAGAAAACCAAGTGAAAACCTCCGTCTCCGGGATGAACGAGGGCGTCGATTCGACACTCGCGTCGGCCATCTCGAAAGTGAAACGCCACGTCCTGCCGCTCTTTGTGATCATGTTCATCGTCAATTACATTGACCGGGTGAACATCGGTTTCGTCCGCACCCACATGGAACACGACCTCGGCATCGGTGCCGCCGCATACGGCTTCGGCGCCGGTCTGTTCTTCATCGGTTACGCGCTGTTCGAAGTCCCGTCGAACATGCTTCTGCAGAAAGTCGGCGCACGCATCTGGCTGACCCGCATCATGTTCACCTGGGGCCTGGTCGCCGCCGGCATGGCGTTCATCCAGAACGAAACCCACTTCTATGTGCTGCGCTTTTTGCTCGGTGTAGCCGAGGCCGGGTTCTTTCCCGGGGTAATCTACTACTTCACCCGTTGGCTGCCCGGCGCCGAACGCGGCAAGGCGATTGCGATCTTCCTCAGCGGCTCCGCCGTGGCTTCGTTGATCTCCGGGCCGTTGTCCGGCCTGCTTCTGCAAATCAATGGGCTGGGCATGCACGGCTGGCAGTGGATGTACTTCATTGAGGGGATGTTCTCAGTGTGCCTGTGCGTGTTTGTCTGGTTCTGGCTCGACGCCAAACCCCACGACGCGAAATGGCTGAGCCGCGCCGAACAGGACGCACTGGTCAACGCCATCGATGCGGAACAGAAAGCCCGCGAAGCCGCGACGCCAATCCGGCCATCGATGGGCAAACTGCTCAAGGATCGCCAGATCATCCTGTTCTGCCTGATCTACTTCTTCATTCAACTGACCATTTACGCAGCGACCTTCTGGCTGCCAAGCATCATCAAGAAAATGGGCGAGATGAGCGACTTCCAGGTCGGCCTGTTCAACTCGATTCCGTGGTTATTGTCGATCATCGGCATGTACGCCTTCGCTTCGTTCTCGGCCAAGTGGAAACACCAGCAGGCGTGGGTCGCCACCGCCCTGTTGATCGCTGCTGCGGGGATGTTCATGTCGACCACCGGCGGGCCGATCTTCGCCTTCGTTGCGATCTGTTTTGCCGCGCTCGGTTTCAAATCCGCTTCGTCACTGTTCTGGCCGATTCCGCAGGCGTATCTGGATGCCCGCATCGCGGCGGCGGTGATCGCGCTGATCAACTCGGTCGGCAACCTTGGCGGCTTCGTTGCGCCGACCACGTTCGGCCTGCTCGAAGAACACACCGGCTCGATTCAGGGCGGCCTCTATGGCTTGGCCGCGACCTCGATCATTGCCGCGATCATCGTCTTCTTCGCGCGCACCACAGCGAAACCTGCTGCTGATATCGCCGTGGCCGATGCCGCGCCAAAGCACGCCTGACGTCCATTTTTAAAGATTGCGAATAAGAAGGATAAAAACCATGACTGCACACGACACCGCCAAAGCCCCGATCATCACCGACATGCAAGTCATCCCGGTGGCCGGCCACGACGGCATGCTGCTCAATCTGAGCGGCGCCCACGGGCCGTTTTTCACCCGCAACATCGTCATTCTCAAAGACAACGCCGGCCACACCGGCGTCGGTGAAGTGCCCGGTGGCGAGCGCATTCGCCAGACCCTCGAAGACGCGCGCAGTCTTGTGGTCGGCAGCCCGATCGGCACCTGGCAGAAGATTCTCAATCAAGTGCGCCAGACCTTTGCCGACCGCGATGCCGGCGGTCGTGGTCTGCAGACGTTCGATCTGCGCATCACCATTCACGCCGTGACCGGACTTGAAGCGGCGCTGCTCGATCTGCTCGGTCAGCATCTCGATGTACCGGTGGCGGCATTGCTCGGCGAAGGTCAGCAACGCGATGAAGTGAAGATGCTCGGCTATCTGTTTTACGTGGGTGATCAGCGCGAAACCGATCTCGCCTATCGCAGCGAACCGGATGCCGACAACGACTGGTTCCGCGTGCGTCACGAGAAGGCCATGACCGCCGAAGCCGTGGTGCGCCTCGCCGAAGCGGCCCATGCCAAGTACGGTTTCAAGGACTTCAAACTCAAGGGCGGCGTGCTCAGCGGCGATGCGGAAATCGAAGCGGTGACAGCGCTGGCCGAACGCTTTCCCGACGCGCGCATCACCCTCGATCCGAATGGCGCCTGGTCACTGAAAGAAGCCATTCGTTTGTGCCGCGACCAGCATCATGTGCTGGCCTACGCCGAAGACCCGTGCGGTGCGGAAAACGGTTATTCCGGCCGCGAAGTGATGGCCGAATTCCGTCGCGCCACTGGACTGAAAACCGCCACCAACATGATCGCCACTGACTGGCGCGAAATGGGTCATGCGATCCAGTTGCAGTCGGTGGACATTCCACTGGCCGACCCGCATTTCTGGACCATGCAGGGTTCGGTGCGCGTGGCGCAGATGTGCCATGAATGGGGGCTGACCTGGGGCTCGCACTCCAACAACCACTTCGACATCTCGCTGGCGATGTTCACCCACGTTGCCGCTGCAGCACCGGGCGAGATCACCGCGATCGACACCCACTGGATCTGGCAGGACGGCCAGCGCCTGACCAAGGCGCCACTGCAAATCGTCGACGGTCTGGTGCAAGTGCCGAAGAAAGCGGGGCTGGGTGTCGAACTGGATATGGATCAGGTGGCCAAGGCTCACGAGCTATATAAAGGCATGGGCCTCGGCGCACGGGATGACAGCGTGGCGATGCAGTTTCTGATTCCGGGGTGGAAATTCGATAACAAGCGGCCGTGTCTGGTGCGCTGAACCTGATCTCCAATCCACCACGGTCCCTGTAGGAGTGAGCCTGCTCGCGATAGCGGTGTGTCAGTTGATATCAATGTTGACTGAGACACCGCTATCGCGAGCAGGCTCACTCCTACAAGGGTTTTGCATTAACCAGAAATTTGCAGCAGCCAGGTTTTGAACGCTGTCATCGCCGCCGTTTCCGGGCGTGACTGCAACCGCGTCAACCAGTAACTCCCCGTCGTAATCTCAATCGCAAACGGCTGACATATCGCCTCTGCCGCCAGTTGCCGGGCGAACATCAGCGGCGGCGCCAACGCCACCCCGCTCCCCTGCAACGCCGCCTCCATCATCGCCAGCGAAGAATCGAACACGATGCTCTGCGGCGGTGCCGCTTGAGTCGCCAACCCGGCAGCCTGAAACCACTCCGGCCATTCATCGGTGCGATAGGAACGCAGCAGCGTCTGCTGCAACAAATCCCCCGGCGAATGCAATTGCCGAGCGATCTCCGGCACGCACAACACCGACAGCGGCGCATCGAGCAACCGCGTCGCCTCGATCCCGTGCCACGCACCAGCACCGAAGCGAATCGCGTAATCCAGCCCTTCCGCCGCGACATCCACGCGATTGTTGTTGGTCGACAGCCGCAAATCTATAAGCGGATGTTTCGCCCGGAAGTCCGCCAGCCTCGGCAACAGCCAACCCACGGCGAACGTACCGACCGCGCCGACCGTCAACATTTCGCGGTACTGTCCACCGGCGAGGCGTTCGAGTATCTGTGCGATGTGATCGAATGAAGTGCTCAGCACCGGCAGCAAGGTTTCGCCTTCGCTGGTCAGCATCAGCCCACGGGGCAAGCGTTTGAACAGGGTGACGTTGAGCTGCGCTTCGAGGCTTTTGACCTGATGGCTGACCGCCGCTTGCGTGACGCATAGTTCCACGGCTGCACGAGTGAAGCTCAAATGACGCGCCGATGCTTCAAAGGCGCGCAGTGCGTTGAGCGGCAATTGCGGTCGAATCATGCCCAGTCCCAAATTTTTCTAATGGCTCGTGCGAATTTTCGTCGTTTGCCGATTGGCGCCGCGCTGGCTAGATTGGCGGCGCTCATAGGTCGCCCAACGAAGAAATCGCCCGCAGTGTAGCGGGATAACATCATCAACACTCATGGAGAGTGGTTCATTCATGTCATCCATTCAATCGAGCAAAGTCATTTCCTGCGCCGCTTTCGGTCTGCTCTTCGGCGCAAATTCCTGTTTCGCCGCCGTGCCCGACGATGCGCAGTTGCAAGCGTTGGTCAACGCAGCGGTGACACCGGTGATGCAACAACAGAACATTCCCGGCCTGACCGTAGCGCTGACCGTAAACGGTAAGGCGCATTACTTTAACTACGGCGTCGCCAGCAAAGACACCGGGCAAAAAGTCAGCGAAAACACCCTGTTCGAAATCGGCTCGGTGAGCAAAACCTTCACCGCCACCCTCGCCGGTTATGCCCAGGCGACTGGCAAACTCGACCTGTCGACCAAGGCCAGCCAGCTCTGGCCTGAATTGAAAGGCAGCGCCTTCGACAACATCAGTGTGTTGCAACTGGGCACCTACAGTGCCGGCGGTTTGCCGCTGCAATTCCCGGACAACGCGGATTCGTCTGACAAGATGCTCGGCTATTTCCAGCAGTGGAAACCGGTGTATCCGGCAGGCAGCCATCGCCAGTACTCCAACCCGAGTCTGGGACTGTTCGGCTATCTGGCGGCGAAGAGTCTCGGCCAGCCGTTTGATCAGGCGATGACGCAAACCCTGCTGCCGAAACTCGGTTTGCAGCACACCTACCTCAGCGTGCCTGCCGCGCAAATGGGCCTGTATGCGCAGGGTTACGACAAATACGACAAACCGGTCCGCGTTACGCCCGGCGCACTGGACGCGCAGGCTTACGGTGTGAAAACCAGCGCGGTGGACATGCTGCGTTACGTTCAAACCAACCTGAAGCCTGAAACGCTTGAAGCGTCCCTGCAAAAAACCATCGCTAACACCCACACCGGTTACTACACGGTTGGCGACATGACCCAGGGCCTGGGCTGGGAAATGTACCGCTACCCGATCAGCCTCGAGCATTTGCTGGCGGGTAACTCGACGGAAATGGCCATAGAGGCGCACAAGGTGCAGTGGCTGAATCCGCCGCAATCGCAGCCTCATGACGTGCTCATCAACAAGACTGGTTCTACCGGTGGTTTCGGGACCTACGTGGCGTTTGTGCCGAGCAAAGACGTGGGCATCGTGATCATGGCCAACAAGAACTTCCCGATTCCTGAGCGGGTGAAGATCGCCCACAAAATCCTCAGCGCTGTCGCTGACTGAAAATCAAAAGATCGCAGCCTGCGGCAGCTCCTATAGGATCGGGTTTTCATTCGGTCAATGTAGGAGCTGCCGCAGGCTGCGATCTTTTGTCTTCAAAGCTGCGCCTGCAACTTCCAGCCGATGACATCCATCAAGTCGCAACTGTCACGCAACGGAATAGCCATCACCCGGGCGAAATCCTGTAGCAGCAAGGCATCATGTCCCTTGCCATCTCCCAACGCCAAGGTCTCCATTAATTGCGTCACACAGCGCAAACGGTAAGCCGCCGTGCCATGCAGCACATCCACCGGTGCTTCGCGGTCGATCAGCAGGCAGGGAATGGTGCAGTCGATGCCGGTTATGGGTATGTATCGAGCCATGTTTGAACCTCCCTGTTTAATGTTGCGTCGCCGCTGGTGGGTCGAGATTGTCCAGCGCGCGGTTGACCAGCAACTCGCCGAGGATTGCCAACTGCTGAATCGACAAGGCGAGACTGCGCGGTGAACCCTGCAGTTCTGCGGCCAGATCGGTGGTCAGGACGTTCAGTGAAGCGAGGGTTTCGCAAGCGTGGCAGAGCAGCGTGGGCGTATCGATATCGGGGAGGATGGTGAAGAGGTGGCTAATGGGATCGGGGTGATGCGGGTTGCGTAAGCGGGGGTTGTTGGCGTCGAAGGATCCTGAATCCATGGGGGATTCGGGAGGGTTTGGAGTGTGTTTTTTCATTAGTAAATCCTCGGGACATTCAGAGAAAAAACTGCCGAACTCACTTCCACGAGAGGGTGGCAGCTTTGCGCAGGGGTGGAAGTCCGGGGAAACCCGAGGAACCCGGTGCACTAGAGAGTGCTCCTGCGCATCGCTGCCATAAGCAAACAATGTTGGCATAAAAACCACCAACATGTGTTTACACGCGCAATGCGCTCTCGGGAATCACCGGACTTCCACATCCGACCACTGTGTTTTGCAGCGGCCAAGGAAGACTATCCCTCCTCTCAAAAACCCACCAGTTCCCCACTGCCGCCGCGACTTGCAGGAAAAATCCACGAGACTTGAAGGGGATTTGTGTCAGACATTTCGGCAGGCACATGCTGCAACGACTTTGGATTAGCGAATGAATTTGTTGTATCTACACTGCATCGAGTCAATCTTTGGACGAGGATGGCGTCGGGCAAAAAAACAGTCATTCGAAGGGCGCAGTGATGGAAATCAAAAGTTTGAAGCTTACGGATGTCGGACACTTTGCAGACATGGATATTCAGTTTGCCCCTACCCTGACATACCGCTCGAACATCACGGTACTGGTGGGAAACAACGGCAGCGGAAAAACCACCATTCTGAAGTCCCTGAATATTTGTCTGAGCTGGCTGATCGCAAAAATTCGCTCCAATAAAGGCAATGGCAAATACCTTGTCGATGAAGACGTTCGCAACGGCGCCTCAGGCGCCGTCCTTTCGATTGGCATCACCGACCTTTCACACCCGCGCGCAACTGACAGTGATGCGGGTTCCGAAAACGAATTATTCGTATGGGGCGCAGCCCGAAGTCGCCAGGAAGGTGCGGTCTCGGACCGTGGATATTTAAACGAAGTCAGACTGCTTGCAGACCACTACCGCACTCAACTCACCGCCGACGATCGCGCTTCACTCCCGCTGATCGCTTATTACCCAGCCGAACGTTGCGTTCTCGACATCCCGCTTAAAATCACCAGCAAACAAGCCTCTGATCAACTCGACGGCTACGACACCAGCTTCAACGGTGGCGCCGACTTTCGCGGTTTTTTCGAATGGTTTCGTGAACGTGAGGACAGCGAAAACGAAGGCGGGATTTCCGATACCGCACTGGCCGAAATGGCGGAAAAATTCGGTACTGACAGCGACGTATGGAAAACCCTGGCCAATGCGAAAGCCTCCACTCGCGATCGCCAATTGACTGCCGTTCGTTCGGCTCTGACTGCGTTCATGCCGGATTTCACTAACCTGCGCGTACAACGCAAACCGCATCTGCATATGGCAGTCGACAAACATGGCGCGACATTCAATGTCACTCAGCTCTCGCTTGGCGAAAGGTCGCTGATTGCGTTGGTGGGTGACATGGCCAGGCGTCTGGCGATGATGAACCCGTCGATGGACAACCCGCTGCACGGCGACGGCATTGTTCTGATCGACGAGGTGGAATTGCGCATGGATCCGCAATGGCAGCTCGGTCTGATTGCACAGTTAAGTACGACCTTTCCCAATTGCCAGTTCGTGTTGACCACGCATTCTCCACTGGTCGTAGGTAATACCAAAGGTGTGCTGGTTTACCTGCTTGATGAGGGCGATAGCCGTGGGTAGACAGGTTGCTGTGAGGGCTTCGGTGTTCGCAAATCTGCTGGCAACGCAATAAACATTGTAGGAGTGAGCCTGCTCGCGATAGCGGTGTATCAGTCAACGCTGATGGTGACTGATACACCGCTATCGCGAGCAGGCTCACTCCTACAGGGAGAGTGTTTTATTCAAAGAGTATGCGATCAGTCATCCGGCATTTCCGGCGGCTTGGCTGGTTTCGCAGGCTTGGCGGGTTTGGCGTTCTTGGCGCCTTTTGCCGGTTCCGGCGTAGCAGCAACCGGCGCTTGAGCCGCAGCGGCCGCTTCCTTCTCAGCCATTGGCATGGCATCGATGGTGTCGAAGATCTTCTTCAAATCCACCGCTTTCGCCTCCTCCCCCGAAGCCGAGAGTTTGGTCTCGCCGTCCTTGCCCACCAGGAACACTTTCGGATACGCCCCGGCGCCCAGCTTCAGCGAGCGCAGCAGCGCCATGGTGTCTTGCTGGCCCATGTCCTTGCCGTCTAGCTGGCCGGACATGTTGAGGATGGTGTAGACCTTGATGTTGCGGTCGGTGACGCCCTTTTTGTTGGCGGGATCCTCCAGCGATTTTTTCAGCGCTACCCACACGGGGTCGACGGTGCTTTGTGCGATCACGATCAGCGGTCGGGCGCGGCCCATGTCCCCGGCGATGGGCGAATCGTTGTCAGCGGCGAACAAGGGGCCGGCAATCGCCAGCAAGAGTGTCAGGGTCAATGACCTGATGAGCATGCGCATCTCCTTTTGATATCCACGCTCTAATGATTGCGCATCGTGGCGATTGTTCCGGGACATCCCGGCAAATATCTTCCGCCTAGTCAGAAGCTTAGGACAGGCGCGACATTGCGCAACATATCCGAGGTGATCGCAACGCGGATTTGATTACCTTTTATGACCGCATTAGGGTGGCGGTTCTGCCCATGGAATGGAGTTCACCCGCATGCACATCGATTACCTGTGCGATCACCCGGAATTGATCGAAGAACTGGCCACGCTCAACTTCGAGGAATGGGGCGAGTTTCGTCCCGGGCAAACCGTCGAACACCGCATCGAACACATGCGTGAATCTTGTGGCAAAGGTGCCGTGCCCAGCGTGGTGGTGGCGCTTGAAGGTTCACGTTTGCTGGGCGGTGCGCTGCTGATCGAAAATGATCTGAAGCTGCGACCGAACCTGACGCCATGGCTGGCCGGGGTTTATGTGAAGGCCGAGGAACGTGGACGCGGGATTGCTTCGCAACTGGTCAATCGAGTGGTTGCAGAAGCGGCGGCGCTGGGCGTGCCCGAGTTGTATCTGTACACCGACACGTCGCAGTCGCTGTATGCACGGCTGGGTTGGGAAGTGGTTGAGGAGCTGGTGTACGAAGAGTTGCCGGTGACGGTGATGAAATACGTCATTCTGCGTTAACCCGTGGTGAGGCGGCGCGCCGCAAGCTGTGCCGCCTCACCCCAGCGCTGAATCGAGCGCCGAGAGCAATTGTGAAGGATCGACAGGTTGTCCACCGAGCTTGAGTTCACCGCTGTCGAGTTCAACGCTCAACCTCACCGAAGCCCGATCGCCCGGGTATTTGCGCAACACCAGCTCGATGCCATTGGCCGCCTCATCGGCGATACCGAGCAAATCCCACAGACTCTCGCTCAGATCCAGCAGCACTTTCTGACGCTGCAGATCGACTACCCGCGGCGCGTACAGCCAATGGCTCATGCGCATCTCACGCGGTTCGACGGTGATGGCGAGGCGGCCATCGCAGTGGACAGTGGTTTCAGTCATGGCCGGATCAGAACGCCAGTTTGTAGCCGATCAGTACCAGCATCGTCGCCAGGCACGGGCGCAGTACTTCATCGGAAATGCGTCCGGTCAGGTGGCTGCCGAGCCAGATGCCTGGCAGCGAACCCACCAGCAAAAAGCCCAGCACGCCCCAATCCATGTTGCCCATGCTCGCGTGGCCGAGGCCTGCGACCAGCGTCAGCGGCACGGCGTGGGCGATTTCGGTGCCGACCAGACGCCGGGTCGGCAGCAGCGGATAGAGGATGAACAGCGCGACAGTGCCGAGGGCGCCGGCACCGATCGAGGTCAGGGCAACCATGGTGCCGAGGACCAGACCGGTGATCACGGTCATCACGTTCAGCCGTGAACCGCTTGGGTTGTAGTTACCGCCGGCGCGTTTGTGGGCGAACTCGAGCAAGCGTTTCTTGAAGAAGATCGCCAGCGCGGTGGCGAACAGGACGAAACCCAGCGCCTGTTTGATGATGGCGTTCATCGCGTCCGGCGCGGTGTGCAGGGTGCTGAGGAACCACAGGGTCATGGCCACCGCCGGCACGCTGCCGAGGGTCAGCCAACCGGTGATGGCCCAGTCGATGTTCTTGTTTTTACGATGAACGAGGACGCCACTGGATTTGGTAATGGCGGCGTACAACAGGTCAGTGCCCACCGCCGTTGCCGGGTTGATGCCGAACCACAACAGGATCGGCGTCATCAACGAACCACCGCCGACACCGGTCATGCCGACAATAAACCCCACCACCAGCCCGGCAATCACCAGGCCGAAATTCGCCAATTCCATTAACACGTCCAGAAAAACGACAGGAAAAATCTGGCCTGCAGCATAGCGATTTTTCTTATAACCACATATATCGATGCGGTCTATCGTTATGCCATATCGAGCTCACCATCGCTTTACTGTAGGAGTGAGCCTGCTCGCGATAGCGGTGTTTCAGTCACTGAGTTCGTCACTGATAGACCGCTATCGCGAGCAGGCTCACTCCTACAGGGGATTTTTGGTGAGCCTTAGATCAATGCACTCGCCGCCCCGGTTTGAAGCTGTGGTTTTTGTTGATCCACACCGTGGCCAGCGCGATCAGCGACAGGATCAGCAGCGCCCACGGAAACGACATCGCCCCTGCCCGATCCAGCAGCAACCCGCCGAACAACCCGCCGCCAGCAATCGCTACGTTCCAGGAGGTAGTGAGCATCGCCTGCACCACGTCGACGTGATCACCGGCCGAGTCCGCCGCCGAGGTCAGCAGCAAAGTGGCCGAGCCGCCAAACGACAATCCCCACACCGCCATGCAGGCATAAATAATCAGCGGCGACGGCGACGCCAGCGCCAACACCAATGCCGTCAGCGCAAACACTGCGAGGCTGATCAACGTCAGCCAGCGCAGCCAGCGATCAACCAGCATGCCAATAATCCAGATCCCCACCAGCGAACACAGGCCAAACACCAGCAGCACCAGATCGACCCGGTCAGCCAGCCCGGCCTGCATCAGAAACGGCGCGATGTAGGTGTAGAGAATGTTGTGCCCGAGCATCCACGTCAGCACCACGAACAGCACCGGCCGCACGCCCGGCAGGCGCAGCGATTCGAGCAACGGCAGACGCTCCTCGCTGGTTTGCCCCGGACGATCCGGCACTGCGACGACAATCCACGCCGCCAGCACCAGAGCCAGCGCCGACATGATCCCGAACGACGCGCGCCAGCCGATCAGATTGCCCAGCCACGTCCCCGCCGGCGTGCCCAACGACAGCGCCACCGGCGTACCGAGCATGGCAATCGCCAGCGCCCGCCCCTGTTGATGCACCGGCACGATGCCTCGCGCATAACCGGCCATGATCCCCCACGACAACCCCGCCGCCATCCCGGCGAGAAAGCGCGAAGCCAGGGTCAGACCGTAATGACTGGAGAATGTGGTGACAGTGTTGAATATCAGAAACCCGGCGACCGTCATCAACAACACCCGGCGCCGAGGCCAGCCGCGTGTGGCGACGGTCAGCGGGATCGCGGCGACGATCGAGCCGAGCGCATAGAGTGTCACCAGTTGCCCGGCGAGCACTTCACTGACGTTGAGCCCGGCGCCGATTTGCGGCAGCAGCCCGGCTGGCAGGGTTTCGGTGAGGATGGCAATGAACCCGGTCATGGCGAACGCCAGCAACGCGGCATAGGGCAGTTTGTCCGCACGGGCGGTGCGGTCGACGCGAGTGAAATCGGCGCTGGCGGGGTCGGTCATGACGGGTGCGGCTCCATTTTGATCAATAGCGGTGACGGATTGTATACAAAAACAACCGTAGCTATTCGATCAATGTAGGAGCGAGCCTGCTCGCGAATGCGCTCTTTCAGGCAATGAAGTGTTGATTGATCCACCGCTTTCGCGAGCAGGCTCGCTCCCACATTGTTGCTTTGCACTCACTGCACCGGCAAGAAATTCAGGAACAGCAAACTCTGCGCATAATTAAGGCCGATCCGCCGGTAACGCTCATCAAGCATCTGCGTGATCAGGTCCAGCCGCGCAACGATTTTGCCGAACTCGGTGGCGAAACTCAGGTTGCTGCCCTCCTCCGAGATCTCGTTGGAAAACAGCAGCGGCTGACCTTCCTTGTTCTGTCGCTGGGACAAGATCCACGTGGCTTTTTCGATATTGCGTGCAGCGTTGTGAACGAACGTCGGGTTGATCGCGTCGGTCATGTAGAACTCAGTGCGATTGCCATGGGCGGTGACCAGCATGCTGCCGATGGCATAGATGAACGCACCGACGCGGTCACCGAGAAACTCCGGGCTCATCGCATAGCTAAGCGCCGCCAGATCCTTGCGCCCGCCCAGCACCGGCAACGGCTGTTGCTGCTCGATGGCCTGACGCACCTGTTTCACCGCGGCATGGATGTTGAGAAAGCCTGACTTGCGCAGTTCTTCCGGGTTGCGCAAGTACAGCTTGCCCTGCAAGCGATAGAGGCTGCTGAGGTTGTCGCGCATCGCTAGCGTGGCCATGCGGTCGACGCTGGTCTGCAGGAACTCCTGCGGCTTCCCTTCACGCATCTGGTTGAAGAAGCCGTTGCCGTCCTGGTGACTGCAACCGCTGAAAAACAGCGACGACAAACACGCCAGCAACAGGCACGGGCGGCGGAAAAAAGCAGCGATCAGGGCAAAAGCTCTCGGCATGAAATCTCGAACAGGCACATTCCTGTGCGGCGGGAGTCACCGCATCCTGGCCATGGATAGAGCCGCCGATTGCGAAAAAGTGCAGTGCGCCGAATGCCCGGTCGTCCTTCCACCTGCCACGACCTGCAATTTAGTCTGTCTTTATTGTTGAAATAAACGATTAATCAGCTATAAATTTTCACCTGATGAGTATTTAGTATGACTACTTTGTTTTTTCGGTGATTAACATACCGATAGAACGCCGCTTTCAAAAACAACAACAAAAAGGAAGGTCAACCATGCTTCAATCCCGTCACCTGCTCTCCGGCCTCGGACTGTCCCTGATGATCGCCACCCTCTCCGCCAACGCGGCCGGCCTCAGCGCCGAACACAAAGCCTTCGGCAAAACCAATGACGGCACGCCCGTCGAGCAATACATCCTGCGCAACAGCCACGGCATGCAGGCCACCGTCATCACCTACGGCGCGACCCTGCAATCGCTGAAAGTCGCCGACAAGCACGGCAAGTTCGACGACGTCGTGCTCGGCTTCGATGATGTGCAGGGCTACCAGAAAGGCACCGCCTACTTCGGCGCGACCATCGGCCGCTTCGGCAATCGCCTCGCCGAAGGTGCGTTCGAACTCGACGGCAAGCGCTATCAAGTGCCGCAGAACGACAAGACCAACGCGCTGCACGGCGGCACGCTGGGCTTCGACAAGAAAGTCTGGAAAGCCCAGGAAACCAAGGACAAGGATTCGGTCGGCGTGACCCTGACCTATCTCTCGGCCGACGGCGAAATGGGTTTCCCCGGCAACCTCACTACCGAAGTGACCTATCGCCTCACCGACAACAACGAACTGCGCATCGACTACAAGGCCAGCACTGACAAACCGACCGTGCTCAACCTGACCAACCACAGCTACTTCAACCTCGCCGGCGCCGGCAATGGCGACATCCTCAAACAGGTCGCCACCCTGCACGCCAGCCATTACACCCCGGTCACCGCCAAACTGATCCCGACCGGCGAACTGGCACCCGTGGCCGGCACGCCGATGGACTTCAGCAAACCGACCGCAATCGGCACGCACATCAAGGCTGATCATCCGCAGCTGAAATTCGCTGAGCCGAAACAGGGTGGCTTTGATTTCAACTGGGCGCTGGATACCAAGGGTGACATCGGCAAAGTTGCGACTGAGGTGAGTGACCCGCAGTCCGGTCGCGTGCTGCAGTTGTTCACCACGGAACCGGGTGTGCAGTTCTATACCAGCAACTTCCTCGACGGCACGGTCAAGGGCAAGGGTGGCAAGGTTTATCCGCACTGGGGCGCGTTTACTCTGGAGACTCAGCATTATCCGGATTCACCGAATCAGCCGGACTTCCCGAGTACTCGGCTTGATCCGGGGCAGACTTACAGCCACAGCGTCGTGCTGAAGTTCTCCGCAAAATAACCTGCCCGTGCACCTGATCGTTCCCACGCGCAGCAAAGGCATGCGGCCCGGGACGCTCCGCGTCCCTTCGCGAACTGGAACGCGGAGCGTCCCTAGAGGCATTCCGTTGCTGCGCGTGGGAACAATCAATCATCAGGGATGATTACAGACCCACACGCTCTAATCCCTGACGCATGCCTTGATCCGCCTGCTCGCACCATTGCTTGAGCGTCAGACTCGGCGGCAGATTGGCCTCCAGGGTTTTGTATTGACCATCGTCCAATACCTCACCCTTGCGACCATGAGCCTCGTTCTTATCGCCGTCGCTCTTGTCCATCTGCCCTGGAATACCGGCAACAAACGCCACCATTTTATTGGCGTTCGCAGTGCTTTCAGCCTTCAGGAAACCTTTGTCAACGCAATGGTTAATCAACCCGGACATGTTGCGCCCAGTATCGTACATTCCTTTCAACGTAGCGGCGTCCGGCCCTTCTGCGTGAGCAACATTGACGGTGCCCAGAGTGGCGGTCAGTGCGAGGATCAAAGCGGTGTTCTTCATGTTTATTCCTTTAATGGATGAAGCCAGGTTGTTTACTTGCAGTATTCCTGAGGGCGAACGAAGAGCTCACCCTCGCGGATTCAACTGACCACCGCTCCTTTCGGGCCACTGGCAATCAGCGCAGCGCCGCAGGCGGTTTTCATGCCGTCCAGTGCGATGGGTGTGCCATCGACGGTGTAGGTGCTGCTGCCCTCGGCAATCGGAAAAATGCCTTTGCACAGAGTACAGCTGACTTTGTGGCCAACCCCGGCGATGGGCTTGCCGTTTAGGTCGGTCTGGGAAAAGGCTTCGAGGACTTTGCCACCGTGAGTGGTGGAGTCGCCCAAGCGAATGGCGTCTTTCATGTTGTCACTCCTTTGACTTGTAAGCTGAATGCGGCTACTCAGCTATCCATTGGCTGGTTCTACAAGCGAAAACCCCTAACTATTCAGCCACCAATTGAGCAGCGTTTCGTCTTCTGAGTTATCGATATTTTTGTAGATGTTCGCGTAGTACCACTGAACCCCGGTCTGTTCATGGAAGGCATTAAAAAATTTTGCAATCCGGTCCATTCCATTTTTTGCGGGAATTGCTAATGACAAATTCCCTCTATATACGCCGTCCAAGGTACCGTTGAGCTCATTTGCAACATCAGCCTCAAGCGCCTCAAGCCGCTCTGGCGAAAAGTACTTGGAGTAGATGTGGATACAAAAATTGCCCCCTCTCTTCAAAACCTCGACGTGTGTCTGAGGATTTTCTAACGAAACTATATCTCCTCTTGCTAAGTTCAAAGCCAGGCCAGGGGAAGACAGAAGCTCATACGTATGCTCATCAATTTTGCGAGCCGGCAGCTCTTCAAATACCGGACCTTTTGAGTTTTTTCCGGCATACACACGAATAAGTTCTGCTGATTGCTCATCTAGCATAGGGTGCTCCATAACTTCCACGCTCAACACAGCCCCCCTTATTTTAGATGGCGACTTTTTTACTGGGACAGACTACGTTTAATTAATTATAAAAACGCAGCCCACCTCTGAGAACGCTCTTTATCCCGACCTATCTCCATGACCCACAGAAAACGGAGTAAAGAAACCTTGCACTACAAATTCAAGCGACCAAGCTATCCCTACTTAATGAAAACAAATCAATCGATGTTTCTTCAAGCAACACTTCAAAAGCATCCGCACCTTTTTGTTCAATATATTTAAGTTCCGAGTCAAATACTGGAACAATCCACGCAAAAACGCATGTAAGGCCATGCGTATCAAGCCCAGTATAAGAAAATGATTCATCTCCAAAAAAAACCGGAGGCTTGATCCATACAGCAGAGAGCGAGTAATCATCGAAAACAACTCCCCCCCTCTGTATTAACTGATTATTCAACAAGGCGTAAGTGGAGCCAATAGCATCATCTGCAAGTTGCTTTACGATTGCCACTGCATTCTTGGGAATCTCATTCTGATCAATAGACAATAACAATTCGTGGTGTATTACTTGTGCAGACACCGAAGACTTAAGCCCTACATGTGAAAGGCCTAGCGTACAAAATGTGACAACACCTTCCACACTACCATCCCGACACTCAACTACTTGATAAGAATGTGCACCTTCAGAAAAGTCCCACCCTTGGTAAATTTTCCCAAAGTGCTTCTCTATATGTTCAATAATGCTCATTTTCGATTTCCTTCTCTACGGTTGCAGGATGGGCATTTTAGAATAACGCCCGTCTGGTAATTGTCGAGAACCTCTTTTCGACTTACGCCGTCTGGGAAATCTCTTTTGCTCCACGGATCGGGATGGTGATCCATATCCCAATCTCGCGGACCTGTTCCTGGGGCAACTTCTACTTCTGTTTCGCACACAGGACAGATTTTGCCTCCGTTCGGTCCGGGAAGGGCACTATTCCATGCGTCCCTTACAGATGCCTTTCTCCATCCTCCACGACTCGTGACCTGACCTTTTTCATTTGTACCTTTAACCAATCCAAGCGGATCAATCCAACCATTGGCGTTTGGCGCATACTGGTAGATGTTAATGCCGCCCGCGAAGCCAATAGGATCCTGCGAAATAAACCGCCCAACCCTCGGATCATAGTATCTATATCGATTGTAGTGCAGCCCAGTCTCATGATCGTGATACTGCCCCTGGAACCGTATCGGATTCGTCACACCATGCTGTCGCGCCCATTCTGAACGCTGCTCCGTCACCTGCCCCACGCCTTATACTGCGCGGTCCAAGCCATATTGCCGTGTGAGTCCGTCAGTTCCTGCGGTGTTCCCAGGTGATCGCACTGGTACCAGGCCAACGCATCAAACGGCAATGCCGTGGCTTTGTGATTCCACAACGGATCCTCATCAAGGCTGTATTCACCGCTGTAATCCGGCTGGCCCATGAGGTTGATCGGCGCGTGGCGCACAGCTTGAGCGACGGGTATGAAGGTGCCCGGTTCAAAGATGTAATGCACCGTGCGTCCCGGCTCGCCATCGCCCTGCGCCAGACTGCTTTCCCACGCAAGATTGTCGCCGTCCCATCCGTAAAGCGTAAAACCGCAGCCCAGTTCACGCTGTTTGCGGGCGTGCTCGTTTCTGTTCCAGAGGGAACCGGCTTCCGGGCGCTGTTTGTAGTGCGCTCGGGAGTTTTTGTACAGGCGGCGTCCCAGTGCGTCGTAAGCGAAATCCACGCTCAGGCGCGGATCTTCGAAATGCACCAGTCGATCAAACAGGTCCCAACGCAGATCACTGCGTTGGCCGTTGTGCCAGCGCTGGATCTGATTACCGCGTTCGTCGTAGTCGTAGTGGGTGCCGGCGTATTCGCGCAGCAGGTTGTCGACCAGTTTGCTGCGCGGTGGCGTCAGATCCAGTGGGCGACGGATTTCGGCAGTCTTGTCATCCAGCAGGTTACCGGCCGGGTCGAAGGCGAAAGTTTCAACGCCTTGACGCGTCACGGCGCTGAGCAGTCGGCCGACGGGATCGTAGCGATAGGCGAGCGGGCCGCGACGACTGTCGTTGATGTCAGTCAGTTGGCCGGCAGCGTCGTATTTGTATTCGCGCTTGAGCAGAGTGCTTTTGTCATCGCTGCGCCCCAGCAGTTGCTCCTGCAAGCGACCGGCCGGGTCCCAGCTTTGAGTTTGTAGCAAATGGTTACCTTGATGACGGGCAACTTCGCGGTGCAGGTCGTCGCGTTCATAACTGATCAGCTCATGCTCGTCCAGGCGCATGCCCAGCAGATGGCCGCTGCCGTAAGTGAGCCAACTGACGCGGTGGCCGTCGGGGCGCACGGTGGCGACTCGTTGGTTGAGCACGTCGTACTCGTGCTGCCAGATCGCGACGGTGGGTTTTTCCAGGCCGAGGTAATGTAGGTGTTCGCGCAGCAGATTGCCGGCCGGGTCGTGGAACCATTGCAGGCGACTGTCGGCGTTGTCGGCCAGCACCATATTGCCGTTGCCGTCGTAGGCAAAAGTCTCGCTTTGTGACTGCTCGCCCTGGGTAGCACGACGCTCGATCAGGCGGCCCATCGGGTCAAAGCTCGCCGAGATGATGCGTTTGCCATTGATCAATTGGGCGAGGCGACCAGTTATCGGGTCGTACTGATAGCGAGTGCTGCGCCCGTCAAATCCGCTTTCCTCCAGCAGTCGACCGACCGGGTCATAGTGGAAGTGCGCGCATTGTTCGTTTTCGTTTTCCAGGGTGGTTAGCCGTCCGAGACGGTCCCAGCGATAGCGCAGGGTTTGCTCGGCGGCATCGACACGTTCGGCGATCAAACCGGCCGCGCTGTAGCTCCAGGTGGTGCAGCGATCGAGACCGTCGACATGCGTCAACAACCGGCCTTCGGCGTCACGTTCAAAGCGTTCTTCAGTCTTGTCCGGGTGCTTGATAAGCACCAGTTGGCCGGCCTTGTATTCGTATTCGGTGGCGTTTCCAGCAGCGTCAGTGAAGCAGATCATCTGCCCCAGTTCGTTGTATTCCCAGGCGCTGGTCTTGCCTGAGCAGTCGACGTACTCGACCAGTTGCCCGGCGTCGTTGTAGTCGAGGGCTTTTTCGTTACCGTTGGCATCCTTGATCGCCGTGGGCTGACCGGCCTTGTTGTAGGCGTATTCGGTTTTGTTGCCCAGCGGATCGAGCGCTGCGACCAGATTGCCTTGGTCGTCATAGGCGCGTTGCCACTGACCGCCCTCGGCATCGCTGATTTTGATCAGCATGTCTTGGTCGTCGTAGGCGTAATGCATCACGGTGTGATCGGCGCGAATATGTTCGAGAAGATTGCTGCGCTCGTCAAAGCTGTAGCGATCCGTGCTTCCATCGGTATGCACGTGGCGCACGACGTTCTTCGCCTCGTCGCGGAAGAACCATTCCGAACGCTCGTCCGCGTAGCGGATGCGATAGGTGTAGCCAAGGATGTCGTAGTAGTGCCAGGTCTCGTTGCCGAGGGCGTCGGTGACATAGGTCAGACGAATATTTTCGTCCCACTCCAGACGCGTGTCGAAGCTGCCGTCATCGGCCCATTCGCGCACGGCTTTGGCCTTGGCGCTTGAACCGTCCCATTGCAGGTTCATGCCGCGCCCGGTGCGGTCGGTGTAGCGGGTGATCAGGTGATGCTCGAACTGATACGACCAGACTGCACCGTTCTCGTCTTGTGCCTGAATCAGGTCGCCATAGGCATCGTACTGGTAGGCGCAAAGTTGTCGCTGCGGTTCACCGTCGCGGATTTCCCAGAGACCGGTCAGTCGGCCGTGATCGTCGATCAGCGTGCCGAGGTGCAGGTGGACTTTGGTGAAGTCGTTTTCCTGATAAGTGATCAAGTCCGAAAGCACCGACTGCTCATCGTGACGATGCTCGTAGTGCAGCATGATCCCGGCGCCATTTCGCAGCGAAATATTGGTCAACACATAGCGCTGGCCACGGCGGACGTAGGTTTCCTTGCGCTCGAAACCACGGCACACCAGCAACTGATCTTCGCTGGCACGAACGAGGGTGATACTTTCGATGGCGTCGTAGTGGAACAGACCGACTTTGGGCAACGGATAGCTGTGATCGCGGCCATCGGCGCCGTAGAAGGTCAGGCCATCATCCACGCAATCGAAACGTGTGGTGAACTCGTTGATCCAGCGGGCGCCGAGTTCGTTTTGGTCGTATGCACCCAAACGTGAATTGTAGGTACGCATCCACACAACCGGGAAAGCCCCGGGTAAACTGAAATCGGTATGGCTGAGGCTTTCCGAACCCAGGGCAAAGTTAATGCTGTGACGGGTGCTGGAGCAGGCACAGTTTCTTTTCGGATTAGGGGCGTGAGTCGCCGGAGCCTGTCGGCCCGTCGCTCCCAGCGCCCCTTCCGAGGCAGTGCGCTTGGCCTGACTGGTCTGATCTGGTTTGACACCGGCCCCTTGACCATGGGCATTGCGCTTGCGCCACAGAGCCACGGCACTGGACAGTATCAACAGCAACCAGCCGATGGAGTTCTGAACGGACTCGTCGTCCAGCTTACTCAACTGGGTGCGCAGCTCCGGGCCCATCGCTCGCAGTTTTGCGGTTTCCGTAGCAACCCGCTTCTTCACGTCATCGGGCAGCAGGTGATCGGCTGCACTGTTGGCCAAACCTTTGCCTGCGGCTTTATAAGCGCTGCAAGCGGCGCCGAAGATGTTGCCGAACGATGCAAGGGGATCATTCTTGAATTGATCGACCGCTGCACTCGCTTGTGCGCCGGCCGCATTGAGATCGCCCTTGGCATCAAGCTTGCCATTGGCCACCGTATCGAGACCTTTGGCGATTTCGTTAATGACGTCCTCGCCCAGCTTGCCAGCGTCCGCCAGAATACCCGGCAGCTTGCCTTTGGCCTGTTCAACGAAGTCATCGAGGGTGCCGATGATGGACTCGTTCAAGTGGCCGATCAGGACTTCGATGACCGATGAACTGAGCAGCATCTTGCTGCTGGCCTTCATCTCCTGACGCACCAGGAACAGTGTCGGACGCAGGGTCATACGGGCTGCCGCCATCGCCGGTGGCAGCGGCAAAACACCGATCAGGTTGATGCCCAGACTGGCCCAGGCCAACAGGTCGCGTTTCTGCGCGTTCGACAGCGTGACGATGTCACCCAGCGCATCAACCAACGCCATGATGTTGCCCACCACTGGTAAGGCCCCGGCGACATTCTTGATCCGGTCGAGAGTGACCACACCACCACTGGCGGATTGCAGCCAGGCGTCGAAGGTTGCCGCACCGCTGGCGACATCCTGAATGTCGATGGCATTCAGGGGAACGATGGCAACTTGAGGTTCACGTTTTACAGCAGCTACTTCAGTAGTCATGACAGCATCTCACCCGCCAACAGGCCCGGGGTTTTCAAGGAAGGTTTTGGCAGACTCGGTGCAGGCAGGCTCGGCAACTTGCCGGCCTTACCCGCCGCCCCCAAAATCCCCGACGCACTCGGCATGGCCGCACTCGCCAATTTCGGCAACCCGGCCACGCCGCCCTGCACCACACCCTTCACTTGCTGCGCCGTTTGCATCGCACCTTGCGCCGTCTGCATCGCACTCATCCCTGTTTGCGCCATGTCCTTGCCCTTCTCCAACATGTCCCAACTCTTGCTCGGCAACACTTGAGCGACCATTGCTTGCACCTGACTCGGCACGTCTTCGGCCCCGGCGGATTCAACGGCCACTCCGGCTTGCCGATGTAACTGCCATCGCTCCAGGTGTCCGCCGGATCCTTGCCGAACAGCACCCGCGCAGGCCCCGGTGCAGCACCGGCGACACTGGCGAAACCCTTGCCGTCGAGCTTGCCTTTGATGCTTTTGCCCAGCGCATCGATGACTTCGTAATCGCCTTCCTTGATGCCTTGGCGCCCGGCGTACTGGTTGAACAATTCAAGGTTGCCCTTGCCGGGTTTCGGTGGTTCCGGGAATACCCCGGCGAGACTTTTCGCGCCGGTGTAGGCGAAGTTCGCCGCGTGCGCGGTGTACGGGCCGCTGGTGGCGTGGGTGATGCCGCCGGCGTTGTAGGTGGTGGCGCTGCCACCGCCCTGAATCACCAGTTCGGTTTTCGCGGTGATGGTGATGCGATCGGCGTTGGCGGTGATGTTGAGTTTGGCCAGCAGGTTGATGCTGTCCTTCAGCGCACGCACATCGATGTCGCCGGAGGCCGCGACCAGCCGCCAGCCCATGCTCTGCACGAACAGGCGCATGCCACGACTGGCACTGGCGAGCAGGCGTTTGCCGATGGACAGACTGGTGTGGCCGGTGCTGCTCAGCGCCAGGTGTTCGCCGGTGGCGATGTGGCTGGAACGTGGCGTGGTCAGGGCGATGCCGGCCGGGCTGGCGAGGACCAGATGCGGTTCGGTGAATTCGGGGAATTCGTTGGCGGTGAGGTTTGCCGGGCCACTGCCGAGCACGCCTTGATGCTGGACGTGCAGCGCTTTGGCGACGTCGTCCTGATCGCCCGCCTCTTGGGCTTGCAACTCTTTGGCTTGAACGGCGAATCCGTCCTGCTGATCGCTGGCCGTGGCGAGGCGTTCAGCGGTTTCCGGCAGATCCTTGTGGTGCTTGGATTCGTTCGGGCGCGGCTCAGTCGTGATGAGCAGACCGGCCGCCGCACGCACGGCGCCGTGGCGATCGGTTCTTAGTTCAAAACCTTCACCGCGCGGCTGACCACCGCTTGGGCGTGGATGGGTCAGGTAACCGAGGTTGATCGCACTCGCGCCGTGATCACTGCGCAACGCGATGCTGATCTCGCTGGTGGTGTCGTCGATGCGTAATTCGTTGGCGCGGCTGCCCTTGTATTCCTTGCTCTTGACCGTGGCCAGGGTCTTGAAATCCGGCAGTTTGTACGGCGGCAGATTCGCGCCGTGGTACAGGCAACCGGTGATCAGCGGCTGATCGGGATCGCCTTCCAAGAAGGTGATCAACACCTCCATGCCGACCCGCGGGATATTGATCGAGCCAAAGGTCTCGGCCGCCCAGCTCGACGCCACGCGCATCCAGCAACTGGTCATGTCGTCGTGCTTGCCTTCGCGGTCCCAGAAGAACTGCACCTTCACCCGGCCGTACTGGTCGCAGTAGATCTCTTCGCCTTCAGGGCCGCAGACCACCGCGCTCTGGGTGCCGAGGACTTTTGGTTTCGGGTGATCGAGCGGCGGACGGTACGGCACGTCCCACGGGATGGCGCTGAAGCGGTTGCGATAGCCCTGGTGGAAATCGTCCTTGAGGTCGGTGGTGTCGCTGGTCACCGACTCTTCGAGCACCTGCGGCTGCTTGCCTTCGTGGAAGATTTCGGTGAGCAGCCACAGGTCGTTCCAGGTCGGGTTGGCGTGGTCGGTCAGGGCGAGGAAATGTCCGCTGACGAGGATCGGCTGATCGCTGTTGCCCTCGGCCAGACGATAGTCGCTGCGATGGCGTTCCAGCGCGCGATTGGCCAGATGCTTGCCACGCTCGCGATCGACGAAACGGCCCGGGTAATCGTAGTCTTCGAGGTCCGGTTGGGCGCTGCTTTTGGCGTCGCTTTCCAGCTCGATTTTCGGTTTGACGAAGTCGTAATCTCGGCGCGTGGTGCGGCTGGTGCGCGTGGCCAAGCGCAGGCCAAAACGCTTGACCACCGGTTTGTCGGCAACCAGTCCGGAGTCCTGCTGATAGGCCACTGGCGCGAGTTTCGGGAACACCGTCTGGTCATCGCCGAAGCTCAGTTTGTGCCCGCTCGACGTGTGCTGGAAGTGGTAGTGAATGCCCTCTTCTTCACACAAGCGCTGGATGAAATCCAGGTCGGACTCGTCGTACTGCACGCAGTAAATGCGCTCGGGATAAATCGCGCTGAGTTGGAAGTGGTAATCGCTGGCAAGGATGCCGTGTTCTTCCAGGACCTGGCTGATGATCTGCTGCACGGTCATCTGCTGGAAAATGCGCTGATTGACCCGGTGCGCGAGGTACGCCAGTTGCGGGCGCAAGGAGATTTTGTAACGGGTTAGGCGCTTGCCCGCCTCGCCCTGGGCGATGCTGTAGACCAGCCCGTGAATCCCGCTGCCGCTCGGCGACAGCTGAAGAAATGCCAGTTTGTGCAGCACGCTTTCGAGGTTGATCGAGGCCTTTTCACTGACCAGTTCCAGCTCGAATTCGAACGGCGTGTTGAGGGCCTCACGACCGGTGAACGACAGCACCTGGAAGTCGCTGTCGATGCCATCGACGGTCAGATTGAAATGAGGCTGGTTGGCCGGTGAGAACATCCCTTGTTCCTCGCGCAGTGCTGCGACGGTCGCCAGCGCTTAAAGGAGCTGGCAACGTAAATTCTTTAAGTAATGAAGGTGCCTCGACCGGCATAACCGGTCGAAGCGGTACAACCATCAGCCGTAATTAAACGACTGGAGCACGCCAGTCATCGGAACCCGAAGTACCGGATACTTCGTGGGTCCAGGTGATTTTGCGGTAGGTGAACTGCACTTCTTCCAGGTGGGTGAAGTGCGAGTTGCCTGGATCCTGGCAGTTGTGCATTTTGTTGTTGATGGCGACGATGATCGCGTCTTCCAGTTTGGTGGTGTAGTAGTGCTCTTGGGTGCCTTGAGCAGAAGTACGGAACCACTGGATAACGATTTCGCTCATGCGCTCGCCGGAAGTCAGCGCCGCTTGCAGCAGAGGCGAAGCCTTGTCGTAGACCTTGGTGATCACGACTGGCTTGTGAACGCGCTGACCGGTTGGCTGACCGGATTGTGGGTCACGCGGGATGATCACGTCGTGGCTGAAAGCCTGAACCATAACCTGGTCTTCGTGGCCTTCCTGGTAGGTGTTGCCTACGGAGTCAGCGGTGAAAGCGCCTGCAGTGATCAGGCCTTGTTTTTCGCCAGTGACGGACATGTACGCTGGTGTTGCCATGGGGATGCTCTCCTTGCTCAAAAAGACGTACCCGGCGGGCACCATCGCTCACCGGAGTGGCCTTGAGCCATCAAACTTCATGCCAGCTTTCATGCAACCCATACAGATCAAGGCCCCGAGCTCATCGACTGATCTTTTCCTGTGACTAAGCCAATGAAAAACAAGGGAAAGTGCGCAACTTCTTGCGCAGTGGTGTGCAAGAAGTTGCGCACTTGGCTGGAGGCCACGAGCTACGCGGCCTGCAGAGACCTACCCGGGTGAAAATAGGCAAGGCACTGCGCAACTTCTTGCGCACTTGCCCGTGGATGGATAAGGAAGAGCGCCAGATCAAAAGATCGCAGCCTTCGGCAGCTCCTACCATGGGAAACCGGTACCCATAAGGAAAGCGCTGCCGAAGGCCGCGATCTCTTTGCTTTTTGAACCCCTGCGCTATCCTGCTGCCCACTAAAAGGTATCGACACATTCAGCAAGGAGGTTTGCATGCGTACCCTCGAACTGGCCGGCGTCCAGGTTCCGATCATTGGCCAAGGCACCTGGCGCATGGGCGAAGACCGTTCGGCGCACAAGCGTGAAGTGGCAGCGCTGCGCACGGGGATCGAGCTGGGCATGACCCTGATCGACAGCGCCGAAATGTACGCCGAGGGCGGTGCCGAAACCGTGGTCGGTGAAGCCATTGCCGGCCTGCGCGATCAGGTGTTTCTGGTGAGCAAGGTCTACCCGCACAACGCCAGCCGCAAAGGCATCCCGCAGGCCTGCGAGCGCAGTCTGCGTCGGCTCGACACCGATTACATCGACCTCTATCTGTTGCATTGGCGCGGCCAGTATCCGCTGGAAGAAACCGTCGAGGCCTTCGAACGTCTGCGCGAGGACGGCAAGATCGGCCGTTGGGGCGTGTCGAATTTCGATGTCGAGGATCTCGAAGAGCTGTCCAGCTCGGCCTGTGCGACCAATCAGGTGCTCTACAACCTCGAAGAGCGCGGCATCGAATTCGATCTGCTGCCATGGTGCCAACATCAGCGCCTGCCGCTGATGGCTTACTGTCCGATCGGCCAGGGCGGCGCGATGCTGGCTGAACCGGTGCTGAATGAGATTGCCGCTCGTCATGGTGTGACCCCCGCGCAGGTTTCGCTGGCGTGGATTCTGCGTCAGGATGGTGTGATTGCGATTCCCAAGGCTGTGCGACCGGAACACGTGCAACTCAATGCACAAGCCGCGCAACTGCAACTGGAGGCCGGGGATCTGGCGGCGCTGGACCAGGCGTTTCAAGCGCCACAACGCAAGCAGCGGCTGGCCATGGTTTGAGCCAGCGGCTGGCGAGGGCTTCGCGATGAGAAGCACTGATCAGTACGACCCGTTCAACCTGCAACGTTTTGTCCAGGCCCAGGACCCGGTGTTCGAGCGCGTGCAACGCGAACTCGATGAGGGCCGCAAGCGCAGCCACTGGATGTGGTTTGTCTTCCCGCAGTTCGCCGGCCTGGGCGGCAGCGAAATGTCCCGGCGCTACGCCATCGGTTCGGCCGAGGAAGCTCGGGCCTACCTGGCCCACGAGCTGCTCGGCGCGCGGCTGCGTACGTGCACGCAGCTAGTGCTGAAGGTGCAACAGCGTTCGATCGCGGAGATTTTCGGCCATCCCGATGACCTGAAATTTCATTCCTCGATGACCCTGTTCGCGCAGTTTTGCGCTGAAGACAGCGTGTTCAATCAGGCGCTGGAACGCTACTTCCACGGCATTCTCGATGAATGGACGCTGCAGTTGCTTGACTCAAAACAGGCCCAACTGCCCCCCGATCAGGGTTGAAAAATCGTCGTCGACAAACGGCAGAATCGCATCCGCCACCGGTTGCAGTTGCCGGGTGATGTAGTGGTCGTAATCGATGGCGGCGCGGCGCACTTCCAGCGGTTCGGGGCCAGCCAGGGTGATGACGTAGCTGATCCAGCCGCCATTCTGGTATTGCCGTGGGCGCCCGTGCTGGGCGTTGTAATCATCGGCCAGCCGCGCCGCACGCACATGCGGCGGGACGTTGCGCTCGTAATCGTCGAGGGTGCGGCGCAGGCGCTTGCGGTAGATCAGGCGATCATCGAATTCACCGGCGAGGGTTTTACGTACGTAATCACGCACGTAATCCTGATACGGCTTGCGCTGGAATATCCGCTCGTAGAGCTCCTGCTGGAATTGCCGGGCCAGCAGCGACCAGTCGGTGCGCACGGTCTCCAGGCCTTTGTAGACCATTTCATCGCTGCCGTCGGCACGGGTGACGAGACCGGCGTAGCGCTTCTTGCTGCCCTCCTCGGCACCGCGAATGGTCGGCATCAGAAAGCGTTTGTAGTGAATTTCGAATTGCAGTTCGAGAGCGCTTTCCAGTCCGTATTCATCGCGCACGTGCTCGCGCCACCAGTCGTTGACGTGCTTGACCAACGCATGACCGATGTTCGCCGCCTCTTCCTGTCCGTGCGGGCGACGCAGCCAGACAAACGTTGAATCGGTGTCGCCATAGATCACCGCGTGGCCCTGCTCTTCGATCAGCTTGCGCGTGCGCAGCATGATTTCGTGACCGCGCAGGGTGATCGATGAGGCCAGCCGCGTATCGAAGAAGCGGCAACCGCTGGAGCCAAGCACACCGTAGAAAGCGTTCATGATGATCTTCAGTGCCTGCGACAGCGGTGCGTTATGTTCGCGCTTGGCGGTCTCGCGGCCCTCGGCAACGCGCGAGACAATCGACGGCAGGCAGTGACGGGTGCGCGAGAAACGCGCACCACGGAAGCCCGGCACCGAATCGTTATCGTCCGGGTGCTGCAAACCTTCGATCAACCCGACCGGGTCGATCAGAAAGGTACGAATAATCGACGGGTAAAGACTCTTGTAATCGAGCACCAGCACCGATTCGTACAAACCCGGCTGCGAGTCCATGACGAAACCGCCTGGGCTGGCCTGTGGCGGATTGGTGCCGAGGTTCGGCGCGACAAACCCCTGCCGATGCATCAACGGCATATACAGGTGGGTAAACGCCGCCACCGAGCCGCCGCTGCGGTCCGCCGGCAAACCGGTGACACTGGCGCGCTCCAGCAGGAAGGTCAGCAGTTCGGTCTTGGCGAAGATCCGCGTGACCAGTTCGCAGTCCTTGAGGTTGTACTTGGCCAGCGCCGGTTTGTCCTCGGCGAACATGCGGTTGATTTCGTCCATGCGCTGGTACGGGTTGTCGATGGACTTGCCTTCGCCGAGCAACGTCTGGGCGACGTTTTCCAGACTGAACGAGGGGAAACTCCACGTTGCCGAACGCAGGGACTCGATGCCGTCGATGATCAGTCGCCCCGCCGCCGAGGCGAAGTAGTGATTGCGGCTGCCATGTTCACGCCACTGCATCTCTTCGCCGCCACGGCCGAGCTTCAGCGGCACGCCGAGGCGCCGTGCATGTTCGTGGAGGATGCGCAGGTCGAACTGCACGACGTTCCAGCCGATGATCGCGTCGGGGTCGTGGCGGGCAAACCAGTCGTTGAGTTTCTTCAGAATGACCGTGCGCGAGTCGCAGTATTCAAGGTCGAAGTCGACGATGCTGTCATCGCCGTTCGGCGCACCGAGCATGTACACCTGACGTTCGCCGCAGCCTTCGAGGGCGATCGAATACAACTCGCCGGTTTCGGTGGTTTCGATGTCGAGCGAGACCAGGCGCAGTTTCGGTCGGTAATCGGGGTCGGGTTTGAGCTGGGCGTTGAGCAATACGCCGTCGGCATCGGGCGTGCCGCTGAACCGCACCGGCGCGGTGATAAAACGCTCCATCAGGTAGCGTTCCGGCGGGCGAACGTCGGCTTCGTAGACGTCGACCCCGTTGCGGTTGAGCGCGGTTTCCAGGCGCATCAATTGGCCGTGTTGCTGGCAATACAGACCGAGCACCGGGCGATGTTCGAAATCCTGCAGGGCCAGCGGGCGCAGTTCTACATTCTTTTCATCGTGCAGCAGGCGTTCGGCCGCTGCGCGCTGCTCGGCGGGGATAAACGCCACCGACGACTGATGCGGCAGGCGCACACGGCGCGGCCCGGCGTCGGTCGCCAGCCAGAACTCGACTTCGGTGCCGGCCGGGGTATCGCGCCAATGCCGGGTCAGGACGAAGCCCTGCGGTAAATCCACCACTGCAACCTCAGGAATTGAATCAGAGAGGCATTCTACGCGGCATTGCCTGGGATGACTCTGGCGATAAATCGGCGCCAACCACGGAAAAAACCGGCGAATGACGTTTTTTGCGTGTTATCTGCCGCTTTGCCACCTTGCCCTGCGCGCTTGCGTCTACGATGCTTGGATAACAACGACAACACCTGAGTAACCGCCATGAAGACCGTCGCCCAACTGCTCAAGCTCAAAGATCAGAAGAATCAGGAAGTGCACCAGATCAAACCCGATCACATGGTGCTCGAAGCGCTGATGAAGATGGCCGAGAAAAACGTCGGTGCCTTGCTGGTGGTCGAAGACGACAAAGTGGTCGGCATCATCAGCGAACGCGATTACGCGCGCAAACTGGTGCTGCATGGCCGCTCATCCGTGGGCACACCGGTGCGCGACATCATGGTGGCGAACGTGATCACCGTCGACACCCACCAAACCGTCGACACCTGCCTGGGCATCATGTCGGACAAACGCTTGCGCCACTTGCCAGTGGTCGAGAACGGCAAGCTGATCGGCTTGCTGTCGATCGGTGACCTAGTCAAGGAAGCGATTGCCGAACAGGCGGAGCTGATCAAGCAGCTGGAGCAGTACATTCGCGGGGAATAACCTCAAAAACACCGCCGCCCCCCCCTGTAGGAGTGAGCCTGCTCGCGATAGCGTTCTGTCAGTCACCTTGTTTTTAGCTGACAAACCGCTATCGCGAGCAGGCTCACTCCTACATTTGAATCTGCGGTGTGTTCAAGAAGGCCAATGCCGGGCAAAGACCGGCGCCAGCACCGGGTGCCGGTCAATCCGCTGCAACCACGCATAAAACCCCGGTCGCGTCTGGCGCAAATGCTCGCGACTGCCCGCCCAGCGTGTCACCACCGCCGCCAGCACATCCAGCGCCCCCGGCGTTTCGTCATCCAGGTACAGCTCGGCGGAAAACTGGTCGGCAAACACCTCCCAACTCCAGTGCAAGCGCTCACGCGCGCCAGCGATCAGATTCTGCCGTGAGGCTTCGTCAGGCATCAGCAGCCAGCGCTCCGGGTAATCGACGACGCCGATCGCCGCGTAGCAATTGCTGACGATGTACACCAGGCCGCGAATCGCCTGATCGCGATCATCCGCCCTGACCGGCAGCAGGCCGGACTTGGGAAACGTCAGGCCCAGATGAATCAGGATCGCCGCGCTTTCGGTGATGGCGCTGCCGTCGGGCAGTTGCAAAGTCGGTATCTGCTTGAGTGGATTGAGCTGGGCCAGCGCCTCGGCGGCTTCGGTGCTGGCTTCGATATCAATGAAGCGGTAAGCGATCTGGCACAGTTCCAGCGCCGCTTCGATGGCGGCGGCGCCTGAGTTTCTGTGCCCGTAGAGCTGGTACATATCCAATCCCCCCGAAAAGGCCATTGCCACAGGGTAGATGGCTGTAGCGCGGATGTAGAAAAATTCTGTCTGTGTATCGGTTTTGGCACGGTTTTCCCATGCACTCGCGACTTGCGAATTCAAACCTCGCAAAACAGCGCTGGCGGTGCCCATCCCGCACCAAGAGCAATCATCGAATGCTATCCGCGTTCTTGTAAGGTGCGATACCGAACCAAAAGTTCGCGTATCCGAGCTGGCAACAAGGAGTTCACCGCGTGAATCTTCAAACGCTCTGCCGCATCACAGCCTCTTTGCATTTATCCGTTCGCCGCCGAGTTCATTCGAACAGTCCCGGCTGCCCTCACAATTACTTTATTACCTGACACCTCGACAGCGCACTGCGTTCGGCAATGAGTTATTGGCCGACGGCAGCGTGCTATTTATTTTTTAAATAAGACTTGGGCAGTTATTGCACAAATGCAGTGTGCATTGAACGACAGCAGGATTGTCGAACAATAACTTTCGGCGCCATTGCAAGTGCACCAAAACTGCTCCACAGACTTTAACTATTCAGTAGTTCAAACAGTGATTTCATTTAAACAACAACAAGGAACATGCCCCGTGAGCCGCTAAAACATTGACCTGCACCAAATCGGTCCGCCGCGCACCAGCAAGTGCCCGGACCGCCAGTCACGACGCCGCTCTATCCCGCCATTCAGCGGGATACCGCGTACAGCTTGACTCGCCTCTGAAAAAGCTCCGCCAACAGGAGTAACGGGAGTCTGTGCGCCGGATAAAAACCACGGCAGTGGCGAAACTTATATAAATGCGACATGGGTAACACTCATGAAATACGCACTCTACATTTCAGCAACATGTGGCACAGCGGTTGCTATGTGTAACAAGCATGAGACACCGACCGTTGTCTTACGCAATAGAAGAACAACCAGGGAATGGCCAATGAACACTCGAAGTCGATGACGCTAAGCCAGTAAGTTTGCACAAGCCTTGTTAACCGGATAGTTCAACTAACTATAGGCTTCTGCTCACCGTGAAGAAAGTTGCACCCACCCACTCGAACATCCCCCGGATGTTCGGACGGCACCTTATTGCCCTTCATCAACCCGAGGGAGCTTTAATGAACGATGCGGTAAAGCACAGAACCCTACCGGGGCCGTTGCGGGAAGCGCCAATTCCGCCGCCACCGGGCAGGCCGGCGTTTAAAGCCAATACCTCGCAACCTGGCGGGCTGAACAAACAGCAGATGGTGTTGCTGGTGGCTGTGTCGGCGCTGATACATGGCGGCGCCTGGTGGTTTCTCCAGCAATCCAAAACAGAGCCATTGCCAACGCCACCGCAGATTCCGGAAATGACCGTCGAGCTGACCAGCCCGACGCCACCGGCACCGCCGACGCCGGAACCACCACCCCCGCCTCCTCCGCCGCCACCGCCGGAACCTGAACAACCGGTGGAAGACGAGGACGCGGTCAAGCCACCGCCGAAACCGGTGGAGAAACCCAAGCCGATCGAAAAACCGAAACCGGTCGAGAAGCCGAAACCGGAGAAAAAGGTCGAACCGCCGAAAGCCCCACCCGCCCCGGCACAACCGGCCGTTCCTGCTGCACCTGCGACACCTAGCGCACCGCCGGCCCCTGCCGCTGCGCCGGGTCCGGTCAAGGAATCAGCAGCGATCTCCGGCCTCGCCAGCCTCGGCAACCCGCCGCCGGAATACCCGTCGCTGGCACTGCGGCGCAACTGGGAAGGCAGCGTGGTGCTGCGCATTCAGGTACTCGCCAACGGTCGCGCCGGCACGGTGACGGTGACCAAATCCAGCGGCAAGCCGCAACTGGATGACGCCGCCGTCGCCGCTGTGAAGAACTGGAAGTTTATTCCGGCCAAACGCGGTGACACGCCGATCGACGGCTTCGCCACCCAGACCATCGATTTCAAATTGCCGCAATAACCGAACGCTCAATCAACGCACAACCGAATAACGCAAGCGAGGTGTCACCATGAACGATTTGTCTTCGATGATTGTCCCCGGCGTGCTCTGGGGTCTGGTGCTGTTTTCCGTGGTCAGCTGGGCGATCCTGCTGGTCAAGTCGGCGCAGTACCTGCGGCAGAAAGCGCAGAACAAACAATTCACCAAGGCCTTCTGGGGCGCGCCGGATCTGCTCACCGCCGCCGAACACGCCAGCCAGTATCCGGGCGCTCTGGCGCGCATCGCCAGCAGCGGTTTCGAGGCGCTGCTGGTGGAAGATTCGCCGCGCACCACCCAGCAATTGGCGCACACCATCAACCGTTCGGATCGCCTGGAACGCAACCTGCGCCAGCAGATCCAGAAGGAACGCCGCTCGCTGGAAAACGGCCAGGCGATCCTCGCCAGTATCGGCAGCACCGCGCCGTTCATTGGCCTGTTCGGCACCGTGTGGGGAATCATGGAAGCGCTGAAAAGCATCGGCGAAACCGGTTCGGCCAGCCTTGAAGCAGTGGCTGGGCCGATCGGCCACGCGCTGATCGCCACCGGTGTCGGCATCGCCGTCGCGGTGCCGGCGGTGCTGATTTACAACTTCTTTCTGCGCCGACTGAAACTGGCCTCGGCGGACATGGATGACTTCGCCCACGACTTCGACGCCCTCGCCTCGCGCAGTGCGTTTTCCATCAGCCGTCAGGCCATCGCCAGCAAAACCACAGCCGCCGTGCGGGAGGCCAGCTGATGTCTTTTTCTACGCAAGACAGCGATGAAGTGCTCAGCGAAATGAACGTCACGCCACTGGTCGACGTGATGCTCGTGTTGCTGGTGGTGTTCATCGTCACCGCGCCGCTGATGACCAACGCAATCAAAGTCAACCTGCCGAAAACCGATGCCGTCGCCCCCGCCGAAAAGAAAGACCCGGTGGTGGTCAGCGTCGATCAGGACGGCAAGTTCTATCTGGCGAAGACCGAGCTGGCGCCGGAATCGCTGGAAGCCAGCCTCAAAGAGGTCAAGGCCAAGGACGCCGAGGTGCGCGTGCAGTTGCAGGCCGACTCCGCCGTCAATTACGGCCAGGTGGCCAAGGCCATGGCGTCGATCGAACGCTCGGGCATTACCAAAATATCGGTGATGACCACCCACTGAGTGCGGTGGCGGCCGCGTCTTGAGAGACGCGCCCGCCACCGCCCGCTGAATCCTGTCGCAATCAGCCGACCGAAAAAACGCCACGCGTCTTCGGAGGGGATCGGCTTGCTTGAAGAAAGTGGTTTTCCGCACGCGGTATCACCGATAGCGGAGCAATGAGGGGCTCACAAGGCCAATTCGATAACGTCTAAAAAGTCGGAAATAACCATGCTGATGAACACTCCACGCTTCACGCTCAAACCTTTGGTGGCAACGATTTCTCGTCACCGTTTTGTTCCGTTGTATCTGGTGGCCATGGGGATGGGCGCCGGGACTGTGCAGGCGGCCGAGGACGACAACGCTTCCGTCCCGGCGGCAGCGGCAGTGGTAGCGCCGACCACGCAACTGCAACGGGTGGAAGTGACCGGTTCGGCGATTCGCCGGGTCGATGCGGAAACGGCGGTGCCGATCACCATTCTCAAGGCCGATGAGCTGCGCAAACAAGGCGTGACCACCACCGCCGAACTGGTGCAGCGCATCACTGGCAGCCAGTCGATCAACAACAGCGCAGGCTCGGTCGGCGCAGCCACTGGCGGCGCCTCGTTCGCCGACATGCGCGGCATCGGCGCGAACAAGACGCTGGTGCTGCTCAACGGTCGACGCCTGGCCAACAACGCCTTGTCCGGGACCAACTCGGCTGGCGGTGCGGTAGATCTGAACATGATCCCGTTTGCCGCCATCGAACGCGTGGAAGTCCTGCGTGACGGCGCCTCGGCCCTGTACGGCACCGACGCCATCGGCGGCGTGATCAACTTCATCACCAAGAAATCCCTGACCGACGGCCAGTTGACCCTCGGCGGCGAAACCCCGACTCACAGCGGCGGCGGTGCAACCAAAGACATGAGCGCCAGTTGGGGCTACGGCGATCTGGAAGAAGACCGCTTCAACGTCCTCGGCGTGTTCAATTACAACAAGCAGCAGAACCTCGACGCCAACGACCGCTCTTTTGCCACTGACTACGCGCCCGGTCGCGGCCTCGATCAGACCTCGGGCACCGCGTTCCCCGGCAACTACAGTCAAAACGGCAACGCCACCAACCCGCTGGCCAACAGCAATTGCAACGGGCCGAACCTGATCGCCCGCGACGGCTTGTGCCGCTTCAGCACCCGCGAATACATCGACCTGGTGCCACAGACCGAGAAGACCTCGTTCTTCGGCAAGACCACCGGCAAACTCGGCGACGATCACAACGTCAACCTCGAATACTTCTGGTCGCGCAACAACAACGCCACGGCGATCGGCCCTGCGCCGTTGACCGGTCTGAGCCTCGATTCTTCGTCGCCCTACTATCCCGGCAACGGCATCACCCCGGCGCCCACCGATTTCGCCCTCGACCCGACCCAACCGGTCGATGTGAACTGGCGCGAAACCGCTGCCGGCCCGCGCGAATCGAAAGACCAGAACACCAGCCAGCGCTTTTTGCTCAGTTTCGATGGACTGGTTGGCGGTTGGGATTACAACGTCGGCGCCTCGTACAACCAGAACAAAATCGTCTCCAGCGTCACCAGCGGGTATGTCAGCGATCAAGCGATGATCAACGGTCTGGCCAGCGGTTTGCTCAACCCGTTCGGCCCGCAGTCCGCCGCCGGTCAGCAGTACATCGATAACGCGGCGTATCACGGCGCCTATTCCACTGCTGTGGGCCGTGTAGCCGGTTTCGATGGTCGTATCAGTCGTGAAATCGGCGACTGGTTCGGCGCCGGCCCGTCCGGTCTGGCCCTGGGTGGCGAGTACCGCAAAGAGAAATTCCATCAGGACTTCGAGTCGTTCGCCGGCGACATCCAGAGCCTCGGCATCGACCCGGCTGGCAGTGTCGAAGGTGACCGCAGCGTGAAAGCTGCGTACGCGGAAATCAACGTGCCGGTGCTCGACAGCCTGGAACTGTCCGCCGCCGTGCGTCACGACAAATACAGTGACTTCGGCAGCACCACCAACCCGAAATACTCGTTCCGTTATCAGCCGTTGAAAGAGCTGGTGGTACGCGGCGCGTACAGTGAAGGCTTCCGTGCGCCGTCGCTGTACGAGCTGTATTCGCCGCGCAGCATCACCTTCACCCAGGGCTACTACAACGACCCGGTGCTGTGTACCGGCGGCGTGGTACAACCGGGCCGCAACGGCGGCCGCGATTGCGGTCAGCAGTTCCTCAACCAGATCGGCGGCAACGAGGACCTTGCCCCGGAGAAAGCACGCAACGTGACCCTCGGCTTCGTCTACCAGCCGATCAACAACCTCTCGGTAGGTCTGGATTTCTGGTGGATTCACATCTCCAACCAGATCCAGCCGTTCCCGGAATCCACCGTGTTTGATCAGGCCGGTTCCTACCCCGATCGCTTCGTGCGCAATGCTGACGGCACGCTCAACTACATCGTCACCGGCAACGCCAACCTCGGCATCGTTGAAACCAACGGTGTCGATGTGTCGCTGGATTACCGCTTTCCGAACACGCCGTACGGTCAGTTCGGTCTGGGCCTGCAAGGCACCTACGTCGATGAATACGACTTCCAGAGCACCATCAAAGGCCCGTTCACCGACAAGGTCGGCGACTTTCAGGGTGACGGCGTGATCGCGCGCTGGAAGCACAACCTCACCGGCAGCTGGACCTTCGGCGCGGCGCGGGCGGCGCTGACCAACCGCTTCACCACCGGTTACAACGACTACGACCGCGACACCCACGCGCGCGTGGCGTCGTATTCGGTGTGGGATCTGTCGGCCGGTTACACCTTCAACAAGGTGCTGGATGTCGATGCCGGGATGAAGAACGTGTTCGACCGCAACCCACCGTTCTCCAACCAGGCCTACAACTTCCAGAGCGGCTATGACCCGCGTTACACCGACCCGCTGGGGCGCACCTTGTTTGCGCGCATGACTTACCACTTCTAACCAAGAGCACCGCAACTCCTGTAGGAGTGAGCCTGCTCGCGATAGCGTTTTTTCAGTCAACCTTGCAGGGTCTGACTTGGCCTCATCGCGAGCAGGCTCACTCCTACAGTTTTGATTTGTGTGCATTCAGGAATTAAGGAGTGATTGCATGAGTTTTTTGCGCAACATGGCGGGCCTGCTTCTGGGCAGTGCGCTGCTATGCACCGGCACCTCGGCGCTGGCAGGCGGTAGTTATGCGCTGACGGTGTACGGCGAGGCGCCGAAGTATCCGGCGAACTTCCAGCACTTCGATTTCGTTGATCCCAAGGCGCCCAAGGGCGGTTCGCTCAGTCGCGCGTCGATGGAGATCGGCCAGTACAACTACATCAGTCCGTATGCCGATCAGGGCATTTCCGTGGTGCAGGTCAATGACTGGGTGTATTCGCCGCTGGCGTTCCGTTCACTCGACGAGCCGTACACCGTCTACGCACTGGTCGCGCAACAGATCGAGCGCGATCCCGAAGGTATGTGGGTGCGTTTCACCCTCAATCCAAAAGCACGTTTCGCCGACGGCACGCCGATCACCGCCGAAGACGTGCGCTACACCTTCAACCTGTTGATGACCAAGGGCAGCCTGAGCTATCGCCAGCAATACGCCGACGTCCAGGACGTGCTGATCGAAGGCCCACGGCAGGTGCGCTTCACCTTCAAGAACAACCTCAACCGCACCCTGGCGCTGGATCTGGCGACGATGCGCGTGGTCCCCGAACACTGGTGGAAGACCCGCGACTTCGCCAATGGCGGCGGTTTCGAGCCGCCGCTGGGCAGCGGCCCGTACCGGGTGAGCAAGGTCGACGCCGGGCGCAGCATCAGTTTTCAACGCGATCCGGACTGGTGGGGCAAAGACCTGCCGGTCAGTCGCGGGATGTACAACTTCGACACGCTCACGGTGAATTTCTACGGTGACACCGACGTCGCCCGGCAACTGCTGCAGGCCGGCGCGTTCGACTACAACCGTGAGTTCTCCTCATCCGGATACGTGGTCGGCTACGACGGTCCGGCACTGCGTGACGGTCGCTTGCAGCAGTCGATTCTGGCGCCGGAAAAACCCACCGCCGCTCAGGGCTTCGTGTTCAACCTGCAGAACCCGATCTTCGAGGATCGCCGCGTGCGTCAGGCGATCAGCCTGCTGTGGGATTTCGAGTGGACCAACAAACAGATGATGCGCGGCTTCTACGTGCGTCAGAACAGCTTCTGGCCGAAGAGCGAAATGGCCGCCACCGCGCTACCTGATGCCGAGGAATTGAAGATCCTCGAACCTTTGCGTGGGCAGATTCCCGACGAGGTCTTCACCGAGGTTTATCAGGCACCGAAAACCGATGGCAGCGGCTACATCCGCGACAAGCAACTGCAAGCGCTGAAGCTGCTCGCCGAGGCTGGCTGGACGCCGCAACACAATCGTCTGGTCAACACTGCGGGCGAGCCGCTGGAGTTCACCTTTCTCGACGGTCAGGGCGGCTTCGACCGCATGTTGCTGCCGTTCAAACGCACCCTCGCGCAGATCGGCATCACCCTGAATTTGCGCCGGATCGATTCGGCGCAATATGTCAACCGCCTCAACGCCCGCGACTACGACATGATCGTTACCAGTTTCCCGCGCAGCGGCGATCCGATCGTCTCTCCCGGCCGCGAGTTGTACAGCCTGTATGCCTCGCAAAGTGCCACACAAATCGGCAGTTCCAACTCGATGGTGCTGGCCAACCCGGCGGTCGATCAACTGATCGACGGACTGGTCCAGGCCAACACCCGCGAAGCCATGGTGCATTACGCCCGCGCCCTCGATCGGGTGCTGCAATGGGGTTACTACATGATTCCCAACTACTACTCCAAAGGCACGCCGACGGTGTATCAGAACCGCTTCGGCATGCCGCCCGTGCAACCGGCGTACGACGAAGGCCTCAACACTTGGTGGGAGGTATCGGCCAAGGCGCTGAACACGCAGCAGATGCACAGCCAACTCGCGGGAGGCCAATGACATGCTGCGTTATCTGAGTCGACGTTTGCTGCTGATCATCCCGACGCTGCTGTGCATTCTGGTGGTCAATTTCCTTATCGTGCAGGCCGCGCCGGGTGGCCCGGTCGAGCAGGCCATCGCCCGCTTGCAAGGCTTCGGCGGGCACAGCATGGGCGGTGGTGGCGAGGTTGCTGCGGTTGGCGGCGCGGGTCGCAGCAGCCGTGGTCTCGATCCGGCGCTGATCGAGGAGATCAAACACCATTACGGTTTCGACAAACCCATGCACGAACGCCTGTGGCTGATGCTGAAAAACTACGCGCAGCTGGATCTGGGCAGCAGTTTCTTTCGCGGCGCCAAGGTCACCGATCTGATTGCGCAGAAGCTGCCGGTATCGCTGTCGCTGGGCTTGTGGGCGACGTTGATCACCTACCTGATTTCGATCCCGCTGGGCATTCGCAAAGCGATCAAGAACGGCAGCGCGTTTGATGTCTGGAGCAGCACGGCGATCATCATCGGCTACGCGATGCCAGCGTTTCTCTTCGCAATTCTGCTGATCGTGGTGTTCGCCGGTGGCAGCTACGTCAACTGGTTCCCGGTGCAGGGCCTGGTCTCGGATAACTTCGACAGCCTGAGCACGCTGGGCAAGGTCGGCGACTACCTCTGGCATCTGGTGTTGCCGGTGACGGCGCTGGTGATCGGCGGCTTTGCCACGTTAACGATCCTGACCAAAAACAGCTTCCTCAACGAGATCAGCCGCCAGTACGTGATCACCGCCCGGGCCAAGGGTCTGACCGAGAGGCGCGTGCTCTACGGCCATGTGTTTCGCAACGCGATGTTGTTGGTGGTGGCCGGTGTGCCGTCGGCACTGATCGAGGTGTTTTTCGCCGGTTCCTTGCTGATCGAAACCATCTTCAACCTCGACGGCCTCGGGCGCATGAGTTACGAGGCAGCAGTGTCGCGGGATTACCCGGTGGTGTTCGGTGCGTTGTTCCTGTTCACCCTGTTCGGCCTGTTGATCAAGCTGATCGGCGACCTCTGCTACACCCTGCTCGACCCGCGCATCGACTTCTCGGCGAGGACTGCCTGATGTTCACTCTTTCTCCTCTTGGTCAACGTCGCGTTGCGCAGTTCAAGGCCAACCGCCGTGGACGCTGGTCGCTGTGGCTGTTTATTGGTCTATGCCTGATTTGTCTAGGCGGTGAATTGATCGCCAACGACAAGCCGCTGGTGATCCGTTATCACGACGCTTTCTACTTCCCGATCCTCAGCGATTACCTGGAAACCGACTTCGGTGGTGAGCTGCCATTTCAGCCGGATTACGCCAGCAGTTACGTACACAAATTGATCGAGGATCAGGGCGGCTGGATGCTGTTTCCGCCGATTCCGTTCAGCTACGACACGGTCAATTACGACCTCAGCGAACCGGCGCCGAGCCCGCCGTCGTCGAGCAATTGGCTGGGCACCGATGATCAGGCGCGTGACGTGTTGGCGCGGGTGATTTTCGGCACGCGGATTTCGATTCTGTTTGCGCTGATCCTTACCGGCATCAGTGCGTTTATCGGCATTGTCGCCGGGGCGTTGCAGGGTTATTACGGCGGCTGGGTCGACTTGCTCGGGCAGCGCGTGCTGGAGATCTGGTCGGGGTTGCCGGTGCTCTATCTGCTGATCATTTTGTCCGGGTTCGTCTCGCCGAGTTTCTGGTGGTTGCTGGGGATCATGGCGCTGTTTTCCTGGCTGGCGCTGGTTGATGTGGTGCGCGCCGAGTTCCTGCGTGGGCGCAATCTGGAATACGTCAAAGCTGCGCGAGCGCTGGGCCTGACCGACAACGAACTGATGTGCCGGCATATCCTGCCCAACGCGATGACCTCCACCCTCACCTATTTGCCGTTCATTCTGACCGGCGCCATCGCCACGCTGACCGCGCTGGATTTTCTCGGCTTCGGCATGCCCGCCGGCACCGCGTCGCTGGGCGAATTGATCGGTCAGGCCAAGCGCAATCTGCAAGCGCCGTGGCTGGGGTTGACGGCATTTTTTGCCCTGGCGCTGATTCTGTCTTTGTTGGTTTTTATTGGTGAGGCTTGCCGTGATGCATTCGATCCCCGGAGCTGACATGAAAGACAATTTGATCGAGATTCGCGATCTGCGCGTGGCCTTCGCCGGGCAGGCAGTGGTGCATGGTTTGAACCTGGATATTCGCCGGGGCGAATGCCTGGCACTGGTCGGTGAATCCGGCTCGGGCAAGTCGGTGACGGCGCATTCGATTCTGCGTTTGTTGCCGGGCAAGAACGTCAGCAGCAGCGGCGCGATCCGCTACAACGGCGTGGATTTATTGCACGCCAGCGAGCAGCAGATGCGCGGTTTGCGCGGCAACCGCATTGCGATGATGTTCCAGGAACCGATGACCTCACTCAATCCGTTGCACACGGTAGAAAAGCAGGTCAGTGAAGTGCTGGAAATTCACAAAGGCCTCAAGGGCCGCGCTGCACGTGAACGGACGTTGGAGCTGCTGGAGCTGGTCGGCATCCGCCAACCGTTGCAGCGCTTGAAAGCCTATCCGCATCAACTCTCCGGTGGTCAGCGGCAACGGGTGATGATTGCCATGGCGCTGGCCAACGAGCCGGAACTGTTGATCGCCGATGAGCCGACCACGGCGCTGGATGTCACGGTGCAGCAGAAGATTCTCGAGTTGCTGATCGAGTTGCAGCAACGCCTTGGTATGTCGCTGTTGCTGATCAGCCATGACCTCAATCTGGTGCGCCGTATCGCGCAACGGGTGTGCGTGATGCGTCACGGTGAGATCGTCGAACAGGCCGATTGCGAAACGCTGTTTCGGGCGCCGCAGCATCCTTACAGCCGCTTGTTGATCGAGGCGGAGCCCAGCGGTGCGCCAGTGCCCAGTGAGTACGATCACAACCTGCTCGAAGTCGACGATTTGAAGGTGTGGTTTCCGTTGCCCAAAGCGTTGTTCAGTCGACAGCAGGATTACATCAAAGCGGTGGATGGCGTGAGCTTCACCCTGCAACGGGGCAAGACCTTGGGGATTGTCGGCGAGTCGGGTTCGGGCAAGTCGACGTTAGGTCAGGCGATCCTGCGGCTGGTCGAGTCCGAGGGCAATATCCGTTTCGGCAACAAGCAACTGAGCCTGCTCAACCAGCGTCTGATGCGGCCGTTACGGCGGCAAATTCAGGTGGTGTTTCAGGACCCGTTCGGCAGCCTCAGCCCACGGATGTCGGTGCAGCAGATCATTGCCGAAGGCTTGCTGACCCATGGCATCGGCACTGAAGCCGAGCGTGAGGTGGCGGTGATTCGCGTACTGGAGGAAGTTGGCCTCGATCCGCAGAGCCGGCATCGTTATCCCCACGAATTTTCCGGTGGCCAGCGCCAACGCATTTCCATCGCCCGCGCACTGGTGCTGGAACCGGCGCTGATTCTGCTTGATGAGCCGACCTCGGCGCTGGATCGCACGGTGCAGAAGCAGGTGGTGGAGTTGTTGCGGCAATTACAGATCAAACATGGGCTGACGTATTTGTTCATCAGCCATGATCTGGCAGTGGTGCATGCGCTGGCGCATGACTTGATGGTGATCAAGGATGGCAAAGTGGTTGAGCAGGGTTCTTCGCGGGAAATCTTTGCCGCGCCCAAACACCCCTACACCCAGGAACTCCTGAAAGCCTCCGGCCTCAAGCCCGACACAAATCCCTGTAGGAGTGAGCCTGCTCGCGATAGCGGTATTCCAGTGACATGAGTGCTGCCTGACCCACCGCCATCGCGAGCAGGCTCACTCCTACAGGGATGGTGGTGAGTCATTGAAATTTATTTTCCGGGCACTGCATCCAAACGCCTCCGTCACGGGTAGTCCTTATAACAGCCCTCTTCGGCTGTCAGCGGTCTACCCTTTCGGAGATAACACTGATGAACATCACCCAGCTGATTGGCCTTACCGGTTTGCTCGCCCTGTCCTCGACGACCTTCGCCCAAAGCAACTATCCCGACGCGATCAAAGTCCCGGACGGCCACAAGATCGCGATGGAAACCACCGGCGTCGGTGAGATCACTTACGAATGCCGTGACAAAGCCAATACTCCAGGGCAGACCGAGTGGACCTTCGTCGGCCCGAAAGCGGTGCTCAATGACCGCAGCGGCAAACAGGTCGGCACCTACTTTGGCCCGCCGGCCACCTGGCAGGCCAAGGACGGTTCGAAGGTCACCGGCACACAATTGGCCGTGGCGCCATCAAGCCCGGGCAACCTGCCCTATCAACTGGTCAAGGCCAATCCCGCAGAAGGCAAAGGCGCGATGAGTGGCGTGAGTTACATCCAGCGTGTCGCACTCAAGGGCGGCGTGGCGCCGGGCAGCGAATGCACAGCGGCGAACAAGGGCAAGCAGGAAGTGGTGAAGTATCAGGCCGACTACATTTTCTGGGCGGCGAACTGATCCCCGGAACACCACAAATCCCCTGTAGGAGTGAGCCTGCTCGCGATAGCGGAGTGTCAGCCGACCTATTCTTTACTGATACACCGCTATCGCGAGCAGGCTCACTCCTACAAGGGGAATTGGATTGTCTGGATGTTTGCGGAATGTAAGCTAGATTGCACGACATGCCTTTAGCCGAATCCACATTCGATTACGAAGCCCGCCTCGCTGCCTGTGCCCGTGGCGAGCGGTCGGCCCTGCGCGATTTGTATGTGCAGGAAGGCCCGCGTCTGCTCGGTGTGGCCAAGCGGCTGGTGCGCGACACGGCGCTGGCGGAGGACATTGTTCATGAGGCCTTCATCAAGATCTGGAACGGCGCGGCGGGGTTTGACCCGGCGCGCGGTTCGGCGCGTGGTTGGATGTTCAGTGTGACCCGGCATCTGGCGCTGAATCTGCTGCGTGATCACGGTCGGGAAACGCCGTTCAGTGAGACCCACGACGTGGCTGCGGACGATGACGGCTTCGACGCCCATGCGCATTCGGCACGCATTCATCGTTGCCTCGAACAACTCGAGCCACAACGCCGCCACTGCATTCTTCACGCCTACGTCGACGGCTACAGCCACGCGCAGATTGCCGCGCGCCTCGACACGCCGCTCGGCACCGTCAAGGCGTGGATCAAGCGCAGCCTCAATGCCTTGCGGGAGTGCATGGGATGACCAGCGAATCGGCGCAAGACCGCGATGAACTGGCCGGCGAATATGTGCTCGGCACGCTTTCTTTTGAACAGCGGATCGAGGTGCAACGACGCTTGCCCAACGACCCCGAACTGCGTGCAGCGGTGGATGCCTGGGAACGGCGTCTGCTGGAGCTGACCGATCTGGCGCCCGCGCAACAACCCTCGGCGCTGTTGTGGCCGCGGATCGAACGCAGCCTTGAACGACTCACGCCAAAAACGTTATCGACCTCATGGTGGAATCTGCTGCCACTCTGGCGCGGCTTGAGTGCGGCCGGACTGGCCGCGACATTGATTTTGGGTTCGATCCTGCTGACCCAGACCACGCCGAAACCGAGTTATCTAGTGGTGTTGGTGGCGCCGCAAGACAAAGCCCCGGGCTGGGTGATTCAGGCGAGCAATTCGCACGAGATTCAGCTGATTCCGCTCGGCGTGGTTGAGGTGCCAGCGGACAAGGCGCTGGAATTCTGGACCAAGGCTGATGGCTGGCAAGGGCCGGTGTCGCTGGGGCTGGTCAAGCCAGGCGAGGCTTTATCAGTGCCGCTGGACAAGCTGCCGCCGCTGCAACCCAATCAGCTGTTCGAGCTGACACTTGAGGGCGCCAATGGCTCGCCGATCGGCAAACCGACCGGGCCGATTCAGGCGATCGGGCGCGCCGTCAAAGTCTTGTAAAATTCCCCTGCGGCAGCTCCTACATCAACCATCATTGCTGTCGATGTTCATCATCACGGCAATGAAGTTCTCATAAAAAATCTCCGGCGTAACATCGGCTCCATACCAACCAACAACACCCCGGAGCACACCATCATGAAACGCCAAACTCTTCTCGGTATCGCTTTCTCGGTCTTCGCTATCAACGCTTTCGCCGCTACCCCGGCCCACACCCTGATCGCTGAGGGCGGTTCGGACAAACTGATCGAAAGCCGTGTGGCTGAAGGTGGCTCGGATCGTCTGCTTGAACGTCGCGTTGCCGAAGGTGGCTCGGATCGTCTGATCGAACGCCGCGTCGCCGAAGGTGGCTCGGATCGTCTGATCGAACGCCGCGTCGCCGAAGGTGGTTCGGATCGTCTGCTTGAACGCCGCGTTGCTGAAGGTGGTTCGGATCGTCTGATCGAACGCCGCGTTGCTGAAGGTGGCGCTGATCGTCTGATCGAACGCCGCGTTGCTGAAGGTGGCTCGGATCGTCTGCTTGAACGCCGCGTTGCTGAAGGTGGCTCGGATCGTCTGATCGAACGCCGCGTTGCCTGATGAATGGCGGCAAGCGCAACACCCCAGAGAAACCCGGCTCCCTTGGCCGGGTTTTTTATGTCTGCCTGATTTATCCGGCCTTGACCATGCAGCGTTTGTAACGCTCGTCCACGCGCTTGGCGAACCACGCGGTCGTGAGTTTTCGGGTGATCTTCGGACTCTGCAGCACGATCCCCGGCAACACCGCACGCGGCAGCTTCTTCCCCTCCGCTTGCTCTGCCAGTTCGAACACCCGCTGATAGAGCTTGGTCTCTTCGAACTCCAGGGTTTTGCCCTTCTCCAGTTGATCGCGAATGGTCGGGTTGCGCATGCCCAATGACTTGCCGAGGGTGCGCACCGCCAGTTCCGTGCCGCCGGGCATGATCGAGTCGTAGCGGATCAGATCGCCATCCAGCGCCAGCGGAATGCCCGAGGCGCGGCTCACCGCGTTTTGAAACGCCGCGTTGCGACTGGCGTACCAACCAGCGTTGAAGTCGGCAAATCGGTACAACGGCTCGCGATAGCTCACCGGATAACCGAGCAAATGCGCGATGCCGAAATACATGCCACCACGGCGGCTGAACACTTCGCGGCGAATCGTACCGTCTACCGGGTATGGATAGTCTTTGGCGTGCTGCTCGGCAAATTCGATGCTGACCTGCATCGGCCCGCCGGTGTGCACCGGGTTGAAGCCACCGAACAGCGTACGGCCCATCGGCACCCGGCCGATGAAGTCGTCGAAAATGCCACTGAGTTCTTTTTCACTGCGCGCCGCGTTCAGGCGTTCGCTGTAGGTCTTGCCGTTGGTGGAACGCACCTGCAGAGCGCCGCTGACCAACAGGCTGGGGATATGCACTTTCGCGGCGCGACGGTCGATTTCGTCGCGGGCGATTTTGCCCAGGCCGGGCACGGTGGGATCGGCCTGAAAGGTCGATTCCTGTTCGGCAACGGCCAGCACCGAGCACAGGTTTTGCGTGGTCGGGCTGATGTTCTGCGCGGCAAATGCGGCGTAGATATCGGTGGCCCAGCCTTGGCGATCGGCAGTCTTGGCCGGCATCAGCCGTACGATCTCGGCCTTCACTTCAGCGGGTGCACGCGGCACCGGTTCCTGGCTGCGCTGCCCCGCGCAACCGGCGAGCGCCAGCAATGCGGCGAGCGTGATCGGTAATCGAAGGTTGTGCATGTTGCTCCATCCAGTCCATTAAGCCCGAACACCATACACAATCCGTGTAGGAGCTGCCGAAGGCTCGGGCCGCGATCGGACGATCTTTTGACTTTGATTTTAAAAACAAGATCAAAAGATCGCAGCCTGCGGCAGCTCCTACACAGGAATATGGGTTTTGAAGAGGTGATGACAAACTGATTGCAAAACGTTACTGAGAAAACCTATCATTTGCACCTGGAGTCGCATTTGCGCAAGGAGTTCCCGCGCCGCCCTTATTTTTCTCACCGGCCGCGTGCCTCCAGGTCCCTACATGCCCGCTCCAGCTCGACTCGCCGTCCCGTTTCGCCCGACGCTTCTCGCCCTGCTGTGCTCCCTGACTGTCACCGCTCACGCCGCTGAAGGCGATACCAAAGCGCTGGTGCTGGACGACGTCAACGTTAATGCTCAGGCCCCGACGCCCAACGCCCTGCCCCCGGTTTACGCGGGTGGTCAGGTCGCCCGTGGTGGTCAACTCGGCGTGCTCGGCAATCAGGACATGATGGACGTGCCATTCAGCGCCGCCTCTTATACCGAACAACTGATCCAGGATCAGCAGGCCGAAAACGTCGCCGACGTGCTGCTCAACGATTCGTCGGTGCGTCAGGCCTCGGGTTTCTCCAACCAGGCGCAGGTCTTCATGATCCGTGGCCTGCCACTGAACGGCGACGATATTTCCTATAACGGCCTGTACGGTGTGCTGCCACGGCAGATCATTTCCACCGATGCGCTGGAGCGCGTGGAAGTGTTCAAAGGCCCGAACGCTTTTATCAACGGCGTGACCCCGACCGGTTCCGGCATCGGCGGTGGCGTCAACCTGCAACCGAAGCGCGCCGGTGACGTGCCGCTGCGCCGTTACACCACCGACATCAACAGCGAAGGTCGCATCGGTCATCACTTCGACATTGGCCAGCGCTTCGGTGAAGACAACCGCTTCGGTGCACGGATCAACCTGTCCCAGCGTGAAGGCGACACCGGCATCGATCACGAGAACCAGCGCTCGAAACTGTTCGCCATCGGCCTCGACTACCGCGGCGACGCCCTGCGCCTCTCCGGCGACTTCGCCTACCAGAAAGAACGCGTCAACGGTGGCCGCAGCTCGGTCAACCTTGGCACTGCCACGCACATTCCGGATGCGCCATCGGCCGACACCAACTACGCGCCGAAGTGGGGCTACACCGACATCGAAGACACCTTCGGCATGCTTCGCGCCGAATATGACCTGAACGACAACTGGACCGCCTACGCGGCCGGCGGCGCCAAGCACACCCGCGAAGTCGGGCGCTACAACTCGACCACTCTGGTTGGCAACAGCGGTGCTTCGTTTACCACGGGTTCGTTCGTCCCCCACGATGAAGACAACACCAGCGTCATGGCTGGCCTCAACGGCAAATTCAATACCGGCGCGATCAGTCACAAGGTCAATTTCGGGTTGACCGGTATCTGGGCCGAGCAGCGCAGCGCATACGATTTCGATCTGACCCAATACGCCAACAACATCTATCACCCGGTGCAAACGCCGTCGCCGGTGGGCAATTTTGCCGGTGGCGACTTGAATGATCCGGGCATCGTCGGCAAGACCTTCAACCGCAGCATCGCGCTTTCCGACACCCTCGGTTTCTTCGATGATCGCCTGCTGGTCACCGCCGGCCTGCGCCGCCAGCAACTGGTGGTGCAAGGCTACAACTACGCCAGCTGGGGCAGCGGCGATCGCAAGTCGAGCTACGACGAATCGATCACCACGCCGGTGTACGGCGTGGTGTTCAAGCCATGGGAACACGTGTCGTTCTACGCCAACCACATCGAAGGCCTGGCACAGGGCCCGACCTCGCCGACCAGCTCCGGCGGATTCCGTGTGACCAACGGCAACGAAGTCTATGCACCCGCGCGTTCCAAACAGACCGAAGTCGGGGTGAAAGTCGACATGGGCACTTACGGCGCGAGCCTGGGTGTCTATCGCATCGAACAGCCGAGCGATGGTTACTGCGAAATCGACAGCGCCACCACCTGCACCTACGTGCGTGAAGGCGAGCAGGTCAACAAAGGCGTGGAAATGAACGTGTTCGGCGAGCCGGTTCAGGGCCTGCGCCTGATCAGCGGCCTGACCCTGATGGACACCGAACTGAAGAACACCCTCAACGGCGCCAACGACGGCAATCGTGCGATCGGTGTGCCGACCTTCCAGTTCAACGCTGGCGCGGATTGGGACGTGCCGGGCCTGCAAGGCGTAGCGCTGAATGCGCGGATGCTGCGTACCGGCGGTCAATATGCCGATGCGGCGAACAATCTGAGCCTGCCGACCTGGAACCGCTTCGATGCGGGTGCGCGTTATGCGTTCAAGGTGTCGGAGAAGGACGTGACCGTGCGTCTGGGCGTGGAGAATCTGGCGAACAAGAAGTACTGGGAATCGGCTCAGGGTGGGTATCTGACTCAGGGTGAGCCGCGGGTGGCGAAGTTGTCCGGGACTATTGATTTCTAAGGCTGAAAAGCCCCTCACCCTAGCCCTCTCCCGGAGGGAGAGGGGACTGATTGCGGTGTTCTTTCGAGTTACGCCGACGTGTGCCACCGAGTTGAACGCACACTTGAAAAGCCCACCAATCGGCTCCCTCTCCCTCGGGAGAGGGCTGGGGTGAGGGGCTACTATTTACGTCACACAACAGCACCCCAGCCGAACACCATCAAGACATCCCCGTCTGGCCGATGAACTGGCCACCCTCTCCTTCTGATCCATACTTGCTGCACAGCAAACGGAGGACAGGCCCATGAACCGCAGCGACGTCCTGATCATCGGCGCTGGCCCGACCGGGCTGGTGCTGGCCCTGTGGCTGAGCAAACTCGGCGTGCGCGTGCGCATCATCGATAAAACCTCCGCGCCCGGCACCACTTCGCGAGCGCTGGCGGTGCAGGCTCGCACCCTCGAGTTGTACCGGCAACTGGACCTCGCCGACACCGTGGTGCGCAACGGTCATCGGGTGGCGGCGGCGAATTTCTGGGTCAACGGCAAAGCGGTCGCGCAATTACCGCTGAACCGCATTGGCGAAGGCCTGACGCCCTATGCGTTCGTCGAAATATTCCCGCAGGACGAGCACGAACGGCTGCTGATCGAGCGCCTCGAGGACTACGGCGTCACGGTCGAACGCAACACCACGCTGGAAAGCTTCGAAGAAACCGGCGACGGCCTCACCGCGCATTTACGCCTGCCCGATGGCGAGCAGGAAATCTGCCAGGCCTGTTATCTGGCCGGCTGTGACGGCGCCCGCTCAGTGGTGCGCAAAACCCTCGACACCGGGTTCCCCGGCGGCACTTATCAGCAGATTTTCTATGTCGCGGACGTCAAGGCCAGCGGCCCGGCAATGAACGGCGAGCTGCACCTGGACCTGGATGAAGCAGACTTTCTCGCCGTGTTTCCTCTCGCCGGCGAAGGCCGCGCAAGGCTGATCGGCACCGTGCGTGACGAGCGTGCGGATCGCGCCGAAAGCCTGGAGTTTTCCGATGTCAGCAGCCGCGCCATCGAACACCTGAAAGTGCATATCGAAGACGTGCACTGGTTCTCGACCTACCGTGTGCATCACCGCGTGGCCGAGCATTTTCGCAGTGGCCGCGCGTTTCTGCTCGGCGATGCCGCACATGTGCACAGCCCGGCGGGCGGTCAGGGCATGAACACCGGCATCGGCGACGCGATCAATCTGGCGTGGAAACTTGCCGCCGTGCTCAGCGGCGCTGCCGAACCAGGCCTGCTCGACAGCTATGAAACCGAACGCATGGCCTTCGCCCGCAGGCTGGTGTCAACCACCGACAAAGTCTTCAGTTTTGTCACTGCCGAGGGACGTATGGCGGACCTGCTGCGCATGCGCGTGGCGCCGTTTCTGATCCCGAAAATGGCTTCGTTCGAGGCCAGTCGCGAGTTCCTCTTTCGCACGGTGTCGCAGGTCACCCTCAACTACCGCGGCATGCCGCTGAGCCAGGGCGCAGCCGGCCACGTCCACGGCGGTGACCGTTTGCCCTGGGCGCATGATGGTGAGGGGGATAATTACGAACCGCTAAGGCAACCGTGCTGGCAAGTGCATGTCTACGGCGACACCAGCGACGAAATGATTGCCTGGTGCCACGAACATCATTTGCCGCTGCATGTGTTCGACTGGCGTCCGGCGTTTGAAACGGCAGGATTGGGGCGTAATGGCTTTTATCTGCTGCGCCCGGATACGTATGTGGCGATTGCCGAGAACAGCGCGGATCCGAAAGTGATTGAACGCTACTTCCGCGATCACGGCATCCGGCCCTACTTCAACTGCCCCTGACCCACCACAAAACCCTGTAGGAGTGAGCCTGCTCGCGATAGCGGTGTATCAGCCGCCATTAATGTTGACTGACAAGACGCTATCGCGAGCAGGCTCACTCCTACAGTTTGGATTTGCGGTGTTGCTTAGATCCCGGCCAAGGCCAGATCCATCGCAAAGTAAGTAAAGATCAAATCCGCACCCGCGCGCTTGATCGCGCCCAGACTTTCACGCACCACACGATCCTCATCAATCGCCCCGGCCTGTGCGCCGAACTTGATCATCGCGTACTCGCCACTGACCTGATACGCCGCCAGCGGCAGGTTCGAGGCTTCACGGATATCGCGGATGATGTCGAGGTAAGCACCGGCCGGTTTGACCATCAGCGCATCGGCGCCTTCCTGCTCGTCGAGCAGCGATTCGCGCAGGGCTTCGCGGCGGTTCATCGGGTTCATCTGATAGCTTTTACGGTCGCCCTTCAGCGCGCTGCCACCGGCCTCGCGGAACGGGCCGTACAGTGCCGAAGCAAATTTGGTCGAATAGGCCATGATCGGAATTTGAGTAAATCCAGCCGCATCCAGCGCCTGACGAATCGCCCGCACCTGACCGTCCATCGCCGCCGACGGCGCGATCACGTCAGCACCGGCGCGGGCTGCCGCCACGGCTTGTTTGCCGAGGTTGATCAGTGTCTGGTCGTTGTCGACCTCATGGTTGTGCATCACCCCGCAGTGGCCGTGATCGGTGTATTCGCAGAAGCAGGTGTCGGACATCACGATCATCTCCGGCACGGCATCTTTGGCAATGCGCGACATGCGCGAGACCAGACCGTCTTCGCGCCAGGTGTCGCTGCCGTTGCTATCGAGATGGTGGGACACGCCGAAGGTCATCACCGACTTGACGCCGGCACGGGCGTAACGCTCGATTTCGCTGGCCAGTTTGCGCTCGGGAATGCGCATCACACCCGGCATGCTGTTGATCGGCACGAAGTCATCGATTTCTTCCTCGACGAAAATCGGCAGCACCAGATCATTCAGGCTGAACTCGGTTTCCTGGAACAGGCTGCGCAGGCTCGCATTGCGGCGCAGACGGCGGGGACGTGCTTCGGGGAACTGACTGGACATGGAGGGCCTTTCCTGAAAACGGCAGATGAGACGAAAGTCGTAGGGGGCGAAGCTTATGCCTTGCGGGGGGCGGGGTACAAACCTGGATCAATCAAGAGTGCATTACTGGGGGTGTAATAATCCCTCGGACTTTGCACATTCCCTTGTGGGAGCGAGCCTGCTCGCGATAGCGATGTGTCATTCGACATCAATGTTGACTGACTCACCGCTATTGCGAGCAGGCGAAGGCCTACAAGGGGTTATGTGTGTAGTCAGGAAGGGATGGTCAGGCCGCGAATGACCGCTGGGCGGGCGAGGAATCGCTCAAGCACGCGGGTAACATTCGGGAAGTTGCTGATGCCCACCAGATCACCGGCCTCATAAAACCCGATCAAGTTACGCACCCACGGAAACGTGGCGATATCAGCAATGGTGTAACGCTCGCCCATGATCCAGTCACGGCCCTTGAGCCGACCGTCGAGCACTTTGAGCAGACGTTTGCTTTCATCGACGTAACGATCGCGCGGACGCTTGTCCTCATAATCCTTGCCGGCAAACTTGTTGAAGAAGCCGAGCTGACCGAACATCGGGCCGATGCCGCCCATCTGGAACATCAGCCACTGAATGGTTTCGTAACGCAGCGCGCCTTCCTGCGCGAGCAACTGGCCGCTTTTGTCGGCCAGGTAAATCAGGATCGCACCGGACTCGAACAACGGCAGCGGCTGGTCTCCGGGGCCGTGCGGGTCGAGGATCGCCGGGATCTTGTTGTTCGGGTTCAGCGACAGAAACTCGGCAGACAACTGATCCTGGGTATCGAAAGCAACCTTGTGTGGCTCATACGGCAGGCCGATTTCTTCGAGCATGATCGAGACTTTGACGCCGTTGGGCGTCGGCAGGGAATAGAGCTGAATCCAGTCAGGGTACTGCGCCGGCCACTTCTGGGTGATCGGGAACGCGGACAGATCGGTCATGGGAAGCATCCAGTCACAAATTAAAGTCCTGAGCATAATCCAGGATCACACGCTCTAGCGCGGGTTCTTTTTGCCAGCGTCGTTGCACCTACTTAAATCCGCAACATCCTGTCGTTAACCTGCCACCAGGCCGCTTAACGTTGCCGTTAGAGTGCTGCGCACTCGGGCGATCGAACCAATGGCCCTCAGGGGACTCTGAGCTATGCCTTTATTGCAAAGGAAGCCGTTCACGACAGGGAAAACACCCGGTGCTGGGAGCCCGTGGTGTAAAGGTTTGTCAGCCTTAATTGAATCAGCTGAAGAACTTTCTATTTGATGACGAACCTTATGCGATTCGCCAAACGCTTCAAACACCGTGCGTATGTGGCCCTGCCTTCCCTGCTGGCCGTCAGTGCGCTATTCCTGTCGCTTGAGTCCAGCGAAAGCCGCGCGCAACCGGCGGATGGCACCCAGACCCTGGTGTTCCTGCGCCACGCGGAGAAGCCCGAGGGCGGTCTCGGCCAGCTCAACTGTCAGGGCCTGAACCGCGCCATCGACCTGTCGACGCTGCTGCCGGAAAAATTCGGCAAGGCCGATTACGTGTTCGCCGCCAACCCGACACGCAATGTCGAGGAAGGTGAGCTGGACAACTCCTACAGCTACATCCGTCCGTTGATGACCATCAGCCCGGCGGCGATCAAGCTCGGCCTGCCGGTGAACATCGAGTTTTCGGCCAACGACACCAGCGATCTGGCCCGCGAACTGCTGGAAGACAAGTATCACAACTCGACGATTTACACCGCGTGGTCCCACGGCTATCTGCCGGAGCTGATCAACAAGGTGGCGGGCAAAGCGCTCGGCGAAAAACAGAACATCACCGAGGACTGGGCGGGCAACGATTTTGACTCGCTGTATGTACTGACCCTGACCTGGCACAACGGCAAGGCCAGTCTGCAGAGCCACAGTTACAAGCAGGGGCTGGATCATGGCAAGGAAACCTGCCCGACCTGATTGCTGTGTAGTCTGACCTGGCCTCTTCGCGAGCAGGCTAGCTCCCACATTGGATTTGCGTGAAATACAAATCCCCTGTGGGAGCGAGCCTGCTCGCGAAGAGGCCAGCCGCTACAGCCTCAATCTTTCTGGCTGGCCCGCTCACGCAGATACTCAAGCACCGCCCCACGCTCCCCGGCAAACTCGATCCGCCCGCCCTTCTTCTCGCGCTGAAACACATACATCGGGTCGTAATACTCACGCAGCAACCCTTCGATCCAGCCGCGATGCAAGTCCACCGCCCCGCTTTGCCCCTGCTCGATCAACGCCTCTTCCATCAACAACAGCATCCGCCGATGACGCTCGCCTCCGAGGCGCTTTTGCACATTGTTGAGGCTTTCCAGCAGGCGCTCGGAGAACAAGGTAAAACCCTCCTCCCCATGCACGGCCACGAACTCCGCCGATAGATCCACCACATAATCCCGCAAAATCCGCTCGACGCGATCGTCAAAACTGTCTTCCAGCCAGACCATCGGGTACTGCTGCATACCCTGATACAACGGCAGCGGCAAGGCGCAACTGCCCACCACCCGGCTCTCGTCCTCCAGCACAAACTGCGCGATACCCGCGTCGCGTTTCTTGAGGATGTCGATGGCCAGACGGTTTTCAAAATCGATGTTCGACGGCTGCCCGGTGGCGCGCTTGCCGAAGCTGGAGCCGCGATGGTTGGCGTGACCTTCAAGGTCCAGGCCATTTTGCAGTTGCACCAGCACTTCAGTCTTGCCAGTACCGGTCATGCCGCCGAGCAGGACGAAATCACATTGCGCGATGGCCTGCTCAAGGGTGTCGATAAGGAAGTTGCGCATTGCCTTGTAGCCGCCGCCGACACGCGGATAGTCGATACCGGCTTCGTCACGCAGCCATTGCTGGGTGATCTGCGAGCGCAGGCCGCCACGAAAACAATACAGATAACCCTCAGGATGGGCACGGGCAAAATCGGCCCAGGCCTGGATACGCTCGGCTTTCAGCGCTCCCGAGACCAATTGATGACCCAACTCGATGGCGGCCTGCTGCCCGTGCTGTTTGTAGCAGGTGCCGATCTTCTGCCGTTCGACGTCGTTCATCAGCGGCAGGTTGATCACACCGGGGAACGCGCCCTTGTGAAACTCGACCGGCGCACGGGCATCCATCAGCGGCCGGTCGTTGAGGAAAATGTCTCGGTAGTCAGTGCAGTCGCGGAGCATCAAATCACCTCGACTGCGTTCGTCTGTCGCTCAACCAGTTCGCCGATTGGCGCCAGGTTCAGGCCCAGTTCGGCCGCAACGGCGAGGAATTCTTCGTTGCCTTCAGGCGTCACGGCGATTAGCAGACCACCGCTGGTTTGCGGGTCGCAGAGCACGCGTTTATGCAGCTCCTGCACACGGCCGACCTTGCTCGCGTAGCTGTCGAAATTGCGCAGCGTACCGCCGGGCACGCAACCCTGATCGAGGTAATACTCGACGCTGTCCAGACGCGGCACGCGGTCATAGGCGATGCGTGCGGTGAGCTGGCTGCCATCGGCCATTTCCACCAGATGCCCGAGCAGACCAAAACCGGTGACGTCGGTCATCGCCGTAACGCCGGCGAGTTTGCCGAAGCGGCTGCCGGGTTTGTTCAGGGTGCACATCCAGTCGCGAGCCACGCCAACGTCGGCGGCGCGCAATTTGCCTTTTTTCTCGGCGGTGGTGAGGATGCCGATGCCCAACGGTTTGGTCAGGTACAGCAGGCAACCGGCGGTGGCGGTGTCGTTGCGCTTCATGTGGCGCTTTTCCACCAGACCGGTGACGGCGAGGCCGAAGATCGGCTCAGGCGCGTCGATCGAATGCCCGCCCGCCAGCGCAATGCCCGCCGCGTCGCAAACGGCACGGCCGCCGCGAATCACTTCACGCGCCACTTCCGGCGCCAGCACATTGACCGGCCAGCCGAGAATGGCAATAGCCATCAATGGATCACCGCCCATCGCATAGATATCGCTGATCGCATTGGTCGCGGCGATGCGGCCGAAGTCGAACGGGTCGTCGACGATCGGCATGAAGAAGTCCGTGGTCGAGACCACACCGCGCTCGGCATCGATCTCGTACACCGCCGCGTCATCGCGCGAGGCGTTGCCGACCCACAGTTTCGGATCAAGGTTCTGCGCACCGCTGCCGGCCAGAATCACTTCCAGCACCTGCGGGGAAATCTTGCAGCCGCAACCGGCGCCGTGGCTGTATTGGGTCAGACGAATCGGCTCGCTCATGGGGGAGTCTCAGGCTGTTGATGGGGGCGATTCTAGCAGAGCACGGACGGCCGGACCGAAAGCCAACAGTTATCCGATCGTTCCCACGCTCCGCGTGGGAATGCAGCCCGGGACGCTCCGCGTCCCTTACGGAGCCGGAACGCGGAGCGTCCCTAGAGGCATTCCCACGCAGAGCGTGGGAACGAGCAGCTTGAGGCAAGGCAAAAAAAACCGCCCTTACGGGCGGCTAAAAGTGCTTCGACCCTAAATCAGAAGCCCAAGCTGAAGCTGATGGTCATCGCATGGTCGTTGCTGTCGTTCGACAGTTGGCCCGAGTAGCCGACGCCGAGTTTGCCGGTCGGGCTGATCTGGAAGTCGACCCCCGCTTCAACAATCGCGCTGTCCTTGGCAATCGGCACACCCTGGGTGCTGAACGAGGCGCCGCCGTCGATGAAGGTCAGGTCAGCATCAGGCTTGGTGTCACCAAAGGCATGGCGCCAGCCGATGGCCGCGCGCGGGGTGAATTGCCCGCCGTTGGCCAGGGTGATGACTTTGCCGGCGCGCACACCGAGGGTCGAGAAGGTGATGTCTTGATCGGCATCCGCCTCCAGGCGCCCTACTCCGCCTTTCTCCTTGGCCTTGTCGGTGTCGTAGTTGACGTAGGCGAGCCCTGCGAACGGCTCGAGGGCAATGCCGCCGGCTTCAATCGCGTAACCGACTTCACCGAACACCTGGGCGCTGCGCGCATCGTAATTGGCCTTCAGGCGATCGTTGTAGCTGCCGACGCTGACGTTGCGTTTGGTCTCGATGTCATGCCAGCTGTAAGCCGCGCCGAGGCGCACCGCCAAGGCATCGAACTGCGAGTTGAGGTACGCCGCCAGGTGGTAGCTTTCAACGATGGCATCCGAGCGACGATCATGCGCATCGAGGTCGCTGCGGGTGTAACCGGCGGCCATGCCCACGCGCCACTGGTCATCGAGTTGCTTGTCGGTGCCGAGCATGAAGCCGCTGAGGTTACGGTCGAGTTTCGCCGCGTTGCTGTCGCCATCCGACTCACCCCAGGCACCGAGCGCCCGCGCCCAGCCAACCATTTCGCCGTGGCAACCGTTGCTGCTCAGTTGGTTGCCACTTGGCGCCAGGGCACGGCGTGGATCATCCGCGGCGCTGCATGACGGTTGGCGCATGCGATCGTTGACCGCGTCACGCACATAGCGCGAATCCTCGAGGATGGCGCTGGCGGTGCTGGCGTGGATCTCACCGGACAGGCTGTCGTAGGCATTACGCGCACCGGCAACACTGAGGTTGACGATCTCGTTCTGCAACGCCGCGCCCGCCGGGCCGTTGTTCGACAGCGCGGTGGCGGTGCGGAACTGGTTGCCAGTGGCGGCGACATCGGCGAAGGAATTGCCGTTGCGGCTGACCACCAGGTTCACCGCATTAGCGTCATACACCAGTGCGCTGTTAAGGAACGCATATTGCGGCAGGTCCGCAGCGCTGAAGGTGCCGTTCACGCCACCGCCCGCCGTGATCAGCGAGTACGTGGTGTTGCCGGTGAACGGTGCCAGCGAGTTCACTTGCAAGGCGCCGCCCAGCGTTGCGCTGCCGCCGATTGCCAGTGGCGTCGCGGTTGGCGAGCTGACCGTCAGCGCCAGCACACCGTCGCTGGCGTTGGTCAGGTTACCGGCCACGCTCAGGGTGCCTGCTTCGGAGCCCGAGGCGACAACGCCATGGTTGACCACCGAACCGACACTGCCGTTACCACTCAACCCTGCGCCATTGGCCACGGTGACTTGCCCACCCAACGAAGCCCGCGCCGCACGGCTGCCGACTTGCAGCACGCCTTGATCGACCGCGACCGTGCCGCTGAACGGATTATCACCGGTCAACAGCAAGGTGCCGGTGCCGCGTTTGAGCATCGCGCCAAGTCCGCGCAGCGATCCGTTGAACTGACCATTGAAGTTCTGCAAGAAGAGCAGCGATGCGTTGTTAAGGATATTGCCCTGCAGGCTGGTGGTGTTACCGACCAGCGTACCGCCGCTGACCGTGGTGCCACCGCTGTAGGTGTTGGCGCCGCTCAATACCAGCGTGCCGGAATCAAGCTTCTCGATGCCGCCCGTGCCCACCAGCGGCGCGGAGATTTCCGCACTCGCGCCGGCGTTGACGCGCACCGGTGCAAGGCTGCCGTCCGTGCCGTTGACCGGGGTCAGCGTACCGCCAGCCCCCGGAACCAGGCTGTAGCCGCCGGAGAGGAATTGCAGGCCGGTGAAGTTCTGATTGCCCTGCACGGTCACGGTACCTGCCTGACCGCCGAACACCGCGAACTGACCATTTGCAGCCAGGGCCTGAGTACCGCTCGGATCGGTCCAGTTGGTGCCCGGCCCCCACACGCCGCTGCCACCACCGATGCTGCCGTCCGGATTGGTGGTGCCACCGTTCCAGAACTGCACCTCACCCGGCGTGCCTTGCACCAGCAGGTTGATCTGATTGGCAATCGCGGTTTGCAGGGTCAGATTGGCCGCCGACACCGGCAGGCTGCCGTACACCAGACCGTTGTCGGTCAGGCTGCCGCCGTAGCTGAACAGTTGATAAACCCCGGTGCCGAAACCGCCGGCGTTGCTGATGTTCAGCGTACCGTCGAGGGTCAGGTTGCCGGCGACATTGACCACCGTGGTCGAACTGGCCGCCGAGCCGAGACTGAAATCCAGATTGGTTCCCGAGGACAGTGCCAGCGAACCGACTGACAATGGCGTAGCCGTAGCGCCACCCAGCAGCGTCGCGCCGCTGGCCAGTTGCACGGCCCCCCCAAACTGGCCACCGCCGCCGATGCCCGCACCGCTGGCAACGTCGACATTGGCGCTGTTGAGTACGCCGTTGACGATCAGGTTGCCCGCCTGCACCGAGGTGTTGCCGGTGAAGGTATTGTTGCCGGCCAGCAGCAGATCACCCGTGCCGGCTTTGTTCAGCGTTCCGGCGCCAGTGAGATTGCCGGTGTAGCTGCCATCGGCGTTTTGCTCGAAGGTCAGGGTCGCGTTGTTGACGATCGCGCCTTGCAGGCTGCTGGTGTCACCGCGCGTCGTGCCGCCGTTCAGCGTGGTGCCACCGCTGTAGGTATTGGCACCACTGAGGACGAGATCGCCGCTACCGTTTTTCAGCAGACTGCCGGTGCCGGTCACAGCCCCGATCAACGTGGTGTTCTGATTGCCGGCAAGGGTCAGTTGCGCGCCAAGGTTGATGGCGTTGGCCAGTTGCAGCGCCGAGGTGCTGTCGAGCGTGCCGTTGCCGGTCACGTTGAGCGCAGCGCTGCTGAGGGCACTGTTGTTGCCGAGGATCAGCGTACCGCCGGCGAGTTGAGTACCACCGGTGTAAGTGTTGCTGCCGTTGAGGGTCAGGCTCGAAGCGCCGGCCTTGATCAGGCTACCGCTGCCGCTGACCACGCCGCCGAGGGTCAAGGCGTTGGAACCGGCAACGGTCAAACCACCGTTGACGACCACGTCGTTGCTCAGACTGACGGCCGCGTTGCTGTCCAGCGCTGTGCCGTCAGCAGCGGTCAACACACCAGTGCCGAGCGCGGCATTGTTGCCGACCACGATTTTGCCGCCGTTGAGCGCCGTGCCGCCGGTGTAGCCGTTGGCCGCGTTGAGCACCAGCGTACCGCTGTCGTATTTGCCCAGCGTGCCGCTGCCGTTGAGCGCGACACCGATGGTTGCCGTGGCATTCGGGTCAACCCGCACCGTGGCATTGCCCAGCGAACCGTTGACCAGATTCAGCGAGCCCGCCGCGCCATTCACCAGGCTGTAGCCATCGGTGACGAACTGCATGCCGGTGATGGTTTGCGCGCCGTTAACGGTCACTGTGCCGGCCGCGCCCTGGAACACTGCGAAACTGTTGGTCCAGGCCTGATTGGTGGTGCCGTTGACGTCGGTCCAGTTGGTGGTGCCGGTGCCCCAGGTGCCGCTGCCGCCTTCGACCGAACCGTTGGCCACCAGTTGGTTGCCGTCCCAGAACTGCACGGTGACGCCCGGCGCGGTGACCAGCAGGTTGATCTGATTGGCCAGTGCGGTTTGCAGGGTCAGATCGCCCGGGCTGACGCTGCCCGGCAGTGTGCCGAAGAGCATGCCGTTGTCGGTCAGGCCGCCAGTGTAGTCGATCAGGCGATAGACGCCGCTGCCAAAACCACCGATATCGCTGACATTGAGGGTGCCGTCGAGGGTCAGGTTGCCGCCGACATTGACCAGCGCATTGCCGCCACCGGATACCGGTGTGCCGAGGCCGACGTCGAAGTTGGAATTACCGTTGAACAGCAGCGAACTGACGCTCAGCGTACTGCCGGTGACGCCCGCCAGATGACCGCCATCGGCCACCGTCACGGCACCGCTCAAGGTGCCGCTGCCACCGAGAGTGCCGCCGCTGTTGACCAGCACATTGCCGCTGGCCAGTGAGCCGTTGACCTGCAGGGTGCCGGCGTTGACGTTGGTGTCGCCAGTGAGGTCGCTGATGCCACTGAGGGTCAGGGTGCCGCTGCCGAGTTTGCTCAGGCTGCCGTCACCGCTGAGGATGCCGGCGAAGGTGCTGCTGACGTTGTTGCCACCGAGGCTCAACGTATTGCCCGTGCCGATCAGCGCCGTGCCGCTGCCAGTGAGGCTGGCGAGGCTGCCCGAAGCACCGAGATTCAACGCCGCGCCGCCCGCGAGATTGACCGTGGCGTTGTTGCCCAGCGCCGCGCCACTCAGCGTGGTCAGGCTGCCGGCGAGCACATCGAAGGTGCCGCTGAAAGTATTGCTGCCGCTCAGGGTCACGTCGGCCAGACCGTTCTTGGTCAACGTGCCGGCGCCGGCGATGATGCCGCCGAGGGTCAGGTTGTTGTTACCGGCCAGGGCCAGATTGGCATTGACGTTGAGGTTGTTGGCCAGCACCAGTGGCGCGGAATTGTCGAGGGTCGAAGCGCCGGCCACGGTCAGCGCGCCGCTGCCCAGCGACGCGCCCGTACCGAGGGTCAGCGTGCCGGCATTCAGCGTGGTACCGCCGGTGAAGGTGTTGATGCCGTTGAGTGTCAGGTTCGACGCGCCGTCCTTGATCAAGCCACCCGCGCCGCTGACCACACCTGCGAGGGTTAGATTGTTGCTGCCGGTGTTGCTCAGATTGGCGTTGAGCACGACGTTGTTGCCCAGGCTCAGCGCACTGTTGCTGTCCAGCGCCGAGGCGCCGGCTACGGTGAGATTGCCCAGACCCAGTGCCGAATTGCTGCCAGCGGTCAGGGTGCCCGCGTTGAGGGTGGTGCCGCCGAGGAAGTTGTTGTTGCCGCTGAGGGTCAGGTTGGCTGCGCCGTTTTTGCTCAGGCTGCCGGCGCCGTTGACCGTACCGGCCAGGGTCAGATCCGCCGTGCCGCCGATGCCGAGATTGCCAGCCAGGTTGACCGCGTTGTTAACCGACACCGCCGTGCTCGCATCCAGCGTGGTGCCGCCCGCCGCGTTCAACGTGCCGGAACCCAGCGCCGAGTTCGACGCCAGAATCAGTCCTCCGGCGTTCAAGGCTACCGGGCCAAGGAAGGCGTTGTTGCCGCCGAGGGTCAGGTTCGCCGTGCCGGTTTTGATCAGGCCACCCGTGCCGCCAAGCACACCGTTGAGGGTCAGCGCATTGCTGCCGACCACGGTGAGGTTGCCGTTGAGCGTCGCGGCGTTGGCCAGTGTCACCGCTGCGTTGCTGTCCAGTTGCGTACCGGCATTCGCCGTCAACGTGCCGGTACCGAGCGCCGTATTGCTGCCGACGATGATCTTGCCGCCATCCAGTTGCGTGCCGCCGGTATAGGTGTTGGCACCACCGAGCACCAAGGTGCCGGCGTCGAGTTTATTGAGGATGCCGCTGCCATCGATATTGGCATTGATGGTCGCCGTCACGCCCGGATCGACGCGCAACGAAGTGGTGCCGCCGGTGCCGTTGACCGCTGTGAGTTGCCCCGCTGCACCGTTGACCAGGTTGTAACCGTCGGTGAGGAATTGCATGCCGGTGAACGCTTGCGTGCCGTTCACCGTCACCGTGCCGGCGGTGCCCTGGAACACCGCGAAGTCGCCGGCCCACGGTTGGTTGACCAAACCATTGGCATCGGTCCAGTTGGTGCCGACCGCATTCCACGTGCCGCTGCCGCCATCGACCACGCCGTTGGCGATGGTCTGACTGCCGTCCCAGTAACGGATGTTGCTGTTCGGCGCGGAGACTTGAATGTTGATCTGATTGGCGACGCCGGTTTGCACCAGCAGATCGCCGAGGCCGTAGCCGACCGGCACGCTGGCGACATCCAGACCGAGGTCGGTCAGGGCACCGGTGTAGTTGAACAGGCGATACACACCAACGCCAAAACCGCCGGCATCGGTGACGTTGAGATTGCCGTCGAGGGTGAGATTGCCACCGACATTCATCAGCGAAGTGGTCGACGGCGTGCCCAACGCCACATCGACATTGCTGCCCGCACCGAGGGACAGCGCACCGGCGGACAGTTGATTGCCCGACGACAACGCCAGATGACCGCCGCTGTTGACGTTGACGCTACCAAGCGCTGAACCAGTGCCGGTGAGCGTGCCACCGGTGTTGACGTTGACCTGTGCACTGGCCAGCGAACCGCTGAGGTCGACGGTGCCGCCATTGATCGCGGTATTGCCGGTGATGCCGCTGATCCCGGTGAGGTTCAAGGTACCGGTGCCGACTTTGACCAGGCCGCCGCTGCCGCTGAGATCGCCGTCAAAGGTGCTGGTGACGTTGCCGCCGCCGACGGTCAGAGTATTGCTGCCAGTCAATTGCACACTGCCGCTGCCGGTCAGCGCGCCGAGGCTAGCGTCGCTGCCCAGATTCAGCCCGGCGCCGGCGCTGATGTTGACCCCGGAAGTGCTGCCCAGCGCATTGCTGTTGAGCGTAGTGACGCTACCGGACACGATATTCAGCGCACCGGTGAAGGTGTTGTTGCCGGCCAGAGTCAGGTCCGACAAACCGTTTTTGGTCAGGCTGCCGGCACCGTCAATGATGCCGTTTAAACTCAAATCGTTGTTGCCGGCGATAGTCAGTCCGGCATTCAGCGTAATCGCATTACCGATGCCGAACGAGGCGCTGTTATCCAGAGTCGCCGCACCGCCGACGATCAATGCGCCGCTGCCCAGACCGTTGGCATTGCCCAATGTCAGCGTGCCGGCGTTGAGCGTGGTGCCGCCGCTGAAGGTGTTGTTGCCATTGAGGGTGAGATTGGCCGCGCCGTCCTTGATCAACTGGCCAGTGCCGCTGGTGACGCCGCCGAGGGTGAGGTTCTGCGTGCCGCCAACGCTCAGTGCGGCATTCAGGACGACGGCGTTGTTGAGGCTGACCAGCGGCGAATTGCTGTCCAGCGTCGCGGCGCCCGCGACGGTCAGCGCCCCGGAACCGAGCGCCGAACTGTTGCCGACGGTCAGGGTGCCGGCATTCAGCGTGGTGCCGCCGAGGTAGTTGTTGGCGGCGTTGAGGATCAGATTGGCCGCGCCGTCTTTCACCAGACTGCCGGCGCCGCTGACCAGACCGGTCAGGGTCATATTGGCGGCGCCGCCGATGTTCAAGGCACCGGCGAGTCCCACGGCATTATTCAGGCTGACCGCCGTGTTGGCGTCCAGCGTGGTGTTGGCGGCCGCGTTCAACGTGCCGGAGCCCAGCGCGGTGTTGCTGCCGACGGTCAGTTTGCCGGTGTTCAACGCCGTGTTGCCAAAATAAGTGTTGGCGCCGTTGAGGGTCAGGTCGGCAGCGCCGTTCTTGGTCAGTCCACCGACACCGGCGACCACGCCGCCGAGGGTCAGCGCATTGCTGCCACCCAGGGTCAGAGTGCCGCCGAGGTTGACGTTATTGGCCAGCGTTGCCGCAGTGCTGGCATCCAGGGTGGTGCCGTTCGAGGCGTTCAGTGTGCCGGTGCCGAGGGCCGTGCTGGAGCCGACCACCAGCGAACCGGCATTCAGCGCCGTGGTGCCGGTGTAGGTGTTATTGCCATTGAGGGTCAGGCTCGATGCGCCGGTCTTGATCAAACCATTGCTGCCACTGATCACCCCGCCAAGGGTCAGTGCGTTGGCACCGCCAGCGGTGAGGTTGGCGTTGAGAATCACGTTGTTGTTCAGGGTCACGGCCGAACCGCTGTTGAGCGTGCCCGCGCCTTCCACCGACAACGCGCCGGTGCCCAGTGCTGCGCCGTTGCCGACCGTCAGACTGCCGGCATTCAGCGTGGTGCCGCCGCTGTAGGTGTTGACGCCGCTGAGCGTGAGATTGGCTGCGCCGTTTTTTACCAATTGGCTGGCGCCGCTGATCACCCCGCCGAGGGTCAGCGCGTTGCTGCCGCCAATGCCCAGGCTGTTGTTGAGAATGACCGCGTTGTTGAGTGTCACAGCGGCATTGCTGTCCAGAGTTGCCACGCCACCGACGGTGATGTTGCCGCTGCCGAGCGCCGCGTTGGCGCCCGCGGTAATCGTGCCCGCGTTCAACGCGATCGCGCCGAGGAAGGTGTTGGTGCCGTTGAGAATCAGGTTGGCCGCGCCGTTTTTGGTCAGCCCGCCGCTGCCGCTGACAATCCCGCCCAAGGTCAGGTTGGCGCTGCCGCCGACGTTGAGGTTGCCACCCAGGGAGACCGCGTTAGCCAACGCCACTGCCGTGCTGGCGTCGAGGGTAGTGCCCGCCGCCGTGGTCAACGCGCCAGTGCCCAGCGCGGTGTTGGAACCGACAATCAGCGTGCCGGCATTCAGCGCGGTGCCGCCAGAGAAGGTGTTGTTGCCACTGAGACTCAGGTTCGCCGTGCCGTTCTTGATCAGGTTGCCGGCGCCGCTGACGACGCCGCTCAGGCCCAATGCCTGCGTGCCGCCAAGGGTCAGATCGCCTGCCAACGCGACGGCGTTGGCCAGGGTCACCGCCGTGGTCGCATCCAGTGTGGTACCCGCCGCCGCATTCAGCGCGCCAGTGCCCAGCGCGGTGTTGCTGCCGACCAACAGGCTGCCGGCATTGAGCAGCGTGTTGCCACTGTTGCTGTTGTTGCCGGTCAACGTCAGGCTGGCACTGCCGGATTTGGTGATGCCGCCGGTGCCGGACAACACGCCACCGAGGGTCAGCGCATTGCTGCCGAGCACGTTGAGCGCGCCGGTCATCGCGATGTTGTTGGCCAGGGTGACGTTGGCGGTGCTGTCGAGACTGGTACCGGTGGCCGTGTTCAGCGCGCCGCTACCCAGCGAGTTGTTGTTGGTCACCAGCAGGCTGCCGGCGCTGAGGGTGGTGGTGCCGGTGAACCCGGTGTTGACGCCGCTGACGGTCAGGCTGCCGCTGCCGGTTTTGGTCAGGCCGCTGCTGCCGCTGATCAAGCCGCCGAGGGTCAGCGCACCAGTACCGCCGGCCGTCAAGGTGCCGCCGAGGCTGATGGCGTTGGCCAGGCTGATCGTGCCCGGCGCGCTCAGGGTCGTCGCGCCGGTGACGTTGAGCGCGCCGGTACTGAACGCCTGATTGTTACCCAACTGCACGGTGCCGCCATTGAGCGTGGTGTTGCCCAGATAGGTGTTGGCGGCGCTGAGGTTTAGCTGGCCGGTACCGGCCTTGGTGAAACCGCCGCTGCCGGAAATCACCCCGCTCAGGGTGGTCGCATTGCTGCCTTGCACGGTGACGCCGCCGGCACCGAGGGATATCAGATTGCTAATGTTCAACCCGGCGTTGCTGGCCTGCAGAACCCCGCCGTTGGAGGTGAGCACACCGCTGCCGAAGGTGGCGTTGTTGTTGAAATTCGCGATACCGCCGTTGAGCGTGGTCGCGCCGCTGACCAGTGGCCCCTGCAAGGTCCAGGTGCCGCTGTTGAGGGTCAGGTTGTTGAAGTTGATGTAGGTGGCGCTCGATGCCGTGCCAGTCCCGGTGATACCGCCGCCGACGCCAGCCGGGTTTTGCAGGATCAGGCTGTTAGTACCGCCCGCGCCGCCATCGACCGTGCCGGTCGGGGCGAAGGTCAGGTTGATGCCGATCAAACCGCCGAGGCCGACGCTGATCTGTACACCGTCACCGACGTTGACGCTGGAGCCGGTCACCGCAGTGAAGGTGTTGGTGCTCGCCGCCCCCATCGACACACCGCCGGTAATCGCACCGGCGTTGGTGAAAGTGTTGCCCGCCGCCGAGGTTTCGAAGGCGATCCGGCCGTTGATCACACCGGTGCTGCTGTTGGTCATGTTGACCTGCGAACCACCGTAGACGCCGACTACCGGAGTGTCGGCCAAGGTGATGCCGCCGATCGAGAGTCCTGTCGAGGTGATGGTGCCGTTGTTGGTGATGCTGGTGGTGCCGGTTGCCGCGTTGTTAACCGAAAGGGCCAGGCCGTCGATGCTGGTCAGGTTGAGCCCGAGCAGCATGCCCGTACCACGGATGATCCCGCTGGCGTTATTGAGCACACTGACCGTGCTCGTTGCACCGGTGCCGATGAACGCGCCGCCGCTCAACACCGAGACCAGGCCAAGCAACGCCGGGTCAATCGTGCCGGAGTTGTTCAGGGAGATGTTCACCCCGGTCAGGTCCATCACATGGCCGCCGAGGGTCGCATTCATCTGCGCCCCACTGTTGACGTTGACCGTCAGGCCACTGGTGGCACTGGAGAAATTGTTGAGAAACAGCGGCAGGCTGGGCACGCCGGTACAGGTCACCGTCGAACCCGCCGTGGAGCAAGTGGCCAACGCCGGTGCGCTGACGCCGCCGAACAACAGCCCGGCAACGCTCAAGTGCACAGCAAGGGAAAGAGGGGAAAAGCGCGAAACGAGGGCGACACCAAACCTTGCTTCCACGGGCTACTCCTTGTCGTGGCCAATTTCTTCCTTGAGGGCGCGCAGAGCCGTACTTATTCCACACGCGAATCAAGACTGCGACGGTCATTACAAAACCGTTGATTGGGGACAAAGCTAGTAGACGCCCGGCAATGGGGCACGGATTAAATGGTGTTAATACTTTAATACTAGAGGGTTCTGGAATCAGCGTTTCAGCCCGTATCCATGGGTCTTCGGCCTGTCGCAGAACCTGTAGGAGTGAGCCTGCTCGCGATGGCGGTGTGTCAGTCAGCCCACGTTTTATTGATAAACCGCTATCGCGAGCAGGCTCACTCCTACAGGGGTTTCGCGGTGAGCAGGCATACCTGATCAATCCGTCAGTTAAATTTGCGAATTCATCGATATTTCATGGCATTGAGAAAACTGGTACGCCTTATGCAAACGTTTGCGTAACGTCAATACCAACGTTTTCGTAACAAAACCGTACAAGCCCACGGAACACGGGCCTCGATCCGCAAAAAAGGACTTTGAATGGCCATCGCATGCCCTGTTCGCGCACCTTTCTCGTGCACGTTTGCTGTTTCCTTGCTACTGACCGGCGTTACCGGACTTCTCAGCCACAGCGCGCAGGCGCAACCGGCAAGCAAAGAAGAATCCGCCCAGGGCGAAGCACTCAGCCCCGAAGCCAGCCCGCCGAAAAAAGGCGCCTACCTGTCGGACTGGTACAACCAGGACTTGATGTTGATTGGCAGCAAGGACATCAGCTTCGGCCCACAACCGGCCGACGACATCTATCTGGAATACGAGTACTTCGGCCGCAAAGGCCCGTTCGAGTTATACGGCTACATCGACATTCCGAAGATCTTCAACATTGGCAACAGCCACGACAAAGGCGTGTGGGATCACGGCTCACCAGTGTTTATGGAGCACGAACCGCGCATTTCCATCGACTACCTCGCCGGCCGCAGCCTGGCCATCGGCCCGTTCAAGGAATGGTACGTCGCGTTCGACTGGATCTACGACCATGGCAGCCGCAAAGAGAATCGCGCCAACACCCTCTACAGCGGTTTCGGCACCGACATCGATACCCACTCGCGGGTCAACCTGTCGGCCAACCTCTATGGTCGCTACCAGTGGGAAAACTACGGTGCGAGCAATGAATATTCGTGGGACGGCTATCGCGCGCAACTGAAGTACATCGTGCCGATCGACAAATTCAGCAACGGCGCTTCGCTGACCTACATCGGTTTCACCAACTTCGATTTCGGCTCGGACATCCACAAGGACAACCCTGCGCGCACGGCCAATGCGACGGTAGCGACCAACGTCTTGCTCTACTCGTTCACCCACTTGCGCTTCACCCTGGTCGGCCGTTATTTCCACAACGGCGGCAACTGGGAGGACGGCAGCGAGCTGAATTTTGGCGACGGCAATTTCCGTGCGCGTTCCAACGGCTGGGGTTACTACGCCGGCGTCGGTTATCAGTTCTGAATCAAGGAGTTTTCCATGCAAGCAATGATGCGTTTGACCCTGGCCGGCGCGGCCCTGCTCTCTTCCACCGCTTGGGCGGCCGAGGCACCGATTCAACCGAAAGTTGTGCTGATCACCATGTTCGCCCCCGAGGCACAACACTGGATTGATCGCATGGAGTTGAAGCAGGAAATCCGCGTGCCGGGCCTGTCCGCCGAGTACCCGAGCATCCGCTGCAATGCGCAGCAGGTATGTCTGTTGACCACCGGCATGGGCCAGACCAACGCAGCCGCGTCGACATTGGCGCTGGCCTTGTCGCCGAAATTCGACCTGCGCAAAAGCTACTTCCTGATCGCCGGCATTGCCGGGATCAGCCCGAAACACGGGACCATCGGCACCGCTGCATGGGCGCACTATCTGGTGGAATTCGGCACGCAATGGGAGATCGATTCGCGTGATACGCCGTCGAGCTGGCCGACCGGTTATCTGGGCATCAACACCAAAGGCCCGAACGAAAAACCGCCGCTGGACTACAAGACCGAAGTCTTTGAACTCAACCCGAAACTGCAAGCCAGGGCCTTCGCCCTGAGCCACAAGGTCGAGCTCAGCGAGAGCAAGGAATCGGCAGCATGGCGCCTTAAATATCCGTCAGCCCCGGCCAATCAACCACCGGTGGTGACGCGCTGCGACACACTGGCCGGCAACACCTGGTTTTCCGGCACGCGCCTGAGCGAACGGGCTGAGGTCTGGACCAAGTTGCTCACCGACAACAAGGGCGAATACTGCACGACGCAACAGGAAGACAACTCGACCTATGAGGCCTTGCTGCGTGCCGGTCGCGAAGGACTGGTCGACGTGCAACGCCTCGCCGTGGTGCGTGCTGGCTCCGACTTTGACCGTCCTGAGCCGGGCGGCAGTGAAGTGGACAACCTGCTCAAGTACGCCGATCAGGGCGGCTTTGTGCCGGCGCTGGAAAACCTCTATCGCGCGGGTAATCCGCTGGTGCAGGACATCCTCAAGCATTGGTCGGCATGGGTAAACGGCGTCCCGCAATCCTGAGCTCGACACCGATCTAATGTAGGAGTGAGCCTGCTCGCGATCGCGGTGTGTCAGTTGATACATGGGTGACTGATACACCGCTATCGCGAGCAGGCGAAGGCCTACACGGGGTTTTGCGGTGGGTCAGGGAATGAGGATGACTTTGTCGCCGCTGCCTTGATTGACGTCGGCGTAGCGCGCCAGGCCTTCGGCCAACGGCGCTTCGACCAACCCTTGCGGCAACGGCAGCAAGCCTTCATCAAAGAACCGCCCAAACTGCTCGAGCATCGCCGCACAGGCTGCAACGCCATAAAGCAGCGAATTGATCCCGACCACCGAACCGCCCTTGCGATACAGCGCCAGTGCCGGCAGTTGCACATGCCCGTCCACCGGCGCGGCGATGATCGCGATCCGGCCGAAGGTAGCCAATGCCGCCACCGACGCCGGCAGCCAGAAACCAGTGGTATCGAAGATGACATCGGCGCCGCCGCGATATACCGCGTTGACCTGCGCGCCAAGGTCTTCGGGCTTATCCAGCTGAATCGTTTGATAACCCTGCGCCTGCAACTCCGCCACCTGCTCCGGGCGCCGCGCCGCCGCCAGCAACTGCGCGCCACGCACTTTCGCCAGCGCCAAAGCAGCGGTGGCCACCGCCCCGCCGCCGATCACCAGCAAACGCGTTTCGGCCGTTACCAGACTGCGTTCCAGCGCATCCCACGCTGTGGTGTAAGGCACGCCGAGGCTGGCCGCCTGGGTGAAACTCAGGTGCGAGGGTTTGTGTGCCACACCATTGGCCGGCAGTTTGACGAACTCGGCATGCGAGCCATCGGCAAAAAAGCCCAGCTCACGGCCAGTGCCCCAGACCTCCTGACCGATCAACGCCTGCGGGCCTTCGACGACGACACCGGCGAAATCCCGGCCGGGAATCCGTGGCAGCGTGGTGTAGGGGAAGCGGCCGAGGACGTTTTTCACATCGCTGGGATTCAGCCCGGCAGCCTTGATCTGCACCAGCACTTCGTCAGCGCCGGGTGCCGGGGTCGGCACCTCCACGTAACGCAGGGCAGACAGGTCGCCGGTTTTATCGAATTGCAGTGCTTTCATGAGGACATCCACCGAAGGAAAAGAGGAAATTCAGGGCAACCAACCGGCGACCAATTGCCGGCCCATCGGCCACAGCTGCTCACCGGCCAGCATGCCGAGCAAGCCGACCAGCGCGATGGCCGGTGGCGCCGGAGAACGGAAGTCCAGCGCGCCATAGAGCAGGCCGACGCCGAGACCGATGGCCAGCGAAATCAGGTAGTTCATGGGGAGTCACTCCGCCGTTTGAAGGGAATGGACAGAGTTTAGGGAACCGGCCGGGATGGAATCGGCCAAGGACTTCTGAATTTCGGACAAACCTTTGGAGCCAACACAGTCCATTGTAGGAGTGAGCCTGCTCGCGATAGCGGTGTGTCAGCTGATGCATAGTTGAATGACACACCGCTATCGCGAGCAGGCGAAGGCCTACAGGTCTTAGGCCAGTCTGATCATCCGCTGTGAGTCATGAATTGCGAGGGGGCGACACCCAATTCGCGGCGAAACATGTCGCTGAAACTACTGGGTGAATAGCCGAGTTCCCGGGCAATCACACTCACCGCCACGCCCTGAATCAGTTCCGCCACCGCCGTCGCCAGTTGCACCTGCCGCCGCCACTCGGCGAAGCCCATGCCGAGGCTGTCTTTGAACAACCGCGCCAACGTGCGCACGCTGGCTCCGGCATTTTGCGCATGCTGCTCGAAGGGAATCTCCAGCGACGGCGCCGCCATCACCGCCTGACACAGATTCATCAAGCGCCGGTCGGAGTCGTCCGGCATGGGGATCTTCAGCTGCGAACGCCTTGCGCGTTTCAGCTCCAGCAAGGCCAACCCGACCAGTGCTTCGTAATACGCCGGATCACCACTGTCGCCCTGCTCCACCAGCCCGACAATCAACTCGCGCAGCAACCCACCGACCTCGATCACCTGCACCGTCTGATCCAGTGTCGCCGCCAGCGCCGGGCGCAGGTAGATATTGCGCATCTGCAGATCCGACACCACCCGAATCCCGTGCGGCACACCCGGCGGCAACCACACTGCGCGCTGCGGCGGTACCACCAGCGCTTCGTGCGGCGTCTCGACCCACATCACCCCGCTCATCGCATACAGCAACTGCCCCCAGACATGCTCATGCGGCTCGATAAACAAGCCGCGCGGATAGGTCCGCGCCACACGTTGCACGGGCACATCGGTATCACTGAGATCGGGCGGTGCTGCAAGGGCCATGGCGAGCATTCATTGGGGTTGGCGGAAAACCCATGGTAACCAGTGCGCCACGGCGTCGCCAACGATAGAGACCGTCGGACAATCCGAGTGAATTTTCCCGGTGCGCCGCGATCCCTCTATTACCACAGGGAGGAATACGGGCTTTATGAACAACGCAAAACTCTATGTCATCGACTACACCCTTCACGGCACGCCCAAATCGTTCATTATCCGCTCGGACAAGATGGACAACGCCGAGGCGTGGCACTGGGCAAGCTGCGACGCCGGGGTCGGCCGCATCCCGCGTTTTGGCCGTGAGAAGGTGCAAAAGACCAGCAAACCGATGGCGGAAAAATTCGGCGTGGAAAACGTCGTGTGGCGACCGACCAGCTAAGCTCTGCCTGGCGATCGGCATCATTCGGGGGAATGCACCATGAGCAACATCAGCAGCCCGGCGCATCTGGACTACGGCCTCGATACGCTGTTCGGGCGGATCACCAAAAGCGTGGACTGCCGCGTTGGGCTGGAGGCGGTCGAAGATGATCCGTTTTGCTTTGCCCTGCGAGTGCCGGCACCGCTGCCGGAAGATCTCGACCAGGCGAAAACCGTGGTGGTCAGGGTTGAGGGCCGACGGCTGCAGGGCACGGTGCGGCATACCGAGCGGCTGGAGGATGAAAGTCTGAAACTGGAAGTGGAGCCTGATTAGGCTCCACTTTTTTATGCGTCGTTGTTCATCCGTGGGCGCATTTACAGCCCTTGGTTGAACACTCTTCACCACTTTTGTGGTGGTGGGCGCAGGCCTCGCAGCAATAGTGTTTGCCGTGGACGGCGTAGGCATGATCGCCTTCTTTGATGGTGCACTTGCAGTTGGGACAATCGCATTTTCTATCGGGCATGGGACAGACTCCTTGGGTGGGGGTTGTCTGGGGCTTGAGGGGCGAGCCGTGATAACCAGTGTAGAAGCTGTCGGAGATTTGGGGGGTTGGGGGGGGTTGGGGGTTTGGGGGCATATCCGTTGCTGCGGTAACGGCTGCTTAGGGTTCCGCCCTTACGGCGGGTCACTTTTTCCAGACGCCGAAAAAGTAACCAAAAAGGCTTGCCCCGGCGTACGGCACTTCGCTGAGGCTCAGTGTTCCCTCGCTACGGTGTCCATCCGGGGGCATCGCCTACGGTTTGCTTCGCTGCACCTCCTCTCGATGTGTGCGGCTTCGCCGCACGGCGCTTCGCGCCCACCCCCCGGATGAACACCTCCGCTCGGCCTGCCGAAGGGGCAAAAGATCAAAAGCCGAAGCCAAAGCCAAAGCCAAAGCAAGATCACAAGCCAGATCAAGAGCCCCTCACCCTAGCCCTCTCCCGGAGGGAGAGGGGACTGATTGAGGTGTTTGGGAGAGATAAGCCGACGTGCGCTACCGCGGTGAACTCAGATTCTGAAAGGCCCACCATCGGCCCCCTCTCCCTCGGGAGAGGGCTGGGGTGAGGGGCAGCCCCACCACAAAACCAAAGCCGAACACCCGCTCCTCACCACTCAATAGGCCGAGTGTCAGCTCGCCTGCTCTTGATCTTGATCTGTAAGGCGACGTCGGAAGGCTGAGTGGAGGGATTGATCCGGGCGTGGGAGCGCAGCGACCGTTTGGCGCAGCCAAACACAGCGAGAGGAGGTGCAGCGAAGCAAACCGGAGACGCTGCGCCCGGATCGATCCCGGAGCGAAGGAACCCCGAGCCCCAGCGAGCGGGCCGCACGTAGGAGCAAGCCTTTTTGGTTACTTTTTCGGCGTCTGGAAAAAGTGACCCGCCGTAAGGGCGGAACCCTAATCAGCAACACCCGAAGCAACGGATATGCCCCCAATCCAAATCACTCAGCAGCACGCGAACTCCTATACATAAACACCAAAGCCACCCCCAAACACACCATCGCCAAAATCCGCGAACCAGACAACTCAATCGCCGGATTCCCCAACCAGCCAAAATTATCAATCAACATCCCCATCCCCAACTGCCCGACAATCACCGCCACCGTCGCCACAGCCGTCCCCACCACCGGCACCGCCCCGACCATCACCATCATGTACACCACGCCAAACAACGCCCCCGTCAACTGCCACTTCGGCACATCCAACAGGCTCACCGCATGGGCCGGCTCAAAAAACAAAATCAACAACCCAGTCGTTACGGCGCCCACAACAAACGTCAACAAACTACTGCGCAACACCCCAACCGACTCGCCCAGACGCCCATTGATCGCCGCCTGCACGCTCAACACCGCACCGGCCAACACCACCACCGCCAACAAAATAATCAGACTCATCACTCACCCCCGCGCAATCAAAACCAAAGCCACCACAATCAACCCCAACGCCAGCCAGCGCTCGGCATTAACCTTCTTGCGCGTCGCACCGAACCAGCCGAAATGGTCGATCAGCACACTCTTGCCCACCTGACCGGACAGAATCGCGATCATGGTCATGGCAATGCCGATATGCGGCGTCGCCAACGTCAGCACCACCACATACATCGGCCCCAGAAACCCACCGATCAACTGCCAACGCGGCAGATCAGTCAGGGCCGGGCCTTTTTGCGGCCCCGCAAACAACAGCAGCAAAAACAGAATCGCCGAGCCAACCCCGAAGATGCTCAAGGTCGCCCACAGATGCCCGACCTGCACACCCAACGGCCCGAGCAACCCCGCCTCCACCGACAAGCCCATGCCCGCGAGAATCACCAGCGGCAGCAACAACAAGCGCAATCCGGATTTCGTCGCCGGTGCGCTGACACTCACCTCATCCAACGTCTGCATAAACAACCTTCCACTCAAGTAAACGATGGCGCGGATTATCGACTGGCCAAGCTGTGCGATAAATGGGAGCATCCGGACAACACTTTTGCGCAACTCGCACAGCAGGACGAACGATGCACGGGCTCAACGAACTCGGATTCAAGGCGCTAAGGCTGTTTGTCGCCGTGCTCGATCACGGTAGTTTTTCCGAAGTCGCCCGCCGCGAAGGTGTGGCGCCCTCGTCGATTTCCCGGCAGATCCAATTGATGGAGCAGGCGTTGAACCAGCAATTGCTCTACCGCCACACCCGCGCCGTCACGCCGACCGAAGCCGGGCGCATGCTCGGTCATCATGCGCGGCTGGTACTGGTGCAACTGGAAGAAGCCGAACAAGCGTTGCAAGAACAGCAAAGCGAACCCACCGGCCTGGTGCGCATCAACGCCCCGGTGGTGTTCGGCCAGCGCCATCTGACGCCGTGGCTGGGCAAGTTATGTGCGCGTTATCCGAAGCTGCAACTGGATATCCAGCAGACCGACCATTACGTCGACCCGTTGCAGGAAGGCGCCGACCTGTTGTTCCGCATCGGCCCGTTGCACGATTCGAGCATGCAGGCACGGATTCTCGCGCCGCATCGCTTTCAGGTCGCGGCCAGTCCGGCGTATCTCAAGCGCCACGGTACACCGCAGAAACCCGAAGATCTGGCGCAACACCAATGCCTGGCCTACAAAGGCGCGACCGGCCAGCAGCGCTGGTTTTTCCGTCGTGATGGTGAGGAATGGACGCCCTATTCGGTCAAAGGCCCGATCACCGGCAACCACGCCGACACCCTCACCCAAGCCGCTGAACAGGGTTTGGGGCTGGTGATGTTTCCGTCGTGGCTGATTGGCGAAGCGGTGCGCGACGGCACGCTGGTGCCGGTGTTGGGGGAGTATCAGGTGTCGAACAGCCTGGAGCCGCAGCAGATTGCGGTGTTGTGGCCGGGGAGCCGGAGGTTGTCGGTGAAGGTGCGGACGGTGATTGATTTCTTTGTCGAATGCTTTGGTGAAGTGCCCTACTGGGACAGGCCTTGAGGGGATGAAGATCAAGAGCCCCTCACCCTAGCCCTCTCCCGGAGGGAGAGGGGACTGACCGAGGTGTCTCGGGGCATCCATCGACCGGAAAGATTCTGTCGATTATGGATTCGGTAAAGCTGTTTCAGGTCGGCGTAGTTCCAAAGCATCCCCCAATCAGTCCCCTCTCCCTCCGGGAGAGGGTTAGGGTGAGGGGCTTTTCACGCTGTCAGATCCGGAACTGGCCCACAAGTTTGCCAAGGCGCTGCCCCAGCTCCGCCAGACTGCGCGACGTCTGCGCACCCAACTGCGTTTCATCGGCCACGCTGTCCACCGCCACCGCAATCTGATGCACGCTGCGGTTGATCTCTTCGGCCACCGCCGTCTGCTCCTCCGCCGCGCTGGCAATCTGCGCGTTCATCGAGTTGATCGTCGCGATCAGCTCGGCCATCGCATCCAGCGAAGCCCCGGCCTGATTGGCTTGCTGTGAAGTGCCGTCACCCGCCTCGCTGGAGCGGCGCATCGCTTCGACCGCCGATTGCGTGCCCGCCTGCAAACGATCGATCATGCCCTGAATTTCCTGGGTGCTGATCTGCGTTCGACTGGCCAACGCCCGTACTTCGTCCGCCACCACGGCAAACCCGCGCCCGGCTTCACCAGCCCGCGCCGCTTCAATCGCCGCGTTCAATGCCAGCAGGTTGGTCTGCTCGGCAATCGAACGAATCACCCCGAGCACGCCGACAATCGACGTCACGTCCTGCTGCAGGCTGTCGAGCGACACGCCGCTGCTACGAATATCATCCACCAACGCATGAATCTGCTTGATGCTGCCGGCCACCACACGCTTGGCGCTCTGGCCTTCTTCGTCGGTCTGCTGAGCAGCGACGGCGGCGTTCTGCGCGCTCTTCGCCACTTCCTGTGCGGCGGCGGACATTTCATTGATCGCCGTGGCGACCTGATCGGTCTCGTGACGCTGACGTTCCATCGCCTGATCCGAACGCTGGGCCTGATCCGACACCTGCGTCACCAGCCCGGTCAGTTGCGTGGTCATTTCGGTGATCTGCCGCACCAGGCCATGGATCTTGTCGACGAAGCGATTGAACGAGCCGGCCAGTTCGCCGAGTTCGTCCTGGCTGGTGATGTTCAGTCGACGGGTCAGATCGCCCTCGCCCGCCGCGATGTCATCGAGGTTGGCCTTCATCAAATTCAGCGGACGCAAAATGGTATTGGCCAGCAGCATCCCCGCTGCCGCAATCACCAACAACACCACCACCGCCACGCCGACGATGCTCAGCACCACGCCTTGCACACGTTCCTGCACCTGCGCTTCGACCAACGCCACTTGTGCCTCGATGCCGTCGAGGTTGACCGAAGTACCGACGGCCATGTCCCACTTGGCCAGATATTCGGTGTAGCCGAGTTTCGGCACCAGCACCTTGGCATTCCCCGGCAGTGGCGAGCTGTACTGCAGATAGTGCGTGCCGTCCTTCGCTACTTTCACCAGACCGAGATTGACGTAGACGCCGTTCGGATCGCGGTTGTCCTTGAAGCTTTTGCCCACGCCTTCGGGGTCATTAGCCTTGAACAGGCGCACGGTCTCGGAGTCGTAGCCGAAGAAGTAGCCGTCCTTGCCGTAGCGAATACCCGACAGCAGTTTGATCGCCTGCGCTCGCGCCTCGTTATCACCGGGAGCCGCCGCGTCGTACAGCGGTTTGATCGTGGTCATGGCCACGGCGACGTAACTTTGCAAAGTGGCTTTGGCGTCGCCGAGCAGGCGTTCGCGGGTCTGTTCGACCTCTTTGTGCGCCTGTTCCTGGAGGATGAACAGCGTGGTCAGGCTGATGACCAGCGCAAAGAGCAACACCGGGAGAACGGCGAGGGAGAGGACTTTAGCCTTGAGGCTCAGGCGCATTGTGGGAGCTCACTCTTTTGGTTTTATTGGCGTGGTTAAAGGCTTTAACGGCACGCGCAAGCAAAAGTTGAGTCAGGGATTTCCCCAATCCCCTGTAGGAGTGAGCCTGCTCGCGATAGCGGTGTATCAGTTGGCAGATGTACTGACAGATACACCGCTATCGCGAGCAGGCTCACTCCTACAGGGGAGACGTGGGGTTTAAAGAACCATCGCGGCCACCCAGCCGAACGCCAGCAGCGGCAGGTTGTAGTGCAGGAACGTCGGCACCACGGTGTCCCAGATGTGGTGATGCTGACCGTCGATATTCAGGCCGGAGGTCGGGCCCAGCGTCGAATCCGAAGCAGGCGAACCGGCGTCGCCCAACGCACCAGCGGTACCGACGATGCATACAATCGCGATCGGGCTGAAGCCAAGTTGCACGCACAGCGGCACGAAAATCGCTGCCAGAATCGGCACAGTGGAAAACGACGAACCGATGCCCATGGTCACCAGCAACCCGACCAGCAGCATCAATAGTGCACCGATGCCCTTGCTGTGATTGATCCACGACGCCGAGGATTCAACCAGCGTCTGCACTTCGCCAGTGGCCTTCATCACTTCGGCAAAACCAGACGCGGCGATCATGATGAAGCCGATCATCGCCATCATCTTCATGCCCTCGGTGAAGAGGTCATCGGTCTCGCGCCATTTCACGATGCCTGATGCCGAGAAGATCAGAAAACCGACCAGTGCCCCGATAATCATCGAGTCCAGCAGCAACTGCACGATGAACGCAGCGGCAATCGCCACACCGGCAATCATCAGGCTCAGCGGGTTGTACTGCACCGCGACTTGCTCGACCTGCTCGATCTTCGCCAGGTCGTACACGCGTTTCTTGCGGTAGCTGATAAACGCCATCGCCAGACCAAAGACCATGCCCAGCGCCGGAAGGCCCATGGCGTGGGTGACGTTGATGCCGCTGATGTCGACGCCGCTGCGCGCAACATTCGCCAACAAAATCTCGTTGAGGAAAATGTTACCGAAGCCCACCGGCAGGAACATGTACGGGGTGATCAGACCGAACGTCATGACGCAGGCGATCAAGCGGCGGTCGAGTTGCAGCTTGGTCAGTACATAGAGAAGCGGCGGCACCAGCAGCGGAATGAACGCGATGTGGATCGGCAGGATGTTCTGCGAAGCGATCGCCACCACCCACAACAGGCCGATCAGCAGCCATTTGACGCTGCCACCGCCAGTCGCATGCTGACGGTCGACCATCGCCAGGGCCTTGTCGGCTAGCGCATGGGCCAGGCCAGACTTGGCAATCGCCACGGCGAAAGCGCCGAGCAACGCGTAGGACAACGCCACCGTCGCCCCGCCGCCCAGGCCGCTGTTGAACGCCTTGAGCGTGGCATCGATGCCCAGACCACCGGTCAGGCCGCCGACCAGCGCGCCAACGATCAAGGCGATCACCACGTGCACGCGGGACAGGCTGAGAATCAGCATGACGCCGACTGCCGCTATGACTGCATTCATTTCACTACCTCAAAAAACACTGCGGTGGAAAACACACCGCCAGACAGGATGAGTCCGCCAACGGTTCACCGGCGGATTTGCAAAGAGGGTCTTATTAGAAGGGCGCGCACTGTGCCGCAGAGTGGCCGCAGTGTCAAAGCGAGCGGGCGATTTCGGGTGCGGCAATCCGTCATATTGAGTTTCAAGGATAAAGAAAGCCGATTTGCGGCCGTTACAGTGCAAAGTCTCAGATATTTATCGAATAAGGACGTCTCCATGTCGCTCAGACAACTTTCCATCCAATGGAAAATCACCCTGCTCGCCGGCCTCTGCCTGGCCGGTATCGTGACCCTGTTGGTCGGTCTTTCGCTGTATCGCATGGAGCACAGTTCTGCACTGGTGAAAGCTTCGAGCATGGAAATGCTCACCGAGTCGGCGCAAGCGCGCATCGAGTCGCAAGGTGAGGTGCAGGCTGCCGGCATTCGCCAGCAGTTCATGGACGCCTATCAATACGGCCACGGTTTCTCGCGCCAGGTTTTGTTCCTGCGTGAACAGGCCGAGAAACGCTTTCTCGATGCCTTCGACCTGCGCGAAGACATGACCCGTCAGGTCAAATCGGCGTTGCAGGCCAACCCGGACCTGCTCGGCCTGTCGCTGGTGTTCGAAGCCAACGCGCTGGACGGCAAGGACGAATTGTTCGCCGGCCAAGCCGAATTGGGCAGCAATGACAAGGGCCGTTTCGCCCTGTACTGGTCGCAACCAACGCCAGGCAAAGTCACCTCGATGGCCCTGCCGGAAAGCGACATGGCCGACACCAGCACCGGCCCCAGCGGCCAAGCCGCGAACGCCTGGTTCACCTGCCCGCGCGCTACGCTCAAGCCGTGCGTAATCGAACCCTACTTCTATGTGATCGACGGGCAAAAAGTGCTGATGACCAGCATCGTCTTCCCGCTGATGGTCAATGGCAAAGTCATCGCTTCGCTGTCGGTCGACATCAATCTCAACAGCCTGCAAGCGATCAGCCAGGGCGCGAGCAAAAAGCTCTATGACGGCCAGACCGCCGTGAGCATCATCAGCCCCGCCGGCCTGCTCGCCGGTTACAGCCCGGATGCCGGCAAACTCAGTCAGCGTCTGGATGCCGTCGACAAAATCAGTGGCGCCGAACTGCTGAGCAAACTTGCCTCCAGCAGCAGCGTCAGCAGCCTGCACAGCAACGGTCAGTTGAAAGTGCTGTCGCCGTTCCCGCCGATTCCCGGGGGCCCGTCGTGGGGCGTGTTGCTCGACGTACCGGAAAAGGTCCTGGTCAGCCGCGCCGAGGCGCTCAAGCAACAACTGGATGCCAGCAATAACTCGGGCACTTTGATCGAACTGAGCCTTGGCGTGCTGGCGGCGTTGATCGGCTTGCTGCTGGTGTGGCTGATGGCGCGCAGCGTGACCAAACCGATCCTCGGCGTGGCACATATGCTCGAAGACATCGCCAGCGGCGAAGGCGACCTGACCCGCCGTCTGGCCTACGACAAAAAGGACGAACTCGGTCAGTTGGCCGGTTGGTTCAACAAGTTCCTCGACAAGTTGCAGCCGATCATCGCCGAGGTGAAACGCTCGGTGCAGGATGCGCGCAACACCGCCGATCAGTCCTCAGCGATTGCGACCCAGACCAGCGCTGGCATGGAACAGCAATACCGTCAGGTCGATCAGGTCGCCACCGCATCCCACGAAATGAGCGCCACTGCGCAAGACGTCGCCCGCAGCGCCGCGCAGGCTGCCGAAGCGGCCAAGGATGCCGATCGCGCTACCCGTCAGGGCCTGACGGTGATCGACCGCACCACCGCGAGCATCGACACCCTCGCCGCCGACATGAGCGCAGCGATGGTGCAGGTCGAAGGCCTCGCCGCCAACAGCGAGAAAATCGGCGCGGTGCTGGAAACCATCCGCGCCATCGCCGAACAAACCAACCTGCTGGCGCTCAACGCCGCGATCGAAGCGGCCCGTGCCGGTGAGGCTGGCCGTGGTTTTGCCGTGGTCGCCGACGAAGTCCGCAACCTCGCCCGCCGCACACAGGAATCGGTGGAAGAAACCCGTCAGGTCATCGAGCAGTTGCAGAGCGGTACGCAGGATGTGGTCGGGTCGATGGGCAACAGCCATCGTCAGGCTCAGGGCAGTGTCGAACAGGTTGGCCAAGCGGTGACCGCGCTGCGCCAGATTGGCGATGCGGTGACGGTGATCAGCGACATGAACCTGCAGATTGCCAGTGCCGCTGAAGAGCAGAGTGCGGTGGCGGAAGAGATCAATAACAACGTGGCGACGATTCGCGATGTCACCGAGTCGCTGTCCGGGCAGGCGAATGAGTCGGCGCGGGTGAGCCAGTCGCTCAATAGCCTGGCGAATCAGCAGCAGAGTTTGATGGATCAGTTCCGGGTGTGATCCGAAGGTTGTGGGGTGTCAGTTGGATTCCCCCCTCACCCCAGCCCTCTCCCCCCAAGGGGGCGAGGGGGAAAGGGAGCCGATCTCCGTGCCATTCAAAACCTGAGTTCGACTCCATATTTCAGATCACGATGATGCTTTCAAAACCTGAGTTCGGCTCGGCATTTCAGATCACGAGGATGCTTTCAAAACCTGAGTTCGGCTCGGCATTTCAGATCACGAGGATGCTTTCAAAATCTGAGTTCGGCTCGGTATCTCCGATCACGGGGAGGCTTTCAAAACCTGAGTTCGACTCGGTATCTCACGTCGGTGTACCTCGAATAAACAACGCGGTCAGTCCCCCTCCCTCCGGGAGAGGGCTAGGGTGAGGGGCTTCTAAAGACTCACCGCCGAGGCAACTCGATCACCACCTTCAACCCGCCCCACTCACTCTCACCCAACACCAGCAACCCGCCCCAAGTCTCGACAATATCGCGGACAATCCCCAGCCCCAGGCCATGCCCATGGGTCTGTTCATCCAGCCGCGTGCCACGATTGAATACCTGAGCGCGCTGTTCTTCGGGAATCCCCGGGCCGTCATCTTCCACGCTCAAGGCAAATCCATCCGTACGTTCGATCACACTCAGACGCACCTCGGCGTCCGCCCACTTGCAGGCGTTGTCCAAAAGATTGCCGAGCAACTCGAGCAAATCCTCTCGATCCCACGGCAACTGCAACCCCGCCGGCGCGACATAACTCAGCGCCAGATGCTCGCCATGAATCATGTTCAACGTCGCCAGCAACCCCGGCAGCTCCGCATCGCAATCAAACAGCGCCCCCGGCAGTGCATCACCGGACAGCCGTGCCCGGTTCAATTCGCGATTGAGCCGCTGCTGCACCTGCTCCAGCTGTTCCTTGAGGACCTTGCGCAGCTCAGGATGAGCATCGAGTTTTTCGCTGGACGCCAGGCTCAACAGCACCGCCAATGGCGTTTTCAACGCGTGCCCGAGATTGCCCAAGGCATTGCGTGAACGCTTGAGACTGTCTTCGGTGTGCGCGAGCAAATGGTTGATCTGCGCCACCAGCGGTTCCAGCTCCACCGGTACCTGATCATCGAGTTGTGAACGCTGGCCCTGCTGCAACTGAGCAATCTGTTCGCGGGCCTTTTCCAGCGGTTTCAGCGCGCGGCGTACGGTCAAGCGCTGCAAGAACAGAATCAACAGCAACGCCGCCAGACCCAGGCCCAGCCCGATCTGACGCATGCGCTGAAAGCTCTCGCGCACCGGCGTGTAATCCTGCGCGACGCTGATCGAAATCGATTGGCCCAGGCGTCGATAATCCGAGCGCAGCACCAGCAATTGCTGACCGTCCGGCCCCAGTTGCAGATTACTGTGCAGACCGGGATGGTCGAGCAGCGGCAGATCCTGATCCCATAACGAACGCGAACGCCAATGGCTGTCGGCAAAATCAATGCGGAAATAGTGCCCGGAAAACGGCCGCTGATAGGCCGGTGACAAATGCCGCTCATCCAGTTGCAGGCCTTGCGGCCCACGCACCAATGCCACCAGCAAACTTTCGCTGTCGTTGCGCAAACCGGCTTCGAGATAACGCTGCAAACCCACTTCGAACAACCACAGACTGGTTTGCGCCACCACTACACCGACGACCACCATCACGCTGATCAAACCCAGGCTCAAACGGCGCTGGATCGACCTCACGAAGCTTGCCCGCCGAACAGGTAACCCTGGCCCCGACGGGTTTCGATCACGCTTTTGCCGAGCTTGCGCCGCAGATGATTGACGTGCACTTCGAGGACGTTGGAGTCGCGCTCGGTTTCACCGTCGTAGAGGTGTTCGGCGAGGTGGCTTTTGGAGAGGATCTGCTCCGGGTGCAGCATGAAATAGCGCAACAAACGGAATTCGGCGGCGGTCAGTTGAATATCGGCGCCGTCGCGCACCACGCACTGGCGGCCCTCATCCAGATGCAGCCCGGCCGCCTGCAAGGTCGGCTGATTGGACTGGCCCTTGGAGCGGCGCAACAGCGATTGAATGCGCAACTGCAACTCTTCGGGGTGAAACGGTTTGGTCAGGTAATCATCGGCACCGGCCTTCAGGCCTTCGATGCGCTCGGCCCAGGAATCGCGCGCCGTGAGGATCAACACCGGAATCGCCAGACCACCGGCGCGCCACTGCGCCAGCACTTCAAGCCCCGGCACGCCGGGCAGGCCGAGGTCGAGAATGATCAGGTCATACGGCTCGCTACTGCCCTGATACAGCGCATCACGACCGTCCGCCAGCCAATCCACCGCATAACCCTGGCGTTGCAGGCCGGCGAGCAGTTCGTCGGCCAGCGGTACGTGGTCTTCCACCAATAGCAAACGCATCGATCAATCTTCCTTGTCTTTCACAAGTTCGCCGGTATCGGCCTTCAGGTGCAGCTCGCGCGCGACACCTTCGACGGTCAGCAACTCGACTTCATAAATGTAGACGTCGTGTTTTTCTTCCAGCTCGACTTCCAGCAGTTTTGCGCCGGGATAGCGATCCATCGCCTGCTGCAGCACTTGCTCCAGCGGCAGGATCACGCCCTGCTTGCGCAGATCAAGCGCCTCGTCCGGACCGAGGTCGCGGGCCATGGCCGTCGAGCAAAACAGCACCAGCGCCAACGCCGTGCGGCGGGTGGCGCGAACATTAACCTTCATTACGTATCCTGATGATCCTTGAGAACCTGCCCAGTCACCGCGTCTAATTCCAGATCCCAATTGACGCCCTGCGTATCACGTATTTCGATCTGGTAGATGTACTTGCCGTACTGCTCTTCCAGCTCGGTGTCGGTGATCGTCGAACCCGGATGTTTGGCCAGCGCGGTGGCGTTGAGCTTCTCGAAGGAGACGATAGTACCAGCGTCGCGCAGACGCAGGGCTTCGTCAGGGCCGAGATCGCGGGCGTGAACAGTGCTGGCAGTGAGACCGATGATCGAGGCAATGGACAGGGCAGTCAGGGTTTTCATGGTGTCTCCGTATTTTTATGTGTTGCTTAACGGTGGGCACCTTAACGGGATCAACTTAACTGAAACTGAATTGCCATCATTGCTCTGAATCAACATACAACCCCTGTAGGAGTGAGCCTGCTCGCGATAGCGGTCTATCAGTCAAATAAGTGTTAACTGACACACCGCTATCGCGAGCAGGCTCACTCCTACAAGGTTTTGTAACATGTGCTTATAATTGTTCGCTTGCTAACGATCGAGACCGGTATGACCGACATCCACATCAAATTCCCCGCCCTCACCCTCAAGGCCGGCCCACGCGCCATGGCGCGCATTCGTGCCCAGGGTTTGAACGCCGCCGACGTCGGCACCCTGCCCGGCGCTGCCGGTGGGCCGAAGGCGTTGGGGATTCAGGGGCTGGATCTGGCGCTGTTCGGTGAATGGCTGCCCGCCGCGCCACGTGAACGCTCGCTGATCGGCGCCTCGGTAGGTTCCTGGCGCTTCGCCAGTGCCTGTCTGCCGGACGCCGCCGAAGGCATCCGTCGTCTCGGCCATCTGTACGCCGAGCAGAATTTCAACAAAGGCGTGACCATGGCCGAGATCAGTCAGAGCTCGCAACGCATGCTCAACGACCTGCTCGATGGCCGCGACGCGAGCATCCTCGACAACGCCCATTACCGGCTGAACATCATGGTGGTGAAAAGTCAGGGGCGTCTGGCCGACGACCATCGCGGGCGCCTCGGTCTGGCGCTGGGCTCGGTGATTGCCGACAACCTGCGCGGTCGCGCGCGGCTGTCGCGGCACTTCGAACGGCTGATCATCCACGACCCGCGCCTCGCCCCGCCGGTGAATGCGCTGAACGATTTCCCGTCGCGCTTCGTCGCCCTGAATGCCGGTAACCTGCGCCAGGCCCTGCTCGCCTCGGGTTCGATCCCGATGGTCATGGAAGGCGTGCGTGACCTGCCGGGTGCTGGTGCCGGCACTTTCCGCGACGGTGGTCTGCTCGACTATCATCTGGATCTGCCCTACAGCGGCGACGGCATCGTGCTCTATCCGCACTTCACTGATCGAGTGATTCCCGGCTGGTTCGACAAGACTCTGCCATGGCGCAAGGCCTCGGTGGAACGCTTGCAGGACGTGCTGTTGCTTGCACCGTCGAAGGAATATCTGGCGCGCCTGCCCTACGGCAAACTGCCCGACCGCAATGACTTCAAACGCTTTATGGGCGACGCAGCGGGCCGGCAGAAATACTGGCACGCGGCGATGGACGAAAGCCGCCGCCTCGGCGATGAATTCCTCGAACTGACTGCCAATGGTCGCCTCGCCGAGCGCTTGCTGACCCTTTAGTCAGCACGGCCAAACACAAGCTGGTAAACTCGCCGCCTGCCCGAATCGCTGCGGCGAACGCCATCTGAACAGAGCCGAAAATACTGTGGAAATCTTCAAGGAATTTACTTTCGAATCCGCCCACCGCCTGCCGCACGTCCCGGACGGCCACAAGTGCGGGCGTCTGCACGGTCACTCGTTCAAAGTGGCGCTTCACCTCAGCGGCGACCTCGATCCGCACACCGGCTGGATCCGCGATTTCTCCGAGATCAAAGCGATCTTCAAGCCGCTGTACGAGCGCCTGGATCACAACTATCTGAACGACATTCCCGGCCTGGAAAACCCGACCAGCGAAGTGCTGGCCAAATTCATCTGGAATGAAATGAAGCCGTTGCTGCCGGAATTGAGCGCGATCCGTATTCACGAGACGTGCACCAGCGGTTGCATCTATCGCGGTGAGTAATCCGATCCAGAAATCACTGCATAACCCTGTGGGAGCGAGCTTGCTCCGGGCGGCGTTCCGACGAATGCGGTTTGCCAGTGAAATAAATATTGACTGACACAATGCCTTCGCGAGCAAGCTCGCTCCCACAGGGATAAGCGGCGTGTCAGTGAATGAATAAACAGCCTTCACGGCTGTTTTTTTACGCCTATGCTTTTTGGCTCCCACCCGCCAAGAGGACAAGCCCATGACGGACTGGCTGCTGGATCAGGTCTTTGACTTCAATGGCCGACAGGTGCGTTACGCCGTACACGGCGACGGCCCGCCGCTGGTGTTCGTGCATGGCACGCCGTTTTCGTCGTACGTGTGGCACCGGATTGCACCGCACTTTTTCACGACTCATCGCGTGTATTACTTCGATCTGCTGGGCTACGGGCGCTCCGAGCAGCCCGACTCCGATGTTTCCCTCGGTGTGCAAAATCAACTCTTGGCGCAGTTACTCGACCATTGGAATATTCAAAACCCCGACGTCGTCGCTCACGACTTTGGCGGCGCCACTGTGCTGCGAGCGCATCTGCTCAACGGCAAGGATTATCGCAGCCTGACGCTGATCGATCCGGTGGCGCTGACGCCGTGGGGTTCGCCGTTCGTGCAGCATGTTCGTCAGCATGAAGCGGCCTTCAGCGGCCTGCCCGATTACATCCAGCGCGCCATCGTGCCGACCTATATTCGTGGGGCGATTCAACGGGATATTCCTGACGACGAACTCGCTCCCTATGTACAACCGTGGCTCGGCGATCCGGGGCAAGCGGCGTTCTATCGGCAGATTGCGCAGATGGACGAACGCTACACCCGCGAGGCCGAACCGCTGTACCCGACAATTCGCTGCCCGGTGCAGATTCTCTGGGGCGAAGACGATCAGTGGATTCCCATCGAGCGTGGCCGAGCGTTACATCAAATGATCCCGGGATCACAATTCCAGCCGATTGCCAATGCCGGCCACCTCGTCCAGGAAGACGCTCCCGAAGCCATCGTCGCCGCCCTGCTGCGCTTCCTCTGAGCCAACACCCTCCCCCTGTGGGAGCGAGCCTGCTCGCGAAAGCGCAATATCAGCCACTGCAGATGTCGCCTGACACACCGCCTTCGCGAGCAGGCTCGCTCCCACATTGGGCTTGGGTGCATTCAGGTGCACCGCTTTCGCGCCAATCCGCGCGACTCGTCTATACATAACCCGCGCCAACCGGCATTTGGCACGACCACTGCAACCCTCCCCCGCGTCTCCTCTCTTCCAGCAAGGACCGCCCCATGACGCAGAACGATCCCGGCAACGATTACCCCCTCAGCGAAGTCCCCATGCACGCGCGCAAAGGCCTGGCCTCGACGGCCATGGTGTTAGTGGGCTTCACGTTTTTCACTGCAACCATGTTTGCCGGCGGCAAGCTCGGTGTGGCCTTCAGTTTCAGCGAGATGATGGCGGTGATCATCGTCGGCAATCTGCTGCTGGGTCTGTATGCGGCGGGCCTGGGCTACATCGCTTTCAAGAGCGGCCTCAACTCGGTACTGATGGGGCGTTTCTGCTTCGGCGAAGTCGGCAGCAAGCTCAGCGACCTGATCCTCGGCTTCACCCAGATCGGCTGGTACGCCTGGGGCACGGCAACGGCAGCCGTAGTCATCGGCAAATACTTCGATCTCGATGAAGGCACGGTACTCGGGCTGATGGTGTTGTTCGGCCTGATGTTCTGCGCCACGGCGTACGTCGGTTATCGCGGGCTGGAGATTCTGTCGTACATCGCGGTGCCGGCGATGATGTTGCTGCTGATGCTGTCGATGTGGGTGGCGACGGTGAAAGTCGGTGGGTTCGAGGGGTTGCTCAGCGTGGTGCCGAGCGGATCGCTGGACTGGTCGACGGCGATAACCCTGGTGTTCGGCACCTTCGTCAGTGGCGCCACTCAGGCGACTAACTGGACACGTTTCTCGCGTTCGGCGCGCGTCGCGGTGCTGGCCAGTCTGATCGGTTTTTTCATCGGCAATGGCCTGATGGTATTGATCGGCGCGTACGGCGCCATCGTCTATCAACAACCGGACGTGGTTGAAGTGCTGCTGTTGCAAGGTTTCGCCATGGCCGCGATGGCCATGCTGTTGCTGAACATCTGGAGCACCCAAGACAACACCATCTACAACTTCGCCGTCGCTGGTTGCAACCTGCTGCGCACCGGCCGACGCAAAACCGTGACCCTCGCCGGCGCAGTGATCGGCACCCTGCTCGCCTTGCTTGGTATGTACGACATGCTGGTGCCGTACCTGATTCTGCTCGGCACGGTGATTCCGCCGATCGGCGGAGTGATCATGGCGGACTTTTTCTACCGCTGGCGCGGGCACTATCCGCGTCTGGCCGACGCACGGTTACCGGCGTTCAACTGGCCGGGGCTCGGGGCCTATGCGGTCGGCACCGTCGCCGCGTTCAACTCGCCGTGGGTTGCGCCGCTGGTAGGGATCGCTGCTGCCGCGCTAACGTATGTCATCGTCACCGGCGTGCTCGGCGCACGCAGCGCGGCCGCGCCACTCCAAGACCTATAAAAAAGGATTCGCCTGATGCACATCATCAACGCCCGTTTGCGCAACCAGGAAGGTTTGCACGAATTGCACCTTGAAGACGGCCTGATCCGCAGCATCGCCCGGCAGACCGAAGCGCCGACCCTCGGTCCGGATGACCTCGACGCCGGCGGCAATCTGGTGGTGCCGCCCTTCGTCGAGCCGCACATTCACCTCGACGCCACCCTCACCGCCGGCGAGCCGCGCTGGAACATGAGCGGCACGCTGTTCGAGGGCATCGAATGCTGGGGCGAGCGCAAGGTCACCATCACCGAAGAAGACACCAAGACCCGCGCGAAAAAAACCATTCAAACGCTGGCCGCCCACGGCATCCAGCACGTGCGCACCCACGTTGACGTCACCGACCCGCAACTCACCGCACTGAAAGCCATGCTCGAAGTGCGCGAGGAAAGCCGTCACCTCATCGACCTGCAAATCGTCGCGTTCCCACAGGAAGGCATCGAGTCGTTCCGCAATGGCCGCGAGCTGATGGAAGAGTCGATCCGCATGGGCGCCGACGTGGTCGGCGGCATTCCGCATTTCGAGTACACCCGCGATCAGGGTGTCAGCTCGGTGAAGTTCCTGATGGACCTGGCCGAGCGCACCGGTTGCCTGGTCGACGTGCATTGCGACGAGACCGACGACCCGCATTCGCGCTTCCTCGAAGTGCTCGCCGAAGAAGCGCGCAGTCGCGACATGGGCGCCCTCGTCACCGCCAGTCACACCACGGCGATGGGCTCCTACGACAACGCCTACTGCGCGAAACTGTTTCGTCTGCTCGGGCATTCCGGGATCAGTTTTGTCTCCTGCCCGACCGAAAGCATTCACCTGCAAGGGCGTTTCGACAACTTCCCGAAACGCCGTGGCGTGACCCGCGTGAATGAGCTGCTCGAAGCCGGTATGAACGTGTGTTTCGGCCAGGATTCCATCGTCGATCCATGGTATCCGCTGGGCAATGGCAACATCCTGCGGGTGCTCGAAGCCGGACTGCACATCTGCCACATGCTCGGTTACCGCAACCTGCAAAGTGCGCTGGATCTGGTCACCGACAACAGCGCCAAAGCAATGCATTTGGGTGAGCGATATGGCCTGGAACAGGGGCGTCCGGCGAATCTGCTGATTCTCTCGGCGGACAGCGATTACGAGGTGATCCGCAGTCAGGGCTTGCCGTTGTATTCGATTCGCAGTGGCAAGGTGTTGATGAAGCGGCAGATGCCGGTGGTGGAATTTGCCCCGCAACTGATCTGAACGGACTTACAAAACAAGCCCGAAAACCACGCCTTTTCGGGCTTGACTGATGGCACTTCGCCAAGAAACATTCTGAATCACTTCCTTTTTACCCTTATACACCGGGGACCTCCTCCCATGTGCGCAACTTTTTGCGCAACTTTTTCCCGTTAACATCCAGCTCCTGTCTGCGTTCTCCAGACCGATGCAAAACGCCCGTGGATGACCGGCGTAAATCTCAAGGAGCCTGAGATGTTCAACCCCGCTAACGAAACCCACTTCAGCCTCAAAGTGGAAGACTACGTCGGCGACCTGCAAGTGCTGTCGTTCACTGGCACCGAAGGCATCAGCCAGCCGTTTCGTTTCGACCTCGAACTGGTCAGCGAAAACCCTGATCTGGACCTCGAACAGCTCCTGCACAAGCAAGCTTTTCTGGCGTTCGACCCACAGGGCTCCGGCATCCACGGCCAGATCTACCGCGTTGCCCAAGGCGATGCCGGCAAGCGCCTGACCCGCTACAAAGTGTCGATGGTGCCGCAACTGCAATACCTGCATCACCGCACCAACCAGCGCATCTACCAGCAGATGTCGGCGCCGAAAATCATCGCGCTGATCCTCGAAGAACACGGCATCAAGGGCAACGCGTATAGCTTCCAGCTCAGTCAGCCATGCCCGGATCGCGACTATTGCGTGCAGTACGACGAGACCGACCTGCACTTCGTCCAGCGCCTGTGCGAAGAGGAAGGCATTCACTACCACTTCCAGCACAGCGAAAAGGCCCACCTGCTGGTGTTCGGCGACGACCAGACCGTGTTCCCCGACCTCGGCCAGCCGACCGCGTACGTGCAAGGCAGCGGCATGGTCGCCGAAGAACCGGTGATCAAAGGCTTCAAACTGCGCCTGGAAACCCGCACCAGCCGCACCACGCGCCGTGACTACGACTTCGAAAAACCGCGCCTGCAAATGGAAGCCGCGTACAAACCCGAAGGCGCTCTCGATAGCAAAGACGCCGAGCCAGATCTGGAAGACTACGACTACCCCGGCCGCTTCATCGACCGCGCGCGCGGCAAGTTCCTCAGCCAGCGCGCCCTCGAACGCCACCGCGCCGACTACCGTCAGGCCGAAGGTCGCGGCGACCAGACCAAACTGGTCAGCGGCCACTTCATGGCCATGTCCGACCACCCGCGCAGCGAGTGGAACGACCTGTGGCTGCTCACCGAAATCTTCCACGAAGGCAAACAACCGCAAGTCCTCGAAGAAGGCGTGACCAGCGACACCACCGACAACAAAGACGACTTCCATCAGGGCTACCGCAACACCTTCCTCGCCACCCCGTGGGACGTGTTCTACCGCCCGGCCCTCGAACACCCGAAACCGCGCGTGCTCGGCAGCCAGACCGCCATGGTCACCGGCCCCAAAGGCGAAGAAATCCACTGCGACGCATACGGCCGCATCAAAGTGCAATTCCACTGGGACCGCGAAGGCCTCGCCGACGACAAAACCAGCTGCTGGCTGCGCGTCTCCAGCTCCTGGGCCGGCGACCGCTACGGCGCCATCAGCATTCCGCGCATCGGTATGGAAGTCCTCGTCACCTTCCTCGAAGGCGATCCCGACCAACCGCTGGTGACCGGCTGCCTGTACCACAAGGAAAACCCGGTGCCGTATGCACTGCCGGCGAACAAGACTCGCAGCGTGTTCAAAACACTCAGCTCACCGGGTGGCGGTGGCTACAACGAACTGCGTATTGAAGATAAGAAAGGTGCGGAGCAGATCTACATTCATGCGCAGCGTGACTGGGATGAGAACGTTGAGCATGACCAGAAGATTCGCGTCGGCAATGAACGTCACGACACGGTGGTGAAGAACATCTACACCGAGCTGAAGGCCGAAGAACACCGCACCACGATTTCCGACCGCAAGGTTGAGGTCAAAGCCAACGATCACCTGACCGTCGGCCAGAACCAGCACGTCAAACTCGGCACCGCCCAACTGACCAGCGCTGGCCAGGAAATCCATCTCAGGGCTGGCGATAAAATGGTGATTGAGGCCGGTACGGAGCTGACAATCAAGGCCGGTGGCAGCTTCATCAAACTCGATGGCGGCGGCATCACGGTGATCGGCCCAGTGGTGAAAATCAATGCCGGGGGTGCGGCTGGAAGTGGTTCGGGGATTGCGATACTGACACCCACCCTGCCGATTCCTGTGGATAAGGACAAGGCAGGCCACCTGATGGATCGCGCTCAGGGCAATGCGCAATCACCCGTCGCACCTGTCGAACAGAAAAACCTTCGTTTCGATATTCGTCTAGCGGACAGGCCAGGCGAGGGATCCTTCGCGCTGGCCAATACTGCGTGGCGAATCATCAAAATGAGTGAGCCCACCTGGAAGAAACTGGGCCGTGTACCCGAAAGTGATGTCATTGCCAAAGGCGAAACCGATGACGACGGCAGGGTCATTCTTTCCGAGGAGGCGCAGAAAAAACTCTCCCTCGAATACTCGCAGAATCCGGAACTGTTCTGGTTGGTGTACCCAGGCCAGTGTGTCGCCCTGAAAGCGCATACCGACACGGGGTGGTCAGAGGTTCAGCGTGAAATGCTGGCATTGGCCAGCATGGACTTCAGCAGCGAGCCCCACGCGAATCCAGATCATGCGCAAGCCAGCACCGACAAGCGCAGTGCCCTGGAGAACCTGACCATGGCTGACGGCATCGCACTGTTCGACAAGTTAAAGGAATTCAAGGCATGAGCCATTTGAACGGCATTCAGTCCAAACAACTGAACCAGCTGAACTCGAAAGACGGAGAAGCCTTCACTGCCACTTCTGCACCAGGTTGGTTCATCAAGGGTAACTCAACGTATGGCGAAGCCTTTTCACCAGAGCGCCCGGGCAACCTGGTCAAATTTTTCACTACCGGTAGCGATTACTTCAAAGACGTCGCCAGTGCGATTAAAAACGCCAAAAAGTCGATTTTCATTTCCGGTTGGCAAATCAACTACGAAGTCCGCCTTGAGGGTGACACCCGTCTTTGGGACTGCCTGAATCACGCTCTGCGAAAAAAAGGTGAGACGCCGGATATCTACCTCATGCCGTGGTTGTCCCCCAAGGCTGCCGTCGATACTGGCGACCTGGAAACCATGGTGGCTGCATTTATTCTGAACGCAGGTCTCAAGAAGAAAAAAGTCTGGTGTCTGCCAGCGATCCAGCAAAGTGATATGGGTAGTCTCGGCCTGTTCTTTTCTCACCATCAGAAAATGGTAGTGATCGACAACGAAGTTGCTTACGTCGGCGGAATCGACCTCGCCTATGGCCGTCGTGATGACAACAACTTTCGGCTTGCCGCCGATGGAAGAACTGCGAACGAGTTTTACAACCCTTGCATCCCTGCGCTCAAGGAAATCGATCCACACCAACAATACCCCTACATGACGACCGTCGAGTTGATCAGCGCAGCGTTGCTGGAAGGCGATGTGCTGAGCAAAGCCCAGCGCAAGCTGGCCTGGGCCATGGACAACAAAATGTTCAACGTACTCCGTCAGGCAAAAAAAGAGGTGGGTGAGTGGTTCTCGGACAAGGGCAAGGATGGCATGCGCTTGCTTGGCGCAGGCGCTGCGTACTCCACCGGAAGCGTCCTTTATATTGCCGAGTTTGTTAAAAGACAGATGACCGGTGACAACCTGGAAGCCTGGAAAAACACCCTGCGTCAATGGAAGGTCTCACTGGACGGCGCGGTTAACACTATCGATCAAGAAGCTCAGACCCTGAAAAAAACCGACAGTACCCTGACTGAATTGCGTCAGGAGGCAAAATCCATAAGTCTGGCGATCGGTGTGTGGCTGGAAAAACCGCAAGAAGCTTCAGCCATTCAGCAACGAGTCGAAGACTGGTTGGTACGCGCGCAACAGAAAGTTCCGATGCTGACGTCCATGACTCAATCGGGCCGCGCCAGACTGCAAAATCAGGTCGGCCAGCTCAAGAGTGAAGTCCAGATGTGGGTGCAAAGAGTCACTCCGCAGTTGGATCAACTGCAACAGGACCTGTCGACTTGGGCCACGCAAATCATAAAGTCTGGAGGGCAGCTCACGGACAAGTTGTTGAACGAGGGCAGCGAACTGACCAGTCTATGGATCCAGCAGACTGGACTGGGGGCTTTTTACGCCTGGATCAACAACACACCTTCTCCGATTCTTACTGCCAAAGCCCTGCAGGAACTTGAGCAGATCGCCACGCCATTCATCCTCTATCTGCATTCGGTACTTGATCGTTTGAGTGAGACTCAAAAGGACGAGCCCTATTCGTACCTGGCCGATCCAGCGACTCGCCTGCTGCCGCGTGGTGGGATGATGCTCGACGACAAAACGCAGCCGCGAATGCCTTGGCATGACGTCCACATGCGCCTGGAGGGCAGCTCTGTTTATGACTTGTCGCGCAACTTTATTGGCCGATGGAACAGTTTGCAGGCTCGCTTTGATGGCAAGGTGCAAAAAATGCCAAGCGCGCTGATCGGTCTGCTGAAATTTGCGACGAAAAACCTCGAGCCTGTCCCTTTCAAGGCTCACTATCTTGCGCAACCCGAACGTGTCGCGCCCACGGGCGAAATGAACGTACAGGTTCTTCGCAGCGCCCCGATGCGCATGCGCAACGAAGAGCGACAAGGCGCTGCCAAGGCAGGGCATAACCTGACGTCTGCTGCCCCCAACGGCGTGCAAGCCAACTGCTTGCAGGCGATGCTTCAGGCTATCTCTGGCGCGCAGCACTTCATCTACATTGAAAACCAGTTTTTCCAGAGTGAATATGGTGCAGACAGTGCTGAAACTGCTGCTGTCACTGCGGGCCCCATGCAAAGCCTGATGAAGATTGAAGGCCTTCCCGGCTACGAGATATACAAGGACAGGCTGCGGTTGGGGAATCTACAAGACAATCCCAAAAGCCTGGCCAATGTGGATTACTTCGAACTTGCCAGAATGATTCGCAACAAAGAGGCGGAGACGTTCACACAGGGAGTGATGCAGGTACTGAGCAACCAGTCCACCGTCGAAATACTCAAAGGCATGCAAACACCCCAAAATGCGATCAAGAACCCTCTCTGCGAGGCGCTCGCTGAGCGTATCGAACGGGCAATCGAAATGGGCGAGAACTTTCACGTTTACATGGTGCTTCCCGTTCATCCAGAAGGTCCATTGAATGCCCTGAACCTGATGACTCAAGTGCACTTGACCATGCAAAGTCTCTCTCTGGGAGAGCAGAGTCTGATCAAGCGTATCCAACGAGCGATGGCCATAAAAGCTCAAATGGACAGGGGCAAAACAGAGACTCAAGCCATAGAGTCCATCAAGTTTTTCAAAGACCGCACCGAAACGAAGAGAGTGTTTGAAGACGAAGACTGGAGCCGCTACCTGACCCTTTTGAATTTGCGCTCCTGGGAGGAAATCAATCAGCAACCGGTCACAGAACAGATCTACATTCACAGCAAATTGCTGATCGCTGATGATCGGATCGCCATTCTTGGCAGCGCCAACATAAATGATCGTAGTCAGATGGGAGATCGAGACTCGGAATTGGCTGTTGTCGTGGCTGGATCAACCTCACTTCCCACTTCGATCAATGGCCGCATGCAATATCCGGTATGCCCTCAAGTCAAACAATTGCGCACAGATTTATGGCGAAAAATTTTTGCCTTGAATGCACAACCACGAAAAAACTCGGTACAACCCGCCAGTGATCTGGAGAAAGTCATCGCAACCCCCGCAGCGGCCGCGACATGGCAAGCGATCCAGCGTCAGGCCTTCAGCAATGCAGAGGCCTATGAGCAGGCTTTTCGCCACGTCCCTCGCAACGACGCATCCATCTGGCCACTGTGGGGACAGGTATCGGTCGCACCGCCCTCTTCTAGCGCCGCGGTCAAAGGTGCAAGCAACGCCATGCCCTTTGAAAAAGAATTCTGGCTCAGCACCATGGCCGGCAAGCACCCGACCACAGTATGTGGATTCATCACCGCACTTCCGATCCATTGGACGAAATACGAAAACAATAACTCAGGGTTCAACCTTACGATCCTGGCGAAAATCGAACCCACGCGTGACAGAGCTGCAACATCTCAGCACTATGCCGTTTTAGCGCAAGACACTCAGAGCAAGGAAAGAACCTGATGCGCCATCTCCCCCTGATGCTGGCACTTTTGACGCCAGCTGAGGCTTGGGCAAATGCAGCCCCTGCAGATAACCCGAAATGGCGTACCGAGTGCCTCGGCCGGACGCTGTTCGATGTACCGGGAGACATTGAATGGCACGTCGCCGGCGGGCACTGGAACTATCCGGACTTTGGAATCTATTCGCCTAATATTGACCCCAGCGAAAAGCAACTGAGCTATGGCGACAGCCCTTTCCGGAAAAATGGCTATCTCTTCGATATCGAGGTCAGTCCACCGACAACACTGGCGGTTTTTCAGCAGTTGAAAGATCGCCATGGCCCTGACATGGAAGGCGCGCAAACACGCGCCATAGAAAAAAAAATAGACGCCATCAAACAAGCGCTGACATGGGAGCTGGAGCAGAGTAACCCAGAACAATTCAACGCCTTGAAAGCTGAACGGTATGCATTGGAAGACAAACGCGTACGCTTGAGCAAACTCTATTCAGAGACCGTCCTGCTCAGAGGCACCATCGCAGCGTTTACCGAAAGTGGGCGGCCCACCGAGAAACTCCAGTCAGAGCTTGAAACTTATCAAAAAGAGCTCGCCACCTATCCGTCTGATGCCCAATTTGAGCAAGAGCGTTATGTGGACTGGGACATAGCCGATGCACAGATTTCCTGGGCCCCCGGAAAACTGGTCGCATTGCTTTGGCGTGGCGACCACGTCTACCGTTTCACCGTCACTGACAGTACGCCAGGTAACCAAACTGACCAAGCGCTGGAAACACTGAAACCCAAAGTCCAGACAGTACTGGCAAATTTCCGCCCGCGAGCCCCATTCGAAATACCGCAAGAGCCGGGGTTTTGCTTGCCTTTCGGCTTTATTGCCGACAATGGCCGCGAGAATTACGCTGTTACGCTGGCATGGCATCCCACCAAAAATCCGCGCCTTCTTTACAGCCTGAACTTGAGCAATGAAAGTGATAAAGCGCTGAAGCTTTTACCCTTGTTAACCTCCACAATGTTTGCCAATCCGTTCGCGAACGCCGTTGAACGCAACAGGTTTGGCCCTGAACCTGCCAAAATCGGCGCTATTGACGGTGTTATTGGCGGTGCCCGCTATAGAGGTATTGATCCGGATAACGGCGAAAGAGAAACCGCGGAACGCTTCACTCTTACTGCCGGGCATACAAACTCCGAGAGCAGTCCTGCGCTGGTGCTGAAAGTCGAAAGCTTCGCGAATCATCAACCTTTGGGTTTTGAACAGGTAAAAACGCTGCTGATGCATACGCTGCAAAGCGTGCGCCCTCTTCCCGAGTCCACCCAGAAATAACCCCGTGCACGGCGTTCAGTGCGCCATCCGTCGCGCGGTACCAAACAATCTGACGCCGCGCAATTGCCCGTGTTCTGCGTCAAGCAGGATCGGTGCTGTGCCACCGGGCATCACCACCTGCACTTCACCGGCCGCCACCCAACCCACACGCCAGGCCGCGCAGGCCACCGCACTGGCACTGGTGCCGGATGACGCGGTCGGCCCTTCGCCACGCTCGAACACCCGGGCGAGGATTTTCTGTGGTGATTCCAGTACTGCCCATTGCAGATTGACGCCTGCCGGGCATGGATCGCCGGCACCGACGGGCATGGCGTAGGCGATGTCGGTCAATCCTTCGTTCAGGGGTGATTCACGCATTTGCTCGTTGCTCGGCAAAGCAGCCGCATCGCTGAGCAGCGTTACACAATGCGGGTTGCCGATACGCACGAATTGGCTGTGTCCCCAGGCAGGATCAAGTTGTGCCAACGGTTGGACGTGGCTCACTTGCTGACCGTTGAACGCAATGCCTTCAACAGTCTGTGCACCGACGGCATCCGGCCCGAAACCGGGTTGGCCAAGGTCGAGCCAGTAACCTTGAACACCTTCGACTTCAGCCGGTTTCACCGAGGTTTCTACCGCGTCACCCTTGTCATGATGCACGCGCAACAACGCGCCCTCCTCCGGCATCAAGCCTTGTTCGGTCAGCGCCTGCGAGAAAATCGTCAGGCCATTGCCACTGCGCTCGGCGAGCGTACCGTCGGTGTTGACGATCAATACGTCGAACGGCGCCGACGTCTGGAACGGGCCGATCAGCAGGCCGTCGCTGCGATGGGATTTGCTGGTCGCCGGGCGTTGGCCTTCGGGCCAGTCGCAGCACAGCGTGATGGCGGCGCGGCTCCAGGCCTGTTTCGACGCAGCACACTGCGCGGCACTGGCCGGTAAATCAATGCCCGCCTCGCGCAATGCCTGCGGCGAAATCACCCCGTAAATATTGCCCCGTGCATCGTAGAACTGCGTCATCACCGGCCCTTGCTGTTAGATTCCCTCAAGCCTCCACTGTAAAACGCAATCCCTTGTGGGAGCGAGCCTGCTCGCGAATGCAGTGTGTCAGCCGATATTTTCTTTATCCGATATACCGCCTTCGCGAGCAGGCTCGCTCCCACAGGAATCGGCGCATGACCGCTGATTAGTGAGCCCGCTCCATTCAATGTGGGAGCGAGCTTGCTCGCGAAAGCGGTGGGTCAGCCGATATTTTTTAAACTGACACTCCGCCTTCGCGAGCAGGCTTGCTCCCACAGGTTACGATGTTGCCTGTACTTCCCCGAATGGCCGGCGATCGAACCTCGTCGCTGAATCACTGTCCTTCGGGGACGCGATGTTTTTTGCCAAGGATCGATATGACCAGCCTCAACCCTCAAGACAGCTTCGTCCCCGGACGCCTGCAACAGATGTCCACGCGCATCGCCTTTTTCATCGCCGGGCTCGGCATCGCCGCGTGGGCGCCATTGGTGCCGTACGCCAAGGCGCGCGCCGGACTGGATGAAGGCACGTTGGGGTTGTTGCTGTTGTGCCTCGGCGTCGGTTCGATTCTGGCGATGCCGCTGGCGGGGATTCTAGCCACACGCTTCGGCTGTCGCCGCGTCGCCACCGGCGGCACGTTGTTGATCTGCGCGGCGCTGCCATTGCTGGCGACGGTGTCGTCGATACCGGCGCTGATCGCCACGCTGTTCATGTTTGGCGCCGGCCTCGGCACGGTGGATTCGACGGTGAACCTGCAAGCCGTTATCGTCGAGCGCGCCAGCGGCAAGAACATGATGTCGGGTTTCCACGGCTTGTTCAGTCTCGGCGGGATTGTCGGCGCGGCGGGTGTCAGTGCCTTGCTCGGCCTGGGTTTGACGCCACTGGCCGCCATGCTGGTGGTGGTCGTGGTGCTGATCGCGGCGTTGTTCAAGTGCGTGCCGCACATGTTGCCCTACGGCAGTGAAAGCTCGGGGCCTGCGTTCGCAGTGCCGCACGGCATCGTGCTGTTTATCGGCGGGATGTGCTTCATCGTCTTTCTCACCGAAGGCGCGGCACTGGACTGGAGCGCGGTGTTTCTGGCGCAGGAACGCGGGATCGACACGGCGTACGCGGGGTTGGGCTATGCGGCGTTTGCCCTGACCATGACCGCCGGACGCTTGATGGGTGACCGGATTGTGCGGATTGTCGGTGCCACGCGGATCATTCTGTTTGGCGGTCTGTTGGCGGCGGCAGGCCTGTTTCTGGCGACGTTCGCACCGAGCTGGGAAGCGGCGCTGGTCGGTTACGCGCTGGTCGGCGCTGGCTGCTCGAACATCGTGCCGGTGCTGTACACGGCGGTGGGCAAGCAGACGGTGATGCCGGAGAGCATCGCCGTGCCGGCGATTACCACGCTCGGTTATGCCGGGATTCTGGCCGGGCCGGCGGTGATCGGCTTTGTCGCCCATGCCAGCAGTCTGAGTTTCTCCTTTGGCTTGATGGCGGTGCTGTTGGTTGCAGTAGCCATAGGCGGCAAAGTCCTTAAAGTCTAAAAGCTTCGCGAGCAGGCTCGCTCCCACAGGATCTCAGTGATCCATGTGGGAGCGAGCCTGCTCGCGAAGAAGCTGATGCGGTCTATCAGAAACCTACACTGGCCTGCACAAAGAACGTGCGCGGTGCGCCGACATACATCCCCGAGTTGTTGTCGCTGGAGCGGGTGAAGTACTGCTTGTCGAAGACGTTTTTCACCCCGGCGCCCAGCTTCAAATTCGACACCTGCGGCCCAAAGTCATAGCCGCCACGCACGTTCCAGGTCACGTAACCCGGAATGTCGCCATACTGCCCGTCCGCCGTGCCTTCAGTGATGTAGTTGCCGTTGAAGCTGCCATCGGCATTCACACCAGTACCCGGCGAGCGCTGTTTCGACTGGGCGAAACCGTCGAGGTTGTAGGTCCAGCGGTTGATGTCATAACGCAAACCGACGGTCGCCACCTGCCGCGAATAGAACGGCAGATCACGGCCCTTGAAGCCCGGAATCTCGCCTTCATACGTGGCGCGGGTGTAGGTGAAGCCGGCATTGGCGGTCAAGCCATCGAGACGCGGATCCAGCGCCGCCATGTCGTAATGTACCGAGGCTTCGATGCCTTGGTGCTTGGTCGCGCCGAGGTTGGTCCAGCCGACGTCGTTGCTGATGTATTGCAACTCGTCGTCGAAGTCGATGTAGAACAGCGTCACTTCACCGCCCCACACGTCATCGTTGTAGCGTGTGCCGATCTCGTAGGTCTTGGCCTTTTCCGGCTCCAGGCCATTGGCGGTCTGGTCACCCGAACCGCCCTGGCCGAGCTGGAAATACTGCAGGCTGCCGAACGAGGTTTCGTAGTTGGCGAACAGTTTCCAGGCGTCCGACAGGTGATACATCACGCTCAGCGCCGGCAGCGGTTCATTGCTCTCGATGCTGCGGTTTTTCGCCTGCACCGGTTTGCCCGCCGTATCGAGCACCGCGCGGTCATGCCAGTCGGTACTGATGTGTTCGAAGCGAATGCCGGGGGTGATGGTCCAGTTGCCGACGTCGATTTTGTTGTCGATGTACACCGAGTTGGCCTCGGTGCCGCCCGTGCGGTCCTGGAATATATGGCCATCGGAGGTCGGTGTGAGCACCGGCTGGTTGTTGACCAGCGCCACACGGCTCGACGATTCGTGCATCGCCTCTTTCAGGTAGCGATAACCGACGCTGACTTCCTGGGTGGTCGGGCCGACATCGAATACCCGCGACACCCGTGGTTCGATGCCCAGCGTGTAATACGAGCGCGGGTATGAACTGAGGGTTTTCTGGTCGCGAGCGGCGATGGTGCTGCCACGGAAGCTGTCGGTGTAATACGTCAGGATTTCCGCTTGGGTGCGCTCGTCGATCTGACGGATCCACTTGAACGACACGTCTTTGCGCCGCCCGGTGAATTGATCGTAGTCACGCACCGAATCGTACGGTTTGTCGTCGTACTGTTTCTGCGTCAGACCGCCGGGCATGTCGGCCGTGGCGTCGTAGTAGTGGAAGTTGAGGCTAAAGTCGTCCTGCTCGGTCGGCGCCCAGTGGGTCTTGAGCAACACGTCGTCGATGTCGTTGCCGTTGTTGCGCTCGCGGTAACCGTTGCCATTGACGCCGGAATACAGCAACGCCACGCCCATGCCGTTGTCGGCAGTGCCGCCGAGGAACGCGGTGTCGATGTGTTTCCAGCCACCGTACTGAGTGGTTTCCAGCGTGGTGCCGATTTCACCGGTGGCTTTTTCCGGAATCGCGCGGGTGACGAAGTTGATCACCCCGCCGACGTTCTGCGGCCCATAACGCACAGAACCGGCGCCACGCACGACGTCGATGCTGTCGAGGTTGCCCGAGGAAATCGGCGCCATCGACAGTTGTGGCTGGCCATACGGGGCGAACGCCGCCGGCACGCCATCGATCAGCACGGTGGAGCGCGGCGACAGGCGCGAGGTCAGACCGCGCACGCCGACATTGAGGGAAATATCGCTGCCGCCGGTGCCGTTGGAATCCTGCACCTGCACCCCCGGCACACGCTTGAGCACGTCACTGACGTTCATCGCGCCCTGCTCGACCATCGCTTCGCGGCGGATCACCGTACGTGCGCCCGGATGGTTCTGCACCACCGCAGCGTTGGCATCACCGAGCCAGTCACCGACCACCTTGATGTCGGTCACACCGAGTTCCAGCGGACCATTGCCAGGGGCGGAAGTCGCGGCTGGCGACAGGGTCACCGACCCTTCGTTGATCTGATAATCCAGACCACTGCCTTGCAGCAACTGACGCAACGCCTGCTCCGGAGAGATATCACCGTCAACTGCCGGCGCCTGTTTGCCGGCGACCAGGTCCGGACTGAAAAACACTTGCAGCGACGTCTGCTGACCCAGCTCGCTCAGGGCCTGGCCCAGCGCCTGCGCACGGATATGAATGGCTTCGCCGGCAAACGCCAGCGGCATCGCTGCGTTGACCGCCAGCGCAAGGGCCAGCGGTAACCAAGGGGATTTTTTGTTGTTGGCTGTGGTGTTTTTCACGTCGTACGTAGTCCTGTGGATCGCAAGAGTGTGCGGCTGTTAATGCAAACCAGTTGCAGTTGAACAGGAAGACGATGAACTCGAAAAAAACCTGAATTTTATTTTGAAATTATTTCCTGACTGCCATCCGCGAGCGTGCGTACGGCCACCGGCAGGATGCTCGGCAAGGCTTTGAGCAAGGCGTCGGTGTTGTCGGACTTGAACACGCTGGTCAGGCGCAGACTGGCCACGTCCGGGTTGATCACTGTCAACGGCTTCTCACGATAACGCGACACTTCGGCCGCGACTTCGCTGAGGCTGGCGTTGTTGAACACCAGTTTGCCGCCACGCCACGCCGTCAGCTCCGCCGCGTTGACCGCGTAGGCCGCGGCGACTTTGCCTTGCGCATCGACATAGGTGCCGAGGCCCGCGGTCAGGCTGATGAACTGATTATCCGGCGCATCGCGTCCCTGCACGTTGACTGTGCCCTGCTCCACCGCCACGCGGGTTTGCGTGACGTCGCGGCGCACATCGAAACGCGTGCCGGTGACCGTGACCTTGCCCTGGCCGGCTTCGACCACAAACGGTCGCGAAGTATCGTGCGCGACGCTGAACATCGCCTCGCCTTCGCTCAACTCGATGACTCGGCGATCCTTTTCATAGCGCACCTGCAAGCGACTGCGGCTGTTCAGATCGATCACCGAACCGTCCGGCAGCGCCACATGTTTGCGCTCGCCCAACGCTGTGGCGAACTCGGCGCGGTAGCCGCCCGGGTGATTCAAACCACTGAACAAACCCAGCCCGAGCGCCACCGCCAGCACACTCGCGGCCACGGCATAACGCAACAACGGACGGCGTTCGCGGCGAGTTGGCGGCGTTTCAGCAAGCGCTTTGAGGCGTGGCGCTGGCAGCAAATCAGCCGCCGTCCACAGCCCCTGCAGCAACTGGAACTCATCACGGTGCTGCGGATGTTGATTCAGCCAGGCGTCGAAGCGCTGCTGCTCGTCGGCACTGACGGCCGGCTCCTGCAAACGCACAAACCAGCGAGCCGCGTCATCGCGCACCGTTGTTTGCCCGCACGCGCAATCACGCGTATCCATCATGGAATGTCCTGTTTGGCCGGGAATATAAAGACACACAGCCCTCTGTAGGAGCTGCCGAAGGCTGCGATCTTTTCGCCATGAAGCACATTCACGATTGCAGCCCGTCGAGGCGATCACGCAGATGCCGCAGGGTGCGGATCATATACTTTTCGACCATGTTCTTGGACAGCCCCAGGCGTTCGGCGATTTCGGCCTGGGTCAGGCCTTCGATCTTCTGCCAGACGAAAATCTTCCGGCAATTGACCGGCAGCTCGCTGAGCGCCCGCTCGATCGAGTCGGCCAGCTGGATCGCCTGCATGTAATGCTCCGGGTCGCCGGACGACGACTCACTGTGATCGATTGCCTGCGACTCCATGGCGCCGCGCCGATCCTCCCGCCGATAACCGTCGACCGCAATATTGCGCGCGGTCTGATGCAAATACGCCCGTGGCTGCTGCACCGCTGCCGAATCGGACTCAAGCACCCGCACAAAGGTGTCGTGCGCCAGATCCTCGGCCTGCGAACGGTTGCGCAGGCGACGAGTCCAGGTGCCGATCAACTCTTCGTAATGCTCGAAAAAGCCGGGTCTGCGGGGACGCATGGGGGGTTGGCGACGTGCTGAGGAAAGGGGTGTGAATAGTAATGGTTACTATTAAGACGAAGCAATGGATTCCTCAAACCGACCGTCCGGGCAGCAAGCGCTCAGGGCGCGCCCGTGGTCAGACGGCCTCGCTCAACCAGTTGCAGGTAATTGGCCAACATCGCCAGACCTTGCGGCGTCATCAATGACTCGGGGTGAAACTGCACGCCATGGATCGGCCATTCGCGGTGCCGCAGCGCCATGATCTCACCCGGCATGCCGTCGTCATCCAGCACGTGCGCAGTAGCCAGCAATTCGTCGGGCAAGACACCGGCCACCAACGAGTGATACCGCGCGACTTGCAAGTTGTCAGGCAAGCCGTCGAACAGGTCACGACCGTCGTGACTGATACGGGAAACCTTGCCATGCAGCACCTGCCGCGCCCTGCGCACCTCACCGCCGAAAGCAGCAGTGATGCATTGATGACCCAGACAGATGCCCAATATCGGTAAACGGCCTGCGAAACGATGGATGGCCGCAAGGGAAATGCCCGCTTCAGTTGGCGAGCACGGCCCAGGGGAGACAATCAAGGACTCTGGCGCCAGCGCTTCGATGTCGGCCAAGGTCACTTCGTCATTGCGACGCACCTCAACCTCAGCCCCGAGCATGCCCAGGTACTGCACGATGTTGTAGGTAAAGGAGTCGTAGTTATCGATCATTAAGTGCATACGGCAACTCCTGACGTTGGGCGATCGATTGACAGCGGCCGGCGGCAACCCGCAGCAACTGGCTTTTCTCCAGCGTTTCCTGCCACTCGCGATCGGCTACCGAATCCTGCACCACGCCGGCGCCGGCCTGAACGTAGAGTCGAGCGTCGTGCAGCAGTCCGGTTCGAATGGTGATCGCCAGATCGGCGCGGCCGCTCCAGTCCAGATAACCGATCGCGCCGCCATACACCCCGCGAGAATGCGGTTCCAGTTCGGCAATGATTTCCAGTGCACGCACCTTCGACGCGCCACTCAGCGTACCTGCGGGGAAAATGCTTTTGAGCAGATCCAGCCCGGTGACGTGGTCAGTTACGTCGCCGGTCACGGTTGAGACGATGTGCATGACATGGGAGAAATATTCCACATTGAGCAACTGCGTCACCTGCACACTGCCCACGCGAGCCAACCGGCCGAGGTCATTGCGCGACAGATCGACGAGCATCATATGCTCGGCAATTTCCTTCGGATCAGCGAGCAGTTCATCCCTGAGTCGATGGTCTTCGACCATCCCACTGCCCCGCCGGCGTGTACCTGCCATTGGCCGGGTGGTCACCGTTTGCTGATCCTGCCGAAACAACATTTCCGGAGAGGCGCCGACCACCTGGCAGTCGCCCAGATTCAACAAGTAGCGGTAGGGTGTGTGGCCCAGATCAGCCAGGGACCGGTAGAGCGCGACAGCGTCCTCCTCGAAAGGCAGGCTCATGCGCTGGGATAAAACCACCTGCATCACATCGCCCGCCGCGATGTAGTCCTTGATCCGTGCCACGGCCTCCACGAACGCAGGCTGCGGGAACGCCGACTCGGCGGCCGGTGTTGTCACCTCAAACACGTGTCCGCCGGGTGCAGGCGGTACGAGCAGTGGACGCAGATGTGCGACGAGTCGATTGAGCCGGTCCTGGCCACCTTGATAATCGCCCAGCGCCTTCGGGCGTTCATGCACGATGCAATAAGCCAGGTGCGCGCGGTGGTCCAGCACGACCAGATCCATGCTGATCAATTGCAATACATCAGGCAGCTGAAAACCTGAGGGCTTGCGCGGCACTCGACGCAGACGCGGTTCGATCAACCGAGTCGTTTCGAAACCGAAATAGCCAAAGAATCCACCACTGAAAGAAGGCAGACCCGGGCATTGCGGAATACGAAAGTCCTGCTGCAACTTGCCCAGTTCTGCCAACGGATCAGCGCATTCAATCGTCGCCGAAATCTGCCCGTCGCGGTACACGCGCAAGACGCCCTCATCGAGTTCGACGCGTTGATTGCAAGGCAGGCCAATCACCGAGTACGCCTGCTCGAACACACCCTCGTGCCAGTGCCCGGTTTCGAACAGATAGTCTTGCCCGCAGTTGGCTAAAACCTGGTATAGCGCAATGGCTTCGACCCCTGTCGGCAACGGCAGGCTCTGCCAAAGCGGCACGTGGGTATACCCCGCTTCGCCGTAGGCAAAAAAATCTTCTAGGCTCAACATCCTTGTGTCTCCGGTTGATCACGCAGTAACCGATCGGCCAAGAGCGACAAAGCCCTGCGATCAGATTTGCCATTGCGATTGAGAGGGATTCTGTACGGTGCGGTGATACGGCCTGCCCCGACACCGGGGCAGGCACAGGGCTTATTTCAGGGGCGTAGCAACAAACTCCGGCAGTCGCTCGACCTGGTCAGCGTACGCGGCAAGCGCGGTATAACTTTGGACCTCGACCAAATGGGACACCCTGAACTGGGTGAAGCGCCAGGCAGCGGCCACGGTGACATCGGCCTGAGACAGCTGTGCCGTTGCAAGCCAGGGATTGGCGCTGGCTGCAGCCTTTTCCAGAAGCGCCAGTGCGGCATGCAATTGCTCGGTGACGCGCGTTTGCCAAGGCTCATAGTGATACGCGACCGGTTTGTTGTACTCATATTCAAGCTGAACCGCTTTTTCGCAAACCGCGAGACCAAGGCCAATCAGTGAAAGTACCTTTTGATGCTCCGCCGAATCTTTCGGCATCAGACTACGGTCCGGTGCGACCCGCGACTCCAGATAATCAAGGATCATCGATGAATCCATGATCATTTCGCCGTTTTCGCAAATCAGCGTCGGCGCCTTGACCACCGAATTGATGGTTCGAAACTCATCCGTATCGCGGAACACCGAGATCTGCCGATGCTCATGTTCCAGCCCCATCAGCCGCATCGAAACGGCCACGCGCCGAACATAGGGTGAGCCCATCATGCCAACCAGTTTCATCGCTTTCTCCTGAAGTATTGATTATCCGTTTTATCTAACCTTCCACTCCGTGTGCCACGCGGGGACAAAGAGCGAAACTTGCTGCGATCAGCTACACATCAATGCTTGAAAACGCCACCCTCGCCCCGTAGAACAAAGAAGCCCGTTGTGAAACTGTTTCAACGTCGCCGGTCGTCAAGAACGTGTTGCCGCCCGCTCTTGCACTGGAAAAACGAGGGTTGCTTTTCAGGTATTCAACCAGGCTCTCAGCGGCGGCGTTGGACTGGGAAATCAGCCGCATGGAATCCGGCAGTTCGCTGCGCCATAGATGTTCAACAATCGGATAATGCGTACAGCCCAGTATGCAAACGTCCGGAACGTGTGGAGCAGCGTTCAGGAGCGCATTGATATGGTTACGAATCTCAGTTCGCACTACGTCCTCAGGCGCACTTTGCTCAATGAGCAACGCCAGGCCCTGACAGGCTTGTTGGTAGACTTTTATAGCGGGACGCCGGTTACTGATTTGCAGCGCAAAGATATTTGACTGAACCGTGTGCTGGGTCGCGAAAACCGCGACGCTCTGCACCGGATCATCACAAGTAGCCTTGGCGATCTGTTCGGCGACAGGTGCAACAACGCCGATTACCTTGCGATCGGGATAAACCTCAGGAAGCCACGTCTGCTGCAATCTTTGCAGACTGGTGGCTACCGCCGTATTACAGGCGATGATTACCAGTGCGCAGCCATACTTGAAAAGGCGCGTCATGGCAGCCTGGGTCAGATCATGGATATCGTCGGCGGCATCATTGCCATAGGGCGCGTTTCCATGATCGCCCAAATAGACGAACTGCTCATTGGGCAAGACCGCCTCAAACGCACGCATCACTGTTAAGCCACCGCTGCCGAAATCAAATACACCAATCAATCTGAATCCCTCCTTGAATGCTCATAAGTTTTCAGATGGTGGTCGCAATGGCCGCAGCGACGCCGACATATAAAACACCTGTCACCACACTCATTTGGCGTTTTGTGCGAAGAATCTTCGCCGCATGCCCCGCCATCAGCATATACAGGGCATATACCGAGGTAGAGATGAATATCGCCGTCGCCACCAATGCAATGCACTGCGGGATATAGGGCAAGCCCTTATCGATGAACGTCGGGAACAAGATGATGTTGGTCAAAATACCCTTGGGATTTGTAAATGAAACAATCATGGCCCCGGTAAACATTTGCAGAGGGGTACGCTTGCGCGAAGTTGCAACTGCAACCTGGGAGTGCGAACGCAACGCTTTAAAAGCGAGGTAGAGCAAATAGACAACACCCAGCCATTTCAGCCAGAACAAAATACCGGGGTTATCTCTTACCAATATCCCCAGACCGGATAGAACTATAACGGCGTGCCCGCCACTGGCCAGGCCGAAACCAATGGCACCCGGAAATGATTCCTTGAAACCGTGATCCAGGGCTTGTGCCATGGAAAAGGCAACATTCGGCCCAGGCAGTATCGCGGCCGAAAGAAATACCACGCAAAACAATATCCAAAGTTGAAAGTCCATACTGCGCAATCCCCGCACACGTAGCGAATCCAGGATAATTAATTCATCACTGATGTTATTCATCCGGGTTTTGATACTCGGACACTCAGTTATCAAGCAGGCGAGCCGATCCATTTGGGAAGAAACGCTTTGATCCAGGTCGCCACCGCGGAGTCATGTTGATGCCAACCCGCAGTATGTTCGGCTGCAGGCTTGGTACCCGGTGCTTTGAGGCGTTCAGTGCCCAGCGTCGACCAACGATCGATCGTCTCGTAAGTCACTTCCGGGTGAAACTGCAACGCGTAGGCGTTAGTTGCATATCGATAGGCTTGAACCGGAAAGGTCGAGCCTGCGGCAAGTTGCGTGGCGCCTGTCGGCAAATCGAAGCCTTCGCTGTGCCATTGATAAACATGGTCGGGAAAAGGTGCACAGGCGTCAGCCGTTATCTCGTGAGCAGCAGCAAGCGGTGTTATCGGGTAATAACCGGCCTCCGTTGTCCCGCTATCCAGTCGGTAGACGCGTGACCCCAAGTGTCGAGTCAGCATTTGCCCGCCCAGACAAAGCCCCAGCAACGGCTTGCCTTCCTTCAATGGCTTGGCTAACCAGTCGATCTCGTCGCGAATATACGTGTCGTTGTCATTGGCGCTCATCGGGCCGCCGTAAATGGCCACGCCGGCGTGCTCTGCCATGCACTGCGGAAGCGGATCACCGAATCGCGGCCGGCGGACATCCAGCTCAAATCCCATTTGACTCAGGAGGACACCTACCCGGCCAGGCGTAGAGTGTTCCTGATGCAAAATAATCAGGACCTTGCGTGTTTGATCCATTGCACAACTCCCTGTGTTCAGTTGATCAACTTGATCCCGGGTTGATTTAAATCGATGCGGCGAAGGGAGGATTGCCGACCCACAGTTCGGCGAAATTCTGCGCCGCCGGGCCAGACCCGAGAATGCGATCAAGTTCAGCGATCTGAAGTCGTCTGTGGAATTGAGCGTTGTCATCGTAACGATGCAGCAACATCGCCATCGAGTGGGAAAATTGCACATCCCGCCACACCTGCTTCAAGGCAATGTCGGAATACGACAGCAAGAGATCATCCTTGTCGTTGGCATAAAAATGCTCAAAGGCGCGAGCAAGAATGTTGGCATCGGAGACGGCCAGGTTCAGCCCCTTGGCTGCAGAAGGCGGCACGATGTGCGCGGCATCGCCCGCGAGGAACAACCTGCCCTTCTGCATCTTTTCAGCAACAAAACTTCTCAGTTGCACAATACTTTTTTCGATGATTGCCCCGCCGTTGACTTTCTCCGGCCGTCCTTCAATCCGTGATTGCAAAAGCTCCCAGATGCGCGTGGCAGACCACTCATTGGGATCTTCATCCGGAGCACACTGCAGATAAATTCTTGAAACTTTCGGGGAGCGCATGGTGAACAATGCCAACCCGGTGTCATGACTGGAAAAGATCACATCCGGTGAAATGGGTGACATTTCGGCGAGAACCGCCAGCCAGGCAAAAGGATAGGTGTGCGAAAAACAGGTCAGCGCGTCAGCGATGTGTGGGCGGCAAATGCCGTGAAAGCCGTCGCAGCCGACAACAAAGTCGCACTCAAGCGTCTGTTGTCTGCCGTCATGCCTGAAGGAAACGGCAGGCGCGTTTCCATCGGTATTGTGAACCTGAACGTCGGCAGCATCGAACAGCAGTGGCGACTCGCTTTTTAAACGGGCTGCTACCAGGTCCTTGATAATTTCCTGTTGTCCGTAAATGGTCACCGTGCGTCCGGTGAGCGCCTGGAAATCCAGCTCGCGTGTCGCTCCGTCATAATGAAACTGCAGCGCAGAATGCACCATTCCTTCAGAAGCAATCCTCGAACCGACACCACTTTCAGTGAGAATCTGCACCGTAGCGGGGGTTATCTGGCCGGCGCGACTGCGGCCTTCTACGTATGCTTTTGATCGACTCTCAACAACGACGTTGCTGATATTCATAAGCGTAAGAAGCTGCCCCAACATCAATCCGGCCGGGCCTGCTCCAACGATTGCAACCTTTGTCCGCATGGGTTTGTCCCTCTGAGTTATAAGGTCTGAAGCGAAAAGCTTTTCACTGAATAACGCGTTCGCAAACACGTTGAAGCGGCTCTTGGATTAACGTGTCCATCGCTCACTTCAAGATGGTCATTTCTTTGAAATCAATCCACTCATGTACTGATTCAAATCGCGCAGATCATTAATAGTCCAGGCATGTGGCGGGATCTTCACAGCATTCTCTCGCAAGGTTTTTGGAATCAGACTTCCACTTGGACGAAGTATGATCGACGAAACAATAACGCCCGGATAATCATTGAGGCGTTTCTTGAAAGCGGCAGTGGTCAGATCAGGTGTTGGGGGGGTGCTTTTTCTGGCCAGTGGCCCTGTACCCTTGATATCGGCTCCGTGGCATACGGCACATCGTTGTGAATAAAGGTTCTTGCCGTTGCCCATATCCGCAAAGGCAAGTGACGTTTGAATCAGTGTTAATACAGCTAATAAAGGAATTAATGTCTTTTTCATTTTGACTCTGGCCTTGCTGAACACATCAGCTCTTGATTTGCCGCTATTCCCCGCAAAGTCTCCAATCACCAGCATCAATTCAAAGACAAAACAAACCACACACAACTACGCACACAACCAAGGGTTGTGTCGCAGGTACTTTTTATCGAGCTGTGGTAAACGGCAGAGAAACTATCTCGCAACCGGGACGTAATAAAACCTGTCACGGGAACGCCGTCGAGGAAAAATAAAAAATGCGCGGAGTGCCTTGGGGGAAAAGGCAAGCGGAGGTGAGTACGTATTTACAACGGAGGTATGAAACATGCCAATCCCTGTGCGCTTATAATTTTTATTGCCACGAGTACATCCTTACTCGTGGCCGGTAATCTCACACTTGTTTCCGAATATGTCAATATTCAAAAATTAAATTTGACAGTCCCATGTGCGATTTATGCACTGCCGAGTACGAATAGCAGCCTGCATTGTGGACGCCCAGCCTCTGAGACACAGAAGCTGACCGAGGTCTAACCTCTCACGCAAAACCAATGTGGGAGCGAGCCTGCTCGCGAAGGCGCTACACCAGCCACATATTGCATTGACTGAACGGACGCTGTCGCGAGCAGGCTCGCTCCCACAGTTTTTGCCGGTGTTGAGTCAGCCCTGGCGCTGAGATTCAGAAGCTGATCGCGGTTCACCGACCGGCGCAAAACCAATGTGGGAGCGAGCTTGCTCGCGAAGGCGCTACATCAGTCACTTATTGCATTGACTGAACGGACGCTTTCGCGAGCAGGCTCGCTCCCACAGTTTTTACCGGTGTTGAGTCAGCCCTGGCGCTGAGATTCAGAAGCTGATCGCGGTTCACCGACCGGCGCAAAACCAATGTGGGAGCGAGCTTGCTCGCGAAGGCGCTACATCAGTCACTTATTGCATTGACTGAACGGACGCTTTCGCGAGCAGGCTCGCTCCCACAGTTTTTACCGGTGTTGAATCAGCCTTGGCGCTGAGATTCAGAAGCTGGTCACGGTTAAACGACCGGCGCAAAACCAATGTGGGAGCGAGCTTGCTCGCGAAGGCGCTACACCAGCCACTTACTGCATTGACTGAACGGACGCTTTCGCGAGCAGGCTCGCTCCCACAGTTTTTACCGGTGTTGAATCAGCCTTGGCGCTGAGATTCAGAAGCTGGTCACGGTTAAACGACCGGCGCAAAACCAAAGTGGGAGCGAGCCTGCTCGCGAAGGCGGTACATCAGTCACCATTGCATTGACTGAACGGACGCTTTCGCGAGCAGGCTCGCTCCCACAGGGTTTGGGGGTGTTGAATCAGCCTTGGCGCTGAGATTCAGAAGCTGGTCGCGGTTTAACGACCGGCGCAAAACCAATGTGGGAGCGAGCCTGCTCGCGAAGGCGGTACATCAGTCACCATTGCATTGACTGAACGGTCGCTTTCGCGAGCAGGCTCACTCCCACATTTTTTGCCGGTGTTGAATCAGCCTTGGCGCTGAGATTCAGAAGCTGATCGCGGTTAAACGACCGGCGCAAAACCAATGTGGTAGCGAGCCTGCTCGCGAAGGCGCTACATCAGTCACTTATTGCATTGACTGAACGGACGCTTTCGCGAGCAGGCTCGCTCCCACAGGGTTTGGGGGTGGATGCAGGTTCAAGTGCATCCACCACGGGCCATTGGATCAGCCTTTTTCGTCGATCCCGGCTTGCAGGGTCTGGGTGTCCAGATGCCCGCTGAGGGTGACCGGACCGACTTTCAGGTTGCCGTTTTCCAGGGAAACCTTTGGTACGTTTTCCGCGGCTTTATGCGGCAGATCAAGGCCGGCTTTCACGCCGTAGTCACGGTTACTCAGATCCGTGCTGCTGACATTTGAACCACCCAGTTCAACCTTCCCTTGCGTCGCCGAAATCCGCGCGCCGGTCAGTTGTGTCGCGCCGCCAACTGCGAGGCTCACGCCTTGGCTGGCATTGATCCCGGACGCCTGCGCCACGCTGTCCTTGTGCGCGTACTCACCCTGCGCTTTCAGTGTCGGTTTGTAATCAGTGCCGGCGAGTTTCTCTTTATCGCTCGGTGGATTTTTCTTCGCGGTCAGGCCCAGATCGACATCGACCTTGGCGTGGTTGCTTGAGTCCTGACGGCTTTCGACGCTCAGATCACCCGCGACCTTGCCGCTGACAGTTTTAGCGTCGATCCGCGCACCCGCCAGCTGTGCATCTCCACCGCTGTTCAGCACCACACCGTCAGCCTTGATCTGGCTGTTCTGCTGCGTGCTGCCTTGCAAGTAATCCACACCGACTTTCGCCCCGGCGTTGAAACCGTGATCGCTGCTGGCCTTCTCATCAGCGGCGGTCGGGGTTTTGCTGCTCAGGTTGCCGCCGGCATTCAGCGCGACATTCCAGTTATTGCGGTTGTCAGTGGACTGCGCCGACTCCTGCACGTAACCGCCCTTCTGCGCATCAATGCTGACGTTCGGTGCGCTGACTTGCGTGTCCTGCAGATGAATCGAATCACCGCTCAGCGCGATGCCGTTCTGGCTGCTGAGTTGGCCACCGCTGAGGGTTTTCGAATCCTCGTTGACCCGACCGATATTGAAATTGCCGCTCAGATTACCGCCCTGATCACGGCTCTTCTCGCTGCTGGTTTTGCTGCCGCCACCCTTCAAGCCGCCGCCGAGGTTGCTGCCGGTGGCGGTGTGAGTGTCGGTGGCCGCTTGCAGATCGAGCTTGCCGTCAGCGTGCAGATCAATGGCGCCAGCGCTGTCGACTTTCGCGCCTTGCTGCACCTGATTGCCGCCGCTGCTCAACTGCACCGGACCGTTGCTGGTGATGCTTGCCACATGGGCCTGCGTGTCAGCACTCTGCTTGCCGGTGTGATCGAGCTGGAAACCGGCGCCGACATCAACGTTGGTGCCATCGGTGCCCGGCAAGGTGCCGACCGTCAGCGAGCCATTGCCGCGCAGACTGCTGTTATTGCTGCTCTGCCGGTCGTTGGCCTGATTAAGCGCCAGATCGCCGCCAGTCTTGATGCTTACACCGCCCTGCACGCCGTCGAAACGGCTGCCTGCGAACTGCGCATCGCCACCGACCTTGATGTTCACACCCTGGCTGCCGGCGTAACCGCCGACCACGGCGCTGGTGCTGTCCTTGCTCGAAACACTGCTGCCACCCGCGCCGCTGCCAGCGACGTTCACGTCTTCGCCGGTCTTGGTGTAGACGCGCACATCGACCTTGGCATCCACCGCGTTAGCGCTGCTGTTGTGCGTGTTGCTCGCGGCATCGGCAAGCAGTTGGTCTGCGCTGATGTTCACTTGGCCGGCACCGGCGTTGTATTGCGTGCCTTGGTCGTGCAGCGTGCCAGTGGTCTTCACATCGACAGTGCTGCCATCAAAACGGCTGACTACGGCGTTGTGGTTTTGCTCGGTTTTGCTGGCGCTGCCGTGACCGACTGCGACGTCGATACCAACGTTCGGCTGACCGAGATTGGCCAGTGCGTCCTTGTCCGGCACCTTGCCGTTGAGCACATCCTTGACCGCGCCTGCGATCGGCCGAGCAATGTCTTTGTATTCGACGTTGGCGCCGATGTCCGCCGACCAGTTGCTCTCGCTATGCGTGCTGCTGTCAGTGTTGCTGGCCGCACGGTTGTCGATCTCGTTGGCGGCGATGTTCAGACCGTTGCCGGCCTTGAGTTGTGCACCTTCGGTAGCGAGTTTGTCGGCATTGATCGTCAGGCCGCCGCTGCTCTGCACACTGGTGGTTTGCGCGGTGGTTTTGCTGGTGGAATCCTGCGCCGTGCTGTGGGCGAAATCGACGCCACTGCCGACACGGTCGAGGCCGCCGGTGTAGTAGAAACCACCGCCGGTGCTGGAGGTGTCGGTGGAGGTTTTGTGGCTGTCGGCTTCGGCCAGCAACGAGACGTTTTTGCCGCTCAAGGTCGTGTCGCCAGCAGTGGATTTCACCTCTGCGCCTTTGAGCGTAACGTCACCGCCCGCCTTCACCTGCACACTGCCACCGCTGAGGCTGGAGCCTTGCTGAGTGACGTCGTTGCTAGTAACGGTTTGCTGTTTGTCTTCGTAGTGAACCCCGGCGCGATACTGCTCCGGCGTTTGCTCTTTGGCGTACGCATCGAAGCCACGAGTGTGCGTGGTGTCAGTGCTGTCGTGAGTGTTCTGCGCAGAATGCACGTTGATGTCGCCCGCTGCATCGGCGGTCAATGCACCTTCGGCCTTGACGGTCGAACCAGCGACTTCAATGTCCTTGGCGCTTTTGAGCTTGAGGTTACTGTCGGACACCAGTTCGCTACCCACGGTGCTGCTGTCTTGGCTGTTCTGCCGCGACTCGTCCTTGGTGATGCCGAAGAACTTGCTGTCCTTGTCATGGTTGTTGCTGTGCGAGGTGTCCTGCACGCCATCGATGACCAGCGAACCTTTATCGCTGATCACGCTGGCATCGCTGCCGCCGCGCACCTGGCTGCCGCTGATGCGCACATCGTCAGCCTTGACGATCAGTTTGCCGCTGGCGTTGACCTTGCTGCCCTGATGCTGGGTCTTGCCCTTGTCGGCATCACCGGTCTTACCGAAGAAACCGCCGCCGACCAAGTCACCGGAGTAACGGTTGTCGCTGCTGCGATTGGTCCGTGTGGCGGTGGTTATTTCCACCTGTTTACCGGCCAGTTGCATGTCGCCGGCGCTGCTCAACTCGGCACCTTCGGAGCGCAACAACGCGGCGGTTTGCAGGGCGATGTTACCGGCCTTCAACTGGCTGGTGACGCTGCGCTGCTCTTCGCTGCTGCTGTTCCAATCGGCTTTCCACAGGTGCTTGCGGTGGTTGCCTTGATCGGTTTGCGTGTGGCTTTCAGTGGCGGCGGTCAGGCGCAGATCGCCGCCGCTTTGCACGTCGAGATTGTTCGCTGCTTCGACTTTGGCGGCTTTCAGTTCAGTGTCTCTGCCGGACGCCAGTTTGGCGTCGCGACTGGCGATAATCTGGCTACCGTGCTGGCGCGACTCACTGTCGGTCTGGGTGCGGTCGTAGGTTTCCCAGGTGATGCCGATGGTGCTGTTGTTCCAGTTTTCACGCTTTTCCTGAAGCTTGCGACTTTCGACCGTCGACAGGGTCAGGTTGCGTTTTGCATCGAGCGTGACGTCGCGGCCGCCAACATCAGTCGCGGCCAACGTCAGATCCTTGCCGCTGTGCAAAGCGACGTCGCCCTGACTGCTGCGAATACCGGCGCGGGTCACGTCGAGGCTGTTAGCCACGGCTTCACCGCTGACACTCAAGTCACCGGCCGAGCGAATCTGCACGCCGTCACGCCCGGCCACTTGCACCGCGCCCACCCGCACGCCTGCACCTTCGGCGGTGCTGACAATATTGATACGGCCGGCCTGCATCGCGCCAAACAGGCTGGCGTCGATGCGCTGATCGGAAGTATTGCCCGATGGATCGACGTTGCTCACCTGACCGCTGGCGTAATCAACCTGATTGCGCCCGGCCTTAAGGTTCAACTGATCGCGTGCCGTGATCGCACCCTGGCTGTCGATACGCGGCGCGATCAGGTTGATCGAGCCCTCACCGTTGCGCAGGCCACCGCTGTGAATCTGCAACTGACCGCTGGCGTCGCGTGTGCTCAGACTTTGCAGTTTGCCGTCATTCAATTCCGGACGACCGACCACGAGATTGGCATTCGGCGTGTTGATGAAGCTGCCGCCATTCACCGAGATGCCGTTGGGGTTGGCCAGCACATAATCGGCGGGCCGGCCGAAGATTTCCTGCGCGCCATTGATGGCGGACGGGTTGCGGCTGATCACTTCGTTGAGGATCACGCTCGCCGCCTGGCCTTGCAGTTGCGGGTTGGCCGCCAGTTGCCCGGCCAGTTGCGATTGCCCGGCCTGCAAGGCGTTGTTCAGCACCAGGCCTTGGCGGTCGACGTTGTAGTCGAGGAACTGGTTGTGCGACAGGCCCGAACCATTGGGCGCGACGATGTTGACGATGGGCACACCGCCCTGGGTCTGCAATTGCGCGGTGCCGCCGGGTCCCGGTGCGACCACGACGCCGCCGGCCATCGCGCTCGGCAGGTGCACGGCGAAGAACAGGCTCGCAATCGCCCAGCGCAATTTGCCCCGAGGCGAAAGATGAAATGCAAAGGTGTGTGCTGGCATAAAAACGTCTCCATGTGAGTACGGCATCACGTTGCGCGTTTAGTCTTGGCCGTGGCTGACGCGCTCAGATCCGACGGCTGTTTGTTCACTGCTTTGTTCACTGCTTTGTTCAGATTTGCAGGCCCACGCGCATCAGCCAGGTTTCAGGCTCGTGCTGCAGACCGTTCGGGGTGTTGAGGGCGCGTTGGTAATCGACGTCCACTTGCAGATTCTTCCAGCCCAGATTCACGCCGACACTGGCGCCACTCAGGCGTTGGCCCTGCGCGCCGTGATCAGCCTTGATCCAGCCGTGGTCGAGGCCCACACGCGGGGTGATCTGCAGCGGCCATTCGCTGCGCAGCGGCAGGCGCAAGGTGTTGCGCCAGATCGCGCCGCTGGCGCCGGAGGCACTGCTGACCCGGTAGCCACGCACCGCCGAATCGTCGGTGCCGAGAAGCTGTTCGATCGCTGGCAACGGATCCGGGCTGTATTGCAAATTGAGTTGGCTCTGCCACTGCCAGGCCTGCGCGCCAAGCTGACCGTTACGCCATTGGCTGAGGCCGGCGCGGTACTTGCGGAACTGCGCCTTGGGCAAATTGTTGATCTGCTGCTGCGAATCATCGTCGGCGCCAAACCAGCGCAGGCCCTGGGCGTAATTGACATCGAGGTTCCACACCGCGCGGTCGAGCCAGAACAGATTGAGTCCAGCCTCGGCCACGGTCAGGGTCGGGCTCTGAATGCCGAGGCGAACGTCTTGCAGATAGCTGTCGACATCTTTGTGCGCCAGTTGCAGGTTGGCGCTGAGCTGACGGCTCTGATCGCGCCACAACACACGGTCGGCGCGCAGACTGACTTGGTCGGTGATGCCGGTACTGTGGAAGGTCACGCTCGGCAGTTTGAACGGCGCGCGATATTCGGCGTGGCTGGCGAACACGCTATACGTCCAGTAGCCGTAAGGGATCGCGTAATACAGGCTGGCATTGCGGCTGTAGCGGTCGCCCTGATTGAGGGTGTCGCTGGCACTGATGCTCAACAGGTCGTTGAGTTGCAGCGGGCTGTCGAGACTGAGGCTGACGGTGTCGCGATCACGTCCGGTGCTGGCGCTGCCGAGATTGTCGATCCCGGCGTTCAAGGCCCAGCGCGAATGCGCGGAAGTGCGCGAACGCAGAATGATTCTTGAGGCGCCGGGCTGGCTGCCGGGGGCGATGTCGGCGGTGAGATCGATCGAACGCAGGCGATTGAGTTGATCAAGGCCCTGTTCCAGATCGCGCAGGTTCAACGGCTCGCCGAGCATTCCCGGGAACGCGCCACCCAACGAAACCGGCAGACTTTGATCGGCCAGTTCGATGGACTCGATGTAGCCTTCGTCAACACGGATATCCAGCGACTGCCCCGCTGCCGGTGCGCTGACCAAATACGGGCGGCTTGCGATGTAGCCCTTGTCGACGTAGCTCGCGGTGATGGTCGCGAGCAGATGATTGATCTGGCCGACGCCCATGCACGGCGCCAGCAGCGGTTTGATTCGCGCATTGAGCTTGTCGCTGTCGATCAGCGTGACGCCGCCGATGCGCGTACCGCTCAACGGCCAGCAACGTTCATCGGGAGCAACGGTTTGCGGGATGGCCGGGATGATCGGCGTCGGGCCGAACGCGCCGCGCTGCAATTGCCGTTTTCTTTGTTCAAGTTGCAGTTGTTGCAGATCGCGCTGTTGCTGTTGCTGCTGGCGCAGCACTTCCTGGCCCGGCGCGACAGGTTCGGCCGCTTCATTCGAGGAGGCACAGACACTCAACACAAAGGCCGACAGCAGCGGGCAAAGCGCGGAACGACGGCGGAAAACAGCGCGAAACGGATACGGCACGCAACATCCTTGCGATCATAAAATGGCGTAATGCCATGTCATCAATGATCGTGATAGTCGGAGCCCTCCTACACAAATGCAAGACGCTTCCTACAGCGCTTACATTTCTTAAACAATTGCTTTGCCTGACTTTATTGTCAGCAGCAAGGCCACGGCACTGCACGCTATCAGGGTTTCCCCGAGGGCTTGAAACCAGCCCGCGAGCATCAGCCCGGCGCCGATCAGCAGGTAATAAAGCAAGCCCAATAACGCCCCGGCAGTGCCCAGCCGATCAGCGTAATCGGCCAGCGCCGAACCGAGAACGTTGGGGATCGCCAGGCCAAACGCCAATACCACCAGCAGCATCGGCAGGACGAACGCGACACTGTTCTGCAGCGACCACACGCCCACACCACCGAGCAACGCGATGCCACCCGCGAGGCGAATCAACTGCAATGCCTTGAACCCGGCCGTCAATAAACGCCGGTTGAGCCATGCTCCAAAACCTGAGCCCAGCGCGAGGATCACGCCGCTGTAACCGAACACACTGGCGTCCACCTCCAGCCGCTGAAACATGAACGGAGCGAGGCTGTAATAACTGAACAACGCCACGTTGAACGAGGCGATCCACAGCGCCGAGCGCCAGATTCCCGGGTCACGCAACATGCGCCCAAGGGTTTCGAACAAACCGACATGGCCGGTTGGCGCTGTCCGGGTTTCCGCCAGGGTGTACCAGCTCCACAGCCACAACAGCGTTGCCAGCAACAGCAACGCGCCAAGCACACCGCGATAACCGAAAACCTGAACCAGACTGGCCCCCGTGAACACGCCAATCGCCGGGCTGGCCGCCAGCGCGATGCCCACCAACGAAAATACCTGCGCCAGTTCGGCGCCTTTGAAGCGGTCGCGCAACACGGTTTGCGTGACCACCGAACCCACCGCCGCACCGAAAGCCGCCAACACCTGCGCCAGTAGCAAGCCGTTGAAACTGCTGACCCGCAGGCCTAAAAGCGTGGCAATCGCATAGATTGCCAAGCCCGCAAGCATCGCCGGGCGCCGACCGATGCGATCACACAAACGCCCCCACACCACTACCCCGACGGCAAACGCGAGGAAATACACTGACAACGTCTGCGCCGCCGCTTGCGGGCCAACATTAAACACGCGCCCGATATCGCCGAGCGCCGGGCTGTACAGGGTTTGTGCGATCTGCGGAAACATCAGCAGCGCAATCGCTAGCCACAGGAAATGTCTGTTGTTCATTGTTCATCACTCCTCGCATTAAGCCGCCGAGGAGTTTAAGAATCGGTGAGTGGCGTATTATCCGAATCCTGCCAATTTATCGATGAAATCGGACAACCCATGGCTTGGCTCGACGCCCACGCAACCTTTGACGCTGATCGCTTTCAGGTACCGGTGATCGGTATCGCCTCGACCTTGGGTGATCACGACTCCGGCTTGCACCGTCATCAACGCGGGCAATTGCTGTACACGCGACAAGGCTGCACGCGAATTACCCTGGCGCAGCAATTGTGTCTGCTGCCGCCGTCGCGGGCGGCGTGGATTCCGCCGGGCATCAGCCATCGTGCGGTGATGCAGCAAAGTGTCGATTACCGCTCGATCTACTTGATCCCCGAACTGTGCGCCGAGTTGCCGCAGCAGGTCTGCGTGATTGAAGTCAGCCCGTTGTTGCGTGCGGTGCTGGAACCGATGGCGCTGGCGGCTTTCAACACCGATTGGCAGCTAGGCAAATTCGCCCACCTGCTCGGCCTGTGCCTGAGCGAAATCGCTGAAGCGGCGCAGCAACCGATGCTGTTGCCGTTACCTCAGGACAAGCGCCTAGCGCCGCTGCTGAAAACGCCGGATCGACTGCCACCGGAACTGCAAGTGCTGGAGCAGCAGATCGGCGCCAGCAGTCGCACCATCGGACGAATCTTCCAGCGCGAAACCGGCATGAGTTATCAGCAATGGCGCCAGCAGTGGCGCTTGATGCGCGCGATGGAATTGCTCGCCACCGGACGCAGCCTGAGTTACTGCGCTTTCGAAACGGGTTTTGCCAGCGACAGCGCCTTCATCGCCTTCTTCAAATCCATGACCGGCCACACACCGGGCCACTGGCTCAAGTGAACAACTGACGATCGGCGGCAGAAATCATTTGCGACCAAATATTACCTGCGTCATATTACAGCCGTAATAACGACCCGATCACGCAGGTAACCCGCCATGACCAGCATGCCCACTCTCGAACCCGTTGTGGTGAAGACCAAGCCGCCCCTGCTCAAACGCTTGCTGCTTGCCGGCGCTGGTTTGCTCGCGCTGATCTTCGCCGGCGTGTACGCCGTGCATTGGTGGGGCGCCGGGCGTTTTCTCGAAGAAACCGACGATGCCTATATTGGTGGCGATGTCACGGTGATCGGGCCGAAAGTCGCCGGTTACATCAATGAAGTGCTGGTCAGCGACAACCAGCATGTGAAGGCCGGCGATGTGTTGATCCGTCTCGACGCCCGTGACTATCGCGCCAACCTCGCCAAGGCCGAAGGTGCCGTCGCCGCCGAAGAAGCGCTGCTGGCCAACCTCGACGCCACCGAACAACTGCAACAAGCAGTGATCGGCCAAGCCCGCGCCGGCATCGACGCCGCCGGCGCAGAAACCGCGCGTTCGCGGGATGACAACGCGCGCTACAAACGCTTGGTGACCACCAATGCCGTGTCCGTGGAAAGCGCACAACGCGCCGACGCCACCTTCAAAACCGCACAAGCCCTGAGCGCCCGCGCCCAGGCCGAACTGCTTGCCGCGCAACGTCAACTGGCGGTGATCGACACCCAGAAACAACAGGCCCGCGCCGCCCTTCAGCAAGCCCGCGCCGAACGTGATCTGGCGCAGTTGAATGTCGGCTACACCGAACTTCGCGCGCCGGTCGATGGTGTGGTCGGCAATCGCCGCGCGCGGGTCGGCGCCTATGCCCAGGCCGGTTCACAACAACTGTCAGTGGTGCCGGCCAGCGGCTTGTGGGTCGATGCCAACTTCAAGGAAGACCAATTGGCGCGGATGAAACCCGGCCAGCGCGTAAGCATCCGTGCCGACGTGCTGTCCGGTCAGGAATTCCACGGTCGCCTCGACAGCCTCGCCCCCGCCACTGGTTCGCAATTCAGTGTGCTGCCGCCGGAAAACGCCACCGGCAACTTCACCAAAATCGTCCAGCGTGTGCCAGTACGAATCCTCCTCGACCCGGCTGATGGCGTGCTCGGTCACTTGCGTCCGGGCCTGTCGGTAACGGCGGAAGTCGACACCCGCGCGCAACCGGAAACCAGCGCCGTGGCCGTCGCACCATGAGCACCGCCCTCGCCGCCCCTGCACAGCCATTCAACGCGGCAGACATGGCGACCGCGACCAAGGTATTCGCCTTCGCAACCATGTGCATCGGCATGTTCATCGCGCTGCTGGATATCCAGATCGTCTCGGCGTCGCTGCGCGATATCGGCGGTGGACTCTCCGCCGGCACCGACGAAACCGCCTGGGTGCAGACCAGTTACCTGATCGCCGAAATCATCGTGATTCCGCTGTCGGGCTGGCTGTCACGGGTGTTCTCGACGCGCTGGTTGTTCTGCGCTTCGGCGGTCGGTTTTACCTTGGCGAGTTTGCTCTGCGGCATCGCCTGGAACATCCAGAGCATGATTGCCTTTCGCGCGCTGCAAGGTTTTCTCGGCGGCTCGATGATTCCGCTGGTGTTCACCACGGCGTTCTTTTTCTTCACCGGCAAACAACGGGTAATCGCCGCCGCGACCATCGGTGCGGTCGCGTCACTGGCACCGACATTGGGGCCGGTGATTGGCGGCTGGATTACTGATATTTCCTCGTGGCACTGGTTGTTCTACATCAACCTTGTGCCGGGGATTTTCGTTGCTGTGGCAGTGCCAATGCTGGTGAAGATCGACCAGCCGGAACTGTCCCTGCTCAAAGGTGCGGACTATCTGAGCATGGTCTTTCTCGGGCTGTTTCTCGGCTGCCTGGAATACACCCTTGAAGAAGGTCCGCGCTGGAACTGGTTCAGCGATCAGACCATTCTGACCACGGCGTGGATCAGCGGCCTCGCCGGATTGGCATTCATCGGCCGCACCTTGCACGTGGCCAATCCGATCGTCGATCTGCGTGCTTTGAAGGATCGCAATTTCGCCCTCGGCTGCTTCTTCTCGTTCGTCACCGGCATCGGCCTGTTCGCGACGATTTACCTGACGCCACTGTTCCTCGGCCGCGTACGTGGCTACAGCGCGCTGGACATTGGTCTGGCGGTTTTCTCCACCGGTGTGTTCCAGATCATGGCGATTCCGCTGTATGCCTTTCTGGCCAATCGCATGGACCTGCGCTGGATCATGATGGTCGGTCTGGGTTTGTTTGCGGTGTCGATGTGGGAGTTCAGCCCGATCACCCACGACTGGGGTGCCGGCGAGTTGATGCTGCCGCAAGCGTTGCGCGGGATTGCCCAGCAACTGGCGGTGCCGCCAGCGGTGACGTTGACCTTGGGTGGGTTGGCGCCGGCACGTTTGAAGCATGCGTCGGGGTTGTTCAATCTGATGCGCAATCTCGGCGGTGCGATTGGTATTGCGGCGTGCGCGACCATTCTCAATGACCGCACCAACCTGCACTTCACGCGATTGGCCGAGCATTTGAACAGCAGCAATGAAGCGATGAATCAGTGGCTGTCGCAGGTCGGCGGCAACCTTGCAGCGCTGGGCCAGAGCGGCGACGTCGGTGTTACCGCTAGCCTGCGCCAGTTGTGGCTGCTGACTTACCGCGAGGCGCAAACCCAGACCTACGGCGACACGTTTTTGATGATCGGCGTGTGCTTCGTCATCGCCACGGCGATGGTGCCCTTGATGCGCAAGGTGCAACCACCGGCGGCGCCGAGTGCGGATGGGCATTGATCCCTATTTTTGCAGACATCCACTTCCCCCTGTAGGAGTGAGCCTGCTCGCGATAGCGGTGTGTTAGCGAAGCAAATGTCGACTGACACATCGCCATCGCGAGCAGACATCCACTCCTACAGGGATTTGTGTGTGTTTACTCAGGCTTGTGGGGTTTTGCGGAATCCCACGGCCAAACGATTCCAGCTGTTGATCGTGCTGATCGCCACGGTCAGGTCGACCATTTCCTTCGGTGTGAACTGCGCCGCGACCACGTCGTAATCTTCATCCGGCGCGTGGGTCAGGCTCAGTTGGGTCAGCGATTCAGTCCACAGCAACGCAGCGCGTTCACGGTCGCTGAAGAACGGCGCTTCACGCCATGCCGTCACCGCGAACAAACGGCGCGGAGTTTCGCCACCCTTGATCGCATCGGTGGTGTGCATGTCGATGCAGAACGCGCAGCCGTTGATCTGCGAAGCACGCAACTTGACCAGTTCGATCAGGTTTTTTTCCAGCGGCAGTTTGGACACCGCGGTTTCCAGGGCGATCATCGCTTTCAGGGCGTCTGGGGAGGCGGTGTAGAAATCGGTACGAGGTTGCATGGTGGCTCCGGGCAGCAAGTGAATGTGTGGCTACGTTAGCCCTCACGCCCGGTTCGACAAATAGCCAATATTCCAGAAGATCAGGAGGCCACTTCGGTTTTCTCGGCTGACCACTCGTCAGCCAATCGGCACCAAGGGTTCTGCGCATCAGACCAATATCAGGTAAATGCCCTTTCTGGAGACGGATCATGATCACGCGCAAACTCACCTCGTTATTGCTCGCCGGCCTGCTGGCCACGGCATCGGCCGCCAGCTTCGCCGCCAACGATGGCGCTGACGCCACCGGCACCAAATCCGGCGGCCCGACCAGCACCACCACGCCGCCAGACAACACCCCGGGCGCGCCTTCGGGCGGTAGTGGTTCCTCGGGTATGGGATCCGGGACCGGCACCAATGGCGGGGCTAGTGGTTCGGGCTCCGGGGCTGGCGGCGGCACCGGTTCGGCGGGTGGCGGGACTGGCGGCGCGGGCGGTGGCACTGGCGGCTGAACGAACAAGAGCCATCCCAAATAAGCACGCTATCCAATGTAGGAGTGAGCCTGCTCGCGAAGGCGTTGTGTCAGATAACCTTTATTCGCCTGACACGACCTCTTCGCGAGCAGGCTCGCTCCCACAGGGGTTGTGTTGTGCCTGAGTTAGCGATCGGAGCGCATCAGTTCGGCCAGGCCGCTGTCCAGTGACAGCACTGCCGCGCGATTGCGCCCGGCATTTTTCGCCTGATACAGCGCCGCATCGGCGCGCTGGATAAACACTTCCGGGCTGTCATTGCCGCTCGGGATAAATGAATAACAACCCAGACTCACCGTCAGGTAACCGGTTGGCGAGCCGCTGTGGATGATGTGCTTGTCGATCACACTGCGGCGGATCTGCCCGGCAATCGCCAGCGCGCCGTTGATATCGGTGTCCGGCAACAGCACCGCAAACTCCTCGCCACCGTAGCGTACCGCCAGATCGGACTTGCGCTGGCAGCACGTCTGCAGCACTTGGGCGACCTGCGTCAGACAATGATCGCCAGCGACATGACCATAGGCGTCGTTGTAGCGTTTGAAGAAATCGATATCGAGCATGATCAGACTGACCGGACTGACCTGCCGCGCGCCACGAGCGAATTCAACCTCCAGCGAACGCTCGAACAAACGTCGATTGGCCAGCCCGGTCAGGCTGTCATGGGTCGCGATCTGCTCCAGCGTACGCTGGGCCTTGCGCAGGTTTTTTTCGATCCGTTCACCATCGCGCACCTGATGAATGAACACCCAGCCAAACAGGCCGATGCCGAGAATCACCAAGGCGACGATCACACTCGACTGGAATGCGCGTGCGTACCAGCCCTCGAGAATCGTATCGCGCGAGGTCGCCGCCGACACCACCAACGGATACGCCGACAAGCGTCGATAGCCGTACAAACGCACCACGCCATCGACCACCGAGTTGATCATCGCCGTGCCGGCCGCCGCCTCAGGCAGTAACGTGCGATAAATCCGCCCTTGCGCCAGCGAGGTGCCGATCAGGTTTTCATCAAACGGTCGGCGAGCGAGCAAGGTGCCGTCGCTCAGACCGAGAAACATGATGCCTTGGTCATCGAGGCTGAAACTTTCGAAGAAGCGATCGAAGTACGACATCTTGATCCCGGCCAGCAGCACGCCCTGGAAATTGCCGGCGTGATCATTGATGCGTTTGGAAATCGGGATGATCCACTCACCGTTCTCGCGGCTGCGAATCGCCGGGCCGATGTGCGCCAGCGTCGAAGCGTTCTGCTGGTGAAACTTGAAGTACTCGCGATCGGCCACGCCATCGCCACGGGGCAGATCGGCGAACGAAGTAATCACCCACTGGCCCTGCGCATCGAAGAGAAACATGCCGTGCAACTGATCCAGTTGCTGCACGCGCCGGGCAAAGGTTCTCTGCAAGCGCGGCTTTTGCGCAGTGCCGTACCCGTCGTCCTGAATCCAGTCGACCAAGCTGGTCATCACCAGATCGGCGGCGAGAAAGGTGTCCTCGGCCTGCTGCGCCATGGCCCGGGTCAGGTTGCTCGACGCCATTTTCGCCACCGCCAGATCCTGGCGTCGCGACTGCTCCAGTTGCAGGTAGAGCAAACCGGACAGGCACAACCCCACCGCAACGATAAACAGCACCGCCGCTTTGCGCAGCGGCAGGCGTTTAAGGGTGCCTCCGGGGGCCTGATGCGGATCGTGAATAGGGATAGGCAAAAGCAAGTCCTGGGCAGGTACGACAAGGGCGCCAGCGGGGAAACCCTTATGTTTGTGAGCGTAGCCCACCGGAATCTACGGGGCAAACGCCCCGCTTCCGCCCAGGTATATCGGCGCACAACGAGTTTGGATGATCGCTGTTCGCCGATTTATTTTCGATTGCCTCTTTCGGGTTAGTCAGTTGTGAAGGGCCAGGCGCTGCATTTGTGGATTGGCGAGGAAGCAAGCCCCCTCGCCACAGAGTCAGTGTGGTCCTTTCGACCTCGAGTCAGATCAGCGCGACGGCGGCACCCGGATATCCCCCGCGCGACACTGGGTTTTCACACCCTTGCCACAGGCGCCGAACTGCAGATCCTTGCCCATGCACACGCGCACTTCCGACAGTTCCGGGCCGCTGCAAATGACCGCGATGCCATCGGCCGGAATCCCCGGGTTGGCTTTACGGAACAAGTCGGCGATTTCCTGGGCCTCGAAGTAATACGAGGAGCTGAACGGTTGCAGCTCATCGGGGATTTTCACCGCCGCCACGGCTTTGTCCGCTTCATCCAGGTAGCCCATTGCACCGAGGCCGCTGCAGGTGCCGTGCTTGGACCATTCGTGGTCGAGCAGTTTTTTGGTCGGGAACAGCGTCAGGCCCTGGCTGGTTTGCGCCGCGTTCAGCGTGGTCAGCGGTGGGCAGGATTCCGGCCAGCCACCCTTGGCGTATTGCGGCCACAAACCGTGCAGCACGAAGCCGTAGCCCTTGCCCGTGCACTGCGAGTCATCCTTGTGCGTCAGGCAAAAGGTCGGCGACCAGGACAACGCCAGCAGGTAGTAATCGAACACCCCCGCCACCGATTCCGCCTGGGCTTTGCTCGACTGCGATTGGCGCGCCGAACTCAAACCGATGCTACCGGCCGTCAGCGCAATCACTGCCAAAATTGTAAACAGCTTTTTCATCTACCCGCTCCTTGGGACGCCTGCGTCCGTGGTTTTCGATCCTGACCAGACTTGGCCAGCGCTGATTTCGACACGCTTGTGTTGCAAGCGCATGACGCAAGGCAACGCCGTACGCCGTTGAAAGGTCTACGATTAACAGGCAGACATCAAACCAAGGGATCCGAAATGAGTAAAGCAGACGAACTCGCCGCCAAACTCAAGCAAACCCGGCACACGCATGCGGATGCCGCGCTGGAGATCGATTGCTGGCCGGCGCAGGTGTACGACCTGTACCACCGCATCGAGGCGTGGCTGCAGCCGGTGACTGAAGTCGGCCTGAAGATTCGCCGCAATCCGACCCACGTTTGCGAAAGCTCGCCCGATGGTGAATCCCACGATTACGCCATCGACCAACTGGTGATCGAAGCCAATCATCAAACCCTGACTTTTGATCCCATTGCGCGGTTTACCGAGGATGGCGCCGGCCGGGTGCAGATCATCCCGTCAGCCACGGACACCTATCTGCTGCGTACCGTGGATGAACACGGTGAAAGCCATTGGTGGGTGCAGTCGATTGAAACAGGCCAGCAACTGGATGCCATCGCGCTGACCGAAAACAATCTTTTGCTGGCGGTGCAGGAAGGATTGGGACTTTAGACTCTCTCCATCACTGACAAAGCCTTTTGCCCTGAGCAAAGAACAAGGACAAATGGCCAGATTTCTAAAGAAATCTGGCCATTTGTCGTTACAGAACCACCAATCAAACCCGATGGAATCTTGATCGCATGGATGCTTCGCCCGCACCAACGTTTACGCAGTTCTTCAAGCGCAATTTCAAACGTATTCTTGATTACTGGAGCCAGATCACCGTCACTCTAGGTTTCCTCGGTGCAGGTTTGGCGATCTATGCGCTGTATGCGTATACGCGCGCGATTGGTCGTACGGATCTTTTCCTGGCCGGTATCGATGCCAAGTCGGTGCTTGCCATCTGGCTACTTCTGATTGTAGCCATCATGTTGGGTTATCTGGTCGTCCTTTCCAGCAGCGCCTGCTTCTACGGCCTCACCGTGTCGATGTTCGAAAAAGTACCCAAAAAACACAATCGGATTGCCAGTTGGTTGCTGGTGCCCTTTTATCTGGGCTTTTGTGCATTCACTGTTCTGCTTTTCATGTTCTCAAACAGATTCAGTGCAGAGAGTTCGATGGCGATCGTTTTTCTGGTTACTGAAATCGCCTATTTCGCACTTTTCCTTCGCAAACCCTTTCGAAAGATTTTCAACAAAAACACCAAGGGAATGAATGCCTGGAAGAAAAACGGCTTTCGAATCTTTATCGGCCTGATCATCGTCTTCGCCGTGTTTTTTGCGTCGCTGCCGGCATTACTGATTATTTCAACCTACGTCGGCGAAGACACCCCTCACGCACTCGTGGTAGTCGGCTCGTTCTGCCTGGGCACACTCGTTTTCAGTCTCATCCCGGTTTTCATTTTTTACATCAGCAAAGGTCATGTCTACACGCGGATGACCAATGGATTCGCAGCCGCGTTGGTGCTGTTCTGCGGGTTTCTACTGCTATGGCCAAGTGCGATGCCAAGCATCACCTATGCAGCCGCTGGAAAACTGGCCATCCGTCAACCGCCGGCGCGTTTCATACTCGACGAAAACATCAGTCTGAGCGATGTCGATAACCGGCAGTGGCAAACCCGACTCAATGAAAAACAAAAGGTCGAAGTCACGGCGTTTCCATTGTTCGCCTTTGGCGACATCTTGCTGCTGTGCAGCAGAGACCTGCAGCGATTGAACCTGTATGACCTGCCTCGCTACACCCGCTTGTGCATCGCCACACGTAACAGCAAGGTCACTCAGAAACCGTTGCGTCCAGGGCTTGCGCCGCTACTCAGCTGGCAGCAGCGTGCTGAACACGTCGTTGGCTGGGATCACTTGCGCTCAGCCATTCTCAAGCCGATTCACCTATCGCCACAGGTTCTCCAGCTCCAACGCCGCATTGAGCAATTGGCTGAACCTGTCAAAACTGTAATCCCCTACTCAGCCAACTGAAAGCTGGCGCTGGCGGCGTTGCCCGGTACGTTGAGTCCGGGCGCGGGATGACACCCGAGAAGGCCTTTCACTACACTGGGCCACCATCCTTCTCAGAAACCCGATCACAATGACAATGCCAAAAACGATGATCCTCTGCGGCCTTCTGACCCTGGCCGCCGGCGCCCATGCCGAGCAAACCCCTTCGCACCTCGACAGCATCCAGCAACAAGGCCAGTTGCGCGTGTGCACCACCGGCGACTACAAGCCCTACACTTTCAAACGCCCCGACGGCGATTTCGAAGGCATCGACATCGCCATGGCCCGCTCGCTGGCCGACAGCCTCGGGGTCAAAGTGCAATGGGTGCAAACCACCTGGAAAACCCTGATGCCGGACATGCAGGCCGGCAAGTGCGACATCGGCATGGGCGGCATCTCGGTGACTCTCGAACGTCAGAAAAAAGCCTACTTCAGCAACACCCTCGACACCGACGGCAAGATCCCGCTGGTGCGCTGCGCCGATGTCAGCAAGTACCAGACGGTCGAACAGATCAACCAGCCCGGCGTGCGCCTGGTCGAACCTGCCGGCGGCACCAACGAAGCCTTCGTCCACGCGTTCCTGCCCAAAGCGCAACTGGCCCTGCACGACAACGTGACGATCTTCCAGCAACTGCTCGACAACCAGGCCGACGTGATGATTACCGACGCCTCGGAAGCGCTGTATCAGCAGAAACTCAAACCGGGGTTGTGTGCGGTGAATCCGCATCAGTACATGCAATATGGCGAGAAGGCTTATCTGCTGCCGCGCGATGACATCAGCTGGAAACTGTATGTCGATCAGTGGCTGCACTTGAGCAAAGTCACCGGCAAGTATCAGCAAACCCTGAGCGAATGGATCGCCGTACCGGCCGCGCAGTAATCCTCAATCGTCATGCAACATCCCGGAGCTGTATTGATTGAGACTGCTGCCGATACTGTTGCCGCCGAACTTCAAGGTATTGGCGTTGCGCCCCTCCGGCGACTGACAGTCGCTGGAGAAACAACGGGTGGTGGTCAGGCCGCCCGCGCCCGAACAGGCACTCAACACCGATACTGCAGCAGCAATCAACAGCACTTTGACGACATTAAGGCGCATGGCACGATTCCCCTCGGGATGAACAGCGACGATCTTGTCTCAGCAGACTAGGCCTGCTTGGCACGCGGCAAGATGAAACTTTGCTGATCGACAGCGCGCGTTCAGAATCGACTAACCACCAGACAAGAACCGCCACGTGCAATCGGATCAGCGCAATTCAACGCCAGGAGGCCCATGCTTGAGACGAGAACTGAGCCACGCCGATCTATACAAAATCCGCGCAGCCCTCTCCGACATCTTCGTCGACACCGGCGTCGATTACCCCTACATCGCCCGCGAAGTCGAGGGCTACGACCCGGAACAAGTCAAAGACATTCTGTATGCCGAAGTTGCCGTCGTCTGCGCCTGGAACCTGGAATGTGTACTCCCGCCGGTCTGGACAGGTTTCGAACCTGATGCGTTGAACAGGGACATCGAGCAAATGCTGCTCGCAAACACGAACAGCTGGATTCGGCGGCAACTGCATAAGCTGCACACCGCGTGGTTGCGATTCAGCTATCGGGAAGTCTGGGCAGAGATTACCGCTCACTGCAAAGGCTGGAGTTGATACAGCCCTGCGTGGCAATGGCGCATCAACAACCTACAACGCGTTGAAACTGAAAAGATGATTGCCCCTCTGCCCACTTAGTCCTTTCCCGGTTTAGGAATCGCAATCCGGCTGCCAGTCTTGACCTCGCGCAACGCCAGGCTGGACTGAATGGAGGCAATCCCCACCTGACGCCTGAGCACCTGCTCAATGAAGTCGCTGTAGCTATCAAGATCCTCGGCCAATACCTGCAACACATAATCGGCATCGCCGGTGATCTTGTGACAGGCCACCACCTGCGGCAATTGCGCAATCACCGCCTCGAAGGCGTCCGGTGCGTGGTCGGCGTGGGTGGAAAAACGAATGTGCACGAACGCCATGATATCCAGCCCGAGCATCCGCCGATCAAGGTTGGCCTGATAACCCTTGATCACCCCCGCCTCCTCCATGCGCTTGCGCCGTCGCCAGCACGGCGTAAGGCTCAGCGACAGCCGCTCGCTGAGTTCAGCGTTGGAAATACTGGCGTCTTCCTGCAACAACTCGAGAATCGCCAGGTCGGTCTCGTCGAGGCTGATGCGTTTGGATATTTTTTTCTGCATGACGCCATTCCTGAGTAAAAACGCCCGAATAATCGACTTAATCACGAACACAAAGCAAAGAAAGCGCAGCCAAGCCGGAACAGAATATTTGCACTGGCTAACAATAACGGATGCGCAGAATGTTTACAGTTTTCAGTGATTCCCACCGGTTGCACCATGGCACCGAATTGAAAGACGGCGTGCTCAAACCGTCGTTCGAACAACCGAGTCGGGCCGACACCGTGCACAACCGCGTCAAACAGGTCGGCCTCGGCCAGATCGTCGAACCGCGCACGTTTGATCGCTCGTGCTACGTCAACGCGCACAGCGAACGCTACGTCAGTTTTCTCGAAACTGCCTGGGGCGAATGGCGCGCAACCGGTCGCACCCACGACGCCCTGCCACTGGTCTGGCCGGTGCGCGATCTGGCCGGCGAGCACGTACCAACGTTCATCGACGGCAAGCTCGGCTTCTACGCGATGGATGCCGGTTCGCCGATCACCGCGACGACCTGGCAAGCGGTGAAGACCAGCGCCGATATTGCCCTCACTGGTCTGGCCCTGCTCGATGAAGGCCACGACAGCGCCTTCGCCCTGTGCCGCCCGCCCGGCCACCACGCCGCGCGGGAATACATGGGCGGTTATTGCTACCTCAACAACGCCGCCATTGCCGCGCAACAAGCCATCACTCAGGGCGCCAAACGTGTCGCGGTGCTCGACGTCGACTTCCATCACGGCAACGGCACCCAGAACATTTTTTACCAACGCAGCGACGTCCTATTCGTGTCGCTGCATGGTGAGCCGGCGGTGTCCTATCCGTACTTCTCGGGCTACAGCCACGAAGTCGGCGCGGGTGTCGGCGAGGGTTACAACCTCAACTATCCCCTGCCGAAAAACACCACCTGGGAGAGCTACCGTAACGCCCTGCTCCACGCCTGCAAAAAGCTCCAGCAGTTCGCGCCTGAAGTGCTGGTGATTTCCCTCGGTGTCGACACGTTCAAGGACGACCCCATCAGCCACTTCCTGCTCGAAAGCGAGGACTTCATTGGCATCGGCGAACTGATCGCCAGCGTCGGCTGCCCGACCCTGTTCGTCATGGAGGGCGGCTACATGGTCGATGAAATCGGCATCAACGCCGTCAACGTGCTGCACGGTTTCGAGAGCAAACGCAACTGAGCCGCCCGCCGCTCTACAACCTTTCAATGACTGGATCGGAGAACAAGAACATGACGCTTTTTATTGATGTCGATGATGCTGCACGCCTGTTCACCCAAGTCGGTATCCGCCGCGCCATCCGCGAAATGGCCGGCTACATCGAAGCGGATTACGCACGCTGGGCGCAGTTTGATAAATCGCCGCGCACGGCCAATCACTCGGCAGACGGCGTGATCGAGTTGATGCCCACCGACGATGGCCAGCAGTACTCATTCAAATACGTGAATGGCCACCCGAACAACGGCCAGCAGAACTTGCTCACGGTCATGGCTTTCGGTCTGCTGGCGGATGTGCAGAGTGGCTATCCGACCCTGCTCAGCGAACTGACCTTGACCACCGCCGTGCGCACAGCGGCAACCTCCGCGCTGGTGGCGCAATCGCTGGCTCGGCCCGGCGCAACCTCGATGGCCCTGATCGGTAACGGTGCGCAAAGTGAATTTCAGGCGCTGGCCTTTCATGAAATGTTGGGCATCAGCGAGATCCGCATCTTCGATATTGATCGCGACGCATCGCTCAAATTGAAGCACAACCTCGCAGCGTTCCCGGAGATCGAAGTGATTCTGGCCAGCTCGGTGAAGGACGCGGTCAAGGGCGCGGACATCGTCACCACGGTCACCGCCGACAAAGCCTACGCAACGATTCTGACGCCGGAGATGATCGAGCCCGGCATGCACATCAACGCGGTCGGCGGTGACTGCCCGGGTAAAACCGAACTGCACGCCGACATCCTGCGCAACGCCCGGGTCATCGTCGAGTTCGAGCCGCAAACGCGCATTGAAGGCGACATTCAGCAACTGGACGCCGATTCCCCGGTGGTCGAGTTTTTCCGCATTGTGCTGGGCGAAGTCGCCGGACGCGAGAACGACATGCAGGTGACGGTGTTCGATTCGGTGGGCTTTGCCCTGGAAGATTTTTCCTCACTGCGCTACCTGAAAGACCTTGCGCAGGCACAGCAAATCGGTCAGCGCATCCACCTGGTGCCGACGCCGGCCAACATCAAAAACCTCTTCCAATTGCTGGATCCGCAACCGGCCAAAGCCTCGCGTCTGCGCACCGTCAGTTGATCGCAATCGCCGCCCCCACCACAGGGGGCGATTCACCTTGTGATCAGCCGCTGTACCTCTAACAAGAACGCTCGACACCTACTTTCTGCCAAAACTCAAAAACATAAAATCAAGAGGTTTTGCAATGAAATCGACCCCTTCCGGGCTGCCTGAACAGCCCGCGCTGCAGCGTACGCTCAGCAATCGTCACATCCAGTTAATGGCCATGGGCGGTGCCATCGGTACCGGCCTGTTCATGGGCTCCGGAAAGATCATCGCCCTCTCCGGAACGTCGATCATCCTCATCTACATGATCATCGGCCTGTTCGTGTTTTTCGTCATGCGCGCCATGGGCGAAATGCTCCTGTCCAACCTCAACTTCAAAACCTTCGCCGACTTCGCCGGTGCCTACCTCGGCCCGCGCGCGGCATTCTTTCTCGGCTGGTCGTACTGGCTGAGCTGGAGCGTGGCGGTGATCGGCGACGCCGTCGTGGTCGGCGGATTCTTCCAGTACTGGTTCCCCGACGTACCGGCGTGGATACCCGCCGTCGGCATGCTGGCAACCCTGTTCGCCCTCAACGTGCTGACCGTCAGGCTGTTCGGTGAAGTGGAATTCTGGTTCGCGATCATCAAGATCATCGCCGTCGTAACCCTGATCGGCGTCAGCACCGTGCTGATCGCCAGCTCCTTCGTCTCGCCCAGTGGCGTCACCGCGTCCCTGAGTCACCTGGTGGACAAACAGGCGGCGTTCCCTAACGGCTTGTTCGGCTTCTTCGCCGGATTTCAAATGGCGATCTTCTCCTTCGCCGGCACCGAACTGATCGGCACCGCCGCCGCCGAAACCCGATCGCCAGAGAAAACCCTGCCCAAAGCGATCAACTCCATTCCGCTGCGGATCATCCTGTTCTACGTACTCGCGCTGACCTGCATTATTGCCGTGACCTCGTGGCAACAGGTTTCTCCAGTCAAAAGCCCCTTTGTCGAACTGTTCCTCGTCGCCGGGTTCCCCGCAGCGGCCGGCATCGTCAACTTCGTGGTCCTCACCTCAGCGGCCTCCTCGGCCAACAGCGGCGTGTTCTCTTCAAGCCGTATGCTGTTCGGGCTGGCCAATCAGGACAACGCCCCCGGCATATTCCGCCGACTGTCGAGCAACAGCGTGCCACTGCTGAGCCTGGCGTTCACCACGTTGTTGATGCTGGTCGGCGTGCTGGTGCTGTTCATCGTGCCGGAAGTCATGACCGCGTTCACCATCGTCTCCACCGTGTCGGCGATTCTGGTGATCTTCACTTGGTCGACCATCCTCGCGTCTTACATCGCCTACCGCAAAAAACGCCCGGATCTGCATGCGAAGTCGGCTTACAAGATGCCCGGCGGTGTGCCGATGGCTTGGTTTTCGTTGGCGTTTTTGGGGTTTGTGCTGGGGTTGCTGGCGTTGCGGCCTGATACGCGGATTGCGCTGATGGTCATGCCGGGGTGGTTTGTCTGGTTGGGGATTGCTTACCAGTTGACGCGGTTGAGGAAGCCGAAATCTGCGGTTGAGTCGGCGGGTCAGTTTGGTTAGATCTGCGAGAGAAAGCCGTCACCTGGAAGTGACGGCTTTTTGTTATCAGTGAACGAGCATTTCACCTGCCCACGGCGGCACAGGCTTTACGCCTTCACCTCAACGTTATCCAACGCCTGATTCACCGCCAACTCCCCCAACATCACCACCTGAGCAATGCCCAGCGCGGTTTTGCGGTGCGAGGGCTCGAGTGCAGCGGCGAAGTTGTTGAGCATTTCGGAAGCGGAACTCAGCGTTTCACTGGCGTTGGCCAATAGGGATTCCGAGTCGTACTTTGGGTTGGCGAGGTACATGCGCTCGGGCTCGTTGACGCTGGCCATGATGTGGCCGGCGGGAAGGAGGTAGTGATCGAGCGCGCGCTCGGCGGCTTCGTGGAGTTTTTTGGGGTTGAGGGAATCGTAGGGGGATGCGGGATCGGTTTCTGGTGGATTCGGTGTTGGTTTGAACATGGTGTAACTCCTGACGGATTAACGAAAAGGAGCCATCACTCTCGCTACCAAACGAAGGGTGGAGGCCATACGCAGGTTGGTAGACCGGTCGTCAGGAACCCCGGCGCATCCGAAGACGCCCCGCGCATGACCACCATAAAACGAAGACGAGAAACGTCGTCGCAAGACAGTAGTCTTGTGCTTCTGACGGAGACGGGCTACCAAACCCGATCACTGGTTTTCAGTGACGTAGGGACGATAGAACCTGCGGGCTAGAGGCACAAGCCGGGGGATTCTGTCTTAGGTGTAGGGGGAGGCGCAAGGTGGTGTAGGGCATTAGAGGCAGCACCTAGGTGTTTTTAAACAAGCACAGTGCTGTTGAAGGACTCGCCTGGGTGAACTGAAACAAATGCCCCCTTCCCATAAATAAATCCGTCCCCTTTTTTCACCCCTTCCCATAAATAAATCCGTCCCCTTTTTTCACCAACATTGCCACTGCAGATGCACTGGCATTGCTTTTACACAATCAGCATGCGCTAGGAGCGGCAATGGAGGAGGATACGAAGTGGCTTTCATAGAATGGCGTCCAAGGTGTTGCAGAGAGTGCACTCATGGCCATGGAAACCTTGGATACAAATGCCCAAGCGATTAAAGATGCGATTACGCGACTCCGTCGGTTTTAAGGGCTCATCCTGGGAGGCTGCAATCGGCTGAGGTTGTGTAAAAACGTTTTTTGAGCGCGACAGGTACTCAAAACTAAAATTGGAATCGCGCTTCTATGCGAAATCCGCATCTGCTGACGCGGCTACAAATTTAAGATTTAACGTAAACGCACGTTATTCAATGCTGGCGAAGGTTTTTTACACACTAGAGGCCGTTTTCTGCCAGACACGACGTGCGGGGCCACCTTTTCTCCCTGAGAATAGCTTCCCTTGGTCTCTTGATCGACTTTGAACCAAAGCTTCAATAGAAATCACCACAAGCGCCCTCGCATGATTCCGTGGTTTTTTTCTACAAGAGTAAGTCGTCTAGAATCAACCGGAGGGCGTTCTGGATGATCAAAATGAAGCCGGTCTTTCTGTGGAGGGGGTCAGTTGAACATACTAGATGACTGTGACGTAGCGATCGTGACATCATTACGCCTTTCATGAGAGGCAATGGAAGGTGCGCACAGAGGGCCTTAAATCAATACATACCATCTCAGATTAGCCGAACTCAAAACCTAAAAAATCAGTTAGGATATAAGTCAACAAGGACCAGTATGACGTGCTACATAATTAGCTTTGAACTAAGTACAGAAAACAAAAGCTCAAAATTTGAGAGATTATCTAATGGCATCAAGTCCTACAAAGGGTGGGCAAGAATAACCTACTCCACATGGGCGATTGTCACCGAAGAAAAGGCTAAAGATATAAGACTTAAACTTGGAGAGCATATAACAGAAAGCGATAGGCTTTTTGTAATAAAATCTGGCGTGGAGGCAGCATGGAAGAATTCTCGATGCAGAAATGAATGGCTGAAGAAAAACCTGTGAGCAAGGAAGCAGCGATGAAAAAACAAGACTCTGAAGAAGTGGTTATCCGTCGCGGGCGGGTGGGATCAATTTCTTTATTCGAAATAACAGATGCCGAACTGCAAACAATTGAGCACGGAGCACCTTCCAGTACGCTGACTAACTTAGCGTTTTTTCTAGGTTCTGCTTTTCTTTCCTTTCTGTCGGTTCTGCTTTCCACGCCAATTTCCGACGACAGACTATTTATTGTATATGTGATAATTGCAATTTGTTCCGGTTTAATATCGGCCTGCTGCTTTATTGTTGCAGGCAAAATGAAGGGTGGCCTAAAAGAACTGATAGCAAAAATCAAAGAAAGAGTTCCTAGCTCCGAAGTAGAGAAAGTCAGCGAAACGCAAAGTGCTTTAATAACGATAAATGATCCGGATTCCCAAGATCCTTCGTAGTATTGTTCTACTTATTGGTGTACTACCTGTTTTGTTGGGCTTTCCGAATGCCGAGTAGCTGAAAGCGGACTTTCGCGAATGGCAGCTATTAGCCAATAGCTGCCTTAGTTGACGGAACAATAGGGACAACAATGGGGACCAACAATGGGGACAGATTTATTTATCGTCTAAAAATAAACAAACAAATCTATCCCTTTCTACTGTTAGCGAGGCGTATTAATCGCCAAAGTATCAAACTCAGAAAGATTCAACCGGTTTTTTGGTCTGCTCAACAAGCTTGTTCTCGTCAAGTTTCGGGAAAGAAAACTTGATCATGATGACCGATTCCTCGCCCTCGCCCGTGACAATCAGATCAGCCCCCCTGACATTCGCAGGCGCGGCTGCCATCAAACCAGAAACGCTAGGTGTCCCTTTGATCGAGGCGGCGCCCTCGATAAACGAATAGGTCAGATTATTGGCGTTTAGAGCAACACTTTCGTAGTTGGTGAGTTTAGCGGTGTACTCATCCTTGCTTTTAGCTTTAGCCGCCAGATCGACGAGATCCAGCATCGACTTGCCGTCAGCCAGTGCGACCAGACCGAACGACTTGGCCAGCGCACCGATGGCACGCCCGAACAGTTCACGCTCATAGGGCGCGAAAAGGGAAACCATAATCAGCTTGTCACCGCTGAACACCAAGCCAGCGGTGAATTTCTGATCAATGAAATCCACGTCATCAATACACCGGGCGGGCGCGCCCACCTCTTCCGAGCAATCATAGTAACCGCCAGCCTCGGTGTATTTCGTGATTGGCGTGTCGTAGCCGTAGCTCTTGAACAGGTTGTCAGCTGCAACGGCACTCTGCATAGCGCCAACGAGGCCGGCCAGGCAAAGCACTAACGCATGGATTTTTTTCGACATGGATTCCGTTCCTACAAGGATGTGAATATTGATAGCCACATGCTATCAATCCTGCATTGGATTTGTCTCGCTCAATCCAATGCAGGTCGAGCAAGCTCAGCAGGTCCAGAAGTAGGACGCAGTAAACCCACTCTGCCATTCCTGCCCCCAAGCCCCCTCCTCCCATTCCTGATAAACTCCCCCACCTCCCAGCCACACCGATTCCGTACCCCTAATGTTCCCTATTCCCGCCGCACCCGCCCCACTCTCTCGCCGCTTCTCCGTCGCCCCCATGATGGATTGGACCGACCGCCATTGCCGTTTCTTCCTACGCCTCCTGTCGAAGAGCGCCCTGCTCTACACCGAAATGGTCACCACCGGCGCGCTCCTAAACGGCGATCACGAACGTTTCCTCCGTCACAACGAAGCCGAGCACCCTCTCGCGTTGCAGCTCGGCGGCAGCGTTCCGTTGGATCTGGCCGCCTGCGCCCGCATGGCCCAGGACCACGGTTACGACGAGGTGAACCTGAACGTCGGCTGCCCAAGCGATCGTGTGCAAAACAACATGATCGGCGCCTGCCTGATGGGTCACCCGCAACTGGTGGCGGATTGTGTGAAGGCGATGCGTGATGCGGTGTCGATTCCGGTGACGGTCAAGCACCGCATCGGCATCAACGGTCGGGACAGTTACGCGGAGCTGTGTGATTTCGTCGGCACCGTCCGCGATGCCGGGTGCACCAGTTTTACCGTGCATGCGCGGATTGCGATTCTGGAGGGGTTGTCGCCTAAGGAGAATCGTGACATTCCGCCGTTGCGCTATGACGTGGCGGCGCAGCTGAAGGCGGATTTTCCGGGGTTGGAGATTGTGCTGAATGGCGGGATCAAGACGATGGAGGCTTGCCATGAGCATTTGCAGACGTTTGACGGTGTGATGTTGGGGCGTGAGGCTTATCACAATCCGTATTTGCTGGCGGAGGTGGATCAGCAGTTGTTTGGCAGTTCGGCGCCGGTGATCAGTCGGGCTGAGGCGTTGGCGCAGTTGCGTCCTTATATAGCCGAGCATTTGCTGGCCGGTGGGGCGATGCATCACATCACCCGGCATGTGCTGGGCCTGGGCACGGGGTTCCCGGGGGCGCGGAAATTCCGTCAGTTGTTGTCGGTGGATATTCACAAGGCCAAGGATCCGCTGGCGTTGCTGGATCAGGCGGCCGAGTTACTTGAAGGTCGTTGATTGATGGTTTGAGTGTGCGGGCGACGCATGAGCGTTGCCCGGCGTTTTGATGTACTGACAGGATGTCTTTCATTTATGCCCGCGTTTACTTTTTCTGCTTTCAAGCGCTTCACCCTCCTCGCCTTGTTCAGCTTCAATTCCGACGTTTATGCGCACTGCGATGGCTTTTGCATGGGCCGTACTGATACGCCGTGGGAGGTGACGCAGTTTTCCGGCTTCACTTTGGTGTCTTTAATCCTCGCACCTATTTCGTCTAGCCAGGAAACGACTGACAGTCACAAGCGTGTTTACTCTGCTGAAGAACAGGAAGACGCGCGACTCTATCTGGCCAGCGACGGCATGCTGCAGGCCGCGTATTTCACGTCGGCCTTGCAGCGCTATCGCCATGAGTCGTCGGATTCGGCGTTAAACGATCTCGCCGTTGCGGCGTTGATCAGCGCTCAGTGATCAGGCGGCCGCTGCGGCGGTCCAGTTGACCCAGCCAAACAGCCACGTTGCGAGAATCAACAAACCAAACGCGATCCGATACCAGGCGAACGCGGCGTAGCTGTGGTTGGCAATAAACTTCAGCAAGCCGCGCACGGCGATCATCGCGAAGATGAACGCGGTGACGAAGCCGAGGGCGAAGACTGGCAGGTCGTTGGGCTGGAACAGGTCGCGGTATTTGTAGCCGGAGTACACGGCGGCGCCGACCATGGTCGGCATGGCGAGGAAGAACGAGAACTCGGTGGCGGCTTTGCGCGACAGGCCGAAGAGCAGGCCGCCGATGATGGTCGAGCCGGAGCGCGAGGTGCCGGGAATCATCGCCAGGCATTGTACGAATCCGACTTTCAGTGCGTGAGACCAACGCATGTCGTCAACGTGTTCGACGCTGATCACATGGCTGCGCTGTTCGGCCCACAGCATGATGATGCCGCCGACGACCAGTGCCACGGCGACAGTGATCGGGTTAAACAAGTATTCGTGGATCGCGTCGGCGAACAATACGCCCAAGACCACGGCGGGTAGAAAGGCGATCAGCAAGTTGAGGGTGAAACGCTGGGCATTACGTTCGGTGGGCAGGCCTTTGATGATTTCAAAGATCTTCGGTCGAAACTCCCAGACGACGGCAAGGATGGCACCCAGTTGAATAATGATGTTGAAGGCCATGGCGCGTTCGCCGCCGAATTCCAGCAGGTCGGCGACGATGATCTGGTGGCCGGTACTCGAGATCGGCAAGAACTCGGTCAGGCCTTCTACCGCACCTAATATCAACACCTGGAAAAGGGTCCAGAAATCCATTAATCCTCCGTCAGAGCGCTCTTGGCGAGCGACCGGGTAATAACACTCAGGGGTTGAGTATCTGCAGTGAGACCATTGACCTACATAAACGCAAAAGTTCATCAGCCACAAAGATTACGTCTTATTAAAAGACACACTCAAGCCATGTTAATAATCGTCGACTGACGAACTACGCAGAAAATATTTAGGCCTTTTTGCAGAAAAAAGTTGCTCTGACAATAAAGTGTGATCAATATCACATTATTCAGGGATGGCCAGACAGTGGCAATTAGACATGGACATGGCTATCGCAATAAGCTCAAAATAGTGGCACCATTGCATATCGCCATCATCTAAGCAGTAGTTCACCCCTCCGAGAAAATCAACTAAAAGCTTGAAAAGCTTAATTATTGTTAGAAAACTCGGGAGCCACGTCTAAAAATCGCGTGAATGTTACCAATTGTCAGTCACAGATGAGAACCGGTGCTTTAACATCCCGATGTCAGCACTTAATTCGAGTCAATGCATGATGCTCTCAGGGAACTTAGCGACTAGAAGTCCGCGCCCGACAAACGACGAACCCGGTGTTCTTACTCTGGGTCGTACCCGTGGCGTGGCTGAACATTTCAAAGCGCTAGTCGCCCAGCATTTACGCACTGATATGGCGCTCGAAGCCGATGCGTACACTAGTTCATATCAGTTGAATGAACAGTCTGGTTCGTATCGAGCGATCTTCCTGGTTATCGACAGCCCCCAGGCCCTCGAAGACAATCTTGCGCTGGTCGAGAACCTGCGCAACGACAACTTGAAGCCGATCATTTGCGCGGTCATCACCGGTCGCGGCGCCTTCAACAAGATCAAATATTATCTGGCTGGCGCGGATGTTTGTATCAAGCTCAATACCCTTTCCGACGATGGCGCCGAGTTGCTGGGCGAGTTCTTCAACAGCGAAGAATGGCAACGCGATATCGATCTGACGCTTGATCCGACCCGTATCTGCCTGATGGGCACCAGCAAGAAACTCGATATCTCGTTTGCCGAAATGAAGATCCTCGAAGCCTTCGCGCAAACCAGTAATCACATTCTGAGCCATGATGAAATTGCCAGCATCATGGGCCTCAATACCAATTTCTACGACCCTCGCGCACTGGAGAAATCAATCAGTCGCTTGCGTGGAAAAATCAAGGACATGTATGGTACAAACGCGATTCAGAGCATTCGCGGCTATGGCTATCGCCTGCTGCGGGGTCTGATATCGACTGCCTGACTCTCGGGCAGCCATCCCTTTTGCATACGTACGAAGGATCGTCTAATGCAACCATATAGCTCCGTTTCTGCTTCACGCCTGTTTGAAATCAAGCAATTGAATGAGCGCGACAACACGACCCATAACAATAAAACTCCATAACATAGCAGCAGATCGAGTGGAATTTATCGAGGGCCATTCTTGGGCCCAGACCCTGCCTATCGATTACTTCCGAGGAAGTCATTGCTCGCCTGCCGATTTATCTTTTAGCCAATTTTGGTGTGTATTTAGGAGAGAGACATGGAAACTAGTACAACCCTCCCAAGGAAATATTTTGTTGTCGTGACTCACAGTACAACGTCGCAACGTGAATTGGAGAGCATGCTGTCCAGTGAACGTTTCAATTCGTTTGAAGGGGTTGATTCGCCCTCTTCCGCTCCAATGGTGATGGAGTTCACATATCCAGGCATCAGTCGCAAAAACGCCCCGCGCAGTATCGAACATGATACTCAGCGAATATTGGCCACGCTTGAGTCCGAATGGCGCGCCGCGCAATCGGCCAATCCTTTCCAGAATGTCCCGGCCAATACCGGGGAAACCCGCAATATGCCGCCTGCCATTGAAGGTGATATGCCCGGCAATGAAACCTGGCATCTTGACCCGACTCAGGGTGCACTGATCAAAGAAGGTGTTGAAATCAACCTGACGGGCCTGGAAACAGCATTGGTCAGAAAAATGCTCAGCCATGAAGAACGTGTTGTCAGTCGTGACGAGCTGATCCTCAGCATCGGTCGAGAACCGGAACAATATCGCGGTCTGGAAATGTGCCTGAGTCGCCTGCAAGACAAATTCAAAAGCGCCAGTAATGGAGAGCGACTGTTTCGTGCCGTCAGAAACCGCGGTTATTGCCTGATTCAGGAAGTCGTCGCGTAACCCGCAAGACGTCTACGAACAGAACAAACAGAAAAAAGTGCGATTACAAAAACAACAAGAGCACTCTGTTTGGCTTCATCTTCCTCCCTGAATTAAACATTCCCTGCCTCCACCCTCCAACAGTAACAAATACAACATCATTTATTCACCCCCTCCTCTACGACCTTTTCTAACATCCTTCTATTTAATTATTAAAAAGTTGGCACTTTGCCATCTTGTTAGAACTCGTCAGACACCATTCCAGCCAATAACTTAGTCTATTGACTGACGACAGTTCGGCATATCGATGTTGTTACCTCAGGACACTCGTTAGAACAAAAACAATAAGTCTGCATAACAACTCGGATTTCAACTGTTGAAACCTGAATGGACGTCTTTTGGGGATACCGTATGGATCTTTCTTTAAGTATCAATCGAAGCACAGGCCTCAAGGGACTGACCTTTTGGGGCCAATGGGCGCTGGCACAGGGCTTTGTGGTGACGCTGCTGTTCATACTCGCCGAGCAACACACCGGGACGGTCGCGTTCTACTACCGGATGTGTGCAACCCTGGCGGTACTGGCGTCGGTGCCGGCTTATACGTTTAGCGGTGTGTATCGCAAGCGTGACAATTACCTGACCGGTCTCGGTCGGCTGTTCATGGGTTGGTCGATGACCATGGCGGCGCTGGCGTGCATCGCCTTTGTCTGCCAGGCCGATGAGCTGTTTTCGCGGCAGGTGATTCTGAGCTGGGCGGTGTATGGCTTCCTCGGTCAGGCGTTTCTTTACGCGCCGCTGCATGCGTTTTCCAAGTACTACCAGCGTTCGCGTAAAAGCGAACACAAGACGCTGATCGTCGGCACCGGCGAACTGGCGTTGGGGCTGGCGAAGAAGCTCAGCCAACTGGAAAACCTGCCGTTGGTAGGTTTGGTCAGCAATGGTGATGTGTCTGCGCTGGGTTCGGATGCACCGCGTGTAGTTGGCGATCAGGAACAGTTGCTGGAGCTGATCGAGGCGCATGACATTCGTCGTTTGTACATCACCCTGCCGTTGTGTGAAGCAGCGAAAATCGAGGCGATTTATGGTGACTTGCTAGGGGCCAACGTTGATGTGGTGTGGGTGCCGGACTTGAACAGTCTGACCCTACTCAATCACTCGGTGAAGGTCGTGGACGGTCTGCCGGCGATCTACTTGAACGAGAGCCCGCTGACCAGCCGCCCTACTGCTGCTTTGAGCAAGAGTCTGGTCGAGAAAACCGTGGCGTTCCTGGCGATCATCGCGCTGAGTCCGATCCTGCTGATCATTGCGCTGGCGGTGAAGATCAACTCGCCTGGCCCGGTGTTCTTCAAGCAGGATCGCCATGGCTGGAATGGCAAGGTGATCAAGGTCTGGAAGTTCCGCTCGATGCGTGTTCACGATGACCGTGACGTGAAGCAGGCCAGCCGTAATGACTCGCGCATTACCGCAGTCGGCCGCTTTATCCGTCGTACTTCGCTGGATGAATTGCCGCAACTGTTCAACGTGCTGCAAGGGCACATGGCCCTGGTCGGCCCGCGCCCGCACGCCGTCGCGCACAACAATTACTACTCGGGGAAAATCCTCGCGTACATGGCGCGTCACCGGATTAAACCGGGGATCACCGGCCTGGCCCAGATCAGCGGCTGCCGCGGTGAGACGGACACCATCGACAAGATGCAGAAACGTGTGGAGATTGACCTGCAGTACATCAACAGCTGGTCGTTGTGGCTGGATCTGAAGATCCTGGTGAAGACGCCGTTTACGTTGTTGTCGAAGGATATTTACTGAGGTTCGAAGCTGGATACCGCAAGGGGACGAAAGTCCCCTTTTTTGTGCGTGGGATTTGGTAGCGGCGCTGGATTGCGGGTGAGTGCAAAACTGTGGGAGCGAGCCTGCTCGCGAAGGCGGTGGGTCAGGCAACATTGATGTTGGATGTGCTGACGCTTTCGCGAGCAGGCTCGCTCCCACAGGAATTCGGGATTGCTCCAGGATTTTGGGTGCGACAGATAGCCAATGTAGGAGTGAGCCTGCTCGCGATGGCGGTGGGTCAGGCAACGGGGATGTCGACTGTACGGACGCTATTGCGAGCAGGCTCACTCCTACAGGGGGTTTGTGGTTGGCTTGGGATTTGTGGTGTGACAAATAACCAATGTGGGAGCGAGCCTGCTCGCGAAGGGGGTGGGTCAGGCAATGATGATTCTGACTGTGCTGACGCTTTCGCGAGCAGGCTCGCTCCCACAGGGATTCGGGATTGCTCCAGGATTTTGGGTGCGACAGATAGCCAATGTAGGAGTGAGCCTGCTCGCGATGGCGGTGGGTCAGGTAACGGGGATGTCGACTGCTCGGACGCTATCGCGAGCAGGCTCACTCCTACAGGGGGTTTGTGGTTGGCTGGGGATTTTGGGTGCGACAGATAGCCAATGTAGGAGTGAGCCTGCTCGCGATGGCGGTGGGTCAGGTAACGGGGATGTCGACTGTACGGACGCTATCGCGAGCAGGCTCACTCCTACAGGGGGTTTGTGGTTGGCTTGGGATTTGTGGTGTGACAAATAACCAATGTGGGAGCGAGCTTGCTCGCGAAAGCGGTGGGTCAGGCAACATTGATGTTGGATGTACGGACGCTATCGCGAGCAGGCTCACTCCTACGGGTTCCAGGGTGTTCGGGAGATCTGCGCTTACTCCGTGATCTTCTCGAAATTACGATAAAACATATCCCCTTCCCGGCTATCGGTCATCGAGTGCAGTTGGTAGCTGCGACTCAGTCGCGCGCCACCGTCACGGGTCAGTGGGGCCCAGACCAGGTTGGCGCGGCGCATGGTCGACATGCTCATCATTTCGTCGAACGGGATGGACAGGTAGATGCCTTTGTCGAAACTACCTTCGCCATACTCCGCGCTGCCCGCCGTGGTGATCGTCGCCCACGCGCCAAAGCGCACGCCATTGAAAAACTCGCGCGAGATGTCCAGCGTGCCGCCCCAGTCTCCGGCCAGATAACGCCCGACGCTCACCGCCGCCAAGGTATCGAACGGCAAATCGGTATACGCCGTGACATGCCCGGTCACCACCGAGTAATCGCGCAGGGCAAAACCCTGATCGAAATCGCGCTGCCGCACCCAGTTCAGGTCCGCGCCCACCGACCAGCGCTCACCGGTCGGACGGAACAACACTTCACCGCCGACACCGGCAAACATCGATTCCAGATAACCGCCATAGACCATGCCGTACCAGTCTTTATCCAACTGCTCGGCATGGCTGACCTGGAACAACGGCATGGTGGTGTTAGACGTGGTCAGGTACTGACGCAAATCCGTGCGCACACGCGGCAGACCGCTCGGCGCGTCGTAGCTGAATTTGTCGAAGTTGTTGGCCAGGTTGGCACTGAGCAGCCCGCTCCACCAGGTGTTGCGGTTGAAGCGATATTCGGCGTCGGCATCGGCACTCAATTGATAGAGCAAGCCGTCCGGGCCGCCAACGTTCTGCTTGAAGCCCAGCCCCACGCCATAGCTGAAATGCTGCGGCGCTTCGGTGTAGAGGGTTTTCTCGTTGTGCGGCATCGCCGGGTTGATCTCGGTGGTGCGGTGCAGCGATTCAAGTGGCTCTTCGTTGTTGATCACTTCGCGGAAGGTCTGACGCGGCACGCTGGTTTCTTCCAGCGGCAAGTCGTAGCGCTTGTTGACCACGGTGAACCAGTCGATGTCGTCGTTGACGCTGTTGTCGAGAATCCGGCTCGCCCTGCCCACAGCCTTGGACGAATGGAAGTAGCGCTGCTGCTCGCCATAGACGATCAGCTCGGAATCACGCTGGGTGATGCGCTCGACCTTGTAGCCGGCATTCTGCTGCAAACGCTGCGAGACGTTGGCCCAGTTGACCTGATCCATCGCTGTGTTCGGTGCCTTCGCCGGCAGCGGTTCCGGGGTCGGGTCGTAAGTCTTCGCCGGTGCCTTGCGGCTGACAAAATTGGTGTGGAAGGTCACGCCAAACATCGCCGTATTACCGCGCTCCCACGCCGCGCTGACATCGACCGAATCGGTCACCTTGAACACCGCGCCGAGGTTGATCGGCGAGTCCTGTTTGATCTCGTTGTCCTTCGGCTCGTGCTTGTAGTCGTTGCCTTCGAATTCGAGTTTCAGGCTGAGGCGATCCCACGGCGTCTGATAGCTCACGCCACCGAAGAATGACGGCCGTCCACGAAAGTACGAACCCGAGTTGACGTCACCGGTGCCTTCGAGGGCCGGACGGGTATCGAAGCGATCGCTGACGTAGCCCAACGGGTTGTCGATATCGCCGCGATTACCGAGATAACCCCAGGCAATCCCGGCGCTGAAATCGAAGTTGTCGTAGCGCTTGTTGGCGACGAAAAATTCACTGGAGAACAAACCGGTACCACCGATATCTCGGAAGCCCAGCGCCACGTCGGGCAGCCAGTGGCTTTCCTGCCACAGCCGGACTTTGACGTCGACCGCCTTGTCCTTATAGCTTTGGCTGCCGCTGAGGGCCTCCGAGCCGTACGGCCGGTTGGTGATCGCGGTGTAGCGAAACGAGCCTTCGAGCCAGTCCAGCGGCTGCAACGACACACTGTAGCGACTGTACGGATCGGTGCGGTTGGCGTTGACGCTCAACTCGCCGGCCGGGGCCATGCGCGCGGTCGGCGTCTGCAACAGACCGGTGCCACCGAAGTCATTCTGGGTAATGCGCGGCTCGGCATGGGCCAGACCGCAGGGCAATAACAACACAGCTGCAAAACGTAACTTCAACGAACCACCTCGGCCAGCTGCGTGGCAATGAATTCGGCCAACTGCTGATTCAGTTCAGGAAGAGGCGGATCAAGATCATCATTTTTCAACGGCACCAGAATCTTGCTGCCGGCCACGGGAAAGTGCCCGGACTCGCGATTCCAGTGGGCGATACCGACACGTTGCGAAGCGCCATTGGGCTGGATCAGCCACAGGTAATCGGCTTCGGCATCGGCCAGAATCGAACAGCCTTGCAGGTATTCACGGGCCTCCTGCAACGGCTGATACGGCAAGTGACACGGCTCGGCGACGGCACCGAGCACTTGCACTTCGTCGACACGTTTCGGGTAGATCAGACGATCGCCGTCATCGAGGCGAATGTTGCGCGCGAAGCCAACCTCCAACGCGACCGGATCGAGGTCGGCGATCTGCCGTCCAGTCACCGGCATCTGCCGCACTTCTTCGGCAATGCGCTGCGCCAGCGCCGCCCGACTTGGCCGGTCGAACAGCATCGACATGCGTTGCAGCACATCCAGATCAAACAGCACACCGACCTTGAGCCGCGTCTGCTCCTCAATCAGCGATTGGCGCAGCAAGCCGCCCGCCAGCCAATAGCCTTCGGCATTCGGCACGGCTTCGCTGATCACATCGAGCAAGCGTCCGCCCGGTGGCAACGGGACTGGCCCGGGATTGGCGACATCACCCGACACCGTGACCGCCGCCTGACTCACACTCGCGACCAGCATCAGGTTCGCCGCTAACATTTTCAGGCGCATCACGGCAGGTGCCTGCGATCAGGGGTCAGTTGCACAACCTTGACGCGCAACTGCGAGGTCAGTTGCTGCTCGCTCTGCAAAATGAAACCGTCACGCGGGTCGACCCAGTAACGATTGGTCGCGCTCAGGCCGATGGCCGGGGCGTCAATGTGCTCATCGACACGCAGCACGGTGTATTCCTTGTCGAGAATCTTCAGGGTCTGTTCGGAGCGACGGGAGAAGCGGCTGTTGACGATCACGCCGACTTCCTGGCCCTTGTAGAGGTCGATCCAGCGCCGCGTGGTGAAACCGTCCGCGACGTGATGCAGGCCTTGCTTGAACGGCGAGTCATCGGCCAGCCGCGTGCCATCGAGATCGCCTTCCAGGCCCAGGCCAATCGTGCGCACGGCGAGGCCATTGCGCAGCAGCAGAACCTGTTTGCCCGAGGCGACCCAGAACTGCAGGTCTTCGCGCTCGCGCACCAGCGCCAGCACCCCGGAGCCGGACGGCGTGGTCAGTTTCATTTGCGGATAATTGACCCCGGCCACTTCGGCCGCCGACACGTCGACTTCATCCGGGCCGACGACCGCCGCTTTAAGGTTATTCAACGAAGCGCTCATCAGCGGGTTACAGCCGCACAGCAACGAGGCCGCCATCAGGCACAGGCCAACTTTCAAAATGTTCAAAGTCGGCGACCTTATTTGCTGTTGTTACTGTATTCGCTCCAGTTCTTCGCAGCGGAAGCGCCGGTGCCGACAATCGATGCCGACGGCACCAATTGGCTGATCAGACGGTTCCAGCGAGTCACGTTGGCAGGTCCGACATACACCACGTCCTGAGGCCGCACTTCGAAGTGCGAAGCGAGCGCCATGGCGGTCGGCGATTCGGCTTCCAGCTGGTAGATCTTCGCCGGTTCGACATCGAGGTTTTCCACGCCACGAATGACGTACACCGCGTTGCCATTGGAGGTGGTCTGGGCCAGGCCGCCAACCGAACCGAGCACGTCGGTGAGGTTCATCGTCGCGGTCTTGAAACTCAGCGCACGCGGCTGATTGACCTCGCCCATCACGTAGATGCGCTTGTTGTCGTTGTACGGCAGATACAGCTGATCGCCGCCCTTGAGGTAGACGTTCTGCAACTCGGAATCCTGCTGATTGAGCGAGTCGAGATTGAGCGGATAAGTGCGGCCCTTACGCGTCAGCAGCAGCCCGGACAAATCGGCGTTGTTGGTATCGATGCCGGCCGAACCGAGGGCTTCGACCACGCTCAGCGGATTGGTGGAAATCGCTTGCGGGCCGGCCTTGGCCACCGCACCGGTGACCACGACTTTCTGGCTGGCGAAACGCAACACCGCGACATCCACTTGCGGCTCGGCGATGAACGCCGACAGCCGTTGTTCAATGTCCGAGCGCAGTTGCTGGATAGTCCGGCCGGTGGCCTGGACTTCCTTGATGAACGGGTAATAGAGCGTGCCATCGGAGCGCACCAGACGGCCGTTGGCATCGATCTGTTGTTGCGCGCCGGACGGGGCCGTCAGCTCAGGGTGATCCCACACGGTGATGTACAGAACATCGTTGTTGCCGATGCGGTATTCGGCCGGCGTTGCCAGCAGCTCCGGCGGTAGCGACTCACGCTTTTGCGTGGCGCGGTTCATGGCAATCAGCTTGGGCGTGATCGGGATCAGCTCGACCCGGCTGCTTTCGCTGGCACCCTGGCGGGTGATGTCACTGGTGCTGAGGTATTGACCGGGGGAAAACATGCAACCTTGCAAAGCGAGACTTGCCAACATTAAAAGATAAACACTACGAGTCATAATGGCACTACGCTATTCAAGGGCGAATCCAAAAACAAAGTCACCCGACTTGCGTCGGGCGACCCTGTACTGCACTAACAGAACTTCCTGTTAGTTATGCGTGCCGGTTGTACCGGTGGTACCCGTCGTACCGGTGGTACCGCCGTTGGCACTGCCACCGCTGTTAGACGCCGCTACAGCACTGGCAACCATTGCAGTACTGGCTGCGGGCGCTTGAGAAGCCGCCACGTTGCCACCTACATTGGTTACCGCTGTCAGCGGTGCTTCAGCGGCGGCAGCCCAGTTGCTCAACATCGTCAACAGGGCAACTGCCATCACTTTTTTCATATCAACTCCTTTCTAACATTCGACCTGTTATAAAACCGGCCTGAGTTAGCGGTGGTGAGTTCAAGTCCGCAAAAAGCGCGAACAAGATCCGTTGTTCTTTCACAGTCTTACCCAACTGATAAAAGTCGAACGGCAGGTTTATATCTACGGACTTGCAAAAGGCATTGCCAGTGTAATTTCCCGACGTTATCTAACAAGCTGACTGAAAATAACATTGGGTTAAATGGCCATCATCGCAAGTAGCCTTGAGGATGGTTCGATTGCCAGCGCCAAGTGTCGGTGACCATATCCTGCAAGTTGCGCGTGGCTTTCCAGCCAAGTTCCTTCGCAGCCTTGGAAGCATCGGCCCAACTCTCGGCGATATCCCCGGAGCGACGTGGCATCATCCGATACGGCACCGGTTGCCCGCAGGCCTGTTCGAAGGCCTGAAGCACTTGCAGCACGCTGTAGCCATCGCCGGTGCCAAGGTTCCAGGTATGAATGCCGGTGCGTTCGGAGATCGACTGCAAGGCCTTCAAATGCCCGTCGGCCAGATCGACGACGTGGATGTAATCACGCACCCCGGTACCGTCGATGGTCGGGTAATCGTTGCCGAAGATCGACAACTCCTGAAGGCTGCCGACCGCGACCTGGCTGATGTAAGGCACCAGATTATTCGGGATGCCGTTGGGGTCTTCGCCCATATCGCCGCTATGGTGGGCGCCGATCGGGTTGAAGTAGCGCAGCAAGGCGATGCTCCAGCGCGGCTCGGCCAGGCTCAGATCACGCAGGACATTCTCGACGATGAGCTTCGACTGGCCGTAGGGGTTGGTCGGATTGCCGGTGGGAAAATCCTCGCGGATCGGCATCTGCTCGGGCTCGCCATACACCGTGGCCGACGAACTGAACACCAGGCGAAACACCCCCGCCACCGCCATTGCCTGGCACAGATTGATGCTGCCGCTGACGTTGGTCTCGTAGTACTCGAGCGGCTTGCGCACGCTCTCGCCGACCGCTTTCAGGCCGGCAAAATGCAGCACCGCTTCGATGTTGTGCTCGCGGAAAATCCGGTCGAGCAGTGCGCGGTCACAGACATCGCCGCGGATCATCCAGGCACTCTTGCCACAAATGCCCTCAACGGCGTGCAACGCGGCTTCACTGCTGTTGCAAAGATTATCCAGTACAACAACTTCATAACCTGCTTCAAGCAATGCAAGTGTGGTATGCGAGCCGATATAGCCGGCACCACCCGTTACCAGAATCTTCATAGTGCTATCCGTCTTTGGATGAGTGACAAGTAGCGTGTCAAGCCTGATTTATTGAAGATGTGTCACAATCCACACAAACAGGCGACAACAACCGAAAACAAAACTAGTTCAATGACTGGCAATAAATATTTTTGCAGGTCACACTGTATTGCTTGGTACTTATTAGCACTCCCTGTGCACTCATCACTATCAACAGATACCGACTAAAAATAACCAATAACGCACTTACCGACATCTCATAACATTGTCGTGTTTTACCGTCACTGGCATTTGCCATTAATAACCTGACTCAGGTATTAAAGTAAGCCTTCAATCCAACATTGAAACTTACGCGCCCTTTATTAGGGCGCGCATCTGTCGCCTGTGTTCCATGACTGTCCAGGATACTTTTATGATTCGTAAATGTTTGTTCCCCGCTGCCGGCTACGGCACGCGTTTCTTGCCGGCCACCAAAGCCATGCCGAAAGAGATGCTGCCAATCGTCAACAAGCCGTTGATCGAGTACGCCGTTGAAGAAGCGCGGGACGCCGGTCTGCAGCACATGGCCATCGTCACCGGTCGCGGCAAGCGTGCGCTGGAAGACCATTTCGACATCAGCTACGAACTCGAACACCAGATCCGTGGCACCGAGAAAGAGAAATTCCTCGCAGGCACCCGCGAGCTGATCGACACCTGCACTTTCTCCTACACCCGTCAGGTGGAAATGAAAGGTCTGGGCCACGCGATTCTCAGCGGTCGCCCACTGATCGGCGATGAGCCGTTTGCCGTGGTGCTGGCCGACGACCTGTGCCTGAACCTCGAGGGTGACGGCGTGCTTACGCAGATGATTGAGCTGTACAAGAAATTCCGCTGCTCGATCGTCGCCATCCAGGAAGTCCCGGCCGACCAGACGCACAAGTACGGGGTGATTGCCGGCGAGCTGATGTCCGACGGCATCTATCGGGTCAACAACATGGTGGAAAAACCGGCCCCACAGGACGCGCCGTCGAACCTGGCGATCATCGGTCGCTACATCCTCACCCCGGACATCTTCGACCTGATCGCCGACACCCAACCGGGCAAGGGCGGCGAGATCCAGATCACCGACGCGCTGATGAAGCAGGCGCAGAACGGTTGCGTGCTGGCCTACCAATTCAAAGGCCTGCGCTTTGACTGCGGTGACGCCGAGGGTTACTTGCAGGCAACCAATTTCTGCTACGAAAACGTCTATCTCAAGGGCCGCTGAGACGGCTCCCTTCCCCCAACGAGGCCACCATGAACATTGCACAACATTCCGTAGAGATTGAACGCGAGGTGGGTAACCTCGGGGTGATGAGCTGGCTGTCCCGCCATCAACCGTTGCCCAGCGCCAACGAAACCTGGCTGGGCACGATTCTGCTGGTGGAGCGCATTGGCGTGTTTCCGGCATCCGGTGATATCCGCCGGCCGTTGCGCGATCCGTATCCGCTGCTCGCGCATTTGAAAAAGCTCTATGGCGAGCAGGCGTTGGAAATGGATGACAGTGATGGTTTGAAAGTGATTTTCAGCGACTGGCGTTTTCGTGTGCGGATCTGCTGTAACGATCCGGCGATCATCATTAACGTTGAGACGCGCTGCGATACGCGCTTGATGCCGCAGAAGATTGCGGAGTTGCTCGAGCAAGTAGACGCCTTCGAGTAACGCCCCTCAACTGATCGTTCCCACGCTCCGCGTGGGAATGCATCCAGTGACGCTCTGCGTCACCCAGCGAAGGGACGCGGAGCGTCCCGGGCGGCATTCCCACGCGGAGCGTGGGAACGATCACCGTTCTGGGGTTTGCGTGTTATTTAGGGGCGGCGTCGCAACGATCCTTGGCGCCCATGATCCAGCCATAAAAGTAATCAGCAATCACCTTCCCGCCCGTGGCCGGCAGCGGATGAATCTTGTCCGGGCCGATCATCGCGGCCGCGTAGCGTTTGACGTCCGGCCCAAACGCACATTGCAGATTGGCGTACCCCAGATGCTGCTCACGCGCCCACGGTTCAAGTACCTGCGCGTACGCCGACATCGGATACGCACTGGAGCGTGTGGTGTCCTGGCGCATGATCAAGTTAATGCTCGCCTGCGGTTGAATCTCGCGCAGCATGCCCACCAGTCCCTGAACGTTCTGCAGATACTGCGCGGGCTTCACGCCGAAGCCCTGATCGTTGCCACCGAGCATGATCAGGTAAACATCAGCGGGGATCTTCAACACCGCAGCTTTCCACTGCACCTGCCATTGCGGATCCTTGTGATAGAAGTCCGCAGAGGCCGCACCGGAGGCCGCCAGTTTCGAGACGCGAACGCCGTTCTGTTCGTTGCTCATCCACAGGCCGAACAACGTCGGCGCGCCCTTCACGACCTCGAGTTTGAAGGACCAGTCTTTCGCTGCCGAAAGACCTGTCAGCGCGACTTCCTGAACCCCTGATCCTTCAAGCTTCAGCGGTTGCCAGTCTTGCGCGGGAGACCAGCGATAGCGGATCTCGCTGGATTCGCCGTTGCCCAGATACAGCAGTTTCGCCTGAGTGACAGCGGTATCGATGCGCGGCGTCGGACTCGCATCCACTTGCAACCATGCGCCGGGCCGGCCGGTTACCGTGCGACTGTCCGGACTCGCCTGGCCCAGCTCTGAAACCTTCCAGTCGCCGCCAAAGTACTTGTCACTGCTGCGGGTGTATTTGAAATGGGTGCCGCCCAGCGCCGCGCCGTGGTTGAAACCGACGTAACCCGGCCCGGCAAAACCAACCTCTCCGGCCACGCGCTGCACCAGTTTGTTCAGGTAGAAATCCTGCCCGGCGCTGTAGCTGTCGCCGATCACCGAGACCGACAACACCTTGCCGGCCTGGCCTTCACGCCACTGCGCAAAACGCTCGCGCGCATCGCCGACCTGAACCACCGACGCTGCGACGGGTTGCGCGTCATCTACTGCCAACATGCAAAATTTCCTTCAGTCTGAAATGGCCCACTGAATACCGGGAGGTACACAGATCAACTGTAGGAGTGAGCCTGCTCGCGATAGCGTTGGGTCAGGTAATGAAATGCTGACTGACAGACCGCTATCGCGAGCAGGCTCACTCCTACAGGAATTGTGTTCGACAAAGATCCGCTGCTCGCGAAGCTCTTAGCTGCTGTGGGTTTGCACCACCGGAGTGATGGGCGCCAAAGGTTTCTTCTTCGCCGCCCGCTCCCCAAGGAACAGCACCGAAGTGAAATTGAACCGACTGAAAACCATCGACAACACCACCGGCCCGAGCAAGCCACAACTCAAGCCACCGAGCACCAGCAAGCTCTCATCCTTCACCCCCAACCGCCCCAGCACAAACCGCGACGTCGCCGCGAACAGCACATGGAACAGGAAGATCGCATAGGAATAACCACCCAGCCGCGTCAGCGCCTTGGAGCGCATATCACTCGACAGCAAGGCGATGCAAGACACGCAACCCACGGTCAAACCAATCAGACTGCGTCGATCAACAATCAACTCACGATCAATCGCCGCGACATACAACAACGTCAGCGAGATCAACACAAACACCAGCGGCCCGATCACTTTGAACGTCTGCTTCAACCGGTCGACATTCTCCTGACCAATCATCCCCGCGACGAAAAACGGCAACAGATAAATCGCGCCGTTAATCCCGAACGCATCGAACTTGAACGGCGGCAGTAGAAACAACACAGCCGCAAACGCAAACAGCCCATACAGACGCGTCGCCGAGCGCAGCATCCCGCGCCACTCCAGCAGCCCGACGAACATGAAAATAATGAACACCGCCTGCAAGAACCAGAAGTGGTTGATCGGCACCCAGAACGACAACAAAGCGTCGATCACACCGACGTCCTTGTTCACCCCCGGCCCCACCGCCTGCAGCACCGAAAACGGCACGCCGACGCAAAACAGCGGCACGATCAAGCGCCGCACCTTGCCGCTGAAGAACGCGGAAAAGTCATTGCCACGGATTTTGTAGATCGAATAGATGTACCCGGAAATGAAGGTGAACAACGGCATGCGCACGTACACCATCGAATCGGCGATCACCCGGAACGGCGAGCCGATATCGATCTTCAACCCGCCACCCAGCGGGCCGATGACGTGATAGAGCACCAGCAGCAGGCACGCCAGGCCACGCAGGGTTTCAATCTCCAGGGACTTTTTCTTGCTCGACATAAAGCACCTGCCTCAATTCAGAATTCGTGATTCAACCTGCACCGGTTTGTTCGCTCGCAGCATCAAGCCCAGACCCACGAACAACACCGGCACCACCATCGAGAAGTGTCGGGCGAAGGAGCCGAAGTCCGGCTCGAACAGCCCTTGCACCAGTAGAAACGCCAGCGGAATCGCGATCAGTTCCTTGGGTTTGGTCTGGATCGGCGCGCCTTTGTAATCAGTCGAGGTGATGACTTTGAACAGCAGCAACGCGGTCATGATCATCAACGCCACGAAGATCACTTGCCCAGGCCCGGACAGCAGAATCAGCTCTACCGGGAACGACAACCGGAAGAAGATGATCATCGAGTCCAGCGCCTGCGAAACGAAGTCGCTGCCACTGAGCCACGAAACGATCAACGATTTCGAGCCCTCCTCGCCCGCCGTGCGCAGTTCGTTGTTACTGGCGCGAATCGATGACACCGGAAAGCCCAGTGCGAGCTGGATCGACATCGCCACTGCCAGATAAAACAAGAACAGCATCAGGAAGAACGTCGTGCGCGACACGTACTTTTTCATCACACAGACGCCCACCCACGACAGCGAAAACAGAATCCAGTAAGGCCGGATCAGCACGCCGTAGATCACTGCCGACAGGAAAAACCCACCGCGATATTTACGCGTCAGCGAGCTGAGCAGAATGCTCAACACCGCCACCGACACAATGATTTCCTTGGTCAGGTTCTCCAGGAAGAACGAGCGCACAATCCCCCACAGACACAGCGTGCCGAAGATCGCCAACGGCATGCGCCGAAACACCACCACCGGAATCGCCGTGAGGAAAAAGTTGCAGAACATGCCGTAGGCCCAGGCATTGGTCAGGTTGATCCCGGTGGGCCGCAGCAGGAACGCCGAACACTCGTAGGACGAGCGATCCGGCGAGAACGGGTTCCAGAAATTGCAGTTGTCGGCACGCGCGTAGGACGACCACAAGGTCATCGCATCCGGCCCCGGATCACGCGGGATCAACAGCGGCATCGCCACCGAGAGAAACAGCCCGGTGAAAAGGATCAGGAACGACACATACGAATCGAGTCGCTTGCCACGAAACTCGATGCACGGCAGCTTCAGGCCCATGACACGGCAGCCTTCTTCGCACCGGTCACGCGGGTCAGTACGGCGATTACACCAAGCTGCACGATGATCGCGAAGACATTGCCCCACGCCGCGCCGTAGATCGAATAATGCTTGATCAGCACCCAGCTCACCGGCACTGAAACCAACAGGCAGATCGCCGCACTGGCGAGCGATACGCGACTGTTTCTCGAGGCAATCAACCCGCCCCAGACGATGTCGCCAATCGCGCGCAAGGCGAAGGAGAAAATCAGTACGCCGAGGATCGCGTTGTCCGGACGCGGCACGCTGGTGGCGACGTAATCGAGCACCACGTTGAAAAACACATAGATCGCCACCGCCACCGCAGCCGACACGACCAGCGAGCGCATCACCCACTTGTTGATGAACAGTTGCTTGACCGTGAATGCCTGCTGATCAGCCTGAAAACGCTTGGCCAGTACCGGAATCCCGACCACCGCCACCACCGCATACGACAACGCCTGCAAGGTATTCGCCGCCGACCACGCGTAGACGTATTTACCGAGGCTGGCGTAGGGCTCCAGATCGATGATCAGAAAGCGCTCGGCGTACTGACTCAGCGCGATCAAACCGGTGCCGAGGTAAAACGGCAACCCGGCCTTCCACACGGTGGCCGTGGCCAACGTACCGGCGACCCGGCCCTTGTGCACGTTCACCACGATCAGGTAACCGGCGATGATCACCAGCACGTTGGCGGCGACCCACAGCCACAACACGCTGGCGATTCCCGACACCCAGTCGAGCATCATCCCGCCCACCGCCAACACCGCCCACAGGCCGGTCTTGATGAAAAACAGCAGCGCACCCGCCGTGGCTTTCTGCGCAGAAAACACGAAGGAATTGATCTCGAACGACAGGTGTTCGGTGAGCAACACCAGCGTCACGCAAAGGATCAGCGCGGCCGGCGCTTCAACTGTCTGGAACAGTGAATAGATCAGCACCGTCGCTACCGACAACAACAGCCCCACCGCCAGATACAGCAGCAGGACTTTATCGACCACCCGGCGCGAACTGCCGCCAACGCTGATCAAGCGATTGATCTCGGAACTGAAACCGACGCTGTAGAACTTCGACGCAATCAGCGATGCCGCGACCACCACGCCGTAGAAGCCCAGCGCCTCATAACCGAGGTAATGGGTGATCGCCAACACCAGCAAAAACTTCGCGCCTAACGCTCCGCCGCGAAGCAGCAGCCGAAATATCATCGAACGACACCCTTGATGATGTCGTCCATGGCCACGGTTTTCGCCTCGATCTCACGGCAGGTGTCGGTCAGGCGCTTGCCGAAATTCGACAGCGCATTCGGTGCGTAAACCGTGTCGATGATGGTGTCGACATTGATGTCGCCGCCGTTGATCACCCAGTCTTCGACACCCATGTCCTGATAGGCGCCAAAGCCCTTGCGTTCATAGCTGATGTGGTACGCCGGCACGCCCGAGAGCAGCGATTCGATGGCGCCGTGCAAACGCACGGAAATCACCAGGTCCGGTTGGTATTTGGCAATCGTCGCCTTCAACGACAGCAGATCTTCAGTGATGCCCAGCTCGCGATAGAACGCGCCGTCATCGTTGCCGCGTACCGCGCTCTGTACCGCGCAGACGACTTTGCTTTTGTTCTTCAGGCGCTGCAGCAGCACTTTCAGATTGGCCACGTAAGCGACTTTCTTTTCCTTGCTCCACTCCGGCGGCTTGCGCAGTACTACGCAGACCGTGGCTGGCGAAGACGCGCAGCGGGTGAACTTCGCTTGCTGAAGGATTTTGCTCGCCAGCGACTGCACGGCCAGATCCGGCGCGCGGTAGACGTTGGCACAGGCATCGAAAATCGCCGAAGAGCGGTTGTCGCGCACGAACACCGCGTCGGCGCTGGCGTAGTGCTCGACGATCTTGCTGCTCTCGCCATGGAACGGGCCGATGCTTTGCGGCAGGTACACCGACGGCACTTTGCTGAGGATCGCGGTTTCCAGTTGTTTGGCGTGGCCGAGCTTCAACTTGATGTGCTCGAAGGCACTTTTCGAGCGCATGTAGCCGCCGCCGACGCCGACGATCAGGTCGGTTTTCTTCAGCAGATCCGCCAGCCCGGCGTAGGACTGATTGAGAAACACCGCTTGCTTGACCCGGCCCAAGCCCTTGGCCGCCATCACCGGCGCGTCGAAGCGCGGGTGCGGCAAGTAGCTGAAAGAGTCCGGATCGGAAGCCACCACGCTGATCGCGGTGTCTTCGCCAAAGTTGCGCTGCACCAGGGCGATGGCCAGATCGACGAGCAGGCCGTCACCGGAGTTGGACGCACTGTAGCCATGCAAAATCGTTACGTTCATATGCTTGAGTTCTACTTAAAAAGTGGGAGCGCGATACAGGTCGTAGGTCTGGCGAATCATCAGCGCGGCGCTGAAACGCTCGCGGACGATGCTCCGTCCTTGGTTGCCGAGATCGAGCAGGCGTGGCTTCTGGATGATCGTCAGCACATCAGCCAATGCCTGGTGATCACCGGACGGGAAGACATAACCGGAGACTTCATTGGTGACCAGTTCAGGCAGCGACGTGCAGTTGCTGGCGATTACCGGCAAGCCCATGGCCATGCCTTCCAGCGGCACCATGGCGAAACCTTCCCAGCGACTCGGCACGATCAGCGCATCGGCTTTCTGGTACAGCGCCTGCACTTCGCTCGGCGTGACCCATGGCAGGTATTCAACAGAGTCCATCGGTGGGCACTCCACCGCGTCCTCATTCACCGCGCTGCCGACCACGGTCAGTTTCAAGTCTTTGCGCTGCACATTGGCGAAGGCCTTGAGCAGCACGTCGAAGCCTTTCTGATAATCGAGGCGACCGACGAAGAGCAGATGAATCGGCTCGGGACTCGCCGCTTTCGGCGCGTCATCCTTGCGGTGAATGCCGTTGTAGATCAGCTTCATGCGCTTGCGCTCGATGCCGAAGCGCGCGGCTTTGTCGAGTTCGTACTGGCTGACGCAAATGATCACGTCGGTGACTTTCTGCAGGACTCGCTCGATCCACGCATAGACTTTCTGCTTGGTCGGCGAGCTTTCCATCAGGAACGAAAACGCGTGTGGGCAGTAGACGATTTTCGGCTTGCGCCACGGTCGCAACAGCACACACACGCACCGGCCGATGACTCCGGAAAAGGTGCTGTGCAAATGCACCACATCGGGTTTTTCCTTGAGCATCACCTGGGTCAGGCGCCAGGCAAAACGCAGTAGCGACGGCACATTGCGCCCGGTACGCGGGAAGGTGCGGATCTGTTGCGCGCCGATGCCGTGCAACTCTTTGGCCTGATCATCCGGAACCAGATAGACCAGCTCGTAGTTCGCCGCATCGCCTTCAGGCGAAGCCGAAATCGTCCGGATCACCGTCGCGACGCCACCTTTGATCGTCTCTGCCACGTGCAGTATTTTCTTCACAAATCACCCACTTCAAACAGGAAAAAACAGTCGCTGACAGTCAGGATTTGTCGGACGCGTATTCGTAGTTGTAATAGCCGTAGCCGCCATTGCCGTAGTAGCTGGCGGCACGCTTCTCGACGCCGTTGAACACCGCGCCTTTCAACTCGATACCGTTCTGCGCGAAGCGGCGAATGGTCAGTTCGATCTCTTTGGCCGGGTTCACCCCGAAGCGCGTAACGATCAGGCTGATCCCCGCTTCACGGCCGACAATCGCCGCATCGGTCACCGCCAGCAGCGGCGGTGTATCTATGATCACCAGGTCGTAGCGCTCGCTCAGTTCCGCCAGCAGCTCGCGGAAGTTGGCGTGCATCAACAGCTCGGACGGATTCGGCGGCACCTGGCCACGGCTGATGAAGTGCAGGTTGTCGATTTCGACTTTGTTGATCGCCTGATCGATGCTGCAGCGCTTGACCAGCAGGTCGGACAAACCGTTGGTGATCGGCGTGTTGAGGGTTTTGTGCAGGTGACCTTTGCGCATGTCGGCATCGATCAGCACCACGCGCTGCCCGCTCAACGCCATGACCGCTGCGAGGTTGGACGAGACGAAGGTCTTGCCGACTTGCGGGCTCGGCCCGGAAATCATGATGCGGTTGTTGGTCGAATCGAGGCCGGCGAAGTGCAGGCAGGTGCGCAGGCTGCGGATCGATTCGATCGACAGGTCGGTCGGGTTACGCAGGGCCAACAGGTATGCCGGCTTGTCGACACCGTCGCGGGCGCGGCCTTTTTTGTTGTCCTCTTCATCCTGCAAGGCGCTGTACGGGATCGACGCGTACACCGGCAAACCGAGTTGTTCGATGGCTTCCGGGCCTTCGAGGCCACGGCTCAAGGATTTGCGCAGCAGCACCAGAGCGACGCCGACGAAGGCCCCCAGGAATGTGGCAATCAGCACAATCAGGGCTTTTTTCGGTTTGACCGGGCTGGTCAGGTCGACATCCGCCGCGTCGACCAGACGCACGTTACCCACGGCACCGGCGCGGACGATGTCCAGCTCCTGGGATTTGTTCAGCAACTGCGTGTAGATCTGCGAAGCGACTTCGACATCGCGGGTCAGGTTGAGCAATTCCTGCTGTGTCGCGGGCAGATCGCCGACTTTGCCTTCCAGCGACTTCTGTTGCTGGGTCAACTCGCCAATCTGGCTCATCAACGCGCGATAGGCCGGGTGCTGTTTGGTGAACTTGCGATCCATCTCCGCCTGCTGCATTTTCAGCTCGGAGATCCGTGTTTCCAGCGCCACCGACTGACCGAGCACCGATTGGGTTTCCAGCGAGATGTTCACGGTCTTGCCGTGGGTCTGATAGGCGTTCAGCGCATCGCTGGCCTTGGCCAGATCACGTTTGACCTGCGGCAACTGGCTTTGCAGGAAGGCCAGGCTCTGCGCCGCTTCCGCCGAGGTGCGACGGACGTTTTGGTCGACGTACAGCGCAGCGATCTTGTTGAGGATCTTCACCGCTTCGGCGGCGTCGCTGCTGGCCAGCGCCAGTTTGATAATCCCCGATTCCTTGCCCTGCTCGGAGATATCCAGCGCGTCCTGATAACCCTGAATGGTCACGATCCGTGGGTTGCGCACCACTTCGAAACGCGTGCCGGGGTTGGCCAGCAACTGGCTGATCTGCCCTTCTACGCCGTCCTGCGCAAAGGCTTCGCCGGCGATGCCTTCGACCAGCAGGTTGTCGTTGTCATCGAGTAACTGGAAGTGCTTCTGTTCGCCGGCGATCAGGGTGAGTTTCTTGCCGAGCAGTTCTTTGGGCAGATTGAGCCGGGCAAACTCCAGGCGCTCACCGCCCCAGGCGTAGCTGTTCAAACCGAAACGCGGCGCGGCGACGCTGGTCTCGGTCTCGCCGCGATAACGCCGGGCGAGAAAACCGCCAATCATCGGGAAGGTGTTCGGGGTGACATCGATGTCCAGGCGCAGGTCGTCGACGGTTTTGCCGATCACCGCGCGGGATTTGATGATGCCGATTTCGGTCACCGACGGCGATTGCCCACCGAGCATGCTGTTGAGGTCGGAAAAACCGAGCATGTCGTTCTTTTTCGGCTCGACCTGCACCAGCGCATTCGCCAGGTACACAGGCGTGGCCAATACCGCGTAGGCCACACCGGTGACCATGAAGGCGCCGGTCAGTGCACCGATCAACCATTTCTGGTCGATCAAACTGCCGAATATACCGAGCAGATCAATACTGTCTTGATCATTGTCGCGGGTGCCGATGACGGACGGTAACTGCATAAGTCTGTTCTTACCATTCATTGATCTGAAGAATATTCATCAACGCGCGAGGCGTTGTGCCCATGAGCTAACAGCATCTTCAATCAATGCATGGGCATGAATAAAAGCGGCCTTGCCTTGACGATACGGATCTTGTATTTCGCGCTCGCTCTGCCACTTGCCGAGCAGAAATACTTTGCCCCTCGCATGAGAGGCAATCTTCAATACTTGATTAACATGCTGTTTTTCCATGACCAGAATCAGGTCTGATTCATTGACGATGTCTGCGGTCAGTTGCCGTGCGATGAAGCCTTCGGCGTTATGGCCATGGTCTTCGAGCACTTGCCGGGCGGACGCTTCGACGCCCTCGCCCACCCGTGCCGACAGGCCTGCGGAGGAGACGGTGATCGCTGAGGGGGCCAGCGCGTTACGCAGCATCAGTTCTGCCGTCGGACTACGGCATATATTGCCCACGCAAACGACAAGGATCTTTCTGAACAAGGTTTTACTTTCCTGTGTAATGTCAAACGGCCAACATCCCGAGAGCAATTTAATGAACCCTCAGATCTTTCTTCACTCGGAAATAGATTCGCCCTGTTAGTACCGAAGCATTAAGTACCACAGCGTTTAAAAGCCCCCCAACCACAATTAGCGGACTAAAAATAACTGTGATTTTCGCGTGATTGTTTTCCGACAAAAAATAACATTCGCGCACTAAGTGCCATCACCTCACTCGAAAATTGAGCAACGAGATCATTTATTCGCAGTTGTCACTTCTCTTCGGGAGAGCAGACATGAAAACAACACATCTCAAAAAACTCGGCGCGTTGGCACTGATGATGGCCGGGGCTGCAACTCAGGTTCACGCCAGCGAACTGTTTCCCAACCTTCCGGCGAAGAACATCGGCGTGCAGGTGAAGATCCAGAACTTCACGGCCGCCGACGCCGCGCAGATCAAGTCGGCCGGCTTCGGTTTTGTCCGCTTCGGTGTGTGGAGCGACAGCCTGACGGCCAAGACGTATCAGAAACAGGTCAGCGATGCCTTTGCGGCGGCGCAATCTGCAGGCCTGCCGGTGTTGCTGACGGTCCGCGCGATCAAGGCGTTGCCCGCCACATCGAGCGCCGAGCTGACCACTGCCGGTGAAGGCTTCGCCAAAGCCGTGACGGGGCTGCAACAGTCGTACAGCGCGCAACTGGTGGCGATCGAGCTATGGAATGAACCGGACCTGGAAACCTACTGGCCGACGCGCAATTTCGACACCACGTTTGTGCCGTTCATGAGCGGCGTGTGCAAGGCGCTGCAAGAACAGCCGCCATCGACGCCGGTGATCGGTTACGGTTTCGCCCGCCCACCTAGCGCAGGTTCTGCTTCAACGGTGGCACTGAGTCGCATCGTCAGCGAATACCCCAAATGCCTGAACGCTGTGTCCTATCACCCCTACGGCATGACGGTTACGCAGATCAGCAACGCGCAGAACTTCATTCAGCAGAACTTTCATGTGCCCGGGATCATCAGTGAGTGGGGTATTTCGGCACTGGCCTCCAACGGCGGGCCTGAAGGCCAGGCGAGCAAGATCAACGCGTTTATCGGCGATGTTAAAAAACTCAACATCCCGCTGACGTCCATCTACGAATGGAAGAACAGTGATTCGGGCAGTAACGATCGCGAGAAGAACTTCGGCCTGCTGACGTCCGACGGGCAACCGAAACCGGCGCGCATGTCGGTCGAAGCCCTGTTGAACGCTCAATAGTGCGTGTCCAACCGACCTGTACGCAGGTCGGTTGCTTTGAACCTGTTGGCCGTTTTGGCATCGTATTCATCGATACCGCGCCCCGCCTTTCAAACAATCGTTTTCAGGTTGTTGCCGCAGGGGCCATCGATACACGCACCTACCCTTGAGTGGCCGTCAGCGCTCGGGTAATGTCATCAGACCCATAGGACAGAGCACGCCCATGACTTCCAAGCTGGAACAACTCAAACAATTCACCACCGTTGTTGCCGACACCGGCGACTTCGAAGCGATCTCCCGGGTCAAACCGGTCGACGCCACCACCAACCCTTCCCTGCTGCTCAAAGCGGCGGCCATTCCGGCCTACGCCGAGCTGCTGAACGCCTGCGTCAGCGACTGCAAGGGCGATGTCGGCCTGGCCAGCGACCGTTTCGGCGTCGCAGTGGGTCAGGAAATTCTCAAAGTGATTCCGGGCCGCATCTCCACCGAAGTGGATGCACGCCTGTCGTTCGACAAGGACGCAGTGCTGAAACGCGCGCATCGCTTGATCGAGCTGTACGACAAGGCCGGCATTGGCCGTGATCGCGTACTGATCAAGATCGCCTCGACCTGGGAAGGCATCCGCGCCGCCGAAGTGCTGGAGAAGGAAGGCATCCAGACCAACCTGACCCTGCTGTTCTCCTTCGCTCAGGCCGCCGCTTGCGCTGACGCCGGGGTGTTCCTGATTTCGCCATTCGTGGGCCGCATCTACGACTGGTACAAGAAGGCCAACGGCAACGACTACACCGGCGCTGATGATCCGGGCGTGCAGTCGGTCACCCGCATCTACAACTACTACAAGGCCAATGACTACAAGACCGTGGTCATGGGCGCGAGCTTCCGCAACCTCAATCAGATCGAGCAACTGGCCGGCTGCGACCGCCTGACCATCAGCCCGGACCTGATCGATAAACTGGCCGCCGACACCGGCAAGCTGGAGCGCAAACTGGCCCCGGGCAACGCCGGTGAAGCCCGTCTCAGCCTCAATGAAGCGCAGTTCCGCTGGTTGTCCAACGAAGACGCGATGGCCACTGAGAAGCTGGCTGAGGGCATTCGTCAGTTTGCTCGCGACCAGGAGAAGCTTGAGGCGCTGTTGCAGGCCAAGCTGTGATTTGAGTGGGTGAAATGAAAAAGGGCGAATCCTGGTGGATTCGCCCTTTTTTATGGCTGCTGGATAATTCTAGTGTTCTTGCGACCGCTTGCTCGCGAAGGGGCCAGCCCAGACAACATCACGTCATGAGATCAATGCCGTTCGAGGGCATTCACCAGGTCATGGAACGCTTCACGATTGGAGTCGTTGAGGCCCATGAGGATCTTGTGCGCTTCGAGCACCTTGATCCGCACCACTTCTTCCGACTGGTCCTGATCCGGCAGATCGTCCAGGCACTCCGGGCATGGCACCGGGTGGTTGACGATGTTGAACACCTGCTCGAAACCCATCGATTGCAACAGACGGGTGATGTCTTCGTGGGTGGTGACGACAGTCGGCAGCAGGCCGACCTTCTGCCGCGACAGGATCGACAGTTTGGCCAACAGGCCCAACGTCGTGCTGTCGATGCTGCGGGTTTCGGTCAAATCGATCACGATCGCGTTGAAATTCAGCGCGGTGAAGATTTTCTCAATAGTCGCATCCAACGCCGAACACAGGGTCAGGCGAACTTCACCGACGAACTTGAGGACGAAGGTGCCGTCCTGCTCGGCGAACTGGATTCTACCGGTACTCATTAAAGATTCCTGCTCAACACCAACAGGGCGATATCATCCGGCATCTCCCCTAGCGTGGCCAATCCAAACACTTGCCGCAGACCATCCAGGCTGCCGCCCGCCGACTTCACCCGTTGAGGCAAAGCGGCTTCTTTTTCTTTGAGCGTAGGTTCTGGCAAAAGATCCAGAATGCCATCGGACATCAGCGTCAGGCTGAACGTCGGCGGCAGCTCAAGCACGTGGTCTTCGTAGGTGGCTTCATTGAAGAGCCCCACCGGCAGACCACGCCCTTCGAGATAACGAACACTGTCAGGCGTGTACAACACAGGCAACGGCAGATGGCCGCCGATGCTATAGGTCAACAAACCGGTCTCCTCGTCGATGACTCCACCGACCATTGTGACGTGTTTACCCAGCTTACAACTGATCAGCCCCCGGTTGATATGACCAAGGACTTCCGAAGGCTTGAATTCCGGCAAGGTGCCGTTGCGCTTGGATTCGAACAGCAAGCGCGTGGTCATGAACTTCAACAGCACAGTGACGAAGGCTGAAGAGGCGCCATGACCGGAGACATCTGCCAGGTAAAACGCGACCCGGCGCTCGTCGACACGGAAATAGTCGACAAAATCACCCGACAGATACAACGACGGGATGATCTGGTGTGCGAACTTGAACTCGTCGATGCTCCACGGGCTTTCCGGCAGCATGTTCATCTGCACCTGGCGACCGGCGTTCTGGTCCTCCTGGAGCAGGTTCAGGCTGGCCTCAAGCTCGCGGTTGGCCTTTTCCAGCTTCTCGCGGTAGCGCTGGTTTTCCAGCAGCAGGCGCGCACGATCCAGGGCCCGGCGCACAGAGTGCTCGAGCACAGCCAGATCTTCGAGAGGCTTGATCAGGTAATCGGCTGCGCCCAGGCGCAGGGCTTCGACCGCGTCGTTCATCACGCCGGCACCCGACACCACGATCACCGGCGTCTGCGGTGACCGCTCGGTGACCTGACGGATCAGTTCGAGACCGCCCATCTGCGGCATGCGCAGATCGCAGATGACCAGGTCGGGCGTGTCTTGCTCGAATACCTGAAGACCCTGTTGGCCGTTGCTGGCCTGCAGGACGCTGAAACCACTGTCTTCCAAATAGGCCGCGAGGCTCGCGCGCACTACTTCGTCATCATCGATTATCAGCAGCGTGGCACTGGTTTTTGGCATGTGGGCAAACGGCGCCAGAATTAGGTTGGCGTAGTTGGCGGGGCATCGGGCCCTGCGCAGACTACTGGATTCGCTTTCTAGCCTCTCTGCTGCACCGCTTTCGAGCATTGTCTGCAAACGCGGTTACACCAGAGGTGCCCTTCTAAGGCGCAGACGGTACTCCCATCCGCAGAGCGTTTCAAGCATGCGCCGATGGTCGCTTGACGACTTTACTTGTCAAATCACCGAGAGTTATAAGAACAGCTCAAACCGTAACCCAATGGAAGGACGAACCTATGAGTCAAACCAGTCGGGACTACAGCGAAAAGCGCGATTTCATCCGCATGCGGGTCGATGCCGATGTCGTGTTGATTCATGAAGGAGATGAGGTTTCAGGGGTGTGCATCGACCTCTCCAGCAGCGGCATGCAGGTCGAAGCGCCGCGCCAGTTCGCGGTTGGCGACCGTTTGAGCGTACGCATCGACTCCGATCACGCCGCACTCAGCGGCCTTGAGGCCGAGACCGAAGTGGTCTGGGTCAGGGCACAGGATGGCGGCGGCCAGAAGCTCGGTCTGACCATTCTGAAGATGAAATAGCTACACACAAAAAAGGCGACCCTGAGGTCGCCTTCCTTTTTACCGGTCGCGATTAAAAATCGTCTTCGACCTGGCCATCCTTCACTTTGAACTCGCGGTTCTGCAAGTAGGCATTGCGGATGAAGGTGTACTTGTCGCCGCTGATCAGCTTTTCGCTAGACAACAGACTGGCGCGGGTGTCGACGATGTTCAGACCGAAGATCGAGTTACGGGTAGGCACGTGGTCGATGTAGCGGTACATACCGGTGTAGCTGTCGACGTACTTGGAAGGCGCATCACGCAAAGTGCTCGGCCCCATCAGCGGCAGCATCACGTATGGACCGCTACCTACGCCCCAGTAACCGAGGGTCTGACCGAAGTCTTCGTCGCTGCGGTTCAGGCCCATTTTGGTGCCGACATCAAAGAAGCCGAGCAGACCAAACGTGGTGTTGAAGATCAGACGCGCAGTGTCAACGCCAGCAGCGGCCGGTTTGGCCTGCAGGATGTTGTTGGCAAGGTTGGTGACATCACCGACGTTGCGGAACATGTTGTGAATGCCGTCTTCGAGGAACTGCGGAGTCACGAACTCGTAACCCTGCGCCAGTGGCTTCAGCGCGTAGGTGTCAACAAAGTCGTTGAACTCGAAGATAGGACGGTTGACGCTTTCCCAAGGGTCTTCTTCCGTTGCCGCCTGAGTGGCGAACGGAGCCAGCAACAGGCCGGCACATACACAAAGCTGAGCGAGCGGATTGCTCCAGCGCATAGAAAAACTCCTTGGATTTGTACTGTCGCGGACATCTGGGTCCGGGTGTTCAGGCCGCTAGTATAAGCGTAAAAGCCCGTTTGGACAGTCTGCGCAATGCAGCAGTCTGTAGGACGCTTCTCGCGTCGCCGTTCACACAGCTGTCATCCAACTGTCACCGGCACAGCCTAGCCTTATCGCTATTTCAGGGACGCTGCCATGACACACGCCGAAACATTGCCCGTCGCCGCGCCGAGCCTGACCGCTGTACTGTTTGGACTCAGCGGTTGTCTGGTGGATTTCGGTGCTCGCGCTCGTCTAAATACCGTCGCCCGGCCCGAATATGCCGAGGCCACGCCGGGCGCGCTCGACAGTCTGCACATTTTGCAGCGCCAGCAGATTCCCTGCGCCTGGCTGGATGAACTGCCCCCTGCCCTCGCCCAATCGTTATCAAACTCGCTACCGGCCTGGATCAAACCCGCGCAATATTCGGCAACAATCAATCCATGGCCTGCGCCGAACGCTTGCTGGCAGGCCCTGATGGATCTGAACGTCAGCAGTCTGGACGGTTGCGTATTGGTCAGCGGTGAGCCGCGCCTGTTGCAGGCCGGCCTGAATGCCGGGCTGTGGACCATCGGCCTCGCCTCCTGCGGCTCGCTGTGCGGCCTGGCGCCGGGGGAATGGCAAGCGCTGAGCCAGAAAGAACGCGAACAACTGCGTGGCAAGGCGACGATGCAACTATTCGGCCTCGGCGTGCATTCGGTCATCGATCATCTGGGCGAGCTCGACACCTGTCTCGCCGACATCAGCCTGCGCCGGCTCAAAGGCGAAAAGCCCTGATCGGGATCATGCAGGTTTGCCGGGAGTGGATTAATCTAAAGGTCAGCCATAGACCTTTGGCGCGCGGCTGCGGTCAATGCCAGTGCCTATTGATAAAAGGAAACCACCATGCCCGCCCAAGAACTGCAAAAACAGCTGAATGCCCTGCGCGAGCAACTGGAGCAGAATCCGCCGCTGTCGGAAGTTGAGCGTGAAGACCTGCGTGTGCTGATGGCGCAAATTGAGTCCGAAATTCAACTGGAAAATGCCACTCAAGACGCCAGCATCGCCGATGGCGTGAATCTGGCGGTTGAACGCTTCGAAGTCGAACACCCAGCGATTGCCGGCACCCTGCGCAATATCGTCAACGCGCTGGGCAGCATGGGGATCTGATTCCCCCCGAAACGCAAAAAGCCCTGCCATCACTGGCAGGGCTTTTTCATGTCTACGATTTGCAATGCATTCCCCTGTGGGAGTGAGCCTGCTCGCGATAGCGGTGTGTCAGTTAACACCATCTTCAACTGACACACCGCTATCGCGAGCAGGCTCACTCCTACAGTTGATCTTTATTGACGCACGAGCCGGTGGTTCGGCAGCTGTACGCTTTCAGTGCTGCGATACGGGTTGATGTCCAGGCCACCGCGACGCACGTAACGGGCAAATACCGTAAGCTTTTCTGGCTTCAGCAGTCGTTGCAGATCAAGGAAAATCCGTTCCACACACTGCTCATGGAAGTCCGAGTGCTGACGGAAGCTGACGATATATTCCAGCAGACTCGCATGATCCAGCGCCGAGCCACGATATTCCACCACCACAGTGCCCCAGTCCGGCTGACTGGTCACCGGGCAGTTGGATTTGAGCAGATGGCTATACACCGTCTCTTCAACAATCCGCGATTCATCGCAACGCAGCAGTTCCGGGCGCGGATGCTCATAGTTGCTGACACTGATATCCAGATCGTCGATGCACACGCCGGGCAACGCCACGACGCCCTCCGCTTCAACGTCCTTCAGGCTGCGAACCCGCACGCCCACCGGTTTGCCGGCGGCGGCAGACAAATCCTTGACCAGCGTCGCTTCCAATGTCGCAACGTCGGCAAACGCCGTCTGGTTCAGCGAGTTCAGGTACAGCTTGAACGACTTCGACTCGATGATATTCGGCGAGTCCGCCGGAATGCTGAATTCGCCAATCGCCACCACCGGTTTGCCCGACGGCAACAGCCACGACAGCTCGAAGCAGTTCCAGAAATCCACACCTTTATACGGCAGGGTTTCGGCGGTCAGACCCAGCTCGGCCCATTTCGCGGTGCGCGGAATCGGGAACAGCAGGGACGGCGTGTACGTGGCGATGTATTCGCTGGATTTGCCCAGCGGCGAGTGTTCGGCTGCGGGATGCATGGCGGAAACCTGACTGAATAATCAGCGGATTCTACCAGCCTTTGCCCGCGCCTTTGAGTGCTTACTGACTGACAGTCAGTTTGCCGACCATGCCCGCCTGATAATGCCCGGGAATATTGCAGGCGAATTCCAGGCTGGTGGCCTTGCTGAAGGTCCAGGTCAGCTCGGCAGTCTTGCCCGGCTCGACCAGCACGCTGTTGGGGTCGTCGTGCTTCATGCCATGGCCCATCGCTGCGTGATCCATCCCCGCCATATCGTGGGACATTTCTTTCATGCCGGTAGGCGTAAGCATGCCGCTCTGCTGCATCTGCAACATTTCCTGCTGGTGTCGGGCATGCATGGCTGCATCGCCGAGGTTGAATTCGTGCAGCAGCTGGCCTTTATTCACCAGCACAAAACGAACGGTCTCACCGGCCTTGACCTGAATCGCCTTCGGGTCGAACGACATGTCGTTCAACACCACTTCAATACTGCGCGTGGCTTTGGCGGCAGGCGCTGGCTGGCCGAAGTCATAGGTGTGCGCGGGAGCTGCAAACGCCGACGAACTCATTGCCAACAAACAGAAGGCCAAGGATTGGCGTAAAAACATGGTCGTTCTCCAACAAGATAAGGTTCAGCCTGTGGGAAACTTTAGCCGGCCTGCGCTGGCATCTACCTGACAGGCAGATTACAACTTTGTCAGGTTGGCGCCTGTCGCCTGCTCTCAAGGTATAAAGCTTTCGTTTCTACACCCCGAACAAAACCGAGTCGCCCATGAAACTGTTGATCGTCGAAGACCAAGCGAAAACCGGCCAATACCTGCGCCAGGGCCTGACCGAGGCCGGGTTCAATACGGAACTGGTGGCCGACGGCAACAGCGGTCAGCAACTGGCGCTGAGCGGAGATTACGCGCTGCTGATCCTCGACGTGATGCTACCGGGCCGCAACGGCTGGCAGATTTTGCACGCAGTGCGCAGCGCCGGGCTGGATACGCCGGTACTTTTTCTGACGGCCAAAGACGCCGTAGAGGACAGAGTGCATGGTCTCGAACTGGGCGCCGACGACTATCTGGTCAAACCGTTCGCCTTCTCCGAACTGCTGGCGCGGGTGCGCAGCCTGTTGCGTCGCGGCAGCGCTACAACCCAGGAAACCAGTCTGCAACTGGCCGACCTGCGTCTGGATCTGATCCGCCGCCGGGTCGAGCGCAGCGGCCAGCGCATCGACCTGACCGCCAAGGAGTTTGCCCTTCTGGAAATGCTCCTTCGCCGTCAGGGTGAGGTGCTGCCGAAATCGCTGATCGCCTCACAGGTCTGGGACATGAATTTCGACAGCGACACCAATGTCATCGAAGTGGCGATCCGCCGATTGCGTCTGAAAATCGATGACGAATTCCCCAACAAACTGATCCACACCGTGCGCGGCATGGGTTATGTGCTCGAAGAGCGTGGCGCCTGATGCGTCGTATGTCCCTGAGTTCGCGCTTGGCCCTGTTGTTTGCCGCCTGCACCGCCGTGGTTTCACTGTTCGCCGGCGTGCTGTTCAACCGCGCCAGCGAGGCGCACTTCATTGAACTCGACCAGCAGCAACTGGACGGCAAGCTGATCGGCCTGCGCCGCGCTTTGCAGGATCTTCAACCCGGCCAACGTGAAGCACGGCTGGCGGATGAGCTGAGTCGCCAGGCCGATCTGTCGTTGCGCATTACCGGCGCCGACGGCCAGCGCTGGTATGACAGTTCGACGCAAATTCCCAAGGATTTACCGCAGCAAACCGGTCTGTCGACGATCAGCAACGACGGTACCGATTACCGCGTACTCAACGCCCCGCTCTACCCGGAAAAACCCGACTCGCCGCAATTGTCCTTGTTGCTGGACATCACCCATCACCAGCACTTCCTCCAGCGCATGCAACATCTGATCTGGCTGACCGTCGGCCTCTCGGCGCTTGCCACTGCTTTGCTCGGTGCCTGGGCCGCACGCAGCGGCTTGCGGCCATTGCGGCGCATGAGTGCAGTCGCCCGTGGGATTTCCGCACAATCGCTGAATGCCCGACTACCAGAAGAACAAATCCCGCCAGAGCTTGCGGAAATGGCCCACAGCTTCAACGCCATGCTCGCACGCCTCGACGACTCGTTTCAGCGGCTCTCGGCGTTTTCCGCCGACATCGCCCATGAACTGCGCACCCCACTGTCGAACCTGCTGACCCACACTCAGGTCACCCTCACCCGCCCACGGCCGATCGAGGATTACCGCGAAGCGCTGCACAGCAACCTCGAAGAACTGCAATGGATGGCGCAACTGGTCAACGACATGTTGTACCTGGCCAAGGCTGACCACGGTTTGCTGATGCCCAAGCGTGAACCGCTGGAGCTGGCGGATGAAACGGATGTGCTTTTGGAGTTTTTTGCGCCGCTGGCGGAGGACGCCGGGGTCAAGCTGACGCGCGAGGGCCATGCGCGGATCGAGGGTGATCGCAGCATGTTGCGCCGGGCCTTATCGAATTTGCTCGATAACGCGCTGCGCTTTACCCCCGCTGAGGGCTACGTGAGTTTGCGGATCGTTGATCAACCGAGCGCTGTGCGCATTTCAGTCGAAAACAGTGGCGAAGGAATTTCTGCAGAGTTGTTGCCACGGCTGTTTGACCGGTTTTATCGGGCCGATCCGGCGCGCCAGGAAGGCAGCAGTGAACATGCGGGGTTGGGGTTGGCGATTACGCAGTCGATCGTCCGTGCCCATGGCGGGCAGATTCATTGCGAATCCGAAGCGGGATGGACGCGGTTTGTGATTGAGCTGCCCAAGGGAGATTGAGGCGAGCAGGCTCGCTCCCACATTGGATCTGCGTCGTTCACAAATCCCCTGTGGGAGCGAGCCTGCTCGCGAAAGCGGTCTAAAGGTTTACGAATATCTCAGGGCGTGAGCCGGCTCGATCTTCGCCGCCCGCCAGGCCGGATACACCGTCGCCAGGAAGCTGAGAATAAAGCCCGCCGAGCAGATCAACAGCACATCCCCAGCCTGCAATTCCGACGGCAAATTGCTGACGAAATACACATCCGAACTGAAGATGTGCTGCCCGCTGACTCGCTCGATCCAGCCCACGATCTGACTGACATTCAGTGCCGCAATCACGCCGAGCACACCGCCAATGATCGTACCGACAATCCCGATCACCGTGCCCTGCACCATGAAGATCGCCATGATCTGCCGGGGCGTGGCGCCGATGGTACGGAGGATCGCGATGTCCGCGCCCTTGTCATTCACCACCATGATCAGGGTCGCGATGATGTTGAACGCCGCCACCGCGACGATCATCAGCAACAACAGGCCGATCATGGTTTTTTCCATTTTCATCGCGCTGAACAGGCTGCCCTGGGTGTGGGTCCAGTCATCAGCCTTGAACTCGGCGCCCAACCCGGCAGCGATGTCCGAGGAGACTTTCGGCGCGGCGTACAGGTCTTTCACCGCCAGGCGCACGCTCTGCACCTGATTCGGTTCCCAATGCTGCATGGTCGCGGCATCGGCGACGTGGATCAGGCCCATCGAGCCGTCCAGTTCAGCACCAACCTTGAACACGCCGACCACGTTCAGTCGCTGCATACGCGGGGTGATGCCACCCGGCGCGGTGCTGACTTCCGGGACGATCAGGGTGATTTTGTCGCCGACATTGAGGCGGAAACGTCGTGCGGTGATTTCACCAATCACCACGCCGAACTCGCCCGGTTTCAAGGCATCCAGACGCCCCTGCACAATGTGCTGGGCAACGATCGACACCTTGCCTTCCTGCGCCGGATCGACGCCACTGATCTGGATCGGCTGCATCAGGCCCTTATAGGAGAGCATGCCTTCCATCTCGGTGAACGGCACGGCGGCAGTCACTTCAGGATTCTTCATCGCGGCGGCAGCCACTGGCTGCCAGTCATCAATCGGCTTTACACCAACGATGGTCGCGTGCGGCACCATGCCAAGGATGCGCGAGCTCATTTCGCGCTGGAAGCCGTTCATCACCGACAACACCACGATCATCGCCAGCACGCCGAGGGCGAGGCCGATCATCGAGGTCATCGAAATGAACGAAACAAAGCGATTGCGGCGCTTGGCGCGGGTATAGCGCGTGCCGATAAAGATCGATAACGGTCTGAACATTCGCTGGGGCACCGTATAAAAATAAAAGACCCGACGCCGTTGCAGGCGCCGGGTTTCAGCCAATCAGATGGGCGTCAGGCAACCTTCTTGCAGGTGCAGTACGCGGTCCATCTGGCGAGCCAGGTTCATGTCGTGGGTCACCACCAGGAACGCCGTGCGCATGGAGGTGCTGAGTTCCAGCATCAAATCCTGAATGCCTTGCGCGGTGTGGGAGTCGAGGTTGCCAGTCGGCTCATCGAGCATCACCAGAGCCGGCTTGTTCACCAAGGCTCGGGCGATGGCCACACGTTGACGCTCACCACCGGACAGTTCCGCCGGTTTGTGCTCCAGACGATGGCCGAGGCCGACGCGCTCGAGCAACGCGGTGGCGCGCTGACGGGCTTCCGGGATTGGCGTCTTGCCGATCAGCAGCGGCATGCAGACGTTTTCCAGCGCGGTGAATTCCGGCAGCAAGTGGTGGAACTGGTAAACGAAACCGAGCGCACGGTTACGCAGCAGGCCACGCTTCTTCTCACTCAGTGCCGACAGTTCTTCACCGTCGAGCCAGACGCTGCCCTTGGTCGGTGTGTCCAGACCACCGAGCAGGTTGAGCAAAGTACTTTTGCCGGAACCCGAGGTGCCGACGATCGCCACTCGCTCGCCCGGGTGCAACTCCAGTTGCAAGCCGGCCAGCACTTCTACCGATTCCGGGCCTTCCTCGTAGGATTTGCCCAGGTTGCGGCAGCTCAAGATTGCTTGTTCACTCATGCCCGACTCACTCATAACGTAGCGCCTCCGCCGGCTGGGTGCGCGCGGCACGCCAGGCGGGATACAGGGTGGCGAGGAAACTCAGAACCAACGCCGCCGCACAGACCATGACCACGTCCTGGCTCTGCACCTGCGACGGAAGATAATCAATGAAATACACGTCAGCATTAAGGAATTTGTGGCCGATCAGGCCTTCCAGCGCCGAGATCGCCGCGCTGACATTAAGCGCCGCGAGAATCCCGAGCACCGCGCCAATCGCCGTGCCGACCACACCGATCACCGTGCCTTGCACCATGAACGTGCGCATGATCGTGCCCGGCGTCGCGCCCAACGTACGCAGAATGGCGATGTCGCCCTTTTTGTCGTTGACCACCATCACCAGCGTGGAGATGATGTTGAACGCGGCAACGGCGACGATCAGCAGCAACAGCAGACCGATCATGGCTTTTTCCATGCGGATCGCCTGATACAGATTGCCGTGGGTGCGGGTCCAGTCGCGGGCGTAGTAATGGTCTTCGCCAAGCTGCTGGGCGATGTTCCATGCCACCCGTGGCGCCTGGAACAAATCGTCGAACTTCAGGCGGATGCCCTGCACCTGATCCGGTTTCCAGCGGTGCATCTTCGCCAGATCCTGCAGGTTGGTGACGCCCAGATAGCCGTCGAGCTCGCCGGCGCCGACATGGAAGATGCCGACCACGGTGAAGCGCTTCATGCGCGGAAACATCCCGGCCGGGGTCACGCTGACCTCCGGCGCGACGAAGGTGACCTTGTCACCGATGCCCACGCCGAGCTTGGTCGCGGCCTTGTCGCCGATGACGATGCCGAAGCTGCCCGGCGTCAAATCGTCGAGTTTGCCCTGCTTCATGAAGTTGTCGATGATCGACACGTTACGCTCAAGCGCAGGGTCGATGGCGTTGAGCAACACCTTGGACACCTGACCGTTATTGGTCAGCAGGCCCTGCATCTGGGTGAACGGCGCAACTGCCGTCACCTGCGGGTTCTGCTTGACCTGGGTCGCGAGGCTTTGCCAATCGTTGATCGGCTCAGTGGATTCAATGGTCGCGTGGGGCACCATGCCCAGCACGCGGGTGCGCATCTCATGATCGAAGCCATTCATCACCGAGAGCACGACGATCATCACGACCACGCCAAGGGCGAGCCCGATCATCGAAGTCAGGGAAATGAATGACACAAAATGATTGCGACGCTTTGCACGGGTATAACGCGTGCCGATAAATACGAAGAGAGGTCTGAACATGTCGGGGCTTGTTCGGAGGGAAAAGGAACGTCCTTGTGGCGGGGGTCGATAACCAGCTTTACACTCAGACCACCGCCGCTACCATGGGTTCGCCATGTCGACATTAGATGAAGAAGATCGCCGCGAATACTACCGTATCGAGGACACGATCGCACTGGAAATTCGGCCCCTGTCCGCTCCCGAAGCCGCAGGCCAGGAAGTGTTGCAGGATGCTTCCCCACTCTTCAACCTGCTCAGCGAACTGCACCTGAGCGAATTCGAGTCGCAGCACCTGTTGCGCCAGATCAGCGAGCGCGACCGGGCCATCGCCGCGTTCCTGAAATCCCAGAACAAGCGCATCGACCTGCTCAGTCAGGTGGTCGCCCTGACCGTGCTCGGCCATATCGGCGAGCCGCAACCGGTGATCATCTCCGAAGGCGGGATCGACTTTCAGTATCCGACGCCGATTGCCACCGGGGCACACCTGTCGGTGAAACTGGTGCTGATGCCGCAAGCTCTCGGCCTGCTCCTGCGCGCACGCGTCACCCATTGCGACCGCAAGGGCGAGGGGTACGACGTCGGCACCGAGTTCGAACACTTGACCGATGCCCAGCGCCAGTTGCTCGCCCGCTATATCTTGCAGAAGCAGGCCCAGGAACGACGTCTGGCCCGCGAACAGAACGAATCAGGCATTTAATTTAAGGAAGAACCGTGACCCTCATCTACGGCCACCGCGGCGCCAAGGGCGAAGCACCGGAAAACACCCTGAGCAGTTTTCAGGAATGTCTCAAGCACGGCGTGCGCCGCTGTGAACTCGATCTGCACCTGTCCAAGGACGGCGAGTTGATGGTCATTCACGACCCGACCCTCAAACGCACCACGGAACGCCGCGGCAAGGTTGTCGAGCACAGCGCAGCCGAACTGGTGACTTACGACGCGCGCAAGGGCGGCCCGGGCTGGATCAAACCCTGCCCGATTCCGACGCTGGAAGAATTGTTCGAGAAGTGCGATTTCGAGCACTGGCAGCTGGAAGTCAAAAGCGCTTCACGCACTCGCGCGGCAACCACGGTGCTGGCGATTCGTGAAATGGCCCAACGGCATGGCCTGCTCGACAAGGTGACCATCACCTCGAGTTCGCGGGAAGTGCTGAAAGCGGCGCTGGATCTGGTGCCGGATGTGTCGCGCGGACTGGTCGCCGAATACGCTTGGCTAGACCCGTTGAAGGTCGCGGCCAGCTATGGCTGTGAGATTCTCGCGCTGAACTGGACACTGTGTACGCCGGAACGCCTGCAGAAGGCGCAGCGTCAGGGGCTGCATGTGTCGGTGTGGACCGTCAACGAGCCTGCGCTGATGCGCAGACTCGCCGACTTCGGCGTTGACAGCCTGATTACAGACTTTCCCGGTTTGGCCACTGCCACCCTCGAGAATTGCTGAAATCGGTCTCCCCGGCCGGCTCAGGCCACCGGCCGGAGCCCGTCAAAAAAGCCGGTTGAGGCCGTCGTACGCCGCTACCCGATAGGCTTCGGCCATGGTCGGGTAGTTGAACGTCGTATTGACGAAATACTTCAGGGTGTTCAGCTCGCCCGGCTGGCTCATGATCGCCTGGCCGATGTGGACGATCTCCGACGCCTGATAACCGAAGCAGTGAACGCCCAGCACTTCCAGGGTTTCACGGTGGAACAGGATCTTCAGCATGCCTTGCGGCTCACCGGCGATCTGCGCACGCGCCATGCTCTTGAAGAACGCTTTGCCGACTTCATACGGCACTTTGGCCTGGGTCAGCTCCTGCTCGTTCTTGCCGATCGAGCTGATCTCCGGAATGGTGTAAATGCCGGTCGGCACGTCATTCACAAAGCGCCAGCTACCGTTATCGACAATGCTGCCAGCGGCCGATCGACCCTGGTCGTGGGCGGCACTGGCCAGGCTCGGCCAGCCAATCACGTCACCGGCACCGTAGATGTTCGGCACGCAGGTGCGGTAAGCCTCGTCGACTTCGATCTGGCCACGGCTGTTGACCTTGACGCCGATGTTTTCCAGACCCAATTGATCGGTGTTACCGGTACGGCCGTTGCACCAGAGCAAGGCGTCGGCCTTGATCTTCTTGCCGGACTTGAGGTGCAGGATCACGCCGTTGTCGACGCCTTCAACGCGATCGTAATCTTCGTTGTGGCGCACGGTGATGTTGTTGTTGCTGAAGTGATAGCTCAACGCCTGGGAGATTTCCGAGTCGAGGAAGCTCAGCAACTGACCACGGTTATCGACCAGTTCAACCAGTACACCCAGACCACTGAAGATCGACGCGTATTCACAACCGATCACGCCAGCGCCGTAAACGATCAGTTTGCGCGGTGTGTGGCCGAGGCTGAGGATAGTGTCGCTATCGTAGATACGCGGGTGGTGGAAATCGATGTCCGCCGGGCGATACGGGCGCGAACCGGTGGCGATGATGATGTGCTTGGCCACCAGCTTCTCGACCACGCCGTTGGCGCAAACCACTTCGATGGTTTGCTCATCGGCGAAGCTGCCGGTGCCGAAGAACACGTCGACGCGGTTACGGGCGTAGTAGCCGGTACGCGAAGCGACTTGTTTGGAAATGACTTTCTCGGCGCTTTTCAACACGTCCGGGAAGGAGAACCAGCGTGGCTCGCCGATCGCCCGGAACATGGGATTGGTGTTGAACTGCATGATCTGCCGCACCGAATGACGCAGTGCCTTGGACGGGATGGTGCCGAGGTGGGTGCAGTTGCCGCCGACCTGGCGACGGCTGTCGACCATCGCGACCTTGCGCCCTGCTTTGGCGGCGTTCATTGCCGCGCCTTCTCCCGCCGGGCCGGAACCCAGCACCACCACGTCGTAGTTGTAGACAGCCATGCGTACTCCTCAGAACAGGCCGCGGTGCCAGCAGCACCGGCGGCTAAATCACGCCGAACGGCGGCGCGAAGGAACAATTGGGGGTCAATCAAGAACCCGGACACAGTCTATAGAAGCGTCAACGCCGCGCACATTAACCCTTGGTCGCGTCGTAGGCTACTTTTGCCTGCACTACAACGCCAGCTTTCGTATTGTTCTCAGTCAGTTTTCTTGCCACTGAGGCGTTCGAAAGCCGCGTTGGTGCGGACGACAAAACCTGTATCGGCACGAATCACAAAGAATGCACCAATGTCATGTTTTTCGGCATAGTCCCACGCCCTTTCGGGGCCGAGAATCAGCAACAGCGTCGATAGTCCATCGGCCATCAGCGCTGAAGGATGAATCACCGTGACTGACGCCAGGTCGTGTAGGACCGGTGCACCGGTGCGCGCATCGAAGGTGTGGGAATAGCGCCGGCCGTCCTGCAGGAAATAGTTGCGGTAGTCGCCGGAGGTGGAAACGCCGTAGCCGTCGACATCGATGATGCGCTCGGCGACTTGTTGATCGTCGCGGGGTTCTTCCAGGGCGATGCGCCACGATGAGCCGTCAAGCTTTCGACCCTTTGCCTTTAACTCCCCCGTCGCTTCAGCGAGGTAATCGTGAATGCCCAATGCGTCGAGCCTGGCCGCGATGGTGTCGACGGCATAACCGGCGGCGATGCTGTTGAAGTCGACTTCGACGGCGGCATCCTTGCACAACTGATCGCCACTGATATGCAGATGCTGGTGACCGACTCGCTGCATCACTTCGGCCAGCGCAGCGGCGTCAGGGACTTTCTCTTCGCGGCCTTGTGGGCCAAAGCCCCAGAGGTTCATCAGCGGTTCAACGGTCAGGTCGTAGGAGCCTTCGCTTTGCGCTGACAGTTGTTCGCCTGTGCGGACCAATTCGAGTACCGACCCAGGCATTTTCTGACAGCTGTTGGCGGGCAAAGCGTTGAAGCGCTCGATGTCCGAATCATTGCGATAAGTGGACAACTGCCGGTCGACTTCGCCGAGGATGCCCTCCACTTCACTGCGAACCCGCGTCGCTTCAGGCATGCCAGCGTGGTGCACGTACTTGATTGAATACGTGCTGCCCATGGTAGGCCCGCCAAAGCTTTCCATGGACTCGCCATTACCACAGCCAGCCAATACGCCAGCCAGAATCACAAGCCCAAACAACCGTCCAGTGAACAATTATTCATCTCTCCGTAAAACCGCGGCGGCCATTATGAATTAAAGGATCTGCAACATCTTTATACAAAATCCAATAGCGAGTACCTGAACATGTCCTCCACCACGGGCAAAGGCAAAGCGATCTTTCGCGTTGTCAGCGGCAACTTTCTCGAAATGTTCGACTTCATGGTCTATGGCTTTTACGCCACGGCCATCGCCAAAACCTTCTTCCCCACCGACAGTGCCTTCGCCTCGCTGATGCTTTCGCTGGCGACCTTCGGCGCGGGCTTCCTGATGCGTCCGCTGGGGGCGATTTTCCTCGGCGCCTACATCGACCGTCATGGCCGCCGCCAAGGCTTGATCATCACCTTGGCATTGATGGCTGCCGGTACGGTACTGATTGCCTGCGTTCCGGGCTACGCCACCCTCGGCGTCGCCGCGCCGCTGATCGTACTGTTCGGTCGTTTGCTGCAAGGCTTCTCGGCCGGCGTGGAGCTGGGTGGCGTGTCAGTGTATCTGGCTGAGATTGCCACACCGGGCCGCAAGGGCTTCTTCGTCAGTTGGCAGTCTGCGAGCCAGCAAGCGGCGGTGGTATTCGCCGGTTTGCTCGGCGTTGGCCTCAACCACTGGCTGAGTCCGGAACAAATGGGTGATTGGGGCTGGCGCGTGCCGTTTCTGATCGGCTGCATGATTGTGCCGGTGATCTTCGTCATTCGCCGCTCGCTGGAGGAAACCCCGGAATTCCAGGCGCGGAAACACCGCCCTACCCTGCGGGAAATCGTCCGCTCGATCGGGCAGAACTTTGGCATTGTCATCGCCGGCATGGCGTTGGTGGTGATGACCACGGTGTCGTTCTACCTGATCACCGCGTACACCCCGACCTTCGGCAAAGCCGAGCTGCACCTGTCGGATTTCGACGCATTGCTGGTGACGGTGTGCATCGGCCTGTCGAACTTCTTCTGGTTGCCGGTGATGGGCTCGGTGTCTGACAAGATCGGCCGAAAACCCTTACTGCTGGCAGCGACGATTCTGGCGATCCTGACCGCTTACCCTGCCCTGTCGTGGCTGGTGGCGAACCCGAGCTTCAGCCATTTGCTGATCGTCGAGTTGTGGTTGTCGTTCCTGTACGGCTCGTACAACGGCGCGATGGTGGTGGCACTGACCGAGATCATGCCGGTGGAAGTGCGTACGACCGGGTTCTCGCTGGCCTACAGTCTGGCGACAGCGACGTTCGGCGGGTTTACCCCGGCGGCGTGCACGTATCTGATTCATGTGCTGGATAACAAGGCTGCGCCGGGGATCTGGCTCAGTGGCGCGGCGGTGTTGGGGCTGATTGCGACGCTGGTGTTGTTCCGTGGCAATAAACATGAACTGCGCACTGCGCAGGCCGCCATACCCGGCGGAGCTCGTTAAATAGCTATCGCGAGCAGGCTCACTCCTACATTGGATCTGCGTCGTTCACAAATCCCCATGTAGGAGTGAGCCTGCTCGCGATGAGGCCTAGACTGGCATCACAGATCCAACTGACACACAAACAAAAACGCCCCGACCAAAGTCGGGGCGTTTTCATGTGTAGCTATCGCTTAGCGCGGGAACGCTGGCGGGTTTACACCGGCCATGTCTTCCATCACACGGATAACCTGGCAGCTGTAACCGAACTCGTTGTCGTACCAGACGTACAGAACAACGCGGTTATCCTGAACGATGGTCGCTTCAGCGTCGACCACACCGGCGTGGCGCGAGCCAACGAAGTCAGTCGAAACCACTTCCTGCGAATTGACGAAGTCGATTTGCTTGTGCAGATCGGAGTGCAGCGCCATGTAGCGCAGGTACTCGTTCATCTCTTCACGGGTGGCGGCTTTCTCAAGGTTGAGGTTGAGAATGGCCATCGACACGTTTGGCGTCGGAACACGGATAGCGTTACCGGTCAGCTTGCCGGCCAGCTCAGGCAGGGCCTTGGCAGCAGCGGTGGCAGCACCGGTCTCGGTGATGACCATGTTCAGCGCGGCGCTACGGCCACGGCGATCGCCTTTGTGGAAGTTGTCGATCAGGTTCTGGTCGTTGGTGTACGAGTGAACGGTTTCGACGTGACCGTTGATGATGCCGAACTTGTCGTTGACAGCTTTCAGCACCGGCACGATGGCGTTGGTGGTGCAGGAAGCGGCGGACACGATCTTGTCTTCAGCGGTGATTTCACCGTGGTTGATGCCGTGAACGATGTTCTTCAGTTTGCCCTTGCCAGGCGCGGTCAGAACAACGCGGTCGATACCCGGGCACTGCAAGTGCTGACCCAAGCCATCGGCGTCACGCCATACACCGGTGTTGTCCACCAGCAGCGCGTCTTTGATGCCGTACTGGGTGTAATCCACTTCAGTCGGGTTCTTCGCGTAGATCACCTGGATCAGGTTACCGTTGGCGGTGATGGTGTTGTTTTCTTCGTCGATGGTGATGGTGCCATTGAACGAACCATGTACCGAATCGCGACGCAGCAGGCTGGCGCGTTTGGTCAGGTCGTTGTCGGCGCCTTTGCGCACGACGATGGCACGCAGACGCAGACCGTCGCCACCACCGGTTTTTTCGATCAGGATGCGCGCCAGCAGACGGCCGATACGACCGAAGCCGTACAGCACAACGTCGGTGCCTTTACGTGCGGAAGCGTTTTGCTGGCCAACCACGTCAGCCATCTCTTCACGAACGAACTGCTCGGCGCTGCGGCCATTGCCTTCGTTACGGAATTTGAACGCCAACTTGCCCAGATCTACCGAAGCCGCGCCGAGCTTGAGCTCGCTCATGGCTTTGAGCAGTGGGAATGTTTCGTGGACGGAGAGTTCGCTGTCGTCGGAAGAACGGTGGCGCGCAAAGCGGTGAGCTTTGAGAATCGCGATGACAGACTGGTTGATCAGGCTGCGGCCATAGATCGAGCTCACCACGTTGTTATTGCGGTAGAGCTGACCGATAAGCGGAATCATCGCTTCTGCGAGTGCTTCACGGTCGATCCATTCACCAAGACACTGGTCGGGCTTCTGAGTCACGGTAACCTTCCACATGTAGGGGCAGAAAAAAGGGGCTACATTATGCCGCCGACAACCTCATTCAGCAATGCGCGCTTGTCGCGAAATCGGTAACAAAATCCCTTTCAAAAAAATCACGCCTCGCGCCAGCCCAGTAAATACGCGGCTTCCAGCGCTGTCAATTTTTCGACGACTGTTAGACGATGTCTGTAACCCTCCGTAACACCAGCCTCTTTTGGCACTACATAACCACAAAAAAACGGCTGGTTTTTATGGTTACCACTACATTTCGTCCAAACAGCGAAGATAGACGTAGTCTGCAACTGACAGGCGGCACCGGACGCCGCTACAATTACCGACTTTGTCGCAAAGCCTGGAGCTCAACCTTCCGTGCCCGTTCTGCGTCTACCGCTACTCCCTGCCGAGGCAGGTAAACAGCATTGGGGCAATCTGCCCGGTGCTGCCCTCAGCCTGGCGATTGCCGAGGCTGCCAGCGCTGCCAAGCGCTTCACCCTGCTACTGACCGCCGACAGCCAAAGTGCTGAACGACTGGAACAGGAGCTGAGTTTCTTCGCCCCGGATTTGCCCGTACTGCATTTCCCCGACTGGGAAACCCTGCCCTACGACCTGTTCTCGCCGCACCAGGACATCATTTCCCAGCGCATCGCTAGCCTATATAGACTGCCGGAGCTGGAACATGGCGTGCTGGTGGTGCCGATTACCACGGCATTGCATCGCTTGGCACCGACCAAGTTCCTGCTCGGCAGCAGTCTGGTACTGGATGTCGGCCAGAAGCTCGACGTTGAACAGATGCGTGCGCGGCTCGAAGCCAGTGGCTATCGCTACGTCGACACCGTCTATGAACACGGCGAGTTCACCGTACGCGGCGCGCTGATCGACCTGTTCCCGATGGGCAGCAAGTTGCCCTACCGCATCGACCTGTTCGATGACGAAATCGAGACCCTGCGCACCTTCGATCCGGAAAACCAGCGTTCCATCGACAAGGTCGATTCGGTCAAGCTGCTGCCGGCCCGTGAGTTTCCGCTGCAGAAAGACGCGGTCACCCGTTTCAAGGCACGCTTCCGCGAGCGTTTCGACGTCGACTTCCGGCGCTGCCCGATCTTTCAGGATCTGAGCAGCGGCATCACCCCAGCCGGTATCGAGTACTACCTGCCGCTGTTCTTCGACGAAACCTCGACGCTGTTCGATTACCTGCCGCAGGACACGCAAGTGTTCTCGCTGCCGGGCATCGAGCAAGCGGCGGAGAATTTCTGGAACGATGTGCGCAATCGCTATGAAGAGCGGCGCGTCGATCCATCGCGTCCTTTATTGCCACCCGCCGAATTGTTCCTGCCGGTAGAAGACTGCTTTGCTCGCTTGAAGAGCTGGCCACGCGTGGTCGCCAGCCAGCAAGACGTGGAAACCGGCGTCGGCCGCGAGCGCTTCCCCGCGCAGGCACTGCCGAATCTGGCGATTGAAGCGAAAGCCACGCAACCGCTGGCAGCGCTGTCGGCATTTCTCGATGAATTCCCCGGGCGCGTGCTGTTCACCGCCGAATCCGCGGGCCGTCGCGAAGTGCTGCTGGAGTTGCTTGAACGCCTGAAGCTGCGGCCGAAAACCGTCGACAGCTGGCCGGACTTCATCGCGAGCAAGGATCGTCTGGCAATCACCATTGCCCCGCTCGACGAAGGTCTGATGCTCGATGACCCGGCGCTGGCACTGGTCGCGGAAAGTCCGCTGTTCGGCCAACGCGTGATGCAACGTCGTCGCCGCGAGAAGCGCAGCGACGTCAGCAATGACGCGGTGATCAAAAACCTCACCGAGCTGCGTGAAGGCGCGCCGGTGGTGCACATCGATCATGGTGTCGGCCGTTATCTGGGCCTGACCATTCTGGAAATCGACAATCAGGCTGCCGAATTCCTCACCCTCGAATACGCCGAGAACGCCAAGCTTTACGTGCCGGTGGCCAACCTGCATTTGATTGCGCGCTACACCGGCAGCGACGATGCCCTGGCCCCGCTGCACCGCCTCGGCTCCGAGGTTTGGCAGAAAGCCAAACGCAAAGCCGCCGAACAGGTACGCGACGTTGCCGCTGAATTGCTCGACATCTATGCCCGCCGCGCCGCTCGCGAAGGCTACGCATTTGCCGATCCGAAAGCCGACTACGCAACGTTCAGCGCCGGTTTCCCGTTCGAAGAAACCCCGGATCAACAGTCGACCATCGAAGCCGTGCGCGAAGACATGCTCGCGCCGAAACCGATGGATCGACTGGTCTGCGGCGACGTCGGTTTCGGCAAGACCGAAGTGGCCATGCGCGCGGCGTTCATCGCCGTGCACGGCGGTCGTCAGGTGGCGATCCTGGTGCCGACCACCCTGCTCGCCCAGCAGCACTACAACAGCTTCCGCGATCGCTTCGCCGACTGGCCGGTGACCGTAGAAGTAATGAGCCGCTTCAAATCGGCCAAGGAAGTGAACGCGGCGATCGCCGATCTGGCCGAAGGCAAGATCGACATCGTTATCGGCACGCACAAACTGCTGTCCGACGACGTCAAAATCAAGAATCTCGGGCTGGTGATCATCGACGAAGAGCACCGTTTCGGTGTCCGTCAGAAAGAACAGCTCAAGGCCCTGCGCAGCGAAGTCGACATTCTCACGCTGACCGCGACGCCGATTCCGCGCACGCTGAACATGGCGGTGTCGGGCATGCGCGACCTGTCGATCATCGCCACGCCGCCGGCGCGACGCTTGTCCGTGCGCACCTTCGTCATGGAGCAGAACAAGAGCACGGTCAAAGAGGCCTTGCTCCGCGAACTGCTGCGTGGCGGTCAGGTTTACTACCTGCACAACGACGTGAAAACCATCGAGAAATGCGCCGCCGATCTCGCCGAACTGGTACCGGAAGCACGTATCGGCATCGGTCACGGGCAGATGCGCGAACGCGAACTCGAACAGGTGATGAGCGACTTCTATCACAAGCGCTTCAACGTGCTGATCGCCTCGACCATCATCGAGACCGGCATTGACGTGCCGAGCGCCAACACCATCATCATCGAGCGCGCTGACAAGTTCGGCCTGGCGCAACTGCACCAGTTGCGTGGTCGCGTCGGCCGTAGTCACCACCAGGCTTACGCCTACCTGCTGACGCCGCCGCGCCAGCAAATCACTTCCGATGCGGAAAAGCGTCTGGAAGCGATCGCCAATACGCAGGATCTCGGCGCCGGTTTCGTACTGGCGACCAACGACCTGGAAATCCGTGGCGCCGGCGAACTGCTCGGCGATGGCCAGAGCGGGCAGATTCAGGCTGTGGGTTTCACGCTGTACATGGAGATGCTCGAACGCGCGGTGAAGTCGATCCGCAAGGGCGAGCAACCGAACCTCGATCAACCGCTGGGCGGTGGCCCGGAAGTCAACCTGCGGGTGCCGGCGCTGATTCCGGAAGACTATCTGCCGGACGTTCACGCGCGCCTGATTCTGTACAAGCGCATCGCTTCGGCCACCGACGAGGAAGGCCTGAAGGATCTGCAAGTCGAGATGATCGACCGCTTTGGCTTGCTGCCGGAACCGACAAAGAATCTGGTGCGCATCACGGCATTGAAGCTGCAGGCTGAGCAGTTGGGCATCAAGAAAGTCGATGGCGGCCCGCAAGGTGGACGCATCGAATTCGAAGCGCAAACGCCGGTCGATCCGATGACGCTGATCAAGCTGATCCAGAGCCAGCCGAAACGCTACAAATTCGAAGGTGCGACGATGTTCAAGTTCCAGGTGCCGATGGAACGCCCGGAAGAGCGCTTTAATACTGTAGAGGCGCTGTTTGAGCGCCTCCTCCCGAAATCTGTTTGAAGGACGCCCAATGCGCCTGTTTCGTTCGCTGACTTTGCTGCTGACTTTGGCAGTCCCTTCGGTTTATGCCGATGACCTGTATCAGGTCGAAATGATTCTGGTCCGGCAGAACGCCGTGCCGGCGATCGTCAGCCGTGCCGCGCCGGAAGACTGGGCCGCTGGCGCCCAGCGCCTGGCCGATGACAGCCAGCGCACACCTGCGCTGAATGATGTGGTCACCAAGCTCACCGCCAGCGGCGACTACAGCGTGCTGATGCACAAGGCCTGGCAGCAAACCCTCGGCGAAGCACCGGCGAAAGTCGCGGTCAGCGACGGTCAGGAGCAGTTCGGCCAGTTCCCGATCGAGGGCACGCTGGAAATGAAACTGGGGCGTTTCACCGATGTGAACGCCGACTTCTGGGTCAATCAGATCGACGCCAATGGCCTGGTCACCGCCAGTGAGCGCCTGAAACAGGACAGCCACACCAAGAACGGCCAACTCAACTATCTCGACAACGGCCATCTGGCCCTGCTGATCAAGATCACTTCCCTGACCGCGCCTGCGCCACGGGAAGCACCTGAAGCGATTCCGGACTGATCGAAGTCCTTATGAACCCGCCGCTGAGTAAACCGTTGGCGCCCTCCTGGGTCAGCCGATTCAAGGAACAGAGCCTGGAGCGTGGCCGCCGCTACGCCCTGGAAAACCGGGTACGCATCGCGCAAGTCGGCGATGCGACCATCACCGCCAGTTGCGAAGGCTCTGGCGGTAACGTGTACCGTCAGACCATTCACCTGCGCGAGTCAGCCAAAGGCACCTTGCTGCTGGTCGATGCCGGCTGCACCTGCCCGGTGCGCAGCAACTGCAAACATTGCGCAGCGGTGCTGCTGAAAGTGCAGGAAACCCTCGATTACCCCGCCGCCGCCAAAGACGCCGAACTGCTGGAAAAGCTGCAAGCCGTGCTGGAAAACCGCAGCCCGAAAGCGCCACCGCAAGTGTTGGTCGATAACGTGCAGCCGTTGCCACGTCTGTGGCTGGCCAGCGTCGAGTTCAGCGCTTTCGAACCGCGCAACGGCAAGATGCAGCGCTACATTCAGCATCGCGCGGCGCTGTCGTTCAGCTATCTGGATGAATACGTCAGCGGACAAAAGAACAGCGACATCCTGATTCGTCAGGAAACCCAGACGCTGCGGATAAAACGTCACCCGGAAGTCGAACAGTCCTACCGTGAACAGTTAAGAATCCTCGGTTTTCGCATCGCCACACGCCAGAGCAAAGCGCTGCCGGAAAGCGCGGGCGAACTGTATGAGATGGTCAATGACAGCGCCTGGCTGACCTTCACTCTTAACGATCTGCCGAAACTGCGAACCCAAGGCTGGGAACTGCAGATCGACGAGGAATTCGGCTTCGACCTGACTGCAGTAGATGACTGGTACGCCACCGTCGAACAGGTGCCGGAGCGCGACTGGTTTGATCTGGAGCTGGGTATCATCGTTAACGGTGAGCGTCTTAGCCTGTTGCCGATTCTGCTCAACCTGATGCGCTCGCACGCGGAGATCCTCAACCCGGAACGCCTCGCCCGCCGTCGCGATGACGAGTTGATTCTGGTCAATATTCCGCAGCGCAACACCGAGCACGGGCCGTTGCAGGTAGCGCTGCCGCTAGGCCGGTTGAAACCAGTGCTGATGACGCTCGGCGAGTTCTATCTGCAGGAACCGGGCGAAACCACCCTGCGCCTGAGCAAGGCCGATGCCACCCGCCTCAATTCGCTGGAAGGCCTGCCGCTGCTGTGGGAGGGTGGCGAGCAGATCCGCACGTTGGCTCAGCGCCTGCGCGATATTCGTGATTTCAGCGTTGAAGCGCCGCAAGGCCTGAACGCGACGCTGCGCCCGTATCAACTTGAAGGCTTGAGCTGGATGCAGTCGCTGCGGCAACTGGAGGTCGGCGGGATTCTTGCGGATGACATGGGTCTGGGTAAAACCCTGCAGACTCTGGCGCATATTCTCAGTGAGAAAAACGCCGGTCGCCTCGATCGCCCGTGCATGGTGGTGATGCCGACCAGTCTGATTCCGAACTGGCTCGATGAGGCGGCGCACTTCACCCCGCAACTGAAAGTGGTTGCGCTGTACGGCGCCACGCGCAAAAAGCACTTCGACAATCTGGCGGATTACGACCTGATCCTCACCACTTACGCGCTGCTGCCCAAAGACGTCGAACGTCTGGCCAGGCAGCCGCTGCATGTGTTGGTGCTGGATGAAGCGCAGTACATCAAGAACCCGAACAGCAAAGCCGCCCAGGCCGCGCGCGAGCTTAATGCACGTCAACGGTTGTGCCTAAGCGGTACGCCGCTGGAAAACCACCTGGGCGAGCTGTGGTCGCTGTTCCACTTCCTGCTGCCGGGCTGGCTCGGTGACGTGAAAAGCTTCAACGCCGATTACCGGGTGCCGATTGAAAAGCGCGGCAGTGAGGTCAGACTTCAGCACCTTAACGGTAGGATAAAACCGTTCCTGCTGCGCCGTACCAAAGAGCAGGTCGCCACCGAGTTGCCGCCGAAAACCGAGATCATCCACTGGGTCGATCTCAACGAAGCGCAGCGCGATGTGTACGAAACCATGCGCTTGGCGATGGACAAGAAAGTCCGCGACGAGATCACCCGCAAAGGCGTGGCGCGCAGCCAGATCATCATTCTTGAGGCGCTGCTCAAGCTGCGTCAGGTTTGCTGCGATCTGCGTCTGGTCAACGACGCCACCCTGCCCGCTCGCGGCAGCACCTCGGGCAAGCTCGACAGCTTGATGGAAATGCTCGAGGAGCTGTTCGAGGAAGGCCGGCGGATCCTGCTGTTTTCGCAGTTCACCTCGATGTTGTCCTTGATCGAAGAAGAGCTGAAAAAACGTAACGTTTCCTACGCACTGTTGACCGGCCAGACCCGCGATCGACGTACTCCGGTGAAGGAATTCCAGAGCGGCAAGCGTCAGATCTTTCTGATCAGCCTGAAGGCCGGCGGCGTCGGTTTGAACCTGACCGAGGCGGACACGGTGATTCACTACGACCCGTGGTGGAACCCGGCGACCGAGAATCAGGCGACAGATCGGGCGTATCGGATTGGTCAGGAGAAACCGGTTTTCGTTTACAAGATGATTGCCCGGGGCACGGTGGAAGAGAAGATTCAGCACCTGCAAAAGGAAAAATCCGACTTGGCGGCGGGCGTGCTGGATGGGCGCAAGGCCGGGGACTGGAAGTTGCAGAGTGATGACATTGAAGCGTTGTTTGCGCCGTTGCCGGACAAGCTCGATAAGCGTTGAAATCTTTTTCGTCTGTTAAATAGCTTTCGCGAGCAGGCTCGCTCCCACACTGGATCTGTGGCATTCACCAATCCAGTGTTCACAGGGATTTTGTGAATCACACAAATCTAATGTGGGAGCGAGCCTGCTCGCGAATGGCTCACCTCGGTCTAACGGTTAAAACCCAGGCTCAACCCTTGGAAACGGGCAACGGCGCAAACAGCGCCTCAATGTCACTCTGCTCCAGCTTCCAGCCACCCGTCGTCCCGCCTTCAAGCACCGCCCCGGCCAACGCTGCTTTCTCCTGCTGCAACGCCTGGATTTTTTCCTCTACCGTGCCACGGGCAATCAGCTTGTAAACGAACACCGGATTGTTTTGCCCGATTCGATACGCACGATCGGTGGCCTGATTTTCCACCGCCGGGTTCCACCAAGGGTCGAAGTGGATCACCGTGTCCGCAGCGGTCAGGTTCAAACCGGTCCCCCCGGCCTTCAGACTGATCAGAAACAGCGGCACCTTGCCGCCCTGAAAATCCTTCACCGGTGTGCGCCGATCCGTGGTGTCACCGGTCAACAACGAATAGGCAATGTCACGTTGCTGCAATTCTTCCTCGATCAAGGCAAGCATCGAGGTGAACTGCGAGAACAGCAGGATCCTGCGACCTTCGCCGAGCAGTTCTTCGAGCATCTCCATCAAGCTGAACAGCTTGCCACTGCCGGAACGCAGTGCCTTTGCTGTTATCGGCATGTTGATCAGGCGCAAGTCGCAACAGACCTGCCGCAGCTTGAGCAAGGCATCGAGAATGATGATCTGACTGCGCGCCACGCCACTGCGGGCAATTTCGTCGCGGACTTTTTTGTCCATCGCCACGCGCACCGTTTCATAGACATCACGCTGGCCGTCACTGAGATCCACCCAATGGACAATTTCGGTTTTCGGCGGCAACTCCGTGGCGACCTGATCCTTTTTGCGGCGCAGCAAAAACGGCTTGATGCGCGCTGTCAGGTGCTGCATACGCTGAACATTGCCGTGCTTTTCGATTGGCGTGCGGTAATCGCGATTGAAGGACTTGCTGTCGCCAAGCCAACCGGGCATGAGGAAATGAAACTGCGACCAAAGCTCGCCCAAGTGGTTTTCCAATGGCGTGCCGCTCAGGCACAAACGCTGGCGGGCCTGCAGGTCACGGGCCGCTTGCGCCGCTTTGCTGATCGGGTTCTTGATGTTCTGCGCTTCGTCGAGAATCAGTACGCTCCACAGCTGCGGCTGCAAGGTCTCCAAATCCCTTGGCAGCAAGGCGTAAGTGGTCAGCACCAGATCGTACTCAGCCAGATTAGCGAAATCCTTTTGCCGCCCCGTGCCGTGCAGCGCCAATACTTTCAACTGGGGGGTGAAACGCTCGGCCTCGTCGAGCCAGTTGGGAATCAGGCTGGTCGGCATCACCGCCAGTGCCGGGCAATCGAGGCGCCCGGCGTGTTTTTCCGTGAGCAAGTGCGCCAGGGTTTGCAGCGTTTTGCCCAGCCCCATGTCATCGCCCAGAATGCCGCCGACCTCAAGCTCGCGCAGTGTCTGCATCCAGTTCAGGCCTTCGAGCTGATACGGGCGCAGTTGCGCGTTAAGGCCGGCCGGCGCAGCGACGTGGGTGTGACTGGAATTCTGCAAGCGCTTGGCGAAGGTGCGCAGCCGCTCGCCACCCTGCCAATCCAGCGGCACGCCATCGAGCATACTCAAGCGCGCGGCATCCGGGACACTCAAACGCAGTGCATCGCCCTGATGACCACCCAGGTACAACTCGCCCAGCGTGGCCATCAGCGGCTTGACCCGACTCAGCGGCAGCGCGACCTTGGCGCCCGAAGAGTCACCAAAGCCGCTGGGCTTCAGTTCGATCAAGAGCTTTTCGTCATCGCTGCGCTGTGCCAGATTGACCGGGTCAAGCAAGCGCGGCTGGGTGCGCAACAAGTGCAGAAGGATCGGCAGCAAACTGTAGCGCTGGCCATTGACGACGATACCCAACTGCAAATCAAACCACTGATGCCCAGCCTCTTCTTCGACCTCGGCGTACCAGTGCTCAACCGGTTGCACATTGAAATGAAAGCCGGGACTCATCTCCACTTCCCAGTTCGAGGCGCGCAACGTGGCAAGCCCTTCGTGCATAAACCCGAGCCAGGCGGAATCATCCGGCAACGTAAACATCTCGCCGGGACGATCCAGCGAGCTCTTGCGCGTGGCTTTCTTGAAGCCGAGCTTTTGCAGGATCTGGCGCAGTTTCTTTTCCACCGCAGGCTGGCGTTGAATGCGCTGGGTTTCGGTACCGTTGAGGATCATCACTTCCGGGTTGCGATCCACCGTAGGTTGGCCGTTGTAGGTAAACACCAGGGCGGCGCGGTGCTCAAGAATGTATTCCCAGCGCGAGCGCTCCCGACCGCTGACGAGGGTGAGTTGCGGCTGCGGAAGTACGTCGTCGATGACTCGTTCGGTCAGTTGGTGGGGCGGCGGGATTCTCGTCGCGGCGCTCATGCGGTGGCTGAACTGCATCGCCTGACGCGCCGGAATATCCGGTGCCAGCGTCAAATGGCTGGCCAGTTTTTCTTCCAGTTCATTGAACAGAGGGCCAATCTGCCGCTGTTCACGATCCAGGTAATAAAGCGGCTCCAGCGCCAGCACGGTCTCCTGCTCAGCCTCGGCACTGCTCCACTGCGCACGGAAACCGCCGTCTGCCTGCTCGGCCCAAGCGAACTGGCCGATGCGCTTCGCGCCCGGCACCAACGGTCGCAGATCCTCGAAATCGAGGAACAGCCGCGAGGTGCGCAGGAGCATTTCCAGCAGTTCGGCGCCGCTGCTGCCTTCCAGCGGATAGCCGCTGTAATAGGCGTGATGGGAGTGCATGGCAACCAGCAGCCTGGCGACGCGCAGATCCAGCTCGGACAGGTAGCCGGGCTGACGCATGAGCATTTCCGCTAGCGAATACATCGGTTTGACTTCGCGTAACTCGCCGCTCTTGAGCTGGGAAACCTTGAAAATATCGAGCAGCCACTTGCCGCTCACTGACGTTGGCTTGAGCTTGTAAAACAGGCGCGTGCCTGCGGTTTGCGCGCCTTCTTCGGCGGGCTTGGCCGGCACGGGAATCGTCGAAAGCCAATGCTCCAGCGCCCGCCCCAAAGGGATCTGTGCGTCACTTTCAGACGCTTCATGATTACTGCCCTGCAGGTGATAGAGCACCGCAGCGCAGTGTTTGCAGTCGATTGAGACAGGACAGGTGCACAGGCAACGCAAGTTGACCGAACCCAACCGATCTTCGGACAGGTAAATGGTTTGTTCATACGCCTGATTTTCCGAACCGACGCAGAACGCCTCGATCTTCCTGTCATCGATCTCGATGATCTCTACCCGATCATCGGCGGCATAAGCCCGGGCCTTGGCCAGCGCGCTGCTAGTGAATACCCGGGGCCAGGCCAATGACTTAAGCCGTTCGATGAGAATGCTCATGGGCAGTCCTTAGCCGGCCAACACCCGCGCCAACGCCGACTTCACCTTGCCCATGCCATCGTGCAAGGCCTGCTCGATCTCGGCCATGGTGATCACTTCGGTGGTTTTGCCCGCCGCCGGGTTCACCACCAGCGCCAGACAGGCGTAATCCAAATCCAGCTCGCGGGCCAGTGCCGCTTCCGGCATGCCGGTCATGCCGACGATGTCGCAGCCATCACGTTCCAGACGCACGATCTCGGCGACCGTTTCCAGACGCGGGCCCTGAGTGCAGGCATACACGCCTTGATCGCTGTACTCGCAACCTTCAGCAGCCACAGCGGCGATCAATTGCTGACGCAACGGCTCGCTGTAAGGAAAGCTGAAGTCGATGTGGGTGACGTGTTCCAGGTCATCGGCGAAAAAGGTGTGCTCGCGCCCGCTGGTGTAGTCGACGATCTGGTGCGGCACGCAGAAATGCCCGGTGCCCATCGCCGGATGAATCCCGCCCACGGCGTTTACAGCGATGATCGCTTCGGCACCGGCCTGCTTCAACGCCCACAGGTTGGCGCGGTAGTTGACCTTGTGCGGCGGGAAGCGATGCGGGTGGCCGTGACGGGCGAGGAACAACACTTCCTTGCCGGCGTACTCGCCGATCTGCACGTCGGCCGATGGCGCGCCGTAGGGCGTGTCCACTGCCAGCGATTGGCGAATGGTCAGGCCTTCGAGTTGGGTCAGGCCGGTGCCACCGATGATTGCGTAAACCGTCATAGCGAAAAATCCTTAATCGATCAGTTGAGCGTCTTTGAGCGCGCCGATGGCGGTGAGCCAGCGCGGATCCTGACGGTAATCGGTACTGGCGAATGCCTGGCCACGCATACGGGCAATTCGGGCCGATGGCTTGACCTTCATGCGTTGCGCGGCGCTCAAGGCGAGCTCTGCGGCAGCGCGGTCGTTGCAGACCAGGCCCATGTCGCAACCGGCAGTCAGTGCGGCTTCAATGCGACTGGCTGCGTCGCCGACCACGTGAGCACCGGCCATCGACAGGTCGTCGCTGAAAATCACGCCGTCGAACTGCAACTCGCCGCGCAGGATGTCCTGCAACCAGCGGCGAGAGAAGCCGGCGGGCTGCGAATCGACCTGCGGATAGATGACGTGCGCTGGCATGATCGCGGCCAGTTGCTTGCTGAGTCTGGCGAACGGCACGAGGTCGTTGGCGCGGATTTCGTCGAGACTGCGCTCGTCGTTGGGGATCGCGACATGGGAATCCGCTTCTGCCCAGCCGTGACCAGGGAAGTGTTTGCCGGTGGCCGCCATGCCGGCGCTGTTCATGCCGCGAATGAACGCTCCGGCGAGCAGTGCCGCGCGCTCGGGATCACCTTCGAACGAACGGGTGCCAACGACGGCGCTGCGCTGGTAATCCAGATCGAGCACCGGGGCGAAGCTCAGGTCGAGCCCGACCGCGAGTACTTCGGTGGCCATGATCCAGCCGCATTGCTCGGCGAGGTATTCGGCATTCGGGTTATCGGCGATGGCACGCATGGCCGGCAGACGCACAAAGCCCTGACGCAGGCGCTGCACGCGACCGCCCTCTTGATCCACTGCCAACAGCAGATCCGGGCGAATCGCGCGAATCGATGCGCTGAGCTCACGCACCTGACGTGGATGCTCGATGTTACGCGCGAAAATGATCAGGCCGCCCACTTCGGGCTGACGCAACAATTGGCGATCTTCGGCCGTCAGCCAGGTACCGGCGACGTCCACCATCAACGAGCCTTGCAGGCCAGCAGTCATAGAGATTCCTTGAAAACGAAAAACCCGACCCGCAGGAAATCGCTACCGTGAGCCATGCTCGGCAGGTTGGCAATTTCTATGGATTTCGGGTTCAGAACGAGAGTCGGCATGGGCGGCTAGCTTAGCGGATACAAGCTGCCGCGCCCACCCGTGTGCGGTTAAACCTTGGCGGCGACCGGCGTTGATTTGCTACGCGGACGCAGTTGCGCGGTGGCCATGGCGGCATCGGTGACGCCGGTTTCGGCGCGCATGCCTGCAGCGAGGAACGGCACCATCAGACGCATCACTTGTTCGATGGAAGTGTTGACGCCGAAGTCGGTCTCGGCGATCGCGCGCAGGGCCTTGATACCGGACATGCTGAACGCGGCAGCGCCGAGCATGAAGTGCACGCGCCAGAACAGCTCGATCGGCGGAATGCGTGGTGCGGCTTCGTTGACCAGCAACATGTAGCGACGGAAAACCTTGCCGTACATGTCTTCCAGATAACGACGCAAGTGGCCCTGGCTCTGGCTGAACGCGAGGCCGAGCAGACGCATGAAGATCGACAAGTCGTTGCCGCTGCGTGGCTGAACCACGAGGGCTTGCTCGACGAGGATTTCCAGAAGCTCTTCAAGAGTTGGCTTGTTTTCAGGCTTGGCCTGGCGGCGCTCCAGCTCTTTATCGAGACTGATGCAGAACGGCCCGAGGAAGCGCGAAAAAACCGCCTGGATCAGGGCTTTTTTCGAGCCGAAATGATAGTTCACTGCTGCCAGGTTGACGCCAGCCTTGCTGGTGATCAAACGCAACGAGGTTTCAGCGAAACCTTTCTCCGCGAACAACTGCTCGGCAGCATCAAGAATGCGTTCAACGGTTTCCGACTGGGCCATGGCTACTCCGCCTGACAAACACTTGTTTGAAACATACGTTTCAGCCTGTGCCTTGTCAAGCCTGCCGGTTCGTTTTGGGAATGGTCGGTCAGCTATTTAACCACACAAGACCGATGCATTAATAAGCAAGGCTGCCGACCGTCTGGCGGCCGGCAAAAAAACGGGCATTGCCAAGGACGCTTCACTGTATATAATCCCAGTCACTGTATAAAAAGACAGAGCGATCAATATGCTAAAGCTGACGCCACGCCAAGCCGAGATTCTGGCCTTCATCAAACGTTGCCTCGAAGACAACGGCTACCCGCCAACCCGCGCGGAAATCGCTCAGGAACTGGGCTTCAAGTCGCCGAACGCGGCAGAAGAACATCTCAAGGCACTGGCCCGCAAAGGCGCCATCGAGATGACCCCAGGGGCTTCGCGCGGTATTCGCATTCCCGGCTTCGAAGCCAAGGCCGACGACTCTACCCTGCCGATCATTGGCCGGGTCGCTGCCGGCGCGCCGATCCTCGCCCAGCAGCACATCGAAGAGTCCTGCAATATAAACCCGGCCTTCTTCCATCCGCGCGCCGACTATCTGTTGCGCGTGCACGGCATGAGCATGAAGGACATCGGCATTTTCGACGGTGACCTCCTCGCCGTGCACACCACCCGCGAAGCGCGTAATGGCCAGGTTGTCGTCGCCCGCATTGGCGATGAAGTGACCGTCAAGCGCTTCAAGCGTGAAGGCAGCAAGGTCTGGCTGATTGCCGAAAACCCTGAGTTCGCCCCTATCGAAGTCGACCTGAAAGATCAGGAACTGGTGATCGAAGGCTTGAGTGTCGGCGTCATTCGCCGCTAAAGGAGGCTTTATGCAGTTCCCACACCCCCCTCAGCAAACACAACTGCCTTTATTCGAAGCGTTTCTGGCACAACCGATGGCGCCGATCCTCAAAGAGGTCGTCGAGCGCCCGTGGATTGCCGAACCTGAAGTATTCAGCGAGCTGTCACTGCGCGGTGCTACCGGGAACTGCCTGAACCTGCTTGCCCCGATCCTTCGCGAACTCAGTGAAGATCAGGACGCACGCTGGCTGACGCTGATAGCGCCTCCTGCGAGCCTGACCCAAACATGGCTGCGGGATGCCGGTTTGAATCGCGAGCGTATTCTGCTGCTGCAACCAAGAGGCGCTCAAAGCGCTCAGCAACTGGCATGCGAAGCCCTGAAGCTGGGTCGCAGTCATACCGTAGTCACTTGGCTCAACCCGCTGAACGCAAATTCACGGCAACAACTGATCAACGCCGCACGCACGGGCGATGCTCAGAGCCTGAATATTCGTTTGGGTTGATTGGTGCTTACACGCGCTGTGTGAAGCGCAGGGCTTCTCCAGGGACAGAGAAGCCGATCTGAAGCGGTAACGTCAAAAAGTAAAAAGACGGGGATCAATGAAGAACCCGCGGTCCTTCTTCCTTATCAAACTCGCCTTCGACCATGCGCCCGGCCATTTGCACGCCGACGCTTAACATCGCCTTGGCGATCTCCACATGCTGACCTTGCAGGAACGCCTTGGCATCCTCGGAGAAATCCAGCGTCACCAGAGAACCCTCGTCCTCGGCCCTGCGCAGCTCGATTCGGCCGTCGGGTAACTCGACAATTTCTAGAAAGGACGTTGGCATATAGGTCTGTTCTCCACGAAAGGCAGGGATTATATAGACATCATTCAGGCTTCGCTCGGGATCTTGACCAGCAGCATGTTTCAGATTGCCACCGTGTCAATCGCCCTCAGCACTCGTTCAAGCCTTCGCGGAAACGTATCGCCAGACCTTTCAAGTTCTGCCGCCAGCTCTCCAGCTCCTCTCGACTCAACTCTTCTGGCGCTTCTTCTTCGTCCAGATTAATCGCCTGAATCAACGGTTGCGTCACATCACCCTTCGGCTTGTGCGGCACTCGTGGCGGTTGAAACAGCGCCGAATGCGCTGCCAGCAGTTTCGCCAACCAGGTTTCAGAATTGCCCGCCAACTCAACCATTTCGGCCAGTTCGGGAATTGCGATCGACTCCAGCACTTCACGCGTCAGCAGCATCTCCGCCCGCGGCGCATTGGCCTGCGGCAGACGATAGAAACCCGCGATCTCATGACAAAGCCCCAGCAAGGCCCCGTACAGGTGAAACAGCGCCGATTCACGCCCAGCCTGAATCAACGCCAGAGAATTCATCGCACGCCCTTCTTCAGCACGAGCCAAGGCTTCGAGCGACAGGCCGGCGAAATAGATCTTCTGATTGGTACGGGTATAGAGTTCGTGAGCCATGACGGCGCTCTCCACAACGAAATAATTGCTTCACACAGGCCGGACAGTGTCGTGGATCAGCCAATCCCACCGCAAGCACAAAACAAAAAGGCCGCCTGAAAACCCAAGGGTTCTCATGCGGCCTTTCAGTATCAGGCTAAGGCTTACTCAGCTTTTGGCTTCGTACGCTTGTCTTCAACCGTCCACTTGCCGCCGTCGAAGTACGCCTTCCAACCGGTAGGCTTGCCGTCGACTTCGGTCTGCACGTATTGCTCCTTGGTCTTGCGGCTGTAGCGGATGACCGCTGGCAGACCATCAGGATCCTTCTTCGGCGCGTCGCAGAGGAAGTGGTACTTCGGATCGATTTCGTCCTTGTGCGGCACAATCTCGATCACCAGCGGAGCACGGGTCTCACGGTTTTTCGGGAACTGGCTGGCGGCCAGGAACAGACCAGAGGCACCGTCACGCAGGATGTAAGTGTCGTTGACCTTTTCGCATTTCAGCTCAGGCATCTTCACCGGATCCATCTTCGGCGGCGCTGCATCACCGCTTTTCAACAGCTTGCGGGTGTTCTTGCACTCAGGGTTGGTGCAACCGAAGAACTTGCCAAAACGGCCGGTCTTGAGCTGCATCTCGCTGCCGCACTTGTCGCATTCCAGGCTCGGACCTTCGTAGCCCTTGATGCGATAGCTGCCCTCTTCGATTTCGTAGCCAGCACAATCCGGGTTGTTACCGCAGATGTGCAGCTTGCGCTTCTCATCGAGCAGATAAGCGTCCATCGCCGTGCTGCAGATCGGGCAGCGATGCTTGCCGCGCAGAACCAGCGATTCCGACTCACCTTCGTCGTCCGCAGCGATTTCATCGCCCGGCACCAGGTTGACGGTGGCCTTGCAACGTTCTTTCGGCGGCAGACTGTAGCCCGAGCATCCGAGGAACACGCCGGTCGACGCAGTACGGATCTGCATCGGACGACCACAGGTCGTGCACGGAATGTCGGTCATGACCGGCTGGTTGGCGCGCATGCCGCTTTCCGGGTTTTCGGCTACTTCGAGTTTCTTTTTGAAATCGCCGTAAAACTCGTCCAGCACGCTTTTCCAGTCGCGTTCGCCCTGCGCCACGTCATCGAGGTTCTCTTCCATGCCGGCGGTGAAGCCGTAGTCCATGAGGTTCGAGAAACTTTCCGACAGACGCTCGGTGACGATGTCGCCCATCTTTTCCGAGTAGAAACGACGGTTGTGCAAGGTCACGTAACCGCGATCCTGAATGGTCGAAATGATCGCAGCGTAAGTCGAAGGACGACCGATGCCACGTTTTTCCATTTCTTTAACCAGGCTGGCTTCCGAGTAGCGCGCCGGTGGCTTGGTGAAGTGCTGCGATGGATCAAGCTTGATCAGCTTCATCACATCGCCCTGCGCCATATCAGGCAGAACGTCGTCGTCGCCGGGTTTGGCAATCTGCGGCATGACGCGGGTGTAACCGTCGAATTTGAGGATACGGCCCTTGGCGCGCAGCTCGAAATCGCCAGCGCCGACGCTGACGGTGGTCGACAGATATTGCGCCGGCAGCATCTGGCAAGCGAGGAACTGGCGCCAGATCAGCTCGTAGAGGCGCTCAGCGTCACGCTCCATGCCTGCGAGCTTGCTCGGCGTGGTGTTGGCGTCGGAAGGACGGATCGCTTCGTGAGCCTCTTGCGCGCCTTCTTTGCTGCTGTAGACGTTTGGCGTTTCCGGCAGGTACTTCTTGCCGAACTCGTCTTCGATGTAAGTGCGCGCCATTGCCACGGCATCGGCCGAGAGGTTGGTCGAGTCGGTACGCATATAAGTGATGTAGCCGGCTTCGTACAGACGCTGAGCCATCATCATGGTTTTCTTCACGCCGAAGCCCAGGCGGTTACTCGCAGCCTGTTGCAGGGTCGACGTGATGAATGGCGCCGAAGGCTTGCTGCTGGTCGGTTTGTCTTCGCGTTTGACGATGCTGTAGCTGGAAGACTTGAGCTTCTCCAGCGCGGCCATGGCCTGAGCTTCGTTGAGCGGCTTGAAGGCTTCGCCTTTCTCGCGAGCTACTTCGAAACGCACGGTCGAGCCTTTGGTGGTGCCGAGATCGGCATGCACTTCCCAGTACTCTTCCGGGTTGAACGCACGAATTTCGCGCTCACGCTCGACCACCAGCTTCACAGCAACCGATTGCACACGGCCAGCGGACAGGCCACGGGCAATCTTTGCCCACAGCAGCGGCGAAACCATGTAGCCCACAACGCGGTCGAGGAAACGACGCGCCTGTTGAGCGTTGACTCGATCGATGTCCAGCTCGCCCGGTTCCGAGAAGGCTTCCTGAATCGCCTTCTTGGTGATTTCGTTGAACACCACGCGCTTGTAGCGGCTGTCGTCACCACCGATGGCTTCGCGCAGGTGCCAGGCAATGGCTTCCCCCTCGCGATCCAAGTCGGTTGCGAGATAGATGGTGTCAGCATCTTTGGCGAGCCGGCGCAGCTCTTCGATCACCTTCTCTTTACCCGGGAGGATCTCGTACTTGGCTTTCCAGCCATGATCGGGATCGACACCCATACGCGAGACCAGCTGCTTGCGCGCTTTCTCTTTCGGCGAGAGCACCGGACCTTCGCCCGCAGCAGCCTTGCCGCGCTTGGCGGCTGGCTCTTTGCTGGCGCTAGCCGAACCGCTGGTGGGCAGGTCTCGGATATGGCCGATACTCGACTTCACCACGTATTGGTTACCCAGATACTTGTTGATGGTCTTGGCCTTAGCCGGGGATTCCACAATGACCAGCGATTTGCCCATGGATCAGAAAATTCCTGAATTCTAGAAGTGAAAGGCGGTTGGCGCCTGACGCGGCACCGCTATATATAGTTGATACAAGGTGAGGTCAAGCACAGGGTTCTGCGCGCACTCGCCTTATGCCTTGGAAAAAAGGCTCGGTTCGGCTTGCACCAAAGCAAAGCGTGGCACCTGCTCGCCGTCAACCTCGACTGACTCGAGAAACATGCTCAGAGGGCGTACCCAAAAGCCGTAATCGCCATACAGGGCTTGGTAAAAGACCACTTCTTCTTCGGTCTCGGAATGCCGCGCAACACTGAATACACGGTACTGCGGACCTTTGTAATGTTGGTAGAGCCCAGGTTGTATCGGCATGGTTTGGCCCTCACTCAAATTTTTTCAAAATAAAAACAAAATAAATCCACAAAAACAAAAACCGGGGCACTTGGCCCCGGCTTCCATCAACGAGACGCTTAGACGCGTTCGAAGACGGTGGAGATGCCTTGGCCGAGACCAATGCACATAGTAGCCACCCCGAAGGTGCCGCTATTCTGCTTCATCACGTTCAGCAAGGTGCCGGAAATACGGGCACCGGAGCAACCGAACGGGTGACCCAGGGCGATCGCGCCGCCGTGCAGGTTAACCTTCTCGTTCATCTTGTCGAGCACTTTCAGATCTTTCAGCACTGGCAGGGCCTGTGCGGCGAAAGCTTCGTTGAGTTCGAAGAAGTCGATATCGTTGATGCCAAGGCCCGCACGCTTCAGGGCTTTTTGTGTTGCCGGAACTGGACCATAGCCCATGATTGCCGGATCCACACCCGCCACTGCCATCGAACGGATCACCGCCATTGGCTGGATACCCAGGTCCTGTGCACGTTGCGCCGACATCACGATCATGCACGAAGCACCATCGGTGATCTGCGACGAAGTACCGGCAGTCACGGTGCCGCCCTTTGGATTGAAGGCAGGCTTGAGAGCCGCCAGACTTTCCAGGGTGGTTTCCGGACGAATGGTTTCGTCGTAGTCGAACAGTTTCAGGAAACCGTTCTCGTCGTAGCCCTGCATCGGGATGATTTCGTCTTTGAACTTGCCTTCCACGGTGGCCTTGTGGGCCAACTGGTGGGAACGCACGCCAAAAGCGTCCTGCTGTTCGCGAGTGATGCCGTGCATTTTGCCGAGCATTTCCGCGGTCAGGCCCATCATGCCCGAGGCTTTCGCCGCGTACAGCGACATGTGCGGGTTCGGATCGACACCGTGCATCATGCTCACGTGGCCCATATGCTCGACGCCGCCAACCACGAACACGTCACCGTTGCCGGTCATGATCGCTTGCGCAGCGGTGTGCAGCGCACTCATCGACGAGCCACACAGACGGCTGACGGTCTGGCCAGCCGAAGTGTGCGGGATCTGGGTCATCAGCGACGCCATGCGCGCGATGTTCCAGCCCTGCTCCAGGGTCTGGTTGACGCAGCCCCAGATCACGTCCTCGACTTCAGCAGGATCGACCTTGGCGTTGCGTTCCAGCAATTTGCTGATCAGGTGCGCCGACATGTCTTCGGCGCGGGTGTTGCGGTGCATGCCGCCCTTGGAGCGGCCCATCGGAGTACGACCGAAGTCGACAATCACGACGTCTCTTGGATTCAAGCTCATAAAATTTCACTCTCGCTCAAAAGTTGGGACGCTTAACCGAAGAACCGTTGGCCGGTTTTGGCCATTTCACGCAGTTTCGCGGTCGGGTGGTACAGCGCGCCCAAATCAGCGTACTGGTCAGCCAGGGCAACGAACTCGGCAACACCGATCGAATCGATGTAGCGCAGCGCACCGCCACGGAATGGAGGGAAACCGATACCGTAGACCAGACCCATGTCGGCTTCGGCGGCAGTTTCAACGATGCCGTCTTCCAGGCAACGCACGGTTTCCAGGCACAGCGGGATCATCATCCAGTTGATGATGTCTTCGTCAGTGACTTCGCGCTGCTCGTAAACGATCGGCTTGAGCACTTCCAGTACCGACGGATCGGCAACTTTCTTCTGCTTGCCTTTCTTGTCGGCCTCGTAGGCATAGAAGCCCTTGCCGTTCTTCTGACCCAGGCGCTTGGCTTCGTACAGCACGTCGATGGCCGAGCGACGGTCATCCTTCATGCGGTCGGGGAAGCCTTCAGCCATGACGTCACGACCGTGGTGACCGGTGTCGATGCCGACCACGTCCATCAGGTATGCCGGGCCCATCGGCCAGCCGAATTTTTCCATGACCTTGTCGATACGGACGAAGTCGACACCGGCGCTGACCAGCTTGGCGAAACCGCCGAAGTACGGGAACAGCACGCGGTTGACCAGGAAGCCCGGGCAGTCGTTGACGACGATCGGGTTCTTGCCCATTTTCTTGGCGTAGGCAACGGTGGTGGCAACGGCCAGCTCGCTGGACTTCTCGCCACGGATCACTTCCACCAGCGGCATCATGTGCACCGGGTTGAAGAAGTGCATGCCGACGAAGTTTTCCGGACGCTTGAGGGCCTTGGCCAGCAGGCTGATGGAAATGGTCGAGGTGTTGGACGCGAGGATGGTGTCCTCTTTGACCTGACCTTCGACTTCAGCCAGCACGGCTTGCTTGACCTTCGGGTTTTCGACGACAGCTTCGACCACCAGATCGACGTGACCGAAGTCGCCGTAGGACAGGGTCGGACGAATGGCGTTGAGCACTTCAGCCATTTTCGCAGCGGTCATGCGACCTTTATCAACGCGGCCAACCAGCAGTTTGGCGGCTTCGGCCAAACCCTGCTCGATACCGTGCTCATTGATGTCCTTCATCAGGATCGGCGTACCTTTGGAGGCCGACTGATAAGCGATACCGCCACCCATGATGCCGGCGCCGAGTACAGCAGCCTGCTTCACGTCTTTGGCGATTTCGTCGTAGGCCTTGGCCTTTTTCTTCAGTTCCTGATCGTTCAGGAACAGACCGATCAAGCTCTGCGCGGCAGAGGTCTTGGCCAGTTTGACGAAACCTGCAGCTTCGACTTCCAGCGCCTTGTCACGACCGAAGTTCGCGGCTTTCTGGATGGTCTTGATCGCTTCAACCGGCGCCGGGTAGTTCGGGCCAGCTTGACCGGCGACGAAACCTTTGGCGGTTTCGAAAGCCATCATTTGTTCAATGGCGTTCAGCTTGAGTTTTTCAAGTTTCGGCTGACGTTTGGCCTTGAAGTCGAACTCGCCGGAGATGGCGCGCTTGATCAGTTCAAGGGCAGCTTCCTGCAGCTTCTCCGGAGCAACCACGGCGTCGACAGCGCTGACTTTCAGCGCGTCTTCAGGGCGGTTTTCCTTACCGGAGGCAATCCATTCGATGGCGTTGTCGACACCGATCAGACGCGGCAGACGCACGGTGCCGCCGAAGCCTGGGTAGATGCCCAGTTTGACTTCCGGCAGACCGATCTTGGCCTTGGTCGACATGACGCGATAGTCAGCTGCCAGGCACATTTCCAGACCGCCGCCCAGTGCGATGCCATTGATGGCCACTACGGTTGGGACGTTGAGGTCTTCGAAATCGCTGAAGATCTTGTTGGCTTCGAGATTGCCAGCAACCAGCTCGGCATCCGGCAGCTTGAAGTTGTCGACAAATTCGGTGATGTCGGCGCCGACGATGAACACGTCCTTGCCACTGCTGACGATCACGCCCTTGATCGAAGCATCTGCCTTGATGGTGTCTACGGCCTGACGCAGTTCGTTCAGGGTTAGACGGTTGAACTTGTTGACGGACTCACCCTTGAGGTCGAATTTCAATTCGACGATGCCACTTTCAAGAGCTTTAACCGTGATGGCTTTACCTTCGTAAATCATCAACTGATCTCCACGATATGGAAGCTGAACAGTACACGTCGGACGCAGGCGAATGGCTCGGCAGGACGCTTTTTCGTCGATGCTAACGCCAATCCACCCGGCACACCCGCCAACGCGATAGTCGGGATTCTGTAGGAGCAGTCTGTAAGACAAACGCTCAATTCATACGCCCGTTTGATTTGGGTACGTCACCTTCACGGAATTTCCGACAATTGTCAATCGCCCAAAATACGGGTTGAAATGCGACTTTGCGGTCATTTCTGTAAGACGAAGACCCGCAACACGCGTCTGCATGTGAAGCCATTCATAGAATCAATAGTTAGAAAAGTCGCCCTAATTCGCGGCAGCCCTTGTTTAAAGGGCTACGCTGGGTGGACGACAGAGAAATGCGCTGACTGACTCAGCATCAAAAAGATTTCCGGCCTGCCTGGCCACCCCAGCCCGATGAATCATGTCGGGCTTTTTATTGCGCGTCTGCCGGACGTTCCCCACCGTTGCAGTGGGAAAAGTCCGCGCGTCATGCCAGCGCTTTCAGAGTGGCATCGATATCCAGCAAAACCGTGGCGTCGCCCTTCTCGCCCCAATACAAGGCGATCATCTGCTTGTCTGCCTCGACTTTGAAAACGTTGCCCGGCAACTTTTCGAAATGATTGAGCAGCGCCCGATCTTCGCAGACTTCCTGCCACTGATTAACCCAGATACCCGGCGTTTTCTGCCAGTAAGTCCAGCAGGCAGGCGACTTGCCACGGCGCGGCCGATGATACTGTGCGCACGGGTTTGGTGGCTCTTGCGCCAGCCAGTGTGGCCATTCCTGAGGTGCCAACTGCATGGCCAGACCGATGCGTCGTGCCTCCATACGCAGGGCGATGCGACCGCTTTGCGCGCGCGATGGGCGCAACCACGCCAGCGGACTTAAAACCACCAGCAGGATTGACACCACCAACCAGACCGTCATATCTCTATTCCCAATTCTCGGTGAGCGCATTGTGTCACTTTGGAACCAATGCGCTTGAAACCAGCCATACTTAACAATATTGAAACCTCACGAGGAGCACCTCATGCCCTACCACCACATCCTGGTCGCCGTAGATCTGACCGAAGAGTGCGACCCTGTGATTCACCGCGCCCGCGAGCTGTCGGTAAGCAATGGCGCCAAGCTTTCGCTGGTGCATATCGTCGAGCCGATGGCCATGGCATTCGGCGGCGACGTGCCGATGGATCTGTCACAACTGCAACAACAGCAGTTCGATCAGGCCAAGGAACGCCTGGAGCGCCTGAAAGCCAAATACTCAGAGCTTGAGGGCGCCAACTGCCATCTGACCTATGGCCAGCCACGCCAGGAAATCCATCATTTCGCCAAAGAACAAACGTGCGATCTGATCGTGGTCGGCAGTCATGGCCGACATGGTCTGGCGCTGTTGCTCGGCTCGACCGCGAATGACGTGCTGCACGGCGCGCCATGCGACGTCCTCGCCGTCCACCTGGTCAAACGCTGAAACACCTTTCCATGTAGGAGTGAGCCTGCTCGCGATAGCGCTCTGACAGTCGACGAATCCGTTGAATGCCAAACCGCTATCGCGAGCAGGCTCACTCCTACAAGGGAACTGCGTTTACATATGAAAAGCCCGGCGTTCATCACTGAACGCCGGGCTTTTTCACATCCGGATCAATCAGGCATCCAGCTCGGCCCAACGCTCCATCAACGCATCCAGCTCAGCCTGCAACTGCTCCAGCGAAGCAATCACCTTGGCTGTTTCAGCCGGTGGACGCTGATAGAAACCGCCTTCAGCCATCTCGGCCTCCACTGCGGCGATCTGCTGTTCCTTGGCGTCGATATCGCCCGGCAACGCTTCCAGCTCACGCTGCAGTTTGTAGCTCAGCTTTTTCTTCGCCGCCGGAGCCGCTGCCGCAGGCGCTGCAGCCACTGCTGGCTCGGCAGTGACCACCGCCGAATTCAGGTCAGCCTTGCCCGACTTGCTTTCAGTCACGCCCAACAGACGCGGCGAACCGCCCTGACGGATCCAGTCCTGATAGCCGCCGACGTATTCACGCACCTTGCCTTCACCCTCGAAGACCAGGGTGCTGGTGACCACGTTGTCGAGGAATGCCCGGTCGTGGCTGACCATCAGCACGGTGCCGTTGAAGGTCAGCAGCACTTCTTCGAGCAGCTCGAGGGTTTCCACGTCGAGGTCGTTGGTCGGTTCGTCGAGTACCAGCAGGTTCGCCGGTTTGCTGAACAGTTTGGCCAGCAACAGACGCGCACGCTCGCCACCCGACAGCGCCTTGACCGGCGTGCGGGCACGCTGCGGGCTGAACAGGAAATCGCCGAGGTAGCTCAGCACGTGACGGCTCTGGCCGTCGATATCGATAAAGTCGCGACCTTCGGCAACGTTATCGATCACGGTCTTTTCCAGATCCAGTTGATGGCGCAACTGGTCGAAGTACGCCACGTCGATCCGCGTGCCCTCTTCCACTTTGCCGCTGGTCGGTTGCAGACCGCTGAGCATCAGTTTCAACAGAGTGGTCTTGCCGGTACCGTTGGCGCCGAGCAGACCGATACGGTCGCCGCGCGTCAGCACCATCGAGAAGTCCTTGATCAGGAACGGGCCGCCCGGGTGCGCGAAACTCACGTTCTCGAGGACCATCACCTGCTTGCCGGACTTGTCGGCAGTGTCCAACTGAATGTTGGCCTTGCCAGTGCGTTCACGACGCTCGCTGCGCTCAACGCGCAGGGCTTTCAGGGCGCGGACGCGGCCTTCGTTACGGGTGCGGCGCGCCTTGATGCCCTGGCGGATCCAGACTTCTTCCTGGGCCAGTTTCTTGTCGAACAGCGCGTTGGCGGTCTCTTCAGCGGCCAGTGCAGCTTCTTTGTGCACGAGGAAACTGGCGTAGTCGCCGTTCCAGTCGATCAGGCCGCCGCGATCCAGTTCGAGAATGCGCGTGGCGAGGTTTTGCAGGAAAGAACGGTCGTGCGTGATGAACAGCACGGCGCCCTGGAAATCTTTCAGTGCCTCTTCGAGCCAGGCAATCGCACCGATGTCCAGGTGGTTGGTCGGTTCGTCGAGCAGCAGCAGATCCGGCTCGGACACCAGCGCCTGCGCCAGCAGCACGCGACGACGCCAGCCGCCGGACAACTGGGCGAGGGTCTTGTCGGCCGGCAGTTGCAGACGGCTCAAGGTGCTTTCGACCAGCGTCTGCAAACGCCAGCCATCACGGGCTTCGAGGTCTTGCTGAACGTGCATAAGCTTGTTCAGGTCTTCCTCAGTGACGCAGTTCTGCGCGAGGTGATGATACTCGGCGAGCAACGCACCCACGCCATCCAGGCCTTCAGCGACCACGTCGAACACCGTCCGATCGTCGGCCACTGGCAATTCTTGCGGCAATTCGCCGATTTTCAGACCGGGGGCACGCCACACCGAGCCTTCATCGGGCTTCTGGTCGCCCTTGACCAGTTTCATCATGCTGGACTTGCCAGTGCCGTTGCGGCCGATGATGCACACCCGCTCACCACGGGCGATCTGCCAGGACACCTTGTCCAACAACGGCATAGCGCCGAACGCAAGGGACACATCGCTGAATTTGAGCAGGGTCATGAGCTTCTCCAAAAACCGGGCGCGCATTCTACCTGAGTTAGGGCTTCAGCAGGCCGGCAATTTGTCTGTCGAAGCACTCTGCACAACATTTGTTGCGAACTTGTGCTGCGAGGCCCGCAAAGCTTTCGCCGCTTGCTGGCAAAAGGCTAAGCTACAGACAATTCAGTGCTGACCGAGGTCGGCACTTGTCATGATTTCTCTGCCCGGATGTCTCATGCGCAGTCGCCTTTTCAGTGTCTTGTCCTGTTTGCTACTTACCGCCGCTGCCGCTCAATCCGCCCAGGCGGTGGACCTGTCCACCCAACGCCAGTATTACGATGAAGCCAAGCGCGCGCTGGCCAAGGGCGATACCGGCCCGTACTTGCGCTACAGCCAGGCGCTGGCCGATTACCCGCTGGAGCCGTATCTGGCCTACGACGAACTGACCGCGCGTCTGAAGACCGCGAGCAATGCGGAAATCGAAAAATTCCTCGCCGAACACGGTGACCTGCCCCAGGCCAACTGGATGAAACTGCGCTGGTTGCGCTGGCTCGCCGACCGAGGCGACTGGGCGACCTTCGTCAAGTACTACGACTCGAAACTCAACTTCACTGAACTGGACTGCCTCAACGCGCAGTACCAGATCAGCAGCAACCACAAGGCCGAGGGTTACGCCAACGCCGACAAGCTCTGGCTGACCGGCAAATCGCAACCCGCTGCGTGCGACGCGCTGTTCGGCATCTGGGCTGCCGACGGCCAGCTCACCGAGCAGAAACGCTGGGAGCGCACCAAACTCGCCGCTCAGGCCCGCAACTATCCGCTGGCCAACAGCCTGGTCAACGGCCTGACCACCCTTGCCCCACGCGGTCGTTTGCTGGTCGATGTCGCGCAGAAACCGGAGCTGCTCAATCAGCCTTCACGTTTCACCCCGGCCGATGAGCCGATGTCCGACGTGGTCAGCCTCGGCCTGCGCCGTTTGGCGCGCCAGGATCCGGACAAGGCCATGGCCTTGCTCGACGGTTACGCCAGCAGCATGCATTTCTCTCGCGATGAAAAAGTCGCGATCGCCCGGGAAATCGGCCTGACTCTCGCTCGTCGTTTCGACAGCCGCGCGCTGGATGTGATGACCAAGTACGACCCGGAACTGCGTGACAACACTGTCTCGGAATGGCGTCTGCGCCTGTTGCTGCGTCTGGCCCGTTGGGACGATGCGTATCAGTTGACTCGCCGTCTGCCGCAGGATCTGGCCACCACCAACCGCTGGCGCTACTGGCAGGCACGCAGTCTGGAACTGGCCCAGCCGCAGAACCCGGAAGCACAGACGCTGTACAAAGGCCTCGCGCGGGAACGTGATTTCTACGGCTTCCTCGCCGCCGACCGCTCGCAATCGCCGTACTCGCTGAACAACAAGCCGCTAGTCCTCAGTCAGGCGCTGATCAACAAGGTGCGCAACACCCCGGGCGTGCGCCGCGCGCTGGAGTTCCATGCTCGCGGGCAGATCGTCGACGGTCGTCGCGAGTGGTATCACGTCAGCCGCCACTTCAATCGCGATGAAATGGTTGCCCAGGCGAAACTGGCTTACGACCTGAAATGGTACTTCCCGGCGATCCGCACCATCAGCCAGGCGCAGTACTGGGACGATCTGGATATCCGCTTCCCGATGGCCCACCGCGAAACTCTCGTGCGTGAAGCCAAGGTGCGTGGTCTGCATTCGAGCTGGGTGTTCGCCATCACCCGCCAGGAAAGCGCCTTCATGGACGACGCCCGCTCCGGCGTTGGCGCCAGCGGCCTGATGCAGTTGATGCCCGGCACCGCCAAGGAAACCGCGCGCAAGTTCAGCATCCCGCTGGCCTCGCCGCAGCAGGTACTCGATCCGGACAAGAACATCCAGCTCGGCGCCGCTTACCTGAGCCAGGTGCACAGCCAGTTCAACGGCAACCGCGTCCTCGCCTCCGCCGCCTACAACGCCGGCCCCGGCCGTGTGCGCCAATGGCTACGCGGCGCTGATCACCTGAGCTTTGACGTCTGGGTGGAAAGCATCCCGTTCGATGAAACCCGTCAGTACGTGCAGAACGTGTTGTCGTACTCGGTGATCTACGGCCAGAAGCTCAACTCGCCACAGCCGCTGGTGGATTGGCATGAGCGGTATTTTGATGATCAGTAATCCAGCGCTTAATGCCGGATAACGAAAAATGCCCGTATCGCGAGATACGGGCATTTTTTATTGAGCTGTCGGCTGCCAAATTAACACTTCAACTTTTTAACCATCATTTTGCCAAGTTGAGTAAGCCGATATTTCTGGGTTGGACTCTTGGGTGATTGAGGATCGGTCATTTCGATCATTCCAGCGGTTAAGGCCGGCTTGAGATAGTTGGATCTGAACGTAGCCTTGTGGACCAGGCTCATCTCTGCCATCAGATCACTGATCCTCAGAGAACGGGGCCCCAGCGTTAACAATAATCTCGCTACTAGGTCGGTTACTGAGTCGGTCACTAGGTCGCTTGCTGACTCATTAGCGCCATAATGCCCGATACGAGCAGTGTCCATCAGACTTGATCAACCGTTACTTTTCCATCATTGAACTGCAACGCCGCCAACCGCGCATACAGCGGATTGCTGGCAATCAGTTCCTGATGAGTACCAATGGCGACAAGTTTGCCCTGATCCATCACTGCAATCCGGTCAGCGTTTTTCACAGTGGCCAGTCGATGCGCGATCACCAGCGTGGTGCGGTTCTGCATCAGGCTCGGCAGCGCTTCCTGAATCAGGTGTTCGCTCTGCGCATCGAGGGCACTGGTGGCTTCGTCCAGCAGCAGGATCGGTGCGTCGACCAGCAATGCCCGGGCGATCGCCAGACGCTGACGCTGACCACCGGACAGGCCGAGGCCACCATCGCCGAGATGGGTCTGATAACCGTTGGGCATTTTCTCGATGAAGTCGTGGGCGTGAGCAATTTTTGCCGCGTCCTTGACTTGCTCCAGCGTCGCCCCCGGATTGCCGTAACGAATATTTTCTTCAACGCTGCCGAAAAACAGCGCCGGCGACTGCGAGACCAAGGCGAAGTGACGGCGCAGGTCCAGCGGATCAAGGCTGGTCAGCGGCACACCATCAATCATGATCCGCCCTTCCACGGGGTCATAAAAGCGCAATAGCAAATCGTACACCGTGGACTTGCCGGCGCCGGATGGACCCACCAGCGCCAGCGTCTCACCGGCCCGGATGGTCAGGTTCAAGCCGTTGACGGCATAGCTTTCAGGACGCGACGGATAGGAAAAACGTACTTCCTGCAATTGCAATTCACCCCGCACGCGCTGCGGCAGGGTTACCAGCCCGGTGGTGGGCGGTTGAATGATATTTTCCGAACCCAACAGCTCAGCGATTCGTTCGGCGGCACCCGCCGCGCGTTGCAGCTCACCGATCACCTCACTCAAGGTGCCGATCGCACTGCCGACGATCAGACTGTAAAAGACAAACGCCGCCAGTTCACCTCCAGTGATGCGCCCGGCGATCACGTCCATGCCACCGACCCACAACATCACCGCCACCGCGCCGAGCACCAGCACGATCACCATGGTGATCATCCATGAACGCTGAAAGATGCGTTTGCGCGCCGTATCGAACGCGTCCTCGACGGTTGTCGCAAAACGGCGCTCATCCTGCACCTGATGGTTGTAGGCCTGCACGGTTTTGATCTGGCCGAGAGTCTCGGAAACATAGCTGCCGATATCGGCGACCCGGTCCTGGCTCAACCGCGACAGATTGCGTACGCGCCTGCCGAAAATCAGAATCGGTGCCACCACGAACGGCAAGGCAATTACCACGATGCTGGTGAGTTTCGCATTGGTCACGAACAACAGAATGACACCGCCGATCACCATCAATAGGTTGCGCAGGAACATCGACAGCGACGAGCCGATCACCGATTGCAACAGCGTCGTGTCGGCGGTCAGTCGCGACTGGATCTCCGAACTGCGGTTGTTCTCGTAAAAGCCCGGATGCAGATAGACCAGATGGTTGAACACTTCACGACGAATATCGGCCACGCAGCGCTCGCCGATCCACGATACCCAGTAGAACCGCGCGAACGTGCCGACCGCCAGGCCCAGCACCATCAACATGAAGATGCCAATGCTCTGATTGAGCTGATGCGGCGACTGAGTCATGAAGCCGCGGTCGACCAACAGTTTGATGCCCTGCCCCATCGACAACGTAACGGCGGCGGTGACGATCAATGCCAGCAGCGCAGCGATGACTTGCCAGCGGTAAGGGGCCAGAAATCGAGTGGTCAGACGCAGGGCCCGACGGTGTCGTGAAGAAAGCTTCGGGGTCATTCAGGTACACATCCGTGTTGGTGAAAGGGCTAGCCTAAACCTTCTTGGAGCGGAACTCTGTAAATCACAATGAGTCAGGTTAAATATGCCCCCAAAGACTAGGCCATAGTTACTATTGGTCTAAAGTCCCGGTTGAGACGAGCGGTCGTTTCTGTTTGAGTGGAGATGCCCCACTGACAGACCGCAGGGAATTGTCACAGCCCGGTCACGTGGCGGTTTTACCCTAGGCACACAACCTGATGAGGAGACAGGCCATGTCCTTGCAACACAGCAGCGAAGACAAAATTGAAGTGATCCGCACCAAGCCCGGCCAATCTCTGGGTTGCTCGATACTGGATAAGGATGGGCGTGAAGTACCGATCACTGAAGAAATGATCCAGCAAGCGTGCAGCGAACTGGAGAAGCGATTGGTCAAGCCTGCCGAACAAGAGTGATATAGCCACCGTCTTCATGACCCGGTCCTTTTGACCGGGTTTTTTCTGTCTGCAGATCAGGTATTTGTGGCGCGGCCTTCGCGAGCAGGCTCGCTCCCACATGGACCTTTATTCGCTGAAGATCTCCTGTGGGAGCGAGCCTGCTCGCGAAAGGGCCGACCCGGTATCTAGACGGCCACCGCCCCCAGCGCCGCCACAATTCTCGCCAACGCCAGCGACTCCCCTTCAATCCGCACCTTCAGCCCTTCAATCTCGCGTCGCACCGGATATTGCTTGCGCAACATGTCGAACGCCGCCCGCTGCTCACCGACATTGCCTACGAGGCTGCGGCGAAAATCCGCGTCATCGCGGCGCGGGTCGTACACCCCACGGCACAACATCGCCAGCGCCCAGGCCGGATCGCTGTCAGCATGCAGGGTCACTTCAGACAACCACGGTGCCGGCAACAGATCACTGAGTTGGATAACTGCCGGTTGGCCGCTGAATGCGCAATACGCCTGATAAATCTGCGCCGTTCCGCGCTGTTTGCCGTCGAGGCTGTAACCGGCGATGTGCGGCGTGGCCAATACGCAGAGTTCGGCCAGCGCCGTGTCAACCTCAGGCTCGGCTTCCCAGACGTCGAGAACGGCTTGCAGGTCTTCACGTTCCAACAGCACTTTGCGCAACGCGGCGTTATCCACAACCGGACCACGCGCTGCGTTGATCAACCAAGCGCCGGGTTTGAGTTGCTGCAAACGCTGCTGATCGAACAGATGCCAAGTGGCCCCGCCGCCGCTGCGGGTCAACGGCGTGTGCAGACTGATCACGTCGCACTGCTCAATGATTTGCTCGAGGCTGACGTACTCACCGCCCTCGGCAGCCTGACGCGGCGGATCGCAGACTTTGACGTTCCAGCCCAGGCCCTTCAGGACCTTGATCAGGCGCCCGCCTACCTCGCCGGCACCAACGACACCGTAGGTCCGTTGAGTGAGATCGAGACCTTCTATTTCGGCAAGCGTCATCAGACTGCCCAGCACGTAATCAACCACGCCGCGGGCGTTGCAGCCGGGCGCACTGGACCAGGTAATGCCGGCCTCATTGAAGTACTCGAGATCCAGATGATCAGTGCCAATGGTGCAGGTGCCGACAAAGCGCACCTTGCTGCCCTCGAGCAACGCACGATTGACGTTGGTCACCGAGCGCACGAGCAACACGTCGGCCTGCTCGACCGTCGCGCGGTCGATGGAACGGCCCGGTACCCGGCGGATCTCGCCGAAACCGGCAAAAAAGGCATCGAGCAGCGGGATATTTTCGTCGGCAACAATCAGCATGGCGGGCTCCTTAGGCGGATCGGCAGTTTAGGTGCAGATCGGTTGCCGGGCCAGCGGGCTTTGCGCTTACAAATCCGCAACAGAGGATTTTTCCTGACTGTAACGTCAGCGGCGTAGAATGCGGCGCCTTGCGCATCAACACCTGTGGACGCTTTGCCTGTGAATTCTGTAACTGATCAACCTGTCGCTGTTTCCCTGACCCGCCCCGCGCGGATTCGCCTGGAGTTCAAGAACCTGCTGGCCCTCGCGCTGCCGATCATCATCGCGCAATTGGCGACCACGGCCATGGGCTTCGTCGATGCGGTGATGGCTGGCCGCGTCGGGCCAAAGGATCTGGCGGCGGTGGCGCTGGGCAACTCGATCTGGGTGCCGGTGTTTCTGCTGATGACCGGCACCCTGCTGGCGACCACGCCGAAAGTCGCCCAGCGTTTTGGCGCTGGCACTCACAGCGAAATCGGCCCGCTCGTGCGTCAAGCGTTGTGGCTGGCGCTGGTGGTAGGGCTGATTGCGACGGCGATGCTGGTCGCCGCCGAGCCGGTGCTGCACCTGATGAAGGTCGATCCCGAGCTGATCGGCCCGTGCATGCAATATCTGCATGGCATCGCCAGCGGCCTGCCGGCGGTGGCGTTCTATCACGTGCTGCGCTGCACCAGTGACGGCATCGGTCGCACGCGTCCGGCGATGGTGCTGGGCCTGTGTGGTCTGGCGCTGAATATTCCGCTGAACTACGTCTTCATCTATGGCCACTTCGGTGTGCCGGCGATGGGCGGCGTCGGCTGCGGTTGGGCCACGGCGATCGTTATGTGGGTGATGGCGCTGGGTCTGGCCGGTTATGAGCGCTGGGCCCCGGCCTATCGTTCGAGCGAGATTTTCAGCCGTTTCGACTGGCCGCAATGGGCGGTGATCAAGCGTCTGCTGGCGATTGGTCTGCCGATCGGCATCGCGGTGTTTGCCGAGTCGAGCATTTTTGCCGTGATCGCGCTGCTGATCGGCAGCCTCGGCGCCACGGTGGTGGCCGGGCATCAGATTGCACTGAACGTCAGCTCGCTGGTGTTCATGATTCCCTACTCGCTGGGCATGGCCGTTACCGTGCGTGTCGGTCAGGCACTCGGTCGTGAAGAACCGCGAGAGGCGCGTTTTGCCGCTGGTGTCGGCATGGGTACCGCGCTGGCTTACGCCTGCCTGTCGGCGAGCATGATGCTGTTACTGCGCGAGCCGATTGCGGCGATCTACACCGCTGACCCGACGGTGATTCACATCGCGGCGATGCTGATTGTGTACTCGGCGCTGTTCCAGTTTTCCGACGCCATTCAGGTCACCGCTGCCGGCGCGCTGCGTGGTTATCAGGACACTCGGGTGACGATGATCCTGACCCTGTTCGCCTATTGGGGGATTGGTTTGCCGGTGGGTTACGCCCTCGGCCTGACCGACTGGCTCGGCGAGCCACGCGGCCCGAGCGGTTTGTGGCAGGGTCTGATCGTTGGCCTGAGCTGCGCAGCGTTGATGCTGTCGATTCGCCTGACGCGCAGTGCGCGCAAGCGGATTCGGATCAGTCGTAGCGCAGGCTAAGCCATTAACACAGGACAAAAAAAGTGGGAGCGAGCTTGCTCGCGAATGCGGTGATTCAGTCGACATTTACAGTGACTGACACTCCGCTTTCGCGAGCAAGCTCGCTCCCACATTTGGTTTTGCGTTCGCTTGGGATTCAGGCGTGTTTCTTGCGGATCCAGTACAGGTAAGTACCGGCCTCTTCGTGCTGGCTCACCAGTTCATGGTCGAGAAACACGCAGAATTTGGGGATATCGCGTTTGGTCGATGGATCGGTGGCAATCACCTTGAGCAGGCCGCCGGGTACCAGGTCACGGATGTGCTGGTGCAGCATCATCACCGGTTCCGGGCAATTGAGGCCGGTGGCGTCGAGGGTGCCGTCGACCGGGGTATCGATCATTTCACTCATGATTCACTCCTGAAACTGGCCGGCATTGTCGCGCATTGCCGGGTGTTCGGTCATCTGTGGCGTTACACCACACACCCTGTGGGAGCGAGCCTGCTCGCGAAGGCGTCGTATCAGCCAACATCATTGCTGGATCGGATTGCGCTTTCGCGAGCAGGCTCTCTCCCACAGGGTTTTGCGGTGTGTCAGCGGGATTTTGGTTTCTTGATGTCATGCCGGCGCAAATGGCAGGTCACTTCTTCGCGATCGTGATACAGCTGTTTGCAGCCGATATCGACCTTGATCCCGCGTGCCTTGAAGCCATCGGCAATGCGCTCGAGCAAGCGCTTCACTTCGGCGTAACGTTGTTTCATCGGCAACTTCAGGTTGACCACCGCCTCGCGGCAATGCCCTTCGCCGATCCACTCTTCGAGCATCGCGGCGTTACGTGCCGGTTTCTCGACGATGTCGCAGACCATCCAGTCCACCGGTTGCTTGGGTTTGAAGGTAAAACCGTCGGCCATCAAATGCTGCACCAGGCCGGTGTCCATCAGGCTTTCGGCCATCGGGCCGTTGTCGATGGCGGTCACCAGCATGCCGCGGTTGACCAGTTGCCAGGTCCAGCCGCCCGGTGCGGCGCCAAGATCAACGCCAGTCATGTCGCTGTGCAGACGATCTTCCCACTGATCACGCGGAATGAAGTGGTGCCACGCCTCTTCCAGCTTCAGCGTCGAACGGCTCGGTGCCTCACGCGGAAACTTCAGGCGCGGAATGCCCATCGGCCACATCGCCGAGTTACCGGCATCGGCCATACCCAGAAACACTTCACGACCGCTCTTGAAGGTCAGCAGCAGACGCGGCTTGCTGGCGTCCTCCACCAGTTTGCCGGCGCCGGTCAGCGCCTTGCGCAGCGGGCCCTCGAATTTCTTGCAGAAGTTCGACAGTTCTTTGCCGTCATTGGTATCGACGACTTCCAGCCAGAGACTGCCGCACACCGGGAATTCGGCCATGTGCGCGAGGATCACGCTGATGCGATCGGTTTCCGGCAGATCAATGAAAACCCCGCGCGCCCATTGGCGCGGGAAGATCAGTTCGGCGAAACGCTGACCGCGCATCAGGCGCTCGGCGCCATCTTCTTCGGTGCAGACAAACTCGGCGCACGCGGTGGCCGCTTTGGCCTTGGCGTAGCCGGCCACATTGAGTTGCGCGGCGAGGTCGGAAATCTCCGAACAGACTTCGCCTTCGAAGCCTGGCCGGCAATGCATGAATAGGGTGTTCATTCTTACTCCTGGGCAGAGGGCGGTGATTCGGCCCCTGCGCGATGCTCAGGCCTTGCGTTGCAGCAAAGCCTGTCACGAAAACCGGCGCATGATAGCCGATGTCGGAACCTTGGACTTACCCATAGAGTCCAGTTATTAGCCAGCTAATGAAAACAGGGCTACGTTGATAGCTCTGCCCGTCCCCTCAATCCGTAGCCGTGCGGATTCAAAGGAGTGATCGTAATGCCGTCCCTCGATAGTCTGAAGACCCTTAAAACACTGCAAATCGACGACAAGACCTACCACTATTTCAGCCTGCCGGATGCCGCCAAAAGCCTGGGCGACCTCGACAAGTTACCGATGTCACTGAAAGTCCTGCTGGAAAACCTGCTGCGCTGGGAAGATGAAAAAACTGTCACCGGCGCCGACCTCAAGGCGATCGCCGCGTGGCTCAAGGAGCGTCGCTCCGACCGCGAAATCCAGTACCGGCCTGCCCGCGTCCTGATGCAGGATTTTACCGGCGTGCCCGCCGTGGTCGACCTTGCCGCCATGCGTGCGGCGATGGCCAAGGCCGGCGGCGATCCGCAGCGAATCAATCCGTTATCGCCGGTGGACCTGGTGATCGACCACTCGGTGATGGTCGACAAATTCGCCACGCCCAGCGCTTTCGAGCAGAACGTCGACATCGAAATGCAGCGCAACGGCGAACGTTATGCCTTCCTGCGTTGGGGCCAAAGCGCCTTCGACAACTTCAGCGTGGTGCCGCCGGGCACCGGCATCTGCCATCAGGTCAACCTCGAATACCTCGGCCGCACCGTGTGGACCAAGGATGAAGACGGCCGCACCTATGCGTTCCCCGACACGCTGGTCGGCACCGACTCGCACACCACCATGATCAACGGCCTCGGCGTACTCGGCTGGGGCGTCGGCGGGATCGAAGCGGAAGCGGCGATGCTCGGGCAACCGGTGTCGATGCTGATTCCGGAAGTGATCGGTTTCAAACTGACCGGCAAGCTCAAGGAAGGCATCACGGCCACCGACCTGGTCCTGACGGTGACGCAGATGCTGCGCAAGAAAGGCGTAGTGGGCAAGTTCGTCGAATTCTACGGTGACGGCCTCGCTGATCTGCCGCTCGCCGACCGCGCGACCATCGCCAACATGGCCCCGGAATACGGCGCGACATGCGGCTTCTTCCCGGTTGATGACGTGACTTTGGAATATCTCCGCCTGTCCGGGCGGCCGCCGCAAGTGGTGAAACTGGTCGAGGCCTACACCAAGGCTCAGGGCTTGTGGCGTCTGCCCGGTCAGGAACCGGTATTCACCGATAGCCTGGCGCTGGACATGGGTAGCGTCGAAGCGAGTCTGGCGGGACCGAAACGTCCACAGGATCGCGTCTCGCTGCCAAACGTGCCGCAAGCCTTCAGCGACTTCATCGATCTGCAATTCAAACCCACCAGCAAAGAAGAAGGACGTCTGGAGAGTGAGGGCGGTGGTGGTGTCGCGGTGGGCAACGCCGATCTGGTCGGGGAAACCGATTACGAATACGAAGGCCACACCTATCGTCTGAAAAACGGTGCGGTCGTCATCGCCGCGATTACCTCCTGCACCAACACCTCCAACCCGAGCGTGATGATGGCCGCCGGGTTGTTGGCGAAGAAAGCCGTGGAGAAAGGACTGACCCGCAAACCGTGGGTGAAGAGTTCGCTGGCACCGGGTTCAAAAGTGGTTACCGACTACTACAAGGCAGCGGGGCTGACGCAATATCTCGACCAGCTCGGCTTTTCCCTGGTCGGTTATGGCTGCACCACCTGCATCGGCAATTCCGGGCCGCTGCCGGAACCGATCGAGAAAGCCATCCAGAAAGCCGATCTCACCGTGGCATCCGTGCTCTCCGGTAACCGCAACTTTGAAGGCCGCGTGCACCCGCTGGTGAAAACCAACTGGCTGGCCTCACCGCCGCTGGTGGTCGCCTATGCCTTGGCCGGTAGCGTGCGCAGCGACATCAGCAGCGAACCGCTGGGCGAAGATCAGCAAGGTAATCCGGTGTATCTGCGCGATATCTGGCCAAGCAGCAAAGAGATCGCCGATGCAGTGAATCAGGTCAGCACGGCAATGTTCCACAAGGAATACGCCGAAGTGTTTGCCGGTGATGAACAATGGCAGGCCATCGAGGTGCCGCAAGCGGCGACTTACGTGTGGCAGGACGATTCGACCTACATCCAGCATCCACCGTTTTTTGATGATATTTCCGGGCCGCTGCCGGAAATCAAAGACGTCAAAGCTGCACGGGTGCTGGCCTTGCTCGGCGACTCGGTAACCACCGACCACATCTCCCCCGCCGGCAACATCAAGGCCGACAGCCCAGCCGGACGTTATCTGCGCGAAAAAGGCGTGGAACCACGGGACTTCAACTCTTACGGCTCACGTCGCGGCAATCATGAAGTGATGATGCGCGGCACCTTCGCCAATATCCGTATTCGCAATGAAATGCTCGGCGGTGAAGAAGGTGGCAACACGATCTACATTCCAACCGGCGAGAAACTGGCGATCTACGACGCGGCGATGAAGTACCAGGCTTCGGGCACGCCGCTGGTGGTGATTGCCGGGCAAGAATACGGCACCGGTTCCAGCCGTGACTGGGCGGCCAAGGGCACCAATCTGCTGGGCGTGAAAGCGGTGATCGCGGAAAGCTTCGAGCGGATCCACCGCTCCAATCTGGTGGGCATGGGCGTGTTGCCGCTGCAGTTCAAGCTTGATCAGAACCGCAAGAGCCTCAACCTGACCGGCAAGGAGACCTTTGAAATCCAGGGTCTCACCGGCGTCGAGCTGACACCGCGAATGAACTTGCCGTTGGTGATTACCCGTGAGGATGGCAAGCAGGAGAAAATCGAAGTGTTGTGCCGGATCGATACGTTGAATGAAGTGGAATACTTCAAATCGGGCGGGATTCTGCATTACGTCCTGCGCCAGTTGATCGCCTCATGACGAATCACGCATAACCGATGTAGGAGCTGCCGCAGGCTGCGATCCTTTGATCTTGATCTTTAAAACCAGATCAAAAGATCGCAGCCTGCGGCAGCTCCTACAAAGGGGTACACTTTTCCATGGACGAAAAAAAACCCGCCGAAGCGGGTTTTTCCCAAGACCATTATCGACTCCCTGTCGGCAGCGATCCTTGCAAATGGTCGATCATCCGTGATCCTGAAACACTCCCTGTGTCTCAGTTGATGTGTGTAGATTACGCAGTGGATCCAATCAGCAATAGTCGTAAAAGCTACCAGCGCGTGTAAGACATTCGCCATAGCAACCCTTCCGAAAACCCTTAGCCCTGTCAGGCATCGAGCATGGAAGCCGCGATCTGTGCGACTTTCAACTGCCCTGAGGCCTGTTCCAGCGCGTCATCCTCGAGAAACCACGCAGCCGACAAACCGGCGAACGCCAGCACCCATTGCAGCAGTCTTCGGTGATCAAGCCCGGCAGTTTCGACAATCACATCCAGCTGCCGGCGAAAACGCGCGGGATCCGTCGCCGTCGGCAAGTCCGGATTACACATCAGGTTGGCGTAGTCAAAACCGCGCTCGCCCCTGACCCGCTTCGGATCGATTGCCAGCCAGCCACGCTCGCCGAAATCCAGAACATTGTCGTGATGCATGTCGCCGTGCAGCACCACCACATCCTGTGGGTTGGCGAGCAGGTTTTCGGCGGTTTGCAGACTCAGGGCGTAGAGGCCGCCATGTTGTGCAGTCGCGATGCGCAGTGAAGCAAACCATGGACCCAACTCCACCAGCGGCGGAGGCGGCGTTTCACGCGGTGCATGCAATCGTGCCAGCGCCGAGCACAGAATCCGGCTCGCCTCGTCGTCTTCGCCATTCATTGCCATGTGCATCAGCGAGCGGCTGCCCATGGCGCGCTCCAGCAGCAGACCATCCTCGTGATGCGCCAACACCTGCGCGGCACCGTCACCGTCCCACCAGGTCATCAGCCGATTGCCGTACTTTTCATCGACATCCAGCGCCACCTTGAGCATGGCCGGCCTATCGTTCAGGCGTACCGGTAACAAACGGCTGCCGGGCGTGATGATCGGCGCGCCGTCCGGCACCAGTGCCCAGCGCCTCAGCCAAGGTTCGAAAATGTCAGCCACCGTCACGCTCGCGGGCCTTGGCGCTTTCGAAAAGAAACAGTTCGAGACGGCTCAACTGTTCTTCCCAGCCACGGCTGTCCATGAAGTAGGCCTCTTTCTGGCGAACATCGGGAATATGCGCGAAGCCTGACTCGGAGACCTTGAGCAGTGTGCCCTCCTCGTAATCCTGCAGCTCGAACTTGACCAGCGTGGTCGGCTCCTGGGAATAGTCGATATTCGGATTGACCGCATACGGATGCCAGCGAAACGAAAACAACTGCTGCGGCTCGACCCGCTCGATCAGCACATTCCACAACACATGTTCATAACCCGGATACGTGACCTGCCCTTGCGTCCATTCGCCGGCAATAAACCGCCTGCCCTCAAGCGCCACCCCAAACCACTGGCCAAACGCCTCGGCATCGACCAATGCGCGCCAGACATGCGAACGCGGCGCCTTGAGCGTGATCTTGCGTTCGAAACTATTGGGTACTGGTTTCATACGTCACCTCCTGTTCTGAACACTAGGCCTGTATGACCACATGTCCAATGTGAAGTTGTATCAGAGCGGTGCAGTCATTCATCAGCAAGGACACATCAAGCTGCACTTTTTGACCGGTGCGTGATGGACCATGGCACCTTCAGCCCAACGAAACTGTTACCTTTTCCAGCGAATCTGAATCCACAAGGACGAATCATGCCGCCATCCCTCGCTGAACGTTACCGCGGTGCCCTGCTCGGTCTTGCATGCGGCGACGCTGTCGGTACTACGGTTGAGTTCAAACCACGGGGATCATTCCAACCGTTGACCGATATGGTCGGCGGTGGCCCGTTCCACCTCAAGCCAGGGCAGTGGACCGATGACACCTCGATGGCCCTGTGTCTGGCAGAAAGCCTGCTGAACAAGAATGGATTCAATGCTGCCGATCAGATGGGCCGCTATCTCAACTGGTGGCAATGGGGTTACCTCAGTTCGACCGGTGAATGTTTCGATATCGGCATGACCGTCAGTCAGGCGCTGGCGCAATATCAGCAAACCGCAGAACCCTTCGCTGGCTCTGCAGACCCTTATAGCGCCGGCAACGGTTCACTGATGCGTTTGGCTCCGGTGGTGCTGTTCTACTTTCCCGACGCCCGGCAAATCCAGAGCTTTGCCGCCGACAGTTCGCGAACCACCCACGCAGCACCAGAAGCCATCGAATGCTGCCAATTGTTGGCCGGGTTGATTGCCAGCGCGCTTGAAGGCGCGAGCAAAGCAGAACTGCGTCAACTGCCCCTTGCCAGCTTCTCGCAACCCAAGGTCGCTTCAATTGGGCGTGGCGATTTCCTCGGTCTGTCCGAGGCAGACATCAAAGGCAGTGGCTACAGCGTGCAGTCGCTGGAAGCAGCGTTGTGGTGCTTTCACCACACGGACAGCTTCGAAGCGGCCATTTTGCGAGCGGCCAACCTGGGCGATGACGCCGATACCACTGCCGCGATCACCGGCCAGTTGGCCGGCGCCTATTACGGCGTGCGGGGGATTCCTGAACACTGGCTGGAAAAGCTGCACGACGGTGAAGAGATTGCGGCGACAGCAGACCGTTTGCTCGACGCCTCCCGACTGCGCCTGCCTGAATAAGCGCAAAGCAGACGCTACACTGCTCGGCACTTATCTTCGATACAGCGAGACTTGACCATGTCCCCACGCCTGCTTCTGACTCTGATGCCCTTCCTGTTTACACCCCTCGCCGATGCCGCCATCGACTGTGCCAACGCCAGCGACCAGGCGACGATGAATCAGTGCGCCGGGCAGGACTTCAAAGCGGCGGACAAAGAGTTGAACACGGTGTACCAGCAGATCAGCGGGCGTTTGAAGGACAACCCGGATGGCAAGAAGCTGTTGGTCAGCGCGCAGCGGGCGTGGCTCGGATTTCGGGATGCCGAGTGCAAGTTTTCATCGTCCGGGGTAACTGGCGGGAGCGTTTATCCGTGGGTTTACAGCAGTTGTCTGACGGGGGTGACCAAGGTGCGGGTTGAGGCGTTGAAACAGTATTTGAAGTGTGAAGAAGGTGACATGAGCTGCCCGGTGCCCGGGGCCTGATTTTTTGCGGCGGTATTGAGGGATCTTTCGCGAGCAGACTCGCTCCCATATTGGAATGTATTTCAAATGTGGGTCAACGCCCGTTCAACGCGTTGCGCGTGATCATGTTTTGCTCAGGCCGATACGACTCGGCCCTGTGCACACTCGCGCACACGACAGGAGCACCACTGCGCAGACTTTCCTCCAGCACATGCCTTAGCCGTAACAATCCCTCACGTTGCATCGCCAGGTTGGCCTCGATCTGGCGTATCTCATCCATACGGATATCGATTTGCTCAATGGTCAGCGATTTCGAACAACTGCCATCCTGCAGGAACAGACCGCGAATGGTGTCGAGAGAAAAACCGAGCCGCTGCGCGTCGCGTACCAGTATCAATCGGGCAACAGCCGCCTCTGCGTAATGGCGATATCCATTGGCGTCACGGGTAGAAGGCTCCAGTAACCCTTGTTCCTCGTAATAGCGAATGGCCGAAGCGGCAACACCGGTGCGCTTGGAAACTTCTCCAATCTTCATAAAAACTGCTTGACCTTCAAGTTGGCTTTAATCGTTAGCATAAGCCCAGGTTCAGCACGACAGCCAGTCGTTATTGACCCACCTGAACAACTTCACCTTTATGGAATTTGATGATGAGCACACTGACAGACCTGCTGAAATGGCGCTACGCAACGAAAAAGTTCGATCCATCCCGGACAGTGCCCGATGAAAAAATCGAGCGAATTCTGGAGGCGGTGCGGTTAACGCCGACATCAAGTGGACTGCAGCCCTTTGAATTGCTCGTAGTGACCAATGCAGAGATTCGCGAAAAGATCAAAGCCGTCAGCTGGAACCAGGAGCAGGTCACCGACTGCTCTCACTTGCTTGTATTTGCCGCGTGGGACGACATCACTGCCGAGCGGGTCAACATGATGTTTGACCTGACTAACGAAGTTCGCGGAACCATCAACGAAGGATGGGAAAATTACCGTCAGATGCTCTTGGGCATTGTCGCTGGACGTGGCAAAGAGGCCAATTATCAGGCGGCTGCGCGGCAGGCTTACATCGGTTTGGGCTCGGCGTTGATCGCCGCGGCGTTTGAAGAAGTCGATGCCACACCGATGGAAGGTTTTGACCCTGCGGCGATCGACGAAATCCTCGGACTCGCAGCCCGCAACCTGCGTAGCGTGGTGATTCTGCCGCTGGGGCATCGAGCCACTGAGGGAGACTGGTTGGTCAACTTGAAAAAGGTTCGCCGCTCGCGGGAAAACTTCGTTACCGAAATCAAATAAACCCGGTAAGAGCGGGCGACTCAAACATGCCTCTGGCGTGTGCCCCCCCGCTCTAATCAATTCCAGACCCCATCATCGATACCAGCGGCCACCGAGTGGGTCGCGTCCCTCCCCTGCGCTCGACTTGTTTCGAATTTCGAGAGCCTATCGACATTGAAATCCCCCCAAAGCGATTGAACTGACCTCTACTCTGTGGAGCTCACCTCCGATGCGAGCGTTGCCCTTCACAAAACAAGAACAATTTATTATTGCCATTCGATAATTTAACATCGAGAATTAGTCATTCCAATGACACCGCAAGGATTTTTCATGAGTACTCGTAACAACGGATTGGCACTGCAGCGCATGCATTGGGTCGGACTACTGGCTGCGATTCTTGTCTGGGTTTTGGGGGTGACCGAGGTCGGTGGCAACGCTTCGATCTGGTTCTTCAAAACTGATGAAATGCTCGCAGCTCTGCTCTACGCCTTCGCCGAAAATTCGCCGCAATTACTTGACCCGTTTGTCGAAGGTGCGCTGCTTGCCCCTGAAACATGGCTCTCGCCAATCGTCACTGGGTTGCTCGTCGTTCTGGATTTCCTGCCCGTTCTGCTTTCGACCTACGTGCTCTGGCTGACAGGGTTGTTTTTCCTGCGCTTGTCGCGCGGTGAAACCTGGACCGAGCGCAACATCAAGGTGCTATGGCGAGTGGGGATTCTGTGCATCATTTCTCCGGCCGCCTACCCGCTGGTAGAAACGTTGCAAGGTTTGGCCCTGTCTATCGATCTGCCGCCAGGGGATCGTATTTTTCAGTTCTCGGTCGGCCTGTCTTCCACTTCTGCCTACGAGATTGTCAAAGGCGTATTGCTCTGTTTGTTTTCAATTATCATGCGCGATGCAAAAGTACTCAGCGATGAGCAAAGCCAATACATATAGAACAATACAATGACCATTATCGTCCGCCTTGACGTTGTCATGGCCACGCAAAAAATTCGCTCGAAAGAGTTAGCTGCGCTGCTGGGCATTACCGAGGCCAACCTGTCGTTACTGAAAAATGGCAAGGTCAAGGGCGTGAAGATGGCCACCCTGGACAAACTCTGCGCCGCACTCGATTGCCAGCCTGGCGATCTGCTGGAATACCAGAAAGACTGAACCTTGCGCATCCACGCGAGTTAATTGTCGTCAGTCCACACCGTTTAACTCTTATTCAATCCTTAGTTTGTAAGGCGGCTTTGTCATGACCCGGTTTTTATTCTGCGCGCTGTTTTTACTGACAGCGTTGATCAGCGGCTGCGCCACACAAATGGACGTAGCGCTAAATGCCACACCTGATCCGGATTATCATTTTGATCGAAAGGCAACTGTGCTGGTGACGTCTGTAGGCGGCAGTGACGAAAATGCGCTTAATGCCCGCTACTATCTTCGCGACATGGTTAACGCGCTGAAAGACCGGGGCTACCGGGAGGTCTACAGCGACGCCAACCTACCAAAGAACCATGCGCCGATAAACATGACGGTCAGCCTCGATATTGGCAGTCGACAAGTGACTTATCGTTATACCGCCACCGAGTATGGGCACGTGCCGACCAGCACCTCTACCGTGTGCAAGAACAGCAAGAAAAAGGACGACCGACTGACCTGCACCAGTACACCCAACACGACCTACGGCCCGATAGGTACCTCGGAGCGAACCGGTTACACCACGCTCAGTACATTCAATGCCACGGCCCGGGATGAAGCCAGCAAACGCACGGTCTACCTGCTTCGCGCCTCGTCGTATAACGAGGACTGCCAGTCCGCCAAGGTCGAAGACTTTCTAGTAGAGCAAGGCTTGCAGAACCTGAACTTCGAGGATCGTGTGCAGCGCAACTACACCGTCACGATGCCCGAGGGGTACCGCTGCAAATAGGGCAACTCACAACCTCGGCTCATCCAGCATGAGCCGGGGCTGCGAACCGTTAGACGTGCGGGTCTCCAGGCGCCTTGGTCGGCGCCGCGTATTGCGGCTTGAGATGGCCGTCCTGATCAAGTAGCCAGGCATCCATGATCTGCCGCACCACAGGGCCGGCAACACGACCTCCGGCCTCGCCGTTTTCGATCATCACCGAAATCGCAATCTTCGGATGCTCGGCCGGCGCGAAGCCAACGAACAAGGCGTTATCGCGGTGGCGCTCGAGGGTTTTTTCGCGGTTGTAGCGCTCGCCTTGCTTGATCGCCACCACTTGCGCCGTACCACTCTTACCGGCGATACGGTATTGCGCGCCTGCCGCTGCCGCCCGAGCGATGCCGCGGGCATCGTGCATCACCATCTGCATGCCATGGTTGACCTGTTCCCAATCTCGCGGATCCTTGAGCAGGATGTTCGGCATCGGATGCTCATCGACCGGGGCGACGCCATCGACGGTCTTGGCCAGGTGCGGCCGGTTCCACACTCCTTTGTTGGCGATCAATGCCGTGGCCTGAGCCAGTTGCAGTGGCGTGACCTGCATGTAGCCCTGACCAATGCCGAGGATGACCGTTTCGCCCGGGAACCACGCTTGCCGGCGAGTCGCGCGTTTCCACGCTTGCGATGGCATCAGACCGGGCGACTCTTCAAACATGTCCAGCGAGACTTTCTCGCCGAGCCCGAACATGGCCATGTAATCGTGCAGGCGATCGATGCCGAGTTTATGCGCGAGGTCGTAAAAATAGGTGTCATTGGAACGCATGATCGCCGCGTCCATGTCCACCCATCCGTCGCCGCTGTGGTTCCAGTTGCGATACTTGTGATCGAAGTCCGGGAGCTGGTAGTAACCGGGGTCGAAGACGCGGGTCTGCGGCGTCACGACACCAGCGTCGAGGCCGGCGATGGCCACCTCTGGTTTGATCGTCGAGCCAGGCGCGTAGAGCCCGCGCAGTACGCGGTTGAACAGCGGACGGTCGATCGAATCGCGCAGTGCCGAGTATTCCTTGGAGCTGATCCCGGTGACGAACAGATTCGGATCGAAGCTGGGATTGCTGACCATGGCCAACACTTCACCGGTCGACGGATCGAGCGCTACCACTGAGCCGCGACGATCACCCAGTGCGGCTTCGGCAGCTTCCTGCAGTTTGATGTCGAGGCTCAGGACGATATTCTGGCCAGGAACCGGATCGGTATGTTTGAGCACACGCAGTACGCGTCCCTGGGCGTTGGTTTCCACCTCTTCATAACCGACATGGCCGTGTAGCTGCGCTTCGTAGAAACGCTCGATGCCGGTTTTACCGATGGATTGAGTACCCCGGTATTCCACCGAGTCGAGGCTCTTGGATTCTTTTTCGTTGATACGGCCAACGTAACCGATCGAGTGGGCGAAGTGCGCGCCGAGCGGGTAATGGCGAACGAACTGCGGCTCGACATCCAGACCCGGGAGGCGGAACTCGTTGACGGCCAGTACGGCAATTTGCTCTTCCGTCAGCTCATAGAACAGCGTCACCGGTGTAAACGGGTGGCGAGACTGCTTCATGGCTTTATCGAAGACTGTGCGATCTTCTGCAGGCAGGTGCAGGAGATTGATGACTTCGTCCAGTTCCTGATTGACGTCAGTGGCGCGTTCGCGGGTGATGGTCAGGTTGAAACTGGGACGGTTATCCGCGAGCAGCACGCCATTACGATCGTAAATCAAACCGCGTGTCGGCGGGATCGGCAAGACATGGACGCGATTGTTCTCAGAGATAGTCGAGTGGTAGTCGAATTCCACCACTTGCAGGATGTACAGGCGCACAACCAGAGCGCAGCTGACAGCGAAGACGAACATGGCGCAGGCGATCAACCGTTTGTTGACCAGACGCGTCTCTTTCTCGTGATCCTTGATCGGGATGGGTTCAGGCATTTCTACAGCAACTCTTTGACATAAATGATTGCCGATCCGTGGGCATGACATCAGTCCTTGAAAAACGAGCTGCACCATACCAAAAAGTGCCCGGTCACTTCAGAAGGAATTTCCCCAATGGCCACTCTTGCGACGGTTGGGGCGGATCAATGCGTTGGAAGTACTTTCCTGCGGGCAAAACAAAACCCCAACTGCTTTCGCAATTGGGGTTTCGGAATTTAATCTTGACGATGACCTACTCTCACATGGGGAAACCCCACACTACCATCGGCGATGCATCGTTTCACTGCTGAGTTCGGGATGGGATCAGGTGGTTCCAACGCTCTATGGTCGTCAAGAAATTCGGGTACTGAGTCGTGGCCAGTTGGCCTCGCTTCAGCAAATTGGGTATGTGGTAGTTTTCGGTGTTTTGTGCTGCTTTTTTAAGTGCAGTCGAACTTTCGGTTCGTTTCGTCTTCACACACCGCAACTTGGCCTTTCGACGCAAATTGCTTGGGTGTTATATGGTCAAGCCTCACGGGCAATTAGTATTGGTTAGCTCAACGCCTCACAGCGCTTACACACCCAACCTATCAACGTCGTAGTCTTCGACGGCCCTTCAGGGAACTCAAGGTTCCAGTGAGATCTCATCTTGAGGCAAGTTTCCCGCTTAGATGCTTTCAGCGGTTATCTTTCCCGAACATAGCTACCCGGCAATGCCACTGGCGTGACAACCGGAACACCAGAGGTTCGTCCACTCCGGTCCTCTCGTACTAGGAGCAGCCCCTCTCAAATCTCAAACGTCCACGGCAGATAGGGACCGAACTGTCTCACGACGTTCTAAACCCAGCTCGCGTACCACTTTAAATGGCGAACAGCCATACCCTTGGGACCGGCTTCAGCCCCAGGATGTGATGAGCCGACATCGAGGTGCCAAACACCGCCGTCGATATGAACTCTTGGGCGGTATCAGCCTGTTATCCCCGGAGTACCTTTTATCCGTTGAGCGATGGCCCTTCCATACAGAACCACCGGATCACTAAGACCTACTTTCGTACCTGCTCGACGTGTCTGTCTCGCAGTCAAGCGCGCTTTTGCCTTTATACTCTACGACCGATTTCCGACCGGTCTGAGCGCACCTTCGTACTCCTCCGTTACTCTTTAGGAGGAGACCGCCCCAGTCAAACTACCCACCATACACTGTCCTCGATCCGGATAACGGACCTGAGTTAGAACCTCAAAGTTGCCAGGGTGGTATTTCAAGGATGGCTCCACGCGAACTGGCGTCCACGCTTCAAAGCCTCCCACCTATCCTACACAAGCAAATTCAAAGTCCAGTGCAAAGCTATAGTAAAGGTTCACGGGGTCTTTCCGTCTAGCCGCGGATACACTGCATCTTCACAGCGATTTCAATTTCACTGAGTCTCGGGTGGAGACAGCGCCGCCATCGTTACGCCATTCGTGCAGGTCGGAACTTACCCGACAAGGAATTTCGCTACCTTAGGACCGTTATAGTTACGGCCGCCGTTTACCGGGGCTTCGATCAAGAGCTTCGCGTTAGCTAACCCCATCAATTAACCTTCCGGCACCGGGCAGGCGTCACACCCTATACGTCCACTTTCGTGTTTGCAGAGTGCTGTGTTTTTAATAAACAGTCGCAGCGGCCTGGTATCTTCGACCGGCATGAGCTTACGGAGCAAGTCCTTCACCCTCACCGGCGCACCTTCTCCCGAAGTTACGGTGCCATTTTGCCTAGTTCCTTCACCCGAGTTCTCTCAAGCGCCTTGGTATTCTCTACCCAACCACCTGTGTCGGTTTGGGGTACGGTTCCTGGTTACCTGAAGCTTAGAAGCTTTTCTTGGAAGCATGGCATCAACCACTTCGTGTTCTAAAAGAACACTCGTCATCAGCTCTCGGCCTTAAGATCCCGGATTTACCTAAGATCTCAGCCTACCACCTTAAACTTGGACAACCAACGCCAAGCTGGCCTAGCCTTCTCCGTCCCTCCATCGCAATAACCAGAAGTACAGGAATATTAACCTGTTTTCCATCGACTACGCTTTTCAGCCTCGCCTTAGGGACCGACTAACCCTGCGTCGATTAACGTTGCGCAGGAAACCTTGGTCTTTCGGCGTGGGTGTTTTTCACACCCATTGTCGTTACTCATGTCAGCATTCGCACTTCTGATACCTCCAGCAAGCTTCTCAACTCACCTTCACAGGCTTACAGAACGCTCCTCTACCGCATCACCCGAAGGTGATACCCGTAGCTTCGGTGTATGGTTTGAGCCCCGTTACATCTTCCGCGCAGGCCGACTCGACTAGTGAGCTATTACGCTTTCTTTAAAGGGTGGCTGCTTCTAAGCCAACCTCCTAGCTGTCTAAGCCTTCCCACATCGTTTCCCACTTAACCATAACTTTGGGACCTTAGCTGACGGTCTGGGTTGTTTCCCTTTTCACGACGGACGTTAGCACCCGCCGTGTGTCTCCCATGCTCGGCACTTGTAGGTATTCGGAGTTTGCATCGGTTTGGTAAGTCGGGATGACCCCCTAGCCGAAACAGTGCTCTACCCCCTACAGTGATACATGAGGCGCTACCTAAATAGCTTTCGAGGAGAACCAGCTATCTCCGAGCTTGATTAGCCTTTCACTCCGATCCACAGGTCATCCGCTAACTTTTCAACGGTAGTCGGTTCGGTCCTCCAGTTAGTGTTACCCAACCTTCAACCTGCCCATGGATAGATCGCCCGGTTTCGGGTCTATTCCCAGCGACTAGACGCCCTATTAAGACTCGCTTTCGCTACGCCTCCCCTATTCGGTTAAGCTCGCCACTGAAAATAAGTCGCTGACCCATTATACAAAAGGTACGCAGTCACAGAACAAAGTCTGCTCCCACTGCTTGTACGCATACGGTTTCAGGATCTATTTCACTCCCCTCTCCGGGGTTCTTTTCGCCTTTCCCTCACGGTACTAGTTCACTATCGGTCAGTCAGTAGTATTTAGCCTTGGAGGATGGTCCCCCCATATTCAGACAAAGTTTCTCGTGCTCCGTCCTACTCGATTTCATGACTAAGAGATTTTCGCGTACAGGGCTATCACCCACTATGGCCGCACTTTCCAGAGCGTTCCGCTAATCTCAAAGCCACTTAAGGGCTAGTCCCCGTTCGCTCGCCACTACTAAGGGAATCTCGGTTGATTTCTTTTCCTCAGGGTACTTAGATGTTTCAGTTCCCCTGGTTCGCCTCTTGCACCTATGTATTCAGTACAAGATAACCATCTTATGATGGCTGGGTTCCCCCATTCAGACATCTCCGGATCAAAGTCTGTTTGCCGACTCCCCGAAGCTTTTCGCAGGCTACCACGTCTTTCATCGCCTCTGACTGCCAAGGCATCCACCGTATGCGCTTCTTCACTTGACCATATAACCCCAAGCAATCTGGTTATACTGTGAAGACGACATTCGCCGAAAATTCGAATTTCTCAATTAAGAGAACTCACAAATTTTACCTTAGCCTGATCCGTTACCAGTGAAAGTAACGTTCAGTCTATCTTTCTATCACATACCCAAATTTTTAAAGAACGATCTAATCAAAAGACTAGAAATCAATATTCTCAAGGGAATACTCATTTCTAAACTTTCAGAAGCAGTTATATGGTGGAGCCAAACGGGATCGAACCGTTGACCTCCTGCGTGCAAGGCAGGCGCTCTCCCAGCTGAGCTATGGCCCCATAACAAAATTGGTGGGTCTGGGCAGATTCGAACTGCCGACCTCACCCTTATCAGGGGTGCGCTCTAACCAACTGAGCTACAGACCCAATTTCGAGCGCGTAACTGTTAGCTTGGAGCTATCAGCTTGGAGCTTAAAGCTGCTTCTATCGTCTTCTTCAATGAATCAAGCAATTCGTGTGGGAACTTATGGAGCAGCTGATGTCGTCGATTAAGGAGGTGATCCAGCCGCAGGTTCCCCTACGGCTACCTTGTTACGACTTCACCCCAGTCATGAATCACACCGTGGTAACCGTCCTCCCGAAGGTTAGACTAGCTACTTCTGGTGCAACCCACTCCCATGGTGTGACGGGCGGTGTGTACAAGGCCCGGGAACGTATTCACCGTGACATTCTGATTCACGATTACTAGCGATTCCGACTTCACGCAGTCGAGTTGCAGACTGCGATCCGGACTACGATCGGTTTTATGGGATTAGCTCCACCTCGCGGCTTGGCAACCCTTTGTACCGACCATTGTAGCACGTGTGTAGCCCAGGCCGTAAGGGCCATGATGACTTGACGTCATCCCCACCTTCCTCCGGTTTGTCACCGGCAGTCTCCTTAGAGTGCCCACCATTACGTGCTGGTAACTAAGGACAAGGGTTGCGCTCGTTACGGGACTTAACCCAACATCTCACGACACGAGCTGACGACAGCCATGCAGCACCTGTCTCAATGTTCCCGAAGGCACCAATCCATCTCTGGAAAGTTCATTGGATGTCAAGGCCTGGTAAGGTTCTTCGCGTTGCTTCGAATTAAACCACATGCTCCACCGCTTGTGCGGGCCCCCGTCAATTCATTTGAGTTTTAACCTTGCGGCCGTACTCCCCAGGCGGTCAACTTAATGCGTTAGCTGCGCCACTAAGAGCTCAAGGCTCCCAACGGCTAGTTGACATCGTTTACGGCGTGGACTACCAGGGTATCTAATCCTGTTTGCTCCCCACGCTTTCGCACCTCAGTGTCAGTATCAGTCCAGGTGGTCGCCTTCGCCACTGGTGTTCCTTCCTATATCTACGCATTTCACCGCTACACAGGAAATTCCACCACCCTCTACCATACTCTAGCTCGACAGTTTTGAATGCAGTTCCCAGGTTGAGCCCGGGGATTTCACATCCAACTTAACGAACCACCTACGCGCGCTTTACGCCCAGTAATTCCGATTAACGCTTGCACCCTCTGTATTACCGCGGCTGCTGGCACAGAGTTAGCCGGTGCTTATTCTGTCGGTAACGTCAAAATTGCAGAGTATTAATCTACAACCCTTCCTCCCAACTTAAAGTGCTTTACAATCCGAAGACCTTCTTCACACACGCGGCATGGCTGGATCAGGCTTTCGCCCATTGTCCAATATTCCCCACTGCTGCCTCCCGTAGGAGTCTGGACCGTGTCTCAGTTCCAGTGTGACTGATCATCCTCTCAGACCAGTTACGGATCGTCGCCTTGGTGAGCCATTACCTCACCAACTAGCTAATCCGACCTAGGCTCATCTGATAGCGCAAGGCCCGAAGGTCCCCTGCTTTCTCCCGTAGGACGTATGCGGTATTAGCGTTCCTTTCGAAACGTTGTCCCCCACTACCAGGCAGATTCCTAGGCATTACTCACCCGTCCGCCGCTGAATTCAGGAGCAAGCTCCTGTCATCCGCTCGACTTGCATGTGTTAGGCCTGCCGCCAGCGTTCAATCTGAGCCATGATCAAACTCTTCAGTTCAAACATCTTTGGGTTTTTAAGAAACCCTAAACTTGGCTCAGCAATCGTTGGTTACATCTTTGATTTCTCGCGGAGTAACTTGTGATGCTGATAATCTTGTTGACTATCAGTCTGACTCCACAAGCACCCACACGAATTGCTTGATTCAGTTGTTAAAGAGCGGTTGGTTAAGATCTTTCGTCTCAACCGAGGCGCGCATTCTACAGCAGCCTCATTTGCTGTCAAGTGATTATTTTCAGAAGCTTTCGAAGAATTCTTCAACAACTTCAACCACTTGCGCTTCCGATCTCTCGTCAGCGGGAGGCGAATTCTACAGCGTTACACGCTGCTGTCAACACCTCTTTTTCAACTTCCTTTCGGCTTCGATGAACTGAAGCAACTCACTGCCGAAACCTACATAACTCGTTGAATCTCAAGGAGTTTTCCGTTTCGACTGCGCCGGAAGTGGGGCGAATTATAGACATCTGAAATCTGCCGTCAACTGTTAATTTAGCTTTTCTATCGATCAGTGGAAAAAGGCCTCTTCTATATAGACGTAACTCGATCGAGTGCGCAGTATATTGCCCAACATCAACAATAAAGCCTTGCTCTCACCTTGGACGACGCCACGTAATGAATGACCAGCCACGATCTCTTGCCTCAATGCTGTTCCCGGTTGGCCTGCTATTAATAGCCATGGCGTCGATCCAGTCCGGCGCTTCTCTGGCCAAAAGCATGTTCCCCATCATTGGCGCTCAGGGAACCACCACGCTGCGCCTGATCTTCGCCAGCGTGATCATGCTGTTGATACTGCGTCCATGGCGCGCCAGGTTAACCGCCAAATCATTGCGCACGGTCATTGTCTATGGCATGGCATTGGGCGGCATGAACTTCCTCTTCTATATGTCATTGCGCACGGTGCCGTTGGGAATTGCCGTCGCCCTCGAATTCACCGGGCCACTGGCCGTGGCCATCTATGCCTCCCGCCGCGCCATCGACTTTCTCTGGATCGCCTTGGCCGCCGCAGGCTTGATGCTGCTCATTCCTACAGGCGCAACCAGCGCTGGTATCGATCTGGTAGGCGCCGGGTATGCACTGGGAGCGGGTGTCTGCTGGGCGCTTTACATTCTGTTCGGTCAGAAGGCCGGCGCCGATAACGGAGTGACGACCGCTGCTTTAGGGGTAATGATCGCAGCATTGTTCGTGGCCCCTATCGGCATTGTGCATGCAGGTGCAGCCCTTTTGACCCCATCGCTGATCCCGATTGCCATTGGCGTCGCCATCCTGTCCACCGCCCTGCCCTACACACTGGAGATGGTCGCCCTCACCCGCCTCCCGGCACGCACTTTCGGAACATTGATGAGTATCGAACCGGCCTTCGGAGCGTTATCGGGCCTTCTGTTTCTGCATGAATTCCTCACGCTGTCACAATGGATGGCGATCCTGTGCATTATTCTGGCATCCGTCGGCGCCACCATGACCATGGGTAGCGCTGCGAAACCCGCCATCGCGGCTGATTGAAAGAGGTTTTTACGAAGGTCTGGCAATTGGCGCGCATTTAGGCCATGTTTAGACCCGTAACCCAATGCCAGACATGGATTTTTTCGGACAGGGATTTCAAAACGCTTAAAGCGCAAGCGAACACAGGCAAACCCGAGCGTCAGACTCGTGGCCGCTATAAGGACGGTAATGAAACGAATTTTGATACTGATCGCCATACTGGCTGTTGCGGGTTGTGCGGCGACTTCGGAAACTCAGGTAAAACGCGGAAAAAAAGGGCTGCACATCAACTGTTCGGGGCTATCGTCCTCCTGGGACAAGTGCTACACCAGTGCCGCCAACGCCTGCTTGCCGAAAGGCTACAAGGTTATCGCCAAATCCGGTGACGCCGTGGAAGAGCCCGGCGATTACCCGTTCGGTCTCAATCCTGCGGGTTACACCAGTCGCAGCATGATCGTCATCTGTAAATAGATCAGCGCTGCCCGGCAATCTGCCGGCCAATCTCTTCATGGCTGGACTTCAGCACCGCTTGCTGAACGTCCGGCGTCGCCAGCATGCGCGCCACCACCAATGCGCCGACGCATTGCGACAGCACCGACCACGCCAGGGTCTCGCTCTCAAGTATCTGTGCCCAGCGCTGTTGAAGCCGACAAATCCACAGCTCGGCCTGTTCGCGCACCTGCACATCCGATCGGGCAATTTCTGCCCCCAGCGCCGGCAACGCGCAACCGGCCTCAGGTTGTTCTACGTGGGCCATGCTCAGATAGTGTTTGAGACAACGCGCCAGTCGCTCACGATCCTGCGTACCCTCGCCTCCCAGTCGCTCAAGGCTTTGCCCCAGCTCTCGCTCGACGATGGCGGTGAACAACGCATCCTTTGACGAAAAGTGACTGTAGAACGCCGCACCACTCAATCCGATAGCCTTCATCAAACCATCGACGCCCACAGTGGAAAACCCGGAGCGCTTTGCTGACAGCGCGCTGCTCTGCAGTAGCTTTTCCCGTGTTTCCAGCTTGTGACTGGCGGAGTAACGCATGTGTTTGCCCTCGAATCGACTGCCTTGACGTTGCCTGGATCCTAGCATAACGTTCGTTCACTTAACGATCGTTTAATAAAGGGATTCACCCATGAATAACAAGAAGGTCGTATTGGTTGTCGGCGCCGGCGATGCCACGGGCGGAGCGATTGCCAAGCGTTTTGCCAGAGAAGGATTCGTCGCCTGCATCACCCGACGCAGCGCCGACAAACTGCAACCGCTGGTGGACGCGATCAAGGCTGAAGGCGGCGATGCCCACGGCTTTGCCTGCGATGCGCGCAAGGAAGAAGATGTCATCGCGCTGATTGAAGACATCGAAACCCGCCTCGGGCCGATCGAAGCCTTTGTCTTTAATATCGGCGCCAACGTGCCGTGCAGCATCCTTGAGGAAACCGCGCGCAAGTATTTCAAGATCTGGGAGATGGCCTGTTTCTCAGGATTTCTCAATGCCCGTGAAGTGGCCAAACGCATGGTCACGCGCAATCGCGGCACGATTCTCTTCACCGGTGCCACCGCCGGACTTCGCGGCGCCTCCGGGTTCGCCGCTTTCGCCGGTGCCAAACACGGCATCCGCGCACTGGCGCAAAGCATGGCGCGGGAACTGGGGCCGATGAACATCCACGTCGCCCATGTGGTGGTCGATGGTGCGATCGACACCGATTTCATTCGCAACAGTTTCCCCGAGAAGTACGCCACCAAAGATCAGGATGGCATCCTCAATCCCGAGCACATCGCCGAGAACTACTGGTATCTGCACAGTCAGCCACGGGATGCCTGGACGTTCGAGCTGGATCTGCGCCCCTGGAACGAACGCTGGTAAGCCCCCCGCCATAACAATAACGACAGAGACGCGAAAATGACGAAAACCGTGGAGTTCTATTTCGACCTCGGCAGCCCTGCCACCTATCTGGCCTACACCCAGTTACCGAAGATTTGCGCCGAAACCAACAGTGAACTGATCTACATCCCGATGTTGCTCGGTGGCGTCTTCAAGGCAACCGGCAACGCATCGCCAGCGATGATTCCGGCGAAGGGTCGGTATATGTTCGAGGATCTGGACCGCTACGCGAAACGCTACGGGGTGCCGCTGACATTCAATCCGCACTTCCCGATCAACACACTGATGTTGATGCGTGCCGTCACTGGCATCCAGTTGCGTCAGCCAGAACGCTTTCAGGCGTTTATCGATTGTCTGTTCACAGCGCTGTGGGTTGATGGACGCAGTCTGGACGAACCCGCGACTGTCGCCGCAGTGCTAAGCGAACAGGGTTTCGATCCGCTTGAAGTGCTGGCACTGACTAACGAGGAGTCCGTCAAAGCCGTACTCAAGGACAACACCGAGACCGCGGTTAAACGCGGTGTGTTCGGGGCACCCAGTATGTTTATCGGCAATCAGCTGTTCTTCGGCCAGGATCGGCTCGACTTTGTTGAAGAGGCTTTGCGCCAAGGCTAAGCGATCATTCAGGCGCTGCTAACAGCGCCTGAATTCCAGTCGATCAGATGGCCGCAGTGCGGGTGTTCAGCCATTCCAGCGCAGCACCCTCAAGCAACGGACTCAAGCGCTCACGCACTTCTGCGTGGTAGGTGTTGAACCACTGTTTCTCTTCCTCCGTCAGCAGCGCTGGCAGCAGGCAACGCGTGTCGATCGGGCACAGCGTCAAGGTTTCAAACTTGAGGAATTCACCGAATTCGCTGCTGCCCGCCTCGCGGTTCATCGCCAGGTTCTCGATGCGCACGCCCCAACGACCCGGACGGTAGGTGCCTGGCTCGATCGAAGTGATCATCCCCGGCTGCATGGCCGTTTGCGGTGCAGGCGCGGCCTGATACGCAATCACCTGTGGACCTTCATGGACGTTGAGGAAATAGCCAACGCCGTGACCGGTGCCGTGACCGTAATCCACGCTGTCGGCCCAGATCGGCGCGCGGGCAATGGCGTCGAGCAGCGGCGAGAGAATGCCTTTCGGGAACTGTGCACGCGACAGCGCAATCACGCCTTTCAACACGCGCGTGCAATCGCGCTTCTGCTCTTCGCTCGGCGTGCCGACTGGCACCATTCGCGTGATGTCCGTGGTGCCGCCGAGGTATTGTCCACCCGAGTCGATCAGCAGCAAACCATCGCCCTCGATGACCGCGTGCTCTTCTTCGGTCGCGTGGTAATGCGGCATCGCGCCATTGGCGTTGAACGCGGCAATGGTGTTGAAACTCAGCGATACGTAATCCGGACGACGCTCACGGGCAGCGGTGAGCTTTTCGTCGATGGTCAGTTCGGTAATGCGCTCGCGACCCCAGGCCGATTCCAGCCAAGCGAAAAACTCGCACAGTGCGGCGCCATCCTGCTCCATCGCTTGGCGGATGTGCTGAGCATCGGCTTCACTTTTCTGCGACTTGGCCAACGTGGTCGGGTTCAAGCCTTCGACCAGCTTCACGCCGCTGTCGAGGTTATCCAGCAAGCCGCTGGTAACGCGCGCCGGATCAACCAGCAAGCTCGCACCGCTCGGCACGGAGCGCAGCGCGTCGGTGACTTCGCTGTAATCGCGCAGCGTCACGCCATCCTGTTCCAGCACCGCGCGCAATTGAGCATCAACCTTGCTCAGCGCCACGAACAGCGTGGCTTGCTGTTGATCGATCAAGGCAAACGATACAAACACCGGGTTGAACGACACATCGCCGCCGCGCAGGTTGAACAGCCAGGCGATGTCGTCGAGGGTGGCGATGAAATGCCAGTCCGCCCCGCGCTCTTGCAAGGTTTCGCGCAGTTTGGCGAGTTTCTCGCCACGGCTGACGGTCGCTTGCGGCGGCAGATGCTGATAAATCGGTGCATTCGGCAGGCTCGGGCGATCGCTCCAGACTTCTTGCAGCAGATCGATGTCGGTACGCAGACGCGCACCGCGTGCCTCCAGCTTGCTGCTCAGGGTACGCGCCGAGGCCACGGCCATCACCGCACCGTCAACCGCGACCACACCACCTTCCGGTGTCTGCTCGGCGAGCCAGTCGAGCGGGCTCGGTTGACCCGGTTGCAGTTTCACCAGTTCAATGCCGCTGCCCTTGAGCTCCTTCGTCGCTTGCTCCCAATAACGGCTGTCGGCCCAGACGCCGGCGAAATCAGCGGTGACAATCAAAGTGCCCACCGAACCATGGAAGCCCGACAGCCACTGCCGGCCCTGCCAGTAACCCGGCAGGTATTCCGACAAATGCGGGTCGGCGGACGGCACCAGCAATGCGTGAATGCCTTCGCGGCGCATCAGTTCGCGGGTGTGCGCCAGGCGCTGGGGCACCGATCCTTCGGTCGAGGTCTGGGTACTCATCATGTCTCCTGCTAATCACTTCATCGTTATTGTTCGTAGCCGTGAGGTCGGCTCGTTTAAAGCCCTGTCGCCCAGAATGCCGGAGCACTGGCGCAGGCGGTCTTGATCAGTTGAACAGCCTTGTCGATATGTTCGGCAGTGGTGAAACGACCGAGACTCAGGCGAATGGTGCGCCCGGCCAGATGCGCGTCATGCCCCAACGCCAACAGCACGTGGGACGGCGCGTTACTCGCCGAATTGCAGGCCGACGTCGCGGAAAAGGCAATCGAATGGCTCAACGCCGCGCTGTTGAATTCACCTTCGCTGAAGGTCAGGCTCAAGGTGTGCGGAATACGTTGAGTGGCGCAGCCGTTCAAGCGTACGCCCGGCAGGCTGAGCAGTTGTTCCAGCAAGCGTTCGCGCAGTGCGACGATGGTCTTTTTCTCGGCATCGAACGCCTCGGCGGCCAAGGCAAATGCTGCGCCCATACCGGCAATCTGGTGCGTCGCCAAGGTCCCGGAGCGCAAGCCACCTTCGTGTCCGCCGCCGTGAATCTGCGCCTGTAAACGCTGTTGCGCACGTGGGCCGACGTACAACGCACCGATGCCTTTGGGGCCGTAAAGTTTGTGTGCAGAGAACGACATCAGATCCACCGGCCATTGCGCCAGATCGATGGCGACTTTGCCGGCGCCCTGTGCCGCATCAACATGGAACAACGCCTCACGACTGCGCACCACTTCGCCTATCGCTTGAACATCGTTGACGGTGCCCAACTCGTTGTTCACCAGCATCAGCGACACCAGAAAGGTGTCGTCGCGCATGGCTTCACTGACCGCTTGCGGCGTGATCAGGCCATCGGCGTCCGGCACCAGATAGGTCACGGCGATGCCGGCGTCCTGCAATTGGCGGGCGGTATCGAGGATGGCTTTGTGTTCGATCTGACTGGTAATGATGTGGCCGCCGGACACACCGCGCGCCTGCGCCACGCCTTTGAGGGCGAGGTTATTGGACTCGGTGGCACCGGAGGTCCAGATAATCTGTTGGGCATTGGCGCCGACCAGTTCGGCGACTTGCCGGCGCGCCTGCTCGACCGTGTGCCGGGCCTGCTGGCCGTAAGCATGGGAGCTGGAAGCCGGGTTACCAAAGTTACCGTGAAACCCCAGACACTCGATCATCACCTGGATGACCCGCTCGTCGACCGGGGTGGTGGCGGCGTAATCGAAATACAACGGACGTGTGTTCATAAAAGACTCGCAGAGCGTGTTCCGGGATCAGGAGGCTCGTGTCTGCAAACGGTACGGCGCAGCCTTGTGAGCTGCGCGTCGGTTCGAGAGCGTCATCAATACCTGATCGGATGCCGTTAAAGAAGAACAACTTCATTCAAAGTGCGTAGGAACGCTCCTGAAGTCGAGCTTAACAGGCATCCGGCCTGCGGTTGAAGCGATGCGTCAGCTAAAGCTTTCGAGAAGTAACGGGTACAGCGAAAGCACCAACAGCGCCGCCATGCCCCAGTTGAACACGCGCAACCAGCGTGGATCCTTCAGCACATTGCGCAACAACGTGCCGCAGGCGGCCCAGACGCCGACACTTGGCAGGTTGATGATGGCAAACACCGCAGCAATCACCACGACATTGGTGAAATAGCCCTGCATCGGCGTGTAGGTGCTGATGGCCCCGATGGCCATAATCCACGCCTTGGGATTGACCCACTGAAACGCGGCCGCGCCGAGGTAGCTGATCGGCTTCGCCTCGCCTTCGGCGCTGTCGCCGACAGGTCCCGAATGCGCGATTTTCCACGCCAGATACAGCAGATACGCCGCGCCGACGTAGCGCAGAACCGTATAAAGAATTGGATAGGTCTGGAACACCGCGCCAAGGCCAAAGCCCACGGCCACCACCAGAACGAAGAAACCACAGGTAATCCCGAGCATATGCGGGATGGTGCGGTTGAAGCCAAAGTTCACCCCCGAAGCCAGCAACATGGTGTTGTTCGGTCCAGGTGTAATCGAGGTGACAAGGGCAAACAGGGCAAAGCCCAACAGCAGGTCAAGCGAGAGGTTCATGGCAGGCAATCCATCAGGGTCATTCAGGTGTTGACCCTATCCCACGCCGCCCGGCAAGCCCACGGACAGTTGGGTAAAACTTCCACCAGTACAGTTTGTTTTCAGCTCGGACGACCGTGTAGCTGTACGGCACGTTCGGCGCTCATTTCAGCTTTTTTGTCAAACCGGGTCTGACCGAGCAATTGCGCTTTTTTCGCGTGGTATTCGTCGAAAGACAAGCCGCTGCGATTGAGTGCTTCCATCGCCAATTCGCGGGATTCTTCATCGGTGTAAGGGCGCAGTTCCGGCGAAACGTGTCCGGCACAACCGGCGAGTACAGAGACAGCGAGCATCAAGGAAACAGTCAGTAAACGATTCATGGGAGCGTCCTGGCGAGCAATGGGGGAGTCAATGGACAAAGGCTACGCCCGGGCACGCTCACGCAGAAATCAACGCTCTCAATAGTGGCTATCAGGAATTCGACACAAACTGTCGCATATCTCCTAACGATCTATAAATATCAATTAACGTTCTTTTACGGAATAACAAACAGTCTTTATAACTCCATCCATGCGCTCAGCACTGTTGCTCCAGCAACTGTTGCTCAGCCAACACCGATTCAACAAAGCGCCTCGCTGCTCACAGGGGCGACCGCCACGCTAACGCTCAACGCCTTGTAAACCGGGGCTTGCAGGAATTGGTACAGCGCTTGCTCAGACCCGGTGACTCATTCACTGCTCGCTGAGCAACTGTTGAAAAAAGGAACTGATCATGTCGCGTCCCCTGAAAGTCGTCGCCCTCTCCGGCGGCACCTGGCGTCCGTCCCGCACTTTGGTGCTGACCCAAGCCTTGCTCGCCGAACTGGCCGGGCACTTGACCATCGAAAGCCATTTGATCGAACTCGGTGATATCGCCCGCCCGCTCGGCGGCGCGCTTTCGCGTCAGGAACTCAGTGCCGAGGTTGAAGCCGAGTTGCAGGCCATTGAACAGGCCGATCTGCTGATCGTTGCCGCGCCGGTTTATCGCGGTTCCTACCCGGGTCTGCTCAAGCACCTGTTCGACCTGATCGACCTCAACGCACTGATCGACACGCCGGTGCTGCTCGCCGCAACCGGCGGTAGCGAACGCCATGCGCTGGTGCTCGATCACCAGTTGCGGCCGCTGTTCAGCTTCTTCCAGGCCATGACGTTGCCGATCGGTGTTTACGCCACCGAAGCCGACTTCGCCGATTACCAGATCACCAGCGAACTGTTGAAAGCGCGCATCCGCCTCGCCGCCGAACGCGCCGCGCCGCTGTTCGCCACCCAAATCAAACCCTTGCTGAAAATCGCCTGAGGAGCCGTTCATGGATGTTTTCTGGTTCCTGCCGACCCACGGCGACGGCCACTATCTGGGCACCACCCAAGGCGCGCGTCCGGTCACGCTCAATTATCTGAAACAAGTGGCGCAGGCCGCTGACAGCCTGGGCTACCACGGCGTGCTGATTCCAACCGGGCGCTCCTGCGAAGACTCGTGGGTGATCGCCTCGGCACTGGTGCCGTTGACCGAGCGTCTGCGTTATCTGGTGGCGATCCGTCCGGGGATCATCTCGCCGACAGTCTCGGCGCGCATGGCGGCAACTCTCGATCGACTGTCCAACGGGCGCCTGTTGATCAACGTGGTGACCGGCGGCGATCCGGACGAAAACCGTGGCGACGGCAGTTTCCTCAGCCACGCCGAGCGCTATGAAGTCACCGATGAATTCCTGAAGATCTGGCGCCGCGTGTTGCAAGGTGAAGCGGTGGATTTCGACGGCAAACACCTGAAGGTGCAGAACGCCAAAGCGCTGTATCCGCCGGTGCAAAAACCTTACCCGCCGCTGTACTTTGGTGGCTCATCCGACGCAGCGCATGATCTGGCCGCCGAACAGGTCGATGTCTATCTGACCTGGGGCGAACCGCCGGCCGCGGTTGCGGAAAAACTCGCCGATGTGCGCGAACGTGCGGCGCGACATGGGCGCAAGGTGAAGTTCGGCATCCGCCTGCATGTGATCGTCCGTGAGACCGCCGAAGAGGCCTGGAAAGCTGCGGACAAACTGATCGAACACATCAGCGACGAGACTATTGAGGCGGCGCAGAAATCCTTCTCGCGCTTCGACTCCGAAGGTCAACGGCGCATGGCGGCGTTGCACGATGGTCGTCGCGACAACCTCGAGATCGCTCCGAATCTGTGGGCCGGCGTCGGTCTGGTGCGCGGCGGTGCCGGTACGGCGCTGGTCGGCGATCCGCAGCAAGTGGCGGCGCGGATCAAGGAGTACGCGGATCTGGGCATCGAGAGCTTCATCTTCTCCGGTTACCCGCATCTGGAAGAGGCTTACCGCTTTGCCGAGTTGGTGTTCCCGCTGCTGCCCGAGCCTTACGCCAGTCTGGCCGGGCGTGGTGTGACCAATCTGACCGGGCCGTTTGGCGAAATGATTGCCAACGATGTGTTGCCGACAAAAGCCAGTGCCTGAACCGGATCCCTTGTGGGAGCGAGCTTGCTCCGGGCGGCGTTCCGACGAATGCGGTGGGTCATCTACATAAATGGTGACTGATACCACGCCTTCGCGAGCAAGCTCGCTCCCACAGGGGCTGAGTTGATTCTTTGAGGAATACTGTGTGACCGCCAAACCGCAAAGTACCTTGTTATCCCCATTGCAAACCGCCCGCCAACTGGCCGCCGAGTTTGCACTGACTGCCGTCGAACGTGACGAACGTGGTGGCACGCCGAAAGTCGAGCGTGATGCCCTGCGCGACAGCGGCCTGCTGGCCCTGAGCATTCCCACCCGCTTCGGCGGCCTCGGCGCCAGCTGGAGTGAAACCCTGCAAGTGGTCCGCGAGTTCGCCAAGGTCGACAGCTCGATTGCTCACGTCTTCGGTTTTCATCATCTGATGCTCGCCACCGTGCGCCTGTTCTCGCGGCCGGATCAATGGCAGCCGTGGTTCGAACAAACCGCGCGGCAGAACTGGTTCTGGGGCAATGCGCTAAATCCGCTCGACACCCGCACTGTGGTCAAGGATCTCGGCGGCTGGCGCGAGTTTTCCGGGAAGAAAAGTTTCTGTTCCGGCGCCAGCGATTCACAGATGCTGATCGCTTCGGCCGTCGATGAAAGTGCTGGCGGCAAGTTGCTGATCGCGGCGATTCCCAGCGGCCGCAGTGGCATCACCCTGCACAATGACTGGAACAACATCGGCCAGCGTCAGACTGACAGCGGCAGCGCGACGTTTGAACGAGTACGCGTCGAAGAATCGGAACTGCTGCTCGATCCCGGCCCGCTGAGTACACCGTTCGCCTGTTTGCGACCACTGATCGCACAGCTGACCTTCACACACATGTTTCTCGGAATTGCCGAAGGCGCCTTCGAAGAGGCGCGGCAATACACCCTCAGCGAAACCCGGCTCTGGCATAAATCCACGGCGCGCGATGTGCGTGAAGACCCGTACGTGCTCGCGCATTACGGCGAGTTCTGGGTGGCGCTGGAAGGCATTCGTCTGCTGGTCGAACGCGCGGCGGCATTGCTCGATGAGGCCTGGGCCAAAGGCGCGAACGTCAGCGCCGAAGAGCGCGGCCATGTCGCCACGGCGATTGCCACGGCCAAAGTCGCGGCCAGCCGTCAGGGCCTGGAGATTTGCAGCCGTTTGTTCGAAGTGACCGGCGCGCGCTCGACACACGCCTCCCTGCGCCTCGACCGCCACTGGCGCAACCTGCGCACGCAGACCTTGCACGACCCGCTGGACTACAAACTCCATGAGTTAGGCGACTGGGCGCTGAATCAGTCGCTGCCGGTGCCGACCTTTTATTCCTGACCTGTCTGCATTTGAACTAAAAAGAAGGACGAGCCCATGCAACTGCTGACCCTACCGCCCTCCCCCGCGCTCGCCACGTCGATCCGCGCCACTGCGCAGGTGTTCGAAGACCCGAAGTCCCAGGCCCTGCTCGCGCATTTGCAACAGGTCGCGCCGAGCGAAGCGAGTGTGCTGATCATCGGCGAGACCGGCACCGGCAAAGAGCTGGTAGCGCGGCATATTCATAACCTCAGCAATCGCCGTCATCGGCCGTTTATCGCGGTCAATTGCGGGGCGTTTTCCGAATCGCTGGTAGAGGCGGAATTGTTCGGTCATGAAAAAGGTGCGTTCACCGGCGCACTGAGCGCCAAGGCCGGCTGGTTCGAGGAAGCGGATGGCGGCACGTTGTTTCTCGATGAGATCGGCGATCTGCCGATGGCGATTCAGGTGAAATTGCTGCGGGTGTTGCAGGAACGCGAGGTGGTGCGGCTTGGCTCGCGCAAAAGCATTCCTATCGATGTGCGGGTGCTGGCGGCGACCAATGTGCAGCTGGAAAAAGCCATCAATGCCGGCCATTTCCGCGAGGATCTGTATTACCGCCTCAACGTGGTCAATCTCGAACTGAGTCCGTTGCGCGACCGTCCCGGCGACATACTGCCGCTCACGCGCCACTTCATCGAGGCCTACAGCCAGCGCCTCGGTTATGGCCGCGTCAGTATCAGCCCCGGCGCCGAGCACAAACTGCGTGCCTACAGTTGGCCGGGCAATATTCGTGAGCTGGAAAACGTCATCCACCACACCTTGCTGATCTGCCGCAATGGCGTGATCGAACGCGATGACTTGCGCCTGTCGAATCTGCGCATCGATCGCTCGGACGATCATCACAGCAGTGCCGATGATTCACCGGAGGCGTTGCTGGAACAGGCCTTTCAAAAACTCTTCGCGCAACAGGCCGGCGCGTTACACGAAAAAGTCGAAGACGCCTTGTTGCGCGCAGCTTATCGCTTTTGCCATTACAACCAGGTGCACACCGCAGCGTTGCTCGGTCTGAGCCGCAACGTCACCCGCACGCGACTGATCAAGATCGGCGAACTGGCGGTGAACAAGCGGCGACTCACGGAAAATCTGCAAGGCGAGCGCTTGATCCAGCTGTCGATCTAGCCCACCAGGTGGCAGTGCAGCGCATCGTCGTGACTGCGGGCGATGCTGCTCAGCACCTGGAACGAATTGAAGGTGACGGTTTTTGCCTGATGGGTGTGAATCAGTTGCCAGAAATCCTGCTCGCCGCTCTCGAAGCTGCGAAATGCCGCCTCCCCCGCCTCGCGGGTCTGCCATTGGAGGAAACTCAGCACGCGCCGGCCGTCATCACTGGCCTGCACACTGGCGCTGACAAAACCGTCGTAGCGCTGAGCCAGGCGCTCGGTTTGCATCGATAACGCGGTAACCAAGGCCGGTTGTTGGCGTGGGTCGATTTCGAATTCGATCAATTGGGTGAAACTGCGGTTGTTCATGGAAAGCCCCCACTCGACGTAAGACGAGCCTTGCGACTCGAAGACCTGCAGGGTAAAACCTCTAGTTAAGTCAAGGTCAAGAGCTGTCTTCAAATGATCAGCAAAGAAAATGTGCACAAACAGTTAACGGTTGGCGAAGTCGCAGCGCGCAGTGGCGTCGCAGTCACCGCCCTGCACTTTTATGAATCCAAAGGTTTGATCAAGAGCCAGCGCAACGCCGGTAACCAGCGCCGTTATCCGCGCGAAGTGCTGCGCCGGGTCGCGTTGATCAAAGTCGCGCAGCGGCTGGGGATTCCGCTGGCGGAGATTGGCGAGGCACTGAAAATCCTCCCGCAGGATCGGGCGCCCAGCGCGGCCGACTGGAAAATCCTCTCGCAGCAATGGCGGCGCGAGCTGGATGAACGGATCGAACAACTGACGCTACTGCGCGATCGGCTCAATGGCTGCATCGGTTGCGGCTGTTTGTCGATGGAGGCCTGCCCGCTGCGCAATCAGGGCGATGTGCTGGGTGAACAGGGACCGGGGCCGCACTTTCCCGAAGACTGACGCTCGTCGGGCAAAAATCTGCATGGCGAAGACGGTTCTATAGTGAATCTTCCACAAATCCGGTGGAGCCACATCCCATAGAACAACAATCAGGGAGAACGTCATGAGCGTCAAACCCATTCCCGAGGGGTATCACAGCATTACCCCGTATCTCGGCATCCACAAAGCCGCCGAGGCCATCGATTTCTATAAAAAAGCCTTCGGCGCCACCGAAGTCATGCGCCTGGCCATGCCCGACGGCGGCATCGGCCACGCCGAACTGCGCATTGGTGACAGCGCGATCATGCTCGGTTCACCGTGCGATCAAGGGCCGTTGAGTAATCCGGATCAAGCCGTGTCGGTTGGTTTGCATTTGTATGTGACCGATGTCGACAAGTCGTTTCAGCGAGCACTGGATGCCGGGGCGACGACGGTGTCCGAGGTCAAGGATCAGTTTTACGGTGATCGCAGCGGGACGTTGAAGGATCCGTATGGGCATCTGTGGTTTCTGGCCTCGCGCAAGGAAGATCTGACTGAAGAGCAGATCAAGCAGCGGGCGATGGAGATGTTTCAGCAGGGTTGAGCATTGCAGTGTCTGGACTGGCCTCTTCGCGAGCAGGCTCGCGAAGGGGCCGGCACTGGCAATCCGAGCCTCATGAACACACTTCATGAACCGGCCCACCACGCTTTGCCCCTTGCCGCAAACCCCGGACGATTTCAGGATGCAGCCAACCAGAACCCTGAACAAGGATCAGCCCGATGTTTGCCGGATTCCGCAAAGACCAGCGCCACGTCAACGGTGTCGACATTGCCTACCGCCTCGGCGGCAGCGGTCCGGGCCTGTTGCTGTTGCACGGCCACCCGCAGACCCACGTGATCTGGCACAAGATTGCCGAACAACTGGCCGAACACTTCACCGTGGTCGCCGCCGATCTGCGCGGTTACGGTGACAGCAGCCGCCCGGCTGCCGATGAGTTGCACGTTAATTACTCGAAACGCGAAATGGCCCGTGACAATGTCGAACTGATGCAGTCGCTGGGCTTCGAGCAGTTTTCGATCCTCGCTCACGACCGTGGCGCGCGGGTCGCCCATCGCCTGGCGCTCGATCACCGCGCCGCCGTGCAACGGATGATGCTGCTCGACATCGCGCCGACCCTGTCGATGTATGCGCAAACCAACGAAGCCTTCGCCCGCGCGTATTGGCATTGGTTCTTTCTGATCCGCCCGGCGCCACTGCCGGAAACCTTGCTCGAAGCCGATCCCGAAAGCTATCTGCGCAGCGTGATGGGCAGTCGCAGCGCCGGACTCAAGCCGTTTACCGATGCAGCCTTCGGCGAATACCTGCGCTGCCTGCAACAACCTGGCAGCGCCCGCGGTATCTGCGAAGACTATCGCGCCAGCGCCAGCATCGATCTTGAGCACGACCGCGCCGACATCGCCGCCGGGCATCATCTGAATCTGCCATTGCGCGTGTTGTGGGGCGCCGAAGGCACGGTCGGACGCTGCTTCGATCCGCTCAAGGAATGGCAGCAAGTGGCGAGCAACGTCAGCGGCCAAGCGCTGCCCGCCGGCCATTACCTTGCCGAAGAAGTCCCCGAACCGTTGCTCGCTGAAGCACTGGCCTTTTTGCGTTGAGCCGAGCCGCCGGATCTCGGTGCTATGCTGGCGGCTTCTGCCGCCAGTGTTCGTTTTGACATGTCCCAGAAGAAAGACACCGTGCCCCTGCCCGAAGACCTGCGCGTGCTGCTCACCGTGATCCGCAAAAACGGCTTTGCCGCCGCCGCGGATGAACTGGGCCTGTCGCCGGCCTATGTCAGCAAACGCATCCAGATTCTTGAAACCACCCTCGGCACTCGCCTGCTGCACCGCACCAGCCGGCGCGTCTCGCTGACCGAGGATGGTGAACGCGTGCAACGCTGGGCGTTGCGCATTCTCGATGATTTCCAGCAACTGCACGACGAATTGTCCGACGCCCACGACAGCCCGCGTGGGCGTTTGCACATTTGCAGCAGTTTCGGTTTCGGTCGCAATCATGTGGCCCCGGCGGTGTCGTTGCTGGCCGAACGTTATCCAGAACTGGAGATTCGCCTCGACCTGTTTGACCGGGTGGTGGACATCATCAATGAAGGCTTCGACCTGGAGATCCGCGTCGGTGATGACATTCCCGGCCAGCACATTGGCCGGCGTCTGGTCAGCAATCGGCGCGTGCTGTGCGCCGCCCCGGGTTATCTGCAACGCCGCGGTACGCCGCAAACCCTGGACCAGTTGCAACAGCACGATTGCCTGGTGATCAAGGAGCGCGACAATGCCTTCGGTATCTGGAATCTGGATCGCGACGGCGGGCAAGAGAGCGTGCGGGTCAGCGGGCCGTTGTCGTCCAACAACGGCGAGATTGTTTTGCAGTGGGCGCTGGACGGGCGCGGGGTGTTGTTGCGCTCGCTGTGGGATGTGAAGCCGCTGCTGGAACAAGGGCGGTTGGTGCAGGTATTGGACGATTACAGCCAGAGCGCCAATGTCTGGGCGGTGTACCCTACGCGGCTGGCGCATTCGGGGAAGTTGCGCGCGTGTGTGGAGTTTTTGCAGGCGCATTTCAAAGGATTGTCGCTGTAGTCCAGACACCACTAATCCCCTTGTAGGCCTTCGCCTGCTCGCGATAGCGGTGTGTCAGATACGACAACTCTGACTGATCCACCGCTATCGCGAGCAGGCGAAGGCCTACAGGGGATCAGTGGTGGGTCAGGAGAGCCACGGGTTGTTGGCCAGGTGTTGGCGCTCGAAAGCCTTGATCTGTTCGCGACGTTGCAGGGTGCTGCCGATGGCATCCAGGCCGAGCAGCAGCGCGGTTTTACGCAAAGTATCGATCTGGAAATCGATCACCGTGCCATCCGCCAGGCCAATGTGTTGGGCCTCCAGATCAATACTGATCCGCGCCGTTTCAGCCTGACCGACAAGCTGTCCGATGCGCTGTACCTGCGCGTCTTCCAGCGTAATCAACAACACCCCGTTACGCTGGCAATTGTCGTAGAAGATCCCGGCGAAACTGCTGCCGATCAACGCGCGAATACCCATTTGCTGCAAGCCCCAGACCGCATGTTCGCGGCTGGAACCGCAGCCAAAATTCGGCCCGACCAGCAGAAAACTTGCGCCCTGCCACGCGGGTTGGTTCAAAACGAAATCGGGGTTGGGGCTGCCATCGCGCAGAAACCGCAAATCGAAAAACAAGCCGCGATCGAGTCCCTGACGATCAATGCCTTTGAGGAACTGCTTGGGCATGATCACGTCCGTGTCGACATTGGCCGCCAATAACGGCGCGGCCTGACCGCTGACCTGGGTGAAGGGTTGCAGGCTCATGGGCGCTCTCCAAAGTGGCGAATATCGGTGAGTCGACCGCTTATCGCAGCAGCGGCGACCATCGCTGGGCTCATCAGATGAGTACGGGCGCCGGCGCCCTGACGGCCTTCGAAGTTGCGGTTGGTGCTGGATGCGCAACGGTCACCGGGTGCGAGGACGTCGTCGTTCATCGCCAGGCACATCGAGCAGCCGGACTGTCGCCATTCGAAACCGGCATCGATAAAGATCTGCGCCAGCCCTTCGGCCTCGGCCTGCGCGCGAACTTCGCTGGAGCCGGGGACGATCATCGCCCGCACATGCTCTGCCACTTGCTGCCCGCGCACGACGCTGGCGGCATCACGCAGGTCTTCGATTCGCGCATTGGTGCACGAACCGATAAAGGCATGGCTGATGACGATATCGCTGAGCGCCATGCCCGCTTCGAGGCCCATGTAGTTGAGGGCGCGGCGCATGTCCTGACGCAGGATCGGATCGCTGATCGCTTGTGGGTCCGGCACTCGCGCACCGATCGCGGCGGCCTGATCAGGGCTGGTGCCCCAGGTGACCATCGGTTCCAGCACACTGGCATCAAGATGAATCTCGCGGTCAAACACCGCGCCCGGATCACTGCGCAATTCGCGCCACTTCTCCACGCCCCGCTCCCACAACTCGCCTTGCGGCGCTCGCGGCTTGCCCTTGAGATAGGCGAAGACCTTGTCATCCGGCGCCATGAATGCCCCGCGCGCGCCGGCCTCGACGGCCATGTTGCAGATGGTCATGCGCGCTTCAACGCTGAGGGCGTCGATGGTCGAACCGCAGAACTCGATCGCGTAACCGCTGGCCCCGGACGCACCGATGCGGCCGATCAGGGCCATGATCACGTCTTTGGAGGTCAGGCCCGGCGCCAGATCGCCGTCGACAGTCACGCGCAGGCTTTTCAGACGTTTGTAGACCAGGGTCTGCGAGGCCAGCAGGTGTTCGATCTCGGAGGTGCCGATGCCGAAACCGAAGGCGCCAAGCGCGCCATAGGTGGTGGTATGGCTGTCGCCAGCGGCGATGACCATGCCGGGCAGAATGAAACCCTGCTCGGGAGCGATCACGTGTTCGATGCCCTGACGTTTGTCGAGGATGTCCAGCAACTCGATGCCGAAATCGCGGCAGTTCTGCGCCAGATACGACACTTGCCGCGCGCCACCCGCATCAGGCATTGCCGCGATGCGCACAGGCGTGGTCGGGTTGACGTGGTCGACCACCGCCAGCGCCGTGCCCGGCCGCCAGACCTCGCGCCCGGCCGCGCGCAAACCGCTGAAGGCCTGCGGGCTGGTGTATTCGTTGATCACCTGACGATCGATATACAACAGGACATGGCCCTGATCGTCGAGGCGGCACACCGTGTGCGAATCGATGTGTTTGTCGTAGAGGGTTCTGGCGGTCATCAAGGCGCTCACTCAGGGAATCGGGTGATTCCCATCATAGGGAGCGTGGGTCGGCCATCAATTGGCAGAGAGTGATGGCGTAAATCATGAATCGTGTTTGATCCCCTGTACGCAGCAAAACCCTGTGGGAGCGAGCCTGCTCGCGAAAGCGGTGGATCAGGCAACGGATGAAGTGACTGACCCGGCGCTTTCGCGAGCAGGCTCGCTCCCACAAGGGGATTCGTGGTGACCGGGGAATTGGGAAACATTTGCTTTCATATCACCTTTCAGGATTTGCCCCACTCATCCGTCCTATATAGATGCAGGCCGTTCGCGTAGGCAAAAGCCACGAGCGCCTTTCGGGGACTGCTGTGCTGCGAAGCCCGTAGCCACGTGCCCTTTCACCGAAAACAAGACGCACAATCATGTCGAAGAAATCCCGCTCCAAACTGTGGTTCCTCGTTCATAGCTGGCTGGCGTTACCGATCTGGTTCTTTGTGCTGATCGTCTGTGTCACGGGCACTCTGGCGGTGGTCAGCCAGGAAATCGTCTGGCTGGCCAACCCGCAGATGCGCGCCAGTCAGCCCGCCGACGATGCACCGCTGCTCAGCTTTGAGCAGGTGCTGGCCGCCATCAAAAAAGCCGAACCGCAAACACTGGTAGAAAGCATCAGCCGACCGGACGAATCACACTTCGCCCTCGACGTCAGCGTCAGTTATCCGGACGGACGCTCGCAGACCGTTTACGTCAACCCGTACACCGGCGTGATACAAGGCAGCGCACCCGACTTCAACTTCCAGGCTTTTACCCGCGCCCTGCATGGCTGGTGGCTGGTGCCCTTTACCAACGGTTACAGCTGGGGCTGGTATCTGGTGTCGTTCCTCGGTTTGCCGATGCTCGCCTCGCTGGTAACCGGCCTTGTGGTGTACAAGCGTTTCTGGAAAGGCTTTCTGCGCCCGACCTTGCGCATTCGCCACGGCGCACGGATTTTCTGGGGCGACTTCCACCGCCTCAGCGGGATCTGGTCGATCTGGTTTATCGCGGTGATTTCGATAACCGGTACCTGGTTCCTGATTCAGGCTTTCCTGTTCGACAACCAGGTGTCGATTTCGACCGAGCCCATTATTCCGGCCATGGCGCGTGAAAGCGTGCCAATCTCGGCTGATGCTTCGCCGCCGCCACGGATCAGCCTGGATCGTGCGGTGGAGATCGCCGAACAGAAAATCCCCGGCCTCGAAGTCAGCTTCATCAGCATGCCCGGCAATGCCTACAGCCACATGAGCGTCGGCGGTCGCGGCTGGTATCCGCTGATGTTCCAGACAGCCACGCTGAATCCGTTCAACGGTGACATGGCCGCCTCGCGACTGATCACCGACCGCTCTTCCCTGGAATTTGTCACCGAATCCATGCGGCCGCTGCACACCGGTGATTTCGGTGGACTGTGGATCAAGCTGATCTGGTTCTTCTTCGGCTTGCTGTTGAGCATGATGGTGCTCAGCGGTCTGCTGATCTGGACCAAACGCACCGCTCTGGCCACCGCCAACGCGCTCAAGCGCGAAAGCAAGAAGGCCCGCAGCGCCCCGGCACAACCGGCCTTCGCCCGTGAAACCTCGGAGGCTAACCTGTGAGCCAGTCCAGCACCGCCACCCCACCGTCGCGCCTGAGCCGTTTCTGGCACAAATGGCGCTTCCACATCAATGCGCTGCTGTTGCTGATCCCGTTGGGATTCATGCCCAAGTACTTCGCCGACGTGTCGCTGTTTCGCGGCGACAGCGGCCTGGGCGAGCGCGAAATAGGTGACGTTCAGGTCGGCCCCTGGAGTTTGCGTCTGGCCGAACTGCGCAACGAAGCCCCGCATCTGAGCGGTCCAGCCGGCTACATGAAGGACTTCAACGCAGCGCTGTGCGATGCCTGCGTTGAACAGGTCAAGGCCACTTATCTGCGCATCGGCAAACCGCGCAGCCTGCGTGCCGCCGGGGTGATTTTCTTCGGTACACCGTATCGCATGGGCAGCCAACTGCCGGTTCCGGAAAAAACCAAAGCCGACGCCGAACTGTGGATCACCATGGAAGGCTGGGACGGCAGCATGCATCAGGCTTCGATCCCTCTGAGTCAGGCCTCCCCCGCCACCATTGCCTGGTTGAACAAACAAGGAGCCAAACCATGACTTGCTCGCAACGCCTTTCCCGCCTGCGGTTGAATACCGCGCTGCTGGTGCTGTGCGCCGGCTTCAGTGCCGGTGCGCTGGCACACAACCCGATGTGTGAATGCAAAGCCATCGACGCCGAGCAGATCAAATGCACGGGTGGATTCTCCGACGGCAGCGGTGCACCGGGGGTGACCCTCGATGTGATCGGCTATGACGAAACCGTTCTGGTGCCGGGCAAACTCGGCAGCGATTCGACCCTGACCTTCAAGAAACCCGGCGCCGAATTCTACGTACTGTTCGACGCAGGTCCGGGCCACGTGGTGGAAATCGACCAAGCGGATATCGAAGCCCCATGAGCACGCCAACCAGCCAAATCGTGCGCCCGGCCGGTGCCGGTCATGAAACCCTCAATGTGCTGCTGTTGTGCCTGTTGATCCTGGCGGTCGCCGGCTCGGTCGTCGCCTGGCGCGGGGTTTCCCATGAACCGGAGCCGGTGGCGACAAATCAACTCGACGCGCGCCGCGACCTCAGCGCTTCGGAACAAGGCATCTACGCCGACCTGCGGGTGACCCTCGACGAAATCCGCTTGCTGCGCGAAGAACAGCGAACCCTGCCGACACCGCAATATCTGGCCGACGAAGGCTTTGCGCCGTTTGCCCAGGATGCGAGTTCGGTCAGCCGTGGCGGTCATGCCTGGCAGATGCTGGCGGGCAGCGCCTATTTCGGTCATAGCCAGAACACGGCGGTTGCCGGTTCGTTCGTGATGTTGCTGAGCGCCGACGACAAGGCTGCGCCCGATATCTGGCTCAACCGCGACGCCAATCCGATAGCGCCGACCGAACTGACTGAAGCCGCCCTGTCCGCCTCTGGCTGGAAACAGATTGTCGCGCAATACGATGCCGGGGTTACCCGCGAACATCGCCATTGATTCCTCGCCCTCATCCGAGAGAAGACCGTTTGCCCATGTCTAATTCATCGTCTCGCCGTCCATTGTTGCGTCTGTTTCTGCTCGGCCTCTGCGCCTGCCTGCTGAGCCCACTGGCCGCCGCCGATCAGGCCAAACGCCTGCGCATCGGCATCACCCTGCACCCGTATTACAGCTATGTGGCGAACATTGTCGGCGACAAGGCCGAGGTGGTTCCGCTGATTCCCGCTGGCTTCAATCCGCATGCCTACGAACCGCGGGCCGAGGACATCAAACGCATCAGCGGGCTGGACGTGATCGTGCTCAACGGTGTCGGCCATGACGACTTTGCCGACCGCATGATCGCCGCCAGCGAAACGCCGAACATCAAAACCATCGAAGCCAACGAAAACGTGCCGCTGCTGGCCGCCACCGGGGTTGCCGCACGCGGCGCCGGCAAAGTGGTGAATCCGCACACATTCCTGTCGATCAGCGCCTCCATCGCCCAGGTCAACAACATCGCGCGCGAACTGGGCAAACTCGATCCGGACAACGCCAAGACCTACACCCAGAACGCCCGCGCCTACGGCAAACGCCTGCGGCAGATGCGCGCCGACGCGCTGGCCAAACTGACGCAAGCGCCGAACGCAGAACTGCGCGTGGCCACGGTGCACGCCGCTTATGACTATTTGCTGCGTGAGTTCGGCCTGGAAGTGACCGCCGTGGTCGAACCGGCCCACGGCATCGAGCCGAGCCCAAGCCAATTGAAGAAGACCATCGACCAGTTGCGTGAACTGGACGTGAAGGTGATCTTCTCGGAGATGGATTTCCCCTCCACTTATGTCGAAACGATTCAGCGTGAGTCCGGCGTGAAACTGTATCCGCTGTCGCACATTTCCTACGGCGAATACACCGCCGACAAGTACGAAAAGGAAATGACCGGCAACCTCAACACCGTGGTGCGGGCGATTCAGGAGTCGGGCGCATGACTTCCAAAGAAACGATTTCGAACGAACTCGAATCCCCTGTGGGAGCGAGCTTGCTCGCGAAGGCGCCAGGTCAGCCAACATCTTTATCGAATGACACACCGCATTCGCGAGCAAGCTCGCTCCCACAGGTTTCGGGGCCGACTTTGGATTTTGCGCAGGTTTGTCTGACGCTGGGGCGCACGACGATTCTGGACAAGGTCACCTTCCAGGTGCAGCCCGGCAGCGTGCATGCGCTGGTAGGCCCCAACGGTGGCGGCAAGAGTTCGCTGATCAAAACCCTGCTCGGGCAAATGCCGCATCAGGGCCAGCTCAGCCTGCAATGGCCCGGCGAACCCGGGACCATCGGTTATGTGCCACAGGCGCTGGAGTTCGATCGCGGTTTGCCTTTGACCGTCGACGATTTCATGGCCGCCATGTGTCAACGTCGCCCGGCGTTTCTCGGTTTGAGCAAGCGTTACGCCGGCGCCATTGGCGATGCGCTGGAACGCGTCGGCATGCAGGACAAACGCAAGCGGCGCATGGGTGCGCTGTCCGGCGGGGAACGGCAGCGGGTGCTGCTCGCACAAGGCTTGATTCCGGCGCCGCAATTGCTGGTGCTGGATGAACCGATGTCCGCCCTTGATGAAGCCGGGATTCAGGTGTTCGAGCGCCTGCTCAATGACTGGCGCGCGGCGGGCATCACCGTGCTGTGGATCGAGCACGATCTGGAAGCGGTCGGGCGTCTGGCCGATCGGGTCACCGGCCTGAACCGTCGTGTGCTGTTCGACGCCACGCCACAACAGGCGCTGACCCCGGAACGCCTGCTAACGCTGTTTTCCACCCATCCACGGAGCGCTGTCTGATGAGTTACGAAGCCTTTCGTTTGATGGTGCAAGGCTGGGCCTCGTCCGGTTATCTGCCGGAAGCACTGGCCTACGGTTTTGTCGTAAATGCTTTGCTCGCTGGCCTGTTGATCGGCCCGGTGCTCGGCGGCCTCGGCACGCTGGTGGTGGTCAAGCGCTTCGCGTTTTTCTCCGAAGCGGTAGGCCACGCGGCGCTGACCGGCGTGGCCATCGGCATCCTGCTCGGCGAACCCTACACCGGGCCCTATGGCAGCCTGTTCGGGTACTGCCTGCTGTTCGGCATCCTGCTCAATTACCTACGCAACCGTACCGGCCTGGCACCGGACACCTTGATCGGCGTGTTTCTGTCGGTGTCGCTGGCACTCGGCGCGAGTCTGCTGTTGATTCTGGCGGGCAAGATCAACGTGCACATTCTCGAAAACGTACTGTTCGGCTCAGTGCTGACGGTCAACGGCAACGATCTGGCAGTGCTGGCCATCGTCGGCTCGCTGGTCATGGCTCTGGCACTGCCGTTGTACAACCGCATCATGCTCGCCAGTTTCAACCCGCAACTGGCGGCCGTGCGCGGGGTGGCGGTGAAAACCCTGGATTATCTGTTCGTGATTCTGGTGACGCTGATCACCGTGGCGGCGGTGAAAGTCATCGGTGCGATTCTGGTTGGCGCACTGCTGGTGATTCCAGCGGCAGCGGCGCGTTTGCTCAGCCAGTCGCTCAAGGGCTTCTTCTGGTGCTCGGTGCTGATCGCCACGGTCAGCACGTTGTGCGGGATCCTGGCGCCGATCGTGTTCGACCTGCCGATTCCATCCGGCGCCGCGATCATTCTGGTCGCCGGCATAGCCTTCGCCCTCGCCGCCATTGCGCGCGGGGTTGTCCCGAGTTTGAAAGGGAATCTTGGATAAATGACTTTTTCACTGCGAAAACTGACCTTGGCCATGACCCTGTGCGGTGTGGTCTGCTCGCCGTTGATGGCCGCCGAAAAAGCTAAACCGCTGCAGGTACTGGCCTCGCTGCCCATCACCTTTGGCTTGGCAGAAGCGCTGCTCAAGGGCACTGATGTCAATCTCGAACGCGCGGCGCCAGCGAACCTGCCGGGCAGCCGTCAGAGTGCCTACTTTACGGGGCGTGGCGCTCCGGCCCTGAGCAAACTGGCAACCGGTGCCGATGCCGTCATTGGCGTGCGCTCGCTGTGGCCAGATGACCAGTTGTACCCGATCGCCCGCCGCAGCAATATCCGCATCGTTGAAGTTGATGCGGCGCGCCCGATCGACGGCGCCCTGCCGGGCATTGCCGTGCAACCGGATCTGAAGGTCGATGGCCTGAACAGTCAACCGTGGCTGGCGAGCAACAACATGGGGCGCATGGCGGATGTGATGGCGGCGGATCTGGTGCGCCTGGCACCGAGCGCCAAGCCTGCGATCGAGGCGAATCTGGCGACGTTGAAGCAGCGTCTGTTGAAGCTCAGCGCCGATAGCGAAGCGCGTCTGGCCAACGCCGACAATCTGAGTGTGTTGAGCCTGAGCGATCACTTCGGTTATTTGATCGGCAGCTTGAATCTGGAGCTGATCGGCGAGGATCCACGCCCTGATACCGAGTGGACGCCTGAGGATCTGAAAAAACTGACGGCAACGCTAAAGGACAATGATGTCGCGGTGGTGCTGCATCATCGGCAGCCGTCGGAGCCGGTGAAAGCGGCGATTGCCGAATCGGGTAGTCGTCTGGTGGTGTTGAGCACCGATGCGGCGGATCCGGTGGCGGAGCTGGAAGGCAATGTGGATTTGCTGCTCAAGGGTTTGAGCGGGGCTTAATTTCAGCTGAAACCGCGTTATCGTTCATCGCGAGCAGGCTCACTCCTACAGGGGGAGCGCATTCCAAATGTAGGAGTGAGCCTGCTCGCGATGAGGCCAGCCCGGACTACACAAATCCAAGGCAAGAAAAAACCCGCTGACTGTCACCAGTCCAGCGGGTTTTCTTTTGCCCGGCCGCTTATTGCGCGGCAGCCTGCCCTTCCATCTTCTGGCGCAGGCTCAGCGGACGCATGTCAGTCCAGGTTTCTTCAATGTAGGCCAGGCATTCCTTTTTCAGGCCGCTCTTGCCCACAGTGCGCCAGCCTTCCGGCACGGCTTTGTAATCCGGCCAGATCGAGTATTGCTCTTCGTGGTTGACCACGACCTGAAAGAGGATGTCCTCGCGGTCGAATACTGACGTCATGCTGGTTCTCCATCGTTGTAAGGGTGGGCTGCACGAAGGGTGCAACCGGGTATGTAGAAAGAACGTTCGGCGCGGCGAAAAATTTACAGCGACGCGGTAGCGGCGGCCAAAGCGCGACCAAAGATTTCCGCAACACGGTCGATTTCGGCAGCGGTAATCACCAGCGGCGGCAGGAAACGCACCACCGCGCCATGGCGACCGCCCAGCTCCAGAATCAGCCCACGCTTGAGGCATTCGCGCTGGACCAGCGGCGCCAGTCGCGCAAACGCCGGCGGATGGCCGAGCGCATCCGGCGTGCCGTTCGGCTCGACCAGCTCTACCCCGAGCATCAGGCCACGACCACGAATATCACCCAGTTGCGGGAAGTCGCGCTGCAGGATGCGCAGGTGCTCACTGAGGCGTTCGCCCATGGCAGCAGCGTGTTCGCAGACCTTGTGCTCAACCAGATAACGCATCACCGCAGAACCTGCCGCCATCGCCATCTGATTGCCACGGAAGGTGCCGGCGTGCGCGCCCGGCTGCCAGGTGTCGAGCCAGTCGCGGTAGACCACCACAGCCAACGGCAGGCTGCCGCCAATGGCTTTGGACAACACCACCACATCCGGGGTGATGCCAGCGTGTTCGAAGGCAAACATCTTGCCGGTGCGGGCAAAACCGCTCTGGATCTCGTCGACGATCAGCGCCACACCGGCCTTCTCGGTGATCCGACGCAAGCCGCGCAGCCACTCGATGTCCGCCGGAATCACGCCGCCTTCGCCCTGCACCGCTTCGACGATGACTGCAGCGGGCAATTGCACGCCAGCCTCGGGATCGTTGAGCAGGTTTTCCAGGTAACTCAGGTTAGCCTTCACGCCAGCTGCGCCACCGAGGCCGAACGGGCAGCGGTAGTCATACGGGAACGGCATGAACTGCACGCCATTACTGAGCAAGGCGCCCAACGGCTTTTTCGGCCCCAGGCTGCCCATCAGACTCAGCGCGCCCTGGCTCATGCCGTGATAACCGCCGGAAAACGACAGCACGGTGCTGCGCCCGGTCGCCGTGCGCACCAGCTTCAGCGCCGCTTCCACGGCATCGGTACCGGTCGGGCCGCAGAACTGGATTTTCGCCTCAGCCGCGAGGGCCGATGGCAGCAGACCGAACAGATCCTGGACAAACTGATCCTTGACCGGTGTGGTCAGGTCGAGGGTGTGCAGCGGCAATTCATCGGCCAGCACCTGCTGGATCGCTTCGATCACCACCGGATGGTTATGCCCCAGCGCCAGTGTGCCGGCACCGGCCAGACAGTCGATGAACGTGCGCCCTTCAACGTCTTCGACATACAGGCCTTTGGCGCGCTTCAGAGCCAATGGAATACGTCGTGGATAGCTGCGCGCATTGGATTCCTGGCGGGCCTGACGGGCCAGCAATGGCGATTCGTTGAACTGGTACAGCGTTTCGGCCGGCGCCGAGGCAACCCGGGCCGACGACTCTTCGATAAGGCTGGTGGCGACTGACATCTCTCGACCCCTCAATTGGCTATGGATAGTGACCAAAACAGCACACCGGACAGTGCGCATTCCGATCGCGGGGCGCACTTGCAGGTTTTCCTGTTCTGGAAACGCTTAAGGGGCCTGAGGATTTAGCCCGTGATCGAGTTGTCAGCCCGGCGCTGCCATCGGCTTGTGCATGGGCAGGGTCTGCAAGCCTTGGTATTCGAGGGGCGGCGCTGATTCGCGATAGCCCAGACGCCGATAAAATGCCTGGCCGGTGCGCGTGCTGTTGAGATCAGCGTGAGAAACACCGCGAACCCGTAACCAGCCTTCCAGATCCAACATCAGCGCCCGCCCCACGCCCCGGCGAAATGACTCTGGCTGGACGTAACACAGCAAAATGCCGCCGCTGGCCTGCGCCATGCCGACACCGGCCGGTTTGTTCGCCAACAACGCGATGCAGAGATAGAAGTGCGGATCGGCCAGTCGAGCGCTGATGAAATCGGCGGATTGCAGGCTGATCCATTGGCTGACGAGTGATGGATCGTTACGGTGATCGAGCGCACATCCGATGCGGATCGAACGTTCGATGATGCGGCTGATGATACCGGCGTCGGCCAGTGTGGCCGGACGAATACAGATGGTTGCTTCCATGGCGCAGTTCCCTCAATCCATTGAGTCAAAGCTGCGTCGAACTTACCCCCACTTCAGCCGGATAGCGAACGCCGAGAGGTTACATTTGATGTGCCACAACACCTTTCCGTGTGGGAGCGAGCCTGCTCGCGAAAGCGATTTGGCAGCCACACTGATGTTGAGTGTGCCGCCGTCTTCGCGAGCAGGCTCGCTCCCACAGGGGATTTGCGGTGGAATCAGACCGGTTGCAACGGCATGGTCAGTTCGACGCGCAGGCCATCCGGGCGGCTGTCGAAATGCAGCGCGCAGTCGCAGCGCTGAACGATCGCCTGAACAATCGCCAGGCCGAGGCCGCAACCGGTGCTCTGGCCGTTGCGCCAGAAACGTTGGGTCAGGTGTTGCAGGTCATCCGGCGCAATCCCCGGGCCATGGTCGCGCACGACAAACCGCACGCGGTTGCCAATGGTTTCCAGGCTCAGCTCAACCGCGCAGTCTTCTGGCGTATGGCGCAGGGCGTTGTCGAGCAGATTGCGCAGCGCCGCAATCGACAGCACGGCCGGCATTTGCAGCGGCGCAGCGCAAAGCTCGGTCGGCAGTTGCAGTTTGATGCGCAGGCGCTCGCCACCGGTGGCGTCCTGAATCGCCAGGCGTGCCACTTGCTCGGCGCTGCATTGCGAACCGTCATCGAACGACAGACTGCCCTCGACCCGCGCCAGCAACAGCAGTTGCTCAAGGGTTCGATGCAGACGATCGGCGCCTTCCTCGGCCCGCGCCAGCGACTGATCGCGGGCGCTGCCGTCGGTCATGCGCGCGACTTGCAGGTGAGTCTTGATCGCCGTCAGCGGGCTGCGCAGTTCATGCGCCGCGTCACCGGTCAGACGTCGCTCACGCTCAATGGTCTTGCCGATGCGTTGAAACAACTGATTTTGCGTTTCCAGCAGCGGCTTCAATTCGCTGGGAAAGGTCTGGATCTGCAACGGCTCGAGCGAATCGGCATTGCGTCGCATCAACGCTTCACGCAGACGGTTGAGCGGCGCCAGCCCCTGGCCGATGCCCAGCCACAACAGGCATAGGCAACCCAGCAAAGCAACGCCCACCGGCACCGACGCCGCCAACAGGATCGACATGTTCAGGGCTTCGCGCTCGATCTGCCGGTCGGCGGTGGTAATCCGCACATCGCCCCGGGCGAGGGTGAAACTGCGCCACGGCGCACCGTCGATCATCTGGTCATGGAAGCCCATCTTCTCGGCTTCCAGCGCCTGTTCGGGATTGTTGTGGCTGCGCGCGAGAATTTCCCCGCGCAAGGAACTGACCTGACAGGCCATGCCGCCGGGGATATTCAATTGTTCGGCACTGAAATGCGTGCCCTCGCCTTTGCTCGGCAGTGTCGGCAACTGTTCCAGCAGCCCGGCAACCATGCGCGCCGACGCCACCAGACGCTGGTCGAGAGAGAACATCATCTGATTGCGCAGGTCACTGAGCATCCAGGCCGCCGCCAGCGCCCAGATCAGCGCAAACGCGGCGCCGAGGGTCAGGCTCAGGCGCAGTCGCAGGCTCATCACTTGCCTTGATCTCCACCGTCAGCCGGCCCGAGGCGATAGCCCAGGCCGCGCACGGTTTCGACGATGCCTTTACCCAGTTTGCTGCGCAGGTGATGGATGTGCACGTTCAGCGCGTTGCTTTCCAGTTCATCGTTGAAGCCGTAGACACTGTCTTTCAACTGTTCGGTGGACAGCACCCGCCCACGATTGTGCAGCAGCGCCTGCAACAGCGATTGCTCGCGGCGCGACAGGTCCACCGGTTGCCCGGCCAGCATGGTTTCGCGGCTGCTCGGGTCGTACGTCAGCGCGCCGTGCTCGATCAGGTTGACGCTGCGTCCGGCCACCCGGCGCAACAGGGTTTGCAGACGGGCGAACAGTTCACGCAGATCGAACGGTTTGAGCAGGTAATCGTCAGCCCCGGCCTGCAAGCCGTCGACACGGTCGGTCACCGAGTCGCGCGCGGTCAGAATCAGCACCGGAATCTCCAGGCCGCTCTGACGCAACTGTTGCAGCAGTTTGAGGCCATCTTCGTCGGGCAGGCCGAGATCGAGCACCATCACGTCGAATTCGGCGACCTTGAGCATCGCCCGCGCTTTCGACGCGGTGTTGACGTGCTCAACGGTCAAACCCTGAGCCGTGAGACCGGCAACGATGCCGCTGGCGATCAGCTCATCGTCTTCGCAAACCAGTACGTGCATGGTGAGTCCCGTAGAAAAAAGCCGATTAGGCAGTTGGCCGATTAAGCTGACATTATGCCCCGAACGTCACAGCGACAAGGGCGTGGCGGTTAATCATCGGTTAATCGCCGCCGCCCATTGTGCACCTCACTTGCACAGGGACAAGGCTCCTCCATGCGTCATTTTTTTCTTTTGTTTGCTCTGCTGATTTCCAGTCTGGCCCAGGCCGGGAACAATCCATTTGATACCAAGCCGGAGTTTCTGCCGGTCGACAAGGCGTTCGTGCTCACCTCCGAACGTCTTGAATCCGGTGAAACCCAGCTGTTCTGGCAAATCACCGACGGCTATTACCTGTATCAGAAACGCTTGAAATTCGATGGACTGAGCGCGCAGCAGCAGCCCGCGCTGCCTGAAGGCGAATCCCACAGCGACGAGTTCTTCGGGGAACAACCGGTCTATCGCCAAGGGCTGGAAGTGAAAATCCCGGCAGCGGCCACAGGCCAGATCAAGGTCAGCTACCAAGGTTGTGCCGATGCGGGTCTGTGCTATCCGCCGCAAACCCGGGTCATTGACCTGGGCGGCAAAGCGGCAGTGGCCGCAAGCGCTGAAGCGCCGGATCAGGCCTTGGCCAGCAGCCTGCAACAACGCGCGCTGGGCTGGAGCTTACTGGTGTTTTTCGGCCTCGGGCTGTTGCTGGCCTTCACCCCTTGCACATTACCAATGCTGCCGATTCTGGCCGGCATGGTGGTCGGCAGTGGTGCCACCCCGCGTCGCGGTTTCGCACTGGCCGGCAGTTATGTGATCTGCATGGCGCTGGTCTATGCGGCGATGGGTGTGATTGCTGCGCTACTCGGCGCGAACCTGCAGGCGTGGTTGCAGAATCCGTGGCTGCTCGGCACGTTTGCCGCGATCTTCGTGGTGCTGGCCTTGCCGATGTTCGGTTTCTTTGAACTGCAATTGCCGGTGGCCCTGCGCGATCGTCTTGAACACGCCTCGCGCAGTCGCAGCGGTGGCAGTCTGATTGGCGCCGGGGTGCTCGGAGCGTTGTCCGGTCTGCTGGTCGGCCCGTGCATGACCGCGCCGCTGGCAGGCGCCTTGCTGTACATCGCGCAGAGCGGCAATGCGCTGCACGGTGGCTTGATTCTGTTCTCGCTGGGCATCGGCATCGGTGTGCCGTTGTTGTTGCTGGTGACCGTGGGCAATCGCTTCCTGCCCAAACCCGGCGCCTGGATGAACCTGCTCAAGGGCGTATTCGGTTTCCTCTTCCTCGCCACGGCGCTGTTGATGTTGCGTCCGGTGCTCGATGCTTCGTTGTGGCTGGGCCTGTGCGGTGCATTGCTGTTGATCGCAGCGTTCTGTGCCTGGAAACAGTCCGAAGGTTTTGGCCGAGTGGCCCAGTTGTTCGGCGCCAGTTCGCTGTTGCTCGGACTGTGGGGCAGTTTGCTGGTGATTGGTGCGGCGGGCGGCAGCGATGATCCGTATCAGCCGTTGCAGGTCTACAGCGCCGGCCGCGCCAGCGCAGCGCTGCCATCGGCTCATGACGCATTCACCACGATCAAGGAGCCGGCGGCGCTGCAACGCGAACTCGATGCCGCCAAGGCTCAGGGTCAGTGGGTGCTGCTCGATTACTACGCCGACTGGTGTGTGTCGTGCAAAGTCATGGAGAAGCAGGTGTTCGGCAAGGACAAGGTCATGCAAACGTTGAGTGACGTACGCCTGCTGCGCCTCGATGTCACTGCCGACAACGCCGCCAGCCGTGAACTGCTCAGCCGCTACAAAGTGCCGGGGCCACCGAGCTTCGTCTGGATCGGCACGGATGGCGAAGAACGCCGCAGCCAGCGCATCACCGGCGAAGTCGATTCCGAGACGTTTCTGCAACGCTGGGCCACCACCCGGGACGCCAATTAATGCTGACGTTAACCCTCGGCACCTTTGCCATCGCACTTAACCACCTGCTGCTGATCAGTGCCCTGGCGCTGGCGACCTTTGTCGGCTGGCGGGTGGCCAAGCGCGGCGGCGATAACCCCGAGTCGGCATTGTTCAGCCTGTTTCTACTGGGCATGCTCGCGGCGCGGGTGGCCTTTGTGCTGCTGTACTGGTCGCACTATCGCAATGACCCGTGGCAAATCATCGATTTGCGTGACGGTGGTTTCCTCGCCTGGCCGGGTGTGATTGTGTTGCTGCTGGCGGCGCTGTATCGCGGCTGGCGTCGTCCAGGACTGCGTCGCCCGTTGGGTTTTGGCGTGGCCAGCGGTGTGGCGTTCTGGCTGTTGGCGACGTTGTCGTTAAACATCTATGAACAAGGCACCCGGCTGCCGGACATCTCCCTGCGCAACGCGGCCGGGGAAACCATCCAGCTCAGCGACTATCAGGGCGGCCCGCTGGTGATCAACCTGTGGGCGACCTGGTGTCCACCGTGCCGGCGCGAGATGCCGGTGCTGGAAAGCGCTCAGCAACAACGCCCCGACCTGACCTTCCTGTTCGTCAATCAGGCCGAAAGCATGCAGAGCGTGGCGACGTTTCTCGAAACCCAGGGCCTGAGCCTCAATAACGTGCTGTTCGACCGCAGTGGTCGGCTGGGTCAGGCCGTCGGTTCGATGGCATTGCCGACTACGCTGTTCTATAGCCCCGACGGTCGGCTGCTGAGCAGTCACCTGGGCGAGTTATCCAACGCCAGCCTGGCGCGCGCCCTGGAAAACTTTGACACCCCGACCCCGAATTCGAACCCGGCCACTGCTCCGGCCACCTCTGCAAGGAAACTGCCATGCCCCGCCTCCGCCACCTGCTGACGCTGACTCTGGGCACTGCCCTGCTGCACTTGCCGTCGGTGCAGGCTGCTGAAGAGTTGCCTGCGGCGATCAAACAGATCGAAGCCAAAGGCGCGAAAATCGTCGGCCAGTTCGATGCGCCCGATGGCCTGCGCGGTTATGCGGCGCAGTATCAGAACCGTGGCATGGCGCTGTACCTGACCCCGGATGGCAAACACGTTTTGCTCGGTAATCTGTACGACGCCGACGGCAAGGACCTGAGCAGCGAGCCCCTGCAAAAACTGGTCTACGCGCCAATGGCCAAGGAAGTCTGGGCCAAGTTCGAAGCGAGCGACTGGATTCAGGACGGCAACAAAGACGCACCGCGCACCGTGTACCTGTTCAGCGATCCGAACTGCCCTTACTGCAACATGTTCTGGGAACAGGCGCGGCCGTGGGTGAAATCCGGCAAGGTGCAACTGCGGCACATCATGGTCGGCATCATTCGTGAAGACAGCCCGGGCAAATCGGCGGCGTTGCTCGCTGCGAAGGATCCGGCCAAGGCCCTGGAAGATCATGAAAAGGCTGGCAAGGGCAGCTCGCTCAAAGCCTTGAAAGAGATTCCGGTGGCCGTGCAGAGCAAACTGGCGGCGAACATGCAGTTGATGGAAGACCTGGATTTGCAGGCGACGCCGGCGATTTTCTACATGGATGACAAGGGCGAGTTGCAACAGCAGCAAGGTGCGCCTTCGCCGGACAAGTTGGCGAAGATTCTCGGGCCTAAATAATTTTCGGCGCTTGGGCTGGCCCTATCGCGAGCAGGCTCACTCCTACATTTGGAATGCATTCTCCTGTAGGAGTGAGCCTGCTCGCGATTGAAGATTACTCGGTGTGTCGATTGCGCTCGCTGAGGAAGGTAAACAACACCTCGGTGACAAACTGCGGATTCTCCAGATTGGAGATATGCCCCGCCTCCGGCACCAACACCCACGGGCAACCGATCAACTCCGCCATTTCCTGTGCTTCCGACGGTGGTCGCGGCTTGTCCTGATCGCCGCACATGACCAGCGTGGTCGCGGCATTCAGTTCGCTCAGCCGTAGCAACAAATCATCACGACCAAAAGTGATACGCCCCATTGGCACGATGCTTTCGCGTAGCCGATCCGGGGAGTACGCCGCCAGTTTCGCGCGGAAATCCTGATACAGCGCCGATTGCGGATCGATGCCCGGACGGAAGAAGATCGGTACGACGATATCGAGCAGTTGTTCGGAAATCTCGCCGGTGTCTTCTATCTGCTTGAACAGCGAGAAGTAGTATTGCCGGGTGGGTTCAGGTTCGACGCCGACGTAGGTGTCCATCAGCACCAGACCGTTGAGCCGTTGCGGTGCCGACAACGCCAGACGTACGCCCCACATGCCGCCGACCGACAGGCCAATCAGGGTGACGCGGTCGATATCCAGATGATCGAGCAAGGCCTGCGCCTGACGGGCGATATCATTCAGGGACGTCGTGCCTTCAGGCAACTGGCCCGATTCGCCATGGCCCCACAGATCCAGCGCAATCACCCGATAGTGCCGCGATAATGCGGCGATCTGCGGCGCCCACATGGCCTGGTCCCACAAGTAGCTGCCGGCCAGCAACACCGCCGGGCCTGTGCCTTGATCAATGTAATGCAGCGCTTGTCCGTCAACCGTGAAAAAAGGCATCGACCACCCCCGCGACAAAAAAAGAGAACCGGCAGACTGAGCTGCCGGTTGCTGGTCGTCAACCTTGGAGATGTACATGAAGGTACCGGCCTCATCGCGAGCAGGCGAAGGCCTACAGGGGAACGCATTCCAAATGTAGGCCTTCGCCTGCTCGCGATGAGGCCATTGCAGGCGCTAAAGAACTAGAAGCCCTCCAGCTCCGCCATCAGATCATTCAACCGATCAACCTTCTCCTCGGTAATGTCACTCGCCGCCAGTCCATCAATGTACTCAGCCAGTTCCTCCACCGTGCTGCACTCGAACATCGCCCGCAGCGGCACATCGCGTTGCAGGGTTTTCTGCACGCGCGAGGCGATCTGCGTGGCCAGCAACGAGTGCCCGCCCAGCTCGAAGAAATTGTCGCGTACACCGACCTGCTCGACCTTTAACACTTCGGCCCAAATGTCGGCGAGGGTCTGCTCAAGATCATTGCGCGGCGCCAGATAGTCCTGGCTTTGCAACTGGCCGATCTCCAGCGCCGGAAGGGCTTTGCGATCGAGTTTGCCGTTGGCATTCAGCGGCATCTGCTCAAGCCACAACCAGTGCAGCGGCACCATGTATTCCGGCAGTTCGGCGCGCAGGCGCTGTTTGATCCGCTCCAGGCGTTCGCTCGGATTGAGTGCTGAATCAGCTGCAACCAGATAACCGACCAAGTGCTTACCGTTGACGCCTTCCTGCACACCGACCGCGCCATCGCGCACTTCCGGTTGTTCGTGCAGGCGCGCTTCGATCTCACCCAACTCGATGCGGTAACCGCGAATCTTCACTTGATGGTCGACGCGGCCAACATACTCCAGCACTCCGTCGCTACGACGCCGCGCCAGGTCACCGGTGCGATACAGACGCTCGCCCGGCGCACCGAACGGGTTCGGCACAAACACCGGCGCGGTGCGCAACGGATCGCTGACATAACCGCGTCCGACGCCCGTGCCCGCCACGCACAACTCACCCACCGCGCCCAACGGCACCAGGTCCAGCGCGCCGTCGACCAAGTACAACAAGTTGTTGTCGGTCGGCGTGCCGATCGGCAAGTAACTGCCGCGCGTCGACGCCATGTCGACACGGAAGAACGCCACGTCATCGGAACATTCCGCCGGGCCATAAGCGTTGACCAGACCGATGTCCGGGTAACGCAGCAGCCATTGGTGCGCCAGTTCCGGTGGCATCGCTTCACCGGTCGGCAGCATCCAGCGCAGGCCATCCAGACTCAGACGATCCGCGGCGAGCATGCCCTGAATCAGCGACGGCACGCTCTCCAGCACGGTGATGCCCTGCGCTTGCACGTGCACCAGCAACCCTTGCGGATCGTGGGCGATGGTGTTCGGCACGATGTCCACCCGCGCGCCGAACAACGGTGCGGCAAGGAACTGCCAGACCGAAATATCGAAGCTTTGCGAAGCGGTCTGCGCGATCACGTCGGCGTCGCTCAGGTTCAGATACGGCACCTTGCTCAGTTGGTTATTGAGCATGCCGCGCTGCTCGACCATTACGCCTTTCGGCAGGCCTGTCGAACCCGAGGTGTAGATCACGTAAGCGAGGTTGTCCGGGCCGCTGTAAATACCCAGGTTCTGCGCCGAAGTCGCCGCTGCCTGGATCTCTTCCCACACCAGCAAGCGTGGGCGATTGGCGCAGCTGAACTCATCCAGCAAAGTCTGCGCTTGTTCAAAGCATGCTTTGGAGCAGACCAGCACCGGCGTGCGACTCAGCTCGATGATGCGTTGCAAACGCTGGCTCGGCAGGCCCGGATCCAGTGGCAGGTAACCCGCGCCAGCCTTGAAGCTGCCGATGATCATGCCGAGCAGATCGAGATTGCGTTCGCCGAGCAACGCCACCGGTTGATCCCTCTGCACCCCGGCCGCGACCAGTGCATGGCCGAGACGGTTGGCATTCTGGTTCAGCTCGGCGTAGCTCAGTTGCTGATCAAGACACGTCGCGGCGATACGCTGTGGATGCGCGGCGACCTGCGCTTCGAACAGCGCAACATAGCTCTGCTCCAGCGGATAATCGTGGGCACTCTGGTTGCAACCATGGAGCAGGAAGTCCTGTTCCTCGGCACCCAGCAGCGGCAGATCGGCCATGTCGCCATGGAAGTCATCGACTAACGCCAACAGCAAACGCTTGAACTCGCCGAGCATGCGTTCGATGGTCGATTCATCGAAATAGCGTTGGTCATAGGACAGATGCAGACCAAGGTCATCGCCCGGGTAGCACACCGCCGTCAGCGGGAAGTTGGTGTGGGTTCGGCCGGAGTCCGAAGTCGCATTCAGGCTCTGCGCACGATCCAGTACCGAGACTTCCACCGGGGCGTTTTCGAAGACGAACAGGCTATCGAACAGCGGCTGGCCTTTCGGCAATTCGCTCTGTTCCTGGATGTTCACCAGCGGCAGGTATTCGTACTCGCGCAGTTGCATGTTGCTGTCGAGCAAACCACTGAGCCACTGACGCACGCTGCTGCGCTGATCGTCCTCAGGCATCTTCACCCGCAGGGCGATACTGTTGATGAACAGGCCGACGGTACGCTGCATTTCCGGCATGTCCACCGGACGCCCGGCCACGGTGACGCCGAACAGCACGTCACGATCGCCACTCATGCGCCGCAGCACCAAGGCCCACGCTGCTTGAGCAAAAGTGTTGATGGTCAGTTGATGGGCCTGAGCCAGTTCACGCAGACGTGCACCGTCCTCGACATTGAGGCGGGTATAGCGGTCGCCAACGATCATGCCGCCGCTTTCACCGGCGTGTTCGCGCAGGAACGGACGATCGCTCGGGATCGGCGTGGTGCGCTCAAACCCTTGCAGGTTCTGCTGCCACCACTGCCGCGCCTCGGCCAGGCTCTGGCGTTGCAGCCAGCCGATGTAATCGCGATAACGCGGCGGCACGCTCAATTGCGCTTCGCGACCCTCACCGAGAGCGGTGTAGATCTCGAAGAAGTCGTTCATCAGCAACGAACGGCACCAGGCATCGATGAGTATGTGGTGGTTGCTCATCATGAACCAGTAACGCGCCGCGCCCACCTTGATCAGGCGCAGGTGGAACGGCGCCTGATTGAGCAGATCGAAACCGGCCTCGCGCTCATGTTTCAGCAGCGCTTGCAGCTTTGGTTCCTGCTCGGTTTCGGCGATGGCGCTCCAGTCCAGATACTCGATCGGTGTGCGACCCGGTGTGTGAATCACTTGCAGCATGTCTTCGCCGACATTCCAGCAGAACGACGCGCGCAGCGCTTCGTGACGGGCGATCACCGCTTGCCACGCGTGGGCGAAACGCTCGGCGTCGAGTTCGCTGTTGATACGGTAGCGATCCTGCATGTAGTACAGACCAGTGCCCGGTTCGAGCAAGGTGTGCAGCAGCATGCCTTCCTGCATTGGCGTCAGCGGATAGACGTCTTCGATGTGCGCGGCCGGCACCGGCAAGGCATCGAGTTGCGCCTGAGTCAGCTTGGCCAGTGGGAAGTCCGACGGCGTCAAGCCACCGGCCTCGTCTTGCAGGCAATGGGTGATCAGGCTTTGCAGCTCGCCGAGGTAGGCATCGGCCAGATCGTTGATGGTTTGCGCCTCGTAACGCTCGGCGCTGAAGGTCCAGCGCAGCAGCAGTTCACCGCCGTAAACCTGACTGTCGACGCTCAGCTCGTTTGGTAACGGCGCGTGCGGATCGTGGGCGGCACCGATCGGCTCATCCAGCGGACGGAACAGCGCATCGCTACCGAAGCTCTGGTCGAACTGGCCGAGGTAGTTGAAGGTGACCGGCGCGTTCGGCAGCGCGGCCATGCTGCGCTGGCTGAGGTCATCGGCGAGATATCGCAGCACGCCATAACCGAGGCCTTTGTGCGGCACGGCACGCAGTTGCTCCTTGATCGCCTTGATCGAAGCGCCCTGCCCGGCGGCTTCTTCGATGTTGTGCGGGGTCAGGCGCAATGGATAGGCGCTGGTGAACCAGCCGACGGTGCGGGTCAGGTCGATCTCGTCGAACAGGGTTTCGCGACCGTGGCCTTCCAGTTGAACCAGCGCTGACGGCTGACCGCTCCAGCGGCAGAGTACGCGGGCCAGTGCAGTCAGCAGCAAGTCGTTAACTTGCGTGCGGTACGCGGCCGGCGCCTGCTGCAGCAATTGTTTGGTGTGCTCGGCATCGAGGCGCACGCTGACGGTTTGTGCGTGACGATTCTGCTGACCGCCCTGCGGATTTTCACACGGCAGATCGGCGTTCGGACCGGCCAGTTGGTTCTGCCACCAGTCGAGTTCTTCGCGCAGGGATTCGCTGCCAGCGTAGGCCTGCAGGCGTGCCGTCCAGTCCTTGAAGGCACTGGTTTTCGCCGGCAGTTTCACCGCTTGGTCGGCGTCGAGTTGGCGGTAAACGGTTTGCACATCGTCGAGCAGGACACGCCAAGACACGCCGTCGACCACCAAGTGATGAATCGCGATAAACAGGCGTTGCTGACCTTGCGGGCCATCGACCAGTACCGCTCGCACCAACGGCCCTTGTTCAAGGTCGAGGCTGCGCTGGGCATCGGCGAACAGTGCTTCGCACTGGTCCATCGAGGTCACGCGTACTTGCCACAACACCGCCGCATCGGAGACCGGTTGGTGCGTTGCTTGCCACGCGTTGTTGACTTCGCTGAAGCGCAGACGCAAGGCGTCATGCTGCTCGATCACCGCCAGCAGCGCCTGCTCCAGACGATGCGATTCGAGGGTTGCGGTCGGCTCCAGCAACAACGCCTGGTTCCAGTGCTGACGCTGAGGAATATCGGTGTCGAAGAACCAATGCTGAATCGGCGTCAGCGCCGATTCACCAACCACCAGACCTTGCTCGGCCGTCACCTGCTCGGTGCGGCTGGCCACGGCGGCGAGGGTCTGCACGGTCTGATGCTGGAACAAATCGCGCGGGCTGAAATGAATGCTCTGCTGCCGTGCGCGGCTGACCACTTGGATCGACAGAATCGAATCGCCGCCCAATTCAAAGAAGTTGTCGTTGAGGCCGACCTGTTCGACGTTGAGCACCTCGCACCAGATCTGCGCCAGGGTCTGCTCCAGTTCGTTGCTCGGCGCGACGTAGTCCTGACGATTCAACTCAGGATCCGGCGCCGGCAAGGCGCGGCGGTCGACTTTGCCGTTGGCGGTCAGCGGCATGCTTGCCAACAGAATCAGGTGGGTCGGCACCATGTAATCCGGCAGTTGCGCCTTGAGGTGCGCCTTGAGCGCGTCGCGTAATTCAGCCTGTCTGGCTTCGCTTTTTTCGGCGACTTCGGTGACCAGATAGCCCACCAGTTGTTTGCCGCTCGGCGCATCCAGTGCGAGCACCACGGCTTCGCGGATCGAATCGTGATCGAGCAGGCGGGTTTCGATTTCGCCGAGCTCGATACGGAATCCACGGATTTTAACCTGATGGTCGATCCGGCCCAGGTATTCCACCAAACCATCGGCACGCTGGCGCACCAGGTCGCCGGTGCGATACATGCGCCCGCCATCAGTGGCAAACGGGTCTGCGACAAAGCGCTCGGCGGTGATGCCCGGGCGATCGTGATAAGCCTGGGCCAGACCGGCTCCGCCGACGAACAACTCACCGGTCGCGCCTTGCGGTACCAGCGCCAGATTGGCGTCAAGAATGTACGCGACACGCGCGCCAATCACGCTGCCGATCGGCACGCTGCCGGCGCCCTCTTCCAGCACCTCCGGCGCCAGACTGGCCATTGGCATGACCACGGTTTCCGTTGGGCCGTAAGCGTTGAAGAACATCGCCGGTTTGAACGCTGCGCGAATCCGTTGCAGGTGTTCACCGGTCAATGCTTCGCCGCCGGTGATGATCATCCGCACCGGGAGGATTTCGTTTTGCGTCGAGAGGAACTGCGCCAACTGACTGCCGTAGCTCGGGGTGAAACCGAGTACGTTGATCTTGTGCGTGCGGATCAAGCCGCAGATTTCTTCCGCGTCCCACTGACCTTGTGCACGCAATACAACCTGCGCGCCACTGAGCAGCGGCACCAACAGACGCTCGGTCGCCGCATCGAAGTTGATCGAATAGAAGTGCAGTTCGCAGTCGTCGGGGCGCATGCCAAACCGCTCGATCACGGCCTGACAGTGCATGGCGATTTCGCCGTGGGAGACCACCACGCCTTTCGGCTTACCGGTCGAGCCCGAGGTGTAAATCAGGTAAGCCTGATGTTGCGGCAGGCTGATAAACGGCAGCTCACTGGCCGGGTAAGCGGCGAGTGCCGCGCTGTCCTCTTCCAGGCACCAGCGCGCCACGCTCGGCGGCAGATCGCCGAGGGCTTTGAACATCGCGCGATCACTGAGCAGCAGACCGATGCGGCTGTCTTCGATCATGTAATGCAGACGGTCGAGCGGGTATTCCGGGTCCAGCGGCACATACGCACCGCCAGCCTTGAGAATCGCCAGCAGGCCGATGACCATTTCCAGCGAACGCTCCAGCGCCAGGCCGACCCGCACTTGCGGGCCGACGCCACGCTCTCGCAGCGCCCAGGCCAGACGATTGGCGCGGGCGTCGAGTTCGGCGTAGCTCAGGGTCTGCCCGGCGAAGGTCAGGGCCGGCGCGTCTTTGCGCGCCAGCGCTTGTTCGGCGAACAGATGATGGATGCACTGGTCGAGACGATGCTCGCCCGGCTCGATACCAAGGCTGTCGAGCAGGTGCTGTTGCTCGGGTTGATCGAGCAGCGGCAATTCGCTGAGGCGCTGTTGCGGATCGGCGATCAGCGCTTCAAGCAGATTGCGCCAATGTTTGGCCATGCGCGCGATGGTCGGCTCGTCGAACAAGTCGGTGCTGTAAGTCAGGCAGCAACCGAGGCGATGGTCGAGGTCGGTGACTTCCAGGTTGAGGTCGAACTTGGTCGCTCGCGCATCGTTGGCCAGGTACTCGACGGTCATGCCGGCAAGCATGCGGCTCTGCTGGAATTCCCAACGCTGCACGTTGCACATCACCTGGAACAACGGGTTGTAGGCGGCGCTGCGCGGTGGCTGCAAGGCTTCAACCAGATGATCGAACGGCAGATCCTGATGCGACTGGCCTTCGATCACGGTGTGACGCACCTGCTCGAACAGTTCGCCGACCGACATCATGCCGTCGAGCTGGCAACGCAACACTTGGGTATTGAGGAAGGCACCAATCAGCCCTTCGCTTTCCGGACGGATGCGGTTGGCCACTGGCGCGCCAATGCGCAGATCAGTCTGGCCGCTGTAGCGGTACAGCAGCGTGGCGAGTGCGGCGGTCATGGTCATGAACAGGGTCAGACCATTTTGCGCATTGAACGCACGAACCCGCGCGGCGAGGTCGTCACTGAGGTCGAAACGGAACAGCTCGCCTTGGTGGCTTTGCACCGGCGGACGCGGCCGGTCGCCGGGCAATTCCAGCAGCGGATGTTCGCGACCGAGTTGTGCGGTCCAGTAGTCGAGCTGACGCTGACGCTCGCCGGATTCCAGCCAGTTGCGCTGCCAGACGCTGTAGTCGAGGTACTGCACCGGCAGCGGCTCAAGCGGCGAATCGCGATCATCGACAAACGCTTCGTACAGCGCACTGAGTTCCCGGGCGAAAATGTCCATCGCCCAGCCTTCAGTGACGATGTGGTGCAGGGTCAGCACGAAGTAATGCTCGTGCTCGGCGGTCTTCACCAGGCAGGCGCGCAGCAGCGGACCGGTTTCCAGATCGAACGGCAGATGCGCTTCTTCGTCAGCCAGTTGCTGAACTTTTTGCTCACGCACGTCGGCGGCGAATTTGGAGAAGTCCTTCCAGCCCATGCGCACGCCGGTCTCGGCATGCACCTGCTGACGGGCGACGCCGTCGACGCTCGGGAACGTGGTGCGCAGGGTTTCGTGACGCAGAATCAGTGCTTGCAGCGCGGCCTCGAAACGCTCGACGTGCAATACCCCACGCAGACGCGCCATGCCGCCAACGTTGTACGCCGGGCTGTCCGGCTCCATCTGCCAGAGGAACCACATGCGCTGTTGCGAGTACGACAGCGGCACCGGTTTGCTGCGATCAACCTTGTCGATCGGCGGCTGTTTGTTGGTGCGGCCGCTGGCCTGGATCAGGCGGATCTGTTCGGCGAAATCACCGAGTTCGCTGTGCTCGAACAAGGCGCGCAACGGCAGCTCGACGTCACAGGCCTGACGGGTGCGCGAGATGATTTGCGTGGCCAGCAGCGAATGACCGCCGAGGGCGAAGAAATCGTCGCGCAGGCCGATTTGAGGCAGGCCGAGCACTTCGCGCCAGATCGCGGCGATCTGCTGTTCCAGTTCAGTCACCGGCTCGACGTGCTCACGCACTTGCCATTGCGGCTCGGGCAAGGCGCGGCGGTCGAGTTTGCCGCTGGGGCTCAGGGGCATTGCGTCCAGACGCATCAGTTGCGCCGGGACCATGTACTCCGGCAGCTCGGCGGCCAGTGCGGTTTTCAGGCGCGTGATTTGTTCGTCGTGATCTTCGTTGATATCGGTCGTGGTGAAGTAGCCGATCAGTTGCGCGCCGGCAGCGGTTTCACGCACCAGCACCACGGCTTGGGCGACGCCGTCCTGCGCGAGCAAGCGTGCTTCGATTTCTTCCGGTTCGACGCGGAAGCCACGCAGTTTGACCTGCTGATCGAGACGGCCGAGGTATTCGATCACGCCATCGGCGGTCCAGCGCGCACGGTCGCCAGTGCGGTACAAACGTGCGCCCTGCTCGCCCAGCGGATCGACGACAAAGCGTTCAGCGGTCAAGGAAGGACGACCGAGGTAACCGCGAGCCAGACCGCTACCGCTGATGCACAGCTCACCCGGCACACCGGCCGGGACTGGATTGAGATCGGCATCGAGAACGCGGCAAATAACGTTGCCCAACGGACGGCCGATCGGCGAGCGTTCGCCATCGGCCGTGGTGCAATGCCAGTGGGTGACGTTGATCGCGGTTTCGGTCGGGCCGTAACGGTTGTGCAATTGCACCGCCGGCAGTTGCGCCAGCACGCGGTTACGCAGTTCGGCCGGCAACGCTTCACCGCCGGAGAAGACCCGGCGCAGGCTGGTGCATTCGGCGCTCAGCGGTTCGTCAATGAACAGCGAAAGCAGCGGCGGGACAAAGTGCAACGTGGTCACGCCATGTTCTTGAACCAGTTGGGCGATGCGATGCGGATCGCGGTGTTCACTGGGACCTGCAATCAGCAGGCGTGCGCCGGTGATCAGCGGCCAGAAGCATTCCCACACCGACACGTCGAAACTGATCGGCGCCTTTTGCATCAGCACATCGGTTTCGTTGAGCGCGTAAGCGTTCTGCATCCATTGCAGACGTTCGGCCAGTGCCGCATGGGTGTTGCCGACACCTTTCGGTTGGCCGGTGGAACCCGAGGTGTAAATCACGTAAGCGAGGTTGTCGCCGTGCAGGTGCAGGCCTGGCGCCTGGCTCGGCCAGTTTTCCAGGTGCAGCGCGTCCATGGCGATCACGCTGACGCCATCGCTGGCCGGCAAACGCTCGAGCAATTCGGTCTGGGTCAGGAGCAATTCGACGCCGCTGTTGCTGAGCATGTAGGCCAGTCGATCGGCCGGGTAATCCGGGTCCAGCGGTACATAGGCGCCGCCGGCCTTGATGATCGCCAGCAGGCCGATCAGCAGTTGCGGCGAACGCTCGGCGGCAATGGCTACGCAAACGTCCGGGCCGACGCCTTTGTCGCGCAGATAGTGCGCGAGACGGTTGGATTGCGCGTGCAGTTCAGCGAAGTCGAGGCTGCCACCGTCCCACACCAGCGCGGTGCGCTCCGGGGTCAGACGCGCCTGTTCATTGAGCAGTTCCGGCAACCACTGTTGCGCCGGGGTGCACGGTGCGACGCTCCAGTTTTTTTGCTGAGCGTGCTCGCTGGTGGTCAGCAATTGCAGGTCGCCGATGGCTTGCTCCGGGCGTTCGCAGACTTCGCGCAACAGATTGCTGAAGTGCTCGGCCAGACGCTCGATGGTCGTCGCGTCGAACAGTTCACTGGCGTAGTCGAACGATAGCGTCAGGCGACCGTTACGGTCCTCTTCGCTGTGCAGTTGCAGGTCGAACTTGGCTTCGCGGCTGTGCCACGGCAGTTCTTCGGCGAGCAGACCCGGCAGGCGCTTGAGCGCACTCAGATCACGTTGCTGGTGGTTGAACATGACCTGGAACAAGCCTTGTTCACGAGCCTGCGGAAAGGCTTCGAGCAGCTGTTCGAACGGCAGATCCTGATTCGCTTGGGCACCGAGTGCGGCTTGACGAGTCTGGGCCAGCAACTCGACAAACGACAGGCGCGAATCGATTTGCGCACGCAGCACTTGAGTGTTGATGAAGAAGCCGATCAGGCCCTGGGTTTCCAGGCGCGGACGGTTGGCGTTGGGTACGCCGATGCGAATGTCGCGCTGACCGCTGTAGCGATGCAGCAGGCTCTGCAATGCCGAAAGTAACAGCATGAACGGTGTCGATTGGTGAGCCTGCGCCGTGTGGCGGATCGCATCGCTGAGGCTGCCGGCCAGACGCACGGTATGGCGTGCTGCGCTATGAGTTTGCTTAGCGGACCGTGGGTAATCGGTGGCCAATTCCAGCGCTGGATGCTCGTCACCCAACTGCGCTTTCCAGTACGCCAGTTGCCGCTCGCCCTCGCCTTGCGCCAGCCATTGGCGCTGCCAGCTACCGTAGTCGGCGTAATGGGTTGGCAGTGGCGTGAGGCTGGCCGTCGCGCCTTGCGAAGCGGCGGCGTACAGGCGCGAGAACTCGTCGATCAATATGTTCAGCGACCAGCCGTCAGCGATGATGTGGTGCAGCGTCACCAGCAACTGGTGATCTTCGTCGTCGAGACGCACCAGCGTCACCCACAGCAGCGGGCCTTTTTCCAAGTCGAACTGAGTGCGTGCTTCGTCTTCGCGGATTTGTTGCGCACGGGCCTCGCGCTCAGCCGCCGGCAAGTCGCTGATGTCGAACAGTTGCAGGTTGAGTTCGGCGGCGGCAGCGACTTGTTGCAGGGCCACGCCGTCGCGTTCGAAGAAGCGTGTGCGCAGGGATTCATGGCGTTCGATCAGTTGCTGGAAACTGGTGCGCAACGCGTCTTCGTCCAGTTCGCCGCGCAAACGAAGGCCGCCGGGAATGTTGTAGGCACTGCTTTGCTGGTCAAGTTGCCAGGTGATCCACAGACGGTTTTGTGCCAGCGATTGCGGCATTGGCTCGCTACGCGACAACGCAGTGATTGCGCCTTGCGCGCTGCCGCCATCCTGTTGCTGTTGTGCCACGGCAGCGGCGAATGCCGACAGGGTCGGGGCTTCGAACAGCAGGCGCAGGTTCAGCTCAAGGCTGAGTTCTTCGCGAACCCGGGCGATCACTTGCGTGGCGGCGATCGAGTTGCCGCCGAGCAGGAAGAAGTGATCGTCGGCGTTGACCTGTTTGACGTTGAGTTGCTCGGCCCAGATTTTGCCGATCAGTGTTTCGAGTTCAGATGCACTGGTGGTTGCCTCTTGGCTTTCGGATGCCGTCGTCGGGAATACTGCGTAGCTGTCGAGACTGCCATCGGCCAGGCGATTGCGACACGCCGAACGCTGCAATTTGCCGCTGGAGGTTTTCGGTAGCGCACCCGGATTGAGCAGCACCACCACGCTTGGTGCTTCCTGATACGCCTCGGCTACCGCTTGGCGAATGGCTTTGATCAAGGCCTCCGGAGGGAGGATTTTCTGCACGCTGCGGCTGATTTCCGCCGCGATACCGATGCCCTCCTCACCCTCCTGACTGACCGCAAATGCGGCGACGCGGCCCTTGCGCACCACTTCCACTTCGTTCTCGACGGTCTTCTCGATGTCCTGCGGATAGAGGTTGTGACCGCGCACGATGAGCATGTCTTTCAAGCGCCCCGTGATGAACAGTTCACCGTCGCGGATAAAGCCCAGATCACCAGTGCGCAACCAGGTACGTCCGGCGTGCTGGACGAAGGTCTTGGCGCTGGCTTCGGGGTTGCGCCAGTAGCCGAGAGCGATACTCGGGCCGGCGGCCCAGACTTCGCCCACCGCGTTATCGGCGAGTTCTTCGAGACTGCTCGGCTCGACGATCAGCACGGCGTGTTCCGGCTGGCTGATGCCGCAACTCATGATCGGACTGCCCTCGCCCGGCTCGGCGCGGTTTTGCGCCAGCGCCTGATCGTCCACACGCAGTGCCGGGATGCCGGTGCCGCGCGGGGTGCCGGCGACGAACAATGTGGCTTCGGCCAGACCGTACGAGGCCATGAAATTGTCTGCGCTGAAACCGCACGAGGTGAACTTCTCGGCGAAGCGTTCGAGGGTGTCGAGACGGATTGGCTCGGAACCGGAATAGGCCACGCGCCAACGGCTCAGATCGAGACGTTCGAGTGCCGATTCGCTGACGCGCTCGCTGCACAATCGATAAGCAAAGTCCGGCCCGCCGCTGATGGTGCCGCCGTATTCGCTGATCGCTTCCAGCCAACGCAACGGCCGGCCGAGGAAGTAGGCCGGTGACATGAGAATGCACGGCACGCCGCTGAAAATCGGCTGCAGCAGACCACCGATCAAACCCATGTCGTGATACAGCGGCAGCCAGCTGACGATCACATCATCCGGATTTACATCGATACCGAAACCGTGACGGATCAACAGTTCGTTGGCGACCAGATTGCCGTGGCTGACCTGCACGCCTTTGGGCAGTGCGGTAGAGCCGGAGGTGTATTGCAGGAACGCGATGTGGTCTTGCGGCAGGACCGGTTCAACCCATCGTTCGGCGAGCGTACGGTCGAGGGTATCGACGCACAGCAGCGGCGGCGCGCCTTCGATCTGCTGCAACGCGTCGCGCAGGTCGGCACTGGTCAGCAGCAGACGCGGTTCGGCGTCGGCAATGATCGACAGCAAACGCTCCTGATGGTGACGACGCGCGGATTCCGGCGGATAGGCTGGCACCGCGATGACGCCGGCGTACAGGCAGCCAAAAAACGCCGCGACATAGTCCGGACCGCTCGGGAACAGCAGCACCGCGCGATCACCGAATTCAGCCTCAGCCTGCAACGCGGCAGCAATCGTACGCGCGCGCTGATCCAGTTCGCGATAGCTCAGTACCACAGCCTGCTCTTCGCTTTCGGCAAGAAAACGCAAAGCCAGTCGATCCGGCGTCAGAGCCGCGCGGCGCTGGAGGGCTTGGACCAGGGTGCTGGGGAGTTCGAACGCGTCGGTCATGAGGTTTCCTGCCTGAATTCGGCTTGCTAATGGAATCGGGTTGCTGCGTCACACCCCTCGAAGGGCATGCAGGGCGCGGTCTGTGCCGACCGCGCAAGGCATCGGAATGCTGTCTGGCCGGGGATGTGTACCCGGAACCATTCACCAATGAGAACGGATGACGTCTTGAAATAATTAGTCGGCAGGCTGGATAGCCAATGGGGCTGGGGTGTGGCGGCGTGTCGCAGGTCTCAGAATGCACCGTTGTGGATCATTAGTTCTCTTTCTCAATTGACAATCATTATCATTCAACATAATTTGTCGCTCGATGTGTAGGACGGCCCCGTCCCCCCAGGCGTCCCACTAACCTATTTGGCAGCAAGGTGATTTCCATGACGGAACAAGTATCCACAAGCAGGTGCGATTCACCGCTACTTCAGGCATTCGTCGACAATCGACTGATTCTGGTCAAGATTGCAGCCCGTATTACCGGCTGCCGCTCACGTGCCGAAGACGTGGTGCAGGATGCGTTTTTCCGATTGCAGTCGGCGCCACCGATCACGTCGTCGATCAAGGCTCAACTGAGCTATCTGTTCCAGATCGTGCGCAACCTCGCCATCGATCACTACCGCAAACAGGCGCTGGAACAGAAGTACTCCGGCCCTGAAGAGGAAGGGCTGAACGTGGTCATTCAGGGTGCTTCGCCGGAAACCTCGCACATCAATTTCTCGACCCTGGAAAACATCGCCGATGCACTGACCGAGCTGCCTAGCCGCACTCGCTATGCGTTCGAAATGTACCGCCTGCACGGCGTGCCGCAAAAGGACATCGCCAAGGAACTCGGCGTATCGCCAACCCTGGTCAACTTCATGATTCGTGATGCACTGGTGCACTGCCGCAAGGTCTCGGGCAGTCGTCGGGATGCGGTGATTGCGGGTCGTCGCTAAGATTCAGATTTTGCGTCAAGCCATTCGCGAGCAGGCTCGCTCCCACATGGAATTTGTGAGTGCCACAAAACCCATGTGGGAGCGAGCCTGCTCGCGAAGGCGGCCTCAAGATCACAGAAATCCTGAAGCCAGATCATCACGCCAGCTTGCACCGATCAAAAAACCGCTCACGCCCCAGCATCATCAGCGCCGCGCGCTTGTGCGGGAAGTCGAACTCTTTCTCACAGTGAAAGCACTGATTCTGCATATGGCCGATCATCTTCGCGTTGTCGGCCCGAGGCTCGGCGACCACACGCTGCGTGCGCGGATCATCCAGAAACAGGTAATGCACCAGCGCCGATAACCAGCTCGCCACTTTGTGCGGGCCGCGATGATCTTCTTCGCCGACCAGCATGTGAATGCCGCGATCGTAATTGTCGGCATCGTAGAACGGCGCGATGCGATCTTCCTTGGCCCAATAGGCTTCGAAATAGGCAAACGGCTGATCATCGAAACAGCCAATCAGCGTCAGCGTATGCGGGTCAGCATCGAGCTTGCTCAGGTATTCGCGATGCTTCTCGATGCTGCCCTCTTCCTGCCAGAAACTGGCGACGCGCGGGCTGTTCTGCCAGCGGTTGAAACGCGGCAAATCGTCTTCGATCTCGACTGTACGCAAGGAAATCCACGCACCAAGGCGCGCATCGAAACGCCGATACACTTCGCCCCGCGGCTTCACTGGGCGCAGCGGATGACGCTTGCCCTGGCTGATGACCATTTGCTGCGGATAGCTGCCTGCCAGCGAAGTGCCGAGCCACGGTTGTGGCAACTGCCAGAACAGCGTGCGCTCGCAGCGATATTCGCCAGCCACTTCGGTGCTCACCAGCAAGCCACTGAGCAACGCTTCGGTCGGCGGCTGATCCAGTTGCCAGGTCAATTGCTGGCACGCCGGATCCCGCGCGAACAGCCAGTAACAGGCCGCCCATAATGCCTGCCCGGGCGGCAAAGCGAAGCGCTCATCGATCTGGATCGGCCCCTTGGCCTCCCGATCAAGGCGCAAGCGGATCAGCGGTTGCCCGTCCAGGCTCAGGCTCAGACGGCTTTCGGTTGCATCAGCGATCAGTTGACTGCCCGAAGGCAAGGCCAGGGCAGTCAGGTCATTCAGATTGGACATGGGTCGGGCTCACGATAATCGTCGACAGTTCAACGATGTGACGTGATCCGGGAAGGAAAATTTAGGCTTTATCGGGAAATCGGTGCCTCAGTGATGAGGCACCGGCACTACGGCAATCTTGTACGGATCAAAGATTTTCAGCATTTCGCCGTTATCGCGCAGGCCTTGCAGCAACTTGCCAAACGCAGCACCGGTAATCGGCGCCGTCGGGCGAAGAATGGCGTAATGGTGATAGACCTGATCAATGCGCTGCGACACCAGCAATTCATCGCGCACCTTCTCGTTACGCAGCAGGTAATCGAACAGATAGGAACGCGTCACCAGGGCGATATCCGCCCGCGAACGCAGGACCATCAGCAGATTGCTGTCGTGGGAATAGGTCAGCGTGGCGTTGAAATTCTGCGCGAGGAATTTTGGGTCGGCGTTGAAGTTGGCGAACTCGTAGTGGTAACCGCTGAACAGCGCCAGACGCTTGCCAGTGAGATCGGCAAAATAGTTCTGCTGACGACCGTCTTCGCGTTGCGCGACGAAAATCTCCGCGTCCTCAAGGCCCATGTCGACATCCGCGTGGGGAATCTCCTTCCAGCCCCAGTCGGGATTCTCGAAAATCGCCATGTCGATCCGACCCTGCTTGAAATCCCCGAAGCGCCGCGGAATCGAGGTCGGCACAAGGACGAACTGATAGTCGCTTTGCAGACGATTGAGGGCCTCGACCAACTGCGGCAGGAGGCCTGTGTCAGCGCCGTTTTCCGGGCGAATGGTGTAAGGCGGAAAATGCGCCGCGCCGACCCGAACCAATTGCGCTGCCTGAGCGGGCAATACCCAGAATGCAGCCAGCGCTGCGAGCATCAACCCCGCGGCCGTCCGAATTGGCAAAGACTTCAAAACACCCCACTCCCCGAAAAAATACCGATCAATGCATTCAAGCTAGGCGGTTTCGCCCAGTTAGCCAGTTTCCCGACTGGATAGAAAGTGCTTCAACGCGCTTCGAGGACCAGAATCAACGCCTCATCGGCCAACTGATCGAGGCTCAAACTGCCGCCGGCACGGAACCAGGTGGTCGTCCACGACAGTGCACCAGTGAGGAAACGTCGGGTAATAAATACATCGCCACGGATAAATCCAGCGTCCTTGGCTTCACCCAGCACTTGCAGCCAGATGTCCTCGTAGACATCACGCAGCGCCAGCACTTTGGCCTGACCGTCTTCGGACAGCGAGCGCCACTCATAAACCAACACCGCCATGGCTTCACCGCTGCCGCCCATGATCGACTGCAGTTCGCAGCGGATCAGCGCCAGCACCCGTTCGCGTACATTCGTCGCGTCGGCGAGCGCCGCACGCATCAACGCGGTGTTGTAACGGATGGTTTCTTCCATCACCGCGCGGAGGATTTCATCCTTGCTTTTGAAGTGATGAAAAATGCTGCCCGACTGGATGCCGACGGCGCCGGCCAGGTCACGCACCGTGGTGCGTTCGTAGCCTTTGTTGCGAAACAGGTGAGCGGCCACTTGCAGCAATTTGCCGCGGGCGCTGTCGGGGTCGGTCAATTGGCCTTCATCAACCAAATCGCGCATGACCCTCAGGGCTTTTTGCTCGTCCACCCGTTCTCTCCTACAGTCGATCAGTCTGTTGCCCCCTGAAACCGCAGGGTTGCGCGCAATTTAAGCCGCCAGCGGCAACCAAGCAAGCGCTTGGGCAGAAGATAGTTTCAACTGTTTACAAACCAAGCGCTTGCTTGGTAGCCTCCAGACACTTCTGTCGCAGGTCGCTGAGTCGGAGATAAAAATGCCCACCACCGTTCGCATCGGATGCGCCAGCGCATTCTGGGGAGATACGTCCACCGCCGCCGCGCAATTGGTGGAGGGAGGCAAGCTCGACTATCTGGTGTTCGATTATCTGGCCGAAATCACTATGTCGATCATGGCCGGCGCCCGCCTGAAGGACCCGCAGGCGGGCTTCGCCAGTGACTTCATCGAAATCCTCACGCCGCTGCTGCCACAGTTGGCCGAGCAGAACATCCGCGTCATCAGCAATGCCGGCGGCGTCAATCCGCAGGCCTGCGCGAACGCCTTGCAAGCGGCCTGTGACAAGGCCGGCATCGACCTGAAAATCGCCGTACTGCTCGGCGATGACCTGCAACCACAATTCAAACAACTCAACGGCATCAGCGAGATGTTCAGCGGCACCCCGCTGCCGCCGATGTGCGTGTCGACCAACGCCTACCTCGGCGCGCCGGGCATCGTCGAAGCCCTGCGCCTGGGCGCCGACATTGTCATCACCGGGCGAGTGGTCGACAGCGCCGTGGTCAGCGCGGCGCTGGTGCATGAATTCGGCTGGTCGTGGCACGACTACGACAAACTCGCCCAGGCCGCGCTGGCCGGGCACATCATCGAATGCGGCGCACAGTGCACCGGTGGCAACTTCACCGATTGGCGCGACGTGCCGGATTACGAACACATCGGCTTTCCGATCGTTGAGGTCAGCGCCGACAGCCAATTCATCGTCAGCAAACCCGAAGGTTCAGGTGGACTGGTCACACCACTGACCGTCGGCGAGCAGATGCTGTATGAAATCGGCGATCCACAGGCCTATCTGTTGCCCGACGTGGTCTGCGACTTCACTCAGGTCAAACTTCAGCAACAAGGCAAAAACGTGGTGCACGTGCACGGCGCCAAAGGCCTGCCACCCAGCGACAAGTACAAGGTCAGCGCCACGTACCCGGACGGCTTCCGCTGCACCGCCAGTTGTCTGATCGCCGGTATCGATGCGGTGGACAAGGCGCGGCGCGTCAGTCAGGCAATCATCGCCAAAACAGCGGAGATGTTCAGCCAGCGCGGTTGGCCGCCCTACAGCGAAACCGACATCGAATTGCTCGGCAGCGAAGCCACCTATGGCCCCCACGGCCAGCGCCACGACAGCCGTGAAGTGGTGATCAAACTCGCCGTGCGTCACCCGAAAAAACAGGCACTGGTGCTGTTCTCTAGGGAAATAGCCCAGGCCGCCACCGGCATGGCTCCGGGGCTGACCGGTATCGTCGGCGGGCGGCCGACGGTGTATCCGCTGATTCGTCTGTTTTCATTCCTGATCGATAAAAGCGCCTGCACCTTGCAGATTGATCTGGCCGGCGTTCGCCATCCTTGTGCCCTGCCCTCATTGGCAGCGCTCGACAGCGAAGATTTGCCGATTCCCCAGCAACCGCCGAAACCTCAGGGCCGCGCCGATGCCAGTGTGGCGTTGGTGAAACTGGCCGTGGCGCGCTCCGGTGACAAAGGCAATCACAGCAACATCGGCGTGCTGCCGCGCAAACCCGAATACCTGCCGTGGATCGCCGAAGCGCTGACCCCGGCCGTCATTGTCGACTGGATGAGCCACGTGCTCGACCCGATCCACGGCCGGGTCGAACGCTGGTATCTGCCCGGCACCCACAGCCTGAATTTTCTCTTGGAAAACGCTCTCGGCGGTGGCGGCGTGGCGAGTCTGCGCATCGACCCGCAAGGCAAAGCCTTCGCCCAGCAACTGTTGGAAATCCAGATCCCGGTGCCGCAGAGCATCGCCGAACAGCTCGACTAGAGGATTGTTTGCATGGCTTACGCGTCGATTTTCAACGCCGATCTGTTCAGCGGCCAGACCATCATCGTCACCGGCGGCGGCAGCGGCATCGGCCGTTGCACCGCGCATGAACTGGCAGCGCTCGGCGCGAATGTGCTGCTGGTCGGGCGCAAGCCGGAAAAGCTCGAAAAAGTCGCCGCCGAAATCGCCGAGGACGGTGGCCGCGCGCACTGGAAGGCTTGCGATATCCGTGATGAAGAAGCGGTGAAACAACTGGTCAAGGAGCTGATCGCCGAGCACGGGCCGATTCATGGTCTGGTCAACAATGCCGGCGGCCAGTACCCGTCGCCATTGGCCTCGATCAATCAGAAAGGTTTCGAAACCGTGTTGCGCACCAATCTGGTCGGCGGTTTCCTGATGGCGCGCGAAGTGTTCAACCAGTCGATGAGCAAACACGGCGGCAACATCGTCAACATGCTCGCCGACATGTGGGGCGGCATGCCCGGTATGGGCCACTCGGGCGCGGCGCGGTCGGGCATGGACAACTTCACCAAGACTGCCGCGTTCGAATGGGGTTATGCCGGCGTGCGGGTCAACGCGGTGGCGCCGGGCTGGATCGCCTCCAGCGGCATGGACACTTACGAAGGCGCGTTCAAAGCGGTGATTCCAACCCTGCGTGAACATGTGCCGCTCAAGCGCATCGGCACCGAGTCGGAAGTCAGCGCCGCGATCGTGTTTCTGCTCAGCCCGGCGGCGGCATTCATCAGTGGCAGCACGCTGAAAATCGATGGCGCAGCCAGCCTCGGCAGCCGTGCATGGCCACTGCACAAGGCCACTCACAGTAAGTCGTTCAACGGCTTTCACCGGGCCTACCTGCCCGATGTCCTCAAGGACAAGGAGTAGGCCATGCCGCAGATCCAGTCCCGACTCGACCCGCACAGCGAAGCGTTTGCCCGCAACCGTGCGGCAATGCTCACGGCCATCGAGCAAGTCCGGCAACTCGAACAGAACCTCCTGAATAAGGCTGCCGAAGCCAAAGCGAAATTCGACAAGCGTGGGCAATTGCTGCCGCGCGAACGCCTGAACCTGTTGCTCGATCCCGGTGCACCGTTTCTCGAACTGGCCAGCCTCGCCGGCTACAAGTTGCACGACGACAAGGACGGCAGCTCGGCCGGTGGCGGACTGATCGCTGGCATCGGTTACGTCTGTGGCATTCGCGCGATGATCGTGGCGAACAACAGCGCGATCAAGGGCGGCACCATCTCGCCGAGCGGTCTGAAAAAATCCCTGCGCCTGCAACAGATCGCCCAGGAAAATAAACTGCCGGTGATCACCCTTGCCGAAAGTGGCGGCGCCAACCTCAATTACGCGGCGGAGATTTTCGTCGAAGGCGCGCGCAGTTTCGCCAATCAGGCGCGGATGTCAGCCATGGGTTTGCCGCAGATCACCGTGGTGCACGGCTCGGCCACGGCGGGCGGCGCTTATCAGCCGGGGTTGTCGGATTACGTGGTGGTGGTGCGCGGCAAAGCCAAGCTGTTTCTCGCCGGGCCGCCGCTGCTGAAAGCCGCCACCGGCGAAGTCGCCACCGATGAAGAGCTGGGCGGTGCCGAGATGCACGCGCAGGTTGCCGGGACCGCTGAATACCTCGCTGAAAACGATGCCGATGGCGTGCGTCAGGTGCGTGAAATCCTCCGCATGCTGCCGTGGAACGAGCAACTGCCGTGGCTGCCGGAGCCGCAATACAAAGAGCCGCTCTACCCGATCGATGAATTGCTCGGGCTGATCCCTGACGATCCGAAAAAACCCTATGACGTGCGCGAAATCATCGCGCGTATTGCCGATGAGTCCTGCTTTGTCGAATTCAAGGGCGAGTTCGATCAACAGACCATTTGTGGCCAGTTGAAGATTCAGGGCCGCGCCTGCGGCTTTATCGGCAACAACGGCCCGATCACCCCGAACGGTGCGAGCAAGGCAGCGCAGTTCATTCAGTTGTGCGATCAGAGCCAGACGCCGCTGCTGTTTTTCCACAACACCACCGGCTTCATGGTCGGCACCGAATCGGAACAGCAAGGCGTGATCAAACACGGCTCGAAACTGATTCAAGCGGTGGCCAATGCACGAGTGCCTAAACTGACCATCGTGGTCGGCGGCTCATACGGCGCCGGCAACTATGCGATGTGCGGCCGCGGACTCGATCCGCGCTTCATCTTCGCCTGGCCGAACAGCCGTACGGCGGTGATGGGCGGTGCGCAGGCCGGTAAAGTGCTGCGCATTGTCACCGAAGCCAAACAGCTCAAGGACGGCCTGACGCCAGACGTGAAAATGCTCGACATGCTCGAACAGGTCACCGCGCAGAAACTCGACAGCCAGTCCACCGCGCTCTACGCCAGCGCCAATCTGTGGGACGACGGGCTGATCGATCCGCGCGACACGCGCACCCTGCTCGGCTATTTGCTCGATATCTGCCACGAAGCCGACATTCGCACGTTGCAACCCAACAGCTTCGGCGTCAGCCGGTTCTGACCGCCACGGATTCTACGGAGAACAATAACAATGATCTTCACCCCGGAACACGAAGCCCTGCGCCGTACCGTCCGCCAGTTCGTCGAGCACGAGATCAATCCGCACGTCGATGAATGGGAAAAGGCCGGACGCTTCCCGATCCACGAGATTTTCCGCAAGGCCGGCGACCTCGGTCTGCTGGGCATTTCCAAACCGGAAAAATTCGGCGGTATGGGCCTCGATTACAGCTATTCGATTGTCGCTGCCGAAGAATTCGGCACCATTCATTGCGGCGGCATTCCGATGTCGATCGGCGTGCAAACCGACATGTGCACGCCCGCCCTCGCCCGCTTCGGCTCCGATGAACTGCGCGAAGAATTCCTGCGCCCGGCGATCACCGGCGAGCAGGTCGGCTGCATCGGCGTCTCCGAAGTTGGCGCCGGATCTGATGTGGCCGGGCTGAAAACCATCGCGCGCAAGGACGGCGACGACTATGTGATCAACGGCAGCAAAATGTGGATCACCAACTCGCCGAGTGCCGACTTCATCTGCCTGCTGGCCAACACCTCGGACGACAAACCGCACATCAACAAGTCGCTGATCATGGTGCCGATGAACACGCCGGGGATCAGCCTCAGCTCGCACCTGGATAAGCTCGGCATGCGCAGCTCGGAAACCGCCCAGGTGTTTTTCGACAACGTGCGCGTGCCCCAGCGCAATCGCATCGGCCACGAAGGCGCCGGGTTCATGATGCAGATGTTGCAGTTTCAGGAGGAACGCCTGTTCGGCGCGGCAAACATGATCAAAGGCCTGGAATATTGCGTCGACAGCACCATCGAGTACTGCAAGGAGCGCAAGACCTTTGGCAATGCGCTGATCGACAACCAAGTGATCCACTTCCGCCTCGCCGAATTGCAGACCGAAATCGAATGCCTGCGCGCATTGGTTTACCAGGCCACCGAGCAATACGTGAAAGGTCAGGATGTGTCACGGCTGGCGTCGATGGCCAAGCTCAAGGCCGGGCGTCTCGGTCGCGAAGTCAGCGACAGCTGCCTGCAATATTGGGGCGGCATGGGCTTCATGTGGGACAACCCGGTTGCCCGCGCCTATCGCGATGTGCGGCTGGTGTCGATTGGCGGCGGCGCCGACGAAATCATGCTGGGGATCATCTGCAAACTGATGGGCATCCTCCCGGGGAAAAAGAAATGAGCAACCTGCCGCAATGCCAGACGCTGTTGCTGGAGCTGCATGGCGGCGTGCTGCACATCACCCTCCATCGACCGGACAGCCGCAATGCGATGAGCCTGCAGATGGTCAGCGAACTGCGCGCGGTACTGACGGCCGTGCGCGATGACCGCACAGTGCGGGCTTTGGTGCTCAGCGGTGCCAACGGGCATTTCTGTGCCGGCGGCGATATCAAGGATATGGCCAGCGCGCGCGCTCAGGGCGCTGATGCTTACCGCGATCTGAATCGCGCGTTCGGGGCCTTGCTGGAGGAAGCACAGCACGCGCCGCAAGTGCTGATCACGGTGCTGCAAGGCGCGGTGCTTGGCGGCGGTTTCGGTCTGGCCTGTGTCAGTGATATCGCGATTGCCGATCATCAGGCGCAATTCGGTCTGCCGGAAACCAGCCTCGGCTTGCTGCCGGCGCAGATTGCGCCGTTTGTGGTGCAGCGTATCGGACTGACCGAAACCCGTCGGTTGGCGCTGACGGCTGCACGTTTCGACGGGCATCAGGCACGACGTCTGGGGCTGGTGCATTTTGTCGAGCAGGATGCGCAGGCGTTGGCCGAGCGGCTCGATGAGGTGCTGCAACATGTGCTGTGTTGCGCGCCGGAGGCGAATGCAATGACCAAGAAATTGCTGTTGGCGAGTGCCGGGCAGCCGTCGAGTGAACTGCTTGATCAGGCGGCGCAGTGGTTTAGCGAAGCGGTGACTGGCGACGAAGGGATCGAGGGCACCATGGCATTCATGCAAAAACGCAAACCTCGGTGGGCCAGCTAAAAGCTTCGCGAGCAGGCTCACTCCTACAGGGGAAATGCATTCCAAATGTAGGAGTGAGCCTGCTCGCGATGAGGCCATCACATTCACCGCCAAAACCTCAGGGAACCTCACCATGCCCGCCATCCAAAAAATCCTGATCGCCAACCGCGGTGAAATCGCCTGCCGCATCCAGCGCACCGCCCAGGCGTTGGGCTACCGCACCGTTGCCGTTTACAGCGACGCCGACGCCGATGCCCTGCACGTCAAAATGGCCGATCAAGCCGTGCACATTGGCCCAGCCCCCGTGCAGCAGTCGTATCTGAACATCCCGGCGATCCTCGACGCCGCCCGCCACAGCGGCGCCGACGCCATCCACCCCGGCTACGGTTTTCTCTCGGAAAACGCCGAATTCGCCCGAGCCTGCGAACAGGCCGGACTGATCTTCATCGGCCCCAGCGTCGAAGCCATCGAGTTGATGGGCAGCAAACGCCAGTCAAAAATCGCCATGCTCGAAGCCGGTGTGCCGTGCATCGCCGGTTATCAAGGCACCGAACAGGACGATGCAACCCTGCAGCGTGAAGCTGAACGCATCGGCTATCCGCTGATGATCAAGGCCAGTGCCGGCGGAGGTGGACGCGGTATGCGTCTGCTGCACAACGCCGCTGATTTGCCGGCGCAACTGCGCACCGCACGCTCCGAAGCATTGAACGGTTTCGGCAGCGACGAACTGATCCTCGAACAAGCGTTGATCGAGCCACGGCATGTCGAAGTCCAGCTGTTCGGCGATCAACACGGCAACCTGATCTACCTCGGCGAACGCGACTGTTCGATCCAGCGTCGCCATCAAAAAGTCATCGAAGAAGCGCCCTGCCCGGTGATGACCGCCGAACTGCGCCAGGCCATGGGTGAAGCCGCTCTGAAAGCCGGGCGTGCAGTGAATTACGTCGGTGCCGGCACCGTGGAGTTTTTGCTCGATGCACGTGGGCAGTTCTACTTTCTGGAGATGAACACGCGCCTGCAGGTCGAACACCCGGTGACCGAACTGATCACCGGGCTGGATCTGGTGGCGTGGCAAATATTGGTTGCCGAAGGTCAGCCATTGCCGCTGACTCAGGATCAGGTCCAACTCAACGGGCATGCAATGGAGGTGCGCCTCTACGCCGAAGATCCAGCACAGGATTTCCTCCCGCAAACAGGCCGTGTCGAGGCGTGGGCACCAGCGCTGCAGCAGGGTGCGCGAATCGATCATGGCTTGCTGGAAGGACAATCGATCAGCCCGTTCTACGACCCGATGCTCGGCAAACTGATCGCTTTCGGCGTCACTCGCGAAGAGGCTCGGCGCAAACTGTTGCGCGCAGTACAGGACACGGTGTTATTGGGCGTGCAAAGCAATCAGCGCCTGCTCGCCGGCCTGCTGCAACATCCGCAGTTCACCAGTGGTGACTTCAGTACCGCGTTCATTGCCAAGCACTTCAGTGAACACCCTTGCTTGCACCGCTACATTCCCGATGCCGAGGAACTGGCCATTGCAGCGCTGCTTTTCTATCAGGCCAGCGCCCTCTCCCACCGCGCACCGCTCACCGGCTGGCGCAACAACGCCAGCGTCCCACTGCATTATCGCCTCGGGCTTGATGATCAGAACTGGACAGTGCAACTGCTCGCTCACGCGCAAGGCGCCTTCACCGTGCAGGTTGCCGAACGCACGCTCGAGTTAACACTCATCGATCAGGACGCGCAGTCGCTGACACTGGAAATCGACGGTTTGCGCCAGCGTCACGCGTATCGACTGGATAGCGGGCACCTCTGGCTGTTCACCCGTCCCGGCAGTCTGCGCCTGGAGGATCGAACTCACGCCGTGATCGACAGTCAGACCAGCGTCAGCTCCGGTACCCTGAAAGCGCCGATGGACGGTGCCATTGTCGACGTACTGGTCAGCGAAGGCAGCCCGGTCAGCAAAGGTCAGTTGCTGGTGGTACTGGAGGCAATGAAAATGGAGCACCCGCTGAAGGCCGGCATCGACGGCGTGCTCAAGCGGGTGCAGGTCAAGGTCGGCGATCAGGTAAAAAATCGTCAGGTTCTGTTGCAGGTCGAGTAGTCACCCACACACCCATGCGGGTTTTGACTACGCTCTGAGTTATCAGAACGCGGAAATCAGGAACCCTGCGATGCCTCACTGGCTGGTCATAGATCTGGAAGCCACCACCGATGAGGGTGGCTGGCCGGTCACCGAAATGGAAATTATCGAGATCGGCGCCACCCTGGTCGATCGCGCCGGGCGCGAGCAGGATCACTTCCAGCGCTTCGTCAAACCGACGCGGCGGCCGTTGCTCACGCCTTTCTGTCGTGAACTGACGCACATCACCCAGGCCAATATCGACTCGGCGCAGCCGTTGAGCGAAGTCTGGCCGGCGTTCGAACGCTGGCTCGCGCAGCATCAGACGCGCCTTGAAGGCTGGGCCAGTTGGGGCGATTACGACCGCAAGCAGTTGTTGCAGGAATGGCAGCGTCTGCAAATCGACAGTGGATTGAGCAAGGTGCCGCACATGAACCTCAAACAGCGTTTCGCCAAGGCCCGACGCCTGGAACGACCGCTGGGTCTCAACGGCGCGCTGCAACTGGCCGGCATGCAGTTCAACGGTCAGCAGCATCGGGCGCTGGAGGATGCGCGCAACACTGCGCGGCTGTTGCCACTGGTCTTGCCACTCTAGGGTCAATTCGAGAACTCAGCGGACAGACGCCGGGCAGGTGACGGCGTTGAAAGCCTTGTGCATACTGGCCGCCTCCATTTTTCAGCCCTTTTCGAGGAATCGCCCATGTTTAAAGTCAACGAGTACTTCGACGGCACCGTCAAGTCGATCGCCTTTGGCACCGCTGAAGGTCCGGCGACCATCGGCGTCATGGCCCCGGGCGAATACGAATTCGGCACCGCTCAGCGTGAAATCATGCATGTGGTTTCTGGCGCACTGACCGTCAAACTGCCAGACAGCAGCGACTGGGAAACCTTCGCCGCCGGCAGCCAGTTCAACGTTCCGGCCAACAGCAAGTTCCAGCTGAAGGTGGCGGTCGACACCGCTTACCTGTGCGAGTACCGCGGCTAACGCCACTGTTTCACTGCGATAAAAAAATGCCCGTGTCCAAGGACACGGGCATTTTCGTTTCAGGCGTGGGTTACTCGAGGATTTCCACCGGCATGCCGACTTCGAGTCGACCATTGCTGTCATTCACCAGATTCTGCCCAAACATCGCGCCATCGGCTTCGGCGCGATATTTCTGCAAGGTGGCCAGCGGCTCGCGATCAGCACTGCGCTCGCCGGTTTGCGGGTCAATCGTGGTGAGAATGCAGCGCGAGCACGACTTGACCACGCGGAACTCGACATCGCCAATGCGAATGCGCTTCCAACTGTCTTCGGCATAGGCCTCACTGCCTTCGATCACCAGATTGGGTCGAAAGCGCAGCATTTCCAGCGGACGACCGACTCTGTCCGAGAGATCCTGCAGGGACGCCTCGCCGATCAACAGCAGGGGAAATCCGTCGGCGAATGCGACCTGATCGTCATCCTTGCCGAAACCTGCCTGAGTCATGCGGGCACGATCCAGCGGCACCTGCACCAGACGGGTCGGCTTGCCGATGAAATCGCTAACCCAGCGCGCAGCCTCATTACCGGCATCGGGCACGCGCAAGGTGTCGCGCCAGATCGTCACGCCGCGCAGTTCGGCGTCGTTGCCCGGCAAGGCGATTTCGAGGGAGGACTGTTCAGGTGCGCTCAGGGTCAGCCCGCCCTGCGCATTCCACAGCGCCGACAACTGACTCATCTTGGATTCGGCGCGTTGGGTCAGGAAGCGGCCGCTGGCTTCGTCCACGAGCATCCAGCGTCGGTCGCCATCAAGGCCCAGCTTGTCGAGGTCGGCGCGTTGCAGCACATCGACTTTGCCGGATTTCAACGGGTAACGATAAAGCGCGCTCAGACGCAGCATGGCCAGCTCCCTGGAGGATAAAAACGCCACCCTATACGAGCTTGATCAGGAATCAAAGAGCAATAACTGTAGGAGTGAGCCTGCTCGCGATAGCGGTGTGTCAGGTAATGATTCGGGGCTGACACACCGCTATCGCGAGCAGGCTAACTCCTACAATGGGTGTGTGGTCAGGCCGGGACTTCGTCGAGCATCAGACGCTGGCGCACCACGTCGACCAGTTTGTCCGGCTGGAACTTGGAGAGGAAGTTGTCGCAGCCGACCTTCTTCACCATCGAGTCGTTGAAACTGCCCGACAACGAGGTATGCAGCACCACGTACAAGCCACGCAGACGCGGGTCGTTGCGAATTTCGGTAGTCAGGCGATAGCCGTCCATTTCCGGCATTTCCGCATCGGTGAAGATCATCAGCAGCTTGTCGGTCATGTTCACGCCGGTATCAGCCCAGCCCTTGAGCATGTTCAGCGCCTTCAGGCCATCGCTGGCAATGTGCATTTTCACGCCGAGCTGGCCGAGCGTATCGCGCAATTGCGAAAGCGCCACATTGGAGTCGTCGACCAGCAGCACTTCACGGCCACGGGCGCGCTCCAGCACCGGATCATCAAGCTTGTCGCGCGAAACCTTGGCGTTGTACGGAACGATTTCAGCGAGAACTTTCTCGACGTCGATGATTTCCACCAGTTGATCGTCGACCTTGCTGATCGCGGTCAGATAGTGCTGACGCCCGGCGCTGGTCGGCGGCGGCAGAATGGCTTCCCAGTTCATGTTGACGATGCGATCGACACCACCGACGAGGAAGGCCTGCACCGAGCGGTTGTATTCGGTGACGATGATCGTGCTGTTCGGCCCCGGCACCAATGGACGCATGCCGATCGCCTGCGACAGATCGATCACCGGCAAGGTCTGACCGCGCAGATTGACCACTCCGCAGACAAACGGGTGACGCTGCGGCATCAAGGTCAGCTTCGGCAGTTGCAGCACTTCCTGAACCTTGAACACGTTGATTGCGAACAACTGACGCCCGGCCAATCGAAACATGAGAATTTCCAGGCGATTCTCACCCACCAGTTGCGTGCGTTGGTCTACCGTGTCGAGAATGCCGGCCATCAATGACTCCTGGGCTTGTTCTGATGAATTCACTATGTGAGGTTATCGGCGGCAAATGGCAGTTCTTGATTGCCAAGCCAGACCCCGTCAAAAATGCCATGATCGGGCATTGATGTCACATTAACATCATGCTTTACTGGCGCAGTGATTTTCATCTGCTACATTCTCTGCGGCGCGACCTCGGTTTGCACGGTAGGTTCCCGCGTCTAAGGGATTCCCCTAGTAACAATCAGGCCCAACCTGATATTCGCAATATCCAATAGCCATTAATGTGACGCCATTCTCATTGCATGAACGGAGTCAGGCTATTGTGTGCGATCGCAATTCAGCGGAAACAAGCCCTCTGGACCCCCCCAGTCTGTGCACCTGCACGTCTGGGCGCGATCTCCCGACGATTCATGATCGTCGCCACACACGGCATTCCCTCATCAGACATGACGTGGTGGAGATAAGCATGCCAATGGACCGCAAAGAGTGGGTAGAGCGCTTCCCCGAATTCCTTGCCGAGGCCGAAAAACTCCTGGCCAAGTCCGAAGAATGCCTCAGCCATTTGCAACTGATCAGCAATGACAAGGACGCTATCGAGTGCATGCTCGGCACCCTCCTCAAACTTGCACGCAGGGCTGAAGCCCTGGCGCTAGAAGCGATCTCCGAATTCTCGCTGCACATTTACAGCCTGCTCAACCTGCCCCAGGATCGTATCGACCTTCACGAGCAGGCTCTGCAAGCACTGCAGGATTGCTTCACGCTGATGGCGTGGCAGCTTGAACTGATCGACCAGAAGACCGGGCAACTGAGTCTGGATGAAAGTGAGCAGGCCTCGTTGATCGAAGCATTCGCCTTTCAGGTTGGCCAAAGCCAGCTTCAGCAGCCCCTTGCGAGCAAACGTTTGCCCCAATTGCCCTACTCAGGACAAGCCTGATCACCTCGCTGTATCCGCCCTGGCGTTTGAAACGAATACGTTGAATGTCGTTATTGAATAGCTCATACCTGCCAGCGACAAATCCGAATAAATAATCAGCGACGACAGACACTCATGTTTTCTGCCGGCCTCAGGGTTTGCCTGTGTGTTAAGAAGCACAACTTCAGGCAACACCTACATCTATCGAACTCAATAAATCGACTTTTCCATTATGGAACTTGCGTCCAATACCACGTAATTCCTGACTCATTGGACATATATAGCGAGCGCGACCAACGGTATCTTAAGTGGTATTATGCCGCCCATTAGTTGCTTTCAAATTAATGGCACAGTGACTTCAGCGACAGCTATCCACTGATAGTTGGCGGTCAACACATTCACTGAACCGCGCTGAAATCAATAACATACTTGACAGCATTTTCAGACAGAGACCCGCCAGCCTCAGGCCGGTCTGCCCGCAGCGAACATCCATTGGCTCCATCCGTTATGTACGCCAGCCTCAAGTCAATCACTACATGGCCACCCTCCCGGGAAAATGCACGCCGGTTCACACTCATACTGTGTGTCGCGGCAACGCTCGGCAGCCTGCTGACCTACGGTTTTTCGACACCACTTAGCCTCGGACTGCTACTGCTCGACATCGCCGCTACCGCGTGTGTCTGGGTGCAATATCGGCTGTCACGCAAATCGATCAAGTTTCAGCCGCAGGAACTCGCTGACCGCTTGCTGGAAGTCCAGGAAAACGAGCGTCATCGCCTCAGCCGCGAACTGCACGATGATATCGGCCAGTTACTGACGGCCGCCAAACTGCAGAGCGAATGGCTCAAGCGACGCCTGCCGGATGACTTGCAGGAACACTGCACCGCGCTGTGCGACACCCTGGAAGAAACCCTCAACAAGGTGCGCGACGTTTCGGCCATTCTCAATCCACGGCAGCTGACCAGCCTGGGGCTTGAAGCCAGCCTGCGCGCACATCTGCTCAAGACATTGACCAACACCAGCGTGCACTGGAGCCTCGATTGCCAGCAGCGTCTTAACGGTATTCCTGAAGAAATGGCGGTCGCGGCCTTTCGTATTACCCAGGAGGCTGTTACCAATATCCTGCGTCACGCCCAGGCGAAAAACCTGGTGATACGCGTACAACGTCTACCCAAAGGTCTGACGTTGCTGATCAGCGATGACGGTCTGGGCTTCGCCCCGGCTGTCAATCCGGGTCGTGAAGGACAACGAGGCATGGCCGGGATGGCCGAACGAATCGAGCAACTGGGTGGCACCCTGAACGTCATCAGCGAGCCGGGCAAAGGCACTCAAATCGAAGCACTCTTCCCCTGGGCGCCTCGCGCACTCGAACGGGCCAGTACGAATAAGGTTATGCGTTGACTTGCAACTTACTTCTGGTGGATGACCACTCGCTGATCAGGGCCGGCGTGCGCGCTCTGGTGCTGGATATTCCCGGTTACGCGGTGATTGGCGAAGCCAATGACGGTTCGCAGTTGCTCGAAATGGTCGAGCAACTGAGTCCGGATATCGTGTTGCTGGATATCTCCATGAAAGAAACCAGTGGCCTCGAAGCGCTGCAACGGCTCAAACGAGTACGCCCGCAGAGCAAGGTGCTGATCCTGTCGATGCACACCGATCCGGCGCTGATCATGCAGGCGCTCGAGTCCGGCGCCCACGGCTACCTGCTCAAGGACACCACGGCCACTGAACTCGAACATGCACTGGAAGCCTTGCGCAACAACGAGCGCTACCTGAGCCCGGCCATCGCCCATACCGTGATCAATCAGGCCCTGACCCGCAATCAGAAGCAGCAGCCGGAAATCGCCGACTCGCATAATCTGACCGCCCGCCAACTGGAAATCCTGCGCTTGATCGTGCGGGGCAAATCCACCCGGGAAATCGCCAATGGCCTCGGGCTGAGCATCAAGACTGTCGAAACCCACCGCTCACAGATCATGAAGCGCCTGCAAATCTACGACGTGGCAGGCCTTGTGCTGTTCGCCGTACGCGAACAGATCATCAGTCTGGACGACTGACCGATCCGGCTCCGCCCAACAATGGAGAGTGCTCCGGCAAATGCACACGCAACGCTGCCGGACGCGCTTCAAATCGCAAGCTGTCACCTTCCAATGGTTCGCCATCCAGATTGATGCAGAGCCCCTCGGCCACTTTGATTTCGACCCATGGCAAACGGGCTCGGACAAACATGTTATCGATGCCGAAACCATCGCTGAGCAGCGTCTTCAGCGTGCCCACCAGTTCCTGTGGCGCCGGCAGGATGCTGATATCCAGCAAACCGTCATCGGCCAGCGCCTCTGGGCAGAGTACGTGCCCGCCACCGGCCTGACGGCCATTGCCGATACCCAGCGCGAGCATTTCGCCACTCCAGTGAAAGTCCGGCCCCTGAAGTTCGCCATAGGCGGCATGCAGCTCGCTGAATCGAGACAAACCGGTGAACAGATAAGCCGCACCACCCAGCACCTTTTTCAGGTCCTCGGAGGTATTGGCCGTGACCTGGCTACCGAAACCGCCAGTGGCCATATTGAGGAAAATCTGCCCGCCCACTTCACCCAGATCGATGTCGCGCGGCGGTACATCAAGTAGCTCGAGTGCCTCGGCGGGCTCCAGTGGCACACCGGCTGCGCGAGAAAAATCGTTGGCGGTGCCCAAAGGTAAAAGCACCAGGCTGGCTTTACCCGGATGCGCCGCGAGCGCTTCGGCAATGTCGCGCAAGGTGCCATCGCCACCGCCGGCAATGATCTTCGTATAGCCATCCGCCAATGCCTGCGCCACCCAACGCTGAGCGTCCCCTGCCTCCCAGGTCAGCCGCACGGCCAGCTCCCAGCCTTGCTTGCGTTTGTCCTCGACGGCGGTGCGAACCGCCTCGTTGAGTGCCTGCTTGCCATGCAGAATCAATAGCGCCCGGCGCTCACTCATCACGTCACTCCCAAAATCGAATCAGTTGAGACATCTTGACCGCTGCGGCAGGCAAAAAAGCCGTCCGCCCCCTTAATTAATTCAACCTTCTGGCGCGAGCGTCCTACACAGCGGTATTTTTTCTTACAAAACATACGGAATCGGCTTAATTGACCCGGTTCGAGCATTGGAGCACCGTGTGCTGGCGGTATCGATCTTCAATCCAATACACAAGGACGTGCATGTAATGAGTGGATACACCCCCAGGGCTTTTGCCACTTTGAGAGCAGGAAAAGGTTGCAATCGAGCTTTTGAAACAACCGGCGGATGCTTCCATGCCAAGTCATGAAGCCAGAATGCCAGTGACTCCGGTTGCCCCCCTCGTCGAAAGTCGCGCGAATCACAAGTCTGATTTCAAAAACAGCGCCAGAACCACTGGAGAAGTTGATATGGAACCCCGAGTGACCGAGCTGGAAACCCATCTCAAATACCTTCGGCGGGACATGGACGAAGTCCGCGGTGATGTCAGAACGATCAAACACCGGCTCGCCTACTCGGCCGGTGCAACAGCAGTAATACTGGGTCTTCTGGGTTGGGTGGCCAATAGCCGATTCGACCAGCTTGTGACATTGATCAGCAATTAAGTGAATGAGTCATTGCAGGCGCCGCCTGATACAGCCGACGCCTGCATTTGCACGACAGTGATCAGCCCAGCAAGTCACTCAGCGGAATGAACACCACGGGGTCTCCCGCGCTCAGCGTGCGACCTTCCAGCACTTCGACCAATCCATCTGCCCACGCCGCGCTACGTAGCACGCCTGAGCTCTGGTTGCGGTAAACAGTCGCCTGCCCTTGCTCCAGACGACCTCGCAGGTACTCACGCCGATTGCCTGCCACCGGCCAGTCAAAACCAGCCGGTACGGTGAACTTCAGCGGCTCGACGTCCCGCACGCCCTGCCGGCGTAACAGGTAAGGTCGAGTGAGCAGCGCAAAGGTCACCAACGTCGACGCCGGATTACCTGGCAAGCCAATGACCGGCACGTTGCGGAAATGCCCAAACGTCAGCGGTTTACCGGGTTTTATCGCCAGTTTCCACAGGGCAAGCTCGCCCTCCTCGCGCAGGGCAACGCCGAGAAAATCCGCCTCACCCACTGACACGCCACCCGTGGAAAGAATCAGATCAACATCCTGCAACTCGCCTAGGCGGGCACGAGTCGTGGCCAGATTATCCGGAAGAATACCGGCATCAATCACCTCACAACCCAGACGTTGCAGCCAACTGCACAGCAATACCCGATTACTGTTGTATATCTGGCCCGGCCCCAATGCCTGTCCCGGTTCGACCAATTCATCGCCGGTGGAAATCACCGCCACCCGAACCTTGCGTACGACCTTAAGCCCGGCGCAGCCCAACGATGCCGCCAGCCCCTGCTCGATCGGACCCAGCCGGGTTCCGGCAGGCAGGATCAGTTCACCGACAGTGGTTTCCTGACCTTGCGGGCGAATGTTCTGCCCAACCTTCAGCGGCTCGAGGAAGCGCACCTTTTCATCGATTTGAACCTCCGCGTTTTCCTGCATTTCCACGCAATCGGCGCCTGCGGGTACAGGAGCGCCGGTGAAAATCCGGGCGCAGGTGCCCGCTTTCAGAGGCTCCGGGGATTGCCCGGCGAACACCTTCTGACTGACCGGCATGGGGTCGCCGGTCCAGTCGGCCAGGTTCAGTGCATAACCATCCATGGCACTGTTCGGCCAGGGCGGCAGATCCAGCGTCGAAATCAGATCTTCGCTCAGCACCCGCCCCTCAACCTGAGCCAGCGGCAAATATTCATGCTCGACAATGGGCGAGGCTTCGGCCATTTCGAGCAGGCGCGCCAGCGCCACCTCGACCGGCATCAGGGCCCCGCTCTTGCCCGGCTTACCCACGGGATTCACAAGGCGCCGCCTGCTTCAAATGAGTGACGAAATTGCACGGGCGGTGACGAGCATCCAACTGCTCACCCAGAATGCCATCCCAACCGGTGCGTACGGCATTGGTCGAACCCGGCAGGCAGCAAACAAGCGTGCCATTGGCCAGGCCGGCCAGCGCACGGGACTGCACCGTCGAGGTGCCGATGTCGGCTACCGATATCTGCCGGAACAACTCACCAAACCCGTCAACCTGTTTGTCGAGCAGGCAGGTAACCGCTTCAGGTGTGCTGTCGCGGCCAGTGAAACCGGTCCCGCCGGTAATCAACACAACCTGCACGACATCGTCGGCAATCCAGGTGGCGACTTGCGCGCGAATTTTGTAGAGGTCATCTTTGAGCAAAACCCGTTGCGCCAAAAAATGGCCCGCAGCGGTCAAGCGGTCGACGAAGACCTGACCTGAGGTATCGGTTTCCAGAGTTCGGGTGTCACTGACTGTCAGCACCGCAATATTGAGCGGCACGAAAGGTACATCAGCCTTGGCTTTCATAGGCTCGTCCAGTTGTAGGAGAAACAGCCCGGTGTTATATCACAGCGCCTCATTTTTTCGCCGCCCCTCTGGAGAGCTGCCATGACCCTCGAAACGCAATTGCCCCCGTGCTCCATTCTGCTCCTGGCAGGTGGACGCGGCCAACGCATGGGCGGTCAGGACAAAGGCTTGGTCGAGTGGCTGGGCGAGCCATTGATTGCACATTTACAGCGCAAGGTTCGTGCACTGACTGACGACCTGATCATCTCCTGCAATCGCAATCGCGAGAGTTATGCGCCGTTCGCCGATCAATTGGTGATCGATGACGAAGGCGATTTTCCGGGGCCATTGGCCGGCATTCGTGCGGGCCTGAAAGCGGCGCGCCATTCGCACCTGCTGGTCTTGCCCTGTGATGTCCCGCGCATTGACGCAACATTGCTGCAAAGCATGCGCGAGACCGCCAATCAGCATCCTGAAAAACCTTTAATGTTGCGCCATGACGGGCATTGGGAACCGCTACTGTGCGTGATTCCGGTAGCCCTTCGACCGGCCTTTGAAGAGTCCTGGAACGCCGGTGAACGTAGCCCCGGCCGGATCATGCGCGAGCTCGGCGCCACTGCCCTGCAATGCCCGGACAACGACCCGCGACTGGCCAACCTGAACACCCCCGAACTGTTAAATGCCCACAACACTGTGTCAGACTGACACCATTCAAGGAACTCTCACGCCTTGTATACGTCTCAAGCTCAGTAACCAAAAGAATTCCCATTCGGAGACACACCCATGACTCAACGGACCCTCGCCACTTTCATGCTCGCACTGGGCCTTGCCACCCTCGCCGGTTGCTCGTCGCCTACAGTGATCACCTTGAATGACGGTCGCGAAATCCAGGCCGTCGACACCCCGAAATACGATGACGATTCGGGCTTCTACGAGTTCAAACAGCTGGACGGCAAAGAAACTCGCATCAACAAGGATCAGGTTCGTACCGTTAAAGAGCTGTAAGCTCTGGGTCGACACCGGATACAGAAAAGCCCGCATTAATGCGGGCTTTTTCATGGGTGCTCGAAAAGTGAGGCGGTGTCACCACTGCAGCGTAATTCGGCTCTCGAATTCGCGAACTTCACCGGTTACCGGGTCGATAAACCGTAGACCTTGCGCCAGCAGCTTCAGCGGATTGGCGTAGTCATCCTCGACGTCTTTCAACACATCCGGATAAAACGGATCGTTGCAGATGCTCGCCCCCAGCGCAGTCATGTGGACACGCAGCTGATGTTTCTTGCCAGTCACCGGAAACAACCCATAGCGCCACAGATCGCCATGCTTTTCCCGGACTTCCACCGCCGTTTCGGTATTGCTGGCACCGGCGCCTTCCTGCATGCGGAAAAACGGCTCGCCATCCACCAGACGGCTTTTGTGCACCAGCGGAAATTTCAGATCTGGCAGCGCCGGGGCGATGGCTTCATAGCGCTTGTCGATCTGCCGGGTCGGGAACAGCGACTGATAGGCCGAACGAGTTTGCGGATTGGCCGAGAAAATCACCAGTCCCGCCGTATGCCGGTCGATACGGTGCAAGGGCACCAGATGGGGATTGTCCAGGCGACGAATCAGCCTGCGCAACAAAGTTTGCTCAACGTATTCGCCGGCGGGCGTCACCGGCAGAAAATGCGGTTTGTCAGCCACCACCAGATGTTCGTCGGCATAGAGAATCGACTCGACCACCGGGATCGGCTTTTCGTCCGGCACTTCGCGAAAATAATGAATCCGCAGACCTTCCTTGTAAGGCAAATCCACCGAGATCGGCTGACCATGACCATCCAGCACTCGCCCCCGGGCGATCCGGTCCAGCCATTGCGCGCGATCGATGGCGCGGAAATGCTCGCACAGGCAATCGAGTACGGTCAGCCATTTACCGGGCGGCAGATAAAGCGTGCTCGCCTGATTCTGCGCAGCAGAGAATGTAGATGTGGACATACGGAAATCAAACCCTCAATACAGGGCGGCATTATCCAGCACTGAGGGAAACGAACCTAGCGCAGAATGGTCAGGCCGGGATCGTTTTGAGCGCTGCAGCTTCTGTGAATTCCTTGAGCCAGCGCAGCACATCGACGGCCTCCCAGCGGCCGGGGTCGTACAAGGCGTAAAGCAAACCCTGATAACCGACCACATCCAGTTGCTTGTGATAACCGGCACGCTGAAACAAGGCCTCGATCTCGGCAAAACAGGTGTTGAAATGCAATTTGTTGAAGGGCGTCTTGCCTTCCGTGACCAACCCGTCCAGGCGCAATTCGAGAACGGCCTCGCGCACCACGTCAACCGACATCCGGTTCACGCTGTTTTTCAACTGTTCGACATTGACCACGGTTCATCCCTCTGACGCATTTACTGTATGAACATACAGTAACCGAACAATCCGCAAAATGCCAAGCAATGCATGGCAGCGGCGACCGGCGGGATGAACGGGAAAATACTGATTAACCCAGAAACGCTACGATTTCATCGGAGCTGAATGGCCAGCCTAATTCCGCCCCTGTGTCGACGCGACGCAACACCGGAATCCTTAGGCTGTAAGCCTCAAACCACATTTCGTCGTCAGCAATATCGACCAGTTCAACCAGCAGGCCATGCTCAACGAAAGGCATCAACTCGGCCTCGGCGACTTCACACAAATGGCATCCAAGGGTGCCGAACAGCTGACATTCAGGAGGCATGATTGCTCAACCAGAAAATGAGTGGCCTATTCTAGGCCGCAGCTGAAAACCCGTCGAGCCACCGCCGCCCAAAGGCTCCAGTCCCCTCGACGAAGGTTCACAGGCAAAACCCTGACGCAAATCAGTCCGCAGAAAAACCATTTACGCGATCCTCCCGGTCTTTTTGCCTCTACGCTTGAAAAGTCTGAATCTGACATCGGAGTGTCCAGTGTTTGCCAACCTGTTGATCATCCTCGCCTCGTCTCTCGTGGTGATTGCCCTGTTCCGTCGCCTGCGCTTGCCGCCGGTTCTGGGTTATCTGTGCGTCGGACTGCTGGTCGGGCCGAGTGCCTTCGACTGGGTCAACGAAAGCGAACACCTGCCCGATGTCGCCGAACTGGGCGTGGTGTTTCTGTTGTTTTCACTGGGCCTGGAGTTCTCCCTGTCGAAGATGATCGCCTTGCGCCAGGTGGTGTTCCGTCTCGGTAGTCAGCAGGTGCTGATCAGCACCGCGCTGCTCGGTCTGCTGCTTATACTGCTGGGCATGCCGGCGACACCGGCGCTGTTGCTCGGCGCCGGGCTTTCGCTGTCATCGACGGCAATTGTGACCAAAGAGTTGGGCAGCCTCGGCGAGGTGTTCAGCAGTCACGGGCAAAATGCCGTTGGCGTTCTGCTGTTTCAGGACGTGGTCGCGGTATTGCTGCTGACGTTGGTGCCAGTGTTTGCCGGCAGCAGCGAGCAAGCCTGGTACTGGGCGCTGCCACTGACGCTGGCAAAAACCGTGGTGCTGTTTGTCGGTCTGCTGCTGGCCAGTCGCTGGTTACTGCCGCGGCTGTTTCATGAAGTGGCCGCCTCGCGCTCGGCAGAATTGTTCGTACTGCTGGCGCTGGTGATTGTGCTGTTGACCGCGTGGCTGACTCACCTGCTGGGCCTGTCCCCTGCCCTCGGTGCATTTCTGGCCGGCATGTTGCTCGGTGAAAGCCACTATCGGCATCAGATCGAGGCCGACATCCGACCGTTTCGCGACATTCTGCTCGGGGTGTTTTTCGTCAGCATCGGCATGCTCATCGACCTGCAACTGTTCGTCAGTCACAGCCTGCTGATCCTCGGGCTCACCGTCGGTTTGATGGTGATCAAGGGCATCATTGTGGCCTTGTTGGTGAAGTGGCGCGGCAGCGACAGCGAAACGGCGTGGCGCAGCGGCCTGGCGTTGGCTCAGGGTGGCGAGTTCTGCTTTGCACTGATGGCGCAGATGCAGCAACACAGCATGATGCCCGAAGCGTTGAGCGATCTTCTGCTCGCCGCAACGTTCTGCTCGATGCTGCTGACGCCACTGTTGCTGCGCGCAGCACCCCGCATCGCGGCCGCCTTGCACCGCAAGCCCAATCAGGAAGCACAGATCGAGGAAATCAGCGCACTCAACGCCGACCTTAACCAGCATGTGGTGATTTGCGGCTACGGCCGCGTCGGTCAATCCATCGGGCGTTTCCTGCGCAATGCCAAACAGCCTTACATCGCCCTGGACAGTGATCCGGTTCGCGTACAGGAAGCCGCCAGTGGAGAAAGTGACGTGCATTATGGCGACTCGTCACGCGGCGATCTGCTGATCGCCGTTGGCCTGCTGCGCGCCAAATTGCTGGTGGTTGCGGTGGATCAGAGTGACATTGCCCTGCGCATCCTCAAGGAAGCGCGCCGGCTCAACGCCCACGTGCCGATCCTGGTGCGCACCCGCGACGACAGCCAATGGGCCGAACTGAAAGCCGCCGGCGCCACCGAAGTGGTGCCGGAGCTATTGGAATCGAGTCTGATGCTCGCCTCCCACGCCTTGATCATGCTCGGCCTGCCGGCGCATCAGGTGCAGGAAAAAGTCGATCAGGTGCGCATCGACCGCTATCGTCTGCTCCACGGCTTTTATCCCGGTAGCGACGATGCCGAGACTTAGTCCTGGCTCACCGCGCCGATCTTGTGCAGTGACAGGTCGGCGCCGTAATACTCTTGTTCCTGACTCAGGCGCAGCCCGTGCAGCGCCTTGATCACGCCGTAGACGACGAAGCCACCGATCAGCGCCACCGCGACGCCGAGTGCGGTGCCGATCAACTGGCTGATCAGGCTGACGCCGCCGATCCCGCCAAGCGCAGTCTGGCCGAAGATCCCGCAGGCAATCCCGCCCCACACACCGCACAAGCCGTGCAGTGGCCAAACACCCAACACATCATCGATGCGCCATTTCACCTGCGCAGCGGTAAAGCACCAGACAAACAGTGCGCCAGCGATCGCGCCAGTCACCAGGGCACCCACCGGATGCATCAGATCGGAGCCGGCACAGATCGCCACCAGACCGGCCAATGGACCGTTGTGGAGAAAGCCCGGGTCATTGCGCCCGACGAGCAGCGCTGCCATCGTGCCGCCGACCATCGCCATCAACGAATTGACCGCTACCAGACCACTGACGCCTTGCAGTGTTTGCGCACTCATCACGTTGAAGCCGAACCAGCCGACAATCAGAATCCACGAGCCCAGCGCCAGAAAGGGAATGCTCGACGGTGCGAATGCCACCAAGCGACCGTCGCGGTAACGGCCATTGCGCGGCCCCAGCAGCAATACCGCCGCCAGCGCCAGCCAGCCGCCCATGGCATGCACCACCACGGAGCCGGCGAAGTCATGGAAAGCGGCACCGAATTGCGCTGTCAGCCACGCTTGCAGACCGTAGTTGCCGTTCCAGATCATGCCTTCGAAAAACGGATAGATGAACGCAACGATCAGCGCCGTGGCGCACAACTGCGGTACGAAACGCGCGCGCTCAGCGATGCCACCGGAAATGATTGCCGGGATCGCAGCGGCAAAGGTCAGCAGGAAGAAAAACTTCACCAGTCCATAACCGTGATCGGCGCTCAATACCGCCGCCGGCTGCATGAAGGTCACGCCGTAAGAGATCCAATAGCCTATAAAGAAATAGGCCAGGGTCGAGACAGCGAAATCACTGAGAATCTTCGACAGCGCATTGACCTGGTTTTTCTGGCGGACGGTACCGACTTCCAGAAAGGCGAAACCGGCGTGCATCGCCAGCACCATCACCGCACCGATCAGAATGAACAAGGTATTGGAGCTGTGAACCAGGGTGTCCACAGCGCTTTGCAGATTTTCCATAAGCAGGCAGACCTAAAGGCGAAAAAGGCACCAAAGCGGTTCATGCGCACATTTCATGCACCAAGTTGCGACCGCGCAGTCACGAATCCGGATGTCCGGCGAACTGCTTTGGCGCACAAGGTCGATGTCCTGACACGAACCGGGCTTGTTTGGGATAAGGTTTCTTAATGCGAGCGCCCGGCAACAGCGCACAGCGGTCGGACGACGCACCACGACACAGCAAAAGTTGTACCAGTCATTTGTACTGAACCTTCGCGCAAGGCTCATACTCGAACGCTTCAGACGTCACTTACGGAGATCCACCCATGGCCAGCATCAAGGCAAAGACTGCTCAAGAAATCCTCATGAACGACTTCCAGACTTTGGTCGCCGACACCGAACGGTTGCTCGAGCACACCGCCACTCTGGCCGGCGATCAGGCTGATGAGCTGCGCGAGCAGATCCACGACAGCCTGCTGCGCGCCCGCGAAACCCTGAAACTGACCGAAGAAACCCTGCGCGATCGCGGTCAGGCGGCTGTTACCGCTACTGAAGATTATGTGTCGGCCAACCCTTGGCAGTCGGTCGGTATCGCCGCCGGTGTCGGCTTTCTGATCGGCCTGCTGGCCACTCGGCGCTGATTATGTCGATCGGTGAATCCGGCCCGACTGCGGGCACCGCCTCTTCCTCGCGACGCCTGGGCGCCGCCGTTCTCGGTCTGCTGCACAGCCATGTCGAATTGTTCGGCATCGAATTGCAGGAACAGAAATCACGTACCGTCAGCCTGTTGCTGTTCGCCGGCCTGGCCCTGGTCTTTGCGCTGTTGTTGCTGGTGGGTTTATCGACCTTGGTGATGATCGTGTTCTGGGACACCTACCGTCTCGCCGCGATCATCGGCCTGTGCGTCTTCTATACCCTGGCCTCGATCTTCTGCGCGCTGCGCCTCAAGGCGGCGATCTTCGATGAGTCCTCGCCTTTCCACGGCACGCTCGAAGAGCTGGCCAACGACCGGGAGCGCCTGTTGCCATGAGCCTGCCTGAACTGCCACACAACAGCTCGCGTCGGGAAATGCGCAAGGCCTTGATCCGCCTGCGCATGGAAATGCATCGCCAGGAAATCCGCCATGAAGCCGGGCAAGTCCTGCAACCCCTGCATCGCATGCGCGGCATGACGCAAAACCTGCAAGGTGGCTTCGGCATCAAACACGCGCCATTGTGGGGCGTGGCTGCCGTTACGCTGCTGGGCTTTATCACCGGCAAAGGCGCGAAAAGCGGCGGCGCTGGCGGGTTAAGCCGTTTAATCCGGCTCGGCACCAGCCTCGGGCCGCTGATCAGACTGGTCATGCAGAGTTCGGCAAAACGCTAAACAGATACATCTGGCTACATTCTTGCACTATCGGCGGGATGAACCTCTTTATCCGGAGGTTCAATCCCGTGCGCCTATCCGGTCGACGGGGTTCACCAGAACAAGAACCACTAAGGAGGCCCCGTGATCGACGGGCAACCGCTCGCCTGCTTTCAGCCTTTCATCGATACCGCCACGGGACGCATTGCCGGCGTTGAAGCGTTGGGTCGCCTGCGCCAGGCTGACGGTCAATTGAATTCGGTCGGGCCATTGTTTGCCGATCCACGAACCTCCGCCATTGCCCTGCGCCGTCTCGACCGGCAGATCCGCGACAACGCCTTGAGCCGCTTGCATGAAGCGCCGGCAGACTGGTTTCTCAGCCTGAACATGTCGCCGCGCTGGATCAGTCGCCTGCGCGCCGATCAAGCCCTGCCCAGCCTCAAGCAATTGGCACGCTACAACATCGATCCGCAACGCATCGTCTTCGAGATCACCGAACTGGCTGGCAATGGTCAACGCCTGGCCGAAGTCGTCGCGCGCTATCGCGAGGCGGGAGCGAGAATCGCCATCGACGACTTTGGCGCCGGCTACTCGCAACTGGATCGGGTGCTGGCGTTGCAACCGGACATTCTCAAACTCGATATGCGTCTGTTTCAGGCCGCGGCACTGGGCGGGCCGAGCAGCGACGTGGTCAAGGCACTCGCGCAGATGGCCGAGAAGACCGGTTGCTGGATCATTGCCGAAGGCGTCGAGACCGAAGCGCAATTGAATTTCGCCCTCGAATGCGGATCGCGCTATGTACAGGGATTCCTGTTCGCGCGGGCACAGGAAGCGTTTTTCCCCACTGACGCGTTTGTGCAACGCTTCGCCGAACTGCGCCAGCGCTATGTCCGGCAGAAACTCGCCGAGCGCGGGCGGCTGATGCAAATGCGCCAGCAACTGGCGGAACTGATGTCGATCCTGCAAGCCTGGGCTCAGGCCCATGCACCATTGAGTGCGTTGCCACAACTGGACGCCTTCCCCTGGCTGCTGCGGTTTTATCAATGCGATCGCCACGGCACGCAACTGACCCCCAACCTCGAATGGCGCCAGCACGGCTGGGTCGCCGACAATCGTTATCTAGGGCACAACTGGTCGTGGCGCCCGTATTTCTATCATTTGCTCGCCGAGGGTTGGGAGGAGCGGCGTTTGACGCTTTCCAATACCTACCGCGATGCCACCAGCAATCAGTACTGCCTGACGGCCGGGCAGTTTTTCGACAACGGTGAGCGCTTGCTGTTGATCGACATTGACGCGGCGGGGCTGTAGTTCCGCTTGCAGGGGCGGGTGTGAACCGGGAAGCTAGCGGTCAACGCCCCCAGTCACCTGACGGAGAGAATCAGCCTTGGATTGGCACACCCTGCTCAACCGCGAACGCCTCGGCAAGCCACTGCACAGCCCGCAAGAACTTGGCCGCAGCCCTTTCCACAAAGACCATGACCGCATCATTTTCTCCGGCGCCTTCCGCCGCCTCGGACGCAAGACCCAGGTGCACCCGGTCACCAGCAACGACCACATCCACACGCGCCTGACCCATTCGCTGGAAGTCAGTTGCGTCGGCCGTTCGCTGGGCATGCGGGTGGGCGAAACCCTGCGCGGTGCCTTGCCCGAATGGTGTGACCCGGCCGATCTCGGCATGGTCGTGCAGTCGGCGTGTCTGGCCCACGACATCGGCAATCCGCCGTTCGGTCACTCCGGTGAAGATGCCATTCGCCACTGGTTCCAGCAGGCGGCCGGGCGTGGCTGGCTCGATGGCATGAGCGAAGCCGAACGCGCTGACTTCCTCAACTTCGAAGGCAATGCCCAGGGTTTCCGCGTCCTGACTCAGCTGGAGTACCACCAGTTCGATGGCGGCACGCGGCTGACCTACGCGACCCTTGGCACCTATCTGAAATACCCGTGGACCGCGCGCCACGCCGATTCCCTGGGCTACAAGAAACACAAGTTCGGCTGCTATCAGAGCGAGCTGCCGTTGCTTGAACAGATCGCCCATAAACTGGGTCTGCCGCAAATCGAAGACCAGCGCTGGGCGCGTCACCCGCTGGTGTACCTGATGGAGGCCGCTGACGACATCTGCTACGCGCTGATCGATCTCGAGGACGGCCTAGAAATGGAGCTGCTAGAGTACGCCGAAGTCGAATCGCTGCTGCTCGGGCTGGTGGGCGATGATCTGCCGGAAACCTATCGTCAGCTCGGCCCGCAGGATTCGCGCCGACGCAAACTGGCGATCCTGCGCGGCAAGGCCATCGAGCATTTGACCAACGCCGCCGCACGCGCATTTGTCGAGCAACAGGACGCGCTGCTTGCCGGCACGCTGCACGGCGATCTGGTTGAGCACATGCACGGCCCGGCCAAGCGTTGCGTGTTGAATGCCAAGGACATCGCCCGCAAGAAGATCTTTCAGGACAAACGCAAAACCCTGCATGAAATCGGTGCGTATACCACGCTGGAAATCCTGCTCAATTCGTTCTGCGGCGCCGCGCTGGAACAACACAACGGGCGTACGCCGTCGTTCAAAAGCCGACGTATTCTCGATCTGCTGGGTAGCAATGCGCCGGATCCGCAGGGTTCGTTACACACCTCGTTTTTGCGCATGATCGATTTCATTGCCGGGATGACCGACAGCTACGCCAGCGACATGGCACTGGAAATGACCGGCCGCTCCAGTCACTGACCCAGGCACATGCGGGTGGCCATCACATGGGTCACCCGCATGCACGCCTGCTGTTATTGTCGTTTTTGACGAGTGACTGTTATCACAGGGAACGCCACTGCTCCCAAGCGTTGGATCAGCAACTTTAAACATCTATAAAAACCCATTGACAACCAGCACTTGCAAATCAATGAAGTCAAACTATAAGCCCGTTCAAATCCTGCACTTCCTTACGTCAAACCTAGTTTGAACGTAGTCCGTTTCCTCATTAATTGTAGGAATAATCCGATAACGTGACTGGAGCCATGTCACTCCATGCGAGTGCTCATTCATCTGAGCTAAGGTGCGCGCTTTATTCGTGCTTGCATGGGACTTGATTATGAACTCCGTTTTTATTGTCGACGATCACCCGGTCATCCGTCTCGCCGTTCGAATGCTGCTGGAGCATGAAGGTTACAAGGTCGTTGGTGAGACCGATAACGGGGTCGATGCCATGCAAATGGTGCGCGAGTGCATGCCCGACCTGGTCATTCTCGATGTGAGCATTCCCAAGCTCGACGGGCTGGAAGTGCTGGCGCGCTTCAATGCCATGGGCTCCCCCCTGAAAATCCTGATTCTGACGGCACAGTGCCCGACACTGTTCGGCATTCGCTGCATGCAATCCGGCGCATCGGGTTATGTCTGTAAACAGGAGGAATTGAGCGAACTGGTCAGCGCAATAAAAGCGGTACTTTCCGGTTACAACTATTTCCCCAGCCAAGCATTGAATCCAGTTCGCAGCGACGATATCCGTTTTGCCGAGCTGGAACTTTTCAAATCCGTAAATGATCGCGAATTAATGGTTTTGCAACTGTTCGCCCAAGGTCGAACCAACAAGGAAATCGCCAAAGGCATGTTTCTCAGTAACAAGACCGTCAGCACCTACAAAAAACGCCTGATGCAAAAACTCAAGGCCAAATCCCTTGTAGAACTTATCGAGATGGCCAAACGAAACGCACTCGTGTGAGAGCCCGCATGCCCAGCCGTTTAAAGGACTATTTAATTGCGTTGAGCGCAGGTCTTTACCTGAGCAGCAACGTGTTCGCCATGCCCGGCACTTCACCGGACTATGCCTTGCTCAGCCGGTCGGCGAGCGAATCGGTGCCGGTCACCTTCGAACGGTCCCAACGGCAGTGGCTGCTTGAGCGTCACGAACTGGTTCTGGGCACCTCCGCGCCCGACTACCCGCCTTTTGACATGACGGTCAGTGGCAAGGATTACGAAGGCCTGACGGCCGACTACGCCGGACTCCTCGGCCAAGCCACTGGTTTGCTGATCCGGGTGCAACGTTTCCCCTCTCGGGATGCGGCGATTCGCGCGCTCCTCGATGGCCAGGTCGACCTGCTGGGTACTGCGAACGGGTTTGAAGCGAGCAATGCCAACCTGGCGCTGTCGACACCCTATGCCATTGACCAGCCGGTGCTGGTCACCCGCGAAGACGAAACCCGCTCCCTCACCGAAGGCCTCGCCGGGCTGCGGTTGAGCATGGTCTATCACTACTTGCCGTTGCCCGAAGTCAAAGCGCTGTATCCCAAAGCACTCATCACCTGCTACCCCTCCTACCAGAATGCGATCAACGCCGTTGCATTCGACCAGGCCGATGTCTTTCTCGGCGACACCCTGTCCACGCACTACATGATCAACAAGGGCTACCTGAACAACGTGCGCATGGCCAATTTCGGCAAGCAGGAAGCCCAGGGATTCAGCTTCGCCGTGCGCCGCAACAACCCACAGCTGCTAGGCGTCATCGACTCCGTGCTCAAGGCTGTGCCGGCCAGCGAACGCGAGAATATTGCCAAACGCTGGAGCGCTGGCAGCGATCTGTTGCTCACTGACCAGAAACTGCAACTGACCCAACGCGAAGAGTCCTGGCTCAAACAACACCCGGTGGTCAGCGTGGTGGTCAATGAAGCGTTCGCGCCGCTGACGTTTTTTGACAACGACGGCAATTTTCGCGGTATCAGTGCCGACCTGCTCGAGCTGATCCGTCTGCGCACTGGCCTGCGTTTCGAGGTCCGTCGCAGCCGCAACGATGCGGAAATGATCCAGCAGATAGACGGTCATCAGGCCGATCTGATCGCCGCCTTACTGCCGACGGCGGAGCGCGAAAAAGCCCTCAACTTCAGTCGTCCTTACCTGGAAAACTCCTACGTTCTGCTGACCCGCAAAAGCGCCGATGGCCCGACCAATCTTGGCCAGCTCAAAGACAAACAACTGGCGATTGCTCAGGGCAATCCGATGGTCGAGTACCTGCGCCGCGAGTATCCACGCATCCATTTGATCGAAACGGCGGATACCTTCAGCGCGGTGTCGCTGCTCGCGGAAGGCCAGGTCGACGGCGCGGTGAACTCGCTGGTGATTGCCAACTACTTCATTTCTTCGCGGATTTTCAACCAGCCATTGCAAATCACCACCACCATCGGCACCGGCCAGGCTGCGTTTTCCCTGGCGACCGCCCGCGACAGCACGGAACTGGCGTCGATCATCAACAAAGCTTTGTTGAGCATCGCGCCGGATGAATTGGGCGTGATCAATGGCCGCTGGCGCGGTTACTCCACGGCATCGCAGAACATCTGGCACAACTACCAGCGCTTGTTCTATCAAGTAATCATCGGCGCGTGCCTGTTATTACTGTTGCTATTGGCGTGGAACGCCTACATGCGCAACCAGATCAAACAACGCCAGGCTGCCGAACGTGCGCTGAACGACCAGTTCGAATTCATGCGCTCGCTGGTCGACGGCACACCGCATCCGATTTATGTGCGCGACCGCCAGGGTCTCTTGCAAAGTTGCAATGAAAGCTATCTCGAAGCGTTCAATGCCAAACGCGAAGACGTCATCGGCAAAAGCGTTATCGAGGGTGGTTCCCTGAGCAACGCGTTCGAAGCCCAGGCCTTTCAGGCCGATTACCTGCGCGTCATTACCGAAGGCACCCCGATGGTTGTCGACCGGCCATTACACATCGGCAACCGACGCCTGACGATCTATCACTGGATACTTCCATACCGTGATTCCAGAGGCGACGTGAAAGGCATCATTGGTGGCTGGATCGACATCAGCGAGCGCCGCCAGTTATTCGAAGAGTTGCGCACGGCCAAAGAACAGGCCGATGAGGCCAATCGGGCGAAAAGCACCTTTCTCGCGACCATGAGTCATGAAATCCGTACACCGATGAATGCGGTCATCGGCATGCTCGAACTGACGCTCAAACGCATGGATCAACAACACCCGGATCGCTCTTCGATCGACACCGCCTACCATTCGGCCAAGGACTTGCTGGGGCTGATCGGCGATATTCTCGATATCGCCCGCATCGAATCCGGGCGCCTGAGCCTTTGTCCGGAACGGGTCAATCTGGTCGACACCGTAACGTCAGTGGCAAGGATCTTCGACGGCCTCGCCCGGCAGAAAAACCTCAGCCTGCAAGTCATCTTCAATCCGCCGGATCTGGCCGTCGATGTGTATCTGGACCCACTGCGTTTCAAGCAGATACTGTCGAATCTGGTCAGCAATGCCATCAAGTTCACCGAACAAGGCCAGATACGGATCACTCTGGATCTGATGAACACCGATGTACCTGCCCGCGCCCTGATGCAACTGACCGTACAGGACAGCGGCGTCGGCATCAGTGCCGAGGATCAGCAGCGTTTGTTCGAACCGTTTGCCCAGGCGGAAAACAGTAGCCAGCAAGGCAGAAGCGGCGCTGGCCTGGGGCTGGTGATCAGTCGCAACCTGTGCGAAATGATGGGCGGACAACTGCAATTGAGCAGTCAGCCGGGCATCGGCACGCAGGTCTGCATCTCCCTGGCCCTGGAAACACTGCCGATACAAGTGAGCACGGTGAAAAGTGAACCTGCGATCAAGACCTCACAGGCACCTCTGCGCGTGCTGGTGGTCGATGACCATCCGGCCAATCGCTTGTTGATGTGTCAGCAACTGGAGTTTCTCGGCCATCGCTTCAGCATTGCCGAGAACGGCTGCGATGGCCTGGAGCTATGGAAGCACGGCCACTTCGATCTGGTGATTGTCGACTGCAACATGCCCTTGATGAATGGCTATGAACTGACCCGCGCCATTCGCCAGCATGAACTGCAGTCCCGTTGTCCGCCCTGCACCGTGCTGGGCTTCACGGCCAATGCGCAACCCGAGGAAATCCAGCGCTGCAAACAGGCCGGCATGAACGATTGCCTGTTCAAACCCCTGAGCCTGAGCCTGCTCAGCCACTGGGTCGATGGCATCACGCCGACATCAGCGCCACCGGTCTTCAACCTGCAAAGCATGAACATGCTGACCGGTGGCAACCCTGCGCAGGCTCGTCGTCTGCTGGCCGAATTGCTCAAAAGCAGCAGGCTGGACCGCCAGGAATTGCTCGCGCTGTCGCCCGAACATGACCGCGGCGCGCTGGCGGTGGTCGCTCACAAGATCAAAGGGGCCGCGCGTATCGCTCAGGCAACGCGCGTGATCGAGTGTTGCGATGCCCTTGAACAGGCTTGCGCCGAGGCCATGTCGACAGACGAGGTCGCCCGCCGTTGCGAGGCGAGCAACCAGGCGATGCTCGATCTCGAACATGCCTTGCAGCAGCAATTGGCCGTGTCGGATCAGAGCACAATGAGCTTGCCTTAACTATGCTTGGCGCTGAGCAGTGAGTTAAACATCATGGAGAGCCAGAAATGCCCAGCCCACTGCGCCCAGAGCAACGCCGGTTGCCGCTGCACGTGCACATCAGCGTCATGTTCACATTCCTCCTGCTGCTCACCGGGGTCGTGTTGGGGCTGTTCAATTACCGCCAGACCACGCAGATCATCCTGTCGAGCAGCGAGAAGCTGTTCGAGCGGATCGAACAGGACGTACGGCTGGACATGTCCGCCACCTATCAGCCGATCCGCCACCTGCTGAGTTTGCTGGCCGAAAACCCCGCCACTCAGGCTGCGCGCCTTGAACAACGCTTGCCCTTGCTCCGACCGTTCAGCCAGTCGCTCGTCGACAATCCCAATCTGGCGTCGCTGTATCTGGGTTATGCCAATGGCGATTTCTTCATGGTGCGTCCGCTGCGCAGTGCTGCGCTGAAGACGCTGCTCAAGGCCCCTGAAGCGGCGGCGTATCAGGTCTGGAGTATCGAACATGACCCGCAGGGCGCGGTGCACTCGCAATCGCTGTTCTTCGATCAGGCACTGACGCCGATCAGCCGCCAGGACAACCCCGATGACCGCTACGATCCGCGTAGCCGCGCGTGGTTCAACGATGCTCGCCAGCAAAACCAGCAAATCACCACCGAACCCTACGTGTTTTTTTCCACGCACAACGTCGGCACCACGTTGGCCCGCCGCAGCGGCGAGAACGCCGTGATCGGCGCTGACCTGACGCTGGTCGCCCTGTCGGCGGCGCTGAGCAAACATGTTGTCACACCCTCCACCGAGATTGCCCTGTTCGATGCCGACGGCAACGCCGTGGCCTATCCCGACAGCGAGCGCCTGATCGTCGACAGTAGCAGCGCGCACCTGGCCAAAGCGGCGGATCTGAGTCCGGGCTTGCATGCGCTGTTGTCCGGTGCAGCCACAGGCAATCGCCTGGAGGCCGATGGTCGTCAGTGGATCGTCGCCCGCAGCAGCATTCAGGAGGGTGGTCCGAAAGGCTTGCAGTTGGCGCTGCTGGTGCCGGAAGACGAATTGCTCGTCGATGCCTACCGCTTGCGCTGGCAAGGCGCTCTGATCACCTTGGCGACCCTGCTGTTGTGCCTGCCGCTGGGCTGGGTGATTTCGCGGATTCTGGTCAAGCCGCTGCATGCGCTGGTCAAGGAAGCCGACGCGATTCGCAGTTTCGACTTCAATTTTCCCTTGGCCCGGCGCTCGCCGGTGCTTGAAGTCGACCAGTTGAGCGTGTCGATGGCGCGGATGAAGGACACCCTGGCCAGTTTCTTCCGGATCACCGACACCCTCGGCGCCGAAACCCGCTTCGCCCCGCTGCTGCAACGGGTGCTGTTCGAAACAGTGCAGATCGCTCAGGCGCAGGCAGGGCTGATCTATCTGCGTGAAAGCGACAGCAGCCGCATGGAGCCTTACGGATTGGTGATCGATGGTACCTCTCAGGCCCTGGAAGCGTTCGACATTCAGGGTCACGACCTGCAACAGAACAAAGGACCGGCGTGGTTCGAACAATTGGTCGGCGCCAACAACGTGGTCAGCAACTTCGGCGTCGATCAGGCCGGGGATCTGCAGAAGGTTCTGTTGGCGATGCAATCGCCACGCATCCATCTGATCGGTATCCGCCTGCACAATCGCCACGACGAAACCATCGGTCTGCTGATTCTGCTGGTGAACGACAGCGGCGCCGCAGCCGACTTGGAAAAACTTCGCCCCGACCGTATCGCTTTCCTCCAGGCTGTGTCCGGCGCTGCGGCGGTGAGCATCGAGAGTCAGCGCCTGCAAGCCCGCCAGAAACAACTGCTCGACGCTTTCATTCAATTGCTCGCCGGCGCCATCGACGCCAAAAGCCCTTACACCGGTGGGCATTGTCAGCGCGTGCCAGAGCTGACGCTGATGCTCGCCCAGGCTGCGGCAGCCAGTCAGGCGCCCGCCTTTCGCGCCTACCAGCCGAACGAGGATGAATGGGAAGCCTTGCACATTGCCGCGTGGCTGCACGATTGCGGCAAGGTCACGACGCCGGAATACGTGGTCGACAAAGCCACCAAACTGGAAACCATCAACGACCGTATTCATGAAATTCGCACCCGTTTCGAAGTGCTCAAGCGTGATGCCTGGATCAGTTATTGGCAGGCGCGGGCCTTGGGCGGCGATGAGACAGCACTGGCGCAATTGCGCGACGCCACGCTGGCGGCGCTCGATGACGACTTTGCGTTTGTCGCGCGCTGCAATCTGGGCAGTGAGGCCATGGCCGAAGCGGATCTGCAACGTCTTGATCATCTGGCGCAACGCACCTGGCTGCGCACCCTTGACGACCGCTTGGGCGTGTCATGGGAAGAAAACCGGCGTCAGTCGCGCACGCCGGCACCGGGTTTACCGGTCAGTGAAAAGCTTCTGGCAGACAAGCCCGAGCATTTGCTTGAACGGGACCCGAACGAGTTGATCCCCGAAGACAATCCGTGGGGCTTCAAGCTGGATGTGCCGCGCTACAAATACAATCGTGGCGAGCTGTACAACCTGAGTATCAGCCGCGGCACGCTGACCCGCGAAGAGCGTTACGTGATCAATCACCACATGGTGCAGACGATCATGATGCTCAGCCACCTGCCCTTCCCCGGCCACCTCGACAGCATTGCCGAGATCGCCGGCGGTCATCATGAAAAAATGGACGGCACCGGTTACCCGAAACGCCTGAAGCGTGAAGACATGAGCCTGCCGGCGCGGATGATGGCGATTGCCGATATCTTCGAGGCGCTGACCGCAGCCGATCGCCCATACAAGAAAGCCAAAACCTTGAATGAAGCGTTGGCGATCATGGCGACCATGTGCCGCGAGGCGCACATCGATGCCCAGCTGTTTGGCTTGTTCATCAACGAAGGCGTGTACATGCAGTACGCCGTGCGCTTTCTCGATCCCGCGCAGATCGACAGCGTGGATCCGGCCAGCCTGTTGCACAAGGCTGGCCTCACCGCGTGATCAGCAGTCGGTCAGACGCAGGAAAATCGCCGCCAGTTGCTCGATGCCGGCCTGATCCTGCGCGGTAAAACGCGACAGTTTCGGGCTGTCGAGGTCGAGGACACCGATCAGGCGCCCGTCCTTGACCAGCGGCACGACCAGCTCACTGTTCGAAGCGCTGTCGCAGGCGATATGCCCCGGGAACGCGTGCACGTCTTCAACGCGCTGGGTTTGCCGAGTCGCTGCCGCCGCGCCACACACGCCACGGCCGAACGGAATGCGTACGCAAGCGATCTGCCCCTGGAACGGGCCAAGCACCAGTTCTTCATTGCGATTGAGGTAAAAACCCGCCCAGTTCAGATCATCGAGCTGGTTGAACAGGAACGCCGAAAACTGCGCGGCGTTGGCGATGAAATCGCGCTCGTCCGCCAGCAGCGATTCCAGTTGTGCGGCCAACATGCCATAGCCTTCGAGGCCCTGGCCGCTTTGTTGCAAATCAATCATGCCTTGTGCTCCAACAATTTCAGTCCCACCCAGTAACGGGCGAATTGGTACGCGCAACGTCCGTTGCGATTACCGCGGCCGGTGGCCCAACGCACGGCAAGGATGTCCAGCTCTTCGTCGCGCTGCCAGTTCAGCCCGGCCTTGGCGGCCAACTGGCCAATCCAGTGTTCAACGACGTTGAGGAAGTGTTCTTGGGTAAACGGGTAGAACGACAGCCACAGACCGAAACGGTCCGACAGCGCGATCTTGTCTTCCACGGCTTCGCTGGGGTGCAGTTCGCCGTCGACGCGTTTCCAGTTTTCGTTATCGCTTTCCTTCTCCGGCACCAGGTGGCGACGGTTGGAAGTGGCATACAGCAAGACGTTGTCCGGGGCCTGCTCAAGCGAGCCGTCGAGCACGCTTTTGAGCACGCGGTAATCGCCTTCACCGGATTCGAACGACAAGTCATCGCAAAACAGCACGAAACGCTGCGGCAGTTTGCCGATCTGCTCGACCACTCGTGGCAGATCCGCCAGATGGTCGCGCTCGATCTCGATCAGGCGCAGGCCCGCGGTGGCGTGTTCCGCCAGCAACGCGCGCACCAACGACGACTTGCCGGTACCGCGCGAGCCCCAGAGCAATGCATGGTTGGCCGGCATGCCATCGAGGAATTGCTGGGTGTTGCGCCCCAGTTGTTCGAGCTGACGGTCGACACCGATCAGGTCGGACAGGCGCATGTCGAGGCTGACTTCCAGCGGCAACAGATAGCCGCTGCGCCCGTCGCGCTGCCAGCGCGCCGCCAGACAAGTGCCCCAGTCGATCACCGGCCGTGGTGCCGGCAACAACGGTTCGATCCGCGCCAGAACCGACTCGGCGCGTTCAAGAAAAGCATTCAATCGGGAATCCACGTCTTCTCCTCGGGCACGTTCACAGTGATGATGGCGATTGCTGCGACGACACACAGATGAAATTCACCCTACCAAGCCTTGTTACAAGGCGATTCGGGAACCTCGGTATCCATACATGATCGACTATGCTTGAGCAGCGAAGGGAAACGGAAGTGGTTCAACACCCCATGGATATCAAATTCACCCACCGGCTGTCTTACAAGCAAGCCAGGCTTACCGTGCTGGTCGGGTTCATTCTGGGCACGCTGCTCAGCCTGCTGCAAATCGGCATCGATTATGCCAGTGAAGACGCCTCCATCAACCGTGAAATCCTGTCTTTGCTGGAAATCAGCCATAACCCGGCCTCACGGATCGCCTACAACATCGACGCCGAACTGGCGCAGGAACTGACCCTGGGCCTGTTGCGCTCACCGGCGATCATTTCGGCGCAACTGATCGACAACAACAGTACGGTGCTGGCCAGCGTCAAACGCCCGGAACTGCAAAGTGGCTATCGGGTGATCAGCGACTTCCTGTTTGGCGCCAAACGCCAGTTCGAGGATCGTCTGTACCTGGATCATCTGCCCAACGAATCGCTCGGGGTATTGAGCCTTGAGGTCGACACCTATGCTTTTGGCAGCCGTTTTCTGCGCCGGGCCGAGGTGACCCTGCTCAATGGTTTCGCCCGCAGTCTGATTCTCACCGGCATCCTGTTAGCGCTGTTCTACGTGATGCTGACCAAACCACTGGTGCGGGTGATCCGCGAACTCAGCGGGCGCGACCCGCGCAGCGCCGAGCCGACCACACTTGAGTGCCCGTCCGGCCACGGCAACGATGAAATCGGTGTGCTGGTCAAAGTCGCCAATCAACAATTCGAGAACATTGCCACCGAGATCCAGCAGCGGCGTAACGCCGAAAACCGCCTGACCGACTACCTCGGGCAACTGGAAAACATCGTCTCGGCGCGCACCGCCGAACTCAAGGCGATCAACGCGCGGCTCAGCCAGTCCAATCAGGAACTCGAAGTCGCCCGCAGCACCGCGCTGGAAATGGCCGAGGCCCGCTCAGCGTTCCTCGCCAACATGAGCCATGAGATCCGCACGCCGCTCAACGGCCTGCTGGGGATGATCGCGCTGTCACTCGACGGCCCGTTGAATGCCGAACAACAGCAACAACTGTCGATCGCCCACGATTCGGGCAAGGTGCTGGTCGAGTTGCTCAACGATATTCTCGACCTGTCGAAATTCGATGCCGGGCAACTGGAGCTTGAGCACATCCCGTTCGATCTCGGCTCATTGATCGAAGACACCGCCAACCTGCTGTCGCAGAACGCCGCGCCGAGCGTCGAGCTGACCTGCCTGATCGATCCGCACTTCCCGGCACTGGTGCTGGGCGATCCGACCCGCGTGCGGCAGATCGTCAGCAACCTGCTGTCCAACGCGCTGAAATTCACCCGCTTCGGCCGCGTGGATGTGCGCTTGTCGACCGACAAGGATGGCGTGCGCATCGAGGTCTGCGACACCGGCATCGGTATCGCCCAGGATGCGCAGCTGAAAATCTTCCAGCCGTTCACTCAAGCGGGTGCCGGCATCACTCGACAGTACGGCGGCACCGGACTGGGGCTGGCGCTGACCTACAACCTCTGCGAAGCGATGCAGGGGCGCCTGACCATCAGTTCCGAGACCGGGTTTGGCAGTCAGTTCTGTGCCGAGCTACCTCTGCCCTGCCATACCCGCGCGCTCGCCCCGGCGCCGCTGCACGGGAAAGTCCTCGCCATCACTGCAGCCAGCAGCGGTCTGGCGGAACTGTTGCAGAGTCTGCTGCCGGTCTGGGGCCTGGCGTATGAGCAGCGCACCATCGATGACTCACTGCTGGGTCTGACGCCGGACGTGGTGATTACCGATTGTCCTGAATGCCTGTTCGGATTACGCCCGACCCAAGGTGCGCCGATTTTGCTGGTGACCGCCTACGGCAGCTTCCTGCCGAGCGAAGAAGCGGCCGCGCTCGCCCCTCTGCAACAACAGGCACGGCCGTTGGCGCGCAACGCGCTCTACCAGAACCTGCGGCGCACTCTGCAACCGGACGTGGTCGCCATCAACGATGCACAACTCGAAACGTCGCCCTCGGTGCGCCGCGGGCGGGTGTTGCTGGTCGAGGACAACCCGGTCAATCAGCTGGTGGCCAAAGGCATGCTCGGCAAACTCGGCTGCGAGGTCATCGTCGCCGCCCACGGTGCCGAAGCGCTGGATCAATTGGAGTATCACGAATTCGATCTGGTGCTGATGGACTGCAACATGCCCGTCATGGACGGCTACGAAGCCAGCCGGCAGATTCGCCAGAGCGGGCGCTGGCCGCACCTGCCCATCGTCGCCCTGACTGCCAACGCCATGTCCGAGGAACGTGAGCGCTGTCGCGCCGCCGGCATGAGTGACTATCTGGCCAAGCCGTTCCGCCGAGAAGAACTGGCGGCACTGCTCGATCAATGGATCCCGACTACGACAGCGCTCTGATCTGCCCCAACAAATGATCGAGGCCATCACGCAAGTCATTGAGCCGATCCAGATCCACCCCGCTGTCACACAGCAGTCGGGCCTTGAGCGGCCCGACCTGCTCGCGCAAGGCTTGGCCGGCCGGTGTCAGGCTCAGGTGCACTTCCCGTTCGTCACGCGTCGAACGCTGGCGCTGCACCCACTGCAACTGCTGCAGACGCTTGAGCAGCGGCGTCAGCGTGCCCGAGTCCAGCGCCAAGCGCTCGCCCAAGGCCTTGACGGTCGGTTGCTCCGGCGCGGCGTCCTGCCATTCCCACAACACCAGCATCGCCAGATACTGCGGGTAGGTCAGACCGAGCTGATCGAGCATCGGCTTGTAGGCACGAATCACCGCCCGGGAGGCGGCGTACAGCTTGAAGCACAACTGGTTGTCGAGCTTCAGCGAATCGACCGGCAGGCTGTTCATTTGAGCAGAGCTTCGATCTCGCGGCTCAGGTCCTGCGGCTTGGTGGCAGGGGCGAAGCGCTTGACCAACTGGCCGTCCTTGCCGATGAGGAACTTGGTGAAATTCCACTTGATGCCTTGGGAGCCGAGTACGCCCGGGGCGCGTTTCTTCAACTGCACGAACAGTGGATGCGCGCCGGCGCCGTTGACTTCGATCTTTTTGAACAGCGGAAAGCTGACGCCGAAGTTCAGCTCGCAGAATTCGCTGATCGCCCCTTCGTTACCCGGCTCTTGCTTGCCAAACTGATTGCACGGAAAGCCCAGAACCACCAGGCCCTGATCCTTGTAGGTCTGCCACAGTTCTTCGAGACCTTTGTATTGCGGGGTGAAACCACATTTGCTCGCGGTGTTGACCACCAGAACCGCTTTGCCGGCGAAATCGGCCAGGGTCTTTTGCTCACCTTTGATCGTGGTGCAGGGGATGTTCAGCAGGTTGTCGCTCATGGGACGGGCTCCGCAGGCATTCAGGAAAGGCCAAACATAGCGAGCAATTAAATTGTGTGCAATTTAATTATCGAATAACAAGGCGACCCAAAGGTCGCCTTCGATCGTTTATGCGCGCGGTTCGAGGTTCAGGCACACCGAGTTGATGCAATAACGCAGGCCGGTCGGCGGCGGGCCGTCGGGGAATACGTGACCCAGATGCGCATCGCAGCGCGCGCACTTCACTTCCGTGCGGATCATGCCGTGCGTGGTATCACGGATTTCGGTCATCGCGCTTTCGCCAATCGGCGCATAGAAGCTCGGCCAGCCGCAGCCGGAGTCGAATTTGGTCTTGGAATCGAACAGCGCTTCGTTGCAGCAAACGCAGTGGTAGACACCGTCGGTCTTGGTGTCGTTGTATTTGCCGGAGAACGGGCGTTCGGTCGCACTCAGACGACAAACGTTGTATTGCTCGGGGTCGAGCATCGCCCGCCATTCTTCCAGGGTTTTTTCCAACTTTTCCATCATCACACCTCAGCGGCTGAAAAAGCCCGATCTGTACCTTTTCCACGGATCGGGCGGCACGTATGATTGCGCCTCGTCACGCACCAGTCTGGCAGCCAGACCGGGCGCATTCAAACGGATTATGGGAGCCACGGCTCAAGACGTCCGCCTGTGTGAAAACACAGGAATCCCAGCACGGTTGTCCATTCGCCGCCTGGATCGTTCATTTTCGGGATCACATCGCCATGCAGTTCAGCAAATCGAACAAGCTCGCCAACGTCTGCTACGACATTCGCGGCCCGGTGCTCAAGCACGCCAAACGACTGGAAGAGGAAGGCCAGCGCATCCTCAAGCTGAACATCGGCAACCCGGCGCCGTTTGGTTTCGAAGCGCCGGACGAAATTCTTCAGGATGTGATCCGCAACCTGCCGACCGCGCAAGGCTACAGCGACTCCAAAGGCCTGTTCAGCGCGCGCAAAGCGGTGATGCAGTACTACCAGCAGAAGAATGTCGAAGGTGTCGGCATCGAAGACATCTACCTGGGCAACGGCGTGTCCGAGCTGATCGTGATGTCGCTGCAGGCGCTGCTCAACAACGGCGACGAAGTGCTGGTGCCCGCTCCGGACTATCCGCTGTGGACTGCCGCCGTCAGCCTCGCTGGCGGTAACGCCGTGCATTACCTGTGCGACGAAGGCGCAGACTGGTTCCCGGATCTGGCCGACATCAAGGCCAAGATCACCCCGAACACCAAAGCCATGGTGATCATCAACCCGAACAACCCGACCGGCGCGGTGTATTCGAAGGAAGTGTTGCTGGGCATGCTGGAAATTGCTCGCGCGCACAACCTGGTGGTGTTCTCCGACGAAATCTACGACAAGATTCTGTATGACGATGCCGTGCACATCTGCACCGCGTCGCTGGCGCCAGACCTGTTGTGCCTGACCTTCAACGGTCTGTCGAAGTCCTACCGCGTGGCCGGTTTCCGTTCCGGCTGGATCGCCATCTCCGGGCCGAAACACAACGCGCAGAGCTACATCGAAGGCATCGACATGCTGGCCAACATGCGTCTGTGCGCCAACGTGCCGAGCCAGCATGCGATCCAGACCGCTCTGGGCGGCTACCAGAGCATCAACGATCTGGTGCTGCCGCAGGGTCGTCTGCTGGAACAGCGTAACCGCACCTGGGAGTTGCTCAACGACATTCCGGGCGTGAGCTGCGTCAAGCCGATGGGCGCGCTGTATGCGTTCCCGAAAATCGATCCGAAAGTCTGCCCGATCCACAACGACGAGAAATTCGTCCTCGACCTGCTGCTCTCCGAGAAGCTGCTGGTGGTGCAAGGCACGGCCTTCAACTGGCCGTGGCCGGATCACTTCCGCGTGGTCACCCTGCCTCGCGTCGATGATCTGGAAATGGCCATCGGCCGTATCGGCAACTTCCTCAAGTCCTACCGCCAGTAACTGGCCAGCAGTGCGCAACGGCCAAACGTTGCGCACTGTCTGATTCAGCAACACTTCTGCGTTCCACCTCCGCGCACGCCTTCTACACTTGCGATTCATACCGCTTACCTGCGTCCGGCGTAATGGCGACGGGTCGCGGCTGGCCGTCATCCCTATCGTTTTCTGTCGTGGGAAATGTGCCGAGCACCGAAGAATCCGCTGTAGGACACAGTTTGAAATAGTCACTCAGTTGAATAGCCCGGTGCGGCACCTTATATACCCCGCAGTACGCTACATCTTTAGCTTGAGGAGATTTCTACAACCATGATGCGCATCCTGCTGTTTTTGGCCACTAACCTGGCGGTCGTGCTGATAGCCAGCATCACCCTGAGCCTGTTCGGCTTCAACGGGTTCATGGCGGCCAACGGGGTTGATCTCGACCTTAGTCAGCTGCTGGTTTTCTGTGCAGTCTTTGGTTTCGCCGGCTCGCTGTTCTCGCTGTTCATCTCCAAGTGGATGGCGAAGATGAGCACCGGTACCCAGATCATCAGCCAGCCACGCACCCGGCATGAGCAATGGCTGCTGCAAACCGTCGAGCAACTGTCCCGCGAAGCCGGGATCAAGATGCCCGAAGTCGGCATTTTCCCGGCCTACGAAGCAAACGCCTTCGCCACCGGCTGGAACAAGAACGACGCGCTGGTCGCGGTCAGCCAGGGCTTGCTCGAGCGTTTCTCGCCCGATGAAGTGAAAGCTGTACTGGCCCACGAAATCGGTCACGTGGCCAATGGTGACATGGTCACCCTGGCGCTGATTCAAGGCGTGGTGAACACCTTCGTGATGTTCTTTGCGCGGATCATTGGCAACTTCGTCGACAAGGTGATTTTCAAGAACGAAGAAGGCCAGGGCATCGCTTACTACGTGGCGACCATCTTCGCCGAACTGGTACTGGGCATTCTCGCCAGTGCGATCGTCATGTGGTTCTCGCGCAAACGCGAATTCCGTGCCGACGAAGCCGGTGCCCGTCTGGCCGGCACCAGCGCGATGATCGGTGCACTGCAACGTCTGCGCGCCGAACAGGGCCTGCCAGTGCACATGCCGGACACCCTGAACGCCTTCGGCATCAACGGTGGCATCAAACAGGGCTTCGCCCGCATGTTCATGAGCCACCCGCCGCTGGAAGAGCGTATCGACGCGCTGCGTCGTCGCGGTTGATCAGATTGGCGTAAAAACAAGAGGCCCGCAGTGATGCGGGCCTTTTTTTGCCTTGATCAATTGGCTGTTCTCACTGGCCTCATCGCGAGCAGGCTCACTCCTACAGGGTTCTGTGTCGGTCACACAATCTGCGATTCAGCACAAATCACTGTAGGAGTGAGCCTGCTCGCGATGAGGCCAGAAAATCCCACGCTATTTATCGGGAAGAAACGCGGTACACCCGCTCCTCCAGCCGCGTCACACCCGCCTGCAGGAACTTCCCGCTCTCAGCCAGCACATCCTGCGCCTCCAGCTCCTGCACCTGCCAGGCATCCCCCAGCAACCGCTGCACTTCATCATCCCCCACCGCAAACGGCGGCCCCGGGATCTGCGCCTGATCGTAATCCAGCGTAATCAGCAACCCTTGTACCCCTTGCGGGAGAATCCGCTGAAGATGCGCCGCATAGCGCTCACGCATCGGCGCTGGCAAGGCAATCAGTGCGGCACGGTCGTATATCGCCGTGCAATCGGCCACATCGCCCGCCGTCAGCGCAAAAAAATCCCCGCACCACAACTCGATGGCATCGCCACGATAGACCTTGAACGCGCCCTTCTCGCTGATCTGCGGCTGTATCTGATGCTCACTGAAAAAGTCTTCAATAGCCTTCTCCGACAACTCGATACCGAGCACCTGATGACCGCGGCCTGCCAGCCACGCCAGATCCAGACTTTTCCCACACAAAGGCACGAGCACCCGCGCCGATGCCGGGGCCGCCCAGTGCCGCTGCAGATAAGGGTTCACCTCGGGCAGATGAAAACCAATCTGCCCCGAAGCCCACTTCTTGTGCCAAAACTCAGGCTGCATGTATCACTCCCAATAATTCGATCAAAAAGCGTTAAAACTTATATTAGATTTAGATCAATGATCTGACTGAAGATGAGGCCATCTTAACGCTCAGGAACCCATCATGTTTCCCAGCCTGTTTATTTCCCACGGTTCACCCATGCTGGCGCTGGAACCCGGCGCCAGTGGCCCGGCCTTGGCGCGCCTGGCCGCCGAATTACCGAAGCCCAAAGCCATCGTCATCGTCTCCGCCCATTGGGAAAGCCACGAACTGCTGGTCAGCAGTAATGCGCAACCGGAAACCTGGCACGACTTCGGGGGCTTTCCCCGCGCGCTGTTTGAAGTGCAGTACCCGGCGCCGGGCAATCCGCAGTTGGCCGCTGAGGTGGCCGATCTGTTGACTGCCAACAATCTGCCAGCGCGCCTTGATCCGCAACGTCCGTTCGATCACGGTGTCTGGGTACCGCTGTCGTTGATGTACCCGCTGGCGGATATCCCGGTGGTGCAAGTCTCGCTGCCGAGTCGCGCGGGCCCGGCGCTGCAAACCCGGGTCGGCCTAGCGCTGGCGAGCCTGCGTGATCAGGGTATTTTGCTCATTGGTTCCGGCAGCATCACCCACAACCTGCGTGAACTCGACTGGCACGCCGGCCCGGAAAGTGTCGAGCCGTGGGCGCGGGATTTTCGTGACTGGGTGATCGAGAAGTTGGCGGCCGACGATGAGGCGGCGCTGCATGATTATCGCCAGCAGGCGCCGCATGCGGTGCGCAGTCATCCGAGTGATGAGCATTTGTTGCCGCTGTATTTTGCCCGGGGCGCGGGCGGTGAGTTCAGCGTGGCGCACAAGGGGTTCACGATGGGTGCGCTGGGCATGGATATTTACCGCTTCGGTTGACGCCTTCGCGAGCAGGCTCGCTCCCACAAAGGCAAAAAAACAGGCAAAAAAAATCCCCGAACCAGTCGGGGATTTTTTATGTGCGATCAATCAGCCCAAGGGCGGATCAATCTTCGCGATAGCGACGCAGCTTCAACTGCTTACCGGCAACGCGAGTGTCCTTCAGCTTGGTCAGGAGTTTGTCCAGACCATCTTCCGGCAGCTCGACGAGGCTGAAGCTGTCACGCACCTGGATGCGACCGATCGCTTCACGGGCCAGACCGCCTTCGTTGAGGATGGCGCCCAGCAGGTTCTTCGCAGCGATACCGTCACGCGCACCCAGCGCGGTACGGCAACGAGCACGGCCTTCGCCCAAAGGCATTGGCGCGCGACGCTCGCGGTCACCACGATCAGGACGATCACCGGTGCGCTCAGGACGGTCGCCACGCGGTGCGTTGTTCGGCACCAGTGGGCGTTCCTTCTCGATCGCCGCCAGGTTCAGCGCTTGACCGTTGGTGGCTTTGCGCAGCAGCGCAGCAGCCAGAGCACGCGGAGTGCAACCGATGTCTGCAGTCAGACGATCGAGCAACTCACCGTGAGTCGATTCGGCATCAGCGACCAGCGGCGACAGGCTGTTGGTCAGTTTCTTGATGCGCGCATCGAGAACGGCTTGAGCGTCCGGCAGGCGTACTTCAGCAACTTTCTGACCGGTTACACGCTCGATCACTTGCAGCATGCGGCGCTCACGTGGAGTCACCAGCAGCAGTGCACGACCTTCGCGACCGGCACGGCCAGTACGGCCGATACGGTGAACGTAGGATTCCGGGTCGTACGGCATGTCAACGTTGAACACGTGAGTGATGCGCGGAACGTCCAGACCACGAGCAGCAACGTCGGTCGCAACAACGATGTCCAGACGGCCATCTTTCAGCGAGTCGATGACGCGCTCACGCTGGTTCTGGGCGATGTCACCGTTCAGCGCTGCGGCTTTGTAGCCTTTGGCGTCGAGGGCGCTGGCCAGATCCAGGGTCGCTTGCTTGGTGCGCACGAACATGATCAGAGCGTCGAAGTCTTCCACTTCCAGCAAGCTGAGAACGGCCGAAGTCTTCTGGTCAGCGTGAACCAACAGGTGAGCCTGTTCGATCGCGGTAACGGTCTGGGTCTTGGTCTGGATCTTCACGTGTTGCGGATCGCGCAGGTGGCGTTCGGCAATGGCGCGGATCGACTGCGGCAGGGTAGCCGAGAACAAAACGGTCTGACGGGTCGCTGGCAGAGCCTTGAAGATGACTTCCAGGTCATCCATGAAGCCCAGTTTCAACATTTCGTCAGCTTCGTCGAGAACCAGATGGTTCACGGTCGACAGGACTTTTTCGTCGCGACGCAGGTGGTCGCACAGACGGCCCGGAGTGGCGACAACGATCTGTGCGCCATTACGGATTGCTTTCAGTTGCGGGCCCATCGGCGCGCCGCCGTAAACGGCCACAACGGTAACGCCCGGCATTTGCTTGGCGTAGGTTTCGAAAGCGGTTGCTACTTGCAGCGCCAACTCACGAGTTGGCGCCAGGATCAGGGCTTGCGGTTCGCGCTTGGCAGGATCGATGCGGTGCAGGATAGGCAGTGCGAACGCGGCGGTTTTACCGGTACCGGTTTGCGCCTGGCCAATCATGTCCTGGCCGGCCATGATGATCGGGATCGATTGCTGCTGAATCGCCGAAGGCTCTTCGTAGCCGGTCGCTGCGACGGCTGCAAGAATATTCGGATTAAGATTAAAAGCGGCGAATCCGCCGGTTTCCTGGGTCATGGGTCTGCCTCTAAGTGCATCCGCAAAGACCCATGCTCCAAAGCTGCGCATGCCGTGTTGAGACTCAAGAGTCGCCCTGGCAGCTTTGTCGGCGGGGATTTGCGAAAACGAATGAATGAAAAAAAGAATCGTCCGGGAAGAGCCCGCAATGCGGACGTGCAGCCGAAGCTGACTTCGGGAAATTGCGCTACCTAAACGCGGCCCGGTTAAAGGCCGGCGCGCACTATACCGGATTTTGCCCAAAAAGGGAGCTTTTTTTATCGTCAAAATACCTGTGTCACCGCTGTGTAACGGGGTTTTGCGGATAATCGCGCCAAGGTCTATTTTTCAAAGGCCCGGCCCTGCGGGCGATGACGCTAAAACGATTCACCGACGTGCGGCATACCGTCGCTGCACCCGCCCTTCCCGCTCGAGGATTTCGCCATGAATCAGCCCTGCCCCGGCCGCGTCAGCCGAGAACGCCGTGGTCACGTCCATCTGATTGGCCTCGATCGAGCGGCCAAGCGCAATGCTTTCGACCTCGACCTGCTCAATGACCTGAGCCTGGCCTACGGCGAGTTCGAGGCCGACAGCGAAGCGCGGGTAGCGGTGGTGTTTGGCCACGGCGAACACTTTACCGCCGGTCTGGATCTGATCAATGCCAGCTCCGCTCTCGCCCAAGGCTGGCAGGTTCCGACCGGCGGTTGCGACCCGTGGGGTGTTTTCGTCGGGCCTCGGGTAAGCAAACCTGTGATTGTCGCCGCGCAGGGTTACTGCCTGACCATCGGCATCGAGTTGATGCTAGCGGCGGATATCAACCTGTGTGCGAGCAATACCCGCTTCGCGCAGATGGAAGTGCAGCGTGGGATTTTTCCTTTTGGTGGCGCGACTTTACGTTTTCAGCAGATCGCCGGATGGGGCAATGCGATGCGCTGGCTGCTGACCGGCGATGAGTTCGATGCGCACGAGGCGTTGCATCTGGGCCTGGTGCAGGAAGTCATGGCCAGTGAGGACCTGTTGCCGCGGGCGATTGAATTGGCTGAGCGGATTGCCCGGCAAGCGCCGTTGGGGGTGCAGGCGACGTTGATGTCGGCGCGGCAGGCGCGGTATGAGGGTGAGACGGCGGCGGCGCAAGGGCTGCCGGCGCTGGTGAAGAAGTTGTTGGCCAGTGAGGATGCCAAGGAAGGGGTGAGGTCGCTGGTGGAGCGGCGGCCCGGGATCTTCAAGGGGATCTGAAATATTTGGCGTCTGTCATGACGCCATCGCGAGCAGGCTCACTCCTACAAGGGAACGCATTTCAATGTAGGAGTGAGCCTGCTCGCGATAGGGCCAGCAAGGCCAGCAGCCTCAGGTCGCCGGGCGAATACTGTTGATCAACGACTGCAACGAATACCCCAACCGCGGTGCCAAGGCTTCAGCCCGGGCAGTCAACGCCTGCATATCCAGTTCCTGATCGAGGTCCGCCGGCACCAGCAAAATCACATTGCCCTCCTTCACCGGCAACTCCCAGTAATGGCGGTGATAGAGCCCACGCAACAACGCCGCACCCAATGGTCTGCCATCATCGGTGGCCCACTGATTGATTACCAGCCAGCCCCCCGGATTCAGGCGCTTCTGACAGTCGCCGAGAAAACTCCAGGCCAGATGGCCGACACCCGGGCCGACATCGGTATACAGGTCGACAAAGATCAGATCCGCCGGCTCGGCGGTCGGCAGCAGTTCCAGCGCATCGCCAACGCGGATATACAACCGTGGATCATCATCCAGCCCAAGGTATTCGATGGCTAGACGCGGCACGTCCGGGCGCAGTTCAATGGCTTCGACGTCTTCCAATGGCAGAAATTTGAGGCAGGCCTGCGTCAACGTACCAGCACCCAGCCCCAGAAACAGCGCACTTTCCGGCTGTTCATGGCACAACGCGCCAATCAGCATCGCCCGGGTGTAGTCGTATTCCAGCCAGCTCGGATCAGCGGTGAAAACGCAGCTCTGCTCGATGGCATCGCCGAACTCGAGAAAGCGGTAATCAGCCACTTCCAGCACGCGAATCACGCCGAACTCATCCTGTACTTCGGCGAGCAGATGCTCGACGCGCTCCTCAGTCATTTCGTCTCCTGATGGTCACCGGGCGCGGTGACGCGATGGCACCGCTGTGGCGCCGTGGCAAAGCGGCGATTGTCGGCGATGGGGCGGGAGCAGGTCACGCACTAATTGCTGCTACCATGGGCTTCCCGTGCGTAGAACCAATTAGAGACCGTGATGAGCCAACCGTGGAGCCCTGACAGCTGGCGCGCCCTGCCGATCCAGCAACAACCGCAATACCCCGACGCCGCGCACCTGCGCCAGGTCGAGCAAACCCTGGCCAGTTACCCGCCACTGGTGTTTGCCGGTGAAGCGCGCGAACTGCGCCGGCAGTTTGCCGAAGTCACCCAGGGCCGGGCCTTCCTGTTACAGGGCGGCGATTGTGCGGAAAGCTTTGCTGAATTCTCCGCGGCGAAGATTCGCGACACCTTTAAAGTGTTACTGCAAATGGCGATCGTCATGACCTTCGCCGCCGGTTGCCCGGTGGTCAAGGTCGGGCGCATGGCCGGTCAGTTCGCCAAGCCGCGCTCGGCCAATGACGAGACCATCGACGGCGTGACACTGCCGGCTTATCGCGGCGACATCGTCAACGGCATCGGCTTCGACGAAAAGAGCCGCGTGCCGGATCCGGAACGCCTGCTGCAGTCCTATCACCAGTCCACCGCCACGCTGAACCTGCTGCGCGCATTCGCTCAGGGCGGCTTTGCCGATCTGCATCAGGTGCACAAGTGGAACCTCGACTTCATCGCCAACTCGGCGCTGGCCGAGAAGTACAGCCACCTCGCCGACCGCATCGATGAAACCCTGGCATTCATGCGCGCCTGCGGCATGGACAGCTCGCCGCAACTGCGTGAAACCAGCTTCTTCACCGCCCACGAAGCGTTGCTGCTGAACTACGAAGAAGCCTTCGTGCGTCGCGACAGCCTGACCAACGATTACTACGATTGTTCGGCACACATGCTGTGGATCGGCGACCGCACCCGTCAGCTCGACGGCGCGCATGTCGAATTCCTGCGTGGCGTGAACAACCCGATCGGCGTGAAGGTCGGCCCGAGCATGGACCCCGACGATCTGATCCGCCTGATCGATGTGCTCAACCCGGACAACGATCCGGGGCGCTTGAACCTGATTGCGCGGATGGGCGCGAACAAGGTCGGCGATCATCTGCCAGCGCTGATCCGCGCGGTGCAGCGTGAAGGCAAGCAAGTGCTGTGGAGCTCCGACCCGATGCACGGCAACACCATCAAGGCCAGCAGCGGCTACAAGACCCGCGACTTCGCGCAGATCCTTGGCGAGGTGAAGCAGTTCTTCCAGGTGCACGAGGCGGAAGGCAGTTATGCCGGCGGCATTCACATCGAAATGACCGGACAGAATGTCACCGAGTGCATTGGTGGCGCGCGGCCGATTACTGAAGACGGGTTGTCGGATCGCTATCACACCCATTGTGATCCACGGATGAATGCCGATCAGTCGCTTGAATTGGCGTTTTTGATTGCCGAAACCCTCAAGCAGGTTCGCCGCTAGACCGCGTCGCTTCTTTCGCGAGCAGGCTCGCTCCCACACTGGATTTGTGTCGTACACACACCCCATGTGGGAGCGAGCCTGCTCGCGAAGGCGTCCGCTCAGACACCCTCAATTTTCGCCAATGCCACCCGCAACCGCGCCGCACTCTCGCGCTGACAATTCAACTGCACCCGCGCAAGCCCGAGCCAATCTGCCATCTGCCGCAAATTCACGGCCAGCGCCAACATCCCTTCTTCATCCAGCCCCGGCTCTTCCTCGTGCACCGCATGCACCGCCAACTGCCCCGCCGCCCGCTCGGCGCGCAAATCAACCCGCGCAGCAATCCGCTCGTTGTGCAAAAACGGCAACACGTAATAGCCGTAAACCCGCTTGTCCTGCGGCGTGTAAATCTCCAGCCGATAGCGAAAATCAAACAACCGCTCAGTCCGGCTGCGCTCCCAGATCAATGAATCGAAGGGCGACAACAACGCACTGGCCAACACCTTGCGCGGGACTTTCGGCTCCGGCAGGCAATAAGCGATCTGTCGCCAATCAGCGACTTCGCACATCTGCAATTGCCCGGCCTCGACCAGTTCCGCCAGACGGGGACGCGCATCCGCCGGATTCAGCCGAAAGTAATCACGCAGGTCTTTTTCAGTACCAACGCCCAGCGCCCGTACCGCATGCAGCAACAGCCCGCGCTGCGCCTCCGCTTCATCCGGCAACGCCTGTTGCAGAATCGATGAAGGAATTACCCGCTCCGGCAAATCATACAAACGCTCAAAACCACGCCGCCCCGCTACCGTCACTTCGCCCGCCGCAAACAACCATTCCAGTGCATGCTTTTCCGCGCTCCAGTCCCACCATGGCCCGGCCTTGTCTTCGCGAGTCGACAAGCTGCCGGCGCCCAGCGCGCCCTGCTCTTCCACCGAACTCAACACCCGGCGAACAACGTCCTGCTGCTCGCGACCGAATTTCGCCAACTGCTGATAAATATCCTCGCCGCGCCTGGCTCGCTGCATCCGCCAAGCCATCAACGGATACATCGACAGCGGCAGCAATGACGCTTCATGCCCCCAGTATTCAAACAGCGTACGACGTCGCCCCGAACTCCAGGCAGCCTGGTCGAGCAAATCAGAAGAATAGGAACCGAGACGGGAAAACAGCGGCAGGTAGTGCGAGCGCACCACGGCGTTGACGGAATCGATTTGCAGCAAGCCCAGCCGTTCGATCAGCCGGTTGACGTGAGCGGCTTTGACCGTCGGCGGCTGGCGCCCGTTGAAGCCTTGGGCTGCCAGCGCCAGTCGTCGCGCCTGTTTGAGGGAAAAGGATACTGTTGCGGGCATGAGCATCTCCTTGTCTGCTCGCAACCTACCTCACTGGAAGTGGGTTTGTGTAGCGCTCTGCTGATCATTTATGCAACGGTCATTTATGCATCGGGTCATCCCAGAACGGCCGCACGGCTTCGTGTTCAACGTCGGCACGACTGACGCCGATGTCCTTCAACGCTTCGTCACTCAAACTGGCGAGCAACTCGCGTTCACGGTGCAGTTCGTACCAGCGGCTAAACTTGTGCAGCAGGTCGGAAACGATATGGCCGTGGCCGGAAAATTTTGCTTCGTCTACATACTCTCTTTGACCTTTCATCGTGTTGCCTCCTTTGTGGATGGCTCAAGTCTCGCGCCGGCGCTAAGATCAATCCAACGAATGTTTCTGATGGCATGCATCACGGAGATTCATCAATTGTCGGCCTACCCCAGTATCGATACCGATGTCCTGCGCACCTTCGTCGCGATTGCCGATCAGGGCGGTTTCACCCGCGCCGGCGAAATGGTCAACCGCACGCAATCGGCGGTGAGCATGCAGATGAAGCGTCTGGAAGAAGACGTGTTGCAGCGTCAGTTGTTCGAGCGCGACGGCCGTCAGGTGCGCCTGACCGCTGAGGGCCAGGTGCTGCTCGGTTACGCGCGGCGCATCCTCAAGTTGCACAGTGAAGTGTTCAACACCTTGCGCGAACCACACATGGTCGGCACGGTCCGCATCGGTACGCCGGATGATTACGTGATGCGTTTTCTGCCGGGGATTCTGTCGCGGTTTGCGCAGTTCTATCCGTTGATCCAGATCGAAGTGCATTGCGAGTCGACCAAACAGCTGTTGCAGCGCACTGACCTGGACTTGTCGATCGTTACTCGCGAACCGGGCAACGAGATCGGCCAGTTACTGCGCAAGGAACGGTTTGTCTGGGCCGAGGCGCAGAATTTCAGCGCCCACGAACAGACGCCATTGCCGCTGGCGATGTTCAACAGTGATTGCTTCTGCCGCTTGTGGGCGTGCAATGCGCTGGATGCGATGGGCCGCGACTATCGCATCGCTTACAACAGCACCAGCCTTTCGGCATTGATGGCGGTGGTCAGCGCCGGTTTGGCGATCACCGCGCAACTGGAAAGCCTGATCACCCCGGACATGCGCATTCTCGGCGCCGACCAAGACCTGCCGTTGTTGCCGGAGGCTAGCATCATGCTGGTGCGCAACCTGAACAATCCGTCACCGATCACCGAGTGCCTGGCCGAGCACATCGTCGAAGGCTTTAAACTTTAAATGCGAGCATCACCGCACACAGCACCAGGAAACCGCAGAACAGCCCGCGCAGGAGTTTTTCCGGCATGGCGTGGGCGACTTTCACTCCCCAACTGATGCTCGCCAGACCGCCGATCGCCAGTGGCAGACCGATCATCCAGTCCACTTCGTGGTGTACCGCGTAAGTCACCAAGGTCACGCCGGTGCTTGGCAAGGCCAGCGCCAGCGACAGGCCTTGGGCGACGACCTGCGTGGTACCGAAAAGGCTGGTCAGCACCGGCGTCGCGACCACCGCCCCACCGACACCGAACAATCCGCCCATGGTGCCGGACGCCGCGCCAAGCACGCCAAGCCAAGGCCAGGAATAACGCATTTCGGAAGTCGCAGCGGGTTGCTTGCCGAACATCTTCAGCAGGTTGTACACCGAGAGCACCACGAGGAAAGCGACAAAGCCGATGCGCATGGTTTGCGCATCGATGCCCACCGCCCAGATCGAACCGATCCAGGCAAAGCAGAAGCCCATCACCGCCAAAGGCAACGCATGCCGCAGTTCGATGCGATTGCGCTGGTGATAACGCCACAGCGCCAGCATCACGTTCGGCACCACCATGACCAGCGCGGTGCCTTGGGCGATCTGCTGATCCAAGCCAAACCATACGCCAAGCAACGGAATCGCGATCAAACCGCCACCGATACCGAATATTCCGCCGAGTGTGCCGAGGGCGGCGCCAAACAGCAGGTACAACACAAACTCCATCACGGCCAATTCCTCTTACGTCAGGCGAATCATCCTACGCAGTCGCGGCTGGCGGGGAAACGCACAGCAACGCACAATGGCTATGCCGATTTCGCACAAGCGTTGAGCCGATATGAATCCCAATCAATTGACCGATCAACTCGGGCTGTTTCTCGATGTGCTGGAGAGCGGCAGTTTTTCTGCCGCTTCGCGCCGTCATCCGCTGACACCCTCGGCCGTGGCGCGCCGGATCGACAGTCTGGAAAGCGCGGTCGGCAGCCAGTTGTTTGTTCGCAGCACCCATGCCGTACGCGCGACGCCAGCCGGTCTGGCGTTCGCCGAACGCGCCCGGCGCATTGTCGCCGAGTTGCAACTGGCGCGGGCCGAAGCCGTATCGCTGAGCAGTGCACCAGAAGGTTTGATTCGCATCGACGCCCCCGCCGCGTTCGGACGCCGACATCTGGCGCCGGTGATCGCCGACTTTCTCGTGCTCTACCCGGGGCTGGATGTGCAACTGCACCTGATCGACAGTTTCGTCGACATGGGCGGCTCGAACCTGGGCAAAGTCGATCTGGTGCTGCGCGCCGGACAAATGGCTGACACGCGATTGGTGGCCACGCCCTTGGCGAGCATGGTGCGTATTGCCTGTGCCAGTCCGGACTATCTCAAACGCCGTGGTGTGCCCGGCAGTCCGGCGCAACTGAGTGAGCATGATGGCCTCGACTGGGAAGGCCTGGCCCCGCCCTTCGCCTGGCGCTTCGAGCAGGACGGGCAGATGCAATTGCACCGCCCGGCGCGCATCCGCATGAGCGCCAACAATGCCGAGGCCTTGGTCTGCGGCGCCTTGGCTGGCTTGGGCATCGCACATCTGCCGACATGGCTGGCCAGCGAATACCTGCTGCGCGGCGAATTGCTGCCGCTGTTCTGCGAAAACGGCCTGCCGAAACCGGAGTCCACCGGGATCTACGCGCTGCGCATGGAGCTACAAACCAACTCGCGCAGCCGCCTGCTTCTGGAATATCTCAAGACCCGCTTCAGTCCGGTGCCGCCCTGGGATCTGGCGTTGCAACGGGACTTGGAACGACATTAGATCCAGAGAATTATCTGGCGCATTAAAGATTCGAGCGCTAGATTCATGGCCATCACCGATCAAGGCTTTGACATGACTTCCGAACGCGACACCTGCGACGACCTGCTCCTCGACAATCAGGCCTGCTTCGCTCTGCATTCCACTTCGCTGATGATGACCAAGGTCTACAAGCCATTGCTGCAAGCCTTGAACCTGACTTATCCGCAATATCTGGCGATGATGGTGTTGTGGGAGAAGGATGGTTTGACCGTCGGAGAAATCAGCTCGCGGTTGCTGACCGATCCCGGCTCGTTGACGCCGCTGCTCAAACGCCTGGAGGCTGAAGGCTTACTGAGTCGCACGCGCAGCCGTGAGGATGAGCGCGTGGTGATTGTCGAGTTGACGGAGCAAGGCCGCGCGTTGAAAGAAAAAGCCCAGACGGTCCCGCAATGCATCCTCGGCGCCAGCGGCTTCTCTCTGGAACGCCTGCAAAACCTGCAAGCAGAGCTGCAGGCACTGCGTAGCCATCTACAGAACAGCCTGATCTAAGACCCACCAATCCCTGTAGGAGTGAGCCTGCTCGCGATAGCGGTGGTTCAGTCAACTCACAAGTCGACTGAACCACCGCTATCGCGAGCAGGCTCACTCCTACATATGATCTCGTCGTCTGAAGAATATTTTTCAACGCCTGATCTCCCCGCCATCCCCTCTAAATCGCACTTTTCAGGCTGACAGAGCGATTCGCCGTTTTGTCGAAACGCAGATCTCTCAAAAATTTATCTTGCGCACTAAATATTCGCGCGATACATTCACCTCGCACTTACTTAGCGCGCAAACAATTAGCGCAACAAATCACACCTACGAGGCTCACACCATGCAAACTCTCTACACCGCAATCGCAACTTCCACTGGCGGCCGTGATGGTCGTGCGATCTCCAGCGACAACGTTCTCGACGTCAAACTCGCCACCCCGAAAGAACTCGGCGGTGCCGGCGGCGCGGCGACCAACCCAGAGCAACTGTTCGCGGCTGGCTACTCGGCCTGCTTCATCGGCGCTCTGAAATTCGTCGCCAGCCAGACCAAACGCAAAATCCCTGACGATGCCTCGATCACCGCTCATGTCGGTATCGGTCAGATCCCTGGCGGTTTCGGTCTGGACATCGACTTGCACATCAGTCTGCCGGGGCTGGAACAGGCCGACGCGCAAGCGTTGGTCGACGCTGCTCACCAGGTCTGCCCGTACTCCAACGCCACCCGTGGCAACGTTGATGTGCGCCTGCACGTCACCGTTTGAAGCCATACGCAAATTCCAATGTAGGAGTGAGCCTGCTCGCGATAGCGGTTGAGTCAGTCAATGTAGATGTCGACTGGAATGACGCTATCGCGAGCAGGCTCACTCCTACAGGGGATCCTGCGGCGTGACACATATCGCAGGCACAAAAAAGCCCGACTCAATGGTCGGGCTTTTTCTTTCCGCAAAAACCAGTGCTTATTTGGCACGGCCTTTGTAGGAACCGCCTTCGCGGGTGTCGATTTCGATCTTGTCACCGATTTCGATGAAGTCGGCAACTTGCAGCTCGGTACCGTTAGCCAGCTTGGCTGGCTTCATGACTTTGCCGGAAGTGTCGCCGCGAGCCGAACCTTCGGTGTAGTCAACTACGCGCACGATGGTGGTCGGCAGCTCTACGGAAACCAGACGCTCTTCGAAGAAGATCGCTTCGCAAACATCGGTCATGCCTTCTTCAACGAAAGGCAGAACAGCTTCGATGTCTTCAGCGTTCAGCTCGTACATGGTGTAGTCAGTGGTGTCCATGAACGTGTAGGTGTCGCCGCTGATGAAGGACAGGGTCGCTTCTTTGCGGTCGAGGATTACGTCGTCCAGTTTGTCGTCAGCGCTGTAAACGATCTCGGTCTTGTAACCGGTCAGCAGGTTTTTCAGCTTGGTCTTCATGATCGCGCTGTTACGGCCCGACTTGGTGAATTCAGCTTTCTGAACCAGCCAAGGATCGTTCTCGAGACGGATCACGGTACCGGGTTTCAGTTCTTTACCAGTTTTCATTGCGAATATCCGAATTTGGATGGGATTTACAAAAATCTAGGCCGCGTATCATATCCAATTTAGGTAAAACTGTACCAGCGCTGCGGCAAGATCGGCCTGCAAGCCTTGTTCCAGACACCACGCTTCGGCGTTTTTCTGCAGTTCTGGCCAATGATTACGGGCGGCGAGCCAGTGTTCGCCGATGGGCTGACCGGCGCTCCACGCGCGCCAGAGACCGTTCATCGCCTCGGCAGCGGCCGGTGACAGGCCTTTTGTGTAGAGCACGAGGAAGGCGTCGAGCTTGTCCAGATGGATGTCTTCGTCCTGCTGATAGATGTGCCACAGCATCGGCCGCCCCGCCCATTGCGCACGAACGAATGAATCTTCACCGCGCACCGCGTTGAAATCACAGCACCAGAGCAAGTGGTCATATTGATCCTGTCGGACGAACGGCAGCACTTGCACGGTGAGCGACTGATGCACATGAATCGCACCGACCGCCAGGGCTTCCACCTCGAGCCAGCGCGCCACATCGCCAAGAATCCGCCCTTCCGGTACCAGCAGATGAGTCGGTGCAGCGTCCGCCGCCAAAACGTCCAGCCAACTGGCCAGCCCGGCATTCTCGTAGGCAAACAGCGAAATCAGCTGCGCCTCGGGCGCGCGATCGATGCCCAGGCCTTGCAGGAATTGTCGCTGCGCCTCGGGATCCTGTTGAAACTGCCGACGCTGCTCAAGCAATCCACGCTCACGCAGCAAACCGCCAGTACCGGGCTGGAAGCCGGGGAAAAAGAAGATTTTTTGCACCGATTTGTATTTCACCGACGGCAGACCGTGGCAACCGACAACCCAGTCTTCAGCGCTGAGATAGTCGAGGTTCATCCACAGCGGCGGCTGTTCACGCCCGGCCATCGCGTCCATGTAATCACTGGGTAACTGACAGGCAAACGCGGCGATCACCACATCCGCCGCATCTGTGTGCAGCCACTCAGCCGGCCAGTGCCGCACTTCGACGCCTTGTTGCGATTGCTGTGCGGCGTTGATATCGATCGCCGGGCAAATGCGTTCGAATGCGCGCAGATCATCGACCCACAAGCGCACCGCCAGACCGTGTTCGGCCGCCAATTGTCGGGCCAGACGCCAGGTCACGCCGATGTCGCCAAAGTTGTCGACCACCGTGCAGAAAATATCCCAGCGGGGTTTCACTTCCGACATTCAAGACTCCCGTTGGCAAAAGCTGCGATTGTCCGCATAAATGACCTCGCGCAGAAGAGCCGACGGCGATTAATCTTCGTGCGACAATCGCCACTTGTCCGCAATCACCCGCCAGGAGGCAGCCATGCCCTACCGTCCCAATCCGCGCCGGCCGTTGCCTGTTCAGCTTAGTGCGCTGCATTTGACCGGCAGCATTGCCCTGGGCATGTGGCTGGGCTTTGTCGCCATTGCGCTGACCTGCTGGCTGCTGTCGCAGTTTGTCTTCAAAGAACAACTGGCACCGGTTGCTCAGGCGGTGCAGCAACTGGCTAATCCGCCGGCCGTGCAGGTGCAGCCGGATATTCCGCCGCCAAGCCCAATGTTCGAACAGTACGAAGAAAACCTGCGCAAGAACGAACAGCAGGCGCGTCTGGATCAGGCACGCGGCAGCACGCGTAATCTGTCCAATCCAAAATGCCAGTTCTGGTTGCAACAGGATCAGACGGCTCCAAGCGAAAAATCCCGCGCCAACGTTTTGCAATTCTGCGATTGATCGTGAACAAACACACGGTTCACCAACTGATTCTCGACAAACTGCGCGTCGATCTCGACATCGCCGAACGTGCCGCGCAAACCGCTTACGAAACCGCGACTCACGAAGAAAACATCGCCGAAAACAAGTACGACACGCTGGGTCTGGAGGCGTCGTACCTGGCAGCCGGGCAAGCGAAACGGGTCGAGGAAATTCGTCAGTCACTGGCGCTGTGTCAGAACCTGACGCTGCGTGCCTATGACGGAAATCGCGGCATTGAAGTCGGCGCCCTGCTCGGCCTGGAAGACGAAAAGGGTCGCGAGCAATGGCTGTTTCTGGCGCCGGATGCGGCAGGGCTGAAAGTCGATGTGGTCGGTCAGCCGATAACCGTCATCACCCCGCGCTCGCCGCTGGGCAAAGGTCTGCTGGGCAAGTGCGAAGGCGATGAGGTGGAGATTCTGGTGGCGGGCACCCGGCAACAGTTTGCTGTCACCGAGGTGCTTTGAGGCAGTAAATCAGTGAACCGGCAGTTCGACGCCGTCGAACAGCTCTTCCAGTTCCTGCTTGTTGTGGCACTGAATGGCTTTGGCCATGACTTCGCGGGTCAGGTGCGGGGCGAACTTCTCGATGAAGTCGCACATGAAACCACGCAGGAAAGTGCCGCGACGGAAACCGATTTTGGTAATGCTCGATTCGAACAGTTCGCTGGCATCCAGCACCACCAGGTCGTTGTCGAGTTTGGTGTCGACCGCCATTTTAGCGACGATGCCCACACCCAGGCCCAGACGTACGTAGGTTTTGATCACGTCGGCGTCGGCCGCGGTAAACACCACTTTCGGTGTCAGACCACGATGGCTGAAAGCTTCGTCGAGTTTCGAACGACCAGTGAAACCGAACACGTACGTCACGATCGGGTATTCGGCCAGTGCTTCCAGGGTCAGCTTCGGCAGCTTGGTCAGCGGGTGGCCCTGCGGCACGACCACGCAACGGTTCCAGCGGTAGCACGGCATCATCACCAGATCGCCGAACAGCTCCAGCGCTTCGGTGGCAATGGCAAAATCGACAGTGCCGTCAGCAGCCATTTCGGCAATTTGCATCGGCGAACCCTGGTGCATGTGCAGCGCCACGTCGGGGTATTGCTTGATGAAATTGCTGATCACCGGCGGCAGTGCATAACGTGCCTGGGTGTGGGTGGTGGCGATCGACAGAGTGCCTTTCTTCTCGTTGGAAAATTCCTGGGCGATCTGTTTGATGCTTTCGACCTTGCGCAGAATCTCACCGGCAGTGGTGATGATGCGCTCGCCGGCCGGGGTCACGCGGGTCAGGTGCTTGCCGCTGCGGGCGAACACTTCGACGCCGAGTTCGTCTTCCAGCAGGCGGATTTGTTTACTGATGCCCGGTTGCGAGGTGTAAAGGCTTTGGGCTGTAGCGGAAACGTTGAGGTCGTGGTGCGCCACTTCCCAGATGTAGCGCAATTGTTGAAGCTTCATATGTATCCCTCAAAGCAGGTAGACGCCACGGGCATCAGCGACGGTATATAACTATATTAATGGTTTGGAGAATAAATCTAGAACTTTTTTATCAAAGCGCCATTATTCCTGCCTTAGCGATCCTCCCGCCGCCGACGCTCCACTAACGGCACCAGATAAACCGGCACCTTGGCCAATTGCAGGACCCGCGCCGCCGTGCGCCCCAACGGCGTTTCCGCGCCCACCCCGTGGCTATGACTGCCGACGATCAGCAGATCGACAGAGAGTTTCTGCACCTGGTCGAGAATCACCTGCGACGGATCGCCCTGCAGCACGCGCACGGCACGAATGCGCTGCAGATCCTGCTCGCCTTCATCCCCCAGTTCTTCGCGAAAACTGTCGAGCACCCGCTGCTCGATATTGGCAATGACAGTTTTCAGACCCTGGCTATGAAATTCGTTCAATGCCTGCTCGTCGAGGTAACTCTGCAATACCGATTCGGCAAACAGCCCCATCGGCTCCACCGCGTGCACCACGTACAGATCGGCATTGAACGTTCGCGCCAACGCCAGGGCATGCTGCATCACTAACGGTGCGTACAGACCGAGGTCAGTGGCATACAGCATCGAACGAATCATATGACCTCCTCGCGTGCCAACATGGCGGAGATTTGATTCAGCTTAGCAGTGCCTTGGCGACTACGACGGGCGACGCAACGTCTTGAAGCACGTAGGCTTTAGACCGACGGTTCGTTGCTGATGCCGTGCGGCACGTGGCCGGTGGCAACGACTTCGCGGGCGAGTTCGCAGTGGCCGGCCTGATCGTCGAAAAACACGTCGGCGGCAAACGCTTCGAGGAATGCCGATTTGGTCAGGCCGCCGAGGAACAGTGACTCGTCGAGGCGAATGTCCCACTCACGTAAGGTGCGGATCACCCGTTCATGGGCCGGCGCCGAACGCGCGGTGACCAGCGCCGTGCGGATCGGGCAATCGTCATCGGGAAACTCGCGCTGTAACAGATTGAGCGCTGCCAGAAAACCTTTGAACGGCCCACCGCGCAAAGGCTCACGAGCTGCTTCGCGCTCTTTGGCCTGAAATGCTTCCAGCCCGCCGGACTGATAAACGCGCTCCGACTCGTCGGAAAAAATCACCGCGTCACCGTCGAAGGCGATGCGCAATTCGTCGCTGGCCGCACGACTGGCGCCACCGGACAGAATCGTTGCAGCGGCGAATCCGGCGTCCAGCGCCGCGCGCACGTCTTCGGCATGGGTCGAAAGAAACAGGTCGCAACCAAAGGCTTTCAGATACGGATACGGACTGCGCCCGCCGACAAACGCCGCGCGGGAAATCGCCAGACCGTAATGGTGAATCGAGTTGAACACGCGCAGGCCGGTGTCGGCGCTGTTGCGCGAGACCAGAATCACCTCGACCCGCGCACGGCCGAGGCGACTGTTCAGGCTGAGGAGTTTTTCCACCAGCGGGAAGGCGTCGCCGGGCGCCAGGATCTCGTCTTCGTGTTCGATCTGATATTGCCGATAGGCTTCGACGCCGCCCGACAGATAGACCTTGTGGCTCTCGCTCAGGTCGAACAAGGCGCGCGACGAAATCGCCAGCACCAGTTTGTCATCGATGTTCTTGGCCATGCCTTCCCCCCAGAGCGACCGGCTTAAACGTTGCGCCGGTCGATAAAACTCAAATTGCGATACAACGCTTCGATTCGCGGTAACTCACAACCCGCGGCTTTCGCTGCCGCCAGCGGCCGAGCGTAGATCGCTTGCAGCTCCAGCGGGCGTTTGTGTAAAAAGTCGTGGTACATGCTCGGCCAGTAGTCGGGCATCTTCTCGGTCATCATGAACAGATAGTCGGCGTATCCCGGCGGCACGTCATGGCCGCACGCCTTGGCGCCCTGCACCACTTCGGCCATCAACGCCTGGATCAACGCGCGGCTGTCCGCATCGGCCATCAGCGGTGTGGTGCTGGCGCCGAGCAGAACCGAAAGTCCGTTATAAGGAATATTCCACACCAGTTTCTGCCAGCGCGCCTGCCGCAGATTGGGCATTGCCTGGGAATCGATCCCGGCAGCGCGGAACAACCCGGAGCCCTCCTCGACAATCGCCATGCGCGCGCCATCATCCATGGCCGGGCCGCTGTGATAGCCAACGTTGACCGCGCCGAGCGCCTGATGGGTGACTTGTCCAGGCCCCTCGCGATGCACACAGATCAGGCACAAACCGCCCAGCAGGTGCAGGGAATCGGGGAGCAGATCACGCAAGCTGTCTTCGACGTCGAGACCGTTTTGCAGGACCAGCACTTTCGCATCGGGTTTGGCCGCTTGAATGATCGACGGGGCCAGGCCGGCGTTGCTGGTGGTTTTTGCCCCCACCAACAGCCAGTCGCATTTGGGCATGTCTTCGGCCGACGAATAGGCCTGCGCCGGATGCAACGTCAGCGGGCCATGCACCGCGCTGTTGATTTGCAGACCGCGCTCGGCCACCGCTGAAAACTCGCTGCGCAACAGAAAGTGCACATCGAAACCGGCACGCGCCAGCATCACACCGTAGAACCCCCCAATTGCGCCGGTACCGATAATCCCTACGACCGGTTTATTCACTGCCCCCATCATGGCAACTCCTCTGCAATTCGATCCAGTGCCTGCGCCAGCGCTGCGTTCAGCGCATCGGCCGTCAGGCGCGTGTGCAATGCCCCAAAGAACTCACCGTCGCGCACCACAAACAGCGCCGGCAAATGAAAGACCTGATAACGCTCGACCAACCCGCCGTTGTCACCGGCATCGATCCAGCACAGGCGATCGATGGCCAACGCCATAGCCGGCAACACTTCGCGGGCATAACGGCAACTGGCGCAGCCGACACTGGTGAAAATCACCAGCGAAACGCCGCTCATCGCCAATAGCCGTTGATCGGCGTCGAAATCGGTCAGTTCGGAATCGACCACTATACTGGGGGAAACAATGTCAAATGACCGACACAGGGAGTCTGTGCTCATGGGACGTTTCATTCCTCATCCGGACGAGGTGCCGGTTGAATTAACCTTGCTCAAGCCTGAGTGTATTTCCAGGCAACAGCTGCACACTATCAGCCTCGGCGGCATCGCTTGCAATTACCACCGTGCCTGGCGCCATGGCACAGCGCTGCAAGTGCGCATGCCGTCACTGAATGCCGACATTTGTTATCCGGGCTACGTGGCGTGGTGCCTGCGGCGCAAAAAAGGCTATCTGGTGGGCATCGCGTTTACCGATGAGCAGACGCTGTTCAGCGCGCGAATGGGTGAGCAAGTGTGTCAGATCGAGCGCTACTGCCGCATGCACGACACCCACGATGACCTGCAAGAAATTCAGGCGGTGGCCCTGCAATGGGTCGAGCAACACGCCGACGAGTTCTCCCACGACAGCGTGCGCAAGGCTTTCGCCCAGCCAGTGCTGGACTGACCGTCTTCTCTAAACCGTTACATGCCCATTGTCGAGCAGGCGCTTTACGCGCTAAGGTTCCGCTCCCCGACGCGCTTAAATCTGCTGTGCTCCGCCGCGCGGGGATCGCTGGCGGCCGGCACCCGTGACCTGACGAGTAAACGATGGCTGATTTACCGATCAACGACCTAAACGTCGCCTCTAACGAGACCCTGATCACTCCCGATCAGCTCAAGCGTGATATCCCTCTGAGCGATGCTGCCCTGCGCACCGTCACCAAGGGCCGCGAAGTCATTCGCAACATTCTTGATGGCACCGACCACCGTCTGTTCGTAGTGATCGGCCCATGCTCGATCCACGATATCAAGGCTGCCCACGAGTACGCCGATCGCCTCAAGGTGCTGGCGGCGGAAGTCTCCGACACCCTGTATCTGGTCATGCGCGTGTATTTCGAGAAGCCACGCACCACCGTTGGCTGGAAAGGCCTGATCAACGATCCGTACCTGGACGACTCGTTCAAGATCCAGGACGGTCTGCACATCGGTCGTCAGTTGCTGCTGGATCTGGCCGAAAAAGGCCTGCCAACCGCCACCGAAGCCCTCGACCCGATCTCCCCGCAGTATCTGCAGGACCTGATCAGTTGGTCGGCGATCGGCGCACGTACCACCGAATCGCAGACTCACCGGGAAATGGCTTCCGGCCTGTCCTCGGCCGTCGGCTTCAAGAACGGCACTGACGGCGGTCTGACTGTGGCGATCAACGCCTTGCAGTCGGTGTCCAGCCCACACCGTTTCCTCGGTATCAACCAGGAAGGTGGCGTGTCGATCGTCACCACCAAAGGCAACGCCTACGGTCACGTGGTGCTGCGCGGTGGCAACGGCAAGCCGAACTACGATTCGGTCAGCGTGGCCCTGTGCGAACAGGCGCTGGACAAGGCGAAGATCAAGCCGAACATCATGGTCGATTGCAGCCACGCCAACTCCAACAAGGACCCGGCCCTGCAACCACTGGTGATGGAAAACGTCGCCAACCAGATCCTCGAAGGCAACCAGTCGATCATCGGCCTGATGGTCGAAAGTCACCTGAACTGGGGCTGCCAGGCGATTCCGAAAGACCTCGCCGACCTGCAATACGGCGTGTCGATCACCGATGCCTGCATCGACTGGTCCGCCACCGAGAACACCCTGCGCAGCATGCACGCCAAGCTCAAGGATGTTCTGCCGAAACGCCAGCGCAGCTGATCAGCGTTTTACAGGCATAAAAAAACGCCGGGCAATGCCCGGCGTTTTTGTGTGTGCGATTCAGATCTTGGCGGCGCGACGCTGATGGCGCTCCATGTAGCGCTCGACGTAGGAGCACGACGGGATCACCGTGTAGCCCATTTCTTCGGCGTACTGCAGCGCGCTCTCGGTCAGCGCTGCAGCAATGCCACGGCCACGCAGGGCGTTGGGCACAAACGTGCGATAGATATCCAGGGTCTGTTTTCCCAGATCCATATAGGTCAGGTAGGCACGATGACCGTCCACATTGGTCTCGAACTGATGACCAGCCTGGTCATGGTGGATGGACAACGCCTCGCTCATCACTACTCCTCGCGGGTCTTGGATTCTGACCCCTACCTTACCGATGTTTTTCCGGCGAAGGAACATCTACGCCACCCCGTGCCTGATGGACACCGAGAAGAGCCACACCGATCTCGCGCAACCTGGCACCTGATAAATAGTAGGCACCATTGGCAAAAATGCTCAAGGTACGCTCGTCATCAAGCGGGTTGACGGGGGTTGCTCCGAGGGACGCAGAGGTGACTGGGGAGAAGATCTTCCCGGGCCACTCACCTGAACATTGCCGGATGTTGAGACTTAAGACGTGCAGCCTTTTTTAAAGTCACCTCAACATGCACAAAGATAAGCGAAGCAGCGCGCAAAATCGGAACAAAAGTGTGGACGAATTCATCTAGACAGACTTTAGCCAAGACTGCAAAAACAGCACGTGGCAACGGGAACTTTTTCTCATTAACTCGCTCAGCTCGGGGCTTGCAGCTGGGTATTTTTTAAACAGTGCAGTTAAAAGTTGCTCGAAAAAGAATCAACGCCTACAATTTTTTTTGCTTCTTGCCTTACGTCAGTTTACTTACTACAAGTAATGGGTAGTATGTACGCCGGCTATTTCCTCAATCGTGAGGAGACAGTCACTTAATTTGAAAGTCCTTGAAGGGGAACACGATGAACAACGTTCTGAAATTCTCTGCTCTGGCTCTGGCCGCAGTTCTGGCTACCGGTTGCAGCAGCGCATCGAAAGAAACCGAAGCACGTCTGACCGCTACTGAAGACGCAGCTGCTCGCTCCCAGGCTCGTGCAGACGAAGCTTACCGTAAAGCTGATGAAGCTCTGGCTGCTGCTCAAAAAGCACAACAGACTGCTGACGAAGCTAACGAGCGTGCTCTGCGCATGCTGGACAAAGCTAGCCGCAAGTAATAATCCCTCGGGATTGTTATCAAGCCGATCCGATGTCTGGGTCGGCTTTTTTGTGCCTGAAACTTTTGTCCGGGCAATAAAAAACCCGCCGACGCTTTACGCATTGGCGGGTTCTGAACGCCGACTTACTGCTGCAAATCGATCGGTGTGTTCGAGACCATCGGCGCCGAGGTACTCGGTGTACCGATTTCCGTCGGCAGGCCATCTTCGGCCGCAACTACATCCCGTACCACATCCCAGTTCACGCGCAGGTTGCTGGTGACGTCTTCACGCTTGAGCATCGCGTTGATCACTGCGGTGTGCTTGTCGACCACCGACGGGTTGCCCTTGTCGTCGATCGGCGTGTGCGCTTCCAGATAAACCTTGCCGCCACTGCTGCCGAACTTGTAGGCATCGTTGAGGATACGCACCGACGTGCCTACCGGGACCATGCTGGCCATTTCCAGCACGTTGTTGTTGAACATGCGGAAGCAGCCGTGGCTGGTGCGCATGCCGATACCGAATTTCTTGTTCGAGCCGTGGATCAGGTAGCCCGGGGTGCCTAAAGTGAACTTGAACGGGCCCAGCGGATTGTCCGGGCCGGCCGGCACTACGTTTGGCAGCGGGTCGCCATCAGCGGCGTGTTCCGCCTTGATCGACGCTGGAGGCGTCCAGGTCGGGTTTGGCGTCTTGGCAGTGATCGAAGTGTGCGCGATCGGCGAGCCCCAACCCTCACGACCAATACCCAGCGGGAACGTGTACACCACGTTGCGACCTTTCGGGAAATAGTAGAGGCGGTATTCGGCAAGGTTGATGACGATGCCTTCACGCGGACCCGGCGGCAGAATGAAACGGGTCGGCAAAACGATCTCGGTGCCGGCGCCCGGCAACCAGGCATCGACGCCCGGGTTGGCCGCGACCATTTCCGAGTAGCCCAGATCGTACTTCGTACCCAGATCGGCAAAGGTATCTTCGTACTTGGCTTTGATCACCTGCACCTGACCGATGATGTCTTCACCGGGTGGTGGCAGGGGAAACTCCAATGCAGCAACGGGACCGGCCACACACAGGGCGGCAAGTGACAGGCAGCGGGTGACGGCAGGAAAGCGCGGCAACATCCGGAAAATCCTTCGCATGATCAACAAGGGTATAAGAGCGCGATTGTACACCGCGCTTTGAATATTCGGGGAGATGACCCCATTGCAGGCGACAAGGTGTTCCAGGTGGGAGCGAGCTTGCTCGCGAAAGCGGTGGGTCAGTCGCCAAAAATGTTAACTGACATGGCTTCTTCGCGAGCAAGCTCGGCTCCCACAGAATCAGAGCTCGAAACGCAGCTCCGGCCAGATCGGCGACGTCCCGCGTTTTTGCGACTCCAGAATCGCCCGGCACAGCGAACACAGACGCTGATCCTGAAACACCCGGCGATCCACACTCGACCAGCGCGGCTGCGCCGGCAGCAGGCTGCCACAGAGGGTGCGATCGGCCGAGCCACCGAGTTCGAGTTGCCGCGTCACCAGATGCACCCGCACTTCCTGGCAGGCGAACAGATCCAGCTGCTCGTCAGGCTCGATCAGTTGGTAGGCAAACAGGGACCAGGCAGAACGCGACATCGGGGGCTCCAAATAAGGGGGCGCCACATTAGCCGAAAGCCTGCCCTTAGAAAAGCCTCATAACAGCGGTTTTAGCGTCGGCCAGACATTTTCCAGCAACTTGCCCTGAGCCCCGACTGCCGGGTGCAGACCATCGGCCTGCATCAGGTCCGGATGACCGCCCACGCCGTCGAGGAAAAACGGTACCAGCGGGATCTTTTTATCGTCGGCGAGTTTGCCGTAGACCTCGGCAAAAGCATCGGTGTAACGCTTGCCGTAGTTGGGTGGCAGTTGCATGCCGAGCAACAGCACCTTGGCCCCGCTCTGACGCGAGCTGTCGATCATCGAGGCAAGATTTTGTTGCAATTGAGTTGGCGGCATTCCGCGCAAGCCATCGTTGCCGCCCAGTTCAAGGATCACCAGCTCAGGCTTATGCTCTGCAAGCAGCGCCGGCAGCCGCGCCTGGCCTCCGGCACTGGTGTCGCCGCTGATGGAGGCATTGACCACTTTGTCGTCGAAACCCTCCTGTTTGAGCCGTTGTTCGAGCAACGACACCCACCCCAAGCGGGTATCCAGTCCGAAACCGGCGCTGATACTATCGCCAACGATCAGGACAGTACCCGCCGCTGCGTTCTGGGCCATGCACATCAAGGCCAGGCCAGCACTCAAAAACCACACACGCATCGGATTCTCCATGGGCGCAAGCATTCTCACCGCGAAGAACCTCAGCAAAGTGGTTCCCAGCGCGGAAGGTGAACTGACTATCCTGCACGAACTCAGCCTGGAACTGAACAAGGGCGATAGCCTGGCCATCGTCGGCGCGTCCGGTTCGGGCAAATCCACCCTCCTCGGCTTGCTCGCCGGTCTCGATCTGCCGAGCAGCGGCGAAGTCATTCTCGCCGGCCAGGGCCTGAGCAATCTTGATGAAGACCAACGCGCACGCATTCGTGCCGAGCATGTCGGTTTCGTCTTCCAGTCCTTTCAGTTGCTCGACAGCCTCAACGCACTGGAAAACGTCATGCTGCCGCTGGAACTTGATGGCCGCAAAGACGCCCGTGAACGTGCCACCGAATTACTCCAGCGTGTTGGCCTCGGCCAGCGCCTGACCCATTCACCGCGCCAGCTCTCCGGTGGTGAGCAACAACGGGTAGCCATTGCCCGTGCGTTTGCTGCCGAGCCTGACGTGCTGTTCGCCGACGAACCCACCGGCAATCTCGACAGCCATACCGGCGAGCGCATCAGCGACTTGCTCTTCGAATTGAACAAGGAACGCGGCACCACCCTGGTGCTGGTGACCCACGACGAACGCCTGGCCCATCGCTGCCGGCGCCTGATCCGTCTTGAAGCCGGGCTGTTGGTCGCCCCTCTGGAGCCTTGATGGCACGTTTGCCGCTGTTGCGTCTGTTCAGTCTCGCCATACGCCAGCTCATGCGCGATGCCCGCGCCGGGGAATTGCGCGTGTTGTTCTTTGCGCTGGTCGTGGCGGTGGCGGCGAGTACCGCCATCGGCTATTTCGGCGCCCGCCTGAACGGCGCGATGATGCTGCGCGCGACCGAATTTCTCGGCGCCGATCTGGTGCTCGAAGGCAGTTCGCCGGCCCGCGAGGAACAGATTCGCAGCGGCACCGAACTGCGTCTGAATCATGCGCAAGTGGTGGAGTTCTCCAGCGTCATCGCCACCGACAATGGCATTCAGTTGTCGAGCATCAAAGCCGTCGACCGCGCCTATCCGTTGCGCGGCGAACTGAAGAGCGCGCCAGCGCCTTTCGCCACCGAAGAAACCGGCGGTGAACCGCAACCCGGCGAAGCCTGGGTCGAGGCACGCTTGCTGACCGCACTGGATCTGAAGATCGGCGACAGCATCGATGTCGGCATGAAGACCTTGAAAATGACCCGTGTACTGACTTACGAACCGGATCGCGCCGGCAACTTCTACAGCCTGACGCCACGGGTGATGATCAACCTCGGCGACCTCGCCGCCACCGGCGTGGTGCAACCCGGCAGCCGCGTGAGTTACCGCGAACTGTGGCGCGGTGAACCGCAGGCGCTGGAAACCTATCGGCAACTGATCAAGCCTGGGCTCGCCGCGAATCAGCGGATTCAGGATGCCCGCGATGGCAACCGGCAGATTGGCGGCGCACTCGGTAAGGCCGAGCGTTATCTGAACATGGCCAGTCTGGTCGCGGTGTTGTTGGCCGGTGTTGCGGTGGCGTTGTCGGCTAACCGTTTTGCCAGTCGCCGCTTCGATGCCAGCGCCTTGCTACGCTGCCTCGGACTATCACGGCGGGAAACCATGGTGCTGTTCAGTTTGCAGTTGACCGTGCTTGGTTTGCTCGCCGCTCTTAGCGGTGCCCTGCTCGGCTGGTTGGCGCAACTGGGCCTGTTCGCACTGCTGCATGATTTGTTGCCAAGCGACGTGCCACCGGGCGGGCTGTTTCCAGCCATCGCCGGGATCGGCACCGGGCTGGTGGCGTTGGCCGGTTTCGCCTTGCCGCCGCTGGCCGCATTGGGTCGCGTGCCGCCGCTGCGTGTGCTGCGCCGGGACATGCTGCCGATCCCGTCGAGCACATGGGTGGTTTACGGCGCCGCCCTGGGTGCGCTCGGCCTGATCATGTGGCGCCTGAGTCTGGATCTGCTGCTGACATTCGCCCTGCTCGGCGGTGGCGTGGTCGCCGCGCTGGTGCTGGGCGGCCTGCTGCTGTTGCTGTTGCAGAGCCTGCGGCGGATGCTCGCCCGTGCTTCGCTGCCATGGCGCTTGGGCCTGGGCCAGTTGCTGCGCCATCCGTTGGCAGCGGCCGGTCAGTCGTTGGCGTTCGGCCTGATTCTGCTGTCGATGGCCTTGATCGCCCTGCTGCGCGGCGAACTGCTCGACACCTGGCAAAACCAGCTGCCGAAAAATGCGCCGAACTATTTTGCCCTGAACATTCTGCCGGCAGACAAACAGGCCTTCACCGATCACCTGATCAAAGTGTCCGCGCAAGCTGCGCCACTTTACCCAGTAGTGCCCGGCCGACTGATCAGCATCAACGGCGAAGCGGTGCAGCAAATCGTCAGCAAGGATTCGGCGGGCGACCGCGCTATTCAAAGAGATTTGAGTCTGACCTGGGCCGCTGATTTACCGGCGGGCAACAAGCTCACTTCGGGTGAATGGTGGAAGGATCAGCCAAGCGACGGTGTCCCCGGGGTATCGGTGGAAGGCAAAGTCGCCGAAAGCCTCAAGCTCAAACTCGGCGATCACATGGTGTTCAGTGTCGGTGGGGTCAATCGCGAGGCAAAGGTCACCAGCCTGCGCGAGATCAACTGGGACAACTTCCAGCCGAACTTCTTCATGATCTTCCAGCCCGGCACGTTGAAGGATCTGCCGGCGACTTACCTGACCAGCTTCTATCTGGCGCCAGGTCATGACCAGCAGATCGTCGAACTGTCACGCACGTTCCCGGCGGTGACCATTCTTCAGGTCGAAGCGCTGCTCGAGCAGCTGCGCAGCATCCTCGCCCAAGTCACCCTGGCGGTCGAATATGTGCTGTTGTTTGTTTTGGCTGCGGGCATGGCCGTACTGTTTTCCGGCTTGCAGTCGACGCTCGATGAACGTATTCGCCAAGGTGCGCTGTTGCGTGCCTTGGGTGCGGAGCGGCAGTTGCTGATCAAGGCGCGGCGCATCGAGTTCGGCTTGCTCGGTGCGGTCAGCGGTTTGCTTGCAGCCATCGGCTCGGAAGTGGTGAGTCTGGTGTTGTATCGCTACGCGTTCGATCTGCCGTGGCACCCTCATCCGTGGTTGTTGGTACTGCCATTGATTGGCGCGGCACTGATTGGGGGTGCCGGCGTGTTCGGTACGCGTCGGGCGCTCAACGCAAGTCCACTGACAGTGTTGCGTGAGGGTTGATAGACTCAAGCGGTCTTAATCACAAGAAGTTGCCATGAGCCGTTATCGCCCTCCACGCCCCGCCGGCACCGCGCTGATCACCCCCGAAGGTGAAGCGCGGATGCGCGCCGAATTTCATGAGTTGTGGCATGTGCGCCGCCCGCAGGTGACGCAATCGGTCAGCGAAGCGGCGGCTCAGGGTGATCGTTCGGAGAACGCCGAGTACACCTACGGCAAGAAAATGCTGCGCGAGATCGACAGTCGCGTGCGCTTTCTGACCAAACGTCTGGAAGCGTTGAAAGTCGTCAGTGAAAAACCCAGTGATCCGAACAAAGTCTACTTCGGCGCATGGGTGACCATCGAAGACGAAGACGGCAAGCAATCGCGCTACCGCATCGTCGGTCCGGATGAACTGGATCTGAAACTGGGCCTGATCAGCATCGACTCGCCACTGGCCCGCGCCTTGATCGGCAAGGCGCTGGATGCAGAAGTCAGGGTGCAGACGCCAACCGGTGAGCAGTTCGTTTACATCGTCGCCATCGACTATCCGTAAAGCGTATCAGCGACGAGTGATCAGGCCCTGCCGCGCAACGCGGACCAGTTGTTTGATCATCTCTGGCGCATCTTCGGCAGTCGGGGCCTGAATCACCGCGAGATCAAAACTGTCAGTGGCGAAACGCGCCAGCGACTCGCCGTCTTCAACGAACTGGATCAGGAACGCGGCAGGACCGCCGCTGCGACGTGGCCAGCCATCGAGATAACGCAACAGCGTCGGCTGATGTTTGCCGCCAAGGAGAATTTTCGGGTTGCGTTGAGTGATATGCGCAGTGATCGGCGCGGGACGTGCTGGAGGGCGTAGTGCATTCATCGTGTCGTGTCTCTGCCTCAAAAGTCTGCATGGCAGGTGAGAGGCAACACCGAACCAGCGCTTTAGCGGTATTTCGAAGCCCTGTTCCGGCTTCTGACGGCAACTGTTGAAGTCACCTGGCGCCCCGCAAGTAGCTGTTTAAATCGGCGCATGGGCAACATCCTAGAGAACGTGACCGATCAGTGTCAAGAATCAGCCGCAACAAAAAAGGCCCGCACAATGCGGGCCTATTCCTTGAGCCAGAGCGCTCAACCGGCGATGGCGCGATCCACCGAGAGCTTGCCCGCGCCTTCGATCAGCACGGCGAGGCTGCCACCGAGCAGGGCCAGGGCGAACTCGTAACCGTTGTTGGCCATAAACAAACCGTTGCTGATGTGTACGGTGAAGATCGCCACCAGCGACAGGAAGGTCAGACCCAATGCTGCCGGACGTACCAGCAGGCCGATGATCAACGCCAGGCCAGCGAAGAACTCAGTACCGCCCGCCAGCGTCGCCATCAGGTAACCTGGGTGCAGACCGATGCTGTCCATGTACTGCGCCGTCCCCGCCAGACCATAACCACCGAACAGACCGAAAAGCTTTTGCGAACCGTGCGCCGCGAAGATCACGCCGACAGCGATGCGCAGGATGGTCAGACCGTAGCCAGCGCGGGTGAACAGTACTTTGTTGATCAGAGAGCTCATGGGGCATTCCTTGTTTTGCGAGAAGTTGTGTGTGTTGGTTGGCCGCTATATTAATCAGTAAATTTCATGTTAAAAGCGCAAATATTCCGCCATAACAATCGACTTATTAGATCATTTCCGTGAGACGACTTTTTGCGCCCCGGGCTCCAACGACTCCCGCTCCCGGTCGAACGCCAAGTAATACTTGTTCACGCTATTAACATAGCTGACCGGCCCCATTCCTACCTGCTCCATGGCGATGCGCTCGACCTGGAAGAACCACTGATTTGGGTTTAACCCGCGCCGCCGGGCCTCAGCACGCATGCCCTGCACACGCTCGGGGCCGATGTTGTAGGCCGCCAGCGTAAACGCCATGCGCTCGCGCTCATTGAGCTTGGGGCTGTTGAAGAACTTGCGGCGGATCATCGCCAGATATTTGGCCCCAGCCTGCACATTCGCATCGAGATTCTGAATGTTGTTCACACCGACTCGCTGAGCGGCGGACGGCGTGATCTGCATCAGCCCGGTCGGGCCACTGCCGCTGCGGGCATTGGGTTGCAGGCGTGATTCCTTGAACGCCAGTGCGGCCAGATTGAGCCAGTCCATGTTCTGCGCCTGGGCGTGCTTTTGCAGGGTCGGGCGCAGTTTTTCCAGGCGCTGGCGGTCAGCCTTGGCCAATGGATAGTGGACTTGATAGAGACGGCGATAGATGCGCAGAAACGCGGCATCTTCGTTGGACGGTTTCTTGTAACCGCCGAGGAAGCGGTCAATGCTCGCGCGCAACATCGCAGCATCGCGGCGAACGAACCAATATTCCTCGCCCGGCTCGCTGATCATCAGTTGCCGATCAAAACGCAATTTCGGCAGGATCTTGCCCCAACGCTCGGCGATGGGTTGCTCGACGATGGTCAGGTGGAAAATGCCACCCTGAACCATCTCCAGCACATCTTCGACCGCCAGCGTCGGATCAACCCATTCGATCTTGATCGGCGCCAGTTTGTGCAACGCCAGTTTCTGATTGAGCTGACTGACCGCCTCCCCCGCCGCACTGCCGGTCGGCAACGCCAGGGTTTTGCCCGAGAGCTGCTCGACTTTGGTGTAGCGCCGCTCACCCTTGATCCCGACCAGCACCAGCGGTATGTGGCTGGCGATCGGTTCGCTGCTGGCCACGGCATAGCCAGATTGCAGATCGAGCAATTCACCCGGTGCGACCAGATCACCTTCGCCACGCTGCAAGGCGCCGAGCAATTGGTCCTTGGCTTTGGGAATGATCTTGAGGGTGATTTCCTGGCCATCACGGGCGTGGCCATTGAGGTATTGCTCGAACGCGCGCAGGCGATGGTATTCGACGCCGATGGCCTGGCCCTGGACTTCGCCGGAGCTGTTGCGACTCTGGTTGACCAGCACCCGCAACACACGGCTGCTGCGAATCTCCGACAAGTCCCGCACCTTGGCCGCCGGCACGGCTTGCAGTGGCCCGGGCAGGCGCGCGACCGCCGTCATCGGCAGCAGCAACGATCCACACAACAGCAGCAAAACCGAGGGACGAACCATCCACTCTCCGGAAAGAATACGGGGCAATTTCATCCCTGAAAGATCGAAATCACCGACGAAAACAGAGCGCTTGGAGCGCTGGCAAAGTGCGAGAGACTGGCACAGTAATGGCACTTCTGCCAAACCGGGCTGCGTCGCGGCATCAAAAGACAGCTATAACTCGTTGTAGTTCTTGGCTTTTCTTATGAATCTACAGCTCTGGTATGCTTTCCGGCCTTCGGCCCGAGGTAGCAACCATGCAACTCATCGATATCGGCGTCAACCTGACCAATCCCAGTTTCGCCGACAAACATCAGGCCGTGCTTGATCGCGCCTATGCCGCCGGGGTCTGCCAATTGGTGCTGACCGGCACCAGCGTCGAGGGCAGCGAACAGGCTCTGGAGCTGTGCCAGCAACTGGATGAGAGCGGTCAACGGCTGTTCGCCACCGCCGGTATTCACCCGCATTCGGCCAGTGACTGGAACGCAGACAGCTCCCGTCGTTTGCGTAGCCTGTTGCACGAAAAAAACGTAGTCGCCGTGGGTGAATGCGGGCTGGATTTCAACCGTGATTTCTCGCCGCGCCCACAGCAGGAAAAAGTCCTCGAAGAACACCTGGCGCTGGCCGTTGAACTGCAACTGCCGGTGTTCCTGCACGAGCGCGATGCCAGCCAGCGTTTGCTGGAAATCCTCAAAGGCTTCCGCGATCAACTGCCTGCCGCTGTGGTGCATTGCTTCACCGGCGAGCAAAAGGCGTTGTTCAGCTATCTCGACCTGGATCTGCACATCGGCATCACTGGCTGGATCTGCGACGAACGCCGTGGCACGCATTTGCATCCGCTGGTGAAAGAGATCCAACGCGGGCGCTTGATGCTGGAAAGTGACGCGCCTTATCTGCTGCCGCGCACCCTGCGCCCGAAACCGAAGAACGGGCGCAATGAACCGGCGTATCTGACTGAAGTGCTGCGTGAGGTGGCGTTGCACCGCGGCGAAACCGAGGAGGATCTGGCGGCACACACCACGGCGTGTGCCCGCGCGTTCTACAATCTCCCCGCCCTCTCCTGACACACTAGAATCCAATGTAGGAGTGAGCCTGCTCGCGATTGCGGTAGATCAGTTGAAATCGTTGTCGACTGGCACGCCGCCATCGCGAGCAGGCTCACTCCTACAAGGGCGGACCGCATCGTCTGTTGACTCACATCAAAATGTCTATATCTGCATAGCGGCACAATGCTGGCACCTTGCCAAAACTGTTTCCGCTATCAGAGAAGACCTCCATGGGTGCCTGGCTTAGCAATATCTCGCTGAAATACAAATTCTGGGCGGTCAATGCGGTCGCCTTCGTCACCACCCTGCTGCTGGTGCTGTACGCCGTGCAGCTCGAACAACAGGCGCGCAGTCACGCGTCTCAGGCCTCGGCGCAAGCCCTGGCGCAATTGCTCAAGGCCTGGCCGACCGGGCAGGCATTGCCGAAAACCGATCAGGTGCTGACCTTCAAGCGCGGCGAAGCACCGCGCCTGAATGATCAACCCTTGCTGGAAATCACTGAAAGCAACGGCTGGAACGAAATCAATCATCTGCCGCTGTTCGGCGAAAACCCGTTGATGGGCGCTGAGGTGTTCAGCCGTGCCGATGGCCAGCAGGTCGCGGTGCTTGCCTATGGCCCGAGTCTCAGTCAGGTGTTCAGCGAGCGTTTCGCCAACTATGCCGTGGCGGTGTTCATCCTGATGTTCGCCATGCTCTGTGCCTCGCAATTGCTGATCCGCTTCCTGCTCAGCCAGCTCAACACCTTGAAAGATGTGATGCTGCACGTTGAGAAAAGCGGCGATCTCTCGGCTCGTGTGCCATTGGCGGGCAAAGACGAAGTCGGGCAAATGGCCAACGCGTTCAACGCGATGCAGGCCGGTTACCAGCGCGTTGTGACGACCGTCGCCAACACCGCACGGCAACTGGATGTCGGCGCGGCGCGACTGGCATCGAGCATGAACGAAGTGCGCCACGGCATGCTTGGTCAACAGAGCGAAACCGATCAGGCGGCCACGGCGATCAACGAAATGACCGCCACGGTTTATCACATCGCCCAGCACGCCGGCGCCACCCGCGACTTGTCGCAGACCGCCGATGGCCTCGCTGGCAGCGGTCAGCAAGTGGTCGCGCGGGTGCAGCAGTCGATTGCCGGACTCTCCAGCGGAGTGCAGCAGACGGCCGAGATGATTCAACGGCTGGCCGAGGACAGTCAGAAGATCAACGGCGTGGTCAGCGTGATTCACAGCATTGCCGAGCAAACCAACCTGTTGGCACTGAACGCCGCCATCGAGGCCGCCCGCGCCGGTGAAATGGGTCGAGGGTTTGCCGTGGTCGCCGATGAGGTGCGTAACCTCGCCAAACGCGTGCAGACCTCGACCGACGAGATCACCACGATGGTCTCGGCCTTGCAGGCGGGCACCCGCGATGCGGTGGACTTCATGCAGGAGAGTTCGTACAAGGCCGACGACTGCGTGCAACAAGCGCAAGAGGCCGGCGCGGCGCTGGCGGAAATCACCGGGGCGGTGGCGCAGATGCGTGAAAGCAATACGCAGATTGCCGTGGCGGCGGAGCAGCAAAGCCAGGTTGCCGAAGAGATGAACCGGGCGGTGGTGAGTATTCGTGATGTGACCGAGAACACCGTGCAGCAGACGGTGGATTCGGCGACGACCAGTAATGAATTGGCGACGTTGGCTGGGGAACTCAACAAGGCTATAGGTCAGCTCAAGCTTTGAGGGACTCATCGCGAGCAGGCTCACTCCTACAGGGGAATGCATTCCAAATGTAGGAGCGAGCCTGCTCGCGATGGCGTCAGATCGGCCAACATCAATCACGGTCATTGCCGCTATCAACTCAATAGCCAACCTTGATTCGCCGCCCTCCTCGCCCGGGCCTATTCTTCAACCATGAGTTCAACATGGATCGAGGAGTAGAAAACATGGGCAAACGTCACCCCAACCTTCCCGCATGGCAATGGCGCGCGTACCCGGGCAATCATCAGCACCCGACCAATCTGGTGCTGCACCTGATCGCCGTGCCGTTGTTCATCGTCGCGTTTCTGCTGATAGTCTCCGGGGTGTTCAGCCTGAGCCTGGCCAGTGTGGCCATCGGCGTGATCGGCATCATCGCGGCGCTGGGTTTGCAGCGTCACGGCCACAGCCTGGAGGCGCAAGCCTCCGAGCCGTTCAGTGATCGTAAAGATGCGGTGTCGCGGTTACTGGTCGAGCAGTTCCTGACCTTTCCGCGTTTCTTTCTCAGTGGCGGCTGGTGGCGCGCCTGGCGTGAGCGCCACCGTCGGCATTGAGTCAGGCGAAGATCGTTACCGTCTGGCGACTCATCGCAATCAGCTCACCTTCTGCGCTCCACAGCTTGGCGGCGACATGGCCGTAGCCGTCGGCGGCGTACTCGATGTCGGCGAGGTATTGGCACCAATCCAGCGTGCTCAAGTCCCGTAACGGCTGAACGAATTCGATGGTCCAGGTCAGCGTGCTGCCCGGCGCAGGCTTCTTCAGATACGGCAACAGCGCCGGCGGCCATGCGTCCACCAGAGCCAACAGATGCGCCTCATTGACCGGCTCTTCTTTGACATCGCCACGCAACCGCACCCAGCCGCCCATCAGCCGCGATTGATTGCCGGTGAACGGCATTCCACCGACACTCCAGCGCATTGCCAGATGACGCATGAACTCCGGGGTCACGCCTTTGATGTAGGGCAATTCCTGGCATTCATCCCAGCGTTTCATTGCTGGCGCCGGATACGCTTCGACGGCAACCTCCGACGGCCGCGAGGCACCAAAACTGCCTTGAACGATGGTCACCACCTGGCCATTCTGCATCGCCCGGCCCATGACCTGACTGACGGCTTTGCCTTCGCGCAGCACTTCCACTTCGAAGCTCACCGGGACTTCAGGCTCAACCGGGCCGACGAAGGTAATTGCCAGCGAACGCACCGGGCGATCCGCCGGGACTTTCGCACGCATGGCTTGGTATTGCAGCGCGGCAACCAGGCCACCGAAACTGGCACGGCCCTGACCCCATTCGGCAGGAATCGTCAGTTCCGGTTGGCGGCGGACCGCATCGAGCAGATCGCTAAAGCGCATGGGGCAACCTCAGAAAACGAGAAAGGAATGCAGGGATCTTAACCAGACCTGCAGAGCGCCGCAGCGTCTATTCCGGTCAAATGGGCTGACAGAAAGGCCTTAAACCTATATCCGCCACATTGAAGATCCCTTGTAGGAGTGAGCCTGCTCGCGATAGCGGTCTGACAGCCAACACATGTGTTGAATGTCTGACCGCTATCGCGAGCAGGCTCACTCCTACAGGGAATTTGTGGTGATTCAGGATTATTTGAAACAGGCTGAACTGAGTTTTTCCAGCACGCGATCAGCCTTGGTTTCGGCTTTGATCATGGTCGCCTGCCAAGTGGCGACACAGGGCTGCAGATCCGCCTCCAGCTCGGCTTTCGCCAGCCACTGCCAGCAATCGTGCCAGTCGCCCAACGCGCCTTGGGCAGACTTCAACCGGCTCAGCGCTGCCTCGGGCAAGCGGTCCAGCTCGGGATAGGCTTCGATGCCGTAGCGCACGCGCTTGATTAGCAGGCGCAGGCGATGGCGGTCGTGAGCGGGATCGTGCAACGCCTCATCGAGTTTCTGCCATTGCTTGCCCAAGCGTTTTTCGATGCGTTTGGCCAAGCCCTTGAGCAAGCCCTGACGCTGAGAAGCGCGCAGGAAACGCGGGAAAGCGTCGAGAATCATCAGCAACGAAGCCACCTCGGCGCTCGCCGCCAGCGCCGGATAGGCCTCGGCCATTTGCGCCATGCGGCGTTGAGCAGCTTCAGGCTGATCATGCTGGAGCAAGTACGCCGCCAACACCTCGCGATCACGCCATGGCGTGGTCAATTGGCCGACTGCCGAAGCGGCGTCTTCCAGTTGTTCGACACCCGGTAAACCGCGCAATGGCCGCAACAGGCTGCGCAAGCGCCGCACCGTGGTGCGCAGATCATGCAGCGCCTCGGGGTCGGTACGTGCCGTCAATCGCGCCTGACAGGCCAGCAGCCGCACCTCCAGACTCAGGACATGAGCCACCAACCGATCAACCAACGCAGACATCACTTGCTCCTGATTCAAATGGCTCTGACGATCATTCTGCTGCACAGCGAACGCAGCGTCCTTGCTTCACGTCAGCAGCTTAGCGGCCGGCGCGGGATTCGCGAATGTAGAAACGCGCCTTCTCAGCCTTCTTGCTGCAACCTTCAAAGCCTTCGAATTGTTGCTGGGTCTTGGCGGCGGTCAGCAGCGACAACGCTTTGGAGTAGCTGACGGTGCCGGCAAAGCCTTCAGCCTTGGCCAGATCCAGTTCATGCCAGGCCGCGTCGAGCTGGCTGCCGCAGCTGTCGCGGTAAGCGGTTTTACCGGCGCAACCGGCCAATACCAGAGCCATCAACGGCACACAGATCCAGGCTTTCATCACTCACACCTCAAAATAGGTCAACAGTCGTGCAGGTAAGACGGCTTGGCTGCGAAAAAGTGCCTCGCCGGCGGGTGAAACCGCGCAACTGAGAAGGATAGCGCCGAAGGGTCATGCAGTATCGAAAAAACGACGTCACTGGCGCACTCAACGACCTCGGCGATTGAGCCAGCCCGGCGATGGGTGCATTGTGCAACCTTGTCGGGAGGAAGTTTGATGAAAAAGCGTGTCGCACTGGTGCTGGGCTCCGGTGGCGCCCGGGGTTATGCCCATATCGGAGTCATTGAAGAGATCGAACGACGCGGTTACGACATCGCCTGCATTGCCGGGTGTTCGATGGGCGCGGTAGTCGGCGGAATCTACGCCGCCGGCAAACTCGACGTTTACAAAAACTGGATCGAAAGTCTCGACTATCTGGATGTGCTGCGGCTGGTCGACGTGAGTTTCCGCCTCGGTGCGATTCGCGGCGAAAAGGTCTTCGGGCAGATCCGCAAGATCGTCGGCGAAATCAACATCGAAGACTTGCGCATCCCCTACACCGCCGTCGCCGCCGACCTCACCAATCAGCAGGAGATCTGGTTTCAGGAAGGCTGCCTGCATCAGGCGATGCGCGCCTCGGCGGCGATTCCCAGCCTGTTCACGCCGGTGATGCAAGGCAATCGCATGCTGGTCGACGGCGGCATTCTCAACCCGTTGCCGATCGTGCCGGTGGTGTCGAGCCACTGCGATCTGATCATTGCGGTCAATCTCAACTCGACCAATCAGCGTCACTACAAATTGCCGGTGATCCAGCGCCCGGCCGCATTTCGCTCACGCTTTGACAGCCTGATCAGTTCGCTGGGATCGAAGATGCCGTTCCGCCGTACACAGGCCGAGCAACTGTTGCGGCTCGAACAGGAAGCGCTGCGCGCCGAAGCGGCAGACATCAATCCCTGGCTGGAAGGCTCCGAGCCGGAAAGCCAGCAACCCGCCGCCGCGCCCGAGCGTGAAGGCGCACCGAAATCGGCGACCGGTTCGTTCATCATCGATAACGTCGGGCCGGCGTCGTTGCTGGATTTGATCAATCAGAGTTTCGAGGTGATGCAGACCTCGCTGGCGCAATACAAGATCGCCGGGTATCCGCCGGATATCCTGATCAACGTGCCGAAGCGGGTGTGCCGGTTTTTCGAATTTTACAAAGCGCCGGAGTTGATCGCGTTGGGGCGGGAGATTGCGCGGGATACGCTGGATCGGTATGAGAGTGAGCAGGGGTGATCGGCTGAAAAATCTCGATTGAATGCAATGCCCTCATCGCGAGCAGGCTCACTCCTACAAGGGGAATGCATTCCAAATGTAGGAGTGAGCCTGCTCGCGATGAGGCCAGAAAAGACAACACAACTCCCTACAGGCTGTTCTCACTCAACAGTCGATAGCCAACCCCGGCTTCGGTGACAATAAACCGCGGCCGCGTCGGATCATCCGCCAGCTTCTGGCGCAAATGCCCCACCACAATCCGCAGATAATGACTGTCCTCGGTGTGCGTCGGTCCCCAGATATCCTTGAGCAATTGCTGCTGGGTAATCACTCGCCCCGGATGCCGCGCCAGTTGCGCCAGCACCGCGTATTCCTTGCGCGTCAGCGCCACTTCGACACCGTCGAGCAGCACGCGCCGATAGGCCAGATCAACCGTCAACGGACCAAAGCTCAGCGCCGCCTGCTGCGCCTCCCCCGCCGGCGCCTGACGCAACAAGGCGCGAACCCGCGCGAGAAATTCCTGAATGCCGAACGGCTTGGTCACGTAGTCATTGGCGCCGCCATCCAGCGCCTGGACTTTCTGCCCTTCGCTGGCGCGCACCGACAGCACCAGCACCGGCGCCGTGGCCCACTCGCGAAACTCGCGCAGCACTTGCTGGCCGTCCATGTCCGGCAGGCCTAAATCGAGCACCAGCAAGTCCGGCTTGTTCAGCGCGGCCTGCGCCAACCCTTCGGCACCGGTGCCAGCCTCGAGCACTTTGTAGCCTTGGGAAGCGAGGCTGATGCGCAGGAACTTGCGGATCTGCGGTTCGTCGTCGATGACCAAAATGGTCGCGGTCTGGCTCATGAATTCACATCAACACAAATGATTGGCAAGAGAGTAGCGCAGTCGCAATCAGGCTTCATTGTCCATCCCCGGTTGCGTCTGCAATGGCAGGTGCAAGGTGATGCAGGTGCCGCGCCCGTCGATGCCGTCGGCGACACTGATCCGCCCGCCGTGCGCGCCTACCATGCCCTGACAGATCGCCAGCCCGAGGCCGGTGCCCTGCCCCCCGCGATCACCCCGGGCAGCGGTGTAGAACATGTCGAAAATCTTCGCCCGTTCCTCTTCGGGAATCCCCGGTCCTTCGTCGCTGACCGAGAAGAAAATCTCTTGGTCATTCGCGCCTGCGTTCAGTTGCAGTCGACCGTGAGCTGGCGAAAAGCGCGCTGCGTTTTCCATCACATTGACCAATGCCTGTTCGATCAACGCGGCATGGACGAACAACAACGGCAACTCGCTCGGCACATCGGTGCTGACCTGCAACGGCGCGAGCACCGCGCGCAGGCGATTGAGCGAACTGCCGACGATATCGGCGGGCGACACCCAGTCCCGCGCCAGCTTCAGCGCACCATGGCCGAGACGGGTCATGTCGAGCAGATTCTGGATGTAGCGATCGAGGCGTTCGGCTTCGTCGCGAGTGCCTTCGAGCAGTTCACGACGATCCTCCAGCGGGATCGCTTCGCCGAGGGCCAACAGGCTGTCGATGCTGCCGCGCATGGCGGTCAGCGGCGTGCGCAAGTCGTGGGATACCGACGCCAGCAAGGCACTGCGCAGTTGTTCGGTTTCACCGTGCAAGCGCGCAGCTTCCAGATCATCGGCCAACTGTGCGCGCGCCAGCGCTTGCGCCAACGGCTGACTCAACGCGGTGAGCAAACGACGGCGCTGGCCACTCAAAGTCTGGCCCTCTTTCGCACAGACCCCGAGCAGCGCCAGCGGCCCGTCCTCGACCGACAGCGGCCACCACCACCAACGCCCGAACGGCAATGTGCCGGTGCCCATGCCCGCCGGTTGATCGTGTTGCCACGCCCAATCGGCGGCGGCGCGTTCGGCTTCGGTGAATTGCAGCGGGCCGCCGGTTTCGACTTTCCAGCCGCCCTGGCCGTCGCGGTTGAGCAGGCACAGTTGCAGATCGCTCCAGCCATTGAGGTGTTGCGCGGCGGCGCTGATTACGGCTTGGCGGTCGGTCGCGGCGGTGAGTTTGCGCGACAGGTCGAGCAGTTCGGTGGTCTCTTCCTGGGTGTCGCGCAGGGCTTGCAATTGCCGACGCTGACGCGCCGCCAGGTTGCCCGTCAGTGCCGCCATCAACAGGAAAAACAGCAGGGTCAGCACGTCTTCTTCGCGCTGAATGCTGAAGGAAAAATTCGGCGGAATGAACAGAAAATCGTAGGTCAGAAACGACAGCGCCGCACAGGCCAGCGCCGGACCGAGACTGCTGCGCACCGCGACCAGCAACACCGCCGCGAGGAACACCAACGAGATGTTCGGCAGTGGCAACACACTCGACACCGCCCACGCCAGAGCACTGGCCAACACAGTGGCGACCAGCGCCAGCGCATAGTCGAACCACACCAGCGTCAGCGGGTTTCGCTGGCGCGGTTGATGCTGTTGCTGATCGCTGTCGAGGACGTTGATTTCCAGCCCATGGGCCTGACGTAACAAACGCGCCGCGAGTCCGCCGCCGAACAAACGACGGCGCAGACGCGGTCGGGATTGACCGACCAACACCAGACTCGCGCGGCGTTCAGCGGCGTGCTGGATCAGGGTTTTCGCCACCTCACCGGCGCGCAGCAACACCACTTCACCGCCGAGGCGCTCGGCCAGTTGCTGAGCGCTTTGCAGACGCAGACGCGATTGTTCGTCGCGTACGCTGCCGTTGTCGACATGCACCAGACTCCACGGCAGATGCCGACGCTGGGCTACGCGACTGGCGTGGCGGACCAGGCGTTCGGCCTGCGCATCACCATCGACGCCGACCAGCAAGCGCCCACGCACCGCCGGAGCGGCCTGACCGAGCTGGCGATAGCCTTGGGCGAGATCGTTATCGACCTGCGCGGCGGCGGTTTGCATCGCCAGTTCGCGCAATGCGGTGAGGTTGGTCTGGGTGAAAAATGCATCGATCGCTGCGCGCGCCTGCTCGGGCACGTAGACCTTGCCTTCGCGCAGTCGCTCGAGCAATTCACGCGGCGGCAGGTCGATCAGCAGCAGTTCGTAGGCTTCTTGCAGCACCCAGTCCGGCAGGGTTTCGCGCACTTGCACACCGGTGATGCCGCGCACCTGATCGTTGAGACTTTCCAGGTGCTGGACGTTGACCGTGGTGAACACGTCGATGCCGGCAGCGAGCAGTTCCTGAATGTCTTGCCAGCGCTTGGCGTGGCGGCTGCCGGGCGCGTTGCTGTGAGCCAGTTCATCGACCAGCACAAGCTTGGGCCTGGCGGCGAGAATGCCGTCGAGGTCCATTTCTTCGAGCATCACGCCACGGTATTCCGAGCGCACCAGCGGCTGCTGCGGCAAGCCACCGAGCAGCGCTTCGGTTTCGGCGCGGCCATGGGTTTCGACCACCCCGGCGAGGACTTTCACTCCTTGGCGCAACTGGGTGTGGGCGGCCTGGAGCATGGCGTAGGTCTTGCCGACACCGGGAGCAGCGCCGAGGAATACTTTCAACCGGCCACGGCCGTCACGGGGCAAGTCTGCTAACAGTGCGTCGGCGCGGCCGGAGTCGCTCATGCTTGATGCTCTCTCTCTTGCTGATAGTTATGCAGTGTTCTTTCGGCCCTCTTCGCGAGCAGGCTCGCTCCCACATTTGGAACGCGTATCCCTGTGGGAGCGAGCCTGCTCGCGAATGGCCGCGCCACCGATCTACAATTTTTCCAGTGCCATGTTCAACGCCAGCACATTCACTACCGGCGGCCCCACCAGCGGCTGTTCGATGTGCGCATCGAGCAGTTGCTGCAAGGTCGACACCGGCAGGTTTCGCGCCGCTGCAACACGCGCCAGTTGATAGGCAATCGCCGCCGGTGGCAAGTGTGGATCGAGGCCGCTGCCGGAGGTGGTCAGCAAGGCCAATGGCACCGGGCCTTGGCCGGGAACCTGGAGTTTATTGGCGTCGTCGATCACCCGCGTGGCGAGTGCCGGATTGCTCGGCGCCAGGTTGCTGGCGCTGCTGGAAACCGTAGCAAACGCACCGGCGGAGGGACGTGGATGGAACCAGGCATCGCCGACAAAATCCTGGGCGATCAGCGACGAGCCGCGGACCTTGCCAGCGGCGTCGTGCACCAGGCTGCCGTTGGCTTGAGCGGGGAATGCGACTTGCGCGACACCGGTTACCACCAGTGGATAGGCGACGCCGGTGACCAGGGTCATCAGCACCAGCAGGCTCAGGGCCGGACGTATCATTGTGGACATTGCAAAATCCTCGAATTCGTTGGGCAAACTTTGGTGGGGTGTCAGGGAGATCTTTTCCCCCTCACCCCAGCCCTCTCCCCCAAGGGGGCGAGGGGGAAAGGGAGCCGATCTATGTACTTTTCAAAACTTGCGTTCGGCTCGGTATTTCGGGTCGATGTACCTTTGATTAACCACTCGGTCAGTCCCTCTCCCCCAAAGTCGCCAAGGGGTAAGGGAGCCGGTTTTTGTGCTGTTCAAAACCTGAGTTCGGCTCGGTATTTCAGGTCGATGTACCTCTCCCAATCACCTCGGTCAGTCCCCTCTCCCCCCGGGAGAGGGTTAGGGTGAGGGGTTCTTTCCCGCCTCACACCAGATGCAGCGCCGTGAGCAGCATGTCGATCGCCTTGATCCCCACAAACGGCACCAGAATCCCGCCCAATCCATAGATCAACAGATTGCGTCGCAACAACGCCGCCGCACTCGCCGCCTGCACGCGAACCCCGCGCAGCGCCAGCGGAATGAGCACAACGATGATCAAGGCGTTGAACACAATCGCCGAGAGAATCGCGCTCTGCGGACTGGTCAACTGCATGATGTTGAGCACGCCCAGTTGCGGATAAATCGAGGCGAACAGTGCCGGCAGAATCGCGAAGTATTTGGCCACGTCGTTGGCGATGGAAAAGGTCGTCAGCGCGCCACGGGTCACCAGCAATTCCTTGCCGATCTGCACCACATCGAGCAGCTTGGTCGGGTCGCTGTCGAGGTCGACCATGTTTGCCGCTTCGCGCGCCGCTTGTGTGCCGTCGTTCATCGCCATGCCGACGTCTGCCTGAGCCAGCGCCGGGGCGTCGTTGGCGCCGTCGCCGCACATTGCGACCAGGCGACCGTCGTTCTGCTCGTGACGAATACGCGCGAGTTTCTTCTCCGGCGTGGCTTCGGCGAGAACATCATCGACGCCCGCTTCAGCGGCGATGGCAGCGGCGGTCAGCGGGTTGTCACCGGTGACCATTACGGTGCGAATGCCGAGTTTGCGCAGTTCGGCGAAACGCTCACGAATGCCCGGTTTGACCACGTCCTTGAGGTGGATCGCGCCAAGCAATTTACCGTCGGCGCAGACCAGCAACGGGGTGCCGCCACTCTGGGCAATTTTGTCGATTTCCCGCGACAGGGCCGGGGCCAGATCCGCACGTTTTTGACCGAGGAAACTCAGCAGCGAGTCCACCGCACCTTTGCGATAGACACGGCCCTGATAGTCGACACCGGACAAGCGGGTTTCAGCGCTGAACGGCACGGCGGTCAGGGTTTCCAGCGCCGGTTCAGGCTGCGGATGCAGACCGCGCAGGTATTCAACGATGGATTTACCTTCAGCGGTTTCATCGGCCAGCGAGGCAAACAACGCACCTTCGGCAAGGTCACGACCGCTGACACCCGGTGCAGCATAGACCGCGCTGCAACGACGATTACCGAAGGTGATGGTGCCGGTCTTGTCCAGCAACAGCACATGCACGTCGCCCGCCGCTTCCACTGCGCGACCGGACTTGGCGATCACATTGAGGCGAACCAGACGATCCATCCCGGCGATACCGATCGCCGACAGCAAACCGCCAATAGTGGTCGGGATCAGCGTGACCAGCAGCGCTACCAGAAACACCAGCGGCAGGCTGCCGTTGGCGAAATGGGCGAACGGTTGCAGGGTCACGACCACGAGCAGGAAGATCAGGGTCAGGCCGATCAGCAGGATGTCCAGCGCCACTTCGTTCGGGGTCTTCTGGCGTTTGGCGCCTTCGACCAGGGCGATCATGCGATCCAGAGTCGACTCACCCGGATTGACGGTGATCTGCACCAGCAACCAGTCGGAGACCAGTCGTGTGTTGCCAGTGACCGCCGAACGATCGCCGCCGGACTCACGAATCACCGGCGCCGATTCACCGGTGATCGCCGCTTCGTTGACCGCCGCGATACCTTCGATGACCTCACCGTCACCGGGGATCATCTCCCCGGCTTCGACGCGCACCACATCGCCTTTGCGCAGGCTCGCCGCCGGCACGACCTGAAAGCTGCCGTTGGCCAGTTTGCGTCGCGCGCTGAGGCCTTCGCTGCCGGCCTTGAGGCTATCGGCGCGCGCCTTGCCGCGACCTTCGGCCAAGGCTTCGGCGAAGTTGGCGAACAGCACGGTGAACCACAGCCACAGGGCGATTTGCGCGGCGACGAAGGTCGGCACGTCGGCGTCGGGAATGAAGCACAGCACGGTGGTGAAAATTGCGGTCAGTTCGACCACCAGCATCACCGGCGAACGCTTCAGCTGCCGAGGGTCGAGCTTGACGAAAGCTTGCAGCAGCGCCGGACGCCACAGGGCCGAGATCGCGGTTTTCGGTGCTTCTGCCGACTTGGTCGGCTCTGCAGGTTTTGCAGGAACGTGCATATTCATGATGGATTCCTTAGAAGCCCATACTTAAATGTTCGGCAATCGGGCCGAGCGCCAGAGTCGGCAGAAAGGTCAGGCCGCCTACCAGCAAAATGGTCACGGTCAGCAGGGTCACGAACAGCGGGCCGTGAGTCGGGAAACTGTTCTGGCCGATCGGTGCGGTTTTCTTCATCGCCAGGCTGCCGGCCAAGGCCAGTACCGGAAGGATGTAACCGAAGCGACCGATCAACATGCCCAGGCCCAGCATCAGGTTGTGGAAAGGCGTGTTCGCGCTCAGACCACCGAACGCCGAGCCGTTGTTAGCGCTCGCCGAGGTGTAGGCATACAGCAACTGGCTGAAACCGTGCGGGCCAGGGTTGCTGATGGTCGCCGCAGCACTGGGAACCGCGGCGGCAATCGCACCGAGCACCAACACACCAACCGGCATGACCAGCAAGGTCACCACCAGTAATTGCACCTCACGCGCCTGGAGTTTCTTGCCGAGGTATTCCGGCGTACGCCCGATCATCAGACCGGCGAGGAACACTGCGATCAACACGTTGAGCAACATGCCGTAAAGCCCGGCACCGACGCCGCCGAAGATCACTTCACCAACCATCATGTTGACCAGCGCAACCATGCCACTGAGGGGGTTGAGGCTGTCGTGCATGCCATTGACCGAGCCGTTCGAGGCGGCCGTGGTGGTCACCGACCACAGCACCGTGGCGGTGGTGCCGAAGCGCGCCTCTTTACCTTCCAGCGGCGCAGTCTGCTCAACCGCAGCGTTGTTCAGCGTCGGGTTCGGCTGATACTCAGCCCACAGCGAAGTCGCGCCGCCGATCAGGAACAGCGCCAGCATGCAGGCGATGATCGCGCGGCTCTGGCGCAGGTCTTTGACGTAGTGGCCGAAAGTGAACACCAGCGCCACCGGGATCAGAATGATCGAAGCGACTTCGAACAGGTTGCTCCACGCGGTCGGGTTCTCGAACGGATGCGCCGAGTTGACGCCGAAGAAGCCGCCACCGTTGGTGCCCAGTTGCTTGATCGCAATCTGACTGGCGGCCGGGCCGAGCGGGATCACTTGATCAACGCCCTGCATCGTCACCGCGTTCACATATTGCGCGAAGGTTTGTGGCACGCCCTGCCAGACCAGATACAGCGCCAACAACAGGCACAGTGGCAGCAAGCCGTAGAGGGTGGCGCGGGTCATGTCGACCCAGAAGTTGCCAAGGGTTTTCGTCGATTTGCGGCCGATGCCACGGCACAACGCAACCAGCACGGCGAGGCCAGTGGCGGCGCTGACGAAGTTCTGCACGGTGAGGCCTACCATCTGGCTCAGATAGCTGAGGGTCGCTTCACCGCTGTAGGACTGCCAGTTGGTGTTGGTCATGAAACTGACCGCGGTGTTGAACGCTTGGGTCCATTCCTGGCCCGGCAGGTTTTGCGGGTTCAGCGGCAAGTGATCCTGAAACAACAGGATCGCGAACAGCAAGAGGAAACCGGCGAGGTTGAACGCCAGTAATGCCAGCGTGTATTTCTGCCAGCTCTGCTCAGCCTGGGGATCGACCCCGGCGATGCGGTAGCAACCGCGCTCTACCGGGCCGAGAACCGGCGTCAGCCAGGTGCGCTGACCTTCCATCACTTTGTAGTAGAAGCGCCCGAGGAACGGCGCCGGCAACAGAACCACCGCAAAAAACGCGAGGATCAGCCAATAGTCATAACTGTGCATAGCCGCTCCTAGTTCCGATCCGCGCGCAACAGCGCAACCAACAGATAAATGAACAGCCCCACTGCCAATAGCAGTGACACCCCGTCCAGAACGCTCATGGAAGATCTCCGAGTTACGGCGTATTGCCGTGTGTGCAGGCATTGTCGGAAAGGAGGCTGTAAAGGAACGAGAGCGAGGGTGTTGGCTGGGCATAAAGAAAGCGTAAAGAGTGGGTTTATGCAGGCTTTACAGGTGGGTTTTGCGCTGTATGGGCGGGCCTCTTCGCGAGCCTGCTCGCGAAGACGGCATCACCGCCAACATCGCACCCAACTGGCGCACAAAAAGCAGCTATCCCACCGCGAACATCCCCGATACGACAGCTTTCAACTCATTACGACTTGTTTCAGCGCACTGGCACGCCCACTGCAAACGCCCTCCCCCGAGCTTTCCAAACCGTTCAGGGAGCAACCGCATGAACACACAACTCAAACCCACACTGGGCACGTTGCATCTGTGGGGCATCGCCGTAGGGCTGGTGATTTCCGGGGAATATTTCGGCTGGAGTTACGGCTGGGGCGTGGCCGGGACACTGGGGTTCCTGGTGACCTCGTTCATGGTCGCGACCATGTACACCTGCTTCATTTTCAGCTTCACCGAACTCACCACCGCGATTCCCCATGCCGGCGGGCCGTTTGCCTACAGCCGTCGCGCCTTCGGTGAAAAAGGTGGATTGATTGCAGGCCTGGCGACGCTGATCGAATTCGTCTTCGCGCCACCGGCCATTGCCCTGGCCATTGGCGCCTACCTTAATGTGCAGTTTCCGGCACTCGATCCGAAACACGCGGCGGTCGGCGCCTACATCGTATTCATGGGCCTGAACATTCTTGGCGTGAAGCTGGCGGCCACGTTCGAGCTGATTGTTTGCGTGCTGGCCGTCGCCGAGTTGCTGGTGTTCATGGGTGTGGTCGCGCCGGCGTTCAGCTTCAGCAACTTCGCGCTCAATGGCTGGGCGGGGTCGGATGTATTTGGCGCGCCAGCGATTGCCGGGATGTTCGCGGCCATTCCGTTTGCGATCTGGTTCTTCCTCGCCATCGAAGGCGCCGCCATGGCCGCCGAAGAAGCCAAGGATCCGAAACGCACGATTCCCAAGGCCTACATCAGCGGCATCCTGACCCTGGTGTTGCTGGCAATGGGCGTGATGTTCTTCGCCGGCGGCGTTGGCGACTGGCGCACCTTGGCCAACATCAACGACCCGCTGCCGCAGGCGATGAAAACCGTGGTCGGCGACAACTCCGGCTGGCTGCACATGCTGGTGTGGATCGGTCTGTTCGGTCTGGTCGCCAGTTTCCACGGGATCATCCTCGGCTACTCGCGGCAGTTCTTTGCCCTCGCCCGGGCCGGGTATCTTCCAGCGTCACTGGCGAAACTCTCGCGCTTCCAGACACCGCATCGCGCAATCATTGTCGGCGGCATCATCGGCATCGCGGCGATTTACAGCGACGGCCTGATCAACCTCGGTGGCATGACCCTCACCGCCGCGATGATCACCATGGCCGTATTCGGCGCCATCGTGATGTACATCATGAGCATGCTCAGCCTGTTCAAACTGCGTAAATCGGAACCCAATCTCGAGCGTACTTTCCGCGCGCCGTGCTATCCGTTGATTCCGCTGATTGCCTTGGTGCTGGCGGTGGTGTGTCTGGTGGCGATGGCGTGGTTCAACGCGCTGATCGGGTTGATCTTCCTCGGTTTCATGGCGGTCGGTTTCGGCTACTTCCTGCTCACCGGGCAACTGCGCGCCAACGCACCGGCCGATGCGATGCTGACGGGCAATTGAGGGATTTCGGGTGAACCCGGTGCAAGCGGCCTAGAATGGAACCACTGCGAAGTCACTTCGCTCAAACGTGGTATGCAGCGTCGCACGGCGAAATCCTCGCCCGTCGACCTGTCCTTAAGGAGAGCCGTTATGCCCTGGTATGCCTGGTTGATTCTGGTCGTTGCAATCGGCTCGATCGTCGGCGGATTAATGATGTTGCGCGACACCGCCAACAAGGTCGATCTGACCGATGAAGAACGCCGACGCGTTGCCCAACGCAATGCCGAAGCCGACGCCAAAGACGCACAAGATCGCTGAACACAACCCCGCCTGATCGGCGGGGTTTGTGCTTTTTATAGCCATTGGAGCTATCTGCACGCTTTTAAGAAGTAGAAGTACAGTCACCATTTAATTTTCCTTGGTTAAGATGGGGACATTGTTGCGGAGAGTTCCAGATGCGTTACTCGCAGGACCATAAAGCCCAAACCCATCAGCGCATTATCAAGGAGGCTTCGGCACGCTTTCGCAAGGACGGAATCGGCGCTACGGGTCTGCAACCCCTGATGAAAGCGCTGGGTCTGACCCATGGCGGTTTCTACTCACATTTCAAGTCCAAGGACGAGTTGGTCGAGAAAGCCTTGCAAGAGGCCGGCAACCAGGTTGACGGGTTATGTGCAGAGATTTTTTCGCAGGATAATCCGCTTGATGCCTTTATCGAGACGTACCTGTCCGAATGGCATCAAACGTCGCCGCATGAAGGCTGCCCGTTACTGACGATCTCTTCCGAGCTGGGTCTGCGTGGCCAACCCAGCCCCACCAGCGACGTGGTCCTCAATGCTCGGCTGGAGCAGATCGAGAGCAGCCTCGAAGGCGAGAACAGCGCCGATCGCGCCATTGTCATCATGTCGACACTGGTCGGCGCGCTGCTACTGTCACGCAGTGTCGCGGATGCCGGGTTTGCGCAACGCATCCTCGATGTCACCCGCGATCATCTCAAGAAGCGGGACTAAGCCTGCCAGCGCTTGAACAGCACGCTGGCATTGACCCCGCCGAACCCGAAACCGTTGGACAGTGCATATTCGATCGCCATCGGTCGCGCCTGGCCGTGGACGATATCTACACCTGCGCTCGCCGGATCGGGATTGTCGAAATTCAGCGTCGGCGGAACGACCTGATCACGAATGGCCAACAGTGTGAAAATGGCTTCAAGCCCGCCGGCAGCGCCGAGCAAATGACCGGTGGCTGACTTTGTCGAGGTCACGGCGATTTTATTTTGCGTGCCGAACAACGCTTTGATCGCCGCCAACTCGCCGAGGTCGCCCACCGGGGTCGAGGTCGCGTGGGCATTGAGGTGCTGCACCTGATCCGGCGTGATACCCGCCTGCGCCAATGCCAGCGTCATCGCGCGCCGCGCACCACTGCCATCTTCCGGCCCGGCAGTCAGGTGATAGGCATCGGCGCTGGTGCCATAACCGACCAGTTCCGCCAGCGGCGTCGCGCCACGCGCCAAGGCGTGTTCCAGGGATTCAATCACCAGCAGCCCCGCGCCCTCGCCCATCACGAAGCCGTCGCGACCGCTGTCGAACGGCCGTGATGCGCGTTCCGGGGTGTCGTTGTAACCGCTCGACAGTGCCCGCGCTGCCGCAAAACCGGCCAGACTGACGCGGTCGATGCAGGCTTCCGCGCCGCCACACACAGCAATGTCCGCTTCGCCGGCGCGGATCAAGCGCGCCGCATCGCCAATCGCTTGAACACCCGCAGCGCACGCCGTCACGGGTGCGCCCAAAGGCCCCTTGAGGCCGTGTTGAATCGACACGTGCCCTGCCGCGAGATTGACCAGGAACGACGGAATGGTGAATGGCGACAAACGCCGAGGACCGCGACTGTCGGTGGTGCGTACAGCGTCGGCAATCGCGCCGAAACCGCCGACACCGGAGCCGATGATCGTAGCTGTACGCTCCTGGCTTTTGCTTTCCGAGGGGTGCCAGCCAGCCTGTTCCAGTGCCTGCCGGGCAGCTTCCATGGCGAACAGAATAAAGCGGTCCATCTTCTTCTGTTCCTTGGGTGGCGTGGCGCGATCCGGATCAAATCCTGCCTCAGCGTCCTCTTCCAGCGTTGGCACCGCGCCGCCGACTCGCGTGGGCAAATCAGCGACCGTTGCCTCAGGCAGGTTACGCAAACCAGAACGTCCGGCCAGCAAACGCTGCCAGACGACTTCACGATCGCTGCCCAAGGGTGAAACCAGGCCCATGCCCGTGACGACTATTCGACGCGAATCCATACTGTAGTGACCTCTGATCAATTCAATTGCCGGACTTGTAGCGTTGGGCTGCGGAACTGCGGGAAAGGTTCGGCGCCATGACATGGCGAGCCGCAACAAAGGCGTGCCATTCGCCTGCGTCAGGCAGCGAAGGAATGGTAATCAACTCGCCCTGATCCAGACCGGCCAGCGCCGCATCGACCATCTCGCCCGCGTCCATAACCATTTCTGCCGGAATGCCACTGGCATCGATACCGGAGCGCTCCCAGATTTCGGTGCGAGTCACACCCGGCAGCACGGCCTGAATCTGCACGCCGGTGCCTTCGAGTTCAGTGTTCAGCGACTGGGTCAGGCTCAGTACATAAGCTTTGCTAGCGCTGTAGGTGGCGTTGAAGCGTTCCGGAAACAGCGCCACCACCGAGGCGATATTGATGATCGTGCCACGTCCAGCTTTGGCGAAACTGGCAGCTGCCGCCGACGCCAGTCGGGTGACAGCGGTGATGTTCAGCTGGATCAGTCGCTCCAACTGATCCATGTCGGCGTTAGCCAGTAAACCGTCCGACGCCACACCGGCGTTATTGACCAGCAAGCTGATACTGGAATCGCTGCGCAGGCGTTGTTCGAGTTTGAGTACGTCATCCTTTTGCGTCAGGTCTGCTTTCAGCACTTCGACCTGAACACCATGGGCATCGCGCAACTGACTCGCGGCGCTTTCCAGTCGATCCTTGTCACGGGCAACCAGCAGCAGATCAAAACCACGCGCCGCCAGGCGCTGAGCGTAAATCGCACCAATACCGGACGATGCGCCGGTAACGAGAGCAGTACCTTGGGATTGTGCGGAATTCATGAGGGTGCTCCTGGAATGCTTGATGAAGGAAGTTGCCGATGAGACATGTTGGCTCGACGCCCCGGCAAATTATTATAGGCATAATCCAAAGGCGATATGATAGCCGTAATTTTAAACCGTCCGACAGGTGCCCTCTCCACTGTTATCCGCAGCCAAGCACTGCGCCAAATGAAAAAGGCCGGTCTAAGACCGGCCCCCTTGGCGTTGAACAGTAAGCTTAGTTGACTTCCAGCTTGTCGCGATTGCGATCCAGGATCGCCTTGCCAATTCCTTTCACTTCCAGCAATTCATCCACGGAGGCGAAAGGACCGTTTGTTTCACGATATGCAACAATCGCTTTGGCTTTGGCCTCACCGACTCCGGCCAGCTCTTTTTGCAGCGTCGCTGCGTCAGCACCGTTGAGATCGATTTTTGCACCTTGGGAAGGCGCCGCTGTATCCATTACGATCGGCGCCCTGGCTGACTCCGCTGGCGCAACAGGTGCGGCAATAGCGGCAATCGAGGCACTGGTGAGGAAGGCAAAAATCAGGGAATAGAAGTAACCGGTACGCATTAGTGACGCTCCATCATCGTTTGAGAAAGCAGCTTTTCCGAAGCTGCTCTCCAAACGTAGGTCATGCTGGAGCTATGTCAAAAATGCGTGCGTTACAGGATGTGAAACAATCAAGGCTCGAGACGGCGCTGCTGGTAGATCCAGTCAACGATTTCGCCGTCTGGGGTGTAACCGCTGACGGTTTCACGCAGGAGTTGACGGACGCGGGCATAGTCATCTTTCTCGACAGCAATCAGCAGATCACTCAAACGCCCTTTCAACACATCCCATGGCAAATGGTCCTCGCTAGCCGTCATGATCATCGGATGTGGGGTGGCGGCTACGTTATCGCCAATCAACAGTTCCTCGAAGAGCTTTTCGCCTGGGCGCAATCCAGTGAACTCAATGGAGATATCCCCTTGAGGATTGCGATCGGAACGAATGCTCAGGCCCGAGAGATGAATCATCTTTTCTGCCAGCTCGACAATCCTTACCGGTTCGCCCATGTCCAGCACGAATACGTCGCCGCCTTGTCCCATGGAGCCAGCCTGGATCACCAATTGAGCGGCTTCGGGGATGGTCATGAAATAGCGGGTGATTTTCGGGTGAGTGACCGTCAGCGGGCCGCCGGACTTGATTTGCCTGTGAAACAGAGGGATCACTGAACCGGACGAACCTAATACATTGCCGAAACGAACCATGGTAAATCGAGTTTTGTTGACTCGAGAGACATTAGCCTTATCACCGAACAATACCGGGGCGATCTCGCGACTGAGCGCTTGCAGCGTCAGCTCGGCAAGTCGTTTGGTACTGCCCATGACATTGGTGGGACGTACGGCCTTGTCGGTAGAAATCAGAACGAAGTTTGAGACACCTGACTGCAGCGCTGCCTGAGCAGTGTTTAGTGTGCCGATAACATTATTCAGCACACCCTCCGCGATATTGTGCTCCACCATCGGTACGTGTTTGTAAGCCGCCGCGTGATAGACAGTGTCGACCTTCCAGGTCTTCATCACGTCGAGCAGTTTTTCCTGGTGACGGATGGAACCGAGGATCGGCAGCAGGCGAACGTCCACCGCATCACGGCAGCCACGCTGCTCGAGCTCGGAGAGAATGCTGTAAAGATTGAACTCACTATGTTCAAACAGAAGCAATGTTGTCGGGCCCAGCAAAAATATCTGCCGGCATAACTCCGAACCGATGGAACCACCGGCCCCAGTTACCATGACTGTCTTGCCTTTGATACAGCGCTCGAGTAAATCAGGCTGAGCCGGGACAGCGTCTCGCCCGAGCAAATCTGCGATATCGATTTCCTGAATGTCTTCGACTTTGACCCGGCCGCTTGCCAGATCGGTGAAGTTTGGAACGCTGCGCACATGAAGGGGGAAACCTTCAAGCAAGTTGAGAATCTCGCGACGCCGCGCACGGGTCGATGATGGCAGCGCAAGCAGGATCTCCTGCGCTCCCGTGACATCGATCATTTGCTGTATATGTTTTGGTTTGTAGACTTGCAGACCGGAAATGGAGCGATCAGCAATGCTTGCATCATCATCGATAAACGCCACAGGCCGCATCACGCGCCCCATCCGCAGCGCAGCAACCAGTTGATTACCAGCCACTCCCGCGCCGTACACTGCGACCTTGGTGAGGCCGTCGTCGCGACTCGTAAACGGGACATGCTTGGCCGCCATGAACCAGTCGCCCATGAAATACTGGCGCATGCATAAGCGCAGTCCCCCGATGATCACCAGGCTTAACCACCAGTAATTGAAGATGATGGAACGCGGCACCACAGTCTTGTGGTTGCTGTACCAGAAGACGACTAAAGCGAGGATGAGCGCAGACAGACTGACCGCTTTGATAATGGCGATTAGCGCATCGTTGCCAAAATAACGCATCACGGCACGATACATGCCGAAACGAATGAACAATGGAATGGCAATCAGCGGCGCGCTGATAAAGAGCCAGAGATGCGTCTCAATGGGCTGGGTAACATTTTCGATTCCCAAACGAACCACGAACGATCCCCATAGCGATATCCACACCAGGAATACGTCCATGATTACCTGAATCAGACGTTTTCTTTGGCGAGGCATTCCAAGCAGGAATAATCGCATTTTATCCATTAACCATCCGTCCATTTCATATCGGCCACCCGAAGCGGGCAGGGATCACGCCAGAGACCAAATACTTTGGCAGGTAAATTGCCACCTTCGTACAAATCCCAGGGAACCCCTGGCTGCAGTCTGTATTAAAACGCAAAAGAGTAGAGATTAAACCTGCTGCGCAGATAAAATACACCTCCTGTGCGCATCCCGTTTGCCGCTCTGCGATCACCGGGCGATATCACTAAGCCATCAGGTCTGTTTTTTAACCGCATCTGAAGCATTATTTAACTCAAAACGCGAGGACGCATGGAGCCGCAACCGCCCCGAGCCGGTCAACCAGATTCTGATCTATCCGTCGAAGCCCAGATGAAATTGCCCTCCCAGTGTAAAGTCGCAATCCTGATGTGCACGTACAATGGCCAGGCATACCTGAAAGAACAGATCGATTCGCTCATATCCCAGACTCATCAAAACTGGACGCTGTACATATCCGATGATGGTTCTACCGACGGCACACTTGCGCTACTGGAAACCTACCGGGAATTGATCGATTCACAGCGCATTCATTTATTCAGCGGACCCCGCGAGGGATTTGCCAAAAACTTTATGTCGCTTGTTAGAAATGAGAATGTCGAGGGAGACTTTTTCGCATTCAGCGATCAGGACGATATCTGGCACAACGACAAGCTGGAAAGAAGCATCCGCCAATTGCATTCGTTCCCCGGAAATCAGCCCGCTTTATACTGCTCGCGCACTCGCCTTATCAATGAAAACCGCAAAGTCATCGGGTTTTCACCCAAGTTCAACCGACCGCCCCTATTCCAAAATGCGCTAATACAGAGTATTGCGGGCGCCAATACGATGCTTTTGAATGGCGCGGCACGAGACTTGTTGAACAGAACTTCACCCGACATTCCTGTTGTCGCACATGACTGGCTTGCCTATCTTTTAACGACAGCGTGCGGTGGAAAGGTCATCTACGATTCGGAGCCAACGCTCGATTACCGCCAACACGGTGGCAATGTGATCGGTTCCAACTCCAGCATTAAAGAGCGCATACTCCGTTTGGGAAAACTTATCGACGGACGATTTAGCCGCTGGAGCGATGTCAATCTGAGCATCCTTGAACCACTTGAAGAAGATCTGACAACCAGCAACAGACAGACAGTGCATGACTTCAAAAAGGCAAGGCAAAGCACATTGCTTCAGAGGTTTCGTCTAATGAGAAGTTCAGGAATTTATCGTCAGACCTTGATGGGCAATATAAGCCTTATTCTAGCCATCTATCTGAACAAGATTTAAGTCAGTCCAGCACACACGGTTAGCGCCTCTTCAAAAAGGCGCTTACCGGCGTTATTAACAACTTGAGTGCGTTCGCACATTCACATCCAGCTCGGCGCGATCAGAAGCTCATGCTGCAGACTTGACCAGCTTGGCAGCCGTGTCTAGAACATCAAGTACTTGACGCTGCAGGCGATCAACGGAGTAGTCTTCCCTCAGTCGGTTTTGAGCATTCAAAACCTGCATTGAGCGTCTCTCACTGTCACCAATCAACAGTTCAAGAGCATCCACCCATTGCGCAGTCGTTGTTGCCAATGTGCCACATCCCCCTGAACAGCAGGCGTCATAAATTGTATCGGCACTCGCGACGACCGCTGTACCAACCGAAGTATATTCGACCCACTTGGTATTGGCTTTGACAGCATTGAAATCCGTATTAGCTAGCGGGCAGATACCAATATCCCAGTTCAGCGAAGAGAACTTGGCAAGAAACTCTTCGTAGTTGGGTACCGGAGGAATGACATTGACCCTGTCACCAAATTCCTCAAGCACTGCTGGCTTCGGTATTGAACCAAACAATTCAAACTCAACTTCAGCGTCTTTTTTCAGCACTTGAATCAGTGCTGGCAAGACCGTTTCGAGGTCATGGGCGTGGTCAAAACCCATATAGCCGATTTTCTTTGTCGATCGTTTTACTGCCGGAACCAATACATTGCCAGAGCAATAAATGGTACCCACTTTAAAGTTTGACTTTAATCCATAGGAAACAAAGCGCTGTTTCAGCGCTTCAGTCGAGCAGTACACAAGATCGACATTCTCAAGCAGGTAACGCACAGCTTCGAGGCGAGCGGGATGATTATGGTACTCATATTTTTTCTGTCCAATTTCAACAGGTACATGCAGAAGATCATCGTCGACATGAAAAACTGTAGGAATGCCCGCCGCTTTAGCCAGTTGAGTCAGATAGGCCGTATGCGGCCCACTGTGACGACAAAAAACGATCGCAGTAGGCTTGAACTTCTCCACCCGCTCACTTATCCAACTCTCCACTTCGGATTCACGCAGACGTTTGCCAAACAGCTCTTTCATCTGCTGTTCACTCAACAAGTCCGTGGTCAGATTACCCTGTTCAATATTGGCTGCGAGCGGTTTCAAAAAGCTCAATTGCAATGTTGGAATAAGTGCATTAGCTACAAAAAGCACGCGTGCGGAAGCACCGCCTTGCACTTTCACCTCCGCGTTTTTACCACCAAAAATCCGAGCGAATGTGTCGCTGATAGTTTTTTTAATCTTCTCTACATGGCTAAGCATTTTAGTTCCTGACCTTGCTCTTCATTGATTTTACGCTCGAATCCCTGTTGATTTATTCCCAAACCCGCTGCCCCTGGAGCCCTTCGCTACCGAAGCAAGGGCCGTAATATCAGACGAAACGCACGAGATAACCTGGACAAACCCGCGTACAGCTCTCCGCGGCGTGATGCGGCGATGGAATAATAGGGTGGGGTATATAATGCGTCGGCTAACAGATCACCAAAAGCCGGCTTCCAATTGCCTTTGGAATTTGAAAACGCCTCAGCAAGGAGCGAGGGCCGGACGTGACCCTGCTTTATCTCTCGCACTAACTCATCACGAGAAATAAAACCCTTTTGTAGCGCCCTACGCAAACACGACACCCATAAACCTCTGTTAGGATTATCCAGGGACACCCATGGCTGGGTGTTCATATCTGTATAATGCAGCAAACTTGTTTCCCCCTCAGCGTAGTTCTCTAGAGAGTTCCACACTTCCGGAACTGAAAACGAAATCTCACTGGCCAGTTTCATTTCATACATAAGTTCGTGATAACTGATTTTGCCTTTATCGAGCTGGTTGATAATGTCATCAATATTCCAACCCAATTGAGCACAGTCCATCAGCATCACGCTGAACTGAGAGCGGCGCCCTCCCCCTGCACTACCGACCGTTTGCAAAACACTTCCCTGAAACGGCCGACTCCATAAACCCGCTATATCCTGAAATACCTGCATATCGGCATCGAGATATATCGCCTTACCTTCATACCCACATAGTTCAGGGATTAAAAAACGCTGGAATGAGAAAGGCGTTCTTGCCTTGTTAGCAGCGTCCTTAGGTAATGGTATAGTTCGCTGATGTGCATAAATAGCTGACAGCTGAACAGGCAAGTCTGTAGTTTCAAGAATCGAGAACTCAAGAACCTTCATCGGCAGCCATTCAGCGGGAGTGGCTGCCACGAATACGCGGACTGTATCTATGGGGTCGTTGGAGATGCCTTTAACATCCGTCATATATTAAACCTTAATAAGATATGAGACTTGTAACTGACTCCCCAACGACACACCCATCACTCCGGGAATTGCCATATCGCGGTTTTCTGAATAGGTACGGCATTTAAATAAGAGCCGCTAATTCTGAAGGGCGTAGACTCCGACAGCGAAATATGTTCGACCCCATCAGGACTCATCACTTCAATTGAAATCGAATACGCACCGGGCGCCAACTCCGCACTCCCGAGATCCGCTTTTAAGCGGGTCCGTCCGGCAGGCCAAGACAAACTCGAACGAACAGAGTTCCAATCCGCCAGAACACCTTGGGAGCCATCCCGCAGTAGTGGTCTTATAACTGCATTCTCGGGCAACTTGCTAATATCTATATCAAGACTCAGATTAGCCCCATAAGGAAGCGATTGACCTGGAACAAGCTGGCAACCATTTGCCATCAAACTGAATGAAATCAGCTCCGGATGAAGTGTGTGACCACGCTTTCTCTCATTTTGATCACCCAGCTTGTCCTGATAGAGGGAAATGGCATTCTGAACCCCTCCCTCATATAGCACTTTACCCTTTTCCAGGAATATGGCTCGATTACAAAGTCGGGCTACCTGACCGATAGAGTGCGATACGAAAATGACTGCCGCATTCCGCGCGAGCTCGTTTACGCGTTCGTAACAACGCAGCCGGAACGAAAGGTCTCCTACGGCAAGAACCTCATCGATAATAAGAATATCAGGCCGAATGACGGAGGAAGCAGCGAAACCAAGCCTGGACTTCATACCTGAACTATAAAACTGTACAGGTGAGTCAAAAAACGTATCAAGCTCAGAGAAATCTTTGACTTCATCGATATAGGCAGCTAACGCTTTGCCATTCATGCCCATCAAACGACCGCGCACCGTGACATTGTCACGACCCGTCATGGTAGGCGAAAAACCCGCGCTCATTTCCAGCAGGTAACCCAGCTCACCGTTTCGGATCACACTGCCTCGATCAGCTGCCAGTTTCCCGGCAATACATTTGAGCAGTGTGCTTTTTCCTGCGCCGTTATGTCCCAGTACGCCAAGTACTTCACCACGACGAAGGGAGAAATTCATACCTCTAATCGCCCAAAACTCGGAATCGCGAAGGTCTTTGTGATCGTTTTGCCCACCGCTTACAGCGCCACGCAAAATATCTCGAGCCGCATACTTCACAGATGACTTCAAGTCACGTGAATACTTTTTCCATAAATCGTTTACTTCTAGCAGTACAGTCATAAGTTACCCCATGCGCTCAAGCAGAATCGGTACTTGACGATGGAGCTGTTTGAGCGACCAACTCAAAATTAAGGTAAACACCACCGTACTGATAATCAATGGAAGCATGTAAACAGATTCCAAATCGTGTAAGGACTTCGCCAATATAGCCAATGGAGCAGCTAAAGGGTTGATACAGTTCAACCAGAACAAAGGCCCGGAAGTTTGTTCAAAAGCCGGGTAAAAAATCGGTGATATGAGTATCACTGGTAAACTGACGGACGAGAGCCCTTTACGAACATCCGCGTACAGCACCGCCCATGGCGCAAGTAGAGTTCCGATGGTGACCGCTGAAATCAGTAAAGCCATCAAGGAAATTATAATTGACAGCCAGGAGAAAGGTTGCGTAGGGAACGACAGACCCAACAAAGGTATTGCGATCAATATCAATACCACTCTGATCAGCAAACCAATCAACCCTTCAAATAAAACTGATAGAACGAAAGGAATTGGCCCGACGTTAATACCTCGCAAAAGACCTCTATTCTTTCGAATAAAATCAGACATCTCTTGAACGATATGCATCCACCATTGAAAAATCGTTACTCCGGCAAACGCTCGTAGTATGTCCCAGCCGGAGTCTGCCGAATGTGCGGCACCACCATTCAATTGACCCTTGATAAAGATATAGCAAGCAGCATAAAGCATGGGCGTTATTAGTGCCCATGCGTAACCCAAAGCGTGTTGTTTTATCTGAATGGAAATACTGCGCTTCGCAAGCGCAACACTGGAGTTAATGGTTTGTCGCCACATGTAATAATCAGCCTTCTACGAGTTCAATTGTGGCACTTTTCTCAGCCATCTCAACGAAAATGACGGAGCAAACCAGTCTTGTCCACATTCGTTCATATCTTATCCTTCGCTGCAGTGTCCCTTCACCGCAGCAATCTATCACATATCGGGGAGTAGACCTACGCCTACCCGGGTCTCAAGGGCCATCCTTGCGTAAACGCCGGCGGGTCATCCTTTTGTCAGCGCGATCAGCCTGAGTCGTGATCACTGGCTTCTAGATAAGGTAACCCCACCCAGAATAAATCCTAAGCATAAATTGATTAAACAATTAAACTCTTGACCTACCCCGAGCAAACTTTAAATCAAGCCATTGACCAAAGTGACCAATTGATCTTGCAAGCGCTTTTCCGAAAAATTATTTACACAATACTCGTGTGCATTCTTAACCATTGACGCTCTAAGCCCGGAATCCTTCAACAATGCGTCTATAGCGTCGTACCATTCATCCTGAACTAGAACCGCACAACCTGGCATTGCGAAAGGACTGTAAACTTGAATATCCGATGCAATAACCGGGATGCCTGCCGCAGTATATTCAACGAACTTGGTTGGAGCCTTGCACAAATTGAATTTTTCATCCACCAAAGGGGCTAGTCCAACATCCCAACCCAAGGTATTAAGTTTATTCAAAAAACCGACATAATCCTTACAAACCTCATGAGCCTTTACTCTTTCTCCGAACCTAAGAAGCTCGTCAGGCATTTTAATGCTACCAAACACCTCAAACCTTATACTCGCATTATCATCCAGCAAGCGTACTAGTGAAGGTACGACCAGATCCAGATCTTCCTGATGCCCTCTTGACCCCATATAGCCGATAATATGTTGATCATTACCTGGCTTTCTTTCTGTGCGGATGTGTTCAACCATATAAGGCGCATACATACCGCTAAATATCTTTTGCTGCGGAAACAAGCCTTGTAAGTGCTGGGCGAGATATTGCGTGGATGCATATATTAAATCGCAATTCTCAAGCAAATAACGCCGCGCCTCGATGACATCCGAGGCTCCGTGACTTTTGCCAATTACCTCCCCAAGAGACGCGGGTATATCTAATAAATTGTCGTCAATATGATAAACGACGGGAACTTTCTTCCCCCGGAAATATTCAAGTATTTCAGTTCCGTACGGTAACCCGTAGCGCGTAAAAATGACAATTTGCGGTCGAAATGCAGCATCCCATTCTTTCCAAACACCAACGCCCTTCCTGCTGACCTTAGACTGCGAGACAACAGAATAATTAATTGCACCGTTGCGACTAAGCTCTTTAAATGGAATATCAAAACTAATGTAGTAGGTTGCATTGAGATGCTCAGTAAGTATCAGCACCCTCGGACTCTTATCATGCCCAGAGCTAAGCCGATCAAACTTTTTCGATCGAACCAACTCAAACTTTCTAGCAAGATAATTAATCACCTTTAACATCGGAATCCCTTCCACAGCCCGGAATCATTGACAAAACTTTCGCTACAATCTCATCAAGTCTTACTTTAGCTATTTGCGGTTGAGACATATCCACCGCGTAGCATTCAAGAAACCAATCGACGAAACCTTTATACTTTACTTCCAACTCAGCTGCGTTATTGGTCTGGACATAAGCCCAAGCCTCATCAAGTGTGTTCACACTGGCGTTGAACGTAACGCAATCATATTCGACACGACCAAACGTAACGACAGGTTTTACCTGCAGAATCGCCTCGAAGCCCACACCGCTATTGATTGTATAAACTGCCGCTGCATGCGAAATCAAATCCTGGACATTCGCTTGACTGTAAAAAACATGCGTATTATCGACCAACTTTTCAAAAGGCTTCATGCTTTTCATATTTGCAGGATGAGGCTTGATCACTACTGCTACGTCGTTCTCTTTCGCCCAAGTCACCAGCGCCTCGAGTATCGTCAACTCTGACAAGTCGGAAAACAACTGTATTGATTGATCCGAAGGCACCTGTAAGGGGAAAAAGATATAAGGACGAACACTGCTTTTACTGAACCAACCGCCACTAACCTCCGACGGCAAACAACCTTCAGCAATCAACTGCTTCGTGGACTTCGTGGCTTGCTGGGAGAACTTACTGTTCAAACGTCCATCCGCGAGACGCTTCCGGTATTCCGTGAAGGACACCCCTGCCTTGCTTGATTGGACATCGCGGTCTACCGGGTAAACGCTCGATGCAGCGCTCCATCCCCGAGAGTCAACCACAAAGGCCCAGCGGAAAAACTCTTGCATATAAAACAATACTGGAGTTTTTCCAGTGGGGAAGTTCAAATAACAACGATGAGGAACAAATGCCAAATCATAGGCATCTTCATCGACTCTCTGCCGCTCGATTTCCCAACCTGGCACTTCAATGACGTCCACGGGTATACCAACGCGCTCAAGCGCATTAGCCATGCGTATACCAAATTCTTTCCAGTGTAAGCGTAGATCTATCGTGTCATCGCTGACCTCTGGAAACTTAGAGCCGGTCGAGGCCATTTTTTTCCAGGGAAGGTCGAGCCGTGGAACATAGAATGCGACGGCAACCTTTCTCGCCGAATCAGACTGCGTTACAACTTTTGCTGATTGATTCTCGGCTTTTACAACAAGATTATTTTCGCTTTTTCCTGTTATTGCCTTGGTGATACGCGAACGGGTCGACTCATCGACAAGCGAGTTTTCATCAGTAAAAAACTCCTCCGCTAACAGTTCGGCGATATCTCGCTTTTTTGCATCATCGCAAAGTAAATTCTGTAGCAGGAAAAAACGCAAATCATAGAGTTTAAGGCCGCCCTTACCCGCCCATAGAATGCTCGAAGCAGAGAATGTCCAATCGGCGTATTTCCGCTTCAGATTATAGAATCTGAGCCGGCGAGAGTATTCGTTCATACCATAGAAGAAAAGTTTCTGGTCGACGAACCATTCAAGAGAACGTTCTTCTAAACGCTTATCTATTTCAGCAGCAATTCCGCCAAGGAAACGGAGAATCTCTTCAGAAGGTTTGAACCAGATAGACCCGGTTGCGACAGCCAAGTGATCGGGCTGATCTTCAGCCAGATTACGCCGCACGATTACTACATCCGCGTCTGTTTTGTTAGTAAAATCAAAATCAAAAGCGTTCACAACCAGCGAATCAGCATCAACACTGAAAACAGGAATCGAATATGTAGATAGAATATTTGAAACTTGCAAAAAGCGCGCACTGGCGTAATAAGCACGCCGCTGATCGACATTCAGAGCTGTCAGATCGATCGTTTCGAATGAAATACTGACATTTGTCACTTCCAGGCTATCAGCCAAATGCCTCAAACGTTCGACCGCCTCCGCATCAGGATTGATCACGTGTAAAAAAAACGTAGCGCCGGGCGAATACAACTCTACGCTTTTTATTAAAGAAATGGCAAAACCAAGATAGCCCGCATCACAAGCAGAAAAAAGTATTAGAGACTCACTACCATTTAAGTTAGGAGGCATAAACCACTGTACCAATCGATTTACCATTCTCAAAATACCTGACAAAACAAAATTTCAAAAACCTGCAATACAAAACAACAAAATACAAGAACTACTGAATCGCCCACATCCACTTACCCTGCTACTTTTTGCATGAACTTAAACGTAGCATACTATCACCTTCCAAAGGTGACCGTTCGATTACAGGGGTAAGATCATGTTTCTGCTCAAACCGATTAACGCCCGCCTCAAGCGCCAGTAATAGCAAACCGCTACCAACGCAAGTTGCCATGTGATCCTCATCACTAAAAAGACTCCAGTCACTCATATATCCGAGTTCCGGTCTGTTTAGATCTACAAATGGGATCTGATACTTATCAGATACTCGCAATAAGTCATCGACGTGCTGCTTGAGGCCATACTTCACTTGATATGCATAAAGATCTGAGCGTACCGGCGGTTGAAATAGCACGACTTGAATACCGTGCTCGCGCCCCCAGAGTGCAAACATGTCGAACAAGCCATCCCAAGGAGCATTACTTGTAATATCCCTCAGGCGCTGAGCCTTGATGTTGTCATTGCTTATCTCTGGACGCATTTCGGATTTATCGGTCAGCGCTCTGAAATGACCTTTGGTCTCCCCATTTGCTTCAAGCTGCCCGAGTAACGGGTCAGATTTGACAGGGATAGAATCCTGCGCCCCTGGCAACAAAGAAGAGAATCGAAACTCACTTCTGTGACGACGCATTTCCGGCTTCCAGCCTGTCGTAGAGCTGTTGGTCAGACTGCCTGCTTGCACAAATACATCATGACAACCTGGAACATCGCTCGCCTTCGAGCAGAGCGGCGTCAATGTTTTAAGCAATGGAAGATACTTGAGGTGGTCGGTCTCAACCATCAAACGACCAGGGCGGCGTAGCAGGAAAGAACTTTCGACATACACACGCTTCAGGTTTGGAAATTTCAAGCGCAGGATTTCTGCCTGAAGCAACAGACCATAAGTTATTTCGTTGTATGTGTTACCTGCACCTACCACCGCATGGGGGACGC